>NZ_JAHVIT010000001.1 GCF_019801605.1 Maritimibacter alkaliphilus
ACACAGGGCAAGATCGAACGCTGGCACCAGACCCTCAAGAACCGCATCTTGCTCGAGAACTATTACCTGCCGGGCGCTCTGGAGCAGGCGATCGGCGGCTTCATCGACCGCTACAACCAGCACCGCTACCACGAGAGCCTGGGCAACCTCGCGCCCGCCGACGTCTATCTCGGCAGGGCCGAAGCTATTCTGAAAACACGAAAGGAGATCAAAGCCAAAACCATCGAGAAGCGCCGCTTGCTGCATCGCCAGACCGCGGCATAGACTGAAACCACAACGAGCCAGGCCCTCCGTTCTCGATCAGGCCCTCGTGTCCCAAATCATCTGACGACGGACAAACATCACCTCTGCCATGTCGTTCATGAACATGCCGCAGCTGACCTACATCAACGAGATCTCGCCCCGTCCGGCCCTGATCATCGCGGGGTCGGAAGCCCACTCCCGCTACTTCAGCGAGGACGCCTATGCGGCGGCGGCCGAGCCTAAGGAGCTGATGATCATCGAGGGGGCGGATCACGTCGATCTCTACGATCAGGTGGACATCATTCCCTTCGACCGCATTCAGGACTTCTTCGAGGGCCACCTGGCCTGAAGCAAACTGCTCTCTGGAGTGGACGGGGGCACCCGTCCACTCACTTCTGGCTCGTGTGTTGTGGTACGCTGTCTGCGTGAAGCAGCGGACGTGGAGCCTGCTCGTTCATGCAGGGGTGGACCTGGGCGTCTGGCGACGGCGTCTGCCTGGCCGTATGGGAGGCAGTACAAATCCTCGAACGCCACTGATGCCGAGGGAAAGGTGCGTGGTCTCTTGCTGGAACGATTGCGCCGATGGGCTGGAGACGGGTCATCTGGTGCGCGGCTCCTGGTGCCCTCCAGTCGCTCCCACAGGATCCGCAGCCGTTGTTCGTCAAACCACCTGCTCGTGGTCAGGGTATTGATCCGGATCAAGGTCGTTCGACGGGCGCGCAAATACATTCCCAAATGTAGATTTGTTTTCAATCTGACGAAGGGAATGTCAGCATGGCTCTGCTCGATGCATATGTTCGCACGGCAACCGGAGAGTTCACGGTCAACAACAGCTCCGCCACCGTCGTTTCGACTTTCTCGGACGGGCAGAGCGTCACCACGCTCGAAAACGGGAACTGGGTCACTGTCTGGCATGATCAGGACAATAGCGGCACGATCCTTGCCCAGATCTTCAACACTGCCGGTCAGCCCGTCGGCGATCTCATCGAGGTGAGCGAGGAGCGCCTCAGTCCGGGAGGCGCCAGATTGTACCAAGGCGATCCTGTTGTCGCGGCCACGGCCGACGGCGGCTTTTCCGTTGCCTGGACGACGGAAGAGTACAACGGCGGATATAACACCGGCCGCAACGTGATGACACGCGCCTTCGACGCAGATGGCAGCGCTCTCGGCGCGCCGGACGTGACCATCTTGCAGTATAATCCGTCCGGTGGCATCGCGACGAGCAGCTGGGAACAGCAGCCCAGCCTGGTGCGGCTCGCCGATACCGGGGACCTCGCCCTTGCGTACTACAACGATCTCGACATCGGGGTGACGATCCTGTCGTCCGACGGTCAGAACGTCGTGACGGCCTTCCCCGCCAATCAGGTGACCGCAGAAGGCCAGCATAGCCCGCATCTCGCCGCACTGGCCAATGGGGGCATGGTCGTCACGTGGGTCGGGGATGATGCCGAGAGCGGCACGTCACAGGGGGTCTTTGCCCGACTGTTCGCATCGGACGGTACGCCGCTCGGAGATGAGTTTGGTGTGAACGCCAGCCTCTATGCCACCCAGAACGAACCACGTGTCGCAGCTCTGGCTGACGGCGGCTTCGTCGTCACGTGGTACGATGACTATGACGAGCACACCGATGGTTTCGTTGGCCGGATGATGGCTCGGCTCTACTCCCCAGATGGCGTCGCGCAGGGGACGGAGTTCGCGGTGGCCCCTGATCTGGCGGCCTACAGCTATGGCGGCAACGCGGATCAAGATGTGCTCGCATTGCCCGACGGCGGCTTCCTCGTGGTCTTCACCGTCGCCGTGGACAACTATGACGCCCGCACCGATATCTTCGCATATCGCTACGCCGCTGACGGAACTGCCCTGACCGGAGCGATTCAACTCGGTCAGGTCCACGACAGCTATCAGGGCACCCCGCGCGCGACGCTGCTTGCGGACGGACAGCTTGTCGTCACATGGTACTCCGCCGAGGCCAACGGCCGTCCGGATGGCCTGTATGCCCAGATACTTCAAATGGCCGAAGAGAATGGTACGCCCAGCGAAGCGAGTGATTTCATCGTGCTTGATGGCACAGGCTGGTCCCTGAACCTCCTGGATGGCGATGACACCGTCACCGGCGGTGCCGGAAATGATCGGCTGGATGGCGGCGCGGGGCATGACAACCTGTCCGGTGGGTCGGGGGCGGACACGCTGATCGGAGGAACGGGCGATGACACCCTCACCGGAGGTGTCTCCACGGATGACCTGCGCGACGTGATCTACGGCGGCGAAGGCCATGACAGCATCGACGGCGGCTATGGCAACGACGAGCTGCGCGGCGACGGCGGCAACGACACGATCGTCGGCGGCTACGGCGCCGACACGGTCATCGGCGGGGACGGCGACGATGCGCTGACCGGTCAGACCTGGTCCGATGCGATCTTCGGCGGGGCCGGCAACGATTTCATCAACGGGGGCTTCGGCCATGACCGGGTGAATGGTGGCTCCGGGGCGGACCGGTTCTACCACCTCGGCGTCGAGGGCCACGGCTCGGACTGGATCCAGGACTTCTCGAACGCGGAGGGTGATGTGCTGATCTACGGCGGCTCCGCCGCTTCGGTTGACGATTTTCAGGTGAACTTCACCGAAACGGCCAGCGCCGGAACAGTCGGGATCGAGGAAGCCTTCGTGATCTATCGACCAACCGGGCAAATCCTCTGGGCGCTCGTCGACGGTGCCGCGCAGGACAGCATCATGATCAACATCGCAGGATCGGAGTTCGACTTGCTGGGGTAGGTCAGACAATCCGGTTGGGCCATGGAGGCCTTGTCGAACGGGTTCGTCCAATCGACAACGCAGCCCGGGACCGGCTGGGCGAGGGGCCGACCGGAGCGACCTGACAGAGGCACCGCACCGCACCGCCCCGCTGCTCTGCGCGCCGTGTCCCGCTGCCTGTCTATGACATCCTGACCCGGATGAGGCAGATCATGTCCGAGCCAGCCGCGCCCCGGTATGCTGCCCTTCGATGATTATGAGTGACCGGTGTGTGCAGTAGGAGGCAGGTATGTCAGGTTCAATCAAAGGGTGGAGCTTCGTCTACATCGCAAGCGGTCCGGCCACGGGCCGCCATTGGGCCGGCCCGGCGCGGCTGACCTTCGAGGGTGGCACCGGCGCACCCGAGTTGATCATCGGCGACGACACCGTGACCCTTGCGCAAGCCGGGGCGCAAATCACCTACAGCAGTATCGGTGTCTACGACCGACCCACCGCCACCACGTCGCAGGACAGCCTGACGCTCGAAGGGCGTGAGGCTGATGTGATCGCCCTGCGCTGGGGGGAGGCGTTCAGCCAACTGACCTATCTGCTACGCCATTGGACTGCCCCGGGCGAGAGCCCCTATACGGGCGTGGCGCAAAACTATTTCTACCTGGACGGCGATTTGATCGAGGAGAGCGATCTGGCCGACTTTCCGGCCAACGAGATGCAGGGCCTCATCGACATCAGCCAGATCGTTCCCTCCGACCGTTTCGTGCCCGGCACCACGATCGCGCTTGAAAGCCTCGCAGGTTACCTTGACGCCGATTTGGTGCCCGTTGCGACGGAGGGCAATGATCTTGCGCAATTGGTGCCCCTGATGGCGCCCTTCGATGCCCTTGGCGGAGATGACACCGTCATCGGCAGTGCTTCGGACGACAGTGCCGCAGGTGGAGCCGGCAACGACAGCCTTGCCGGACTCGACGGGAATGACACGCTCTCGGGCGGCATCGGTGATGACAGCCTTCTCGGCGACACCGGCGACGACAGTCTCAGCGGCGGCGATGGCGACGACCTGTTGAGCGGCGGGGCAGGCAATGACGTCCTGTCCGAGCTCGGCTCTCAGCTGGGGCAAATCCTGCCCGCGTCGGGGAATGACACCCTGCTCGGCGGGGACGGCGACGATGTGATCAGCCTTGGCACCGGGTCCGACAGCGTGGACGGTGAGGCCGGGAATGACACGATATCGGTCGACTCCGACGGCGACGGCGGCACGACGGATGACCATACGCTGCGGGGCGGCGACGGCGACGACCAGTTCTTGCTTAACAGGGGTGGTGGCGTGGCCATGGGAGGCGCCGGGAACGATCACTTCACCTTGGATGGCGGCACCTACCGGATCGACGGCGGCGAGGGTATGGACACGTTGCGCGCGGCGCAGGCCGATCTCTCCGTCAGCCCGCTTGAGGGAGATGTCGCGATCGAGGGCATCGAGCACCTCGAGGGGTTCCGCACGGTCAGCAACCAACTGACCGGTGATCCCAATGCAAACGCGATCACCGGCGGCAACAATTCGGATACGCTGATCGGAAACGACGGCGATGATACGCTGGGCGGAGCCGGCGGCAGGGACAGCATGCTGGGCGGGGCGGGAGACGACCGGATGGACGGCGGCATCTCGAGTGACACCCTGCGTGGTGGCGACGGAGCGGATCATCTCGAAGGCAGCTATCAGGCCGACGTTCTGGACGGCGGCGCGGGCAACGACGCGATCTATGGCGGGCTCGCAACCGGGGTGCCGCACCCGGATCTTTCCGATACGGTCTACGCCGGTGCGGGGAATGATTTCATCTACGCGGGTTACGGCAACGATCTCGTCTATGGCGGCGAGGACCACGACACGCTTGATGGTCATGACGGTGCCGACACGTTGATCGGGGAGGCTGGCGATGACGTGATCTCAGGCGGCGCGCTTGGGGATGTTCTTGTCGGCGGCGCAGGCGATGACTTCCTGAACGGTGGCTTCGGCCACGACAGGCTGCACGGTGGCGCAGGGGCGGACCGGTTCTTCCACGCGGGCGAGCCCGGCGACGGCACCGACTGGGTGCAGGACTACGATGCCGACGCCGACGACACTCTTGTGCTGGCCCCAACAGCAGTGCTCTCCGACTACCAGGTAAACTTCGCCGAGACCCCCGGGGCCGGTCAGGCCGACGTAGCCGAAGCCTTCGTCATCTACCGCCCGACGGGGCAGGTCCTCTGGGCCCTGGTGGATGGTGGCGCGCAGGACAGGATCATGCTCACTATCGCAGGAACTGAATTCGACCTGCTCGCTTGATTGTGTCACCCGCTTCAATTGACGTCCCCCCCGTCACTCGCCGGTCTTCGCCCCCGCGAAGCTCGACTGGACCTCGATATGGCGGTGCGGGTGTCGGTCGTCGCCATGGTCGTGGACATGGGTCGCGTGGCTCTCGGCCACGGGCACGAGGGAGAGCGCGCCATGTGCCACGCCGCGTTCGAGGAACAGCGCCTCTGCCGTGGAGCTGATCTCGCCCAGCCGGCCGCGCAGGACTTCGATTTCCAGCGCGGTCGAGTGGTCCAGCGGCACGGAGAGCGCCGCCACATGGCGGTCGTGGGCGTCGAGCCGGCGTTGCGCCAGCCGTGCGCCGAGGTTCCGGGTGGTCTGGTCGACGGTATAGGACACGACGCCGAGGCAGGGGGCCTCCGACGGGCCGTCGGGGCGTTGCAGCATGGCGCGGCGTACGAGGTCGCGGATCGCCTCGGACCGGTTCTGCGCGCCGCTGTCCTCCATGTAGTGATCGAGGGCGCCGGCGATGTCATCCGACAGGGTGATCGTGATGCGCTTCATGAACGCCTCCTTTCCGGGCATGGACCGAGAGTTACCGGCGCGACGGTGGAATTCAATCCCGAGTTTGGCCGGCGGACGGTCCGTGGATGGTGCAGGTTTGGTCCGTGGATGGGCGCGTGCCACGCGAGGGCCGTCAGGCCGGGACCAGATCTGCAAATCCGAATTGCAGCGACGGCGCTCGTATGATTTTTTCCGAAATGAATCATACTGCCGCTGAAGAGGTCCCCCCGATGCCACCTGTCGCCCGCGCCCTTGCCGCCTGCACGCTCATCTGCGCCGTCGCGGGACCGGCCCGCGCGCATTTTCAGGAGATCATCCCCTCGGCCGACGTGCTGCCCGACGGGGGCGAGGTGACGCTGGACCTCGTCTTCACCCATCCCTTCGAGGGCGGGCCTGTCATGACCATGGCGCGGCCGGTGGCCGTGGGGGTGTTGCAGAACGGCGAGAGGACGGACCTGCTGGGCGATCTCGTGGAGGCGCCGCAGGACGGGGCCATGGCCTACAGGCTCACCCATGGGCTGGAGGCCCCGGGGGCTGCGCTCTTCTACATCGAGCCTGCGCCCTACTGGGAGCCCGCGGAGGGGAAGTACATCGTGCATTACGCCAAGGTGGTGGTGGACAGCTACGCCTCGGGCGAGGGCTGGGACGCCAGCCTGGGCTTCCCGGTCGAGATCGTGCCGCTGAGCCGGCCCACCGGGCTCTGGACCGGGAACCTCTTCACCGGCGTGGTGACCAAGGGCGGTGCGCCGGTGCCCTTCGCCGAGGTCGAGGTGGAGTTCATCAACGACCACGGCATCACCGCCCCGAGCGACGCCTACATCACGCAGGTGGTCAAGGCCGATGCCAATGGCACCTTCTCCTATGCCATGCCGGTCTCCGGCTGGTGGGGTTTTGCCGCGCTGATCGAAGGCGACGCGCCCATGACCTCGCCCAATGGCGAGGCGGTGCCGGTCGAGGAGGGCGCGCTGATCTGGGTCAACGCGAAGCCGGTGCAGTAGCATGGCCCATATCCCCGATGGTCTCCTCTCGCTGCCGGTGCTGATCGGCGGCAGCACGCTGGCCGCGGCCGGTGTTGCGGCCGGGCTGCGCCGGCTGGACGACCGGGCGATCCCGCGGGTGGCGATCCTCTCGGCGGCCTTCTTCACCGCCTCGCTGGTGTCGGTGCCGGTGGGCCCCTCCAGCGTGCACGTGCTGCTGTCGACGCTGATGGCGCTGATGCTGGGGCCGGGGGTCTTCCCGGCGGTGCTGGTGGCGCTGATCCTGCAATCGGTGATGTTCGGCTTTGGCGGTCTGACGACGCTGGGGGTGAACACGCTCAACATCGCCCTGCCGGGCTACCTCGTGGCGCTGCTGATCGGGGGCGCGGTGCGCGGCGCCCGCAGGCCGGCGACGGCGGGGGTGATCGGGGGCATCGGGGCGGCGGTGGCCGTCTTCGGGACCGGGGCCATGGTGGCGCTGGCGCTCTGGCTGTCGTCCTCGGCCTATGTCCCGGCGGCGCGGATCCTGCTGGTGACCTACCTGCCGCTGGCGGCGGGCGAGGCGCTGATCTGTGGCATGGTGCTGACCTTCCTCGCCCGCGCCGCGCCGGAACTCCTGCTGCCGCGGCTTGCGGCAGGGGAGCCGGTCGCATGAGGCGCCTGCTGACGGCGCTCCTGCTGGTGCTGGGCCTTGCGGGCCCGGTGCTGGCGCACAGCCTGCGGGTCTTCGCCACCGTCGAGGGGGCGGAGGTCACGGGCTACGGCTTCTTCGTCGGCGGCGGGCGCCCGCAGGCGGTGACCTGGACCGCCACCATGGCCGGGCGCGACATCGCGCAGGGCCAGACCGACAGCGAGGGGGGCTTTGCCTTCCCCGTGCCTGTGCCGGTCGAGGGCACGGTCACCGTCACGATCAACTCCGGCGAGGGGCATATCGCCTCGCGCGCCCTCGGGCCGGAGCGGTTCGGCGCGGCGGCACCGCCGTTGCAGGCCGAGGCCGCGCCTGAGCCCGCGGGCGCTTCGCCCACAGCCGAGGTCACGCCTGAAATGATCCGGACAATGACCCGGACCGCCGTCGCCCAAGAGGTTGCGCCGCTGCTGGAGCGGATCGAGGAGATGGATGCGCGGATGCGCCTGACCGATGTCATCTCGGGGCTGTGCCTGATCTTCGGCATCGCGGGGATCGCCCTCTGGGCCCGGGGGCGGCGGCCGTGATCCTGCCTGCCGATCTGCGCCTGCGCCTCGTGGCGGTGCTCGGCGTGCTGATCCTCCTGTCCTCGCTGACCCATCCGGGGGCAGGGCTGGTCTGGCTCTGCGCGGCGGCCCTGCTGGTGCTGGCCGATCCCGCGCCCTTTCCATGGCGCAGGCTTCTGCATCTGGAGGCCTTCCTCGTGCTGCTGCTGATCACGCTGCCGCTGACCATGCCCGGCACGCCCGTGCTGGAGCTCTGGGGGCTGAGCGCCAGCCACGAGGGCCTTGCGCGGGCGCTGCTGGTGGCGGCGAAGGTGACCGCGGCGATGCTGGTGCTGACCGTGGCCTTCGCCCGGGTGGAGCCGGTGCGTCTGGGGCAGGCGCTGCGCGGCCTGCGCTGTCCCGAGAGCCTCGTGCGGCTGCTGCTCGGGGTGGTGCGGTATCTCGGCCTGATCCGGTCCGAGGCGGCGCGCCTTCAGGAGGCGATGCGGATGCGGTCCTTCGCACCGCGCTCGACGCTGCACACGTGGCGCAGCTATGGCAACCTGATCGGCATGGTCCTGCTGCGCGCCATGGCCCGTGCCGACAGGGTAGAGGAGGCGATGCGCCTGCGCGGCTATTCCGGCCGCGTGCCCGTCACCGACCTGCCGCCGGTGCCGCGCGGGGACTGGCTCCGGGGGGCGCTGATCCTCGGCGCGGCGCTCTGCCTTCTGATATGGGACCTGTCATGACCCTGCTTGTCGACGCCGATGCGCTGACCGTTCACCGCGATGGCCGCCCGGTGCTGCGGGAGGCCGGCCTTGCGCTCGCCCCGGGCGAGCGGCTGGCCATCGTCGGCCCGAACGGGGCAGGCAAGACCACGCTGCTGCGGGCCCTCGTCGGGCTGGAGCCTCTGGCGGGCGGCAGTCTGACGCTCTTCGGCAACCCCTGCCGCCGCGAGGCGGAGTTCCGCGTGGCCCGCCGCCGCATCGGCTTCCTGTTTCAGGACAGCGACGATCAGCTCTTCTGTCCGACCGTGCTGGAGGACGTTGCCTTCGGGCCCCTGAACCTCGGTCAGAGCTGGGCCGAGGCGGAGGCCACCGCCCGCGCGGCGCTGGAGGGTCTGGGGCTTCTCCATCTGGCAGAGCGCCTGACCCACAAGCTCTCGGGCGGGGAGAAACGCCTCGTCTGCCTTGCCGGGCTCTTTGCCATGGCGCCCGATGTCATCCTCCTCGACGAGCCCACCAACGGGGTCGACGCCGCCAATGGCGCGCGGTTCGAGGCCGCGTTGAGCGGCTTTGCCGGGGCGATGATCCTCGTCTCCCATGACGATGGCTTCGTGACCCGGATGGCGACCCGCGGGATGCTGCTGGAAGAGGGGCGGCTGGTCCCGGCAGAGATCCATTCCCACCGTCACAGCCATGCGCATCCCCATATGCATCGCGCCCATGGGGCCAGCGACTGAGGTCAGGCGGGGCAGGGGCGAGACGTGCCCGGGCCCGACCCGCCGCGCTCACTCGCCGTAGGTCATGAACCGGAGCACCCGGTTCATCATCGAAATCGAACTGACCGGCATTTCGTGCCAGGACGTGAAGCGGTATGCCGCGATGTCCGATGCCGCGACGCTGCGCCCGCGCCAGGCGCCGCTGTCGAGCATCTCGGCGAACTTCACCGATTCCTCGCGGTAGCGACTGTCCGCGTCATTCTGCTGGGCGACGCAATCGGCGGGCATCGTCTGACCGGCGGCGTTCTCGTAGGGCAGGTAGGGCAGGCTGCCGCCCGAGATCTTCCAGTTGTCCCGCCAGACGCAGGGCACCGTGCCCTCGTAGCCGGCCTGCCTCGGATCGTTTCCGGAACTCGCCAGCCCGTAATCGGTGTTGGTGATGAAGGTCAGGGTGGGGGCCGTGTCGGGCAGGTCCCGCAGGGCGTCGAGCAGCGCGGCGGTCTTGGCCTTGAAGGCCGCCGGATCGGCGAGGACATAGGGGTAGGGATAGTCGATCACGGTGCTCGCGAGGGACAGCGGCCTCCGGTCCCTGTCCTCTGCCATGATCCGCCCGAAGGGCAGGAGCACGTCTTCGATCAGGTCGCCCGTCGCCCCGGCCGATTTCAGCGCGGGCCGACCGCCGAGCGCCCAGTTCGGCAGGTTGAACAGCAATCCCATCCGGACCGAGAGCCCGCTGGCGGTCGTTGTCTTGTGGGTATCGACCCTGTCGCGCAGGCGCTTCATGTAGGCATGCACCGCCGTGGCGGTCTGCCGTCCCGAATAGCCGCTGCGGGCCTGTCCGACGGCGCAGCTGAACGCCTTTCTGGAGTTGGTGATCAGGCGCAGGAAGGGGCCGTCCACGTCGATCCTGCGGATCGGGATGCCCGCGTCGAGCAGCCGTTTCAGCGCGGTCTCGAATTCCCAGTCCGCGGCCTCCCGGCCGAGGGTTGCCGGATCGTCACCGGGCCCGCAGCCGGTGCCGCCAAGCCCGTAGCCCGCCACGTAGGTGACGTGGAAATCGTCCGCCGTGCCCGGCCCGCGGTTCATCGTCTCCCGGACCTGCTTCAGGGCCGGACCGGCGAGGTAGGTGCCATCGGGGCGGCTGCTGTGATCCGGCGCCCGCGGAGAGACCATCCCCTGAGACAGGACCACGCCGCGCAGGCCCGCGGCATAGAGATCGTCCCACATCTTGGCGCGCGTGGCATTCGACCGGTCGAAGACCTTGTCGAAATCGATGGAGCGCAGCCCGGGGCCGAATTCGATCTCGCGGGTGTGGCCTGGGAGAGGCTGCACCAGCAGCAGGGTGGCGGCCAGACAGATCGCGGTGGACAGACGTCGGACCTGCGATGACAGGCTCAGGGGGAAACGGGTCATGCGGAGCCTCCGTGCTGAGGAAGGGCAGGCGCCGGAAGATCGCGGGTCGGGGGCGGCACCGTCGTCCTCAGGATAGGCTGGGCCGCAGCGTGATCAACCGAAAGGCGCGCCCACACGCGGCTGTGACGCGCCGTGGCTGACCGCGCCGTCTAGGAGGATGACATATGAGCCGGTTTGCCCTGATCCGGGCGTCCTGGGGGTGCGCTTTGGCGCGATGCCGGGTGGGACAGGCGCGGCGTATCCGGTCGGCGACAGGCAGGGTTGGGGCGGGGGCGCGAGGCCCCAACGCCCCTTCGCGCCGCGGGGTGGCGCCCTCCGGCGCCCGCCGGTCAGGCGTGCTGACCACCGTTCACATCCACCGAGGCGCCATTCACGTAAGATGCCTGCTCGGAACACAGGAAGAGCACGACCCGCGCAACCTCGTCGGGTTTGCCGAGGCGGCGCAGCGGGATCACGTCGGCCATCTTCTCGGTGCCGGGCGAGAGGATCTCGGTCTCGATCTCGCCGGGAGTGACCATGTTGACCCGCACGCCGCGCGGGCCGAGCTCCGCGGCCGCTTCCCGGGTCAGCGCCTCGAGCGCGGCCTTGGAGCAGGCGTAGGCGGCCCCGGCATAGGGGTGGACCTGCTTGCCGACGATCGACCCCACGTTGACCACGGCGCCCTTGGCCTGTGCCAGCTCGGGCAGCAGGTCGCGCATCAGCGCCGCCGGGCCCAGCAGGTTGACGCCAAGCACCTGGTGCCAGATCTCGTCGCTGCTGTCGGCAATGCCGAGGCGCGCGCCGCCCTCGCCCTTGGGCGAGATCCCGGCGTTGTTGACGATGGCATGAAGCCCGTCGGGGCCGAGGCTGTCGCGCACCCGGGCCACGAGATCGGCGCGGGCCCCCGCATCGGAGAGATCGCCCTCGAAATGATCGGTGGACCCGGCATGCCACGGGCAGCGGGCGTCGAAGGCGGTGCGCGATACGGTCAGCACGCGCCAGCCCGCGGCCTGGAAGACCTTCACGGTCGCATGGCCGATACCGCGGCTTGCACCGGTCAGAAGCAGCGTTTTCTGGGTCATGGCTCTCGTACTCCCGGGGGCGTTCCCGGGACGTTCGACCGGGTGGTTCCGACTTAGGAGGCCGCGCGGCGGGCTGCAAGCCCGCGTCTTGCGTCGATCCCCCGGCGGCGGGGGCTGGCCGGGACGGGCGCCTGATATTTCGCCACCTCGGTCGCGGCAGGAAAGGCGCCGCGGCGTCCCTCTTCAGTGCGGCGGCGGGGGGATGGCGGGCCCACCATGGGTCTGTCTCGACGGGTTTGAGCGCGCCAGATCGCGCCTGAATCCCGCCTGCACCGATCCGGCACCGGGTCCACGACCGCGCCCGGAGCGTGCCGCCCCGCAAACGGTGCCCGCTTTCTGGGCGGAACCGCGCATTTACGCCGTAAGGGCCCCGCTGACCGGCCCGGGGCCGCGCGAAACGACGGCGCGGTCTTTCCCTTAGCGCCGCTCCGGCCTAGACGGGGCGCCGAAACGACAAGGAGACACCGATGGCGACCCTCAACGACATCGCACGCGGGGCCCGCGCATGAGCGGCCCGGTCATCGTCAACCACATCGGCCCCGAGGTGAGCGAAGCCCTCAAGGCGCACCCGAGCCAGCCCCGTGTTCTGGATGATTTCGAGCCCAAGACCCCGGGTGACCTGCCTGAGGACGTGGAGATCGTCCTGACCCGCGCCCTCGCCGAATGGCGCCAGTGCTGGGAGGATAGCGATGCGCCCGCCCATGGCCTGCCGAACCTGAAGTGGGTGCAGACCTTCTCGGTCGGGGTGGACCGCTATCCGCCGTGGCTGCTGGAAGGGCGCATGGTCACCAACGGCCGCGGCATGACCGCCCGCGCGATCGCCGAATTCACCCTCGCCGCCATCCTCCTCCGGGAGAAGCCGCTGGTGAAAGTCTCTGCCACCAGCCGCGACACCTGGGACCAGAAGGCCTTCCCGGGCCGGGTCAACGGCAAGACGCTCGGCATCTTCGGCTATGGCGCCATCGGGCAGGAGATCGTCAAGCGCGCGCTCGCCTTCGAGATGGACGTGGTGGTCTGCCGTCGCTCGGCGCCGCCCGCCGATGCGCCTGACGGCATCCGCTATGTCACCTCGCTGGACGAGATGATCGGCCAGTGCGATCACCTCGTGATCTCCGCCCCGCTGACCGACGAGACCCGCGAGATCGTCAACGCCGCGATGCTGGCCAAGGCCGCCAAGGGCCTGCACCTGATCAACGTCGCCCGCGGCGCGCTGATCAACGAGGCCGACTTGCGCGGCTGGCTCGACAGCGACCCGGAGGCCTTTGCGACCCTTGACGTGACATGGCCCGAGCCGCCGGTGGAGGGCGATCCGCTCTACACCCATCCGCAGGTGCTGCTGACGCCGCACGTCTCGTGGTCCGGCGACACGATCATGCCGCTCTTCGTGGAGAAGGTGCTCAAGGGCCTCGACGCCTACGTGGCCGGCCAGCCGCCCGAGGGGCAGGTCGACCTCAAGCGCGGCTACTGAGCCACGCCACAGGACAAGGGCCCTTCCGTTTGGCGGGAGGGCCCGCGCCCCGCAGGGGCCAGCGGCTCCGCCGGGCGCAGGCCCGAGGGCGCAAGGTTTCATTAGGGATGTTGGCGGGTTTTCCGGGGATATGGGCGGCGCCTAAGTCTTTGGAAAGGTCTTCCGTGACATGGCTTCTTCCGACGGACACTTCGGAAGGACCCTGCCATGCTCAAGCATCTTCTGGGGGCGGCCTGCCTCCTCGCCCTGTCATCCCTGACGCCCGCCCGGGCGGATCAGGGCATCACCGATACCACGGTCACCTTCGCGCAGGTCGCGGCCTTCGACGGGCCCGCCGCGGCGCTGGGGCAGGGCATGCGCACCGGGATCGAGGCCGCCTTTGCCGAAGCGAACCGGGGCGGCGGTGTCCATGGCCGCACCCTCGTGCTGGACACCGTCGATGACGGCTACGAGCCTGACCGCTCCATGGCGGAGGTGCGCGGCATAATCGCCGGGGATGCCCATATCGGCCTGATCGGCCCGGTGGGCACGCCGACCTCGCAGGCGACCCAGCCGCTGGCCACCGCGGCCGGGCTGCCCTTCATCGGCCCGTTCACCGGCGCGGGCTTCCTCCGCGATCCGGCGCTCACCAACGTGATCAATATTCGCGCCACCTACGGGGCCGAGACGGCGGTCTGGATCGACCACCTGGTCGGGGGTCTGGGGCTGGAGCGGATCGCGATCCTCTATCAGGACGACGGTTTTGGTCGCGTCGGGCTGGAGGGCGTCACCGCCGCCATGGACGCCCGCGGCATGTCGCTGGTGGCGCAGGGCACCTACACCCGGAACACCGTGGCGGTGAAGACCGCGCTGCTGGAAATCCGCAAGGCTGAGCCGCAGGCGGTGGTCATGGTCGGGGCCTACAAGCCGATCGCGGAGTTCATTCGCCTCTCGCACAAGATGAAGATGGACCCGGTCTTCGTGAACATCTCATTCGTGGGCTCCGATGCGCTGGCCGTCGATCTGGGCGCAGAGGGCGAGGGCGTGATCATCAGCCAGGTGGTGCCCTTCCCCTGGGACGCCAGCCTGCCGCTGGTCGCCGACTATCAGACCGCGCTGACGGCCTCGGACGCCTCTGCCGCCCCGGGCTTCGTCTCGCTCGAAGGCTACATCACCGGACGGGTGGCCATCGAAGCGCTGCGGGCGGCAGGGCCTGAGCTGACCCGCGCAACCTATCTTTCAGCGCTGGCCAGCCTTGGGACGCTCGATCTCGGCGGTTTCACCCTGACCTACGGAGCCGGGGACAATCAGGGCTCGGAGGTGGTTTTCCTCACGCAGATCAACGCGGACGGCAGCTTCACCCCGGTGCCTGTCGGGCAGGGGGGCTGAGGACATGGCGGCGGCATCTGGAGGCGTGCAGGCGATGCCGGGGAACCGCGCATGACTGCCGCAGTGGACGGGTCCGGGACGGACCTCGGGCGGGGGGCGTCGTGCTGGCCTGACGTCTTCGGCAGCGTGCTGGCGCGACTTGTCCTGCTGCTTGGCGCGATGACGGGTATGACCGCTGCGGCGGTGCTCGTCGGCTGGACGGTCTTTCAGGCCATCGCCACGGAGGTGGACCAGTTGACCGAAGCGCGACTGCCGCAGATGGAACAGCGCGCGGCCGTGGCAGAGTCGGCAGAGGCCCTCAGCAAGGTCCTCAAGGATATCCTCGCGGCACCAGACCTGGCCGCGCTCTCCTCTGCCTCCGGCGACGGGGAAACCCACTTCGCGGAGGCCGAGACACGGATCGCGGCGCTGGAGGGTGACACGGGCCGGGCCCTTGCGCCGGAACTGACCCGCGTCACCTCCGCCCTGCGCGCCTTGTCCGCCGCTCGCCGCGTCCAGTTCGAGCGAGGGGCCGAGATCGCGCAGGCCGTCTCCCGTGCGGCAGAGATCGACACGGATCTCTCCGCGGCCTTGGCGACGGTCGCGGATGATGCCTATTTTTCCCTGTCGCTGAGCGGCGAGAGCACGATCGAAGGGGTCGACAAGCGGCTTTCGACGCTTGTCGGGCGCGACGTGGCGCTGCTCTCGGCCGCGCTGCACAGCCGGGCGGAGATCAACCTCGTCAGTGGCCTCGCCCTTGCGGCGGCGCGTACCACGGACCCCGCGACCCTCTCCATCCTGCGCGATCTCGCGCTTTCCTCCGGCCAGGCGCTCGAGGGTCTGGCAGAGGCCCTGACCCACGATCCGGAAACCGCCTCCGTCGCGGTGGCGGTTCTGGCCGCCCGTGACGGGATGGCCGCTGCCTTCGAGCCTGTTTCGCTGGCGCGCAAGCCGGATATCGACACGCTGCTCGAACTGCGGCGCGGGGCCGAGACGGAATTGGCCAGCAGCCTCGACAACATCACCTTCGAGCTGGAGATCCGGACCGAGGACACGAAGGACGGCAATTCCGCCGCGATCCGCCGCCTGCTGGAGGAGCAGGTGACGCGGATCATGGAGATTGGCACGCTCGATACGGCGGCAAAGGGCGTCTTCGCCCTCGCGCTTCAGGCTGTGCTGGCCCGCGACCCGGGAGAGTTGGCGCGGCGACAGGCCGCCCTGCGGGTCGAGGCAGACCACCTGCAGGCGCTGGGCGCGGAGGAAGCGCCCGAGTTGCAGGCCGCGATCGCCGCCATGGTGGCCCTCGCGGATGCCCAGACGGGGCTCGCCCCCCTGCGGTCCGCCGTGTTGGAGGCGCAGGCTGCGGCCACGGAGGCGGCCGAGACCGCGACCGCGGCGGTCACCACGATCCGCGACCTGATCGCCCGGTCAAACGCGCAGGCCCGCGGCGCGATCCGCGGCGCGGCCTCCGCCATCGCGGGCAGTATCGCGGAGGCGCGCCAGACCCTGTCGCTGATCGGGGGCGCGAGCCTTGCACTTCTGCTCCTGCTGCCGCTGCTCGCCTGGATCACGATCGTGCGCCCGCTCAACCGCCTGACCCGGACGACGGAACGGCTGGCCGGCGGCGACTTGGCGGAGGTCTCGGGCCTGCCTCGGGCAGGGGAACTCGGGCGTCTGGCCCGCGCGTTGCAGGTGTTCCGCGCCGGGGCGCTTGAGCGCGATGCGATGCGTGTCCGGGAGGAGGCCATTGCCCGTGAACGGGCCGAGGAACAGGAGAAGGTGGTGGGTGCCCTTGCACTCGGGCTGCGGCAACTGGCGGACGGGGACCTGTCGCAGGAGATCCGAAGCGACTTCCCCGGTGCCTACGATGCGCTGCGCAAGGATTACAACACGGCCGTGCGCACCCTCAGCGGCGTGGTGGCGCAACTGTCCGACTCCTCCTTCACCATGTCCCAGAGCTCGCGCGAGATTGCCCGGGCGGCCAGCGACCTGTCGCGGCGCACGGAATCCGATGCGGCCACCCTGGCGGAAACGGCGGTCGCGCTGGATGAACTGACCCGCTCGGTCGCCTCGGCGGCACAGGGCGCGCGCAGCGCCAATGACCTGGTCGGCGCGGCCCGGCGCAGCGCCGAAACGAGCCGCGGCGTGATGACCGAGGCGGTCGCGACCATGGGCAATATCGAGGGGTCGTCGAAGCAGATCAGCCGGATCACCGCCGTGATCGACGACATCGCCTTCCAGACCAACCTGCTGGCGCTCAACGCCGGGGTCGAGGCCGCCCGCGCCGGCGACGCGGGCCGGGGCTTTGCCGTCGTGGCGCAGGAGGTCCGCGCCCTGGCGCAGCGGGCCTCGGAGGCCGCGAGCGAGATCAACCGCATCATCGGCGAGTCCACGGCACAGATCGCCAGCGGTGTCAGTTCGGTGGGGCAGGTCGGTCAGGCGCTCGAGACCATCGTCGCCTCGGTCGCCGAGATCTCGGATCATGTCGGTCACATTGCCACCTCGGCCGGCGAGCAATCCATCGGCATCGGAGAGATCAACACCGCCGTGGGTCAGCTGGACAACGCGACCCAGAAGAACGTCGCCATGTTCGAAGAGACCACTGCGGCCTGTGCCGCGCTGGAACAGGAGGCGCAGCAACTCTCGGGCGTGGTGGAGCGCTTCACGGTCGCCCCGCCCGCGACGGGCCCGTCGCATTGGGAAGAGACGCCGCCAACGCCGGACGCCAGCGTGGCCTGAACCAGATGGCGTCTCAGGTGCAGGGGGCTGGCGCGAGCGCCTGCGAAGGGGGCCGCGCAAGCAGTCGGACGGTGCATGTGCATCGTGCCTGAGGTCAAAGAACTATTGAACGGTTCATGCGATGCGCGTTCTTTCACGGAGGACGGAGGACGGAGGACGGAGGACGGAGGACGGAGGACGGAGGACGGAGGACGGAGGACGGAGGACGGAGGACGGAGGACTGAGGACTGAGGACTGAGAACTGAGAACTGAGAACTGAGAACTGAGGACGCGAGAGCTTTGGTGGAAGGAGGGCCAGGATAGGGGAGAGGGAGGCTGCAATGCGACAGAGGTTTGCGTTGCCCCGTGTATGCTGGACGCCTCCTTTGCCGATTTTGAGGCCATGAGAGGCCGCACCAGGTTCAACGAGGATTTCAAGAGAGATGCCGTTGCGCAAGTCAGGTAAACGGGCGACCCGGTCAGGGAGGCGGCCGGGAGCCTAGACGGAAAGTGACGGCGGGGTCTCACGGTGGCGAGGCGCGTCGGCCGAGCGTGTCAGCGACGCGGGTCAACCCTGTCGGTGCCCGGCGGCAAGCTCCACGATTTCTTCGGTGATCTCTTCCTGTCGCAGGCGGCGGGACTGGGCGACGAGGCTGTCGAGGGTCTGGGTGACATTGTCATGGGCCGCGATCATCGCGTGCATCCGCGCGACGTTCTCGGCGGCGAAGGCCAGCATCACCGCCTCGACCAGTTCGGCAACGATGTACTCCTCGACCAGCCGGGCCAGCAGTTGCTCGGCGGGCAGGGTGAGACGCGGCGCGGCGCCGTGGGGCGGACGGGGGAAGCGGGCGTAGTCGAAGGGCACGAGACGCTTGGTGATGACCTCGAAACTGCCCGCGCCCACGGGCGTGGCATGGACGACGCTGACGCGCGGGGTCTCGGCCTCGGCGAGCATGGCGAAGAGCGCATCGGTCAGGCCGGTTACCAGTGAGACGGCCTGCGCGGGATGGGCGATCATCGTGTCGGTCCAATGCAGCGCATGGTGGCGTTCCGCCGCGACAAGCGCCCCGCGATCGCCCACGAGGAACAGGTCGGGCGTGCCCTCCAATAGCGGGGCCGCGGCGTCGAAGACCTGCTCGTTGTAGGTCCCGGCAAATCCCTGCTCGGCGGTCAACAGGATCACCGCGTGGTGGCTGGCCGGCGCCGCACCCTGCCCATCGCGCCCGGGGTCGGGCAGCAGGGCCATGGCTTCCGCGATGGCGTCGCCGATGGTCTGGGCATAGGCCCGGATCGCCGTCACGTGCTGGTTGGCGTCCTGCACCCGGGCGGTGGCGATGCCGCGCATGGCGCCGATCACGGACCCCAGCTTGTGCACGGTGCCGATCCGGGCCTCGACCTCCGAGAGGCGGCCGGTCACGGCGCGGCTCCGGTGTCGGCCCCGGTCTCCGTACCAGCGCTGGCGCTGTCCTCGGCGGGGGCCCCTGTCGTATCCGCAGTCCTGTCCCCGGCCCTGTCGCGCGCCATGTCCCGGACGAGGGCGGCGACGGCCTCCGTCAGGGCCTTGCGGGTTTCGGGCGGCAGTTGGCCGGTCTTGCGCAGGGCGGTCACGGCGTCTTCGGCATGGCCGTCGAGCCAGCGGCGCAGGCGGGCCCGCAGCGCGGGGATCTGCGCCGGTGTCACGCTGTCGAGCGCCCCGTCTGCATGGGCCGCCAGCAGGGCGACCTGTTCGACCATTGTCATGCCGGCAAAGCGCGCCTGCGTCAGCAGCGCCCGGATGCGTTCGCCCTGCGCGATCTGCTTCTGCACCCGGGCGTTGCTGACGCCGCCGAACCGGGTGAACATCTCCAATTCCTGAAACTGCGCATAGTCGAGCCTGACCCGGCCGGAGACCTGACGCAGCGCGGGCCATTGCGCCTTGCCGCCGACGCGGCTGACCGAGAGGCCCACGTCCACGGCGGGCCGGTGGTTGGCGGCGAAGAGGCTGGTATCGAGAACGATCTGCCCGTCGGTGATGGAGATCAGGTTGGTCGGGATATAGGCCGAGAGGTTGCCGGCATCGGTTTCGGCGATCGGCAGCGCGGTGAGGGAACCGCCGCCACGGGCCTGCGACAGCTTGGCGGCGCGTTCCAGAAGGCGCGCGTGGAGGTAGAAGATATCGCCCGGATAGGCCTCGCGGCCCGGGGGCTCACGGGTCAGCAGCGCCAGTTCCCGGTGCGTGGCAGCATGGCGGGTCAGGTCGTCGATGACGATCAGCGCGTGCTGGCCCCGGTCGCGGAAATGCTCGGCGATGGACATGCCCGCGAAGGGCGCGATCCATTGCAGGCCGGGGCTGGCCGCGGCGCTGCCGACGACGAAGATGCACCGCTCGATGGCGCCGTGGCTGCGCACGGCCTCGATCACCCGCTGCACCGCCGAGGCGGGCTGGCCCACGGCGACGTAGACGCAGATCACGTCGGTGTCGCGCTGGTTGACGATGGCATCCACCGCGAGCGCGGTCTTGCCCGTGGCCCGGTCGCCGACGATGAGTTCGCGCTGCCCGCGCCCGAGGGAGAAGAGGCTGTCCACCACCAGTACGCCGGTCTCCACCGGTTCGGTCACCTCGTCGCGGTCGATGATCGTGGGCGCCGGGCGTTCGACCGGCAGGGTCTCGCGGGTGTCGGGGGCAGGGGCGCCGTCCAGCGGGCGGCCCAGCGGGTCGACCACCCGGCCCAGCAGCGCCTCGCCCACCGGGACCTCCAGCACGCCGCCGGTATCGATCACCCGTGCGCCCGCCTCGATGGCGGAGGCGGCGTCGCAGATCACGGCGTCGATCTCCTCGGCCCCGAGGCTGTGGGCAAAGCCCATCTGCCCGCCCTCGAAGCGCAGCAGCGCGCCAAGCGCCACGTCCGGCAGGCCCGAGACCTGCGCGATGCCGTCCGCCACCCGCTCGACCCGCCCGACCGAGAGCGCCTCGGGGGCGAGCCGGGCCTGTGCCACGGCGGCGCGGCTGCGGTCGCGCCAATCGGCGGCGCTGTCGTGATCACTGCTCATGGGCGGTTTCCTCGGCGAGTCCCGCCGCGATCCGGTCGAGATCGGCGCGGAAGGTGTTGCGGACGATGGCGTGGGGGGTGTGCAGTTCGAGCCCGGCCACGAGGGCGGGGTCGGTCTCGACGCGCAACTCGACCGGGCGCCCCAGTGCGGCGGTGAGCCGGGCGCGGGCCTCGGCCTGTTCCGGTTCGCTCAGCGGCTGCGCGGCGCGCAGGACCACCGGACCCTCGGTGCCGATGCGGGCGCGGCTCGGCCCGGGCAGGGCGTCCAGCGCGCTGATCAGCCCGTCGAGGAAGGCGGCGGAGTGCACCCCGCCGGGCAGGCGCGACAGCAGGCGGGCGGCCATCTCCACGGCCAGATCCCCGGCCTCGGCGTGCCAGTGATGCGCCTCCTGCGCGCGCCTGCGGGCGAGGTCGGCCTCGGCCCGGGTGCGGGCGGCACGCGCCTCGGCCTCCGCTGCGGCCAGAAGGGCCTGCTTCTGCCGCGCGGCCTCCTCCTGCGCGGCCGCGATCCGTGCGGCACGATCGGCGGCGGTGGCGTCGCGCACCTCCTGCGCCTCCGCGAGGGCCCGGGTGGCGGCATCCCGCGCGGCCTCGGCCTCGTCGAGGGCGGCATGGGCGGCGGCCTGCCGCTCCGCGAGGATGCGGCTCACCGGGCGGAACAGGAACCGCGCCAGCAGCCAGACGAGCACCAGCGCGTTCACGGTCTGCAGGGCGAAGGTCCACCAGTCGAAGCTCATGGCGGGATCAGACGAAGGGGTTGGCGAAGAGCACCAGCAGCGCGATCACGAGCGTGTAGATCGCCATCGTCTCGATCATCGCGAGGCCGACGAAGAGCGTCCGGCTGAGGGTGCCCGCCGCTTCGGGCTGGCGGGCGATGGCATCCATGGCGGCGGCCACGGCGCGGCCCTCGGCGAGGGCGGGGCCGATGGCGCCGAAGCTGACGGCGAGCGCCGCCGCGAGGATCGAGACGACTTCGATCAGGTTGTCGGTCATGGCTGGGGGTCCTTCTTGTCGGTCTGGGAGGAGGGGGGCGCTTGCGGGGCATCCTCGCCCGCCGCCGCGCCGATGAAGACGGTGGCCAGCACCGCGAAGATGTAGGCCTGAACGGCACCGGTCAGCAGGTCGAGCGCCATCAGCGGGATCGGGACGAAGAGCCCGGCCAGCGACAGCACGATGCCGACCACGAAGACGCCGCTCATGACATTGCCGAAGAGGCGCACGACGAGGGAAAAGCTGCGGGTGATCTGCTCGATCAGGTTGAGCGGGATCATCACCCAGGACGGCTCCGCGAAGGTGCCGAGGTAGCCCTTCAGCCCGCGCCCGCGGATGCCGTAGAAGATGGTCGCGGCCAGCACGATGACCGCAAGCGCCGCATCGGTTTCCAGATGCGCGGTGGGCGGTTCGATCCCGGGCAGCAGGGCGCTCCAGTTCGCGACGAGGACGTAGGCGAAGATCGTGCCGATCAGGGCGCGGTAGGGCGCGGGATCGCGTTGCATCGTGTCGCGCACCTGATCGTCGATCACCGTGACGAAGAGTTCCAGCACGGTCTGGGTGCGTCCCGGCCTGAGCGAGAGCCTGCGGGTCGTGAGAAAGCAGAGCAGCCCCAGCCCGGCCATGATGGCCCAAGTCACCACCACCGGCGCGGTGATCCCGACCGGGCCGAGGTGGAAGAGCGTGTCGAGGCTGAGCGGGGAGTCCATCAGCGGGCCTCGCGGGTGCGGCGCAGGACGATGGCCCGCCCGAGCAGCAGGCCGAGCGCGCCTGCCAGCAGGGGCAGGGCGCCTGCGAGGGCGCAGAGGACAAGCGCCGCCGCCAGCACCGCCAGGCGCGCCAGCTGCAGCGCGAGTGGCCGCCAGAGCGCACCGCCCGAGAGGTAGAGCTCGGTCACCCGGCGCAGGGTGCCGAAATGCACGAGCCCGAGCAGGAGCCCCGCGACGAGTGCCGCGATGGCGGCTGGCACCGGATGGGCGGCGAGGAGGCTGGTCATTGCTGGTGCATCCATTTCCAGGCGGCATGCAGGCCGATGGCTGCGCCGATGAAGATCGCCGGCGCGGTGAAGAACACGCCGGTGTCGAAGGTCCGGTCCGCCAGCCGGCCCAGCACGACGCCCAGCAGGATCGGCGTCACGATGGCCCAGCCGAGGATGCCGATCTGCCCCAGCCGGCTGCCGACCGAGGGTTCGGGGGCGTCGCGGGCCATCTGCGCCCGTTCGGCGGATCGGCGGGCCGCCCCGGCGGTGCGGTCGGTGTCGGTCTGCGGGGTCTCGGGGTTCGCGAGGGGCGGTGACGCGTCCTGCCCGGAGGGGAACGGTGTGGCCTCCGGCGCGCCGGGCGTGTCCTCGGGGCGATCTCCGGACGGCGGGGTCATCGGTGCCCCCCGCTGCCGCCCGACACCTGTGGCGGATGGTCGAAGGCGCCGGGCCGGTCCGGGCGCAGGTAGCGGATGATCTGGCGCACGGCGCGGGAGTGGAGCCGGGCCTGTTCGATCCGGGCACTGCGGTCCGCGTCGGTCTCCTGCCTGCGGAAGGCGGCGATCCGTGCCACGAGGTCGTCCAGATCGTCGCCGAGGATGCCCTCGCGGCAGGAGACGGACACCACGGTTCCCCCTGTCACGGTCCCTCCCGGCAGTGTGCCCTCTGCCACGGCCCCCTCTGCGATGGTCCCCTGCGTCACGGGCCCCTCCGTCAGGCGCCCCTCCGTCGCGGAGGCCGGCGAGAGGCTTCCCTGTGTCACGGTCAGCACGCCCGCGCGCAGGGCGCAGTAGCGTGTCGCCCCCCCGGCCTCGTGCCACCGCAGGACGGAGGCGGGCAGGGCGGTCAGGTAGTCCTCGTGCCCGGGCAGGATGCCGAAGGCGCCGCTCTCGTCCTCGGCGCGCAGCCCGCGGACCGTGGTGCTGTCCACGAGCACCGCCATCGGCGTGGTGATCCGCAGGTGCAGCACCCGGCTCATGCGACCGCCTGCTGGTCGCGCGCCGCGGCTTCCTTGGCGCGCGCCTCCTCGAAGGTGCCGATCATGTAGAGCGAGCTCTCCTCCCAGTCGTCTGCCTCCCCGGCGAGGATCGCCTTGCAGCCCGCGATCGTGTCGGCGATCGAGACCGAGCGGCCCTCGATCCCGGTGAAGGCCTCGGTCACGGCGAAAGGCTGGGTCAGGAACCGTTGCAGACGGCGGGCCCGGGCCACGGCCTGCCGGTCCTCGCGGCCCAGCTCCTCGACCCCGAGGAGCGAGATCACGTCCTGCAACTCGCGGTAGTGTTCGATCGTGCGCCGCACCTGGTTGGCGACGGCCACATGGTCCTCGCCCATGACGGCGGGGTCCAGCAGGATGGAGGTGGAGGCGATCGGATCGACGGCGGGATACATGCCGTCGGCCGCCATGGCGCGGCTGAGCACCACGGTGCTGTCCACGTGGGAAGCGATGGTGGTCACGGCGGGATCGGTGAAATCGTCCGCGGGCACATAGACCGCCTGGATCGCGGTGATGGCCGCATCGCCGCGCCCGGCGATCCGCTCCTGCAGTTCGGCCACCTCGGTCGCCAGTGTCGGCTGATAGCCCACGCGGCTGGCCATGCGGCCCAGTAGCCCCGAGACCTCGGCCCCGGCCTGCACGAAGCGAAAGACGTTGTCCATCAGCAGCAGGACGTTGCGCTGCTGCTCGTCCCGGAAGTGTTCCGCGATGGCGAGGGCGGTCATCGGGACCCGCCAGCGGGCGCCCGGCGGTTCGTTCATCTGGCCGTAGACCAGCACGGTCCGGTCCAGCACCCCGGCGCCGGTCATGTCCGAGAGCATCTCGTGCCCCTCGCGGGAGCGTTCGCCCACGCCGCAGAAGACGGAAATCCCCTCGTAGCGCGCCACCATGGCGTGGATCAGCTCCATCACCAGTACGGTCTTGCCCACGCCGGCGCCCCCGAACATCGCCGCCTTGCCGCCCTGCGAGAGCGGCGCCAGCAGGTCCACGACCTTGATGCCGGTGCGGAAGATCTCATGCCCGCCCGACTGGGCGGAGAGCGGAGGCGGTGCCGCGTGGATCGGGCGGCGCGGCGTGTCCTCGGGCAGGGGGCCGCCGGTGTCGCCCACGGTGCCCGTGATGTCGAGCAGACGGCCGAGGACGGCATCGCCCACCGGCACCACGACCGGACCGCCGAGGGCCCGCACCGCGGCACCCCGCCGCAACCCGTTGGTGGGGCGCAGGGCGATGGCGCGGGCCGTGCGGCTGTCGAGGTGGGCCTGCACCTCGGCCATGAAGCTGGGGCCGGTGGCGGTCTCGATCTCCACCGCGTCGTTGATCGGGGGCAGGGTACCGGGCGGGAAGGCGATGTCGAGCACCGCTCCCCGGATGGCCACGACCCGGGCGCCCTCCTGTGCTGTGCTTTCCATGTAATCCTGTCCCGCTTCTGCCAGATGCCGACCCGTCGAGACTACTCTGCCCCCCGGGCCGGAACAGGATCCAGATCAAAGTGCCGCAAGGGAAGGCAGGACGTTGCGTGCCGATCCGGCGCGGCGCGGGCGCTGCTGCCGGATCAGGCAGGGGGATCGCCTTGGGGTATCGGGGCGGGACGGGCAGAGCGCAGCGGACCTGCGCGCCGCGGGGGCCGCCTTCTCCGGCCTTCGCGCCTGAGAGCCTTGCTTCACCGGGGCCGCCCGGCCTAGGCTGCTCCCGTTGTCCAAAGCTCCTTTTGTCCCCAGCGAGGGAAGTAATCCCATGCGTCTTTTCATTGTTCTTGCCCTTGCGGGCACGGCACTGGCCGGCTGCGAGCGCTGCAACCCGCGCCCGAATGCAAATCTCAACATCGGTCTGGGCACCGGCGGTGTGCGCACCGGCCTGAACATCGGCCAGAGCTGCGGGCCGCTCTATGTCGGGGTTCGCGCGGGCGAGTATTATCACCCCTACTGGTGAGCGCCGGCACCGGTCCGGTCCGCGGGCAGGCGTCCTCGCCCCGCTGCGCGCAGGAAAATCCCGGTTTCCAAAGACGGGGGCTCTGAGTAAACACGCCCCGTGGCCGCGGGGCCTCTGGTGGCTGGCTCCAAGGGGCAGGCCGTGGCCAGACGCGCCGCCCCGGTCGCAGCTGCAACCCTTCAGCCCGATTGTCTGCCCGTGACCCCTGCTGCCCGCCTTCTCGACACCCTCGACCTCCTGAGCGACATCGATCGCCTCGCCCGCCCTGCGGATGCCGTGATCTCCGCCTGGGTCCGCGGCCGTCGCAAGATGGACGATGACGACCGGGGGGCCATCCTCGACCGGCTCTATGCCCTCATGCGGCATCGGGCGCGGCTGGCCTGGTGGCTGGACCGGCACGGGCGCGAGGATACGTCGCGCAACCGCCTTCTGGCCTGGCTGGCCCTCGCAGAGGGCCGAAGCCCCGAACAGGTGAAGCGCCTCTGCTCCGGCGGGGCCCATGCGCCCGCGCCTCTGACCCGTGCCGAGCAGACGCTTCTGGTCAAGCTACAGGGCAGCGAGATCGAGCATCCCGACATGCCCGAAGAGGTGCGCGTCGAATGCCCGGGCTGGGCGGTCGAACCGTTGCGCCGCCGGTTCGGTGCGGATTTCAGTGTCGAGATGGCCGCCCTGCTGACGCAGCCCGCGCTCGATCTGCGGGTCAATACGCTCAAGGCGAACCGCCCGGACATGCTGCGCGCGCTGAAGACGCTCGACCTGCCGGCCGCGCCTTCGGAACTGGCGCCGCAGGGGATCCGGCTCAACCAGCGCCTGTCGCTGGGGCGGCTGGCTCCGCTGAAGAGCGGCGAGCTCGAGATCCAGGATGAAGGGTCGCAACTGGTGGCGCTGCTGGTCGGCGCCGGCCCGGGCGACCGCGTGGTCGACTTCTGTGCCGGGGCCGGGGGCAAGACCCTCGCCATCGCGGCCCAGATGGCCAACAAGGGCCGGATCATCGCCTGCGACGTCAACGAGGGCCGACTCAAGCGCGCCTCCGAGCGGTTCCGCCGCGCCGGGGTGCACAACGCCGAAACCCGCCTGCTGGCCAGCGAGACGGACCGCTGGGTCAAGCGCCACAAGGTCAGTTTCGATCGCGTTCTGGTCGATGCGCCCTGCAGCGGCACCGGCACATGGCGCCGCAACCCCGATGCCCGCTGGCGCCCCGAGGACGATCAGGGGCTGGAGACCCTCGTGGCGCTGCAGGGCCGTATCCTGACCAGCGCCGCCCGCCTGGTGAAACCCGGTGGCCGGCTGGTCTACGCCACTTGCTCGATGTTGACGGAAGAGAACGAGGACTGCGTTTCGACCTTCCTCGCAGCGCATCCCGAGTTTCGCGTGGTGCCGCTGCGCGAAGTCGCGCCACAGGTCACCAGATCGGCCCATGACAGCTACCTGTCCCTGACGCCCGCACGCCACGGGACGGACGGTTTCTTCGCGGCGGTCCTGCAGCGAGGCTGATGGCGGACGCGTAACGGTTCGCGAGACGGACGTTAGTGTTTGGGAAACTGTGAGCAGATGCACCGCGCCCGGCAGAGTGGCGTCGGCGTCATATTGGAGGCGAGTACCGGAATCGAACCGGTGTACACGGATTTGCAAAACTTTGTAACCATATGAATAAACGTGAAATTATTCCTATACGGAGCCTCGTACTCGACAAAACAAACCGTGAATGCCTAGACTGGTCTCCGGCCAGTTAGTACCGCCGACCCCCGACATATCGCATGCTTGAATATAGCGTTAGATTTGGCCCCCACCTACGGAGCATACTTGGCGAGTTCGCCAGCTCACTCCATTGGCCAACGCAGCGCAGACCGGAGCCAGCCCAAAACTAGCGACCGCCCCCAGACCTTGTGATGGCCGAACTTAACCCCAAAAAAATATAGCGCTAGAGACCAAACTCGCAGTCTTTAGGTGGCATCTGGCGATCGCCGAGTGGCATCGGGGCTTCCTCCTCTGCAAGCCAAATCAATCGATACTCTTCCTGAGCTAGCTGAGATCAATCTGCAGTAATCGAGTTGCAGCTAGGCCGACGCCATGCAGCCTTCCTCTGTAGATTCCTCAACGCTTGCTACCGGAACAAAACTTCTTAGTCATTCCTCGTCTGCTGCAAGCAACCAATCTCGCAAGCATTCTGCAGAAGTCAGTGATCTGGGCGCCGGATGACCACAAGCTAATGCAAGCTCGCCAAATCGTCTGATCAATGGCACACACAAGCTACCGCGAGCTCACTAGGCAGCGTTAGCACTTGATCAACTCGCCCTCGCGTTGCTTCATGTGTTTGAGCCGTTATTTCGCTTTGTTACGGAGGCACTATGCCCTTGGGAACCACAGTCTCAGCCCTCTTGCTCTCTATAGGTGCCAACCTCATCACTCCCGCCTTTGAGTCGGTTAAAGGAAAAATAACAGATCCAATTCAGCAATTGCTAATTCGCTCCAAGCTGGAAACGCTATCTGCATCAGCCTTCATGAAAATGGAGAGCTACCTTAGAAATGAAGTCAGGGGTGATTTTGCGGATGAAAAAATTTCAAGACTGGTGAAGGAGGCTGAGGTTGTTACCTTACGTATCGCCGAAGATAAAAGGGCTATCGTGGAGGCGAATCGTGATGCAGATAGATTAGTTTCTACATATATTGAGAGGAACGGCTACCCCGAGACAATCCGCGAAGATGGAACGACAACTGCCTTTCTGCATTTGCTGACGCTCACCGTTTCTATGACCATAGAGATACCAGGCCTACTTCAGGATTGGGAGAAGGACTCTTGGTCAATTTCATTTGAGAAACTTGATGAGCTCGCTGTTTCTCTGGCGCACCAGACTGAACGTGTTCTTAAAGTCTCTGAAAACGTAGCAACGCTATCAGATGGCAAGCTAACTATTGATAAAGCCATGGTGAGCTTGAAAAATGCGCTCATGCAGGCAAAGGCGAGAAATCAGATCGAGATGTCTGGGTTGTCTCCCGCTCAAGCCGCGTCAGCTCAATTGAGGTCAATTTTTGTCGCCCCAGAATTAGAAACACTAAAGGATGATAGTTCGCCGCATGAAGAACGGCTCCTGTCATCCGAAGAACAGATCCTATCTGAGGTTGCGCAAGCTAACTCGGTTACTCGCATAACGGGTCCTGCCGGCGCTGGTAAAACAACTCTTTTGAGGTGGATCGAACAGCACTATTGGACATTAAGTACCAGAATAGCAGTGAGATGCGAGCTTAGGACCATATCAGCCGCGGATCAGCTTCCGAGTTTGCTTGACCTTTTTGTTAGTTGCATTCCTGTCGGAATGAGGGGAACTCTCTCAAATGACGATTTTTCGCGCTGGCTGAATGCCGGGAGGTGTATCTTAATATTCGATGGGTTCGATGAGGTCTCACAGAAGCGTCGCGACGAGATTCTGGAGTGGATTAGGGGATGTGTAGCGGGCTCTGATAGCGGGAACACATTTATTGTATCGTCTCGGGCGCTTACAACAGACCATCTTTCTGATGAAAGTTGGGCCATAAGCGGTTGGAAGGTGCCACGAGCGTGGGGCGTATTGGGTTTTGACGCTCAACGCGTTGAAAAATACATAAGTAACTGGCAAGAGCATATGCTTAATCCTATCGAGCGCGAAGCATTGCTGGACAGTGATCGGCCCAAAGAATTGGCGAAGACCTTTATAGAGGCGGAAACCATAAGGGAGCTAACTTCAAATCCGTTGCTGCTTTCAACTCTGATGCTTGTCCATAGGTTTCAAGGAAAGAAACTCCCTAAGAATAGATCGGATCTCTACAAGGTGTATATCGATGGGATGCTCGGGCCATGGTATGAAAAGAAGGCGAGCAGTCGGAAGGACTTCTACTTGGAGTCTGATCAAATGAGACGATTTCTAAAGCTGCTTGCTATCGAGATGCAGGAGAGAGAAGTTCCGTCTCTACCAGAAGGGGTTGCGGGAAGAATCATCTCTCGCAACAAGGGTGCCGTTAGGTTTTCGGGCCCCAAAATATTGGAGCACATGCTTGAACGAACTGGACTTCTTGTTGGCCCTGGTGACTATCAATTTGCTCACAAGAGCATAGGTGAGTTTTTAGTTGCGGAGGCGATTTTATCTGAAAGTTTTCGCAACAAGGCGGGAGACAGGGTCGACCGCCTCCATCTGCTCAACCATGCTTCAGAAGACTCTTGGCGTGTGGTCCTATTCCTCTGGATTGGCTTAGTTCCGTCCCTTAAAGATCTGAAGGCATTTTGCTACAGCCTTATTCGGTCTGGCTACATTCAGATAGCCGCCAGCGTGATTGAAGAGAGATATGAAGACTTCACGCTCGATCATAAGGAAGACCTTGCAGAGCTTCTCATGGAGATATGTACGTTCAAGGCGGACAAGGTCGCCGCGATGATGGATTCTCTTACCATGGGCCGTTACGTTAACGAAACTAGCCTTCCGGAATCCTACAGGGCTCGGTTTGAGATAGAGTCCATTGGTTGCCTTAAGATCTCTGGATTGGCGCATTTTGAGCACGAATTCGTACTCAACGCTATTAGAGACAAAATTATCAAACCGGAGATGTTTGCCGACGGCCCGGGGGACAACTCGTTCTACTATGAGTTGTGGCAGAGCTGGATACGTACTGGCGTCGACTTACCCACCCTTATTCGCCTAAGTCCGTCCTGCCTCTCTAGAGTTCAAGCTCTAAGTTGTATCGCGAGAAGGCGTGGTCTGGTGAAATTGGAAAGCAGTCTGACCAGTAACGTTCGAGACGTTTTGTTTGTACCGCACATTATAGACAGCGTGCATGATCAGATTGCTATGGGCCGATTTGTGCGCAATCGGGATGCTGAGCTTGGGCTGAACATTGATATTATTGAGGGGTATCTGGATATTAACCCGATATCGAGCTGGCCTGATGATTGGATTCCGCCTAAATTTGGAAGCAATGTTGGACTGATAGAATGGGAGAATGATGAGGCTTGGGCGAAATGCACTCGCACAACACCGCCGCGTTCGATGAAGATTTTAAACGAATACCGCGAACGAGCAAGGGAGCTATGTAAGCGATCAGAAGTCACCGGTGAGTCGTCATCCGTGAATAGCATTTGGACGCTGGAAACTGAAGATAGTCTTTTCGAATTTGTATCCAAGGATATTATGGAAAGAGGAGATCTGGGTAGTGATCACCGATAAGGGCTTATCGCGCGCTCTGAAGGTCTTGGGTGGTTGATCTCGCAATGTTAAGGAGTGCTCGCTAGCCCTCAGTGTCGCTTTGGACAAGGTTATGCGGCCGTTTGCGTGGATACTGCGATTTTGACGCACGTTATTCCCAGTCGCTCGGTAGTCACACTTGCGGCATTGGGAGCTGTTTGCTCCGCGTGGATATTGAAGGGTCTCATGCTGTCCGGTCTGGGTAAGTGATCGCTCAGTGTGGCGTTTTGGGGCGCCTCGCGGAGCAGTCGCTTCTTGCCGCTCTATGGTACCCTTTTGAACGCGGGATGGTACGCTCGGTGTTCCTTACGTAGGTAGTCGACCATTCTAGTGTACTCATTTCCAGTCTTGCTTAGATGGCTCTGGAAGGGCTTAACAGTGCTAAACCCGGCGTTTGGTAGCCCTATCCATTGAATGCCGGTCTGTGCTCGTTTATATGCGTACATGCGCGCGCAGAAACCCACTCGAGCGTCCGTGAATACGCGCGACGCTAGCCTCTCGCCCCCGGAGACATACACATCGGAGGGGGCGGGAGGCCGGCAGCATACGTACCCCTTGTTCCAATATGCATTTAGTGACAGCGCGAGCCGTCCCTCGTAGGGCGAAACTATGTTTGTGGGGAGGCCTGCTGACGGGCGAGCGATGGAACTATTCGACACGCGGCGCCGGGGTCCTCAAGCGATAGCCAGACATCGCGCCGGGTGTCAAGAAAACGCCTGCATTTTAAGGCGGTTTCTCAAGCAGACTGGTATAGTTGTCACGTTTTGTCTTATACGTTTAGTGACAGCGTCCGGCTGCTTCTGGGTATATCTTCCTAGCTTCCTTGTCCGTGAGTCGCGGGCCATCTACCTTACCCCAACGAGACGGTTTGCCTGTGCGCCCAACTGCACATTCACCCCTTCGGTGCGCAAACCTGACGTAGAGAACGGCAATCTTCTGTTGGTGGAAAAATGGCGGCGACGAACATCGAACAAAAGGCCCTCAGCCTGCTGAATGCATTTGAACGGGCTGGCAAGTCGGTAAGCCGCGTTATGGTGGATGGCCGGAAGATCGAAATCGTTCTTCGCCAGAACAGTGAAGTTGATGAGTTTGATAGGATAGATATGACCCATGGCAAAACGTGAGCTCCCCAAGTACGTCTATCGCCAGCGCAACGGCATCTATTTTCAACGCCGGGGCTGGGCCTCTCAGAAATTCAAAAACGAATTCGGCTCTCCTGAGTTCTGGAAGGAATACGCCGATATTCTCGGTGGTAAGGAAAAGCCACAGCGGGTCACGTCCCGCAATTTCCGCGCTCTGGTGAAGAGCTACCACAAGTCCCCCAAGTACGCGCGGCTCAAGACGCGCACGGCGCTGGACTACGACAAGTACCTGGAGTTTTTCGTCTCGATCATGGGCGACGCCAACCCGGCGGCCATGAAGCGCAAAGACGTGATCCGCATGCGCGACAGCAACGCCCATAAGGTCTACTTCGCCAACTACTCGCTGCGCGTGCTCCGTGTCCTGATGGAGCACTGCGTCGATCTGGGCTGGCGGGAGACCAACCCGGCGCGGGGTGTGGCGGAGCTGAAGTCAGAGACGGTAAAGCAGCGCGAGCCTTGGCCGCGCGAACTCCTCGACGCCTTCCGGGAGGCGTGCCCACTCGGGACGCGGGAACGGCTCGTGATGGAGCTCTGCGTCTGCACCGGCCAGCGGATCGGGGACGTTCTCGAAATGCGCTGGTCCGACATTCAGGAGGGCGCAATCGTCCTCCAGCAGAACAAGACCAAGAAAGTTCTCTGGGTACCGATCCTGCCGGAGCTGCAAGCGGCGCTCGACGTCGCCAAGCGCAACTCGGTCTTCATCGTGACCAATGAGCGGGGGACCAACTCTTGGTCCTATCGCGGCGCATCACATGCCGTGCGCGAGGTCCGCAAGAAGATCGGGGCGCTCGACTACGACATTCATTCGTGGCGCTACAACGCGGCCTGCGAGCTTCTGGAAGCGGGCTGCGAGGATGATCTGATCGCCGCCGTGACGGGCCAGAGCCCGGCCATGGTTCTGCACTACACCAAGAAGGTTCGCCAGCGCCTGAGGGCCATCCAAGCGCAGCGGATGAGAACAGAACAAAAACAGAATGTTTAGACTTTTGCTTAGACTTTTTCAGGGGCCTTGTCGCGCTTCGCGCTAAGCCCCTGAAAACGCTGGAGGCGAGTACCGGAATCGAACCGGTGTACACGGATTTGCAATCCGCTGCGTCACCACTCCGCCAACTCGCCATCCGTGGTGTGTGACCGGCGTTTAGCCGAAGGCGGAGGTGGGTGCAAGAGGCTCGATGCGTGACGTGGGGCAGGGCGGATGTCTGCGAGCGGTGGGCGCGCGCGAAGGAGGGCCCGGGGTGGGGCGGCCGGGGGGCTCGGTAGGGCCGGACCTCTGCCGGAACGCCAGCCTGTGGAGAAACGTGAACAATTCGTTTCCAAACCATAATTTCGCCCCGATTGGGCGCTAGCTTCGGTTCCGACGGGGGCACAACGGCGTGCCGAGGGCTGCGGCCCGACCCGGCAGTCTGAAACCCCTGACCAGCGTATCCTCAGCCGCGGAGAAACCGCCATGCCCCTGACCGTCTTGAGAGTGTCCGCCGCCGCCGTGCTCGTCGCCTCTGTCGCGACTGCCGTCGTGCCTCACCTGACGGACTACATCTCCACCAATGCCATCGTGAACGCACCACTGGTTTCGGTGAATGCGCCCTTCGACGGGGTGGTCGACATGCCCAGCCTCGGCCCCGCACGCGCGGTCCGGAAGGGCGACGTGATCGTCGAACTCCGGGAAGACCGGAATCAGAGCAGCGGCGTCCGGGCGCTCAACAGCGAGGTGGAGACGATTTCGGGCGAAATCATGGCCCTGCAGATGCAGAGGAACCGGCTGCGCGTGCTCTCGGAGGACCTTGAGGCGCGCCGCGCGTCGCAGATCGAGGCGCGGGTCGCCTGGTACGAGGTGCGCCTGCAGGAGGCGCAGGCGGATGTGGCGAGCGCCGAGAGTGCCGTGAGCCGGGCCGAGGCAATTGCCAACCGGGCCGAACGGCTGCTGGAGCGTGGGAACATTGCCGAGAGCGACGTGATCGAGGCCCAGGCCGATCTGGCCGAGGCCCGGGCGGCGCTGGCCCGTCAGCAGGCGGTGATCTCGCGGATGGAGATCGAGCGCGAGTACCTCGCCGGGGGCGACGTCATCGACCTCGCCACCAATGATATCGAGCGGGTGGACTACCGGATCGACGAGCTGGCGGTGCGGGATGCGGATCTCGATGCGCAGCTGCTGTCGCGTCAGACGCGGCTGGCCGCGCTCAAGCGCGAGATCGACGCCCTGCAGGTCGAAAAGCTGCGCAACGAGCGGTTCCGCCCGGTCGCGGCCGCCGAGGGCGTGATCTGGGAATCCTCCGGGCAGAAGACCGCCGCGGTTGCCACCGGGGAACAGGTGGTCCAGATGCTGGACTGTTCGCGCCGCTTCCTCGAATTCATCCTGCCCGAGCGCTACTTCGAGGCGATCACGCCCGGCACCCCGGTGTCGGTGCAGTTGAAGGGCTCCGACGAGACTTTCGAGGCCGAGATTTCCGCCGTCTATGGCGGCGGCGCGCGTCCGAACCTGAAGATGCAGGCGGCACAGCCGCGGCTCGACAACCGCGAAGGGCTGCGCGTGATCGTGCGGATGCCGGCGGTGGATGTGTCGCAGGTGACCGTGGCCCGTGGCTTCTGCGACGTGGGCCGGTCCGCCGAGGTGCGCTTCCGTGGCAAGTCCGAGACGCTGGTGGCCGGGATCCTCGACCGCGTGAAGGACGTGACGGGCCTCTTCCCCGAGGCGGTGGCCCTCGACAGCCGCAGCGACGGGGCGCCGGACGCGCCCGTCACCAACTGACGGAGCTGCCGGAATGCCCGAACACCTGATCCCCCTCGCGCTGGTCGCGGCGGTGCTTCTGGCCGTGCCGCGGCGCTGGCTCAGCGGGCCGGGCCTGCGCAACGGTGCGGTGACGCTGCTTCTGGTGGCGGTGGCCCTTCTGGTCCTGCGCTACCTCGTCTGGCGCGTGACCGAGACCTTGCCGGTCGCGGGGACCCCGCTGGGCGAGGCGGCCTTTGCCTGGGGGCTCTTCGCGCTCGAGATGGTGATCTGGTTTGATACCGCGCTGCTCTTCGCCATGCTTTCGCGCCGACGTGACAATTCCGCGGCCGCCGACGCGGGCGAGGCGCGCCTGCGCGCGACGCCTGCGGCAGAGCTGCCGACTGTTGATGTCTTCATCGCCACTTACAACGAGGAGCTGGAGGTGCTGGAGAAGACCATCGTCGGGGCGCTGGCGCTGGACTGGCCGGCGGATCGGTTGCGGGTGGTGGTGCTCGACGATGGCAAGCGGGACTGGCTGCGCGATTTCTGCGCCGCCAAGGGGGCGGATTACTTCACCCGCGCCGACAATGCCCATGCTAAGGCCGGCAACATCAACGCCGCGATCAAGCGGACCGATGGCGAGTATTTCATGGTGCTGGACGCGGACTTCGTTCCGCAGCACAACTTCCTCTACCGTGCCATGGGGCTCTTCGAGGATCCCAAGGTGGGGATCGTGCAGATCCCGCACTCCTTCTACAACGCCGATCCGATGCAGACGAACCTGCGGATGCGCCACACGCTGCCGGACGATCAGCGGTTCTTCTTCGGGACGATCATGGCCGGACGTGACGGCTGGGATGCGGCCTTCTGCTGCGGCTCGAACTCGATCACCCGGCGCGCGGCGATCGAGGCGGTGGGCGGCGGGCTGCCCTCCGGCTCCATCACCGAGGACATGCTGCTGACCCTCGCGCTGCTGCGCAAGGGCTACGTCACGCGCTACCTGAACGAACGGCTCGCCATCGGGCTGGCGCCGGAGTCGCTCTCGGCGATGTACGTGCAGCGGGCGCGGTGGGCGCGGGGGGCGATCCAGATTCTCTTCCTCCGGCAGGGGCCTCTCGGGCCCGGGCTGGCGCTGCACCACCGGCTGTTCTTCCTGCCGCTGCACTGGATGCTGCAGCCGATTATGGTGCTGGCGACGCTGACCGTCCCGGCAATCTGTCTCTGGACCGGCTGGTCGCCGATGCCGATGATCCCGGTGCGCGAGTTGGTGAACTTCCAGCTTCCGGTGATCCTCGCGACGCTGGGAACGCTGCGTCTTGTGGCGCCGGAGGGGTTCTTCCCTCTGGCCTCCACGGTGCACGCCGCGCTTCAGGCCCCGCGCATCCTGCCCACCGTGATCACCACGCTGATCCAGCCCCATGGCCATGCGTTCAAGGTGACGCCCAAGGGCAGCGCCGCGGCGGACGGGGCAATCGACCGGGTGATGATCTTCGCGCCCGCTGTCCTGATGCTGCTGACCGCACTCGGCTTCAGCTTTAACGCCAATATCAACACCCGTATCCTCGACAGCGTGGAGCAGCTGCCGCTGATGGCCTTTTGGGCCGGCTACGCGATGATGGTGCTGCTGGTCGTGCAGGTGGTGGCAGTCTCCACCGGGCGGCCCCACAGCGAGGAGCGCTTCTTCGTCGAGATGCCCTGCAAGGTCGGGAACCGTCCGAGCAATGCGGTCGCCGCTCGGATCGACTGGCTCTCTCTCTCGGCGGCGGGGGTGACGCTGCTGGAACTGGACAAGATCGGGCACAACCTGCGGTGGGTCGAGCTTCGAATCCCCGGCGTCGGCCCGGTCGCTGCCCGTGTCGTGCGTCAGGAGGATGCCGAGCTGCGCCTGTCCTTCGAGATCACCTCGGAGGCGCGGCGCGACGAGTTGATCCGCAAGCTCTTCACCACCGGGCTGGAGAACCGCATTTCGAGCCGGTGGGCGCTGAACGTGAGCCTCGGGATGGTGTCGCGCGCCTTCCTGCGCACCCGGCGTGCGCGTCCCATGGCCCCCGCGACGGCGCATCCGCAGCCGCCCGCATGGCTGCTGGAGGCAACCGCAGGCTGAGGCGTCGGACCCCCGCGATCCTTTCCCGAAAGTGAAGATTTACGGGCCAATTCACTTGTTTTTGGCCATTTTCACGGCAGACCGTGACCCCCGTGACCCAGCGTCGGAAAAACCGCCCGCTCAGCCGTTGCCGGGCGCAGGCAATTGTGGCAAAACCCCACTCAAGTTTTCCGAACTCACGAGTTTAGTATGACCGACTTCGCCGCCCGCCGCACAATGATGGTCGATGCACAGGTTCGCCCTGCGGATGTGACCAAGTTCCCGATTATCGACGCGATGCTCGCGATCCCGCGGGAGGCCTTCGTGCCGGGCGAGAAACGCGAGGCCGCCTACCTTGGCGACAATATCGACCTCGGCGGTTCGCGCGTGATGCTGGAGCCCCGCACCCTCGCCAAGATGCTCGACGCGCTCGACATCCAGCCCGATGAACTGGTGCTCGACCTCGGCTGCGCGCAGGGCTACTCCGCCGCCGTCATGTCGCGCCTCGCCGAAGCGGTGATTGCCGTGGACAGCGAAGAGATGCTGGGCGACGCGCAGGCGACCCTCTCGGAGGTTGGCGCGGACAGCGTTGTGGTTCAGGCGGGCGACCTGACCGCCGGCGCGCCGGAACACGGCCCCTACGACGTGATCGTGCTGGAAGGCGCGGTCGAGGTGCTGCCTGAGGCGCTGACCGATCAGCTGAAGGAAGGCGGCCGCATGGCCGTGCTCTTCGCCGAAGGCGCGCTCGGCACCGTCAAGGTGGGTTACAAGATCGACGGACAGATGAGCTGGCGCTTTGCCTTCAACGCCGGTGCGCCGGTGCTGCCGGGCTTCGAGCGTCACGGAGCTTTCACGTTGTAAGTGAATACAGCCCGCGAGGGCTGACGGCAGGATAACAAAAAGTGACCTCGGCCTCGATGGCCGCAAAGGGACAAGAGGGACGAGCATGAAAGCACTGGCAGGCAAGACCAAAGGGATCGCACTTGCGGCGGGCATCGGGCTCCTGGGCCTCTCCCCGGCAAGTGCGGAAACGCTGACCGATGCCCTGGTCAGCGCCTACGAGACCTCGGGACTTCTGGAACAGAACCGCGCGTTGCTGCGGGCTGCGGACGAGGATGTGGCGCAATCGCTGGCGCAGCTGCGCCCGATCATCGGCTGGTCTGCGGACGTGACCCACACGGCGTCGGAATCGGCGACGGCCTCTACCAGCTACCGCATGGTGAACAACAACTCGAGCTCGGCCTCGATCGGTCTCTCCGCGCAGTTGCTGGTCTTCGACTCCGGCCAGACCCGTCTGGGCGTCGACGTGGCCAAGGAAACCGTGCTCTCGACCCGTCAGTCGCTGATCGCGGTGGAACAGTCGGTGCTGCTGAACGCGATCACCGCCTATCTGAACGTCCAGCTGAACCAGGAAATCGTGAAGCTGCGCCAGAACAACGTTCGCGTGCTGGGCGAGGAACTGCGCGCCGCACGGGACCGGTTCGACGTGGGCGAGGTGACCCGTACCGACGTGGCACAGGCCGAATCCTACCTCGCACAGGCCCGCGCCTCGCTGACCCTCGCTCAGGGCGACCTGACCGACGCGCGCCTGACCTACATCAACGTGGTCGGCCATGCGCCCGGCAACCTGGCCAACGTGAATGCCGCGCCGATGCTGCCCAACTCCTCCGACCAGGCGGTGCAGGTGGCCCTCGCGGCGCACCCCTCGCTGATCCAGGCGCAGAAGTCCGTCACCATCGCCGAGCTCCAGGTCGAGATCGCGCGCCGTTCGGTCGCGCCCACCGTCTCGCTGAACGGCTCGCTGGGGGCCTCGCGCAGCCTCGACAGCGATGCGAAGTCGAACTCGGCGACCATCGGTCTGAGCGTTTCGGGCCCGATCTACTACGGCGGCCAGATCGCCTCGCTGCAGCGTCAGGCGATGCAGAGCCGTGACGCGGCCCGCGCGAACCTGCTGCAGGTCAGCGACGACATCCGCGAATCCGCCGGCTCCGCCTATGCGCAGATCTCCGTGACGGCCTCCTCCCGCTCGGCCAGTGCCGAGGCGGTGCGCGCCGCGCAGGTCGCCTTCGAAGGTGTCCGCGAGGAAGCTTCGCTCGGCGCACGGACCACGCTGGAAGTGCTCGACTCCGAGCAGGACCTTCTGGATGCCCGCGCCAACCAGATCTCGGCCGAGGTGAATCAGCGTCTCGCCGGCTATGCCCTGCTCTCGGCCATGGGCAAACTGACCGCCAAGGACCTGAACCTGCCGGTCACGCTCTACGATCCGACCGACTATTACAACATGGTCAAGGGCGCTCCCGCCGCGATCTCCGCGCAGGGCCGGAGCCTCGATCGCGTGCTTCGCTCGATCGGAAAACAGTAAAACAGCGCCTATCCGTTGTGTGAACTGGGGCCTCGCGGTACACTCGACCGCGAGGCCCAAAGCAGTGCGAGAATTATGCCCGATCCCGTAACGAATCTTCAGATTGAGGACGTACTGTCCTCCATCCGTAAGCTTGTGTCCGAAAACAACCGGGCAGAGGCGGGGATGTCCGCCGCCGCGAAAACCGCCAAGCGCGAATCGGAGGCCGCCGCTACAAGCACAGCGGGTGTCGCCGCCGGCGCGCAGCAGGCCCCTGACAGGCTTCTCCTGACGCCCTCCCTGCGGGTCGAGGATCAGGCCGAAGACGAGGGCGAGGAGGCCGGGGACTTCGATCTCGAAGCGGCCCTTGCCGAAGCGGAGGCAGACACCGAAGGCAGTGTCAAAGTGGCCGCGTCCGAGGAGGACGCCGAGGACTTCGACCGGGATCACTTCGCCTTCTCTGCGGACCAGCTGGCCGATCATATTGCCGAGGATATCGCAGCCGCGCTTGCCGCCAGTCAGCCTGCATCCGAGGCTGCCGAACCGGCCCGTCGCCAGACGCCCGAGGCCGGGCGCCGCCGGGCGCCACTGTTCCCCCGTCTCGGCGGGGAGGCCGCCGCCAAGGCGCCCCCGGCCAAGCCGGAGCCTGCGCCTGTCGCATCCGATCTGAGCGCCGAACCGGATGCAGATGGTGCCGACGACGCACAGTCGGCCCATGCTGCCGAAGAGGCGGTGGTCACCGATATCATGTCGCTGCTCAGTGCCGCGCGCTCGGCGCTCGATGCCGTGACGCAGGACAAGGTGACAGAGGCAAAGGACCCGCTGCAGCGGGCGCAGGAAGAACTGCGCCGTCTGTCGGCCACCGTGGCGCCGCTCGCCTCCGTGCCGCAGGCCGCGCGCCGCGCCGCGCCCGTCCAACCTGAGGTCGTTCAGCCTGAGCCCGGGCAACCGGAGGCCGCACAAGCCGTCGAGGCGGAGCTGGAAGACCATTCCGCCGAGGCCGACAGCTACGTGGCCGAGGAAGACTACGCCGACGACTACGGGGCAGACGGCTACGAGGATTTCTGGGACGGCAACACCGCCCTGCGCGAAGACGATGAGAGCGCCGCCGAGGTGCTTTCGGTCGCCGCACGTGCCCCGGCGCGCGACGGCTCGCTCGAGTCCCGGATTGCCGAGCTCGAAGCCGCGGTCGCCCATCGGGACGACGAGTGGGAGCCCGACGGCACCGAAGAGGGCGCCGAAGAGGATGTACTGCCGTGGAGCGGCCAGTTCGATCCGGACGAAGTGCTGGCAGAAGCGGCCCGCGAGGCCGCGGCGAAGCGGGCGGCCGAGGATGAGGCCGACGAGGTCGAGGCGCCCTTCATCGAGGTCACCGAGGAGACAGTCTTCGAGGCCGAGATCGTGCAGTGGGATGCGGAGGTCGAGGACGACGCCGAGGCAGAGGATGACGCCTGGGAAGACGTGATCCCCGAGGCGGCCATGGCGCAGGGCTCCGCGGAGGCGCTCGACAGCGAGGATGACTGGCAGGACGCCGACGACGGGCTGACCCGCGCGATCGGGGATCAGGCCGCCGCCGCGGCCTTTGCCGCGGCCTACAGCGCCACCGTCGATGCGGTGGAAGGGGGGCTGGACCACGCCCACGCCCCCGTTTCACGCGAGGTGGCAGAGGCCCCTGACGCCGCGCCCCTGCTGAGCGGTGCCATCGACCGAGAGGAACTGCGGGAGTTGGTGAGCGAGATCGTCCGACAGGAGCTTCAGGGCGCGCTCGGTGAGCGGATCACCCGCAATGTGCGCAAGCTGGTGCGCCGCGAGATCCACCGTGCGCTGATCTCGCAGGACCTGATCTGACCGGACCTTATCTCTAGGCAGGGCGATCTTTAGGCGGGGCGCCCGGTTGCGGCGTGGCCCGCCCAACTGTGGCTTTGCATCGGTTGTGGCTCTGGCCCGGCGCCATCCGGTACGATGCGATCCGGGCCGATCCGGACCACACACGCCCAGCCAGCCCAACGTGGCGATCATGGCGCTCAGCCGGTCTGAGCACTCCGCCTTAGCTTGGCCAGAGCCAGCTCGAGCCGCGCGGTTTGTTCCGGGCCACCGTCGGCCTGACCTTGCACCGTCCCCAGTTGCGTAGACCTTGCCGCCGCGTCGGTCTCCCGCTGTCAGCGGGCAGACCTCCTCCTGTCTTCCGGTCGCGCGGCGAAGGGGCGTTCCGGCCTTCGCGGGCGGCCTCTCTGGCGCTGCGTGCGCCTTCAGCCGGTCGGCATCTCCCGCGCGAGGGTCCAGAGGTGGTCGAGGTCCAGATGCGCCTCCAGATGTGCGGCGAGCGCATCCAACGTGTCCTCCACCCCGGTCTCGTAGCCCGGCTGCGACGCGGCACCGATCCCGGCGAGGTAGGCCGCGCGGAAGCCATCGGCGGCAAAGAGCCCGTGCAGGTAGCTGCCGCGCACCTGGCCCGAGGCGCTGCTGGCCCCTTCGGCCCGCGCGCCGACCGAAAGCCACGCCCGCCCGCAATCGGGGCCCGTAGTCTCGCCGAGGTGAATCTCGTAGCCATCGAGCGCCGTGTCGCTCTCGGGATGGTGCGCCTGCACCAACCCCAGCCGCTTGGCCGGTCGCATGACCGTCTCCACATCAAGCAGACCCAGCCCCTCGACGCTGGACGGCGCGCCCTCCAGCCCCTCCGGGTCCGAGACCTGCCGCCCGAGCATCTGGTAGCCGCCACAGAGCCCCAGCACATGCCCGCCGCGCCGCACATGGGCGGCAAGGTCGATGTCCCAGCCCTCGGCCCGGAAGGCGGCGAGATCGGCAATGGTGGACTTGCTGCCGGGGATCAGCACGAGCGCTGCATCGCCGGGCAGGGGCTGGCCCCGGCGGATCAGCTGCACCTCGACCCCGGGTTCGGCAACCAGCGGGTCGAGATCATCGAAGTTGGCGATCCGGGGCAGGCAGGGCACGGCGATCTTCACCGCGCCGCCCGGCCGCTGGACGAGGTCCAGCACATCCTCCGCCGGCAGCCTCCAGGCCGGCTCGAACCACGGGACGACGCCGAGGGAGGGCCAGCCCGTGGCCTCTTCCACCACCCGCAGCCCGCCGTCGAAGAGCCGCGGATCGCCCCGGAACTTGTTCACCGCGAAGCTCGCGATCATCGCCGCGTCCTCGGGCGCCAGAACCGCCTGGGTGCCCACCAGCTGCGCGATGACGCCACCCCGGTCGATGTCCCCCATGAGGATCACCGGCACCCCGGCGGCCCGGGCAAAGCCCATGTTGGCGATGTCACCCGCGCGCAGGTTCACCTCCGCCGGGCTGCCCGCGCCCTCGACCACCACGAGGTCGGCCTGTGCCGCGAGCCGGTGAAAGCTCTCCAGCACCTGGGGAAGCAGGCTCTGCCGCCTGCCGGTGAACTGCCGCGCCTCCCAATGGGCCAGACGCTGCCCGCGCAGGACGATCTGCGCGCCGGTCTCGCTCTCGGGTTTCAGGAGGACGGGGTTCATGTCGACATGGGGCGCGACCCGCGCCGCCCGGGCCTGCAGCGCCTGTGCGCGGCCGATCTCGCCGCCCTCGGGGGTCACGGCGGCGTTGTTTGACATGTTCTGCGGCTTGAAGGGGCGCACCCGCAGCCCACGGTTCGCGAAGGCCCGGGCGAGCCCCGCGACGATCATCGACTTGCCGGCGTTGGAGCCGGTTCCCTGGATCATGAGTGCGCGGGCCATGGCAATCCTCCTGCCGCCCGTCTTGGCGGGGCAGGGGGCGCGGTGCAATGGCAATTTCAGGGGGGAAATCCCGGGGACTGTTCCGGGGGGGCTATTCCCGGGGCAGGCTCAGGGGCGATCCGGGCAAAGCATGATGGCCAAGAAAAAACGCGCCCCGCTTGGGGGCGCGTCTTTGTTGGAGGGCTCTTCGTCTGTTCGGATCAGGCCGCTTCGGCCTGCTCGGCGGCGTGCCGGCGTTCGCTTTCCTCGCGCGAGAGGGCGACGGAGGTGCGGACACCCTTGGACACGAATTCCATCAGACCGGACACGACCCGTTCGTTCGGATCGATGCCGGCGCAGCTTAGAACTTCCCGACCATCGCGCGACCGGGCCCAACGAGCGATCTGCTCCGGACCGTTGCCGTATTTCTTGTCATCCGCGATGGCGTCGTCGAGTGCAGCCAGTACAACGGCTGCGAACAGTTTACGAGCACGGTTGCCCTGTTCATTATTGAAGGCCGTGCCGTCAACGAAATCTTTCATGATTCGTCCTTTTGTTTTTGCTCTTGTGCTTCTGGGGCGACGCGCTTTATGGCGAATTAGATGCGATTCGGATAGCGTCCTGACGCAAGTCCGTCATGCTTTATTTGCATGGCACGGGAGGGGCGTCGCATATCTCCGGTCTCCTTGCCAGTGGCTCTGCCCGGATATATAGGAGGCACGAATTTTCTATCAACCAGAGCAGCGGTATCCGGCATGCCCAAGATCAACGGCAATGAGATTCGCCCCGGCAACGTGCTGGAGCATAATGGCGGCCTCTGGGCCGCAGTGAAGGTCGACCACGTGAAGCCCGGCAAGGGCGGCGCCTTCGCGCAGGTCGAGATGAAGAACCTGCGCAACGGCTCGAAGCTGAACGAACGCTTCCGGTCCGCGGACAAGGTCGAGCGCGTGCGCCTCGAGCAGAAAGACCAGCAATTTCTCTACGAAACCGACGGGATGCTGGTGTTCATGGACACGGAAACCTATGAACAGATTGAACTTCCTGCAGATCTTCTGGGCGAGCGTCGCCCGTTCCTGCAGGACGGCATGACCATCGTGGTGGAATTCTACGACAGCGAGGCGCTCAACGCGTCCCTGCCGCAGAAGGTCACCTGCAAGATCGTCGAGACCGAGCCGGTGGTTAAGGGGCAGACCGCTGCCAACTCCTTCAAGCCCGCGACCCTCGACAACGGCGTCAAGGTCATGGTGCCCCCCTTCATCGGTCAGGACGAGGACATCATCGTCAACACCGAAACCATGGAATATTCCGAGCGCGCCTGACGCTGCGTCACGGGAATCGAAAAGGCCGGGTCCCTGCGACCCGGCCTTTTTCATGTCACGCAGACGTGACCGATGGGGGAGGGGCTGCGGGCCTCACTCGGCCTTCGCGACCGTCGCATCGCCCGCCCGCATCTCGCCTTCGGCCCGGTCGAAGCGCAGCCAGGCGATGGCGCGGTCGCCCGAACGGGTCATCAGGACGCCGGCCACCTTCTCGCCCGCGGTGATCTCTGTCCCCGGCTCGGCGGGGCCCTCGACGGTCACCAGGGCCAGGCCCTTGCGCAGTTCCGTCTTGTGCTTCATCCGCGCGGTGACCTCCTGGCCCACGTAGCAGCCCTTGCGGAAGTCGACGCCGTGCAGCCGCTCGAAACCGTTTTCGAGGATATAGCTCTCCGGCGTCAGTTCGATCCCGGTTTCGGGGATGCAATGGGCCACGCGGATCGCGTCCCAGTCGCTGCCGTCATCGCCGCCCTCGGCACCGTAGAGCCGCCAGCCGAGCGCGTCATGCCGGGGATCGGCCACTGCGCCCTCGGGGGCCGGGCCGGTGCCGCGTTTCACCTGCAGGTCGGTCTCCTCGATCTCGACCTTGGCGCGCAGTTTGTACATCTTCAGCCGCTGTAGCAGGCCGGGGGCCAGCGTGGCCTCCACGTCCAGCAGCACGGCCTCGCCCTGCGCCACGAGGAAGAAATCCGCGAGGTACTTGCCCTGCGGCGTCAGCAGCGCGGCATAGACCGCGCCCCGGTCGAGCCCCGCGATGTCATTGGTGACCAGCCCCTGAAGGAAGTCCCGGGTCTCGGGTCCGGTGAGGCGGAGGATGCTGCGCGTCATGTCGTCTTCCTTTCCTGCTTGGCACCGTAATATAGGGTTGGGGCGCAGGGACAACAGGGGCCGACCATGCCAGCAGCCATCAGTGTCATCATTCCCGTGGCCAACAGTGCCCGCAGCCTGCCGGGCTGCTGTGCCGCGCTCATGGAGGGGCTGGAGGAAGGCCTGCTGCGCGAGCTTCTGGTGGCCGACATGGGGAGCGAGGACGACAGCCTTCGGATTGCCGACGCCATGGGCGGCGAGGCCGTGCGCGGGCCGAAGGCGCTTGGCGATGCGGTGGCGCAGGCCAAGGGGCAATGGCTGCTCCTCCTGCGGCCCGAGACGCGGCTGGCGCGGGGCTGGACGGTACCGGTGGCCGATCACCTCTCCTCCGGGCAGCGGCCCGTGCACTTCCGCATGGTGCAGGATGCGCCGGGGCTGGGGGTGCGGTTCGCGGCATCGCTTGCCAACCTGCGCAGTGGCCTCACGGGGCGGGCGGTGCCGCTTCAGGGCCTGCTGGCACCCCGCCGCGTGGTGGAAAAGGCCAGCGTGCCCGGCGGCGGCGATCCCATGGCCGGGCTCTTTCGCCGGGTGCGGGGCACGGGCAGCCTGCCTGCGGAGATCCGCGTGACGGGCTGACCGCCGTCGATCAGCCGCGTCGTCCGAAGACGCCCGTCGCCAGCCGGCGCCAGAACCCTGCCTCGGCCCGGTCGCCCGCGGCCTCCTTCGCGGCCCGCGCCCGCGCGGCCTTGTCCCGCGCCATGGCATCCGCGGAGGGCCCGTCGGTGCGGAACTGCAGGTCATGCAGCTTGGCATAGATGCCACCGCGCGCCAGCAATTCCTCGTGGCGGCCCTGATCCACCACCTGCCCGCGGTCCATGACCACGATCTTGTCCGCGCTGCGCACGGTCGAAAGGCGGTGCGCGATCACCAGCGTCGTCCGGCCCTTGGCCAGCTTCTCCAGCGCGCCCTGCACCACGGCCTCGCTCTGCGCATCCAGCGCCGAGGTCGCCTCGTCCAGCAGCAGCACCGGCGTGTCGCGCAGCAACGCCCGGGCGATCGCCACCCTCTGCCGTTGCCCGCCGGACAGCGCCGAGCCGCGCGGGCCCACCGGCGTTTCCAGCCCGAGCGGAAGATTGGCCACGAAATCGGCCACGTGGGCGGCCTCCAGCACCTCCTTCAGCCGGGCCTCCGAGATATCGGTGCGCCCCAGCAGGATGTTCTCGCGCAGGGTCTCGTCGAAGAGCGCGGCATCCTGCGATACGACCGAGAAACGGTCACGCAGATCGCCGAGTGCCATCGCCGAAACCGGCACGCCGCCCAGCTCCACCTTGCCCGAGGCCGGGTCCACCAACCGCGTGAGCAGGTTGAAGATCGTCGATTTCCCCGCGCCCGAGGCCCCGACCAACGCCGTGGTCTGGCCCGGTTCGGCGGTAAAGCTCGCGCCGCGCAGCACCTCGGTTTCACCGTAGGAGAGGCGAACGTCATCCAGCACCACGCCCGGCACGCCCGTGGGGGCGGGCACCGGCTTGGCGGGCGAGACGATGGAGGGCTTTGTCTCCAGCAGTTCGCGCAGCCGCTCCATGGCGGCGGCGGCCACCTGCCACTGGCCGCTGACGGCCCCGAGGCGGCGCAGCGGCTCGAAGGCAAAACCGATGGCGGTGAAGAAGGACATGAACTGGCCCACAGTCTTCTCGCCCGCGATGATCTCTCCGCCGCCGAAGATCAGCACGCCGACGAAGCCGACGCCGGCCATGATGTCGATCAGCCCGGGGATCGAGGCGGCCCCAAGCGTGGCGCGCACCTCGGCCCGCACCAGCTGATCGGTCAGCGCGCCGTAGCGTTCGGACTGGTAGCGTTCCAGCCGGTTCAGCTTTACCGGCACGACGCCGTGGAACACCTCGTCCAGCCGGGTGGCCAGCTTGGCACCCAGATCGCGCGCCTCCCGCGCCCGGCGGCGCACGAACTTCTGCACCACCGCCGAGGGGGCCACCATGACCGGCGCGCCGATGCAGGCGATCAGGGTCCAGCGCCAGTCGACCGAGACGGCCACGCCCATCAGGATCACCAGCGCCACCGCGTCACGTCCCGCCCCGGTCAGCACCGAGGACCAGACGTTGTTGATCTGCTGCACGTCGCTCTGCACCCGCTGGATCAGGAAGCCAGGCGGGTGGCTCTGATGGAAGGAGCCGTCCTGCGTCATCAGCCCGTCGAGCAGATCGCGCCGCATCTTGGCCGAGGATTTCTGCGAGATCGTCGCCAGCAGGCCCTTCTGCGCGACCGAGGCCACGGCCCGGGTCAGGAAGATCGCGAGGATCGCCAGTGCCACGCCGGTCATCGCACCGGTGTTCCCGTCGAGGAAGACCTCGTCGAACATCGGCTTCATCATCCAGCTGAGCGCGCCCAGCATGGAGCCCTCCAGCCCCATGAAGATCACCGCGAGAACGAGCAGCAGGATGTGGTGGCGCAGGTAGCCCTGCCAGAGCCACGTCAGCAGCCCCTTGCCATGGTCCACCGCAAGGGTTGGCGGCGCTGCGGAGGCCGTGGAGGCAGGCGGCGCTGGCGTCCTGTCCGGTGTCTTCCCGGCGGGCGGGGCAGGCGGGGGTGTTTCGGTCTCGGCCATCAGAACAGCTTCTTCGGCGCTTTCTCGAAGGAGGCCTGAGCTGCCTCCTGATCATATTCGGTGGCGACCCACTCCTCGAAGCTGATCGCGCGATGCGCGTTGCGCGCGGCGTAGAGGTCGAGGATGTGGTCCAGCACGCCGGTCTTGGTCCAGCGGAAGTGGACGTATTTCACCGACAGCATCCGGCGCGCCTCTTCCACGGGGCGGCCCTCGACCACCATGAGGTAGACCGCCGAGGCAAAGCCTGCGCGGTCTGCGCCCGATTTGCAATGCATCACGAAGGGCGGCTCGATCTCCCGGAGCGCGGCGATCAGGGCCAGCAGCTCGGTGCGGGAGGCGGCCTTGCGGGCATAGAGCCGGGTCGAGATAAGCTTCAGGCCGAGCTGCTCGCAGGTTTCGGCCTCGGTCAGGTAATGCGCCTGGGTGCCGGAGCCGCGCAGGTTCAGCACCGTACGGATCCCCATGGCCTTCATCTTCGCGAACCGCTTCCGCGTCGGGTGGTTCGACCGCCAGACGCCCGGTGAAATCTGGAAGAAGTTGGTCCAGACGCAGCGCAGGACGGCATGATCGAACCAGAGGTTGTAGATCTCTGCCCTGCGGCGGTTTTCCGGCGTCGACAGGTCGGTGTTGTAGGAGCGTCGCAGCTCCTTCTCCCAGCGTTGAAATCTGGCGAAGGGGTTCATGTGGAGTCCCGTGGCTGCTTCTGCCCGCTGAAGGGCCGCAACCATCTAAGCAAGGCTTCCCTGCATGGCAAGCATGGCGCGGGCGATTGACGCGGCGCTTCATCGGGCTAATGGTGTCCGCGCTCCATGATTTCCACGAGGTTGAAATGTCTCTTGCCAACGGCCGCACGCATCTTGCCATTCCGGGCCCCTCGATCATGCCCGATGCGGTGTTGCAGGCCATGCACCGTGCCGCGCCCAATATCTACGAAGGTGATATCGTCACTCTCGTCGAAGGGCTGATCCCCGACCTGCGCAAGGTGGCGCGCACGGAACATGCGGCAACGATCTATATCGGCAACGGTCACGCGGTCTGGGAGGCCTCGCTCTGCAACGTCATCAACCCCGGTGACAAGGTTCTGGTGGCGGCCACCGGGCGCTTTGGTCACGGCTGGGCCGGGCAGGCCGCGGGCGTGGGGGCCGATGTGCAGGTGCTCGACTTCGGGCTCAAGTCTCCGCTCGATGCCCAGAAGATCGAGGACGCGCTGCGCGCAGACACCAACCACGAGATCAAGGCCGTGCTGGTGAACCACGTAGACACCGCCACCTCGATCCTGAACGATGTGCCCTCGGTCCGCGCCGCCATCGACGCCGCCGGCCACCCGGCGCTGCTGATGGCCGATTGCATTGCCTCCATGGGCTGCGACCGCTTCGAGATGGACGCCTGGGGCGTGGATATCGCGATCACCGGGTCCCAGAAGGGCCTGATGGTGCCCCCGGGGCTCGGCTTCGTCTTCTTCGGCCCCAAGGCCAAGGCAGCGCGCGAGACGGTCGAGCGCGTGTCGCTCTACTGGGACTGGAAACCGCGCTCCGAGCCGTCCTACGTGGCCGAGTACTTTGGCGGCACCTCGCCCACCCACCACCTCTTCGGCCTGCGCGCCGCGCTCGACATCATGCATGGCGAGGGGATCGAGAACGTCTGGGCCCGCCACGACAGCCTTGCCCGCGCCCTCTGGGCCGCCTGCGATGCCTGGGGCCAGGGCGGCCCGCTGGCCATGAATGTGGCGGATCCCGCGCACCGGTCCCGCGCGGTGACGGCACTGTCGCTCGGCGGTGACAATGGAGAACGGCTGCGCAAATGGTGCGCGGAGGAGGCGGGCCTGACGCTGGGCATCGGTCTGGGCATGGCACCGCGCGGCAGCGCCGAGGCGGCGGGCTTCTTCCGCATCGGCCACATGGGGCACCTGAACGCCCATGTCATGCTGGGCACGCTGGGCACGATCGAGGCCGGTCTCACCGCGCTCGACATCCCCCACGGCACAGGCGCGCTGAGCGCCGCCGCCAAGGTCATCGCCGCCGGCTGACCCCAGGGAGGGGGGCACGCCGCCCCCCTTCATCTTTCCCGAAATACTCCGGGGGAATTGCGCCGCCCGCGGCGCAAGGGGGCAGAGCCCCCCGGAATTTTGCAAAATTCCGGACCGGAAAATGCGCATTTTCCGGAGACACCCGCGAGGGTGCGCCCGACACACACCATGCGTAGAAAAGTCTTCGAAGACTTTTCCCAAGAATTTTCGAAAATTCTTGGTGTCGCAGGCCTCAGCCGCGCGCGGACCGGCGGCGGTCCAGCAGGGTGATGAGGTGGTTCAGCCCCAGCCCGGCCAGCAGCAGCCCCGGCAGGCCCCAGAGCGCAGAGATGACGCCGAGGATCCAGAGCAGGTTGATGAACCCCATCCAGAGGGTCGCGGTGGTGTAATCGGGGGCGGAGACGTGAGAGGAATCGGGGGAGGAATCGTGCATGGTCGGACTTTCGCGGGGAGAGCCCGATTGAAGCCCGCAGACGGCCCCGGATCAAGCGCCGGGGCTGCGCTGATTGCTCAGGTCCGTTCTGCGGCCCGCGCATGGCGCGCGGCGTCCAGCGCGCCGGGCAGGGCCTCGGCCAGCAGGTCCATCTGAGCGGGCGTGCCGCAGGAAATCCGGATGCAGCGGTTCTGCGGCGCCACGAAGGGCATCCGCACGAACACCCCCTGCGCCACCAGCGCGTCCAGCACGGCCTTGGCAAAGGCCCCGTCCGCGCCGCAGTCCACGGCGACGAAGTTGGTGGCCGAGGGCAGGGCGCTCAGCCCGTTCGCGGCCGCGATCTCGCCGATCCGTTCCCGCGACGCGGCGACGGCGGCGCGGGTCTGCGCCAGCCAGTCTGCATCCTGAAGGGCCGCAAGAGCCCCGGCCTGCGCGGCGCGGTTCATGCCGAAGTGGTTGCGGATCTTGTCGAAGCTGCGGATCAGCTCCGCCGCGCCAAGCGCATAGCCCACCCGGGCGCCTGCCATGCCATAGGCCTTGGAGAAGGTGCGCATCCGGATCACCCGCGGATCGTCGATCGGCAGGGGCAGGGCGGCGTCCTCGGGGGCGAATTCGCCATAGGCCTCGTCGAGGATCAGCAGCGTGTCCTCGGGCAGGGCGGCCAGTGCCTCGGCAATCTCCGCGCCGGGCAGGTAGCTGCCCATCGGGTTGTCGGGGTTGGCGAAATAGACCAGCTTGGCCTTCACCTCGGCGCCGCGTGCGATCAGGGCGCGCAGGTCTTCGCTGTCGCCCAGGTAGGGCACCATTTCCAGCGTCCCGCCAAAGCCGGTGACGTGGTAGTTGAAGGTCGGATAGGCGCCCTGCGAGGTCACCACCATGTCGCCCGGGCCCACCAGCAGCCGCACAAGGTACCCCAGCAGCGCGTCGATGCCTTCGCCCACGACGATGTTCTCGATCCCGCACCCATGGTGCGCGGCCAGCGCCTGCCGCAGCTCCCAGGACAGCGGATCGCCGTACATCCAGATCTCGCCCGAGGTCGCCTGCATCGCGGCAATCGCCTTGGGCGAGGGGCCGAAGACGTTCTCGTTCGCGCCCAGACGGGCGGTGAAGGGCGCGCCGCGCAGGCGTTCCATCTCCTCGGGGCCGACGAAGGGCACGGAGGCGGGCAGGGCGGAGACCAGATCGGTATAGCGGGGTCCAGACATGGCAGGCGCGATACGCCCGAAGCTCCGTTCCGGGCAAGCAGATTCTTCTCCTGCTATGTTCACATTCTGCAACAAACCGTTCTGCCGTGACGTCCCGGTGGACCGCCCGGCGGGGCGCGTGACAGGCTCCGGCCATCAGGCGCCATCAGGAGGAGGACCCAGATGCCCCGCGTTTCCGTCGAGATCACCGATCACGTCGCCCATGTCACCCTGACCCGGGGCGACAAGATGAATGCCGTCGACAACGCCATGGCGGAGGCCATCGTCGAGGCCGGCGAGGCGCTGCTGCCGCGGGGCGACATCCGCGCCGTGGTGCTCTCGGGCGAGGGGCGGGCCTTCTGTGCCGGGCTCGACGTGGCCTCCTTCGGGGCGGCTCTGATGCGGGACAGCTCCGACTGGCTGATGCCGCGCAGCCATGGCGCCTCGAACCTGATGCAGCGGGTGGCGATGGTCTGGCACGAGATGCCGGTGCCGGTGATCGCGGCGCTGCAGGGCGTAGCCTTCGGGGCGGGCTTCCAGCTGGCGCTCGGCGCGGACATCCGCATCGCCCATCCCGCCTGCAAGCTCGCGGTGATGGAGATGAAATGGGGCCTCGTGCCCGACATGGGCGGCATGGTCCTGCTGCCGCGGCTCTGCCGCTCGGACGTGATCCGCCGCCTGACCTACACCGCCGATCCGGTGACCGCAGAGCAGGGCCTCGCCATGGGGTTGGTGACCGAACTGGCCGAGGATCCGCTGGCCGCCGCCCGCACCATGGCCACGGGCATCGCCGGGCGCAGCCCCACCGCGATCCGCGCGGCCAAGGCGCTGATCGGCCACGCCGAGGGCGGGGCCGGGATGGAGGAAGTGCTGCTTGAGGAGAGCCGCGCGCAGGTCGGCCTCATCGGTGGCAAGGATCAGCGCGAGGTGGTCGCCGCGAACATGGCCGGGCGCGCACCGGTCTTCGGCTGAGCCCTGAGCACCCTGCGGTCAGCGGGGCTCTGCCCCTCTGCGCGAGACAACCACGTGACTGGCCGTGCCCCCGCATCGGCTGGAGCCCGGGACCGGGCCCCGGGGAGACCCCAAACGAAAGGGCGCGCCCGGCAGGACGCGCCCTTTCGTGTCTGGGAACCGTGTCCGGGACCTGAGCGGGGCCGGGGCCTGCGGGCAGATCAGCCCGCGGCGCGTTGATCGGGGCGGAAGCTGATCCGGTCGGAGACCGTGAACCGGCCACCCTTGACCTTGCGGATCTTGCCTTCGCGCAGCAGTTGCCCGAAGGAGCGCAGCCCGTCCTCGCGCGAGAAGCCTTCCATCTCCAGCTGGCGGACCTTGGTCATCAGCTGCGGCCGCGAGAACTGATCGCGCCCTTCCACGAAGGAGAGGTAGGACGCCGCGGCCTCCAGCACGTCGGGCAGGGCCACGGCGCCCATGCTTTCGGCGAACTCCGAGAAGGAGCCGGCCTCGGCGGCGCTTGCGGCGACATCGCCGCGGGGCTCTGCCTCGTTGTCATCCTCGACCCGGCGGGCGAGGTCGGCCATGGTCACGCGGCGCGGACGCACCGGGGCCATCTGGCTGACGTCGGTGGTGTCGATGCGCTGCTCGGCCACCAGCTTCAGCGGGGCGGGACGGTCCTCGGCGCGGCGCGTGGGCGTCTGGCCGGAGGGGCGGGCGCGGCGGGGGCGCACGACCTGGGCCAGGTCCTCGCGGTAGGCATCGGTCTTCTTGGGCGCGGCGCCAAGTTCGGAACCGGCCTGTTTCTCGGCGCGGGTCGCGGCCACGGCGGCGCGCAGGTGGGCGATCGCGCTGCGGCGACGGTTGCCTTCGCTCTCGCCCAGCTGGTTGTTGGTCTCGGCGAGGATACGGTCCATGTCGCCTTCTGTGGCGGCTTCGTTCAGGCGGGCGCGGCGGGCCAGAACCGGGCGGCGCGGGGACACCGGGGCAGCCTCTTCGACAGCAGCCTCGTCCTCTTCCGCAACGTCGACCTCCGCGACGGTTTCGTCGTCGGCCTCATAGGCGGCCTCATCGGCAGCTTCATCCTCTGCGAGGCTCTCGTCCTCAAAGGCCTCCTCTGCGGTGGCGTCTTCCTCGACGCGCGCCTCGGCGAGGGCTGCGGGTTCCAGAACGTAGGGCGCCTCCTCCTCGAAGGTCTCCTCTTCCGCGGAGATGGCCTCTGCCTCGTCGAAGGCCTCTGCGGTGATCTCGTCCATTTCTTCCTCTGCGACGTCGACCTCGGCCTGGGCGATCAGATCGTCCTCCTCGTCGGAGAGGTCATCGGTGTCATGCGCGGTCAGGTCATCCGCCTCGGCGGTGGCGCTGATCGAGTCCTCGTGGATGTCGCGCAGGGCCGCCCGCAGGTCCGCCTCATCCTCGGAGGACAACGAGCTCTCGTCGGCGTCGTAGCCGTCGAAATCCTCGTCCTCGTAGGTGTCGTCCTCGGCGTAGGCGGCCTCGTAGGCCTCCTCCCCGAAGCTCTCGTCCTGCTCCAGCGCGGGGGCAGCGTCAGACATCTCGATGGCGTCGGAGGCGTCATCGATCTCTGCTGCATCCTCGAAGGTGTCGGGCGCCTCGACCATCTCGACCTCGACGGCTTCGGGCTCATCGACCATGTCGAGGGTGTCCGGCGTGGCGGTCATCTCGATCTCGGTCTCTTCGATCTCGTCAGCTGCTGCGGCCACAGGGGCAGCGGCTGCCGGGGTGCGCAGGGGCGTCGCGGCGTCGTCCTTCACCACGGAGGCGAGCGAGCGTGCGGCGGGGCGCGGGCCGCCTTCCAGATCGGAGCGCTTGACCTTCATCACGCGGGCCCAACCGGTCGCGGGCTCTTCCGCCGGTGCGGGGGCCTCCTCGGCAAAGGCCACGTCTTCCTCGTAGTCCGCCTCGGCTTCGACCTCTTCGTAGGCCTCGGCGTCGAAGGCGTCCTCGACAAGGGTGTCCTCGTCTTCGTCCTCCGCGTCGAACGCCATCTCCGCGTCATCGGCCTCGTCCTCGGCGACGAAGTCCGTCTCCTCGACAGCGTGCAGAGCGGCGATGTCGATCTCGGCGGTCTCGACCCCGGCGTCCTCGTCCTCGAAGAAGGCGTCTGCGTCGACGATCTCGGCCGGCTGGCGCGAGACGACGGCGCGGATGCGCTGCAGCTTGGCGGCGACGGAATTGTCCATGGCGGGGGCGGCGGGCGTGTCGGCCACGGCCTCGGCGAGGAGGTTTTCTTCCTCGGCATCATCCTCGTCGTCGAAGTAGGACAGGACGGCCTCTTCGTCGGCGTCGGTGTCCTCCTCCGCGGGATGGGCCAGGGCGTCATCCCAGAGGTTGTCGGTGCTCTCGTTCAGCGCGTCCTCGATGGCGGCGCTCAGGAGGCTTTCCTCTTCGGCGGTGTCCTCGGCCACGTCCGCTTCAAGGTCGGTCGCTTCAAGCTCTTCCGCTTCGGCCTCCAGCTCCTCCGCCTCGGCAACCACGGGGGCATCCTGCAGCGGGATCTCGACCTCTGCGATCTCCTCGACGGCGACCTCTGCGGCCTCTTCCTCTGCCTCGGGGGCTTCGGCGACCGGCGTTGCGGGGGCAGATTGGGCGGGGGCGGATTGGGCAGGGGCGGATTTGACGGGCGCCGCCTGAACGGCCTCTTCCGCGACATCCTCGGCGACGGCCTGCGCCATGGGAGCGGCGGCGGCAGGTGCGGCGGCCAGACCCGGACGCAGCAGGATGCCGCCTTCCTGGGCGCGGGCCTCGACGCGGTGGCCGTCACGGGCCGCGATGCGGGCGATCAGCTCGGGGTCGGGGGTCGGGGGTTCGGCACCGAAGTAGCGGTCATCGGCCGCCAGATCGCGGAAGTATTCCGCGATGGACTTCATCATGTCGAAGGCGTCGTCAAACCCCTCGAGGGTGCAAGAGAACGTGCCATAGGACACCGTGAGGATCTTGTTCGACTCTACCACTGTTCAATCTCGCTTCTAATGCGTTTCTTGGAACAATCCGCGACTTCTACGTCCGGTTTCGATAGCGAGGACAATGCTGTCCAACCTGCCCGAATCTATGGTGCATCCGGTGTCATTTTGTGACGATATTGTGTTTCGAGTCCATTGAGGGCAGGAAGGGCCATGCCCAACGTGATCGTGACCTCTGACCGGCCCGTCGCCCTTTTCGGCGGCGCCGGTGCCGAAAAAGAAGTGGTTAACGCTGTTCTGGCGCTCTGTGGCCCCGTGGCGGCCGCCGATGGCGGGGCCGATGTGGCGCTGGCCCACGGGATCGTGCCGCAGGCGGTCATCGGCGACATGGACAGTCTAAGTGCCGCCGGACGTGCCGCAATTCCGCCGGGATCGATTCACGGAATCACCGAGCAGGAGACCACGGACTTCGACAAGGCGCTGCGCAGCATCGCTGCGCCGCTGATCATCGGCGCCGGATTCCACGGCGCGCGGATGGATCACCAGCTGGCCGCGTTTACCGTGCTGGCGCGCCACGCGGACCGGCGCTGCCTGCTGGCCGGGCCCGAGGACTGCGTCTGCCTGATGCCGCCGCGGATCGAGCTGCAGGCGACGCCGGGCGAGTTCCTGTCACTGTTTCCACTGGGGCCGGTAATGGGCCGCTCCGAGGGGCTGGAGTGGCCCATCGACGGCATCGCCATGACGCCCGCCGGGCGGGGTGGCACCTCGAACCGGGTGACGGCGGACCGCGTGGTGATCGAGGTCGACGCGCCGCTGATGCTGCTGATCAGGCCGCGGGCGGCGCTGGCGGGATCGGCCCGGGCGCTGATGGCCGCGCCCGCGCGATGGCCCGCTCCCGCCAGATGACGTAGAGACCGGCCCCCACGGTGATCGCGATTCCGAGGGCCGCCAGCCCATCCGGCAGGTCGCTGAACAGGATCAGCCCGTAGAGCGTGGCCATCGGGATCTCGAGATACTGCATCGGCGCCAGCGTCGCCGCGGGGGCGAATTTCAGCGAGCCGGTCATCAGCAGGTGCCCACCGGTGCCCAGCAGACCCAGCAGCAGGATCAGCCCGGCGGTTCCCGCCTCGGGCATCGGCATCGCAAGCGCCTCGATCCCGAAGAGGTTGCCCGCCAGCACCGGCGGCAGCGTCACGAGGCAGGCAATCCAGCCCGAGACGACCTGCAGCGTCACGGCATCCGTCTGTTTCGCCACCTGCCGGGTCACCAGCATGAAGAGCGCAAAGCTCACCGCCACCCCCAGCGGCAGCAGGGCGATCAGCCCGACCTCGGCAAAGCTGGGCTGGATCACCAGCAGCGTGCCGGCAAAGCCCACGGCGCAGGCGATCAGGCGGCGCGGGCCGACTTCCTCGTTCAGGAAGACCTTGCCGAGCAGCAGCAGGATGAAGGGCATGACGAAGGCGATCGCGATCGTGTCGGCCAGCGGCATGTAGCGCAGCGCGATGAACATCATGGTGATGCCCGCGATATGCAGCAGGGTCCGCAACACCGAAAGCTTGAGCAACTGCCGGCGATAGCGCCAGTCGCGCCCGGTGATCAGCACCACGGGCGTCAGCAGGATCGCCTGCAGGAAGAACCGCAGGAAGACCAGCGGCCAGAGCGGCGCATAGGCCCCGAGGATCTTGGCAAGTGCATCGCCGAGCGGCGCAGTGATGCAGAAGCCCAGCATCAGCAGGATGCCGAGCAGCGGGCGGTCTTCGGTCTGGGTGGGGGCTTGGCTCATGGCCGGGACGCTAGGCAGGGCGCGGGGTTTTGGCAATCCGCATCCTGGGGGCAGGGCGCCCTTCCCGGCGGCCCGATCTAGGGGCTTTCCCGCGGCGGGCCGGGGCCCCGCGCAGGGCCCGGGCCTTCGCCGGCGGTGTCAGGCGGCGGCGATCTTCTCCACCGCCTCGGCGCAGGTCATCACGTCGGTGACCGACCCCAGCGAGACCAGCGTCGCGTCATGGACCTTCTGCGAGAAGGCCGCGCAGCCGTCCGAGAGCAGCACCGTGTGGATGCCGCGCAGGTGCGCGTCGCGCAGGGTCGAGGCGACGCCGCCGTTGGTGACGATCCCGCCGACGATCAGCGTGTCCACCCCGATGGCCTTCAGCACGTATTCCAGCCGGGTCTGGTAGAAGGCGGAGTAGTTGATCTTCTCCACCGTGAAATCGGCGGGCTTGAGGCTGTCGACGAGGTCATGACCAAAGCTGCCCGGCTCGAAATCGCCCCGGCCGAGGAAGGGGCGCAATTCCTTCAGGTGCGGGGCGATCAGCGGCTCGCGCCCGTGGTGCGGCACCAGCGTGAACTGGGCCGAGACATAGCTGCCCCCCTTGGCCCGCAGCGCGTCGATCACCGGTTTCACCTTGTCCGGCAGGGCGGCGATCTCGGGCGCGCTCTGACCGCCGCGGCCATAGGCCCCCTCGGGATGGAGGAAATCGTTCTGCAGATCGATGGTCAGCACGGCGGTGCGGGCCGGGTCGATGGGGTGGCTCATGGTCGGGATCCTTGTTGGGAGAGGCGTTTTTCGTGGCCGCGCGTTGTGGCGCTGCGCCCGGAAGCCGCGACGCCCCCGGCGCGGACCGGTTATGGCGTCTTAGGGGCCTTGGTCGCGGGCGCGCCCGGTCGGTCGGGGCGGCCTTCGGGGCGTCCGGTGGGGCGGGGCACCCAGGCGGCGCCGTTGTCGCCCTGCACCCGGCGCATCGCCACTTCGATCTGGTAGAGCTCGGGCCGGTAGAGCACCCGGATGAATTCCACCGCGCGGTCCTGCGCATCGAAGACGACGCGCCGCGTGTCGATGAGCGGGGCGCCCATCGGCACGTCCAGCGCGGCGGCACTGAGCGCATCGGCCAGCGTGGCGGTGATCGTCTGGGTGGCCGAGCTGACGGAAATGCCCGCGCGCTCCAGCTGCAGCAGCATGGGCGTCGGGCTTTCGGCCTCAAGCGCGGCGCCTTCGGCCACGTCTTCGGGGATCCAGGCCTCGAGGAAGGAGACGCTCTGATCGTTCAGCGAGCGGACGCGGCGCGATTGCAGCGCTCGCGCGCCCTCGGGCAGGTTCAGCGCCGCGCGGATTTCAGGCGGGGCGGGCATCAGGGCCGAGGAGAGGACGCGCACGGAGGTGTTGCGCCCCATCTCGCCGACCTTTTCCAGCAGGCCGTCGATACTGGCCTTCAGCGGTTGCGGCGGCAGCCGGTCGGTCACCCGCGTACCGCTGCCGCGCTTGCGGATCACCAGCCCGGTATCGGCCAGTTCGTTGAGCGCCCGCTTGGCCGTGATCCGCGACACGTCATAGGCCTCGCAGAGCTCTGCCTCGCCCATGATCTTGTCGCCGGGCCGCAGGGCGCCGCCATGTATCTGGCTGCGCAGCAGGAGATAAAGCTGCTGGTAAAGCGGGACCGGAGAGCCCGGATCGAGGGTGGCGCTATTTTGGGCTGTCACGATCTGTCCCTGCTGAAGCTGTCTGCCGGTGTCATCTTTATCGTTGACATAATGATATATCTATAGGCCAAATGAAATGGCTTATTGGCATAACATTATGACAAACGGGCGCCGGCCCTGCCGGATGCCCGAAAAATAGAGGAAAGAGGCCCTTGGCGCAGAAGACAATCCTGATCGTGGGCGCAGGGCCGGTGGGGCTGACCCTTGCATGGCGTCTGGTCGAGGCCGGGCTCGACGTGAAGGTTTTCGAGGCAGATGCCGAGATTTCCGACCAGCTCCGCGCCTCCACCTTCCATCCGCCGACGCTGGACATGCTGGCGCCTGCGGGAATCACGCAAAAGCTGATCGACAAGGGGCGCATCACGCCGACGTGGCAGATCCGCATGCAGTCCACCGGCGAAAAGGCCGAGTTCGATCTTGCCGTGCTGAAGGACGACACCGATCACCCCTATCGCCTGCAATGCCGTCAGGCCGAGCTGAGCCGCGCCGTCCATGCCCTGCTGCCCGAAGGCACGGTGCAGTTCGGCGCCGAGGTGACGGAGGTGTCGCAGGATGCCTCGGGCGTGCGTCTGGTGGCCAATGGCGAAGAGTATCGTGGCTGGGCCATCGTGGGCTGCGACGGGGCGCGCAGCCTCGTGCGCAAGGCCGTCGGCGCCGAGTTCGAAGGCACGACCTACCCGGAAAGCACGATCCTCGTGACCACGCATTTCCCGTTCGAAGAGCACCTCGAAGGGCTGTCGGGCGTGAACTACATCTGGAAGCCGGGCGGCACCTACTCGCTGCTGCGTCTGCCCGATCTCTGGCGTGTCTCCCTGCACCCGCAGGAGGGTCAGGAGGTCGAAGAGGCGCTCTCCGACGCGTCCATCCGCGCTCAGACCCGCGCCGTGGTGCCCGAGGCCGGGGATATCGATATCGAAGAGAAGCGGGTCTACCGCGTCCACCGCCGCGTCGCCTCGACCTACCGCAAGGGGATGATGTTCCTTTGCGGGGATGCGGCGCACCTCAACAGCCCCAAGGGCGGTATGGGGCTGAACGGCGGCGTGCACGATGCCTTCAACCTCGCCGAGAAACTGGCCGCCGTCGCGGCGGGCGAGAGCGACGCGCTGCTCGACCTCTACGAGGCGCAGCGCCGACCCATCGCCCGGGATGACATCCTTGCACAGGCGGATGAAAACCGCCGCCGCATGAACACCACCGACCCGGAAGAGCGTATCAATCACCTGCGCCGGCTGCAGGGCATTTCGGCCGATCCGGCGAAAGCGCGCGAGTTCCTGCTGCGCTCCTCGATGATCAGCGGGCTGCGCCGCATGGCAGAGCTGGCATGACCCGCGCACTGGCCATCCTTGGCGGCTGCGGCGGCATCGGGCGCCAACTGGTGCGCGACGCGCAGGCGGCGGGCTATACGCCCATCGTGCTGGACCTGCCGCGTTCGATCGCGGCTCACCCGTTGGAGGGCGTGACCTGCATCGCCGTCGATGCCACCAGCGAGGGCAGCCTCGCCGCCGCCGCCGCGCAGCTGCCGAAACTGGCCGGGGTGGTGAACCTCTGCGGCTACGTGACCGAGGCGCTGCCGGTGATGGACCACGACGCCGCCGACTGGGCCGCGGCGATGGAGGGCAACCTGCACTCCGCCTTCCTCGCGGCGAAGGCGCTGGTGCCCCACATCGCGCCGGGGGGCGCGCTGGTGATGACCGGCTCGGGCCTTGGCCATTTCGCGCGTCCGGGCTACGGGCCCTATGCGTTGTCCAAGGCGGGCGTCGCCATGCTGACCAGGCAACTGGCGCTGGAGCTGGCCCCCGACGTGCGGGTTAACTGCGTCGCGCCCTCGGCGGTGGAAACCGCCTTCCTCACCGGCGGCACGGGCCGCTCGGACGAGGAGGCGCCCAGCCGGTTCGATACCACGGCCTACGGCGCCAACATTCCCATGGGCCGCATCGCGCAGCCCGCGGACATCACCCAACCCATTCTCTTCCTGCTGTCGGATGCGGCTGGCTACATCACGGGCCAGATCCTGCACATCAACGGCGGCGCCTACATGCCATGAAAGACCTGACATGAGCTTTGACCTTCCCATCCAGCCGCCCGAACGCATCACCGGCCTCGTCAACGGGACGGCCAGCCTTGGGGGCGGCATCGACCTGCCGGTCTTCTACCCGGCCACCGGCGCGCAGATCGCCACGCTGACCGAGGATGACGAGACCGCAGTCGCCCGCGCGGTCGAAGCGGCCCGCGCCGCCTTTGACAAGGGGCCGTGGCCCGGCCTGAGCACCGCCAAGCGGATCGAGGCGCTGGAGGCCTGCCGCGAGACGATCCTTGCCAACGTGGACGAACTGGCGCGGCTGGAATGCGCGGCCACGGGCCTCGTCCTGAAGGAGTTGCGCGCGCGCCACATGGTCCGCGCGGCCTACAACTTCCGCTTCTTCGCCGAGTACATCAGCCAGTCGGCGGGCCAGAGCTACACCCAGACCGAAGGCTACCTGACCACGGTCACCCGCGAGCCGGTGGGCGTTGCTGCCCTGATCGCGCCGTGGAACGCGCCGGTGGCGCTGGCCACGATGAAGATCGCCGCCGCCCTGGCCTTTGGCAACACTGCCGTGTTGAAACCGTCCGAGCAGACGCCCATGGCGCTGGCCCGGCTGGTCGAACTGTTGCAGGAGGTGCTGCCCGAGGGCGTGCTGAACATCGTCAACGGGCGCGGCGCCGTGACCGGGGCGGCGCTGGTGGCCCATCCCGGGGTCGATCTCGTCAGCTTCACCGGCGGGACGGAAACGGGCCGGGCGATCATGTCCTCCGCCGGGCGCAACCTCGTGCCCTGCACGATGGAGCTGGGCGGCAAGTCGGCCAATATCATCTTCGCCTCGGCCGATCAGGACCGGGCGCTGGACGGCGCGCTTCAGGGCATCTTCTCCAACAACGGTCAGCAGTGCCTCGCAGGCTCGCGCGTGCTGGTGGAACGCAAGGTCTTTGACGATTTCGTGGGCCGGTTCCGGGAACGGGCGGCCAAGGTCCGCGTGGGCGATCCGTTGGCCGATGACACCGAGGTCGGGCCGCTGGCGTCGCTGGCGCATATGAACCGGGTGCTGGGCTTCGTCGACAAGGCGCGCGAGGACGGCGGGCAACTGCTGGTGGGCGGCACCCGGCGCGAGGATCTGGGCGAGGGCTACTTCATCTCGCCCACGGCGGTATTGGCGCATTCCAACGCCGACCGCTGCGCGCAGGACGAGATCTTCGGCCCCTTCGCCACCTTCATTCCCTTCGACACGGCGGACGAGGCCGTGGCGATCGCCAATGACACGGCCTTCGGGCTGGTCAGCTATGTCTGGTCGGATCACCTGCCGACGGTCATGGCGACGACCCCGAGCCTGCGCTCCGGCGTGGTCTGGGTCAACACGCCGATGATGCGCGAGCTGCGCGCACCCTTCGGCGGCTACAAGACCTCCGGCGTGGGCCGCGAGGGCGGCGCCTCCTGCGAGGCGTTCTACACGGAAGAAAAGACCACGACCATTCCGACGGCCCCGCCGGCGCTGCGGCGCTTCGGGGCCTGAGGCCGGGTTGATCGGAAGACCTCATAAATAACCAACAGGGAAACGAAACAATGTCTTACTTCAAAACCTTCGCGGGCTCCATCGCCCTTGCGGTCGCGGCCATGTCCACGCCCGTCGTCGCCGCCGACATGATCAAGGTCGGTGCCTTCGTGCCCGAGCAATCCACCGGCGTGGCCAAGGTCATCAAGCCCTGGCTCGAAGCTGTGCAGGCCGAGGCGGGCGACACGGTCAAGATGCAGCCCTTCTGGGGCGGCACGCTGGGCAAGGACCCGTTCAAGCAGTTCGAACTGGTGCAGAACGGCGTGGCCGACGTGACCTGGGTGCTGCCCGGCTACACCGCGGGCCAGTTCCCGGAAATGGGCCTCTTCGAGCTGCCCTTCTTCTTCCGCACCGCGCAGGAAGCCTCGGCCGTGGGCTGGAAGCTGAACGAGATGGGCCTGCTGACCGGGTTTGACGGCGTCCATGTCGTCGGCTTCTTCGCCGCCGAACCCAACGCGATCTTCATGAAGACCACGGTCGACAGCCTCGACGGGCTCGCCAACCTCAAGGTCCGCTCGGCTGGTGCGATCCAGGCCAAGTGGCTGGAAAGCCTCGGCGCGGCGCCCCAGACGCTCAGCTCGGCCGAGTTCAACGAGGGCATCTCGCGCGGGACGGTCGATGGGGCGATCCAGGGCTGGACCGGCATGAAGACCTTCAAGTCGCTGCCGCTGGTCGATCAGGCGATCGAAGCGCCTGCCGGCGCGATCCCCTTCCTGCTGCTGATGAACGAACGCAAGTGGGAAGGCCTCTCGCCCGAACTGCAGGAGATCGTCATGAAGCACGGCGGCATGGCCTTCGCCGAGGCCGGCGGTGAGGCCTATGCCTCTGCCGGGGCCGCGATCCGTGAAGAGGTCAAGGCCGAGGGCCGGATCGCGATCATGGAGTTGAGCGACGAAGAACTTGCCAAGTACGAAGAGGCCGCCAAGCCGATCCACGACGAGTGGATCGCCAGCACCCCCAACGGGCAGGCGGTCTATGACGCGGCGGTCGAGCTGCTGGCCGACATGCGCGGCGAAAGCTGAGAGAGGGCGTCATGAACACCGCTCAGAAGATCGACCGGATCACCCAGAACGCGGCCGTCATCGGCTTTTCCGGGCTCGTGGTCATGGCGCTTCTCATCACCTGGGACGGGGCGGCACGCTACCTGTGGCTGCCCCGGATCTCGGGCTTCTCGGACTATGGGGAGGTCGTCTTCCCCATCGTCATCGCAAGCTGTTTCCCGGCCGGTCTGCTGCGCCAGACCAACGTCACCGTCCGGGTCTTCGGCACGCTGGGCGGACCGCGCCTGCACGCCGCGTTGGAAGCTTTCGGCGCGCTGCTGACGCTGGCCTTCTTCGGCCTGCTCACCTGGCAGTTCATCCGCCTCACCGGCCAGTTCGAAAGCGGCGGGCGCACGACCCGCACCATCGGCCTGCCGCTGGCGCCCTACTGGTACGTCGTCACCGCCATCATGGCCGTCTGTGTCCCGGTGCAGGTCTACGTGGCCTGGTCGTGGATCAAGGCCGCGCTGCGCGGTGACACGCCCGACATCGCCGCCCTGCGCGATGGCGAAGAAGACCTTGCCGATTTCGAAGGATAAGCCCTCATGTTTTCCGATCCATTCGTGACCGGCCTGCTCGGGCTGGCCGCCATGTTCGCGCTGATCGTCCTGCAGGTGCCCGTGGGCATCGCCATGGGGCTGACCGGCGTGGTGGGCTGCGGCCTGATCATCGGCTTCGGCCCGGCGCTGACCCTGCTGGCGACCGAGCCCTCCTCGGCCATGTCCTCCGAGGGCTATGCCGTAATCGCCATGTTCCTGCTGATGGGCAACTTCGCCCATGTGGGCGGCCTCTCGCGCGAACTCTACAAGCTCGCCTATGTCTACCTCGGCCACCTGCGCGGCGGCCTCGTCTTTGCCACCGTCGGGGCCTGCGCGGGCTTCGGCGCGATCTGCGGCTCCTCCGTGGCGACGGCGGCGACCATGGCGCGCATCGCGCTGCCCGAGATGCTGGAGCGCGGCTATGCCAAGTCGCTGGCCGCGGGCTCCATCGCCGCCGGCGGGACGCTGGGGATGATCGTGCCGCCCTCGGTGGTGATGATCCTCTACGGCATCCTGACCGAGAACTCGATCATCGCGCTCTTCCTCGCGGCCATCGTGCCGGGGGTCATCGCCGTGGTCTTCTACTTCATCGCCGTCTTCATCGTCGTGCGCCGCAACCCCGAGGCCGCCCCGGTGGGCGAGAAGGCCCCCTGGGCCCAACGCCGCCGGGTCACGATCCAGAGCTGGGCCGTGGTCCTGCTGGCGGTCATGGTTTCGGGCGGGATCTACTCGGGCATCTTCACCGTGTCCGAAGCGGCCTCCGTCGGGGCCTCCGTCGCGCTGCTGCTGGCGATCTTCCGGCGCCGCCTGACGGTGAAGAACTTCCTCGCGGCGCTTGGCGACACGGCAGCCAACACCGGCATGATCTTCGTCATGATCATCGGCGCCTCGGTCTTTTCCTACTTCGCCACGCTGTCGGGCCTGCCCGCGGCAACGGTGGACTGGATCCAGGGCCTCGGCCTGCCGCCCTTCCTCGTGCTGATGCTGCTGATGGTCTTCTACCTGATCCTCGGCGCGATCTTTGACACGATCGCCGCCATGGTGCTGACGCTGCCCTTCGTCTACCCGCTGATCCTCGGCCTCGGCTACGATCCGGTCTGGTGGGGCGTGGTCAACATCGTGGTGATCGAGCTGGGCATGATCACCCCGCCCATCGGGATCAACGTCTTCGTCCTGCACGGCATGGCCAAGGACTTGCCGCTCAGCACGATTTTCCGGGGCGTGGTGCCCTTCATCTTCGCTGACGTCGCGCGTCTGGTGGTCCTGATCACCTTCCCGGCGCTCAGCCTCTGGCTTCCGGGAGCAATGGGATGGCTGTGAGAGAATATGGCAACGCGGGCACCATCGGGGTCCTGACCCCGCAGGCCAACACCACGGTCGAGCCCGAGCTCTGGTCCCTGCTGCCTGCGCACTGGTCAATGCTGAACGCGCGGCTGACCTCGGACAAGGACACGATCGAGAAGCGGCTGGTGGATTACACCACCAAGTTCACCGAGACCTCGGGCCAGTTCGCCAATGCCCCGGTCGACGTGCTGGCCGCGGCCTGCACCGGGGCCTCCTACCTGATCGGCGGCGCGGAAGAGGCCAAGCGTGTCGATGAGGTCCAGACTGCCCGGGGGCTGCCGTTCCTGACGGCAGCCCTCGCCTCGGTCGCTGCGCTGCGCGAGATGGGGGCGAAGAAGATCGCCCTGCTGACGCCGTATCCCGAGAGCCTGAACGAGAAGTCCACGCCCTACTGGGAGAGCTTCGGCTTCGAGGTGGTGGCCAAGTCCGGCCCCGCGCTGGAGACCACGGCCTTCCACCCGATCTATGCCATGACCGGCCCGGGCGTGTTGCAGGCCTACCGCGAGTTGTCGCGCAGCGGCGCGGATGCGGTGCTGATGCTGGGGACGGGCATGGCCACGCTCTACCCGATGATCGCCGGGGCGGAGGAGGGGCTGATCCCCTCGGTTTCGTGCAACGTGGCGCTGGTCTGGGGCTGCGTGCAGTGCAAGCCGTGGGAGGAGCTGTCGGGCCATGACCTCGAAGGCTGGACCACGGGCAAGCTCTGGCGCGAGCGGCTGGAGCTGATGTTCCCGGCGGGATAGGGGCAGGATAGGGGAGGAGCCGCCGTCAGGGACGCTGACCCCTGATGGCGGGTTTCACTCTTTGCGGGGACCGCCGGCGGCGGGGGTGTGGCGCTACGGAATGATCCGTGCGGTAGAGGCGACAGGCCCTCGTGCCACCAGCCTCACCAATCACGCTGAGCTTTCCAGATGCCGCCCGCCCGGCCTCAGGCCGGGCAGCGCCTGCCTGCCCCCCGGCAGGCGCTTTGCGCCTCCCCAGGCAGGCGCCGCCCTTCGTGGGGGATTGCCCTGTTGGCGGCATGAGGGGCCGCGCGTTCAGTGGCTCAGTGGCTCAGTGGCTCAGTGGCTCAGTGGCTCAGTGGCTCAGTGGTTCAGCAGTTCGGCACGTTCACCGCGAGACCGCCCAGGGAGGTCTCCTTGTACTTCTCGTGCATGTCCTGGCCGGTCTGACGCATGGTCTCGATCGCCGCATCCAGCGGGACGAAATGCGTGCCATCGCCGCGCATCGAGAGGCTCGCCGCGGAGACCGCCTTGATCGCCCCCAGCCCGTTGCGCTCGATGCAGGGCACCTGCACCAGCCCCTTCACCGGATCGCAGGTCATCCCGAGGTGATGCTCCAGCGCGATCTCAGCCGCATTCTCGATCTGTGCGGGCGAGCCGCCCAGCACGGCGCAGAAGCCCGCCGCCGCCATGGCCGCGGCCGAGCCGACCTCGGCCTGACAGCCCGCCTCGGCGCCCGAGATCGAGGCGTTGAACTTCACCAGCCCGCCGATCGCCGCCGCGGTCAGCAGGAACTCGGGCACGCGGGCCTCGGTCGCGCCGGGGACGTGGTCCAGCCAGTAGCGGATCACCGCGGGCACCACGCCCGCCGCACCGTTGGTGGGGGCGGTCACGACCTGCCCGCCGGCGGCGTTCTCCTCGTTCACCGCCATGGCATAGGCCGAGAGCCAGTCGTTCACCACATGGGGCGCCGAGAGGTTCATGCCGCGTTCGGCCAGCAGCGACTCGTGGATGCCGCGCGCACGGCGCTTCACGCCCAACCCGCCGGGCAGGATGCCCTCGCCCTCGAAGCCGCGGTTGATGCAGTCGCGCATCACGTGCCAGACCCGCTGGATACCGGCGTCGAGGTCGCGCGCGCCCCGGGCGACCTCGTTGGCGCGTTTCATCTGGGCGATGGTCAGGCCGGAGTGGGCCGACATCTCCAGCATCTCGGCGGCGGATTTGAACGGGTAGGGCACCGGCGTGCCCTCGTCGGTGTCCTTGCCGGCGGCCAGTTCGGCCTCGGTCATGACGAAGCCGCCGCCGATGGAATAATAGGTCTCCTGAAGGATGACGTCGCCCTGCGCATCGGTGGCCATCAGCACCATACCATTGGCGTGGCCGGGCAGGGCGGGGCCGAAATCGAAGACCAGATCGCTGTTGGGATCGAAGGCGAGCACGCCCAGACCCTCGGGCCGGACCTCGCGGGTCTCGTTGATGAGGGCGAGGGCCTTCTCCGCCTCTTCCGCGTCATAGGCCAGCGGCGTGAACCCCGCGAGGCCGAGGATCGAGGCCCGGTCGGTGGCGTGGCCCTTGCCGGTGAAGGCGAGCGAGCCGTGCAGCCGCACCTTGAGGCCCTTCGCGCTGAAGGGCGCGGCGCGCAGCCGGTCGAGGAAGCGCGCCGCGGCGACCATGGGGCCCATGGTGTGCGAGGAAGAGGGGCCGACGCCGATCTTGAAGACGTCGAAAACGGAGAGGAACATGCGGGGCCTCCGGGGAGCAGTTGGGCCCATCACGCGCAGATCGGGGCTGGGGGTGCAAGGCCGGGAACGACGCTTTCGGCGGATGGGACGACGTTGGGGGGATGACTGGGGGAAGGCGATCTCGGCGAGGTCGGTGGTGGATGCGCCGGGGGAGCTGCGTCGCGATGTCCCCGTTCCTCTGCCGCGCCGCGTAAGGTGCAGCGATTGCCAAATGCCGCATGGCTGCAGTGGTAATCAAGGTTTGCGGTGTGTGCGAACCTGTCGGCTCTCCACGCGCCTAGATCAGCGTCAGATCGCGGTGTGCCATCGATCCAACACCCGCCCGGCCGAGAGGCCGGGCAGCGCCGCCCCGCCTCCCGTCGCCATTGGCGCTCGGACCAATGGCGCACCAATGGCGACCGGCGCTTTGGCGCCACCCCGCGGGACGGCGCGGCCCTCGTCGACTGACGGTTGTGTTAGTTCTTGCAGCTCGGATCTTCGTTGGGCGGCGGCTCTTACACACCAGAACGCAAGGACGCTGGCACATGGAAAGCACCTTGAGTGCGCTCGCAAGCGGCATGCCTGTGCCCAACCGACCCGCTCTTGAGGCTCAACGCGCTTTCACCGCAATCCGCGGAACCGCTCCAGGGCCTCCGCAAACGCCGGCTGCACCGCTGCCACGGGGGCGATCACCTCTGCCGTCGCGGGCCGGGTGCAGACCTCCTCGACCGACCGTCCCGCCGCCATGGCCCCCAGCCGCGCGGCCCCGAAGGCCGCGCCGTAGTCACCGTCGGCCGGGATCTCGACCGGCAGGTCCAGCACCGTGGTGATCATCTCGAGCCAGTAGCGCGACCGGCTGCCGCCCCCCACGGCGGTGAGCGAGGTCAGCTCGGTCCCGGCCTGTCGCAGGGCCCGCTGGTTGTCCGCAAGGGCAAAGGTCACGCCCTCCAGCACCGCGCGGGTCAGCGCGGCGCGATCGGCGGAATGCGACAGCCCGTGGAACGATCCGCGCAGGGCGGCATCGTTGTGCGGCGTCCGCTCGCCCGAAAGATAGGGCAGGAAGGTCACCGGCCCGGGGGCCTGAAGCGCGCCGCCGAGGTCCCCGGTCAGCGCTTCGGGCGACTGGCCGACAAGCCCCGCGTACCACGTGATCGCGGAGGCGGCCGAGAGGATAACGCCCATCTGGTGCCAGCTGTCCGGCAGGGCGTGGCAGAAGGCATGGACCGCGCTTTCGGGCAGGGGGGCAAAACCGTCGGAGGCGGCGAAGATCACCCCCGAGGTGCCCAGTGACACGAAGCCATGGCCCGGCGTCACGATGCCGGTGCCGACACCTGCTGCCGCATTGTCACCCGCGCCGCCCGCGACCACGGTGCCGGGGCTCATGCCCCAGCGGCCCGCCAGCTCGGCCCTGAGTCCGCCGGAGGGGGCGGAGCCCTCGACCAGCGCGGGCATCTGGGCGCGGTCCATGCCGCTGGCGGCCAGCAGGTCGTCCGACCAGTCCCGCGCGCCCACGTCGAGCCAGCTGGTGCCCGAGGCATCCGACATCTCCGAGACATGTTCGCCGGTGAGCCAGAGCCGCAGGTAATCCTTCGGCAGAAGCACCTTGGCGACGTGTCCGAAGACCTCGGGCTCATGGGCCTTCAGCCAGACCAGCTTGGGCGCGGTGAAGCCGGGGAAGACGAGGTTGCCCGAGACCTTGCGGAACAGCGGATCGGCGTCCAGCGCGGCCGCCTCGACGTGGGCGCGGGTGTCGTTCCACAGGATGCAGGGGCGCAGCACCTCATCCGCCGCATCCACCAGCGTGGCCCCGTGCATCTGGCCCGAGAGGCCGATGCCGGTCACGGCGGCGAGTGCTGCAGGGGCCTCAGCCTTCAACGCGTCCAGCGCGGCCTCGCAGGCGGCGATCCAGGCTGCGGGGTCCTGCTCCGACCAGCCGTCATGGGGGCGGGAAACGTCGAGCGGCGCGGTGCGCGAGGCGACGGCGCGCTGCGTGTCGTCGATCAGGAGCGCCTTCACGCCCGAGGTTCCGAGGTCGATGCCAAGATACATGGGAGGTCTCAATTCATCTGCGCCAGCTCCGCCCGATGCGCCTGCATCCGCCGGAAGATGGCATAATCGCGGTCGTAGATCGCCTGCCGCCCCGGATCGGGCGAGAGGCTGCGGCAGTGGCCCTGCATGGCCTGTGCCGCGGTGGAGAGATCGGGCGCCAGCCCGCCGGCCATGGCGGCGGCGATGGCACTGCCGAGGAGGACCCCGTCAGGCGCGTTGCGCAGGTGCACCTCGCGGCCCGTCACATCGGCATAGAGTTGCAGCAGCAGGGGCGACCGGGTGTGCCCGCCGGTGATCATCAGCCGGCGCACGGGCGTGCCCGCGCCCTCCATCTGCTCGATGATCTGGCGCAGGCCGAGGGCGATGGCCACGGAGGCGCGCCAGTAGACGCGGAGCAGTTCGTGCCCCGTGGTGTCCAGCGACAGGCCCGAGAGCACGCCGCGCAGCAGCGGGTCGGCCAGCGGCGTCCGGTTGCCGTTGAAATCGGGCAGCACGTGCAGGTCGCGGGCGAAACCGGCGCCCTCGCGCGCCAACGCCTCGGTCAGCTGCGCCATGACCCGGTTGTGGGCCGAGATCGTGGTGGCCTTGTCGGGGTTTTTTTCGGGGGCAAAGACCCGCAGGACGTGGTCCAGCAGGGCGCCGGTGGCGGATTGTCCGCCCTCGGCCACCCATGCGCCGGGCAGGATCGCCTCGTGGTAGGGGCCCCAGATGCCGGGCGCCTGCCACGGCTCGGGCGTCAGCGCCATGATGCAGGAGGACGTCCCGGCAATCAGCGCCAGATCGCCCGAGCCCGCAGGCTGGCCACCCAGCACCCCAAGCGCCCCGGCGAAGGCGTCGATCATGCCCGTGGCCACTTGGCAGGTCTCGCCCAAGCCAAGCTCTGCCGCCGCCTGTGCCGTGAGCGGGCCGAGTGGGGCGCCCACCGGCGTGCCAAGGTCGGGCAGGGCGGCCCGGGCGCGCAGGTCATCAAGCCCCATGGCGTCGAGGAAATCCGCCTGCCAGCCGCCGTCATGGGCGAGGTAGGTCCATTTCGCCGTCAGCGTGCAGAGCGACCGGGCATTGCTGCCGCTGGCCCGCCACGTGAGGAAATCGGTCAGGTCCCGGGCCGCGCCGAGGCGGGACCACAGATCGGGGCGGGCCTGCTTCAGCCACATCAGCTTGGGGACCTGCATCTCGGGCGACATGGCGCCGCCCATATGGTCCAGCACCCGGTGACCCGAGGCCGTGCAGCGCGCGGCCTGCGCCACGGCCCGGTGATCGAACCAGGCGATGGTGTCCTGCCCCTCGTCGCCAAGCGGCAGCGGCGCGCCGTCCCGGTCCTGCAAGACCAGCGAGCAGGTGGCGTCGAAACCGATGGCGCAGATCGCCTCCGGGGCCACCCGCGCACCGGTCACCGCGTCGCGGACCGCCGCGCAGACCGCGCGCCAGATGTCATCGGAGGCATGTTCGCCGCCGCCGCCGGGTTTTTCCCAGAGCGCGATGGGGCGGACATGGTGGGAGAGGGCCGTTCCGTCCGTCGTGAACACGCCCGCCCGAGCAGAGCGCGTCCCGACATCGACGGCACAGACATAGCGATCCATTTGGGGCTCCCGGATCAGAACTGCGCCTGCAGACTGTCGGGCAAGTCACGCATCTTGTCCAGCAGGGCGGCGGGGCCTAGCGGGCGGATGCGGTCGGCCAGCCGCGCGGGCCCGGCATGGCCCCCGCCGGTGAAGGCGAAGACGGGCATGCCCGCCGCCTGTGCCGCGCTCACCCCGGCGAGGCTGTCCTCGACCACGGCGCAGGCTTCGGGCGCAACGCCCATTTCGCGCGCCGCGTGCAGGAAGAGATCGGGGAAGGGTTTGCCCCGTTCCACCATCGTGGCCGAGAAGACATGCGGCCCGAAGAGCGGCGCCAGCCCGGTCAGGTCCAGCGAGAGGCGGATGCGTTCGGGCTGCGACGAGGAGGCGACGCAGACCTTGCAGGGCAGGGCGCGGATCGCCTCTGCCACGCCCGCGATCGGGCGCAGGTCGGTGCGGAACCGGGCATAGAGCTTCTCGCGCATCTGCGCGAGGTGCGCCTCGGTCAGCTCCATGGCGAAATCGTCGCGCAGCACCTGCAGGGTGCTGGTCAGCGACCGGCCGAGGAAGCGATCATAGATCGTGGCGGCGTCGACGGGGCATCCGGCCTCGGCCAGCACCTCGGCGAGGACCTCGGTCGAGATCGGCTCGCTGTCGACGAGGACGCCGTCACAATCGAAGATCACCAGCCCCGGCCATGCCATGTCAGAGGGTGTCCTCGACATAGCGGGTCAGCACCGCGGCGGTGCCTTCGGACCAGAGCGCGGTCAGCGCATTGGCGAAGGCGGCGGCAAAGACCGGATCGGTGCCGAGATCGCCATAGATGTCGCGCATCTCAAGCCAGGCCTGCGGACGCGCCTTGGCCTCTTGTGCCACCGGTTGCAGCCTGTCCCAGTTGGGATCGTTCGGCGCGATCTCGGCCCCGCTGTCGGAGACCCCGGCGCAGTAGCGGCACCAGAGCGCGCTTTCCAGCGCCAGACCGGTGATCTTGCCATTCCGCTTCAGCGCATCCGCGATGGAGGGGATGATGAACTTGGGCTGCCGGTTGGAGCCGTCGAGGCACAGTCGCCGGATCGTGTCGCCGATCTTGGGGTTGGCAAAGCGCGCGGCGATCAGGTCGTAATAGGCCGAGGTATCCGTGTCGGGCACGGGCGGCACGCCGGGGATGATCTCTTCGCGCTCGATCTTGTCGAGGAAGGCGCGGATCAGCGGCTGTTCCATCGCCTCGTGGACGAAGTGGATGTCCATCAGCCCGCCGGGGTAGGCGATGACCGCGTGGCCGCCGTTCAGGATGCGCAGCTTCATCAGCTCGTAGGGCGTCACGTCGGGCACGAACTGCACGCCGGCCTGCTCCAGCGGCGGGCGGCCTGCGGGGAAGTCGTCCTCCAGCACCCACTGGATGAAGTTTTCGCAGAACACCGGCCATTGGTCGGCCACGCCGAATTCGTCGCGCGCGATGCCGCGTTCCCGGTCCGAGGTGGCGGGGGTGATCCGGTCCACCATCCCGTTCGGGAAGGCGACGCTGTCGGCCACCCAATCCGCAAGGGCCGGGTCCGAGAGGCGCGCCAGCCCGGTCAGCGTGCGCTTGGTCACCGAGCCGTTGTGCGGGATGTTGTCGCAGCACATGATGGTGAAGGGCGCACGGCCTGCGTCGCGGCGCGCGCGCAGTCCCTTGAGGATCAGGCCAAAGACGGTTTTCGGCGCATCCGGCGCGGCGGCATCGGCCACGATGGCGGGGTGCGTCGGGTCGAAATTGTCGTCGCTGTCGAGGAAATAGCCGCCCTCGGTGATCGTCAGCGAGACGATGCGGATCGCGGGATCGGCCATGGTGGCGGTGAGCCGGTCGATGTCACCGGGCGCGATGTAGTCGATCATCGCGCCGGTGACGCGGGCGGTCGAGAGCGTCGCCTCCTGTTCCACCACGGTGGTCAGGTAGTCCTGCGCCTTGAGGATCTCGCGCGCCTTGGCATCACCCGGCATGACGCCCGCGCCGACGATGGCGAAGTCGCGGCCTTCCCCTTGGGTGAACAGCCGGTCGAGATAGACCGCCTGATGCGCCCGGTGGAAGTTGCCGACGCCGAAATGCAGGATGCCGGCGGTCAGGTCCTCGCGGGCATAGCCCGGACGGGCCACCGCGGCGGGCAGGTCGGCGAGAGTGGAAAGGGAAAGCTCGGGTGCCATGGGAGGGGTCCTTGGACGGGGTCTTTGGGCGAGGTCTGTAGCGGGGGCGGGTACGCGTCAGCGCAGCGCCAGCCCCCCGGCATCGAAACGGTGGATCTTGGAGGGATCGGGGCTGAGGAAGACGGTGTCGCCGTACTTGACCCTCACGTCGCCGATGGCGCGCACGGTCAGCTCGCCCAGCGGGCCCGCATCGACCCGCAGGAAGGTGTCCGAGCCGAGGTGTTCGGCCAGACCGACCTTGCCCTGCCATGCGCCGCTCTCGGTCGAGATGGTCAGATGCTCGGGCCGGATGCCGATGGTGTGGGCGTCATGCTGGGCCGCCTCGGGGCCTTCGATGAAGTTCATCCGCGGGCTGCCGATGAAACCGGCCACGAACTTGTTGCGCGGCGTCTCATAGAGCTCCAGCGGGGCGCCGACCTGTTCGATCTTGCCCGCCTGAAGCACCACGATCTTGTCGGCCATGGTCATGGCCTCGACCTGATCGTGGGTGACGTAGATCATTGTGGTGTCCAGCGTGCGGTGCAGCTCGCTGATCTCGGCGCGCATGTTCACGCGCAGCGCGGCGTCGAGGTTCGACAGCGGCTCGTCGAAGAGGAAGGCCGCCGGTTCCCGCACGATGGCCCGCCCGATGGCGACCCGCTGGCGCTGACCGCCCGACAGCTGGCCGGGCCGGTGATCGAGGTACTCGGTCAGGTTCAGCACCTTGGCGGCGTTGGTGACCTTCTCGTCGATCTCGGACTGGCTCTTCTTGGCCATCTTCAGCGGGAAGGCGATGTTCTTCTTCACCGACATATGCGGGTAAAGCGCGTAGGACTGGAACACCATCGCAAGGCCACGCTTGGCGGGGGCGGCGAGGGTGACATCCGCGCCGTTGATGCTGATCTGGCCCGAGGTCACGTCCTCAAGGCCCGCGATCAGCCGCAGCAGGGTGGACTTGCCGCAGCCCGAGGGGCCGACGAAGACGACGAATTCGCCCTCGTTGATCTGAAGGTCCAGCGGCGGGATGACTTCCTTGGGACCGAAGGTCTTGGTGATCTGGGAAAGAGTGATGCTGCCCATGACAGGTGTCCTTATTTCACGGCGCCGAAGGTCAGGCCCCGGACCAGCTGTTTCTGGCTGAACCAGCCAAGGATCATGATCGGCGCGATGGCCATGGTGGAGGCGGCCGAGAGCTTGGCGTAGAAGAGCCCCTCGGGCGAGGAATAGGAGGCGATGAAGGCCGTCAGCGGCGCCGCCTTGGCGGCGGTCAGGTTCAGCGTCCAGAAGGCCTCGTTCCAGGCGAGGATGACGTTCAGCAGCAGGGTCGAGGCGATGCCCGGCACCGCCATCGGCGTCAGAACGTAGAGGATTTCCTCGCGCAGGCCCGCGCCGTCCATGCGGCTGGCCTCGAGGATCTCGCCGGGGATTTCCTTGAAGTAGGTGTAGAGCATCCAGACGATGATCGGCAGGTTGATCAGCATCAGCACGATGACGAGGCCGATGCGGGTGTCGAGCAGGCCGAGGCTGCGGAAGATCAGGTAGATCGGGATCAGCACGCCGACGGGCGGCAGCATCTTGGTCGAGAGCATCCACATCAGCACGTCACGGGTCCGCTTGCCGGGCACGAAGGCCATGGCCCATGCGGCGGGCACGGCGATGATCACGCCCAGCAGGGTGGATCCGACCGAGATCACGACCGAGTTCCAGAAATGCCGCCCGTAGTTGGAGCGCTCCTGCACGGTGGCGTAGTTCTCCAGCGTCCAGTCGAAGTTGAACCAGACCGGCGGATCGGCGATCGCCACGGCCTCGGTCTTGAAGGAGGTCAGGACGGTCCAGAGGATCGGGAAGAAGAGCAGAAGCCCCACGGCCCAGGCCAGGACGGTCATCAGCGCCTTGCGGCGCGTCGAGCTGCGGCGGGACATCAGCGGTCTCCCTCGATCAGCGAGAATTGGGCGGGGGACGCCGCGGAACGGGGCAGGGCCCTTGCCGACTGGTATGTCGGCTGCGTTCCGGACTGCGCCGGGTCTTCCCCAGCAGACGGCGCAGCAGCGCCCCCGTTGTGCCGGGCCTGTGCCCCTGCGGCGGCAGTCGCGCGGAGGAGGTCCGCGGGTCTGCCCAGCGTAGCCGACAGGAAGCCGATCCCGGCGATATGGATCGTCAGAGAAGTCATCGTCAGAGAAGTCATGGAAGGCGCCTGCATGATCATGCGTCCAGGTTCTTGCCGATCATCCGCATCAGGAAGATCGCGACGATATTGGCGAGCACCACCGCGACGATGCCGCCCGCGGCGCCCCCGCCCACGTCGAACTGCAGCAGCGACTGCGCATAGACGAGGTAGGTGATGTTGGTCGAGGCATAGCCCGGGCCGCCGTTGGTGGTGACGAGGATCTCGGCAAAGACCGAGAGCAGGAAGATCGTCTCGATCAGCACGACCACGGTGGCGGCGCGGCTGAGGTGCGGCACGGTGATGTAGAAGAAGCGGGCAAGCGCGCCTGCGCCGTCCATCTCGGCCGCCTCGATCTGCTCGCGGTCGAGCGACTGCAGCGCGGTCAGCAGGATCAGCGTGGCGAAGGGCAGCCAGGTCCAGCTGACCATCCAGACGATGGAGAAGAGCGGCGCCTGGCCCAGCCAGTCGAAGGGCTCCAGCCCGAGGGCCTGGAAGAGATAGGCGAAGAGGCCGTTCACGGGGTTCATGAACATGTTCTTCCACACCAGCGCCGAGACGGTCGGCATGACGAAGAAGGGCGCGATCGTCAGGATGCGCACGATGCCCTGGCCCCAGAAGTCCTGATCCAGCAGCAGCGCCAGCAGCACCCCGCCGATGGTGGTGATCAGGAGGACCCCGCCCACCAGCAACAGCGTGTTCTTGAAGGCGGCGTAGAAGGCCGGATCGGTGAGGAAATAGCGGTAGTTGTCGAGCCCGGTAAAGCTCTCCATCCCCGGCATCAGCAGGTTGTAGCGCAGCAGCGAGAAGTAGATCGTCATGCCGAGCGGCACGAGCATCCAGCCCAGAAGCAGAAGAACTGCGGGCGAGATCATCAGGCGGGCTGCGGTTTTGGAGTGGGCGGTCGCCATCGGGACCTCCTGCAAGGCGGGGAAGGACGGGGCCGGTCGCGTGCGGGCGACCGGCCCCGGGGTGTTTGAAAGGGACTAACGAATTGCGGGGGCCCGGCTCACGGTGGAGTGGGTGCTGGCCCCCGCAAGGCGGCGCTTACTTGATGTAACCGCTCTTGCGCATCTCACGCTCGGTCAGAGCCTGTGCGCTTTGCAGGGCCTGTTCGCCCGACACGGTCCCGGCGAGGGCCGCCGAGAATTGCTGACCCACCGCGGTGCCGATGCCCTGGAATTCGGGGATCGAGACGAACTGTGCACCGGAGTAGGGGATTTCCTTGACCGAAGGCGCCGAGGTGTCGACCGCGTTGATCGAGTTCAGCGTCATTTCCGCGAAGGGCGCGGCGGCCTGGTAATCGGCGTTTTCATAGAGCGAGGTGCGGGTGCCCGGAGGCGCCGCGCGCCAGCCTTCTTCCTCGGCCACGATCTCGGTGTACTGCTTGGAGGTCGCCCAGGCCACGAAGGCCTTGGCAGCCTCCTCGTTCTTGGTGCCCGCGGGCACGGCAAGGTTCCACGACCACAGCCAGTGGCCGCGGTTGTCCATGCCGTCCTGTGCCGGGAACTGGGCGAAGCCCACGCTGTCGGCCACGGTCGAATCCTTCGGGTCGGTCACGAAGGAGGCCGCCACGGTGGCGTCGATCCACATGCCGCACTTGCCTTGCTGGAACAGCGCGAGGTTCTCGTTGAAACCGTTCGAGGAGGCACCCGGCGGGCCGTAGTTGGTCATCAGGTCGAGGTAGTCGGTCAGGGCCGCGGTCCATTCCGGGCCGGTGAACTCGGGCTTCCAGTCCATGTCGAACCAGCGCGCGCCGTAGGAGTTCGCCATGGCGGTGATGAAGGCCATGTTCTCGCCCCAGCCGGCCTTGCCGCGCAGGCAGATGCCGTAGATGCCGCCGTCCTTGTCGGTCATGGCCTCGGCGGCGGCCTTGATCTCGGCCCAGGTCGGGGCGTCGGAGATCGTCACGCCGGCCTTCTCGACCAGGTCCTTGCGGTACATGACCATGGCGCTTTCGCCATAGAAGGGCGCGGCGTAGAGCGTGCCGTCGACCGAGAGGCCGCCTGCGATGGCGGGCAGCAGGTCATCGGCGTCGTAGTCGTCGCCCATGTCGGTCAGGGGGACGAGCCAGCCCTGTTTCGCCCAGATCGGCACCTCGTAGTTGCCGATGGTCATCACGTCGTACTGGCCGCCCTTGGTGGCGATGTCGGTGGTGACGCGCTGGCGCAGGACGTTCTCTTCCAGCGTCACCCACTCCAGCTCGATATCCGGATGGGACGCGGTGAAGTCCTCGGTCAGGCCCTGCATCCGGATCATGTCGCCGTTGTTCACGGTGGCGATGGTGATCGTCTCGGCATGGGCCGCCGCGGCCAGAGCGCAGGTGGCAGTGGCGCCCATGAGGGCGCGGGTCAGCTTGTTCATGGAACTCCTCCCGAAGCATTTGAGCAATGGCTAATTGCTTGGGCAAATGTTCACATTGAGCCGTGCCAAGTCAACAGCCAAGCGCCTAGCCGCAGTGCAGAACTGCAGATGTATCTTTTTAAGATATTGATTAATCGTTGTTTAATCGCCGTGTGGCAGGCGGGGTTGCGCCGCGGCGCAGCGTCGGCGGTTGTCGCCCAGATGGGGAAAGTCCGGGGATTTCGCAGGGGTCTGACGGTGGTTTTCGTGCTGCAGCGCGGCATCCCGGGGGCGTGCCGGTTGTTGACTGGCGAATCAACGCGGGCCGGTGGGCCAGCAGGGGGGAGCGGCAGGGGCCAGCCCATATGGTCCGGCAAACATGCTCAGGCCGACAGGGCCAGTCCCCGCAGATCGTGCCGATGGTCAGGCCAGCAGGGCGGTGGCCGTCTCCTCGTCGGTGACGAGCCCGTTGAGCAGGCCGCCCTCCAGCGCGCCCCGGATTGCAGGCAACTTGCCGGCGCCGCCCGCCACGCCGAGGATCTGGCGCCCCTCGGCCCCGCCCGCCCAGAGATCGGCGGCCGAGACGCGGTCGTTCATCAGGCCGGGGATCACCTTGCCCGAGGCATCGAAGGCCCAGCCGAGGATCTCGCCCACGGCACCGGCGGCGCGGAGTTCGTCCAGTTCGGCCCGGGTGATGAAGCCGTCCAGCAGCAGCGGCGCGGCGGCGTCCATCTGGCCCACGCCGACCACGGCAAGGTCCGCCCGCGCCGCAAGGTCGCGGGCAGCGGCGATGGTCTTCTGGGTCAGCAGCATGTCGCGTTCCGCGGCGCTGGCCGCGATGACCGGCATCGGCAGCGGGTAGGTCGGCGCGGTGACCTTGTCGGAGATCGAGAAGAGCACGTTGTAGAAGGCCGTGGAGCCGTCGGGCGCGATGTTCCCGGTGAGCGAGACGATCCGGTGCTGCGGGCAGTCGATCCGGGGCAGGGCCTCGATCGCCGCGCGCAGGGTGCGCCCGGTCCCCAGCCCCATGACGCCGGCCTCCGGCCGCAGGAGCCAGCGTTCGATCACATCCGCCGTGGCATGGGCCACCGGCAGCGAGGCGTCGCTGCCCGGCAGGCTGGGCACCACCTCGCAGAGCGAGAGTCCGAAGCGTTCGCTGAGCGCCGCGGCCAGCGACATGCACTGGCCGATGGGATGGTCGATCCGTACCTTCACGAGGCCCGAGGACATGGCGAGCGAGACCATCCGCTGCGCCGACTGGCGCGAGACGCCGAGGATGCCCGCGACCTCGTCCTGCGTCTTGCCCGCGATGTAGTAGAGCCACGCCGCCCGCGCCGCATCGTCAAGCCGCTTGGTCGCGCGGTCGGGCATGTCCATGGTGGTCCTCCTCCTTGACGCAGGAGACCCCGCGGCGGCGTCCAATGTCCCCGCGCAGGGCCGATCCTGTCAAGGCTGCGAAAGGCATGGCTGCTGCGCGTGACGTGCAGGAATCCTCTGGACAGCGCAGGGGCGAAGCCTTTATGCGCGCCGCAACAGGACGATAGCGCAAACATCGAGGGAGGGGCCCATGATCCTCTGCGCGGGCGAGGCTTTGATCGACATGATCCCGGCGGAAACCACCGCCGGGGAAACGGGTTACGTGCCCCGGGCGGGGGGCGCGGTCTACAATACCGCGGTCGCCCTCGGCCGGTTGGGGGCGCAGGTGTCGCTGGCCACAGGGCTCTCCACCGATGCTTTCGGGGCCCTGCTGGAGGAGGTCGCCGGCGCCTCGGGCGTGGACTGCGCGCCGTCGCCGCGGGTGAACCGTCCGACGACGCTGGCAATGGTGACCCTCACCGGCGGGCAGGCCAGCTATGCCTTCTACATGCGCGGCACGGCGATGAACGACCTTACCGGGGCGGAGCTGACCACGCCCGATCCGCTGCCCGAGATGGCGGTTTTCGGGGGCATCTCGCTGATGGCAGAGCCCTGCGGCGCGGCTTTCGAGGCGCTCTGCCTCTCGCTGGCGGCCAAGGGTGTGCCGATTTTCCTCGATCCCAACATTCGCCCCGGCTTCATCGCCGACGAGGCCGCCTACCGCGCCCGGCTGGCGCGGATGATGGCGGTGGCGGACATCGTGAAGCTGTCGGACGAGGACCTGCTCTGGCTCGTCGGGCCCGATGCAGCGCACGGGGACATCCTCGCGCAGGGGCCTGCGGTGCTCTGCCTGACCCGGGGCGCGGAGGGGGCCGAGGCCGTGACCGCGCGCGGCACGTTGCATGTGCCCGCCCGGGCGGTGACCGTCGCGGACACCGTGGGCGCGGGCGACACGTTCAACGCGGGCGTGCTGGCGAGCCTTCAGGCGCAGGGCCTGCGCGGGCGCGATGCGGTGCGCGGCGCCTCGGACGCGGCGCTGGAGGCGGCGCTGAGCCAGGGGATCGCGGCGGCCTCGGTCACCGTCTCGCGGGCGGGGGCGAACCCGCCGTGGCGGAGCGAACTGCCCGGCTGACCGGGGGCTGCGCGCGCGGGGGCGAGCAAGAATTTTCGAAAATTCTTGCCAAAATTCTTCGAAGAATTTTGGGTGCCTGCCGGAGGCGGGGGGCTGGACGCAACCGGGGATCGGAAAATGCGCATTTTCCGGACCGGGTTTTTCGAACGATCTGGGGTGGGGGCGCTGCCCCCTTGGCCCCTACGGGGCCAATTCCCCCGGAGTATTTGGGGAAAGATGAAAGGGGGTGGTGTGCCCCCCTTGGTCTGTTCAGCGCCGGGTCAGAGGTCCTTGGCGAGCTTGCGGAGCTCGAACTTCTGGATCTTGCCGGTGGAGGTCTTGGGCAGCTCGGCAAAGACCACCTTCTTGGGCGTCTTGAAGCCCGCAAGGCGCGCGCGGGCGAAGGCGATCAGCTCTTCCTCGCCGGCGGAATGGCCCTCCTTCATTTCCACGAAGGCGCAGGGCACCTCGCCCCATTTCTCGTCCGGCTTGGCCACAACGGCGCAGAGCATCACGTCGGGGTGGCCCATGAGCACGCCTTCGACCTCGACCGAGGAAATGTTTTCGCCGCCCGAGATGATGATGTCCTTGGCCCGGTCGGAGATCTGGATCCAGCTGTCGTCATGCTGTACGGCGATGTCGCCGGAGTGGAAATAGCCGCCCTTGAAGGCCTCGCGCGTGGCGCGCGGGTTCTTGAGGTAGCCCTTCATCACGCCGTTGCCACGCATCATGATCTCGCCCGCCGTGGCGCCGTCGCGGGGCACCGGGGCCAGGCCCTCGTCAAGCACGACCACCTCTTCGCAGCCGGGCATCGGCACGCCCTGGCGGGCCTTGATCGCCGCGCGGGCCTCGCCCTCGAGGCCGGACCAGCGGCTGTCGTCCCAGTAGCATTCGGTGGCCGGACCATAGGTTTCTGTCAGGCCGTAGACCTGCGTGACGTTGAAGCCCATGGGCTCGATCGCGGCCAGCGTGGCGGGGGCAGGCGGGGCACCGGCGGTGAAGACCTCGACCACGTGATCGAAGGCGCGCTTCTGGTCTTCGGGCGCATTCACCAGCAGGTTCAGCACGATGGGCGCGCCGCCGAAATGGGTGGCCTTCTCGTCCGCGATGGCGTCGAAGATCGCCTTGGGCGTGATGTCGCGGCAGCAGATCTCGGTTCCGCCGAGGAGCGGCATCAGCCAGGTGTGGCACCAGCCGTTGCAGTGGAACAGCGGCACGATCGTCAGGTAACGCGGGTGCAGCACCATCCGCCACGAGATCACCTGCCCCATGGCGTTCAGGTAGGCGCCGCGGTGGTGGTAGACCACGCCCTTGGGCCGCCCGGTGGTGCCGGAGGTGTAGTTGAGCGCGATGCTCTCCCATTCATCCTCGGGCAGGATCCAGTCGAAATCGGGATCGCCGGTGTCGAGGAAGGCCTCGTATTCCATGTAGTCGCCGTAGGCGTTCACGCCGGCATGGGGATCGGCCACCTCGATCACGAGGGGCGGTTCGTTCTCCATGTCCTCCATCGCGGCGACAAGGACCGGGATGAACTGCGGGTCGCAGAGCACCACCTTGGTGTCCGCGTGGTCGAGGATGTAGGACAGCGTGTCCGCCTCGAGCCGGGTGTTGATCGTGTTCAGGACCGCGCCGCAGGCGGGCACGCCGAAATGGGCCTCGGCCTGGGCCGGGATGTTTGGCAGCAGGGTCGATACCACGTCGCCCGGCTCCACCCCCGCCTTTGCAAGCGCCGAGGCCAGCCGCGTCACGCGGGCGTGGTATTCGGCATAGGTCTTGCGGTGGGGGCCATAGACGACGGCCAGGTGGTTCGGCCAGATGTCCCGCGCACGGGTCAGCCAGGACAGCGGGGTCAGCGGTACGTGGTTCGCCTGTGTCCGTTCAAGTCCCGTCTCGTCCTTCAGCCAGCCCATGGGCCTCTCCTCCTTGTGTCCTCGGATGGCACGGTATGCCGCCGCGCGGCCTGTCACAAGGGCCAGCCTGACGCAGGGTCGCAACGTTCCGCCCATGGGATTATCGTGACGGGGCAGGGGGCTGGCGGGGACCTCCGGCGCGCACGGGGCTCTGGATCGGGCGCGGGGGATCGGCTAGCGTCCGCCCCATGATCCTGTCGCGCGGCCGCCGCTATATCTTCATCCACATCCCCAAGACCGGCGGTACGGCCATGGCGCTGGCGCTGGAAGACCGGGCGATGAAGGATGATATCCTGCTGGGCGACACGCCCAAGGCCAGGAAGCGCCGGCACCGGGTGAAGGGGCAGGCCGCGGCCGGGCGGCTCTGGAAACACTCGACCCTCTCGGACATTCGCGGCCTGGCGAGTGACGCGGAGATCGCGCGGTTCTTCACCTTCACCCTCGTGCGGAACCCCTGGGACCGGGCGGTGAGCTACTATCACTGGTTGCAGGGCCAGAGCTTCGACCACCCGGCGGTGACGCTGGCACAGACGCTCTCCTTCCCCGCCTTCCTGCGCCACCCGGTCATTGCGCGCGGATTCGCCGACACCCCGGCGCGGGCCTACATGCGTGGGCCGGACGGCTTCGAGCGGGCCTCGCTCTATATCCGGATCGAGCATCTGGAGGCCGATGCGCAGCGGCTTTGGGACCATCTGGGCTTCGAGCTGGAACTGCCTCGCGCCAATGCCTCGGAGCGGGATGCGGACTACCGGCGCTACTATACGCCGGAAGACGCGGGCCTTCTGGGGCGGCATTGCGCGGAAGACATCGCCCGCTTCGGCTATCGCTTCTGACAACCACAGGGAGATTCGCCCGCAGAGCGAACGGACCGCCAAAGGGCGGTTTCCGCGCGGCGAAAACGCCAGCTGATTGGGCGAGGAACGTGGGCAATCCCTGCCTCACAGGCGGGATTGCGTAAATTGCTACATCAATATTCCCCTATTCGGCCGGCTGCCATGATCCTGCCGCAATAGGTCGCAATGGATGACCCGTCTCCCCCGGCAGGGGAAATCCGGGAGAGGTGGGGCAGGACGCCCCGGACAAAGGACAGACGTAGGGACGAACAATGCTGCAGGGATGGATGCGGGGACACGAACGGTCGCGGAACGAGGACTTCCTGACCACCGGCCCCGCCGCGGCGGAAGAGGTGACCGGGGTCACCACGGGACTGGCCGAAGGCACGCGGGTGGCCACCGCCGTCGGCTGGCAGCGGATCGAGACGATCCGCGCCGGTGACGCGGTGCTGACCTTCGACAACGGCCTGCAGACGGTGCGCGCGGTCTATGCCGATCCGCTCTGGTCCGGCAGCCATGGGTGCCCGGATCGGTTCTGCCCGCTGCATGTGCCCGCCGGGGCCATCGGCAACAGCGAGGAACTGCTGGCGCTGCCGCAACAGGGCGTCATGGTCGAAAGCGATATCTCGGAGGCGCACTACGGTGATCCCTTCGCGCTGATGCCCGTGCACCTGCTGGAAGGCATCTGCGGGATCGAGCGCGTGCTGCCCGACACGCCTGTGAAGGTCTACATGCTGCAATTCGACAATGACGAGATCCTCTTTGCCGCCTCGGGCGCCATGTGTGTCTGCCCGGCAGCCGGGGACATGGTGCATCGCGCCTTCGACGCGGCGCCGGCCTATCGCCTGCTGTCGGGGGAAACCGATGGCGTCATGGTGGAGAGCATCCGCGACGAACTGGTCACCCAGTGGCACAAGCGGCTCGCCAGCCGCCGCGCGGAGAGCTGACAGGTTTCAGCCCGGCGGATGCGGCGGGCTGAACGGAAGGGAGTGGATGGTCGCCCGCAGCCCGGTTGCGCCGCCGCCCCTTCCCCCCTCGGGGAGGAGAGGGGAGAAAGGCGCGGGTCCCTACGGCCCCGCGCCTTTGCTTTTGCCGTCACCCTGCAAGAGACGCCGCCCAACCGGGGCCCGACCGGGACCCGACCGCCGCCCGACCGGGGCCGGACAGCGGCAGGACCGGTGGCTCAGGCCGCCTTGGCCTGCGGGCCGAAGCGCTTGTAGAAGCTCTCGTTCCCCTCGGCCATCTCGCGCAGCAGCGCGGGCGTGGTGAAACGCGGGCCATAGGTCTCGGCCAGCCGGTCGCAGGTCTCCGCCGCAAACGGCGTGCCCACGATGTCGAGCCAGCTGAACGGCCCCCCCGACCACGGCGCGAAGCCCCAGCCGAGGATCGCTCCCACGTCGCCCTCGCGGATGTCCTCCAGCACGCCTTCCTCCAGCGCGCGGACCGCTTCCAGCACCTGCGCGAACATCAGGCGGTGCTGAACCTCGATCACGTCGGGCTGGTCCTCCGCCAGCGGATATTTCGCCGCCAGACCCTCCCAGAGACCGGTGCGCTTGCCCTTGTCGTCATAGGCATAGAAACCCGCCTTGGACTTCCGCCCCAGACGGCCCTCGTCATAGAGCCAGAACATCAGGTCATCGACACCCTTGGCATCGGCGGGATAGGCGTCGCCCATGGCCTGCTTGGTCGCCTTGGCGATCTTCACGGCGAGGTCGATGGAGGTCTCGTCGATCAGTTGCAGCGGGCCCACGGGCATCCCCAGCATCCGGGCGGCATGTTCCACCAGCGCCGGGCTGATGCCCTCGCTGACCATCCGCGCGCCCTCGTTGAGGTAGGGGATGATGCAGCGGTTGGCATAGAAGAACCGCGCGTCGTTCACCACGATGGGCGTCTTGCGGATCTGGCGCACGTAGTCGAGCGCCTTGGCCACGGCCCGGTCCCCGGTCTGCTTGCCCTTGATGATCTCCACCAGCAGCATCTTCTCGACCGGCGAGAAGAAGTGGATGCCGATGAACTGCTCGGGCCGCGAGGAGGCCTTGGCCAGCCCCGAGATCGGCAGGGTCGAGGTGTTGGAGGCAAAGATGCAGTCCTCGGGAATCACCGCCTCGACGTTCCTGGTGACTTCGGCCTTCACGCCCGGGTCCTCGAAGACTGCCTCGATGATCAGGTCCGCGTCCTTCAGCGTGTCGTAATCCGTGGTCGCGGTGATGCGCGACAGGACGGCTTCCTTCTGCTCGGGCGTGGTCTTCTTCCGGGCGATGCCCTTGTCGAGATAGGCCTCGGTATAGGCTTTGCCCTTGTCCGCGGCCTCCTGCTTCTGGTCGATCAGCACCACCTCGATCCCGGCCTGCGCCGAGACGAGGGCAATGCCCGCGCCCATCATGCCCGCGCCCATGACGCCCAGCTTCTTCACCCGCTGATCCGGCGCCTCGGGCCGGTTCGCGCCCTTTTCCAGGGCTTCCTTGTTGAGGAAGAGCGACCGGATCATCGCGCCCGACGAGGGGTTCATGATGATATGGGTGAACCAGCGTGCCTCGATCTTGAGCGCGGTGTCAAAGGGCACCTGCGCGCCCTCGTAGATTGCCGAGAGCATCGCCTTGGGCGCGGGGTAGGCGCCCCAGGTCTCGGCCATGATCATCGCATTGGCGCCCACCATGGTCTGGAAGCCCGCCGGGTGATAGGGCGCGCCGCCGGGCATCTTGTAGCCCTTGGCGTCCCAGGGCTTGACGATATCCGCGTCCTTGGCGCCCAGCACCCACGCCTTGGCGGCCGCCACCGGATCGGCGGCGATCTCATCCACCAGACCGGCGCCCTTGGCCTTCTTCGGGTCCACCAGCTGGCCCTGCAGCAGGAAGGGGGCCGCGGCCATGACGCCCAGCTTGCGCACGACGCGGGTGGTGCCGCCCGCGCCGGGGAATATGCCGACCTTGATCTCGGGCAGGCCGAACTTGGCCTTGGGGTTGTCGGCCACAAAGATGCGGTGGCAGGCCAGCGGCAGTTCGAACCCGATGCCGAGGCCGGTGCCGGGCAGGGCGGCCGCGATCGGCTTGCCGCCCTTCAGGGACTTGGGGTCCATGCCCGCGCGCTCGATCTTCCGCAGGATCCTGTGCAGCGACATGATCCCCTCGAAGACGCCCTCGGCCCCGTTCTTCTGGAAATCAGCCAGGATGTTCAGGTCCATGCCGGCCGCGAACGTGTCCTTGCCGGACGTGATGACGATGCCCTTCACCGCCTCATCGGCGAGCGCGTCGTCGATGAACCCGTCGAGGGTGGCCGCGCCCTCCATCGACAGGACGTTCATGCTCTTGCCTGGGACGTCCCAGGTGATCACGGCGACGCCGTCGGCGCCTTTCTCCATCGTGAAATCGGTCATTGTCCCCTCCCTTACACGCGTTCGATGATCGTGGCGGCGCCCATGCCGGACGCCACGCAGAGCGTCGCCAGCCCGACCTCCTTGTCGGTGCGCTCCAACTCGTCCAGCAGCGTGCCGATGATGATCGCGCCCGAGGCCCCCAGCGGGTGCCCCATGGCAATCGCGCCCCCGCAGCTGTTCACCCGGTCCATGTCCACGCCGAAGGCCTGGATGAAGCGCAGCACCACGGCGGAAAACGCCTCGTTCACCTCGAAGAGGTCGATGTCGCCGATGCCCATGCCGCTCTCGGCGAGGATCTTCTCGGTCACCGGCACCGGGCCGGTCAGCATGATGGTCGGATCGGTGCCGATCTTCGCCGTCGCCCGGATGCGCGCCCGCGGCTTGAGGCCAAAGGCCTCGCCGAATTCCTTCGAGCCGACGAGCACGCCCGCCGCCCCGTCCACGATGCCCGAGGAATTCCCGGCGTGGTGGATGTGGTTGATCTTCTCCAGGTGCGGGTACTTCAGCATCGCCACCTTGTCGAAGCCGGGCATCACCTCGCCCATCTCCTTGAAGGCCGGCTTCAGCCCGCCAAGCGCCTGCATGTCAGTGCCGGGGCGCATGTATTCGTCATGGGCGAGGATCGGCAGGCCGTTCACGTCGCGGATCGTCACGATAGACCTGTCGAAGCGCTTCTCCTCCCAGGCCTTCGCCGCCAGCGCCTGCGAACGTACGGCGAGCGCATCGGCGTCGTCCCGGCTGATGCCGTATTCCGTCGCGATGATGTCCGCGGAAATGCCCTGCGGCACGAAATACCGCTCCATCGCCACGGTCGGATCGACGGCCACGGCGGCCCCGTCCGATCCCATGGCCACCCGGCTCATGCATTCCACGCCGCCCGCGATATAGGCCTGGCCGGCCCCGCCGCGCACCTGGTTGGCGGCGAGGTTCACGGCCTCCATGCCGCTGGCGCAGAAGCGGTTGATCGACAGGCCGGGAATGCTCTCGTCCAGATCGGACGCCAGCACGGTGGTCCGCGCCAGGCAGCCGCCCTGTTCGAAGGCCTGGGTCGCGTTGCCCCAGATCACGTCCTCGACCGCGTGGCCCTCCAGCCCGTTGCGGTCCTTCAGCGCGTTCAGCATCTGCTTGCCGAGCGCGACCGCGGTCACCTCGTGCAGCGACCCGTCGGGGCGCCCCTTGCCGCGCGGGCTGCGCACGGCGTCGTAGATATAGGCGTCGGTCATGGTGTCCTCATCCTTTCCGGTCCAGTGGCGGGGCCTCCACCCCGCCGGGACAGGTCCTCCCCCATCCCATTTCCGTTTCTCAAGTATCCTCGGGGGGAATTGGCCCGTCAGGGCCAAGGGGGGCAGACAGCCCCCGTACCCGCCCGCAACGCGGGCCCTTCTGCGGGCCCCGCGCGACGCTTCCGGTCAGAGCCCCAAACAGACGCCCCGTTCAGAGCGCCCGATTTAAAGCCCCCCTTCAAAGCCCCCGATCAGACGGGCGCCCCGGCATCAGGTCGTAGGGGTGTTTCCACCCCGGCAGGCTCTCGATGTTCGACAGCCAGCGGTCGATGTTGGGCCAGTCCTTGCGCTCGAAGGTGAAGGGCTCCGGGTAGAACAGGTAGCCGCAGTTCGAGAAATCCGCGTGGGTCGGCCCGTCGCCTACCAGCCAGTCGCGCCCCTCCAGCCCGGCGTCGAGCACCTTGAAGGCGGCCTTCAGCCGGGCGGCGATGAAGCCGATCACCTCGGCCGAGCGGTTCGCCTCGGGCAGGAAGTTCATCTGGAAGCGCAGCATCCCGCATTGCGACGACATCTTGTGGTTGTCGAAGAACACCCACTTCATCACGTTGCGGGCCTCTTCCGGGGTGGCACCGCCGAACTTGCCGGTCTTCTCGGTGATGTACATCTGGATCACGCCGGACTGCGACAGGGTCACGTCGCCGTCCACCAGCACCGGGACCTCGCCCATCACGTTCATGGCGGTGTAATCCTTCGAGCGGTGCGCGCCGCCGAAGAAGTCCACCTTCTCGGGCGCCCAGTCGAGGCCCGAGAGCTCCAGCGGCAGGGCCGCCTTGTAGGCATTTCCGCTCTCGCCGAAGCAATAGAGTTTGATCGTCATCTTTCTCTCCCCTTGGGATCAGCGCTTGCGCGCGTCCAGTTCCGAATTGAACAGCCGAAGCCTGTGCGTGAGGTTGTCCTCATCGGTGACGGAGTCAAAGTTTTCGAACAGGAAAGAGAGCGCCTCTCCCTCGTCGAGGCCGGCGTCGCGGGCGAATTTCTTCAGCCGGCGATAGCCGTCTTCGGTCATGGCGACGGGGATGCGCCGCGTCAGACGGAAGCGTTTGGGCATCTCTGCTCCTCCTCCTCGGGCCGGGGCCCGCGCTGTTGGCCGCACCCGGACCGCCTGAAAACATGGCGATCCGGGCGCTTCGGAGCCCCGCGCGTGGCGCGCGGCTCCGCCGTGAGTGGGGGCCGAACCCCCTGTCGGTTCCTATGGCGCGGGTTGATCCCGGCTCAGAAGTTGGCCGCGTCCAGCGCCATGACCGGATCGGCACCCGAAAGGATGCGCTGCAGGTGCATGGCCGTCGCAGGCAGGCGTCGGGACATGTAATAGCGCCCCGTCGCAATCTTCGTCTCGTAGAACGCAGCGTCCCCGGTCCCGGAGGCGAGCGCTTCCTTGGCGGCAATCGCCATTTTCGACCACATGTAGCCAAGGCAGACATGGCCGAAGAGGTGCAGGAAGTCGGTGGAGCCCGCAAGTGCGTGGTTCGGATTCTTCATGCCGTTCTGCATGAAGTACATCGCCGCTTCCTGAAGCTGCTTCGAGGCGGTCTTGAGCGGTTCGATGAACTGCTTGGCGATCTCCTCGTCGTCCGCGTTCTCCTTGCAGAAGGTCTTGATCATCTCGAAGAGCGCCATGGCGGGCTTGCCGCCCTCGGCAGCCAGCTTGCGCCCGACGAGGTCCAGCGCCTGAATGCCGTTGGCACCCTCGTAGATCATGGCGATACGGGCGTCGCGGGTGAACTGCGACATGCCCCATTCCTCGATGTAGCCGTGGCCGCCATAGACCTGCTGGGCCTGCACGGTGCAGGCAAAGCCCTCGTCCGTGAGGAAGCCCTTCAGCACGGGGGTCAGCAGCGAGATCATGCCCTCGGCCGCCGCATCCTCGGAGCGGCGCGCCTGGTCGATCATCTGCGCGCCCCAGAGCGCGAAGGCACGCGCGCCTTCGACAAAGCTCTTCTGGTCCATCAGCGCGCGGCGGATGTCGGGATGCACGATGATCGGATCGGCGGGGCCGTCGGGGTTCTCGGTGCCGGTGACGGCACGCCCCTGCAGCCGGTCCTTGGCGTAGATCACGGCGTTCTGGTAGGCCGCTTCGGCCACGGCGAGACCCTGCATGCCGACGCCCAGACGGGCTTCGTTCATCATGGTGAACATCGCGCGCATGCCCTTGTGCTCGGTCCCCAGCAGGTAGCCGGTGGCCTCGTCGTAGTTCATGACGCAGGTGGCATTGCCGTGAATGCCCATCTTCTCTTCCAGCTTGCCGACGCTGACGCCGTTGCGCGCGCCGAGGCTGCCGTCCTCGTTCACGAGGAACTTGGGCACGATGAAGAGCGACACGCCCTTGATCCCGTCCGGGCCGCCGGGAATTTTCGCCAGCACGAGGTGGATCACGTTGTCGGACATGTCGTGATCACCGGCGGAGATGAAGATCTTCTGGCCGGAAATCTTGTAGGTCCCATCCTCCTGCGGCTCTGCCTTGGTGCGCATCAGCCCAAGGTCGGTGCCGCAATGCGGCTCCGTCAGGTTCATGGTGCCGGTCCACTCGCAGGAGACCATCTTGGGCAGATAGGTCTGCTTCTGCTGGTCGGTGCCGTGGATGTGGATTGCGGAATAGGCCCCGTGGGTCAGGCCCTGATACATGGTGAATGCCATGTTGGCGGCGGTGAACATCTCACCGGTCGCCACGCCCATCACATAGGGCATTCCCTGCCCACCGAAGTCGGGATCGCAGTCCAGACCGGTCCAGCCGCCCTCGCGGAGCTGATCGAATGCCGCCTTGAACCCTTCCGGCGTGTGCACCACGCCGTTCTCAAGACGACAGCCCTGCTGATCCCCCACCGGATTCAGCGGCGCCAACACTTCCGACGCGATCTTGCCGGCCTCTTCGAGGATGGCAGAGGTAAAATCGCGGTCCAGCTCGTCATAGCCGGGGATGGCGCTTTCAGAGGCTTTCAGCACGTCGTGAAGGACGAATTGGAAATCCTTCACGGGGGCGGTGTAACTCGGCATGTCTCTCTCCCTAGACTTCGATGGGCGAGGCGGCCGGGTTGGTTATTCGGCCACCTTCTTGGGCGTGCGCAGCGAGGTGATCATCTGTTCCCCCCACCGCATCTGTTCGGACAGCTCCTCGATGGCCTTGTTCAGCTCATCGCGTTGCTTTTCCATTTCTTCCATGCGCTTCTGGGCAACCTCATAGGTGCGCTCCAGCTGGGTCAGCTGTTGGTCACCCTTGTCATAGAGGTTAAGAAGCTGGCGGATCTCCTCGAGGCTGAAGCCAAAACGCTTGCCACGCAGGATCAGTTTCAGCCGGGCCCGGTCACGCCGGGTAAACAGCCGCTTCTGGCCTTCGCGGATCGGGAACAGCAGTTCCTTGGCCTCATAGAACCGCAGGGTGCGCGGCGTCACCTCGAAGGCGTCGCACATCTCGCGGATCGTCATTGTCTCCGTTCGTTCGGTCATGGTTAACCCATCCTGATTTTTGATCAGGCGGTAAAAACATTTCTTGACCCACGGTTACAATGGGAAACGAAGTTGACGTAACACAAACGTCACGTCACTTTCGCGGTGACGTAAGATCATGAAAAGTGACGCAGGGTAAAGGAAATTTCGTTTCGTTTTGGCGCGGTTTGAAGTGCTTTATTTCACAGGGAAATCACATAAAGGAACAGACGCTCAATAGCGTCTGTAACAATTGCCTTCGGGGCAGCTTTTCGGGGGCTCTTCGGGATCCTGTGGACAGGATTGTCCGCGCTCAGGTACCCGAATCGAGGTCCTTGGCCACGCCGTCGCGCAGGTCCTTCAGCTCGGCCATGGCCTCGTCCAGCTGGCGGCGCTGTTCGGCCAGTTCGAGGAGCTGCTTGTCGGCCATCTCGACCCAGTTGCGCATCTGCACCTCGGTCCCGTCCTTCTCGTAGATCTGGAGCCACTGGCGGATGTCCTCCAGCGCGAAGCCGAACTTGCGGCCGCGCAGGATCAGCGTCATCCGGGCGATTTCCTTGGGCCCGTAGTAGCGCGAGCGGCCCTGACGCTCCGGTGAGAGCAGCTCGATATACTCGTAGTAGCGCAGGGTCCGCGGCGTCACCTCGAACCGCTCGCACATTTCCTTGAAGCTCAGGGTCGTTTCGCTCATGGCTGTCTACTCGATAAAGTCACGGGAGAGCGGATCCGGGGGGATCCTTGCGTGGGCCGGAGGTTAGGACCCTCTGGTCGCAAGGGCAACCACCGTCAGGGCCGCAGCTGTCCGTTTGGGCTGGCTTGAAAGCTCCGGGCTTTTCCAATCATATACGGGCCAAAGGATCGAGGGCGCGATGAACAAACCAGACCTGGATTTCGTCAAGGAGCATTTCGCGAAAGAGCTCCCCTACGTGGCGGCCCTGAACATGCGCTTCGACGATCTGACCGCAGGCGTCGCCGTGATGACGATGCCCTATGACGCGCGCCTCGTGGGCGATCCCGAAAGTGGCGTGATCCACGGCGGCGCGGTGTCGGCGCTGATGGACACCACCTGCGGCGCGGCCGTCTTCTCCCACCCCGAGGCCTCGATGGGGACGGCGACGATCGACCTGCGGATCGACTACATGCGCGCGGCCAAGCCGGGCTGCGCGATCACCGCGCGGGCGGAATGCTACCACGTCACCCGCTCGGTCGCCTTCGTACGCGCCACCGCGACGGACGGGGAGGGCGACACGCCCGTGGCCACCGCCACCGGGGCCTTCACGGTCGAACGCTCCGCGCAGGAGGGCAAGGCATGAACCGGCGTCCCCCCGAACCCGTGCAGGTCGTCAAGCAGCGCCGCGATGCGGCGCTGGCCGCGCTCCTGGGCTCCGTGCCCTTCATCTCCTTCCTTGGTGTCACCTTCGACCGCCGGGGGGATGAGCTGACCGCGATCCTGCCCTATCGCCGCGACCTGGTCGGCAACCCGATGCTGCCCGCGCTTCATGGCGGGGCCACGGCGGGCTTCCTCGAGATCACCGCCCTGATCGGGCTCAGCTGGGGGATGCTCTGGGAGCAGGTGGAAACCGGGGCGATCGATGCCGCCGCGCTGGGCGAGGGCTGGTGCCCGAAACTGCCCAAGACCATCGACTTCGCCACCGATTTCCTGCGCTCGGGCCTGCCGCGTGACGCCTATGCCCGGGCCGAGATCACGCGCTCCGGCCGGCGCTATGCCTCGGTCCGGGTCGAGGCCTGGCAGGACAACCGGCAGCGGCCCCACGCGCAGGCGATCGGGCATTTCGTGATGCCGCAGGGCCCCATGGCATAACGCAGGCCAGACCGTGACCGACACCACCGTGACCGACACCACCGGGCCCGAGGCCCTCACTCACCGCCGGGTGCTGCGGATCGCGGTTCCGATCGTGCTTTCCAACGTCACCGTGCCGATCCTCGGCGCGGTGGATACCGGCGTCGTCGGCCAGATCGCCGAGGCGCAGCCGATCGCGGCCGTGGGCCTCGGCGCGGTCATCCTCTCGGCGATCTACTGGATCTTCGGCTTCCTGCGCATGGGCACCACGGGCATGACCGCCCGCGCGGCGGGGCAGGGCGACCGGGGCGAGGTCGCGGCGCTGCTGACCCGCTCGCTGATGTTCGGGCTGGGGGCGGGGGCGGTGATCGTCGCGCTGCAATGGCCGATCTTCGCGGGCGCCCTCGGGCTGGCCCCGGCGAGCGCCGAGGTCGAGGAGATGTCGCGCGCCTACATGGGCATCCGCATCTGGTCGGCCCCGGCGGCGATCGGGCTCTACGGTCTGACCGGCTGGCTCATCGCGCAAGAGCGCACGATGGCGGTGCTGGCGGTGCAACTCCTGATGAACACCGTGAACATCGCGCTCGACCTCTGGTTCGTGCTGGGGCTCGGCTGGGGTGTCGAGGGCGTGGCGACCGCCACCTTCATCGCTGAGTGGAGCGGTCTGGCGTTGGCGCTCTATCTCTGCCGGGCGGCGTTCCGCGATCCGGCGTGGCGCGACTGGGGGCGGGTCTTCGACCGGGTGGCGCTGATCCGGATGGGCGTGGTGAACGCCGACATCCTCGTGCGCTCTCTGCTGCTGAAGGCCACCTTCCTCTCCTTCATGTTCCTCGCCGCCGATTTCGGAGACGTGCAACTGGCGGCGAACCAGGTGCTGTTGCAGTTCCTCGAGATCACCGCCTTCGCCCTCGACGGTTTCGCCTTCGCGGCCGAGGCCTTCGTTGGGCAGGCCATGGGGCGCGGAGACCGCGCAGGCCTGCGGCGCGGGGCGCTGCTGACCAGCGGCTGGAGCATCGCGATCTGCGTGCTGCTGGCGCTCTTCTTCGCGCTCGCGGGCGGCTGGCTGATCGACGTGATCACCAAGGCGCCCGAGGTGCAGCAGGCCGCGCGGACTTACCTGCCGTGGATGGTCGCCGTGCCGGTGCTGGGCGTGGGGGCGTGGATGCTGGACGGCATCTTCATCGGTGCCACCCGGTCGCGCGACATGCGCAACATGATGGCGGTGAGCTTCGTGGTCTATGTCGTGGCGGCGGTGACCCTGGTGCCGCCATTCGGCAACCACGGCCTCTGGGCGGCCTTCCTGATCTCCTTCGTGGCGCGCGGCGTCACCCTGCTGATCCGTTACCCGGCGCTGGAGGCCGAGGCGGATCAGGTGGCGGTGGCCAAGGCGGCGTGACGGCGGGGCGGGTAGAGTGAGGTGGCGTTGCTAACCCCGCTGCGTCTCTCGCTTGCGTAAAGTTCGCAAAGCTCGGGATATCGCGCGATCCCACTTTGCGCTCTTTCTCGCTACCTTCACCGTCCCGCGTCTGCCCGTGCTTTGCACGGGCGCGCCCGAACCGCCCCCACGGGGCGGGCGCGGCAGGGCCGGATAAGTCGAGGAGGCCCCACCGCTTGCCCTTGCCCCCGCAAGCGGGCCAGATACGGCCAAGGGGGATCCCATGATCGAAAAGCTGGAAATGCTCATTGCACTCGCCCGGGAGGAGCACTTCGGCCGCGCGGCCGAAAGCCTCGGGATCACCCAGCCCAGCCTCTCCACCGGGATCAAGCAGCTTGAGGCGCAACTCGGCGTGCAACTGGTCTGGCGCGGCTCGCGCTATCTGGGGCTGACGCCGGAAGGGCAGCGTGCGCTCGACTGGTCCCGGCGCATCGTCGGCGATGCCCGCACCTTCCGCGAGGAGATGCGCGCCGTTCACGCGGGCCTCTCCGGGGCGCTTCGCCTTGCGGTGATCCCCACCGCGCTCACCACCGCCGCCCATCTGACCCACGGGTTTTCCGCCGATCACCCGGGGGTTTCGCTCTCGGTCTATTCCCGCAGTTCCGACCAGATCCTCACGATGATCGAGAACCTCGAGGCCGATGCGGGCATCACCTACCTCGACAATGAACCGCTGGGGCGGATGACGGCGATCCCGCTCTACCGCGAGAGCTATCACCTCGTGGTGCGGCGCGGCACGGCGCTGGCCGGGCGGGCGACGCTCGACTGGGCTGACCTTGCCGATCAGCGGCTCTGCCTGCTGACGCCCGACATGCAGAACCGGCGGATCATCAACCTGATGCTGCACAAGGCCGGCGTCGATCCCGAAGCGGGCGTCGAGAGCAATTCCACCGTCGTCCTCATGACCCACGTGGAGGAGGGCGGATGGGCCACGGTGCTGCCTGCCCAGATGGCCCGCTTCCTTGCTGCCGGGCGCGACGTGGTCTCGATCCCGATCCGGCAGAGCAATGCGCCCTCCGTCGGCCTCATCGCGCCATGGCGCGAGCCCCATACCCCGGTGCTGGAGGCGCTGCTCTCGGCCGCGCGCAAACAGGCGGAGGTCTGATGCTTGATAGGTATAGCCTATCGAATGACGGAAAGCCGATATTGATATCGTATGCCACGGTGTGCCAGACCCCGATCACTACGGGAGGACGCCAATGACATCGACACCAGCCCCCTCCGTCGCCCCGGCCGAGGCCGAGATCGACGCGCTCATTGCTGCGCAGCTGCATCTGGAGGGTCCGCTTCTGCCGATCTTCCACGCGCTGCAGGAGGCCTATTGCCATGTCCCGCAGGCGGCGCTGTCGCGCATCGCCGAGGCGCTGAACCTGACCCGCGCGGAAGTGCACGGGGTCATGTCCTTCTACCACGATTTCCGCAGCGCACCGGCGGGCCGCCACGTGCTGAAGATCTGCCGGGCCGAGGCCTGCCAGTCCATGGGCGGCGCGGCGCTGGCCGACCGGCTGCTGGCCAAGCTGGGCCTCGACTGGCACGGCACCACGCCGGACGGGAAGGTCACGGTGGAGCCGGTCTATTGCCTTGGCCTCTGCGCCTGTGCGCCCGCCGCCATGGTGGACAACAAGGTGCGCGGGCGGCTGGATGACGCCGCCTGCGACGCGCTGATCGCGGAGGTGCGGGCATGAAGATCTATGTCCCCGGAGACAGCGCGGCCAAGGCTGTCGGCGCCGATGAGGTGGCCGCGGCAGTCGCGCGCGAGGCGGCGGCGCGGGGCCTCAACGTCGAGGTGATCCGCAACGGCACCCGCGGCATGATCTGGCTGGAGCCGCTGCTGGAAGTCGAGCGCGCCGAGGGCCGCAGCGGCTTCGGCCCCGTCACGGCGGCGGATGTGCCCGCGCTCTTCGACGCGGGCTTCGGGGCCCATTCCAAGGCGCTCGGCCCGGTGGAGGAGATCCCCTTCTTCGCCCGCCAGACCCGCCTGACCTTCGCCCGCTGCGGGCTGACCGATCCGCTGTCGATGGCGGAGTACGAGGCCCATGGCGGCCTTGCCGGGCTGCGCCGCGCACTGGACATGACCGGCGAGGCGATCGTCGACGAGGTCAAGGAAAGCGGGCTGCGCGGGCGCGGCGGCGCGGGGTTCCCGACCGGCATCAAGTGGGACACCGTGCGGCTGGCCCATGCGGACCAGAAATACATCGTCTGCAATGCCGACGAGGGCGACAGCGGCACCTTCGCCGACCGGATGATCCTTGAGGGCGATCCCTTCTGCCTCTTCGAGGGCATGGTGATCGCGGGCCTCGGCGTGGGGGCGACGAAGGGCTACATCTACCTGCGCTCGGAATATCCCGACGCGGTCGAGATGACGCGGCGCGCGCTCGACGTGGCCTACCGGGCGGGTCTGCTGGGGGATGTGCTGGGCTCCGGTCGCCGCTTCGATCTTGAGCTGCGGGTGGGCGCGGGCGCCTATGTCTGCGGCGAGGAGACCTCTCTGCTGAACTCGCTGGAGGGCAAGCGCGGGGTGGTCCGTGCCAAGCCGCCGCTGCCCGCGCTGGAAGGCTTCATGGGCCGGCCCACGGTGGTCAACAACCTGATCTCGCTGGCGACCGTGCCGGTGATCTTTGCCAGGGGCGGGGCCTTCTACCGCGATTTCGGCCTTGGCCGGTCGCGCGGCACGATCCCGGTGCAGATCGCGGGCAACGTGAAATACGGCGGGCTCTTCGAGACCGCCTTCGGCATGTCGCTGGGCGAATTGGTCGAGGATGTGGCCGGCGGCACTGCATCGGGCCGTCCGGTGAAGGCGGTGCAGGTGGGCGGCCCGCTGGGGGCCTACATGCCGGTGTCCAAGTTCGCCACGCCCTTCGGCTACGAGGAATTCGACGGGCAGGGCGGGCTGATCGGCCACGCCGGCCTCGTGGTCTTCGATGACACGGCGGACATGCTGGGCATGGCGCGGTTCGCGATGGAGTTCTGCGCGGTGGAGAGCTGCGGCAAGTGCACGCCCTGCCGGATCGGCGCGGTGCGCGGGGTCGAGACGCTGGACCGGATCGCGGGCGGCGACGCGGCGGCGGTCGACCTGCTGGAGGACCTCTGCGAGACCATGAAGGATGGCTCGCTCTGTGCGCTTGGCGGGCTGACGCCCATGCCGGTGATGTCCGCGCTGACGGGGTTTCCCGACGATTTCGCGCGCTCGAAGAAAGCGGCGGAGTGAGATGGGCGGCGCATCGATGCAGGTGTCGTTCCGTGGGGCCGCTGGATGCGCAGCGGGGGCCAGCCCCCGCACCCCCGGGAGTATTTTCGGAAAGATGAAAGGCGAGGAGGCGCGGCCATGAAGGATTTCATTATCCCCCCCAAGGACTGGGACATGGGCACCCCGCTCTCCCGCTCCACCAAGACCGTCACGCTGAGCGTGGATGGGTTCGAGGTCACGGTGCCCGAGGGCACCTCCGTCATGCGGGCGGCGATGGAGGCGGGGATCAAGATCCCGAAACTCTGCGCCACCGACAGCCTCGAGGCCTTCGGCTCCTGCCGCCTGTGTGTTGTCGAGATCGAGGGGCGGCGTGGCACGCCGGCCTCCTGCACCACGCCGGTGGCGCAGCACATGAAGGTCCACACCCAGACGCCCAAGGTGAAGAAGCTCCGCAAGGGGGTGATGGAGCTCTATATCTCCGATCACCCGCTGGATTGCCTCACCTGTTCGGCCAATGGCGACTGCGAATTGCAGGACATGGCGGGCATGGTCGGCCTGCGCGACGTGCGCTACCAGGCGCCGGAAGGGGCGCCGCTGGCGAACCACTTCACGCCCCGCGACACCAGCGGCGCGGCGAACCCGGACTGGACGCCCAAGGACGACAGCAACCCCTATTTCACCTACGACCCCGCGAAATGCATCGTCTGCAACCGCTGTGTCCGGGCCTGCGAAGAGGTGCAGGGCACCTTTGCCCTGACCATCGAGGGACGGGGCTTTGACAGCCGGGTCAAGGCGGGCGCGCCGGGGGATGACTTCCTCGCCTCCGACTGCGTCAGCTGTGGGGCCTGCGTGCAGGCCTGCCCGACCGCAACCCTGCAGGAGACATCCGTCATCGAGATGGGCACGCCCGACCGCTCGGTCATCACGACCTGCGCCTATTGCGGCGTCGGCTGCTCCTTCAAGGCAGAGCTGAACGGCGACGAACTGGTCCGCATGGTGCCCTACAAGCACGGCAAGGCGAACCGCGGCCATTCCTGCGTCAAGGGCCGCTTTGCCTATGGCTACGCCAAGCACAAGGACCGCATCCTGAATCCGATGATCCGCGACACGATCGAGGAGCCGTGGCGCGAGGTGTCCTGGGACGAGGCGTTGAAGTTTGCCGCCACCAGGATGCGCGGGCTTCAGGAGACCTACGGCCGGAAATCCGTGGGCGTCATCACTTCCAGCCGCTGCACGAACGAGGAAACCTACCTCGTGCAGAAGTTGACCCGCGCGGTCTTTGGCAACAACAACACAGACACCTGCGCGCGTGTCTGCCATTCGCCCACCGGCTATGGCCTCGGCCAGACCTTCGGCACCTCGGCGGGGACGCAGGACTTCGACAGTGTCGAGGACACGGATGTCGTCATCGTCATCGGTGCCAACCCGACCGACGGCCACCCGGTCTTTGCCTCGCGGCTGAAAAAGCGGCTGCGGCAAGGCGCCAAGCTGATCGTCGTCGACCCGCGCCGGATCGACCTTGTGAAGACCGCCCATGTGGAGGCGGCGCATCACCTCGCCCTGCGGCCCGGCACCAACGTGGCCGTGGTCACGGCGCTGGCCCATGTCATCGTGACCGAGGGGCTCTTCGATCAGAGCTTCATCCAGGAACGCTGTGACTGGGACGAATTCCAGGAATATGCCGAGTTCGTTTCCGACCTGCGCCATGCGCCCGAGGCGGTAGAACTGCTGACCGGCGTGCCCGCCGAGGACCTGCGCGCGGCGGCCCGGACCTTCGCGACCGGGGGCAACGGGGCGATCTACTACGGCCTCGGCGTCACCGAACATTCTCAGGGTTCCACCACGGTCATCGGCATTGCCAACCTCGCCATGCTGACCGGCAACATCGGTCGCAAGGGTGTGGGGGTGAACCCGCTGCGCGGTCAGAACAACGTGCAGGGCTCCTGCGACATGGGATCGTTCCCGCATGAACTGCCGGGCTATCGCCATGTGAAACACCCCGAGGTCCGCGCGGTCTTCGAGGAGGTCTGGGGTGTCGAGATCGACGCGGAGCCGGGCCTGCGCATTCCCAACATGCTGGATGCCGCCGTCGAGGGGACGTTCAAGGGGCTCTACTGCCAGGGCGAGGACATCCTGCAATCGGACCCGGACACCAAGCACGTGGCCAAGGGCCTTGCCGCGATGGAATGCGTCATCGTCCATGACCTCTTCCTGAACGAGACGGCAAACTACGCCCATGTCTTCCTGCCCGGCTCGACCTTCCTCGAAAAGGACGGGACCTTCACCAATGCCGAGCGTCGCATCAACCGCGTGCGCAAGGTGATGGCGCCGCTCAACGGCTATGCCGACTGGGAGGTGACGCAGATGCTGGCCAATGCCATGGGCGCGGGCTGGCACTACACCCACCCGGCGCAGATCATGGAGGAGATCGCCGCCACCACGCCCAGCTTTGCCGGGGTCACCTATGACCTGCTGGAGGAGAAGGGCTCGGTCCAGTGGCCCTGCAACGAGGACCACCCCGAGGGCACGCCGCTGATGCATGTCGATGGCTTCGTGCGCGGCAAGGGGCGGTTCATCGTCACCGAATACGTCGCCACGGATGAAAAGACCGGCCCGCGCTTCCCGCTGCTGCTGACCACGGGGCGCATCCTCAGCCAGTACAACGTCGGCGCCCAGACCCGGCGCACGGAGAACACCGTCTGGCACGATCAGGACGAGTTGGAGATCCACCCCCACGACGCGGAAGTGCGCGGCGTGAAGGAAGGCGACTGGGTCAAGCTGGCCTCGCGTTCTGGCGAGACGGCGCTGAAGGCGACGCTGACCGACCGGGTCAGCCCGGGCGTGGTCTATACCACGTTCCACCACCCGACGACGCAGGCCAACGTGATCACCACGGATTACTCCGACTGGGCCACCAACTGCCCGGAATACAAGGTGACCGCGGTGCAGGTCTCGCCCTCGAACGGGCCCACGGACTGGCAGGAGGACTACGAGGCGCAGGCCCGCCGCGCGCGTCGCATCCTGCCGGCGGCAGAGTGACATGGGGCCCCTTCGCACAGGGCCCCTTCGCACAGGGCCCCTTGGTACGGGCCCCCTTGGTACAGGTCCGCGCGTCCACGAAAGCCGGGCGGGCCTCGCCCGGCGCGACGGGCAGGTCCGCGCCGTGACCCGGCTGTTGCCCGACGAGGTGCCGGTGGCGCTGAGCTATCAGGGCACGACGCAGGCGGTGATGATGGCCAGCCCCGCCGATCTGGAGGATTTCGCCGTGGGCTTCACCCTCTCCGAGGGGATCGTCGCGGAGATCGGCCAGATCGAGAGCCTCGACATCCTGCACCATGGGCAGGGCATCGAGGCGCAGATGTGGCTGGCGGGCGACCGGGCAGAGGCGCTCTCGGCCCGGCGCCGGGCCATGGTGGGGCCGGTGGGCTGTGGGCTCTGCGGGATCGACTCGCTGGAGGAGGCCTGCCGCGCGCTGCCCGTGGTGCCCGATGCGCCGCTGCGCTTCACCGGGGCCGAGATCGGCCAGGCGACCGAGGCGCTCCGCGACCACCAGCCGCTGCACGATCTGTCCCGGGGTCTCCATGCCGTCGGGCTGATGCTGCCGGGGCAGGGGATCGTTCTGGCGCGCGAGGACGTGGGCCGCCACAACGCGCTCGACAAGCTGATCGGCGCCATGGCGCGGCGCGGTCTCGACGGGCGGGGCGGTGCGGTGGTGCTGACCTCGCGCGTCTCGATGGAGATGGTGCAGAAGACCGCCGTGGCGGGGGTGCCGATGATCATCGCCGTCTCCGCCCCCACCGCCTATGCCGCGCGGCTGGCGGAGGAGGCGGGCATCACGCTGGCGGCCTTTGCCCGCGGCGGGGCCTATGACCTTTACGCCAATGCCGGACGTCTGGGCGCCGCCCGTCCCGGCCCGGAGGGGGAGCACACCGATGTCGCATGACAAGCTGATCTACATGGCGAACCAGATCGCCACCTTCTTCGAGACCCAGCCGGGCAGCGATCAGGCCGAGCACGTGGCCGATCACCTGAACGACTTCTGGGAGCCGCGGATGCGGGCGCAACTGCTGGCGATGGTCGCCCGGGGCGAGGCAGAGGGCCTGCGCCCGCTGGCCCGCTCGGCGATGGCGCACGTCCGCGCCCCCGCCGAGCAGGCCGACTGAGGGTCTCCGCCCGCGGGCCGCTGGCCGAGGCGCCCGCCCGAAGCCGCCGGCCAAGGCCACCGGCCAAGGGCCCCTGGGCGACGGTCTCTTCCCGAGACCCGCAGGGCGATGGGTCCGCCAGACGGATTTGTGGGACACCCGCCGCCCAAGGTGCGTCGGCGGGCGTGCCACGGGCAGGACATGCCACCGCCTGTCCGCAGCTGCCTGCCCCCCGGGCAGCGGGCCGCGCATCCGTCGGGGCAGGGACAGTCCCGGGACCCCCTGTCACCCGACGCCGGTTTTCAAGACGTTGACAGCCCCCGTCTCCCACGCCAGCTAGACCGCGATTTGCGCAACGGTGGGACCCATGGCAGCTCTCAAGACCTTCATTGAATCGCGAACCTTCGAATGGGCGATCACCGCCCTCATCGTGATCAACGCGATCACCCTGGGGCTGGAGACCTCGCCGCGGGTCATGGCGGTGGCGGGTGACCTGCTGCTGACGCTGGACAAGCTGGTGCTGGCGGTCTTCGTCATCGAGCTGCTGGCCCGTTTCGCCGTTTACCGCACGAAGTTCTTCCATGACCCGTGGCGCATCTTCGACCTCTTCGTGGTGGGTGTGGCGCTGGTGCCCGCGACCGGCAGCCTCTCGGTCCTGCGGGCGCTCAGGATGCTGCGGGTGCTGCGGTTGATCTCGGTCGTGCCCTCGCTGCGCCGCGTGGTGGGCGGGCTGATCTCGGCCCTGCCGGGCATGGGCTCCATCGTGGTGCTGCTGGGGCTGGTGTTCTACGTCTTCGCCGTCATGGCGACCAACCTCTATGGCGCCAGCTTCCCCGAGTGGTTCGGCGACATCTCCTCCTCGGCCTACACGCTGTTCCAGATCATGACGCTGGAAAGCTGGTCGATGGGCATCGTGCGCCCGGTGATGGAGGCGCATCCGCTGTCCTGGACCTTCTTCATCCCCTTCATCATCGCCACCTCCTTCACGGTGCTGAACCTCTTCATCGGTATCATCGTCTCCGCCATGCAGGAGGAGCACGAGGCCGCCGCCGAGGACGAGCGCAGCACCGCCGCCGACAACCAGCGCCTGCTGTTGCAGGAGGTCCGTTCCCTGCGGGCCGAGGTGGCGCGCCTTTCGGAGCGCACGGGCGCCACGGACTGAGGCTGCGCGCCTCGCGCCCGCGTCGCCCCGCGCCTCACGTCTCTGCCGATGCGCGTCTCACTCCCGCTCGGCGGCGAAGAGGCGCACCAGTTCCGCCTGCCTGCGGGTGCCGGTCTTCTCGAAGATCCGGGTCAGGTGGGTGCGCGCGGTCGAAACGGTGATCCCCAGCCGCGAGGCCGCGGCATCACGTCCGTCGCCGCGCAGGATCTCGATGGCCAGCGTCGTCTCGGCGGGGGTCAGCTGGAAGTCCTCCTGCATCCGCCGCCGCAGGGCCGCGATCCGTGCCCCCTGATCGGTGAAGACCAGCAGCGCCGCGACCCGGTGCAGGCGCAGGGGCGTGCCGCCGGGATCGGGGCAGGGCAGGGCCTCGACGGTGACCGTGCCGCGCCCATCCGGATCGTAGGAGAGCCGCCCGCCCCGGGGCCGCTCCAGCCGGCGCTGGCCCGCGCAATTGGCGATCAGCGCCTCGAGCCGGGTGGTGAGCGCGGAGGTGGGCAGGGACAGGCGCCCGCCCGAGAGCCGCACCCCGCGCGGCAGGCCCTCCCGGTCCAGCGGCGCGCCGAGGTCGGTGATCGGGCGGGCGTCCATGTCCACCGCCAGCGTGATCGCATCGGGCCGCCCGGCCCCCACGCCCAGCAACAGCGTCTCCATCGACAGCCGACGCATCCGCTGCTCCAGCTCCACCGCGCGCACCAGGTGCGGCAGCAGGAGCCCGAAGCGGCCCGCCGCCTCGGTGTCGATCTCGTCCGCGCGCTGGCTGGCCTGAAGCACCATCGAGGCAAAGCTGGGCCCCTGTTCCATCAGGTTCGCCGCAAGGCGTTCGATCCCCAGCCCGGATTTCGCCCAATATTCGTTGTGGAATTCGGACCCGGTGAAGGTCTCGCGCCCGGTGTCCTCGATCGAGGTGATCCGCCCGATCCCGGCCCCGGCCGTGGCCTTGACCGTGGGGTCCAGCCGCCACCAGCCGTCCTGCTCATAGGCGCGCACGACCTCCGGGTCGGCCCGCGGTGTCAGGACGGAGGAATACTGGGTCTCGGGGTCCACGACCACCAGCGCCGCATTCTCCACCGCGCAGAGATCGGCGATATGCACCAGCACGTCGGACCAGTCGAGCTGGCCGGCGGCGGCGGCATAAATCTCGTCTATGACACCCAGAAGATCGGTGCCCGGCGGTGTCCGCATCTCGAATAGCTCCCGCGTACGGCGGCTCGGCGGCGGGACTGAAATTGACCTGTTCAAAATAACGCAGAGACGCCGAGACCGCGCGTGATGCCCTTTATCATAAGGGGGAAATGGCCCCTGCGAAGAGGGAAACACTCTGTTCACCAAAAAAGATCGCCATATCGGACGTTGGTATGACGCAAGGTCATTTTCTGCGCTCTAGCCTGTGCTTGCGGCTAAGCCGGACGACCTGAATTTGATGAAGTTATTTCACCCCGGAGGAGAGCGCCCGCAGATTTCCCCAAATGTCGGCTCCATGCTGTGTCCGTGAGTGTGTGGAACAGGCTTTCTTCTGCGGGGGCTCTCCTTCCGAATATGATAGCGCTGACATCGCCCGTAGTTCGGCCGCGTGGATCTTGACGCGGAGCCGGTCGCGGGGCGCGTACGGTCAGCGGTGACGCCGCTCCTTCCTTGCCTGCGTGCCCGCTCCTTCCTGCCTCTCTTCGCCGTGGTCATCCGGCCCTCTGACATGCTTCAATGGCGCAGGCGCGTTCCGCGTGATGTCAGGGGAAGAGACATGAGACCGAGTTGTCGAGCAGCGCCGTGGATCACCGGCCTCGTCGTGCTGCTCTGTGCGGCGCTTCAGGCTCAGCCACTGGACGCGCAGGCCCGACCGCCGGAACCGGCACGTCCCGCATCTCCTGCGGCACCGCCCTCGGCGGCACCGCCGGCGCGCCCGGCCAGCCCCTTGCGTCCGCCCGCGCCGCCGGTGCCGGAAACCGGGGTCGAGGGGCTGAGCTTCGGTCCCTGGACCGTGGCCTGCGATCTCTTCGACACGGCGGAGGAGGACTGCGTGCTGACCCAGCGGATCGGCTGGGTGTCGGACCGGCTGCGCCCGGTGGAGCTGCGCGCTTTCCCGGGGCCCGGGGGGCAGGCGGTGCTCTCGCTGCTGGTGCCGCCGGGGGCCGCGCTGCGGTCGGAGGTCCGGCTGGAGAGCGCGGCGGGCACCGCGCTGTCGCTGCCGTGGCAGTCCTGCGAATTCAGCACTTGTGAGGCGACGGCATGGCTGCCGGTTGCCGCGCTTCAGGCACTGGAGGGCCAGCCGCTCATCGGCCGCTACCGGCCCGAGGTGGACGGGCGGGAGGTGCGGTTCGAGGTCCGGCTCGACGGGATCGGCGCGGGGTTGGACGCGCTGCGGGCCGCGCGCTGGTGACAGCCTGCAAGCAGGGCCTGCAGACGTAGCAAGCAGACGGGGACCGCAGACGGGGCAAGCAGACAGGCGCAATGCGGCCGCTGCGCGCCCCGGGCGTCGTTGGCTATTCCGCTGCCGCGCGGGCGGCGTGGGGCAGCAAGTAGGTCTGCGCCACCGGCGGCGTATTGACCCGGATCGGGCAGGCATAGGCGTCGGAGAGCAGCGCGTCGGCCAGCACCGCCTCGGGCCGGTCCTGCGCCATCACCCGCCCCTTGGCCAGCAGGGCCACGCTGTCCGAGAACATCGCCGTCAGGTTCAGGTCATGCATCACCGCCACCACGCCGCCGCCCGCATCGGCGAAGTCGCGGGCGATCTGCATCACCTGCAACTGGTGCCCGATGTCGAGGGAGGAGACCGGCTCGTCGAGGAAGAGCCAGCGGGCCGCGCCATGGGCCGTCGGCTCCCAGACCTGCACGAGGACGCGGGCCAGTTGCACCCGCTGCTGCTCGCCGCCCGACAGCTCCTGGTACATCCGCCCGGCAAAGCCGCCGAGGCCGACGCGGGCGAGCGCCCGCTGGCTCAGGTCCGGCCCGCCCGCGTCGAGGCCGCCCTGCTGGCCAAGGCGCACCACCTCGCCCACGGTGAAGGGGAAGGAAAGCGGCGTGGCCTGCGGCAGCACGCCCCGCAGGGCCGCCAGCCGCCAGGGCTTCGTCTGCGCGACCTCGTGGCCGTTCAGCATGACCGAGCCCTCGTAGGCCAGTTCACCTGTCAGGGCCCGCAGCAGCGTCGTCTTGCCCGATCCGTTGGGCCCGACGATGGAGGTCAGCGCACCGGGGCGGGCGGTGAAGGTGGCCTCCGACAGGATCGCGCGGCGGCCGAGGCGCAGGGTCAGGTCTTGGGCGATCAGCATTGTCAGAGCTCCAGCAGGGTGCGGCGGCGCAGCAGGATCCACAGGAAGAACGGCCCGCCGAGGGTGGCGGTGACGATCCCGATGGGCAGTTCGGCGGGGGCGATGATCACCCGGCTGATCACATCCGCCGCCAGCAGCAGCGCCGCGCCCAGCAGGGCGGAGTTGATCAGCAGAGGCCGGTGATCGGGGCCCGAGACGAGGCGCAGCAGATGCGGCACCACGATGCCGACGAAGCCGATGCCGCCGCTGACCGCCACCGCGGCGCCCACGGCGCCCGCGACGGTAAGGATGGCGGTGCTCTTCAGCCGCTGCACGTCCTGTCCCAGATGTGCCGCCGCCGCCTCGCCAAGGGCGAGGGCGTTCAGACCGCGGGCCAGCGTCGGGGCCGCCGCGAGGGCCAGCAGCATCAGCGGCGCTGCGGTCAGCACCTTGGCCCATGTCGCCCCGGCGATGGAGCCCATGCCCCAGAATGTCAGGTCGCGCAGCTGCGTGTCATCGGCCATGTAGACCAACACCCCGGACAGCGCGCCCGCAAGCGCGCCGAGGGCGATGCCCGCCAGCAGCATGGTGGCGACCGAGGTGCGCCCGGAGCGTGTGGCGATGGCATAGAGCAGCAGGGTGGAGACCCAGCCGCCGAGGAAGGCCGCCACCGGCACGGCGTACTGGCCCAGCGTCGCCGCCAGCCCGGCGGGCAGGACGCCCCCCAGCACGATGGCGGTGATCGCCCCCAGACCGGCGCCCGCGCTGACACCCACGAGGCCGGGATCGGCCAGCGGGTTGCGGAAGAGCCCCTGCATCACCGCCCCCGAGACCGCCAGCGAGGCGCCCACGAGCATCCCCATCGCCAACCGGGGCAGGCGGATGTCGAAGAGCACGACCCGGTCGCGCAGCGAGAGTTCACGCCCCGCCAGCAGGTCGCCCCCGATCTGGCGCAGCGAGATGCCCGAGGCCCCCACCGTCAGGCTGGCGGCGCTGACCGCCAGCAGCAGGAGGACGAGCAGCAGGGTGACGCGCCGGGCAAGGGCCCGGCGGTCGCCGGTCGGGGCGGCGGCGTGTTCGCTGAGCGCCACCATCAGCTGTCGTGCCCCGCGCTCTGGAGTGCCGCGCTCAGCTCGGTCACGGCCTCGCCGACGCGGGGGCCGAAGCCGAGGAGCAGCATGCCGTCCATCCGCACCACCGCGCCGGATTGCCCGGCGGGGGTGATGGCGAGCGCCGGGTGGCCGAGCGCCTGATCGGCGGTGCCATGGCCCGCGTCGGCGGCCCCGCCGCGCGACATCATCAGGATGACATCGGGGGCGGCGGCGGCGATGGCCTCGTCCGTCACCGGCTTGTAGCCAGAGAAGGCGGTCAGCGCATTCTCGGCCCCGGCGAGGGTGATGATCCCCTCGGCCGAGGTGTCGCGCCCGGCGGCGAGGATACGCCCGCCCTGCATGGAGAGGATGAAGAGCACCTTCTTGGCGGGCCTGCCGTGGGCGGCCTCGGCGGCGGCGGCCAGTTGCGCATCGACGCTGTCGGCCAGCACCTGCGCGGCCTCGGGCACCTCCAGCGCCGCGCCCACGGCGAGGATCTTGGCGCGCACCGCCTCGGCGGAATGGCCTCCGGGCACCTCGATCATGGGGATCGCGGCGGCGCGCAGCATCTCCACCGCCTCGGGCGGGCCGGCGCCGTCCTCGGTCAGGATCAGGTCCGGGTCCACCGACATCAGCCCCTCGGGCGAGAGGGCGCGGATATAGCCCACGTCGGGCAGCGCCTCCGCCTCGGGCGGATAGGTCGACGTGGTGTCCCGTGCCACCAGCCTGTCCTGCTGGCCGAGGGCATAGACGATCTCGGTCACGGAACCGCCGATGGAGGCGATGCGGCTGGCAGGCTCGGCCCAGAGGGCCGGGGCCACGAGGGCGAGGCAGGCGGCAAGTGCCGTAGAGCGCAGCAGGCCCATGGTCACGCCTCCGCCGTCTCGGAGGTGAGATCGGCCAGCAGGGCCTCCCACGCGGGGTAGTGATCGGCATCGGGTTTGCGCAGGCCGAACATCTGGAAGATCACCGTGCCCTCGGCGTCGAAGGCCTCGACCGAGATCGCCATGCCGCGGCGGGTGGGTTTCTCCACCAGCCAGACCTCGGCCACGTGATCGGCGCGCAGGTGCAGGTTGAACGTGGGATCGAGCACGTTCAGCCACGGGCCCATCGGCTTGATCGTGTTGAGCGGGCCGGAGTGGATCTGGATGCAGCCCTTGTTGCCCACGAAGATCATCACCGGCACCTGCGCCTCGGCCACCCGCTCGAAGAGGTCAGGCACGATCCGGGGCGAGAGGGGGCGCGCCAGCGGGGCACCGGCCACGCGGTAGGCGCCGAGGCGGTTCATCTTGAGCTTGGACACCAGCCCGAGGAACTGGTGCGAATCCGTCATGTTGTTCCAGAACTCGCGCAGCTTCTCGGCCTTCTCCGGGTCTGACTTCGGCGCTTCGGGGGCGCGGCGGGCCTCGACCGTCATTTCTTCCGACTGCGCGGGCAGGGTGAGGTCCGCGGCGATCCGGGCAAAGGCCTCCACGTCCGATCCCTCGCGGCAGTAGATCTTGTGCACGGCGTCGCCCGCCGCATCGAAGATCATCAGCGCGGGGCGCCCGCCGCCGAGGCCCGCCTCGGGGGTGACGGCAAAGGCATGGACCCAGAACTTGGGGAAGATGCGCAGGTCGATCTCGCCGTTCAGCACCATCGAGGCATGTTGCCCGCCGCGATAGTGATCGTAGTGGCCGATCTTCTCGTGCACGCAGCTTTCGGTGCGGGTCAGGGCCATGACCTCGCCCAGTTCGGCCACGCGGGGCACCAGCTGGTCGGGATCGGCGCTGATCCGGGTCACGCCATGGCCCGTGAAGGCCGCGACCAGCTGGCCCTCGGTGATCTTCAACTGGTGGGCGAGGTCACGGATGCGCAGCTTGTCATGCGCCTTGCGGGCGGCGCGGATCGCCTCGGGCGAGAGGGCAGCGGAGGGGGGCGAGAGATCCTGCATGAGGGGCTCCTTCAGGGACAGCGTGTGAGGGGAATGCACCTGGCTGTCGCCGGAAGGGCGGCATGGCTGGATTGCAACAGTCATGAATCGGCGGCGTCAAAAGTGCCGCGAGATTTCTTGACAGATTTAATCGGGTTAGGTAGGCGACGCAAGACCGCGCTGCCCTCGGCGCGTCGCCAATCCGAAAATTTGAACGTGCCAGCCCTTTCGCCAGCCATGTTTCGCGCATGTCCAGAAAGGGACCCCCGATGACCGCTTCCTCCCGAATGCGGGCCCTGTTGTTGTGCTCCACGGCAACGGCCCTCGTGCTTGGCGCCATGCCTGCCTCCGCGCAGGACAGTGACGCCCCCATTGTCCTCGATGAAATCAGCGTCGCGCAAAGCAAGCGCGGCGTGCGCACCGACACCGCCACCGCGATCACCGTGGTGGAGCAGGAAGAGATGGAGGACCGGCAGGCCTCGACCGTCTCGGAGCTGGTGGATTCGGTCCCCGGCGTCACCCTGCTGAACAGCGGTACGCCGGTGGGCGCAGGCATCAACATCCGCGGCTTCGGCGCCAACGGCACCTATGGCACCGACCAGAAGGTGCTGATCATGATCGACGGCGCCACCGTGGGGAGCGAGGAGCTCTACCGCATCGGCACCCAGCTCTATACCGATCCCGAGCTCTACAAGCAGGTCGAGGTGGTGCGCGGCATGGCCGGCACCTTCGAATACGGCTCCGGCGTGATCGGGGGGATGCTGCGCCTCGACACCAAGGACGCCTCTGACTTCACCGGCGGCGAGGTCGGCTTCCGTGCGCGCCAGACCCTGCAATACGGTTCCAACGGGGACGAGATGGTCTCCTCTTCCATCCTTGCGTGGCAGCCGACGAAGAACGTCGAGTTCCTGGGCAACTACACATGGCGCCAGATGGACGTGCAGGAGGACGGCGCGGGCAATGACATCGGCTCCGAGGGCTACGAGCTGCCCTCGTGGATGGTGAAGGGCAAGGTGACCTTCGGCGATGGCGACAACCAGACGCTGACGCTGTCCTACACCGACACCCAGACCGACGAGCGGGACGTGCCCTATGACAGCTTCGGCTTCACCAGCGGCATCTTCGGCAATGTCGACCGGCAGACCCATTCCAAGACCGCGGCGCTGAAATACACCTACGACAGCCTCGACACCGACCTGATCAACCTGACGGCCATCCTCTCCTATGCCGATCAGGAGATCGAGAGCGAGGGCGTCAGCGGCCAGACCGGCGGGTTGGCCGACATCGTCAATGCCGACAACCAGTACGAGACCACCAAGCTGACCGTGAAGAACGAGGCGCTCTTCAGCACCGGCCGGCTGAGCCACAGCCTGCGCACCGGGGTCGAACTGATCCACAAGAAGCGGTTGGAGGCCTCCTCCGCACCGGGCGGCACCGACAAGCGCTTTGCCGTCTTCGCGGTGGATGACATCGACTTCGGCAACGGGCTGCTGCTGACGCCCGCGCTGCGCTACGAGACCCAGTCCATCGAGGGCGATGCCTACGACAGCTACGACAACGACGCGCTGATGGGCGGGCTGACGGCGCGCTATGCCTTCGGCAACGGCTGGGCGGTCTTCGGCTCTGCCGCCTATACCGAAAGCCTGCCTATCATCGACGACCTTGGCACCCCCGGCTACATGACCCAGCCCGAAAAGGCGCGCAGCTACGAGCTCGGCTTCTCCTATGACCGCGACGGGCTCTTCGCCGCGGGCGATGCGCTGCGGCTGAAGGTGAATGCCTACCACACCGAGATCTGGGACATCACCTCCTACTCGGGCATCACCGATGCGCGGATGCAGGGGGTCGAGCTGGAGGCCGGCTACAGCCTCGCCTCGGGCTACTACATGGATGTGAACGCCAACCTCGTGCATGGCGAGGATGCCACCCCGGGGGCCAGCGACGATTACTGGGACGGCACGCCGGCGGATGAGCTGCGGGTCACCTTCGGCAAGCGCTGGGGTGAGATGGTGGACGTGAGCTGGGAAGTCGTGGCCGACGCGGAGATGGATCGCTCCTCCTCGCCGTCGGATGGATTTGTCGTCCACAACTTGCGCACTACCTATCGCCCGCAGGAGGGCGTCCTGCGCGGAACCGAGATGCGCTTCGGGGTCGAGAACGTCTTCGACACCGAGTACACGCCGCATCTCTCCACCCGGCCGGCCGCCGGGCGGACCTTCAAGGTGACGCTGGCCAAGACATTCTGATGCCTCATTTCTGTGAGGTACTGACTTTCTGAGCCGTTTCCCTCGGCACTCAGAGGCGGGTCGGGTCCCATGGGCCCGGCCCGTTTCTGTTTTCAGGGGCCTTATTTTGGGCTCTGGTTTCGGGCGCTGGGTTCGGGCTCTGGTTTCAGGGTCCCTTCAGGGCGCGTTCGGGGCGCGCGCTTGGGGGGCGGTGTCGGGCCCGCCTCGGCCGCCGGGGGTCAGAACTCCCGCGTCAGCCCGAGGGAGGCGGCGAAGTTCTCGTAGCCGTAGAACCCGACCGAGGAGGTCTGCCGCTCGGCCTCCAGCTCGAGCACCGGGGCGAAACCGCGCAGCGTCAGCCGCCGGTGCAGCAGGCGCAGCGTGGCTGTCACGCGATCCTCCTTGCGGGTCGCACCGAAGAGCGGGGCCGGGGCATCGTAGTCCGCCCGGCGGAGGCCAAGGTCGAACGAGGCCATCACCCCGCCCCGGAAGGCATAGCTCGCCCCCAGTGTCAGCTCGCCCGCGGTCAGGGAATAGCTGGCCACCTCTGCCGCCGTCCGCTCGCCGCGCAAACCGACGCGCAGCAGCAGTTGCGGCGTCACCGCGTGGCTGTAGCCGAGGAAGAGCAACATGCGAGGCCCGTCGAGCGCGGCGAAGGTGTCGTGGTCGTGCCACTCCACGGTCGCCGCGGCCTCGATCCGTCCGCGCTGGCTGAGCATCCGGGCGTAGCCGAGCGTCACGCCCGGCGCCATGGAGAAGCCGCGCCCGTCGATCCAGCGCCGGGTGTAGCTGAGGCTCGCCTTGCTGCGCCCGCTCTCCAGCGCGCCATGGAGCAGCCCGACCTCGGCACGGGCCTGCACGTCGTTGGGGGCGTCCCCGTCATAGAGCGTCGCATCGAACGAGAGCGCCAGCCGCGCCCGGGTGGCGGGGGCGATGAGAGGGGCATAGGCCAGCCCGGCCTCGATCCCAAGACCGGTGGCGGCGCGGGCCCGGGCGCTGTCGCGCAGGGTGAACTCCCGCCCGTCGATCACCACCGTGCGGTCGCTCGTGGCCTTGAACGGGTTGCTTTCCGGTTCGAGGCTGAAGGCGAGGTGTCCGCTCCAGACCCGCCCCTGATCGAGGCCCGACAGGCTGCGCTGGACCCGGTCGCGCTGATCCGCGGTCAGGGTGCCGCCGCCCGCCTGCCGCAGGTGGAAGGCCGCACGCTCGTCCTGCCCGAGGCTCTGCAGCACCTCGCCGAGGGCGAGGCGGAAGGCGCCCACGTCGGGCCGCGCGGCGACCAGCGGTTCGAGGTAGCGCAGGGCCTCCTCCGGGCGGCCGGTGTCGCGCATGAGCACGGCGAGGGCCCAGAGCCGTTGATGCTCCTCGGCGCGGCTGGCGGGGCGCCAGGCCGTCAGAAGGGCCTCCGCCTCCTCCGTGCGGCCGGCCTGCATCAGGGCCCGCGCCGCGCCGTAGGTCGTGGCGGCGGTGCCGGACGGGGTGGCGGTCTCTGCCCGATCGGGGATCGGGGCCCGGTCCTGGGCGCGGGCGACAGAGACCGCCGGAAGGCCAAGCAACAGCGCGACGAGGATGGGCCACGCCCCGCTGCGCCACCTTCTGCGCCACCTTCTGCGCCACCTTACGCGCCGTCCCGCTGGCGACGGGGACCGGGGGCAGCCGGGCTGCCCGGTCTCCGACGCGCAGCGGTCGGCGGAAGGGGATGAAAAGGGATTGGTCATTGCAAAAGGGATTTTCGGGGACAGGGCGATCCCAGGCTGGCTCGGGGTGCAACCGGGGACCTCCCTGTCCACGCGCGCTGCGCTGGGCTCAGCGTTCGACGTAGAAGGTGCCGGCGCCCTGGATGTCGCCGAAGCCGTTGGTCGTGTCGAACCAGACCGCCTGCGCCGGGCCGACGATCGCCTGGCCTTCGGAGCCCAGGAACGTCCCGCCGAGGCTGAGCAGAACGTCATCGGCATTGCCGTCGACCTCGAGGTTGCCGACCAGGTTGACCGAGGCCGCGCCCGCAGCCACGTCGACGCTGCCGCCGGTGGGCAGCGGGATGGTCTGGACCGTGCGGCTGACGGTGCTGGGGAAGCTGTTGGCCTCGGCCTCGGCGACGGTCATGGTGCCGTTGGCCGCGAATTCTGCCCCGTCGAAGGTACCGCGCACGTTCTGCGCGGTGCCGGACCAGGGGTTGCCGGCCTGTCCATCGGTCCAGTCAAGGTCAAGCGCGAGATCGGCGAAGGCCTCGCCCCGGTTCGCGCCCGAGGTGGTGTCGACCAGATCGACCCGTGCCGCGCCGGTGAAGCTGGCATCCAGCCGGGTCGGCATGTCACTGGTGGGGGCCTGCCCCGAGACCCGGTCGAATTCGGCCTGGAAATCGGCGGCGGTGACCGGCGCCGTGGTGCCGCCGCCGCTGCCGGAGCCGCCAGAGCCGCTGCCCAGGCAGCCGGCGACCGAGAGGCTGGCCAGCGACAGGGCAGAGAGGCGGAAAATGCCTTGAATAGTCATTGCGTCAAACTCCTTCGGACCGGGGTATCGTCCCGGGTGGATGGATAAGAGAGTAAGCAAGCCACACCGTCGCCCCCCTGAACGGGGGGAGGACCGGAAGCCGTTGCTTTGAAAGGCATTCGAGGCCAATCTGCGGGTATTTCGCCGCTTCGCGGTAAATAATTGATTAATGCAGCTCGGGTCCGGTTTCCGCGTGCCCCGGGTGGGAGGGGAATATGTTCAGGTCACCGGTTCAGACGATGCTGGCCATGGTCGCGCTCGCCTGCGCGATCACGGCTGTGGTGGTGGGGCTCGCGCTGCGTGAACCCTACCTTGGAGTGGACCTGCGGGCCGGGGCGGCCGCGGCCTCCGGCGAGGGCGTCACCGTGGCCCATGTCACCGCAGGCGGACCCGCCGCGCAGGCCGGCCTCGTGGCGGGCGATGTCCTGGTAGCGCTGTCGCCTGTGTCGGGCGGTTCGGGCGCGGGGCTGCGCCTGCCGTTGCGGCCCGTCGACCTGATCGAGGAACCCGACGCCCTGCCCACCGTCACCGCGATGCGGGGCTTCTTCGCAGAGCAGGGCGCGCGGCACGGGCTGCTCTCCGCGGGGCCGGTCGCGCTGGAGGTGCGGCGCGGGGGCGAGACGCTGCGCCTCGTGGCGGAGCCCGCCGGCCACCGTCCGGTGGGTGACCTGCCGTGGGTTTTCTGGACCCAGCTCTTCGTGGGCTTCGCGGCGGTCGTCCTGGGAGGCTGGGCGCTGTCGCTGCGCGGGAGCGAACCCGGGGTGGTCTGCCTCGCGCTCGCCGGTGTGGCGCTCTCGCTCTCGGCCAGTGCGGCGGCGCTATATTCGACCCGCGAACTGGCCCTGCCGGAGGCGCTCTTCGCGCGGGCCTCGGCGGTGAACACCCTGGGCTCGATCGGTTTCGGCATCGCGATGATCTGCCTCTTCTTGCTGTTCCCGCGCCGCTACCTGCCACGCTGGGTCGTGGGCGCGGTGATCGCCGTCTTCGGCACATGGATGGTGCTGGCGGTGACCCGCGCGCTGGAGCCGGTGGCGATGATCATCCACATCCCCGTGCTGGTCGAGATGATCTGCATCCTGCTGGCGGCCGGCGGACAGGTCTGGGCCACCCGGGGCGATCCCCATTCCCGCGCCGCGCTGCGCTGGTTCGGGCTCTCTGTTTTGCTGGGGGCCGGGGGCTTCGTGGGGATGGTGGCCCTGCCGCAGGCGCTCGGGCTGGCGCCGCAGATGTCGCAGGGGCATGCTTTCCTGCTCTTCCTGCTGATCTACGTGGGCCTCGCGCTCGGGGTCGCGCGCTACCGGCTCTTCGAGTTGGAACGGTGGGCCTACGACATCCTGTTCTACGCCGGTGGCGTGGCGATCCTGCTGCTGCTCGATGCGGCGCTGATCTGGGCGGTGGCGCTGGACCAGCTGCCCGCCTTCTCGCTGGCGCTGATGGCGGTGGCCTTCCTCTACCTGCCGATGCGCGAGCGGCTGGGGCGGATGTTGTCCTCGACCCCGCAGCTGCGGACCGAGGAGCTCTTCGACCGGATCGGCGCGGTGATCCTCTCGCCCGGCGGGCAGAGCCAGTCGGAGCGGATGCGCCAGCTGCTGACCGACCTCTTCCATCCGCTGCACATCGCCGAGGCGCCGGGGCCGGTGCCCGTCGCGCGGCTGCTGGACGGCGGTGCGGTGCTGGAGGTGCCGGGCGTGGACCAGGCGCCGCCGCTGCGGCTGCACTGGGCCCGGCGCGGCAAGCGGCTGTTCTCGCCCCGTGACGTGGATCGCGTGCGCCAGATCCTGCAGATGATGACCCAGGCGGTGGAGCGTCTGCGGGCCTACGACGCGGGCGCCGAGGAGGAGCGCCGACGCATCAACCGCGACATGCATGACAACATCGGCGTGCAGTTGCTGGGCGCGCTGCACAGCGCCGATCCGCAGCGCAAGGACGCGCTGATCCGCCAGACCCTGACCGACCTGCGCGAGATCGTGTCGAGCCCGGCCGGAGAGCCGGTGCTGCTGGACGACCTGCTGGGCGACATGCGCGCGGAGATTGCCGACCACCTCGGCGCGGCGGGGATCGCGCTGAGCTGGGAGGCGGCCCCGGCGCCGGCACAGGAGGTGGCGCCCCATGTGGCGAACTCGATCCGGGCGATCCTGCGCGAGGCGGCGGGCAACGTGCTGCGCCACGCGGATGCAACGGCGGTGACCGTGCGCATCGGCCTTGCGCTGACCGGGGAGGGGGTGCTGGACCGGGTGATCCTAGAGGTGACCGACGACGGGCGTGGGCCGGCACGCGCCCGTGCCGAGGAGGAGGGACCGGGGCCGGGGCAGACTTCGGAACCAGCTTCGCGCCGGGGCTCGGGCAACGGGCTGCGCAACCTGCGGGGGCGGACGGAGGCCCGGGGCGGGCAGTTCGCCTTCGGTGCGGGGCCCGGCGGGCAGGGTGCGCGGCTTCGGGCGGTGCTGCTGAACGAGGCCGTGGCCCCCCTGCGCGAGGGCCTGCGGGATGCGGGGGAGTAGGGCCATGAGACGGGTGCTGATCCTCGAGGATATCGCCGAAACGCGCGACTGGCTCTGCGCGCTGGTGGCCGCGGCCTTCGACGGGGTGGAGATCGAGACCGCGGGCATGCTGCGGCAGGCGCGGGGGCTGCTGGGGCGGCCCTACGACCTTGCGCTGATCGACCTTGGCCTGCCGGACGGGTCGGGGCTTGACTTCCTGCGACAGATGCGGGTGCAGTCGCCCGGGACGATCTGCGTGGTGACCACGGTCATGGGCGATGACGCCACGGTGGTGGGCGCGCTTTCGGCGGGGGCGGAGGGCTACCTGCTGAAGGAGAACCCGGCCGAGGTGCTCTCGCGCCAGCTCCGGCAGATCGGCGACGGGGTGCCCGCGCTCTCGCCCGCGATCGCCCGGCGCATCATGGAGCATTTCCGCTACACCGGCCCGAGCGCGGGCGAGGAGCAGCAGTTGACGGAGCGCGAGCGCGAGGTGCTGGCGCTGATCGGCCGCGGTCTGCGCAACGCCGAGGTGGCCCGCGAGCTTGGCATCGCGGAGACCACGGTGGCGGGCTACATCAAGGCGGTCTACCGCAAGCTGGGCATCTCCTCGCGAGCCGAGGCCGCCTGGCACGCCGCGCGGCTGGGGCTGCGCCCGTCGGAGGGGGCCTGACCGGCGTCTGGCGGGCTCTTGACCGGGCGCGCGGCTGACCTGCCGGAGGCGCTGACGCGCCACACGATGTTTTGCGGCCCGGTCCCCGGGCCGCGCGTCCCCTGCGGGGACGGGGGCGCGACCGGGGGAGGCGAGGCAGGGCGCACCCCTTCGCCCACTTCTGTCCATGCATCTGCCCCGGCACCGACCCTGAGACCGCGCCTCCGATCTGCCCTGACAATTGCGTCAGGAGGGCCCCGGACGGGGCTGCGTGCGGATTTCCGCTCTCGCATCCCGGCGGTGGCTTGCCTATAACCGGAGGCGAGCGCTTATCTGGAGTCGACCGATGCCCGGTGAACTGTCCCCGATCGACAAGGCGAAATTCGTCGCCGCCCGCAAGGCCGTCGACTATGTCGAGGATGGCATGCGCGTCGGTCTCGGCACCGGGTCCACCGCCGCGTGGATGGTCCGTTGCCTGGGCGAGCTGGTCCGGGAAAACGGCCTGCGCATCAAGGGGGTGCCGACCTCCACCCGCACGGCGGAACTGGCGCGGGAACTGGGCATCGACGTGATTTCCCTCGACGAGGCCAAGTGGCTGGATTTGACGATCGACGGTGCCGATGAATTCGACAGCGACCTCAACCTGATCAAGGGCGGCGGCGGCGCGCTGCTGCAGGAGAAGATCGTGGCCACCGCCAGCGACCAGATGATCGTCATCGCCGATGTCGCCAAGGAGGTGGAGACGCTGGGCGCCTTTCCCCTGCCGCTGGAGGTGATCCCCTTCGGCTGGCAGACGACGCAGGCGCTGATCGAGGAGATGCTGATCTCGCTCGACGTGATGGGCCGGGAGACCAGCCTGCGCATGAACGGCCCGCGTCCCTTCATCACGGACGAAGGCAACTACATCATTGACCTCCACCTGAACCGGATCGGAAACGCCCGCCAGCTGGCGATGGCCGTGAACCAGATGCCGGGGGTGGTTGAAAACGGGCTTTTCATCGATATCTGCGACGTGGTGATCGTCGGGCACGGCAACGGCAAGGTCGAAGTGCGCGACATCAACGAGGGCACGGTCGAGGAGAGCCGGCTCGATTTCCTGGAGGAGGAAAACCTGTTCTCGGATCTGGGCGAGTAAGGAGCATCCATGACTTTCGACTACGACCTCTTCGTCATCGGCGGCGGCTCCGGCGGGGTGCGCGCGGCGCGCGTGGCTGCCGGTGAAGCAGGTGCCAAGGTGGCGCTGGCTGAGATGGACCGTTACGGCGGCACCTGCGTGATCCGCGGTTGCGTGCCCAAGAAGCTGATGGTCTTCGCCAGCGAATATTCCGCCATCGCGGAAGAGGCCTCCTCCTACGGCTGGTCCGTGGGCGAGATGTCCTTTGACTGGGACACGTTCAAGTCGCGGCTCAACAAGGAGCTGGACCGGCTGGAAGGCGTCTATCGCAAACTGCTGGCGGGCTCCGGCGTGACGACCTTCGATGCCCGCGCCAAGGTGAAGGACGGCCATACGGTCGTGCTCTCCACCGGCGAGGAAATCACCGCCAAGCACATCCTGATCGCCACCGGCGGCCGCCCCGTGCGCCCCGAGATCCCCAATGCCGAGCTTGGCATGGTCTCGGACGACGTGTTCCACATGGACAGCCTGCCGAAGTCGATCCTGATCGTCGGCGGCGGCTATATCGCCAGCGAATTCGCGGGCATCTTCAACGGGCTCGGCGTCGAGGTGACGCAGTTCTACCGTGGGGCGCAGATCCTGCGCGGCTTCGACGACGAGGCCCGCGGCCTGATCGCCGAGGAGATGCAGCAGAACGGCATCGACCTGTCGCTGGGCACCAACATCGAGACGATGGAACCCGTCGAGGGCGGCATCCTCGTGAAGGCCACCACCGGCGAGGAGAAGGTCTTCGAGAAGGTGCTCTTCGCCACCGGCCGCGATCCGAACACATGGGACATAGGCCTGGAAGAGGCGGGCGTGACGCTGGGCCGCCGCGGCGAGGTCGTGGTGGATGCCTATTCGCAGACCACCGTGCCCTCGATCTATGCCATCGGCGACGTGACCGACCGGGTCAACCTGACCCCCGTCGCGATCCGCGAGGGCATGGCCTTCGTCGAGACCGTCTTCAAGGGCAACCCGGTCAGCCCGGATCACGACCTGATCCCGACCGCGGTCTTCACCCAGCCGGAATTCGGCACAGTGGGCCTGTCGGAAGAGGCGGCCCGCGATCTGGAGCCGATCGAGGTCTACACCACGTCGTTCCGGCCGATGCAGACCTCGTTCGCCGATCGGCCCAACCGGGTGCTGATGAAGCTGATCGTCAGCCAGGCAAGCCGCAAGGTGCTGGGCTGTCATATTGTCGCGCCGGGCGCGGGCGAAATGATCCAGCTGGCGGGGATTGCCGTTAAGATGGGTGCGACGAAAGAGGATTTCGACCGCACCGTGGCGGTACACCCCACGATGTCGGAAGAGATCGTGACGATGCGCAACCCGACGCGCAAATCTTGAATCCTTGCCCTCAACTGCACAGGTTGGGGGCAGACATGTTTATCAGGGAAGGAAGTTCATGGCTGGCAATTCTGGCGGCCCCTGGGGGGGAGGCTCTTCGGGAGGCGGCGGCGGCGGACGCCCACCTGGCCCGCAGGGTGGTGGAAACGGCGGCGGACGGCGCCCGGACGGTGACGGGCCACAGATTCCGGACATCGACGAACTGGTCCGCAAGGGCCAGGATCAGTTGCGCGTCCTCATGGGGGGCCGCGGCAACAACGGTGGCCGCAACGGCGGCAACGGCAACGGACCCCGCGGTTCGGGGCCGATGTTCACGCGCTCGACCATCGGGCTGGGCATCTTGGGTGCGGTCGCGCTCTGGGCCTTTGCCAGCTTCTACACGGTGAAGCCCGAGGAACAGTCGGTCGAACTCTTCCTCGGCAAGTATTCCTCCACCGGTCAGCCCGGTCTGAACTTCGCGCCCTGGCCCTTCGTGACCTACGAAGTCGTGCCGGTGACCAGCGAACGGAACGAGGAGATCGGCGTCGGCGGGCAGGGGACCAACGCGGGCCTCGTGCTGACCGGCGACGAGAACATCGTCGACATCGACTTCCAGGTGGTCTGGAACATCTCGGACCCGGCGAAATTCCTGTTCAACCTGCGCGACCCGCGGATGACCATCCGGGCCGTGTCGGAATCCGCCATGCGCGAGATCATCGGCCAGTCGGACCTGTCGCCGATCCTCAACCGGGACCGTGGCCTGATCGCGGGCCGCCTGCAGGACCTGATCCAGAGCTCGCTCGACAGCTATGACAGCGGCATGAACGTGATCCGCGTCAACTTCGACAAGGCCGACCCGCCCGCGCAGGTCATCGACGCCTTCCGCGAAGTGCAGGCCGCCGAGCAGGAGCGCGAGCGCCTGACCAACCAGGCCGACGCCTATGCCAACCGCGTTCTCGCCGGGGCCCGCGGTGAAGCCGCGCAGGTGCTGGAGGAATCCGAAGGCTACCGCGCGCAGGTGGTCAACGAGGCCGAGGGTGACGCGAGCCGCTTCACCGCCGTCCTTCAGGAATACCAGCGTGCGCCTGACGTGACCCGCCGCCGTCTCTACCTCGAGACGCTCGAGGCGGTGTACGGCGACGTGGACAAGATCATCATCGACGAAGGCGCCACCGGCGGTTCGGGCGTGCTGCCCTACCTGCCGCTGAACGAGCTGCGCCGAACCACCACCGAAGGAGGGAGCAACTGATGCGCAAGGCAAGTGTCATTCTCCCCGCCGTCGTCGTCGCCATCGTGATCTTCCTGTCCTCGGTCTTCATCGTGGACGAACGCGAAAAGGTGCTGGTGCTCCAGTTCGGCCGGATCGTGGACGCGAAGGAAGAGCCCGGTCTCGCCTTCAAGATCCCGCTCATCCAGGAAGTGGTGCGCTACGACGACCGGATCCTCAGCCGCGACATCGACCCGCTCGAAGTCACGCCACTGAACGATCGCCGTCTCGTGGTCGACGCCTTCGCGCGCTACCGCATCGTGGACCTCTACCAGTTCCGGCAAGCTGTCGGCACCGGTGGCATTCCGGCCGCGGAATCGCGTCTGGACTCGATCCTGCGTGCGCAGACCCGCGAAGTGCTCGGCTCCGTCACCTCGAACGAGATCCTCAGCCTGAACCGGGATGAGCTGATGGGCCGTGTCCGTCAGGGCGCCCTGGCCGAGGCCCGGGAACTGGGCATCGAGATCGTGGACGTCCGCCTGAAGCGCACCGACCTGCCGCGCGAAAACCTTGACGCGACCTTTGCCCGGATGCGGGCCGAACGGGAACGCGAAGCGGCAGACCTCGTCGCCCGCGGGAACGAAGCGGCCCAGCGTATCCGCGCACAGGCCGACCGGACCCAGGTCGAGATCGTCTCGGACGCCAACCGTCAGGCCGAGATCGTCCGCGGTCAGGCCGATGGTGAGCGCAACAGGATCTACGCCGAAGCCTATGGTGCGGACCCGGAGTTCTTCCAGTTCTACCGCTCCATGTCCGCCTACCGTGCCTCCCTGAAGGGCGAGAACTCGACCATGGTGCTGTCGCCGGACAGCGAGTTCTTCACCTACTTCAAGGACGACGGTGCGGCCAACGCCCCGGTGCCCATGGCGGCCCCGGCCGAGGACGCAACTGCCGGGGAGACGCCGGCGGACGCTGCGCCCGCGATCGAAGGCGGTGCCCCCGTGGCGCCCGATGCGCCTCCGGCTGCGCCCGAGGCAGAGACTGGGGCAGAGCCTGAGGCAGAGCCAGAGGCGCCGGTGACCGCCGCGCCCGAGGCTCCGGCCGATGCGGCCCCGGCAGAGGCTGAAACCCAGCCGGCCGGGCAATGATCGCAAACCTGTTCCTGGCCTTCGGGCTGGTACTGATCGTGGAGGGGCTGGCCTATGCGCTGGCCCCTTCGCTTGTGGAGCGCCTGCTGGAGGCGCTGCGCGCGCTCGACGAGGGGCAGCGCCGCCTGCTGGGGCTGGCGGCCATGGCCGTCGGCCTTGTCTTCGCTTGGGCGGCGAGACATCTCGGGGCGTGATGTCCGGCGGCTGATCGGGTGGTCAGAAGGGGTGCGACTCCGTGCCCTACGGGTCGGAGGGGCAGCCCCCGCGGGGCGCGCCGAAAATCCTTTGAAGGATTTTTCCAAGAATTTTCCAAAATTCTTGTTTGATATCGGGGCCGCTCGGCGGTCCCTCGCCAGTAGCGGCGGGAAAGCCGCACCTGCGTTACAGATCTCTCACGCCCTCTTGACACAATGAGATAGGCTTTGAGTTGCGGGTTCTGCACCCTAGATTACAAATGACAGCAGGTCCTCCGGCGACGCCGGGGGGGTACATTCCGGGAAAAAGGAGAAATACGGGTATGAAACATCAGGCAGTTTCCTCCCCATATCAGGATCGCAGCGGTCCCATGAAGGCCCTCTGGGTCGCCATGGTCGCGACCGTGCTGGTTCTGGTGCAGGCCATGCAGGCCTCGGCCCGGCCCGACAGTTTTGCCGACCTCGTCGACAAGTTCAGCCCGGCCGTCGTCAATATCACCACCTCCACCGTGGTGACCGGTGCATCGGACGACTCGCCCATCCTGCCCGAAGGCTCGCCCTTCGAGGATTTCTTCCGCGAGTTCCGTGACCGCAACCAGGAGCGTGACCGTCCCCGCCGTTCGGGCGCCCTCGGCTCCGGCTTCGTGATCTCCGAGGACGGCTACATCGTCACCAACAACCACGTCATCGAAGGTGCCGACGAGATCGGGGTGCAGTTCTTCAACGGTCTCGAACTGGACGCCACTGTCGTGGGCACCGACCCGAACACCGACATCGCCCTGCTGAAGGTCACGGCCGATGCGCCGCTGCCCTTCGTCAGCTTCGGCGACAGCGATGCCGCCCGCGTGGGCGACTGGGTCCTCGCCATGGGCAACCCGCTGGGGCAGGGCTTCTCGGTCTCCGCCGGGATCGTATCGGCCCGCGGCCGTGCCCTGTCGGGCACCTATGACGACTTCATCCAGACCGACGCCGCCATCAACCGCGGCAACTCGGGCGGTCCGCTCTTCAACGTGGACGGCGAAGTCATCGGCGTGAACACCTCGATCCTCTCGCCCACCGGCGGCTCGATCGGGATCGGCTTCTCGATGGCCTCCAACGTGGTCAGCAACGTGGTCGATCAGCTGCGCGAATACGGGGAAACCCGTCGCGGGTGGCTCGGTGTCCGCATCCAGGACGTGACCGACGAACTGGCACAGGCGATGGATCTGCCCGAAGCGCGCGGCGCCATGGTCACCGACGTGCCCGACGGTCCCGCAGCCGAAGCCGGCATGAAGCAGGGCGACGTGATCCTGAGCTTCGACGGCAAGGACGTGGACGACACCCGGGGCCTCGTGCGCCAGGTGGGCAACACCGCCGTGGGCAAGGCCGTGCGTGTCACTGTCTTCCGTGATGGCAAGAACGAGACGCTGCGCGTCACGCTCGGCCGCCGCGAACAGGCCGAAGCGGCGATCCCCGCCGCCCAGCCGAAGGCCGAAGGCGAAGAGCCCTCCGAGAAGGAAGTCATGGGCATGACCCTTGGCACGCTGACCCCGGAGGTGGCCGAACAGCTCCAGCTCGACGCCAATGCCACCGGTCTCGTGGTGATGGATGTCGACGAGATGTCCGACGCCTACGAGAAGGGCATGCGCGCCGGTGACGTGATCGCCGAGGCCGGCCGCGAGAAGGTCGAGACCCTGGCCGATCTCGAGACCCGTCTGGACGAGAGCCGCGAGGCAGGCCGCAAGCTGATCATGCTGCTGGTCCGCCGTGACGGCGATCCCCGCTTCGTGGCCCTGCCGATCAGCGAAGACTGAGACCCTTTCACTTTCTCAGAGTGAACCAGCCGCCGGTGCGCCATGCGTACCGGCGGTTTGTCGTTCGGGGGCGCAGGGGCGCGGACTGCGTGGCCGCGGGCCTCAGCCCTCGATCGGCAGCACCGGGATCACGTCGCCCACCAGCGGTTCGGGCGCTTCCTCCACGGCCAGCAGGCCGAACTGCCGGGCGACCGCCAGCGAGAGCAGGCCGCTGTCGAGGCCCCGGGGCCGCTGGTAGCGGCGCAGCGCGGCGCGGGTGGCATTGTCCATGACGCCGGTGGCGGGACCGGAATAGACCTGCCGCGCCGCGAGGGCCCGTTGCAGAGAGGCGATGAACTCGGGCGTCAGCTCGTCATCGCAGGGGGTGCGGAACCAGACCTCGCGGCGCTCCTGCACGATGGTCTGGCGCACATCGGTGCGATAGCCTGCGGGCCGCGTGACGGTGCCGTCCTCGTCGCGGACCTCGGGGGCGGCCAGCACCTGCTCGGTCACGGTCTCGATCACGGCGGGGGTGAAATCGCGTTTCCAGCAGCTGCCCTCGGGCGCCCCCGGGGGCGCCTCGGAGCGGACCTGCGTCACCTCCGGCTCCCCTAGCCCGGGCACCGGGATGCCGGTGCAGGCCGCCGTCGCGCAGAGCAGTGTTAACGCCGCCAGCCGTGCCAAGCCCCTCGCCGGGCGGTGCGATGCGGCGCGCAGGGGGGCAGGTGCAGGGGGCAGGGCGGGGATCGTGTCAGGGATCGCGTCAGGCCGGGGCGCCGGTACCCCCACGACGGGATCGGAAGGCCAGGACAAAGGGCCATGCGGCCGCGGGATCGCGGGGGGCTGGTGGCGCATTCGGGGGGCCTCTGCTTTTCTTGCCTCGGGCGGAGGGTGCCCGCACCTTTGCCCGGCAGAGTAACCGCTTTGCGGGCAGCGCGAAACCCTGAGGGCTGCAGGCCCGGCGTGCCGCGCAAAAGCACTGGCGGCCCGCGTCCGGCTTGGCTAGGAACGCAGGGGAGAATGACGGCAAGACCGGAAGAGGATACGCCATGGCCAAGATCACCTATATCGAGCACAACGGCACCGAACACGTCGTGGACGTGCCCAACGGGCTGACGGTGATGGAAGGCGCGCGCGACAACGGCATTCCCGGCATCGAGGCCGATTGCGGCGGGGCCTGCGCCTGCTCCACCTGCCACGTCTACGTGGACGCCGCCTGGGTCGAGAAGCTGCCCGCCAAGGAGGAGATGGAAGAGGACATGCTCGACTTCGCCTTCGAGCCCGATCCCGCCCGCTCGCGGCTGACCTGCCAGCTCAAGGTGACCGACGCGCTGGATGGGCTCGTCGTCACCATGCCGGAACGCCAGATGTGATCCGCGCGGCGGCTCTCCTCGCAGGCGCGCTCGCCCTCGCGGGCGGCGTGGCACGGGCGCAGGAGGGCTGCCACATCGTCGGGGCCAGTTACACGGCCCCGACCGACCGCTACCCCCACGGCGCCCTTGGCGACCCCTATGAATGGGGCGCGATGGACTGGCGGACCTCCTGTGGCCGGAGGCTCGCCATCACCCTGCCGGAGGAGCTGGTCTTCGAGGACACCGCGCCCCGGCTCGCCGATCTGGATGGCGACGGCGCGCCGGAGGTCATCGTGGTGGAAAGCCACCGCGATCTCGGCGCCCGTCTCGCGGTCTGGGCCCTGACGCCCGACGGCCCCCTGCGCCGCGCCGCCACCCCCGCCATCGGACAGCGCAACCGCTGGCTCGCGCCCCTCGGCGCGGCGGACCTCGACGGCGATGGCCGCGTGGAACTGGCCTACGTGGACCGCCCCCACCTGGCCCGCATCGTGCGCGTCTGGCGCTACCTGCCGGGGCAGGGGCTGGAACCGGTGGCGGAACGACCGGGCCTCACGAACCATCGCTACGGCGAGACGGCGATCGAGGGCGGCCTGCGCGACTGTGCGGGCGAGGTCACGCTTGTGCTGGCGGATGCGGACTGGCGGCAGATCATGGAGGTCACGCTGACGGGGGCGGGGCCGGGGCAAGAGCTGGATGCCCGACCGGTCGGGCGCTACACCGCCGCGGCGCTGGAGGCCGCCCTGCGCTGCAATTGATGCGGCGCTATCCGCCCAGCCTTTCGTGTTATCGCCCCGTTGCCGCGCCACGCGGCCGGTGGCCATGCGCCCCCGGTGAGACACGGTGCAGGGCAATCACAGGCCTGCAAGTCACCCGATCACGCCCCCGCTTCCCGGCCCACAGTGCAGAGGCAAAGCCGCCCCGAGGACGTCAGTGCAGGCTGTGACCGCTCTTCGCCACGCGGCGCCGCAGCGTCTCGGCGTCCCCGGTCTCGGCGGCGTTTTCGGCAGGTGCCTCGTCCGTCTCGGTGCCGCGCTTGATCCCGAGCGCCTTGCTTGCATCCTCGACCGTCAGGGTACCGGCGAGATAGGCCAGCACCGGCGGCAGGGTGCGCAGCGGGACGATGTGGGGCTCTTTCGTGGGGCGATACTTCCACGCCACCACGCCGCCGAAGGCCGCCATGGCCAGCACCAGAGGCCCGTAGGTGAACAACCCGTCGACCCCGCCGGGCCGGCTCAGCAGCACCGCGACGGTCCCGAGCGCGATCAGCACGCAGAGCACGCCGACCCCGGACATGATCCAGCGCGACCACCCGGTCTCGGAGAGGGTCACGGGCATCTCGGGGTCATGGTCCAGCAGGTGATCCACCACCGCCCCCACGAGCGCGAGATGGGTCGTCATGTCCTCGTCACTTCGCGAGGTCGCCTGTTCGCCGGTGATGGGGATCTGGTCGCGGTTGCGGCCCCGGAACACGTCCATGCGGCGGATCAGGCGACCATGCTGCTTGTGCTGCACCAGTTGAAGCCGGGTCACGTCGGCCAGTCGGACGCGCATGCCCAGTGGGCCCATCAGCATCCCGCGACGCAGGCTGTAGGTCACCGGCCGCTTCAGCGGCGCGGGCTTGTAGGTGAACTCCTGCCCTTCGCTCATCTCGCCTTCCCTCGTGGCACCGCGACTTGCCGCCCCCGCGCGGGAGAGGCGCGGCGGGACGGTCGGGTCGCGCGGTCGCGCACCCCCGTTCCATGATGTCTCATTTCCGTCGGGGAATTTCTATCCCCCTGCCGCGCAAAAGATGCGGATCAGGCGCAATTTGACGCGAAACGGCAGCGCCCGGGCTGGATCAGCCCAGCATCCGCCAGCCGATGTCGCTGCGGTAGAAGCCCTCGGGCCAGTCGATGCGCGCGGCCATGGCATAGGCGCGGTCGCGGGCCTCCTGCAGGCTGGCGCCCCGTGCGGTGACGTTCAGAACGCGCCCGCCCGTGGCCAGCACCTTGCCGCCCTCCGCCTTGGTCCCGGCATGGAAGCACATCTCGAAGGCGGTCTCGGGCAGGGCGTCGAGGCCGCGGATCTCCGTGCCCTTCTCGTAGGCGCCTGGATAGCCCCTGGCGGCCAGCACCACGGTCATCGCGTGATCGTCGGCCCAGTTCACCCGGGCCTCGGCCAGGCGGCCATCGGCTGCGGCATGCATCAGGTCCAGCGCCTGCGCGCCGAGGCGCAGCATCAGCACCTGGCATTCCGGATCGCCGAAGCGGACGTTGTATTCCACCAGCCGCGGCTGGCCGTCCTTGATCATCAACCCGACGTAGAGCACGCCCTGGTAGGGTGTGCCGCGCTTCGCCATCTCGCGCAGCGTCGGGCGCACGATCTGCTCCAGCGCCTTCTCCGCGATCTCGTCGGAGAGGACGGGGGCGGGGGAATAGGCGCCCATGCCGCCGGTGTTCGGGCCCTCGTCGCCGTCGAAGGCGCGCTTGTGGTCCTGCGCGGTGCCGATGGGCAGGGCGGTCTCGCCGTCGCAGAGCACGAAGAAAGAGGCCTCTTCGCCCTCCATGAACTCCTCGATCACCACTTCCGCGCCGGCCGCGCCGAACTCGCCGCCGAACATGTCGTCGATGGCGTCCAGCGCCTCGGCCTCGGTCATGGCCACGATGACGCCCTTGCCTGCGGCGAGGCCATCGGCCTTGACCACGATCGGCGCCCCCTCGGCGCGGATATAGGCCTTGGCGGGCTCGGCCTCGGTGAAGCGCGCGTAGCCCGCGGTCGGGGCCTGGGCCGCGTCGCAGATCTCCTTGGTGAAGCCCTTGGACGCCTCGAGCCGCGCTGCCGCCTGGCTGGGGCCGAAGACGAGGAAGCCCGCCTCGCGCAGCCGGTCGGCCACGCCCTTCGCCAGCGGGGCCTCGGGGCCCACGATGACGAAGTCGATGGCGTTCTCCTCGGCGAAGGTCACGACCGCGCCACCGTCCTCGATGTCGAGCGTTGCGCATTCGGCGATCAGCGCGATGCCGGCGTTGCCCGGCGCGACGATGAGCTTGTCGCACTTCGGGTTCTGAAGCGCGGCCCAGGCCAGCGCATGTTCGCGACCACCGCCGCCGAGAATGAGAATGTTCATGAGCGCCGCTCCCCTTGGTTCCAGCCCGCCTTGGGTTTGCCGTCACATAGCGGCGCCCTGACCGGGGGGCAATCCCCGACGGGCCCGCCTTTGCCGGCCTGCGCGTCTCCGCACCAGAACGCTGTCGGCGTGCCCTTGTCATCTCTTGTTCAAAAATATCCTCGGGGGCGGGCCGCAGGCCCGGTGGGGGCAGACAGCCCCCGTGCCCCGCGTCGCGGGGCATTTCCGCCGGCAAGGCAGGGACAGAGGGCCCGACAGGGAGCTGAACACAGACCGTGACGGAGCAAGGAGTGTTTTCATCCCGGCGGCGGAACGGTAGGGAGGGAGGACGGCAAGCGGAGCGGGCAGATGGATCTCTTCGAAGGGGCGGACAACACGCCGGAATTCTCGGTCTCGGAGATCTCGGGCGCGGTGAAACGCGTGATCGAGGGCGAATTCTCGCATGTCCGCGTGCGCGGCGAAGTGGGCCGCGTGGTGATTGCCCGCACCGGCCACATGTATTTCGACCTGAAGGACGACCGCTCGGTCATCGCCTGCGTCTCCTGGAAGGGGCAGGTGGCCAAGTTCCAGCACCGCCCCGAGGAGGGGATGGAGGTCATCGTCACCGGGCGGATGACCACCTTCGGCCCGCAGTCCAAGTACCAGCTGAACGTCGAAGCGGTGGAACCCGCAGGGGCGGGCGCCCTGATGGCCATGCTGGAGAAACGGCGCAAGGCGCTGGAGGCCGAGGGGCTCTTCGCCCCCGAGCGCAAGCGCCCGCTGCCCTGGCTGCCCGAGGTGATCGGCGTCGTGACTTCGCTCCAGGGCGCGGTGATCCGCGACATCCTGCACCGCCTGCGGGACCGGTTCCCGCGCAAGGTGCTGATCTGGCCCGTGGCCGTGCAGGGGCAGAATTGCGCCCCCGAGGTCGCCCGCGGGATCGAGGGCTTCAACCGCATGACACCGGGCGGGGCGCTGCCGCGGCCCGACGTGATCATCGTGGCGCGGGGCGGCGGCTCGATCGAGGACCTCTGGGGCTTCAACGAGGAGATCGTCGTGCGCGCCGCGGCAGCTTCGCAGATCCCGCTGATCTCGGCGGTGGGACACGAGACGGACACCACGCTCATCGACCACGCCGCCGACCGGCGCGCCCCGACGCCCACCGCGGCGGCCGAGATCGCCGTGCCGGTGCGGGCCGAGCTGATGGCCTGGCTGGCCGATCAGGAGGCCCGGCTGATCCGGGGCGGGTCGCAGGCGCTGGTGCTGCGCGGGCAGCGGCTGCGCGACCTCTCGCGCGGCCTGCCACGGGTCGACAGCCTGCTGGAGGGGCCGCGTCAGCGGCTCGACGTCTGGTCCGACCGGCTGCCCAATGCGCTGCACCGGGGCGTGCAGTTGCGCCGGGTCGCGCTCTCCGAGGCGGCGGGCACCCTGCGCCCGGCCCTGCTGCGCCGCCTGATCGAGGGCGAGCGGCGGCGGCTTGAGCAGGGCGGCAGCCGGATCGCGCCGGCGCTCTCGCGGGCCGTGGCCCAGAAGCGCGAGGCCTATGGCCGCCGCGCCGACCGGCTGCGCCCGCAGGCGCTTCAGGCCGAGATCGCCCGGCAGGCACGGGACTTCGACCGACTCGGGCGGCGGCTCTCAGATGCGGGCGAGCGCCAGATCAGGGGGCTGAGCGACCGGCTGGAGGCACTGGACCGGCTGCGGCTGACGCTGGGCTACGAGGCGACGCTGGACCGGGGTTATGCCGTGGTCCGCGATGGCGCGGGCGCCGTGCTGACCCGCAAGGCCGAGGCCGAAGCCGCAGCGGGGCTGGAGATCCAGTTCGCCGACGGCACGATGAAGATCGGGGGCGGCACGGCGACGCGCAAGGCGAAGGCCTCTCCGCCCGAGAGCAAGCCCGGGGACGACAAGGACACCGACGGCGGCCCCGGCGGACAGGGCAGCCTGTTCTGAGGGACAAGCCTTCGGACGGCGTCGCGCCCCGCTGACGGCCCTTCTTGCGCCTGCGCCTCAGACGCCCACTTCCGGGCCGAGGCAGGTCATCGGCTGGTCGCTGTTCTGCACCTCGTAGAGCACCGTCTGGGCCGGATCATTCTCGAACCGGGCGATCAGCCCGCTGGCGCCGAGGTAGAAGCTCCAGCACTGCGGATCGCCGTAATCCTCGTAGACGAAACAGATCATCTGGTTCTCCTCGTACCAGCGCCCGTCCTGGCATTTCCCGTCGAGGAAGGACCAGCGCACCCGTTGGTTGTCGAGGTATTCCTCGACGCCATAGGCTTCGCCCTGGGCGCCGTAATAGAAGGTCTTGCCCCGCGAATAGGCGTCGAATTCCGCCGCGGTCATGGGGTGTGCCCCATCCGGCGCGCCATCCTGGGCGGCCCCGGCCACCGGGGCCAGGACGGAACTGGCCAGAAGCGAGGACAGCAGCAACGGCTGGAGGGTGCGGGAGAGGAGGCTCTGTGTCATGGGGGCACTCTGTCAGAGCCGCTCCGGGCGGGCCATTCAAATCCGCATGAGCGCGCGGCCATTGTCCGCCCCGTGCAGGCAGACCAGCCGTCGCGGCCCCGGATCGGGCAGTCTTTCCCCTGTGCCCCTGCCGTTGGCGTGACCTGTCCTCAGGCCGCGCCCTCCACGGCAAGGCGATCCAGCTCCCGGTGCATCACCCGGAACCAGAGCGGCGGGATCATTGCGAGGGTCGCCATCACAGGCATCGAGTAGGGCAGCACCGGCATCACGACGCGGTCCAGCTGCAACGCGGGATAGTCGCGGGCCGGATGGACGTGGTGATCGGAATGGCGCGGCGCGTTCAGCATCATCGCGGCGCTGAGGGCCTGGGCGGCGTTCCAGCTGTGCTCCGGCCCCACGGGGCGGCGGCGGCCGGCCTCGGTCCAGCCCCGGGCGAGGCCGTAATGCTGTACGTAGTCGGAGAGCAGGATCTGCCCCTGCGCAAAGAGCGCCAGCCCCAGCAGCACCGCGAGCCCGCCCCAGCCCGCCAGCAGCAGCGAGAGCCCGACCATCGCGACCGCCCCGCCGACGTAGCCGACGTATGGGCTCTTCCAGCGGCTGCGGCCCGCACGGGACAGTGCTGCCAGTTCCGCCGCGCGGCCGCGCCGGAAGGAGCCGCGCCAGGCCCGCAGGAAATAGCGATAGAAACTCATCCCGCGCGGGGCGGTGTTCGGGTCGTCCTCGGTCGCCACGTGGGGGTGATGCACACGCAGGTGGGCCGAGGCGTGATGCCCGAAGAGCATCGTCGTGTAGACCAGCGCCCCCAACCGCCGCGCGCGGCGTTTCGGCTGGTGGATCAGCTCGTGAGCATTGGGGTGGGACACCTGCCCGAAGAAGACGCCGATCCCCAGGGCTGCCGGGATCACCGCGAGCCCCTCGGCCCCGCCCGGCCCGCCGAGATACCGCACCGCGAGCACCAGCAGCACCAGATGCGCCAGCCCGAGCACGACGGAGAGCCCCCGGCTCACCGGGAATTCCTGTGCCGGATCGCGGTTGTCCCAGTCCGCGGGCGCCAGATGATCCACCGCGGCGGTGAAGAGCGTGAGGTAGAGCAGGGCGCCCCAGCCCCAGGGACCGCCAAGACAGACGGCCAGCACCAGCAGCACGACCGGCAGAAGCGTGGCGAATGCAAAGAACTTCATGGCATTGTCATCCTTTCGGAAACGATACTGCCGCCGCATTGGGGCAAAACCGGGGGCGAACTCCGGCGTTCGCGAGGCTTCAAGGCCGCACGGGCACAGGGGACGGGGCTGTCTGGCGGGCCTGCAACGGCCCCCTAACGGGATAGAGCCTGTCTTCCCCTTGGCTGCAAGGGCGGGCAGACACTTCCATCCCGGTCCGTTCCGGATTAGGTGAAGGAAACCCCGGATCGGAGCGCAGACATGGCCTTCTTCTCGAAACTCAAGGACCGGCTCTTCAAATCCTCCTCGAAGCTCGAGGAAGGACTGGATGCGATCGTCTCAGAGGGCGGAACGGCCGAGCCGGAAGAGCAGCCCACCCCGGCCCCGCAGGAGGTGCCCGCCGCGCCCACGCCGGAGCTGCCGCCTGCGCGCGATCCCGAACCGGCCCCCGCGCCGGAGCCTGAGGTGCCGTCCGAACCTGAGCCGGCGCCCGAACCCGAGCCCAGCCCCCGGCCCGCGCCCAGCCCGGAGCCGGAGCCCCGCCCGGAAGCGCCCGTCGAAGTGCCGTCCGTGCCCGCACCGGCGCCCGAACCCGCGCCGCCCGCCGAGATGCCGCGCTACGACGATCCCGCGCCCACGCCGGCGCCCGCGCCGGAGATCCCCTCGGACAGCCAGCTGGCCGCCCGGACCGCACCCACGCCTGCGGCCCCTGCGACAGCTCCGGCCGCGGCCAAGCCGAAATCCGTCCTCGGCCGTCTCTTCGGCGGCGGGGCGGCCGCGCAGCCGGACGCCCCGGTCCTGCGCCGCACGCTCGATGACGACATGCTGGAACAGCTCGAAGAGCTGCTGATCGCCTCGGACATGGGCGTCGACACCGCCCTGCGTGTCACGGCCAACATGGCCGAGGGCCGCTATGGCCGCCGCCTGTCCACGAAGGAGATCAAGGCGCTCATGGCGCAGGAGATCGCCCGGGTGATGGAGCCCGTGGCCCGCCCGCTGCCGCTCTACGCCAAGAAGCCGCAAGTGGTGCTGGTGGTCGGGGTGAACGGCTCCGGCAAGACCACGACCATCGGCAAGCTGGCCTCGCAGTTCCATGCCGCCGGCAAGAAGGTGATCATCGCCGCGGGCGACACCTTCCGGGCGGCTGCCGTGGAACAGCTTCAGGTCTGGGGCGACCGCGCCGGCGTGCCGGTGATGAAGGCCGCGCAGGGCGCGGACCCGGCCGCGCTGGCCTATGACGCCATGGTGCGGGCCGAGCAGGAAGGCGCGGACCTTCTGATGATCGACACCGCGGGCCGCCTGCAGAACCGTGCCGACCTGATGGAGGAACTGGCCAAGATCGTCCGCGTGATCCGCAAGAAGGACCCCGACGCGCCGCACAACACGCTGCTGGTGCTGGACGCCACCACGGGCCAGAACGCGCTGAGCCAGGTGGAGACCTTCCGCAAGATGTCCGACGTCTCGGGCCTGATCATGACCAAGCTCGACGGCACCGCCAAGGGCGGTGTCCTCGTGGCGCTGGCGGACAAGTTCGGCCTGCCGATCCACGCCATCGGCGTGGGCGAGCAGATCGACGACCTCGCGCCCTTCGACCCGGAAGACTTCGCCCGGGCCCTGACGGGGGCGGAGAGCTGAACCGCGCCGTCACCCGGCCCGCCTTCATCTTTCCCCAAATACTCAGGGGGGCCACAGCCCGTGCGGCAGGGCCCCGCGCTCCGGTCCCGCGCGCACCGGCCCCACGCTGCGCGACACTCCGCTGCACGCCCCATGTCGGACAGTCCGTGACCGCCTCCCGCGCAACGGTCCCCGGACTTTTCGAAAAGTCCGGTCCGGAAAATTCGAATTTTCCGGGCAGCCCCGCCCTGTCCCCGCTGCTTCGGAAAGGGCACCCATGAGCGACTGGATCTACCAGCTCGAAGGCACCGAGGCCGGGCATCAGGCGGCCCTGCTGCTGGCACTCTCCGCGGCGCTGCTTCATGCGATCTTTGGCTCGCTCCAGAAGGGCAAGGTCGATCCCTGGCTCTCGCGCGGGGCCATCGACACGGCGCTTGCGGTGATGAGCGCGCCCATGGCGCTCTTCCTCGTGCCCTGGCCCGAGGGCAGCCAGTGGCTGCTGATGGTCGGCGCGATGGTGATCCACTTCGCCTACAAGCTCGGCATGGCGCTGGCCTATTCCAAGGGCGCCTACACGGTCGTCTACCCGGTGGTGCGCGGCATGGGGCCGTTCTTCACGGTGATCGGCGCCTACTTCATCTTCGGCGAGGTCTTCACGCTGGGCCAGTGGCTCGGCGTGCTGGTGCTGATGGGCGGTATCCTCGGCCTCGCGCTCTACAACCTGCGCCACATCGACGTGGACCGGGAAACGCTGGTGCCCGCGCTCTGGCTCGCGGTGATGACCGGGGGGCTGGTGGCGCTCTACACCACCTATGACGCCTATGCGATCCGCGCGATGGAGCCCTTCACCTTCCTCGCGTGGTTCTTCTTCCTCACCGCGCTCGACTTCCCGCTGCTCATGGTCTGGCGCTGGCGGCGGATGAGCGGCACCCGGCCCGCGATCGGGCAGATGGTGCGGATCGGCATTCCCGGCGCACTGGTGGCCTATGGATCCTTCGGCACGGTGATGCTGGCCACGCGGCTCGACAAGGTGGGGGAGGCCGCGGTGCTGCGCGAGACCTCGACCGTCTTCGCGGCGGTCATCGGCTGGGTCATCCTGAAGGAAACCGTGGGCCCGCGACGGATCGCGCTGATGTCAATGATTGCGATTGGCGCCGTAATCGTCGAAATGGCAGGGAAATAGTTCAGACCATTTGCAGGAGCCGCCCGATATGGCCCAACACCCCGCCGGAAAAACTGGCCCGAAGAAGATCAATCCGCTGGTGAAGACCGGCCTCGAACTGGGGCCGATCATCCTCTTCTTCGCGGCCTACATCTGGCTCAAGGACCGGACCTTCCTGATCGGCGGGCGCGAGTACGAAGGTTTCATCCTCGTGACCGCGGGCTTCATTCCGCTGATGCTGATCTGCACCGGCATCCTGTGGAAGCTGACGGGCCACCTCTCCAAGATGCAGATCGTCACCGCGGTGCTGATCACCGTCTTCGGCGGGCTCTCGGTCTGGCTCAACGACGACCGCTTCTTCAAGATGAAGCCGACGCTGATCTACCTGCTCTTCGGCGGGGCGCTTGGTGTCGGGCTGCTGCGCGGGGAAAGCTGGCTCGCGCTGGTGATGGAGGAGGTGCTGCCGCTGAAGCCCGAGGGCTGGATGGTGCTGACCCGGCGGCTCTGCGCCTTCTTCCTCGGCCTCGCGGTGCTGAACGAGGTGATCTGGCGCACCATGAGCACGGAAAGCTGGGTCTACTTCAAGACCTTCGGCCTGACTGCGGCGATCTTCGCGTTCTTCATCACCCAGAACAAGGTCTTCACCGAATACGCCCTCGAGGAAGAGGGCGGGGACGCGGACAAACCGGGCGGCAAGGGATCGGACGCGTCCTGATAGGGCGCGGGGCAGCCCGGGTTTCCGCGCGGTCCGGTCGCGGCGCGACTGGACCGTGAGTGTCTCCGTGCCGGGCTGATGCCATGCGCGGGCCTGTCAGCGTCACGCCGCAAGGCCGGTCTGGGGGTCGTGACGATCCTTCGGGTCCTGCAGCTCCGCCGGCAGCGACAGGCGCAGCCGGGTGCCGCGGTTCGGGGCGTCCTCGATTTCCAGACATCCCCCCCAGCGGGCGGCGATCTTGGCCACGAAGGCGAGGCCGAGGCCGCTGCCGCCGCCCTCTTCGCGGGTCTTTCCGGTGCGCAGGGGCAGCATCAGCCGCGCGCGGTCGGCCTCGGGGATGCCAGGGCCGTCGTCCTCCACCTCCAGAACGATGCTGTTGCGCGGGGTGAGCAGGCGGATCGTGATCTGGCCGTCCTGCCGGTCATGATGCTGGATCGCGTTCTGGAGCAGGTTGCGCAGGGCGATCTCGAACTCGGTCGGCACCATCCGCACCGTCGCGGGCAGGTCGGGCGCCTCGATCCGGAACCCGGCTGGCGGCGAGAGCGTAGCGACGATCCGGGCCACCACCGGGGCCGGGTCGAATGTTTCTGCGCCGCGTCGGTCGCGGCCGATCAGGGAATAGGTCAGCAACCCGTCCACGAGTGCCTCCAGCCGCGTGGTCTGGGCCCGCATCTCCGACAGATGCGCGGCCAGCGGACCATGGATCGCGTCGAGGTCCTCCTCGATCCATGTCGGCAGGACGCAGAGCGCGCGCAGCGGCGTCTTCAGGTCGTGGGCAGTGGCGCGGGCGAAATCCTCCAGCTCCCCGTTGGAGCGCCGGAGTTCCGTATTGGCGATCTGCAACAGGTTCTTGGCCCGCGTTTCGCGCGACAGGGTGATGTGCAGCTGCGCGGTCATCTGGTTCAGGGCGCGGGCAAGACGGCCGACCTCGTCGCGGCCCTGAACCTCGATCGCGACCCCGCGGTCCCCGGCGGCGAGCCGGTCCGCGATCTCGGACAGGTCGGTCAGGCGTCGCGTCGTGCCGTGGATCAGCAGCAGGGCGCAGCCCGCCGCCAGCAGGGCGATGCCGGCGGTGACGGCCCCGGTCCGGAGGAGGTCCGTGCCGCCGAGGGCGTGGCGGACCTCCGTCGGCAGCGCCACGACGAGGAGCCAGCGGCGCGGCACGACGCCCTGGGAAAGGACGATCCAGCTTGCAGCCGCGTCGTAGGAACGCGCGCCGGCGGTAAGGGTCAGAAGCTCGATCTCCGGCGCGTCCTCCCTGGTCTCCGAGGTGGGTCGGAGGGGTGCTGGCGGTGCGGCGCCGGAATCAGGGCCGGGCCGGGCCGCCGCCGCGTCGGGGCCGGGGCGCGCCCCGGCCGATTGGGGCGGGGGCGTCGCGACACCCGTGGTGGGGCCAGGTGTGGGGCCAGGTGGCGCGAGGTGATCGGTGTCGGTCAGGGTGCTTCCGGTCGAGACCGGGCGGGCGGTGGCGGACGGAGTTGTCTGGCCGGCCTGCGACGTTTCTACGGGCGAAGGTGGGGGAGCGGGGCCTTCGGCAGCCTTTTCGGTATGCGCAACCGGCACCGGAGGGCTGGGTGCGACGGTCTCTCGACGGGTGAGGGCTTCGGTCGGGGGCGCGGGCCGTGCGGCGGTTGCCCGGGACTGGACCACGGACTGAAGGCGCCGGGGGGGCGGAGCGGGGAGGGGGATCCCGAATTCGGCCATGAAGTCGTGACCACTGTGCAGCTCCTGCCCGTGGAGCCACCCGTCCTCCGGATGGACGAGGTAGCTGCCGGTCTCGTCCGTCATCCGCAGGGTGACACTGCCGAGCCGGGCCGGCGGCAGCAGGGCGGTGCCGCGCAGGTTCAGCACGAGGACGCCACGGCGGCTGCCATTGGCATCGATGAGCGGGGCGGCAAGGCGCAGCGTGGGCACATGGGGGACCTGGATCACCCCGCCCTCGCGGTTCAGGTCGAGGCGCGAGATGTAGATCTGCCCGCGCGGCAGGGCGAGGGTCCGCAGCACGTAGTCGCGCCCGGATTTGTCCTGCAACTCATCGGCGGGGCGGATGCGCAGGGCATCATCGGTGCGGTCGATGCGGATACGCTCCCGCCCATCGGCATCGATGAGCCGGGCCTGCAGCAGATCGGGCGAGGCCGCCGCCTGCGCATGGAGCCGCAGCGTGAGCTGGCCGAGCGCCCCCGTGGCAAGGTATTGCGCAACGGCGGGTCCCCGCAGCAGCGCATGGAGCTGGGTCAGATGCGTGTCGACGGTGTCCTGCACCAGCTGGGCATGGTGGCCGACCCGTGCGGCGAGGGAGGCGCCGATGCTCTGCTGCAGGCGCTGGTCGGTCCGGTAGGAGACAAAGGCCAGCACGAGGATCGAGGTCGCCAGCACGCTGCCGATGGCGATCAGCTGGATGCGGGCGGTCAGCGTCATGCGGCCGTCCTGCTCAGAACCCGGCCCCGGGGCCGCTGTCCTCGGGCGCGTGCCATGCCGGCCCCGCGGGGTAGCGCGCGCGCGCTGCCTCCTGCGGAAGATCCACCAGGCCGGCATAGCGGCTCAGCAGGTCGACCTTCTCGACGAAGGCCTCGTAGGAGCTGCTCTTGGTCAGGTAGCCCGCGACGTTGAAGCCGTAGGCGCGCTGCACGTCCGCCGGATCGCGCGAGGTGGTCAGGACGAAGACGACATGATCGCGCAAATCGGGGTCCGCGCGCAGCTCCTGCAGGAACTCGAAGCCGTCCATGAGCGGCATGTTCAGGTCGAGGATGATCAGGACGGGGCCGTCGATGGTGCCGCCCGGTACCCGCCGCCGCAGGCTGTCGAGCGCCCGGCGCCCGTTCTGGGCCACGTGAACCGGACAGGTGAGCCCGACCTTGGAAGCCGCCCGCTGGAAGATCGTCGCATCCATCCTGTCATCTTCGACAAGCAGGAAATTGGGTCCTGAGCCGCTGGCCATCTTGCCTTGCCTCCCGCTCTGCCTCGATTCCATCCTTGTGTGCCCCATGGCCGTTTCTAGCGGCGGGGGCATGAAGGAAGCGTTACCCGGTGCTTAAGAACCCGTCGAAGCGGACAGTCGCTTGGCCCCGGAGGCCCCCCGGCGACAGGGCCATCGGCGTGCGATGGAGGGGGCAGGGCAGCTGCGCCGGCAGGCCGCGCCGGGAACCCCCGCCATTGCTGCAATGCAGCGCCTGCCCTGTTGCGCCGTGGTCCCGATGGCCTATAAGGCGGGGGATCCCTTTGCGTGCAGGGTTTTGCGCGCACCCAATCCACCCTCAGACGAACCGGACGCACATGATCGATTTCGCCACCTATCGCCAGCAATGGACGGGGTCCATTCGTCCCGACATCCTCTCGGGGCTTGTCGTGGCACTGGCCCTCATCCCCGAAGCCATCGCCTTCTCCATCATCGCGGGGGTCGACCCCAAGGTCGGGCTTTATGCCTCCTTCTCGATCGCCGTGATCTCGGCCATCACGGGGGGACGGCCTGCGATGATCTCGGCCGCGACGGCGGCCACGGCGGTGATCATGGTCGGCCTCGTGCGCGATCACGGGCTGGAGTACCTGCTGGCCGCGACCATCCTGACCGGCGTGTTGCAGGTCCTCGCGGGGATGCTGAAGCTGGGCTACGTCATGCGCTTCGTCTCCTCCTCGGTGATGACCGGCTTCGTCAACTCGCTGGCGATCCTGATCTTCATGGCCCAGCTGCCGGAGCTGATCGGGGTGCCGCCGCTGACCTACGTGATGGTCGCGGCCGGCCTTGCGATCATCTACCTCTTCCCGCTGGTGACCCGTGCGGTGCCCTCGCCGCTGGTCTCCATCGTGGTGCTGACGGCGATCACGCTGACCTTCGGCTTCGACCTGCGCACCGTGGGCGACATGGGCGAACTGCCCGATGCCTTCCCGGTCTTCCTGCTGCCGGACGTGCCCCTCAACCTCGACACGCTGCTGATCATCCTACCCTATTCGGCCGCGATCGCGGCGGTGGGCCTGCTGGAAAGCCTGATGACCCAGCAGCTGGTGGACGACCTGACTGACACCACCACCTCGCGCAACCAGGAGTGCATCGGCCAGGGCGTGTCGAACTTCTTCACCGGCTTCATCGGCGGCATGGCGGGCTGTGCCATGATCGGCCAGTCGATGATCAACGTGAAGTCGGGCGGCCGCGGGCGGCTGTCGACCTTCGTGGCGGGCATCGTGCTGCTGTTCCTGATCGTGGTGCTGGGCGACATCGTGGCGCGCATCCCCATGGCGGCGCTGGTGGCGGTGATGATCATGGTCTCGATCGGGACCTTCTCGTGGTCGTCGATCAAGACCCTGCGCACCCATCCCAAGAGCTCCTCCATCGTCATGCTGTCGACCGTGGTGATCGTGGTCTGGACCCACAACCTTGCCATCGGGGTGCTGGTGGGCGTGCTGCTCTCGGGCATCTTCTTCGCCTGGAAGATCGCACAGCTCTTCCGGGTCACGTCGGAGATCACGGCGGACGGGCGGCACCGGACCTACCGGGTCGAGGGGCAGCTCTTCTTCGCCTCCTCCGAGGACTTCATGAAGGCCTTCGACTTCCGCGAGGCACCCGAGAAGGTGACCATCGACGTGAGCGATGCGCATATCTGGGACATTTCCTCGGTTGCGGCGCTGGACATGGCCGTGCTGAAATTCCGCAGGGAAGGGGCCGAGGTGGAGATCAAGGGGCTGAACAAGGCCTCCGCCACCATCGTCGACCGCCTGGCCGAGCACGACAAGCCCGGCGCCATGGACAAGATGCTGAGCCACTGAGGGGACTGACATGACAACGATACTCGCACTGGTCGACGGCTCGGCCTATTCGGAAAGCGTCTGCCGCCATGCGGCCTGGATCGCCACGCGCAGCGGGGCAGGGGTGAAGCTCTACCACGTGCTCGGCCGCCGCGAGGCGCCGGATCGCGGCGACCTCTCGGGGCAGATCAGGCTGGGCGCCCGCACCCGGCTGATGGAGGAACTGGCGACGCTGGACGAACAGCGCGCCAAGCTGACCCACGCACAGGGCCGCGCGATCCTCGAGGATGCGCAGGCGCTGGTGCAGGAGGCCGCCGAGGGCGTGGCGGTGGAGAGCCGCCTGCGGCAGGGCGACATCGTCGAGACGGTGACCGCCAAAGAGGACCAGGGCGACCTGATCGTCATCGGCAAGCGCGGCGAGGCGGCGGATTTCGCCAAGCTGCACCTCGGCTCGAACCTTGAACGGATCGTGCGGGCGGCGACGAAGCCGGTCTTCGTGGCGAACCGGGCCTTCAAGCCGATCAAGAAGGTCGTGATCGCCTATGACGGCGGGCCCTCGGCGATGAAGGCGGTGGACCTCGTGGCGCGCAGCCCGCTCTTTGCGGGGCTCGACTGCCTCGTGGTGACCGTTGGCGGCGAGACGCCGAAGATCGCGGAAGGCCTGCGCGATGCCAGGGCGACGCTGGCGGCGGGCGGCCACCAGGCCGAGACGCTGGTGGTCGAGGGGCAGCCCGAGACGGCGCTGGCCGAACTGGTGGAGAAACAGGGCGCCGATCTGCTGGTCATGGGGGCCTGGGGCCACAGCCGCATCCGCAACCTGATCATCGGCTCGACCACGACCGAGATGATCCGCTCCTGCAAGGTGCCGGTGCTGCTGATCAAGTGAGCCGAAGGCGTCCCGGTGTCCGGGACGCCGGGACGTTCGCTCCCGAGGTCCTGACCCCGGGGCGCAGCCCCGCCGTTTTCTTCGAAGAAAACGGACCGGAAAATTCGAATTTTCCGGACATAGCCGCGGGGCCCGTGACCGTCGGACACGAAAGAGGGGGCCGCAGCGATGCGGCCCCCCAAATTTCTTCGAAGAAATTTGCCAAGATTTTTCGAAAAATCTTTGGCGTTACCCTTTCTGGCCGAAGAGGATTTTCTGCTCTTCCTTGGTCCGGATGCCGCCGCGCTGGTCCTCGGCCACGGCGCGGCCCTTCTGGACGCCCTCGCGGGCGGCGACGAGGTCCAGCCAGCGTTGCAGGTTCGGCTTGTCCGAGATGTCCTGCTGCTGACCCTCCCAGAGGCTCGCCCAGGGCCAGATCGCCATGTCCGCGATGGAGAAGAAATTCCCCGCCACGTATTCGGCCTGCCCCAGTTGCGTGTCCAGCACCCGCAGCAGGCGGGCGACCTCGTTGCGGTAGCGGTCCTGCGCGTAGGGCAGCTCCTGCGGCGGGTCCATCAGGGGCGCGTACTTGAGGAAGTGGTGCGCCTGACCGGCCATCGGCCCGAGCCCGCCCATCTGCCACATCAGCCACTGGTCCACCGCGATGCGGTCGCGCTCGGTCGGGCCCCCGAACTGGCCGGTCTTGCGGGCGAGGTACTGCAGGATCGCGCCGCTCTCGAAGATTGCGATCGGGGCGCCGTCGGGGCCCTCGGGATCGATGATCGCGGGCATCCGGTTGTTCGGCGCGATCTTCAGGAACGCGGGGTCGAACTGGTCGCCCTTGCCGATGTTCACGAGGTGGAGCCTGTAGGGCAGGCCCATCTCCTCCAGCGCGATGGTGATCTTCCAGCCGTTCGGCGTGGGCCAGTAGTAGAGGTCGATCGGTGCGGTCATGTGCTCTCTCCCCATGTGGGTGCATGCGGCGGGCCTGCGCCCTCCATCCGGGGTCACATGATGCGGCAATGACGGGCGGGGGCAAGGGGGCGCGGCCCCCGATCCGTGCCGCCGTCGGCAGATCCGCCGCGCGGGCCCGTCTTGACGCAGTGGGCTTGCGGGACTAGGGGAGGGGCGTGGCGATTTGATACCGGATTGCGGGCCACGTTAAACATTCCGCTAAAAGGTCAGGACAAAGGGACCTCCTTTCGCTTGACCGCGTCTGGGGGTTTTTATTTGGGGCCGGGGCGGCGCGGGCCGTCCGATCCCGGGAGAAGTGCAATGACCGATGCGTGGAAAAAACAGACCAAGGCCGTCCATTCGGGCAGCCGCCGCTCGCAGTATGGCGAGGTGAGCGAGGCGATCTACCTGACTCAGGGCTTCGTCTACGACACCGCAGAGCAGGCCGAGGCCCGCTTCGTCGAACTGGGCGAGGACGAGTTCATCTATGCCCGTTACGGCAACCCGACCACCCGCATGTTCGAGGAACGCATCGCCGCGCTGGAGGGCGCCGAGGATGCCTTTGCAACGGCCTCCGGCATGGCGGCGGTCAACGCGGCCCTCGTGGCGCCCCTGAAGGCAGGCGATCACGTGGTGGCGGCGCGGGCGCTCTTCGGCTCCTGCCTCTATATCCTCGACGAGATCCTGCCGCGCTTCGGCGTGGAGGTGACGCTGGTCGACGGGCTCGACCTCTCGGCATGGGAAGCGGCGCTGCGCCCCGACACCAAGCTGGTCTTCTTCGAATCCGTCTCGAACCCGACGCTGGAAGTGATCGACGTGGAAGCGGTCTCCAAGCTCGCCCATGCGGTCGGCGCGCTGGTGGTGGTGGACAACGTCTTTGCCACCCCGGTCTATTCCCGCACGCTGGAACTGGGCGCCGACGTGGTCGTCTATTCCGCGACCAAGCACATCGACGGGCAGGGCCGGACGCTGGGCGGCGTGATCCTCGGCACGCAGGAGTTCGTCCGCAAGGTGGCGGAACCTTACCTCAAGCATACCGGTGCGGCGATGAGCCCCTTCACCTCCTGGGTGATGCTCAAGGGTCTCGAGACGATGGAACTGCGCGTGCGCGCGCAGGTCGCCTCGGCCGAGGCGCTCGCCTCCGCCCTCGTGGGGCACCCGAAACTCGCCCGCGTGATCTACCCGGGCCACCCCTCCCACGCGCAGCACGGCCTCGTGCTGGAAACGACCGGCAAGGGCGGCACCGTGGTCTCCATCGACCTCGCCGGCGGGCAGGAGGCGGCGTTCCGCTTCCTCAACGCGCTGGAGATCGGGATCATCTCGAACAACCTCGGCGATGCGAAGACGCTGCTGACCCATCCGGCCACCACGACGCACCAGCGTCTGCCGGAAGAGCAGAAGGTCGAACTGGGCATCACCCCCGGTCTCGTTCGCATCTCGCTGGGGATCGAGGCGACCGAGGACCTCGTGGCCGACATGCTTCAGGCGCTCGACAAGGCGTAAGGGGGGCATAAGCGGGGCGTCAGCCTCAGCCCGCCGCCTGCCTGCGGACCTCTTCCACGACGATTGCGAGGGCGGCCATCAGGTCGCCCTCTTCCATGACGAGCGGCGGGGAGAGCGTCAGGATGCCCCCGGAGGTCTTGAAGGCCAGCCCACGCGCCATGCAGGCGGCGCAGATCGCCTGCGCCCGGGCCGGATCGTCCAGTTCCACCCCGAAGAGCATCCCGCGTCCGCGGATATCCACCACGCCCGGCCCCCCGGCGAGGTCGGCGTTCAGCTGTGACACGGCCTGCGCGCCCAGACGGGCGGCGCGGGCGGGCAGGGCGTCTTCCTCCAGCACGTCGAGCGTGGCGAGGCCGGCGGCGGCCAGCACCGGGTTCTTCTCGTGGGTGAAATGGCCGAGGTCATGCGCGGCGGCCACGTTCAGCCGTGCATCCGCCAGCACGGCGGCGAGCGGCAGGATACCCCCGCCGAGCGCCTTGCCCAGCAGGGTGATATCCGCCACCACCCCCTCATGCTCGCTGGCAAAGACTCGCCCGGTCTTGCCAAGGCCGGTGGGGATTTCATCGAAGATCAGCAGCGTGCCGGTGCGGTCGCAGAGCGCGCGCACTGCCTGCCAGTAGCCCTCCGGCGCGATCCGCGGGGTGGCGCGCATCGGCTCGGCAAGGAAGGCCCCGGTCTCGCGCCGCTCCAGCACCGCGGCAACCTCCTCCAGCGGGGCGAACTGCGCCACGTGGCGCGCGCCCGCGCGCATCGGGCCGAGCCCCCGGAAGGTCGGATCGCCCCCGGCGGAGGCGGCGGCGAAGGTGGTGCCGTGATAGGCGCCCTCGAAACCCAGCGTGCCCGCCCGCCCGGTGACGGCGCGGGCCAGCCGCAGGGCGATCTCCACCGCGTCGGAGCCGGAGGGGGCGAAGAGCACCCGGGTCTGCGCCGTGGGGGCCAGCGCCGCCAGCCTCTCGGCCAGCGTCACGGCGGGATCGTTGGTGTAGCGCCGGGGCGAGAAGGGCAGGGCGTCGAGCTGCGCCGCGATGGCGGCCTTCACGCGCGGATGGCCGAAGCCGAGGTGATGGGCCGTGTTGCCGTGGAAATCCATCCAGCGCCGCCCGTCCGGCGCGGTGAGCCAGATCCCCTCGGCCCCGGCAAGCGGCCAGGCGACGGGGGAGGAGGAGGACTGGTGCAGGAAGACGGCGGCGTCGCGGGCAAGCAGGTCGGTCATGTCGGGCAGGGGGCCTCACGGCTGGGATCGGGGCGAGTATGACCGCTCAGCCGCGTGGCGAAAAGCCGGGACCCCGGGGCGCGCGAAAGACTTGTGACCCCGGGGCGACCTGCGCTAGGCCCCCCCGGAAGGCGGCCGCCCCCCGGAAACGACGCATTCGACGGGTGATCCGCCGCGCGGGGAACGGCGTATCCCGGATGAACAATGGCAAAAGTTGCCCCGGCACCCTATGTTATGGGCTGCAAGGAGCACCCCGGCACCGGGAGAGGACGCGATGAACATTCACCCCAAGGACATGGACCAGACGCTGGACCGCGAAGGCGCGAAGTCGGCGCTCGAAAGCTTGCGGAAATGGGCGGCGAAAGCCTCGGACGCCGAGATCCTCGCACTCGATCCCGCCGTGGCGCGCCTGCTGCCCGGTCAGGCGGAGTATCCGCTGCTGTCGCGCGACTATCCCGAGGGGTTCGCGGCCGATGCCGCCTACCGCGAGACGCTGCCCGATCTGCAGAACGGCCCCGCCAGCCTGATCCGGGGCGCGCGGACGCAGATCCAGCACGTCGGCATCTCGAACTTCCGCTTGCCGATCCGCTACCGCACCCGCGACGCGGGCGAGATCATGCTGGAAAGCTCGGTCACCGGGACGGTCAGCCTCGAGGCGGACAAGAAGGGCATCAACATGTCCCGCATCATGCGGTCCTTCTATACCCATGCCGAGAAGACCTTCTCCTTCGAGGTGATCGAACACGCGCTGGACGACTACAAGACCGATCTGGACAGCCTTGATGCACGGATCATGATGCGGTTTTCGTACCCTGTGCGCCGGGAATCCCTGCGTTCGGGCCTGTCCGGCTACCAGTATTACGATATTGCCCTCGAACTGGTGGAAAAGGACGGGGTGCGCAAGAAATTCGTCCACCTCGACTATGTCTACTCCTCGACCTGCCCCTGTTCGTTGGAACTGTCGGAACATGCCCGCCAATCCCGCGGCCAATTGGCGACGCCCCATTCGCAGCGCTCCGTCGCGCGGATCTCGGTCGAGGCCAGTGGCGCGCGCTGCCTCTGGTTCGAGGACCTGATCGACATGGCGCGCGTCGCGGTGCCGACGGAAACGCAGGTCATGGTCAAGCGTGAGGACGAACAGGCCTTCGCCGAGCTGAACGCCGCCAACCCGATCTTTGTCGAGGACGCGGCACGGCTCTTCTGCGAGCAGCTGCAACGGGACGACCGGATCGGTGATTTCCGCGTGGTGGCGAGCCATCAGGAAAGCCTGCACAGCCATGACGCGGTCTCGATCCTGACCGAAGGCCCGACCTTCGCCACGGAAAGCGTCGATCCGCGGCTCTTCCCGAGCCTGTATCACGTCGGCTGAGGCCTAAAGTCCTGACTGTGCTCAGGATTGCGGCGCGCGCTTCGGTGGGCGCCGCGTCAAGCTGCAGCTGCACAATCTTTCCTCTCCCATTTCCGAAAAAGATGCGTCAAGCTCGCGGGGAAGGAGGATTGCGCCATCAACGCCGAAGCTGCCCGCTCCCTTGCAGATGCTGCGCCGCGCGCTCAACGCGCGCGCGGAGAGCTTGTCCTGTCGGCCAAGCAGGCCCGGGGCCGGTCCCGGATTTCCGACCTGCGTGTCGGTGGCTCCCTCAAGGCGCTCTTCCCCCACACCCGTGAGACGGCCCTGCAGGCGGTGTTCCTGAACACGGCCGGGGGCATCACCGGCGGGGATCGCTTCTCGCTCGCCGCGACGGCCGAGGCGGGGGCGCACCTGGTGATGACTTCGCAGGCGGCGGAACGCATCTACAAGGCGCAACCCGGCGAAACCGGGCGCATGACGACGCGGCTCGACGTGGGCCCGGGCGCGCGGCTCGACTGGCTGCCGCAGGAAACCATCGTCTTCGATCAGGCGCGGTTGCAGCGCCGGATCGACGTCTCGCTGGCCGAGGATGCGCGTTTCCTCGCGGTGGAGCCCCTGCTGATGGGGCGGCTCGCCATGGGCGAGATCGTGACGGCGGCCCATCTCGAGGACCAGTGGCGCATCCGGCGCGGCGGTCGTCTGATCTTCGCCGACAATCTGCGCCTCTCGGGCCGGATCGACGACATTCTTGCCCGCCCCGGTGTCGCGCCGGGCTGCCGGGCCATCGCCACGCTGATCTTCGCCGCCCCCGATGCCGAGCTGAAGCTCGCCCCCCTGCGCGCGGCGCTGGGGCAGGCGGGATCGGCCAGCCTCGTGCGGCCCGGATTGCTCTTCGCCCGCGCCATCGCGCCGGACGGATTTGACCTGCGCCGGAACCTGATCCCCGCGATCGAGGTTTTGTCCGGTACCTCCCTGCCAAGAACATGGACGATCTGACATGCAACTGACCCCCCGGGAAAAGGACAAACTGCTGGTGGCCATGGCCGCCGAAGTGGCCCGCAAGCGGCTGGCGCGCGGCGTCAAGCTGAACCACCCGGAGGCGATCGCCCTGATCACGGATGCCGTGGTCGAGGGCGCCCGCGACGGACGCTCCGTCGCGGACATGATGCAGGCCGGCGCCCAGGTGATCACGGCAGAGCAATGCATGGAGGGTGTGCCCGAGATGATCCACGAGGTTCAGGTCGAGGCGACGTTCCCGGACGGGACCAAGCTCGTCACCGTCCACAATCCGATCCGCTAACTGTCCGAGAAAGGAACAGAGAATGCAGGAACTGATCCGGAAACTGGCAGAGGCCCTCGGCCTTGCACCGCAACCGCAGCTCAGGCCGATCCCGGTGCGGGTGCCCGCGAAATCGCGCAACGATTTCCTTCAGGGCCGCAAATGATCCCCGGCGAACTGTTTCCGGCAGAGGGCAGCCTGACGCTGAATTCCGGCAAGGAGGCGACCACGTTGATGGTCGCCAACACCGGCGACCGTCCGGTGCAGGTCGGCAGCCACTACCACTTCGCCGAGGCCAACGAGGCGCTGGACTTCGACCGGGGCGTGGCCCGCGGCATGCGGCTCGACATCGCGGCGGGCACGGCCGTGCGGTTCGAGCCGGGCCAGCGGCGCGAGGTCTCGCTGATCCCCATCGGCGGGGCGCGGAAGATCTACGGCTTCAACCAGAAGGTCATGGGCGACCTCTGACACGGACAGGCCGGCGCCCGGGGCGGCGGCCTGTGACGCGGGGCACCCGGCGGGCGCAGACACCGGCAGACTGGCTGTAAGGACCGCTGCCAGCCCCGCGGGGCAGCATAACGGGACAACTACGGAGGGACGGCGATGTATTTCCTTGGAACGGCGATGAGCCTGCAGACCGCAATGTTCCGGGCCGCGGCACGGCAACTGGAGCACAACCTGCGCACCGGCCAGAGCATGATGCGCACCGCCATGCGCGCGCATCCGGTGATGATGATGCGGAGCCTCGTGGTCGAGACCTCCGCGGACGCGCCCGCAGACGCGACCGTCGAGGCGCCCAAACCCGCACGGGCCAAACGCGCCGCACCCACCCGCAAGCCCGCTGCCCGCACGGCCCCGCGCAAGGTGGCCAAACCTGCGGCCCCGAAGCCCGCCCCGACGCCTGCAGCGAAACCCGTGGCGAAGGCCGAAGCCGCGCCTGCGAAAGCGGCACCCGCCAAGGCCCCGAAGGCCGAGAGCGCCACCGCGAAAACGGCAGCCTCCACGACGTCGAAGTCCGAGGCCGCGCCCGCGAAGGAGACGCCGTCCGCAACGGCAAAGCCTGCGGAAACGACCGCCAAACCCGCCGCGCCGCGCACGCCCGCGAAGACGGCGGCCAAGGCCTCGCCCCGCCGCCGCGCGCCCACTCCGCCGCCCGCGATGCCGCCGAAATCCTCGGACGACAGCTGATCGCATGACTGTCTTCCGCGTTCTCCTGCCCGGGGCCATGGCTCTCGTGCTCTCGGCCCTTGCATCTGCGGGGCAAGCGCAGGATTGCAGCGCGCCCGTCACCCAGATCGACATGACCACCTGCGCGGGGCGCGCGTTCGAGACGGCGGATGCCGCGCTGAACGCCGCCTACACGCAGGCCATGGCGCTTGCAAAGGAACGTGGCCCCGTGCCCGCCGGACAGGACACGGACGCCGACCTGTTGCGCGCGGCGCAGCGCGCGTGGATCCCCTTCCGCGATGCCGCCTGCGAGGCCGAATCCACGCTGGCCCGGGGCGGGTCGCTCCAGCCGATGCTCAAGTTGAACTGCCTCGAACGGCTGACACGTCAGCGCACCGAGGACCTCAAGATATTCAGCGGGCTCAACTGAGCGACCGCGACGCCCGAAGGAGACGACATGCCCACCCAAATCTCGCGCGGTGACTATGCCGCGATGTTCGGCCCCACCACCGGCGACCGCCTGCGTCTGGCCGATACCGACCTGATCATCGAGGTGGAGCGCGACCTGATCGCCGAATATGCCGGCATGGTCGCGGGCGGCAACAGCCCCTACTACGGCGAAGAGGTGAAGTTCGGCGGCGGCAAGGTGATCCGCGACGGCATGGGCCAGAGCCAGGCCACCCGGGCGCAGGGCGCCGTGGACACGGTGATCACCAATGCGCTGATCGTGGACTACACCGGCATCTACAAGGCCGACGTGGGCCTGCGCGACGGGCGCATCCACAAGATCGGCAAGGCGGGCAACCCGGACACCCAGCCCGGCATTGACATCATCGTGGGCCCCGGCACCGAGGTCATCGCGGGCGAGGGCAAGATCCTCACCGCCGGTGGCTTTGACAGCCACATTCACTTCATCTGTCCGCAGCAGATCGAGGATGCGCTGCATTCCGGCCTGACCACCATGCTGGGCGGCGGCACCGGCCCCGCCCATGGGACGCTCGCCACCACGGTCACGCCCGGCCCCTGGCACATGATGCGGATGATGCAGGCGGCCGATGCCTTCCCCATGAACCTCGCCTTCGCCGGCAAGGGCAATGCCTCGCTGCCCGCCGCGCTGGAGGAACAGATCCGCGCGGGCGCCTGCGCCATGAAGCTGCACGAGGACTGGGGCACCACACCTGCCGCCATCGACTGCTGCCTCTCGGTGGCTGACGATTACGACGTGCAGGTGATGATCCACACCGACACGCTGAACGAAAGCGGCTTCGTCGAGAACACCGTGAAGGCCATGAAGGGCCGCACGATCCACGCCTTCCACACGGAAGGGGCAGGGGGTGGCCACGCGCCGGACATCATCAAGATCTGCGGCGAAAGCTTCGTGCTGCCCTCCTCGACCAACCCGACGCGGCCCTTCACCCGCAACACGGTGGACGAGCACCTCGACATGCTGATGGTCTGCCACCACCTCGACAAGTCGATCCCCGAGGACGTGGCCTTTGCCGAAAGCCGCATCCGACGCGAGACCATCGCCGCCGAGGACATTCTGCACGACATGGGCGCCTTCTCGATCATCGCGTCCGACAGTCAGGCCATGGGCCGGGTGGGCGAGGTGCTGATCCGCACCTGGCAGACCGCCGACAAGATGAAGAAGCAGCGCGGCCGCCTGCCGGAAGAGACGGGGGACAACGACAACTTCCGCGTCCGCCGCTACATCGCGAAATACACGATCAACCCGGCCATCGCGCACGGGCTCTCGCATCAGATCGGCTCCATCGAGGAGGGCAAGCGCGCCGACCTCGTGCTCTGGTCGCCCGCCTTCTTCGGGGTGAAGCCCGAGATGGTGCTGCTCGGCGGCTCCATCGCCGTGGCGCAAATGGGCGATCCCAATGCCTCTATCCCGACGCCGCAGCCGGTCTATTCCCGGCCCATGTTCGGCGCCTATGGCCGCGCGGTGGAAAATTCCGCCGTGGTCTTCGTCTCCGCCGCCGCCCAGGCCGAGGGTGTGGGCGAGCGCTATGGCCTCGCGAAAGAGACCGTCGCCGTGCTCAATACCCGGCAGATCGGCAAGAAGGATCTGAAGCTCAACGACGCGCTGCCGCATATCGAGGTGCATCCGGAAACCTACGAGGTGCGTGCGGACGGCGAGCTGCTGACCTGCGAGCCGGCGACCGAACTGCCGATGGCACAGCGCTATTTCCTGTTCTGAGTCGCCCGGGCTCCCGCGTCGGTACGCCCAAGAGAAACGGACAGTCATGTCGGTCGAGCAAGAAAAATCACGTCCTGCCGGGGCAGGGCGCAAAGAAATTTCCCGTTCATTTCGCAAGCGCAGCAATATCCGTGCTGCGATGCAGCAAATGCATGGCGGGGCTGTCGCATTGGAGGTACTCATGTCATCGCTGCTGACCTACTTTGGAGGCCAAGGGGAACACACCCGCAACCATCCAACGGACTTCAAAGAGGCACAAAATGGCACTCGCAACCAACGCCGCACCGGCACGTGGCAAACTCGACAACTTCTTCGCCGCCATCGGCCAGGGCTTCAACGCCTACCTGGAACGCCGCGCACGGATCGACCAGATCCACGCTCTGAACCAGAAATCGGACGACGAGCTGGCCAAGCTGGGCATCACCCGCGACGAGATCCCGGCCTACGTCTTCCGCGACCTGTTCTATCTCTGAATTCAGGCCGACCTGACCTCCGGATGGGGGGCACGGCATGAGCCAGCTGCCCCCCGCCCGCTCCGTCCTGCGCGCCGTTGCCGCCGACACCCCTGTCGCTGACACGGTCACGCTCGACTACGAGGCTCGCTTCCTGCGCCGCAAGGTCCTCACGACCGAAGGCGGAGCCCGCGTCCTCATCGATCTTCCGGAAACGATGTCCCTCGATGAAGGGGATTGTTTCGAAATGGAAGATGGCGCGCTGATCCGCGTCCTTGCCGCCCCCGAACCGCTGATCGAGATCCTGGCCGAGCCTGCCGCGCTCGTGCGGCTCGCATGGCATATCGGCAACCGGCACACCCCCTGCCAGATCGAACCCACGCGCCTGCTGATCCGCGAGGACCGGGTGATGGCCGACATGCTCTCGCGTCTCGGCGCGCACATGCATGGGCTGACCGCGCCCTTCACGCCCGAGGGCGGGGCCTATGGCATGGGCCGGACCCATGGTCATTCCCACGGTGAGGATCACGCTCACAGCGATTCCCATTCCCATTCCCATTCCCATGCGCACAGCCATGCCGGTCATTCCCATGGCCACGCGCACTCCCACAGCCATAGCCACGCCCACGACCACAGCCATGACGACTGACGCGGCCATGCTGCTGCACCAGTGGCTCTCACCGGCCTTCCCGGTGGGGGCCTTCGCCTATTCCCACGGGCTCGAATATGCGGTCCACGCGGGCGAGGTCTCGGACCGCGCCACGCTGGAGGGCTGGCTGGAGACCGCGCTGCGGCTCGGGGCAGGGCGGTCGGACGCGATCCTGCTGGCCCATGCCTACCGCGCCGATCCCGCAGAGCTGGCGGAGATCGCCGAACTTGCCGCCGCGCTTGCTCCCTCCGCCGAACGCCTGCTCGAGACCGAGCAACAGGGCCGCGCCTTTGCCGAGACCGTCAATGCGCTCTACGGCCACGACCTGCCGCCGATGCCCTATCCGGTGGTGCTCGGTGCCGCGGCGGCCCGGCAGGGCCTGCCGCTGGCCGAGACGCTGCGGCTCTCTCTGCAGGCCTTTGCCGCCAATCTCGCCTCCGCCGCCGTGCGCCTCGTGCCCCTCGGCCAGACCGACGGGCAGCGCGCGGTCATGGCGCTGCTGCCCACCTGCGCCGCACTTGCCGACGAGGCCGAAACCGCCCCGCTGGACGAGATCGGCAGCTGCGCGCTATCCATCGACATCGCCGCCATGCGTCACGAGACGCAGGCGACCCGCCTCTTCCGGTCCTGAAAGGAACTCTCTCATGTCCTCGCCCCACGGTCCTCTCCGCATCGGCCTCGGCGGCCCCGTCGGCGCCGGCAAGACGACGCTCACCGCCAACCTCTGCCGGGCGCTGCGCGATCACCTCTCCATCGCGGTGGTCACCAATGACATCTACACGCAGGAAGATGCCGAGGCGCTGGTGCGCATGCAGGCGCTGACCTCGGACCGGATCATGGGCGTCGAGACCGGCGGCTGCCCCCATACCGCGATCCGCGAGGATGCCTCGATCAACCTCGCCGCCATCGCCCGGCTGCGCGAGACCTTCCCGGACCTCGACGTGGTGCTGGTGGAATCGGGTGGCGACAACCTCTCGGCTACCTTCTCGCCGGAGCTGGTGGACCTGACGATCTACGTCATCGACGTGGCCGCCGGCGAGGAAATCCCGCGCAAGGGCGGCCCCGCGATCACCAAGTCCGACATCCTCGTCATCAACAAGATCGATCTCGCGCCCTACGTGGGCTCCGACCTCTCGGTGATGGAGCGCGACGCCAAGATCCAGCGCGGGGCGCGTCCCTTCGTCTTCACCAACCTCAAGACCGGTGAGGGCCTCCGCGAGGTCCTCCGCCTGATCGAGGAGATCGGCGGCCTCGCCCCGCTGCCCGCCTGATCCATCCACTGTTCCCAAATATCCTCGGGGGGAGGGGCCTGTGGCCCCGGGGGGCAGACAGCCCCCACCTCCCACGCAGCTCACGCGCCGCTTGACCTTTCCCGCCAACAGCTCCAACCCTGCCCTTCATGTTTGATATCAGACCCGTCGGATACGTGATCGGCCTTCTGCTGGCCTGCCTGGGCGTCACCATGCTGCCCCCGCTTGCGGTGGACATCGCCGAGGGGCGGGGCCACTGGCCCGTCTTCGCGGAATGCGCGGTGCTCACGCTGCTCTCGGGCACGGTGCTGGCGCTCGCCTGCCAGAACTCCAAGAAGGAGGGGCTGACCCTGCAGCAGACCTTCCTGCTGGCGACGCTGGTCTGGATTGCCCTGCCGCTCTTCGGCGCGCTGCCCTTCATGCTGGGCGCGACCGAGGCGCGCTTCGTCGATGCCTTCTTCGAGGCGATGTCGGGCATGACCACCACCGGGTCCACCGTCTTCTCGGGGCTCGACGACCTGCCCAAGGGGCTCCTGCTCTGGCGGGGCATCCTGCAATGGCTGGGCGGCATCGGGATCATCGTCGTGGCGATGGTCTTCCTGCCGGAACTGCGCGTCGGCGGGATGCAGATCTTTCGCTCCGAGGCCTTCGAGACCATGGGCAAGATCCTGCCCCGGGCCACGGCGATCGCGGGCCAGATCTCGGTGATCTACGTGGGCATCACGCTGGCCTGCGCCTTCACCTACCTGATCATGGGCATGGGGCCGTTCGATGCCTCGGTCCATGCGCTCACCACGGTCTCCACCGGCGGCTTCTCGACCCGCGACGCCTCCTTCGGGGCGTTCTCGGGGCCAATGGAATACGCGGCCTCCTTCTACATGATCCTCGCGGCGCTGCCCTTCGTGCGCTACGTGCAGATGATCAACGGCCACGGCTGGGCGATGTTCGAGGACGTGCAGGTGCGCGGCTTCGCCTGGACGATCTTCGGGCTGACAGGGATGCTCTTCCTCGTGCTGCTGACGATCTTCCCGCAGCACTGGGAGCAGAGCCTGCGAGAGGCGCTCTTCAACATCGTCTCGATCCTGTCGGGCACCGGCTTTGCCTCGGTCGACTACATGGCCTGGGGCGGGTTCGCGATCACGCTCTTTTTCTTCGCCGGGCTGATCGGCGGCTGCGCGGGCTCCACCGCCTGCTCGGTCAAGATTTTCCGCTACCAGATCCTGCTGGCCTCGCTGCGGGCCCAGTTCCGCCGCATCCACACGCCGCACGGGGTCTTCATCGCGCGCTACGATGGCCGCCCGATCCCCGAGGACGTGCTCTCCTCGGTGATGTCCTTCTTCGTCTTCTTCACCGTGACGCTGGGGGTTCTGACCGTGGCGCTCGGCCTGACCGGGCTCGACTTCGTCACCGCGCTGAGTGGCGCGGCCACGGCGCTGGCGAACATCGGCCCGGGGCTGGGGGACACGATCGGACCGGCGGGCAACTTCTCCACGCTCAACGACACGGCGAAATGGCTGCTGGCCATCGCGATGCTGGTCGGACGGCTGGAGCTGATGGTGGTCTATGCGCTGCTGACGGTGAATTTCTGGCGCGCGTGAGCGCTGGGGGTCGCCCGCACCACAACTCCACAACGCAGTCCTCCCTGTCTGTCCCGCCCGGTCGAGAGGCCGGGCAGCGCCGATCCGCCCCCATCGCCATTGGGGCGCGGACCAATGGCGCCCCGGTGACGACCGGTGCTACTGCGCCACCCCGCGGGCCGGCGCTGCCCTGCGCCTGAGGGTGGCGGCACGGGCCGATGAGCGGACCACCGCGAGGTTCTGGTTGAACGCGAGTTGCTGTTGTTCCGTTTTGAACGGGGAAAGTGGTGGGTGAGAAGGCGCCTGATCCTGGCCTCCACAACTTGCGACCCATCCCGGCAGGGCCCGCCTCGCCAGACACCATCCCAATCGCCGCAATGAAAAAGGGCGGCCCGAAGGCCGCCCCGTTTCCGTTCCGTCTTGCCGCGAGCTCACTTCCAGCAGGAGACCAGAGCCGTCAGCCCGGTTGCCTGCGTCGTCAGGTCTTCCGGCGGAACGATCCCGCCCGCGGTGGCGGCTTCCACCGTGACGCCGGCCTGTGCGAGGGCTGTGCGCAGCGCATCGCCGTCAACCGCGAAGCTCACGTTTTCAGGCAGCTGCCGGGTGCCGTCGCCCGCGGGCAGCAGCATGCCGACCACCGCGCCGCGTTCGTCCAGCACCGGACCGCCCGCATCGCCGGGGCGGGTCTCGAGCGAGAGGCGGCTCACACCGGCCTCACCGTCGAGGCCGCGCACATCCGCCAGCTTGCCGAAGGTGAGCGTCGGCGCGCCGAGCACGCCCTCGTAGGAGTAGCCGGCCGCCGCGACCGTGGATTGCAGCCGCGCCGGGCCCTCGGCAAAGGCGGCCACGGCGATCGGGGCCAGCCGTTCCTCGGGCTTCAGCAGGGCGATCTGGCCGCTGGCATCGGTCGCCACGATCCGCGCCGGGTGGTCGTAATCGAGGGTGATCCGGCCACAGGCCGCCAGCGGCGCCGCGGCGGTCACCACGCTGCCCGCGCCATCCACGAAGAAGCCGGACTGCGACAGTGCGGGGCGGCGGATTTCCAGCCCGCTGACAAGGTCAATGTCCTGCACCGCCTCGTTGCCGGCGGCGGCATCCAGCACGCCGGGCAGGCGGGCGAAGCTCGGGGTCATCTCCTGTAGCATCCGGGTCCGGCGGGTTTCATCCCCCACGGGCCAGACGAGGATGAAGCCCTTGATCTCCCCGTCCTGCAACGTCGCCTGCACGTAGGTCGTGATCTCGCTGTTTGTGCCCTCGATGGAGAAGCTGCTGCTGCCGCGCTCGCGCGGGCCCTCGACAGGCACGATCGCCAGCGTCTGCAGGATGTCGTAGAGGCCGAAGAGCGTGTCCTGCGTGCCCTCCTGCGAGATCAGCACGACCTTCTGCGGGCCGCCGTCGGTGGCCTCGAAGTGGACGAAGGGGGCCTCGTAGCGGTCGAAGGCCACCATGGCGGTGGGCATCTTCAGGGCAATGCCCGCGCGTTCGTCGCGCACCACCTGCAGGTCCAGCCCTTCGAGGATGGCGTAGTAGTCGCGCAGCAGCGCCTCGCGCTGACGGGTGGTCAGAACGCCGGTCACCTCGTAGCCCTGCGCCGCTTGCCACGAGGCCATGGCGTTGCGGGTGCCGTTGCCGAAGGCACCGTCGATGGTGGAATTGTAGTGGCCCGCGTCGCGCAGGGCGATCTGGAGTTCCTCGCGCTCGACCCGGGTCAGCAATTGCTCGCTCTGGCGTGCCTGCCAGACGGTTTCCTCGGCCGGGACGGGTTCGGGCTCTGGTTCGGGGGCGACGATGGCCGGGGTCTCGGCGACCTCGGGCTCAAGCGGGGCCGTGTCGACCGTCTCCGAGGGGGCAGGGGCCACAGGGGTCTCCTGCGGCAGGTCCTGGGTCAGGGCGCCGCCGCCCACGGGATAGAACCGGTCGCGGTAGTTCGAGGTGAAGCCGATATAGCTGTCCCGCGGGATCTGGCCGCGGCTGCGCAGCACGCGCAGCGTCTCGCCCGCCTGTTCGCGGGTGTAGGGCCCCAGGGCGATGGCGTACCAGCCGCTGCCGAGCGCGAAGCCGTTCACGTCGGGCAGGCGGGCGGCATAGCCTCTCGCCACCTCCAGCGCGCGGTTCAGGCTCGGCTGGGCCTCGATCTGGACCCAGACCTCCGCGTTCGGAGACTGGGCCGCGGCCGGGCGCACGAAGAGCGTCACCGCCACGAGCAGGGTGAGAAGAAATCGGATCATGGAAAAGGGCCTCTGCTCAGCGTCTTTTTACAAGTGTTGATCCCGGTTCTACCAAATCTCCCCCCCTGTGCGACCAAATAATGCGTGAGCGGCTGATTGACCCGGACCGCGCTGCCCAATAGGTAGGGCGGCGATAATTTCCCGCGCGGATGCGGCCCCCAAGGTCCCGCCGCGCCCCCGGTGAAGGTGGCATCAGATGGCGGCAAGCAGCGACAAACCCCGCTCGTTCCAGGAGATCATCCTGCGGCTTCAGGGTTACTGGGCGTCCAAGGGCTGCGCGATCATGCAGCCCTATGACATGGAGGTCGGCGCCGGCACATTCCACCCGGCCACCACGCTGCGCTCGCTCGGCTCGCGGTCCTGGGCCGCGGCCTATGTCCAGCCCTCGCGCCGTCCGACCGATGGCCGCTATGGCGAGAACCCGAACCGGCTGCAGCACTACTACCAGTACCAGGTGCTGATCAAACCCAGCCCGCCGGACCTTCAGGACCTCTACCTCGGCTCGCTCGAAGCCATCGGCATCGACATGGAGATGCACGACATCCGCTTCGTCGAGGACGACTGGGAGAGCCCGACGCTGGGCGCATGGGGCCTCGGCTGGGAAGTCTGGTGCGACGGCATGGAAGTGTCTCAGTTCACCTATTTCCAGCAGGTCGGCGGCCATGACTGCCATCCTGTTTCCGGCGAGCTGACCTATGGTCTGGAGCGTCTGGCGATGTACGTGCTCGGCATCGACCACGTGATGGACATGCCCTTCAACGATCCGCAGGCGCCGATCGCCCTGAAATACGGCGATGTCTTCCGTCAGACCGAGCAGGAATATTCCCGCTGGAACTTCGACGTGGCCAACACCGAGATGCTGCTGAAGCACTTCGAGGAGGCCGAGGCCGAATGCGAGGCGATCCTGTCGCAGGACTACGACGATCCCAAGACCGGCAAGCGCATCGTCATGGCCCACCCGGCCTATGACCAGTGCATCAAGGCCTCGCACCTGTTCAACCTGCTGGACGCGCGCGGGGTGATCTCGGTCACCGAGCGGCAGGCCTATATCGGCCGCGTCCGGGCACTGGCAAAGAAATGCGCCGATGCCTTCGTGCAGACCGAGGCGGGCGGCTGGACCCCGGAGGGGACCGCCGCGTGACCGGCAAGATCCTTGCCGCGATCATCGTGATCTCGGCCCTGCTGGTGGGTGGCGGCGTCTACTACGCGCAGGTCTATGCCTTCTACGAAGAGGTGGTGCCGAACGGTGTCGACGACGTGGTGATGACCACGCCGGCGGGTGCCGTGCAGCCGGTGGCCTATTCCGACTACCGCGCCATCGACGCGGGCAGTTCGCCGATCCGCTACCGGGCCTGCTTCATCCTCGATGAGCCGGTCGAGGGGTTGGGCGCACGCTACCAGGCCTACCCTTCCGCGGACCCGCTGGTCGCGCCGGGCTGGTTCGATTGCTACGACGCCGAGTCAATCGGTGCCGCGCTGGAGAGCGGGCGGGCCAAGGCCTTCCTGTCGCGTAGCGACATCCACTACGGCATCGACCGGGTGATCGCCGTCATGCCCGATGGGCGCGGCTATGCCTGGCAGCAGATCAATGCCTGCGGTGCCGTGGTCTTCGACGGTGAGCCCGTGCCCGCCGGCTGCCCCACACCGCCCGAGACCCCGCGCAAGCCCTGAGGCCCCGTGGCCGCAGGGCCCTGAGGCCACGTAGCCGGGGTGAGCCCTGAGGAGCGGGCCTGTGGTGCGCATCCGTGGCCGAGACGCGGGTTGGGGCGGGACGCGGCCTTCTGCTCTCCACGGCCCTTTCCTGCCTGCCGCTTTCCTGCCAGCCCTGTGTCGTCTCCTCATGCCACGGTTTTCCCTGCATCGAGGCGGGTGAACCGCGTCGCGCCGGGGACGGACCGACCGGTGGACCGTGTCCCCGCACCGGCCCGGTCGTTCCACCGGAGGGAACCGGGCGGGGCTCCCGATCATTGTCTCCCCAAGATCACCAGACCAGCACGGGCCGTGCAGGCTTTGCCGCCGACCGTGTTCCGCGCATCCGCGCCAGACCGCGCCCGTCCGGGGCGCCGATCGGAGGAGACATATCATGTCCCAAGACCGCGCCCCCGCATGGGTCGTGCCTGCCATGCGCTTCGGCTATTCCGCCCGTGGCCTCACCTATGCCCTGCTGGGCGGCCTCGTCTTCACCGCCGCGCTGACCGGCGGGCAGACCGAGGACACCCAGTCCGCCCTCGCCAGCCTGCGGGGCGAAAGCTTCGGCCTGCTGCTGCTGTGGATCCTCGGCGCGGGGTTTGCCGCCTATGCCGTCTGGCGGTTCATCTGCGCCTTCATGGACCTCGAACGCCGTGGCCATGACCTGAAGGGGATCGTCGCCCGGCTCGGCCAGACCTTCTCGGGCGGGGTGTCCGCCGGTCTGGCGGTGACCTCGGTCCGGCTCGCCATGGGAGCGGGCGGCGGCGGGGGCGACAGCGCGCGTACGCTGGCTTCCTGGCTGCTGCAACAGCCCTTCGGCAAGTGGCTGGTCATGGGGGCGGGTGTCGTGGCGATCGGGGCCGGGGGCTACTACGGCTTCAAGGCGATGAAGGAGAAGTACAAGGAACACATGCGCGCCACCCCCACCAGCCGCAAGCTGGACCCGGTGGTGAAGGCGGGGCTCATCGCCCATGGCATCGTGATCGCGATCATCGGCGGGTTCCTCGTCTACGCCGGCTGGACCTCCGACCCCAGCGAGGCGGGCGGCATGACGACGGCCTTCGAGGCCGTCCGGGCCCAGCCCTACGGGCAGGTGCTGCTGGCGGCGCTGGCGCTCGGCCTCGTGGCCTTCGCGGTCTATTGCTTCGTCGAGGCGCGCTATCGCGTCGTGCCCGCCCGTGCCGGCGACGATGTCACGACGCTGGCCGCCCGCGCCCGGGCCAAGGCCGAAGGCGCAACCCGGCAGATGGCGTCGCAAGTCGGCTGAGCACGCGTCGGCCCAGGCACGCGCCGCCGGGCCTTCGGCAAGGCGCGCTGCAGGCCGACGGTGCGGGCCTCAGGCCCGGCCGCGCCGCGATGCCGCAGCTCCTCCGGGCACGCGATGGCGCGAGATTGCTGGCGCGACGCGTCCCGATGCGGTAGGCGGCGCGGGAGGAAGACCCGTGGCGCCGCGCCTGCCGTGCCGGGCGCCGGGCCTTCCGCAGACATCAGCTGACACCGGGGGCCCCTCGTGACCGTATCCAAACGTATCGTTCTTTCCAGCGACCACGCCGCGATCCCGCTGCGGCAGGCGATCGCCGCCCATATCACCGCGCAGGGCTGGGAGGCCGTCGACATCGGCCCCACCACGCCCGAGAGCACCCATTACCCCAAGCATGGCGCCGCCGCGGCGCGCAAGGTCGCCTCGGGCGACTGCCGTCTGGGGATCATCCTCTGCGGCACCGGGCAGGGGATCATGATGGCCGCCAACAAGGTGCCCGGCATCCGCTGCGGCGTCTGCTCCGACACCTTCTCGGCCAAGATGATCCGCGCGCACAACGACGCGCAGATCCTCTCCCTCGGCGCGCGCGTCGTGGGCGAGGGGCTGGCGCTGGAGATCGTCGATGCCTTCCTGAACACCGAGTTCGAAGGCGGCCGTCACGCCACCCGCGTCGACATGATCGAGGCCCCCGAGGCCGAGTGACCCCACTGGCCGCGGCGGGGCAGGGCCGTGCGCCCGCCTGCCGCGCCCCATCGGGTCTGGTGGAAGGCGGCCGCCCGTGCAGCCCTCGCACGGACCGGGCCGCGCAGGGTCAGCAGGGCCTCGCGGGGCCGTTCCGCGGCAGATGCGCCGGGAGAGCGCGGGATTTTCCGCGCCGGTCTCTGGACGCTCCGCGCCCCCTTCGCTATTCCCGTCCGCAACGCGCCCCCGGGGCGCCCCACGCAGGCTGGATGAACCGACATGCCCGATCTCCTGATCGAACTCTTCTCCGAGGAAATTCCCGCGCGGATGCAGGCTCGCGCCGCCGAGGACCTGAAGAAACGCGTGACCGATGGTCTCGTCGAGGCCGGTCTGACCTATGCGGGCGCCGCCGCCTTCCACACCCCGCGCCGCCTGACGCTGGCGCTGGACGGGCTGCTGGCCGAAAGCCCCACCCGGCGCGAAGAGCGCAAGGGCCCGCGCGTCGACGCCCCGGAAAAGGCGCTGGAGGGCTTCCTGCGCGGCGCAGGCGTGGCCCGCGAGGACCTGAAGGTTCAGGACGACAAGAAGGGGCAGGTCTACGTCGCCGTGATCGAGACCCCGGGCCGCCCGGCGGCCGAGATCGTGGCCGAGGTGCTTGAGACGACGATCCGCAACTTCCCCTGGCCCAAGTCGATGCGCTGGGGCGCGGGCACGCTGCGGTGGGTGCGCCCGCTGCATTCGATCCTGTGCATCCTCACCGACGAGGCCGGCGCCTCTGTCGTGCCGATGGAGATCGAGGGCATCCGGACCGGCAACAGCACCCGCGGCCACCGTTTCATGGCACCCGCCAGCTTCACCGTCACCTCCTTCGACGACTATGCCGCCAAGCTGAAGCGCGCCTTCGTCGTGCTCGACGCGCAGGAGCGCGCGGATCACATCTGGCAGGAGGCCACCAACCTCGCCTTCGCGCAGGGCCTCGAGGTGGTCGAGGACAAGGGCCTGCTGGCCGAGGTCGCGGGGCTCGTCGAATGGCCCGTGGCGCTGATGGGCGAGATCGGGGCGGAATTCCTCGCCCTGCCGCCCGAAGTGCTGCAGACCTCCATGAAGGAACACCAGAAGTTCTTCTCGGTGAAGAACCCCAAGACCGGGCGGATCGAACGCTTCGTCACCGTGGCCAACCGCGAGACTGCCGACAACGGCGTGACGATCCTCGCGGGCAACCAGAAGGTGCTGGCCGCGCGCCTGTCGGACGCCAAGTTCTTCTGGGAGAACGACCTGCGCATCGCCAAGGCCGGCATGACCGACTGGCTCGACCAGCTGGAAAACGTGACCTTCCACAACAAGCTGGGCTCGCAGGCCGACCGCGTGCGCCGCATCGCGGCGCTGGCGGGCGAGATCGCACCCTTCGTGGGCGCGGACCCGGCACTGGCCGAGCAGGCGGCGAAGGTCGCCAAGGCCGACCTCTCCTCCGAGATGGTCTATGAATTCCCCGAGCTTCAGGGCCTCATGGGCCGCTACTACGCCGAGGCCGCGGGCCTGCCGGTCGAGGTGGCCGAGGCCTGCGAGACCCACTACCAGCCGCTCGGCCCCTCCGACGCGGTGCCCGGCGGTGCCGTGGCACAGGCGGTGGCGCTGGCCGACAAGCTGGACACGCTGACCGGCTTCTGGGCCATCGACGAGAAGCCCACCGGTTCGAAGGACCCCTTCGCGCTGCGCCGTGCCGCCCTCGGCGTGACCCGCATCCTGCTGGAATCGCAGGCCCGCATGGCGCTTGAACCGCAGTTCGGCGCACAGCTGGTGCGGCACGAGATCAAGCAGGCCAACGGCGCGGCGGCGGCGGAACTGGCCGCGCTGGAAGACCTCGTCGAGGAGATCGCCAAGCACGGCGTCTTCGGCGCGGCCCTGCACACGGTGATGGAGCGCCTGAGCGGCGAGGCGCCGCTCCTCGACACGCTGAAGGCGCGCGTCCCGGATGCGGCCGCCGACCTGCTCTCCTTCTTCCACGACCGTCTCAAGGTGCACCTGCGGGATCAGGGCCTGCGCCATGACGTGATTGACGCCTGCCTCGCCATGCCGGGCAACGACGACCTCGTCGGGCTGGTGAAGAGGGCCGAGGCGCTCGGCGCCTTCCTCGCCACCGAGGACGGGGTCAACCTCGTGCAGGGCTTCAAGCGGGCGAACAACATCCTGACCCAGGCCGAGGAGAAGGACGGCGTCTCCTACGAGTTCGGGGCCGACGTGAAATTCGCCGAGACCGACGAGGAAAAGGCGCTCTTCGCCGCGCTCGACGGGGCCAAGGGCAAGATCGACACGGCCGTGGCGGCGGAGGATTTCGAAGGTGCGATGCAGGTCATGGCCGACCTGCGCGCCCCGATCGACGGCTTCTTCGAGGCGGTGCAGGTGAACAGCGACAACCAGGTCGTGCGCCGCAACCGGCTGAACCTGCTGTCCACCATCCGCTCGACCGTGCTGGCGGTGGCCGACCTGACGCGCATCGAGGGCTGACCGCCCGTCTGCCGGGAAAGCCGCCCGGCCGGGCCGAGCGGCGAGGCCTCGCGCTGCGGGACGGGGCCTATGTGGGGCCCATGTGGGGCCCATGCGGGGCTGGCGTGGGCCCGCGTGAGGCCGCAACCCGGTGAGATGGGGGGCTGTCTGCCCCCCCTTGTCCCGCGCGGGGCGCGCGGGGCAATTCCCCCCGAGGATATTTCGGAACAGTGGATGAGGCGGGGGCACCGCGGGGAGTTTTCCTTGCCTCGTGACGCGCGGCGCGTATTCTGCGCCGAAAAGAGGTGCCGCAGTGCAGCAGCCCGAGATGACCCTGATCACCCCGACCGCGCCCCTGACCGTGGCGCAGCATGGCGGGCGTGCGAAATGCCTGCAGCGCCTCGTGCGCCTCGACCTGCCTGTGCCGCTGACGGTCGCGCTCTCCTTCGACGAGGTGCACCGGATCGCGGCGGGCGACCTGCCTGACATCGACCGTTTGCTGGCGCCCTTCGGGCCGGCGCCGCTGCTCTGCGTGCGGCCCTCCTCGGAGGATCCGGACTGGGGCGGGCCGGGGGCGGTGCTGAATATCGGCATCAATGACGACCGCCACGCCGCGCTGTGCGAGAAGCTGGGCGAACCGGCGGCGACGGGCATCTACATCCGCTTCGTGCAGGCCTATGCGATCCACGTCGCGCGTCTGGACCCGGACATGTTCGACGGGCTGGAGATGGAAGGCCCCGAGGGGCTGAAGGCGGTGCTGGAGGCCTACGAGGAGGAAACCGAGGAGGTCTTCCCGCAGGATCCGGGCGTGCAGCTGGCGGCGGTCCTGCGCTCCATGGCGCGGGCCTGGGAAGGCACCACCGCACGGCTGCTGCGGCAGGCCAAGGGCGCGCCCGCCGATGCGGGCCTCGGGCTCGTGGTGCAGGAGATGGCGCTGGGGCTGGGGCAGGGGGAATGCGGCTCGGGCGTGATCCAGCTGGTGAGTTCCGCCACCGGGCGGCCCAAGATCACCGGGCGTTACCTGAGCCAGAGCCAGGGCCGGGAAGCGCTGGCGGGCGGGGCCTCCTCTCTCTTCCTCGCACGGGACCCGCGCGGGCCCTCGCTGGAGGAGCTGGCGCCGGAGGCCTTCGACCAGCTGATCGCGCATACACGGCTGATGCGGATCAAGCTGCGCGAGGAGATGCAGACCGAATTCACCATCGAGAACGGGCAGGTCCATGTGCTCGACGGGGTGCGCATCCCGCGCTCCTCCCGCGCCGCGGTGCGGATCGCGGTGCAGCTGGCACAGGAGGGGATCATCCCCCGGCAGGAGGCGCTCCTGCGGGTCGAGCCGCGGGCGCTGAACGAGATGCTGCACCGGCAGGTGGACCCGGACGCGCCGCGCGACGTCATCGGCCACGGCATCGCGGCCAGCCCCGGCGCGGCCGCCGGGCGCATCGTCTTCTCCGCCGCCGAGGCACAGGCCGCCGCCGCCCGGGGCGAGCCCTGCATCCTTGTGCGCCGCGAGACCTCGCCGGAGGACATCCGGGGCATGCATGCGGCGGTGGCGGTGCTGACCGAACGCGGCGGGATCACCAGCCACGCGGCAGTGATCGGCCGGGGCCTCGGCCTGCCCTGCGTGGTGGGGGCGAGCGACCTGAAGTTCAACCTCGTCAAGGAGCAGCTCTTTGCCGGGGACGGGCGCCGCTTCCGCGCGGGCGACGTGATCACGGTCAACGGCACCAACGGGCAGGTGCTGGCCGGGGAGGCGCCCCTGCTGGAGGCCGCGCAGGACGAATCCTTCCAGGCGCTGATGTCCTGGGCCGAGGCGGAGAGCGACATCGGCATCCGCGCCAACGCCGACACGCCCGCCGACGCGCAGACCGCGCGCAACTTCAACGCCGAGGGCATCGGGCTCTGCCGGACCGAGCACATGTTCTTCGAGGCCGACCGCCTGACGGTGATGCGCGAGATGATCTTCGCCGACCGGCCCGAGGACCGGCGCACCGCGCTGGACCGGCTTCTGCCGATGCAGCGGCACGATTTCATCGAGCTCTTCCGCATCATGCAGGGGCTGCCGGTCTGCATCCGGCTCTTCGATCCGCCGCTGCACGAGTTCCTCCCCTCGGACCGCAACGGGCTGCGCGAACTGGCCGAGGCGCTGTCGCTGCCGCTCTCGACGGTGACCCGCCGGGTGGAGGGGATGGGGGAGTATAACCCCATGCTGGGAATGCGCGGCGTGCGCCTCGGGATCACCATCCCCGAGATCTACGACATGCAGGCCCGTGCCATCTTTGAGGCGACGCTGGCGGCCAGCCGCGAGGGCGCCCCAGTGGTGCCCGAGATCATGATCCCGCTGGTCTCGGCCAAGCGCGAGGTGGAGCTGGTGAAGACCCGGATCGACGCCGTCGCCGCCGCCGTGCGGACCGAGCGCGGGCGTGACTTCACCTATCGGCTGGGTGTCATGGTGGAGACCCCGCGGGCCGCCCTGAGGGCGGGCGAGATCGCCCCCCATGCGGCCTTCCTGTCCTTCGGGACGAACGACCTGACGCAGATGACCTACGGGCTCTCGCGCGATGACGCGGGGCGCTTCATGTCGGCCTACGTGCAGCAGGGGGTCTACCCGGAGGATCCCTTCCACACGCTCGACACCGAAGGTGTGGGAGAATTGCTCGAGATCGGGGCCGATCGCGGCCGTGCAGCACGAAAGGATCTTGTGCTTTCCATATGTGGTGAACACGGCGGTAACCCCGAATCAATCGCCTTCTGCCGGAAGGCCGGATTCAACTATGTGTCGTGTTCGCCTTTCCGGGTTCCCGTCGCACGCCTTGCCGCAGCCCAGCTGGCCCTGCGATCCGTGGGCGAAAATACGCCTACGAATTGAAAGCAGATTCAATGGGTTGTCTGTGTAAACGCATGATGACGCAACGAGTTCCCAAGGTTTAAAAAGTCTCAAGACTCGACGGTATGGTCCATTTCCTTTAGGGCATCTCGACGATTGCCGCCTTGGGGACCGCGGCTGCTTGGGAACGGGACGCGATGCGACTGAAAATTCTGACGGTACTTCTCTGCGTTTTCGCAGGTGCGGCGACGGCTGAAACGGCTGTGGACGGGCTCGTGAAGCAGGAGCAATCGGCGCTGAACAAGCTGTCGACCGGCAAGCTGAGCGACCTGCTTAAAAAACCGGCAAAGTCGAAGGTGGAGTATTCCCGCGACTGGCTGGCGAAGCAGCCAAAGGCCGCAGGCGACGCGGAATGGCAGTGTCTCTCGGAGGCGCTCTACTTCGAGGCCCGCGGCGAGAGCGTGAAGGGCCAGTTCGCCGTGGCGGAAGTGATCCTGAACCGGGTCGACAGCCCCGATTTCCCGAACACCGTCTGCGGTGTCGTGAAGCAGGGCACCGGGCGCAAGTACGCTTGCCAGTTCACCTACACCTGCGATGGCAAGTCCGACGCGATCCGCGAGCCCAAGGCCTATGTCAACGTGGGCAAGGTGGCCGAGGCCGTCCTCGCCGGCGCCCCCCGGGAACTGACCGGCGGCGCCACCTACTACCACACCCGCGCGGTGAGCCCGAAGTGGTCGCGCAAGTTCGCCAAGACCGCGACGATCGGTGTGCATTTCTTCTACAAGGCCCCCACGCGCGTCAGCGTGAACTGACCGCCATCGCCGTGCCGCCGCGCCCGTCGCAGGGCAGGGCGCTGCGCTGACGGCAACGTATGGCCGGAGCGCGCGACGCGGGGCCCGGCTGCCCTTGCCAAGGCCGCCTGTTTCGCGCATTCAACGGCCATGACCCCCTGTTACCGGCCAATCCCTTTCCAGGGCCTCGCCCGGCCCGGCACCGCGGTGCCCCTTGCCGGCGGACCGCTGTTCTTCGACCGTGCCGAGCGGCTGCTGCCCGACGGCAGCCGGGAACTGGTGCCGGTCTCCGAGATCCCGTCCGACCTGCTTGAGCGCCTGACCGCGCCCCGCGCGCCGCTGGCCCGGATCGACTGGGCACAGACGCGGATCATGGGCATCCTTAACGTCACCCCGGACAGCTTCTCGGATGGCGGGCGCCACAACGACCTGCCGCGCGCGGTGGACCATGCCCGGGCCATGCAGGCCGCAGGGGCCGACATGCTGGACATCGGCGGCGAGAGCACGCGCCCGGGCGCCGATCCGGTTGAAGAGGCCGAGGAGGAGGCGCGCACCGCCCCCGTGATCGCGGCGATCCGGGCCGAGACCGATGTGCCGATCTCCATCGACACCCGCCGCGCGGGGCCGGGCGTGGCCGCCATGGCGGCGGGCGCGGACCTGATCAACGACGTGGCCGCCCTGCTGGACGATGCCGCGCTGGAAGAGGCCGTGGTGACAAACCGCTGGCCGGTCAGCCTGATGCACATGAAGGGCACGCCGCAGACGATGCAGAAGGACCCGCGCTACGATCACGTGGTGCTGGAGGTCTTTGCCCATCTCGAGGCCCGCATCGCGGCGCTGGAGGCCAAGGGCCTGCCGCGCGCGTGCATCATGGTCGATCCCGGGATCGGCTTTGCCAAGACGGTGGATCACAACCTTGCGCTGCTGCGCGACATCTCGGTCTTTCACGGGCTGGGATGCCCGATCCTGCTGGGCGTCTCGCGCAAGCGGTTCATCGGGGATATCGGACAGGCCGCGGAGGCGCGCGCGCGCTTCCCCGGCTCCATGGCCGTGGCACTGGCCGCCCTGGGGCAGGGGGTGCAGATGCTGCGGGTACATGACGTGGCCGAGACCGCGCAGGCGGTTCGGCTCTGGCAGAAGGTCACATTCGGGGGAGCGTGATGGGACGACAATTCTTTGGCACCGACGGCGTGCGGGGGCGGGCGAATTCCGCGCCCATGACGGCCGAGATGGCGCTGCGCATCGGCGCGGCGGCCGGGCGCTACTTCCGGCGTGACAACAGCCGCGCGCATCGTGTGGTGATCGGCAAGGACACCCGCCTCTCGGGCTACATGTTCGAGAACGCGCTGACCGCCGGGCTGACCTCGACGGGGATGAACGTGCTGCTGCTCGGCCCGGTGCCGACGCCTGCCGTGGGGCTGCTGACGCCCTCGATGCGCGCCGACCTCGGCGTGATGATCTCGGCCAGCCACAACCCGGCAGAGGACAACGGGATCAAGTTCTTCGGCCCCGATGGCTTCAAGCTGTCCGACGAGGCCGAGGAAGAGATCGAACGTCTCGTGCTGGAGGGCGTCGAGCCCGCGCAGGCCCCGAACATCGGCCGGGCCAAGCATATCTATGACGGGCGCTTCCGCTACAACGAGCGGCTCAAGACGACGCTGCCGCACGGCATGCGGCTCGACGGGATCAAGGTGGTGATCGACTGCGCCAACGGCGCGGCCTATCGCACCGCGCCCGAGGTGCTCTGGGAACTGGGCGCCGACGTGATCCCGCTGGGGGTGGACCCCAACGGCACGAATATCAACGCCAACTGCGGCTCGACCCACCCTGAGGCGGCGGCGGCGGCCGTGGTCGCCCATGGTGCGGACCTCGGGATCTGCCTCGATGGGGATGCGGACCGGGTGATCCTGATCGACGAGACCGGCGCCGTGGCCGACGGCGACCAGATCATGGCGCTGCTCGCGGCCCGCTGGGCCGAGGAGGACCGCCTGAAGGGCGGGGCGCTGGTGGCCACCGTGATGTCGAACCTCGGGTTGGAGCATTTCCTCGAAGGCCGCGGCCTGCGTCTGGAACGCACCAAGGTCGGCGACCGCTACGTGGTGGAACGGATGCGCGCCGGGGGCTTCAACCTGGGCGGCGAGCAATCGGGCCACATCGTGATGACCGACTACGCCACGACCGGCGACGGGCTGATGGCCGCGCTGCAGGTGGTGGCCGAGATGGTCCGCTCGGGCCGCCCGGCGTCGGAACTGGCCAAGCAGTTCGAGCGCGTGCCGCAGGTGCTGAAGAACGTCCGCTTCGCCGCGGGGTCCACCCCGCTCGAAGCCGAGAGCGTGCAGGCCGCCATCGCGGCGGGTGAGGGCCGCCTGACGGGCAACGGCCGTCTGGTGATCCGCAAGTCCGGGACTGAGCCGCTGATCCGTGTCATGGCCGAAAGCACCGATGCCGTCCTCATGGAAGGCGTCGTGGACAATATCGTGGCGGCGGTCGAAGCGGCGGGCTGAGGTCCGCGCTGCCATCGGAGCGGGCGGCGTCCTGTCCGGCCGAGGCTGAGGCCGATCACGGGCCGGCGCTCATCCCGCGCGGATCACCTCCAGCAGCGCCTCGGCCGCGCGGGTCCTGTGGCGCTCCGGATGCGAGAGCACCGCGAAGGGTCGCGCGGGGCGCGGGGCCCATGTGACCCGCCGGATGGCCAGCCCGCGCGCCCGGGCCGCCGGCACCGCCCGGTGTGAAAGCATCGCCACCGCGCCCCCCGTGGCCACCCCCGCCAGCACCGCCTCGTTCGACGGCAGGTCGAGCGCCACGGAGAGTTCTGCTGCGCGCAATCCCATCGCCGCGAGATGTGCCTCGAAGACCGACCGCGTGCCGGAACCGTCCTCGCGCAGCAGCCATGTGAAGCGCCGGTAGTCCTGCGCGGTGAAACCCCTCTGCCGCGCCGCAGGATGCTGCCGCGAGAGCACAAGCACCAGCTCATCCCGGGCCACCACCTGCCGCCGCAGCGGACTGTCGGGCAAGTCACCCTCTATGAAGCCGAGATCCGCCGCACCTTCCTGCACCGCTGTGGCCGCCTGCGCGGTATTGCCGACGGCGAGGGAGAGCGCGACCTCCGGGTGCATTTCGTGAAACTGCATCAACCGGGGCGGCAGCCAGTAGCTCGCGACCGTCTGGCTGGCGAAAAGCCGCAGGCTGCCGCGCGTCTCGACCGAGAGATCGGCCAGCACCAGCGCCGCGGTCTCGGCCTGCGCGAGCACGGCGCGGGCGGCGGGCACGAAGGTCTCGCCCTCCTGCGTCAGGGCAATGCCACGTCCGACCCGATCGAAGAGTCGCACGCCATGCTGCCGCTCCAGTGCCGCGATGGCGGAGGAGACGGCGCTCTGCGTCATGTTGAGTTGCGCCGCCGCGCGGGTGACATGGCGCAACTCCGCCACGCACAGGAAAATCCGGATCTGATCGAGGGTCATGGATCATTCATCTAAAATTCCGAACGGAATGACAAATACATTCGGTTGGAGTGATTGGTGGATGTGAATCATATTCCGGTTCAGCCCCCGGAAGGAGAACGGAATGCCCAGCCTCAGCCAGATCGCCCCTGTCGCGCGCCCCTATGGCCTGCGGCGGCTGCTTCCGGGGCTGGCGCTGGTCCTGGGTCTCGCCCTCGCGGCGATGGTGCTGCAACGGGCCACGGGAATCGCCGCCCTCAGCCCCATGGTGGTGGCCATGGTGGCGGGCATTGCCCTGCGCAACCTCGCGCCGCTGTCGCCCGCGCTGACCCCGGGGATCGCCTTTGCCATGCGGCGGCTGCTGCGGGCGGGGGTCGTCCTGCTGGGCTTCCGCCTGACCTTCGGGCAGGTGGCGGAGGTCGGGCTCTCCGGCCTTGCCGTCATTGGCGGGACGCTGGCGGCCACCTTCCTGTTCACCAAGGCGGCGGGGCGGGCCCTCGGCCTTGACCGGCAGTTGAGCGAGTTGATCGCGGCGGGAACGTCGGTCTGTGGCGCCTCTGCGGTGCTCGCGGTCAACACGGTGACCCGGGGCCGGGACGAGGACGTGGCCTATGCCATCGCCTGCGTCACGATCTTCGGCACGCTCTCGATGCTGGCCTATCCGCTGCTGGCGGGGCCGCTGGGGCTCGACGCTGTCGCCTACGGGCTCTGGACCGGGGCCAGCCTGCACGAGGTGGCGCAGGCGGTGGGCGCGGGGTTCGCGCGGGGCGAGGCCGCCGGGCAGGTCGCCACCATCGCCAAGCTCAGCCGGGTGATCCTGCTGGCGCCGCTGATCTTCGCGCTCGGGGCCTATGCCCGGGCGAGGGGGCAGGGCACGGGCGGGGCGGCACCGGTGCCGTGGTTCGTGCTCGGCTTCGTAGCGGCCATCGCGGTGACCTCGCTGGTGCCGCTGCCCGCCGTGGTGCTGGAGGGGGCGCAGGGCGCCTCGACCCTGATGCTGACCATGGCGCTGGCGGCGATGGGGCTGGAAACCCACATCGGGCGCCTCCGGGCCAAGGGGCTACGGCCGCTGGCCCTTGGTGCACTGGCGTGGCTCTTCGTCTCGGGGCTGGCGCTGGGGTTGGTCTGGCTGACGGGGTGACGAGCCCTGCGCCCTCCGTGACCGGGGGCGGGGCCTGCCTCTGCGCTGACTGGTGCGTTGACTGGAGCACTGATTGGCACACCGACCGGCGCGCTTACTCCTGAATGCTTTCGAGGTAAGCCAGCAGGGCGGCTAGTTCGCGCGGGGTGGGCGTCAGCACGCCGTCGATTTCCACCGGCACGAGGTCTTCCGCCATGGCGCCGCCGAACTCGGGCATGACCCGGGCGAGGTGGCCCTGCACCGGGTCGCCATAGATATAGGCAAGGGCCTGCGCCTCGGGGAAGGTGCCGCCGTTGGCCGCCGCAAGCTTGGTCAGATCGGCCGGCGCCGTGGCCAGGCCGGAGGCCAGCGGGCCATTGCCGCGCCCCTCGGGGCCATGGCAGGAGGTGCAGTTCGCGGCGAAGAAGGCCGCCCCGTCCGCCCGGTCGGGCATCCGCGCCTCGGTGCAGGCCACGAGGCCCAGTGCAAGCGCCGCCGCCGCGGCGACCCCGGTATAGCTGTTCGACATGTTACCCTCGATCACTCGTTTGCCTCTTGCCGCGCAGGGCCCCGGCCGGGGCCGCGCTGCGGTTTGCCCCCAGATGATCACAGCGCCGTGGGGATGAAAAGAGGCGGATGGCGGTGCGGGCGCCGCTGTTCGAGGGGCGGGAACCGGGGGCCATGCAGGTTGCGAAGAAAAAGGGCCCGGTCACACGGACCGGGCCCTTTCCGATGTCGATCCGGCCGCGGCCGGAGGGGATCAGTTCTTGGCCTTGTCGACCATCTTGCCGGCCGAGATCCAGGGCATCATGCCGCGCAGCTTGGCGCCGGTGGCTTCGATCATGTGCTCGTCGTTGGCACGGCGCGAGGCCTTGATGGTCGGCTGGCCGACGGCGTTTTCCAGCATGAAGTCGCGGACGAACTTGCCCTGCTGGATGTCGGTCAGGACGGCTTTCATCGCAGCCTTGGTCTGCTCGTAGGGCAGGATGCGCGGGCCGGTCACGTACTGGCCGTACTCGGCGGTGTTCGAGATCGAGTAGTCCATGGTCGCGATGCCGCCTTCGTAGATCAGGTCCACGATCAGCTTCACTTCGTGCAGGCACTCGAAATAGGCCATTTCGGGCGCATAGCCGGCTTCCACGAGGGTCTCGAAACCACAACGGATCAGCTCGACGAGGCCACCGCAGAGAACCGCCTGCTCACCGAAGAGGTCGGTTTCGCATTCTTCGCGGAAGTTGGTCTCGATGATGCCCGAGCGGCCGCCGCCGATGGCGGAGCAGTAGGACAGGCCGATTTCCAGCGCGCGGCCGGAGGCGTCGTTGTTCACGGCCACGAGGCAGGGCACGCCGCCGCCCTTGGTGTATTCGCCGCGCACGGTGTGGCCGGGGCCCTTGGGGGCCATCATGATGACGTCGACGCCGGGCTTCGGCTCGATCAGGCCGAAGTGCACGTTCAGGCCGTGGGCGAAGGCGATGGCGGCGCCGTCCTTCAGGTTGTCGTGGACGTATTTCTTGTAGGTCTCGGCCTGCAGTTCATCGGGCATGGTGAACATGATCAGGTCGCACCAGGCGGCCGCTTCCGCAATGCCCATGACCTGGAGGCCTTCGCCTTCGGCTTTCTTGGCCGAGGGGGAGCCTTCGCGCAGCGCCACGACGACGTTCTTGGCACCCGAGTCGCGCAGGTTCAGCGCGTGGGCGTGGCCCTGCGAGCCGTAGCCCAGGATGGCCACTTTCATGTCCTTGATCAGGTTAATGTCGCAATCGCGGTCGTAGTAAACGCGCATCGGGGTGATCCTTCCGTTGTTGGGGGCTCCTCCGGCCCCTGATGCGCGTAAGATAGCGGGGATTCGGTGATGTGGTTTTCAAATCTTGTAGATATTGGCCTTTATGGTAGATTTCTATTCGTCAAATATGGATATGATTGAAAATCAATGCTCGATGACACCGACAGGCGTATCCTGCGCCAGTATATGGCAGACCCGGCGATCCGGGCCGCGGACCTGGCTGCGCGCACCGGGCTCAACGCCGCGACCTGCTGGCGCCGGATCGAACGGCTCAAGGAACGCGGCATCCTGCGCGGCAGCCGCGCGGTGATCGACTGGCGCAAGCTGGGCTACGAGGTGGAGGTCTCGCTGCGGATTTCCCTCGACAAGTCGGTGCCGCGGGCCTTCGACGAATTCGCGGCGGAGGCGCGGCTGATCCCCGAGGTGATGGAGATCCAGACCCTGCTGGGGCAGGTGGACATCCGTATCGGCCTGATCGCCCGCGACATGGCCCATTACCAGGAGATCTATCGCAACCGCATCCTGACCCTGCCGCATATCACCGAGCTGGACGCGCTGATGCATGTCGCCCGGATCAAGACCGACGAGACGGTACCGGTGTGATGAGACCCGTTAGCAGGAGGACCAGAGCATGAGCGCCCCCGTCATCGACCTCGACGAGACCGACCGGGCCATCCTGCGCGCACTTGTGGAGGATGCGGAGCAGAGTTCCGGCACGCTGGGCAAGCGGCTTGGCCTGTCGCAGCCTGCGACGTGGCGGCGGATCAAGCGGATGGAAGAGGCGGGCGTGATCCAGGGCCGGCGGCTGGACCTCGACTTCGCGGCGCTCGGCTTTGGCGTCACGGTCTTCCTCGGCGTGAAGCTGGGCCGGACCCGGCGCGTGGGGATCGAGGATTTCGAGCGCGCGGTCTCGGCCATCCCGGAAGTGCAGACGGTGGAGCATGTGCTGGGGCTCTACGACTACCGGCTGCGGGTAACGGCGCGGGACATCCCCGATTTCGAGCGCGTGCTGCGGCGGCGGATCATGACGCTGCCCGGCGTGGGCAGCGTGGATGCGAACGTGATGCTCTCGGAGGAGCGGCTGCCGGGGCCGATCTGAGGGCGCGGGTGACCGGCTGAAGCGGTCGAGGCTGGGCCGCCGATGGCACGGAGCCGCGGTACAGGGTCGGTGGAGGCCGGGCATGTGGCCGGGGAGATTGGGGCCGGGGATGTTGAGGGCCGGGAGTTTCAGGGCGGGTGCGCCTTTAGCGTTGGGCGCGGCGGGGCCACCGGGGCGGGCTCGGGCGCGGCCGAGCAGGCGGCGCTCGACCGATTGGGCAGTCCTTTGCCCCAGCCACGAAGCCGTGCATCGACGGCGCGCGCGGGGGCGATCCGAACTTCTCTGGCGAGCAGTTTATCGCAGCCAAGCATGTCGCGTCCCATCAAGGGACCGCCCAGCCTCACCAAATCGCCGCCGCGTGGGGGCGCGCCGGCGATGCGCGGCGGCCTGCGGCCTTGTCCCGCGCGGGTGGTAGACGGGAAGGGCTTGTGCGGGGATCGTCGGCAGTGAAGCTTGGCTCTTGGCTCTTGGCTCTTGGCTCTTGGCTCTTGGCTCTTGGCTCTTGGCTCTTGGCTCTTGGCTCTTGGCTCTTGGCTCTTGGCTCTTGGCTCTAGGGCTCAGACCTTCGCACCGAGAGGCCAAGTGGTCAGGACCCGGCCCGGGCCTCACCCCTTCCGCTTTGCCTCGTAGGCCTCCCAGAGGTCGGGGCGACGCTGGCGAGTGATCTCTTCGCTGGTCTGCTGCCGCCATTGCGCCACCTTGGCGTGGTTGCCGGAGGTCAGCACCTCGGGGATCGTCAGCCCCTGCCATTCGGCGGGGCGGGTGTATTGCGGATGCTCCAGCAAACCGTTGGAGAAGCTCTCTTCCACCGCCGACTCCGCATTCCCCAGCACGCCGGGCAGCAGCCGCACCGTGGCGTCGATCATCGCCTGCGCGGCCAGCTCGCCGCCGGTCATGACGAAATCGCCGAGGCTCACCTCCAGCACGTTGTAATGATCCAGCACCCGCTGGTCGACGCCCTCGAACCGGCCACAGATCATGGTCAGCCCGTCGGCCCGCGCAAAGGTCCGCGCCATCTGCTGATCGAACCGCCGCCCGCGCGGCGAGAGGTAGATCAGCGGCCATGTCCCGCGCGCCCCGCGCATCGTGTCCTCGATCGCGCGGCCCAGCACATCGGCCCGCAGCACCATCCCGGCGCCACCGCCCGCGGGCGTGTCATCCACGTTGCGGTGCCTGCCCTCGCCGTAGGGGCGCAGGTCGGTCGTCTCCAGCTGCCACTTGCCGTCCTTCAGGGCCTTGCCGGTCAGGCTCTCCCCCAGCACGCCGGGAAAGGCCTGCGGGAACAGCGTGATGATCCGGGCGGTCCAGATGCCCGCCAGCCGCGGGTTGCTGTTGAGCAGCTCCTGCGGTTTCAGGCTGGCTTGAATCGATTTGCGGCCGTGGGAGCGGGGTGTCTCTGTCATGGCGCGCTGATAGGACGTTTCGCGGGCTTTGCAAAGCGCCTCGCGCCAGGCTGAGGCGGAGCGGGCCCCCGGGTGCGGCAGGCGTGGGGCGCTCAGCCCTCCTGCGTCCGGCGGATCAGTCGCTTCTTGCGCCGCTTGAGGGTCTCGCCGTCCCAGTCGCTCCGGTTCATCTGGAGCAGCCGGGCCAGCACCTCGGCGGGCAGCGAGGGGTTGGCGGTGGGCTGGGGGACGATCCGGGCGCGCAGGGCGTCGGGCAGGGCGACGAGGTCGAGGAGGGGGGCGAGCGGCCCGAGGGGCAGGTGGCCCACCTCTTCCAGCGCGGCGTGGTGCAGGGGCAGGGGGGCGATCGCCCGACCCACCGCATCGGCCACGGCGGCGAGGTCCGCGTGGGGCAGGGCGCGGCGGCGGTAGCTGTCGAGGTCGAGGCGCATCCGCGTGGCCTGAAGGTGTTGCGCGTGGCAGCTTTTCACCCAGGCCTCGGGGCTGCGGGTGGAGAGGTAGACGACGGGCTCCGCCGTGGGCTGCGCCAGATGCAGGCTCTCGGTCAGCAGGGCCAGCAGCTCGGGGGCAGCGTCGTAGCCGGTGAGGCCCCGGCGGAAGGGCATGTGCCCGGCCAGGTCTTCGGCCGAGATCAGCAGCGGGCGCGGATCAGAGGCATCGAGCGCGCCGAACGCCTCTTGCGCCTCGTAGCGCAGAAGCCCGCGGTGCAGATCGTCGCGATGTTCGGAAAAGGCGCGGCAGGCCTCGGTCAGGGGGCGGATGTCGGGCTTGAGCCAGATCCGCAGGGCCGGCGCCAGCAGGTCACGGTTGGCGGCAAGCACGGCCTGCACGCTGGAGGTCCCGGTCTTGTGGAACCCGGCGTGCAGCACGACGCGCATCGCTCAGAGCAGCCCCTCGGGCGGATCGGCGATGATGCGGCCACTCTCCAGATCGACCGTGGGCACCACGGCGAGAGTGAAGGGCAGCAGGATGGACTGCTTGAGACCCGGGCCCATCACCTCGAGCAGGTCGTCGGCGCCGTGGTTCAGCACCGCCTTCACCTTGCCCAGAACGGTGCCGCCGGTGTCGAGCACCGTCAGGCCAATCAGGTCGGAATGGTAATATTCGTCGTCCGGCAGGTCGGGCAGCCGGTCGCGGGCAACAAAGAGCCGCACGCCCTTCAGGGCATCGGCCTGTTCCTTGGTGGTCACGCCGCCCAGACGGGCGGCGAAGCCGTTGTTGATCGGGCGGGTCAGTGTGACCGAAAAGGTCCGCGCACCATCCTCGGTCGAGAGGGGAGCGTAATCCGCGATGTCGGAGGGCTCGGCGCAGTAGCTTTTCAGCCGCACCTCGCCGTTGACGCCGAAGGCGCCGCCGATGGAACCGACACAGATCATCTCATCCATTCTGCTCTCTCCGCCCACAGGCCGGTCATGGGACCTGGCACAGGATATCATGCAACGCGCCGGTGACGCGCAAGCAGCGTTCGGCCTGCTGATGCTTCTCCCAGATGACCCCCGCCACGAAGGCGAGGGCCAATAGGATCAGGAACCGGACGGGCCGGAACAGCATGACCTAACCCCGGCGGATTATTCCGCTGCGGCTTCCTCGGAGGCTTCGGCTGCCTTGGCGGCCTTGGCTTCTGCGCGCTCTTGAGCGGCCTTGCCGGGGGTGCCTTTTTTCGGGTTCGAGCGGGTCTTCTTCTCGACGACGCCGGCAGCTTCGAGGAAGCGCGACACGCGGTCGGTCACCTGGGCGCCCTGGCCGATCCAGTACTGGATGCGCTCGACGTCCATTTTCACGCGCTCTTCGCTGTCTTTCGGCAGCAGCGGGTTGTAGGTGCCCAGCTTCTCGATGAAGCGGCCATCGCGCGGCATGCGCGAGTCAGCTGCGACGATGCGGTAGAAGGGGCGCTTCTTGGAGCCGCCGCGGGCGAGACGGATTTTCATAGCCATGTGAGTATCTCCTTTGAATGGCGTGGTATGACGGGACCTGGTCCTGGACAGGCCGACGTCAGGATTGGTGTTTCTTGTGGTGGCGAATGACTTCCTGAATGATGAAGTTCAGGAATTCCTTGGCGAATTCAGGATCCAGGTCGGCCTGAACCGCAAGCTCTTGCAGGCGCGCGATCTGGGTTTCCTCGCGCGCGGGATCGGAGGGCGGAAGGTCGTGGACGGCCTTCAGCCTGCCCACGCCCTGCGTGTGCTTGAACCGTTCCGCCAGCGTAAAGACGAGGATCGCGTCCAGCCGGTCGATGCTGGCGCGGTGCTCTTTCAGAAGCTCGGCTGCGCGGGCAGCCGTTTCGGCGGTGAGGTCTGTGCTGTGGTCAGTCAAGGGCGTAACCTTCGGGTTTGAACAAAGGGTCGGTATAGGACGCGATCTCGAGCGCGATGCCGTCCGCGATCTGGGACGAGACCAGATCGGCAGGCGCAGGATGGCGGTAGCAGACGTCGTTGCCGTCCACCGTGGCGGCGCCATCGTCGCGTTTCGCCCCCAGCCGTTCGGCGAGGCGAATCGAGTCGAGATTCTTGGGGTCGATGTAACTGACCGCGCCGTCCCATCCCAGCGTTTCATAGAAGTGGCGCCGGGCGGCGTTGGTGGCCTCCAGCGCGTAGCCGCGGCCGGCGACCTCGGGCCAGATGATCCAGGCGATCTCGCGCTCGGGCCACTGGGCCGGGAACCAGCCGCCGGCCATGCCGAGGGTGCGGCCGCTTTCGCGGTCGTGGATCATCCACATGCCATAGCCCCGGATCTGCCAGTGGCCGATCTCGGCCGCGTAGAGCATCCAGGATTCATAGGCGTTCAGCGGCCCGCCCATGAAGCGCGAGCGGTAGGAGGAGAAGGTCGCCTTGAAGTTCGGGTAATCCTGCGGCTCGGGGCCGCGCAGGATCAGGCGCTTCGTTTCCAGCACGGGGATCGTCGTCGTCATGCGGCGGCCTCCTCGTGGTAGCGGTAGACCACGTCGCCCGCGTCGAAGATCACGGCGGCCGGGTCCAGCGTCGCACCCAGCCGTTCCGCGAGGCGGATCGAGCGCGTGTTGTCGCGGTGGATGTAGCTGACGAGCGTCGCGGTGTTCGGCTGGGCAAAGGCCCAGTCCCGCGCCAGCACGCCCGCGGCATAGGCCAGACCGCGGCCCTCGAAGCCGTCCAGCAGGAACCAGCCCAGTTCCCGTTCCGGGAAATGCGGCGGCTGGGTCACGGCGATCTGGCCGGCAAGCGCACCGTCCGGCGTCTCGATGGCCCATCCGCCCTGACCGACGAGGTCCCAGCTTCCCACCTCGGAGGCGAACCCGTACCAGGCGTTGCTCGCATCTGCGGGCACGTCCATGTACTGCGCACGCGGCGAGCGGAAGAACGCGCAATAGGCGTCGAAATCCGACTGGCGGTGCGGGCGCAGGGTCACCTTGTCCGACGTGAGAAGGGGGGCGGTCATGCGCAGGCCCTCCAGCCGCGCAGGCGGGCCTGTGCGGTCTCGATCACCGGGAAGAGATCGCGGCGGAGGCTCATGCGTAGGCCTCCATCCCGCCATCGGCGAGCGCCTCGGGTGCGGGGTGGCGCCAGACCTGCAGCGCGCCCCAGCGTTCGTGGGTAAAGTCGCTGTCGTGCCACGCGCCAAGACGGGCGCAGACCCGGGCGGAGGGCGTGTTGGCGGGCTTCACGAGGCTGATCAGCGTGGTCAGGCCGACCTCGCCATAGGCATAGGCGCGCGCGGCGGCGCCGGCCTCGGTGGCATAGCCCTTGCCCTCGGAGCCTTCGAAGAGGTCCCAGCCCACTTCCGGCTCGGGGAAGCCTTCGGGGCACCAGAGGCCGACCATGCCGATGGTCCGGCCCGAGGCGGTCTCGTCCACGATCCAGCGGCCGAAGCCGCGCAGCTGCCAGTGGCCGATTTCCGTGGCCAGCTGGCGCCAGGTCAGTTCGGCGGTCATCGGGCCACCAACGAACTTGGACCGGTCGGAGGCGTAGAAGGCGGTGAGCGCATCGAAATCCGACAGCGCGGGGGCGCGCAGGGTCAGCCGTTCGGTGGTGAGCGTCGGTATCGTGATCATGCTGCCCCCTTGGCCGTGATGGCCGTCAGATCGAAATCGTAATGTACCCAGTTGGCGTGGTTCGCTGCGCTGTAGCCCAGCACCCCGCCCAGCTTATCCGCCAGCCGGCGGGAGCTCTGGTTGTGCTCGTGGGTGTGGGCCGCAACGGCGGTCCAGTCACAGTCCTGTGCAAGGTGACGGATCACCTCGCGCCCGGCTTCCAGCGCAAGGCCACGGCCCGCGTCGGCGTCGGACCAGAGGGTCCAGGTCAGCTCCGGCCCCACGGCGGGGTCGTGATCGACGGGCCCGAAGAAGCCCATGGGGCGGTCGGAGCCCGGCTCGGCCATGATGTAGCGCCCGAAGCCGCGCGCCTGCCAGTGGCCGAGGAAGGACAGGAACTTCTCGGTCGCGGCGCGGGTGGTCATCGGGCCGTTCAGATAGGTCATCCGGGGCCCGGTGGCGAAAGCCATGTAGGCGGGCAGGTCGTCCAGGGTCGGACGACGCAGCACCATCCGGGCGGTGCGCAGGGTTTCGGCGGTGCGGGTCATGCGCGCAGCCCTCCCGGGGCGTGGCGCCAGATGCGCATATCGCCGGTCATGGGGTGGTTGAACAGCCCCTCGCGGGTCGCGCCCAGACGGATCGCCATGTTGGTGGAGGCGACATTGTCGTCGCCCACCAGCGAGATGCAGGAGGACCAGCCGAGATCGTCAAAGACCCAGTCGAGCACGCGCCTGGCCGCCTCGGTGGCATAGCCGCGCCCTTCGCAGCCTTCGAGCAGGTGCCAGGTCAGCTCCGGCTCGGGCCAGTTGCGGGGATACCACGGGCCGACGAGGCCGAGCGGCACGCCGGTGGCCTTGTCGAGCAGGGCGAAGTGGCCGTAGCCGCGCAGGTGCCAGTGGCCCACGATGGTCGCCACCGACCACCACGCCGCCTCGTCCGTGGCCTGCCCGACGAAACGCGGGGCGCCTTCCATCAGGAAGGCCGCCGTGGCGTCGAACCCGGGGCCGACGGGGGCCACGAGGCGCAGGCGCTCGGTCTCGAGCTCGGGGTGGACGGGGGCCACGTGTTTCATGCGCGCACCTCTTCCGGCCCGGTCGCGCTTTGCGAACGGGGGCTCTTAGCCATGGAGGAGGGGTGGGCGCGCCGCATCGGTTTACTTCTTCTTCCCGAAGCCGCCGAGACCGCCGAGACCCGGCAGGCCGCCTGCGCCACCCATGCCGCCCAGACCACCGGGGAGGCCGCCGGGCATACCCTTGGCCGCGCCCATCTGCTTGGCCGCCGCTTCGAGAGCCTTGGGACCCATCTGGCCGGGGTCCATGCCCTCGGGCATGCCGCCCTTGCCGAACATCTGGCGCATGGCCTGTTTCATCATGCCGCCTTTGCCCATCTTGCCCATCTTCTTCATGACGTCGGACATCTGGCGCTGCATCTTGAGCAGCTTATTCAGCTCGGACACCTCCAGCCCGGCGCCGGCGGCGATGCGCTTCTTGCGCGAGGCCTGCAGCAGCTGCGGGTTGGCGCGCTCCTTCTTGGTCATCGACTGGATCAGGGCGATCTGGCGGCGGATCATCTTGTCGTCGTAGCCGGCGTCCTGCACCTGCTTGGACATTTTGCCCATGCCGGGCATCATCCCCATGATGCCTTCCATGCCGCCCATCTTCATCATCTGCTCAAGCTGCATCTTCAGGTCGTTCATGTTGAACTGACCCTTCTGGAAGCGCTTCATCATCCGCTCGGCCTGTTCGGCCTCCAGCGTCTGCTGCGCCTTCTCGACGAGGGCGACGATGTCGCCCATGCCGAGGATGCGGCCCGCGATGCGTTCCGGCTCGAAGGTCTCGATGGCCTCCATCTTCTCGCCGAGGCCGACGAAGCGGATCGGCTTGCCGGTGACGGCGCGCATCGAGAGCGCGGCACCGCCGCGGCCGTCGCCGTCCATCCGGGTCAGCACGACGCCCGAGACGCCGATCTTCTCGTCGAACTCCTGCGCCACCTCGACGGCAACCTGACCGGTCAGACCGTCGACCACCAGCAGGGTCTCGCGCGGGTTCACCACGTCGCGGACGTCGGCGGCCTGCTGGATCAGCTCCTGATCGATGTGCAGCCGGCCCGCGGTGTCGAGCATGTAGACGTCATAGCCGCCGAGCGCCGCCTGCGTCTTGGCGCGCTTGGCAATCTGCACCGGGTCCTCGCCCTTGACGATCGGCAGCGTGTCGACGCCGATCTGCTGGCCGAGGATCTGCAGCTGCTCCATGGCCGCCGGGCGGTTCACGTCGAGCGAGGCCATCAGCACGCGCTTGCCCTCGCGCTCCTTCAGGCGCTTGGCGAGCTTGCCGGTCGTGGTCGTCTTGCCCGAGCCCTGAAGGCCGACCATCAGGATCGGCGCGGGCGGGTTGTCGATCTTCAGCTTGCCGGGGTCTTCGGAGCCGGTCAGCGTGGCGACCAGCTCGTCATGGACGATCTTCACGACCTGCTGGCCGGGGGTGATCGACTTCGTCACCGCAGCACCGGTGGCCTTGTCGGTCACCGCCTTGATGAAGCTGCGCGCCACGGGCAGCGACACGTCGGCCTCCAGCAGGGCGACGCGCACTTCGCGCAGGGCGGTCTTGACGTCCTCCTCCGACAGAGACCCCTGTTTTGTGAGCCGGTCGAAGACGCCACCAAGGCGTTCGGACAGATTTTCAAACATGGCGGCCCTCCGTCAGGTCCGTTAATTCTACGATAGCCGCGATATCGTTACCGACAGCTCAAACGACAAGCGCCCCCGTGGGCGAACACTCGCTGACGGGGGGCGATCCCGACGCGCCGCCGGGACCGGAAGTTGTCTCACTTCCGGAATTTGGGCCCGAGCTACGCCGCGCAGGCCCAAATGTCAAGTTTCAAGGGACATTCTGCCCGGAGGCCCGGGCGATTTCTTCGAGCGATTTCTTGGCGCCTCCCCGGGGGAGGCCCGCCGGTCGCGGATCGGGGCCATCTCGGTCTCCTGCGATCCTGTTGCGGCGGTGCGCCCTCCCGGGTCGTGCCGTGTACCTCTCCCATGGCCGCAGCCGGCCCGTTGGAGAGGGGTCGCGAAGGGGGATGTCCGAACCTGTTCCGAGGTCCGGCCCCGTCGCGGCGTGTTCGCCCGATGTCGTTCCTTCGAGAAGGTCCTCGGGGCGGTGCGCCTCCCACCGGGTGCGGGGGGCGCGGGTGTCGTCCGGAACGCGCGATCTGCTGTCCTTGTCTCAGACCGGCAAGCTCAAACGGGCAGAGCCGGTCCATCGCCCATGTGGGCGCGGGGCAGATCGGGTTCATTCTCGGCCGCGGCCTCGCTGACCTCCTCGTGACCTTGCTGGCTGCGGGCCGGGCACCATGCCTTGGCCATCGCACCCCAGTAGATCATCCAGGGGTTCATCGTGCAGGCGGCTTCGAACCAGGGGTTGATGTGTCTGGTCATCTCGGCCTCCTCTCTGAACACACCATCAAGATGGGGATCGCGCGCCCGCGCGTGAAGGGGACGGGACGAAAAGCACGGCGCGCCCGGGCCCTCGACGCGGTGCGTCATGTGCAGGGTTGCAGAGGTTTCTCTTGCATCTCCGCACAGATGGCGCATTGATGCCGGAAAAGGTTCCTCACCGCACAGGGGCGGGGAAACCGGAACACAGACGCAGGGTCCGGCCGGCGGCCGGGCGCAGAGGCTTCACGATGGACAACTGGGACGAGATCAGAACGGCATACCAGGTGGCGCGGCTTGGCACCGTGTCGGGCGCGGCAGAGGTGCTGGGTGTGCACCATGCCACCGTCATACGCCACATCGACGCGCTGGAGCAGCGGCTGGGGGTGAAACTCTTCCAGCGCCACGCCCGGGGCTATACCGCGACCGAGGCGGGGCAGGACCTGCTGCGCGTGGCGCAGGCCACCGATGACCAGTTCAGCCAGCTGGCGGGGCGGCTCAAGGGCCGTGGCAACGAGGTGTCGGGCGAACTGGTGGTCACCACGCTCAGCGGGCTGAGCCAGCTGCTCGTGCCGGTGATGGCGGATTTCCAGAAGGCCTACCCGGATGTGCAACTCAGCTACCTGACCTCGACCCGGCTGTTCCGGCTGGAATACGGCGAGGCCCACGTGGCGATCCGCGCCGGGGCCGTGCCCCAGCAGCCCGACAACGTGGTGCAGCCCTTCCTGACGCTGAAGTACAAGATCTACGGCTCGCGCGAGTATATAGATAGGCATGGCCGGCCCGAGGGGCTGGAGGACCTGGTGAATCACCGGTTCGTCGGCACCGACAACAGCCAGAGCCGCGCCCCCTTCGCCCGCTGGATGAGCGAGAACATCCCGGCCCGGCAGGTGGTCTTCCGCTCGGGCGATCTGACCTCGGTCCGGCAGGCGATCCTCTCGGGCGTCGGGCTCGGCTTCCTTGCAGACTACGAATGCGGCACCCATCCGGAACTGGTCGAGGTCTACGCCGCCCCGGATGAATGGGCGACCTCGCTCTGGCTGGTGACCCACATGGACCTGCACCGGACGACGAAGGTGCAGACCTTCCTGAAGTTCCTCAAGGATGAGACCAGGCACCTGCGCGCGGCTGCACCGGAATGAGCGCGGTGCCCCCCGAGGCGCAGGGGCAGGGCAGGGCGCCCGCCGTGCGGGGTGCCCCGAGCGAGACCCTGCGCGGCCACCTGGCGATGCTGCTGTTCTCGATCCTCGTCGCGGGCAGCTTTTCCCTCGGCGGGCTGGCCGCGCCCCATGTCTCGGCGCTGGCGCTGAACGCGGTGCGCTTCATGCTGGCGGTCGCGCTGCTGGGGATCGCCGCGCTGCTCACCACCGGGCTGCCGCGCAGCGCGCTTGCCGCGCCGTGGCGCTACCCGCTGCTGGGGGGCATCTACTCGCTCTACTTCGTGCTGATGTTCGTGGGCCTGAAGACGGCGCATCCGGTCTCGGCCTCGGCGGTCTTCACCCTGATGCCGCTGATGGCGGTGGTCACCGGCTGGCTGATCATGCGGCAGGTGGCCGGGCCCAAGGTGCTGCTGGCGCTGATGATCGGGGCGCTTGGCGCGATCTGGGTGATCTTTCGCGGCGACCTGTCCGCTTTGGCCCGGCTCCAGATCGGGCGCGGAGAGGCGATCTACCTGCTGGGCTGCGTGGCCCACGCCACCTACACGCCCATGGTGCCCTGGCTGAACCGGGGCGAGCGCCCGCTGGTGTTCTCCTTCTGGGTGCTGCTGGCGGGGGCCGTGCTGGTCACCCTGGTCGGCTGGGGCGAGATCCGCGCGACCGATTGGGCGGCGCTGCCGGCCATCGTCTGGATAACAATCGTCTATACCGCGGTCTTCGCCACGGCGATCACCTTCGTGCTGATGCAGTATGCCTCGCTTCGCCTGACCGCGGCCAAGGTGCTCGCCTACACCTACCTGACGCCGACCTGGGTGATTCTGTGGGAGCTCGCGCTCGGCCATGGGGCGCCGCCGCTGCTGTCGGTCGGCGGGATCCTGCTCAGTTTCGTGGCCATCGCGATGCTGCTGCGCGGCGACCGGCGGGGCGTCTAGGCGGTTTCGTCCGGATCCTGCGGGGCGCGCAATTCGAGGGCAAGGAAGCGTTCGAAGGCCTCGAGGTTCACCGGCTCGAACTGGCCGAAGCCCTGCATCCAGACCGAGGCCGCGCGCAGCGCATCGGGTTCGAGCTGGCACCATTTGACCCGGCCGCGCTTGTCCTGGCTGATCAGCCCGGCCCGGGTGAGGATCGAAAGGTGCTTGGAAATAGCGGCCAGAGACATCTCGAAGGGGGCGGCGACATCGGTCACGGCCATGTCGTCCTCCAGCAACATCTGCAGGATCGCGCGCCGCGTGGGATCGGCAAGCGCGGCAAAGATCACGTCCAGATCGGGCGCGGTGTCGGAGGGGCGGGCGTTCATAAGGCGGTTAAGCCTTGAGCGAATTTCTCCGTCAAGCGTTAAACTTGGGCTAGAGGTTGGCGCAAACGGGACACACCCCGGCAAAAAGTCCGCCAAATTGCTGCGCTTGCAATTTTTCCGGTAACAAGGCATGTAATTTAGCATTGGTAAAACACACCCCTGAACGCCTATTTTGGAACGGAGTTTTCCCCCATGCAACGCGCTCGCAAGTTTCTTGCCACCCTCGCCGTCGCCGCGGCCCTTCCCACGGCCTCCATGGCCCAAGACCCCTGCGGCGCAGTCGTGTACTTCCCGCTGGACGTGTCCGCCCTGAACACCGACGTGCGCACCGCCGTGCAGCAAGTCATGGCTCAGGCCCCCACCGCAACGGTTGACGTGACCGGCTACGCCGACGCCATCGGCGCAAGCTCGTACAACGCCGTCCTGTCGGGCAAACGTGCCACCAACGTGGCCGACTACATCAAGGAAGTGGCGCCCGGCGCGACCATCAACCAGGTCATCGCCGGCGGCGAAGTCCCCGGCACCGGCGCCAACCCCGCCGACCGTCGCGTTGAAATCCGTCTGCCGAACTGCACCGCAGCCGCTCCGCTGCCGGGTGGTCTGGACGCCGCAACCATGGCCGCTCTGGCCGCAGGTGCCGCCGTCATCATCCTGCTGACCGACGACGACAGCTCCGACACCACCACCACCACGACCGGCGCCACCGACAGCTGATCGTGACGGCCCGCACGCGCCGCGCATAATTCAACCGATGAGTTGAATATGGTGCCGGCAGAGCGAAACGGGCCCTACTGGACGAAACTGGAAAACCCCGCCCGAGAACGGCGGGGTTTTTCTTTTGTTTTACAGTGGCTTAACTTGCGGCGTTTGAGCGTTTACAGCTTATTGACTCAGGCCCCCTCACCGCATAGCAACGTCGCAACGAACCGATGGGGACCCCCAGTGAGCGATCAAGACCACAAGGCGCGTATGGCCGCGCTTGAGGCCAAGATCGCCGCCGCCAAGAAGGCGGTGGAACCTCCTGCACCCTCGGAAAGCCATTACAATCAGGCGCAGGTCGCCTGGCGGATGGTGACGGAACTTGTGGCCGGGCTCGGGCTCGGCTTCGCGATCGGCTTCGGGCTGGACACCCTCTTCGGGACCAAGCCCATCCTGCTGGTCGTATTCACTATGCTCGGCATGGCCGCAGGTGTGCAGACGATGATCCGCACCGCGCGCGAGCTGGAGCGAAAGCATGCGGCCGAAACGGCCGGAACGAACGACGAGAGCGGGCAGAGCCCGCGAGACGGTGAGGGACACTGACAATGGCGACGGAAGCGGCACACGGCGAAGGCAGCTCTCTGGTTTTCCACCCGATGGATCAGTTCATGGTCACGCCCCTGTTCGGCGATGGCCCGGTCCACTGGTACACGATCACCAACGTGACCCTCTGGATGGCGATCACCGTGCTGGGCGTTCTGGCCCTGCTGGTGCTGACCACTTCCAAGCGCGCCACCGTGCCGACCCGCGGCCAGTCCATGGCCGAACTGTCCTACGGCTTCATCTACAAGATGATCGAGGACGTGACCGGCAAGGACGGCCTGAAGTACTTCCCCTACGTGATGACGCTGTTCATGTTCATCGTGTTCTCGAACATGCTGGGCCTGCTGCCGCTGTCTTTCACCACCACCAGCCACATCGCCGTGACCGCCGTTCTGGCGCTGCTGGTCTTCGGCTTCGTGACCGTCCTCGGCTTCGTGAAGCACGGCACCCATTTCCTTGGCCTCTTCTGGGTCACCGCGGCACCGCTGCCGCTGCGCCCCGTGCTGGCCGTGATCGAGCTGATCTCGTACTTCGTGCGTCCCGTCAGCCACTCCATTCGTCTTGCCGGTAACATGATGGCAGGCCACGCGGTGATCAAGGTTTTCGCAGGCTTCGCCGCCATCGCCGCCGTCTCGCCGGTCTCGGTCATCGCGATCACCGCCATGTACGGCCTCGAGGTCATGGTGGCCTTCATTCAGGCCTACGTGTTCACGATCCTGACCTGCGTGTACCTCAAAGACGCGCTGCACCCGGCACACTGACCCTTTACCGCGGGGCGGGCTTCGGTCCGCCGCGCAGGCAGCCTGGCTGCCAGAACGATCACCGGCGGACCCTTCCGTCAGAACAAAGACTTCCAATTTCATCGTAAGGAGAGACATCATGGAAGGCGATATCGCAGAACTCGGCAAGTACATCGGTGTTGGTCTGACCGCCATCGGCATGGGCGGCGCAGCAATGGGTGTGGGCAACGTGGCAGGCAACTACCTGTCGGGCGCGCTCCGCAACCCCTCGGCCGCTGCTTCGCAGACCGCCACCCTCTTCATCGGCATGGCCTTCGCAGAAGCCCTGGGGATCTTCTCGTTCCTCATCGCTCTGCTGCTGATGTTCGCCGTCTGATCCTGCAGGACCATCCTTACGCGCGGGTGGGTTCCTGAGCGGACCCACCCGTAGTAATTAAGGTTCCAGGGGGACGACATGGCAACAGAAACGCACACTGCCGAAGGCCAGGGGCTGGCGGACGCGATTGGTGTCTCGGGCGATCACGCCGGTGCATCCGCCGCGGGTATGCCGCAGCTGGACCTGTCGCATTTTCCGAACCAGATTTTCTGGCTTCTGGTCACGCTCGTCGTGATCTACCTGGTGCTGTCCCGGATCGCGCTGCCGCGCATCGGGGCCGTTCTGGCCGAACGGGCCGGCACGATCACCAATGACATCGCCGCCGCCGAGGACCTGAAGCAAAAGGCCGTCGAGGCCGAGGACGCCTATAACAAGGCCCTCGCAGACGCCCGCGCCGAAGCAAACCGGATCGTCGCCGAGACCAAGGCTTCCATCCAGGCTGACCTGGACGAGGCCATCGCCAAGGCCGACGCCGAGATCGCCGCCAAGGCCGCCGAAAGCGAAAAGGCAATTGCCGACATTCGCGCCGGTGCCGTGGAAAGCGTTCAGATCGTCGCAAAGGACACCGCTGCCGCCATCGTCTCCGCCCTCGGCTTCGAGCCCAAGGCAGAGCAGATCGACGGTGCCGTCGACAGCCGGGTGAAGGGGTAAGGACATGCGCAAACTTGCACTGACCACCACCGCTGCTGCCCTGCTGGCGTCGCCCGCAATGGCTGCCTCGGGTCCGTTCTTCTCGCTGCACAACACGAACTTCGTGGTGCTGCTGGCCTTCATCCTCTTCGTTGCGGTCCTTGTGTACTTCAAGGTTCCCTCGACGATCGGCAGCCTGCTCGACAAGCGCGCCGACGGGATCAAGTCCGAGCTCGACGAAGCGCGCAATTTGCGGGAAGAAGCCATGGCCCTGCTGGCCTCGTATGAGCGCAAGCAAAAAGAGGTCTCCGCCCAGGCAGAGCGCATCGTCGCTTCCGCCAAGGACGAGGCCACCGTCGCCGCTGAACAGGCCAAGAAGGACCTGCAAGTCTCGATCGCGCGCCGTATGGCCGCCGCCGAGGAGCAGATCGCTTCTGCCCAGGCCAGCGCCGTGAAAGAGGTCCGTGACCAGGCTGCTGCCGTGGCCGTCGCCGCGGCCCGCGAGGTGATCGCCGATCAGATCACTGCGACCGAAGCGAACAAGCTGATCGACTCTGCGATCAGTGAGGTCGAGACCAAGCTGCACTGAGCCCCAGGCTTCAGTTACCAGTCAGAAGACCCGGCCCAAGTGGCCGGGTCTTTTCGTTTATGCGGCGTCTGATCCTGCGCATCCGTGTCGGTCCGGCGGCGGGCGGACTGCTCCCGCCGGCCGCTCACGCAGGCTGGCGCAGGGCGAGGCGTTCCAGTTCCGCCCGGATCGTGCCGGTGATCGGCTGCGGCCGCCGGGTCTCATCGGAAACCTGCACCATGATCGTCCGGCCCGTCGCACAGCAGGTGCCATCGCGATAGATCGCATGCGCCATGGTGACGGAGGAGGTGCCGATCTTCTCGATCCCGGTGCAGATGGTGATTTCGTCCGGCCAGAGCAGTTCATGGCGGAAGCCGATCTGCAGGTCGGCCACCACGAAGGACACACCGCCCTCCAGCCCGCCGGTGCGGGCCTTGTAGAGCATGTGCGCGCGCCCCTCCTCGAGGAGGGAGGCGTAGACGGCATTGTTGATATGGCCCTGCCGGTCGGTGTCGCCATAGCGCAGACGGCTGGCAAGCTGATGCGGGAAGGCCGCCTGGGGCGGAGGAAGCTGTTTCATCCCTCTCCGATAGGCAGCGACGGCCCTGCGGGCAAGCCGGACCCTGCTGTTTCGCCGCGTCCGCCGCTGTTCGGGCGGGGCGGATGCCCGCCGCCCGGGCAACTGCCCTTGGCTTCCGTCTGCACGATGTGCTACCCCTGACGGCGTTAGCGCTAACGAATCCCGCATGGGGATGCGGGAAGGCGCCGGCCCCGGGGGAGGGGCTGCGCAGCGGAGGGAAAGAAATGACCGGCACAGCACCTTCGGGCACAGTGAAACTGGCGATCAACGGCTTTGGCCGGATCGGCCGCATGGTCCTGCGGGCCTGGATCGAATCCCGGCGGCAGGACGTGGAGATCGTGGCCATCAACGATCTGGGTCCGATCGAGACCAATGCCCACCTGCTGAAATACGACAGTGTCCACGGGCGCTTCCCGGCTGAGGTCGAGCTGCGCGACAACGCGATTGTCGTGAACGGCCACGAGATCCGGGTGACGGCCGAGCGCGACCCCGCCGCCCTGCCGTGGAAAGACGTGGACATCGCGCTGGAATGCACGGGTCATTTCACCAAACGCGAGGCCGCGGCGGCGCATCTGAAGAACGGGTCGGCCAAGGTCCTGATCTCGGCCCCGGGGGACGGTGTGGACCGCACAGTGGTCTTCGGCGTGAACGACGCGGAACTGAAGGGGGAGGACGTCATCGTCTCGAATGCCTCCTGCACCACCAACTGCCTCGCCCCCGTGGCCAAGGTGCTGGACGCGACCTTCGGGATCGAGACCGGCTACATGACCACGGTGCACGCCTATACCGGTGACCAGCCCACGCTGGATACGCTGCACAAGGACCTCTACCGCGCGCGCGCGGCGGCCATGTCGATGATCCCGACCTCGACCGGGGCCGCCAAGGCCGTGGGCCTCGTCCTGCCGCAACTGAAGGGCAAGCTCGACGGCTCCGCGATCCGGGTGCCGACACCGAATGTCTCGGTCGTGGACCTGACCTTCATGCCCGCCCGGCCTGCCACGGTGGAGGAGGTGAACGCCGCCATCCTCGCCGCGGCCAATGGCGCGATGAAGGGCGTGCTGGCCGTGACGGAGGAGCCGCTGGTTTCGATGGACTTCAACCACCAGCCTGCCAGTTCCACCTTCGCCACCGGGCAGACCCGGGTGACCGAGGGCGGCATGGTCCGGGTGCTGAGCTGGTACGACAACGAATGGGGCTTCTCGAACCGGATGCTCGACACGGCCACGGCCATGGCCGCAACCGGCTTCCCGGCCTGATCCCTGCCGCGCCGCCACCACGGGCGGCCAAGAATTTTACGGAAAAGTTCTTGGGAAATTCCTTCCTCAAGGAATTTCCGCGCCCGGCGGCGGGGCGGCGAACCCTCCCAAGACTGGAACCTCTTTGTCCCAGCGCCTATATCTGGTCCAGCGATCAGGATCAGTCGGTCAGGATCAGTGGGTCAGGGAGACAGCCATGAACATCGGCGACGTGGCGGAGGCCAGCGGGCTTTCGGCCAAGACCATCCGCTACTACGAGGACATCGGCCTGATCCGTCCGGGCCGGGGCGAGAACGGCTATCGCCGCTTCTCGGACACCGACCTGCACAAGCTCAGCTTCCTGTCGCGGTCGCGCTCGCTGGGCTTTTCCATCGACGACTGTCGCGCCCTGCTGGCGCTCTACGAGGACCGGGAGCGGGCCAGCGCCGACGTGCGGTCGGTCGCGCAGCAGAACCTCGCGCGGGTCGAGGCCAAGATCGCCGAACTGGAGAGCCTGAAGGCCACGCTTTCGGAGCTGATCGGGCGCTGTCACGGCGACACGCGGCCCGATTGCCCGATCCTCGCGGACCTCGCGGCTGCGCCACAATCTTGACCCGTCCGGGCCTTTGGCACGCCTTTCTCGCCGCCTAATCTGTGGCGGGGACAACGGAACAGTCATGGGTGGGCTATGGGCAACGACGAGCAGATCGCGCCGGAGCATTTCGAACTTTTCATCATCGGCGGCGGCATTCACGGCTGCGCCATCGCGCGCGACGCTGCGGGCCGGGGGCTCTCGGTCGCGCTGGCGGAAAAGGATGATCTTGCCAGCGGCAGCTCCAGCGCCTCCACCAAGCTGCTGCAGGGCGGGGTGGACCGCCTTGAAACCCTGCGCTTTTCCGAGATCCGCGAGGCCCTGCTGGAACGCAACGGCCTGATGGAGGCCGCGCCGCATCTGGCGCGTCACCTGCGTCTTGTGGTGCCGCTGGCCCCCGAGGTGCCGATGACGACCCACAGCGCCGCGACGCGGCTGGTCGCGCGGTTCCTGCCGTGGATCGGGATGAAACGCCCGGCCTGGCTGATCCGGATGGGATTCAAACGATATGACCGCATGGCAGGTGGTCTGGCCTCCACGCCGGTCGACCTGTCGGCGACGGCCCCGCTGGGCCGGGTGCTGCGCGGCACTGCGCCGCTGGGGTACGAGGTTTCGGAGGCGATGGTGGACGATGCCCGCCTGACCGTTGTCACCGCCGCCGATGCCGCCGCGCGCGGCGCCCGCATCTGGACTCGCACCCGGGTCCACGCGGCCCGGCGCGAGAAGAACCACTGGCGCATCACGCTACAGGACCAGATGACCGGCACGCTCCGCGAGGTGACCGCGAACGCGGTGATCAACGCCGCCGGGCCCTGGGCCGGGCAGGTGCTGGCGCAGGGGCTGAACCGCCCCGCGAAACAGGCGCAACGCCTGATGCGCGGCAGTCACATAGTGACCCGCCGGCTCTACGATCACGATCGGGGCTACATCTTCGAGGCGCCGGACCGCAGCCTGCTCTACATCCTGCCGTTCGAGGACGACTACACGCTGATCGGTTCCAGCCGGGTCGAGCATCTGGGCCCCGACGTGCCCGCCGCCTGCAGCCGGGACGAGCGCGACCAGCTCTGCGCGCGGGTTTCGGCGCTTCTCGACCGCGAGTTGACGGGCGATGACGTGCTCTGGAGCTACTCCGGGCTGCGCCCGATCCCGGCGGAGGAGGAGGCCGACAGCTGGCGCCGGCCCGACTTCGCCCTCGAGGAAGGCGCGGGCGCGCCGCTTCTGACGCTGCACGGGGGGCGCCTGACGACACACCGGCGCACCGCGGAAGAGGCGGTCGACCGGATCTGCGCCTCGCTCGAGATCCAGACCAAGGGGTGGACGCAGCGCGTGGCCCTGCCCGGGGGAAACCTGCCGCCTGTCGGGCTCGACAGCATCGTCTCGCGCCTGCGTCGCCGCTTCCCCTTCCTCAGCGACAGCTGGGCGCGGCGCCTCGTGCGCAGCTACGGGATGCAGGCCTTCGACATGATGGCGACGGCGGCGAGCCCGCAGGACATGGGCCGCGATTTCGGCGCGACGCTCAGCGAACGCGAGGTCCGCTGGCTGATGCAGAACGAGTTCGCCCGCACGGCGGAAGACGTGCTCTGGCGGCGCGGCAAGCTCGGCCTGCGCATGGCGCCCTCCGAGGTCTCGGCCCTTCAGGGGTGGATGACCGGACCGCTGGCGCAGATGCCCTTTGGCGCGCCCGCCGCGCCGCAGGCAGGGACCGCCGCGGCAGAGACCACGGACATCGCCGGCGCGGCCTGAGAGAGGAGGCCGCGGGGACTGTCGGGCACTCCGTGATCGTTTTCCCTGTGCTGCGCGCGAAGGGGCATATCCCTCCACGGGACCTGATACTCGCCCAATTCTCCCGGTGCTGGCTGCCCGGAACTGGGTAGTCCGACACCTCCTTCCGACCCCTGCATGCCTGTTCACCGCGCGACGCGATGAGGCTGATTCACTCACCTCTCGCGGCCCGCCGCAGGCGCCCGCGCCGGGCGCACGATCGGCTCTGGCATGTCCCGGCGCGCGCGCCTAGTCTCTCGCAACCCAACTCTCCCAACGGGCACAGGAAAGGTCGGCGACATGGCGGGCACGGCAGGCGGCAAAGGCAATCTCTGGTCGGCGACAGCGGGTCCCGCGGTCGAGACCGCACCGCTCAGCGAGGACCTGACCGTCGATCTTCTCGTGGTGGGGGGCGGCTTTACCGGCCTCTCCGCAGCGCTCCACGCGGCGCAGAGCGGGGCCAGGGTCTGCGTGCTGGAGGCCGAGGAAGTGGGCCACGGCGGCTCGGGCCGCAACGTGGGTCTCGTGAACGCGGGGCTCTGGCTGCCGCCGGGCGAAGTGGCGAAGATCATGGGCGAGCGGGCGGGTGCCCGGCTCAACGCAATCCTCGCGGGCGGGCCCGACCTCGTCTTCGACCTGATCGAGCGGCACGACATCGCCTGCGAGGCGGTGCGCAACGGGACGCTGCACTGCGCCCATGCCCCCGCCGGGCTGAGCGACCTCGAGCGGCGCCATGCCCAGCTGACCGCGATCGGCGCGCCGGTCACCCTGCTCTCGGCCGAGGAGGCCCGCGCCCGGACGGGCAGCCCCGCGGTCCATGGTGCGCTCTTCGATCCGCGTGCCGGTACGGTGCAGCCCAAGGCCTATGCCCGCGGCCTTGCCCGGGCGGCGCAGGCGGCGGGTGCGATCATCGTGCAGGGCCTGCCCGCGGGCCGGCGCCAGTCCACCGGCGACCGCTGGGTCGTGGAGGCCGGCGGCCACCGCATCACCTCGCGCGCGCTGATCGAGGCCACCAATGCCTACGGCCAGACGCCGGGCCGGTTCACGCCGATGCACTTCTTCCAGATGGCCACCGCGCCGCTGCCCGAGGAGCTGCTGAAGGACGTCCTGCCGGGGCTGGAGGGCTGCTGGGATACGGCGCTGGTCATGTCCTCCTTCCGGCGCGATGCGGCGGGGCGGGTGATCGTCGGGGCCATCGGCGCGCTCGACCATCTGGCCAGCGGCGTGCACCAAGCCTGGGCGCAGCGCAAGCTGGCCCGGCTCTTCCCGCAACTCGCCGGGCAACCGCTGGAGCACGCCTGGCACGGGCGCATCGCCTCGACGGCGGATCACCTGCCGCGGATCGAACGGTTCGGCGTGCGCGGCTATGCCGCCTACGGATACTCGGGGCGCGGCATCGGGACGGGCACGCTCTTTGGCAAGGCCCTCGCACAGGCGGCGCTGAGCGCGGAGGAGGCGGCCCTGCCGCTGGTGCCCGTGCCCGCCTATGCCGAGAAGATGACCGCTGCGCGGGCGCTCTACTACGAGACCGGCGCGGTGACGATGCACGGGCTGGAACTGGCCGGCGTGAAGGGCTGAGGCGACGCCTGCGGGCTGCGGGCGGGAGCCCCGCGTCAGGCGATGAGCGCCGCCGCCCGGCCGCCGCTCGCGGCAATCGCATCGGCGGGCGCAAGCGCCACCATCAGCCCGCGCTGCCCGCCGTTCAGCACGATCTCCTCTGCCGCCATGGCGCTTGCCTCGAAGAGCACCGGCACGCGCTTCTTCTGGCCGAAGGGGCTGATCCCGCCGGTGCGGAAGCCGGTCAGCCGTTCGGCCTTGGCCGGGTCCATCATCTGCGCCGACTTGCCGCCGAAGCCCGCCGCGACCCGTTTCATGGAGAGGCTCTGGTCCGAGGGGATCACCGCGCAGCAAGGCTTGCCGTCGACCTCCACCATCAGGGTCTTGAGGACGCGGGTGGCCTCCACCCCTATGGCCTCCGCCGCATGGAGGCCGATCTTGTCCTGCCCCGCGACGTAGTCATAGGCGATCCGCCGGAAGGCAACCTTTGCCCGGTCCAGCGCGAGGGTGGCCTGCGTGCCCTTGCTCATCCGCGATACCCCATTTCCCGGTCGATCCAGCGCAGGATCACCTGCACCACCTCTGCCTGTTCGGCGTCGCTCAACGCCCGCCCGGTGGAGAGCCCGTGCCATTTCGCAAGACAGCCCCGGCAGCAGCAGGCCGTCGCATGTTGCGCGACAAAGACCGGGTGGCCGCGCATGGGGGTCTGCTTGCCGTCGTTGCGCGGCTGCGCGGGCGCCAGCCGGTCGCGGATGAAATCCTGCGCATGGGAGAGGATCACCGCGCGCCCCTTCTGATCCGCATAGGCGCGCTCCTTCGGGCCGAGGTGGAACCGGCTGCGGAAGGGGGACCGCGCCAGACGGGCGAAGAGCGCGTCGCTCACAGCCCCTCCAGGTAGATGCGCACGGCCTCCTGCACGTGGCGGAACCGGTCCCCGCCGAGGTGCTTGCCGCCGTACCAGCGGGTCACCACGACGATATGATCGTAGAGGCCCTCGCGCTCCAGCATCCGCAGGATCACCATGCCCGCGCCGCTTTCGCCGTCATCGTTCTTGATCGGCGCGTCGCGGGTCAGCAGGCCCCATGTGTTGTGGGTCGCCTTGGCGAACTTCTTCTTCCGGCAGAGCGCCTTGATGAAGGCCTTGGCCTCCTCCTCGGAGGTGCAGGGCCCGCCGGAGACGGCGTATTTCGACCCCCGGTCAGAGATGATGTTCTCGATCACGCGCATGGGAAAGGGGGTAGGGCAGCGCGCCGCCGGGATCAAGGGCAGGCGGGGCTTGCAGCGGGCACCGGGGGGCGGCACGGCCGATGCCGATGCCGATGCCGATGCCGATGCCGATGCCGAGGACCGCATGGCCGTCTCGGGACCCTGTCGGCGGGGCGCCGCCGCTCAGCCCTGCGCCAGTGGGCGGAACCGGACCTCGCCCACCAGCCAGTCTCGGAAGGCCGCCACGAGCGGCGCATCCCCGTGCCCTTCCGGCGTGACGATCCAATAGGCGAGGTCGGTGGCGTGGGGCTGGTCCAGCATCACCTTCAGCGCGCCGCTCTCCAGTTCGGCCTCGATCAGGTATTGCGGCAGCAGGGCATGGCCCATGCCCGCAAGGGCCGCCTTGATGGTAAGCGAGAACTGGTCCATCCAGTGGCCGCGCAACGCCTCCGCGCCCTCGATCCCCTGCGCCGCGAACCAGTCGGGCCAGAGACCGGGCCGGGTGGTCAGATGCAGCAGGTCACGGCCGATCAGGTCCTCGGGGCGGGCAATGGGCGGTCCGTCCCGCAGGGCGCCGCCCGCCACCGGCAGGACGATCTCGGAGCAGAGATAGTTGCAGCTGCCGCCGGGCCAGAGCGGCTGACCGAAGTGGATCGCAAGGTCACAGCCGCTGCGGGAGAAGTCGAAGAGGTCGCGCTTCGTGGTCAGGTCGACCCGCAGGCCGGGGTTCGCCGCGAGGAAGCCGGGCAGGCGCGGCATCAGCCAGCGGCTGGCAAAGCTGGGCAGGGCGTTCACCGCCAGCACCGCCTCGCCCGCGGGCCCGGCGAGCGCGTGGCGCATGGTGGCCTGCGACAGTGACAGCAACCGTTCGACCTGTGGCAGCAGGCTGCGCCCGGCCTCTGACAGCACCACGCGGCCCTTCAGCCGGTCAAACAGCACCTTGCCGGTCTGGTCCTCCAGCTCCTTGATCTGGCGGCTGACGGCGCTCTGGGTCAGGTGCAGCTCTTCGCCCGCACGGGTGAAGGAGCCATGACGGGCCGCGGCCTCGAAGGCCTGAAGGATGCGCAGATCGGGGACAAGGCGGCGGGGCGCGGTCATGGGGGCCTCTGGGCGGGCAGGTCGGGCCCACTCTAGCCGAGGTCATGCGAGATCGGAATGACCCCTTGCCGATTCATGGTTCGAAATTCATGGCCCCCGCTGATAGAGTCGCGCCAAACCGACAAGATCACCACAGGAGAGCCCGGATGCTGCACCAGAGCCTCGACAGCCTGACCAAACAGACCATGGAAAACTGCGGCGCCACTGCCGCGCTGAACGTCGAAGGCGGCATGACCGTCGTCTCGCCCGTGACCGGCGAGCAGGTGGCCAGCCTCGCGCCCCATTCCGCCGCCGACGCGCAGGCGATGATCGACACCGCCAGTGCCGCCTTCCGCAAGTGGCGCATGGTGCCCGCGCCGCGCCGTGGCGAACTGGTGCGCCTCTTCGCCGAGGAACTGCGCGCCGCCAAGGAAGACCTTGGCCGCATGGTCTCGATCGAGGCGGGCAAGTCGCCCTCCGAAGGTCTGGGCGAAGTGCAGGAGATGATCGACATCTGCGATTTCGCGGTCGGCCTCTCGCGTCAGCTTTACGGCCTGACCATCGCCACCGAACGCCCCGGCCACCGGATGATGGAAACCTGGCACCCGCTGGGGGTCGTGGGCATCATCACCGCCTTCAACTTCCCCTGCGCGCCCTGGTGCTGGAACTCGGCACTGGCGCTGGTCTGCGGCGATCCGGTGCTGTGGAAACCCTCCGAGAAGACCCCGCTGACCGCGCTCGCCTGCCAGGCGGTGCTGGACCGCGCCATCGCACGCTTCGGCGAAGATGCGCCCGAGGGGCTGAGCCAGGTGCTCGTCGGCGGGCCCGAGGTGGGCGAAGTGATGGTCGACAGCCCCAAGGTGGCGCTGATCTCGGCCACGGGTTCGACCCGCATGGGCCGCATCGTGGGCCCCAAGGTTGCCGCGCGTTTCGGCAAGTGCATCCTCGAACTGGGCGGCAACAACGCCGGCATCGTCTGCCCCTCGGCCGATCTGGACATGGCCCTGCGCGCGATTGCCTTCGGGGCCATGGGCACCGCCGGCCAGCGCTGCACCACCATGCGCCGTCTCTTCGTACACGAAAGCATCTATGACCAGATCGTGCCCGCGCTGAAGAAGGCCTATGCCTCTGTCACCGTCGGCAACCCGCTGGAAAGCGCGGCGCTCGTCGGTCCGCTGATCGACAAGGCGGCCTTCGACGGCATGGGCGTGGCACTGGAGGAGGCCAAGGCGCTTGGCGGCACCGTGCACGGCGGCGAGCGCGTCTCGGTCGGGCCCGACACCTCCTACTACGTGAAGCCCGCCATCGTGGAGATGCCGGAGCAGGGCGGCCCCGTCCTGCGCGAGACCTTCGCGCCGATCCTCTACGTGATGAAATACAGCGACTTCGACGCCGTTCTTGAAGACCACAACAACGTCGGCGGCGGGCTGTCTTCGTCGATCTTCACCACCGACCTGCGCGAGATGGAAACCTTCCTCTCGGCGCGCGGCTCGGATTGCGGGATCGCCAACGTGAACATCGGCACCTCGGGCGCCGAGATCGGTGGCGCCTTCGGCGGTGAGAAGGAGACCGGCGGCGGCCGCGAGAGCGGGTCGGACGCATGGCGCGCCTACATGCGCCGGGCGACGAACACGATCAACTACTCCAAGGAACTGCCGCTGGCACAGGGCGTTGTCTTCGACATCGACTGATCCTGCGCAGATCGGAAACTGACAAGGGTCGCCAGGATCGGGCGGCCCTTTCGCGTCGAAAAGGTTCGATTTCGGAAAGCCACGTGCGGGATGTCGGCACGCGAAATCACCCCATGAGAGGGCTGCGTGGTCTGATCTGAGAGGGGAAGCTGGAGCGGGTAGCGGGAATCGAACCCGCACGACTAGCTTGGAAGGCTAGGGCGCTACCATTACACCATACCCGCGCTCCGAGGACGTGGTTTAAGTCACGCGAGCGCGGCGGTCAACCGGCTACGGCGGGGAAGCGCTGTCGATTGTCCGGCCCCGTAAGGCAAACGCCCATGGCAAAAGGGCCGCCTCGGGGGAGGCGACCCTTTCGTCGTTCGTGGCGTCGCAGGTTCAGCCGGCGGCTGCGGCCTTGGCGGCAGCAAGCCAGGCGTCATAGGTGGCGCGGTTTTCCTCGATCCAGCCTGCTGCGATCTTGCGGATCGCGCGGTCGGAGTTGTCGCCCTTCATCTGGGTTTCCCAGGTCGACCAGGTTGCCAGTGGCCATTCCATCTCCTCGGCCAGCTTGGCGATGGCGGGGTTCTCGGCGATGAAGTCGCGGTTGGCGGCGATTTCCCAGTTCCACGATCCCGTGGCCATCCGGCAGGAGGGGGTATCGCCCGCGCAGCCCACCACGCCCTCGACGAGGTGGCCGTTGGGCACCGACACGCCTTCGGGCGCGGCGTCATAGGGGATCGGCAGCCAGACGACGTCCTTGCCGGGCACCAGCGTCTCGGTCACGAAGGAGGGGCTCCAGGTGTAGTAGAGCACCGGCTTGCCCTGGCGGAACTGGGCGAAGGTTTCGGCCAGCAGGGGCTCGTACTTGGCGCGGACGGATTCCACGGTGTCGCCGAGGCCGAATTCCTCGAGCTGGTAGTCCACCACGTCGCCGCAGCTCCAGCCGGGATCGCAGTTCATCAGGTCGGCCTTGCCGTCGCCATCGTTGTCGAAGAGCTTGGCAATCTCGGGATCGGCGAGGGCGCTGAGGTCCTTGATGCCGTATTCATCCGCGGTGGCCTTGTCGATCAGGTAGCCGTTGATGCCGCCGCCGCCGATGGTGCCGCCGCCCAGCAGGGCCACGTCATCGGCCACGGTGTCATACTGCAGCGCGCGCTGCGGCATGTTGATGTCGCCAGAGATGTCGAGGTCGCCCTGGCTTGCGGCCTGCAGGAAGGCCGAGGTGCCGACGTTGGTCATCGACACGTCGTAACCAAGGTCTTCCAGCGCGGTCTTGAGGATCTCGTCCTGAATGTACTGGGTGCCGAGGCTGTCGCTGCGCGACATCCGCACGTCCTTGCCCTCGCCGGGGAGGGACTGCGCGAGCGCGGGCAGCGCGGCGGCGCAGACGAGCGCGGTGGTCAGAAAGAAGGTCTTGGTCTTCATGGAGGTCTCCTACTGTCGGTCTGGGTCAGGCTGCTTGGCGCAGCTCGTTGGGGTAAGTGGGGACCCTCCGCCGCCGGGGGCGCAGCGCCGGTCTGGCGGCGGAGGGGTGGGGAAGTCGTGGAAAGGCGTCAGTTCTTGCTGTCGAGCGAGGCCTCCAGCTTGCCTTCGGCCTGCCGGTGGCCGCTGCCGAAGAGCCGCGAGAGGGCGGCGCCGATCCGTGCCTTGCCGGAATGGGCCCGCGGGTCGCGTTCGGCCACGGCCTGCGTCAGCCGGTCGAGGATGATCGCCATCAGCACGATGCCGATACCCCCCACCGCGGCGCGGCCCACGTCGAGACGGCCAAGGCCCTGAAGCACCACGAGGCCAAGCCCCTCGGCCCCGATCATGGCGACGATGACGGACATCACCATGGCCAGCAGCACGGTCTGGTTCAGCCCGCCGAGGATCGTGGGCAGTGCCTGCGGCAGCTGGATTTCCCACAGCAGCTGGCGGTCGGTGGCGCCAAAGGCGATGCCGGCCTCGATCAGTTCCTCGTTCACGCCACGGATGCCGATGTTGGTGAAGCGGATCAGCGGCGGCACGGCGACCACGATGACGGCCACCGCACCGGGCACGGTGCCCACGCCGAAGAGCATCACGACCGGGATCAGGTAGACGAAGCTGGGCGTGGTCTGCATCACGTCGAGCACGGGCCGGATGATGCCCCAGGCCCGGTCGCTGCGGGCGCAGAGGATCCCCAGCGGGATGCCGATGATCACGCAGACGACGATGGCCGTGGCGATCAGCGACAGCGTGGTCAGCGTCTCCAGCCAGATGCCGAGCAGCAGGATGAAGAGCATCGAGACCACGGTGAAGAGCGCCGTGCGCTTGCCCGCGAGCCAGAGCGCCAGACCCCCGAAGAGGGCGATCAGCAGCAGCGGCGGGATCGCCTCCAGCGTGCCGTTGATGACGTTCAGCAACTCGTCGACTGGCCAGCGGATCGAGCGGAAGAGGGGGCGGAAATGATCCGCGACCCATTCGATGCCGACCTGGATCCAGCGGTCGAGGGGGATGTAGACTTCTTCCGGATCAAGCATCGGTCCGGCTTCCTTTCATGGTCTCTTTGGCGCCGGCGATCCCGGCGAGCAGGGCCTCATCCGAGATGCGGCCGCGGAACTTGCCCTCGGCATCCACCACGGCGATCGGGCCGCGCCTGCGGGCGGCGGCGCCCGCGATCTCGATCAGCGTCGTTTCGGGGCGCACGGCGAGGAAGCCCTCGCTCACCGCGCCGGTGACCGGGTCTTGCCAGCCCGCCACTTCGCCTGCGTCGTTCAGCACGAAGCGACCGCCCTGCGCGTCGGCAGGGCTCTCGCTCATGACCGAGGCCGCATCGAAGAGCCGCGCGCGGTCCACGTTGCGGGTGAAGGCGGCGACATAGTCGTGGCCCGGGTCGATGACGATCTCCTGCGGGGTGCCGTCACGGATCACGGCGCCATCGGCCATCACGGCGATCTTGGTGCCGAGGCGCAGCGCCTCCTGGAAATCGTGGGTGATGAAGAGCACCGTCTTGTGCAGCGTGTTCTGGAGGCGCAGCAGTTCGTCCTGCATCTCGGTCCGGATCAGCGGGTCGAGCGCGCTGAACGCCTCGTCCATGATCAGCACGTCGGCCTCGGTGGCGAGCGCCCGGGCAAGGCCCACCCGCTGGCGCATCCCGCCCGAAAGCTCGCCGGGCAGATGCGAGGCCCATTCCGAGAGGCCCACCGTCTCCAGCATCTCGCCCGCCTTCTTGTGGCGTTCGGCCAGCGGCACCTTGCGGAGCTTGAGGCCGAAGGCGACGTTGTCGATGACGGTCTGGTTCGGCAGCAGGCCGAAGTTCTGGAACACCATCGAGATGCGGCGGCGGCGAATCTCGCGCATCCGTGCATCGGAGCATTTGGTGTAGTCCTCGCCATCCAGCAGGATCTGGCCCGCGTCGGGTTCCAGAATGCGGTTCACGCAGCGCGCCAGCGTCGACTTGCCGGAGCCCGACAGCCCCATGATGACCGAGATCGAGCCCTTCGGCACGCTGAGCGAGACGTTGTTCACGCCCACCACGGCCTGCGTCCGTTCGAGGATTTCGGACTTGCCCTTGCCCTCGCGGACGAGCGCCAGTGCCTCCTCCTTGCGGCGTCCGAAAATCTTGTAGACGTCGCGTATCTCGATCCTGTCTGTCACTGTGGAAATATCCCTGTCGGTCTGGTCGGTCTTGGCTTGTGAAATCATTAATGCGCCATGAAGCTTTTCTGTCTTCCTATGTTTCGTAGGAGCGCGGCTTTGCATTCTTCATGCGAAGGCATCATGATCGCCGGGGCCTTCGCCGTTAGCGAGGAGGGCAGCAGGAAAAGGGCATCTCTTATGCATCTCTCTCCCTTGGACTTCGACGCCGCGCCAGATCTGCCGCCCGTGATGTGCCCCGCGCTGGTGGTCGTGGACATGCAGAACGATTTTCTCCTGCCCGGAGCGCCCATGGAATGTGCAGAAGGCCGCGCGATCCTGCCCGGGCTGGCCGGGATGATCGCGGCATTCCGCGCCGCCGGGCTGCCGGTGGTCTTCCTGCGCTTCACCGCCTCCACGCGGTTCGATCCTCTCGCGGAGCGGATGCGGTGGATCAGGACCATGGCGGCGCCGGTGCATGCCTGCCAGCCCGGCCATCTGCGCCGGTTCGACGACGGGACCGAGGCCGAGGGTTTTGCCATCCACGCCGCGCTTGCGCCGCTGCCCGGCGAGGCGGTGGTGGACAAGGACTTCTTCGGCGGCTTCCACGAAACGGGCTTCGACGCGCGGCTGCGCGCGCTTGGGGCCGACATGCTCTGCATCACCGGGGTGCTGACCGAGATGTGCGTGGAGGATACCGCCCGGCAGGCGGTGCATCACGGCTATCCCACGGCGCTGATCCGTGACCTCGTGGCCAGTTCCGACCCGGTCGCGGCCGAGGCGACGCTGCGCGCCTTCGGGCGGCATTTCGGCTGGGTCCTCTCCGCCGCCGAGGTGACCGCCGCGATCCGCACGGAGACCCCCGCATGACGTCGCTCGAGATCGAGACGCCGGGCCTCGAACATGCCCGCGCCGACCAGTTCCGCCAGCTTTCCGAGATCACGCGGCTGATCAACGAGGGCGGGGATTTCCACGACGTCCTTGTGCGGTTGACAGAGGGCGTCTGCCGTCATTCCCACTGGGCGATTTCCTCGGTCATGGTGATGGACACCGAGCGGCAGCTTTCCATCTCCACCGTGCGCTTCGACCAGTTCCTCTCCGAGGCGGCGCGCCGTGCGACGATGCAATGGGATCTCTCCGGCAGCCCGGTGCGCGAGGTCGTGGCCCGGGGCCGCCCGCTGGTGATCCCCGACGCCGCCGCGCAGGAGAAATACACCGCCTTCCGCGATGACGCCCGGGTGCGCGGCTACCACACCGTCGTGCTGGTGCCGCTGAAGTTCCCCGACGAGGAAGGCCGCGCCATCGTGCTCTCCGTCCTTGCCAATGAACGGGTCGAGGTGGACGAGGTCGAACTCAGTTTTCTTCAATGCCTTGCGGATCTTGCGGATGTGGCCGTGCGCCGGATGCAGGCCCTGCGGGAGGAGCGCCGTGAGGGCGAGCGCCTGCGCGAGATCACCACGAACCTGACCTCGGCACTGACCACGACGCTGGACCCGGACCATGCGACGGACCTCTACGGCTCGCTCTCGCGGCTGTTTCCGACCGGTTGGTTCGCCATCGACCTGACCACCGGCCAGATGCTCTGCGATCCCGACAGCGCGTCGCCGCTGCTGCACCAACTGGCCCGCCGGATGCCCGAGACGGTGATGCGCACCGCGACGAAGGCCGACAGCGACATCGGCGATCAGACCGTGCGCCTGCTGGTGGAGGGCGAGACCCACGCCGCGCTGATGCGGCCGCTCTTCATCGACGGCAGCCGGGTGGGCGCGCTCTTCCTGCTGGATGCGACGACGTTTTCGCCGAACGAACAGATCGCGGCGGACGCGGGTCAGCTGGCGCTGGCGACGCTGATCCTGCGCAACTACATGGCCTTCCGCACCCGCGAACAATCGGCGCGGCGGCTGATCTCGCGGCTCTGTCAGGGCGACCTGCGCGACCTCGGCACCCTGCGTGAAGAGGCGCGGATGCTGGGCTTCGAACTGGATCAGCCGATGTACCTCGTGGGGCTGCGCAGCGCGGGCGGCGCGGTGCCGGGGGAGGATGCGCACAGCTTCGTCCTGCGCACCGCGCAGCGGACATTGGGCAAGGCCGTCTCCTATCGGGACGGGGAGGAAATCTACCTGCTGATCCGCGATGGCGAGGATATGCGCAGCGCCAAGCAGCGCGACCTCTTCATGCAGCGCATCCGCCCGATCCTGCCCGAGGCGATTGCCGTCCAGTCCGACCGGATCGACCGGCTGGAGCATGTAGCCCCCGCGCGCGAGGCCTGCGCATGGAACCTGCAGGTGGCGGAGAAGATGAACGCCCGCAACTGGGTCGACCGGCGCAACGTGGGCTCTCTGCCCTCGCTGATGGCCTCGGTCAGCAGCCGGGTGGCGGACCAATTCCTCGGCGATACGATCGCCTGGCTGACCGAGGACGGATCGGAGAAATCCGCCGTCATGCTCCAGACGCTGGAAACCTACCTCGCCACCGGGCGGCGCCCGCAGGAAACGGCGGACCTGCTGGATATCCATGTCTCGACCCTGCGCTACCGCATCGGGCGGCTGGCCGAGAAGTCGGGCGTGGATCTGAACGATCCGGAGGAGTGTTTCCAGCTGGAACTGGCGCTGCGTATCCACAAGTTCAGAACCTCCTACAGATAGTAGGAAACTTTTCCGTCATTCTCGCCAGTTTCGCGGGAGGACTGGTCCGAAAGCTGCAGCCTAAGGTCATCTTTAGCACCTGCTGAAAGACCGAGGCCCCCCCGTGAAGACCGCTCCCCAAGCTGCCCCCATCGACCGCGCCGACCTGCGCCGCGCCTTTGGCCGTTTCGCCACCGGCGTGACCATCGTCACCGCCTGCGACGGCACCGGCGCCCCGGTGGGGTTCACCGCCAATTCCTTTACCTCCGTCTCGCTGGACCCGGCGCTGCTGCTGGTCTGCATCGGCAAGACCTCCTCCAACCTCGCGATCTTCCGCGACGGGGGGGCCTTCGCCGTCAACATCCTCGCCGCCGACCAGACCGGGCTGTCGAACCGTTTTGCCTCGCGCAAGGTGGCGGACCGCTTTGCCGGTGTCGGCTGGCAGGCGGGGCCCACCGGCGCGCCCCTGCTGGAGGACTGCGCCGCGGGCTTCGACTGCGAGACCCACGACGTCGTCGATGCGGGCGATCACCTCGTTCTGATCGGCCGCGTCGTGGCGCTGGAGCGCAGCATCCGCCCGGCGCTCGTCTTTGCCGATGGCCAGTACCTCGTTCCCGCCGCGCTGACCGCGCAGGCTTCCGTTTGATCACGACACAGGACCGACTTTCATGATCCGCTTTACCCCCGAGGCCCTCGAAGGCAGCTGCCTGCCGCTCTTCATCAACAACGAACTGGTCACCTCGCAGGGCGAGAGCTTCCCGAGCTACGACCCCGCCACCGGGCAGCCCTGGTCCTCGATGGCCGATGCGACGCTGGACGAGGTCGACCGCGCGGTGATGGCGGCGCGTGGCGCGATGAACAATCCGGCGTGGCGCGACATGGCCCAGACCGACCGGGGCGCGCTGCTCTATCGCCTGGCCGAACTGGTCACCCAGAACGTGGACCGGCTGTCGCGGCTGGAAGTGCGCGACAACGGCAAGCTGCTGAAGGAGATGACGGCGCTGACCCACGCGGTCGCGGCCTCCATGCGCTATTTCGCCGGTATGGCCGACAAGATCGAGGGCACGACGATCCCGGTCAACAAGCCCGACATGCTGAACTTCACCCTGCGCGAACCGGTGGGCGTGATCGCGGCCATCGTGCCGTGGAATTCGCCCCTGCTGCTGCTGAACCGCGCGTTTTCCCCTGCCGTGGCCTGCGGCAACGCGATGGTGGTGAAACCGTCGGAACATTCCGCCGCCTCGATCCTCGCCTTTGCCGAACTGGTGGCCGAAGCGGGCTTCCCGGCCGGGGTCTTCAACGTGGTGACGGGCAATGGCCGCACCGTGGGCGACGCCCTGGTGCGCCACCCCGAGGTCGACAAGATCGACTTTACCGGCGGACCCGAGACCGGCCGCATCATCGCGGGCAGCGCGGCGCAGAACCTGACGCCCTCGATCCTCGAACTGGGGGGCAAGTCGCCCAACATCATCTGCGCCGATGCCGATCTTGACCGCGCCGTGACCGGTGTCGTCTCGGGCATCTTCGCCGCCGGGGGGCAGACCTGCGTCGCGGGCTCGCGCTGCCTTGTGCATGACAGCATCTATGACGAGGTGGCGGATCGCCTGATCGCGCGCGCCGCCGAGATCCGCATCGGCACCCCCACGGATGAGGCCACGCAACTGGGGCCGCTCGCGCTCTGGTCGCAGGTCGAAAAGGTCGGCCGCTTCGTCGAGGGCGCCAAGTCCTCGGGCGCCAAGCTGCTGGCCGGCGGTGGCCGCGCCGAGGAGATGGGCGCGGGCTGGTACGTCCAGCCCACGATCTTCGGCGACGTGACCAACGAGATGGACATTGCCCGGAACGAGATCTTCGGGCCCGTCCTCGGCCTCATCCGCTACAGCGATGACGAGGACATGATCGCCAAGGCGAACGACACCCGCTACGGCCTCGCCTCGGGCCTGTGGACCAACGACATGGAGCGCGCGATGCGTTTCATGCGCCGGATCAACGCCGGGATGGTCTGGATCAACACCTATCGCAGCCCCTCCGTCATGGCGCCCTCGGGTGGCTACAAGGACTCGGGCTACGGCAAGCACAACGGCTTTGCCGCCATCAACGAATTCACCCGCATCAAGACCGTCGTCATCGATTACTCGGGCAAGACGCACGATCCCTTCGTGATGCGGGTCCAGAAATAAGAGCCGGAACAGGAGAGAGACATGCGTTTTTCCATCGCAGTGAACCCGGGGCGCCCCAACCCCAACACCGACATGCGGCAGATCATGGCTGAGGCGCTGGACCTCGTGAAGATCGCCGATCAGGGCGGTTTCGATGTCGCCTGGACGGCCGAGCACCACACGATCGAGCTGACGGTCTCGCCGAACCCGTTCCAGACCCTGACCCACTGGGCCGGCCACACCAAGACCATCCGCCTCGGCACGGCCATCGTTTCGGCGCCCTACTGGAACCCGATCCGGCTGGCAGGGGAGGCGGCGCTTTGCGACATCTACTCCGGCGGGCGGCTGGAAATGGGTCTGGGCCGTGGCGCCTACCAGTATGAATTCGACCGCATGGCGGGCGGGATGCCGCAGCAGGAAGGCGGCTCCTTCCTGCGCGAGATCGTCCCGGTTGTGAAAGGCCTCTGGGCCGGGGAATTCGCCCACGAGGGCAAGCATTTCTCCTTCCCGGCCACCACCAGCGTGCCGCAGCCGCTGCAGAAGGAGGTCCCGCTCTGGATTGCCGCGCGGGACGAGAGCACCTTCCGCTTCGCCGCCGAGAACGGCTGCAACATCATGTCGACCGCGCTGCGCAAGCCGATCGGCGAGGTGGAGGACCTGCAGCGCAAGTTCAACGAGGTCGTCTCCACCACCCCCGGAGCGCAGGGGCTGAAACACGCGACCCTGCGCACCGCCTGCGTCTTTACCGACAAGGCGGGCGAGGAGCAGGCCGTGCGCTCGATGATCGACTTCGGCCGCTCGTTCGAGAACCTGTTCAAGAACGTGGGCGAGGTCCGCAACGGCTATCCGCAGCCGGTGGAGTTCGACGTGGTCGCCAACCGCGACGAATACCAGCCCGAGCAGCTGCTGGAGAACATGATGTTCGGCCACCCCGAGCAGATCATCGAGAAGCTGGAGGCCTATCAGGCCATCGGCATCGACCACTTCATCTATGGCGGCACCTTCTTCCTGCCGCACAGGGATGCGGTGCGCTCGCTGGAACTGTTCTGCGATCAGGTGCTGCCGCACTTCCGCAACAAGGCCGCCGCCAAGGAAGCGGCGCTGGCCAGCTGATCCGAGGGGCCGATGCCCATGGCGCCCGGACAGCGGGCGCCGCCCTGTCTCTGACGGAAAGGAAACGCGGGTGCAGACCAGCGACAAGCAGATCACTTATTACCGCGAGGGCCACGGCACGCCGCTGGTCCTCGTTCATGGCGTGGGCGCCAGTGCCGAAAGCTGGGGCGCCGTCGCCGACCGGCTGAAGGACCGGTTCGACATCATTCGCCCCGACCTGCGTGGCCACGGTCGCTCGGCGCAGATCGACGCGCCGATCACCATCGACACCTTCGCCGAGGACATCATCCGCGTCATGGACGAGGCGGGAGTGGACAAGGCGCATCTGGCGGGCTTCTCGCTGGGCGGGCTGATCACGCAGCGCCTCGCCGTGGGCTGGCCGGACCGGTTCGAGCGGATCGTGATTCTCTCGGCGGTGGCCGGCCGCACGGAGGAGGAGCGCGCCAAGGTGGTGGCCCGGCTCCAGATGATCCGCGACGGCGGCATGAAGGCGATCACTGGTGCCGCCCGCGAACGCTGGTTCACGCCCGAGTTCGTGCGCGACAACGAGGCGGCCATCCTTCGCCGGATTGCCGAGCTGGAGGCCGTCCACGTGCCCTCCTACCTCGAGGCCTACCGCGTCTTCGGCCAGACCGAGCTGGTCGAGACGCTGGATCAGATCCGCCAGCCCACGCTGGTGATGACCGGCGAGAACGATGTCGGTTCCAACCCGCGCATGTCCGAGACGATGCACCGGCTGATCCCCAATTCCGAACTCGAGATCCTGCCGCGGCTCAAGCATTCGGTGCTGCTGGAAGCGCCGGACCTGATCGCGGAGAAGATCGGAACCTTCCTCACCAAGACCACGACGAATGCACAGGAGGTGCAGCATGGATAAGGCGCTTTACGAAAAGGGTCTGGAACAGCGCAAGGCGACGCTCGGCGCAGCCTATGTGGAGAAATCGCTGGGCAATGCCACCGACTTCTCGAAGGACTTCCAGTCCTTCATCACCGAGTATTGCTGGGGCGCGGGTTGGGGTGACGAGACCCTGCCGCCCAAGACCCGCTCGATGCTGAACATCGTGATGATCGCGGCGCTGAACCGGATGCACGAGTGGGAGCTGCACTTCCGCGGTGCGCTGAACAACGGCGTGACGGTCGACGAGCTGAAGGCGATGATCACCCATATCACCATCTACTGCGGCGTGCCCGTGGGCGTGGAATGCCACCGCATCGCCAACAAGGTGCTGGCCGAACAGGGGCTTCAGGCGTGAGCGAGGTCGTCATCCGCAAGATCGTCGATTTCGTCGAGGACATTCTGATCGAGGGTGGCAAGCCCGCCGAAAAGCCGTTGCGCATGGCCGCCTGCGCCGCCGTGATCCGGAACCCCTGGGGGCGTGACTACGTCGAGGACCTGCAACCGGCGATCCACGCCCATGCCGCCGTGCTGGGCGAGGCGCTGGTGCCGCGTCTGGTGGCGCTGATGGGCGGGCCCGAGTGGATCGAGGCCTTTGGCAAATGCGCCGTGGTGGGGACCGAGGGGGAGGTGGAACATGCCGCGGGCCTGATCCACACGCTGCATTTCGGCAATGTCTACCGGACCGGCGCGGGGGCCGACAGCTTCCTGCCCTTCACCAACAAGCGGGCCGGGGCGGGGACGGCGATCACCATCCCGATGACCCACAAGTCGCAGGACCACAAGGGTGCCCGGACGCACTTCCTGACCATGGAGTTCACGATCCCCGACGCCCCCGCGGCGGATGAGATCGTCGTGGCGCTTGGGGCCACCAGCGGCGGCCGGGTGCACGCCCGCATCGGCGACCGCTTCAAGGACATGGAGTACATGGGCGTCGATCAGGCGGGCCGTCCGCTGACGACATGATACCTTCCCGGCGTGGTGCAGCGGCTATTCCGCCGCCTGCGCCATGCCGGGCTCCATCCCGTACTCTCTCCGGCAGAGGTCATGGGCGGCCCGTATCCGGGCCCGGTCCGGGTGGTGCCACCGCAGGGGGCGGGTCTGCCACCAGTCGTCCTCGACATCGTAGAACTCGCTCGACCCGTCGCCGTAGAGGATGTGCCGGTAGCGCCCCTTGCGGATCGCGCTCGCGTCCTTGTGGAACGTCGGAACGGCCCGGTCCGGCACCGAGGCGCCCTCCATCTGGGGTTTCAGGGATTGCCCGACGCTGCCCGGGATGGGCGGCTGGCCGAGGAAATCCATCACCGTGTTGCCCACGTCGATGAGGCCCACGGGATCGCGCACCACCTGCGCCTCCGGGGCCCGCGGATCGTGGATGATCAGCGGCACATTCGCGATCTGCTCCCACAGTCCGCCCTTGGTGAACCGCTGCCGGTCGCCGAGGTGCAGACCGTGGTCGGCAAGGATGACGACCAGCGTGTCCTTGGCATGGGGCGAGGCCTTCAGCGCATCCCAGACCCGCCCGATCTGGTAATCGGCATAGGTGAGCGAGGAAAAGTAATTCCGCACGCTTTTCTTCCAGTAGCGCGCGCGTCTGGTATCGAAACTCTTGGGCGAGAGGGCTTCTCCGGCCTCGCTTTCGGGAAATCCGCCTTGCCACGCCTCGGGGCGTCGGAATTGCCGGACATCGTAGATATCCTTGAAATGGCGCGGCGTGATCCAGGGGCCATGGGGGCTCTGGAAACCGACGCCGCGATAAAACGGCACGGCCGGATCGTGGCTGCCCAGAAAGGCCATCGCCCGGGTGGCGACCTTGTTGCAATAGAGCTTGGCATCACCCTTCGGCGTCACGCTGGCAAGGCCGCTGCGGAAGCCGCCCATCTCGATGAGGCCGGGCACCTTGCGGTCGGGATAGAAGCGTTTGCGCCGGGTGGGGTTGTAGCCGGTGCGCGGATCAGAATGCAGGATCTCGTGGGCCCAGGCGGGCAGGGCGCGGTAGCCGCGGACGACCTTGCCGCCGGTCGAGCTGTAAAAGCCGTTCTGTTTCAGGGCGTAAGGCCAGAGGTTCCGGGGGCCGAACGCGTCGAGGTAATCGGCGTTGCGCTTCACGATGCCGGTCTGGTGCGGGGACAGGCCCGACATGAAACTGGCCCGCGAGGGGCTGCAGACCGGGGCCTGGCAATAGGCCGCCTCGAACCGGGTGGACTGGGCGCATATCCTGTCGAGGTTCGGGGTCTGAAGTGGCTGGCCAAAGGCGGTGCGGTAATGCCAATAGGCGACCGCGTCATCGAGGCAGATCAGCAGGACATTCCTGAGGTGTCGGGATGTCAATTTATGAAACCAATGCTCAATAGGGGCGCGCGCTAATCGCGCATTTTTCCTATTGGTAGGATTGAATTTCCGCTGATGCAACTGACAGGGGGCGATTTCGCGGGATCACCGGGGAGTGGTGGCAATTTCCGCAGCGTCATCGATCAGGGTGCAAAGGCATTCGGCACCAAGGCCCGCCCGATCACCTTATTCCTGCCGGGGGCGCGCCGTGAAGAGGACCTGCCCGCGGGGCAGCATTACGTCGCTCCGCGTGATCTGCCAGTATCCCTGCCCGGCGAGGTGGAACACGTCCTCCTTCAGCAGATGATAGGGCGCGCGGGTGTCATGGGTCACCACCCCGTCGGGTTGCCGGTAGGGGGTGAGGGCGGTCTCTGCATCGGGGGCGAGGAACACCGTGAAGAGGAAGCTCTCCAGCCGCGGGAAACGCTCCAGCCGGGTGAGGGCGCGGCGCAGGTAGACCATCGGCAGATGCGGAAAGACCGCGAAGGCGATCGCATGGGTGATCGTCTCGGGCACGCCCGGGAAATCGAAGCGCGCATCCTCGATCAGTTGCGCGGGGTCGAGGCGCGAGGGATCCTCCAGTTCGGCCCGGTGCCCGGCCAGAAGGATGGCGCGCGAGGCATCGGTTGCCCAGTAGTGCCCGGGATCGAGATAGGGCACCGCCTTGCAGCCGAGCCGCAGCGACCCGGCCCCGATGTCGAGCAGGTGGTGATGGGGCAGCAGCCCCGCGTCCCGGAGGATCGCCATCTCGGCCCGGCCGGTTTCATCCCAGCGGCCGCCCACGATGTCGCGATGACGCCCGTTGCGGATCGCGGTTTCGTAGAAACCGGCCTTTTCATAGGGGTTCGAAGACAAGGCCGGGATCCGTGCTGAGGGGCTCAGGCGCCCCTTTCGCTCCCGCGCCCGCGCAAGTCAAGCAAGTCAAGCCTGCACGGGGCGGGGAGGCATCTACTCCAGTGGCAGCCCCACGTAATTCTCGGCAATGCTGCGCGAGGCGCTCTCGGAGCTGACAAGGTAGGCGAAGTCCGCCCGTTGCATCTGCTTGGCGAAGGCCCCGTCCTCGGGGAACTGGTGCATCAGCATCGACAGCTGCCAGGAGAAGCGTTCGCATTGCCAGACCCGGGCGAGGGCCTGCGCGGAGTAGGCCTCGAGGCGTGCGTCGTTGCCCTCGTAGTGCGCCGTGAAGGCGCGGGCCAGCAGCCGCACATCCGCCACGGCGGCGTTCAGCCCCTTGGCGCCGGTGGGGGGCACGATATGGGCCGCATCGCCGGCAAGGAAGAGCGCGCCGTAGCGCATCGGTTCGGCCACGAAGGAGCGCAGCGGGGCGATGGACTTTTCGAACGAGGGGCCGGTCTTGAGATCGGCCGCCGTCTCGGGCCCGAGGCGGGTGGCGAATTCCTCCCAGAAGCGGGCATCGCTCCAGTCCTCGACCCGGTCGGTGAGGTCGCACTGCACGTAGTAGCGCGAGCGGGTGGCCGACCGCATGGAGGCGAGGGCGAAGCCGCGGGCGTGGTTGGCGTAGATCAACTCGTGGTTCACCGGCGGCTGGTCCACGAGGATGCCGAGCCAGCCGAAGGGATAGACCCGCTCGTAGGTCTTCAGCACATCCGCCGGGATCGCCCGCCGCGAGACACCGTGATAGCCGTCGCAGCCCGCGATGTAGTCGCAGGTGACCTCGACCGCCTCGCCGTCCTTGGTGAAGCGCACCTGCGGCACGCCGCTCTTCAACCCGTCGAGGGTGACGTCCTCGACGTCGAAGTGGAAGGCCTGCCCCTCCTCGAACCGCTTGTCGAAGAGGTCCTTCGTCACCTCGGTCTGGCCGTAGACCATCACCGACTTGCCGGTCAGCCGCTTGAGGTCGATACGATGGCGCTGCCCGTCGAAGGCCAGTTCGAACCCGTCGTGGGGCAGGCCCTCGCGGTGCAGGCGCCCGGCGACGCCGGCCTCCTCCAGTGCGGTCACGGTGCCCTGTTCCAGCACGCCCGCGCGGATGCGCCCCTCGATATAGGCGCGGTCCTTGCGGTCCAGCACGATGGTGTCGATCCCGGCATTGGCCAGAAGCTGCGACAGCAGCAGCCCGCTGGGCCCTGCACCGATGATGCAGACCTGTGTCTTCAGTGTTCGGGTCATCGCGGCTCCTCCCTCCAATGATGGGCCGAGGATAGCTGTTCCGGCGCGGCGGGGAATGACGGTGATGCGCAAAGAGTTGGAGTATCCGATCATTCTGGGGCATGAAGGGCTACACCGTAGGGGACCGCCTCACCATGTCTCGCCTGATCCCGACCTATGAACTCTATGGAGAGCTCCTGTCCGGCGCGCTGTCCGACCCGGTGCACTACGAGACGATCTATGAGCGGAGCAGCAAGTTGGATTGGACAATCCGACTTCATCGCCATGGCCGCCTGTTGCAGGTCTTCCTGTTTCGCACGCCGGGGGTGTGGTTCCGGGCGGGCGATGTGGATCATCGCACGGCAGAGCCCTTCCTGCTGGTGGTGCCGCCCCATGTGCCCCATGGCTTCCGCTTTCCCGAGGACATGAACGGCGACGTGCTGACGATCCCGGTGACCGAACTGCCGGAGGATGTGCTGGGCCGGGTGCAGCAGGTGACGGGCGGCGTGGCCGGTCTCCTGGCGCGGTCCGCCACGGCACGGTTCGACGATCTGGAGGCGCTCATGGGGCAGCTGCGCGGGGCTTATGGCGCCATGGGCAGCGAGCGGCCCGCGCTGCTGTCGGCCCTGAGCCATGCCATCGTGCTGACCCTGATCGAGGAGTTGCGCCGCACGGCGCGGGTCGACGCCGGGCCCGCCCCGGCAGAGCTGAGCCGCCACGAGGCGCAGGCACAGGCCTTCTGCGAGGCGGTGGAGCGCCGCTTTGCCGAACCCGCCACCGTCGAGGACTATGCCCGCGAGATCGGTGTCTCGGCGCCGCATCTGACGCGCCTGTGCAGGCGGGTGCTGGGCACCTCGCCGAACGAGCTGGTGCGGCGGCGCCGGATGCTGGAGGCCAAGCGCCTGCTGAGCTACACCCGGCTTTCCGTCAGCGATATCGCGCATCGTGCCGGTTTTGCGGATGCGGCCTTCTTCAGCCGGACCTTCAAGGAGGCCTTTGGCGTGACGCCCTCGGAATACCGCCGCCGCTCTGACTGAGCCGTCGGACGAGGCCGGCCTCGCGCTGGCCTTCCCGATGGTGATCCTTACGCGAGATGCTCTCGGCCGGGGCGATCGGCGGGGCGCTGACGCGATCCCTCGAAGGGGGGGCGGAGCAGACCGCCGGCCCGTCGCCGCCGGGGGCACCTAGCCCCAGACGTCCGCATCCCGCGCCAGCTGCCTGCATTCGACCTGGGACAGGTAGCCTGCGGCCGCGGCGGCATCGCCACCATTGGCCCGCAAGGCGCGGCGCCAGAGCCGCAGGGCCGAGCAGGGCGACCACGGCAAGGCGGCCTGCGCCAGCCAGTGCCGCAGTTCGGTCGGCAGCTGGTCGAAGGCGGCCATGGGATCGCCACGGCGCCGGCGTCGCCGCAGCCCGCTGCGGGTGTTGCTGTCCCGTCTGCGCATCATCTGCCCCGTCGGCTGTCTTGGGCTCTCCGGCCTCATGCCGCCTGCGGTGCGCGGCGCCAGCCCGGGAAGGGATCGGGCAGGTCTTCCCAGAGCTGGGGCAGGAACGCCTCCTCCGGGACAAGTGCCGCGTCGAGCCGCGCGGTGATGGCGGCGCGGTCCATGCCGGCACCGATGAAGACCAGCTCCTGCCGCCGGTCGCCGAAGGGCTCCTGCCAGTGCTGCGCGAGGTAGGCCCGGGCCTGCGGGTGATCCGGGCGGCGCTCTTCGGGGACGGTGGCCCACCAGTTGCCGAGGGGCCGCACGCTGCTCAACGCGCCGGCGAGCGAGAATTCCGCCAGCCAGTCGGGCCGGGTGGCGATCCAGAAGTGCCCCTTGGCGCGGATCACCCCCGGCAGGTCGCCGTTCAGCACGTCGTGGATCTTCTGCGGATGGAAGGGGCGCCGCGCACGGTAGACGAAGGAGGAGACGCCGTATTCCTCGGTTTCGGGGACGTGATCCGCAAAGCCGTAGAGCTCCTTGGCCCACATCGGGTGCAGGTGCGCCTTCTCGAAGTCGAAGAGCCCGGTGTCGAAAATCCGGTCCTTCGGCACATGGCCGTAGTCGGTCTCCACGATGCGCGCGTCGGGGTTCAGCGCGGTGACGATCTTGCGCGCGGCGTCCAGCTTCCCGGGGCCCGCGTCGGAGACCTTGTTCAGGACCACCACGTCGGCAAACTCGATCTGGTCCACCAGCAGGTCAACCAGCGTGCGCTCGTCCTCCGGGCCGAGGGACTCGCCGCGGTCGCGGAGGAAGTCATGGCTGGCGTAGTCCTTCAGCAGGTTCACCGTATCGACCACGGTCACCATGGTATCAAGCCGCGCCACGTCGCTCAGGCTGGCGCCGGTCTCGTCCCGGAAATCGAAGGTCGCGGCGACGGGCAGGGGTTCGGCGATGCCGGTGCCCTCGATCAGCAGGTAGTCGAAGCGGCCTTCCGCGGCGAGGCGGCGGACCTCGATCAGCAGGTCGTCCCGCAGGGTGCAGCAGATGCAGCCGTTGGTCATCTCGACCAGCTTCTCCTCGGTATGGCTGAGGTCGGCCCCGCCGTCGCGCACGAGGTCCGCGTCGATGTTCACCTCGGACATGTCATTGACGATCACCGCGACACGGCGCCCGTCACGGTTGTTGAGCACGTCGTTGAGCAGCGTGGTCTTCCCGGCGCCGAGAAAGCCGGAAAGGACGGTGACGGGCAGGCGGGGATCCGGGGCGGGCATCTGAAACTCCGTTATAATATGTTATATCATAACATATAGGAGCGGAGCGAAGGGCTGTGCAACCCGAAATGCCGGGGCAATCGCGCATAGGGGGCGGTCGCCGCCCACCTCGCCAACGTGTTCAAATCTGAGCGGATGAAGTCCCGTGCTTGCTGTGGGGCGCCGATGACCGGCGCGGCAGAAGCGGTTCAGGCGTCCTGCGACGTCTGCCGAAGGGGGGCGCCACCCTAGGGCCGGGGGATGCCATCTCCGGCCTCGTCTGGCCGGAGGTGCTGCGGGCGGCGTATCCCGGGCTAGACAGACGGCAGCGCATCGGCGCTGTCGTGGGCCGAGCGCAGGAGCTTGTCGAGGGTGGTGTTCAACAGCGCGATCTCCGACGGGTCGAGCACCGACAGGATACGCTCTTCGTTCTTGCGCGCGCGATGGATGATGGCGCGATAGATCTCCTTGCCGGAGGGCTGCAGCACCAGGTTCTTGCTGCGCTGATCGCCCGGGCTGGTCATCTGCTCCACATGGCCCTTCTTCTGCAGGCTGGCGATCGCCCGGCTCACGTTCATCTTGTTCATGCCGAAGACGTCGCAGATCTGTCTCGCGGTCACGCCGGGCAGGGCGTTGATGACCAGAATCACCCGCCATTCGTTCAGCGTCAGGTCAACTTCACTGGCGGTTCGCGCGTGGAATGGCGCGGAGATCAGGTTGTTGAGTGTGATCAGCCGCGCGAAGACGGACCGCCCGTGAACAAAGGCTTCCAGTTCGCTTGACGGGGCTTCGAGGCTCGGCCGATCCATTTTTGTCCCACTTCCCAATAGGTTCTGTCGCCTCTTTTTTAGGCGAGCGATCCGGCTGAGGCGAGCGGAAAAAAATGTTGACTAAATTTTTCAACCCGACATAGTAACAAATGTTACCAAGTTGCAGTTGTTGAAGTTGCAGCCCCCCTCAGGACGGAATCCAAAAGTGGCGATTGTCGAAACCGAGAAACGTGGCGAAGTCTTCATACTTCGTTTGAACCGGCCGGAGCGGCTGAACGCGCTCAACGCAGGCCTGTGGAGCGCGATGGCGGATGCCTTCCTCGCCTTCCAGGAGTGTCGCGAGACCGAGGTCGCGATCCTGACGGGGGCTGGTCGTGCCTTCTGTGCCGGCGAGGACCTGAAGGAAGCGCACGAGCTGGGCAAACCCGGGGGCCGGGGCCCGCGTGCAGACGATCCGTTCTTCTGGCGCCGGCTGGAAAAACCGGTGATCGGGGCGCTCAACGGGCACGCCATGGGCGGCGGCTTCATGCTGGCGGAGCGGACCGATCTGCGTCTTGCCGTGCCGGGCGCGCTGTTCGAGGTGTCGGAAGCGAAACGCTGGCTGGTGGGCGGCTTCGAGCATGGCCACATCGCCAATCTTCCCCATGCCATCGCGACCGAGATGGCTTTGGGCTTCCGCTTTCCTTCGGAACGTCTATATGAACTCGGGTTCATTAATCGCATCGTCGCCCCGGAGGCCCTGATGGGGGCCGCGATGGCCATGGCGCAGCAGCTTCTCGATCTGCCGCCGGCCTCCCGGGTCAACACGATGCACATGATGCGTGAACTGCGGCCTGCCCTCACTGCGGACCAGAAGACGCTCGGCGCCGAGTTGAAAAACCACGGCGCCAAGAGCGATCTCGTGGAAATCCGCGCGGCGTTCGTCGAGAAGAGGCGGCCGAATTTCAAGGGCTGGGACCGGCCCGAAGACCGTTACGAGTTGCCCGTGCTGAAGAAGACCACTGTCTGACGCAGCGGGGGAGGAGTTGAGTATGAAACCGGAAGACAGAACGGGTCCGCTTTGCGGACTCCGGGTCATCGACCTGACCGAGGTGATGGCCGGACCCCTGTGCACCATGGTGCTGAGCGACATGGGCGCGGAGGTCATCAAGATCGAGCGCCCGGGGCGCGGGGATGCCTCGCGCGGGATGGGAAGCGGCGAAGAACGCAATCCGTATTTCCGCTACCTCAATCGGAACAAGAAGAGCGTCACGCTGAACATCAAGCACGAGGAGGGCCGCGCCCTGTTCCTCGAGCTGGTTCGGAGCGCCGACGTGGTGATCGAGAACTTCAAGCCCACGGTGATGCCGCGCCTCGGGCTGGGCTATGACGCCCTGAAGGAGATCAAGCCCGACCTGATCTACGCGCAGCTCTCGGGCATGGGCTACGATGGCCCGATGGCCGAGCGCGGCGGCTACGACCTGATCGCACAGGGCATGGCCGGGCTGATGCATGTCACCGGCGATCCGGATGGCCCGCCGATGTCCGTGGGCCAGCCGATCTGCGACTACGGCACCGGCCAGTGGGCGGTGCAGGGCATCCTCGCCGCCGTGATCGACCGGCTGAGAACGGGCCGGGGGGCGCTGATCGAATGCTCCCTGCTCGAGACCGGGGTCGCGATGAGTTCCTGGACCGGGGCCGGCTACCTCGCCACGCAGCAGGAACCGCAGCGGGAGGGATCGCGTCACCGCCAGACCGCGCCCTATGGCCGGATGATGGCGCGCGACGGCTACATCGTCATCGGCGCGGGGATGCAGGCGATCTGGGAACGCTTCGCCCTCGCCCTCGGGCGGCCCGAATGGCTGGAGGACCCGCGCTTCGCCTCGCCGCAGATCCGGGTGCAGAACCGGCCCGCGCTGGAAGCGGAGATCGAGGCGGTCTTCGGTACGGACACGGTTGCCCATTGGGTCGAGGTTCTGAACGCCGCGGGCATCCCTGCGGGACCGGTGAATTCCTACGGCCAGATGTTCGACGATCCGCAGATCCGCCACCGCAGGATGGTCGGGGTCATGGAGGACCCCGAACTGGGCGAGGTGCAGCACCTGCGGACCCCGATCCGGATGGGAGACAGAATTCGGGCGCGCTGCGTCGCCCCCAAGTTGGGCGAGCATACCGCCGAAGTCCTAGGAGAAATCGGGGTCGACGGCGATCGCCTGTCCTCTCTGAGCGAGAGAAAGGTGGTTTGAGATGATTATGGTCTCCACCCGTGAGCGTCAGGACCGGGCAACCGGGACCGTGGCGACGGGCGAGGTTCTGCTCAAGGTTCGCGATCTGCGGACAAGCTTCTTCACCATGGACGGCGTGGTTCGCGCCGTCGACGGGGTCGATCTGACGGTGCGGGCAGGGGAAACCTATTGCATCGTCGGCGAGAGCGGCAGCGGCAAGTCGATGGCCGCGCTCTCCGTTCTCGGGCTGCTGCCCAAGCCGCAGGGCCGCATCGTGGGCGGGACGGTCGAGTTCGAGGGCCGGGACCTCGTGACCATGCCGGACCGAGAGCTGCGGGCGATCCGTGGCAACCGGATCGCGATGATCTTCCAGGAGCCGATGACGAGCCTCAACCCGGTGTTCACCATCGAACGCCAGCTGACCGAGGCGATCCGTGCGCACCGCAACGTCTCCCGCAAGGAGGCGATCGACCTGGCCGCCGACCTGCTGAACAAGGTGCACATCCCGTCACCGCGCCAGCGACTGAAGGAATACCCGCACCGGATGTCGGGCGGTATGCGGCAGCGGGTGATGATCGCGATGGCCATGGCCTGTGAGCCGCGCCTCCTGATCGCCGATGAACCCACGACCGCGCTGGACGTCACGATCCAGGCCCAGATCCTCGATCTGATCGAGGAGCTGAAGGCGGAAACCGGCGTCGCGGTGCTGATGATCACGCACAACTTCGGCCTCGTGGCCGAGACCGCGCAGCGCACGGCGGTCATGTATGCCGGCCGGATCGTCGAGGATGCCCCGACGAAGGACCTGTTCCGGGCCCCCACGCATCCCTACACCCGCGGCCTTCTCAAGGCGATGCCGCGCCTGGGGAGCAAATCGGCCGCCACGCGCGGGAAGCTGCCCGAGATCCCGGGCATCGTGCCCAAGCTGACCGGTGATCTGCGCGGCTGTGCCTTTGCGCCCCGCTGCCCCCATGCGACGCAGACCTGCTGGTCCGACGCCCCCCTCCCGATCGAAGTCGCGCCCGGACATCTCGTGCGGTGCCGCCCCGATCTGATTGCCAGCGAGTATCCCCAATGACCCAGCCGCTTCTCGAAGTCCGCGACCTGAAAAAGAGCTTCACGGTCAAGACCGACCTGTTCGGGCGGCCCACGGCCCAGGTGAAGGCGCTCGATGCCGTGTCCTTCACGCTCAACGCCGGCGAGACGCTGGGGTTGGTGGGGGAATCCGGATGCGGCAAGTCGACGACCGGCCGCGCGGTGCTACGGCTGATCGAACCCGACAGCGGCAGCGTGCGCTTCGAGGGCAAGGAAGTGACATCCCTCAGCCCCGCGGAGATGCGCCCGCTGCGCCGCGAGATGCAGCTGGTGTTCCAGGATCCCTATTCCTCGCTCAACCCGCGCATGACGATCCGGCAGATCCTCGAGGAGACCTACATCGTGCACGGGGTGGGGACGCGTGACGAACGCCGCGACCGCATCGAGTCTGTGCTCGACAGGGTGGGCATCCGTCCCGACCAGATGGACCGGTTCCCGCACGAGTTCTCGGGCGGGCAACGGCAGCGGATCGGCATTGCCCGCGCCCTGATGCTGAACCCCAAGTTCATCGTTGCGGACGAACCGGTCTCGGCGCTCGACGTGTCGATCCAGGCGCAGGTGCTGAACCTGCTGACCGACATCCAGGACGAATTCGGCATCGCCTTCCTGTTCATCGGCCATGACCTCGCCGTGGTGGAACATATCAGTCACCGGATCGGCGTCATGTACCTCGGGCGGATGGTCGAGCTGGCCTCCGACACGGATCTCTACGCCACTCCGCTGCATCCCTATACGCAGGTCCTGCTCGAGGCGATCCCCTCCATGGATCCCAACGTCAAGCCGGCGCGCGCCAGCCTGCGCGGCGAAGTGCCCAGCCCGCTGTCGCCGCCCAGCGGATGCCACTTCCACACCCGCTGCCCGCACAAGAAACCGATCTGCGAACAGCTTGCCCCGCCGCTGGCCGAAGCCGCCCCGGGCCACATGGTCGCCTGTCACCTTTATTCAACCGCCACCGCATCGCCCGTGATCGAGGAAACATCGACCGAGCGTGCGTGATCTCAGAAGCAGGGAGGAACCACATGAAAATCCGCAAGAGACTACTGTCCAGTGTCGTGGCCAGCATGGTCGCGCTGTCCGCAACGGCGAGCCTCGCCGAGGGACCCAAGAGCGGGGGCAACCTCGTCTACCTGACGGGGACCGATGCGCAGACGCTCGATGCCCATTTCGCCGCAGACAGCATTTCCGGCCGCGCGCTGGTGCTGATCCACGAACCGCTGGTCTTCCCCGACGAGGAAGGCGTGGCGCAGCCCTACCTCGCGGAGAGCTGGGAACTGGGCGAGGACAACGTCACCTGGACCATGAAGTTGCGTCAGGGCGTGACCTTCCACGACGGCACGCCGTTCAACGCCGAGGCGGTGAAGTACAACTTCGACCGCATCATGGACGAGAAGACGGGATCGCCGCGCCGGGCCCGGTCGCTGGTGATCAAGGAAATCAAGGTCATCGACGACTACACGATCACCTTCGAGACCCACGAGCCCTACGCTCCCTTCATCAACTACCTGACCGGCTACAACCTCGCGATGATGAGCCCGGCGGCGCTTGCGGAACACGGCGACCAATACTCGCGCCATCCCGCCGGCACCGGGGCCTTCAAGCTGAAGTCCTGGACCTCCGGCGAGTTGATGACCCTCGAACGCAACCCCGACTACTGGGGTGGCGAGGTCTACCTCGATACCGTCGAGATCAAGATCGTCCCCGAGGATTCCTCCCGCGTCATCTCGCTGATGGCGGGTGAGGCGGACGTGGTGGCGAACGTGCCGCCGATCCTGCTGAAGCGCCTGCAGAACGACGAGAACGTCAAGGAAGTCCGCGCCGATGGCTTCCGCACGATGTATCTCGGGCTGAACAACACGCTCCCGCCCTTCGACAACCGGCTGGTGCGCGAAGCGATGCAATATGCCGTCGATGCAGATGCACTGGTCAAGGGTGTCCTCGGCGGTGTCGGCCGCACCGGCGGCACCTTCTTCTCGCCCGCGCTGCCCGGCACCATCGACCTGCCGGCGACGACCTACGATCCCGAGAAGGCCAAGGCCCTGCTGGCCGAGGCTGGCTACCCCGACGGGTTCGAGACCACCTTCTATGCGCCGACCGGCCGCTACCTGATGGACCGCCAGATTTCCGAGGCGATCCAGGCCCAGCTGGCCGAGGTCGGCATCAAGGCCCAGATCCAGTCGCCCGACTTCGCCGCCTTCCTGGCGACGCTGCGCGAGGGCGAGAAGGCCGCGATGTTCTTCATCGGTCTGGGCAGCCCGACCGGCGACCCCGGCCTGTCGCTCGACGGCGTACTGAAGTGCAACGCCGGGTCGAACTTCTGGAAGTACTGCAACGCCGAGCTTGATGCGCTGATGCTGACCCAGCGGGACGCGATGGACTTCGACAAGCGCGAAGCGATCCTGACCGAGGTGTTCAAGAAGGTGCGCGAGGAAGTGCCCTCCGTCGTCCTCTACTACGAAGAGCAGGTCTTTGCTGCGCGCAAGAACGTGCACGGGGTGCAGGTTCTCGGGAACGAGGACATCGTCCTGAGAAACGCCTGGAAAGACTGATCTGCCTGCTCGGCCGGCCGGCCTCAGGCCGGCCGCCTCCAACCTCTCCAACCGTGGTCCCTCCCAAATGACAACGTTTCTGTTACGCCGCATCCTGCAGCTTGTTCCTGTTCTCTTCGGGGTCTCGATCGCGGTCTTTGCAATGATCCATGCGATCCCCGGCGATCCGGCCGAAATGGTCGCGGGGATCGATGCAACGCCCCACGACGTCGAGATCGTGCGCCAGCGTCTCGGCCTCGACCAGCCGCTGCTGCAGCAATACCTGATCTTCGTCGGCAACGCGCTGACCGGCGACTTCGGCACCTCGTTCCGCACCGGCCTTCCGGTCTCCGAGGAGATCATGCCGCGCTTTTACAACACGATGGTCCTGAGCGTCGCCGCCCTGATCATCTCCGTGGTGGTCGGCTTCGTCTCCGGCGTCGTGTCGGCGGTCTGGAAGTTCTCGATCTTCGATAACGTCAGCCTGCTGGTCTCGCTGATCGGCCTCTCCATGCCGCCGTTCTTCCTCGGCCTCGTGCTGCTGATGGTGTTCTCGGTCGATCTGGGCTGGTTCCCGATGTCCGGCATGGGCGACTGGCGCCACCTGGTGCTGCCGGCGGTCACGCTGGGCCTGCCGAGCGGCGCGGTCGTCGCCCGGATGACCCGGTCGAGCCTGATCGACGTGCTGGATCAGGACTACATCCGCACCGCCCGGGCCAAGGGCCTGCCCGAATATACCGTGGTCAACAGCCATGCCGTGCGCAACGCGCTGATCCCGGTGATCACCATCGTCGGCCTGCAGATGGGCTTCCTCCTCGGCGGTGCCGTGGTCTGCGAGTCGGTCTTCGCCTGGCCCGGCATCGGACGCCTGACGGTGCAGGCGATCCTCGCCCGCGATTTCCCGGTGATCCAGGCCTCCGTCCTGCTGCTCGCCGTCATCTTCGTCGTCGTCAACTTCCTGACCGATCTTCTCTACGGCGTCTTCGACCCAAGGATCAAAGTCCAATGAGCAACGCTGTCCTCTCGGCCGCCAAGGCCAAGCCCGCCGCCCGCCCGCTGTCGCCGCGCATGGCCTCGTGGCGCCGCACCTTCCGCCAGCTGCGCCGCTCGCGCCTCGCCATTCCGGCCGGCTGTGTGCTTCTCGTCTTCGTGCTGGTGGCGCTCTTCGCCCCGCTGATCGCCACCCATGACCCGTTCAAGAATGACCTCGCCAATGCGCTCCTGACCCCGAGCAGCGCGCATTGGATGGGCACCGACGAACTGGGCCGCGACCTGTTCTCGCGGATCGTCCACGGCGCGCGGCTGTCCTTCATGGCCGGCATCGCCTCGGTCGCGATCTCGATGCTGATCGGCGTGCCGCTGGGGATGATCTCCGGCTATGTCGGGGGCCGGGTCGATGCGGTGATCATGCGTGTCATGGATGTCATCCTGGCCTTCCCCGGCGTGCTGCTGGCGATCGCGATCATTTCGATCGCCGGGGCGACCTTCACCAACGCCGTCGTCGGCGTCGCGGTCAACACCGTGCCGATCTTTGCCCGGGTGGCCCGCGGCAGCACGCTGTCGGTGAAGGAAGAGGCCTATATCGAGGCCTGCCGCGCCCTGGGGACCAGTGATTTCCGGATCATCTGGCGTCACATCCTGCCCAACATCAGCGCCAGCCTCTCGGTGCTGGCGACGCTGCGGGTCGGGATCTCGATCCTCGTGGTGGCCTCGCTCAGCTTCCTCGGGCTCGGGGCACAGGCACCGCTGCCGGAATGGGGCGCGATGCTGTCCAACGGCCGCACCTACCTGTTGATCGCGCCGCATCTGGTGCTCTTCCCGGGCGTGGCGATCATCGTCCTCGTGCTGGCAATCAACCTCTTCCAGGACGGGCTGCGCCTCGCGCTCGACCCGAAGTCCGCAAACCGCTGACCCTCCACCCTCCCTCCAACGGCCCGGGTTTCGGGCCAACCTACGACACTTGCAGGAAAGTACTCATGGCAAACGCACGCCTTCAGCACCTCAAAGATCTCACCCGCGACGCAGGGCTCGACTATTTCGTGCTCTTCATCGGGCCGAGCCTGCGCTACTTCACCGGTCTTCAGAAGAAGATGACCGAGCGCCCGACCTTCTACATCGTCAACCCGAACGGCAAGGATGCGCTGTTCATCTCCGTGCTCGAGCGTGACTATGCCCGCAACGTCCTGGGCGACGATTGCGAGTACCACTTCTACACCGACCTCAGCGGTCACGCCGGGCCCTTCGCCGAGTTCGCCGAGGCCATCGGTTTCGACGGCAAGCAGCTGGCGATGGAGTACATGCACAGCCGTGTCTTCGAGCACCAGATGATCATGGGCGAGGCGCCCAACGCCCAGATCGTCGATGGCGCACATCTCACCGCCGAAGTGCGCATGTGCAAGGATGCCTCCGAGATCGAGAAGATGCGCCGCGCCATCGAGATCACCGAGGCGTCGATCAACGCGATCCTGCCGCTGATCAAGGAAGGCGCGACCGAGCGCCAGATCTCGCTGGCGAACATGAACGAGATGATCAGCCGCGGCAGCGAACTGACCTGGAAATTCCCCAGCGTGATCTCGGGCGCGCGCTCGGCCGCGCCGCACAACCGCACCTCGGACCGCCCCTTCGAAAAGGGCGACATCGTGATGATCGACACCGGTGCCGTCTACGAGGGCTACACCGCCGACATCACCCGCACCTTCGCCCTCGGCAGCATCGATCCCGAGCTGGAGAAGGCCTATGAGGTCGTGAAACAGGCAAACGAAGCCGTCATGACCCTCAAGGCCGGCGGCATGACCGCAAGTGTTCTGGACCAGACCGCGCGGGATATCCTCGTGGGCAGCGGCTACGAACACGCCATCATGCACCGGACCGGCCACGGCATCGGCATGGAAGGCCACGAAGCCCCCTACATCGCGATCGGCAACGAGATGGTGCTGCGCGAAGGCTTCATGTTCACCGTCGAACCCGGCCTCTACTTCCAGGGCAAGGGCGGCATCCGCATCGAGGACAACGTGGTGATCGCCAATGGCGGCCTCGAGCAGCTGACCACCTTCACCAAGGATCTCATGATCCTCTGAGACGGCCAAGTGGCACCGGGGGCGCAGCCGTGCCCCCGGTGTGATCCCGCGCGCCCGCGCCATCCCCCCCAACCTCCGGCAGCACCCTCATGACCAATATCCTGTTCGACGGTCTTTTCGCCGCGCATGCAGACGCCACCACGCCCTTCCTCCACCTTCCCGGCGGTGAGGTCCGGACCCACACCGACGTCCTGCGGGCTGCCGCCCGCTACGCCAACGCCATCGCCGCGCTCGGGGCACAGCCGGGCGACCGCGTGGCGCTGCAGGTCGAGAAGTCGCCCGAGGCGCTGGAGGTCTACGCGGCCTGCGTGATGGGTGGCTTCGTGTTCCTGCCGCTGAACACGGCCTATACCGCGGCCGAGATCTCCTACTTCGTGGCGGACTGCGCGCCGCACCTGCTGATCTGCGATCCCGCCCGCCGCGAGACGCTCGCCACGGCGCTGTCCGAGACCGACATCCGGCTCGAGACGCTCGATGCCTCCGGTCAGGGCTCGCTCAGCGATCTGGCCGCCGCGGCGCCGGAGACCTTCACGCCGGCGGAGCGCGGCACCGACGATCTGGCGGCGCTGCTCTATACCTCGGGCACCACGGGCCGCTCCAAGGGCGCGATGCTGAGCCATGGCAACCTGCTCAGCAACGCCGAGACGCTGACCCGGCTCTGGCGCTTCACGGGCGAGGACCGGCTGCTGCACGCGTTGCCGATCTTCCACAGCCACGGGCTCTTCGTGGCGACCAACGTCATCCTCAAGGCAGGCGCCGCGATCGAGTTCCTGCCGGGCTTCGACCGGGATGCGGTCATCGAGGCCCTGCCGCGCTGCACGGCGATGATGGGCGTGCCCACCTTCTACACCCGCCTTCTGGGCGACCCGCGCTTCACCCGCGATCTGGCCAGCCACATGCGGCTCTTCATCTCGGGCAGCGCCCCGCTGCTTGCGGAAACCCACGATGCCTTCTCGGAGCGCACCGGGCACCGTATCCTCGAGCGCTACGGGCTGACCGAAACCAGCATGAACACCTCCAACCCCTACGACGGCGAGCGGCGTCCGGGGACCGTCGGCTTCGCGCTGCCGGGCGTCGATCTGAAGATAACCGATCCGGAGAGCGGCGCGACGCTGGAGCAGGGTGCGATCGGCATGATCGAGGTCCGCGGCCCCAATGTCTTCAAGGGCTACTGGAACATGCCCGAGAAGACCGCGGAAGAGCTGCGCGCCGACGGGTTCTTCATCACCGGCGACCTCGGGCGCATCGACGCGGAGGGCTATGTCCATATCGTCGGGCGTCAGAAGGACCTGATCATCTCGGGCGGCTACAACATCTACCCCAAGGAGATCGAGACCCTGCTCGACGGTCTGCCGGGGGTTCTGGAAAGTGCCGTCGTCGGGGTGCCCAACGCCGATTTCGGGGAATCCGTGCTGGCGCTGATCGTCGCGAAGGACGGCTGCCAGCCCGACGTCGACCTGCTGACCCACAGCGTTGCCGCCAACCTTGCCCGTTTCAAGCATCCGCGCCGCATCGTCGTCGTGGACGAATTGCCCCGCAACACGATGGGCAAGGTGCAGAAGAACATCCTGCGCGACACCTACAAGACCGCCCTCGACGCCTGACCCGGCCTTGGGGCCGCGTCTTTCGGGGGGCTCCCAAGCCGCTCCCCGGACCGGGTCCGACCCCTTCGGCGGACGGCCCGGCAAGGGCGGCCCCATGCGCGCGGGGCAGGGCGGGCGGATAAACCCGGTCGCCCCGGCGGTGGCAGGCTCCTCTTATTGACCTACTGGGAAGACACTGACTGATGAATGGCGCTGAAAGCCTCGTAAACACCCTCCTTTCCTCCGGTGTCGACACCTGTTTCGCGAACCCGGGCACCAGCGAGATGCACTTTGTCGGTGCGCTCGACCGGATCCCGGGGATGCGCTGCGTCCTCGGATTGCAGGAGAACGTCGTCACCGGCATGGCGGATGGCTACTACCGGATCGCGGGCAAGCCGGCCTGCACGCTGCTGCACTGCGGGCCGGGGCTCTCGAACGGGATGGGCAACCTGCACAACGCCCGCAGGGCACGGGCGGGGATCGTCAACATTGTCGGGGACCAGGCGACCTATCACCGTCCCTTCGACGCGCCTCTCACGGCCGATACCGAGGGCATGGCCCGCACGGTGTCCCATTGGGTGCGTACCACGACCCGGGCCGAGGATGTCGGGCGCGACGCGGCTGCGGCGGTCCAGGCGGCCAGTGCCCTGACCGGGCAGATCGCAACGCTGATCCTGCCGGCGGATGCCTCCTGGGGGCAGGGCGGGGCCGTGGCCGGGAAACTGCCGGTTCCGGCGCCCGCGCCGATCGACCCGAACGCGGTGGAGACCGCCGCGCGCCTGCTGCGCAGCGGCGAGAACGTCCTGCTGCTGCTGGCGGACCGGGCCACCCATGTCCCGGCGCAACGGCTGGCCTGGCGGGTGGCCGTGAAGACGGGCGCCAAGCTTCTTGGCAGCTATTCGAACGCGCATATGCAGCGCGGGCGTGGCCGGCTGGCGCTGGACCGGATTTCCTACGGGGTGGATGCGGCGATCAGTGAACTGGCGTCGTTCAAGCACATCATCCTCGTCAATGCGGTGCCGCCCGTGGGGTTCTTTGCCTATCCCGACAAGCCCTCCACCCAGTATCCCTCCGACGCAACGCTCCATGTCCTGTCCCGTCCCGATCAGGACCCGGTCGCGGCGCTCGATGCGCTGGTCGAAGCTTTGGGGGCGGAGGATGTCGCGCTCCCCGATCCGGGCCCATGCCCCGAGGTCGTGACCGGTGCGCCGACGCCGGAAGGTCTGGCGCGGGTCGTCGCCGCCGTCATGCCGGAGCAGGCCATCATCTCGAATGAGAGCATCTCCTTCGGGCGCGATTTCGACCGGTTCACCCATGCGGCGCCGGCCCATGACTGGCTCAACCTCGCCGGGGGCGCGATCGGGGACGGTCTCCCGGTCGCCACCGGTGCCGCGATTGCCGGCGGGCCCGGCCGCCGCGTGATCAGCCTGCAGGCGGACGGCTCGGCGATGTATTCGCTTCAGTCGCTCTGGACCCAAGCGCGCGAGAACCTGCCCTGCACGACGGTCCTCCTGAACAACCGCAAGTACAACATCCTGATCGGGGAATACAAAAACGTCGGCGCGACGCCGGGCAAGACCGCGATGGACATGCTCGATCTGGGGAACCCGGACATCGACTGGGTTCGGATCGCCACCGGCATGGGGGTCGAGGCCGCCCGCGCCACGACCCTCGAGGAGTGCGCCGCGCTGATGAAGACCAGCTTCACGCGCAAGGGGCCTTTCCTGATCGATCTGGTGATCTGAGGCCGACCCCGACAGCTGCCCGGCAGCCGCCCGGCGCTCCCGCAAGCGCCCCGGGCGACTGGCGGTGCGCATCCATCTGGAACCACGGCCGGACCATGCGAGGGTCCGGCACAAGCTCAAGGAGATATCCCATGGCGTCACAAGAGATGGCGAGCGCCGCTGCGCGGACCTACGAGGCTAAGGCGCTGGACCGGTTCCTGCGCGCGGCACTGCAGGCCGCGGGCGCCGATACGGCGACGACCGATGCCGTCACCCGCGCGCTGATGCACGGCTCGCTCTTCGGCATGGACACCCACGGGGTGCGGCTGCTGCCGCATTACCTGCGGGCGATCCGGGGCGGGCGCGTGAACGCGACGCCGTCCCCGGCACTGGTGGAGGATTTCCATGCCGTGGGCGTGCTCGACGGGGATGACGGGCATGGCGCCCTCAACGCCTATGTCGCGGCCGATATCGCGATCGACAAGGCCCGGCGCTTCGGCATCGGCGCGGTCTCCATCCGCCGCAGCTCGCACTTCGGTCCTGCGGGCGCCTTCGCGCTGCATATCGCCGAGGCGGGGATGGTCGGGCTCGCCATGTGCAATTCGGATTCGTTCATGCGTCTTCAGGACGGGGCGCAACGGTTTCACGGCACCAACCCGCTGGCCGCCGCAGCGCCGGTTGCGGGCGGGCATCCGTGGCTGCTCGACATGGCGACCAGTTCGATCCCCTTCAACCGGGTCCGGCTGATGGCCAGCCTCGGCCTGGACCTGCAGCCCGGGGTCGCCTCGGACCATGGCGGCGTCGATACGACCGACCCGCACAGCGCCGTCATGCTCGCCCCCATCGGCGGGCCGCAGTACGGCTACAAGGGTGCCGGCATCGCCGGGCTGGTGGAGATCCTCTCGGCCGTGCTGGGGGGCGCGCTGCTGAGCCCGCAGATCGCGCCGATGGTGTCCGATGACATGAGCACGCCGCGCAATGTCGGGGCCTTCGTGCTGGCCATCGACCCGGAGGCTTTTGGCGGGCGGGAGGTGTTCCTGACCGCGATGCAGACCTACCGGGACCTGCTGCGTGGCTCCGCGACTGTCGAGGGCGGGACCGTGCGGGCACCGGGCGACCGCGCCTTTGGCGACGCCGATCGCCGTCCCCGCGACGGTGTGCCAGTCGACCCCGATACGATCGTGGCCTTCGCAGAGATCGCGCGCACATACGGCCTGCAGGCGCCGCAGGGCTGACCCGCGCGGGATGTCCGGCAAGCTGGCTGGTCCCCGCGACTTTCGATCCCGCAGGCCGGCCCGGTTCCCCGGGCCGGCCTATTCGTGTCCTGTTGGTCGTGTGACGGGCAAAGGGCGCGACCCCGAGGCCGCGCCCTTGCGTTGTGTCCGTGACTGGCGCCGGAGGTCAGACCTCCGGCAGGTCGGAAATGTACTTGTCCAGCGTCATCGGGTAGCTGCGCACCCGCACGCCGGTGGCGTTGTAGACCGCGTTGGCAATCGCTGCGGCAACGCCGCAAAGGCCCAGTTCGCCCACGCCCTTGGCCTTCAGCGGTGTCGAGACCGCATCCGCCGTATCGAGGAAAATGACCTCCTGCGCAGGGATGTCCATGTGGACGGGCACCTCGTAGCCGGCAAGGTCATGGGCCGGGAAGAACCCGCGCCCGGTGTCGATGGCAAGGTCTTCCATCATCGCCGCGCCGACGCCCATCACCATGCCGCCAATGACCTGACTGCGCGCGGTGGTGGGGTTCAGGATGCGGCCCGCGTCACAGGCCGCCAGCATCCGGCGCAGGCGGATCTCGCCGGTGCCCGCATGGACCGCCAGTTCGACGAAATGCGCCGCGAAGGTCGACACCACGTGTTCGCTGCGGAAGTCCCCGAAGGAGATGCTGTCCTCGGCCACGATCTCGCCCTCGGCGGCAACGGCGGAGAGCGCGGTCGTGTTGTCACCGCTCACCACCTGTCCGCCCTCGAAGGTAAGGGCGTCTGGCTGGTTCACGCCGAGGCGCTGCGCGATCTCGGCCCGGAGCGTCACGGCGGCGGCATAGACCCCGGCGGTGGAGGAGGCCGCGCCCCATTGCCCGCCCGAGCCGGCAGAGGCCGGGAAGCGGCTGTCGCCGAGGCGCACCTCCACATCCGCCACCTCGAGCCCGAGGCATTCGGCGGCGGTCTGCGCGAGGATCGTGTAGGAGCCGGTGCCGATGTCGGTCATCGCGGTTTCCACGATCAGCCGGCCCGAGGGTTGCAGCCGCAGCCGCGCCCCCGAGGCCATGGCCGGACCACCGCGATAGGCGCCCGCCATGCCGTGCCCGATCAGCCATTGGCCGTCACGCATGCCCCCGGGGCTGGTGTTGCGGCTGTCCCAGCCGAAGGCCGCGGCGCCCTCGCGCAGGCACTCGACGAAATGCCGGTCCGAGTAGGGCTTCGACGGGTCTTCCGGATCGACCTGTGTATCGTTCACCGCGCGGAACTCGACCGGGTCCATGCCCAGTTTCTCGGCCATCTCGTCCATGGCGATTTCGAGCGCCATGAGGCCCGAGGCCTCGCCCGGCGCGCGCATGGCGTTCGCCTCGGGCAGCTGCATCTCGGCCAGGTGGTTGACGATCAGGCGGTTCTCGCCGGCATAGAAGCTCTGGGTCTGGGCGGTGGCGTTCTCGCCGCTGCCGCCGGGCTGGGTGTAGGAAATCGCCTCGTGGGCGATGGCGGTGATCCGGCCGTCCGTGCCCGCACCGATGCGAATGCGCTGGATCGTCGCCGCGCGGTTCGAGGTGTTGTTCATCACCATGGGCCGGGGCATGGCCACCTTCACGGGGCGGCCCAGACGGCGTGCGGCCTGTGCGGCGAGGATGGCATCCGCGCGCAGCATCAGCTTGGCGCCGAAACCGCCACCGATGTAGGGGCTGGTGGCGACGACATCTTCTTCGTCAAGGCCGAAGGTCTTGGCGAGGGCCGCGCGGGCCCATTCGATCATCTGGTTCGAGGTCCAGATGTGCAGCTTGCCATCCTCCCACCGGGCGATGGTCGCAGGCGGCTCCATCATCGCGTGGCTGTGCGGCGGCGTGCGGTACTCGGCGTCGAGCTGCACGGCGGCGGCCTTGAAGGCGGTCTCGAAGTCGCCCACCCGCGACACGGGATCGGAGCGATCCTCGCGCACGCGCGCCCAGACGGTTTCGAGGTCGTAGTTGCCCTCCTCGGCGTCGTAGTCCACCTGCACGAGGGCGGCGGCGGCACGGGCCTGCTCGAAGCTGTCGGCCACCACCACGCCAATGGCCTGATGGTAGTGGGCGATCCGCGCGCCCCCGAAGAGCGGAGCGGCGTTCAGCTCGCTCGGCTTGGGCATTTCGCCCACGTCCAGCGCGGTGATGACATCCACGACGCCGGGCGCGGCCTTGGCTGCCTCCACCGCCATGCCGGTGATCCGGCCCTCGGCGATGGTGGCCAGCACGGGGTAGCCCACCAGCTGCCCCTCCGTCACGTCGTGGCGTTCATAGGCATAGGGGGCGGTGCCGGTGACCTTCAGCGGGCCATCGACGCGCGGGGTGGCCTTGCCGACGACCTTGGCGGTGTCGAAGAGGTTGGTGCCTGCGGGTGCGTTGAAATCCATCTCAGGCCTCCTTGAGCATGGCGGCGAGCGTGCGCTCGGCAAGGGTGATCTTGAAGGCGTTCTCCTCGGTCGGGCGGGCGCCGTCGAGCAGGGCAGCGATCACGGCCCGGGCACCGTTGGGGAGCGCGGCATCCGCCTCGGCCCGGCGCCAGGGCTTGGGGGCCACGCCGCCAAGGGCCACGCGCCCGGTGCCATCCGCCTGTCGGACCAGCGCGACGGAGACGAGCGCAAAGGCATAGGAGGCCCGGTCACGGACCTTGTGATAGGCCTGGGTGCCGCCGACGGGGGCGGGCAGGGTGACATGGGTGATCAGCTCACCGGGCATCAATGCGTTTTCCATCTGCGGCGTCTCGCCGGGCAGGATGTGGAACTCCTCCAGCGGGATCTGGCGGGTCATACCGGTGGGGGTCACCGTCTCGACCACCGCGTCCAGTGCCCGCATGGCCACGGCCATGTCGGAGGGATGCGTGGCGATACAGGCCTCCGAAGTGCCGATCACGCCCAGCTGACGCGAGAAGGCCCCCTCGCTCAGCGCACCACAGCCGGAGCCGGGGGCGCGTTTGTTGCAGGGCATCGCCGTGTCGTAGAAATAGGGGCAGCGGGTGCGTTGCAGCAGGTTGCCGCCCGTGGTGGCCTTGTTGCGCAGCTGGCCGGAGGCCCCGGAGGCGATGGCGCGGGTCAGCAGCGGATAGTCGCGCCGGATGCGGGCATCGGCGGAGAGCGCGGTGTTGCTCACCAGCGTGCCGATGCGCAGCCCGCCCTCCTCGGTCTCGGTGATCTCGTCAAGGCCAAGGCCGTTCACGTCGATCAGGTGGACCGGCGTCTCGATCTCCAGCTTCATCAGGTCGAGGAGGTTGGTCCCGCCAGCGATGAACTTGGCGCCCTGCACCTCGGCGGCGCGGGCGGCGGCGGCGGCCGGATCGGTGGCGCGTTCGTAGCTGAACTGTCTCATGTCCGGTCTCCTTGGGCGCTGTCCTCTGCGACCTGGGTGATGGCGGCGAGGATGTTGGCATAGGCCCCGCAGCGGCAGATGTTGCCCGACATCCGTTCGCGGATCTCGGCATCGGTCACGGCGATCTCGGCGCTCAGGTCCCCGGTGACGTGGCTGGGGATGCCGGCGCGGATCTCCTCGATCACGGCGCGGCCGGACTGGATCTGGCCGGGCGTGCAGTAGCCGCACTGGAACCCGTCGTTCTCGACGAAGGCGGCCTGCATCGGTTCCATCTGCTCGGGCGTGCCGATGCCCTCGATGGTCTCGATCTCGTCGCCTTCATGCATCACGGCGAGGCTGAGGCAGGAATTCACCCGCGTGCCGTTCACGGTGCAGGTGCAGGCGCCGCACTGGCCGTGATCGCAGCCCTTCTTGGTGCCGGTGAGATGCAGGTCCTCGCGCAGTAGGTCCAGCAGGGTGGTGCGGTTGTCGACCTCGACCTCCTGCGGCTGGCCGTTGACGGTGAGGGAAACGCGGGTTCGGTCGCTGCCGGCGGTGGCAGCCTCCTGCGCGGCGGCAGGGGTGCCGGTGCCTGCGTTCATGGCGAGTGCGGCAGAGCTGGCAAGGAGGGTCCGGCGGCGGAGTTCGAAGGCAATGGGAGGTGGCATGGCTCTCTTCCTGTGCGGTCTGGCGGCACGCGGGAGGGACGCGTGCGGCTTGTGATCAGGTAGAGTTAAGCTAGGCAGCAGAGGGGCTCTGACTATGCCGCTACACTGCAAGGTCTTATGAATCAGCGGTATGGAACCGGATCGGGGAGGGCGCTGAGCGCGGTGTCGGGCCCCGGATGATCGCTCGCGACGGCAGCGGCAGGATCGCCCGGTCATCAGAGTTGCGAGGGAGGCGATGCCCCAGATCGGTGCCGCACTGACGAGAACTTGTTTCGCCGGCGCGGGGCGCGGTCCTACCATCTGCCACGGGTTCGCCCGCCGCAGAGGCGCTGACCCTGACCCGGAGTGTGACCCAGACCTTCACCACGACACCTTTCGACCGACGAGGACTTCCGACAATGACCGTTGCACGTCTCGCCAGCTCGCTGCTGGCTGCCGCCTGTCTCGCCACCCCCGGTGCCGCGCAGGATTTCAACGCCGCCCCGCCCAACGCGCCCGATCAGCGCCCGGCCTTCGAGGGCCAGACCCGCGCCCCGGTGATCGAGGAGGACCTCACCCTGCGGCGCGAGATCGTCGTGGACGGGTTGCAGAACCCATGGGGGCTGGACCAGCTGCCCGACGGCAGCTGGCTGGTGACGGAACGGCCCGGACGGATGCGCCTGATCGGCACCGACGCGGTGATCGGGCCGGCCATCGGCGGGCTGCCGCAGGTCGACAGCCGCCGTCAGGGCGGGCTGCTGGACGTGCTGGTGGGCGACGATTTCGCAGACACCCGGCGCGTCTGGTGGAGCTATGCCGAACCCCGCGATGGCGGCGAGACCGGTACCGCCGTGGCCACCGGAGTACTCTCTTCGGACGGGACGCAGATGGAGGAGGTGGAGGTGATCTTCCGCCAGATGCCGGGCTGGACCTCGACGATGCACTATGGCTCGCGGCTGGTCTTCGGGGCGGATGGGGCGCTCTTCGTCACCACCGGAGAACGCTCCCTGCCGGAACCGCGGCAGCTGGCGCAGGATGTCTCGACCCATCTGGGCAAGGTGCTGCGGATCGACCCGATGGGCGGCGCGGCCGAGGGCAATCCCCGGATCGCGGGCGGCCAGCCCGAGATCTGGTCCTACGGCCACCGCAACATCCAGTCGGCGGCACTCGGCCCCGACGGGGCGCTCTGGACCATCGAGCACGGCGCGCGCGGCGGGGATGAGCTGAACCGTCCCGAGGCGGGCAAGAACTACGGCTGGCCGGTGATCACCTACGGCGAGGACTACAGCGGCCGGCCCATGGGCGACGGGATCACCGAGTCCGCCGGGATGGAGCAGCCGCTCTACTACTGGGACCCGGTGATCGCCCCCAGCGGCATGGCCTTCTATGACGGCGACCTGTTCCCGGGCTGGCAGGACAGCATCCTCGTCGGCGGTCTGGCGGGGCAGGCGCTGGTGCGGCTGGAACTGGACGGCACCAAGGTGACCGGCGAGGCGCGCTACCTGCAGGGCCGGGGCCGCGTGCGCGCGGTGGACGTGGCCGCCGATGGTGCGGTGATGATCCTGACGGATGCCCGCAACGGCGCCTTGATCCGGTTGACGCCGGCGGAGTGAGCTGGCCGTTCATGTGGCGGATCGCGTCGAAGGTGGCGAGGGCCGTTGCCCAGCTGGCCTTGATCTCGGCGCGGCCTATCAGGACAGGCTGGGGGCGCCGAACAAGGTCACGACGGCGCCGCTTCCCGTGAAGTGGAAGGTCTGGTCGCGGACTTTGCGCGCGTTCGCGAGAGTCGAGAAGGTGCCGACGATCCGGTTCAGCGCGAAGCGCCGGAGGCGCGGTCGAGGCGGCAGGTCGAACATGGGCTCCGGGGAGTGGGAGCTTTGCGGAGGAGGAGATACGCGCCGGATCGAGAGTTGATACTCAGGACAATCCGACATGCGCTGATCCGTTTGGGACATGAGCTTGCGTGCGTGAGACTGGCACCGGCAAATGCGCAGTATTTCGCAAGACCTGTGGGTGGGGGAGTGCTACGTTAACCCTGATTGTCCCCATTGACCTTTGCGAGCAGAAATATGGCAGTGTTCCAATTCAACCAGCCGGTAGACCTGGTGTCAGGCGTAAGCTTCTACTACGGGGTCGTTTCCTCATACGATAGATCCCAAATCACGATTACCTCTGGGAACTTAAGGTCGCAGTATCGAGGTGATTTCTCATATGATGACTTCGGTAATGTTTATGGGCGTGTAGACGCCTACTATGCTTGGGCGTCGGGTCTGCAGACAGTCGCCGCTACCCAACTCAACCTAAATGCACACACAGTTTACCTCTTTCAGGCTGAGGGTGATGTTGATGCCTTTATGGATCTCGTCCTCGGTAGATCTGATACCATCACGGGCTCCTACGGTGCCGACCGACTTGCAGGTTTGGATGGAAACGATCTGATCTACGGAGGTGATGGCAGGGACACCCTCTATGGTGGCAATGGATCGGACACGTTGGGCGGCGGCTCGGGAAACGATCTCTTGTATGGGGACGCAGGCGATGACCGCTTTCTGGAGAGTGGCGGTGATGATTTTGCGGTAGGTGGTTCCGGGACGGACACGGTGGTGCTGTCTGTCTCGTCAGATACCGTCAGCGTTCGGCTGTCGGCTGGAGAAGTTGAACTCCAGTCTGCGTTGGGGACTGATCGCTATACGGGAATTGAGTACTTCCAGTTCTCGGATCGCACCGTTGCGGTCTCAAACCTGTCAAACCTGACCCTTGACCCACCGAGCCGGTGGCAAGGCACCGAGTACAACGATAGCTTCACAGGGGGCTCAGGTTCGGACACCATTATAGGCTACGGTGGAAATGACACGCTGCGCGGTATGGATGGCGCGGACGAGATCCATGGCGGCTACGGTGACGACTTCCTCTATGGCGGCGGAGGCCAGGCCGACCTTCGTGATCTCATCTTCGGTGATGCAGGTAACGACTCCATACAAGGCGGCTATGGAAACGATGAACTCCACGGAGGCTTTGGGAACGATACCATCGATGGCCAGCAGGGAGCGGATTGGGTCATCGGGAATGAAGGGGATGACGTGCTGTCCGGCGGAGCTCTCTCCGACCTGATCTATGGTGGTGCGGGGTCTGATTTCATCAGTGGGGGGTTCGGGTTCGACCGATACAATGGCGGTGCCGGTGCCGACCGGTTCTTCCATTTTGGTGTTGCCGGGCACGGCACGGATTGGGTGCAGGACTACGATGCCGGCGAACTCGATACCCTGCTGTTTGGAATTGTCACCGCCGATGGAAATGACTTCCAGGTAAATTATGCCTATACGCCTAACGCAGGTGCTTCCAATGTAGCCGAAGCCTTCGTGATCTATCGTCCCACTGAGCAGATTATCTGGGCATTGGTTGATGGTGCGGCTCAGGAGGACATTTTCGTTCAGATCAACTACAATGGCACGAATACTCTTTATGATGTCGCTTAGATGGTTGAGGTGGGGACACAGCATGAGCTGTATCGCGCGACCTCAATGTCACACAGTGCTTTGCGTCCGTTGGTTGCTGAGACCAGCCTGAAGAAGCCGATGGGCCCCTCAGGAAAATCAGAGATCGATTTGCACCTGGCTGGGTAACCGGACTCGTCCGCAATCTAAAATTCTCAGATCGCTTACGGGGCGGTCTGAGGGGAGGGCGCGTTGTCAGCTCTCCCATGCGCTATCTGTGGCTTGCAGGCTGCCTGAGCACTCGCCCTGTCAACCGACGGAACCTCTCATTTCGAAAAGGAGAGGTGGCCGAGCAGTGATCGAAGGCGCTTCCAATTGTCGTGCCGGACAAGTGGGGCACATCTGCGTGGTCAACCTGTGTGGTCAGGTTGGCGCAAGCCATTGATACGCGTAATATATGAGGTGATGGCGGAGACGATGTCCGCCATGGGGTGGTTGCGATGCGTCGCATGCGTCTTTGAATTGTTATTTATATCAAATACCTAATAGAGGTATGGCCTGAGAGGAGCTGCAAGGCGTTGCATTGGGATGCGAGATGCTACATTCATTTTAGGTGGGTATGATGAGGGGCGCCTATTGCCACGCGTAGCCAGAGAACTGTCGGCACTTGAAGTAAAGCGCCTAAGCCATCCCGGCACTGGTGGGCATAAGAATGTCGCCGTCGGAGGCGTATCGGGTTTGATGCTTCAGCTCACACCGAAAGGTGGACGCACGTGGCTTCTGAGGGTTTCGATTGCCGGACGCAGGCGCGAGATTGGTCTTGGGGGCTACCCTGATGTGCCGCTTGCCTCTGCCCGGGAAAGAGCACGCGAGATCAAAGACCAGATCTGGCGCGGCATAGATCCCCTTGAGGAACGGAGAGCTAACCAGTCTGCGCTGGCTGCCGCCGCTATGCGTGGCCTGACCTTCAGAGATGCAACTGAAAAAGCCCTTGCGGCGAAGATCAATGCCTTCAAGAACCCCAAGCACCGCCAGCAGTGGTCAAACACCCTCAAGACCTACGCCGAACCGGTCCTAGGGGATATGCTGGTACAGGACATCACCGTGCAAGACGTGCTTCGCGTGCTTGAGCCTATCTGGCAGAGTAAGACCGAGACTGCCTCTAGGGTGCGTGGGCGGATAGAGTCCGTTTTGTCGTGGGCGACCGTGGCGGGGCATCGGTCTGGTGATAACCCGGCGCGCTGGGCGGGCAACCTCAAGGAATTGCTGCCCGCTGCAGCGAAGGTGGCAAGACAGGAAAATCACCCCGCGGTAGAGATTGATGATGCGCCGCGCTGGTTCTCGGCAGTACGTGCGCGCAGCGGTATCGGAACGCGGGCGCTCGAGTTTGCCGCTTTGACCGCTGCCCGTTCGCGAGAGGTGCGCGGTGCGCAATGGGAGGAAATCGACCTGACCGCCGGGCTCTGGGTCATTCCCGCCACACGCATGAAGACGGATCGCGAACATCGGGTGCCGCTCAGCCCACAGGCGATGACGCTGCTGCAAGCCTTGCCGCGCTTTAAGGACGTGTCGCTGGTATTCCCTGCGCCGCGTGGTGGTGAGATGTCGGACATGACGCTAAGCGCCGCCATGAAGCGCATTCACGCGGCAGATGTTGCTGGCGGCGGGGCAGGCTTCATAGATCGTGTCAGCAAACGTCCTGCGGTGCCGCATGGATTGCGTAGCACTTTCCGTGATTGGACCGCGGAACGAACGAAGTTCCCTGGTGACATGGCGGAAGTGGCCCTCGCGCACAAGATAGGCAACGCGGTCGAAGCATCCTACAGGCGTGGCGACATGGTCGAAAAGCGCCGCGCCATGATGGCGGCTTGGGCCGGGCACTTGGAAGGCGATGGTAAGCGCCTTGGAAAATAATGATAAATCTGAGTTCGGGCAGGCCGTGGACTATGCCGTGCGGGAACTGAGGCCGCTCTTCGTAAACGGCGGCCTCACACCGGGGCGACGGCAACCCTCAGAGTTGTTCTGGGCAATGTCCCTTAAGGTCATATCAGGGCGCGACAAGATCGGAGTCATCTACTCTTTATCCGAAGAGGACGACGAGATCCTTCATTATATGGCCAACAAAGAACGTGGAGCTTTCGATCTTTATCGCAAGATCATCGCCGATCGCGTCGACCGTGAAGCTCCCCTGAGTCACCATATGAAGATTTTTCACTGGGCACTGCTCCACGACAAGATCACAGCGCCGAAGGGCAGAAAGAAGAAAGCTGAAAATTTCGAGCTAAACCTCAAGATACTTCTCATAGCGTACCATCTTGTGGAGAATTTTTCGATTCCCAAGATCGGCAACGCAGCAGGGCCAAACGTTTCCGTGTGCGATGCGATCTCAACCGCATTCGGGCGACTAGGATACAGAAAGAGCAGCAGAGCAATCCAGGAGCTTCTCGTCCATAAATCAAGCGCTGAACTTCGCGGGCAGGCCCGGCTCCTTATGACTATGGAGACATACCACCCAATCGATCAACCCGACGATTTTATGAGACTCTTGGAGGAGGAGGGGGAGTACAGCGGGGAAGCCGCTACGGAGATGTTGGAACTTCTCCGTAACGCCAACAAGTAGCAGATGCAGGAAGGTGCCCCTTATCGGTTTCACCACCTTTAAGGAGCATCAAATGGCCGACATTTACCTCTCCGTCGCCCAAGTCGCCGCACGCTATAGCGTGCACCGCACGACCCCGTGGCGGTGGTCCAAGGCAGACCACACCTTCCCCAAGCCCATTGCGCTGACGTCTGGCTGTACCCGCTGGAAACTGGCCGATCTCGAGGCCTGGGAAGCAGCCAAGAGCTCCGACGCCACCTAAGAAAAACCGCCACCCGGAAGCTTCACGGGCGGCGGCTATCTTTGATCTTAGCAGAACTCAAAGATAGCAGAATCTGCCCGTGCCTCCAAGTCTAGACAGGCACACAACATGACCCAATCAACCGCCCCGGTGATGTACTTGTCCCAGGCGGACACGCGCGAAGACCCCCGCATTAGCATCGATGCCCACATCAGCCGCGAACTGATCGATCTGCGTATCTGGTTCCGCTGTGATGAGGTGGAACACAGCACTGCACAGAAGGGAGTGACCCTTCACACCAAGAGCCTGCCCGACCTCATCAAGCCCTTGAACAAGCTCCAGGCCATCATCGACGAGGGGGAAGCTCAATGTATCTGAACGCGCAGGAACTCTCGCAGGCTCTTGGTGGGCGTTGGCATGGTCACTATGGCCTCGCCTTTTGTCCCGCTCATGAGAACCATCAGACGCCCGCCTTGAACATCGCGATGGGCGCCACCGGCAAACCGTTGCTGTACTGCTTCGGAGGCTGCGCTTACCGCGACATCCTTCTTGCTCTGGAGGCGCGGGGGCTTCGCGTCAATCGACAGGCCGGGCCCCTCGCGATCAAAGCTTGGACGCCGACTGCATCGGCGGCGTCCAAGTGGCGGGCGGATCGCGCGAGGCAGATCTGGCAAGAGACGACTACGATCCCGGAAACCCTCGCCGAGCGATATCTTCGCGGTCGAGGGCTCCGACAGGAGCTGCCCGACAGCCTCCGCTACCACCCGAATTGCTGGCACGGCCCCAGTGCGCGGAGCCTCCCGGCGATGGTCGCGATCATTGACAATGTAGCGGATTTCGCGATCCACCGGACTTACTTGACGCCGGATGGATCGAGGAAGGCCGCTGTAGGCCCCCAGAAGATGATGCTTGGGGCATCGGCTGGTGGCGCTGTGCATCTTGGGTGCAACGACGCTTGCGGGCCGCTCGTGATTGCAGAGGGTATCGAGACCGCTCTGTCGCTCCGAGAAGGGTTGCTCACGTCCTGTGGACCCGTATGGGCAGCGTTGTCGACGAGCGGCATGGTCAAGCTTGAGTTGCCGCGGACCGCCAGTTCGCTTGTGGTTGCCACCGATGGCGATGAAGCAGGTCGCCGCGCAGGTCGCAAACTCGCCCAGCGCGCATATGCGCTGGGCTGGCAGGTTTCGCTCCTCGACGCCCCCGACAAGCGCGACTGGAACGATATACTCATGACAGGGGAGTTTCGTCAGTGAACTTCCCCATCCCCATCCCGTTCCATCCGGAGTGGCCTGAGCCGGACCCGCGCTTCATGAGGGATGAGCGACCCGCTCCCCCCTCTTTTCCGGTGAAATCCCTGCTGCCCCCTACGATCTCCGATTTCGTCGCGCTTGCGGCAAAGGCGAAAGGGGCGCCGGTCGACTATGTCGCCATGGGGCTTCTGGTCACTGTAAGCTCGCTGATTGGCAACGCGCGCTGGGCGCGTCCCTGTGATGGCTGGGAGGAGCCGCCCACTCTGTGGGCCGCTCTGATCGGCACCCCGTCAATGGGCAAATCCCCCGGGTTAGATGCAAGCCTGTCCCCGCTGAAACGGCTCGAAGCCCGGCTTCGCGGTAGTGCGCGCCGGGAAATTCTAGAGTGGGAACGCCAAGCTGAAATCTCCAAGGTTATCGAGCAAACATGGAAGGAGGCTGCCAAGGCCGCGGCAAAGGCAGGCGAACCCATCGTTGCAAAACCTGATGCCGCTGATCCTGGCACGAAGCCTGAACTCCCCAGGCTCGCCGTCTCCGATGCTACAATCGAAAAGCTCGCAGCCATTCTTCAGAGCCAGCCGAAAGGCGTTCTGCAGGTGCGCGATGAGTTGCCGGGCTGGCTGATGGGCATGAGCCGCTATGCGTCCGGCAGCTCGGATAGCCCGTTCTGGTTGGAAGCCTATGGAGGACGCTCCTACACCGTAGAGCGTATTGGGCGTTCTCCAGTCGATGTGGCGCACCTCGCTATCCCGGTAGTTGGCAACATTCAGCCTGATCGCTTGCAGTCGTTGCTGATGCGAACGGATGATGATGGGCTTCTTGCTCGCATCATCCCGGTTTGGCCCACGCCCGCCCCGCTGTACCGTACTCCGGAGGGCTTTTCTGACAACTTGCTTGAGCCGGTCTTTGATCGTCTCATGACTTTGCAGTCCGCGATCGGCGCTGATGGCGTGCCGCATCCCAAGTTCCTCGAGTTCACCGAAAACGCACGCGATACGCTCTATGAGTTTAGGCAGACGGTTCGAAGCTTGGAGGCTGACGCCGAAGGACTGCTTTTGTCGTTCATTGGAAAACTCCCTGGCCTGGCCGTTCGGATCGCTTTGGTACTCACGTGCTTGGATTGGGCCTGCCGGGATGTGTCAGAACCGCAAGACATCTCCGGAGAGATGATGCGCGAGGTCGTGGGCTTCATCCACGATTACATCCTGCCGATGGCGGAACGTAGCTACGGCGACGCCTCTGTTAGCAATAAGGAGCGCGCTGGGCGAGACCTCCTGGGCCTGATCCGCGCGAAAGGCTGGTCGACTGTTTCCAGTCGAGAGGTGCGGCGAATGCAGCGGAAAGGGCTGGTGACGCAAGAACAGATCGATATGGCCATCGCGGCCCTTGAACAGGCTGACATCCTCCGCCTCGTCGACATGCCGTCCACATCCAAGGGCGGGCGACCGCAGCGCCTCTATGATGTCAGCCCACTATTCCATGCAGGGAGCAGGCCCGGAGGCTCGCAACGACGAAACTGACAGAACCGACAAAACCAGTAGTTGGCCTGCCCGCATACGGGGCAGGCCTTTTCATTTTGGGCGCTGGGTTCTCGCCAACGCACGGTTAAGTCAGTTCTGTCAGTTTCGATGCGCGCAGTCCTGACCCTCGCAAGAATAGTGCTGGCTACCCGCTCGCGCTTCGGACATCTGGGACCAATTCAGCATCGCGCCTGATGAAGAATGATGAAGTTTTCAAAGATTTTCCGCGGAATTGGTTTGCCTTAGGATACTACAGTTTGTGAAGCCAAGCCGCGCTTTGCAACATCGGTACAGTGGCTATTCGGGCCAAAGCCTACTGCATTTCTGACCATTGGAGCCGTCTTTGCGAAATGCTCAATGATCAGCAGGCCGACAACGATGACCGAGAGGGCGGCGCCATCGCTCCAGCCGCGCGCGGCAGTGGAGACGCCGCCCCAGATTGGCACCCCAAACCCAGGGGTAGAGTCGATGGCATCGGCCAAGTCGAACGTGCCCGGTGTAAGCTTCGTCTGTTCCACGAAGCGTGCGCCAGCCGCGCCCCAATTGGTTTCGGTGGTGCGGCTGGCGGCTTGGTTTTCAGTTCATCCCTGGCATTCGACTGACGCAGTGAGGCGTGCTCTGTTCTAGATGGTATGTTCACCGCGTACTGGCTTTCGGCCTAACCAACGGCGACGGGGTGCTTATCACGTTGCAGCGCAAGGCAGCGCGACACGCCCAGCGGTCGCCCAAGGGGCGCGTTAGGATGGTCCGCTCTGATAGCGAGGACGGCCCTGGACAGAAGTCAGGTTCAGGCTGAACACCGGCCATCCGCTGCGTCGGGCGCGAAGGTCGGCTCTGGACCGGGAGCCGTCTTGGTCGTATCGGGCGGAGAGCAGACCTTCGCTGCGCATCCCACGAATGATCGGGATGCGCAGCAAGCGGAAAATCAGCTTGGATGCAGAGATGGCCGCGTAGGGACAGTTCCTTACATGAAAATGAGGCGATTATTCAAAGTTCCAAACTCATGAAATGATGGCGCGAAACCGGAATTTTCTAATATCGCGGCATACGTGCTGGCACCATCCATCCTCGGAATCTTAATAGATTAGAGGCTTCTTCCCGTTGGTGAAAAGGTTCAGCGAAGCATGCGCCACCTCCATTGCAATGCTTCCAAAAGGCGGCAATAGCGGCAATAGGGAGGTGAAACTATTTCCAATAGATCGACCTCAAGCGAAATTAATATCACCAAAGATCATCTTCATCCTCGTCCTCATCGTCGTCATACCCATAGCGTGTGCGGCTAATAGCTCGTCTGCCCTCTGCTTGGATATTCTCAATGTGCTGATTGAAGTATATTAAGTTTATGTTTCGGTCGGCAAGGAACTCAAATTCTTCTGCATAACAATCTGAAAACCTGGCTTTTGAAAAATCTTGAGAGCGAGCCACTAAGTTCACAAGCCAGTTTTCATCTGCTGAACTCAGCCCAGAGCCAAGCGCCAGCTTTGGTTTTCTAGTTATAACACCATCAATATGAGCCTGCACAACCAGCGCGCGAATGTGCGCATTTCGCGATTTAGCAAGCTCGTCTTCCATACTCATGGGCATGCGAATGCCGCAAACAATCAGTAGCCACACCAGCCATAGCGTCTCATGGTGATGGTTGAGAGCCAAGCTTCGCCCTACAACAATCTCCGCAACCGATAGCCATCCATTTTTATCAACCTGAAGCCCGAGAGCAGCTCTCTTAGCCACAATGAGGCAGGCGTAATCTAGCGCGTGCGGATGCTTTTGCACGATACGTAGAAGGTTCTGCTCTACAAAATCCCAATACTCGGATGAGTAAAGTTCCCATTCATCGAAGGCTCTAATGAGTATCTTGATGGGGCTGTCCGATCCGGTTTTTTTCGCCGAATCCACCGCTTCAGAAACTGCCCTCTCAATCTTCTCATGAGACAATCCGAACCAACCCAACTCGACGTGATCTCGTAAGCGTTGCGCCCAAAGGTCATTAATCGGATCAAGGCTAGAGTGAATTTTTGTTTTTTGATCATTCAGGTTGAGTTCATAAGTAGCCAAGACTTCGCGGAGGTGGGATAAAACGGACTGGGCGTCGTGCTCGGTGCGGAGGCCAATGTAGTAGTCATCAACGTGCCGAACGGCGCCGACTATGGTGTCTCCGACAATTTCTTCAAGCTCGCTGTCAATTTTAGAAAGAACAAACTCTGCTATTAATCTATATCCATCCGGACCGACCAAGACCCCGCGCGTATTGCCGCGTTGAGAATTTCTGACAAAGAAATCTAGGGCGTTAAACTTATTGGCTGCAGAGTTTGGTTCAGTATCTGCCTTTGATTCATTAATGCCATGAGCTGCCCAAGCGATTGAGTGAGTGTAGACGCTTGGAAAGCATTGCGCTATATCGGCCTTAAGAATAAATGGAGCATATCCAAGATTGGCGGACGTGCGCTTGGAAAGTTCTGACAGTGAAGGAACTTTCACTGCTCGCTCATCCCCTTCATCCATAACCTTTGGAGCACCAATGGAATACTTGGACAGAGCGTAGTTGCTCTCGAATTTCCGCCAATTTCGCCAAATGAAGCTAGATGTTTGAAAGTAGGAAACAATATTTGGAGTAGCAAAGAAGCGGCGACTTCCATCATGTTTCGTTCCGCTGTAACGAACGTAATTTGTCTTCCTTACACTGAATTTTGCGTCATCAAGTTTGCCCGATAGTCCGTAGAAAGCGCGCTTTGCGTCGCTGGATACGAAACAAGGTGGTAGTGTTTCTGGGTAAAGTCCTGCATTCATCAGGTGGAATCTTGATCGCATTTTAATGACGCACTCCAACTCAGCAAGCATTTCGGTTGCCCGCGAGATCTTGGTGACGCCTGAAATGGTTCAGCACTGCATTTCAGGCTCGACAACAGTCAGAACGTTGAGGCGGGGCTCTGTCGACCGCAACCAGTGCCCCGAATATTGATGTCTACTCTCCGTACCAACTTTTGATGCAGACGGCATCAATTGGCAAGGGGCGAGAAAAAATCTGTTATCTCTCGTGCGATGTTGATGCGGCCTCGCTGAAAACTTCGGTGTCAGATAATCTGAGGTAGTCTCGCAACAGACTGAAGTTGTCGGTTCGCTAAACTTCGGCTTCGGGCTGTGACCGCTCATCCGCTGCGCTTGGCGTAAAGGTTCGGTAAGGGCCGTGAGCGTCGGTGATCACAATCGACATGAAGGGCGGGAAGCGGTCGTTCGCTGCGCCGTGGACCAACGGCAGCTTTGCACAGAGCAGGCACTCTGTACGATCCGCTGTCGGCTAGTCAGTGCAGCCGTTTCCGATGAACACACATGCTAGGTGGCTGCCCTAGAAGCGGCCGTATCATCAATCCTCTCTTGCACGTAGCAAGGCAACAAGCTTCAGGTTTGCCCATTGCGGAATCGTTTTCAGTTGTTCAGAGTTGGCTGCGCACAAGAAACGGATTTGATTTGTGACTATTGAGACCCTTCTGAGGGCAATGCATCGGATGCCTTGGCGGCATGTAGCGTCTAAGGCAATTCACATTTCCGGCGGGCGCCCACGCAGGGGCTGGCACAACACCGAAGAGGCTGCTGCAACTGGCGGGCTAGAGGGTGTGAGCATCCAAGAATTGGAACGTTTGTATTCGGAACATCTGCTGGTAGGTGAGAAATTCTCTAAGTTCTACCCACTGGATGATGCGTCAGAGGCGTTGAGAAATGCTTTCACAACAATAGAAGTGGAGCAGAGCGACTTTCGTGACGCCTATCCTTTTCCCCTCGATGGGGAGGAGCTCAAGGATGCAGAAGATGAGTTGAAAATTGTCAGCGTAGAACAAACAGATGACGGAATCGGAGTTGTTCTATGCAGTAAGCTAACCATCTCCAAGCGAGAGGAGATTTCGATTCAAGATTGGCTGCCCGACGGCGATAGCAAAGATGAATTCTTGAGAAGCTTCTCCGAGATTTACGGCCTGAAGATCGAGAGAACTCAGTTGTTCCATGTCGTTTGGCTGCCGAGTGACCTAGATATAATTGACATCCGAGTTGATTTCCCGGACGGCATGCATGAAGATGTGGCTCATCGACTGCACGCCGCGATCCGCGATAAGATAAGTGAAGAGATCGGGATGTCTCTCCCCGCGACTCCTATTGATTTCATGCCTGCAATTAGCAGCATTTACGAGGAGAAGGGTGAGGGCAATGTGGTGGAGTTCGGATTTATAACTATAACAAACTCCGTTAAGAATGAACGGATGAGGCAAGCTAGAGGCGGATTTACCTGCCTTAGGGACGAGCTATTCCATAAGGCGGGGATCGAGGCGCTGATGAAGACCTCCTTGGATGGAGAGGCGCCCAGCCCCATCACGCCTTTCCGCATCAGTGTGCAATGGCCTGTTCCTGCAGATGAGAATATCTATATCAGCCCTGAGTTAACGCTGGCTTCCACTACGCGCGGCGGCGGTACCGGAAGGATTACCGGGGTGGCTATGCGAAACTGTCTGGAAAGCGCTCAGTATAACTTCATCAGGGATAAGCTACTGAAGCACATGGGAATATGATAGATGGCCAAGTTCCCTAGGTGTGGTAAGCTGCGCCAATGATGGAGAGGTCATCGACCATAGGCGACGTAAGGGCGAGTTTGGTATCCCGATGGGGAAACCATCCTTCTTTGCATGTTTGTGAAAAGATTACTGCATACGTGGAGGCGGTCGGCATCCAAAATGCCAAGCATCTGAGCCTGAAAAGGCTGTCGGTCGTCGCAGGCAAGGATGATGTCGATGGTGAGTTGCTTGCTGCTCTAAATATTCTGGCCAATATCGCCCCCCCCTTGCTAAGCGTCGCTGCATGTCTTCACTTCAATGAAGTCGAGTTTGATTTGGAGCCGGATGACATCGATGAGATTCTCCGAGACGATTCCGTTCCGCACCCTATTACTGGGGAAATAATTCGTGAAGCCTCGAAGTACACCGAATTTTACTATGCTGTATCAGAGGGTATTTCAGACAATTGACGGGCTTCTTCTCCATTAGAGATCTTCGGCGAATAGCTCCACTGAGCGCTTTAGCGATGGAGCTCGATGCGGCAAGCGATCACGCAGTTAAAGTTCTTTGTGTAGAGAGAGCAATTGATCTTGTGTGCTCGAGCATGGCCAGCAACAGAATGTATCACCAGAGTAAAGACGAAGATGTCTTGACGGTACATATAGTGGATAAGTTGCACGATCATGGGTTCAGCGCATCGCATGATGCGGATACCTCCGGGCATCCTGATATTAAGGTTTGGGATCGCACAGGTTTTGAGTGGCTGTGCGAAGCGAAGGTCCATTCTTCTTATGCGTGGATATTTAAGGGCTTCAAGCAGCTTACCACTAGGTATAGCTGTGGTGGTGTGGGTAAGACCAACGGAGAAGTCTTGATCTACTGCTACACCAAGAAACCTGCTCAGGATGTTCTTGCGGCTTGGCTCAAACGTCTTTCTAATCCGAAGTTTTCCGTAACATGCGAACCGATACAGCCTGGCTATTTCCGGTCATCTCACACTCATAAAGTTAGCGGCCTGACATACAATGTCAGACATAAGGTTATCGGCCTCTATTACGACCCAGAAGCTTGAGCTTGCGCTCGACGCAGTTTTGAATCCTCGTTGAGGATTGCATTCGGCTTTCTGGCCCAATTCCATACGGATTTTTCAATATTTCCCATTGGGCTGAGAGTACTACTTCGCTGTGCCTAGTCCGACAGGAAGCGATTAGCGAAACCGGTAATCAATTGAGCGCGGCGTGAACGTCAGTTCGGGGCCGGGATCTCCATGAATCGTGGTTGATGATGTGCTCCTGTACCATCCCGGTACTGGGTTTCGCACCTGCGCAAAGTGCTTACAGATCCAGAGCCTTGCGCGAACTACACATGGGAAGATAGCGTTGGACGAGAATAGCATGGCGACGAACTGGACCTCTTGTAACTTCGCAGCGTGCGCAGCCGAGGAAAATTACATGCGAGAAATCAAATGAGTAGCGTTTCAACGGCTTTCGAATTGATGAAACTCGAACTGGAGACCGCAGTCGAGGACCTCAACACTCAAGGCAGCGAACTGTTTCGAGAATCACGTTACGAGGAAGCGAGGATATTGACGGATCGCGGCAGGGCGCTTCGAGCGTTTTGTGACCGGGTCGAGACCTTGGCCAACGAATGGATTGAGACCTTCTCCGACGATGCCGCTGAAGATGATGTCGAGAAAGAACTCCAAACCGCACGTACAATTCTCTCTGCATCCAAAGCCTCTCGAACGAGGCTCTTGGTGAAATTCGATGATGGATCAACCTTGGCTGAGAAAACAGCCGCGCAAACGCTTGCAAAAGTGATCGAACGTATTGGGTGCGAGCGGGTGGCCAGTGTTGGGGTTCTGGTGAATGGGGAGAACATTGCGGCCAAGGAGAAATCAAAAAAGTATAGTGACGTTGAGGTTCCTCCATATTTCATAAAGACCCACAGCAGTACTGATCAAAAAAAGCGCAATTTAGAGCAAATCTCCAAAGCACTCGGTTTGGATTTGGAAATCACGATTATCTGATCCTGTGATACAACTCGTGAAACCCGCGCCTTGCCGATTTCTCTCGGCCTAACCCTTCCGTGCGATGCTTCGAAGGGCCAGTTTGGGGAAGCTGCATCGCAGCGTCGATGGAGGTTGCGGATGTCCGGTGTGGGCCGTGACTAGCAGCACAGCCTTTCTGCAGCTGTCAGATAATGCGCGGCGGCATCTGGTAAACTGGCTCGGAAGCTGACTTTCGCCGCAGATCGATGGTAAAGTTGGTCGTCGGCGAAGCGCCGAAGACGTGGTGGGACCGGCGGAGTGGAGGAACCGCTATGTCTACCGCCAACCTACCAGCAATCCTTGCCTGCCGTCCCGCTTGGAACAAAGGGCGCATAGTTGGCCAGAAACGGCCGCTGCAACCGAAGCATGTCTGGGCGATCCGAGTCCGACTGGAGATCGCCCATCGGACCCGAGAACTGGCGCTCTTCAACCTCGCCATCGATAGCAAGCTGCGTGGTTGCGACTTGGTGCGGCTCAAGGTCACCGATGTCTACGCTGCGGGGCAGGTCAAGCACCGCGCTGCGATTGTCCAGAGCAAGACAAGCAGGCCGGTGAGCTTCGAGATTACCGAAGGAACCCGGAAAGCAATTGAAGCCTGGCTCAAATCCCCGCTCATGGTTGGGTCGGAGCATCTCTGGCCGGGACGGTTCCACGAGCGGCTGCACATTTCGACGCGGCAGTATGCTCGCCTCGTCCGGGACTGGGTGGTCTCCATCGGTCTAGAGCCTAGCGCCTACGGCACCCACTCCATGCGTCGCACCAAGGTTGCGCAGATTTATCGGAAGACCGGCAATCTTAGAGCAGTGCAGCTATTGCTTGGCCACACGAAGATGGACAGCACCGTGCGCTACCTCGGCGTCGAACTGGAGGATGCACTCGCGATCGCAGAGTCGGTGGAAATCTGAGCGCGAGGGGCCGCTCCGTCGCTAGCGGCCCAGAGCTGCCGTTCAGTCCCTGGCCGATCGCCGCGGTGCGGCTTCCCTATACCGGCCATTCGTCCATGCGCAGCATTTTCGGAGGCTGAAGGTCGGCTCAGCGAACTTTCCTGCCGTTCGCAACGGTGAGGGCAATGTCTGCTTGTAAATCTGTCGTCGATAAAACAGTCTCCACTTAAGTCAGTGCTGACAAACGCTTAGGATATTTATAATGCTCGTATTTCCGCCCGTAACGTTTCCTTGGATAGACGCAGATGCACCAGACAACTTTGTGGCGATGGCCCGGGTTACATCTCCAGAACTTGTGGAAATTGCCTCTCGCATACATTGGGAATTTCATGACCTTGTTGTCGCCTACGAAATGCTTAGACAGACCCTTGTTGAGAGAGACCGTTCAATCCAAGAAAGGGTGGATGACTGTCAAAAGCGAGACGATACTGTTGCTGGTGAAATAAGTGACCTCATGGCATCAAGGTTTCGCGAAACAGTTCTGGCCGAGGACACGATGATGGCGCAAATAAGTCGGACTTCTTCGCGATCAATTGTTGTTAACAGCTGGATACTTGTCGAAAGCACGATGGGTGAAGCCTATTCTGCCTTTTTAAGAGCCTTGAGCGGAACGACTCCTAGCTCTACAAATTTTCGCTGGGATCAATTCTTGGACCAATTTGGCAGAATTGGCATTCAATTTACGGGCTTTCCTGCTTATGATGATGCCAATTTGTGCAGGCTGGTCAATAATGCCATAAAGCACGCCGGAAAAGTGTCTGAAACGATGTCCCAATCTGGGCAGTTTTCCGGTCTCAAGGGGCAAGAGTTAAGAAAGATCGATATTTTGCCGCAACCATTGGTAACCGGAGCGCATAGCTTCTGTATGGACCTTTTGGAGAGGGTGCAGGCCAAGGTCCACGCGCCTTAACATAGATAGTTGTGGTGGCTCCCGTTTACCCGTCAAGGATAATTAAGCTAAACTAGACATAAGCCGCAACGCAGCAACTTCCTAACTGGGCTCCAAGCGGCCATGCAGCAGCGCGGCAGGCTCCTCGCCCAAGTGAGCCGGATCCGCGGGGCGTGGACGGCCCAGAGCCGACCTTCGCGCCAAGTGCGGCGGACGACCGGTGTTACAGCCCTAAGCCGACATTGCGAAGCTTCTCGGTCACGAGACAATAGGGCTTGTCGAACGGGCGGGAAACCTAACATCTTCGGAGATCTCGTCGAGCATGAGCACCGCGCGGGGCGATTAGAGCTTGATCAGCAGGCAGACTCAGGCGACCGTCCTCTCCAACGGCAGGCCGCTTGGTGAAGTGAGATGAAGCATCTAATTTTTCTTTCGACCTGCGTCATGTGCGCCGCGCAGGTCGCTGTCGGAGAAACCTATTGGGGCAAATTTTCCGATGGCCCGCATGGCACGTTCTACGACGGAGATCCCTGGCAGGAATTCGAGCTCACCAACCGATTTTTTTTCGACGACCCTAATGGCCTGCGCTGGGAAGCCCCCGCACAAACTCGAGTCAACGGAGCCTCTATTCCGCCAACGTTCTGGTCCTTTATCGGTGGACCGTTCTCCGGGAAATACCTCAAGGCGTCGGTGATCCATGACCATTACGTGGTCACGCGAGAGCGCACCGCGCATGATACTCACCGGAATTTCTACTATGGGATGTTGGCCAACGGTGTGGAAACGTGGCGCGCCAAGGTGATGTATTGGGCGGTAAGCACGTTCGGTGCGGATTGGGAATTGCGCCAGGTCGTCACCTATCGCACTGAATGCACTGATGACGTTTCGGTGGAGCTAACTTGCAGCGTTAAACCTGTGATCGAACTGCAACCGGTCTCGGTCTCTCGCGTTAACCTGTCTGAGCCTGAACAGGCACAACTGGCCTTGGCCAAATTCGCCGCCGTCGCCCGGACGCTGAAATCCAGCGACGGGACAATTCTTGATGTCAGCGCAAGCGGCCCGGTGCCCGCTGATCTGGCCACGCTGGAACTTAATGCGCGCGTGGTTGGCGACGCGATTGCGCAATGGGGTGCGCCGGGTGAACTGGATAATATCGGCATATTGTCGGACTGGGCCGCGTTCAAGGGGGGAGAGGTTACGCCTTGGTCGCCCAACGCGGCAGAGCCAGGCTCGATACCCGATTTCCGAGAGGCGCTGCCTTACGATGGATGGGCGGCGGGCGGATCGCCAGACACGTCGCTACCCTTCGTCGTGATCGATCAGTTTCAACTACAGAACTTGACCGCACGCCCGCTGCCCAGTTTCCGCCTAGAGTAGTGAACTTAAAGGAGCAGGCAGACGCATTCCTACCTTCACTAAAGACGCAGAACATGTTTGTTGACTGAGCGTCCCTGGCGCTCTTCCCGAGCGCAGTGAAGGTCCTGTCTCCGCCCGAAGGGGCCCGGATCGCTAAACGGCCCGAAGCCGCCGTTGATGAGATCTCTCCATGCTACTGTGCGGCTTTCGGATTCCTGCCAATCGTGCAACCTCGCAAGTAGCAACCACCACCGTCACGTGAATCATGAGCTTAGGATGTCGAGATGAGTGGAATCAAATACGTGTGCTCCCAATGCGGCTGGATCAGCCGACGAAAGATGGGCAACAATAAACCGTGTCCCAAATGCGGCGGCCCGATGTTCTATCACGAGGAAGACAGGTCCATTGTCATCGTCACAATCATTGCGATGGTTGTGCTTGCAGTCGTGATGGGTGCATTGACAGGCAACTGGTAGCCTCGGCCCGAAGCCGGCCTTGAACGGAACACCCGGATGCTGCAGTCGCAGCATGCAATCCGGACATGAAACAGCGGCTGTCAACTATCGAGCCATTTGCTGTAAGCACGTACGTCCATCATTGGCACAGTACCGAGCGTTTGCAATCGAGCGATCAACTCAAAGAGAAATTTTGTGGTGGCCGACGACGATGCGATGCGCTTGTGAGCCGTAGCTTCTTCATCGAATGTGAAAATGCCATGCGCTGCTACACAGCCGAGATCCAATCTTTTCAATTTGCTCTGATCAGAATTCAATTTTGCTTGAAGAGCATCACCAAGCGGCGGATTTTTCCAATCACTCTCCAGCGCAACTAGCCCTCCAAGAATGTGCTTCGGCGGTACGGGGTCAGCAGGCCCGTTGGCAGTTGGGATAGGCATACTTGTTCTAACAAGCGATCTAACCGTCGCCACCTTGTCTCTCGCGTAGTCGATCATCGCTGCATTGATAGATTGCTTCGCTTCAAACACGGCGTACACACTCTCCGCTGGAACCACTTTTGCGCCGAGAAAATCGAAAACGAATGGCGAATATTGCCGGTCAAAAACAACAATATCAATTTGATCGCTAAAAACGCCTTCACTGTCGACAATATGCGCGCTGCAGACGCGGTATCGCTCAGGAAGGTACTGTTGCAGCAGGCCAATCCATATCGCTTCTGAGGTGTCGCCCTTAGTTCCCGGGTGATTGAGAGCTTCGCGTGCTACGCTCAGTTCAGCATCGATTTTGCGATGCAGGCTGGCAAAGAGCTTGGGAAGCGACCATTCAGTCATCGTACCAAGCTCTCCCAGCTACCGTTCAAGGCTCTTTGCGCAGCAGCGGCAACGGCTTGCTTGCCCGAGATTGAAAGATCATCAGATATCACATTGTTTGTGTTTGCCGGATCAACGATACGTGTGGCAGTCAGTCGAGCTGAGAAGTACCTCAAAACATCGACGACGTTTTCGGACAGTCGCCCGATTGGTTTCCCATGCAGTGCTTCCAGCGCAGCGAGCTCAAGGTAGATTGATGGGAAGGCCAAGTCCCATTGATCGCGCCAGAGCTTAACAACCCGGATTTCTTCTGTGCGGCAGCTACCTCGGACCAGATTGATATGGGTTTGAATATTGGTTTTGGTCCAAGTGCTGGCCTTTTTTCGATAAAGGCTGTGATCGGTACCATATTGGCCCTGACGTTTACCTGGCACCAAATCAACCTGATTGCCGGCGACGTTGATACCGAGAGAAACGTTTTGATCACGGTACTGATAGCCATGTTGATTGAGGCAGTTCCCGAGTGAGCTTCGTATCTGCGCAAGTGTATCGGGCGTACTACTCGACAAGGTCAGAAAGAGATCAATATCTGTGCTACTTCGGTTTGCCGTACCTTTTGCGAAAGAGCCACTTGGCTCAATGGCAAGTAGGTAGCCATTGCCCCAACGGTTGAGCATTGGTGTAAGTGTGGTGGCGATGGAACGTACTGGAGAAAACGGACCTGTGTCCACTTGCTCTCGAGCTAGAATATTTCGGAGATACTGATCAGGTGACATTTTCTAGTACTGGGGCTCAATAGCTGAAAATATACAACATAAGGTGCCGCGTAGGAAGTTCACCTTATTCGGTTTGAACATTTAGGACAACCCGGTGCGAGAGAGCTCTGCCCGAGTGATCCTTGGGTCAATTGCGGTTGCGACAATGAAGGCACACCGAAAACACCATCCCTGCACCAAGCGTTGCTATAGCAATCTCCAGCGGATGTCTTCTTTAACTTCCTCCGGAGCGCGTTGTGGCTACCGCAGCGAACGACCGCTATCCGCCCTTCGTGCCAGGCGCAGCGGATGTCCGTAGACAGCACTTGCCTGCCGTTCACGCCAACTGCGGTATGACGCTAGGATCCTACACGAAGGGCGGGGAACGGACCCTCACTGCTTAACGCTCCAACAGTTGCTCTGCGCAGTGAAGCGGTCATCCGTGCACGATGCGGCAAACTCCCCTCCTCGCGCGCATCGGTCTACCTCTTGGCACAGGTAGTGGACCGTGACTGCGCTGTACTGAACGGACAGGCGAGCGCAGCAAGTGGACTATCCGCGGCCCGGCCTTGGACGCGTGTTATCCACAGTTGGTGCACGTCACAGTCCGTCAGATCAGTTGAGATTGCACCGTTCGCAAAGCACTCGCGTTACGGATGGCTGGGAGATATTCAGTATGTGAATCAGACAGAGATATCATTTACTGTTGCGGTTGGGCGGTAACGGTCTCGGAGTTTCGAAAGTCACGAGGTACGACTCTTGAACGACGCCTTCCCCATAACTCGCTGAAAGAAAGACGAGGTCGAATAATTGAAATTTGCTACCGAGTTGACTTCTCTTGCTCCTGCCGAAGCACTACGAACGCAGGCGCGAAATGCTCTTTCGAACGCCCTCGATGCTCATCGAAAGGGCCAGCAGGTCTATGAGAGCCTCAAGAATCTTGGAGAAGTTATCGGTACCGAATACGGCGATCGCGTCCTGTTCGAACTCATACAGAACGCACACGACGCTCACTCGGTCGGTGAAGACGGTGGGATTGCGATCAAGCTCACTGTGAACTCTGAGACAGACGGCTGTCTTTATGTGGCAAACCGCGGGCGGGGTTTCCGTGATCGCGACATGAGTGCGATCATCAACCTTGCGACCAGCGGAAAAGAGATCGGTGAGGGAATCGGGAACAAGGGGCTTGGGTTTCGAAGCATCGAGGCAATTACCGAAGACGTGCAAATCTACTCAAGATTGCCGAAGCACTCCTCTGATTCATTTGACGGCTATTGCTTCCGCTTCGCGAGGCAGGATGAAATTCGAGACATCATGCTCTCGGAGTTGCGCGATGAGGGCGTCAGTGCGGATGAGGCGGATCGGATCTCCCGAACAATTCCGCGATATCTGGTTCCTCGTCCTCTCGATGATATTCCGTCCGAGATCGCACGCTATGCGCACATGGGCTACGCGACCACAATTGTCGCCCCTCTCCAATCCTCTTCAGCGGTCAACCTCGTGCGCAAACAGGTCGAAGAGATCGCGAACCTGGAGCATCCGCTTCTCCTTTTCCTCGATCGCATAGCGGAAGTCCGGATCGATGTCGAAATCGAAGGAAAGAGAACTGGTGGCCGGCGCCTGACTAGACGCCAGAAAGTCCTGCTAGAGAGTGGCGGACCGGGCAGCCCGGAAATCTCGGAGGTAGATGTTGGAGAGCAACGTCGGTTCCTCTTGGTGCGACAGGAAGTGGAAAAGGAACCTGTCATTGCAGCCGTAAGGGACAGCATTGATCGTGCCCCCGCTCTTAGGCGGTGGATAGAGTGGAAGGGCCAACCCTACGTCTCGGTCGCGGTAGGGCTGTCGACGGCGGCAGTCCTAGAAGGGCAACTTTACAACTTTCTGCCGATGGGGAGCGAAGCCAGCTCGCCGCTCCTTGGGCACATCGACGCGCCATTCTTTGCGGACATCGACCGGCGCAACACCGATCTAGACTTGCCACTGAACAGCCACTTAATGGACGCCGCCGCCACGTCATGTGTAGCCGGCGCTATGGCTATCGTGCGAGAGCAACTGGATATCCCCGGGCGCAGCGTATTCGACTTGATTGCTTGGACCGGAGGCAGTGCTCGAAAACTCAACGCTGCAGTCAAGGACGCTGGTCTGAATTTGAGCCAGCTTAATGTCATTCCGATTATTCCCACCAAAAGTGGCAACAAATGGTCGACCCTCGAAAAGGTTGCGATCTGGCCAGATGCCAAGTTTGCACTCTTGAAACCGCGCGAGATCGTTAAGCACGTCGGCGTACATCTGGCATCCAGCGATTTGAGTAATTCGCGCTTGGAGCGGCTTCGCGAGATGGCAGGAAGCTGTTTTGGTCGGTATGGCTGGCAGTATTCCCGTCTACCTTCACCTGAGACAATCCCCGAGTGGTCTGCAATTTATGCGAGAACTCTCGTCGACCGAGACGCAAAGCCAGCGACATGGTCCAAGTTCTATAAGGATTTGGCGACCCTCTGCGAGACTTCGGAGGTTGACTTGGATTGTCTGGACGGAGTCGAAGTCCTGATCGACCGATCGGGGAAGCTGCGCTCGGCGGGTGGACATGATGCGGATGATCGACACGGTCTCTACGTTCGCAGCGAAAGTGAGATCGGCAAGCGCAGGAAAGGTGACATCCCGTTGCCGCCGTCTGCGCTGACTAGAGGGTATCGTTTTTTTGATGAGAAGATTGTTCTGTCCGACGAAGTGCTGAAAGCGTTCGCCGACGCAGGGCTCATTCGGAAGTTTGATCCAATCGAAGCGCTATCCGGTCTAGGCTCCGCACTTGGAAAGGCACCAAGTGACAAGAGGCGATCGGAAGCGCTCGATTGGGCATTTCGCGTCTGGGATGCGGCCGATAAGAGCGCGGAAGCAGCGATAAAAAGTGCCGACCTGTACGTGCCGACGGTGGGAGGCTGGACACAAGCTAACCACGCCGTGTTTTCGGGATCCTGGACTGAAACCGGAAGACGTCTGGAAGCCTACCTCAGCGAGGCTTCCGCATATTCCGACGACTGTGAGCAAGCGAGGAAACATCTTCTAAAGCCGTTCGACGAATGGGAGTTCCGAAACGATGCGGGAGCCCGGAAGTGGGTGACGTTTCTGGAGATCGTTGATGTTGCCGATGGCCTGAAACCCATTGCGCCGAGAATTCGACGGCGAGGGTCGCCGTCGGGACACTGGGACAACCTGTTGCGCCGCGGAGATCTTAAGAACGGCCTAGCAGAAGCCTGGACAAGACACGTGGGAGCGACCACCTTTTATCATCCCAATACGGACGATTACGCGCTCGAGGGCGAGTTGTGGCGGATGCCAGGCCAGAACGAATACGACGAGATGCCAGAGCATTTGCGCGAAGCATTTTATGAGTTGCTTGTTCAACACCTCTCGTCTTTTGGCAGCAAGTTGCTTTCTGCGCGAATTGGACGTTTTGGTCGTGCACGGCGTGACTGGGACGAGCGTCGGGTTGTCACCCCCGTAGGCGCGTTCCTGCGATCCGAGGCCTGGCTGCAAGGCGAACTGCGTGGTGAACGCGTATTCCTTTCACCTAACCAGTGCTGGGCATCAAGGATCAAGAGACCAGGAGTTCCGGCATTCATTCCGCGCCTTTCCGACGACGCGAGAATGCTGCTCGAGAGGGATGAGATCGCCAAGGTCTCATTCGGCGATGCGCTTGGACTTCTGGATTGGGCCAGTCCAGAAACAGCACCGCTGCGCCTCGCCGCTCTGGCGAACTCCGCCAGAAACCTTCAGTCAGGTGATGTGGCGACCTTTCGACGCCAATACAGCCGGGCTTGGGGAGAAGTGGCCGAGAGCGGTGCGGCGTTGCCATCTGACCTTCCGCTGGCGGCTTATCGTTCCGGAAACCTAGCGTACATCGAGGGCGACAAGGCCGAGCCCGTCGTGGTGATACTTGTCGACAACGCACAAGGCTTTGAGGCACGAGCCCTTTCCGCCGCCGGCCTAGCCATAGTTGAGGTAGGGGACGCTGACCTCGATATCATCGAGGAGAGTCTCAAACACATCGACGGCTATTCGCCGAGGAAACTGGACCGAGACTCCGTCCGGCTGCTTGTGGATGGTTCGGTTTTCGTCCCCAGGGCCGATGACGATTATCTGGTTTCACAGGGCCTAGACTGGCTTCCGGAAGTCGCGGTGATCGCCAACGAGGTGGCGGGCGAGAACCTTGAGCGAGGGATCCAGCATACAACTCTCGACAAGGGGATCCGAGCGATCAGGGTTCGGAGGTGTAGTTCAATTTCACTGAAGGTGGCTGAACAGGAGGTGGCAGGTGGTGGCCGCATGGACTGGTACGCCTTCCGGGACGATGCCAGCCCGACGCTTATCTTGACGCAAGGCGTATCTCTCGATTGGCCACGCTTGGCGAAGGGTCTTGCTTCCGAGATATCCAAGCTTACCGACACGCGCCTACGCTCCTTGGAGTTGGTGCTTCTCCGGCTGGCGGTCGAACGCCCCGAAGGCACTCTCGAACGCCCCTCCGATGTCGAACTCGCCACGGCGCTTGGGTGTGACATCGGAATCGTCGAAGACATGCGCGCGGGGATGCGGACCGATCTGGCGCACGTCCTTCACCTTATGGTCCCCGTTGTCGCATACTTCGAAGGTGCCGAACTGGCGCGAGCCCTTGGCGAAGTCGCAGAGGACGCAGGGGCGGAATTCAGCCTTCGGGGTTGGCTGGAGACGCATCTTTCGGAAAGATCCCCAGCCGCCGGCGACCTGCTCGCCGCTTGCGAGAAAAGTCCCGACCGGCGTTCGCTTGCGACGACGCTGGAGCTTGAGTACGGAAGGTTCAACCGGGTTCTCCAGTCGCTCGGTGAAGAAACCCTATCTAGCGAAGCGGAATTGCAGGCCACCTTCGAGGCGTACCTGCGCGAATTGGCGCCAGGGCTCCGAGACCTGCTGAGGCGCCTGCATCTTGAGGACTACCGGTTCGGGCGTGAGCTCTCGACCTACCTTTCAAGGCGCGAGCTTCAATTCATCCCGTTCGATCCGGCGTGGGTTCTCGATTACGAAACACTCGACCGCCAGACGGTTGTCGAGCATGTGGAGCGGATCGTTGCTGATGCGCTGGGAGAGATCCCGGAAGCGGAGCTTCCGCCCTACGAGAAGATGATCAGCGAGAACCGCAAAGTCGTTCGCGCCTTCGCGAACCAAGCGAAACCCTTGCTGGGGGCGTGGTGCCGTAAGACCCATGTCGATCTTCCGGATGTGTGGGAGACAGGAGAGGCTCAAGAGGTTGTCCGCACGCTCGAGAATGCCTGCTTGCTTGATTTCGAACTGGTCAAGTTGAACCGCGTGCCCGCTCTGTGCCAGCGCACCGGCGCTTGGCCGTCGGGGATGCCTGCGACGATTGATCCGGAGCGCCTCGGTCTCGACCAAAGTGCTGTGCGCGAGGAGCAGGAACGGAAGCTTCGAGAGCAGCAAGAACGAGATCGTCAAAAACGGATCATTCAGTTCGCGGGACAGGATCTTGATCCGGGGCATCCGTCCTTCGCGACTGACATGCAGGGCATAGCCGAGAGTTTTCTCGCAACCGACGAAAGCTGGTTCGAGCGTAGCCGTCAGCGGACGAGGCTGATGCCGATCGATGGGTCGGGTAGATCTGGGTCCGATGGCGGCGACAGCGGCGGTGCCACGCGGGGGCAGCGCGCCGCACGACTGACCGAGTCGCAGAAGACCGCGATGGGTGTCGCCAGTGAGTGGCTGGCCTACCAGTATCTCAAGCGACGGTTTCCCGGCGCCGTCGATGAGGATTGCTGGATCTCGGCGAACAGAACACAGTTCTTCGGTGGCAGCGAAGGCGACGACTCAGTTGGCTACGATTTTCTGGTCCGCACGCCGAGTGCGGACTGGATGTTCGAGGTCAAGTCCACCTTGGAAGACGGATGCGAGTTTGAACTGACATCGAACGAACTCCGCGTCGCCAGTTCCGCCTCCCGCACCGGCCGCAGACGATATCGCATTCTCTATGTTCCGCATGTCTTTTCGCCTGAGAAGTGGTGTGTTTTTGAGCTTCCCAACCCGATGGCCAGGGAAACACAGGCTCAGTTTTCCGTAGTTGGGCGCGGTTCGCTCAGACTTCGTTTTGAGCGCGGCTAGCGTCAGGACTTCGGTAGCGGGTCTCCGTCCGTCAAACGGTTTGGCGCACAAATGATCAACCGCCGTAGCGGCGCCTCTCCTGCTTTCTGCCCTCTGCTGCCCGTTGCGGTCACTACTATGCTGTGAGGCTGAACGAATGGCCGCTTCCGGGAATGCGCCGATGCAGCGACAGCGGCAGCCCACCGTCCGCAATGGGCCGACAGTTACGGCGCAACGGGGGCATGTATGCGACCTGCCGCAACACCTCATCACCGCTTTGAGACCACTCTAGTCCATGATCGCGCAAACCGATACGGCAGGTGAAACGAACCCGTCTGCGCGTGCAATAAGAATTTCATCGCGCAAACTGCATTTGGTTCTGGTAGGGGAAGAGCCCGCCTCTCAGGCGGGCTCTTCCCCTACCGTGCTTGCGGTCAGTCGTGAACCACCAGAACATTCAGATCCAGCTCTTCCATATGCGCCATGACCCGATCGAACCGGAATGCAGGTGGCTCTACCGGGAAGACATGGATATCCGTCGGGTCCCCGATGTAGCGGAAGAACGGCTCGAAGACCGCAGGGACAAGCCAGCCGAAGAATTTGGTATAGGGTGTGTCCAGGCGATAGCTGTGAACGGTGCCCGCCGTCACCTGGCAATAGTCACCGGGATGCAGGGTCAACTCCTGACCGTTGACCCACAGCGTCATCCGGCCTTCGAGACAGAAGAAGTTCTCGGTATGGTGCTTGTGGTAGTGCCACGGGATCGGCTGTCCGGCGGGTCCCTCGGTCATCACCGAGAAGAATGAACCGTCCGTCGAGGCGGATGTCTGCAGGAAAGAGAAAAGCTGATCGGCAGCCACCAAGCGTTCCCCTTCGCCTTCCATGAGCACGTATGGGCGGCGCTCTCCGGGTACGCCACGCTCGGTCACAAGGACGGCCTCGGCCGCGGGCAGGTCTCCGGTCCAGGTCACATCTGCGACCTGTGCGGCGGCGTCCAGGCGTTCCTGTGCGATCGTCAGATCGGGTGCGTCGGGCTGGACCGGACGTGAAAACGGCCTACCAAGCGCCTCGTAAAATCCCGCAAGACCTGCCCCGATGGACCAGGTGAGGATGCGCGTGCGCCAGCTCTTCATGCGATAGCCGTGGACGGTCCCCGCAGGAACATAGGCGTAGTCCCCCGCAGTCAGCAGGTGGACCTTGCCATCAAGATGAAGTTCCAGCCGACCGGCCATGACATACAGCGCCTCCTCGGTATCGTCATGGCGATGCAGCGGCAGGCCCGCCTCCATGGACCCCGTCAGGACTGCGGCCTGGCAATCGCCACCGGTGTCCTGGGGCCGCGCGATCAGCGTCGCGACATGACCGCCGATCAGGTGGTGCTCGCCCTCTCCGTCACGCAGCGCATAGAGTTCGGGTCTGCCGGGCAGTTGACCATTGGCCTGCGCGAAGGGGATCTGCCCCAGCGGTGCATCCGCAAGGGCGACGTCACCAGTGATAGCGGCGGCAGCCCCGCCGATCGCTGCGTTTCGAAAGAAGGTCCTGCGTGTCAGTTTCATGCCGATTCCTAAGCACTTGATCGTTTCAAGCCGTGGGTATCGCGCAAGACAAATCAGGTATAATAGGTATTTCTGACAGAATGATCACGGATACTGATTTATGGAGCTTCGCCAGCTACGCTACTTCACTGTTCTCGCTGAAACCCTGCATTTCGGGCTGGCAGCCGAACGGCTGAACATCGTTCAGCCTGCCCTGTCGATGCAGATCAAGAAGCTCGAAGAGGAATTGGGGGTGGCGCTGTTTGCCAGATCAAAGCGCAAGGTCGCGCTCACCCACGCTGGTGACCTGTTTCGGCAGGAGGCCCGCCTCTGTCTACACCATGCCGAGCAGGCCCAGTCCATTGCACGTGCGGCACATCAGGGGATGGTAGGCACTCTTCGGCTTGGCATCTCGTCGGGCGCGGTTGACTCCGGTGTCCTCAGAACGGTGATGCAGTCGTTTCGCGCGACCAGTCCAAAGCTCTTGGTTGAACCGGTCGAGATCCATCCGGCACAAGCCCCTGCCGCAGTGCTCGGCGGTGATCTCGACGCGGCCCTGGCCACGGTCGCCTCACTGACCGTACCTGACGGACTTTCGATGCATGAGATGATCGCACAGTCAGCGATCGTGGTTCTGCCCGAAAATCACCCCCTCGCTGCGGGAGTGGAGGTCTCGCCAGTTGACTTGCGCGGCGAGACATTCATTGGATTCGCCGGGCCAGATGATATTTCCGGCCTGTCTCTGACAGCGGGCGTCTTGGGGTATTGGCCGGCGTCCTACCGGACCGTCAGCAACCCCTCGATGACCGTGGGCTTCGTTGCTGCGGGACTTGGGGTTGCCATCATTCCCGAGGTCATGGCGCGTTCGGAAGCCGGCGCGGTCTTTCGAACGCTCAGGAACAGGACCTACGATCTCGACGTCACCTTGATATGGGCTCAGGATCAAAATCCCAGCGCAGCGGCCGCAGTCAGGCGCATGCTGCACGTCGTCGCCGATGGCCGGTTTAGGGAAGCTGCGACGCAGCGATGGCCAGCCTAGCGAAGGTCCGGAGTGGGCCGGCAGCGACCCAGGATTCTTCCGGGCGGCTTCCGGACTTGCGCTCCGGCGCCTATCTGATTGCCCAACAAAGGTGATGCCCACATAGCTGAACAGCGATCTCGTCGCTTCGTCCGATCCACGCATCGCCACCTCCGTCCATGCAGCGGTGGCGATGAGTCATGTTGCGTGATAGGTATCAAGGCTGGAGTTCTCCAGGGACCTGCTAAGACAGGCAAAGCCTTCCGAGCCAGTCACCCAAGCTCCCCTTAGGATTGCCAATGCTCTCCGTGTTGCAGCGAGGCGCATCCAATCGTTTTCGGGTTGGGGGTATTATAGGCGGGTATCGCAGGATTCTGGTGATTTTATCATCTAAAATCAATGCCTAATGGCGGAGACGATGGGATTCGAACCCACGAGACCCTTTCGGGCCTACTCCCTTAGCAGGGGAGCGCCTTCGACCACTCGGCCACGTCTCCGTCGACGCGTATAGCGAAGGGCGCGCGGGGACTACAAGGCGAAACTCGCCTTCAAGGGAAACTTTCCGCCACGCCACCTAAGAGGCGGGCCTGTCCGCTGCACAAGGCGCGGGGACGCGGCCTGGCCCTGACGTCGTATGCCCCCGGTGGCAAACCGAGTACCGCTTGTTCGGCCCGGGCAAGCAAGTGCAGATCGGCCGAATGCCGCGACAGGTTTGAACCGGCAGGGGCCGGTGCGAACAGGTCGAGCCCCCGTCGGCCCACGACGCCGCAGGAATTTCCGCCCGTCCCGCGTGATCCGGCTGTGCGGCGCGGCGGCCTCTGCTACTCTCCTGCCATGACCGAGTCTCACCTCCACCCGCCTCTTGCCGTCACCCTCGGCGATCCCGCCGGGATCGGCCCCGAGATCACCGTCCGCGCGCTCACCACGCTCGGGGCGCCGCCCGCCGTCGTGCTGGGCCACGGCGCCGCGTTGGAGCGGGCCCTGGCTCTGGTGGCGCCTGGCTGGCGCATCCAGCCTGTGACCGGGCCCGAGACTCCGGCGCCGGAGAACGCCTTGCGCCTGATCGACACCGCCCCGGAGCAGCCGGCACCGGCCTATGGTGCGGTGGCCGCGGCGGCAGGGCAGGCGGCCTATGACGCGATCCGCGCGGCCATCGATCTGGCCAGGGCGGGGCGTGTCGCCGGGATCGTCACGGCGCCGATCCACAAGGAGGCGCTCTCCGCGGCGGGGGTGAAATTCCCCGGCCATACCGAGATGCTGGCGACCTACGGCGGCGCCGGCAAGGTCGCCATGATGCTGGCCAATGACGAGATCCGCACCGTGCTGGTCACGATCCATGTTGCGCTGCGCGATGCCATCGAGCAGGCGGATTTCCCGGCTCAGATGGATGCGATCCGTCTGGCCCACGCGGGCGCCAAGGCGCTCGGCATTGCCGCTCCGCGGGTGGCCGTGGCCGGGCTCAACCCCCACGCGGGCGAGGGCGGGCTCTTCGGCCGCGAGGAGATCGAGATCATAAGCCCCGCCATCGAGGCTGCCCGGGCCGAGGGGATCGACGCCTCGGGCCCCTGGCCGGGCGACACGGTCTTCATGATGGCGCGCAAGGGCCGCTTCGACGTGGTGGTGGCCCAATACCACGACCAGGGGCTGATCCCGGTGAAATACATGGGGCTGGAAAGCGGCGTGAACATCACGCTGGGGCTGCCCTTCGTGCGCACCTCGCCCGATCACGGCACCGCCTTCGACATCGCCGGGCAGGGGGTGGCGGAGCCCGACAGCATGGTGACCGCCCTGCGCTACGCGGTGCAACTGGCCGCAGCCCGCCGCGTGACAGAGGAGGCGTGATGGATTTCATCTTCATGCTCACCCGCAACGACCGCACCGTCGAGGATGCCGCGCATCATCTCGACGTGGCGCTGGCCCACGGGCTCCGGCACATCGGTTTCAAGGACGTGGGGCTGCCGATCCCCGCTCTGGCGGAACTCGCACGGCGCATCCGGGCCGGCGGGGCCACCAGCTACCTCGAGGTCGTCTCGGAGGACCGCGAGAGCGAGATCGCCTCGGCCCGCGCGGCGGTGGAGATCGGCGTCGACATCCTTCTGGGCGGGACCCATGCGCAGGACGTGCTTCCGGTGATCGCGGGCACGGCGCTGCGCTACTACCCCTTCCCGGGCCGGGTCACGGGCATTCCCAGCGTGCTGCACGGGCCGTCGGAAGCGATCGTCGCCTCGGCCCGCGCCCTTGCCGAGATGGACGGGGTCCACGGGCTCGACCTGCTGGCCTACCGTTTTGCGGGCGACGTCGAGGCGATGATGGAGGCGGTCTGCGCCGCGACCGAGAAGCCGGTGATCATCGCGGGCTCCATCGACAGCCCGGACCGGATCGCCCGCCTGCGGGCCTGCGGAGCGGCGGGCTTCACCATCGGCACCGCCGCCCTCGACGGTGTCTTTCCCGCCAGCGGCCCCGCGCTCGACGCGCAACTCGACGCGATCCGCGGCGCCTGCACCCCGCAGGCCTGAAGCCGGCACGGGCCTTTCCTGCCGCCCGCCCCATTTCCGTTTCGAAAATATCCTCGGGGGGAATTGGCCCGTCAGGGCCAAGGGGGGCAGACAGCCCCCATTTTTGCCCCCCCATTCCTGCCCCCCCCATTTCTGCCTGCAGTCCACAGGCTGCCCTCAGACGGGCAGGGCGCGGCCTGTCCCCGCCCGCTCAATACCCTACCAAAAGAATCGGATTGACGAAGCTGAGTGCTTTTGTCAGGTATAGGCCCATGCCAGCCACCCCTGACCGGAGCCGCGTCCCTCGCGCGCCTCGGCCGGTCCATGGGGAAGCCGGGCGCATCGGACGAGAGGAAAGTGAACCCATGTCTACCAATACGGTTGCGACCCAGACGCTGGCGGCCTTCGACGGCCCCGTTCACAGCGCGGAGGAGTTGACGGGCCCCGATGGTCTCGCGCTCATCCGCCTCGGGGATCAGGTCTACACCCTGCGCATCACCCGCGCGGGCAAGCTGATCCTGACGAAATGACGCTGCGGTCGCCCTCCGACCGGTCCAGTGGCGGACCCGCGCCGCGCGGCGGGGCCTCGGTCGGACAGCTGACCGACCTCGATGCCGTGGCGGCGGGCGCGGTGCTCTGCCTGCGCGGCTGGTGCCACAGCCCGGAAAGCCGGGCGCAGACCCTGCGCGATTTCATCGACACCCTCGGCCCCGACCTCGGCGGAGAGGCGGCAGCCGCCCTCGACGAGATCTGCGCGCTCTGCCAGAGCCACGGCCGGCGCCCGCTGATGCGCCATCACCTCAACTGCACCTGCCTCGGCGGGGACGAGGCCTGTTTCGGCCATTTCATCGCCGCCGCCGCCGAAGGCGCGCGCGAGGATGCCATGATGTTTGCAACCCTCATTGCCCGGCCCGACATGGCGCCGTGCCTGCTGGGCCTGGCCGAGGGGCTGGGACTGGCCCTCACCCGCATGGCGCGACAGCCCCGCCGACCGGCGGACGCGCGCCTCCACTGACACCGACCTTTCGTTCAAGGACCGACCATGACGACATTCAGCAAGCTTGCCGCCGCGGCCCTCAGCACCACCGCGCTCTCCCTGTCGCTCGCCTCTGCCGCGCAGGCGCAGGAGAAGGCCGAGGTTCTCACCACATACGCCGACATCGCGGCTGCCGCCTACGGCGACAGCCTGATCACCGCGCAGGCCCTGCAGGAGGCGGTTGCCGCCCTTGTGGCCGATCCCTCGGACGCGACGCTGCAGGCCGCCAAGACCGCATGGCTTGCCGCGCGCGTGCCCTACCAGCAGACCGAGGTCTTCCGCTTCGGCAATGCGATCGTGGACGACTGGGAAGGCAAGGTGAACGCCTGGCCGCTGGACGAGGGGCTGATCGACTACGTGGATGCCACCTATGGCGGACCCACGGACGAGAATGAATTCGCCGCGCTGAACGTCATCGCCAACCCGACCTTCACCCTCTCGGGCGAAGAGGTGGACGCCTCCGAGATAACGCCCGAGCTGATCGGCGAGACGCTGCACGAGGCCGACGGGGTCGAGGCCAACGTCGCCTCCGGCTACCACGCCATCGAATTCCTGCTCTGGGGTCAGGACCTGAACGGCCACGCCCACGGCGCGGGCAACCGGCCCTTCACCGACTACGCCGCGGGCGAGGCCTGCACCAACGGCAACTGCGACCGGCGCGGCGCCTACCTGACCGCGGTGACCGACCTGCTGGTGTCCGACCTCGAATGGATGGCCGGCCAGTGGGCCGAGGGCGGCGAGGCCCGCGCCGCGGTGATGGAGAACGAGGACGCCGGCATCTCGACCATGCTCACCGGCATGGGCTCGCTCTCCTACGGCGAGCAGGCGGGCGAACGGATGCGTCTCGGCCTGATGCTGAACGACCCCGAGGAAGAGCACGACTGCTTCTCGGACAACACCCACAACAGCCATTACTACGACGGTCTCGGCATCCAGAACGTCTACCTCGGCAACTACGTGCGTGCGGATGGCTCCATCGTTTCCGGCGCCTCGCTCTCCGACCTCGTCACCGAGGTGAACCCGGAGCTCGACGCCGAGATGAAGATGAAGCTGGCCAACACCATGCGCGCGCTTGGCCAGATCAAGACCGCGGCCGAGGCGGGCTTCTCCTACGACCAGATGCTGGAACGCGGCAACGCGGGCGGCGAGGCGCTCATCATGGGCGGGGTCGACGGCCTCGTGGACCAGACCCAGACCATCGAGCGCGTGGTGGTGGCCCTTGGCGCCGACGCCATCGAGTTCGAAGGCTCCGACAGCCTCGACAACCCCGGCGCGGTCTTCCAGTGACGCGCCCCCGGCGCTCTGCGCCGGACCCAGACCTCTGGCGCTCTGCGCCGGGTCCTGAATTCCGGTGCGGGCCCCACGGGCCCGCGCCTTCCCCAAGAGCCACGAATGTCATTGGATCGCAGCCATGATCGTCTGCCACTGCCAGAACATCTCCGACAAGGACATCGACGCCGCCATCGACTGGATGCGCGCCGCCGATGAAACCACCATCGTGACGCCGGGCAAGGTCTACCGTGCCCTCGGCAAGGCGGCGGATTGCGGCGGATGCATGCCGCTTTTCCTTGCAACCATGCGCAAGAACGACAACTTTGAGGTTCCAATGCAACTGCGTGGTCTGCGGACCCCGGCGACACAGGAGACCTCCGATGAAGGGCGATCAGAAGGTTATCGAGTATCTCAACACGGCGCTCAGAAGTGAACTGACCGCGGTCAGCCAATACTGGCTGCACTACCGCCTGCAGGACGACTGGGGCCTCGGCCACATGGCCAGCAAGAGCCGCGAGGAAAGCATCGAGGAGATGAACCACGCGGACAAGCTGATCCAGCGCATCCTCTTCCTTGAAGGGCATCCGAACCTTCAGAAACTCGACCCGCTCCGCATCGGGCAGACCCCCAAGGAGACGCTGGAAGCCGACCTCGCCGCCGAGCAGGAGGCCGCCGCGCTCTACAAGGAAGCCCGCGAATACTGCAACACGGCCGGTGACTACGTGTCCATGAAGCTCTTCGAAGAGTTGCTGATGGACGAGGAAGGGCATATCGACTTCCTCGAAACCCAGCTGGACCTGCTGGAGAAGATCGGCCCCGAGAAATATGCCCAGCTCAATGCCTCCACGATGGACGAAGCCGAGTAAGCCTTCCGCGCTTGTCGCCACGTTTGCCGCCGCCCTTGCCGTCACCGGCGGGGCGGGGGCCCATGCCAAGGACGCGGCGACCGTCGCCGCAGGCGTCACGCTCGAGGACCTGCACCTCGACATCCAGCCGCGCAGCGAGGATGAACTCGCCCGCATCGCGGAGGTGACGGCGCCCACCACGGATTTCTCGAAGCCCGAGACATTCGAGGCGCTGCCCGGCGGCGCCGCTTCCGTGCGCCTGCGCCAGAACGCCGATGCCTTCTCGCAGCCCTCCGGCAACATCAGCTTCGAGGGCGAGCTCGACTTCAAGGTCGGCAACGGGCTGTTCAAGAAAATCTGGGTGTCTGCACCCTCGTCGACGCTGGCCTCCGACGGGTTGGGGCCGCTCTACAACGCGCGCTCCTGCCAGCGGTGCCACCTGAAGGACGGCCGCGGCCACCCGCCCGAGGGGCCGACCGACAGCAATATCTCGATGTTCCTGCGCGTCTCGGTTCCCGGCGGGCCGGAAGAGGCCGAGATCGAGGACTTCATCGCCACCGCGCCCGAGCCGCACTACGGCACCCAGCTGCAGGACTTCTCCCTCGCCGGGCTGCCCGCCGAAGGGCAGATGCGGATCGACTACGAGGAAATCCCGGTCACCCTGTCGGACGGCGAGACCGCCAGCCTGCGCAAGCCGACCTACCGGGTCGAGGACCTCGGCTATGGCCCGATGGCCGCGGACGTCATGCTCAGCCCCCGGGTTGCGCCGCAGATGATCGGCCTTGGCCTGCTGGAGGCGATCCCGGTCGAGGACATCCTTGCCCATGCGGACCCGGACGATGCCGATGGCGATGGCATCTCGGGCCGGGCCAACGTCGTGCGCTCCGTCGAATTCGATGTGCCGATGCTGGGCCGCTTCGGCCTCAAGGCCGGCGCGCCCACGATCCGTCACCAGTCCGCCGCCGCCTTCGACGGCGACATCGGCATTTCCAACCCGCTCTTCACCGGGGCCTATGGCGAATGCACCGACCTGCAGGCGGGCTGCCGCGAGGCGCCCGACGGGCGCGACATGGACAAGGGCGGCTACGAGATCGATGAGGTCGGCCTCGACCTCGTGACCTTCTACTCCCGCAACCTCGCCGTGCCGGAACGGGTCGATCTGGACGACCCGCAGGTGCTGCGCGGCAAGGAGGTCTTCTACTCCGTCAACTGCCAGTCCTGCCACGTGCCGAAATTCGTGACCCACCGGATGCAGGGCCGCCCGGAGCAGAGCTTCCAGTTGATCTGGCCCTATTCCGACCTCCTGCTGCACGACATGGGCGAGGGGCTGGCCGACGACCGCCCCGAGGCCCGCGCCACGGGTCGTGAATGGCGCACCGCGCCCCTCTGGGGGATCGGTCTGACCGAACGGGTGTCGGGCCACACCTATTTCCTGCATGACGGGCGGGCCCGCTCGATTCTCGAGGCCGTCCTGTGGCATGGAGGCGAGGCGCAGGCCGCCCGCGATGCCGTCGTCTCGATGCCCGCACCCGACCGCGCCGCCCTGATCCGCTTCCTGGAGAGCCTTTGATGCGACATACCCTCCGCACCGCCCTGATCCCTCTGGCCTTCGTCCTGATGCCGCCGGGGGCAGGGCAGGCCGGAGAGTTCGACGCGACGGTGACCGACGTGGTCGAGAACCACATCCTGCCGCGTTTCGATGCGCTCGCCGGGACCTCCGAGGCGCTGGATGCGGCGGCGCTGGCCGATTGCACCCCCGGGCCCGCCCTGCAAGAGGCATGGGGCGCGGCCTTCGATGCGTGGATTTCCGCCAGCCACCTGCGCTTCGGTCCGACGGAGGCCGACAACCGTGCCTTCTCGCTGGCCTTCTGGCCCGACAGCCGGGGCGCCACGCCCAAGGCGCTCTCGGCGCTGATCGCCGACAGCGACCCGGCGGTCGAGAGCGCCGAGGACTTCGCGCAGGTCTCCATCGCGGCGCAGGGCTTCTACGCGCTGGAATACATGCTCTACGACGACCAGTTCGCCGAGATGGGCACGCCGGCGTACCGCTGTGCCCTGATCCGCGCCATGACCGGCGACATCGAGCGCACCACGCTGGCGATCGCGACCGACTGGCACGAGACTTGGGCGGGCTACCTGCTGCCTCCGCCCTCCGGCCCCTACCGGGACGAGGAGGAAGTGCTGGGAGAGCTCTTCGGCGCCCTGTCGCAGGGGCTGCAATTCACCTCGGACACCCGCCTCGGACGGCCCATGGGCACCTTCGACCGCCCCCGCGCCACCCGGGCCGAGGCCCGCCGCTCCGGCCGCTCGCTGCGCCATGTGGAACTGTCGCTCGCCGCGCTTCGCGATCTGGCCGAGCGGCTTTCGGGCGATGATGCAGAGCTGCGCGCGCAGGTGGACGAGGGCTTCCAGACCGCGCAGGACCTCGCCGCCGGTCTGGACGATCCGGTCTTCGCGGGGGTGGACGATCCCTCTGGCCGGCTGCGGGTCGAGATCCTGCAACAGGCGGTCGACCATATCCGCCAGCAGGAGGCGGCCAATGTCGGCGCGCGCCTTGGCGTGAGCGCCGGCTTCAACGCCCTGGATGGAGACTGACATGACCTCTCGCCGGACCTTCCTGGCCGGGATGCTGGCCGCGGGCGCATTGCCCACGCCCACCTGGGCCGAGGCGGGTGATCCCGCCTTCCTCTCCGCCGCCCGCGCGCCCGACGGGGCCTATCGCCTCTGTGGTCTGGACGCCCGGGGGCAGGTGCTCTTCCAGCAGCCGCTGCCCGCGCGCGGCCACGCCGCCGCCGCCCATCCGACCCGCCCCGAGGCCGTGGCTTTTGCCCGCCGTCCGGGCACCTTCGCCCTGGTGGTCGATTGCCGCTCGGGCCGGATCGCGGCCCGGCTGGACAGCCCCGAGGGGCGGCATTTCTACGGCCACGGTGCGTTTTCCGACGATGGCGCGCTGCTTTTCACACCCGAGAACGACTACGAGGCCGGGCAGGGCGTGATCGGTGTCTGGGACGTGGCCTCCGGCTATAGCCGCGTGGACGAGGTGCCCTCGGGCGGAGTGGGGCCGCATGACATCCTGCGCCTGCCGGACGGGTCCTTCGTGGTGGCGAACGGCGGGATCGAGACCCACCCCGACGCGGGCCGGGCCAAGCTGAACCTGCCGGTGATGCGCCCGAACCTGACCTACATGAGCGCCGCCGGCTCGATCCGCAGCCAGATGGAGCTGCCGGAGGAGATGCACCTGAACTCGATCCGCCACCTCGCGCTGTCGGACGACGGTCTGGTGGCCTTCGCGATGCAGTGGCAGGGCGACGAATACGAGGCACCCGCGCTGCTGGGGCTGCACCGCGAGGGGCAAGAGCCCCTGCTGGCCATGGCCGAGGGGCCGATGCATGACGCGATGCAGGGCTACGCGGGTTCCGTCGCCATGGATGCCGCGGGGACCCGCGCGGCGATCTCCTCGCCCCGGGGCGGGCTGGTGCAGATCTTCGACACGGCGACGGGTGAGCTGGTGGAGCAGGTGGCCGAGGCGGATGCCTGCGGGCTCTCCTGCGGGGCCGGGGGCTTCGTCATCACCTCGGGCATCGGCCATGTGATCGGCTATGACACCGGCAGCGGGCGCAGCGACTGGCAGGCCGCCTCCGAGATGCAGTGGGACAATCACCTGGTGCGGATCGGGTGATCGCGGGGGCGAGGCTGGGTCGCCCTATGAATTGGAAAGACCGCCCGGATAGGGCGGCCTTTCTCATGTGAAGTTGGTTAATGGCCCCAAACGGCTTCGACCTCCACCCGGCGCGAGACAAGGCCGCAGGCCGCCGCGCATCGCAGGCAGGCCCCCACGCGGCGGCGATTTGGCGAGGCTGGGCGGTCCCTTGACGGGACACGATATGCCGGGCTGGGATAAACTGCTCGCCATAGAGGTCCGGATCGCCTCCGCGCGCGCCGGCAATGCGCGGCTCCGCGCTTCGGGGCAGGGAGGTAGCGAGTGGATGTCGCGCCAGTTCCTGAGGAAGAGGCGATGGAGGACACCTCGGGGGGGCCTCCACCGTGCAGCGCCGCTAACCGCCCGCCCGGCGTCACAGCCCCCGCGCGATCTCGCGGATCACCTCACCGGCGAGGATCACGTCCGCCTCGGTGCAATCCCATTGCCCGGCCTGGAAGCGGAGCGCGATGCCATCCGCCACCTGTGTCTGCGTCAGGTAGATCCGCCCGTCGTCGTTGATCGCCTGCACCAGCCGCTGGTTCAGCGCGTCGAGATCGTCTGCGCCCTCCGGCGTGTAGCGGAAGGTGAAGAGCGAGAGCACCGGCTCGGTCACGATGGTGAAATCCGCCTCGCTCCGCAGCCCCTCGCAGAGCGCCTGCGACCAGGTGACGTGGTTGCGGATCATGGCGCGCAGGGCCTCCAGCCCGTAGGCGCGTAGCAGGAACCACAGCTTCAGCGCCCGGAAGCGCCGTCCCAGCGGCACCGACCACTCGGAATAATTGATGATCCCGTCCGCGCCGTGGGTCTTGAGGAACTCGGGCCGGTAGGCCAGCGTGCGGGTCAGGTCCTCCGGCGAGCGGATGAAATGGGCCGAGCAGTCGAACTGCACGCCCAGCCACTTGTGCGGATTGAAGACGACCGAGTCGGCGCGCTCCACCCCGGCCCAGAGGGGGCGGAACTCCTCGCAGATCATGGCCGAGCCCGCCCATGCGGCGTCCACGTGGAGGAACAGGCCCTCGGCCTCGGCGATGTCGGCAAGGGCCGCGATGTCATCGGAGCCGCCGGTGGAGGTGCCCCCGGTCGAGCCGATGATGCCCGCGGGGATCAGGCCGGCCGCGCGGTCCTCGGCGATGGCGGCGCGCAGGGCGGCGGGGTCCATGGCGCGGGTCGGGCCCTGCGTCGGGATGCGGCGCAGGTTGTCCGAGCCGATACCCGCGACCCAGATCGCCCGGTCGACGGAGGTGTGGACCTCGCCCGAGCAATAGATGCGCACCGGGGCATGGGCGCTGAGCCCCTGCTGGTTGCCGGCCCAGTTCAACGCACGCTCGCGCATGACCAGCACGGCGGCCAGCGTGGCGGAGGAGGCGCTGTCCTGTATGACCCCATGGAAACTTTCGGGCAGGGCGATGGCATCGCGCAGCCACTCCATCATCCGGGTTTCCATCTCGGTCGCGGCCGGGGAGGTCTGCCAGAGCATGCATTGCGGCGACATGGCCGCGATCAGCGTGTCGGCCAGCACCGCGGCCGGGGAGGCGTTGGAGGGGAAGTAGGCGAAGAACCGGGGGTGCTGCCAATGGGTGATGCCGGGAACGACGAGGGATTCGAAGTCCGCGATCACCTGCTCCATGGGCTCGGGCGCCTCGGGGGCATGGGCGGGCAGGGCGGCCAGCACGGCACCGGGGGTGGAGCGGGCGCGCACGGGGCGATCGCGCAGGCCCGCGTGATAGCCCGCGGCCCAGTCGGCCATCCATCGGCCCCACTTCGGAAAATCTGTCCAGCGCATCGCGTCCTTCCTGTCCTGACCGGGTTTGGGTAGCACGCTGGCGGTGCGGCCGGGAGAGGAAGATTTTTCGAAAGTTCTTCCCAAGATTCTACCCAAGAGTCTTCGAAGAATTTTGGCGGCGATGCGGAGGGGCAGGAGGTCTGTTGCAGGCGGTGGTCCCCGGAAAATTCGAATTTTCCGGACCGGAATTTTGGAAAATTCCGGGGGGCGCCGTTAGGGAGGCGCGCGCCTCGGGGGCGGTGGGGGCGCTGCCCCCGTCGCTGTGCGACTCCCCCGGAGTATTTCAGGAAAGATGAAGGCTCAGAAGTCGACGGTGACGCCGGGCAGGTCGAGGGCCTTGATCAGGTCACGCAGTTCCTGGCGGGCGGCGATGTTGGAGATGTTGAGCTGCTGGACGCCCACGTCCTTGAGGTCGAGCAGGGTCAGCCCGCGCGGGAAGAGCTCGCGGAAGATGACCCGCTCGGAGAAGCCGGGGGCGAGGCGGAAGCCGATCCGCTTGGAGAGCCGCGCAAGGGCGTCTTCCATCTTCTTCTTGTTGACCATCTGCTGGGCGCCGAGGCGGTTGCGCAGCACGACCCAGTCGATCGGCTTGAGCCCGGCCTGCGCGCGCAGCTGGCGGGCGTTCCAGACCATCTCGGAGTAGACCGAGGGGCCGAGGATCTTCTCGCCGTCGTTGTCCACATGGGCCAGCAGGTCGAAGTCGACGAAGCTGTCGTTCAGCGGCGTGATCAGCGTGTCGGCGAGCGAATGCGCCACCTGGCTCAGGCGGGTGTGCGAGCCGGGGCAGTCGATCAGGATGAAGTCGTTCTCGGCCTCCAGCGCCGAAACGGCGGCGGAGAGGCGGTGGTCATAGATGTTCTCGCCGGGGCGCAGCGCCGATTGCTCTACCTGCGGCAGATCGTGGTACTTGGGCGAGGGCAGGGTGATGCCTTCGCGCTCGAGGTAGGCGACGCGGTTGGTCACGTAGCGGCCCACGGTCTTCTGGCGCAGGTCGAGGTCCAGCGCGGCGATCTTGTGGCCCATCCGGGCCAGCGCCGTGGCCACATGCATGGAGACGGTGGATTTACCCGCTCCGCCCTTTTCGTTTCCGACGACGATGATATGTGCCATGCGCGATCCTTCCCCCGACGGCTATCGCGGGTCAATTTCTTCCCGCCACCATATGTTGTGGCCGTCCCCAAGGGAAGCGGTGTTGCCGGGAAAACCCGTCCCTGTGGCATTGGCGCGACGGGATCAGCCCTCGACCGGCTGACCCATGAGGGTGATCGCGGCGCCGAGCAGCGCGAGGGCGAGGGCCCCCGCCGCTGTCGCCCGCTGGCCGCGGCGCCGGGCGGAGAGGGCGGCGAGGGTGCATTGCAGCGTGTAGTAGAGCGCGAAGGCCCGCGAGGCGTAGGAGATGATGTGGAAGACATCCGCGCTCCACGTCAGGGCAAGGCCGACGAGGGTGAGGAGCGCATAGCCCTGCCGGGGCGAAAGCCGCTTGCCCGTGAGCTCCGCGAGCAGCCCGCCGGAGCCGCCGGTGTCCGCCACCGCGGCGGAGAACTGCGCCGCCAGCGCGGCCCCCACCAGCATCAGCGGCAGCACGGGCGCGACGATCGCCATCATGTCGATGATCGCCGTCTCGCTCACGGCGGCGCCGGTGCGCGGGAAGGCATAGGCGATGAGGCCGATGTAGACCATGTAGATCGCGGTGGAGAGGGCCTGCGCCCATTGCATGCTGCGGATGCGGGTCGTGGCATCGTATTCCGCGCCGAGGTAGCGCGAGGTCTCGAAGCCCTGCACCGTGACGAGGAGCCCGAAGGCCAGTGTCACCGCGCCCCAGCCGGAGGTGGTGACGGGGTTGAGCAGCAGCGCGCCCTCTGCGGCGCGGGCACCCACGTACCATGTGAGCCCGGCCAGCAGCCCCGCGATGATCGCGAGCTTGAGCGTCACGCTGGCGTATTCCATCCGCTCCAGCAGGGCGAAGCCCCGGGTCCAGCCGGTGACGAGGATCAGCAGGAAGACCGCCGTGGTCACCCCGCGGCTGACGCCGGGCGTGTCGAAGGGCGTCAGCGAGGTGGCGAAACTGCCCAGCAGGTTCAGGTAGTAGGCGACCGAGATCATGTAGGCGAAGGCGAGGGCGGCGGAGGCGCATGTCTCGACCCGCGTTTCCGCGATGGGGCGCGGCGCCGGGGACTGCGCGGGCTGGTCGCCGATCTCGGCGATGTTGTGGCGCACGGCGGCGCCGAAGCCATAGGCCGCGAGGCAGAGCCCGGCCATCACCAGCGGCGCCCAGAGTCCATAGGCATTCTCCAGCACCGGACCGAGGACGAGGAAGCCCGAGCCGATGATCGAAGCCAGCGGCGTGGTCATCGCGGTCCAGGCCGGGATACGGCGCAGGCGGGGGGACCAGAGCAGCAGCCCGGTCAGCAGGGCGGTGGCGAGGATGAGGACAGTCAGGGCCATGTCAGCGGCTTAACGTACCGGGCCGGAAAGAAGAATGGCTGACGCGCAGGGCAGGGGCGCGCGCCGCGCCGTGCAGCCGTGGGGCGTGGCCCCGGAGGCACGGCCCGAGGTCGCGGTTTTGGCCTGACCTGTCGCAGGGCCTAAACAAGGGCCTAAACAAGGGCCTAAACAAGGGTCTGAACAGGGGCCTGCCGCGGGGCCTGAAACGAGGTCCGCAGCAGGAGCTTTCGCCGGGCCCAAACGCAGAACGCCGCCCCGGGGGGCGGCGTTCGATCTCGTCAACCGGGGAAGGCTCAGAAGCCCAGGCCGGCGTACTTGTTCTTGAACTTCGACACGCGGCCGCCGGCGTCCAGCAGGCGCGACGAACCGCCGGTCCATGCGGGGTGCACGGTGGGGTCGATGTCGAGCGACATGGTGTCGCCTTCTTTGCCCCAGGTGGACCGCATCTGGATCACGGTGCCGTCGGTCATCTTGACGTCGATGAAGTGGTAGTCGGGATGGATGTCTTTTTTCATCTGACTGTTCCTTACGCTTCAGCGCCGGATTTCGGCTTGTAGTTGCTGACCTCGGCGATACGCGCCGATTTACCGCGACGCGAGCGCAGGTAGTACAGCTTGGCGCGGCGGACGCGGCCACGACGGACAACTTCGATCGACTCGATGTTGGTCGAGAAGAGGGGGAACACACGTTCCACGCCTTCACCGAAGGAAATCTTGCGGACGGTGAACGAACCGGCGATGCCCGAACCGTTCTTGCGCGAGATGCAAACGCCCTCGTACATCTGAACACGGGTCCGGGTGCCTTCGGTCACCTTGTAGCCGACGCGAATGGTGTCGCCGGCCTTGAAGTCGGGAATGGTCTTCCCGAGGGAGGCGATCTGTTCCGCCTCCAGCTGTGCGATCAGGTCCATCTGATCATCTCCTATCTGGCTCGCGGTATTCCGCGAAGGTTTGTTGCCGTCCCAGAGCTCTGTGTCTTCACCGGGTCCCGCGCATGGCGGCCCGCCAGAGGTAAGTCGTCGTTTCTTGCGTCAGACCCCGGGGTCCCGGCAGGAGGGCAGAAGAATGCGCCTCCGCTGCTGCCGGACCGCCCGTGGCGGGTCCTTTCCGGGGGCCGTGAGGGGCGTCCTGCCACGTGCGACAGGGGCGCCTGCCCGATGGCAGAATCCCGGATGCCGCCGTGTAGGGGGTTTCGCCGAGGAAATCAAGGCTCGCATCGGCCCTCTGGTGCCGTTTCCGGGCCGGTTGCCAGGGCCTGGTATCGGGCCGCGGTGTCGGGCCGCGTCGCCCGGGCCGTGCCGCGGGGCTCTGGCCTTGCGCCGGGCAGGGGGATAGACCCGGACGGAGAGGGCGTCAACGCCCCCCGGGCGGGGTGCGGGTGACGTGACGGCGCGGGGGCGGCTCGCCGCTTCCTACGTTCCGTCAAACTTGCCAGACGCCGGTTTCGCCCGCATTTTCAGCGGGAGGGGCCATGCCCGGGGCGACGTGCCGGGGCGTGGAATAAGGGAGGATACCTGATGAGTTTCGCATCGGTTCAGGATGCACTGGCGATCGAGCGTGAAATGCCGTGGCAGGAGCGTGACGTGCCCGCCACGCTCTACGGCCAGCTTGCACGCACCGCCGAGAAGTTTCCCGCACATGACGCGGTTTCGTTCCAGCTGACCTCGGGGCCGAAGGACCCGGCGCAGACGCTGAACTGGGCCGAACTGCACCGCGAGGTCTGCCGCGCGGCGAACCTCTTCCGCAGCCTCGGCATCGGCGAGACGGACGTGGTGGCGCTGGTGATGCCGAACTGCCTCGAGATGGCGGTCTCGATCATGGCCGGGGCCGTCGCGGGGATCGTGACGCCGATCAACCCGCTGCTGGAGCCGGAACAGATCGGCTCGATCCTGCGCGAGACCGGCGCGAAGGTCGTGGTGACGCTGAAGGCCTTCCCGAAGACCGACATCGCCCAGAAGATGAACGAGGCCGTGCGCCATGCACCTGCCGTCCACACGGTGCTGGAGGTCGACCTCAACCGCTACCTCACCCCGCCGAAGAGCTGGATCGTGCCGCTGATCCGCCCCAAGGTCGCCGGCAAGCACCACGCGGACATCCGCAGCTACAGCGCGGAGGTCGCCAAGCAACCCGCCGCGCTTAGCTTCGAGGACAGCAAGGGCGACCGGGTCGCGGCCTATTTCCACACCGGTGGCACCACGGGCATGCCCAAGGTGGCGCAGCACAAGTATTCCGGCATCCTCTACAACGGCTGGCTGGGGGCGACGCTGCTCTTCAACGAGGATGACAATGTCATCTGCCCGCTGCCGCTGTTCCACGTCTTCGCCTGCCACGTGATCATGATGGCCATGGTTTGCTCCGGCGGGCACGTGGTCCTGCCCACGCCCGCGGGCTATCGCGGCGACGGGGTCTTCGACAACTTCTGGAAGCTCTGCGAGCGCTGGAAGGTCACCTTCATCATCACGGTGCCCACCGCCGTCTCGGCCCTGATGCAGCGCCCGGTGGATGCGGATGTCTCGACGGTGAAGACCTCCTTCTCGGGCTCGGCGCCACTGCCGAAGGAGCTGTTCCACCGCTTCGAACGCCAGACCGGCGTGACCATCATCGAGGGCTACGGCCTGACCGAGGCCACCTGCCTCGTCTCCGTCAACCCGGTGGACGGCGAGAAGAAGATCGGCTCGGTCGGCATTCCCTTCCCCTATACCGAGGTGCGCATCCTCCATGCCGGGCCCGACGGGCCCGTGGAATGCGCCGTGGACGAGGTGGGCGAGATCTGTGTCGCCAACCCGGGTGTCTTCGAGGGCTCGACCTACACCGAGGCGGCGAAGAACCACGATCTCTTCCACTACGAGCGCTACCTGCGTACCGGGGACCTCGGGCGGATCGACGCGGACGGCTATCTCTGGATCACGGGCCGCGCGAAGGACCTGATCATCCGCGGCGGCCACAACATCGACCCGGCGGAGATCGAGGAAGCCCTGCTGACCCACCCGGCGGTGGCCTTCGCCGGTGCCATCGGCCAGCCGGACAAACACGCGGGCGAACTGCCCTGCGCCTATGTCGAACTGGTCGACGGGGCCGAGGTCACGGCGGAGCAGCTGATGGAGCACGCCCGGCTGCACATCCACGAACGGGCCGCCTATCCCAAGCATATCGAGGTGCTGGACGCGCTGCCCAAGACGGCCGTGGGCAAGGTCTTCAAGCCCGACCTGCGCAAGTCCGCGATCAAGCGGGTCTACAATGCCGCGCTGGAGGAGGCGGGCGTGCCGGCCCACGTGGTCGAGGTGGTGGATGACAAGAAGACCGGCCTCACCGCCGTGATCCGCGCCGATGGAGAGGCCGACCGCGCCGCCGTCAACGCGCTGATGGGCAGCTACACGCGGCCCTACGTCTGGGAAGACTGATCCCGCGCCGGATGGCAGAGGGGGAAGGGGGCCTGCGGGCCCCCTTTTGCGTGCCGGATCGGCGCGTCAGACCGGCGCGTCAGGCCGGCGCGTCAGACCGGCGGGGCAGGCGGTCTCCGCCGCGGAAAGGCCGGGCAACATGCCGCGCGGCACCCCGCGGAGGGGCCCGTCGCGGCAGCTTTTTGTGCCCCCGCGCCCGGGGCCGGCGGGCCGCTCCCCGCGAAGGGTGGCTTGCCCCGCCCCGATGCCCTACCTATAAGCGGCGCGAGGCCACGGGAGCGCACAATGACCTTCAGGCAGGACCACCTTCTGGGTATCGAGCCGCTGGCTCAGGACGAAATCCTTTCCATTCTCGATCTGGCAGACGATTACGTCGCCCTCAGCCGCTCGCGCGAGAAACACGCCGATGCGCTGCGCGGGCTGACCCAGATCAACATGTTCTTCGAGAACTCCACCCGCACCCAGTCCAGCTTCGAGCTGGCGGGCAAGCGGCTGGGGGCGGACGTGATGAACATGTCGATGCAGGCCAGCTCGATCAAGAAGGGCGAGACGCTGATCGACACGGCGCTGACGCTCAACGCCATGCGGCCCGACCTGCTGGTGGTGCGCCACCCCCATTCCGGCGCCGTGGACCTGCTGGCGCAGAAGGTGAACTGCGCGGTGCTGAACGCGGGCGACGGGCGCCACGAACACCCCACGCAGGCGCTGCTGGACGCGCTGACGATCCGCCGCGCCAAGGGCCGGTTGCACCGGCTCAACATCGCGATCTGCGGCGACATCGCCCACAGCCGCGTGGCGCGGTCGAACCTGATCCTGCTGGGCAAGATGGAAAACCGCCTGCGCCTGATCGGCCCGCCGACCCTGATGCCCGCGGGCATGTCCGAGTTCGGCTGTGAGGTCTACGAGGACATGGAGGAGGGCCTGAAGGACGTCGACGTCGTCATGATGCTGCGCCTCCAGAAGGAGCGCATGGACGGCGGCTTCATCCCGTCGGAGCGCGAGTATTACCACCGCTACGGCCTCGACGCCGAAAAGCTGGCCTTCGCCAAGCCCGACGCCATCGTCATGCACCCCGGCCCGATGAACCGCGGCGTCGAGATCGACGGCACCATCGCCGACGACATCAACCGCTCGGTCATCCAGGAGCAGGTGGAGATGGGCGTCGCCGTGCGCATGGCTGCCATGGACCTGCTGGCCCGCAACCTGCGCGCCAAGCGCGAGGCCGCGGCCTGATGGCACGCGGCCCGGGCACCAGGCACCGTGCCACCGGCGACGGATGGGACGGGATTCTGGCCCCGGGCGAGACGATCCTGTGGCAGGGCCGCCCTGGCAAGGGCGCATGGATCACCAAGGGCCGCGTCTTCAAGGCGATCTTCGGCGCGATCTTTGCGGGCTTCGCGGCGGTCTGGATGATCCTTGCCGCGCAGGCGGGCGGCTTCTTCTGGGCCTTCGGGCTGATCCACTTCTCGGTCGGGCTCATGGCCATGGGCGGCGCGCTCTTCGGCCCCGAGCTGCTGCGCCGCTACAGCTGGTACACGCTGACCGACCGCCGCGCCTTCATCGCCACCGACTACCCGCTCGCGGGACGGCGGCTCATCTCCTATCCCGTGGGCCCGGGCAGCTACCTGCGCCGCGCCCACGAGGACCCCGACGCCGTCTACGTCGCGCAGCGTGAACGCAAGGGCACCGAGGGCCACCGCCGCGAGGGCGAGACGGTGCGCCACTGGAGCACCTTCTCCGAGATCGGCTTCAAGAACCTCACGCCCGCGGAGGCGGACAGGGTATACCGGCTGGCCCGGGGCCTCGTGCATCCGCCCGAAACGCCCACCCGACAGGATGCGGAAAGGAGCTTCGCATGACGATCCCCGCCGGACCCTATGACACCGTTCATGTCTTTGCCGCCGACCTCGACGACGGCGCTTTCTGGGACTTCCTCCAGCCCGAGCCCGAAACCGGCCGCTGGGAGCTGCCTGCAGCCCTCGGCGTGCCCGCGCTGGAGGCTGGGCATGTCGATGGCACCGACGTGTCGGACCTCGACGGCATCGGCCTCTCCGCCTTCCTGATCGAGGGGCAGGGCGTCGATCCGGCCGCCCTTGCACCGGACCGGGCGCGCGTCGACGCGCTCACCGGCCATGTCATCATCCTGCGCCCCGGCGCGCTGCCCGAGGGGACCGAGACCCTCGACCCGCGCCCGCCGCTGCGCCATGTCGGCAGCTACGCGCTGCCCGAGGCCCCGGTGACCATCGAACCCCTGACCGCCGTCACGGCGGAGGGCGACATGGGTCCGCCGCCGCCCAGTGAATTCCCCGCCGAAGCACCGCGCTTCCCGCGCAGCTACGGCTGGATCCTCGTCATCCTCGTCCTGATCGTCCTCTTGGTCGGAGTCTTCCTGTGATCACCTTCCGCAACGCCCGCCTGATCGACCCCGAAACCGGAGAGGAGCGCCAGGGCGACCTCCACGTCGTCGATGGCCTGATCTCCGATACGCCCGCCCCGGGGGCCGAGGTGATCGACTGCAACGGCGCCTGCCTTGCGCCCGGCATCGTCGACATCGGCGTGAAGGTCTGTGAGCCGGGCGAACGCCACAAGGAAAGCTTCCGTTCCGCCGGGCTTGCGGCGGCGGCGGGCGGGGTGACCACCATGGTCACGCGCCCCGACACCGACCCGCCGATCGACAGCCCCGAGACGCTGGAATTCGTCACCCGCCGCGCGCGCGAGGTGAGCCCGGTGCGCGTGCTGCCCATGGCCGCGCTGACCAAGGGCCGCGCCGGGCGCGAGATGACCGAGATCGGCTTCCTGCTGGATGCGGGCGCCGTGGCCTTCACCGATTGCGACCACGTGATCGAGAACACCAAGGTCGCGCAGCGCTGCTTCATGTATGCCCGCTCGCTCGGCGCCCTCGTCATTGGCCACGTGCAGGAGCCGGGCCTCTCGAAGGGGGCCGCCGCCACCTCGGGCAAGTTCGCCTCGCTGCGCGGCCTGCCCTGGGTCTCGCCCATGGCCGAGCGCATGGGCCTCGACCGCGACATCGCGCTGATCGAGATGACCGGCGTGCGCTACCACATCGACCAGGTGACCACCGCGCGGGCCCTGCCGGCGCTGGAACGTGCCAAGGAGAACGGCTTCGACATCACGGCGGGGGTCTCGATACACCACCTGACGCTGAACGAACTCGACGTGGCCGACTATCGCACCTTCTTCAAGGTCAAGCCGCCGCTGCGCGCCGAGGAGGACCGCAAGGCCGTGGTCGCCGCCGTGGCCTCGGGGCTGATCGACATCATCTCCTCCATGCACACGCCGCAGGACGAGGAGAGCAAGCGCCTGCCCTTCGAGGAGGCCGCCTCGGGCGCCGTGGGGCTGGAGACGCTGCTGCCGGCGGCCCTGCGCCTCTACCACGCGGGCGAAATGGACCTGCCGACCCTCTTCCGCGCGCTGTCGCTGAACCCGGCCAAGAGGCTGGGTCTGGGGCAGGGGCGGCTGAGCGCGGGCGCGCCCGCCGACCTCGTGCTTTTCGATCCGGACGCGCCCTTCGTGCTCGACCGGTTCAAGCTGAACTCGAAATCAAAGAACACGCCCTTCGACGGCGCCCGGATGCAGGGCCGCGTGCGCGGCACTTGGGTCGGCGGCGCGCGGGTCTTCGGAGACGCCTGACATGCCGATCCTCACCTCCACCACGACCGAGCTGATCCTCTGGGCCGTGCTCGGCTACCTTCTGGGCTCGATCCCCTTCGGCGTCCTGCTCTCACGCGCCTTCGGGCTCGGCGACCTGCGCAAGGTCGGCTCGGGCAATATCGGCGCCACAAACGTGCTGCGCACCGGCAACAAGGGCGCGGCGGCGCTGACGCTGCTTCTCGACGGCGGCAAGGGGGCGGTGGCTGTGCTGCTGGCCCGGGCGCTTGCCGGGCCCGATGCGGCGCAGCTCGCCGGGCTCGCGGCCTTCATCGGGCACTGCTTCCCGGTCTGGCTGCAGTTCCGCGGCGGCAAGGGCGTGGCGACCTACTTCGGCCTGATGCTGGCGCTCTACTGGCCCGCCGGGCTGCTGGCCTGCGCCACCTGGCTGGCGGTGGCGCTGGTGATGCGGATCTCCTCGCTCTCGGCCCTCGTGGCGGCGCTGCTCGGCCCGCTCTGGCTCTGGGTGATGGGGGCGCCGCAGATGACGCTGCTGGCCACGGCCCTCGGGGTGCTGATCTTCCTCCGGCACCACCAGAACATCGCACGCATCCTCGCCGGAACCGAACCGAAGATCGGCAAGAAGACCTGATACCGCCCTCAGGCCCGAGACAGAAAACCCCGCGGCAGTCCCCGCGGGGTTTTTCCTTGTCCGGACCTGAAAGGCGATGCGGGCCCCCGCTTCATCTTTCCGAAAATACTCACATCCGACGCCGCCTCAGCGCGGGCGGTGGATATGGGCCGACTGCACGAGGCCGAAGGCCGCCAGCAGCACGATCATCGCCGAGCCGCCGTAGCTCACCAGCGGCAGCGGCACGCCCACGACGGGGGCAAGGCCCATCACCATCGACATGTTCACCGCGAAGAACAGGAAGAAGGTCGTCGTGATGCCGAAGATCAGCAGCGAGGAATAGCGGTCCTTGTTCGCCATCGCCGAGGAGATGCAGAACAGCAGGATCAGCGCGTAGAGGATCAGCAGCGACGCCCCGCCGACGAAGCCGAATTCTTCGGCCAGCGTGGTGAAGATGAAGTCGGTGTGCTTCTCGGGCAGGAAGTTCAGCCGCGACTGGGTGCCCTGCATGTAGCCGCGCCCGGCCCATCCGCCCGAGCCGAGGGCGATCTTGGACTGGGTGATGTGGTAGCCCGCGCCGAGCGGATCGTTGGAGGGATCGAGGAAGGTGTCGATCCGGCGGAACTGGTAGTCCTTGATCAGCTGCCACGAGGTGCCGCGCGACTGGAAGACCGTGGCGACGAGGCCGATGGCCGCCCCGATGACCACGGCGAAATAGCCCCAGTGGACGCCCGCGAGGAACATCACCGCGCCGCCGCCCGCCATCAGCAGCACGGCGGTGCCGAGGTCGGGCTGCTTCAGCACGAGGTAGGTGGGCACGAGGATCATCAGCACCGGCACCAGCACCCAGAGCGGATGCGAGACCTTGCGCGTGGGCAGCCAGTCGTAATAGGCGGCCAGCAGCATCACGAGGGCGATCTTCATCAGTTCCGAGGGCTGCAGCCGCATGAAGCCGATGTCGATCCAGCGCTGTGCGCCCATGCCCACGGTGCCGAAGAACTCCACGAAGATCAGCAGCACCAGCGTGCCCGCATAGGCCACGCCCGAGAGGTTGCGCCAGAACCAGATCGGCACCATGCCGATGACGAACATCGCGATCATGCCGATGGCAAAGCGCTTCATCTGCGGTTCGGCCCAGGGATTGAACGAGCCGCCGGCGACCGAGTAGAGCATCAGGAAGCCGACCGAGGCCACCGCCGTCAGCAGCAGCGCCAGAGGCCAGTTCACGTAGAAGATCTTGCGCAGGCCGGAGGGGACCGTCTTGACCGAATACTCGAGGTAGCTCATGCGCGGGACTTCCGTTCCGTGATCTCGGGCGGGCGCATCTCGCGCAGGCGTTCCTGCTGGACGCGGATCTTCTCGCGGTCCTTGGCGGGGTAGATGTCGAGCGGCGGATCGCCCTGGAAGAGCGCCTGAAGCGTCACGTCCCGCGCGATCGGCGCCGCGACGGAGGACCCGCCGCCGCCGTGTTCCACCACCACGGCGGTGGCGACCTGCGGATCGTCATAGGGTGCGAATTCGACGAAGAGCGCGTGGTCGCGCCGGTTCCACGGCAGGTCCGCGTTCGAGGTCACGCCCGCACGCCGTTCGGCGGCGGTGATGTTGCGCACCTGGCTGGTGCCGGATTTCCCCGCCAGCCGGATCGTGTCCGAGATCACCCGGCTGCCATAGCCGGTGCCGCGCCGGTCGTTCGACACGGCGTACATCCCCTTGCGCACGAGGCGCAGGTGGTTCTCGTTGATGTCGAGGGGCACGTCGCCAATGATCGGCTGCTCGACCCCGTTGATGCTCTTGATCAGCCGCGGGTCCAGCGCCTTGCCGGAGGCGATCCGCGCGGTCATCAGCGCCAGCTGCATCGGCGAGGCCAGCACGTAGCCCTGTCCGATGGCGGCGTTCACGCTGTCCCCGATGCGCCATTCCTCGCCACGGACCTCGCGCTTCCACGCCTTCGTGGGGGTCAGGCCCTGCGCCACGGCGGACATCGGCAGGTCATGGCGCACGCCGAGGCCCAGCCGGTTCGCCATGTCCGAGATCTTCTCGATCCCGATCCGCATGGCCAGTTCGTAGAAATAGACGTCGCAGCTTTCCCGCAGTGCACCCTCGAGGTTCAGGTGCCCGTGACCGCCCCGTTTCCAGCAGTGGAAGCGGCGGCCCGACACGTCGAGGTGGCCAGGGCAGTAGAAGGTGCTCTCGGGGCCGATCTCACCGGATTCCAATCCCGCGAGCCCCACCACCATCTTGAAGGTGGAGCCGGGCGGATAGGTGCCCTGCACCGTCTTGGAGGCCAGCGGGCGGTGGTCGTTTTCCGTCAGCAGGCGGTAGTCGGAGACGGAGATGCCGCGCACGAAGAGGTTGGGATCGAAGGCCGGGGCCGAGCCGATGCCCAGAAGGTCGCCGGTCTTGCAGTCCACCACCACGGCGGCGGCACTTTCGTTGCCCAGCCGGGCAAGGATGTAGTTCTGCAGCCGGTGGTCGATGGAAAGCTGCAGGTTCGCCCCGGCCTCGCCCTCGCGGCGGGACAGCTCGCGCATGACGCGGCCCACCGCGTTGACCTCGACCCGCCGGGCGCCGGCCTTGCCGCGCAGCTGGTCCTCCATCTTGGATTCCAGCCCGACCTTGCCGATCTGGAACCGCGGGATGCGCAGCAGCTGGTCCGGATCCTCGATCCGTTCGAGGTCGTAATCCGACACCGGGCCGACATAGCCGACCACATGGGCGAAGTCCTGCTTCATCGGGTAGGACCGCGACAGGCCGACCTCGGGCGTGATGCCGGGCAGGGCAGGGGCGTTGACTGCGACCTTGGAGACGTCTTCCCAGGTCACCCGGTCCGCCAGCGTGATCGGCAGGAAGGGGGCAGAGCGTTTCATCTCGGCCAGCGCGCGCTCCAGCTCGTCCGGGTCCAGCGGCACCAGCTCCTTTAGCCGGGCGATGACCTCCTCCACGTCGCCCGCGTCCTCGCGCACGATGGTGATCCGGTAGGCCGGTTCGTTGCTGGCGATCGGCACGCCCATGCGGTCGAAGATCTCGCCCCGCGCGGGCGGGATCAGGCGGATGTTGATCCGGTTCTCCTCGGCCAGCAGGCGAAACTGGTCCGCCTGATCGACCTGCATGTAGCGCATGCGCAGGGCCAGCAGGCCCATGAACCCGGCCTGCATCCCGCCGAGGATCAGGCCGCGGCGGGTGAACTTGCCCTTGGAGGTGGCGTTGTCGCGGGGATTGCGGGGGGGCCGGGCCATGTCAGCGGAACTCCAGCGAGTCGGTGTCGCCCGGTCCCTGCTTGCGCAGCCCGAGAAGGGCCTGCAGCAGCAGCACGACGACCGGGTAGGCGAGGATCGTGGCGAGCGCGCGGATCGCCGTCATGGTCAGCGGCGGCGTGTCGATCAGGAAGAGCGAGAGCGACAGGCGGAAGCCCCCCAGCACCAGCACAACGCCGAGGCCGGCCGCCAGCCATTCCACCGGGAACGGCAGTTCGCGCAGGCCGCGGGCGCGGTACTTGAGGTATTCGCAGGCCAGCACGGTCACAGCGGCCATCAGGCCGGGCGGGCGCTGGAACAGCAGGTCGGCCATGAAGACCACGAGCCCCACGAGGACCGGCGGCGCGTAATCGGGCCGCCGCAGGGTGAAGCCGATGCAGAGCACGAGGATCAGGTCCGGCCCGGCCCACTTGCGCGGCAGCGTCTCCAGCGGCATCAGGTTGAAGAGCATCACCACGAGGGCCAGCAGCACGAAGACCCCCCGCATCACCCAGAGGCGGGAGGCCGGGGTGATCGTGACCTCAGCCATCGGGCGTCTCCGCCGTCGTGGCGGCTTCCTCGGCCATGTGGCCGGGCAGCAGCGGCCCCACGATCCCGCCGGGATCGCGCAGCGGATCGGAGCCGAGGTGGCGCAGCACGCGCAGGAACTCCAGCCGCTCGTAGTCGGCGGCGAGGCGCACGCGCAGGCGCCCGCCCGGGTCCTCGGCCACCTGGCCGACCAGCAGGCCGGCGGGGAAGACCCCGCCATCGCCCGAGCTGATCACCCGGTCCCCGGGCCGCACGAGGTCCTTGTCCTCGAGGAAGTCGATATGGGGCGCCACGGTATTGTCGCCCATCAGCATCGCGCGTTGCCCCGAGGGCTGCACCGTCACCGGCACGCGGGAGGATGTATCTGTCAGCAGCACCACCCGCGAGGTGGCACTGCCCACGCCGCTGATCCGCCCGACGAGGCCGATGCCGTCCATCGCGGCCCAGCCGTCGACGATCCCGTCGCGGGCGCCCACGTTCAGCAGCACCGACTGCCGGAAGGGCGAGCCGCTGTCGGCCATGACGACGCCGGTGATATAGGTCAGCCGCGGGTCGAGCCGGACGTTGTTCAGGTCCAGAAGGCGGGCGTTCTCCTGCTCCAGCTGGAGCGCGGCCTCTTTCCACGCCTTCATCTGCTGCAACTCGCGCCGCAGTTCCTGATTCTGTTCGTGGATGCGCCGGTAGGACTGGAAATCCCGCAGGATGTTCACGGTCGCGGTGACGGGCGCCATGGCCCAGTCGAAGGAGGGGACCACCTTGTCGACGACCTGTGCGCGGAAGCGTTCCACGCGCGGGCTGTCGATCCGCCAGACGAGGAACACCGCGATCAGGCAGAGCACCACGACGCTGGCCAGCAGGCGCCGCAGCGGGGTGACATAATCCTCGTCTTGCCGGTTTCTGGCCAAGGGACCCTCTCCCGATACCTAGAGGCGGGCCGCCGCGACTGCGGTGGGGCAGCGCGACCGCCCCACCAGCGTGGGCAGATCAGCTGTCGTAGTCAATCGCGTGGCGGAGTTGCTTTTCGTACTCCAGCGCCTTGCCGGTGCCAAGCGCGACGCAGTTCAAGCTTTCGTCAGCGATGGAGACCGCAAGGCCGGTCTGCTCGCGCAGGGCGAGGTCCAGATCGCCCAGCAGGGCGCCGCCACCGGTCAGCATCACGCCGCGGTCGACGATGTCCGCCGCCAGATCCGGGGGCGTGGCTTCCAGCGCGGTCATCACCGCTTCGCAGATCTGCTGCACCGGTTCGCTGAGGGCCTCGGCCACCTGGGCCTGGGTGATCTCGGTTTCCTTGGGCACGCCGTTCAGCAGGTCGCGTCCGCGGATCACCAGCGAGGCACCGCGCCCGTCGTCGGGCATCCGGGCGGTCCCGATGGAGGTCTTGATGCGCTCGGCGGTCGATTCGCCCACCAGCAGGTTCTGCTGGCGCCGCAGGTAGGAGATGATCGCCTCGTCCATGCGGTCACCGCCGACGCGGACCGACCGGGCATAGACGATGTCGCCCAGCGACAGGACGGCCACCTCGGTGGTGCCGCCGCCGATGTCGACGACCATGTTGCCGGTGGGATCGGTGATCGGCATGCCGGCCCCGATGGCCGCGGCGATCGGTTCCGCGATCAGGCCCGCACGGCGCGCGCCTGCGGACAGCACCGATTGGCGGATCGCGCGTTTTTCAACGGGCGTGGCGCCATGGGGCACGCAGACGATGATCTTCGGCTTCGAGAAGGTCGAGCGTTTGTGCACCTTGCGGATGAAATGCTTGATCATTTCCTCCGCCACGTCGAAGTCCGCGATGACGCCTTCGCGCATCGGGCGGATCGCCTCGATCGAGCCGGGCGTCCGGCCCAGCATCAGTTTCGCGTCCTCGCCCACGGCGAGCACTTTCTTGACGCCGTCCTTGACGTGATAGGCCACCACTGAAGGTTCCGAGAGGATGACACCCCGGCCTTTCACATAAACAAGCGTGTTGGCGGTTCCGAGGTCAATCGCCATGTCCGACGAAAAGAGCCCCGGCATCGTGTCGAAAATTCCCATGATGTCCTGCTGCTGTCCCGCATAACCCCAAGCCCCCGCGACTCTGCCGAGCGGGGGGCCGTGGGCCCTTATAGGAAAAGGCTCTGCGCAGGAAAAGGCCCATGCCGGGCGCGATGGGCGCTATTCCGCTTTTCTGCGAACACGGATATGAGAGCGCCATGCTGTCGTATCAACACGCCTATCACGCGGGCAATCCCGCAGACGTCCACAAGCACGCCCTGCTGGCCTCGGTGCTGTCCTACCTCTGCGGCAAGGACAAGCCCCTCACCTACATGGAAACCCATTCCGGGAGAGCCCTTTACCGGCTCGACGGGGCCGAGGCGCTCAAGACCGGGGAGGCGGCGCAGGGGGTGGGGCGGCTGCTCGACGCGCTGCCGGCGGATCACCCCTACCTGCGGGCGCTGGCGGCCGTGCGCGCGGCCGAGGGCCCCGAGGCCTATCCCGGCTCGCCCCGGATCGCGGCAGAGTTCCTGCGTCCCGATGACCGGATGCACCTCGCGGAGCTGCATCCGCAGGAGTTCGAGGCGCTGCGCGAGGCGATGAAGGGCAGGGGCGCCAAGCTGCACCGGCAGGACGGGTTCGAGATGGCGCTCTCCGTGGCGCCGCCAGAGCCGCGCCGCGGCCTGCTGCTGATCGACCCGAGCTGGGAAGTGAAGTCGGATTATACCAGCCTGCCGATCTTCCTCTCCAAGCTGCACCGGATCTGGAACGTGGGTGTGGTGCTGCTGTGGTATCCGATCCTGCGCGACGCGGTGCATCTGCCGATGCTGCGCGCCATCGAGGCGCAGGACTTCCCCGGGGCGATCCGCCACGAGGTCCGCTTCCCGCCCGTGCGCGAGGGGCACCGCATGGTGGGTTCCGGCATGTACGTGATCAACGCCCCCTGGGGGACCGAGGCCGCGCTGAAGGACATCGACCGCCTGTTCTGAGGGGGCGGCCTGGGCGCCGCGCCGCTCCGGCGGCGGGTGCGGCGCGCGTGCTGCCAAGGGCTGGGGCGCGGCATTGCCGGGGCAGGGGCTCAGCCCCGGGGCGGGCCCGGCTCAGCTTCGACTCAGGCCCCGGCCTCTTCCTTGACCCGGAAGATCGCGATGTAGAGCGCCGGCACGAAGAGCAGCGTGATCAGCGTGCCCGCGATGATGCCGCCCATCATGGCATAGGCCATTGGCCCCCAGAAGATCTGCCGCGCGATCGGGATCAGCGCGAGGCTCGCCGCAGCCGCCGTCAGCAGGATCGGGCGCGCCCGGCTGTCCGAGGCGGTGAAGACCGCGTCCCAGCGGCTGAGGCCCGCGTGGCGCTGGTTCTCCACCTCGTGCACGAGGATGATGGAGTTGCGGATCAGGATGCCCACCAGCGCCAGCACCCCGAGGATCGCCACGAAGCCGAGCGGCGCCCCCGAGAGCAGCAGCGCCGCGGTGACGCCGATCAGTCCGAGCGGCGCGGCGGCCAGCACGATCAGGCTGAGCCGGAAGCTCTGCATCTGGATCATCACCAGCGTGACCATGAGCAGCAGCATGAGCGGCACCACAGCGGCGATGGGCCCGGTGCTGTCGCCGGTGCTTTCCGCCGTGCCGCCGGCCTCGACCCGGTAGCCGAGCGGCAGCTCGGCGGCAAAGGCCGCGACCTCCGGGGCGAGGTCCTCGACCACCGAAAGCGGCTGGTCCTCCCCGGCCATGGCGGCCTTGACGGTGATCGTGGGGCGGCGGTTGCGCTGGTAGATCACCGGCTGTTCGGTGCTGTAGACCAGCGTCGCGAGGCTGGAGAGCGGGATCGGCGTGCCGTCCGAGCTTTGCAGCTGGAGATTGGCCAGCGCCGAGACATCCGTCCGGTCGCCCGGCTCGCCCCGGGCCACCACGTCCACGAGGTAGGTCGCATCGCGCAGCTGGGTCACGGTCTTGCCCGAGAAGACGGAGTAGAGCGCGCCCGAGACATCCCCCACCGCCACGCCCAACTGGCGGGCCTTGTCCTGATCCACCTCGACGCGCACCACCCGGGCCGGTTCGTTCCAGTCGGGCGCGATGGCGGTCAGCCGGTCATCGCGCGCGATGAGCGAGGTCAGCTCGCGCGCGATGCGGCGTACCTCGCCGGTGTCGGGCCCCGAGACGCGGTACTGCACCGGTTTGCCCACCGGCGGCCCCAGTTCGAGCAGCTTGGGGAAGAGCTCGACCCCCGGGAAGTCCGCCTGTAGCGCGTCGATCTTGGCGCGCACACGGTCGCGGGCCTCGATATCCTTCGCCTGGATCACCAGCTGCCCCATGAAGGGGCCGGGCGTCGGCACGTCCAGCGTCAGCAGGAAGCGCGGCGCGCCGCGGCCGATGTAGGCCGTCCAGTGTTCAATGTCCTCGTCCCCGGCAAGGTGGCTTTCCAGCCGGGCGATGGTGCGGGTCGTGTCCTCGATGGCGCTGTTCTGGCGGGCGTTGATGTCCACCAGAAGCTCCGGCCGGTCGGAGGCGGGGAAGAACTGGAATTCGACGTGCTTCATGCCCCAGAGGCTGGTGGCGAAGATCGCCAGCGTGGCGAGGATCGCGAGGTAGGGATGGCGCATCGTGGTCTTCAGCGCACCGTGGAAGCCACGGCGCAGTCGGCCGGGCTCCGGGTTGTGGTGCTTCATGGTCCTGGGCAGGAAGGTCACCCCCAGAAGCGGGGCGAAGAGCACCGCCACGATCCACGACAGCATCAGCGAGACCGCGATCACCACGAAGAGCGAGAAGGTGTATTCCCCCGCCTGCGAGGCGTTGAGCCCGATGGGGATGAAGCCCACCACCGTCACCAGCGTGCCCGAGAGCATCGGGAAGGCGATCGAGGTCCAGGCGAAGGAGGCGGCCTTGGTCAGGCTGTCGCCCACCTCCAGCCGCGATATCATCGTCTCGATGGCGATCATCGCGTCATCCACCAGCAGGCCGAGGGCGATGATCAGCGCCCCGAGGGACACCCGTTGCAGGGTGATGCCCCATTGTTCCAGCACCACGAAGGTCAGCGCCAGCACCAGCGGGATCGAGAGCGTGACCACGAAGCCCGCCCGCAGGCCGAGGCTGACGAAGGTCACCGCGAGGACGATCACGATGGCCTCGACGAGGGCGCGGACGAATTCGCTCACCGCGTGGTCCACCACGTCGGGCTGATCCGCGACAAGATGCATCTGGATGCCCACCGGCAGGTTGGCCTGCACCCGTGCCATCAGCGTCTTCAGCTCTTCGCCGAAGTCGAGGATATTGCCGCCCTCGGCCATGCCGATGGTCAGCGCCATGGCGTCCTGCCCGTTGAGGTGGAAGATCGACGAGGGCGGGTCCTCGTAGCCGCGGGTGATCGTGCCGAGGTCGGAGAGGTTGAAGAAGCGCTCGCCCACCCGCAGGTTCACGGCAGAGAGGCTGGCCGCATCCTGGAACTGCCCGCCGACCCGGACGAGGACCTGCTCCTGCCCGGTGTCCACGATGCCCGAGGGCGAGATCGCGTTCTGGTCCTGCAGGGTCGAGATCACCTGAGACTGGTCGAGCCCGAGGGCCGCCAGCTTGCGGGTGGAGAACTCGAGGTAGATCACCTCGTCCCGGGTGCCCAGAAGCTCGACCTTGCCGGCGTCGGGCAGGGCCTGCACCTCGGTGCGGATCTCCTCGAGATAATCGCGCATCTCCCGGGGCGAGAAGCCGTCGGAGGTGAAGGCGTAGATGTTGCCGAAGACGTCGCCGAAGGAATCGTTGAAGCTGAAGCCCTGGAACTCGCTGGGGAAGTCGGCGCGGATGTCGGACATCATGTTGCGGACCTGCTGCCAGATCCGCGGGATCGCGGGCCCCCGGGTGGTGGGGGCAAGGTCGACATAGACCACCGTGGTCCCCGGCGCGGTGACCGAGCGGGTGGCGTCGAGTTCGTCCAGTTCCTCCAGCTTCTTCTCGATCCGGTCGGTGACCTGTTCACGCATTTCCTCGGTCGAGGCGCCGGGCATCGAGGCGGAGATCACCATGGTCTTGATGGTGAAGGAGGGGTCTTCCTCCCGCCCGAGGCTGATGTAGCTGAGCGCGCCCGCGACCAGCGAGGCGATCATGAGATACCAGACGAAGGAGCGGTGCCGCAGCGCCCAGTCGGAGAGGTTGAAACCCATCATTGCTGCACCCGTGCGCCGACGCTGTCGCCGTCCTTCAGTGAATTGACGCCCTTGGCGACGATCTCGTCCCCGATCTCGAGGCCGGAGAGCACCCGCAGCGTGCCGCCGGGCTCGTCCTCCGTCTCGATCTCCACGGCGCTGACGGTGCCCGTGTCGCCGTCAGCGTTGCGGGTGACGCGCCAGACGGTCGGCGTGGCGCGGTCGCGGATCAGCAGGGTGGGGGGGATCGTCAGCCGTTCCTCCCGCCCGCCGGTCAGCCGCACCACGACGAGCGCGCCGAGGCGCATCCCCTCGGGCGGGCTGTCGAGCGCGATATGGGCGCGGCGGGTCAGCGTGGTGGCATCGGCCACCGGGTCGATCTCGGTCAAGGTGCCGGTGGTGCGGATCTCGGGCGTGACGCGGGAGGTGACCTCGAAGACGTCACCGGGGCGCAGGACGCGTGCGGCGGCCTCGGCCACGTCGATCACGGCCTCGCGCTCGCCGGTGGCGGCGATGTGCAGCACGGCCTGACCGGCGCTGACGACGGTGCCGGGCTCCTCGTAGGTTTCGGTGATGACGCCGTCGCGGGGGGCCTTCAGCTCGGTATGGGTCAGCGCGTCCTCGGCCCGTTTCAGGGCGGCCCGGGCGCGGGCCTGCTCGGCCTCGGCGGCGGCAAGGCCGCGCTGGGCTTCCTCGAGGTCGGACTGGCTGGCCACGCCGCGCGCCTGCAGGGCGGACACCCGGTCGAGCGTATGCTGGGCGGTCTCCAGCTGCACCTCGGCGGCGCTGACGCCGGCGGCGGCGGAGCGGCGCGTGTTCTCGAGGTCGGAGCCGTCGAGGCTGGCGAGCAACTCGCCCTCGCTGACCGTGTCGCCGACCGAGGCGGGGCGGGTGATGATCCGGCCCGCGGTCAGGAAGCCGAGGTCGCTCTCGGTCGCGGCGGTGACGGTGCCGGTGGTGCCGCGCGCCTCGATGGTCGAGGGCGTGACGAGGATCGAGACAACGGGGCGGGGGCCATAGTCGGGCGGGGCCTCTTCCTTGCAGGCGGCAAGGAGGGGGATCAGGGCGAGGGCGAGGAGGGCCTTGGGGAGGGAGGGCAGTGCTGGCTTGGGATTGCCTTTGTGGCGATGCGACAGGGGGCAGTGCCGGGGCGTCGCGCTGCCATGCGCCGCGGTCGTGGTGGCAGCGGACATGTCGTCACGTCTGTAAGGTATGCGAAGGGCAGCGCCGTCCCGCGGGGTGGCGCAATAGCGCCGCCCCATGGGGGCGGATCGGCGCTGCCCGGCCTGCGGCCAGGCGGAACCTTCTTGAGAGGTTTGGTGCGCGGTCAGGGGAGACCGGGTGCTTCTATGTATTCCATCGACACTATGAGTGTTGTCGATGGCCGCGAGGGAGGACACGTCAGGCCATACCGTGCAACGCGTACCCCCAACCATGCCCTCCGGCATCATCCCCGCCCGGCGCGCGCCCGCACCAAACCACTGCGACTCGAAAAAGCGCGACCCGAAAAACCGCATCCCCATCACTCGCCCTCCACCACGCGCAGCGCCCGGCCCGGGAACACCAGATGCGCCCCCTTCACCACGACCTCCGCGCCTTCGGTCACGCCGTCCGAGATCAGCACCCGGTCGGTCTGGTAGCGCTCCACCGTCACCGGCGTCAGCGACGCCGTGCCGTCCGGGCCCATCACCCAGACCGCAGGCCCGCTCTCGTCCGAGGTCAACGCCTCCCACGGCAGGGCGGCGGTGTCGGGGATATCGAAGAGCACCGTCCCGCTGATCGCCGCCCCCAGCGGGATCGCCGCCGTCCCGGCATCCAGCGCCACCTTCACCGCGACCGAGCCGTTGGTCGGGTCGATCATCGGCGAGATCTCGGACACGGTGCCGGTGATCGGCAGCGCGGGTTCGTCCAGCAGGCTGAAGCTCATCTCGCGGGCATGGACGGCCTCGTCCACATAGCCCTCGGGCGTGTAGAACAGCGCCACAACGCCGCGATCCGCTGCCAGCTCCAGCACCGCGGTGGCGGCGCCGACGATCTGGCCGGGATCGGCATTGCGGGCGGTCACCGTGCCGTCGAAGGGCGCGGTCAGCCGGGTCTCGTCAAGGGTGATCTGCGCCTGCTCGACGCTGGCGCGGGCCTGTTCGACACTGGAGACGGCGGTGCGGAAGCTCTCTCGCGCGCTGTCGAGCGTCGCGCCGGTGGTCACGCCCCGGTCGTACATGGCGCCCTGTCGGGTGTACTCCTGCTCGGCCCGGTCGCGGTTGGCCTCGGCCGCGCGCAGCTGCGCCTGCGCCTCGCGCAGCGCCTCCTGCGCCTGCCGGTCGTCGATCCGGCCCAGCTCCTGCCCCTCGGTGACCCGGTCGCCCACGTCCACCGCAAGCGCGACGATGCGCCCGCCGTCGCGGAAGGCCATGTCGGCGCTGTCCTTCGCCTCGGTCACGCCGGTCAGCGTGGCGCTGATCGTGACCGGGGCGAAATCGGCGCGCACCACGGTGACGGGCAGGGCGCCTGCCTCCTGCGCCACGGCAAGGCCGGGCGCACACACCAAGAAGGACGACAGAAGAAGACGCGGCAGGCGGGGAGCAGGGGGCATGATCGGACCCTTTCGCGGCAGGAGTGCCGACGTGGTAGCAGCCGCGCCCCTCTGCATCAACAGTTTTGGAACGACCGTTTCAAATTCGTTGCCGCCCCGGGCGGTGCTCTGGTATGACGGGGCATGACCGGCTGCCCCTTCTCTCCCGCCCGGCCCGAGCGCCAGCAGGCGCGCAGCGAGGCCAAGCGCACCCGCCTGATCGAGGCGGGCATCGCCGCTTTCGGCACCCATGGCTACGAAGGCGCCAGCCTGCGCGACATCGCCAGGCGCAGCGGGGCGGGGCTCGCGGCGGTCTCCTACCACTTCGGCGGCAAGCGGGAGCTCTACCTCGCCTGCGCGGGGCAGATCGCCGAGAACGTTCGCGGGGTGACGGCCAACGTGCGCAGCGCGCTCTCCACGCAGGCCCCGCCGGTCGCCCGGGTCGAGGCGGCGCTGGAGGCGACCGTGCGCAACATCCTTCAGGAGAAGCCGCAGCAGGACTGGCCGCGCTTCTTCATGCGCTGCGAGGCGGAGGACGCCGAGGCCTTCGGCATCATCTTCGAGGGCGCCCTGTCCGAGATCATCGCCGGGCTGGCGCAGGCGCTGTCAGAGACGCCCATGGCGCGGCTGGGGAAGGATGAGCTGCGGTTCCGCATCGGGGCGCTGATCATCATGTGCTTCAGCCTGCGCAGCCACTCCAACTTCGGCTTCGCCGCACTGGGGCAGGGGCCGGACGAGAGGGACCGGCCCGAGGCGCTCGCCCTGCGGCTCAAGCGGCTCTACCTGCCGGAACTGATGGATCAGGCCACCTGAGCGCGACGCTGGTCGATCAGCAGGTCCGCCGCCATCGCCCCGATCCACATGCAGAAGAGTGCAAGCCACGCGGTGCCCGCGAGGATCGAGGTGCCGGTGACGCCCGCGCCGATGGCGCAGCCCCCCGCCAGCATCCCGCCGAAGCCCATCAGCGCGGCCCCGGTCAGGGCGCGGCGCATCGGGCCTTCGCCCTCGAACCCCTGAAAGCGGAACTCGCCGGTCAGGAGGGAGGCGGCGAGCGCCCCGATCACCACGCCGGGCACGAGGCCAATGTCGAACTCCAGCATCCGCGCCCGGTCCAGCAGGAACATCAGCGTGTGGGCGGAGGGGCCGGTGAAGGTGACGCTTTCCACCTGCATCGGCTCGAAGCTGACCGAGGCCAGCGTGAAGGTCAGCACCCAGCCCACGGCGACCGAGAAGCCGACGCCCGAGGCAAAGACGAGCCGCGCCGCCCCGATCCGGTTGCGCCGGGCAATCGCGAGGGCGGCGGCGGCGCAGGCCAGCCCGAGGGCGAGCCCGCCCCAGTCGGGCAGGTGTAGCGCGGTGCCGAGGTCGAGGTTGCGGCCGCCGGTCGTGGTCCAGAGCGCGGCCAGCCGGTCGCGCAGCGGGCTGAGCACGCCGCCGAGGCTCATCTGCGCCACCACCGCGAAGACGAGGCCCGAGACCAGCGAGCGCAGGTTGCCCGTCGAGGCCAGCACCAGCAGTCGGCCCGAGCAGCCCCGCGCCATGACCATGCCCGCGCCGAAGACCAGCCCGCCGATCACCGCGCCGGACCAGCTGCCCGGCACGGCCATCATGCGCGCCTCCTCGGTCCGCATCAGCCCGGCCAGCTGCGCGCCCTGCACCCAGACCAGCGCGGTGGAGAAGGTCAGCAGCCAGACGGCGACCTTGTCGCCCATGGCGCCGCGGGCGAATTCCACCGTCGCGGCCCGCAGGCAGAAGCGCGAACGCTGTGCCGCGACGCCGAAGATCAGCCCGGTCAGCAGCCCCAGCACCGCGGCCGAGGGCCGCTCTCCGATGCTTTCCACCAGCGTGACGATATCCATGGCATGCCTCCTTGGGCCTCGCCGGGCCTCCCCCGCTCGCTTTGGCGGGTGTCTCCATGGGGCAGGGCTATGCCATGCTCATATTCATATTGCATTGATTCAGATCAGCGCCACTCGCCAAGTCACTATCCCGCGCGTAAACGTCTCGCATGACCCAAGCGACTCACCCCACGGCCCCCTCGGCCGCGCCCCGCTGGAAGCAGCCCATCGTCCTGCTCTTCGTCATGGCCGCCGCCATGCCGATCTCCTTTGCCACATGGTCCGCGCTGCTGAATAACTTCGTCATCGACGTGGCACAGTTCGACGGCTCGGACATCGGCTGGCTGCACACGGTGCGCGAGATCCCGGGCTTCCTCGCCATCGGGGTGATCGTCCTGCTGCTGCTCTTCAAGGAACAGTTCCTCGGCCTGCTGTCGCTGCTGCTGTTGGGGGTGGCGACGGCGGTGACCGCGTGGTTCCCCACCTTCGGGGGGATCATGATCATCACGCTGCTCTCCTCCATCGGGTTCCACTACTACGAGACGGTGAATCAGTCGCTGCAACTGCAGTGGCTGCCCAAGAAGGACGCGCCCCGGATCATGGGCAAGCTGCTGGCGACCGGCTCGGCGGCGACGCTGGTGTCCTACGGGCTGATCGTCGTGCTCTGGGATCCGCTCGGGCTGACCTACAACATCGTTTACATGGTGGCGGGCGGGGTCACCTCGGTGATTGCCATTGCGGCAATGGTGCTCTTCCCCAGCTTTGCCGCGCCGAACCCGCAGCTGAAGAAATTCGTGCTGCGCCGGCGCTACTGGCTCTATTACGTGCTGCAATTCATGGCGGGCGCCCGGCGGCAGATCTTCGTGGTCTTCGCGGGCTTCATGATGGTCGAGCGCTTCGGCTTCGACGTGCACGAGGTCACGGGGCTCTTCCTGATCACCCTGACCTCGAACATCTTCATCGCGCCGCTGATCGGCCGCGCCGTGGGCCGCTTCGGCGAGCGCCGCACGCTGCTCTTCGAATACTGCGGGCTGGTCACGGTCTTCTCGCTCTATGGCGGGATCTACTACTTCGGCTGGGGCGTGGTGATCGCCTCCACCCTCTACGTGATCGACAACCTGCTCTTTGCCATGGCGCTGGCGCTGAAGACCTACTTCCAGAAGATCGCCGATCCGCAGGACATCGCGCCGACCGCGGCCGTGGCCTTCACGATCAACCATATCGCGGCGGTCTTCCTGCCAGCGGGCCTTGGCTACCTCTGGCTGATCTCGCCCGCGGCGGTCTTCGGTCTCGCCGCCAGCTTTGCCGCCGGCAGCTTCTGCCTCGCGCTGCTGATCCCGCGCCACCCCGAGCCGGGCTTCGAGACGATCTTCCAGCGCCGCCTGATGACCGGTGCCGCAGAGTAAGCCCCTGGCCGCACCGCCGGCCCGCTTCCTGACCGGCTCCACCATGCGGCACGTGGTGGTCATGACGCTGTCCGGCTCGCTGGGTCTCAGCTTCATGTTCCTCGTGGATTTCATGGCGCTTTTCTGGGTCGGCCAGCTGCGGGTCGAGGCGCTGGTCGCGGCGATCGGCTATGCTTGGACGATCCAGTTCTTCCTGATGTCGATCTCCATCGGCATGAACATCGGGGCCAATGCGCTCGTCTCGCGCGCCCTTGGCGCCGATGACCGGGCACGGGCGCGGCGCATCGCCACCAGCGCGATGATCTACATGGTCCTCACCATGGCGACGCTGGCCGCGGCGGCCTGGCTGCTGCGCCGCCCGCTGCTGGAGGCCTCCGGCGCGCAGGGCGAGGTGCTGGAAGTGGCATACCGCTTCCTCGGGATCTCGCTGCCCTCGCTGCCGATGATCGCCGTCGGCATGTGCTCGGGCGCGGTGCTGCGGGCGCTTGGCGATGCCTGGCGCACCATGGCCACCACGCTGGCGGGCGGGATCGTGGCGATCCTGCTGGACCCGGTGCTGATCCTCTGGGCAGGCTGGGGCGTGGACGGGGCGGCCTTCTCGATCGTGGTGTCGCGCGGGATCGTGGCGGGGCTCGGCTTCTGGTGGGTGGTGCGCCACCACGACATGCTGGCGCCGCCCTCGCTGCGCAACATGCGCAACATGATCGGGCCCTACGTGGCCATCGCCGTGCCCGCGCTGCTGGCGCAGATGTCCAACCCCTTCGGCAACTGGGCCCTGACCCGCGCCATGGCCGAGCAGGGCGACAGCGCGGTCGCAGGCCTCGGCGTGGTGCTGCGGCTGATGATCCTCGTCTTCGGGGGGATCTTCGCGCTCTCCGGGGCGATCGGCGGGATCTTCGGCCAGAACTACGGCGCCCGCCGGCTGGATCGCGTGGCCACGGCCTATCGCGATGCGCTGATCTTCTGCGTGCTCTACGCGCTCGTGGCCTGGGTGCTGCTCTTCGCGGCCAGCGGGGCCATCGTCCGGGGCTTCGGCCTGTCCGAGGAGGGCGCCGAGGTGGTGCTCTTCTTCTGCCGGATGACCGCATGGTCACTTGCGCTCGCCGGGGCAGTCTACGTGGCGGGGGCGGCGTTCAACAACCTCGGGCGGCCGATCCTCTCGACGGCCTCCGCCTGGACCCGGGACGCGGTGATCACGCTGCCCGCGGCCTTCTGGCTGGGCCATGTCGCCGGGGCGGAGGGCGTGCTGGTGGCGCAGCTTCTCGCGAATGTCTCCATCGGGCTGCTGGCGGGCTGGCTCGGCTGGCGCCATATCGCCCGTCTGCGCCGGACCTTCCCGGCGGCCTGATCCGGCCGGCGGCGCTGTCCACCGGGCCCGGGCGTCGCACTCCCGGAGGCCGGGGCAGGGGCGCCGCCACCCTCACGCCCCTTGACCTTATGGCCCGCGCCGCCTAACCGGGCCGAAACCCGCAGGAGCACGCCATGACCACCTTCACCGCTTTCACCACCCTTGCCGGCAAGGCCCAGGCCGAGGGCCTCGGCGAAGCCATGGAGCGTCTGGACCCGGAGCCCTACGGTGTGGGCGTCTTCGAACTGGAAGATGACTCCGGTCTCTGGGAAGTGGGCGGCTATTTCACCGAGGCCCCCGACGAGGCCGGTCTCGCCGTGCTGGCTGCGGCCTTCGGGGCGAAACCCTTCGCCGTTTCCGAGCTGCCCGAGACCGACTGGGTCGCCAAGGTGAAGCGTGAACTGGCCCCGGTGCAGGCCGGTCGCTTCTTCCTCTATGGCTCGCACGACGCCGACAAGGTCCCCGAGGGCGTCGAGCCCCTGCTGATCGAGGCCGCCATGGCCTTCGGCACCGGCCACCATGGCACCACGCTGGGCTGCCTGCGCGCGCTCGACCGTCTGGCGACCGAGGGTTTCTCGACCGACCGCACCGCCGACATCGGTTGCGGCACCGCCGTGCTGGCCATGGCCGCCGCGCGGATCTGGCCCGGGGTGCCCGTGGCCTCCGACATCGACCCGGTGGCCGTGGACGTGGCCGAGGCGAACCTCGCCGCCAACGACATGGCCGGGACCGTGACCTGCCTCGAGGCCACCGGCTTCGACCATCCGCGGATCGCCGAGGGCGCGCCCTATGGCCTGATCTTCGCCAATATCCTCAAGGGCCCGCTGGTGGACCTGGCGCCCGACCTCTCGGCGCATCTGGCACCCGGCGGCCACGCGATCCTCTCGGGCATCCTGAACGAGCAGGCGGACGAGGTGAAGGCGGCCTATGGCGCGCAGGGCTGCGCGCTGCACTTCGAGGAAGTCATCGGCGACTGGACCACGCTGACCCTGACCAAAACCGCCTGAACAAGATCGCCTGACCGGGGCCGCCTGACCGGGGTCGTCTGATCCGGTGTAAACTGATCCTGCTCCGGGCTGACGCTGATCCGATTCAGGGCCTCTCCGATCCCTAATTTGGCCGCATTCCTCGCGGATAACCCTCGCTGACCGGTGGGGGCCGGCTCGGAGAGGTCAACTCGGAGAAGTCACAATGGGTAGTGTCAAAGTGCGGTCCTTCGAGGACCGCGTCCGGTCCATCGACCGCAAGCGCCAGACGATGGACAGCAACGGATATCGCGCCGTGCTGGGCCGCGACGGGCTTTTGGAAATGAAAGCAAAGCGGCGGTTGCCGCGGCTTTTGCTGCCGCTGCGCCTGCTGCTGGCGGTCGCGGTCATGATGACCGTGTTCAAGGTCTTCCTGATGCTGCGACTGGGGGAGGCCAGCTACGTGGCCCATCTCGACAGCCTGCGCGCGGGCGGCCTGGTCGAACGCGCCGGTGCCTGGGTGATGCAGGCGGATGTGGTCACGCTCTGGCTGGCGCAGCTCTTTGCGTCGCTTGGCGGCTGATCGTCACGCTTCGTCCCGCAGGGCCGCCGATGGGCCGTCTCGTGAGACATCAAAAAAGCCGCGTCCCTGGTGGGCGCGGCTTTTTCGGATCCGGGGGGCCATCTGAGGTGGCGCTATCCGGTTATCTGCCTGTCGGTCCTGCGGACAGACCATCAGCGGAAAACGCTGACGCGGTCGATGTCGCCGCGGGTCAGGCCGATATCGTCGAGTTCACGATCCGAGAGCTTCGACAGGGCGTTGCGGGTCACGCGGGCGTCGTTCCAGTCGGAGATCGCGGCGAGCAGCGTCGAGATGGCGCGGCCCATGCGGCCGTAGAGGGCAGCGGAGTCGGTTTTCGGGGCAGCAATGTAGAAGGCACCCATGGTGTCAGTCCTTGTATATGGGGTTGATCATTCGTCTGATCGGCAAATATTTCGAGCGTGCACAAAAAACAAGCGGAGGCATTTGCAAAGCCCCGTTGCGCTCAGTGCATAGCTCATTTCTTCTATAAATATCTGAAAAAGTTATGAAAACTTTGTGCAATGCGGATGAACTCCGTGTCGCAAATTCGTTGCGCGGGGTCGGTTTTGAGGGGTGTCACGCAAGATTTCACCGGATTTCGGGGTAAATTGGTGGAAATTTGCTTGACAAGCTTTGTGGTGCATCGGGCTTGGCGCGTGTTCTCCTTTCGTGCTACTTCTGGCGCAGAGCAGAGAAGATGTTGCGAAACCGCCGCAGCCCGGGCCGTCCCGGGCGTGGGATTCGCAGCGCGACAGCCGGAATCGGCGGACAGCGACGGACAGGGGCAGGTGCAATGCGTGTGATGGGAATCGATCCCGGTCTCAGGAACATGGGCTGGGGCATGATCGAGATGGAGGGCAGCCGCCTGCGCCACCTCGGAAACGGCATCTGTCACGGCGAGGGAACCGAGATGGCCCAGCGTCTGCATGCGCTGCACATCGGCCTCACCGCCGTCATCGCGGAGTACCAGCCCGAGGCGGTCGCGATCGAGAATGTCTTCGTCAACAAGGACGCCGTGGGCACGCTGAAACTGGGACAGGCGCGGGGGATCGCGCTGCTGGTGACGGCGCAGGCCGGGCTGCCGGTCGGTGAATACGCCCCCAATGCCGTCAAGAAGACCGTGGTCGGCGTCGGCCACGCCCAGAAGGAGCAGGTCGCCCACATGGTCAAGGTGCAGCTTCCCGGCGTTCAGCTGGCCGGGCCCGATGCGGCGGATGCGCTCGCCATCGCGATCTGCCATGCGCACCACATCGGCTCGGCCCGGGCCACGCTGAGGATCCGGGCATGATCGGGCGGATTGCCGGGCGGCTGGACTACCGGGCCGACGATCACGTGCTGATCGACGTGAAGGGCGTGGGCTACCTCGTCTATTGCTCCGACCGGACGCTCGCCGCCCTGCCGGGGCCGGGGGAGGCGGTGGCGCTCTATACCGATCTTCTGGTGCGCGAGGACCTGTTGCAACTCTTCGGCTTCCCCACGCTGGTGGAGAAGGAATGGCACCGCCTGCTGATGTCGGTGCAGGGGGTGGGGGCCAAGGCCTCGCTCGCGATCCTCGGCACGCTGGGGGCGGAGGGGGTCAGCCGCGCCATCGCGCTTGCCGATGCCAATGCGATCAAGGCGGCCAAGGGCATCGGCCCCAAGACCGCGCAGCGCGTGGTGATCGAGCTGAAGGACAAGGCGCCCTCCGTCATGGCACTGGCCGGGCGCGGGGCCGCAGCCTCGCCCGCCATGCCCGATCCCGACGACATGCTGATCGAACCCGCCGAACCGGCGAAGCCCAGGCCGGCGCGCAAGCCTGCCGCGCCCTCGGCGGCCCAGACTTCCGCCGCGGCCCAGTCCGAGGCCCTGTCGGCGCTCTCCAATCTGGGCTATGCCCCCTCCGAGGCCGCCGCCGCCGTGGCTCAGGCCGCGCAGGAGACCGAGGGCGCCGAGACCTCGGCCCTGATCCGCGCGGCGCTGCGCCTGCTGGCGCCGAAGCAATGAGCGCGGGCCCGACGACCGCCTGCAGGAGAGTCCCATGACCGAGCCCGACCCGACGCTGCGCCCCGAGAGGCTGCCCGAGGACGATGGCCGTGCCCTGCGCCCGCAGGGCCTGGACGAGTTCATCGGCCAGGCCGAGGCGCGCGCCAACCTCAAGATCTTCATCCAGTCCGCCCGGCAGCGCGGCGAGGCGATGGACCACACGCTGTTCCACGGCCCTCCGGGCCTCGGCAAGACGACGCTGGCGCAGATCATGGCGCGCGAGCTGGGGGTGAACTTCCGCATGACCTCCGGCCCGGTGCTGGCCCGTGCCGGCGATCTGGCGGCGATCCTCACCAACCTCGAGGCGCGCGACGTCCTCTTCATCGACGAGATCCACCGGCTGAACCCGGCGGTGGAAGAGGTGCTCTACCCCGCGATGGAGGATTTCGAGCTCGACCTCGTCATCGGGGAGGGGCCCGCCGCGCGTACCGTGCGGATCGAGTTGCAGCCCTTCACGCTGGTCGGGGCGACCACGCGGCTCGGCCTGCTGACCACGCCGCTGCGCGACCGCTTCGGCATTCCCACGCGGCTTCAGTTCTACACGGTGGACGAACTGCACGAGATCGTCACCCGCAACGCCCGCCTGCTCGGCGCCCCTGCCGACGACGCGGGCGCCCATGAGATCGCCCGCCGCGCCCGGGGCACGCCCCGGATCGCGGGCCGCCTGCTGCGCCGGGTGGTGGATTTCGCCGTGGTCGAGGGCGACGGGCGGATCACGCAGGCCCTGGCCGACAACGCACTGACCCGGCTGGGCGTCGACCAGCTGGGTCTGGACGGGGCCGACAGGCGTTACCTGCGGATGATCGGCGAAGGCTACCAGGGCGGGCCGGTGGGCATCGAGACGCTGGCCGCCGCCCTCTCGGAGAGCCGCGACGCCTTGGAAGAGGTGATCGAGCCCTACCTGCTGCAGCAGACGCTGATCCAGCGCACGCCGCGGGGCCGCATGCTGGCGCAGCGCGGTTGGCAGCACCTTGGCCTCACGCCGCCGCGCCCGCCGGGGCAGGCGGATTTCTTCGACGGATAGGTCATGGATATCGCCACGCTCTCCGCCCGCGCCGTCGCGGTGAACCGCCTGTATGTCGAGGCCTTCGGGGTGGAGCGCGACGGGCTCTTCCTCCTCGGCAAGCTCTCGGAAGAGGCGGGCGAGGTGGCGGGCGCCTATCTCAAGCTCCACGGCCGCGCCCGGGGCAGCGATGCGGCCCCCGAGGCCCTGCGCGCCGATCTCGCCGCGGAGATGGCGGATTTGCTGGGGTTCCTGCTCTGCCTCGCGGCGGAGGAGGGGGTGGACCTCGCCACGGCTTTCGAGGAGAAGTGGGGCCGCTATCTGGAGGCCCCATGATCGACCCACGTCCGACCCCCGAAGAGGTCACCGCGCTTTTCACCGCCGCTGACGGCAGCTTCCGCTTTGCCCGCTGGGAGCGGCCCATCGTGCCCGTGATCATGGGCGTCGATGACGACAGCCTGCCGGTGCTCAAGGGCGCGATCGAGGCGGTGGTGGCCAGTGCCGGGCACAAGATGTCCGACATGGACCCGGAACTGGGCGTGAACCTGATGGTCTTCTTCCTGCGCGACTGGCAGGAACTGGCCGCTCTGCCTGACCTGCACCACCTGATCCCCGGTCTCGACGATCTGCTGGGGCGGCTGGAGGCGGCGGATGCCAAGCAATACCGCCTCTTCCGGTTCGAGAAGAGCGGCGCGATCCGCGCGGCCTTCGTCTTTGTCCGGCTGACCGGCGAGATGGCCGAACAACCGGCCGAGACACTGGCCCTCGACCAGGCGCTGCGCGCGCTGCTGCTCTGGTCCGAGGCGGCCTTTGCCGAGCAGAGCCCGTTGGTCGCCGATCCGCAGGGCAACGCGCTGCTGCGGCCCGAGATCGCGGCGGTGCTGGCCTCGGCCTACGATCCGCTGCTGCCCTCGGCCTCCGAGGACCCGAGCCACGCCATGCGGCTTTCGGCGCGGGCGACGCTGAAGCTCGCGTCGGCAGACTGGGAAGACGAATAACCTTTCTGCACCATTCGCGTTGCTGCGCTGCAGCGCAGGCTGGCCAAAGCGGACAGAATGTGCTCTCTGTGCTCATTAGGGGCGCCCGGGTAGAGTGTGGGCGTCGGGTTAAAGAGTATCTTTGTTGTTTCGACCCAGACCTGAAAACAGGCAGGCAGAGACAAAGGTATGGCTTACCGGATCCTGGGGTACGACCTCGCGGATGTGCAGATCGTTTCGGGCGCAGACCCGTTCGCGGATGACGTCAACCCCAATGACAGCGCCGTCGGCAGCGTCTTTCGTCTCAACGCCGGGGCGACGCCGGACGTGATCGAGGTCATCGACGATGATGACACTTTCGACGACGGCGATACGGATCAGGACCTGCGTGACAGCCTCACGCAGGATGGCGGCACGGCCCCCGCCGGAGAGCGGATCACGCCGGAATACTCCTACGTGATCCGGCCCGTGGGCTCTTCCGATCCGGCGGACAACATCACGATCTACGTCTATGAACTGGGCCTTGACGGCGACGGCGACGGCTTTGCCTCCACCGCGCGGATCAAGCCGGGCGTGGACTACCAGATCGTCGCCGTGGATGACGACCATCCCAGCGTGGCGGCCAACGACCTGTTCGTCTGCTTCGCCGCCGGCACCCGCATTCGGACCCCGCAGGGCGACGTCCCGGTCGAGCAGCTGCAGCCCGGCGATCTGGTCATGACGCTGGACGAGGGCCCGCAGCCCCTGCGCTGGAGCGGCGCGCGGCGGATCGGCAAGAAGCGTCTCGCGGAGGCGCCGGAGGCCTGCCCGGTGAAGATCCGGCGCGGTGCGCTTGGCGGCGGTCTGCCGAAGCGGGCGCTCGTGGTTTCCCCGCAGCACCGGCTGATGGTCCGTTCCGCCATCGCGGGCCGCATGTTCGGTGCGCAGGAGGTGCTGGTGGCCGCGGTGCAGCTGGTCGGCCTGCCGGGGATCGAGCGGTACAGGCCCAAGCATGGCGTGCACTACATCCACCTGCGCCTTGATCGGCACCAGATCGTGCTTGCCGAAGGCGCGCCGGCCGAAACGCTGCTCTTCGCGCCCGGGTCTCTTGCGGCGCTCTCGGTCGCGCAGCGCGCCGAGTTGCGGGCGATCTTCCCGCACCTCTCCGCTTTCTTCTGCGGTGCCTCCGAGGCGCCGGCACGGCCGCTGGCGCCGGGCCGCCGGGGCCGCAACCTGCGGGCGCGCCATGCGGGGGCGGGGCGGCCGGTGCTGTTGCAAATGCCCCACCGCTGAGAGGGCAGGGCGCGGGCCGTCTTGCAGTGGCAGCGCGGGAGTGGTTCCTTGGCTGCAAAGCAGAGCTGAACCAGACGAGGATCCCGCCCATGGCCCATCTCTTCCCGCTGCGCGTCTACTACGAGGACACCGACCTCGCGGGGATCGTCTACTACGCCAACTACCTGAAATTCATCGAAAGAGCCCGGACCGAATGGGTGCGGACCCTCGGCGTGGACCAGACCGCGCTGAAGCAGGAGGAGGGCATCGTCTTCGCGGTGCGCCGGGTCGAGGCGGATTACCTGAGCCCCGCGCATTTCGATGACGAACTGGTGGTCGAGACCACGGCGGAACAGGTCTCGGGCGCGCGGATCGTGCTGCTGCAGGAGGTCAAGCGCGGCGGTGACGTGCTCTTTACCTCCCACGTGACGCTGGTTGCCCTGACGGAGACCGGCCATCCCACGCGTCTGCCGGCAAATATCCGCCTGTTGCTGCATTAAACAGCCTGCTCCGGCCCCGGCACGGGGCCGCCGCCACACGGCAATGTGTTGGCCTTTTGACCGGATATGCGCTAGTTTCGCTGCAAACAGAGCCATAAACGGCCAACGCATAACAGGCCGAAGCAAAGAGCAGGCGGATGGAAGCAGAAACTCTCGCGGCAGCGCAGGGCATGGATTTCTCCATGTGGGCGCTTTTCGCACGTGCGACCCTGACAGTGAAACTGGTGATGATCATGCTGATCCTCGCCTCGTTCTGGTCCTGGTCGATCATCATCCAGAAAATCACCACCTACCGCGCCGCCCGGCGCGAAGCGGCCCGGTTCGACAGGGCCTTCTGGTCCGGTGAGCCGCTGGACGACCTCTATGAACAGATCGGTGCCGATCCCTCGGGGCGGGCGCAGCGCATCTTCGCCGCCGGCATGACGGAATGGCGGCGTTCGCATCGTGACGATGGCGGGCTGATCGCCGGGGCGCAGGCCCGGATCGACCGCGCCATGGACGTGGCCATCGCCCGCGAGGCCGAGGGTCTCCAGGCCGGTCTGCCGGTGCTGGCCACCGTCGGCTCGGTCACGCCCTTCGTGGGTCTCTTCGGCACGGTCTGGGGCATCATGCATGCCTTCATCGGTATCGCCGAACAGCAGAACACCAACCTCGCCGTCGTGGCGCCGGGGATCGCCGAGGCGCTTCTTGCCACCGGCCTGGGCCTGCTGGCGGCCATTCCCGCGGTGATCTTCTACAACAAGATCAGCACCGACGCGGACCGGATCATCGGCGGCTACGAGGCCTTTGCCGACGAATTCTCGACCATCCTCTCGCGCCAGCTGGACGCCTGAGCCATGGGCGCGGGTGTCATGCAAAAGGGCGGCGGCGGAGGCCGCCGAGGGCGGCGTCACGGGGGCCGTGCGCGCCCCATGGCCGAAATCAACGTCACGCCCTTCGTGGACGTGATGCTGGTGCTGCTGATCATCTTCATGGTGGCAGCCCCCCTGATGGTGGTCGGCGTGCCGGTGGAATTGCCCAAGACCGCCGCCGAGGCGCTGCCCGGCGAGCAGGAGGAGCCGCTCTCGGTCACCGTGACCGCGGCTGGCACCGTGATGATCCAGACCACCGAAGTGCCCCGGGACGAGCTGATCGACCGGCTGCGCGGCATCGCCGCCGAACGCGCCTCGGACCGGGTCTACCTGCGGGCGGACGGGACGGTGCCCTATGCCGAGATCATGCAGGTCATGGGCGCGATGAACCGCGGCGGCTTCAGCAACATCGGCCTCGTGACCGATGGCAATGGTCCGACGCTCGACAGCCCCACCGGGGCCGCGGGCTCGAACTGACCTTTCCATGAACACGGGACAGATCATATCCGGCGTGGGCCATGTAGGGCTCATCGGCTGGCTGCTTTTTGGCGGCATCTCGCCCGCGCGCCCGCCCGAGGTGGTGACCGAGGTTTCGGTCGTCACATCGGAGGAATTCGCGCGGTTGTCCGGCCAGACCGCCCCCGAGACGGAGACCGAGGCCCCCACGCCCGAGGGCCCGGCGGAGCCTTCCGTGACCCCCGACCCGGAGCCCGCGCCCGAACCGGCCGCGGAACCCGAGCCTGCGCCCGCACCGGAGCCCGAGCCAGAGCCGGAACCGGCCCCAGAACCTGAGCCGGCCCCAGAACCTGAGCCGGCGCCCGAACCGGAGCCCGCCCCGCAGCCGGAACCGCCCCAGCCGGAGCCGATGCAGGAGGTGGCCACACCCGAACCTGCGCCCGAGCCGGTGCCCGATCCGACGCCGCCCGCGGCGCCGCGCGTGGCCTCGCGCCCGCAGGAGCGGCCCAGCATCGACGCCGCGCCTGCCGAGATCGTGCAGCGGGAAACCACGCCCGAGCCCGCCCCGGAGGTGGAGCCCGAACCCGTGCCCGAGGTCGAGGAAACCGCGCCCCCCGAGGCGACGACCGAGATCGTGACCGAGGCGGAGCGCCCGCAGAACGCGGCGCCCACCACCTCGCTGCGCCCGCAGACCCGCCCGCAGCGGCCCGCCGCCGCGCCGAAGCCCGAGCCGACCCAGACCGCCGAGGCCAAGCCCGAACCCAAGGCGGAGCCGAAACCGGAGCCCAAGACCGAGCCCAAGCCGCAGAGCAACTCCAACAGCTCCGCGGTGGAGGATGCCTTGGCCAAGGCGCTCGCCGGTGGCGAGACGCCCGCGGAAACCCCGGCCGCGCCCCAGCGGCCCGCCGGCCCGCCGATGACGGCGAGCGAGCGCGAGGCGCTGCGCGTCGCGGTCTCGTCGTGCTGGAACGTGGGCTCGCTCTCCTCCGAGGCGCTGCGCACCACGGTCATCGTGTCCCTCGCGATGAACGAGAACGGCACGCCCCAGGGCGAGACGATCCGCATGGTGTCCTACAGCGGGGGCGGCGAAGCGGCGGCGCGGCAGGCGTTCGAGGCCGCGCGGCGGGCAATCATCCGCTGCGGTGCGCGCGGATTTGACCTGCCGCGTGACAAGTACAGTTCGTGGCGTGACATTGAAATGACATTCAACCCGGAGAAGATGCGGTACAAATGAGCAAGATCACCGGACCCCTCACCGGCCTTCTGGCCGCCGCCAGCCTCGCGCTGATGATCCCCGCCGTGGCCTCCGCCCAGTCGGGCCCCCTCAGGATCGAGATCACCGACGGCGTGATCGAACCGATGCCCTACGCGGTGCCGGATTTCGTGCCCGAAAGCGGCGCGGCCACCGAGATGGCGCAGCAGTTGGCCCGCGTCGTGGCCGATGACCTCAGCGGCACGGGGCTGTTCCGGGAAATCCCGGCAAGCGCCCATATCTCGCGGATCACCAGCTTCTCCTCCCCGGTGCAATATGCCGACTGGAAGGCGATCAACGCGCAGGCACTGATCACCGGCGCCGTCTCGGTGCAGGGCGACCGGGTGACCGTGAAGTTCCGCGTCTACGACGTCTTCTCGGGCAAGGAACTGGGCTCGGGCCTGCAATTCGCGGGCACCACCGCCGGCTGGCGCCGCATGGCGCACAAGGTGGCCGATGCGGTCTATTCCCGGATCACGGGCGAAGGCGGCTATTTCGACAGCCGTGTCGTCTACGTGGCCGAGACCGGGCCCAAGGACGACCGCCGCAAGCGTCTGGCGATCATGGATTACGATGGCGCCAACGTGAAATACCTGACCGAGAGCGGCTCCATCGTGCTGGCGCCCCGGTTCTCGCCCACCGGCGACCGGGTGCTCTACACCAGCTACGAGAGCGGCTTCCCCCGGATCTACGTCCTCGACGTGGCCAACGTGGGCCGGCGCGAGTTGCAGACCCAAGGCGGCAACATGGCCTTCTCGCCCCGCTTCGCGCCCGACGGGCGCACGGTGCTCTACTCGCTGGAAACCGGCGGCAACACCGACATCTACGCCCTCGACAGCGCGACCGGGCAGAGCCGCCGGCTGACCGATGCCCCTTCGATCGAGACCGCGCCCAGCTTCTCGCCGGACGGCACGCAGGTGGTCTTCGAAAGCGACCGCTCGGGCAGCCAGCAGCTCTACGTCATGCCGGTGACAGGCGGCGAGGCCACGCGGATCAGCTTCGGGCAGGGCCGTTACGGCACGCCCGTCTGGTCGCCCCGCGGCGACCTGATCGCCTTCACCAAGCAGAACAAGGGCCGGTTCCACATCGGCGTCATGCGCACCGATGGCTCCGAGGAGCGTCTACTCACGGCCTCGTTCCTTGACGAGAGCCCGACCTGGGCCCCGAATGGCCGGGTGATCATGTTCACCCGTGAGACCCAGGGCGCGCAGGGCCAGTCTTCGCTCTATTCCGTCGATATCTCGGGCCGCAATCTCAAGCGCGTGCGGACCGAGGGCGGCGCCTCGGACCCGTCCTGGGGCCCGCTGCAACCGTAACGCCGCTTGCATTCCTTCGGGTTGGCTGCTGTGCTAGCATCAACCCGAAAAGCATAAGAACGAGGCACGAGACGACATGAATTTCTCTACAAAAGCGGCACTTCTGCTGGCTGGCCTCTCGCTGGCCGCCTGTACCAACCCGGACCGGTTCGACAACGTCGACGGCTATGGCAATGGCGCCGGCGGCTATGGTGCCGGGGCAGGGGCCTATGGTGACGGATCGGCCAGCGATCCCAGTTCGCCCGCCTACTTCCAGCAGACCGTGGGCGACCGCGTGCTCTTCGCCGTGGACCAGTCGACGATTTCCGCCGAGGCGCAGTACACGCTCGACGGGCAGGCCGACTGGCTGATGCGCAACACCGATTACGTCTCGGTGATCGAAGGCCACGCGGACGAGCAGGGCACCCGGGAGTACAACCTCGCCCTCGGCGCGCGCCGGGCCAACGCGGTGCGCGAGTACCTGATTTCGAAAGGCGTCTCGGCCGCGCGGCTCAAGACCGTGAGCTACGGCAAGGAGCGCCCGATCGAGATCTGTTCCGAGGAAGCCTGCTATGCCAAGAACCGTCGCGCGGTGACCACCATCGCCGCCGGGGCCATGGGCACCAGCTAACCTCAGCCAGTCAAGGAGACGTCGATGCGGCCTTTCGCCGGTCTGATCCTCGGGTTTGCCATCGTCCTGTCGCCGGCCCTGCCGGTGGCGGCGCAGGACAGGACCGAGACCCTCGCCGATATCCGACAGGAGATGTCGGTCCTCTATGTCGAGGTGCAGAAGCTCAAGCGCGAGCTCTCCACCACCGGGGCGAGCGGGTCGCTCAACACCGGCGGCTCCGCGCTGACCCGCATCGACTCGATCGAGAGCGAGCTGCAGCGGCTGACCAACAAGACGGAGGAGCTGGAGCACCGCATCGACCGCGTGGTGACCGATGGCACCAACCGGATCGGCGATCTGGAGTTCCGCCTGGTGGAGCTCGAGGGCGGCGACGTCTCCAAGCTGGGTCAGACCACGACGCTGGGGGGCGGGGCCATGCCCGCCACCAGCGGCGGCGGCCCGGCCCCCGCGCCTGCAGGCGGCGCGTCCTCCGCGCAGGGCAGCGAACTGGCGATTGGGGAAGAGGCCGATTTCCAGCGGGCGTCGGAGGCGCTCGCCAATGGTGACTTTCGCGGCGCCGCGGACCTCCTTGAGACCTTTGGCGCGACCTACCCGGGCTCGCCCCTAGAGCCCGAGGCGCGGGTCAAGCGCGGTGAGGCGCTGGAGAAGCTGGGCGAGCAGACCGAGGCCGCGCGCTCCTTCCTCGCCGCCTACACGCTGGCCCCCGACGGGCCGCTGGCACCCGGTGCGCTCTTCAACGTCGGTCGCCTGCTCGGCCAGCTGGGCAAGGCGCAGGACGCTTGTGTCACGCTGGGGCAGGTCAGCGTCCGCTATCCGGAGGCCGCGGCAGCAACCCGCGCGAACGCGGAGATGCAGTCGCTGGGCTGTTCGTGACGCAGCATGAAGAGCTGCTGAAAGAAGTCGTCGGCGGGGCCTTCCTGCCGAAGACCCCCGACCGGATCGGCATCGCCGTGTCCGGGGGCGGGGACTCGATGGCGCTGATGGTCATGCTGGCGGAACTTCAGGCCTGCCTGCGGACCGAGCTCTTCGCCGTCACCGTGAACCACGGGCTGCGCCCGGAGGCGCGGCAGGAGGCGCTGCTGGTGGCGGAAACCGCCGCGGACCTCGGCATCAAGCATGACATTCTCACGTGGTCGGGCTGGGACGGGCAGGGCAACCTGCAGGACCGGGCCCGGCGCGCCCGCTACGACCTGCTGGCTGACTGGGCGCGGCGCAGGGGCATCCCCGTCATCGCACTGGCCCATACCGCCGACGATCAGGCCGAGACGGTGCTGATGCGGCTGGCGCGGGCCTCGGGGGCGGACGGGCTCTCGGCGATGTCGGCCCGGCGCCGTCTGGATGGCGTCACGCTGGTGCGCCCGATGCTGACGTTGCGTCGCTCCGATCTGCGCGATTTCCTGCGGGTTCGTGGCCGGACATGGGTCGAGGACCCGTCGAATTCCGACAGCCGCTATGAACGCGTCCGCATCCGCGAGGCGATGACGCTGCTGGAGCCGCTGGGGCTGACGGTGCCGGCACTCTGCAATGTGGCCGACAACCTGTCGTCAATCCGCGAGACCCTGAATTGGTACACGTTCACCGAGGCCCGCGGGCTGGTCGGCTTCGAGGCCGGCGACCTGCTGATCGCCCGGGCCGGGTTTCGCCTGCTGCGCCCTGAAATCGCCCGCCGCCTGCTGCAACGGGCCCTGATGTGGGTGGGCGGCGCGGAATATCCGCCCCGCCGCACCGCGATGCACCTGCTGCAGGAGGCGATTTCCGCCGGCACCGGCATGACCCTGATGGGCTGCCGGATCACCGTGGACACGCAGGCCATCCGGATTTTCCGGGAATTCAACGCGGTCGCACATCTCTGCGCCCCCGTGCGCGAGACGTGGGACGGGCGCTGGAAACTGGACGGACCGTGGCCAGATGCTGCCGAGATCGCAGTTTTGGGGGAGGCAGGGCTTGCCGAATGCCCCGCATGGCGCGACACTGGGCTGCCGCGCGCGTCGCTGCTCGCCTCCCCAGCCGTCTGGCGCCGGGGTGTGCTGATCGCAGCGCCGCTGGCGGGACGTGCCGAGGGCTGGACCGCCACCCTCGTGAGGGACACAGAGAGTTACTTTGCCGCGCTGCTCACGGATTGAACCTGACGGCGTGAAGCTTATTTAAACCGGATAGCCCCTGTGATACGAGCCGGGGGCAACCGGAATTTGGGGAGACCTTCCTTGGGCACTGCGAAAAACTTCGCCTTCTGGATCGTGCTACTGATGCTGATCGTGGCGCTGTTCAATCTCTTCAGCGGGTCGGGCAGCACCATGCAGAGCCGCGAGATCAGCTACTCGGACTTCGTTTCGGCTGTGAATGACGACCGGGTCAGCTCGGCCACGATCGATGGCGAGCAGGTGCGTTACCGCGGGACCGACGGTCAGGACTACGTGACGATCAAGCCGGAAGACGGCGAAGTCACCCAGCTGCTTCTCGACAACAACGTCCCCGTGACCGCCAAGTCGCAGGAAGAAAGCGGCTTCCAGGCGTTCATCATCTCGCTGCTGCCGATCCTGCTGCTGATCGGTGTGTGGATCTATTTCATGAACCGGATGCAGGGCGGTGGCAAAGGCGGGGCCATGGGCTTCGGCAAGTCGCGCGCCAAGCTGCTGACCGAGAAGCACGGCCGCGTCACCTTCGACGATGTCGCCGGCATCGACGAGGCCAAGGAAGAGCTGGAGGAGATCGTCGAATTCCTCCGCAATCCGCAGAAATTCTCGCGTCTCGGCGGCAAGATCCCCAAAGGCGCGCTGCTGGTGGGCCCTCCGGGTACCGGTAAGACGCTGCTGGCGCGGGCCATCGCAGGCGAGGCGGGCGTGCCCTTCTTCACCATCTCGGGCTCCGACTTCGTCGAGATGTTCGTGGGTGTCGGTGCCTCCCGTGTCCGCGACATGTTCGAACAGGCCAAGAAGAACGCGCCCTGCATCGTCTTCATCGACGAGATCGACGCCGTGGGCCGTCACCGTGGCGCAGGCTACGGCGGGGGCAACGACGAGCGGGAGCAGACCCTCAACCAGCTGCTGGTGGAGATGGACGGCTTCGAGGCCAACGAGGGTGTGATCATCCTCGCGGCGACCAACCGCCGTGACGTTCTCGACCCCGCGCTGCTGCGTCCGGGCCGCTTCGACCGTCAGGTCACCGTGCCCAACCCCGACATCAAGGGCCGCGAGAAGATCCTCGGCGTCCACGCCCGCAAGACCCCGCTGGGCCCCGACGTCGACCTGCGCATCATCGCGCGCGGCACCCCGGGCTTCTCCGGTGCGGACCTGTCGAACCTCGTGAACGAGGCCGCGCTGATGGCCGCCCGTGTCGGCCGCCGCTTCGTGACCATGGTCGATTTCGAGAACGCCAAGGACAAGGTCATGATGGGGGCCGAGCGTCGCTCGATGGTCCTCACGCAGGACCAGAAGGAAAAGACCGCTTATCACGAGAGTGGCCACGCCGTCGTCGGCCTGACCCTGCCCAAGTGCGATCCGGTCTACAAGGCGACGATCATCCCCCGTGGCGGTGCCCTTGGCATGGTGGTCTCGCTGCCCGAGATCGACCGTCTGAACTGGCACAAGTCCGAGTGCGAGCAGAAGCTGGCCATGACCATGGCGGGCAAGGCCGCCGAGATCATGAAGTACGGCCCTGACGAAGTGTCGAACGGCCCCGCCGGCGACATTCAGCAGGCCTCCAGCCTCGCCCGTGCGATGGTGCTCCGCTGGGGCATGTCGGACAAGGTCGGCAACGTGGACTACGAACAGGCCCACGAAGGCTACATGGGCAATGGTGCCGGCGGTTTCTCCGTCTCGGCCCATACCAAGGAGCTGATCGAGGAAGAGGTGAAGCGCCTCATCGACGAGGCCTACGAGTGGGCCTACAAGATCCTCGAAGAGCAGAAGGACGAGTGGGAGCGCCTCGCGCAGGGCCTGCTGGAATACGAAACCCTGACCGGTGACGAGATCAAGCGCGTCATGAAGGGTGAGCCTCCGCAGAGCCCGGACGAGGACGACAGCTCCGACACCGGCAGCACCTCGGTCACGGCGATCCCCAAGACCAAGCCGCGCGGCAAGCCCGGCGGGATGGAGCCGGAACCCAGCGTCTGATGACCGACACTGCGAAAGATTGGAGTCCCGGGGCCTATGACAGGTTCCGGGACGTTCGTTTGAGGCCCGCGCTGGACCTGCTGGCCCGCCTCGCGCGGCCCAAGGGGCCGGTGGTGGACCTCGGCTGTGGATCGGGGGCCGCCGGGCCCGCCCTGCGCGCACTGGCAGGGCAGGCGCGGCTGACCGGCCTCGACAGCTCTCCCGCCATGCTGGTCAAGGCCGAGGCCACGGGCGCCTATGACGCGCTGGAGCAGGCCGACATCGCGCTCTGGCAGCCAGAGGTTCCGCCCGCGCTGATCTTCTCCAACGCGGCGCTGCATTGGCTGGGCGGCCATGCCACCCTGCTGCCGCGCCTTGCCGGGCTGCTGGCGCCCGGTGGCACGCTGGCGGTGCAGGTGCCGCATCAGAACAACGCCCCCTCGCATCGGATCTGGCATTCGCTGGTGGAAGAGCATTTCCCCGGCCGCTTCGATCCCGCCACGGCGCCCGGCATCGAGCGCCCCGCGACCTACCACGCGATGCTTTCGCCGCTGGGGCAGCTCGACCTCTGGGAGGTGGACTATTACCAGGTCCTGCCCAAGGCGGAGGAGGGCCACCCCGTGCGGCTCTTCACCCAGTCGACCTTTGCACGTCCGGTGCTGGACAGCCTGCCCGAGGACGAGCAGGCGCAGCTGGTCGCGCTTTACGACGAGGTGATCGAGGCGGCCTATCCGCGCTCTGCCGATGGCTCGGTGCTGTTCCCGTTCCGGCGGCTCTTCTTCACCCTGCGGCCCAGGGCCTGACGGGCAGAGACCTGGGCCTGCGGGTTGGGCCTGCGGGAACGCCGGCCTGCCGTGTCACGTTCTGGAGCATTTCCGAGGGGCGCAACCGGTGCCGTCGGTTCAGATGGGCCGGGAAATGATCTCAAGGCAGCCTCCTGCCTGAGCGCAGGGCGGGGGTTGACACTCCGGCCCCCGTACCGGTTCATCGGGCCTCATTCCACCGCCTGAGGACAGGACATGCCCGCGCTCAAACCTACTGATTTCACCGCCCGTATCGTCTGGCTTGGCCGCGTGCCGTCGCGCGAGGCGGCGCTCGACTCGCGGCCGGTGCAAACGCTGGCGCTGAGTTTCGCGGGGCCGGAGGGCGAGGATCACGGCGGGCTGACCCGCCCGTCCTGCAGCCGCGTCCTGTCGCAATATCCCCGCGATACGGAGATCAGGAACGTCCGGCAACTCTCGGTGATCTCTCAGGAAGAACTGGAAGCGATCGCCACGGAGATGGGCCTCGCAAGCCTCGATCCGGCGTGGCTGGGGGCGACGCTGGTGATCGCGGGCATCCCCGACTTCACCCTCGTGCCGCCGTCTTCGCGGCTACAGGGGGCAAACGGGGCGACGATCACCCTTGATATGGAAAACCGCCCCTGCCAACTTCCGGCCAAGGTCATCGCCGCGCATCACCCGGAGCAGGCCCGCCTCTTCAAGCGGGCGGCGACGGGACGGCGCGGCGTGACGGCATGGGTGGAGCGGGAAGGGACGTTCACTCTCGGAGAAGAACTGCGCCTGCATGTGCCGGACCAGCCGGTCTGGCCTCATATGCAGGCGGCGCGGGGGGCTCTCGTCTGACCTCAGCCGAGCAGAAGCGCGGCGCCGAGAAGGGTCAGGGCGAAAGATGCGTGGATAACGAGCGTTGCGGCTTTCATCTTGTGTCTCCCTTTGTCATCTGTCCCCCCAACGCGCCGAAGCGACCGCGGGTTCCATGAGTCTCCGATCCGGGAGGCCGCCATGGCCCGAATGCCCCCCTCGCGAGGCGTCAGAAGGACAGGAACATGACTGCGAAGACCGACATTGAAATTGCCCGCGCCGCCAGCAAGCAGCGCATTCAGGCCATTGGCGCCAAGCTGGACATTCCCGAGGAGGCGCTGCTGCCCTATGGCCATGACAAGGCCAAGATCGCGCAGGACTTCATCGCCGGGCTCGCCGACAAGCCCGATGGCAAGCTGATCCTCGTGACCGCGATCAATCCCACGCCCGCGGGCGAGGGCAAGACGACGACGACCGTGGGTCTGGGCGACGGGCTCAATGCCATCGGCAAACGGGCGGCGATCTGCATCCGCGAGGCCAGCCTCGGCCCCTGCTTTGGCATGAAGGGCGGCGCGGCTGGCGGCGGGCATGCGCAGGTCGTGCCGATGGAGGAGATGAACCTCCACTTCACCGGCGATTTCCACGCCATCACCTCGGCCCACAATCTGCTGGCGGCCATGGTGGACAACCACGTCTACTGGGGCAATGAGTTGGAGATCGACACCCGCCGGATCACGTGGCGCCGGGTCATGGACATGAACGACCGGGCGCTGCGCGACGTGGTGACCTCGCTGGGCGGTGTCGCCAACGGCTATCCGCGCCAGAGCGGCTTCGACATCACCGTGGCCTCCGAAGTCATGGCGATCCTCTGCCTCGCCACCTCGCTGGACGATCTTCAGGCACGCCTCGGGCGGATCATCGTCGGCTATCGCCGCGACCGGACCCCGGTGACGGCGGCGGACGTGAAGGCCGATGGCGCTATGACGGTGCTGCTGAAGGACGCGATGCAGCCGAACCTCGTCCAGACGCTGGAGAACAACCCGGCCTTCGTCCACGGCGGGCCCTTCGCCAATATCGCCCATGGCTGCAACTCTGTCATCGCGACCCGGACAGCCCTGAAGCTGGCCGATTACGTGGTGACCGAGGCTGGTTTCGGCGCCGACCTCGGGGCAGAGAAGTTCTTTGACATCAAGTGCCGCAAGGCCGGGCTGGAACCGGCGGCGGTTGTGCTGGTGGCCACGGTCCGGGCGCTGAAGATGAACGGCGGCGTGGCCCGCGCGGACCTCGGCGCCGAGGACGTGGCAGCGGTGCGGGCCGGATGTGCCAATCTGGGGCGCCATATCGAAAATCTGCAAGGCTATGGCGTGCCCGTCGTTGTGGGCATCAACCATTTCACCGGCGATACCGAGGCGGAAGTTGAAGAAGTGAAAGTCTTCTGCGCCGAACACGGGGTCGAGGCGCTGCTTTGCACCCACTGGGCCGAGGGCTCCAAGGGGATCGAGGCGCTCGCTGAGACCGTGGCGGCGCTGGCCGATGGCGGCACCGCAGAGTTCGAGACGCTCTATCCCGACGCGATGCCGCTGGCCGAGAAGATCGAGACCGTGGCCAAGCGGATCTACCGCGCGGGCAGCGTCCAGATGAGCGATGCGATCCGCAAGCAGCTGGCGGAATGGGAAGAGGCCGGGCACGGCGACCTGCCGGTCTGCATGGCCAAGACGCAATACAGCTTCTCCGCCGATCCGACCCTGCGCGGCGCGCCCGACGGGCATGACCTGCCGGTGCGCGAGGTGCGTCTCTCGGCCGGGGCGGGCTTCGTGGTGGCGATCTGCGGCGAGATCATGACCATGCCCGGCCTGCCGTCGAAACCTGCCGCCGAAGCCATCCGCCTGAACGACATGGGCCAGATCGAGGGGCTGTTCTGATGCGCCTGACCCGCAAGACCCCGGCCGAGGTAGAGACCATGCCCGAGCTGCGGGCGCAGATCGACCACCTCGACCGGGAATTGATCGCATTGCTCGCGGAACGTCAGCGCCACATCGACCGGGCGGCGCAGCTCAAGCCCGCGCTCGGCTGGCCGGCGCGGATCGACGAGCGGGTCGAGGAAGTGGTGGCCAAGGTCGAGGCGACGGCAGAGGAGCTGGGCTTCGATCCGGCCCTGGCTGGCGCGCTGTGGCGGCAGATGATCGACGAGGCGATCGCCCGCGAAGAACGGCTGATGGCCGGGCGTCGCTGAGCGCCGAGGTCTGCCGAGCCTGATGGGGCGCCGTCGTGGCGGCGCCCTTTTTCGTGCTTTTTCGTGCCGGGCGTGGCGGCCCGGTCCGCTCTCGTGGCGTGTCAGAGCCGCGGAGGGGACGACATCCCCACCTCGCGTGCGCCCTTGCCTGTCTCGCGCGCTGTGGGACCCCTTGGGTGGCGTCGTCGCGCCGCGTCAGTCCGCGGGGACCGGCGTGCAGGTGCCCTGCAACAGGGCGATCAGCTTCTCCTGGCCGTCCTTCACCGCCATGACCTCGGCTGAGACCACGACGAGGCGGCGTCCGGCATGGACCACGCGCCCCCGGGCCACCAGCCTGTCGCCGATGCCTGGCCGCATGAGGTTGATCTTCATCTCGGAGGTCACGACCTCCATCGTCTCGTCCATGGTGGTGAGCGCCGCGTAGCCCGCCGCGCTGTCGCCGATGGCAAAGGTGAGTGCCGCATGGGCAAAGCCCTGCTGCTGCTGCGATCCGGGCAGGATCGGGGCAGTGATCACCACCGCGCCCGGTGCGGCGCTCTCCAGCTCCGCCCCCAGCGTTGTCATCATGTTCTGCCGGTCGAAGCTGGCGCGGATGCGCACGGTGAGGGCGTCGTCGGTCATGGTCTCTCCTGGCCTCTGTCTCAGCGGGGCATGGGAATGGGGCGCGGCGTGTCGCCGGTGAGGATGGCGAGTGCCTCGGGGCGCATGAGGCCGGTGAGGGCGGCGTCGGAGCTGTGCAGCCCGCCGGTATAGGTGCCGTAGGCGGGCAGGATCAGCCGGTCGCTGTCGAGCAGGAAGGCCCGGCGCGTGACGGTCCGCCCCCCCGCGCTGATCCGCGCCTTGGGGTGGTAGTGCCCCGAAACCTCGCCCGAGGCGCGCGCCTGCGCGATATGGCGGAAGGTCAGCGGCGGGGCGGGCAGGGCGTTCAGGTGGCTGCCGCCCATGTCCACGGGGCCCGGATCGTGGTTGCCCTCGATCCAGACCCAGCGGCGCCCGGCCTGCAGGCGGGCAATCCAGGCGCGGGTCTTGTCGTCGAGGGCGCGGGCGGCCTCGGTATCGTCGAAACTGTCGCCGAGGCAGATCACGGTGGTGGCCTGGGTGAGGGTCAGGTCCCGGTCGAGCCGGGCCAGCGTGTCGATCGTCTCGTAGGGGGGCAGGGTGCTGCCGCCGCGCCGGGCCGTGCGTTCGGACTTGCCGAGGTGGAGGTCGGAGACGCAGAGCAGCCGCCGGTCCGGCCAGTGGAGGGCGCCGGAGCCAAGCGCCGCGAGGCGCGCGCCGGCAAGGGTGAAAGCGTAGGGGCTCATAGGGTCCTTGTTGGCGGGCGGCGGGGGATTTGGCAAGCGGGACGGGGCGTTGCGGAGGCGTGGTGGTCTGCCGAGGGCGAGGTTGGGGGGCTGTCTGCCCCCCTTGGCCCTGGCGGGCCAATTCCCCCCGAGGATATTTGGGAAACGGAAAGGGGGCGGGTCAGGTGGGGGGGGAGAGGCCGGCCTTTGCCATCAGGCGGCGGGTTTCTTCCTCTTCGAGGCGGTCGCGGCCGGCGCCATCGATGGGGATCCGGCCCATCTCGAGGAAGAGGGGCGCCGCGAAGGGGGAGACGCGGGAGAGCGGCACGTGGTCGATCCGTCCCGCGGTTCGGGCGGCGAGGTCTTCGAGCCGGGCGAAGTCGATCAGCCCGCGCATGGCCTCGGTCCTTGTGATGCGCAGGAGCAGGTGGTCGGGGTCGTATTTCGCCAGCGTGTCGTAGAGGATGTCGGAGGAGAAGGTCGCCTGCCGCCCGGTCTTGCGGGCCTGCGGCGTGTTGCGCTGGATCAGCCCCGCGATCTGGGCGCTGTCGCGGAAGGTGCGTTTCATCACCGCGTTGGTGGTGAGCCACTGGTCGAGCCCTTCGCGCAGCCGGGCGAGGTCGAAGAGCGGCGCGGGATCGGGCGTGGCCTCCAGCCCCCAGATCAGCGTGGCGTAGTCGGTGGCGACGAAACCGAGGGGGGCGAGGCCCATCTCCTCCATTCGCTTGGTGAGCAGGAGGCCGAGGGTCTGCTGCGCGTTGCGGCCCGCGAAGCCATAGGCCACGAGGTGGTCGCGCCCGTCATGGGGGAAGGTCTCGATCAGCAGGCGGCCCGGTTCCGGCAGGCGCGAGACCGCGCGCTGGAGGGTGAGCCATTCGGCGGTATGGGCGGGCAGGTTGGGCCAGCTCTCCTGTTGCAGGAGGCGCAGGATACGTTGCGAGAGCTGGGTCGAGGTGGCGAACTTGGTGCCCGCGAAGGTGGCGACCTTGGGCTTGCGGGCGGCGTTGCGGGTGACCTCTACGGTGGTTTCGCGCAATCCTTCGTAGCGCACGATCCGCCCGCCGATGAGGAAGGTATCGCCCGGCGAGAGAGAGGCGGCGAAGCCTTCCTCGATCTCTCCCAGCGGACGGCCATGGGTGGATTTGAGCCGGACCTTCAGGAGGTCATGGTCGATGATCGTGCCGATGTTCATGCGGATCAGTTGGGCCGCGCGGGGGTCGCGCAGCTGCCAGTCGCCGTCGGCGCGCTGTTGCAGGCGCTGCCACTGGTCGTAGGCGCGCAGGGCGTAGCCGCCGGTGGCGCAGAACGTGAGGCAGGCGTCAAAGCGCTCGCGGGGCAGGGCGGCGTAGGGCCCGGCCGTGGTGACCTCGTGGTAGAGTGTATCGGCGTCGAAGGGCCCGGCGCAGGCGCGGATCAGGATGTGCTGGCAGAGCACGTCGAGGGGCCCGGGGCCGCGCGGCTCGCCATCGAGGTCGTGGTCCCGCACCGCCTCCAGCGCCGCCTCGCATTCCACCACCTCGAAGCGGTTGGCGGGCACCAGCAGCGCCTTGGAAGGCGCGTTGTAGCGGTGGTTCGCCCGCCCGATCCGCTGCACGAGGCGCTTGACGTTCTTGGGTGCGCCGATTTGGATCACGAGGTCCACGTCGCCCCAGTCGATCCCGAGGTCGAGCGAGCCGGTGCAGACCACCGCGCGCAGCCGCCCGTGGGCCATGGCGCGCTCCACCCGTTCGCGCTGCGTCCGGTCGAGGGAGCCGTGGTGGATGCCGATGGGCAGGCCCTCCTCGTTGGCGAGCCAGAGGTTGTGGAAGAAGATCTCGGCCTGGGCGCGGGTGTTGTGGAAGATCAGCGTGGTACGGTGCTGGCGGATCTGGGCCAGCACCTCGGGGATCGCGTAGGCCGCGCCGCCGCCGGACCAGGGCGGAGGGGCCTCGACCTGCAACATGCGGATGTCGGGATCGGGGCCGGGATCGGCGGTGAGGATCTCGCATGGATCCGGATGTCGGGCGAGAAGGCGCGCCACGGCCTGCGGGTCCTCCACCGTGGCGGAGAGGCCGACGCGGCGCAGGCCGGGGCAGAGCGCCTGAAGCCGGGAGAGGGCGAGGAACAGTTGATCGCCGCGCTTGCTTTCGGCGAGGGCGTGGATCTCGTCGATGACGACCCGTTGCAGGCCCGCGAAGATCCGCGGCGCATCCTCGTAGGAGGTGAGCAGCGCGAGGCTCTCGGGCGTGGTCAGCAGGATATGCGGCGGATCGGCCCGCTGGCGCTTCTTGCGGCTGGCGGGCGTGTCACCGGTGCGGTCTTCCACGCGGATCGGCAGGCCGGCCTCCTCGATCGGGGTCGAGAGGTTGCGGCGGATGTCGGCGGCGAGCGCCTTGAGCGGCGAGATGTAGAGCGTGTGGAGGCCCTTGTGTCCGCCGTCGGAAAGCTCGGACAGCGTGGGCAGGAAACCCGCCAGCGTCTTGCCGCCGCCGGTGGGGGCGATGAGCAGCAGGGCGGGGTCCGTCGCGCGGGCGAGCATGTCGCGCTGGTGCGGATGCATCTGCCAGCCCCGGCGGGCGAACCAGCCGGAGAGCGCCTGCGGCAGCAGGGGATCGGAAGAGGCGTCAGGCAGCGGCGCATCGGACATGGGAGAACATTTAGGGAATATCCCGCAGAGGTCCAGTGTGCTCTCCGTGGCCTCCGGCAGCCGTGATCGGCATGCGGCGCGAGGGGCCCCGCCGGAGGTCCGGTGGGGGCTGCCTTTCGATGCCGGTTTTTGACGCGGGCGCGGGGCGGCTACTTCAGCTTGCGGGCCAGATCGCGCGCGAGGGCCTCGATCTCGGGGTGCAGGCGTTCGGCCGAGGCATCGCCCGAATCGTCGACCCAGGCAAAGAACCGGTCCATCAGGGGCAGGAAGGTGTCGATCTCCTCCTGCGACCAGCCGGTGAGGAACTGGCCCATGATCAGGAACTTGATCGTGCGCACCGCATCGACGATGGCGCGCCCCTTGGGCGTCAGGGCGACGATGGTGCGCCGGGCGTCCTGCTGGCTGACGCCGCGTTCGGCATAGCCCAGCGAGATCACCTCGCTCACCAGACGGGAGGCGCGGGAGGGGTCGATGTTGAGCCGGGTCGCCACGGTGGAGACCATGGTTTCCTGACCCGCCTCGTGGCCGAACTCGTTCCGGGGGCCGGCGATGGCAAAGAGGACGTCCATTTTCGGCAGGTCCAGCTCCAGGCCCAGCTCGCGCAGGGCCATGCGGCCCAGTTCGCGTTTCTGCACCTGCCGGCGCCACCGCTGCACGATGGCGTCGATGGCCAGGGCGCGATCCGTCACCTCGGGGGAAATGCCCGCCTCGGAGAGGAAGCGCTTCATCTGGGTTTCTGCCGTCTCTATCGTCCCATCCTCCGGTGACCGGGTGTCGTTGCGGGACGCGCCATGGCGGCCCCGGTGTCGGCATTGAAGCCGCGTTATGTCCCTGTTGCAATTACGGGACGTGCCACGCAACACAAATTTCCGAAAGTGTGTAATTGACATGTATATGTGACTGTCACATATATGGTGCAATTGCATGTATCAGAGTTCGACGCTGCCGCGGGACCCGAGGGGTCTGCGACCGGCGCTGTCGGCGTCTTAAGGAAGCATTATGTCGGAGAGCCTCCCCAATTCGGAGCCCGGCTGGGACGAGATACCGCGGCTGAAGATCATTATCGCCGCCGTGGCCTGTTGTCTTTTCCTTGCCTCGCTGGGCAACACCATCGTCACCACCGCGTTGCCGCTGATCGTCAGCGACCTGGGCGGGCTGGAGCATATCAGTTGGGTCGTGACGTCCTACCTGCTGGCCACCACCATGGCCGCCCCGATCGCGGGCAAGCTGGGTGACATGTTCGGACGCAAGATCGTCCTGCAGATCGCCATCGGTGTCTTCATCATCGGCGGCATGATCTGCGGCCTGTCCCAGAGCATGTCGATGCTGGTCGGCGGACGGCTGGTGCAGGGGCTTGGCGGCGGCGCGCTGCTGGTGGTCTCCATGGCCGTGGTGGCGGACATCCTGCCGCCGCGCAAACGCTCCTCGGTGCAGGGCGCCTTCGGCGCGGTCTTCGGCATCTCCACCGTGATCGGCCCGCTGGTGGGCGGCTTCGTGGTCGAGGTTCTGAATTGGCACTGGATCTTCTTCCTGCCGGTGCCGGTGGCCCTGCTGGCCGCCACCGTGCTGACCATCGCGCTGGAGAGCCCCGAGCAGAAGCCGCACACCATCGACTTCGCCGGTGCGGGCCTGCTGGCCGTGCTGCTGACCTCGATCATCGTGGTGGCCAATATCGGCGGCACCATGGTGCCCTGGGCCTCGACGCCGGTCTACCTGCTGGTGGGGACGATCCCCGTGGCGCTGGCGTTCTTCATCTTCGTGGAGCGCCGGGCCGCCGAGCCGGTGCTGCCGATGATGCTGTTCCGGATCAACAATTTCGTCGTCTCCAACGTGGTGGGCTTCTGCGTCGGGGTCTGCATGTTCGGCACCATCGCCTTCCTGCCGATGCTGTTGCAGGTCGTGAAGGGGCTCGAGCCGGTGGAATCGGGGCTCTACCAGATCCCGATGATGCTGGCGCTGTTCGGAACCGGCTTCACCTCGGGGCGGTTCATCACGGCGACCGGACGCTACAAGATCCTGCCGACGATCTCGACCGGGGTGCTCTGCGTCGCGACCCTGCTGATGACGACCGTCACGCGGGAGACCCCCAACTGGCTGATCGTGATCTACGTGATGCTGATCGGCGTGGGCATCGGCCCGGTGATGACGGTCAATATCACGGCGATCCAGAACTCGATCCCGCGGTCCTTCATGGGCGTCGGCACGGCGAGCGCGAACATGTTCCGCCAGATCGGCGGCTCGCTGGGGACATCGGTCTATGGCGCGATCTTTGCGGCCGGGCTGGTGAGCCACCTGCACGGGATGCTGCCCGCCGGCTTCAGCGGCGCGGTGACGACCCAGACCATCGCGGCCCTGCCGACGGAGATGCAGGGTGCGGCGCTCGATGCCTTCGCCGCCGCGCTGCGGCCGACCTACCTCGTCTCGGCGATCGCGGCGGGGATCGCCTTCCTGGTGTCGCTGCGGATGATCGAGAAGCCGCTGTCCGATACGCTGGCCCCGATGGAGCCGACGCGGCAGCAGACCCCGGCGGAGTAAGACTTCTCGTGACGTGAAGAGCGGCCCCGGCAATGTCCGGGGCTGTTTTCGTTTCGGGTCGCCGCTGGCGGGATCTGACATCTCTTACATCTCAGCCGATGCGGATGCTCGCCCGCGCGGAACAAGGCCGCAGGCCGCCGCGCATCGCAGGCAGGCCCCCACGCGGCGGCGATTTGGTGAGGCTGGGTGGTGCCTTGAGGGGACACGATATGTGTGGCTGAGATAAACTGCTCGCCAGAGAGGTTCGGATCGCCTCCGCGCGCGCCGTCGATGCGCGGCTTTGCGTGTGAGGGTAGCGGGTAGGCGAGGCTGAGACGGCGGAGGCATCCAGCGGCGCGGCTCGAAACCCGGAAGGGCTCGCCCTCACGATGGCAGGCGCCCCCTAAACCGCCAAGGGTTTCGGGACGGGTGGCCCGGCTGCGAGCGGCAGGAACCGGACCACCCTGACCGGGACTGGCAGGTCCCGGCGCCCTGTCCGCAGCGCGCGTCCCACGCGACATTCTGCGGCGCGCGGCCCTCGGGCCGCACGGTGTCTCATTTGACGATCAGCTCGTCCTTCACGAACATGTTGGCCCAGGCCCGGTCGATCAGTTCAGGCGACATCTGGTAGGGGATGCCTTCGAACTTGCAGATCGAGATCATCTGGTCGATCAGGAAGACCGGCTGGTAGTTGGCGAATGTGTTGTTGATCGTCGGATACTTGTTCTTCAGCAGGTGGACAAGCGCCGGCTCCGACAGCGGCATCTTCTTCTTCCGCGCCACGAGGGCGAAGATTTTCAGGAAGTTCTCCTGGCTCGGGCCGTCGATCTTGATCTTGAAGAAGATCCGGCGCAGCGCGGCCTGGTCGAAAATCTCGTTCGGGTGGAAGTTGGTCGAGAAGACCACAAGCGTGTCGAAGGGCACCTCGAACTTCTCGCCCGATTGCAGGGCGAGGATGTCACGGTTTTCCTCCAGCGGGACGATCCAGCGGTTCACCAGCTTCTGCGGCGGCTCCGCCTGGCGGCCAAGGTCGTCGACGATGAAGACGCCGCCGGTGGCCTTGAGTTGCAGGGGCGCCTGATAGGTGCGCGCGGTGGGGTTGTAGACGAGGTCGAGCATGTCGAGAGAAAGCTCGCCCCCGGTGATCACCGTGGGCCGCTCGCAGCGGACATAGCGGCTGTCGAACCGGTTGGCAGACCGGCGCAGCTGGGTCGGATCGTCTTCCTGCTCCTCGGCGGCGGTGTGCACGATGGGATCGTAGACGGTGATGATCTGGCCCGAGTACTCGATCGCGCGGGGCACGTATATCCGATCCCCGATGGCGTCGCGGATGCCGTTCGAGATCGAGCTCTTCCCGTTGCCGGGCGGGCCGTACATCAGGATGGACCGGCCCGCGCTGACGGCGGGGCCGAGGGAGGAAATCAGGTCGGGCGGCAGGACGAGGTCGCCCATTGCGGCGGTCAGGCGGTCGCGGGTGATCTGGATGTTGCGGATCGACTGGCGTTTCACCTGTTCGGCGTAGATCTGCAGCGGTACGGGCATCGGCCCGTAATATTCCGACTGGGCGAGCGCATCGAGCGCCCGGGCGCGGCCGTTGTCCGTCAGCTGGTAGCCCATCTCGCCCGAGAGCTCTGCCCCCCGCTGGCCGGTGGCCTCGATCAGGGCCTGTTCGCGGGCGAGGTCGATCAGCTCCTGTGTCACGGCCCCCGGCAGGCAGATGGCGCGCGCCACGCGGGGCACGGTATCGACGTTCTTGCGGAACATCGTCTTGAGCAGCACGTCGCGCATCATGACGATGGGCAAACGCATCTCTTCAAGGGTCCGCGGAGGTGGCGGAGCAAGAACGCCCGACGAGGGAGCCTGCATATTCATCGTCTTCTGCCTGTATCCAGCATTCTACCACGACCCGTTACCTTTGGGCCCGACACATTCGACCACATGCGCTGCGGTTCTTGTTTCACACGAGCGACGCTGCGCTGCAGCTTTCACGTGCATTGTCCACAGTGCGTCGTTAGGTTCGGTTAAAACGCAAGAGGGCAGTATGAACAGGGCAGCGCCACGGTTTTTTTGGGGCATTTTACTCGCATATATCCTGCTGCAATCTGTTCTTCTGTGGCTGCGCGGCGGTTTCTACGTGTCGTTGCACGAAGGCGACATGCTGCACCTCGCGGACATCCTGCTGCGGATGCACATGGGGCTGGTGCCGCACCTTGATTTCACCACGCCGCTGGGGGGCTGGGGCTTCCTGCCCATGGTGGCGCTGCTGGACCTCGGCCTGTCGATGGGCCGGGCGATGGTCTGGTCGCAGATCCTCGTGGCGCTGCTCCTGCTGCCGGCCATCGGCTGGGTCGCGCTGTCGCGCTTCGGCCCGGCGCTGGCGCTGGCCTTCGGGCTGGGGGAACTGGCGCTGGTCACCGGGCTGATCCATGGCGAAACCGCGGCGGGCGTGAGCCTGTCGATGCACTACAATCGCTGGGGCTGGGCCATCGGCTTCCTCGTCGCGGTGCTCGTCCTCCTGCCGCCGCGGGAGGGGGAGACGCCGCGCAGTGCCCGGATCGACGGTGTGCTGCTGGGGCTCGCCATGGCGGCGCTGGCCATGACCAAGGTGACATATTGCGTCGCGCTCGCGGTGCCGGCGCTGATCCTGCTGCCGGTGACGGGCCGGGGCCGGGTGCTGGTCTGGGGGCTGGGCGTGTCGCTGGGGCTGCTGGCCATCGTCGCCGTGGTCGAGGGGCCCGGCTACTGGATCGCCTACGTGCAGGATGTCCTCGGCACCACCGGATCGGCGCGGAAGTACCCCGGGCCTGCCTTCGCGGGCGTGGTCTTCTCCCCGGCCTATACCGGGGGCACGGCGGCCGCGGCCGTGGCGGTGACGCTGCTGGCGCGACGCGAGGAGACGCGCAACATGGCGCGGGGACTGTTCCTCTTCGTGGCAGGTTTCGTCGTCATCACGTGGCAGAACTTCGGCACCGATCCCTACTGGCTCGCCTTCGTGGCCCTGATCCTCGCGGCGCTGATCGAACGCGGTGTGCTGCCGGGGCGGGGGGCCGCTGCGGCAACGGCGCTCGTCTCGCTGACGCTGCTGGCCCCGGTGCTGCTGAACCTCGTCTGGTCGCCGCTGCGGCACGCGACGGTCTCGAAGGAGGCCTACCAGCCCATGAGCGAGACCCGGGCCGAGGTGGCGGATCTCTACCTGCTCAGCGAGCGCGCCTCCGAGGTGAAGACCGAGCGGGTGCTGATCGATGATGACCCGGAGCCGCCCGTGACCTTCGAGGGCCGGACGCTGGAGACCTGCAACTACCGTGGGTCCATCGTGCGCCTTGCGCGGGCCGAGGTCGAGGAATTGGCCGCGGCGGGCTTCGACACCGGGGTGCAGCCGCTGGTGGCGGACCTCATCTCGTCGCACTGGGTGCTGTCGGGGCTGACGCCACTGCCGGGGGGCGCGCCCTGGACCTATGTCGGTGCGCCCGGCATCGCCGCTGCCACGCATCTGATGGTGCGCCGCTGCACCGTGGATGCCCGGGTGCAAACCCGCGTCCTAGACGCGGTGGAGGAGAGCGGGCGCAGCCTCAGCCTCGTGGAGGAGACGCCGCTCTTCCTGCTCTACGCGTTCGACTGAGGGCCGCGGTTCGGGCAACGCAGGGCCGGAGCGCGTGATCGAGGGCGACGGTTCGGACGGCGAGACGATGTGCCGGCGCGCGTGGAGGCGAGGGCCTCAGCCCGGGCAGGCGGGCGTGAGGGCCCGCGCCGCGCTCAGACCCCGTAGAGCGCGCCGAGGCCGAGGTAGATCACGAGGGCGGGCCCGAGGGCGAGGCCCATGGGGAAGTCCCGCGTGCGGTCCCAGCTCTCCCAGTCGGGGGCGAGCCGGCGCAGCGCCGTGCGCTTGGCGATGCGATGGGTGAGAAAGCCGGTGGCCAGCGTCACCGTGAGGATCGTCAGCACGAGGCGGATGTCGCCGGGCGCGATGAAGGGGGCGGCGGCGGCGATGAACTTGGCATCGCCCGCGCCGAAGAGACCCACCGCATTGGCCACCATCCCCGCCAGCAGCACGAGGACCAGCGTCAGCAGGCGCCAGCCGTAGGTCTCCAGCGGCAGGACGAAGGGCCCGACCGCCACGAAGACGGCGGCGATCAGCAGGACGGTCCGGTTCGATATGCGCATCGCAGAAAGGTCGGTCCAGACCACATGGGCGCACAGAGGGAGGACGAAGGGCAGGAAGACGGCGGCGGCGAAGCTGGAAATCTCCATGTCGCCGGTCAGCCTGTGCCGTTGCCTTCCAGCGCGCGCAGCGAGCGCACGGCAGCTTCGAAATACTGCGGATGGGTGTCGATCGCCTCGCGCAGCAGGGCCTTGCCGGTCTCGACGTCGCCCTGCTTGATCGCGGTCAGCCCCATGGTGTGCAGCAGCTGCGCCCGCTCGACCTGGGTCATCTGCAGGACGGGCAGGCTGTAGTCACGCTGGGCGCCGCGCGCCATGACAAGGTTGTTCTTGGCGGTGAAGAGGGTGGGGTCCTGCTTGACCGCCTCGCCGAAGAGCTGCTCGGCGCCGGCGAAATCACCTCGGGTCAGCTTGGAATAGCCCCAGTTGTTCAGCACGCCCGCAGGCGTCGTGGTCAGGCCCACGGCGGTCTCGTAGAAGCTGTCCGCCTTCTGCCATTCCTTGTTGCTGTCGGCGACCATCGCCTCGAGCCGGTAGCGCTTGTAGGTCTCGAAGGTGGGCGGGATCGTGTCGAGCACGGCATCCGCCTCTTCCCATTTGTTCGACCGGATCAGCGCATCCGCGTAATCGACGCTGTCCGCGTTGGTGGCGTCCTTGTGTTCGGTCACCTGTTTCCAGACCGGCACCGCCTCGACCCCGCGCTTGGCCCGCACGAGGGACGATCCCAGCCCGCGCATCAGGTCGATCCGCTCGGGGTTCTCGGCGAGGGTGCGCTGGAAGTAGGCGACCGCCTCGTTCGGGTCGCCGACGGTCAGCATGATGTCACTCAGGTTGCTCTCGTCGACGACGTTCACGTTGCGGAACGCGCGTTCGACCTCTGCGTCGCCACTGCGCGAACAGGCGGCGGTCAGGGACACGCCTGCCAGACAGATGGTCAGAATCAGGGGGTGGCGCATGTTCTGCGTCCTTTTACTGCCTCGGGCCTCGAACTCGATCGTCAGGGTGTCGCGCGGCTGATCAGGTATTCGCTGCTGCCCGTGCGCACCACATTATAGTTGGTGTCGTTTTGCTCGGGACTATACGAGTTTTCCTCCTGCAAGGCGAGCGCCAAGCGAAGATTGTCCCGGATTGCGTCACTTTCGCCATTGTCGAGTGCATAGGCCCGGCGCAGTACCAGCGCGGCCTCGGGGATGGCGCCCTTGGAGATCAGCACGACGCCGAGGTTGTTCCAGACCTGCGGCGTCGCGGTGCCGTGTTCGGCCACCCGGCGCAGCTGGCGTTCCGCCTGTCCGATCCGCCCCAGCCCGAGGTTCGCGGCACCCAGGCCGGCCAGCACCTCGTCGGTCATGCCCTGCTCGCCCGCCGCCCGGGTGAAGGCCTCCAGCGCCAGCTCGTTCTCGCCCGCCTCAAGCAGGCGGTTGCCCACGACAAGGCCGTCCACCGCCTCGCCACGCGCGGAAATCCCGGGGGCGAAGGGGCCGTTGTCGCTGCGCGCCAGACCCTGTTCGCCACACCCGGGAAGAGCGGCCAGAAGGCCGAGTACCAGAAGGGGAAAAGCCCGCCGGACCGGCGGGCGCATCCTGTCAGTTGCCAACACCTATCGAGCCCATGTTCATGATGCCGACGACAGACGGCCCCACAAGGATGATCAGAAGTGGCGGCACCGTCAACATCATCGTCGCCAGCGTCATCTTGGTCGGCAGCTTGTTGGCCTTTTCCTCGGCGCGCATCACGCGCTTGTCGCGCATCTCGGAGGCGTAGACCCGCAGGGCGTCCGCGATCGAGGTGCCGAAGGTGGCCGACTGGACCAGCACGGTCACGAAGGAGGAGATGTCCATCACGCCACAGCGTTCGGCCATGTCGTTGAGCACGAGGCTCTTGTCCTTGCCGGCCTTGATCTCGTGGCTGACGATCTCGAATTCATCGGCCAGCGGCGGGTAGGAGGTGCGGAGTTCCTTGGCCACCCGGATGATCGACTGGTCCATGGACTGGCCGGCCTCGACGCAGACCAGCAGCATGTCGAGCGCATCGGGGAAACCGTCCTGGATCTGCTGCTGGCGTTCCTGCTGGCGCTTGGTCACCCAGTATTTCGGCAGCATGTAGCCGAAGGCGCCGGGGCCCATGACCCACATGATCGTCTGGGCGGTGGTGGGCTCCTGCTTGGAGATCACCAGCATGAAGTAGACCACGCCGATCAGCAGGCCCAGCAGGCCAAGCGCGAACTGCGCGAAGTGGAAGAAGCGCACCGCATCCTTGGAGCGGTAGCCGGCCTGCAGCATCTTCATGCGCATGGCGGAGTATTCTTCCTCGCTCTTGGGTTCGAGGAAGGAGGAATACTTCTCCAGCTTGTCGTTGCGCGAGGAATTCCGCAGGCGGTCCTTCTTGTCGATCTTCGAGGCGTCGTTCTCGGCCTTCAGCTTGTCGAGCGGATCGACCTGCTTCTTCATCAGCACGGCGAGCGCCGCGAGAACCAGCAGCACACCGATGACACCGGCACCGGCGATCACGGGACCCATCGGCCCCATGGCTTGGGTGAGGAGTTGGACGAAGTTGGTCATGGTCGTGTCCTCAGACCTTGATGTCGACGAGCTTGCGCATGACGAAGAGGTTCAGCGTCAGCAGGACGCCCACGAAGATGCAGGCCGGAATGAAATAGGGATGGTCGTAGACCGCGTCGTAATAGTGCGGGTCCATCACGTTGATCGCGACGAGCGCGAGCAGGGGGAAGGCGGACAGGAACTTGCCCGACCACTGCGCCTCGGCGGTGATCGCCTTCACCCGGCGGAACAGGCGGAAGCGGGCGCGGATCACCGCGGCGAGGCCGGCGAGGATCTCGGCCAGGTTGCCGCCCGATTGCTGCTGGATGGTCACGGCGACGGCGAGGAAGCGAAGGTCCTGCAGGTCGATGCGTTCGGCCATGTCCTTGAGCGCCTCGCCCATGTCGCGGCCATAGGCGCTTTCATCCGCGATGACGCCGAATTCGGAGGCCAGGGGATCGGAGATCTCCTTGGACACGATGGAGATCGCGGAGGAGAAGGGGTGGCCGACACGCAGCGAGCGGACCATCAGTTCCACCGCGTCGGGCAGCTGTTCCTCGATCATCGCGGTCCGCTTGGCGGCCTTGCGCGAGACCCAGACATAGACACCGCCGACACCGATGCCCACGGAGAGCGCGGCACGCACCGGAACCGCGGTCTCGGTGCCCAGGGTGAGTCCGGCAAAGGCCACGGCGGACAGTCCGGCCATGACCATGATCAGCTGTTGCGGCGTGAAGGCGATGGCGGCCTTCTGGGCCTTGGCGGCGAGCAGCGAGTAGAGCGGGATCTGCTTCGCGCTCATGTGCTGTTCCATCTCCTTGCGGAGTTTCTCCAGCACCTGTTCGCGGCCCGCGCCCTTTTCCATCATCTCCAGCCGGCGGTTCACGCGGCTGTTCAGGCTGATCGATTTGCCGAAGACCGTCAGGTAGACGCCCTCGACGAGGACGATCACCCCGACGAAGATCATGATGTAGATGATCGGTTCGATGGACAGCATGGCCGTTACTCCGCCGCGACGGGTTCGAAGATGGCAGCGGGCAGGTCATAGCCCCACATCCGGAACCGTTCCGAGAAGTGGCTGCGCACGCCGGTGGCCGTGAAATGGCCGATGATCTTGTTTTCCGGGGTCAGGCCCACGCGCTGGAAGCGGAACACTTCCTGCATCGAGATGACCTCGCCTTCCATGCCGGTGATCTCGGTGATCGAGGTCATGCGGCGCGAGCCGTCCTGCAGACGCGAGGCCTGCACGATGATGTGCACGGCCGAGGAGATCTGCGACCGCATCGCCTTCAGCGGCATCTCGATGCCGGCCATGGCGATCATGTTTTCCAGACGCGAGACACCGTCGCGGGCCGAGTTGGCGTGGATCGTCGTCATCGAGCCGTCGTGGCCGGTGTTCATGGCCTGCAGCATGTCGATGACTTCCTCGCCGCGCGTCTCGCCGACGATGATGCGGTCGGGGCGCATCCGCAGGGCGTTCTTCAGGCAGTCGCGCGGGGTGACCGCGCCCTTGCCCTCGACGTTGGGCGGACGGCTTTCCATCCGGCCCACGTGGACCTGCTGCAGCTGGAGTTCCGCCGTATCCTCGATGGTCAGGATGCGCTCGGAGTTGTCGATGAAGGAGGAGAGGGCGTTGAGCGTGGTCGTCTTACCGGAGCCGGTACCGCCGGAGACGATGACGTTCAGGCGGCAGGCCACGGCGGCCTGCAGGTAGGCGGCCATCTCCTCGGAGAAGGCGCCGAACCGCACCAGGTCGTCGATGCCCAGCTTGTCCTTCTTGAACTTCCGGATCGAGACCAGCGAGCCGTCCACCGCGATCGGCGGGACCATGGCGTTGAAACGCGAGCCGTCGGAGAGACGGGCGTCGACATAGGGGTTCGATTCATCGACGCGCCGGCCCACGGCCGAGACGATCTTGTCGATGATCCGCAGCAGGTGACGCTCGTCCTTGAAGGTCACGTCGGACAGTTGCAGCTTGCCTTCGCGTTCCACGAAGATCTGATGCGGGCCGTTCACGAGGATATCGGAAACGGTCTCGTCCTTCAGGAGGCTTTCCAGCGGGCCCAGGCCCTTCACCTCGTCGTAGAGTTCCTGCACCAGCGTGGTGCGTTCCTCGCGGTTGAGGACGACGCCCTTCTCCTGCAGCACCTCGGTCGAGATCGCGGCGATCTCGGCGCGCAGGTCATGCTCCGTCGCCGTGTCGAGCGCGGCGAGGTTCAGGTTGTCGAGCAGGGCGCGGTGCAGCTCCAGCTTGATCTCGCCCAGCCGTTCCTTGCGCTTGCGGCCCTTGTCGGCGGCCTGCGCCTCTGCGGGCCTGGGCGCATTGGGCATCGGCTTACGCATCACCGAGACCTTCTCGGCCGCAGGGGCCGGGGTGGGGTCGGCGGGCTTGGGCGCGGCGGTGGCAGCAGCAGGTGCGGCGGCCACGGGTTTCTTCATCACGGCGGGGCGCATGGCCTCCTTGGCCTGCTCGGTCCCGCTGGTCGGCTTCTTGTATTTCGAGAACATGCGTTTCTACCCCGTCTTTTGTTCCCAAGTCAGACCCGGCCATGCCGGGGGCCGTATGCTGTCAGGCGGCTTCGGCTTCGGCGTTTCCGATCGCGTGCAGGGATTGCGCCAGCTTGGCGATTTCCTTGCGCAGCGGGTTCTTGGCCGAGGACAGCGCCAGCGGCAGGCCATGGTCGCAGGCCTGCACCACTTGCCGCCCGCCATCGGGCAGCTGCAGCTCGATCGAGATGTCGAGGCTTTCGCCAAGGCGCTTGACCCGGGCCTTGCCCTGAAGATCGGTGAACTTCGGGGCGCGATTGAGGCAATAGCGCAATTTTTCCACCGGAAGGTCCTCGGCCTGGAAGGCGCGCTTGACCCGCTGGGTGTTCTGCGCCGACCGCATGTCGAGCTCGAGCGTCGCGAAGTAGACCTGCGCGGCGTTCAGCGCGGCCTCGGACCAGTTGACCATGGTCGAGGGCATGTCGATCACCACGTAGTCGAAGTGCGACCGCGCCATGTCCACGATGCGGTTGATGTCCTCCGAGCTCAGGATGTCCAGCGGCAGCACCTCGGAGGGCGAGGTCAGCACGTGCAGCTTGTCCTCGAAGGTCAGCAGCGCCTGCATGAAGGCCTCGTCGTCCATCACCTCGGTGTCGGACAGAAGCTCATAGACGGCGTCGCGGCGCGGCAGGTCAAGGTAGGTCGCGATCGAGCCGAACTGGAGGTCGAAGTCCAGCAGGCAGACCTTGGGCTGGGTGTCCTTGGGCTTGGCCACGGTGGCCAGCTCCCATGCGAGGTTCACGGCCAGCGTCGTGGCGCCGGTGCCCCCGGCGAGGCCATGGGTCACGAGGACCACGCCGTTGCGGTTGCCCTTGCGGGTCTTGCGCAGCGGCACGACTTCCTCGGCCGCCGGTTCCGGCTGGGCCTGAAGCCGGGCGATGGCCGCGGCCAGTTCCCCCTCGGGGAGAGGGTAGGGGACGAATTCATCCGCGCCCTGCCGCAGCAGCTGGTGCAGCGCGGAGGGGCTGACATCCTCGGCGATGAGGATGACCTTGATGCCATGATTGCGGGCCTGGGTGATCACTTCGCCGAGCAGGACGAGGTTTTCCTCGTCGTCGGCGTCGATCGCCATGGCGACGAATTCAAGCGTGTTGGCTTCGGGTTGGGTAAAGAACATCAGCGCCTCGGCAAAACCGAGATCGCCCCATTTCTCTCCAAGGGCAGCTTCCATGTCCTCGATCAGCAGATCGAAACTGTCCGGTTCCCGTCGGATCGTACAGGCCAGCAAGGGGCTCGGATCCGGTTGTACAGGTGCGCTCGCCGTCATTGCCTCAGTTCCCTACATTTCGGCTGTAACCTCTTGAGATCGTTTGATGATCCTTCGGGGTCGGACGGCCGGCGATTCTCTGTCGCCGAGTCGTCCGGATACAGCTCGTCTCTCTAGAAACTGACACCCAACTTGGGCGACATTGGGGCCGAATAATCGTAATTGTTGGTCTTTTGGGGACGATATCGGGTCACGCCCATGGCGTGACCCGCGCGGCTTTATTCGCCGCCGGACGACTCGCTGAGGCTGGTGCCGGTCAGGGTCGACTGCGCCTGCGCCGAGGTGACGTAGTCGCGATAGACGATTTGCGCGTATTTCCCGTCGAGGACGAGCGGGTTGTTCGCCACGAAGCCGCGGACCTCGGTGACGGTGCGGCGGTTCTGGCGCTCGCGGCCCTGGGTCACGATCAGCGGCTGTGTTTCGCCGTAGGAAACGACCGCTTCCAGCCGCGACCGGCTGATGCCCTGCGCGATCAGGAAGCGCACCGCCGCATTGGCGCGGGCGAGGCCGAGCCGCTTGTTGTAGGCCGAGGAGCCGACGAGGTCGGTGTGGCCGTAGACGCGGAAGCGCACTTCCGGGAACTGTTTGATCCACGAGGCCTGCTGGCGCAGCACGGCCTGCGCCTCGGCGTCGAGGGCGGCGGAGTTGAAGGCGAAGGTGATCGTCGTCTTCACCTCTTCGTTGAACCGGTTCGCGAGGCCCTGAACATAGGGCTGATCCCCGTTCATCACCTGCGTGTTGTTCATCGTCGCGTTGCCGAAGCCGCCATCGTCGATGGTGGCGCCCGCTTCGCTGGTGAAGGCGGCGTAGCTGTCGACGCAGGCGGTGAGCGACAGCAGCGCCACCGCCGAGAGAATGGTCTTCATGTGGGCCCCAACCGCCATTGTCATTCCATCACGTAGCCATAGGAGCCGTTGAAGTCCTGCTTGGCAACCTCTCCGGCGGCGCCACGGAGCTTCCGCCCGTCACCGGCCACCTTGCCGAAGAGGAACAGGTCCTTCTCGGAGGGGGGCGTCACGCGGTCCGTGGGCAGGGCCAGCGCCTCGCCCCGGGTCGGGGTCACGAGATGCGCGGTGACGATGATCACCAGTTCCGATTGTTCACGCTGGTAATCCGCACTGCGGAAGAGCGCGCCCAAGACGGGGATGTCGCCCAGCCACGGAACCTGGCTGTTGTTGTCGATGAAGTCGTCCTTCAGCAGGCCGGCGATGGCAAAGCTGTCGCCGTCGCGCATTTCGACCGTGCTGGAGGTCTCGCGCCGCGAGAAGGCGTCGATGCGGAAGCCGTCGACTTCGTAGCCGTTGGTCGAGTCGATGGCCGAGACGGCAGCCTTGAGCTCGAGGTTGATCAGATCGTCATCCACCACGCGGGGGATGAAGTTCAGCTCCACACCGAAGGGCTTGAACTCGACCGCGACGGCGCCGTTGTCCTGCGCCACGGGGACGGGATATTCGCCACCGGCCAGGAACTTGGCCTCCTGCCCGGAGAGGGCCGTGAGGTTCGGTTCGGCCAGCGTGCGGGCCACGCCCTTGCTTTCCAGCGCCTCCAGCAGGACGCCCACTTCGACGGCGCCCGCGTTGAAGCCGAGCAGCATCGCGCCGGCGTTGTCGTTGGAGGAGGGCAGGGTGCCCGCGAGACTGTTGCCCTGCGAGCCGGAATTGGTGTTCGAGCCGGTGCCGCCGGAAAGGCCGAGGTCCCCGCCGAAGGCATTGCCACTGAAGGCGAGCGAGGAGGACAGGGACTTCGACACGCTGCGCTGCATCTCCGCGAAGCGGACCTTCAGCATCACCTGCTGCACACCGCCCACGGCCATCAGGTTCGAGACCCGTTCGGGCGCATAGCGCTCGGCAAGGTCGAGGGCGCGCTGCAGCTTCTGCGACGACGACACGGTGCCCGACAGCACGATGCCGTCGTTGGCGGTGCGAACCTCGATCTTCTCGCTGGGGAGGATCTGGCGCAGCCGTTCCTTGAATTCGGTGATGTCCGCGGCCACGACAACGTCCACGTTGGTGATCAGCCGCCCGTTCTGGTCGAGCAGCGTCAGCGTCGTGGTCCCGGGGGCCTTGCCGAGCACATAGATCGACCGGTCGGACAGCGAGGAGATATCCGCGATGGACGGGTTGGCGATGGAGAGTTCCGCGAAGGGCGTGTCACTCTCGACCACCACGGCGCGGTTCATGGCGACGGACAGGCGGCTGGATTGCCCCTGTTGCACGACACGCAGGGTCTCCGCGGCGGCGGGCAGGGCCGCAACGCCAAGCGACAGCCCGACAAGGGCCGCCGTCAGAAAAGTACATTTTCTCATGTGACCTGCCTCTCCGATCACGCCTCGATGACGGGTCTTGTTGCCCGGTCTTTCGCGGTATCCTGCGGCATCTCGGCTTTTATTGCAAGAATCAATGCCTTTGGCACCGACTTTGATGTGGATAACACGCAACAGGCCGGGCGATGGCCCGGCCTGGAAGGGAGGTGGTCTGCGCAGGGGACCGAAGGGCCTCAGTTGGTGCAGGCGATCTCGGTCTCGATGACCTCGGCGCCGCGCCGCGTCTTGATGGTGCAGCGTTCCTTGGGCTTGGCCTCGACGGTCTCGACCGGGGCCTGTTCCTCCACGAGGCCCAGCAGGCGGCGCTGGTCGACTTCGATCGACTTCGCGATCGTGTCGTCGCCGGCGCCCACGAGGGCAAGCGAGAGGCGGCCGGTGGACTGGGCCTGGGCGAGGGCGGCAACCTGGTCCGGCGTGACGGCCACGGTGACCGTGCGGGCAATGGTGGCCTGGGCGCTGTCGCCATTGGCGGTCTGGTCGACCGCGATCAGCTTGACCGCGCTTTCGATCAGCTTGGTGAATTCGCCGCGGTCGATGCCGCCGACGGCGCCAAGGCGGCCGGTCCAGTAGACGTCGACCTTGTCGCCCGGGCGAAGGAAGCCCGACACGCCCGAGGAGACGTCGACCTTGATGGCGAAGGCCCGCATGCCGCGTTCCAGCCGCGAGGTCAGGCCGGCATCCTCGCCGGGGGCGGTCACCTTGATGCCCATCACGGCCTCGTTCCGCTCCATCGAGCGCAGCACGAAGCGGGGCGGGGTGTTCTCGCTGCCGAACAGGTCGGAGGCGGCGGTGAAGACGCCCTCAGGTAGGGCGGCCTTGGGCCAGGCGACCAGGCGGACATCGTCCTTCGCGAGGACCTGGCCATATTGCAGCTGCTTGTCCGCCACGTAGACATCGACGGTTTCCACCGCGACGGGGCGGGCCGCACGCTCGCGGGCCAGTTGATCTTGATAGGCGTTCACGTAGCCTTGCACCATGTACACTGCGAAGCCGGCAAGCGCGACGCCGGCCAGCAGGACCAATCCGAATACCATGCGCATTTCTTACCTCATTATCTTTGTCACCCGTCTTTGCCCTGGCGCACTGCCTCATGGACTGCGGGAGTTTCATGGTCCCAGCTTGCCGCGCAATTGTGTCCATTCTCGGGACAGTTCGCGGTTTCGCAGGGGCGATCTTCTGTTTGGCCTGCAAGGCTGTCCGGCAGCCCGGTCACAACGGGCCTGCCCGGAGGCGGGACCGTGCGGGGACTGCGTCAGGGATCGTCCTGCCACGCCGCTGTCACGACGCTCTCTCTTGGCGGGGCGATCCGGCGTGCGGGCGGATCAGAAGGTCCAGTCAGTCATGGTCGACACGAGGTCGTCCGTGACGCCAGTGGTTGCGGCGGTCATGCCCTGAATGGCAACGACAACAAGGGCAATGGCCATCGCGCAAAGGACGACCCAGTCGACCGTGACCGCACCGTCGTCCCTGTGCAGGAAACCGGAAAAGGCTCGCGTCTTCATCTGTGTCACATCTTTCCGATGGGGTTGGCTCCTTCTGGAGCATTTACAAAAGGCCGCGTCTTCTGGGACGCGGCCTTTCGTAGTCCTGCGATCAGGCGGAAAGGCCTTATTCGCTGCCCGCGGTGATCGAACCCATGTAGGTCGACACTTCGCCGGTCAGCTGGGTGGTGCCGGTCTTGATGGACGAGTAGGCGGCCACGCCCAGGCCCACGACGGCTGCGGTCAGCACAACCCAGTCAACGGTGACTGCGCCGGATTCGTCTTCGCGGAAGTTTTTGATGAACTTGATCATGGTGAGTCCCTCCAAAGGATCAGATTGCTTGTTTGTGATGTTCCGCTTCGGTGTGTTGGCAGCCCGCTCTCTCTTTCACGCTGCCGCCTCTGCGGTACGGGGCCATATAGCCTCGGGAATGGGGCAGGAATTGGGCGCAGAAAGTGCAAAAAAGGAAAAGATTTAGGGCTATTTGATCGGATTGTTCAGCCGCCTGATTTTTCTGGGGAATCCACTGTCGGGGCCGTATGGGCCCGGAAAAGCCCTGCGCAGCGGGGCGAAATTGTTGCCGATCGGCCACGGGCGGATCCCGGTGGCTGGCCGGATTCGGGCGATTCTGCCATATTGAGACCGCAGAGCAGTCCACAATTCCGGGCAGAGAACACGGATGCGGAACACAGGAATCTCCCACGGTGCCGTTTCGGCGCTGTTTCTCGCGCTGGTGCTGGCGCTTGGTGGCGGCCCGTCGCGGGCCGAATCGCCTGCCGCGCCCGAGGATTTCACCTTCAAACGCGTGAAACCCCCGGGGCAGGGCACCAAGAAGCGGATCACGGTGCAGATCGACCCGGCGGAACAGGCCGCGCGACTCGCCGCGGCGCCCAAGCCGAAGAAGCCCACGCCCGACACCACCGTCTCCCCCGCCGCCCCTGTGGGGCCGCAGGGGCGCTATACGTGGTTCTGGGACAGTATCTCTCCCGAGATGGCGCAGAGCGGCCCCGGCCGCCTGGAACCCGCCCTGCTGGCGCTCAGCGAGCCGCCTGCGGGCACCGGCGTCTCGGCCCCGCGGCTGGATACGCTGATGGCGATCGCCCGGGCGCAGGGGCGCGATATCCTGATGACGACCGCGGGGACGCAGGTCTCGCCGGCGCTGGTGCTGGCGGTGATCGCCGTGGAAAGCGCCGGGCGGGCCGATGCGGTGAGCTCTGCCGGGGCGGCCGGGCTGATGCAGCTGATGCCCGCCACGGCGGAACGCTTCGGCGTCACCGACCGGCTGGTGCCGGCGCAGAGCATCCGTGGCGGCGTGGCCTTCCTCAACATGCTGATGCAGGAGTTCAAGGGCGACCCCATCCTCGTCCTTGCGGGATACAACGCGGGCGAGGGCGCGGTGCGCAGCTACAAGGGCGTGCCGCCCTACGCCGAGACCCGCGACTACGTGCCCAAGGTGCTGGAGGCCTACCGCGTGGCCCGGGGCCTGTGCATGACGCCGCCCATGCTGATCAGCGACGGCTGCGTGTTCCGCCTGCCGAAGGCCTGACAGGGTCCCGCGGCGGTGCCCGGAAAATTCGAATTTTCCGGACCGGATTTTTCGAACAATCCGGGAGGCGCACAAGGGCAGGTCGGGAAAAGGGGCGTGCTCTGTCCGCTGTGCGGAGGCGGGGGGCTAGAATCTTCGAAAGTTCCTGGGAAACGTCTTCGAAGGCTTTTGGGGGCTCTGCCCCCTTGGCCCCGGTCCGGGGCCAATTCCCCCGGAGTACTTGGGGAAAGATGAAGCGCAGGGCCGCGCGTGGGGCGGCCCTGCGGTCTGTTTCCCGGATCAGACGATGGTCGCCTCGGTGGCGGCGCGCAGTTCGTCCTCGCTGACGCCCTCGGCCAGTTCGACGATCTTCAGGCCGCCCTCGACCACGTCCATCACGCCGAGGTTGGTGATGATGCGGTTCACCACGCCCTTGCCGGTCAGCGGCAGGGTGCAGGCCTTCAGCACCTTCGACTCGCCGTGCTTGTTCTGGTGGTCCATCACCACGATGACCTTGCCGACGCCAGCCACGAGGTCCATGGCGCCGCCCATGCCTTTCACCAGCTTGCCGGGGATCATCCAGTTGGCGAGGTCGCCGTTCTCGGCCACTTCCATGGCCCCGAGGATCGCCGCCGCGATCTTGCCGCCGCGGATCATCCCGAAGGAGGTCGCGCTGTCGAAATAGGCGGTGCGGGGCAGTTCGGTGATCGTCTGCTTGCCGGCGTTGATCAGGTCCGGGTCTTCCTCGCCCTCGAAGGGGAAGGGGCCCATGCCGAGCATGCCGTTTTCCGATTGCAGCGTGATGTCCTTGTCGCCCACGTAGTTCGCCACCAGCGTCGGGATCCCGATGCCGAGGTTCACGTACATGCCGTCTTCAAGCTCTTCCGCCGCGCGGGCGGCCATCTGGTTGCGGTCCCAGGGCATTACGCCTCCTCCTTCTTGCGCGTGGTGCGCTGCTCGATCCGTTTCTCGTGCTCGCCCTGGATGATGCGATGCACGTAGACGCCGGGCAGGTGGATCAGGTCGGGGTCGATCGAGCCGGTGGGCACGATCTCTTCTACCTCGACGACGCAGACCTTGCCGCACATGGCCGCGGGCGGGTTGAAGTTGCGGGCGGTCTTGCGGAACACGAGGTTGCCGGTCTCATCCGCCTTCCAGGCCTTCACGATCGAGAGGTCGGCGAAGATGCCTTCCTCGAGGATGTACTCCTCGCCGTTGAAGACCTTCACTTCCTTGCCCTTGGCGATCTGGGTGCCCACGCCGGTCTTGGTATAGAAGCCCGGGATGCCGCAGCCGCCGGCGCGCATCCGCTCGGCCAGCGTGCCCTGGGGATTGAACTCGAGCTCGAGTTCACCGCCGAGGTACTGGCGCATGAACTCCTTGTTCTCGCCCACGTAGGAGGACATCATCTTGCTGATCTGCTTGGTGTCGAGCAGCTTGCCGAGACCGAAACCGTCCACGCCGCAGTTGTTCGAGGCGACGGTGAGATCCTTCACGCCGCTCTCGACGAGGGCGTCGATGAGCAGCTCGGGGATGCCGCAGAGACCGAAACCGCCGGCGGCGATGAGCATGCCGTCGGTCAGCAGGCCATCCAGCGCCTCGGCGGCAGAGCCGTAGACTTTCTTCATGGGGGTCCTCCTTTGTTGCCAGATCTGTCGCGGATTGCCGGGCCTGTGTCAACGGAATGCCGCAGTGCGGAACGTAGCACAGGGGCCGCGGGAGGCCAGAGGGGGACGGGCGGGGCACCATGGGGCGCCGTGGGGCGTTCCGGGGCGCCTGGGGACAGAGCGCGGGCTGATCGTCGTTGCAGGACCCGGGACCGGTGTGCGTGCGTGGTGCGGTGGTGACCCATGAAAAAGGGGGGCTGTCTGCCCCCCTGCCGCCCCGGGGGGCAGCACCCCCCGAGGATATTTCCAAGCGAAAGATGGATCAGGCGTCGTCGGACGAGGCCGCCTTTTTCGCCGGGGCCTTCTTGGTCGTGGTCTTCTTTGCCGTGGACTTGGTGGCCGTCTTGCTGGCTGTCTTGGTCGCCGCCTTTTTCGGGGCGGCCTTCTTCTTGGGCGCCTTCTTGCCCGACTTGGCAGCCTTCTCCTCGATCAGTGCCATGGCGGCTTCCATGGTCAGCGTGTCGGGGTCGGTCTCCTTGGGCAGGGTCGCGTTGATCTTGTCCCACTTCACGTAAGGGCCGTAGCGGCCCTCCATGATCGAGACCGGACCGCCCGCATCGGGATGATCACCCAGTTCCTTGAGCGTCTTGGCCGCGCCGCGGCGGGCGCCGCGGGCGGCGACCTTCTCGGCCAGCAGCTGCACGGCGCGGTTCATGCCGACGGACCAGACATCCTCGAGGGTTTCGAGGTTGGCATTGGTGCCGCCCCGGTCCGAGGTGGTCTCCGCGTGTTTGATGTAGGGGCCGTAGCGGCCGATGTTGGCCCAGACGTTCACGCCGTCCTCGGGGTGCGGGCCGATCAGGCGCGGCAGCGAGAGCAGGCGCACGGCCTCCTCCAGCGTGACCTCCTCGGGGGCCCAGTCCTTGGGCACCGACTGGCGCGGCGGCTTCTTGTTGTCTTCCGTCATCTCGCCACGCTGGCAGTAGGGGCCGAAGCGCCCCTTCATGACGTAGATGTTGTCACCCTCGTCCTGGCCCAGCAGCTTGCCCTCGGGGGGGATGGCGCTGGCTTCCGCCTCGGGATCGGGCGGGCCGAAGGGACGGGTGTAGCGGCACTCGGGATATTCGGAGCAGCCGATGAAGGCGCCGCCGGAGCGCGCGGTGCGCATCGAGAGCCGGCCCTTGCCGCAGTTCGGGCAGAGCCGCGGGTCGGTCCCGTCCTCGGTCGGGGGGAAGAGATGCGGCTCCAGCACCTCGTTGATCTTCTCCAGCACCTCGGTGATCCGCAGCTCGGAGGTCTCGGCGATGGCCGCCGAGAAATCCCGCCAGAAGCGCGAGAGCACTTCCTTGTAGTCGCGATCACCCGCGGAGACGTCATCCAGTTCCTCTTCGAGGTCGGCGGTGAAGTCGTATTCCACGTACTTGCGGAAGTAGTTCTCGAGGAAGGCAATCACCAGCCGGCCCTTGTCCTCGGGGATCAGGCGGTTCTTGTCCTTCAGCACATAGCCGCGGTCCTGGATCGTGGTGACGATCGAGGCATAGGTCGAGGGCCGGCCGATGCCGAGCTCTTCCATCCGCTTGACCAGCGTCGCCTCGGTGTAGCGCGGCGGCGGCTGGGTGAAATGCTGCTCGGGGTTGATGGTGCGCTTGTCGGCCTTCTCGCCTTCGCTGATCTGGGGCAGGCGCTTGTCGTCATCGTCCACGACGGCGTCGTCGCGGCCTTCCTCGTAGACCTTCAGGAAGCCGTCGAAGAGCACCACCTGGCCGGTGGCGCGCAGGCCGACCTGGCCGTCCTTGCTGCCCACCTCGACGGTGGTCCGCTCGAGGCGCGCGCCTTCCATCTGGCAGGCCAGCGTGCGTTTCCAGATCAGGTCATAGAGCTTGCGCTGATCGGCGTCGGAGATGCGCAGGCTTTCGACGTCCGCCGCCATGTCGGTGGGGCGGATGCATTCGTGGGCTTCCTGCGCGTTCTTGGCCTTGTTCTTGTAGACCCGCGGGCTGGCCGGCACGTAATCCTTGCCGTAGCGGTCGCCGATGGCGTCGCGGCAGGCGGCCACGGCCTCGGGCGCCATGTCGATGCCGTCGGTCCGCATGTAGGTGATGTGACCGGCCTCGTAGAGCCGCTGCGCCGCGCTCATGGTCTGGCGCGCGCCCATGCCGAACTTGCGGCTCGCCTCCTGCTGGAGGGTCGAGGTCATGAAGGGCGGCGAGGGGTTGCGCGAGCCGGGCTTGGCCTCGACCGAGGTCACGGTCAGGTCGCGCGAGGTGATCGCCTGCACGGCCATCTCGGCCTGGGTCTGGTTTTCGATGTCGAACCGGTCGAGCTTCTTGCCCGCGAGCACCGTCAGCCGGGCCTCGTAGTCCTGTCCGCGCGGGGTGGCGAGCAGCGCCTTGACCGTCCAGTATTCCCGGGCACGGAAGGCCTCGATCTCCATCTCGCGCTCGACGATGAGGCGCAGGCAGACCGATTGTACTCGGCCCGCCGACTTGGCGCCGGGCAGCTTGCGCCAGAGCACCGGCGAGAGGTTGAAGCCCACGAGGTAGTCGAGCGCCCGACGGGCGAGGTAGGCCTCGACCAGCGGCGCGTCCACCTGGCGCGGGTTCTTCATCGCCTCGGTCACGGCGGTCTTGGTGATCGCGTTGAACACCACGCGGGACACGGGGGTGTCCTTCTTGATGGCCTTGCGGTTGCGCAGCGCCTCCTCAAGGTGCCAGCTGATCGCCTCGCCTTCGCGATCGGGGTCAGTCGCGAGGATCAGGGCGTTGTCGTCTTTCAGGGCATCGGCGATCGCCTTGACGTGCTTCTTGCTGTCGGAGGCGATCTCCCACTTCATGTCGAAATCATGCTCGGGATCGACCGAGCCATCCTTCGGCGGCAGGTCCCGGACATGGCCGTAGGAGGCGAGAACGGTGTAATCGGACCCGAGATATTTGTTGATTGTCTTGGCCTTGGCAGGGGATTCGACAACGACAACGGGCATGAAAAGTCCTTTCGACTCTGGTCGAGCATATTGGCGGCGGACCATGTGGGGTCTGTCAGGGCAATGTCAATGCACGGCTCGTTGAGCGTCGTCAACGGTCCGCTGAAGCCGCGATGCCGCAGGGATGGGGCCGGGATGAGGGTTTTGCAAGGGCGGGATGCTGCGCTGCGGCAGATTGGGGCGCGGGGCAGGAGGCCCGCAGAGCAACGCGCAGGGCGGCTGACAGGGGAGCCGTCGCTGGAGCCGATTGCGGGGCTGCCGAAGGGGCGGACAGTGCGGTCGTGAGGGGACGTATCGGCCGATGTGTCCGGGCGCGGGGGTGTCAGCCGCCCTGCGCCGGACCGGGGGAGCATTCACGGTGCACCGGGCCAGACCTCCGGGCCAGACCTCCGGGCCGGAAAACGGGTCAGCCGCCCGGTGGGTCCGGCACGAGGGTGAGCATGCCGCCCGGGCGGCGTTCGATCCGCTCTGAAAGCTCGAGGTCGAGCAGGGCAGGGGCGATCTGCGCGGCGGGGGCGTCGAGGTCGCGGATGAGCTGATCCTCCTGCAGGGGCGCGCAGGAGAGTCGGGCGAGGATCGCCTCGTGCAGACGGGCCTGCGCGAGGGCCGCCGCCGCAGCGGGTGCTGGGCTCTCGGGCGGCTCCTCGATCAACGGGGTGTCCTCCGGCGGGCTGTCTGTCTCTGCGGCGGCGGGCGCAGGGGGGCGAAGGTCGCGGGCCGCGCGGGTCACGGGCGTGCCCCGGGTGAGGGCGAGAGCCATATCGCGGGCGCGGTCCAGCGCCGTGGGCCTCGTGTCGGGCGGGGCCAAGGCAAGGTCGCGCTGCGCGGCGGGCAGGGGCGGCAGGGCCTCCAGCACGTCCTCGGCGCTGCGCACGAGGCGGGCGCCGTCGCGCAGCAGCAGGTTGCAGCCGGCGGCGCGGGCGTCGAAGGGGTGGCCCGGCACGGCCATGGCCTCGCGGCCCTGATCGAGGGCGTTGCGCGCGGTGATCAGGCTGCCGGATTTTGCCGCCGCCTCCACCACCACCACGACCTCGGCCATGCCCGAGATCAGGCGGTTGCGGCGCGGGAAGTCGCGGGCCTGTGCCACGTGGCCGAGGGGCCGTTCCGACACCCGTGCGCCGTTCAGCAGCAGTCGGTCGGCGAGATCGGCATTTTCGGCCGGGTAGGGGATGTCGGCCCCGCCCGCCAGGACGGCGACGGTACCGGTGGCCAGCGAGGCGCGGTGCGCCGCCGTGTCCACCCCCCGGGCGAGGCCGGAGACGATCACATAGCCCGCCGCGGCGAGGTCGGTGGCCAGCCTCTCGGCCATGCGGGTGGCGAGAGAGGAGGCGTTGCGCGCGCCCACGAGGGCGATCATCGGGCGCGAGAGGACCCGCGGCTCGCCGACCATCCACAGGAGGGGCGGCGGTTCGTCGAGGTCCATCAGCCGTCTGGGAAAGAGCGCGTCACCGGGGGTCAGCATCCGGGCGCGGGCGCCTGTCGCCCGGCGCAGTTCCTCCCGCGCGATGCCTTCGGGGCAGGGGCGGTAGGAGGGCACTCCGGCGCTGGCTGCAAGACCGGGCAGGGCCTCCAATGCGGCCTGAGCGCTGCCATGCTCGGCCATGAGCCTGTAGAAGGTGGAGGGCCCCACCCGGCGGGAGCGCAAGAGACGAAGCCACGCCAGACGGTCCTCTTCCGTGGTGGGTGGGAGTGGGGGGTGAGTGGAAGGTTGTGGTGTCCCGTCCATGATGACTCCGCCTCTTGCGGAATCAGATCTACCCCAGGCGCCGTTAACTATCCGTGAATCGCAGGGTTAACGGTGTCTTCAACTCTCCCACCCGCCAGAGGGGCAGCCCGATCAGCTGCCGGAGCCGCCCACGGTCAGCCCGCCGATCAGCACCGTCGGCTGGCCCACGCCCACGGGCACCCACTGGCCCTGCTTGCCGCAGTTGCCCATGCCCGGGTCGAGCGCCATGTCGTTGCCGAGCGCGCGGATGTGCTGCAGCGCGGTCGCCCCGTCGCCGATCAGCGTGGCGCCGGTCACGGCACCCACGCGCTTGCCGTTCTTCACCCGGTAGGCCTCGGTGCAGGAGAAGACGAACTTGCCGTTGGTGATGTCCACCTGGCCGCCACCGAATCCCACCGCATGGATGCCATCCTTCAGGTCGGCCACGATCGACTCGGGGTCGGCATCGCCGCCCTCCATGATCGTGTTGGTCATCCGGGGCATCGGCGCATGGGCATAGCTTTCGCGCCGCCCGTTGCCCGTCGCCTCGACCCCCATCAGGCGGGCGTTCTGGCGGTCCTGCATGTAGCCCACGAGGATACCGTCCTCGATCAGCACGTTGCGGGCCGAGGGCGTGCCCTCGTCGTCCACGGTGATCGAGCCGCGCCGGTCGGGGATCGTGCCGTCATCCACCACGGTGACGCCGGGGGCGGCGACGCGCTGGCCCATGAGCCCGGCGAAGGCCGAGGTGCCCTTGCGGTTGAAATCGCCCTCGAGCCCGTGGCCCACGGCCTCGTGCAGCAGGATGCCGGGCCAGCCCGGGCCAAGCACGATGTCCATGACGCCCGCGGGCGCGGCCTCTGCCGTCAGGTTCACGCAGGCGATGCGCAGGGCCTCCTTGGCCTTGGCCTTCCAGTCCGCCGGATCGAGCAGACCGTCGAGGCCGACGCGCCCGCCACCGCCCGCGCTGCCGCTTTCGCGCCGCCCGTTCTCCTCGACGATCACCGAGACGTTGAGCCGGGTCATCGGGCGCACATCCTCCACCAGCGTGCCGTCGGGGCGCAGGATGAAGACCTCCTGGCAGGAGGCGCCGATCGAGGCGCTGACCTGCACCACGCGGGGATCGAGGGCGCGGAGGTAGTCGTCGATCTCGCGCAGGGTCTCGACCTTGACGGGGAAGGGCTGGGCGCTGATCGGGTCGAGATCGGCATAGAGCTTGCGGTTGGTGGGGCGGGGGCCCTCGGCCAGTGTGCCGCCGCCGTCGCCCACGGCCAGCCGCGCGGTGGCCACGGCGCGCTTCAGGGCGCTCTCGCTGATCTCGGTCGCGTGCGAGTACCCGGCGACCTCGCCCTTCACGGCGCGCAGGCCGAAGCCCTCGGCCGCGTCATAGGAGGCGGTGCGGATGCGCCCGTCGTCGAGGGCCAGCATCTCGGAGCGGCGCCGCTCGAGGAACAGCTCTCCATCATCGGCCCCCGCGGTGGCCTCGCGCAGCAGGCGCAGCGCGCTGTCCTGGTCCAGCATGGTCTCGAAGGGGCGGAAGGCGGTGTCGGACATGCGGAAATCTCCATTAGGGGTGCGACGTTGATGCGGCTTCCAACACACCGAAATTTGATCTAAGTCAAAGTGAGCGTCTGTTTGCCGCAAGTGCCGTGATTGTCGTGGAGGCGAGAATATGGTCTTAAGCACAGACAAACAACGGGAGGAGGACGGGGGAAACCCGGCTTCCGTTTACAAATGACAGTGAAAGCCAAACGATCAGGGTGACCCATGCGTAAGATCTTCAGCCTCACGGCGCTTATGGCAACCTTCCTTGCCGCCCCGACCCTCGCCCAGGATGGGCTCGAGACCGTGGGCAAGCCGCATCACGGCGGCATGGGGTTCCAGACCGCTGCCACAGAACTGGCCCGCGACCTGCAGTGGCTGGATCACATGATCCTCTACATCATCACCGCGATCGTGATCTTCGTCTGCATCCTGCTGGGCCTCGTCATCGTGCGCTACAACAGCAAGGCGAACCCGACCCCGGCCAAGTTCACCCACAACTCGCCGCTGGAAATCGCCTGGACCCTGGGCCCGGTGATGATTCTCGTCTTCATCGGGGCGTTCTCGCTGCCGGTTCTGTTCAAGCAGCAGGAAATCCCCGAGGGCGACATCCACATCAAGGTGACCGGCTACCAGTGGTACTGGGGCTACGAGTACACCGACCATGACTTCGGCTTCGAGAGCTTCCTGCTCCAGAAGGAACAGCTGGCCGAGTACGGCTACAACGACGACGAATACCTGCTCGCCACCGACACCGCCGTCGTGGTGCCCGTGGGCAAGGTCATCGTCATGGACGTGACCGGCGCCGACGTGATCCACAGCTGGACCATCCCCGCCTTCGGGGTGAAGCAGGACGCCGTTCCCGGCCGCCTCGCGCAATTGTGGTTCCAAGCCGAGAAGGAAGGCGTGTACTTCGGCCAGTGCTCCGAGCTGTGCGGCAAGGACCACGCCTACATGCCGATCACCGTGAAGGTGGTCAGCGAGGAAGCCTACGAAGAGTGGCTCACCGGCGCGAAGGAAGAATACGCGGGCGTGCCCCGCAGCTACCAGGTGGCCTCGAACTGAGGGACCTGCGGGCTGCGGCCCGTCCCGGCGGACGCAGGCCCGCCCATCATAGTGTGACCGGGCCCCGCCGCGTCGGGGCCTGACGTGAAGACGGGGGCGCCTGTGCCCCCGAGGAAAGACGAAATGACCGACGCCAGCATCAATCCACAAGCCAGCGAGGGCGAAGCCCGGTTCGGCGACTTTGTCGCCCTGCTGAAACCGCGCGTCATGTCGCTGGTCGTGTTCACCGCCGCCGTGGGCCTGCTGGCGGCACCGGTGCCCGTGCACCCGTTCATCGCCTTCTTCGCAGTGCTCTGCATCGCGATCGGCGGCGGGGCCTCGGGCGCGCTGAACATGTGGTACGACGCCGATATCGACGCGGTGATGAAACGCACCGCCAAGCGTCCGATCCCCGCCGGCAAGGTGACGCCGGGCGATGCGCTCGCCATCGGGCTGACGCTCTCGGGCTTCTCCTGCGTGATGCTGGGGCTGGCGGCGAACTGGGTCGCGGCGGGGCTGCTGGCCTTCACCATCTTCTTCTACGTGGTCATCTACACGATGTGGCTGAAGCGCTGGACGCCGCAGAACATCGTCATCGGCGGTGCCGCCGGGGCCTTCCCCCCGATGATCGGCTGGGCCGTGGCCACCGGGGGCGTCAGCGTCGAATCCGTGCTGATGTTCCTGCTGACCTTCATGTGGACGCCGCCGCACTTCTGGGCGCTCGCGCTCTTCGTGAAGTCGGACTACGACAAGGCCGGCGTTCCGATGCTGACCGTGACCCATGGCCGCCGCTCGGCGCGCCGCCATATCCTGGGCTACACCATCCTGCTGGCCGCCGTGGCCGTGGGCATCGGCTTCACCTCCGTGGGCGGGCCGGTCTACCTGGCCGTGGCCGTGGTGCTGAACGCGCTCTTCCTCAAGGGCGCGGTGGACATCCTGCGCCGCGACGAAGCCGCCTCCGAGGCGGATGGCTACAAGTCCGAAAAGAGCTTCTTCAAGCTCTCCCTGCTTTACCTCTTCCTCCATTTCGGCGCGATCCTCGCCGAGGCCGCACTGCGGCCATGGGGTCTGGGAGGCTGGTGAAGATGTTCAGGGAGGAGCATGAACTTCACAAACGCCGCTGGGGCCGAAATCTCGGCCTCGGCATCGTACTGGCGATCTTCGTCGCGCTGGTCTTCGGACTGACCGTGGTGAAGGTGTCCCTAGAGGACTTCCGCACGCCTGCGGAAACGGGAGGAGAACAATGAAACGTCTGAGCGGACCGCAGAAGACCGTCGTCCTGACCCTTGGCACCGTGATCTTCATGGGTGCCATGGCCTGGGCTGCCGTGCCTTTCTATTCGTGGTTCTGCCGTGTCACCGGCTTCGGCGGGGTGACCAGCGTGGCGGAAGCCGGCTCTGACGTGATCCTCGACGAAACCATCAAGATCCGCTTCGACGCCTCGACCGACAAGGACATGCCATGGTCCTTCAAGCCGATGCAGAAGCAGATGGAGATGCGGATCGGCGAGACGGGGCTGGCCTTCTACGAGGCCTACAACCCCACGGACCGTGTCATCGCGGGAACGGCGGCCTACAACGTCGCCCCCTACGAGGCGGGTGGCTTCTTCTCCAAGATCGAGTGCTTCTGCTTCACCGAACAGGTGTTGCAACCGGGGGAGCGGGTGGAAATGCCCGTCACCTTCTACGTGGATCCGGAAATCGTCGAGGACCGGGACGCCAAGTTCGTCCATGTCATCACGCTTTCCTACACGTTCTACGAGACCGACCTGCCGACAACCGAAGAGCAGGCGGCGCTTGACCAACCGAAGTCGACTGACGTCAACTGATGACCAAAGGCTCCAACGAGGGACACACCGATGGCGCATGAAAAGAACCACGATTATCACATCCTGCAACCCTCCCTGTATCCCTTCCTGGGATCGGTGGGTGCCTTCGTCATGCTGTTTGGCGCAACGCTCTGGATGCATGACAGCGGCCCCTGGATCTTCATCCTCGGCCTCCTGATGGTGCTCTACACCATGTACGGCTGGTGGGCAGAGACGATTGCCGAGAACAAGGCGGGCGACCACACCCCTGTGGTGCGGATCGGCCTGCGCTACGGCTTCATCCTCTTCATCATGTCCGAAGTGATGTTCTTCGTCGCGTGGTTCTGGACCTTCTTCAAGCACGCGCTCTACCCGATGGGCCCGCAGTCGCCTGCCGTGGACGGCGTCTGGCCGCCCGCCGGGATCGAGACCTTCGACCCCTGGCACCTGCCGCTGATCAACACGCTGATCCTGCTCTGCTCGGGCGCGGCCTGCACCTGGGCGCACCATGCGCTGGTGCATGAAAACAACCGCAAGGACGTCAAGAACGGCCTGATCATCGCGGTGCTGCTGGGCCTGCTCTTCACCTTCTTCCAGGCCTATGAATACAGCCACGCGGCCTTCGGCTTCTCGGGCAACATCTATGGCGCCTCCTTCTTCATGGCGACCGGCTTCCACGGCTTCCACGTGATCATCGGGACTATCTTCCTCTTCATCTGCCTCCTGCGCGTGATGAAGGGCGATTTTACCCCCGAGAACCACTTCGGCTTCGAGGCTGCCGCCTGGTACTGGCACTTCGTCGACGTGGTCTGGCTGTTCCTGTTCCTCTCGATCTACATCTGGGGCCAGTAAAGGCCGCAGGGGCAGGGTCCGGGTTGAACCGGACCGGCCAAACGGACTAAAGCAACGCGGGCGGGAAACCGTCCGCGTTCTTCGTTTCCGGGGGCACAATGCGCCGTATCCTTCTGCCGCTGATCTTCGGCCTTCTGGGCACCGCCGTGCTGGCATCGCTCGGTGTCTGGCAGCTGCAGCGGCTGGCCTGGAAGGAGAGCGTGCTCTCCGAGATCGAGGCCGCCATCGGCGCCGACCCGGTGCCGCTGCCTGACATCCCCGATCCCGAGCGTGACCGCTACCTGCCGGTCTGGGCCACGGGCCACATGACCGGGCCCACCCTGCGCGTACTGGTAAGCCAGAAGGAGAAGGGCGCGGGCTACCGCCTGATCACCCCCTTCGAGAGTGGTGACCGCCGGGTGCTGATCGACCGGGGCTTCCTGCCCGTCGACCGCCCCGTGCCCGAGACGCCGACGCGCGAGGTGACGGTGATCGGCAACCTGCTCTGGCCGGACGAGGTGGACGGCTACACGCCGGAGCCCGACCGCGATCAGGGCCTGTGGTTCGCCCGCGACCTGCCGGCTCTGGCCGCCGAACTGGGGACCGAGCCGCTGCTGATCGTCCTGCGCGACGAGACCTTTGACGATGCCGGTGTGAGCCCGCTGCCCGTCAGCTCTGCGGGCATTCCCAACGATCACCTCGGCTATGCCGTGCAATGGTTCGGCATGGCCCTGATCTGGCTGGTCATGACCGGCATTCTGATCTACCGAAACCTGCGACCCCGTGATGACCCCCGTGAAGACCCCCGCAAAGGCACATCCGCCGGGGCCAAGAAAGGTGAGACGACGTGAAATACATCTCGACCCGTGGGCAGGCGCCCGTCCTGACGTTCGAAGAGGCGATGCTGACCGGGCTGGCCCGTGATGGCGGACTCTACGTGCCGGAAACCGTGCCCCAGATGAGCGCCGAGGAGATCGCGGCGCTGGCCGGTCTCTCCTACGAGGAAACCGCCTTCCGCGTCATGCGTCCCTTCATCGGCGACACCTTCACCGACGAAGAATTCCGCGAGATCATCGCCAAGGCCTATGCCGGCTTCGGCCACGAGGCGCGCGCGCCGCTGGTCCAGCTGGCGCCGAACCATTTCCTGCTGGAGCTGTTCCACGGGCCGACGCTGGCCTTCAAGGACTTCGCCATGCAGCTCATCGGCCAGCTGTTCCAGGCAGCCCTTGGCCGCTCGGGCAAGCGGGTGACCATCGTGGGCGCGACCTCGGGCGATACCGGCTCGGCCGCGATCGAGGCCTTCAAGGGGCTCGACAATGTCGACGTCTTCATCCTCTACCCCCACGGCCGGGTGTCCGAGGTGCAGCGCCGCCAGATGACCACCCCGTCCGAGGCCAACGTCCACGCCATCGCCATCGACGGGCATTTCGACGATGCGCAGGCGCGGCTGAAGGACATGTTCAACGACTTCGACTTCCGCGACGAGGTCCGGCTGGCGGGCGTGAACTCGATCAACTGGGCGCGGGTGCTGGCGCAGGTCGTCTACTACTTCTCCTCCGCCGTCTCCCTTGGCGCGCCCGAACGCAAGGTCTCCTTCACCGTGCCCACCGGCAACTTCGGGGACATCTTCGCGGGCTACATCGCCAAGAAGATGGGCCTGCCGATCGAGCAGCTGGTGGTGGCCACCAACCAGAACGACATCCTGCACCGCTGCCTGACCACCGGGGCCTACACGCCCGATGGGGTGATCCCCTCGATCTCGCCCTCGATGGACATTCAGGTGTCCTCGAACTTCGAACGTGCGCTCTTCGATGCCTACGGGCGCGACGGTTCCGCCGTGTCGCAGCTGATGGACGAGCTGAAGGCCGGGGGCTTCACCGTGTCGCAGGGCGCGCGTGAAGCCTTGGCCGAAAGCTTCACCTCGGGCCGCGCCTCCGAGGAGGAAACCTCGGCCACGATCAAGTCGGTCTTTGCCAGGGATGCCGAGCTTCTGTGCCCCCACAGCGCCGTCGGCGTGAAGGTGGCCGAAGAGACCCGCGATGCCGCCGTGCCGATGATCACGCTGGCCACCGCGCATCCCGCGAAGTTCCCCGACGCGGTCGAGGCCGCCACCGGCGAACGCCCGGGTCTTCCCCCGCGCATGGGGGATCTGTATGACCGGTCTGAACGGGTCACGCGGCTGCCCAACGATCTGGCCGCCCTCGAAACCTTCATTCGTGAGAAAATCGCCAAGTGACGACACAGGTTCATACGCTTTCCAACGGCTTCCGCATCGTGACGGAACAGATGCCCGGCCTGCAATCGGCCGCCGTGGGCGTCTGGGTTGCCGCCGGGGGCCGGAACGAACGGCTTGAACAGAACGGCATCGCCCACTTCCTCGAACACATGGCCTTCAAGGGGACCAAGACCCGGTCCGCCCTCCAGATTGCCGAACAGATCGAGGACGTGGGCGGCTACATCAACGCCTATACCTCGCGTGAGGTGACGGCCTATTACGCCCGCGTCCTGAAGGACGACGTGGCACTGGCCATGGACGTGCTGGCGGACATCCTGCAGAACTCGACCTTCGAGGAGGCCGAGATCGAGAGCGAGCGCGGCGTGATCCTGTCCGAGATCGGGCAGGCGCTGGACACGCCCGATGACGTGATCTTCGACTGGCTGCAGGAAAAGGCCTATCCGGATCAACCCATCGGCCGCACCATCCTCGGCCCGGCGGAGCGTATCCGCGCCTTCAACCGCGCCGACCTCGCGGGCTTTGTGGCCGAGCATTACGGGCCCGAGCAGATGATCCTCTCCGCCTGCGGGGCGGTGGATCACGACGAGATCGTCAAGCTGGCCGAGGGGCTCTTTGGTGGCATGGCGCGTCAGCCGCAGCAGGCCGCCAATCCCGCCCGTTTCCACGGTGGCGAGACCCGGACCGAGAAGCAGCTGGAGCAGGCGCATTTCGCGCTCGCCTTCGAAAGCCCCGATTACCGCGATCCGCTGAGCTACACCGCGCAGATCTATGCCTCGGCCCTTGGCGGCGGCATGTCCTCGCGGCTGTTCCAGGAAATCCGGGAAAAGCGTGGCCTCTGCTACACGATCTTCGCCCAGGCCGGGGCCTATTCCGACACCGGCATGACGACGATCTACGCCGGCACCTCGGGCGATCAGCTCAAGGGCCTGGCCGAGATCACGCTGGACGAGATGAAGCGCGCCGCCTCGGACATGTCCGAGGAAGAACTGGCCCGCGCCCGCGCCCAGATGAAGGCTGGTCTCCTGATGGGGCTTGAAGGCTGTTCCTCGCGCGCCGAACGTCTGGCCCGCATGGTGCAGATCTGGGGCCGTGTGCCGCCGCTGACCGAAGCGGTCGAGAAGATCGACGCCGTGACGCTGGCTGATGTGCGCAGCTATGCCGAGAAGATGGCGGTGCAGAGCCCCGCGGCGCTTGCGCTCTACGGTCCGGTGTCCGCCGCACCGACCCTCGAGGCCCTGCAGGAGCGTCGCGCGGCCTGATGCTCGTCCCACGGCGCAAGTTGAAGATCGAGACCGAGCGGATGACGCTTCGGCCGCCGATCCATGCCGACTTCCGCCCCTGGACCGAGCTTCGCCGCGAGAGCCGCGAGTTCCTCTCGCCCTGGGAGCCGAGCTGGGCCGAGGATCACCTCTCGCGCCGGGCCTTCGCGAACCGGGTCTACTGGGCGCAGCGGTCCGTGGCGCAGGGCACCGCGCTGCCGCTGTTCCTGATCCGGCGCGAGGACGAGATGCTGCTGGGGGCGATCACGCTGGACAATATCCGGCGCGGGCCCGCCCAGACCGGCACGCTGGGCTATTGGACCGGCGAACGCTTCGCCCGGCGCGGCTACATGCGCGAGGCGATCTCGGCCGTTGTGCATCATGCCTTCCACCGCATGGACCTGAGCCGCATCGAAGCCGCCTGCCTGCCGGAGAACGCGCCGTCGCGCGGATTGCTGGAAAGCTGCGGGTTCAAGTACGAGGGCGTGGCGCAGAGCTACCTGCAGATCAACGGCCGCTGGCGGACCCACGTGCTCTACTCGGCGCTGAGGATGGACCGGCGCGGGCGCACCGACGCGGGGTAGGGGCTGGGGGCGCGGTGTAGGCCGGGTGGTCTGCGGACGGCTCGTTGCGCGACCGGCCGGAAGTGAAAGGCGACACCGCTCACCTTACTGCACACGCAAACAGGCCCCAAAAGGGCGGTACACTTCTTACCTGAGCACAAACATTCCACCTCACCAAAACAAACCGCCCGGCCTCAGGCCGGGCAGCGCCGACCCGCCCCCATGGGGCGGCGCTACTGCGCCACCCCGCGGGACGGCGCTGCCCTTCGCGTGAAACCGCAGCGTTGCTCCTGGCGACGAAATGGTGACAGGCTCCTCAGCCTCAGCCTCAGCCTCAGCCTCAGCCTCAGCCTCAGCCTCAGCCTCAGCTCCTCAGTCCCGCACCAAAGCCAAGCCCGCCTGCCTCACCCAAGGCATCCACGGCTTTGTGAACACCGCGCCTTCCGTTACGACACCCGCGCCCCTGCAGCCCCATGTTAGGCTGCCCGCAGGAGGTCGCCCCATGTTCCATGCCCCCCAGACGCCCATCCTCGCCGCGCCCCGGGCGTTGCTCACCCTGCCGCTGCTTGCGCTGCTCCCCGACACGGCGCCCGCGCAGGAGCGCCGGCCCTCACACTGCATCGCCATCGCCGATGCCACGCCGGGCCTTCAGTACATTCAGAAAGCCTCCTTCCGCGAACCGGTCGCCGAGTTCTCGGTCCGGCTGACCTACGTCAGCCACTCTTCCTACCTGCTGCAGACCCCGGGCGGGCTCTCGGCGATCACCGATTACGCGGGCTACCACGGCAACGTCGATTTCATCCCCGACGTGGTCACCATGAACCACGCCCATTCCAGCCATTTCACCTCCGCCCCCGATCCGGCGATCCCCCATGTGCTGCGCGGCTGGTCGGAGACCCGGGGCGAGGCGGTCGACCACCACCTCGACCTTGGCGAGATGCTGATCCGCAATGTCTCCACCGACATCCGCAGCTGGGACGGTGCCGAGGAGAACGGCAATTCCATCTTCGTCTTCGAGGTCGAGGGCCTCTGCATCGGTCACCTCGGCCACCTGCACCACGAACCCAACGACGACCAATATGCGGCGCTCGGGCGGCTCGACGTGCTGATGGTGCCGGTGGATGGCGGGCTGACGCTGGACACCGCCTCCATGGTGCGGGTGGTGGAGCGGCTGCGCTCCTCCATCGTGCTGCCGATGCACTGGTTCTCGGACCGCTCGCTCAGCGACTTCCTCGCGGGGGTGTCCGATGTCTTCGCGGTGGTGGACGAGGGCGAGAACGCGCTGGAGATCTCGCTGCGCGACCTGCCGTCGCGGCCCACGGTGCACGTGCTGCGCCCGGCCTACCTGCGCGAGGCGGAATAGCGTTTTCCGCTGGCGCCCGGGCGGCGCGGTGCTACAGATCCGGCCATGACCGATCAGCCTGCCGCCCCCGCACTCGCCCCCGATGTCCTCGACCAGCTGCGCGCCGCGCTGCCCGAGAAGGTGTTCCGCCCGCTGCTGCCCGGCTACCTCGCCTGCCTGCGCGGCTATGGCGACAGCACCGGCGTGGCGCAGGTCCTCTCGCCCGAGAGCGCCGAACAGGTCTCGGCGATCCTGAAGATCGCCAATGCCCATGGCGTGCCGGTGATCCCCCACGGCGGCGGCACCGGGCTGGTCAGCGGTCACACCTACAGCGGCGAGATGCCCGCGATCCTCGTCTCTCTGGAACGGATGACCGCGATCCGCCTGCTGAACGCGGACGAGAACGTGATGATCGTCGAGGCCGGCGCGATCCTCGAGGACATCCATACCGCGGCAGAGGAGGTGGGGCGCATCTTCCCGCTGGCCATCGCGGCCAAGGGCTCGGCCCGGATCGGCGGCAATCTCTCGACCAACGCGGGCGGGGTGAACGTGCTGCGCTACGGCAATACGCGCGATCTCTGCCTCGGGCTGGAGGTGGTGCTGCCGGACGGGCGGATCTGGAACGGGCTGTCGCGGTTGCGCAAGGACAACACCGGCTATGACCTGCGCGACCTCTTCATCGGGGCCGAGGGCACGCTGGGGATCATCACCGCGGCCTCGCTCAAGCTGTTCCCGAAACCGGCGGGGGAGGGCGTGGCCTACATGGTCGTGGACAGCCCCGCCACGGCGATCAAGCTGCTCTCCATGGCGCGCGACCACATGGGCGAGGCGATCTCGGCTTTCGAGCTGATCAACGGCACCGGCCTGCGCTTCATGAAGGCCGGGCTGCCCGACGTGCGCCAGCCCTTCGACACGCCGCCGGACTGGTGCGTGCTGATCGAGGTGGGGCTGGCCCGGGGCCTCGTGCCGTCCGAGGCTCTGGAGGGGCTCTTTGCCGAGGCCTTCGAGGCGGGGCTGGTCTCCGACGGGCTCGTGGCGCAGAGTGCGGGGCAGGCGGCGGAGTTCTGGAACGTGCGCGAGCATATCCCGGTGGCGAACCGCACCGTGGGGGCGATCTGCTCCAACGACATCTCGCTGCCGATCGACCTGATCCCTGACTTCCTGCCCCGTGCGCAGGCGGCGGTGAACCGGATCGCGCCCTTCCGCATCAATGCCTTCGGGCACCTGGGCGACGGCAACCTGCATTTCAATGTCTTTGCCCCCGAGGGCCGCACCAAGGCCGAGTTCGTGCATCTGCGCGAGGAGATCCAGACCGCCGTGCACGACGTGCTGCACGAGATGGGCGGTTCCTTCTCGGCCGAACACGGTGTGGGGCGGCTGAAGGTCGGGGACCTGGAACGCTATGGCGACCCGGTGAAGTTGCAGATGATGCGCGGGATCAAGGACCTCTTCGATCCCATGGGGATCATGAACCCCGGCGCGGTCCTGCCGAAGCGATAGGGCGCGGTCCCCCTCAGATTTGGAGGCCTCCGGCGGGGATATTTGGGAAACGAAAATGAGAAGGCCCCTCCCGGTCGGGAAGGGCCCTTGTCTGTCTGACCTCTCTGCGGGGCCGGGTCCGGTCTCAGGTGCCGTAGGCCAGCGTCTCGCCCATGATCTCCTCCGCCGCGCCGATCAGGGCGCCTGCGATCAGGTCGAGCTCGGGCCGGGTCAGCCGGGCGGGCAGGCGGGTGTCGCAGGCCTTCATCAGCATGGCGCGGGTCTGGGGCAGTTCGGGCGTGTCGCCGAGGAACTGCCAGTTCCAGAAGGCCCGGGCGTTGTCCGTGGAGAGGCCGAAGACCTGCACCTTCACGCCGCGCGCCTCTGCCGCCTTGGCGAAGGCGCGGGTCTGGGCCTCGTCGAGGCCCTTGAGGTTGAACTGCAGGCTGTCGGGGGCGCGGTCCTCGGGGGCGAGTTTCGCGGGCACCTCGATCCAGGGCGAGCTTTCCAGCAGGCCGGCGACATAGTCGTGGTTGGTGCGCCCGTCGCGCACCCGGCGGGGCACTTCCCCCAGCTGGGGCCGGATGATGGCGGCGGCGAGGTTGGAGAGGCGCAGGTTGTAGAGCGGCAGGCGGTTCTGCCATCTGGCAAAGGCCTCCTCGAGGTCGGCGGTGTTCTCGCCGTGCGGGCCCTTGTGCTTGCGCCAGTTGTGTTCGTAGGCGCCGGACATGATCACGGCGCGGGCCAGCACCTCGGCGTCGTCGGTGATCAGGATGCCGCCCTCGCCGGAGTTCACCAGCTTGTAGGACTGGAACGAGAAGCAGCCGATCCGGCCGATGGTGCCGATGTTCTTGCCGTGCCAGGTGGTGCCGAGGCTGTGGGCCGCGTCCTCGATCACCGGGATGCCACGCGCGCCACAGAGCGCCATGATCGCGTCCATGTCCGAGGTGTGGCCGCGCATGTGGCTGATGATTACCGCCTCGACGTCGTCCAGCTTGGCCTCGAAGTCGGCCATGTCGATGCGGTAGTTGTCGCCCACCTCGCAGAGCACCGGCACGCAGTTGGCGTGCACGATGGAGGAGGGGACGGCGGCGAAGGTGAAGGCGGGGATCATGACCTTTGCCCCGGGCTTCAGGTCGAGGGCCAGAAGCGACAGGAAGAGCGCCGCGGAGCAGGAGCTGACGGCGAGGGCGTACTTCGACCCCAGCATGTCCGCGAACTCGCGCTCCAGCAGGGCCACGGGCGCATCCTCGGGCGCGGTGTAGCGGAAGAGGTCACCGGTCTGGAGCAGGCGCTCAATCTCGGCACGGGCGGCTTCGGGGATGGGCTCGGCGTCGTAGACGTTCGGCGGAAGAGTCATCTTTTCGGCTTTCCTGAAACTTCTTTTCGGGATTTCTAAACGAAACACGGCCCGAGAAGAAATGAAAAATCCATGACGTCCCGATGACGGGCGCGTGACATCGACTGGTTTTGCCAAGCCTTATGGGGGCCTTCAGGAGGCCTCCGCCGGTGACGCTGCGTCCCTTTCGGGCCACGCGGGGGGCGTCCGGACCCGCGCAGGCGCGCGCAAGGCTTGGCAAGCAGGGATACAGCGTCTATACGCGCGGCCTGATACAGGAGCCTTTCCCATGCCCGGCAGCGCCAATCTCAACATCATGCTCAAGGCCGCCCGCAAGGCCGGCCGCTCTCTCGTCAAGGATTTCCGCGAGGTGGAGAACCTCCAGGTCTCCATGAAAGGCGCGGGCGACTTCGTCAGCCGGGCCGACGTGGCGGCGCAGGAGATCCTCAAGGGCGAGCTGATGGGCGCCCGTCCGACCTACGGCTGGGTTGCCGAAGAGGGCAAGGAAACCATCGAGGGCCAGGACCCGACCCGGCGCTGGATCGTGGACCCGCTCGATGGCACCACGAACTTCCTGCACGGCCTGCCGCACTGGGCGATCTCCATCGCGCTGGAGCACAAGGGCCAGATCGTCGCCGGCGCGATCTATGACGCCGCCAAGGACGAGATGTTCTTTGCCGAGAAGGGCGAGGGCGCCTGGATGAACGAGAGCCGCCTGCGGGTGTCGGGCCGGAGCCGGATGATCGAGTCGATCTTCGCCACGGGCCTGCCCTTCGCCACCAGCCCGCATCTGCCGCGGTCGCTGCAGGACCTGGCCCGCGTGCTGCCGGCCTGCGCCGGCGTGCGCCGCTTCGGCTCTGCCGCGCTCGACATGGCCTATGTGGCCGCCGGTCGCTACGAGGGCTACTGGGAACGCGGGCTGAATTCCTGGGACATCGCCGCGGGCATCGTCATCGTGCGCGAGGCCGGTGGCTTCGTCGAGGGGATCAACCCCGAGCAGGACCCGCTTGCTGGCGATCTGATCTGCGGCAACGAGGCGATCTTCAACAACTTCGCCAAGACCATCCGGAACAGCTGATCCGGGCGGCGGCCCTTCGGGCCGCGCTTCGAGATGTCAGAAACGCCCGGGCCGGTGGTCCGGGCGTTTTGCGTTGCGCCTCACTTGCGGCGCCGGACCGTGGGCACCCGCGTGTGGCTGAGCTTGTAGGTCGCCGCCGGGTGGGGCGGCTGGCCGTGATTGCGGTTCCAGTAGGCCTGCCCGCCGAGGCGCCGGAAGGTGGGCAGCGCCAGCAGGAGCCCCACCACGAACCCGCCCGCATGGGCCCAGTAGGCCACGCCGCCCATGGTGGCATCCGCGCCCACTCCGTTCAGGAGTTGCAGCGCGAACCAGAGCCCTAGCATGATCCAGGCCGGCACCGGGAAGACCTTGAAGAAGACGATGAAGATGATGAGGATATCGACCCGCGCCTTGGGATAGAGCAGCAGATAGGCCCCCATGACGCCCGCGATGGCCCCCGAGGCGCCGACCACCGGCACGGTGGAGTAGGGCGCCGAGACCAGCTGCACCAGCGCCGCCGCCACCCCGCAGGCGATGTAGAAGGCGAGGTAGCGCAGGTGGCCCATCTCGTCCTCGAGGTTGTCGCCGAAGATCCACAGGAAGAGCATGTTGCCGGCAAGGTGCAGGAAGCCGCCGTGCAGGAACATGGAGCTGACGAGCGTGTGGTAGCCGTCGCCGCTCATCACCCGGGCGGGGATCATCGCCCATTGGTCGAAGAAGGCCATCAGCGCGGCCTCGTCGGTGAAGAGCGCGAGGTAGCTGACGAAGACGAGGGTGTTGGCCACCATCAGCAGGTAGGTCACGTAGGGCCTGCGCCCCGAGGGATTATGGTCACGTAATGGAAACATGCCCTGACGCTCCCCGCAAAGCGGGCGAGCGTCAAGCGCCGCCTTCGGGGCAACCGTGCCGGCGGTGGGAACGTGCCGGCGCGGCAACAGGGCCCGCCACTGCTTTACACCGCCCCCGCAGCCGCTAATGTCTGCGGCGGTTGCCCGCGTGGTGGAATGGTAGACACAGGGGACTTAAAATCCCTAGCCGTACGGCGTGCCGGTTCGAGTCCGGCCGCGGGTACCAGCCCTGAATTCAGGTGACGCGCTGTGAGCGCCTCCTTTTCTCGACCAGACAGGAACGCATGCGTCACACGTCACGGGTCGAGATTGCAGCGCGATGTCGCTTCAGGCCGGTGATAGGCCGATGCCGTCACAGGCCGATGCCGCGACGGGCCAGGGGCGCCGAGCCAGGGGCCCGGAACAGGGCAGGGCCGTTCCGGCCGGGCGATCGCACGCCCGCCCGGGTGGCTAGAATGCCGTAGGGGACATCCGCCCGGGGCAGGCGGATCGCCAGGGCGCGCCGGGGGCCTCAGGCCAGCAGGTCGATCTCGGCCCCTCCGAGGCGCATCATGATCTGGTCCTGTGCGCCACCATCCACCAGGGCCCAGAGGATCTGGCCGGTGGGGCGATAGATGACAAAGGCCTCCTGCACCCCCGCGGCACCGGCACTGGCCGTTTCGGTGAAGTTCACCTGGAAGTCTGCGGCGGTGGCGCTGCCGCCGCCGTAGACCAGCACATCGCCCTCCGCATCGGAGAAGTCCTGGATCCAGTCGGAGCCATGGCCCTCGACACCGAGGTGATAGAACTGGTCCGCGCCGGTGCCGCCGTTGACGCGGTCATGGCCGAAGCCCCCGTTGATGAAGTCACTGCCCGCGCCACCGAAGATCGCGTCGGACCAGGTCTGGCCGGTCAGCGCGTCATCGCCATCGCCGCCGATCACTGTGTCGGCGCCATAGCCGCCCTCGATCGTGTCGTTGCCGGCATCGCCGCGAAGCTCGTCGTTGCCATAGCCGCCGTCGATGTAGTCATTTCCGGCCCCGCCGAAGACGACGTCCCGCAGGTCGGCTTCGCTGTCGCCGCCGATGATGATGTCATCGCCCGCGTTGCCGGTCAGCGTGTCGGCCCCGTCGCCGCCATGCAGCGTGTCGCGCGCCGAGCCGCCGGTCAGACGGTCGGCGCCATTGCTGCCGTCAAACCGGACGGATTGCGACAAGCCGGCCGCGGTCATCGTGTCGTCGCTGTTGGTGCCGCGGACCTGATCGATGTTCGAGACCTGGTCGGTATCGCCGAAGCCGTCGATGATGGTCCCTGCGGCAAGGTCCGCGACGATCCCGGCGCTGCCGCCGTAGTTCGCGTCCGAGCGGTAATCGGCACGGTCCCAGCCAGAGGAGCCGGTGATCGTGTCGTTGCCTTCCAGCCCGCGGAAGCTGAGGAATTCCTCGCTCTCGGAGCCGATGAAGAGATCCCCCTGCGCCGTGCCCCTGACGGCCTCGATCCCCGTGAAGGTGTCGGTATCCCCGAACCCGTCGATCGCCCGGTGGGTCGCGAAGTTGACCGTGACGCCGCCGGTGCCGCCCTCCCAGTGATCGTTGTTGTAGAGCAGCTCGTCATAGCCGTCGCCGCCGTTGATCGTGTCATTGCCGCCGCTCGCGGCCCAGCCTTCCCAGTTCTCGTTCGCGGAGCCGTGGAAGGTGTCGTTCGACAGGGTGCCGGCGAAATAGTGGATGTAGGTGAAGGTGTCGTTCACCACCCCCTGGATGTTCGAGACGGCGGTGCCCGATCCGTTCGCGCCCACGGTGATCACGATGCCACCGCTGCCATCCACGTCTTCGTAGCTGAGGTCGGCCCCTTCGCCGGTTGCGAACAGCCCCTGATGGCCGATGATCGTGTTGGAGCCCGCGCCCGGACGGATGAAGTCCCCGGCGCCCTGGCTCTCGCTCGATCCGGTCCCGGCATTCAGGGTGTCATTGCCATCGCCGCCGTAGAGGCTGTCGCGACCGTCGCCCCCGTCAAGGCTGTCATCGCCGTTGCCGCCGCGCAGCCGGTCCTGATCGGGCCCGCCGTAGATCGTGTCGTTGCCGTCCAGACCTTCGAGGGTGTCTTCCCCCGCAAGGCCGGAGATGAGGTCATCCGCCGCGGTGCCCTGAATGCTTTCGGACGCCGCGGTGCCGGTAATGGTCGCCATGAGTTTTCCTCCCGGGAAATGGGTTGTCTGGGTAATGGGTCGAGGGACGTTAATTCAATAAAAATAAGGGCTGGAGCCGAATTGACCAAGGCAAAAGAACCCCGCCATTTCGAAGCGTTGCGGGATTGGCGTGTCGTCTCGGGGGCGTCTCCGATCGTGGTCTGGCCCGTGCGGCCGGGGCGTCTGCAATGAGGGTCTCATCGCATCCCCCCGGCGCGGCATCACAGGTCGGGCTTGCCGGGGATCGAGCGCAGGTAGAGCACCAGCGCCTCCATGTCCTGATCCGACAGCCGGCCGAAGTAGCCGTAGGGCATCGGCGGCAGCATCCGCGCCCCGTCGGGCCGGGTGCCGGTGCCGATGATCGCCGCCAGTTCTGCGTCGCTGTAGCCCGCCAGCCCGTCTTCGTGGTTGGTCAGGTTCGGCGCATGGGAGACCCCCCAAGGACCGTGGAACTCCATCCCGCCGCGGGCAAAGCCCTCGCCCCAGTCAGGGCCCTGCGGCGTCATGGGCGAGTGGCACTCCATGCAATGCCCCAGTGCCGCGAGGTAGCGGCCGTACTCTGCCGTGGCCCCTGCGGGCGGGGCCGTCACCGGCGTCTCCAGCGGCGGGCCATAGGCCGGGGGCAGGGGGATGGCATAGGTCGACTGGCCCGGATCGGCCTCGACCGCCGGAACGGAGCGCAGGTAGGCCACCACTGCCGCGAGGTCCTCGTCCGATATATCGCGGTAGGCAGCGAAGGGCATCGGCGGGCCGATGACACTGCCGTCGGGACGGATGCCCTCGCGGATCGCGCGGGCCAGTTCCGCGTCGGACCACTCCGCGATCCGGCCTGCGGGGGTGATGTTGGGGGCGATGGCGGTGAACATGTCGTTCTTGTCCACCAGCCGGCCCGAGAGGTCCTGCGACATCACCGGGCCGTCGGGGCCCATCGGGGTGTGGCAGTTGCCACAGGCCATGATGCCCTGCACGAGGCTCTCGCCGCGCTCGACCGGCGTTTCGGCCCGGGCCGTCGCCGAAGCGGCAATCAGGGCGGCAACCACGGTGAGGGTGGCGATCAGGCCCCGCGAGGCGGCGGGCGGGGACAGCGTCAGGGGCATCGCCTGCACCCGGGCTGCGGTGTCACCATGGCGCGCGCCGGGGCGCCTGCGGGGGTCCGATGATCTGCGGACATCTGTCATTTGGAAAACCTCCGGAACTGGCTCATGTGGCATTGGCTGGTCCGGGTCGACATGCGGACCCGACTGGAATGCTAGCAGGGGGCTCCTAATCGGGATAGAGGATATATGTTTTGTCCGTTTCGCCCCGCAGTTGCAGGGCGCACGGCTGGATCGGCGGCGCGGGCGATCACGAAATGTCATGCCGGGCAGTCATCATCGTTTCTTCACTTGCCGGAATTCAGGGCTGTATTCATTCTGCGGCACGGGGAGATATCGAAAGGCATTTGATGAAGCTGTTGCGCATCCTTCTGGGCGTCGTTCTGCTGGCGGGGGCCTCCTACGCCGGGTTCAAGCTGACCGACCAGATGCAGGCGGCCACCTCCCCTGCAGCGCAGGGCCCGCGCGGCCCCCGTGGCCCCGTGCGCGTGGTGACCGAACCGGTGCAGCAGCAGACCTTCGTCGAGACGGTCGAGGCCGTGGGCTCGACCCGCGCGCGCCAGTCCGTCACGCTGCAACCCTCTGCCGGCGGGCGGATCGTGCAGGTGCATATCACCCCGGGGCAGGAGGTCCGCCAAGACGACCTGTTGCTGGAACTGGAAGATGCCGAGGCCCACGCCAGCCTCGCCGCCGCCGAGGCAACGGTGTCGGAGGCGCAGGCCGCCTTCGACCGCCAGCAGCGGCTTGAACAGAGCGGCAGCAGTTCCGAGGCCTCGCTTCAGGCCGCCCGCGCCACGCTGCTGCGCGCGCAGGCGGAACGCGACCTTGCCCTTGCCACGCTGTCGGACCGCGACCTGCGCGCGCCCTTCGACGGGGTGGTGGGCCTCACCGATGTCTCGCCGGGCCAGATCGTCACCACCACGACCGAGATCGCCACGCTGGACGATCTCTCGGTGGTGGAGGTCGCCTTCAACGTGCCCGAACGCTACCTCTCGCGGCTCGCGCCGGGGCAGGCGGTCAGCTTTACCACGCCGGCCTGGGCCGACGAGGCCTTCGAGGGGCGGATCTCGGCGCTCGACACGCGGGTCGATCCCTCGACCCGCTCCATCGCGCTGCGCGCCGAGGTGCCCAACGGCGACCGCCGCCTGAGGCCGGGCATGTTCATGCAGGCCGCGCTGGAACTGTCGCGCCGCGAGGGGCTGGCGGTGCCGGAACGCGCGCTGACCTCTGCCGGGACGCAGAGCTTCATCCACGTGGTGGAGGGGGACACCGCGCGCCGGGTCGAGGTGGTGACCGGCATGCAGCGCGGCACGCTGATCGAGGTCACCGGCGACCTGGCCGAGGGGATGCCCGTCATCGTCACCAACCTGCACAGCGTCAGCGACGGCACCCAGGTGGTGGCCGCCGAGGGGATGCAGGCCGCCAGCCTGACCCGCGTGTCGCCGTGAGCCTGCCCGATCTGTCCATTCGCCGTCCGGTTCTGGCCACGGTGCTGAACCTGCTGATCGTGCTGCTGGGGGCCGTGGCCCTGACGCGGCTGCCGGTGCGCGAACTGCCCCAGACCGAGGCGACGCGCATCACGGTCTTCGTCAACTACACCGGCGCCTCGCCCGACGTGGTCGACAGCCAGGTGGCAAGCGTCATCGAGGGGGCCCTTGCCGGGGTCAGCGGCCTTCAGAGCATGGACACCGAGAGCGAGCGCGGCCGCGCCCGCACGGTGCTGGTCTTCGATCCTTCCCGCGATATCGAGAGCGCCGCCAACGATGTGCGCACCGCCGTGGACCGCGCCGCCCGCGACCTGCCGGAGGGGGCCGACGCCCCCGTGGTGCGCAAGAACGACGATCAGGGCGACCCGGTGCTGCGGCTCTCCCTCTCGTCGAGCAATATGACCCCGCTGGAGCTGTCGGATTACGCCGACCGCTACATCACCGACCGGCTGGCCCGGCTGCCCGGCGTGGCCAATGCCGCGCTCTACGGCGAGCGGGCGCCCGCGATGCGCATCTGGCTGGACGCGGGGCTGATGGCCGCCCATGGCGTGACCACGGGCGACATCACCTCGGCGCTGCAATCCAACAACATCGAGCTCCCCGCGGGCGAGATCGAGACCGGCGCGCGGCAGTTGCAGCTGCTGGCGCGGACCCGGATGACCTCGGCCGCGGAATTCGCCCAGCTGGTGATCCGCGACGGCGGTGAACGGCCGCTGCGCCTCGGTGACGTGGCCCGGATCGAGCCGGGCCCGACCAGCAATGAAAGCCTCAACCGCGCCAATGGCGTGACCGGTCTTGGCATCGGCATCCAGCCGCAGGCGCAGGCCAATACCGTCTCCATCTCGCGTGCCGTGAAGGCTGAGCTGGAAAGGATGCGCCCGCTGCTGCCCGAGGGGATGCAGCTCGCCGTGACCTCGGACGAGGCGCTTTTCATCGAGACGACGCTGCACGAGGTCGGGCAGGTCTTCATGGAGGCGGTGCTGCTGGTGACAGCGGTGATCTTCCTCTTCCTCGGCTCCGCGCGGCTCTCCATGGTGCCGGTGGTCACGATCCCGGTGTCGATCCTCGGTGCGGCGCTGGTGATGTCCCTGCTGGGCTTCTCGCTGAACATCCTGACGCTCTTTGCCATGATCCTTGCCATCGGCCTCGTGGTGGATGACGCCATCGTCGTGCTCGAGAACATCCAGCGCCACCGCGCCATGGGCGAGAGCCGCGCCGAGGCCGCGCGGCGCGGGGCCAATCAGGTGAACTTTGCCGTCATCGCCACCACCGCCGTGCTGATCGCGGTCTTCCTGCCGGTCAGCTTCATGGAGGGGCAGATCGGCCAGCTCTTTGCCGAATTCGGCATCGTGCTGGCGGTGGCGGTCTCTGTCTCGGGGTTCGTGGCGCTGACGCTGTCGCCGATGCTGGCGGCGCGGATGATGCCGCGCGACGACCGGCCCAACCTGCTGACGCGGGTGGTGAACGCCGTGATCGGCTGGGTCGAGCGCGGCTACCGCGCGGGCCTGCGTGCCGTGCTGAAGGCGCCGGAGATCCTGCTGGCCTTCGCGGGCTTCGTCGTGGCGGGCTCCGTCGCGCTCTACCTCGCGCTGCCCAAGGAGGTCACCCCGCCCGAGGATCGCGGCCAGTTCCGCATCTACGTGACCGCGCCGCAGGGGGCGAGCCTCGACTACACCGATGCCGCCGCCCGCGAGGTCGAGGCGCTGCTGGACCCGCTGCGCGCCGAGGGCGTCGTGGCCAACGTGACGGCCATCGTCGGGCTCTGGGGAGAGCTGCGCCGCGCGCTGCTCTTCGTGAACCTCGTGCCCTGGGACCAGCGGGACCAGAGCGTGACCGAGGTCATGGCCGGGCTGCGCGGGCCGCTGTCGCAGATCACCGAGGTCCAGACCGGGATGCGCCCCTCCGGCGGGCTCGGCATCGGGAGCGGGCGCGGTGGGCTGCAATTCATGCTGGGCGCCCCCGACATCGACCGCGCCGCGGAGTGGGCGCAGGAGCTTGCCGTCACGCTGGAGGCCGATCCCGACCTCTCCAACGTCGAGGTTGGCTATGCCGCGAACCAGCCCGGCGCCACGCTGACCGTGGACCGGCTGCGCGCGCAGGACCTTGGTCTCGACGCCGAGACGGTCTCCTCCACCCTGCAGACGCTGGTCGCCTCGCGAACCGTGGGGGAATACACCTCCGACGGGCGGCAGTACCCGGTCGTGCTGCAGGCCGCGCCCGAGGACCGGGACAACCCGGCCGACCTGATGTCGATCCTGCTGCGCAACAGCCGCGGTGACCTGATCCCGCTGTCCTCCGTCGCCACGATCGAGACCGCCGCCACCGTGCCCTCGATCGAACGCTACGACCGCGTGCATTCCGTCTCGATGGAGGCAGACCTGCCTGCGGGTGCGGACCTCGCGCAGGTGATGGGCCGGGTGGAAAGCGCCGTGGCCGCGCTGCCCGCCGGGGCCACGATTGCCTGGACCGGTCAGGCGGCGGACTACATCCGCGCCTCGGGCGGCATGACGATGGTCTTCGGCATGGCCATGGCGATCGTCTTCCTCGTGCTGGCGGCGCAGTTCGAAAGCTTCCGCACCCCGCTGGTGATCATGCTGACCGTGCCGCTGGGGCTGGGGGGCGCGGTGCTGACCCTCTGGCTGACCGGGCAGAGCGTGAACATCTTCAGCCAGGTTGGCCTTGTCCTGCTGGTGGGGCTGATGGCCAAGAACGGCATCCTGATGGTGGAATTCTCCAACCAGCTGCGCGAGGAGGGGCATTCCCTCCGCGAGGCGGCCATCGAGGGCGCGGTGACCCGGCTGCGGCCCGTGACCATGACCACGATCGCCACCGTGCTGGGGGCGGTCCCGCTGGCCACTGCCGCGGGCGCGGGCGCCGAGAGCCGTCAGGCCATCGGCCTCGTCATCACCGGCGGGCTCAGCTTCGCCTTCGTGCTGACGCTCTTCGTGACGCCGGTGATCTACCTGCTGATCGAAGGCCTGTTCCCGCGCCGGACCGGGGAAGAAGACGGGGGCGCGGCGCAACCGGCGGAGTGAGCGCGGCCCCGCCTCCCGCGGGGGGCGGGATGGGCACCCATCGGCCCGGGCTCAGCCCCGCAGCCGCTGCATCACCCGTCCGCGGACCTCGTCCGGTTCATCCCCGAGCGCGCGCATCAGCGCCGCGAGGTCGCCGCGGGTGCCATGGAGCTGGTCGATCAGGCCCATGACCATGGTGAGCGCCTCGTCACCGAGGTCGAAGTCATCGCAGAGATCGCAGAGCAGCTCGATCCGGGCCACGTCGACCTGCCGGTAGACCTGTCGACCCTCCGCATCGGCGGGGCGGATCACCTCGGCCCGCAGGAACCGCACGAGGCGCGGGCGGTCCAGCCGCCCGACCGTGGCGAGGACCTCCTCCTCGGAATAGAAACCGCTGGTGCTCATGGCGTGCCCTCCTTGCGGGGATCGTAGGCGTGGCCGTCGCGCCACGCCTCCATGAAGCGGGCGAGGTCGTCATCGACCTCCCCGGGCAGGGCGATGCGCAACTCGATCCGCTGGTCGCCCGGCGGACGGCCCGCCGCCGCGATGCCGCGGCCCTTCAGCCGCAGGATACGCCCGCTGCTGGTGCCGCGGGGCACGGTCACCTTGACCGGACCGGCGATGGTCGGCGCCTCGATCTTGGCCCCCAGCACGGCCTCGTAGAGGGTGATCGGCAGGCTGATGACGATGTCGTCGCCCTCGCGGGTGAAGACCGGGTGCGGGCGGATCGAGAGCGTCACATAGGCGTCGCCGGGATCGCCGCCGCCATGGCCCGGGCCGCCCTTGCCGCGCAGACGCAGGGTCTGGCCCTCGTGCACGCCGCGGGGGATCTTCACCTCGAGGCCGCCACCGCCGGGCAGGGTGATCCGCATCGACCCGCCGTTGGCCGCGTCGAGGAACGGCACCTCGAGGGCGTAATGCGCATCCTCGCCGCGCGCCCGGTAGGCATGGCTGCGGAAGGAGGCGCCCTCGCGCCCGCCGTGGCGGCGCAGGAACTCGGCAAAGATGTCCTGCTCGTCGCCGAAGCCCTCGTAGCGCGGGCCCTGCCGGTAGGGATTGTCCGGCTGTTCGGCGAAGTCGCGGTAGAAGGTGCGTTCGGGCGGGCGTTCCTGCCCGCTGGCGTCGATCTCGCCCCGGTCATAGCGGGCGCGCGTCTCAGGGTCCTTCAGCAGGTCATGGGCGGCGCCGGCCGCCTTGAAGCGGGCCTCGGCGGCCGCATCGCCGGGATGGAGATCGGGATGGCTCTCCTTCGCGATCTTCCGGTAGGCTTTCTTGATCTCCTCGGCCGTGGCGGTCTTCGGCACGCCGAGCACGTCATAGGGGTCTTCGCTCATCGCAGGTCCACCCGTGAGTCTTCCGGAACGATTAGACCGCCCCGCGGCGCGGCGCGCAACCGGCCATCCGGTCGCGCCTCAGCGCCGGGCGACGGCGCGGGCGGGCTGAAAGGCGTGGCGGCCCGCGCCGCCCTTGGCAGGCGCGATCGGTCCGTGGCGCCAGTGGCCCGCCGCCTCCTGCGCCGCGGCCTCCTGCGTGAGCAGCGTGCGGGCCTCCGCTGCCGGTCGCGCCGCAGGACCACCTGCAAGCCAGTGTTCCAGCACCCGGCGCGCCGCGCAGGCGCAGGAGAAACTGGTGCCGCGCAGCGCGAGGGTGGCGCCATCCGTCGCGCCCTCGGCAAGGATGCCGAAATGCGCGGGCCCGTCCTCGGAGGGCAGCAGCAGGTCGGGCCCGGGGTGGCCGCCGATCGCCGTGGCCGCCGCGCCGGTGGCGGAATAGCCCGCCGGGCGCCCGTCGCTGACCCGGAACCCGCCGACCGAGATCGCCCCCTCCGTCACGGCATAGGCGTTGAGCGTGCCATGGCGGTGCAGCGGATCGGGCCCGTCGAGATCGCAGGCCGATGCATCATAGGCATAGCTGTCCGCCGCCGCGCCGAGACTGTCGTGGGGCTGGTAGGCGGGGTGGTCGAAATAGGAGTGCCGCGCGCGTCTCAGCCCCGGCAGCGTCGCCTGATCGGACTGGATATGGGCCCGCAGGCGGAGCGGGGCGGGGCCCGCGTTGCGCAGTCTGAGCCGCCACCGGCCCGCCGGCGCGGTGACGCCCGTCGCCCCGGGCCGGGTCGGGGCGAGGCAGATCTGGTGGCGATGGCGCAGCGCGCCGTCTGGCGCCGTGACCGCGTCGCAGTAGATCCGGCCTGCGCCGCCGGTCAGCGCCCGGCTTTGGCCCCCGTTCTGATCCGGTCGGGCGGCGGAGAAGCCCTGCGGGCCCTGTCCCGGCGAAACGAGGTCGAGGGCCAGCGGCACGGGATCGCCGGGGCGGCCGTCGGACCAGATCTCGACGATATTGGAGGTCTCGTCCTCGGGCTGGAGGTGCCAGTCGATCTCGGCCTCCGCGCCGGGGGCCAGCTCCAGCGCGGCGTGCCCGCGCGCGAGGTTGTCATTGCCCGCAGGCACGAAGAGTGTCAGCCGTGGCGGCGTGTCGGGCGTTTCGGAAAAGAGCGTGTCGAGCGCCATGACCTGCCGCAGCCATTCCTGCCCGGCATCGCGTGCGCCTGCCTGCTTGCCGAAGGAGACATTGACCGCCAGCGGCGGCGGCACGCTGAGCCCCGAGGCCTGCATCAGGGCGCGGTAGGTCTCGACGATCCAGCGCAGCCCGTAGCTGAGGTATTCGTCCAGCATCCCGCCACCTTCGCCATAGGCGGTGATCGGGGGCAGGCTGACGGCGAGGATGCGCACATGCTCTGCAAAGGCCGGGTCGCGGGTGGGATCGGCCCCGGCCAGCAGGCTGAGGACATGGGTGCCATGGGCGAAGCGGCTTTCGAGCCCGTCGCAGCCCCGGGCCAGCGGATCGCTCAGCCCGAGGCTGCGGTTGAACGCCTCCGCGTCGAGCGGTCCCGTGGGGCCAGCGGGGCTATGCCGGGCGAGCGCCGCGTCGATGTCCTGTTTCAGGCAGGCGCGGCCGAAGGGCAGGGGGCCCGCCGGGGCCGCGCCCTGTTGCCAGGCGGCCAGCACGCGGCTGTCGCCCGCGGCGGTCCGCAGGCTGCGATGGCCAAAGCCGATGTCCACGTCGATGATCGCCGCGATGATGGTCTCGGACGTGATCGGCGGCAGGCAGGCCGGATCGGGGGCCAGCGACGCGCAGGCCTCGACCTGCGTCGGGCCGGGCGGGCCATAGGCCGGGTTCGCCATGGCCACGGGCACCGGGAAGCGGATCATCGGCGGCGGGCTGTCCGCCGGCCCGCACTGGTGCAGCTGCCAGAGCGACCGCGGGTCCGGCACGGGCACGAAGCGCGCGGGGTCGCCGTAGGCGGGATAGAGGCGATAGGCCCAGTCGAGGTAGGGCGAGGGATGCAGCCGCGCGTCGTCGCTCCACGGCTGCCAGCTCATGCGCCGGTCCCCTCCGCGGGCGCGGTGCGCCACTCGGCCACCGCATCGGCCCAGTACTGCCGCAGCACGGCGCTGACCGGTCCGGCGGGCGCCGGCAGGGCGTGGCCCGCGGTCAGCCCCGCGGCCATGGCGGCCCGGTCGAAGTCATCCGCGCCCTCGGGGGGGAAGGCCCCGTTCGGATAGGCATGGGCCACGGGCGTTTCCGCCCCGCCCGCAAGGGCGATCACCGCACAGCCGATGGCACAGCCGAGCGCCGCCCCGGCAGCGGAATCCGCCGGGAAATGCACGCCCGCCACGGTGCGGTTCACCGCGATGCGATGCGCCAGCAGGAAGACCTGCGCGGGGGGCGCTGCGGCCTCGGCGGGCAGCTGCCCGGTGTCGAGGTAGTGCAGCACGGTGGCGAGCGCGAAGGATTCCGTCGCATGGCCCGAGGGATAGGTGCTGTGATCCGGCGTATCGAGGATCGGCTGCACCCGGTCCGAGAAATCCGCGGGGCGCGGCGCGCGGCAGAGGTGTTTCACCTGCATCTCCAGCAGGATGGTCAGCTCCTGCGTCACCGCCAGCAGGTCCTGCGTGCGCGGCTTCTGCGGCGTGGCAAGGGGGCGGATCGCGGCGAAACCATAGAGCAGGTCGCCGGACTGGAGGAGGATCTCATGCGCGCGGTCCGCGCGCAGGTCCGCATAGGCGCGCAGCCAGGCCATCTGGCGGCCCAGCACCTCGACACCGGGGCGGGTGAGCGTGCAGATCACGGCCTCGTCCAGCAGGACCTCGGCCCCGGTCGGATCGGTCGGATTCCCGCAGGCGGGGCGCACCGCGAAATGCCCCATCAGGCTGCCGAGCAGCAGATCGCGCCGCCGGTCGGGCGTCAGGTAGGACAGGCCGGTGTTGGGCGCGATGTCGGCCACCGCGCGGTTGTCCTCGGGCGGGGCCCAGTAGCCGGCGATGGCGTCATGGGTCGTCAGCCGTGCCTCGGCGACGAGGCCGTCGTCCTCTGGGCCGCCGCGACCGGAGCCCCGACCAGAACCACGGCCCGACCCGCGCCCTGATCCGCGACCGCTGCCGCGTCCGGAGCCACGGCCAGATCCGCGTCCGCTTCCCAGGTAGAGGTCCGACATTGCTATCCTCCTGCGATCCTTCGCTCAAAAACTATCTCTGGAGTGATTTGCGCAAGTCAAGGAATGGCGCCGTGCCGGGCCTGCGCGTTCCCAGACGGTCTGCGCCATGCTAGGGTCCGGCGGGGAGCGGGCCCAGATTTTCGGGTCCAGAATTTCGGGCCCAGATATTCGGGCCCAGAATTTCGGGCGTGGCATTTCGGGTCCATGACCTTGGGGTCGGGGAGGCGCGGGGGACCGATGGCAAAGGACACGGCGGGCAGGGTGACGCTCGATCTGGTCGGTCACTTCAGGGTGACGGGACCGGATGGCGCGGACTGCACGCCGGTCAGCCAGAAGGCGCAGGCCGTGCTGGCCCTGCTGGCCACGGGCGGCGGGCTTCGCCGGACCCGCGCCTGGCTTCAGGACAAGCTCTGGAGCGAGAGCGACCGCGAACAGGGCGCTGCCAACCTGCGGCAGGCGCTGGCCACGATCCGCCGTGCGCTGGGGCCGCATCGCGACCTGTTGCAGGCCAACCGGGTGTCGGTCTGGCTGGCGGCGGCGCAGGTCGAGCTTTGCCCCGCGCCGGCGCACTGGCGCGGGGCCGCCTTCCTCGAAGGGCTCGACGTGCCCGACAGCGAATTCAACCTCTGGCTTCAGGGGCGGCGCGGAGAGGAGGGGGCCACGCCCGCCGCCGCTGCGCCGCCCACGCCGCCGCAGGGGTGGCACGTGGCGCTGCTGGGATGGGACGGGGCCACCGCCGAGGCCTTCCACCTGCAGAGCGAGTTCCTCGCGATCCTCACGCGCAACCTGTCCGAATACGGCGAGGTGCGGATCGGCTACGATGCCCCCGAGGTGCCCGATGCCCATACGCTCGTGGTCGAGGTCCGGGCCGCGCAGGCCGGGGGCGATGCGGGCATTTCCTTCCGCGCCACGGCCCGGCGTGCCCTGTCCGGCCACGTGCTCTGGACCGAGACGGCGCGGGTCGGCGGCGGATCGGATTTCCTCAGCTCCGACAGCCAGCTTCTGGGGCTGGCCTTCCGGGTGCAATCGGCGCTGGTGCAGGCAATCGAGCGTGACGCGGGGCGCGAGAACACGGGCTTCCTGCTGGGGCCCGTGATCGCCGGGGTCTTCTCGTTCCGGCCTGACCGGGTGAAGCAGGCCCGCGCGGTTCTGGAGAGCCACGAGGTGCCGGACCTCGCGGGGACGATCATGGGCTGGCGTGCGCAGACCTCGATCATCGAGCTGATCGAACGGTTCGAACCGGACGAGCAGCTCTGCGTCGAGCAGGGGCTCGAATATGCCGCGCGCGCCGTGGAGGCGGACACGATGAACTCCATGGTCCTCTCGGCGGCGGCCAATGCCAATGTCCTGCTGGGCTGGAATGCCGAGGCCGGGTCCGAGCTGGCCAGCATGTCGATCCGGGTGAACCCGTCGAACCCGCTGAGCTGGATCGCCTATGCGATTGCCGCGCTCTACGCGGACAAGCCGCGCATGGCCAAGGAGGCGGCGCAGACGGCGGCGAAACTGGCGCAGCGGACCCATCTCTATTTCTGGTGCGAGTTCCATGTGGGCCTCTCCGCACTGCAGCTGAACGAGCTTGACGAGGCCTGCCGCTCCTTCGAGACGGTCGCGGCCCTTGCGCCCGAGTTCCGGCCGCCGCTGCGCTACCTGCTGGCGGCCTATGCCAGCCGCCGGGATTACGAGCGTGCGGGCCGGGTGCTGGCGCGGCTGCGCGCGCTGGAACCGGATTTCACGCTGGAGGCCTTCGTCTCCGACCGGGAGTATCCGGTGACGCTGGCCCGTCGCCTGGGCCTGCTGGAGCCCGAGGCCTTCGCGCCCATGCTGCGCGCGTGATCCGGCACCCGGCGGGGTCGGCATGACGTCGGCGGCGACGCGGTGCGTGGCGGGCAGGGCACGGGGGCTGCAGGCGGTGGGCTGCCGTGCGGAAAGTCCGAATTGCCCCGGCCACCCAGTTCCGATCTCTCGACATGTGCCTCCGCGGGACACGGCATGGCGACAGCCTGAGACCGTCTGAATGGTCCGGGGCAGGGGATGCTGAAATAACTTCATCTAGACTTTCGTATCGAAATGACCGCCCCGGGTCTGATGCCCGGGGTCGGACAAGACGATCCTGCGCCACCCTGCGTGATCGCAGCGTGAATCCGTGAGGCGTCAAGCGATTGACGGCTGTCTGGCTGATGGGGGGCGTCGTGCGGATCGTGCCTTGCGGCTGTCCGTGGCGATCCTGACGCGGTGGTGCCGGTCCCGGGGCAGCTGTTCCCGGGGCAGGCGGTCCCAGGTCTGGGGGTCGCAGCCCGGGGGCGCGCGACTGGGACAGGAGGGGGCAGGGCGCGCGCGGCGCCCTGCCGGGACGGCTCAGCCGTTGTAGTCTTCGTCGGCGACCTTTTCCATCCAGGTGACGGGCGAGCCGTTGATGCTTTCCTGGATGGCGATGTGGCTCATCGCGGTCTCGGCCGATGCCCCGTGCCAATGCTTCTCGTCTGCGGGGAAGAAGACAACGTCGCCCTGGGTCACTTCCTCCACCGGGCCGCCTTCGCGCTGCACGCGGCCGCGGCCGAAGGTGATGATGATGGTCTGACCCGCGGGATGGGTGTGCCACGCGGTGCGCGCGCCGGGCTCGAAGGTCACATGGGCGCCCGAGGTGCGGCCGGGTTCGTCCGCCTGGAACAGCGGGTCGACGCGCACGGTGCCGGTGAACCAGTCCGCGGGGCCGGGGTTGGAGGGCGCGCTGCCAGAACGGATGATTTTCATGGGAAGGGTCCTTTCTCTGCGTCTCAGCGCAGTTTTGTGAATCTGTAGGTCCAGGACGCGGGGCCGGGCTGGACGTAGGCCAGTTCCACCGTCGCCATGGCGAAGGGTTCGACATAGCGGGCATTGCGCAGCCCGCCGGTGTCTTGCGGGTCGAAGCCCACGTCGCTGGCGAGGGCGAAGGCCACCTCCTTGGCGCCTGCGTCGTCGCCGTAGATCATGACATGGGGTGGCTCGATCTGCCCCTTGCGGGCGTGGACCGGGAAGAAGCTCTCCGACGGCGTGGTCGAGAAGGCCGAGACCCAGCGGGCCCCGGGGCGCAGCTTTTGCAGCTCTTCCGCGCCCGAGGACGTCCGCCCCACCACGAGGTCGCGGTCGGCAGCGTCGAGCGGGATGCAGCAGTTGAGGACGATCTTGCCGTCGAGGTCTCCGGCCTCGGCCAGCACCTCGGCGGTGCGGGACCAGTGGACCGCCAGCAGCAGGGCATCTGCCTCCGCGACCGCCTCGGTGATCGTGCCGGCCCGCGCGCCCGCCTCGCTGGCGAGCCGGACGAGCTTCGTGCGGCTGCGGGCATAGGCAAAGGTCACGTCATGGCCCTCCGATGCCCAGATCTGGCCGAGTTTGCCGCCCATGAGGCCGGAGCCGAGGATACCGATCTTCATCTGTGTCGTCCTGTTCCGCGTGCGGGCCCGAAGACCGCCGCTGTCGTCGTCTTCTGTGGTCTTGCGCGCCGCTCTCTCAGCAGCAGCGTAACGGGGATCTGGTCCTCTGTCCCCGGATCGTAAATGGCGCATCCCGGCAGGACAGTCATGAGGCCTGCTCATCTATGACCGGTTTGTCGGGGCGGCGGGCCTGCCTCGGCCGAAGGTGAGCCGGGCCGTTCCGGGGCGCGCGTGCCCCGGACGGACAAAAAAGGGCCCGCCGTGGCGAGCCCGGGAAAGGGCAGCGTATCTGCCGGAAAACCCTTTCGGATCAGCGGCTTTCGAAGACCTGCTTGGCCACGGGCATGGCCGAGAAGACTTTGGGCCAGCCGGCGTAGAAGGCGAGGTGCGAGAGCATGGCCCCTGCTTCTTCCTGCGTCAGGCCGTTGTCCATGGCGCGGTTCAGGTGGAAGGTCATCTGTTCGGGTTGACCGGCGGCGATCAGGGCGGCGACGGTCACAAGGCTGCGATCACGAGGCGCGAGGTCCGGGCGCAGCCAGAGGTCGTTGAAGAGGATGTCGCGGGTGGTGGCGACGACGCCGGGCGAGACATTGGCGAAGTTGCTTTGAACGGTCTCTTCGCGCGCGGCTTCGGCCTCTTCGTTCAGGGGCAGGAAGTCGACCTCGGCGCCGGGCAGGTCGGTGGCGGCAATGCCGCGGTCCTCGTAGATCGGGGCCATGGCCTCGGCGGCGGCGGTGGCATTGCCCCAGCCGGTGTAGAAGGCGAGGTGGGTGATCGTCTCGGAGAGTTCTGCAGGGGTCACGCCCGCATCCAGCGCCAGTTCGACGTAGGCGCCGAGGGACTCGGTCTCATGGCGGGTCATCAGCGCGGCGAAGGTCACCAAGGCGCGGTCCCGCACCGAGAGGGTCTCGTCGCTCCAGACCGCGCCCATGAGGTCATCGGTGCTGTAGGCTTGCAGTGCGGGGGCAACGCGGGCCACGGCGTCGGGAAAGGTGGTGGCCACGTCCTGCGCCTGTGCGCCGGTGGCTGCGAATGCGATGGCCGAAGCCGCGAGATGCTTTTTCATAGGTCTCTCCTGGATTGGTCGGTCGTGCGTCCAGAAGAGGTGGGGCGATCCGCCGCAGGTTAATGCCGTGGCTCCCGATGCCAGTCATGATGCATCTTCATCAATGGCTTAGTCCGGGGCTGAACGGCGTTCAGGTCGGCCCCTGGCCGGGGCCCGGCCGGGCTCAGCCGCGTTCGCGCAGCGCGTCCAGCACGATCTGGAAGGCCGAGGACGGCCGCTGCCGGCTGGGGTAGTAGAGGTGAAAGCCCGGGAAGGAGGGGCAGAAGGCATCGAGACAGGTGCGCAGCCGCCCGGCGGCCAGATCGGCCTCGGCCAGCCTCTCGGGCACGAGGGCGAGGCCATGGCCGTCCACCGCCGCCCGCAGCACCGGGTTGATCGTGTTGAAGCAGAGCTGACCGCTGACCTTCACCCGGATCTCATTGCCCTCTGCGTCCTCGAACTCCCAGGCGTAGAGCGCGCCATGGGTCGAGAGCCGCAGGTTGACGCAGCGATGTTCGGTCAGGTCCTGGGGCACCTCAGGTGCGCCCATCTCGTCGAAGTAGCCGGGCGCGCCGACGCAGATCATGCGCTCGTCCGGGCCGATGCGCATGGCGATCATCCCGTCGCTCACCTGGTCGCCGTAGCGCACACCTGCGTCGCATTGCGACGCGGCAAGGTCGGTGAAGCCATAATCCATGACCAGCTCGATGTTCACCGCGGGGTAGTCTTTCAGCACCGGCGAGAGCTTGGGCCAGAGCAGGCTCTCGATGGCATATTCCACCGCCACGATCCGCACCGTGCCGGTGGGCTGGTTGCGCGCATCGTTGAGGGCCAGCAGCCGGGCCTCGATCTTCTCGAAGCAGGGGTTGAGCGTGGCCAGCAGGTCCTCGCCCTCCAGCGTCGGCGCGACGGAGCGCGTGGTCCGCGTCAGCAGGCGCATCCCGAGGCGCTGTTCCAGCCCCTTGATCGTGTGGCTGAGCGCCGATTGCGAGACGTTGAGCCGCGCGGCCGCCTTGGTGAAGCTGCGCTCCTCGGCCACGGCAGCCAATGCGATGAGGTCGTTGATATTCTCGCGGAGCATGAGGGACGTCTCGATCTGGTTTCGGTGGATCATCTGTGTCCTGCCGAAAATAGATGTGCGACATTCATAAGTCTAATCATCTGATTGCGAGACGTCCCTTCTGTGTCAATCGAGCCGGATCAGCCGGTCATCGGACGGCCCGTCGCGGCGCGGCGAGCGGTTGGTGGTGATCGCGAAGATGCCGTGCGGGGTGACGAGGACGTCGCGGATGCGATCACCCACATCCTGCGCGGTCGAGACCGCGCCCTGAGGCGTGATCGCAAGCACGGCACCGGCGCGCAGGCTGGCCAGCAGCAGGTGCCCGTCCTGCCATGCGAGGCCGGAGGGCGCCCATGTGCTGCGCCCGGAATGGGCCAGCGGGGGCTGCATCCCGTCGCGGGTTTCGTCGCCCTCGATCAGGGGCCAGCCGTAGTTTCCGCCCGCTTCGATGCGGTTCACTTCGTCGTTGCCGGACTGGCCATGTTCCGCGGCATAGAGCTGCCCGCTGTCATCCCACGCAAGGCCCTGGGGGTTCCGGTGCCCCAGCGAGTAGACCGGCGAGCCCGGGAAGGGGTTGTCCCGTGGGACAGCGCCATCGGGCGTCAGGCGCAGGATCTTGCCCGCGAGGCTTTCCATGTCCTGCGGTCGGGCGCGGTTCTCGGTCCAGCCGGTGGTGACGTAGAGCATCCCGTCGGGGCCGAAGGCCACGCGGCCGCCGTTGTAGAGCGGGTGGCCCGGGATGTCGTCCAGCAGCACGCGGGTCTCGTGCCAGGCTCCGTCGCGCAGTTCCGCCTCGATCACCCGGTTGGTCCGGGCGTCGGGGGTACCGGTATGGTGGTAGAGAACGACCCGGCGGCTCCGGGGGAAGTCGGGCCGCAGGGCCAGCCCCAGAAGCCCGCCGCCCCTGTGGTTCAGGATCGGCGCGCTGGTGCGGACCGGCAAGCGCTGGAACTGGCCGTCCTCGAGGATGCCGAGGGTGCCGGCCTTCTCGGTCACGTAGAGCGTCTGGCCCTCCGCCTCGATATCCCAGGGGTAGTCGAGCCCGTCGAGCAGCGTCTCGCTCGCTTCGGCCCTGCCTGGCAGAGCGGCGCTGAGGCTGACACCGACAAGCGCGGCCCCGAGGAGGCCGCGCAGGAGGGGCGAGGGGTTACTCGCCATGATAGTCTTCGTCGGAGACATGGTCGCCCCATGTCACGGCAGAGCCATCGACATTGGCCTGGATCGCGTAGTGCGACATGGCGGTGGTGTCGGTGGCGCCGTGCCAGTGTTCGACACCGGGCGGGCACCAGACCACGTCGCCGGCCTCGATCAGGATCTTCTCCTGCCCGCGCTCCTGGGTCCAGCCGGTGCCGGAGGTCACGACCAGCTTCTGGCCCGCGGGGTGGGTGTGCCACGCCGAACGCGCGCCGGGCAGGAAGGTCACGTGGCCGGCGCTGACATCATGCATGTCGGGGCCGAAGACCGGGGCCACGTAGGCGGTGCCGGTGAAGGTCTCGGCGGCGCCGATCTGCCCGCCGAGCTCGGCGGCCTTGGTCACGGTCATCTCTTGCGCGACCGAGGCGGAGCCTGCGGCGATCAGGAGGGCGGTGGCTGTCATAAGGGATTTCATGTCTGGTCGTCTCCGTTCGTTTCGAGAGGCGGCCGAAGGGCCTGCGGGCGGGCGGTGCCGCCACACGAGTGTCATGTAGGGGGCTGGGCGGGCTGCATAATGTCCGGCATTCCGTTAGCGATCATGAGGCGGTTTCATGAGTGTCCAGCCCGCAACCGACATGCAATCGCCGCCGTCGCAGCGCCCGCGGGGCGGAACCTCCGGCCGGTCCCGTCGCTTGATGCGCAGCTCTGCACGACCATCGGGCGGGCCTGCTCGCTGCCGCTCTGGGGGACTCGCGAGACGCCTGGCCTCACCTCAACGCATGACGGCTGCGGGCTTGCGGCTCCGGCGTGGTGCAGCGCCTGCTTCGGCACAGGGGCGTGCCGGCGTGCCGGGGCCAGGTTGTCACGCTGTACGGAGGGCCCGGCGCAGGGGGCGGGGTCACCGTGCTGTGCCCCTGTACCTTTCGCCGCGCCTCGGATTGCAGGCACGAAAACGCCCGGTCCGCATGCGGCGCACCGGGCGTCTCCTGTCAGCCGCCTTGCCCGCGTCGGGGCAGGGCGATCAGAGCTTGCCGCCGTAGACCGGGAAGACGCTCGCGTCGCCGTAGTCCTTGATCTGCTCGATGGTCTTCAGCGTTTCCATGTCCGCGTCGGAAATCACGAAGTCCAGCTCGGCGTTGGATTTCATATGCGCGGGCGTCGCGGTCTTGGGCAGCGCCACGCAGCCCAGTTGCAGCACGTAGCGGATGCAGAGCTGCGGCACGGTCACGCCGTAAGTGTCGGCCATGGCCTTGATCTCGGCATTGTCGAGGATCTTGCCGTGGGCGATGGGCGAATAGGCCTCGACCAGCAGGCCGTTCGAGGTGGTGTAGTCGATCAGCTCGAAGGGCGTGTTGCTGACGTGGGCGAGGATCTGGTTCACCATCGGCTTGACGGTGGCGTTCTCCAGCAGGTTCGCGAGGTCTTCCTTCTGGAAGTTCGACACGCCGATGGCGCGGATCTTGCCCGCCTCGTAGGCCTCTTCCAGTGCCTTCCAGGCCGCGAGGTTGCCCTCGAAGAAGCGGTCTTCGCCGGCGAACTCCATCCACGGCTGCGGCGAGTGGATGATCATCAGGTCGATATAGTCGAGCCCGAGCGCCTCGAGCGAGCCCTCGATGGCGGCCTTGGCACCTTCGTAGTCCTTCACTTCGGCGGCGAGTTTGGTCTGGATGAAGAGCTCTTCGCGGGCGACGCCGCTGGCCGTGATGCCTGCGCCGACGCCGCGTTCGTTCTCATAGGCCTGCGCGGTGTCGATATGGCGATAGCCGATTTCGATCGCGGCGCGCACGGCCTCTGCAGCCTTGTCGTCCTCGATCATCCAGGTGCCGAGGCCCAGCTTGGGCACGGAGACGCCGTTGGAGAGGGTATAGGTTTCATCGAAAATCATGGGTCTGTCCTTTCTGACCGGCCCGGAGGCCGGGCTGTGCCCCTTGTCGGGGCGGCTCATGTCTGGGGAGATAGGCCCACGGCCCCCGCCGGATAATCGCCGGATCATTCACGCTACTCATGAGAGGGCTGCATGAAACAGGGGGGCAGCCGGTGTGACGGCTAGCGGCAGGCGCGCGGCAACCGGCTGCCGCGACCGGAAGCGCAGGGGGCGAGAGGGGACCGGGCATCCGCCGGACAGCTTCAACGGCGCGGGGGCCGGACCATGCCGGGTGGGGAGACCGGGGGGCCGTCAAACGGGAACGGGCGGCCAGAGGGCCGCCCGTGTGCATGCGTGGTCCGTGCCGTTGAAGGCGTCCGGCGGGTGCGCTCACTCGGCCGCGAAAACGGTCGAGAACTTGCCGCACCAGTCGCCCGACTTGACCACCGGCCAGAAGCCGCGGCTGTCGGCGTCCTTCTGGGTCACCGGCGGGTTGGCGCGGCACAGGCCCGCGTCATCCAGCTGATGCGCCGAATTGGCGACGTGATCTTCGTAGAATGCGCAGGTCTTGCACGCTGCAGTTGCCATAGCTGCCTCCTGGGTGGCTGGGTAAGCTGTTTCGGAGATGGCTGGCTGGCGGAAAGCTGGCGGGCTGTCTGCGGTGGATGGAGAGCTGGCTGGCGCGGGGCTGGCGGGCTGTCTATCTCTTGCCCCCTATCTAGGGAGGCGCGCTGTCGGCGTCAATGAAAAAATGAATTAAATCAAATGGTTGAGTGTTTTGGTCTGGCTTTTCAATCCGACGGAAACGCTCAGATTTGGCCGGGGCGATACTGCCAGACCTCTGCGCCCACAGGCGACCCGGAGGCAGGGCCCGTCGACGAAGCGTCCTGAGCCACCGCCCGCCCGAGGCGAGCCGTGGCCCTTCCCGGCTCAAGAGGCAGGCGTGCCGTCGCGATCGACACCGACCCGCCGGGCGCCCGCGCAACCGTGACCGGAACGCCCTTGATCCGACCGGAGAAATCGCGAGGCTGAGCACCGTTCCGCCCCGGAGGCGACAGCCGCCGCGGGGTGATCCTCTCCCGCCCGACAGACCGGATGCCCATGCACAGCTTTCTCTCGCATATCCTGCCGACGCTCGAATCCCTCGGGGTCTGGTCCTACTGGATCGTCGGCCTCTTCGCATTGCTCGAGGGCTGGTGGGTGACCGGGGTCCTCGCCCCGGGAACGCTGGTAGTGGATGCGGGCGGTGCGCTGGTGCGGCTGGGATACCTCGATTTCCTCGACCTCCTGTGGTTCGTGGCGGTGGGTGCCATTCTCGGCGGCGAACTCAGCTGGCATACGGGGCGGTGGCTGGGCGGGCGGCTGCGCCTGCCGCAGGGCCGGACCTTCGCGCGGGCACAGGACCTCCTGCAGCGGCGCGGGCCCTTCGCGGTGGTGCTGGCCCGGTTCCTCGGCCCGGTCTCGGGGCTGGCGGCGCTGGCCGCGGTGCTCTCGGGCATGAGCCGTCGCCAGTTTGCGCTCTGGAACATCGTCGGGGGCATCGCCTATGCCCTCGTCCATGTCACCATGGGCTATGTCGCGGGGGATATCCTCGCCCGGATCGCCCCCTACCTGCCAAGGGTCGCGCTGCCGCTTGGGCTCTTTGCCGTGATCGTGGCCCTGACATGGGCGGTGACCCGGCATATCCGGCGCGGCTGGCCGCTGATCGTCGAGACGCTGGAGGGGTTGGCGCGGCATCTGTCGGACTGGCCGCCGGTGCAACGGCTGGCCGCGCGCTACCCCAAGGCGGCCGCCTTCCTTGCGCAGCGCCTGCATCTGGCCCACGGCGGCGGCCTCATGACCACGGCCATCGTGGTGCTGCTGATCTACCTTGCCGGGGTGTTCGTCGACAACGCCTTCGACCTGACCTTCCTGCCCGAGACGGCGGCGCTTGATGCCCGGATCGCGAACCTCGTCCATGCCTACTGGAGTGACGGCGGGCTGGCGATTGCGGGCTGGCTGACGCAACTGGGCCATGTGCCCGTCGCGACGACCGTGGCCGCCGGGGCGGTGGCCTTCTTCGCCCTCTGGGGGCGACCTGCGGCGGCCATCGGCCTCGCGGTATCCGTCGCGGGCGACGCGGTGACGGTGACCCTGCTGAAGCTCGCCTTCGGCCGGGCACGGCCGGAGCTCGGCTATTTCCTCGAAACCAGCCACAGCTTTCCCTCCGGCCATGCCGCGATCTCGGTCGCGCTCTATGCCTGCCTCTTCGTGCTGCTCTGGCGCGAGCGGTTCATCGGGCCGACCCTCGCCCTGATCGGGGGAACGACCGTCGCAGTGGGGATCGGCCTGACACGCATCTACCTGATCGAACACTACCTCTCGGACGTGCTGAACGGCTGGATCATCGGGGGCATCTGGCTGGTGATCGGCTTTGGCGTGACGGACAGGCTGCGCCGGACGCGCCTGCCGGCCCGCGCACCGCACAGAGGCATGGCCCTCGGCGTGGCCGCCCTCGCGCTGATCGCCGCAGGCTGGCTGGCGGTGGAGAAACGACCGGTCCTGAAACACGCGCAGACCGCCCCGCAGACCGTGGTTGCCGATGTGCAGGCGGCAGTGACCGATGGAACACTGCCGCTGGAGGTCGTCACGCTGACGGGGGAGGCCCTGCCGCCCGTCACGCTGATCGTCGAGGGGGCATCGCCCGAGGCGCTTGCCGACCGGCTGGTGGCCGCAGGATGGACGACGGTGCCCGCGCCCGGCGTGGCCTCCGTCTTCGCGGCCGTGAGGGGGGAGTTCACGACGCGGGCCCGGACCGATGCGACGGCGCTTCCGGCCTTCCGCGACGCCTTGCCCGCCGCCGTGACCCTGCGCGCCCCCGGGGGAGAGAGTATCCTGCGGCTCTGGTCTGCGGGGCGGGGGCCGGGAGGGGAGGAGGCAGGGGAGGAGATTGTGGCCGGGGCCTTCTCACCCGAGGGCGATCCTCAGGCCTGGTCGGAGGAGAGGGTGCGCCGCGATGTGCTCTCGTTGCTGCCCGGCGCGGTGCAGGGCGTGGCAACGGAGCCGCGACGAGGTCGGACCGACCTTCACGGCACGCCCTGGAGCACCGGGGGCCAGCTTGCGCTGCTCAGGCTGCCGTCCGATCCCTGACCCTCTGGCGCGACGGAGGGCGCGTCGCCTGACATGTCGCCGAGTCCCTGCCGCTAGGAGGACGGCGCGGCGTTGATGCGGTAGAGGTCGAAGCCCTCGTACGGGGGGCTGGAAAATATCTTCTCACCGAGGATCGGGGGCGCGGCCTGCCCGGAGTAGGTCTCGAGCATCCGGACGTTCAGGGGCCAGTCCGCGAAATGCGTGGCGCCCACCGACCGGAGATACTGCGCCAGCCGGCGATCCTCGATCGCACGCTTCGCATCGCCGTTCACCACCCCGTCAAGGTTTACCACGCGCAGCCCGGCTTCGGCGTATTGGGGGGCACCGGCCCACCATGTGAGCGCCCCCGATTGCATGGCGGCAAGCGTCGTCCCCTCCGGCAGCTGGTCGAGGATCTGGATGGCGTAGCGCGCATAGCCGCGGTCCGGGCGGTCTTCTGCGGTGCGGGAGAGCTCCCAGACCTGCGCGAGCGCGACCATGAGGACCGCCAGACCACCGGCAAGCGGCACGGCGCTGCGGCGCGAGCAGTCGGGACCGGACAGCGCCGCATGGCCGACGAGGGACAGCAGCATGGCGCAGAACACGAAGACGGGAGACAGGTAGCGGTCAAAGAACCAATAGGCGGGCAGGTAGAAGGTGTAGAGCGCAATGAAGGACACCGCCGACAGGGCCAGAACGACGGACAGCGACAGCCGCGGCTGGCGCAGGCAGGCTGCGAGGGGGAAGGCCAGGGCCGCCACGATCACGATGGTCCCCACCACGGGCACATCCGGCAGCACGAAGCGTCCGAGCGCGGAGGACAGCGACGTCAGGACCTGTGGAAAGCTGCTCAGCCCGCTGGTCATGTGAAAGTCGATGATCTGCCTGACCGCTGCGCCGCTTTCCGGCAGGGGGCCGCCGAAACGCAGGCAATAGAGCACCCAGGGCGCCACGGTGATCGCCGCGACAAGGGCCGTGATCCCGGTGCGGGCCGGGCCGATGCGCCGCAGCCCCCAGAGCGCCGCGGGGATCAGCAGCAGGACGCTGTCGATCCGCGCCAGCAGCGACAGGCCGGCAACAGCGCCCATCAGCACGATCCGCGGCAGCGCCGACTGGCGATCGGACCCCTGCAGCAGCCAGATGACGCAAAGCATCATGACCGCGGCGAGGGTCGTCTCCAACCCGTTGAGCGCATTTGCCGTGGTGGCCGGTGACAGCGCGACCAGCGTGCCCGAGATCAGCCCGGCCCGGAGGGAGGCGGTCTCGCGCAGGACGATCACGCCCGCGAGCGCCGCGGCCACTGCGCCGAAGACCGCCGAGATCAGCACCGCGCCGAGCGTCAGCCCGTCCGGTTTCGTCGACAGGAGGAACACCGGCAGTTGAAAGAGCACGATCAGCGGCTGGAACCCGGAGGTGGGAATAACGCCGTCCACGCTCGCGCCATGGCCCGCGAAGAGGCTCCGGGCGATCGACAGCGTGTAATAGGTGTCGTCGGGGAGGAAGCGCTGATCGATCGACAGCAGCCCCCGCCCAAGAAACCCGGCGCTTGCGCAGAGCGACAGGATGACCGCACCGGCCGCGACTGTCTGCGCGTCGGATCGTGTTCCGCGTTGCCGTTCTCTCGACCTCGACATGTTCAAGCTGACCTGCGCTCCGTGTTGCTGTTGGTCCGGTGGCGGGGTCTCGACGCGTGGCGCCCGCGGTTCCCATCGCCACTGGCTCAATCCTTAGCGAAGGCGCCGGGCGGTCTCCAGACCGGGGGCGGTCGACAGGAGATCAGGCTTTGGTCTTCGGGGGGCACCCGGGCGGTTGGGACCCACCAGAAGGCGGCGCGGGACGCCGAGCCAGATGATCAGGCGTCGTGCCCGCCGGAGCCTGCCGGGGGCCATCAACTGGAAATGCTTTTCGGGGGCGCGTCAGCCATAACAGAGACAGGCACCTATCTGGGCTGCCGGGGGCAACCCTCTGTTTCTCAGGCAATTTTTCGGATGTATGGTGCCGGCAGAGGGACTTGAACCCCCGACCCCGAGATTACAAATCACGTGCTCTACCAGCTGAGCTATACCGGCGGTAGCGGCCACCTAGCATTGCCGCGCGACGGAGACAAGCGCGAAGGTGATCCGCCGCGCGCCGCAGGCAGTCGACGGACCCGTAGAGGGCAGGCCGCCAAGGGCCTCCCAGTCGCATCGCGGGCCGGGCAGGACGTGAAAACGCGTCGAAAGCCGTCGTGGATTAATCGACTTGTAAGCCTTCGCGGCAATGCTCCTCCCGGAACTGCAACTGGATTGGAGCCGGGACGTGATACGCCGCCTCATCTGCGCCGGGGCCCTCGGGCTCGCGGCCTGTGCTGCCCAGGCAGGGCAATACGACGCCATCATGCGTAGCTACGTCGAGACGGAGGTGCGCCGATGGGCGTCCGACCCGCTGCTGGTGGCGGCGGTCAGCACCCAGAACGCCGTGACCGAAGGCTATGACCAGGCGCAGATCGACGCGCTGGAGGCGCAATGGGCGGCCCAGGCAGGCCAGTCCGACCAGCCGCTCATCGCGCAGGTGACGACGGGGCCGGCGGCAGAGTTCCTGCGCCAGCAGGTCACCGCTTCGGGCGGCATCCTTGCCGAGGTGATCCTGATGGATGCCCGTGGGCTGAACGTCGCCAGCAGCGGCGAGACGAGCGACTACTGGCAGGGCGAGGAGGCGAAATACCTCGAAACCTATCCCAACGGGCCCGGCGCCATGCATTTCGGGGAGGTCGAATTCGACGAGAGCGTGCAGGGCTATGTCGGGCAGGTGTCCTTTAGCTTCGTGGCGCCGGACAGCGGGCAGGTGATCGGGGCGATCACCGTCGGGTTGAACGCTGAGATGCTGTTCTGAGAACCGCCGGGCCGCCCGCACGGGGCCCGGCATATTTTGAGCGGACCTACGGGTCCGGGGCTGCAGGGGCAGAGCATGGACGAGACACAGACCACCCCGCGACGCTGGCGCTTCCTGCGGAGCACCTTCGTGACCGGCACATTGATCACCGCGATCTGCGTCCTGTTGGTCGTGACCACGACGGAAGTGATTTCGAAGCACCGGATCGAGGCGGTGATCCGCGAGGGCGTCGCGGAACGGGCCGTGGACACCACGCGCCTGCTGGCCAACCAGCTCGGCGGGGTGATCAAGTTCGAGAACCCCGGCCCGCTGCAGGATACGCTCGACCGGCTGGGGGAGGACAGCCACGGCGACATGGCGGGCGGCATCGTGCTGACCTCCGCGGGGCAGCAGCTGTTTGCCTCCGAGAGCGCGGGCTTCGATGCGGGTGCCGTCGAGGATGCCGCGCGGGTGGCCCTGCTGACCGGCCAGCCGGAAGCGGCCGCCGGGGGGCTGATCCGGGCCGTCCCGGTGCATTTCGGACCCGATGGCGCGATGGTCGGCGTGCTGGCGCTGCAATGGTCCCCGGCGCGCCAGTTGCTGCAGGCCCGGGCCCAGAGGCTGCGGTCCGCCGCCGTTGCAGGCCTCGTCTTCCTGGTGTCTCTGGCAGGCGTTGCGGCCTTCCAGTGGGCTTGGCTGTCGCGCCCGCTGCTGCGGGTTGCGCGGGCGATGCGGGCAGTGGCGGCCGATGACTTCGACACGCCGATTCCCGCCCTGACGCGCGGCGATGAGATCGGCACGATGGGGCGTACGCTCGACAGGTTCCGGCAGGCCCTGCGCGCGGCCAAGGACACCCAGCGGGACGCGGCCTTCAAGAGTGCGGCCATCGGGGGCACCAGTGCGCCGATCATGCTGCTGGGGCCGGACTGGCGCATCCTGTTCGTCAACCGGGCCTGCCGCGATCTTCTGGGCGGGCAGCAAGCCTACCTGCGTCGGGACTGGCCCGGGTTTTCCGCCGACGACCTGGAGGGAGACACGCTCGACCAGTTCAGCGGTCTGCGGGAGTTCGCGTCGGAACTGCGTCGGGGGCAGCGTCCCCTGCCGGCCACCCTTGTCGCGCCCTGGGACGACGCGCGGCTCAAGGTGACCGTCGACGCGGTCCTCGATGAGGAGCGGGACGTCGTGGGCTACGTCGTGGAATGGGCTGAGGTCTCGGTGCAGGAAACGAACAGCACGGTGCTGCGGGCCATCGACCTGCAGCAGATGCGGGTGGAGATCCTGCCGCCCGGTGACGTCTCCTTTGCCAATGATGTCTTCCACAAGGTGACCGGCTACCGGAGCGGTCAGGTAATCAATGCCGGTGACCTGTTCCGGGGCGAGGGCTACAGCGAGGCCGAGCACGCCCGGATGATCGAGCGGATCAAGGGCGGCGAGTCGATCTCGGGGTTCTTCTCGCTGCGCTGTCCGGACGGCCGGTTCTGCATGGCGATCGGCACCTTCTCCCCGATCATGGACGAGGCAGGGGAGATCGAGCGAACGGTCTTCCTCGGGACCGACATGACGGAGTCGCGCCGCCGCATCCGCGAGGTCGAAGCGGCACAGGAAGAGGCCGCGCAGCGCCAGCACGACGTGGTCGAGGCCCTGCGCGTGGCCCTCGGACGGCTCGCCGACGGCGATCTCACGGCGAGCATCACCACGCAGTTCCCGAAGGAATACGAGGCGCTGCGCCAGAACTACAACCAGGCGCTCGATGCGCTGCATGACGCGATGATCGCCGTGGTCCAGAACGCCGGGTCGATCTCGTCCGAAGCCGGCGAGATCACCAATGCGGCGGATGATCTGGCCCGGCGGACCGAGAAACAGGCGGCCACGCTGGAGGAGACGGCGGCGGCCCTGGACGAGCTGACCGCCTCGGTGAAATCCGCGGCGGAGGGCGCAGATGATGCCAGCCGCATGGCGAACAGCGCCCAGACCAACGCTGAAACCGGTGGCGCCGTCGCCCGGGAAGCGGTCTCGGCCATGGATGCGATCCGGGCATCGAGCCAGGAAATCTCGAAGATCACCAGCGTGATCGACGACATCGCCTTCCAGACCAACCTGCTGGCGCTGAACGCCGGCGTGGAGGCCGCCCGCGCGGGCGAGGCCGGGCGGGGGTTCGCGGTGGTGGCAACCGAGGTCCGGGCATTGGCTCAGCGCTCTTCCGATGCCGCGCGGGAGATCAACGAGTTGATCTCGGCCAGTGGCACCCATGTGAAGTCGGGTGTGGATCTCGTCAACCGGACCGGCGACGCGCTCGGGGCCATCGTGACCTCGGTCGCGGATATCTCCAAGCGGGTGGCGATCATCGCGACCTCGGCGCGCGAGCAGTCGACGGGCCTGCATGAAATCAACATGGCCATGAATGAACTCGACCAGGTCACCCAGCAGAACGCTGCCATGTTCGAGGAGACCAACGCCGCCAGCCACGCGCTGACCACGGAGGCCGGAGCGCTGGTCTCCGCGGCCGAGCGGTTCCGTCTCCGCGAGGGGACGCTGACCCGTTCCGGCCGGGACGAGCCACGCCGCGAGACCAAGACGCCCACCCGCAAGGCGGTGAACGCTCCCGGAGCGGACCGCGCGCCGGTTTCGCAGGAAGGCTGGGATGAATTCTAGGTCGCAGGCTGGCGCGCGGCTCAGCCCCGTGCCGGTATCCCACTCAGACCCAGGTGCCGGGGCGGAGCTTACCGTCAGGTGCAACGGCGCTACTCAGCCCGAGGTGCCGGCGCGGCTCCCCCTCACCTGAGGGTGAGCCGCCCACCCTCAGGTGATAACTCACCCTCAGGTCATGGCGAGCCGTTCGTCCCCGTGCCTGCGCGCCGTTCAGCCCCGACGCCGGCAAGCGGTTTGGCCCGGTGCCGGCGCGCTGACCAGACCCGGTACCCGCATGCGGCTTGGCCCGGTGCTGGCGTATGCGTTCTTGCCAGGTGCTGGCGCGTGGCTCAGCCCCGGATGCCGGCGAAGCGGGTCTGCCAGTCTTCGCGTTCCTCGTCCGTGATCTTGCGGAAGAGGTTTTCCGGCACGGAGAAGGCGTGCCCCTCGGGCAGGGCGGCGAGGGCCGCCGAGGCACTCTCCGGCCAGCTGCGGTCCTCGACCGCGAGGGCGGCGCAGAGCGTGTCGGCGGCATCCGGAATGAAGGGCGCCGAGATCACCGCGTAGAGCCGGATGAGATTCAGCGACAGGCGCACGATGGCCGCGGCCTGCGCCGGGTCTTCCTTGAAGGCGGCCCAGGGAGCAGCGCTTTGCAGGTACTCGTTCCCGGCGACCCAGAGGGCGCGCAACTCCTGCGCCGACTTGCGGACCTCCATCGCCTCCATGTGGGCCGTGTAGGCGGCGAGGCGGCGGTCGATCTCGGCGATCAGCGCCTCCTCGGCGGGGCCGTAGCTGCCGCCCTCGGGCACCGTTTCGCCGAACTTCGAACGGCAGAACTTGGTCACGCGGCTGACAAAGTTGCCCAGCACGTCGGCCAGGTCCTTGTTCACCGACGCCTGGAAGTTCTCCCAGGTGAACTCGCTGTCGGAGCTTTCCGGCGCGTGGGAGAGCAGCCACCAGCGCCAGTAATCCGAAGGCAGCACCTCCAGCGCCTGATCCATGAAAACGCCGCGCCCGCGCGAAGTGGAGAACTGGCCGCCTTCGTAGTTCAGGTAGTTGAACGACTTGATGTAATCCACCAGCTTCCAGGGCTCGCCGGAGCCGAGGATCGTGGCCGGGAAGGAGAGCGTGTGGAAGGGCACGTTGTCCTTGCCCATGAACTGGGTGTAGGTCACGTCCTGCGCGCCCTTGTCGGTGCGCCACCAGCGTTCCCAGTCCGCGCCCTTGCCGGCATCGACCCATTCCTGGCTGCAGGCGATGTATTCGATCGGCGCGTCGAACCAGACGTAGAAGACCTTGCCTTCCATGCCGGGCCAGTCGTCCGCGCCCTTCTTCACCGGGATGCCCCAGTCGAGGTCGCGGGTGATGCCGCGGTCCTGCAGCCCGTCGCCGTCGTTCAGCCACTTCTTGGCGATCGAGGTGGTCAGCACTGGCCAGTCGGCCTTGCTGTCGATCCAGGCTTCCAACTCGTCCTTCATGGCCGACTGGCGCAGGTAGAGGTGCTTGGTCTCGCGCATTTCCAGATCGGTGGCCCCCGAAATGGTGGAATGCGGGTTGATCAGGTCGACCGGATCGAGCTGCTTGGTGCAATTGTCGCACTGGTCGCCGCGGGCGCTGTCGAAGCCGCAGTTCGGGCAGGTGCCCTCGATGTAGCGGTCCGGCAGGTAGCGCCCGTCGGTGGGCGAATACATCTGCGTCTCGGAGACCTCGCGGATCAGCCCGCGCTCGGCCAGGACACCGGCGAAATGCTGGGTCAGCAGGTGGTTCTGCTGCGACGAGGAGCGACCGAAGTGATCGAAGGAGAGGCGGAAGCCTTCGGCGATCCTGGCCTGCACCTCGTGCATCTCGGCGCAATATTCAGCCACGGGCTTGCCGGCCTTGGCGGCGGCAAGTTCGGCAGGCGTGCCATGCTCGTCCGTGGCGCAGAGGAAGAGCACCTCGTGCCCGCGCCCGCGCTGGTAGCGCGCGAAGAGATCGGCGGGCAGCTGGCTGCCGACGAGATTGCCGAGGTGCTTGATCCCGTTGATGTAAGGGATCGCCGAAGTGATGAGATGCCGGGCCATGACATTCCTCTTTCCGCTGGATTGGCCCCCCCAATACAGATCGGGGCGGGTGAGTGCCAGAGGCAAGCGCAACTGGCCGTGGGGGGCTGCCTCACAGGGCCCGGACCTCGGGGTGCGCAACCTGCGGGGGCGGCGCCGGTTGGGGCCGTGTCACTCCTCCGGGGTGCGTCCGCGCCGCGTCAGTCGACCGATGGTGAAGGAGGTGCGCGGCGACCAGACGTAGCGGGTGCGAACCTCCGCCGGGCGCGCGCGCATCCGGGAGAGGGTGAAGGCCAGCAGGCCGACATGCCCCGCGCCCACCATGGCAAAGAGCGCGTTGGGACCGAAGGCAGTGATCAGCACCGAGGCGAGGTAGGGCGCGACGATGGCCCCCACGGCGTAGAAGAAGAGCAGCGCGGCGGAGAGCTCGACCCGCTGGTCGTCGCCGGCAAAGTCATGGGCATGGGCGGCGGCGATGGAATAGACCGGGAAGGAGGCCATCCCGAAGAGGAAGGCGTTCACCAGCGCGGCCTCGGGCGAGGTGGCGGTCAGCGCGGTGGCGATGCAGGAGAGGATCGTGGCCACGGAGATGCCGGTCAGCACCCAGCGGCGGTCGAACCGATCGGCGAGAAGGCCGACGGGATATTGCACGAGCGCCCCGCCGAGGATGAAGAGCGCGAGGAACCACGCGATCTGCTGCGGGTCGAGGCCGACTTCCTGCCCGTAGATCGGGCCGATCATCCGGAAGGTCGCGCCCGAGAGCGCCGAGACCACCACCGCCACGGTCGCAAGGGGCGAGCAGTCCCACGACAGCATCGGGCGAAGGCGCGGCGCGCTCGACATGGCGGGCTGGGGCGCGTTGGAGAGCGTGAGCGGGATCAGCGTCGCACAGCACAGCAGCGCGAGCACGTTGTAGGAGACGTAGGAGGCGGGCTCCAGCACGCCGATCATCAGCTGCGCCGAGAGCGAGGCCCCCATGTCCGCGATCCGGTAGAGCCCGGTCACCCGGCCCCGCGTCTCCTTGGTGGACCGTGCCATGAGCCAGCCCTCGATCACCGTGTAGCAGCCCGCGACGCAGAGGCCGGAGGCGACCCGGAACAGCGCCCAGAACCACGGATCGTGGATCAGCGCGTGGGCGAGGATGCCGATGGCCCCCATGGCGGTGAAGGCCGCAAAGGCCCGGGAGTGGCCGACCCGTCCCATCAGGCGCGGCGCCCACCAGCAGCCCACGAAGAAGCCGAGGAAATGGGCCGAGCCAAGGAGGCCGATCTGCCCGCGGGAGAAGCCGAGCTCTAGCCCGGAGAGCGCATCCAGCGGCCCGACGCCCCCGGAGGACAGCTGCAGCAGGATGACGGAGAGGAACAGCGGGGCGAGGGTAAGCAGGAATCGCATGACGCGACCGTCATGCGCCGCGCGCGGGGGCGCTGCCTTCCGCTTTGCGACAGGCGGAAGGTCGATTTTGCGCCATCGCCGGGACGGCTGTGCCGGGGCAGGGGGGGCGGGCGCCGGGCCAGACGGGGTGGTCAGAGGGGTTTGCGCAGGGGCGTTTGCGCGAAAAGGGATTGTGCCGAAGGGGGCCAAAGGAGTGGGGCCCCTCGTGCAGGGGGGCTTTTACGCGACCGGTGGGCCGAGGAGGCTGGAACGGCTGTGCCGATGCAGGCTCTGCCCATGACGGGGCCATGGCCCATCGCGCGAAACACGCTTGTCAGCGCCCGGCGTGGCGCGGCGATCCTGCCACCTCTTCGGGCATGCAGGGCACGCAATGGCGGGACTTCCTCTCACGGGGGTGACATCGGGCAAAGAATTCGTAAGGTTCGCGCGATAAGCGGGGAAGCGTCAGGCCGTCCGGGTCTGTCTAGTGCCCCCGGGCACCAGCCACAGGACGACGATCACATGCGCAGAACCCAGCTTGGCCGGACCGGTATCTCGGTCAGCAACTATTGCCTTGGCTCCATGACCTGGGGCAACCAGACCGACACGGAGGACGCGCATCGTCAGATCGACAGCGCGCTGGCCGCTGGAATCGACTTCATCGATACCGCCGAGATGTATCCGGTGAACCCGGTGCGGGCCTCGACCGTGGGCCGCACCGAGCGGGTGATCGGCCTCTGGCTGGAGAAGACCGGCAAGCGGGGCGACGTGGTGATCGCCTCCAAGCACAGCGGCGGCGGCAACCGCAACATCCGCGACGGTGCGCCGATCACGGCCAAGAGCATTCCCGAGGTGGTTGAAGGCTCGCTGCGCCGGCTCAAGACCGATTACATCGATCTCTACCAGTTCCACTGGCCAAACCGGGGCTCCTACCACTTCCGCCAGATCTGGGACTACGATCCCTCGGGCCAGAACCGCGAAGAGACCATGGCCCACATGGTCGAGACGCTGGAGGCGCTCCAGAAGCAGGTCGACCGTGGCACGATCCGGGCCTTCGGCCTCTCGAACGAGAGCGCATGGGGCACGACGCAATGGGCGCGCCTCGCCGAGGCGGGCCACGGCCCCCGCGTGGCCACGATCCAGAACGAATACTCGCTGCTCTGCCGCCAGTTCGACAGCGACCTGGCCGAGGCCTGCCTGAACGAGGACGTGGGTCTGCTGGCCTATTCGCCGCTCGCCGCCGGCCTGCTGACGGGCAAGTACCAGGGCGGCGCCGTGCCCGAGGCGAGCCGCATGTCGCTGGTCCCCGAACTGGGCGGCCGCAAGACCGAGCGGGTCTTCCCCGCGGTCGACGCCTACCTCGCCCTGGCCGCGAAACATGGCCTCGACCCCGTGCACATGGCCCTGGCCTGGTGCGCACAGCGGCCGTTCATGGCCTCCGTCATCTTCGGCGCCACCACCCAGCCGCAGCTGGACCACATCCTTGCGGGTCTCGAGCTACACCTCTCCGACGAGGTGATGAAAGAGCTCGACACCGTGCATCGGTCGCATCCGATGCCCTTCTGAGCGGCGCGGCCCCCGCGGGGGCCACAGACGTCGCGCGGTGCCGGGGCAGGTCCCCGGCCGTTTCAAGGCGCAATGACATGCCAAGCTGGATTTGGTTCACCCTCGGCGCGGTCTCCTTCCAGACCGTGCGCTTCATGCTGCAAAAACAGCTCAGCCAGGTGGCGCTGGGCGCGGGAGGGGCGACCTTTGCGCGCTTCCTCTATTCCGCGCCGGTGGTGCTGGCCGGGCTGCTGATCTGGGTCGGCAGCACCGGCCGCGACTGGCCCGCGCTCACCCCGGCCTTCTGGCCCTACGTGCTGGCCGGCGGGCTGGCGCAGATCTTTGCCACGCTCTCCATGGTGGCCCTGTTCCGGACCCGCCATTTCGCCGTCGGCATCACCTTCAAGAAAACCGAGACGCTGCTGACCGTCTTCGTGGGCCTCATCGTGCTGGGAGAGACCATCAGCCTCGCGGGCTTCGCGGCGATCCTGCTGGGCATGGTGGGCGTGCTGATCCTCTCTGACAGCGGCGGGGTCGAGGTGCGCGGGCTGCGCCGGTTCTGGAACCGGGCGGCCGGGCTCGGCCTGCTCTCGGGCCTGCTGCTGGCGATGTCCGGGGTCTTCTACCGGGGCGCGACGCTGCAGGTGCAGACCGAGGACTCCACGCTGCGCGCGATCCTCACGCTCGCAGCGGTGGGGATGTCGCAGCTGATCGGCATGGGCGGCTGGATGGCGCTCTTCGACCGGGGCGAGCTGGTCCGCGTCACCCGCGCGTGGAAGACCGCCGGATGGATTGGCCTGACCTCCATGGCGGGCTCGATCTGCTGGTTCAACGCCTTCACGCTGCAGACCGCGGCCTACGTGAACGCTGTCGGGCAGGTGGAGGTGGTGCTCTCGCTGCTCGCCTCGGTGCTCTTCTTCCACGAGAAGCTGAGCGCGCGGGAATACTGGGGCATCGCCCTGATCAGCGCCAGCGTGCTGGGGCTGATCCTGCTGCTCTAGTCCCGGCGCGGTGCCGCGGGATCAGTCCTGCGGCATCGGGCGGCCATGGAGCCGCTGAAAGGTCTGCTCCTCGTCCCGGTTCGAGAAGAAGGGGACGGAGGCCGGCGGGCTGGGATCGGCGGCCCGCTGCGCGATTTCGGCCAGCACCACCTGCGTGATGAAGGGCAACTTGAACTGGCGCACCTCGGTCAGCGGGATCCACTGGAGGTGTTCGAGTTCCTCGTCGTTTTCGCCGAAATCGTCGAGGTCATTGGCCACCTCGCCTGCATCCACGAGGAAGAACCGCGCATCGAAGCGGCGCGGGCGGCCCGGCGGGGTGATGGCGCGGAAGACGAACTGAAGCGCTGCGGCCGAGGGGCGGAAGCCGGCCTGCGCAAAGCCCTGCCAGTCCTCGGGCGCGTCGTTCCATGTGCCCGGCTGGCCGAGGATCAGGCCGGTTTCCTCCCACAGCTCGCGGATCGCGGCGGCGGGCAGGATCTGCGCCATCTCGGGGGCGACACCCTCGCTGATCCGTCCGGCGCAGAGCGCGGGCAGGGGTGAGGCCAGCGGGATCGCACCATCGCCCGGGTCCACGGCACCGCCGGGAAACACGAACATTGACGGCATGAAGGCCGCCTTGGAGCCGCGCTGTCCCATCAGGACGCGGGGCGTGGTGGCGCGGTCGCGCAGGACGATCACCGTGGCGGCGTCGCGGATGGCTGTCTTGTCGGTCATGGTCGGTCTGGTCCTCCGCCGGGCAGACTAGGGGCGGGCGGAGGGCTTGCCAAGCGGAACCGCCCGTCAGGCGGGCAGGCGCCGCGGCCCGATGCCCTTGCGCCGGGCCAGTGCCGGAGACCCGTGCCGGGCCCTTGCAGGGCCGGGCCCGAGCCGGGGGCGTTCCGGGCCACCACCGGGCCTGCTTCTGCCCGGCGCGCGCCGGTCAGTCGGTGCCGAAGCCGTGCATCAACCGCGCCCATTGCAGCGCGACGATCGCGCCCTTGAGGCGGGGCAGCAGGTAAAGCGAGAGCGCCACGGTGCCCAGGCCGAAGATTGTGAACAGCACCAGGGGCTCGGGCCGCCAGGTGGTGAAGACCACCAGCAGCAGCGGCGCCATCAGGTGCCCGACGATCAGGATCGTCAGGTAGGCCGGGCCGTCATCGGCGCGGTGGTGGCAATATTCCTCGCGGCAGACCGGGCAGTGGTCGCGCACGGTGAGGTAGCCCTTCATCAGCGGGCCCTGTCCGCAGTTCGGGCAGCGCCGGCGCCAGCCTTTCCACACCGAGGGCCAGAGCGGCCGCTCGTCGGCCTGGGGCGCCGCCTGAGGGTTCGTGTCGCACATCATGTTCGTCTCGCTCGTCCGGGAGGCGCCGGGGGAGGGGCCCGGCAGATGCCTCCGTCAGTCAATTCAGACCGGAGGTATAGCAGTTTTGCCGCCACGGGCCTCCCGGGCGTTTGGCCGCAGGCAGGGCAGATGGGCGCTATGTCGCAGGGTGGCGCGTGTCGCGGGTCATATTCAAGAAAACTATGACTTACATTCAATGGCTTGGTGCCGATGTGCGATTTTTCCGCCTGTCCGGCGACGGAAGCGCCGGGCCGCCCCGTATCAATCTTCAGAAGCGGCTAGAAAGGCCGGTTCGCCCAGCAGTCAACACATTGGAGACACCAATATGAAACGCGCAACTCTTCTGGCAGGGGCCGCCATCATCGCACTTGGCGCTGCCGCCGCCGGGGCCTACGCCCAGGACGGCAACGGGCCGCGCGCGGGCAAGGGCCCCCGTTTCGACATGTCGCAGATCGACACCGATGGCGACGGGACCATCTCGGCCGAGGAACGCGAGGCGCATCGTGCGGCCCGCTTCGCCGAGATCGACACCAACGGTGACGGCACCGTCGATCAGGACGAGATCGTGGCCCACATGGAAGCCAAGCGCCAGGAGCGCATGGCCAACCGTGCGGCGCGGATGATCGAATGCCGCGACGGTGACAGCGACGGCAAGCTGACCATGGACGAGATGATGCCGAAGCCCGGCGCCGCTCTCTTCTCCAAGCTGGACGCCGATGGCGACGGCGTGATCTCCGAGGATGAATTCGCCAAGATGGCGGAGATGCGTCCCGAGCGGGGCCAGAAGGGCGACCGCATGGAGCGTCACGGCGGGATGGAGCGCAAGATGGATCAACGCGGCCCCAAGGGCGAGCGTGACCATGCCGAGCGTGGCGACCACGGCCCCCGCAAGGGTGACCACGGCCCGCGCGCGGCCCGCATGGGCGAGCGTGGCATGTTCGGCGGTCAGCGCATGGGCATGATGGGCGACTGCGGCGCCCCGAAGGGCGATGCACCGCAGGCCGGTGAGGCACCGATGCCGCCGGCAGGCGAGGCCAAGCCCGCCGAGTGAGCCGATAGCGGGGGCCACGTCGTGGCCCCCATCGCAGGCATCCCGGACAGGAGACCCCGGACACCAGAGTCTGGACGGGGGCTCAATACGGGATCGGCCGGGATGCATCCCATCGTCTTCCGGCCACCGGCCCGGGCCCGTCGCGGCCCGGGCGCGCAACAGACCGCCCGGGCAGGGCCGCTCCCGATTGCCACGCCCGGATGAACAGGATACGCCGCGGACCATATGACCGATATGCCCCTCGACGCCCTCTCCACGCTGTCGGACGACGCGCTTCTGGTGCTCTTCTCGAACGGTGATCCGGCGGCGGCCCAGCTGCTGACGCGGCGCCTTGCGCCGCGGGTGCTGGCCCATGCCGCCCGGCTTCTGGGCGGGGACCGGGCCGAGGCTGAGGACGTGGCGCAGGAGGCCATGCTGCGGCTCTGGCGGATCGCGCCGGAGTGGCGGCAGGGCGAGGCACAGGTGACCACCTGGCTCTACCGGGTGACGGCCAACCTCTGCACCGACCGGCTGCGGCGGTCCGGGCGCCGGCGCCACGCCGCGCTCGACCAGGTGCCGGAGCCCGAGGACGACGCCGCCACCCCCGCCGAGGCCATGGAGGCCCGCGAGCGGGAGGAGGCGCTGCAGCAGGCGCTGGACGATCTGCCCGAGCGGCAGCGGCAGGCGGTGGTGCTGCGGCATATCGAAGGGCTCGGCAATCCCGAGATTGCCGAGATCATGGACATCTCGACCGAGGCGGTCGAGAGTTTGACGGCCCGGGGAAAACGGGCGCTGGCCAAGGCGCTTGCCGGGCGCAGGGATGAACTGGGGTACGATCATGGCTGACAAGATGCAGGACGACGATCTCGATCTCTTCTTTGCCGCGGCCCGGGACGGGGACCGCGCCCGCTTCGGCGTCGGGGCTGACGCGCCCGTATCCTTCGGGACCGGCCCTGACAGGGGACAGGCCCCGGCGGGCATGGAGGCCTTCCTCGCCCGGATCGAGGCCGATGCCTTTGCCGCGCAGGCCACCCGTACCGCGCCGCTGTCCGCCACAGTGCCCCTGCCCGTGGCCGCTCCGGCCCGCGAGGGCTGGCTGGCGCAGCTCTGGTCCGCCATTGGCGGCTGGCCCTCGCTGGCCGGTCTCGCCACGGCGACGGTGGCCGGCGTCTGGATCGGGATCAGCCCGCCTGCCGCGCTCTCGGCGCAGGCCGCGGTCTTCACCGGGCAGGCCAGCGACAGCGCCTCGCTCGAAAGCGATCTTTACCTCGTGGACCTGATGCCGGGTCTCTACTACGAACTCACCTCCGCCACGGACGGATAGGACATGACCGAACAGACCCCCAAGACCCCCGGCACCGGCGCGAGCCCTGCACGGATGCGGCCCTGGCTGCGTGTCGTGCTGGTGGCGTCGCTGGCGCTGAACCTCGCCGTCGTGGGTGTCGTGGCCGGATCGGCGTTCAAGCCCGACCGCCGTCCGCCGCACCCGCCGCGCCTCGACCAGATGGCAGGCCCGCTGACCTTCGCGCTCTCCGAGGACGAGCGGCGCAGCATCGGCAAGCAGATCTTCGAGGAATACCGCAAGCAGGGCCGTCCCTCGCGCGAGGCGATCCGCGAGGAATACCAGGGCGTGATCGACGCGCTGCGCACGACGCCCTTCGATCCCACCGTGGTGGAGCAGAGCCTCGCCCGGCAGCGTGAGGCCGCGACCGACCGGGCCGAGGCCGGGCACCGCGTGCTGCTGGCCCATCTGGAGGGGCTCTCCGACACGGACCGGGCCGCCTTCGCCGACCGGCTGGAGGAAGGGCTGAACCGCTTCCGCGACGGCCGCCCGCCGAAAGACCGGGGCGATGGCCCGAAGGACGAGGAACGCCGTCCCTGATTGGGCGGAGGCGTCGCCGGGCCCCCACCGGGCCCCCACCGGGATCGCGTTCCTGGGGCATCCTGGTCGGTGCCGGACAGCGTCCGCGCGTGCGGTTCGGGAGGCGTCTGGCATCGCGTTCGGGTTGCTTGAATGACCATTCCCCTGAATGGCGCCTGACATCGGGTTGGGGCCTCAGAGTCGCGCCCTGCGTGGCGCCCGGGCTGCGCCGGGGTCCAGGTCCGGGCTGCCGTCGGTCGCCTCGTCACCGGGGCTGACGCTGACCCTGTCACGACCGAGAGCCTTCGCCTCGTAGAGCGCCCGGTCCGCCCGGGCGATGAGGTGTTCGGCCGCGGCCTCAATGGCAGGCTGATGGGGCAAGGCATCGCGTGGGGATGCCACGCCGAGGCCGGCCCCCCATCCGGAGGCGGGCGCGTGCGCTGCGGTCTGCACGGCGGTCGGGCATGTGGCCGACCTCGTGCGCGGCGCGGCGCCCTGCATCGCGCCCGGGCCATTGCCCTGGCCACTGCTTTGCTCACGACCCGGCCCGATACCCGGCGCAGGGGCGGCCCCGGTATCGGAGAGCGGGCCAGCGAGGGCCACCCCCAGGGACAGCGTGCAGTGCAGACGTTCCTCCCGCGCGGGCAGGGGGATCGGGGTTTCCGCAAGGCGGCGGCGCAGGCGTTCGGCGACGATCTCCGCCTCGGCGCGGCCGGTGTCGGGCATGGCGATCAGGAATTCCTCGCCGCCGATGCGGGCCACCATGTCGCGGCTGCGCAGGTTGTCGCGCAGCAGGTCGGCCACGGCGATCAGGGCAACATCGCCCGCCGCATGGCCGAAGCGATCGTTGACCGTCTTGAAGTGGTCGATATCGGCCAGGGCCACCGCGAAGGGCCGCCCCGTGCCCGCGGCATCCGCAATCATGCGGGCAAGGTGGGACAGGGCGTAACGCCTATTGTAGAGCCCGGTCAGCGGATCGGTCACCGAGGCGCGCATGCCGTCTGCCAGGCGCTGCCGCAGCGCCGCGCCGGTGCGCTTGCGGCGCATGAGGATCTGCAGCCGCAGGAGCATTTCGGCGGGATCGAACCCCTCGGACATGAGTGCGCCGGCCCCGAGGTCGAGCGCATCGGCGGCGACCGGGGTGTCGCGGTCCCGGGTGAGGGCCAGCACTTCGGCGTGGCGGGTCTCCTCCCGCGCGCGGATGCCCGAGATCAGCGCCGCGACATCTGCCTTGTCGGCGGTGTCGATGTCGATGACGTAGACGTCCGGCGCGCTGCCGCGGGTGCCGCGCAGCGCCTCGGTGATCGAGAGTGCCGTGACCTCGTGGGTCGAATGCCGCGCGAGGGTGGCGGCCCAGTCCGCGGCCACGGCGGGCTGCCGGGTCACGACCACCACCCGAGCGGGCGGGGCGGGGCCGCGGAACGTCTCCGCCGTTTCCGCGAGGCCCAGCATGGTGCCGGTCGCATCGCGCAGCCGCAGTTCCTCGGCCGCGGCGCGGGCGCGCAGCAGGCTGCGCAGCCGGGCGTTGAACCGCCCTTCCCGCTCGCCGAGGGGCGCGACGTCATCGGCGCCGGCCTCCAGCAGGCGCGCGCGATGGCTGCGGCTGGCGTGCCGCGTCAGGGCCACGATCGCCGCGTGCTGCCCGGCCGGATCGGCGCGCAGCTGCGCGATCAGCTCCGCCGTGGGGACCGAGAGCAGCGTATCGCCGAGCAGGATCAGGTCCGGCGACGGCCCGTCCCGCAGCGATTGCAGGCCCTCTTCGGCGCTGCGCGCCTCCCGCACGGTGGCATAGGTCAGCGCCAGCCGTGCCTTCAGCGCGATCCGCGACGTGGCGGAGGCGTCGATGATGAGGACCTTTTCCACCATGGTTTTGCGCTACCCTGGGATACCTTGCTGCCGAACAGTTTCGGTTGAGACTGGTTAAGAAATCCTTTCTCACTGCCGGGGAGACTGAGCGAGGGAGAGTGATTCCATGTCCATGACCAGAGAAGCAGCAGAGACCCTTGCCCTGCAATGCCTTGGTTGGCTGGCAGGGCAGGAGGATCTGATCGGGGTGTTCCTCGGGGCCTCGGGGGCCTCGACAGAGGACCTGCGCACCCAGGCGCAGGACCCGGAGTTCCTGGGTTCGGTACTGGATTTCGTGCTGATGGACGACACCTGGGTGGTCCAGTTCTGCGACGCGGCGGGGTTGTCCTATCATCTGCCGATGACGGCGCGCGCGATGCTGCCGGGCGGCCAGCAGGTGCATTGGACCTGAGCGCGGCGGGTCTGTCTGGGCTGACGGGGACCCTGCTGACTGGGCCCTGCCGACTGGGGCCGTATTGATTGGGGCCCTGCGGAGTGGGGATGGGCGGTTTGGGGCGGGAACGCCCTGAGAGCGTGCCGCATCTCGCCTCCCGTGTCACCACATCGTCGGCCGACCCGGAGCCTGTAGCTCAGTGCAGCCAATCCGCGGAGCAGGGCTCTGCCGTGTCGCCTCTGACGCGCGGCAGGAGAGGTCGGTCGGGAAGACCGGGAGGGCGTTGCCTCCTGCGTCGAAGCGCCCGGGCAGGCGCCTGCCCGTGCTGGTGGGTCAGAGCCCGGGCAGGGCGCGGTCCTCGGCGCGGGTGAGGCGCTCCAGCAGGCGCTTGAGTTCCGCCTCTTCCTCCTCGGTCAGGCACTCGGACATGACCTCCGCGTTCTGGCGCGCGAAGGGCGTGCCCTGCACCACGGCGGCGCGGCCCTCGTCCGTCAGGCGGACCTGCCGGGTGCGGCGGTCGGCCTCGCCGGTGTCGCGGGCCAGCAGGCCCTTGCCCTCCAGCTGCCGCAGCGCGCGGGAGGTGGCGGTGCGGTCGATGCCGACGAAATCCGCGAGGTCCGACGGCTGGGTCAGCCCCTCGTTCGCCACGCCGAGCAGGAGGCACCAGGTCAGCCGGGTCAGGCCGATGGTACGCAGCATGTCGTCGAAACGGCGTTCCTGGATGCGCGAGGCCATCGACAGGCGATAACCGAGGGAGTCGTGCAGGCGGTAGGGGGGCGGGCTGTCTGTCGTCATGACACCAGAGCGCCCTTGCCGGGCGGGCTTGTCAAGCCGGACGTGGAGGAGACCTGCGAGGGGGCAGGGCGGGATGGTGATCGACGAGGGGCCCTGTGGGGGCCGCGGGCAGGTGAGGGGCGGCGCTGCCTGGGCTGGAGCGGCCAGTGCAGCGCCCGCAGTCGATCGCTTGCGATCCGGTACCGCTCCGGTCTACCGGTGCCAGTGACATCGCTGCCCGTCATGGCACTCCCCGTCATGCCGCTGTCGGTCATGCCGCCCATCATGGCGCCCATGATGCCGTCGTGGGTGGCACTCCGCCCGTGCCGCCGCGGCCGCGCAGACAGCCGGGAGAGGGCCTCCTGACCGCCCTCGCCGGGCAGAGGGGGCTTGCCATCCGGCCCCGCTGCCCCGATGGTCCGCCCGTCGCAGACCCAGAAGGACACGAGGCCATGATCGACGGAATTCTCTTCGACAAGGACGGGACGCTTTTCGACTTCGATGCGACCTGGAGCCATTGGGCCTCGGACATCCTGCGCGAGCTCTCCGCGGGCGATGCGGCGCTGGAGGCGCAGATGGCTGCGCGGCTCGACTTCGACCTGGGGCAGAAGCGGTTCCGCCCGGGCAGTGTCGTGATCGCGGGCACCGGGGCCGAGGTGACGGAGCTGCTGGCGGATCTGGTCCCCGGCTACGGGCGCGACGCGCTGGAGGACTTCCTCTCGGACCGCGCCGCGGAGGCGCCGCAGGTCTCGCCGGTGCCGCTGGCACCGCTGCTGGACGGGCTGCGGGCGCGCGGGTTGCAGCTGGGGGTGATGACCAATGACGCGGAACGGGCCGCTCGGGCGCATTTGGGCCGCGAGGGCGTGCTGGATCGGTTCCGGGCGGTGATCGGCTTCGATTCCGGCTATGGCGGCAAGCCCGCGCCCGATCCCCTGCTGGCCTTCGCCGAGATCGCGGGCCTCGACCCGTCGCGCGTCGTCATGGTGGGGGACAGCCTGCATGACCTCGTCGCGGGCCGCGCCGCCGGGATGCGGCGGGTCGCCGTGCTGACAGGCATCGCGGGGGCCGAGGAACTGGCGCCCCACGCCGAGACGGTGCTGCCCGATATCGGCCACCTGCCGGGCTGGCTGGACAGTCTCGCGGCTGGGGCGGTCACGGCCTGACCGGCAGACGGCAGGGGCATCACGCTGACATTGCCTGTCATGCGGCAGGCCCGGTCGGGTGGCCGGGAGGCGCGCCGCGTCCGCTGTTCGGGATGTGACCCGGGCGCGATGTCTGACCCGTTGCCCGTCCGCTTTGGCACATGCCTGCCGCCTGCGATGCGTGGCGGGTGCGAGGCCGGGGCATGATCTATGCGCCTTGGTCTGAGCACCACTTCTCCGCCTGCGGGACGTGACCGGGGCACGCCGCGCGTCATTTCGGCACTGCGCCCGGCAGATGACACCTGTGTCGCGCCCGTTCATCGGCCAACGCGCCCCGCCCGGCGGCTGACCGCGCCGCCCTTCATCCTCTGACGCCCCTTCAACCGGCGCGCCTTCGCCGGTCCGGGCGCCACGTGCCCTTGGGCGAGGTGGCCTCTGCCCGGGACGGCGGCTAGACTTCCCCTCCCGGAGGTGCCCGATGACCCAGACCCAAGACCCCCAGTCCCCGCCCGCCGCCGTGCCGGAGCCGCCCGCCAGCGGCCATCTTGCCATGGCGCTCGTGGGCCTCGCGGCGGGGCTGTCCTTCTGGACGCTGACCGACGTGCTGCCCGAGGTTCTGGGTACCGGGCGCCTGCTGCTCTGGCTGGCCTGTGTCGCGCTTGCGGGCTTCGTCTCGCTGCTGGCGCTCTCGGGGCCGGCGCGGATGCGGCAGGCGGGGCAGGCGGCGCTGATCCTCGCGCTGCCGCTGTCGGGGCTCGTGCTGCTGGCGAGCCTGCGCTACGACAGCGTCCGGGCCTTCGCAGAGAGCGGCTACTGGTTCGGCGCCTTCGCGATCGTGCTGGTGCCGGGCATGGCCTTCCTTGCCGCCGCTGTCACCCGGCCGGGGGGCTGGCGCGATCCGGCGCTGCTCTTCGATATCGCCTGGACGATCTTCCTGCGGCAACTGGTGGGGATCGCCTTCGCCGGGCTGGTCTGGCTGGTGGTGCTGCTCTCCTCCGCGCTGCTGGAACTCGTCGGAATCCGCGTCATCGACCGGCTGATCGACCTCGCGCCGGTGCCCTGGGCGCTGACCGGTCTGGCGCTCGGCCTCGGGCTTTCGGTCGCCCATGACCTGCGCGCGCATCTCTCGCCGCTGCCGGTTCTGCGGCTCCTGCGCCTGCTGGCGCCCGTGCTGCTGGTGGTGGTGGCCGTCTTCCTGCTGGCGCTGCCGCTGCGCGGGCTGGACGGGCTCTTCGGGCGGCTGTCGCCGGCGCTGCTGTTGCTCAGCGTGGCGGCGGGGGCGGTGACGGTGATCTCCGCTGCGGCCGATCGCGACGCGGCGGGTGCGGTGCGCGCTCCGCTCCTGCGACGCAGTGCCATGGGGCTGTCGCTGCTCCTCGTGCCGCTGACCGGGCTGGCGATCTGGGCCATTGCGCTCCGGGTGCAGCAGTTCGGCTGGACCCCGGCGCGGCTGTCCGGGATGCTCTGCGGGCTGCTGCTGGCGGGCTATGCCTTGGCCTACACGCTGGCGGTGCTGCGCGGCGACTGGGATGGCGGCGTGCGGCAGGGCAACCGCTGGCTGGCGCTGCTCTCCATGGCCGTGGCTGTCCTCTGGCTGACGCCGCTGCTGAGCGCCGAGGCGATCTCGGCCGGGTCGCAGGCCGCGCGGCTTATGGCGGCGCAGGGCCCGGAACCGGACCTGGCGATGGAGGAGCTGGCCTTCGACTGGGGCCGCCCGGGCCGCACCGCGCTCGACCGCGTGGTGCAGGCGCGCGGGGCTGACGATCCCCTCGGCCAGCAGATCGCCGCCTTGCTGGAGGCCCCCGACCGTCGCACCGCCACCGAGGTGCGCCGCGCATCCGCGCGGGCCGAGACCTTCGCCACCCTGCAGGCCGCCCTGCCGCTCCGGCCCACGGGCATGACCCTGCCGGACGGCGCCTTTGACGCGGTCAACGACTGGCAGATCACCACATGGGCCGAGGCCTGCGCCCGGCTGGACGGGGCGGGCCGCCCGGGTTGTGTCCTGCTGGAGGCGCCCTTCCAGCCCGATCGGGCGGAGCGCCAGTTCGCCATGCTGACCGACACCGGCTCCGGCGTCCTCGCGCTGCGCTACGTGCTGGAGGCGGGGCAGCTGCAGCCGGAGGGATCGCTCCGCCTCGAGGGCGCCAGCGGAGATCTTTTGAGCCGCGCGGATCTTGCCGCAGTGCAGGAGGGGCGTTTCGCCGTCACGCCGGTGCGCCGCAATGCCCTGCGCATCGGCGAGAGCCGCCTGAGTCCCGACAATTGAAAACGTTGGTTCTATCTTAATTCCGCTCCGCGATGCTGCACCCCGCGCCTCCCGACAGGCGGGCGGCGGGTCATCGCACCCATGGGACACATGTGTCTCATGGACAGGGCCGCCACGGGTCAGCAGCTGAAGGGGACCGGTACGGATGCACGGCCTGATCAACAAGGCGATACAGGTCTTCCTGCAGGACAGCTACGGCCCCGACCTCTGGTCGGAGGTGTTGCAGCGTGCCGATCCCGGGGTCTCGGGCTTCGAAGCGATGCTGCGCTACGACGATGCTGTGACGGAACGGCTGGTGACCGCCGCCGCGCTCGCCCTCGACCGGCCGCCCGCCACGGTGCTGGAGGATCTGGGGACCTACCTCGTCAGCCACCCGCACATGGCCGGGCTGCGCCGCCTGCTGCGTTTCGCGGGCGTGGGATACGAGGATTTCCTGACCTCGCTTGATGACCTGCCGGACCGGGCGCGGCTTGCGGTGCTCGACCTCGACCTGCCGCAGATGGCCCTGAGGCAGGTCAGCCCCGGGCTCTTTACCCTGTCTTGTCGCGGCGGACCGAAGGGATTCGCCTGGGTCATGGTCGGCGTGCTGCGCGCCATGGCGGATGACTACGGCGCCCTCGTCACGCTGGAGCGCCGCGGCGACACGATCGAGATCCGGCTGGTGGAACGGGACTTCTCCGAGGGCCGCGCCTTCGACCTCGGCGCGCGCACCGGATGAGCGGCGGGCTGCAGACCTTCGGCCCGCACGGGCCCGCCCTCGGGACGCGGGGGCTGTGCGACCTCGGGGGCGTCTTCGATGCGCTCTGCCCGATGCACCTGGTGCTGGACGAGACCGGGCACATCCGTCACGCAGGCCCCACGATCCAGAAGCTCTGGCCCGAGGCGCCGCTGACCGACGCCCGCTTCCTGGAGGTCTTCGAGCTGGCGCGCCCGGGGGCGGTGACCTCGATGCAGGCGCTGATGGCGACGGCGGGCCGCAAGCTGCACCTGCGGATGCGCGCCGCGCCGCGCACGGCGCTCAACGGCCTGCTGATCCCGCTGGAGGCGGGCGGCGCCGTGGTGAACCTCTCCTTCGGGCTGTCGGTGCAGGGGGCGGTGCGGGCCCATCACCTGACCGGGGCGGATTTCCCGCCCACGGACCTGACGGTGGAACTGCTCTACCTGCTGGAGGCGAATGCCATGGTGATGGATGCCTTCACCCAGCTCAGCCTGCGGTTGCAGGGCGCCATGATCGCGGCGGAGGAACAGGCCTTCACCGACACGCTCACCGGGTTGAAGAACCGGCGCGCCATGGATCATGTGCTGGCCCGCCTGATCGCCCAGGGGGAGCCATTCGCGCTGATGCATGTGGACCTCGACTACTTCAAGGACGTGAACGATTCCCTCGGCCATGCGGCGGGCGATCACGTGCTGCAGCACGTGGCCCGCAAGATGCTGGAGGTGACCCGGGACGAGGATACCGTGGCCCGGGTGGGCGGCGATGAGTTCGTGCTGATCCTGCACAATCTCGCCACCCGCCGCCGGATCGAGGAGATCGCCCAGGCCCTGCTGGCCCGACTGCAAGAGCCGATTCCCTACCAGGGGCGGCCCTGCCGGATCGCCGCGTCGATCGGGATTGTCCTGTCGGGCGATTACACCGCGCCCGAGGCTGATCGCCTGCTGCACGACAGCGATACCGCGCTCTATGCCGCCAAGCGCGGCGGGCGCGCGCAGCATGTCTTCGCCGCGCCGGGCGAGGGGGCCTAGGGGGCGTTTCCGCCAATGAGGTCTGGCGTGAGGTGGGGCCCCCGCGTGCGCCGTCATGCGGGATGACGCGGCCAGCCCGCGGCGTGCCCCGGGTGCGAAGTCAGATGGGAGGGCTGGACGGGAGATGCCATGGCCGACATGACGGTCACGGATAACCGGACTGCGTTTCCACCGTCCCCGGCGGATCGCTACCAATTTGTCTTGATGGAGAGAAATTGGAGCGGGCGATGAGATTCGAACTCACGACCCTTACCTTGGCAAGGTAATGCTCTACCCCTGAGCTACGCCCGCGTCCTTGGGTGGGGCTCATGTATTGTCTGGCGCCGGGACCCGCAAGGGGAAAATGCAGCGATCCGAGAAATTGCCGTATCGTCATCCTGCGCAGGGCGTTCGGACGCTACGGCAAGCAGGCGGAGCGACCCGCTGGACAAGCGACATGGTGCCCGGAAGGGCGGAGCAGGGGGCCGGATCAGCGCCCGGGCGCTGCTGGCGGGCAGCGCGTGCGGTGGCCACCAAGCCCGATAGGACGGAGAACTCGACAGAGAGGAGAGGGCGGGGCCTCACTGGCTGTGGTGAGGGCCAAGCCACTGCCATCGGTCATCAGAGAGAATGGGCCCGAGGGCGACGCTGCGATGGGGCCGACACGGCGGCGCGGATAACGACGACCGGGCCCGGGATAACGCTGCAGAGGGGAATATCAGGTGGCATCCGCCACCGTCCAAGGACGATCCGCTACCGATTTCAAACTGGAGAGAAATTGGAGCGGGCGATGAGATTCGAACTCACGACCCTTACCTTGGCAAGGTAATGCTCTACCCCTGAGCTACGCCCGCGTCCTTGGGTGAGGGATCATCTATAAGGGCGGGCGGCAGGCTGCAAGAGGAAAATGCGGCGCATCCGAAATTTTGTCGGCGGCGGAATTCAGCTCCGTCGGGCGCATGGCGCGCCCGGGTCTTCGATGGGCCAACGAAGCAAGGCCGTGGCCCTCGGGGCAGGGGGCGGACGCGTCCTCCGGGGCGAAAATCCTGACGTTGCGGCAGGGAAACGGGCGCTGCAATCCGCGCTCCAGAGAGGCCAGCAGCCCCGGCGAACTCAGTCCCGCTGCGCCCCCTCCGGCGCGGGGAGCAGGCGCCCCGGCGGCAGGGACGAGGGAACCCAGGCCAGTCGCGCCTGAAGGTCGGCGAGGGCTGGCCCGCGCGGAGCCGGCGCCGCGGGACGCCGCCCCGGCGCGGTGCCGTCTTCACGCGCCCCTGCGGTCTGCGGCGGCCCCGGCGGTCTGGCGCGCTTCGGCTGGGGGAGGGACCTGTCATGTGTGCTCATCCTGCCTTCCGGAGGGCTTCTACCCGCCCGCCTCCGCTCGGTAACGCCGACCGGGATAGCAGCGCAGGGTGACCGCCCGGTTAACCGCACACGGGCGCCCCCGCAGCAAGACGCCCGCCCCAAGCGGGACGGGCGTCTTCATCTTTCCGAAAATACTCAAATCCCCGGTCGCCTCACTCGAATTCGACGAGCAGGTCCTTGGCGTCGATCTGTGCGCCCGGCGTCACATGCACCGCCTTGATCACCGCGTCACGGTCGGCGTGCAGGCCGGTCTCCATCTTCATGGCCTCGATGGTCAGCAGCAGGTCGCCTTCCTTGACGCTCTGCCCGGCCGAGACGCCGATGGAGGCCACGACACCGGGCATGGGCGCTGCCACGTGGTTCGGGTTGCCGGGATCGGCCTTGGGCGCGGCGGCCTTGGCGCCGGTCGCCTTGCGGTCGGGCACGCGGACGACGCGGGGCTGGCCGTTCAGTTCGAAGAAGACCCGCACCTCGCCGTTTTCCTGCGTGTCGCCCACGGTGACGAGCCGGATCTCCAGCGTCTTGCCGGGATCGATCTCGGCGGTGATCTCCTCCTCGGGCTCCATGCCATAGAAGAAGGTATGGGTCGGCAGGGTCCGCACCGGGCCATAGAGCGCGTGGCGCTTGCCGTAATCCTCGAAGACCTTGGGATACATGAGGTAGGAGTTCAGGTCCTCGTCGTCGATGGCGATGCCGTCCAGCTTCTCGCTGATCTCGCGGCGCTTTTCCTCCAGGTCGACGGGCGGCAGGTGCTTGCCGGGCCGTTCGAGGTTGGGCGCCTCGCCCTTCAGCGCCTTCTTGACGATCACCTCGGGGAAGCCGCCCGGCGGCTGGCCGAGGTTGCCGCGCATCATGTCGATGACCGAATCCGGGAAGGAGACATCCTTGGCCGGGTTCTCGACGTCCGCGCGGGTCAGGCCCTGGCTGACCATCATCAGCGCCATGTCCCCAACGACCTTCGACGAGGGCGTCACCTTTACGATGTCGCCGAACATCTGGTTCACGTCTGCATAGGTTTCCGCCACCTCGTGCCAGCGTTCCTCCAGCCCCATGGAGCGCGCCTGCGCCTTGAGGTTGGTGAACTGGCCGCCCGGCATCTCGTGCAGGTAGACCTCGGAGGCGGGGGCCTGCATGCCGCTTTCAAAGGCCGCGTACTGGCCGCGCACCGCCTCCCAGTAATTCGAGATCTCGCGCACCGCGGTGATGTCGATGGAGGAGGCCCGGGGCGAATGTTGCAGCGCCGCGAGGATCGAGCCGAAGGTCGGCTGCGAGGTGTTGCCCGAGAGGCTGTCCATCGCCGCATCCACGCAGTCGACCCCCTTGGAGGCTGCCATGAGGATCGTCGCGATCGACGCGCCCGAGGTGTCGTGGGTGTGGAAATGGATCGGCAGGTCGACCGCATCCTTGAGGGCGGGGAACAGAACCTCCGCCACGGGGGCGGTCATGACGCCCGCCATGTCCTTGATGCCGAGGACATGGGCACCGGCGGCCTCCAGCTCCTTGGCCATCTTCACGTAGTAGGCGATGTCATACTTGGCCCGCGCAGGGTCCAGCGCGTCGCCGGTATAGCAGATCGTGCCCTCGCAGATCTTGCCGCTGGCGCCGACCGCATCCATCGCGACGCGCATGTTCTCGACCCAGTTCAGGCTGTCGAAGACGCGGAAGACATCGACGCCGGTCGCCGCCGCCTGGCGCACGAACTCGGCCACCACATTGTCGGGGTAGTTGGTGTAGCCCACGCCGTTGGAGGCGCGCAGCAGCATTTGCGTCATGATGTTGGGCATCTTGGCGCGGATGTCGCGCAGGCGCTGCCACGGGTCTTCCTGCAGGAAACGGAAGGCCACGTCGAAGGTGGCGCCGCCCCAGCATTCGACCGAGAAGAGCTGCGGCATGTTGGTGGCATAGGCGGGCGCGACCTTGATCATGTCGATCGAGCGCATCCGCGTGGCCAGCAGCGACTGGTGCCCGTCGCGCATGGTGGTGTCGGTGAAGAGCAGTTCCTTCTGCTCTTTCATCCACTTGGCCACGGCCTCGGGGCCTTCGGCGTCCAACAGGGTGCGGCTGCCGGGCGGCGGCGTTTCCGAGCGCAGCTCGGGCATCCGCGGCGGCTTGAGGTCGGCGGCGGGCTTGGGACGGCCCTGCACTTCGGGGTGCCCGTTCACGGTGATATCCGCGATGTAGGTCAGCACCTTGGTGCCCCGGTCGGCGCGGGGGGCAAAGTCGAAGAGCTCCTCCGTCGTGTCGATGAACTTGGTGGTGTATTCGTTCGACAGGAAGGTCGGATGTTTCAGCAGGTTCTCGACGAAGGCGATGTTGGTGCTGACGCCCCGGATGCGGAACTCGCGCAGGGCGCGGTCCATCCGGGCGATGGCCTTCTCGGGGGTCTGGGCGTGGGCCGTGACCTTCACCAGAAGCGAATCGTAGTAGCGCGTGATCACCCCGCCTGCATAGGCCGTGCCGCCGTCGAGCCGGATGCCCATGCCCGTGGCCGAGCGGTAGGCGGTCAGGCGGCCATAGTCGGGGATGAAGTTGTTCTGCGGGTCCTCGGTGGTAATCCTTGTCTGCAGCGCATGGCCGTTCAGGCGCACGTCGCCCTGGCTGGCCTTGCCGGTGGCCTCGGCCAGCGTCTTGCCCTCGGCGATGAGGATCTGCGCCTGCACGATGTCGATGCCGGTGACTTCCTCGGTGACGGTATGTTCCACCTGCACGCGGGGGTTCACCTCGATGAAGTAGAACTGGTCCGTCTCCATATCCATCAGGAATTCGACGGTGCCGGCGCATTCATAGTTCACATGGGCGCAGATCTTGCGGCCCAATTCACAGATCTCGGCCCGCTGGGCCTCGGTCAGGTAGGGGGCAGGGGCGCGCTCCACGACCTTCTGGTTGCGGCGCTGGACCGAACAGTCGCGCTCGTAGAGGTGATAGATCTGCCCGTGGGTATCGCCGAGGATCTGCACCTCGACGTGGCGGGCGCGGGTGATCATCTTCTCGAGGTAGCCCTCGCCGTTGCCGAAGGCGGCCTCGGCCTCGCGGCGGCCTTCCATCACCTTCTCGGGCAGTTCCTTGGCATTGGTGATCGGGCGCATGCCCCGGCCACCGCCGCCCCAGCTGGCCTTGAGCATCAGCGGGAAGCCGATCTCCTCGGCCTCCTTCGTGATCGCGGCCATGTCGTCGCCCAGCACTTCCGTCGCGGGGATCACCGGCACGCCGGCCGCGATCGCCACCTTGCGGGCCGAGGCCTTGTCACCAAGGGCGCGCATGGTCTCGGCCTTGGGGCCGATGAAGGTGATGCCCGCCGCGTCGCAGGCATCGACGAAATCGGGGTTCTCGGAGAGCAGACCATAGCCGGGGTGGATCGCATCCGCGCCGGACATCTTGGCCACGCGGATGATCTCGGGGATGCTCAGGTAGGCTGCGACGGGCCCCAGCCCCTCGCCGATGCGATAGGCTTCATCCGCCTTGAAGCGGTGGAGGCCCAGCTTGTCCTCTTCTGCGAAGACGGCAACCGTCTTCTTCCCCATCTCGTTCGCCGCACGCATGATGCGAATGGCGATTTCCCCGCGGTTGGCGATGAGAATCTTCCGGAATTCCGGCATGTGGTCGTGCTCCTTCCCTGACCGGGGTGCATGTCTCCTCTCACCCCGGCACTTGTGTGACCGAGAGGAAACGACATGCCGCGCCGCAGCGCAAGGAATGTTTTGCAAATTGCAAACTTTGCAGTTTGCTTTGGAAACTTTGCAAAGTTAGCCGGTAAGTTACCGTTAGCGCTAGACAAAGCCGGGCGGAGCGCTGGCCGGAGTGCAGGTCAGAGTACAAGCCGGGGCGCGGGCGAGCCCCCCCCCCGGCAGGAGAGGCCGGGGCCTCAGATCGCGGGGAAGAGCACCTTGCCCCGGGCCTCGGCGGGCCGGGAAATTCCCATTTGCAGCAGGCAGGCCAGCAGGTCCTCGCGCAGGAGGTGCGCCACGTGGTCCACACCGGTCTGTCCGAAGGCCGCGGCCCCCCAGAGCCAGCCGCGCCCCAGCATGACCATGTCGGCACCAAGGGCCACCGCCTTCAGCACGTCGAGGCCGGACTGGATGCCGCCATCCAGCATGACGGGGAAATCCGGCCCGAGGGCCGCGCGGATGCCGGGCAGCGCCTCGGCAGACCCGGGGGCGGCATCGAACTGGCGACCGCCGTGATTCGAGACCCATATCCCGTCGCAGCCGAGATCCCGCAGCATCACCGCGTCCTCGGGGATCAGCACGCCCTTGGCGACCATCTTGCCGGGCCATGCCTCCCGGATCTGCTTGAAGAACTCCAGGTCCACGGCGCGGTGGCGGCCCAGCCCCACCTTGCCGTCGGCGCCCACTTCCTTGGGATACTTGTCCAGCGCCCGCACCCGGGGCATCCCCAGCGGTGCCATCGCCATGGCCCAGGCCGGGCGCATCGCCACGTGGGACAGCAGCCGCGGCGTGATCACCGGCGGCGTCTTGACCCCGCCGCGCCGCTGCCGTTCGCGCCGCGAGGCGCCGGGCGTGTCGACGGTCAGCACCAGCGTGTGGAAGCCCGCCGCCCGTGCCCGCTTCAGAAGGTCGAGCGATTCCTCCAGCTTCTCCGGCGGGTAGAGCTGGAACCAGCCCTGCTCGCCGATGTCGCCTGCCACGTCCTCGGGCGCGGCGGCGGCCACGGTGGACAGGCCGAAGGGCAGGTTCTGCTTCACGCAGGTCCGGGCCAGCAGGTATTCCGCCTTGGGCCAGAAGAGCCCCGCCATCCCCACAGGGGAGACGCCGAAGGGCATGTCATAGGTCCGCCCCATGAGGTCGACCGAAAGGTCTGCCTTGGGCGCGCCCTTCAGCACGGCGGGCCGCAGGACGACCTCCTCCAGCGCCTTGCGGGACCGCCGCACCGCATGTTCGTCACCGGTGCCGCTGTCGAGGTATTCCCATGCGAAATGGGGGATGCGCCGCTGGGCCCGGCGGCGCAGGTCGGCGAGAGAGGGGTAATCGTTATCCAGATCCATGGCGCGACACTGCTGCGGCCCGCGGGGAAGGGCAAGAGGGCGCGTGCGCTCCGGAGCCGGAGAGACAGGTATCGGGACGTTGTGTCCGCCTGACGGCATCGAGCGGCTCTCACCAAATGGCCCGCACCGAAGGGCCGGCCCCGAATGCCTGCGCCGTGCCCGCCCCGTGGCCCCCTGCGCCTCACTCCATGATTGCAGCCCTCAGCATCTTGTATCGCGCCCCGCGCCCCCGCGTCAGGAAAGCAAGAACATCCCGTGAACAGCCCTTCCACCCGGCGCACCCAATTGCTAGATTGCGGGCATGAGCAGCCCTGACGAATTCGATGCCTTCGACAATGCGGCCGATCCCGCGCCGCGCGTGCCCCTCTCGCAGCGGGCCGTCGCCGCGCGCCCGGCGCCCTATCTCGACGATCTGAACGCCGCGCAGCGCGAGGCGGTGGAGACGCTCGATGGCCCGGTGCTGATGCTGGCCGGCGCCGGCACCGGCAAGACCAAGGCGCTGACCTCGCGGATTGCCCACCTGCTGACGCAGGGCAGGGCGCGCCCGAACGAGATCCTCTCGGTGACCTTCACCAACAAGGCCGCGCGCGAGATGAAGGACCGGGTCAGCCGCCTGCTGGGGCAGAGCGTCGAGGGCATGCCCTGGCTCGGCACGTTCCACGCGATCTGCGTCAAGCTGCTGCGCCGCCATGCGGAACTCGCCGGGCTGAAGTCCAACTTCACCATCCTCGACACCGATGATCAGCTGCGCCTGCTCAAGCAGCTGGTGCAGGCCGAGGGGATCGACGACAAGCGCTGGCCCGCGCGCCAGCTGGCCAATGTCATCGATGGCTGGAAGAACCGCGCCCTGACGCCCGAAAAGGTGCCCACCGGCGATGCAGAGGCCTACAACGGCAAGGGCGTGAAGCTCTACGCCGCCTACCAGCAGCGCCTGCGGGAGCTGAACGCCTGCGACTTCGGCGACCTGCTGCTGCACATGGTCACGATCTTCCAGGCCCATCCGGACGTGCTGGCCCAGTACCAGCGCTGGTTCAAGTATATCCTCGTGGACGAATACCAGGATACCAACGTGGCCCAGTACCTCTGGCTGCGGCTGCTGGCGGGCGGGCACAAGAACATCTGCTGCGTGGGCGACGACGACCAGTCGATCTATGGCTGGCGCGGTGCCGAGGTGGGCAACATCCTGCGCTTCGAGAAGGACTTCCCCGGTGCCCACGTGGTCCGGCTGGAACAGAACTACCGCTCCACCGCGCATATCCTCGCCGCCGCCTCCGGGGTCATCAAGGGCAACGAGGGCCGTCTGGGCAAAACGCTCTGGACCGCCGCGGAGGGCGGCGAGAAGGTCCGCCTGATCGGTCACTGGGACGGCGAGGAAGAGGCCCGCTGGATCGGGGAGGAGGTCGAGGCGATGCAGCGCGGCACCCGCGGCTTGCAGCCCTACAGCCTCGACGACATGGCGATCCTCGTGCGGGCCTCGCACCAGATGCGCGCCTTCGAGGACCGGTTCCTGACCATCGGCCTGCCGTATCGCGTCATCGGCGGCCCGCGCTTCTACGAACGGCTCGAGATCCGCGATGCCATGGCCTATTTCCGCCTCGTGATCAGCCCGGCCGACGACCTCGCCTTCGAGCGGATCGTGAACACGCCCAAGCGCGGCCTCGGCGACAAGGCGCAGCAGAAGATCCAGGTCGCGGCCCGGTCGAACGGCGTGCCGCTGGTCGAAGGCGCGCGGATCCTGCTGGAGCAGAAGGGGCTCACCGGCAAGGGCGCGGCGCAGCTGCAGCTGCTGGTGGACAACCTGCAGCGCTGGGGCCGCATGGTGGGCGAGGCCGGGATCAGCCACATCGAGCTGGCGGAGCAAATCCTGGACGAATCCGGCTACACCGAGATGTGGCAGAACGACAAGACGCCCGAGGCGCCGGGCCGGCTGGAGAACCTCAAGGAACTGGTCAAGGCGCTGGAAAGCTTCGAGAACCTCGAAGGCTTCCTCGAACACGTCGCCCTGATCATGGACAACGAGCAGGAAACCGACGGTGCCAAGGTCTCGATCATGACGCTGCACGGGGCCAAGGGGCTCGAGTTCCCGGCGGTCTTCCTGCCGGGCTGGGAGGACGGGCTCTTCCCCTCGCAGCGCTCGATGGACGAATCCGGTCTCAAGGGGCTCGAGGAGGAGCGCCGCCTCGCCTATGTGGGCATCACACGGGCCGAGGAGGTCTGCACGATCTCCTTCGCCGGCAACCGCCGCGTCTTCGGCCAGTGGCAATCCGCGCTGCCCTCGCGCTTCATCGACGAACTGCCCGAGGAGCATGTGGAGGTGCTCACACCGCCCGGCCTCTACGGCGGCGGCTTCGGGGCCGCGGCGCAGCCCGCCTCCACCCTCCATGATCGCGCGGCGGAGGCGAATGTCTACAATTCGCCCGGCTGGAAGCGGATGCAGTCGCGCGCCTCGGAACGCCCGATCTCCCAGCCGCGCGAGACCCGCAGCCCGGTGATCGATCTCACCGCCACCTCCAGCCACACGGTGGGGGAGCGGGTCTTCCACCAGAAGTTCGGCTACGGCGCGATTCTCTCCATCGAGGGCGACAAGCTCGAGATCGAATTCGAGAAGGCCGGCATCAAGAAGGTCGTCGCCAAGTTCGTGATGGCCGCGGACGACATCCCCTTCTGAGGCCCTGCCGCCCCGCCCATCCACTGTTCCGAAATATCCTCGGGGGTGAATTGCGGGCAAAGCCCGCAAGAGGGGGCAGACAGCCCCCTGCCGCCGTCCCTGCGTCCCACGCAGGGGCAGACCATGGACCGCTCCGCCCAAACCGTGGGCGTCTTTCCCGCGATCCCTCAAAGCGCGTCCGAATCCCCCCCGCTCCCTGGTCATCCGGCGACCGTCGCCACAGGGTGTCGCCTCAGCCCCTGACAGCGTAGGGGACACCGATGACCGATCTCGACCGCGCCACGCAAGGCAGCGGGAGCCAGACCGTCCCCGGGCTGATCACGCCGGAGAAGTTCGGCCATCCGGTCGCCCATGGCGCCGATGCCACGCGGGTGATCCCGGACCACATGGAGCGGACGCACTTCGATCTCGGCCGCGTCCAGCGGCTGGCCGAGACCGGCTGCGTGCTGGAGTTCGACCTCTTCGGCTGGGAGCTGGCCTGTTGCAACAGTCTCTCGGATATCTGCCTGCCCAATGGCGGCGGGCGGGTCCGGATCATCCGCCGGTTGATCGTGCGCGGCTATGATGGCGACCGGACCGTGCTGAGCCATGATGTCTGCAGGAAGACAAGGATGCGCCGCTACGGCGGGCCGCGGGCTGTGGCTATATCCCCGGGGCGCGTCGTGCCGCTGATGCTGCGGCGCGGGATCACCCAGGCGCAGCTGGATGTGATGCTGCTCCACACGCCCCGGCGGCTGCTGACGATCGTCTCACTTCCTACCTCCCTCCAGGCGGGCATGGCGCCGGTCCGGGCCGGCGCCCGTCGATCTGCGCGCGTCACGCCCGTCCTTGAAACGAGGGCCTGAAAACGGGGGGCCTGAAAACGAAAAAACGGCGGTGCCAGGGAGGAGGAGAGGCACCGCCGTTCATTTCACGACATCCCAGGGAGGAGGAGAGGGACGTCGATCCGGTCAGGCCTTGCGGCCCTATGTGGGTTGCAGTGTCGGTGATGCCAGGGAGGAGGAGAGGCATCACCGACTGTGCAACGTCGCGCTCAGGGAGGAGGAGAGAGCGCGCCGTATTCGCTGGGGCACCTGGCCCCGAAGAGGTTGCAGTGTCGGCGATGCCAGGGAGGAGGAGAGGCATCACCGACTGTGCAACGTCGCGCTCAGGGAGGAGGAGAGAGCGCGCCGTATTCGCTGGGGCATCTGGCCCCGAAGAAGTTGCAGCGTCGGTGATGCCAGGGAGGAGGAGAGGCATCACCGACTGTGCAACGTCGCGCTCAGGGAGGAGGAGAGAGCGCGCCGTATTCGCTGGGGCGTTCAGCCCCGAAAACCTTCGGCAAGGAAACGGCGGCGCCAGGGAGGAGGAGAGGCGCCGCCGTCTTGCCAACACCGGTCCAGGGAGGAGGAGAGGACCGGCGTATGTCTGGGCTGTTCAGGCCCGGTATCAGGGTGCGGTGATGCCAGGGAGGAGGAGAGGCACCACCGCAATGTCACAGAAGACCCAGGGAGGAGGAGAGGGCCTTCTGATCTCTCTAATCACACCGTGCGGTAGGCTTCCTCGTAGGCCACCGAGCGGATCATCGACCGGTTCATGCCCAGGTCGTTCAGTTCGCGGTTCGAAAGGGCCGACAGTTCCGCCACGCAGCGGCGGAAGGTGCGGTAGCGGCGCAGACGGGTCGCAATGCCGTCCACCATGCGACCCAGCGGGCCGGTGGCGCCATCTGCGGTGCGGGTGTTGGTCATCGTGGTCATCGTCTTTGCCTTTCGGTTCGTGCTGTCCTAAGTCTTCGCTTCGAGACGTTGGCAGCGTTGTTCGCTTCGTTGAGACCCAACATAAGCAAATGCTGCAGCTGCACAATGGATGAAGCGGCAACGCTGCCATGCAGAAAATGCATATGCTTTGTTGACCTAACGGTACTTGATTTTAAAGGGTTTTTCCGGGGCTCCCGTGCTGGCTGCACAAAAAAACATCGGTAACAGATGCAGGTTCTGAAGGGGTGACGCGATGAGCATCACACGAGACGAAATTGTTAACGCCCTCGGGCGACTCCCCCTGCCGGATGGCGGGACGCTGGTGTCGCGCGACATGGTGCGGGCGCTGACGGTCGAGGGCGGGGTGGTCCGCTTCGTGATCGAGGCGCCCTCGGCAGAGGCCGCGCGGGCCATGGCGCCGCTGCGCGAGGCGGTCGAGGTGGCCCTGAAGCGGCTGGAGGGCGTGAAGGACGTCTCCGTCGTGCTCACTGCGCCGACGGCGGCGGCCGGGCAGGCGGCCAAGCAGGCGGCCAAGCCCGCCCCCAGCCTCAAGATCGGCGGCCACCCCAAGCCGCAGGACGGGCCCATGAAGCCCTCGGGCGTGGACCGCATCCTCGCGGTGGCCTCGGGCAAGGGCGGCGTGGGCAAATCCACCGTTTCCTCCAACCTCGCGGTGGCGCTGGCGAAGCAGGGCCGCAAGGTCGGCCTGCTGGACGCGGATATCTATGGTCCGTCGCAGCCCAAGATGATGGGCGTGAACCGGCGCCCGGCCTCGCCCGATGGCAAGACGATCGAGCCGCTGCACGCCCATGGCGTCACGCTCATGTCCATCGGCTTCATGATGGAGGAGAACAAGGCCATCGTCTGGCGCGGCCCGATGCTCATGGGCGCGCTGCAACAGCTGATCTCGCAGGTGGCCTGGGGCGATCTCGACGTGCTGATCGTCGACCTGCCGCCGGGTACGGGGGATGTGCAGCTGACGCTCTGTCAGCGCACGGCGCTGTCGGGGGCGCTCGTGGTGTCGACGCCGCAGGACGTGGCGCTGCTGGATGCGATCAAGGCGATCGACATGTTCAACACGCTGAAGACCCCGGTGCTGGGGCTGGTGGAGAACATGTCGACCTTCGTCTGTCCCCATTGCGGCGGCGAATCCCATCCCTTCGGGCAGGGCGGCGTCGCGGCCGAGGCCGACCGGATGGGGCTGCCCTTCCTCGGGTCGCTTCCGCTCGACCTCGACACGCGGCTGGCGGGCGACAGCGGCACGCCGATCGCCGCGGGTGATGGCCCTGTGGCCGAGGCCTTCGCGACACTGGCGAAGCGGCTGGTTGACGGCGGCATGGCCTGAGCCGGGTCTGAACTCGGCTCGGAGCTCGGGTCAGAGATTTGGGCCAGAGATTGGACCTGACTGCGACCCCACGGGTCCCCCTGGCGCCCCATGCTTTCCCAGAACGCCCCTGCCCGGACCCCGGGTGGGGGCGTTTCTTTGTGTGCGGGCCTCTCTCTATATAGATGCGGACCTCTCTCTATAGATAGGAGAGGCGCTCCTCCTGCCTGCGAGGGAGCGTGTTCCCGACCGCTCCCATGATCTCCCACAGCGTTTTGCGCGCAGATGAGGCTGTCGAGGCCGGGACGCTCCAGATCAATGCCATGACAGCGGCTTGCCCGATGGGAGTCCATGGGAGGATTTGCCCCAGTTTGCTGACGGGATGACGCGGCGCCGTCCAAAGGCGGTCCTTCGGGGGCTTTTCAGGGCGCGTCTTGCCCTCGGGTCTCTGCCAGGGCAGGGGAGCTGGCCCCCGGGGGGGGGGGCCGGACTGGGCGGTGGATGGGACGGCGTGGGACAAAGCCTGGGAACCCATGGGATAGGCCGGGCCCGCCCCGGTGGCGGCAGGAGTCTCCTTGGCCTTCTGTCCTCCCGGCGGCAAGAGCGGCGTCATCTACGGTTCGACCGCGCGCAAAGGGCGCTGACGGGGCGGGGATGGGATGGCATGGGACGAAACCCGGGATCGCATGGGACGCGCCGGTCCCGGCGCCGTCTCGGCAGGGAAATCCGCCATTTCCCGTCATCCACCCCCTGAAACCCGCAAAACCGGCGGGCCAAGGGCGTGGAAAGGGCCCCCTTGGGCCTGGGGTGGGATTACATGGGACAGAACATGGGACTGGATGGGACACATCTGGTCCGATTTGGGCGCTGCGCGGTTTTTGGCTGGGACTCCGGCGGGATTCACGGCAGAACCTCCCTCAATCGCGCAGAATCACGGCGCCGTGAGTCGTCACGATTCGACGTGATCAGGGCATCGCGACGCGAAATTCCTCAAGATCGGGTTGCCTCGTGCCCCGAATTTGCCCTCATCCGAAAAAAAATCGCACCTCTGCTGGGATGCCATGGGTCCTCGCGGGACGCCGATTTCGGCGCAAGATGTGGTGCATTTGTCGAAATTGCGCACAGCATCGGCCACGAGTGCGCCGTGAGGCGCGGGGTGGGGTGGCTGCGCTGGACGGTTCTGTCCCGTCTCGGCCCAATTATTCCCCTTGATCGCCATGTGATCCCATGGCATCCCTTTCTTACGAGCAGAAGAAAGCGGAACTAAAGAAAAGGGTCAAAGAACCCTAACAAGACTTCCCAAGGCAGTGAGTAGTACAGGCACCCCCCTTTCTTCAAAAACCAAGGAGATCCGGCGCGCGAGCGAGCAGCATACCCCCCCCAAGGAGCGCGCGCAGTCGGACGTACCCGGAGACGGGATGAGGGACGGCGGTTAGGACTATGGCAGCAGTCCTAACCGCCGTTTTTCGTTTCAGAGCATGCCGTCCGGGCAGGAATACAGTCAAGGGGGGAACAGGATAGGGACCTCGGTCGGCAGTGACCCGCAGGCGTTTCATAGGCGAAGAGCATCTCAAGGTGGATGCGAAGGGGCGGATGTCTATCCCAGCCCCGTTTCGTCGTGTGCTGGACGCGGGTGATCCCGACCGCGAGAGCGGCTCCATGCCCTCCATGGTCATCGTGCAGGAAGACAGCCGCAAGGACTGCCTCCAGTGCTACACGGTGGAAGCCATGCAGGAGATCCAGGAGATGGTCGAAGAGATGCCCCTCGGCTCGGACGAGCAGAAGGTGATGGAGCAGATCTACTTCATGGGCGCGACCGAACTGACCATCGACGACACGGGCCGGATCGTCCTCAGCGCCAAGCTGCGCGACAAGATCGGCGTCACGCCGAACTCCGAACTGGTGCTGGCGGGCGCGGGCAAGAACTTCCGCATCTGGCGCCCCGAGGCCTACCAGGCCGAGCAGGTCGACACCGTCAAGGAATGGCTCGACGCGCAGCCCAAGGATTTTGATCCGCGCAGCCTGCTTCAGGAAATGCAGAAACAGCGCCAGCAACGCGACGCCGGCGGAGAGGCCTGATCCATGACCGGCGGTCCCAATACCCCCTCCGCCCCCCACATCCCCGTCCTGCTGCGCCCGCTCCTGAAGGAAGTGGGCGAGATCAGCGGCACGTGGATCGACGGCACGCTGGGGGCAGGGGGCTATACCCGCGGCCTGCTGGAGGCCGGTGCCGACCTCGTCATCGGGATCGATCAGGATCCGCTGGCCATCGGCATGGCGGCGGAGTGGGGCGCGCCCTACGGCGACCGGCTGAAGGTCGTGCAGGACAATTTCGCCAACATGGATGACCACGCCGAGCAGGTGCAGGGTGTCGTGCTCGACCTCGGCGTCTCCTCGATGCAGCTCGACCTGGCAGAGCGCGGGTTCTCCTTCCTGCGCGACGGGCCGCTCGACATGCGGATGAGCCAGCAGGGGCTGACCGCCGCCGACATCGTCAACGAGGCCGAGGAATCGGATCTCGCCGACATCCTCTTCCTCTATGGCGAGGAACGCGCCAGCCGCCGGATTGCCAAGAACATCGTCCGGGCCCGCGCCACGGCGCCCTTCGAGACGACGCTGCAACTGGCCGAGGTGATCGAGAAGAGCCTGCCGCGGCCCAAGCCCGGCCAGTCCCATCCGGCCACCCGCAGCTTCCAGGCGCTGCGCATCGCGGTGAACGATGAATACGGCGCCCTTGCCGCCGGGCTGGAGGCCGCCGAGCGGGCCCTCGCCCCGGGCGGCAAGCTGGCGGTCGTCACCTTCCACTCGGTCGAGGACCGGATGGTGAAACGCTTCCTCCAGCAGCGCGGCGGCAAGTCGGGATCGGCCAACCGCTACGCGCCGCAGTTGGAGCAGGAGGCCCCGGCCTTCAGGATCCTGACCCGCAAGGCGGCGGGCCCGGACGAGGAAGAGCTGGAGCAGAACCCGCGGGCCCGCAGCGCCCGCCTGCGGGTCGGGGAACGGACCGAAGCGCCCGCGGGCGCGGTGGACCGGGGCGCATTGGGAATGCCCGTGTTCAAGGGGAAACTGCCATGAGAACGCTGCTTTACGTCCTCTCCGCCCTTGCCGTCATCGGCCTGGCCTTCTGGGCCTACCGCGAGAACTACACCACCCAGCAGGCCATCGAGGAAACCGAGGACCTGCAGGACGCCATCGGCAGCGCCCGGGCCAAGCTGAACGTGCTGAAGGCCGAATGGGCCTACCTCAACCGTCCCGACCGCCTGCGCGAACTGGCCGAGATCAACTTCGAGCGGCTCGGCCTTCAGGCCCTGCGCCCCGACCAGTTCGGCCGCGTGGCCGAGGTTCGCTTCCGCAGCGCCGAAACCTCCCGCGCGCTTGCCGTGACCGGCGCGATCGATGTCTTCTCGGGGAATGCCAAGAGCGGGGGGCAGAAGCCATGATCCGCACGCCGCTCCGCCCGCTGGCCCGCATCCTCGACGCCCGCGCCAAGGGCGAGAACCCTGATGCCATCGAACGCGAGAACCTGCGCCTGCGCCACGAAGAGATGCGCGACCGCGCCCGCCAGCGGGCCGAGCAGCGGCTTCTCGTGCTGGGGGCGGTCTTCTTCTGCGCCTTCGCGGTCGTGGGCTTCCGCATGGGCACGCTGGCCAATTCCGAACCGCAGGAGCCGCGCACCAGCGTGGCGGGCGCCGCCGTCGCGGCCAGCCGGGGCGACATCGTCGACCGCTCGGGCCGTATCCTGGCCACGAACCTCGAAACCCATGCGCTCTACGTCCACCCGCACCAGCTGATCGACCCGGATCGCGCGGCCGACAAGCTGGTGGAGATCTTCCCCGATCTCGATGGCGACTACCTCAAGCGCACCTTCCATTCCGACGCCAAGTTCCGCTGGCTCAAGCGCCGCATCAGCCCCGAGCAGCAGCAGGCCGTCATGGACATCGGCGAGCCGGGCCTGCTCTTTGGCCGGCGCGAGATGCGGCTCTACCCGAACGGGCCCGTGGCCTCCCACATCCTCGGCGGCGCGGCCTTCGACAACGAGGGCGTCACCAGTGCCGACATCTACGGCGTGGCCGGGGTCGAGGCGCGGTTCAACGACTACCTCTCCGATCCCCAGAACGCGGATCATCCGCTGCAACTCTCCATCGACCTGACGATTCAGGCGGCGGTGGAGCAGGTGCTCGACAGCGGGATCAAGCTGATGAGCGCCAAGGGCGGCACCGCGATCCTGATGGATGTGCACACCGGCGAGGTGATCGCCGAGGCCTCTCTGCCCGACTTCGACCCGAACGACCGCCCGCCGCCCCCGACCGAGGGCCACCCCGAGGACAGCGTGCTCTTCAACCGCGGCGTGCAGGGGCGCTACGAACTGGGCTCCACCTTCAAGATCTTCGCCGTGTCGCAGGCGCTCGAACTGGGCCTCGTGACGCCGGACACCAAGATCGACGTGCGCGCCCCGATCCGCTGGGGCCGGTTCACGATCAACGACGACCACAAGTACGAGCCGGACATGTCCGTGACGCGGATCATCGCCAAGAGCTCGAACATCGGTACCGCGCGGATCGCCCAGATGATCGGCCCGGAACGGCAGCAGGCCTTCCTGACCTCGCTGGGGCTGACCACGCCCACCTCCTTCGAACTGCCCGACGCCAAGATCGCCTCGCCGCTGCTGCCGCAGCGCTGGAGCGAGCTGTCGATGATGACGATCTCCTTCGGCCATGGCCTCGCCGCCAGCCCGCTGCACCTTGCGGCGGCCTATTCCACCATCGCCAACGGGGGCACGCAGGTCCGGCCCACGCTGCTGCGCAAGGACGGCCCCCAGCATGGCACGCGCGTGATCTCGCAGCGCACCGCCGATCAGGCGCTCAGCATGTTGCGGCAGGTGGTCACCGACGGCACCGCCTCCATGGCCGAGGTCGAAGGCTACCGCGTGGCGGGCAAGACCGGCACCGCCGACAAGGCCAAGCCCACGGGCGGCTACTACGACGACCGGGTGATTGCGACCTTCGCCGGGGTCTTTCCCGCCGACGCGCCGAAATACGTGCTGATCACCACGCTGGACGAACCCTCCGAGAACTCGGGCCGGATGCCGCGCCGCACCGCCGGCTGGACCGCCGTGCCGACCGCGGCAGAGATCATCCGTCGCGTGGCACCGCTTCTGGGGCTTCGCCCCAAGATTGAACCTGTCCAGCTGGTTGATGTAAGCCTGTCGGCGAACTGAGCCGCTGTGCGGCGGCCCCGCGAGAGGCCCCGCATGCGCAGTCAAAAGCCGGGAAAGGGCAGAGCATGGCCGAGAGGCAGGGCAAGTCATTGGCGGAACTCGGGCTGCGGGCCCGCGGTGGCGCGAATCCCGTGATCACGGGCCTCTCCGTCGACAGCCGCCGAGTCGCGCCGGGGCATCTTTTCGCGGCACTGCCTGGGGTACAGGTGCATGGCGCGAAATTCATCGCGCAGGTGATCGAGGCCGGGGCGACCGTCATTCTGACCGATGCCGAGGGCTATGCCATGGCCCGCGACCTGATCGACGGCAACGGGCTCTCCGTCGTGGTGGCCGAGGATCCACGGCAGGTGCTGGCCTTTGCGGCCGCGCTCTGGACCGGGGCTCAGCCCAAGGTCATGGCCGCCGTCACCGGCACCAACGGCAAGACCTCCGTCGCCACCTTCACCCGCCAGATCTGGATCGCGATGGGGCTTCAGGGCTGCAATATCGGCACCACGGGTGTCGAAGGCGCCTTCTCCGCGCCCTCCGCCCACACCACGCCCGAGCCGATCACCCTGCATGCCCTTCTGGGCCGCGCGGCAGAGGCCGGTGTGACCCATGCGGTGATGGAGGCCTCCTCCCACGGGCTGGCGCAGCGTCGTCTCGACGGGGTGCAGTTGATGGCGGCGGCCTTCACCAACATCACGCAGGATCACCTCGACTATCACCCGGATTTCGACAGCTACATGGATGCCAAGGCCGGGCTCTTCGAACGTGTCCTGTCGCCGGATGGCACCGCGGTGATCAACATCGACGGCCATGGCGGCGAGGAGATGGCGGCACGCGCCCTCGCCCGGGGCCAGCGGGTGCTGGCGGTGGGCCGCGGCCCGCAGGCGGACCTGCGCATCCTCGCGCAACGCTACGATCCCGCCTCGCAGGTGCTGCGCTTCTCCTTCGAGGGGGCCGAGCATCAGGTCACCCTGCCGCTGATCGGCGGCTTCCAGGCCGAGAACGTGCTGGTTGCGGCAGGCCTTGCCATCGGCTGCGGCGCCGCGCCGGAGCAGGTCTTCCGCGTGCTGCCGGAGCTGGAGACGGTCCGGGGCCGGATGCAGCTTGCCGCCGCGCGCGAGAACGGCGGCACGGTCTTCGTCGACTACGCCCATACGCCCGACGCGGTGGCCACGGCGCTGAAGGCGCTGCGTCCGCATGTGATGGGCCGCCTGATCGCCGTGATCGGCGCGGGTGGTGACCGGGACCGCACCAAGCGGCCCCTGATGGGACAGGCGGCCGCGCTGAACGCGGATGTGGTCTTCGTCACCGACGACAACCCCCGGTCCGAGGACCCGGCGGCGATCCGGGCAGAGGTCTTGGGCGGCTGCCCCGGGGCGACCGAGGTGGCAGACCGGGCCGAGGCGATCCTGCGCGGCGTCGATGCCCTTGGCCCGGGCGACGCGCTGCTGATCGCGGGTAAGGGGCACGAGACCGGCCAGACCATCGGCGACACGGTCTTCCCCTTCGATGACGTGGAACAGGCCAGTGTCGCGGTCTCGGCGCTGGACGGCGGCCGGGTATGAGCCTCTGGCCCGCCAGCGAGGCCGCAGAGGCCACCGGCGGGCGCGTCAGCGGGGTCTGGCAGGCTGCGGGCCTTTCGATCGACCCCGCCAACCTGCGCGCGGGCGATCTCTACCTCGCCATGCACGAGCCGCGCAGCGACGGGCTGGGGCGGGTGTTCGACGGGGATTCGGAAGAGGCGCTGCGCCTCGCGCTCTCCAACGGGGCCGTTGCGGCGATGATCGGCGAGGCGGCTGCGGGCGAACTGCCCAGCGACCTTGCCGCCGCGCTGCCGCTGCTGGTGGTCCGGGACGTGATCGGCGGGCTCTTCGCCCTTGCCCGGGCCGCCCGGGCGCGCTCCTCCGCCCGGCTTGTGGCGGTGACCGGCGCCGTCGGCAAATCCACGACGCTGGGGATGCTCTCGCTGGTGCTGGGCCATCAGGGCACCGTCTTCGCGGTGGAAAGCGAACGCGCGGCGGTCAACGGCGGGGCCGCGCTGATCCGCGCGCTGCTCAGCCTTGCCCATATGCCGCGCGAGACGGATTTCGCGCTGCTGGAGATCGACCCGGACGATCCCGCCCGTGCCGCCGCCCTCTCGGGGCTGGCGCGGCCGGACCTGCTGGTGATCACCACGATCCGCGGGGCGCAGACGCGGGCCGACAGTGCCGACCTGCCCGAGACGACGGCGCTTGGTGCGCTCGGCCCCGGCAAGGCGGCGATCTTCAGCGGGGACCTGCCGCAGGCCCGCGTCCTGCGCGAGCGGCTGGCAGAGCAGGGGGCCCGTGCCCTGACCTTCGGCGAGGGCCCGGGCAACCACCACCGCCTGCTGCGCACCCAGCTGACCGAGGAGGCCACGATCTGCGAGGCCCGGGCCTGGCGTGGGCGGATGCTCTACAAGATTTCCGCGCCGGGCCGGCATTATGCCCGCGACGGGCTGGCGGTGCTGCTGACGGCCTTTGCGCTGAACCTCGACCGGGCCGTGGCGGTGAGCGACCTTGGCCGCTGGACGCCGCCGCCGGGCAAGGGCCTGCGCGAGCGCCGCCTGCTCGACGTGCTGAACGAGGCGGTCTCCTTCGACCTGATCGACGACGCGGGCATGGCCGATGCCGACAGCATGGCCGCCGCGCTCGACGTGCTGGCCGCCTCGCATCCCCGCAACCACCTCGGCCGGTTCTCGCGCGGGCGGCGGATCGCCATCCTCGGCGGGCTGGAGGACGTGGTCCCCGGTGCCGAGGACCGCGCGCAGGACCAGCTGGCCGAGCTGCCCGCCATGGCGGCGGTGGACCTCGTCCATTGCGTCGGCCGGGCGACGGAACATCTCTACCGGCAGTTGCCCTACGCCCGCCGCGGCCGCCATGTCGAAACTGCCGCGGAATTGGCCAAACAGGCCCGTCGGCTGGTTGATGCCGGTGATGTGGTGCTGGTGAAGGGCTCCGCCGACAGCCGGGTCAGCCTCGTGGTTGACGCGATGCGTAAATTGGGCCATCCGGCAGCCCAACAATGAAAGAGGCCAAACCCCATGCTCTATTGGCTGACCGCCCTCTCTGACGGGGGCGACGTCTTCAACCTGTTCCGCTACATCACCTTCCGCGCGGGCGGGGCCTTCATGACGGCGCTGATCTTCGGCTTCCTGTTCGGACGTCCGCTGATCGACGTGCTGCGCCGGACGCAGGGCAAGGGCCAGCCGATCCGCACCGACGGCCCCGAAGGGCATTTCGTCAAGGCGGGCACCCCCACCATGGGCGGCCTGCTGATCGTGGGCGCGCTGCTGACCTCGACGCTCCTCTGGGCGCGGCTCGACAATCCCTTCGTGCTGCTGGTGCTCTTCGTGACGCTGGCCTATGGCCTCGTCGGCTTCTGGGACGACTACGCCAAGGTGTCGAAGCAGAACACCGCGGGCGTCTCCGGCAAGGCGCGTCTCGCCATCGGCTTCGTCATCGCGGGCATCGCCGCCGTCTGGGCGACGTGGTTCCACCCGACCGAGTTGCAGGGCGAACTGGCACTGCCGGTCTTCAAGGACGTGCTGATCCACCTCGGCATCTTCTTCGTGCCCTTCGCCATGTTCGTCATCGTGGGCGCGGCCAATGCCGTGAACCTGACCGATGGCCTCGACGGGCTGGCGATCATGCCGGTGATGATCGCGGCCTCGGCGCTCGGCGTCATCGCCTATACCGTGGGCCGGGTCGACTTCTCGGATTACCTCGGCCTGCACTACGTCCCCGGCACCGGCGAGATCCTCGTCTTCGTGGCGGGCCTCGTGGGCGGGGGCCTCGGCTTCCTGTGGTACAACGCACCGCCCGCCGCCGTCTTCATGGGCGACACCGGCTCGCTCGCGCTCGGCGGGGCCATCGGCGCCATCGCGGTGGCCACCAAGCACGAGATCGTCCTCGGCATCGTCGGCGGCCTCTTCGTGGTCGAGGCGCTCTCGGTCATCATTCAGGTGCTCTACTTCAAGCGGACCGGCAAGCGGGTCTTCCTGATGGCGCCGATCCACCACCATTACGAGAAGAAGGGCTGGGCCGAGCCGCAGATCGTGATCCGCTTCTGGATCATCTCGCTGATCCTCGCCATGGTCGGCCTCGCCACGCTGAAACTGCGCTGAACGGAGGCAGGACATGATCCCGGTTCAAGGTTACCAAGGTCTCACCGTGGGCGTTCTTGGACTGGGGCGTTCCGGCCTCGCCACCGCCCGTGCCCTCGCCGCGGGCGGCGCGATCCCGCTGTGCTGGGACGACAACCCCGCCGCGCGCGAGACGGCCGAGGCCGAGGGCTTCGCCGTCGCGGACCTGACCCGCGAGATGGGCAGCCTTGCCACGCTCGTCGTCTCGCCGGGCATCCCGCATCTCTATCCCAAGCCGAACCCGGTGATCGCCGCCGCCTACGAGGCGGGCGTGCCGGTGGACAATGACATCGGCCTCTTCTTCCGCTCGCTGGGGCAGGGGGAGTGGATGATGCACGACACGCCGCCCAAGGTGATCGCGATCACCGGTTCGAACGGCAAGTCCACCACCACGGCGCTGATCCACCATATCCTCGAACACGCAGGCCGGGAGGCCCAGCTGGCGGGGAACATCGGCCGTGGCGTGCTGGACATCGATCCGCCGGGCGATGGCGGTGTCGTGGTGCTGGAGCTCTCCTCCTACCAGACCGACCTTGCCCGCGCGCTGACGCCCGACGTGGCGGTCTTCACCAACTTCTCGCCCGACCACCTCGACCGGCACGGCGGCATCGGCGGCTACTTCGCCGCCAAGCGCCGTCTCTTCGCCGAGGGCGGGCCGGACCGCGCCATCATCGGCGTGGACGAGGCCGAGGGGCTCTACCTCACCGACCAGTTGGCCGTGGCGCCTGCCGATGACCGGGTGATCCGCATCTCCTCGGCGCGCAAGCTGACCGGGCCGGGCTGGCAGGTCTTCGCGCGCAAGGGCTTCCTGTCGGAATACCGCAAGGGCAAGCAGGTCGCCTCCATCGACCTGCGCGAGGTCAAGGGCCTGCCCGGGGCGCACAATCATCAGAACGCCTGCGCGGCCTTTGCCGCCTGCCGGACACTGGGCCTGTCGCCGCGCCTGATCGAGGAGGCCTTCGCCAGCTTTGGCGGCCTGCCGCACCGCTCGCAGCGCATCGCCGAGAAGGACGGCGTGGCCTATGTCAACGACAGCAAGGCCACCAACGTGGACAGTGCCGCCAAGGCGCTTCAGGCCTTCCACAACATCCGCTGGATCTGCGGCGGGCTGGAGAAGGAAGGCGGCCTCGGCCCGTTGCTGCCGCACACCGGCTCCGTCTCCAAGGCCTATGTCATCGGGCGGGAGGCGGCCAATTTCGCCATCCAGCTGACCGGCATCGAGGCCGAGGTCTGCACCGACATGGAAACCGCCGTGGCCCGCGCCATGGCCGAGGCCCAGCCGGGCGACACGGTGCTGCTGGCTCCGGCCTGCGCCTCCTTCGACCAGTACGACAGCTTCGAGAAACGCGGCGAGGATTTCACCAATCGCGTGCTGGCGGCGCTCGGCTGACCGCCGGCTCCCTTGAACCCGCCTTCGGGCGGGTCTAGGACTCGCGCCGACCCTCAACGGAACGGAGCCCCCATGCCGCGTATCCTCTTCGCCGCCGGTGACAGCCGCTGGCCGACCTACGAAGCCCCCCTGAAAGCCGCCCTCGCCGAAAAGGGGATCGAGGCCGAGATCGCGCTGGAGATGGCGCCCGAGACCGTCGATTACATCATCTACGCGCCGGGCAGCCCGCTGCAGGATTTCACCCCCTACACCAACTGCAAGGCGGTGATGAACATCTGGGCGGGGGTCGAGGCGATCGTGGGCAATCCCACGCTGACCCAGCCGCTGACCCGGATGGTCGACCACGGGCTGAAGCAGGGGATGCTGGAATGGGTCGTGGGGCAGGTCATGCGCCATCACCTCGGCCTCGACATCCACATCACCACGCAGGACGGCGTCTGGCGCCATGACACCACCGTGCCGCCGCTGGCCGAGGACCGTCCGGTCACGATGCTGGGCCTCGGCGAACTGGGCATGGCCGCCGGCGAGGCGCTCGCCAAGATCGGCTTCCCGGTCACCGGCTGGAGCCGCAGCCCGAAGGAGAGCGACCTGATCACCACGCTGCACGGGGCGGAGGGGCTGACACAGGCGCTCTCCACCGCGCAGATCGTGGTGCTTCTGGTGCCCTTCACGCCCCAGACCGAGAACCTGCTGAACGCCGAGACGCTGGCCCTGCTGCCCGAGGGCGCGGTGATCCTGAACCCCGGTCGCGGCCCGCTCATCGACGACAGCGCCCTGCTGGCCGCCCTCGACAGTGGTCAGGTGAGCCACGCCACGCTCGACGTCTTCCGTACCGAACCGCTGCCCGAGGACCACGCCTACTGGGCGCATCCCAAGGTCACCGTCTCGCCCCACATCGCCTCGGAAACCCGCGCCTCCACGGCGGCGCAGGTGCTGGCCGAGAACATCCGCCGCGGCGAGGCGGGAGAGCCGTTCCGCTTCCAGGTCGACCGCTCGCGCGGGTATTGAGCCAAGTCGGGGCCAAGTCGGGGACAGATCGGGGTCTGCGGGCCCCGACCGCCCTCGCCAGACACGAAAAAGCCGGGCCCGCGGGCCCGGCTTTTTTCATGTCCTGACGGACGTAGATCAGCGCAGGCGCGCGACCACGTACTCGGCCAGGTCGGCAAGGATGGTGCGCATCTCGCTCTCCGGCAGGGCCTCCAGCGCGGCGCAGGCGCGGGCCGACCAGTCGAGCGCGGTCTGCCGCGTGGTGCCGAGCGCATCGTACTTGGCCATGATCCGCAGCGCCTCCTCGAGGTCGCCGTCCTGCTGATCGCCCTTGGCGATCGTGCGGCTCCAGAAGGCGCGTTCCTCCGCGTCGGAGGCCGCATGGGCGCGGATCACCGGCAGGGTCACCTTGCGCTCGCGGAAGTCGTCGCCCACGTTCTTGCCGGTGGCCGCGCTGTCGCCGCCGTAATCCAGCAGGTCATCCGCGATCTGGAACGCGATGCCGAGTGCATCGCCGTAGTCCCGCAGGGCCTCGACGTGGGCGGCGGGCGCCTCGGCCAGTACGGCACCGGATTCGGTGGCGGCCGAGAAGAGCGCCGCGGTCTTGCCGCGCACGATCTGGGTATAGGTGTCCTCGGAGGTCGAGAGATCCTGCGCCGCGGTCAGTTGCAGCACCTCGCCCTCGGCAATGGTGGCGGCCGCGTTGGAGAGGATCTCCAGCACCCGCAGGTTGCCGGGTTCGACCATCAGCTGGAAGGCGCGGGCAAAGAGATAATCGCCCACGAGGACGGAAGACTGGTTGTCCCAGAGCAGGTTCGCCGTGGGACGGCCCCGGCGCTGCTGGCTCTCGTCCACAACGTCGTCATGCAGCAGGGTGGCGGTGTGGATGAACTCCACCGTGGCCGCCAGCCAGACATGGTAGCCGCCGGTGTAGCCACAGAGATTGGCCGCTGCCAGCGTCAGCATCGGCCGCAGCCGCTTGCCGCCGGCATCCACCAGATGCGCTGTGACTTCAGGGATGCGCGGGGCATGGCGCGAAGCCATCCTCTCGCGGATCAGCGTGTTGACGGCGTTCATGTCGCTGGCCAGAATTGCGGCGAGCGCATCATGCGGTTTGGTGGCGGCGTGATCCAAGCCCATCACTCTCTACGTCACAGGTCTCGACAACGGGTCGATCCTGCCCTTAAGTCCCCGGTATGAAACAGCTGCTGCGCACGACCGACCCAACGGTGATCGCCTTCGCCAAGGCCCTGCTTCAGGGCGAGGGTATAGACTGCTTCGAGTTGGACGTAAATATGAGCGTGCTCGATGGATCTATCGGGATCCTCCCCCGGCGCCTGATGGTGCCGGAGGCAGATCACGACGAGGCCAGCAAGGTTCTGACGGACAACGGTATTTCCCTCGATGGCTGACAGCGCGGAGCTGACCCGCGACCGGTTCCTGCGCGGATCTGCCCGCGGCGCGCTCTGGCTGCACCAGCCGCGCCGGGGCTACCGCGCGGGCGTCGATCCGGTGCTGCTGGCGGCCTCGGTGCCCGCGAAACCGGGGCAGAGCCTGCTCGACCTCGGCTGCGGGGTGGGGACTGCCGCGCTCTGCGCCGGATGGCGGGTGCCGGGGCTGCACCTGACCGGGCTGGAGCGGCAGGAGGATCACGCGGAACTCGCGGCCCGCAATGCCGCCGAGAACGGACTGGAGATGGAGGTGGTCACCGGGGACCTGAGCCTGATGCCCGCCGTCCTGCGGCAGCGCCAGTTCGACCACGTGATCGCCAATCCGCCCTACTTCCGCCGCGACGCCTCGACCCGCGCCGCCGTGCCCGCGCGGGAAGCCGCCATGGGCGAGGAAACGCCGATGGAGGCCTGGGTCGCCGCGGCGGCCCGGCGCTGTGCCCCGGGCGGCAGCGTGACCTTCATCCAGCGGGTCGAACGGCTGCCGGAAATCCTGGCCGGCTTCACCGCGCACCTCGGTTCGGTCGAACTCAAGCCGCTGGTGCCCCGCGCGGGCCGCGAGAGCCAGCTTTTCCTGATCCGGGGGCGCAAGAACGGGCGGGCGGCCTTCCGGCTGCACGCGGGGCTGGTGCTGCACAGCGGCACGCAGCACGGGCAGGACCGGCCGGACTACTCCGATCTGGCCGAGGCGATCCTGAAAACCGGCGCGATTCTGCCGTTCGACAGCGGGTCTGCGAAAGACCCTGTCGGCTAAACCTCTGGTTCAGAAACGATACGCAAAGTTTCGCGTGTGCAGCGTGACAGAATTGTAAAACTGTGCTGCAATGAACACCTGTCCTATGTGACTGACAACCAGAGAGGAGTAAGTCCATGAACTTGAGTTCCCACGTGGAAGAACTGAAGAAAAAACACGCATCCCTCTCGGCCGCGGTGGAAACGGCACAGCGGTCCCCGAGCGTCTCCAGTCTTGAGATCGCTCAACTCAAGAAGCAGAAACTCCGCCTGAAGGAAGAGATTAGCCGGCTCGACAGCGTGCAGTAACGCCGCTCTCCAGCCGAAGCGCGCCAGGTATCGGTGACGGCCGCCAAGCGGGGCGGCAAGGTCAAGTTTGACGCGCGCCGGGGTCGCCGCCTGCAGGACGCGGGCGGGGCCGGACCAGAACGATTTTGGACCCTGCCAGGGCCGATCCCTCTCGGCCCTGGCACCCGATGGAAGAGGGGCGGCGCAGAGGCCGCAGCACGACCAGTCCACTGCACAGTCGGCAAAACGGTCGGAGACCGGAACAGGGCCACCCATCGGGGTGGCCCGTTGCGTTTCCGGGTGCTGGCGGTCAGGGGGCGCCGAGGCTCGGATCGGGGCCCTCATCGGGGTGCGGACCGGGCAGGGCCCGAAGGCCGGAACGCGAAGGGGCCGGTCCTCGGACCGGCCCCTGCAAGACTGCGTCGTCCCGCCGGGATCAGACGAAGAACTGGCCACCGTTGGCGGAAATCGTCGAACCGGTGATGAAGCCCGCCTCGTCATCCGCAAGGAAGGCCACGCAGCGCGCGATCTCTTCCGGTTCGCCCAGACGGCCCACGGGGATCTGGCCGATGATCGCCTCGCGCACCTTCTCGGGCACGGCCATGACCATGTCGGTGCCGATGTAGCCCGGGCAGATCGCGTTGGCGGTGATGTTGAACCGCGCGCCTTCCTGCGCCAGCGACTTCACGATGCCGAGGTCGCCCGCCTTGGTGGCGGCATAGTTCACCTGACCGAACTGGCCCTTCTGACCGTTGATCGAGGAGATCACGATGACGCGGCCGAACTTGCGCTCGCGCATGCCGGGCCAGGCCGGGTGCACGGTGTTGAACACGCCGGTCAGGTTGGTGTCGATGACTTCCTGCCACTGCTGCGGCGTCATCTTGTGGAACGGCGCGTCGCGGGTGATGCCCGCGTTGGCGACGATCACGTCGAGCGGCCCGAGATCCGCCTCCACCTTTTCGATCCCGGCCTTGGAGGCCTCGTAGTCCGCGGCGTTCCACTTGTAGGTCTGGATGCCGGTTTCCTCGGTGAACTTGGCTGCGGCCTCGTCGTTGCCTGCGTAGGTTGCGGCGACGTTATAGCCTTTGGCCTTCAGCGCCTTCGAAATAGCTGCGCCGATCCCGCGCGATCCGCCGGTGACCAATGCTGTGCGAGCCATGATTCTCTCCTCCGTTGGGAATTGTTCTTGTAACTCTGTTACTCATTAACTTGTGCATGCGCAATAATCTTGCGCCATGGTTTTTGTCGCAGGGCGGCGAACGACCGCCCGGCGAAGGCCCGTACCTGTTCCCCATGCCCTAGGGTGTTGAGATGACAGGGGAATGACGGGGAAACGACGGGATAACAACGGGGAGCAGGGCCCCCCGTCATCACGTCAGATCAGGGGCGTTCGAGGCACATGGCGACACCCATGCCGCCGCCGATGCAGAGCGTGGCGAGGCCTTTCTTGGCGTCGCGGCGCTGCATCTCGAAGAGCAGGGTGTTCAGGACCCGGCAGCCCGAAGCGCCGATCGGGTGGCCGATGGCGATGGCGCCGCCGTTCACGTTCACGATCGAGGGATCCCAGCCCATGTCCTTGTTCACGGCGCAGGCCTGTGCGGCGAAGGCCTCGTTGGCCTCCACGAGGTCGAGGTCCTCGGGTTTCCAGCCGGCTTTCTCCAGCGCCTTGCGCGAGGCGTAGATCGGGCCCACGCCCATGATCGACGGGTCGAGCCCGGCGGTGGCATAGGAGACGATCCGGGCCAGCGGGGTGAGGCCGCGCTTCTCGGCGTTCTCGGCGCTCATCAGCAGCACGGCGGCGGCGCCGTCGTTGATGCCCGAGGCGTTGGCCGCGGTGACCGAGCCGTCCTTGGTGAAGGCGGGGCGCAGTTTCTGCATCGCCTCGATGGTGGCGCCGTGACGGATGTATTCGTCGGCGTCGACCACGGTGTCGCCCTTGCGGCCCTTCACGGTGAAGGGGATGATCTCGTCGGCGAACTTGCCGGCTTTCTGGGCGGCCTCGGCCTTGTTCTGCGAAGCGACGGCGAATTCATCCTGCTGCTCGCGGGAGATCTGCCATTTCTCGGCGACGTTCTCGGCGGTCTGGCCCATGTGGTAACCGTTGAAGGCATCCCAGAGGCCGTCCTTGATCATCGAATCGATGTACTTGACGTCGCCCATCTTGTGACCGGCGCGCAGGTGGCTGACATGGGGCGAGAGCGACATGTTCTCCTGCCCGCCCGCGGCGACGATATCCGCATCGCCCAGCATGACGTGCTGTGCGCCGAGCGCGACAGCGCGCAGGCCGGAGCCGCAGACCTGGTTGATGCTCCAGGCGGCGCTTTCGATCGGCAGGCCGGCGTTGATGTGGGCCTGACGGGCCGGGTTCTGGCCCTGACCGGCGGTCAGCACCTGGCCGAGGATGGTCTCGGACACTTCGCCCGGCTCGATGCCGGCGCGTTCCACGATGCCCTTGAGCACGGCCGAGCCCAAGTCATGGGCGGGCGTGGTGGCAAAGGAGCCGAGGAAGGAACCGACGGGGGTACGGCCCGCCGAGACGATTACGACATTGGTCATGATGTGGTCCTCCACTTTTGGGTGCGGAAGGCCCGGTCCGGCCAACGCCGGGTCGGACCACCCCGCGGCTGTTCCAAGGAGTAGTGCATCTGCCGCAGGGTCACAATGGCCGCGTCGCAGCAGAGCGTTTTGCCGCAGTGCAGAGTGCCCGGCGGGGCAGCGGGCGCGACCGGGGGGGCGGAAGTCCTTGAAACAAGGGGGATCGTGGTGTGGCGCCCGTGGTGCGCGCCTCTTCGGAGGGCATCCTGTCGCTACGGTGGAGTATGGATTGTGCTCTGTGCATGGCTCTGCCCATGGGCGAAGGACCGCCTGTCGCGTGACGGCGCGGCGACGGTCAGTGGCGATGTGCCGTTATGGAGCGCCGATATCGCGCAGAGTGGCTGGTTGAGAGGGGCCGGCGGATGGCCGGTTGAGGCGGTCCGGACCCCTGTCACGATCCCCTGTCACGATCCCCTGTCACGATCCCCTGTCACGAACCCCGTCACGATCCTGGTCACAGGGTCCGTCATGGCCCCGGTCGCGAGCGCAGCCCGCCTCGCAGTTCCGCCACCAGTCGGGGCCCCGTCCCGGCGCCGGCCATGGCCGTGTCTCCGCGCCACGCAGGGGGCAGGGGAAGGGCCACGCAGGGGGGCAGGGCCACGCGCCGGACTGGCCGCGGGCCGCAGCCCGGCTGTCAGGTTCCAGTCCGCACCTCCGGGAGGTGCCACGGCGGATGCACGGTGGGGGCGCCGAAGTAGTAGCCCTGCAGGCAGTCCACCCCGGCCTCGCTCAGCCAGGCGGCGTCGGCGGCGCGTTCCACGGCCTCTGCCACGGTGAACATGTCGAACTGGCGCGCCACGTCGATCAGCGCCCCCACGAGCGCCTGGTTGTCAGCGTCGCGGGCGACGCCGCGCACGAAGGTACCGTCGATCTTGGCGATGTCGAAGAGGAAATCGCGGAAGTAGCGCAGCACGGTCACCCCGGTGCCGAAGTCGTCGAGCGCGAAGCTGATCCCCTGTCGCTGCAGGTCGGCCATGAAGGCGGTCACCAGTTCGGGCACCTGCATCACCGAGGGTTCGCTCATCTCGAGGATCAGGCGCGGGCCGACCGTCTCGTCCCGCATCAGCCCGGCGCGCAGCACCTGCAGCCAGCGGCGATAGCCGATGGAGCGCGCGGACATGTTGATGGAGAGGCGGATGTCGGGCTGCCGCGCCAGCACCTCCAGCCCCATCTCTAGGGCAAGGCAGTCGATCTCCCGGCCCGTGGGCGTGGCCTCCACCGCGGGGAGGAAATCGCCTGCGGGCACCGGGCGGCCCTCCGGGTCGAGGATGCGGATCAGCCCCTCGTAGAAGGCCACGCGCCGGGGATCGCGGGCATCGACGACCGGCTGGAAGGCCAGCAGCACGTCGCGCGCGGCCACGGCGCGGCGGACGACCTCGAGCGTCTGTGCATCGCGCCCGCCGATCGCGGCGGAGAGCGGATCACGTGCGCCCGCCGGTATATCCCTCAGGTCCCGTCGGCCTGCCTGCATGATCTGGCCCCCATGATCTGGTCCCTATGAATTGGCCCGCGTGACTGGGCCCGCGTGACGGGGTCCACACGATGTGGCCCGATGATCTGGCCGACGATGTGGCCCCGCTGAGGTTTCGCGCCGCCGACCTTGGCCCCGGTGAGTGCGACCCCATCGTTTCAGGCCCTTGCGTCGCATCACTGGCTGCTCCCGAACACGCCGAACGACCTGTCCTCCTCATCTGGTCCCGCCGGTATTTTTCAGGCACATCTGTACCCGGCGCATCCTGCGCGTGATTGCTTAATTTTCCCTGACAGTTTCCCAGACTGTTGCACAGACGGAGAGCCCGCCATGTCCCAGACCCCCGATTTGCCGCGCTGTGCCTGGGTGGGGCAGGACCCGATCTACCAAGCTTACCATGACGAGGAATGGGGTGTGCCGGAGTGGGACGCCCGGGCGCTCTGGGAGAAGCTGATCCTCGACGGGTTCCAGGCCGGGCTCAGCTGGATCACGATCCTGCGCAAGCGGGAGGCCTTCCGCGAGGCCTTTGCCGGGTTCGCGCCCGAGGTCATCGCGGGCTGGGGGGAGGCGGATGTGCAGCGCCTGCTGGGCAATCCCGGGATCATCCGCCACCGCGGGAAGATCGAGGCCACCATCGGCAACGCGCAGGCCTATTGCGAGATCGCGGGCCGCGAGGGCTTCGACCAGTTCCTCTGGCGTTACGTGGATGGCGCGCCGCTTCAGCCGGGCTATGCCTCCCGCGAGGAGGTGCCGACCCAGACGCCGCTTTCGGTGCAGATGTCCAAGGACCTGCGCAAGGCTGGCTTCCGCTTCGTCGGGCCGACGATCGTCTATGCCTTCATGGAGGCGGTGGGGATGGTGAACGATCACGTCACCACCTGCCATTGTCACGAGCGGGTCAAGGCGATGGGGCAGCGCTAGGCGAGGAAGGCGGGCGCGGCCCCGGCGAGGTAGGTGATCCGGCCCGCGGCCAGCGTCGCCCCCACGCGGCCCGTCTCGCGGTCGATCACCGTGAGGTCGGCGCGCAGGCCGGGGGCGAGGGTGCCGCGGTCCGTGAGCCCGAGCAGGGCCGCCGGGCCGGAGGAGACGAGCGCCCATGCCGCCGCCAGCCCCAGCCGGGGCGCGAGGGCGAGCGCGGCCTGCCGCGGCGCGGGGTAGTGGTAGTCGGAGGCAAGCGCGCTCACCAGCCCCTCGGCCACGAGGTCCGAGGCGCTGATCTTGCCCGCGTGGCTGCCCCCGCGCACCACGTTGGGCGCGCCCATCACGACGGGGCCCTTCGCCGCAAGCGCGGCCTCGCGGGTTTCGGGGAACTCCGAAATCGGAACGCCGCGCGCGGCCCAGGTCTGGCGGTCCTCGACTGTCGCGTCGTCATGGCTTCCCAAGGCCACGCCCTCGGCGTCCAGGGCGGCGATCAGCGGGGCGAGGGCCTCTGGCCACTGCGCCCGCGCCTCGTGGAGGGTCTGCATCAGCGCCAGGTGTGCCTCGGGCGAGCGGCCGCTCTTCAGCGCCTGACCGGTCAGGCGGGGCGGGCGCTTGCCCTTGTCCAGCGCCGCGTGGGGCAGGTGGTCGTTGAAGACGAGGTAGCGCACCCCGTGGCGCCGGATGATCTGCAGCACCCGCGCGTAATCCTCCACCAGACCGACCTCCAGCCGCAGCTGCGCGCGCAGGTCGGTGGCGACCTGCGGCTGCACGCGGTCCAGCGCCTCCAGCATGGTGCAGGCGAACTCGGGGCTGCGCATGCCGCCCTCCCAGCTCCAGAACTGGGCCAGCGTGGCGGTGGTGATCCCGTTGGCGGCCAGCTCCGCCTCCGCGGCAAAGAGGCCCGAGTCGATATCCTTGAGCGCGCCGCGCCGGGGGGCGAGATGGCGTTCGAAGCCGTCGCCATGGGGATCGACGATCCCGGGCAGCACGCACCAGCCCGTCAGGTCGACAGCACGGCCCGGCGCCCCCTCGACGATCCGCTCGCCGCTCACGCCAAGGGGCGCCGCGCCGGGACCGGCGGGGTGCAGCACCTCGGCACCGGTGATGTGGAAAGGCGCGAGCGGGGGAAGGGGGGCGGCAGCAGACATACCCGCGTCATAGGCGCTGAGGCCGCGCGGCGGAAGCCTCAGAAACGGCTGAAGGCGTCGGCGTAGACCAGTTCCGCCTTGGTTCCGGCGGTGCCGGGGGCGATGGGATAGAGGCCGGTGTGTTCCGAGGGGTAGGGGGTCGAGAGATTCTCGGCCGCCTTGTGGGTGAAGCCGAAGCGCCGGTAATAGGCGAGATCGCCGAGCACGGTCACGGCGGGCGTACGCGCCTGACGGGCGTAATCGAGCCCGTAGCGGATCAACTCGGCCCCGATGCCGCGGCGCTGGTAGCGCGGGCGCACGGCCACCGGCGAAAGCGAATACCAGCCGCGCGGCTGGTAGTGCCGGGCAAAGCCCACGTAGCCCACGATCTTGCGGTCCATGATCGCCACCAGCTCCAGCGCCATGTCGCCGCTGTTGCGCAGGGTCGAAACCAGTCGCGCCTCCGCATCGCCCTTGAAGGCTTCGGTCAGCACCTCGCTGATCGTATCGCGGTCTTCGGGGAGGACAAATCTGAGAAGCATGTGCCTGTGGACGGGTGCCGGTTGGGGCCTAAACGGGCCCGGAATGGGGGATGTGACGATGTCATGACAGTGTCGCTGCATCGCGGCGCGATGCAAGCAAATATTTGGTAGCGTGGCACTTTTCGGCGGCATGCGTCCCATGAGCGTCGCCTGCGCCGGGGAAGAGCCGGGGCCGGGTTCGAGCGTGGACGGGGCGGGCGCAGGGCCATTGCAGGGGGGCAGTGCAGGGTCAATGCGGGGCGAGCGCAGGGCCAATGCAGCGCCAATGCAGGGCCTCTGCCGCGCGACGCGCGGCCCGGGCGGGCGCGCGCGACAGGTGGGGGCGCAAAAAGAAAGGGGCCCCGAAGGACCCCTTTCCCAATCCGGGTGGATCGGCAGATTACATCATGCCGCCCATGCCGCCCATGCCGCCCATGTCGGGCATGCCGCCGCCTGCGCCTTTCGGCTCGGGCTTGTCGGCAACCATGGCTTCGGTGGTGATCAGCAGACCGGCAACCGAAGCTGCGTCTTCCAGAGCGGTACGGACCACTTTGGCGGGGTCGATCACGCCGAACTTGAACATGTCGCCATATTCGTCGGTCTGAGCGTTGTAGCCGAACTTCAGGTCGTCGGATTCACGGACCTTGCCAGCCACGACGGAACCGTCGACACCGGCGTTCTGTGCGATCTGACGCAGCGGAGCTTCGAGCGCCTTGCGCACGATGGTCACGCCGGCGTTCTGATCCGCGTTCGCGCCTTCGACGCCTTCCAGCGCCTTGGCACCCTGAACCAGGGCAACGCCACCGCCGACCACGATGCCTTCTTGAACGGCCGCGCGGGTTGCGTTCAGGGCGTCATCGACGCGGTCCTTGCGCTCTTTCACTTCGACTTCGGTCAGGCCGCCGACGCGGATGACAGCAACACCGCCTGCCAGTTTGGCAACGCGCTCTTGCAGCTTCTCACGGTCGTAGTCCGAGGTGGTTTCTTCGATCTGCGTGCGGATCTGCGAAACGCGTGCCTCGATCTCGGCTTTCTCGCCATGGCCGTCCACGATGGTGGTTTCGTCCTTGGTGATGGTGACCGTCTTGGCGGTGCCCAGCATGTCCATGGTCACGGACTCGAGCTTCATGCCGAGGTCTTCCGAGATCACCTGGCCGCCGGTCAGGATCGCGATGTCCTGCAGCATGGCCTTGCGGCGATCGCCGAAGCCCGGTGCTTTCACGGCTGCGATCTTCAGGCCGCCGCGCAGCTTGTTGACCACGAGGGTCGCGAGCGCTTCGCCTTCGACGTCTTCCGCGATGATCAGCAGCGGCTTCTGCGACTGGATCACTTGCTCCAGCAGGGGAACCAGCGGCTGCAGCGACGAGAGTTTCTTCTCGTGCAGCAGGATCATGCAGTCATCCAGCTCCGCGACCATCTTGTCGGGGTTGGTGACGAAGTAGGGCGACAGGTAGCCGCGGTCGAACTGCATGCCTTCGACGACGTCGGTCTCGGTCTCGAGGCCTTTGTTCTCTTCGACGGTGATGACGCCTTCGTTGCCGACTTTCTGCATCGCATCTGCGATCTGACGGCCGATTTCGGCTTCGCCGTTCGCGGAGATGGTGCCGACCTGAGCGACTTCAGCGGAGTCGTTCACGGGGCGTGCAGCGGCCTTGATCGCTGCCACGACCTTGGCGGTTGCCATGTCGATGCCGCGCTTCAGGTCCATCGGGTTCATGCCAGCTGCGACAGCTTTCATGCCCTCTTTGACGATGGCTTGCGCCAGCACGGTTGCGGTGGTGGTGCCGTCGCCGGCTTCGTCGTTGGTGCGGGAAGCAACTTCCTTCACCATCTGGGCGCCCATGTTCTCGAACTTGTCTTCCAGTTCGATTTCCTTGGCGACCGAGACACCGTCCTTGGTGATGCGCGGGGCGCCGAAGGACTTGTCCAGAACAACGTTACGGCCTTTGGGGCCGAGGGTCACTTTCACGGCGTCTGCCAGGATGTTGACGCCCTTGAGCATCTTGTTCCGTGCGTCCGTGTCGAATTTCACTTCCTTAGCCATGTGGCTCACTCCTCAAAATGGGGTGGATGGAGAAAAGGCGAGATCAGGCGATGATGCCCAGGATGTCGCTTTCCTTCATGATCAGCAGTTCCTGGCCGTCTAGCGTGATCTCGGTGCCCGACCATTTGCCGAACAGGACCTTGTCGCCTTCTTTCACGGACATCGTGATCAGTTCGCCGCTGTCCTTGCGCGCGCCTTCACCCACGGCGATGATTTCGCCTTCTGCGGGTTTCTCTTTCGCGCTGTCGGGGATGATCAGGCCGCCGGCGGTTTTAGCTTCGCTCTCGACGCGCTTGACCACAACGCGGTCATGAAGCGGTTTGAATGCCATCTCTGAGGCTCCTTGGCTCACAGGTTACTCCCTTGACCGGCCGGGGCAGGGCCCCTTCGGTCATTATCACTCACCGGTGGCGAGTGCTAATGGCGGAGAGTTAGGCAGCGCGGACTTCTGTGTCAAGCACCCCGTTCCCTGAAAAATGCGCCGATTTTCACTCTCGGCGGGGGAGGGCTCACGGTCCATGCGCGGGCCTCCGGGGGGTGGTGGGGACATAGGGACTTGGCAGACGGGGTGCAATGGGCTAAGCCCCGGGACCATGAACGACGCCCGCATCATCATCTGCTGCATTATTACCTGCTGACATCGTCACGCGGGCCAACGCATCGTTCCCCTTCCCAACGATCCTGACGAGCCCGCGGCGCGAGTGACGCTGAGGAGTGAGATCCTATGTCCGAGACCCTGATCCGGCTGCACAATTCCAAGTCGCGGGCGAAGGAGGACTTCGTCCCGATCGACCCGGAGAATGTCCGCATGTATGTCTGCGGGCCGACGGTCTATGACCGGGCGCACCTCGGCAATGCACGGCCCGTGGTGGTCTTCGACACGCTCTACCGCCTGCTGCGCCACGTCTACGGCGGCGACCACGTCACCTACGTGCGCAACTTCACCGACGTGGACGACAAGATCAACGCCACCGCCCTTGCGCGCAAGGAAGCGGGGGCGGCGGGCACGCTGGAAGAGCTGATCGCCGAGCGGACCGAGGAGACGATCTCCTGGTATCATCAGGACATGGATGCGCTCGGCACCCTGCGCCCCACGCAGGAGCCCCGCGCCACCGCCTTCATCGGCCAGATGGTCGCCATGATCGCGGACCTGATCGAGAAGGGCCACGCCTATGCCGCCGAGGGCCACGTCCTCTTCTCGGTCGAAAGCTACAAGGCCTATGGTGCGCTGTCGGGCCGGTCGGTGGATGACATGATCGCGGGCGCCCGGGTCGAGGTCGCGCCCTACAAGCGCAACCCGATGGATTTCGTGCTGTGGAAGCCCTCGTCCGATGACCTGCCGGGCTGGGACAGCCCCTGGGGCCGGGGGCGTCCGGGCTGGCACATCGAATGCTCGGCCATGAGCTACGAGCTGCTCGGCGCCTCCTTCGACATCCACGGAGGCGGCAACGACCTGCAGTTCCCGCACCACGAGAACGAGATCGCGCAGAGCTGCTGCGCCCACCCGGAGGGGCAGTTCGCGCGCTACTGGCTGCACAACGAGATGCTGCAGGTCGAGGGCAAGAAGATGTCCAAGTCGCTGGGCAACTTCTTCACGGTGCGGGATCTGCTGGATCAGGGCGTGCCGGGCGAGGTGATCCGGTTTGTGTTCCTGGGGACGCATTACGGCAAGCCGATGGACTGGACCGCGAAGAAGGCGGGCGAGGCGGAGGCGGTGCTGCGTAAGTGGCGGTCTCAGCTTGTTGGAGTTGAAAGCACAGCTAGGTTGTCAGAAGAACCGGATAGTGTTCTGGCCGCACTGCGTGACGACCTTAATACACCTCTTGCGATCTCAAGGCTTCATGCCTTGTCGAGAAACAACCAGCTTGAGCAGCTTTATGCCGGCCTCAAATTGATGGGACTTGCCGAGAAATGGGAGAACGGCCTGCATCAGGATATTGAGGCGCTCTTCGAGCTTCAGCCGTTCAAGAAAAAACTTGAAACGCTGCGGGCAACCGCGATGGAGACCAAGGACTTCGCCCCTGTCGATGCGCTCAAGGCGGCGCTGATCGCGGCGGGGGTCGAGGTGCGGATGTCCAAGGCGGGTGTCGAGCTGGTGCCCGGTGCGGGCTTCGATCCGGCGAAGCTGGACGGGCTGTGATCATGGCCGGGGGGATGCGCCTGCGGCGGGCGGGGCGGGGGGCTGTCTGCCCCCCTTGGACCGCGCTGCGGTCCAATTCCCCCCGAGGATATTTTGAAACACTGGATGGGAGGGGTGCGTGATGCGGGAGAGGCTCTGGCTTTACGATACGACGCTGCGGGATGGACAGCAGACCCAGGGGGTGCAGTTCTCGACGCCGGAGAAGATCCGTATCGCCGAGGCGCTGGACCGGCTGGGCGTCGATTACATCGAGGGCGGCTGGCCCGGGGCGAACCCGACCGACAGCGCGTTCTTCGACGTGGCGCCCGAGACGCGGGCGCGGATGACGGCCTTCGGCATGACCAAGCGGGCCGGGCGCTCTGCCGCCAATGACGAGGTGCTGGCGGCGGTGATGAACGCGGGCACGGGCTCGGTCTGTCTCGTGGGCAAGACCCACGATTTCCACGTCACCGCGGCGCTGGGGATCGCGCTGGAGGAGAATGTCGAGAACATCCGCGCCTCCATCGCGCATATCGTGGCGCAGGGGCGCGAGGCGCTGTTCGACGCGGAGCATTTCTTTGACGGCTGGAAGGCCAACCGGGACTACGCCCTCACCTGCCTGCGGGCGGCGGAAGCGGCGGGGGCGCGGTGGATCGTGCTGTGTGATACCAATGGCGGCACGCTGCCCGCGGAGATCGGGCAGATCGTGTCGGAGGTGATCGCGGCGGGTATTCCCGGCGACCGGCTGGGCATCCACACCCACAATGACACCGCCAATGCGGTGGCGGGGTCGCTGGCGGCGGTGGATGCGGGCGCGCGCCAGATCCAGGGCACGCTGAACGGCCTGGGCGAGCGTTGTGGCAACGCCAACCTCGTGACGCTGATCGCCACGCTGGCGCTGAAGGAGCCCTATGCCAGCCGCTTCGAGACCGGGGTGAGCCGCGCGGCGTTGCAGGGGCTGACGCTGCTGTCGCGGCAGTTGGATGACATTCTGAACCGCGTGCCGGTGAAACAGGCGCCCTTCGTCGGCTCCTCGGCCTTTGCCCACAAGGCAGGGCTTCATGCGAGCGCGATCATCAAGGACCCCTCGACCTACGAACATATCGACCCGGGGCTGGTGGGCAATGAGCGCATCATCCCGATGTCGAACCAGGCCGGGCAGAGCAACCTGCGCGCCCGGCTGGCCGATGCGGGCATCGTCGTGGAGAAGGGCGATCCGGCGCTCGGGCGGATCCTGACCGAGGTCAAGGCGCGCGAGGACCAGGGCTATACCTACGACAGCGCGCAGGCGAGCTTCGAGCTGTTGGCGCGGGGCGAACTGGGGCAGGCGCCCGCCTTCTTCGACGTGGAACGCTACAAGGTGACCGTGGAGCGGCGGCGCGACGACAAGGGCCGCGTGGTCACGCTCTCCGAGGCGGTCGTGGTGGTCTGGATCGACGGCGAGAAGCTGCTCTCGGTCTCAGAGAGCCTCGACGAGATGGGCACCGACCGGGGGCCGGTCAACGCGCTCTCCAAGGCGCTGTCGAAGGACCTGGGCCGCTACCAGGCGGTGATCGACGACATGCGGCTCGTCGACTTCAAGGTGCGCATCACCCAGGGCGGCACCGAGGCCGTGACGCGGGTCATCATCGACAGCGAGGATGGCGCGGGGCGGCGGTGGTCGACGGTGGGGGTCTCGGCCAACATCGTCGATGCCTCCTTCGAGGCGCTGCTGGACGCGGTGCGCTGGAAGCTGATGCGCGACTGCACGGCGGCGCGGGCGGCGGAATAGGCACCTGCGCAGGGGCCCTTGTGCAGGGTCTCCTGCGGGGCGGGGGTTTTCCCCGCCCGCCGCAGGGGCTATCTGACGGCCAAGGCGGGCGCGACTGGCGCCCGCGACAGCCATCCGGAGGTCCGCGCGCGTGTCAGAACCCAAGTCCGAAACCGCCAGCGGGTTTTCCGAGGATCTGACCGCCTGTGCCGCGCTCGTGGAGCGGGGCGATGCGGAGCGGTTCCGCGTGGCCATGGCCGCGCCGGTGGCCGCGCGCGCCGTGCTCTTCCCGCTCTATGCCTTCAATATCGAGGTCAGTCGCGCGCCCTGGGTGACCAAGGAGCCGATGATCGCCGAGATGCGCCTGCAGTGGTGGCGCGACGCGCTGGAGGAGATCGCCTCGGGCGGGTTCGTGCGGCGCCACGAGGTCGTGACCCCACTTGCTCTGGTGCTGGATGCGGAGGGCGCAGGGCTGCTCGACGGGCTGGTCGCCGCGCGGCGGTGGGACATCGAGAGCGAGCCCTTTGCCGACGGCGCGGCCTTCACCGCCTACCTCGACGCAACCAGCGGGCACCTGACCTACGTGGCGGCCCGGGCGCTTGGCCCCGTGGACGAGGCGGTGGCGCGGGATGCGGGCTTTGCCCTCGGGCTGGCGAACTGGTTCCGGGCGATCCCGGATCTCGAGGCGGCGGGCAAGCGGCCCCTGCCGGACGGGCGTGCCCACGCGGTGCGCGACCTGGCGGACGAGGGGCTGAAGCGGTTGAAACGGGCGCGGGCCGGGCGGGCGCAGGTCGCGCCCGAGGCGCGTCCGGCGCTTGCGGGCGTGGGCGCGGCGGAGGCGGTGCTGCGGCAGGTGCGCGCGCGGCCCGGGGACGTGGCGGCGGGCGCCATCGCCGAGCGGCCGTTCCGGGCGCGGGCCGGGCTGGCGTGGCGGGTGGCCACCGGGCGCTGGTAGCGCAGGGGGCGGCGAGACGCGGGACAATGGGCCCCGGATGCGCGGGTGTCGGCGCGCCGACGGGGCCGCCGACCGGCCGACAGGCCGGTGGGCAGATGGATAGTCAGACGGACACTCAGGCGGACACTTATACGGGCAAGGAGCAGGCGGATGCACGGCGAATACAAGGTTCACGGCGGCAAGCTGGTGGTGGCGGATCTGGAGGTCCGCGACGGCAAGCTGGCGGAGGTGCAGATCACCGGGGATTTCTTCCTCGAACCGCCCGAGGCGCTCGACGATATCCGCGCCGCGCTGAACGGGTTGCCGGCGGAGACCGCACCCGAGGGGATCGAGGCGGCGGTGACGCGGGGCCTGCGCCCCGGTGCGGCGCTGATGGGCTTCTCGGCCCACGCGATCGCCATCGCCGTGCGCCGGGCGCTTGGCGTCAGCAAGTCGTGGCGTGATTTCGAATGGCAGGTGATCGACAGCGAGGCGGTGAGCCCGGCGATGCATCTGGCGCTCGATGACGTTCTGGCGCGCGAGGTCGCCGCGGGGCGGCGCGGGCCGACCCTGCGCTTCTGGGAATGGGAGCGGCCCGCGGTGGTGATCGGCAACTTCCAGTCGGTGAAGAACGAGGTCGACGAGGAGGCTGCCGCGCGGCTTGGCATCGGGATCGTACGCCGGGTGACCGGTGGCGGGGCCATGCTGGTGGAGCCGGGCGCGACCATCACCTATTCGCTCTATGCGCCGGGGGAGCTGGTCTCGGACATGGACTTCGGGGCCTCCTATGCCTTCCTCGACCAATGGGTGCTGAAGGCGCTGAACGATCTGGGGATCGACGCGGTCTACAAGCCCCTGAACGACATCACCTCCTCCAAGGGCAAGATCGGCGGCGCGGCGCAGAAGCGCTATGCCGGGGGCACTGTGCTGCATCACGTGACCATGGCCTATGACATGGATGCCGACGTGATGACGCAGGTCCTGCGGATCGGGCGCGAGAAGATCTCGGACAAGGGGATCACCTCGGCGGCGAAGCGGGTGGACCCGGTGCGCAGCCAGACCGGGATGGAGCGGCGCGATGTGATCGAGCGGATGAAGGCGACGTTCCACGACCTCTACGGCGGTGGCGCAGGGGCGATCACGGCCGAGGAATATGCCAAGGCCGAGGGTCTGGCGGCCGAGAAATTCGAGACGCGGGAGTGGCTCTATCACCTGCCATGAGGCGGGGGCGCCCTGACGAGATCAAGCCAGCGAGCCGCCACGGGGAAACCTTTGGCGGCTTTTCCGTTCCTGATGAGAATACCCGCCCGGACGCCCCGCGTCCGGGCCGCGCCCGTCCCGCCCCTTGGGCGGGCGCGCTTTGCGCTTCCGTGGCTGTCGCCCCCTGCGGGCTCAAAGGCTCCGCCGGAGCCTTTGCAAGACGCCCTCCGGCCACGGGACGGGCGCGGCCCTCTGTTGCGGTCATGTTCGCGGCGGCGGGCGGTCTCGGCATGCATTTGGAAACCCCACGTGGCCTGAGGGGGAGGCTGGCAAGCGGAAAGGACATGCGGCTCATCCAGCCCTGAAGGCAACGACTGCCCGGGCGCGGCCCTCTCTCCGGCAGGGGCCTGCGCTATTGCGGGGCATCTTCAACGCCGCCGGCGCTTCGCCACCGTATAGCGCGTGACAACCCTGCTCTGCCGTGCCACCGATAGCCCACCACAGAAGGATGCCGCCCATGACCACGCCCCCCGTCACCTTCCGCGAGGCCACCGCCGCCGACGTGCCCGCCATCGTCGCCCTCCTCGCCGAGGACCTGCTGGGCGCGCAGCGCGAGAATGCGGAACCGGAGGTCTATGCCGCGGCCTTCGAGGCGATCCTCGCGCAGCCCCACAACCGGGTCTACGTGGGCGAGAGCGGGGGCGAGGTCGTCGCCTGCTACCAGCTGACCATCATCGCGAACCTCTCGCTCATGGCCTCGACCCGGGCCCAGCTGGAGGCGGTGCGCGTGGCCTCGAAGATGCGCGGCCAGAAGCTGGGGCAGGCGCTGATGGAGGACGTGGACCGGCGGGCCCGGGACGCGGGCGCGGCACTGGTGCAGTTCACCTCGAACAACGCCCGCAAGGACGCGCATCGCTTCTACGAGAGACTGGGCTATGCGCCCAGCCACGTGGGGTTCAAGAAGACCTTCTGAGCAGGATCACGGGGTGCCGGGGCGTCCGCCCCGGCGCGTCCTCAGAGCGACTTGGGCCGGAAGGCCAGCCAGATCAGCGCGCCGCCCGCCAGCATCAGCATCGGTGCCATGGCCATGTTGACCGCGTTCCAGCCATCCACGGGAGAGCCGCCCGAGCAGTTCATCAACCCGCCGGAGGAGAAGGAGGCCAGCGTCACGCCGCCGAAGACGATGAGGTCGTTGAGGCCCTGCACCCGGCCTCGCTCCTCGGGCTTGTAGGCGCCCGCCAGCATGGTCGTCGCCCCGATGAAGCCGAAGTTCCAGCCGATGCCCAGCAGGATCAGCGCGCCGAAGAAGTTCTCCAGCTCGACCCCCTCCAGCGCCACCACGGCGGCCCCGGCGAGGATGACGAGCCCGCTGGCCATGATCTTGCGCACGCCGAAGCGGTTGATCAGGTGGCCGGTGAAGAAGGACGGGATATACATCGCCAGCACGTGCGAGGAGACCACATTCGCCGCGTCGCCCTGCTGGAAACCGCAGCCCACGACGGCCAGCGGCGTCGAGGTCATCACGAGGTTCATCAGCGCATAAGAAACCATGGCCACGATGATTGCCACGGCGATCTTGGGCTCGGCCAGCAGCTCGCGCCGGGTCCGGCCCGCGGGGGCGTCGGCGGCGGGCTTGGGCGGCTTGGGAATGTCGAGGAAGGTGAAGAGCAGCGAACCGAAGACGTTGATCGCGATCACGGCGAGGTAGGTGCCGAGGAAGGGGATCACCAGCGCCTCGGAGGTCACCTTGACCAGCTGTGGCCCGATGATCGCGGCCAGCAGCCCGCCCGCCATCACGTAGGAGATCGCCTTGGGGCGGAAGCTCTCGCTGGCGGTATCCGTCGCGGCGAAGCGGTAGAAGCCCTGCGCGGACATGTAGATGCCGGTGAAGAGCGAGCCGAGGATGTAGATCCCGAAGGAACCGGAGTAGAGCCCGTAGGCCCCGATGACCGAGCCCAGCACCCCGCCGCCCGCGCCGAGGAAGAACCCGGCCTTGCGCCCGTATTTCTGCATGATCGCGGAAATCGGTGTCGCGGTCAGCATCGAGCCCAGGACGATCATCGTGATCGGCAGGGTCGCGAAACAGGGGTTGGAGGCCAGCGACTGCCCGGCCAGCCCGCCGATGGTGAAGATCATCGGCATCTGCGCGCCCATGATGGCCTGCGCCATCACGAGGATCACGACATTGCGCCGGGCGCGGGAATCGTCGGGGATGTAGGTGGTGCTGCTCATGCCCTCTGCCGTAGTGCCCGCCCTTGGGGCAGGCAAGATGACAAAAGGTTCATTTATGCACGTATGATCCTGTCACTTACGTGACTTCGGCAGGCTTTCCGCGTCCGAGGGGATCGAGGTTGCGGGGCGGCTCGCCGCGGAGCATCCCCTGCCAGTCAAGCACTTGGCGCATCAGGACGGATTTGCCGACGCAGAGGATCGCGGGCGGCTCCATCCCGGCGGCCTCGATATCGGCCACGAGGGTGGAGAGCGTGCTTTCCAGCACCCGCTGGTCGGGCGTGGTGGCCTGCGAGACGACGGCCACCGGCTCCTGCGGATCACGGCCCGCGGCGAGCAGTTCGGTGGCGATATGCTGGGCGTGTTTCATGCCCATGTAGATCACGATCACCTGGCTGCCGTCCGAGATCGCCTGCCAGTTCAGCGAGCCGGTGGCGGCGCCGGTCTGGTCGTGCCCGGTGACGAAGGTGACGGACTGGTTCACGTCGCGGTGGGTGACGGGGATGCCCGCGTAGGCCAGCCCGCCTATACCTGCGCTGATGCCGGGAATGATCCGCACCGGCACGCCGTGCTGGACGAGGGTCTGCGCCTCTTCACCGCCGCGTCCAAAGACGAAGGGATCGCCGCCCTTGAGCCGCAGCACCCGCTTGCCCGCGCGCGCCAGGTCGACGAGGCGGAGCGAGATGTCCCTCTGCTTGGCCGAGGGCTTGCCGCCGCGCTTGCCGGCATAGATCATCTCGGCCTGCGGGGCCCAAGCGAGGATCTCCTCGTGGACGAGCGCATCGTAGACGACGACCTCCGCCTGGCGCAGGGCGTTGAGGGCGTGAAGCGTCAGCAGCCCCGGATCGCCGGGGCCCGCACCGCAGAGCCAGACCCAGCCGGGCGAGAGCTCCGGCCAGCCGTCGGCGAGGGGGGGCAGGGTGGTGGTCATGCCTGATATGTGGCGGGGCAGCGCGCGTCTGGCAAGGGTGTTACGTGCGGCGCGGTATGGCGCGCGGGGGAAAGCCGTCCGCCTTGGCTGCGGCCTGCGGGAAAATGTTGCGGGTCGCGGGGCGGTTTGGGCCGGGGTTGCGAATTTGGTCCGCGCAGAGCGATGTCGGACCTATTTGCGGGCCATGCCTCCGCCGAGAGCGGGCGCGCCGTCGCTGACCGCCCCGCCGGAGAAGGCCTCCCACTGCGCAACAAAAAAGGCCGGGTCTCCCCGGCCTTCCGTATGCGAACTGTCGGACCTGATCAGGCCTGGCCACCGGCGGGCTTGGGCGCTGCCGGGGCAGCGGGTGCCTTGCCCTTGGCCGAAAGCGGATCGTCCTGACGCTGGACCGAGCCTTCGAAGTGGGCGCCGCTTTCGATGGCGATCGTCTTGTGGATGATGTCGCCTTCCACCCGGGCGGTGGAGGTCAGGCGCACCTTGATGCCGCGCACGCGACCGATGATGCGGCCGTTGATCACCACGTCGTCGGCGGTGACTTCACCGCGGATCGTGGCGCCTTCGCCGATGGTCAGCAGGTGGGCGCGGATGTCGCCGTCAATCGTGCCCTCGACCTGGATGTCGCCGGTGGTCTTGAGGTTGCCGGTGATGTTCAGGTCCGAGGAGAGCACCGATGCCGGCGGCTTGGCCTTGGGCGCGGTGGGCTTGTAGTCGGAGGTCGGTGCAGGCTTGGGCGCGGGCGCTTCCGAGGCAGCCGGAGTGGCACCTTCAGTGGCTTTCGGGCCGGGCTCTTGGATTTTGCTCTTAGAAAACATCTCTCGCTGCCTTGATATATGTCATCGGATTGATGGCTTTACCGCCAATGCGCACCTCGTAGTGCAGATGCGGGCCGGTCACACGCCCGGATGCCCCCATATCACCGATACGGTCCCCGCGCGAGACCCTTTGTCCCTTCTGGACCCGGATACGGCTCATGTGGGCATAGCGCGTCTCGATTCCGAACTCATGCTGGATCTTCACGAGGCGACCATAACCCGAAGACCAGCCGGCGTGAATCACGACACCGTCAGCGGTGGCATAGAGCGGCGTGCCCACGGGGCCCGCGAAGTCGACGCCCGCGTGCATCCGGCGGCCGCCGGTCTTGGGGTCGCGGCGGTAGCCGAAGTTGGAGGTGAAGCGGTAGTTGGCATGCACCGGGTTGGCGAAAGGCGCTTTCTCGGCGGCGATGCGGTAGAGGTTCAGCCGGTCGAGCTGGTTGAGGATCCGGTTCGCGCGCGCGGCGTCGGGCGAGGGCTCCTCGCCCATGGTCGAGAGCGAGATCGGCGTCAGCGGGCCGCCCTGGCCGGAATAGCCGCGACGGACCTGGTTGATGATGCTGTCGGTGTTCATGCCCGCGTTGCGGAACATCTTGTCGAGCGGCGCGATCGAGACGGTCATCGCCTCTTCCAGCTGGCGGAAGATGGCGTCGTTCTGGTCGCGCATCAGGGCCAGTTCGGTGGCCATCTCGTCGGCGGCCAGCAGGGCGTCCTGTGCATCGTTGGAAATCGTGTCGCGCTCCACCGCGGTATCGGCGAGGGCGGAGGTCAGGAAGGACATGGTCGCGTCGTCCGGCGCGCCCTTGCCACCTGCGCCGCCACCGGCCTCGGCCATGGTCAGCTTCAGCTGGGCGGCCTCGTCGCGTGCGGTGTCGCGTTCCTTGACGGTCTTGCGCAGCGTGGACTGGATCACGCCGATCCCGGTCTCGAGCTCCCGCAGGCGGGTTTCGGAGGCGAGCAGCTGGGACTGCATCACGGAAATCTGGTCGAGGGCGGAGGTGAAGCGGTCCTGCGCGGCGAGCGCCTCGTCAGCGCGGGCATCGCGGTCCTCGGCCATGGCGTTCAGGCGTTCCTGGTAGATCGTCTGATCGCGCATCGCCTGGTCGCGGTAGTTGCCGGAGCCGATGCTGTCCATCAGCAGGATCGCCGTGGCGATGATCGCCCAGGCGACGACCGCGGCGCCCCCGGCAAAGGCCATCAGCTGCGTGCCGGGCTTCAGACGGATGAACCGCGTGTCCGTGTCGGAGCGAAGGAAAAGTCGGCGTTCCGGAAAGTGACGCTCGAGCAGAGCGTGCATGCGAATTGCAAGACGTGTTCTCACGAAGACGTGTCCCTTTAGTCCCATCCCAAGACGCCTCAAATTACCCCAACGAGACGTTTCCGAAGGGTTTACCGGCCCCTCCGGCACCGGGCAAGAATTTTGAGAGGCCGATTCGCAACACTGCACGGAATCTTGCCGATTGGGCGGGAACTTGCCGACGATCCTCTTGTGAATCGGCGAAAATTAGGTCTTGGCGCCGGTCAGGAGAGGTTTTCGGTTAACGGCCAGTAAAAGTCTGGCGGCAGCCCGGCTTCGGCCCGTTTCTCCTCGTTGAAGGGCGGGCGGAGCGGTCCGTGGAAGTATTTCCGGACCAGTTCGTGGAAGAACGGCTGCGGGTCGCGGTTCTCGCGGCCGCAGAGGAAGTGGAACCACTTGGAGCCATAGGCGACGTGGCCGACCTCCTCGGCATAGATCGTCTCCAGCGCCGCGATCGCGCCGTCGTCACCGGCCTTGCGGAAGATCTCGATCATTCCCGGCGTCACGTCGAGGCCGCGCGCCTCCAGCACCATGGGCACCACGGCGAGACGGCCGAAGATGTCCTCCGCCGTGCCCTCGGCGGCGCGCCACATGCCGGCGTGGGCGGGCAGGGCGCCGTAGTGCGAACCGTTCGCCTCGAGGCAGTCGCACATCAGGTTGAAGTGCTTGCTCTCCTCGTCCGCCGCCTTGACCCAGTCGTCGTAGAAACCGAGCGGCATGGGAACGTGGCCGAAGCGGGCGATGATGTCCCAGTGCAGGTCGACGGCGTTCAACTCGATATGCGCCACCGCATGGAGGATCGCGCGGCGCCCCTCGGGCGTGCCGGGGCGGCGGCGGGGCACCTCGCGCGGGTCCAGCAACTCGGGCCTGTCGGGCCGCGAGGGGCGCATCGGCGGGTTGGCCGTGCCCACGGGCGGGGTGCCGCCGTCCTCGCGGGCGGCCCGCCAGAGGGCGGCATATTCATGCGAGAGCGCGGTCTTCTCCCGCCCACCGGCGGTGGTCAGAACGTCGACGGCCATTTCGGCCAGCGGTTTGGGCAGGTCGGTCACGTGGCGTCCCGGTCTTTGATGTTTCCAAGTCGCGGGAGGCTACCACGGGCGGGGCGGGCTCTGCCAGCCCGCACCCTCGGGGGCGGTGCCCCTGCGGTCAGAGCGCCTTGACGGCCTCCAGCACCTCCTCGGCGTGGCCGGGGACCTTCACCTTGGGCCAGGCCCTGGCGATCTTGCCCTCGCCGTCGATCAGGAAGGTGGCGCGGGTGATGCCCATGAAGGTCTTGCCGTACATCTTCTTCTCGCCCCAGACGCCGTAGTCCTCGCAGACGGTGCCGTTCTCGTCCGACAGCAGCGTGGTGGCCAGCTCGTGCTTGGTCACGAACTTCTCGTGGCTGGCGACGCTGTCCTTGCTGACGCCCAGAAGCTGGGCACCCGCGGCCTCGAACTCCGCCTTCATGGCGGTGAAATCCTTGTTCTCAGTGGTGCAGCCCGGCGTGTCGTCGCGCGGGTAGAAGAAGAGCACCACCGGTGCGGGCTTCAGCCCCGAGAGCGTCACCTCGCCGCCTCCGGCCTTGGGGAGGGTGAAATCCGGAGCGTTTTCGCCGACGTCGGGCATTGCGATTGCCTTTCCTGTATCGTCCATGTGAGGAGGATATTAAGCTGCATGTGGCGAGAGAAAAGAGCGGTTGCACCAGAAGGTGCGCCCGTCCTCATGAACACCCTCGTCCCATGACCGACCCCGCCGCAGAGCGAACAGAGATGACACAGGCCCCGCCGCCGGCGCCGGAGCAGACCCCCGACGAGACGAGCCGCCCCCGCAGATCGCGGGGCCGCAAGGCCCTGCGCGGCGTGGGCGCGGGCTGTCTCGTCGTCTCGCTGTGCGTCCTTGCGGTGCTGGTGGGCCTGCTGCTGACCCGCGGGCGCACGATGGACGTGCCGCCCTGGGTCGAGGCACGGATCGAGCAGAAGATCAACGCCGGCCTGCTGGGCGCCCATGTGGAGATTGCCGGGCTCGACCTCGTGGTGACGGACGACTGGCAGCCGCGTTTCCACCTGCGCGACCTCCGCCTGCGGGACCGGGCGGGGGCCGAGGTGCTGCTGTCGGACGTGGAAAGCACGCTGGCGCTGCGCCCGCTGCTGCAGGGGCGGCTGGCGCCCTACGGCATCTATGTCAACGGGGCGATGCTGCGGCTGCGGCGCAATGCGGAGGGGCGGTTCGACCTCGACATCGGGGGCGACGGCCGGTCCACCGATCTGGCCCAGACGATGCAGACCCTCGAAGACCTGCTGGCCGCGCCCGCCTTCGCCGACATGGGGCGGATCGAGGCGCGGGCGCTGACGCTGACCTACGAGGACGTGCCCTCGAACCGGACGTGGACGGTGGATGGCGGGCGCATCCTGCTGCAACGGCGGGACGCGGACCTGAGCCTGCGCGGCGATTTCGCCCTGCTCTCGGGACAGGATTACGCCACGACGCTTGGGATCTCCTACGACACCCGCATCGGCGAGGGCGGGGCGCGGCTGGCGGTGCAACTGGACGAGATGCCCGCCGCCGACATCGCCACCCAGAGCCCGGCCCTCGCGTGGCTGGCCGGGGTGCGGGCGCCGATTTCGGGCGCGCTGCGGGTCACCATCGACGAGCGCGGGCGGCTGGGGCCGCTGGTGGGGACGTTGCAGGCGGGGCAGGGCGTGATCCAGCCGACCGACACCGTCTCGCCCATTCCCTTCGACAGCGCGGTCTCCTACTTCCGCTATGATCCCGGCGCGCGGCGGCTGCGCTTCGACGAGCTTTCGGTGCAGAGCCCGTGGCTCTCGGCGCAGGCGGAGGGCGAGCTGCGGCTGCTGGGGGACAACCTGCTGCAACCCTCGACGATGACCGGGCAGCTGTCGCTGTCGAGCTTCGTGGCCAACCCGGCCGATCTCTATCCCGCGCCGGTCAGCCTCGACGCGGCCAAGCTCGACATCCGTCTCGCGCTCGATCCCTTCGAGGTCACGCTGGGGGACCTGAGCCTCGTGCACCGGGAAGACACGCTGCGCCTCTCCGGCTGGGCCCGGGCGCGGCCCGAGGGCTGGGACGTGAGCGTCAGCGGCGGCATGGGGCACCTGACGCCGGGCGACCTGCTGTCGTTCTGGCCCGCGGGGGTGAAGCCCAAGACGCGGGAGTGGATCGAGAAGAACATCGCTTCCGGCCAGATGCAGGACCTGCAACTGGGCCTGCGGTCGAAGCCGCAACAGAAGCCCGAGGTCTCGCTCGGGTTCAATTTCGCCGGGCTGACGGCGACCTTCATGAAGCACATGCCGCCGATCACCAACGGCATGGGGCACGCCACGCTGCAGGACAACCGCTTCGTCGTGGTGGCCGAGGGCGGCGAGGTGCGCGCGCCGCAGGGCGGGGTCGTGGGGGTGCGGGGCACCAGCTTCATCATCCCCGATGTGCGCATCAAGGGCGGCCCGGCCGAGGTGCGGCTTCAGACCGACAGCACGATCACCGCGGCGCTTGCCCTGCTTGACCGCGAGCCCCTGAACGTGATGCAGAAGGCGGGCAAGCCGGTGACGCTGGCCGACGGGCGGGTCAAGCTGGAGGGGCGGCTGAACTTCCCGCTCAAGAAGGGCACCCCGCCGAGCGAGGTGCATTACGACGTCAGCGGCCAGATGGCGAACCTGCGCAGCGAGGAGATCGTGCCGGGACGGGTGCTGACGGCAAGCGCGCTCTGGATGACGGCGAACAATACGGCGCTGACGATCACCGGCACCGCCCGTCTGGGCGATGTGCCCGTGGGGGGCACATGGCGTGCCGAGATGGGAGACGACGCGGGCGGGCGCAGCCGGCTGGAGGGCTGGGTCGAACTCTCCGACCGGTTTGCCGATGAATTCCGCATCGGCCTGCCGCCGAACACCTTCTCGGGCCGCGGGCGGGGGGACGTGGAGATCGACCTCGCCAAGGGGCAGCCTGCGCAGTTCCGCCTGACCTCGGACCTCGCGGGGCTCGGCCTGCGGGTCGACAGCCTCGGCTGGTCGCTGAGCGAGGGCGGCACCGGGCAGCTGGCGGTGGCCGGGCGCCTCGGCGCGCCGCCGCAGGTCGACAGCCTGACGCTGCAGGCGCCGGGGCTGACCGCCGAAGGGTCGCTGCGGCTCGGCGCGGACGGGCAGCTGGCAGGCGGCACCTTCAACCGTGTCGCGGTGGGCGACTGGCTGCGCGGCACGGTGGAACTGCAGGGCCGGGGCGCGGGGCGCAAGCCGCTGGTGCTGGTGACCTCGGGCACGCTCGACATGCGGCGGCTGCCCACGGGGATGGGCAGCGGCGGCGCGGGCGGCGGGCAGGGCGGCGACAGCACGCCGGTCTCACTGGCGCTGCAGGAGATGCGGATTTCCGATGCCATCGCGCTGACCGACTTCCGGGGCAATTTCACCACCCGGGGCGGGATGCAGGGCAGTTTCGAGGGCCGCATGAACGGCGGTGCCGCCGTCGCGGGCGAAGTGGTGCCGCAGGGCGGGCGCTCGGCGATCCGGCTGACGGCCCAGGACGCGGGCAGGGTCATGGCGGCCGCGGGGCTGATGAAACAGGGCCACGGCGGGCAGATGACCCTGACCCTGCGCCCGGTCTCCGAGGCGGGCAGCTATGACGGCGACCTCCAGATCAAGGACCTCTGGATTCGCGATGCCCCCGCCATGGCGGAGTTGCTGAACGCGATCTCGGTCGTGGGCCTGCTGGAACAGCTCTCGGGCGATGGCATCCTCTTCTCCGACGTCGAGGGCAAGTTCCGCCTGACCCCCGATCAGGTCATCGTGACGGAAAGCAGCGCCACCGGCGCCTCGATCGGGTTGTCGCTGGACGGATACTACGGCCTCAAGTCGCGCCGGATCGACATGCAGGGCGTGGTCTCGCCCTTCTACCTCGTGAACGGCGTCGGCTCGCTCCTGACCCGCAAGGGCGAGGGGCTGATTGGCTTCAACTACACCCTGAAGGGCACGGCGGATGCACCGCAGGTCTCGGTAAACCCGCTCTCGCTGTTGACGCCCGGCATGTTCCGCGAGATTTTCCGCCGTCCCGCGCCCAAGGTCTCGCAGTAGGGACCGGCGAGGGGTATGGCGGTGACGCCAGCCTTCGAAGGAGCCCGCCCGTGCAACTGTCCGATTTCGATTTCGATCTGCCCGAGAGCCTGATCGCCACGCGGCCCGCCAAGCCGCGGTCCTCCGCCCGCCTGCTGGTGGCCGAGGGCGACGCGATCACCGACGCGGTGGTGACGGACCTGCCGCAGTGGCTGCGCCCGGGCGATCGGCTGGTGCTGAACAACACCCGGGTGATTCCCGCGCGGCTGTCCGGTGTCCGCCACCGCGACGGCGAGGCGGGGCCGTCCCAGTCGAAGATCGAGGTGACGCTGCTGGAGCCGCGGGCCGACGGGACATGGTCGGCGCTGCTGAAGCCGCTGCGCAAGATCCGCGAGGGCGAGGTGCTGGTCTTCTCCGACGCGCTCTCTGCCAAGCTGACGGCGAAGGAGGAGGGGCAGGGGCTGCTGGCCTTCAACCTCGCGGGCGAGGATTTCGACGCGGCCCTCGCCGAGGCCGGGGCGATGCCTCTGCCGCCCTATATCGCCGCCAAGCGCGCGGCCGATGCGCAGGACAAGGAAGACTACCAGACGATCTTTGCCCGCCACGCGGGCGCGGTGGCCGCGCCGACGGCCTCGCTCCACTTCGACGCGCCGCTGTTGCAACGCATCGTGGACATGGGCGTGGGCCTGACCGAGGTGACGCTCCACGTCGGCGCGGGCACCTTCCTGCCGGTGAAGGTGGAGGACGTGACCACCCACAAGATGCACGCCGAATGGGGACAGGTGACCGAGCAGGCCGCGGCCGAGATCGCCGCCACCAAGGCCGCCGGGGGCCGGGTGATCCCCGTGGGCACCACTGCCCTGCGCCTGCTGGAAAGCGCGGCCCGGGCCAGCGGCCAGATCGCAGCCTGGGAGGGGGAGACCGACATCTTCATCTATCCCGGCTTCGACTTCCGCGTGGCCGATGCGCTGATGACGAACTTCCACCTGCCGAAATCCACCCTGATGATGCTCGTCTCGGCGCTCATGGGGCCGGAGCGGGTGAAGCGGATCTACGCCCATGCCGTCGAGGAAAACTACAGGTTTTTCTCGTATGGAGATGCCTCGCTGCTGATCCCCGCTTGATCGCGGGCCCGGCCCGTGCGACCGGGGAGGTGAAAGAGGAACGCGACGCCCGAGAGGTCGTTTTCAGCAAGCCCGGTGTCCGGCCTGCAGGGCCGTGCGGGCAGGAAGGACGAGATGCTACAGGTATTGGGCAGCGCTTGGGCGCTTCTGCTGGGTCTGATGCTGCTGATGGTCGGGAACGGCCTGCAGGGCACGCTGCTGGGTGTGCGGGGCGAGTTGGAGGGGTTCTCGACCTTCGAGATGTCGATCGTCATGTCGGCCTACTTCGCCGGCTTCCTCGGCGGCTCGCGCATGGCGCCCGAGATGATCCGCCGGGTCGGCCACGTGCGGGTCTTCGCGGCTCTGGCCTCCTTCATCTCGGCGGTGCTGATCCTCTATCCGACCTTTGCCCATCCCGCCGCCTGGGCCATCGGGCGGGTTGTGATCGGCTTCTGCTTCTCGGGGGTCTACGTCACGGCGGAAAGCTGGCTGAACAACGCGGCCACCAACGAGAACCGCGGCAAGGCGCTGTCGCTCTACATGATCGTGCAGATGCTGGGCATCGTCTCGGCGCAGGGGCTGCTGCTGGTCGCGGACCCGTCGGGCTACGTGCTCTTCGTGATTCCCTCGGTGCTGGTCTCGATCTCCTTCGCGCCGATTCTCCTCTCGATCTCGCCCACGCCGGCATTTGACACCACCAAGCCGATGTCGCTCAGACAACTCTACGGCATCTCTCCGCTGAGCTGCGTGGGGGTCTTCATCCTTGGCGGGGCCTTCTCGGCCCAGTTCGGCATGGCCGCGGTCTATGGCGGGCAGGCGGGTCTGAGCCTGCCGCAGATCTCCATGTTCATCGCGGCCTTCTATGTCGGCGCGACCATCGCCCAGTACCCGCTGGGGTGGCTGTCGGACCGGATGGACCGGCGCCAGCTGATCCTGATCGTGGCGGCCGTGGGCGGCGTGGGGGCGATCCTCGCGATGCTGGCGGGCAGCAGCTTCTTCGCCCTCCTGCTGGCGGCGATGATCGTGGGTGGCACGTCCAACCCTCTCTATTCGCTACTGATTTCCTACGCGAACGACTTCCTTCAGCCCGAGGACATGGCCGCCGCCTCCGGGGGCATCCTGTTCATGAACGGGCTTGGCGCCATTGCTGGGCCGCTGATCACCGGCTGGATCATGACCGCCTTCGGGCCCTCCGGTTTCTGGCTGTTCATCGCGGTCCTGCTGCTCGCCATGGCGGCCTACGCGGGCTACCGGATGACCCAGCGACCCGCGCCGACCTCGGACTTCAGTGGGGCCTATACGCCGGTCATGATGTCCGCCACGTCGGTCGCGGTGGAGGCCGCACAGGAGTGGGTGATCGAAACCGCGCAGGAGGAAGAAGCGCAAGCGCAGGAGGCAGCGGATCGCCTGTGATCGCTAACGTCTTGTCAGAACACGAATTCCCCCTGTTGCGAATATAAAACTTATGTAACGATGGGGGCAGGTGCGACAGAGACCACAGGAGGATCCCCCATGGTTGCCCCGCGAGACATCCTGAACTTCTGGCTGGACGAGGTAGGACCCTCGGGCTGGTACGAGGCCTCGGATGCCCTTGATCAGGAAATCCGCGACAAGTTCGGCGACGCCTGGCAGGCCGCCGCCGATGGCGCTTATGGCTTCTGGCTGACGCACCCGAACGGTGCGCTCGCCTATGTCATCCTGATGGACCAGTTTCCCCGCAACATGTTCCGCGGCGAGGGCAAGGCCTTCGCGACCGACGGCGTGGCGCTTGCGGCGGCGAAGCTCTCCATCGACAACGGCTGGGACCTCAAGGTCGAGGAACCGGCGCGGCAGTTCTTCTACCTGCCGCTGATGCACAGCGAGAGCCTCTGTGATCAGGATCGCTGCGTGCGCCTGATGGCGGAACGGATGCCGATGACCGGCGAGCCGAACCTGCTGCACGCCAAGGCTCACCGCGAGGTGATCCGCAAGTTCGGCCGTTTCCCCTACCGCAGCGAGGCACTGGAGCGCAGCGTCACCAAGCCGGAGCAGGCCTTCCTTGACCAGGGCGGCTACGGCGCGACGATCCGGCAGCTTCAGGCGGCGGAATAAGGCCGTGCAACAGGCGGGGACGGGGGCATAACCGTCCCGCATTTCAACGGATTACAGAAGGCCTCGCGGCAATACGCTGCGGGGCCTTTTTGCTGCGTTGAAGGGCTTTCCAAAATAGTTTAACGTCAAACTATCTTGCGGAACGGAGGGGGCCATGGCCACCAAATCTTATGACATGATCGTAATCGGGGCAGGTCCGGGCGGCTATGTGGCGGCGATCCGCGCAGCACAGCTGGGCCTGAAGACCTGCATCGTGGAACGCGAAAACCTCGGCGGCATCTGCCTGAACTGGGGCTGCATTCCGACCAAGGCGCTGCTGCGCTCGGCCGAGGTCTTCCACATGATGGAGCGGGCCAAGGACTACGGGCTCTCCGCCGACAAGATCGGCTATGACCTCGACGCCGTGGTGAACCGCTCGCGCGGGGTCGCCAAGCAGATGGAAGGCGGGGTCAAGCACCTGCTGAAGAAGAACAAGGTCGAGGTCGTCATGGGCGAGGCGAGCCTGCCCGCCAAGGGCAAGGTCTCGGTCAAGACCGACAAGGGCACCGAGGAGCTGACCGCCAAGGCCATCGTTCTGGCGACCGGCGCGCGGGCCCGCGAACTGCCCGGCCTCGAGGCGGACGGCGATCTGGTCTGGACCTACCGCCACGCGCTGAAACCCTCCCGGATGCCCAAGAAGCTGCTGGTCATCGGCTCGGGCGCCATCGGCATCGAATTCGCCAGCTTCTACAACACGCTCGGCGCCGACACGACCGTGGTCGAGGTGATGGACCGCGTGCTGCCCGTCGAGGATGCGGAGATCTCCGCCTTCGCCAAGAAGCAGTTCGTCAAGCAGGGCATGAAGATCATGGAGAAAGCCATGGTCAAGAAGCTCGACCGCGCCAAGGGCAAGGTCACCGCGCATATCGAGGTGGGCGGCAAGGTCGAGACGCAGGAGTTCGATACCGTCATCTCGGCCGTCGGCATCGTCGGCAACGTCGAGGGGCTGGGGCTCGAGGGTCTGGGCGTCAAGGTGGACCGCACGCACGTGGTCACGGATGAATTCTGCCGCACGGGCGTCGAGGGGCTCTATGCCATCGGCGACATAGCCGGCGCGCCCTGGCTGGCGCACAAGGCCAGCCACGAGGGCGTCATGGTGGCGGAACTGGTCGCGGGCGGCCATCCGCATCCGATCAAGCCGGGCTCCATCGCGGGCTGCACCTACTGCCATCCGCAGGTGGCCTCCGTCGGCATGACCGAGGCCAAGGCCAAGGACGCGGGCTACGAGGTGAAGGTCGGCAAGTTCCCCTTCATCGGCAACGGCAAGGCCGTGGCCCTGGGCGAACCCGATGGCATGGTGAAGACCGTGTTCGACGCCAAGACCGGCGAGTTGCTGGGCGCCCACATGGTCGGGGCGGAAGTGACCGAGCTGATCCAGGGCTATGTCATCGGCCGCCAGTTGGAGACCACGGAAGAGGACCTGATGCACACGGTCTTCCCGCACCCCACCCTGTCGGAGATGATGCACGAGTCCGTGCTCGACGCCTACGGGCGCGCGATCCACTTCTGATCGCTGCCGCCGCAAAAGGCGCCCAAGAATTTTCGAAAATTCTTGGGAAAATTCTTCGAAGAATTTTCCGCGCTCGCCTCGGCGGGCGCGGTTTCGTCTCTAGCGGTGGTCAGACCTTCACGACCTGTCCTCCCGCCCGCACCCAGTGCCCCAGCCCGCCGATGTTGTGCACGTCGCGGTAGCCCAGCCGGTCCAGCACCCGGACCGCCGAGGCAGACCGCCCGCCGGAGGCGCAGTAGACCGCCACGGTCTTTTCCGGCGAGATCTGGGGCAGGTGGTCGGGGTGGGCGGGATCGGCCCGGAAGGCCAGCATCATCAGCGGCACATGCACCGAACCGGCGGCCTGGCCGGTTTCTGCCACTTCCGCAGACTCGCGCACGTCGATCACCACGACCTCGCCTGTCGCCACCCCGCGGATCGCCTCGGCGGCGGAAAAGCGGTGGCGGGCATTGCCTTTAAGAAATCCGAACATATCTGTCCCTCGCCCGGGCCTCATGCCCGATGCGGCAAAAATAGCATTCATGACTTTGAATGTGAATGGGGTGGCGCAAATGTTCCGCCTTCGTTCTCATTTTTCGGTTGGACGCCGGGCCGCGCTCTATTAAGTTTTCGGCAATACCCCCCGGGAGTCTGTCATGGCGGATCTGAAGAAGATCGAAGTGCGCGGCGCGCGCGAGCACAATCTGAAGGGCATCGACGTGGATATCCCGCGCGACCAGCTGGTGGTGATCACCGGCCTGTCGGGTTCGGGCAAGTCCTCTCTGGCCTTCGACACGATTTATGCCGAAGGGCAGCGGCGCTATGTCGAGAGCCTCTCGGCCTATGCGCGGCAGTTCCTCGACATGATGGAAAAGCCCGACGTGGATCATATCAGCGGCCTCAGCCCCGCGATCTCGATCGAGCAGAAGACCACGTCGAAGAACCCGCGCTCCACCGTGGGCACGGTGACCGAGATCTACGATTACCTGCGCCTGCTCTTCGCCCGCGCGGGCACGCCCTTCAGCCCCGCCACCGGCCTGCCCATCGAGGCGCAGCAGGTGCAGGACATGGTCGATATCGTCATGGGCATGGAGGAGGGCACCCGCGGCTATCTTCTGGCCCCCATGGTGCGCGACCGGAAGGGCGAGTACCGCAAGGAATTCCTCGAGCTGCGCAAGCAGGGCTTCCAGCGGGTGAAGGTGGATGGCGAGTTCTACGAACTCGACGAGCCGCCGACGCTGGACAAGAAGTTCCGCCACAACATCGACGTCGTGGTCGACCGGATCGTTGTGCGCGAGGGGATGGAAACCCGCCTCGCCGACAGTTTCCGCACCGCGCTCGACCTCGCCGACGGGATCGCGATCCTCGAAACCGCCCCGCGCGAGGGCGATCCCGAACGCACGACATTCTCCGAGAATTTCGCCTGCCCGGTCAGCGGCTTCACCATCCCCGAGATCGAACCGCGGCTGTTCTCCTTCAACGCGCCCTTCGGGGCCTGCCCGGAGTGTGACGGCCTCGGCGTGGAGCTCTTCTTCGACGAGCGCCTCGTGGTGCCCGACCAGACGCTGAAGATCGCCGACGGGGCGCTCGCGCCGTGGCGCAAGGGCAAGTCGCCCTATTTCCTCCAGACCATCGAGGCCATCGCCAAGCACTACGAGTTCAAGAAGAACGCCCGCTGGAAGGACCTGCCCGCGCACGTCCAGCAGGTCTTCCTCTATGGCTCCAACGGCGAGGAGATCGATTTCCGCTACGACGAGGGCGGGCGGGTCTACACGGTTTCGCGGCCCTTCGAGGGCGTGATCCCGAACATGGAGCGCCGCTACCGCGAGACCGACAGCAACTGGGTCCGCGAGGAATTCGAGCGCTATCAGAACAACCGGCCCTGTGGTGCCTGCGACGGCTATCGCCTGAAGCCCGAGGCACTCGCGGTCAAGATCGCGGGCGTCCACATCGGGCAGGTGGTGCAGATGTCGATCCGCGAGGCCCATGCCTGGTGCGAGACGGTGCCCGCCAGCCTGACCTCGCAGAAGAACGAGATCGCCCGTGCCATCCTCAAGGAAATCCGCGAGCGCCTCGGCTTCCTGAACAATGTCGGCCTCGACTACCTCAGCATGTCGCGCGCCTCGGGCACGCTCTCCGGCGGCGAGAGCCAGCGTATCCGGCTGGCCTCCCAGATCGGCAGCGGGTTGACCGGGGTGCTCTACGTCCTCGACGAACCCTCCATCGGCCTGCACCAGCGGGACAACGGGCGGCTTCTGGATACGCTGAAGAACCTGCGCGATCAGGGCAACTCGGTCCTCGTGGTGGAACACGACGAAGAGGCGATCCGCGAGGCGGATTACGTCTTTGACATCGGTCCCGGGGCTGGCGTCCACGGTGGGCAGGTGGTGGCACAGGGCACGCCGGCCGAGATTTGCGAGGACCCGGCCTCGATGACCGGGCAATACCTGTCGGGCAAGCGCGAGATCGCCGTGCCCGCCGAACGGCGCAAGGGCAACGGCAAGGCGATCACCGTGGTCAAGGCCACCGGCAACAACCTCAAGGAGGTGACGGCCGAGTTTCCCCTTGGCAAGTTCGTCTGCGTCAGCGGCGTGTCCGGCGGCGGCAAGTCGACCCTGACGCTGGAGACCCTGTTCAAGACCGCCTCCATGCGGCTCAACGGCGCGCGGCAGACGCCTGCGCCCTGCGAGACCGTGAAAGGGCTGGAGCTGCTCGACAAGGTCATCGACATCGACCAGCGGCCCATCGGGCGCACGCCCCGGTCGAACCCGGCCACCTACACCGGGGCCTTCACGCCGATCCGCGACTGGTTCGCGGGCCTGCCGGAGGCCAAGGCGCGCGGCTACAAGCCGGGCCGCTTCTCCTTCAACGTGAAGGGCGGGCGCTGCGAGGCCTGCCAGGGGGACGGTGTCATCAAGATCGAGATGCACTTCCTGCCCGACGTCTATGTCACCTGCGAGACCTGCAACGGTGCGCGCTACAACCGCGAGACGCTGGAGGTGAAGTTCAAGGGCAAGTCCATCGCCGACGTGCTGGAGATGACTGTCGAGGATGCGCAGGAGTTCTTCCAGGCGGTGCCGAGCATCCGCGAGAAGATGGATGCGCTGATGCGCGTGGGCCTCGGGTACATCAAGGTGGGCCAGCAGGCCACGACGCTGTCGGGCGGCGAGGCGCAGCGGGTGAAACTGTCCAAGGAACTGGCGCGCCGGTCGACCGGCAAGACGCTCTATATCCTCGACGAGCCGACCACGGGCCTGCACTTCGAGGACGTGCGCAAGCTGCTGGAAGTGCTGCACGAACTGGTGGATCAGGGCAATACGGTGGTGGTGATCGAGCATAACCTCGACGTCATCAAGACCGCCGACTGGATCATCGACATCGGCCCCGAGGGCGGCGATGGCGGTGGCCAGATCGTGGCCGAAGGCACGCCCGAGGAGGTCGCCAAGGTCGAGCGCAGCCACACCGGGCGCTACCTGATCGACATGCTCAAGCCGCGCAAGGTCGCGGCGGAATGACGAAACGGCCCGCCTTGGCGGGCCGTTTTCGCATGGGGGGATGGGGACGGCGGTTTGCAGGCCGGGCCCGGGCCAGAGGCGCACCCGTCAGTGGGGGACGGCTCTGCTGTGCGGGTTCAGAACGCGGCGTTGGTCTGGTCCGTCACGCGCTCCAGCACTTCGCGGCTGTGGATCATGACGCGGTAGACCTCCCCCTCGACCCGGAAATAGGCCCAGCCGTCCTGCGGCGCGGGCAGGCCGTAGCGCTCGGTGTTCAGCAGGATCATGTATTGATCGGGCAGGGTACTTCCGGGCGCGAGGACAGGTCCACGGGCCCCGGTGGGGCGCTGTGGCGTGTTGTAGGGGCGAGGCACCGCGGGAACCAGCCGCGCGCCGCCCGCGATGCTGCGCACCTGCGGCAGCGCCTCCCGCGTCCCGCCGCCAGCCTGCCCGGCACTGCTTTCGCTGAAACCCGGCGCCACATTGGCGCTGTCCGCCGTCACACAGCGGGCGCCCGCAAGTTCCATCCGGCAGGCCGCTGCGGGACCGGCCCACAGGAGGAGGGCTGGCAGCAGCGGCAGGACAAGACGGGTCGGGGACATCGGGCAAACTCCGGTTGGGTCCAGTGTGGCCCGAGTCGCGGGCCTCGGCAAGCGAGCGGCGCCGGGTGGGGCGTGCTGAGGTGCTCTGGCCTTGGGACCGGGCAGAAGCCTCCTCATCGGGCCTCCTGATCCGGGCGTTGCACAGACCGAGATCTGGCCGATAATCCGGGCCCAAGCCAGCCCGGAGGGTGCGACCGGAGGCATGAAAGAGCCCGGCACCGCGTAGGCGCCGGGCTGGAACGGCAAGTCAGGGCTTGCTGGCCTGACTTATCGGACTTGGCTTATCGGGCCAGACTTATTGGGACAGGATGCCCGCAAGACCCATCAGGGCGACGATTTCCATCGTGTCGCGGTCGAGCCGGAACAGCTGGTTGTCATCGCGGTAGTAGCGGTAGTTCGGGTCCAGACCGTAGCGGCCCGGATCGCGGATCACGACGTAGTCGCCCCGGTCGGGATAGAACCGGTCGCCCACGTGATAGCGCTCTACGCGAACGTAATCGCGGTCGTCACGGCGTTCCTCGTAGCGGCGCACCTCGTGGCGCGGCGCCTGTTTCTTGGCGAGGCCCGGCGGGTTGCAGCCGTTGCCCTTCTTGGCAAGCCCCGGCGGGCAGCCATTGCCTTTGACGTTGATCGCCTGGGTCTGCAGGGTCTTGGCGGCGGTGCTCCACGGGCTGGCCGAGGCGGCCATGGGAAGGGCGAGGCCACTGGCAAGGGTGACCAGGGCGGCGGCTTTGGTCATGCGGTTCATGGAAGTCTCTCCTTCGATGTCTTGGCGATTTAACCCGCCAAACCGGGGGAGGTTCCAGAACCGACGCAGGCGAGCCCGGCGCCGGGCAGGTTTCCGCCGGGCGTCCCGGAGAGCTGCCGCCGTCCAAGTCCCGTCTCTCAGCGCCTGTCCAGCGGGCAGGTGTTGATGCCGAGGATCGTGTAGAGCGGGCAGGAGCCCATCAGCCCCGTGATCAGCGGGACGACCCCGATCAGGAAGATCCAGGCATAGGCCCAACTGCTGAGGAAGAAGGCCGCGATCAGCGCCAGCCCCACCACCACGCGGATCACCCGATCCGCCGTTCCTTCGTTCTTGGCAAACATCTCAGGTCCTTTCCGGCGTCCTCCGCCGACACATAAGGAAACTGGTATATGTTTACCACGACGCGGGGCTGACTGTCTGCGGCAAATTGGCCAGCACGACGGCGGGACTATGGGGCCGGACAATGCGCCGGGGCAGGGCAGGCGCGGGGGCCGCGCCTGCCGTTCGATCGGGTCCGATTATCCCCGGTGCCGGGTCTCGAAGCGCGGCAGCATGGCCGAGAAATCGCGCCCCTTGCCGTCTTCCTCCTCGACGAAGGTGGCGTAGAGCGCGGCGGCGGCGGCCCCCATTGGGGTATCCGCATCCGCGGCCTCGGCGGCCTGCTGGCTCAGCCGCAGGTCCTTCAGCATCAGCTCGGCGGCGAAACCGGGGGTGTAGCCATTGTCCGCCGGGCTCTGCGGGCCGACGCCGGGGGCCGGGCAATAGGCGTTCATGGTCCAGCTGTAGCCCGAGGAAGTCGAAACCACGTCGAACATCGCCTGCCGGTCCAGACCTAGCTTGTCGGCAAGGGCGAAGGCTTCGCAGGTGGCGATCATGGTGACGCCGAGGATCATGTTGTTGCAGATCTTGGCGGCCTGCCCGTTGCCCGAGGGGCCGCAGTGCACCGCCTTCTGGCCCATGATGTCGAAGAGCGGCCTGGCGATGGCAAAGGCATCCTCGGTGCCGCCGACCATGAAGGTCAGCGTGCCCGCCTGCGCCCCGCCGATCCCGCCCGAAACCGGGGCGTCCAGCGCCTTCAGCCCGGCTGCCATGGCGTCCTCCGCCACGGCGCGGGCGCTTTCCACGTCCACGGTGGAGCAGTCCAGCAGCACTGCGCCCGCCTGCATCGCGGGGATGACCTCTGCCGCCACGCTGCGCAGGATGGCGCCGTTGGGCAGCATGGTGATCACCACGTCCTGCCCGGTCGCGGCCGCGGCGGCAGAGCCTGCGGTGGCCGCGCCCTCCACGGTGATCGCCGCGGTGTCGAAGCCGGTCACCTCGTGGCCTGCCTTGACGAGATTGGCCGCCATGGGCGCGCCCATGTTCCCCAGCCCGATAAATCCAATCTTCATGTTATCCTCCCTCGATGCCTTCCTGAACGTGTCCCGCACGGCGGTCCTGAAGACCGTGGCCCGGCTCTCCCCCGGGGCCGGCGGTTCAGATCGCCAGCTCCGCCTCCAGCGGGGCCAACAGCGCCGCGCCCGCGCCGGGCGGCAGGCTGTCGATGCTGTCGCGCCACTGCGGGTTGCGGTCCTTGTCGATGAGCTGCGCCCGCACGCCCTCCAGGAAATCGCCTTCGCGGAGAGAGCGGTAGGTGGCGCGGTATTCGAGCGCGAGCGCCTCGCGCACGCTGTGGCCGCGCTGCAGCTCCAGCAGGGCGAGCGTCGTGTCCATTGCGAGGGGCGAATTGCGCCGGATCGCCTTGGCCGTGCCCTCGGCCAGGGGGGCGTCGGAGGCGCTGACCTGCGCGAGGATCGCGGGCAGATCACCGCCGAGGGTCGCATCCATCCAGGGCTGCTCGGCCGCCAGCGGACCGGCGGGCGGCACCTGAGCTGCATCCCGTACGTCGTTGACTTCGCCACTGTCTTCCAGCGCCGCGATGACGCCGGGCCATGTGCTTTCGGGGATGAAGAGATCGGCAAAGCCCGCGTGGATCGCATCCCCCGGACCCATCCGCCCGGCGGTGAGCGCGAGGTAGCGGCCCATCAGCCCCGGCGCATTGGCCAGCAAAAGCGAGCCGCCCACGTCGGGGATCAGCCCGATCCCGACCTCGGGCATGGCCATCTGCGTCGTCTCCCCCACGATGCGGTGCGAGACGTGACAGCCAAGCCCCACGCCGCCGCCCATGACGAAGCCCTGCATCAGCGCCACGATGGGCTTGGGGTACTCGGCCAGCTTGGCGTTCAGCCGGTATTCGTCGCGCCAGAAGCCGCAGCCGTAGTCGTAATCGCCCGCTGTTCCGCGGCGGTGGATCTCGGCCACGTCGCCGCCTGCGCAGAAGGCGCGGTCGCCCTCGGCGTCGATCACCACGACGGCGACGCTGTCATCCCCGGCCCAGGCGTCCAGCGCCGCCTCGATGTCGAGGCACATCTGCCAGCTGAGCGCGTTCAGCGCCTTGGGCCGGGTCAGGGTGATCCGCCCGGCGCGACCCGCGGTGCGGATGTTCAGATCGGGGGTGGTCTCGGTCATGTCTCAGCGCTCCGCCAGTAGGGTGCGGGCCGTGATGACGCGCATGATCTCGTTCGTGCCTTCGAGGATTTCATGCACGCGCAGGTCACGGACCAGTTTCTCGATACCGTAGTCCGAGAGGTAGCCGTATCCACCATGCAGCTGCAGGCAGGTGTTCGCCACCTGGCTGCCCGCCTCGGTCACGAAGGCCTTGGCCATGGCACAGAACTTGGTGGCGTCGGGGCTCTTCTGGTCCAGCTTCCACGCCGCCTGCCGCAGCAGGACGCGGGCGGCCTGAAGCTGGATTTCCATGTCCGCCAGCTTGAACTGGAGCGCCTGGAACTGGTCGATGCTCTGCCCGAAGGCCTTGCGTTCGCCCATGTAGGTGAGGGTCTTGTCCAATGCGGCCTGCGCGCCGCCGATGGAACAGGCGGAGATGTTCAGACGGCCGCCATCCAGCCCCATCATCGCATATTTGAAACCGGAGCCCTCGTCTCCGACCAGATTGCCGGCCGGAATGTCGCAATTGTCAAACTGGACCTGCCGGGTCGGCTGGGCCTTCCAGCCCATTTTCTGCTCCAGCCCGCCGAAGGAAAGCCCCTCGGTGCCCGCCGGCACGTAGAGCGTGGAGACCCCGCGCGGGCCGTCGCCCCCTGTGCGGGCCATGACGACGTAGCCGTCGGAATATCCCCCGCCCGAGATGAAGGCCTTGGTCCCGTTCAGGCGGTACCCGCCCTGAACCGCCTCGGCCCGGGTCTTCAGCGCCGCCGCGTCGGAGCCCGATCCCGGCTCCGTCAGGCAGTAGGAGAGCACGGTCTCCATCGAGATGACGCCGGGCAGCACCCGGGCGCGCAACTCCTCCGAGGCGAAGCTGTCGAGCATCCGGGCGCACATGTTGTGGATCGAGAGGAAGGCCGCCACGGCCGGGCAGGCCATGGAGAGCGCCTCGAAGACCAGAGTGGCATCCAGCCGGCCGAGACCCGCGCCGCCGTTTTCCTCGCTGACGTAGAGCCCGCCGAAGCCCAGGGCGCCCACCTCGGGCCAGAGGCTCTTGGGGATGTCTCCCTCGGCCTCCCACTGCGCCGCATGGGGCGCGATGCGGTCCTGCCCGAAGGCATAGGCCATGTCGAAAATGGCCTGCTGTTCCTCGCTGAGTGCGAAATCCATGAAATCTCCTCCTCCCTGACCGGCCCGTGCAGGCCGGGCCCGACGCGCCGGGCCTCCCAACCCTCGCGTCTAAAATGGCGCCGCGCGATGCGGCAGATCCGCCGGGCCGGTGCCCTTGGATCACGCGGCCCCCGCGACGGGGGCCGGCTCAGACCGGCTGTTCCACCAGTTCCGCGACGGAGCGTTCGGGCAGGCCCAGCATCTCCAGCGCGTCTTCCTCGCTCTGCACCACGCGGTGCAGCATGCCCGGTATCCCGTCCCAGCTGCGCAGGATCATGGCCACCAGTTTCAGCGACATGAGGCTCGGGCAGATATAGACCAGCGGCGTGGCGTTCGGCGCGGGGCGGAACACGTCGACCTTGCGGGCATGGACCTTCATCACCTCCACGTGCTGCGCCTGAAACCCGGTGACGGCGCTGAGATCGATCAACTGGCGGATCTCGGGGTGGCCGTCCGGGTCGTTCATGAAGTCGGCGAGCGCCGCCATGCTGTCCTCGGGGCGGACGAAGCCGCTGAAACGGACATAGACGAGGTCGCGGCGCGGAAAGATCTGATAGGTGACAGGCATGGCATCAGGGTCCGGTGGAGGCCGGGAAACCCGGCCCTCACCACCCTGTGTACCAGCCCGGGGACCTTAGTCCATGGCCTTGAAGTTGAACTCGCCGCCTTCCTTGATGCCCGAGGGCCAGCGGGAGGTTACCGTCTTCGTCCGTGTATAGAATTTGATCGAATCCGGGCCGTGCTGGTTCAGGTCGCCGAAGGCCGATTTCTTCCAGCCGCCGAAGGTGTGGTAGGCCAGCGGCACCGGGATCGGCACGTTGATGCCCACCATGCCGATGTTGATCCGGCTGGCGAAGTCGCGGGCCGCATCCCCGTCACGGGTGAAGATCGCGGTGCCGTTGCCCATCTCGTGGTCCATGGCCAGGCCGATGGCCTCTTCGTAGGAGCCCGCGCGCACGGTCGAGAGGACCGGGCCGAAGATCTCCTGCTTGTAGATGTCCATGTCGGGCGTGACATTGTCGAAGAGGTGCGGGCCGACGAAGAAGCCGTCCTCGTAGCCTTGCAGCGAGAAGTCGCGGCCGTCGATCACCAGCTTGGCGCCCTGATCCACGCCCGACTGCACGAGGCCGAGGATCTTCTCCTTGGCGGCGGCGGTCACGACGGGGCCGTAGTCCACGTCCTTGCCGGCGGTGTAGGGGCCGACCTTCAGTTTCTCGATGCGGGGCACGAGGGCCTCGATCAGGCGGTCCGCGGTCTCGTCGCCCACGGGGACGGCCACGGAGATCGCCATGCAGCGTTCACCGGCCGCACCGTAGCCCGCGCCCACGAGCGCGTCTGCCGCCTGATCCATGTCCGCGTCGGGCATGATGATCATGTGGTTCTTGGCGCCGCCGAAGCATTGCACGCGCTTGCCGTTGGAGCAGCCGCGGCCATAGATGTATTCCGCGATTGGGGTGGAGCCCACGAAGCCGATCGACTGGATCACCGGGTGATCGAGGATCGCGTCCACCGCTTCCTTGTCGCCGTTGACGACCTGCAGGATGCCCTTGGGGGCGCCGGCTTCTTCCAGCAGTTCCGCCAGCATCATCGGGCAGGAGGGGGCGCGTTCGGAGGGCTTGAGGATGAAGGCGTTGCCGCAGACGATGGCGGGCGCGAACATCCACATCGGGATCATGGCCGGGAAGTTGAACGGCGTGATACCCGCGCTGACACCCAGCGGCTGGCGCATGGAGTACATGTCGATGCCCGGGCCCGCGCCGTCGGTGTATTCGCCCTTCAGCAGGTGCGGCGCGCCGATGCAGAACTCGACCACTTCGAGGCCGCGCTGCACGTCACCGGCGGCGTCGGGCAGGGTCTTGCCGTGTTCGCGGCTGATCGCCTCGGCCAGCTTGTCCATGTCGCGGTTCAGCAGGTCGACGAACTTCATCATGACCCGTGCGCGGCGCTGCGGGTTAACCGCGGCCCATGCGATCTGTGCCTCGGCAGCAATCTCGACGGCCTTGCCGATCTCCTCGGTCGAGGCCAGCGGCAGCTTGCCCTGCACTTCGCCCGTGGCGGGGTTGTAGACGTCTGCGAAGCGGCCCGAGGTGCCCTTCACATGGGCGCCTCCGATGAAATGAGTGAATTCGGTCATGGGTACCTCCGTGAATTTGCGGGCACGTTAGACTTGCAAAATTCACGGGAAAAGAGGCAAGTCTCCAAATCAGTTTTGCAAAAATGCAAAGGTCGAGGTCATGCACTGGGACGATCTGAAGGTATTCCTTGCCGTGGCGCGGGGCGAGAGCCTGTCGGCGGCAGGCCAGCGGCTCAAGATCGATCCGGCCACGGCGGGGCGGCGTGTGCAGCGGCTGGAGGAGGACCTCGGTGCGGCGCTCTTTGCCCGCTCGCCGCAGGGCTATGCGCTGACGCAGGCGGGACAGCGGCTGATGGATCACGCGGTGCGGGCGGAACAGGCCATGGCCGGGGCGGAGGCCGAGATCTCGGGGCAGGCGGGGCAGCTGTCGGGGCAGATCCGCCTCGGCGCGCCGGACGGGGTGGCGAATTTCCTGCTGCCGCAGGTCTGCGCCGCCATCGTGGCGGAGAACCCCGACCTCGAGGTGCAGATCGTCGCCCTGCCGCGGGTCTTCAACCTGTCGCGGCGCGAGGCCGACATGGCGGTGAGCGTCTCGCGCCCCACCGCCGGGCGGCTGCTGGTGCAGAAGATCAGCGATTATCGCCTGCATCTGGCCGCCTCGGAAAGCTATCTTGCCACCCACGGGCCGCTGACCCGGATGGAGGACCTGCGCGGGCGGCAGGTCATCGGCTATATCCCCGACATGATCTTCGACAAGGAACTCGACTACCTCGGCGAGACCGGGGTGGAGCGGGTCGCGCTCGCCTCGAACTCGGTCGCGGTGCAGTTGCAGTGGATCCGGCAGGGAGCAGGGGTGGGCATCGTCCATGACTTCGCGCTGCCCTCGGCCCCGAACGTGCGCCGGGTGCTGGCGGACCAGCTGTCGTTGCAGCGCAGCTTCTACCTCGTGCGCCACGTCGACGACGCCCGGCTGGAGCGGATGCAGCGTTTCGCCGCCGCCCTGGCCGATGGCATCCGGCGTGAGGTCGCGCGGCTGGAAGCGGCGACTTGACAGAATGTTGCCGCTCGGTGAGGCTTGAGGCGAGGGGGAGGCAGAGCAAGGAGGAGGAACCGATGCTCGTCCAGCAGATCCTGAAGACAAAGGCCGTCGGCGGCGTGTTCACCGTGGAGCCGGGCGTGTCCGTGCGGGAGGCCGCCGAAGTGCTGGCCTCGAAGCGTATCGGGGGCGTGGTGGTGTCCTGCGATGGCGAGACGCCGGAGGGCATCCTGTCCGAACGCGATATCGTGCGGACGCTGGCCACGCAGGGGCCGTCCTGCCTTGATCAGAAGGTGAGCGCCCTGATGACCCCCGATCCGAAATGCTGCCAGCCCGAGGACAGCGTGGAATCGGTGCTGCGCCGCATGACCGACGGTCGCTTCCGGCACATGCCGGTGACCGAGGGGGGCAAGCTGGTCGGCATCGTGACCATCGGGGATGCGGTCGCCGCGCGACTGTCGCAGCTCGCGATGGAGAAGGATGCCCTCGAAGGCATGATCATGGGCCATTGAATTGCGCCATCAGGGCCTTTCGTGAAATAATCGTAAATATTCACGCTTTCGGCGGGTAATCGCGCGGAAGGCCTTGAAATCCCCGGCGTAATATTGTTGCGTGCGCCTCAGTGTGACGCGGAGGAGTGCGCGATGCGTGTCGGTCTTTACCCGGGAACGTTCGACCCGATCACCCTGGGCCATCTGGATATCATCCGGCGGTCCACGCAGATCGTGGACAAGCTGGTGATCGGGGTTGCCATCAACCGGGACAAGGGCCCGCTGTTCCGACTGGAAGAGCGGGTGGCCATGATCGAGTCCGAGGTCTCGCAGCTGCAGGAAAGCACCCAGACCGAGATCGTGGTGCATCCCTTCGAGAACCTGCTGATCCACTGTGCCCGCGATGTCGGCGCCAACGTGATCCTGCGCGGCCTGCGCGCGGTGGCGGATTTCGAATATGAATACCAGATGGTCGGCATGAACCGGGCGCTCGACAGCTCGGTCGAGACGGTCTTCCTCATGGCGGACTTCAAGACCCAAGCCATCGCCTCGAAGCTGGTGAAGGAAATCGCCCGGCTCAACGGGGATGTCTCGCGCTTCGTCTCACCGGCGGTGAACGAGAAGCTGCTCAAGAAATTCGGGGATCGCTGAGGCGGTCCCCGTACCGCGTCGCGCTTACTTCATGGCCAGCGAGGCGCGCCGGATGAAATCCGCACAGCGCAGCGGCTGGGTGAGCGGCAGCATGTGTCCGCCCGGCACCTTCACGAGGCCGAACTGCGGCACCCGGGCGATCAGCGTATCGCCGTGCAGCGCCGGATCGAGCAGATGGTCATCCTCGCCATAGAGGATGCGCACGGGAATCGTGAATTCGCCATAGCGCTCCGCCAGCCCGCGCAGGTCCCGGCCCGAGGCCTGGTAGTCGCGCGAGGTCTGCAGGAAGTTCCACGGCCGCAGCGCCAGCAAACCGCCGCCCCTGGTGGCGTATTCGGGGGGAATCGCCTCGGGGCCGAAGACCACGTCGCTGAGGATCTCGGGCTTGGAGCGCGCCATGGTGACCCAGAGCACCCAGGCCACGATCCGGCGCAGCAGGGGGCTCTGGATCTCGTAGGCCTTGAAGGCGGGCGAGGGATCGCGCACCGGCAGGGTCAGCGGAGAGATCAGCGCCAGTCCGCGCAGGTCGTCGCCGAAGTCCGCGGCAAGTGCCAGGGCCACGGCGCCACCAAGGGAATGCCCGACCACGAGCGGGCGGCGAATCTTCAGCGCGTTGAGCGCCTCGCGCACCTGCACGGCCTGCGCCCGCACGTTGGCGGGAATGTCGTCCGTCCGGTCGGAATAGCCCGAACCGGGCCGGTCGATGGCAATCACCCGGTGATCCCGGGCCAGCTCGTCGATCAGACCGAGGTCGAAATTGCCAAGATTGCCGCCGAGCCCGTGGATCAGCACCACGACCGGGCCACGCCCGCAGTCGATGTGATGCAGCCGCCCGGTCGATATCTCGATGAAGGAGCCCCGGGGCGGGACCTGTTTTTCCACCTGTCGCGAAATCCACCAGCTCCGCACCGCGAAGCCCACCAGCACCAGCGCAAGAACGGCCGCTGCAATACCCACCGGACCCATCGTGTCACATACCCCTGAACGTTAACGCCAGAATGCCATCCATTCTATGAGACCCGTCAGTTTCTTGGCCAGAAACAACGCGTTGGCCCAGTCGAACATCACGGCATCCACCGTTAGGAGTGCCACGATCAGCAGCGCCAGTACAATGGCAATCCGGTTTGTCATGGGGCTCCCGCAACGAAAAGGCCCCCGCAGGAATGCCTGACGGGGGCCGTTCGATCAAGTGTCTTGCAGGGGGCAGGCGCCTCAGTTGACGAGGCGGCCCATGGCGGCGGCAACGTCGGCCATCCGGCAGGAGAAGCCCCACTCGTTGTCGTACCACGCCAGCACGCGGACGAGGCGGCCGCCGATGACCTTGGTCTGGTCGGGGGCGAAGATCGAGGACTGCTCGGTATGGGTGAAGTCGATCGAGACCTTGGGCTCGGGATCGTAGCCCATGACGGCGCCCATATGGCCGGCGACGGCTTCGCGCACCACTTCGTTCACGTCCGCTTCGGTCACGTCCTTCTTGGCGACGAAGGTCAGGTCCACGGCCGAGACGTTCGGGGTGGGAACGCGGATCGACGAGCCGTCGAGCTTGCCTTTCAGTTCCGGCAGCACCTCGCCGAGCGCCTTGGCGGCCCCGGTGGAGGTGGGGATCATCGACATGGCCGCGGCCCGGGCGCGGTAGAGGTCCTTGTGGCGGCGGTCCAGCGTCGGCTGGTCGCCGGTGTAGGAGTGGATCGTGGTCATGATGCCGCTTTCGATCCCGATGGTATCGTTCAGCACCTTGGCCAGCGGCGCGAGGCAGTTGGTGGTGCAGGAGCCGTTCGAGATCATCGTGTCACCGGCGACGAGGTCGCGGTGGTTCACACCGTAGACGATGGTCTTCTGCACGTTCTTGGCGGGTGCCGAGATCAGCACCGACTTGGCGCCGCGCGCCTGGTGGATCTTGGCCTTCTCGCCGTCGTTGAACTTGCCGGTGCATTCGAGGACCACGTCGCAGCCGGACCAGTCCAGCTCTTCCGGGTTGTAGGTCGAGAAGACCTCCATCGGGCCGCGCCCGAGGTCCATCGTGTTGCCCTCGACCTTGACCGTGCCGGCAAAGCGGCCGTGCACGCTGTCGTACTTCAGCAGGTGGGCGTTGGTTTCGATCGGGCCGGTGGCGTTGATCTTCACCACCTGCACGTCGTTGCGCGCGCTCTCCGCGATATGGGCGAGAGTGCAGCGACCGATGCGGCCGAAACCGTTGATGCCAAGGGTGATGGTCATGCCGGGGGCTCCTGATACGAAACGTGTTCGACCGGGATATAGCCGTGCCTGACCGAAAAATTAAGGCGAAAAACGACGATTTCTCAGTGTGTTAGCGTTAACCTGCGGTTTGCTGCCGCTGGTTGCGCTAACCGTTTTGACGGGTTCGCGCTAACAGCAGGCACCGGTCGCCCCCGGTTTGCCGCAGCGCAGAATCACTGCCGCCTGCGGGACAGGGGCGGGGGTCTCCGGAAAATTCGAATTTTCCGGTCCGTTTTCTTTGAAGAAAACGGGCAGGGCGGAGAGGCGGGCGCGCTCGGAGACGGGCAGGATGGCCGGAGGGGAGGGGCCAAGAATTTTCGAAAATTCTTGGGAAAATTCTTCGAAGAATTTTCGGCGCCTTAGGCTGGCGGATATGCGAACGGGCCCGCGTGGGGCCCGTTGCAGATGTCGGAAGGGGCTGCGCTCAGAGCAGGGCCTTGGCCTTCTCCGCCACGTTGGCCGCGGTGATGCCGAACTTCTCGTAGAGCACCTCGGCCGGGGCGGAGGCGCCGAAGCTGTCCATGCCCACGAAGTCGGACTTCGCCTCGCGGCCACGCTCGCCGAGCAGCCAGCGATCCCAGCCCTGGCGCACGCCGGCCTCGACCGCCACGCGCACGGCGCCTGCGGGCAGGACGCGCTTGCGGTAGCTTTCGTCCTGCTGGGCGAAAAGCTCCATGCAGGGCATCGAGACGACGCGGGTGCCGATGCCCTCGGCCTGCAGCAGGTCACGGGCGGCCAGTGCGATCTCCACCTCGGAGCCGGTGGCCAGCAGGATCACCTGCCGCTTGCCGTCTGCGTCCGCGAGGACATAGCCGCCCTGCGCCACGAGGTTCTTCTGCTTGTGCTCGACCCGCACGGTGGGCAGGTTCTGACGCGTCAGCGACAGCACCGAGGGCGTGCCCTTCTGGGTCAGCGCGATCTCCCAGGCTTCCGCGGTCTCGACCGTGTCGGCGGGGCGGAAGACCAGAGTGTTCGGCGTCGCGCGCAGCATGGCCAGATGCTCGACCGGCTGGTGCGTCGGGCCGTCTTCGCCCAGACCGATGGAATCGTGGGTCATGACGTAGACCACCGGCTGCTGCATCAGCGCCGAGAGACGCATCGCGGGGCGCGCGTAGTCGGTGAAGCACATGAAGGTGCCCGAGTAGGGGCGCACCATGCCGTGCAGCGCCATGCCGTTCATCGCGGCGGCCATGCCGTGTTCGCGGATGCCCCAGTGGATGAAGCGGCCGCCACGGTTGTCCACGTCGAAGATGCCGAGGTTCGCGGTCTTGGTGTTGTTCGAGCCGGTGAGGTCGGCGGAGCCGCCCACGGTTTCCGGCAGGATCGGGTTCACCACTTCCAGCACCATCTCGGAGGACTTCCGGGTGGCGACCTTGGGCGTCTCTTCGCTGATCTGCTTCTTCAGCGCCTTGATCGTGGCCGAGAGTTTCTTGGGCGCCTCGCCCTCCAGCTCACGGGTGAAATCGGCCTTCTTGCGGTCGGAGAGCGCGTCGAAGCGTTCCTGCCAGGCGAAGCGGTCGGCGGCGCCACGGCGGCCGATCTCTTCCCACTGCGACTTGACGTCGGCGGGGATCTCGAAGGGACCGTAGGACCAGCCGTAGCCTTCCTTGGCGGCGGCCAGCTGGCCCGCATCGGTGAGCGCGCCGTGGCCCTTGGAGGTGTCCTGTGCCGCGTGGCCGAGCGCGATATGCGTCTTGCAGGCGATCATCGAAGGCTGCTTGGATTTCTTGGCGGCGGTGATGGCCGCGTCGATGGCCGCCGGATCGTGGCCGTCGATTTCCTGCACGTGCCAGCCGGAGGCCTTGAAGCGCGCCACCTGATCGGTGCGGTCCGACAGCTCGACCGTGCCGTCGATGGTGATGTTGTTGTTGTCCCAGAAGACGATGAGCTTCGACAGCTCATGACGCCCGGCAAGCGCGATCGCTTCCTGGCTGACGCCTTCCATCAGGCAGCCATCGCCGGCGATGACATAGGTGTGGTGATCCACGACCTTCTTGCCGTGACGGGCGCGCAGGATTTCCTCGGCCATGGCGAAGCCGACCGAGTTGGCGATGCCCTGACCCAGCGGGCCGGTGGTGGTCTCGATCCCGTCGGCGAGGAAGTTCTCGGGGTGGCCTGCGGTGCGGGCGCCCAGCTGGCGGAAATTCTTCAGCTCCTCGATCGGGAACTGCTCGTACCCGGTCAGGTGCAGCAGCGAGTAGATCAGCATCGAGCCGTGACCCGCGGAGAGGATGAACCGGTCGCGGTCGGGCCAGTTCGGAGCGGCGGCATCGAACTTCAGGTGCTTCTCGTAGAGCACGGTGGCGACGTCGGCCATGCCCATCGGCATGCCGGAGTGGCCGGAATTGGCGGCAGCCACGGCATCGAGGGTCAGCGCACGGATGGCGGCGGCCTTCATCCAGTGGTCGGGATTGGCAGAGCGGAGGGCAGCGATATCCACGGGTGGCAGTCCTTGATCTGAAGCGTTTTCGCAGCCTCCCTTACCAGCCGGGCCCGGAATATCAAGTATTCTGGGCCTCCGAGGCGCTGCGATCCCGCGTCGCAAGTGGCCCTGCGTGTTAGCGATAGCGGGCAAGCCGTGCCCGGTCAGGGGCTTGCGGGTCGCAGTTGCCGCTGGCAGGAAACCGCATTCAGAACCCCCCGCAACCCCCGGTGGGGTTTGGGAAACCTCTCTTTCTTGGGTAGAGTTGCCGAAAATCGGCGGCTAAGGTCCGATTCGGATGGCGCGGTCCTCTGGCAGGCGGTCCCCCGTACCGCGGCCCGGTCCCGGGAGCGCCCCGAACGACCCGCGCCACCAGCGGCTGAGAGACAAGTGAGGATCCCCCGAGGCGATGAGTGAGAGCGAAACCCAGATCAAGGAGCTGCAGCGGCGCATCACCGCGGCCATGCTGCGCATCGACCGCGGGCTCGAGACCCTCTCCACCCCGGCGACCTCCGAGGCCGATGTCCTGCGCCTGACCGCGGCGCTCGACGAGGAACGCCTGGCCAATGCGCAGCTCGAGGAACGGGTGCGCGCGATCAAGGCCCGGCAGGACGAGAGCGTCTCCAAGCTGGAACAGGCCGTGAAGGATCAGGCCGAGGCCGCACGGCGTCTCGATGGCGCGCTGCAGCAGCTTCAGGCCGCCAATGCGCAGCTGCGCGAGAACAACGCGGCCCTGAGGGCTGCGAACGCGCAAGGGGTGGGCGATCCCACGCTGATCAACCGTTCGCTTCAGGCCGAGGTCGAGGCCCTGCGCGCCGCGCGGATCGCCGACCGGGCCGAGGCCGATGCGATCCTCGGCGCGCTCGGCCCGCTGGTGGCGGGCGGCACGCCGGTGCCCGCGCTCGACGGCGCGATGCCCACCGATGCCACGCCCGGGGACGACGGGTTCGTCGCCGGCCTGACGGAGGACAAGTGATGCCCGAAGTGGAAATCGAGATCGGCGGCCGGACCTTCGAGGTCGCCTGCCAGCCCGGCGAGGAACATTTCCTGCAATCCGCGGCGCGGATGCTGGACACCGAGGCCTCGACGCTCGTCGACCAGATCGGGCGCATTCCCGAGGGGCGCATGCTGCTCATGGCGGGGCTGATGCTGGCCGACCGGACGGCGGGCATGGAAGACAAGCTGCGCGAGGCCGAGGCCGAGATGGCCGAATTGCGCGGTCAGATCTACGAGCTCCAGACCCGGCCGGCCCCCGCGCCGGAGCGGGTCGAGGTGCCGGTGGTGCCGCGCAGCGTGAGCGATGCGCTGGCCGACCTCGCCGCGCGGGCGGAATCCATGGCCGACGCCGTGGAAGACCGCGTGGCCACGCTGCCCAAACCGGCCGAGACCTCCTGATGCGGGCCACGCTCGCCCTGCCGGTCCTGCTCTGCGCGGCGCTGCCGGCGTGGGGCAAGACCGACATCATCCAGACGCAGTACCTCTGCGAGCGCGACGTGCTGATCCCTGTCGTCTACGTGAACGACGGTGAGGGCGGGGGGCAGGCGATCCTCGTGGCCGAGGGACAGCAGGTGATGCTGGGCCGGGCGGTCAGCGGATCGGGCGCACGCTACGCGGCACCGGAGGGTGTCTCGGGCTACACATGGTGGTCCAAGGGCGACACGGCGATGCTCGGCTGGTTCGACGCGGACATCGGCGAAGAGGTCACGCTCTTCGCCCATTGTCTCGAATCCGGCGACTGAGCGCCGCGTCTCCCCGAAAATCTCCACATCAGCTTCGGGTGGCAAGAGGCCGGAATCCCTGCGATTCTGATCGCGCTTCCGCAACGTCATCTGCTTTTTTGACAGGCAGGATGGAACCCGACGGGCGAATTATTGCCAAGTCGTAAACTCCTCACTTCCCATCACGCAAAAATTTCAGGAATGTCACACCGGGCCGAGTCAGGCAGTTCGGCACCACCACTCGAAGTCAAAACACTCGAATAAAAAACTGTTTGGGGACAGATCAGCGTGAAACGCGCACTATCGTCGAAGATCGGCCTGCCACTGCTGTGCGCGGCCCTGATCACTACATCCGCATGCTCCATGAATCCGAACGACTCCTCGCGCAAGTTCGCGGGGGATGAGGTCTCGATGCTCGACCCCGAGCGTCAGGAACTCGCCGTCGCCACCGCCGAGGCGCTGCGCGCCCGGGGCGGTCGCGTCTGGTGCGTGCCCTTCGCGCGCAACGCCAGCGGCGTCGAGATCCGCGGCGACGCCCGGACCTGGTGGCGCCAGGCCGAAGGCAAGTTCGACACCAGCCACACGCCGCAGATCGGCGCCGTCATGGCCTTCAAGGCAACCCGCGGGATGCCCCTTGGCCATGTCGCCGTGGTGTCCAACGTGGTTTCGGAGCGCAAGATCCTGATCGATCACGCCAACTGGCACCGCAACCAGGTGTCGCTGGCCATGGGCGTGATTGACGTGTCCGAGAACAACGACTGGTCCAAGGTCCGGGTCGAGAGCGCCCCCGACAGCTATGGCAGCGTCTATCCGATTTCGGGGTTCATCAACCCCAGCATCGCGCAGGAACAGGAGCCCAAGAAACGTGGCTGGCTGCGCGAAGTCGTCTCGACCAAGGGCAGCTGAGCCGGGGCGAGCGACGGGCCAAAGGCAGAGACCTGACCGGCCAAGTTCAACGAGGGACAAGAAAGAGCCCCGCGGTCCGGAAGGATCGCGGGGCTTCTCTTTGCTGCTGTGGGCGCACGAGGGGCCCGGCGACAGGATCAGGCGTTCGCGGCCCGGATCTTCTCGGCTGCGTCCTTGTCGTAGGTGACGCCGCTGGTGTCGAAGAGCGTGTCGAGTTCGCCCGACAGGGTCATCTCGGTGACGATGTCGCAGCCGCCCACGAATTCGCCCTTAACGTAGAGCTGCGGGATGGTCGGCCAGTCGGAGAAGTCCTTGATCCCCTGGCGGATGTCGGCGTCCGCGAGGACGTTCACATCCTTGAAGTCGACGCCCATGTAGTTGAGCACGCCGGCCACACGGGAAGAGAAGCCGCACTGCGGCATTTCCTTGGTGCCCTTCATGAACAGCACCACGTCGTTCGCGCCGATGGTCTCGGCAATCACGCTTTGCGCGTCAGTCGTTTCGGTCATGTCTGGTTCCTTGGTTCGTTCTGGCAGGGCCTTTTGGCACAGCTCCTGCCGGTGTTCGCTGGCTTTCCGCTGGCGCACCGGCTCCCCTTGGCGCGTATATTCGCACAAAGGGATGCATGTTTCCAGCACGACGCAAGGCCGCTGCCGGAGGCGTCACGCAGGGGCGCCGGTCGGGGCAGGGATCAGGCGGGCGCGCGGGTCGTCAGCGCGAGGGCGTGGAGGTCTCCGTTGGAGCCGTCCATCTTGCCCTTCAGCGCGGCGTAGACGGCGCGCTGCTGCTGGACGCGGTTTTGCCCGCGGAAACTCTCGTCGACGACCACGGCGGCGAAATGCTGACCGTCGTCGCCCTGCACCTCGATCTGGGCCTGCGGGAAGCTCTCGCGCAAAAGGGCCTCGATTTCATGGGCTTGGATGGGCATGGCTGTCTCCGTTCCTGGGCTTGGTCAAATGTAAATCCTCGCAGCCTGCACGACAAGAGGCAGCGGCCCGCCCCGGCGAGGGACGGGCCGCGAAGAGCCGTGTGCGCAAGTGCAGAGAGGCGTCAGTCGAAAGCGGCGCCGAAGGCCCCGCGATAGAGCGCGGCCAGTTCCTCCAGCGGGGCCGAGACGCCGCCGAGGGTCACGTCGCTGCCGCCGAACTTGCCGACGGTCTTGAGTTGCACGCCCGCCTGACCGGCAGCCACCATCAGCGCCTCTGCGGCGTCGAAGCTGCAGGCGATGAGGTAGCGCGCCTGATCCTCGCCGAAGAGCTGACCCATGTCCGCCTCGTCGATCGTGACGCCGGTGCCTGCGGCCTCGGCCATCTCGAAGGCGGCAAGGGCAAGCCCGCCGTCGGAGAGGTCGGTGCAGGCCCGGATCCACGCGCGGTTCTCGCGGATGAAGTCACCGTTGCGGCGCTCGGCCTCGAGGTCCACGGCAGGGGCGTCGCCCTCGGCACGGTTGAAGACTTCCGCCAGCAGGGCCGACTGGCCGAGGTGGCCCGCCGTCTCGCCCACGAGGATGGCCACGTGGCCTTCGCGTGCGGTGCCGGTGATCGCGTCCTCGGCCTTCTCGATCAGGCCCACGGCGCAGATCGTCGGCGTCGGCAGGATCGCGGAGCCGTCGGTCTCGTTGTAGAGCGAGACGTTGCCCGAGACGATCGGCGTGTTCAGCGCGGCCACGGCCTCGCCGATGCCTTTGATGGCGCCGACGAACTGGCCCATGATCTCGGGCTTCTCGGGGTTGCCGAAGTTCAGGTTGTCGGTGGTCGCGAGGGGCAGGGCGCCCACGGCGGTCAGGTTGCGGTAGGCTTCCGCCACCGCCTGCTTGCCGCCCTCGACCGGGTTCGCCTTGACGTAGCGCGGGGTCACGTCCGAGGTGAAGGCGAGCGCCTTCTCGGTGCCGTGCACGCGGATGATCCCGGCGCCGAGGCCCGGGGTGCGCATGCTGTCGGCCATGACCATCGTGTCATACTGCTCGTAGACCCACTGCTTCGCCGCGTAGTTGGGCGAGCTGACAAGCGCCTTGAGCCCGTCGATGGGATCGACCGCCGGCACCTCGGCCAGCGGCTCGGCTGCGGGGGTCTCGACCCAGGGGCGGTCGTATTCCGGGGCGGAGGAGGACAGTTTCGACAGCGGCAGGTCGGCCTTGGTCTCGTTGCCGTGCAGGATGAGGAAGCGGTCTTCGGCGATGGTCTCGCCGACGATGGCAAAGTCGAGGTCCCACTTGTCGAAGACCGCCTTGGCTTCGGCCTCCTTCTCGGGGCGCAGCACCATGAGCATCCGCTCCTGGCTCTCCGACAGCATCATCTCGTAGGCGGTCATGGCCTGTTCGCGGCAGGGGACGGCGTCGAGGTTCAGCACGATGCCAAGCTCGCCCTTGTCGCCCATCTCCACGGCGGAACAGGTCAGGCCCGCGGCGCCCATGTCCTGGATCGAGATCACGGCGCCGGTCTGCATCAGCTCCAGCGTCGCCTCCATCAGGCGCTTCTCGGTGAAGGGATCGCCGACCTGAACGGTGGGGCGCTTCTCTTCGATGGTCTCGTCGAATTCGGCCGAGGCCATGGTCGCGCCGCCGACACCGTCACGGCCGGTCTTGGCGCCGAGGTAGACCACGGGCATGCCCACGCCCGAGGCGGCGGAGTAGAAGATCTTGTCCGCATCGGCGAGGCCCGCGGCAAAGGCGTTCACGAGGCAGTTGCCGTTGTAGGCCGGATCGAAGCGCACTTCGCCGCCCACGGTCGGCACGCCGAAGCAGTTGCCGTAGCCGCCGATGCCCTCGACCACGCCATGCACCAGCTGGCGCGTCTTGGGGTGGTCGATCGCGCCGAAGGAGAGCGAGTTCATCGCGGCGACCGGACGGGCACCCATGGTGAAGACGTCCCGCAGGATGCCGCCCACGCCGGTGGCCGCGCCCTGATAGGGCTCGATGTAGGAGGGGTGGTTGTGGCTCTCCATCTTGAAGATCACGGCCTGTCCGTCCCCGATGTCCACGACGCCCGCGTTCTCGCCGGGGCCGCAGATGACCTGCGGGCCCTCGGTGGGCAGGGTGCGGAGCCACTTCTTGGACGACTTGTAGGAGCAATGCTCGTTCCACATCGCCGAGAAGATGCCGAGCTCGGTGAAGGTCGGTTCGCGTCCGATGATCTCGAGGATACGGTCGTATTCCTCGGGCGAGAGCCCGTGGCTCGCGATCAGGTCGGGCGTGATGGCCGGTTCTTGCATGGAGATCCCCCGGGGAAAAGCTGGTCGGGCCTCCTTTACGACAGCTTCGGCTGCGGGGGAAGGGGCGGACCGGCCCCCGGTTGGGCCCACGTCACATAGGCGTCACACCTATTACACGCGAGCGTGCGCGGTTAGCGTGATTCTCGTGAAGTGCAAGGGGGAAACGGCCGCTGCAGCGCAGAGAGCCAAAAAAAAGGCCGAGCACGAAGCTCGGCCAAGTCCAACAGGGAGGTATGAAGATGATGCGCTGTTAAGCGGCCATCACCGTCGAGGGCTGAAATAAGCGTCGAAATTGAATCGCACAAGGGATTCTTTGCCGCAGTGCGCACATGGCCGCTATGCAGTCGCCGCAAGTCGGCGTTGAATACGGGAATTTTCCCCGAAAACGCAGTCTCCGGGGTCGTGCCTGTTTTTTGTGCGGGAGGGCCTCAGTCCGGGGCGCGTTCCTTGATCCGGCGCCGGTGCGCAATCACCTCGTCCTGCACGAACTCGCGGAATGCGGAGATTCGCTTGGAGTGACGCAACTCTTCCGGGAATGCGAGGAAGACGGGAACCTCGTTCGATTCGATATCCGGCAGCACGCGTTCCAACTCGGGGAAGTCATCGGTCAGGTAGTCGGGCAGGACCCCGATGCCCAGATCCGCGATCACCGCCTGCAGCACGCCAAAGTAGTTGTTCACCGTCAGCAGGGAGGGCACGTCATAGGTCATGAGGTGCTGCACGAGGCTGGCGCCCGCCGCGACCTGCGCCGAGTTCGGGTTCTGGCAGATCAGGCGGTGGGTGCCCACTTCCTCGATCTCCTGCGGGCGTCCGTGGGCGTCGAGATAGGCGGGGCTGGCATAGAGCCGCATCCGCACCGACATCAGGCGCTTGCGGATCAGGTCCGCCTGGCTCGGCTCCTTCATGCGGATCGCCACGTCGGCCTCGCGCATGGGCAGGTCGAGCACGCGTTCCTCGAGCATCAGGTCGATCTTGAGATTGGGGAACTTCTCGTAGAGCTTCGGCAGGCGCGGGGCGAGCCAGAGCGAGCCGAAGCCCGTCGTCGTGGTCACCTTCAGCTCACCGAAGACCTCTTCCTCGCTGTCGCGAATCCGCGCGGTGGCGGTGTCGAGGCGTTTCGACATGGCGCGGGCCGCGTCGAACAGAAGCTCGCCCTGTTCCGTCAGGATCAGCCCGCGCGCGTGGCGGTGGAAGAGGGTGGTGTTCAGGCTTTCCTCGAGCGCCCGGATCTGTCGCGAGACAGCCGATTGAGACAGGTGGAGAACATCCCCCGCATGTGTCAGGCTGCCCGCATCCGCGACCGCGTAGAAAATCCTAAGTTTGTCCCAGTCCATACCGTCTCTTTCGCCCGAACCCCCGGTACACGGAGGCCGTCTCACCGGGCCTCGCGCGCGTCTTGCCCGATACTGATTTTTCGGGCGCTTGCTAGACCTTTAGCATGGTCACGGACAGGGGGCAGGGAAAAAATCGGTTTGTGGGTCAGGTATTATTACCTAGTATTGATATATAACTAGGCAGAGGAGGTAACGCGACGATGACCCTACAGGATGTCTCGCTCAAGGACCGCTTCGACCTCACCAAATCGCCCGTTCTGCTGAACGGGACGCAGGCGCTGGTCCGGTTGATGCTTATGCAGAAGGAACGGGATCGCGCCGCCGGGTTGAACACCGCCGGCTATGTCACCGGTTACCGCGGCTCTCCCCTGGGGGCCGTCGACATGCAGATGACCCGCGCGGCCAAGCTCTTGGCCGAAGCGGATGTGACCTTCCACGAAGGCCTCAACGAGGACCTCGCGGCCACGGCGCTCTGGGGCGCGCAGCAGGCCGAGCTTCGTGGAGAGGGCAAGTACGACGGGGTCTACGGGCTCTGGTACGGCAAGGGGCCGGGGGTCGACCGCTCCGGTGACGTGATGCGCCATGCCAACATGGCCGGCACCTCGCCGAATGGCGGCGTGATCATGGCCATGGGCGATGACCACACCGGCGAAAGTTCCACCGTGCTGCACCAGTCGGAATGGGCGATGGTCGATGCCTACATGCCCGTGGTCAGCCCCGCAGGCGTGCAGGAAATCCTCGACATGGGGGCCTATGCCTACGCGCTCAGCCGCTTTGCGGGCGTCTGGGTCGGGCTGAAATGCGTCAAGGACACGGTCGAGGCCACGGCCGTCGTGGACGGCGATCCGCACCGCATGTCCTTCGTCACCCCGGACTTCCAGATGCCCGAGGGCGGGCTGAACATCCGGCTGGGCGACAGCCCGCCGGAGCAGGAAGCGCGCATGCTCGACTACAAGCGCTACGCGGCCGAGGCGTTTGCCCGCGCCAATGGCATCGACAAGCGCATGTGGGGCAAGCCGGGGGCCAGGATCGGCCTCGTTTCGGCGGGCAAGAACTGGCTCGACGTGGTCCACGCGCTCTCTCTGCTCGGCATCGACGAGGCCGAGGCCGAGCGGCTGGGGATCACCACCTACAAGGTGGGGCAGGTCTGGCCGCTGGACATGCAGGGCTTCCACGATTGGGCCGAGGGGCTCGACCTGATCATCGTCGTGGAAGAGAAGCGCAAGCTGATCGAGGTCCAGATCAAGGAGGCGATCTTCGACGACCGGCGCGGGCGCCGGGTCTGGGGCGCCTTCAAGGGCGGCGGCGTGGGCGCGACCCATGGCGAGGTGCTCTTCCCCGCCAAGATGGCGCTCGACCCGGTGATGATCGCCGAGAAGCTGGGCACCATCTTCATCGACGAGGGCCGCGACAGCGAGGCCCTGCGCACGGCCCTCGACAGCCTCGCGGAGGTGCGCCGCAACGACAATGTCGAGGATCTGGCCGCCCGGCTGCCTTATTTCTGTGCAGGCTGTCCTCACAATACCTCGACCAAGGTCCCCGAGGGGAGCCGCGCCTACGCCGGCATCGGCTGCCACTACATGGTCCAGTGGATGGACCGGGAGACCAGCGGCTTCACCCACATGGGGGCCGAGGGCGCGAACTGGATCGGCGAGGCGCCGTTCTCCACCACGAAGCACGTGTTCCAGAACATCGGGGACGGGACCTACAACCACTCCGGCATTCAGGCGATCCGGGCCGCCGTCGCGGCGGGCACGACGATCACCTACAAGATCCTCTACAACGACGCCGTCGCCATGACCGGTGGCCAGCCCAACGACGGCGGCATGGACAGCTATCGCCTCGCGCGGGAGCTGGAGGCGATGGGGATCCGGAACCTCGCCCTCGTCTACGACGAGAAGGAAGAGATCGAGCTCGACGGCTATCCCAAGGCCTTCAGGCGGGCCGAGCGCGCCCATTTGCAAAGCGTGCAGGAAGAGTTTGCAAAGACCGAGGGCGTCTCGGCGATCCTCTATATCCAGACCTGCGCCGCCGAGAAGCGCCGTCGCCGGAAGAAGGGCAAGTTCCCAGATCCCGATCGGCGGGTCTTCATCAACACCGATGTCTGCGAGGGCTGCGGCGACTGCGGGGTGCAGTCGAACTGCGTCGCCATCGTGCCGGAAGAGACGGAGCTGGGGCGCAAGCGGGCGATCGACCAGTCGGCCTGCAACAAGGACTTCTCCTGCCTCAAGGGCTTCTGCCCCTCCTTCGTGACCCTGAAGGGCGCCACGCCCAAGAAGGCCGAAGCCTCGGCCGAGCTGGACCTGCCGCATCTGCCGATGCCCGAGCTGCCCGTGATCAAGGGCACCCATAACATCGTGCTGACCGGCGTCGGCGGCACCGGCGTCGTGACGCTGGGGGCCGTGCTGGCGCAGGCCGCGCAACTCGACGGCAAGGGCGCGGGGATGATGGAGATGGCGGGGCTGGCCCAGAAGGGTGGGGCGGTCCATATCCACCTGCGTCTGGCCGAAAAGCCCGAGGACATCAGCGCGATCCGCGTCGCCACCGGCGAGGCCCATGCGCTGATCGGCGGTGACCTCGTCGTTTCGGCGGGCTCCAAGACGCTGGGGCTGACCCAGACCGGCCGCACGGGCGCGGTGGTCAACAGCCACGAGATCGTGACCGGCGACTTCACCCGCGATACCGAGTTCCGCCTGCCGAGCGAACAGCTGGCCCTGACGCTGGAGGCGCGGCTGCGCGAGGGGCTCGCGCTGTTCGACGCGACGGAACTGGCGCGCGCGGTCATGGGGGATTCGATCTACTCCAACATGATGATCATGGGCGGCGCCTGGCAGCGCGGGCTGATCCCGATCAGCCTCGAGGCCATCATGCGTGCGATCGAGATGAACGGCGCGGCGGTGGAGCGCAACAAGCGCGCCTTCGACGTGGGTCGCTGGGCCGTGCTGCATCTGGAGGAGGCCCGCCGGCTGGCCAAACCGGCCGAGGTCATCCCGCTGCCCAAGTCGCTGGACGAGAAGGTCTCCTTCCGCGAGACCCATCTGATCGCCTACCAGGGCAAGGGGCTCGCGAAGAAATACCGCAAGATGGTCGACAGCGTGGAGGACCCGCGCCTGCGTGAGGCGGTGGCGAAGGGCTATCACAAGCTCTTGTCCTACAAGGACGAATACGAGGTCGCACGGATGCATCTCGACACCCGCGCCAAGGCGAAGGAGCAGTTCGAGGGTGACTTCGAGATGACCTTCCACCTCGCACCGCCGATCATGGAGAAGGAAGGCGACGATGGCCGCCCGCTCAAGCGGACCTTCTCGGAGAAGACCATGATGCGGCTCTTCCCGCTGCTGGCGAAGATGAAGGGCCTGCGCGGCACGCCGCTCGATCCCTTCGGGCGCACGGCGGAGCGCAGGATGGAGCGCGCCCTGATCGACCAGTATGAGAAGGACATGGCCGAGGTGCTGCCCCATGTGGGCGATGCCACCCTCGACATCGCCGTGGCGCTGGCCGAACTGCCGCTGCAGATCCGCGGCTATGGCCCGGTGAAGCTTGCCAACGAGCAGAAGGCCGCGAAGCAGCGCGAAGCCCTGCTGGCCAGCTTCCGCTCCGGTGGCGGCATGGCGCGCGCCGCCGAGTAGGGGGCCACGTTCAGACTGGATTGAGACCTCCTGCGGCATTATCTGTGCCGCAGGGGAGCAACCAGATGACGACCGACCACCGCCAGATCGCAAGGGACATCAGCTATTCCGGCTCCGCTGCCTCGCGCGGGGGCAGGGCGCTGATCAAGATGATCGAGAACATCACCGGCCGCCCGTCGCTGATCCGCCGGGCCGAGGGCTATGACACCGAGGTCGCGGCGGGCCGCGACTTCTGGTCGGTCATGGTGGAACGCTATGGCCTCTCGCTGCATGTCAGCGGCGGCGCGCTGGAGAATATCCCGGCGCAGGGCCCGCTGATCGTGATCGCGAACCACCCTTACGGCGTGCTCGACGGGCTGATGATGGGCCATATCCTGCACCGGACCCGGGGCGATTTCCGCATCCTTGCCAACCGCGTGTTCCAGAAGGCGCGCGATCTGGACGAGGTGCTGCTGCCGATTTCCTTCGACGAGACGAAGGAGGGCGTGGCCCAGAACCTCGAAACCCGCCGCCGGACGCTGGCCTACCTCGCCGCGGGCGGCTGCGTGGGCATCTTTCCGGGCGGCACCGTGTCGACCGCGCTCAAGCCCTTCGGCCAGCCGATGGACCCGGGCTGGCGCGGCTTCACGGCGCGGATGATCGCGCGCTCCGGTGCGACGGTGGTGCCGGTCTTCTTTGCCGGCCACACCTCGCGGCTCTTTCAGCTGGCGAGCCATGTCCATGCCAACCTGCGCCTCGGCCTGCTGCTGAAGGAGTTCCGCGCCCGGGTCGACAGCCCGGTCGAAGTGGTCATCGGTGCCCCGATCCCGCCCGAGGAAATTGCTGCAAGGGCGAAAGACACCAAAGCAATGATGGATTTCCTGCGCAAAGCGACGTATGAGCTTTCCCCGAAGCCGTTGAAAAGTTACGAATACGGCTTTGAATTCGAGGAACGGCACCGCACGGCGCGGGACCGGAAAACACAGGACTGACAAAGGGATGGCGGTTGGCATCTTTGATAGCGGCCTTGGCGGGCTGACCGTTCTGGATGCAGCGTCGCGGCAATTGCCCGACGTGCCCTTCGTCTATTACGGCGACAACGCGAACGCGCCGTACGGCGTGCGCGACGCCGATGACATCTACGAACTGACGACCCGGGGCTGTGCGCGTCTCTTCGAGGCGGGCTGCGATCTGGTGATCCTGGCCTGCAACACGGCCTCTGCCGCGGCCCTGCGCCGGATGCAGGAGGGCTGGGTGCCCACCGACAAGCGCGTGCTTGGGGTCTTCGTGCCGCTGATCGAGGCGCTGACCGAACGCCAGTGGGGCGACAACTCGCCCCCGCGCGAGGTGGCGGTGGAACACGTGGCGCTCTTCGCCACCCCCGCGACGGTTGCCAGCCGGGCCTTCCAGCGCGAACTGGCCTTCCGTGCCATCGGCGTCGATGTCGAGGCGCAGGCCTGCGGTGGTCTCGTCGATGCGATCGAGGAGGGGGACCTTATCCTCGCCGAGGTCCTCGTGCGCGGTCATGTGGATGCGCTGCGGCGCAAGATGCCCCGGCCGCAGGCCGCGATCCTCGGCTGCACCCACTACCCGCTGATGCTGGACATTTTCCAGGAAGAGCTGGGTCCCGACGTGACCGTCTACTCGCAGGCTCAGCTGGTGGCCGCCTCGCTTGAGGATTACCTCAAGCGGCATCCCGCCATGGTCGGCCCGGGGCAGGAGCGCCTTTTCCTGACCACCGGCGACACGCGCAAGGTCTCGAACAACGCGACGCAATTCCTGCGACGACAGATCACGTTCCTGCCAGCCTGACCCGTCCCCGTGGACGTCCCCCAAGACTTATTCTAAATTCTGAATGCCCCATACGGGCTATCGAGAGGGCCTGACCCAATGGCAAAGCAAATCGCAATCCTCGGCGCATCCGGGTACACCGGGGCGGAACTCGTCCGCCTGATCGCCTCGCATCCGGACATGGAAATCGCGGCCCTCGCGGCCGAGCGCAAGGCCGGCATGTCGATGGCCGAGGTGTTCCCCTTCCTGCGCCACATGGACCTGCCCGACCTCGTGAAGATCGAGGAGATCGACTTCTCCAAGATCGACCTCGCCTTCTGCGCCCTGCCGCACAAGACCTCGCAGGCGGTGATCCGGGAATTGCCCAAGGATCTCAAGATCGTGGACCTCTCGGCCGACTTCCGGCTGCGGGACGCGGCGGAATACGAGAAGTGGTACGGCAACCCCCATATCGCGCTCGAGCAGCAGGCCGAGGCCGTCTATGGCCTGACCGAGTTCTACCGGGACGAGATCGCCGGCGCGCGGCTGGTTGCCGGCACCGGCTGCAACGCGGCCACCGGCCAGTTCACCCTGCGCCCGCTGATCAGCGCCGGGATCATCGCGCTGGATGACATCATCCTCGACATGAAATGCGCCGTCTCCGGCGCGGGCCGCTCGCTGAAGGAGAACATCCTCCACGCCGAGCTGAGCGAGGGCTACAACGCCTATTCCGTCGGTGGCAAGCACCGGCACCTCGGCGAGTTCGATCAGGAGTTCTCGAAACTCGCGGGCGAACCGGTGAAGGTGCAGTTCACGCCCCACCTGATCCCCGCCAACCGCGGCATCCTGTGCACGGCCTACGTCAAGGGCGCGCCGCAGGCTGTCTTTGATGCACTTCAAGGCGCCTATGCGGAAGAGCCGTTTATCGAGGTGCTGCCCTTCGGCGAAACGCCGTCCAGCCATGACGTGCGCGGTTCCAACTTCGTGCATATCGGCGTGACGGCGGACCGGATCGAGGGGCGGGCGATCATCGTCACCGTGCTCGACAACCTGTGCAAGGGGTCGTCCGGTCAGGCGATCCAGAACGCCAACCTGATGCTGGGTCTGGACGAGACCGCGGGCCTGATGCTCGCGCCGCTCTTCCCGTAAGACCGCACTGCAAGAGAGGGTCCAATGAAGGGGCTGAAGAAGAAACGTCGCATCCAGATCATCGCGCTCGCGGTGGTGGCCCTCGTGATCTCCACGGGGCTGATCGGCTACGCGATGCGCGACGGGATCAATTTCTTCCGCTCCCCCTCGCAGGTGGTCGAAGCGCCGCCCTCCGCCTCCGAGACCTTCCGCCTCGGCGGGCTGGTGGAGGAGGGCAGCCTGCAGCGCGGGCAGGGCGACGTGATCCGCTTCGCGGTGACCGATGGCGGGGCCACGGTGCCGGTGGTCTACAACGGCCTGCTGCCCGATCTCTTTGACGAGGGACAGGGCATGATCGGCACCGGCCGTTGGGTGAACGGCGTCTTCGAAGCGACCGAGATCCTTGCCAAACACGATGAAAGCTACATGCCGAAAGAGGTCATCGACGCGCTGAAGGAACAGGGCGTCTACGAGGACCCGAACAAGCCGTCGACCAAAGGGGCGAGCGGTAGCTGAGCGTTCCGTTAACCCTGCAAACGCAAGCTGACCCCCGTGTACATCGCACGGGGGTTTCGTTTTATGGCAAGGGATGTGCGGCAACTGGCCGAGGAGATCGTGGCCCGCGAAGGCGGCTACGTCGATGATCCGGAGGATCCGGGTGGGGCGACCAACCACGGGGTGACGATCCACACGCTGCGGCGACTGGGGCGGGACCTGACCGGCGATGGCCGGGTGGACCGCGCCGACGTGCGGGCGCTGAGCCGGGCGCAGGCGGTCGAGATCTTCCTGACGGACTACTTCGAGGCGCCGGGGCTGGGGCAACTGCCCGAGGTGCTCTGGCCGTCGGTCTTCGACATGTATGTCAACGCGGGCGCGCAGGCGGTGAAGATCCTGCAACGGCTGCTGTGCCAGATGGGCTGGCCCGTGGCGGTCGACGGGGTGATCGGCCCGCAGACGGCGGCGGCGGCGCAGGCGGCAGCCGGGGCCGCGCCGGAGCATATCGCCGACGCCTATGGCATCGCGCGGCGCAACTACTACTTCCAGATTGCCGATCGGCGGCCTGCCAGCCGCAAGTACGCCCGCACCCGCGCGGGCGGCAAGGGCGGCTGGATCCGCCGGGCGGAGGCGTTCATCGCCCCGCGCTATCACCTGAGCGACGCCGACTTCCGGGCGCGGGTGGCGGCATGGGGATGATCGACCGCCTGCTGGGGCTGCCGCTGGGGCGCGGGGCCAACGTGCTGCGCGAGACGATCGAGGTCTTTCGCGAGAACACCGAGGCGGGCGCCCTGCGCGACCACGAGGGCCGGGCCGCGGCGCTGGCGCAATTCGCGGCGGAGTTCACCCCGCGCCGCACCGGTTTCGATAGCGTCATCGACGGGCTGAACCGCCTGCCGCGCCCGTTGCTGGCGCTCGGCACCATCGGGCTCTTCGTCTCGGCCATGGTCAGCCCTGCGTGGTTCGCCACGCGGATGGAGGCCCTCGCCGCCGTGCCCGAGGCGCTCTGGTGGCTGATGGGGGCGGTGATCTCCTTCTACTTCGGGGCGCGGCACCAGTGGCAGGGGCAGGCGTTCCAGCGTGACCTTGCCGCCTCGGCCCTGCGGCTCGGGCTTCAGGCGCGGGACGCGGCGGGTGAGGACGCGGCCGGGGAGGACGCCACCCCGAACCCCGCACTGGAGGCGTGGCAGCGCCAGCGGAGATAGGGGAGGCGGCGCGGCGGGCCTGTGCGCAGGTAGGTGTGCATGACGCCGGCCTCCGGCGTGGGGGCAGCGAGGTCGGGCCAGAGAGATCAGGCGAGAAAGTGCGCGCCGAAGGAGGGGGCACGGATGGGTTTGCCCGGAAAGGTTCGCCCATAATGGGCTGGCCTGACACGTCTGCCCTGCGAGGCCCGGTCGGAGAGCTTGGAGCAGAGACGCCGGGCCAGAACCGCCGGGCCAGAGAGGTTTAACCCTCAAGGCTGCACCAGAGACGCCCATCCGCATCCCCCAAGCCGCGACAATGTGAACGACCGCGCGCGCGGAAAGCGTTTTACCGCCGAGCCCCGCTGGCCCTATAAGCGGGACATGTTTACGGAACTCGGTCACTTCGCCCTCGTGCTGGCCTTCGCGGTCGCGCTGTTTCAATCCATCGTGCCGCTGATCGGCGCGGCGCGGCGTGTGCCCGGCTGGATGTCCGCCGCGGAACCGGCGGCAAATGCCCAGTTCCTGCTGATCGCCTTCAGTTTCGCGGCGCTCACCTATGCCTTCGTCACCTCGGATTTCTCGCTGCTGCTGGTGGTGAACAACTCCCACTCGCTCAAGCCGATGCTCTACAAGGTGACCGGCGTCTGGGGGAATCACGAGGGCTCGATGCTGCTCTGGGTGCTGATCGTGGCGCTCTTCGGGGCGGCGGTCTCGTGGTTCGGATCGAACCTACCGCCGACGCTCAAGGCGCGCGTGCTGGCGGTGCAGGGGATGATCGGCGCGGCCTTCCTCGCGTTCCTGCTCTTCACCTCGAACCCCTTCCTGCGCCTCGCGGTGCCGCCCTTCGACGGGCATGACCTGAACCCGCTGCTGCAGGACCCGGGCCTCGCCTTCCACCCGCCGTTCCTCTACCTCGGCTATGTGGGCCTCTCGATGTCCTTCTCCTTTGCCGTGGCGGCGCTGATCGAGGGGCGGGTGGATGCCGCATGGGGCCGCTGGGTGCGCCCGTGGACGCTGGCCGCGTGGATCTTCCTGACCATCGGCATCGCGCTCGGCTCGTGGTGGGCCTATTACGAGCTTGGCTGGGGCGGCTTCTGGTTCTGGGACCCGGTCGAGAACGCCTCCTTCATGCCCTGGCTGATCGCGGCGGCGCTGCTGCATTCCGCCATCGTGGTGGAGAAACGCGAAAGCCTGAAGGCGTGGACCGTGCTGCTGGCGATCATCGCCTTCGGCTTCTCGCTGATCGGGGCCTTCATCACCCGCTCGGGCGTGATCACCTCGGTCCATGCCTTCGCCAATGACCCCGAGCGCGGCGTCTTCCTGCTGCTGATCCTCGCGGTCTTCATGGGCGGGGCGTTGACGCTCTTTGCCTTCCGGGCGGATGTGCTCTCCTCCCGCGGGGTCTTCAGCCTCGTCAGCCGGGAAAGCGGCCTCGTCTTCAACAACATCCTGCTGGGCGTGGCGGCCTTCGTGGTCTTCGTGGGCACGATCTGGCCGCTGGTGGCGGAACTGGCCTTCGGGCGCAAGCTGTCGGTGGGCGAGCCGTTCTTCAACATGGCCTTCACGCCCTTCATGATCGCCATCGGGGTGATCCTGCCCTTCGGTGCGCTGCTGCCGTGGAAACGCGGCAAGCTGGGCCGGATCGCGAAAATGCTGGTGCCCGCCATGGTGCTGGCCGTGGCCGTCGGTGCGCTGACATGGGCGATGCAGAGCGAGCGCAGCGCGCTTGGCCCCATCGGCCTGATGCTGGGATCGTGGCTTGTCGCGGGCAGCCTCGTCGATCTCTGGTCGCGCACCGGCCGGGGCGGGGGCCGTCTGGGCCGCCTGCGCCGCCTGCCGCGCGCGGACTGGGGCAAGGCCGTGGCCCATGCCGGGCTTGGCGTGACCATGATGGGCATCGCGGGCATGCTGGCCTGGCAGCTCGAGGACATCCGCGTGGTGCAGGAGGGCGACACCTACGAGGTCGGCGCCTATGCCCTGACGCTGGAAAGCGTGGAGCGGGTGCAGGGGCCGAACTACGTCTCCACCATGGGGCACATCCGGATCGAGAAGAACGGCCGCACCGTCGGCATGCTCGACCCCGAGAAGCGCTTCTACCCCGTGGCGCGGATGCCCACGACCGAGGCCGGGATCGACAACGGCTTCCTGCGCGACATCTACGTCGCCATCGGCGATCCGCAGGCGGGCGGTGGCTGGGCCATGCGCTCCTACGTGAAGCCGCTGGCGAACTGGATCTGGCTCGGGGCATTGCTGATGGCCTTCGGCGGCGCGCTCAGCCTCTCCGACCGGCGCTACCGCGTGGCGGCAGGCGCCCGCAAGGCCGCGCCGCAGGGGGTGCCCGCGGAATGAAACGTCTGCTTGCCACCCTGACGCTCTGCCTCTCGCTTGGCCTGTCCATGGGTCTGTCTCTCACGACGCCCGCCCTTGCCGTCCAGCCGGACGAGATGCTGTCTGACCCGGCGCAGGAGGCGCGCGCACGCGAGGTCTCCAAGGACCTCCGCTGCCTCGTCTGCCGGAACGAGAACATCGACGACAGCAACGCCGACCTCGCCCGCGACCTGCGCCTGCTGGTGCGCGAACGGATCGTGGCCGGGGACAGCAACGAGGAGGTGAAGGACTTCCTCGTGGCGCGCTATGGCGAATACGTGCTGCTGAACCCCACCAAGGGCGGGGCCAACTGGCTGCTCTGGGGCGCGGGGCCGCTGATGTTGATCGCGGGGCTGGGGATCGCTGGCGTGTTCCTGCGCCGTCGCTCCACCGCCGCTGCCACGGCCGAGGCCGGGCTCTCCGCCGAGGAAGAGGCGCGGCTCAAGGAACTTCTCAAGGACTGAGGACGGGGCGGAAGTGACGCCCCGTTCCGTCCCGGCCCCCCTTGGCCGCGGGCGCGGAATGCGCTTGGATGCGGCGCAGCCCGCGGGGCCGAGGGCGGCGCGGCAACGAGAGGCCGGGCCGCCAGCCGCCCCGCGGGGAGGGGCCGAGCGGCAAGTGGCCCGGCAATCAGAGGTCGGGCAATTTAAGGGAGGACATCAATGGATTACGAGACGATCACGCTGACCGTGACGGATGGGGTCGCCGTGGTGCGGCTGAACCGGCCGGAGGTGATGAACGCGCTCAACGCGCGGATGCGGGCAGAGATCACCCATGCCTTCGGCGCCGCCGAAAAGCAGGCCCGGGTGGTGGTGCTGACGGCCTCGGGCCGGGCCTTCTGCTCTGGTCAGGACCTGTCCGACAGCTCCGACATCGCGAACCCGGATCTGGAGCGCACCCTGCGCGACGAATACGCGCCGATGCTGCGGGCGATCGCCAATTGCGCCGTGCCGACCATCGCGGCCGTGAACGGGGCAGCCGCCGGGGCGGGGGCGAACCTCGCGCTTTGCGCCGACGTCGTCATCGCGACCGAAAGCGCCTACTTCATGCAGGCCTTCACCCGGATCGGGCTGATCCCCGACGCGGGCGGCACCTACTGGATGCCGCGCTCCATGGGCGGGCCCAAGGCCATGGGGGCCGCGCTTTTCGCCGAGAAGATCAGCGCGCAACAGGCCGACGCCTGGGGCATGATCTGGGAAAGCGTCGCCGATGAGACCTTCGAGGCCCAGTGGCAGGCGCGCGCCGCCCACCTCGCGCAGGGGCCGACGCTGGCCTACGGCTTCGTGAAACAGGCGATCCGCGAGAACTGGGGCCATGATCTGGAGGCGCAGATCGCGCTGGAGGGCAAGCTGCAGGGCAGCGCCGGCAAGAGCCGTGACTTCAAGGAGGGCGTGGTGGCCTTCCTCGAAAAGCGCCCCGCCAAGTTCGAGGGCCGCTGAGGCGCGGCGTCGAGGCCCCGTAGAAGGATCAGGAGCGCCCCCGCCACCGGCCGGGGGCGTTTGTCGTTTCAGGGCCCGGGGCGGGCTGAAGCCGAACACAGGCCGAACATAGGCTGGGGACAGGCCGGGGACAGGCCCGGACCCGGGCGGGGTCAGGAGGAAGGTTCGAACCGCAGGATGCCTGCGACGCGCGGCCCGCCGGTGCCGTCCGAGGGGTGCGAGACCCCGTCCATCACCGGCACCTCGGCGAAGTCGAAGGGGCTGACGCCCTCCAGCACGGCGACATTGATCCCGAACTGATGCGGGTTCGAGCGGCGCTGGTGATGGGTGTAGATCCCGCAGGTCTTGCAGAAATGGTGCTTCGCCGTGCCGGTGTTGAACTGGTAGAGCGCGAGATTGTCCGCGCCGGCGAGGATCTCGATATCCTCCAGCCGGGCCGAGACGGCGATGGCCCCCCGCATCCGGCAGTAGGAGCAGGTGCAGCGCCGGGCGCTGTCAAAGCCGCTTTCCAGCCGCACCCGGAAGCGGACCGTGCCGCAGTGACAGGCCGCCGCCTGCCAGGGTCTGTTGTCGCTCATGCCGGGCCCTCCGTGCCTTTGATGACGTGACGGTAGGGCGGGGCGCGGGGCGCCGCAACGGGGTTGGACCGGGGCGTGAAGGACCGCGGCGTGCAGGACAGGGGCAGTGCTGTGCCGGGCTAACGAAAAAGCGCCCCGCAGGGGGGCGCTTTCCGATCTCGTTCAGGGGCTGGCCGGAGCCAGCCTTCGGGCCGCTCAGCGGTTCTCGACGTCCACGTAGGGGCGTTCCGAGGCACCGGTGTAGAGCTGACGGGGACGGCCGATTTTCATCTGCGGATCCTCGATCATCTCTTTCCACTGCGAAATCCAGCCGACGGTGCGCGACAGCGCGAAGATCGGGGTGAACATCGCGGTCGGGAAGCCCATCGCCTCGAGGATGATGCCCGAGTAGAAGTCGACGTTCGGGAACAGCTTCTTGGAGACGAAGTAATCGTCCTCCAGCGCCTGACGCTCGAGCTCCTTGGCGACCTGAAGCGTCGGGTTGTTCTCGACACCCAGCAGTTCCAGAACCTCGTCCGCCGACTCTTTCATGACCTTCGCCCGCGGGTCGAAGTTCTTGTAGACGCGGTGGCCGAAGCCCATCAGGCGGAACGGATCGTTCTTGTCCTTGGCGCGGGCGATGTACTCGGGGATCTTGTCGACCGAACCGATTTCGCGCAGCATTTCAAGGCAGGCCTGGTTGGCGCCGCCGTGGGCCGGGCCCCAGAGGCAGGCGATACCCGCTGCGATACAGGCGAAGGGGTTCGCGCCCGAGGAGGAGGCCAGACGCACGGTCGAGGTCGAGGCGTTCTGCTCGTGGTCGGCGTGCAGGGTGAAGATCCGGTCCATCGCGCGGCTCAGGATCGGGTCGACCTGGTATTCCTCGGCCGGCACGGCAAAGCACATGCGCAGGAAGTTCGACGCATAGTCGAGGTCGTTGCGCGGATACACGAAGGGCTGGCCGATGGTGTATTTGTAGGCCATGGCCGCGATGGTCGGCATCTTGGCGATCATGCGGATCGAGGCGACTTCACGCTGCCACGGGTCCGAGATGTCGGTGCTGTCGTGGTAGAAGGCCGACATGGCGCCGACGACGCCGGTCATGATGGCCATCGGGTGCGCGTCGCGGCGGAAGCCGGTGAAGAACCGGTGCATCTGCTCGTGCACCATGGTGTGGCGCGTGACGCGAGTTTCGAAGTCTTCCAGTTCGGCTGCGGAGGGCAGGGCGCCGTAGAGCAGCAGGTAGCAGACTTCGAGGTAGTGCGACTTGCCGGCCAGATCGCTGATCGGGTAGCCGCGGTGCAGAAGCACACCTTCCTCGCCGTCGATGAAGGTGATCGAGCTGTCGCAGGATGCGGTGGAGGTGAAGCCGGGGTCGTACGTGAAGACGTTCGCCTGGCCGTACAGTTTACGGATGTCGATGACATCCGGCCCTTCCGTCGGCGACAGCACTGGCAGTTCGTAGGTTTTCCCGTCGAGCGTCAGCGTTGCCGTTTTGTTCGTATCTGTCATGTACTTCCCTTCCTCTAATCCCGCATGCCCCGGGGGAAAAGGGGCATGACCCGCAATAATGGCCGCTACCTTGCGACAGGGTTAATCCTGTCCTCCCTTCGCGGCGTCGGTCAGCCGGGCGAGGGTTTCCTCCTGCCCGAGGACCATCATCATATCGAACACGCTGGGGGTAGCGGCCCGGCCCGCGAGGGCGGCGCGCATGGGCCCGGCCATCTTGCCGAACTTGATGTCGTGCGCAGCGGCGAAGTCGTTCGCAGCTGCCTCCAGTGCGTCCCGCGTCCAGCTAGCACTTTGCAGGTGCGGCGTCAATTCCGACAGCAGTGTCCGCCCCTCTGCATCCAGTTGTTTTGCGGCCTTTTCTTCCGGTTCGATCGGCCTAGTTGACAGTGCAAAGTATGCCTTTTCAAGGAGTTCCGGATAGGTCTTGGCCCGCTCTTTGAGGACCGGCATCGCGGCTCCGAGACGCTCCAGATGGACCCCTTCGGGCACCGGTTGACCGGTCGCGACAAGGAATTCCTGCACCTCGTGCAGCAGCGCAGCATCTTCCGTCGCGGCAATGTGATGACCGCAGAGATTTTCGAGTTTCTTGAAGTCGAACCGCGCCGGGGACTTGCCGATGCCATCGAGGTCGAACCACGCCTGCGCCTGCGAGTCGGTAAACACCTCGTCGTCGCCGTGGCTCCAGCCGAGACGGGCGAGGTAGTTGCGCATCCCCGAAGCCGGGTAGCCCATCTGCTGGTATTCCTCGACGCCGAGCGCGCCGTGCCGCTTCGACAGCTTCTTGCCGTCCGGCCCGTGGATCAGCGGGATATGCGCATAGGTCGGAAGGTCCCAGCCCATGGCGGTGTAGATCATCATCTGCCGCGCGGCATTGTTCAGGTGGTCGTCGCCCCGGATCACGTGGGTGACGCCCATGTCGTAGTCGTCCACCACCACGGCCAGCATGTAGACCGGCGTGCTGTCCGAGCGCAGCAGCACCATGTCGTCGAGCTGGTCATTGCGGATCGTCACGTCGCCCTGCACCTTGTCGGCGATCACCGTGGCGCCCTCGCGCGGGGCCTTCAGGCGCACCACGTAGGGCGCGTCGGGGTAGGTCTCGGGATCGGCATCGCGCCACGGGCTGCGGTAGAGGGTCGAACGGCCCTCGGCCTTGGCGGCCTCGCGGAAGGCCTGGATTTCCTCCTGCGTGGCAAAGCACTTGTAGGCGTGGCCGGCCTCCAGCATCTGCAGCGCCACCTCGCGGTGACGGTCGGCGCGCGCGAACTGGCTGACCGCCTCGCCGTCATGGTCGAGGCCGAGCCACTCGAGGCCCTTGAGGATCGCGGCGGTCGCCTCGGGGGTCGAGCGTTCGCGGTCGGTGTCCTCGATGCGCAGCAGGAAGGTGCCACCGTGGCCCCGGGCATAGAGCCAGTTGAAGAGCGCCGTCCGGGCACCGCCGATGTGCAGGAAACCGGTGGGCGAGGGGGCGAAGCGGGTCACGACGGGTGCGGACATCGGGGCGAATTAACCTCTCGGTAACCAACGGGGTCTAGCGTTCGGGGCCTGTCTATCGGCGCGGCGGAGGGGTGACAAGTGCCCGGGACGCGAGGCGGGAATCGCAGGCTGTCAGGGGCGCGTCCGGTGCGGGGCGCGGCCGTGGCGCCGACGCCCGCCGCCGAGGCGGACGAGGGGCAACCGGGGCGCGGCACGACGGGGCGCCCCGGGGCGGAGCATCAGCGCCGGGCAGGGGCCGTGCGCTGGCTCCGCCGGCCCGTAGAAGGGGGCGCGCGCTGCCTGCTGGAACAGCGCGGCCATCTGTTCCCCTGGGCGCCGGTCTGTGTCGCGGCGGGGATCGGCTGCTACTTCGGCCTGCCAGTCGAGCCGCCGGTCGAGGCGCTCGCCATGCTTGGCCTCGCCTGCCTCGCAGGCCTGCTTCTGGCGCTGCGGCTGGAAGGGTCTCATCGTCATATCGCCTTTGCCCCGCTGGCCTGGGCCCTGGTTCTCTTCACAGGTGGGCTTGGCTGGGCCGGGGTGCGGGCGCATCTGGTGGCCGCGCCGGTGCTGGAGGCCCGAACCTACGGGCCGGTGCAGGGGCGCATCGTGGCCATGGATCGCTCTGCCTCCGACGCGCTGCGGCTGGAACTGGACCGGGTCATCCTTGCCGGGCGCGGTCAGGACCGGACGCCGGAGCGGGTCCGCATCGCCCTGCATGGCCAGCAGGACGGTCCCCGGATGCACCCGGGCGCGACGGTCCTCGCCACGGCGCATCTTGCGCCGCCCGGCGGCCCGGTGGAGCCCGGCGGCTTCGACTTCCGCCGTCATGCCTGGTTCGCGGGGCTGGGGGGGCTCGGCTACACCCGCGTGCCGGTGGTGACCCTGCTGCCGCCCGAGCCGCGCGCGCTGCGGGTTTTCCGCTGGCGCATGGCCATCGCGGATCATGTCCGTGCGACGATCCCGGGCGAGGCCGGGGCCTTCGCCGCCGCCGTCACCACGGGGGACCGCTCCGGCATCGGGCAGGAGACGCTGGAGGCGCTCCGCCGCAGCAACCTCGCCCATCTGCTCGCGATCTCGGGGCTGCACATGGGGCTGCTGGCGGGGGTGGTCTTCGCCGGGCTCCGGCTGGCGCTCGCTCTCGTGCCTTGGGTGGCGCTGCGCTGGCCCTGCCGCTCCATCGCGGCGGTGGGGGCGCTTGCGGCGGCGGCGGTCTACCTCGCGCTCTCGGGCGGCAACGTGGCGACGGAACGTGCCTTCATCATGGTCGCGGTGGCCCTCGTGGCGCTGCTCTTCGATCGCCGGGCGCTCAGCCTGCGGGCGGTGGCGCTTGCGGCGCTCATCGTCCTGACCCTGCGGCCCGAGGCGCTTCTGGGCCCCGGCTTCCAGATGTCCTTCGCCGCCACCGTGGCGCTCGTCGCGGTCTTCGCACTGCTGCGGGGACGGGACAGCCCGCTGCCGCGATGGACCCGCCCGGTGGTGGCGCTGGTGATCTCCTCCGCCGTGGCGGGCGCGGCGACCGGGCCGGTGGGCGCGGCGCATTTCAACCAGATGGCGCTCTACGGGCTGCCGGCGAACCTGCTGTCGGTGCCGGTCATGGGGCTGCTGGTGGTGCCCTCCGCCGTGGTGGCCGCCCTGCTGACGCCGCTCGGGCTCGAGGCGCTGCCGCTCTGGTGCATGGGGCAGGGGCTCGACTGGATTCTCCTCGTCGCGCGGGAGGTCAGTACCCGCCCCGGTGCGGTCGCGGGCGTGGTCACGCCGCCGCCCGCCGTGCTGCCGCTGCTGGCGCTCGGCGGGCTGATGCTGGCGCTCTGGCAGGGGCGCGGCCGGCTGGCGGGGCTGGGGCCGGTCTGCGTGGCGCTCTGGCTCTGGTCCGGGGCGGAGCGCCCGCTGCTTCTGGTGGAGGCGGAGGGCCGTCTGGTCGGGCTCATGACCGCCGAAGGCCGGGCGCTCAGCCGCGATCGCGCGGCCGGCTTCGCCGCCGGGGTCTGGCTGGAGAATGACGGTGACCTGTCATCGCAGCGCGAGGCGGCGGCGCGGTGGCGGGACCCGCGCCTGCCGGACGGGCGACTGATCCGCCATGTCACCGGCAAGGCTACGGTCGCGGGGCTGCGCTGCACGGCGGGCGAGATCGTCGTGGTGAACGCCAAGCCGCCGCCGGGGCTGCCCTGTGACACGCTGGACCCCGCCGCCTTGCGGCGCGGGGCCCTGCTGTATCGCGATGGCCGGTGGATCGGCGCTGATGATGGCGCGGACGAAAGAGCGGCGCGGCTCTGGACGCCCCGTCGCCGTCAGCCCCGTCGCCGTCAGCCCCGTCGCCGTCAATAGGTGCGGATCAGCCCGACGAGGCGGCCCTGCACCTTCACCGCATCCGGGCGCAGGATGCGCGGCGGATAGGCCGGGTTCGCGGCCACCAGCTCCACCATGCCGTTGCGGCGGTAGAGCCGTTTCAGCGTCGCCTCCTGCCCCTCGACGAGGGCCACGCAGATGTCGCCGTCATTGACCGAGGGCGTTTCGCGGATCACCACCACGTCGCCGTCGTTGATCCCGTCCTCGATCATCGAGTCGCCGCGGACCTCCAGCGCGTAGTGCTCGCCCCGGCCCGAGAGCATGGAGCCCGGCACCGCCACGTGATGCGACACTTCCGAGATCGCCTCGATCGGGACACCGGCGGCGATCCGACCCATGACGGGCAATTCCATCGCGTGGATCGGCTCGACCGGCTGGACATTCGCGGGACGCGGCGCGGCCGCCTGTGCGCCGCCCTCGATCACCTGCGGGGTGAAGCCCGTCTCGGGGGGGCTGTCGGCGAGGGCCTCGGGCAGTTTGACGATCTCGATCGCGCGGGCCCGGTGCGCCAGCCGGCGGATGAAGCCGCGTTCCTCAAGCGCCGTGATCAGCCGGTGAATGCCCGACTTGGAGCGCAGGTCCAGCGCCTCCTTCATCTCGTCGAAGGAGGGCGGCACGCCGTCACGCTGCACCCGTTTGTGGATGAATTCCAGCAGGTCGAGCTGTTTCTTGGTGAGCATCTCTCGCCCTCGTACGCGGTTTCGTTCCGCTTTGTTCTACATCCGTTCCCGTTTTCTGTCAAATGTTCCGATTTTGGTCCCGTTTGCTCAACAGGGGCGGCGCGTCACCGCCGGCAAGGCCACGGCCAGCAGGAGCCCGGCCACGCCGAGGAAGAGCAGCGGCCCCGCCAGGGCATAGCCCCAGGCCCCGATCACCCCGCCGCCGAAGAAGGCGCCGAGGGTCGCGGCATGGAGGATCAGCCGGCTGGCGGTGGCGCGGGTGGCCGGGTCGCGTCTCGCGCCATGGGGACGCAGCAGGGCGGCGAGTTCCAGCCCGATGTCCGTGGCGATGCCTGAGACATGGCTCGTGCGGACACGACCGTCGGAAATTCGCGTGGTGGCGGCATTCTGCAGGCCCATGATCGCGCTGAGCCCGAGCAGCATGAGATGCACCGCCCGGTCGCTGGGCCAGAAGACCTCCATCAGGGCGACGAGGATCAGCAGCGCCGCCTCGAGCAGGATGCTGTAGGCATAGATGCCCCGGACGCCGCGCCTCTGGCCTTCCTCGATCAGCAGGCCCGAGACGAGCGCCCCGAGGATGAAGGCGAGGAGCAGGGAGAAGAACCACAGCGCCAGCCACAGGTCGCCGCTGGCCAGCCCCTCGGACATCGAGGAGACATTGCCGGTCATGTTCGCTGAGAAGAAGCCGAGCGCCCGGAACCCCGCCGCGTTCACCGCGCCCGCCGCGAGCGAGAGCCAGACGGCAAGCTGCAGGTCGAAGGTGACGGGCCGATCCCGTCCGGCATGGATGAGCAAGGCGCGCCTCCCCGGGAAATCCTGCCGCTACAGTCGGACGGACGCGGCGCAAGGGCAAGGGGGCGGATGGGGGGGGGCGACACGTCGCCCCCCCTTGAGGGGCCCTGCGAGGGCCTCAGCGCCAGCCGAGGTCCGGGGCCACGTGGGTCAGGATGCTCTCGATCACGTGGACGTTGTAGGCCACGCCCAGCATGTTCGGCACCGTCAGCAGCAGGGTATCGGCCTCGGCGATGGCCTCGTCCTCGCGCAGCTGGTCGATCAGCCGGTCGGGGGTATCGGCATAGCCGCGCCCGAAGATCGAGCGGGTCTTGTCGATGAAGCCCACCTGGTCCGCGTCCTTGCCGCCCTGGCCGAAGTACATCCGGTCCTTGTCGTTCATCAGCGCGAAGATCGAGCGGCTAACCGAGACGCGCGGCGTCCGCTCGTGGCCCGCGGCCTTCCAGGCCTCGCGATAGGCGCGGATCTGCTTGGCCTGCTGGATGTGGAACGGCTCGCCGGTCTCGTCATCCTTCAGGGTCGAGCTCTGCAGGTTCATGCCCATCTCGGCGGCCCAGCGGGCGGTCGCGTCGGAGCCAGCCCCCCACCAGATCCGCTCGCGCAGGCCCTCGGAATGGGGCTCCACCCGCAGGAGGCCCGGGGGGTTGGGAAACATCGGGCGCGGGTTCGGCTCGGCAAAGCCCTTGCCCTCCAGCTGGCTGAGGAAGATCAGCGCGTGGCGCCGGGCCATGTCGCTGGCGTCCTGACCCTCTTCAGGGCCATAGCCGAAGTAGCGCCAGCCATCGACCACCTGTTCAGGGCTGCCGCGCGAAATGCCGAGCTGCAATCGCCCGTTCGCGATCAGGTCCGCCGCGCCCGCGTCCTCGGCCATGTAGAGCGGGTTCTCGTAGCGCATGTCGATGACGCCGGTGCCGAGCTCGATCTTCGAGGTCCGCGCGCCCATGGCGGCGAGCAGCGGGAAGGGCGAGGCGAGCTGCCGGGCGAAGTGGTGCACCCGGACATAGGCCCCGTCGAGCCCCAGCTTCTCGGCCTCGACGGCGAGGTCGATGGACTGGAGGAGCGCATCCTGCGCGGTGCGCACCTGAGAGCCACGGTCCGGTGCCCAGTGGCCGAAGGAAAGGAAACCGATGGTCTTCATGTGGGTGCTCCCGAATGGAAAGAGGCGGCGCGCCGGGGCGGCCACCCAGTTGTGTCTTACCTAGGGAGCCTGTGCCCCCCGCTGCAAGGGCGGCGGCCGGGGCCCGGGGGCGCAGGCCCTGTGCGCGGGTGCAGGGGTGATGTGCAGAGGCGGTATGCGGAGGGGGGCAGAGCGGGCGCGCAGCGAGGGGCGGTGCAGGCAGGCAGAGGAGGGGCAGAGTGGGCGCGAAGAGGGGGCAGAGGCGGGAGGAGGGGCGCTCTGTGCGCGGGCGGTCGGGACCGGTCGCTGCCGGCCGTCATGCCTCGGCGCAGCGGGGCCGCCTGCGTGGCCCGGGCAAGGCGTTCGTCCGGGCCAGATCTATTCCCGGTAGGGGGCCGCTCCGGACCAGGCCAGCCCCCTGCCAGGAGGTCAGCCCCTGGCGGCCTGCTCCACGAGCGTCAGGCAGACCTCGGTCGCGCGGCGCATGTCCTGCACCGAGATCCATTCCAGCGGCCCGTGGATGTTCTGCATCCCGGTGAAGATGTTCGGGGTCGGCACGCCCATCTCGGTCAGGCGGGAGCCGTCGGTGCCGCCGCGGATCGGGACCGAGATCGGCTCGATCCCATGGGTCCGGGCCGCGTTGCGGGCCAGCTCCACCGGGGTCATGTCGGTTTCGAGCCAGTAGCGCATGTTGCGGTACTGGGGCGTGATCTCGCAGGTGATCCGGGCGCGGGGCTCGCCCGCCTGCACCGCCTCGCAGACCTTGCGCAGCAGATCGCCCTTGGCCGCCAGCCCGTCGCGTTCGAAATCGCGCAGGATGAAGGTCAGCTTCATCTCGGAGGAGCCGCCGGTCATGTCGGTGGCATGGATGAAGCCCTCGCGCCCCGCGGTCGTCTCGGGCGTCAGGGTGACATGGGGCAGGGTGTCCACGATCTTCGAGGCGAGGTGGATGGCGTTCACCAGCTTGTCCTTGGCCCAGCCGGGATGGATCGAGACGCCCGTCACGGTGACATGGGCAATATCGGCCGAGAAGCTCTCGTACTCGATCTCGCCGACCGCGCCCCCGTCGAAGGTATAGGCGAAATCCGCGGCGAGGTCCCTGGGCAGGGCGGCGGCCACGCCGCGGCCGATTTCCTCGTCCGGGGTGAAGGCGAGGCGGATGGGCCCGTGGGGGATCGACGGATCCGAGAGCAGCCTGCGCGCCGCGGTCATCAGGATCGCCACGCCCGCCTTGTCGTCCGCACCGAGCAGCGTGAGGCCCGAGGCGGTGATGATATCCTCGCCCTGTTTCTCCGCGAGGTAGGGAAATTCCTCGGGCGAGAGCACGAGATCGGGGGCATCGGGATAGGTGATCGCGCCGCCGTTGTAGCCCTTGATCACGCGCGGCTTCACACCCGCGGCGTTGAACTGCGGGGCGGTGTCCACATGGGCGAGGAAGCCGATGGTGGGGCCTGCGGCGGTGCCGGGGATCGTGGCCAGCACGGTGCCATAATCGGTCAGCGTGACCTCGGCCGCGCCCATCTCCTCCAGCTCCTTCTTAAGCAGGTGGAGCATGCCGAACTGGATTTCGGTGCTGGGGGAACTGGGGGAATTGGCGTCGCTCTGGCTGTCGATTGCGGCATAGCGCAGGAGACGGGCCTCGAGCTCGGGGTCGAAGGGATGGGTCATGGGCGCTCCTTTCTGTTGCGCGGCAGGAGGCGCCGAGGCGGGGGGAGAGTCAAGCCTGCCGCCGGGTGGGGCGGGCCCCGGGAGCGTGGGGCTCTGTGGGCCGGGCCGCCGGCGGAAGAGGGGGCGGAAAATACGTTTTCTCCGGGGGGCTTGGAGAAAGAGGGCAAGGGGAGAGGGTGGCTTGCGGGGCGCGCGTCGGGCGGGCCGGGACTAAGGCGTTTCGAAAGCTCTCGGCAAGTTTCTTGGAAGAATTTTGAGGGGGCTGTCTGCCCCCTCTTGCGGGCTGCGCCCGCAATTCACCCCCGAGGATACTTTCGGAAACGAAAATGAGGGAGGGGCTTCGGGTGCGTTCCGGGGCCCTAGAGGGGAAGGTAGGAGACCGTGGTGCCGGGTTTTGCGGCAGGGGCCTCGGGCGGGCGGACGAGGAGGGCGTCGGCGGCGCCGAGAATGGAGAGCAGCGCGCTGTCCTGGCTCTCGAAGGGGGTGATGCCCTCGGGTGTGAGGCGGGCACGCATGTAATGCGCGCGGGGGCCGTTGGCGCCGATGTCGGCGGCGAGCGTGGTTTCCAGCAGCGGGCGGGGGACGGCGGGCAGGCCCTGCATCGCGTCGATCACCGGCAGCAGGAAGACATGGCCGCAGACCATGGCCGAGACCGGGTTGCCGGGCAGGCCGATCATCGGCACGCCGCGCAGGCGGCCTGCCATCAGCGGTTTGCCGGGGCGCATGGCGACCTTGTAGAAGCTCTGCTCCATCCCGAGGTCGCGGGCCACGGGGCCGACGAGGTCATGATCGCCCACTGAAGCGCCGCCGATGGTGACGATGAGGTCGGCATCCATGGCGAGGTCGAAGGTGGTGGTAAGGCTTTCGACCGTGTCGCGGGCGATGGGGAGGATGCGTGCCTCGGCGCCGTTGGCCTCCAGCAGGGCCGCGAGGCCGAAGGTGTTGGAGGCGACGATCTGGTCGGGCCCAGGCCTGTCGCCGGGCAGGACCAGCTCATCCCCGGTGGAGATCAGCGCGACTCTTGGACGGCGGGCCACGGTGAGGGAGCCTGCGTTCATCGAGGCGGCAAGCGCGATCTCGGCCGGGCGCAGGCGGCGCGGGGCGGGGATCGTCTGGCCCCTGGTGAAGTCGATGCCGGCGCCGCGGATGTGCGTGGCGCTGTCGAGCCGGTCGGAGAGGGTGATCGTGGCACCCTCGCGGGTCACGTCCTCCTGGATCACGACGCGGGTGGCGCCCGGCGGCACCGGGGCGCCGGTGAAGATGCGCACGGCCTCGCCGGGGGCGACGCTGCCCGCGAAGGCCCGGCCCGCGGCGGCCTCTCCGGTGACGGTGAAGCGGGCGCCGGGGCGGACCTCGTCGCCGATCACCGCATAGCCATCCATGGCGGAGGCCGGGAAGGGGGGCTGGTCGCGCAGCGCGGTCACCGGGGCGGTCAGCACGCGGCCATTGGCGCGGGCGAGCGGCACCTCCTCGGAGCCGAGCGGCTCTGCCAGGGCGAAGAGCTGCTCCAGCGCCTCGGCGACGGAGATCATGCCTCGTACCGCCCGGACTTGCCGCCGTCCTTCAGGGTCACGCGGACGCCGCCGATCTCCATGGATTTCTCCGCCGCCTTCAGCATGTCGTAGACCGTCAGCGCCGCGGTGGAGACGGCGGTGAGCGCCTCCATCTCGACGCCGGTCTGGCCGGTGGTCTTGACCGTGGCGGTGATCCGCACGCCGGGGAGGCCCTCGTCCGGGGTCAGCTCCAGCGCGACCTTGGTGACGGGCAGCGGATGGCAGAGCGGGATCAGGTCGGCGGTGCGTTTCGCCCCCATGATGCCCGCCAGCCGGGCCACGCCCAGGACATCGCCCTTCTTGGCGCGGTTCCCGGTCACGAGGGCCAGCGTCTCGGGCTGCATCTTCACCCAGCCTTCGGCGGTGGCGACGCGCGCGGTCACGGCCTTTTCGGAGACGTCGACCATATGGGCCGCGCCGCTCTCGTCGAAATGGGTCAGTTTCTGGGTCATCAGGCGGTCGCCTGCGCCGGAACCGGATCGGCCAGCAGGGTCTTCGTCGCCTGCGTCACGTCGGCCTGTCGCATCAGGCTTTCGCCGATGAGGAAGCTGCGCACCCCGTAGCCCGCCAGATCGGCGAGGTCGGCGGGGGTGAAGAGGCCGCTTTCGCCCACCACCATGCGGTCGGCGGGCACCCGGGGGGCCAGCGTGCGGGTGGTGTCGAGCGAGGTCTCGAAGGTCTTGAGGTTGCGGTTGTTGATGCCGATGAGGGGCGATTTCAGCTGCAACGCGCGGTCGAGTTCCTCGCCGTCGTGGACCTCGATCAGGGCATCCATGCCCCAGGAAAGCGCGGCATCCTCGAGCTCGGCCGCCTGCGCGTCCGAGACGGAGGCCATGATGATCAGGATGCAGTCCGCGCCAAGCGCCCGGGCCTCGGCCACCTGGTAGATGTCATACATGAAATCCTTGCGCAGTGCGGGCAGCGTGACGGCGCCACGGGCCTCCTGCAGGAAGGGTTTCGCGCCCTGGAAGGAGGGCGTGTCGGTCAGGACGGAGAGGCAGGTGGCGCCCCCGGCCTCGTAGGCGGCGGCCAGCGTCGCGGGGGCGAAGTCTTCGCGGATCAGACCCTTGGAGGGGGAGGCCTTCTTGACCTCGGCGATCAGCCCGTAGCCGGTCTCCTGCGCCTTGATCAGCGCGGCGCCGAAGGGGCGCACGGGGGAGGCGGCCTGCGCGGCGGCCTCGACCTCGGCATAGGGAACGGCGGCCTTGTCGGCGGCGATCTCCTCGAGCTTGTAGGCCTTGATGCGGTCCAGAACGGTTCCGGTCATGTGCCCTCCGGCGTGGTCCAGTTGATCTCGTCTTCGCCCCTTTCCCTAAGCCAGTTGTTCACCGTTGAAAATGGCCGGGAGCCAAAAAAGCCGCGCCGGGCGGAGAGCGGCGAGGGGTGGGGGCTCTCAAGGATGAGGTGCTTCGGCTGGCCGAGTGCCGGGCCGGTGATGTACCTGGCATAGCCCTGCGCCGGACGGCCCCAGAGCAGGAAGGCGCGGGGGCTGTCGGCAAGGTGGCCGATGACCTCTGCGGTCAGGCGGGACCAGCCGAGCTTGGCGTGGCCGCCCGCATCGCCCGCGGGCACCGTCAGCGCGGTGTTGAGCAGCAGCACCCCCTGGCGGGCCAGAAAACGCAGGTCCGCATTGGGCGGGCAGGCGCCGAGGTCCTCGACCATCTCCTTGTAGATATTGCCGAGGGAGCGTGGCAGCGGGCGCACCTCGGCCTCGGCCGAGAAGGCGAGGCCATGGGCATGGCCCGGCGTCGGGTAGGGGTCCTGCCCGAGGATGACGACCCGCACGTCCGCGGGTTGCGCCATCTCCAGCGCGGCAAAGACCTGACCGGCGGGCGGCAGGATCGTGCGGCCGTCGGCGGAGAGTTTCTCTGCAAGGGCCGGGTAGGCCTCGCGGAAGAAGGGCAGGGCGGACCAGCCGCCCAGCCGGGAGGTGTCGGGGATCATGGCGGCGTCAGGTGGCGTCGGCGGCGGTGATCGCGGCCAGCTTTTGCACGCAGTCCATGGCCCGGCCCGAGTCGATGCTCTCACGCGCGATGGCGACGCCTTCCTTGATGTCGGCGGCCTTGTCCGCCAGCGTCAGCGCGGCGGCGGCGTTCAGCAGCACCGCGTCGCGGTAGGCGTTCTGCGCCCCCTCCAGCAGGGCCTTGAAGGCGCGGCCATTCTCGGCAGGGGACCCGCCGACGATCTCTTCGAAGGGGTGGACCGGCAGGCCGAAATCCTCGGGGTGGAGTTCGATCTCGCGCACGGAGCCGTCGAGTTCCAGCGCCGCGACCCAGCTGATGCCGGTGATCGTCATCTCGTCGGTGCCGTCGGACCCGTGGACCAGCCATGCGCGTTCCGAGCCGAGCTGGCCCAGCGTTTCGGCCATCGGGCGGCAGAGCGACCGCGCGAAAGTGCCGGTGAGTTGGCGCTTGACACTGGCCGGGTTGGTCAGGGGCCCGAGGATGTTGAAGATCGTCCGCGTGCCCAGTTCCTGCCGCGCGGGCCCCACATAGGCCATGGCGGGGTGGTGCATCGGCGCCATCATGAAGGCGATGCCCGCCTCTTCCAGCGCCTTTTCCACCACGTCGGCATCGACCATGACGTTCACGCCCATCTGGGTGAGCGCATCGGCCGAGCCGGACTTGGACGAGAGGTTGCGGTTGCCGTGCTTGGCCACGGGCACGCCCGCGCCGGCCACCACGAAGGCGGTAGCGGTGGAGATGTTCAGCGTGCCCTTGCCGTCGCCGCCGGTGCCGACGATGTCGATGGCCCCCGCGGGCGCGGTCACGGGGCGGCACTTGGCGCGCATGGCGGCGGCGGCCCCGGCGTATTCCTCGACCGTCTCGCCGCGCACCCGCAGGGTCATCAGCAACCCGCCGATCTGCGCGGGCGTGGCCGATCCCTCGAACAGGATGTCGAAGGCGGTCCGGGCCTCGGCGCGGGTCAGCGGCCGGTCGACGGCGGCGGCGATCAGGGGTTTCAGGGCGTCACTCATGGGGGTCCTCCGGCGCGGTCTGGCCCGCGGCTTGGTCTTTGGCCATTACCGGGCCGGGCAGGGGCTCACCAACGGATGGGCCGGGGGCCGGTCATGTGTTAGGCTATTTCAATGGATTGGCCCGCTCTCCCCTGCCGATAAGGCTGGAGACACCGGGCGCGGTCGCGCTATACATGCCCAAGGGGGGCAGGCAGCGTCAAGAGGCGCGCCCGTCCCGCGGGGATGCCGCAGGCACGGCACCCGATCGGGCTGGCAGAGGAAGAGGCAGGGCAGTGGTTCGCGGACTTATCGCAGGGATTTTCTGGGGCGTGATCATTTCGGCGCTTGCCGTCGCGGTCACCTCGCTCAACGGCACGGCCCATCAGCGGCAGGGGGCAGGCGCCCCCGCCGAGGAAGCCGCCGACCCCGAGCCGGGGTCCACATCGGGATCCGAGCCCGTCTCTTCGCCAGTCTCCACTCCGGGCGACGGGTCCGCCAGCGGGACGGGCGGGGAAACGACCGAGCCGCCGGTAGGGTCCGCAGCGCTGTCCGGAGACTCCGGAGACGTGGCCGCGGAGCCGCCGGAGAGCCCGGATGCAGGCGCGGCACCTGCGGTCGCGCCCGAGGGGCCTGACGCCTCCGCAGAGCCCGAAGCCGCACCTGACACCGCCGCTGACAGCGCGGCGACAATGTCGGAGACGGAGCCCGCCGAGGAAGACGCCACGCAGGCCACGATGCCGGAGGCTGCCCCGGCCGAAGAGGCCTCCACGTCGTCGTCCGCGCCCGATGTCACGGCACCGCCCGCCCTCACCGCCACCGCCCCGACGATCCCCGACAGCCTGCCCGAGGCCCCGGCCTCGCCCGCCGAAGGCGCCACCCCCGAGGCGCCCGCCACGGCGGAGGCGCCGCTGGCCGCGCCGCTGCCGGTCGACCTGACCTCGCCCGGCAGCGAGAGCATGCCGGGACAGCCCGATCTGCCGGCCCGCCCCGAAACCGATCTCGCCGCGCCCGAGGCGCCCGCGGGCACCGCGACGGCAGAGCAGGGGGCCACCGGTCTGGCCGCCGCGCCGGCCGTGACGGCCCCGGCCCCCGATCTGCCCGCCGCCCCCGGCCAGCCGTCCCCGGATCAGGGCGCCACCCGCGAGCCTGCGCCCGCCCGCCCGCAGGTCGACACCGCGCCCGGAACCGCGGGGGCGCCCGCCCTTGCAGAGGCCGCGCCCGCCCTGCCGGGCCGTGACAGCGTAGCACTCCCCGAGGCGACCCCGGGCCTGCGTCCGGCCGCCCCCGAGGGCGAGCAGATGGCCGAGGCCCAGACCGACACGCCGCCGCCGCCCGCGCCGCGCGTCCTGCCGCGCACCACGGATGACACCACCGCAGATGTCCCCCGCCTGCCGGGCGCGCCCGCCGGCACCCTGTCGAGCCGCATGGCCGAGGGCGTGACCGGAGGCCGCCTGCCGGCGGTCGGCACCGCCGAGGCCCCGGTCGCGGACACGCCCGACGTGGCCGCCGACCCGGCGCCCGCCGCCGAGGACGGCCCGGCGATCGACCGCTTTGCCGCCGCCTTCGCGAACCCCGAGGACAAGCCGCTGATGTCCATCGTCCTGATCGACGACGGCTCCAGCCCCATCGGCCTCGCAGCGCTCGCCAACTTCCCCTATCCGCTCAGCTTCGCCATCGACCCGGCCTGGTCCGGCGCGACCGAGGCGATGGAGCGCTACCGCGCGGAAGGCTTCGAGGTGATGATCCTCGCCAACCTGCCCGAGGCCGCCACCGCGATGGATGCCGAGACCGCCATGGAGGACTGGCGCCGCACCCTGCCGCAGGCCGTGGGCGTGATGGAGGGCGACGGCACCGGGGTGCAGGCCAGCCGTGCCGCCGCCGACCAGCTGACCGGCATCGCCGCCGGGGACGGGCTCGGGCTGCTGCTCTATCCCAACGGGCTCGACACCGTGCGCAAGATGGCGGTGCGCGAGGGCGTGCCCGCCGCCACGCTGTTCCGGGATTTCGACGACGACGGGCAGGACGCCACGGTGATCCGCCGCTTCCTCGACCACGCGGCCTTCCGCGCGGGGCAGGAGGGCGCGGTGATCATGGTGGGCCGGATGCGGGCCGACACGATCTCGGCGCTGCTGCTCTGGGGGCTTCAGGACCGTGCCAGCCGCGTGGCCCTCGCGCCGGTCTCCGCCGCGCTGAAGGCCGGCGGGGTGGAGTGATCCGGCGCTGACGCCTGCGTGAGCTGCCCTCTTCAGGGCTCTCGTCACGGCCCTGGCCCGGACCCTCGCCAAGAGCCTCGCCAATATCCCCGTCACGTCCCTGACCACGTCCCGGCGGAGCAGGTTGGCACCGCCCGCCGCCTTCCATGACGTGCACGATGCCAACAAACGCCCGCACCTCTGACACCGGCACGCAAAAAGGGCGCCCCAAGGCGCCCTTTCTCTCATTCGATGTCCGCTTGCCGTGGTTCAGTCGACCTCGTGGCGGTTCAGGCTGTGCCGGGCTGCCGGTTTCCTGACCTGAGGTTTCCCGTCCAGCGCCAAGCCTCAGCGGAACTGGGCGTGGACCGCGTCGATGGCCGTGCGGTTGATCTTGATCCCGGCCCGGTCGCGCAGGTCGGCGGCATAGGCGCTGTAGAGATCCTGTGCCAGCGAGCCGTCGGTCTGGGCGGCCAGCTGCTGCCGCATCTGGGCGACCTGCGGGTCGTCCTCCGCCGGGGGCAGCACCTCGTCGAGACGGATCACGATGACCGAACCGAAGGCCGACCGGGTGATCACGTCGCCGGTCTCCATGCCGAAGATCGCCTCGGTGATCGCTGCGGGCATGCCGAGGATCGTGTCGCCGCGCATCAGGCCGTCCTGCGACTGCGCGGTCAGGCCGGCGGCCTCGAAGGTCGCGCCTTCCTGCATCCGGTCGATGGCGCCTTCGGCCCGCTCGGTCAGGATCTGCACGGTCTGATCCGCTTCCCATGCGCCGGTGAGACGCGATTTGACGTCCTCGAAGGGCTCGGGCGCCGGGGGCAGGGTCTCGTCGAGGCGCATGGCAAAGATCGTACCATCGTCGAGGACATGGATCTCGGGGTAGTCATCGGCGGTCAGCTCGGCGGCATAGGTGTCGAAACCGCCGTAGGCCGCGATGCCTTCGCCCATGCCGTCGTACCAGTCGATCGTGCCGAGGGTCAGCGCGGTCTCCTCCACCAGTTCCTCCAGCGTGGCGCCGCCCGCAAGGAGGTCCTCTGCGGGTTCGGCCTCGCCTTCGGCCTGACGGCGGGCGCGGTCCAGCGCGAGGTCTTCGCGGATGATCAGGCGGGCGTTCTCCAGCGGGGTCTGCTGCGCGGGCAGGATGCCGTTCACGCGGAAGAGCGCGGGGCCGAGGTCGGTCTCGGCCGGGCCCACCACGTCGCCGGAGGCCGCGGCGAAGACCGCGTCGGAGGCCGCGCCGAGGTCGCCCGCGGTCACGTCGCCCATGTCCACGTCGGACATGGTCAGGCCGCGGTCGGCCACGAGACCGTCGAAATCGGTCTCGCCCGAGGTCACCCGCTCGAGGGCGGCCTGCGCGGTGGCCTCGTCGAGGAAGACCAGACGCTCCACCAGCCGGCGCTCGGGGCGGTTGAACTCGTCGGCGCGCGCCTCGTACTGCTGCTGGATCAGGTCGTCGTCGATCTCGACCGTATCGACGAGGTCCTCGGGCGTCAGCATGGCGTAGGTGATGCGCTTCTTCTCGGGCGCGGTGTACTGGTCGATATGCGCGTCGTAGAAGGCCTTGAGGTCTTCGTCCGACGGCACCGGCAGGCCGGTGGTGATGTCGCTCTCGGTCAGCCGGGCGAAGGTCACGTTGCGGCGCTCGGCCACGTGGTTGACGATCGTGTCGGCATAGGTCGCGGGCATCTTCACCCCGGTCGCCATGGCAGCCTGCAGGATGGTGCGGGTGGTGTCGTCGCGCAGGCTCTTCTCGAACTCGCTTTCCGACAGGCCCGACTGTTGCAGCGCGAAGCGGTAGGCGTCGCGGTCGAAGTTGCCGTCGAGCCCCTGGAAGGCCTGGATCGTCACCAGCTGGTCGCGCAGGGTCTCGTCGCCCACCGAGACGCCGAGGCGGGCGGCCTCGTTGTCGAGCGCCTTGTCCGCGATCAGCTTCTGCAGCACGCCTTCGGTCAGGCCGAATTGCTCTGCCTGTTCGAAGCTCAGCGCCTGTCCGGTCTGGGACTGGATCGCGCGCAGCTCGCCCTGAACGGCGCGGGCATATTCGTTGACCGTGATCTCGTTGCCGCCGACGGAGCCGACGGAGCGCGGTCCGGTGCCGATACTCGTCGCGCCGAAGCCCCCGAGGCCGAGGATCAGCAGGCCCATCACGACCCACATTGCGACGTTGGATTTCTTGGTTGCCATGATCCACTCCCTTTGGCGCCGGAACTGTCTAGTCCGGGCCGGGGCGGGGAACAAGGGGGCGAGGGCGCCGGGCAGGCCCGGGCGGGATCACGAGCGGGTCAGGTGGGGGGCAAGGTGGGGTGGCAGGGCGGTTCAGCGGCGCGCGGCCCGACAGCGGTTGGCGCGATGCTGACAAAATCATCGCAGGTCCGAGGTCTGGAGCGCGGAGCTTCAGGGGGCTGCTGGCACGCGCGTAGGTCCCAATGGCCTCCGACCGCAGATGAGGACGTGCAGGGCGGCGACACGGCAAATGGGACCGGGCATTGTCACAGCCCCCTCTGCCTGTTCCGCCCGGCCGAGAGGCCGGGCAGCCCCCGTCGCCAGTGCCGCTCGAACCAATGGCGCACCAATGGCGACCGGCGCTCATGCGCCACCCCGCGGGACGGCGCTGCCCTCATCTCTTGGGCTCGGCGTTTTGGGGAAAAGGCCTCAGCCCCCGTGCGCCGCCAGCCTGCGGGCCAGTTCCGCGATGCCGTCACGGTCGACGTTGGCGAAGGCCACGCGCATCTGGCGCCTGCCCGACAGGTCGTCGGTCGGCATGAACATCGTGCCCGGCAGCATCAGCACGCCCGCCTCGCGCACCAGTCGGGGCGCCAACTCGTCCGAGGGCGTGTCGGACCCATGTGCCATGTAGGCGAAATAGGCCCCGCAGCCGAGCAGCGACCAGCCGCCGCTTTCCAGCACCGGGCGCGCCTCTTCCACGGCGCGGCGGCGGGCGAGGATCTCCTCGCGCTCGCCCGCGACCCACTGGTCGAGGTTGCGCAGCCCCCAGAGCGCCGCGATCTGCCCCAGTTGCGCCGGGCAGATGGTGACCGTGTCGAGGTATTTCTCGATCTCCGCCAGCCGCGCGACACTGGTGGCCACGGCGCCCACGCGATGCCCGGTCAGCCGGTAGCTCTTGGAGAAGGAATAGAGGTGGATCAGCGTGTCGTCCCAGTCGGGATCGGTGAAGAGATCATGGGGCGCGCCGGGCAGGGAATGGAAATCGCGGTAGGTCTCGTCCAGGATCAGGGCGAGGCCCTTCTCCCGCGCGAGGTCGCGGAAGGCCGCGATCAGCTCGGCCGGGTATTCCACGCCGGAGGGGTTGTTGGGCGAGACCAGCACGATCACCCGGGTCCGGTCGGTGATCAGGGCCCGGGCCATCTCGGGATCGGGCAGCAGGTCGTCGCCGGTCTTCAGCGGCACGGTCTTCGCCCCGATCATGTCGAGCCACATCTTATGGTTGAAATACCACGGCGTCGGCAGCAGCGCCTCGTCGCCCTCGCCCAGCAGGGTGGAGGTGACGGCGCAGAAGGCCTCGTTGCAGCCCGAGGTGATGGCGATCTGACCGGCCGAGACCGCGCCGCCATAGCGCCGCATGATCGAGGCGGCCAGTTCCTCGCGCAGGGCGGGCAGGCCGAGAACGGGGCCGTAGAGGTGGGCCTGCGGATCGTTCAGCGCGGCCTCGGCGATCACCTCGCGCAGGGCCAGCGGCGGCAGGTCCACCGGCGCGGCCTGGCTGACGTTCAGCAGCGGGCGTTCGGGCGGGAAGGTCACGCCCTCGATCCAGCGGCGGCTTTCCGGCACCGGCGGGGAAAAGGTGGTCGCGGTGCGGGGCAGCGGGCGCGTCATGACGGTCTCCGGCGTGAGGAATGGCCTTGGGGACGGGAGGGGGGCTGTCTGCCCCCCGGCCCCTGGAGGGGCCTCCCCCCGAGGATATTGGGCAGCGAAAGATGGCAGGGGCGCGCAATGGCGGCTTTCATCTTTCCCCAAATACCTCCGGGGGACTTGCGCGTCAGCGCAATGGGGGCAGAGCCCCCTGCGGGGTCAGTCGGTCCCGCGGTAGGGTTTGACGTATTGCATTGCCATGTCCCAAGGGAAGAAGATCCAAGTGTCCTGGCTCACTTCCGTGATGTAGCTGTCGACCTGGGGCCGGCCCTTGGGCTTGGCATAGACGGTCGCGAAATGCGCCTTGGGGTACAGCTTGCGCACCAGTTCCAGCGTCTTGCCGCTGTCCACGAGGTCGTCGATCACGAGGATGCCGGTGCCGTCGCCCATCAGCTCGGCATCGGGGGCGTTCAGCACCACGGCGTCCATCTGCTGCTGGTGGTTGTAGCTCTTGACCGAGATCGTATCGACCGTGCGGATGTCGAGCTCGCGGGCGATGATCATCGCGGGGGCCATGCCGCCGCGGGTGATCGCGACGACGGCGCGCCAGTTGCCGTCATCGGGCCCGTGACCGTCCAGCCGCCACGCAAGCGCGCGGCTGTCGCGGTGAATCTGGTCCCAGCTGATGTGGAACCCTTTCTCGTGGGGCAGTTTGTCCATCACTGGTCCTCCTGCGGGGCCGCGCGCGGCCCTCAGCTCTTCTCGATATCGGGCGCGTCGACGGCCTTCATGCCGACCACGTGGTAGCCCGCGTCCACGTGCAGGTTCTCGCCGGTGGTCCCGCGGCCCAGATCGGACAGCAGGTAGAGCGCGGCATTGCCGACATCCTCGATCGTCACGTTGCGGCGCAGCGGCGAATTCAGTTCGTTCCATTTCAGGATGTAGCGGAAATCACCGATGCCGGAGGCCGCCAGCGTCTTGATCGGCCCGGCCGAGATCGCGTTCACGCGGATGCCGTCCTTGCCGAGGTCCTCGGCCAGATACATGACGGAGGCTTCCAGCGCGGCCTTGGCGACGCCCATCACGTTGTAGTGCGGCATCACCTGTTCGGCGCCGTAGTAGGTCAGCGTCAGCATGGACCCGCCGTTGGGCATCAGCTTCTCTGCGCGTTTGGCCACGGCGGTGAAGGAGAAGACCGAGACGTCCATCGTCATCTTGAAGTTGCCGCGGCTGGTGTCGACATAGCGCCCGCGCAGCTCGTTCTTGTCGGAAAAGCCGATGGCGTGGACGATGAAGTCGATCGTGCCCCAGTCCTTCTCGAGCGCCGCGAAGCAGGCGTCGATGCTCTCGTCCGAGGAGACGTCGCAATCGTAGAGGTGTTCCACCCCCAGTTGATCCGCCAGCGGGATCACCCGCTTCTTGAACTGGTCCCCCATGTAGCTGAACGCCAGCTCTGCACCCGCGTCGGCGCAGGCCTTGGCGATGCCCCATGCGATGGACTTATCGTTTGCAAGGCCCATGATAAGACCGCGCTTGCCTGCCATCAGGTTGTTGGACATCTGCTCTTCTCCGACCTGTCATTCCCGGTGGAAATCCTTTAGGCGATTGGCGATGGGGCATCAAGACCGGCGCTTTAACTTTGCCGGTGCCGGCTCTTCAGCCCCGCACTGGCGCCTATGTGATTTTCGGAAAGGATAGCAGGATGAGCGACAGGGACGGAATTTTTGCGGGCGATGATCCCTTCGCACTGGCCCGCAGCTGGCTGGCCGAGGCCGAGAAGACCGAGCCGAACGACCCGAACGCGATCGCGCTTTCGACGGTCAATGCCGACGGTCTGCCCAACGTGCGCATGGTCCTGCTGAAGGAGATCGAGGACGCGGCCTTCGTGTTCTACACCAACTATACCAGCGTAAAGGCTCAGGAAATCGACGGCGCCGGCAAGGCGGCCTTCGTCTGGCATTCCAAGACCCTGCGGCGCCAGATCCGCGTGCGCGGCACGGTCACCCGCGAGGACGGCGAACAGGCGGATGCCTACTATGCCTCACGGTCGCTGAAGTCGCGGCTGGGGGCCTGGGCCTCGCAACAGTCGCAGCCGCTGTCGTCGCGCGGCGCCCTGATGGCCGAGGTCGCAAGAATTACGGCGCAGAAGGGAACCAATCCCCCCCGCCCGGCGTTTTGGGGGGGTTACCGGCTTGCCCCGGTCGAAATCGAATTCTGGGCCGATGGGGCATTTCGTCTTCACGATCGCTTCCGCTGGACCCGCACCAACAAGGAAGATCCGTGGTCAACTATTCGTCTGAACCCTTGACGAGGCTCGAACCAGGCTCGTGCATAAGGCGATAGCAAGCAGGCTAAGGCAAAAAAGTCACTTAACGTGACGATCTCATGCAGCCATGTCGCGCTGAGCACTGATTCAAGAGTACTTTCCCCCGGCTTACGGTGGGAGATGTGAGCCAAGAAAAGAAGGTAAAAGGATTGACGGAACGCGGAACTGAAATCCGTAGGATGACGGGGGTGGTTAAGTGGTTTGATCCGGCGCGTGGCTTCGGATTTGTTGTGTCTGACGAGGGTGGCCCCGACATCCTGCTTCATGCAAACGTCCTGAGAAACTTCGGGCAGAGCACCATCGCGGATGCGGCGCGGGTCACCATCATGGCCCAGCTGACCGCGCGCGGTGTGCAGGCGACCGAGCTTCTCGACATCGAGATCCCGCAGAGCCAGTCGGCGCTGCTCGAGGATTTCCAGAGCATCCCGCCCGAGGAACTCGCGGCGGCGCCCTTGGAACCTGCGCGGGTGAAATGGTTCGACAAGGTGAAGGGCTTCGGCTTTGCCAACGTCTTCGGCCGGCCCGAGGATGTCTTCATCCATGTCGAAGTGCTGCGCGCCTCGGGTCTTGCAGACCTGCAGCCGGGCGAGGCCCTGGCGATGCGCATCATGGAAGGTCGGCGCGGCCGCATGGCGACGCAGATCTTCGCCTGGGAAGCCGCCACCAAGGAAGCCTCGGAGGCCGCCAGCGCATGATGCCTGCGCGGCTCTTCACGGTGGCCCGCAGGGGCGCCCTCGCGATTGGACTCGCGATCGGCGGTCTTGGCGGCCTGTCCCCCATGCAGGCGGCCGCGCAGTCCGCGCCCGCCTGCCGGGCGGAGGCCGTGCAACTGCGCGGCGACTGGGGGGCGGCGCGCTTCTCGGTCGAACTGGCGCAGACGCCCGCGGAACGGGCCGAGGGTCTGATGAACCGGCCCTCGATGCCGATGGGGCAGGGGATGCTCTTCGTCTACGAGCGGCCCCAGTCCTCGGTTGCCTTCTGGATGCGCAATACGCTTATCCCGCTCGACATCATATACATGGACGAGACCGGCACCGTGCAGCGCATCGCTGCCGAGGCCAAGCCGCTGGACGAGACCCCGCTTCCCGGCGGCAGCGGCATCCAGTTCGTGCTTGAGATCAACGGCGGGCTGGCCGCGGCCATGGGCATCGCGCCCGGCACCCAGTTGCGCCATCCGGCGATCCCGCAGGACAGGGCCGCCTGGCCCTGTTGATCCAGTGCGCGCCGGAAGGCGGCGCCGACGGGACATCAGGTGGCGGAAACGCCGCCACGACAGAATGCACAGGGCGGCCACGGGCCGCCCTTCGCGTTTCCGCCCCGTTCCCGTCCGTCGTGCGCCCGTGATCAACGCCTGTGATCGACGCCTGTGATCGCGCGTTTCCTGCAAGGCCGCCGCGACGTCTTCGCACTTGCAGCATGGCCGGCCCGGATCTATCAAATTGTCATGTCTTACGAGCCCCGCATATACCTGACCGGCGCGGCCTGCTCCGGTGTGACGACCCTCGGACGGGGGCTCGCGGAGACATGGAACGTCCGGCATCTGGACGTGGACGACTACTTCTGGCTGCCCACCGATCCCCCCTATACCCGCCGCCGCCCGGTGCTGGACCGCATCCGCGCGATCGAGGCCGACATGGGGCAGGGCGGCTGGGTGATCAGCGGCTCTTTCGACGGCTGGGGCGACCCGTTGATCGCGGAGGCCGACCTAATCGTCTTCCTCTGCACGGCGACTCATGTCCGGCTGGCCCGGCTCGACCGGCGCGAACGCGCGCGGTTCGGTGCGCGGCTCGATCCGGGCGGGGACATGCATGACATCCACGTGGGGTTCCGGGACTGGGCGGCCCGCTACGATGATCCCGCCTTCCACGGGCGCAGCCGCTATCGCCATGAACTCTGGCTGCTGCAGCAGGATTGCCCGGTGCTGCGACTCAACGGCGGGCGCTCGCTGTCGCGGCTGGTCTCGCTCGCCTCGAAGGCGCTCACGCTCGAGGTGCCCGCAGCGGCAGGCGAGATCGCGCTTTTCAAATCGCTGCCGGGAGGTTAGAGACCTTCCACGGTCCGGGGCGTAGCGCAGTCTGGTAGCGCACCTGTTTTGGGTACAGGGGGTCGTGAGTTCGAATCTCGCCGCCCCGACCATTTTCCTGCAAAAGATCGGCCTGCGGGCCCGAAGGCGGCTGTGGTGGTCGCATCGCGCCTGCGATGGGCCCGTAGACCATGGCACTTGCCCGCCGCCTTCAGACCGCTTCCGCTCAGATCGCCCGCAGCAGGATCGTGCCGGTTTCCATCGCCGCCGAAATCCGCTGGAATTGCGCCCGCCTGCGCTCGGAGTTGCCGGCGGAGCGCAGGAGAACGGTCTGTGCCTCTTCCACGATGGCCGCGGCCTGCTCCTTGAGCTGGGGCAGGCGCTCCGGCGCGACGGGCACGAGGGCGCGCGTGGTGCGCCTTGCCTCCGCGCCGGTGCTGCGCGCCCGGCCTGCCGGCAGGGTCGAGGACTGGTTGGCCTTGGCGAGCGCCTTCAGCTTGGCCGCCGTATCCGCAAGCGTCTTCTGGACCTCGGCGTAATCCCCGGTCCGCGGCAGCTGTTCCGAGATCTGCCAGTATTCATAGGCCAGGCAGTCGATCTTGTAGGCGTCCACGGTCAGGGCATTGCAGAAACTCGTGGAGCGTCCAAGCGCGTTGGAGATCTTCTGGGTCTCTGCCGCGCTCGCCTCGGCGGCCGAGGTCAGCAAGGCAGCGCCCGCGACACTGCCCCCGAGGACGCCGGTCAGCGGCGGGATGACCGTCAGGTCGGGGGAGGGAATGACCGGGCGGTGGTTGAACGGCACGTAGTTGTAGCCGCCCTCGACCACGGGGCGGTCGCCGGCCAGAACGGGCAGCCCGCCAAGCAAAGCCCCGAGCAGGGCCCCGAACAAGGCTCTGCGCGGGACGGAGAGGGCGGGGACGATGAGAATGGGACGCATCGGTCAGCCTCCGAAAGCTTTGGGGAAGAGGTAGTTGATACTGAACACGCCGCGGCGGTCCCCCAGCTCGTCGGTGAAGTCGACCAGCGAGGCGGTGACGCTGAGGTTTCTGCGGGTGGGCGGTGACCACGACACGCCGAGGGTCCCGTATTCCCCGAACCACGACACGCTGGCGGCCAGCGATGGCGTCAGGCCGACGCCGACGCCGGCAAAGAAGCCGGGCTTGGTGTAGCTGTCGCGCAGGTCCGTGCCGTAGCCCACGGTGAACATGATCGGGGTCGGGATCGCGCTGCCGGTCTCGAAGAGGTGGAACCCCGTCAGCGCCACGTCGACATTGACGTCGTTGTTCTCGGCATCGCCCCAGGGCGCGATGTTACCGACCGAGGCGCCGAGGTAGAGCGGCGTCCGGCCCTCGGTGATCCGGGTGGCGGCCTTCAGGTCGAAGTAGCCCGAATCCGCGAAGGAATCGGTGAGGGAGACAATCTCGGCCGTGACCTGAAAGCCGATGCCCTCGTTCATGTCCCCCAGCCCGAAGCCGAGCGCGAGAGAGCCGTCGCCATCGTTGTCGCGGGTCGCGACGCGCTTGGTGCTATAGGCGAGCGAGGCAAAGAACGACCCGTGCGGGGCCGTGGTCGCGGAGGGAATACCAAGCAAGGTCAGATGCTTGGTCAGTCCGCTTGAATCCTGCGCCGCGGCCGGGGTCACGCAGGCGGCGGCAAGAAGAAGGCTTGCAGTGAGTGTACGTCCTGAAAATGATGTCGGCATAAAAAGACCTTTCCGAGCAAAAGCAACACTGGGCAGGTACCCTTCAGCTTGCCGAACACGTGGGCGTTTTCCTAATCTTTTCTGCAACCCATGCGCGCTATTCCGCGAAATCGGTCGCTCCGCTATAGTGGGGACACCGTTGCAGATGCGGCTCCAGCCGCAGGGATGTTTCCTATGTTGAGGTTGCTTGTCGTCGCCCTGATCCCCGCTCTCGTCCTCGGCTCCGCGCCGCTCAGGGCGGCGGAGCGGGTGGCCCTCGTCATCGGCGTGGCGGACTACGAGGCGATCACGCCACTGGCCAACACCAGCAATGATGCGGGCGGCATTGCCGAGACGCTGGACCGGATCGGCTTTGCCGTCACCACCCTGATCGATCCGCCGCTGAGCGAGATGACCGAGACGTTGAAGCGCTTCAGCTTCGAGGCGGAAACGGCCGATCTTGCGCTGATCTACTTCGCGGGGCACGGCGTGGAAGTGCAGGGCGAGAACTACCTGATCCCCGCCGATGCCCGGGTGCAGTCGAACCGGGATATCCTCGCCCAGTCCCTGTCGCTCGATGACCTGCTGGCCGCGGTGGACAGCGCCCGGAAGATGCGGATCGTCATCCTCGATTCCTGCCGCGACAATCCCTTCGGCGACGTGATCGCGCAGGACGGCGGTCCTGCTGCGGCATCTTCCGGCACGGGGGAACCCACGGCGTCGCGCGGCTTCGGCGGGCTGGCAGAGCCCGCGCCGGACCGGGGCACGCTGGTGGCTTTCGCCGCGAAGGACGGCAATGTCGCGCTGGACGGCAAGGGGGATCACAGCCCCTTCGCCACCGCGCTGATGGACAAGCTCGCGCAGCCCGGGCTGGAGATTTCGCTGATGTTCCGGCAGGTGCGGGACGAGGTGCTGGCCCTGACCGGGAACCGGCAGGAGCCGCATACCTACGGCTCTCTCTCCGGCATTCCCTTCTACATCGCCGGTGGCGGCACGGCCGAGCCTGACCCGACTCTGGCGTGGTCGTCGCTGCGCCCCGACGACGAGGCGCAGCTGGTCGCTCTCGCGGAGGAGGGCAACACGCGCTCGCTTCTGGGGCTGGCCTACATGCGGCTCAATCCCAGTGATGCCCGTTTCGATCCGGCGCAGGCCGTGGGATACCTGCAGCGCGCCGCCGATGCGGGCTCGGCGGAGGCACAGTACGAACTGGGCATCCAGTACGAGACCGGCAAGGGCGTCACGGCCGACAACGCGCGGGCGCTCGACTACTACATGGCGGCGGCGCGACAGGACTACCCCGATGCGCTCAATGATCTCGGGTTCTTCTACTATCAGGGCATGCTGGGGCTGCCGGCCGATCCGCAGAAGGCGCTGATCTACTTCGAGCGCGCCGCGGATCAGCGTCATCCGCAGGCGATGTACAACTTCGCCGCGCTGATCGATGACGGGCTGATCGGCGGCAAGGGCCCGGAGGAGGCGGCGGGCTATCTTTATCAGGCGCTGCGGATCGGCAATGCCGAGGTGCTGAAGGTGCTGACGGAACACCCGGACCAGTTCAAGCCCGCGACCCGCCGCGCCCTGCAGGCCAAGCTGCGGGACAATGCCTTCTATGCCGGTGCGCTTGACGGTGACTTCGGGCCCGGCACGCGGCGGGGGCTGCGCGCGGCCTACGGTGTGACGGAGAACTAGGTCGGGGAGGCCTGGGCCGTCAGCCCGATCTGGCCCAGCCAGTCCAATTGTTCGGGCGTGCCGGTGTCGAGGCCAAAGCCCACCCGTTGCAGCGCTTTCGGCACGATCACCACACCGCCCGTCTGCGCAGAGGCCAATCCGGGCAGCAGGTTGCGGCCTGCCTCCAGATGGTGCTTGGCCACGGCGTTGAAGGCCCGGGCGCCGTCCTGCGCCGCGGCGGCCTCCTCCGGCGGGCGGACCACCAGCAGGTTGCCCCGGATCAGCTGCACCAGAACCGCCTGCAGCCCATGCTGCGCATCAAGGTCGAGACCATCCACGAGGGTGCCGATCGGATGTGGGCCATCCTGCGACAGGGCCGCGATCTGCGCCGTGATCTCGGGCGTGGCGACCGGGGTGTCCTTCACCGGCAGGTCCGAGATCAGGCCAAAGCCGCGCTCGCGGTCCCATCCGATGACGGGCAGCGCGCGCAGCGCCTCGATCATCTCGCGCGTGGTCAGGCGCAACGCGCCCCGGTGGAAGAGATCGGCCCGGAAGGTGCGCACATAGGCCAGGTCCCGGGCGGTCTGGGTCCAGCCCTGTGCCGTTCCCGCGCGGATGAAGTCGAGCCGCGCCCCGTCGAGGAAGAGCGCGTCGAATTGTTCGTGCAGCTCGCAAGGGCAGGCAAAGGCCATCTTGGCCGGCGCCATGTCCCGCACGAGGTCCGAGACCCAGACCTCCGCACCATGCTTGGCGCCGAGCTCATGGGCCAGGAACCCGTCCGATTGCCGCGAAAGCTGGGCCCAGAAAGCCTCGAGCGCCGGTGTCTGGCTGTAGGACAGCCAGTCCGCGACGGCGGCCCGGGCCGGACCATAGCGGTCCTCGGCGGGGCCGGCGGGGGCCTCGCGGAAGATCTGGCGGATCGGGGCGGCGGCAGCCCAGCCCGCGGCGCAATTGTAGCCGTTGTAGCACAGCGCGCCGGGGGCCAGCCATCGCCCCAGCAGCTCGACGATCGTGGCGCGGGTCTCCGGGTCGACCCAGCTCCAGACGCCATGCATCGCGGCATAGTCATAGGGCGCCTCGGGCGGGGTCGCGGCGAGATCGGCGAACCCGGCTTCCTCCACGCGGATATTGCTCAGGCCGATTTCGGAGATCAGGGCGCGGGCGCGCACCACGTGTTCCGGCATGAAGTCGATGCCGAGAAACTCCGCCTCCGGGTAGCAGGCGGCGAGGGCGATCAGCGTATGGGCCGAGCCGCAGCCCAGTTCGAGAAAGCGGAACCGCCGTGCGGAGGGCGGGGCGAAGCGTGCGGTCAGCAGCGCGGGCCGCCAGCGGAAGGGCGAGATCTCGGGCTGCATCGTGTCGAAATAGGCCGTGTCGACGGGGTAGCCTCGCGACCAGTCGGACATGTCAAATCTCTCTCTGAAATGAGGGTATCGTGGCAGAGCGCCGGCCGCCGGGAAAGTCTTTTTGGCGCGGCGCCCGTCAGGACCAGCCCGGGCGGCTAGGGCCGTGCATCAATGATGCGCGAAGCGATGCCGATCACCACGTCCGCGCGTCCATCCAGTGTTTCGGTCAGGGCCTCCGCCACTGAGGCCACGCTTTCATCCCGCGGGCGGCGCAGGTCGAAGAGCGGCTCGCGCGAGAGGATGGCCACGATCTCCGATGCGCCGTAGTCGCCGTCCGTCACCTGCATGGCCAGCCGTGTCGGGTCGTCGGCGAGGGCGGAGAAGGGCCAGAGCACGCGGATGCGCCGGATGCCATCCTCGACGATGCCCAGTTGATCCACGGCCGTTTCGGGCGCGTTGATGTTGGGCAGGATGTGGAAGACCTTGCCGGTCGTATCCACCACCATGACCCAGAGCGAGGCCCCGGTCATGTCGGCGGGCAACTGGATCTCGGCCACCGGGTTTTCCCCGGTCCGGTAGACACCCGTCAGCACGGGCTGCCCGGTGGCGCCATTGCCTAGCCAGATCGACACCGGACCCGGGGGCGTGTTTGGCATCACCGCGCGGATCGCGCAGAGATCGGCGTTCAGCACCCGCGTTTCCATCCGCAGGGTCCGGTCCCCGATGGAAGACGAGAGATCGGCGCGAATGCCCTCGGCCACGATCTCGTCCGAGATGTCGCCGGTGATCGTGATCGTGTCGAAGAGCGCATAGGTGACATCCGGCCCGTCGAGCTGTTGAAGCGGTCCGCAGTCGGAATGCCCGGTGAGGACGGTTTCGAGGGCGGAGGCCTCCAGCCTTTCGGGCCCCGCGACCAGATCTGCCGAGAGCGAGAGCCCGCCTTCGCGCGCCGAGAGCGCCTTTTGCAACGCGTCGCGGCTGGCACGGCTGGGGGCCAGCCCGGTCAGCCGGGCGGCCCCGTCGGTCACCTCCAGATCCCATCGCTGAAGCGGTGCAAGGCGCTCGATCAGGGTGGCGATCTCGGTGGGCCAGTCGTCGAAGGGCAGGCCGGTCGCCAGCGTGAGGCCCGTCGCGGGCGGGCTGTCGCCCGTGGCCGTTGCATAGGCGGCGCGCAGACGCTCCGCGGCGGGATCGTCAGGCACGTTGCCGGTCAAGGTGGGCGGTCCGTCGCCGTGCCGGGCCGTCATCCGGTAGGGCGCGGCATGGGGCAGGGGCGGCGGGAAGAGCGCATCCAGCGCACCGCTCTGCCACAGGCCGCCCCCGGCGGCGGCCAGAAGGACCACGGCCGCAACGGCCAGCAGGCCCCGGCGCCTGCCGCGCGACTTGACGGGGGCCGCGCTGGTGAACGGTTTGAGCCAGTGGTCGAGACGCTCCAGCGCCTCGGTGGCGGTCTGCGGGCGCTGCGCGGGGGCGGGGGCGGTGAGCCAGTCGATCAGGTCCTTCAGGGGCGCTGCGACGCCGGAGGTGTCGAGAGGCTTGGCCTTGAAGCGGACCACCTCGCCGGGGTTAGTGCCGACATCGGGCACCTCCCGGTGCCAGGCCGCCAGCAGCGAGGCCCCGAGGGCGTAGAGATCGGCCGGATAGTCCGCCTCGCCATCAAGCTGTTCGGGGGCGGCATACTCGTACTTGCCGGCGAACTGCTTGCCCACGATGGTGCGGGCCCCGGCGGCGGTGTCCTTGGCGATGCCGAAATCGATGATCGTCGCTTCCTCGGCGCGGCCACCGCGCAGGATGATGTTGTCGGGCGACAGGTCGCGATGGACGATCCCCTGCGCATGGGTGGCGCGCAGCCCTTCCAGCACCCGGTGGGCGATGATCAGCAGCTCGCGGTCCTCGAGCCGCCGCTCGCGCATCACGTCATGCAGCGAGGTCCCGTCGACGTAGTCCATGACGAGGAACACATGCCCGTCGTCGGAGCGCGAGCAATCGGAGTAGCGCACGACCGCGTCATTGAGGATGCTGCGCATCTGCTCTTCGCGCTTCATCAGCTCGATATACTCGGACTGTCCCGAGAACCGCGCATTCAGCGCCTTGATCGCCACCCGGCGTTCCGAAATCTGGTTGGTCGCGAGGTAGACCTCGCCTGTCCCGCCGCGCCCAAGCACGCCGAGGATCTCGTAGGTGTTGTTCAGCACCTGACCGGTCGAAAAGATGTCTGTCGCGAGCGGGTCCTTGAGCACGATGGGTTCCTCGTGGCCGGAGATCGCCAAAGCGGTCGATTTGAAAACGAAATTGAGTTACTCTGATCTCATAAAACGAGACTGATTATTTCATTCCCGGCCCTGCCGGACAATATATTTTGCCGGAGGACCCCTCCCATGGCCACACGCGGATCGCATGAAACGATCAAGCGCAAGGAACTTGTCGGCAAGCTCAACCCGGTTTGCCTGAAGGCTTTTTCAGAGGCGGCGCAGGCCGCGAAACGGCGCGGGAACCCCTACGTCGAACTGGTGCATTTCATCACCGCGCTCGCCGATACGGAGTATTCGGATCTGTCGATCCTCTTCGATGCGGCGGGCGTCGACCGGCATCGCTTCGACGGGGATGTCCTCAAGGCGACCGATGCGCTACCCCACGGGGCAAGCGCGGTCGAGGAGTTCTCGGACCATATCTTCCGCGCGATACAGGAGGCCTGGAGCCTTGCGTCGCTGGACTATGGCGAGGATACGGTGCGCTCGGCCTATATCCTTCTGGCCGCGCTGAAGCTGCCCGTGCTGGAGGGGCTGCTCTACAAGATCAGCCTCGAGTTCGACAAGATCGACCCGGGCGCCATGGCCTCGCAGCTGGATACCCTGCTGGTGGACAGCATCGAGCGCGCGCCCTCCGCGCCCGAGGAGGCGCCGAAGGGCAGGCCCGCCCCGGGGGGCAAGACGGCGCTTGCGCAATTCGCCACCAATCTCACGGAACGTGCGCGGGCGGGCAAGATGGACCCGGTGGTGGGGCGCGACCCGGAAATCCGCCAGATCGTCGATATCCTGCTGCGTCGCAAGCAGAACAACCCGATCCTGACCGGCGAGGCGGGGGTGGGCAAGACCGCCGTGGTCGAGGGCTTTGCCCAGAGGCTCGCCCGCGGCGACGTGCCGCCGCAGCTGCGCAACGTCGATCTCTACATGCTCGACATCGGGCTGATGCAGGCGGGCGCTTCGGTGAAGGGTGAGTTCGAGAAGCGCCTGAAGGCGGTGATCGACGAGGTGCAGAGTTCGGACACGCCGATCATCCTCTTCATCGACGAGGCCCATACCCTGATCGGGGCGGGCGGCGCCGCCGGCACCGGCGATGCGGCCAACCTGCTGAAACCGGCACTGGCCCGGGGGGAACTGCGCACTATCGCGGCCACCACATGGGCGGAATACAAACAGCATATCGAACCGGACCCGGCGTTGACCCGCCGCTTCCAGACCGTGATCGTGGATGAGCCGGACGAGGCCAAGGCGGTGCTCATGTGCCGCGGCATTGCCGGGGTGCTGGAGAAACACCACAAGGTCGAACTGCTGGATGAAAGCATCGAGGCGGCGGTGAAGCTCTCGCATCGCTACATCCCCGCGCGGCAGCTGCCCGACAAGGCGATCAGCCTGCTCGACACCGCCTGCGCCCGCGTGGCGGTTAGCCAGCACGCGACCCCGGCCGAGGTGGAGGATTGCGAGCGGCGCCTTGCCGCGCTGGAGATCGAGGAAGGGATCATCGAGCGCGAGGAGGCGATCGGGATCGACGTCACCGAGCGCGCGCGCGACGTCTCGGCGGCGCTGGAGGATGCGCGGGCCTGCCTTGAGGCCGCCACTGCCCGCTGGGAGGCGGAGAAGGCCATCGTGGCCGAGATCCTCGACCTGCGCGCGCAGTTGCGCGGGGCAGGGGCGCAACTCGACGGCACCGGGGAGATCGGCGACGTGGCCCCCGAAGAGCCTGCGCCACTGGCAACCGAGGCCGCAGACGGCGATGTCGCGGTCGCGGAGCCGCCGGTGGCGGCCTTCGACCGGGCCGAGGCGCTGGCGACGCTGCGCGCGCGGATGGCCACTCTCAGCGAGGCGCAGGGCGAGGCACCGCTGATCCTGCCCGCGGTGGATGCCATGGCGGTTGCTGCCGTGGTGCAGGACTGGACCGGCATCCCCATGGGGCGGATGCTGGCCAGCCAGACCGAGCGCGCCCTCTCCCTCGCCCGCCATCTGGGCGCACGCGTGGTGGGACAGGATCACGCGATGGAGATGATCGCCAACCGCATCCAGACCTCTGCGGCGGGGCTCAAGCCGCCGGAGAAGCCTGTCGGGGTGTTCCTGCTCTGCGGGCCCTCCGGCGTGGGCAAGACCGAGACGGCGCTGGCGCTTGCCGAGCTCATGTACGGCGGCGAGGACAACCTCATCTCGATCAACATGAGCGAGTACCAGGAGGCGCACACCGTCTCGACGCTGAAGGGGGCCCCGCCGGGCTATGTCGGCTATGGCAAGGGTGGCGTGCTGACAGAGGCCGTCCGTCGCAGGCCCTATTCGGTGGTCCTGCTGGACGAGGTCGAGAAGGCCCATTCCGACGTCCACGAGATCTTCTTCCAGGTCTTCGACAAGGGCATGATGGACGACAGCGAGGGGCGCAGGATCGACTTCAAGAACACGCTGATCCTGCTGACTTCCAACGTCGGCTCGGACGAAATCATGCGCCTGACGCAGGACGGGACGGTGGCGGTGGAGGAGCAGGTGCTCTCCGATGCGCTGCGTCCGCCGCTGCTGAAGGTCTTCCCGGCCGCGTTGCTGGGGCGGGTGGTGACGATCCCCTACTACCCGCTGTCCGATACGATGATCGAGGCGATTGCCGGCCACAAGCTGCGCGGGATCGAGAAACGGCTGAGCGAGGGCTATGGCGCCGAGCTGGTGATCGCGGATGGCGCGATGCAGGTGATCAAGGACCGCTGCACCGAGATCGAAAGCGGGGGCCGGATGATCGACGCAATCTTGACCAATACCCTGCTGCCCGAGTTGAGCCGGCAGCTGCTGGCGCGGCAGCTGGAAAAGTCGGCGCTGACGCGGGTCACGGTCACCGGAGGGCCGGAGGGATTCGGCTACACCTTCGAATGAGCGGCGAGGGAAAATGTCAGCCGCTTGCGCGCGCGTGTCGCTGGCTGACGCTCAACTTTGGCATGTGCCCCGATCTATCGGTTTGATCCGGCGGGATTCTTTCGCCGGGTCCCCGTGTTGAGCTGAAGTTGACCATGGGGCAGTTAAGAATGTTGCCAGAATCGCCTTCATCTGCGACGCTAAGTTTCATTATTTTATCGTTTTTCGAGGCAATTTGTGATGGAAGTCGTTTCGCTTCTGGCGCCTGTTGAAGGCGGTCAGCCTTCCGGTGTCGAGTTGAGGAACGACGGAAGGTTTCATGCACTCGAGCGCCTGCTGGATGCTGCGGACAGTTCTGTTCGCCTTAAGGGTGATGGAACCATCAACGAGGCTGCCCCGGCGGTGGCCTGGCAACAGATCATGGACGAGGGCCGGGCGCTGTCTGCCGACGGTCGTGACCTGCGCTTGCTGGTCATCCTTGTCCGGGCCGCCTACGGGACGGAAGGGTTCGAGGGGTTGCGCGACGGGCTCGACCTGCTGACCCGCACGCTGAGCGATCACTGGGACACGCTGCATCCGGCTCTGCGCGACCGGCCCGATCCGAAGATGGCGGTGCTGCCCCGGTCGAATGCGCTGCGCCAGCTGGAGAACGACGAGAACGGTCTGCTGGGGGACCTGCGCTGGGGCTTCGTGCTGACACCCCGGGGCATCGGGCCGATCAGCGGCGATGACCTCGCCAAGGCTGGGCTGAACGATTTCGAGATGCTCAACCGCGCCGCGTCGGGGCTCAGCCAGGCCGAGAAGGACGCGCTGGTGTCCCGGCATGGCCAGAGGGTCAACCGGGTGAGTGCCGCGACCCGCGCGCTGGCCACCGAGGAGGCCGAGCGCGCAGATGCGCTGATCGCGGTGATCGCCGCCTGCGAGGCGGGCCTCCGGTCGCTCTGCGCGGCCTTCGACAGTGGCGCCGGTCTGCCGGAGGGGCAGGGGCTGATCCTGCCCGAACTGCTCGATTTCCTCGAACGCGCCCGCGCCAGCCTTGAGGCGGGACGGGCGGCCGTGGCGGGCCGTGCCGCCCCGGAGGCCCCCGCCACGACGCCCGCGACGATGCCTGGGGCGACGGGCGCCGCGGCACCGGCCACAGCCGCGGTGCCGGCGGTCGACGGCGCGATCCGCAACCGGTCCGATGTCGAGACGGCGCTCGACCGGATCGTCGAGTTCTATGAACGGACCGAGCCGTCGAGCCCGATCCCGCACCTGGCCCGGCGGATGCGGCGGATGGTGGCCATGGATTTTCTGGAATTGATGGAAGAGATCGCCCCCTCGGGACTGAAGGAATTCCGCAATATCGCAGGGGTCGACGACAAGAAGAAATAGCGACACAGGAAAGGTATTTTGATGGCCGACAGCAAGCAGAAAGTCATTGAACGAAACCGGGCCCCCCGGGTCCAGATCGCCTATGACGTCGAGCATTACGGAAGTCCCACGACGATCGAACTGCCCTTCGTGATGGGGGTCATGGCCGACCTTTCCGGCGCCTCCGAAACCCCCGAGGCCAAGAAGCCGATCGGCGATCGCAACTTCGTCGAGACCGACGCCGGGCGCTTCAACAAGTTCATGGAGGCGCTGGCCCCGCGGGTGAAGGCCCGGGTCCCGAACACGCTGCCCGCCGCCGACGGCGCCGAGGCCGACGAGGAGATCTTCGTCGACCTGAGCTTCAAGAGCATGAGCGATTTCGCCCCCGACAAGATTGCCGAGCAGGTGCCGGCGCTGTCCGAACTGCTGACCATGCGGCGCAAGCTCGAGGAGCTGCTCAGCTACATGGACGGCAAGGTGGATGCGGAGAAGCGGATCGCGCAGCTGCTGACCAACGAGCCGCTGCTGGCGCAGGCCGCCGAGCAGGCGATGGCCGCGCAGGCCGATAGCAAGGAGGACTGACGCATGGCCGAAGAACAGAAGACAGAGGCCGCCGGCACCGCCGAAGCCGAAGCGCTCGATCTGGGTGAGTTCTCCTCGCTGCTGGAGAAGGACTTCCGGGTCAAGGACGCCGAGGGCGAGAAGCTGCAGTCGCTGGTGGCGAACCTCGCGGTGGCCGCCAAGGAGCGATCCGGGACGGCGACGATCTCGGGCAACGCGGTCAAGTCGATCAAGTCGCTGATCGGCGGGATCGACCAGATGCTCTCGAAGCAGATGAACGAGATCCTCCATGCCCCGGAGGTGCGCGAGATCGAGGGCACCTGGCGCGGGCTGCATTACCTCGTGAACAACACCGAGACGGATCAGAAGCTGAAGATCCGGGTGATGAACATGAAGAAGGACGAACTGGCCGATCACCTCGAGGATTACGAGGGCCAGATGTGGGACCAGTCCGCCGTCTTCAAGAAGATCTACTCGGACGAGTACTCGATGTTCGGCGGCGAGCCCTTCGGCGCGATCGTGGGGGCCTACGAATTCAGCCACAAGCCCAAGGACGTCGGCATGCTGCGCAATCTCAGCGGCATCTGCGCCTCGGCCCATGCGCCCTTCATCGCGGCCGCCGCGCCACAGCTCTTCCGGATGGAAAGCTGGCAGGAACTGCCCAACCCGCAGGACCTCGAACAGATCGTGTCGAGCCCGGAATACGCCAGTTGGCAGTCGCTGCGGGAATCCGAGGATTCGCGCTACATCGGCCTGACCATGCCGCGGGTGCTGGGGCGGTTGCCCTATGGCGCCGAGACGGTGCCGGTGAAGGGCTTCGACTTCGAGGAGGAGCTCGACGGCAAGCATGACCACTACGTCTGGATGAACGCGGCGTTTGCGATGGGGGTGAACATCAACCGCAGCCACAAGGTGTCCGGCTGGGGGACGCAGATCCGGGGCGTGGAATCCGGCGGCACGGTGATGAACCTGCCGGTGCATACCTTCCCGACCGACGATGGCTCGGTGGCGATGAAATGCCCGACCGAGATTGCCATCGACGACCGGCGCGAGGCGGAACTGGCCAAGCTGGGCATGATGCCCATCCTGCACCGCAAGAACACCGACGTGGCGGCCTTCATCGGGGCGCATTCGTTGCAGGACGATGAAACGCGGGCCGGCCGGCTGGTCGACCCGGACGCGCAGGCGAACGAACGCCTGTCCGCGAACCTGCCCTATCTCTTCCCGGTCAGCCGGTTCGCCCACTACCTGAAAGCCATCGCGCGCGACAAGGTCGGGAGCTTCAAGGAACGCGCCGATATGCAGGTTTGGCTGGGAGAGTGGATTAACCGCTACGTTCTCGCCAATCCGGCCATGGCCGACGACAAGGCCAAGGCCAGGAGACCGCTTGCCGCCGCTGAGGTGCAGGTGGACAGCGTCGAGGGGCGCCCCGGGTATTACAACGCCCGGTTCTACCTTCGGCCGCATTACCAGTTGGAGGGGATCAACGCGAGCCTGCGGCTCGTTTCGGAGCTGCCCTCCGTCAAGTCATAGAACTGATTTTTAAGCAAATGGAGAGGTCGAATGGCATTTACCGGCTATCTGAAAATCCCGGATATTGATGGCGAGTCGCAGCGCGCCGACCACGAGGACGAGATCGACATCACCGACATCATGTGGGGGGTCGAGCAGGCGGCGACGGCGCAGACCGGCCGCGGCCGGGCGCGCTCCCGGGCGGAGGTCTCCTCGCTCTACTGCAAGAAGGTCTATGATGCCTCCTCGCCCTATATCGCGCTGGCCGCGATGCAGGCGAAGAGCTTCAAGGACGTGATCGTGACGGTGCGCCGGGATTCGGGCGATGCCCATCTCGACTACCTCACCATCACCATGACCAACACGATCATCTCGAAATACGAGATCAACGGCGTCGGCCGGATCACGGATTCCGAGGGCAAGGAGCGTGAAGGCCAGGAACTGCAGGAAGCCATCGGCTTCGCCTTCGAGAACATCAAGATCAAGTATGTCGTGCAGGAGGAGGATCACTCCGCCGGCGACGAACACGAGGTCGAGTTCGACATCGCGATGGGTGCCTGACCCGGGTGCCCGAGTTGCAGCAATGAGAATGCCAGATGCCCGAGACTAGCAAGTCGCAGGCGGTTTCCCGGCAGGAAGTTGTCCAGCCGTCCCTCTGGGATCGGCTGGTCAACGAGTTGCCGGGCGTCGTGGCCGAGGCCGATGCGCTAGGCCGGGATCTGGCCGCCACGCTGGGATCGGCGGCGGCGGTTGCCGCGCTGCTTGACGGTGGTCTGCGCGGCATCGAGCTGAGACAGGACCTTGGCGAGGAGACCCGCATCCTCGCACGGCGCCTCTTTGGGCTGAGAAGCCGGCAGAGGATGCTGGAAGACAGCGGGATCGTCGTCACCTCGGACGTGCTGCGCGAAGCGGTGCGCCGCGACATCGAGATACTGTTCAATACAGAGCGGCTGGAGGCGGACTTCTTGCTCACAGAGCGCGAAATACTGGACTACCAGAGCCCGGGAGAGCTGCTTGCGGACTATCCCGAGGTGCGCCGCAGCGTGCTGAACTACGGGGTGCCGTCCTTCTCGGGCCGCAATGGGCTCGACTTCGAGCCGGACGCCCTGTCGCGCGAGTTGAAGATGGTGCTGAACACCTTCGAGCCGCGCCTGAAACGGGACAGCGTCAAGGTCCGGGTGGAGCGGTCGGCCAAGGCGGGGCTGGTGATCCGGATCGAGGGCACGCTGATGCTCTCGCCGGTGCCCGAGCGGCTGCGTCTCTCCACCACCATCGACCTCGACAACGGGAACGCCCGTACCACGCTGGAGGACCGCTGATGGATGCTGTCTTCCTCGATTACTACGAAGAGGAACTGGGCCACGTGCGCGGGCTGGCGCAGGAATTCGCGGCGCTGCATCCCAACGTGGCGCGCAACCTCGCGCTGGACGCTGTGCCCTGTCCCGATCCCTACGTCGAGCGCCTGCTGGAGGGGGTGGCCTTCCTTGCGGCGCGCACGAGGCTCAAGGTCGATGCCGAGGCCAGCCGCTACGTGCGCAACCTGCTCGACATGCTCTATCCCGATCTGGCGGGGCCTTCGCCCGCCATGTCCATGGCGCGGATGGGTCCCGGCCCGCAGGTCGAGCGGATGCTGGATGGCTACCGGATGAAACGCGGCACGCGGCTTGTCTCGGGCCTGCGCGAGGGGGTGCAGACGCGCTGCACCTACACCACGGCGCAGGAGGTTCACCTCTGGCCCATCAAGCTGGGCGCGGCGCGCTACCTGCCGGATCGCGGGGCGCTTGCGCAGGCCGGCGTCAGCCAGGGCCTTGCCGGGGACGCCGCGGCGGGCCTGCTCTTCGAGATCGAGCGGCAGGGCGCGGGCACATTGTCGGAACTCTCGCTGGACCGGCTCGATCTCTACCTCGGTACCGGGGCCCGGGGCGGGGCGCTCTTCGACGCGGTCTTCGGCTTCGGCACGGGGGCGGCGGCGCGGCCCGCCGACGGGCGCACGGCCTTCCGGGCGATCGGTGCGCCGCAGATGGTGGGGCTCGCGGACGAGGAAGGCCTGCTGCCGCGGGTGCGTCCCTCATTCGAGGGATACCGCCTGCTGCGCGAGTATTTCCTGATGCCCGAACGCTTCCATTACCTGCGGCTCGACGGGCTGGCCCCCGTGATCCGCGCGTGCAGCGCGGGCAAGGCCGAGGTCGTGGTGCTTCTGCGCGAGGAGCGCAGCGATCTGGCCAGCACCTCGGCACAGGACCTGTCGCTCTTCGTGAGCCCGGTGGTCAATCTCTTCGAACACGAATGCAACCTCGTCGAACTGCGCCGCAACCGGTCCGCCCATATCGTGCAGGCGGATCGCACCCGGCCGAAGGATTACGAGATCTACCGCCTGCTGCGGGTCGAGGACGCCGAGACCGAGGGCGCGCAGGCGCGGGTGAAGCCGCTCTTCTCGACGGAGGTCAGCGCAGACAGCGGCTATGTCTATTCCGCCGAGCGCCGCCCGCGGCTGCCCGACACCGACGAGGTGCGCCGCGGGCAGACCCGGTCGAGCTATTCCGGCGATGACTTCTATGTCTCGATCGGGCGCCCGGCCGGCAGCAGTCCCGCCAAGCCGCTGCTGCGCCTCGACGTGCGGGCGCTTTGCACCAACCGGGACCTTCCGCTGCTCGACGACATGCCGCGGCTCACCCTCGACAGCGGCGATCCGGTGCAGGACATCACCCTGTTGCGCAACATGCGCCGTCCACGGCCCTCGCTGCGGGCCAGCCTGCCCAACGGGGCGGGCAGCGACAAGCAGCTCGACCACCTGACATGGCGCTGGATCTCGCAGCTCAGCCTGAACCACATCTCGCTTGCGGACAGCACTGCGGGCGCCGAGCCGCTGCAGGCGCTGATCGCGCTCTACGCCGATCGCGGCGACCCCAGCCTGCGCCGCCACGGCCAGAGCGTCGAGGGGATCGAGGCGCGCTCGATCGTGGAGCGGCTGGAGCGCGGCGGGCCGGTCTGCTTTGGCCGCGGAACCGAGATCACGCTTCTGGTCAATGATCAGGTGCTTGCGGGGGGCAGCGACCTCCTGCTCTCGGCGCTGCTGGCGCGGCTCTTCTCGCGGCACGCGGCGATCAATTCCTTCGTGCGGACCCGCACCAGACTGACCCATCAGCAGACGGAGGTGACATGGCCGATGACGCCGGGCACACGCGCGCTGATCTGACCCAGCCGCCCCCTTCGGCGGAGGATATCGCCGAGATGGACTTCTTCGAGTTGCTGCGCCAGCTCGAAACCGAAGAGCGCCGCTTCGGCCGGTCAGGCACGGCGGCGCGGGAGCCCGCCCGCCTCGGCCAGTCGGCGCGCATGTCCTTCGCCACCTCGGACCTCGCCGCCTACCAGCCGGCCCGGGGCGATGCGCCGGCGCGGGTCACCGTCAACCTGCTGGGGCTGATCGGGCCGGAGGGGCCGATGCCCCTGCACATGACGCGCTGGATCCTGCAACGCCTGTCGAACCGCTGGTTCTCGGGCGAGAGCGAAGGCGTCACCTCCGACACCTCCTTCCTCGAATTCGCCAACCTGCTGCAACATCGGCTGATGACGCTCTACTGGCGGGCCTGGGCCGACACCCGGCCCGAGATCCACATCGCCCACGGCGACGGGGCGCGGGTGACGGCGCTCTTGGGCGCGCTTGCGGGGATCGGGCTGCCGGGGCAGATGACCGGGGACCAGCGGCTCGACGGCTCCAAGCTGCACCATGCCACGTCGCTTGCGCAGGAGGTGCGCAGCCCCGAACGGCTGGCGCGGTTCCTCGAAACCGTGTTGGAAGTGCCGGTCACGATCGAGGAGTTCGCGGGCCACTGGATCGAGATCCCCGTGCCGCTCCAGTCCCGTCTGGGGCAGAGCTACAGCGGCCTCGGGACCGGGGCCGTGGTGGGCGCGCGCAGCTATGACCGCCAGTCCCGGGCCGAGATCCGGCTGGGGCCGCTGACGCTGGCGCAGGTGACGGCCTTTCTCGACGATGCCGAGGCATGGGACCGCCTGCGCCACGCGGTGATCTTCGCGATGGGGCGCGACATCGCCTTCGGGCTGCGGCTGGTCCTGCGGGCCGACGAGGTGCCCGAGGCGCGGCTGGGGCAGGGGCGGCTGGGGCAGACCCTGTGGCTCGATCCGCGCCCGGGCCATGATCCCGACGACCTGTGCTTCGCCAGCCTCACCGAAACGCCCCGCGCGGCGGCAGGAGGCCTGCAATGACCCTGCGTCTTGTCATCGAGAGCGCCCCGCGCCCGCAGCCCGTCAGCGAAATGCTCTACGAGGGCGGGCGGCTGAGCATCGGGCGCAGCGAGGATGCCGACTGGCAACTGGACGATCCCGAGATGTTCGTGTCGCGCCGCCACTGCATCCTCTCCGATGACGGCGGGCAGGTGGTGGTCACCGATGCCTCGTCGGGCGGGCTCTTCATCGACAATGCGGCCAACCCGGTCGGGGCCGGGAACGCGGTGCCGGTGGAACCGGGCATGGTGCTGCGTCTGGGGGATTTCACCCTCCGGGTTGAGGCGGCGGAGGTCGGGCAGGCCGGGACAGAGGGCCCGGCCCCCCGACGCCCGGGCGGGTTCGACTTCGGCCCGCCCGAGGAGGTGGCCCCGGCACCCGAGCGGCCCGCGTCCTTGCCGGATCCCTTCGGCGTGCGGCGGGATGAAGGGCCGGCGCTGGACTGGACCAAGCCGGACAGGGGCCCGGCCGAGCCGCGCCCCCTCGATCACAAGGACCCCTTCGAACTGGACCTGCGCGGCGCGCCCGCCGCCCCCGGGCCGGAAAAGCGGGCGGAAACCCCGCGGCAGCGCGAACGCCCGGGGCAGGGGTATTTCTCCGATCCGTCCCCCGATGACAGTCAGGATCGCCCCGACCCCCGGGCAGAGCTCCGACCGGAGCCCGCCGATGTCACGCCGCCCCGTCCCGATCTCTTCGGTGATCTCGGCGCACCGATCCCGCCGCAGCCCGACCGCACGGTGGCGGAGCCATCCCCCCCGGAGGAGGACGCGCCCCCGATCCTTCATGCGGATTTCTCCTTCGCCCCGTCGCCCGCCGCCGATCCCACGCCGGAGCCGCCCGCTGATCCGGCCCCCGCGCCGGTCGCCGCCGCGCCGTCCGCCCCGGCCAAGGGGGCGTCAGGGCCTGCGGCGGAGGGAGAGGCAGCTGTCGCGGCGCTCCTGCGTGGTCTCGGCATGGAGGACGGCGCCGGGGCTGGGTGGAGCGAGGCGGAACTCGAACGGGTCGGGGCCTCGATGCGGGCGCTTGTCGAGGGGGTCATGCTGTTGCTGCGGACCCGCGCCAAGGAACGCCAGAAGGTGCGCGTCGCCCAGACCATCATCGCCAGCCAGAACGTCAATCCGCTCAAGTTCCTCGCCACCTCCGACGAGGCGCTGGAGGCGCTGATCCGCCCGCGCGGGCGCGGCTACCTCGCCCCCGAGGAGGCGCTGGACGAGGCGTTCCGCGATCTCACCGATCATCAGGTGCGGACATGGACCGCCCTGCAGACCGCCCTGCGCCGCATGGTGGACAAGTTCGATCCCGCCGAGATCGCGCGCGAGATGGAGGACGTGGGGCGGCTGGAGAGCCTGCTCTCCGGCGGTCGGAGCGCGAAGCTCTGGCAGCTTTACGAGGAACGATACCGCGAGATCGCCCGCGCCGCCGAGGAGCAGTTCCTCGGCGAGGTCGGGGCGGATTTCCGGGAGGCCTACGAAAACCAGAGGAGAGACTGACATGCACCTACATCGTCGCAATTTCCTGATCATCGGTGGCTGCGGGCTGGCACTGGCCGGCTGCGCGGGCGGCGCGGCCCCGGTCATGACGGTCAGCGCCACCGGCGCGCCGGGCATGAACCCCGGGCCGGACGGGGCCGACCGGCCGGTCACCGTCAGCGTGCTGCAGATGACCGGGTCGAGCGCCTTCGACACCGCCGACGCCATCGCGCTGCAAAGCCCGGCCACCGCGCTTGGCAGCGACCTGCTGAAGGCCGACCAGATCGTGCTGGCCCCCGGCGGCAGCGCGACCCGGGCGATCCCGCTTCAGACCGGCGCGACGGTGATCGGCATCACCGCCGGGTTCCGCGACCCCACCGGCAAGATCGTGCGCCGCAAGATCGCCGCACCGACCCGCAGCGGCGGGCTGATGATCACCGTCGGCAGCAGCGGCCTGAGCGTCACGAGCGCCTGAACGGCACGTACCTGAACGGAAGGACCCGCATGGGAAGCAAGAACAAGGTCGTCTGGTCCGAGGGATTGTTCCTCAGGCCGCAGCACCTGCAACAGCAGGACCGTCACACCGCCTGGCAGGTCTGGCAGACGCTTCAGGCGATGCCGTTTCAGAGCTGTGGCTTCACGCGGCTTGCGCTTGATCCGGTGGCGCTGGAGACCGGCCAGATCGCGCTCTCGGAGGCGCAGGGCGTGATGCCCGACGGCACGTTCTTCGCGGTCCCGGACGACACGGCAGAGATCGAACCGGTCAGCGTGGAGGCGCAATCCGGGGCCGGGCTGGTGCGTCTGGCGGTGCCCGCCATGGCGGCGGAGGCCGCGCAGATCGACCCGGCCCATGCCGCGCCCTCGGGCATGCGCTTCCGGGGCAGGATGATCGCCGTGCGTGACGATATCCGGGACGGGGCCGACCCGGTGGAGCTGGAGGTGGCGCAGCTGGCGCCCAAGCTCCTGCTGCCGCAGGACGAGGCGCGCGGCTATGTCACCCTGCCCATTGCCCGGCTCGACGGGCTGAATGCCGATGGTTCCGTCCTGCTGGACACGGGCTTCCTGCCGCCCGCGCTGAACATCGGCGCGGTGCCATGGTACGCCCGCCTGCTGAAGGAACTGGTGACCGGCATCGACCGCGTGGCAGAGGCCCACGGCGGCATAGTGCTGGGCGGGACCGGTGCGTCGATGGAAAACCTGCTGATCCTCGAAGCGGCCAACAGCGCGCGGCAGCGGCTGGGGCACATGCTGGCGCAGGACAACGTCCACCCTTCGCAGCTCTACATGGAGCTGGCGGCCATCGCCGGGCGGCTGGCCACCTACGGTGCCTCGGCGCGCCGGCTGGGGGAGATGCCGGCCTATGATCATATCGACCCGCAGGCCGCCTTCGGCGAATTGGCGGACACGCTGCGCTCGCTGGTGCTGTCCCTGCGCCACGTGGAGCCGAAGAGCCGCGCGCTACGTGTGGTGCGCCACTCCGAGAACATCTGGACCGTCAGGATCGACAACCCCGAGATCATCCGCAGCAGCCGGATCGTGCTGCGGGTCGGGGGGGACCTCTCCGAGGCGTTGCTGCGCAAGATGTTCGTGGATCAGGCCACGGTCGGGGCGGCGGATGATTTCGACGCGCTCTGGAAATCGCGCCTGACGGGGATCCCGCTCAAGCCGCTTGGCTCCCAGCCGCGCGAAATTCCCTACGACGGCGAGCGGCTCTGCCTCGAACTGGACCGGTCGTCTTCGCACTGGGCGGCACTGGCAGAGGCGCCGGGCTTCGTGGTGGGCGTTGCCGGGACGCTCGAACGTGAGCCGGAGATCGATTGCTACGCGGTGAGCCGATGAGAGACGCGACTGAAATGAGCACCTGAGATGAGCGACAAAGACCCCTTCGGACTGGAGAATGACGCCGGGCGGACCCGCATCCGGCCCCGGCCCGCGGCCCGGCAGACGCCTGCGGCCGAGGCCGCAGGGGCGGGCGTCCTGCCCGATGGGGGCGCCTCCGTCCGGCTGCGCGGGGGCCGGGCCAACGACAATCCGCTGGTGAACGCCTACGCGGCCCTGCTGGGCTTTGCCCCGGAACTGGAACGCGCCGTCCCGCCCGAGAACCCGGACCTGCTGCGGGTGCGGCTTTACGAGAACCTGACCTATGCCCGCGATGCGGCGGTCACCGCGGGCGTGACCCTGACGCGGGCGGATCAGGGGGCGTGGTTCGTGGCGGCGCTGCTTGACGACATCGCCATGAACACGCCCTGGGGCGGGGGCAGCGGCTGGCCCCGTCACCCGCTGGTGGTGCAGCTTTACGGTGATATCGACGCGGGCGAGCGCTTCTTCGACTTGTCCGAGGGGCTGATCCGATACCCCGAACGCGATCCGGAGTTGCTGGAACTGGCCTTCCTCTGCCTGTCGCTGGGCTTTCGCGGCAAGTACCGGCTGGACGGCGCGGCGGGGGAGGCGGCGCTGAACCAGCTGCGGGGCCAGATGGCCCGCATCCTGCGCGACCGTGACAGCGAGGATGCCCCGCTCTCGCCGCACTGGCAGGGCGTGAAGGCCGAGGACGAGGACCGCGGGTTCATCGTGCCGCTCTGGTCCATCGGGCTGATGGCGGTGGCGCTGGTGACGGCGATCTACGTGACATTGGGCGTCGGTCTGTCGCGGCGGGGCGAACAGCTCTTCTCGGTCGCGGCGCTGCTGCCACCGACCGAGCGGGCCGAGATTTTCCGCCCGTTGATCGAGACGGTGGAGACGCCCCGGTTCACCGCCGAGCCGGTGGTGCTGGAGCTGCTGCCGCTCTTCGCCGAAGCCGCGCCCGCAGAGACCGCGGCAGCGCTGAGCGGGCGCGAGGATGTCTCGCTTGCCGTGGTGGTGATCCAGGCCAAGGACCCGGAGGTCTTCCGCTCGGCCAAGGCCGACATCAACGCGGCCTACACACCGCTGGTGGCCTCCATCGCGGCAGTGATCCGCGAGAATATCGAGTTCGTGGGCGCGGTGCGGGTGGTCGGACATACGGACAGCATCCCGGTGCAGACCTCGAACCCCTTCAAGTCGAACCAGGGCCTCAGCGAGGCGCGGGCGAAAACCATCGCGGACATGCTGCGCTCCCTCGGGGTGCCGACGGAATTGGTGACCTCGGAAGGGCGCGCGGCCGAAGACCCGATTGCGGACAACGGCACGAGGGACGGGCGCGCGCGCAACCGCCGCGTCGAAGTCGTCGTGCAGAAGAAGGTGTAGGGCGATGTCTGTGCTCAAGGCGATCTTCCGGGTGCTCTTCTCGCGGATGCTGTGGACGGCGATCGGCATTGCGCTGCTCTGCGCGCTGATCTGGTTCTACGGCGCATTGGTCAGCTTCGGCACCATGCAGCCGCTCGCGGACGAGCTGACCCGGGTGATTGTCATCGGGGTCATCGTGATCCTGTGGCTGCTGTCGATCCTGATCCGCCAGCTGCGCGCGGCCAAGGCGAACCGTGCCTTCGTCTCCGACCTTGCCGGTGCGCCAGAGGCCCCGGCCGCCCCGGGCGAGGAAAACCTCGCGGAGGTCCGCGCCAAGTTCCAGGGCGTGCTGGAGCAGATGAAACGCTCCAAGCTGGGCGGGCGCAAGTTCCTGCGCGACATGCCGTGGTACGTCTTCATCGGCCCGCCGGGCACCGGCAAGACCACCGCCCTGCGCCAGTCCGGCCTGCATTTCCCGATCGACCTCTCGGACGATCTGAAGGGCATCGGCGGCACCCGGAACTGCGACTGGTTCTTCACCGAGGACGCGGTGCTGATCGACACCGCCGGGCGCTATGTCCAGCAGCAGAGCGACCCGGAGGTCGATGCCGCGGAGTGGAAGGGCTTTGTCGAGCTTCTGGTGAAGCATCGCGGCCGGCGCGCCCTGAACGGCGTGATCCTGACCCTGTCGACGGCGGAGCTGGCTGGCGACGATGCGGCGATCCGTGATCTGGGGCGCGAGAGCCGCAAGCGACTGGCGGAACTGACCACGCTGACCGGGCTGCGCCTGCCGGTCTACCTGATGATCACCAAGGCCGATCTGGTGCCGGGGTTCGAGCCTTTCTTCGGCGATCTCAACACGCGGGAGCGGGAACAGGTCTGGGGCGCGACGCTGGGCACGGCGGACCGGGTCGACGGGATCACCGTCGAGCGCGAGATGAAGGTGCTGCAACAGGCGCTGGAAATGAGGCTCGACAGTCGCCTTGCCGAAGATCTTCCGCTGGAACAGCGGGCCGAGGTCTTCCGGTTCCCCGCGCAGGTTGAAGCTTTGAGCCGTCCGCTCAAGGTGCTGGTGGAGGCCGTCTTCGGCGAAAGCCGCTACGAGGAGAGCCCGTGGCTGCGGGGCATCTACTTCTCCTCGGCCACGCAGGAGGGATCGCCCATCGACCGGCTGGTGGAGGGCACAGCCTCGGCGCTGGGCATGGCGGCCCCGCGGCCCGAGCGGCGCGCGCACGGCGAGACCCGCAGCTTCTTCCTGCGCAGCCTGCTGAGCGATCTGATCTTCCCTGAAGCAGGGCTGGGCCGCTTCGACCCACGGGCCGAGGACCGGCGGCGCTGGCTCTGGCGCGGGACGCTCGCGGCGGCGTTGCTGGTGACGGCGCTTCTGGGCACCGGGTTCCTGTTCTCCTACCTGCGCTACAACGGGGCGCTCGCGGATCAGGAACGCCAGTTGGCGACGCTCTCGGCCCGGTTGGCCAATGTCGCCTCGCGGCAGGCGCCGACCGATCCGCTCGACCTCGACCTTGCGCTTGAGGCTGCGAACGAGACAGTGAACGCCGCCACGGTGCTGCCGCCCTCGACGCTGACCGCGCTTGGCCCCACGGCCGAGGCGGAGTTGGCAAGGGTGCATGAGATCGCCTATGACCACACGCTGCGCAACGTGCTGGAACCGCGGATGGTGGCCCTGCTGGAGGCGACCATGTGGCGCCACGCCCGCGATCCGGAGTTCCTGCTCGGCGCGCTCAAGGCCTACCAGATGCTGACCGGGCAGGCGCCCTACGACGCGGCTTTCCTGACCCTCTGGTGGCAGACGGCGCTGCCCGACTTCGCGCCCATCGAGGTCTTCCCCACGGAGGAAAGTATCGACCACCAGCTGGCCGCGCTGGTGCGCATGGGCGGCGAGGAGGACAAGATCGCCCCCGACCCGGCGCTGGTCTCCACCGCGCTGGAGAGCATCTGCACCATTCCGCTTGCGGTGCGGGCCTACAATGCCCTGCGCAGTGATCCCACGGTGGCCGGCCTGCCGGACTGGGTGCCCGCCGAGGTCGCGGGGCCGAACGGGGTGCGGGTGCTGACCCGGCTGTCGGAGAAGACCCTGCGCGTCGGGCTGCCGGGGGCCTTCACCTACGACGGGTTCCACAAGACGGTATTGCCGCTGGTCCCCGCCGTCGCCGCGGAGGCACAGCTGGACCGGGCCGTCTTTGCGGGCGGCTGCAACGAGAGCGCGGGCGCCTCCGTCGATACGCTGGAGGCCGATGTCCTCAAGCTCTACTTCGACGATTTCATCGCCCAGTGGGATGGCTTCCTGCGCGACATCCGCCTGACGCCGATCTCCGACCTCGAACAGGCGCGCCAGAACCTCAAGGACCTCGCCTCGACCGACAGCGCGCTCAAGCGCCTGCTGAACGCCGTTGTGGCCGAGACCGACCTCGCCCGGGACACCGACGCGGGTGGCGGGCTGGCCGAGAATTCCGCCGCGCAGAAGGAGGGCAAGAAGGCGCTCTCCAAGCTGGGCAAGTTCGGCAAGCTGGTGAAGACCGGCACCCGCATCGCGAAGGCCGGTGGCGGGGCCGAGGCGCCGGAGGCCGATCCGCCGGGCACGCCGGTGTCGGATCACTTCGCCCCGATCCGCGCCACCGTGCAGGAGGTCGATGGACAGCCGCCCCTGCTGGGCGATGCCGTCGCGGCGCTGACCGCGCTGTCGAACGAGTTGCAGACCGTCGCGGCCAGCCCCGATCCCCAGTCGGCGCTGCTGGCGCGGGGCGGCCTGCCCAAGCTGACGGGCGCCATCGCCAACGAGGCCGCGGCGCTGCCCGATCCGATCGACGACTGGATCGCCGGGATCGCGGGCGACACGATCAGCGTGACGCGCGACGCGGTGCTGGCGCAGCTGAACGCCCGCTGGCGGGCCGATGTGCAGCCCTTCTGCGTCTCGGCCACGGCGGGGCGCTATCCGTTCGATCCCTCTTCGGCCATCGACGTGAACACGCTCGACTTCGCGCGGCTGTTCGGACGGGGCGGGCTGATCGACAGTTTCACCGACGATCACCTGCAAGCCTATATCGACACCACCGTGCGGCCATGGCAGTGGCGCGCCGATTTCGGGCTGGACGCGGACAAGCTGGCGCCCTTCGAGAACGCCCGCAAGATGCGCGATGCGCTCTTCCCGGGCGGGGCGGGGCCGGTGATGGCCTTCAGCCTCGAACCGAAGGACCTGTCGCCCAATGCCAGCCGCGTCACGCTGAACGTCGACGGGCAGGTGCTGTCCTATTTCAACGCGGCGGCGCGCCCGGTGCCGATGACATGGCCGGGGCCGGATCAGACCAACATGATCACCCTCAGCTTCGCGCCGGTCGACGGCTCGGGCGAGGTGATCACCTCGGAAACCGGAAGCTGGGCGATCCTGCGCCTGCTGCGCAAGGGCGCGCTGTCCGCCACGGCGCTGCCGGAGGTCTTCGGCCTGCGGCTCGGGGCGCGGGGCTTTGCGGCCACGTTCAACCTGCGCGCCAATTCGGTCGAGAACCCCTTCGATTTGAAGATGTTCTCGGGCTTCAGCTGTCCGCGCGGGTTCTGAGACGTGGGCCTGCGGCCGTGACGGGGGTCTTCGGCAAGCTGCCCGTGGCGGGCGATTTCGTGGCCCGCGGCCTTGCGCCCGGGCAGCGCGCCCGCGTGGATGCATGGCTGACCCGGCATCTGGCCGAGGCCGCCCGCTGGCCCGAGAGATGGCCGGCGGAGGGGCTCTATGCGCTGATCGACGGGGAGGCGCCGTTGCTCCTCCTCGTGGTGCCCAGCTGTGATGCGGCGGGGCGGGCCTTTCCGCTGGCGGCGGTGGTGCCGGGGGACGGGATCACGCAGGCCGGGGCCGAACGGTGGGGTGCGGCGGTGCTGCCGCATCTGGACCGCGCGACCGAGGGGCTCTGCGATGCCGGCGAGCTGGCAGGGGCTCTGGCCGTTGCCCTTGAGGAGGAACCGGGGGAGGGCGGCCCGCCGCTGGTGCCGCCGCTGGTCTGGGCGCGGGGACGCGCGCCGGTAGGGCCGGAAACCCTCGCCGCTTTGATGCCGTCAGGCTGAGCCCGTCTAGTGCGCCTTGGGGCGGTCTGACCCCGGGGGAGCCCGTGGGGCGTGCTGCCCCCATGTCGCCCCTACGGATGGTCCGGCTGATCTCCGGTTGCCCCCGGGTCCGGGGGGCGCTCCTCAGTTCTGGTTGATCTTCGATCCCTTGAGGGTCATCTCGCTGCTGGCCTTGGCGCTGATCTTGCCCTTGCCGGTGATGTTGATGTCCTTGCCGGAGATCGTGATCGTGCCGTCCTTCTTCATCAGGATGCTGGCCTTGCCGCAGGTCAGGTTGAGGCTGTCGCCGGCGTTCAGGGTGAAGGTCTTGCCCACGTCGATGGCCCCGTTCTCGCCGATCTGGGTCAGGGAGTCCTTGCCGACGGTGACAATGCTTGTCTCGCCGATCGACTGGGTGTGGTTCTTGCCGATGCTGGTGCTCTGGTCCATGCCGATGGTGATGCTCTGGCTGGCGCCGACGCTCCAGCTGTCGCTGGCGCCGATGTTGTGGGACTGGTCGACCCCCACGGTGACCTGACGCGCGGCCCCGATGGTGTTCACCTGTGTCGCACCGACGGTGCGGACCTCGCCGATATTGACCAGATCGGTGCGGTTCATCCCCACCTTGATGGTCTCGTTGGCGCCGACGGTGTGGCTGTGGTTGGCCCCTGTGATCTCGTCCGTGTTCACGCCCACCGTCAGCTTGCGGTTACGGCCCACCGTTTCGGTGTCGTCCTTGCCGATGTCGACCGTCCTGTCGACCTTCACCTGGGTGGTCTTGCAGTTGTCCACCGTCTCGTCGCGGTTGTTGCCGACCCATTGCCGCGCATCATGCACGACCTCTTCGGTCCAGTCGTTCCCGATGTGGCGGGTCTCGTCGTTCTTGATCAGTTCGTCATGGTCCTTCTCGGCCTGGAAATAGACCAGCTCCTCGCCCTTGCGGTCCTCGAACATCAGCTCGTTCCAGCCGCCACCCCCGAGGGAGGAATTGGACTTCCAGCCTGTTTTGGTCGCCTCGCCGGGCAGGGCATAGGGGGGCATCTGCTCGGCGTTGTAGACCCGCCCGGTGATGATCGGCTGGTCCGGGTCGCCTTCGAGGAAGTCGACGATGACCTCCTGTCCGATCCGGGGGATCTGGATGAAGCCCCAGCCCGCACCGGCCCAGGCCGAGCTGACGCGCACCCAGCAGGAGGCGTTCTCGTCCCGCGCGCCGACCCGGTCCCAGTGGAACTGCACCTTCACGCGGCTGTAGGCATCGGTATAGATCTCCTCGCCCGCGGGCCCGACGACGATGGCCGTCTGGGGGCCGCGCATGACGGGGCGGGGCGTCACGTGGGGCGGCCGCCAGCGGGATGTCTTCGGCAGCAGGCGATAGCGTGCGGAGAACCCCTCCGCCGCGTCCCCGGGGCCGTGCTGGCCCGCGAAATACTGATCGTCCCAGAGATCGTACTCTGCCCGCAGGATGAAGTAGGCGTCATTCTCCGCGTCCCGGGGGAAGTCGACGAAGTCGAAGGTGTTGCCGGCCCAGGGCAGGCTCGCGGTGCTCTCGGCCTCGATCACGGCATGGCCGCCCTGACCCTCTTCCCACCGCAGGTCGGTGAGCCGCTGACCCTCCGACAGTTCGAGATACTTGCCCGGGTAGTCGTAGCGCTCCATCTCGCTGTTGCCGTGGGACTTCGGTTCCTGCACCTGCGTGCTCAGATCGGCCGAGGGCTTCTCAAAGTCGTAGTCCCTCTGGGTATGGGTCCCTGTGACCACGGTGGCCACGCGCTGCCAGTCGGTGATCACGCCCCCCCCGCGCAGGGCATCGGTGCTGTCGGGCTCGAAGCGGAGGGTCGCCGCCTGCGGCTGGGGCAGCAGGTCATCAATGGCATCGGTGATGACCAGACGGTGTTCCGAGGCGGCGAACTCGTGGAAGTAGAAGATGCCCTCGTGCTCCATCAGCCGCTGGAGGAAGTCGAGCGTCGTCTCGCCGTACTGGACGCAGTAGACGCGCGGGGCATAGCTGCCGCGCAGGCGCAACTCGTAGTTGCTGAAGCCCGCCTCGTCGAGGAGCAGCGAGATGATCTCGGGCACCGAGAGCTCCTGGAAAATTCGGTTGTCGCGGGCCTTAGAGAACATCCAGAGATTGGGCCGCAGCACGAGGCGATAGCCGAACACCTGCCGGTGGAAGTCGCCTTCCTCGCCGATGAAACTGAACTGATCGACGATGCCGCTGAAGTGGCGCAACTGGTCGGGCTCCGTCACGTCGGTCTGGGCGCTGACGCTGCAGACCTCGCCCAGAAGAGCCTCGGCGGGGATGTTCGCGTCTTCGCTCCAGGCGATCACCTCGAAGCGGAAGCAGGCGCTGATGGCATCGTGGCCGGACATCCGGGCGAAGGTCAGCCCGGCATCCCCGATGGGGCCAAGCGGCGTGGTCAATTCGGCAATTCTGTCACTCATGTCACAGGTCCCTTAACCGGGAGAAATCGGAAGCTAAAAAATCTTCGAAATGGAATTGGGGAAGATCATACAGGGATTCCCCCCGTTGGTGGTGGCAAACTTCAAAGGGTCGCGGGACAGCGGAAGCCTTGCAGCAGCGGACGGGCCGAGACCGGGTTGAGGGCGGCGGGAAATCCCAGCTCCAGAAAGACGCGCCCGGAGGCGTTGCGCAGGTCGAGCAGGGCGCGCGCGCCGTCATCCCGCAGCCGCAGGCGGGTGCCGTCGATCAGCCGGTAGAGCCCCCATGGGCCGGGCTCGATCAGCCGCGCGGCCTCGGCGCTTTCCTGAAACGCCACCTCGACCCCGGCGTCGGGCGCGGGGCCCGGCCAGTCGAGCGTGGCGGGCGCGCCGCTCGCGCGGACCGGGGCCGGGCGGCCCCCGATCGAGACGACGGTGCGGCCCCGTTCGGCGAGGGCCGACAGCGTCACCTGGTGGCTGAGCCGACCATCGGCGCCGAAAAGCGCCTGCGAGATGCGGGCCGCCCGTTCGAGGGCCTCCGCGCTTTCGGGCGAGAGGCCGGCAAAGCGGGCCTCGGGCTTCCAGCGCCACGGGCTTTCGCCGGTTTCAAGCAGCGGCTGCGCGACCTGGGTCAGGAAGCTGGTCAGCGTGCCCTGCGGCCCCAGCAGGGCGGTCACCGCGCCGGGGCTGGCATCCGGCCCCGTCTCGAAGGGAAAGCGGCCGCTGACCGTATCGCGGCAGGGGCCGAAGACGTCTTGCTGCCAGCGCCGCGCAAGGGGCGATTGCCCGGATGCGCCGTCGTCGGCCCGCGCGGACTGGGCCAGCACGTCCTCGGCGATCTGCACCACGATGCGGGGGGCGTTGTTCAGCGCGGCGATGGACCGCGACCGGTCCTGGAAGGTCATCAGCCGGCGGCTGGCCCGGCGGGCATCGATGTCCAGCGCCCCGAGCGCCACGTTGAGGCTGGCGAAGAGGCGCGTGATCTCGGCCATGCGGCCCTCTTCGACGTACTGGATCATCGGCCCGAATTCGCGGGCGAGCAGAAGCTGCTGGTCATGGGTCCGGCTGCGGTCGGTGCCGCCGCTCTGGTCCCAGACCGCACGCAGCAGCCGCGTCAGCGGGTTTTCCGGCTGCGACAGGTGGCCCGAGACCTCGATCGCGGTCGTGCGGTCGCCGAACGGCCGCACCCGCAGGTCGGCCAGCCAGCCCTTCCAAGCGGCAACGGTTTCGCGGTGGAGCCGGTCAAGCAGCAGGTCGGGCGTGTCATTCTCGCGCGGGAGCGGCCGGCCCGTGATCTCGGGCCCCACGGTGCGGGCGGTCTGCACGGCGAGGCCGACACCGGTCTGGCGCGCCTCCTGCCAGCCGCGGGTCGTGAAGAGCCCGGGCAGCCCCTCGGACAGCGGACGCCCTGAGCGGCGCAGCAGCACCGCCTCCACCCCGGGGACGGCCTGCGTCGCGCGCCAAGGGGGCAGGGCGCGCATCGCATCGGCGCGCAGCAGTTCAAGCCAGGCCCGATCCGGTTCCGGCACCTCGGCGGCAAAGACCCGGGCCTGGTCCATGATCTGGCTGTCCTGCGGCACGAAGGCCACCGGTCCCGTCAGGGGGGCCACGTGCCGGGCCAGCCCGTCGCGCCCCACGGCCGCGCCGTGATCCTCGAGCCATCCCGCGAGGTAGCCCGGCTGCCACGGCTGCGCGCCGGTCAGCACCTCCCATGCGCGTAGCGTATCGTAAAGCGCCAGCCCGTCCCCTTCGGTGGCGAGGCGCTGCTCGATCGCGCGGGCCAGTTCCGGCGGCAGCTGGCGGCGCGCGGCCTCGGCATAGGTCGCCTCGGCGCGGGTCTCGCTGTCGATCCCGGGCAGACGGACCATGCGCCGCAGCGGGGCCATGTGGACGACCTGCGCCACCCGGTCGGCGGCGGCGCGCAGCGCGTCCAGCCGCTGCACCAGCTCGGCCCCCTCCTGCGGACGGTCGAGGCCGATGTTCAGGGCCTCGGCCTCGAAGTCCCGCGTGATCTGGCGCTGGAAACGCACTTCCAGCGCCCCGGCATAGGCGATGAGGCCGCCAATCAGCAGGAGTGCGAAGGCCGCCGCCTTCCAGCCCCATCCCCCGCCGCCGCGGCGCTGTGGTCCGGCGCGCAGCGCCTCCGCCCGGCGGAGGATGTCACCCAGAAAGCCCTCCAGATCGGTCAGCCCATGGGCCTGCGCCGTTTCGCGGAACGTCCGGACCCGGGGCAGGTCGATGTCGCGCCCCTCGAAGAGGCTGCGCCGCGCCAGCACCGCCCATGTGTCCAGCGTCAGCCCCCTGAGCTGCCGGGCCGTCTGGTCGAGCAGCATGGCCAGCCCGTAGCGGGCGGGTTTGATCGCCACCTCCGGCACGCCCGCACGCGCGGCGTCGGCCTCGAACTGGGCCAGAAGCGGGGTCGCCTGGTCGATGATCCGGCGCTCCCCGGTGCCCGCCCTGATCTCGTCGATGTAGCGCAGCACCGGGGTGGCGCAGTGCATCAGGGGGGAGGGCGGCGGTGCCATGGCTCAGAGCAGGCCCGCGGCCTGCCATGCGCGCAGGGTCTCGACGCCGACCTCGAAGTGCATCGAATCCTCGCGGCGATAGCCTGCGCCCCAGTACCAGCCCTCCTCGTTGAAGAGCTCGGCCAGCAGGAGCAGCCCGAACTGGGTGCCGCCATCTGCGAACCCGTCAAGCTGGCCCTGCAGCTTCACGTCGATCGCCGTGCCCCACGAATGGTTCGACACAGCGGACCGGGAGCCCCGGATCAGGCGGGCGCAGATCGCCCCGGCGGTGCCGAGGGCGGCGTAGATGTCGGGCTCCTGCGCCTGAAGCTTGTCGAGGATACGTTGCAGGCTGTCGAGGGCGGGCCGGATCATCGTGACCCGGATCGGCCCCATCTGCCGGGTTTCGAGAAGCGCTTTCAGGCCGGGTTGCGTCACTGGCTGGCAGTCGGTGGAATAGCTGCTGCGGGGATGGCCGAGGATCTCCAGCATGACGCGGTTTCCGGGCTGGGTGATGCCCCGGTTGAAACGCGCCTTTGCGGTACGCATCTCCTCGGTCATCTCCTCGGTCGGGGGCAGGTCTTCGGCTTCGCCCACGACCTGCGGTGCGTCGGGACCCGTGTTTGCGTCTGTGGCGAGGCCAGTCACCGCGGGCAGGGGCGCACCCGGCGCCCGGCTGGCGCCGAGGGCGACGTCCTCCTGCAGGCGCTCGATCTCCGCCTCGGCATCGCGCAGCTCTGCGCGCAGCCGGTCGAGCCCGCTGCGCAGCTGCGCGATCTCGGCCTCGCTGCGTTCAAGGCGCAACTCGGTGCGCCCGTCGGCGGTCTGGAGCAGGGCGCCCACCACCGCGAAGCAGAGCGCGGCCAGCACGAGGCCGATCGCGATGATCACGGGCCCGATGAGCGCGCCGTCCCGCATGGCTCAGCCCCCGCTGACGAAAACGCAGATCACCGAGACATTGTCCGGCGCGCCGGCCTCCAGCGTGGCGCGCACCAGATCGGCGCATACCTGCTTCGGCTCTGTGCCCGCCTCGACGATCCCGGCGATCGTCTGGTCGGCGAGACAGGCGGTCAGCCCGTCGCTGCACAGCAGCAGCCGGTCGTCGGGCACCAGCGGGGCCGAGATGACGTCCACCTCCAGCGACGGCGCGGCACCGACCGCGCGGGTCACCACGTGGCGTTGCGGATGGCGGTTGCGCTCGGCCTCGTCGAGGAGGCCCTCGTCGACCATCTCCTGCACCACGGTATGATCCCGGGTCAGCAGCCTGAGGTGGCCACGCCGCATCAGGTAGGCGCGGCAGTCCCCGGCCCAGGCCACGTGGGCTATGGAGTTCTGGATCAGCATCAGCACCGCGGTCGCGCCCATCTGGCCGAAGTTGGCCTTCTGCGCGCGCAGCAGGATGTTGCGGTTCGCCTCCTGCAGCCGGGCCCGCAGGGTGGGGGCCGGCGGGGCGTGATCGCTGACCAGCGTCGCCTGATCGATCACCATGTCCGAGGCCATGGCGCCATGCCCGTGACCGCCCATGCCATCGGCAATCGCCCATAGGAGACCGGCGGGATCGGTGAGGATGGAATCTTCGTTCTCGTCCCGCTGCCGCCCGGTGTGGGTGAGGCCCGCGCCGGAAAAGAGCGGGGCTGCCATCGGTTTGAGAACAGGGCTGCGGGTCTGGGGCGTGGTCATGGAAACGCCTTGCACAAAAGCCATCGGGCTCGGCGTCACTGCGGAGCGCTGGACCCGCCTTTCCCCCGAAAAATGCTGAATTAAAACACGGCTCATGCTACACTTTTCACAGCATTTCAAAAAGCCTTTTTCAAACGAGGTTACCATGCTCTTGAGATATCTATTCTTTTCATTGATTGCGCTGAACACGCTCGCCCTGCCTGCCGGCGCGCAGGACGACCTTTCGGTCGACGAGCTCAAATCCATCTTCGAACGCCAGAAACAGGCCTTCTCCGAGGCCGAAACGAACGGTCTGGGCCTGACCCGGGGGCTCAAGCTGGTGACGGTCGACAATGTCACCGCCGAAAGCGCCGCCGGAGACGAGACCGCCGCCGGGGCCGAGCCGCAGGTCACCAGCACCGCGCCCGCGTTGTCGGCCCCTGCGGGCACGTCAGGACAGACGGCGGGGCAGGGCGTTTCGATCACCGCACAGGGCGACAGCCGCCCGGTCCGGCCCTCCGACCCGAACAAGCCCCTGCTGGCGGCCGCGACCGATCAGCCGATGGTCTTTGGCCAGCTGGCGCCGGAGCTGCAGGTGAACCTGCACATCGAATTCGGGTTCGACAGCGCGGCGATCAGCGACGACCAGAAGCCCAAGCTCAAGACCGTCTGCATGGCGCTGCAGGCCGCCGACATCGGCAAGGTCCGGATCGTCGGTCACACGGACAGCTCGGGCTCCGAGGCCTACAACGAGCGGCTGTCGGTGCTGCGGGCCAAGGAAGTGGCGCGCAACCTGATCGAAGGCTGCGGCCTGCCTGCCTCGCGGCTTGAAACCGTGGGGATGGGGGAGCGCTTCCCCTACAATGCCGACGACCCGCGCGCAGAGGAAAACCGGCGCGTCGAGTTCCAGGCGCTGAGCTGATCCGGCCGGGGCGGCGCGCTCCGCCCCAGCCCGTGGCAGTGGCCATCAACCGGTCGGGAGGTCCGAACAGATGCAGGTTTCGGAACGCGTAGAAGGCGTGATCATCGGGCTCGTGCTCGGCTTCGAGGAGGGTGTGCCGCTCGTTGTCTTTGCCGGCAACCCGGTGGACCATGCCGTCCCGGCGCGCAGCCTTGCGCGGCTCGGGCCCGACGACATCGGGGCGGAGGTGGCGCTGCTCTACGAGGAGGGCGACAGTGCCCGCCCGCTGATCGTCGGCAAGATCGTGGAGCCGCGCCCGCGTGAGGACGCACCCGTGGTGGTGCGTGACGGCGAGCGGGTGAAGATCGCGGCCAACGAACGCATTGAACTGCGCTGCGGCAAGGCCTCGATCGTCATGGAGAAGGACGGGCATATCACCATTCGGGGCACCTATCTGGTCAGCCATGCCTCGGCCTCGAACCGGATACGCGGTGGATCGGTGAACCTGAACTGATGGCCGCGCCCGTTCTGCCTGAAATGCTGCGCCAGCACGCCGAGCAGGCGGCGTTCCTCTGGACGGTCTACGACCATGCGCTGCTGAACCCGGACGACAATCCCGACATGGACGAGGAGCGGATCGCCCGGCTGGTGGAGCGGCTGGAGGCCCATCTCGACGGGCTGCGCGTGGCCGGTGCCGCGGGCCTTGGCATGGCCGAGGCGCGTTACCTCGAATATCCCGAAGCGGGGGAGCTTTTCGTGGTGCGGATGTTGCAGCCTAGCGCCGCGGGCCTGACCGTGGCGGGGCTCGATCTCGACAAGGTGCGCGCCTTCCTGCTGGGCTCGCTGCCGGCCTGAATAGGGGGGCTAGCCACGGGGGGCCTTCTCAAAGGGCGCGTGCTCAGGTCTCGGGCAGCGCCACCTCCAGCCGGACCCATGCACCGGCCTCGAAGAGCTGCACGTGGCTGGGGAACACCGCGAGGATGCGATCCCCGGCAGGTGAGACCGACAGGCAGAATTCCTCGCCCGCGGGCAGCGGCGGGTCGAACGGTTCGAGATCGGTGTCGCGATACACCGACAAGGTGTTTCCCGACAGCAGGAGCGGGCGCCCCTGCCAGAGCTTGATGTCGTCGAACCCCTCCGGCTGCTCCGGGCGATAGACCACCTCGATCACGTCGAAATCCGAGCTGAGGTAGATGATCCCGGTCTCCGAGAAGAGCAGGGTGCCCTCGGTCACGCGCAGGAGCGCGACGATTGCGCCGGGCTCTCCGGCGACGTCGGCGCTGCGCCAGCCAGCGTCGTAGAGGCGCAGGCTCATCATGTCCTCGCCCGTGTTTTCGGTGAAGAGGCCCATCAGGGCCTCGATGTCGCCAGCCTCGTTCGCCGCCTCCATGTCGGGGGTGATCGCCATGTCGAAGAGCTCGCTGCCGCCGAAGACGAGCGCCCCGCGCGGGCCGGGGGCAAGGTCGTAGAAGACCGGTTTGTGGGCATCGGAGGCCGCGACCGGGATCGAGATGTCCGTCCAGCCGCGGGCGCCGTGGGGATGGCGATAGACCTGCCCGGAATATCCCGTGGCAACCAGGTCCTCTCCGACCTGCGCGAGCGCGGTCAGGCGCCCGATGCCCTTGGCATCGTCGCGGCTGTAGCCGGCCCCGGGGATCGTCTGGAGGGTGGCCGCGTGCGGGCGCAGGAAGAAGACCTCGCCCTCGGGGGTCATGGCGCAGGCCTCGGCGATGGCGTCCCAGGGCGCGTTCAGCGAGATGATGCCCTGTATTTCTTCCAGATCGGTCAGCGGCGTGAGCCGGAGCACCGCGCCGTCACGCTGGCCGGAACAGATGACGACCTCGTCGTCCTCGGCTTCGTCGGGCACCGCGAGAAGGTAGGTGCCCCCCTGCGGGCAGAGGATGCCGCCCCCGAGAAGGAGATCGCCGCTCATTGGCGGGCCAGAACGCCGCGGGCGCGCGGGCTGAGGTTCCGGAGGCTCTTCTCGGCGCGCACCTGCTTGTCCTTGTGGGGTTCGGTCTGTTTCATCACCTCTTCCATGGCGAGTTTGAAACACTCCATGCTGATGGTCTTCGGGACCAGCTTATGAAGCGCTATGAGACACTGCAAGCGCACATCCTTGAGCGGGGCGCAGCCCGCCGGGCTCGCGGCGGTCCGGGTCTTCTGCCCCAGTGCGGTGAGCTTGTCGTCCAGCTCCTGGTGCACGGCGGTGCCCGGGGCGCTCTTCTTCGATCCGACATGGTTGTCCGACGGCAGGCAAATGCAGATGCCCTTGCCGTGAGACGGGGCGAACGACTGCCGCACGTCCCGGCGGCGGATGTTGCCCTTTGGCGTGAGACCGGGCGCCTTGTACCGGCCGCAGCGGTATGTCCGGTCCGGGACCACGTGGTGGAACTGGTAGGCCTTGCCCTTCGAGTCCTTGGTCTTGCTGCACTCCTCGCGCTTGAGGCTGTATTCACCGACGATGCAGTCGCTGCCGTCGGGATTGGCATTCGGGTTGGGCTTGCCCACGATGACCCAGGGCGCGTCGTTGCCCGGGTTGCTCATGTGGTTGGTGGTCGCGAGATCGGAGAACCGCACGACGCCCTTGCCCTCGGCCTTGACGTCCATCGACCATTTCTGGGCATAGGCCTTGCCCGTGTTCTTGGAGGTGATGATGCCCTTCTTGGGCGCACAGCCCGCCTCGTCCCCGGAGACCTTCGAGAATTTCGAGCTGTTCTCCTGGCTGACCTCCTTGCCGCCGATCTTCACCGTGCCGGTGCCCGAGGTCAGGTCGCTGTCCATGCCGAAGTTGGGGTAGGGGATCGGCACGCCGGGCGGGGTGGCCGGCGTCTGGGGCGGGGTGAAGCAGGTGTCTGGGAAGGCCGCGATGATCTTGCAGCCCTGCGCCTTGGCCGAGATTTCGAGGCAGTTGGCAAAGACCGTCATGCCGCAGCCCCCGCCACCAGTGCGCCGCAGGCGCCGTCATCCCCCGAGGCCTCGATCAGCACCGGCCCCTGCGGGCCATAGCGTTTCTCGGCCGCCGCAAGCGCCCATCCCAGCATCAGAGGCACCACCGCGGCGCCGACATTGCCGAGGCTCGCGCCCACCGCCCAGATCGGCTGCACCTCGCTGCGGGCCCGCTGGGTGCGCATCATGGCGAGGGCGGTCTGGCGGAACCAGAAACTCTCGCCCGAGTGGTCCCCGATCTTGAGCACGATGTCGGAATGCGACAGGGCCGCCTCGGCGAAGGCGGCGCTGTAGGCGCGCGTCATGCCATCGCCCCGGAGGGGCAGGTCGAAACCCTCCGCGTCGCGTCCGTTGTAGATCGGCGCGGGCTCCCGGGCGAGGCCAAGGCCGCTGATCGCGAGGCCGCCCCTGTGGCGCGCGGCACAGAGCACGGCGGCCGCCGCTTCGCCGGGGATGAAGCCGTCGGGCGTCGTCGGGGTCAGCAGGCGGGCGTTGCCATGGTATTGTCCGATCGCGGGGGTCGTCAGGTAGCTGTCGACCCCGAGGATCATCACGTAGTCCGCCCCCTCGGCGAGCAGCCTGCGCGCCGTCTGCAGGGCGACGAACCCGGAGGGCCGCCCGTGGGCGACGATATGGACCCGGGGCATCTCCGGCAGGGCGACGATCTCACCGATCATCCGCAGGAAGCGGTCGCTATCGGTGATCAGGCGGCCCGCGCGGCCGTCCTCGGCAAGGCAGAGGATCAGGCGCGTGCGACCCTCCGCCTCCGGCACCTGATCGAAGACCTCGCAGATCGCGGCGGCGCACATGTGGGCCAGCCGCCTGGTGCCCATCCAGTTGCGCGGCATCGGCACCGGGGCCCCGATGATCCATGTGCCGTCCCGGCCCGGGAAACGCGTTTCCTGAAAGCCGTCCAACCGGGCCCGCAGCGCCGCGCAGGAGGAGGGCGCGTCGAGCCCGACCGCCGTCACCATGCCGGAGCCGAGGACATAGAGGGGGGACTGTGGCGCCGGGGTCATGAGGTCTCTGCCTCGGTCTCGCCGGTGGCGACCGCCCGGATGTAGCGGCGTCCCTCGCGCCGCGCGCGCAGCATCGCCTCGGTGGGCGGGCCGACCCAGGCCTCGGTGAAGTCAAGGATGCTGCGCCGGATCGGCAGATCCACCCGCCAGACCAGCGCGAGTTTCCGGGCGTCGGTGTCGATCAGCACGGTATCCGGGAGAACCTCCCGGTCGAGCGCGACCTCGGCCCCGCGAAAGATCGCGATGGCCAGCTCGCACTCTGCGAGGCGAAAGGCCTCGCGCCCGCGCTCGGTCAGGTTCAGCAGCACCAGTTCGGTCCCGGAGCGGGGCGGCTCGCACTGCTGATCGGGCGGGGCGCTCTGGTAATAGCGTTCGTCGAAGTCCTTGGGCAGGAAGGGAAACACGTTGTCCTGCCAGGCCTGATCATAGGTGCCGGCATGGCGGCTGCGCTGCGGCCAGCCGCGCCCGTAGGGGCCGAGGGCCATGGGACGGTAGGTCCCGAAGGGCGAGGTCACCTCTTCGTCGATCGCCTGCGTGTGGGGCAGCGGCAGCCCCGGTATCCGGGCCCGGTTCTTGCGCGCGGCCCAGCCGGTGCCGACGGGGTTTTCTCCATAGGCCCCCGGTTCCGCATCCTCGGGGTCCAGCCGGTCGGTGCCGCCAAAGGCGCAGTCATAGCTGATCGGCTGGCGTCGGAACGGGACCGGCGCCGTGGCGACGAAGGACGGACCGATGGCCCGCCATTCCCGCGCGCCGAACACATCGAAGCCCTTCGACCAGCTGCCGAGGCGCAGGCCCACGCGCACCTGCGGTGCCGGGGTCCCCCCGGGGGCATGGGCCGCGCCGTTCAGGATCACGTCACAGCGCTGCTTGCGGAAGGCGAAATCCGTCTCCCACCGGCAGGCCGAAAGGCCCGGGGCGCCGCCGTATTGATCCGCTTCCACAAGCTCGGCCTGCACGGAACTGGGCGCGGGCGCCTGATCGGGGGCGTCGGGGAAGTCGAAGGTTCGTTTCACGACGAGGGACAGGAAATCCCGGCCCGCCGGGTCCTGTCCAATGGTGAATGCGGCAGTGCAGGGACGTTGACGGTAAATCTCCACGGGGGCCGTCCTGTTCCGGTGTCTGGCGTTGAAAAAGTCTTTCGGTTCAATAGGAAGATCCGCGTGGCCCGGTAGGGCCGCGCGGGGCAGGCGTCAGTTCAGGGCGCTGAACTCGATCCGGCGGTTGCGGGCCTTGTTCGCGGCTGTGGTGTTGTCCAGCAGGGGCTTGGCTTCGCCATAGCCGACGACCAGCATGCGCGAGGCGGGGATGCCCTTGTCCTCGAGATAGGTCTTCACCGATCCGGCGCGCAACTCGCTGAGGCGCAGGTTGGCCGTCTCGCCGCCATCGGAATCCGTGTGACCCGCGATCTCGATGCGCAGGCCGGGGCAGCGGCTGACCACGTCGAAGAGGTTTTCCAGCAGGGGATAGCTGTCCGCGCTCAGCTTTGCGCTTCCGGCAGAGAAGTAGATGTTCCCCGCGCGCGACAGGATCTCGAACCGCCCGATGCAGGCCTCGCGGTCGAACTCGCCCTTGGTCTCCAGCGCCGCCGCGGCGCCCGTGCGGCTGGCCGCCACCGGCGTCAGAAGCGACGGCGTGCCCGGGGCGGAGCGGTTGAAGACGAAATCGAAGCTGACCATGCCCACCGGAACGATGATCACGTTCGCGGCTTCCTGAAGCTTCTGCCAGCCCTCGGTCAGGTTGAAATCCGACAGCTTCAGCGCGATCGGCTTGGTGGTGGAGACGTTCACCCGGTCATTGCTGATCAAGGTCACCGCCACGTCGGCACTGCGGGTCACGGTGACGCCGTGCAGGGACAGGGTGAACTCCAGCGGGATCATCTTTCGGCGCACCTGCGCAAGGTCGTCCAGGGCCGCGGGGGGGATCTCGGCGGTGATCAGCGCCTCGGGGTACTTGAAGGACTCGAAGAAGAGAAACCGCATGCGCACGTTGCGCAGGTCGACGAGGGTATCGACGGAATCCACAAGCACGCGGACCTGCGCCTTGCCGTCCTCGGTGATCAGCCCGGAGAGGGTCGCAAAGCTGCTGTCCTCCGCGAGATCGCCCTTCTTGATCGACATGAAGTGGAGTTCCGAGGCCTCCTCGTCGAGGGTCCAGCCATGTTCGAACGGAGAGACGCCCTGCGCGGAAGCCGGGGCGGAAAGCAGGGTCAGACAGGTGAGGCCGGCGAAAAAACGAGAGAGAATTGAACGACTTTGGGTGCGAAACATAGTTAGGACCTTCCCTGAGTCATGTTATGAATGTTAGAATAGGGTCGGTAGAAGTATGATATTATTATTCTCGAAATCGGTCGCTCAGGCAACATCGGTTATCGGAAGAGCCCCTTATTCCTAGGGCTCGGAGCCCAGGCAGAGCCCCTTTTGACGGGATGCCCGGGCGGGATGTCGAGCGACGCCCAGACATAGAAAACGCGCATGTTCTTTCGACTTTTCTTCCTGTGCCTCGTCACGCTGTTCCTTGCCCCGGCGCTGCCGGCACGGGCCGAGCAACGGATCGCGCTGGTGGTCGGGAATTCCGATTACGAAGCGGTCTCGCCCCTCGCGAACCCGTCGAACGATGCCGCCCTGATCGCCGCGACGCTCGAAGGTCTGGGCTTCGAGGTACACCGGCTGATCGACGTGGACCGCGCCGAGCTAACCCGCGGCATCGCCCATTTCGGTCGCGCGCTGCGCGGGGCCGGGCCGGAGGCGACGGGGCTGTTCTACTACGCGGGGCACGGGGTGCAGTCCTTCGGGGTGAACTACCTGCTGCCGGTGAGCGCGGAGTTGAGCGATGCGGCGGACCTGAGCCTTGTGGCCGTCGAGGTCCAATCCGTTCTTCGGCAGATGTTCTCGGCCGGGAACCGCACCAACATCATGATCCTCGATGCCTGCCGCAACAATCCCTTCAGCAATATCCCCGAGTTCAACGACAACGGTCTGGCCGAGATGAAGGCCCCCACCGGCACCTTCCTTGCCTATGCGACGGCGCCGGGGGCGGTGGCGATGGATGGCGGCGGCGAGAACAGCCCGTTCACCCGCGCGATGGCCTCGCTGATGCCGACCCCGGGTCTTCCGATCGAGCAGATGTTCAAACAGGTCCGCGTCGAGGTCCTGCGGGAGACGGGCGGAATGCAGACCCCGTGGGACAGCTCCTCGCTCGTGGGGGATTTCTCCTTTGCGGAAGGCGAAAAGCTGACGGCCCGCGACCTTGAGGCGCAGCAGTTCTGGGAGTCGATCAAGGACAGCCGCGATCCGGTTCAGATTATGCTCTTCCTGCGCGGCTACGGCGATACGGCCTTTGCCGGCGAGGCCCGTGGCCTGCTGACCTCCGTCATGGAGCAGGAGCTGGCGGGCGTCGGCGTGCCCGCCGCGCCGACCGCCTCCGAGGCCCCGCCCGAGGATGAGCAGAAGCTCTTCGAGGCGGCGCAGGCCAGCAATTCGATCGAGGGCTACGAGCGCTACCTCTCCGCCTATCCCGAGGGGACCTTCGCCGAGTTCGCGCAGGGCGAACTGGTGGCGCTGCGTGAAAAGGCGGGGGCTGATGGCACGCCCGGAGGCGTCTCCCTGCCTGAGGTGGCGCCGGCGCCGCCCGCCGCCGCGGTGGAGCCGAAGGAGGAGGTGATCACCTTCCTCAGCCCGCTGACCTCCTCCGAACCCGCGGTGAATGGCCTCTCCATTTCCGAGATCATCGAGTCCACGCCGCTGTTCCCCCCGGTCGAGGGGCTGCCCGAGTCCTTCTGGAAGGGGCAGAAGTGCAGCAGCTGCCATCACTGGACTCAGGAGCGGATCTGCACGCAGGCGCAGACCTACCTCGAGGAGGCGACCCGGGGCGCCGTCGGCAAGGAGCATCCCTTCGGAGGTGCCTTCAAGCAGAAGTTGCAGACCTGGGCCGCCAGCGGCTGCAACTAGCGGCGCGTACGGCCCCATCTAGGCGGCACGTCTGTCCTCCCGATCCGATCCCAGTTCTGACCTGACCTGACCGGACCACGGCCCGTTAGACGGTCCCAACGGGGCGGTCCGGCCCCTGCGTTTCGGCGCCGATGAGTCGTCCACAGCCTGTGGGTAGCCCTGGGTCACGCCATGGATGGCGATTTTCGCATCCCCGTGGCTACATCTAGTGGCCGGATCGTGCCGTGTTTTCGGGCAGCTCCAGCGTCTATTTGCCAGCCCGGGCGTGGTCATCCGGCGACAGGTGCGCCCCCCGCGGCGCGGCGATCTGGTTGGGAATTCCGTGAAAAGCGCATGTTTCCAATGGTTTTCCCGACGTGCCGTCACAGGGCAGAATCGCGGTCGGTGGGGGACAGCCGGTCAAGAGCAAAGAGATTCAATTTTCAGTTGACCCTCTAGGCATTCTCACATCAAATTGTAGGGACCGGTCAGAAGAGCACCAGATTTAGTGTCGGCCGGGCGCGTTGGGACAGTCATCTCAGTTCAGTGTTTCCAGTTTCAGGAAATGGCCCCGGGGAGCGATCCGCGGCGGCATCCGTCCCCCCGTGTCCGCAGATCGGGCATCCGGCCGTCAGAAAGCGGTTGAGGCAGATAACGGGAAGCTAGGGGCATTTTCGAAATGCAGATTGAACGCAAGTTTACCAAGGCCGGTCAGGACGCTTACGCGGAACTGGAGTTCATCACGACAGCGTCGGAAATCCGCAACCCGGACGGGACCATCGTCTTCCGTCTCGACGACGTCGAAATTCCCGCGGGCTGGAGCCAGGTCGCAAGCGACGTGATCGCCCAGAAGTACTTCCGCAAGGCGGGCGTGCCCGCAGAGGTCAAGAAAGTCCGCGAGAAGGGCGTGCCGGAGTTCCTTTGGCGCTCTGTCCCCGCGAAGGCCGACACCGAGATCGGCGGCGAAACCTCGGCCAAGCAGGTCTTCGACCGTCTCGCCGGCGCATGGACCTACTGGGGCTGGAAGGGCGGCTATTTCTCCACCGAGGAGGACGCCCGCGCCTATTACGACGAAATGCGCTTCATGCTGGCGACGCAGCGCGCCGCGCCCAACAGCCCACAGTGGTTCAACACTGGCCTGCACTGGGCCTATGGCATCGACGGCCCCAGCCAGGGCCACTACTACGTCGACCACGTGTCGGGGAAACTCACCAAGTCGGCCTCGGCCTACGAACATCCCCAGCCCCACGCCTGTTTCATCCAGTCCGTTGCGGATGACCTCGTGGGCGAGGGCGGCATCATGGATCTCTGGGTGCGCGAGGCGCGCCTGTTCAAATACGGCTCGGGAACGGGCACAAACTTCTCATCGCTCCGTGCGGAGGGTGAGAAACTGTCGGGTGGTGGCAGATCCTCCGGTCTGATGGGCTTCCTCAAGATCGGGGACCGTGCGGCGGGCGCAATCAAGTCGGGGGGGACAACCCGACGCGCCGCCAAAATGGTTATCGTGGACGCCGATCACCCCGACATTCAGGAATACATCAACTGGAAGGTGAAGGAGGAGCAGAAGGTTGCCTCCATCGTCGCCGGCTCCAAGATGCACGAGAAGCAGCTGAACCTGATCTTCGCGGCGATCCGTGACTGGGACGGCAGCGCCGAGGCCGCCTATGATCCGGCGGAGAATGCAGCGCTCAAGAAGGCGATCCGCGCGGCCAAGAGCTGTTCGATCCCCGAGACATACATCAAGCGCGTGCTGGATTACGCCAAGCAGGGCTATGACAGCATCGAGTTTCCGACCTACGACACCGACTGGGACAGCGAGGCCTATGCCTCGGTCGCGGGGCAGAATTCCAACAACTCCGTCCGCGTCACCGATGCCTTCCTGAAGGCCGTCGAGGACGATGCCGACTGGGCGCTGATCAACCGCACCGACGGCAAGGTCGCCAAGACCATCAAGGCGCGCGACCTGTGGGAAGACATCGGCCACGCGGCATGGGCCTGTGCCGATCCGGGCATCCAGTACCATGACACCGTCAACGCCTGGCACACCTGCCCGGAAGACGGCGAGATCCGCGGCTCGAACCCGTGCTCCGAGTACATGTTCCTCGACGACACGGCCTGTAACCTCGCCTCGATGAACCTGCTGACCTTCCTCAAGGACGGTGTCTTCCAGGTCGAGGATTATGAACACGCCACCCGTCTGTGGACCGTGACGCTGGAAATCTCGGTGCTGATGGCGCAGTTCCCCTCGAAGGAAATCGCCCAGCGGTCCTATGACTTCCGCACCCTCGGGCTTGGATATGCCAACATCGGCGGCCTGCTGATGAACATGGGGCTAGGCTATGACAGCGACGAGGGCCGGGCGCTCTGCGGGGCGCTGACGGCGATCATGACCGGCGTGGCCTATGCCACCTCGGCCGAGATGGCGGGCGAGCTGGGTACCTTCCCGGGCTACGAGCGTAACGCCTTCCACATGCTGCGGGTGATCCGCAACCACCGCACCGCGGCCCACGGCAAGACCGAGGGCTACGAGAAGCTGGCCATCAAACCGGTGGCGCTGGATCACGCCAACTGCCCTGACGCCCGCCTGATCGACCGCGCAACCGCGGCCTGGGACAGTGCCCTGACGCTGGGCGAGAAACACGGCTTCCGCAATGCGCAGGTCTCGGTCATCGCGCCCACCGGCACGATCGGCCTTGTCATGGACTGCGACACAACCGGGATCGAGCCGGACTTCGCCCTGGTGAAGTTCAAGAAGCTGGCCGGTGGCGGCTACTTCAAGATCATCAACCGCTCGGTCCCTGCCGCGCTGGAGAAGCTGGGCTACGGCTCGGCCCAGATCGAGGAGATCATCGGCTACGCGGTGGGCCATGGCACCCTGGGCAATGCGCCCCGGATCAACCACACCTCGCTGATCGGCCACGGCTTCGGCCCGGCGGAACTGGAGAAGATCGAGGCGGCGCTCGGCACCGCCTTCGACATCCGCTTCGTCTTCAACCAGTGGACGCTGGGGGCGGAGTTCTGCACCGGCCCGCTGGGTATCCCGGCGGAGAAGCTGACCGATCCGACCTTCGACCTGCTGAGTCACCTCGGCTTCTCGAAGAAGGACATCGAGGCCGCGAACGACCACGTCTGCGGGACCATGACGCTGGAGGGCGCGCCGCACCTGCGCGAAGAGCATTACCACATCTTCGATTGCGCCAACGCCTGCGGCAAGACCGGCAAGCGCTTCCTCTCGGTCGACAGCCACATCACCATGATGGCCGCGGCGCAGAGTTTCATCTCGGGCGCGATCTCCAAGACGATCAACATGCCCAACAATGCCACCATCGAGGACTGCCAGAAGGCCTACGAACTGTCGTGGTCGCTGGGTGTGAAGGCCAACGCGCTCTACCGTGACGGCTCCAAACTGTCGCAGCCGCTGGCCGCCGCCCTGGTGGAGGATGACGACGAGGCCGCCGAGATCCTCGAGACCGGCACGCCGCAGGAAAAGGCCGCCGTTCTGGCCGAGAAGATCGTCGAGAAGGTCGTCATCAAGGAGGTCGCCCGCGGCCGCGAGAAGATGCCCGACCGCCGCAAGGGCTATACCCAGAAGGCGATGGTGGGCGGCCACAAGGTCTACCTGCGCACCGGCGAATATTCCGACGGCTCCCTCGGCGAGATCTTCATCGACATGCACAAGGAAGGCGCGGGCTTCCGGGCGATGATGAACAACTTCGCCATCGCGGTGTCGGTGGGCCTGCAATACGGCGTGCCGCTGGAGGAATTCGTCGACGCCTTCACCTTCACCAAGTTCGAACCGGCGGGGATGGTGCAGGGCAACGACAGCATCAAGAACGCCACCTCGATCCTCGACTACATCTTCCGCGAACTGGCGGTCTCCTACCTCGACCGGACCGATCTGGCCCACGTGAAGCCGCAGGGCACCACCTTCGACGACCTGGGGCAGGGCCACGCGAAAGAGGGCGTCTCCAACGTCAGCGAACTGCGCGAGGAAACCGCCTCCGCCTCGCTGGAGATGCTGAAGCAGGTCAGCTCCACCGGCTACCTCCGCAAGCGTCTGCCGCAGGAACTGGTGGTGCTTCAGGGCGGCTATGCCGGGGCCACCGCCTTCTCGGGCGATGCGACGGCGGCGCTGCAGGCGCTCGTGCCCGAAACCAAGGTCTCCGGCGGTGGCAGCACGGCGCTGGCCTCGGGTGCGGTGTCCATGGATGCGCGGGCCAAGGCCAAGATGCAGGGCTACGAGGGCGAGGCCTGCGGAGATTGCGGGAACTACACGCTGGTGCGCAACGGCACCTGCATGAAGTGCAACACCTGCGGCGCCACCTCGGGCTGCAGTTGAGCGCGCGCCCCGGGGAGCCCAAGACCCCGGGACGTGCAAGGATCAGGGGGCCGGTGCGCCGGTCCCCGCGCCGGCCAGGCTTACAGGCGAGCAACCGGGCGGTATCAACTCTCTGGTCGGCAGGACTGACCCCCACCCAGGCGGGTGGGGGTTTTTTCATGCGGGCGGGCGGGTGGTCTGATCCTCACCGCAGGGTCTGGGGCCCCTGGCGTTTTCCGGCCGGTTTCTGGTGGCGCCATTGGGATCGTGCAGAGCAATCGGGACGTTGGACCGCGGCGCGCTGTGGGGCATTGGACGTCCGTCTTGCGGCAGGGCGAAGCCAAAGGGGTGTCGCAGCATCCGTACCAAGGGTCACGATTGTCGAACGGGCAGGTCCGGCGCTTTTTGCTGGATCAAGGGGCTCCTGCGCGACAAGAAGGTCCGGGAACGCGTGGGACAGTTCGGCGATGGAGCGCGGCTTCTCCTCCCGACAGAGAGAACGCACCACGCCCATGTCGAAGGGGCCTCTCCGCCGTACTGACACAAATCATGTCATTGTCGGTGCCCGGGGTGCCCTGTATACAGGTCCCGTGGCGGATACACCCGAACCGTTCCGCTGCCTCTCTGCCGTAGGGCGCCCCCCATGGTGTTTCGAACGGCATTGTGCTCTGGCCCGCCCGTTCCGACGTGGTGGGCTTTTTTTTGCCCCGACCGTATCCCCCCGCGCCATCGTCGCCATATCCGAAACGCGCTGTGCAATCCGCATCGAACAACCTTAGGTTGATCTTGCGGGGGCGGCGGACGTAGTCTCGCCCCCACTTTCCATTCGATTTTTCTCAGGAGGACTTTGCATGACGACCGTTTCCGAAACCGACGACCACGTGGTTCTGCACGTCGAAACGCCGAAGGGCGGCAGCTACGAGATGGGCTTCCCCAAGTCCGAGGGCTATGCCGCGAACACGATCCTGGCCGAGATGAACAAGGCCGACGCCACGGAGTCCTACAAGGAACTAAACTGGGTGCCCGGCCAGCAGGGCTATACCTCCAGCCAGGCCGAGGACATCGGCATCGCGCAGGGCTATGTCAGCAACGACCGGGGGGTGATCTACAAGTACCGGGTCAACTTCCAGAACTCGAAGGGATGGAGCTTCAAGTTCAAGGACGAGAGCGGCGACGAGTACAAGTGCATGACGATCCGCAACGGCTGGCACTACATCGATTACAACTCCGACAAGCCGACGATCATCGGCGTGAAGTGAGCCGCTGACGCCAGCGGACGGGATGTGCGCCACGAAAAAGGGGCCGCGTCCGCGGCCCCTTTGTCCTGTCTGCCTTGCGGACAGCCCTTCGGTCGTCGGGGTGTCCCGGGGGATCAGTGCCCGGAGATCAGAGCCCGAAAACTGGCCCGGCGAGCAGGTACATCGCGCCGTAGACCACGGCGATGGAGATGATGTTGAGCAGGAAGCCTGCCTTGACCATGTCCGCCAGATGCAGCCCCTCGTAGGAGAAGACGATGGCGTTGGGCGGCGTCGCCACCGGCATCATGAAGGCCATCGACGCACCGAGCGCCACGGGCACCATCAGGTATTCGACCGGCACGCCCAGACCCACGGCCACCGCGCCGAGGATCGGCAGGAAGGTGGCGGTCGAGGCGGTGTTCGAGGTGATCTCGGTCAGGTAGACGATTGCCGTGGTCACCACGAGGATCAGCACCCAGAGGTTCACGCCCTGCAGCCCGCCGACCATGTCGCCGATCCACTGCGCGAGGCCCGTCGCCTCGAAGGCGCCGGCCAGTGCGAGGCCGCCCCCGAAGAGCATCAGCACGCCCCAGGGCAGGGTGCGGGTGACGGTCCAGTCCAGCACGTAGCCCTCCCTGCGCGACACCGGGATCGCGAAGAGCAGCAGGGCTGCCGCCATGGCGATGCCCGCGTCGTTCAGCGGCAGGCCGAGGAAGCTGCGGGTGACCCAGAAGAAGGCCGCCGCGCCAAAGACGATGGCCACGATGATCTCGCCCCGGTCCATCTTGCCGAGTTTCTGGTACTCCTCGTCGATGATCGAGCGGACCTCGCCCAGTTCCAGCCCCCTGGTGGGGAAGATCACCTTGGTCAGCAGGAAATAGGCGGCGGGCAGCATCACGATGACGACGGGCACGCCGAGCAGCATCCACTGCAGGAAGCCGACCTGGATGTCGTAGCTGTCCGACAGCAGACCCGCCAGCAGGGCGTTCGGCGGTGTGCCGATCAGCGTGCCGACCCCCCCGATGGAGGCGGAAAAGGCGATGGCGAGCAGCAGCGACACGGCGAAGTTGCGGGCCATCTTCTTGTCCGCCACCTTGCTGTCCACGAACTCGATCACCGAGATGCCCACGGCATACATCATCACCGCGGTGGCGGTGTTCGAGATCCACATGGACAGGAAGCCGGTCGCCAGCATGAAGCCCGCGATGATCCCGCCGGGCGAGGTGCCGATCTTCTGCACGATGAAGAGCGCGATGCGCCGGTGAAGGCCCCAGCGCTGCATCCCCGCGGCAAGGATGAAACCGCCGAGGAAGAGGAAGATCAGGTGGTTGCCGTAGCGCACCGTGACCTCGGCCACCTGCTGGATGCCGAGGATCGGCAGCATCGGGATCGGCACCAGGGCGGTGGCGGGCAGGGGGACGGCCTCGGCCAGCCACCAGATCACCATCCAGACCGTCAGGGCCACCAGCCGCCAGGCCTCGGGGTTGAGGCCCGCGGGCGCGGGCAGCAGCAGCAGGATCACCGCCAGCACCGGGCCGGCGATCAGCGCGGCCAGGCGCACCGGGGCGATCGGCTCGGGCGCGTCGTCGTGGGGCGGGTGGTTCGGGTCGGCCTGGGCCTGAAGCTCCTGTTCGGTCGGATTGGTGCGCATTCTGTCCTTCCTTCTGTTCCCGTTGGTTAGAGGGGGCAGGACGGCCGCCGGGCAAGGGCCATCGCGCCCCGCTGACGAAAATTTCAAGGCCCGTCAGGGCGGGTTTGGACTGGTCCTCGGGGGCTGTGCGGATTGCCGCACAGATTCGCGCGCGACGGTCAGGGGAGCCATGCGTGGAGCGCAATCCGCCGTCGGGGGAGCGCGCGGATGCGGACCCGCACACGTCGAGGCAGGGCGACTCGGGCGGGACGCCTGCGGGCCCCTGACTGCGCGCTCACGGCAATGCTAGGCGACGTGATGGGGCATTTCCGCCGATCAGGTCCAGATTGCCCCTGAACGCCCCTCACACCGGAGACGCCCGTGATCCCCCGTCTTTTCGCCGCAACCCTGACCCTGACCTGTGCCCTCGCTGTGCCGCCGCTCGCCGCGCGGGAGGCCCGGATGGAGGAGGTGCTGGAGGAGGTGCTCGAGGAGGCCGACGCGCTGGAGCCGCTCCAGTCCGTTCTCGTTGCCCGGGAGGGCGCGGTGCTCGCGGCGCGCGGCTATCATGGCCATGACACCGAGAGCCCGACGCCGATCATGTCGGCCTCCAAGTCGGTCATCTCGGCCCTCGTGGGCATCGCGATCGACAAGGGCCTGCTGGAGGGCCCGGACCAGCCCATCGCCCCGATCCTCGCCAGCCGGCTGCCTGCCAACCCCGATCCGCGGCTGCGCGAGGTCACGGTGGGCAACCTGCTGTCGATGCAGGCGGGGCTCGGCTCGACCTCGGGGCGCAATTACGGCCGCTGGGTGAACAGCCCGAACTGGGTGCGCTTCGCCCTTGCGCAGGATTTCGAGGACGATCCCGGCGGGCGGATGATCTACTCCACCGGCTCCAGCCACCTGCTCTCGGCGATCCTGACCGAGGTCTCGGGCCGCTCCACGCTGGCGCTCGCCCGCGACTGGCTCGGGCCGCTGGAGGGCTTCCGCATCGCGGGCTGGGACCGTGACCCGCAGGGCATCTACGTGGGCGGCAACCTGATGGCGATGAGCCCGCGCTCGCTGCTGGCCTTCGGGGAACTCTACCGCCGCGGCGGACGCACGGCGGAGGGGCGGCAACTGCTGTCGCGCGACTGGATCGAGGCCTCGTGGCAGAGCCGCACGCGGTCGCGCTACACCGGGCACGGCTATGGCTACGGCTGGTTCTCGACCCGGATCGCGGGGCAGGAGGTCCACTATGGCTGGGGCTATGGCGGGCAGATGGTCTACGTGGTGCCCGCGCTCCAGATGACCGTGGCGATGACCTCGGACAACAACAGCCCGTCGAGCCGAACGGGCCACCGGGACGATCTGCATGACCTGCTGGGAGGGATCATCGAGGCGGTCGAGGCTCTGCCCGACGTCGTGACGGACTAGCGCCACGTCAGGGCAGGGGGGCGCAGGGGCAGAACGGCCCGGGATGACACGGCCGGGGCGGTGAGCCTGCGGGGATCAGCCCCTGTCGGGCGCGACCGCCTTGCAGAACGCCGCCACCGCGAGCGGCCGGCGCTTGTCCAGTTTGGCCATGCGCTCCTCGTGGGGAACATCGCAGCGCAGCAGCACCTCGAGCACGTTGGGATAGGCCATGTCGCGCAGCATCTCCGCGGCAAGCTCGGTGTCGGGGATCTCGGCCTCTCCGCGCTCCACGGCGCGGTCAAGCTCGTCCCGGATCTGCGCGGCAAGCGCCAGCAGCCCGGACCGGAGGACCGAGGCGGCCAGCTCCGGCTGGCTCGGGGCCTCCGCGATGACGGAGCGCAGCAGCTCCACCTTGCGCACCGCCGCGGTGGCTTCGAGGTTCAGCGTCAGAAGGAGGTCGAGCCGCTGCGCCAGCGGCAGATCCTGCGCCGCCGTCGAAAGCGGGCGGACGATCGCCTCGTGCATCCGCTCGATACAGGCGCAGATCAGCTCTTCGCGGGTCGCGAAATGGCTGTAGACCGTGCGCTTGGACATGCCGGCCTCGCGGGCGACGGCGGCCATGGTGATCCGCGCCACACCGTCCTCGGCCAGCACGGTCTCGGCAGCGTCGACGATCAGCCTTGCACGCAGGTCAGGCTCGATCTGCACAGGGCGACCGCGCTTGCGCTCGCCGCAACAGCACCCTGACCCGAGGCCGCGACTCTTTTCTGGCGTGATTTCCAACTCTCCTCCAAGATGCAAAGGCCGGTGCATTCAGATCGGCGAACTTGCGCTTTACAAAACTACGTCGTTTCCTTAATCCCGGTCAAGAGCGCATGCCGAGGGGACTCCCGTGTCCCGCTCCGCAAGACCCCAGCAATTCAGGACGACCCTACTATGACAATTCGTTCTACGATCATTCGTTCCCTTTCCGTCGCCGCATTCTCCGGCGCGGTCGCCTTCCCGGTCGCTGCGCAGCAGGGCGGGGGGCAGCAGGCCGTCCCGGTGACCGTGGTCACGCTGGAAAGCCAGGATGTGACCCTGACCTCGGTGCTGCCGGGCCGCGTGGCGGCCTCGGCATCTGCCGAAGTGCGTCCGCAGGTCAACGGCATCGTCCTTGAACGCCTGTTCGAGGAAGGTGCAGAGGTGAAGGTCGGCGATCCGCTCTACCGGATCGATGACGCCACCTACGAGGCCAGCGTGGAAAGCGCCAATGCCTCCCTCGCGCAGGCCGAGGCCACGCTGAAATCGGCCGAGACCGAGCTGACCCGGCAGGAAGAACTGCTGCGCCGCAACGTGTCGACCCAGCAGAACTTCGACGCGGCGCAGGCCGAGCGTGACGTGGCCGCCGCCGCCGTGAAGGTGGCCGAGGCGCAGCTCATGTCGACCCGCATCGATCTCGACCGGACCACGATCCGGGCGCAGCTCTCGGGCGTGATCGGGCTCAGCTCGACCACGCAGGGCTCGCTCGTGACCTCCGGTCAGTCCACCGCGCTGACCACGATCCGCGACATCGACCCGGTAAACGTGGACGTGACCCAATCCGCCGCCGAACTGATCCAGTGGCGCCGCCAGAATGCCGCCGTCGAGGCCGGCGAGGCCGAGGCGACCTCGGCCATGGTCACGCTGAAGCTGGCCGATGGCACCGACTACGACCAGACCGGCAAACTCTCGGCTGCCGAACCCTACGTGAACGAGCAGACCGGCGTGGTCGTGCTGCGCCTCAGCTTCCCCAACCCCGACGGGCTGCTGCTGCCGGGCATGTACGTGCAGGTGGACATGCCGCTCGGCACCGCCCATGGCGTCGTGCTGGTCCCGCAGGAAGGCGTGAGCCGCAACCGTCGCGGCCAGGCCGTGGCCATGGTCGTGACCGCAGACAACACCGTCGAGGAACGCACGCTGAACGTGCTGCGCGACCAGGGCGCCTACTGGGTCGTGGACGAGGGTGTCGCCGCCGGTGACAAGGTGATCGTCGAGGGCCTGCAGAAGATCGGCGTGGGCGCGACCGTCGCCCCGCAGGAACGCGCGGCAGCCCCCGCCAACTGATCTGACCGGCACCAACAGAAAGCTCCCCAATGGCACGTTTCTTTATCGACAGGCCGGTCTTTGCCTGGGTGATCTCGATCATCATCATGGGCATCGGCTACCTGGCCGTCACGACGCTTCCCGTCGCGCAATATCCGCAGATCGCACCGCCGTCGGTGCGGATCACGGCGTCCTATCCGGGCGCCTCGGCGCAGACCGTGGCGAACACCGTCACCCAGCTCATCGAACAGCAGATGACCGGGCTCGACGGGTTGCGCTACATGAACTCCAGCTCGACCTCTGCGGGCTCCGCGACGATCACCCTGACCTTCGAGACCGGGACCGACCCGGACATCGCGCAGGTGCAGGTGCAGAACAAGCTTTCCACCGCCACGGCGCTGCTGCCCGACGCGGTGCAGCGCAACGGGGTCCGGGTGGCCAAGGCCTCTCAGGGCTTCCTGATGGTGATCGGCCTGATCTCGGATGATCCGACCTTCACCCAGGTCGACCTGTCCGACTACCTGAACTCGAACCTCGTCGATACGTTCAGCCGGATCGAAGGCGTGGGCGGCGTGCAGGTCTTCGGTGCGCAATACGCCATGCGGATCTGGCTCGACCCGTCCAAGCTGGCGGCCTACGAGCTGACGCCCTCCGACGTGGTGAGCGCGGTATCGGCCCAGAACGCCCAGATCTCGGCCGGTGCCTTCGGTACGCTGCCCGCGATCGAGGGCCAGCAGCTGAACGCCACGATCACCGCACAGTCGCTGCTGAACACCCCCGAGGAGTTCGAGCAGATCGTACTGCGCGCGGAAACCGACGGCGGCCTCGTGCTGCTGAAGGACGTGGCGCGGATCGAGATCGGCGCGCAGGACTACCAGACCATCGCGACGTACAACGGCAACCCGGCCTCGGGGATGGCGGTTCAGCTGGCCTCGGGCGCGAACGCGCTGGAGACCTCCGAGCGGGTCCGTCACCAGATCGAGGAAATGTCCGCCTACTTCCCCGATGGGGTGAGCTACGTCATTCCCTACGACACCACGCCCTTCGTCGAGATCTCGATCCACGAGGTGCAGAAGACCCTGATCGAGGCGATCATCCTCGTCTTCCTCGTGATCCTGCTCTTCCTGCAGAACATCCGGGCGACGCTGATCCCGACGCTGGCCGTGCCGGTCGTCATCCTCGGCACCTTCGGCATCCTCGCGGCCTTCGGCTTCACCATCAACACGCTCACCATGCTGGCCATGGTGCTGGCCATCGGCCTGCTGGTCGATGACGCCATCGTCGTGGTGGAAAACGTCGAACGGATCATGGAAGAGGAGGGGCTGCCGCCCAAGGAAGCGACCCGGAAGTCTATGGGCCAGATCACCGGGGCCCTGATCGGGATCGCGCTGGTCCTCTCGGCGGTCTTCGTGCCGATGGCCTTCTTCGGCGGGTCCACCGGGGTGATCTACCAGCAGTTCTCGATCACCATCGTCTCGGCCATGGCGCTCTCGGTGCTGGTGGCGCTGACCCTGACGCCGGCGCTCTGCGCCACGCTGCTGAAGGAAAAGGCCGTGCACCACACCCGCAAGGGGCCGGGGGCATGGTTCAACAAGGGCTTCAACGGCTTGACCGGCGGCTACGGCGGCACGGTCGGCTTCATGATCCGGCGTCCGCTGCGCATCCTCGTGATCTACCTTGCGCTTGGCGCGGGGGCCGCGTGGATGTTCACCAACACCCCGACCGGCTTCCTGCCGGACGAGGACCAGGGCGTGCTGATGACCATCATCCAGGCCCCCACCGGTGCCACCGCCGAGCGGACCCAGAAGGTGCTCGACACCGTGGTGACCCACTATCGCGAGAACGAGACCGAGAACGTCGACAGTGTCTTCGGCGTGGTCGGCTTCAGCTTCGGCGGGTCGGGACAGAACATGGGTCTGTCCTTCGTGCGGCTGAAGGACTGGGAGGAGCGTCCGCGCCCCGACCAGTCGGTGCAGGCGATCGCGGGCCGGGCCTTCGGCGCCTTCTCCCAGATCAAGGACGCCATGGTCTTCCCGATCGTGCCGCCCGCGGTGACCGAACTGGGCAACGTCTCGGGCTTCGACTTCTACCTGCAGGCGCAGGCGGGTCAGACCCACGAACAGCTGCTTGCCGCGCGCAACCAGCTGCTGGGGATGGCCTCGCAGAGCCCGCTCATCGCCTCAATCCGGCCCTCGGGTCTGGAAGATGCGGCGCAGTTCAACCTCGACATCGACTGGCAGGCCGCCGGCGCGATGGGGCTGACCCCGGCAGAGGTGGGCAACACGCTCTCCATCGCCTGGGCCGGGTCCTACGTGAACGACTTCATCGACCGGGGCCGGATCAAGCGCGTCTACGTGCAGGGCGAACCGGAAAGCCGGGCCGCGCCGTCCGACCTCGCCAAGTGGCGGGTGCGGAACGCCTCGGGCGGGTTGGTGCCCTTCGCCAACTTCACCACCGCGGACTGGCAGTACGGTCCGCAGGGCCTGACGCGCTACAACGGTATCCCCTCGATGCAGCTCCAGGGCTCGCCGGTCGAGGGTGTCGCCTCCGGTGACGCCATGGCCGAGATCGAACGCCTTGCCGCGCAGCTGCCCCCGGGCTTCAACGTCGCCTGGACCGGCCTCTCGCTGGAGGAACGCGAAAGCGGCGGTCAGGCGGGGCTGCTCTACGCCCTGTCGCTGGCGGCGGTCTTCCTCTGTCTCGCGGCGCTCTACGAGAGCTGGTCGATTCCCTTCGCGGTGATGCTGGCCATGCCCCTGGGGGCGCTCGGGGCCCTGGCGGGCGCCTGGTTCGGCGGCTTCGTCAACGGCGTCTTCTTCCAGGTGGGCCTGCTGACGGTGATCGGCCTGACCGGCAAGAACGCCATCCTGATCGTGGAATTCGCCCGCGAGAGGATGGAGGCCGGCGAGGAGCTGCTGGAGGCCACCAAGCACGCGGCCAAGATGCGGTTCCGTCCGATCGTCATGACCTCCATGGCCTTCGGCCTGGGCGTGCTGCCGCTGGTGCTCTCCACCGGGGCAGGGGCGGGCGGCCGTCAGGCCATCGGCTACGGTGTCCTTGGCGGGACCATCGCGGCCACGGTTCTGGGCGTGCTCTTCGTGCCGCTGTTCTACGTGGTGGTGATCAAGGTCACCCACATGTTCCGGCGCAAGAAGTCGACGGCCTGAGGCAGCCAGACCAGCCAAAGACGGCATCGAAGGCCCGGTGGAGCGATCCACCGGGCCTTTGTCATGTCGCCCGGACCCTGGTTCGGTGCCCTGTTGCGGCGCGTGGGTCCGGCGGGCGCTTCCGCGGGAAGGAATGGGGCAGAAAAAGGCACCTCCTGCAATCATGCCGCGAACTTGCCGCTTTTCGCCGTGCCGGCGTCCGATTCGGGCTCGATTCGATGGGGGAATTGTGGCACGCAGGTGTTATCCGGAACCAATGAACACAAGGCTAGGTGATTGGTTCTCCAGATCGAACGTGCAACGCGTCAAGCCCTTCTAAAATGTGAAAATAATTTGCCGTTTTGGGGGAGGCGCGCCTGTCTCCGATGTGTGGACAGTTGAGTGATCCTGGTTGCGCGACTTGGAGCCTATACGCCTGCAAAACTTAAGAATTCACGAAATATGATGCGTTTTCTGTTTTCTGCGGTGGAAACGATAACACGCATTGGTTGTATTTTTCTGCAGATTTCTGCCCGCTCATGGCCGCTTCCCTGCCGCATTTCGGTCGAATTTCGCTTTGTTTGAGGCAAATACGTCGATATCAAGGTGTTGCCCGACTGGGGGGCACAAGACTGCTGGCCATGGGGCGGCCACCGTTACACTTCAGGCATCCATGGGATGTGCTGCCAGTTCCGAAGCTGGCCAACCGGTGCGGGGGCACTGGACTGGTCGGTTGTTGCCTGCCCGAACCCATTGGAGGTTCGGCCCCGGATCGGACCTCAAGCACGCATCCTTCGCCAGGTGAAGCGGGAACGTATTTGTTCCGGCAGGGTATCGCCGGGGTCGCTGCAAACGGGACGCTGCCTGTCCCGCATGGCCATTAAGGGTGAAAAGAAATGACGATCTATACTTCGAACTGCGGCTGCATTACGCCGACCGATCCCACGGATCCCACCACGCCCAACGGCGCCGGCGACGGCATCGTTTCGGGCAACAACGAAGCCAACCGTATCGATCTCGCCTATACCGGTGACCCCGAGGGCGACATGATCGACAACAACGACGCGATCCTCCCCGGTGAGGAAGGCGACGACGACATCGTCGTGGCCGGCGGCGGCAACGACACGATCTATACGGGCGAAGGCAACGATGAAGTCTACGGCGGCGCCGGCAACGACTACATCAACGTTGGCTACGGCGATAACCTCGTCTACGGCGACTCCAACTACGACGCCGAGACCGGTGAAGCGGTCGACGCCCGCGAAGTCTTCCAGTGGAGCCTGACGCCGGATACCTCCGGCGACGGCGAGCTGTCCCAATACGAAGACACGCCCACGACCTTCACCCAGAACACCGGTTCGGTGAACGTGACCTTCACGATCGCGGACTCGAACCTGACCCCGATCACCCAGTTCGACGGCAACGAACAGCTGACCGACGGGATCGAGGATGACGGCACCGATCCGGACAGCCACTCCTCGCTCGCATCCTGGGTGCAGGAAAACGGTGAATCCGCCACTTACGAATGGGACTTCGACGAGGAAGTCACCGACGTCTCCTTCCGCATCAACGACATCGACTACGACTCCAACGTCGTGATCTGCGCATACGACGCGGACGGCAACTTCGTCGACGTGACGCTGGACGCCGGCGACTCCACCATCGTGAACGGCTCCTCGATCAGCGCCGACGGTTCGATCGAACCTGCGACCAATCCCAGCACCTCGGTGCTCGTCTCCATCGACGGCCCGGTCTCCTCGATCGTCATCTGCCACACGCAGGACGGCGACCATTCCTCCGAGATCAACGTCACCGACATCTATTTCGATGCACCGGCGGGCAGCGACACGATCCTCGGCGGCACCGGTGACGACACGATCTACGGTGAAGGCGGCAACGACCTGATCCATGCCAACGAAGGTGACAACCTCATCTACGGCGGCGACGGCAACGACACGATCTACAGCGGCACCGGCGCCGACACGATCTATGGTGGCGAGAACGACGAGGACCTGTTCCACGGCGCAGCCCCCGGCGATCACATCGACGGCGGGTCGGGCACCGACGTGGACTACGACACCCTCGACCTGCGTGGCTCGGCCCCCGAGGGCGGCCGCCTGGAGGTGATCTACTCCGACGACGACCCCGAGGATGGCACGGTCAACTTCTTCGACGCCGATGACGAGTTCACCGGTTCGGCCACCTTCGAGGACATCGAGAACGTCATCCCCTGCTTCACCCCCGGCACCCAGATCGCCACGCCCAAGGGCGAGCGCCTGGTCGAGGAGCTGCGCGCAGGCGACCGGATCATCACCCGCGACAACGGCATCCAGGAAATCCGCTGGACCGGTGCCCGCCAGATGAACGCCCAGGAACTGGCCCGCGCCGCGCACCTGCGTCCTGTGCTGATCCAGAAGGGCTCGCTCGGCTACGGCCTGCCCGAGCGTGACATGCTGGTCTCGCCGAACCACCGCGTTCTGGTGAACAACGACAAGACCGCGCTCTACTTCGAAGAGCGTGAGGTCCTCGTTGCCGCCAAGCACCTCGTGGGTCTCAAGGGCATCGACACCGTCGATACCATGGGCACCACCTACATCCACTTCATGTTCGACCGCCACGAAGTGGTGCTCTCGGACGGGTCGTGGACCGAAAGCTTCCAGCCCGGTCACCAGACCCTGGACGGCCTCGGAAACGCACAGCGCAACGAGATCTTCGAACTCTTCCCCGAACTTCAGGAAGAAGAAGGCGTCTCGAACTACGCGGCAGCGCGCCGCACGCTGAAGCGCCACGAAGCCGCCCTGCTGGCCAAGTAAGCCCATTCCAGATCACGACACCGGCGCGCCCCCCGGCGGGCCGGTGCACCACGGAATATGCAGCTCATTCGCGGGCGTTTCACCCTGTCTGCGAATGGTCAGGGAAAGGGTGGGCAACCACCCTTTCCCAGGCTTACTCCCCCGATGCGCCGCCCGACCGGGCCGGCGTTTTTTTCGTTTCAGGGGGCTCGGCTGGCGTCACGCTGCACGCTGGCCGCGAAACAGCCCGCGCCCGCGTAATGCAGATGGGCATAGGCGACCTCCGGCTCCGCCATGCCCCGGCTCAGCGCCTTCGCAAGGCGCGATCCCTCGACCACCTCTGCGCCGCACATCAGGTCGGCGTCATCGAAGTAGCGCACCGAGATCAGCCGCCGCAGCAGCACCTCGGGGACGGCGCCCGGTTCGGGGTGGGCCTGCGTCGCGCCCTCGCGGACATAGATCGCATGGCGCGACTGGTAGGGGCTGGCGGCGGGCAGGTGGGTGTAGTTCAGCAGGATCACCGTCTCGCCCGGCGCGGCATCGGCGAGGCTGACCCGGCAGGGCGCCCCGGGCTGCGTCGTCACGATGCGGCGCAGGGCATTGCGCCCGGCCAGCTCGGCATCGGAGAGGGCAAAGAGCGGCGCGAAGGCGTCGGGGGGCAGGGCATGGATGCGGAAGGTCATGGGAGCTCCTCTGTTGGACCGCCGCCAGTCTGCCCGCGCCGCCCCTGCGCTGCCGACCCGGTTCCTGCGCAATCGCCGCCGCGCGGCTCAGTCGGAGACGAGGATGCGGATGATCCGCTCCCGCCGCAGCCGGAAGAGCGCGGTGCCCGCGCGGCCGCGCGCCGGGGCCCCGCTGCGCGGCGGCGTGGCCTGCATCCACGCGGGGGCCGGATCCTGCGAGGGTTCCCGTACTGGGGTGGGCGTGTCCTGGGGGCAGGGCACGGGGGCACGGCGCAGCCGCAGGGCGGTGGTGTCGCCCACGGTGATGGCCTGCGTCACGCTCAGCTGCTGGCTGGTGAAGCCGGGCAGGGCCCGGGCGAGATGTTCGAACTCCGCCCGGTTCACGGCCTCGGCGGTGATCTCTCCGCCGTGGATCGCCTGGTAGAGCGCATCCTGGGCCAGCTGGGCCAACATGCCGTCGACGTCTCCCGCGTTGCAGGCAGCGATATAGGCCGCGACGGGGGCTGGTAGGCGGGGCATTTGCGTCTCCTCTCGCGTCTGCTCCGATGCAGGATAGGCAGGGGATGTGACGCTGATGTGAGACGGGTCGGTCCAGCTGCCAGCCCGGCTGTCAGTCCGGCTGCATGGCGCGCCAGGCCGCCCAGGCCTCGGGCGTGTCGAGGTCGGTCAGCGCATGGGCGTCGGGCAGCGGGATCAGCCGGGGCGGATGCGCCTTCAGCACCGCCCGCCCGCCTTCATCGCCGGTGAGCCGCAGCAGCGCGGAAAAGAGCGCCCGGGGGAAGAGCACCGGGTGGCCGGGCCGGCTGCCGGAGGCCCCGCGAGCGGTCTGCTCCGGTGCCGCCGCGTGGGCCGCGAGGAGGGTGGCGAAATCCTCCTGCGTCAGCTCCGGCATGTCGGCAGGGGTGATCACCACGGCGGGGGTGCCCTCGGGCAGGGCGCGGACCCCGGCGCGAAGCGAGGCAGCCATGCCCTCCGCCGCATCGGGCACGGGGACGCGCGTGACGTCCATGCCGTCGAGTGCCCCGGCGCGCGGATGCCCGAGATCCGGCAGGGCGACGAAGACTGGTGCGCCCGTAGCCTGCGCCCGGCGGGTGAGCGTGGCCAGCAGCGGGGCCCCCGCGACCGCCTGCATCAGCTTGTCCGCGCCGCGCATCCGGGTCGCGGACCCGGCGGCGAGGATCAGGATGGCGGGCAGGCTCTGCGACATGGGGCGAGATAACCACGCCCCCGCGCCACTGACCAGCCGCCACATGCACAGCGCGCCGCAATCCCCCGTGACCATGGCGGTTTTCGTCGGGCGTGGAAGGCTCGCCCCCGGGCGGCTGTGCGCTAGATTAGCACCAGACGCCTTACGGAGACGACCCCGCATGATCCCGACCCTGCTGCGCCGCCTGCGCGACATTTCGCGGCTGCTCTATGTCCGCGTGCTGCTGATCGCCCTGCTGGCCATCGTGGCCATCGGTCTGGCCAAGATCTTCGGCCGGCTGATCCCGCCGGGGCTGGAGGGGCTGGTGGGGGCCGACACGGTGGACCAGCTGCTGCGGATCATTGCCGACAGCATGCTGGCGGTGACGACCTTCTCCCTCGGCGTGATGGCCGCCACCCACCGCGCCGTCAGCAGCACATGGACCCCGCGCGCCCACCAGATCCTGTTGCAGGACACCACGACCCACACGGTGCTCGCGACCTTCGTGGGGGCCTATCTCTATGCGCTGCTCGCGATCATCCTGCGTGACACCGAGGTCTTCCGGGCGCAGGAACTGGTGGTGCTCTTCGGGGTGACCTGCTTCGTGCTGGTGCTGATCATCGTGGCGATCATCCGCTGGATCTCCCACCTCGAAGTGCTGGGCAGCCTGATCGAGACCGCCTCGCGGGTCGAGGACCAGACCGCCATCGCCTTCGACATGCGCTGCGAACACGCGGCGCTCGGCTGTCATCCCCTGCAGGAGGCGCCGCCCGAGGACACCCACGCGGTACGCGCCGGCGATACCGGCTTCGTACAGCAGATCTTTCAGGACGTGCTGCAGGACGCCGCCGAGACCGCCGAGGCCAAGGTCTGGCTGATGATCCCTGTCGGCCGCTTCGTGCACCGGGGCGAGGTACTGGCCCGCGTCTCGCGCGAGGACGAGGCGCTGGAGGAGGCGGTGCATCGCAACATCTCCATCGGGAGCCTGCGCAACTTCACGCAGGATCCGCATTTCGGCCTGCTCTGCCTGTCCGAGATCGGGCAGCGCGCCCTGTCGCCGGGGGTGAACGACCCGGGCACCGCCATCGATATCACCGGGCGGATCGCCCGGATCCTGATGCGCCGCGACAAGCCGATGGACCCGGGCGAGGTACTACATGACCGGATCTGGGTGCCGCCGCTGGACCGCGCCGCACTGATCACCGACACGCTGGAGCCGCTCGCGCGCGACGGGGCGGGACAGGTGGAGGTGGGCCTTGCGCTGCGTCGCAGCCTGAAGGCGCTGCAATCCCATCCCGACCCCGTGATCGCCGAGACCGCCGCCGCGGTCGCCACCCGTGCGCTGGACCGCGCGAAGGTGGCCCTGACCCATCCCCACGATCTGGAGCGGCTGACGGCGCTCTGACCGGGCCGCGGCTCTCCCCGTTTTCTTCGAAGAAAACGGACCGAAAAATGCGCATTTTCCGGGTCTGCCGTCTTGCCGTTCCGCAAGAGAAAACCGCGCCCCTTCCGGGACGCGGCAAGAGTGATGCGGCAAAATTCTTCGAAGAATTTTGACCAGAATTTTCGAAAATTCTTGTCCGCCCCGGTCGGGCGTTACTGGTAGTCGGAGAGGTCCTTGGCCACCGCCTGCAGGATGTCGGTCATCAGGTCGGGATCGGCGGAATGCACGCGGTTCCACGTCGGGATGAAGGGCGTCTCGGCCGGGTTTTCGAGGAAGGTGTGGCCGGCCTCTATGATGTTCTCGGCGAACATCTCGATCGCGGCCTCTTCCTGGTGCCGGTCGACGTAGAGCCCGTTGGCCTTGGCATCGTTGTAGTAGCTGTCGAGCAGGTCCAGCGCCGAGCGGTAGTAGGTCGCCTTGAGCGTGCGGAAGACCTCCTCGGTAAAGACCGTGCCATCGGCGGCCAGCTTGCGGAACACCGCCTTGCAGATGTCGATGGACATGCGGCTGAGGCCCTGGGTCTTGTCCTCGGGGCTCAGTTCCTGGTGCTTGTGGTCATAGGCATCCGAGATCTCCACCTGGCAGACCGACTTGGGCGCGAGGTTGCGCCAGGCCTCCGACAGGACGCCGATCTCCAGTCCCCAGTCCGAGGGGATGCGCAGGTCCGGCAGCACCGCCGTGCGCATCGCCATCTCGCCGGAAAGCGGGTAGCGGAAGGCGCGCAGGTAATCGAGGTAGTCCCGGTCGCCCACCACGCGCTTGAGCGCGATGAGCAGGGGCGAGACCAGCATCCGGCTGACCCGGCCGTTGATCTTGCCGCTGCCGATGCGGGGGTAGTAGCCCTTGGCCAGCTGGTAGGGGAAATTCGGGTTCGCCACCGGGTAGACAAGCCGCGCCAGCATCTCCTTGTCGTAGGTGACGATGTCGCAATCGTGGATCGCCACCACGGCGCTGTCGGCACAGGCGATGAGGAAGCCGAGGCAGGACCAGACGTTCTTGCCCTTGCCGGGTTCCGCAGGGGCAAGGCCGAGGCTCTCGAGACGCGCCTGGATGTCCAGCATCCGCGGGCTGTCGTTCCAGATCACCACGTGGTTCTGCGGCAGGACCGAGAAGAACTCCCGCGCATGGCGGTACTGCGCCTCATCCGCCCGGTCGAGGCCGATGATGATCCGGTGCAGGTAGGGCACCTCGGAGAGTTCCTTGAGGATGTTGGGCAACGCCTCGCCCTCGAGCTCGGAATAGAGCGAGGGCAGGATGAGGCTGATCTTGCGCGTGGCGGCGAAGGTCTCCAGCTCGCGCGTCATGTCCGCGGTGGAGCGTGTCCGGAGATTGTGGATCGTTGCGATATTGCCGTTCTGGTGAAAGTCCGCCACCCGAGTTCCCCTGTCTTTCTGGCTGCGTTTTCAGCCGTGTTCTTGTTCCCTTAGGTCAGAAACTAGCTTCAGCATCATCTCGTTCCAACCCGCGGGGCCGATTTTTGTGCTGCGGCGGATTCGCCCCTCGGCCTCGCCCTCCTGCGGGGGCAGGGGCTTGGCGTGATCGTTCGCGATGACGATACCGATATCAGCGGTCTGCAACATTTCCACGTCATTGGGTGCATCGCCGAGCGCCACGGTGCGGACGCCGGGCCAGCCTGCCGCGGCCTCGGCCATGCGGTCGGCCTTGGTGCCCCCCAGCGACAGCGTCAGGAACCGACCGCCGCGGCGGGAGGTCACCCCGAGCCCGTCGAGGGCCGCCACGAAGGCGGCTTCCTCCGCCTCCGTACCGTCGAAGACGCCGGGTTCGGAAAAGGCCCTGATCCGCGCAAGGCGGGCGTTTTCGGCCGGCAGGCCGGTCACCTCGGCCACCTCGGCATCGCTCCAGTCCCCGAAGCCAGTGAACCGCGCCCGCATTCCGGGCGCGACCTTGTCCAGCCGCGCGCGCAGCTCGCGGTAGGCCGGGCCCGGCGCATCCGGCTCGGCCCCCGGCGCCAGCAGCCCTGCGCCGTTCTCGGCGATGGCGGGATAGTCGGCGAGGCCCAGCTCCGCCCGCAGCGGCGCGATCTCGGCGGCGGTCTTGGAGGAGGCGAGGATCACCGGCACCCGCAGCGCCTGAAGCTTGACGAGGGCGGGCCGGGCGGCCTCCCAGGCATAGCTCTCATGGTCGAGCAGGGTGCCGTCGAGATCGGTGAAGACGAGGAACGGGGGCAGGGTCATTTCGGCTCTTGCCTCTCCCACCCGGCGTTGCTACATCGGCGGTCCCGGGTGATTAGCTCAGTTGGTAGAGCGCTTCGTTTACACCGAAGATGTCGGGAGTTCGAGTCTCTCATCACCCACCATACTACTGCATTGAAATCGCACAAGTACCTGATACTCAGGAACATGCGCCGCCTCGACTGGTACATAGAGGTGGTACACGATGAGATGCACAATGCCCCAACCCGTCCTGATCGGCTCGACCTACTACCTGCGCGTCCATGTCCCTCGCGACGTGGCGGGCCGTGCGAAGGGCACGACTGTATCTCTGCCCATTGGCGACCGCGTCTGCCAGCTCAAGCTCACCACACATGCGAAGACGTCACTCAGGACAAAAGACTGGCCCGAAGCGAAGAGGCGCTTCTCGCAGGCTCTGGCGGCGCTGGAGAGCCACTGGGAGGCGCTTCGACGTGGCCCCGCCGGTCTGACCCACAAGCAGGCCGCAGCCCTCGCTGGTGAGGTCGTGGCTGGCTTTCTCGACATCCTCGAAGATGAGCCGGGATCGCCTGAGCTGTGGGAGCGTGTCGCCGAGCTGGACGAGGCGGCAAGAGCTGGCCGTGGCCATCCATTGGCGGTGCCGACAGTGGAAACCAGAGCCGCCGACATAGAGAGCCGCTTCGGAGGACTGGCAGATGCCGCGCTCGCAAGGCGCGGCCTTCTCGTCGATGCAGTGTCGCGGAACAAGCTGCTACAGCGGATCGCTGTTGCCATGGAAGACGTCACGCGCGTGAACGCAGCACGGGCCAGCGGCGACTACTCGGAGAGCGGCGCGGTGGACAAATACCCCGCTTATGCTCCGAAGAAGCAGGCTCAGGTACAGCCCGTTGGTGAGGGCAAAGGAACGACCTTCGTTGAGGTGATCGACACAGAGGTCAAGCGTCGTGCGGCAGGGCGTGACGCCAAGCCGATGTCTTCGAGCGCCGAGCGGAAATACCGGCGGGCGGCTGATGAGTTCGCTGGCTATCGCAAGAGCAAGCGCGTGGACACGGTTACGGCTCGGGAGGCCGACGAGTGGATGAGGAAGATGTTGGAGGACGGAAAGCTGTCCAACTCGACCATCGCCCAGCGCCTTCAGAACGTGAGTACAGTCGTGGAGTGGGCAAGGCGGCATGCTCTCGGAGAGCTGTTCCCGGTTCGCAACCCGCTGGACCTTGTTGAAGTCCCGCAGCGCCAAGGGATCAGGAGCGAAGACCGGACCTATCGCATGAGCGAGGCACGGGAGGTTCTTGAGGCAGCGCGACTCGAGAACAAGCCAGAGCTGAGGTGGCTGCCGTGGATGTGCGCCTATTCAGGAGCGCGTATCGAGGAGGTGGCACAGCTGACGGCGGACGACTTCTTCGAATACGAGGGGGCGTGGTTCTACCGAATTTCCACAAAGGGCGGGAAGAGCCTCAAGAACCTGCACAGTATCCGGGTCGTGCCCGTTCACCCTGATCTCGTTCACGAGGGCCTGCTTGAGTTTGTTCATGCGGGCAGCAAACGCCCGACGCAGCGCCTGTTTCCGCCACGCTCGCAAGGGAATGTCGCTGGCTGGGTCAGGGGCAAGCTGAAGATCACGAGGCGCGAGCTGGCTCCAAGTCACGGCTGGCGGCATCTCTTCGAGGACGTCGCGCTCAGGGCCGGGATGGCGGACAGCGCGAAGACCTACATAACGGGCAGGACCACTGGAAAATCCTCCGAGGCCTATGGGAAAAGCGATGTGATGCTTCCCGGCCTCGCCGCCGAGATGCAGAAGCTGCCTTCCTTCTTGCTGCGAGACGCCACGAGAACGAACTGACCCTCTTCGACTTCAACGGCAACAACATCCGCGTCATCGACATGGGCGGTGAGCCGTGGTTCCCGGCCAAGGACGTGTGCGATGCACTCGGCATCAAGAACCCACGCGCTGCGGTCGAGCCTCTCAACGAGGGGCAAGCCCAGCACATCCTCAAGTCAGTCGTCTCTAGCGTCGGAAATTCCGACATTAGCTGGCCGAACCGGGGCATGGCCTGCGTCAGCAAGAAGGGCCTCTACAAGCTGCTCTTCTGGAGCCGCAAGCCTGCTGCCCTCGACTTCCAAGACTGGGTCACTGACGTGGTCCTGCCCGCCATTGAGAAGGACGGCATGTACGTCCGCGACGAGGAGAAGGTCGAGACCGAGGAAGACCTCATGGCGATGTCCCTCCGCGTGATGGAGGGGCGGCATAACACAGACGAAAACTGGCATCGGGTGAGGCATCAGGTTCCACCATTAGGAGGCCGACCGCCATTTGGTGGAGCTGTGATCTGATGGGGTCGCTGAAGCCCGCCTTTGGTGCGGCTCCTGTTGGTCCGAGGGCATCCGGGGTCACTGCTGCAATGGCGGGGCCTCGGGTGTCGCTGGAGCCTGCCAGAGTGTCCAGCCTCAGGGTGGCCAGACTGGACAAGGCCAGACGGAGGACCAGCACACCAAAAGCCACACTGGACCAGCACACATGACCAAAGAAATACAAGGGCTTACCCGCGTCAGAACGCAATGGGTGAAGCTGACAGAGACCCACACACGACCGGATGACTTCCAGCACCGCGCAGCGGTCTGCAACGAGTACCATGCCGACGAGCTGGCAAGGGCACTCAAGAGCAAGCAGGAGCTTCCGCCGGTCGCTGTCTGGAGAGACCCAGAGACCCGCAAGTTGATCATCATCGACGGGCATCATCGGCTCGAGGCACACACCAGAGCGGGCAGGCAAAAGATCCGCGTTGCCATCCACGAGGGGCCAGAGCGAGACGCGGTGCTGTACGCCCTCAAAGCCAACAGCGAGACGAAGCTGCCAATGGCTGCATGGGAACGAAGCGACGCAGCATGGCGACTCGTCTGCAAAACCGAGAGCGGAGAGGACGACGGCCTCAGCGTCTACAGCAAAGCCGAACTGGTGAAGAACTCGCAGGTGTCGAACGGCACCATTGGGACGATGCGCAGCACACGGAAAAAGCTGCTGGAAGCGGGTCAAGACCTGCCCAGAACATGGGAGGCCGCGCAGATGCTGCTGAGGCGCGAGGCCGCAGACAAACTCACAGACGAGGACTTCGACGAGATGACCAAGGCGCGGGCAGAGAAGCTGTACGAGAAGTTCGGCAAGGAGATCGGACGTGAGGCAGACATCAACATCGACGCCGTGGAGATGGCGCTCTCGTGGTGCTTGGGTTCGAAGCGAGAACACATGGTCGACGCTTGGCGCACTGACTTCCCGGACCTCGATGAGGGCGAGGAGGCGCCGTTTTGAGCATGGCAACCACAGCACTGACACCCGCTCGAACCTACGAGATCAACCTGCAAGGCTACTGCACCCAAGCTGAGGCACGAACCGTGGCCTGTCCTTACTGCAAGGCTGAGGCTGGAGAGCCGTGTACAGGCGTCCGAGGCCGCAGAAAGCCGCGCAAGCAATGTCACATGATCCGGCACGGGGTGAGGTTCGGAGATACACGCACAAGGCCGCTGAGGTTTCCACTCGGGACGACGCAGGAGGAAGCCTTCAAGGTGGCCTGCCCGGAATGTGGCGCGGAGGAGGGCCAGCCTTGCCGAAACAAGCGGAAGGGAACCCCGATCACCAAGATTGACCACGAGCGGTACGCGGCGAGGCTCAAGGCATCGAGGCAAGCGTACCTGGGCAAACCACGCTACGGGCGGCAGCCGCCTTTAACTCGGGCTGATCCCGCTATGCCCTTGGATGAGACCTCACCCGGCAGCGTAGGCGGGCGGAAGTAGGCCGATGGGACCCAAGACCTTTTTAGGGGCAAATATCTGAGCCCCTTATCAAGAGAGCGGCGGGAACGTCTTCCCCCATCGACATCCTATACGGCAGGGGGTGGGGCCATTGTCCGCTCCAGCCCTGCCTCTGCTCTCCCTCAGCCTGCGCTACCGCTGCGCTGGCGCTGCCATGCCCTGTTACTGCGACGGATGGTGGAGGCCGGGGTGAAGTAGGCCTGCCAACGCCCAGCGCCAAGCGTGTATTCAGAGCCGTGCTGCTCCCTGTCACGGAGGACGAAAGGAGGTCGGGACGAGGGAAGCGTAGCGGAGTGCGAGACGTGGAGGGCGCCGACGAACGGGATAGCGAGATACATGGTAGTTCCTGTGTTGCTCAGTCATGCGCAACCGTGGCACAGCTATGCATCAACGCATTGGTGCCGTTGCCTTTATTCGTATCGGAGGCAGAGAGAAAGGTCCAGTGCCAGCCATCGCGTCCGCAAGGGTATGCCTGAACGGACATCGGAGGCGACGTGTTGAGGCGTGTCCGAAAGGGTTGACTTACATCAACGGACATACCACTTAACGGACATGACTCTTACGGACACTACCGGAGGCACCATGTCCCAGACGATCCTCTACGCCCGCGTCAGCACGACCGACCAGAACTTGGAACATCAGAAGGCGCAGGCGGTGGCCGCTGGCTTCCATCTCGATGAGGTCATTGCTGACCATGGCGTGTCGGGCGTGAGCACGAAGCTGGCTGAACGCCCGGAGGGTAAGCGCCTCTACGACAAGCTGCGGCGTGGTGATGTCCTCATTGTCCGCTGGGTAGACCGGCTCGGCAGGAACTACCAAGATGTGACGGACGCCATCCGGGACTTCATGCGGCGAGGTGTGGTCATTCGCACGGTCATCAACAACATGACCTTCGACGGGGCGACGACAGATCCTATGCAGGAGGCTGTAAGAGACGCCCTGATAGCCTTCATGGCTGCGACAGCTCAGGCACAGGCAGAGGCGACCAAAGAGGCCCAGAAGGCCGGTATTGAGGCGAACAAGGGCGATCCGAGGAAGTACCGTGGCAAGAAGCCGAGCTATGACCGGGAAACGCTAGAGCAGGTTCAGTCCATGTTGGGTGAGGGAGCCGGTACTTCGGCAGTCTCTAAGGCTACCGGACTAACCCGTCAGACCGTATTGCGGATTAAGGCCGATCCCGCTGCTGCACGAGCGGCGCTAGCACGCTGGGCGGAGCGATAGCCAACTAGCTGCTTGCTCGTTGATCACGGGTTAAGTGAGGCGCAGGGCAGCAGGGGTAACTAGATCTCCATCAGACGGGCAGGTCTTTTGATTTGTTAATGCCGGTTTTCGGATGCTTCTTCTAGCAGCGAGCAATATACTGCGCCACAAATACTGGTAAATACGGCACTTGCGGGGTTTGAGCCTATATGTTTCACCGAGCAGTTTTCGACGTGAACGAGAAAAAAGCGAGCGACGCACGAATTCGAAGCTGTATACGCTTTATCGCAGATAGCTACACATACGCTCACTTTTACCTCCAGTCGGACTGGGTCAAATTTCAGGCGTTAGAAGCGGCTGGTTTTGATCCGAGGTCGCTTGGTTCTGAGGCGGTGAAATACTTTGAGGAACGGGACCTTTTCCCAGACTTGGAAAGAGTGGCCTCAGACGCGCCCTCACTAATGTACATCAACGATGGCGCTTTGATCGATGGCGACCCTTACAATGGCGCTTGGCTACATGAGAGTCAGTTTGGTTACCCAAAGCGCGAGCTTGTACTATCGTCATCTCCTGACGTCCATAAGGCACACCTAAGAGATAGCGGGTTAAACGCTCAGACTGCCATCCTGTGCCTCGCGGCATGCGGTCTAGATGTGATGTTGCCAAATGTCTCGTTTTCTGAGTTCTCGGATGACGAGGTCGAGAGGTTGAAGGAGGATTTCGTTGATGAGCGGGTTCAATATCTAGATCTCGCTTCGAGTATCGCCGAGCAAGCCTTCGAGCGCCTTCAAGCAAAAGACTACTCTGAAGTCATGCGCTGGGCAGAAAGCGAGGTCGCTTTCAAGCTCGTACCGCAAGCGCGAAAAATTGAGCAAGCTATTGGCTCCGCATCAGCTCAGCGGCTCCGGAAGGCAGGCTATTCCTTCTGGAGGGACGGCACCCCGGCAATTGGTAGCGCATGGCTTATGGACGGAGCGATTGCGGGCGGCATTGCAGCTGGAAGCGAGCTACTGCGAGCAGTCGTGACGATGATCGATGGCGCGAGGGAGGAGCGATCTATGCCGGAGGTCGCCTATGCTATCAAAATCAGCAAGGCGGAACGGCAGAGATCGCTTGATCGCTGATTAGGATTGGTACATATGTCGAGGACAGAGGTGACCAATGCGCTCTTGGATTATCGCTGTAAAACAGTGATTTAATGGGGGATATGGGGAGTTCGAGTCTCTCATCACCCACCATCCCCCCGTCCTATCCGACGCCTGGTCGACCGCAGGCCACTGTCGACAGCAGACCACTGTCGCGTCCTACTGCGGGCGCTACGCCGGAAACCTCCTTTCCCGGCGCCGTGTCGCTCAGGTGTCGCTCTTCTTGTTCTTCTCCGCCGCGGCTTTCATCCGTGCGAGAAGTTCCGCCTTCGCGGGCTGCTGACCGTAGGGATTCCGGTCCGTGCCCTTCTCGTTGTGTTCGCGGTGCCGCGGCTGGTTCTTGCCCAGCCGGGGTGCGCCTGATTTCCCGTAGTCCATTCGCCCAGACCTTTCGTGGTTGCTGTTCTGTCATGCCCGAAGTGATGGTCCCGCCACAAGGGCGGACATGCGCGGGGATCGGCGGTGGGGCGGAGCGCCCGCTGCCGGGCCGCTGCCGGCGTCGTGCGGGGCCGGGGACGTGCCGGGCTGGGGCAGAGACGCGCTCATTCTTGCCTGGCAAGTGGGGGCGGGTCGCTGCCGCCACCCGGTACCGGGAGGCCGCGGCCCTCAGCCGGCCAGCGGCCGGTCGAGGATGAAGGAGAGCTGTGCCGTCACCTGACCCTCTCCCATCGCCGTGCCGTCCACCACCGCCGTTCCGAGGGCGGCGGCGCGGCGGGTCAGTACCGTCTGGCCGACGGGGCCGACGATGTCGCAGACAAAGGCGGCGGCCCGCAACTCCGCATCGGTGAAGGGCAGGGCGTCGTCGTCCTTCAGCCCCAGCGTGGTGGCGTTGACCTGCACCTCGGCCGCACTGCCGGGGGCCAGCAGGGCGACCTGCGGCCAGTGGGTGACCAGCAACTCCGTCACCGCATCGAGCCGCGCGGGATCGCTCTCCTCCAGCACCAGCGCCGTGACGCCCGCCTCGCAGAAGGCATCCGCGATGGCCAGGCCCGCGCCGCCACCGGCGCCCACGATCCGCACGCTGCGGCCCGCAAGGTCATGGCCCGCCGCGGTGATCGCCGCGCAGAGGGCGAGCCCGTCGGTGGCATCGCCCGCCAGATGGCCATCGGCCCCGCGGCGCACCGTGTTCAGCGCGCCCAGCCGTTCGGCCCGGTCGGTGCGGCTGTCGACCTCTTCGAAGGCGGGCTGCTTGTGCGGGAAGGTGATCGAACAGCCCAGCATCGTCTCGGAGGTCCGCAGCAGCGTCCAGAAGGCGGGCAGTGCCTCGGGCGTCACATCGAGGGCCGTCATCACGGCGTCGACTCGCTCCTTCGCCAGCCGGTCATTGATCGCGGGCGGCGAGACGACCTTCCATGCCGGGTGCCCGATGATCGGGATGTATTTCGTTTTTCCAGTAACTTGCATGGCGTTCCTCCCCTTTGCTGCAGGGCAGCGTATTTCCCCGGTTGACAGGATTGTGTCGCATGTTCCAAAAATATCCAACATTTTCAAGAACCGGGTATGAAATGATCTTCGGCCGACAAACATCCGATGACGACACGATCGTGCAGATGCTTGCCTCCGCGCTGAAGCGGGACATCGCCTTCGGCCGTCTGCGCCCGGACGAGAAGCTCAAGATCGAAGCCCTGCGCCAACGCTATGGCGGCTCGGGCCATTCCATGCGTGAGACGCTGCGGATGCTGGTGGCGGAGGGCGTGGTGGAGGCCACGAACCAACGCGGCTTCCGGGTGACCTCGGCCACCGCCGATGACCTGAAGGACATCCTCTTGATGCGGATCGAGGTCGAGCGCCTCGCCTTCGCCCGCTCGCTGGAGCAGGGCGGGGTGGACTGGGAGGCGGCGGTGATCGCCGCGGGCCACATGCTCGCCCGTGCCGATGCGGTGGTTCAGGAGACCCCCGACGACACCACCGCGCTGCAATGGGACGAGGCCTGCCGTGCCTTCACGGCGGCGCTGCTCTCGGCCTGCGGCTCGCCCCGCCTGATCGAGACGGCGGACAGGTTCTACAATCAGTCGCGCCGGTTCCGGCTGGCGCTGCTGCGCGAGGGGCGGGTCGATTTCCCCGCCCGTGCCGCCCGGCAGGAGGCTCTTCTGGATGCGATTATCCAGCGTAAAAGAGACCTTGCCCTTGCCCTGCAGGAGGAGGACATAAGGGCGGACCTTACCTGACTTCAGATTTATACTGGGAGGAGACTACATGACTAAATTCAATCGTCGCCAGACACTTGGCCTGATGGGCGCCGCGGCGGCCACCAGCCTTGCCGCACCGGCACTGGCGCAGAACCGCAAGGCCGTGGTGGGTGCCATGAGCCTGACCAGCCACTCGGGCAGCTTCATCGCGCTGCAGCGGGGCTACTTCGAGCAGGCGGGCCTCGATGTCGAACTCAAGTTCTTCGAAGCGGCACAGCCGATGGCTGTCGCGATCGCCTCGGGCGACGTGGACTTCGGTGTCACCGCCATCACCGGCGGTCTGATCAACCTCGCCCAGAAGGGCGCGGTCACGGTCATCGGCGGCGCGCTCTCGGAAGAGCCCGGCATCGATGGCCAGATGTACCTGGCCTCGGACAAGGCGTTCCAGGACGGGCTGACCTCGATCGAGGGCCTTGCGGGCCGTCGCTTCGGCGTGACCACCGCGGGCTCCTCGTTCCACTACATGGGCGCCAAGGCCGCGATGCATGCGGGCGTCGACGCCCCGGAATTCGTGCCGCTGCAGAAGGTCGGTGCCATCGTCGGCGCGCTCAAGTCCGGCCAGGTCGATGCCTGGGCCATCGTGCCCCACATCGCCAAGGCGCTCGCCGGTGCGCCGGAAGTCCACGCCATCGGCATGGTCGCGGACGTGGTGCCGAACTACCAGGTGACCACCGTCTTCACCTCGCAGAAGAACGCGGGCAACGAGCGCGGTCTGACCGAGAGCTTCCTCAAGGGCTTCGGCATGGGCGTCAGCGACTACAACGCCACCATGGTCGACAAGACGAACGGGGACGAGGCCATCCAGGAGATGGTCAAGATCATCCACCAGTACGTCTATTCCGACCGTGAGTTCGAGAAGGCCGCGCCGTCGATCATCAACGGCTCGATGCGTCTCAACGAGGGCGCCGCGCTGAACACCGCCTCGGTGGCGGATCAGCTGGCGTGGATGCAGTCCGAAGGGCTGATCTCCAACGACATCACCCTCGATACCTTCGTGGACACCAGCTACGTCGAAACCATCGACGCCTGACGTCCGAACGACCCCGCGGGGCGGCCCCGTGCCGTCCCGCAAACCCTCAGTGAGTTCCCCATGGATATCCGACTAGACGGCATCAGCCATTACTATGGCGAGACCGAGGTATTGCGTGACATCACGCTGGACGTGCCCTCCGGGCAGATCGTCTGCCTCGTCGGCCCCTCCGGTTGCGGCAAGTCCACCCTGCTGCGTTTCATCGGCGGGCTGGAGCGCCCCACCAAGGGCGCCGTGCTCCAGATGGGCCAGCCGCCCGAAGGCTGCCTCAACCCGCTGACCTACGTCTTCCAGGATTTCGCCCTGCTGCCCTGGCGCTCGGTGCGCGGGAACATCTCGCTGGTGCTGGAGGATCACGGCATCCGCGGCGCGAAGGCCGACAAGATCATCGCCGACGTGCTGGCCCGCACCAAGCTGTCCGACTTTGCCAAGGCGCTGCCCAAGCAGCTGTCGGGCGGGATGAAGCAGCGGGTGGCCATCGCCCGCGCCCTCGCGGTGAACCCCGCCGTGATGCTGATGGACGAGCCGCTCTCCGCGCTCGACAGCCAGACCCGCGAGCTGCTGATGGATGACCTGATCGCGCTCTGGGACCGGCAGCCCTTCACCGCCGTCTACGTCACGCACAACCTGAACGAGGCGGTCCGCCTCGGGCACAAGATCGTGGTGCTCTCGCGCCGCCCGGGTGCGATCCGCGAGGTGGTCGAGATCGACCGCCCCCTGACCGAGCGCAGCTTTGCCGACGTCGATCTGGAACGCACCCAGAAACACCTTTGGACACTCATGCGCGAAGAGGCGCGTGCCGCAGATGAGGAGCTGCTTGATGTCTGACGCGACCCTTCACTCGGCCCCGCCGCCGGCGGCGGCGCCCACCGAGGCCATGGAAATCCGCTTCCGTGGCGGTGGCTTCGTCGCCAAGCCGCACCGCTGGATGGCGCCCATCGTCTTCGTCGTCCTGATCGCCTTCATCGAGATCGGCACCCGCAGCGGGTTCATCTCCTCGCTGACGCTGCCGCGCCCCTCGGACGTGCTGGCGACGCTGGTGCAGCTCTACAAGTCCGGCCAGCTCTTCGAGCACCTCGTGCCCTCGCTGACCCGTCTGGCGGTCGGTGCCTCGCTGGGCTCCATCGTCGGCATCTCCGTCGGCGTGATGATCGGGCTCTTCTCCTATGTCCGCGCGGGCCTCGTGCCGGTGGTGGCCGCGATCTTCCCGATCCCCAAGATCGCGCTGCTGCCGCTCTTCGTGATCTGGTTCGGCATCGATGAGTCTTCTAAATACGCGCTGATTGCCTTTGGCACCTTCACCCCCACCGTCGTCGCCACCTATGGGGCGGTGGACAACGTGGACCGCTCGCTGATCCGCATGGGGCAGAGCTTCGGCCTGTCGTGGTTCTCCATCGTGCGCAAGATCGTGCTGCCCGGCGCCATGCCCGGCATCCTCTCGGGGCTGCGGATCTCGCTGGCCATCGCCATCATCCTGCTGGTCGCCGCCGAGATGCTGGGCGCGCAGCACGGCATCGGGGCCTATATCCTCGAAGCCGGTTCGCTCTATGACCTCGAACGGCTCTTCGCCGGTGTGGTGATCCTCTCGCTGCTCGGGGTGATCACCTCGGGCGCCATCGGGCTGATCGAGCGCCGCGTGCTGGGGTGGCGGACATGAGCCGCAAACCCGAAAGCGCCTATGACGTGATCGTCGCCGGTGGCGGGGCAGGTGGCATCGGGGCGGCGCTCGGCGCTGCCGCCGAGGGGGCCAAGGTCCTGCTGGTCGAGAAATACGGCTTCCTCGGCGGGGCGGCCACCACCTCGCAGGTGCTGGCCTACTGCGGCTTTTTCCAGCAGGGGCCGGACCCGATCAAGGCCGTGGGCGGTGTCGCCGACCTGCTGCTCGACGAGCTGCGCGCGCTCGGCCTCGATTGCGAACCCTTCAAGTCGCCCACCACCTCCAACTGGATCATCCTGCTGGAGCCGGAGGCGGTGAAACTCGCCATGGACCGGGTGCTGGCCAAGAACGGGGTGGAGGTGCTGCTGCACACCCGCATCGCCGCCGTCACCCGCACCGCCTCGCGGCTGGAGAGCGCCACGCTCGCGGGCATGGACGGACGACAGCGGGTCACGGCAGAGGCCTTCGTGGATGCCACGGGCGATGCCAACCTCTCGCTCGTCGCGGGCCAGCCCTGCCGGACGGGCAATGCCGAGGGCAAGCTTCAGGCGGTCTCGGCCCCGGTGCGGATCGGCGGGCGCGACATGTCGGTGCCCATCGACCGGGACGCGATCATCGCGGCCTTCAGGGACTACAACAAGACCGGCGCCTATCCCACGGCGCGGGAGGATGGCGGCATCTTCACCGTCGTCCCCCGCACCGGCGAGATGTGGTGGATGATGTTCGACCACCCCATGGCCGATCTCTCCTCCCGCAGCTTCAGCGAGGCAGAGCGCGCCTCGCGCGAGGCGGCCCATGACTACGTCGAGGTGCTGCGCGACAAGGTTCCGGGGTTCCAGAACGCCTACCTCGTCCAGACCGGGCCGCAGATCGGGATCCGCGAAAGCCGCCACCCCGTCGCGCGCTACGAACTGACGGGAGAGGACCTTATGAAGGGTCGCCGTCGTCCCGATGGCGTGGCCCGCGCCGCCTGGCCGATGGAGGATCACTCCGTCGCGGGCAAGCCGGTTTACCACCCGATCGGCGGCGAGGGCTTTGCCGATATCCCGCTCGACTGCCTGCGGGCCAAGGGGCTGGACAACCTCTATTTCGCGGGCCGGGTGATCGGCGCGGACGACATGGCCTATGCCTCGATCCGGGTCATGGGCACCGCCTTTGCCACCGGCGAGGCCGCGGGCCGCGCGGCCTATCGCAACGAACAGTAAGGACCTGCCTTTTCCGCAGGCAGCCCCCGTGCCCCTGCAAGGGCGCGGGGGCTTTCGCGTTTGAGGGGAGTGGACGCTGCCGCGGGATGCGTTAAACCTGCGCCTGACACGCATGTGCCCGCCGCAGGCAACACCGGGCGGGCCTCACGGCAAGAGGAGCCCCGCCCATGTCCCTGATGGAGAAAATCCGCAGCTACCAGGATGAGCTGACCGCCATCCGCCGCGACATCCACGCCCACCCCGAACTGGGGCTGCAGGAGCACCGCACCGCGGCGCTGGTGGCGGAGAAGCTGGAAAGCTGGGGCATCGAGGTGCATCGCGGCATCGGCCAGACCGGCGTCGTGGGCGTGCTGCAGGGCCGTCCCGGCAACCGCGCCGTGGGCCTGCGCGCCGACATGGACGCGCTGCCCATCGAGGAGGAGAACGACGTTCCCTACCGCTCGACCGTGCCCGGCGTGATGCATGCCTGCGGCCATGACGGCCACACCACCATGCTGCTCGGCGCGGCCAAGTACCTGGCCGAGACCAAGAACTTTGACGGTACCGTCTATTTCATCTTCCAGCCCGCCGAGGAAGGCGTGGGCGGCGCGCTTGCCATGCTGGCGGACAAGCTCTTCGAGAAATTCCCCTGCGACAGCGTCTATGGCCTGCACAACCGGCCCAACATGCCGGTGGGCGAATACGGCATCTGCGACGGTCCCGCCATGGCGGGCGGCGCCTTCTTCGACGTGAAGGTGACCGGCGTCGGCGCCCACGGCGCACAGCCGCAGGCGGGGATCGACCCGGTTGTCGCGGCCTGCCACATCGCCACGGCCGCGCAATCCATCGTCTCGCGCAACGTGCTGCCGGGCCAGCCGGCCGTGCTCTCGATCACCAAGATCGCAGGGGGCGACGCCTATAACGTCATTCCCAACACGGCGACGATGGGCGGCACCGCGCGCTTCTTCAAACGCGAGATCGGCGAGCAGCTGGAGACCCAGTTCCGCAAGGTGGCCGAGGGCGTGGCCGCGGGCCTCGGCTGCACGGTCGAGGTGGACTGGCGCCTGATCTTCGCCCCCACCATCAATGCCGAGGCCGAGACCGAGGACAGTGCCGCCGCCGCCGTGGACCTCGTCGGTATCGAGAAGGTCGCCCGCGGCTTCCCGGCCTCCATGGGCTCGGAGGATTTCTCCTTCATGATGGAGAAGGTGCCGGGCAGCTACATGCAGGTGGGCAACGGGCCGGGCTTCAACCCGCACCACCCCAAGTACATGTTCAACGACGAGACGATCCCCTACGGGGTCGGCCTCTACGCCCGCATCGTCGAACGCGGCTGACCGCGACTGCGGTGACGGCCCGGGCTGCCCGTGCCGTCACCGCCCTGCGCCAGAACGTCGCCCCGGCCCGGCCGGGGCGTTTTTCATATGGTCAGGGGGCAGGGCGCTGCCTAAAGGCTGGGGCATGAGTGATACCCTGCCGCCGTGCCCCGAATGCGCCTCCGCCTATGTCTATCAGGTCGACGCGCTGCTGATCTGCCCCGAGTGCGGGCATGAATTCTCCGCCACCGCGAGCGAGGAGGAGGGCCCGCAGGTGCGCGACAGCGTCGGCAACCCGCTGGCGGACGGCGACACGGTGACGGTAATCAAGGACCTGAAGGTCAAGGGCTCGTCTCTGGTGGTGAAGGTCGGCACCAAGGTGCGCGGCATCCGTCTGGTGGACGGCGATCACGACATCGACTGCAAGATCCCCGGCATCGGCCAGATGGGGCTGAAGTCGGAATTCGTGAAGAAGGTCTCCGAGTAAGAGCACCTCAAGCGAAACCCCCGCGGGCCGCTTATGCGGTGCGGGGGCTCTGGCGCGGGGGCGTGCCCGCGCAGGGGCGGCTTTCTGCCGCCCGCAAAGGTCTCAGCCTTCCGCCTGACGGCGGGCGGCCTGCGCCTCCAGATCGAGGTGACCGCGCAGGCCCTCGGGCATCTGCAACGCCCCGGCGAGGCTTTCGAGATACTGCTGCTCCTCCGGCGTGTCCGGGTCGATCGACAGCGCGGAGGCAAGGTAGATCTCCGCCCGCTGCTCGGTCGTACGCGCCAGACGGGCCACGGCCACCGGATCGGCAGGGGCCGCGAAATAGTCGAAGAGCGCGGATTTCTCCGCAGACCCCAGCCCGAGGTTGCCGATCTGCTCGTGGATGCGGGCGTGTTCCTCCTGGTCGATGTGACCGTCGGACTTGGCCGCGGCGATCATCGCCTTCATCAGCGCCAGCCGGAAATCCTCGCCGCCCGCGTCGTGGTCGTTCTCCACGTCGAAGCCGCTGTCGGCGGGGGGCTTGGGCAGGTTCAGCGGCTCGGCCTCGGTGCCGGAGGTCTTCTTGGCCTGCCAGTCGGAATAGGCCTTGTAGGCCAGCCCGCCGACCACGGCCATGCCGCCGATCTTCAGCGCCTTGCCTCCCAGCTTGCGGCCCTTCTTGCTGCCCAGAAGCAGCGCTGCGAGACCCCCGGCGGTGGCCCCGCCCAGCAGACCGTCGGGAAGACCCCCGGATGTGCCGGAGGCGGACCGCTTCTGGCCGCCGCCCGATCCGAGAAACCCTTCGAGAAGTCTGTTCACGTCCATGTCTCGCCTCGCTCTGTTGTTCGAGATCGAGGTATGGAGGCGGGGAGCGCCCTTCAAGACCGCTTCACGATCCGTTCAGGGGCGCGTCATCCGGGGCGGCGGAGGGCCGCCGCGCGGGGATCGTGACGCCGCCAGACCGGGGCCACGACAGGCGCAGGCCTTTCGCCGCCGAGGGGCGCTGCCGAAGGCTGCCCGGGGTCAGCGCTTCGCGATCAGGTCGATCTCGACCAGAGCGTCATAGGCCAGCCCGGTGACGCCGACACAGGTCCGCGCCGGGCGCCGGTCCTCGGGGAACCAGCTGGCGTAGGTCTCGTTCATGGCGGCGTAGTCGCGCTTGAACTCCGTCAGGTAAACCCGGCACATCAGGACGTTTTCCCAGCCAAGGCCGATGCCTGCCATGATCGTCTGGAGGTTGGTCATCACGTTGTTGGTCTGCGCCACGATCCCGTCCGGCAGGACGCCGGGGGCCTCGGGCGTGTCGGGCATCTGGCCGGTGATGCAGATCAGCCCGTCGCTCTCAACCGCATGGCTGAAGGGGGCCACCGGCGTCGTGCCATCGGCGATCATGTGGTATTTCATGGGGGTGTCCTTGCGGTCAGTGCGGTCCTGTGTCCGGGCCAGTCTAGCCCGCCCGGACAGAGCCTGTCACCTCTTGGCCTGTTGTCGGAAAGAGATGGCAGGGCAGGGGATTAGCGCGCGCTCTTCATCTTGTCGGCCAGCCATTCCCCTATCATGACACAGGTCATGTGGGTATTGGCGCGGCAGTCCATCGGCATGATCGAGGCATCGGCCACCCGCAGCCCCGGCACGCCCTTCACGGTCAGGTCCGGGTTCACCACGCCGGTGGGATCGGCATAGGCGCTCATCCGGCAGGTGCCCGCGGCGTGCTGGATGTCGGTCGCATTCTCCAGCATCCATGTGTCGAGGGCGTCATTGGACAGCGCCACGGCCTCCTCCAGCGTCAGCGCGGTGTCGCCCATGGTGAAGCTCTCGGCGATCTCTGCCAGCCCGGGCTGTTTCGACAGCGCATAGACGCGCCGCACCCCGTCGCGCAGGCGGATGCGGTCGCGCGGATCGGCCAGCATGTTCTCCTCGATCTGGGGATCGGCCTCGGGGGCGGCGGAGGTCAGCGTGACGGCCCCGCGCGAGAAGGCATCGTAAAGCCCGATCCCGATGGCGCCGAAATCGTTCGGCGCATCCGTCCCGTCGATGTTGCGGTGGTTGAAGCCGATCATGATCATGTCGCGCACGCCGCCCTCGCCGAGGCCCGAGGAATAGGTCAGGCAGCTGTTGGTGTGGCGCTGGTCGGGATCGGTGGTGCGGTGCTCGGGCTTCAGCGTGATCTTCACCCGGATCACGGGGTGATCCATGAAATGGCGGCCCACGTCGGGCATCTCGCGCAGGCAGGCGATGCCGTGGTCGCGCAGGTGCATCGACGGCCCGAGGCCCGAGCGCATGAGGATCGCAGGCGAATGCACGGCGCCGGCGCAGAGCGCGATTTCACCGGCGCGGAACACCTGCCAGTCACCGCCCACCTTGGCCCGCAGCCCGGTGGCGCGCCCGTCCTCCAGCACGACCTTGTCGACGAGCGCCCCGCCGAGGATGGTCAGGTTCTCCCGTTCCCGCGCCGGTTCGAGGTAGCCGTCATTGGTGGTGATCCGCTTCAGCCCGCGGCTGTTGATCGGGTAGTTGGAGAAGCCTTCGCCCTCCGGCGCGTTCAGGTCGCGGTTCAGCGGATAGCCCGCCGCCAGCGAGGCATCGCGCAGCCCCTTGTCCACCGGGCCCCAGGTCTCCTCGGGCGCGCGGTAGATCGGGATCGGCCCGCCCTGACCGTGGTAGTTGGTCTGCGCCATCTCGGGATCGTCTTCCATCCGGGCGAAGAGCGGCAGCACGTCCCTGGCGCCCCAGCCCTCGCAGCCGATCGCCTCCCAGGCGTCGAAGGCCGCGCCGACGCCCCAGATGGCGATCTGCGCGTTGACGAGGGAGGAGCCGCCGAGCCCGCGCCCGCGCCAGTAGTGCTTGGGCTCCTGCGCGGCGGTGCGGCGGCTCTGCACGCCGGGCCATTGCCAGTCCTGCTGGTGGCCGGGCTGGTGCATGAAGGGCATGATATTGGCAGAGCGCGCGGCCTCGGGCGCCTCGTCGGCGCGCCAGTCGCGGCCCGCCTCCAGCAGCAGCACCCGGATCGACGGGTCCTCGCTCAGCCGTCCGGCCAGCGCCGCCCCGGCCGAGCCTGCGCCCACCACGATCACGTCATAGTCTTCCGTCATTGCCGTCGCTCCGTTCGTTCCTCGGCTGCGCCTCCCGTCGCGGGCTCAAGACAGGACAAGCGGCGGGAAAGGTCCATGGTCGATTGTCGTCAATGTCGCCGTCGCGGGACAATTCCGCCTCCGCTGCCGGGTGGGGCGCGTAAATTTGTGGCGGTTCTCCTTTGGGTTGAGGGGCGCACATTGCACCGACGTCTTGTCCTTGGCGACGCGACGGGGGGCCACCTTTCGGGGGATAAATGGTTGCAGTGGCGGCCCAACCCCGGCACAGGTGAGGGGAAGCCCGGCGTCGCTCACCGCCGGTGGAACTACAGGAAGCCCGCCATGTCCGATGCTCTTCTCGAGGCCCTCGGGGCCGCCCGCCCACAGGTCTGGTCCAACCCCGATTATCGCCCGGCAGAGGACCCGCAGGCCCAGGCCGAGCTGAAGATCGCGCTGGCCGACTGGGATGCGGCGGCGGGCCTTCTGGCCGCGCTCTTCCCGGAAACCGGCCCCGAGGGGCGCATCCGCTCGCGGCTTGTTCCCGTGCCGGAGGGCGTGTTGCCCGCGCGCGTGCCGGGCAGCGTTTTCATGAAGGCCGACAACGACCTACCGGTCGCAGGCTCGGTCAAGGCGCGCGGCGGCCTCTTCGAGGTGGTGACCACCGCTATCGCACAGGCCCGCGAGGCCGGCCTTCTGGCCGAGGGCGAAGATGCCGCCAAGCTGGCGCGTCCGGAGATGCGGGACTTCTTCCGCGCCCGCACCATGTCCGTGGGCTCCACCGGGAACCTCGGCCTCAGCGTCGGCATCACCGCCCGAGCGCTCGGCTACCGGGCCGTGGTGCACATGTCGGCGGATGCCAAGGCCTGGAAGGTCAAGCGCCTGACCGACCTCGGCGTCAGCGTGATCCAGCACGCCAGCGACTATACCGCCGCCGTGGCCGCCGCCCGCGATGCGGCGGCGCTCGACCCGCTGTGCCACTTCGTCGATGACGAGGACAGCCCGACGCTCTTCCGGGGCTACAGCGCCTCGGCCGCCGAACTGGCCGAGGAACTGGCCGCCCAAGGCATCGAGATCGGGCCGGAGCGTCCGCTGATGGTTTACCTGCCCTGCGGGGTGGGCGGTGCCCCCGGCGGCACGGCGCAGGGGCTGCGGGCGGTGTTCGGGCCGAACGTGCACGGCTTCTTCTGCGAGCCGGTGCAGGCGCCCTCGGGCCTCGTACGGCTGGCCTACAAGGGCAAGTACAAGACGGTCTACGACGTGGGCCTGACCAACAAGACCGAGGCCGACGGCATGGCCGTTGCGACCTTCTCGGACTTCGTGGCAGGCCGGATGGAGGAGCGCCTCGCCGGGGCCTTCACCGTGGGCGACGACACGCTCTTCACCTACCTGCTGAAGACCCACGACCTGATGGGCGAGAAGCTGGAGCCCTCCGCCGCCTCCGCCTTCCGCGGGCCGGAGATGGTGATGCTCTCCGATGATGCCGCGGGTTTCCGGGCGCAGCACCTCGCGGGCGTCGACCCGGCGCAGGTGGTGCATGTGGTCTGGGCCACCGGCGGGCGTTTCGTGCCCGAGGCGCAGTACGAGGCCTTCGTCACCGAGGCCCGGAAACTGGCACTGGTCTGATCCGGCCTGTTCGGCCCGAACCGCCTGATCCGAGGCCCGTGCTGCGGGCCCGGTGATCCGGGCCTGTCGGATCAGGCGCGTTGGATTGCGCCCGACCTGACCGGCTCCGTCATCCTGATCCCGGTGTCTTGGTCCGTTTGATCTGGCCCGGCTGGTCCGGGTCAGCAGGTCCGGCGGCACCTGCGCGCCGCCGGCCCTTTCGACTACTCACTTGTAGCGGCCGCCGCGTTCCAGCACTTCGATCTGGTAGCCGTCGGGATCGGCCACGAAGAAGAACTTCGCGATCACCTCGCCCGCCGGGGCGAAGCTGACCAGTTTGCGCGGCGCAAGGCCCGCGGCTTCGAAGCGCGCGTGTTCCGCCTCCAGATCCTCGACCGACACGGCAAGGTGGCCATAGCCGTCGCCAAGGTCATAGGGCTCGGTCCGGTCCTTGTTGATGGTCAGCTCAAGCTCGAACTCGCTCTCCGGGTTGCTCAGGTAGACGAGGGTGAATTCGGGGAAATCGAGCCGGTCGGCGATCTCCAGCCCGAAGGCCTCGCGGTAGAAGGCGAGGGAGCGCGCCTCGTCGAGAACGCGGATCATGCTGTGAATGGTCTTGGCCAAGTCTGTCTCCTTCTGGGGCCGTCAGGTCGCGGGCAGACTAGGGCAGCGGAACGCCGGGCGGTAGGGGCGGCGTGCAGGCCTTGCCCTGCCGGCCCGCGTCCCCTGCGCATTGACGCCCCCGATGCAATCGCTAGACCGGGGGCTCTGACCCCGGAGCCGCCATGCCAGATCCCCAGACCCACGCGCCGACCTCCCAGCCCGACAGCGGGCTGATCCTCGGCGCGGTCTTCTGCCTGCTCGCGGCCACCGCATGGGGCACCACCGGCACGGCGGCGACCTTTGCGCCCGATGTGCCCGCCGTGGCGATCGGCGCGGCGGCCATGGGCTTTGGCGGGCTGTTGCAGGCGGCGATGGCCGCGGGCGGCATCCGGCGACACGCGGCCTCGCTCAAGGCGCAGCTGCCGCTCCTGCTGGCGGGGGGCCTTTCGGTCATGATCTATCCGCTGGCGTTCTACGCCTCCATGCGGCTGGCGGGGGTGACCATCGGCACGGTGATCTCCATCGGCTCCGCGCCGCTGATCTCGGCCCTGATCGAGAACCGCTTCGACGGCATCCGCCTGACCCTGCGCTGGACCTCCGGCGCGGCCATCGGCATCGCGGGCATGGCCCTGCTGGCCATGGCCGAAGGCACGGGCCACGTTATCCCCGACAACGTGCCGCTCGGCGTGCTGCTGGGGCTGGTGGCGGGGGCGACCTATGCCCATTACTCCTGGGCCGCCCGGCGGATGATGCAGCGGGGCCTGCCGTCGCGCACGGCCATGGGCGCGATGCTGGGGGTGGGTGCGGTGCTGCTGATGCCGGTGCTCCTGGCCACGGGCGCGCCCTTCCTCGCCTCCGCGCAGAACCTTGCCGTGGGGCTCTACATGGCGCTGGTGCCGATGTTCTTGGGCTACATCGCCTTCGGCGCGGGGCTGGCGCGGGTGACGACCAGCATGGCCACGACGATCACGCTGTTCGAGCCGGTGGTGGCGGCGGTGCTGGCGGTGCTGGTGGTGGGAGAGCGGCTGCCGCCGATGGGCTGGACCGGCGTCGGGCTGATCATCGCCTGCCTGCTCTGGACCACCGCGCCGCTGCCGAAACGGCGGGCGCGGCGGAGGGCGTGAGGGGGCTCAGTCCTTCAGTTCGACCTCGATGAAGGAAAGCATCCCCGGACCGGGATTGAAGACGTCGTGTTCGATCCCCATGCCGCGGGCATAGGTGTCGCCGGCCTTCACCTCGCGCTCGATCACCTCGCCGTTCTGCTCATAGGCCATCTTGGCGTCCGTCAGGATGACGATGACATAATCCATCTCGTGCTTGTGCCAGCCGGTGGTGTTGCCGGGGGCGAAATCCCAGCGGGTCACCCGGGTGCGGGCGTCATCCACCAGCTGGGTGGGCGTCGCGGGGCCGGTGCTGTCGAAGGGCATGAACGATCTCCTCTACTGATTATCGGCGCCACGTTAGCCCCGGCGCGGGCAGGGGCCAGAGGCATCTGGAGGGGATCGGCGCAAAGCTGCCATTACGGTGTAGAATTGCCACGGCCCGCCGCGCGGAAGGCCCGCGCAGGGCGCTGTCGGAACCTGTCGGCATCTGTCTGTGCGGTCAGGCCGCCCCCAGCCCCTCCGCCAGCATGTCGAGCACGAGGCGGATGCGCGGGCTGGCCTGCAACCCTTCGTGGCTGACCAGCCAGAGCGGCACCGGGATCGCCAGATCGGGCCAGAGCGGCACCAGGCGCGGGTCATCGGCCACGATCTCGTCGAGGAAGGGCGCCACGCCCATGCCGCGCCGGACCATCTCCAGCACCACGAGCGAGGAGTTGGAGACAAGGCGGAAATCCTCCGCCGCGATCTGGAAGCCGAGGCCGGTGAGGTAGCCCGCCAACCGCTCCGCATCGTCGAAGCCGAGCAGGGCGGCAGGCGGCAGGTCGGCCGGGGTGGCGGGCGTGCCGTGCCGGGCGATCCAGTCGCGCGAGGTGTAGAACCGCGCCCGGCTGCCGCGCAGTTGCCGGCCGCTCAGCCCGGGACGGTCGGGGGCGGCATGGCGCAGGGCGATGTCGGCCTCCATCCGGTGCAGGTCGCTCAGGCTGTTCTGGGACCAGAGTTCCAGCACCAGCCCCGGGGCGGCGGCATGGATCGTCTCCAGCAGCGGCGGCATCAGGAAGGTCGCCACCGTGTCCGAGGCCGAGATCCGCACCCGTCCGGTCATGTCCTGCAACCGCCCGCTGGCGGCAAGCGCCACGGCCTGCGCCGCCTCGCCCATGGGGCCCACGTGGTCGAGCAGGGCGCGCCCGGTCTCGGTGAGGACCAGCCGCTTGCCGATCCGTTCGAAGAGCGCCACGCCGAGGTCCTCCTCCAGCGCCTGCACCTGCCGCGACAGCGTGGGCTGCGTCAGCCGCAGCGCCCGCGCGGCCGCAGAGAGCGAGCCATGGGTGGCGGTGGCGTGAAAGGCGCGCAGCAGGTTCCAGTCAGGCGTGATCATGCGCCTGCGTATATCATACCTGCGAATTTCCGCAATTTACCGATTATCTGCATATGGCTATTTCAGGTGGTGAAAGGAGACCCCCGATGACAGCCTCGACCACCGCCCCCATGATGCCCCCCGTCATGCCCCCCGCCGCCGAGAGCCGCGATGCCCGCTTCTGGGACCGGCTTTCCGCCCGTTACGCCCGTCAGCCGGTGGCCGATCCCGCCGCCTATGCGCGGACGCTGGAACGCACGCGCGGCTACCTGCATCCCCGCGCGCGGGTGCTGGAACTGGGCTGCGGCACCGGCTCCACCGCGCTGCAACTGGCGGGCGACGTGGCCGAGTATATCGCCACCGACCTCTCGCCCGAGATGATCCGCATCGGCAACCAGCGGCTGGCCGAAAGCCCGGTGCCGGGGCTCTCCTTCGAGGCGGGCACCGTGCAGGACATGGCGCAGGAGGGGCCCTTCGACGTGATCCTCGGGTTCAACTACCTGCACCTCGTGCGCGATCTGCCGGGCACGCTGGCGGTGATCTCCAAGCTGCTGGCGCCGGGCGGGGTCTTCATCTCCAAGACGCCCTGCCTGCGCGAGATGAACCCGCTGATCCGGGGCCTCGTCATCCCGGTGATGCAGGCCGTGGGCAAGGCGCCCCACGTGGCTTCCTTCAGCGTCGACGGGCTGGAGGACGCGCTTCACGACGCCGACTTCGCTCTGGAACTGACCGAGAACCACGCCGGCAAGGGCGACGATCATCGTCCCTTCGTGGTGGCGCGTCCCTGGTGAGAGGGGCGTGCCGGAGGACCCAAGCCCCCGGCGCGGGAGCGGGCGGCCCGGCGATCCGTGCTATTCGCCACATCGGCGAAAAGGCGCGGCCGTCACCTGCCGTCAACCAGACCATCGCAGGATGGCCCTCGACCTCGGACCGGGGAAGGACCAGAGTGGGCCTGCGATGCCAGAACCCGACCAGACCGTGACAGAGCCCCGCCAGACGGCGACCCGCGCCTTCGCCCGCCGCCGCTTCGGCCCGGTGGGCACGCTGCGCCTGCACCGCGCTGCCCTCGGGGCGGACTTGCTGCGGGCGCCGCTGAACGTGGTGCTAGCCCCGCTCTACCTCGTGGTGCGGCTGCTGGCGCTTGGCCTGTCCGCGATCGGGCTGAAACGCGCGGGCCGGTGGCTGGCGGCGCGGCGGATGATGCTGGAAACCAGCGTGGCGGCGCGGGTGAAGGCGGATGTCCTGACGATGATCGAGGGGCTGGGGCCCGCGCGCCCCGCCGCCCCGCGCGACGCAATAGAACTGGCCGTGCGCGACTACGCCGAGGTGCGCAACGCGGTGGCCGAGATCACCACCACGCTGATCGTGCTCTGCGCCGGGCTGCTGGTCTTCCACGCCGCGACGCCGGGCGTCCTGTCCCTGGCCGCGCCGGTGGCCGAGATGCGCACGCAGGCCTTCTTCATCGACAACTTCCCGCTTGGGCAATGGGCCGGGGGGCTCTGGTACAGCGTCTTCCCCGCCCGCCCCAGCGGGCTGGAGGTGGTGCTGACCGGGGTGGTACTGGCGCTCTCGGCCTCGCTGGTGACGACCTTCGCGGGGCTTGTCGCCGATCCGCTGCAGGTGCTGACCGGCACCCATCGCCGCCGGCTGATGCGGCTGCTCGACCGGCTCGACCGGGCGGGTGAGGGCGGGCTGGCACGCGAGCACGTGGCGGCCCGGATGGGCGATCTCTCGGACATGGTGCTGAGCCTCTGGCGCAGCCTGAAGGGCTGAGCCGACCGCCCCGGCGCGCGCAGCCCACCGCTGCCGGGGGCATCGCACCTGCTGGCGCCGGAGGGCCGGGCGACGCGGCACGGCCCCATCCGGGGCGTGGCGCAGCCATCCCAGGGCCGCGGGCACGAAAAAGGCCGCGCCCGGATGTCCCGGCGCGGCCTCTCGTCTCCGATCCCCCAAGGGATCAGCGGCTTACCAGCTGGTCAGCACGGTGCCGTTGTACTTGTCCTCGATGAACTTCTTCACCTCGGGCGAGTGGTAGGCGTCCACCAGCGGCTTCACCCAGGGCTCGTTCTCCTCGCCCTTGCGGACGACGATGATGTTCACGTAGGGGCTGTCGGTTTCGGTGGCGATGGCATCGTTCACCGGGTCGAGGCCCGAGGCGATCGCGTAGTTGGTGTTGATCATCGCGGCGTCGAGGTCATCCAGCGAGCGGGGCAGCTGTGCCGCGTCCAGTTCCTGGATCTTGATGTTGCGGGGGTTCTCCGCGATGTCGAGCACGGTGGGCACGAGGCCCACGCCCTCGGCCAGGGTCAGCAGGCCCTTCTGTTGCAGCACCAGCAGGGCGCGGCCGCCGTTGGTCGGGTCGTTCGGGATGCCGATGGTCGAACCGTCGGGGATCTCCTCGGGCGATTTGAATTCGTTCGAGTAGAGGCTCATCGGCGTGTTGATGGTGGTGCCCACTTCGACGAGGTCGAAGCCGCGGTCGGCCATCTGGCGCTCGAGGTAGGGGCGGTGCTGGAAGCTGTTCGCCTCGATGTCGCCATCGGCAAGCGCCTGGTTCGGCACCACGTAGTCGGAGAATTCGACCACGTCGATGTTCAGGCCGTCCTTGGCCGCGATCTTGGCGACTTCTTCCATGATCTCGCCGTGCTGGCCGGGGGACACGCCGACGCGGATGTCGGTGGCAAGGGCGGTGGTGGCCGTCAGGGCGAGGGCCGAGGTGAGGGTGATCAGACGCAGCATATGGGAGGTCTCCTTCTGGCGATGCGTATGAGAAAGGGGCGGGGCCTCAGCGGCCCCGGTTGCGCGGTGCCCGCTTGTCGACGCGCCGGGCGAGGAATTCGCCCGCGGTCTGGACCAGCTGCACCATGACGATGAGGATGACGACCACGGCCAGCATGACCGAGGGCATGAACCGCTGGTAACCATAGCGGATGCCGAGATCGCCCAGGCCTTCGCCGCCCACGGCGCCGACCATGGCCGAGTAGCCGATCAGCGACACCACGGCGAGCGTGAGGCCGAGGGTGATGCCCGGCAGGGCCTCGGGGATCAGCACCTTGCGGATGATCTGCATCGGCGTCGCACCCATGGCGCGGGCCGCTTCGATAAGCCCACTGTCGACTTCGCGGATCGCGTTCTCGACCAGACGGCCGATGAAGGGGATCGCGGCGATGGTGAGGGGCACGATGGCCGCCGTGGTGCCGATCGAGGTGCCCGCGATGAAGCGCGTCACCGGGATGATCGAGACCACGAGGATGATGAAGGGCACCGAGCGGGTGGCGTTCACGATGACCCCCAGCACCTTGTTCACGATCGGCGCCGAGAGCAGCTCTCCGCGTTGGGAACAGGCGAGGAAGACGCCGATGGGGATGCCGAAGACGGCCCCGATCGCGGTGGCGACGGCGACCATGTAGATGGTCTGCCAGGTCGCTTCCATCAGCATGTTGATGAGATTAGCCGACATAGCCCAGCACCTCCGTCCGCTGATCGTGTTGTTGCAGGTAGGCGCGCGCCTGATCGGCCCGGTCGGCCTCGACCGAGATCAGCAGGTTGCCGAAGGGCCGGGTGCCGATCTCCTCGATGGCACCGGCGAGGATGTTGACTTGAAGGCCCAGTTCCTCGCTCATCCGCGCCAGCAGCGGGTCGGTCGCGTTCTCGCCGACGAAGGTGATGCGGATCACCTCGCGCGAAGCCGTCCCGGGCCGCGTGGCGCTCATCTGGTCCGCGATGAAGCGGGGCAGGGTGACGCCGGTCACGCCCGAGAGGAAGGAGCGCGTGGTCGGATGCTGCGGGGCGGTGAAGATGTCGTAGGTCGCGCCCTGTTCCACGATCTGCCCGCCGTCGATCACCGCCACGTGGGAGGCGATGTCGCGCACCACGGCCATCTCGTGGGTGATCAGCAGGATCGTCAGCCCGAGGTCGCGGTTGATGTCCGCCAGCAGCTCCAGCACGGTCTGCGTCGTCTCGGGGTCGAGCGCCGAGGTCGCCTCGTCCGAGAGCAGCACCTTGGGTTGCGTCGCAAGCGCCCGGGCGATGCCGACACGCTGCTTCTGCCCGCCGGAAAGCTCCGCGGGATAGCGCTTCGCCAGCTGTTCCAGCCCGACGCGCGCCACGAGGTCATCGACCCGGCCCTTGATCTCGCGGGCAGGGGTGCCCGCGATTTCCAGCGGCAGGGCCACGTTCTCGTAGACCGTGCGCGACGACAGCAGGTTGAAGTGCTGGAAGATCATCCCCACGTCGCGCCGGATGCGGCGCAACTCGGCCGCGCCCGCGCGGCCGACATCGTGGCCCGCCACGGTGACGGTGCCAGTGGTAGGCTGTTCCAGCCCGTTCACCATCCGCAGCAGCGTCGATTTCCCAGCCCCCGACCGGCCGATGATCCCGGTGATCGTGCCGGGTTCGACGGTCAGAGTGACATTTTCCAGTGCGTTGACGGTGCCGCCACCTTTCTGGGGGAAAGCCTTCCCCACGTCCTCGAAGGTGATCCCGGCACCGGTGATCTGATTTTCGGCCATCCGTATCCTGTAAACTCGTCCGGCCTCCTCCCTGTGCGGCGGTAGATAACACTCCGTGTGGGGGTTCAAGTCCTGAAAAGGAGGCAAACCGGGACGGTCTGCCCGGGTTCAGCTGTTCGGGCCGGAGGTGGCGGGAATATATTCCCGATATGAGGGTATGGGGAGAATGATTTTGTGTCATCCGCGCCAATGCGAACGGACGTTCTTATTGGAATTGAGGATGACTTTGCGGCAGTTTTGCCAACAAAAGCGACATGTTGTGTCGCTTTTGGGCGATCTCACCCCGTGGGCAGCCGTTTGCGCACGATGGCCGCGTGCAGCGCGGCCCCGTGCGGCAACGCGGCGTCGGCAAAGTCGTAGGTCGGAGCGTGCAGCGGGGCCGAATCCTCGCCGTTGCCGATGAAGAGGAAACATCCCGGCACATGGGCGAGAAAGCGGGCGAAATCCTCCGATCCGGTCATCGGCTCGGGGCGCAGCGCGGCCCGGGTCGAGACCCCGGCAGCCGCCTCCAGCGCCTGCGCCGCAAGGTCGGGATCGTTGAGCGTGGGGATGAATTCGCGCCGGTAGTCCACGCGGGTCTCGATGCCATGGGTCAGGGCGATGCCTTCCGCGATCCGGCGCATCTCCGCCTCGATCTGCTGCGAGGTTTCGGGCGCGAAACTGCGACAGTCGCCCAGCACCCGCGCCGTGCCGGGCAGGGCGTTGCGGGTGCCATCGGTGAGCAGCTCCGTGACCGAGACGACGGCGGTCTCGGAGGGCGCAAGGCGGCGTGCCACGATGGTCTGCAATTCCAGCACGAGGGCACAGGCGGGCACCATCACCTCGCGGCCCCAGTCCGGGCGCGAGGCATGGCCCCCCTGACCGGTGAGCGTGATCTCGAAGATATCCTCTGCCGACATGATCGCCCCGGGACGGGTCTCGGCATGGCCCACCGGCAGGCCGGGCATGTTGTGCAGGCCATAGACCTCGTCGAAGGGGAAGCGCTCCAGCAGGCCATCGTCCAGCATGGCGAGTGCCCCTTGCCCCCATTCCTCCGCGGGCTGGAACAGGAAGCGCACCGTGCCGTCGAAGCCACCCTCGGTCGCCAGCAGCTCCGCCGCCCCCAGCAGCATGACGGTGTGACCGTCGTGGCCGCAGGCGTGCATCCGTCCGGGCGTGGCGGAGGCATGGGGCAGGCCGGTCGCCTCGGTGATCCGCAGCGCGTCCATGTCGGCGCGCAGGGCGACGGCCCGGTTGCCCGTGCCGCGCCGGAGCGTGCCCACCACGCCGGTGCCGCCCACGCCCTCGACCACCTCGAGACCAAGCCCGCGCAGGGTCTCGGCCACGAAGGCGGCGGTGCGGTGCTCCTCGAAACCTGCCTCCGGGTGGCGGTGCAGGTCGTGGCGCCAGGCAGTCATCCGGGCGTGGAGGGCCTCGCGGCTCACGAGATCAGGCCCCGTGCCACGTCCAGCAGCACCTCGGCCCCGGCCACGATGTCGGCGGGGTCGGTGTCTTCCAGCGGCGAATGGCTGATCCCGCCCTTGGAGGGGACGAAGATCATCGCCGTGGGGGCGATGCGCGCCATCATCTGCGCGTCATGGCCCGCGCCCGAGGTCATCCGGCGGCAGGAGAGCTGACGCGCCCCGGCGGCGGCCTCGATGGCGGTGACGATGGCGGGGTCGAAGACCACCGGCTCGAACCGGGCGAGGCTCTGGGTGGTGACCGTGAAGCCCTCGGCCCGGATCTCGTCCAGCAGCGCGGCCAGACCGGCCTCCAGCCTGCGCAGCGTCCCGGCATCGGGGTGGCGCAGGTCCACCGTCATCTCGGCCCGCGCGGGGATCACGTTGATCGCACCGGGGGAGAGCGAGAGCGTGCCCACCGTGGCCACGCCACCGTCCGAGCCGCGCGCGGCCGTTTGCAGGTGGGTCATGATCCGCGCCGCCGCCACGCCCGCGTCTAGACGCAGGCGCATCGGCGTGGTGCCCGCGTGGTTGGCCGCGCCGGTGAGGGTGATCTTCTGCCACGAGATGCCTTGCAGGTTCTCCACCGCGCCAAGGCGCAGCCCCTCGGCTTCCAACACCGGGCCCTGTTCGACGTGGAGTTCGAGGTAGGCATGGGGCTTGAGCGCCGTGGGCGCGACCTCCCCGGCATAGCCGATACGCGCCAGTTCGGCCCCCAGCGTCGCACCGTCGGTGCCCACGGTCGCGCGGGCCTCCTCCACCGACATGTCGCCGCAGGCCACGAGGCTGCCCAGCATGTCCGGGTGGAAGCGCACGCCTTCCTCGTTGGTGAAGGCCACCACCGCCACGGGCCGTGCCGGGCGGGTCCCCGCGGCCTTCAGCGCCTCGATGACCGAGAGCCCGGCCAGCACGCCGGTGCAGCCGTCGTAGATCCCTGCGTCGATGACGCTGTCGATATGCGAGCCCATGACCAGCGGCGCGCCGGTCGCGCCCTCGGGTGACCAGAGCCCGATGATATTGCCGATCTGGTCCACGCGGATCTCCAGCCCGGCCTCCTCCAGCCAGCGGCAGAAGAGATCGCGCCCGGCGCGGTCGGCCTCGGTGCCCGCCAGCCGCATCAGCCGGCCTTCCGCGTCGCGGCCCGTGGCACCCAGTTCCTCCAGCCGCGCGATCAGCCGCGCGCCGTCGAGCGCAGGGGTCATGCTGCCACCTCGGCCACCACCTCTGCGGGGGTCTTGCCGACGATCCGCTCGTAGAGCGCCGCATCGGTCGCGCCCTCGGTGTTGATCACCAGAACGCGGGACTGCGGCCCGAGGCCCGCGGCCTTGGCTCCTTCCGCATCGCGCAGCAGGGTGACGAGGCCCGCAAGCCCCGCGCCGCCGCTTTCGCCCGCCACCACGGCCGGGTCGCCTGCCACCGGGGCGGCAAGGCGGCGCATGACCTCGGTCGCGGCCTCCTCGGGCACGGTCAGGAAGCCGTCGGCGCAGCGTTCCAGCACGCGGAAGGCCAGCGGCGAGGGCTCGTAGCATTCCAGCATCGCCATGACGGTGGGCTCATCCTCGCCCACCTTGGCCACGCGGCCCTGTTTCGCGCTCTCGTAGAGACAGGCGGCGCGGGCGGGTTCGGTGACGATGGCGCAGGGGCGGCCGTCCCCCAGCACGAGGGCGAGGTGCCCGGCCACGGCGGCCGCGAAACCGCCCACGCCTGCCTGCAGGAAGACATGGGTCGGGGGCGTGTCGAGGGCGGCGAGCGACTCGGCGATCAGCGCCACGTAGCCCTGCATGACGAGGCCGGGGATCACCTCGTAATCGTCCCAGGAGGTGTCGGAGACGATGGTCCAGCCCTCGGCCTCGGAGACGCGGGCGCTTTCCACGATGCTCTCGTCATAGGTGCCGTCGACCCAGCGGATCTCGGCGCCATAGGCGGCGATGGCGTCGGCCCGGTTCTGGCTGACACCGCCATGCACGAAGATCACCGAGCGCGCGCCCATGAGCTGCGCGCCCTGCGCGACCGAGCGGCCATGGTTGCCGTCCGTGGCGCAGGCGAAGGTCATGGTGGCGGCCACGGCCTTCACCTCGTCCGAGAAGAGCTCTTCGACCGCGACTTCGCGGCCCAGCCGTTGGGAGGCCTCCTCAAGGACCAGCATCATCAGCGCATAGGCCCCGCCGAGCGCCTTGAAGGAGCCGAGCCCCAGCCGCTGGCCCTCGTCCTTGAGATGCAGCGCGCCGATGCCGAGCTCTGCCGCGAGGCCGGGCAGGGCGATCAGCGGCGTGGCGCCGCCGTTCTCGCGCAGGGCCAGCACGCGGGCGATCCGGGCCGCGCCCTCGGGGCCGAGAATCGCGGCGTCGCGGGGATCGAGGGGCTGGCCATGGGCGGGCAGGCGGTTGGGCAGGTAGGTCACGCGAGGCTCCTTGAATCGGGTGGTGTCGCAAGGATATTTCGTCTCGCCCGAAAAAGGGGCTGAATTTCCATCGGGATCGTGCAAGTTTCTTGCATCCCGATGCCCTGCGGTGAATGTCCATGACGCCTCTCGACGATTACGACCGTGCCATCCTGCGGCTTTTGCAGGAGAACAACCAGATGCCGCAGCGCGAGATCGGCGCGGCGGTGAACCTCTCGGCACCTTCGGTGCAGCGTCGCATCCGCCGGATGGAGGCCGAGGGCGTCATCGCGGCCAACGTGGCGCAGGTTTCGGGCGAGGCGGTGGGCCTGCCGCTGACGATCATCGTGACGGTGGAACTGGTGAGCGAGACGCCGGATGCGATCGACGCGGCCAAGCGCAGTTTCCGCGAGGCTCCGGAGGTGCAGCAGTGCCATTACGTGACCGGCGAGACGGATTTCGTGCTGGTGGTCTGCGTGGCCTCGATGCCCGCCTACGAGGAGTTCACGCGCCGGGTGTTCTTCGGGTCGGGCAATGTGAAGAAATTCCGCACGATGGTGTCGATGGACCGGGTGAAGACGGGGCTGCGGCTGGATATTTGAGGGGGTGGTGCCTTGAAGTCCGGCGTGGTTCGGGAGCCGAACTGCGAGGAGCCTTCGTTCTTCTGTGAGCCTGCCGGGAACTGGTTGGCAGTTGCGGTAGGCAAAGTGGGCTGCGACGACCATCAAGCGCGACGGGCAGGGAAGTCACGTCAGGGGCAGGTGACAGTAGCGCGGCGGTTAAGCCGCCACTTTGCGCTCTGTCGCTACCACGAAGGGCAGCGCCGTCCCGCGGGGTGGCGCATAAGCGCCGGTCGCTACTGGGGCGCCATTGGTCCGAGCCCCAATGGCGACGGGGGGCGGGTCGGCGCTGCCCGGCCCGAGGCCGGGCGGGGCATTGCTTGAGGTTTGCGGGGCATGGCGTGAGGGTTCATGCGGGCGTTTGATCAGGGCTGGTTGGCACGTGTCCCTTCGAGGAGGCAGGTGAACCTCTATCATCCCTCACTCCGCCGGTTCGATCAGCTCCGGCCCGTCGTCCTTCATGCCGAACCGCGCCACCGGGTGATGCCGCAACCGGGTCTCGGCCCCCAGCAGGTCCGTCTCCTCCGTTCCGCCCAGCCAGGCATCGCGTTCCTCGGCGTTCAGGATCACCGGCATCCGGTGGTGGATCGCCTCCACGTCCGCATTGGCCGCGCGGGTCAGGATCGTGCAGGTCAGGAGTTCGTTCCAGCGCGAGGCCAGCCCCGCGAACCAGAGCGTCTCCTCGTTGCCCGCCGCGCTGAACAGATGGGGCTGCTTCGCCCCCGTCTCGCCGGTCCATTCGTAGTAGGCCCCCGCCGGGATCAGGCAGCGGCCATGACGCCAGACCGCGCGGAAGGTGGGCTTCTGCGCCGCTTCCTCGATCCGGGCGTTGAAGGTCGTGGCCTTCCACTCCTTCAGCTCGCCCTTGTACCACGAAGGCACCAGCCACCAGCGGGCGTAATAGGCCACCAGCTCGGGCTTGGCGAAGAGCAGCACGTCCTGCGTCGGCTTCACGTTGAAGCGACGGGGGATCGGGTCGATCCTCAGCTCGGAATGCTCGAACTCGGTTCCGCGCAGGTTGGGGTCTACGAAACGGCCACACATGGGAGGGAGCCTAGCGTCCCGGTGGCATTTGACCAGAGGGCAGGGCGTCCCGCGATCGCCCGGTGACCACGACGCAGGCAGCCCCGGGTGCAATCCTCATGACGCCGTCGCGGCAGAGGTGACACCGCCCGCCGCCGCCCCTAGGGTTCGGCCTGTGTCCCCGAGAGGGACGGCGCAAGACAAGGACCCCGCCGATGTTCGACCTGCTGATCCGCAACGCCACGCTTCCCGACGGCCGCACCGGGCTCGACATCGGCATCACCGGGGGGCGGATCGCCGCCGTGGAGGCCGGGATCACCACCGAAGCGGGCGAGGTCATCGACGCGGCGGGCCTGCTGGTCACGCCGCCCTTTGTCGATCCGCATTTCCACATGGATGCGACGCTCTCCCTCGGGCTGCCGCGCATGAACGTCTCGGGCACCTTGCTGGAGGGCATCGCGCTCTGGGGTGAGCTGCGCCCGACGCTGACCAGGGAGGCGTTGGTGGAGCGCGCGGTGCGCTATTGCGACCTCGCCGTCTCCAAGGGGCTGATGGCGGTGCGCAGCCACGTCGATGTCTCGGACCCGCGCCTCGTCACGGTGGAGGCCCTGCTGGAGGTGCGCGAGATCGTGGCGCCCTATCTCGACCTGCAACTGGTGGCCTTCCCGCAGGATGGCTTCTACCGCTGCGCCGAGGCCGAGGCGGCGCTGACCCGTGCCCTCGATATGGGGGTCGAGATCGTGGGCGGCATCCCGCATTTCGAACGCACGATGGAGGAGGGCGCGCGCTCCGTCGCGGCGCTCTGCCGTCTGGCGGCCGAACGCGGCCTGCGCGTGGACATGCATTGCGACGAGACCGACGATCCCCTCTCGCGCCATATCGAGACCTTGGCGGCGGAAACGGTACGCCACGGGTTGCAGGGCCGCGTCGCAGGCTCGCACCTGACCTCGATGCATTCGATGGACAATTACTACGTCTCGAAACTGCTGCCCCTGATGGCCGAGGCCGAGGTCGCCGCGATCCCGAACCCGCTGATCAACATGATGCTGCAGGGCCGCCATGACACCTATCCCAAGCGTCGCGGCCTGACCCGTATCCCCGAGATGCTGGCCACCGGCATCACCGTGGGTTTCGGGCAGGATTGCGTGCTGGACCCGTGGTATTCCATGGGCACCGGCGACCTGCTGGACGTGGCCCATATGGCGCTGCACGCGACGCAGCTGGGCTCGGGCGCGGACAAGCGGGCGCTCTTCGACTGCGTCACGGTGAATTCGGCGAAGATCATGGGGCTGGAGGGCTACGGGCTCGACGTGGGCTGCCACGCGGACATGGTGCTGCTGCAGGCCAGGGACCCGGCAGAGGCGATCCGCCTGCGGCCGAACCGGCTGAAGGTGATCCGCCGCGGCAAGGTCGTGGCGCAGACCGCGCCCGAGGTCAGCACGCTCGACCTGCCGGGCCGTCCCGGGCACGTCGATCCCGCCGACTACGCGCCGCGCCACGCCTCCTGAGCCCTGCCTGCGCCGTCGAGAGGCGCGGCGTTCCTGCGCCCGATGCGAATGCGCCGGGAAGGTCCATGGGACGGTCGCCATGGAAGGCGTTACAGCGCTCTTGACCAATTGGTCAGAAATTGCCCGAATTCAGGGCATTGGCTCTCCGGTTGGCGCAGCGGAGGCGGCCCGTGCTTGACAGCGCGGGCGCGCCGCGTGCCTCGTAAGCCAGCAATGCCGCCAGACGGCCAAGGAACACCCGGCCAGAACCGGGGCCTTTTACCTGACAGTCACGGGAGATTTCACATGACCAAGCTGATCCTCAACCGCCGCCGCCTGCTCGGCACCGGGGCCGCGCTGGGCGCCTCGACGCTCTTCGCGCCGTCGATCCTGCGCGCGCAGGGCGCGCCGGTGAAAGTGGCGGGCATCCATGCCTCGCCGGTCGAGAATGCCTGGAACTCGGTCCTGCACGCGGCCATGGTGGCCGCCGACGCGGACGGGGCGATTGAATACACCTTCTCGGAGGGCGTCTCGGGCACCGATTACCCGCGCGCCATGCGGGAATATGCCGAGGCGGGCAACGTCCTGATCGTGGGCGAATCCTACGCGGTGGAGCGCGAGGCACGGACCGTGGCGGGCGACTACCCCGACACCGCCTTCCTCATGGGCTCCTCCGGCGAGGCGGCAGGCGACAACTTCGGCGTCTTCGGCACGTGGAACTGGGAAGCGGCCTACCTCTGCGGGATGCTGGCCGGCGCCATGACCGAAACCGGCACCGTCGGCTCCGTCGGCGCGATCCCGATCCCGGAAGTGAACATGCTGATCAACGGCTTCGCGGACGGCGTGAAGGCGGTGAACCCCGATTGCAAACATGTCGTCAGCTTCATCGGCACCTTCTTCGATCCGCCCAAGGCGCGCGAGGCCGGCCTTGCCCAGATCGATGCCGGGGCTGACATCCTCTTCGGCGAGCGGATCGGCACGGCGGATGCGGCGCAGGAGCGTGGCATCAAGGCCATCGGCTCGCTCATCGACTACACGCCGCGCTACCCGGACACGGTCTTTGCCAATGCCATGTGGTCCTTCCGCCCGCTGCTCGACGCGGCGCTGGCCGATGCCACCGGCGGGATGCCGGTCGGCAAGAACTACACGCCCCTCAGCCTGATGAAGGACGGCGGCAACGACATCCTCTTCACCGAGGGCGTGGCTCCGGCCGAGGCCGTCGCCAAGATGGAAGAGGTCCGCGCCGCCATCAAGGCGGGCGCGTTCGAAGTGCCGCGCAACTTCGACGAACCCGCGTAAGCGGCTGATCCCGAAGGCAGACTTGCAGCGCCCTGTCCGACACCGGGCAGGGCGCTCGCGTCTCGCCCGCACGGCGGCGCGGCATTGACCGCGCGAAGCCGGCGCGGCATCACCGTCGGGACGGAACGCGCGACGCGCGAGGGGGACACCGGATGACACAGACGCTCAGCGACCGGGCGGAGGCCCGCAGCGCCGGTTACGCCGATGCCACGGCCCTTGCGCAGGCCATCGCGGCGGGCGAGATCACGCAGGCCGACGCCATGCAGCGCGCCCGGGCGCGGGCGGAGGAGGTGGCCAACCTCGGCGCGGTCTGCTGGCTGGCGGAGGGCGATCCGGCGGAGGTAAACGCTCAGCCCGGGAGCGGGACCGGGTCAGCAATCGGCGCGGCCCCTTTCGCGGGCGTGCCGCTGCTGGTCAAGGACCTCGGCGGGCCCTTCGCGGGCATCCCGATGCGGGCGGGCTCCAAGGCCCTCGCCCGGATGAAGGGGGCCTCGGACAGCGATCTGGCACAAAGGTTCCGGGCGGCGGGCTTCCGGCCCTTCGGCGCGACCACGGTGCCGGAATTCGGGCTCTCGCTTTCGTCCGAACCGGCCATCGGGCCGCGGTGTCGCAACCCTCTGGACCCGTCGCGCACGGCGGGAGGCTCCTCTGGCGGGGCGGCTGCGGCGGTGGCGGCGGGGATCGTGCCGCTGGCGCACGCCACGGATGCGGCAGGCTCGATCCGGGTGCCGGCGGCCTGCTGCGGGCTGATCGGGCTGAAACCCTCGCGCGGGGCCATTCCCGGGGGGCCGGGCTTTGGCAACCACCTCGGCGGGATCGCCACGGAATTCGCGCTGACCCGCACGATCCGCGATGCGCAGGCGCTCTTTCCCTGCCTCACAGGGCAGTCCCGCGGCCCCGCGCCGGACCCGGCGCAGCTGCCCGAAGGCACGGCGCTGACCATCGGGCTTGTCACGGGGGCCGAGGGCATCGCGCCAGAGCGCGCCGCCGCCGTGGAGGCCGCCGCCGGGACGCTTGCGCAAGCAGGCCACCGGATCGAGGAGGTGCCGGTCTCGGACCTCGCCCAGATCATGAAGATCAGCGCCCGGGCCTTCGACCGGATCGCCTCGGCCAACCTCGCGGGGCTGGTGCAGGCGGGGCTGGACCCCGCGCTTTTCGAGCCACTGACGCGCGCCTTCGTGGCGCGGGGGCAGGCGCTCTCTGCCGCCGATCTCTACCGTGCGCAGGAGGGGATCGCCACGGCGGCGCACCTGCTGTGGCGGCTCTTTGACCGGGTGGATGTGCTGCTGACACCGATGCTGGCCTCCGCGCCCGTGCCGCTTGGCAGCTTCCCCACCGATCACGACGACCCGCAGGCGCAACTGGACCGGATGGCCGCCTTTGCGCCCTTCACGGCCATGGCCAATGTCACCGGCGCGCCCGCGCTGACCCTGCCGGTGGGGGCCGATGCCGAAGGGCTGCCGCTGCCGGTCCACCTGATCGCGCCCATGGGCGGTGACCTGCGCCTGCTGGCCCTTGGCCGCCTGCTGGAGGGCGGCTGGACCCACCCGATCCCGCTTTTCGGAGGTGCCGCATGAGCCCGCCCGCTTCGCCAACCGCACCCCGCGTGCTGGACCTCGACGGGATCACCAAGCGCTTCGGCCCGGTGACGGCGAACGAAGACGTTTCGCTCCACCTCGATCGGGGCGAGATCGTCTCGCTTCTGGGGGAGAACGGCGCGGGCAAGACCACGCTCATGTCGATCCTCTTTGGCCAGTACACCGCCGACGCGGGCACCGTGCGGGTGGAGGGGCAGGAGTTGCCCCCCGGCAAACCACGGGCCGCGATCCGCGCGGGCGTCGGCATGGTGCACCAGCATTTCGCGCTCGCCCCCAACCTGACGGTTCTGGAAAACGTCATGACGGGGACCGAACCCCTGTGGAAGCTCCGCTCGGACCGGGCGGGGGGCCGGGCGCGGCTCATGGCGCTGTCGGAGAAGTTCGGCCTGAAGGTGGACCCGGACGCCCGCGTCTCGGATCTCTCGGTGGGCGAATGCCAGCGGGTCGAGGTCCTCAAGGCGCTCTACAACGATGCCCGTATCCTGATCCTTGATGAGCCCACCGCCGTGCTGACCGCGCAGGAGGCGGAGGGGCTCTTCTCCACCCTGCGGGAGATGGCGCAGAAGGGGCTGTCGCTCATCTTCATCTCCCACAAGCTGCACGAGGTCATGTCGGCCTCGGACCGGGTCGTGGTGCTGCGCCGGGGCCGGGTGGTGGCGGAGCGGAGGACCTCGCAGACCTCGAAAGAGGAACTGGCCTCGCTGATGGTCGGGCGCGAGGTGAAACGCCCCGCGCGGCCGCCCTCGACCCCCGGCCGGGTGCTGCTTGAGGCGGCGGACGTCCATGTGGGCGGCCGGGGCGGGGCCTCGCTCAAGGGTGTCAGCTTCCGCCTGCACGCGGGCGAGACGCTGGGGATCATCGGCGTCTCGGGCAACGGGCAGACGACGCTGGCGGGGCTGGTCTCGGGCCTGCATGCGCCCGACAGCGGCAGCCTGCTGATCGACGGGCAGACGCCCGCGCGTCATGACGTGCCCCATGCGATTGCCGCGGGCATCGGGCGCATCCCCGAGGACCGCAATGCGGAGGGCTCCATCGGGGACATGACCACATGGGAGAACGCGGTGCTGGAGCGCATCTGGTCGCCCGAGTTCTCGCGCCGGGGCATGGTGAAACGCGCTGCCGCCCGTGCCGCGACCGAGGCGATCATCCGCGACTACGACGTGCGCGGCGCCACGGTGGAGGGCCGTATCCGGCTGCTTTCGGGCGGGAACATGCAAAAGCTGATCCTCGGCCGGGTGCTGAACGCCGGGCCCGATATCCTCGTCGCGGCCCAGCCGAGCCGGGGGCTGGACGAGGGCGCCATCGCAGGTGTTCACGAGCGTCTGCTGGAGGCGCGCGGGCGCGGGGCCGGGGTGCTGCTGATCTCGGAGGACCTCGAAGAGGTGATCGGCCTGTCGGACCGTATCCGCGCCATCGTGAACGGGCGGCTGTCGCCCGCGATCCCGGTGGAGAAGGCCGATGCCCAGACCCTCGGGCTGATGATGGCCGGCGACTGGAGCGCGGCGGCCGCACTGGAAGCGGAGGCATCCCATGCGCTTTGAACGCCGCGACCATCCCTCGCGCGCCCTGACCCTGCTGGCGCCGGTGGGCGCGATCCTCGTCGCGCTGCTGGTGGCGGGCGGGTTGATCGCCTTGGCCGGGGCCAATCCACTGCGGGCATACGGGCTGATCCTCAAGGGGGCCTTCGGGTCCCGCCTTGGCATCTCGGAAACGCTGACCCGCGCCACGCCGCTGATCCTGACCGGGCTGGCCGCCGCCGTGGCCTTCCGCGCGCGGCTCTGGAACATCGGGGGCGAGGGGCAGCTTTATATGGGCGCGCTTGCGGTGGCGGGCTTCGGCATGATCCCGGCGCTTGGCGCGATGCCCGCGCCGCTGGCGATCCTGCTCTGCCTTGCCGTCGGGGCCGTGGCGGGGATGGTGCTGCTGCTGGTGCCGCTGGGGCTGCGGCTGAAATTCGGTGTGGACGAGGTGGTGACGACGCTGCTTCTGAACTTCGTCGCCGTGCTCTTCGTCTCGCTGATGATCGAGGGGGCGATGAAGGACCCGCTCGCCTTCGGCTGGCCGCAATCGGTGCCCGTGCCCGACAGCGCGGTGCTGCCGCAGCTGATGGCACGGACGCGGCTGCACCTTGGCCTGCTCATTGCCGTGGCGGCGGCGGTCTTCACGTGGTGGCTGCAATCGCGCACGGTCTTCGGGATGCGGGCACGGGCAGCCGGGCTGAACCCGCGCGCCGCAGCCTTTGCGGGCGTGCCGCTGGGGCGGACGCTGATCGCGGTGGCCTGCCTCTCCGGCGGGATGGCGGGGCTGGCGGGCGCGATCGAGGTCATGGGGGTGAAGGGCTATGTCACCACCGACCTCTCGCCCAGCTATGGCTATTCCGGCATCATCATCGCGATGCTGGCCAACCTGAATCCCATCGGGGTGATCGGGGCCGCGCTCTTCTCGGCCGTGATGTTCGTGGGCGCGGACAGCATGTCGCGTGCCCTCTCGATCCCGTCCTACATCGCCGATGTCACCGTCGCCCTGTCGCTGCTGACCATGCTGGTGGCGATCTTCCTCACCCAGTACCGGATCCGCAGATGAGCGTTCTTTTCGATATCCTCTCCTCGGTCGGCATGTGGGAGGCGGTGTTGCGTATCGCCACGCCGCTGATCTTCGGCACCCTCGGCGTGCTGCTCTGCGAACGGGTGGGCGTGCTGAACCTCGGGATCGAGGGGATCATGACCTTCGGCGCCATGGTCGGCTGGCTGAGCGTCTACAACGGCGCGGACCTCTGGACGGGCATGCTGGTGGCCGCCGCTGCCGGGGCGATGTTCGGCTTGCTGCATGCGCTGATGACCGTGCCGCTGGGGTTGAGCCAGCATGTCACCGGGCTTGGCATCACGCTCTTTGCCTCGTCGTTTTCCTACTACCTCTTCCGCCTCGCGGTGCCGACTTCCTCCTCCCCGCCCACGGTGGAGCCGTTCCGCCCGCTGGCGGTGCCCGTGCTGTCGGACATCCCCTTCCTCGGGCCGGTGCTCTTCACCCAGACGCCGCCGACCTACCTTGCGCTAGTGCTGGTGGCGCTGCTGGCCTGGGGGCTCTATCGCACGCCGTTGGGGCTGGCGCTGCGCATGACGGGCGAGAACCCGCACGCTGTCGACGCGCAGGGCATCGACCCGGTGCGCCTGCGGGTCTTCACGATCATGGCGGGCTCGGCGCTGATGGCCATGGGCGGGGCCTTCCTGACGCTGGCGGCCTTCAACAGCTTCTTTCCCACGATGGTGCAGGGGCGGGGCTGGATCTGCGTGGCGCTGGTGGTCTTTGCCAGCTGGAAGCCGGGTCGGGCCCTGCTGGGCGCGCTGCTCTTCGCCTTCTTCGATGCCTTCCAGCTGCGGCTTCAGACCGTGGTGGATGGCGTGCCCTACCAGCTGTTCCTGATGCTGCCCTACCTGCTGTCGATCCTTGCGCTGATCCTCATGGCGCGGCGGGCGCGGGTGCCGCAGGCGCTGATGCAGCCCTACCGGCGCGGTGAACGGTAAAGGGACGGCCAAGGCCGTCCCTTTCATCCCCGTGAGTGGTGCTTGGGGTCGGATCAGCCCGCCTTGCGGGGCCTGATCCAGGGTCGGGCGCCGAAATAGGACGCCTCGAAAGCCTCGATCTGGTCGGCGTCCTGCAACGTGGCCGAGAGATCGTCGAGCCCATTTTCCAGCCGGTGTTTCAGCCGCGGGTCGATCTCGAAATCGAAGGCCTCGTTGCCGATGGTGACGCGCTGCGCGGGCAGGTCCACCTGCGCAGGCGTGCCGGGGGCCTCGGCCAGTTTCGCCAGCAGCGCCTGCACCGTGGCGGGCGGCAGGGCGATGGTCAGCAGGCCGTTCTTGCCCGAGTTCGAGCGGAAGATGTCCGCAAAGCTCGGCGCGATGACGGCGCTGACGCCGTAATCCAGCAGCGCATAGACCGCCGCCTCGCGGGAGGAGCCGCAGCCGAAGTTGTCATCCGCCACCAGCACCGTCGGCCCCTCGGGCAGGGCGTTGAGGGGGAAACCGGCCCGGGCCGCGCCGTCCTGATCGAAGCGCATGTCGTGGAAACACTGGTCGCCGTAGCCATCCGCGCGCGAACGGCTCATGAAGCGGGCCGGGATGATCTGATCGGTGTCCACGTTGGCAAAGGGCAGCGCGGCGGCGGGGCCTGCGAGGGTCTTGATCGGTTTCACGCCTTGGTCTCCTCTGCCAGCAGCGCGCGGGCATCGCTGATCCGCCCGGTGACGGCGGCGGCGGCCACCATCTGCGGGCTCATCAGGTGGGTGCGGGCGCCGGGGCCCTGACGGCCGCGGAAGTTGCGGTTCGAGGTCGAGGCGCAGCGTTCGCCCGAGGCCACCAGATCGCCGTTCATGCCGACGCAGAGCGAACAGCCGCTGGCGCCCCATTCGGCCCCGGCCGCGCGGAAGATATCCGCGATGCCAAGCTCTTCGGCCTGCCGCGCCACGTCGTCGGAGCCGGGCGAGACCAGCAGCGGCACGGCAAGGCTGCGCCCCGCCAGCACCGCGGCGGCGGCCTTGAGGTCTGAGAGCCGCCCGTTGGTGCAGCTGCCGATGAAGGCGCGGTCCACGGTGATGCCGGTGATCGGCGCGCCGGCCTCCAGCCCCATGTAGCCCAGCGAGTCGCCGTTGGCGTCTGCCGGGATCGCGCCGTCGACGGGGGCGACCTGCTCGGGGCTGGTGCCCCAAGTGACCATGGGGGCGACCTCGGCGGCGTCCAGGTCGACCTCGCGGTCATAGACCGCACCCGGGTCGGCGGTCAGCTCTCGCCACTCGGCCACGGCGGCGTCCCATTCGGCGCCCGCGGGGGCCATCGGGCGGCCCTTGAGCCAGTCGAAGGTCGTCTCGTCCGGGGGCACGAAGCCCGAGCGTGCGCCCATCTCGATGGTCATGTTGCACAGCGTCATGCGCTCTTCCATCGAGAGCGCGGCAATGGCCTCGCCGTCGTATTCCACCGCGTGGCCCGTCGCGCCGCCGGTGCCGATCTTCCAGATGATCGCAAGCGCGAGGTCCTTGGACGTGGTGCCCGCGGGCAGGCGGCCGGTGACGCGGATGCGCATGACGGGCACGGGCTTCTGCCAGAGCGTCTGGGTCGCCATCACATGGGCCACCTCGGAGGCGCCGATGCCAAAGGCGAAGGCCCCGAAGGCGCCATGGGTCGCGGTGTGGCTGTCGCCGCAGACCACGGTGACGCCGGGCAGGGTGAGGCCCTGTTCCGGCATCGCCACGTGGACGATCCCGCGCCGGGGATCGCCGATGCCGAAGCTGTCGATCCCGAAGTCGCTGGCGTTGCGTTTCAGTCGGTCGATCATCGTGGCCGTCGTCTCGGTCGCGCGCAGCGGGCTGGAGGGCGCGTAGTGATCCGCCACGCCGAAGGTCAGTTCCGGGTGGCGCAGCTCGCGGCCGGTCTCGCGCAGGCGGGCGAAGGCGTGGTGCGAGCCCTCGTGCAGGTAATGCCGGTCGATGTAGAGCAGGTCGGAGCCGTCTTGCGTCAGCACGCGGTGCCGGTCCCAAATCTTGGCGATGGCGGTGCGGGGGCCAATTTGGGTGTCGGTTTGGGGGCCAGTTTGGGAGGCGGTCATGCGTTCTCTCCTTCCACGAGGGCGGCGCTGCGGCGGCCCATCTGCTTGCCGACGAAGATCGCGGCCAGCATCAGGACCAGAAGTACCAGCATCACCATTGTGATCGGACGGCCGAGCACGAAGGCGGGGTCACCGCCGGAAATCTGCCACGAGCGGGTGAGCTCGCCCTCGGCCATGGGGCCGATCAGCAGGCCGACGACGGTGGCCGTCACCGGGTAGCCGTAGCGCCGCATGATCCAGCCGAGCGCGCCTGCGCCCGCCACCGTCAGCGGCCCGACGAGGGAGCCGGTGATCGCGTAGGTGCCCATCATCGAGATCGAGAGCACGTAGGGGATCAGGTAGCTCAGGCGGATCTTCACGATCGAGGAGGCGAGGAAGACGAAGACCAGCCCGACCCCCAGCAGCAGGATCGCCTGCGCGATGTTCCCGAGGATCAGCGCATAGACGATATCCGTGTTCTCGGAGATGAAGCGCGGGCCGCCGGTCACGTTGTGCATGGCGAAGGCGCCCAGCAGGATCGCGGTGCCCGCGCCGCCGGGCAGTCCGAGCGCCAGCAGCGTGACCATGCCACCGCCTTCGGAGGAGGAATTGGCGGCCTCGGAGGCGACGACGCCCTCGCGGTTGCCCTTGCCGAAGCTCTCGGGCTCCTTGGACAGCCGCTTGGCGGCGGCATAGGAAGCGAGGTTGGCGACCGAGGCGCCGACGCCGGGAATGATCCCGATCAGCGTCCCGATGGCCGAGCCGCGCATCACCCGGGGCCAGGCGCGCAGCGTGTCGCCCGCACCCTTGAGGATCGGCTTAAGCTTCATCTTGCGCATCTCGCGGTCGGCGATCAGGTAGTCGCGCCCCGCCATGTTGATCAGCTCGGAGGCGGCGAAGAGTCCGATCAGCGCCGGGATCGCGGGGATGCCGTCAAGCAGGTACATCGAGCCGAAGGTGCCGCGCATCAGCCCGGTGTCGGAATAGCCGATGGTGCTGATCAGGATGCCGAGGATGCCTGCGGCGAGGCCCTTGGCGATGGAGCTGTCGTTCAGCACGGCGATCAGCAGCAGGCCCCAGATCGCGACGATCAGCATCTCGGTCGGGCCCAGCATCAGCACCCATGTGGCCACAGGCGAGACGATGAACATCAGCAGGATGTAGCCGAAGAGCGTCCCCACGGCCGAGGCCACGAGACCCGCGCCGAGCGCTTCGCCGTGCTGGCCGTTCTTCGACATCGGGTAGCCGTCGAAGGCGGTCGCCACGGCGGAGGAGGTGCCGGGGATGTTCATCAGGATCGCGGGCACCGCGCCGCCGAAGCCGCCGCCGGTGAAGATCGCGGTCAGGAAGAGGATCGCGGGCAGGAAGTCCATGTAGAGCGTGGCGGGCAGGAAGACCGCCATGGCGATGGAGATGGAAAGCCCCGGGATCGCCCCGAAGATCAGCCCGATGAACAGGCCGGGGATCACCACCAGCCAGGCCAGCGGATCGCTGCCCAGCAGGGAAAGGGCGGCGGAGAAGGCGGAAAGGTCGATCATCTGGGTCGTGTCCCGATAGTGGTCATCCGGCGCGGCTCAGAACAGCAGCACCGGCAGGCGGACCATCAGAAGGTCCGTGAAAATCCATGTCATCAGCGCGGCGCCCGGCACGGCGGCCAGCGCCAGCCTCCACCAGCTGCGTTCGCCCTGGATGATCAGGGCGAGGGCGATGAAGAGCGCGGTGCCCACGTCGAAGCCGATCCAGGGCAGCAGGCAGGCGTAGACGCCGGTCAGCACCAGCAGGGCGATGCCCTTGGTCTCCTCGCGCAGGGGGCGGCGGGTGACCTGTGCCAGCCCCTTGAGCGGCGCGAGATCGGCGATCCCGGCCCAGAGGGCGGCCGCCATCCCGATCGCCGCGGCGGGCAGGATCAGCAGGTAGTCCGTCAGGCCGCGGGCCACGCCCATCACGCTCCAGGCGTAGAAGGCGAGGGCGGCGGCGAGGACGAGGGCAAAGACGAGAGCGCCCCAGTTGCGGCGCGGGGTCGGAGCGGTCTCCAGGTCCGGCGCGGCAGGGGGCGTGCGGGGGGCGTCAGTCATGTCGTGCGTCCAGCGGTGGAAAGGGGTGGGCAGGGCCCGAGGGGCCCCGCCCTTGTTCGTCACGTATGGTGGCCCCGTGATCGTCGGGGCCGCCTGGCGTCGTCTGGAGCCGTCCCTTTCGGGCGGCCTCAGTTCACCACGTCGCTGAGCGCTTCGAGCGCGGTATAGGCGTCGTCGACCATCTTCTGGCTGGCCTCGGGGCCGACCCAGTCCGCGCCGATCCCGGCCTGCGCCGCGGCGTCCTTGTAGGCGTCCGAGGTGACGACCGTCTCGTAGGCGGTGACCAGCTTGGAATAGCGCTCGGGGTACTCCGCCTCGAAGGCGGCAGGCACGATCAGGCCGGTGATGTTGCCGCCGATGATCGGCTGCTTCTCGGCGCCGAGGCCGGTCATCTCGTCGTTCAGCAGCGGCGCGCCGAGCCCGTCGGGATCGGTGTCGTTGACCACCGCGAGGACCCGCAGGCTGTCCATGATCGAGGCGGCACCGCGGGCGGCGATGATCTCGAAGTCGACCTGGTTGCCCGCAAGCGCGGTGCGCAGCGGGGCGCCGCCGTCGTAGGTGACGAAGCGCACGTTGTCAGCGGGAATGTCGAGGGCTTCCATGGCGACGAGGGTCTGCAGGTGGCCGCCGTTGCCGTAGATGATCCCCGAGGAGACCTTGCCCGGCTCCTTCATGGCCTCGACCAGCTGGCCGAAGGTCTCGTAGGGGCTGTCGTTGTGGACGGCGACGATGGCGTAGTCGTTCCACTGGGCGTTCAGCAGCTTGAAGTCTTCCCATTTCACCGGCGCGCCGCCGACGAGGATCGCGTTGGCGAGGTAGGGCGTCGCCTGCATCAGCAGCAGGGTGTTGCCGTCCGGCTTGGACTGGCGGGCGACATAGGTCGCGCCGAGGCCGCCTGCGCCGCCGGGGCGGTTCTCGACCGTCACCGGCACGCCGAGCTCTTCGGAGAGCGGCTCCGACAGGGTGCGGGCCATCCGGTCGGCCGAGCCGCCGGCCTTGAACGGCACGACGATGGTGATCGGGTCCTCGGGCCAGCCGTCGGCGGCCTGCGCAGCGGTCAGCGGGACGCCGGCAAGGGCCAGCGACGCGACGGCGGTGCAGATGAAGCGGCGGCGCGATGCGCCGGTGAAGTTCAGCATGGTATCCTCCCATTTCCGGCCAAATCCGGCACGGACCCCGTGGCCCGCATGGCCAGAAAGCTATCAAGTCTTAATGTCATGTCAATAATACATTTGGGGTTGGAGGCTGATCAACTTCCGGTTAACAATCTCCGTCAACGGGAGGACATCTGAGGAAGAGCCATGGCAGAACAGCCACGTAACCGGCCTTCGGGCAGCGCCGTGACCGGGTCCGCTTCCCTTGGAGGCGCCGCCTCGGGCGAGGAGAGCCTCTGGCCCAAACACCATCGCGTCTACCTGATTCTGAAGCAGGAGATCGAAGACGGGGTCTATACCGACGTGGAACCCATGGCGGGGGAGCTGGCCCTGGCGGATCGGTTCGAGGTCTCGCGGATCACGATTCGCAAGGCGATGGACCGTCTGGCGCAGGAGGGCCGGGTCGAGCGGCAGCGCGGGCGTGGCACCTTCGCCCGGCGCGACAGCCGTCCCTCGCCGGTGGGGGCCAGCCTCTCGGGCAATATCGAGAACCTGATCGCGCTTGGCCTTCAGACCGACGTGGAACTGATCGACCTGACCTTCGTCACCGCGCCGCCGCAGGTCTGCGACGCGATGCAGGTGCCCCATGGCACCGTGATGCAGCGTGCCGTCCGGGTACGCAGCCATGAAGGCGTGCCCTTCAGCCACCTGACCACATGGCTGCCCGAACCCATCGGGCGCAGTTTCACCCCCGAGGAGATGCAGTGCACGCCGCTGCTGCGCCTGATTGAGCGCGCGGGCCATCCCATCGCCTCGGCCCGGCAGGCGATCACCGCCAAGCTGGCCACGCCCGAGGTGGCGCATCTGCTGCGGATCGAGCCGGGCGAGGCGCTGCTCTCCGTCCGCCGCCTCGTCTTCGACGATGCCGGGGCAGTGGTGGAATACATCAACGGGCTCTACCGGCCCGACACCTACGAACACGAGATGGAATACGACCGCAGCCAGACACAGGCGGCGCAAATCTGGACCACCAAGGACACCGCGACCGGAGCAGACCAATGACCTCTCTCAAGACCCTTCTGGCCGATCCCGCCCGCGGCATCGTGGCCCCGGGCGTCTATGACGCCTTCACCGCGCTGCTGGCCGAGCAGGCGGGCTTTGACTGCCTTTACCTCTCCGGCGCCTCCATCGCCTATACCCGGCTGGGGCGGCCCGATATCGGGCTGGTCTCCGTCTCCGAGGTGATCTCGACCGTGGAGTTGATCACTGACCGCGTGGGCCTGCCGATGATCGTGGACGGCGACACCGGCTTCGGCAATGCGCTGAACGTGCAGCGCACGGTGCGCGGCTTCGAGCGCGCGGGCGCGCAGGCGATCCAGATGGAAGACCAGAGCTTCCCCAAGCGCTGCGGCCACCTCGCGGGCAAGAAGCTGATCCCCGCCGCCGAGATGGTGGGCAAGATCAAGGCCGCCGTGGACGCGCGGAAATCCGAGGGCTTCCAGATCATCGCCCGGACCGATGCCATCGCCGTCGAGGGGTTCGACGCCGCGCTGGAGCGCGCGGAGATGTACGTGGAGGCCGGGGCCGACGTGCTCTTCATCGAGGCGCCGCGCTCGCTGGAGCAGATGGAGGTGATCGCCAAGACCTTCGCCGCGCGAATCCCGCTGCTGGCGAACATGGTCGAGGGCGGCATGACGCCCATGGGCTCGGCGCAGGAGTTGCACGACCGGGGCTTCCGGGTGGTGATCTTCCCGGGCGGCGTGGCCCGGGCGATGCTGCGGCAGGGGCAGGCGTATTACGCCTCGCTCAAGGAGAACGGCAGCAACGCGCCCTTCAAGGAGCGGATGGCGGTCTTTGACGAGCTGAACGAGGTGATCGGCCTGCCGCAGATGCTGGAGCATGGCGCGAAATACGAGTGATCCGGGGCAGAGGCCCTGACGGATCGGCACCCGGAGGCGCAGGCTTCCGGGTGTTTTTGTTTGGGGCGGGGTGCAGGGGAGGGCCGCGCCCATTCCCGCACGCTTACAATGTATCGCGAAGGGCAGCGCCGGCCCGCGGGGTGGCGCAATAGCGCCGGTCGACATTGGTGCGCCATTGGTCCGAGCGCCAAGGGCGACGGGGGCGGGGCGGCGCTGCCCGGCCTGAGGCCGGGCGGGACATTCCGAGAGGTGGGGGGATGCTAGAGCCTTAGTGCCTAGCGCGCCTCCGGGTGGCTCGGGTGTGGTCTTGGGGGCTGGGTGATAGCGGCGCTCATTTCCGGACGCTGATCATGAAACGCGAAGGGCGGCGCCGATCCGCGGGGTGGCGCGATAGCGCCGCCCCATGGGGGCGGGTCGGCGCTGCCCGGCCTGCGGCCGGGCGAGACATCCCGTGAGGTAGGAGCAATGGAGTGACTTGAGGCGCACCGCTTTATGGCCTTCGGTGGAGTGCGCGCGAGCGACTGGTAACAGTACCTCTAATTGGGCGCGCTGCGGCGGAGGAGGGGCGCGGAGGACCTGCGGCACCAACGAACTACCGCCCCTCCAAAACAAAGTTCCCTTTATGTTCTCTTAACGCTATCCTGCCGCAAAACGCAAAACGCAAACCATCGGTGGGCAGGGATGGCGCAGGCAGGATACCTCGACAAACTGAACGACAACCAGCGGGCCGCCGTGACCCATGGCCCGGCGGATGCGACCCCCGGCGCGCCGCTCTTGGTGATCGCGGGGGCGGGCTCGGGCAAGACGAACACGCTGGCGCATCGGGTGGCGCATCTGCTGGCCTCAGGCGCCGATCCCCGGCGCATCCTGCTGATGACCTTCTCGCGTCGCGCGGCGGTGGAGCTGACCCGCCGGGTCGAACGGATCACGGCGCAGGCCATGGGCTCTGCCGTGGCGGCCGAGGCGCTCACCTGGGCCGGCACCTTCCACGGCATCGGCGCCCGCATCCTGCGCGACAATGCCGAGGCCATCGGCTTGCATCCCGAGTTCTCGATCCACGACCGCGAGGACAGCGCCGACCTGATGAACCTCTGCCGCCATGCAGCGGGCCTCAGCCAGACCGAGACGCGCTTTCCGGCCAAGGGCACCTGCCTTGCGATCTACTCCCGCGCGGTCAACGCCGAGGAGCCGCTGGCCGAGGTCCTGCGCGAGCACTTCCCGTGGTGCGCCCGCTGGGAGGCGGAGCTGAAAACCCTTTTCGGCGCCTACGTGGAGGCCAAGCAGGCACAGAACGTCCTCGACTTCGACGACCTGCTGCTGGCATGGGCACAGGTGATGGCCGATCCCGGCTTCGCCGCCTGGATCGGGGCGGAGTGGGACCACGTGCTGATCGACGAATACCAGGACACCAACCGCCTGCAGGCGCGTATCCTCATGGGGCTGAAGCCCGACGGGCGCGGGCTGACGGTGGTGGGGGATGATGCGCAGTCGATCTATGCCTTCCGGGCCGCGACCGTGCGCAATATCCTCGACTTTCCCGGCCAGTTCGATCCGCCCGCGGGCGTCGTCACGCTGGATCGCAACTACCGCTCGACCCAGCCGATCCTGGCCGCCGCCAACGCGGTGATCGCCGAGGCCCGCGAACGCTTCACCAAGGACCTCTGGACCGAGCGCGAGAGCGCGGAGAAACCCCGCCTCGTCACGGTGAACAGCGAGGCGGAGCAGGCGCGCTACATCGTCGACCGGGTGCTGGACGACCGCGAGACGGGCACGCGGCTGAAGGACCAGGCCGTGCTCTTCCGCACTGCCAGCCATTCGATCCAGCTGGAGGCCGAGCTGACCCGCCGCAACGTGCCGTATGTGAAATTCGGCGGGCTGAAGTTCCTCGACACGGCCCATGTGAAGGACCTGCTGGCGGTGCTGCGGCTGGCGCGCAATCCGCGCGACCGGGTGGCGGGCTTCCGGGTGCTGCAACTGATCCCCGGCATCGGGCCCAAGGCGGCGGGGCGGGTGCTCGACGCGCTCGACCTCGCACCCGATCCGGTGACCGCGCTGGAGGCGGTGACGCCCCCCGCCAAGGCCCGTGCCGACTGGCCGGGTTTCGTCGCGGCCATGGCGGGGCAGACCAGCTGGCCCGTGGCGCTGGAAAAGGCCCGCGCCTGGTACGAGCCGCACCTGGAGCGCATCCACGAGGATGCCGAGGCCCGCCGCGCCGACCTGCTGCAACTGGAGCAGATCGCCCAGGGCTACCCCTCGGCCGAGGCCTTCCTGACCGAGCTGACGCTCGACCCGCCCGACGCCACCAGCGATCAGGCCGGTGTGCCGCTGAAGGACGAGGACTACCTGATCCTCTCCACCATCCACTCCGCCAAGGGGCAGGAATGGAAATCGGTCTACCTGCTGAACGCGGTGGATGGCTGCATTCCGTCCGACCTCGGCACCGGGTCGACCCATGAGCTGGAGGAGGAGCGGCGGCTGCTCTATGTCGCCATGACGCGGGCCAAGGACCGGCTGACGCTGGGGCTGCCGCTGCGATTCTACGTCACCCAGCAGGCGCGCAACGGCGACCGGCATGTCTATGCCATGCGCACGCGCTTCATCCCGAACGGCATCCTCGACCGGTTCGAGGCGCTGCACTGGTCGCCGACGCAGGGGGCGTCGCAGGCCCGTCAGGCCCGGCCGAAGATCGACGTCTCGGCGCGGATGCGCTCCATGTGGGGGTAGGGGGCGTGGCTGTCGCCGCGGGCCGGGCTCCGGTGTCCGCAAGAGGCTGAACCACGGAAAGGAATGCCGGCATCAAGTGGGGATTCCCGATGCCGGCATTCAGATAAATGTGGATCCTATGGACGCACCACTCACACGCGCCACTAAAAAGGTCTTGCTCAAATAAGCCATCGGATCAGGAACTTAACGGGATGTCTGTTACCCCCTCTCCTCCGGTGCCATCAGACTGCCACAGGGAACAGCCACGTGATATTCGTGTGATTGCCTGCGTAATATTGCCTATGCCGGCACGGGGCCATTTCCGTTGCCCGGCGGGGGGGATTGTGAGACCCCTTGAAAGGCGGGGCAGGCCCGTGACAGCGACGGGCGGGACATGCGGAATTCACTGGGGGCATTGCTGGCGATCGGCCTGGCGGGGTTGCAGTTCATGGCCGTTCTGGCGGTGGTCTTCTCCTCCTACGTGACCTCGGAACGCGCGCTGCTGGACCATGCCCGCGACCTGCTCAGCGACGTGGGCACCAATACCATCGAACATTCCCGCGGCTTCCTCAGCCCGGCCCGTGGCGCGGCGGAGCTGTCGGCCCGGCTGGCCCAGGATCGGGTGATCGCCAGCGACGTGCCCGAGCTGCTGGAGCAGCTGCTCTTCCAGCAGCTGCAACTGGCGCCGCAGTTCGCCGGGGTCTACCACGGCAGCGAGGACGGCGGCTTCGTCTACGTCATGCGGGCGGATGCCTCCGCGCCGGGGCCGTTCCGGACCAAGATCATCCGGGTGAGGGGCGACAGCCGCAACACCGAGCTGATCTGGCGTGACAACGAGTTCAACGTGATCGAGCGCCGCTTCGACCCGGAGGACACCTACGACCCGCGCACGCGGCCCTGGTACAAGCGGGCGCGGGACCAGCTGACGACGATCTGGACCGATCCCTACATCTTCTTCTCCTCCCAGCAGCCCGGCATCACGCTGGCCTCGCCGGTGATGGATGGCACCGACACCGTGCGCGGCATCGTGGGCGTCGATATCGAGATCAGCGCGATCTCGGATTTCCTTGCGCGGCTGCGCATCGGCTCCACCGGGCGGGCGCTGATCATCCACCAGAACGGGGATGTGATCGCGCATCCCAACAAGGAGCTGCTGAAGACCAAGGACGCCGACGGCACGCTGCGCTTCGTCGATATCACCCAGTTCGAGGACCCGATTGCCCGGGCGGCCTTCTCGGGGCTGAAGGCCAATGGCGTGGTCCCGACGCCGACCGAGACGCTGAGCCAGTTCTCCTACGGCGGCGAGACCTATGTCTCGGTCATCATGCCGCCGATCAGCGAGCATCTGCCCTGGACCATCGCGGCCTATGCGCTGGAGAGTGACTTCACCGAGGTGATCAAGCAGAACCGGCTGCAGAACATCTGGATCGCGGCCATCGTGGCGGCGGTCACCGGTCTCCTCGGGCTGGCGCTTGCGAATTACATCTACAAGCCCGTGCGTGCCTTCGCCGTGCGCTCCGCGCTGATCGCGCAGGGCGAGATCGACCCCTCCGAACCCTCGCCCAAGACCTACGAAGAGCTCGACAACGCCAACCGCACGCTGATGCAGCAGATCGCCCGGCGGCGCGAGACGGAGATGGAGTTCGGCCAGACCTTCGCTCTGTCCTCGCGCGGGATGGCGCAAATAGATGCGGGCAGCGGGCGCTTCCTGCGGGTGAACCACAAGTTCTGCGAGATCACGGGCTATTCCGAGGAGGAGCTGGAGCGGATGACCTTCGCCGATCTGGCCGATCCCTCCGATCCGCCCTTCCTGCTGCCCGCCGCCGATACCGGTGCCACCCCGCAGGAGATCAACCACGAGATGCGCTGCCTGCGGCACGACGGCACCGCGATCTGGACCATGGTAAACGCGATCCTCAGCTTCAACCAGGAGGGGCGGCCGCTGCACTTCGTTCTGACCATGGATGACATCAGCCACGCGAAGCGCGCCGAGGAACAGATCACCGAGCTGTCGAAGGACCTGTCGAACCTGTCGCGCGACAACACGATGGGGCAGATGGCCGCCGGGCTGGCCCATGAGCTGAACCAGCCGCTGACCGCGATCGCGCAGAATGCCGACAGTGCGCTCTTTGCCATCGACCAGATGGCCGTGGCGGACCCCGAACTGCGCCACACGCTGGAAGAAATCGCCGATCAGTCGATGCGCGCGGGCGAAATCATCAAGGCGCTGCGGGGCTTCATCCGCCGGGACGAGGGCATGAAGACCGCCTTCGACCTGCCGGAACTGGTGCAGCAGACCCGCCGCCTCGTCATGGCCGAGGCCCGGGTGGCGGGGATTGCCGTGCTCTGCGAGACCGGGCCCCTGCCGCCGGTCAACGCGAACCGCATCCAGATCGCGCAGGTGCTGGTGAACCTGATGCGCAACGCGATCGAGGCCGTGGCCGAGAGCGGGCAGGCCGGTGGTCAGGCCGGTGGTCAGGTCCGCGTCACCGCCAGCGTCGAGGACGGCTGTGTCCGCGTCGCGGTCACCGACACCGGCCCCGGCGTCGATCCCGAGATCACGCTCTTCTCCGAATTCGAGACCACCAAGGTGAACGGCATGGGGTTGGGCCTGTCGATCTGCAAGTCGATCGTGGAGGCCAACGGCGGGCGGCTCTGGCACGAGCCCGCGCCCGAAGCTGGCGCGACGTTCCTCTTCACCGTCGCGCTCGCTACGGCCTGATCCTGGCCGCATCTGCCGCCAATCGGGGCAACGCTGGCACGTCTATCCCCTGAATAGGGCGTGTCAGAGGGTCACATTCCCTGTTTTTCAGGTCGCGGGCAGGGGTTGACCCTTATCGCGGTGCGGGCGAATCGCTAGGTTTGCGCGCGTATTGCTGTTGGGTGCCCCGGGGAGGCGAAATGACGGACAGGCTGTCGGTCGTCTATGTTGTCGACGACGATCAGGATATTCGCAGTTCCCTGTCGCGGGCTCTCGGGCAGCGGGGGTTCGACGTGCGCCCCTACGACTCGGCGGCGGAGTTCCTCGACGGCTACGATGCCGAAACCGCGGGCTGCGTGGTGCTGGACTACGGCATGCCGGGCATGAACGGGCTGGAACTTCAGGCCGAGCTGAACCGGCGCGGCAGCCCGCTGGCGATCATCTTCATCACCGGCCATGGCGGCGTGCCCGAATCCGTGCAGGCGATGAAGGGCGGCGCGGTGGATTTCCTCGAGAAGCCCTTCCGCCAGCCGGTGCTGGTGGAACGGATCGAGGCCGCGCTGGAGATCGCCGAGGACCGCCATGCCGCCATGGCGCAGCAGCGCGAGATCCTCGCCCGTCTGGCCCGGCTGACCGCCCGCGAGGAGGAACTGGTCGAGATGATGATGGCCAACCCCGCGGAAGTGTCGAGCAAGGAGCTCGGCAACCAGCTGGGGATCAGCCCGCGCACCATCGATCACCACCGCGCCCGCATCCTCGAAAAGCTCGAGGTGCGTTCGCTGGTGGAACTGGTGGATCTGGTGAAGCGGGTCGAGGGCGCGGGGCCGATGCTGCCCTGAGGGGCGCGAGGCCGTGCAGGATTGGAAAAGGCCGCCCTTGCAGGCGGCCTTTGTCGTCTCTGGCGGGTTCTGCGCCACGAATGTCGGGCCCCGCATCTCAAGGCACTGAGAGCACGGCGTCGGGGCTCAGGGCCCGGGAATGTCGCCGCGTTCCCGGTCCGCCGGCGCATGCTGCGCCGTTGCGGGATCCGGGTCCGGCAGGTCGGTGACCAGCAGCGCCTCGCCACGGCCTGCCCGGGCGAGGATGTCACCGCGAGGCCCCGCGATGACCGAGCCGCCGCCGAAGGCGAGGCCCGCATCGTCGCCGGTATAATTCGCATAGGCCACGGTGATGCCGTTCTCGGCGGCGCGCGCGGGCACCAGAAGCTCCTGCACGTGGGGGTAGGCGGCCGGGTTCGCCGTGGGCACCAGCAGCAGGTCGACGCCCGCCGCGGCCAGCCGCCGGGCATGGACCGGGAACTCGATGTCGAAACAGATCAGCAGGCCGAGGCGGCGGCCCTTGAAGTCGAAGGCGACATAGCCCTCGCCGGGGATGAAATTCGCCTCTTCCATGGCACCGAAGGGCTGCACCTTGCGGTAGAGCGCGATCCGCTCGCCCTCGGCCGACAGGACCATCGCGCTGTTGCGGGTGCCCTCGGGGGTCTTCTCGGCAAAGCCGAAGCAGAGCGCACAGCCGGCCTGACGGGCGATCTCCGCGGCGCGGGCGATCCATTCCCCGCAGGCGGGCTGCGCCATGGGGCCGTGCAGGCCGGGGCGGTTGTAGCCCGGCAGGTAGAGCTCGGGCAGCAGCAGCAGGTCGGCCCCCGACAGGGCCGCGGCGCGGGCCATCCGGTCCATCCGGACAAGAGCCCCCTCGACATCGCCCCGGGTGGGGGCGGCTTGGCACAGGGCAAGACGCATTCTTCAGCCGTTCCTCGTGACGTTGTTGGCACTGCGCACGGCCTCGATCCGCTCGATCCGGCGGCGCACCTCGGGTCCGTATTCCGCCAGAAGCTGGGCGACAAGGGCCTCGATCTGGCCGAGCGCGGGCACCATCGTGTCATAGGGGCTCTGGACCTCGACAGGGCTGACGAGGACCACATCCGCTGACGTGGCGGCAGGGGATCGCCACCGATCGGTGAAGAGAACGACCCGCGCGCCGGTGGCCGCGGCCTGTTCCGTGAAGGCGATCACGTCGCTCTGGTAGCGGCGGTAGTCGAAGGTCACCACGAGGTCGCGGCGGGTCAGGTCCACCAGCCGGTCGTAGTCGGGGGCCGAGAGCGCGGGCAGGGCGGTGACACCGGCGCGGAACTGTTCGAGGTGGCCTGCGAGGATCCCGCCGAGGAAGGTGGAGAACCGCCCGCCCACCAGCAGCACCTGCCGCGCCTCCATGATCAGCCGCGCCGCGCGGTCATAGCTCGCCTGCGGGGTAGAGGTCTCGCTCTCCTCCAGCGCCTTGCGCGCGGATTGCAGATAGGCCCGGGCCGGGCTGTCCCCGCCTGTGGGGCGGCTTTCCATCATCGAGAGGGGAGAGCGGAGCCGGTCCTCGATCTCTTCCAGCAGGCGTGACTGGAAGGCGGGATAGCCGTCGAAGCCCAGTTTCACCACCAGCCGGTTCACCGTCGGGTCCGAGACGCCGGCCTTCTTGGCGAGGCTCGCCGCGGTGCCGAGGCCCGAGGTCGGGTAATCCGTGAGCAGGACCTGCGCGATCTTCTCTTCCGACGGGGTCAGGGTGACGGCACCGCCGGACAGGAGATCGCGTATCTTCATCTTGGTCCCTCGTTGCCGCCGTCCCGCGGCGGGCATGGTCTCAGAGCCGCTCCAGCGCGGCGGCAATCGTCTCTGCCCATGCCTCGACCGAGGCGGGGGCGTCCAGCGTGTCGTTGCGGACCTCCAGCAGCAGCGCGTCGAGGCCCCGGGCATCCCCGTGCACCGGGATCGCCATGTCGTCACCTTCCTCGACCTTGTAGGGCTCGTCCAGTGCGGCGGTGATCGTGGCGTCACGGGCGGTGACTTCGGCCACGAAACGCTCGGCCAGCGGGCGCGAGGCGCCCGAGAGCACGCCGAGGTGCCAGGGCCGTGCCACGTTGCGGAAGACCGGGGTGAAGGAATGCAGCGCGAGGAGGCGCGTGCGCCGGCCGGCGGCGGCGCGGGCGTCCAGCAGCGCGGTGACGCTGTCGTGGAAGGGGGTGAAAATCCGGTCGATCCGGCGCGCACGTTCCAGTGCCGTGATGCCGATGTTGCCGGGAATCGCGGTCTCTTCCGACATCTCGGGGATCGAGGCGGGCGAATCGATCGGGCGGTTCAGGTCGATCAGCAGGCGCGAGTAATTTGCCAGCGTCGCCGTGGCATCGAGACGCTGCGAGAGGGCGCGGGTCAGCTCCGCCGCGCCCGGATCCCAGGCGATGTGGGCCCGGCGTTCCGCCTCCCCGAGGCCGAGTCGCGCGTATTCCGCAGGCACATGGGCCGAGGCGTGTTCGCAGACCAGCACCCAGTCAGAGGCCCCGCTCTCATTCAGGATCGTGCAGGGAACGGGCCAGTTTTCAACGGCTTGTCCGGTCTCGGCAGGGGAGGGCATGGCGGCGGAATCGGGCATTTTCGGTGTCGTCCCAAGGGGCTTGTCTGGCCTCACCATTCCCCGGAACGGGTCTGTAATTCAATCTACATTTTGTAATGGCGTGTCGTTTCTGAAAGATGATTGACACACATCGCTTCTCGGTCATAGTGGGCGAAATGCCCAGAATCCGGGGCGCAAGGGAGTGTGCCGCATGGCCGAGACCACCGCAGAGACGGCCGCAGAGACGGCCGCCGACACGGCAGCCGACAGGGCCAAGGCCGCGATCCGCGCCGTGCTGGACGCGGAGCCCGATTACGTGGTCGACCTCTGCCAGCGTCTGGTGCGCATCCCCTCGGTGAACCCCAAGTATCCCGCCGGGAATGACGGCTGGGACATCGCGGGCCGCGAGGCCGAGGTGCAGGACGTGATCGAGGGCGAGCTTGCGCCCTACGGCCTGAGCTTCCGCCGCTGGGACGCGCTGCCGGGCCGGCCGAACCTCGTTGCGAGGACCGAGGCGGGCGATCCGGCGAAATCCCTGATCCTCTGCGGCCATATCGACGTGATGCCGGTGGGCGACCCGGGCGAATGGTCCGCCGATCCCTTCGGCGCGGTGATCCGCGACGGGCGGATGCTGGGCCGCGGGGCCGTGGACATGAAGGCGGGCGTCGCGGCCTGCGTGGCGGCGCTGCGCGCGGTCCGCAAGGCAGGCGTGACCCTCGACGGGCAACTGGCGCTGCACGCGGTCGTGGACGAAGAGGCCGGCGGGGCAGGGGCCAAGGCCGCCGTCGCGGCCGGGGAAGTGGCCGCCGCCGCGATCATCGCCGAGCCCTCGAACGGCGACATCCACGTCTGTCAGGGCGCGCTGCACTGGCTGCGGGTCACGATCCGGGGCCGTCAGGGCCATTCGGCGCATCGCTTCACCGGCTACTGGCCGCAGCCCGAGGCGAAGAAGACCGGCGCCGAGCCGGTCAGCGCCGCCGATCTCGCCACCCGGTTCCTCGTCGCCCTGCGCGACTACGAGGCCGCGGTCACCCGCGCCGTGGGCCACCCGCTGATGGCACCGGGGGTGAACCAGTTCAACGTCGGCACCGTCCATATCGGGGCAGGCATGGGGCCCGACGGGCTGCCGCAGATCATGAACAACCCGGGCATCGTGCCCGACGTCGCCGTCATCGACATCGACATGAAGACCATGCCGCAGGAAAGCACCGAGGAGGTCCGCGCGGCCTTCGAGGCCTTCGTGGCGGGCTTCTGCGCCTCGGACCCGTGGTTCAAGGCCCATCCGATCGCGGTGGAGTGGGACCTCTACGGGCTCTACTTCCCGCCGATGGACACCGACCCGGAGCATCCGCTGGTCCGGTCCATCACCGCCACCCGGGCCGCGATGGGGCTGGGCGACACGGCGCTGGTCGGATCGCTTGGCGTCACCGACGGGGCCCATTATGCGGCGGGCGGCGTGGCCGCCCTGCGCTACGGGCCCACGGGCGGGGGCGGTCACGGGGCGGATGAATGGGTCGACGTGGAGTCGATCCGGCGCACCACACGGATCTTTGCAGAGGCCGTCATCGACTTCTGCGGTGTCAAAGACGAGTAAACGAATGGATCACCCGCCACATGCAAGGACGGGGACCGGACAGAGAGGAACGTCCAACATGCAGATGAAGACCATGCTTTGCGCCTCCGCACTGGCGCTTGCCACCGTGGCGGGGCCGCTCTCGGCCGAGACGCTCCGCTGGGCCCGGACCTCGGACACCCAGACGCTGGACCCCCACGCGTACAATGAGGGCTTCACCCACACCGTGAACCGCCAGATGTACGAAACGCTGGTGGAACGCGACGACGAGGGCCAGCTGCAACCGGTGCTGGCGACCGAGTGGGGCATGCTGGACGACGATCCCTCGACCTGGGAATTCAAGCTGCGCGACGGCGTGACCTTCCACGACGGCACCCCCTTCGAGGCCGATGACGTGGTCTTCTCGATCGAGCGCGCCAAGTCCGAGACCTCGAACATGCGCTCGCTGCTGGCCGCGGTGGAGAGTGTCGAGGCCGTCGATCCCCTGACCGTGCGCTTCCACACCACGGGCGTCAGCCCGCTGCTGGTGAACAACCTCGTCAACGTGATGATCATGAACCGCGAGTGGGCGGTGGCCAATGGCACCGAGACGCCGGTGAACTATAAGGAAGGCGAGGAGAGCTATGCCTCGCTGCACGAGAACGGCACCGGCGCCTACACGCTGGTCAGCCGCGTGCCCGACAGCAAGACCGAGATGGAAGCCTACGCGGGCTACTGGGGCAAGGACCTCTTCCCGCTCGACATCGACCGCATCGTCTATACCCCGATCCAGTCCGCCGCGACGCGCGTCTCGGCGCTGCTCTCCGGTGACATCAACTTCCTGCAGGACGTGCCGGCACAGGACATCCAGCGGCTGGAGCAGACCCCCGGCATCACCGTCGTCACCGGCCCCGAGAACCGCACGATCTTCTTCGGCATGAACATCGGCGACGAGACGCTGACCCACGGCGAGGCCGAGGGCAACCCCTTCGCCGACGTGCGCGTGCGCCGGGCGATGAACATGGCGATCGACCGCAACGTGATCAGCAAGGTCGTCATGCGCGGCCAGTCGCAGCCGCAGGGCACGATCGCGCCGCCCTTCATCAACGGCTACACCGACGAGATGGGCGCGCTGCCCGCCGTCGACCTCGAGGGCGCCAAGGCGCTGATGGCCGAGGCCGGCTATGGCGAGGGCTTCTCGGTCACGCTGCAATGCACCAACGACGCCTTCGTGAACGAAGAAGCGATCTGCCAGTCTCTCGTCGGCATGCTGGCCCGGATCGGGATCGACGTGCGTCTCGACGTGCAGCCCGGCGGCGTGCAGTTCGCCACCATCGCCAAGGGCGACACCAGCTTCTACGTCATGGGCTGGGGCGTCTCGACCTTTGACAGCCAGTACATGTTCGACAACCTCGTGCACTCGCGCTCGAACGGGCGCGGGGCCTGGGCCTCGATCAACTACCAGAACGCCGATCTGGACGCGAAGATCGAGAGCCTCGGGACCGAGGGGGACCTCGACAAGCGCAACGAGACCATCGCCGAGATCTGGAAGGTCGTGCAGGACGAGGTGCTCTACCTGCCGATCCACCTGCAGATGCTGGCCCGCGCCATGTCGGACAATCTGGTGATCCCCGCCAACGTGGGCAATTCTGTCTCGGTCAAGAAGATCGAGGTCAAGGACTGATCCATGTTCCTGCTGCGCCGCCTGTTGCAAGCCATCCCGGTCCTGCTGGTGACCGCCTTCCTGTCCTTTGCCGCGTTCCGCTTCATCGGGGACCCGGTGCAATCCATGCTGGGACAGGATGCCACCGCCGCGGACCGGGCCGAGCTGATGGCGGCGCTTGGGCTGGACCAGCCGTTTCCCGTGCAGTTCTGGAACTTCATCGTGAATGTCCTGCACGGCGACTTCGGCTTCTCCACCCGCATCGGCCAGCCGGTCCTGGGCCTGATCCTCGACCGGTTGCCCGCAACGCTTGAACTGGCCGTGCTCTCCTTCGTGGTGGCCCTGGCGCTTGGCATGATCCTGGGCGTGACCACCGCGCTGAAACCCCAGAGCTGGATCAGCCGCACGGTCATGGCGGGATCGCTCATCGGGGTCTCGCTGCCGAACTTCCTGATCGGGATCGGGCTGATCTACGTCTTCTCTGTCCAGCTGGGCTGGCTGCCCGCCTTCGGGCGCGGCGAGACGGTGCAGATCGGCTGGTGGTCTACCGGGCTGCTGACCGTCTCGGGGTGGAAGGCGATCCTGCTGCCCGCGATCTCTCTCAGCCTGTTCCAGGTCACGCTGATCCTGCGCCTCGTGCGGGCCGAGATGACCGAGGTGCTGCATTCCGACCACATCCGCTTCGCCCGCGCCCGCGGCCTGCCGGACCGGATGGTGAACTTCCGCTACGCGCTCAAGAACACGCTGGTGCCGGTGATCACCGTCTCGGGGCTGCAACTCGGCTCGATCATCGCCTTCGCCGTGGTGACGGAAACCGTCTTCCAGTGGCCGGGCATCGGGCTGCTCTTCATCAACTCGGTCAACTTCTCGGACGTGCCGATCATGGCAACCTACCTGCTGCTGACCGCCGTCCTCTTCGTGGTGATCAACCTGATCGTCGATCTTCTCTACTACCTCTTCGACCCGCGCCTGCGGGTGAAGGCCGCGGGGCGCTGAGATGTCCGACATGTCGACCCCTTCCAAGCCCTCCCTCTGGGCGCGCTTCCGTGCCTCCGACCTGGGCCATGCCTTTCTGCGTTCGCCGGGCGCGATGATCGCCTTCGGCCTGCTGGTCCTGATCATGCTGGCCGCGCTCTTCGCGCCGTTGATCGCGCCGCAGGACCTGCGCGACGCCACCAGTTTCGACCTGATGGACGGCTTCACCCCGCCGTTCAGCGCCAATGAGTTCACCGGCAATTTCTACCTGCTGGGCACCGACGACCAGGGCCGCGACATGCTCTCGGCCGTGCTCTTCGGCCTGCGGGCCTCGCTGATCGTGGGGATCTGCGCCGTGGCGCTGTCCGCGCTGATCGGCGTCACGCTGGGCCTGATCGCGGGCTACGCGGGCGGGCGCGTCGATGCCGTCATCATGCGCGCCGCCGACGTGCAGCTGGCCATTCCCGGCATCCTCGTGGCGCTGCTGATCTTCGGCCTGACGCGGTCCCTTCTGCCGACGGGGCTGCGCGATGCCATGGCGATCTATGTCGTGATCCTGGCCATCGGCCTGTCCGACTGGGTCAGCTATGCCCGCACCGTCCGCTCGGCCGCCATGGTCGAGATGCGCCGCGAATACATCCAGGCCGCGATCATGATGGGCCGCCCGCCGCGCGCCATCCTGCGCCGCCACCTGCTGCCCAACGTGGCGCGTCCGATCTTCGTGATCGCGACGATCAACTTCGCCCTCGCGGTGATCGCGGAATCGACGCTCTCCTACCTCGGCGCGGGCCTGCCGCCGACGCAGCCCTCGCTGGGCACGCTGATCCGGATCGGTCAGCAGTTCCTCTTCTCCGGCGAATGGTGGCTGCTCTTCTTCCCGGGCTGCGTGCTGCTGGTGCTGGCGCTGTCAATCAACCTGCTGGGCGACTGGCTGCGTGACACGCTGAACCCGAGGGCCGTGAAATGACCGAGCTTCTGTCGATCGAGGACCTCGCCGTCGAATTCCCCTCGCGCCATGGCACCGTCACCGCGGTGGAAGGCGTCAGCCTGACCATCGGCGCGGGCGAGATCCTGGGCGTCGTGGGCGAAAGCGGCGCGGGCAAATCCACCATCGGGGCGGCCATCACCGGGCTGCTTCAGGCCCCGGGGCGCATCGCGCGCGGCACCATCCGCCTGTCGGGCGAGGTGATCGACGCGACCGATACCCTGGCCATGCGCAGGCTGCGCGGCGCCCGTGTCTCGACCATCTTCCAGGACCCGCTGACCAGCCTGAACCCGCTCTTCACCATCGAGCAGCAGCTGGTCGACACCATCCTGACCCATCGCCCGATGACCCGCGCGGAGGCCCGGGCCGAGGCGGTGCGCCAGCTGGAGGCCGTGGGCATCCCCGATCCCGCGCATCGGGTGAAGAACTGGCCGCATGAATTCTCGGGCGGGATGCGGCAGAGGGCGGTCATCGCGCTCGCGCTCTGCTCCGAGCCGGAGCTGGTGATTGCCGACGAGCCCACCACCGCGCTCGACGTCTCGGTGCAGGCGCAAATCCTCGACCTGATCCGCAAGCTGGCGCAGGAGCGCGGCATCGGCGTCATGCTGGTGACCCACGACATGGGCGTCATCGCGCAGGTGACCGACCGCGTCGCCGTCATGAAGGACGGCAGGCTGGTGGAGTTGGGGCAGACCGAACAGGTGCTGACCCGGCCCGAACATCCCTATAGCCGCGACCTGATCTCCGTTGTGCCGCGCGCGGACGTGAAGCTGAAACGCTTCCCCGTGGCCGGGCTGGGGCAGGGCGCGGATAAGGCGCTGGAGTGGCTTTCGGGCGGAAGCACCCGGCGCGAGGCATCGGATCGCCCGCTAGTAGAACTGCTGGATGTCCGGCAGGTCTATGGCGGGCGGTCCGGCCTTTTCAAACGGGCCGAGGGCTTCACCGCCCTGACTGACATCACCCTGAGGATCGCCGAGGGCGAGGTGCTGGGGCTAGCGGGGGAAAGCGGCTCGGGCAAGTCGACCATGGCGCGTATCCTCGCCGGTCTGACCGCGCCCACGTCGGGCGAGATGCTTTTCGACGGGCAGGCGGTCTATGACCACGGGCGGATGCGGCACCCGGACATCCGGCGCCAGATCCAGATGGTGTTTCAGGATCCCTATTCCTCGCTCAACCCGCGCATGTCGGTGGGCGATATTCTGGCCGAGCCGATGCTGCACCACGCGTTGGTGGCAAACCGCCGCGCCGCACAGCCGGTTGTCGAGGAACTCCTGAGCGCCGTGGGCCTGCCGGTCGACGCGGCCCGGCGCTATCCGCATGCCTTCTCGGGCGGGCAACGGCAGCGGATCTCGGTGGCTCGGGCGCTTGCCTCGCGTCCCCGGTTCCTGATCTGTGACGAGCCGACCTCGGCCCTCGACGTGTCGATCCAGGCGCAGATCCTGAACCTCATGAAAGACCTACAGGAACGGCTGGGGCTGACGATCCTCTTCATTTCACACGACCTGCCGGTGGTGCGCCAGATGTGCGACCGGATCGCGGTGCTGAAATCGGGCCAACTGGCCGAGGTGGCCGAGACGGAAACGCTCTTCACCGCGCCGCAGGCGGCCTATACCCGCGACCTGATTTCGCTGATCCCGGCGATGACCCACGCAAGACCAAGCGAGACCCTCCATGGCTGATCTGCCCAAACGCGACGATCCCTTCCGCCCCGGCGAAACCGGCCTGCTGCTGGTGGACATGCAGCGCATCTGGCTGGACGAGGCGCATTCCGATCACGGCGCGGGTGGCGGCCCGGCCGAGGAATTCTATCGCACCACCCGCGAGGTGACGGTGCCCAAGTGCGAACAGCTGATCCAGGCCGCCCGCGCGGCGGGGATCGAGGTGATGCACACGATCATCCAGTCGCTGACAGAGGATGGCCGCGACCGTTCGCTCGACCACAAGATGACGCCGATCCATCTGGCGAAGTCGGATGAACGTGGCCTGCCGATCCCCTCGCTGATGCCGGTGGGCGACGAGATCCTGCTGCCCAAGACCTCCTCGGGCGTCTTCAACTCGACCCATATCGATTACATCCTCAAGAACATCGGCATCCGGCAGCTGATCGTCTGCGGGATCATGACCGATCAATGCGTTGACATGGCAGTGCGGGATGCCGCCGACCGGGGCTACATGGTCTCGGTCGCCACCGATGCCTGCTTTGCCGCCAACAGCCAACGCCACGCCACCGCGCTCGACGCCTTCGGCGGCTATTGCTGGCAGGCAGATACCGACACGATCTGCGACCGACTTGCCCGGATGGGAGACGCCTGAATGACCGCCACCAGCCTTGCCGCCATCGTCACCACGGACCTGACCGCGATTACCCGCGGCCGCTTCCTGCCCGCGAACCGCATCGCCGCGGCCGCGACGGGGGTGGGCTGGGTGCCTGCCAATATCGCCCTGCGCGCCGATGGCCACATCGTCGAGGACAACATCTGGGGCTCCTCGGGCGACCTGCGGCTGCTGCCCGATCCGGACGCGCGCTATGTGACTTCGCGGACCGGCGCGCCCACGCCCTTCGACATGACCATGGGCGATATCGTCGAGCTGGACGGCACGCCTTGGTCGGCCTGCGCCCGCAGCCAGCTGCGCAGCGCGCTTGCGGATTTCGAGGCCGCCACCGGGTTGCGCATCCTCGCCTCCTTCGAGCAGGAGTTCCAGATCCTCGGGGCCGAGATGGCGCCGGCGCATGTCTTCTCCTACCAGGCGCTGCGCCGGGCCGAGCCCTTCGCCGGGCGCTACTTTGCCGCGCTGGAAGAGGCGGGCATCGCGCCCGAGGTCATCATCGCCGAATACGGCGAGGACCAGTACGAGATCACCTCCGCCCCCGCCGAGGCGCTGACCGCCGCCGACCGCTGCATCGCGATCCGCGAGATCACCCGCGAGATGTGCCGCCTCGAGGGCTGGCAGGCGAGCTTTGCGCCCAAGACGGACGCCGAGGGGGTTGGCAACGGCGTGCACATCCACCTCTCGCTGGTGGATACCGAGGGCCGACCGGTCAGCTTCGATCCCGAGGGCCCGGGGCGCCTCTCGCCGGTGGCCGGGGCCTTCTGCGCCGGGATCCTGCGCCACATGCGCGCGCTGCTCGCCTTCACCGCCTCGACGCCCGCCAGCTTCGTCCGGCTGCGCCCGCACAACTGGTCCTCGGCCTGGACCTGGCTGGGGGACCGCGACCGCGAGGCCAGCCTGCGCATCTGTCCCACGGTCGAGATGAACGGCAAGGACCCGGCGCGGCAGTTCAACGTGGAATACCGCGCGGCCGATGCCACCGCGAACCCCTACCTCGCGCTTGCCGCGCTGATCCGCGCGGGCCTCGACGGGGTGCAGAGCGGGGCCGAGCCGGTCGTCTTCTCCGGCGATCCGGAGGCGCTCTCGCCCGAGGAGCGTGCGGCCAAGGGCCTCTACCGCCTGCCGGAAACCCTCGATGCGGCGCTGGAGGCGCTGAAGGAGAGCGAGACCGTGCGCGGCTGGTTCCCCGAGCCGCTGATCACCACCTTCCTCGGCATCAAGCGCGACGAATGCCTCGCCGCCGCGGGGCAGAGCGACGCGGAGCTCTGTGCAGGGATCGCCAAGGTTTACTGACCCACCCCCATTGGGCAGGCTGGCCCCGCAGGCCGGCCTGAAGGACGCGGAGACGCCCATGACCTCGAAGCCTTTCTCGGCCTTCGGGCCCGACTTCCCCTTCGCCTACGACGACTGGCTGGCCCATCCCGCCGGGCTCGGCACGATCCCGGCAGACCGCCACGGCGCGGAAGTGGCCGTGATCGGGGCCGGGGCCGCCGGCATGGTCGCCGCCTACGAGCTGATGCGCATGGGCCTGAAGCCCGTGATCTACGAGGCCGGGCGCATGGGCGGGCGGCTGCGATCCGAACCCTTCGAGGGCGCTGAGGGCGTGATCGCGGAACTGGGGGGCATGCGTTTCCCGGTCTCCTCGGCGGGCTTCTACCACTACGTCGACCGGCTGGGGCTGGAGAGCCGCGATTTCCCCAACCCGCTGACGCCTGCCGCGGGCTCCACCGTCATCGACCTCGAAGGCGAGACCCATTACGCCGAGACGCTGGCCGACCTGCCGGAGCTCTACCGGGAGGTGGCCCGCGCCTATGACGCGGCGCTGGAAGAGGGCGCGGATTTCACCGCCCTGAAGGCCGCGATCCGGGCCCGCGACGCCGCGGCGATCAAGGCGATCTGGGACCCGATCGTGCGCGACTGGGACGAGCGGACCTTCTACGATTTCGTGGTCTCCTCCAGCGCGTTCCAAGCGCTCAGCTTCCGCCACCGCGAGGTCTTCGGGCAGGTCGGTTTCGGCACCGGCGGCTGGGACAGCGACTTCCCGAACTCCATGCTGGAAATCCTGCGGGTGAACCTCTGCGAGTTGGACGACCAGCAGAAGTACATCGTCGGCGGGGTGGAGCAGATGCCCCGCGGGCTATGGACCGATGCGCCCGAGACCATGGCCCACTGGCCCACGGGCACCACGCTCAGCCGCCTGCACAACGGAGCGACCCGGGGCGGGGTCAAGGCGCTGGCCCGCGCGGGCGATGGCCGCATCGCCGTGACCGACCGCTGGGGGCGGGCGGATGTCTACGACGCGGTGGTGATCACCTGCCAGACCCACCTGCTGACCACCGCCATCGACACCGAGGAGCGTCTCTTCGACCAGAAGCTCTGGATGGCGCTGGACCGCACCCGCTACATGCAGTCGGCCAAGACCTTCGTCATGGTGGACCGCCCGTTCTGGAAGGACCGCGATCCCGTCACCGGCAAGCAGGTCATGTCGATGACCCTGACCGACCGGCTGACCCGGGGCACCTACCTTTTCGACAACGGCCCCGACAAGCCCGCCGCGATCTGCCTGAGCTACGCGTGGATGACCGACGCGCTGAAGGTGCTGCCCTACGACACCGGCAAGCGGGTCGACCTCGCGCTCTCCGCGCTGTCCAAGATCTACCCCGGCCTCGACATTGCCAGCCATATCGTGGGCGAGCCGATCTCGGTCTCCTGGGAGGCGGACGAGAACTTCCTCGGCGCCTTCAAGGGCGCGCTGCCGGGACACTATCGCTACAATCGCCGCATGTACGGCCACTTCTGTCAGGACACGCTGCCGCCGATGGAGCGCGGGCTCTTCCTCGCGGGCGACGGTGTCAGCTTCACCCCTGCCTGGGTCGAGGGTGCGGTGCAGACGGCGCTGAACGCGGTTTGGGGTGTCATGCACCACATGGGCGGGCAGAGCGCGCCCGAAAACCCCGGTCCGGGCGATGTCTTCGCGCAGTTGGGGCCGGTCGCGCTGTCGGACTGACGGGCACTGCGGGGCCCCGCAGAACCGAGCATTCAGGCGGGGGCTATGGGCCCCGCCGATAGCCGATCCGCGCCTCGAACCGCGCCATTTCCTGCGCGGGGGGGCGGGTGCCGGTGTAGATCTCGACGTAATGTGGGAAGCGGGCGAGGCGCTCCTCCAGCGGCTCCGTCACCCGCATCGAGATATAGCCCACCTGCACGAGGTAGACCGTCCGCGCACGCACGTCCGCATCCTCGGGGGCATGGCCCCAGCGTTCCAGCAGCGCGCGCAGCGCGGCCAGCCGCTCCGCGTCGGCCTGTTGCAGCCGGGCCAGAACGCCCGCGTCCTGCTGCGCCCAGGAGCGCACGGCCCGTTCCAGCCCGCTGTCGAAACTGTTGTCCGAAAGGAAGGTGCTGATCACGTTCAGCATCGCCTCGGTTTCGGTTGCGGCATAGTCCTGCGTGGCGGCGACGAGGTGCCGGGTGGTGGCCGCCTCCCACCGGTCGAGCAGGGCGGCCAGCAATTGCCCGCGGTCCTTGAAGAACCAGTAGAAGCTGGTGCGCGACAGCTCCAGCCGCTCCGCCAGCGTCATGATCTTCACCGCCTCCACGCCCTTCTCGACGAGCACCGCCTGCGCAGCGTCGAGCCAGAGATCGGGGGAGCCGCGCCAGCCGCGGTCAGAGGGGGAATCGTCGGTCATGCCATCCTGCGCCGCGGTCGGGTGGTCATATTGTCCATATAATGTGCGGCTCTGTCCAGTTGGGTGAAGTTTCGGCTGCAAGACCTTGATTAAATTGATGTCTCAATCGCGGGCGGCGCCCTTGATAGCCATCGCATCCCCCCGGCGCATGGCGCGATCCCGGCCATCAGATACAAATTTCTTGACACAGCTGTACATTTTTTTGGAGCGTTTCCCGGACCCGTCTGCATGGTTTTCGAGGGATGATGCCGATGACGAATGATCCGCTGCTCCAGCCGTTCCATCTCAAGCACCTGACGCTGAAGAACCGCATCATGATCACCAGCCACGAACCGGCCTACCCGGAGGACGGGATGCCGAAGGAACGCTATCGGGCCTACCACGTCGAGCGCGCCCGGGCCGGCATCGCGCTGACCATGACGGCGGGCTCTGCCAGTGTCGCGCGCGACAGCCCGCCCGCCTTCAACAACATCCTCGCGTGGAAGGACGAGGTGGTGGGCCACATGAAGCAGCTGGCCGATGCCTGCCATGACGAGGGCTGCGCGGTGATGATCCAGCTGACGCACCTTGGCCGCCGGACCCGCTGGGACAAGGGCGACTGGCTGCCCGTCGTCTCGCCCAGCCATGCCCGCGAAGCCGCGCACCGGGCCTTTCCCAAGCGGATGGAGGACTGGGACATCGCGCGGATCATCGAGGATTACGCCCTTGCCGCCGAACGGATGAAGGCGGCGGGCCTCGACGGGATCGAGATCGAGAGCTACGGCCACCTGATGGATGCCTTCTGGTCGCCGCTGACCAATGACCTCGACGCGCCCTATGGCGGCAGCCTCGACAACCGGCTCCGGTTTACTTTCGACGTGCTGCGCGCGGTGCGGCGGCGCTGTGGCGAGGACTTCATCGTCGGCATCCGCTACGTCGGCGACGAGGACCTGCCCGGCGGGCTGACCAAGGCCGACGGGCTGGAGATCTCGCGCCGGCTGAAGGACAGCGGCATGGTGGATTTCCTCAACGTGATCCGCGGCCATATCGACACCGACGCCGGGCTGACCGACGTGATCCCGGTGCAGGGGATGCGCAACGCGCCGCATCTCGACTTCGCCGGAGAGATCCGGGCCGCCACCCAGATCCCCACCTTCCACGCCGCCAAGATCCCCGACCTCGCCACCGCGCGCCATGCCATCGCCAGCGGCAAGCTGGACATGGTCGGCATGACGCGGGCCCATATCGCCGACCCGCATCTTGTGCGGAAACTCGTCGAGGGCCGCGAGGAGGACATCCGCCCCTGCGTCGGGGCGAACTACTGCCTCGACCGGATCTATCAGGGCGGCATGGCGCTGTGCATGCACAACCCTTCGACGGGGCGCGAGGTGTCACAGCCCCATGCGATCGCCCGCGCCGAGGTACCGCTGCGGGTCACCGTGGTGGGGGCGGGGCCGGGCGGCATGGAGGCCGCCCGCGTCGCGGCGGAACGGGGCCATCAGGTGACGGTGCTGGAGGCCTCGGACGAGGCCGGCGGGCAGGTGCGCCTGACCGCGCTGCAGGAGCGGCGGCGGGAGATGGGCGCGATCATCTCGTGGCGCATGGCGCAATGCGAGAAGCTGGGCGTGACCTTCCGCTTCAACACCTATGCCGAGGAGGCGGAGGTGCTGGAGACCGATCCCGACGCGGTGATCGTCGCCACCGGCGGGCTGCCCCACACGGAGGTGCTGGAGGCGGGCAATGACCTCGTCGTCTCGGCCTGGGACATCCTGTCGGGCGACGTGAAGCCGGGGCGCGAGGTGCTGCTCTTCGATGACGCGGGCGATGCGACGGGGCTGCAGGCCGCGGAGGCGATCGCGCAGAGCGGTGCGCGGGTCGAGATCGTGACGCCGGACCGGGCCTTCGCGCCCGAGGTCATGGGCATGAACCTCGTGCCCTTCATGCGGTCGCTGCAACAGCTGGACACGACTTTCACCGTCACGTGGCGGCTGCGGGAGGTCCGGCGCGAGGGCAATGCCCTGCTCGCGGTGCTGGGGTCGGACTACGGCAGCGTCACGCGCGAACGGCGGGTGGATCAGGTGGTGGTGAACCACGGCACGCTGCCGCTGGATGAACTCTACCTCGCGCTCAAGCCGCTCTCCTCGAACCTTGGCGAGGTCGATTACGAGGCGCTCGTGGCGGGGCAGGCGCAGGCGGTGGCGGCCAATCCCGCGGGCGCCTTCCGGCTCTACCGGATCGGGGACGCGGTCTCGGCCCGCAATACCCATGCGGCGATCTATGACGCGCTGCGGCTGGTGCGCGCGCTCTAGCGCGCCGCCGTCCCGGCGGGCCCCTGCCGGGTGAAGCGGCGCAGCACGTCGAAGAAGTTCAGGACATGAGGCCGCCGGTTGTCGAGCCGGGCGTGGATCGTCAGCCGCGTGCCGGGGTTCTCGCCGGTGAAGGGGCGGAAGGCCACGCCGGGGCGGCTGACCTGGCTGACACTGCGCGGCACGACGGAGAGGCCGACGCCCACCGAGACCAGCGAGATCGCGGTCTGGTAGTCCTGCGCGAAGGCCTGGTTGCGCGGGGTGAACCCGTTGAGCGCACAGCATTGCAGCACGTCGTCGGCAAAGCTGGGCCGGGGGCGGCGGGGATAGAGCACGAAGGTCTCGCCCTCCAGCTCCGGCAGCGATACGGCGGCGGACCGGGTGGCGATCGGGGAATTGTCCGGCAGCGCCAGCATCAGCGGCTCCTCGATCAGCAGGACCGAGCGCAGGTCCTCGATCTTCAGCGCCGGGCGGGCCACGGCGATGTCGATGTCCTGCTGGACGAGGGCGCGCTCAAGCTCGGCGTTGTTCATGGCCGACAGCGACAAGTCCACGTCCGGGTAATGCGAGCGGTAGGACTTGATCAGCGTCGGCAGCGGCCCGTGGGTGGCGGAGCCGACGAAGGCGATCCGCAGCCGTCCCGCGCCGCCTTGCCCGATCAGCCGCGCCTCGCGATAGGCGCTGTCGAGACGCTCGACCAGATCGCGGGCGCGTTCAAGGAAGACCTCGCCCGCCTGCGTGAGGCGGATCTGGCTGCGCGAGCGGTCGAAGAGCTGTGCGCCGATGTCCTTTTCCAGCGCCGCGATCTGGCGGCTGAGCGGGGGCTGGGCCATGTCCAGCCGGGCGGCGGCGCGGCCGAAGTGGCGTTCTTCGGCCACGGCGATGAAGTATTTCAGCCGTTTGAGTTCCAAGGCATGTCTTTCAGGCAGCCGGGGGCGGACCCCCGGCGTGCCGGGCCTCAGGCCATCTTGGCCAGTGCCTCGACGAAGTAGGGGCGGAAGCCCTCGGGGTTCTCGCTCATGGGAAAATGACCGATGCCGGGCATGACGGCAAGCGTTGCCCCGGGGATCGCATCGGCGGTGCGCTTGGCGTCCTCGGGGGTGCAGGTCATGTCGTATTCGCCCACCATGATGTGGACTGGCCTCGACGAGGTGTCGATGCCGCCCAGCTTGCCCACCAGACTGTCGTCCTGCGTGTAGAAGCTGAGATCGCCCCGGAAGACGCCCGGCCCGGACTGCATGAACATCCACTGGGTGTTCCAGCGTTCCGCCTCGGGCCCCTGCGGCGCGATATTGGCCGACACCAGTGCCGCGCCCATTTCGCCGCCATGGGCGTCGGGGCGGTGGAACCAGTCGATGTCGTACCACGCGGGCTGGTAGTCCGAGGCCTCGATCGCGATGAAGCCCTTGAAGGGCGCGGCATGGTTCAGCGCCAGTTGCAGCGCGATGCGCCCGCCCATGGAGCAGCCTGCATAGACCGGGTTGTCCAGCTCCAGCGCCGCGACCATGGCCAGCACCACCTCGATGTAGAAGTCGGTGGTGAGCAGGTATTCCTCGGTCTGCCAGCCCTCGGGGGGCAGGGACTTGCCGTGCCATGGCATGTCCACGGCGATGATCCGGTGCCGCTCCGTGATCTCGGCATCGTTCATGATGTGGCGCCACTGGCGGGTGTCGGCGCCTGCGGTGTGGAAGCAGATCACCGGCTGACCCTGTCCCGCTTCTTCGAAATAGATGCGGTGGGGGCGGCCGCCCGCCGTGATCGTCACGTAGCGTCCCGTGATGGGTTCAAACGCGCTCATGCCTGCACCTCCCGGCCGAGGGCCATGAATTCCTTGAAGAACCGCAGGTTCTTGACCAGCACGAGGATGTCGCCCTCAATGCTGCCGCGGCCCGTTTTGACGAAGCCGAAGATGTCGTGAAAACCCGCCTCGGGGATCGGTTGCCAGAATTTCTCCAGCGCCTCGGCATCGACCCGGATGGCAAAGCGCCACGGGATCTTGCGCGAGGGGCCGGGGGTGATCGTCTCCAGCGCGCCGCGATGGAAGGTGAGGTAGTACTCGTCCCCCTCCACCTCGATCAGCACGGTTTCGGAGAAGAGCGCGCCGAGCCGGTGCAGGTGCGCGCGGGTCTCCAGCGCGGCCCCCATGGCCGTGAGGCGCGGCAGCAGGTCTGCTCTCGCCATGTCAGTCTTTCCTTGCATATTTCTCGATGATCTCGGGGTCGGGGGTCACGCCAAGGCCGGGGCCCTCGGGCAGGTGCACCTGGTAGCCCTCGTAGCGCAGGCTGTCCTGCACGAGGTCTTCGACGAGGATCTTGGGCCCGAACTGTTCGGTCCCCCATTCCAGTTTCGGCAGGGTGGCAAAGACGTGCAAGTGCCCCGCCGCGCCGATGGAGCTTTCCAGCAGGCAGCCGCCGTACATCTGCACGCCCTCTGCCGCCGCGATCCCCGCCACCCGCTTGAGGTTGTGGAGCGAGCCATGTTTGCAGAGCTTCAGCGACAGGACGGTGCCGGTGGCCGCGCGCACCTCGCGGCTGGCCTCGGCCAGGGTCGAGACGCTTTCATCCATCATGATCGGGATCGCCGAGCGTGCCGCGATCCGGGCCGAGGCCCCGGTCTGACCCGCCGCGATGGGCTGTTCGATCAGGCTGACGCCAAGGTCCTGAAGCACGGGCAGGTAGCGGATGCACTCCGCTTCGGACCAGCCCTGATTGACGTCCGCCACGATGGTCGTGCCCGAGGGCAGGGCCTTTTGCAGCGCGGCAAGGCGGGCAAGGTCGGTGGCGGGATCGGCAAAGCCCAGCTTGATCTTGAACCGCTTGAACCAGCCCCGGTCGAGCATGGCCTGCGCCTCGTCGACCTCCTGTGCGGCATCGCCCGAGGCGAGCGCCCAGATCGCATCGATCGCCGTGCGCACCGCCCCGCCGAGGAGCACATGCGCCGGCACGTCCAGCGTCTTGCCCAGGGCATCCAGCAGCGCCATGTCGATGGCGGATTTCGCGGTGTAGTTCCGCTTGGCTGCGCGGTCCATGCGCAGCGTCGCGTCTTCCAGCAGGCAGGCGGGCTGGCCGATCAGCGCGGGGGCGAGGTAGGCGTCGATATTGGCCTTCATGGCCTCCACGCTCTCCTCGGCCCAGCGGGGGCCGCCGAGGGTGGAGCCTTCGCCGTAGCCGATGACGCCGTTTTCCAGCGTGACGGTGACGAAGATATAGCCCTGGTGGGTGACGCTGGTGTTCGACAGCTTGTGATTGCGGGTGGTCGGGGCCTCGATGATCCGCGCGGTGATCTGGCGGATGGCGGTCTCGGTCAGGAGATCGCGGGCGAGGGCGCCGGGCTGGTTGGTCATGGGCTGCCTCTTGTCGTTGAAAAGGACGGCGCGGGGGAGGTCGCGCCGCCCGGGGGGCGTCATTCCGCGGCGATATCGCCCAGCAGGGCGTTGTTGCGAATGACGAAGTCGAAGGTCATGACCAGATCGGTGTCGGCGCCTTCGGGGGCCTTGGTCATGGTGCCGATCAGCTCTTCCTTCACGGCAAAGACGCTGTCGTTGTCGAGGTACTCGGTCTCGCTGTCGTAAATCTGCGAGATCAGGGATTTGTAGCCGTCCTTCATGATCATGAAGTGGATGTGGCCGGGGCGCATGGGGTGGTGGCCCATGTACTTCAGCAACTCGCCCGCCGCCCCGTCATAGGGGATCGGGTAGGGCACGGGGCGGATCGCGACGAAGTCGTATGCGCCGTCGGCATCCGTCTCGAAGCGGCCGCGCAGGTTGAAGTCCGGCTGGTCCGGGTCCTGCTGCTCGTAAAGGCCGTTGGGCGCGTCTTCCCAGACGTCCATGGTGACGCCGGGCACCGGGTTGCCCTCGGTGTCGCGGATCGTGCCGGTGACGCGGACGGTCTCCTGCCCCTCGAAGTCCTTCTGGATGATCGAGGCGCCCTTGGGCAGAACCGGCGGGTTCTCGCGGTAGAACGGCCCCAGCACGGTCGAGATGGTCTCGTTATGCGTCGGCTTCTTGTCCAGCATGTCGGCCAGCACCTCGACGCCGAGGATGTCCGAGATCAGGATGAACTCGTTCCGGCTGTCGTCCGAGATGTCGCCGGCGCGGCGCATCCATTCCATCGCGCCAAGCCATTCCTCATAGGTCAGGTCGACCTCTTTCATGAAGGCGTGCATATGCTTGAGCGCGCTTTCGAGGATCTCGCGGTTGCGCGCGGGAATGTCGTCCGACAGGGCGCCGACGACGGCCTCGGTGATGTTGTCCAGGGTGATGCTTCTCATGGTGTCCTCCCAAGCGATCTGTTTGGATAAGATGGGGCAAGGCGTGATACCTTGCCATGCCTTCAGAAGTCTTTTGCGATACCGTTCGGGTATCATCTGCGCCCCGACGGGGGGCCGGGACGCAGCGCGGCTTGCAGCAGGATCAGCGGGTCAGGACCAGCGGGAACAGCGTCTCGATCATCGCGAAGATCACGACGAGGGAGATGATGTTCAGCCACAGGCCCACGCGGACCATCTGCTTGATCGTCACTTCGCCCGAGCCGAAGGCCACCGCGTTCGACGGTGTCGCCACCGGCAGCATGTAGGCCGAGCAGACGGCGAGCGTCATGACAGCGGTCATCACCAGCGGGTCCATCCCCATGCCGACGGCGACCGAGCCCATGATCGGGAAGAAGGCCGCGGCGGTGGCGGTGTTGCTGGTCAGCTCCGTCAGGGCAAGGCCGACGACGGCGGCGATCAGCAGCACCACGAGGCCCGGCATGTCCCCGAAGGCCGCCACCTGGTTGCCGATCCAGACCGACAGGCCGGTGGCGGTGAAGGCGGCCGAGAGGCTGAGACCGCCGCCGAAGAGCAGCAGCAGGCCCCAGGGGATCTCGCGCGAGGCGTCCCAGGTCAGCAGGGCCACGGGCCGGCCGTTGGCGTCACGCTCGCCCGAGGGGGTGAGGAAGCAGGCCACGGCGGCGGTCATGGCGACCTGGCTCGACGAGATCTTGGCGAGGAAGGGCAGGGCGGCCTTCACGGCGGCGATCTTGGTCAGCAGCGGCACGGCCACCCAGAAGAAGATCGCGGCAAGGAAGATGATCGCCACCCGGGTCTCGGCCTTGGACATCGGGCCGAGGGCCTCGACCTCGCTGCGGATCAGCGCGGCGCCACCGGGCAGTTCGCGCAGCTTGGCGCGGAAGATCACCTTGGTCAGCAGCAGCCAGCCGATCACCAGCATGATCACCGCAAAGGGCACGCCGATCACCATCCACTGGGCAAAGCCCATGTCATAGCCCTGCTGTTCCAGCAGGTAGGCCTTCATCAGCGCGGTCGGCGGCTGGCCGATCAGCGTGGCGGTGGAGCCCATGGTGACGCCATAGGCAATGCCCAGCATCACCGCGGCAGAGAAGTTCACGTCGCGCCCGTCGTGGCCCTGTTCGCGGGCCAGGTCGCGCACGAGGTGCAGGATCGACACGCCGATCGGGACCATGATCACCGCCGTGGCGGTGTTGGAAATCCACGCCGAGATGAAGGCCGAGGCGATCATCAGCCCCAGCACGATCTGGTCGGGCCGGGTGCCCACGGCCTGGATCGTGCGCAGGGCGATGCGGCGGTGCAGGTTGCTGCGCTCGGTCGCCAGCCCGAGGATCACGCCGCCAAGCACGAGGAAGACCACGGCATTGGCGAAGGGCGCGGCCATGGTGCCGAAGCTGCCCACGCCGAAGAGCGGGAAGATGACCAGCGGCAGCAGGGAGGTGACCGGGATCGGCACTGCTTCTGTCATCCACCAGATCGCCATCCAGAGCGCGCCGCCCGCGGCCACGCGCCCGGGCATCCCGAGGCTTTCAGGCAGGATCAGGGCGAGGACCAGCCCCGCGAGGGGGCCGAGCGCCATGAGTTTCAGGTTGAGGGTTTCGCGCGCCTCCGCAGGGGCTGCGCCGGGGGTGTCGTTCATTCGGGGTCCTCCGTCCCATGTCGCGGCTGACGGGCCGCCGACCGCGCCTGCGCCGCACCCGCGGGTGCGGGCGGGCGGTCTCCGGCCGGGGCCGGGGGTGCGCTGGTCTCAATCCTCCACCGGGCCGAGGGGTGGCCCGTATCTGGCGCCAGAGGTCACGGGTTCGGGGGCAAAACGCAATACACGGCCGGGTATCCTGTCATACCCAAACAGGCATGAGGGGGTGTGAATGCGGGTCTCGCGGGTATCGGGCTGCGCCTCAGGTCGGCAGCCGCCGCGCCGCGCCCTCCAGCCGGGAGAAGAGCAGCGCCGTGGCGCAGAGCGGCAGCAGCGCCAGCAGGCCGAGGGCCTGCAGGGTGCGCTCCGGCCCCAGCCCCTCGATCAGCGCGGCCCCGATCAGCGGCGCCACTGCTCCCGCGATCAACATCGGCCGGGCGAGGCGCCCCATCAGCGCGGCGTAGCCCTCGGCGCCGAAGATCGCCAGCGGCAGCGCGCCCCGGCAGATCGACCACAGCCCGTTGCCCGCGCCCCAGGCCACCACGGCCACCGCCGCGGGCACGCCAAGGGCGAGGCCGCCCATGCCGATCAGGACGCAGCCGGCACTGGCCGAGAGGGTCCAGATCGGGTGATGCCGCCCGCGGCCCAGCATCTCCAGCACCCGGGCGGCCACCTGCGACGGCCCCAGCAGCGTGCCAAGCCCGATGGCCGCCGCCATGGTGTAGCCCTGCGCGCCGAGCAGCGGCACCATGTGGATCGAGAAGATCGAGGCCAGCATGCTCAGCGTCACGCCGGTCGCCACGATGCACAGGACCCGCAGGTCGCGCCCGCTGACCGGGGCGGGCGCCGCGGTGCCCTCCGTGCCCGCCCTCTGCGCGGCCTCGGGTGTGCCCGCGGTGCGCGGCAGCAGCAGGCGGCTCAGCGGGAAGGTCAGGCAGAGGTGCAGCGCCGCATAGGCGAAACAGGCCCCGCGCCAGCCGATCGCCTCCACCATCCAGGCCGAGAGCGGCCAGCAGACCGTGCTGGCAAAGCCGCCCCAGAGCGTCAGCTGCGTGATCGCCGATCGCGCATTGCGGCCATAGGCGCTGCCGAGGACCGAGAAGGCCGCGTCGTAGAGCCCGCAGGCCATGCCCAGGCCGAGGACCGCCCAGGCGAGCAGGAAGGCCGTCTGCGACTGCGCCAGCCCCAGCAGCGCGAGGCCGAGGGCAAGGCAGACCATCCCGGTCGAGAGCGTCAGCCGCCCGCCGGTGCGCCCGATCCAGCGCCCCACCGCCGGCGCCGAGAGCCCCGAGACCAGCAGGCCCAGCGAGACCCCGCCCGACAGGAAGCCGAGGCTCCAGCCGGTCTCGGCTCCGATGGCGCCGGCGAGCGGGGCCATGAGGTAGAAGCTGCTGCCCCATGCGAAGATCTCGATCACGCCGAGGGCCGAGATCGTGCGGAGCGCGGGGGCGGTCACGGTGTCTTTCACCGGCGTGGTCACGGGGGCTGTCATCGGGGGCGCTTGGGCGGCGTCGGGGCGGCTGCGGCGGCGCAGGGGCCCTCCGTCCCGGGCGCATCGGCGCAGCATTCGTCGCCGAGGAAGCCCAGCAGGGCCGTCATCGCAGGATATTCCGCGTGGCAGTTGAGAGTGGTGCCCTGCCGCTCCTGCCGGATCAGCCCCTGCTGCATCAGCGCCTTGAGGTGATGCGACAGGGTGGACCCGGGCAGCCCCAGCCGCGCCTGCACCTGCGCCACGGGCAGGCCGCCATGGCCCGCGCGCACGAGGGTCCGGTAGATGCGCAGGCGCGTCGGATTGCCGAGGGCCTGCAATTGTCGGGCGGCAAGGTCGATGTCCATGGCCCCATGAAGACCGCCCGGCGCGCCGGGTCAATGACTATTTCGGTGATCGTGGAAATAAGCGGGCCTCAGCGGGCTCCTTGCCTGATGCGGTGCCGGGACAGAGGGGGCGCCCGTCGTCGCCAAAGTGCTCAAGGGCAGGGACAAAGGAGAGGACAGGGCGCGGACCGGCGCATCCCTGCCAGCCGCGGTCGCGGGCGGCGCGACGGGCGGCGAGACAGGCAACGGGGCGGCTCTGCCGCATGACAGCCGCCCCGGCGTGACCTGCGGGCCGACCGGAGGCTAGGCGCCGCCCACCTCCGCGAGGCGCAGGACCTGCCCGCCGAGGTCGCGGAAGGCCCGCTGGCGACAGGTCAGCACGAGGATCTGCAGGTCGCCCGCCTGCCGGTGCAGCGCGTCGAACATTCGCTCGATCCGGTCGTCATCGGTGAAGACGAGCGCATCGTCGAGGATCACCGGCGCCGTGCGTCCGGCATCGGCCAGCATCCGCGCGAAGGCCAGCCGGACCAGCAGGGCGATCTGCTCCTGCGTGCCGCCGGAGAGGATGTCGAGCGGTTCTTCCTGCCCGTCGCGGATCAGCGCATGGGGCAGAAGCGAGTCCTCCGACCACGACAGTTCGGCCTCGGGCCACAGCAGGGCAAGCAGGGGCTTCAGGGCCCGGGCAACGGGGGCGAAATAGCGTTCGCGGGCCTCGGCCCGGGCGGCGGTGAGGGCCGCCTGCAGGCGGGTCAGCACGCGGACCTCGTGGTCGATCCGCGACAGGTCGGCCTGCGCGGCGGCCAGCGCCTCCTCGGTCTCGGCAAGGCGCTCCTCCACCGCCTCTCCGGCGGCCCGGCTGATGCGCTCCTCGAGCCGGGCAAGATCGGGTCGCAGGCTGTCGATCTGCGCCCGGGCGCTCTCCTCGACGGAGCGGGCCCGGGTCAGCGCGGCCTGCGCGGCGGCCAGATCAGGCGCGGCAGCCTGATGGTCGCGGTGCGCGGCTTCCGCCAGCGTCAGGCTCTGGCGCGCGGTTTCGGCGGCCTCGGCGAGGGTGGCCTCGTCCTCCTCCTGCGCGGCCCGGGCGGCAAGGGCGCGGGCGTGGCGGTCGCGGGCCTGTGCAAGCAGCGTCTCGGTCCGGGTCTTTTCCGAGCGCGCGGCCGACAGCCGCTCCGCCGCGGTGGCGAGCGTGGCGCGGGCGGTCTTCTCGGCGCTGCGGGCGGCGTCCTGCGCGGCGCGGGCGATGGCGGGATCGGGGGCCTCCGCATCCGCGTCCTCGGGCGTCGGCAGGGCGGCCAGCTGGGCGCGCAGGGCATCCGTGCCCTCGGGCGCGAGGCTGGCCAGCACCGCCCGGGCCTCGCCATGGGCGCGCTCTGCGGTCTTGCGGGCGGTGGCGGCGCGCCGGGCCTCTTCCACGTTCTCGACGCCGTGCTGCGCAAGCGCCTCGCGCAGGGCCCGCTGCGCGGCCTCCACCGCCTCGGCGCCGCCGGTCTGGGGCGGACGGATGTCGAGCGTGCCGATCCCCGGCAGGTCGATCCGCGTGGGCCGGGTCAGGGGCAGGGCGGCGCCCTCGGGCAGCTCCGTTGCCCCGACACTCAACCGCAGGCTGCCGCTGTAGCTGGCAGTGACCTGCGTGGCCTGCGCATCCCGGGCCGCCCGGGCGGCTGCGGCCTCGGCGGCGCGGGTCTCGAGGCGTTGCAGCTCGACGTCGCTCACGCCCCGGATCGCGGCCTTGGCGGTCTCCATCGCGGTGCGGGCACGGTCCGCCTGCGCGATCCGCTCGCCCAGTTCGGCACGCCGGGCGGCGCTGTCCCGGGCGGCCTGCGCGTGCTCGGCCCGGCGCAGCCCGGCCTCTGCCGCCTCCAGCGCCGTGGTGGCCGAGGCGAGGGCCGCCGCCGCGCTGTCATGGTCCTGCGCGGCAGCGGCGTGATGGGCGGTGGCGGTCGCGGCCTCCGCCTCGGCCGTGGTCACGAGGGCGGCGGCCTCCGCGGCCTCGGCCCCGGCGCGGCGCAGATCATCGAGCCGCGCCCGGGCGCTGCTGGCCTGCAGCCGCGCCATCTCGAGCTTGCGGGCCAGCGTCTCCCCGGCGCTCGCGTGGCGCTCTGCCGCGGCATGGGCGGCCTCCGCGGCCTGCAGCCGGGTAAGGCGGGCCTCGGCGGCCTCGGGGGCAGTCAGCTCGGCGAGGGTGCGGCGGGCGGCGTTGCGGGCCTTGAGCGCCGCGTGCAGCTCCGCCGCGAGGCCCTGCAGGCGGTCGCGGTCCTCGCTCAGCTCGGCGGCGCGGTCCTGCGCGGCCTTCCACGGGCCGCCGGTGCGGGGCCGCCCGGTGCCGGTGGCATAGAGCGCCAGCTCCTCCGAGCAGCGGCGCAGGGCGGCATCCATGCGCCGCCCGCCGGTCATCGCCTCGACCTCCTCGCTGACCGAGGACATCAGGTCGCGCCGGGCCTCGAGGGCGGCGGCCTGTTCCTTGTTGCTGCCGTCGGTGAGCGCGGTCATGCCCTGCCGCACCCAGATCAGCCCGGCCGGCCCGCCCACGTCCTGTCCGAGCGCCCGGGCGATCCAGTCCTCGGCGGCATCGGACTGGGCCACGAGGCGGCTGCCCTGATGCACCGTCGCGGCGGGCTTCTGGAACCAGCGCTTGCTGATCCGGAACAGCCCCTCGGCGGTCTCCACCTCGACGGTGATCTCGGGCGCGCCGCCGGCATGGGGGCGCAGGGCCTTCATCTCCTTGTCCCCGCTGCCATGGGCCTTGAAGAAGACCGCGTGCAGCGCGTCGAAGAGCGTGGACTTGCCGAATTCATTGGGCTCGCTCAGGACATTGAGCCCGTCGCCGATTCCGTCGATGCGCACCGGCGTAGTGAAGCGGCGGACATTGTTCAGCTCGATCGCGCGCAGTTTCATTCCGCGCCCTCCCGCACGTAGGCATAGAGCCGGGCGAGGGCATCCGCCGCCGCCGCGCGGTCCTCGGCGGCCATGGCCTCGTCCCCGGCCTCGGCCACCAGTGCTTCTGCCGCGAGGCGCAGGGCCCCGCCGCTGCGGTCGATCCGGTCGAGGTCGCCCGCGTCGTACTGGGTGCCGAGGTCCCCGGTCCGCAGCTCGAAATGGGCGAAGTCCGGCGCGACCTCGCGTGCGGCGTCCTCCAGCGCGGCCCGTTCCGTCAGGCCGGTCCACCCGGTGGCGGTGACCCGCAGCATCACGTCGCGCCGCCCGGCCCCGGGCAGCAGGGTCCGCAGCGCGGCAGCCCCGTCCTGCCCCGGGTGCAGCGGCAGCGGCTGATCGGCCCAGAGGAAATGCCCGGTCTCGATCTCCTCGACCTGCGGCGTGCTGCCCGGGTCTTCCAGCGTCACGCTCAGACAGACCCCGCGGGTGCCATGCTTGAATCGGTCCTGCTCGGGGCTGCCGGGATACTGCACCCGGGGCGAGACCTGCATCCGCCCGTGCCAGTCCCCGAGCGCGAGGTAGTCCAGCCGGGCCGAGCGGTCCCGATCCGGGGCGATGACATCGCCGCTCTCGGTGAAATCGGTGATCCCGCCATGGGCGAAGCCGATGCGCAGCTGCCCCGCGCCGCTCTCCATCCGCACGAGCGCCTCGGTCGGGTCGGTGCCACCGGCGCGGTAGGCCACGGGGCAGGGCAGCAGCGTGGCCCCGCCGCCCATGTCGAGGGGGGCGGGCTCGGTCACCGCGCGGACATTGGCGGGCGCAGTGTCGCGGATCATGTCCCAGAGCGGTTCGGCGTCGCGCAGGTTGTCGTGGTTGCCGGGCAGCAGCCACCACGTGACCTCCGGCGCCTCGCCCATGGCGGCAAGCGCCTGCCGCACGAGGGAGGGCGAGGGGGTGGCGGTGTCGAACGTGTCGCCTGCCAGCAGCACATGACGGGCCTGCCGCGCGGCGGCGGCCTCGGCCAGGCGGCGCAGGACGGCATGGCGTGCCTCCATCAGCCGGCCCCGGATGTTGCCATCCTCGGGCTGGGGGATCGAGGCGAACTTGCGGCCGATGTGGAGATCGGAGGAATGAAGGAAGCGGAACGTCATGGCGCCCCCAGACATGCCCCGGGCGGGGGCGCCTTGCCAAGGCCCTATTCGGGGCCGTCTGCCAGAGGCCCTTGGCTGCGTGCAGCGCCGCCACGCCGCCGGGGATGGCCAGTTGAGGGCGCGGGCATGCCGCCGGGGATTCTTTGTCGCACCGCGCGCCCTGCGCGATGCAAAATGTTGACCGCGACGGGACTTGGCTCCTAGGCTGGGCGGGCCGGACCATTGCCGGAGGCCCCCATGCGCTTTCTCAGATTTCTTCTCGTCCTTGCCGTCGTCGTCGTCCTCGCGATCTTCGGGCTGCGGCTGATCTACCCTCTGCCGGACCTGCCGGCTGACCCGGCCAGCACCGCGCTGCCGGCCTCGGAGCAGACGCCCCTCGGGGCCGCGCTGATGCCCGCCGCCGCGGCCCATCCGGGCCAGAGCGGCATCTGGCCGCTCTCCGACGGGCGCGCGGCCTATGCCGCCCGGGTCCTGCTGGCGCGCACCGCGCAGGAGAGCATCGACCTGCAATACTACATCTGGCAGACGGACGAGACCGGCTGGATGCTGCTCGACGAGGTCCGCAAGGCGGCGGAGCGGGGCGTGCGGGTGCGGCTGCTCCTCGATGACAACGGCATTCCCGGGCTCGACGCGGAGCTGGCGGCGCTCAATGCCACGCCGAACGTGGAGGTGCGGATCTTCAATCCCTTCACCCTGCGCAGCCCCCGGATGCTGTCCTATGCGTTCGACTTCCGGCGCCTGAACCACCGGATGCACAACAAGGCGATGATCGTGGACGGCGCCGCGACGGTCCTGGGCGGGCGCAACATCGGCAACATCTACTTCGACTACGGGCAGGGGGTGCATTATTTCGATGCCGACGTTATGGCCGTCGGGCCGGTGGTGGATGACGTCGCGCAGAACTTCGACCGCTACTGGGCCAGCGGCTCCGCCTACCCGGCCGAGTTGATCCTCGATCCGGCGCCCGGTGGCATGGAGAGCCTGCTGGCCCATGCCGAAGAGGCCCGTGCCACGGCCTTCGCCGCGCAATACGTCGATGCCATCGCCGAAACGCCCCTGATCCAGCGGATGCAGGCCGGCACCCTGCGGTTCGAATGGGGCGAGGTCAGTTTCTTCAGCGATGATCCGGCCAAGGGGCTGGGGCAGGCGGAGGGCGACGGCCTGCTGATCTCGCAGATCATCGCGATGGCCCAGCCGAAGCAGACCTTCGACCTCGTCTCGGCCTATTTCATCCCGGGCGAGGTGGGGACGGAGATCCTCACCGGCTTCGTGGCCGAAGGGGTGCGGACCCGCGTGCTGACCAATGCGCTTGCCTCCACCGACGTGGTGCCGGTGCATGGCGCCTACATGAAGTACCGCGATGACCTCGTGGCGGGCGGCGTCGAGACGCTGGAACTGCGTCCGCAGGCCGACCGGGTGCGCGAACATGGGCTGTCGAACATGATCGTCGGCTCCGCCTCCAGCCTGCACGCCAAGACCTTTGCCATCGACGGGGAGAAGATCTTCGTGGGCTCGTTCAACTTCGATCCGCGCTCGGCCCAGCTGAACACGGAGATGGGCCTGCTGATCCCCAGCCGCGCCATGGCGCAGGGGCTGGCGACCGTGCTGGAGGAGGCCTCGCAGTACTACCGCGTGTCCGAGACCTCCGAGGGCCGGATGATCTGGATCGAGACCCGGCCCGACGGCAGCGAACTGGTGCTGACGAAGGAGCCGGAATCGACCTTGATGCAGCGCGCCTTTGCCCGGCTGGTGAGCTGGCTGCCCGTGGAGTGGATGCTGTGAGCGGCGCGCGGGGCAGGGCCCGCACGGCGGTTGGCCGGCTCCTTGGCCTGGCGCTCGCGGGCGGGCTGGCCGTCCCCGGGGCACAGGTGCAGGCGCAGGTCGCGGCCCCGATTGTCGCCCCGGGCATTCCGCTGGTGCGCGGCGTGCCCTTCCTGACCAACCGCAACGAGACCGGCCTGCCCAACCCCGGGGAGACCTACGGAGACGAGCGCAACGGGATCAGCGCCGGGTGGTGCGACATCACCGAACGGCCGCTGCGCCTGCTGGAGAAGGTGCGCGAGGCCGCGCCCTTCTATATCCCCGAGGAACTGCTGCGGGTCGGCGACGTGCGCAAGGCCCCGGCGGAGGCGGTGCTGGAGGCCTTCGAGGAGAGCGCGGGTGACGCCCCGCCGCTGCTCTACACCCACGGCTTCTACATCAACTTCGAGAAGGGCTGCCGCCGCGCCACGGCGTTTCAGGAGAACGCCGCGCTGGAGGGGCAGATGCTTTGGTTCAGCTGGCCCTCGGACGGGGGCGTGCTGAACTACACCCATGACGAGGCCGACCTCTACTGGAGCGTGCATGACCTTGCCGATGCGATCGAGGTGCTGGCCGCGCAGTTCGGCCCCGGGCGGGTCAACGTGGCGGGCCACAGCCTCGGGGCGCGGGGCATGGCGCTCGCGCTCTACGAACTGGCCGGGCGCCAGTCCGAGGTGCAGGTGGGGCAGGTGGCGCTGCTGGCGCCGGACATGGATTTCGACCTGTTGCGCCGGATGTTGCCGCGCATCCGCCCCATGGTGGCGGGACTGACGGTCTACGTGGCCGAGAGGGACTGGCCGCTCGCGCTCTCGGCGCAGCTGCACGGCTATCCCCGGCTGGGCGAAGCGGGCAACCCGGTGGAACTGCTGGACGGGGTCGAGGTGATCGACCTCAGCGCGCTGCCGGTGCGCAGCTCCTCGGGGCATCTCTACCACATCTACAATCGCGAGGTCGGCACCGACCTGAACCAGCTCTTCAACGAGGGGCTGCGGGCTGACGAGCGGCGCAACCTGACCCCGCTGGGGCCGAACAGCTGGACGCTGCAACCCGAGAACTGAGCGCGGGATCGGGCGTGCCCGGGGTCGGACCCGTGTCCGGATGCCATATCAGGCGCCTCTCCGGTCATCGGTCCGGGGTCCATGTCGGGGTGGTGCTGCGCAGCGGGCGGGTGGCGCCCGCCGTGCGACGTGACGTTCCGGCGCAGATGCGCCGCCGGGGGCAGGGCCTTGTCTTGAAGCCGGTCCCGGCCCCGCACATCTGGGCCCGGTACATACGGGCCCTCTACATTCGAGGCTGACCGAGGAGGACAGACATGATCCAGACCCTGAGCCGCGGCATCGCCCTTGCCGCCCTGATTGCCGCCCCGTTCGCCGGAGGCCCCGCCATGGCCGAAATGCGCGACCTTCCCGTCGTGGTGCACCTGCAGGAGGGCGCGACACTGCCGCCCGAGGCGCTGCTGCAGGTGGAACTGCTCGACGTGTCCCGGGCCGATGCGCCCTCCGTCACCGTCGCCGCGCGCGACTACCGGGTGGAGAGCCTGCCCGTCGAGGTGCGGCTGCCCTATGACAGCGCAGAGATCGATCCGCGGATGCGCTACGTCGTGGCCGCGAAGGTCGCCGAGGGCGAGCGGGTCCTGCTGCGCACCACCGCCGCCTATCCGGCCCTGACCCGCGAGGCGCCCGAGCGGCCCGAGATCGTGCTGGAGGCCATGTCTGAGGCGATGCCTGCGGGCATCGCCGGGGTGGAATGGCAGGCCTTCGAGGTCGGCGGGCGGATGCTGGTCGTCGAGGATGCGCCGACCATCGCCTTCATGCCGGACGGCGGCTTTGCCATGTACGGCGGCTGCAACCGTTTCGCGGGCACCGCCGAACTGGGCGCGGGCACGATCGCCTTTCCCGAGGCCATTGCCGGCACCCGGCGCATGTGCCCGGAACCGCGCATGAAACTCGAACAGGACATGGTCGAGGCGATCCGGGCCACCACCGGCTACCTGCGCACTGGCAAGACCCTGAGCCTGACCAATGCGGCGGGCGTGGTCACCCTGCGCCTGACCGAACGGCCCGAGTGAGCCCCACGTGTCAGGCGCAAAGCGGCAGGGCCGAAAGCGCCGGGCCTCGAGACAGCGGGCCTTGAGACATCGGGCCTTAAGAAATCAGGCCTGAGAAAGCGGTGCGCGGTCGGAGTGCGCGCCGCTCCTTTCCCGGCTTCGAGCCGGGCCGGACGGGCGCCGGCGCGTTCCGGTTCCGCTGCAAGGCGGCTTGAGGTGTTGCAAGGCGTCTGGCCGCCCTGTCGCAGGCCTCCGGGCTGCGGGGAGCGTGCGGATGCAGCCCCCGCAGGGCGCGACCGGTCAGCGGGTGTCGCCCCGCTCTGCTCTGCCGCAGCGTTCCGGAGCCGCCACGGGCGAAATCGTTAATTTTCCTTGACGCATCGGGTGTTGGGTCCAAAGCTGAAGCCGGACAAGACTCGTTCTGCAATTGTTTTGGGCCGCCGATCGCGGATGCGACCGTATTTTTCCGCGGCCGAATGGGAGTTTTCAAAGTGGTCAAACTTGCCCTATCCGCCGCCGCCTATCTCATTGCCAATGCGGTCGGCCTTCTGCTTGCCGCGGCGCTGTTGAGCGGCTTCCAGATCGACCCGCTGTCGTTCATCATCGTGGTCATCGCGTTTTCCGTCATCCAGGCCGTGCTCGGCCCGCTGGTCACCAAGATCTCGCTCCGGCAACTGCCGCAGCTCATGGGCGGCGTGGCGCTGGTGACGGTGTTCATCGGGCTCTTCGTCACTGACATGCTCCTCGACGGCATGGTGATCGGGGGCATTGCCAACTGGCTCGCGGCCACGCTGCTGGTCTGGCTGGGCAGCCTCGTCGCGACGCTGCTGATCCCGATCTACGTGTTCAAGCAACTGGCCGAGAAGAAAAAGGCCGCCTGAGCCTCGCCGCGTCTGACCGGGCCCGGCGGGACACGCCGGGCCCGGTGTCCGGCTGAGGCCGATGGTGTCCCCGCGGGACTGGCAGGTTCCCCCACCGCCGGTCGTTGAGGGGACGCTCGGGCATCCGAAGTGCATTTCACAATCATGAGTTGTTTCGCGTTTGAGGCTATTCGCGTGAAAAATTCCAGCTCCTCCTCGATGGCTCCGGGCGGCCTGATCCACCGGTCACATGGGTAACCTGAAGTATCGGGCGCAAGCTTCTGAAGTTTCTGGGAAACAAACGATACTGGGTGGTGCGGGGCGTGGCGCGAAGACAGCGAAGATTCACCCCTCTCGGGGAAACGCTCTGTTTTCGTTCCCGGGCCATTCCGGCTTGCGTCGAATCCGCGAACGCGGAAAGATTTAAGAATTATTAATTGCTGTCTTCTCTTCCTGTTGTTTTGCACGAGGCCCCCTGTTGGAAACGCTACTTCTCATCCTTCTTTTTGGTGGCATGAGCGCCATCGCCATCAGCGGGGGCTCTGACGAGGGCGACGATTCCGCCGGAGAGGATGGCGGTGACGAAACCCCCGATGAAACCGACGAAGGGGACGAGGGCGACGAAGGGGAGGACGGCGAGGACGGAGGCGAGGACGGTGGCGACACCGAGACCGCCGGCCTCACGCTCACCGGCACCGAGGGCGACGACCTGCTGGAGGGTGGCGCCGAGGGCGACACGATCGTAGGCGGCGAAGGCGGGTCCGACACGCTCATCGGCAATGACGGCAACGACGTTCTCATCGCCAATGACGAAACCCTCGGCGCACCGGACACGCTGATCGGCGGCGCGGGGATCGACGCGCTCTGGGGCGATGACGGCGACCAGCTGACCGGCGGGGCCAATGCCGATCTCTTCGTCATCCCGGTGGGCGTGGAGGGCGCCGACCCGGTGACGATCACCGATCTCGACTTCACCCGTTTCACCGATCAGGACGTGCCGGACCGCGTGGTCTTCGTCACGCCCGAGATCGAGATCATCCCGCGCTCGGAGTTCTTCGACGGTACCTACCAGGCGGGGATCGGCGACCTGCCCGACGGCAGCGGGGCGCAGGTGATCATCAACAACCAGGTGGTCGCGATCATCGAGGGCTACACCGCCGATGAACTCTTCTATGAAACCGTCTGGGTCGGGAACTTCTCGCCCGCGCTGACCGGGTTCTACGATGGCGACGACGCGCTGACCGGCAGTGCAGATGCGGACGAGATCTTCGGCGGCGACGGCATGGACACGATCCTCGGCCTCGGCGGGGGCGATTACCTCGCGGGCCAGCAGGGCGACGACTTCGTGAGCGGTGTCGATGCCGAGGGCACCGAGGCCGTGGGCGACACGGTTGTGGGCAACGCCGGCGATGATACGTTGCGCGGTGACGAGGCCGACCAGCTTGCGGGCGGCGAAGGCAACGACAGCTTCGAACTCGTGGTGCCCGACGCCGATGCGGAAGACTTCGCGCCGATGCGGCTCCACAGCTACGAGGTGGACGGCAACGACGGAGCCCATGAATTGATCACCCTCATCGATGCGGACGGCACGGCGATTTCGGCGGTGGAGGCGGCGACCAACCTGACGATCACCGATGCCGAGGACGGCAGCGGCGCGGCGCTGGTCTACAACGGCCAGGTGCTGGCGATCGTCGAGGGCGTGGATGCCGAGGCGCTCGGATCGCCCTCGGGCTGGCTTGGCAACCTCGGCGACGTGACGCCGGTGGTGACGCAGGTCTCGACCCTGAATGCCACCGAGGTCGAGGTGACCGCCGCCACCGGCAGCGGCTACGTGATCTCGGAATCCTTCTTCGGCGGCAACCTTGTCTACAGCATCAACACCGACGACGGCGTGCCGCTCGACAATTTCGTCAATGCGCTCGAAGAGCTGAACATCACCCACCTGCGCTTCCCGGCCGGGCAGGGCGACAGCGGGGACGAATACGAGGACGGGGACAAGTTCCTCAACGTGCTGGAGATGAACCGCGGCGCCGATGGTGACTGGGAACTGCGCGCCGAGGTTACCGACATGCTCGACTGGGCGCGGGAGAACGGGGCGCAGGTCACCCTCGTGCTGCCCACGAAGAACTATACCATCGCGGAATACGAGGCACTCGACGATGAGATCGCGCGCTTTGCCCAGGCGGTGATGGAGGACTACGGTGACGTGGTCGAGGCCTTCGAGATCGGCAACGAATACTGGAGCTCCACCGGCGAGACGGAATATGGTTCCAAGGCGAACGTCGCGGCGATCGCGCTGGAAGACGGCATGGAGGCCGCCGGCGTCGACGTGGACGACCAGCCCTCGATCATCGTGCAGATGGCGACGCCGAACGCGGGCTCGGATTTCCATGCCTCGGTGGACGACCGCTCCTACACCGACCGGGTGCACCTTGCGAACGAGACCATCATCGCGCAGCTGAGCGCGGAGGCCCGGGCGGCCATCGACGGCGTGGTGGAGCATTACTACTACAAGGATCGCTCGCTCGAATTCAGCGGCAAGTCCGGCGAGGTGAGCTTCATCGACCACGACCTCGCGATCTGGGAGGAGGCCTTCGACAAGGACCTCGACTTCCACGTGACCGAATGGAACGTGAAGACCACCGATGACGAGGAGACCGGCCTGCGCTCCGCCTCCGTCATGGTCGAGCAGGTGCAGAACCTGACCGAACTCGGCGCCGACAGTGCCCATGTCTGGCCGGTGCAGCACAACACGCCCACCGACCTTGCCGGCAGCCAGACCGAGGAGGTGGTGACCGATGCGCAGGGCCGCGTGATCAGCTCGATCAACGGGGCGACCTTCGACCTGATGGCCTCGAGCCTCGTGGGGCTGGAATTGATCGAGACCGATCTCTCGGTCGAGGAGGGGCCCTTCGAACTCGATGCCTACCAGTCCGAGGACCGGACGGTGGTCTACGTCTCCTCCCGCAGCCTCGAGAGCCAGACCCTGGAGCTGGACCTGTCCGAGCTGGTCCCGGACTTCAACAGCGCCTCCGCGGTGCGGATTGGCGCGGACTTCTCCGCCTCCTCCAGTGACGGCGCGCATTACGTGCCCGGCGAGGGGTTCCAGGAGGCGGAGTGGGTGCTGGTCAACGGCGAGCGCTACTACATCAACGAGAATGACATCCGCGCCTCGCTGACCGATCTGAACGTGGCCGACACGACCGTCGAGGTCACCTTGCGGCCCTTCGAGGTGATCGAGATCACCTTCGACACCGCGGGCCTCGACGTGACGCCGGCGCCCGATCCGGACCCCGGCACCGATCCCGACCCTGATCCTGATCCGGGCACCGACCCGGAAGGGGGCGACGAGGGGAACCCGGGCACCGATCCCGGGGATGGCGGTGAAGACCCTGATCCGGAGGCCGGCGACGTGATCACCGGCACCGCCGGGGCCGATGACCTCGACGGGGGTGCCCTTGACGATACGCTGAGCGGCCTTGCCGGGGATGACCACCTCACCGGCGGGCGCGGTAACGACCGGGTGCTGGGTGATGCGGGCGACGACAGCCTCTATGGCTGGGGTGGCGACGATTACCTGAAGGGCGGCGACGGGGACGACATCCTCGCGGGCAACGAGGGCGACGACACGCTGATCGGTTCCGGCGGCGAGGACGAACTGCGCGGCGGCGACGGCGCGGACGAACTCAACGGCCAGACCGGTGACGATACGCTCTCGGGCGGCGCCGGGGCCGATACGCTGACCGGCTGGTCCGGCAAGGATCGGTTCGTCATGGCCGAGGGCGATCTGGCGGACGGCGACGTGATCACCGATTTCGAGCCCGGCAAGGACCGGCTGGAGATCGACCTGCCGGGAATCGACAGCCTGGACGACGTGACCTTCGCAACCCGCGCCGATGGCCTCGTGGTCACCTTCGGCGACCACGGGTCCGTCCTGCTGCAAGGCGGCTTGACGCTCGAAGCGGTGGCGCAGAGCCGGAACTTCGTCTTCAGCTGAGGCGGCGGCGCTGTGTCCCCTGGGGCTGCCGTTCGGGGGCCCCCGGGGAGGCGGGCCCTGCGGGGGACAGAAAGCAAAAAAGCCACCAAGCGGTTATGCTTGGTGGCTTTTTATGGCTCCGGCGGTAGGGATCGAACCTACGACCAATTGATTAACAGTCAACTGCTCTACCGCTGAGCTACGCCGGAACATGTGGGGCTGTATAGCGATGCGATTCAGGGGCGTCCAGAGGCAATTGTCACGAAATTTTCGATTTCCTGTCCGGAGGCCCCATGACCTTGCGGCAGGGTCACGAGGTCCGCGTGAAAGCGCTGTCCGCGCGCAGGTCTCCTGCCGGTACGACCCGGGATCTTCCCGTAAGGTCAATGAGATGCGCGAGGACATTGCGCGTCGCGGCGGGCAGGAGGCGCGGATCGGTATCGGTGTAGATACGGGCTGCGAGGGCGGCGGCGGTGGCGGGACCGGCGGCGAGCGCGTCCAGAATCGCCCCCTCGCGGGCGCGGCGGTGGGAGAGCAGGAAGGCGAGCCGTTCGGCCGGGGCGTCGACCGGTGCGCCGTGGCCGGGATGGAAGCGCCGGGCGGGGCGGGCGGCAAGGCGTTCGCACGACGCCATGAAATCGGTGAGATCGCCATCGGGGGGCGAGACGAGAGAGCTGGCCCATCCCATCACCAGATCGCCGGAGAAGAGCTCCTCGCCCAGCTGGAAGCTCAGATGGTTGCCGTAGTGGCCCGGCGTCCAGAGCGCCTCCAGCGTCCAGTCGGGGCCGGAGACCTGCTCTCCTTCGGCCAGTTCGATGTCGGGCACGAAGGCGGCGTCCACCCCTTCACCGCCGCCGATCTCCCCGGCTGCGGCGAGGGTCTGCATCGCGGTGGAGCGTCCGGCGAAGGCGTCGCCGTAGGCCAGCACGGGGGCGCCGGTCGCCTGGGACAGCGGCCGGGCGAGGGGGGAATGGTCGAGATGGGCGTGGGTCACGAAAATGTGGCTGATCCTCTGACCGGGGGCGAGGGCCGCCAGAATCGCGGCCATGTGCGCGTCATCGCGGGGGCCCGGGTCGATCACGGCGATCTCCGATTGGCCCACGAGATAGGTGTTCGTGCCGCGATAGGTCATCGGCGAGGGGTTCGGCGCCACGATCCGCCGCACGAGGGGCGACAGCGCCTCGGCCACGCCGGGCCGGGGATCGAAATCATCCGGCGCCTGCATCTGGGGGGGCATGGGCTTCTGCATGGGCTTTCCTCCGCCAAGTCCGCTGCTAAGGTTTAGCCATGACCTTCGACTGGCTCAAACGCTATGTGCCGCGCAGCCTCTACGGGCGGGCGGCGCTCATCCTCGTGCTCCCGGTTGTGACGCTGCAACTGGTGGTCTCCGTCGTCTTCATCCAGCGCCACTTCGAGGGGGTGACCCGGCAGATGACCGGCTCGCTCTCGCTCGAGCTGGGGATGCTGCTGGAGGCGGACAAGGAAGAGGCGGCGCTGCTGCCCGAGATCACGCTGGACGAGATCTCGAACATGCTCGAGATCGCGGTCACGAAGGTGCCCGAGGCCGATCTGCCGGCCGAGGACCAGCGGCGCTGGTACGATTTCTCCGGCCTCGTGGTGATCTCGACGCTGGACGAGAACGTGCCGCAGGTGCGCGCCGTGTTGCTGCCCGACAACCAGCGTGTCACCGTCTTTGCCGAGGGCAGCCGCGGGCTGCTCCGGTTCGATTTCTCGCGCAAGCGGGTTTCGGCCTCCAACCCGCACCAGTTGCTGGTGAACATGGTGGTCTTCGGCATCCTGATGACGGCGATCTCTTTCATCTACCTGCGCAACCAGCTGCGGCCGGTCACCCGGCTGGCCAAGGCGGCGGAGGCCTTCGGCCGCGGTCGGGTGGAGCCCTACAGGCCCTCGGGTGCGGTGGAGGTGCGGGCGGCGGGCAATGCCTTCCTCGACATGCGCACCCGGATCGAACGCCAGATCGAGCAGCGCACGCTGATGCTCTCCGGGGTCAGCCACGACCTGCGCACGCCGTTGACGCGGCTGAAGCTGGGGCTCTCCATGCTTGAGGACGAGGACCGCGAACCGATGGAGCGCGACGTGGCCGAGATGCAGCGCCTGCTGGACGAGTTCCTCGCCTTTGCGCGCGGCACCACGGGCGAGGAGGTCGAGGAGGTCGACCCCATCGCGTTGGTCCGGCAGATCGTGGAGGACGACCAGCGCGGCAAGGTTCCGGTGACGCTGGTGGCGACCGAGGGCGAGGGCACGGTGCAGCTGCGCCCCGGTGCGATCCGGCGCGCGGTGGAGAACCTGATTTCCAATGCAGTGCGCTATGGGGAGCGGGCCGAGGTCTCGGTCACCCTGTCGGAGAAGAGCCTGCGCATCCGGGTCGAGGATGACGGCCCCGGCATTCCCGCGGAGCGGCGCGAGGAGGCGCTGCGGCCCTTCACCCGGCTCGACGAATCGCGCAACCAGAACCGCGGCCTCGGCGTGGGTCTGGGGCTGTCCATCGCCATCGACATCGCGCGCGCCCATGGCGGTGTGCTCCGGCTGGGGGACAGCACGCGGATGGGCGGGCTGCAGGCGGATATCGTGATCGCCCGGTGAGGGATCGGTGAGGGCCTTGCAGGACCGGTGAGGGTCTCGCTGCGCGCCGTGCAAGGGGCGCCTTTCAGTTGACCCCGGGGCAGAGACGCGGGCGGCGATAGTCCGCAGCACCGTGCCCTGTCGTGACCGTGGCGCACGGGACCGGCGATTGCCTCTGGCGGGCGGGATGAAGAAAAGCCCCCGGCGCGAGGCGCCGGGGGCGTTGAACGGCCAACGGGAAGGCCCGCCGCCTTACTGCGGTGCGGGGGCCGCTTCCATGATCGTCTTCGACATCTCCTCGACCGAGGTCGAGAAGCTGGCGACACGCGGCGGAAACTCCTCGAAGGAGGCCACGAAGGAATTCACCAGTCCAAGCGCCGGCCCGATCGCCCAGGAGCGGTTCTCCTGCCATTCATCGAAACCGCGCGCCCCGTGGAAACGCTCGAACGGGTCGAGATCGAGGCGGGTGATCTGCGGCGAGGTCATCTCGTATTGCTGGCCGTTGAACCAACGGTCCTGATGGGTGAAGAGGAATTTCCATTCCCCGTAGCGCAGCCCGTGGAAGGTCGTTTCGGAGAAGAAGAAGAACTCCTTGCGGTTCGACGGGCCGGACTTGGTCAGGATCGGCGTCTGGTCATAGCCGTCGAGATGCACCTTGAAGGACTTGCCCCCGATCTCGGTGCCCGCCAGAAGGTCTTCCTTCAGGTCCGGCTTGCCCAGCTGGCTCATGATGGTGGGGATCCAGTCCTCCATGGTCATCAGCTCGCCGGTGGTCGTGCCCTCGGGGATGAGACCCGGCCATTTGACCATCATCGGCACCTTGAAGGCGCCCTCGTAGCCGCCGACGCCCTTCTCGCCCCGGAACGGCTGGTTGCCGCCATCAGGCCAGGAGTTCGAGGCCGCGCCGTTGTCGGTGGAGAACATGACCATCGTGTTGTCCGCCACGCCCAGATCGTCGAGTAGCGTCAGCAGTTCGCCCACGTCGTCGTCCATCTCGACCATGCCATCGGCATAGACGTTCCCGAGGCCGGTGATGCCCGCGTAGTGGTCATCGAGGTTGGTCTTGTAGTGCATCCGCGTGGTGTTGTGCCAGACGAAGAAGGGCTCGTTCGCCTCCACAGCGTCCGTGATGAAACGCTTGCTTTCCACCAGCACGTCCTGATCGAGGTGCCGCTGCACATCCGCGCCGAAGGGGCCGAGGTCCTCGATCTCCTGCCCGCCATCGGCGGTGGCGAAGCTGTGGGTGATGCCGCGCTGCGCGAGGCTTGCGTCCTCGAAGGCCTGCGCGGGGTAGTCGACCTGTTCGGGGTATTCCCCGGCGTTCAGGTGGTAGAGGATGCCGAAGAACTCGTCGAAGCCGTGGTTCGTGGGCAGGTGGGTGTCCTGATCGCCGAGGTGGTTCTTGCCGAACTGCCCGGTGCGATAGCCTTCGGCCTTGAGCATTTCCGCCAGCGTCGGGTCCTCGGTCGAGAGGCCCTGCGGCGCGCCGGGCAGACCCACCGTGGCGAGGCCGACGCGGATCGGATACTGCCCGGTGATGAAGGCCGCGCGCCCTGCGGTGCAGGACGCCTGCGCATAGTGATCCATGAAGAGCATGCCTTCATTTGCGATCCGGTCGATATTGGGCGTTTCGCCCGCCATCATTCCGCGGTGATAGGCCGAAATGTTCCACATCCCGACATCATCACCCCAGATCACGAGGATATTCGGTTTGGCCGGCGCCTCCTGCGCGGCAACCGTGGATGCCGACAGCGCCAGGAGAGCGGACGCGAGGGCAGATCGAAAAGACATTGCGGGGACTCCATTTTTCAATAGATTCTTGGGTAGTGATCAAATCCTAGTACAAAGTGGATTTGAGTTTGTCGTTTGGTGGATAGTTTGCCGGAAAAAGTTGTTTGATATGCGGTCTCTGAAAGTATTGCGCACACAGGGGTGGTTGGCCTCCACCGGCCCGGAATTCCGGGACGCGGTTCTTGGCCGCGCTGATCTGATCAGGTTCGGAAATGGTGAAACGGTTTACAATGCCGGCGACCCGTCGGGGGCGATCTACGGCATCCTGGATGGACATCTCGAAGTGCACTTGCAGGGGGTCGACGCGTCGAATTCACTCGCCTTCATTTCCGGTCCTGGTGCCTGGCACGGCGATCTTGCCTCGACGCTCGGGCGCAGGCGATTGCTCACCCTGACGGCCCGTGGCCCTTGTCAGCTGCTGCGGCTGCGGCGGGAGGAGCTCCAGCGGATCTGCGCCGAACAGCCCTGCGGCTGGCAAGAGATCGCGCGGCTTCTGGCCACCAACATGGCGCTCACCTTCGAGGTCGTCGGCCTGCTGCGCATCCAGAACCTCTCCGAACGCGTGGCACGCGCCCTGCTTCTGCTCGCCCAGCCTGAGACCGGGGCGCCGCGGGTGGTCCGGGCCTCGCAGAGCGACATCGCGACGATCATTCAGGCCTCGCGCAGCGCGGTGGCCGCCCGGCTGGCCGAGTTCGAGGCACAGGGCCACGTGAAGCGCGGCTACGGGACGATCGTCCTGGCCGCGCCCGAGGCGCTTGAGGCGGTCGTCGGTCTTGAACGGGAAGACGATCTGGCCTGAGGGGCTGACCTGAGGGTCTGCTGCCATCGGCACCCGGTGATCGCGCGCGGGCGAGGGGCGGGCTCAGCCCAGCAGGTCGAAGGTGCTGCCGCCGATGCTGAGCATGATCGCATCCTGCGCCGCGCCATCCACAAGGGCCCAGAGGATCTGACCGGTCGGGCGATGGAGGACAAAGGCTTCGTCGACCTCTGCCGCGCCGGCATCGCCGGTCGCACCGAAGGTCACCCGGAAATCCTCGGCCGAGGCCGCGCCGCCGAAGACCAGCATGTCGCCCTCGGCGTCGGAAAAGTCCTGCACCCAGTCCGAGCCATGGCCTTCGCTGCCGAGGTGGTAGAACCGGTCCGCCCCGGCGCCGCCATTGAGGCGATCGCTGCCGAACCCGCCATTGAGGAAGTCCGCCCCGTCGCCGCCGTAGAGCAGGTCCGACAGCGCCTGACCGGTGAGGACGTCCTCCCCGGTGCCGCCGATCAGCGTATCCGCGCCAAAGCCACCGTCGAGGGTATCGGACCCGGCGTCGCCGCGCAGGGCGTCGTTGCCATAGCCGCCGTTCAGGTAGTCGTCGCCCGATCCGCCATAGAGGCTGTCGGCGCCATCCTGTGCGGGATCGCTGCCCATGTGGGACCCGTAAAGCACATCATCGCCCCGTCCACCGACAAGCCGGTCGTGCCCCAATCCGCCTTCGAGCGTGTCGTTCAGGTCGGTCGGCGTGCCATACTGGCTCTCGTATGTGTTGTCGCCATAGATCAGGTCGTCGAAGGCGCCGCCGATGATGTGGTCGTTGCCGTCCTGTCCCGTGACCGTCACGGCCCCGGGTTCGGAGGAGAGGTCGATCAGGTCATCGCCATCGGTCTCCCCGAAGACGCGGGTCGCATTGATGGTCCAGCCGTAGGTCTCGGTCAGGATCGTGTAGGCGGCGACGTTGCTGTAGTCCGGCGCAAGCCCCAGGTCGATGCCCGTGGGGATCCGCGTCTCCCCGGGATCGAGCCGGGCCCAGCCTTCAAGTGTCGCGTCGAAATCCGCGACCGACATGCTGGCGTTGTTGAGCATGTAGCGGGCGTTCGTGAGCGAAGAGAGGTCCCACGCGCCGAGGTCGCCCGAGACCTGCGCGCCGTCGAACATATACGACATCTGGGTCACGTTGCTGACGTCCCAGTCCCCGACGTCGAAGACCCCGCGGGTGCCGAGGAACATCCGGGACATGTCGGTGACGCTGCTGGTGTCCCAGCCCCCGATCCCCGCCGGGTTCAACGTCGAGCCGGGCCGGAAGGCCAGGGCAAAGGCGAACATCCCGGACATGTCGGTCACGTTGCTGGTGTCCCAGCCGCTGAGGTCCCGGTTGAAGCTGTAGGCGTTCTCGAACATGCTGCGCATGGTGGTCACGCTGCCGGTGTCCCAACTGCTGATATCGCCGGTGAAGCGTCTGGCCGAGGTGAACATCTGCGCCATGTTGGTCACGCGGCCCGTGTCCCAGCCGCTGATGTCCCCGCCGAAGGCCTGCGCCTGGTAGAACATCGTGTTCATCGAGGTGACATGCGACGTGTCCCAGTCTCCGATGTCCTGGTCGAAGCTCTGCGCCCCGTAGAACGTGCCGGTCATGGTCGTGACGTTGCCGGTGTCCCAGGCCCCGATATCCACGTCAATATCACGGTTGTTCTGGAAGGTGCGCTCCAGCGAGATGACGGCGCTCGTATCCCATGATCCGAGGTTATCGGGAATTGGCCGCGATGTCCCGTCGGAATTGACGCTGAAATAGCTGGTGAGATCGTTGGTCGGGGCGGTCGTCAAAAGTCTGCTCCAAACGTAAATTGGATTTTAAGGGGTCGGGAAATGAAAGGGCATCGATCGGATTTCTCCGCAATTTCATTGCAATAAGCGCGGGGGTCAAGTGCGTCTGAGTGACGTTTTTTGAGGATGGCGATATTTCGCAAATCCGGCTGCCGATGGAATTGCGAGGGGCGCCCCCCTCAAGTCTGACGAGACGGGGCGCTGTCCGGTGGCCGGTCCGCCGTCAGGTGCCGCCGACCTGTCCCATGTCGGGCCATCCGGCACGGCCGGGCCCCTGTCCCTGTCCGTTTTCGGGCCAAGCCCTGTGTCTTGCGTCGGCCGTGTCGCGCCGGGCCGGGGCGCCGGCGCGCGGCTCGACAGGCGCGGCCCGACAGGCGCGGACCGAGAGGCGCGGGCAAGGTCAGGGCCGGGCCCGTGGTGACGGACCCGGCGGGCGCCTCAGTCGATGGTGACCGCCGCGGTCCCGAGGCCCTCGATCCGGGTGTTCACCTCGGTGCCCTTGTCGAACCACGGTACGCCACAGAGCGAGCCGGTGATGACGACCTGCCCGGGGTCCAGCCGACGCCCCAGGGCGTCGAGCGTGCGCAGGCAGCGCCGCAGGCTGGTCAGGGCGGAGCCGCCCGGAATGGTGATCGGCCCCTCGACGACGGTGGTGTCATTGGCGGTCATCTGCGCGGTGACCGTGGTGAAGTCCTGGCCATCCCAGTTCTCGGGCCCGGTGCCGAGGATCAGCCCCTCGTTCAGCTGGAAATCCGCGAGTTTCAGGACGGGGTCGCTGGCGCGTGCCCCGGTCAGGCGGGTGTCCACGAGTTCGAGCGCGACCCGCGGGCGGAAGTAGGCCTGGAGCGCCTCGGGCAGCGGGCCGTCGGGCAGCGGGGCCACGAGTTCGAAGCCCACCTCCAGTTCCACCGCCAGCCGATCACGTGCGGTGACGGTGGCGCCGCTGGGGTGGGTGCGGGCCTGCGGGATGGGCGCGAAGGTGACGACCTCCTCGTCCTGCGCGCCGATCTTGTAGCCCGCGACCGGTCCGAGCGTGGCCATGACATCTGCCTGCAGCGCGCGCGCCTCGGCCCGTGTCGCGGGCAGGGCCATCCCCTCGGGGTCGAAGCGGCTTCGGGTCCGATGCGCTTCGATGAGGGCTTGGGTGAACTGCGTCAAATCCGTCATGATCCTGTCCTGCTCAACGTCTGTGTCGCGCAGAAGGAAACAGGAAAAGGACGCCGGGGCAAGAGGATGGGCGACGCCCGCCTCTCGCGGTCGTGGAACCGCTTCCTGATGCCGGCTCAGGACGCCGTTTCACGGGGCAGGGCCTAATGGGGCAGGGCGGGGCGCCCGGGTCATGTCCGGCCGGGCGCCCCGCACGTGCTTCAGGCCAGCAGGTCGTAGGTCTGGCCCCGGATGACGATGTCGATCGAGGCCTGCGCCGCGCCATCCACCAGCGCCCAGAGGATTTGCCCGGTGGGCTGGAAGATGATGAATGCCTCCTCCACGCCCGCTGCGCCCGCGTTCTCGGTCTCGGCGAAGTTCACCCTGAAGTCGGACGGCTGCCCGGACCCTCCAAGTTGCAGCCTGTCGCCCTCCGCATCGGAGAAGTCCTGTATCCAGTCCGATCCATGTCCCAGCACACCCACGTGGTAGAAAGTGTCGGCGCCGGCGCCGCCATTGATCCGGTCATGGCCGAACCCGCCGTTGACGAAATCCGAGCCCGCGCCGGCAAAGATCGCGTCACCGAAGGCGCCGCCGCTCAACCGGTCATTGCCCGTGCCGCCCACGATCGTGTCCGCGCCATGGCCGCCTTCGATCACGTCGTCCCCGGCATCGCCGCGCAGTTCGTCGTTGCCGTAGCCGCCGTCGATCGTGTCGTTGCCGCCGCGCCCGTAGATCGCATCCGCCAGATCCGCCGCTGTCTCGCCGCCGTAGAGCGCGTCGTGGCCGTCGCCGCCCTGAATCTGGTCATACCCGTCTCCGCCAAAGCCCCGATTGTTGCCTCCGGGCAGGAAGATCAGGATGTCATTGCCATCCCCGCCCTCGACGTAATCATCCCCGGAGGTGCCCGTGATGATGTCGTTGCCGCCGCTGGCATCCAGGAAATGCAGGGTCTCGGGCATGCGCAAGACGTCGTTGTCCTCGCCCAGAACGGTGAAATTCTCGAATTCGACCGAGGTGAAGGCGGCGCTCGTGGTGCCGCGCAGGAACAGCACTGACCTGTCGCCCGCATCGGCGAACCCCTCGACCATGACTGACTGGCCATCGCTTGCCAGCCGTGCGTTCCGCAGCACCCCAACACCTTCCGGGTTGAGCACATGCAGCGCCACCTGCGGCGCGTTGGACCGGCTGCCGGTCGCAAGCAGGAAATAGCCGTCATCGGTGACGGAGACATCGAAGGTGGAACTGTGCCCGATCCCGGCTGCCGCAGTGAAAACGGCCCCCTCCGCCGCGCCCTCGGCCGTGAACAGGCGGCCCTGGACATTTGACGCCGAGTCCCCCCAGAAGATCGCGAAGCCGCCGGAGGGGCGCTCCACGATGACCGCCTGCTCAAAGCTTTCGCTGACTTCGTTGCTTCCGCCGAACTCGTAGTCGAAGACATTGATCTCGGGGGTGGCCGCGGTGCCATCCGCGTTGAAGATGCGGAACACGCGTCCGTCGTCCATGTGCCGCCAGGCGACCACGATCTGCCCGTTGTCCATCTGCTCGATGACGGGGCCGAGGTCCTCGGCATAGCGGGCATCATTCGTGATCAGGGTGGGCGTGCCGAGGGCGACGCCCTCGGCAGAATAGCCGCGCATCATCAGCCTTGGGTGGCCCGAGGCGGGGAACTCGACGTAGGTCACGGCGAAAAGACCGCCGGCAAGCGCCTCGATGTCGAGGGCCGGTGCCGGAGTTTCGAAGGCGGCCCCGCGGGGCGTTCCGTCCGGATCGAAGACCTGCATCCGCCCCACCGGAGCCGCCCCGACCGTGTCGCTGCTATGCTGCAGCCCAAGGACGAAACCGCCATCGCTCAACGCTGCGGCCTGAACCGTGTTCGACGTACTCGGACGCTCCCCATCGAGCAGGTCGGAGAGGGAGACCGGGGCGCCGATCCGCTCGCCCGCGGCATTGCCCATCCAGAGGATTTCACCGTTGAAAAGAACGATATCGCCACTTTCCAACCTGAGCAGCTCGAGGCCCCGAAAGCTGACATGGCTGCCATAAAGAAAGGTGGATTGTGCGTCTGTGATCAGGCGGTATTCATTCATGGTCTAATTTCTTTCGGTATTTCAGGTCGCTACAGGATTTGTTGAAATGGTGGTGATAATGTTAAAGAAAGCTGGCGCCAATTGATAGGCTGCCGAGTTCTGGAAACGATAGTTTCATCTGGGGGAATATGGACGACGGGCCGCAGACCGTTTCGGGGCGGTCAGATGCGCCATTGAGAGGGGCGGGGCTCTGCCGTCCTGCGCGCCAGACGTTGCCGCACCAAGCCAGGCACGATCTGTCTTCGGGGGGGGGCGGACGGTGTTTTGGTAGGCCCGGCAGGATTTGAACCCGCAACCAAAGCGTTATGAGCGCTCTGCTCTAACCGTTGAGCTACAGGCCCGTCCGACGCCGTTATCGCGATCTGCGCGGGAAGGGTCAAGCATGCGCGCCATTGCACGGGTGCGTGGATTGCATCCGGGCCACGGGGCTGCTTCTTTGGCGCCAGCCAAGGAGGCCCTTCATGACACGTATTCACCGCACTGCCGTCGGCGACGCAGCCCTGACCGTCCTCTACGACGGCGCAATGCACCCGCAGGCCGAGGCCGTGCTGCCGACCTATGATGCCTCCCTCGCGGCGCAGGCCGATGCCCAGACCGGGGCACGGGCCGAGGAGCCGCTGAAGTTCGACATCAATGCCTGCCTGGTCGAGATGGAGGGCCAGCTTGTCCTGATCGACGCGGGCAATCCTCCGGGCCGCAGCCCCGAAGCGGGCTTCACGCCCGACGCACTGGAGGAGGCGGGCGTGACGCCGGAGCAGATCACGATGGTCCTGCTGACCCACCCCCACGGCGATCACGTCGGTGCGCTGCTGGACGACGCGGGCGCGGCGCGGTTTCCGAACGCCACCCTCGTGATCAGCCGCACCGACTGGGAGATGGTGCATGACGACGCGCTGCTGGAGGCCCTCAGCGAGGGCTCGCGCAGCTCGCGCCTCTACGTCCGCACCACGCTGGCCCCCTATGCCGGCGGCGTCCGGCTTCTGGAGGAGGGCGAGGAGGTCCTGCCCGGTCTCACCCATGTGCCGCTGCCGGGCCATACGCCGGGCCATTCCGGCTTCCGCCTGCAGGATGGGGAGGACAGCCTGCTTATCCTTGCCGACGTCGTGCATTCGCAGCGCTTCCAGTTTGCCCTGCCGGAGTGGAGCGTGATCTATGACCTCGACGGGGATCAGGCGCGGGCAACCCGGCTGGCCCTGCTGGAGCAGCAGGCGCGCAGCGGCGAGCGCGTCGTGGGGATGCACCTCGATTTCCCCGGCGTGGGCCGGGTGGAGGCGGCGCCCCTTGGCTACCGCTTCGTCCCAGACTGAGGGAGGACCGTTGTGGGGCCGAGGCGGGCGACGGGGCCGGGGACCTCGGGAGAGGTCTGCGTCCTCCGAACCTTGCGCCCCCGAACCTTGGGCCCCCGTACCTTGAGCGCCCGTACCCTTGGGCCCCCGCAGCCTGCGCCCCGGAAACCTCTGACGGAGGGATCGCGGGCGGATGGAAACCGGGCGGAGCGAAACTCTGGCTGAAACCTGTGGTTTCGGCCCGCTTGCCCCGTGGACAGCCGCGCCGCATTGCTCTATCGGGGGCGCCATCATCAGGAGAGTGCGCATGAGCGGGAAACCCAACGGGATCACCTATGCCGATGCCGGCGTGGACATCGACGCGGGCAATGAGCTGGTCGAACGGATCAAGCCGGCGGCGAAGCGGACCAGCCGGTCCGGCGTCATGTCGGGCCTGGGCGGCTTCGGCGCGCTCTTCGACCTGAAGGCCGCGGGCTACGAGGATCCGATCCTCGTGGCGGCCACCGACGGCGTGGGCACCAAGCTGCGCATCGCCATCGACACCGGCCTCGTGGACGGCGTGGGCATCGACCTCGTCGCCATGTGCGTGAACGACCTCGTCTGCCAGGGCGCCGAGCCGCTCTTCTTCCTCGACTATTTCGCCACCGGCAAGCTGTCGGTCGACGCCGCCGCCCGCGTGGTGGAAGGCATCGCCGAGGGCTGTTACCGCTCGGGCTGTGCCCTGATCGGCGGCGAAACCGCCGAGATGCCGGGCATGTACCCGGCGGGCGATTTCGACCTCGCGGGCTTTGCCGTCGGCGCGATGGAGCGCGGCACCGCGCTGCCCGACGGCGTGCAGGCGGGCGATGTCCTGCTGGGCCTCGCCTCGGACGGGGTGCATTCCAACGGCTATTCGCTGGTCCGCAAGGTGGTCGAGGTCTCGGGCCTCGGCTGGGACGCGGCCTGTCCCTTCGGCGACGGCACCCTCGGCGAGGCGCTGCTGACGCCGACCCGTCTTTACGTGAAGCCGGCGCTCGCCGCCGTGCGCGCGGGCGGTGTCCATGCCCTTGCCCATATCACCGGCGGCGGCCTGACCGAGAACCTGCCCCGCGTGATCGAGGGCTTCGGCGCCGAGATCGACCTCTCCGCATGGTCGCTGCCGCCGGTCTTCCAGTGGCTGCGCGAACAGGGCGGCACCGATCAGGCGGACCTGCTCAAGACCTTCAACTGCGGCATCGGCATGGTCGTCGTCGTGGCGGCCGATCAGGCCGAGCCGCTGACCGCGCTGCTGGAAGGCGAGGGCGAAACCGTCTTCCGCCTCGGCAGCGTGACGGACGGCGAAGGCGTCGCTTACACGGGCACGCTCTCTTGACCCAAGCCGAGACGAAGCGGGTCGCCATCCTCCTGTCGGGGGGCGGCTCGAACATGGTGAAACTGGTCGAGTCGATGCAGGGTGACCACCCGGCGCGGCCCTGCCTCGTGCTCTCCAACGACCCGCAGGCGGGCGGCCTTGCCAAGGCGCGCGCCATGGGGGTGGAGGTGGCCGCCGTGGATCACCGTCCCTTCAAGGGTGACCGCGCCGCCTTCGAGGCCGCGCTGATGGAGGTGATCGCGCCCTACCAGCCCGACATCCTCTGCCTTGCGGGTTTCATGCGCATCCTGACCGAGGGCTTCGTGTCGCAATGGACGGGCCGGATGCTGAACATCCATCCCTCGCTGCTGCCCAAGTACAAGGGGCTGCACACCCACGCCCGCGCGCTGGAGGCAGGCGACGCCGAGGCGGGCTGCACCGTGCACGAGGTGACGCCGAACCTCGATGACGGTCCGATCCTCGGACAGGCGCGGGTGCCGGTCGAGCCGGGCGATACGCCCGAGGTGCTGGCCGCGCGGGTGCTGACGATGGAGCACAGGCTCTATCCGGCCGTGCTGCGCCGCTTTGCCGCCGGCAACCGCGAGATGCTGAACCTGTCCTGAACCTGCCCTGATCAGGGCTGATGGACGCCAGAGATTGAACAGGACAACGGGGGCCATGGGCCCCCGTTGTCGTTCTGGCCGTGCAGGTCCGGCTTACCGCGCGCTGAGGGCGCCCGCGGAATTGCCGTTCCAGTGTTCCGGCGCGCGGTTGTCGGGCCCGGCCAGAAGGGCGGGCAGCCCCAGCAGGGCCAGCAGCAGCACGGCGGCGAGGGTGGAGGCGATCACCGACCCGTCGTGCCGGGCGCGGGAGATCGCTTCTGTGGGGATATTCAGGTCGAGAGTCGTCATGGGGAGCCTCCTTTCAGGGAATGACCTTCATATAGAGGCTCCTCTTTCATCGCGAAAATGAATGTTTGGATTGGTCTTCATCATCATTGGGAATGATTTGCCTCATCCGATGGCAGGGATGCCGCCGGTGGGCGGAGAATCCGGCACGGCTCCTTTTCATTTCCCCCGGTTTTGCCTATCCCTGTGCAACCGCATGCAGGCAAACATGGCCCAATTATGATAACAATCACCACGACCGACGACCTTTCCGCCTTCTGCCAACGGGCAGCCAACTGCACCTATGTCACGGTCGATACCGAGTTCCTGCGCGAACGGACCTATTACTCCCAGCTCTGCCTCGTGCAGCTGGCCCTGCCGGTGGAACAGGCGGGCGAGGGGCCCGACGCCGTTCTGGTCGATCCGCTGGCCGACGGACTTTCGCTCGAGCCGCTCTACGAGCTCTTCCGAAACACCTCCGTGGTGAAGGTCTTCCACGCCGCACGTCAGGATCTGGAGATCTTCTTCGTCGACGCCGGTGTCATCCCCGAGCCGCTCTTCGACACGCAGGTCGCGGCGATGGTCTGCGGCTTCGGCGAACAGGTCGGCTACGAGACGCTGGTGCGCAAGATCGCCAAGGAGTCGCTCGACAAGTCGTCGCGCTTCACCGACTGGTCGCGCCGCCCGCTGACCGATGCCCAGAAGACCTATGCCATCGCCGACGTGACCCACCTGCGGGTGATCTACGAGCGTCTGGCCCGCGACATCGCCCGCGCCAAGCGCGAGAAATGGGTGGCCGAGGAGCTGCGCATCCTCTCCGATCCCGAGACCTACCAGGTCCGCCCGGACGAGGCATGGCAGCGCGTGCGCACCCGCACCACCTCGGGCAAGTTCCTGGCCGTGCTGCGCGAACTGGCCAAGTTCCGCGAGGCCTACGCGCAGGAGCGCAACGTGCCCCGCAGCCGGGTCTACAAGGATGACGCACTGGTCGAGCTGGCCTCGACCAAGCCCAAGGACATGAAGGACCTCGGCCGGTCGCGGTTGCTGCTGCGCGAGGCCCGCAAGGGCGAGATCGCGGATGGCATCCTTGCCGCCGTGAAGGCCGGTCTCGAATGCCCCGCCGACAAGCTGCCCGAGGTCGATACCTCGCGCGAGAAGATGCAGGTGAACCCGGCGCTGGCCGACCTGCTGCGCGTGCTGCTGAAGGCCAAGTCGGAGCAGGCGGGCGTCGCCTCGCGGCTGATCGCCCCCGCGGCGGACCTCGACGCGATTGCCGCCGGGATGCGCGATCTGCCCGCCCTCAGCGGCTGGCGGCGTGACGTCTTCGGCGAGGATGCGCTGCGGCTCTGCGATGGCAAGATCGCGCTTGCGGCCAAGGGCCCCAACGTCGAGATCATCGAACTCGCCTGACCGGCGGTCCGAGAAAGGTCCCGGCGCAGTCTGTGCCGGAACTTTGCCTTCAGACAACGCGAAAGGGCCGCCCCTCGGGGCGGCCCTTCGTGCATGGAAAGGGGCGGGGATCAGCGGCTGATCGCGGCCGAGTTGGTGGCGCCGATCACCTCGATCCGGCGGATCGGGACCAGCTCTGCATTGGTGAAGAAGAGCGCTTTGCGCATGGTGCGGCTGGCGGCGGTGCCGACCGGTGCGCGCTCCAACTTCTCGGCCACGAGGGTCAGGCGCAGCACGCCGTCGACCGGGGTGGCATCCTCGGTCTCGGGGATCAGGCGCAGGTCATGATCGCCTTGGGTCGCCGATTGCGCGGTCACGGTCAGGATGCCGCCGGTGGGCGTACGCTCCAGCTTGGCATCAAGGATCGTCTCGACCGGGGTGCCGAAGTAGCGCGCCTGGTAGTCCCGCAGGTTGCCAAGCCCGATCGCCGACCGCTCCGGGATCAGGTCGTTCGTCTCGCCCGAGGGCGCCGGGGCCGGCGCACGGTTGCGCCCGCAGGCCGAGACGGCCAGGGCGGAGATCAGGACGAGAGACAGGAGCTTGCGCATGTCGGGACCTTCTGATGATTTCCTCCCGGTTACCTTATCGGGCCGGGCTTGAAAAGCGCCAAGCCCCGGGGGCGGGACGCGCGGCGCGCGGTCTGGACCTTCGGGCGGCGAGGGCCTAGGTGAGAGGCAAGACACAGCGGAGAGAACCATGGCGCAGGAAGCCTTCGAGGACATTGTCGCGGATTTCGAATTCCTTGAGGATTGGGAGACCCGCTACCGGCACGTGATCGACATGGGCAAGGCGATGGACCCGCTGCCCGAGGCGCTGAAGGTGCCCGCCACCAAGGTCGAGGGCTGCGCCAGCCAGGTCTGGCTGCACCCGGTGATCGAGGACGGTGTCTTCCGCTTCGACGGCGAGAGCGACGCGATGATCGTGCGCGGGCTGATCGCGGTGCTGCGCGCGCTCTACAACGGGCTGCCGGTGGGCGAGGTGGGCAAGGTGGACGCGGCCGGCGAACTGGCGCGGCTGTCGCTGCAGGACCACCTCTCGGCGCAGCGCTCGAACGGGCTGCGGGCGATGATCGAACGGGTGCGGAAGGTCGCGGCCGAGGCGGCGTGAGGCTGGGGCTGCGCGTGGGGATTGCGTGGGTTGCGGTCTTGCGCCCCTGTAGCTCTGTAGCTCTGTAGCTCTGTAGCTCTGTAGCTCTGTAGCTCTGTAGCTCTGTAGCTCTGTAGCTCTGTAGCTCTGTAGCTCTGTGGCCGGGACTTACGTTGCACAAATCCGCCCCTCCCAGACCTGAGCTCCAAAACGCCGTACTCTCCATCCATCACCCACCCGGCCGATAGGCCGGGCAGCGTCGACCCGCCCCCCGTCGCCATTGGCGCTCGGACCAATGGCGCACCAATGGCGACCGGCGCTATAGCGCCACCCCGCGGGACGGTGCTGCCCTACGTGGTGGACCGCAGCGTTGCAAAGAACGTTTGCTGAGGCCGGTGTCGGTCCCGGCGGTCGGGCTTCAAGACGGTGGATGTGTCGCCGCTGACGACACGTCCCCACATCCTCACCGGCTCACATACCCCCGCAAGCCGTGGAAGAAGAGGTCGATCTCCAGCGCCAGCCCAACCTCGAAATCGTTCAGCTCCTGCCCGCTCCAGGTGTATTGCTCCAGCCGCGCGAGGTATTCCCGCCGCGTCTGGTCATGCTGTTTCGACAGCGGCAGCGCCTCCGCCGCACGCAGCAGGTCGATGCGCTTGTGCACCTCCCGCATCCCCGAGAAGGCCTCCATCATCGGGCGCGTCAGCATCGGGTCTTTCTGCCACGACCGCCCGCCGAAGATCTCCTGCACCACGCGGTTGCCCGCGCCGAGGCAATCGTAGGCGACGCAGCCGGGGAACCCCTTTTCGGTCAGGCTGTCGTGGATCGAACACAGATGCCCCTTCAGGTTCCGGCAGGGCTCACCCGGGTTCTTGTCGAAGGCGAAATCCTTGCCCTTGTCGAAGGCAAGCGCGAGGCAGCAGAGCGCCGCACATTTGGAACAATCGGTGGCCAGTCGGTCAGGGGGGCTATCCGGGGTGCGAGCAGTCACGAGGCTATCCGTTCAAGGGCGATGGCAAGGTCGCCATATCCCGTGAAACGGCGGGTGAATGCAAGGCCGAGCCGGGCGGCGGCCGCTTCGGCCCGGGCGGTCAGCGCGGGATCCTCTGTCTGGGCGAGGTAGACCAGACGCTCGTAATGGCCGAAGTACATCGGCAGCAGTCGCGGATGCCGGTCGAGCCCGAGCGGCTCCCAGACGAAGGCATCGAACTGCCGGGCGAGGAAATCGGTGAGGTAGAACGAGGTGATCTCGTCCCGCGCGGCAAAGGCCTCGACCCCCTCGAAGAAGGCGTAGCAATGGGCGCCGGGCAGCATCGAGACGCCGAGGCGGGCACATTCCGCCTGCAGCAGCCCGCCGGTGCCGCAATCGCCGTAGAGCACGAAGACATCGTCGTAATCCGCACGCGCCGCTTCCACGGCGTCGCGCACGGCGGCGGTGATCTTCTCGGGGGTGTTGTGCAGGATGGCGGGAAGGCACTGCAGGTCGAACTGGGTCCAGCCGTTCAGGCGGATCAGCGCCAGCACCTCGCGGGCAAGCGCCCCGCAGGCCATCAGCAGGATACGGCCCCGCCCGCTGGCAGGCAGGCCCGTATCGGTCAGGGTGCGCGGGTCGAGCGAACGGGCATCGGGCAAGGCCCCGGACGGACTGTCGGGCTGGCCGCCGGACCGGTTGTCGGACTGGCCGCCGGACCGGATATCGGGCGATCCACCGCTCGGCGCGTCGGGCAGGGGCCGCGTCATGCCGCCCCCGGCCTCAGGAGGCCACGCCCTGGTTGTGCTTGCGGGCAATGAAGGTCTTGGCCGTTTCCACCGCGACGGCGGCATCCCGGCAATAGGCATCCGCCCCGATCGCGCGGCCGAATTCCTCGTTCAGCGGGGCGCCGCCCACCAGCACGATGTAATCGTCCCGGATGCCCTGTTCCTTCATCGTGTCGATCACGACCTTCATGTAGGGCATCGTGGTGGTCAGCAGTGCAGACATGCCAAGGATGTCGGCCTCCTCGCGGCGGATCGCGTCGAGGTATTCCTCCACCGGGTTGTTGATCCCCAGGTCGACGATCTCGAAGCCCGCGCCCTCCATCATCATGGCGACGAGGTTCTTGCCGATGTCGTGGATATCGCCCTTCACGGTGCCGATGACCATCTTGCCCTGTTTCGGGGCACCGGTTTCCACCAGCAGGGGCTTGAGGATGGCCATGCCGCCCTTCATCGCGCCCGCGGCAAGCAGCACTTCCGGAACGAAGAGGATGCCATCGCGGAAGTCATGGCCGACGATGGTCATGCCGCCCACGAGAGGCTCTGTCAGGACGCGGTAGGGCTCCCAGCCGCGTTCCAGCAGGATGTTCACGCCCTCTTCGATCTCTTCCTTGAGGCCGTCGTAGAGGTCGTCCATCATCTGCTGGACAAGTTCCTCGTCGTCGAGTTCCGACAGGATGATGTCGTCTTCTTCTTCCGACATGGGTCACCTCTTGCCTTGGCCCCTCTGGCGGGGCGGGGATTGTCCTTCCAAGCCAATAGCCAAACCGCCGGGTCCGACTGTCCGGATTGCGACATGGCGCGTTCCATCCCCGACCTATAGCAGAAAATCGCGGCGCAGGGGATCGCGCACCGCGCAGCATTGTACGGGTCCCGCTTGTGCATGTTCGCTTTATGTTCCATCCTGCGGCCATGAGACTCGCCCCCGATCCCGCTGCCCCCGAAGGCACCAGCCGCCTCGCGCCCGAACGGCGCCGGGGCCGCGGGGCCGCCAGCAATGCCACCGGGCGTTTCGAGGGCCAGCAGCGCGAAGCGGTGCACGACGGCTGGGAAATCGAGGAAGAGCTGCCGGTCCTGCGCACCGAGGTGACGGTCGAGGCGCCGCGCAGCCTGATCACCTACAACCGCTCGCCCGATCTGCCCTTCGACCGGTCGATCAACCCCTATCGGGGCTGCGAACACGGCTGCATCTACTGTTTCGCCCGGCCCAGCCATGCCTACCTCGGCCTGTCGCCGGGGCTCGACTTCGAGACCCGCCTCGTGGCCCGTCCCGAGGCCCCCGAGGTGCTGGCGCGGGAGTTGTCGGCGAAGAAGTATCGCGTGGCGCCCATTGCCATCGGCACCAACACCGATCCCTACCAGCCGATCGAGAAACGTCACGGCGTGATGCGCGCCTGCCTCGAGGTGCTGCGGGATTTCCGCCACCCGGTCGCGATCGTGACCAAGGGCACGCTAATCCTGCGCGACCTCGACCTGCTGTCTGAGATGGCCGCGCAGGGGCTGGTGCGCGTGGGCATCTCCCTGACCACGCTCGACCCTGCCGTGTCCCGTTCGATGGAGCCCCGGGTGCCCGGCCCGCAGCAGCGCCTCGCGGTGATCCGGGGGCTGGCGCAGGCGGGCGTGCCGGTGCGGGTCATGACCTCGCCGGTGGTGCCCGGCCTGACGGATCACGAGCTGGAGGCGCTGCTGGAAGCGGGCGCCGACGCGGGGGCGACGGCGGCGAGCTGGATCATGCTGCGCCTGCCGCGGGAGGTCTCGCCGCTGTTCGTCGAATGGCTGGAGGAGCGGTTCCCGGACCGTGCCGCGCGGGTCATGGCCCGGGTCCGCGAGATGCACGGCGGTCAGGATTACGACGCGCAATGGGGCCGGAGGATGCGCGGCACCGGGCCCTACGCCGAGATGATCGGCAAGCGGTTCAAGCTGGCGGTGAAGCGGCTGGGGCTGGACACCGAGCAGCCGGAGCTGCGAAGCGACCTGTTCCGGCTGCCGCCGCGGGCCGGGGACCAGATGGATTTGTTCGGGTAGGGCAGGGGCCGGTCGGTCGGGTGCTTGCGCCCATCTTCTACGAAGCGGTGAGCCTTCTGAGAAACAGCGGTGGTTTGCTGGGAAATAAACGGACCTCTGGTGAGGTTTGCGCGTCCAGCACGGCGTTCTCGCGACTGGCATCTGAGACGCTGTTTGTTTCAGCGCGCATGGCCCCTTTGGTGGTCGCCCATGCCTCCCTTCCGGCAGTCCCTCTCCGCACGTCCACGCACGTCGCTGAATAAGCTCCGCCCTCCCCATCAGCCACCCGCCCGGCCGCAAGGCCGGGCAGCGCCGTCCCGCCCCCATGGGGCGGCGCTGATGCGCCACCCCGCGGGACGGCGCCGCCCTGCGTGGTGGATCGAGAGGTCGGATTTTGCTCGCCTGATCGGGTAGCCCCCTTAGTGTCAACATCGCACTCCAATGGGCTCTTTGAGTGCGGCCTTTTTCCGTCGCGGCTCCCCGAGTGCAACCAGCCCAAGACAGGAAAGACCCGCCAGCTCTCGCCAGCGGGTCCCTCGTCATTCCAATGCGTTACGCCCCGATCCTCACCCTCTCCGGCGCGAGCGGCGGCGGGGCGCGCCGGCGTCGTCTCCGGTGCCATCCGAGGCCGAGGAAAAGCCGCCCAGTTTCTCGGCGATCTCTTCCAGCGAGGGGCGCGGGCCGCGGGGGCGGGTCTCCAGTGCCTCCTTCATCTTCTCCAGATGCTCCGGCATGGTGCCGCAGCAGCCGCCGATGATCGTGGCACCCGCGTCCCGGGCAAGGCAGGCGTAGTCCGCCATCAGCTCCGGCGTGCCGTCATAGTGGATATGGCCGTCGTGGTACTTGGGGATGCCCGCGTTGCCCTTGGCGATGATCGGCCTCTCGGTGCCCTGCGCGGCAAAGCCCAGCACCGTGCGCAGCAGGTCCGAGGCGCCCACGCCGCAGTTCGCGCCGAAGGCCAGCGGCGGGTTCGGCAGCTTCTCGACCATGGTCACCATGTCGGCGGAGGTGACGCCCATCATCGTGCGGCCCGCGGTGTCGAAGGACATGGTTCCGCACCACGGCATGCCCGCCAGGGCAAAGGCCTCGGCGGCGGCCTTGTACTCCTCGGGCGCGGAAATCGTCTCGAGCCAGAGCACATCGGCCCCGCCTTCCTTCAGCCCCTCGGCCTGCTCGTGGAAGATCTCCACCGCGACGGCGTGAGTGAGGCTGCCCATGGGGGCCATGATCTCGCCCGTGGGCCCGACGGAGCCCGCGACGATCACCGTGCGCCCCGCGGCATCGGCGACCTCGCGGCCCAGTTCGGCCGAAACGCGCGACAGTTCGCGGGCGCGGTTTTCGGCGCCATGCAGTTTCAGCCGGCTGGCATTGCCGCCGAAGGAATTGGTCAGGAACAGGTCCGAGCCCGCGTTCACCGCACCGCGGTAGAGGGTGCGGATCTTCTCCGGCTCCTCGACGTTCCACAGCTCCGGCGCATCGCCCGAGCTGAGGCCCATGTTGAAGAGGTTGGTCCCCGTGGCCCCGTCGGCCAGCAGCCAGTCGCGGGTTTCGAGAAGGCGGGAAAGGGCGTTGGTCATGGTCTCGCTCCCCTGAGCTTGTAGCCTCCCCCTGCTGTCACATCCCGGACGCAGGGGCAAATGTCCTTTCCTCATAGGGCGCTGCGGCCGCGCTGTGAATGGTGACCTGCCCGGCGCCCCGGATCGTCAGCGCGATATCCGCAAGGCCGAGGGCCAGTGCCGCCCGGTTGGGCGCCGCGGCATAGAGCGGGGCACGGGTCGGGCCGAAGCTCTCCTTGAAGCGGGTCAGCCCGGCGCCGCCCTGCCAGCGGGCGGCCTGCGCCCGGAAGCGGGCCAGCAGCGGCCCCTCGGTGCAAAGCGCGGGCATGGCCGAGAGCGAGAGCCGCGGACAGGCGTCCCGGCGGGCCTCCGCGAGGGCGGCGCAGACGAGGGCATGCATCGTTCCGTCCGGCAGCCCGGGGAGATAGCGCATCAGGTCGAGCGCGCGCTCCTGCTGGCTGCCATGGAAGGTCATGAAGGCCACGGCGCGCCCCGCCTGCCGGGCGAGGTAGACCCATTGCCGGGCAACATGTTGCGTATTGTAGCGCCCGGTGGAGAAGCCCCGCGCGCCACCATGATCCGCGCACCACGCCGCGTCGAGCGCGGCCAGCTCGGCCAGCGGCAGCACGGTGCCGGGGGGCAGGGCGGTGATCTCGATCCCGGCCTTCTTGGCATGGCGCAGCTTGCGGCGCAGTTGGCGGTGGCGCGGCCCGCAGAGGTCGAAGCCCGCGGGCGCGAGCAGCGCCTCGTCCGCCACGCGCAGGACGTGCCAGCCGGCGGCGCGGGCCTCGAGCGCAGTGGGGGCCGCGCATTTGTAGAGACAGGGCAGGCGGTTCGCGTCCCGCGCCGCGCGGGTCAGGGCGGGCAGCAGCGGGCGCAGGCCCTCGGTCAGGGGATCGAAGAGCAGCGTCAGCGTCTGGCCGGTCTCCACCACCACGGCGGCGGCATCGCCCTCGCGCAGGAGCCGCCCGCCATTCTGCCGGGCGAGCGCCGATTCGGAGCGCGCCGCGATCCGGAGCAGCGCCTCGGGCACCGGCGGCAGCGCCGTCGCGGGGGCCCGAGGGCTGCGCCGGGGACGGGCCAGAAGGGGCAGGGCCAGCAGGGCGGGCAGCGCGTAGTAGACGATCCGGTAGCAGACGACGGTGGCCAGCAGCGGCTCCACCGGGACCGCGGGCAGGAGCGCCAGAAGCGCCAGCTCGAACGGGCCGACGCCGCCGGGCGTGGCAGTGAAGAGCCCCGCGCCGAGCGCCAGCAGGTAGACCGGCAAGAGCACCTCAAAGCCGAGCGAGACCTCGGCCGGCAGCAGGACGTGGAGCGCGGCGGCGGCGGCGGTGGTGTCGATCAGCGTGTAGAGCCCGATTGCCCCCATGGCGGGCAGCGAGGGCAGGCGCAGCTGCCAGCGGGCCAGCCGCAACACCGGGCGCCAGAGAGCGAAGGCGGCCATGGCCAGCGCCGCGCCGAGCACCGCGAGGGTCAGCGTGGCGGGCAGGGCCGGGCCTCCGGGCAGCAGCAGGCAGGCGAGCACCGCCAGCACGCCCCAGGCCGCGAGGAAGGAGAGCGAAACCGCTGCCGTGACCCGGGCCGCGCCGAGGGGACCCAGCCCCTCGAGCATGCGCCAGCGGGCCAGTGCGCCGGTCACCATGCCGAGGCCGAGGACCTGGCTGAGGGCGATGGCGGCCATGCCGGAGCGTTCCACCTGCCGGGCGGGCAGGCCGGTGCGCAGGTGGCGGTGCATGACGAGGTCATAACGCCCGAGGGCCCAGAAGCTGAGCGCGGTGGCCCCCGCGGCGGCCAGCCACTGCGCGGCCGAAACCTGTCCCACGCCCTCGCGCACCAGTGCCAGATCGATTCCCTTCAGGCGCCCCGCAAGCAGCACGAGGCACAGCGCCCCGGCCATCAGCGGCACGGCAGAGCGCAGCAGGCCACGGGCCTGCGCCCGCGCCAGGTCAAAGCCTTTCAAGTTCCCAGTCCTCCGAATGTCGGAAGCCCCCACCGCCGCGACACTACGGGCGGAGGTGCTAATGAAACCTTTCGGGCGGTGGCGGGTGGGGGCGGACCGGATGCGGCAGGCTGTCGCGGGTGGGCGGCGCTGTCAGAACCGGGGCGAGGTCCCGCTTCCGCGGCGGGGCGGCTTGGGGTGTGCCCGGGCGATAGGCCGAGGCGGGCAGGGCGGAGGCCCCAGACCTGGGAGGCCCCTTGAGGAATGCCGCCCCGCGCGACCATGCAGACCGGGGGGCACCAAAGAAAAACGCGCCGCAGGGCGCGGCGCGTCGATATCTCCCGGGCGGGCGCCCAGCTCGGGCGGCCCGGTGTCCGGGTGCTCATCGCACCCGGCAAGTGGCTCAGATCTCTTCGAGAAGCTGCGCCTTGGCCTCGGCCATCTTCTCGACCAGCTTGGCGCGGATGGTGGCCTCGTCCGCCTTGCCGTCGAGATCGGCGACCAGCTTGCGGATCACGTCCTCTTCGCCCGGTTCCTCGAAGTCGGCCTTCACGACTTCCTTGGCATAGGCCTCGGCAGCGTCGCCGGTCTTGCCCAGCAGATCCGCGGCCCAGAGCCCGGTCAGCTTGTTCCGGCGGGCTTCCGCGCGGAACTGCATTTCCGCGTCATGCGCGAACTTGTTTTCGAAAGCACTCTCACGATCGTCGAAGGTGGTCATGGGCAGATCCCCCGGCTAAAGTTAACTCAATATTTGTATGGCGCCGCAGGACACATTCCGCAAGTGCCGTGCGCCGCTTGCGACAATGGCTCCCATGCCGTAAGAGGGCGCGAGCGGCGGGACTCAACCCGCTTCCGCAAAGGACAGGCCATGGCACGGCGCAAGAAAATTTACGAAGGCAAGGCGAAGATCCTCTACGAGGGCCCGGAGCCCGGGACCATCGTGCAATATTTCAAGGACGACGCCACGGCTTTCAACGCCCAGAAAAAGGCGACCATCGAAGGCAAGGGCGTTCTGAACAACCGTCTGTCCGAGTTCTTCATGACCGGGCTGAACAACATCGGGGTGCCCACGCACTTCATCAAGCGGCTCAACATGCGCGAGCAGCTCTGCCGCGCCTGCGAGATCATCCCGCTGGAAATCATCGTCCGCAACTACGCCGCCGGCTCGCTGGCGACGCGTCTCGGCCTCGAGGAGGGCATGGCACTGCCCCGCCCGATCGTCGAGTACTGCTACAAGGACGACAAGCTGGGCGATCCCATGGTCACCGAGGAGCACATCGCGGCCTTCGGCTGGGCGAGCCAGCAGGACATGGACGATATCCTCGCCCTGTCGCTGCGGGTGAACGACTTCCTCTCGGGCGTCATGATGGCCGTCGGCATCCGGCTGGTGGACTTCAAGATCGAGATCGGCCGCGTCTACGAGGGTGATTTCCAACGCCTCGTGGTGGCGGACGAGATCAGCCCCGACAGCTGCCGCCTGTGGGACATCGAGACCGGCCAGAAGCTGGACAAGGACGTGTTCCGCCGGGATCTGGGCAACCTGACCGACGCCTATTCCGAGGTGGCGAAACGCCTGGGCGTGCTGCAGCAGAGCCCGGCTTCCGTGACCAAACCCACGCTGATCAACTGAAAGAAGAAGGCCCTGCGATGAAAGCGCGTGTGCATGTGATGCTGAAGAACGGTGTTCTGGACCCCCAGGGCGAGGCCGTGCGCCATGCGCTTGGCGCGCTCGGCTTCGACGGGGTCGAGGGTGTGCGCCAGGGCAAGGTGATCGAACTGGACCTCGCCGCGGGCACCACGGAAGACACCGTGAAGGCCATGTGCGAGAAGCTGCTCGCCAACACCGTGATCGAGAGCTACACGATCGAACTGGCCTGAGCCTGACGGCCCGGACGGATTGAAACGCGCTGCCCCCGGGCGGCGCGTTTTGCTTTGTGGGGGAGATGTGGGGCGAGGTTCCATGCCTGGGGCGTCTCGCGCAGGCGACACGCGGTGGGGCTACGGGGACTGATCAGCAATTTGGCTGCGGGGCCTGATCTGCGCCGCCGCTGCGGGCGCCCGATCTGCGGTCGCGCGGCCCCGGATCCGGACATGCAGCATTTGACTGGTCCTCCACCTCCAACGCCAGCGGCGCTTTTCGAACACCGTACCTTCTTTCAGGCACCCGCCCGGCCGCAGGCCGGGCAGCGCCGTCCCGCCCCCCTGGGGCGGCGCTACTGCGCCACCCCGCGGGACGGCGCTGCCCTTCGTGGTGGATGGAGGCGTTGGAAGGGGAGGCAACCACCTCCCACCCTAAGCAACCAACGCCCCACAGCCTCCTCCCAGCCTCCCATTCCCCCCTTCACTCCCTCCCGTCCCACCCAACTCTTGAACCAAACCGCTTTCGCGCGTATCAGGCGCGTAATCCCGGACATATCTCGGCTACAGGAGATCGCCCATGAAGGCCGCCGTTCTCGTCTTTCCCGGTTCCAACTGCGACCGCGACCTGAAGGTCGCCTTCGAAAACGCCGGGGCCGAGGTCACCATGGTCTGGCACAAGGACGCCACGCTGCCCGAGGGCATCGACATCGTCGGCGTGCCGGGTGGCTTCTCCTACGGTGACTACCTGCGCTGTGGCGCCATCGCGGCCAACTCGCCGATCTGCGCCTCGCTGAAGGCCCACGTGGAGCGCGGCGGCTATGCGCTCGGCGTCTGCAACGGCTTCCAGATCCTGACCGAGACCCGCATCCTGCCCGGTGCCCTGCTGCGCAATGCGAACCTCAAGTACATCTGCCGCCCCATCGGCCTGAAGGTGGAAACCACCGACAGCGCCTTCACCGCGGGCTATGGCAAGGGCGACGAGATCCTGATCCCCATCGCCCACCACGACGGCAACTACCAAGCCGACGAGGCGCTGCTGAAGCAGCTGCGCGACGAGGACCGGATCGCCTTCACCTACACCGACAACCCGAACGGCTCTGCCGGGGACGTGGCCGGTGTGCTGAGCGAAAACCGCCGCGTGCTCGGCATGATGCCCCACCCGGAACGGGCTGCCGAGCCCTCGCAGGGCGGCATCGACGGCCGCGCGATGTTCACCACGCTGATGGAACAGCTCGTCTCGGCCTGAGCCGCGGACAGCTGACCGTATCGAACGGCCGCCCCCGGGCGGCCGTTTCGCGTTTCACGCCCGCATGGCCTGCTCGAAGACGCGCCATACGCCTCCGATGGGCGGCGCTGCGCCGAGCGGCCGCAGGGCTGCTTGAGCAGGGAGGCGGAGCCAAGTAAATTGGACCGCATGGCGCAAGGGGACTCCCGACGCCCGGTCTCAGGCCGGGCCATCAGCTGGCGGACGCGGCTGGCGTTGCTGGGCCTCGTGGCGCTGGCAGCGGTAGTGGTCTACGTGACCAACTCCATGCTGACCGACCGCTTCACCTCGAACACCCGCAACCGGGCCGAGCTGCGGCTGGCGCTCTACGGCGGCAACCTCGTCAGCGAACTGCGCCGGAATTCCATCGTGCCGCAGTTGCTGGCCCGCGATGCCGCGCTGATCAACGCGCTGAATTCCGGGGATTATTCCCAGTCGACCCAGCGGCTGATCTCCTTCGTGGACGAAATCGGCGCCGCCTCGCTGATGCTTCTGGACCGCGACGGACGCACCGTGGCCGCCACGGATCGCAACCGGCTGGGCGAGCAGCACCGCGAGGCGGCCTACTTCGTCGACGCCCTGCGCTCCAACGGCACGGTCTTCTCGACGCTGGAGCGGGAATCAGGCGGCTACCGCTTCACCTATTCGCGCCGGATCGAGAGCCAGTCCAACGTCGTGGGCGTAATCGTGGTCGAGGTCGACCTGCAGAAATTCGAACGGGCCTGGGCCGGCATCTCGGATGCGGTCCTCGTGGTGGACAGCACCGGCAAGATCATCCTCGCGACCGAGCCCCGCTGGCGCGGCAAGACCGAGGCCGAGGCGCTGACCCGCGACCCGCCCGACACCGCCATCGAACGCGCCCTTCAGGCCACCGCCGACTGGACCGCGCTGCCCGCCGATGCCTACGTGCAGGGCGAGGCGGTGATGCGGGTCTCCTCGCGCATTCCGTTCCGGGGCTGGCAGATCACCTCCTTCACCACCTACGCCTCGATCCGGGAGCGGGTGAATGGCGTGCTGGCGCTCGAAATCATGGGATTTGCCATCCTGCTGGCGCTCGCCTTCTACGCGCTCAGCCGGAAGACGGCGCTGCGCATGGCGCTCTTCCAGCGGGAGTCGGCGGATCTTCGCGCCCTGAACGAACGGCTGCAGCGGGAAATCGCCGAGCGGGAACGGATGCAGGAAAGCCTCGTCGTGGCCGAACAGACGCTGGAGCAGAGCTCCAAGCTGGCCGCCCTCGGCGAGATGTCCGCCGCCGTCAGCCATGAGCTGAACCAGCCACTCGCCGCGATGAAGACTTACCTCGCCGGGGCCTCGCTCCTGCTGCGCCGGAACCGGCCGGAGGAGGCGCTGTCCTCGTTCCAGCGGATCGACGACCTGATCGAGCGGATGGGCGCGATCACCCGCCAGCTGAAGAGCTACGCCCGCAAGGGCGGGGACGCCTTTGCCCCTGTAAACGTTGGCGATGCGCTGAATTCGGCCCTGGCCATGATGGAGCCGCAGCTGCGTCAGCGGCAGGTCAAGATCACCCGTGCGATCCCCGAGCGCCCGGTCATCGTCATGGCCGACCGGGTGCGGCTGGAGCAGGTGCTGATCAACCTCCTGCGCAACGCGCTCGACGCCACGGAATCCGTCGAGGAGCCGCAGGTCGACATCCTCCTGTCCGCCGGGGAAACCGCCACCGTCACGGTGCGCGACAACGGCCACGGGATCGAGAATTTGGATAACCTGTTCGAGCCTTTCTACACCACGAAACAGCCCGGCGATGGGGTCGGGCTGGGGCTTGCGATCTCTTCCGGGATCGTCAACGAGTTCGGCGGACGCCTCATCGCACGGAACGCGAGCGGGGGCGGGGCTGTTTTCGAACTGCAACTGCCTATCTTGAGTGAAGATATCGAGGCCGCGGAGTAAAAGAAGCATATGCAGAAAAGCATGAAGATCGCCATCGTCGACGACGAGCAGGACATGCGTCAGTCGATCAGCCAGTGGCTGGCCCTGTCGGGCTACGACACCGAAACCTTCTCGAGTGCCGAGGAGGCGCTGAAGAAACTGGGGCCCGACTACCCCGGCATCGTGATCTCCGACATCAAGATGCCCGGCATGGACGGGATGCAGTTCCTGAAGAAGCTGATGGGCTCGGACAGCGCCCTTCCGGTGATCATGATCACCGGCCACGGCGACGTGCCCATGGCGGTCGAAGCGATGCGGATCGGGGCCTTCGACTTCCTCGAGAAGCCGTTCAACCCGGACCGGATGAACGAGCTGGCCAAGAAGGCGACCACCGCCCGCCGCCTGACCATGGACAACCGCGCCCTGCGGCGCGAGCTGTCGGACGGCAGCCAGATCATGAACAAGCTGATCGGCACCTCGCCGGTGATGGAGCGGCTGAAGGAAGACATTCTCGACCTCGGCCAGGCCGATGGTCACGTGCTGATCGACGGCGAGACCGGCACCGGCAAGACGCTGGTGGCCCATGCGCTGCACGCGGTCGGCGCCCGGGCGGGGAAGAAGTTCGTGCTGGTCTCCTGCGCGGCCATTGACGAGGACCAGCTGTCCAAGCGGCTCTTCGGGCCGATGCTGCCCGAGGACACCCAGCTGCCCGCCATCGAGGAAGCCCGCGGCGGCACCCTCGTGCTGGAGGATGTCGAGGCCCTGAGCGAGAGCCTTCAGGCCAAGCTGCTGAGCGCGATCAACGAGCAGGGCACCCCGGCGGAGACCCGCATCGTCGCGATCTGCAACATGCAGGAGCAGGACAAGACCTGCGAGGACGCGCTGCGCCCCGATCTCTACTACCGGCTGGCCGCGCTGCGCATCACCGTGCCGCCGCTGCGCCAGCGGGGCGAGGATATCCTGACCCTCTTCACCAAGCTGTCGGAGCAGTTCAGCGAGGAATACGGCTGCGAGGCACCGCAGGTCACGGCGCAGGAGGCCGCCCAGCTGTTGCAGGCGCCCTGGCCGGGCAACGTGCGCCAGCTCATCAACGTGGCCGAGCGTGCGGTGCTGCAATCGCGCCGCGGGTCGGGCTCCATCGCCTCGCTGCTGATGTCGGACAACGACGAGATGCAGCCGGTGATGACCACCGAGGGCAAGCCGCTGAAGGAATACGTCGAGGCGTTCGAGCGGATGCTGATCGACAACACGATGCGGCGCCACAAGGGCTCCATCGCCTCGGTGATGGAAGAGCTCTGCCTGCCGCGCCGGACGCTGAACGAGAAGATGGCGAAGTACGGGCTGCAACGGTCGGATTATCTCTGAGCTTGGAGCTTGGAGCTTGGAGCTTGGAGCTTGGAGCTTGGAGCTTGGAGCTTAGGGCCGAGGCCGGAGTGGCCGCATGACGGCTGATATGGATGGAGGGCCGGGGTGCAGTGATGCGCCCCGGCCTTTGTCTTGCAACGCTCCGGCTTGCGACAACGGTGCCGCGTCCACGAAGCCGCGCATCGACGGCGCGCGCGGAGGCGATCCAGCCCTCTCTGGCGAGCAGTTTATCGCAGCCAAGCTCGTCCCTCCCTCTCAAGCGACCGCCCAGCCTCGACCCAAATCGCCGCCGCGTGGGGGCCTGCCTGCGATGCGCGGCGGCCTGCGGCCTTGTCCCGCGCAGGCGATGGTCAAAGAGCGGGGGAGTGGGCTGCCGGGCCGGAGTATCGAGCGGCAGTCGAAATGTCAGAGGGGCCCAACAGCCGCCAACAAACGAGCAGAACTTGTGCAGTCTCGACCAAGGGGCAGGGGAGTTGCCTGTTTCGTCAGAACGTTACGCGACGTCGGCGGGCCGGGACCCCGCCGTCTGGCGCCGCGAAGCCCCTGCGCCGCAAGTCGCCTTGCACAACTTATGCGCGAAGCTTGACTGCTGTCTCCGCGCCACAAAGCTTCGCTGCATTTTCACCATTGTATTGTATGCCGCCCACACTCTATGCTCTCAGAACGGATTTGCGCCCTCTGAGTGGCGCTCCGAGATGAGTTTCGCTGGACTGAAACGGCAGGGCCCCAAGGCTCGCCGGTCGGGCCAGACCGATTGGGCCCATAGGGCCATAGTAACGCCCGTCCCGGGAACGGACAGCGGGCACTGCAACGGGTGATCGGCGCGCAAACGATCGGTCACCGGAGAAGAAACGCGATGAGGCGTGCAAGAGAATACCTGAGCGGATGTGAGACCCTTGCGGGGCTCCCCTCGGACATTGCCGCCATCGCCCCTGACAGACATGCCGCAGCCATTCTTCGCCCGCCACCTTCGGGGGAGGCCGGGATGCTGCGCCATGCAAACGGATCACATGGCAAAGAAAATGCTTATCGACGCCACGCACGCGGAGGAAACCCGCGTCGTGGTGGTGGACGGCAACAAGGTTGAGGAATTCGACTTTGAGTCCGAAAACAAACGGCAGCTCGCCGGCAACATCTACCTCGCAAAGGTAACCCGGGTCGAACCGTCGCTTCAGGCGGCCTTCGTCGACTACGGCGGGAACCGGCACGGCTTCCTCGCCTTCTCGGAAATCCATCCGGATTACTACCAGATCCCCGTCGCGGACCGTGAGGCCCTGATGGAGGAAGAGCGCGCCTACGCCGAGGCAATGAAGGCGCGCGACGAGGCCGAGGACGAGAAGAAATCCAGACCCAAGCGCTCGCGCTCGCGCTCGAAGGCGGCCAAGACCGAGGCCTCCGACGCCGTCGAGACCCGCGAGATCGAGGGGATGGAGACCATCGACACCTCCGACGAGGACACCTCGGACGAGATCGACGAGGGCACCTCGCCGATGATGACCGTCGCCGAGACCCCGGTCGAGGAACCCGCCGCCGAGAGCGATGCGGGCGAGGCCGACATGGCCGACGATCAGGACGGTGACGATCAGGACAGCGACGACGACGAGGGCGACGATGACGCCCCCTCCGCGCGGTCGACCGGTCGCAAGTCGGCGGCCTCCGAGAAGGACAGCGACATCGAGAGCGTCGCTGACGACGACGACCACGAGGACATCCGCCCCCCGCGCAAGCCCCGGCCCAAGCGGTACAAGATCCAGGAAGTCATCAAGGTCCGTCAAATCCTGCTGGTGCAGGTCGTCAAGGAAGAGCGCGGAAACAAGGGCGCTGCCCTGACCACCTACCTCTCGCTGGCGGGCCGGTACTGCGTCCTGATGCCGAACACCGCCCGTGGCGGTGGCATCAGCCGCAAGATCACCAACGCCGTCGACCGCAAGAAGCTGAAGGAAATCGCCGCAGAGATCGACGTGCCGACCGGCGCGGGCCTGATCGTGCGCACCGCCGGTGCCAAGCGGACGAAATCCGAGATCAAGCGCGACTATGAATACCTGCAACGCCTGTGGGAGCAGATCCGCGAGCTGACGCTGAAATCCATCGCGCCGGCCAAGATCTACGAAGAAGGCGACCTGATCAAACGCTCGATCCGCGATCTCTACTCGCGCGATATCGACGAGGTTCTGGTGGAAGGCGAACGCGGTTACCGCAACGCCAAGGACTTCATGAAGATGATCATGCCGTCCCACGCCAAGAACGTGAAACACTACCAGGACGGTCTGCCGCTCTTCGCGCGCTACCAGGTGGAAAGCTACCTCGCCGGGATGTTCAACCCCGTCGTGCAGCTGAAATCCGGCGGCTACATCGTGATCGGCGTGACCGAGGCCCTGGTGGCGATCGACGTGAACTCCGGCCGGGCCACCAAGGAAGGCTCGATCGAGGAGACCGCGACCAAGACCAACCTGGAAGCGGCCGAGGAGGTCGCCCGCCAGCTGCGTCTGCGAGACCTTGCCGGCCTGATCGTGATCGACTTCATCGACATGGACGAGCGCAAGAACAACGCCGCCGTCGAGAAGAAGCTGAAGGACAAGCTCAAGACCGACCGCGCCCGCATCCAGGTGGGCCGCATCTCGGGCTTCGGCCTGCTGGAGATGTCACGTCAGCGTCTGCGTCCGGGCATGATCGAGGCCACGACCCAGCCCTGTTCGCATTGCCACGGCACCGGCCTCATCCGTTCGGATGACAACATGGCCCTCTCGGTGCTGCGCCAGATCGAGGAAGAAGGCACCCGTCGCCGGACCCGCGAAGTGCTGGTGAAAGTGCCCGTCGGCATCGCCAACTACCTGATGAACCAGAAGCGCGAGCATGTCGCCCTGATCGAGGGCCGCTACGGCATGGCCGTGCGCATCGAAGGCGATCCGCTGCTGGTGAGCCCGGACTTCTCCATGGAGAAGTTCAAGACCGCGACCCGCGTCGTGACCGAGATCCCGCAGGTGATTTCCATCGACACCACCTCCATGGAGGAGGATGAGGACGAGGATATCGTCGACGAGGTCGAGGTCGAAGAGGCCGAAGAGGCGACGACGACCGAGGAGAAGCCGGAGGCCGCCGCGGAGGATGACCAGAAGCCGAAGAAGCGCCGTCGTCGGCGTCGTCGGCGGAAGTCCTCGGGCAGCAATGGCGAGAACGGCGAGAACGGGTCGGACGACACGGATGACGCATCCTCTGACGACGCATCCTCCGATGACGCGCCGAAGCTCGATGCCGAGGCCGCAGAAGTGACCGCAGGCGAGGCCGAAGTGGGCACCGCCGAGGCCGCTCCCGAAGCAGAAGAGAAGCCGAAGAAGACCCGTAGCCGGAGCCGCGGCCGTGCGAAGAAGGCGATGGAAGCGGCCGAGGCCGCCGACGCCGCCGAGGCCCAGGGCTCGACTGCACCCGAAACTCCGGCAGAGGTCGTGGCGGCTGCGCCCGCCGAGACGTCCGACGCGCCTGCGCCGACGCTGGAGGACAGCGCCGCCGTAGACTCGACCGAAACTGCGGCGACCGAAGCCGAGGCACCTGCAGAGATCGCAACGCCCGTGGCAGAGGTGACCGAGCCCGAGGCCCCGGCCGAGCCGGTGGTGGCCGATGTGCCCTCCGCCCCGGAAGGGACCGAGGTCGAAGTCGTCGAGGTGACGGCGGAGCCCGAGGTCGCCGCCGAGGTGGCCGACGCCCCCGCCGAACAGGTGGCGGCTGACACGCCCGCAGAGGAAACCGTGGCCGAAGAAGCCGTCGCGGACGCCCCTGTCGAGGAGACCCCGGCCGAGGCTCCCGTCGAAGAGACTGTCGCGGAAGCCGTGGCCCCGGCACCCGAGCCTGAGCCCGTCGCGGCGGAAGAGGCCCCGGCCAAGCCCAAGCGGCGCGGCTGGTGGAACGCCGGCCGCTGAGGCGCGCCTCCGCACTGACATGATCCGAACCGCCGCACCCCACCGGGTGCGGCGGTTTTCATTTGCGGGCCCGATCCTCCAGGGACATGTCTTCCAGACGCGGGCCCAGACCCAGACCCAGACGCGGGTGCCGGTCCTAGGCCTCAGACGCAGGCTCCGGACGCAGGCACCAGACGTGGCCCCGACGTGAAAGCCCCACTCACGCAGGCCCGTGGTGAAAGCGGCCGACGGTCCGCGGACCCGCGAGCCACTTGCCCCGAGACCCACGCCATTGAAACACCACCCAACGCTCTTGTGACATCGCACCACATGACGCGGCCGCCCACATGCGATAATCGGAAGACATGTTCGGGATCGACCTCATAGACGCGGGCCTTCTGCCCGCCATGCTCGTGGCGCTGACGGCAGGGGTGATCTCCTTCCTCAGCCCCTGTGTGCTGCCCATCGTGCCGCCGTACCTCGCCTATATGTCCGGGGTCTCCATGGCCGAGGTGGGGCAGGGCCGTGACCGGGGTCGCCCGCTGCTGGCGGCGCTGTTCTTCGTGCTGGGGCTCTCCACCGTCTTCCTGCTGCTCGGCTTTGCGGCCTCGGCGGCGGGGCTGCTCTTCCTGCAATACCAGCAGTGGTTCAACACGATCGCGGGCGTGCTGGTGATGATCTTCGGCGCGCATTTCCTGCACGTGATCCGCATTCCGTTCCTTGACCGCGAGGCGCGGATGGATGCCGGCGACCGGGGCGGCTCGGCCTTCGGGGCCTATGTGCTGGGGCTCGCCTTTGCCTTTGGCTGGACGCCCTGCATCGGGCCGCAGCTTGGCGCGATCCTCTCCATGGCGGCCTCCGAGGGCAACGTTTCGCGCGGGACCGCGCTGCTGGCCGTCTATGCCATCGGCCTCGGCGTGCCCTTCCTGCTGGTGGCGGCGTTCCTGCCGAAGCTCGGTGGCACGATGTCCTGGCTCAAGCGGAACATGGCGCAGATCGAACGCATCATGGGGCTGCTGCTCTGGACCGTGGGCCTGCTGATGCTGACGGGCGGCTTCTCGGCCTTCTCCTTCTGGCTGCTGGAGACCTTCCCGGCGCTCGCCACCATCGGCTGACCACCATCGGCTGACCATTCTGCGGCCTTAATCTTGCCGGAAACAGTCTGTAGCCTCATGGGAAAGAATGAGGGCAGGGCCGATGCCGGACTATTTCGCAGCAGAGACGGAAGGACAGGTGGCGCGCCGCCGGGTCTTCTACATCCCCGGCTACGATCCGATCCATCCGCGCCGCTACCGGGAGCTCTACCGCAAGGAGGCCGCGCTGCAGGCGGAGGTCTCGGGCTACGAGATCACCCTGCGTCCCAAGACCACCAAGGGCCCCTATGGCTGGCATGTCTCGGCCCGGATGGACGGGGCGGAGGTCGAGAGCGATATCGAGGTGCTGGTCTGGTCCGACATCGTGCGGGACAGCATGGCGCAGGGGATTGCCGCGACCTATGTGCAGATGGTGCGGACGGCAGCGGTCTATATCGGGTCCGGCGCGCTCTTCCGTCTGATGCGGCTGCGCAAGGGGCCTGTGATCGCGGCGCTCTATCCCGTCGGGATGCTGCTGCTGCAACTGGCGCTCGCCTGCCTCGCGGGCTGGGGCGCAGGGGCGCTGATGGCTTGGCTGCTGTCGCTGGCGGTGCCGATGCTGGCGCCACTGGTGGGATGGGCCACGGGGCTGGCCGTGGTCTGGCGGGTGCTGGCGTGGTTCAAGGCCAAGGACGGCAAGTTCTTTGCCTATTACCTGATGAACGACTACGGCTTCTCGGCCCAGTCGCTGGGGGCGAACCCGCCCGCGCTGGAGGCCCGCATGGCCGAATTCGGCGATGCCATCGCCGCCGCCCTGCGCGAGGACGTGGACGAGGTGCTGGTCGTGGGCCATTCCTCGGGGGCCCATCTGGCGGTCTCGATCCTCGCCGACCTCGTGCGCTCGGGCCGGGCGCCCTCGGGCCGGGGCGAGGGGCCGCGGCTCTCCTTCCTGTCTCTGGGGCAGGTGGTGCCCATGGTCTCCTTCCTGCCCAAGGCGGGACGGCTGCGCGATGACCTCGCCTATCTCTCCATGCGCCCCGAGGTGCCCTGGATCGACGTGACGGCGCCCGGCGACGGCTGTGCCTTCGCGCTCTGCGATCCGGTGTCTGTCACCGGCGTGGCGCAGGCGGGCAAACGCTGGCCGCTGGTGGTCTCCGCCGCCTTCACCCAGACGCTGGCGCCCGAGACATGGGCCAAGCTGCGGTGGCGCTTCTTCCGGCTGCACTTCCAGTACCTGTGCCATTTCGACCGGCCCGGGGATTACGACTACTTCCGCATCACCGCCGGGCCGCTGACCCTCGGCCGCCGCTACGAGGGCCGCGAGCCCTCGAAGAGCCGGATCGAAACCCCGGTGTCGAAATACACGAGCCGCGTCGCATGAGTTGCCCCGTTCATGGGGAGAGCGGCCATGGGGAGAGGACGCTGCCGTCCGGGCCCTCTGCGCCGCCTCAGGGCGGGGTGGAGGGCCCGAACCGCCGCCTGCCGCCCAAGCCGCCCTCGCGGCCCGACAGGGTGTCGCTCCGGCGCTATGTGAAGCTCTTCCGGCAGGACCTGCTCTCGGCACAGCCCGCGCGGCTCTACCGCGCATGGATGGCCGAGTTCCGTACGCCTTTCTTCCGCTCCTACCTGATGAACCAGCCCGAGCTGGTGAAGATGGTGCTGAAGGACCGGCCAGACGATTTCCCCAAGTCCGACCGTGTGGGCGAAGGGCTGCGTCCGCTGCTCGGCAACTCCGTCTTCCTGACCAATGGCGAGACGTGGAAGCGGCAGCGGCGGATCATCGATCCGGCCTTCGAGGGCGGGCGTCTGAAGGACACGTTTCCCGCCATGTGGGCGGCGGCGGAGGCCTGCGTCGCGCGGCTGGCGCCCTATGCGGGCGGCACGCTGGAGATCGAGGCCGAAACCAGCCATGCCGCGGCGGACGTGATCTTCCGCACGCTCTTCTCGATCCCGATCGAGCATGAGGTCGCCGCGCAGGTCTTCGACGAATTCCGCATCTACCAACGCAGCCAGCCGGTGCTGAACCTCGCCGCCTTCGTGCCCCTGCCGCGCTGGATGCCGCGCTTCTTCCGGCGCGACACCAAACGCTCGGCCCGGATCATCCGGCGGCTGATCACCGGGCTGACCGATGCGCGGCGGCAGGAGATCGCGGCGGGCACCGCACCCGACGATCTGGCCACCAAGATCATGACCACCGCGGACCCTCAGACCGGCGACACCTTCGACACCGCCGAGATGGTCGACCAGGTGGCGATCTTCTTTCTTGCCGGGCATGAAACCTCGGCCTCGGCCCTGGCCTGGACGCTTTACCTCATGGCGCTCTATCCCGAGTGGCAGGAGCGGCTGGCCGAGGAGGCCCGGGCGCTGGACGCAGGCGCGGACTTCGCGGTGATGTCGAAGCTCAAGCTCAGCCGCGATACCTTCCGCGAGGCGCTGCGGCTCTATCCCCCGGTGCCGATGATGGTGCGCGAGGCGGCCTGCCCGGTGCAGGCCCGCGACCGCGAGGTGCCGAAAGGCGCGCAGGTGGTGCTGAGCCCGTGGCACCTTCACCGGCACGAGCGGCTCTGGGACCGGCCCGACGCCTTCGATCCCACCCGCTGGGGCACCGAGAACGGCCGGACCTGCGCCCGCGAGGCCTATATTCCCTTCTCCGCCGGGGCCCGGGTCTGCACCGGCGCGGGGTTTGCCATGGTCGAGGGGCCGCTGCTGCTCTCGATGATCCTGCGGCACTACCGTGTCGCCCGCGTCGAGGGCCGCGATCCGGTGCCTGTGGCGCATCTGACGGTGCGCTCGAAGGAGGGGATCTGGTTGCAGCTGGAGCGCAGAGTTTGAAGGCCTGATCCGGAAAATTCGAATTTTCCGGTCCGTTTTCTTCGAAGAAAACGGGAAGTGCAGCCGATGTTATCAGCAGATAACCCGGATCGGGTCCTGGTTGCAGAAGATGACGAGCTGTCCCGCGTTCTCGACCGCATGGAACCCGCGGCGGCGCAGTTCTGCCTCGAACCTGCTGCGACCCACGTAACGCTCGATGTCGCGCAGTTTGCGCCGGATCACCGCGCCCTCCAGCGCTGCGCGGGAGCTGAAGAGATGGCGCATCCAGGCGTCGGCGGAGAGAGGAGCGGGGATCTGCGTCATCCGCCAAGCCTGCCCAAGGTGAGTTAATCCGCGCTTAACCGCGATCACCCCGGTAGTGGGCCAGCACGTAGACCCGGATCGCCGAGGCCAGCCCGGCCTCGATCCCGCGGGCCTCGTCGATCTCGGCGGCAAGCGCGTTCAGCGCCAGCCCCTTTTCCTCCGCGATGTCCCGGAAGGCGCGCCAGAAGTCCTCCTCCAGCGAGACGCTGGTGCGATGGCCGCGCAGGGTAAGGGAACGTTTGACCGGGCGGGTGCTCATGCCCCGGACCCGTCGTCCTTCGGGGCGCCTTGCGCAGCAGGGCTATCCGTCCCGGGCGCAGCCTCCGTCCGGTGCCCGTCGAGCAGGCGCCGGGCCTGCTCGGCCCGGGCTTTTTCCGCGTCCTTCTGGGCCTTGCTGCGCCCGAATTTCACGGCATTCTCGTCGGCGCGGGCCTTCCTCTCGGCCCGCGCCTTGTCTTTCCGAAACCGGTTCAGGTTGACCGGTTCCGCCATGGTCAGGCCTTGGGGCCGATCATCTGCTCGGGGCGGACGACCTTCTCGAAGGTTTCCTCGTCCACGAAGCCGAGCGCGATCGCCTCTTCCTTCAGCGTGGTGCCGTTCTTGTGCGCCGTCTTCGCCACCTTGGTGGCGTTGTCGTAGCCGATGGTCGGCGCCAGTGCGGTCACCAGCATCAGGCTCTCGCGCATCAGCTTCTCGATCCGGGCCTCGTTGGCCTGGATGCCGTTCAGCATCCGCTCGGTGAAGGAGGCGGTGACGTCGCCCAGAAGCTGCATCGACTGCAGCAGGTTGTAGGACATCATCGGGTTGTAGACGTTGAGCTCGAAGTGGCCCTGCGAACCGGCGAACTTCATCGCGGCGTCGTTGCCCATGACATGGGCGGCGACTTGCGTCATCGCCTCGGCCTGGGTCGGGTTCACCTTGCCGGGCATGATCGAGGAGCCGGGCTCGTTCTCCGGCAGGATCAGCTCGCCCAGACCCGAGCGCGGGCCGGAGCCCAGGAAGCGGATGTCGTTGGCGATCTTGTAGCAGGCGCCGGCCACGGTCGCGAGGGCGCCGGACATGAAGACCATGGCGTCATGGGCGGCGAGCGCTTCGAACTTGTTGGGCGCGGTGACGAAGGGCAGGCCGGTGATTTCGGCCATGTTCGCCGCGACCTGTTCGCCCCAGCCCTGCTTGGTGTTGAGCCCGGTGCCCACGGCGGTGCCGCCCTGCGCCAGCTCGTAGATGCCCGGCAGGGCCATCTCGACGCGCTTGATGCCGTTGCGGATCTGCATGGCATAGCCCGAGAATTCCTGGCCCAGCGTCAGGGGCGTCGCGTCCTGGGTGTGGGTCCGGCCGATCTTGATGATGTCCTTGAACTCTTCCGCCTTGGCTTCCAGCCCTTCGGCCAGCTGCACGAGGCCCGGCAGCAGCACGTCGCGCGCGGTCATGGCGGCGGCGATATGCATCGCGGTGGGGAAGGTGTCGTTCGAAGACTGACCCATGTTGCAATGGTCGTTCGGGTGCACCGGGTCCTTGGAGCCGATGACGCCGCCGAGGATCTCGATCGCGCGGTTCGCGATGACCTCGTTCGAGTTCATGTTCGACTGGGTGCCCGAGCCGGTCTGCCAGACCACCAGCGGGAAGTTGTCGTCGAACTTGCCGTCGATCACTTCGCCTGCGGCCTCGATGACCGCGTCGGCGATCTTGGCGTCCATGTCGCCGTTGGCCTTGTTGGCCATGGCGCAGGCCTTCTTGATCACGCCGAGCGCCCGCACGATGGGGACCGGCTGCTTCTCCCAGCCAATGGGGAAGTTCATGATCGAGCGCTGCGTCTGCGCGCCCCAATACTTGTCTGCAGGAACTTCGAGCGGTCCGAAACTATCGCTTTCCGTGCGGGTCTTGGTCATGTCAGCTCTCCTAAAGGAAGTCGCCGCTTTGTACCGCTCCTGTGGCGAAGATCAATGCCGCAGTGGGGGGGAGGGAGGCAGGGAGGGGAGCTGCGGTCGGAAACGCCCTTTCGCTTCGGTGGTAGCCCACCTGTTTCACGGGCCTGCACCGTCCTCTCCATCGACCACCCGCCCCGCCGAGAGGCCGGGCAGCGCCGACCCGCCCCCCATGGGGCGGCGCGGCCTTCCGTGGCGGACGGAGAGCGGAATGGGAAAGGGAGCGCGAGGGCCAGATCGGTAGATTGGACGAGATGACCAGCATCCCAAGGCCTCCAACCGCCCCATAACAAAAGACGGGCGGCGCAATCCCTCACGCCGCCCTGCCGGTCCTGTCCTGCGGCCCCTGAGGGCCGGATTTCACTGCGCCGAGCGGCGGAATTCGAACACCCGCGCCGGGGGCAGGTTCGCCCAGACCGTCCCGCGTTTCGTCGCGCGCACGCCCAGTTCGGCCTGCACTTCCGGCGGGATCGGGGCGTTGGGCGAATAGGTGATCTGTACGAAGACCCCGTCCCGCGCCATCACGTTGAAGGCCCGGCCCACCACCTCGCGCTGGATCTGCGGCCGCGCCAGCACCGGCACGCCCGAGATCACCGACCCGATATTCGCCAGGCCGAGGCTTTCGATCTCCTGTGCCGGGCGGTTCAGCACGGTCACGCCGGGGAATTTCTCGCGCAGGGTTTCGCAGAAGCGCGGGTTCATCTCCATCAGGATCAGCCGTTCCGGTGCCACGCCGCGATCGAGGATCGCGCGGGTGAAGCTGCCGGTTCCGGGGCCGATTTCCACGATCGGGCCGCTCACCTGCTCCACGCCCGCCGTCATCATCCGGGCCACCGCCTGGGACGAGGGCGCGATCGCCGAGACCTCTTTCGGGCGGCGCATCATCTCGCCCAAGAATACCGCAAAATCGCTCGCCATGGTTCTTTCCCCACTTGCGTCTGTTGTTGCGACGAGAAACCGGAGAAGCCCCCTTCCGGGCAAGTGGGATTTCTGGATTTTACAAAAAATTCATGTGGTTAGGCCCGTTTCCGGGCGGTCTGGAGGGCAGATTTCGTTGAGCCGTCAAACGCTTGTCAGGCTCTGTAACGGCGGCGTAACTGCGGTGTGACGCCACGATGTCAGCAGCTTCCGCCCCATGACGGTCCCTGTTGATCCGGTGGTGACCCCGCGTTGAGACCCTGTCGATCGGCGGTGGGCAGGTTTGGCCAGATGGCACCGGACAGGCGAGACGGGGCGCCGGGGGCGGGCTCTGGCGAAGAGGGGGCCGCGACAGGTACCGCACATGAAAACGGGGCCACGCGGGCCCCGGTCTCGTCTCACCCGCAACAGGCGTTACTTGCGGAACTGGTCCAACCGCACGACATCCGCTTCCTGCCCGTTGGTGTCGGACTTGGAGGAGGGCGTCTTGACCTTCGAGGGATCGCGCAGCGGGCGCGGCGGATCGGGCGGGGTCGGATCCTCGTCCTCTTCGCTCACCTGCGTCTCGAAACGCAGGCCGAACTCCACCGAGGGGTCCACGAAGGTCTTGATGGCGTTGTAGGGGATGAACATGTGCTCCGGCGCATCGCCGAAGTTGAGGGTGATCCCGAAGCCGGTGTCGCCCACTTCAAGGTTGTCGTACCAGTGCTGCATGACCACGGTCATTTCGCTCGGGTAGCGGTCCTTCAGCCACTCCGCCAGCTCCGTCTCCGGGTGGGTCGTGTCGAAGGTGATGAAGAAGTGGTGTGCCCCGGGGAGGCCGTTGTCGGCAACGTCCGAGAGGACCTCCTGAATGAGGCTGCGCATCGCGCGATGCATCAGGTTGCCGTAGTCGATGGATCCAGACATGCGTTCATCCGTTTCTTTCGGGAAGCATAGGGGATTCGGAGAAAAACGGAAGGCGGGGTGGTAAAAATCTCTGTCGGTGGCGTCGATGCGCCTTGTGCCCTTGGCAGCATGGCTCAGGGCGCTAACAGGGCAAGGCCGATCCCCGCCGCCGCCATGGGCAGAAGCGCCACCAGCGGCCCGCGTCGCAGCCCGAAAACGATCCCGGCGGCGAGAATCGTCAACACGACGGCACCGGACTGGAGGCTGCTCCAGACCGGGCGCAGGCCGGGCCCGCCGGTCTCCACCTCGGCAAAGAAGACATGCAGCGCGAAGAAGACCGAGAGGTTGAGGATCACGCCCGCCACCGCGGCGGTGATGCCCTGAAGCGCGCCCTGCAGCCTCGGCTGGGCCAGCAGACGCTCCACGTGGGGGGCGAGGGCGAAGATCCACAGGAAGCAGGGGACGAAGGTCACCCAGAGCGCGACGAGCCCGGCGGCAAGCGCCAGGCCGGGGCCGGAGGCGTTCTGCCCGGCGACCATGGCCACGAACTGCGTCACGAGGATCAGCGGGCCCGGTGTCGTCTCGGCCAGTCCGAGGGCGTCGATCATCTGTTCCGCGCCGAGCCAGCCGTGGGTCTCGACCGCCGCCTGCGCCATGTAGGCCAGCACCGCGTAGGCCCCGCCGAAGGTGACCACGGCGAGCTTGCTGAAGAAAAGCGCGATATCGGTCAGGAAGCTCGCGCCGGAGAGGGCGAGCAGTGCCACCGGCCCCAGCCAGAGCGCGCCCCAGAGGAGGGTCTGGCGCAGGCTCTGCCGCAGGGCGCCCTCTGACGGCGGGGGCGGCGTAGTGGCGGCGGGCCGCGTCGCGAGGAAGCCCCAGAGCGCGGCAAGCGCCACGATCAGCGGGAAGGGCAGGGAGAAGGCGAAGGTCGCCACGAAGGCCAGCCCCGCCAGCAGCCAGCGGTCCGGCGCGGTCAGCGTCTTGCGCGCGAGGCGGGCGAGGGCCTGCAGGACGATCACGATGACCAGCGCCTTGATCCCGAGGAAGGCCGCCTGCACCAGCGGCAGCGTGCCCCACTGGCCGTAGGCGAGCGCCAGGGCCGCGATGACGAGGGCGCCGGGCAGGACGAAGAGCCCGCCCGCGATGAGGCCTCCGAGCGTGCCCCTGAGCCGCCAGCCCGCGTAGGTGGCCAGCTGCATCGCCTCCGGCCCCGGCAGGAGCATGCAGAAGCTGAGCGCGCCGAGAAACTTGCCGTCTTCCAGCCACGGGCGTTCCTCGACCAGCTCGCGGTGCATCAGCGCGATCTGCGCGGCCGGTCCGCCGAAGGAGAGCAGGCCGATACGGCCGAAGACCTTGAAGAGATCGGAAAGGCTGGGGGGCGTGTTGGCGGTCATGGGGGCCTCTGGCTGCGGTCTTCGCGCCGGTTTGCAGAGCCTATGTGACGGTTTTGCAAAGTGTAACGGTTTATTTGGGAATTCCTCGGGGCAAGCGCGGGCCGCAGGGCTTGCAGGGCGCGCGAACCGGGAGTGGCCTCGCTTCGAGGCAGAGGCAGAGGCAGAGGCAGAGGCAGAGGCAGAGGCAGAGGCAGAGGCAGAGGCAGAGGCAGAGGCAGAGGCAGAGGCAGAGGCAGAGGCAGAGGCAGAGGCAGAGGCAGAGGCAGAGGCAGAGGCAGAGGCAGAGGCAGAGCGGAGGAGCGCAGTCTTATCGGTAGATCCCGCCCGGCCGTGAGGCCGGGCAGCGCCGACCCGCCCCCATGGGGCGGCGCTATTGCGCCCCCCCGCGGGTCGGCGCTGCCCTTTGTGACATACGGCTGGGGGCAAGGGGCGGCGTATCCGGGGTAACGTCGTGACGAGATCGAGCATGGTTTCGACGACGAGGCCGACGTCGATGACCAAAGCGACAACACAAAGTTATCGTCATAGGCCGTCGCTTGCGGTTACCGGGACAGGCCATCGCCTACGGCTACCGGGAAAGGCCAACATCTGAGGCTCTCCGGAAAGGGCACCGCCTGCGGCGGCCACCAGAGACCACCGCCTGCGGTTGTCGCTTGAGAAACCGGCGAGGGCCTCCGCCCCACACCTCCGTGTCGTCCGGGGAGCCCCGGAGCGCCCCTGGCAGCTTCTGCACACCCGCCAGTCCGTCGCCAACCCTTGTCCCTCTTGGCGCCTTGGCCTATTGCCGGGGCAAACAGGAAAGGCCCCCATGTCCCAACCCACCTTCGTTCTCGTGCGCCCGCAGATGGGCGAGAATATCGGCGGCGCCGCGCGCGCGATGTGGAACTTCGGCCTCGACCGGATGCGTCTCGTGGCGCCCCGCGACGGCTGGCCGAACCAGAAGGCCGTGGCCATGGCCTCGGGCGCGGGGCGGCTGCTGGACAATGCGGGCCTCTTCGAGACCACCGCAGATGCGCTCCATGACAGCCACTTCGTGCTGGCCACCACGGCCCGGCCGCGCGGGTTGACCAAGCCGGTGCTGACCCCGGAACGCGCCATGCAGATCGCGGCGGAGAAGATCGCCGCCGGCGAAAAGGTCTCGGTGCTCTTCGGCCCGGAGCGCGCAGGCATGGAGAACGATGACATCGCACGGGCCAACGCGATCATCTCGGTCCCGGTGAACCCGGAGTTCGCCTCCCTCAACCTTGCGCAATGCGTTCTGCTGACGGCCTACGAATGGCGCCGCCAGAGCGCCGAGATCACCCATGAGACGGTCGAGATGGCCGGCGCCGACTGGGCCACCAACGTCGAGATCGAAAAGCTCTCGGAGCACTACGAGGAGACGCTGGAGCAGGCCGGGTTCTTCTTCCCCGAGACCAAGGCCGCCAGCATGAAGCTGAGCCTGCGGAACCTCTGGTCGCGGATGCCGCTGACCCGGTCGGACGTGCAGGTGCTCCATGGGGTCCTGCGTCAGATGGTCCGCTGGAAGGAGCGCGGCTGAGCGCTAGACCCTGTCATGCGGCGCAAGTACCCTGCCGCGCAACCCGGACACGACGCCGGACAAGACCCGGAGAGCAAACAACACCCGCGCCCATGCCCTGACCGAGAGACCGGCCCCCGGGGGCCACAGCCCGACCCCGACCGCCGGCCCGACCCTCCGGGCCGATCCCGGGGCACGCGGCAGCGACGAGGGCCGGGACAGCACAACGAGGGGCGCCATGCGCCCACGAGACGGCCCCCGGCACGCCCCGCAAGGGTCCGGGTGGCAGGCCCCTGACGAGGTGACCCTTATGAGCCAGAAACGCAGCATATTCGAAGAGGTCGGGACCGACCGGAAACAGGAGGTCCAGACCGGCGCGATCGACCGGGGCCGCCGCAAGGGCGCGCGCGGCGCGATCCGGGTCTGGCTCGCGGTGCTCTTCGCCCTCGTGGTGGCGATGATCTGTGTCGGCGGCCTGACCCGCCTCACCGACAGCGGCCTGTCGATCACGGAATGGAAGCCGCTCACCGGCGCGCTGCCCCCGATGAATGAGGCTGACTGGCAGGCGGAATTCGACCTCTACCAGCAGATCCCCCAGTTCCAGATCCAGAACCAGTGGATGGACCTGCAGGACTTCAAGCAGATCTACTGGTGGGAATGGTCGCACCGGCAGCTGGGCCGCGTGATCGGGCTGATCTGGGCCTTGGGCTTCTTCGGCTTCCTCGCCTTCCGCCAGATCCCGGCGGGCTGGACCGGGCGGCTCTTCCTGATCGGCGCCCTTGGCGGCGTACAGGGCGCGATCGGCTGGTGGATGGTCTCCTCCGGCCTGACCGGCACCATGCTTTCGGTGGCCTCCTACCGGCTGGCGACCCACCTCGGCATCGCCTTCGTCATCCTCGGCTTCATCGCCTGGTACTTCTTCTGCCTCGGCCGGGACGACCGGGAGCTGATGCAGGCCCGCCGCGCGGGCGAGCGCAAGCTCTTCGGCATGTCGACCGGCTGGATGCACTTCGCCTTCCTGCAGATCCTCCTCGGCGCGCTGGTGGCGGGGATCGACGCGGGCCGGTCCTACACCGACTGGCCGACCATGGGCGGCCAATGGCTGCCGCCGGGCCCCTTCATGCTGGAGCCGCTGTGGCGCAACTTCCTCGAGAACCCGGCGCTGGTGCAGTTCATCCACCGCTGCTCGGGCTACCTGCTGGCGATCTTCTCGCTGGTCTGCTTCCTCAAGGGGCGCCGCTCGGCCCACACCACGACGCGTGTGGCCTTCACCATGGCCTTCGTGGCACTGGTCGTGCAGGTCATCCTCGGCATCCAGGCGGTGCTGACGGGCGCGCAGCTTCACGTGGCGATCACCCACCAGCTGGTGGCCGTGGCGCTCTGGGTGCTGATCATCCGGGCGCGGTTCTACGCCCGCTATCCCGTCACCGCCAAGATCCGGGGAGCCTGATACCATGACAGCCCTGCAAGACCTGCTGGCCTACCAGCGTGAAACCGAAGCCCTGGCCGCCATTGCCGGGCGCCTCGGCTGGGATCAGGAGACGGTGATGCCCCGCGGCGCCGCTGAACAGCGTGGCGAGGAGATCGGCGTGATCGAGGGCATCCTGCACGGCCGCCGTACCGATCTGCGGATCGGGGACTGGCTGGCCGCCTGCGAGGGCGCCGAGATGACCCCGGCGGAAGCAGCACAGCTGCGCCACATCCGCCGCAGTTTCGAGCGCACCAGCCGGGTGCCCGCGAAACTGGCGACCGAGCTGGCGCGGCTGACCTCCGTCGCGCAGGGCCACTGGGCCGAGGCGCGGGAGAGGGACGATTTCGCGGGCTTCGCGCCCGTTCTGGAAAAGATCGTCGCGCTGAAGCGCGAGGAGGGCGCGGCGCTGGCGGCGGGCGGCGATGTCTATGACGCGCTGCTCGACGACTACGAGCCCGGGATGACGGCGGCCGAACTGGAGGCGATCTTTGGCGAGATGCGGCCCCGGCTGGTGGCCCTGCGCGAGGCGGTGCTGGGCAAGCCGGAACCGAAGGGGCTGACCGGCACCTTCGAGGAGGGCGCGCAGATGGCCTTCTCGACCAAGCTCGCGCTGACCTTCGGCTATGACCTGAGCCGCGGGCGGATCGACAAGGCGGTCCATCCCTTCAGCTCCGGTTCCGGCGCGGATGTGCGGATCACCACGCGGACCAACCCGGCCGATCCCTTCAACTGCTTCTATTCCACGATCCACGAGGTCGGCCACGCCTGCTATGAACAGGGGATAGAGGCGGACTATGCGCTGACGCCGCTGGGGCAGGGCGTCTCGATGGGCGTGCACGAAAGCCAGAGCCGCATCTACGAGAACCAGCTGGGCCGCTCCCGCGCCTTCACGGGCTGGATGTACGAGGAGATGACCCGCGCCTTCGGCGACCTCGGCCTCGACGGGGCAGAGGGCTTCTATGCCGCGGTGAACCGGGTCCAGAAGGACTTCATCCGGACCGAGGCGGACGAGGTGCAGTACAACCTCCACATCATGCTGCGCTTCGATCTGGAGCGGGCGATGATCGCGGGCGACCTCGCCGTGGCGGACCTCGAGGAGGCGTGGAATGCGCGGTTCAAGGCGGACTTCGGCTACGACGTGCCGCGTGCCTCCCTGGGCTGCCTGCAGGATGTGCACTGGTCGGTGGGGCTGTTCGGCTACTTCCCGACCTACTCGCTCGGCAATGTCTATGCCGGCTGCCTGCACGAGGCGCTGCGCGCCGATCTGCCGGGGCTCGACGCCGATCTGGCCGCGGGGGATACCACCGCCGCGACGGGCTGGCTGCGGGACAAGGTACAACGACACGGCGGGCTTATGACCCCGCGCGAGGTGATCACGCAGGCCTGCGGCACGACCCCCACGGCGGGCCCGCTGCTGCGCTACGTGGAGGCGAAATTCGGCGGGATTTACGATCTCTGAGGCGCTTGCCACGAAATGCCATTTGCCCCGGTCGTGAAAACGGCCGGGGTTTTTATTAGTTCCGTTTCGTGACGACTGTCCGTTTCCGTTTCCGGAGGCTATCGGGACTCATCTGGAAAAAAAATTGGGTCGGCTGTTCCGGCCGACCCAGTTGGAAGGGATTGACGGGGTAGAAGCGTCAAACCACCATTTTCAGTCAGCCTCAGCAGGAACAAGAGAGAACCCTGCCGCCGAACAAGCCGATCGAGGCCAACCAAGGACACACGAAAGCGCCCTATCACAATGCACCGAACCCCGAGGGAGGGGCTGCCGATGCGAAGACCTGCGAAATTCAATAAAGAAAACCGGTCTGCAATCTATCCGCGTATGTTGCCGTGAGCGGGCGTTCTGCCCCTGGTACGGAAAGTTCCTTTACACTGAAAGGTCGATCCGAAAACTCTACTGCCTCAGTACACACGTGTGAGTAGAGCACATAACGAAATCAAAAGCAAAGGCGGTATTGCTGATATGAGCAGATATGTGCCGAAAGATTGTTTCTTTTCGGGTCACAATTGGGTGGTGCGATTGAATTCCTGCGCAACCCAATCGGCCACGTCCTGCAGCAGCGGGTCGCGGCGGCGGGTTTCGTGGAAGCAGAGATAGAGCGGCGACACGAGATCGGCCTGCTCCGGCTCGAACCGTTGCAGTTCCGGATCCGACATGGCGACGATATTGGGCAGCAGGCCGGGCAGGCGGCTGGTGCGCATCGCGCCCATGATCTCGTGCAGGGTTTCCACGCGAATGAGGGGATCGTGGCCCGCCATGACCTTGCGCGCGAACTGCATCGTCTCGGCCTGATCGTGGCTGCGGTTGAGCCCGATCCAGCCCATATCGCGCGGACTGTCCGGATAGGCGTAGACGTTGATGTGGAACTTGCCGATGTAACGCACCACCAGGCGGCCCTGTTCGGGACGCTGGGTGACGATGATCATGTCGTTCTCGCCAAGCGCCTCGGTCAGGGTCAGCGCGTTGAAGGTCAACCGCAGGCCGGGATGGCTTTCGAGGAAGGCGCGCAGGGCGGGGTAGAAGACATAGGCGCTGATCGTCGGCGGGCAGCCGACGGTGATGTTGCCACCCGTCGCCGGGGCGGCGGTGCTCTGCGTATGCAGATAGGAAACAATCTCGTTCTCGAACCCGGTGATCGTTTCGATCAGGTCCGAAATCGCCTCGTTTGCCACCCAGCCTTCGGGCGTCTTCACGAAGAGATCGAAGCCGAGCGATTCGGACAGGCGGCTGAGGCGGCGCGACACGGTGGCCGGGTTTGTTTCCAGCAGGCGCGCGGCAGCACTCATGCTGCCGGTCTTGTGGACCGCGACGAGGTATCTCAGATCATCCCAGTTCTTCATCGCAGTACCGCCGCCACATCTGCCGCCTGTCCCGTGGGATCAGGAGTCAGCTTCCGGTCCCTCGAGACCTTCATCCTCATCCGCCTGTTCGGCGATCCGTGCCACCGAGACGACCTCTTCGCCGGCACCGGTGTTGAACACCCGCACCCCGCCCGCGCTGCGCGACCGGAAGGAGATGCCGTCGACCGGGACCCGGATCGACTGGCCGCGCGAGGTGGCCAGCATGATCTGGTCGTCCATCTCCACCGGGAAGGCGGCGATGACGGGACCGGTGCGCATGCTCTTCTCCCAGGCGGTGACGCCCTGGCCGCCGCGCCCGCGCACGGGGTAATCGTGCGAGGAGCTGATGTGGCCCGCACCGCCCACGGTGATCGTGAGGATCAGCGTCTCGGCGGCGGACATCTCGGCGTAGCGCTCCTGCGCCAGCGGCATGTCGGCGTTGCCTTCTTCTTCCTCCGTCGCCTCGGTATCGCCGGCCATGGCACGGCGCATCTTGAGGTAGGAGGCGCGCTCGTCGCTCTCGGCGGCGAAGTGGGGCAGGACGAACATCGAGGCGACCTCGTCGTTCTCGTTCAGCCTGACGCCACGGACCCCGGTGGAGTTGCGCGAGTTGAAGACCCGCACGTCATCGGCGCGGAAGCGGATCGCCCGGCCCGATTGCGTGAACAGCATCACGTCATCCTCGGGGCCGCAGATCCGCGCGTTGATCAGGCGCATGCCCTCGGCCTCGCCCTCGAACTTCATGGCGATCTTGCCGTTCCGCATCACGTTGGTGAAATCGGACAGCGCGTTGCGCCGCACGGTGCCTGCGGAGGTGGCAAAGACGATCTGAAGGTCGCCCCATTCCTCCTCGGCCCGGTCCACGGGCATGATCGCCGCGATGGACACGCCGGTGGGGATGGGCAGGATATTGACGATCGCCTTGCCCTTCGAGGTCCGCCCGCCGACCGGCAGACGCCAGCACTTGAGCTTGTAGACCATGCCCTCGGTCGTAAAGAAGAGCAGCTGCGTATGGGTGTTTGCCACGAAGAGCGTGGTGACCGCATCGTCATCCTTCATCGCGCCACCCGAGAGGCCCTTGCCGCCGCGCTTCTGGCTGCGGAAGTCGGCCAGCGGGGTCCGCTTGATGTAGCCGCCGGCGGTGACGGTAACGACCATCTCCTCCTGCTCGATGAGGTCCTCGTCCTCCATGTCACCGGACCAGTCGACGATCTCGGTGCGGCGGGGGACGGCGAAGAGTTCCTTCACCTCGGTCAGCTCGTCGCGGATGATGCCCATGATCCGCTCGCGCGAGGCGAGGATCTCGAGGTATTCGCGGATCTTCTTGGCCAGTTCCTGCAGCTCGTCCGTGACTTCCTGCACGCCGATCTGGGTCAGGCGCTGCAGCCGCAGCTCGAGGATCGCACGCGCCTGCGCCTCGGAGAGGTTGTAGGTGCCGTCCTCGTTGATCGTATGGGTCGGATCGTCGATCAGGCGGATGTATTCCGCGATGCTGGAGGCGGGCCAGCGGCGCGTCATCAGCTTCTCGCGGGCCTCGGCCGCATCGGCGGAGGACCGGATCGTGGCCACGACCTCGTCCACGTTGGTGACCGCGACGGCCAGACCGCAGAGGATGTGGGCACGTTCACGCGCCTTGCGCAGCTCGAAGGCGGTGCGGCGGGCCACCACTTCCTCGCGGAAGGTGATGAAGGCCGACAGGAAACCATAAAGCGTCAGCGTCTCGGGCTTGCCGCCGTTCAGCGCCAGCATGTTGCAGCCGAAGGAGGTCTGCATCGGGGTGAAGCGGAAGAGTTGGTTCAGCACGACCTCGGGGGTCGCGTCCCGCTTCAGCTCGATCACCACGCGGACGCCCTGACGGTCGGATTCGTCCTGCACATGGGCGATGTTGTCGATCCGCTTGTCGCGCACGCATTCCGCGATCTTCTCGATCATCGCGGCCTTGTTCACCTGGTAGGGGATCTCGTCGATGATGATCGCGTAGCGGTCCTTGCGGAGCTCTTCCACGTGGGTCTTGGAGCGGATGATCACGCTGCCGCGGCCCTCGAGGTAGGCCTTGCGGGCACCGGACCGGCCCAGCATGACGCCGCCGGTGGGGAAGTCGGGGCCGGGCACGTATTGGTTCAGGTCGTTGCTGTCGAGGTCGGGGTTCTCGATCAGGGCCAGCGTCGCATCCACCACTTCGCCCAGGTTGTGGGGCGGGATGTTGGTGGCCATGCCGACGGCGATGCCGCCGGCACCGTTCACCAGCATGTTGGGAAAGCGCGCGGGCAGGACGGCCGGTTCCTTGTCCTTGCCATCGTAGTTGTCGAGGAAGTCGACCGTGTCCTTGTCGATGTCGGCGAGCAGGAAGTTCGCCGCCTTTTCCATCCGGACCTCGGTGTAACGCATGGCCGCGGCCTTGTCGCCGTCCATGGAGCCGAAGTTGCCCTGACCGTCCAGCAGCGGCAGCGACATGGAGAAGTCCTGCGCCATCCGGACGAGCGCGTCATAGATCGCGCTGTCGCCGTGGGGGTGGTACTTACCCATCGTGTCGCCGACCGGGCGGGCCGACTTGCGATAGGACTTGTCGGCGGTATTCCCGGATTCCTGCATCGCGTAGAGGATGCGGCGGTGCACAGGTTTTAGGCCGTCACGAAGATCCGGAATCGCCCGGCTCACGATCACGCTCATCGCGTAGTCGAGGTAGGAATTGCGCATCTCGTCGGTGATCGACACCGTCGGTCCCGCGTAGGGGGTGCGCTCGTTTTCTTCCGGGTTCTCAGGGGGTTGGGGCGTGTCGCTCAACGGCTCTGCCTGTATTCTTTTAGGGTTCTAGATATAGCTGTCCGGTTTATAGCAGACCCGTCATATAGGGTGCAATGGTTGCTGGCACCTGCCTTTGGCAGCCGGGAGCGCACAGTGATAACATGCTGTTTTCGTTGACTGAAAATGAAGTCGTGGCAGGATTTTTCTTGTGGATATGTCACAGGAGGCGAAATGCAGGAAACCCCGACCGAACTTATGCTGCGCGGATACGGCCTGACGACGGCCGAATTCTTCTATCACATGCCCGACTATGCCCATGTGCTGAACACCTTCGTCTGGCAGGAGTATGACCTCGCCCCGGATCATCCGCGGCTCTTCAGGTTCATCGAGTTCTGGCAGAAGGAAATCGAAGGGCCGCTGCACTCGGTCCGCTTCACCCATCGCAAGGAAATCTCGCCCGGCCGTTGGCGCAACGTGGTGGGGGAATTCACGCTGCACTGAAATGCGAAAGGCCGCCCCGGAGGGCGGCCCGAACGCTGTCGCGGGTCTGCCGGTCAGGGCAGGATGCGCGAGTATTTCACGCCTTCCAGCGTCGCGCCGAAGCGCAGGCCGGCCTGGCCGAAGATCACCGCCACGATCGGCGCGATGGAGGTCGTCGTCTCGGCGCGCATCGCCTCGGCCTTGTCGGAGAAGACGTATTCCACGTCCGCGCCCGCGGCCCAGCCGGAGGACCGGCGGAAGCCCGAAAGCGCCTCCTGCGTCATGAAGAAGAGCACGTGTGCATATTGCTGCGCGCCGATCTGCAGGCCGAAGTTCGCGGCGGTGGCGGAATAGTAGTCCACCGTGCTGCCGCCTACGCGCAGGGCGCCGCGGCCGTAGCCGCCGCCAATGCCGAAGCCGGCCTCGGTCATCAGCGGCATGACCAGCATGCCGGCGGATTTCGCGGCGAGGTTGCGGGTCTCGGGGTACTGGCTGAAGAGCTGCGCCAGTGTCGCGTCCACGCGGGCGTCGATCTTGGAGCCACCCGGGCTGCCGATGCCGTTGTTGCACGCCGCCAGCAGCGGGATCGCCGCCAGTGCCGAGAGGGAAAAGGTGCGTCTGGAAAGATTGCTCATGGGAAACCGCCTGTCTCTTGCCCGTGATGGGGACTTTGCCCCGGAGTGTCGCGTCAATGACGCGGCCGGTTTGCCCGGCTTCGAGGGCGAAGTATAGGGGGGCAGGCGGGTCCTGTCACCCTCGGCGGCAACGTCACCCGGCGCTCGGCGGAAATCGCCTCAGGCGGGCCGGACGCGCGCACGGGAGGGGACGCGCGGCCCGCGATCCGGGCCGGGCGCGGTCGGCAATGCAGGCGGTCAGACGACCGCCGATTTGCCCTGCATCAGCTTGGCGAAGCGCGGCGCGAAATAGGTCAGCACCCCGTCGCAGCCCGCGCGCTTGAAGGCCATCAGGCTTTCCACCATGACCTTGTCGCCATCGAGCCAGCCATTGCGCACCGCGCCCTCGATCATCGCGTATTCGCCCGAGACCTGGTAGGCGAAGGTCGGCACGCCGAAGGTGTCCTTCACCCGGCGGCAGACGTCGAGGTAGGGCATGCCGGGCTTCACCATCACCATGTCCGCGCCCTCCTGCAGGTCGCGCGCCACGAGGCGCAGCGCCTCGTCGGTGTTGGCGGGGTTCATCTGGTAGGTGGCCTTGTCGCCCTTCAGCGCGCCGGTGGCGCCGGTGGCATCGCGGAACGGCCCGTAGAAGCCCGAGGCATACTTCGCCGAATAGCTCAGCAGCATCACGTTGGTGTGGCCGCCGGCCTCCAGCGCGCCGCGGATGCGGGCGATGCGGCTGTCCATCATGTCCGAGGGGCCGATGATGTCGGCGCCCGCCTCGGCCTGGCTGACCGCCTGTTTCACCAGCGCCTCGACCGTTTCGTCGTTCAGGATCTGTCCGTCCACGACAAAGCCGTCATGGCCGTCGATATTGTAGGGGTCGAGGGCGATGTCGGTCATCACCGCCATCTCGGGCACCACGGCCTTGATCGCGCGGGTTGCCCGGTTCGACAGGTTCTCGGGGTTCCAGGCCTCGGCGCAATCCTTGGTGCGCTTCTCCAGCGGGGTGTAGGGGAAGATGCAGACCGCCGGGATCCCGAGGTCGAAGGCCTTGCTCGCCGCCTGCGCCACGCGATCCACCGAAAGCCGGCTGACACCGGGCATCGAGGCGATCGGCTGTTCCACGTTCTCGCCCTCGCAGACGAAGACCGGCCAGATCAGGTCGCCGACGGCCAGGTGGTTTTCCTGCGCCAGGGCCCGGATCGCGCCGCTCTGGCGGGCACGACGGAACCGGGTTTGGGGGAAGGGGGCCTGAACCGGGAACATCAGCGGATCCTTTCTTGATCATACAGGAGTGAGGTGGCATGGAATGCGACGCGCCTCAAGGGTAGGAATTACCGAAAACGGGCGCTACTAAGGTGCGGCAGTCAAAAGGCCGAGAGGGCCCCCGGTGAACCTTCACGAAACGATATTCGAGCTCATCGACATGCGCTCCTTCTCGAACCTGTGGTTCTGGATCGCGCTGGCGGTGGTCTGGTCGACGGCAAGCCACTGGGTGCTGGGTGTGCCCTACGACATGGTCCTGCGGGCGCGGCGCGTCGGCGGTCAGGCGGAAGTCGACCTCGAGGACATGGTGCGGATCAACATCAACCGGATCCTCTACATCAACGAACTGTCCGGCACGGTGCTGATCTCCTTCGTCTGCTTCGTCCTGACGGTGCTGGCGCTTCTGGGCTTCGTCTACGGGGTGGAATTCGCGCAGGCGGTCTTCCTGCTGGCCTTCCCGATGTCCTTCGTCGGCCTCCTGAGCCTGCGCACCGCCTTCCGCATCCGGATGGAGGAGCCGCGCGGCCCCGATCTTCACAAGCGCCTCACCCGTCACCGGATCGGGGTGCAGGCGATCGGCGTGATGGCGATCTTCGTCACCGCGCTTTGGGGCATGTTCCAGAATTTCTCGATCGGTGTGCTGGGAGGCTGATCCCATGAACCAGCGGACGAACATCACCCTCGGCGGCGCGCCGGAAGGGTTCGACGCGGCGCTCGTGCTGGCCGAGGCCGCCCGCGCCGGTGGTCCCGTGATCCACGTGGCGCGCGACGACAAGCGCATGGCCAACATGGCCGATGCGCTCGCCTTTTTCGCGCCAGAGATGCCGGTGATCCGGTTCCCCGGCTGGGACTGCCTGCCCTATGACCGGGTCTCGCCCCATGCCGATATCTCCGCCGCGCGGATGGCCACGCTGGCGGGTCTCGTGCACGGGATGCCGCAGAGTTTCGTCCTGCTGACCACGCTGAACGCCGCCACCCAACGCATCCCCGCCCGGGATATCCTGCGCGAGGCGGCCTTCACCGCCCGTGTCGGGGGCCGGGTGGATGAAAAGGCGCTGCGCGATTTCCTCGTGCGGATGGGCTTCTCGCAGAGCCATTCGGTGATGGAGCCCGGCGACTACGCCGTGCGCGGCGGCATCATCGACATCTATCCGCCGGGCGAGGGCGGGCCGGTGCGGCTCGACCTCTTCGGTGACATTCTGGACGGCGCCCGGCGCTTCGACGTCACAACGCAGCGCACCACCGAGAAGCTGGAGGTCGTCGAGCTGGCCCCCGTCTCCGAGGTGATCCTCGACGAGGCCGCGATCACGCGCTTCCGCCAGAACTACCGCATCGAGTTCGGCGCGGCGGGCACCGACGATCCGCTCTACGAGGCGGTCAGCGCGGGCCGCAAGCATCAGGGCATCGAGCACTGGCTGCCCTTCTTCCACGAGCGGCTGGAGACCCTCTTCGACTACATGCCCGGCGCGCCGGTCATGCTGGACGATCAGACCACGCCCGCGCGCCTCGCCCGGTGGGAGAGCGTGGCCGATCAATACGAGACCCGCCGCCATGCGCTGCAACAGCGCGGCAAGATGGACAGCGTCTACAAGCCGACGCCGCCGGGGCTGCTCTACCTCGACGATGCCGCGTGGGAAGAGGCCCTTGGCGCGCGCCGGGTGATCCAGACCTCGCCGCTGCCCCGGGCCTCCGGCCCCGGCGTGGTGGATGCAGGCGGGCGGATCGGGCGCAATTTCTCGCCCGAGCGTCAGTTGGAAAACGTGAGCCTTTTCAAAACGCTCGCGGATCATGTTCGTGCGAAACTGGGTGAGGGGCCGGTGGTCATCGCCTCCTATTCGGAAGGCGCGCGGGAACGTCTGGAAGGGCTGATCGAGGACGAGGGCCTCGTCGGCGCCGTCTCGATCCGTGACGCCAGGGGCATCGACCGCCACGGCCTGCACCTCGCCGTGCTGGCACTGGAAAGCGGCTTCGAGGGCCCGTGGAAGATCAAGGGCAAGGACACCCGCCTGACCGTGATCTCGGAGCAGGATGTCCTCGGCGATCGCCTGATCCGCCAGCCCAAGAAGAAGCGCCGGGCCGAGAACTTCCTGACCGAGGCCAACAGCCTTTCACCCGGGGACCTCGTGGTCCACGTCGATCACGGCATCGGCCGCTACCTCGGGCTCGAGGTGATCACCGCGGTGGGCGCGCGGCACGAATGCCTCGCCATCGAATACGCCGAGCAGACCAAGCTCTACCTGCCGGTCGAGAACATCGAACTGCTGTCGAAATACGGCCACGAGGCCGGGATGCTCGACCGGCTAGGCGGTGGCGCATGGCAGGCCAAGAAGGCCAAGCTCAAGCAGCGCATCCGCGAGATGGCCGACAAGCTGATCCGCGTCGCGGCCGAGCGCGTGCTGCGCACCGCGCCCATCCTAGAGCCGCCGCATGGCGCCTGGGACGCCTTCCAGGCCCGCTTCCCCTACCAGGAAACCGACGATCAGCTGGGCGCCATCGGCGACGTGCTGACCGACCTCGGCTCGGGCCACCCGATGGACCGGCTGGTCTGCGGTGACGTGGGCTTCGGCAAGACCGAGGTCGCCCTGCGCGCCGCCTTCATCGCCGCCATGTCGGGCGTTCAGGTGGCGGTGATCGCCCCCACGACGCTGCTGGCGCGCCAGCATTATCAAGGCTTTGCGGAACGGTTCCGGGGCTTCCCGCTGCAGGTCGCGCCGCTCTCGCGCTTTGTCTCCTCCAAGGATGCCGCGCTCACCCGTGACGGGATCTCCAAGGGCACCGTGGACATCGTGGTGGGCACCCACGCGTTGCTGTCCAAGCAGATCCGCTTCAAGAACCTCGGCCTGCTGATCGTCGATGAGGAGCAGCACTTCGGCGTCGCCCACAAGGAACGGCTGAAGCAGCTGCGCTCCGACATCCATGTGCTCACCCTGACCGCCACGCCGATCCCGCGCACGCTGCAACTGTCGCTAACCGGGGTGCGTGACCTCTCGATCATCGGCACGCCGCCGGTCGACCGGCTGGCGATCCGCACCTACGTCAGCGAGTTCGACGCCGTCACCATCCGCGAGGCGCTGCTGCGCGAACATTACCGCGGCGGGCAGAGTTTCTACGTGGTGCCCCGCATTTCCGACCTGCCCGAGATCGAGGAGTTCCTGCGCGAACAGGTGCCCGAGATCAGCTTCATCACCGCCCACGGCCAGATGGCGGCAGGCGAGTTGGACAAGCGGATGAATGCCTTCTACGACGGCAAGTATGACGTGCTGCTGGCCACGACGATCGTGGAAAGCGGCCTCGACATCCCGCGCGCCAACACGATGGTGGTGCACCGGGCCGACATGTTCGGCCTCGCCCAGCTCTACCAGATCCGGGGCCGGGTGGGCCGTGCCAAGACCCGCGCCTATGCCTATCTGACCACGAAACCGCGGGTGAAGCTGACGGCGGATGCCGAAAAGCGCTTGCGGGTGCTGGGCTCCCTCGACACGCTGGGGGCGGGCTTCACGCTGGCCTCGCAGGACCTCGACATCCGCGGCGCCGGCAACCTGCTGGGCGAGGAGCAGTCGGGCCAGATGCGCGACGTGGGCTATGAACTCTACCAGCAGATGCTGGAGGAGGCGATTGCCAAGATCAAGGCGGGCGAGATGGAGGGGCTCCAGGACCTCGACGATCACTGGGCGCCGCAGATCAACCTGGGGGTTTCTCTCCTGATTCCAGAGGAATACGTGCCGGACCTCGACCTGCGGCTGGGGCTCTACCGCCGCCTGTCGGACCTCACCACCAAGGTCGAGCTGGAGGGTTTCGCCGCCGAGCTCATCGACCGGTTCGGCAAGCTGCCGAAGGAGGTCAACACGCTGCTCCTCGTGGTGCGGATCAAGGCCATGTGCAAACGCGCGGGCATTGCCAAGCTCGACGGCGGCGAGAAGGGCGCGACGATCCAGTTCCACAACGACAAGTTCGCCTCTCCGGCGGGGCTGGTGGAGTTCATGCAGGCGCAGAACGGGCTGGCGAAGGTCAAGGACAACAAGATCGTCGTGCGCCGCGACTGGAAGAACGACGCCGACCGGATCAAGGGAGCATTCGCCATCGCGCGCGACCTCGCCGAGAAGGTCAAGGAGGCGAAGAAGGAAAAGGCCTGAGGGTCTCAGGCTTTTTTCTTATGTCAGCTTTTTCTCAAAGAAATGCGTGGGGTAGGGGTCGTCGTTGAAGCGCTCGATACGGGCCCATCCGGTCTTTTCATAAAGTGCGATGGCCGCCGGCATCTGTTCGTTGGTGTCCAGCCGCAGCGTGCCGATCCCGAGGCGCCGCGCCTCCCGCTCGGTCTCCTGCATCATCCGTTTCGACAGGCCCAGCCCCCGGGCGGAGGGCGCGATCCAGAGCCGTTTGACCTCCGCATAGCCCTGATCCGTGCCCTTCAGGGCCACGCAGCCGATGGGCAGCCCGTCGGAGAGCGCCAGCAGGAAGGCCCCCACGGGCGGGCGCATGGCGGGCGCCTGCGGATCGCAGGTCTTGGCCCGTTCGAACCCCTGTTTAAAGAGCCTGTTCACCTCGTCGAAATAGCGGTCGAGGCACCAGTTGGCATGGGGGCTCTCGGGGTCCGCCAGTTCGATGGTAATCCGGTCGCGGGTCAGGGCGGAGGCGATGAAGTCCATCGCTTCCAACAGCTTGTCCGGGTCCGGGTGGCGTGAGAGCAGGCTGTTGGCATTGGCGTTCGAGAGCGCCTCGTACTCCGCGAATTCGGCGGAGCCCTTGCCGGTCAGCACGGCCACCCGGCGCCGCGCATCCTCTTCCGCCGTCTCGGTCGTGATCAGCCCTTCCTCTTCCAACCCGCGCAGGATGCGGGAGAGTTGCCCGCTGTCGAGCCCGAGGTAAAGCCGCAGGTCCGCCACGTCGCCCCGGCCATGGCCGATGGCATTGAGCACCCGCGCCACCCCCAGCGGGCGGCCGCGCCCGAGGAAGCTCTGATCCAGCGCGCCGGTTTCAGTGGTCACGGCCCGGCTGAACCGCCGGACCCGGGAAATATCGGTGAGAGACATCTGTCTGACCTTTGTCAGGGAATTTCCGCTGACTTATGTCAGGTAGATGCCGCCGGTCAAGAGGATATCTGACATCTGTCAGCTAATGCCGCATGTGGTTTTCCGAGGCGCGCAGGGCTTTCATCTTTCCAGAAATACTCACTTCCCGGCCTGCTGCGCGGCACAACAGCTCGGGCCCTTGATCTGACCGCTGGCCAGCATCGCCGACTGCGCACAGGCGCAGGAGGCCGCCACGCCGGCATCGGCACGGGCGAGGGCGAAGTCCAGCTTCTGCCGGATCAGACGCCGTTCCACGCTCTCCCCTCGCGCTTCAAGACAGTCGTGCAAGCCCTTGAGGGACCACACGTTGTCCGGATGGATCGAGCCGCGGGGCAGGTCGCCTGCAAGGCCCAGATCCTCGCGATAGACGGCCTCCGCCTCCGCTACATGGCCCTGTTCGTAGAGCAAGGCGCCAAGGGCGTGGCGGGCGGGCTGCATCCAGCCCCAGGGCTCGTCATAGGGCAGCGTGTCGTCCAGCCGGACCGCCTCGCGCAGGTGGGCGAAGGCGGCGGTGTAGTCCTGCTGACGATAGAGGATCTCGCCGCGCAGCATTTCGCGCGCGATCTGCATCAGGTCGCTGACGAGGTTGTTGTGCAGGCGACGCAGCGGCATCTGCTCCAGGGCTGCGAGGAACGCTGCTTCGCCCGCAAGCGCAGCCTCGACCTCGCCAAGGGCCGCATGGGCGAGCGCCTTGCCGTAGAGCAGCGTGACATGCAGCGTGGCGCGCAGGGCGGGATCGGCGGGGGGCGCCATGGCGATCAGCTCGCGCCATTGGCCGAAGCGGATCAACACATGGGGTTCCATGGCGAGATAGGCCTCGAAATACTCGGCCATCGGCGGGCTTTCCATCAGCAGCAGCTCGGGCGGGAAGGTGGCCTCCATGCCGCGCAGCGCCTCCAGCGCGGGCTGCATCTGGCCGAGGAAGAGCGCGCCGTAGATGGCGAAGTGGTAGTCGTGCATCCGGTAGCCGGTGTAGTAGTTCATCCCGCCTTCACGGTCGAAATACCTCAGGTCGGCGGCGATGGCGCGCTGGTTCCAGAAGAGCGCATCCTGATAGGCGCCGCATTGCACGTCGATATGCGTGGGCATGTGGACGAGGTGCCCCGCGTCCGGCACGAGATGGCGCAGCACATCGCCGGCTTTCAGCGCCGTCTCGGGGGTGGGCGACATCTCCATCAGGTGGACGTAGAGGTGCAGCAGCCCTGGGTGCGCCATCCCGCCGGGCTGGGCCATGCCCGTCTCCAGCACGGCCTGGCATTCCAGCGTATCGGCCTGTGGATTGGGCCGGCGTTCGGCCTGCAGCCACATGGTCCAGGGCGTGCGGTTCAGCAGCGCCTCGGCAAAGATCGTGCGCAGGTCCTTGTGGTCGGGGTGGGCGGCGCTGACGCGGCGCATCGCATTTGCAAAGTCATCGACCCAAGGTTGCAAATCCTCGATCGGGTCGCGCTGCGGATAGCGGGCGGAGAGGGCGCGGATCAGGTCGGCCTCGGGCTGCGTGACGCCCTCCAGCCGGGAGAGGGCCTCCTGCGTGGCGTCAAAGGACACCGCGAGCGCCTTGGCGCGGCTGACGGGATCGAGCTTGACCCAGGGCAGGTTGTAGTTCGGCCCGCTGGCATAGGCGACGCCCCACCACGCCATGGCGCAGGCGGGATCGGCCTCCAGCGCCTTGTGGAAACAGGCGACCGCCTCGACGTGGTTGTAGCCGTAGACCCAGTTCAGCCCCCGGTCGAACCACAACTGCGCCAGCGGGCTGGCGGTGGTGACGGGCATCCCGTGCGGGCCGAGGTCATAGTAATCGTCCATGGGCGGCTGGCTCCTCTGCGTCTGCGGGGCCAGCCTAGCGCCCGGGGGATCAGCGGGCCAGTGTCGCCATGAAGGCGCAGACCTGCGGGGCGATCCAGTCGAAGAGGTCCGGGGCGCCATGGGCGATTTTCGCGCCGACGCGGGCCTCGAAGGTGGCGTAGTCGACGCTGTATTCGACCCAGCTGCCGCCGCCGCAGGCGAGGTTCTGGTTCGGCGGCTGGAACCGGTCGACCGACTTGGCGAAGCGGGCGTCGGGGGTCTCGTTGGCCTCGAATTCGCCCCAGAGCGCGCGCAGGGCACGGGCCTGTGCCTCGGGCAGCAGGCCGAAGAGACGGTCGGCGGCTGCGGCCTCCTCGGCCTCCTTCGCGGCGGCGTCGAAATCCCCGAAGATCGGCGCATCGCCCGCGTCGATCTCGATGATGTCGTGGATCAGCAGCATCTGCACGACCCGGGCGGGGTCGACCCCGGGACCTGCATGTTCCCCCAGCACGAGGGCATAGAGCGCGAGGTGCCAGGAGTGTTCGGCCGAATTCTCGCGCCGGGAGCCGTCGCCGAGGGTGGTGGCGCGGTAGATGTTTTTCAGGCGGTCCATCTCGGCGAGGAAGCGGACCTGCCGGGCGATATCGCCGCTGGCGGTACCCTCGGCCTCGAGGCAGGCGAAGAGGGCGGGCAGCGTCTCGGCGATCAGCCGGGCGCGGCCGCTGGAGAGGTTCTCGCGGCAGACGGCCTCGTGATCGGCGCGGCGCGGGCTGGCGGCCCAGGTCTGCAGGATCGGCACGGCGAAATCGACGCTCTTGGCGAGGCGGGCGTCGGGGCTGTCGCAGGCCTCGAACTCCTCCCAGAGGGCGCGGAAGGCGCGGCCCTGATCGGCGGGCAGCAGCGCGAAGAGGCGCTCGGCGGCGGCGGCCTCGGCGGCGGCGAGAGCCACGGCGTCATGGGGCAGGTCGATGGGCTGGTCACCGGCGTCGATCTCGACGAGGTCGTGCAGCAGCAGCATGGCGATGATGCGCGACAGCCGGTCCGGCGCGAGGTCGCCGAGCCAGATCATCGCGGCGAGGGCGGCCTGCCACGAATGTTCGGCGGAATTCTCCTGCCGCGACTGGTCGGTCAGGGTCGAGGCGCGATCAACCGCCTTCAGGCGGTCGCTTTCCTGCAGGAAGGCCATCTGCGCGTCGAGCCGGGGGCGGAGGTCATCGGTCATCTGTCATGTCCCAGTATCGTGTCCCGGTATCTGCCGCCGCAATAGCCATTGCGCGCGCCGGGCGAAAGCCCGGATGCCGGGAAACGCGGGACAGGGGGCAGGAAATGGCCAGCGGGCAGGGGCATTGCAGCCCCGGCAGGGCTCAGCCCTCGGGCGGCTTCGGGGCCGGGCGGCGGGGAGGCTGGCCGGCAGCGGCCGCGGGCTTGGCGGCAGGTTTGACTGCGGGCCGGGTGCCGGCGGGCGGCAGGCCCTTCTCGGCGAGCTTCTGGTTGAGCAGCGCGCGGGCGCGCCGCTCGGCGATCCGGATCCGGATCGCGGTCATGAAGGCCTCTTCGGTCGTGGTCGAAGAGGCGGCGAGGACCTTGGCGATCTCGCGGATCAGGTCGTGCTCGTCGCCCAGATGGGGGGCGGAGGCGAGCACGTCCCGCGCGAGCGCATCGGCAAGCTCCTCGGCGACGCTCATATCAACGGGTGGATTCGGTCAGGCGGCGCTTCACGTAGTCGCTCACCGTGCCGATCATCGTGTCCATGTGGGGCTCTTCGAAGAAGTGACCCGCGCCCTCGATCTGCTCGTGGGTGACGGTGATGCCCTTCTGCTCCTGCAGCTTGCTGACCAGCGAGGTGGTGTCCGCGGGCGGCGCCACGCGGTCGGCGGTGCCGTTGATGATCAGCCCCGAGGAGGGGCAGGGCGCGAGGAACGAGAAATCGTACATGTTCGCGGGCGGTGCGACCGAGATGAATCCGGTGATCTCGGGGCGGCGCATCAGCAACTGCATGCCGATCCAGGCCCCGAAGGAGAAGCCAGCAACCCAGCAATGCTTGGAGTTGTTGTTCATCGACTGCAGGTAGTCGAGGGCCGAGGCCGCATCCGACAGCTCGCCCACGCCCTGATCGTATTCGCCCTGGCTGCGTCCGACGCCGCGGAAATTGAAGCGCAGAACGGTGAAACCCATGTTATAGAAGGCGTAGTGAAGGTTGTAGACAACCTTGTTGTTCATCGTGCCCCCGAACTGAGGATGCGGGTGAAGCACGATGGCGATCGGGGCGTCCTTGTCCTTCTGGGGGTGGTAGCGGCCTTCGAGGCGGCCTTCGGGTCCGGGGAAGATGACCTCGGGCATGTGTGCCTTGTCTCCTGCGGCGGTCGGGCTTAATTCTTGACAGAATTGGTAAGCGACCTTAGAACGGTTCTAAATCAGTCGGTGGACCGACTGGCTGTCAAGCGAGATAAGGCTTGGGGGCCATGAGGTCAATTCATTCGCGTGTTCTGTCGGAGATCCGGTCATGAAACTCAGCACGAAGGGGCGCTATGCGATGGTTGCCCTTGCGGACATGGCGCTTCAGCCCAAGGAATGCCTCGTGACGCTGGCAGAGATCTCCAAGCGGCAGTCGATCTCGCTGCCTTACCTGGAACAGCTCTTCGTCAAGCTGCGCCGGGCGGGGCTTGTCGTGTCGGTGCGCGGACCGGGCGGCGGCTATCGCCTGTCGCGTCCCGCGGCAGAGATTCGCGTGGTCGATGTGCTCTCGGCGGTGGATGAAACCGTCAGCGCCATGCACAAGGGGGCGGGCGCCAGCGGCGGTGCCTCGGGCAGCCGCGCCCAGTCGGTGACGAACCGCCTGTGGGAAGGGCTCTCGGCCCATGTCTATGTCTTCCTGCACCAGACCAGCCTCGGTGACGTGGTGAAGAACGGCCTCGCGCCGTGCCCGGCCGTGCCCACGCTCTTTGCCGTGGTGGACGAGGAAGACGGCTCGACGGCGGAAGAGGTCAGCGAGGCGTGAAGGACATGCGCGCATACCGGCCCCGGCCGTCTCTTAAAGGTCTACGCAGCGTCCATCTTCGGGACGGTGCGGCAGAGGGGATGCGCTGATGGCCCCGCGTACCTATCTGGATTTCAACGCCACCACGCCCCTGCGCCCCGAGGCCCGCGCCGCGATGATCGCGGCGATGGACGTGGCCGGGAACCCCTCTTCGGTCCATGCCGAGGGGCGGGCGGCCAAGGCGCTGGTGGAGCGCGCCCGCGCGCAGGTCTCGGCCGCGCTCGGGGCGGACGGCGCGGACATCGTCTTCGTCTCCTCGGCGACCGAGGCCGCGGCGCTGGCGCTCGCGGGCCGGGGGCTGGTCGGCGCGGACATTGAACACGACGCCGTGGGCGCCTGGATCGACCCGGTGCTTCCGGTCAGCCGCGACGGGATCGTCACGGTGGACGACCCTGCCGCGACCTGCCTGCAACTCGCCAACAGCGAGACGGGCGTGCTGCAGGACCTGCCGCAGGGGCTGGCCGTCACGGATATGACGCAGGCCTTCGGCAAGCTGCCCGTGGCCTTCAACTGGCTGGGCTGCGACATGGCCCTCGTCTCGGCGCACAAGCTGGGCGGGCCCAAGGGCATCGGGGCGCTGGTGCTGCGCCGGGGCCTCGACGTGACCGCGCAGCTGAAGGGGGGCGGTCAGGAGATGGGCCGCCGGGCCGGGACCGAGAATATCCTCGGCATCGCGGGCTTCGGGGCCGCCGCCGAGGCCGCCGCGAAGGACCTCGACGCCGGGGTCTGGAAGGACGTGGCCGCGCGCCGCGACCGGCTGGAGGCGATGATCGCCGAGGCCGCGCCGCAGGTGATCGTGGCCGGGCAGGGCGCCAAGCGCCTGCCCAACACGTCATGCCTGATCGCGCCCGGCTGGAAGGGCGAGACGCAGGTGATGCAGATGGACCTTGCGGGGTTCGCCATCTCGGCGGGCTCGGCCTGTTCCAGCGGCAAGGTGCGCGCCAGCAAGGTGCTGCGCGCCTATGGATTTGACGAGGCCGAGGCCAGCTGCGCGATCCGCGTCAGCCTGGGCCCCGAAACGACAGACGATGACATCACGCGCTTTGCCGAGACATGGCTGGCGCGGCTTGAGAAACACCGCGCCCGCGCGGCGTGAGACGGAAGGAAGCGACATGACCGCACCCGATCAGAAAGAGCTCGAGGTTCGCGAGGGCGTCGACCGTGAAACGGTCGAGGCCGTCCAGACCATCGGCGAGGCCTACAAGTACGGCTGGGAAACCGAGATCGAGATGGAATACGCGCCGATGGGCCTCAACGAGGACATCGTGCGGCTGATCAGCGACAAGAACGGCGAGCCGGAGTGGATGACCGAGTGGCGGCTGGAGGCGTTCAAGCGCTGGCTGACCAAGGAAGAGCCCGATTGGGCCATGGTCGACTACCCCGAGATCGACTTCCAGAAGCAGTATTACTATGCCCGCCCCAAGAGCATGGAGACCAAGCCCAAGTCGCTGGACGAGGTTGATCCCAAGCTGCTGGAAACCTACGAGAAACTCGGCATTCCGCTGAAGGAGCAGATGATCCTCGCCGGTGTCGAGGGCGCGGGCGAGACCCCCGCCGAGGGCAAGGAAGAGCGCCGCGTGGCCGTGGATGCGGTCTTCGACTCCGTCTCGGTCGGCACGACCTTCCAGGCCGAGCTGAAGAAGGCGGGGGTCATCTTCTGCTCGATCTCCGAGGCGATCCGCGAGCACCCCGAGCTGGTGAAGAAGTACCTCGGCTCGGTCGTGCCGGTGAACGACAACTTCTATGCCACGCTGAACTCGGCCGTCTTCTCGGATGGGTCCTTCGTCTACGTGCCGCCGGGCGTCCGCTGCCCGATGGAGCTGTCGACATATTTCCGCATCAACGCGGAGAACACCGGCCAGTTCGAACGCACGCTGATCATCGCGGACAAGGGCTCCTACGTGTCCTACCTCGAAGGCTGCACCGCACCGCAGCGCGACACCGCGCAGCTGCACGCCGCCGTGGTCGAGATCATCGTCGAGGAAGATGCGGAAGTTAAGTATTCCACCGTGCAGAACTGGTTCCCCGGGGACGAGAACGGCAAGGGCGGCATCTACAACTTCGTGACCAAACGCGCCGATTGCCGCGGCGACCGCGCCAAGGTGATGTGGACGCAGGTCGAAACCGGCTCTGCCGTGACCTGGAAATACCCGTCCTGCATCCTGCGCGGCGACGACAGCCAGGGCGAATTCTACTCGATCGCCATCGCCAACAACATGCAGCAGGCCGACACCGGCACCAAGATGATCCACCTTGGCAAGAACACCAAGAGCCGGATCGTCTCCAAGGGGATCTCGGCCGGCAAGGCCCAGAACACCTATCGCGGCCAGGTCTCGATGCACAAGAAGGCCACCGATGCGCGGAACTACACCCAGTGTGACAGCCTGCTGATCGGCGACAAGTGCGGCGCCCACACGGTGCCCTACATCGAAGTGCGCAACAACTCGGCCCGGGTCGAGCACGAGGCGACCACCTCCAAGGTGGACGACGACCAGCTGTTCTACTGCCGTCAGCGCGGCATGGACGAGGAAGAGGCCGTCGCCCTCGTGGTCAACGGCTTCTGCCGCGACGTGCTTCAGGCGCTGCCGATGGAGTTCGCCATGGAAGCGCAGCAGCTGGTGGCGATCTCGCTCGAAGGCTCGGTGGGCTGATCATGTCGGGCCGCGCCACCTTCACCGCCGCCGTCGTGCTGGCCGCCCTCGGGACGGCGGGCCTGACGGTTGCGGGGGCCTCGGCCCTCGGGCTGTTCGAGGGCGAGCGGCTGCACATGGCCGTCGTCATCGGGCTGACCGGGGCTCTGGCCCTTGGGCTTGGCCGCGCCGTGACCGGAAAGGATCGCAGATGATCGTCTCTCTCGCGATGCAATCGCTCGGCGTCGGGATCGGCGTCTTCGTGGGCATCCTGATCGGCCTTGGCATGCGCAAGCGCAAGGGCAACGTCGAGGGGCTGGTGGCCGGCTCGGTCGTGCTGACCGCACTTGCGGCCGGTGTGCTGGCGATGATCGTCATGATGGCGATGAAGTACCTGTTCGGCTGAGGCCGGGCCGACGGAACGGCGGGAGAAAGCGATGATCGTCACCACCACCAACAGCGTCGAGGGACGCCGGATCACGGACTACAAGGGCGTGGTCGTCGGTGAGGCGATCATGGGCGCCAACGTGGTGCGCGATCTCTTCGCCTCGATCACCGACGTGATCGGGGGCCGGTCGGGTGCCTACGAGAGCAAGCTGCAGGACGCGCGCGACGTGGCCTTCGGCGAGCTTGAGGCGCGGGCGGCGACGCTGGGGGCGAATGCCATCGTCGGGGTCGATCTCGACTATGAGGTGGTGGGCCAGTCGATGCTGATGGTCTCGGTCTCCGGGACCGCCGTGGTGCTGGACTGAGGCGGAGCGCGCGTTGCCGGATACCGCCCCCTCGCTTCCGCGTCCTGAGCTGACGCTGCCCGCGGCCGAAGCTGCGGCGCTGCGGTCCGCCTACGGGGCGGCGCAGGGCATCCTCGAATACGGCTCGGGCGGGTCCACCGTCATGGCCGCCGAGATGCCGGGCAAGCAGGTGGTCGCGGTGGAAAGCGACCCCGACTGGGCCGCGATGATGCAGGCGTGGTTCGCCCAGAACCCGCCGGTGAGCGCGGTGGAGGTCCGTCACGCCGATATCGGCGGGACCGAGAACTGGGGCTATCCGCTGGACGACAGCGGCTGGCGCGGCTTCGCGGCCTACCCGCTGGGGGTCTGGGACGATCTGGCGTTCCACCCCGACGTGGTGCTGGTGGACGGGCGCTTCCGTCTCGGCTGCGCCATGGCGACGGCCTTCCGGATCAGCCGCCCCGTGGCGCTGCTGATCGACGACTACGGTGACCGGCCGGAATACCGCCCGGTCGAGGAATTTCTGGGGCAGCCGGTCATGACCGGCCGGCTGGCCCGGTTCGATATCACGCCGCAGCCGGTCCCGGCGGACCAACTGCTGCGGCTCATGGAATGGATGCAGACCCCGTGAGGGCTGCCTGCAAAGGATGAAAGATATGCTGGAAATCAAGAACCTGCACGTGAAGCTGGAAGAAGAGGACAAGCAGATCCTCAAGGGCGTGAACCTGACCGTCGAGGCGGGCAAGGTGCATGCGATCATGGGCCCCAACGGTTCGGGCAAGTCGACCCTGTCCTACGTCCTGTCGGGCCGCGACGGCTATGAAGTGACCGAGGGCTCGGCCACGCTGGAAGGCGAGGACCTGCTGGAGGCGGAACCCGAAGAGCGCGCCGCGGCGGGCCTCTTCCTCGCGTTCCAGTACCCGGTGGAAATCCCCGGCGTCGGCAACATGACCTTCCTGCGCACCGCGCTGAACGCACAGCGCAAGGCCCGCGGCGAGGAGGAGATCAGCGCCACCGACTTCCTCAAGCTGGTGCGCGAGAAGGCCAAGACCCTCAAGATCGACGCCGAGATGCTGAAGCGCCCCGTGAACGTCGGTTTCTCGGGCGGTGAGAAGAAGCGCAACGAGATCCTGCAGATGGCCGTGCTGGAGCCGAAGATGTGCATCCTCGACGAGACCGACTCGGGCCTCGACGTGGACGCGATGAAACTGGTCTCCGACGGCGTGAACGCGCTGCGCGACGAAGGCCGCGGCTTCCTGGTGATCACCCACTACCAGCGTCTTCTGGACCACATCAAACCGGACGTCGTGCACATCATGGCGAACGGCCGCATCATCAAGACCGGCGGCCCCGAGCTGGCGCTGGAAGTCGAGAAGAACGGCTATGCCGACATCCTGGCGGAGGACGCCTGATGCAATCGCCCAAAGTTGCCCTGCGTGCGCGCAAGGACGAGGCGACCGAAGCCCGTCTTGCGACGCTGACCCTGCCCGAAACCGGCGGCTGGCTGGACGGCCTGCGCGCTGACGCGCTGAGCCGCGTCCGTGCCATGGCGCTGCCCGGCCCCCGGGACGAATACTGGAAGTGGACCCGCCCCGAGACGCTGATCTCGCCCGATGTGACGCCGGCCGCGCTCTTCAAGGATGACGAGCCGCCGATGTTCGACGAGGTGGACCGCCTCAAGATCGTCTTCACCTCCGGCAAGTTCGACGCCGAGGCCTCGGACGATCTGAGCCTCGAAGGCCTGACCATCGAGCGTCTGGCCGAGGCCGGCGCGACCGATCTGCACTGGGCCCGCGACCTCTACGGCACGCTGGAAACCAACGGTCAGACCCCGGTGGAACGTCCGCTGGCGGCGCTGAACACGGCCTTTGCCACCGATGGCGTGCTGATCCGCGTCACCGGCAAGGTCTCCAAGCCCGTGAGCCTGATCTACCGCCGCGAGAGCGAAGCCTCCGAGGCGATCCTGCACCACGTCGTGAAAGTGGAGCAGGGCGGCGAGATGACCCTGCTGGAGAACGGCCCGGCGGCCGCGCGCTTCAACAAGGTGCTGGAGGTCGAGGTGGCCGACGAGGCCGCCTTCCACCACGTCCGGACCCAGGCCCGCGACCACGAGCGTCGTGCCGCGACCCATATCTTCGCGCGCCTCGGCCGCGAGAGCGTGTTCAAGAGCTTCACGGTCACCATGAACGGCGTGCTGACGCGCAACGACTGCGTGATCGAGCTGACCGGCGATGACGCGGTGGCCCACGTGGCCGGTGCGGCACTTGGCGACGGCGATTTCCACCACGACGACACGGTCTTCGTGACCCATGACGCGGTGAACTGTGAAAGCCGCCAGGTCTTCAAGAAGGTGCTGCGCAACGGCGCCGTCGGGGTCTTCCAGGGCAAGATCCTCGTGAAGGAAGGCGCACAGAAGACCGATGGCTACCAGATCAGCCAGTCGCTTCTGCTGGACGACGACAGCCAGTTCCTCGCCAAGCCGGAGCTGGAGATCTACGCCGATGACGTGGCCTGTTCGCACGGCTCGACCTCCGGTGCGATCGACGAGACGGCGCTCTTCTACCTGCGCTCGCGCGGGGTGCCGACGGATCAGGCGACCAACCTGCTGACGCTGGCCTTCCTCGCCGAAGCCCTGCAGGAGATCGACAGCGAAGAGCTGTCGGGCCTGATCCTTGCCCGCCTCGAAGGCTGGCTGGAGCGGCGTCGCGGCTGATGTCGATCCTGCGCGACATCGCGGCCACCTACCGGAGGCCGGGGGCGGTTCTGCGCCGCCACCTCCGGGCAGGGGAGCGCGAGGACAGGGCGCTTGCCACGCTGATGGCGGGCTGCCTGCTGATCTTCGTGGCGCAATGGCCGCGGCTGTCGCGGGAGGCCTTTCTCACCGGCGAGGAGCTGAGCCCGCTGCTCGGCTCCACGCTGATGGCCTGGGTTTTCCTCGCGCCGCTGCTGCTTTACGGCATCGCGGCACTGGCGCATGTTGTGGCGCGGATTGCGGGCGGACGCGGGACATTCTACACCGCGCGCATGGCGCTCTTCTGGTCGATCCTTGCGGCCGCGCCGGTGTTGCTGCTCCATGGCATGGTGGCAGGCTTCATCGGGCCCGGTCCGGCGCTCGACCTCGTGGGGCTGGCATGGCTGGCCATCTTCCTGTGGTTCTGGATCGCAGGCATGCGGGTGGCCGAATGGCCCCTCGCACCCGATGGGGCCGCGACCGGACAGGAGTGACGATGAGTTTCGACGAGATCAAGGCACTGGTGCTGATGTCTGTGGTGGAGCCGGGCAAGGCCGGTCGCCAGCTGCTGAGCCTGCGCCCGCCGAACAATGCCGTCTGGACGGCCATGGGCCTGCTGGCGGTGCTGAACGGCATCCTTTACGGGCTGCTCTTCGCGCCGGTCGACGTGCTGCCGCCGATGCTGCGCTCGCCCTTCGCCCTCGCGGCGCTGATCGGCTTTGCCATGGTCGGCATGACCGTGATCATGACGCAGGCCGGCCGCATGCTGGGCGGGACCGCGCGGCTGGCGGACATGGCGCTGGTCGTCGTCTGGCTGCAGGCGCTGCGGCTTGCGGCGCAGCTGGCCGTCAGTGCGATTTCGCTGCTGATCCCGATGCTGGGCGGCCTGCTCGGCATGGCGGCGGGCTTCTGGGGGCTCTTCGTGCTCGGCGGGTTCCTCGCCGCCGCCCATGGCTTTACCGGCTGGGGCAAACCGGCCGCGCTGATGCTGATGACCGGCCTGCTGCTGGCCTTCCTGCTCTCCTTCGTGCTGGCGGCCTTCGGGGTCGCCCCCGCGACCGTTGAAGGGGCGCTTTGATGCCCTCGACCGCTGCCCCCGACTGCTGAAGGACCTCTCTGATGTATGACGTCAACGCCATCCGCGCCGACTTCCCGATCCTGTCGCGGGAGGTGAACGGCGTGCCGCTGACCTATCTGGACAACGGCGCCTCGGCCCAGAAACCGCAGGTGGTGATCGACGCGATCACGCAGGCCTATTCCATGGAATACGCCAACGTGCACCGCGGCCTGCACTACCTTTCCAACCTCGCGACCGAGAAGTACGAGGCCGTGCGCGGCAAGATCGCGCGTTTCCTCAATGCCGCTTCCGAGGACGAGATCGTCATGAACTCGGGCACCACCGAGGGGATCAACATGATCTCCTACGGCTGGGCCGCGCCGCGCCTGAAGGAGGGGGACGAGATCATCCTCTCCGTGATGGAGCACCACGCCAATATCGTGCCGTGGCATTTCCTGCGGGAACGCCAGGGCGTCGTGCTGAAGTGGATCGAACCCGAGGCCGACGGCTCCCTCGACCCGCAGAAGGTGCTGGAGGCCATCGGGCCCCGGACCAGGCTGATCGCCGTGACCCAATGCTCCAACGTGCTCGGCACCATCGTCGACGTGAAGGCGATCTGCGCCGGGGCCCGCGCCGCCGGTGTGCCCGTCCTCGTGGACGGCTCGCAGGGCGCGGTGCACATGCCCGTCGACGTTCAGGACATCGGCTGCGATTTCTACGCCATCACCGGGCACAAGCTCTATGGCCCCTCCGGCTCCGGCGCGATCTACATCAAGGCCGAGCGGATGGAAGAGATGCGTCCCTTCCTCGGTGGCGGCGACATGATCAAGGAAGTCACCCGCGAGGGCATCTGCTATGCCGAGCCGCCGCTGAAGTTCGAGGCCGGGACGCCGGGCATCGTCCAGATGATCGGCCTCGGTGTGGCGCTGGACTACATGACCGGTGTCGGCATGGAGGCGATCGCTGCCCACGAGGCCGACCTCGCGGCCTATGCCACAGAGAAGTTCAAGGGTCTGAACTGGATCAACATCCAGGGGCAGGCGCCGGGCAAGGCGGCGATCTTCTCGCTCACCCTCGACGGGGCGGCGCATCCGCATGATATCTCGACGATCCTCGACAAGAAGGGCGTCGCGGTCCGGGCCGGGCACCATTGCGCCGGGCCGCTGATGGAGCATCTGGGGGTCACCGCGACCTGTCGCGCCTCCTTCGGGATGTACAACACCCGCGCCGAGGTCGACACGCTGATCGACGCGCTGGAACTGGCCCACGACCTCTTCGCCTGAGGCGCCGGCCGGGTCAATCCGGGGCCGCTGACCAAAAAACTTGCTGGCAGTCCCTGCCGTGCCGGGCCCGGTCTTCGCGTGAAGACCGGGCCCGAAGTCGTTTCAGCGTCTTGATTTTCACCGCACGGGGCAGGGGGCGCGGACGTCAAGAAACGGGCAGGGCGGCAGAAAACGTCACCGAATGGTCTATTTGCGACCTTGAGCTGTTTTCATCTGGCCTAGGTCCTGTAGCATGCCCACAGGTTAACGACAGAAGGAGACAGGGATGCCCCTTGCGCAGAACGCCGACGAGATTTCCGATATTGCCTTTGGGTTCATGGGATCGAAGGCACTCTTCTCGGCCTTGCAATTCGGGGTGTTTACCCATCTCTCGGGCGGGGAAAAGACCGCCGCGGACCTCGCGAAGGCCGCCGGGATCGGCGAAGACGCCATGATGACACTGCTGACCAGCCTCGCGGGCCTCGGCCTCGTGGCGGTGGAGGATGGCAAGTTCTCCAATGCGCCCGCCTCCGAGGCCTTCCTCGTGAAGGGCGCGAAATACGACTTCGGCCCCTATCTCGAACTTCAGGTCGGCAAGCAGATGTACCCGCTGCTCGACCAGATCGAGGACGCGCTGCAGGGCAAGCTGAAGGACGAGGACACCGGCTCCTACGCCGAGTGGTTCTCGGACCCGGAAGAGGCCAAGCTCTATTCCGAGAGCCAGCACGCGGGCTCGCTCGGGCCGGCACGGCAGCTGGCCAAGGCGCTGGACCTCTCGACGGCGGATTCGCTGCTGGATGTCGGCGGCGGCACCGGCGCCTTCGCGATCACGCTCTGCCAGAAGAACCCGCAGCTCAAGGCGACCGTGCTGGAGTTCCCCAACGTCGCCGCCCTTGGACGCCGCTACGTGGCTGAGGCAGGGCTTTCCGACCGGGTGATCTATGACGACGGCAACGCGCTCGAGACGGGCTTCCCGGGTGGGCAGGACGTGGTGCTCATGTCCTACCTCTTCTCCGGCGTGCCCGGCGAGGCCCACGAGGACCTGATCAAGCGCGCCTATGACGCGTTGAAACCGGGCGGGCGGCTGCTGATCCACGATTTCGTGGTGGATGCGGACCGGTCCGGGCCCAAGCTGGCGGCGCTCTGGCAGTTGCAGCACACCGCCTTCACCCCCGAGGCGCGGTCTCTCGACGCGGGCTGGCTGGAAGAGGCGCTAACCAAGGCGGGCTTCGAGGCCGCCTCCGTCGACACGATGATCCCCGAGATGACCATGCTGGCACAGGGCGTGAAACCTGCCTGAGGCAGGTCCTGGCCCGGGCTGCACATCGCGGCATCGCGCCGGGGATGGAGCAGGAGGGAGACCGCGCCGCGCGGCCCTCCGACGGCGCCCGGCGTCACCGTCGCGAGGGGCCCCTCGCAGCGGCGAAAACTGTCCCGAAGGAAATCGACTTACCCCATTGCGCGGGTCCCGGTGATGGGGTAAGTCACCGCGACACGCACCCGTAGCTCAGCTGGATAGAGCGCTGCCCTCCGAAGGCAGAGGCCAGAGGTTCGAATCCTCTCGGGTGCGCCACTTCCCCGCATACCTCCTTGATATCGCTGCACGGCTTCCGTTCTGCGCCGCGCGTGGCCCCATGCCCGCAATCAGCGGGGCCGACGGCAGGCCGGGACGGCGGGGCGGTCAGGGCATCCGTGCCGCGATCCAGCGGGCGAACTCGTAATTCGGCCGTTCGAGGTGGCTGAGGGAGCCCGGCACGGCGAGGCGGCCCTGCATGCCTTTCCAGACCCGCTCGGTACAGCCGCGATCCTCGTCGTTGACGTGGTCCAGCAGCCCCTTGAGCGTCGCGAAATGGGCCTCGGCTTCCGGATCGGCGGCGAAGTCGGGGTGCAGCCCGCCACCGTAGACGATCTTCACCTTGCCGGGCTCCGCCCCGGGGGCGAGGCAGAGGTACCAGAAATATCCCGGCGTCAGGGTGATCAGCAGCGAGGGATAGATCGCCATCAGCCAGGTGCGATAGCGGTCCTCGCCCTCGAGGGTCGTGTTGTCCTTGTGGGCGATGGAGAGGGCGATCGAATCGTCCTTGAGGATGTGGTGGTAGTTGAAGGCGGCCTTGCCTTCCGGACAGGTCATCTTGCGCAGGTCCACCGCGCCGCCGATGGTGCCGCCGTGGCACATGGGCAGGTGATAGCTCTCCATGAAGTTCTCGGCGAGGATCTTCCAGTTGGTGTCCCAGAGGTGGTCCTCGCGGAAGGTCTCCACGTAGCGGCTCATGTCGAGGTAACCGACGAGGTCATCGACCTCGGCCAGTTGCTCGGCCGGGTCGGGCAGGTCGGGGTTCAGGGTGACCATGATCCAGCCCTGCCAGTCGACGCAGCGGATCGCGGGCAGCCCGTGATCCGCCTTGCAGAAGCCCTTGTTCATCTCCATCGCCGGCGCGCCGCGAAGAGAGCCGTCGAGCGAGTAGGTCCAGGCGTGGTAGGGGCAGGTGATGACCCGCACGTTGCCGCGCCCTTCCAGCAGCGTGGACATCCGGTGACGGCAGGTGTTGGACATGGCGCGCAGCGCGCCGTCCCGGTCGCGCAGGATCAGCACCGGGTCGCCCGCGATCTCCATCGTCAGGTAGTCGCCCGGGTCTTTCAGCGCATCCGCACGGCCGGCGCAGAGCCATGACCTGGCAAAGACATGCTCCTGCTCCAGCGCCATGAAGTCGGGCGAGGTATAGACCGAGACCGGCATGGCGCGGGCCTGATCGAAGGGCAGGGCGACATTGGCGCGCAGCTCGGCTGCGGGATCATGGAAGTTCACGGGCGGCCTCCTTGCGGCTGATGCAGGTCCCTTGGGGGATGGAGGAGTGTCCGCCCGGCCTGAGTGATCTGGCAAGGGGGATGTTTCCCCTGCGGAAGGCCCAGGGCCGTATTTCGCTGGCCGACTTGTTAGTGTGCCAACAAACTGCGCAGGCCAAGGCCGCCCGGCCGGCTCCTTGGCGCGCGATGACCTGCTCCACTGGGCGGCACACCGCCCGGACCACTGCCCAGGCCAGTGATTGTCATGGGTCGTCTCAGCGGCCGCCTGGCGACCTGTCTCGGTGCTCGTCTTGTCGCCTGTAACGGCACTCTCAGCCCTGTTTCGGCCAGATCCGGGCGCCTTGGCGCGGAGGGGAGCGGTCTGCGCAGCCATTCGGCAACACAGGGCCCGCCTCGGCAGGGGTCGGGACCGGCGCCGTCGACATGGTTAATCACGCTGCGTAACCTGTGGCGGAGATGAAAGAGACGAACCGGAGCAGAGCCGCCGAAGGGGGCCCCTTGCCGAGACCCACGCATCTTTCAGAGGCCCTGGCCCGCAGCCGGCCCCTCGCGCTGGCGCTTGGGGCGCTCTTCGTGTTGCTGATCGCCGCGACCGCATGGCAACTGGGGCCGGCCCCGGCGGCGCGTCCCTCGGGCACGTTGCTGGATTTCGACGTCTTCCGCCTCGCCGGTCAGCTGGCATGGCGCGAAGAGATGCCGCAGGCCTACGACGGCGCCGCCTTCCGTCCGCTGCAGCAGGAGGCCTTCGGCAGGGATATCTTCCTGCCTTGGACCTATCCGCCACATTACAACCTGCTGGTGGCGCCGCTGGCGCTGCTGCCGGCCTGGGCGGGTTACGGGCTCTTCAGCACCGGTTCGCTGGTGCTTTTCCTCGTCCAGATCCGCAGGTTGGCGGGGGCACGGTTTCTCCTCGTCACGCTGATGCTGACGCCCGCGATCCTCGTCTGCCTCAAGACCGGGCAGAACGGGCTCTTCTTCGGCGGTCTCCTGGCGCTGTTCGTCAATCTGCGCGGGGCGCCCTCCGCGCGCCGTCGGCTCTGGGCCGGTCCGGTGCTGGCGCTGCTGGCGGCCAAGCCGCATTTCTTCCTCGGCCTCTTGGTCTACCTGCTCTGGCGGCGGGAGTGGCGGCTGCTGGGCCTTGCTGCAGTCACACTCGCGCTGATGCTGGGGCTGGCGACGCTGGCCTTCGGCCCGGCGATCTGGCCGGCCTTCCGCGAAGGGGCCGCGCAGTCCGGCAGCTTCATGGCGCTTGGCGTCTACCCGTTCTTCCGCATGGTCTCGGTCTTCGCGGGGCTGGCCTCGATGGCGGGGCCGGGGGACTGGGGCGCAGCAGGCGGGGGCACGGCGGATTGGGCACTGGCTCTGCATCTCGCGGTGGCACTTCTGCTGGTCGCAGGGCTCTTCTACAGCCGGGCGCGGGGGGCGGACCCGCGGGTGGGTCTGGCCCTCGCCCTTGGGGCAGGCTTCCTGATCTCGCCCTATGCCTATGACTACGACGTGCCGATCTTCGGCGTCACGCTGGCGCTGCTGCTCCCGCTCTGTGCCGGGCGGATCGGGGACGGGACGGCGCGGATGCTGATCCTGCTGGGCTGGCTGACCGCGCTGCCGAGCCTCGTGATGGCGCTGGTGCTGGCCGGGCAGGGCGGCAGCCTTGCGGGGGCCGGGGCGCTCTGGTCGCTCGGCTGGCTCGGGGTGACGGGAAGCCTGACGCTGGCGGCACTTCGCACCGCGCCGTCGGAGGCGCTGCGATTGCAGCCGACGCAGGGCTGATCCGGCGCGCCGCGCATGGTAGACTGCGGCCCCGCGAGCGGGGCGTCTGCGCTCTGCCTTCGAAAGCGCCGGAATACCCCCCCGATCCGGTGAAAAGCGGCAAAGCTCTGCCCATTCGGAAGGGGGCCGCTTGCCAACTCGTGGGCGCGACCCAACCTACCGGGCACGCATATCCATCCGCCCCAGGAGACCCCGATGCCACAGCCCTCGCAGGAGCCCTCGCAAGAGATCGAGAACCCCCAACGCCGTGCCCTCATGGCCTCAGCTCTCGGGGCGGGGGCGTTCTTCCTGCTTCCGGACGTGGCGCGGGCCACCGGAAACGTGGTCTCGCAGGGCATCCCCCTGGGCGAGGCACAGCCCTTCTCCTTCGACGCCCTGCGGGAGCTGGCGCGCAACCTTGCGCAGGGGGGCTATTTCCCGATGGCCAAGCCCGAGGCGACGATCCTCGACCGGATTGACTATGACGCCCACGGGCAGATCCGCTTCCGCAAGGATCGGGCGCTCTGGGCCGAACGGGCCGGCGACAACCCGGTGCATTTCTTCTACCCCGGGCGCTACTTCCAGGACCCGGTGCATATCTACGCCGTCGACGCGGGCATGGCGCGCGAGGTGCCCTTCTCGAACGATCTCTTCTCGATCCCCGACGACAGCCCGGCGCGCGAGCTCAGCCAGACGGAGGGCTTTGCGGGGTTCTCTGTGCAGGACCCCAAGGGGCGGTCGGACTGGATGGCCTTCCTGGGCGCCTCCTACTGGCGCACGGCGGGCTATTCCGGGCAGTTCGGCCTCTCGGTGCGGGGGCTGGCGCTCGACACCGCGATCCCCGACGGGCCCGAGGAATTCCCCCGCTTCACCCGGTTCTGGATCGAGCAGCACGAGGACGGCGCCATCACCACCTCGGCCCTGCTGGAGAGCCCGCGCGCGACCGGCGCCTACCGCATCCGCTCGTGGCAGGACGCCGGGGTGGAGCAGGAGATCTCGGCCGATATCTTTCTGCGCGGGGACGTGGAGCGGCTGGGGCTGGCGCCGCTGACCTCGATGTACTGGTTCGGCAAGCATGACCGCCACGTCGCCGCCGACTGGCGCCCCGAGGTGCATGACAGCGACGGGCTGGAGATCCACGCCGCCAACGGCGAGCGGATCTGGCGACCCCTGAACAACCCGCCCCGGGTCATGGCCAACAGCTTCTCCACCCCGCGTCCGCGCGGGTTCGGCCTGATGCAGCGCGAGCGGGATTTCGACGAGTATCAGGACGATGGCGTGTTCTACGACCGCCGCGCCTCGGCCTGGGTCGAGCCGATGGAAGATTGGGGCGAGGGCGCGGTCACGCTGATCGAACTGCCCACCGATGACGAGACCTTCGACAATATCGTGGCCTTCTGGCAGCCCTCGGGCCCGGCCGCCGCAGGCGGGGAATATCGCCTGAACTACCGGCTGAGCTGGAAGGAAGACTGCCCCGTGCCGCCGGTGAACGCGCGCTATCGCGCGGTGCGCCTCGGCAAGGGGGGCATTCCGGGCCAGCCACGGCCCAGGGACACGGTGAAGGTGGTCTGCGACTTCGACACCCACGGGATGGAGGGGCTGGGCCGCGGCCCCGAGACCACGGTCAACGTCACCGCCTCGCGCGGGCAGATCGGCGGAGAGGCGGCCTATCCGGTTGTGGGCGAGGACGCCTGGCGCGCGATCTTCGACGTGGACTTCTCGATGCTGGCGGCGGAGGACGACACGCCGATCGACCTGCGCGTCTACGTGGACCATGCGGGCGAGGCGATGACCGAGACGCTGATCCTGCAACTCTTCCCCAGCCAGCTGCGCGACCTGCTGGCGTCGAGCACCTGAGGGGCTCCGGGGCTTCCGGCCTCCGGGACGGACCCCGGCTCGCGTCTGCCGGGGTAGACCTGAGGGTGGCGTCTTACGCGCCTCCCTGTAAGTCCGTTTCCCGATCCTACACCCCGTCACCGACCACCACCCGCGCGGAACAAGGCCGTGGGCCGCCGCGCATCGCAGGCAGGCCCCCACGCGGCGGCGATTTGGGTTGAGGCTGGGTGCTCGCTTTCGAGGGAGGGACGAGCTTGGCTGCCATAAAGTGGGAGCCAGAGAGGTTCGGATCGCCCCCGCGCACGCCGTCGATGCGCGGCTTCGTGGCAGACGGAGTAGGGGATGGCGGAGAGCGGGATGGCGGAGAAAGGGATGGCCGAAGCGGTACTTTTCTGGTCCGCATTGTGTTGCAAGTTGTGGGCCAAGCCATAGGCCGGCTCACGGCTCACGGCTCACGGCTCACGGCTCACGGCTCACGGCTCACGGCTCACGGCTCACGGCTCACGGCTCAGCCCACCGCGCAACTGCCCTTACGCGGCCTTGCCGTCTCCCAGCTCCTTGCGGGCGTCCTCCAGCAGTTGGATCGTCACGTCATAGCTCTTCAGCGACTTCGGGAAATGATCCCGCTGGTAGCGATAGAAGGCGATCCACTGGTCGATCTGGTCCAGCGGATAGGTGTTGCTCCAGCTGCCCAGGGTCAGGGTGAAGGTGCCGCCGGCGCGGTCGAGGGTGCAGAATCTGTCCGACATGGGGACGTGATGGCCCGGGGACGAGGCGATGGCAAGGGCCCGGCCGCACCGGAGCGCGCGGCCCGCTGCCGGCGCTTGTCCCGCGCCTCCTCCTGCAGCTCCGCGCCGTGGATTCCCAGGATCATCAGCCCGGGCCAGAGCAGGTAGGCCTCGATCTCGATGTTCTCCCCGAAGGAGAGCAGAAGCAGCGTCATGACGATCGCCAGCGGCAGCCGTCCCCGTGGCCCGCGGGCCGCATCCCAGAGCGCCAGCCCGGTTTGCCACAGGATCGGCACGGCCCAGGCCAGAAGCCCCACGAGTCCCTTCACGAAGAGCAGCGCCCACCAGGTGTGATGGGTGCCGATGGGCATGTATTCCACGATGTGCGGCCCGGGCTGGACGGTGCCATGGCCGAACCAGACCGCCTCGTTCTCCCAGCGTTCGCGGGCGATCCGCTGCAGGGTTTCGCGCACGCGGGTGCTGTCGGCGCGGGCGCCCTTGAAGGCGCTCACCGCATCCTTCAGCGCCTGCAGCAGCGCGGTCCCCACCACGGCAAGCGAGGCCGTCGCCGCCGCCACCATCTGCCAGGCCCAGCCCTTGCAGACCAGCGGCAGCATCCGCGGCCCGAGGGTGCAGGCCACGAGGCCGATCAGCCCCATGCGGCTCTTTGACAGCAGGATCATCGCCACGCCCGCCGCGATGCCGATGCTGCGCCACCGCTGGTCCTTCTCCTCCAGCGCGAAACAGACCTGCACCACGCCGAGGAGCGCCGCGAAGGGCGACCAGGGCGCGTAGAACTGCCACCGCGGGGTCCAGCTGGCCGGGTCCCAGGTGAAGAGGAAGACGCTGAAATACTCCGGCCCCGGGCCGCCGATGGCCTTCAGGGGCGAGGTGAAGATCCGCTCCGGCAGGCCGATCTGCGGCGCGATGAAGAGCAGCGGCAGCAAGGCCAGCGTCCAGAGCCCGACGATGCACTGCCCGCGCACCAGCACCTCTCGCCGGATCGGCAGCACGGCCCCGGCGAAGGGGAAGAGCGCCAGCAGGGCCCAGCCCTTGGCCCAGCCGATCGAGGACTTGATCGTCTGTTTCGCCCCGAGGCCCCAGTCGAGATGTCCGACCCAGAGCGCCACCAGCATCACGGCCATGCCGCCGATCCACCCCCAGACCACCGGGGGCACGGGCCCCCGGGCGCGCAGCTCGGGCCGGATCGCGGGGCCGAGGTAGAGCACCAGCGCCGCAAGCCCTGCCAGCAGCCAGGCCAGCACCGGCCCCACCACATAGAGCGCGCCGAGGAAGTAGAACGGCCATGTCCAGCGCAGGGTCTTGTAGACCATCCGCTCGGCGAGGTTTGCGGGGGTGAGCGGGACGCGGAGCTTGGGACGACGTGGCATGGCGGGGTCCGGGATCAGGAGCGGGAGGAGGCGGGATGAGACGGCGGAACGAGGCGGGTGCGGTGTTCTCAGCGGCGTGTGTGGAGCGAGAAAGCGGGCCGGGCGTGCTCAGCGGCGCGCGCGGAGCGAGGAGATGGGTGGGGTGGGATGCGAGGCCAGCGTGGAGCGCGACGAGGGGCTGGAGCGAAGAGGCGCGCTTGGCGTGTTCTTCGGCGGGTGCGGAGTGAGGAGATGGGGCGGGCGCGACGGGCGGCGCGTGTGGACGAGGGCAGGGCCGCGATCCTGCGCGCGCCTGACCCCAAGGCGCGCCGCCGCGCGCCCCGGGTCGCGGGTGCAGTTTGCAAAGCGGCTCCGCGCGGTTTGCAAACTGCCCTCATTCCGCGGGCACCCCGGCGGGACCGGCCTCTTCCGCGGTGCCGCGTGGGCGGTCCTCGTCCCGGGGCGTCAGCAGCTTGTCGATCAGGGGGCGGCGCATCCAGCCAAGGAGGAAGCCAAGCGCCATGAAGAGGGTCGCCGCCACCCCCGCCGCCAGCGCCAGCTTGCGCCTTGGGCTGCTGGGGGTCTCGGGCAGGGAGGGGTTCTCGAGCACCTGCACCAGCGGATAGGAGGCGAAGAGATCGGCCTTGTTGGTCTGGGTCCGCGCCATGGCGGAGGCAAAGACCGCCTCGGCCACGGCGAAATCGCGCTGCAGGTCCTCCAGCCGGGCGGCGGGCTCGATCAGGGCCATCTGCCGGGCCCTGGCGGTCACGAGCCGGGCAGAGGTCTTGCCCAACTCCGCCTCGAGCCCAGCGCGTTCGGCTTCCAGCGTGACCAGATCGCTCAGCAGCGGCGCCCGGTTGCCCACGTGGGACATGTCGAGCGTCTTCAGCGCCGCGCGGGGCAGGCCGGTGATCAGCTCCGCCCGGGCCAGCGCGTCGGCCTCGGCCCTTGCATGGGCCGCGCGGGCGGCCTGCACCTCGGGGTGGTTGGTCCCGAAGGTGGCATTCTTGCGCGACAGCAGCGCGGCCTGGTCCGACATCTCGCGGGCCAGTGCGCCATAGGCGGTGTCTGCGTGCAGCTTCAGCGCGGCAGCCGCGAGGCGCGGGCTGGTGTCGAGGGCCTGCGTCAGGGCGGCCACGGCCTCGCTGCGATCCGCCAGCGTGGTGGCCATGTCGCCCGCCCGCCGGGCGAGGTCGTCGGTTTCGGCCACCAGGGCATCGAACTGCGTGGCAGAGATCAGCCCGGTCTCCCGCTGCAGGCGCGAGATCTCGTCGCGGGTGGCGAGGACGGATTGGCGGTAATCCCCGATGGCCTCCCCGGCGCCGCTCTCGCGCATCTGCAGCTCATCGGTGCGCAGGGCCTCGATCTCGTGGAAGAAGGCCGCCAGCAGCGCCTCGCCCCGGGCCTTGGCATCCTCGGGGGAGTTTCCGGTGATCGAGACATGGATCAGCCCGGTCTGGTCCACCAGCTCAATCCGGGGGCTCCCGAAGGCGCGCGGCTCCATCTCCAGCGTGCGGGCGGCGGCGCTGACGATCCGTTCGGCGGCCAGCAGGCGCTTGTAGGTCTCCGTCGGGCTGACCGAGGAATGCGCATAGGGCGAGGAGGCAAAGGAGGAGGCCTGCCCGATCCGGTCGAGGTTCACCGAGGCCGAGGCGCCGGACCCCGGCAGGATCAGCGAGAGCCCGGAAGTGTAGCGCAGCGGCGCGGTGGAGAGATAGGTCGAGATCGGCGTCCAGATGCAGACCGCCCCCACGGCGAAGAGCCCGAGGTAGCGCGGCAGCCGCCCCGCATCGGCCGGACGCCCGCCCCGCAGCAGCCGGGCGAAGGTGATCGTCCGCAGCGGGCTGCGGAACAGCACCGGCAGTGGCAGGCGCACAAGGCGGCGCAGCGCCCCGCGCAGGATGCGGAGGAGAAGAGACAGGCAGCGGGTCAGCAGTCGAGTCAACAATCGGGGCATGGGAGGTCTCCTTGGACCTCACCCATAGCGCGTCGTGCGATGGCCATGGGACACGCGGGCGGATCGCCTGCGGTGCCAGCGGGAGAGGGGGCCTACCCGGAGGGATAGGCGGGCCGGGCGCATCCCTCCGATTTGCGCCTTGCGTCGCGGAGGATGCGGGGCAGGCTCTCTCGGGAAGCGGGAAGCGGGAAGCGGGAAGCGGGAAGCGGGAAGCGGGAAGCGGGAAGCGGGAAGCGGGAAGCGGGAAGCGGGAAGCGGGAAGCGGGAAGCGGGAAGCGGGAAGCGGGAAGTGGGAAGTGGGCCGCCGCTGTTTGCTGAGGGGCATGGTCTCCCGGCGTGACTGGAGAGACGCGCACGGCACCGGTCCCGCGGCGCGAGGCGCTCAAGGCGACCGGCGTTGAGCGGAGACAGGGCTGGGCCGAGACAGGGCAGAGCGGAGACGGCAGAGAGCCGCGCCGCCCGGGATCGGTCCCCCGGTCAGTGTCGCTTCAGAACAGCCCCTGTTCCTTCGCGATCAGCGCGGCTTGCGTCCGGTTCGCGGCGCCGATCTTGCGGTAGAGCGTCTTCATGTGCAGCTTCACCGTCGGCTCGCGGATGTCGAGGTCGCGGGCGATCTCCTTGTTGGACTTGCCCTGGGTCAGCCCTTCCAGCACCTGCATCTCCCGGTGGGACAGCATCTCGGCCAGCGGGTGGCTCTCGGCCTCCTCGGTAGCGCGCATGAAGTCGAGGGGGGCATATTGCTCTCCCATGGCCATGAAGCGGATCGCGTTGACCAGCGACTTGGCCGAGAGCGTCTTGGGCAGGAAGCCCGCGGCCCCGGCGGCGAGGGCCTGCTCGGCCACCTCGCGGCTGGCGGTGCCCGAGATGATCGCAACCCGGTGATCGCCCGGCAGCGCCATGACGCGTTCGAGCCCGTCGAGGCCGTTCATCCCCGGCATGGTGAAATCGAGCAGCACGAGATCGAAGGCATCCTCGGCGAGCAAGGCCACGGCCCCGGCAAGATCACCTGCGGTTGCGGTCTCGAGCCCGGCCTCGTTGCCGATGTAGAGCACCAGCGTATCGCGCAGCAGCTCGTGGTCGTCGGCGATCAGAATGCGCATCACGTCTCCTCTTGCGGGGCCACTTGTGGGCGTCGCCGCACGGCCCGCCCCTGCCTCCCGGGCCCCTGCCTGTTGAGACTGTCCTACCATTGCTCGATTTTGAAATGTCATCTTTTTTCCTCTTCGGCGGCGCACCGCATCCGGGGCTCAAACAGGCCCATTAAGACATCATTAAGGTGTCAGAAAAAGGGCGCGGAGGGACGGGCTGTATACACCTTCGGATAGGAGGCACGGTCCCGACGGGCGGGCGGCCCCTGCGCTGGGCGAGCGGCTGTCGCCTCCGGTGGGGCGGGCGATCCGGGCGGGCGCCGGGCCTCGCCGCCGGGGATGTTGAGCGGGGCGGGCGGGATCGGGCACCGAGGAGGTAGAAACGATGCACCCCCTTCACCCAAAGGAGACCGCCATGACCTACGCCGCCCACCGACCCGCCGACTTCCACGCCGCCCGTCCCGCCGCCGCACTGCCCGCGCCGGGCGCGGGTCTCGACCGGGTCCGCCTTTTCGGGCTCGATGTCGTCTCGGCCACGACCCCCGCCGTGATCGAGCAGTTGCTGGCGCCGGGACGGCGCAGCCGGGTGGCCTTCCTCAACGCCCATTGCGCCAATATCCTGTCGCGGGATGACGATTATGCCGATGCGATGGCCGGGGCCGACATGGTTCTGCCGGACGGGATCGGCGTGGAATTGGCCGCGAAGATGACCGGCCAGCAGATCGCCGAGAACCTGAACGGCACCGATTTCACCCCCGCACTGCTGCGCACGGCCGCGGCCCGGGGGATGAGCGTCTACCTGCTGGGCGCGCGTCCGGGCGTGGCGCAGGCGGCGGCGGACCGGCTCTGCCTCGCGATCCCCGGCCTGCGGGTCGTGGGGGTGCGCGACGGCTATGACGGCATGGCCGACGAGGCCGCCACCGTCGCCGCCGTGAATGCCGCGCGTCCCGATATCCTGCTGGTCGCCGCCGGGGTACCGTTGCAGGACCTCTGGCTTGCCCGCAATGCTGCCCGGCTGGAGCCCCGCCTGACCCTGGGGGTGGGCGCGCTCTTCGACTTCCTCGCGGGGCGGGTGACCCGTGCACCCGCGGCAGTGCGCAGGGCGCGGATGGAATGGGTCTGGCGGCTGGCGATGGAGCCGAAGCGGATGGCCCGGCGCTATCTCCTGGGCAATGGGGTCTTCCTCGCCCGCGCCGCGGTGCAGGCGCTGCGCCAGACCCCGGCGCAGGCAGTGGTAACCCGGGCGATGGACCTCTGCCTTGCGGGCGGGGCGCTTGTGTTGCTGGCGCCTGCCGGGCTTCTGGTGGCCGCGGCGATCCGGGCCGAAAGCCGCGGGCCGGTCTTCTTCCGCCAGACCCGGGTGGGCCGGGACGGGCGGACCTTCACCATGTTCAAGTTCCGCTCGATGCATGTCGACGCCGAGGCGCGCCGCGCGGCGCTGCTGGCGCAGTCGGACCGGGACGGGATCTGCTTCAAGGCGCGCAACGATCCGCGGGTGACGCGGGTGGGGCGCCTGCTGCGGCGATTCTCGATTGACGAGATGCCGCAGATCCTCAACGTCCTGCGCGGCGAGATGTCGGTAGTGGGCCCGCGCCCCGCGCTGCCTTCCGAGGTTGCCGCCTATCCTGCGCGGGCGCTTGGCCGGCTGGCGGCGAAGCCGGGGCTGACCGGGGTCTGGCAGGTCTCGGGCCGGGCGGAGATCGGCTTTGACAAGATGATCGACATGGACCTGGCCTATGTCCGCGCCCGTGGGCCGCTTCTGAACCTGATCCTGATCGCGATGACTTTCCGCGCGATCCTCGGCGGGCGCGGGGCCTATTGAGCGCCGCAGACGCAGCGGAGAGCGGGCCGCCGCCCTCCGTGTCTCGGCCCCTGGGCGGCTGTCCGGAGAGCACGAGCCCGGCCGTGAGGCCGGGCCGCGCCGTCCCGTGCCCCGGGGCGGCGTTGCTGCGTTGCCCCATGAGGCTGCTGCCTCCACCGCGGGCTGACGGGGCGGGCTGATGGGGCGGTTGTCCCGTCCCCCGGCCATCTCCACGCGTCTCGACCTCGACCAGCGCCACGGTGGAGGCCGCTGCCCCGTCGCGGGCTGAGGGCACGCGCCGCCGCTTCCTGCGGCCCCCTTCACGCACCTCGACCCGCCCCACGGTGGCGAAAGCAGAGCTGCCCCCACCGCACAACACCCTTGATCCCGTCCCGCCTATCCGTTCGGATATATCCACTGCCCGGATGCTCTGGCGACCTGCGGCCCCAAGGATGGGATAACGGCTGCACACCACCGCTCACGCAAGGCATCCCCACGGAGGACATGACATGATCGCCCGGACCCTCACGCAGATGGCCACGCTCGCCATCCTCGCCCTGCCGCAGACCCTTGCGGCCGAGACGCTGCCCGCCCCCACGGGCGAGGTGCTGCTGACCATCACCGGCGAGATCACGCAGACCAACGATGGGGATGCCGCCCGGTTCGACCGCGCCATGCTGGAGACGCTCGACCCGGTCACCTTCACCACCTCGACGATCTGGACCGAGGGCCCGCAGGAATTCACCGGCGTGCCGCTCAAGACGCTGATGGAGACCGTTGGCGCCGAGGCCGACAGCCTCGCCGCAACCGCCGTCAACGACTACGCCGTGAAGATCCCTGACAGCGACTGGATCGAGGGCGGCCCGATCGTGGCCTACCTGCAGAACGGTGCGCCCATGTCCCTGCGCGAGAAGGGGCCGCTCTGGGTGGTCTATCCCTTCGACGGCAACCCGGGGTTCCAGAACGAGGTGACCTATTCCCGCGCGATCTGGCAGCTCGACCGGATCGAGGTGGCCGACTGATCCCGCCCTGCGCGATCCCGCGCAGGCTGAACCCTGAATGGCTGCCCCTGAATGGTTGATCCCGTGATCCCGCCGACGCCCGAAGAGGCCCTTGCCGCGCGCCGCCGCCGGTCGCGGGCGCGCGCCGGGCTGGCCTTGGGCACGCTGGTGATCTGCGTTGCCCTCGTCATGGGAATGGCGCTCTTCGTCCTGCGCGAGATCGAGGCGCTCAGCAGTGCGAACTCCGACAACCTCCAGTGGAGCCTGTCCCAGACCGACGTCGAATTCCTGCGCTTCCGCCTCGCGGTGGAACACGCCCAGATGGAGCCCGAGGCGCTGGATCAGGTCCGGCGCCGCTTCGATATCTTCTACAGCCGCGTCACCTCGCTGGAGCGCGGTGATGTCTACCGCGCCCTGCGCGCGGACCCGGCCTATGTCGCGCCCCGGCAGCGCATCGCGGGCTTCCTCGACGACACGGTGCCGCTGATCGACGGGCCCGATGCCGCGCTGCAGGCGGCCCTGCCGGGCCTCGCAGAACGCGCCACGACGATCTCTGGCGAGGTGCGGGCCCTGTCACTGGCCGGGCTCTCGGCCTATGCAGAGCTGTCGGACGCCCGGCGCGAAGGGGTCATGCGCACGCTGATTGCGCTTGCCGCCGTGCTGGGGTGTCTCTTCGCGGGCCTCGTGCTGATTGCATGGGTGCTCTGGCGTCTGTCCCGGATTGCCGAGTTCCGCGCGCTGGAGCTGAGCCGCGCGGGCGAACGCACCCGCACCATCGTCGAAACCTCGCCCGAGGCCATCGTGGTGAGCGATGCCGCCGGCAATATCCGCGAATTCAACCCGCGTGCGCAGGCGATGTTCGGCTATTCCCGCGCGGCGGCCAGGCACCGCAATGCGATCAACCTGATCTTCCCCGGCGACGACGCCGCCCGGATGCGCACCGGGCTGCTGGCCTTCCTCGAAAGCGGCGGTGCGCCCGGCGAGGGGGCCAGCCACTTCGAAGCCACCGCCACCGATGCGGCGGGGCGCCGATTCCCGGCCGAGCTCTCCATCGCGCGGGCCGAGGCCGGGCCGCTCTACATCATCTACGTCCGCGACATCTCGCGCCGGAAACAGGCGGAGGAGGGGCTGACCGACGCCCGTGACCGCGCCCTCGCCGGGGAGCGTGCCAAGGCCGAGTTCCTCGCCGTCATGAGCCACGAGATGCGCACGCCGCTCAACGGGATGCTGGGCACGATGCAGCTGCTGCGCGATCACAGCCTGACCGAACGGCAGAGCGATCTGCTCGACCGGATGGACAGTTCGGGGCACCTGCTGCTGGGGCTGGTGAACGACGTGCTGGAGCTTTCCAAGTTCGAAGCCGGCAAGATGACCGCCGAGCGCAAGCCCTTCGACGTGGCCCGGCTGCTCGACGGGGTGATCGAGACGGCGGCGCCTCTGGCCTCTGCCGCGGGCAACAGCCTCGGCTGGTCCTGGGCGGGACCGGCGCGCGCGGTGGCCACGGGCGATGCCCGGCGCCTGCGGCAGGTGCTCCTCAACCTCGTGGGCAACGCGGTGAAGTTCACCCGCGGGGGCTCTGTCGACGTGGAGGTCGAGGTGCTGAAGGGGGGCGAGATGCTGGAAGTTCGCGTCATCGACAGCGGCATCGGCATCGCGCCCGAGAACATCGAGCGGATCTTCCACGACTTCGAGACGCTGGACAGCTCCTATGCCCGTCAGGCGGGCGGCACGGGCCTCGGCCTTGGCATCGCGCGGCGTTTGACCAAGCTCATGGGCGGCGAGATCGGGGTGGAAAGCGAACCGGGCGAAGGCTCGCTCTTCTGGTTGCGCATTCCCGTGGGGGCAGAGGCCACCCTGCCGGAGGCCGAGGCGGCAGAGCCCGCAGCCCCCGCCTTGCGGCCGCTGGACCTGCTGCTGGTGGAGGACAACGAGATCAACCGCTTCGTCGCGCGCCAGATGCTGGAGGCCGAGGGCCACGCCGTGACCGAGGCGGTGAACGGGCGTGCCGGCGTGGAATGGGCCGAGAGCCGCGCCTTTGACGCGATCCTCATGGATATCTCCATGCCGGTGATGGACGGGCCCGAGGCCGCGCGGCGCATCCGGGCCGGCCGCGGTGCCTCGGCCGACCGTCCGATCATCGCGGTGACGGCCCATGCGCTGCCGGAGGAGATCGCCTCGTTCCGGGCCGCGGGCATCGATTATTGCATCGCCAAGCCCATCGACCGGGCGGAACTGCTGCGCACGCTGGCCGCGGCGGTGGACGAGGGGGCGGTGCGCCCCACCGCGCCTGCCGCACCCCGGGCGCAGGGCCTGCTGGACCGGGCGCAGATCGGCACGCTCTGGGACGGGCTGCCCGAGGCGCGGCGCGACGAGATGCTGGCCCGCGTGGTGGCCGAGATCGACACCACCATCGATGCCCTCGTCGTCACCGCGCCAGACGATCCGGCCCTGGCGGCCACGGTGCACCAATGCGCGGGCAATTGCGCGGCCTTCGGTCTGGGCGCGCTGCGCGCGGCCCTCGCCGCGATCGAGACCCGCGCGAAACAGGGCCAACCGGTGCAGCCGGAGGCGCTGACGGCGCTTGGCCCCCTCTGGGCGGAGACCCGCGCCGAGCTGGAGCACTGGCGCGCGGCCGCGTGACGGACCTGTCGTCGGGGCGACCGCGGCCCGGACGAGGCATGGAGGGGGGCATCGGGCCCGCCGTCGCCCGCGTGAGCCGGTGAGCTCTGATGCAGGCCCCGGTCCCGTCCGATCGGCCCCGTGCAGGGCGCCGCGCAGGCCACCTCGGGGTCGTCCAGTCCACCGCCGCCGGATCCCGCTTGCACCTCGCCCGGGTTCCCCGTAAGCCGGGACCTTTCCGCAGAAGGGGGCATGGCATGGACCGTCTGGCAATCGATTTTGGCACCTCCAACTCGGCCGTTGCGCTGCCCTACAATGGCGGCATCTACCGCATCCCGATCGAGCGCGGCGGCGACACGCTGCCGACCGCGGTCTTCTTCCCCGCGAGCGGCGGGATGCGCATCGGCACCGCCGCCGCAGAGGCGCTGATCGCGGGCGAGGAGGGGCGCTACATGCGTGCGCTGAAAAGCGTGCTCGGCCTGCCGCTGCTGCATGAAAAGCGCCTGATCGGCGGGCAGCGGCGCACGCTGGCCGAGGTGATCACCGCCTTCCTCGCCGAACTGCGCACCCGCTCCGAGGCCGCCACCGGGCTGACCTTCCGCCGCGCGCTCTCGGGCCGTCCGGTGCATTTCCATTCCAACGACCCCGAGAAGGACGCGCAGGCGGAGGCCGACCTGAGGGCCTGCTACCTCGCCGCCGGGTTCGAGGAGGTCGACTTCCTGCCCGAACCCGAGGCCGCCGTGCTGGCCAGCCACGCCCTTGCGGGCGGCGCGCGGCTCGGCCTGATCGTCGACATCGGCGGCGGGACCTCGGACTTCACCGTCTTCCGCACCTCCGCCGACCAGCCCGAGATCATCGCCAGCCACGGTATCCGCCTCGGCGGAACAGATTTCGACCAGTCTGTCTCGCTCGCCCATGCCATGCCGCTGCTCGGCCTCGGCTCGGAACTGCGGCGCGAGATGGGCAGCGGCCTGCTGCCTGTGCCCCGCGCGCCCTACGTCGACCTTGCCACATGGGCCAAGATCCCCTTCGTCTACACCCCCGAGACCCGGCGTCTGGCCAAGGACATGCTGCGCCTCGCCGTGGAGCCCGAGAAGATCGAGCGCTTCCGCGACGTGGTGGAGGAGGAACTGGGCCACGGCCTCGCCTTCGCGGTGGAGAAGGGCAAGATCGCGGCCAACGGGCCCGAGGGCACGGGCGAGATCCGCATGGGCGAAATCGAGAAGGGCCTTGCCGCGCCGGTGACGGTGGCGGGGCTCGACGCCGCCATGGCGCCCCATGGCGCCGCCCTGAGCGAGGCGATGGTCGAGACGCTGGCCCGGGCGGGTGTGCGCGCGGAGGAGGTGCAGGATATCATCCTCGTCGGTGGCTCCAGCCTCATGGGGTTCGTTGCGCGCGAGGCCCGCGCCCTGATGCCGGGCGCGGAGGTGCGCAGCGCCGAGGCCTTCACGGCGGTGGTGGACGGTCTGGCCCTCGCGGTCGGGCGGGGCTGAGGGGCGGGGGAGCCGCCCACGGCGGTCATGGGCTGTCCGATAGGGCGGCCTCCAACGGAATGAACCGCCCCGAGCGGCGCGGTCCGGTGTGCCCCGTTCCGATGCGGCCAGCCATGGGGCACCCGTCCTGAACCCGCCCGTCCCGAGGCCCGCTTCCGAAGCGGCTGATGCCGTATCCCCCTGACGCAAACGAAACTGGCGACGGGAACCCCGCCGCCAGCCTCTGCTCGCCTCTTTTATCTCACCCGCTCAGGGCAGCATCGCCACGGCGCCGATCACTCCCAGCACCCGGCCGATCTCGGTCACGTTGGTGATGCCGCTGTCATAGCAGGCGATGCTGTCGCCCGGCAGCAGGTAGGGGTCGTAGTCGTCCCGGTCGGCGCGAGCGCGCATCTGCTCGATGGGCCGTTCGATCACCACCGAGACATCCGTCACCGGGTTGCGCGAGAAGAGCGCGGCAGAGCGGGCGGCACTGGAGACCCGCGCCCCGCCGACGCAGTTCGCATCTACCACCGCCTGCATGTAGCGGGTGCCGTAGGGCACCTCGCGCACGGTCTGGCCGATGGCCGAGATGGCGTTGCCGGTGGCGGGCTGGGTCAGGTTCGACAGGAAGAGCGAGACGCCGGGCGGGCTGATCGGGCCGGGCACCACGAGGTCATCCTGGAAGCAGCCACGGGAGGGCACGTGGATCTCGTCCCCGGTGATCAGCATGATGTCCTCGAACATCTCGCCCCGGATCGCGCCGCGCAGGTCGAGCGTGTAGTTCCGCCCCTCGCGGGTCAGCTTCACCGCCGAGAGATCCGCATCGGGCCGGATGCCGCCCGCGTTGCGCAGCGCGACCGAGAGGTTGCGCTGTTCCGTCGAGGCCCCGAAGGCGGCCTGCCGCCGGCTGTCCACCTGGTCGCCCGAGACGCCGCCGATATCGATCGGATGGGGCTCGAACACTGCGCCGGAGACCGCGACGCGGGCCGGTGCGAAGTCGAGGATCAGGAGCGAGGTCACCGGCTCGCTCCCGTAGTGCCCGCCCGCGACGAGGGCGCGGCGGATGTCGCTGGCGACCGCCTCGGGGCGGCGACCGGCGGCGGCGATGGGGGGCAGGAAGGGCAGCTTCAGCGTGCCATCGCGCGAGACGACGTAATCGCCCGAGAAGGTCTCGTCCTGCGGCAGGCGGAAGTCGACGAGATCCCCGCGCGAGAGCAGTTCGCCGCGCAGCGCATAGGCGTCGCCGTCCAGTTTGCCGCCGCCGGTGTACGCGGCCCCGCCGATGGGCGGGCGGCACTTGGCGGCGTTCATGTCCGGCGCGCGCAGGAAGCTCACGGCATTCCGGCTGACTTCGAACTCCCGGTACTGGGCCTGGTAGCCGTCGCCCTGTGCGACGGGTTCGATGTTGCGCGCCTGGGGCGGTGCGGCGCAGGCGGCCAGCGCGCCGAGCGCGATCAGGGCGAGACCCTTCACGGGGGCCTTTCCGATGGTCTTGCGGGGCATGGCTGCCTCCTCTGATGGGCGTGAATATCTGTGCCCTGGATACCGCGCGGCGCCCTCAGCCGTCCAACGCGCGGGCGGATCGCACTGCCTATCCAAGGGGATAGGGTGCTGACCTTTGGGGCGTGTCTCCTCGCCGCCCGCGCGGAAGCGGGACGGGCGGGGCGCTGTTAGACCTGTCTCAGCGCCCATACCCACCCCCCACACGGTGGGCGCCGCAAAGGAGCCGACTGCCATGATCACCGACCGCTGCACGGGACATTTCGCCCGTCACCTTCTCGCCTACTGCCTGTCCGAAGTGGCAGCCAAGGCGTCGCGGCTGCTGGTGGTCGTGGCAGTCGCCCGAACGCTGGACGCGGGCGCCATCGGGATCGCCGCCGCCGCCATGGCCGCCGCCGATATCCTCAAGGCCCTGACCGAGACCGGGGTGAATCAGCGCATCATCGCCGCCCCGCGGGGCGAACTGGAGGCCACCTGCCGCACCGCGCGGCGGATCTTCGACGGCTGGTGCCTCGGGCTCTTCGGGCTTCAGATGGTCCTCGGCGCCGCGCTCTGGCTGGCCGGGGGCGAGGCGCTGCTCTTTGCCCTGATCGCGATCCTCGCGGGGGAATACCTCTTCATGCCGCGCGGGCTGGTGCAATGTGCGCTCGCCATGCGGGCGGGCAAGATGCGCCAGACCGCGGCCATTGCCGCCGGTCAGGTGGTGGGGGCGAATATCGCCACCGCCGTGCTGGTGCTGGTGCTGCCCGGGCCGCTGGCGCTGGTGCTGCCGCGGCTGCTGGCCGCGCCGATCTGGCTGATCGCCATGCGCCGCCTCCACCCCTGGCGCCCGGACCGCAGTGTCGCGCCCGCGCCGCTGGCGCCCTTCGCCCGCTACGGCTGGGCCGTGCTGGGGGTTGAACTGGTCAAGGCGCTGCGGCTGCAGGCGGACAAGCTGGTCGTCGGCCTGCTCATGGGCCCCGAGGTGCTGGGGCTCTACTTCATGGCCTTCAACGCGGGCCTCGGCCTTGCGAATTCCTTCTCCCAGGCGCTCTCCGTCGCGCTCTTCCCCTCGCTCTGCGCCGCCGCGGACCGCGGGCTGGAGCTGCGCCGCGCCCTGATGCTCTCGGTCGGGATCATCGCCCCGGTGGTCGTGCTGCAGGCCTTTGCCGCGCCGCTCTACGTGCCCGTGCTCTTCGGGGACCAGTGGGCCGGGCTGGCCAAGGTGGTCTCGATCCTCTGCCTTGCGGCGATCCCGGGCGTGATCTGGTCCGCCGTGGCGCAATACCTGCGCGCCGAGGGTCGCCCGCAGCGCGAATTCACCGTCACGCTGGCAATGACCGCCGCGCTGATCGCCAATACCGCCCTCATGGCGCCGCACGGCCTGACCGCGCTCGCCTGGGGCTACCTCGCCGTCGCCGTCGTCACCCAGGCCGCAAGTGCGTTGCCCGTGCTGTTGGCGACCCTGCATTCCCCGCTGATCCGGAGGGCCTGACATGCCGTATTTCTCGATCCTCATCCCCTGCCTGAACGCCGCCGCCACCCTTGGCGAGACGCTCGACAGCCTGCTGGCCCAGACCGACGCCGACTGGGAGGCGCTGATCGTCGATGACGGCTCTTCCGATGGCAGCTGGTCGCTGGCGCTTGCCTATGCCCGCCGTGACACCCGCATCCGGGTGATGCGCAATCCGGGGCAGGGGCCCAGCACCGCCCGCAACCTCGCCATGTCGCTGGCGGGCGGCGAGGTGGTGGCCTTCTGCGATGCCGACGACCTCTGGGACCGGGCCAAGCTGGCCTGCATGCGCGCGGTCTTTGCCGACCGTCACGTGGACGCGGCCTATGCGCAGATCGCCTTCTTCGACGCGCGCGGCTCGCGCACGCTCTCGACCGTGCCGAGGGGCCTGCTGACCGTACCGCAGCTCATGGGGGAAAACCCGGTCTGCACCATGTCCAACCTCTGCGTCCGCACCCGCGTGCTGACGGCCACGGGCGGCTTCGACCCGGCCATGGTGCACAACGAGGACCTCGAATGGCTGATCCGCCTTGCGGGCCTCGGCCACCGGGTGATTGGGCTGGACCGACTGCTGGTGCATTACCGGACCTCGCCCACCGGCCTCTCCGCCGATCTGGAGAAGATGCGGCTGGGGCGCGAGGCAGCACTGGCCACGGCGGCGCAGCTCGGCTTTCGCCCCGATGCGCGGGCCGAGGCGATCCACCTGCGCTACCTCGCCCGCCGGGCGTTGCGCACCGATGCCCCCGCACGTGAGGCACTGCGGCTGGCGCTGCGCGGTGCCTGCCTCAGCCCGCTGGGGTTCTTTTCCGACCTCAGGCGCGGCGGGCTGACCTTCGCCTGTGCCGCCGCCGCCCCCCTGATGCCGCGGACCCTGCGCCGGGCGCTCTTTTCCCACTGAACTACTCACCCACCGAGAGGAGGCTTTCCGATGTCCAACCGCACCCCCAGCGCCACGATCGTGGTGCCCGCCTACAACGTCGCCGAAACCATCGGTGAGACGCTTCAGAGCCTGCTGGCGCAGACCTTCACGGATTTCGAGATCGTGGTGGTCGACGATGGCTCCCACGACCGGACGCTGGCCGTGGTCCGCGCCATGGGCGATCCCCGCATCCGGGTGATCCAGCAGCCCAACCGGGGCCTCGCCGGGGCGCGCAACACCGGGATCAATGCTGCGCGGGGGGCCTATATCGGTTTCTGCGACAGCGATGACCTCTGGCGCTCGACCAAGCTGGCCGCCCATGTGGCGCATCTGGAGGCCAACCCGCAGGTCGGCCTCAGCTACTCCGGCTCGGAACTGATCGACGCCGCCAGCCGCCCGATGGGCCTTGCGCAGCGCCCGCGCCTGCGCGGCGTGACGGCGGCCCATGTGTTCCAGCGCAACCCGGTGGGCAACGGCTCTGCCGCCGTGCTGCGGCGCGCGGCGCTCAATGCCATCGCCTTCCGTCCCGCCTACGAGGAGAGCCGCGACTGGTGGTTCGACGAACGCTTCCGCCAGTCCGAGGATATCGAGTGCTGGATGCGCCTGATGCTGACCACCGACTGGGAGGTGGAGGGCGTGCCGGGCCTGCTGACCCGCTACCGGGTCGTGCCGGGCGGGCTCTCCGCCGGGATCGCGCGGCAGTACCAGACGTGGGAGGCCGTGGTGGCCAAGCTGTCGCGCCTCGCGCCCGGTTTCGTGGCCGCCCATGCCCCCGCCGCCCGGGCCTTCCAGCACCGCTACCTCGCCCGTCGGGCGATCAGCTCCGGCGACGGGGCCGAGGCGCTGCGCCGCACCCGGGCCGCATGGGCCGCCAGCCCGCGCGCCCTGCTGCGCGAGCCGGTGAAGACCGCCACCACCACGCTCGCCGCCGGGGTGCTTGCTGCCCTCGGCCCCAACGCCATCGCCCGTCTGGCCCGCGTCGCCGGCCGCCGCGCCACCTGATCTGCCCGTCGGAGGACACCCCATGATCCGCATTGCCCATCTCGTTGACGACACCACTGCTGGCGGCGTGACCCGCTACCTCGATTTCCTGCGGCAGGACCCGCAGATGGCCCGCATCGCCGACCATCAGGTCTGCGTCGTGCCGCGCCATGCGCCTGCGCGCGCCGGGATCGACGCCGACATGATCGTCTCGCATCTCGCGATCACGTGGCGCGGGCTGCCGGGTTTGATGGCCCTGCGGGCGCGTCACTCCGGCCTGCCGCTGGTCCATGTGGAGCACAGCTATTCCGAGGGGTTTACCGCCGCAAATGTCACCCACCGCACCCGCTTCCACCACCTGCTGCGCTGCGCCTATGCGCTCTTCGACCGGGTCGTGGCGGTGAGCGCGGCTCAGGCCGGCTGGATGGAGCGGCGCGGGCTGGTGCGGGCGCAGGCGCTCGACGTGATCCCGCCCTGTGTCGACCTTGCCCCCTGTACCGCGCTGGAGGCCCCGCGCGGCCCGGTGCGGGTGCTGGGCGCCGTGGGGCGGTTCGAGACCCAGAAGGGGTTCGACGTGCTGATCCGGGCCTTCCGGTCGCTGCCCGATCCGTTCCTGCGGCTGGCACTCTTTGGCGAGGGCGCGGCGCGGGCGGAACTGGAGACGCTCGCCGCGGGCGATCCGCGCATCCTCTTCCCCGGTTTCACCGCCCGCCCCGAGGAGGCCTATGCCGCCTGCGACGCCATCGCCATGCCCTCGCGGTGGGAGCCCTATGGCCTCGTCGCGCTGGAGGCCAATGCCGCCGGTCGCCCCGTGCTGATGTCCCGCGTGGACGGGCTGAAGGATCAGGCGGCGCGCGGCAATACCCCGGTGACGGAGTTGAGCGAGGAGGCCTGGACCGATGCCATCGCCCGGCTGACGGAGGCAGAGCGCCCCGAGATCGACCGCAGCCTTGCCACGGCGCGGCCCACCCGTGACGGCTGGGCGCGGCTGGTGGAGGACCTGCTGGGCGAGAACGAGGGCGAGAGGCTGGCGCAGACCGCCTGAGGGCGAGCCATCGGGCCAGCGCGGTCGGGCACGACGTCCGTCGATGCCGGGCCGGGCATGGGACACGGTCCGGCTGACCCCCGGAACAGGTCCGGGCAGGGGGCGCGGCCCTGCGCGGCCTCGCGTGGGACCCGGTGCAGTGCGTGACTGCGGTGGCGAGGCGCGGCGGAACGCTCCCGCCCCGCCAGCCCCTCAGAGGTCGAAGATCCGCCCGCGGTTCAGGATGCCGTTCGGGTCCAGCGCCCGTTTCAGCCGCCGCATCACCGCGATCTCGCCGTCGCTGCGGGCGAGGGGAAGCCACGGCTTCTTGTCCACGCCGATCCCGTGTTCGGCCGAGATCGCGCCGCCATGCTCCGCCACCACGTGATAGAGCCGGTCCAGCGCCGCCTCCTTCCGCGTGGTGGTGAAGACGTAGTGCAGGTTGCCGTCGCCGATGTGGCCGAACATGTAGAACGCCGCCCCCGGATCGACCTCCCGCACCGCCTTTTGGCTGGCCACGGCAAAGTCGGCCATCCGCGTCAGCGGGACCGAGATGTCGCCGCTCGCCGTATTGTCGAGATGACGCACGAATTCCGCCCCGCCGTCGCGGATCTCCCACAGCGTCTCGTATTCCTTGAGGGACTGCGAGACGACGGCATCCAGCGCCAGCCCGTCCTCGATCCCCTCCATCAGCGTGTCGAGGAAACCGTCCGCCGCGCCGCCGGGCGTGGGGGACTGGCTCTCGGCCAGAAGGTAGAAGGGGGCCTCGGTCGTCAGGGGCGGGGTGCGGCCCTGATGGCGGCAGATGCCGAAATAGGCGCCGGGCCACATCACCTCGCAGGCGGTCAGCCGGGGGCCGAGTGCCGCGCGTAGCCGTTGCAGAAGGCTCAGCGCCGCCTCCAGCGAGGGCACGGCGAGGAGGGCGTTCATGGCATCCGCCGGGGCCGGGTGCAGGCGCAGCAGGGCCTTGGTCACCACGCCCATGGTGCCCTCGCTGCCGATGAAGAGCTGGTTCAGGTCGCAGCCGCTGTTGTCCTTCTCCAGCCCGCGCAGGCCCGACAGGATCGTGCCATCGGCCAGCACCGCCTCCAGCCCGGCCACCTGTGCGCGGAACATGCCGTAGCGCAGCACCCGGATGCCGCCCGCGTTGGTGGCGATATTGCCGCCGATGGTGGCGGTACCGCGCGCGCCGATGTCCACGCCGAAGGTGAACCCGGCCGCACTTGCGGCCTCCTGTACGGCTTGAAGGGGGGTACCGGCCTCGGCCAGCACGGTGGCGCTTTCGGTCGAGACGGGGCCGACGGCGGTCATGCGCTCCAGCGAGAGGACGGCCTCGCCCTGCACGATGCGATGCGCCCCCGACAGGCCGGTACGCCCGCCATGGACCACCACGCGCTGCCCGGCCGCATCGCAGAGCCGCAGCGCGTCGGAGACCTCCTGCGTCGTGGCGGGCCGCAGCACGAAGCGGGGCCGGGCCGAGACGCGGTCGCGCCGGTCCTCCTGATAGCGCGGGTCGATCCTGTCTCCGGTCAGCAGGGCCTGCGGCGGCAGCACCGCGCCCAGCCGTTCGATCAGGGCCTCCTCGACCCCGCTCAGTACCTCTGTCATCCGCTCCTCCCCAGGACCTGTGATGGGCAACGCAACGACGGTCGCAGAATTAATCTATTTGTCAAACCTTTTAATCTTTTGCGCGCGGTGCTAGCCTCCGAGTCGCTTGAGAGGGGGACCGCCATGGCGCTCGGCAGTGGGCTACAGACAGGATTGCAGACGGGCTTGCAGACCGGAGAGATCGTCCGGGACGGGCTGTCGCGGCAGGTGGCCGACCAGCTGCGCGCCGCGATCCGCGACGGGCAGCTCAAGGTCGATGACCGGCTGCCGAACGAGGAGGACCTCGCGAAGCATTTCGGCGTGTCGCGGCCCACGATACGCGAGGCGCTCAAGATCCTTGCGGCCCAGAACCTGATCCGCTCGCGCCGCGGCCCCGCCGGGGGCACCTTCGTCTCGCGTCCCGATCCGCAGGGGCTGGGAGAGGCGATTGCCGATGCCGCCACGCTGCTGGTGGGCACGGGCGATATCGACGTGGAGGAGATGCTGACCGCCCGGGCCGAGACCGAGGCCGTCTGCTGCCGCCTTGCCGCCGCCGCCCGGACCGAGGAGGACCTCGCCGCGCTGCGGGCCGAGGTTGCCCTGCAACGGGACGAGAGCCTGCGCGACGAGGACTTCTGCGCCTCCGACGTGCGGTTCCACCGGGCGCTGGTGCAGGCGACGCACAACCAGCCGCTCAAGCTGATGATGTACGCGGTGATCGAAAGCTTCATCCCCGTGACCAACATGCTGATCTACCGCGAGCATGAGCGCCGCCGCTCGGTCGACCTGCACGACCAGATCACCGAGGCGATCGCGGCGGGCGAGGGGGCCCGTGCCGCAGAACTGATGGGACGTCACCTCGAGGGGATGCGCGACCTGCTGAATGCCACGCTCGACCGGCGCGCCGCCGGGCGCACTGGCTGAGATATCACCAAGAGATCTATTCCGGGAGGAAAACGGAAATGAGCGAAACCTTTCGCGCCATGATGATCACTGATGTCGAGGGCAAGCCCAGGGCGGGCTTTGCCGACATCACGCTGGCCGATCTGCCCGAGCACGAGGTGCTGGTCGAGATCGCCTATTCGACCGTGAACTACAAGGACGGGCTGGCGGTCAGCGGCAAGGGCCGCATCGCGCGCCGCCGCCCCATGGTGGCGGGGATCGACCTTGCCGGGACCGTCGTGGAAAGCGCCTCCCCGGCATGGAAGGCGGGCGACAAGGTCGTGGTGAACGGCTGGGGCCTGTCGGAGACGGAATGGGGCGGCTACAGCCGGTACCAGCGGCTCAAACCCGAGTGGCTGACACGTCTGCCCGAGGCCTTCAGCATGGAACAGGCCATGGCGATCGGCACCGCGGGCTATACCGCCGCGCTCTGCGTGGATGCGCTGGAGCAATGGGGCGCGATCCAGCCCGGCGGTGGCGAGGTGCTGGTGACCGGGGCGGCGGGCGGCGTCGGCTCCACCGCGATCAGCCTGCTCTCGGCCAAGGGCTATACTGTCACGGCGGCCACCGGCCGGCCCGAGACCCATGACTACCTCGCAGGCCTCGGCGCCAGCGGCTTTGTCGCCCGCGCCGATCTGGCCGAACCGGGCGGCGTGCTGCAGAAGGAACGCTGGGCGGGGGCGGTGGATTCCGTCGGCTCCACCACGCTGGCGAACGTGCTGGCGCAGACCTGCTATGGCGGCGCCGTGGCGGCCTGTGGCCTTGCAGGTGGGATGGACCTGCCGGGGTCGGTCGCCCCGCACATCCTGCGCGGCGTGGCGCTTCTGGGGATCGACAGCGTGATGGCCCCGCAGGCCAAGCGGGACCGGGCCTGGGCGCTGCTGGCAGAACATCTCGACACCGCCAAGCTGGCCGAGATCGCCCATGTGGAGCCGATGTCCAACCTGCCGCAACTGGCCGCAGATATCGTCGCGGGCAAGATCCGGGGCCGGGTGGTGGTGGACGTCACCGCCTGAGGGCCTGTCCTGCACGCGGCCTGACACTGGGCCTGCGCCCCCGCCTTTGGTCTCGCCCGCGCCTTTCGGGGGGCGGGCGTGCCACGCTTTGACCTTGGCCGGTGGGCTGCGCTATGCTGCCCGCCGGGACACGGGAGGGTGCCATGGCCGGTGGATGGGCGCGCGACGGCGCGGTGAGCGAACAGATCGAAGCCTCGATCAGCGATGAGTTGAAGCGGATGCAGGCGCGCCGCGGCCCCGTGGGCGAGAGCCTGACCCATTGCGCCGAATGCGAGGAGGAGATCCCCGAGAAGCGCCGCGTGGCGATCCCGGGGGTGAAGCTCTGCATCGACTGCCAGAACGAGCGCGACGGCCGTGCAACGCAGCGCGGCGGGATCAACCGTCGCGGATCGAAGGACAGCCAGTTGAAGTGACCTGAGCCGGGCCATCGCTTGCCCGGCGCTTATCCGGCGCAGCGGACTTCTCCACGCGGAACGGTCTCGGTGACGGGACAGGGGACTGCCTCCGCGAGGCCTGCGTGCAACGTCTCAGGCGGGATCCGGAATTTTCAAAAATTCCGGTCCGTTTTCTTCGAAGAAAACGGGCAGGGCCTCGGACGCGCAGCAGCACGTGAGGGCCTTGCGCAGGAGAGAGGCGGCCGAAACCCGGCCGCCGCGTCCGTCATTCCGCAGCCATCATTCCGCAGCCACGCCCGCGGCCATGGCCTTGGCCCGTTCGCGCAGCACGAACTTCTGGATCTTGCCGGTCGAGGTCTTGGGCAGATCGTCGAAGACCACCCGCGCGGGGCATTTGAAATGCGCCAGCGACCCCCGGCAATGGGCGATCAGCTCGGCCTCGCTCAGCACGCGGCCCGGGCGCAGTTCCACGAAGGCCGCGGGCCGCTCGCCCCATTTCTCGTCCGGCATCGCAACCACGGCGCAGAGCGACACGTCGGGGTGCCGGAAAAGCGCCTCCTCCACCTCGATGGAGGAGATGTTCTCGCCGCCCGAGATGATGATGTCCTTGGACCGGTCCTTCAGCTGGATATAGCCATCCGCATGCATCACGCCGAGGTCGCCGGTGTGGAACCAGCCACCGGCAAAGGCCTCCTCGGTCGCCTTCGCGTTCTTGAGGTAGCCCTTCATGATCACGTTGCCGCGCAGCATCACCTCGCCCAGCGTCTCGCCGTCGGCGGGCACCGGCTGCATCGTCTCGGGGTCCAGCACGGCGGCCTCGGAGAGCGAGAGGTAGCGCACGCCCTGACGGGCCTTGTGGGCAGCCTGATCGGGCAGGGACAGGGCGTCCCAGTCGCGGTTCCACTCGTTCACCACGGCGGGGCCGTAGGTCTCGGTCAGGCCGTAGAGGTGCAGCACCCGGAAGCCCGCGTCCTTCATGGCGGCCAGCACCGCCTCGGGCGGGGGCGCGGCGGCGGTGATGAAGATCGCCTCCTGCGGGAAGGTCCGCTTGTCGGCCTCCTCGGCGTTGAGCAGCGTCGACATGACGATGGGCGCGCCGCAGAGGTGGGTCACGCCATGCTCGGCGATCAGGTCGTAGATCGGCTTGGCCCGGACCCAGCGGAGGCAGACATGGGTGCCCGCCTGCACCGCCACGGTCCAGGAGAAGCTCCAGCCGTTGCAGTGGAAGAGCGGCAGCGTCCAGAGGTAGACCGGATGCTTGCCCATCTCGCCGTGGATCACCTTGTTCAGCGCCATCAGAGCCGCGCCGCGGTGGTGCAGGACGACGCCCTTGGGGTTGCCCGTGGTGCCCGAGGTGTAGTTGAGCGAGATCGCCTCCCACTCATCCGCGGGCGGCGGGGCGACATAGGCGGGATCGCCCGAGGCGAGGAAATCGGCATAGTCCCACGTCCCGATGGCCGGGCCCTTGGGATAGGGCGCATCCTCGGGATACTCGGGATCGTCGTAGTCGATGATCAGCGGCGGGTTTTCGAGGCCCGCCACCGCCTCGGCGGCCAGCGTCGCGAACTCGCGGTCGACGATCAGCACCTTGGCCTCGGCGTGCTCCAGCTGGAAGGCGATGGCCGGCGCGTCGAGCCGGTAGTTAAGCGAATGCAGCACCGCGCCCTCGGCCATGGCGACGCCGTAATGCGCCTCCACCATGGGCGGCGTGTTGGAGAGCAGGACCGAGACCGTATCGCCCCGCCCGATGCCGTGGCGCACCAGCGCCGAGGCGAGGCGGCGGCAGTTCTCCCAGAGCTGCGCGTAGGAGGTCCGCTGGCTGCCGTGGACCACGGCGAGGTGGTCGGGATAGGTCAGTGCCGCCCGTTCCAGATAGGAGATCGGCGTCATCGGCTGGTGGTTGGCCGGGCAGGGGGCGAGCCCCTCGTCGTATTTGGTCATCTGTTCCTCCACCGGTCTGGCCCGGTCTCCTCGTGGCCCCGGGGGCCAACTGCCGACCCCCGCACGGGCGGCGGGGGCGTTCTCGTTGCTCAACGCCGGGGCGCGGGGCCGTCAAGCCCGCCGCGCCTCCGGCGGCAGCCTCAGGCGCTGCGCTTTTCCTTCTCGGCGGTGGGGTGGCCGTCCTTCTTCCAGCCGCCGAAGCCGCCGCGCAGGCTCTGCGCGTCCAGCCCCATCTCCTGCCCGACCCGGGCCGCCAGCAGCGACCGCCAGCCGGAGGCGCAGTAGAAGACATAGGTCTTGCCCTCCGCGAACCACTCCTTGTGGTAGGGGCTCTCCGGGTCGATCCAGAACTCCAGCATACCACGGGGCGCGTGTCTTGCGCCCGGGATCATGCCGTCACGCTCCAGCTCGCGCGGGTCCCGGATGTCGACCAGCACGATGCCCTCGTCCTCCAGCTTGCCTGCCATCTCCTCCGCGGTGACCGAGGTCACCATCGCGTCGGCCTCCTCGAGCATCTGCTTGTAGCCTTTTGCCATCTTTCAACGTCCCATGCTGTAGAATTCGGGGTTCGGTTTCATGCTGGTCAGGTTGGCCAGCCGGTTCGACATGCCGAAGAAGGCGGTGATGGCACCGATGTCCCAGATGTCCTCATCCGTGAATCCATGCCCGTGCAGCACCGCGATGTCCTCCTCGCCGACCTCGTAGGCACGCTCGCAGACCTTCATGGCGAAGTCGAGCATGGCCTTCTGGCGGTCGGTGATCGCCGCCTTGCGGTAGTTGATCGCCACCTGGTCGGCGATCAGCGGGTCCTTGGCGCGGATGCGCAGGATCGCGCCGTGGGCCACGACGCAATACTGGCACTGGTTCAGGTTCGAGGTGGCGACCACGATCATCTCGCGCTCGGCCTTGGTGAGACCCTCCTTCTTGTCCATCAGCGCATCGTGATAGGCAAAGAAGGCCCGGCATTCGTCGGGGCGGTGCGCCAGCGTCAGGAAGACATTGGGCACGAAGCCGGATTTCTCCTGCACGGCGAGGACTTTCTCGCGGATGTCCTCCGGCAGGTCGGCGATTTCCGGCACCGGAAAGCGGCTGATCGGGGTCTCGGTCATCTTGGTCCTTTCTCAGGTTTCGGCGGCAGCCAGAAGCTCCGCCTGGTAGGTCTCGATCGCGTCACCGGCGGGGCCCTGGTAGGGCGCCACGCGGATCAGGCAGGTATGGGCCGAACAGCCCTGCCCGAACTTGGAAGAGCCCACGTCGACGGTCAGCACGTTGGCATTGCCCGCCAGCTCCGGCCCCTGCGCCTGCGGGGTGAACCACGCGCCGGTGGGCAGGACGGCCACGCCCGCGCGCTGATCCGTCGTCAGCGTGGCGGTGGCGAGGCAATCGCCACGGTCGTTCCAGACCCGCACGGTCTGGCCGTCGCTGATGCCGCGCGCGGCCGCATCCTCGGGATGCAGGCGCAGCTGTTCGCGGCCATGGCGTTTTTCGGCAAGGCTCGCAGCCCCGGTTTCGAGCTGCGAATGCAGCCGCCCCTTGGGCTGGTGCGAGATCAGGTGCAGCGCCTCGCCACTGGTGTCGTTGCCCAGCCATTCGACCGGCTCGATCCATGCGGCGTGGGACCAGCAGTCGTCGTAGTCGAGTTCCGCCAGCTTGCGGCTGCCGAGGACGATCTTTCCGCTTTCGGTCGCCAGCGGGGCGGCCTCGGGGTCGGCGCGGAATTCCTTGAGGTAGGTGTGATGCCGCTCGACCGGGGCGGGGGTGTGGCCCTGCGCCCAGAAGGTGTCGAAGTCGGGCATCTCGAACCCCAGCCGCTCTGCCGCATCGGTCCGCGTCTGGTCATAGAGGTGGCGGATCCAGCCCATCTCGTCCCGGCCCTCGGTAAAGGCCTCCTCGACCCCCAGCAGGGCGGCAAGGCGCGAGAAGATCTCGTAATCCGACAGGGCCTCGCCCACGGGCGGGATCGCCTGACCCATGGCCAGCACGTAGTCCGACCGGCGCGCCCCCGCGATGTCGTTGCGCTCCAGCGAGGTGGAGGCCGGCAGCAGGATGTCGGCGCGCCGCGCGGTGGGGGTCATCATCGGCTCCTGCACGATGATGGTCTCGGGCCGGGTCCAGGCCTCCGACAGGCGGTTGAGGTCCTGGTGGTGGTGGAACGGGTTGCCGCCCGCCCAGTAGACGAGGCGGGTGTCGGGGTAGGTGCGGGTCTCGCCCTCGTAGGTGAACTCCGTCCCCGGGTTCAGCAGCAGGTCGGTGATCCGGGCCACGGGGATGAAGCTGTCGATCACGTCGCGGCCCTTGCTCATCGCGGGCGACTTGCCCCGCGCGATGGGGGAGCCGACACCGCCGAGAGAGCCGTAGCCATAGCCCACGCCGCCGCCGGGCAGGCCCAGCTGGCCGATGACGCAGGCAAGCGCCAGGGCGGCCCAGAACGGCTGTTCGCCGTGGTGCGCCCGTTGCAGCGCCCAGCTGACGGTGATCATCGAGCGGGAGGCCAGCATGGCCTCCGCCTGTGCGCGGATCGCCGGGGCCTTCAGCCCGGTGATGCGCGCGGCCCAGTCGGCATCCTTCACGACGCCGTCGGCGCGGCCGTCGAGATAGGCCAGCAATTCCTCCGACCCGCTGGTGTAGCGGTCGAGGAAGGCGGTATCGGCGCGACCGGTCTTCACGATCTCGCCCGCCATGCCCAGCATCAGCGCCGCGTCGGTGTTCGGGCGGATCGGCCACCACTCGGCCTCCAGCCACTCGGGCAGGTCGTCCTTCAGCGGCGAAACGAGGGTCACCTTGATGCCGCGCTCCTGCATCCGGGCGAGGAATTTTTCCAGCTGGTGGGTGCCGATGCCGCCGGCCTCGCTCTGCGCGGTGCGGGGTGAGAGCGCGCCGAAGACCAGCAGGGTCTCGGTGTTCTCGGCGATGGAATCGAGCGTGTTGGCTCCGCCGCCGCAGGCCTGATCGTCGCCCAGCGTGTGGCGCAGGATCACCGGCCCTGCGGCGATGGAATAGGTGTCGCGGTGGCCGGTGTAGCCGCCCACGAGGTTCAGTACCCGTTTCAGCAGGGTCGAGGCATGGTGGAAGCGCCCGCAGCTGGTCCAGCCGTAGGAGCCCGCGAAGATCGAGGCATTGCCATGGTCCCGCGACACGCGGGAGATTTCCTCTGCCACCAGCGACAGGGCGACGTCCCAGCTGACCGGGATCATCTTTTCCGACCCGCGCCCGCGGCGGTTGCTGTCCAGACGCTTCTCCAGCCAGCCCTCGCGCACCATGGGGCGCAGCACCCGACGCTCTTCCTTCGCCCATTCCGGCGCGGAGTGGATGATGGGCGAGGGCGCGGGATCGGCGGCGAAGGGCTCGACCCCGGTGATCTGGTCGCCCTCCACCAGCAGGGTGTAGGCGCCCCAGTGGCTGCAATGCGGAATGCGTCGGGTGGTGGTCATGTGTCGATCCCTCAGATCATGGCTTCGATCAGGAAGGGGCCGGGACGGGACAGGGCGGCGGTGAGCAGATCGGCAAAGCCCTCTGCGGTGTCGGCGCGGGCCGCCTCGACCCCCATTCCGTTTGCCATTTGCACCCAGTTGAGCGCCGGGTCATCCAAATCCAGCATCTTGCGTGCATTTTCACCGGGGTCCCCGGCGCCGACGCCTTTCAATTCACCATGCAGGATGTTGTAGCGCCGGTTGGCGAAGACGATGGTGACCACGTCCAGCCGCTCGCGTGCCTGCGTCCAGAGCGCCTGCACCGTGTACATGCCCGAGCCATCCGCCTGCAGCGAGATCACCTTGCGGTCGGGGCAGGCGACGGCGGCGCCGGTGGCCATGGGCAGGCCAAGGCCGATGGCCCCGCCGGTCAGTTGCAGGAAGTCATGCGGGGCCGCGCCATAGGTGGTGCGGAAGAAGTCCCGCCCGGAGGAGACGCTCTCGTCGCAGATGATCGCGTGATCGGGCATGTGGCGGGCAAGCGCCACGGCGATGACATCGGGGGTCAGCGCGCCGGTGGGCATGTCGGGCGCCCCGCGCGCGGCCAGCTGGGCCGCGGGCGCGTCCGCGAGGCCCACCTCGTCCGCCAGTGCCGCGATGGCGGCGGGCACGTCATGGGCGCCGGTGGCCATGTCGATGACGGTGCAACCCTCGGGCAGCATGTTACCGGGCTGGCCGGGATAGGCAAAGAAGCCGACAGGCGACTTGGCCGAGATCAGGATCACCTGTTCCGTCTCGGCAAAGGTCTTGAGCGCCAGTTCGATCTTGTAAGGCACCCGGTCAAGCAGCGGGCGGCCGGCGCCCCGTTCCATCCGCCCGTTCGACTGCTGCGCGATCAGCCGCGCGCCGGTCTTGCGGGCGATCCGGTCCAGCACTGCCTGCTGCTCGGCCCGCAGGGCCTTGCCGGAGACGATGATCGTGGTGCTCTTGCCGTTGCGCAGCGCCTGCGCGGCCGCGCGGATCTTCGCGGCCTCGGGGGGCAGTGGCGCGGGTGGGATCAGGGCAGCGGGCACCGCCTGCTGCGCCGCGCCCCAGGAGGCATCGGCATGCAGTATCAGCGTGGCGATCCGACCGGGCGCGGTCATCGCCTCGGCGATGGCCTCCTCGGTGCGGTCCACGACGGTGTCGGGGCTGTCGGCGCGGCCGACCCAATGGGACATCGGCGCGGCGAGGCTGTCGATGTCCGAGGTCAGCGGCGCGTCGAGCGCGAGGTGATAGGTCGCGTGATCGCCCACCACGTTCACCATCGGCGTGTTCGCGCGCTTGGCGTTGTGGACGTTCGCCAGCCCGTTGGCGAGGCCGGGCCCGAGGTGCAGCAGCGTGGCGGCGGGTTTTTCGGCCATGCGGGCATAGCCGTCGGCGGCACCGGTCACCACGCCCTCGAAGAGCCCCAGCACGCAGCGCATCCGGGGCTGCCGGTCAAGGGCGGCCACGAAGTGCATCTCGGAGGTGCCGGGGTTGGCGAAACAGGTGTCGATCCCGTTGGCCAGCAGGGTTTCGCAAAGCAGGTCGGCGCCGATGGTCATGCGTATTCCTTGTCGTGCAGGGGGGCGGCCTTGGCCGCGAGGTCTGAAAGCACGGCCCAATGGGGCCGGGTCGTGTCGATGAGCTGCCGGAAGGCGGCGTATTTGCCTTGCGCGTAGTCAGCGACGGGGCCGGTGTCTGGCATCAGCCGCTCCTCCGCCGGGCCGATCCAGTGCAGGGCGATGTCCTCTTGTCCGGCGTCCAGCAGGTGGGTCGCCGCTATGGCCGCAAGGCCGCGCGGCCCGGCGTGGGCGGTGGGCGAGCGCAGCACCGGCACCCCGGTGCAGGTGGCGAGGAAGCGGGCGAAGGCCGCATCCCGCGCCAGCCCGCCGCCGAGCGAGAGCGCCCCGCCGGGGGCCCCCATCATCGCGTGCGACGTGCAGGCCACGAAGGCGAGCGCCTCGCGCCCGGCCCAGGCGATCTGCGCGGGCGTCGTGGCGGCGGTCAGGCCGAAGAGCGCGCCGGAGGCCTCAGGGTCGGTCCAGGGTGCGCGTTCGCCCCCCGGTTCGAGGAAGGGATGCAGGATCAGCGGGGAATAGGCGGGCTCATGCGGGGTGGCCGGATCGCGGAAGACGCCGCCCAGATGGGCCAGCACCGTCGCCCCGTTGAAACAGGGGTGGAAGCAGAGGTAGCCCTCGCCGAGCACGTATTTCTGCACCATCGCCCCGCGCGGCGCCTCGGGCATCGTGTCGGGATCGTCGAGCAGGCAGGCGTGAATGGCGCTGGTCCCGAAGACCGAGGCGCGGGTGACCTCGGGCCGTGTGCCAAGGCCGAGGCCGATCAGCGTGGACTGCACGTCGCCGGGCCCCAGCAGCACCGGCAGCCCGGCGGGCAGGCCGGTGATCGCCGCGGCGGCAGGCGAAAGCGCGGCACGGGCCTCGCCCACGGGGGCGAAGGCCGGTTGCAGCTCGACCCCGCGGGTCAGGCCGAGGGCCTCCTGCACGAGGCGGGAGGTCTCACCGCTGCGCCAGCTGCCCCAGACGGGCAGGGCGGCGGTGGGTTCTGCCAGCAATGTGCCGGTGAGCGTGTAGAACAGCCAGTCCTTCAGCCGCAGGGCATGGGCAATGCGGGCAAACCTCTCGGGCGCGTTCTGTTGCAGCCAGAGCAGTTGCAGCGATTGCGCGGCGGCGGTGGGGCGGGCGCCGGTGACGGCCTCGATGGCGTCCAGCGCGGGCGCCATGGCGGCGGCGAGCGCACGGGCCCGCCCGTCGAGCCAGGTGAAGGCGTTGCCCACCGGGCGGCCCTCGGCATCCACGGGCCAGAGCCCGTCGCCCTGACCGGTGAGGATCAGCCCCTCGGGCCGGCCCTGCGCCTGCGCCGCCACATCGCGCAGCACCGCCATGGCGAGGTCGCGGCTTGCCTCCATGTCCTGTTCGACCCGCGCGCCCTCACGGCGCAGCGCGGTGTTCGGCCGTTCGGCCGAGGCCAGCAGATGCCCCGCGAGGTCGAAGGCCGCAGCCTTGACCGCCGTGGTGCCGCTGTCGAGACAGATCAGGAGGCGGGTCATGGATCAGGACGCCTTGCGCAGCCCTTCCAGCGTGCCGGGGCTCTGCTGGCCATAGGTCTTGAATTTCACCAGCACCTCGGCGATCTGCGCCTCGGAGAGGGCAGGCGGCTCGCCCATGGGCAGCAGGAGCAGCAGCTGCGTCGCCAGTTCCTCGACCGTCACGGCGAGGGAGAGGGCGCGCGCGATGGAGACATGACCGGCGATGACGCCGTGATGTTCCATCAGGCAGGCGCGGCGGCCCTCCAGCGCCTTGACCACCTGATCCGCCAGTTCCTGCGAGCCGAAGATCTCGTAGGGCGCGCAGCGGATGCTGTCACCCCCGGCGGCGGCGATGGAATAGTGGATCGCGGGAATGTCGCGGCCCAGGATCGACACGGAGGTTGCCTTGGTCGAATGGGTGTGCACCACGGCGTTCAGGTCGGGACGCGCCTGCAGGATGTCGCGGTGGAAGCGCCATTCGCTCGACGGCAGCACGTCGCCCTCGAAGGTCGCATCCCAGGTCATCGCCACCACGTGTTCGGGCGTCAGCTGGTCATAGGGGATGCCGGTGGGCGAGATCAGGAATCCGTCGCCATGACGGACCGAGATATTGCCGGACGTGCCCTTGTTGATGCCAAGGCCGTTCATTGCCTGGCAGGCCTTGATCAGTTCCTCGCGGAGTGCGTATTCCTCGTCGGTCATCTGTCCCTCCTCACTTGCACAGATGGCGCGGGGTGTCGCCGGCCAGGAACCGGGCCACATCCTCCGCGATCAGGGTGGCGGCCTTCTTGGCCGAGTAGCGCGAGGCCCCCGCGATATGCGGCGAGAGCGTCACGTTGGGCAGTTGCAGCAGCGGCATGTCGGCGGGCGGCGGCTCGGGCGTGAAGGTGTCCAGCGCGGCCCCCTTCAGGTGCCCCGAGACGAGCGCATCGTAGAGCGCGTCATAGTCCAGCACCTGCCCGCGGGTGGTGTTCACGATATAGCCGCCGGGCTTCATCATCGCGATCCGCTCGCGGCTGATCATGCCCTTGGTCTCTTCCGTCACCCGGGGATGCAGGGTGATCACGTCGGCGCGCGCCATCAGCTCGTCCAGCTCGGCCTTTTCGTAACCGTCCGCGATCTCCTGCTCCGTCAGGGGCTTGAAGGGATCGTAGATCAGGATCGCACAGCCGAAGGGCTGCAGCAGCTTGGCCACCCGTGTGCCGATGTCGCCATAGCCCACGATGCCCACCGTCAGCTCGCACAGCTCCGGCCCCGCGTTGTCGTAGTGGTAGTAAGCGCGGCTGAAGGTGCCCGCCCGCACGGCGAGGTGGCCGCGGATCAGGTTGCGCGTCTCCGCCAGCAGCGAGGCCACGGTGAATTCCGCCACCGCCGAGGCATTGCGCCCGGGCGTGTTGATCACGGTGATGCCCCGTTCGCGGGCCGCCGCCATATCGATGTTCACGGGCCCGCCGCGCGACACGGCGATCAGGCGCAGGTCGGGGGCGTGTTTCAGGCTCTCCGCCGTGATCGGGGCGAGGTGGGTGACAAGGATGTCGAGCCCCTCGAGGAAGCCGAAATACTCCTCCGGCCGGCCGAGGAATTCCGCCACCGGCAGGGTCGGGTCATACTTGGTGGTCTTGGCGTTCAGCGGCCAGTCGACCTCCATCTGGCGGTAGTCCACCGGGCGCGATCCCAGCCGCGCGGTCAGCGCCTCCTGGAACCGGTCCGGCTTCATGAAGCCGTCGCCGATCACGCCAATGGTCAGCGGTTTGGTGTCGAGCGTGCTCATCCCATGCCCTCCTCAGGCGGTTTCGTCCGTCTTCACCGGGGCGAGCCCGGGCAGGACCTCGGCAAATTGCTCCGTGTCCAGCCCGTATTGCGCCATGACCTCTGCGGTGTGCTGGGCAAAGCGGGGCGGGGCGGTGCGGTAGCTGACCGGGGTGCGCGACAGCTTGATCGGGCTGCCGGTGCCGCGATAGGCGCCGATGTCCACCACCATCTCGCGGTGTTTCGTGTGGGGGTCCGCCACCACCTGGTCGATGGTGCGCACCGCGCCGCAGGGCACGCCGCCCTTGATCAGCGTGTCGGAGAGCGTGGCGCAATCGTGCGCGGCCATCGCGGCCTCCAGTTCGACCTTCAGCGCATCCTGATGCGCCAGCCGGTCGGCGTTGGAGGCAAAGCGCGGGTCCTCGGCGATCCCGGGCCGCCCGATGGTGGCGCAGAGCTTGGCGAACTGGCGGTTGTTGCCGACGGCGAGGAAGAGCGGCGCGTCCTTGGTCTGGTAGGTGTCATAGGGGCAGATGTTGGGATGCGCGTTGCCCGTGGGCGCCGCGACCTTGCCCGAGAGGTAGTAGTTCGGCAGGTGCGGGTGCAGCAGCGAGACGCCGCAGTCATAGAGCGTCGCCTCGACGAACTGGCCCTTGCCGCTCTGTGCGCGTTCGTTCAGCGCCATGCAGACGCCGAGCGCCGCGTTGAGGCCGGTCACCATGTCCACCACGGGCAGGCCGACGCGGGTCGCCTCGCCGCCCTTTTCGCCGTTCACGCTCATGATCCCGCACAGCGCCTGGATCGCGGCGTCATAGCCCGGCAGCCCGCCCATGGGGCCATCGGCGCCGAAGCCCGACACGCGGCAATGGATCAGCTTGGGGAACCGCTCCGAGAGTTCGTCGTAGCCAAGGCCCCAGCGTTCCAGCGTGCCGGTCTTGAAGTTCTCGATGAAGACATCGGCGCCCGCGAGCAGTTCCAGCAGAAGGTCGCGGCCCGCGTCTTGCGACAGGTCCACGGCGATGCCGCGCTTGTTGCGGTTCAGGCCCTGAAAGTAGCTCGCCGCCCCGTCGAGGAAGGGCGGGCCCCAGCCACGGGTCTCGTCCCCCGCGGGCGGCTCCAGCTTGATCACGTCGGCGCCGTGGTCTGCGAGGATCTGGCCGCAGTAGGGACCGCCGAGGACACGGCTGGCGTCGATGACCTTGAGATTGGCAAGGGAACCGGTGCGGGGGATCATGGAGCTCTCCGTCTCGTCAGGGGGCGTGGGGGGGGCCCGGGGCCGGGCCGCTCAACGTTTGGTCGCAGGCAGGTCGCGCTCTGATCGCGGTCTGCGCGCTCAGGCCGGAACCGACAGCGCGGCGAGGTCGCGGCGCCAGTCGGCGGCAAAGGCGGGGTAGGTCTCTTCCAACTCGTCCAGCACCCGGGTGCGCAACAGTTCCAGCGTGGCGGCATCGGGCGCGGGCGTTTCGGGCACGCTGTCGGCATGCTCGAAGGCAAAGCCCGTCGCCTCCCGGATCGAGGCCAGGCTCTCGCCCTCGTGGGTGCTTTCCAGCGTGAAGCCGGGCCGGGTCTTGTCGAAGCTGAAGAGCCCCTTGCCGGTCAGCAGGGCCACCGGGCCGCCGGGGCGGTAGACCTCGGGGTCGGAGACGCCGGGGGCGGAGACGAAATCGACCTTCTCGACCATGACGCGGGGGGTGTGTTCCTCGCGGAAGAGGATCACCTTGGGCACCACGAAGTAGAGATAGGCCGAGCCGAAGGAGCCGGGCCAGCGGACCTTGACCTGCGGGTAGTCGCCTACGCCTACGAGGTTCACGTTGGCCTGTCCGTCGATCTGGCCACCGCCGAGGAAGAAGGCGTCGATGCGCCCCTGTCCGGCGCTGTCGAAGAGCTCGCACGAGCCGTTGGTGAAGAAGTTGTGCTCCACCGAGCCGAGGATCGAGAGGCGCACGGTGCGCTCGTTCTCGTCCAGCGCGCGGCGCAGCATCGCGCCCGCGGCCGGCATCGGGGAGGAGGCACCGACGGCCACGTGGCGCACGCCCTCCAGCAGCCGGGCAATGGTGGTGATCAGGATCTCGCGGGGCAGGACATTGCTCATGCGGGCTCTCCCTGTTGCGCGGTCTCGGACATGTAGGCGTCAAAGCCCTCCTGCGTACGGGCGGCGGCGGCGTAGCGCTTCAGCTCGTCCACGTCGGCGGGGTATTCCCCCCAGAGCCCATAGGGCCATGCGCCCTTCGGCGCCTCCGCCACGGCGGAGACATAGAGCGCGGGCAGGACACCTGCGCCGGTCATCTCGTCCGCCAGCAGGTTGCCCTCGACGATGCGGTCGACGGTCACGTAGGTCTCGCGCGCGGCATAGGCCATCGGTGCCAGTTCGCGGCGGCGGCCGATCCAGACGTTGCCGTGCCGGTCCGCCATGGGCGCATGGAAGATCGCCACGTCGGGATGGATCGCGGGGATCAGCACCACGGGATCCTTCTGGTCCGACAGGGGGTTGTCGATCACCTTCCAGTCCGGGCGGTTGGCCAGAACATCGGTGCCGATCAGCCCGCGCAGCGGCAGGAAGGGCGATCCCTTCTGGGCCGCGATCAGGCCCGCGTGGACGGCGGGGCAGGTGGCGTCGATCACCTTGATGCTCCCCTCCTTGACCGCGGCGTTGAACCGGGGCGCGCCCCCGGCCTCGCCGAGGCTGACGGCGCTGGTCTCGACAGAGCGGACGCAGCCTGCGCCCACCAGCATGTCGACCTGCAAGCCGCCCGTGGGTACGCAGACCAGATCGAGATCGCGCAGGCCGGCCTCGATCATCGGGCGCGTCAGCGCCATGGAGACACCGGCGTAATCCACCGGCACCGCAATGCGCATACCGCTGTGCAGCTTCGAGACGATCCGTTTCAGGTCGCTTTGCATGGGGTCCTCCTCCCTCGCGCCCCTCTGGCGCGTGTTCCGAATTGTGGAACGATGCTTCGAAATCGAACATAGGTTAGGGCGCTTGCCACTGTCAATCGCCCAATTCATGCTGCGCCGCCGCAAATGACGCTGCGGAATCCGGGGCATTGACAGAAATGGAATCGTGATCAAAGATAAAACTCGGAAAAGCGTTCTATTATATGGAACGCAAGGGAGGAAAACATGATCGTCAACCTGGCAGAGCGCCCCGGCGCCTCTGATCCCGCCGCCCTATCCGGTGCGGGGCCGCAGCCCCAGACCGGGATCGGTTCGGGCATTTCCATTCGCGACGCGGTCAAGCGCTACGGCAGTTTTGCCGCCGCCGACCACATCAGCCTCGACATCCGGCCGGGCGAATTCGTCACGCTTCTTGGGCCCTCGGGCAGTGGCAAGACCACGCTGCTGAACCTGCTGGCGGGCTTCCAGCAGCTGAACGCGGGCGAGATCCTGGTGGACGGCAAGGCGATCCATAACGTGCCGGTGCACAAGCGCGGCTTCGGCATGGTGTTCCAGAGCTATGCGCTCTTCCCCAACATGACCGTGGCACAGAACGTGGCCTTCCCGATGCGGATGGCGGGGCTCGACCGGGCCACCAGCGACCGCCGCGTGCACGAGACGCTGGAGATGATGCGCCTGACGGAACACGCGCAGAAGATGCCCTCGGAGATGTCGGGCGGCCAGCAGCAGCGGGTGGCGATCGCGCGCTCCATCGTGATGCGCCCGCGGGTGGTGCTGATGGACGAACCGCTCTCGGCCCTCGATCGGCGGCTGCGGGAGTCGATCCAGATCGAGATCCGCGAGATCCACCGCACCATCGGCTCCACCTTCCTCTTCGTGACCCACGACCAGAGCGAGGCGCTGACCATGTCGGACCGGATCGCGGTGATGGACGCGGGCAAGATCATCCAGGTCGATACGCCCGATGAAATCTATCGCCGTCCGCGCAACCGCTTCGTGGCCTCCTTCATCGGCGAGAGCAACCTCGTGGAGGCCGAGATCCTGCGCCGCGAGGGGGGCGCGCTGACCCTGCGCACCCGCACCGGCCACCAGTTCCGCGCCGAAAGCCGCGACGAGGTGACGGGCCGCAACGTGACCGTGCTGGTGCGCCCTGAACGGCTGCGCCTGCATGAGACCGCGATGCCCGGCTCGATCCCCGCCAGGGTGCGCTCGGCGCTCTTCCTGGGCGAGGTGCTGCGGATCGAGGTGGAGCTCGACTCGGGCGAGGTGATGCTGGTGCGCTGTCCTGACCGGGCCGGACAGGTGCTGCCCGATCCCGGCAGCGAGGTGCATGTCAGCTGGGGGGCCGAGGACGGCTGGGTGCTGGCATGACCGATGTGCCCGCCGATGCGCTGACGGCCCCGCGCCGCTCCCTGCGCCAGAGGCTGAGCAATCCGGCCCTGCTGCTGCTGCCGGCCTTCGCCTTCCTCGCCTTCATCTACGTCCAGCCGCTGATCGACCTGATGATGACCTCGGTCGAGGGCGAACCGTGGTATGCCGACCTCGCGCGGGTCTTCTCGACCCCGCTCTATTTCGATAGCCTGATCCGCACCATGCAGATCGCCCTGACGGTGGCGCTGCTCTGTGCGCTTTTCGGCTACCCGGCGGCGCTGCTGATCCAGCGCACCCGGGGCGTCACGCAGATGCTGGTCGCGACGGCGATCATCCTGCCGTATTTCATCGCGATCCTGATCCGCACCTATGCCTGGATGGTCCTTCTGGGCCGCAACGGGCCGATCAACAAGGTGGCGGTCTGGCTGGGCATCTTCGACGAGCCGCTGGGTCTGCTTTTCAACCGGGGCGCGGTGCTGCTGGGGATGACGGCGGTGCTGCTGCCGATCATGGTGCTCTCGATCTATTCCAGCCTGACGCGGGTCGATCCGGCGCTGAAACGCGCGGCCATGGCCAATGGCGCGGGGCCGCTGGCCGCCTTCTGGCGGGTGCTGCTGCCGCTGACCCTGCCGGGTGTCGGCGCGGGCTTCCTGCTGGTCTTCGTGCAGGCGCTTGGCTTCTTCATCACGCCGACCCTGCTGGGGGGCCCGGGCGACATGATGTTCGCCATGCACATCACCCAACAGGCCGACAGCGTGACCGGCGAAGGCTTCCTGCAGGCGCTTGCGGTGGTGCTGCTGGTGATCACACTGGTGACCGTGGCCATCGCGGGCCGCCTGCTGGGGTTCGAGTTCATCTGGGGCGGCACCCGCGCCTCACCTGCGCCGAAACCGGCCAAGGCGGTGGAGCGGACCCCGCGTCGCGGGCTGTCGGCCACCGTGGCCGATACCGTGGGCTGGCCGCTGCTGCGCATGGTCAGCGGCTTGCAGGCCCGCTGGGGCGCCTGGACCGTGCGGTTGATGGGCGGCTTCATCGTGGCGATGCTGGTGATCCCGATCGTCGTGGTGATGATCATTTCCTTCAGCAAGGCCAGCTACCTGACCTTCCCGCCGCCGGCCTATTCGCTGCGCTGGTACGAGAAGTTCTTTTCCGACAGCAACTGGATGGATGCCTTCTGGAACTCGCTCGGCATCGCCTGCCTCTCTGCCGGGATCTCGGTTTCGCTGGGGGCGACAGCAGCGATGGGGATCGTGCGCAGCACCATCAAGTACAAGTCGACCGTGATGCTGCTGCTGGTCAGCCCGATGATCGTGCCGCCGGTGGTGCTGGGCCTGTCGCTCTACTCGCTGTTCCTGAAGTTCGAGCTGGTGGGCACCTACCTTGGCCTTGCCGCCGCGCATTCCATCGGGGGCATTCCCATCGTGGTGGTGATTGTCGCCGCCGCGCTGCAGGGGGTGGACCGCCAGCTGGAGCAGGGGGCGGCCGTACACGGGGCCTCGCCGCTGACGGTGTTCCGCACCGTGACCCTTCCGGCCATCGCGCCGGGGCTGGGGGCGGCGGTCTTCTTTGCCTTCCTGCATTCCTTTGACGAGCTCGTGCTGACGCTGTTCCTGTCCAGCCCGCGCATGAAGACCCTGCCGCTGATGCTCTGGGGGGACATCAACTACCAGCTGAACCCGGTCCTGGCCGTGGTCTCGACGCTGGAGGTCCTGCTTGTCGTCGGCGGCATCATCCTCGCCCGGCCGGTCCTGACCCGGCGGGCGGGGGCCAATTAACCAAAAGCACCGTAAACAGTGGAGGAGAACACGATGCTGAAACTCACGAGGAGGACCCGCCGGCTGCTGGCGTTTGCCATGGCCGCGATGCTGATGGGCGGGGCGCAGGGCGCGCTCGCCGAGGGCGAGGTGATCATGCAGGACCCGGGCGGCAGCTACGGCGACGCGCTGCGTTCCGTCATGTACGACAACTTCGAGAAGGAGACCGGGATCGACGTGATCACCGTTCAGGAAGCGCGCTCCGGCCCGCGGATCAAGGCGCAGGTCGAGGCCGGCAAGGCCGAGTGGGACCTGACCTTCATCTTCGATCAGGAGACCAAGCTGCTGGGGGATTGCTGCCTTGCGGACATCGACTATGACAAGCTGTCGGACACCGCCAAGGAAACCCTGGCCACCATGCCCGACAACCTGAAGCGGCCCAAGGGCGTCGCGCTGCAGGTGATCGGTGTGGGCCTCGTCTACAACACCGATGTCTACAGCGACGAGAAGCCCACCACCTGGGCCGATTTCTGGGACCAGGAGAAGTTCCCGGGCAAGCGTTGCCTGCCGGCCTGGCCGCGCTTCAACATGGAGGCCGCGCTGATGGCCGACGGGGTGGCGAAGGAGGATCTCTACCCGCTCGACATGGAGCGCGCGCTGAAGAAGCTGGAGGAGATCAAGCCCTACGTGACGAAGTGGTGGACCACCTCGGCGCAGTCGCCCCAGCTGCTGCTGGATGGCGAGGCCGACATGTGCATGGCCTACACCGGCTCGACCTCGCTTCTGGCGCTGGAAGGCGCCCCGATCGAGGTGGAGTGGAACCAGGGCTTCGTCTACTACGACTTCTTCTCGATCCCCAAGGGCGCGCCGAATTATGACAACGCGCTCAAGCTGCTGTCCTGGCGGCTGGACCCCGACCTCGCGGCCGAGCTGACCTCGACCTACCCGGTCGCGCTGCCCTCGCCGCTGGTCTTCGAGAAGGCCGACCCCGAGATCAGCATCTACTGGGCCAACAACCCCGACAACGTGTCGAAGGCGATCGAGTGGAGCCCCGAGTTCTGGGGCGCGATGACCGCCGACGGCAAGATGACCAACGAGGAATGGGGTCAGGAGAAGCTGAACGAGCTTCTGGCGAAGTAAGCCCCCAGTCGCCGGAATGACGTGGCCGCGGGAGGCTCCCTTCCGCGGCCACTGCTTTGGGGTGGGGGTGTTGCGCGGTTTTGCGGATGTCGGCTTGCTATGAGGTTTGGCTTGGGGTGCGACAGGGCGAAGGGCTTTTCGCGCCCGGGCTTCCCTTGTCATGCAATAGGCGTTTCCCTCGGGGCTTAGCCCCGCAAGCTGGCACATTACTAAGGTTCCCTCTGGGCTTGGGGCTTAGCGTCGCAATCGGGCACTTAGCCACTGTTCCCTCGATAGGTCCCGCCCGGCCTCAGGCCGGGCAGCGCCGACCCGCCCCCCTGGGGCGGCGCTATTGCGCCACCCCGCGGGCCGGCGCTGCCCTTTGTGGGGGCCAGTGGGAGAGCAGTGGGGGAGTAGTGGGGTCCAGTCGGGCCAGTTTGGGGCAGTGGGATCGGGGACCGAGAACCCAACCACCCCCACACCATCATTCCCGGGTTTGCTCGGCCCCGGGAACATCGTATTGCTGAGTGAAACAGGTTCGGGGACGGAATGGACAAGGCATTCGTGAAGGGATTGCGGCTGATCGAGGCCATGGCGGCCAGTGACGGCGCCCGCGGCGTGACCGATCTCGCCAAGCAGCTGGAACTGACCAAGAGCAACGTCCACCGGCTGCTCACCACGCTGTCCGCCCATGGCTACATCCGGCAGGACCCCACCAGCAGCGGCTACGAGCTGACCACGAAACTCTGGGAACTGGGCAGCAAGGTCGTCGGACGGCTTGACCTGACCAAGGTCGCGCGCCCCGCGATGGAACGGCTGGCGGCGCTCACCGGGGAGACGGTGCACCTGTCCGTGCTGGAAAACGAGGATGTGGTCTATCTCGACAAGATCGAAAGCTCGCACCACATCCGCGCCTATACCAGCGTCGGCCAGAGGGCGCCCGCCTACACGATGGCCACCGGCAAGGCGATGCTCTCGACCCAGCCGGACGCCTACCTCGAACGCTACCGAAACCGGCTCCAGCCTTTCACGGAATACACCGTCACCACGATGGATGCGCTCTACCGCGACATCGAGGAGGTGCGCCGCACGGGCTATGCGCAGGTACTCCATGGCCAGTGGCGCACCGGGATCGCCGCCTGCGCCTGTCCGATCCGCGGGCCGCTGGGGGACCTTGCGGGCGCGATCGGCGTCTCGGGGCCCGATACGCGGGTGCAGCAGGCGGAACTCGATGCCTTCGCGCCCCATGTGGTGACGGCGGCGCAGACGATCTCGCGCGCGCTCGGCTACACGGGCGAGTAGGGCGCCTCAGGCCACCGTCGTCCGCTCCACCAGCTCCACCGGCACGGCAAAGCGCGTGGGCGGGGCCTCGGCCGGGCGGTCGATGGCCTCCAGCGTGGCGGCGGTGAGCGCGTCGAGCGACTGGCGGATCGTTGTCAGCCCGTGGGAGGACCACTCCGAGATCGGCGCATCGTCGAAGCCGATGACCGAGAGGTCGCCCGGCACCGACAGCCCCAGCTCGTGCCGCGCCGTGTTCAGCACGCCGAGCGCGATTTCATCCGTCACGCCGAAAATCCCGTCGAGCCCCGGCCGCGCCAGCAGGCTGCGCGCCGCCTCGACCCCGGTGGCATAGGCATTGGCCCCGTCGGCCCATGTGGTCACCGCGACGCCCCGCGCCGCCATGACCGCGCAGAAGGCCTCGGCCCGGGCCTTTTTGGCCGTGGTGCGCGAGCCCGAGACCACCACCGCCACCCGGCGGCAGCCCGCCGCGATCAGCCGCTCCGCCGCCAGCCGTCCGCCCCGGGCGCTGTCGGCGAGGATCAGGTCGGCCTGCGTGCCCTCGGGCGGGGGCGGGCGGTTGATCAGCACCATCCGCGCCCCGTTCTGGGCGCAGAGCCGGATCAGGTCATCGGGCGCGGCCCCGGAGAGCAGCACCACGTTGCGCACCCGGTAATCCAGCAGCCGGGCCAGATGTTCGGAGACATCCGCCCCGGCGGAGGCGGTGTTCATCAGCAGGCATTGCAGCCCGCGCCCCTGCAAGGCGCAGGAGAGCGCGTCAAGCTGCGCCGCGATATAGGGGTTGGAGAAGTTCCCGCCCACGAGGCCGACAAGGTCGGAGCGGTCCTGATGCAGGGTCCGCGCCAGCCGGTTGACCCGGTAGCCCAGTTCCTCCGCCGCCGCATGGATGCGCTTGCGCGCGGCCTCCGAGACGGCGGCGCCGGGGGTATAGGCCCGGCTGACGGCAGAGCGGGACACGCCCGCCAGACGCGCCACGTCCGCGGCGGAGACGAAGCGCGGCTTTGTCATGCCGGGATCAGGCCGCGGTCCAGCGCCGCGCGGGCAAGGGCGATCATCGGCGGCAGGGGATAGCTCTCGTCCTGTCCGCGGACCTGCCGCAGGTGGTGCAGCGCCGCGTCCAGCGTCGGGAAGTCCTCGCGCCGCCGCAGATGCAGCCAGAGCGCCAGCACGGTGACCGAGCGCGACCGCCCGCCCCGGCAGTGGACCAGCAGGCCGCCCTTGGCGTGGGGCGGGTAATGCGGCTTGCCGGGCACGTAGACGCCCGCCAGCCCGTCCACCAGCTGCACCGCGGCGGCCAGCATGGCGGGATCGTTGCCGGGCCCGTCGAGCATCCCGATCTGGTAGCGCCGCACATGGACCCCCGAGGGCAGCTGCACTGGCCCGGGAAAGATGTTGATGGCGAGGTTCAGCGTCGCGGTGATGCCCGCCGCCTCCAGCGCCTGCGCATCCTCCGCCGCCGTCAGGTTGCCAAGCCAGAGCTGCGTCAGCCCCGGTTCCGCAGCGCTGACCGGGAACAGCAGCGGGCGGGCATCCTCCAGCGCCTCGGCCTCGGGCGTGGCATCGGGGAGGAAGTGGCGGGTGGTCTCGGTCATTCTCATACCTCTGCGCAGGTCGCGCGGTTCAGTCTGTCCCCGAGGGCGGCCACAAGGCGTGGCGCCGCGTCGAGGTCGAGGAAGGCGGGCAGCACCTGCCGCGCACCGGTGGTCTGCGCCAGCGAGACGAGGTCATCGAGGCGGGGGTGGACGTTCCAGCCCATCCACTCTGCCGCACCGCTGGCGATCATGCCATGGGCCGGGCTGCTGCGCGGCACGTGGGAGGAGAAGATGAAGCGGAAGCCGGTGCGCCACCGCAGCGCGGCGGGCAGCCCGTGTTCCGCGTTGGGGCCATCGGCGACGATCACCATGCCGGGGCGGGCGGTCTCCTCGGTCACCGCCTCGGGCAGGGCAAAGCCCAGCCGGGCGCATTCGGCGGCGATCACCGGGCAGGCGTTGACGGTCAGCCCGGCCTCGGAGAGCCCCGCCACCATGTCCGGCCCGCGCCCGTCGGCGGGGCAGGGCAGCACGGCCCCGCCACGGGCGGCCCGTGCCAGCCGGTCGATCTGGTCGGTCAGCGCCTCGTCCCGGTCACCGTAGGAGGCATCGGCCAGAACGCTGGCGGCGCACGGGAAGGGATCGCAGGGAAGGAGCGCGCCCTCGGTGCTGAAATCGCCGGTGTAGAGGAAGCCGCCCGCCTCGGTCTCGAAGCGCATCCAGATGCCACCGGGCGCATGGCCCGCGCGGCCGGTTTCAACCGTCAGCCCGGCGACCTCGGCCCGGCCCGTTTCGGGCAGGGCCTGCGTCGTCGCGGGGCGGGTGCCGTTCAGCTGGCGCAGGCATTCCGCGCTTGCCAGCACCGGGGGCGATCCGATCTCGTCGAGCCGGTTCAGCGCCCCGGCGTGGTCGATATGGGCATGGCTCAGCAGGACGGCGTCCACCCGGCCCGCGCCGGAGAGGTCGGGCACTTCGCCCAGTTCCAGCCCCGCGCCAAGGTCCAGCAGCAGGCGGCGGTCGTCGATTTCCAGCAGGAAGATCGCGGCGCTCTTGCGTCCGATCCCGCTGAGGGCGGTCAGTCGCGCCATGGCAGCACCCCCTCGGGCAGGCGGCGGCCGAAGACGAGGCTCACCCCCATCAGCGCCAGCACCAGCAGCACCATCAGGCAGCCCACCGCCGCGGCCAGCGTGGAGGACCCGGCCTCTTCAAGGAAGATGATCATCGGCCCGATGGTCTGGGCCCGCGAGGAGACGAGCAGGACCGAGGTCTGGATCTCGTTGATCGCGGTCATGAAGACGAGGATGCCCGCGGCGGTGGCCGCAGGGGCGACCGAGGGCAGGATGATCGTGCGCAGCCGGGTGAAGATGCCGGCGCCTGCCAGTTGCGCGGCCTCGTCCAGCGCCCGGTCGATCTGGGCATAGCCGCCGAGGACCGGCCGCAGGGCGAGGGCGAGGAAGTTCGAGAAATAGGCCGCGAGGATCACCCAGACCGTGCCATAGAGCCCGGTGCCGATGAAGGGGAGCGGGCGCAGGAAGAAGAGGATCATCGCCACGCCGATGATGATGCCCGGCAGCGCATAGGCCAGCTCCGAGGCCAGCCGCAGCAGCTTGGCCACCCAGCCGCGCCGCCATGTCAGCACATAGCCGAGGGCGACCGCCACCGGGATCAGCACGGCGACGGTGGTGCAAGTGATCCAGAAGGAGGTCACGAAGGCCTCGCGGATGCCCTTGTGGTGGAAGAGCGCGTTGGCGAAGTTCTCAAGCGTGATCGTCTCGGCGCTCAGCGGCTGGCCATAGCCGCGCACGAGGGCGGCGGCGAAAAGCGCGCTCAGCGGCAGGGCGAGGCCGACCAGCAGGTAGCCCCATGCGGCGAGGCCCACGGGCCACTGCCAGCGGCCGAGGCTCATCCGGGGGGCGCGGTGCGCGCTGTCGACCCGCTGGTCGCCCTTGCGGCCCAACCACGCGGTCAGGGTCATGCCGATGACGGTCAGCACCGCCAGCAGCAGCGCCAGCAGCGCCATGTCGTTGAGCGCGGAGGGCCCGTAGGAGTTCAGCCGGCGATAGATCATGGTGATCAGCGTCTCGACCCGCGCGGGAATGCCCAGCATGGCCTGGATGCCGAAGTTCCCGATCGAGGAGACGAAGGCGAGCGCGGCACCCGCAAAGACACCGCCCCGGATCAGCGGCAGGATGATGTCGCGGATCACCGCGCCCCGGCCCGCACCGTTGGAATGCGCGGCCTCGATCAGCGCGGCGGGCAGCCGTTGCAGGCTGGCGCGGACCGAGAGGAACACCAGCGGCGCATTGTAGAGCCCCAGCAGGAAGATGATGCCGCCCATGGAATAGAGCGGATGGCGCGTGCCCGGCGGCAGCGACAGCCCGAGCGCACCCAGAACGGGGCTCGAGGGCGAAAAGGCCTGCACCCAGGCCAGTGCCGTGACCTGCGGTGGGATCATCAGGGGCAGCACGAAGCCGAAGACCCAGAGCGTGCGGGCGCGCATGTCGGTCAGCGTGGTCAGCAGCGCGGCCAGCGTGCCTGCGACGGTGGCGAGGCAGGTGGCGGCGACGGAAATCCAGATCGTGTTGAGCGTGGCCCCCACGACGCGGCGCCCGCCGAGGATGTCGGCGATCCGGCTGGCATCGAACTGGCCCTGCGGAAGAAGCGCGGCCCAGGCGAGGCGGGCCAGCGGCGCGATGGAGAGGACGCCCACGAAGAGCACGAGCGCCAGCATCAGGGCGGCTTCGCCCGTCAGCCATCGCGGCAGCCGAAGCGCCCGCTGGGGGCGCTTCGACAGGGTTTCGGTCAGGCTCACAGGCTCAGAACCCGAAGATATCGGCGAACTTGGCGCGGACCTCTTCGTTGGTCTTTACCGCCTCGTCGGCGTCGTAGCCCAGCAGGGTCAGGTCCTCGATCGCGGGATAGCCCTCGGGGCCGGCGACGCCGGGCAGGATCGGCAGGTTGCCTTGCTCGGCGACCAGTTCCTGGCCTTCGCGGCTCAGCAGGAAGTCGATGAAGAGCTTGGCGGCCTCCGGTTCATCGGTGGTCGACATGATCGCGGCCGGTTCAGTGATGAAGGAGACGCCGTCCTTGGGGGTGATGTAGTCCACCGGCGAGCCGTCGGCCTTGGCGCGCAGGGCGTTGGCGTCGACGATGATCGCGTATTTCGCCATGCCCGAGGCGACGGCCTTGGTGGCGGGGCCATTGCCGCCCTCGGGGACGATGTCCAGATCGGCGAGGCCTTCGTAGAAGGCCCAGCCGATACCGTCTGCGTTGATCAGCGCGTGCAGGTGGTTCAGCGCGGCGCCCGAATAGAGCGGCGAGGGCACGGCGATCTGGCCGCGGTTCTCTTCCTTGAGCAGGTCCATCCAGCTCTCGACCGGCTCGGCGGTATTGGTGTTGTAGGCGATGCCCGTGGTCAGCGCCTTGGTGCCGAAGAAGGTCATGTCCGGGTCATAGGTGGCGGCATCGTAGTCCGCGACGGGCGCCTCCGGGTAGGCCATCAGGTGCCCGCCGGCCTTCAGCTCGCCGAGGTTGATCACGTCGGCCACCAGCAGCACGTCGGCCTGCACCTGGCCGGCCTCGATCTCGGCGCGCATGACGTTCATCAGGGCCGAGGTGCCGTTGCGGGTCCATTCCACGGTGATGTCGGGATGCGCCGCTTCGAAGGCGTCCACGGTTTCCTGCGCCTGTTCCGGCGCCTGGCTGGTGTAGAGCGTGAGCGTGGTTTCGGCATAGGCCGCCGAGGAAAGCAGCGTGGCCGCGAGGGTGAGGGAGGCGAGTTTCATGTCTCTGTCCTTGGTTCGGGTCAAAGGAGGGGAGGGGGTCGTCAGGCGGCTGCGTCGGGAATGACCCAGCCGTCGCGCAGGGCGAGGGTGATCCGCTGGCCGCGCGTCAGCGAGGCGGGGGCGGCGATGTTCACGGAAAGGGGCACGTGGCCCCCGGGGCCCGCCATGACCTCGGCGCGCAGGTAGGCGCCGCGATAGGTCGCGCGGGTGATATTGGCGGCGATGCCCTGCGTCTCGGTCAGGTGCAGGTCGCCGGGGTGGAAGGAGATCTTAGCCCGCCCCCGGGCGCGTTCGCCCGGCGCGCAGCGCAGCTCGACCGTCTGGCCCATGAGCGAGGCGGCGGCGCGGCCATTGCCAAGGGGGCGGATATCCTCCGCCTCCAGCACGCGGCCCTCGCCGATGAAGCCCGCGACGGTCTCGGAGGCGGGCTGGCTGAAGAGCGCCTGCGGCCGGTCGAACTGCAGGATGCGGCCCGCGTTCATCACCGCCACCCGGTCGGCGAGGGCAAGCGCCTCGGCCTGATCGTGGGTGATGTAGAACATGGTCGCACCCGAACGGGCGTGGAAGGCGGCAAACTCCTCCTCCAGCGCGCCGCGCAGGTGCACGTCGAGGTTGGCCAGTGGCTCGTCCAGCAGGACGACGCGGCTTTCCATGGCAAGGCAGCGCGCCAGCGCCACCCGCTGCCGCTGCCCGCCAGAGAGGTCGGCGGGGCGTCGGTTCGCCAGCGGGCCAAGCGCGACGAGGTCCAGCACGCGGGACACCCGTTTCGTGCGCTCGGCCCGGGGGATGCCGGCGATCTTGAGCCCGTAGGCCACGTTCTGAGCGACGCTCATATGCGGCCAGAGGGCATAGTTCTGGAATACCACGCCAATGCCGCGGCTTTCGGGCGGGACATGGGCGCGGGGCGTGGAGACCGCCTCGCCGCCGATGGCGATGGCGCCCCCGTCGAGCCGCTCGAACCCGGCGAGGCAGCGCAGAAGCGTGGTCTTGCCGCAGCCCGAGGGCCCCAGCACGGCGACGAATTCGCCCGCCTCGATGGCAAGGGAAACATCCTTCAGCACCTGCGTCGGGCCGAAGGATTTCGAGATGGCGTCGATGCGGATATCGCTCACGTCGGGTCCTGTCTGCTGTCACTGCACAGCTGTGCAGTCGGTGCGGCAGATGTGCCCGGCGCAGGCAACAGGTCGGTGACGGCCCTGTGACGGTTTGGTGAAGATCGGCCCGGATCATGTCCGGATTTCACTTGGAGTCCGCGGGCAGGGGCGCATTCATGAAATCGACACATGATGGCAATCGGAAACCGGCCTCTAGGCTGGTTCTCGCCCGTTCCTATCTGGAAGGGAGACCCGGAGCAGAAAGACAGGGGCAACAGGCCGCCATGAAGAGAATACTCGTGATCGGGGCCGACGGGGGTATTGCCCGTCAGGCCACCCGCGCCTTCGAGGCGCGATTCGACTGTGCCCCCACGCTTTACGTGTGCGATGCGGGTACCCTTGCGGACAGCCCGCACCCGGTGATCGAGGGGGCGGCGACCGACGGGGCCGCTTTGCGCGCGGCCATGCAGGGACAGGACGTGGTCTTTGCCAACCTGTCGCAGGACATTCCGCAGGCGGCTCAGGCCATCGTGGAGGCCATGTGGGACAGCGGGCCGACCCGGCTGATCTTCGTCACCCGCATGGGGATTCACGACGAGGTGCCCGACATGCTGCCGTCTACGCTGCCCTGTGCCAGCCTCGACCCGCACCGGGAGGCGGCGCGGATCATCGAGGGCTCGGGTCTCGACTACACCCTGGTGCGCCCGGGGCGGCTGACCGACCGGGCCGAGATCGCATATGCCACCACCCGCCGGGGCGAGCCCTTTGCGAATCCCACCGGGAAGGTCTCCAACCGTTCGGTCGCGAACCTCGTGCTGCGGCTGGCGACGGAACCCGGCTTTGGCCGGGGCGAGAGCTTCGGCGTGCACGCGCTCTGAGGGACACACGCAAACGGGCGCCCGCAGGCGCCCGTCGATCCCCGCCGCGTGGGCAGGGCATGTCTCGGATTGCTCACATCGCGAAGGAGGTCCCGCAGCCGCAGCTGGAGGTGGCGTTCGGGTTCTCGATGACGAAGCGCGCGCCGATCAGCTCGTCGGTGAAATCGATCGTGGCCCCGGCGAGGAAGGGCAGCGAGATGCTGTCCACCACGACCTTCTGGCCCTTGCCCTCCAGCACGAGGTCATCCTCGGCGGGGGCATCCAGCGTGATCTCGTACTGGAAGCCCGAGCAGCCGCCGCCTTCGACGGCGACGCGCAGGGCCTGACCCTGGGTGTCCGCGCCGATCTCGGCGAGGCGGTCGAAGGCGCGATCGGTCACTTGCGGCGGCAGGTTCATGGTCTGGTCTCCTGACAGGACGGGGTCGGGTCGAGCGGGGCGTGCAGGGCCGGCAGGGCGCGTGGTGCCCCTGGCCGGCGCTTTTTGCCAACTCTTTTTGCATGTTACGTCCCCGCAATATAAGGGGTGCACTCAAGGGCGACAAGAACGCCGGACAGACTGAACGTGGGACTTTGACATGCGTGCCTCCTATGCCTCCGACCCGGCCCTGACCCGTGGGCGGCTCTTCCCGGAGCAAGAGAGCCATTTCCGCTCGCCCTTCCAGCGCGACCGGGACCGGATCATCCATGCCTCGGCCTTCCGCCGGCTCAAGCACAAGACGCAGGTCTTCGTGGAGCACGAGGGCGATTACTACCGCACGCGTCTGACCCATTCCATCGAGGTCGGACAGGTGGCGCGGACCATCGCCGGCACGCTGGGCCTGAACCAGGAGCTGACCGAGGCGGTGGCGCTGGCCCATGACCTCGGCCATCCACCGTTCGGCCATACCGGCGAGGACGCGCTGGAAGAGCTGATGGCGCCCTACGGCGGCTTCGACCACAACGCGCAGGCGATCCGCATCGTGACCAAGCTGGAACGCCACTATGCCGAGTGGGACGGGCTGAACCTGACCTGGGAAACCCTCGAAGGCATCGCCAAGCACAATGGCCCTGTGGAGGGCGAGATCCCCTGGGCGCTTGCCGAGTACAACGCCCGCCACGATCTGGAACTGCACACCCACGCCAGTGCCGAGGCACAGGTGGCCGCGCTCTCCGACGACGTGGCCTACAACAACCACGACCTTCACGATGGCCTGCGGGCGGAGCTCTTCTCGACCGACGAACTTGCCGAGATGCCGATCCTCGACACCTGCTTCGCCGAGGTCGACAAGAAGTATCCCGGCCTCAACTACTACCGCCGCCGCCACGAGGCGCTGCGCCGCTTCTTCGGCGTACTGGTGGAGGACGTGATCTCGGTCTCGCAGGCCAACCTGAAGGAGCTGAAGCCCCAGCGGGTCGAGGACATCCGCGAGGCGGGCCGCATGATGGTGCAGTTCTCACCGGGGATCTGGAAGGACCTGAAGGTGGTGCGGGAGTTCCTCTTCCACCGCATGTACCGCGCCCCCGACGTGGTCGAGACCCGGCGCATCGTCACCCAGATGGTGCGCGACCTCTTCCCGCTCTTCATGGCCCAGCCGGAACTGCTGCCGAAGCAGTGGCGCAAGGACGTGGAGGAGATCGCGGGCGACCAGACCGCGCTGGCCCGGATCGTCAGTGACTACATCGCCGGCATGACCGACCGTTTCGCGATTCAGGAACACGCCCGCCTGCTGGACGGGCCGGGGCTCGACGTGCTGCGCGGCTCGGGCCCGGGCCGCGTGCGCCAGGGCTGAACGGCAAGCTCGGATTGAGTATTTGTGGAAAGATGAAGACCCCGGAGATCGCCTCTCCGGGGTCTTTCACATCCACTGTTCCCAAATATCCTCGGGGGGAGGCCCGCAGGGCCGGGGGGCAGACAGCCCCCCTCCCACGGCCGACTTCCTGGGCCAGTCTCAGGCGCCGTAGGTCCCGCGCAGCGCGAGGGCGGCGGCGAGGATCTGCCCCGTGGCAGCCTCGGCTTCCGTGAAGGGCGCCCCGCCGCGCAGGAAGTTGATCGTCCCGATCACCTGGTCGGCGCGGATCACCGGCACGTTCAGCACCTCCGTCAGGCCGAGCCCGAGGATCGTCTCGTGGTCCGAGAAGGCCCAGGCGATGTCAGCGGGGCCGGAGCCGAGGTTGGGCCGGCGTTGCACCAGCACCTTGGTGCCCCACTCGGTGTCGCGTTTGGGCTTGCGGCCCGAGACCGGGTATACATCGGGCATCGAGGAGAAGAGCCGTTCCACCTCCATCGCGTCTTCGTGGAACCGCATCGCGGTGAAGAGCCCGTTGGGGATCGCCGCATTGCAGAGCGCAAGCGCCTCGTCCTGCGCGACGGCGGGGTCCATGATCCGGGCGAGCGTCTCGATGAAGGCGGTCATGCGGTCTCTCCTGTGGCGGCCGTGCCCGCGCGGCGCGGATCGGCGATGGCGATGGTGGTTCCGGCCTCGCGCAGCGCGACGCAGAGGCCGCCGGCCTTCCACGTCAGCGCGGGCCATGGCTCGAGGTCGTGGCCCCGGGCGGCAAGGTCGGCGCGTTGCGCCTCGGGCAGGTCGGCCTCGTAGAGCACCTTGTTGGGATGCACGTCATGGGGCGCGAAGCTGCCCGGATAGGCGTAGGTCGCCACGCGGGGCGCGTTGATCGCGTCTTCCAGCGGCAGGCCGAGGTCGAGCATCTGCACCAGCACCTGCGTCATCGCCTGCACCTGCACGTCACCGCCGGGTGTGCCCATGGCTATCCAGGGCTTGCCGTCCTTCAGGGCGAGGATCGGGTTCGGCGTCAGCCGGGGCCGCTTGCCGGGGGCGAGCGCGTTCAGGTGGCCGGGGATTGCGCGGCTCTGCGACCCGCGGGATGAGACGGAGAGCCCGGTGCCGGGGATCACCACGGTGTCATAACTGGGATCGGAGGGTGTGGCGGAGAAGATGTTGCCCGCCGCGTCGATCACGCTGACATGGGAGGTATCGGCACAGCCCGCGCGGAAGACCGGCGTCTCGCCGCTGTCGGTGACGGGGGCGGGGGCCGCTCCGGGGGCGGGGGCCGCGTCCCCGGGGGCGGGCAGGGGATCGGAGGTGCCGGTGATCGTTTCCAGCCGCGCGCGCAGGAAATCGGGGGCGAGCAGGGCGCGCTCCTCCACCTTCATGAAGCGCGGATCGGTGACATAGGCCTCGCGGTCGGCGAAGACCCGTTTCAGCACCTCCAGCAGGAAGTGCAGGTCCGGCGCGCCGTCCTTCACGGTGGCCCCGGGGCCCGCCGCCTCGATCATCGAGAGTGTCTCGGCCATGGAGATGCCCTGACACCATGCGCCGCAGCAATGCACTTCGGCCCCGCGGAAGGCGACCTTGTGGGTGGGCTCCTCGCGGACCTCATAGGTGGCGAGATCCTCTGCCGTCATCAGCCCGCCGTTCCGGGCGTGGAAGGCCACGATCTTCTCGGCGATCGGGCCCTCGTAGAAGGCGGCGCGGGCGGCGTCGAGCCCGGCCAGGCGATCCCCGCCCGCGGCCAGTGCGGCGGCCTCGGCGTCGATCATGCAGTGCAGCGTGCGCGCGAGGTCCGCCTGAACGAAGGTCTCACCCACCCTGGGCGGCTGGCCACCGGGCAGGAAGATCGCGGCGGTGGAGGGGAAGCGGCGGTACTTCTCGACCCGCGTGGCGACGAAATCGGCGAAGAGCGGGTAGACCTCGAACCCGTCGCGGGCGGCCTCCAGCGCGTCCTGCGCGATCTCGGCGAAGCTGCGGGTGCCGTGGCTGCTCAGGGCCTTGATCCAGCTTGCCGGGGCGGCGGGGATCACGGTGCGCAGCAGGCCCTCGGGGACGTGATCGCCATGGGCGGCGTGCATCGCCTCGACATCCGCCGCGGCGGGCCAGTGCCCGACGCCGTCATAGCTGGTCACCCGGTCTTCACCGGCGAGGTACATCACGATGGGCGCCACGCCCGCGACCGACACCAGATCGGGCTGCACCACCCCCAGCGTCAGCCCGGCGGCGACGCCCGCGTCGACCGCGTTGCCGCCCGCCTTGAGGATTCGCTCCGCCGCCTGCGTGGCGCGGGGATGACCGGAAGCAACCGCCCAAGTCTCGCTCATGTGCCTGTCCCTGTATAACTTTCTGTGTATATACAGTGGATATTGATTAACTACGTAGTTGACAAGATCAAAACTATTCTTTCTACCATAGTTTTCATGAGCGAACCGATGACCAAACTCTCGCTGGAGCCGCTGGTGCAGGCCTGGGAAGCGCAGGACAGCGCGGCCCCCGGGACGACGAAATATGCCCGCCTGGCCGGGGCCTTCGGCGAGTGCATCGAAAGCGGCGCCTATGCGCCGGGCGATCACCTGCCGGGCGAGACCGAGATCTGCGCGGCGCTGCCGCTGGGGCTCTCCACCGTGCAGAAGGCGCTGTCGCAGCTGGTCGAGGAGGGGCTCATCGTGCGCCGCCGCAAGGCGGGCAGCTTCATCGCCGATCAGCGCCACCAGGTGCCCGAGGTCCACGTCTACCGGTTCCGTGATCCGGTGAGCGGCGAGATCCTGATGCCCTTCACCCGCATGGTGGGCGTGCACCGTGTCGCCACCGCCGAGTTCGGCCCGCTGCTGACGGGCTTTGGCTGCGAGGAGGCGATCCGCATCGACCGGATGGTCTGGGTCACCGGCGAGCCGCCGGCGTTTTCCTCGCTCTTCCTGCGGCCCGAGCACGGCGGGCACCTGCCGGGCCAGTCGCTGGAGGCGCTGCACGGTATCTCCTATCACCGTCTGCTCTGGGAGGACTTCCGCGTCCGGACCCACAGCGTGCGCCACTCGGTCTGCGCCGACCTGCTGTCGCGGCAGGCCTGCGCCAGCCTCGACCTCGCCGCGCCCCACGTGGGCATGGTCTGGGATGCCTACGAGGAAGACCGCGCGGGCAAGCTGCAGCTTGTCCAGCGGTTCGAACTGCCCCGGGGCCACAGGCCCATGGAACTCATCGAAGCGAAGGCCGGGTTCTGATCCGCGCCTCGCTCCCGTCACCACCAACAACCGAATGACCAACAGGAGAACGACATGAAACGCACCCTCATGATGACCGCATCGCTGATGATGCTGGCCGCCCCCGCCTTCGCGGAGTGGAACCCCGATGGGCCGATCCGCCTGTGGATCGGCTATGGCGCCGGCGGCGGCACCGACGTGCAGGGCCGGACGCTCGCCAAGGAGATCGAGGCCAAGCGCGGCTGGCAGGTGATCCCCGAGAACAAGGCCGGTGAAGACGGCACCGTGATGTCGGCGCAGCTGAAGGGCGAAGAGCCCGATGGCCAGACGCTGGGCTTCGCGATCACCACGACCTACGACTTCGCGCCGATGAACTCGGACAACCTCACGCCCGAGGATTTCACCTACATCACCACCACCGCAGGGTCGCAGATGGCCGTTCTGGCCCGCGCCGAAAGCGGCTGGACCTCGATCGAGGACATGGCGGCCGCGGCGGCGGCCGGCGAGCAGATCGTCTGGGCCAACTGGGGCACCCAGGTGGAAGCCGGCGCCGAGATCGTGGCCCGCGCGCTTGGCATCGAGGTCAACCACCTGCGCACCAAGGGTGGCCGAGGCGCGCTGAACGCGCTCGTCTCCATGGATGCGAACGTCGGCTGGGGCGGTGGCGTCCAGAAGCCGCTGGTCGAAGCCGGTGAACTGGTGATCCTCGCCTCCGCCGAGAACGGTCCGGTGGCGCTCGCGCCCGAGCAGCCCACGCTGAAGGACCTCGGCGTCGACCTGAACCTCGGCTACCAGTACATCATCACCGCGCCCGCCGGCATGTCCGACGAGATCCGCGACGAGATTGCCGGTGTCGTGGCCGAGATCCTCGCCGATCCGGAAAGCGAAACCCGCCAGTTCATCGAGAAGCAGTATCCGCCCGCGCCGATCGTCACCCAGGGTGCTGAACTGCGCGAGCAGATCCTGACCACCTATGACGCCAACGTCGCCATGATGAAGGCCCTCGCGGAATGAGCGAGCGTCCCGTGGAAACCGATGCCGCCCCTCAGCGGGGCGGCCGCTGGAACCTCTGGCTGGGGCTTGGCACGCTGGTCTTCGCGGCCGTCTGCCTGCTGATCTGGTTTCCGCGGGACATCGGCAGCGGCTTTCTCCAGACCAACCTTACGGGGCGTCTGGTGCCGGGCGATGCCTTCTTCCCGATCCTGCTGGTGGGGCTCATGGTCCCGCTGGCGCTGCTCCTCGTCTTCAGCCAGCTGCGCGGCGGGACCGCCCGCGGCGGCGAGGCGGTGGGCGACATCAGCGGCGCGAACCTCCTGTTCCTGCTGCGCGCGATCCTCTTCGTCACCATCTCCCTTCTGGTGATGAACTGGACCGGTCCGGCGCTGGTCTGGCTGACCAACACGCTGGGCCTGACCGAGGTCAGCGGCTACCGCGCCGTCTCCGGCACCTTCCCCTTCCGTGCCAGCGGCTTTTTCGTCGGCGGCACGCTGCTGACCTCGGGCTTCATCCATACGACGCGGCACAGCCTGCGCCCGCGCGACGTGCTCGTCGCGGCGCTGACCACCGCCTTCCTGATCCTGATCTTCGACGGCCTGCTCGACAACGTGCAGCTGCCGCCCAACGCCGACCTCTGAAGGACATTTCATGGACCTCGTGCTGCAATATATCGGCCTCGGCGTGACCTCTGTCTTCACCGGGGCAGAGGGCGGGCTCTGGCTCATGCCGCTGGCCATGGTGGTGGTGGGCGTGCTGGTAGGCATCCTCGTCGGTGCCACGCCGGGCCTCTCGGGGCCCTTTGCCATGGCCATCGCCCTGCCGGTGCTGGTCTCGGTCTTCGGCTATTCGAACGAGGCGCTCTATCCCGTGCTGGGCTGCCTTGTGGGGATCATGAAGGGCGCCACCGTGGGCGGCGCCGTGCCCGCGATCCTCTTCAACACGCCCGGGACACCAGATGCCTTCCTGACCACGCTCGACGGCAACCCGATGGCCCGCAAGGGGCTGGGGCGCAAGGCGATTCAGACCGCGCATTTCTCCTCCGTGATGGGCGACAACTACTCGGACATCGTGCTCTTCGTGGCGGCCCCGATCATCGCCGTGACGGTGGAGCGGGTGCTGGGCCTGCCGGAGAAATCCGCGCTGATCATCCTGTCGCTGTGCTTCATGGCCGCCGTGGTGGGCGGGGCGCCGCTGAAGGGGCTGATCGGCGGGCTTCTGGGCATGTTCGTCTCGCTCGTCGGCTCGACCCTGTCGGGCAACGGCCCGCGGCTGACCTTCGGCATCCCCGAGCTGGGTGGCGGCCTGCCGCTGACCTCCTGCGTGCTGGGTGTGCTGGTCCTGTCCGAGGTGCTGATCTCGATCGAGGACATGCGCAACGAACGCCGCCGGCAGACCACCCCGCCCGAGGCGCCCGAGATGGGCCCCAGGCTGACCTGGGGCGAGCGCGGGCGCATGCTGCCCGGCATCCTGCGCGGCGCGACCATCGGCACGCTGATCGGCGCGCTGCCCGGCATCGGCACGACCACTGCCGCGACGCTGAGCTACGACACTGCCAAGCGCCGCTCGAAAGAGCCCGAGACCTTCGGCAAGGGCAATCCGCAGGGCGTCGTGGCGACGGAATCCGCCAACTCCGCCGTGTCGGGGGCCAACCTGATCCCGGTGATGAGCCTTGGCATTCCCGGCAACTTCGCCGCCGTCTTCATCATCCTCGCGGTCGAGACCATCGGCGATTTTGCCTTCGGCCCGCAGGTCTTCCGCTTCACCCCGATCCGCGAGATCGAGGGCTTCGACACGATCCTGAACAAGGACCTCGTGATGGCCTTCGGGCTCTTCACCATGATGGTGATGGCCAATGCCGTGAACTGGACCGTGGGCGGCGTCCTGATGGGGCTGCTGGGCTACCTCGTGCGCATCCCCAAGGACGTGATGCTGCCGGTGATCCTGACCGTGTCGCTGACCGCTGCCTATGTGCAGGACGGCGGCTACCTCGGGCTGCTGAGCGCCTGTGGCTTCGCGGTGATCGGCTACGGCCTGCGGCGGCTCGAGATCTCGATCCTGCCCTTCGTCATCGGCTTCCTGCTGGCACCGACGCTGGAGGGGCTGGTGCGTGGGGCCTATACCGCCTCGGGCGGGGATGCTCTCTTCCTGCTGAAATCGCCGATCGCCCTGGTGATGCTGGCGCTCTCGGTCTTCCTGCTGGTGCGCATGGTCCGGCAGGCCCGGCGCGCCTGAGCCCGCGGGCGGCGTGGGGCCCCGCATCCGCACCGCCCTGCATCCGCCACGCGATTAATCGAGCGAACGCTCAGACGGGCGGTAGCCGGGGACGTGTTCCCCGGCTATGAAGTTCCCGAAGAGGCCATTTCAAGGCCCGCACTCGACACTCCGAGGAGACATCCGAATGAACATTGATCCATCCACCCTGCTGACCCTGATCGCCGTGGCCGTGGGGGCCGGTATCGTGGGCGGCGTGCTGGCGGGCCTGCTGGGCGTCGGCGGCGGCATCGTCATCGTGCCCGCGCTCTACTTCGCGCTTTCGCTGACGGGGATGGAGCCGGGCCTCGTGATGCAGGTGGCCGTGGGCACCTCGCTGACCACGATCATCTTCACCTCGCTCTCCTCGGCCTCGGGGCACTACAAGAAGGGCGCGGTGGACTTCGCGCTGCTGAAGCTCTGGGCCCCCTCGATCCTCGTGGGCGTCTTCCTCGGCTCGGCCGCGGGCGGGCTGATCGACGGGCGCATCCTGATGGGTGTCTTTGCCGTGGTCGCTGCCGTGGTGGCGCTGAACATGGTCTTCGGCAAGAAGAAGACCGAGGTTGAGCCCAAGGGGTTCTCCAAGCCGGTCTGGGCCGGTTTCGGCGTCTTCGCCGGCGCGATCTCCTCGATGATGGGGATCGGGGGCGGGACGGTCTGCGTGCCGCTGCTGAACATCCTCGGCTACGACATCCGCAAGGCGGTGGGGACCTCGGCGGCCATCGGTCTGGTGATCGGCCTGCCGGGCGCAATCATGTACATGATCACCGGGTTCGGGGTCGAGGGGCTGCCGCCGTTCTCGCTGGGCTACGTGAACCTCGTGGCGGCAGCGGTGATCATCCCGCTGACCGTGGTCTTTGCCCGTGTCGGGGTTGCGATTGCCCATTCCATCCCGCAGCGGGTGCTGCAACTGGCCTTCGGCCTGTTCCTCGGTCTGACGGCGGTGCGCATGGCGCTGGACCTCTACCACTCGCTCTGAGCGGTTTGGCTGACGCGAAAGAGGCGGGGGTGTCGTGGGACGCCCCCGCCTTTTTCCTGTCCGGGTGGGTCTTGCGCCTGAACGGCACCCCTCGATATGTCCCGCCCGGCCGACAGGCCGGGCAGCGCCGTCCCGCCCCCATGGGGCGGCGCTTGCGCGCCACCCCGCGGGCCGGCGCTGCCCTGCGCGAGAGATGGAGAGGGGCGGGGCGTCGCGTTGGGCAATAAAGGCGGCACCCCTCCACGGGGCGCGTCACCCGTGGGCCGGCACTGCCGGTGGAGATAGATCAACCGACCGGGCAGGGCCGACCACGCCCGATCCCCCAAATCCCCCGGAAACTTCCCGCTTTCCGCCGCTCCCTTTGTTGACGCGGGCGGGCGGCGTGATAAACCCCTGCCACCAGTTCCAGGAGCCACCATGAACCTCTTTTCCGATATCCGGACCGTCGTGATCTCTGCCCTCGAGACGATGATGGCCGAGGGCCGACTGCCCGAGGGGCTCGACCTCGCCAATGTCGCGGTGGAACCGCCGCGCGATGCCGCCCATGGCGACATGGCGACCAACGCGGCCATGGTGCTGGCCAAGCCCGCCAAGCTGAAGCCCCGCGACATCGCGGAGGACCTCGCCGCACGGCTGCTGGCCGATGACCGCATCGCCACCGCCGAGGTTGCAGGCCCCGGCTTCCTGAACCTGCGCCTCGCGCCCGCCGTCTGGCAGGGCCTCGTGGGCCTCGTACTCAGGGACGGTGCGGCCTTCGGCAAGTCCGACCTCGGGCAGGGCAAGAAGATCAACGTCGAATACGTCTCGGCCAACCCGACCGGGCCGCTCCACGTGGGCCACACCCGGGGCGCGGTCTTCGGCGATGCGCTTGCCTCGCTGCTGGATTACGCGGGCTACGACGTGACCCGCGAATACTACATCAACGACGGCGGCGCACAGGTCGACGTGCTTGCCCGCTCGGTCTACCTGCGCTACCTCGAAGCCCACGGGCAGGAGGTCACCTTTGCCGACGGCACCTATCCCGGTGACTACCTGATCGAGGTTGGCGAGGCCCTGAAGGCCAAGGTCGGCGAGGCCTACATCGGCCAGCCCGAGGAGGTCTGGCTCGAGGAAGTGCGCGAGTTCGCCACCGAGCGGATGATGGACCTGATCCGCGAGGACCTGAGGGTGCTCGGCGTCGAGATGGACGTCTTCTATTCCGAGAAGTCGCTCTATGGCACCGGCCGGATCGAGGCCGCGCTGGAGACCCTCGAACAGAAGGGCCTGATCTACGAGGGCGTGCTGGAGCCGCCGAAGGGCAAGGTCCCCGAGGATTGGGAACCGCGCGAGCAGACGCTCTTCAAATCCACCGAACACGGCGATGACGTGGACCGGCCGGTCAAGAAATCCGACGGCGCCTGGACCTACTTCGCGCCCGATATCGCCTATCACTACGACAAGATCTCCCGCGGCTTCGACGCGCTGATCGACGTCTTCGGCGCCGACCACGGCGGCTACGTCAAGCGGATGAAGGCGGCGGTCTCGGCGCTCTCCGATGGCAAGGTCTCGGTCGATATCAAGCTGTGCCAGCTGGTGAAGCTCTTCAAGAACGGCGAGCCCTTCAAGATGTCCAAGCGGGCAGGGACCTTCATCACCCTGCGCGACGTGGTCGACCAGGTGGGCCCGGACGTGACCCGCTTCGTCATGCTGACCCGCAAGAACGACGCGCCACTCGACTTCGACTTCGACAAGGTGCTGGAGCAGTCCAAGGACAACCCGGTCTTTTACGTGCAATACGCCCATGCCCGGGTCTGCTCGGTGCTGCGCAAGGCCGTCGAGGCGGGGATCGCCGTCGATGACGCCACGCTGGCGGGCGCCGACCTGTCGCTGCTCGACCACGAGGCCGAGATCGCGGTGGCCAGGAAGATCGCCGAATGGCCGCGTCTGGTCGAGATCGCCGCACGCACCAACGAGCCGCACCGGGTGGCCTTCTACCTCTATGAACTGGCGGGCGATCTGCACGGCCTGTGGAACCGCGGCAACGACGACATGTCGCTGCGTTTCCTTCAGGAGGACAACCCGGCAGCATCGCAGGCGAAAATCGCCCTAGCGCGAGCCGTGACCGTTGTTATTTCCGCAGGCCTTGGTATTCTTGGCGTGACCCCGGCGGAAGAGATGCGTTAACAAACCGCGCCTCCGTCGGTCGAGCAGTTCGGACAGCCGGGACCAACCCGGGCACGAAGGTGAGGCACATGGCGGAGTATCAGGCGGACGGGGCTTACGAGGCCCCGCGTGGCGTTTCTGTACAGACGATGGTGAACTGGATGGGCGCAGCCGCGTCCGTCGCCCTGGTGGCCGGGATCGGCTACTGGGGATACAAGATGGTCATGCGGGATGTTTCCGGCGTGCCGGTCGTGAAGGCCATGGAGGGCGAGATGCGGATCGCCCCCGAGGATCCGGGCGGGCAACCCGCCGCGCATCAGGGCCTCGCGGTGAATGCCATTGCCGCCGACGGCGTGGCCGAGGAGACCGCGGACACGCTGCATCTGGCGCCCAAGGCGATGACCCTGCGGGCCGAGGACGTGCCCACCGGCGCGATCCCCTCCGAGGAGACCCGCGCCCTCGTTGCCTCCAGCGAGCCCAAGCCCGACGCCAACCGCATGGCCTCGATCCAGGCGCTGGCCGACCGGCTGGCGCAGGGCGCCGCGCCGCTGTCGGGCTTTGCCGCTGACGAGAGCACCGCGCCGGATGCCGCCGCCACCGCGGAGGCCGGCATCGCCGAAGAGGACCTGCCCGCCGACATGACGGCGCAGGAAGAGGGCGAGCCGCAGGTGCAGGATGACTCCATCGACCTTGCCGCCGTCGCGCAGGGCATCGTCGAGGAGACCCAGGCCGGCATCGAGGAGGTGGTCGCACAGTCCGCCGCCCAGACCCCTGAAGAGAAGGCCCTTGCCCTCGCGCTTGCCACCGCCGCCGCGGAGCAGACGCTGGAGGAAGAGGAAAAGCTGATGAACGCCCCGCAGGAGGGTGCCGTTGTGCATTCGCTGCGTCCCAAGACCCGCCCGCTGAAGCTGGCCTCGGTCATGGCGACGGCCACGCCCACGCTGGCCTCGGTCGAGACCGGGCAGGTGGCGGAGGCCGCGACGCCCGCAGTGGGCGGACTTGACGTGGCGGCGACGGATGTGCCCGCGGGCACCCGTCTTGCACAGCTCGGCGCCTTCGAAAGCGCCGAGGTGGCCCGCTCCGAGTGGGATCGCCTGAACGGGCGGTTCAGCGAGTTTCTCGACGGCAAGCAGCGCGTGATCCAGCGCGCCCAGGCCGGCGGGCGGACCTTCTACCGCCTGCGCGCCATGGGCTTCGAGGACCTCGCCGATGCGCGCCGTTTCTGCGCGGCCTTCGTGGCCGAGAAATCCGACTGTATCCCGGTGGTGTCCAAGTGAGCAATTTCGGCGCAACGATCCTCGACGCGGAGGGTCTCCGCCTGACCGAGGCCGAGAAGCGGTTCTTCCGCGATGTGCGGCCCTTCGGCTTCATCCTCTTTGCGCGCAACATCGACACGCCGGACCAGGTCCGCGCCCTGACCGACGAGATCCGGCAGGCCGTGGGCCATGACGCGCCGATCATGATCGACCAGGAAGGCGGGCGCGTGCAGCGCCTGCGCGCGCCGCACTGGCGCGAGTGGCTGCCGCCGCTCGACTTCGTGGAGCGCGCGGGCGAGAACGCCGACAGCGCCATGCTGCTGCGCTACCGGATCATCGCCGCCGAACTGCGCGCCCTTGGCATCGACGCCAACTGCGCCCCCATGGTGGACGTGGCCCGGGCCGAGACCCACGACTTCCTGCGCAACCGCTGCTACGGCGACACGCCCGACCGGGTGGCCGACCTGGGCCGCGCCGCGGCCGAGGGGCTGTTGCAGGGCGGCGTGCTGCCGGTGGTCAAACATATCCCCGGCCATGGCCGCGCGATGGCCGACAGCCATTTCGACCTGCCCCACGTGACCGTGCCGCTCGATGAACTCGACAGCGTCGATTTCGCGCCCTTCCGGGAACTCCGCGACCTTCCGATGGGGATGACCGCCCACATTGTCTATGACGCCATCGACGACCGCCCGGCGACGCTGTCGCCCGACGTGATCGGGGTGATCCGGGGCCAGATCGGCTTCGACAACCTGCTGATGACCGACGACATCTCGATGAAGGCGCTCTCGGGCACGCTGCCGGATATCACCCGCGACAGCCTCAACGCGGGCTGTGACGTGGTGCTTCTGTGCAATGCCACGCTGGCCGACCGGGCGCGGGTGGCTGGTGCCGCCGGAGAGATGACGCCGATGGCGCAGCTCAGGGCCGAGCGGGCGCTCGCCGCGCGCAAGACACCGGCCGAGGTTGACATTGCAGCGCTGGACGCGAAGCTGGACGAGCTTTTTGCCACGTCCGGGGCCTGACATCTCCTGATGACCACTGCCTGATGACCACTGAATGACCGAACGGGATCTCTTCGAGGACGACGAGAACCGCTCCGTTGCCGAACGCCTGGCAGCGGAGGCGCTGATCGTCGACGTGGACGGGTTCGAGGGACCGCTCGACCTGCTGCTGACCCTTGCCCGGACGCAGAAGGTGGACCTGATGAAGATCTCGGTCCTGCAACTGGCGCGTCAGTACCTGGCCTTCGTGGAGGAGGCCAAGCGCCTGCGGATCGAACTGGCGGCGGATTACCTCGTCATGGCGGCCTGGCTGGCTTTCCTGAAATCGCGCCTGCTGCTGCCGCCCGACCCCGAGGAAGAGGGACCGTCGGGCGAGGAACTGGCCGCGCACCTCGCCTTCCAGCTGGAACGGCTCTCGGCCATGCGCGAAGCCGCCGCGCAGCTGATGGCACGGGACCAGCTGGGGCGGGATTTCTTTGCCCGGGGCCAGATCGAACAGGTCGAGCGGGTCCGGAAGGTGAAATACACCGCCACGCTGCTGGACCTGATGCAGGCCTATGCCCGCATCCGCACCAAGGACGATTTCCGCCCCTTCGTGATGGACCGCGACAACGTCTTTACCATGGAACAGGCGCTCGACCGGATGCGCGGCATGATCGGCTTCGCCGGGGCCTGGACCGATATTTCCTCCTACATGCCCATGGGCTGGGACAAGGACCCGATGCGCCGTCGCTCGGCCACTGCCGCGACCTTCGCCGCCTCGCTGGAACTGGTGAAGGAGGGCAAGGCCTTCATCCGCCAGTCCGAGACCTTCGCGCCCATCCAGCTGCGCCGCAGGGACAAAGACAATGAGTGACGAGACCGACAACCTGCCCGGCCCCCTTGTGGAGGAGACGCAGGACACGCTCTTCGAGGCCCCGCCCATGGCGGAGCAGGAGCGGATGGTGGAGGCGATCCTCTTCGCCTCGGCCGAGCCTGTGACCGTGGCCGACCTGAACGCCCGGCTGCCGCATGGCTGCGACGGGGCGACCGCCGTGGAACTGGTGCGCCGCCGCTACGAGGGCCGGGGCGTCCACGTGGTCCGCGTGGGCGAGGCCTGGGCCATGCGCACGGCTGCCGATCTCGCCTTCCTGATGCAGAAAGAGACCGTGGAGATGCGCAAGCTCTCCCGCGCGGCGATTGAGACGCTGGCGATCATCGCCTACCACCAGCCGGTGACCCGGGCCGAGATCGAGGAGATCCGCGGCGTCTCCGTCTCGCGCGGGACGGTGGACCAGCTGCTCGACATGGAGTGGATCCGCTTCGGCCGGCGCAAGATGACCCCGGGGCGGCCCGTGACCTTCGTGGTGACGCCGCATTTCCTCGACCATTTCGGGCTGGAGAACGCCCGCGACCTGCCGGGCTTGAAGGAGCTGCGCGCCGCGGGCCTGCTCGACAACCGGCCGCCGCCGGGGCTGCACCTCGTCGAGGACGATCCCGAGGACGACGACGGCGAACAGGGCGAGATGTTCGAGGAGTAGGGCCTGCGCGCGCCGGTGCATCGGGCGCGCGGATCTGGTAGTCTTGCGGCAGAGCAGAAGGGACACCCCAGATGAATACCGAAGGACTGATCCGCATGTTGCTGCGCCGTTTCGGCTTTGGCGCAGTCAACAAGGGCATCCGCAAGATGGGTCAAGGCGGCCCGCAGACGGGCGGGCGGAAAAGCGGGCAGGGCGAGCCGATGACCCCCGCGCAGCGCAGGCAGAAGCAGCAGGCCCGTCAGGCCGCGAAACGCGCCCGCCAGGCGGCGCGGCTCACCCGGCGCCTGGGGAAATTCTGAAGCTTCTGAGAGGCACCAGCACCTCGACCAGGCAAAGCGCAAGCGCCGTGGCCGAGACCACGGTGCAGCCCATCATGCCGAAGGCATCGTAGACCGGGCGGTAGAGCGCGATGGCGATGCTCACCGCGAGGTAGGTCACGGCAGAGTTCAGCCCCATGATCGCGCCCCTCTGGCGCGGCTCCAGCGCGGCCAGCCGGGAGACGACATAGTTCAACCCGAGGTGCTGGATCACGCCCCAGACCAGACCGAAGAGCGCCATGGGCCATATCCCGCCCGAGAGCGCGCCCAGCATCAGGTAGGTCAGCGACAGCAGGCCGAAGACCCAGAGCCCGGCCATCCGCGCCGACATCCGGTCGATCCAGGGATCGGCAAAGACAGACAGGCCGAAGCCCACGCCATAGCCCAGCACCACCCAGCCGGTGCCCGTGGCCCCCAGCCCAAGGTGATCCGCCACATGGGCGCCGAGGAAGCCGAAGGTGCCGTAGAAGCCGAACATCAGCAGCCCGGCGGAGAGCAGCCCGCGCGGCACGCCCTCGACCCGCAGCGCGGTGAGAGGCGAGGTGCGCGAGACGGCCACGCGCGGGACCGAGAGGTCGCTGCGCAGCATCGCCACCAGCAGCACCGCCATGCAGCTGGCCAGCACCGCGTAGACCGTCCGCCAGCCCGCCGCCCCCGCGAGGAAGCCCGAGCCCGCGACGCCCGCCACCAGGGCCAGCGTCCAGCCCGTCAGCACGAGGCCGGTGGAGCGTTTCTCCTCGCCCGGCGGGCCGACCTGCGGGGCCAGCGAGTAGATCGCCGGTAGCGCCATGCCCGCGCCGATCCCGCCGATCGCCTGCGCCACGGCCAGCACCAGCAGACTGGGCGCGAGCATCGAGGTGACAAGCGCCACCAGCAGCAGGGTGACCGCCTGTTTCAGGGCCTTGTCCGGGCCGATCATGTCCGCGCGCGGGGCCAGCAGCAGCGCCGAGAAGGCGGTCGAGAGCCCGAAGGCCGCCACGGCACGGGTGATGTCCGCCGGCGCTCCGCCGAGGTCGGCTGCGACCGCGGCGGTGATCGGGGCGAGAACCATGGAACTGCCGCCCACGACGCCGATGGCACCGGTGAGCAGGGCAAGCTTGCGGGGGATCATGCGGGGAACTCCTGTTGCCGCGCGACACTACAGCGGAGGCAGGCAGAGGCAAGAGGGGGCGGGTCTCTCCCGGGGACAAGAGCGGGAATGCGGCTTGCGGTTGCGGAGGGCGCAACGAGCCTGTTCCCGGCAGGCGGCAGGCGGCAGGCGGCAGGCGGCAGGCGGCAGGCGGCAGGCGGCAGGCGGCAGGCGGCAGGCGGCAGGCGGCAGGCGGCAGGCGGCAGGCGGCAGGCGGCAGGCGGCAGGAGGCAGGAGGCAAGGGGGCTGACGGCGGGCGGCAAGGTGCCCCGGGGGCGTGATTTCCGTCTTGGCGACCCGGCGGGCGAGGGATACTCAGGAGCCATGCGAGTGCCCCTTGTCCTGTTCTGCGCCGCCGTTGCGGTTGCCCTTGCCGCCGTCACCCAGCCGTCGATGGCGGATTTTCTCATCCCCGCCCTGGCGGCCGGGCTTGCGGCGCTGGTGCTGCTGGTCGCGGCGCTCCGCGACAGGCTGCGGCGGCGCCCGGTGCTGGTGGATGGCTCCAACGTCATGCACTGGCGCAAGGGCGCGCCGAGTGTCGAGACGCTGCGCGCCGTGCTGGGGCTGCTGCGGCGGCAGGGCTACCGGCCGGGCATCGTCTTCGACGCCAACGCGGGCTACAAGCTGGCCGATCGCTACATGGACGATCGCGAAATGGCCAAGGTGCTGGGGCTGCCCGCGAACCGTGTCCTCGTGGTGCCGCGGGGCGAGCCCGCCGATCCCACCCTTCTGAGCGCCGCGCGGGATATGGGCGCCCCGGTGGTGAGCAACGACCGGTTCCGGGACTGGGCACAGGCCCATCCGGAGGTGAGCGAACCGGGCGCCCTGATCCGCGGAGGCTTTCGCGATGGCAAGCCCTGGCTCGAACCGCGCCAGTAGGCCCGGCGGCTTGTCACGACGCGGTGCGATCAAGGATTAAGTCCGCGAAAACAGGAGGCTGTCGGGCGTGGCTCATGTGATCTGGATGCGGCCCGGCGTCTGAGCAGCCGTCAGCTCTAGCCACGAGTTGAGCCGCGGGTTGAGCCACGCGCGCGCTGCCCTGTGACGGCGGCGGTATCGGCCCCCGGCGTCAGTGCCGTCGGCGTCCGAGTCTCACCCCTCCCAAGAACGTCCGGGGCGTCTCTCTTGACGGCCTACGCGACGGCTCTCGCGACAGCCTATCCATCAACTCATGTGGAGGCTCATCTGGCGGCACCAGCAACGGCGCCTGCACCGGCTCTCGTGGACGCGGGGAGCCCGCTCAGGCGCTCTTGAAATGCTTCGCCAGCTTCAGCCCCTGGCCCTGGTAGTTCGAGGCGATCTCGCGGCCGTAGAGCGTTTCCGGGCGTTCGCCCATGCGCTCGTAGACCAGGCGGCCCACGGTCTGCCCGTGTTCGAGGACGAAGGGCGCCTCGTGGCAGCGCACCTCCAGCACCCCGCGCGAGCCGGTGCCCCCGGCGCCGTCATAGCCGAAGCCGGGATCGAAGAAGCCCGCGTAATGCACCCGGAACTCGCCCACCATGGCAAGGAAGGGCGCCATCTCGGCGGCGTAATCGGGCGGAATGCAGACCGCTTCCCGGCTCACGAGGATGTAGAAGGCCCCGGGATCGAGGATGATCTGGCCGTCGCGGCTGTGGAGCTCCTCCCAGTACTCGGCGGGGTCATAGTGGCCGATCCGGTCGAGGTCGATGATCCCGGTGTGCGGCTTGGCGCGGTAGCCCACCAGCGTGCCCTCTGCCGGCTCCAGATCGACCGAGAAGCCGAGGCCCTCGCCGATCACCGGGGGCGTGTCCACCAGCGGCGTCTCGGCGTGGAGCGCGCGCAGTTCGGCATCGGTGAGGATCGACTGGCCCTGCCGGAAGCGGATCTGGTTGAGCCGCATCCCCGGACGCACGAGGACCGAGAAGCTGCGCGGGCAGATCTCGGCGTAGAGCGGCCCGGTGTAGCCGGCGGGGATGCGGTCGAACTCTGTCCCGCCATCGGTGATCGTGCGGGTCAGCAGGTCGAGCCGCCCGGTGGAGCTCTTCGCATTGGCGACGGCCTGCATGTCGTCGGGCAGGTCGAGGGATTCGAGCAGCGGCACCACGTAGACGCAGCCCTTCTCCAGCACCGCGCCCTGGGTGAGGTCGACCTGGTGCATCTCGAACTCCGCCAGACGCTCGGCCACGGTGCGGCCTTCGCCTGCGAGGAAGGAGGCGCGCACCCGCCAGGCCCGCGTGCCGAGGCGCAGATCGAGGCTCGCCGGCTGCACCTGTTCGGGCAGCACCGCGGGTTCGGCGCTGATCTCGCCGGTCTCGATCATGGCGCGGATACGCTGGCTGGCGCAGATCCCTGTCATCGCTGTCCCCTTGCTCGGGCCCTGTGTTCTGGCCCCTTGGTCTGGAGGGCGAGACTAGAGCGCAGGCGCGGGAAAGAAAAGATCGTGCCGCCCGCCGTCGAGACGGAAAATTCTTCGAAGAGTTTTCCCAGGAATTTCTGAAAATTCTTGGTTGCCGGACGGAGACGTGTGGTGAGGAAGAGAGTGGGATCCCGGTGTCGGACGCCACCCCGGAGGGTGGCATCCCTTGCGGGATGTACCGTCGGTCATTTCGCGATATTCGTGAAATGGTCGGGCTAGCAGGACTCGAACCTGCGACCTTCCGTCCCCCAGACGGACGCGCTACCAGGCTGCGCTATAGCCCGACGGTGCGCGCTTAATATCCGATCTGACGGTGGGAGCAAGAGGGGATCGCGACTTTTTTCGCCCGCATCGCCCGGCTGTCCCAAGGTCACCCGCGCAGACGAAAACGGGGCGCCGCGCGCCCCGTTCCGGTCCCCTTGGGACGCCTTGGCGAACGGCCTTATTGTGTTGGGCTTTCGGCGAATTGCGCCAGCCGCGCCGCCAGCGGGCGGATATGGGCGAGGTCCTGCGCCGAGAAGCCGGTGCGCCGCTCGCTGATCCGGCTGAGCAGGCCGGGCGCTGCCACCAGCTCGGAATCGGCCGGGTCGGGCGGCGTCGTGACGGAGGCCGCGCGGGGGCCGGGCGTGGGCGTCACGGGCTCCTGCGTCATCGCGAAGAGCGAAGGCCGCGGAGCGGGCGGTGCGCGGTGCGCAAAGATATCGGTGGGCGCCTGCGCCTCGTCCTCCTCGGGCTCTGCCTCGATGAAGGGCGCTTCCTCGATCTCCCCGGAGTGCGCCGGGTCCTCGTAGACCGCCTCGATGAAGGGGGCGGCCTCGATCTCGTCCTCCTCCGCGAAGGCGGCGGGGGCGATCTCGTCGCCCGACTGGTCGCCTGCCTCGGAGGCAGGGGGCTCGGGCGTGAAGGCCGGGTCCGAGGCGGCGGGCGAGAGAGCCTCGACCGGATCGCCGAAGGGCAGGGCCGGCGTGTCATCCTCACCCTCGTCGACGGTCTCGCCGGTTGCGGCGGTGACCTCCTCGGAGGCGGTGTCCGGTGCGGCGGTGTCTTCGGGCGCGGGCTCCTGAAGCGCGCGCGCCTCGACGGGCTCTCCGGCAGGAGGCTGCGAACCGGCGGTCGGCTCTTCCGGGGAGGTAGCGTCGATGGAGGCTTCGGCCGCAGCCTCGTCGGCAGCAGTCTCTTTGACCTCAGTCTCTTCCGCGACGGGCTCTTCCACGACAGGGGTTTCGACCGGCGCTGCCTCGGCCGCGGGGGCGTCGGGCTCGGCCTCGGTCGCTTCGGTGGAGGCCTCGTCGGGCTGCGCGACCGGTGCGGGGCGCGCGGCGACCGGGAAGGTGACCACTTCGGCTTCCTTGGGCGGCGTGATCGCGGTGACCTCTTCGACCTCCGACTCGCCGTCGAGCGGCGGGGCGAGGCCCGCCACATGGCCCACGCCCTTCTCGCGCAGGAGCTTCTGCACGCCCTTGATGGTCATGCCATCCTCGTGCAGCAGCCGCTTGATCCCGCCAAGCAACAGCATGTCCGCGGGGCGGTAGTAGCGCCGCCCCCCGGCCCGTTTCACGGGCTTCACCTGGGTGAACTTGCTTTCCCAGAACCGCAGAACATGTGCCGGCGTGTCGAGCCAGTCGGCCACCTCGCTGATGGTGCGGAACGCGTCTGCGGACTTGCTCATTGCCTCAGGCCTTGTTGCCCGCGGCGACGCGCTCTTTCATCAGGTGGGAGGGCCGGAAGCTCAGCACCCGGCGCGGATTGATCGGCACTTCTTCACCGGTCTTCGGATTGCGGCCGACGCGGGCGGCCTTGGACCGGACCGAGAAGGTCCCGAAGGAGGAGATTTTCACCTGCTCCCCGTCCACAAGCGCATCCGACATGTGCTGCAGCACCGATTCAACGAGCTGTGCAGATTCGTTGCGGGAAAGGCCCACCTCGCGGAAGACGGCCTCACTCAAATCCATACGCGTCAGCGTCTTGTCACTCATCCCTGTCCCCTCTTGGCTGCGTTAAGCATAGGGGGTGCGATTTTTCCGAGTCAATATCAACCACTTGGATGGGTGAATTAAAGAGCCTCGGCAGGACACCGCCTTACCAGCGCAGGATCACCGATCCCCAGGCCAAGCCACCGCCGATCGCCTCCATCAAGAGGACCTGACCCGGCTTGATCCGGCCCTCGGCGACGGCCACCGACAGCGCCAGCGGGATCGAGGCGGCCGAGGTGTTGCCGTGGTCCTGTACCGTGACCACAACCTGTTCCATCGGCAGGCCCAGTTTCTTGGCCGTGCCCTGGATGATCCGGATGTTCGCCTGGTGCGGAACGATCCAGTCCAGCTCCTCGGCAAGCATGTTGATCTTGGCCAGCGAGGCCTCGGCCGTGGCGGCCAGCTTGCCGACCGCCTGGCGGAAGAGCGGGTTGCCCTGCATCCGCAGCTTGCCCGACTCACCCGTGGTGGAGACGCCGCCATCGACGTAGAGCATGTCGCGGTAGTTGCCGTCCGAGTTCAGGTCGGCGGCGAGGATCCCGCGGTCGTCATTGGTGCCGCCGCCGTCCCGGCCTTCGAGGACGAGCGCGCCTGCGCCATCGCCGAAGAGCACGCAGGTCGAACGGTCGGTCCAGTCCATGATCCGGCTGAAGGTCTCGGCCCCGATCACGAGGATGCGGTTGGCCTGACCGGAGACGATCATCGCGTTGGCGGTTGAGAGCGCATAGACGAAGCCCGCGCAGACCGCCTGCACGTCGAAGCCGAAGCCCCGCGTCATGCCGAGCCCCTGCTGCACCATGGTGGCGACGGAGGGGAAGGTGAGGTCGGGCGTGGAGGTGGCCACGATCACCGCGTCCATGTCGCTGGCGGCAAGGCCGGCCTGCGCAAGCGCCGCAGTCGCGGCCTTGATGGCCATGTCCGAGGTGGTCTCGCCTTCGGCGGCGAAGTGGCGTCTCTCGATCCCGGTCCGGGCCTGAATCCATTCGTCCGACGTATCAAGCGTCTTCTCGAATTCGGCATTGGGAACGATCCGCTCGGGCAGGTAATGGCCCACACCAAGGGCCACGGCGCGCATCGTCATTGTCTTATTCTCCCTCAGCTCGCCCGGTATCCTGCGGCGGCTGTACGGCACTTGCAACCCGGGCGGCGAGCTTGTCGGTAAAACCTTGCTGAGCCAGTTGGAAGGCCAGCTTGATGGCGGCCGAGACACCCATGGCGTCGGCCGATCCGTGGGACTTCACCACCGTCCCGTTCAGTCCGAGGAACACCCCGCCGTTCACCCGCCGCGGATCGATCCGCTTCTGCAGGCGCCGCAGCGAGGTCATGGCCAGCAGGGCCGCGACCTTGGACAGGGGGGAATACTGGAAGGCTTCCTTCAGCAGGTCCCCGATAAGTTTCGCGGTGCCTTCGCCGGTCTTCAGCGCAACGTTCCCGGTGAACCCGTCGGTGACGATCACGTCACAGACATCGCCCGGAATGTCGCCGCCTTCGACGAAGCCCACGAAATCGAAATGCGCTTCCTCCGCCTGCGAGGCGATCAGGTCATGGGCGAGTTTCAGCTCGGCCCGGCCCTTGTGCTCCTCGGTGCCCACGTTCAGCAAGCCGATGCGCGGACGCTCGAGGTGCATGCCGTTGCGGGCATAGGAGGCGCCCATCAGCGCGTATTGCAGGAGGTCCTGTTCGTCGGCGCGGATGTCTGCGCCCACGTCCAGCATCACGTTGAATCCCTGCGGGTTGCGCGACGGCCAGAGCACGGCGATGGCAGGGCGGTTGACGCCCGGCAGCTTGCGCAGCCGCACCATCGACAGCGCCATCAGCGCACCGGTGTTTCCGCAGGACACGGCGACGGTGGCTTCGCCGTTGCGCACGGCGTCCAGCGTCGACCACATGGAGGTGCCCTTGCCGTGACGCATCACGTGGCTGGGCTTGTCGTCCATGGTCACGACGCCGCCGGCGTCGCGGATCTCGATCCGGTCCCGCAGCCACTTGCGGCGCCCGATGAGCTTCTCGAGCTCGTCCTCGGGGCCGTGCAGCAGAAAGCGGATATCCGGGTTCTTCTTGGCAGAGCGCGCGATGCCGGCAACGACTGCCGCCGGCCCACGGTCACCGCCCATGGCATCGATGGAAAGCACGTAGGATGCGCCGGCCTTGCTGCCGGCGGCATCCACCGCGGAACCCGTCGTGTCTGGAGCTGCGCTCATGCGATTGCCGCCCGGGCGTTCTTTCAGGCGGCGTCGTCTTCCAGATCGATTTCGTCGGCCTGAGCCACGACTTCACGATCGGCATAGTGGCCGCAGGCGCCGCAGACGTGGTGCGGACGCTTCAGCTCACCACAGTTGGAGCATTCGTTGGGGTTGCCGGCGACAAGCGCGTCATGGGCGCGGCGGTTGTTGCGGCGCGACTTGGAAACTTTGTTCTGTTGGACAGCCATGTCACAACCTCTGTTTGATGGGCCGCGGCCCGGTTTCGTTTTCGGTGCGGAGCCGACGGGCAGGGCCCGGATCGGATCCGCAGAATGGGTGAGGGGCTCTTAGTCTGCCCAAGGCCCCGGCTTCAACCCAAAATTCGGATGAGGGCGCGAAAATACGTCTATTTCCGAAAACCGCAAGCGATTCGTCGCCGGTCTTCCGGGGACGTGTCGCCGCGGCTGCGCCTTGCAGCAAAGGGCCCTGCGCGTCCTGGCGCCGCTGCGCGGGCCCGATCGCGCGTCGCCTCTCACTCCTCGGGTTTTTCCAGCTTTGCCTTGAGGGCCGCCAGACCGGCAAAGGGTTTCGTCTCCTCGTCGGTCATCGCCTGCTTGCCGGGCTCGGTGAACTGCGCCTCTTCGATCTCGGCGCCTTCGGCGCGGGGGTAGAGCGGCAGCGCAAGCGCAAGCGCCTCGGCCAGGACGACGCCCGGGTCGATCACCTCTCCGAGAGGTTCCACGGAATCATCTTCCGGCATTTCCATCTCGTCGATCTCGGGCGCGGCCTCGAGGGTGGGGTCGTAGCGGCGCACCACCTCCTCCTCGATGCGGGTGGTCACCGGGGCCAGGGTCACGATGCAGGGCTGCACCACGGTGGCGCCCAGCTTGCCCTTCAGACGCCAGCGGCGCTTGCCCTCGGCCTTCACCTCGCCGGTGAAGCTGACCTTGCGCAGGTCGCTCAGCTCCAGTTCGGTGGCCAGACGCTCCATCTGCGCGGCATCCGGCCTGATCTCGAATGACGTGGGCCGCGAGGTCGGCAGATCGGCCACGCGCAGCGGCGTGAAGAGAGGGCGGGCGGGGTCGGCGTCGGCCATGGGGCGGCGGTTCCTTCCTTGAACGGGGGGCTTTCCTTCTGTAATGGCAGATAGAAGGCGGAAGACGCCGGAGCAAGAGGGCAGGAATGCTGGGCATGACGAATTGGGCGAAACGGGCCGTGGCCGTACTTCTGGTTATGGCGGCGGCTTCCTGCACGGCACGCTACCGCGACCACGGCTATGTGCCTCTGGACAGTGATCTTTCCCAGATCACCATCGGCAAGGACACCCGCGAGACCGTGACCGAGAAGGTCGGCGCCCCCTCCACCTCAGGCATGCTCGACGGTGGGAATTATTACTACGTGCACAGCCGCGTGCGCCACTTCGCCTATACCGAGCCCGAAGTGGTGGAGCGCGAGGTGGTCCAGGTCGCCTTCGACCAGCGCGGCCTCGTCTCCAACGTCTCGCGCTACGGCCTCGAGGATGGGCGCATCGTGACCCTGTCGCGCCGCGTGACGCTGGATGACGGCAGTGGCAACAACATCATTGCGCAGCTTCTCGGCAACCTCGGCCAGTTCACCGCGAGCGATTTCGCGAACTGATCCCCCACGCCGGGCCGCCGCAAGGGGCAGCGAGAGATCACAAGGCGCGGCGCCGGACTACGGCCCGCGCCTTTTGCGTCTCGGCACCTTGGCCCGGCCGCGTGCCATGACCGCGACAGGGACCGCGACAGGGACCTCCGCGGTCACTTTCCAGCCCGACATATCCCGGACCCGGTGCAGGCTTTCTGTCCGCGAGACCACCCGCGAAACCATCCCCGCCGGCCGCCCGATCCCTGCATCCGTCACGCCGCTGTCATCCCTTGTATGATAGGTCACGCGCGAATACCCTGACTGCATCGCCCCGGAGGCCTGCCATGCTGTCGCTCATGAAGGGACGTTACCGCGCCCGCTTCGCCGAGACCCCCGATGACATCCTCGCCGCACAGCGGCTGCGGACCCTGTGTTTCCACGGCGACCCGGACAGCCATCCCCTCGATGCCGATGCCTTCGACGCGGTCTGCGCCCATGTGCTGGTCGAGGATCAGCGCGACGGCGCGCTCGTCTGCTGCTTCCGTATCCTGCCGCTGACCGGCGGGGACGAGATCGCGCGCAGCTATTCCGCGCAATACTACGAGCTCTCCGCCCTGAAGGATTTCGAGGGGCCGATGGTCGAGATGGGCCGCTTCTGCATCCACCCCGAGGCCCGCGACGCCGACATCCTGCGGGTGGCCTGGTCCGCGATGACGCGCTACGTGGACGAAAACGGGGTCGAGATGCTCTTCGGCTGTTCCTCCTTCCATGGCACCGATACGGCCGATTACCTCGACGCCTTTGCCATGCTGAAGGAACGCCACCTCGCGCCGAACCGCTGGCTGCCGCGGGTCAAGGCGCCCAATGTCTTCCGCTTTGCCCAGAAACTGCGGCGCAAGCCGGACGCGAAACAGGCCATGCTGCGGATGCCGCCGCTCCTGCGGACCTACCTGCTGATGGGGGGATGGGTCAGCGATCACGCGGTGGTCGACAGCCACATGAACACGCTCCACGTCTTCACCGGGCTCGAGATCAAGGCGATCCCGCCCGCGCGCAAGCGCCTGCTGCGGGCCACGGCGGGCTGATCTATCCGCATTGATCAATCGGGCTGTCGGCGCAGCCTGATCTGTTTGGCGTCCGGGGCGGCCTGATCCGGCTGCGCGCTCGTCCGGGCCGCAGCCGGGCATCTGTCTCTGGAGTCGGGGTTAGGCCGGACATGCAAACGCCGCCCCGGGTGGGGGCGGCGCCTTGGAAATCTCTTGTCTGGCTCCGAGGGGCAGACCCGCGGGCGGAGCCTCAGAACGGGATCTCGTCGTCGAGATCGCGCGAGGGCGCGCCGCCGCCGGAACGGCCTCCGCCGCCACCGCCGCCACCGTAGCCGCCACCCGAGGGGCCGTCATCGTAGCCGCCGCCGTAATCGCCGCCGCCGCCACCACCGTAGCCGCCGCCCGATCCGCCGCCGAAGCCGCCACCGCCGCCGCCTTCACCGCGGCCGTCGAGCATCACCAGAGTGCCGCCGAAGCCCTGCAGGACGACCTCGGTCGAATAGCGGTCCTGGCCGGACTGGTCCTGCCACTTGCGGGTCTGCAGCTGGCCTTCGATGTAGACCTTGGAGCCCTTGCGCAGGTACTGCTCGGCCACGCGCACGAGACCTTCCTGGAAGATCGCGACCGAGTGCCACTCGGTCCGCTCGCGCCGCTCGCCGGTGTTGCGGTCCTTCCAGTTTTCCGAGGTCGCGATCCGCAGGTTGCAGACCTTGCCTCCGTTCTGGAACGACCGGACCTCCGGGTCGCGGCCCAGATTGCCGATCAGAATGACCTTGTTCACCGATCCCGCCATGAGACCCCCTGTGTCGAATCCGAATTCAATGATCCCGGCGTTAAAGCAGGCACCGCCGCCCGCCGCAACCGCCGCCGTGCGGCAATGGAAGCGCAACACGGTTAATCCAACGTTAGCGGGGCCGGAGCGCCTGAGCAATGCGCCAAGATGCGGCGCGGCGGGCCGGTGGTGTGGCGGCTGAACTGCCCGGGGGCCTGAGGAGAGAGCCGCCGGTGGTGACGGGCCGCGTCGGCCGGCACCGAGCTGCGGGGGAAGCGCCGACCGGGGCTGTGACCGGTCGTGCCCGGTGGCGCCCGTCCCGCGAGGGGCCCGCCGCCGCCGATGGGCCCGAAACGCCCGGAAATCGGCCCTAAACTCCGGTTATAGGCGGGCCGTTCGGCACTCCGGACGGATCGCGCGGCCCGGTGCGTCGGGGCAGATGGGAGGGGCAGGGCGCCAGATGGTCTGGCCCCCCCCCACATCGGAGAATGAAGATGCTGAAATCCCCAAGGCTGCAATCCCTCTGGAACGCGACCGCCCTCGGCATTGTCACCGTCACCGGTACGCTGGCGCTCTGCCTCGTCACCGCCTCTGCCGCCTTCGCCTCGGGGATGCCCGACGATGCCACCAAGGCCCAGATCACAGAGAAGCTGACCGCGGAGGGTTACGAGGTGCGGCGCATCGACATGGAGGACGGGATGATCGAGGTCTATGCCCTCAAGGACGGCAAGAAGCTCGAACTCTACCTCGACGAGGCACTGAACATCGCCAAGGTCCACGGCGATGACTGACGCGGCCCTCGCGGGTCGCACGGTCCGGAGCGCCCGCAGCGCGCTCCGGGTCTGGGATCCGCTGGTGCGGGTGTTCCACTGGTCCCTGGTCGTGCTCTTCGCCTCGAACGTGCTGATCACCGACCCGGAGAAGGACCTGCACCACCTGATCGGCTACGCGGTCGTGGCCCTCGTGGCGGTGCGGCTGGTCTGGGGGCTGATCGGCTCCCGCCACGCAAGGTTCCGGGACTTCCCGCCCTCGGTCTCCGCAGCGCTCGGCCAGCTGGGCGATATCGCGAAGGGGCGGCGCAGGGTGCACCTCGGGCATACGCCGCTGGGTGCGCTGATGATCTACAACCTGCTGGCCACGATGCTGCTGATCGGGCTGACCGGCTGGATGATGACCACCAATGCCTACTGGGGCGTCAAATGGGTCGAGGAGATGCACGAATTCTTCGTCACCTGGGCCGAGATCTGTGTCGCAGCCCATATTGCCGCCGTGATCTGGGAAAGCCGCCGGACCGGTGTTAACCTGCCGCGAGCCATGGTGACGGGGGTTAAGATGATAGAGCCGCGCGATCTGCCGCAGTCCGGACAGCCGAAATCCGGCAAGCCGACCTCCGGACACGCCTCCGAATGAGCGAGGTCAAACCGACGAAGAACAGCCTGGCGCTTGCCTGGCTGATCCTCGTTCAGGCGCTCTGCACCACCTTCTTCATCGCCGACGCCATCGCGGACACGATCGACGAGGGGCGGGGCATCCTGACCGATCCGGGCCAGATCATCGAGGGGCTGGCGGCGCTCTCGCTGCTGTTCGCGCTCGGCGTCGAGATGCGGGTGCTGATGATCCTGCTGCGGCGCCAGAAGGACCTCGAACGCACCCGCACCGTGGCGCAGGGCGCGCTGCACGAGGTGATCCAGGCCTATTTCGAGGACTGGGCCCTGACGCCCTCCGAGGCGGACGTGGCGGGGCTCACGCTCAAGGGGCTCTCCATCGCCGAGGTGGCGGAAATCCGCGGGTCGGCGGAGGGCACGGTGAAGGCGCATCTCAACGCGATCTACCGCAAGGCCGGGGTGCAGGGGCGCAACGGGCTGATGTCGCTGCTGATCGAAGACCTGATGGGGGCGCCACTGGTGCCGCATGAGACGCCGGAGGATGCGGGGGCGACCCTGCGGACGGGGGGTGGCAATTCACGCTCCGCCGGATAGAATGACGGCCAACAAGAGACATCTGAACGGACGGGACAATGCAGAGATACCTCGGGGTAGCCCTTGGCGCCGTGCTGGCGCTTGCCCAACCGGTGAGTGCGGACGTGTTGTCGTCCAAGTCGCGCGTGAAGCTCTTCAAGTCCCAGACCTCGATCCTCGACGGGCGGGCCTCGCAGCAGTACAACAACTCGGTCCGGCTGCAGCCGCAGGCCGTGGTGGTGCCCTCCAAGTTTCCGATCAAGCCCTTCGCGGGCAAGTACACCGGCCCCTACCTCGACGTGGCCCGCTCGGCCGCCAAGCGGCACGGCATTCCCGAGGACCTCTTCCTGCGCCTCGTGCAGCAGGAGAGCGGCTGGAACATCCACGCCAAGAGCCACAAGGGTGCCCTCGGCCTCGCGCAGCTGATGCCGGACACGGCGCGGCACCTCGCCGTCGATCCCATGGACCCGGAACAGAACCTCGAAGGCGGCGCGCGCTACCTTGCGCGGCAGTACCGTGATTTCGGCAACTGGCGGCTGGCACTGGCGGCCTACAACGCCGGGCCGGAAGCGGTGCGCAAGTACGGCGACATCCCGCCCTACAAGGAAACCCAGAACTACGTGAAGGTGATCTGGGGCCACTGAGCCCCGGAGGCTATCTCGGACGCAATCCCGGTTCAGGGGCCGGGATCAAGGGCCCGGAACACGGGGAGGGCGTCCTGACCGAACCCTCGCCCGCAGGTTGCGGGGCCGGGCAATCCGCGATCGGCGGAATTCGACCGATGCCCGATGCGGTTCTTTTCGTCCCGATGGAACCGATACGGGCGGCTAACGTTCTCTCCCCACAAGCGAAACAGATGCGGCACCGCGCTGCCACCGACCCCGGAAGAGGGGTCGGGCGCGTGCCAGGAAAGGACGTAAACATGTTGAAACGGACCCTGATCGCCCTTGGTATGGCCACTGCCGTGGCTGCTCCTGTCTATGCCCTCGACAACCCGCAGGTGAGCAGCGTCGATGTCGCTGCCGGCGCCGAGCTGGACGGAAACGCGTCGCTGGGCCAGTTCCCGACCCTGAGCGACGACCTGTCGAAAACCATCACCGCCGCGCTGAACGACCAGCCGGTCGGCGTCGAGCCGGGCTACAAGGTTCAGGTCGAGCTGACCGAACTCGACATCAGCCCGAACCCCACGGAATCCTTCGTCGAAGGCTTCAACAAGCTGGCCGGCACCGTCACCGTGATGGACCCGGGCGGCGAGGGCGCCATCGGGGCCTTCCCGATCGAGATCAACGCCCAGTCGATTCTGCCGGCGCCCGGCACGCTGACCGTGGCCCCCTCGGACGAGGAACTCTACACAGCCATGCTGGTGGGCTTCGCCGAGGCGACCGAGAACGGCATGGACAGCATGTCCGACGCGACGACCGACGCGAACGACCGCTGACGCATACGACGTCCCCGGGACGGTTCTCCCCCGGACCGTCCCTGTCTCACCCCCCGAGACGCAGCCCCCCGGTGCCCCAAGCGCCGGGGGTGTCTGTTTGTGCAGCGGTCTCGTGGCTGGCCCCCCGGGATCAGTCGGGGGGATCAGCCTTGGGACTCAGTCTGCCGCCTGCCGCAGCACCGGCGACATGCCCTCCAGCATCTCCGGGTCGAGATGACAGCGGATCTGATGCGCCCCGAATCGGCGCATCTCGGGCAGGTCTGTCGCGCAGCGGTCGCCCGCGACCTGCGCCTTCCAGCGGCAGCGGGTCTGGAACGGGCAGCCCGGCGGCGGATTGGTGGCCGAGGGCAGTTCGCCCTCCAGCACGATCCGCTCCTTCTCGACCGAGGTATCGGCAATGGGCACCGCCGAGAGCAGCGCCTCGGTATAGGGGTGGTAGGGCGGGGCGAAGACCTGCTCCACCGTGCCCAGTTCGACCACGTGGCCCAAGTACATGACCAGCACCCGGTCCGCGAGGTAGCGCACCAGCGACAGGTCGTGGGAGATGAAGATCAGCGTCGTCTTCTCGCGCTTCTGGATCTCCATCAGCAGGTCGGTCACCGCCGCCTGAACCGAGACATCCAGCGCCGAGACCGGCTCGTCCGCCACCACGATGCGTGCGCCGCCCGCAAAGGCCCGCGCGATGCCCACCCGCTGCTTCTGCCCGCCCGACAGCTGGCGCGGCATCCGCCCGGCGAAATCGCGTGGCAGCTTTACGAGGTCGAGCAGCGTCAGCATCCGTTCGCGCCGCTCCGCGTCCGAGGCGCCATAGCCGAACAATTCCAACGCGCGGGTGATCTGGCGCCCCACGGCGATCGACGGGTTGAGCGTGTCGAAGGGGTTCTGGAACACCATCTGCAGATCGCCCAGCAGGCCGCCGTCCCGCGCGGCCACTGGCAGGTCCTGGATTTCCCGCCCGTCGAGCAGGATGCGCCCATCGGTCGCCGTCTCCAGCCCCATGAGCATCTTGGCCAGCGTGGATTTCCCGCAGCCGGATTCCCCCACGATCGCCAGTGTCTCGCTCTCGCGGGCGTCAAACGTGAGCGCCTCGTTGGCCTTCACCACCTGCGTCGCGCCCCCGAAAAGCGCATTGGCCCCGGCCTCGTAATACTTCTTTAGCTTCTCGACGCTGAGCACGACCTTGCCGGGGGTGCGGGCCTCCGTTTCGGCCTCGGCCTCCGGCGCGGCCGTCCAGTCGATCTCCTGCGTGCGCAGGCAGCGGGTGGCATGGCCGGGGCGGACATCCTGCATCGGGATCGCCTGCGCATCGCAGCGCCCGGCCTCGAAGTAGCTGCACCGCGGGCCGAAGTTGCAGCCCGGCGGGCGCTGATGGGGCAGGGGGAAGTTGCCCGGGATCGCCTGCAGCGGGCGGGCCGTCTTGTCGGCCCCGGGCAGCGGGATCGCGCGGAAGAGCGCCTGCGTGTAGGGATGGCGCATGGTGTCGAAGACCTCGGCCACGGTGCCGGTCTCGACCGCCTCGCCGGAATACATCACGCAGATCCGGTCGCAGGTCTCCAGCACCAGCCCGAGGTTGTGCGAGATGAAGAGCATCGCCGTGCCGTACTTGCGCCCCAGATCGCGGATCAGCTCCACGATGGCCGCCTCGACGGTGACGTCGAGCGCGGTGGTCGGCTCGTCGAGGATCAGCAGCGCCGGTTTCGACATCAAGGCCATGGCGATGACGATGCGCTGCTGCTGCCCGCCGGAGAGCTGGTGCGGATAGCTGTCGAGGATGCGCGCCGGATCGGGCAGCTTCACGTCGTCCAGCATCTGGAGCGCGCGGGCGCGGGCCTCCTCGGCCGTCACGTCCTCGTGGATCATCGGCACTTCCATCAACTGGCGGCCCACCTTCATGGCAGGGTTCAGCGAGGCCATCGGCTCCTGGTAGATCATCGCGATCTCGTTGCCGCGGATGCGGCGCAGCTCGGCCTCCGACATCTCGGCCATGTCGCGGCCCTTGAAGCGGATCGTGCCGCCCGCGATGCGCCCGTTGCGGCCCAGATCACGCATGATGCCAAGCGCCACGGTGGACTTGCCGCAGCCGCTTTCGCCCACGAGGCCCATGGCCTCGCCCGGCTGGACCGAGACGGAGAAATCCATCACCGCCGGGATCTCGGCCCGGCGGGTGTCGAAGGAGATCGAGAGATTGTCGATGGCGAGGATGGGCTCTTGTGTCATGGCCTCAGTCCTTCAGGCTTTCTTCGCGCAACCCGTCGGCCAGCAGGTTCAGGCCGAGGACGAGCGAGAGCAGCGCCACGGCGGGCGCGATGGCGGGATGGGGGAAGATCGACAGCAGCTTGCGGCCCGCGTTGATCGTGGTGCCCCAGTCGGGGCTGTCCGGCGGCAGGCCGAGGCCGAAGAACCCCAGCGTGCCCAGAAGGATCGTCGTGTAGCCGATGCGCAGGCAGAAATCGACGATCAGCGGCCCGCGCGCATTGGGCAGGATCTCCCACAGCATGATGTACCACGGGCCTTCGCCCCGGGTCTGGGCGGCGGCGACGTAATCGCGGGTCTTGAGGTCCAGCGTCAGGCCGCGCGTGAGGCGGAAGACCGTGGGCGCGTTCACGAAGATGACCGAGACGAAGACCACGAGGATGCCGCCCGGCACATCGAAGAGGTCGAGCGTAGCGGGCAGGAGGTCGAGCGCCGAGCCCTCCGCCGAGATCAGCGAGAGATAGGCCCAGCCGAGCGGCAGCAGCACCACGGCCAGCAGCATCCAGCGGCGGCGCGGATTGGTCCGGGCACGGGCGTTGATCAGCAGGCCGAGGAAGACGAGCGGCAGCAAGAAGAGCCCGGCAGAGAGATAGGCGGGCAGGCCGCTCTCCACGATCTCGGGGGTGACGAGGAGGTAGAAGAGCAGGATCACCGGGAAGGCGAGGATCAGGTTCGCCGCGAAGGTCAGGACGCTGTCCAGCCGCCCGCCGAAGTAGCCCGCCGGCAGCCCCAGCGTGATCCCTGCCATGAAGGCAAAGAGCGTGGCCAGCGGCGCGATCTGCACCACGATCCACGATCCCGCCACCATGCGCGAGAAGACATCGCGCGCCAGCCCGTCGCCACCCAGCAGATAATAGGGATAATCCCCGTCCTCGGCCCCGCGCAGGGGCGTGCCGGGAACCTTGTTCTTCATGCCGGATACGGCGGTCAGCGGGTCATGGGTGGCGATCCAGTCGAAGAGCCCGGCGGCAAGCGCGGTATAGACCCAGAAGAGCGTCAGGAAGAGCCCGATCAGGCCAATGCGATTGTCGAAGAGTTTACCGTAAAGGCCCAATTTTGAACGATAAACCCACGACAGGCCAAAGGTCGCGGCAAGGGCGATCCAGACCGGCAGAAACTGCAACAGGATGCGGGCAGCGATGGCGCCCCAGCTCAGCGGTTCCATGCGGTGGCCTCCGGCGTTGCGGCGAAGCGGGCGGGTGTCGTCATTCTCGGCGCCCTCATGCGATCCGGATCCGGGGGTTCAGGTAGACATAGCCGATGTCCGAGATCAGCTGCGTCAGCAGCACCACCACGACCGAGACCAGCGAGATCCCCAGCAGCAGGTCCACGTCGTTGTTGCCCGCCGCCTGTACCAGAGCCCAGCCGAGGCCCTTGTAGTTGAAGAGCGTCTCGACGATCACCACGCCGTTCAGCAGCCACGGGAATTGCAGCATGATCACCGTGAAGGGCGCGATCAGCGCGTTGCGCAGCGCGTGTTTCAGCACGATCTCGCGGAAGGGCAGACCCTTGAGCCGCGCGGTGCGGATGTACTGCGAGGTCATCACCTCGGCCATGGAAGCGCGGGTCATCCGGGCGATATAGCCCATGCCGAAGAGCGCGATGGTCAGCACCGGCAGGAAGAAGTTCTCGAAGGTGGCGTTCTCCATGGCGGAGGTGGCGGTGCCCTTGAACCACTTCAGCCCGAAGGCGGAGGAGGCGAAGACCGCGATCAGGATCACGCCCGAGACATACTCCGGCGTCGCCGTGGTCAGGATCGAGAGGGTCGAGAGGCCGCGGTCGAGCTTCGAGCCTTCGCGCATGCCCGCCAGCACGCCGATCACCAGCGCCATGGGCACCATCAGCACCATGACCCAGAACATCATCTTGCCGGTCAGGGCGAGGCGGGTGGCGATGAAGGGGCCCACGTCTTCGCGGAAGACACGGCTTTCGCCCCATTCGCCCTGCAGGATGCCGCAGCGCGCGGGGCTGTCGGCAATCGTGCCGCCCACGGGGACGCAGCGGCCGTATTCGCCGGTCTCGTCCGTGCGGGTCCAGCCGGGCCATGCGCCCAGCCATTCGCCGTAGCGCACCAGCATCGGCTGGGCATAGCCGTTCTTCTCCAGCCAGCTTTCGACCTGCGCATCGCTCATCCGGGCGTTGCCCTCGAACTTGGCGATCTTCTCGAGGTTGGCGGGCAGGTTCGTCAGGGCAAAGACGATGAGCGACAGGCAGAGCGCAGTCAGGAGCATCACGCCGAGGCGGCGGAGCAGGAAGAGGATCATGGGGCCGTCCTGTCTGAGGCAGGCCCCGCGAAAGGCGGGACCGGGCCGGGATGGGAGCCGTCACGGGACATGCTCCGCGCCGGGCTGATCGGGCGCCCGCGCCCGCGAGTGTCCGGGCGGCTGGCCGCGAGGCACGGGGCCGGGGCCGGGCCGCAACCGGGATGGATCAGACCGATGTCGGGGCCACCCTCAGGGCGGCCCCGGGCTGGGCGCGGGCCGGTGGCCATGGTCTGTCCCAGGGCGCTCAGGCCCGGATCCACCACTTGTCCATGTGCATCTCGAAGGTCGGATGCATCTCGGTGCCCATGACGTTTTCCTTCATGTGGCGGAAGAGCGAGCGCCAGTAGGGCTGGATCGTCACGCCCTCGTCGAGCATGATCTGCTCCAGCTTGGCCATGACCTCGCGCCGCTTGTCGGCATCGGCAATGGCAAGCGCCTCGTCCATCAGGCTGTCGAATTCGGCGTTGGCGAAGGCGGTCTCGTTCCAAGCCACGCCGGACTTGTAGGCCAGCGACATCACCTGCACGCCGAGCGGGCGCATGTTCCACTCGGTCGCGGACCACGGGAAGGTGAGCCAGTCGTTCCAGAAGGTCGAGCCGGGCAGGATCGTGCGTTTCACGTTGATGCCCGCGTCGCGGCACTGCGCCGCCACGGCGTCACAGGTCGCCGACTGCCATTCGTCGTCGATCGAGATCAGCTCGAACTCGGTCTCGGCATGGCCCGCGTCGGTCAGCATCTGGAACGCCGCGTCCGGGTCCGGGCTGATGCCGGGGATGTCGGCGTATTCCGGGTGGATCGGGCAGACGTGGAAATCCTTCGCCACGGTGCCGAGGCCGGAATAGCCCAGTTCCAGCACCACCTCGTTGTCCACCGCCGTCATCAGCGCCCGGCGCACGTTGACGTCGTCGTAGGGTGCGTTGGTCTGGTTGAAGCGCACGCAGATCGTGGCCGCCGTCACCGCCTCCGAGACCTTCCAGCCCATGGCCGTCAGCACGTCGACGAATTCGCCGGTGGACTGGTAGGTCATGTCGATCTCGTCCGCGTCCGCCGCCGCGACCCAGGAGGCCATGTCGGTGCCGAAGTCGATGAACTCGATCCGGTCGAGGTAGGCGCCTTCGCCCCACCACTGGTGATCGGCGTTCTTGACCAGCACCTGGCGCACGCCGACCTCGTTGCTCTCGGGCAGGAAGGGGCCGGTGCCGATGGGGTTTTCCGACGGATCGCCGCCCGCGTAGGAGGGGTGCACCACCGCCGCCGGGTAATCGGAGAAGCCCGCGGGCAGGGTGATGTCGGGGCTTTGCAGGATCAGGCGGACCGTGAAGTCATCGACCTTCTCCACCGCGCCCTCGCGCAGCTCCTGCGTCTCGCTGTCGATCAGCGCGCCAAGGCGCGAGGCCATGGAATTGCCCTCGACCCCGGCCTCGCACCAGCGGGTGAGGTTGAAGATCACGTCGTCGGCGGTGAAGGGATCGCCGTTGTTCCAGCTCACGCCCTGACGGACATGGAGCACGTATTCGGTGGCGTCCTCGTTGACCTCCCAGCTGTCCAGCAGGCGGCCTTCGAAGGAGCCGTCGGCGTTGTACTGCACGAGGTATTCCAGCCAGCCGCGGGCGAAGTTCGCCATCTCCGACCAGTCGAAGTTGCGCGGGTCCTTCAGCGCCTTGGTCTGCATCTGCACCCGCAGCGTGCCGCCCGGGGTGGGGGCCTCCTGCGCCATCACCGGCTGTTCCAGACCGCCGAGTGCATAGACCAGCGGCGTGGCGACCCCCAGCGACGACGCGCGGGTGATGAATTCCCGACGGCTGAGTTTCCCGGCCTTGAACTCTTCGGCGTACATGCGGGCACCGGGGTGCACGGTGCCGGTCAGCTCGGTCTCTGGCTTGGTCATGGTTCTCTCCCTGTGACAGTTTGTCTGTCTGTCTGTCTGTCTGTCTTGCCGCGCGAGCGTGGCGGTTTCGTGAAGGGCGCCGGGGCGCTTGGGTCGACAGGATAGGAGCGCGATTGCCGCCTGCGTCAATGGCCCGGTCCGGTCTCACGGCCTGCGAGCGCCGCAGACGGGGGCAATCCTCCCCGTACTGGCTTGATTGCGACATTTACCATGTCGCATATGGACTGCCACCGATTTTCGCCCTTCGGGGCCGTATGGGACGCGATTTACAGGGGCCTGGGTGTCAGGCCGCCATCATGCCCGCATCGGCTGGGCCGAGAGCGGGGCGGACTGGGCCTGTTTTCGCAGGGCCGAGGGCGTCTGTTTCGTGTGGTGCTGGATGAAGCGCGTGAAATAGGCAGCGCTGGAGAAGCCGAGGCTTTCCGCCACCAGCCGGATCGGCAGGTCGCCGTCCTGCAGCATCTCGCGCGCGCCGTGCAGCACCCGTTCGGTCAGGATGTCGGCGGCGGTCATCCCGGAGGTCTGGCGCAGGGTGCGCGTCAGGTGGGTCGGCGTCACGCCGAGCGCGGTGGCATAGGCCGCCATGGGGGCGCCGCTGCGATAGTCCCGCGCCACGAGAGAGCAGAAGGCCTCCGACAGGCGCTGCGCGGCATTGGGCTGGGTCGCGGGCGGCTCCTGTGCCTGCACCCGGCGGATCCAGACCGAGAGCAGCCCGGCATGGGCGCGGGCGGCCTCGGCACCGAAGGGGCGGTGGGTCGACTGCTCGCGCTGCATGGCGTCGAGGATCGCGGTGGCTTCGCCCTGCACCAGCACGTCGCGCACCCGCAGGTGGAGCGCATCCTGCGTCGGCAGGAAGGGGACGGAGCCCGGCGGGATGCGCACCGCGAGGCCAAAGACCTGCTTGCCGAGGTCGAGCGACATCAGGGTCTGGGCGGGCAGCAGCAGCGCATTGTGCGGCCCCAGTCCCCTGCGGCGGCCCATGACCAGCACGCGGCCCTGTCCCCGGGTGATCCAGAGGAAGAGGTGATCCTCCCGCGAATGCTGCAATTCCGTGCGCCACGGCCCCCCGCGGCTGAGCTGGGCGAGCGAGAGCAGGCTGGGCGCGGCGGGATCGGTCATCGGCGTCCCCTCGATGGAGGTGGTGGCATTGCGGTGACGGCGTGAGGAACCCCAAGATGTGGTATTTGGGTAGAAGTCCCCTGAATTTATTGGGGAATGCTGCGAAAATTGTCCGCTTATGTAAAGAAAATAGCTCAGGCGTCGGCGCTGAGGTGCTGCCAGTGTCGCATCCTTGCGCGGAACCACGTCCGCTGCCGCTTGGCGAAGCGGCGGGTGGCCACGGTCGCGGCCTCGCGGGCCTCGTCGAGGGTCATCTCGCCGCGCAGGTGGGCGATCAGCTCCGGCGCGCCGATGGCCTTGGCCGAGGGCAGGTCAGGCGACCAGAGGGGCAGGTTGTCCCGGGCCTCCTCCAGAGCGCCGCCCTCCAGCATCAGGTCGAAGCGGCGCTCGATCCGGGGCGTGAGCCACTCCTTGGGCGCCGAGACGACCATGGGCGCGGTCTGGTCCAGCGGCAGCAGGGGCGGCGGCGTCTCGTCCTGCCAGGCGGCGATGCCTCGGCCGGTGGCCTGCAGGACGGACCACGCCCGCGTGACCCGCGCCGGGTTGGCGGGGTCGATGCGCGCGCGGCTCTCGGCGTCCAGCTCGGCCAGCAGGGGGGCGAGGCCCTCTGCGGCAATGCGGGCATTGGCCGTCTCGCGGATCGCCTCGGGTACGGGCGGGATATCGGCCAGCCCCTCGGTCAGCGCGGTGAAGTAGAGCCCGGTGCCGCCGGTGATGATCAGCCGCTCGGGCCCGGCCAGCAGGGGGGCCACCTCGCGCAGCCAAGCGCCGGTGGAATAGGGCTGATCGCCCGCGATGTGGCCAAAGAGCCGGTGCGGGGCTGCGGCCTCTTCCTCCACGGACGGCCGGGCGGTCACGACGCGCCAGTTAGCAAAGACCTGGATCGCGTCGGCGTTGACGATCACACCGCCCTGACGCTGCGCCAGCTCGATCGCCAGCGCCGTCTTGCCGCTGGCGGTGGGGCCGGCGATCAGCACATGTCGCTCCCGGGATATGCCCGCCAGATGGGCGGACCATCCCGCACGGGCGATCATCGGGGCGGCGGGAACCGGCGGCTCCCCCGGAAAATCTTGATTTTTCAGGCTCATTGTTGGCGGTATTCAGCTATTCGGGCAGGGCGGGCAATACCGGATTGAACCGGGCGTCGTTTTCCGACATTTTGCCGCCGATCCTAGTCCCCCACATATGCGGAGCGCAACATGGCCGACACGCCCCAGAATCCGACCTACAAACGGGTCCTGCTGAAGATCTCCGGGGAGGCCCTGATGGGGAATACGGGCTTCGGCCTGCATCCGCCCACGGTCGAGCGCATCGCCCGCGAGGTGAAGTCGGTTCACGACATGGGCGTCGAGGTCTGCATGGTGATCGGCGGCGGCAACATCTTCCGCGGGCTGCAGGGCAGCGCGCAGGGCATGGAACGCACCACCGCCGACTACATGGGGATGCTGGCCACCGTGATGAACGCGCTCGCCATGCAATCCGCGCTGGAGGGCCTCGGCATCTTCACCCGGGTGATCAGCGCAATCCCGATGGACCAGGTCTGCGAGCCCTACATCCGCCGCCGTGCCGTGCGTCACCTCGAGAAGAAGCGGGTGGTGATCTTTGCCGCCGGCACCGGCAACCCGTATTTCACCACCGATACCGCCGCGACGCTGCGCGCCTCCGAGATGGCCTGCGAGGCGATCTTCATGGGCAAGCAGGTGGACGGGGTCTATGACAAGGACCCCAAGAAGCACGACGACGCGGTGCGCTACGACAGCATCACCTACGACGATGTGTTCAGCAAGAACCTGAAGGTCATGGATGCCTCGGCGATCGCGCTTGCACGGGACAACGACATGCCGATCGTGGTCTTCTCGCTGGACGAGCCGGGCGGGTTCCGCGGCATCCTTGCCGGGCAAGGCACCTATACAAGAGTGCACAGTTGACGATAAGAGAGGCGCAGCGAAAACGCCGCGCCGCTCCGGTGTAAGGCCGCCACGGCCCGGGACAGACCCGGCGCCGCCCTGGATGGCACAACCGACACAAGGTACGACCGGCACAGGGCGCGACCGACACAGGACCGGCAAAGCCGGCGGGAAAGAAAGAGGAACGGACGAGATGGCCGACCAGGATTTCGAGATCGACACCGATGACCTGCGGCGCCGGATGGACGGCGCAATGGGCAACCTGAGGACCGAGTTCGCCTCGCTGCGCACCGGCCGCGCCTCGGCCTCCATGCTGGAGCCGGTGCAGGTCGATGCCTATGGCCAGATGACGCCCATCAACCAGGTCGGCACCGTGAACGTCCCCGAGCCGCGGATGGTCACGATCAACGTCTGGGACAAGGCGCTTGTCGGCAAGGTCGAGAAGGCGATCCGCGAATCCGGCCTCGGCATCAACCCGCAGCTCAACGGCACGATCATCATGCTGCCGATCCCCGAGCTGAACGAGGAACGCCGCAAGGAACTGACCAAGGTCGCCGCACAATACGCCGAAAGCGCCCGCGTTTCGGTGCGCAACGTGCGCCGCGACGGCATGGACCAGATCAAGAAGGCCAAGGCCGACGGCATGCCCGAGGATGACCAGAAGTTCTGGGAGACCGAGGTGCAGGACCTGACCAACGAATATATCGCCAAGGTCGACAAGGCGCTGGAGACCAAGCAAGCCGAGATCATGCAGGTCTGAGGCACTGCGGGAGGAGAGGCCCATGGCCGCCGACAAGCCGAACGCGCGGGGTCCGCGCCACGTTGCCGTCATCATGGACGGCAACGGCCGATGGGCGCAGGCCCGCGGCCGGCCGCGCCTCTTCGGGCACCACGCAGGTGCCCGCCGCGTGCGCGAGATCGTCGAGGCCTGTCCGGATTTCGGGGTAGACTACCTGACGATCTTCGGCTTCTCGACCGAGAACTGGAAACGCACCCAGATCGAGGTGGCGGGGCTGATGAGCCTGTTCCGCCGCTACATCCAGAAAGAGGCCCGCGCCCTGAAGGCCGAGAATGTCCGCGTCCGCTTCATCGGCGACCGGGTCAAGCTCGACGCCAAGCTGCGCGGGCTGATGGATGAGCTCGAAGAGATGACCGAGGGTTGCACCGGCACCAACCTGACCATCGCGCTGAACTACGGCGGCCGCGACGAGGTGGCCCGCGCCACCAAGCGGCTGGCCTGTGACGTGGCGAACGGCAAGCTGGACCCGGAAAGCATCGACGAGGAAACGCTGCCGCGCTACCTCGACACCTGCGTCCTGCCGGACCCGGACCTCGTGATCCGGACCAGCGGCGAGGCGCGGATATCGAACTTCCTGCTCTGGCAGTCGGCCTATGCGGAATACGAGTTCATCGACACGCTCTGGCCTGACTTCACCCGCGAGATCTTTGGCCAGGTGGTGGGCAACTACGGTGGCCGCGACCGCCGCTATGGCGGGGCGAAGCCTTGAGCGGGGAGCCGACACAACCGCGCCCCAAGCGCAGCTGGGACGACCTCGGCCCGCGGCTTGCCTCCGGCCTGACGATGGTGGTGCTGGGCCTCGCGATGATCTGGCTCGGCGGGCACTGGTTCCACGTCTTCGCGGCGCTGATCGCGGGCGGGATGGTCTGGGAACTGGTCCACATGGCCGTGCCCAATGTCTCGGGCGCGAAATGGCAGATGGGCGGCATTGCCTGTCTCGCCATGCTTCTGGCGGTCTACCTGCCGGTCTCGGCGGCGCTGCCGCTGCTGCTGGCGCCGGGCATGGTGGCGCTGTCGATCGTGCCGCACCGGCGGACGATCACCATCACCTTCACCGCGCTGATCCTGCTCTCGGCCTATGGCATGGTGCAGCTGCGCGATGGCTACGGGATGATCTGGCTGCTCTGGCTGGTGGTCACCGTGGTGGTCACCGACGTGCTGGGCTATTTCGCCGGCCGCCTGATCGGGGGGCCCAAGTTCTGGCCCCGCGTGAGCCCCAAGAAGACATGGGCCGGCACCATCGCGGGCTGGCTTGGCGCGGGGATCGTCGGGCTGATCTTCGGCCTGTGGACCGGGGCAGGGATGGAGCTGATCGGCTTCTCCATCGCCGCCTCCATGGCCTCGCAGATGGGCGACATGGCGGAAAGCGCGATCAAGCGGAAGGTCGGCGTCAAGGACAGCTCCTCGCTGATCCCGGGCCACGGCGGGCTGATGGACCGTTTCGACGGGATGCTGGGCGCCTCTCTCTTCCTCCTGCTGGCCGGGTCCGTGGCAGGGTTCCCACCGGGGTTGTAATGAAACGCGTATCCATTTTCGGGGCCACCGGCTCGATCGGGCAGAACACCATCGACCTGATCAAGCGTGCCCCGTCCGAGTATCAGGTCGTGGCCCTCACCGGCGGCGGCAATGTCCGCCAGCTGGCCGCGGATGCCCGGGCGCTGAATGCCGAGGTGGCGGTGATCGCCGATCCCGCACGCCTGCCCGATTTGCGGGCTGCCCTCGAGGGCACCACGGTCGAATGTGCCGCGGGCGCCTCCGCGTTGCAGGAGGCCGCGAGCCGCCCTGCCGATTGGGTGATGTCCGCGATCATCGGCGCCGCGGGCCTGCGCCCCGGCCTTGCGGCCCTCGCGCAGGGGGCCACGCTGGCACTGGCCAACAAGGAGACGCTGGTCGCCGCCGGGCCGCTGGTCATGTCCGAGGCCGCGCGCCACGAGGCGACGATCCTGCCGGTGGACAGCGAGCATTCCGCCATCTTCCAGGCCCTTGCGGGCGAGGCCCCGGCCACGGTCGAGCGGGTGATCCTCACCGCCTCCGGTGGGGCCTTCCGCGACTGGCCGCTGGAGAAGCTGGAGGCGGCGACGCCCGAAGAGGCCGCGACCCATCCCAACTGGGCCATGGGGCAGAGGATCACGATCGACAGTGCCTCCATGTTCAACAAGGCGCTGGAAGTCATTGAAGCGAGAGAGTTTTTCGGTTTTGCGCCCGAACAGATCGAGGTGCTGATCCACCCGGAGTCCATGGTGCACGCCCTTGTCGGCCACGTGGATGGCGGGCTGATGGCGCACCTCGGCGCCCCCGACATGCGCCATGCCATCGGCTATGCGCTGCACTGGCCGGCCCGGGCGCCGCTGCCGGTGGCGCGGCTCGATCTTGCCGCTCTCGGGAAATTGACCTTCGCGGACCCGGACCCGGCACGCTACCCGGCGCTCGACCTCGCGCGGCGGGTCATGCATCGCGGCGGGCTCTCGGGGGCGATTTTCAACGCCGCCAAGGAGCGTGCGCTCGATCACTTTATCGCGCGGCGCATCGGCTTCACCGACATGGCGCGCATCGTTTCGGCGGTTCTGGACCGAACGGATGCAGCGCCGGGCGTTGTTGACGCGGAATTTACCCTTGATAACGTTTTAAACGCCGACCATTTGGCCAGAATACGCACTGACGAAATCATTGCATCGCGCGGCTGACGCGCGGCGGGGCACAGCAGGTAAGAGATATGGACGTGATGGCACTACTACCCGAATTCGGCGGGCTTCTCTGGACATTGCTGGCCTTCGTCGTCGCACTTTCGGTGATCGTCGCCATCCATGAATACGGCCACTACATCGTGGGCCGCTGGTCGGGCATCCATGCCGAGGTCTTCTCGCTGGGGTTCGGGCCCGTGCTCTTCAGCCGCACCGACAAGCGCGGCACCGTCTGGCAGGTCGCGGCCCTGCCGCTGGGGGGCTACGTGAAGTTCCTCGGCGACAGCGATGCCGCCTCGGGCAAGGACGGCGAGGCGATGCAGGGGCTGAGCGAGGCCGACCGCCGCCACACGATGCATGGGGCCCCCCTCTGGGCGCGGTCCGCGACCGTGGCCGCGGGGCCGGTCTTCAACTTCATCCTCTCGATCCTCGTCTTCGCCTTGATGCTGATGTTCCAGGGCCGCGTGGCGGAGCCCCTGACCGTGGGCGCGCTGACACCGCTGCCGGCGCAGGGCATCACGCTTGAGCCGGGGGACGAGCTGCTCGCCATCGGTGGCGCGCAGGTGCCCAGCTTCGACGATGCCGATGGCTATGGCGCGTTTTCCGACGCGCTGCCGCTGGAGGCGATCCTGCCCTACGAGGTGCGTCGCGACGGACAGGTGATGACCGTCGAGGGGCCCTATCCCTATCCGCCGCTGGTGAGCCAGCTGGCGCCCAATTCCGCCGCCTACAGCGTCGGGCTGGAGCAGGGCGACGTGATCACCGCGATCGACGGCGCGCCGGTCTTTGCCTTCGGCCAGCTGAAGGAGCGGGTCGAAGCCTCCGATGGCAAGCCGCTGTTGCTGACCGTCTGGCGGGAGGGGGCCAGCGAGGCGCTGGAATTCGCGCTCGCGCCGCGCCGGGTGGATGAACCCGCGCCGGGCGGTGGCTTCCGCACGGAATGGCGTATCGGCATCGCGGGCGGCATGGCCTTCGAGCCGGCGACCGAGCGGGCAGGGCTGCTGGCCTCGCTCTCGGGCGGCGTGGGCCAGACCTGGGGCATCATGGTCAGCTCGATCTCCGGGCTCTACCACATGATCACCGGCGCCATCAGCACCTGCAACATGTCCGGCCCCATCGGGATCGCCGAGACCTCGGGTGCCATGGCCAGCCAGGGTGCGCAGAGCTTCATCTGGTTCATCGCCGCGCTCTCGACCGCGGTGGGCCTGCTGAACCTGTTCCCGATCCCGGTGCTGGATGGCGGCCACCTCGTCTTCCACGCCTTCGAGGCGGTGACGGGCCGTCCGCCGTCGGACAAGGCGCTGCGGGTGGCGATGACGGCGGGGCTGGCATTGGTGCTCTCGCTGATGATCTTCGCGCTTGGCAACGATCTCTTCTGCCCCTGATCCGTGGCTGATCGGTGGCGCTTAGGACAGGGCGGCGACCTGCGGGGCGCCGCCGCACCCCGGGCATGCCGCAATCCTGACACATTGTGATGCGGAATTCCGCCGCATTCCGGCGCGACTGTGCGAGGTGATACCCCGCGGAGACGGGGCCTCTGCGTCATGAAGGGTTCCGATATGCACACCATCGAGAATGTCTATCCGTTCTTCCGCCTGATGTTCGACCTGAACTGGGACCGGCTGCTCTACGTGGCCGCGATCGTCATGGCGCTGCTCTTCGGGACGTTCCTCGGCACCGTTCTGATCTCGCTGCCTTGAACCTGTCGTCGAGGGCCCGCGGCCCCGACCGGTCCGCGGCCGCTCCGCGCCAGAGTTCTCCCCTCGTTCGGGCCTTGGCCTAGGGCCCCAATTAGCACCCCAAAGCTGGCTTGATGGGGCATGTCCCGACGCGCTGGTTTCCGTTACGTCATGACGGCGCCGGGCAGGGGCAGGAAACGGGACGAACGTCAGGGAACCCGAGGCGCGGTGAACCGCCCGCCGAAGCGCCGGGGTCCTAGAAAAACAGGCCATGGGTTGTTCGATTCCTCGGCAACGACCCACCATATTGTGCCTCGGCAGCGCCGAGGCCTTTTTGCTGTTTTGACAACCACCCCCATTCCCGGTACCACCTTCAAAACGACAATCGGGACAGGGTCTGCTAGATGCCGCACACGACCAGTTCGGGGGCTCGCGCCTCCAAGCGCCGGAACGGGGCTGCCAAACCACTCCTTGCCGCGCTCCTGCTTGGTTTCACAGGGACATACAGCGTTCTGCCCGACGTCGCCGTGGCGCAGAGCTACACGTTCTCCAACGTGACCATCAACGGCAACGACCGCATCAGCGCCGGCACGATCCTGTCCTACGCGGGAATCGCCCGGGGGCAGGCGGTCAGCGGCGGGCAGCTGAACGACGCCTATCAGCGAATTCTTGCCTCCGGCCTGTTCGAGAGCGTCGACCTCGAACCGCGCGGCGGCACGCTGGTGATCAACGTCGTCGAATTCCCGATCGTCAACCGGATCTCCTTCGAGGGGAATACCCGCAAGAAGGACGAGGAACTGACCGCGCTGGTCAAGACCCAGACCCGTCGGGTCTTCTCGCCCTCGCAGGCCGAGTCCGACGCCAATGCCATCGCCGAGGCCTACTCGCAGTCGGGCCGTCTGGCCGCGCGTGTGACGCCCAAGATCATCAAGCGCGACAACGGCACCATCGACCTCGTCTACGAGGTCTTCGAGGGTGGCAACGTCGAGGTGGAGCGCATCAGCTTCGTCGGCAACGAGGCCTATTCCGACGGCCGTCTGCGCCGGGTGCTGCAGTCCAAGCAGGCGGGCCTGCTGCGGGTCATCTTCCAGCGCGACACCTTCGTCGAGGATCGCCTGAACTTCGACAAACAGGTGCTGACCGACTTCTACAACTCGCGCGGCTACGTGGACTTCCGCGTCACCGGCCTGAACGCCGAACTGGCGCGCGAGCGCGACGGCTACTTCGTCACCTTCACGGTCGAAGAGGGCCAGCAGTTCCGGATCGGCAACGTCTCGGTCACCAGCGAGATGGAAGGCGTGAACCCTGCGGTCTACGAAGCCGTGAAGCGGATCAAGCCCGGCGTGGTCTTCTCGCCCTCGCTGATCGAGACCGATGTCGCCCGGATGGAGCGGCAGGCGATCAAGGACGGCGTGAACTTCATGCGGGTCGAACCGGTGATCACCCGGAACGACCGCGATCAGACGCTGGACATCAATTACAAGATCTCCCGCGGGCCGCGCATCTTCATCGAGCGGATCGACATCGAGGGCAACACCACCACGCTCGACCGCGTGGTGCGGCGCCAGTTCCGCGTGGTCGAGGGCGATCCCTTCAACCCGCGCGAAATCCGCGAAAGTGCAGAGCGTATCCGCGCCCTCGGCTTCTTCGCGAATGCCAGCGTGAACGCACGCGAGGGGTCCTCGCCGGATCAGGTCATCGTCGACGTGAACGTCGAGGAGACCACGACCGGGTCGCTCTCCTTCGGCGGCACCTATTCGACGGCCAACGGCGTCGGTCTTGCCATGAGCCTGTCGGAGAACAACTTCCTCGGCCGTGGCCAGCGTCTCGGCGTGACCTTCTCGGGCGCGACGGACCTGCGCAACTACGGGCTGACCTTCAGCGAACCGGCCTTCCTCGGCCGCGACGTGCGCTTCGACTTCCGGCTCGCCTATACCGAGACCGAGGCCAGCTATACCGAGTATGACACCTCGAACCTGAGCTTCTCGACCGGTCTGACCTTCCCGATGACCGACCGGACCCGGCTGAACCTGGCCTACAAGTTCGACCGCAACGACATGTCGCTGACGGAAGACGGCAACCCGGGTCAGATCATCTCGGACGACATCGCCGAGCCGGATCGCTTCACCTCGGCGCTTGGCTACACCTACACCTACGACAGTCGCCTGACGGGTCTGAACCCGAACGCGGGCGTGCTGCTCGAATTCGGTCAGGACGTGGCCGGGCTTGGCGGGGACAGCAACTATGTCCGCACCACCGCCCGCGCCATCGCCCAGACCAAGGTCTTCAACGAGGAAGTCACCCTGCGCGCGACCTTCCGCGCGGGCGCCCTGTCGTACTTCAGCGGCGATGACGGCATCACTACGGACCGGTTCACCATCGGCAACTCGATCATGCGCGGCTTCGAGCCGAAGGGCATCGGCCCGCGCGAGGTCGATACCGCGAACGACGTGGACGATGCGCTTGGCGGCAACTTCTACGCGGTGGGCTCCTTCGAGGCGGAATTCCCCCTCGGCCTGCCCGAGGAATACGGCATGACCGGCGGTGTCTTCTACGACGTCGGCTCGCTCTGGGGGCTCAACAAGAGCAACGCCAATGTGCTCTACGAAGATGCCAGCCTGCGCCACGTGATCGGGGTCTCGCTGTTCTGGACCACGCCGATCGGCCCGCTGCGGCTGAACTGGTCCAAGGCGCTGGTCAAAGAAGACTACGACAAGGAACAGACCTTCGATCTGACGATCCAGACCGACTTCTGATGCCTGTCTTTCCGACCCTTCGGACCCTGCGGCCCGGGCGATCCTTCGCCCGGGCCGTGGCCTTTGGTCTGGCATTCTGGGCCGTGCCCGCCGTAATGCCTGCCGTGACGCCTGCCGTGGCGCAGGACGCAGGCCACCTGCGCAGCCCGGTCCTGACCATCGACAGCCAGCGGCTCTTCACCGACAGCAAGCTCGGCCAGCAGATGGCCGACCGGGTGGAGCAGGAGAGCGCCGCGCTCAATGCCGAGAACCGCAAGATCGAGGCGGAGCTGATCGCCGAGGAGCAGGCGCTGACCGACAGGCGCCCGACGATGGAGCCGAAGGCCTTCCGCGATCTGGCCGATGCCTTCGACGAGAAGGTGCGCCGCATCCGCAGCGAGCAGGACACCAAGGCCCGCGCCCTCGGCCAGACCAACGAGGCGGCGCGACGGGAGTTCCTGACCCGCGCCCGGCCCGCGCTGGAGCAGCTGATGAAGGAGATCGGCGCCGCCGTGATCCTCGAACAGCGCAGCGTCTTCCTCTCCGCCGGGGTGATCGATGTCACCGACGAGGCGATTTCTCTGCTGGACAAGCAGATGCCCGAGGTGCCCGCGGAGACACCTGCCGAGACGGCGCCGCGGGCCCCTGATGCGGCCCCTCAGACGGCGCCCCAGACGGCCCCCGAGAAGACCCCGGCAGCGCCCGGCAGCCCCGCCGCGCCGGACGGGACCGTGCAACAGCCCTGAAACATCGCTCACAGGCGCGCTTGCCCCCTCGGGGGCTTGTTGCTACTGACGCGGGCGACCGGGAAAGGAGCCCTGACATGTCCGACCTTCAAAGCGCCGATATCGGCCTGATCCAACGGATCATTCCGCACCGCTATCCCTTCCTCCTCGTGGACAAGGTGGAAGAGATCGACAGCCACAACAGCTGTGTCGGCATCAAGAACGTCACCATGAACGAGCCCCATTTCCAGGGCCACTTCCCCGGCAAGCCGATCATGCCCGGCGTCACCATCGTCGAGGCGATGGCGCAGACCTCGGCGGTGATGATCGGCCTCGCGCTCGGCCTCGAAGGCAAGAACGCGCTGGTCTATTTCATGTCCATCGAGAGCTGCAAGTTCCGCCGTATGGTGGTGCCCGGCGACGTGCTCAAGATGAAGATCGAGACCCTGCGCGGCAAGCCCGGCGGCAAGGTCTGGAAGCTTCAGGGCACCGCCACGGTCGATGGGGAAATGGCCTGCGAGGCCGTCTTCATGGCCATGATCGACGTGCCCAAGGAGTAAATCCCATGGCCATCAGCCCGCTTGCCCAGATCCACCCCTCCGCCATCGTCGAGGAGGGGGCCCAGATCGCCGACCGCGTGAAGGTCGGCCCGTTCTGCCACATTGGCCCCGAGGCGGTGCTGCATCCGGGCGTGGAGCTGATGAGCCACGTGGTCGTGCAGGGGATCACCGAGATCGGCGAGGACACGCTGGTGCATCCCTTCGCGGTGCTCGGCGGCATCCCGCAGGACCTCAAGTTCAAGGGCGAGAAGACGCGGCTGGTCATCGGCAAGCGCAACCGCATCCGGGAGCATGTGACCATGTCCACCGGCACCGGGGGCGGCGGCGGGCTGACGCAGGTCGGCGATGACGGGCTCTTCATGGCGGGCTGCCACGTGGCGCACGACTGCATCGTCGGCAACAACGTCATCCTCGTGAACAACTCGGCGCTGGCAGGCCATTGCCACATCGGCGACGAGGTGATCGTCGGCGGCCTCTCCGGGGTGCACCAATGGGTGCGTATCGGGCGCGGCGCGATCATCGGCGCGGTCACCATGGTGACGGCAGACGTAATCCCCCATGGCCTCGTGCAGGCGCCCCGCGGCAAGCTCGACGGGCTGAACCTCGTCGGGCTCAAGCGCCGTGGCGTGGACCGCTCCGACATCACCGCGCTGCGCGCCGCCTTCCAGATGCTGGCACAGGGCGAGGGGGCCTTCCAGGACCGCGCCCGCCGCCTGGGCGACGAGACGACCTCCGACTACGTGCGCGAGATCGTGGCCTTCGTCACCGGCGAGACGGATCGCTCCTTCCTCACCCCGGGCAAGGCGTAAGCGCTTGGCCGGGCGGCTCGGCATCATCGCCTGTGCGGGCGCGCTGCCGCCTGCGCTCGCCGAGGCCGATCCCGCGGCCTTCGTGGCGGGCTTCGAGGGGATCGAGACCCGTTTCGCCCCCGACCGGATCACGCTCTTCCGGCTGGAGAAGATGGGGGGCCTCGTCAAGGCGCTGAAGGCCGAGGGCGTCACCCGCCTCGTGCTGGCCGGGGCGCTGACCCGCCCGCGGCTCGATCCCAAGGCGCTCGACACCACGACGATGATGCTGGCGCCCAAGGTCATGTCCGCGCTGAACGCGGGCGATGACGGGCTGCTGCGGGTGATCGTGGAGTTCTTCGAGAAGAAGGGCTTCGAGGTGCTGGGCGCCCATCAGGTGCGTCCCGATCTCACCGCGCCTGCCGGGCTCATCGCCGGGCCCGCCCCGGACAAGAAGGCCCTCGCGGACATCGCGCGGGGGGCCCAGATCCTCTCCACGCTCTCGCCGCTCGACCTCGGGCAGGGCTGCGTGGTGGCGGGGGGGCTCTGCCTCGGGATCGAGACGCTGCAGGGCACCGACGCGCTGATCGACTTCGTCGCCCGCACGCCCGACCGTCTGCGCCGCGCGCCCGCCACGCTGGTGAAGGCGCCCAAGGCGGGGCAGGACCTGCGCATCGACATGCCGGCCATCGGGCCGAAGACCATCGCCTCGGCCCAGGCGGCCGGGCTCGCCACCATCGCCCTGGCCGCGGGCCGCGTCCTGCTGCTGGAGCGCGAGGCGACGCTGGCGGCGGCCAGGGAGGCAGGGATCACCATCTACGGGGCGGACATCTGATGCGCATCTACCTGATCGCGGGCGAACCCTCGGGCGACCTCCTCGGCGCGGCCCTGATGCAGGGGCTCCGGGAACTGGTCCCGGGCGTCACCTTCACCGGCGTCGGCGGCCCCGCCATGTGCGCGGAAGGGATGGAAAGCCAGTTCCCCATGGACGAGCTCTCGGTCATGGGCCTCGCGGAGGTGCTGCCGAAGTACTTCCACCTCAAGCGCCGCATCCGCGAATGCGCCGAGGCCGTGCTGGCGCAGAAGCCCGACCTGATGATCACCATCGACAGCCCGGATTTCTCGCTCCGCGTGGCCAAGCTGGTCAAGGCCGCCTCCGACATCCGCACGGTGCACTACGTGGCTCCCACGGTCTGGGCCTGGCGTCCGAAGCGGGCCGGGAAGATGGCGAAGATGATCGACCACGTGCTGGCGCTCTTCCCCTTCGAGCCGCCCTACATGGAAGCCGCCGGCATGGCCTGCGATTTCGTAGGCCACCCGGTCACCACGCGGCCGCAGGCGACCGAGGCCGAGGCCGCCGCCTTCCGCCTGCACCAGGGGCTCGGCGAGGCGCCCGTGGTGCTGCTGCTGCCCGGCTCCCGCAAGGGCGAGGTCACCCGCCTCGCACCGGTCCTGGGCGTCGTCCTCGACGAGTTGCGCGCCCGCTACCCCGACCTGCGCGCCGTGCTGCCCGCTGCCGCCCCGGTCGCCAGCCTCGTGCACGACCTCGTCGAAAGCTGGCCGGTCAAGCCGCTGATCCTCGATCCCACCGGACAGGACAGCGCGGCTTTCGAGGCCACCAAGCGCGCCGCCTTCCGGGCCGCCGACGTGGCCGTGGCCGCCTCCGGCACCGTCTCGCTGGAACTCGCCGCCGCCGGCACCCCCATGGTGATTGCCTACGACATGGCGCCGCTCACCCGGTTCATCCTGAAACGCATGATGCTGGTGGACACGGTGACGCTGGTGAACCTGGTCTCCGACACCCGCGCGGTGCCCGAGTTCCTCGGCGAAAACTGCCGTGCCGACCTGATCGCCCCGGCGGTCGCCGCCACGCTCAAGAATCCCGGCCCCCAGCAGCAGGCCATGACCCTCACGATGGAGCGCCTCGGCCGCGATGGCGAGGCCCCGGGTCTGCGCGCCGCCCGCGCCGTCCTCGCCCGCCTCTGACGCGCGCCGCTGCCCCCGGGCACCGGCCACCCCTCATTTCCGTTTCCCAAGTATCCTCGGGGGGAGGCCCGCAGGGCCGGGGGGCAGACAGCCCCCTCTCACCACCATCCGCAGGCGCCCCCGCCATCCGGAGTCGCCCCCGTCGCCTTTGGCTCCTCTCATCGCCCGATGAATCGCCTTCGTGACCAGAGATGATCGCCCGGGCGACCGCCACTGCTGATCACCCGTTGCAACGCATCCCTGCGCCTCACCCCTTGTGAATCCAGCCGCCCCCCAGGATCCGGCTGCCCTCGGTCTCGTAGAAGACGCAGGCCTGCCCCGGTGAGATGCCTTCCTCGGCGGTCAGCAGTTCCACTTCGGCGGTCCTGGCGCTCAGCGGGCGCAGGATCGCCTCGCGCGGCGGCCGGGTGGAGCGGACCTTGACCGAGACATGGCGCTCGGACAGGTCGGCAAACCCGCCGTCACCCAGCCAGTTGATCTCGCGCACGGGCACGATCCGGGTCGCCAGCATCTCCTTCGGGCCGACGACGACGCGGCGGTTGTCCACGTCCAGTTTCACCACGTAGAGCGGCTCGGACAGGCCGCCGATCCCCAAGCCCCGCCGCTGGCCGATCGTGTAGTGGATCACGCCGTTGTGGGTGCCCAGAACCCGGCCTTCGGGATCGACGATCTCGCCCGGTTCCGCGGCGCCGGGGCGGAGTTTCTCGATCACGCTGGCGTAATTGCCATTGGGCACGAAGCAGATGTCCTGGCTGTCGGGCTTGTCGGCGACGGGCAGACCGTATTTCGCGGCGAGCGCCCGTGTCTCCGCTTTCGACGGCAGATGGCCGAGCGGGAACCGCAGGTAATCAAGCTGTTCCTGTGTCGTCGAAAACAGGAAATAGCTCTGATCACGATTGCTGTCTGCCGCGCAATGCAATTCCGCGCCAGTCTCGCCCATTTTACGTTGTATATAATGGCCGGTGGCCATGCAATCCGCGTCCAGGTCCTTCGCCGTTTGCAGCAGGTCCTTGAATTTCACCCGCTCGTTGCAGCGAATGCAGGGCACCGGGGTTGCACCGGCGAGATAGCTGTCGGCGAATTCGTCGATCACCGCATCCTTGAAGATGTTCTCGTAGTCCAGGACATAATGCGGAAAGCCCATTTCCTCGGCCACCCGGCGCGCGTCGTGGATGTCGAGCCCGGCACAGCAGGCGCCCTTCTTGGCCAGGGCCGCGCCGTGGTCGTAAAGCTGGAGCGTCACGCCGACCACGTCGTAGCCTTCCTCGGCCAGCATGGCGGCCACGACGGAAGAGTCGACGCCGCCGGACATGGCGACGACGACGCGCGTCTCGGCCGGGCTCTTCGCAAAACCCAGCGAATTCAACTCATTGGTGCGGTCCAGTGCCATGGCTTTGCTCCTGAAAGGGCGCGGGTAAACGGCGGGGCGCGGCCCGGTCGGACCGCAGGAGAACCCGGAGAATATAGGAAAATGCGACATAGTCTCAAGGTCGCGTTTCATCCCCCGTTAAGGCGCGCGGCACAGGATGCCCGCGCATCGACAAGGAACAGGTGCCATGTATCTGAAGAAAGTGCCGGGGCCAAGGGCGGTGACCCTTCCCGATGGCAGCGTGATGAGCCGCGCGGATCTGCCCGCGAAGGACACGAGACGCTGGGTCGCCTCGCGCAAGGCCGCCGTGGTGCGCGGGGTGGTGCACGGGCTGATCTCGCAGGACGAGGCGCTGGAGCGCTACGGGCTGAGCCGGGAGGAATTCCTGTCCTGGGTTTCCGCGGTCAGCGAATTCGGAGAAGAGGCATTAAAAACCACCAGTCTTCAAAAATATCGACATTGCGAAAATCTTGATGGAAAATGGAGCTCGGAGTAACGTGTCGTTAACTAATTCGCCGCAAAGTTAATTCAGGTGAGCGGATATACATTGTTAAATTGACTGAGCGGAGTATGACCATGCGCGTCCTTCTTGTCGAAGACGACCCGACGACGTCCAAGAGTATCGAGCTGATGCTCACCCATGCGAACCTGAACGTCTACACCACGGACCTCGGGGAGGAAGGGATCGACCTGGCCAAGCTCTATGATTACGACCTGATCCTGCTGGACCTCGGCCTGCCGGACATGAATGGCCATGACGTGCTGCGCCAGATGCGCCTCGCCCGGGTCGAGACGCCGATCCTGATCCTCTCCGGCGCCGACGACACCGAGAACAAGATCCGCGGCTTCGGCTTCGGCGCCGATGATTACCTGACCAAGCCCTTCCACCGCGAGGAACTGGTGGCGCGCATCCACGCGATCATCCGGCGGTCCAAGGGGCATTCGCAATCGGTCATCCGCACGGGCAAGATCTCGGTCAACCTCGATGCCAAGACGGTCGAGGTCGGGGGCAAGTCGGTGCATCTGACGGGCAAGGAATACCAGATGCTGGAACTCCTCAGCCTGCGCAAGGGCACGACGCTGACGAAGGAGATGTTCCTGAACCACCTCTACGGCGGCATGGACGAACCCGAGCTCAAGATCATCGACGTCTTCATCTGCAAATTGCGCAAGAAGCTGTCCACTGCCACGGGCGGCGAGAATTATATCGAGACGGTCTGGGGACGGGGCTACGTGCTGCGCGATCCGGAGCCGAGCGAGATCAACGAAGAGCGGCTCGCGATCCGCGCCTGACGGGGCTGGCGCGGGCTGCGCAGACCACGCACCTTCAGGCGTCGGCGGGGCGCTGAAGGCCCAAGGACCAGCATGCCGTGATACTCACCTGCGTCGGGACGCGCGGGGCGGTTCGCCACTCACGGAACGGCATGCGGTCTGCGGGTCTGGACCCGGGCCGCGGGCCCGCCTATCACTGGCCTGATCACAGACTTCAGGGCAGGGGCAGGCATGACAGCCGACATTTCCGTATCCGATCTCACGGAAGCACAGGCGAAGGAGGAGCTTGCGCGGCTCGCAGACCTTCTGGCGCGCGCCAATACCGCCTATCACGGCGAGGATGCGCCGGAGATTTCGGACGCGGACTATGACGCGCTGAAGATCCGCAACGCCGAGATCGAAGACCGTTTCCCCGATCTGAAACGCAGCGACAGCCCCAGCGAGCAGGTCGGCGCCGCCCCGGCGGAGGGCTTTGCCAAGGTGACCCATGCGCAGCGCATGATGTCGCTGTCGAATGCCTTCACCGACGAGGATGTCACGGATTTCGACGCCCGCGTGCGGTCCTACCTCAACCTCGGGGCGCAGGCCCCGCTGCCCTTCACGGCGGAGCCGAAGATCGACGGGCTCTCGCTCTCTCTGCGGTACGAAGACGGCAAGCTGGTGCAGGCGGCCACCCGGGGCGACGGCGAAGTGGGCGAGAATGTCACGGCCAACGCCCGCACCATCGCGGATATCCCCGAAGAGATCGCCGGCGCGCCCAAGGTGCTGGAGGTCCGGGGCGAGGTCTACATGAGCCACGAGGATTTCGAGGCCCTGAACCAGCGCCAGGCCGAGGCCGGCGCCAAGACCTTTGCCAACCCGCGCAACGCCGCCGCCGGGTCCCTGCGCCAGCTCGACGCGGAGATCACACGCGCCCGCCCGCTGCACTACTTCGCCTACGCCTGGGGCGAGCTCTCGGAGCCGTTGGGGGAGACGCAGGTCGAGGCGCTTGCGCGGCTCAAGGACTTCGGCTTCGTGACCAACCCGCTGACGCAACTCTGCGATGGCCCCGCGGAGATGATGGAGCACTACCGCGCGATCGAGGCGCAGCGCGCCACGCTCGGTTATGATATCGACGGCGTGGTCTACAAGGTGAACGACATCGCCCTGCAGGCCCGGCTCGGCTTCCGCTCCACCACGCCCCGCTGGGCCATCGCGCACAAGTTCCCTGCCGAACTGGCCTGGACCCGGCTGGAGGCGATCGACATCCAGGTCGGCCGCACCGGGGCGCTCAGCCCGGTGGCGCGGCTGCACCCGGTGACCGTGGGCGGGGTCGTCGTCTCCAACGCGACGCTGCACAACGAGGATTACATCGCCGGGCGCGATGCGAAGGGCAATGAGATCCGCGGCGGCAAGGACATCCGCGTGGGCGACTGGGTGCAGGTCTACCGCGCCGGGGACGTGATCCCCAAGGTGGCAGATGTGGACCTGTCGAAGCGGCCCGAGGGGACCGAGCCCTTCACCTTCCCGACCCGCTGCCCCGAGTGCGGTTCGGAGGCGGTGCGCGAGGAGGGCGACGCCGTGCGCCGCTGCTCTGGCGGGATGATTTGTCCTGCGCAGGCCGTTGAAAAGATGAAGCATTTCGTCTCCCGATCGGCCTTCGACATCGAGGGGCTGGGGGCCAGGCAGGTGGAGAAATTCCACGATCTGCACTGGATCGCGGAGCCTGCGGACATCTTCACGCTTCAGGCACGTGATGAGACGGGCAAGCTCCTGATTTCGGAAGGGAAACTGCGCTCCGAGATCGAGGAGACCCAGGCCCGCTACATCCAGGAGGGCCAGCCCGAGGCTTTCCGCGCGCATTACGAAGAGGCGCTCGGCCCGCAAGATCCGCTGTTCCGCTGGACGCCCGAGACGGTGGCCGCGGAGATGATCAAGGCCGCACGCACGCCGCTTGCCGAGACCAAGGGCTGGGGCGAGAAGAGCGCGAAGAACCTCTTCCAGGCGATTGAGGAAAAAAGACAAATTCCGCTCTCCCGGCTGCTTTTCGCGCTCGGCATTCGCCATGTTGGCGAAGTTGTCGCCCGCGATCTGGCCCGCGCCTACCACAGCTGGGAGGCGTTCCTGTCGGCGGTGGATCGCGCCTTGCCAGCCTATGAGCGCTACCGCCGCGCCGCTGAAGCGGTGAGTGCCGAACGCGTCGCTGCCGCCGCCGAAGGCCGCCGTGCACAGGTCACCCAGACCCGCGAAGCGGTCTGGGCCGAGGACCCGGCTGTCGCGCCGGAGGCCCGGGCCGCCTGGGATGACCTCGTCGGGATTGACGGCATCGGCGACGCGGTGGCCGCGGCGCTCTGCACCGCCTTCTCGCAGGAGGCGGAGCGGGCCTCGATCCTGCGCCTCGTCGCGCAACTCTCCCCGCAGGAGGAAGCCGCGCCGCAGACCACCGACAGCCCGGTCGCGGGCAAGACGGTGGTCTTCACCGGCAAGCTCGAGAAGATGTCGCGGGACGAGGCGAAGGCCCGGGCCGAGGCGCTTGGCGCCAAGGTGTCGGGCTCGGTCTCCTCCAAGACGGACCTGCTGGTGGCGGGTCCGGGCGCAGGATCGAAGGCCAAGAAGGCCGCTGATCTGGGGATCGAGACCATCGACGAGGACGGCTGGCTCGCGCTGATCGAGGGGCTATGAGCGCCCGGCCCGAGGTCCTCTTTCCGCTCTTTGCCGGGCTGGAGACGCTGGAGGGCGTCGGGCCGAAGACCGCCAAGGCCTTGGAACATATGGGCGTGTCGCTGCCGCGCGACATGCTCTTCGTCTTGCCGCACGCCGCCATCGACCGCCGCCGCCGCGAGACGATCCGCGGGCTGGAGATGCCCTGCGTCGCCACGGTCGAGGTGGAGATCGGGGCGCATCGCCCGGCCAGTCGGCGCGGCGGCACCTACCGGGTGAACGTGCGCGACGCGGAGGAGGAGTTCCAACTTGTCTTCTTCCATGCGCGCGGCGACTACCTGAAGAAACTGCTGCCCCCGGGCGAACGGCGGCTGGTCTCCGGCAAGCTGGAGTATTTCGACGGCATGGCGCAGATGGTCCATCCGGATCACGCGCTTCCGCCGGAGGAGGCGGCGTCGATCCCGGATTTCGAGCCGGTCTATCCGCTGACCGCGGGCGTCACCCAGAAGCTGATGGCGAAGGCCACGCAATCCGCCGTGGCCCGCGCGCCGGAACTGGCGGAGTGGATCGACCCGCAGCAGAAGGCGCGCGCGGAATGGCCGGATTGGCACGCAGCGCTGGCGGCCGCCCATGCGCCCGACCGGCCCGGTGCGGTCTCGCCCGCCGATCCGGCCCGCGAGCGGCTGGCCTATGACGAGCTTTTCGCGCATCAGCTGACGCTGGCGCTCGCCCGGCGGGGGATGCGGCGCGGCAAGGGCATTCCGTCCCATGGCGACGGGAGGCTGCGGCAGCGCGTGCTGGCCTCGCTGCCCTATGCGCCGACCGGGGCACAGAGCCGTGCGGTGGAGGAGATCGCCAAGGACATGGCGTCGGACCGGCGCATGTCGCGGTTGCTGCAGGGCGACGTGGGGGCCGGCAAGACGCTGGTGGCGCTGATGGCGCTGCTGGTGGCCGTCGAGGCCGGCGGGCAGGGCGTCATGATGGCGCCCACCGAGATCCTCGCCCGCCAGCACCTCGAGGGGCTGGCCCCGCTGGCACAGGCGGCCGGCGTGCGGGTCGAGATCCTGACCGGGCGTGACAAGGGGGCGGACCGGCGGGAGAAGCTGGCCGATCTGGCCGAGGGCCGGATCGACATCCTCGTCGGCACCCACGCGGTCTTCCAGGCGGACGTGGCGTTTCACGACCTGCGCCTTGCGATCGTCGACGAGCAGCATCGCTTCGGCGTGCGGCAGCGACTGGAACTGGGCAAGAAGGGCGCCGGCGCCGACGTCCTGGTGATGACCGCGACGCCGATCCCGCGTTCGCTGGCCCTGGCGCAATACGGCGACATGGATGTCTCGGTGCTGGACGAGAAGCCGCCCGGGCGCAAGCCGGTGACCACGGCGCTGGTTTCCTCGGGGCGCATGGCCGAGGTGGTCGATCACCTGCGCCGCGCCATTGCGGAGGGGCGGCAGGCCTATTGGGTCTGTCCTCTGGTGGAGGAAAGCGAAAGCGTCGACCTGACCGCGGCCGAGGATCGGTTCAAGCGGCTGCGGGCCGAGCTGGGCGAAGGGGTCGTCGGGCTGGTCCACGGCCAGATGCCGCCCGCCGAGAAAGACGCCGCCATGGCGCGGTTCGTGGCGGGCGAAACGGCGGTGCTGGTCGCGACGACGGTGATCGAGGTGGGCGTGAACGTGCCCAATGCCTCGATCATGGTGATCGAGCGGGCCGAGATCTTTGGCCTTGCGCAGTTGCACCAGTTGCGGGGCCGGGTCGGGCGTGGCGAGGCGCAGGCGACCTGTCTGCTGATGTACCAGCCGCCGCTTGGCGAGACGGCGGAGAAACGGCTGACGCTTCTGCGCGAGACGGAGGATGGCTTCCGCATCGCCGAGGCCGACCTGCAGATCCGGGGCGCAGGCGACATGATCGGGACCGCGCAATCAGGGCTGCCGCGGTTCCGGGTGGCCGATCTCGAGTCGCAGGCGGCCCTCATGGCGGTGGCGCAGAGCGACGCCCGCACCCTGCTGACCATGGATCCGGAGCTGACCTCGCGCCGCGGGCAGGCCGCCCGGGTGCTGCTCTGGCTCATGGGGCAGGATCAGGCGATCCGTTTGATCTCAGTGGGTTAGGGTGTGGGTTCGTCCCAACGACGCGTTTTGTTCACAAATGTTCTCAAAAAGTTCTTTACTCAGCGGAATGGATATGAGAACAAAGTGGCAACACAGCGTAACGCAGCGGAGGTCATCATGGTTCAGCAAGTCAAATCGGTCGTCACCCGGTCCGGCATGGAGCTGGTACAGGACCTCGTCGGTGCGGTGGCGCTGATTGTCATCCTCGTCGGCAGCCTGCATCTGCCCGGCCTCGTCTGAGGGAGGCGCCGTTTCGACGTTCGATCCGTATTTCTGCCCGCATTTCCGTTAAACCGAGGGCCTGCCCGTCACGTTCCCCACATGTGACCCGCGCCGGGATGCCTGTCTTGGTTGCGCCGGGGTTGCCTCATCCCCCGGTTCCGCTCTCATCTGTCCCCGACGGAAATGTTCACTTACCGCCGCCTTCCGAAAGGGAGTGCGGCGGTTTTTTCTTTCGGGGCCGTCTGCCTTCCGTGCTGTTTTCCTTGGGCGCCGGCTTTCGTGGGCTCCGTCTTTCGTGGGCTCCGTCTTTCGCGGGCTCCATCTTTCGTGGGTCCCGTCTTCCTTTCCCGCCGTCTTCCCTGGGCCCCGTCTTTCCTGGCTGGCCGTTGTTCATGTGTGAGCGTCTTCAGGGCGGGGCGAGCCCCGGCCCGGACGCCACTGCCGTGGTCCCTCTCGACGGTGCTCAGAACCGATAGGCCAGACGGAGCCCGCCCCAGTGGCGCCCCTGCACGAAGATCGGGGCGGAGAGGTCCTTCATCGTGACGTACTCTCCGCCGCCCATGTCGCGGCGGTAGACCTGAAGCAGGAAGGGATCGGTATTGCGCCCGGCCTTCAACCCCACGCGGTCATCGAAGATGCGGCGGTTGCGGCAGTTGGCCGTGTTCCAGACCGGATCGGGACCCTGCATCTGCGAGAACGGACGGTTGTGCGTCGGCAGGTAGCCATTGCGATCAACGGCCGCGCAGAAGACCACCCGGCTGTCGAGCTTGAGGGCGGGTTCCTGTATCTCGGGCAGGAGGGCATCGGTCAGGGTGGTGTAGCGCGTGGTGAACTGCGGCGGATTGCTGCCGCGCACCTCGGCGTATGTCGTGTCGAACAGCTGGTCGGGCGTGATACGCCCGGCGTCGAGCGCGGCCTCGAAGGCGGCGGCGATCCGGGCGGCGCGGTCCTGCACGTCGGTGATGAAGAGCTGGTCGTCGGAGGTGCCGCCGATGGCGACGCTGTCCTGCACCAACTGCTCGGAGGTCTCGATCAGGTTCTCCACGTGGCGGTGCGCCTCGGCGACGCCGCGGGTGCCCTCGGCGATCGACTCGGTGATCCGGGCGATCCGCGGGGCGAAGCCCTGCAGCGCCTCGCCGGCGGTCGAGGAATCGCTGGTGATCAGCGTGGTGCGTTCGTTGACCGCGCCGGCGATCTCGAGGGTTTCGGTCAGTTTGATGCCGGTGTCCTGCCCGGCGCTGCGCATCTCCTCGGCCTTGCGGGCGAAGTCACCGGATTCCGCCTGCAGCCGTCCGATCCATCCGGTCAGCGTGCTGACATTGCCCGCGATATCCTTGGCGGCGTGGCCGGTGTGGCGCGACAGTTCGTTGATCGCGTCGGCGACCACGGCAAAGCCCTTGCCGGCCTCGCCGGCGCGGGCGGCCTCGATCTTGGCGTTGATGGCGAGCATGTTGACCTGCGCCGCGATGGCGGCGATCTGCTCGTTGTCCTTCTCCACCGCGTCGAGGGTGACCTGTACCCCGCGCGCGCGGTCGTCGAGGGTGAGTACCCAGGTGATCACCTCCTCCGTGGTGAGGGCGGTGGCCTGCATCTGTGCGCCGGTGGCGCGCAGCGTGTCGAGCATCTGGCTGATGGCACCGGAGACCTTGGTCAGGGTCTCCATCGCACTGGCGTTCGACTGGACCACGCGGCCGGCGCCGTCGCGCAGCTGCGCAAGGGCGGTGGCCTGCTGCTGCGACTGGTCCTCCAGCGCGTCGAGGTGGCCCGCAATCTCGACAATGGCGCGGCCCATCTTGGTCGCGGCGCGGGCGAGCCTGTCGAGATGGGCGCGATCGGTGCCATGCCCGGGCCCGGAAGCCGAAAGTGGAGGATCAGCCGGGGACTGCGCCTCACCCGGGCCCCTGCCGGCGCGGGTGCTGCTCGGACCGCCGTCCGGCGTGTCGGGTAGGCCCACCGGGCGGACAGTAGGGCCGATTGCTGGGTTAGGTGCGCTGCCCAGAAGAGGGTCGGTCGCGGGGATGTCGGGCTGTAGGGTCATGCGCGCCTTCGCTCCTGCGGATGGGGCAGCCTAGCCCCGCAGGTACGAACAAGCGGTTAAGTGCGATCCGGAGGAAGGGACGTCAGCCGAGGCGCCCGACCCGACCTGCAGGCCCACACCTCAGCCGAACGTCAGGCGCAATCGCGCTGCGCGATCTTGTCCATGGCCTCGGCGGTGGCCTCCAGCGTCAGCAGGATCGAGGCGTGGCGGTTCTTGTAGTCGCGCGCGGGGCGCAGCACCTCGAGACCGTCGAAGGGGGCAGGCGGGGTCGGCCCGTCGTCCTTCAGCATTGCCTTCAGCGCATCGCGGGCGGCGTGGATCTGGTCCCGGTCGCAGCCGACCACATGGGCGCCCACCACCGCGGCGGCGGCCTGCCCGAGGGCACAGGCGCGCACCTCTTGGCCATAGTCGCTGATCCGGCCGTCGGTGACCTTCACGTCCACCGTCACGGTCGAGCCACAGAGCGGAGCGCGGCGTTTCACGGTCGCATCGGGGGCGTCCAGACGCTCCTGCCGGGGGATGTCCGCGGCGAGACCCAGAATCCGCTGGGAATAGAGTTTGATCAGGTCGCTGTCGCTCATGGCTGTCCTTTCCCCGCGGGCCTCTGTCAGGCGATGGCTGGCGCCGGGCCGGTCCTTCCCCTAGATAGTCCTCTCACGCCCGGATGCAAAAGGTTTTGCCGATGAACTTCGATCCCGACACGCTCAAATACGACGACAAGGGCCTGATCCCCGCCATCGCGCAGCAGGAGGGCACCGGCGAGGTGCTGATGATGGCCTGGATGAACGCCGCCTCGATCGCGCGCACGCTGGAGACCGGCCACGTGACCTACTGGTCGCGCTCGCGCCAGAGCTTCTGGGCCAAGGGCGAAAGCTCGGGCCACATGCAGCGGCTGGTGGAGATGCGGATCGACTGCGACCGCGACTGCCTGCTGCTGGTGGTGGACCAGACCGGGCCCGCCTGCCACACCAACCGGCGTAGCTGCTTCTACACTGCCGTCACCGAGGAGGGTGAGGCGGAGCTTATGAAGCCCATGGTCTGACGCGCCTCAGAGGCCGACCTTGGCACGGACCTGCGTCGGGGTCAGCCCCTCGGCGCGGTAGAGCGCGATGGCCCGTGCGTCGTCGCGCTTGGCCAGCCGCTTGCCGGTCTCGTCGCGGATCAGGCGATGGTGGTGATAGGCGGGCCGGGGCAGGCCGAGGAGATGTTGCAGCACCACGTGGATCGGGGTCGCCTCGAAGAGGTCGGCCCCGCGGGTCACGAGGGTGACGCCCTGCGCGGCATCGTCCACCACCACCGAGAGGTGGTAGGAGGTGCCCATGTCACGCCGGGCGAGAACGATGTCGCCCACGCCCTCGACAAGGTGCCTGCGGTCGATGGAGATGCGTCCGGTCTCCCCATCTGGTCCGGCGCCTCCTTCTTCGAAAAGAAGTTTGGAATCAATTTCTTGCAGGGCGAGGTGCATGTTCAGCCTGAGCGCCGTTCTCTCGGGCATCGGGCCCTCGGGCGGCTCAGTGGGACGGCAGGTGCCGGGATAGACGATGCCGTCCGGGCCCATCAGCGGCGCGCCTTCCTGCGGGGCACTGGCGGCGGCGAGGATGTCACGCCGGTTGCAGTGGCAGGGATAGAGCAGCCCGCGGTCCCAGAGCACGCGGAGCGCCGCCTGGTAGGCGGTCCTCCGGTCGGACTGGCGCATCACCGGTTCGGGCCAGCTGAGGCCGAGCCAGTGCAGGTCGTCGTAGATCTGCGCCTCCCACTCCGGGCGGGCGCGGCTCTGGTCGATGTCCTCGATCCTCAGCAGGAAGGTCCCGCCTGCTGCCTCGGCCAGATGCTGCGCCAGAAGCGCCGCGTAAGCGTGGCCGAGGTGGAGCGGCCCCGTGGGCGACGGGGCAAAGCGCGTGACGGGACCGGAGGGCATGGAGGCCCCCTCAGCCCTGCGCGGTCTGGCCTGCGAGCCAGCCGCTGAAGAGCTCCTTCGCCCGGTCGGTATAGCCCTTGTAGCGGTCCTTGCGGCCGCGCCGTCCACCACGCACGCCGTCGAGCGGCGGGAAGAGGCCGAAGTTCACGTTCATCGGCTGGAAGGTCTTGGCCTCCGCGCCGCCGGTGATGTGGGTGATCAGCGCGCCCATGGCGGTCTCGGCGGGCGGCGGGGGCAGGTCCCGCCCGAGGATCTCGGCCGCGGCCATACGGCCGGCAAGCAGCCCCATGGCGGCGCTTTCCACGTAACCCTCGACCCCGGTGACCTGACCGGCAAAGCGGATGTTGGGCCGGGACTTCAACCGCATCCGGTCGTCGAGCAGCGTGGGCGAGTTGATGAACGTGTTCCGGTGGATGCCGCCAAGGCGCGCGAAGCTGGCGTTCTCAAGGCCGGGAATCATTTTGAAAACAGCGGTTTGTGCGCCGTACTTCATCTTCGTCTGGAAGCCGACGATATTGTAGAGCGTGCCGAGGGCATTGTCGCGGCGCAGCTGCACCACGGCATAGGCCTTCTCCTCGGGCTTGTGCGCGTTGGTCAGGCCCACGGGTTTCATCGGGCCGTGGCGCAGGGTCTCGCGGCCCCGTTCGGCCATGACCTCGATCGGCAGGCAGCCGTCGAAGTAGCCCGCGGTTTCGCCCTCGTGGAACTCGGTCTTCTCGGCGGCCAGCAGCGCGTCGATGAAGGCCTCGTACTGGTCCTTGGTCATCGGGCAGTTGAGATAGGCCTTCTGCTCTTCCTCGGTCTCGCCCTTGTCATAGCGCGACTGCATCCAGGCCGTGTCCATGTCGATGCTCTCGGCATAGACGATGGGGGCGATGGCGTCGAAGAAGGCGAGCCGTTCGGCCCCGGTCTCGGCCTGGATCGCAGCCCCGAGCGCGGAGGAGGTCAGCGGGCCGGTGGCGATGATCCAGTGGCCCTCGGTGGGCAGCTCGGTGATTTCCTCGCCCGAGACGCTGACATTGGGCAGCGCGGTCAGTGCGGCGGTCACGCTTTCGGCGAAGGGATCGCGGTCCACGGCGAGCGCGCCGCCCGCGGGCAGCCGGTGCTTGTCTGCGGTCTGCATGATCAGCCCGTCCGCCGCGCGCATCTCCCAGTGCAGGAGGCCCACGGCGTTCTGCTCGCTGTCGTCCGAGCGGAAGGAGTTGGAACAGACCATCTCGGCGAGGTTGCCGGTCTGGTGGGCGAAGGTGCCGACCTTGGGTCGCATCTCGTGGATCACCACGTTGACGCCCTGCTTGGCGGCCTGCCAGGCCGCTTCCGAACCGGCCATGCCGCCGCCGACGATATGCAATGTCTGTGTCATGCCCGCGCAGATAGGGGATCGGGGGCGATTTGGGAAGGGCTAGCGCAGGGGGCCAAGCGACAGGCCCGAGGGCAACTGGTCCGGCGCGCCGCCCGCCGGGGTGAGGGCCCCGGTGTCGGTCAGGGCGAAGAGGAAGGCGAGGAGGTCGTCGACCTCTGCCGTGGTGAGCGATACCGGGGCCAGTTCGATGGCCCCGGCGATCGGCAGCCGGGCGTCGCCGGTGCCCGGGGCGCTGTCGAGGCGGACCCTGTGCACCCCCGAGCCACTGTCGGGGCCACTGTAGGAGGTGAGCGCCGCCATCGGATCGAGGTGATGGGTGACCATGGCGCGCAGGGAGCCATAGGCACCATTGTGGCCGTAGGGCCCGGTGAAGGCGACATTGCGCAGGCTCGGGGTCCGGAAGCGGTAGCGGTCTTCCTCGAGCCCGGTGACGCCGTAACGGCCCGGATCGGCCTCCGCGCCGGGGCGCGGTGGCACGCCGATGGCATGGAAGCCCTGATCGGTCTGGAACGGGCCTGCGTGGCAAGTGCTACAGCCGGCGGGGCCGTAGAAAAGCTCCATGCCGCGGATCTGCTCCTCGGTCAGGGCAGCGCGGTCGCCACGCAGGTAGGCGTCGAAGGGGCTGTCGATGGCGCGGAAGCTCTCGGTCACGTAGGCGGCGAGGGCCATGGCGATATCGGCGGGCGCAAGCGGGCGGGGCCCGGTGACACTGGCAAACCCCTCGGCATAGGCGGGCAGGGCGGCGATGCGGGCCGTGGTTGCGGCGGCGCTGCCGGGGGCGGCGGGCCGTCCGGCATGGGCGTCGATGCCCCGGTCGAGCGCGCTGTAGGCCTGCGCCGCCAGCACCGAGGGCAGCGGCCGGTCGAGCACGGCTCCGCCGGGCAGGCGCAGGCCGAAGGGGGCATCCGGATCGGCGGTGAGGCGGCCATCGCGGTAGAGCACCCCGCGATCATAGGCGCCGAGATTCACGAGGCTGGGCGTGTCGCGGGCCAGTGGTGGGACCGGTGCACCGCGGGCGGGCGCATGGCAGCTGGCACAGGCGAGGGTACCACCGGCGGAAAGTACGGGATCGTGGAACAGGTCGCGCCCGAGGCGGACGAGTTCTGCATCCTGGGGCGGGAAATCCGAGGGGGTCACCGCGCCGGGCACGTCCGTAGCCTGAGAGAGAGAGGCCTGAAGGGACAGGATTGCGGCGGTGACCCACACTCGCATCGTTCAACACCTGAGTTGTTGAGGTGTCCCTGAGGGATAGCAAATTGAATTGTGTTCAGAAAGTGGCGATCTGGAAAAAATGCGGCAGAAATGTGGAAACGCTGCCGGGGGCATGAGGGCGCGCTACGGGGTGCCTGTGACGTGGGCAGTGGGGCTGCCGCTGGAGGCGCGCGGTGAGGATGTGCGTGCCGTGTGCAGGGGGAGACCAAGAATTTTCGAAAATTCTTGGCAAAATTCCTCGAAGAATTTTGGGCGTGGGGAGCGGGGCCGCTGCCGGAGCCGGGCTGTGTCCGGGGGCGGGCGTGGGAGGGGGCTGTCTGCCCCCTCTTGCGGGCGGGGCCCGCAATTCACCCCCGAGGATACTTCGGAACAGTGGATGGACGCTGTTACTGGGTCCAGTCGGGCGGGCGTTTCTCGATGAAGGCCTGCATTCCTTCGGCGGTGTCCCTATTCAGCATGTTCTCGACCATGACGTCTGCCGTGTGGGCATAGGCGGCGTCGACGGGAAGCTCGAGCTGGTCGTAGAAGGCGCGTTTGCCGATGCGGACGGCGGAGCCGAGCTTGGCGGCGATGGTTTCGGCCAGGGCGAGGGTTTCGGTCTCCAGCGCCTCAAGAGGCACGGCGCGGTTGATCAGGCCGAGTGCCATGGCGCGGTCGGTGTCCAGGAAGGTGCCGGTGGTGAGCATCTCGAAGGCCTGCTTGCGCGGGATATTGCGGGAAAGCGCGACCATGGGTGTGGAGCAGAAGAGGCCGATATTCACGCCATTGACGCCGAAGCGGGTGCCCTCGGCCGCCACGGCGAGATCGCAGGAGGCGACGAGCTGGCAGCCCGCCGCGGTGGCGATGCCGTGGGGGCGGGCGATGACCGGCTGGGGCAGGGTGCGGATTGCCGTCATCACCTCGGTGCAGCGGGCGAAGAGATCGGCGAAATAGGCCGCGCCCCCGTCCTCGGCCTGGCGGCCCGCCTGCATCTCCTTCAGGTCGTGGCCGGCGCAGAAGGCCTTGCCCGCGCCCGAGAGGATCACGACGCGGATGCTGCGGTCTTCGGCAAGGCGGGCGAGCTCCGCCTTCAGGGCCGCCAACATCCCGTCGGAGAGTGCGTTCAGCGATCCGGGCGCGGTCATCTGCAGGTGGGCAATGGCGCCCGTGTCGTGACGTTCCAGCAGGGACATCTTGTTCCTCCTCCTCTTTGGCGAAACTGTAGGGGCCGGAGAGGCCGATGGCCAGAGAGGTGGCCCGAGACGTGGCCAATGGGAGGATGAATGGCACTGAAGATGGATGTGGCGGCGCTGAACCGCTTTCTGGAAACGGAATTCGCGCAGGTGGCGGGGGAGTTCACCGTTGAGGCGGTGGAGGAGATGGCCGTCACGGTACGCCTGAACGTCGGGGAGCGGCACCTGCGGCCGGGGGGCACGGTCTCGGGGCCCACGATGTTCGCCCTGGCCGATGTCTCGGTCTACCTCGCGATCCTCGCCATGATCGGGCCCAAGGCGCTGGCCGTGACCACCGGCTGCTCCATGGACTTCATGCGCAAGCCCGCGGCGGCCACGGACCTGATCGGGCAGTGCCGCCTGCTGAAGCTGGGCCGGGTGCTGGCGGTGGGCGATGTGCTGATCTATTCCGAGGGCCTGGCGCAGCCCGTGGCGCGGGCCTCGATGACCTATTCGATTCCGCCGGAGCGGTGAGCTGCAGGCGCGCGCGGGTCAAAACGGGTGCAAAACGGGCCGAGGCGGGTGGGGTAAAATAATACCGTTTTTATAAGATGTTGTTTTGCAATGGTTTTGTCTGGATGGTTGTTGTTGACTGGATGCGCGAAGTGTTTATAACCCGCCCATCGAATTGCCCCGGGGGAGACGCTCTGCCCGGGGAAGCCACCAACAAGGGCACCCGAGATGAAAACCTTTTCTGCTACCCCGGCAGACATCGAGAAGAAATGGATCGTGATCGACGCCGAAGGCGTGGTCCTGGGCCGTCTCGCCTCGATCGTCGCCATGCGTCTGCGCGGCAAGCACAAGCCGTCCTTCACCCCCCACATGGACATGGGTGACAACGTCATCGTCATCAACGCCGACAAGGTGCAGATGACGGGCAAGAAGCGCGCCGAGAAAAAATACTACTGGCACACCGGCCACCCGGGCGGCATCAAGCACCGCACCGCGGAGCAGATCCTCGAGGGTGCACACCCCGAGCGCGTCGTGACCGCTGCCGTCAAGCGCATGCTGCCGGGCAACCGCCTGAGCCGCACGCAAATGACCAACCTGCGCGTCTACGCAGGCGCCGAGCATCCGCACGAGGCGCAGGCGCCGGAAGTGCTGGATGTCAAATCCATGAACTCCAAGAACACGCGGAGCTGAAAATGGCCGAACAGATCAACTCGCTCGATGAGCTGAAAGGCGCCGTGTCGGAATCCGCAGCGGCTGTCGAGCTCGACGCGCCCCGCGAACCCGTCCGTGACGAACTCGGCCGCTCCTATGCCACCGGCAAGCGGAAAGACGCTGTCGCACGCGTCTGGATCAAGCCCGGCTCCGGCAAGGTCTCGGTCAACGGCAAGGACATGGACGCCTACTTCGCGCGCCCCGTTCTGCAGATGATCCTGCGCCAGCCCTTCACCGTGGCCGGCGTGGAAAACGAATTCGACGTCTATGCAACCGTCACCGGTGGCGGCCTCTCGGGCCAGGCCGGTGCGGTCAAGCACGGCATCTCGAAAGCGCTGCAACTCTACGATCCGTCGCTGCGTGGCGCTCTGAAAGCCGCTGGCTTCCTGACCCGCGACAGCCGCGTCGTCGAGCGGAAGAAATACGGTAAGGCCAAGGCCCGCCGCTCCTTCCAGTTCTCGAAGCGCTGATACGCTTTCGCATCGCACAGAGGAAAGGCCGCCCGAGTGGGGCGGCCTTTTCGCTTGGGAGCAGGTCCCCGGGGCAGCCTGTTCCATGTTTGGATGGCCCTGACACGTTTCCCCTTCATGGGCCCTCGGCAATGGGCCGCCTGCGAGCGGCATGGCCGACTAACCTTCAGACTTGGAACTTTGCTCCGTGATACTTTCCCCGCTTTCCCAGGCGCTTGAAGCGCGTGGTTATGAAACCCTTACCCCCGTTCAGGAGGCCGTCAGCGCGCCCGAACTCGCCGAGAAGGACCTTCTGGTCTCGGCGCAGACCGGCTCGGGCAAGACCGTCGGCTTCGGCATCGCCATCGCCCCCACGTTGCTGGGAGAGGCCGAGCACTTCGGCCCGGCCGAGGCGCCGCTGGCCCTCGTCATCGCGCCGACGCGCGAACTGGCCTTCCAGGTGATGCGCGAACTTCAGTGGCTCTATGCCCGCACCGGGGCGCAGGTCGCCTCCTGCGTGGGCGGCATGGACATGCGGCAGGAACGCCGCACGCTGGAACGCGGCGCCCATATCGTCGTGGGCACGCCCGGCCGTCTGCGCGACCATATCGAACGCGGCTCGCTCGACATGTCGGGCCTGCGGGCCATCGTGCTGGACGAGGCCGACGAGATGCTCGACCTCGGCTTCCGCGAGGACCTCGAATTCATGCTGGGGCAGGCGCCCGAGGACCGGCGCACGCTGCTCTTCTCGGCCACCGTGCCGCCGATGATCGCCAAGCTGGCGGGACAGTTCCAGCGCGACGCCGAGCGGATCTCGACCATCAGCAAGACCGACCAGCACGCCGACATCTCCTATCAGGTGCTGCGCGTGGCCCAGTCGGATGGCGACAACGCCGTCTTCAACCTGCTGCGTTTCCACGAGGGCGAGAGCGCGATCGTCTTTGCCAACACCCGCGCCGCGGTGAACCACCTGACCGCGCGGCTGACCAACCGCGGCCTGCCGACGGTGAGCCTGTCGGGCGAACTGAGCCAGACCGAACGGACCCATGCGCTGCAGGCGATGCGCGATGGCCGGGCCCGTGTCTGCGTGGCGACCGACGTGGCGGCCCGCGGCATCGACCTGCCGAACCTCTCGCTGGTGATCCATGCCGAGCTGCCGACCAACACCGAAAGCCTGCTGCACCGGTCGGGCCGCACGGGCCGCGCCGGGCGCAAGGGTGTCTCGGCGCTGATCGTCACGCCCAAGGTGGTGAAGAAGGCCGAGCGTCTGCTGAAATGGGCCAAGATCAGCGCGGAATGGACCCTGCCGCCCTCCGTCGAGGACGTGCTGGAGCGTGACGAGGCCCGGCTGCTGGCCGATCCCTCGTGGTCCGATCCGCTGAACGAGGACGAAGCGGCCTTTGCCGAGCGTCTTCTGGCGGCCCATTCGCCGCAGGAGATCGCGGGGGCCTTCCTGCGTCTGCATCGCCTGCGCCACGCGGCGCCCGAAGACCTGATGTCGCCGGACGAGCGGGGCCCCAAGCGCGAGCCGCGCGAGTTCGGGCCGAGCCGCTGGATCTCGCTCTCCGTCGGGCGCAATGACCGGGCGGAGGCGCGCTGGCTGCTGCCGCTGCTCTGCCGCGCGGGCGACATCGAGAAGACCGCCATCGGCGCGATCCGGGTGCAGGACAGCGAGACCTATGTCGAATTGGCCGAGCCCGCGATCGACGGCTTCATGACGGCACTTGGCGACGGCACGCTGGAGCAGGGCATCACCGCGACGCTGATGGAGGGCGCACCCGTGCTGCCCGCCCGCAGCCCGCGTCCGCCCCGCGACGACCGCGGCCCCCGTGGCCCGCGTGAGGATCGTGGTCCGCGCGGCCCGCGCGAGGATCGCGGCCCCCGTGGTCCGCGTCCGCAGCGTGACGATTTCGCGGCCCGTGGCCCGCGCCGGCCCTACGACGACGGCGATGCGCCCCGTGGCCCCAAGCCCGCGCCGCGTCCGCGCCGCGAGGACAGCGCCTACCACCCCGATGGCCCGGCAGAGGCCTCGGACAGCCGCCCGGCGCCCAAACGCAAGGGCGTCTGGAAGACCGAGAAGCCGTCCCACGAAGGGGCCCACGGTCCGGCCAAGGCGCGCGGCAAGCCGAAGGACGACAAGCCCAAGGGTGGCAAGCCCGCCGGCAAGTTCGCCAAGCCCGGCGGCAAGCCTGCCGCGAAGGGCAAGGCGCCTGCCAAGGGCGGCAAGCCCGCGGGCAAGTTCGCCAAGCCGCGCCCCGGTGGCGGTGAGCCGCCCAAGCGCAAGAACTGATCACTGCGATCTGCGGGCCGTCCCTCTTCGGGGCGGCCCGTTTCCGTTCGGGGGGCCGGGCCCCGATGCGATGCCACCTGCCGCGGCGCGGTGCGGCGATGACGGAAGTGCGTTGCGGGACCGGAGGGAGGGCTGGCCGCGGCGCGATGGGTGAAGGCGGGACGGGGTTGGCGAGGCAGGACGGGGCGGGCCGGCGTAGGGCGGACCGTGCGAGGGCTGGTCTCGAGCGACGCTGCGCATTGGCAGGGTGCGCCTGGACCGGGCCGGAGGGTCGCCGTGCTGTGCTGTGCTGTGGCGGGGCGGGTACGCGGACGGGCCCCGGCGCGGGCGGGCATGGTATTGCCGCGCCGGATCGGCTATGGCGCCGGGAGTTGGGCAGGGAGACACCGATGCAGGACCAGTCGATGCAGGATCAGACCATTCTGGCGCGGATCGCGCCCTCGATGCCGCGTCGGCTGTTCGGGACGGCGGTATTGCTGGGGCTGGGGGCGCTGCTGCTTTATCTCGCGCTGGCCACGCCGGTGCAGGGGGTGATCCTGAAACTGTTGCTGATCGCCCTTGCGCTTGGCGCGCTCTGGGTTGCGGGGCGGCTCTATGGCGCCACCCGGCACGAGTTGCAACTGACCGAGGCCGGGCTGCGTGACAGCACCGGCGTGATGATCGCGCCCATGGCGCTGATCGAGCGCGTGGATCGTGGCACCTTCGCCTTCAAACCCTCCAACGGGTTCCTGCTGCGGCTGCGGCCGGGGGCGGGTGGCGTGCTCTGGCGGCCGGGTCTCTACTGGCGGTTCAGCGGGCGCGTTGGCGTCGGTGGGGTGGCCAAGGCGGCCGAGACCAAGCAGATGGCCGACATCATCGCGGTGAAACTGGCGGACCGCGCCGCCGAGAGCTGAGGGCGCGGGCGCCGGTCGTCAGGCCGGGACGCGCCCCGCGCGTTACTCGAAGGTGACCTGCGGCGCAAAGCGGGGCCGGACGAAGACGAAGGTCCGGATCGCGAAATCATCCATCCCGATCCGGAACGGCAGTTCGTAGGTCGTCCAGGTCTCCACGAGGATGATGCGCTCGTCCTCGGGCATGATCGGCAGCCGGTTGTTCCAGTCGCGGATATCGTTGTCGGTCAGGGCACTGCGCGCGCCGCGGGCCTCGGACCAGTCGACAAGGAAATAGTCGGGATCTTCTGTCCAGCGAAGCTGGCTGATCCGCATCGCCGTGCCGTCGTTCACCCGCGCCAGGTATTCGAAGAGCGTCAGCGCCCCGTTGATATAGGTGTCGTCGATGGCCGTCGTCTCGCGCGAAAGCATGTCCGCGACGGTGAAGGCGGCCTTTTCGTTGATGTTGTACTGCCGGACCATGTCATAGAAGGTGAACATGCCCAGGTAGCCCCAGATCAGGATCGGGAACATCACCACCGCCTCGATGGCCACGGTGCCGCGGGTGTCGCGGGTGAACCGGGCGAAGGGGCGGGACAGCCGGGCGCAGAGGGTGCGGATCGGGGTCAGCATGGCGGCACTCCTCACAGCGGTTCCTGCACGAAGGCAGAGAGGGCGACCATGGCCGCGTCGCCGTTGCCGTCGACGGCCATGCCCTTGCCGAGGCCGATGGTCGGGAACAGCGGTTTGAACTTCACGCAGGCGCGCAGCAGCATCATCTGGTTGCCATCGCCGGCAACGAAGGCGCGCACGGGGTTCACCTCCTCGGCGCGGTCGGCGCAGTCGACGGTCGTCGGCAGGGTCGAGAACGACCACATGCTGACGGGCTCCATCTCCAGTTTCAGGGAGCTGGAGCAATCCTCGATGATGCCGGCATAGGTGCAGATCAGGTCCTTCAGCTCGTCATGGGTGGTGGCCTGCCCGGTGGCGAGCCGCAGGTCGCGCACCGCGAGGTCAAGCCCACGTTCCAGCATGGTCTGTCGCAGGGTCCAGATGCCCAGTTCCACGCCCGACAGCATGACCGTCAGGTAGAGCGGCAGCATCACGGCGAACTCCACGATGGCGTGGCCGGTCTCGTTGCGCCAGAAGCGCTGAAGGGGGGAAAGAAGGCGCTTCATCATTGGGTCAACTTCAGGGTGACGAGTTGCGTGGCGATCGTCCGGAAGGCGGTCGAGATCTCGATCCCGTCGACCCGGAAGAAGTGGCTGTCGGAGGAGGCGCAGTTGCGCATGACCTGCGCGCCGTGGTTCTCGACCTCGAAGCCGATGGTCCAGACCACGATGCCCTTGGCCTTGGCCGCGTCGCACACGTTGTAGAGCAGGTTGTCGGCCTCGTTCGCGCTGTAGCGGGTGTAGTAGAACTGGCTCCGCAGGTTCGAATAGGCGTCATAGATCGTCTCGTAGAAGCTGCGGTAGCCCCAGTGGTAGACCATGTCCGGGGTGGCATAGACCTCGGGCCGCAGGCGGATCGTGTCCACGTTCTCACCGTCGGTCATGAGAATGACGTTCTTGGCGCTTTCGCCGTAGTCCATGGGCCGGCCGAGGAAGAAGTCCTCCACGAGGCCGTCGTTGACCATGTCGGTGATGGCCGGGCGCAGGGCCGGGTCTAGCAGGCCGACGCCCCATTTCATCCCGAGGTGGATCGCGGTGTTGGCCCGGTCGGTCAGCTGGTTGATGTTCGACTTCAGCTGCGTGGCATTGTGGCTGAAGGGCTGGATGCGTTCGTAGCTGCGCATCGGGCAGGCCGGGTTCTGGATGCCGTTGCGCGTCGAGGAGGTTTCCTCGAAGTGCTGGCCCTGGATGTATTGCTGCGTGGTCGAGATAGCGGTGGTCGAGAAGTCGGCGTTCGCGAACTCGATGCAGTGGGAGTACCCATGCACCTGCGTCACGTTCAGTCGCGACATCAGTTCGGGGCCGGCGTTCACGTTCGAGGTATAGGGCACGACCGAGAGCGAGATCTTGTTGTAGTCGTCGCTGCCCAGCACGGTATCCACGAATTCCGAGGCGGCCGAGCGCAGCTGGGACATCTTGCTGCCCTGCCGCATCGAGCCCGAGATATCGAGCACGAGAGAGATCTCCGCGTCGCCCACGGCCTCCTGCGCCTCGCCCGCGATCGGGATCGGCAGGGTGGGGAAGCCGAGGGGACGCAGGAACTGCGTCGGCATGTCCTGATGCGCCACCACGTGCACGGTCCGCGCGCCGGCTTCGCCGGTCACGGTGACCGTGTCCACGTAGGACAGCATGTCATACTTGCGGAAGTAGTCGTCGACCACGGCCTCGGGGTCGAGGGTCTGGTCCTTGTCCGCCGCCGCCAGCACGGCCCGGTCGAGCACCGACTGCATCCGCGAGCGCTGCAGTTCCTGCCGCATGAAGTCGACACCCATGCCGCCCACGGTGATCATGATCAGCAGGAAGCAGAGCGCGAGGACGATCATCACGCCGCTTTCGTCCCGTGCGAACCGGGACAGGTATTGCTGCAGACGCGCGCTGGGGCTCATCTTGCCTGATCCTTCACTGTGACTACCCGTGGCCGCCTTTGCAGCCGATGCCTTTCGGCTTTTCATTCCTGTGAAGAAATAGTCCCGGATCGTGGCGAAAGTTGGACCTGACCCGGGGCCGCCCTTGGGAAAACCGGCGGCATTGTCGGGGCAGCGCGGACAATGCTGCCCTGCGGCGGAAAACACGCCTTCCGGGCAACAATGTGCTGTGCTCTAAAGGTAGGGGAACGCGGGATTTTCAGGGCCCGGACCGCGGGGAGGCGCGGAATTCACCGGAACTTCACATTCATGCCCCGATCCTGCCGCGTTGCGAGTCGCCCTCTCCGGGGGCCGGCTCAGGCCCATCGACAGGCCATGCCCCGACGACCCTCAATTCCGCAACCGTGCAAAGGGGAGGACAATGCACATATTCCAGGAACCCTCATTCCGCGACTCCGTGGACCTGATGTTCAACCGCGCCGTGGCGCTGATGGACCTCGAACCTGGGCTCGAGGAGAAAATCCGCGTCTGCAATGCGACCTATACCGTGCGCTTCGGCGTCCGGCTGCGCGGGCAGATGCATACCTTCACCGGCTACCGCTCGGTCCATTCCGAACATATGGAACCGGTCAAGGGCGGCATCCGCTATGCGCCCGAGGTGAACCAGAACGAGGTCGAGGCGCTGGCGGCGCTGATGACCTTCAAATGCGCCCTCGTGGAGGCCCCCTTTGGCGGCTCCAAGGGCGGGCTCTGCATCGATCCCCGCGACTGGGAGGAGCATGAGCTGGAGCGGATCACCCGCCGCTTCGCCTATGAGCTGATCAAGCGCGACATGATCAACCCGGCCCAGAACGTGCCCGCCCCCGACATGGGCACCGGCGAGCGCGAGATGGCCTGGATCGCGGACCAGTACGCGCGGATGAACACCACCGACATCAACTCCCGTGCCTGCGTCACCGGCAAGCCGCTGAACGCCGGCGGCATCGCCGGCCGGGTCGAGGCCACGGGGCGCGGCGTGCAATACGCGCTGCAGGAATTCTTCCGCCACCCCGAGGACGTGGCCAAGGCCGGTCTCTCCGGCACGCTCGACGGCAAGCGGGTGATCGTTCAGGGCCTCGGCAACGTGGGCTTCCACGCGGCCAAGTTCCTCTCGGAGGAGGACGGGGCAAAGATCATCGGCGTGATCGAACGGGACGGGGCGCTCTACAACCCCGGCGGCATCGACGTGGCCGCCCTGCGCGACTGGCTGGTGCGCCACGGCGGCGTGGCGGGCTTCCCCGACGCCACCCACACCGCGGAAGGCGCCGCAGTGCTGGAGGAGGAGTGCGATATCCTGATCCCCGCCGCCCTCGAAGGCGTGATCACCATGGAGAACGCGCCCCGGATCAAGGCCCCGCTGATCATCGAGGCCGCCAACGGCCCGATCACCGCCGGGGCCGACGACATCCTGCGCAGCCGCGGCACGGTGATCATCCCCGATCTCTACGCCAACGCGGGCGGCGTCACGGTCTCCTACTTCGAGTGGGTCAAGAACCTCAGCCACATCCGCTTCGGCCGGATGCAGCGCCGCCAGGAGGAGGCCCGCCACCAGCTCCTCATCGACGAGTTGGAGCGCCTCTCGCGCGACAGCGGCATCGGCTGGACCCTGAGCCCGGGCTTCAAGGACAAGTACCTGCGCGGGGCAGGGGAACTGGAGTTGGTCCGCTCCGGCCTCGATGACACGATGCGCACGGCCTACCAGTCCATGCGCGAGGTCTGGCACGCCCGCGCCGACGTTCCCGACCTGCGCACCGCCGGCTACCTCGTCTCCATCGACCGGGTCTCCGCCAGCTACCGCGCCAAGGGGCTCTGACGCACCCGACACCCCAATGAGGGCGGACCGCCGCACCGCGCACCGTCCGCCCTCATCCACTGTTCCGAAATATCCTCGGGGGTGAATTGCGCGCCCGCGCGCAAGAGGGGGCAGACAGCCCCCGCGCGCCATCGCCGGATTGCAAATCCGTGTACACCGGTTCGATTCCGGTACTCGCCTCCAACGTTTTCAAAGGCTTAACGCGAAGTGCGCCAAAGCCCCTGAAAAAGTCTAAGCAAAAGTCTAAACATTCTGTTTTTGTTCTGTTCTCATCCGCTGCGCTTGGATAGCCCTCAGACGCTGCCGAACCTTCTTGGTGTAGTGCAGCACCATGGCCGGGCTCTGGCCCGTCACGGCGGCGATCAAATCATCCTCGCAACCCGCTTCCAGAAGCTCGCAGGCTGCGTTGTACCGCCACGAGTGAATGTCATAGTCGAGCGCCCCGATCTTCTTGCGAACTTCACGCACGGCGTGTGACGCACCGCGATAGGACCAAGAGTTGGTCCCCCGCTCATTGGTCACGATGAAGACCGAATTGCGCTTGGCGACGTCGAGCGCCGCTTGCAGCTCCGGCAGGATCGGAACCCAGAGAACTTTCTTGGTCTTGTTCTGCTGAAGAACGATGGCGCCCTCCTGAATGTCGGACCAGCGCATTTCGAGAACGTCCCCGATCCGCTGGCCAGTGCAGACGCAGAGCTCCATCACAAGCCGTTCCCGCGTCCCGAGCGGGCACGTCTCGCGGAAGGCGTCGAGCAGTTCGCGTGGCCAAGGCTCTCGCTGTTTCACCGCCTCCGACTTGAGCTCTGCCACACCCCGTGCCGGGTTGGTCTCCCGCCAGCCCAGATCGACGCAGTGCTCCATGAGGACCCGGAGCACACGCAGCGAGTAGTTGGCGAAGTAGACCTTGTGGGCGTTGCTGTCGCGCATCCGGATCACGTCCTTGCGCTTCATCGCCGCCGGGTTGGCGTCGCCCATGATCGAGACGAAGAACTCCAGGTACTTGTCATAGTCCAGCGCCGTGCGCGTCTTGAGCCGCGCGTACTTGGGGGACTTGTGGTAGATCTTCACCAGAGCCCGGAAATTGCGGGACGTGACCCGCTGTGGCTTTTCCTTACCACCGAGAATATCGGCGTATTCCTTCCAGAACTCAGGAGAGCCGAATTCGTTTTTGAATTTCTGAGAGGCCCAGCCCCGGCGTTGAAAATAGATGCCGTTGCGCTGGCGATAGACGTACTTGGGAAGCTCACGTTTTGCCATGGGTCATATCGATCCTATCAAATTCGTCGTCCTGTTGCTGCCCGAGCAGCACGAGCGAAATCTTGCGACCATCAATGGTCACGGCCCTTACCGCCCGACCCGAACGCTCAAAGGCTTCGAGAAGGCCGAGGGCCTTTTGCTCAATGCTTGTCGCTGCCATCTTCTCACCAACTAGAACGTCGTCATCTACGCCGGGTTTGCGCACCTTTCTGGGTGAATGAGCACTGGGCGCTCATGCAAACTTAGCTTGTAGGATCGAAGGTAGCCTTTGGCGGAATCTCGGACAAGAATCTGGACGAAACTTAGCGTCTAGGCTCCACAAGGTGTCACTAAACGCATAGGTAAAATCGCGTAAGTGTAGCAACAGTATACGAAATTCGCCCACAATCGGCAACAAATAACTTGCCAATCGGACAGATCTCCGACAACCCTCACGCTCAGGAGCGATCCGTATTCGTATCGCTCAAAAGTGACACCGACGGCTGCTCGCCCGGTCAAAACCCAAAGTTCGAACAGCGTCTTGGTGTCACTAAATGCATATTGGAATAAATGCATATTGGAACAAGGGGTACGTATGCTGCCCGCCTCCCGCCCCCTCCGATGTGTATGTCTTCGGGGGCGAGAGGCTAGCGTTGCGCGTATTCGCGGACGCTGGGTCGTGTTGCGAGGGCTCGCTAACGCGCCCCAGCGCGGCCTCTCTGGGTCAATCGGCTCGCTTATCGGAGCCTCGCTGCGTGTTCGTCATCTTGCGCCCTTTGGCGGGCGCTGTGCTGAAGCTAAGCAAGACCGGCGGTTGCGTACATGCGAACGACACCTGCTGAAACAAGAGGCAAGGCCCGAGCTCTTGAGAAACCTTGCCTGGTCAAACGGCGGGAATGCGAACTCCTCTGCTTAGCCCCGCCCCTAGCTTGCAAGAGGCATTCGGCTCTATGCCGACCTTCACGCTAGGCGCCGCGTACGACCTATCCCCAGCCAGAGCTAGACGTCAGATAGTCCGTTGAATGGCCAAGAGCGCTTGCGCATCGGGGGGAGGACGCTGACCTTAGTCGCAATCCAAATCGCGATGTGAGGAGACGTCACCCAAATGATTGATACAACTTGTGCTTCAACTGTAGACTAGTGCAAATGGCGGTCACCGAAATCCTGCGTCCGTGGCGCGTATCGCGCAAGGGTATTTTACGACCATAAACTAAATTCATGTGAGGCAATGTGCTGTATCGGTCTATTGAACACTGGGACAATCCAGAAGAACGTGAGCTCCTGATCTTCTTTGCTCAACGAATGGACGAACTTGCGTTTGAATACACGCTGGACAGCCACAGACCTCCGACCACCACTCCGCCAACGTTGGTAGGTGAATGCCTCGATGCATTGCAATACTCTATGAACAATGAAAAGGCACTTCCCGGAGCATTGCACTTGATAGATGAACTCGAGGCCAGGATGCGCGGAAACATAGTCATTCAAGACCTGGTAAGCATAGATCAAGATAGATTTTTCAAGGTAGACAAAAAATCTCCAGTCGAGATGAAAAAGGTCCTGGCGGTCCTTTCGGGCGAGCTCAAACAGTATCCATATGCAGTAAAGTGCTTTCACCTTATTCAGGAGATTCTACAGAATCCTGGGGGCAGTAGGAAAAATGATCTCGACTTCCTTTGTCGAGAATTGATGGCGTCCCTTATCAACCTGGGATTGAGCTCTCAATGGATTCATCGCTCTATTCTAAAGTTCTTTTTCGAAAACCCTGTCCCCGGGGAAGTCGATATGAGGGAGTTCTGGGAGGGTATCTTCCCTCATACTCACTCATTTCGTGTTGTAACGCCGGTATCCTCCAAGGCGCACCTAATCGAAGAAGGGTATCTTGGCGCCTTTGGCGCAAAGATACTAGATAAGGACAGCATTGATGATCACGAAGAAGAGATCAATGAATTATGTGCGGACAACTTTCAGCGAGTGATAATTTCTGAAAACGTTCAGGCGAAGGATCCATTCGCGGCAGTGGAAGAGGCTAATCACAAGATATCCAGGCTTCATCATGTGTACGGCCTGTTCAATCATAAGAACGAGTTAAGTATAGGCGAAAAGTCATTTGTTATTCAAAAATGCTGCGCCGAGAACTCGGGAGCTTATTCGAACTCTGTTAATAGAATGCAGTTCGTGCGTGACAAGTTACCGAACCGTGCTGCAAGGGCGATGGAAACCATGATGAAGCAGGTGAGGTTTCCTGCTGGTCCTGACAGGAAGAAGTTTTTTAACGCAGTCAGCTTTCATGGCATGAGCAACAATGCCACGTCTGTTGAAAATCAACTTGTTAATATCTGGACAGCCTTAGAGACCATTGCCCCCGAGGCTTATTCCGGCAGTACAATTTCAAACGTAACCCAAGGCGTATTGCCATTTATTGGCCTGAATTACATGAGCAGGCTTACTCGCTGCCTGCTTGGAGATGTATTGAGGTGGAATCGCAAGGCAGGATATCAGATAATTAAAGCTGCAGAATGTGGCGCTGGAGACAATCTCCTTCAACAGTTCTATTGCCTTCTGGCACTCAAGGGCAACGAGCCTCTACTTCAGGAGCTGTTTAATAGGATGGAAAATTTTCACCTTTTGCGATATAGAGCCTTCTCGCATCGCGAAGTAATAAAATCGCGCCGGAAGACGCTTAAGGCAATACTGGATCATGAGCAAAGAGTGGCGTGGCAGATTCATCGAATTTACCGTACGCGAAATCTAATTGTCCACCGTGGTCAGCTCCCGACTTTCGCCAAGACACTCGTCGTGAATGCCCATGACTATTTCGATCAGGTTTTTGAATTGACGTGCGCGCTGGGTGGTGGCGATCAATATTACGACACGTACGAAGATTGCTTCAACTATATGGAGATGCGCTACAAGAAGTATAAAGACGACCTATCGAAGGGTGGTGAAATCTCCGCCGAAGATGCCCGCTTAGCTCTCTGGTTCCCACCGGAGGATATTGATCACAGGACACTTTTGCCACATTGACCATTTATTAATTTGAATTGCGGATTTTTTATCTCCATTCTCAACATTGGGCGCTCGCATGTTCATTGGGACGGCGAACCTTTGTAGGTGCGGTCGTTAGAGTTCCCGACGGCGCAGGTCGGCTCCGGGCTGCTCGCCTTCTCACACCACGGTTTGCGTCCATCGACTTTCTAAAGGCAGCTTCCTGCGCACCGCTGCCGTTTGTCTCGGACGCAGCTAAAGACGGCTCTCCGCCCATTGAAGCTTGGCCAGACGTATATCATCCGCGCAGAGGCATGAACGTCAGCCAGGAGGGGGCGAGAGCGCTTCTTGACTTGGCTCATCTTATTGGGCCGAGCAAAGCGTCTAGGTATGACCGTCATGATGCCATCCCAGTAGACCTTTGCAACCTGACACACCTGAACCGCACGCTGTCGTTTCGAATGAGGAACCAGCAAAGGGAAGGTCGTAAAGGCTCAAGTCAACTTCCATTGTAGGCGATCAATTTCTCGGGGTAAGAAAAAAAATAGACCACATCGAAACCCTTCAATGAGAGTGGATAGCTACTTTCAAGCTTCAGCTTACCGCTATTGGAAGTACGATTGGAGACAACCAAAAGACGAACATCCCTGAAAGACTCGCGGTAAGTTGCGAGCTTCTCGGATTTCTTGTCTACTACTTTCTGAAGTAGGGAGCCGTCTCGAGAGACCCAACCGACACAATCTTTGACGAATACCCATTGATGATTTATCGCTCTCCCAACGAAAACCTTTGCGCTACTCAGATGAATTTCAATCTTGGGATCGGTTACTTCCAGCGTCTCGAGTGGAGCGTTCAGAAGGGCTGCAACGAGTTCGTTCATGGATTTAACGGTCGCGTCCCCGAGGTAGTCCAAGCGAAGAATTAGACCCGTTTCACTTTCATAATCGCGCCTCGCACGGTCCAATAATTTTCGGTTGTGAATTTCAGTTGCGCGCCATGATGAACCTTTTCTACCTAGAATGCCGATATGGCACTCAGTAACCTCCAATCCGAATTCCAAACCGTTACACAAAACCGAAAAGTCAGGCCGCTCGAAGCGCTTGAGCTTCCAATCAACATTTAGTTCGCGAGCAGCAAGACGTGCCCAGTTTTCCTCCTGCCTCTTTTGCAACTCTAACCTGTCCGTCACTGCACCCTCCTTGGAGTTGGCTGCTAGCCTCAGTTCTTATTCGTAAAGAATCAGAGTGAAGCTAAGCCTCTAGGTTGAAAAATCCAAACAAACGGCGACTTGAGCAGAGATTCGGTCGGTCGACACTTCCCAGTCAGGAAACTTGATCGCAAGTTGCACTTTCTGCGCACTCCTGCCGTTGGTCTAGAGTGCAGCGAACGCCCGCTTCGCGCCCATCGTGTTGGCGCGCAACGTCATGCTGTGACTTCATAGAGTGGCCGCAAAGCTACGGGTGCACTCGTTCACCAATTTCATGCTCTGGCCTATGGAGAAGTGGCAAACTGCATTCTGGAGTGTGCGGGTGGCAGGGCCAGATTGTAAGAAACATCACCGGAAAGCGGTCTAGGCATTCTCGGTTTGTCCCGCCTCATCTGTGGCCACATCTAAGATATTTACCAATTAATAACATTAACTTACAAAGTTTTGCAAATCCGCGTACACACGCCCGCCACCCCTCACCGGTCCGGCGGCACCAGTCCCAGCCCGCGCAGGTAAATCCCGATCCCTGTCTCCAGCAGATCCTCCGGCGAGAAGGGGGAGCGGCCGCCGGCGTTGCGGGCGTAGAGCTCGACGACGCCGTGGCTCATGGCCCAGACATGGGCCGAGAACATCGAGGCCGGTGGCCTGCGATCGGGGGGAATGAACTCGGAGAGGTCGGCGGCCGCCTGTTCCAGAACGCCGCGTGCCCGGGCAGAGACCGCCGCCAGTTCGGGCGTGCGGTTCATGGAGATGCCGCTCTCGAACATGGCGATATAATGCCCGGGATACTTGCGGGCGAAAGCGAGGTAGGCGCGACCCGTGGCCTCGAAGGCCGAGAGCGCGGAGGGCTGGCCGCTGTCATAGGCGTACTGGATGACGTCTGCGAAGATCTCGTAGCCCTGGCGGGCGGCCTCGGCGATCAGGTCCTCGCGGCCCTCGAAGTGGCGGTAGACCGCGGCAGGGGTGACCCCGGCGAGCTTGGCCGCCTCCGAGAGGGTGAAACCGGTGGGGCCCTTTTCCTCGATCAGCTCCAGCGCCGCCTCCACCAGCGCCTGCCGCAGGTTGCCGTGGTGATAGCCGCGTTTCTTATGCATCCCAGATGTCCGGGCCGCCGCAGATCTGCGGATCGGGCGTGCCGACGGCCTTCTTGTCCTTGTCGGCGTAGTCGATCCCGGCCAGCACGGTGCGGATCGCGGCGAGGCGGGCGCGCTTCTTGTCGTCGGAGCGGATCACCGTCCAGGGCGCGTGGGGCTGGTGGCTGCGTTCCAGCGTCTCGCGGATCGCGTCCGTGTAGGCATCCCACTTCTTCAGCCCGTCCACGTCGATGGAGGAGAGCTTCCACTGCTTCAGCGGGTCACGCTCGCGGTCGATGAAGCGGCGCAGCTGCTCGGCCTGGCCGACGTTGAGCCAGAACTTGAAGAAATGGATCCCCTCGTCATAGATCATCCGCTCGAAGGCCGGGACCTGGCGGAAGAAATGCTCGCGCTGTTCCGGGGTGCAGAAGCCGAAGACATGCTCCACCACGCCACGGTTGTACCAGGAGCGGTCGAAGAAGGTGATCTCGCCGCCGGAGGGGAGCTGTTCCACGTAGCGCTGGAAGTACCACTGGGTCGCCTCGACCTCGGTCGGCTTGGGCAGGGCCACGACGCGGGCGCCGCGCGGGTTCAGGTTCTCGCGGAAGCGCTTGATCGTGCCGCCCTTGCCGGCGGCGTCGCGGCCCTCGAAGAGCACCATGACCCGGGCGCCGGTGTCCTGGACCCAGGCCTGCAGCTTGCACAGCTCGATCTGGAGCGCGGCCAGCTCGGCCTCGTAGGTCTTCTTCTTCATCTCCTCGGAGTAGGGATAGCTCGCAGTGATGATGTCATCTTTGTCCGCCCGCCTGATCGCGTTGCGCACGGCCTTCGGGGCCTCTTCCTCGTGGAACCTTGTGATCGCACCGTCATAGGGCAGGGCCATGATCTCAATCCTTTTTACATCAATATGCTGTCGAAACCGGATGCGTTCAATGCGGGTGTTTCACTGTGGCGCGGTCAGGCCCGCGCGGGCGGCGGCGCGGTGGATCGCGGCGACGGTCTCGTCTTGCGCGACGTGGTGCGGCATGTGGCCGATGCCCTCCAGCGGGGTCAGCCGGGCGCTCTCCACCTCGCGGGCGAGGGCGACGGAGTGAAGCTCGAAATAGACCGTGTCGTCGGCGGTGCCGTGCAGGACCTCGATCGGCATCGTGAGCGAGCCGTAGTGGCGCGCCATCTCGGTGACTTCCTCCTTGATGTCCCGGCGGTGCAGCGCATTGGCCAGCAGCGAGGCGCGGCGCAGGGTCAGCCCGGCGCCGACCGCTTCGGCATAGCCTTCCGGCGGGGTCTGGGGCGCGAAGATGCTGCCGATCTCCTGCCGGACATAGCTTTCGGGCACCCAGGCGGTCAGGAGGGGCGCCAGCAGCGGGCCGAAGACCGGGTGCGAGAGGGTGCGGTAGTAGGGGCTGAGGCCGCCGGGCCAGCGATGCGCGGGGGCAGCCAGCAGCACGAGGGCCGAAAGCGCCTGCGGCTGGTAGACGCCCCAGGCGAGCGCCACGGCCCCGCCGAGGGACTGGCCGACCACCACGGGCCGGGTTGCGCCCAGCTCTGCCGCCGCACGGGCGAGGAGGGCGGCCTGGTCGCGGATCGGGGAGCCTGCGGCATCGGGTTCTTCGGTATAGCCGAGGCCCGGACGGTCGAAGGTGATCACCCGGAAGTCCCGCGCCAGCCGCTTGGAGAGCGAGAAGGTCATGTCACGGGTGTTGCCCGAGGCGCCGTGGATCAGCACCACGTCCGGGCCCGACCCCTCGACGACGGCATGGACGGTCACGCCCTCCACCTCGATCAGCCGTCCCTCGGGCGGGAAACGGGCCTCTGCGGCAGCCTCGTTCCGGGCCGCCCGCCAAAGCGTGACAACCCAGAAGACCGCCAGAACGGCGAGAAGGCCCGCGAGGATCTTAAGTGCCAATATCTTCAAGCCTGTAGGGCGTGGATTGATAGAGCTCGTTGATCCAGTTGCCGTAGAGCAGGTGGGCATGGCTGCGCCAGCGGTTCAGCGGCGGGCGGGAGGGATCGTTGTCCGGGTAGTAGTTCATCGGCACGTTGATCTCCGTTCCGGCGGCGACATCGCGGTCGTACTCCTGCTTCAGCGTGTCACTGTCGTATTCGAAGTGGTTGAAGCAGTAGAGCGTCCGATGGGCCGGATCAGCCACGAGGCAGGGCCCGGTCTGGTCCGATCCCAGCAGCGTGCGTAGGTCGGAATTGGCAAGGACGTCGGACTGGCGGATTTCCGTCCAGCGCGACACCGGCACCACGCAGAGGTCCGAGAAGCCCCGCAGGTAGGGCGAGGTCGGATCGAGGTTGGTGTGCGGGAAGCAGCCGAAGGCCTTGGCCTCCAGCAGGTGCTTGGGCACGCCGTGGAAGTAGTTGATCATCGCCATGCCGCCCCAGCAGACGGCCATGGTGGAATGCACATGGGTCTGGGTCCAGTCGAAGATGCGGCGCAGCTCCTCCCAGTAGGTGACCTGATCGAAGTCCAGCTGCTCCACCGGGGCGCCGGTGATGATCAGCCCGTCGAACTTCTGGCCCGAGGCCTCGACCTCATCGAAGGGCTGGTAGAAGCTCTCCATGTGTTCGGCGGCGGTATTCTTGGTCTGGTGCTCGCTCATGCGGATCAGCGTCAGCTCGATCTGCAGCGGCGTGGCCCCGATCAGCCGCGAGAACTGGGTCTCGGTCTGGATCTTCTTGGGCATCAGGTTCAGCAGCGCGATCTTCAGCGGGCGGATGTCCTGCCGCGCCGCCACGTCTTCCGACATGACCATGACCCCTTCGCGCACGAGAACGTCGAAGGCGGGCAGGTCGGACGGAAGCTTGATAGGCATGGTGAACCCTTATGGCTGTTGCGGAGCGTCTAGATAGGCAATGGCCGGGAAAAGGGAAGCGCTACCTCCGGTCAAGAGCCCGTGCGACAAGCGTCTCGAAGTCCGCGGCTGTGCGGATCTGCGAGACCTCCTCGGCCGTCACGGTGACCCCGCGCTCGGCCATGGCGGCATAACGCGGCTGGCGGTGGGCTAGGGCCCGGCCATAGGACCACCGGACGAATGCGTCTGGGTCGATCTCCTCCGGACCCAGACCCGTCTCCTCCTGGTAGGCTGCCCAACCCTCGGTCAGGAACCGGGTCTGGTAGTACATCGGTTTCGGGGCGCGGTCAAAGCGGCGGATCAGTTCTTCGGTATGGGCCTCGCTGCCCTTGAGCCAGATCAGCAGGGCATCGGTTTCCAGCGCCTTGAGCACCGGGTCCTCGGGATCGGCCGGGTCCACCACCTCGCAGATCGAACCGCCGCTGTCGCAGACGAAATGCGGATAGCCGTAGAGCCGCTGTGCCCGTTCGCTGAAATGCGCGGTGTCCAGCAGCGCGGCCACTTCGGCCTCCATGTGCTGCTCCTGCCGGCGCATGTATTCCGCGAAGGTCAGGCCGCCCTTCTCCGGATTGCCCGGCTTGCCGAGGTAGGTGGAGAGCGGCGTGAGGTTGTTGAAGGTGATGTTGGAGCCGATGTAGATCGAATCCGTCATCAGCAGGTGCCGCAGGAAGGGAACCTGCATGGCGTGTTTCTTGGCGTTGTCGGCGATGTGCTCGCCCATGTAGCGGGTGCCGATCCGGTAATCGACGGAATAGTGGAACCAGTCGCCGTCGCCGCGCAGCAGGTTCGAGACATGGGTCTTGCCCAGTCCGGACATGCCGAAGAGAACCACCTTCCTGCGTTCGGCCTTCAGCCAGTCCTGCCCGTCGCCGTAGATCATGTCCGTACCCCTGTTTCTCTCCCGGGTGTTAGGGGCTTGCGCGGGGATGGTCAAATTCAATCCCCGGCAGGGCCCCCGAGATGACGCGCTGCCGCTGCGGGCGGTGGCGCGGGGTGCCCCGGACTGGACAGAGGGGGCAGAGAGGGCAGGCGGCCCGGGTCGGGCCTTGGCCGGCCTTCTGTCGGTCTTGCGCCGGGGATGGGGCGGCATCGGACAAAACACGACGATTGAAACACCACGGGCGGGGCCCGTCGGCCCCGCCCGCTGACGGGCATCGTCATGCCCGCCCCCTCGCGTCCGTGAGTGTGTTTCGGATCAGAAGGTGTAGGCCACCTTGAGCCCGAAGGCCGTGGCGGTGTTGTCTGTGAAGTCCCCGCGCGCGGTGCCGCCGGTCTGGGGCATCGCATCGCCGAACCAGATGTGGCTGACGCCGCCCGAGATCTCGACCTGATCGGAGACCTTGTAGCTGCCCCCCAGCGTGATCGCGGTCAGGCCGGTGCGCGGCGACAGCGGGCTGACCAGTTCCTTGCCCGGCGCCTCGTAGGCGACCGAGACGGAGGCCGCGAACTTCGGCGTGAAGCGCCGCCCGACCCCCAGCGTGTAGGTCGTCGTATCCTCCAGCGAGACGAGGTCGCGGCCAAAGGCGGTGGGCTTGATCCGGAAGGCCGAATGTTCGGCCCAGCGGACCGAGGCCATCAGAAGCGTGTCCTCGGCGATGCCGGTCTGGAACTCGAGGTTCACGCTCTGCGGGGTCTTCACCTTCGTGGTCGAGGTTACGCCCGGCGCGATGTTCTCCTGCGTGTCGAAGTCATGTTCGATCTCGGAGTTGTAGGTCAGCGCGAGCCGGAAGGCGATCTCCGGGATCTCGTAGGCCGCACCCACCACGTAGCCGGTGGCCCAGTTCTCCTCCAGCTTCACGTTGTAGCCGCTGGCGGGGCCGTAGGCCGCGCCCGACAGGGTGATCTCCCCCTCGGCCTTCTGGAAGCGCAGGCCCCCGAAGACGCTGACGTTCTCGTTGATCTGGAACTTGGCGAGCGCGGTCAGCGCCGAGGTCTCGGCCTCGGCGATCGTGCCACCCAGCACGATGTTCGACGGATCATACAGGATGTCCGCGCCGAAGGGCTTGTCATAGATCAGGGCAACCGCAACGCGGTCGCTCACGTCCATCTTGAGCCCGATGCTCGGCAGATTGAAGCTGTCGGCGACATTCGGCACCCGCGCGGTATCCACCGTGGTGCCAGTCAGGTCCGGGTTGACGTGGCCGTAGCTCAGCTCGGCACGGTTGCCTTCTGCGAACAGAAGCATTGCCGATTGCGTGGTGCGTTCGATGCCGCCTGCATGGGCTGCGGTCGACGCTGCTACGGCCATTGCGGCGCCAGCCGCGATGGTCCCCACCCTCATCATCATCCTCTCCTCCCGTTGGATGTGACAGATATGTGATGCGATGGTGGGGGAAGTCGATGCGCCTCGTCAATCTGGGGGGGCGGTGTGACGTGGCGGAAGTTTACGTAACCTGCCGCCACGTCAACTTGCGCCTTTTCAGGCCGGAGGCGCGACCGGGGGAGCGGCCCGCCGGGCGCGGGTTTCCGTCCATATGTTCAGGTAGTTGCCGCCAAAGATCACCAGCGCCCCCAGCAGGACGAAGGGATCCAGCGTCTCGCCATAAAGGATCGCCGCGACCACCGCGACCCCGGGCAGCCGTGCGAAGTCGATCGGCACGACGATGGTGGCAGGGGCGAAGGACAGCGCCGAGGTCAGGCAGAAATGGCCCATCAGGCCGCAGCAGCCGATGACCGCCAGCAGCAGCCATTCCTGCCCGGCGGGCAGGGCCATGGCGCCGTCGGCAAAGGCACAGGCAAAGCCCATGACCGCCTGCATCACGGTCAGCCAGAACAGGATCGAGGGCGTGCTCTCGGTGCGGGTCAGCAGTTTGGTGGTGGTGATGGAGCCGGCAAAGCCGATGGCGGCGAGGGCGGCGAAGATCACCCCGGTGCTGATCGGCACCGCGCCGGGACGGGCCACCAGCAGCACCCCGGCAAATCCGATCACGGCCGAGAGCGCGCGCATCTTCGTCAGCCGCTCGCCGAGGATCAGCGGGGAGAGCACCAGCACCCAGAGCGGCGAGGTGAACTCCAGCGCGAAGACCTGCGCCAGCGGGATCGAGGTGAGGGCGTAGAACCACAGGTTCTGGCCGGTGAAATGGCTGAGGTTGCGCACCGCGTGCAGCCCCATGCGGCGCGCCTTGACCCGGGGCCAGAGCCCGAAGGTCGTCAGCACCGCCACCATGATCAGCACCCCGAAGAGCGAACGGAAGGCCATGATCTCGAAGGTGTCGAGCCGCAGTCCCGCTTGCCGCCCGGCCACGGCCATGACGATGAAGGAGACGACGGAGCCGGACATCCAGATGACGGCCCGCAGGACATCGGAACGCGGCTTGGATGCGGTCGTGCGTGATGCCCCCATGGCGGGCCCTCCCTCTTGCCGCTTTCTCTTGGCAGGGGGCGGGCCGGTGCGCAACCCCGCCAGATGGGCCCGCCGGATGGGCGGCTCTCGAAAGCGGGCGCAGGGCCGCCTGTGCGGCGCTGCGGGCCCGTCTGCCTTACCGGGGATGCGATCCTCAAGCGTTGCGGATGACGTCAAGCCAGATCGGCAGGTGGTCCGAGGCCACCCGCGCCGGGCTGGCCACATGGGCGACGGGCGGATCGGCGCGCAGCCCGGGGCCGACCGCGAACCGGTCAAGCGCCGCCACGGGCCGGGGCGCGGGGTAGTTCGGACCGGCAGGGACAAGGCGGAGGTCGCGCAACTGTGCCTGCAGCGGCGCGTCGTCGCCCCATTCGTTGAAATCCCCGGCCATGATCACCGGCGCATCGGGCAGAAGCTCCAGCGCGCGGCGGATCGCGGCCAGTTGCAGGATCCGGTAGCGCCGCACGAGGCCGAGGTGCGTGCCCACGACGCGCACGACCCCGATCGGGGTACGGGCGAGCACCCAGACCGCGCCGCGCGGCTCCAGCCCGGGCAGGTCGATGTGACCAGTCTCCACCACCTCGATACCGTCGCGCAGCAGGATCGCATTGCCATGCCAGCCAAGCGAGCCGCCGGGCTCTCCCAGGTCTGCAACCTGCCAGCCCTCGGCCTCGGCCATGGCGTGGGGCAGCGCGGCAGGCCGCGGCGGCAGCCGCTTGTCGGCCTCCTGCAGGACCGCGATCTGGGCCCCGGTGGCGCCTAGTACGGCAAGCGAGCGGTCCGGACGCCGGCGCAGGTCCAGTCCGACGCATTTCTGCAGGTTGTAGGTTGCGATACGCAGTCTATCTCGTGACATGATCCACTAATGTGCACGGTCCGGCGGGGAAGTCATCCATGTTGCGCGAACAAAATCTGGTGACGCGGGCGATCTGGGCCCTGCTTCTGATCGACGCAACGTTTTCGATCATCGAGGGGCGCTATTCCCTCGCCTTCATCGCGCTGGTGACGCTGGCGCTCTCAATGGCGCCCAGCTACGTCGCCCGCTGGGCCGGGGTCCATGTGCCGCCGGGCTTCATGGCGGCGGTGGTGGCCTTCGTTGCCGGGACGCTCTTCCTTGGCGAGGTCTTCGATTTCTACAACCGTTTCTGGTGGTGGGACATCGTCATGCACGGGGGCTCGGCCATCGGCTTCTCGCTGCTGGGGTTCATCCTCGTCTTCATGATGTTCCAGGGCGATCTCTACGCGGCGCCCCATTGGGCCATTGCCTTCTTCGGCTTCTGCTTTGCCGTGACGATCGGCGCGGCATGGGAGGTGTTCGAATTCACCATGGACCAGACCTTCGGCATGAACATGCAGAAGTCCGGCCTCGTGGACACCATGGGGGATCTGATCGTCGACATGGTGGGGGCCTTCATCGGTGCGCTGGTGGGCTTTGCCTATCTCAAGGGGCGATCCTTCGGGGGGATGGGGCATGTGATCGCCGAGTTCATCCGCCGCAATCCGCGCTACTTCGCCCGCACAGGGAACAGGGGGCACGAGATCGCCAACCGTCTTTCGGGGCGCAAGGTGCCCGGAGGCAATGCCGGCCCGTTGGATTTCGCCCTGCGCGCCGCGGAGGGCGACACTTCCGACAGGCCGGAGACCTGAGGGCGGTTCCCCGGGGGGGGGAGAGCAAGCCACCTGTTTCCCGAGGGGACCGTGTGCCTGGCCACAGGGGGGCGGTTTGTCCTCAGCCGGTGACCATCAGCCGATCCAGCCCGTGGAAGTGATAGAGGTTCGCATAGTGCGGGGCCTCGGCCAACGCGAGGCGGGGGTGCGTCTCGAACAGGATCGGCAAAGCGGTCTGCAACTCGAGCCTTGCAAGGGGCGCACCGACGCAGAAGTGCAGCCCGCCACCAAAGGCCGTGGTGGTCTTCACCGGGCGGGCGGGATCGAAGACCTCCGGCTGCGTCCAGACGGCGGGATCGTGACAGGCCGCCCCGAGGACAAGGGCCACCTGATCGCCCCGGGCAAAGCGATGGCCGAAGACCTCGATGTCCTCGTAGGCGTAGCGGGTGAAGATATGCAGCGGGGGATCGCGGCGCAGGATCTCCTCGACAGTGCCGGCCACGCGGTCGGGGGTCAGAACCTCCGCACCCATGCCGTTCTCCAGCAGCAGTTTCACACCGTTGCCGATGGTATGGACCGTCGCTTCATGGCCCGCGTTCAGCAGCAGGATGCAGGTGGTGATCAGCTCGTCCGGGGTCAGCTTCTCGCCGTCCTCCTCTGCCGCGATCAGGTGGGTGATCAGGTCATCGGCGGGACGGGCGCGCCGCTCTTCCACGTAGCCCCGCAGGAAGTCAGAGAACTCCGTCGCAGCGACAGAGGCCGCGTCCTCCGTCTCGCGGGTGCGGCTGGCCTGGTAGACGGCGACCATCGCATTGGACCAGCTGAGCAACTGCGGCACCAGGCTCTCGGGCACGCCCAGCAGACGGGCAATGACGATGGCGGGCAGGGGCGCTGCAAAGGCGGGGAGAAGGTCATAGGCCCCCTCCCGGGGCAAGCCCTCCGCCAGGTCCCGCGCCAGCTGCGCAATCTCGGGCCCAAGCGCCTTGATCCGCCGGGAGGTGAAGGCCCGCAGCACGAGGCCCCGCAGACGGGTATGACGGGGCGGCTCCAGCTCGAGCATGGAATGGGCCTCGACCTTGTAGAAGGGCTCCAGATGCGGGGGGATGACAGGGGCCTGCTCGGGCGGCACCTCGCGCCCGAAGCGGCGATCCTTCAGCAGCGTGTTGACCACATCATGGGAGAAGGCGGCCACCATGCCATACTCCTCCCACCGCACGAGGGGCCCGAGGGACCGCGCATGGGCATAGAAGCCATAGGGGGACTGGACGAACTCTGGATCGGTCGGGGATTGGGTCACACTCTGCATGGGATCAGATTGCGTGCCCGGCTGGTCAAGGCAAGAGGGGGCGTCTAGATTGTGGCCATGACTTCGGGTCTTCTGAGACGTGCACCGGTTCCGGTGCTGGGGCTGCTGGTGGTGGCCGCGCTCGCCTATGGCGCGTGGAAGGTCAGCTATGCACGGGCCCTCGATGGGCTGGCACAGCGTGGCTGGTCCGATCTGGCGCTGACCACGGACAGGCTCACCGGGCAGCTGCAGCGCTACCAGGACCTCGCCGTGATGATGGTGACCCATCCCGCGCTGGTGGGGCGGCTCGATGGCTCCGTCCCGCAAGAGGAGGCCGATGCCCTGCTGCTGCGCGCCGCCGACCGGACGGGGGTGATGAACATGGCCTACGTGGATGCCGAAGGCCATGTCCTCGCCGCCGCGCGGCCCGTGCCCGACAGTGCCCTGCCACGCTCGCCCGCGATGCCGGCCTACGTGCGCGCCATGACCGGCGCGCTGGGCACCGCGCATGGCATCGACCCCTTCCTCGACCGCCGCGCCTATTACTTCGCCGCGCCCAGCTTCGCCGTGGGCGGGGGCGTCACCGGGGCGCTGCTTGTGGCGGTGAACATCGACGCGCTGGAACAGGAATGGCGCGGCGAGCGCCCGGCGGTCTTCTTCACCGACACGACGGGCGAGGTCTTCGTCACCAACCGCTCCGAGATCCTCTTCTGGCGCCGCCCCGAAGGCTCGCCGGGCCTCGTGCCCGCCATCGGTCCCGCGCCGCCCTTCCGGGCCGAGATCACCGGGCGCGGCGAGGAGCTCTGGCATACAGACTGGGGCGTCTACCTGCCGCGCACCGGCCTGCATCTTGCCCGCGACCTGCCCAAGATCGGCCTCACCGGCGAGGCGCTGATCGAAACCGCCCCCGTGCGGCGGATCGCGGCGCTTCAGGCCGCGCTGGTGGGGCTTGCAGGCCTTGCCGCGCTGGGCGCCTTCCTCTGGGCCTCGCAGCGCCGCCGGGTGCTGGCGCGGGCCAATGCTCTGCTGGAAACCCGGGTCGCGGCGCGCACGGCGGAGCTCTCGGGCACCAACCTGCAGCTGCGCCGCGAGGTGGCCGAACGGCAGGAGGCGGAGGCCGCGCTGAAGAAGGCGCAGGCCGACCTCGTGCAGGCGGGCAAGCTCTCGGCCCTCGGCCAGATGTCCGCGGGCATCAGCCACGAGCTGAACCAGCCCCTGATGGCGATCCGCCAGTTCGCCGAGAACGGCACCCTCCTGATGGAGCGCGGCCGGACCGAGGCCGCCGCGCAGAACCTCTCGCGCATCTCCGAACTGGCCGAGCGCATGGGCCGGATCATCCGCAACCTGCGGGCCTTCGCCAAGCAGGAGAGCAGCCCGGTGCGCCCGATCGACCTGACCCGCGCGGTGGAGACCGCTCTGGAGATGACCGAGGCCCGCCGCGCCCGCGAGGGCGTGACGCTGGACTGGACCGCGCCCGCCGGGCCCGTCATGGCGCTCGGCGGCGAGGTGCGGCTGGGGCAGGTGCTCCTCAACCTGATCACCAATGCGCTCGACGCCATGCAGGGCCGCGAGACGCGCCACCTGACCGTGGCAATCGACCGGGGCATCGGCGGGCGGCACCGGATCCGCGTGGCCGATACCGGGCCGGGCATCGCCGCGCCGGAACGCATCTTCGATCCCTTCTACACCACCAAGGAGGTCGCCGCCCCCGAGGCCGACGGCACCGGCGAGGAGGGCATGGGCCTCGGCCTCTCGATCTCCTATGGCCTCGTGCAGAGCTTCGGTGGCCGCATCCGGGGCCGCAACCGGCCCCAGGGCGGGGCCGAGTTCACCGTCGAACTGGACCGCGCCCCGCAGGAGGCCGCCGCATGACCAGCCGCCCTCCGGAACCGGTCCTGCACTGCCGGGGACCCCGCGCCGTCGCACGTAGCGCCACCCGCGTCCGGGCCTCTTCACAGGGGGCCACCCGTCCCCATCAGGGGGCACAGCACGCAGGCCGCCTTCCAGCCACGACCCCTATCCTGCTTTCCGTTTCCCAAGTATCCTCGGGGGGAATTGGCCCGTCAGGGCCAAGGGGGGCAGACTGCCCCCAATTCCGCCCCCAATTCCGCCCCCAATTCCGGCCCCAGTTCCGCCCCCGAACCCGCCCGCCGCAGGCGCTTCCCCAGCTTCTCCCAACCCCGGACCTCCTCCCATGACCACCCGCCGTGTCCTCGTCGTGGACGATGACATCGCCGTGCGCGATGCCCTTGCCCAGACCCTTGACCTTGCCGACCTGCTGCCCACCAAGGCGGGGTCCTTCATCGAGGCCAAGGACCATATCTCGCGCGACTTCGAAGGCGTCATCCTCTCGGACATCCGGATGCCCGGGCGTGACGGCTTCCACCTGCTGGCCCACACCCAGGGGCTCGACGCGGAGCTGCCGGTGATCCTGCTGACCGGGGAGGGCGATATTCCCATGGCGGTCTCGGCCATGGACAGGGGCGCCTTCGGCTTTCTCGAGAAACCCTGCGGCCCGGGGGAGCTGCTGCCGGTGATCGAACGGGCGCTCAAGACCCGCGAGCTGGTGCTGGAAAACCGCCGCCTCAAGGCCCAGCTGGAGGCCGGCGATCCCGCGGCGCGGCTGATCTTCGGCTCCTCGGCGCTCTCGGAGGCGCTGCGCGATCAGGCCCGCCTCGCGGCACAGGCCCGGACCGAGGTGCTGATCGACGGCGCGCCGGGCTCCGGCATCTCGAAGGTGGCCGAGGTGATCCACATGATGTCGCCTGCCGCCAAGCGCCCGTTCCTGAAACGCGCCGCCGCCGGGCTGACCCGCGAGGGCTTCGACACGGCCTGCGAGGAGGCGGCCTCGGGCACGCTCTTCCTGAACGAGATCGGCGCGCTCTCCACCGACATGCAGTTCGCCCTGACCGAGCGGCTGGAGCAGGGGCTGCCGGCGCGGCTCTTCGGAGGCACCTCGGAGGACCTCGCCGCGCATGTCGCGGAGGGGCGTTTCAGCCCCGATCTCTATTACCGGCTCGACGTGATGCGGGTGCGCATCCCCGCGCTCTCGGAGCGGCCCGAGGACATCCCGGTGATGTTCCGCCAGTATGTCGCCCAGGCGGCGGAGCAGGCGGGCCTTCAGCCGCCGGAGGTGGGCGCGGAGGTGCTGGCCGGGCTGATGGCGCGGGACTGGCCCGGCAATGCGCGGGCGCTGATGTCGGCGGCGATGCGCTTCGTGCTGGGAATGCCGGACGAGATGCAGGCGGACCGCTCCGACCTCGGCCTCGCGGAGCAGATGGCGCAGGTGGAGCGCTCGCTTCTGGCGGCGGCGCTGAAACGGCACGAGGGCCATGCCTCCGCCGCGGCGCAGGCGCTGAAGCTTCCGCGCAAGACCTTCTACGACAAGCTGGCCCGCTACGGGCTGAAGCCCGAGGATTTCCGGTAGTCGGCGCAGTGGGGGGCCCGATCCTTCCATGGTCCGGCGATCAGGTGGTCGGGCCGGGAGGGCGCGCGCTTGAGGGGCGGTGTCCCCGCGACGAGCGGGTCGCGCCTGCGACAGGCGGGTCGCGCCTGCGGCGGGCGGGGAGGGGGCTGTCTGCCCCCCTTGGCCCCGTGCCGGGGCCAATTCCCCCCGAGAGTATTTTCGGAAAGATGAAGGCTGGATCAACGGCTTGCGGATGGACCTGCGCAAGAATCGGGACGATTCGGAGCGGGAGGCGCTACGAATCAATCTCGCAGATGTGTGCGAAAATCCGCACATTTTGAGGGTCAGTCTGTGTGGGATTTCGCACATTGCTGCCATGCAGCATGCGCAACGCGGATCCGCGATAAATGCAAGCCATTGAATCGCAATGGATAAAGTGAATTTCTCACGGCAGGCGCACAACCGCTTGAGCGGACCCGGCGCAGGTCGGAATTTGCCGACACCGGGGCCACGGCCCCACGGCACACTCACTTGATCTTCATCCGGGAGGAGACCCCATGAAATTCCTGACCACTGCCGCCACGGCTCTGGCCCTGTCCGTGACCGCCGCCTACGCCGATACCGCGGGTTGCGACTCCGGCGAGATCGTCATCAAGTTCAGCCACGTCACCAACACCGACAAGCACCCCAAGGGCATCGCGGCAGAGCTGCTGAAGACCCGCGTCAACGAAGAGATGGACGGCAAGGCGTGCATGGAAGTGTACCCGAACTCCACCCTCTACGATGACGACAAGCTGCTGGAAGCCATGCTGCAGGGCGATGTCCAGCTGGGCGCCCCCTCGCTGTCGAAATTCGAGACCTTCACCAAGGTCTTCCGCATCTTCGACCTGCCGTTCATGTTCAAGAACATGGAAGCCGTGGACGCGTTCCAGAATTCGGACAACGGTCAGGACATGATGTCCTCGATGGAGCGTCGCGGCCTCGCGGGCCTCGCCTTCTGGCACAACGGCCTCAAGCAGTTCTCGGCCAACAAGCCGCTGATCATGCCGGAAGACGCCAAGGGCCTGAAGTTCCGTGTGCAGCCTTCCGACGTGCTGGTCGCCCAGATGGAAGCCATCGGCGCCTCGCCCCAGAAGATGGCCTTCTCGGAAGTTTACGGCGCGCTGCAGCAGGGCGTTGTGGATGGTCAGGAAAACACCTGGTCGAACGTTCTGGGCCAGAAGTACTACGAGGTGCAGGACGGCATCACCGAGACCAACCACGGCGTGCTGGACTACATGGTCGTGGCTTCGGTCGACTGGCTCGACAGCCTCGAGGAAGGCACCCGCGACCAGTTCCTGACGATCCTCGACGAGGTCACCAAGGAGCGCAACGCGGCCATCGCCGAGGTTGACGCCGCCGCCCGTCAGGGCGTGCTGGACGCCGGCGGCACCATCCGCGAACTGACGCCCGAGCAGCGCGCTGCATGGGTCGAGGCGATGAAGCCGGTCTGGACGCAGTTCACCGGCGACGTGGGCCAGGAGAACATCGACGCGGCCCAGTCGATCAACGCCAACTTCTGATCCGGTCCCTCGGACCGGGGAAGGGCGCGGCGCACCCGCCGCGCCCTTCGTTCATCCCACCAACATCAAGACCAGAGGGGGAAGGGCCATGCATCCCGCACCGGGGGAATCCTTCATCGACCGCATCGAGGAGACGCTGATCGCGCTCATCCTCGGGCTCATGACGCTGATCACGTTCGCCAACGTGGTGGCGCGCTACGTCTTCAACTCGAACATCCTCTGGGGGCTGGAAGCGACCGTCTTCCTCTTCGGCTGGCTGGTCCTTCTGGGGGCCTCCTACGCGGTGAAGAAGAACGCGCACCTCGGCGTCGACGCCATCGTCGACATGTGCCCGCCGCACGTGCGCCGCGTGCTCTCGCTCATCGCCGTGGCGGTCTGCATCGTCTTCTCGCTGCTGCTGCTCAAGGGCGCCTGGGACTACTGGGCCAACTTCGCCAACCTGCCGCAGACCGAGGGCCGCTGGTTCCCGCTCGGCTTCGAGGACAAGTTCCGCGCCAAGAGCTGGTACGAGGTCAACGATATCCCGAACCCCGCCTTCCTGAAGTTCCTCGAGGACGCGATGAACGAGGGCGAGGCCTACGAGAAGCTGCCGCGCTTCATTCCCTACGCGGTGCTGCCCGTCTCCATGGCGCTGCTGCTGTTCCGCTTCATCCAGGTCGCCGTGAAGATCTGGACCGGCAAGATCGACCGCATCGTGGCCAGCCACGAGGTCGAAGACGAAATCGCGGAAGTCCGCGAAAGAAAAGGGGATCTCTGACCCATGTCCGTCGCGCTTCTCTTCGCACTCGTCGTCGGGTTCATGCTGATCGGCGTGCCGATCGCGGTCTCGCTCGGCATGTCCTCGGTGCTCTTCCTGCTCTGGTACAGCGACACCTCGCTGGCCTCGGTGGCGCAGACCCTGATGCAGGCCTTCGTCGGTCACTTCACCCTACTGGCGATCCCCTTCTTCATCCTCGCGTCCTCCTTCATGTCCACCGGTGGCGTGGCCAAGCGGATCATCCGCTTCTCCATCGCCTGCGTCGGCCACATGCGGGGCGGCCTTGCCATCGCGGGCGTCTTCGCCTGCATGATCTTCGCCGCGCTTTCGGGCTCGTCCCCGGCCACCGTGGTCGCCATCGGCTCCATCGTGATCGGCGCCATGACCCAGGCGGGCTATTCCAAGGACTTCGCCGCAGGTGTCATCTGTAACGCGGGCACCCTCGGCATCCTGATCCCGCCGTCCATCGTGATGGTCGTCTATGCCACCGCCGTCGACGTCTCCGTCGGCCGCATGTTCCTCGCCGGGGTCTTCCCGGGCCTGCTGGCCGGTCTGATGCTGATGGTCACCATCTACATCATGGCGCGTATCAAGGGCATGCCCAAGGGCGTCTGGCTGGGCTGGGGCGAGGTTGCGGACAGCTTCCGTGACGCCTTCTGGGGCCTCATGCTGATCGTCATCATCATGGTGGGCATCTACGGTATCCCCGGCATCACCGGCGCGATCTTCACGCCGACCGAAGCCGCCGCCGTGGCCTCGATCTATGCCTTCATCGCGGCGAACTTCATCTACCGCGACATGGGCCCGCTGTCGGAGAAGTCGGGCGGCAAGCGCCGTGCCCTGTGGCAGAAGCCGATCGCCCTGGTGACCGCATGGTTCCACCGCGACACGCAGCGGACCCTCTTCGAGGCCGGCAAGCTGACCATCACCCTGATGTTCGTCATCGCCAATGCGCTGATCCTGAAACACGTCCTCACCGACGAGCAGGTGCCCCAGCACGTGGCAGAGGCGATGCTGTCCGCAGGTTTCGGCCCGGTGATGTTCCTCGTGATCGTCAACGTGATCCTGCTGATCGGCGGCCAGTTCATGGAGCCCTCGGGCCTGCTGGTGATCGTCGCGCCGCTGGTGTTCCCGATCGCCATCGAACTGGGGATCGACCCGATCCACCTCGGCATCATCATGGTCGTGAACATGGAGATCGGCATGATCACCCCGCCCGTGGGCCTCAACCTCTTCGTCACCTCCGGTGTCGCGGGGATGCCCATGATGCGGGTCGTGAAGGCGGCGCTGCCCTTCCTCGCGGTGCTCTTCGTCTTCCTGATCATCGTCACCTACGTGCCGATCATCTCGACATGGCTTCCGACCCAGCTGATGGGGCCCGAAACGATCACGAACTGATCGGATCGGATCGCTGGGAAGGGGAAACCGGGGCGTGGGGGCGCCCCGGTTTTTCTTTTGCCTTGTCATGAGGTTGGGCGGCTCCTACGCCGGGATCACCTGACGAGGACAGATCATGAGCTTTTCCAATACCGAGCCCCGCCTGCTGCCCTGCTGGGAAGCGGAGGTGCTGATCTCCAAGACCCGCGTGAACGGGCCCGGCCCGCTTGGCGTGCGCAACGTGGTGCCGATCACCGGGGGCACCTTCAGGGGCGTGCTGGCGCCCGAGAGCGCCGATCCGCGCCCCTTCCAGGGGGTGGTACTGCCCGGCGGCTTCGACCTGCAACGCGAACGCCGCGACGGGGTGAAGGAGTTGGAGGCGATCTATCACATGCAGACCGACGACGGCGTGACGATCGAGATCCGCAACCACGCCATGGTGGTGAAGGACGAGACCGGCCAGCCGACCTACCGCCGCTCGCACATCCGGGTCGAAGCGCCGGAAGGGCCCTATGCCTGGCTCAACACGCGCTTCTTCCTGGGCACGGTGGAAAGCGCGCGACCCGGCGAGATGGTGATCATCCGGTCCTTCGTCGCGGTCTGATCCGGGCGGCCAGACATGAAAAAGCCCGGGTCCATCGGCCCGGGCTTTTCCGTTGTCAGGGAGGGCTGGCTCAGGCGCCGAAGAGCGCGAAGAGCACGAAGGTGCCGCCGATCGCCACGCCGGAGATGCCCAGCCAGATGATCAGGTAGCCCATGATGTCCCGGGCCGAGAGGCCGGCCACGCCCAGCAGGGGCAGGGCCCAGAACGGCTGGATCTGGTTGGTCCAGCCATCGCCCCAGGTGAAGGCCATGATGGTCCGCGCCGGGTCCGCGCCGATCTCGTAGGCTGCCTGCATCACGATGGGGCCCTGGATCGCCCACTGGCCGCCGCCCGAAGGGATGAAGAAGTTCACGATCCCCGCCGAGAGGAAGGTCACCACCGGGAAGGTGGCGGGCGTGGAGATCGAGATCATCATGTTCGAGAACTCGGTCACGAGGCCGGAATTGGTCATCATCCCGGCGATCCCGGCATAGAGCGGGAACTGGATGATGATGCCCCGTGCAGCCCCCACGGCCTTTTCGGCGGCGTGGAGATAGGCGGCAGAGCTCTTGTGCATCAGCAGGCCCAGCGACAGGAAGATCAGGATGATCGTGTTCAGGTTCACGCTGAAGGTGCCTGCCACGATCTTGCCGATGATGAAGGCCGCCGCCAGCAGGCCGAGGAAGAGCGTCGGCAGGCGGCTGTGTTCCAGCCGGTCGGAGGGCGACATGTCGGCGCGGTCCATCTCGGGCGCCTTGTCGTCGTCGTCGGTATCGGTCAGGACCTCGATCTTCGCAGGCTGTTTCTGTAACATGAAGAAGATCACCAGCAGCGCCAGCAGGGCCAGCGTCAGCAGGATGTTCCACCACGAGTAGAGCGTCTGGGTCACCGGCACGATGCCGATCTGCGCCTCGAGGAAGTGGCCCGGGGTCGCGATGACCAGCGGGATCGAGGAGGAGGGGCCACGCACCAGCTCACCGCCGTAGGCCGCGGCCACGATCAGCGGGAAGTGGATGTGCACCCGGCGGCCCATTTCGCGGGCCAGGATGGCGCCGGCGACCATGCCGAAGCCCCAGTTCAGGTAGTAGCAGACGAAACTGGTGACGATGGTGATCGCCATGGCCTGTTTCGGCGTCGAGGCGAGCCCGGTCAGACCGGTCAGCATCGACTGGACGAAGGGCGTCATGGCCAGAACGTAGCCGGTCAGCAGGACCAGCGTCATCTGCATGCCGAAGTTGAACAGCTTGGCGAACCCGTCGCCCCAGAACCCGGCCATCGCCATGGGGCCTTCGCCGCCCACGACCATGCCCAGGACGAAAACGATCACGGTCAGCAGCAGCGCCAGGACGAAGGCGCTCGGCAGCCAGCGCTGTACGACGCGGACCGAGAAGTTGGTGATTGCTTCCATGCGTATCTCCTCAATAATTGTCAGTGACAATTTCCTGCGGAGCGCTTTGAGCGCGAATTGTACGGAGTACAAGGGTATACCGCGCCGGGAACGGGCGGTTAACGGTAACTTTCTCGCAATTTCCACTGTGACGTAGCGTCGTTTGCGCGCGGACGGCCAGTTTTCGCGGGAGGTCTGGCGTCCGGCCCTTGGTTTCAAGGCCTGATGCCCATGAGGGGCGCGGCTTTGCCGCAGGCTTGGGCACTTCGGCCTTGGGCCGGCCGGGCCGGGGCGTCGAGGCTTCCCTCGCGGTCCTGCGCTCGCTAGCACCGGGGCAGACAACAGGAGTACCCCATGGACCCGATCACCTATTTCCCTCCGCCCGAAGGCCTGCCCGGTGTGCCACCGCTGGTCTATGCCACGGCGCATCGCGGCATCCTATATGTCTCGGGCCTGCCGGGGCACGACGACAAGGGCGGCTACCCGGAGGATTTCGCGGGGCAGATACGAAATGTTTTCAAGAACCTGCGCGCCGTTCTTGATCGTGCGGGATCGACCATGGCGGATATCATCGAAGTCTCTGTCCTGCTGACCGACATCGACGACGTGGGCGAGATGAACACGATCTACCGCGAAGAATTCGGCGACGGGCCCTATCCGGCGCGGATCACCTCTGCCGTGGTGGCGCTGCCCGACCCGCGGATGAAGATCGAGATCCGCTGCACCGCGCGCTGTCCCGAGTGAGGCCTGCGGGCCGGGGCCTCGCAGTTCCGACCCCGCGCGCTTCGTTTGCGCCCAGACATGCAAAAAGGCCCCGTGAACCACGGGGCCTTGCTTGGTCCGGCCGGTGATCCGGCGCGCGCTCAGTAGCGCCAGTTCGCGGGATCGGACAGTTTCGCGCCGACGACCTTGCCGGCGGTCTCGATCATCTTGGCGCCCTTGTCGGCGGAGGCGAGATCGGGCCGGCCATAGGCACCGGACTCCGTCATCGCGCTGAACGGCCGCCAGAGGTGCAGCCCCTGCGGCGGCACCGTCGCGGGGACGTCGGCGTCGGCAAGCTTCTCCATCGCCACGGTCTCGGGCTTCAGGTGCAGGATCATCGAGGTCTCGGCCTCGCAGGCATGGTGCAGCATCTTCTGCCCTTCGAGGAGCGGGGTCAGTTCCGCCATGGCGGTCTCCCAGTAGGTCGAATAGGCCACGTTCATGGTCAGGTCACGGGTCAGCTTGTCGGCGATGACGGGCAGGGCGTTGCGGTTGCCGCCGTGGCTGTTGAGCAGCAGCAGGCGTTTCACCTTCTGCCGGTCGAGGGCCTTGGCAATGCCGGTAATCAGCGCGTCCAGCGTCGCCATGTCCAGGGTCAGCGTGCCGGGCCGGTCCATGTGGTGTTCGGCCAGCGAGATCCAGACCGGGGGCAGCACCCGCACGGGGATCGTCGCCTGCGCCGCCGCCTCCAGCGCCACTGCTTCGGCGAGGTGGATATCGGTGCCCACGGGCATGTGGCGGCCGTGCTGCTCGGTCGAGCCGACGGGCAGGATCACCACCATGTCCTCGGGCGGGGCGAGGTCGGGCGAGCGGTAGTCGATCCAGCGGTAGGAAGGGGCGGTCATGTGAGGGGTCCGTTTCATCTGATCTGTCTGGCCGCAGGCTCGGCCCGGGGGGCCGCGAGGGCAAGGGGCGGGGTGTGAAATTTACGGCGTAGAGGGGGTGGGCAGGGGGTGTGCCGGGGCAACTGCCTGTCGCTTTGGCAAGGCGCACGCGGGCGGGCCCTTTGCGGGCGTGGCGCGTGCTGCTAGCACGGGTTGACCGAGGTGACTGCGGAAGAAACTGCGAGAGAGACCGACATGCCCAAGCTCAGCGCCGACACCCCCTACCTGCATCCCGAGACCGAGATCGAGGACAGCCAGCTTGGCGCCTGGACCGAGGTCGGCCGGGGCACGCGGTTCAACAATGTCCAGCTCGGGGATTATTCCTACTGCGACCGCTTCTGCGACTTTGCAAACACCCGCGTGGGGAAGTTTGCAAATATCGCCAGCTTCGTGCGGGTGGGCGCCACGGATCACCCGCTGGAGGGCGCCTCGCTGCACCATTTCCTCTATCGGTCCGCGGATTACTGGGAGGGCACCCCGCGCGACGAAGCCTTCTTTGCCCGCCGCCGCGCCCGGATCACCGAGATCGGCCATGACACATGGCTGGGCCACAACGCGCAGGTGAAACCCGGCATCCGGGTCGGCCATGGCGCGGTCGTGGCCTCCGGCGCGATCGTCACCAAGGACGTGGGCGACTACGAGATCGTGGCCGGCACGCCCGCGAAACCCATCCGCCTGCGCCAGCCGCGCGAGATCGCGGACCGGCTCATCGCGCTTGGCTGGTGGGACTGGGACCATGCGCGCCTGGGGGCGGCGCTGGAGGACTTCCGCGCCCTGAAGGCCGAGGCGTTCCTGGAGAAATACGGCGGCTGAGGCGATCTGCGTTTTCTTCGAAGAAAACGGTCCGGAAAATGCGCATTTTCCGGGTGGGATCGAGGGGCACGGCCCGTGGGGGGCACTGCATTTGCCGGAGGGTGGGGTGCGCCGGAGAGTGGGGCCAAAATTCTTCGAAGAATTTTGCCAAGAGTTTTCGAAAATTCTTGGGCGCTTCGAGGTGAGGGGCGCGTGATCCTCGAGGGGAGAGGGGGGCTGTCTGCCCCCCGCCGCTGGCGCGGCCCCCCCGAGGATATTTTTGAGCGAAAGATGTTCAGATGCCGAGGCGGTCGCGGAGGGAGAACCATGTCATCGCGAGGATGAGGAGCGGGTGGCGCATCGCGGGGCCGCCGGGGAAGCGGGGCGTGGGCAGGCGGGACATGGCGTCGAAGCCTTCGGCCTCGCCCTGGATCGCCTTCGCGGCGAGGAGGCCGGAGTGGACCGCCGTGCCCACGCCGTGGCCGGAGTAGCCGGAGGCGGTGAGCATGTTGGGCGCGAGGCGGGCGAGGTGGGGCAGCCGCTTCATGGTGATCGCCAGCGTACCGCCCCAGGCGTGGGTGATCTTCACGTCCCGGAGGTGCGGGAAGATCTCCAGCATGGGTTTGCGGACCTTGGCGGCGATGTCCGTGGGGAAGCGGTAGCCGTAGCTTTCGCCGCCGCCGAAGAGCAGACGGCCGTCCTCGCTGAGGCGGAAGTAGTTCACCACGAATTTCGTATCCGCCACGGCGACATCGCGGGTGAGGACCTCTGCGGTGCGGGGGCCGAGCGGTTCTGTCGCCGCGACGAAGTTGTTGATGGGCATGACACGGGTCGCCACCCGGGGCTCCAGCCCGCCCAGGTAGCCGTTGCAGGCGAGGATCACGTGCTCCGCCGTGACCTTGGCCTGCGCGGTCTGCACCGTGGCGGGGCGGCCCTCGGTCAGGCCGGTGACGCGGGTCTCCTCGTGGATCGTGACGCCTGCGGCTGTGGCGGCCCGGGCAAGGCCGAGGGCGAGTCGGAGCGGATGCAGGTGGCCCGCGCCCATGTCGAGGATGCCGCCCTTGTAGGCGGGCGAGGGGCAGAGCGCATGGCAGGCTGCGGCGTCGAGTGTCTCGACCTCGGTGTAGCCATAGCGGTCTTCGAGGAACTCCGCGTAGTGGTGCAGATGCGCCGTCTCGCTGTCGGAGAAGCCGGTCCAGGCCACGCCGGGGCGATAGGCGGCGTCGATGTTATGGCGCGTCATGAGGGAGCGGACGAGGTCCTTGGCCTCTTCGCCGAGCCGCCAGTAGAGCGCGGCATCGTCGCGCCCGAGCATCTTTTCCAGCACCTCCTGATCCTGCCGCTGGCCGGAGCCGAGCTGCCCGCCATTGCGCCCCGAGGCCCCGAAGCCCACGCGCTGCGCCTCCAGCAGGACGACCTTCAGCCCGGCCTCCGCCAGGTGCAGCGCGGCGGAGAGCCCGGTGAAGCCCGCGCCGATGATGCAGACATCCGCCGTCACCTCGCCCCGCAGGGGAGGCAGGGGCGGCAGCGGGTCCACCGTGGCGGCGTACCAGCTGCCGGGATAGGCGCCGGGACGGTCGTTGGCGTCGAGCAGGTTCATCAGACGTTCATCAGCAGGTGTTCGCGTTCCCACGGGCTGATCACGCCGAGGAATTCCTCGTATTCGGTGCGTTTCACGACGGAATAGACGCGGCAGAACTCCTCCCCCAGCACCTTGGCGAGGGCGTTGTTCTCGTCGAAGACGTCGAGCGCCTCGCCAAGGGTGCGGGGGAAGTCGCCCTCGCCCTCGTATGCATCGCCGCGGAATTGCTTCTCGGCCCGTTCCTCGTTCATCAGCCCGAGGTAGCCCGCGGCGAGCGAGGCCGCGATGCCGAGGTAGGGGTTGCAGTCCATGCCAGCCACCCGGTTCTCGACCCGGCGCGCGGCGGGATCGGAGATCGGAACGCGGATGCCCGTGGTGCGGTTGTCGCGGCCCCATTCGAGGTTGATCGGGGCGGCGTGGTCCTTCACGTAGCGGCGATAGGAGTTCACGTAGGGCGCCAGCAGCGGGATCGCCGCGGGCAGGTGTTCCTGAAGCCCGCCGATGAAGTAGTAGAAGGCATCGGTCTCGCCGCCCTGCGGACCGGTGAAGATGTTCTTGCCGGTCTCGATGTCCATCACCGAGTGGTGGATGTGCATGGCCGAGCCGGGCTCGTCCTTGATCGGCTTGGCCATGAAGGTGGCGAAGCAATCGTGGCGCAGCGCGGCCTCGCGGATCAGGCGCTTGAAGTAGAAGACCTCGTCCGCCAGCTTGACCGGGTTGCCGTGGCGCAGGTTGATCTCCAGCTGGCCGGCGCCGCCTTCCTGGGTGATGCCGTCGATCTCGAAGCCCTGGGCCTCGGCGAAGTCGTAGATGTCGTCGATCACCGGGCCGAATTCATCGACGGCGGTCATGGAGTAGGCCTGCCGCGCGGCGGCGGGACGGCCCGAGCGGCCCATCATCGGCTCGATCGGCTTGGCCGGGTCGAGGTTGCGGGCCACGAGGTAGAATTCCATCTCGGGCGCGACGACCGGTTTCCAGCCCTGGTCCTCGTAGAGCTTGCAGACCCGTTTCAGCACGTTGCGCGGCGCATAGGGGATCGGGTTGCCCTTGCGGTCGAAGGCGTCGTGGATCACCTGTAGCGTCCAGTCGCCGGTCCAGGGCGCGGCGGTGGCGGTCGACATGTCGGGCTTGAGGGTCATGTCGGGTTCGACGAAGCCCTCTTCGCCCGCCGCATCGGACCAGTCGCCGGTGATCGTCTGGAAGAAGATCGAATTGGGCAGGTGGAAGTACTTCTGCCGGGCGAATTTCGAGGCGGGCACGGCCTTGCCGCGGGCGATGCCGGGCAGGTCGGAGATGATGCACTCCACCTCGTCGAGGCGGCGCCCCACGAGGTAGTCGCGCGCGGGGGCGGGCAGGTCCGCCGTCCAGTCCGCCTGTTCGACGGGGGGCGCCACGGGGGTGCTGCGTTCGGCCTCGGCGATCTTCTGGGCCTTGGGGGTGGGGGTCTTCATGCCTTTTCTCCCTTCAGGACGCCGGCCATGCGGTCGGCCATCTTGGTGCGCGCCAGCGGCGCGTCGAGCTGTGCCACGGCGGCATCGAGCAGCGGATCGGGGACATTGCCCCGGCCCCGGGTACGGATCAGCCCGTCGATGACATCGGCGCCGAACTCGGGGTGCGGCTGCACGGTGTAGATGTGATCGCCATAGGCCAGGGCCGCGTATTTGCAGAAATCAGTGGAGCCGATGACGCGGGCGTCGGCTGGCAGTTCTGTCACTTGGTCCTGGTGCCAGGCGTTGAGCGGGAACTCCTCGCCCTCGATGGTATAGACCTGACGGCCCACGGACCAGCCGCCGGGGAATTTCTCGACCTTGCCGCCAAGGGCCTGGGCGATGATCTGGTGGCCGAAGCAGATGCCGACGAGGGGGCGGCCCTCGGCGTGGATCGCGCGGATCATCTCTTCCAGCGGCGGGATCCAGGCGTGGTCCTCGTAGGCGCCGTGACGCGAGCCGGTGATGAGCCAGCCGTCGCAGGCCCCCGGGGGCGGCACATCGGCGCCGTCGACGATGGGGAAGACCTCGAATTCGAAGCCCTTGTCGCCGAGGAGGGTCAGGAACAGCTGGTCATAATCTTCCAGCTCACCCCGAAGTGCATCGGGGATGTGGCCGCATTGCAGAATGCCGATTTTCATGGGTCACCAATTGGGTTGATGGGGGCAGACTACGAGAGGGCCGGGTCTGCCACAAGGGGGCGCCGGGGCGGTGCGGGGCTGCAAAGAGGCAGACCCGCGCCTGCGCCTCAGACGGTTTCGAGATAGACCTGCCACCAGTCTTCATGGGGCATCTCTGCGAGGCGTCGCTGCTCCTGCCGCTTGGTCATGACGAGGTTGCGGATCAGCATTTCGGGGAAGATGCGCGCGATCAGGGGATCGGTCTCGAAGGCGTCGATGGCCGAGGCCCAGTCCGGCGCGAGGCCCGGCAGTTCGAGGTCATAGGCGCTGCCCGAGATCGGCGGCGGCGGGTTTTCCCCGTCCTCGATCCCCGCCAGTGCCGCGCCGAGGATCACGGCCAGCATCAGGTAGGGGTTGATGTCGCCGCAGGGCACGCGGTGTTCGATCCGGCGCGCCTTGGTGGGGCCGCCCGGAATGCGGATCGCGGCGGTGCGGTTCTCGTAGGCCCAGCAGGCCCCGGTGGGGGCATGGGCGCCGGGTTCGAACCGGTCATAGGAGGACCCGTGCGGTGCGAAGATCAGGGTCGAGGGATGCATCCCCTTCAGGCACCCCTGCACCGCGTGCCGCAGCAGGTCGGTGCCCTCGGGGCCGCCGTTGTCGAATATGTTGTTGCCCGCCTTGTCCAGCACCGAGAAATGCACGTGCATCCCGTTGCCCGCGTCGCCTTCGAAGGGTTTCGCCATGAAGGTCGCGGCCATGCCGTGCTTGCGCGCCATGCCCCGTACCAGCGTCTTGAAGAGCCAGGCGTCATCGGCGGCGGCGAGCGCCGAGCGGTGTGTCAGGTTGATCTCGAACTGGCCAAGGCCGGATTCCGAGATCGCGGATTCCGCGGGAATGTCCATCGCCTCGCAGGCCTCGTAGAGGTCCGTCAGGTAGGCGTCGAAGGCATCCAACTGCCGGATCGAGAGGATGGCATTGCCCCAGAGCGGCCGGCCCGTCAGCGGGTTGGTCGGCGGCAGCAGGCTGTCCTGCGTGTCGTTGACGAGGTAGAATTCCATCTCGACGGCGGCCTGCACCTCCCAGCCGCGGGCGGCGTAGCGCTCCAGCACGCGGGCGAGGGCATGGCGCGGGTCACCCTCGAAGGGCTCTCCGCTCTCGTGAAACATCCACATCGGCACGAGGGCCGAGGGCGAGTTCAGCCAAGGCATCGGCACCGGGCCGTGGTCGGTGGGATAGAGGATGCCGTCGGCATCGCCGCTTTCGAAGACCAGCGGGCTGTCCTCGATATCCGCGCCCCAGACATCGACGTTGAGCACGGAAAGCGGCATCCGCACGGTGCCGTCCTTCAGCTTGTCATATTGTCCGTGGGGCACGCGCTTGCCGCGCATCTGGCCGTTCAGGTCGGCGGCGGCCACGCGAAACGTTCTGAATCCTTCGAAGTCGATCATGGTTTTCTCATCTGGCAATCGGGCCGAAGCCCTGCTTTCAGGCACAAGGGGTCACTGCCCGTCCGGCCCGCCTGTGAGAGAACATGCGATCGGAAGGGCTTCAGAAGCCCTGGCCGCCGGCCCCCGGGGTCCGGCCCTGCCATTGGCCCATGCGGCGGCGCCACCAGACGCAGCCGACCGCGGCCATTACCTTGGGATCGAAACGCATGGGGTCACCTTACCAGCATCATCCGCGGGCGTAACCCCTTGCGGGAGGATTGCGGCAGATGCCGGTTGAGCCGCCTGTTGATCAGGCCGAAGCCCGCGATGATCGCCAGCGTCAGCATCATGAAATAGAAGGCGAGGATCGGGTAGGGGATGAAGGGGTTGAAGGTCTTGTCCGCGAAATAGCTCGCGTAGTAGAGCGCATCGCCCTTCTGCTGCCACGCCGGGAAGGAGCTGAAGTAGACCAGCGTCGTGGCGTGGAAGAGGAAGATCGCCTCGTTCGTGTAGGCGGGCCAGGCGAGGCGCAGCATGGTGGGCCAGGTGATCTTGCGGAACTTCTTCCACCCCGAGAAGCCGTAGGCATCCGCTGCCTCCAGATCGCCCTTGGGGACCGAGCGCAGCGCGCCATAGAAGATCTCGCCGCCATAGGCGGAGGTGTTCAGGAACAGCACGATCAGCGCGCCCGCCCAGGCCCGGGTCAGCCAGCGGGTCGCCATGTTGATCTCGACAAAGATCAGGTTCAGCTCGATCCCCGCCTTGGGCAGTAGGGTCAGCGCCTCGTAGAAGAGGAAGAACTGGATGAAGAGCGGGCTGCCGCGGAACACGAAGACGAACCACTCTGCCGGCTTGCGCAGGAAGGGCGAGGGCGCGGTGCGGGCAAGCGCCACCCCGGTCGACAGGAAGAAGCCGAGCGCGAGGGCGAAGACCGCGAAATAGATGTTCCAGATCAGGCCGGAGCCGATCAGCGTGAACTGCTGGCACAGGGTGAAATCCGAACGCGGCAGCAGGCGCTCGCCGATCCCGATGGAGCGCAGGGCATAATCCTGAAGGGTCTGGACGCAGCTCATGCGGTGGCCTTCCTCTGTTCTTCACCGGCCATGGTGGCCTGTCCGCGCGACAGGCGGCGGTTGAGCCGCGACAGCCCGATCTCCGAGACCTTGGTCAGCCCGAGGTAGAAGACCAGCAGCGCGAGGAAGTAGTAGAGACGCCAGTCGGGGTGGGGGTAGGCATAGGCGCTGGTCTTCGACCCGCCCAACTCCCGCGCCCAGTAGACGATGTCCTGAACCCCCAGCAGGAACAGCAGCGGCGTCGCCTTGATCAGTACCATCCAGAGGTTCGACAGGCCGGGCAGCGCATAGACCCACATCTGCGGGATCAGGATGCGCCGGGTGATCTGGCCGCGGCTCATGCCATAGGCCTCGGCGGTTTCCAGCTGTGCCTTGGGCACCGCGTTCATCGCGCCCGACAGGACATGGGCCGCGAAGGCCCCGAAAACGAAGGCGAAGGCCGCCACGGCGAGGATGATGCCATAGGTCTCATGCTGCCATTGCGGGGCCGAGCCGAGCGGCAGCTTGGCCTGCGCGCAGACCACGAAATCGTTGCCCTGCCGGATCGGCTGATCCCAGTCGGGGCATTTCACCTTGTGCCGCATCCATTCCAGCCCCTGATCAAGGGCGAGCGGCACGAAGAGGAAGAAGGCGATGTCCGGCACGCCGCGCACCATCGCGGCATAGCCCTTGCCGATCCAGCGCAGCGGCGCCACGTGCGAGCGCGCGGCAAGCGCGCCGCCAAAGCCGAAGGCCATGGCGCAGGGCACGGTGATCAGCATCAGCCCGATGACCACGAGGAAGCTCTCGTAGAACATCATGTGCTTGGCCGTGGTCAGGTAGCAGCTGACCCAGCGGACCCCTTCAAGCGTGTCGGGATTGGCGCAGTATTCGAACATCGGTGTGAAATCCGGGTTGGGTCCGGAGGGAGCGGCCGCGCACGGGCGCGGCCACCCCGATCAGGAAAGCGGAAGAACCGCCGGGATCACTCGTAGGTCAGGGCGTCTTCGCCGAACCACTTGGTGATCATCGCGTTGAGCGTGCCGTCTTCCTTCATGGAGCCGATGGCCGCGTCGAGCTTCTCTTTCAGCTCGGTGTCGCTTTCGCGCAGGCCCGCGCCGACGCCACCGCCGAGCGGCACGTCATCACCCACGAAGCTCAGCTCGCCGCCGGATTCCGCCACGATCGGCACGAGGAAGTCCTTGTCGGCCAGCACCGCGTCGGCCTCGCCGTTGCGCACGGCGGCGACGGTTTCGTCGGGGGTCGCGAATTCCAGCAGGGTCGCGCCGGTCTCGGCCACGTGGGCGGCCTGGATGGTGGCGGTCTGGGCTGCGATCACGCCGCCGGTGATGTCCACGTCATCGGACAGGCCGACGTAGGAGGAGGAGGAGGGCGGGGTGTAGTTCTGGGTAAAGTCGATGACCTCGTCCCGCTCGGGCGTGATCGACATGCCGGCCATGATCACGTCGTAGTTGCCCGACACGAGGTTCGGAATGATCGAATCCCAGTCGTTGGTCACCCACTCGCAGGTCAGCTCGGCGCGCTTGCACAGCTCGTCGCCCAGTTCCCGCTCGAAGCCGTCGACCTCGCCCGCGTCGTTGATCAGGTTATACGGAGGGTAGGCGCCCTCGGTCCCCAGACGCACGGTCTGAGCCATGCCCATGCCGGCGGTCAGCGCCAGAATGGCCGTGGCTTGGATCAGCGTTTTCATGAAAGTTCTCCCGTTTGTGTTGGACTTGGGTCCGATTGCCTCAGGCGCTCTGCGTCGCACTGAGGAATTGCTGCAGGCGGGCCGTCTTGGGCGCGCCGAAGAGGGCGGAGGGCGGGCCCTCCTCCTCGATGCGGCCCTGGTGCAGGAAGACGACGTGGTCCGAGACGTCCGCTGCCAGCCGCATGTCATGGGTGACGAGGATCATCGTCCGGCCCTCGTTGGCCAGATCCTTGATGACCTTCACCACCTCCTGTTCCAGTTCCGGGTCCAGCGCCGAGGTCGGCTCGTCGAAGAGCAGCGCCTCGGGCTCCATGCAGAGCGCGCGGGCAATCGCCGCCCGCTGCTGCTGACCGCCGGAAAGCTGCGCCGGCCAGGCGTCGGCCTTGTCGCCGATGCCCACCTTGGCGAGGTAATGGCGTGCCTTCTCCTCCACCTCGGCCCGGTCGCGGCCCTGCACGGTGACGGGGGCCTCCATGACGTTCTGGAGGATCGTCATGTGGGACCAGAGGTTGAATTGCTGGAACACCATGGAAAGGTTTGTCCGGATCCGCAGCACCTGTTTGGCGTCGCCCGGACGGCGGTGCGATCCGGTACCTTTCCAGTGCACGGCCTCGCCCTTGAAGAGGATTTCGCCCTGCTGGCTGTCCTCCAGCAGGTTGGCACAGCGCAGAAGGGTCGACTTGCCGGAACCGGAGGAGCCGATCATGGACACGACATCACCGCGATGCGCGGTGATCGTGACACCCTTGAGCACTTCGAGATCCGCATAGGCTTTGTGCAGATCCCGGATTTCGATCACGGGGGGCTGGTGGCTCACGGGGCCTCTTCTGGTGTCATTGATCCGTTACGCGGCCAGTAGGGCGCGATTCCGGGGTATAATCAACGATGATGTGCCCCATGACGTAGGGAAATGCCCTGAATCCGGGCAGATGACGCCGCGCAAGGCAGCGTCAACCGTGCCCTCGTCAGCGGCACTGTCCGTTTTCTTCGAAGAAAACGGGCCGGAATTTTCAAAAATTCCGGATAATACCAAAAGACCTGCGGATCAGCGCGGCGTCACGCGCAGACGCGCGGCGTTGCTGTCCTGATCCGTGATGCCGAGCAGCGAGGCCACGAGGCGCATGAGCGCGTTCTCTTCCTCGTCCCGCTTGCCGTCGGCCATGACGATCTCCCACATCGCCTCGATCACGCCGATGCGCTCGTCCAGCGGCACGGCGTCCTTGATCGCGCGGGTGAAGCGGACGGTGTCGGGGGCTTCGCCCTCCAGCGTCTCGGCCTCCTCCAGCAGCTGCGCGGCGGCGGCGCTGTCGAGGCCATAGCGGCTCTGGGTGATGCGGAAGATGCGATCCCGCTCGGCCCCGGAATACTCGTTGTCGCTGCGGGCGACGCGGACCAGCAGGGCAATCAGCGCAAGACGGGCCTCCGCCTGCGGCAGGCGGGGCGGCTCGGGCTGGATCAGGCGGGCAAGGAAATCTCCGAACATGACACCGATATAAGCGGGGAGCGGGAGGTCGCCAACACAGAAAGCCCTCGGTGCGCGCGATTACAAGCACTTGTGAGAAACGGCAGTGGGCGAACCCCCTTCATTTCATGACCAGATGGTCAAAACATGACCTTTCCCGTAATTGCCACATTTTTTCCGAATTATTTCCCAAGTGCCCTGAAAGAAGGACAGCATCTGAGACGTAATTGGTGCAACGGAGTACTGTGAAATGCTCGCGACGATGTCGCTGGTGCAGGACCTCAACGAAGAGGTTGAAGACGCATCCCGGCCGCAGCTTGTGGCCAACCCTGTGAATGAGATGTGCCGGCGCGCCCGGCAACTGCCCTGGACCGAGGACAACCTGCCCGAGCTGCGCGATATCCTTGCGCATCAAGGGGTGGATCTGGGCACGGCCCTGACCGTGTTCATGAACGGCAACCCATTGAAATATAACGCGACCGCGCGCGAAGGCGTGCCTCAGAAGGACCGCGCCGCCTGCGCGCTTCTGGATGCGATCTGCCAGCGGGTGAACTGTGGCTTCTACCTGCCGGACACCTCGCGCCAGATGCGCGACTGCCGTGGCTTCTGCCAGTGGGTCTCGGGACAGCAGGCCGATGCCCGCAACGGCCGCCGGGGCCGCTGGTGCTTCAACCCGGTCCTCGTGGCACCGATGATCGCGGAATACCGCGCTTCGGGCAAACGCCGCTGCATCGTGCGCGACTCGGGGCTCTTCCGGAAACACGTGCTGCCGCTCTTCGGGGGCTGACCGCCGGGGCCGATCGTCGGGGCCGATGGTCGGTCGGGGCTGACCGCTCCGGTCGATCCGCCCGGCTGGCCCCCCCCATGCGAGATCCCTTTGCAAAAAGGCCCGGCATCTGCCGGGCCCTTCGCCGTTTCACGGTGCGACGCAGCACGCAGAGGCGCAGCCGCCAACCGGTCTCAGTACTTCGACGGCACGTAGAGATCGGGCGGCAGCACGTCGCGCTCGTAGGCCGGGTTGAAGACCCGCTCCGGCAGGGCGATCTCCTCGTGGTCGACCTCGGCGTAGGGGATCAGCGACAGCAGATGGTCGATGCAGTTCAGCCGGGCGCGCTTCTTGTCGTTGCCGGGCACGATGTACCACGGCGCCTCGGGGATGTTGGTGCGGGCCAGCATCTCTTCCTTCGCCTTGGTGTACTGCTCCCACTTCACGCGGCTTTGCAGGTCCATGGGCGAGAGCTTCCACTGCTTCAGCGGGTCATGGATGCGCATGAGGAAGCGCATCTGCTGCTCCTCGTCGGTGATCGAGAACCAGTACTTGATCAGCCGGATGCCGGAGCGTTTCAGCATCCGCTCGAATTCCGGCACGTCGTCGAAGAACTGCGAGACCTGCGTTTCATCGGCAAAGCCCATGACGCGCTCGACCCCGGCGCGGTTGTACCACGAACGGTCGAAGAGCACGATCTCGCCGCCGGCGGGCAGATGCGGCACGTAGCGCTGGAAGTACCACTGCGATTTCTCGCGCTCGGTCGGGGCGGGCAGGGCGACGGTGCGCACCACGCGCGGGTTCAGACGCTGGGTGATCCGCTTGATCACGCCACCCTTGCCGGCACTGTCGCGGCCCTCGAAGATCACCACGACCTTCTCGTTGTTGGCGATGACCCAGTCCTGCAGCTTGATCAGCTCGGCCTGAAGGTGGAGCAGGGCGCGGAAATATTCCGGTCTCGGGATCGTGGGGCCATGGGCCTTGCGATAGATCTCGCGGATTTTCATCGAGAGGACGGCATCCTCCAGCTCGATCTCGTAATCCTCGTCCAGCTCGTCCTGCAGTTCGGCTTCCAGCCAGTCCTGGGCGGCATCGAGATCATCAGGGGACATCGGCGGCTCCTTCGCGCAACTATACAGGCCCCACGCCGGAGCGGGGGCCTTCGGAGAGCTTAGACCATGGATTTGTGACAGGGCGATGATGCTGCGGACCGATCCCGCCCGGGCCCGGGCGGGTGCGGGCAAGCTGCTGACTTTGCGTCATTCTGCCCCTCTTTCCCGTTGCCTGTCGCGGAGCCCGATGATGACTGGCCGGCGCTGCTGGACATGGTCGGACAGGGGGGCGAAATTGTTTACCAAAGAGCCACAGGCCCCAAATTCGACACATACTGTTCCTAATGTCACCACGTGTCCTCGCTATGGACAGGTTAACGAATGTTACGAGTGCATCTTTTCGTCTGTAAATAACGAATCTCCCGAGGCGTGATGCTGAGAAATCCGAAAAAAGACCCGCCCAAGATCCCTGCCACCTGGGTCGAGGTCCCGACCGACTATACCAATTCGCCGCGCTGGACGCCGAGAATCGGTGAGAATTTCCCCAACTTCTCAGCCGACTCGACGATCGGGAAGGTCACCTTCCACCCCTATACCACGGGCAACTGGACGATCTTCTTCTCGATCGCCGATGCCTTCTCGGAAACCTGCACGCGTGAGCTGATCTCGCTCGCAGCGCTGCAGGACGACCTGTGGCGCGCGGGCGTGAAGGTCTTGGGCATCGCGCGCAACAGCGTGGCGGAACTGAACGACTGGTGTGCGCAGGCCTCGGCCCGCGGCGGCCAGCGGATCAGGCTGCCGATCATGTCCGATCCGGACGGGCTGCTGACCAGCACCTTCGGGATGATCCTGCCGCACGAGGAAGTCGAGACGACGATCCGCAAGACGATCATCATCAACCCGCAGCTGAAGGTCAGCATGTTGTTCGAATATCCGCTCTATATCTCGCGGTCGACGGACGAGATGCTGCGCGCCCTCGATGCGGCGCAGGAGCATTACGACGAACTGGCCGCGCAGCGGATTCGGTTCTGAACCGCCACGCAGGCAGGACTGTCGGGGGAATGCAAAAGGGGAGCCGCGAGGCTCCCCTTTGTCATGTCTGGTCCGGGTCCGGTCCGGGCGGGATCACACCAGCCGCGAAACCTCCTTGGCCGCGCGCACGAAGTCGCGGAACAGCGGATGCGGGTCGAAGGGTTTCGACTTCAGCTCCGGGTGGAACTGGACGCCGATGAACCACGGGTGATCCTTCACCTCGACGATCTCGGGCAGGCGGCCGTCGGGGGACATGCCCGAGAACTGAAGCCCGCAGGCTTCCAGCTTCTCGCGGTACTTGATGTCCACCTCGTAGCGGTGACGATGGCGTTCCTCGATCTGCGTGGAGCCATAGACCTCGGCCACCTTGGAGCCTTCGGTCAGCGCCGCGGTGTAGGCGCCAAGACGCATGGTGCCGCCCTTGTCGTCGTCGACCTTGCGCTGCACGGCGTGGTTGCCCTGAACCCATTCCTTGAGGTGATAGACCACCGGCTCGAACCGCTTCTTGCCGGCCTCGTGGTCGAATTCTTCCGAACCGGCCGTGGTCAGCCCGGCAAGGTTCCGCGCCGCCTCGATCACGGCCATCTGCATCCCGAGGCAGATCCCGAGGTAGGGGATCTTGCGCTCGCGGGCGAATTGCGCCGCCTTGATCTTGCCCTCGGTGCCGCGCTCGCCGAAGCCGCCGGGCACGAGGATCGCGTGGTAGCCCTCGAGGTGGGGGGCTGCGTCTTCGTGATCGAAGACCTCGGCATCCACCCATTCCACGTTGACCTTGATCCGGTTGGCCATGCCGCCGTGGGTCAGGGCCTCCTTGATCGACTTGTAGGCGTCTTCCAGCTGCGTGTACTTGCCGACGATGGCGATGTTCACCTCGCCGTCGGTGTGCACGAGACGGTCCGACACGTCTTCCCAGACGCTGAGGTCCGGGCGCGGGGCGGGCGAGATCTGGAAGGCGTCGAGGACGGCCTGGTCCAGCCCCTCGCGGTGGTAGGCCAGCGGCGCCTCGTAGATCGACTTGAGGTCATAGGCCGCGATCACGGCGTCCGAACGCACGTTGCAGAAGAGGCCGATCTTCTCGCGCTCCTTGTCGGGGATCGGGTGCTCCGAGCGGCAGACGAGGATATCCGGCTGCAGGCCGATGGAGCGCAGCTCCTTCACCGAGTGCTGGGTCGGCTTGGTCTTGAGCTCTCCGCTTGCCGCCAGCCAGGGCAGCAGCGTCAGGTGCATGAAGATGCACTGGCCGCGGGGCCGGTCCTGGCTGAACTGGCGGATCGCCTCGAAGAAGGGCAGGCCCTCGATGTCGCCGACGGTGCCGCCGATCTCGCAGAGCATGAAGTCGACCTCGTCCTCGCCCACGGCGAGGAAATCCTTGATCTCGTTCGTGACGTGGGGAATCACCTGGATCGTCTTGCCCAGGTAATCGCCGCGGCGCTCCTTCTCGAGCACGTTGGAATAGATCCGGCCCGAGGAGACGCTGTCGGTCCTGCGGGCGGCCACGCCGGTGAAGCGTTCGTAGTGGCCGAGGTCGAGGTCGGTCTCGGCACCGTCGTCGGTCACGAAGACCTCGCCGTGCTCGAAGGGCGACATCGTGCCCGGGTCCACGTTCAGGTAGGGATCCAGCTTGCGCAGGCGGACCGAGAAGCCGCGCGCCTGCAGAAGCGCCCCAAGGGCCGCCGAGGCCAGACCTTTGCCAAGGGACGACACGACGCCGCCCGTGATGAAGATGTATCTGGCCATATGCTCGGATAACCCCCGTGAAGTCTCGTTCAAAGCGTTGGAAACGCCAATTCATGCCCAAAACGGCCCCTTGGGGCCGCAGCATCACGGGATTTGACCGCTATCAGATTCGGAGGCCCTTGGCAATCCAAACGCAAGATGCTGTTGAGGATTATGGGCGATCCTCAACTTGTTGTATGTCGTCAGGGGTGCTGTCCCCGATGCCCGCGCCGATGGGTCTGGGGCGGGCTGCGGCGGTTTGGCCGCGTGGCGGGCGGGCAGGGCGAACCTGCCCCCGCGGCGGGGCCCCGGCTCAGTTGGCCGAGGGCACCAGGGTATTGTCGTCAGCCGCCGGCGGCGGGACGAGGCTGCCGCCGGTGTCCGGCGAAACAGGGGCGCTCTGGCTTTCTTCGGCGGCCGGTGCGGCCACGCCGAGACGGTCGAGGATCGAGGAGCCTGCGGATTTCTCGGCCGCGACGATGGTCAGCACCAGCGAGGTGATGATGAAACCGATCGCGAGGAACCAGGTGATCTTGCTGAGCGCCGTGGCGGCCTGCCGCCCGGTCATCGCGCCGCCGCCACCCATGCCGAGACCGCCCCCTTCGGAGCGTTGCAGCAGCACCACGCCAATCAGCGAGAGCGCCAGCAGCAGGTGGATGATGAGGACGACGTTTTCCATGCCCGGGCCTTCCTTTTCGTATCAGCCGGCTATCTAGGCCAGCACGCCGCTTGGCACAACCCCATTTAGCGAGGCAAAGGGGGGGCAAGACGGATCGCCGCGGGTCCCGAGGTGCGTCCTGCGGCGGGGAATGCGGGCCTCACGCCGCGGAAGGCGCGGGCTCACTCGTCCACGTCGTCCACGTCGGCCTGCCCGGCAAGGCGGCGGCGCACATGGGACCAGCTGAGCCCGATGCCGAGCACGAAGGACAGCGCAACGATGGCCAGCCAGGTGTTCATCCCGGGATTGTCGAGCGAGAGCAGGCCGTAATCCACCAGCACCCAGATCAGCGCCGCCACGATGGCCAGCACCAGCATCATGCCGAGCGCCCCGATGGAGCGCAGCGTGGCCCGCAGGTAGACGATGTAGCCCACCAGCAGGAGCAGACCCAGGAGAAGGATCAGAGGCAGCTGCGCCCCGCCGTCGGTCCGTGCCCATGTGACGTAGTTCCAGGGCGTCGGGTTGAAGGTCAGGGCCAGCAGCAGGAAGGCCATGACCCAGCGGGCGAGGAACAGCATCGGCGTCTCCGTATCTGGTGCATCATCTGGTGCGTGCGTGGCGCGCGGCGTGCGGCGCGACCCGGCGCGTTCCTTTTATGTGGGCGCGGGGGGCGAGCTGTCCAGCAGTCTCCGCCCGGGCGGGGCGGAGGCGCGAAGCTGTGCAGGGGCCATCCGGCCCCTGCGGGTGCGGGGGCGCTGCCCCCCTCGCACGGCTGCGCCGTGCAATTCCCCCCGGAGGACTTGGGGAAAGATGAAGGGGGGCTTTCCGCCGTGGAGACTGATGGGCCGCGGGAGGACGGCGGGCGGGACGTGCCGGCGGCGGGCCGCAGGACAGGGGACGGAGGTGGGCCTGAGGCGCGTTTGCGGCCCTTTGCGGGGGGCCGGGTTGCGCCGGGCGCAGGCACGCGGCGAAGAAACCGGTTTCGGAGCGGGGCGGGCTTCGCTATAGAGTGCCGGGTTTCATAACTGCCAAGAGGTCCGTCATGGCAAACGTTGTCGTCGTGGGCGCCCAGTGGGGCGATGAAGGAAAGGGCAAGATCGTCGATTGGCTCTCGGAGCGGGCCGATGTCATCGCCCGATTCCAGGGCGGGCACAACGCGGGCCATACGCTCGTGATCGACGGGAAGGTCTACAAGCTGAACGCGCTGCCCTCGGGCGTGGTGCGTGGCGGCAAGCTGTCGGTGATCGGCAACGGGGTCGTGCTCGACCCCTGGCACCTGGTCAAGGAAATCGCCTCGATCCGCGAACAGGGCGTGGAGATCACCCCCGAGACGCTGATGGTCGCGGAGAATACGCCGCTGATCCTGCCGATCCACGGCGAGCTCGACCGGGCGCGCGAGGAAGCGGCCTCCAAGGGGACCAAGATCGGCACCACCGGTCGCGGCATCGGCCCGGCCTACGAGGACAAGGTGGGCCGTCGGTCCGTCCGGGTGGCCGACCTTGCCGACGAGGCGACGCTGATCACCCGTGTCGACCGCGCGCTGCAGCACCACGATCCGCTGCGCAAGGGCCTGGGCATCGCGCCCGTGGACCGCGAGGCGCTGATCGCCGCACTGAAGGAGATCGCCGCCGAGATCCTGCCCTATGCCGCACCGGTGTGGAAAGTGCTCAACGAGAAGCGCAAGGCCGGCAAGCGCATCCTCTTCGAAGGGGCGCAGGGCGCGTTGCTGGACATCGATTTCGGCACCTACCCCTTCGTGACCTCCTCCAACGTGATCGCCGGGCAGGCGGCCACGGGCGTGGGCATCGGGCCGGGCTCGATCGACTACGTGCTGGGGATCGTGAAGGCCTATACCACCCGCGTGGGCGAAGGGCCGTTCCCGACCGAACTGGAAGACGAGGATGGCAACCGCCTCGGCACCCGGGGGCGCGAGTTCGGCACCGTCACCGGCCGCAAGCGCCGCTGTGGCTGGTTCGACGCGGCGCTGGTGCGCCAGACCTGTGCCACCTCGGGTGTCAACGGCATCGCGCTGACCAAGCTCGACGTGCTGGACGGCTTCGAGACCCTGAAGATCTGCGTGGGCTACGACTGTGACGGTGAGCGGCTGGACTACCTGCCGATGGCCGCCGAGCAGCAGGCGCGCTGCGTGCCGGTCTACGAGGAGATGGAAGGCTGGAGCGAGTCGACCGAGGGCGCCCGGAGCTGGGCCGACCTGCCGGCGGCGGCGATCAAGTACGTCCGTCGTGTCGAGGAACTGATCGACTGCCCGGTGGCGCTGCTCTCCACCTCGCCCGAGCGGGACGACACGATCCTCGTCACCGATCCCTTTGAGGACTGAGGCCATGGCGCTCGGCTACAAGGCAAGGCGGCGCTGGTCGCTGGTGATCCTGCTGGTCGGGCTGCCGCTCTACATCGTGGCGGCCGTCACGATCATGACCTGGCTCGAACGCCCGCCGATCTGGCTGGAATTCCTCGTATATGTCCTGCTGGGGATCGTCTGGGCGTTGCCCTTCAAGATGGTCTTCCGCGGCGTGGGCCGGGGCGACCCGGAGGCCGACCGCGAGGAGTGATCCCGAGGCTTCGTTTGGGGCTTCGGGTCCGTGGCTCGCGTCCTATGCCCCGTATAGGGCAGGCGGTGCGGAGCAGAGGTCAAATCGCAGGCGAATGACACGGCGCCGCGGACTTTCGGGTCCGCGGCGCTGGTGCTTTCGAGGAGGCTGGCGCAGGGTCCGCGCCAAGACCGACTCGAAAGGAACCAAGATGCAACTCCCCGACATGCCCTTCACCTTCGTAGACTGGAGGGAGATCACCCCCACCGAACACCCGGGCGAGACCGGCTCGACCAGCTGGCGCACCTTCAAGGCGGGCGACCTGCGGGTGCGGGTGGTGGAACACGCGCCGGGCTACCTGGCGGATCACTGGTGCGACAAGGGGCACGTGCTCTATGTCATCGAGGGCGAGATCGAGACCGAGCTGAAGGATGGCCGGACCTTCACCATGAAGGCGGGTACGGGTTACCACGTTTCGGACTTCGGCGATGCGGCGCATCGGTCCTCGACCAAGACGGGCGCGAAGATCTTCATCGTCGACTGATCCGGGGCGCGGTGCGTGGGGGCCGCTTGTCCCGGCGCGGCGCCCGCAGGGACCCGCATGGAACAGAGAAACGGCCGGGCACTTGGGTGTCCGGCCGTTGGCGTTTCTGGCGGGGGTGGGAGGGGGCCCAGACCCATTGTGAGTTGCAGTACCCCGCCAGCGCGACGTTGGGGTCCGGGCTGCGACCGGCGTTGACCACCTGACGTGTGTGCACATGGCGGGGGTGGGAGGGGGCGCTGCTTTGCCGTTGTTTGCAGTGCCCCCCTTGGCGCTGCGGGGCGGCCTGGTGAGTCCTTGCCTCCAGTCACCTAGGAAAGTGCAAATTTCGGCGGTGGAAGGGGGCGCTGCCCCCGTCGCCTTGCGACTCCCCCGGGATATTTTTGAAACGAAAAGGGATCAGCCGAGTTCGGCGAGGCGGGCGAGGGCCTCGTTGAGCTTGGCCTGTTCCTCCTCGCGGGCGGCGAGGTTCTCGCGGGTTTCCTCCACCACCTCTGCCGGGGCGCTTTCGGCGAACTTGGGGTTCTTCAGGCGCCCGGCGAGGCCACCGATCTCCTTGGCGAGCTTCTGGAGCGTCTTTTCGAGCCGGGCCTTCTCTTCGGCGATGTCGATGACGTCGGCGAGCGGCAGGCCGAAGGTGGCGCCCTCCACGGGGATCGCGATGGTGCCCTTGGGCATGGCTGCGACCTCGGTCAGGCTGTCGATCCGGGCAAGGCGCTTGATGAGCGTCTCGTTCCGGCTCCACGCGGCCATGGAGGCGGCATCCATCTGGGTGGTGACCATCGGGATCTGAAGCCCGGCGGGCACGTGCATTTGCGCACGGGCAGAGCGGACGTTCTCGATCAGCGAGATGACCCAGGTGGTTTCGCGGTCGGCGTCTGCATCGGCGAGCCCGGCGGCGGAGTAGGTCGGCCAGTCGGTGTGGACGAGGGGCGTTTCGCGGCTGCGCAGGTTGTCCCAGAGCTCTTCGGTGATGAAGGGCATGATCGGGTGCAGCAGGATCAGGCACTGGTCCAACACCCAGCCCATGACGGCCTGGGTCTCGGCCCGCTCCGGGGCGTCATCCATCAGCAGGGGCTTGGAGAATTCCACGTACCAGTCGCAGACCTTGCCCCAGACGAAGGCATAGAGCGCATTGGCCGCATCGTTGAAGCGGAAGGCGGCAAGCGCCGCGTCGACCTCTTCGCGCACGCGGGCGGTTTCGCCGAGGATCCACTTGTTGACCGTCGCGGTGGCCACGGGCACGCCTGCGGGGGCGGGCTGCTCGTAGACGCCGTTCATCTCGGCGAAGCGGGCGGCGTTCCAGATCTTGGTGCCGAAGTTGCGGTAGCCCGCGATCCGCTGGGTCGAGAGTTTCAGGTCGCGGCCCATGGCGGCCATGGCCGTCAGGGTGAAGCGTACGGCATCCGCGCCGTATTCGTCGATGAGTTCCAGCGGGTCGAGCACGTTGCCGAGGGATTTCGACATCTTCTTGCCCTTCTCGTCGCGGACGAGGGCGTGGACATAGACAGTGTCGAAGGGCCGGTCGCCGACCACGGCATATTGCATCATCATCATCCGGGCGACCCAGAAGAAGATGATGTCGAAGCCGGTCACCAGCACGCTGGTGGGGAAGTACTTTTCGAGCTCCGCGGTCTGCTCGGGCCAGCCGAGCGTGCCGATCGGCCAGAGGCCGGAGGAGAACCAGGTGTCGAGCACGTCCGGGTCACGCCAGACCGGGTAGACGATTTTCGTCGGGTCCTGGCTGGCGGTGTACTCGGCGAGGCAGCGGGCAAGTGTCTCGATCGCCTCGTGCTTGTCGGCCACCTCGACCACGCGGGCGTGGGAGATCGGGGTGGGCGTGTCGGCGATTTCCTTCAGGAAGGCCGCGGTGACCGCCTCGAAGTCGGAGGCGCAGTGCATCACGTCGCCCGCGTGCAGCATCCCGCCGTCGTTCAGCAGCTCCAGCATCTCGACGAGGTCGAGGGCGCCGTCGCCCTCCGCGTCCACCGTCTTGCGGATGCCGAGGTCGAGCCCGTACCATACGGGGATCTGGTGGCCCCACCAGAGCTGGCGCGAGATGCACCAGGGCTCGATGTTCTCGAGCCAGTGGAAATAGACCTTGGCGTCCCGCTCGGGCAGGATCTGGGTCGTGCCGTCGCGCACGGCGTCGAGCGCGGGGCCCACGATCTTGGTGGTGTCGACGAACCACTGGTCGGTCAGCATCGGCTCGATCACGACCTTCGAGCGGTCGCCGAAAGGCTGCATGACGGGCTTGGCTTCGACGTAGGGAATGTCGGTCTCGCCGTCCTCGTCCTTGATCGTCACGGCGAGGCCGGCGGCGTTGATGTCCGCGACCACGGCCTTGCGGGCCTCGGCGCGGTCCATGCCGCGGTATTTCTCGGGGACGAGGTTCAGGCTGTCGACTTCGAGCTCGTTGGTCTCGGACCCGGTTGCGATCTCGCGGGCGCGGGCCACGGCCTCCTCGTAGGGCAGGCCATCGGCGCGCATCGCGCCCTTGGTGTCCATCAGGCGGTACATCGGCAGGCTGCAGCGCTTGGCGACCTGGTAGTCGTTGAAGTCATGCGCGCCGGTGATCTTGACCGCGCCCGAGCCGAAATCGGGATCGGGGTATTCATCGACGACGATCGGGATCAGGCGATCGCAGAGCGGCAGGTGCACCATCTTGCCGACGATCGGCGCATAGCGCGTGTCGGAGGGGTGCACGGCCACGGCACCGTCGCCCAGCATCGTCTCGGGCCGGGTCGTGGCGATCGAGATGTAGTCGCGGGTCTCGCGGAAGACGACCTTCCCGTCCTCGTCCTTCTCGACGTATTCGTAGGTCTCACCGCCGGCCAGCTTGTACTTGAAGTGCCACATGTGGCCCGCGACCTCGATGTTCTCGACCTCGAGGTCGGAAATCGCGGTTTCGAAATGCGGGTCCCAGTTCACCAGCCGCTTGCCGCGGTAGATGAGGCCCTTGTTGTACATGTCCACGAAGACCTTGATGACGGCATCGTGGAAGTTGCCGTCTTCGCCCTCGGGGGCCCCGGGGGCGCCGGACATGGTGAAGGCGTTGCGCGACCAGTCGCAGGAGGCGCCGAGGCGCTTGAGCTGGTTGATGATCGTGCCGCCGGACTGACCCTTCCACTCCCAGACCTTCTCGAGGAAGGCCTCGCGGCCCATCTCGCGGCGGCCGGGCTGCTGCGCCTTGGCCAGCTCCCGTTCGACAACCATCTGGGTCGCGATGCCGGCGTGGTCCTGACCGGGCTGCCACAGGGTGTCATGGCCCTGCATGCGGTGCCAGCGGACGAGGATGTCCTGCAGGGTGTTGTTGAACGCATGCCCCATGTGCAGCGAGCCGGTCACGTTCGGCGGCGGGATCATGATGCTGAAGGTCTCGGCGCCCGGCTTGGCGTTGGCACCGGCCTTGAAGGCGCCGGAGCTTTCCCAGCTTTCATAGAGGCGCGGTTCGGCTTCGGCGGAGTTGAAGGTCTTTTCCATCGGCATCGGAGGATCCCCAGATCGTGAGGTTATCTTTACGTTTGCAGGGGGGATACCCCGTCCGGCCCCGGAGGAAAAGCCGTGATGCGTGGCGCCCGCGCCCCTGCGCCTGAATGACCGGGGTCGGGCCCTGCGGTTCGGGGGCGGGGCGCAGAAAGAATTTTCGAAAATTCTGCTCAGAATTCTTCGAAGAATTTTGCCGCGCAACGGAGAGGTTGGGCAGGCTCAAAGCGGGCGGCGGTCGATCCGCGTGGTCAGGTGGATCAGGCTTTCCGAACTCTTCACCCCCTTGGCGGCATGGATCCGGTCCAGCACCGCGTCCAGCGCCTCTGTCGTGGGGGCACCGATCTGGATCATCAGGTCGAAGCGGCCCGAGGTCGTGTGCACCACCTCCACCTCCGGGATCGCCTCCAGCGTGGAGACGAGCGCCGCCTGCCGGTGCGCCTCGACCGAGAGGAGGGCGGTGGCGCGGATCGCGGGGCGGGCGTCGGCCCCGAGCCGCAGGGTGTAGCCCGCGATGACGCCGGCACGTTCCAGCCGTTCCAGACGGGCCTGAACGGTGGAGCGTGCGAGGTCCAGCCGCCGGGCCAGCGTGGCCACCGGGCTGCGGGCATCGCGGGCGAGGAGCGCAATCAGGGCGCGGTCGGTCTCGTCAATCTGTGTGGTCATGTCGTCGATCTGCCGAAAGTTTCAGGCAGAATATCAGGAGTGACAGCGGAAATCGACGGTGCCCGGGGCCATACTCAAGGAAAACCTGCAGGAGAGGCCCATGTTTGACCTGATCGAGCGTCCCGAAATCCCTGATCATCTGCGCCAGCAGCGCCCGGACGAGGCGGTGCTCTTCTTCGATGCGGACCGGCTGGAGGCGACGGCGCGGCGGTTTCGCGCGGGCTTTCCCGGTCTCGTCACCTATGCGGTGAAGGCGAACCCGGCGCCGGTGGTCCTCGACACGCTGGTGCGTGCAGGGCTGCGGGCCTTCGACGTGGCGAGCCCCGCCGAAATGGCCGCCGTCCGCGCCGCCGATCCGCAGGCCGTGCTGCATTACCACAACCCCGTGCGGTCCCGGGGCGAGGTCGCGCAGGCGGCGGCCCATGGCATCACCTCCGCCTCGGTCGACGATCCGGGCGAACTGGACAAGCTGGCGCCGCTTGCGGGGATCGAGGTTTCGGTCCGGCTGGCACTGCCGGTCAAGGGCGCGGCCTATGACTTCGGCTCCAAGTTCGGGGTGGGCGAGGCGGAGGCGGCGGAGCTGCTGCGCCTCGTGGCCCGCGCGGGCTTCAGCCCCGCGATCACCTTCCACCCCGGCACCCAATGCGAGGACGCCGCTGCCTGGGAGGCCTATATCCACGCCTCCGCCCGGGTCGCCCGCGCCGCCGGCGTGACGCTGGAGCGGCTCAATGTCGGTGGGGGTTTTCCGAGCCACCGCAACGGGTTGTCGCCCGATCTTGAGGCGATCTTCAGCCGGATCGGCCGCGCGACGCGCACGGCCTTCGGGCAGGCGGCCCCGGCACTTGTCTGTGAACCGGGCCGCGCCATGGTGGCCGATGCCTTCGCCATTGCCGCGCGGGTCAAGGCGGTGCGCCGGGACGGGACGGTCTTCCTGAACGACGGCGTGTACGGCGGGCTCAGCGAGTTGCGCGAGATCGGTCCGACCGATCGTCTGCGCGTCCTGCGCGACGGGGCGGAGGTGAGCGGACCGCTGCGCCCGCGCGTCCTCCTCGGCCCGACCTGCGATTCCGTCGACCGGCTGCCGGGGGAGACTCCGCTGCCCGACACGATCGCCGAGGGCGACTACCTGCTCTTCTCGGGCATGGGCGCCTATTCGCTGGCCACGGGCACGCGGTTCAACGGCTACGGGCTTGGCGATCCGGTGGCGGTGCGCGGTCTCTGAGGCGCTGCCCCGGCGATGGGGCTGGACACCGGGTCCATGGCCGGTACTCTCGCCTCAAGAGGTCACATCGAGGAGGGGCACGCCATGGAAAAGTTCGGCAAGAGCCAGCCGGTTCGCCGGTTCGAAGACACCCGTTTCATCACCGGCACGGGTGGCTACGTCGATGACGTCGCCCCGGCCGGATCGCTCTATCTCTACGTGGTCCGCTCGCAGGTGGCCCATGGCACGCTGAGCGCGCTCAGCCTCGACGAGGCCCGCGCGGCCGAGGGCGTGGTGATGGTGGCGGGCGCCGCCGAGCTGCACGCGGCGGGTCTCACCGGGGGCCTCGGCGCCACTGTGCTGAAGAACCGCGACGGCTCCAGCGCGGCGGCACCCAAGCATCCGATTCTCGCCGAGGACCGCGTCCGCTGGGTCGGCCAGCCGGTCGCCATGATCGTGGCCGAAAGCCTCGAGGCCGCCCGCGATGCCGCCGAACTGGTGGAAATGGAGATCGACGACCTGCCAGTGCAGCTGGCGCTCGCCCCGGGCGAGGTGGCGTTGCATGACGAGGCGCCGGACAACCGCGGGCTCGACTGGTCCATGGGCGATGCCGCAGAGGTCGAGGCGGCAATGGAGACGGCGGCACAGGTGCTGACCTTCTCGGTCCGCGACAACCGGGTGATCGTCAACGCGATGGAGCCGCGCGGCTGCTTCGCGGAATGGGAGGCGGGCCGGATGCATGTCTCCTTCGGCGGGCAGGGCGTCTGGGGGGCCAAGGCCGAACTGGCCGAGCTCTTCGCCCTCGACAAGGAGGCGGTGCGGGTCACCCACCCGGACGTGGGCGGCGGCTTCGGCATGAAGGCCAAGCTCTACCCGGAATACGTCATGGCCGCCTTCGCCGCCAAGGAACTGGGCCGCCCGGTGCGCTGGATCGCGGACCGGACCGAGTCCATGCTGGCCGATAACGGCGCGCGCGACCTCGACCACGTGGTGCGCATGGGCTTCGACGCGGAACACAAGCTGCTGGCCTATCATGTGAAAACCCTTTGCAATCTGGGGTCTTACAACTCGAACTTCGGGCAGGCGATCCAGTCCGTCCTCTTTGCCAAGGTGCTGACCGGCACCTATGACGTGCAGCCCGCGCTGCTGGAGGTCGAGGGCTTCTATACCAATACCGCGCCCACCGATGCCTATCGCGGCGCCGGCCGCCCCGAGGCGATCTACCTGCTGGAACGCTGCATGGACCTCGCCGCGCGGAAGCTGGGGACCGATGGCTGGGAGTTGCGGCGCAAGAACTTCATCAAGCCCGACCAGTTCCCCTATCGCTCGGCCACGGGCGAGCTTTACGACGTGGGCGATTTCGCCACGCTGCTGGACCGCGCCGCCGAGGAAAGCGGGCTGGCGGGCTTCGCCGGGCGGCGTGCGGCCTCGGAGGCGGCGGGCCGCCTGCGGGGGCTGGGGCTCTGCTACTATATTGAAAGCATTCTGGGCGATCCTTCCGAGACCGCGAAGGTGGAGTTCAACGAGGATGGCACGGTGACGATCTACGTCGGCACCCAATCGAACGGGCAGGGACATGAGACGGTCTATGCGCAGTTCCTCTCGGATCAGACCGGCATTCCCGTCGATCTGATCTCGGTCGTGCAGGGCGACAGCGACCGGATCGCCAAGGGCGGCGGCACCGGCGGGTCGCGCTCCGTCACCACGCAGAACAACGCGACGCTGGCCACCGTGGGTGCCATGGTGACGAGCTTCACCGAGTATCTCGCCGCGCGGATGGGCGTCGAGGCGGGCGATATCTCCTTCGATGACGAAAGCTTCCGCATCAAGGGCTCCAACGCGGCGCCGACCTTCCTCGACCTTGCCGAGATGGCGCGCGAGGACCGCCGCACGGACCTGCTGACCCATGAGCAGACGGCGACCCTGCCGGGACGGTCCTATCCCAACGGCGCCCATGTCGCCGAGGTGGAAATCGACCCGGGCACCGGCGCGGTGACGCTGGAGCGGTACACGGTGGTCGATGATTTCGGCAACCTGATCAACCCGATGCTGGCCGAGGGGCAGGTGCATGGCGGTGTCGCGCAGGGCGCGGGCCAGGCGCTGATGGAGAATTGCGTCTATGACGCCGAGGGCCAGCTGCTGACCGCGACCTTCATGGATTACGCCATGCCGCGGGCGGACAACATCCCGATGATCTCCTTCACCTCGAACCCGGTGCCCTCGACGGCCAATGCCCTTGGCATGAAGGGCTGCGGCGAGGCTGGCACCGTGGGCTCCATGGCGGCGACCTCGAACGCGGTGATGGATGCGCTCTGGGACAAGGGCGTCCGACAGGCGGACATGCCCTTCACGCCCCAGCGGGTCTGGGCGATGCTGGAAGATGCTGCGGCAGCTCTCTAAGGCGCTGATCGGGCGGCTCTTTCCCGCTTGGAGGGAGGGCCGCCGGAAACCCGGCTACGCCGGACGGCGCGGCCCGGTCACCCATGTGGTGATCCTCGACGGCACCATGTCCTCGCTCGATCCCGGGGAGGAGACCAATGCCGGGCTGACCTATCGGCTGCTGTCCGAGGGCAGCGCGGGCAACCTCTCGCTCTATTACGAGGCTGGCATCCAGTGGGACAGCTGGGGCCATACCACCGACGTCATGATGGGCCGCGGCATCAACCGGCAGATCCGGCGGGCCTATGGCTACCTCGCCTCGCGCTACCATCCGGGCGACCGGATCTTCCTCTTCGGCTATTCCCGGGGCGCCTATGCGGTGCGCTCGCTGGCGGGGATCATCGACCGCGTCGGCCTGCTGCGCGCCCATGAGGCGACGGAACGCAACATCCTGCAGGCCTATCGCCACTACCAGTCCAACACCGGCGGCGAGGTGCTGCACGACTTCGGGCGGCTCTATTGCCACGACATGGTGGACATCGAGATGATCGGCGTCTGGGACACGGTGAAGGCGCTCGGCCTGCGGCTGCCGCTGTTGTGGCAGATCACCGAGCCCCAGCACGCCTTCCACAACCACGCGCTTTCGGAATGCGTGAAGGCGGGCTATCACGCGCTCGCACTGGAGGAGACGCGTTCGGTCTTCGAACCGGTGCTCTGGCAGAGCGATCCCCATTGGCCCGGGCGGTTGGAGCAGGTCTGGTTCGCAGGCACCCATGGCGACGTGGGCGGGCAGTTGGGCGGCGTCTCGGCGGCGCGGCCACTGGCGAATATCCCGCTGGTCTGGATGCTGGAGAAGGCCGAGGCCCATGACCTGCCGCTGCCCGAGGGCTGGCGCATGCGCTTCCCGCGCGACGTCAACGCGCCCTCGATCGGGACATGGCAGGGGGTGGGCAAGATGTTCCTGATCCGGGGCAAGCGGGTGGTCGGGCGCGACCCCTCCGAGCGGCTGCACGATACGGCCCTGGCGCGCGGGCTGGTGATGCCGGACCTGCAGGCGGTCTGACCGGGCGCTGCACCCGAGGTCCTGCACCAGAGGTCTGGCAGGAAAATTCTTCGAGGAACTTTCCCAAGATTTTTCGAAAAATCTTGAGTGCGGGCCGGGCAGGGCGCGCGGGCCGCGGGCGGTATTTTCCCTTCTGGGCCAAAGCGAAACGGCGCCCCGAGGGACGCCGTTTTCAAGGTCTTCAAAGACTATGGATCGGAATTCTCGAAAATTCCGGGTCCTGCCTCAAGCCTTAGGCCACCTTCTCCAGCTTGGCCTGCGGGGTCACGCCGAGGGCGTGGCAGACGTCGCGGGTCAGCTCGGGCTTGTTCAGCGTGTAGAAGTGCAGGCTGTCCACGCCTTCCGCCATCAGTTCCGAGCAGAGTTCGGTGCAGAGCGCGGTGGCCAGCAGGTCGGACCGGCCGTCACGGTCGGCCTTCTCGAAGGCATCTTCCAGCCAGGTCGGGAAGGTCGCGTCGCAGCGCTTGGCGAAGTTGCGGATGCCCTTCCAGTTGCCGATCGGCTGGATGCCGGGCAGGATCTTGTCCTCGATGCCCGCCTTGGCGCAGGCGTCGCGGAACCGCAGGAAGGTCTCGGCCTCGAAGAAGAACTGGGTGATCGCCTCGTCTGCACCGGCGTCGAACTTGCGCTTGAGATACTCCACATCGGCGGCGTGATCCGTCGCCTCGGGGTGTTTCTCGGGGTAGGCGCCGACGCGGATCAGGAAATCGCCACGCTTCTTCAGCGCGGTGATCAGCTCCAGCGAGTCGGCGAAGCCACCGGGATAGGGGGTGAACTTGCCTTCGCCTTTCGGCGGATCGCCCCGCAGCGCGACGATTTCCTTCACGCCGGCCTCGGCGAAACTGTCGGCGATGGCGAGGGTCTCTTCCTGCGTGGCGTTCACGCAGGTCAGGTGCGCGGCCACGTTCAGGCCGGAGTTCTTGTGCAGCGTCGCCACGGCGTCGCGGGTCAGGTCACGGGTCGTGCCGCCCGCGCCGTAGGTGACGGAGACGAAGCGCGGGGCCAGCGGGGCCAGAACCTGCACCGTGTCCCAGAGCCGGAAGGAGGCCTCCAGCGACTGCGGCGGGAAGAATTCGAAGGAGATCGTGGGTACGGTCATCGGTCGGAGTCCATCTCTTGAGTTGATCCCTTGTCGCATCGGGGCGTTCGTGAGACAACTTCATAAAATTCATTCACAACATGAAGGGCGCTCAAGCTTGCATATCGAGTTCCGTCATCTTCGGACCATCAAGGCGATCCACGAGGCCGGCGGCCTGGCCCGCGCGGCGGAGCAGCTGCACATCACCCAGTCGGCCTTGTCGCACCAGATCAAGGGTCTGGAGGATCAGGCGGGGGTGGAGCTCTTCGCCCGCCGCTCCAAGCCGTTGAAGCTGTCCTCCGCAGGGATGCGCCTGCTGCGGCTGGCGGACCGTATACTGCCCGAGATCGAGGCGCTGGAGGACGAGTTCAAGGGCCTGCGCGACGGCAAGACAGGGCGGCTGCATATCGCGATCGAGTGCCATGCCTGTTTCGAGTGGCTGTTCCCGGTGCTGGAGCAGTTCCGCAAGGCCTGGCCCGACGTGGACGTGGACATCCGCCCGGGCCTCGCCTTCGACGCGTTGCCGGCGCTGCAGAAGGAAGAGGTCGACATCGTCATCTCCTCCGATCCGGAGGACCTGCCGGGCGTGGATTTCGTCCCGCTCTTCGACTACGCGCCGGTCTTCGTGGCGTCTGCCCAGCATCCGCTGGCGCAGAAGGAGTACGTCGTGGCCGAGGATTTTCGCGGCGAGACGCTGATCACCTACCCGGTGGAACGGTCCCGGCTCGACGTGTTCAGCCAGCTGCTGAGCCCCGCCAAGGTCGAGCCCGCCCACGTGCGCCAGGTGGAACTGACGGCGGTGATCCTGTTGCTGGTGGCCTCGAACCGGGGCGTGGCGGTGTTGCCCGACTGGGTGGTGCGCGAGGTGAAGTATCACTCCGACTACGTCACGCGCCCGATCACCGAGGGCGGGCTGACCCGCAGGCTCTACGCGGCCGTGCGCAGCGAGGACGGCTCGAAACCCTTCGTGGCGCATTTCATGCGGCTGGCCCGGACCGAGCCGCTGAAGCTTCAGCGCACCTGAGGGGGTAATGATTTGGCGCGGGGCGATGCAGGCTGACCTGCTCCGCCGCGTCCCTCAGGCAGGAGAACGGTGCGTCAGGCCCTTATTCCGCTGCAAGTGCACGGGGCTGGGGGCTGTGGAAAAACCTGTGAGCGGCTTCTCCGGCCAGATGGGTGATCCGGCCTGCCACGACGGTCGCCTCGATGGCGCGGGTTTCGGCGTTCACGATGGTCAGATCGGCCCGGCGGCCGGGATCGAGGCGGCCGCGGTCGGCCATGCGCAGGATCGCGGCAGGCTTCTCCGAGATCAGCGCCCAGGCCCGGGGCAGGTCCATGACGCCGCGGTCCACGAGGGCAAAGGCCGCCTGTGCGAGCGCGGGATAGTAATAGTCCGACACCAGCCCGTCGCAGAGCCCGTCCGCGATGATGTCCTGCGCCGAGACATTGCCCGACTGCGAGCCGCCGCGCACCACGTTGGGCGCGCCCATCAGCACCGGGTCGCCGACCGCGCGGGCGAGCGCCGCCGCAGGCCGTGCGGTGGGAAACTCGCAGATCTTCGCCCCGATCATCGAGAACATCTCGCGGGTTTCGCCATCGGGGTCGTCGTGGCTGCCATAGGTCACGCCGAGCGCATCGAACCGTTCCGCCAGCTTGCACAGGTAGCGCGGCACGTCGCGCGACTGGCGCTTGGCGGCATGGACCGTGGCGAGGAATTCCTCGGGCGTTTGCAGCGCCTTGCGGGCCCAGGCGGCGACGTCCTCGGGCTTGAGCAGGGCGGTGGTCAGGGTCTCTTCGATGTGGTTGTTGAAGACCACGTAGTCGATGCCATGACGCTCCACCGCCTCGATCAGGCGGTCTCCGGTGCCCACCGTATGGGTCTCGCAGCGGACCTGCAGGCGCAGGTCGGTCAGGGCATGGCCCCGGTAGGAGGCCAGCCCCTGCATCATCTTGATCGCGAAATCCGGGCTGCGGAACCCGCCCTCCCAGGACCAGCTCTGCGCCATGTAGGCGGTGGTTACCCCATTCGCCGCCGCATCGGCATCGGTGGCGCGCAGGGCGGTGGCGATGGGGAAGGGGGCAGAGGGCCGCGGGGCGAGGTGACGCTCGAAGGCATCGCCGTGCAGGTCGATGATCCCCGGCAGGATCAGGTAACCGGTCAGATCGACCTCGGGCAGGGGGCCGCGCGTGATCCGGCCCTCGCTGAAGGCCAGCGAGCGCTGCTGCAACTCGCCGTCGCGCAGGATCGTGGCGCCGGTCAGGCGCAGGGAAGGATAGGACAGGGGCATCGTCTGCTCGGGTCAGTGATTTTCGCTGGTGATTTTCGCTGTGGATAACCGACTCATGTATCGGTTGAGTGACAAAAGAGGCTTATTTTCATGGCAGTTTGCGCGGCGATGCGGCATTGCAGGTGCAGCGCGGGCGGGGGTGCCTGACGAGAGCCCCCATGGGCCGCCCGGGCAGGCCGTGGCTGCGCACCGCCCGATAGCCCGTTCCGTATCACTGCCCCGCCGCTCAGCCCGCCTCCGCTTCATGCAGGGTCAGGGTGATCCGTTCACCCGCGAACCAGGTATGCCCGAATTCCACCGGCACGCCCTCAGGGTCGACGTTGATCGAGACGGCGAAGATCAGGGGCGCGCCTTCGCGCAGCCGCAGGTGCAGCGCCTGCATCGCATCGGCGGCGGTGGCGGTGATCCGCGTGGACGTGCGCGTATAGTCCGGCACGCCCTGTTCCCGCAAGGCCTCGGTGACGGAGCCGATCCGCGCCAGCACCTCGCCCATGTGGGGGAAGCGCTGCGCCGGGAAGACGGCGCGAAAGACGGCGATCGGCTGATCATCGGAGAGAGAGATGCCTTCGGAGATATGCACCATCGCACCGGGGGAGAGCTTCAGCGCGGCGGCTTCCTCGGCGTCGGCGGCTCGGGTCTCGAAGCTCAGCCGCTGACGGCTGGGCAGGCGGCCCGCCGCACGCATGTTGTGGTGGAAGCGGACGCGGCGGCCGATGGGATAATCCGTGGGCCGCTGCGCCACGAAGACGCCGGCCCCGCGCCGTGCATGGACCAGCCCCTCCTCCGCCATCTCCGCAAGGGCCCGGCGGACCGTGTGCCGGTTGACACCGAAGCGCGCAGACAGCGCGGCCTCGGTCGGCAGCTTGTCGCCCGGGGCGTAGTGGCCCGCGGCAAGGTCCTCTGTCAGCCGGTCCCGGATGCTCTGCCAGATCGAGGATTTTTTCGCATCCCGAGGGGCAGCGGCGCTCTCTGTCATGAAATCTTCACCTCGATAGGTCTTGTGCGACTCGGGTTGGCTGTCTAATGATTTGTCTAGTTGTATAGTAATCTCGACAAATTCGCAAGGTGTCTAGATGAGCCCGAGCCCCGTCCCAGAAACCCCCGACACCGCTGCCGGCACCGCTGCTAGGCGCGACTGGATGTCGGTCCTCGCCAAGGCCCCCGCAGCTGACCTCGACGCCCTGTGGCAGGCCCATGGCGCCACACCCGTCTTCACATGGCTGCGCGCGCCCGAGGTGGGCGCCGTCATGGTGCGCGGCCGGGCCGGTGCCGTGGGGGCTGCCTTCAACCTCGGAGAGATGAGCGTGACCCGCGCCTCGCTGCGGCTTGCGGACGGCACCGTCGGGCATGCCTACGTGCAGGGCCGCAGCCGCCGGAAGGCAGAGCAGGCGGCGCTGGTGGATGCGCTGATGCAGACCGGGGCAGCCGACAGCATAGGTACGGCGATCCTCGCGCCGCTGAAAGGCGCGGCCTCCGACCGGGCCGAGGGCCGCGCCGCCCGCGCCGCCGCCACCAAGGTCGAGTTCTTCACCATGGTCCGGGGAGAAAACAAATGATGGCCTCCGAAGCCCTCACTGACGCCCTCACCGGGGGGTTCGCCGATGCGCCCACCGAGGCCGCGCGCGCCTTCCGTGCCGCCATGAACGCCATGGCCTTCCCGGGCCGCATCCAGCCGATCACCGGCGGGCAGGGACCGGCGCCGCTGTCGCCCGCTGCCGCCACGCTGCTGCTGACGCTCTGCGATCCGGAAACGCCGCTCTACCTTGCGGGCGCCCATGACACGCAGGCGGTGCGCGACTGGGTCACCTTCCACACCGGCGCCCCGCTGGCAGGCGCCTCCGAGGCGATGTTCGCCGTGGGCAGCTGGGAGGCGCTGCAGCCCGTTTCGGCCTTTGCCATCGGCACCTCGGAATACCCCGACCGCTCCGCCACGCTGATCGTGGAAAGCGCGGCGCTGGAGCAGGCGGGCAGCACGCTCACCGGCCCCGGCATCAAGGAAACCGCCGCGTTCTCCCTGCCGGAGCCGGACGTCTTTGCCGCCAACGCGGCCCGCTTCCCGCTGGGATGGGATGCCTATTTCACCTGCGGCGACCGCCTCGCGGCGCTGCCCCGATCGACGAAGGTGTCCTGATGTACGTGGCAGTGAAAGGCGGCGAACGCGCCATCGACAACGCCCATGACTGGCTGGCGGAGGAGCGCCGCGGTGACCTCTCGGTGGCCGAGCTTTCCATCGCGCAGATCCGCGAACAGCTGGCCCTCGCTGTGAACCGCGTGATGGCCGAGGGCTCGCTCTACGATCCCGACCTCGCGGCGCTTGCGATCAAGCAGGCGCGCGGCGACCTGATCGAGGCGATCTTCCTGATCCGCGCCTACCGCACGACCCTGCCACGCTTCGGCCATTCCGCGCCGGTGGAGACCGGTGCCATGGCCTGCGACCGCCGCATCAGCGCGACCTTCAAGGATGCGCCGGGCGGTCAGGTGCTGGGGCCGACCTTCGATTACACCCACCGGCTGCTCGATTTTGCGCTGGAGGCCGAGGGGCTGGAGGCGCCGCAGGCCGCGCAGGCGCAACCGCGCCGCGACCCCACGCCGCATATCACCGAGTTTCTCGACAGCGAGGGGCTGCTGCAGCCCGACCTGCGCCCCGAGGACGACACGCCCCGCGACCTGACCCGCGAGCCGCTGGAACTGCCCGCCGACCGGCCGCTGCGGCTGCAGGCGCTGACCCGGGGGGACGAGGGCTTTGTCCTCGGCATGGCCTATTCGACGCAGCGCGGCTATGGCCGCAATCACCCCTTCGTGGGCGAGTTGCGCGTGGGCACTGTGCCGGTGGAGATGGAGATCCCCGAGCTCGGCTTCGCCATCGAGATCGGAGAGATGACCCTGACGGAATGCGAAACCGTGAACCAGTTCACCGGCTCCAAGACTGAGCCGCCGCAGTTCACCCGGGGCTATGGCCTCGTCTTCGGTCATTCCGAGCGCAAGGCGATTTCCATGGCCCTCGTGGACCGGGCGCTCAGGTGGGAAGAACTGGGAGAGGACAACGTGGGCGCCCCGGCGCAGGACACGGAATTCGTCCTGTATCACGCCGACAACATCCAGGCGTCGGGTTTTCTTGAGCACATAAAACTCCCGCATTACGTGGACTTCCAGTCCGAACTTGAACTGATACGCAAGCTGCGCCGCGAGGCGCAGGCGACCAGCCGGAAGGAGGCTGCGGAATGAGCGCTGGAGAGGTGAAAGCCGTCGTCTTTGACATCGGGGGTGTGCTGATCGAATGGGATCCGCATCTCGCCTGGCTCGACCAGATGGGCTCGCGCGAGGCGGTGGCGGCGTTCCTTGAGCGCGTCGATTTCCCCGCCCGCAACCTGCGTGGAGACGGGGGCGAGACCTTCGCCGACCTCGCCGCTGAAATCTCGGACCCGGAGGACAGCGCGCATCTCGCGGCCTACGTGGCCCATTACCACAAGGCCGTCCCCGCGAAGATCGAGGGCACATGGGCATTGCTCCACCGGCTGAAGGCCGCGGGTGTGCCGGTCCACGGGATCACCAACTGGTCCGCCGAGACATGGCCCGAGGGGCTGACGGTCCATCCGGAACTGGCGGAGATCTTCGAGGTCCTCGTCGTTTCGGGGCAGGAGAAGATGCTGAAACCCGAGGCCCGGATCTTCGACCTGCTCTGCTCCCGCGCAGGGCTGGAACCGGGGCAGTGCCTCTTCATCGACGATGCGCTGAAGAACGTGCAGGGGGCGCAGGCGGCGGGGATGGATGCCGTGCAGTTCACCGATCCCGCCACGCTGGAACGCGACCTGATGGAAAGGGGGCTGCTGTGACGACGCAGACCGCAGAGGCGGGCCAGAGCGCCTACAACTTCGCCTATCTCGACGAACAGACCAAGCGGATGATCCGCCGCGCGATCCTCAAGGGGCTGGCCGTGCCCGGCTACCAGGTGCCCTTCGCCAGCCGCGAGATGCCCATGCCCTATGGCTGGGGCACCGGCGGCGTGCAGGTCTCGGCCGCGACGCTGACGCCCGAGGATTGCTTCAAGGTCATCGACCAGGGTGCGGACGACACGACGAACGCGGTCTCGATCCGCAAATTCTTCGAGCGCACCGCGCAGGTGGAAACGACCACCCGCACCGGCGAGGCGACGGTCATCCAGACGCGCCACCGCATCCCCGAAGAGCCGCTGCGCGAGGATCAGGTGCTGGTCTACCAGGTGCCGATCCCCGAGCCGCTGCGCTTCCTCGAGCCTTCCGAGGTCGAGACGCGCAAGATGCACGCGCTGGAGGAATACGGCCTGATGCACGTGAAGCTCTACGAGGACATCGCCCGGCACGGCGCGATCTCCACCGCCTATGCCTATCCGGTCAAGGTGGAGGGGCGCTACGTGATGGACCCGAGCCCGATCCCCAAGTTTGACAACCCCAAGCTCGAGATGGCCGCGATCCAGCTGTTCGGCGCGGGCCGCGAACAGCGCATCTATGCGCTGCCGCCCTATACGCAGGTCGTCAGCCTCGATTTCGAGGATCACCCCTTCGATCCCTCCAAGGCCGAGCATCCCTGCGATCTCTGCGGGGCCGAGGACAGCTACCTCGACGAGGTGATCACCGATGACGCGGGCAGCCGGATGTTCGTCTGTTCCGATACCGATTACTGCCTGGCGCGGCGCGATGCCGGCCATGAAGGCGCACAGGGGGCACGGGCATGAGCGGAAAATTCTTCGAAGAATTTTCCCAAGATTTTTCGAAAAATCTTTGGGGCGCCCCGCAGCCGTTGTTGCAGGTCGAGGGGCTGTCGAAGTTCTACGGCGCGCGGCGGGGCTGTGCGGATGTGAGCTTCGACCTCTGGCCCGGTGAGGTGATGGGCATCGTGGGCGAGAGCGGCTCGGGCAAGACGACGTTGCTCAACTGCCTCGCCGGCCACCTCGCGCCCGATACGGGCCGGGTGCTATTCGATACGCGGGCGCATGGGATGCAGGACACGGTCACCATGTCCGAGCCTGAGCGCCGGATGCTGGGCCGCACCGACTGGGCCTTCGTCCATCAGCACGCCAGCGACGGGCTGCGCATGAACGTCTCCGCCGGGGGCAACGTGGGCGAACGGCTGATGGCCGTGGGGGCGCGCAACTATGGCGATATCCGCGAGCGTGCCACCGACTGGCTGGGCCGGGTGGAGATCTCGGGCGACCGGATCGACGACCGTCCGACCGCGTTTTCGGGGGGCATGCGCCAGCGGCTCCAGATCGCGCGCAACCTCGTCACCGGGCCGCGGCTCGTCTTCATGGATGAACCGACCGGGGGCCTCGACGTCAGCGTGCAGGCGCGCCTGCTCGACCTGCTGCGCGGCCTCGTGCGCGAGATGGGGCTTTCCGCGATCATCGTCACCCATGACCTCGCCGTGGTGCGCCTGCTGGCGGATCGGCTGATGGTGATGAAGGACGGGCAGGTGGTGGAAAATGGCTTGACCGATCAGGTCCTCGACGATCCGCAGCACGGGTACACGCAGTTGCTTGTTTCCTCGGTGTTGCAGGTATGAGCCGTTTCCCGCAGACCACCGCACCACATCAGGGCCGGGCCCGACCGCGGGGGGGCGCAATCGCGCCCGCCCGGGGGGGCGGTCGGGCGCGGCCCGGGCCGTCGGCCCGGGCGTTCGGGAGCCACCAGCGTCGCTCCGCACATTCGAAGGCAATGCCATGATCCAGATCGAGAACCTTTCCAAGACCTTCACGCTGCATAACCAGGGTGGCGCCGAAATCCCCGTACTTACCGGCGCCAGCTTCTCTGTCGCGCCCGGCGACTGCGTGGCGCTCACCGGCCCCTCGGGGGCTGGGAAATCCACGCTGATGCGGCTGATCTACGGCAATTACCGCGCCGCTTCGGGCCATATCCGCATCGGCCAGCTCGACGTGGCGCAGGCCGCGCCCCGCCAGATCATCGCCCTGCGCCGCGAAACGCTGGGCTATGTCAGCCAGTTCCTGCGCGTGGTGCCCCGGGTGCCGACGCGCGAGGTTGTGGCCGAGCCGCTCCTCGCCCTCGGCACGCCCCGAGAGGAGGCCATCGCCCGGGCCGAGGCGCTGCTGGCCCGCCTCAACCTGCCCGAACGGCTCTGGTCGCTCAGCCCCACGACCTTCTCGGGCGGCGAACAGCAGCGGGTGAACATCGCGCGCGGCTTCGTCCACGCCTATCCGGCGCTGCTGCTCGACGAACCCACCGCCTCTCTCGACGCGGGCAACCGCGAGGTGGTCCTCAGCCTCGTGGAAGAGGCCAAGGCCCGAGGGGCCGCGATCATCGGCATCTTCCACGACGAGGCCGCGCGGGATCGGCTCTGCGACCGGCAGGTGGACGTGGGTGTCTTCACGCCCGCGCGCGCCGCATGAGCCGCGCCACGCCCCAAGGCCGCCTGATCGCGGTCGTCGGCCCCTCCGGCGTCGGCAAGGACAGCGTCATGGAGGGCCTCGCCGCGACACCCGGTTTCGCACTCGTGCGCCGGGTCATCACCCGGCCCTCTGAGGCCGGGGGCGAGGCCTTCGACGGTGTGACGCAGGAGGCCTTCGACCGGATGGCCGGGCAGGGTGCCTTCGCCCTCCACTGGCAGGCCCATGGCCTCAGCTACGGCATCCCGGCGGCGGAAACGGCGCGGCTGGCGGAGGGCACCGACCTCCTCGTCAACCTCTCCCGCGCGGTGCTGGTCGAGGCCGCCCGCCGCTTCCCCGGCCTCATCGTCCTGAACCTCACCGCTGCGCCCGAGGTGCTTGCCGCGCGCCTCGCCGCCCGGGGTCGCGAAAGCCCACAGGACATCGCCCGCCGTCTTGCGCGCGCCGATCTCGCCCTGCCGCAGGGCCTCGACATCCGCACCGTCGACAACGGCGGTGCGCTTCCCGATACGATCCGCGCCGCCCGCGCGGTGCTTGACCCCCAGCAGGAGCCCCTCGATGCCCCGCGATAACCAGCGCCCGGATCAAACCGGGACCACAGAGCAGATTCTCACCAATGCCCGCCTCGTGCTCCCCGACGAGGTGATCGACGGCCACCTCGTGATCCGCGACGGCCTGATTGCCGAGATCGGCACCGGCGGCAGCGACGCCCACGGTGCCCTCGACCTCGAAGGCGATATCCTGATCCCCGGGTTGATCGAACTGCACACCGACAACCTCGAACGCCACATGACCCCGCGCCCCGGCGTCCACTGGCCGCATGCCGCCGCCATCGCGGCCCATGACGCGGAACTGGCGGGCTGCGGCATCGCCACGGTCTTCGACGCGGTGCGCGTGGGCTCCATCGTGTCGGGCCAGTCCAAGGGCTATCGCAAATACGCCCGCGAGGTGACGGACGAGATCATCGCCCTGCGCGCGGCGGGCCTGCTGAAGATTTCCCACCGGCTCCACATCCGGGCCGAGACCTGCTCGGAAACCCTGCTGGAGGAGCTGGCGGAATTCGGCCCCGACGACCGGATCGGCATCGTCTCCCTGATGGATCACACCCCGGGCCAGCGGCAGTTCCGCGACGAGAGCAAGTTCAAGGCCTACCTGCAGGGCAAGCACGGCTACACCGATCAGGAATTCGCCGACTACTCCGCCTATCTCAAGGGGCTCTACGACCGGATCGGCGCGCAGCATGAGGCCGGGGCCGTGGCTGCCGCCGCCCGCTTCGGCGCGCGTCTGGCCAGCCATGACGACACAACGACCGCGCAGGTCGAGACCTCCGCCGGTCACGGCATCACCATGGCGGAATTCCCCACCACGGTGGAGGCCGCGCGCGCCTGCCACGCCAACAACATCGCGGTGATCATGGGGGCGCCCAACATCGTGCGCGGCGGCTCGCATTCGGGCAATGTCTCGGCGGCGGAGCTGGCGCAGGCGGACCTGCTCGACATCCTGTCCTCGGACTACGTGCCCGCCTCGCTGCTGCTGGCGGCGACCCAGCTGGCCGATCTCTGGGGGGACCTGCCGCGCGCCATCGCCACGGTCACGGCCAACCCGGCCCGCGCCTCCGGCCTCACCGACCGGGGCCGCCTGCTGCCCGGCCTGCGCGCGGACCTGACCCGCTACCGCCCGCTGCAGGGCGTGCCCACCCACCGGGGCACATGGGTCGCCGGCGCCCGCGTGTCCTAAGCGAAAGGCGCGGCACCCACGGCCGCGCCCGTCGCTTCATCTTTCCGGAAATACTCCGGGGGGAATTGGCCGCAGGCCAAGGGGGGGCGGCGCCCCCGAACCCCCGCGAGAGGCCGCAGGCCCTCGCAAAAAGAGCGGCTCCCGTCGCTCAGCCCCGGTTCGACCGCCTCAGATCGCGCGCCACTCCCCGGGCTTCAGCCCGTCGAGATGCCATTGCCCGATGCCCGCGCGGATCAGCCGCAGCGTGGGGTGGCCCACATGGGCCGTCATGCGCCGGACCTGACGGTTGCGGCCTTCGGTGATCACCAGTTCGATCCAGGTGTCCGGGATCGACTGGCGCACGCGGATCGGCGGCACCCGGGGCCAGAGGTTCGGCGGCTCTCCCAGCAGGCGCGCCTTGGCGGGCCGTGTGGGGCCGTCCTTCAGTGTCACGCCCCGGCGCAGCGCGTCGAGCGCGGCCTCGTCCGGCACGCCTTCGACCTGCGCCCAGTAGGTCTTGGGCTGCTTGTGTTTCGGGTTGGAAATCCGCGCCTGCAGCCGTCCGTCATCGGTCAGCACCATCAGCCCCTCGCTGTCGCGGTCAAGCCGCCCGGCCGGGTAGACCCCGGGCAGGTCGATGTAGTCGCTCAGCGTGGCGCGGGTGGTGCCCTCCGTGCCGCGGTCGGTGAACTGCGACAGGACATCGAAGGGCTTGTTGAAGAGGATGGTGCGGGCCATGGCGCCCGGGGTACGCGGCCCCGGACGCCATGGCAAGTGTTCGTGAGTGGTGCGCTTTGCGTTTTAGGAAAGGCCTTCGAAAACAAGGCCTTCCAGGCGGAGGCGAATGTCGCGCCTCCGAGGTTAAAGCAGGATTAACGTTCTTTGCGCGACCTGAAATTGATGGCGCAAGTCACTGCTGCTCAACGGAAATTCACCCGATGTTAACCCCAGGGGAGAGAGAAGGTCTTGACGTTGGTAAAGCTCTTCATCGCTTCCATCACGCCCTCCTTCTCGCCGTTTCCGCTGTCCTTGATGCCGCCGAAGGGCGACATTTCGATACGGTACCCGGGAACCTCCCAAATGTTAACCGTGCCAACCTGCAAACCCGCAATATAGGCCTGCATCCGCCGAAAGTCGTTGGTGCAGACGCCAGAGGACAGGCCGAAGGCGGTGGAGTTGGAGATCTCCATGACCGCCGCGTCGTCGTCCGGCACCCGGATGATCGGCACCACGGGGCCAAAGGTTTCCTCCTGCACCAGCTCGCTGTCATGGCGCACGTGGTCAACCACGATGGGCGGCAGCAGCGCGCCGTTGCGGCCCGGGTGGTAGAGGATCTGCGCGCCCTCGGCCTCGGCGGTGATCACGCGGGCCTCGAAGGTCTCGGCCGCCTTGGCCGAGACGACGCAGCCAAGCTCGGTCGCGCTGTCCATCGGATCGCCGAAGCGCAGGGCACGGGCGCGCTCCAGCACGAGGGGGACGAAGCGGTCCGCCACGCTCTCCTGACAGAGGATGCGCTTGACGGCGGTGCACCGCTGGCCCGAGTTCTTGGTGGCCCCGGCGACGGCAAGGTCGGCGGCCCTGGCGAGGTCCGCATCCGACAGGTCGTTGCAGATGATCAGCGGATCATTCCCGCCAAGCTCCAGCACCTGCCGCTTGTAGACCGCCTTGGCCGCGATCATCTTGCCCACGGGCACGCCGCCGGTGAAGGTGATCAGGTCGAAGTTCGGATCGGTGATCATCGCATCGCCGATATCCCCCGGCAGGCCGGTCACCACCGACAGCATCTGCGGCGGCAGCCCGGCCTCGTAAAGCGCATCGGCCAGCCAGAGCGCGGTCAAGGGCGTCACCTCGGTCGGCTTCACCACGATGCAGTTGTTGGTGGCGATGGCGGGGGCGATCTTGTGGCTGACCATGTTCAGCGGGTGGTTGAACGGCGTGATCGCCGAAATCGCCCGCAGCGGCTCGCGCAGGGTGAAGATCTTGCGCGCCTTGCCGTGGGGCGTCAGGTCGCAGGAGAAGATCTGCCCGTCGTCCTGGATGCAGAGCTGACCCGCCAGCGTGTAGACGTCATAGGCCCGGCCACATTCATAGAGCGCATCGGCCAGCGAAATCCCCAGCTCGGCGGTGATGATCGGGGCCAGCTCGGCCTTGCGGTCTGCGATGATTTTCGCGGTGTTGAAGAGGATCTGCTGGCGCTCGTACCGCGTCAGCGTCGGCGTGTAGCCCGCCGCGATCTCGAAGGCCTCCGCCGCGTGCTCGGCGCCGCCTGCGGGGACCGAGCCTATGGTCTCGCCCGTGTAGGGGTAGATCACCGGGATATGGTCGGCGCAGTCGACCTTGCGGCCCGCGATGCGCATCTGCTCTTTCCGGAAGGGGATCGGGGCGCTCATAGCGCCGCCGCCGTGGTGGCATAGAAGAAGGCGTCGAAGTTGCGCAGTTCGGGCGCGCCGGGCAGGTCGAGGATGCGGTTCGCGATGAAGGGCACCTCCTGCTCGGTCAGCCCGCCGTGGGAGCGCAGCGGCTCCTTCAGCGCGGCGAGGTCGTGGCGGTGGGCTGAGGTGCCGATGGTCATGTTCTCGCCCGAGATCATGACGATATCGCCGATCCGGTCGGCGGGCAGCTCGTAGCGTTTCACTGCCTCGGCCTTGTTCACCACTTCGATGATCCCGTCGGTGGCGGCCAGCTTGGCGATGATCCCGGCCTCGTCCGCGCCCTCGGGCAGATAGGCCGTGGCGAAGGAGCCGAGCGCGCCGTGGTGCACCACGTAAGGATCGGTGATCGGCAGGATGACACGGGCCGCGGCCTCGCCCAGCCAGTCGTCCAGCAGGTCCTGCACGTAGACCACCGCCGGCGAGCCATCGGCGAGGTGCTTGGGCTTCATGCCGTGATCCGCCGTCACCACGATGGCCGCGCCCATGGCGTCGAGCTGCGCGAGGTAGCGATCGAACATCTCGTAGAAGGCCTGTGCCTCGGGCTCATCGGGGGCGTATTTGTGCTGCACGTAGTCAGTGGTGGTCAGGTACATGACATCCGGTTTCCACTCCGCCAGCAGCTTGACGCCCGCGGCGAAGACGAACTCCGACAGCTCCGCCGAATAGACCTCGGGCACGGCGCGACCCAGCCAGTCGTTGGCCTTGTCGATGCCGTTCTCGGCCTTGGTGGCAGTGTCGGACTTCTCGGACGAGAAGCAGATCGCGCGGTCTTCGTCGAATTTCAGGCCCGAGCCGAGCAGGGCGCGCAGCTTGTCCTTGGCCGTCACCACCGCGACGCGCGCGCCGGCATCGTAGAAGGTGCCGAAGATCGTGGGCGCGCGCAGGAAGCGCACGTCGTTCATCATCACCTCTTCGCCGGTCTCGGGTTCGTAGAGGTAGTTGCCGCAGATGCCATGCACCGCAGGCGGGCGGCCAGTGGCGATGGAGAGGTTGTTGGGGTTGGTGAAGGAGGGGATCACCGAATGGGCCAGCCGCGAGGTACCGTCCTTGCGCATCCGCTCGAGCGTCGGCATGAGCCCCTTGGCGATCGCCACGTCGAGGTATTCCGGCTCGCAGCCGTCAAGGCAGATGGCGATGGCGGGCACCTTGGGCCAGGGGTAACTGCGGTCGTTCACGGTGACGGCGGTGGGATGGGTCATCGGGGTCTCTTCCGTTCGGATATGTCGGTGGCCATGGGGCCGGATGTCAGCGGTGGCCGCAGGGGCCGGGTGTCAGGCGAAAGGGGCGCTGCGAGATGCGCGCGCCCCGCGATGTCTCTGGCGTGTCCCGCGCTCAGGCCGCGAGGCGGGCCCGTTCGGCAAGGGCCTCGGCCGGCGGGGCGGCGCTTTCGACGCCCATGTCCTCCAGCGTCTCCTTGGCGGCGGCGACCACGCGGCGCATGATCGCGGCGTCCATCTGCCCGATGCAACCGATGCGGAAGCTCTCCACCACGGTCAGCTTGCCGGGATAGATGATGAAGCCGCGCGCCTTCATCCCCTCGTAGAAGGCGTTGAAGGCAAAGCGGGGATCGGCGGGGCAGAAGAAGGTGACGATGATCGGTGAGAGCCAGCCGTCCTTCAGCAGCGTCTCGAAGCCGATGTCGCGCATCCCCTCGACCATGACGTCGCGGTTTTCCCTGTAGCGCATGCCCCGGGCCGCCACGCCGCCCTCCGCGGCATGGAGCGTCAGCGCCTTGTCGAAGGCCGCCATGACATGGGTCGGCGGCGTATAGCGCCACTGGCCGGTCTTTTCGAGGTAGGCCCATTGCGCATGGAGGTCGAGGGCGAGGGAATGGGCGTTGCCCTTGGCCTCTTCCAGCGTGCTGCGCCGGGCGATGACGAAGGAGAAGCCGGGCACGCCCTCGATGCACTTGTTGGCGGAGGAGACGACGGCCTCGGCCCGCAGGGCCTTCACGTCCACCGGCAGGGCGCCGAAGGCCGACATGCTGTCGATCAGCAGGCGGCAGTCCTCTTCGGCCACGACCTTGGCGATCTCTTCCAGCGGGTTCAGGATGCCCGAGGAGGTCTCGCAGTGGATCGCGATCACATGGGTGATGGCGGGGTCGGCCTTCAGGGCGGCGCGCACCTCTTCGCCGCGCGGCGGCAGGTAGTCGCCCTTGTCGATCACCTCGTGGTCGCGGCCAAGGTAGGCCAGCGTCTCGGCGGCGCGCTTGCCATAGGCGCCGTTGGCCAGCACCAGCACCTTGCCGTGGCGCGGCACCAGCGTGCCCAGCATCGCCTCGACCCCGAAGGAGCCGGAGCCCTGCATCGGCACGCAGACGTATTCGTCGGCCCCGTTGGCCATGGTGACCAGCTCCGAGCAGACCCTTGCGGTCATGGCGCGGAAATCGCCGTCCCAGCTGCCCCAGTCGCGCAGCATCGCCTGCTTGACCTCGTAGGCCGTGGTCAGCGGGCCGGGGGTGAGGAGGAAGGGCTCTCCCTCGTGGGGATCGGGCAGGTTGGTCATGGCGCACCTCGTCTTGGGTTGTCCCCTTGTGGCACGGGGATTATCATATGAAAAATCGTTCCTTTGTATCTTTCCATAAGTCTGGCTGATGGGTAGAGAGGGCACATGCGCTATACCCAGCTTCGTGCCTTTCACCATGTGGCCCTGCACGGCGGATTTTCCCGTGCGGCGGAGGCGCTTTTCCTGACCCAGCCCGCGATTTCTGATCAGGTCCGCAAGCTGGAGGAGGAATATGACATCCTGCTCTTCGACCGGCGCAAGAAGCAGGTCGCCCTGACCGAGGAGGGCCGCCGCCTGCTGGAGATCACCCGGCGGCTGTTCGAGACCGAGCATCAGGCGCTGGAGCTTCTGTCGGAAAGCCGCGCGCTGCGGGCGGGGACGTTGCGGATCGTGGCGGACAGCGCGCATCATGTGACCGGCCTGCTGACCCGCTTTCGAGCGCAGCATCCGGGGGTGAAGGTGTCGCTCCGCGTCGGCAATGCGACCGAGGTGGTGGAGCGGCTGCACCGCTACGAGGCCGACGTGGGCGTGCTGGGGGAATTCCCGCAGGTGCGCACGCTCGACTGGGTGCCGCTGGATTCCGCGCCGCTGGTGGCCTTCGTGTCCGCGGATCACCCTCTTGCCGTGGAAAAATCAATCCATATGAGTGCCTTGTCGGGGCAAGCTCTTGTGTTGCGTGAGCCCGGTTCGCGCACCCGCCGCAAGCTGGAGGAGGCCGCCGCGACGCTCGGCCTGACGCTCGATCCGGCCGTCGTGGCCGAGGGCCGCGAGGCCGTGCGGGAAATCGTGGCGGCAGGGCTTGGCGTGGGCGTCGTCTCGGCGGCGGAGTTCACGCCGGACGCGCGGTTGCACGCGCTGGAGATCACCGGCGCGGAGGGCCTTCAGATGGACGAGGCGCTGGTCTGCCTGCGCGAGCGGCGCGGCGGAAAGCTGGTGCGCGCGCTCTTCGGCCTCGCCGAGGCGCAGGTGGCGGAGGGTACCCGGCCCGCCGGGGGCTAGGCCGATGGGCCGCGCCGGACCATTGCCGCCGCCCGCTCGATCCGGCGTCGTATGGACTGGGTCAGCTGCGCGGCGCCGGGGCAGCCAGACACGGGCGGCGGCGCAGGCTCAGGCGCGCGCCAGCAGGTCGCCGTAAAGGTCGAGCAGCGCCTGCGTCCAGGCCTCGGGCGTCATGGCGATGGCATTCTCGGGATCGGTGCAGCGCAGCGACATCTCGCGGATCTCTTCGGCGGGCATGGTCGAGAGTTTTTTCAGCGCCGCCGCCAGCATCGAGCCATCGGTGCGGTGATAGGTCAGCCCCAGCCCGCGCCGGTCGATCTCTCCGGCCAAGAGTGCGAGGTCGGGGATCACCACCGGCAGGCCGGAGGCCGAGGCCTCGGCCGCCACCAGCCCGAAGGGCTCGGGCGCGCGGGAGGGCATCACCAGCATCCGCGCCCGGGTCAGGTGCTGGCCAATCTGGTCGTGGGCCACCCAGCCGGGCATGGTGAACTGCGGATAGCGGGCGGCGATCTTTTCCCGCAGGGGGCCGTCGCCGATCAGGGTCAGCGGCAGGTCATGGGCGTCGCAGACCTGCGCCAGCTCCGGCACGCCCTTTTCCTCGGTCAGACGCCCGATGAAGACGATCTGGTCGTTCTCCTCCACCCGGATACGTTCGGGCGTCAGGGGGGCTGCGGGGTTGCGCACCACGCGCAGCATCTCGGAGGGGTAGCCTGCCTGTTCCATGACCTCGCGCAGGCCGGGGTGGATCAGCGCGATGGCGCCCCAGGGCGCGGTCTTGTCCAGAAGGCGCATCAGGTTCACCTGCCGCAGCACGCGCCAGCCCTTCTGCACCGCGTTGCGCTTGTCGCAATTGGCCAGCAGGCAGCTGCCGCTCAGCTGGATGCGGTCGCAGTTGCGCATGTTGCGGTAGTCGTAATGCGCGCCGTTGGGACAGGCGAGGAAATAGTCATGGGCGTGGATCACCACGCGGGGGGCCACGGGACGCAGGGCGCCGAAGACGGCCGGGGAGAAGATCTGCGCCCAGCCATGCAGGTGATAGACCGTGTCGGGCGTGTCGGTCTTCGCGATGTAGTCGGCCAGTGCCCGCTGCGCCGGGGCGTTGTGCAGGCCCTTGGTCAGCGCCGTCAGCCGCCCGGCCTCCATCAGCCGCGCGCCGCCAAGCCCGATGCAGGTGACGCCGGTGCCCTCCAGCGAGGGCGCCTTGCCGTCATCGCCCGCGAGGTAGGTCACGTCGCAGCCCGCCGCATCCAGCAGCTTGGCCGACCAGACGGCGAGACCGGTCGCGCCGCCCTTGGCCACGCTGGAATCGTTCAGGATGACGATACGAGGGCGGGCGCCGGGCGATCCCGTGGGCGGCGCGGCCTGGGGCGCGCGCTCGGCGTCGTCGGTCAGCGTGGTGTCGGGCATCGGGGATCCTTGGCGGCGGCGCGGGGGCCATGCGTGTCGATGTTGCAACCTTTCGCAAAAGAACCGCAAGGGGGGGACGCAAGACGGGGCAGCATCTGTGACCTTGCGGTAAGCCTGTGGCGGTCTTGTGTCGAGAGGGTGAGATGAAAGTCGTTCAGTTCGGTTTGCACTACAGCCCCAATCTCGGCGACGGGATCATCGCGGAATGCCTCGCCCATGGGATCGTCACCCGCGCGCCGGGGGCCGAGGTGGTGACGGTCGACATCTCGGGCCGGCAGGGCTTCGAGGAGGTGGTGGTGAAGAACCGCCAGCTGGTGATGAAGCTGCTGGGGATGATGCCGCTGCCCCTGCGCCAGCGGGTCGTGCTGGCCAAGCTGGGTCCGATGGTCGCGCGGTTCGCGGAAGGCTGGCAGCAGGAGCTGGAGGGCGCGGACCTTGCCGTGGTGGGGGGCGGGCAGATCCTCTCGGACGCCGATCTGAATTTCTGCATCAAGCTCTCTGCCGTGGCCCGGGCGATCCGCGCGGGGGACGTGCCGGCGGCGATTTTCGGGGCCGGCGTGTCGAAGAACTGGACGCCGAAGGGCCGGGCGCTGTTCCTCGACCTGCTGGCGACGGACCTGCGGATGGTGGGGCTGCGCGATGCGCCCTCCATCGAGGCCTGGCGCGCACAGACCGGCAATCCCGCGCCGCAGGCCGTGCTGACCCGCGATCCGGGGCTGCTGGCGGCGGCCTGCTACGGCGCGCCCGCGCGTCATCCCGGCGGGGTCGGCATCTGCTGCACCGATCCGGCGCTGCTAGCCTATCACGCCGATGCGGAGGTGGCGGGCGGCAGCACGCTGCACCGGGACCTTGTCACAGCGCTGATCTCGGCGGGCCACCGGGTCACGCTCTTCAGCAACGGGGCGGAGGAGGACGGCGCCTTCCAGCATCGCCTGGGGCAGGAGCTGGCCGAGTTCGTGTCCTCCGGCGCGCTGACCATGGCATCGGTGCCGACCCGTCCGGAAGAGCTGGCGCATCTGGTGGCGGGTTTCGACGCGGTGGTGGCGCACCGGCTGCACGCCTGCATCATCGCCCATTCCTACGGCCTGCCGGTGGTGGGCCTCGGCTGGGACCGCAAGGTGGAGAGCTTCTTTGCCTCCGTCGGACAGGAAGCGGCCTTCGTCGGCGCCGCGGAGGCCGGGGGGCAGGCGGTGGCAGGGGTGCTGGAGGCCGCCATGGCCCGGGGCATCGACGCCGACCGCCACGCCCGCGTGCTGGCCGAGGCCTGGGACGCGATCGACCGGCTGCTGGCCTGCGCCTGAGGGCGGTCGGGGCAGGGTGACGGCGTCAGCCTGCGGTCAGGGTGAAGCGATAGGCCGTCACGTCGCCGCGCACGGTGGCACCGGGGCCGATGTGCAGCTCCAGCACGTCGCCCGGGGCGAGGGTCACGGGCAGGTCACGCTCGAACGCCTCTTCCACCGTGGTCTCCAGCAGGGAGGCCCCGTTCAGGGTGACCGCCAGCGTCACGCCGTCGTCGCTGCGCTCGGCCGGGCGCAGGGCGATGTGCAGCGTGGCCGGACCCTCGGCCTGCGCGACATGACGGAAGATCAGCGCCTCCGAGCCGCCGGGATAGAGGCTTTCGGGCAGGACACGGACCTCGGCGTCGCTCTCGAGCCCGAGGTAGGGCACCCAGGGCACGCCCTCGCGCCACTGGCCCTCGCGGGCGGTGAGCGGCGCCGTGCCGGTCCAGTTCGTGGCCAGCACCTCGAACGCACCGGTATTGGCGAGGTCGAATTGGTCGAAGCTGTCGGCGAGGCAGGTCTGCGGGCGCAGGGTCACGGCATCGGCGAGGCTGCGCGGCGCGGGCACGTCGGGGCGCGGTACGAGGATCAGCGGCTCCGCTGCATCCAGTTCCACGGGGCCCGTGGGCAGCGGATGGCCTTCGACGTCGAGCCGCTGCATCCCGGCGGCGGGGATCACCTCGCGGGGGGCGCCCCAGAGCAGCAGCGCGCCGCCCTTGTAGAGACAGCCATAGGTGAAGGGATCGGGCGCGACATCGGTGACCGCACGGCCGGACAAGCGGGCCTGCGCGAAGTGGAAGACACGGCCCGTGTGGGTCGGCCGGGCGGCCTCGGTCAGCAGCGGCTCCAGACCGTCGCCCCGGGGGTGCAGCGGATACCACGCCGCCCGTGTCACCCCCGCAAGCGCCATCTGGCAGTGCGAGCGCAGCAGCAGGCCGGGCGCCGCATCGGCGTCGGTGGTGCCGAATTCGGTGATCTGCAGCGGCATCGCCTCCAGCCCCGGGATGCGGCGCATCCAGTCGACCTGCCGCACCAGTTGCTCGGGCGCTGTGTCATAGGGGTGCAGCGCGAGCGCATCCATGTACTCCCCGGCGCCGAGGGCGAAGAGCCGCGAGAGCCAGGCCGTCGGGATCGAATGCAGCCCGCCGCCGAGGATCTGCACCTCGGGCCGTGCGGTCTTTACCGCGTCATGGGTCGCCTTGAGCAGCGCCAGCGAATAGGCGGGACGTTCTGCCAGCGGTGCCTCTGCCATGGGGCCCGCGACGAAATTGGCGGAGTTCACCTCGTTCCCGACCTCCACCGCGCGGATCGCAGGATAGCGGGTGACGGTGCGGGCAGCGAAGCGGGCAAAGGCGGCGATGGCCTCGGGGGTGCTGGGGGTCAGCCCCTCCTGGTGATCGGGGTGGCCGTTGTTCACGGTCAGGCTCATCCGCGCACCGGTATGGGGCAGAAGGCGGGGGTAGCTGTCGCGCTCGGCGGCATAGTTGTAGGCGCCCGCCGTCTCGACCCGGTCCCAGTAGACCGCGTCGCGGAAGTCCCTGACGCCAAGCGAGATCGCCGCGTCGTAGAGATCCGGGCGCCAGCCCTGGCCGAAGTTCGACGCCGCGGCGAGGTCGGGCCCGATGCGCGGCGGCCGTGTCGCGGCGGCCTGTTCGGGTTTCCCGGACACCTCCTGCGCGGGGGCGGTGGCCGGCAGGACGGTGGCAAGGGACAGGCAGATCAGGGCCGCAACCCGGGCGGAGGCGCAGCGCAGCGCCTGCACGCGGCGCGGTGCCACGCGGGAGGTGAGGAAAACACGGTTTTGGCCGGACGTCATGCGGCAAGGTCTCCCCGGGGGCGGATGGCCCGTTTCTGATCCGGCGCGCAGGGACCGCCTGCACCTGTGAGCGGGGCGCGGCGATTCTCCTGACGGACCGGCCTTGGAAGACTGCCGCGCAAATGGGGGTGCTGCAAGCATGGCACAGCCGCGGGCCCCGGACACACCCGGTGATGAGAAATTCGCTGCCCATCGGGGGGCATCGCCGCTATGGTCGCGCAAAGTCCGCCCGGAGGTTTGATTGCAGTTCGTCCCCAGCACCCTGATTGCCCTGATCGTCTGCGGGGTGCTGATCTGGCGCGGTCCCTACAAGGGGATGGCGCTGTTCTGGGCGATGACGCCCCTGGGGGCGGCGGCGGCCTTCAACCTGCCGGCGGCGGGCGGGGCCTCGATCCTGCTGCTCGACCTTGCCACGCTGACGCTGTTCGCGCTGCTCTGCCTGACGCCCTATGGCATGGCGCGGATCGCCGGGGCGATGCGGCCGTTCCAGCCCGGGTTCTGGCTGCTGCTGCTGCTGGTCTATTCCATCGTGGCCACGCTCTTCTTTCCGCGTCTTTTCGCGGGCCAGACCGAGGTCTTCTCGCTCTCGCGTTCGGCCAACGACGGGGGCATCATCTCGGTCCCGCTGCGGCCCACGAACGGCAACCTGACGCAGCTCTTCCGCATACTGCTGGGGGGCATGGCCTTCTACGCCATGGCGGTGCTCTTCCGGATGCGCCCCTCCGCCGACCTCGCGCTCAAGGCCGTGGGCACGGCGACGGTGGTGCACGTGGGCATGGGCTGGCTCGATCTGCTGACCGGGATGACCGGGACCACCTTCCTGCTGGAGCCTTTGAGATCCGCCAATTACGCCATGCTCTTCGAGCACCGGATGATGGGGATCAAGCGCATGGTGGGCGGCTTCCCGGAAGCCTCCTCCTTCGGCTATTTCTCGCTCGGGCTCTTCGGCTTCTGGCTGCTCTACTGGATCAACGGGACCCACTCCAAGCGGGCGGGCTTCGCGCTGATCATGACCGGCGTCGTGCTGCTGCGCTCGACCTCCTCCTCGGCCTACGTCGCGCTCGTCGTCTTCCTGATGACGCTGGCGCTGTGGCACATGGTGGCCGGGCTCAAGCCGAACGTGCCGCGCCGGGCGGCGACGGCGCTGATCTTCGGGATCATGGGAGCGTGGTTCGCCGCGATCGCGATCTTTGCCGCCTACCACATGGTCGAACCGGTGACCGCCTACCTCGACCGCACGCTCTTCGACAAGCTCGACAGCCAGTCCGGGGTGGAACGGATGAGCTGGAACACGCAGGCGTGGAAGAATTTCCTCGACACCGGGATGCTGGGGGCGGGGCTGGGATCGGTCCGGGCGTCGAACTGGCTGCTGGCGGTCATGGCCTCGCTGGGGGTGATCGGCACGGCGCTGTGGGCCTTCTTCCTCGGGGCCACGATGCGCCTGCCGCGCCGCACCGATGATCCGCGCCGCGATGCGGTGATCAAGGGGCTGAAGGCCGGGGGGCTGGCGATGCTGGTCTCGGGGATGCTGACACTGGCCACGCCGGACCTTGGAATCACCTTCTTCCTGATGGCCGGCATGGCGGCGGGCCTGTCGCGGGGCGGGGTGCTGGTGCGCTACGGGCACAGCGATCCGGTCGACTGAGGTCATTTCGTGGCGGATTGCACGCCTCTGTTAGCGCAATCCGACCGGTCGGGTGCGATTGTCACCGGAGCGTCACGAAACCGCGCGCCAGAGGGCGTTTTCTTTGACGACATGCCATTTTTCTGACAGAAACAGCTTTATAAGTGAAACTCTTCGCGGGGCTGTCCCGTAACTGGGTACAGCTCCTTCGCCTGAGGATCATCCGGTCCAGGGCAGAAGGCCGCCAAGATCACCGGGCCAAAGGCCCCACAGGTCCAGCCAATAGGACCGGAAACACAGTCGGGGGAGCCGCCGGTGCGCACGCGCCGGCCGGGTCCGTTGTCGAGCAAGGAAGCCTACCGTGAGCCCCAGGGTCATGAACCTGAATGCCGATCCCGTCGTGTTCCGCTCTCCGAAATCGCCGGAGCAGGAACCGGATTACGTTGACCTGAAAGGTCTGATGCGCGCCGTCTGGCAGCGCAAGAAGATCATTATCGGCACAACGCTGGCCGGGATGGTCGTCGCCTTCCTGCTGACCTCGCAGATCACCCCGCAGTACACCGCGCTCTCGAAGGTCATGCTCGACCCGCGCAAGAGCCGCGTGGTGACAGATACCGAGGTGGTTTCGAACCTCGACCTCACCGATCAGGTGGTGAACTCCGAGGTCGCGGTGCTGCGCTCCAACCTGCTGATCGAGCGGGTGATCCGCGACGTGGGCCTCGAGAAACTCGCCCCGATCGACCCGGCGCTCGCCACGCCCTCGCTGATGAGCCGCGCCAAGTCGACCGTGAAGGGCCTGCTGGGGGCCGATGCCCCGCCGCCGCTCTCGCCCGAGGCGCAGGAACAGGCGCGCATGGAATCGCTCGTCTGGGCGATCCGCCGCGCCACCTCCGTGGCCCGCGAGGGGGAAAGCTACGTCATCGACATCTGGGTCGAGACGGTGAACCCCGAACTCTCCATGCTGCTGGCGAACTCGCTGTCCAACCAGTACCTCGCGGACCAGCTGGAAAGCCGTCAGGGCAAGGCCGCCCGCGCCTCCGACTGGATCGGCGCCCGGGTCGACCAGCTGCGGCAGGACGTGGAACTGGCCGAGCAGAAGGTCGAGGAATACCGCACCCAGTCCCTGCAGGCGGAGGGCGGAAGCCTCGCCACCACGCAGGAGCAGGTGACGGAACTGAACAACCAGCTGGCCCTGGCCCGGACCGACCGTGTCGCGGCCGAGGCCAAGTTGAACCGCGTGACCCAGCTGATGGACACCGGCGGTGTGGACGCGGTGGCCGAGGTCGTGACCTCGCCGCTGATCGAACAGCTGATCGCCGAACGAGCGCCGCTGATGCGCGACGATGCCGTCTGGGCCGAACGCTTTGGCCCCGAACATCCCGAGCGCGTGCGCCTGAAGAACCAGATCGACCGGTTCAACGACCAGCTCGACAAGGAAGTGCTGCGGATCGTTGAGCAGATGCGCTCGGACGTGGAAGTGGCGCGCCTGCGCGAGCAGACCATGCGGGACCAGGTCTCCGAGACCGAGGCCAAGGCGGCCGAGATGTCCCAGACCACCATCGGCCTGCGCCAGCTGGAACGCGAGGCCTCTGCCGCGCGCACCGCCTACGAGACGCTGCTGTCGCGGCTGACCGTGACCCAGACGCAGGAACAGCTGCAGGAACCCGACGCCAAGCTGATCGAGCGCGCGACCATTCCCGGCGCGCCTTCCGCGCCGCGTCCCAAGCTGATGACCGTCATGGGCGGCATGGTGGGGATGCTGGGCGGGCTGGCGGCCGTGCTCTACATGGCGCTGACCTCCAACGCCTTCCGCCGCCCCGACGAGCTGGAGCGCGAGACCGAGCTGCCGATCCTCGCCACGCTGCCCGCCGGGCCCTGGGTCTCGTCCGCCGCGGCGGTGAACGAGCTGCGCCAGAGCCCGAACGGCGCCTATGCCGAGCGTATCCGCTACCTGCGCACGACGCTTCTGGGCTCCTCCAAGCGGGCGCAGGCGATCCTCGTGATGTCCTCGCTGCCCGGCGAGGGCAAGACCACCACGGTCATGGCGCTTGCCGAGATGGCCGCGCGGGCCGGGCGCAAGGTGCTCGTCCTCGACGGTGACCTGCGCCATGCCTCGGTGCAGCGCAGCTTTGGCCTGCGGATGGAGCATGACTTCGGCGATTTCATCCACGACCGCTGCACGCTGGATCAGGCAGTGCACTCCGACCCGCGGCTCAGCTTCGACGTGATCTCGATGAAGAAGCCGACGCCCGCGGATGCGGACGAGCTTCAGGTGAGCTGGATGAAACCGGTGATCGAGGGGCTCAAGGAGGTCTATGACCTGATCCTTATCGACAGCCCGGCGCTGCTTTCGGTGCCCGATGCGCTCGTCCTCGGCAAGGTGGCGGACAGCGCGATCTACCTCGTGAAGTGGAACGACACGCCGAAGCCCGCCGTGCGGCAGGGTCTGGGCGTGCTGGCCGATCAGGGCATCGCCGTGACCGGCACCGTGATGACGCTGGTGGACGTGAACAACAGCCCCGAAAGCTACAGCTGGGAATACGCCGAATATGCCTGACACCCGCCGTGTGGCGCTGATCCACTACTGGCTGGTGGGGATGCGCGGCGGCGAACGGGTGCTGGAATCCCTTTGCCGCATGTTTCCCGAGGCGGACATCTTCACCCATGTCCATGTGCCCGGCCAGACCAGTGACCTGCTGAACGCGCATCGCATCACCCAGACCCGGGTGGGGCGGCTGCCGATGGCGCCGAAGCTCTACCAGAAGTACCTGACGCTGATGCCGCGGGCGCTGGAGGAGATCGACCTCACCGGCTATGACCTCGTCATTTCCTCGGAGAGTGGCCCGGCCAAGGGGGTGATCGCGCCGCCCGATGCGCCGCACCTGTGCTACGTGCATTCGCCGATGCGCTATCTCTGGGACCAGTACCACGCCTACCGGAACAGCTCGGGCCTGCTGACGCGCACGCTGATGCCGCCGCTGATCCACGGGCTGCGCGGCTGGGACGTGACCTCGGCCGCGCGGGTCGATGGCTTCGCCTCGAACTCGACCCATGTGGCGAACCGGGTGAAGAAATACTGGCGCCGGGAGTCGGATATCGTGCATCCGCCCGTGGCGGTGCAGGATTTCGCGCCCGCGCCCAAGGACGAGCTGGGGGATTTCTACCTCTGGGCCGGGGAGCTGGCGCCCTACAAACGGCCCGATCAGGCGGTGGAGGCCTTCACCCGCATGGGGCGCAAGCTGGTGGTCATCGGCGGCCCGGACAAGACCCGCGACGCGCTGAAGGCCAAGGCGGGGGACAACGTGACCTTCCTCGGCAAGGCGCCGTTCTCGGTGCTGAAGGAGCATATGTCGCGCTGCCGTGCGCTGATCTTCCCCGGCGAAGAGGATTTCGGCATCGTCCCGGTCGAGGTCATGGCCTCGGGCCGCCCGGTGATCGCCTATGGGCGCGGCGGCATTCTCGACACGGTGGTCGAGGGGCAGACGGGCGTCTTCTACCGCGAGCAGAACGTCGAGGGGCTGATCGACGCGGTCGAGCGGTTCGAGCGCGAGCTTGAGGCCGACCTAGATCCGGCAGCCCTGGTGGCCCATGCGGCGAAGTTCGACGAGGCGACGTTCCAGGCGGGGATCCGGGCGAGCCTGGCGAAGATTGGGGCGTGAGCGGGCTGTCGTCTGCTTTCCGCTGAACGGTGGGCGAGACGGGATCACCGTCCCGTATGGTGCGTGTCCGCGTGGCCGCTTCATGGATCGTGGCCGCTGCTAGAAGTGCCCCGCCCGCAAAGTGCCGATCCAAAATGCCCCGTATAGTGTCGGCCCAAAGCGCACCGCTTTGCACCAGCCAATTCCAGCTCTGCACTCTCCATCCACCACCCGCCCGGCCGATAGGCCGGGCAGCGCCGACCCGCCGCCCGTCGCCATTGGGGTTCGGACCAATGGCGCACCAATGACGACCGGCGCTTATGCGCCACCCCGCGGGACGGCGCTGCCCTGCGTGGTAGATCGGGAGGGAAGACCGTGTCAGGGCCACGGGTTTTGCCTAGTCTCCCGGCGGACGCCCAAAATCGACCGACAGGATCGCGCTGCCCTGACCAGCCGCCCGCAACGCCGTCCTCACCACTCCCGCAAGATCACCCGTCCGCCGAGCACCGTGATCTCGGCCTTGCGCAATTCCGTCTCCCGATAGGGATCGCCGCCGGTCTGCGGGTTCCGCGCCAGCCGAGGGAAGGACGATCCCGCTACGTGCAGCCGCAGCCGGTGCCCGGCCTCCAGCCGGTAGGCGATGTCCCGCAGGTCCACCGAAACGGTCACCGGCACGCCCGGCTCCAGCAGGTCCGGCGCATCGAAGCCCTTGCGATAGCGCAGCCGCAGGGCGCCCTCCTGGATCGTCCGCGACATCCCGTCCGGCGCCACATCCGTCAGCCGCAGCACGAGGTCCGCGTCGGGCGCATCCACCGCCACCGTCACCTCGGCCCGCATCGGACCGGCCAGCACCAGCGGCGCCTCCAGCGGATCGGAGGTGAAGAGCAGCAGGTCCGCGCGCCCCTCGATGGGCCGCTGGTCGATGGGCCCGGTCTTCAGGTCCGGATCGCCGGTGCAGCAGATCGCGCCGCCCAGCGTCGGCACCGGATCGGCGGGATCGGAGACGAAAGACCGCGGCGCCATCGGCGCGCCATCCGCCGCCAGCCGGTCGCCTGCGAGGTGGAACACCCGCGCGGTCGTGTCCTGCGGCGGCCAGTCCTCGGCCCCGCGCCATGCGTCGGCGCCAAGAACGTAGACGAGGTAGGGCGGCAGGTCGGGCCCCGGGCCGCGCCCGGTCTGTGCGTCGATGAACCGGGCGAAGATCTCGTCGAAATCCAGCGCCTCGCCGGTCACCGGCAGGTCGCCCACGCGGCCCCGGTCGAAGGGGGCCTCGGCCTCGCAATGGGTGCCGGGCCCGATGATCACGTGCTGATCGGGGGCCGTGCGGCGCATCTGGCGGCTCATCAGCAGGGTCTCGCGCGCGCCGTCATACCAGTTGTCCACCATGAGCGCGGGGGTCTCGAACCGGTCCTGATCCGAGATGAAGCCCTCGAGGTTCCAGAATTCCGGCTCCTCGAAGTGGTCGAGGAAGGCCTCGAAATCCGTCGGATCGGGCCGGGCGGCGGCCACGGCATCGCGCAGCGGCAGGGTCCGCAGGGCGGTGGCATAGTCGATCCGGGGGCTGCCCATATGGGCGCTGCTCTTGCCGCCCTCGGTGGCGAACCAGCCGAAACCGGAGGCGAGCGCGAAGATCCCGCCCTCGAAGAAGCCGAAGGCGCCGTAGGTGCCGAAGGCGGTGCCGATCGCGCCGCCCGCGCCCATGGGCACGATGGCCTTCAGCGCGGGGGGACGGTGCGCGGCCAGCACGATCTGGCTCTCGCCCAAGGCGGAACAGCCAATGGTGGCGACCTGACCGTCGGACCAGTCCTGCCGGGTGATCCAGTCCAGCGCGTCCGCCCCATCGGTGGCGGCGTTGGGATAGGGGGCAAAGACCCCCTCGGAGCCGTAGCGCCCCCGCATGTCCTGCACCACCACGGCATAGCCCCGCGCAAGGTAGATCGGCACGTAGTGCCGGACCGAGCCGAAGGCGTTCTTGTTGTAGGGCAGGCGCAGCAGCACGGCGGCGCGCGTTTCGGCCCCGTCTGCGGGCAGGTAGAGGTCCGTGGCCAGCCGCATCCCGTCGCGCATCGGGATCATGAGGTCGCTCTGCCGGGTGGCGGGGCTCAGCTCCTTCAGGAAGGCGCGTTGCTTCTGGTGTTGGCGCAGGCGCCAGAGGTCACCGCGCGGATCGCCGAGCGTCGCATAGGCGACGGCACCGGCGGCAAGGGCTCCGAGGCCCAGCAAGGCTATGGATATCATGCGCTTCTTCATCTAGCTCTCGACCGGCCTTTGCGGGGCAGTCTATCCTGCGGGCCGGGCCGAGGGGAATGGCGGACGTGATCGATATCGACTTGTATTTCTGGCCGCTGACCGGGGACGAAGGCGGCTATCGCGCCTGTCTCTCGCCCGACGAGGTGGCGCGGGCCGACCGCTTCGTTCGGCCCGGGCATGGGGCTTCCTTCACCGTCGCGCGTGGGCGCCTGCGGGAGATCCTCGGCCAATACACCGGCCAGCCTGCCGATGCGCTGCGCTTCGACTACAACGCCGAGGGCAAGCCCTCGCTGGCGGGCGGGCCGCTCTTCAACCTCAGCCATGCGGGCGGATGGGCCGCGCTTGCCATCTGTGCCGCGCCGCCCGAGGGGCTTCTGCTGGGCCTCGACATCGAGGCCCACCGCGAGGTCGAACCCATGGTCGCCGCGCGCTTCTTCTCGCCCAACGAGGTGGCGGCCATGCCCGAGGTGGGCAGCGCCGCATGGCAGGGGGCCTTCTTCCGGATCTGGACCCGCAAGGAAGCGGTGGTGAAGGCCGTGGGGCCGGGCCTCTCGATGCCGCTCAGCGATTTCGACGTGACGCAGGCGCCGGGCGCAGGGGCGGCGATCACCCGGATCGAGACGCCGCTGGCCCCGGGTGGGCCCACCGACTGGTCGCTGACCGACCTCGACACCGGAAAAGGGATGGCGGGCGCCCTGGCCCTGTGTGCCGGGCGCGGACGGGGATGTCCCGTTCCGCGCCTGACGATCCGCGAGGGACAGCTGCCGCTGCCCCGCTGAGAGCTCAAGTGAGCGCCCCAACGCGGGCCTCAGCGGGCCGCGTCCCGTTCCGCGAGGAAGGTCTCGATCTCCCGCGCGAAGGCCTCGGTCCCCGACCGTTTGTTGCCCACGACGCTGACCTTGGGGATATGCACCGTCTTCAGCTGGCCCTCCGCCACGACCTTCTCCCAGCCGATGGAGGGAGAGAAGCCGCTGCCCTGCGGGGTGATCTCGGTTACCACGTGGAGGACGGGGAAGTCCACCGGCGCAGGCCGGTAGGCATCGCGCGCCTTCGAGAGGTAGCTGATCGCGCGCTGCTGCTCCTCCTCGAGGTCGGAGGCATGGGCGCGATTGTAGAGGCCGAGCGCCTCGGCCGCATGGACGATCCCGGTCTTGCGGGCGACACGGTACATGTCGAGCATGGCCCAGAAGGACATCTCGCCCTCGCGCACCATGCGGATGCGGTTGCGCAGCGCCTGCCACTTCTCGGCCTTGCGCATCTTGGGGTCCTTCAGGAGCGCCTCGGCATAGCCCGGCTCCCAGACGTCCTTCATGGCCACGCCCGCGATCTCCGCGCCCTCGGCATGGAGGATGCGCGCGGTCTCCAGCGCAAGGTTGCCGTGCACGCAGTTGCCGTAGAAGAGATAGGGCCCCTCGGGCTGCGCCTCGCGGACGAGGTCGGCATAGGCGCGGGCCACCTCCTCGAAGCTGCGGTCGGTCTGGTCGAGACCGTGATCGCCCTCGAAGAGCCGCACGCAGGTGGCCTTGCGCGGCGTGGGGCCGTCCTGTGCAAGCGCCATCGGCGTGGCCGCGTTGTTGACCGAGATCAGCGGCACGCCCGCGCCGTCCTTGCGCAGCGGCAGGATGCGCCAGTCGGGCTCGGCCGGGGTGGCCTCTGCCTTGGCGTTCAGCCGCTCCCAGACCGCGCCGGTCAGCGTGGTCAGCGTGGGATATTCATAGGCCGTGGCGATCCCCAGTTCGAGACCATAGGCCTCGCGGATGCGGGTCAGCATCCGCACCGTCAGCAGGCTGTCGCCGCCGAGGTCGAAGAAACTGGCCGTGTCGGGCACCGCCTCCAGCCCCAGAAGCTCCTGCCAGATGCCGCGAATCCGGGCCGCGACCTCGGGATCGACGGCACGCCGCGAGGCGCGGGCGGCGTCACGGCGCTGCGCGGGCGGACGCAGCAGGGCGCGGTTCAACGCGCCGTTCTGCTTGCGCGGCAGCAGGGCGAGAACCGAGACACCGCGCGGCATGTCGGCCTCGGCCAGCTTCTGGGCGAGGTGATCCATCAGCACCTCGGGCAGGGTTTCCAGCGCCACGGTCGTGCCGGGCGCGGGGGTGACGAAGCCATAGGTCTCGGTCCCGTCCGAGATCGCGGCGGCCTCGGCCACGTAGGCATGGGCGGCAAGCGCCTCTTCGACCCGCGAGAGCGCCCGCGAGGACCGGTCGCGCCTGTTGGCAAGCCGTTCGGGCAGGGGCAGCGTGGCAATCGGCGCCTCCGCCTCGGCGAAGGCCTGTTCGAAGGCCTGCGCCAGCAGGTCGAGGAAGGCGGCGATCGTCTCGGCCTCGAAGAGCTGCGACTGGTATTCCGCATTCATCTGCCAGCCGGTGGGCCGCCCGATGACGGCCACGTCCATGTCATAGACCGCGCCCGGCGCATGGCTGGGCGAGGAGCGCAGCGAGAAGCCCTCGTACTCCTGCGTCTTCATGAACACGGTCTGGAGGTTGAAGTTGATCGAAATCAGCGGGTTGCGGCCCGCATCGCGGACCGGGTTCAGCACCTGCACCAGCTGGTTGAAGGGCATCGTCTGGTGGCTGAGCGCCCCGGTGACGACCGCCCTGGCCTGATCGAGATGGGCGGCAAACGTTTTCGCCGGGTCCACGTCGAAGCGCAGCACGAGGTTGTTGATGAAGACGCCGATCAGCGGCTCGAGGTCGACATCGTTGCGGCCCGCGATCTGGCTGCCGAAGCTGACGTCGCTTTCGCCGGTCATCCGTTGCAGCGCGGCCGAGAAGACCGCGCAGCCGAAGGCAAAGGTGGACATGCCGCGCGCCTGCGCGGCCTTGGCCAGCCGGTCGCCGAAGTCGGGCGGCAGGTCCATGTCGACCTGCGCGCCCTCGACCGAGCGCACGGCGGGGCGGGCCCGGTCGGGCTCGATCTCGAAATAGCGCATGTCATGGAGCGCGGCGGTCCAGTATTCCGTCTCCTCGTCCAGCACGCCGGAGGCGAGGTATTCCTGCTGCCAGAGCGCATAGTCGCCGTATTGCAGCGGCAGCTCGGGCAGGTCGGGCTCCACCCCGCGGTTGATCGCATCGGCGGCGATGCCGATCTCGCGGCCAAGCACGCCGATGGAATAGCCGTCGAAGCAGCTCTGGTGCGCCACGATCAGCAGCATGGCGCGGTCGGCCTCGAAGCGCACCAGCGTGGCGCGCAGCAGGCCGGCCTTGGAGAGGTCGAAGGGGCGTTCGGCGTTCTCGCGGGCGATGGCATCGACCCGCAGCAGCGGATCGCCCTGCACGGCGGCGCGGATGTCCACCTGGTCGAGCTTGAATTCGACCGCGGCTGCGACCTGCTGCACCGGGCCATCCTCGCCCTCGACCAGTCGGGTGCGCAGCACCTCGTGGCGGGCGATGACGTATTGGAACGCCTCCTCCAGCACCTTGGCCGAGACATTGCCGCGCAGCTCCCAGCGGACCGCGACGTTCAGCGCCGGGTTGCCGGGGCGCATCTGGTCGAGGAACCAGCAGCGCTTCTGCGTGGCCGAGGCCGGGAATTCGGCGACGATCCCCTGCGGGGTCTTTGCGGTGGGCGTGCTCATGATGCTTTCACCTCGTTCCGGCGGGCGCCCTTGCGGAAGTCGCGCAGGGAGGGCCGCTTGGGCGCGTCCGCATCGCCGCGGCTGTCGGCAAAGGCCGCCAGTTCACGGATCGTCGGATGGGCCAGCATGTCCTTGGCCTCGAGGTTCAGCCCCTCGTCCAGCATGCGCGCGGCGATGCGGAAGACCATCAGGCTGTCGGCCCCCATGGCATAGAGCGTATCGGTGACGCCGACGCTCTCCAGCCCCAGCACATCGGCCCAGATTTTCGCCAGCCGGGTCTCTGTCTCGGTGGCTGGGGCTTGGGCTGCGGCGGGCGCGGCCTGCACCGCCTCGACCGGCTCGGGCAGGGCCTTGCGATCGAGCTTGCCGTTGGCGGTCTGGGGCAGGGCGTCGAGCGTCACGTAGGCGCGCGGCACCATGTAGTCGGGCAATGTATCGGCCAGGGTGGCCGACAGCGCGGCGGCCTCCGGCGCGGCACCTGACGGCACGATATAGGCCACCAGTTGCTTGTCGCCGTTGGGCCGGGCCTTCAGCGCGACGGCGGCCTTGTCGACGCCTTCGCAGGCGCGCAGCCGGGTCTCGATCTCGCCCAGTTCGATGCGGAAGCCGCGCAGTTTCACCTGCGTGTCAATCCGGCCGAGGATCTCGACCTCACCGGCGGCGGTGATCTTCGCCAGGTCCCCGGTGCGGTAGAGCCGCTGTGCCGTGCCGTCGATCGTGACGGGGCGGAAAGCGGCCTCGGTCAGATCGGCGCGGTTGTAGTAGCCAAGCGCCAGACCGTCGCCGCCGATGTTCAGCTCCCCCACGGTGCCCACGGGCAGCGGGCGGTCCTGCTCATCGAGGATGTGCAGCGTGGTGTTGGCAATCGGGTGGCCTGCGCTGACCACGCCGTCGATCTGCTTGACGGTCGACCAGATCGTCGTCTCGGTCGGGCCGTACATGTTCCACAGCGTGGCCCCGTCCCGGCGCAGCTTGTCGGCGAGGTCCTGCGGCAGGGGTTCGCCACCTGCGAGGATCTTGAGACCGGCGGCCGGTTTCAGCCCTGCGTCCAGCAGCATGTCCCAAAGCGTCGGCGTGGCCTGCATGACGGTGATGTCACCCTGCGCCATGCGCTTGACCAGCGGGAAGCCCTCGATCACCTCCTCTGTGGTGGCGATGACGGTTTTGCCCCCGGTGATCAGCGGCAGGTAGAGCTCCAGCACCGCGATGTCGAACATGACGGTGGTGACCGAGAGGATCGTGTCTTCGGCGGTGAAGCCCGGTGCCTCGGCCATGGAATGCAGGAAGTTCACCACCGCGCGGTGCGGGATCGCCACGCCCTTGGGCGTGCCGGTCGAGCCGGAGGTGAAGATGACGTAGGCCGGGTCCTCGGCCTCGAGCGCGACCGGTGTGGGCTTCGCCCCGGCGGTTGCCTCGGCGGGCGAGATCAGCGGCAGGCCAAGGCCCTCCGCATACTCGGGCGCGGCGTCCAGCGTGACCACGGCTGCGGCCTGTGCCGTTTCGAGGATCGAGCGCAGGCGCGCTGCGGGCTGGCGCGGGTCGAGGGGCACATAGGCATGGCCCGCTTTCTGCACCGCCAGCAGCGCCACCAGCATGTCGGTGGAACGCGGCAGGGCCACGCCCACGCGGGTCTTGGTCGCGCCCAGCTTGGACTGGATCAGCGCGGCAAGCGCGTCGGATTTCGCGTCCAGTTCGGCATGGGTCAGTCGGCTGTCAACGCATTCCACGGCCACATTGCCCGCTTGGGTCGCAGCGGTGGCGCGGGTCAGCGCGGGCAGGGTCTGTGTCAGGTCGTAGGCACGGTGGGTGGCGTTCAGTGCGTCGCTGATCGCCGCGGCCTTGGCGGCCTCTTCCGCGTCCTGCACCGGCAGGGCGGCCACGGGCTGCGCGGTGTCGGCGGCAATCGCCTCCATCACGCCCCGGAAGCGGGCCAGCAGCCGGTCGGCGGTTTCGGCGTCGAACAGGTGGCTGTTGTAGTGCAGGTCGAGGCGCAGCCCCTCCGACACTTCGCAGACGTTGAAGAAGAGGTCGAAGTTCACCGCCGCCTTGGGGTTCGGCTCCACATGGGTCGTCAGCCCCGCCATGCCGCCCTCGTCGGAGTAGCGTTCGACGTTGAACTCGATCTCGGTCAGGGGCAGGCGGTTGAGGGTGCGGGGCACCTCCAGCGCGCGCACCAGCGTGCCATAGGTGATCTCCTGATGATCGAACGCCTCCAGCAGCTTGCCGGACAGCGCCTTCAGGTGATCGGCCACCGGGGCCTGCATGTCGAAGGCGGCGCGCACCGGCAGGAAGTTCACGCAGTGACCCACCAGCGACTGGTTCGCCAGCAGCGCCTGGCCGCCCGTGGGCACGCCCAGCACGACGTCCGAGGTGCCGGCCATCCGGCCCACCATCATCTGCAACGCGCCAAAGAGCGTGGCGAAGAGGGTGCAGCCCTGTTTCGCGCCGGCCTTGCGGACGGATTTGGCCACGTCCAGCGGCACGAAGGCCGTGGCGGTGGCCCCGTCATGGACGCGCCGTTCGCCGCGCGGGCGGTCGGTGGGCAGGTCGGGCAGGGCGGGCATATCGGCAAAGGTCTCGCGCCAGTAGGCCAGCGTCTCACCCGCCGGTTGCTTGCCGGCTTCCTTGCGCGCATGGGCGGCGAAGGAGGGCGCGGCGGGAAGGTTGGCAGACGTGCCCTCGGCATGGGCCGTGTAGAGCGCGTTCAGATCGTCGAAGAGCACCCCGAAGGACCAGCCATCGGCAATGATGTGGTGCGCGGTGAAGATCAGGACGTGCTTGTCCTCGGCAAGCTTGAAGAGCGACAGGCGCAGAGGGTCCGCATCGGTCAGCGTGAAGGGTTCGGCCACGTCGGCTGCCAGAGCCTCGCGGTAGGCGGCCTCGGGCTCGGCCGCGCCGCTCAGGTCAATCAGGTCGAGGGTGACAGGCGCCGCATCGAGGATGTCGAAGGACATGCCCGACCGGGCAAAGCGCGCGCGGAGGGCATCATGCCGGGCGACGAGATCGCTCAGCGCCGCTTCCAGCGCGGTCTGGTTCAGCGGGCCCTCCATGAAAAGCGAGGCACTCTCGTTGAAGCTGGCAGCGGCCTTGCCGCCCATCTGGTGGGTCATCCAGATCTCGGACTGGCCCTCGGTCAGCGGGATGCCTTTCAGCTGCTCGCCGGTCAGTTTCGGCTGCCAGCTGGGATCGCGCAGGTGCACGAGGATGCCATTCTCCAGCAGCGTATCCAGCGCCGAGCAGAAAGCGGTGTAGATCCGTTCGATATCCGCCGCCGAATGGGTCGTGGTCAGGAAGCCGCAGAAGCCGTCCATGATGTGCACGCCCTCCATCCGCATCAGCGGGTAGAGCAGCGATGCACGCGGGTCTTCCTCGGTCACCTTGATGACGAACCAGCTGGAATACTGTTCGACCAGCACGGGCAGGCCGCGATCCGTCATGGCCTGTTTCATGCGGTCGCCAAGGTCACGGCAGCGGTCGGCCACATCGGTCCAGAGCGCCGCGCCCTCGGGCGTTTCCATGTGGTCGAGCGTGGCGGTCAAGGCGGCGAGGATCAGCGGGTGACGCACGAAGGTGCCGGCAAAGAAGGTCGGGATCGCCTCGGGCTGGCTGTCATCGCCGAACTGCCAGTCGCCCCCGTCGAGGGCATCCATGAACTTCGACGACCCCGCCAGCAGGCCGATGGGCATGCCGCCGCCCAGAACCTTGCCGTAGGTCGCCATGTCGGGCTTGATGCCCCAGACGCCCTGCTGCCCGGTCTTGGAGGTGCGGAAACCGGTGACCACTTCGTCGATCACCAGCGCCGCGCCGCCGTCAGCGGTGATGCGGCGCAACTCGCGCACGAAGTCCTCGGGCCGGTGTTCGGGATGGCGCGACTGCACCGGCTCCACGATCACAGCGGCGATGTCCTTGATGTTGTTGGTGATCCAGTCGAGGCTGTCCTGCCCGCCGTAGTTCACGACGACCATGTTGGCGAGGCCCGAGCGCGGAATGCCCGGCGCGATCGGCAGCGCGGTGGGCTCCCCGCCCGAGCGCGCCTTGCCCTTGATCAGCACCTCGTCGAACTGGCCGTGGTAGTCGTTGCCGAAGACCACGATCTTCTCGCGCCCCGTGACGGTGCGGGCCACGCGCATGGCGGCCATCACCGCCTCGGAGCCGGTGTTGCAGAAGGTGATCCGGTCATGGCCCAGCCATTGCGACAGGCGCGCGGCCAGCGGCCCGGCCTCGTCGGCCTGCGGGCCGATGGGGAAGCCGCGCTCCATCTGGCGGTTCACCGCGTCCACCACGAAATCGGGCGAATGGCCAAAGGCGGTCTGGCCGAAGCCGTTCACCACGTCGACGTAGTCGTTGCCGTCGATGTCGGTGATATGCGCGCCCTTCGAGATCTCTGCCACGATGGGGAAGGTCAGCTCCTTCCATTCGGGGCGGAAGGCGGCCGCGGTGCGCGGGTCGGCCAGCGGCTTGCGGTACTGCTGGGTATAGGCCTTCGACTTCGGATGCTTGTCCGTGTAGCGGGCGCAGAGGTCCTTCACGAAGGCCAGCTGGCTTTCGTCGAACTCACCGCCGGTGACAGAGGCGCCGCGGCCGGTCTTGAACTCTTTCTTGGCCGGTTTCTCGGCTGGCGTTGCCGCCGGTGCGGCGGCGACAGGTGCCGGTGCCGCGACAGGTGCCGGGGCCGGGGCCGCCACGGGCGCGGGGATCGCGGCCTGCGGAGCGGCAGCCGGGGCACCGCCGAGGGCGCGCATCTGTTCGGCAAAGATCGCCTGCATGGTGGCCATCTGGCTTTGCATCAGCGCGGCCATGTCACCGGCGGCGGCGGGCACCGCCGGGGCTGCAACGGGGGCCGCGATGGGCGCTGAAGCCGGGGCAGCGGCGACGGGGGCAGGCGCTGCGGCCACGGGGGCTGCAGGCGCGGGCGCCGCAACAGGCGCGGCCTCGGGCGGCAGCATCTCGTCGAGATGGGCGGCCAGGGCCTCCATCGTGGGCCAGTTCGCCATCAGCTCGCGGAAGCCGATTTCGACGCCGTATTCCTTGGCGAGCCCCTGGCTCAGCTGCCCCATGAAGAGGCTGTCGAGCCCCAGTTCGAGGAAGGGCACCCCCGCATCCTCGGGCGTGTAATCCTCGCCGGAGAGGGTGGAGAAGAGGGCGATCAGTTCAGTGGTCAGTCGGTCGGTACGAGGTGCGGACATCTGGGGCTCACTGGCAACGGTTGTTTCTATGGACTGCTCTTGGAATTGCGGGGCGGCCACCGGGGGCGGCGCGGTCAATGTCGGGTCGGGCGGCGCGGCGGCGGCCTGCACCGGCGCGGCGTCTTGGGCCTTCCGCTCGATCCAGTAGGATTTGCGCTGGAAGGCATAGGTCGGCAGCGGCACCCGGCGGGCATCGCGGGGGCCGAGTTTCGCCCAGTCGAGGGGCAGGCCCGGCGACCAGAGCTGGCCGGCGGCCTGCGCCGAGACGAGGGCATCCTCACCGGCGCGGGAATGATCCGGCAGGGTCTGGACGGGCGTTGCGCCATGGTCGCGACCCAGGGTCTGGCGGGCGAAGGCGCAAAGCGTGGTGCCCGCGCCCATCTCCATCAGCACCGCACCCTCGGCGGCGGCAGAGAGGGCTGCGCGGAAGTCGACACAGGCGCGGGCCTGCGCGGCCCAGTAGCCGGGATCGGTGGCCTGCGCCCCGAGCTCCTCGCCGGTCACGGAGGAGGTGACGGGGATCTGCGGCGCGGCGAGCGTCATCTTCGCCACGGTCTCGCGCAGGGGCGCGACCACCGGGTCCATCATGGCCGAGTGGAAGGCGTGCGAGGTGTGCAGCCGCGAGTAGGCGAGACCGGCCTGCGTCAGCTGCGCCTCGACGGCTTCGATGGCATCGAAGGGACCGGCCAGCACTTGCAGACCGGGCGCATTGCGCGCGGCGTGCTGGACACTGTCGGACAGGAAGGGCGCGATGTCTTCGGCCTTGGCCTTCACGCCCAGCATGGCCCCGCCGGGCAGGTCCTGCATCAGGCGGCCACGCTCGGCGATGATCCGCAGCCCGTCGGCGAAGGACATGACGCCGGCCACGGTGGCGGCGGCGAATTCCCCGACCGAGTGGCCGATCATCCGGTCCGGGGTCATCCCGCGCGACAGCCACAGGCGGGCATTGGCCACCTGCGTCAGGTAGAGCGCAGGCTGCGTCAGGCTGGTGTCGCGCAGGGCACGCGCGGCCTCGGCATCCGAGACCTCGCCGAAGCAGAGCAATTGGTTGATGTCGAGGCCCAGAAGGGGCTCCAGCAGGGCGGCGCCTTCGTCGATCGTGTCGCGGAAGACGGGTTCGCTTTCATAGAGGCCGCGGCCCATGCCGGGGAACTGCGAGCCCTGCCCGGGGAACATCCAGACCAGCTGCGGCACCTGTTGTGGCGCGGGCTTGCGGGGGCTGGGCGCGGCGCGCAGGGCGGCCGCGGCCTCGGCATTGGTGCTGGCCGCCACGGTCAGGCGCAGCGGATGGGCGCGTCGGCCCTCCTGCAGCGTGAAGGCGGCGGCGGAAAGCGCGGGCGCGTCCTCGGCCTCCAGCGCCGTGGCCAGTTCGGCGGCCATCTGCGAGAGCGCCTCTGGCGATTTCGCGGAGAGCGGCAGCACCTGCGGCCGGTCCATCGCGGGCGTCTGAACGGCAGGGGCCGGGGCCTCCTCCATCAGGATATGCGCGTTCGTGCCGCCAACCCCGAAGGACGAGACACCGGCGCGGCGCGGGCCGTCGCTCTCCCACTCGATCAGGTGATCGGCCACGAAGAAGGGGCCTTGCGAGAAGTCGATGCGCGGGTTCGGCGCGCGGTAGTTGGCGACCGGCGGGATTTGCTTGTGGTGCAGCGCCAGCACTGTCTTGATCACGCCCATGATGCCGGCTGCGGCGTCCATGTGGCCGATATTGCCCTTCACCGCGCCAAGCGCGCAGGGGGTGGAGGACCCGGCAAAGGCCTGCGTCAGCCCCTCGATCTCGATCGGGTCGCCAAGCGGCGTGGCCGTCCCGTGGCATTCCACGAAGGAGACCGAGCCCGGCTCGACCTCGGCATCCTGATGCGCCATGCGGATCGCCATGGCCTGCCCGGTGACAGAGGGCGCGGTGTAGGAGATCTTGTCCGCACCGTCGTTGTTCAGCCCCACGCCCTTGATCAGCGCGAGGATATTGTCGCCATCGGCTTCCGCATCGGAGAGGCGTTTCAGCACGATCACCCCGGCGCCATGGCCGAAGACCGTGCCCGCGCCCTCTGCATCGAAGGGACGGCAGACGCCATCGGGCGCGGCCATGCCACCCTCGATCGCCATGTAGCCGCGCTTCTGCGGGAAGGTGATGGAGACCCCGCCGGCAAGCGCCACGTCGGTCTGCCCGCCGCGCAGCGCGGCCACGGCCTGACCGATGGCCACCAGCGAGGTGGAGCAGGCGGTGTTCACGGAGAGCGCAGGCCCGGTAAGGCCAAGGCGGTAGGCGATGCGCGTCGCCATGCTGTCGGTGTCGTTGCCCGTCAGCTGGGTGTAATCATCGACCTGGAACCCGGTGAGGAAACGATCCAGCTCGGCCCGGCTTTGCAGCACGTTGTTGAGCAGGTAGGTCGACTGGGTCGACCCGGCATAGACCCCCACGGCGCCGCGATAGCGGGCGGGGTCGAGGGCGGCCTGTTCCAGCGCCTCGTGGCAGACCTCGAGGAAGATGCGCCCCTGCGGGTCCGTCACCTTGGCCTCGCGCGGCAGCATGTTGAAATACTTCGCGTCGAAGAGATCCACATCCGGCAGCCACGGGCGGGCGGCGACATAGGCGGCCATGGCGCGTTCGGCGGGGGAATAATCGTCCTCGATCTCCTCGGGCGAGAACTGCGGGATCAGGTTGTCGCCCGCCTTCAGGTGCTCCCAGAATGCGGCGATGTCCTTGGACCCGGGGAAGCGGCCCGCCATGCCGATGATGGCGATGGGCTCGTTGGCCTTCACCCGGGCACGCAGCGGCCCCGAGACCTCGGGCGCGGCCTTGGCCAGCCGGTCGCAGAGCGCGCCGAAACGCGGCACTTCGAAGAGCAGGGTGATGGAGAATTTCGTATCCAGCCGCTTCTCCAGAGCCGCATGGGCGCGGATCAGGTCCATGGAGGTGCCACCGGCCTCGAAGAAGGTGACATCGTCCGCGACCGGGCCGCAGTGCAGGATCTCGTCCCAGACCGCGCCGACGATGGCGCGGATGCCCTGTGCCTTGGCATGGGGCGCGGGGGCGGCGGCCTTGGGCAGGCTCTCGCGCAGGGCGCGGCGATCGACCTTGCCCGCGGGCGTCAGCGGGAAGCTGTCGCGCAGGTGCAGCGTGCGGGGCAGCGTGGTTTCCGGCAGGCTCTGCGCGGCATGAGCGAGCACGGCGCGGGTAAAGGCGGCCGCGTCGGTGACGGGGGCCTCGGGGCGCAGGAAGGCGACCATCTGCTTCGCCTCGCCGCTGCCCGTCACGTCGACGATGGCATCGGCCACGCCGGGCGCGGTGCGGATCTCATGCTCGACCCCGTCGAGCTCGATCCGGCGACCGGCGAGCTTGACCTGACGGTCGGCGCGACCGTGGAATTCGAAGACACCGTCGGCGCGTTCCAGGGCCAGGTCACCGGTGCGATAGACGGTGCCGTCATGGCCGGGACGCGGGTCCGCGATGAAGACCTCTGCCGTCTTCTCGGGCCGCCCGTGGTAGCCGAGCGCCACGCCGGGGCCGCCGATGACCAACTCGCCCACTTCGCCCGCTGGCAGGGGCGCGCCCTCCGGATCGACCACGAAGGCCGAGGTCTGCGCCAGCGGCGTCCCGATGGGCAGGGGCCCTGCGGCGGCCAGCTCGGGCGTGACCTTCAGCCCGAGACTGTCGGTGGTGCATTCCGTGGGCCCGAAAACGTTGCACAGAGTGATCTGCGGCCAGGCCTTCACCAGCTTGGCGGCGTGGGGCGGCGACATCACGTCGCCCCCGGCAATGGACAGCCGCATGGTGGCAAAGGCATCCACGTGATGTTCGATCATCAGGTGATGCACGCCCGCGTACCAGCCCGCCACGGTCACGTGGTCGCGCTTCATCACGGCCGCGACGTCGTCGAGCGAGGGGAAGGCCGCCTCGACCACGGCGACCTGCGCCCCGGTCAGAAGCCCGCCCCAGATGTCGTAGATCGCGCCGTCGCAGGCGATGGTGGAGGCATGCAGGATCACGTCGTCCGCGCGCACCTGCGTCAGCGTCTGGTCGAGGACGAGCGCCGTTACCGCGCGCTGGGGCGTCAGCACCCCCTTGGGCGTGCCGGTGGTGCCGGAGGTATAGAGAAGATAGGCCACGTCATCGCCATGCCCTTCGGGCCAGTCGCGGGGCACATGCGGCAAGGCCGCGGCCTCGCTCAGGGCGATGCGGGGCGTGTCGGCCGCAAGGGTCTCACCCGCCAGATCGGCATGGGCGGTGGAGAGGAAACAGGCCGCCAGCCCACAGTCGCCCGCGATGAAGGAGAGCTGTTCCGGCGCATGGGTCGGGTCCAGCGGCACGCAGGCGGCACCGGCGCGGAAACAGGCCAGCATGGCGACGATCGCCTCGACCGAACGGCCGCCGAGGAAGCCGACGAAGGCCCCGCGGGTGACGCCCTGATCCAGAAGCCAGCCCGCAGCAGCCTCGGCCCGGGCGGCGAGATCGGCGTAGGAGACCGGGCCGCCAGCGGTCAGCAGGGCGGGCGCATCGGCCCGCTCGGCGGCGATGCGGGCAAAGACGGGATAGAGCGGGGCAGCGGCATCGAAGCGCTGCAGCAGGTCAGCCTCGGTCATCAGCGCCCCCTCAGGGGCCGGCGCACCGGCATGGCGGCGGGTTTGAATGCGAAGGAGAGGTTATAGGCGGTCGCACACGCAGAGGTTGCTTTCAATTGGGCAGCAATCTTTCTTGCCGTGTCCGGCTTGCGGTCAGTCTTCACGGTCATGGAGGACCTCGTAGCGGGTTGAAGACCCGTCGCAGGACCGAAATGGCCCCGGTGCGGCGCGATCTGGGAAACAATAGAGAAGTGCGGTTTAATCAATTCGTCACCTTATACCCGAAACCGGGGCAAACAGATAGTTACAGGTGCTGATTATTCCTTGGGATCAGGGCATAAGTATGTGGAATCGGGGGAATTTCGCGACAATCAACAAATTGTTTGCGCCAATTGCGGCGCGCCGGCGCGAAAACGCCACATTCTCGCCTCAGTTGCACCCGTGGTGCACAATTCGGCCCCGGTCGGGGGAGTGTTGATTTCAGCCGTGACAATCGGCGGCGTTTCGCCGGGAAAACGGCCTCAGCGTGTCAGAACGAAGCCGGTACTGCGGCTGGCGCCGAGTCGCGGATGGGTGGGGATGCGGTGCGCGAGGGGTTCGATCTCCCATCGGTCGGCAATGCGGTAGCCCAGCGTTTCGATCTCGGCAACGAAGGCCGCCTCGGAGCGGATCTGGTAGGGCACCCGGGACGCGCCGATCTTCTCCAGCGTGACCACCTGCGGCCCGTCGCGCAGGGCGACCTTGTTCAGGATCACCCGGTCCGGCGGTGCAGCCAGCGGCGCCAGAACGGCGCCGAGCCCGCCGGGGAAGTACTGCATCACGCCGGAGGCAAGGAAGAGATCGGGCGCGGGGCAGGCGGCGAGGTCCTCCTCGAAGCGGATCGGCCCCGGCAGCCGCCCCGCGGTCTGCGCCGCGCGGGCGGCCCGGATGATCGCGGGCAGGTCGCAGACTGTCCAGTCGTAGCGCGCCATGTCGAGATAGGGCCCGAAGGCGATGTGCTTGGTGCCCATGTGGCCGCCGAAATCCACCACCGCGCCGCCCTCGGGCAGCAGCTTCCCGATCCAGTGGAACACGGGGTAATCCCAGAGCTCCACCCGGGTCATCGCCTCGAAGGAGACCTCGGCCACCTCGTCATGATCGTATCCGGCCAGCGAGGCCTTCGGCAGCGAGGCAAGTGCCGCCTCGATACTGGGGAAGGCGCCGGCAAAGCGCGGCGGGCGTGGCCCGTGGACAGAGGCCCGCGCAAGGGCGGCGGTCATGGGCTCGGTGGCGCGCTTCGCCCCGCGCTTCATCTTTCCCAAAATACTCATGCCGCGCCTTTCCTGCGGCGCAGCCGTGCCAGGATCGGGGCACGCAGCGCGGGTTCCACCATCAGCGTCAGGGCAACGTAGACCACGAGCGAGGGCAGGGCCATGACGAAGGCATGGAGCAGCGGATTGATCTGCGGCAGCAGGTCGGCCTCGCGCTCCCAGATCAGGATCGCGGCGGCGGCGGCCAGCGGCAGCAGCAGGCGCTTGCAGTTGGCCGCCACCTCCAGCCCGTCGATCCCGGCATAGCGGCGCAGCATCGGCAGGGTGATGGCGAGGGTGATCACGGCGATTGCCACCTGCATCCAGGCCACCGCGAGCAACCCGCCGGTCATGGCGGCGCCGAGCGTCAGCACGACGGTGACGATCATCAGCCGCGCGGTGAGCCAGGGCAGGCGGCCCACTTCGCCCGCGATGGTCAGCACCGGCTCGGTCACCACGCCGACAAGGGCGATGGCCCGCGCGGCGGCAAGGATCGCGACCACATGCAGCGCGGGCAGCCATTCCTCGCCCAGAAGGCCATGGACGATGTCCCCGGACATGACCGCGACCCACATGAAGATCGGCAGGGCGATGGCAGAGAGGATCTTGAAGAAGCCATTGGCGGCGGACTGGAAACCGGCGGTGGAGCCGTCGTGTTCATCCCGCGCGTGCCGGAACAGGTTCCACGCCAGCACCTGCGTCGGGACCGAGACGATCTCTCCGACCGATCCGACGAGGCGTTCCGCCGCGCGGTAGTAGCCCACGGCCGCCGGGCCGAGGAAACCGCCGATGATGAAGGTTGCCACGTAGAGGCGGACGTTGATGATCAGCCGACTGGTGAACATCCGCGCCGAGAAGGCCCAGAGATCGCGCCGCTCCGCCTTCGGCATCCCGAGGGCCGGGGCCATGCGCGTGAAGACGAAGCTGAGCCCGAGGTGGGTGGTCTGGTAGGCGAGCCGCCCGTAGGCCAGCGAGAAGAGGCCGGCACCGTTCAGCAGCGCCGTGACCGCGACCGCCAGGCCGGCCAGTTCTCCGGTGATCTCGCAGATGGCGGAGGCCTTGAGCCGGTTGCCCCAGATCATCACGCCCTTCTGGGCGGAGGAGATCGTGGCGAGGAAGACCCAGACCGAGAACAGCGAGAAGAGATGGCCGGTGTCGGCCCCCAGACCGAAGACGGGCAGGGCATATCCGGTCGCCACGCCGACGGCGCCGACGGCGAGGCCCGCGATCATCGCAAGCGCCAGCACCTGCCGCGGGACCCGGGAATCACCGGACCACGACATGATGTAAGGCGCCCATCCGACCTCCGCCACGCGGAGCAGAATTATGGCAACCGCGGACACGAGGGCGAAGGCGCCGAACTCGGCCGGGGACAGGATCCGGGCGGCAATGATGAAGATCGCCAGTTGGCAACCCTGCGAGATGACGCGCTCCAGCGCTGTCATCGCCCCGGACCCGATGAGGCCCTTCCGTTGGCCCGAGGTCGTTTTTTCGGCGCGTGTCACGTTGCGTTTCTCACCCGGGCGTGAACGCCGGAGTCCTTGTTTTGTAAGGGAAGGGCCTGTAGGTGCATCCGGAGTAGCGCCCGAACGCGCGAGGTGTCAACGCCTTCGCCCGGATAGGAGCGCTATCCGAAAGAGTTGTTGCGGGTCGCATCTTGTTTTCTTTATGTATTGGTTTCCGGATCGTGGCGAGAATGTGTTCTCGGAGTGACTGAAACCGATTGTTTTTGTGACGGGAACAGATTGTCCATCTCGAAACAGTCGCGCAAATCCTCCCAACAGGTTAACCCATCGTTATCCAGTTCGGTGTGTGGGGGCACATTTGAGAGGAAGGGGTCGCCCCGGCGGCCAGCTGCTATGTCTGTTGATGATTTTCACCTCAGCTCGTTCAAGCAGGAGCGCGCCATCGGCCGTCTCCGTCTTGCAACGCAGAACGGACTGGCGCGGGCGAGGAAACTCGACCCTAAGCGCCTGACCGATATTGTTCTTTCCGCAGCGGCCTTGCTGTTTTTTGCACCGTTTCTCCTGGGCACGGCTCTCGTGATCTGGATTGCGGATGGCCGCCCGATCCTGTTTGCCCATGAACGCGTAGGGCTGAACGGCACGCCGTTCAAATGCCTCAAGTTCCGCACCATGGTGCGGGATGCGGACGCCCGGCTTGCCAAGCTTCTGGAAGAAGACGAAGTGATCCGGAACGAGTGGCTCACGCAGCGCAAGCTGACGAAAGACCCGCGCCTGCATGTCCTGGGCAACTTCCTGCGGAAAAGCTCTCTCGATGAACTTCCCCAGCTTATCAACGTGTTGCGTGGCGACATGTCGATCGTGGGCCCGCGGCCGGTGGTGGCGGAAGAGGCGCGCTTCTACGGCGATGACTTCGAGGCCTACAAGTCCGTGCGTCCCGGTCTGACTGGCGCCTGGCAGGTGTCCGGCCGATCGAACACGACCTACGCCGAGCGGGTTGCGCTGGATGTCGACTATGTCGAGACCCACAGCTTCGTCGGGGACCTGCGGATCATGGCGAAGACGGTCAAGATCGTCCTCTTCATGGTCGGCGCGCGCTGATCCCGCATAGCGACAGGCTCTCACCCGGGTCCTCCGGATGCGATGTAACTCACTGAACTGACTGAGGGATCATCAGGATCCAGCCGGGGCAGGGACGCACCATCCCATCGGCCTCGGCGCGCCTTTTGGCCGGTCCTGCTGTCATGTGGGGAAGGTCTGGCGCTCTCGCCACTGTCGGGACAACCGCAACGGTCCCGATCCTGTCACGCGGCGCCTTGCGCCTTGGGGCATTCGCCCGCGGACAGATCGACATCACGCCCCTCGGGGCGCTGTCAGTCTCTTGCCCCGGACTTGCGGGGCCTGCCGGTGGATGTCCCCGCGGGGACCCCGGCCTGCTGTCTCAGCCGAACACGGCCATTGCGATGCCGCCCCAGAAGACCGCGCAGCCTGCGACAACGCCAAGGCGCATCATGCGGCCGGCAAAGGCGTCAGCGCTTTCCTTGGAGGAGGCTTTGTAGGGGAGATCAGCAATATAAGCCATCGTGGTCTGTCCTTCGGTCTCTGTGTTCCGGTGCTGGGGGCAACTGAGGAACGCGGGGGCGGAAGCAGGGGTGCTTCGCTGCTAGCCTCCTTAGAACAGACGAATCGGAGCGTAACGTTGACCGGAATGTGTTCAAAATGAGATTGCTTGTCGGAATTGCCACAACGGGCCGGGCCCCCATCCTGACCGAGACGGTCCGGGCCCTGATCCAGCAGGATCGGCAGCCCGATGGCCTGCTGTTGAGCGTCGGCGGCCCCGGCGACCTTGAGCCCGGGGCACTCGAGGACCTGCCGTTCCCGGTGGACGTGCTCGAGGGGCCCAAGGGGCTGACCAAACAGCGCAATCGCATGATCGAGGCCTGCGGCCCCGATGACGTGGTCATGATGATCGACGACGATTTCCTGATGGCGCCCGATTACCTGACGCGCTGCGAGGAGGTCTTTGCCGCCCATCCGGACGTGGTCATGCTGACCGGCACCGTTCTGGCTGATGGCATCGGCGGGGCCGGTTTCGATCACGCCATGGGCCGGACGCGGCTGGAGGAGGGGCTCAGAACCCCCGCCACCGGCGACCTGGCCGAGGTCTACAACGGCTATGGCTGCAACATGGCCTTCCGGGTCGGTCCGGCGCTTGCCTCGGGGCTGCGCTTTGACGAGGACCTGCCGCTCTATGGCTGGCTGGAGGACGTGGACTTCTCGCGCCGGCTGGCGGCGCACGGGCGGATCGTCAAGGCGGGGGCCACGCGGGGCGTGCACCTCGGCACCAAGACGGGGCGGACGCCGGGGGTCAAGCTGGGCTACTCCCAGATCGTCAACCCGGTCTACATGATCCGCAAGGGCACTCTGGCCCCGCGCCGCGCCTATCGCCTGATGCTGGGCAATATCGGCAAGAACATTCTGCGCACCCCCTGTCCCGAACCCTGGATCGATCGCTGGGGGCGGCTGAAGGGCAACCTGCTGGCCCTCGCCGATGTTGCCCGCGGTCGGGTTGATCCAATGCGCGTGATGGAGATGTGACCATGACCCTGCACCGAGATATCCCGACGCTTCCCGCCGCGCCCGCCCTCGGGGCCAAGGCCCGTCCGCCCGCCGAGGCGGCCGCAGGCGGGGCCGTGTCGGGACAGCCGTCGGAGAGCAAGGTGCAGGGGCATATCTACGGCATGGACCTGATGCGCTTCGCCGCCGCGATGATGGTCGTGCTCTACCATCTGGGCACCTACGGCGCGGCGACCCCGATCTTCGACCCGCCGGTGAGCGAACGCGCCTTTCCCGCGCTGTCGCAGATCACATGGGCCGGATGGGTCGGGGTGCAGGTCTTCTTCGTCATCTCGGGCTTCGTCATTTCCGCCAGCCTGCGGCAGGGCAGCGTCTCGCGCTTTGCCGGCAAGCGGGCGGTGCGCATCCTGCCGACGCTCTGGGTCTGCACCACGCTGGCGCTGCTGATCCGGCTGGCCTGGGGCGAGCCGGTGGGCGACCGGGTGGCGGACTGGATGCGGGCGTTTTTCCTGTCCCCGAAAGGGCCTTACATCGACGGCGTGGTCTGGACCCTCGTGGTCGAGGCGGTCTTCTACGTGGTGATCGGCACCGGGGTCTGGCTGGCCGGGCGCCTGCGGATCCCGCGCCCCGTGCTGTTGGACTGGGGCGCCCTTGTGCTCGCAGTGGCGAGTGCCGGTTTCCTCACGCTCTATGTCCTCAGCGCGATCGAGGCGCCGGCGCTGCACGCGCGGCTCAGCTGGTTCGGCTTCAAGGTCGTGCTGCTGCATCACGGGGTCTTCTTCGCCGCCGGCATGGCGCTCTCGGCGATCCACCGGATGGGGCCGACGCCGCTGCGGAACACGACCTTCCGCATCGCGATGATCTTTGGCATCGGCGAGATCTATGCCAAGGCCGACATGGGGGCGGCCTCTCTCTACCCGCTGGCGATCTTCCTGCTGATGATGGTGGCGCTGCATGTCTCGCTCACCGCGAACCAGAAGATCGGCGCGCTGCCGCTTGCCAGCCATTCGCCGACGCTGGGTCTGATGTCCTACCCGATCTACCTGTGCCACTTCACGCTCGGCATGTATCTCGTGCCGTTCCTGGAGCCCTACGTGGGCAACGCGGCGCTGCTGATGACGGTGACGCTGCTGGCGACGCTGACGCTGGCCTATCTGATCACCCGGGGGCCGGAACCCTGGCTGCAGGCGCGGCTGAGGGCCGTGCTTCTGCCCCGGCGCTGAGGCCGGGCAGACCGGGGCCGAGGCCGCAATCGAGCCAGCGGGGCAGGCGGGGCGTGCTGCCCTTCCGGGCCTGCCGCAGGGTCAACTGGCCTGCTGCCCAAATCGTTCGCGTACCAACTTCATTCCGCCGCTCTCGTTCGCGTGATGCTTGACGCACGGGCGCGGGCCCTCGCAACATCCTCGCGAGGTGTACACAGATCACCCTGTGTCACGAAAGTGACAACAAGGACCGGGGCAAACCCGGCCATGATCCCACGGAATGGAGGAATGACCCCAATGAAGACGCGCATGAGGACTTTGCTGCTGACGGCAGCGGCCGGTTCGCTGATGGCGGGCACGGCAGTCGCCGAATGTCCCGCGGTCACCCAGGCTGACATGATGGGCGTGACGCCCGGCGATTTCAGCCAGCAGATGGAACTGGCGGATTTCACCGCCGCCGCCAGCTGCGAGATGTCCTACTCGGAAAACCCCGAGATGGCCGAGCTGAACGCCGCGATCCGCGGCAACCCCGAACTGCCCCCGCTGGCCGAGCGCCTGCCGGAAGAGCCGCTGGTCGTGATCCCCTATGCCTCCGTCGGCAGCTACGGCGGGACGCTGCGTGCGCTCTCCAACGCGACCGAGGCGGGCACCTCCGACTTCCTGTCGGTGCGTCACGTGAACCTCGTGCGCTATGCGGACGACCTGCAGACCATCGTGCCGAGCGTGGCCAAGTCCTGGGAATGGAACGAGGATTTCACCCAGCTGACCTTCCACCTGCGCAAGGGCCACAAGTGGTCGGACGGCGCGCCCTTCACCTCGGCCGACGTGAAGTTCTGGTATGACAACATCTCGCTCGATCCGAAGGTGATCGAGAAGCCCAAGGATTACGTCCTCGTGGCCGGCGAGCCGATGACCGTCGACACGCCCGACGATGAAACCGTCATCTTCAACCTGCCGTCGCCCAAGCCGGGCCTGCTGGCACACTTCGCCACCACCTTCGCGCAGGCCTTCCTGCCCAAGCATTTCCTTGGCCAGTACCACCCCGATATCAACCCCGATGCGGATGCCCTGGCGCAGGAAGCGGGCTACGAGACCGGGCTGGCAGTGATCTCGGCCTATTTCGGCAACTCGGACTGGACCGACACGCCGACGCCGATGCTGAACAGCCCTGACAAGGTGGGCAAACTGGCCAAGGACACCTATCCGACGCTGGAGAGCCACATCTACGTCTCCGAGACCACCGAGGGCCGCAAGCTGGTGGCCAACCCCTACTTCTTCATGGTCGACACCACGGGCCAGCAGCTGCCCTACATCTCGCGTCAGGATGAGCTCTATGCCAACGACAACGAGGTGCGGATCCTGAAGCTGGTCAACGGCGAAGTGGATTACAAATCTCAATCCCTTACGCTAGCTGCGGCGCCTATCCTTCTGGAAAGCCAGGAAAAAGGCGACTACGCAATCCAGCTGAAGCCGACCATCGCGATGCCGACCTTCTCGTTCAACGTGACCTCGGCCGACGAGGGCAAGCGCGAGGTCTTCGGCAATCTCGAGTTCCGCAAGGCGATGTCGATCGCCATCAACCGGGACGAGCTGAACGAGACCTCCTTCTTCGGTCAGGGCGAACCCAAGCAGTTCATCGGCTTCTCGCCCACGCCCAGCTTCGTCGATCCCGAGCTGACCTCGCTCTATGCCGAATATGACCCCGAGGGCGCCAAGACGATGCTGGACGGCATCGGAATGGTCGACACCGACGGCGACGGCTACCGCGAGCTGCCCAACGGCGAGAAGATCGTGCTGAACATGCAGTTCGCCACCCAGGGCATCGGCGGCGAGGTTGTCGAACTGGTCGCCCAGTACTGGGCCGACGTGGGCGTGCAGACCGCGGTCAAGGAAGTCACCCCGGACGAATACCGCTCGGCGCAATCCTCCAACCAGCTCGATGTGGGCATGTGGGAGAAGGGCCAGCCGGTCGCCATCGTTCTGGGCAACAACGAGCTCTGGGTGCCGCCCTTCGAAAACTACTTCGCGCACCGCACGGGCATGCTGTGGGCCGAATGGGTCGAAAGCGGCGGGGCCAGCGGTGTCGAGCCGCCAGCCTTCGTGAAGGAGCTGATGGACGACGTGAACGCCTTCCAGGGCGCGACCCCGGGCTCGGAAGAGCAGGCGACGATCGGCGCCAAGATGGCCAAGACCATGACCGAGAACCTGCTCTTCATCGGCACGGTTCAGGCGCCCAACGTGATCTATTCGCGCAACGCCCTGAAGAACATGGCCGAGTTCAAGACCCAGTCCTACGAATACTACCGGACCTATCCCTATCTCGCCGCCCAGTGGTGGCTGGACGAGTGATCCGGATCTCGTAAGACCCGACCCCGGGCGGCATCACCGCCCGGGGCCTCCGCCACGTGACGGCACATGTGCCGCCCCCAGCCGGATCGGAGCCCATGCTGCAATTCGCCCGTTTCGCCGCCGTGCGCGCCGCCATGGCGCTGTTCACGCTGCTGCTTGTCTCGCTCATCGTCTTCTCGCTCATGGAGCTTGTGCCGGGGACATGTGCCGAACGCTACCTCGCCTTCAAGAACACCCAGGGGTCGGGCATCTCCATCGCCGATATCGAGGCGGAGGAACGTCGTCTCGGCCTCGACCGGCCGTTCCTGATCCGCTGGGGCAGCTGGGTCGGCAATGTCTTCGTGAAGGGCGAGTTCGGCGACAGCTGCATCCTGCGGCTCAACATCAATGACCTCCTGGGCGACAAGTTCCTGATCTCGGCGGCGATCTGTTTTGCCTCGCTGATTCTGGCCTACCTGATCGCGATACCGGTGGGGATATTGTCCGCCTCCTCGACCTCAGCGGTGCTGAACGGCTCGTTGCGCTTCGTCAGTTACCTCGGCCTCGCCATGCCAAACTTCCTTCTGGCGCTGATGATCATGCTCTTCTCGACCGTGATGTTCGGGGATTCCATGACCGGCCTCTTCTCCAACGCCTACCGGGATGCGCCTTGGAGCCTGGCCAAGCTGGGCGATTTCCTGAGCCGCGCCTGGTTGCCAGTCTTCATTCTCGGCTGGTCGGCCACCGCTTTCGCACTCCAGACCGTGCGCGCGCTGATGCTGGACGAGAACGACAAGCTCTATGTCACCGCGGCGCGCGCCCGCGGGCTCTATGGCCGGCGGCTGCTCTGGCGCTATCCGGCGCGCCATGCGCTCGGGCCGATCGTGAACTCGCTCGGCTTCGACCTGAACCGGATCTTCAACGAACTGCCCATCGTGGCGATGATCCTGACCCTGACCGAGGCGGGTTCGCTCCTGCTGGAAAGCTTGGCGCGGTCCAATGACCAGCAGTTGGCGGGGGCGATCATCTTCCTGCTGACGGCGACCATCGTGGGGCTGAACTTCGTGACCGACATCGCGCTTGCGCTGATCGACCCGCGGGTCCGGAAATCGGTGATGGGGGGATGAGGATGCCTATCGCTGATCTGATCGCCCTCCATCTGCCGCGTCGGGCCAGTTCCGAAGGCCGTTGTAGAACGCGACACACAAATGCACCGCGCTGTGACGCCTCACGGTCGTCCTGCACTGCCTACTATCTGGCACCTCGCGCCCGACCCGAGGGGGGGGGCAGAGCGCCCTCCCTGGGGGGAGGGTCGGGCGCGGCGCAGGGCCTTGGCCCTGCGCTGGGGAGCCACATGGATGGCCCGCAGAAGGGAAGCCGTGCGACGGCACTGCGTGAATGCATCCGCACTGTTCCCTTGCGCACCGCCACCCGTGGCCCCACCCACCGGATCGGGAGGGCCGCGTGATGCACACGATGATGACCCGCGCCGAAGCCCTCTACCTGCCGCTGCCGCGTAGCACCCCGCCGGCCAAGGCCTGCGACACGACCAAGGGAGCCCCGAAATGAGCGAGAAAATCCCCGCCACCACCGGCCCGAACGTCGAGATCGTCGAGACCGAGGACGCCGTCGCCCGCCGCGCCCGCGAGGCCTATTTCACCGCCTCCCAGCGACAGCTCATCTTGGCCCGGTTCAAGAAGAACCGCACCGCCATGGTCGCCGCCACGATCCTCATCGTGCTGGTGCTGATGGGGCTCTTCGCTCCCTTCCTGTCGCCCTACAACCCGACGGTGGCCGGGCGTGACAAGGACTATACCAACGGCGCACCCCAGATCCCCAAGTTCTGCGATGACCAGGGTTGTTCCATGCGGCCCTTCATCTACGGCGTGACCCGCGAGCGGTCGCTGGCGACCAACTTCCGCTGGGTGACCAAGGTCGATCCGACCGACCGGCGCTATGTGCAGCTCTTCGTGAAGGGCTGGGAGTACGACCTCGGCCCCCTGACCTTCGACCGCCACCTCTTCGGCGTGGACAAGGGCTTCATCCACCTCTTCGGCACCGATGACACCGGCAAGGACATCTTCTCGCGCACGCTGCACGCGATCTATACCTCGCTGGCGGTCGGGACGCTGGGGGTGCTGATCAGCTTCGTGCTGGCGCTGATCATCGGGGGGATATCCGGCTATTTCGGAGGGGTGACCGACGGGATCATCCAGATGGTGACCGACGCCATCCGAACGGTGCCGATCATCCCGCTCTTCATGGCCATCGCGGCCTTCATCCCGCAGGAATGGTCGTCAGAAACGCGGTTCTTCTTCATCTCGATCATCATCGGTTTCATCAACTGGCCAACCCTTGCGCGCCGGGTGCGCACCCACCTGCTGGTGGAGCGGAACCAGGAATACGTGCTGGCGGCGCAGCTCTGCGGCGCGCCTGCGGGCCATATCATCCGCAAGCACCTGCTGCCGTCCTTCACCAGCTACATCATCGTCGATCTGGTGATTTCCTTCCCCTATATCGTGCTGTCCGAAACGGCGCTCAGCTTCATCGGGCTGGGGCTCAAGGACCCGGTCAATTCGCTCGGCGTCATGTTGCAGAACACGACCTCCGCCGATGTCCTGCTGAACTATCAATGGTACTTCATCCCCGTGCTCTTCTTCATCGCCCTCGTGATGGCCTTCGTCTACGTGGGTGACGGGCTCAGGGATGCCGCCGATCCCTACGGAGGGACGAAGAAATGAGCCTGATCTCCGTCAAGGACCTGACCATCCGCTTCGCCACGGACGAGGGCCTGATCACCGCGGTGGACGATGTCTCCTTCGACATCGCGCCGGGGGAAATCCTCGGGCTGGTGGGCGAGAGCGGCTCCGGCAAATCGGTGACCGCCAAGGCGCTGATGCGCCTCAACGGCGGCAACACGCGCTATGACGAGAGCAGCCAGATCACGCTTGGCGTGCCCGGTGAGGCACCGGTCGATGTGCTCTCGCTCAAGCGCGAGCGCGACATGGAGCCGATCCGGGGCGGCGCCGTCTCGATGATCTTCCAGGAGCCGATGGCCTCCTTCGCGCCCGCGATCACCGTGGGCCAGCAGATGGTCGAACAGCTGCTGATCCACACCGACATGACCAAGGCGCAGGCCAGGAAACACGCCATCGACATGCTGGACCGGGTCGGCATCCCCGATCCCGCGCGCCGGTTCGAACAATACGCCTTCGAGTTCTCGGGCGGGATGCGGCAGCGGGCGATGATCGCCATGGCGCTCTCGACCTCGCCCAAGCTGCTGATCGCGGATGAACCGACCACCGCGCTCGACGTGACCATTCAGGCGCAGGTCATCGACCTGATGAAGGACCTCGTGCGGGAATTCGGCATGGGCATCCTCTTCATCACCCACGACCTCGGCGTGATCGCCCAGACGGCGGACCGGGTGGCGGTGATGTACCTCGGCAAGCTGGTGGAGACCGGCACCGTACGGCAGGTGATCCGCACGCCGGGGCATCCCTATACCCGCGGCCTGATCGACGCGCTGCCCAAGCTGTCGGACCTCGACGCGCCGCTGACGCCGGTGCCGGGGGATATCCCCTCGCCACTGAACCGGCCGGCGGGCTGCGTCTTCCACACCCGCTGTTCGATGGCGCGGCCCGGGCTCTGCGATGTCTCGGTGCCGCTGGCCGAAGGGCTGCCGGGCGGGCAGTCCGTGGCCTGTCACTTCGCGCTCGACATCCGCCAGAAGGAGGGCGCCGCATGAGCACAGATCCCGTCATCGAGGCCAAGAACCTCTCGGTCCGCTATCCGCTCGGCAAGGGGTTCCTCGGGCCGCGTGCCACGCTCGCGGCGGTCGACAACATCTCGCTCAACATCGAGAAGGGCAGTTTCTTCGGGCTCGTGGGCGAAAGCGGCTCGGGCAAGACGACGCTGGGGCGGGCGCTGCTGAAGGCGGCCCCGATCTCGGAGGGCGAGGTTTTTTTTCGCGACGAGGACGTCAGCCACGACCTGCGCACCATCAAGGGGCTGGAGCTCAAGGACTACCGCAAGCGGGCGCAGCTGATCTTCCAGGACCCTTACGCCGCGCTGTCCCCGCGCATGACCGTGCGCGACATCATCGCCGAGCCGCTGGAGGTCATGGGCCTGACCAGGACCCGGGCCGAGACCGACGCCCGCGTGCGCGAGATCGCCGCGAAATGCCGGCTCAACCTCGAACACCTGCGCCGCTTCCCGCACGCATTCTCGGGCGGGCAGCGGCAGCGGATTTCCATCGCGCGCGCGCTCGTCTCGGGGCCGAAGTTCATCGTGGCGGACGAAAGCGTCGCGGCGCTCGACGTCTCCATTCAGGCGGACGTGCTGAACCTGCTCAAGACGATCCAGCGCGACATGGGCATTTCCTTCCTCTTCATCAGCCACGACCTGTCGGTGGTGGCCCATACCTGCGACCACGTGGCGGTGATGTACCTCGGCAACCTCGTGGAGACGGCGCCGACGCGCTCGCTCTTCACCCGGCCGCGGCATCCCTATACTTCGGCGCTGCTCTCGGCGATCCCATCGCTCGATCCGGACGACACCCGCGAGGCCGAGAAACTGACCGGCGAGATCCCGTCGCCCGCGAACCCGCCCAAGGGCTGCAAATTCCACACCCGCTGCCGCTTTGCCCGCGACGCCTGCACCGCCGAGCGGCCCCAGTTGCGCGAGATGGCCCCCGGTCATATGGTGGCCTGCCACTTCGCGGAGGAGTTCGATTTCTCCGCGAACGGGGCGCTGCAATCGGCCTGAGGGCCGCCCAAGACGGCAGACGAAACGGGGGAGCGATGACCAAGGGAAACGTGCTGCTGGTCACGCTGGACCAGCTGTCGGCATCGGTGCTGGACGGGGACCTCGCGGCCCATGTGCCCACGCCCAACCTCGACCGGCTGCGCGGCGAGGGGACCTATTTCGCCAACCATTTCACGGTGACGGTGCCCTGTGGCCCGGCGCGGGCCAGCCTGCTGACAGGGCTCTATGCCATGAACCACCGCGCGGTGCGCAACGGCGCGCCGCTGGCGAAACACCACGCCACCGTGGCGACCGAGGCGCGCAAATCGGGCTACGAGCCGCTGCTCTTCGGCTATTCCGACGTGATGCCAGACCCCACGGGCATGGACCCGGAGGACCCGGACCTGTCGGTTTACGAGGGCGTCGCGCCGGGCTTTCGCGAGCTGGTGGAGATGCGGCTGGACTATGGTCGGGAATGGCCCGGCTACCTCGCCTCCAAGGGGTATGACGTCCACATGGGGCCGGGGGACTGGCCCTCGTTCTTCGTGCCCACGGGGGCAGGCCTGCCTCGCGATCCCGCGCCCTATGCAGCCGAGCATTCCGACACCTGCTATCTGACAGATCGCACGCTGATGGCGCTCGACATACGGCAGCGGCTGGGGGACGCGTGGTTCGCCCATCTGACCTATATTCGGCCCCATCCGCCGCTTCTGGCACCTGCGCCCTACAACACGCTGGTCGATCCCGCCGCGCTGCCTCTGCCCGAGCTGCGCGCGCCGGATCATCCCTTCGTCAGCGCATGGTTCTCGCAGCCGGTCTTTGGCGGGCTCTACCACGGGTTCGACGGGGATTGCGCCGGGATGACAGAGGCGCGGATGGCGGAGCTGCGTGCGGTCTACCTTGGCCTCGTGGCTGAGGTCGATCACCACCTTGGCCGGGTGCTGGACTGGCTCGACGCGACGGGGCAGGCGGACAACACGCTGGTCGTCGTCACCGCCGATCATGGCGAGATGCTGGGCGCGAAACGAATGTGGGGCAAGGAAAGCGTCTTTGACCCGGCCTTCCATGTGCCGCTGATCCTGCGGGTGCCGGGGCAGGCGGGCGGCACCCGCGTCGAGGCGATCACGGAAAGCGTCGATCTCGCGCCCACCGTGCTGGACTGGATCGGCCGCGATGCGCCGCCGGCCATGGACGGGCGCTCGCTGCTGCCCTTCATCACCGCTGCGATGCCGGCCGACTGGCGCGATGCCGCGCTGATGGAGGCCGATTTCGGCAGTCCGACCAAGGTCACGCGCTTCATGGAGAACATGGGGCTGAGCCTTGATCGCGCCGGCGTCTCGATTCTGCGCGAGGCGCGGTGGAAATACGTGCATTTCGGCGGCGGCGTCCCGCCCATGCTTTTCGATCTGGAGGCCGACCCGCAGGAAACCCGCGATCTCGCCGCCGATCCCGCCCACGCGGCGGAGGTCTCGCGCATGGCGCGCAAGCTGATCGACCGGATGACGGAACGCCGCGACCGGCGGTTGACGGGCTGGGTACGGGGCGGCTGAGGCGGGCTGTCCGGGTGGCGCGCACCTGTTGCCGATGATCTCCCGCGGTGTCGCGCAGGGGAGACGGGCCCTGCGCCTCGGGCCATGAGAAAAGCGCCGGGGCCTCGGGCTCCGGCGCTTTCAGATCAGCGGTCGCTGTCCTGCCAGCGGGGATTGATCCACGGCTGGCTTTCGTCGCGCGGCAGCCTGCGGCCAAGGATGTGATCCGCCGCCTTTTCCCCCACCATGATCGAGGGCGCGTTCAGGTTGCCGTTCGGGATCGAGGGGAAGATCGAACTGTCCGCGACCCGCAGGCCGCTGACGCCGATTACGCGGCACTCCTCGTCCACCACGGCGCCCTTGTCGGTGGCGGCGCCCATGCGGCAGGTGCCACAGGGGTGGTAGGCGCTTTCGGCGTGCTCCCGGATGAAGCCGTCGAGCTCATCGTCGCTTTGCACGTGGCTGCCGGGCTGGATCTCATCGCCGCGGAACGGATCGAAGGCTTTCTGACCGAAGATCTCGCGGGTGACGCGGATGCAGTGGCGGAAATCGATCCAGTCCTGTTCCTCGGACATGTAGTTGAAGAAGATCCGCGGCGCGGCCTCCGGGTCTGGCGATTTCAGCGTGATTTCACCGCGCGAGGGTGAGCGCATCGGCCCGACATGGGCCTGGAAACCATGCCCCTCTGCCGCCGCCTTGCCGTCGTAGCGCACGGCGAAGGGCAGGAAATGGAACTGGATGTCGGGGTATTCGACCCCGGGCCGCGAGCGGATGAAGGCCGCGCTCTCGAACTGGTTCGAGGCACCGAGGCCCGACTTGAAGACCATCCACTGCGCCCCGGCGAGCGCCTTGCCGAAGAGGTTCCAGTGCTTGTAGAGCGTGATCGGCTGGGTGCAGGCCTGCTGGATGTACAGCTCCAGGTGGTCCTGCAGGTTCGCGCCCACGCCGGGCCGGTCCGCGATCACCTCGATGCCATGCTCCGCCAGCTGCGCGGCGGGGCCGATGCCCGAATGCATCAGCAGCTTGGGCGAGTTGATGGAGGAGGCGGCGATGATCACCTCGCGCCGGGCCTTCACCACCTCGATCGCGCTGCCACGCCGGACCTCGACGCCCGTGGCGCGGCCGTTCTCGATCACGACCTTGCGGGCGAGGCAGCGGTGCAGGGTCAGGTTGGGCCGTTTCAGCGCCGGTTTCAGATAGGCATTGGCCGCGGACCAGCGGCGCCCGCGCCAGACGGTCTGCTCCATCGGGCCGAAGCCTTCCTGCTTCTCGCCGTTGTAATCATCCGTCGTCTCGAAGCCCGCCTGTTTCCCGGCCTCCACGAAGGCCTGGTAGAGCGGATTGCGCCGCGGGCCGCGGGTGACATGCAGCGGGCCGTCCGTGCCGCGCCAGTCGTCATCGCCACCGTGGCCGCCGTCGTGCCAATGCTCCATCCGCTTGAAGTAGGGCAGCACATCGGCATAGGACCAGCCCTTGGCGCCCATCTGGGACCATTGCTCGAAGTCCATGGCGTGGCCGCGCACATAGACCATCCCGTTGATGGAAGAGGACCCGCCCACGACCTTGCCGCGCGGCGTCACGAGGGTGCGGTTGTCCAGATGCGGCTCCGGCTCCGTCATGAAGCCCCAGTCGTAGCGCGACATGTTCATCGGGTAGGAGAGCGCGCCGGGCATCTGGATGAACGGCCCCGCATCGGTGCCGCCGTATTCCAGCACGATCACCGAATGCTGCCCGCTTTCCGAGAGCCGCGCCGCCAAGGCCGACCCGGCAGAGCCGGAGCCGACGATGACGAAATCCGCTTCCATCTGTGCCATCAGAACGCGGCCTCGACGTCGCCCATGCAGACATAGACGGATTTCACCTGGGAGTAGTGGTCGAGGGCGGCGCGGGCATTCTCACGGCCGACACCGGACATCTTGTTGCCGCCGAAGGGGCTTTCCACGGGCGTCAGGTTGTAGGTGTTGATCCAGCAGGTGCCGGCCTCCAGCTGCGCCACGACGCGGTGCGCCCGCTTGATGTCGCGGGTGAAGAGCCCGGCGGCGAGGCCGAAATCGGTGGCATTGGCGCGCGCGATCACCTCGTCCTCGTCCCGGAAGGTGAGGATCGACATGACGGGGCCAAAGATCTCGTCCGTGGCGAGGGCCATGTCGTCGGTCACGCCGTCGAAGGCGGCGGGCGTCAGGAAATAGCCCGGGCCCTCGGGGACATCGCCGCCGAAGAGCAGGTTGGCGCCCGCTTCCTTGCCGGCCTCGATGCAGGCCAGCACCTTCTGGCGCTGCGTGTCCGAGACCATGGGGCCGACGGTGACCTCCGGGTCCAGCGGATCGCCCAGCTTTGCGGTGGCGGTGCGTTCGGCAAGGCGTTTCACGAAGGCATCGTGGATGTCCTCGTGCACGAAGACGCGCGTGCCGTTGGAGCAGATCTGGCCGGTAGAATAGAAGTTGGCGTTGATCGCGGCAGAGACGGCATTCTCGATCTCCGCATCCTCGAAGAGGATCAGGGGCGACTTGCCGCCAAGCTCCATGGTCACGTGGCGGATGCCATCGGCGGCCGCGGCATAGACCTTGCGCCCCGTCGGCACGGAGCCGGTGAGCGAGACCTTGGCGCAGCGCGGATCGCTGATCAGCGCGGCACCGACACGGCCCGTCCCCTGAACCACGTTGAAGAGCCCCTCGGGCGCGCCGGCCTCGACGAGGATCTCGGCCAGTTTCAGGGCGGAGAGCGGCGTGACCTCGGAGGGTTTGAAGATCATCGCATTGCCTGCGGCAAGCGCGGGCGCGGCCTTCCAGCAGGCGATCTGGATCGGGTAGTTCCACGCGCCGATGCCGACGCAGGTGCCGAGCGGCTCGCGGATCGTGTAGACGAAATCCTCCCCCAGCGGCACCGTTTCCCCGGTGACGGCGGCGATCAGACCGCCGAAGTACTCCAGCGCCTGCGCCCCGGATTCCGCGTCCGCCACCAGCGTTTCCTGGATCGGCTTGCCGGTGTCGATGGTCTCGATCTCCGACAGCTCCTGGTTCCGTTCGCGCAGGATGTCCGCGGCACGGCGCAGGACGCGGCCGCGTTCCACGGGCGGCAGGGCGGCCCATGTCTTCTGCGCGGCGGCGGCGGCGGTGAAGGCGGCGTCGATCTCGGCGTCGGTGGCCTCGTGCAGCCGCGCGGTCACCTCGCCCGTGAAGGGATAGAGGGAGACCATCTCGGGCGCAGAGGTGTCATGGGTATACTGGCCGCTGATGAAGTGGCTGGCCTTGGGCTGTACGTCGCGCATCTCATTCGCCTCGCGGATAGCGTTTGTTGTCTTCCAGCACGTTCAGGTCCATGTGGTTGCGCATGTAGCGCTCCGAGGCCTGTTGCAGCGGCTGGAAATCCCAGGGGAAGTACGACCCGTTGCGCAGCGCCTCGTAGACCACGTGGCGACGGGCCTGAGACTGGCGCACCTCGGCGTCGAAATCGCCCATGTTCCAATAGGTTGCAAGTTGTTCTTCGAACTTTGCCGCAACCTCTGCATGGGCCGGATCGGCGGCGAGGTTGGTCAGCTCGTGCGGGTCGTTCTCAAGATCGAAGAGCTGCGGCGGGTCGAGTTCGCAGTGGATGTATTTCCACTGGGCCTGACGCAGCCCCACGAGCGGCGCGTAGGAGGCCTCGGCGGCGTATTCCATGCGCACCGGCGTGGTGCGCGCGGTGCCGTTGGCCAGAGGGACGAGGCTTTCGCCATCGGTCCAGGGCAGCACCTCGGTCAGGTCGATGCCCACCAGATCGGCGATCGTGGGCGAGACATCCATGGTGGAGACCGGCGTTTCGATCAGCCCTGCAGGCATCCCCGGCGCGGCCACCATCAGCGGCACGCGGGCGGAGCCTTCGAAGAAATTCATCTTGAACCAGAGGCCGCGCTCACCCAGCATGTCGCCGTGGTCCGAGACCAGCAGGACGATGGTGTTCTCCACTTGCCGGGTGCCTTCCAGCGCCTCGAAGATCTCGCCGATCTTGTCGTCGAGATAGGAGATGTTGGCGAAATAGGCGCGACGCGAGCGGCGGATGTCCTCGTCCGTGATGTCGAAGTTGCGCCAGTCGTTGGCGTCGAAGATCCGCTTGGAGTGGTTGTCCTGATCCTCGTAGGGGATCGCGGGCACCGTGGGCTCCAGATGCTCGCAATGCTCGTAGAGGTCCCAGTACTTCTTGCGCGCGACATAGGGGTCATGCGGGTGGGTGAAGGAGACGGTCATCATCCACGGGCGGTCGTCCAGACGGCGGCCGAGGTCATAGACCTTGGCGCGGGCGTTGTAGGCGACCTCGTCGTCGTATTCCATCTGGTTGGAGATCTCGGCCACGCCGGCCCCGGTGACGGAGCCCATGTTGTGATACCACCAGTCGATCCGCTCGCCGGGCTTGCGGTAGTCCGGGGTCCAGCCGAAATCGGCGGGGTAGATATCCGTGGTCAGCCGCTGCTCGAAGCCGTGCAGCTGGTCGGGACCCACGAAATGCATCTTGCCGGACAGGATCGTATGGTATCCGGCGCGGCGCAGGTGGTGCGCGTAGGTCGGAATGTCCGAGGAGAATTCGGCCGCGTTGTCATAGACCCGGGTGCGGCGCGGCAGCTGGCCCGCCATGTAGGAGGCCCGCGCCGGCGCGCAGAGCGGCGAGCCGGTGTACGCGTTCTTGAACCGGGTGGAGCGGGCGGCGAGCTTCTTGAGGTTCGGCGCATGCAGCCAGGGGGCAGGGCCGTCGGGGAAGAGGGTGCCGTTCAGCTGATCCACCATGAGGATCAGTATGTTGGGACGGTCAGCCACGGGATGTCCTTTCGAGCCAGAGGGTAAGGTAGTCTTCGACAAGCGCCTGCGTCTCGCCCCGCTCGGGGGCGCAGTCCTGCAGGGCGTGGCGGATGTAGAAGCCGTCGATCAGGGCGGCGAGGCCCTGTGCCGCGGCATGGGCCTGCGCCGGATCGAGCAGCGCCTTGAGATTGTACATCAGGTTGGATTGCAGGCGTTTCGAGTAGACCCGCAGCAGCCGGGCCACGTCCTCGGAATGCATCGCCTGAACGTAGAACGTGAGCCAGGCCGATACGATCTCGTGATCGAACTGGTCATCCGCGAAGCTGGCTGCGATAATGGCCCGCAGTCTTGCTTCGGGCCCCTCGGCCCGGGCCAGGCGACCGGACACGGAGGCCCCGAAATTCTTGAGGATATGCCGCATGGCCGCCAGGAAGATCTGGTCCTTGGAGCCGAAGTAGTGATGCGCGAGAGCAGAGGACATGCCCGCGCGCTTGGCAATCTGGCTGACGGTCACGTCCAGCGATCCGGTCGCGCCGATCTCGGCGATCGTCGCACGGATCATTGCCTCCCGCCTCACAGCCTGCATCCCGACCTTGGGCATATGCTCAACTCCCGGTCACTCTCCCGGAAAACCTGTGATTCCGGTTTACTTTTGACGTCTGTTGGTTTTTGATTAACTCATCAATCAATAAAAATGCAACCCTGAGGGTCACCCGCTGTGGCGGCCCCGGACCAAGAAAACACCAAGGAGGAACGATATGACTTTCACCAAACGCAGCCTGACCAGTGCCGTGGCCCTGATGGCGATGACCGGTGCCGCTCTGGCGGAGTGTGACGAGGTCACCTTCTCGGATGTCGGCTGGACCGACATCACCACCACGACCGCGGCCACCAAGCATGTGCTCGAAGCGCTCGGCTACGATGTGGACGTCAAGGTTCTGTCGGTGCCCGTGACCTTCGCCTCGCTGGAAAGCGATGACGTGGATGTCTTCCTCGGGAACTGGATGCCCGCGCAGACCAGCGCCATCACGCCCTACCTCGACAGCGGCGAGATCGAGAGCGTCGCGGTGAACCTCGAAGGCACCAAGTACACGCTGGCCGTGCCGGACTACACCTACGAGAAGGGCCTCAAGTCCTATGCCGACATCGCCAAGTTCCGTGAGGAACTGGACGGCAAGATCTACGGCATCGAGCCCGGCAACGAAGGCAACGCCTACCTGATCTCCCTGACCGAGGAAAACACCCACGGCCTCGAAGGCTTCGACGTGGTCGAAAGCTCGGAGCAGGGCATGCTGGCACAGGTGGAACGCGCCGTGAAAGCCGACAAGGACGTGGTCTTCCTCGGCTGGGAACCCCATCCCATGAACGCGGCCTTCTCGCTGAAATACCTGCCCGGCGGCGAAGAGTTCTTCGGCGGCGAAGGCGTTGTGAACACCGTGACCCGCAAGGGCTTTGCGGCGGAATGCCCGAACGTCGGCAAGCTGCTGGAAAACCTCAAGTTCACCCTGCCGATGGAAAACGAGATCATGGGCATGATCCTGAACGACGGTGAGGACGCCGGCGATGCCACCGAAGAGTGGATGAAGGCGAACCCCGACCTGGTCCTGTCCTGGCTGGACGGCGTGACCACGAAGGACGGCGGTGACGCCACCGAAGCGGTCAAGTCCGAGCTGCTGGACTGACCCCGCGAGGCCCGGCCCCAAGCCGGGCCTTTTTCATGACGGAACTCGGCGGGACGCGGCAGGATGGCCGCGCCCGCTGCAAGAACAGGGACGAAACGGATGCTGGACTGGCTGACGGATCACAAGATCCCGGTAGGCAAGGTCGCAAAGGCCTTCTTCGACTGGCTGAGAGACAATTTTTCGGGCTTCTTCGACGCGCTCGCACAGGGCGGCGAACACCTCATCGACGGGCTGTTGTGGCTGCTGCAGACCCCGCACCCGCTGATCATCATTGCCATTTTCGTGGCCTTCACCTGGTGGATGCAGCGCAACTGGAAGACCTGCCTCTTCGTGGCGCTCGGCTTCCTCTTCATCCTCAACCAGGATTACTGGGAAGAGATGACCGAAAGCCTGACGCTGGTGGTCTCCTCCTGTCTGGTCTGCATGGCGATCGGGGTGCCCATCGGCATTCTCTGCGCCCACCGGCCCAAGCTTTATGCCTGGGTGCAGCCGGTGCTGGACCTGATGCAGACCCTGCCGACCTTCGTCTATCTCATTCCTGCGATTGTCTTCTTCGGCATCGGCATGGTGCCCGGCCTGATCGCCACGGTGATCTTCGTGGTGCCCGCGCCGATCCGGCTGACCTATCTCGGGGTCTCCTCCACGCCCACCGCGCTGCTGGAAGCGGCAGAGGCCTTCGGCGCCACCGGCAGCCAGAAGCTGTGGAAGGTGGAACTGCCCTACGCCACGCCGCAGATCATGGCCGGTCTGAACCAGACCATCATGCTCTCGCTGTCCATGGTCGTCGTCGCGGCGCTCGTGGGGGCTGACGGGCTCGGGGTGCCGGTGGTGCGTGCGCTGAACTCGGTGAACACGGCGCTCGGCTTCGAGAGCGGGTTCATCATCGTGGTTGTGGCGATCATGCTGGACCGCATGCTGCGGATCGGAGGCCGGAAATGAGCCAACAGAAGAAAATCGCGGTCAACTTCGACAAGGTCTCTATCGTGTTCGGGGACGACCCGGACGATGCTCTGCCGCTGATGGACAAGGGGCTCAGCCGCCCCGAGATCCAGCAGAAGACCGGGCAGGTGCTGGGGGTGCATGATTGCGACCTCAGCGTCGAGGAGGGCGAGATCCTCGTGCTCATGGGCCTCTCGGGCTCGGGCAAGTCGACGCTGCTGCGCGCGGTGAACGGGCTCAACCCCGTGGTGCGCGGCAAGGTCGAGGTCCACGACGGCACCGGCATGACCGACATCACCCATTGCGACAAGGGCACGCTGCGCAAGATGCGGCTGAACCGGATTGCGATGGTCTTCCAGCAGTTCGGCCTGCTGCCGTGGCGCGACGTGCGTGACAATGTCGGTCTCGGCCTCGAACTGGCGGGGATGAGCCGGGCCGAGCGCGACAAGCTCGCCGACGAGAAGCTGGAGATGGTGGGCCTGACCGACTGGGCCGACCGCAAGGTCAGCGAGCTCTCGGGCGGGATGCAGCAGCGGGTGGGGCTCGCCCGCGCCTTTGCCACCGACGCGCCGATCCTGCTGATGGACGAGCCCTTCTCGGCGCTCGATCCGCTGATCCGGGCTCGGTTGCAGGACGAGTTGCTGGAGCTTCAGAACAAGCTGCAACGCACGATCATCTTCGTGAGCCACGATCTCGACGAGGCCTTCAAGCTGGGCAACCGCATCGCCATCATGGAGGGCGGGCGGATCGTCCAGTGCGGCACGCCGCAGCAGATCATCGCCAACCCGGTGAACGACTACGTGGCGGATTTCGTGGCCCACATGAACCCGCTCGGGGTGCTGCGCGCCATGGACATCATGAGCGAGGGCCCCGCCGCCGCCGGTGCGCCGCATGTGCCGGCCGAGGCGCTGGTGACGGAGGTCATGGACGCGCTGAAGGCCGGTGCCTCCGAGGTGCAGGTGGTGGACGCCGAAGGCGCGCCGGTCGGCCGTATCTCCCAGGGGGATGTGATCCGCGGCCTCACCGGCTGAGCCATCCCCGCAGCGACAACGACAGGGCGCGGCGCCATTGGGGGCCGCGCCCTTTTTCGTGCCGTCCGCCCGGAGGCAGCCGAGGTGCGCGCCCGTCGCGGGCTTGCCCGTTTTCTTCGAAGAAAACGGATCGGAAAATGCGCATTTTCCGGACAGGTCGGAGGGGGACGGTTCTGTCGGAGGGGGACGGTTCTGTCGGAGGGGGACGGTTCTGTCGGAGGGGGCAGGTTCGGTCGCAGGGGGACGGTTCGGTCGGAGGGGCAGGCGCTGTCGGGAACGGGGCCCGGTGGACGGGCGCGGGGCCTCAGGGCAGGGCGCGACGCAGCCCGCCGGGGCGGGGCGTGTCGGCGGCGGCGGCCTCGACCCAGGCCTCCAGCGCCTCGCGCGTGGGGGGCCAGAGCGTCTCGGCGGCGGCGATGGCGGCGTCGCAGCCCTCCCTGTCCCCGGCCCGCGCGGCGGCCTCGGCCCGGTGCAGCTGCGACAGCAGCCGCATGGCCCCGAAGGTGGCGGAGCTGCCGGCGAACCGGTGCAGCCCTTCGGCCAGCGTGTCGAGGTCCGGGAGGCTGGAGGCCTCCACCGGACCGGCGGGGCGCGGGGGCCGGGCCTGCCAGTCGGCCCGCAGGCGCTCACCCTCCGCGATGAAGCTGCGCACCAGGTCGCGGGCCTTGGCCGTCCCGGTGGCGGCCTGCAGCTCCTCCAGCACCCGCCGGTTCAGTGGCGTCGGTTGCGGGCTGGCCCGGAGCACGCGCCGCAGGTCGCGCCAGCGGAGCGGTTTGGAGAGCACCTCGTCTAGGCCATGGGCGTGCAGTTCCTGCGCCACGCCCTCGCCGATATGGGCGGTCAGCGCGACGATCCGGGTGCTGCGGCAGGGGCCGTCGCCGGTGCGGATGTGGCGCGTGGCGGTGGTGCCGTCCATCACCGGCATCGAGACATCCATCAGGATCACGTCATAGGCCCGCTCGCGCGCGGCCTGCAGGCCTGCAGCGCCGTCATGGGCCTCGGTCACCCGGTGGCCGTCCCGTTCCAGCATCTTGCGGGCCACGAGGCGGTTGGTGGCGTTGTCCTCCACCAGCAGGATGTCGAGGGCGGGCAGGGCGCCGGTCTCGGTCTCCTCGGCGGGGGCGGGATCAGACGCCGCCTCGGTCATGGGCAGGGGCAGGCGGACCCAGAACAGGCTGCCCTGGCCCTCCTCGCTCTCGACGCCGATGTCGCCCCCCATGGCCCGGGCCAGCTGTCGCGCGATCCCGAGGCCAAGGCCGGTGCCCTGCACCTGCTCGCGCAGGGCGCTGTCAAGGCGCACGAAATCCTCGAAGATGCGGGTGACGTCGGTGGGCGACATGCCGATGCCCGTGTCGCTGACCTGGAACTCCACCTGCTCCCGGCCGACGCGGGCGGCGTCGAGGGTGATCTCGCCCTCCCGGGTGAATTTCACGGCATTGGAGACGAGGTTGAGCAGGATCTGCCGCAGGCGGGCCCGGTCGCCGTTGACCCAGCCGAGGGTCGGGGCCCCCGGCGTGCGCATCAGCTGGTTGTCCCTGGCCTGGGCGCGGGGCACCTCGCTGTCGATGATCTCGGACAGGAGTTGATCGAGGTCGAAGGGCGCCGCAGTCAGCTGCGTCCCGCCGCCCTCGATCTGGGTCAGGTCGAGGACGTCATTCACGAGACCCAGCAGCACCTGCGCCGAATTGCGCAGCACCGGCAGCAGGGCGCTCCGGCTGGCCTCGTCGCTGTCGTCCATCAGTTCGATCGTGCCGAGGATCCCGTTGAGCGGGGTGCGCATCTCGTGGCTGATCACCCCGAGGAAGCGCGCCTTGGCCCGTTCGCCCGCGCGGGCCTGATCACGGCTTTCCACGAGCGCTGCCTCGGTCTCGGCCTGGTGCGAGATGTCGCGGATCATGCAGACCAGCACCGCCCGGTCGTCCCGCCGGGCCATGTCCATCGACAGTTCGACCGGGAAGGTGCGCCCGTCGGAATGGCGCCCGGTCAGCCGATAGCCGCGCTTGCGCCCCTCGGCGCAGGCGTCGGTCAGTTCCTTGCCGGAGACCGGACGGGCGCCATCCTGCCCGGGGGAGCGCAGCAGCGCTCCGATCCGCTCGCCGATGGCGCCGTCGCCCTCCAGCCCGAACATCTGCCGACCGGCGTCGTTCAGGCTCTCCACCACGCCGCGCGGCGTCAGCACGGCGATCGCGTCCTGCGAGGTCTCGACGATGGTCGCCAGCCGGGCCGTGGTGGCCGAGACCTCCGAGGCCCGCCGCCCGCTCAGCACCGCGAGGCGCAGCGAAATCACCACCAGAGACGTCAGCGCGAGCAGCAACACGGCGCTGACGAGCGCCAGCCTGTAGAGCACGTTGGCGACGTCGCGCCGGGCTGCGTCGGACTGGGATACGAGGGCCTGGTTGCCGATCGACATGATGCTGCGGATCTCGCGACGCGTGCTCTCGACCCGGCCACCCAGGCTCTCGACCGTGGCGATCAGCGCCGGGTCGGGCAGGTCGATGATCCGGGCCCAGTCATAGATTTCCTGCGCTGCCCGTCGGAAGGCACCGTCCATCCGCGGGGAATCGAGCGCGGGGGTGTAGAGCGGGCTGTTCATCAGCGTGTCCACGCGGCTGTAGAGGATGTCGTAGCGGCGTTTCATTTCCTTGAGCGCAGTGGCAAGGGCATAGTCCGCAGGATGTGCCGCCGGATAGCTGGGGGGATGCGGGTAGTCCACGCGTGCAGCGGGTTGGGGGGAGGTCCCGGCGTTTGCCCCGGTTCCGGCATCGGGTCGGGCGCCGGTTTGGGCCTCGGTTTGGAAATTGGGTTGGGCGTCCTCTCGCTGGTTCGGTTGGGACCCGGGTTGATCGGTGTTTTCTGTCCCGGGCAGGACGTTCCCTCGGGGACTGGATTGCGCGTTCGGCCCGGCCAATGCTTGGGGTCCGGCCTGCGGCTGTGACCGCTCTTCTGTCCGAGGGGCCTCCGTGCCGCTCTGCGCAGGTCCGGCACCATCTTGCTGTCCGCGCGGCACCAGCGGGGGCGATGTGCTCTCGTCCATCGGTCCCTCCGGAGGGGAGCCGGTCGGCGCGGCGGCCGGCGCCACCTGTTCGGCAGTCGGCAGAACCGACGGTGAAAGGGGGCCGACGGCGGAGCCCTGCGCAACGGGCCCTCCGGGCGCACCCGGTGCGGGGGGGCTCTGGGGGGCGGCTTGTCCCGGTTGGGCCTGAGAGTTGTCGATGCCAGCCGGGCCCTGAGGCGCATCAGGCATTGGTGGGGCAATCCCCGGCGAGGCTTGGGACGGGATGACGCCCTGCAACCCCTGCGGCGGGGCCGCACCTGTCGGGCCCTGCGGTGGCACGGCCCCCGTTGGTGGGCCGTTGGGCGGCCATGGCCCCGGGGGGGGCGGCGGCGGACGGCGCTGCTCTGGGCCGTTCGCGCGGATTTCGGCAAGGCGACTGGTGACGTGGTCGAGCGCTCCGGAAAACTCCAGGTACTCGACCTCCAGCTGGCTCAGGGTCCACTGGACGTTGTCGGAGGGGGAGGAGGAGAGCTCCGAGAGTTTGCTGCGCACCTCGGTCAGCAGGTAGAAAATCACGACAAGGCAGAGCGCAGAGACCAGGGCAAGGCCGACTGCGCGGACGATCCGCCAGTTGATCTGACGCCGAAAGCGCGTCAGGTCACTCGTGTCGGTCCCCATGATCAGGCCTCCGACCTTGTCCCGCATTTTCTTGTCCGGCACGCGCCCCTAAAGAGCGGGTCCAGCGTCCAGCCCGGTGTCCGGTGCAGGCGCTCCCTCAAGAGGCCCCGGTCCCGCAGCGCGGCACCGCGCCAGAGGCCAAGGCTAGCGGGAGAACCGGATATGGTCCAGCTGCCAGATCGAGTTGGCATAGACGACCTCTGTCCGGTAGGCGGCGTCTGAATCGTAGGGGTAGACCAGCCAGAGAGGCCCCTTGTCCCGCAGGCTCATCTCCCTTCCGTTGCGCAGATGCGCGAGGACAGCCCCGCCGATCGACGGCTGGTCGAGGGGAATCCGGATCTCGTAGCCATTGGCGGCAGTCAGCACCGCGACGCGCCCCTCGGCGCCAAGCGCGTCGATCAGCCCGGTCAGGGCCACGCCCGAGAACTGCTGCACGCCCTCGGTCCAGATCGTGGAGGTCTCAATCACGGTCTGGGGCAGGCTGTCCAGCATGGCCCGGTCGAGCGTCACGTCACCCCCGTCCGGCAGCGTCACCGTCAGAAGTGTGTGCCCGGTCTGCGCGGGCCAGTCGGCGCGCCGCTCTGCGGTCACGGGCCCATCGGCGCCCTGCGCGGTCAGCTCCGCCGAAGCCTGAGCCATCTTCGACGCGCCGGCCTCTTTACCCGGGGTGCCAGCCCCCGTTGGCACGTCCTGCGCCGTCGCGGGCAACATCAGCCCGCAAAGCGCAAGCAGCGCCGTCATTGCAAGCCTCAGACACAGCGCAGCAGGGCTGGCCCGTCCGGGCAGGCTCGAGGCCGTGGGCCGTCTGTCGTGCATCATCATCTCCTGCGCAGCCTGTACACATCTCTATCCGGGGCCGTAGGGCGCGGCAAGCGCGGCACCGGCCCCCTCCGTGGCGTCCCATCCGCAAGCCCTGCCACACACCTGCCGTGACTCTGGTCTACGGCTCTATTCTTGCCAAGGTGTGAAGGCCCGGGATATTCACTGCGGACAGGCCGGGCCATGGCCTTTATACTCCCGACGGGAGCAGGGAAACAGGATTGGCCAATGCGCAGAATACTGCTGGCAGACGACCACAACCTGGTCCGCGAGACCTTGGCAGCCTACCTGCGCGAGGCTGGCGGCTTCGACGTGGAGGACGTCGAGACCCTCGAGGAGGCCTGCGCGCGGATCGCGGATGAGGGGCCTTACGACCTGATTCTGCTGGATTTCCGGATGCCCGGGCTGAACGGGCTGGAGGCGCTTCGTCAGGCGGTGGCGCTGGACCGGGGACCGGTCGGGCTGATCTCGGGCTCTGCGCCCCTGGGCCTGCCGGAACAGGCGCTGGAGGCCGGGGCGATCGGCTTCCTGCCTAAGACGCTCTCGCCGGACGAAACCATCGCCGCGGTGCGCCAGATGCTCGACGGCATCCCGTTCCTTGAACAGAAGAGCGACACGCCGGGTCCGCTGACGCCCCGGGAACTCGACGTGGTACGGGCGATCGCGGCAGGCGATTCCAACAAGGAGATCGCGCGCAGCCTCGGGGTGCAGGAAGTGACGGTCAAGCTGCACGTCAAGACGCTGAGCCGCAAGCTCAACGCCAGAAACCGGACACACGCAGCCATGCTGGCGCGGGATCTGCGGCTGATCTGAACCAGCGCGGGTTGGCGCCTGAACGAGATGCTTTGCGTGAGGATGGTATTTTAACCGTCTGATATAGATATCATTTTTCGGATTTTGCCTGTCAGGGTGCCCGACGGGCATGGCACCTCGCTGCCCTTGATGCCCGAACCGCTCGACTGGTTGGCAGCGCTTAAACCTATCTTCATTCCTGCCGGGTCTTATCCCTCTGCGTGGCGGTACCTGCGCCGCGTCCGCAGAAAGAGGGTATGGAATGCGTCTCCATCACGTCCGCCTTGCACTGCTTCTACCGGCAGCCCTGGTGACCGTCAGCGCGCTGCTGCTTGGTGCGATGGCGGTGCTCAGTTCCCAAACGGCGCGCGAGTCCCTTCTGGCGAAGGAACTCGCGGCGATGGAGCTTGAGACACAGGCCCGGGCCGACCGTCTGTCGCTCTGGTTCGAACAGTTCGAAAGCGAGCTTGCATTCTTCGCTGACAGTCCCGGCGTCGCCGATGCAGCCCGGGCGTTTCAAGGTGTGCGGCCCGGCGCTGTTGCGATCGAGGGCGGTGCCCCGGCCTCGCTGACCCGGGTCATGGAACGCTACGATCCCTTCCTGCAAAGGCTGCGCGAGGCGCATGATCTGGACGAATTGCTGCTCGTCGCGCCCACGGGCGATGTCCTCTACAGCACGTCCGGGGACGCGGTCCCGGAGGCGGCCGTCAGTGCGGCCCTGCGCCGCGCTCTCGCAGAGGGGGCCGCACAATCCGGCGCGCGCCCGCAGATGGAAACCCTCTCGGCCGAGGCCGGGCCCGCCATCCTCGGTTTCGCCCCGGTGCAAAACCCCTTTGGTGCCCCGCAGGGCATCCTGGTGTTTCGCGTCGATGGCAGCAGCCTGCGAAAGCACCTGCCGCAGTCCGGGCGCAGCGCGGTGCTCCTCATCGGGCCCGATGGGACATCCGTCGGGGCACCGCCTGTGACAGCGGGTGCCCAGATCGGATCGGTGATTGGGGCGGAGACTGGAGCGCCCTCCGGGTCAGGGGGCGTCCTCACACCGGATGGCGAGGCGGTGGCCTGGGCTTCCGTGGCGCAGGCTCGGGGCTGGCGGGTCGCAAGCCGTCGGGAATTGTCGGAGATCCTCTCCACCGCGGGCGAGGTCCGGCAGCGGATGTTCCTCTACGGCGGTGGGGCCGTGGCGCTCTTCGCGCTCTTCGGAACGGTGCTGTCACGCTATCTCCTTCGCCCGCTCGGGCGGCAGCGCGCAGCGATGGAGGCGATCGCCAGTGGCGATGCGGCGCGGTCCGTTCCGGACACGCACCGTGGCGATGAACTCGGCGCCATGGCGCGCGGCCTTGATGCCGTGCGCCAGGCGCAGGCGGCGGCCGCCAAGATCGCTGGGGAGAACCGATTCAAGGGCGCGGCGCTCGAGACCACGACGGCGGCCCTGATGATGACCGACGCCGATTTCAACGTCATCTATCTCAACGGGGCAATCCGAGAAATGATGGAGCGGTTGAGCGGTGATTTCTCACGGGTGGTGAAGGACTTCAGCCCCGAGTCTCTGATCGGGCGGAACATGGATGGCTTTCATGCCGATCCGGGGCGCATTCGCGGGCTGCTCGACGATCCGGCCAAGCTTCCGTTCCGCACTGATATCCCGATCGGGAACGCCCGGTTGCAGATCGACGTGAGCGCAGTGCGCGACGAGGACGGCACGCTCGTAGGCATGGTGATCGAATGGGTCGATGTGACTTCGGAGCGTCGCGACCAGGCCGTGCTCGCCGCGATTGAGAACAACCAAGTGAAGGCGGAGTTCGATCTCTCCGGTCGTCTTGTCGGCAGCAATGCGAATTTCCTCCAGTGCTGCGGCGTGGACGAGGAAACCCTGCGGCGCCTGTCCTTTGCCGACTGGATCGTGGACACCGGCAGCACCCCTGAGATTGCCCCGCTGCGCGAGCGGCTCGGAAAGGGCGCGGCGGTTCATGGCCGGTTCTGCCTCACCCCGGGCGCGACGAGTTCTGTGAAGTTCGTCGAGGGAGGGTTCTCCCCGGTCCTCAACCGGAAGGGCGGCGCGGCTGGCTTCGTTCTGATCGGCAGCGACGTGACCGAGGCACAGCAACACCTCGCGGCCGGGGAAGCGGCGCGACAGAGGATGGAGGCCGATCAGCATGCGGTGGTGGAGTCCCTGCGCGTTGGGCTGCGCAACATGTCCGACGGTGATCTGAGTGTCCGGCTGATGACCCCCTTCTCCGAGGAGTATGAAGGCCTGCGCCGTGATTTCAACGAGGCATTGCAGCGCCTCGGCGATGCCCTGCGGGATATCGCGCTCGAAACGATCTCGATGCAGCAGGAAACGGGCGAAATTTCCAAGGCCGCGGATGAGATGTCGCGCCGGACCGAACGGCAGGCCCTGACGCTGCAGTCCACCGCCGTCCGGCTCGACGAGGTCACCAAGCACGTGGCAGGCGCGGCCGAAGGGGCCACCCGTGCCGACCGTGTCGTTGCCGAGGCGCGCGATAGCGCCGAGCGCAGCGGGACCGTCGTCGACGAGGCAGAGGGCGCCATGGCGGCCATCGCCACCTCCTCGCGCGAGGTTGTGAAGGTCGTCGAGGTGATCGAGGATATTGCCTTCCAGACCAGCCTGTTGGCCCTCAATGCGGGCGTGGAGGCCGCGCGCGCGGGCGAAGCCGGTCGGGGCTTCGCCGTGGTCGCCACCGAGGTGCGGGCCCTGGCACAGCGCTGCTCCAATGCTGCGGCAGAGATCGGGACGCTGATATCGTCCTCCGGGCGTCACGTGGACCGCGGGGTTGCGTTGGTGGGCCAGACCGGGGAGGCGCTGAAGCGGATCGTCGGCTCGATCACCGAGATCGCGGACTATATCGGTGAAGTGGCGCGCGCGGGAGAGGAGCAGTCACTTGGGCTTGCGGAGGTGAACAGGGCCGTCACGCAGATCGATCAGGTCACGCAGGAAACGGCAGCCATGTTCGAGGAGACGAACTCCGCCGCACACGCCCTTGCCGATCGGGCCCAAGGGCTGGCCAGGACAGCCGAGCATTTCCGGCTCGACGGGACAGACGCCGGTGATGTGCCAGGCGCCAGGCCTAGCCGCCGCCGGGAGGCCTCCTGAGTGACGGGCGAGGCGCCTCTCGGCTGGAAGGATCGCCCCGTGCGCGTGCTCGTGGTAGATGACTCCGTGGCCATCCAATCGGTCATGCGGCACGTCCTGTCGCGCGATCCGCGCCTCGAGGTCGTAGCCACCGCCCGGGATGCCTTCGAAGCGCGCGCGTTGATCAAGCGCTACAACCCCGATGTCCTGACGCTCGACATCGAGATGCCGGGGATGAACGGCCTCGACTTCCTGGAACGGCTGATGCGTCTGCGTCCGATGCCCGTGGTGATGCTCTCCGGCTATACGCAAGCCGGCAGTGATGCTGCGATTCAGGCGCTCGCGCTTGGCGCAATGGATTGCGTGCCGAAGCCCTCCGCGGGACTGACTGAGCCAGTGCTCCGTGACATGGCGGATCGGATCGTGGCTGCCTCTCAGGGGCGGGTCCTCCCGCAGGAGACCGGGCCGCGCCGTCCTGCACCGCCCCTGCACCGCACATGGAGCGGGCGCATCGTTCTGATCGGCGCCTCCACCGGCGGCGTTGCTGCTGTCGAAACGGTCCTCGCGGGTATGCCGGTAGATTGTCCTCCGATTGTGGTTTCGCAACACATGCCCCCGGCTTTCCTCAAGAGTTTCGTCGACCGGCTCGAAGCGCGGTTTCCCCAATCGGTCGCACTTGCCCTGGACGGTGTCGAACTCCTCCCGGGGCGGGTACTGTTCTCCCCGGGCGGCGATGCCCATACGGGCGTGGACCGCCGCGGCAGTGGTCTGATCTGCAGACGCATAGAGGGTCCGCGGCGCAATGGGCATTACCCCTCCGTCGACGTCCTTTTCGAGGCGGCTCTACCCTTTGCCGACCGAGTCAGTGCGGTCCTTCTCACGGGCCTTGGTCAGGACGGTGCGCATGGGATGAAGCAATTGCGCGACCGCGGGGCATTTTGCATCGGGCAGGACGAAGCCAGTTCGGTCGTCTATGGCATGCCCCGGGCGGCAGCCGATCTGGGCGCCATCGATGTGCAACTTCCCCTGGAGACGATCGCGGATGAGCTGTGCCGTCGCCGACCGGTTCCAAGCAAAGGGAGCCTGACGTGAGACGCGCGCGAGAGACCGGCATGAATACGACGATCACTCAGGACGAATTCGCAGCCTCGGACCGGGAGGGCGCGACGATCTCGACAATCCTGGGATCCTGCGTCGCGACCTGTCTCTGGGATCCGGTGGCGAAGGTGGGGGGGATGAACCATATCCTCGTGGCCCATACGGGAACTGGGGCGACCCGGAGCGATCTGGCCGGGATCAACGCGATGGAGCTGGTGATCAACGCGATGATCCGCCTTGGCGCCAGCCGCGGGAACCTCCGGGCGAAGGTGTTCGGCGGGGCAAAGATGATCTCAGGGCTTTCGGATATCGGGCTTGGCAATGGGCGTTTTGCCCTGGATTTCCTCGAGCGCGAGGGTATTCCCTGTCTGGGCCATAGCCTGGGTGGAACGGCGGCACGGCAAATTCGGTTTTATCCGGCCGAGGGTCGGGTCTTGATGAGATTGGTCTCCGCAGCGCCCGAGGTGCTTAGGCCTACGCCCCGAGCAGAGCCGAGGGGCAATGATGTCGAACTTTTCTGAGCCCGTCGCCGCCCGGACCTGTTTGCGGCAGGCCCCGCAGATTGCACCAAACCCGTCGTGAAACTCCGAGAATGGCACGGTTTTCACGGTGTAGCTGGTCAAATAACCAGACTGATAGAACTTGAAAGTATTGACCTTGCCAAGGCCAATGGGGTTCAGAGCCTCCCATCCGGCGTGCTCCCACACCTAGAAACCCTATCTTTGAACTTACGAACTGGCGAAGGGACACTGCTTTGGCATTCTCTCGCGTAAGATATGCGGCGATCAAAGCCAGACTTCTGGTTCGTCTCCGCACTCAGGGTGTTGGGCGACACGAGGGGAGAAAAAGCTATCCACACTCGCGTGCATGATGACAGCCGCGCGCAATCTCTCCTCGTGGGGGACGTATCCGGGCTGCCAAGCCAAGCCCGGGGCTACGTTCGCGAGGATGATTTCGATGTCTTTCAGGGATTGTCTCATGAAATCCAGACGCTGGAGGCTTCGCAGGCCTTCGGGTGTGAGCGGTTCCGCCTGACAGAGTTCCTGCGCGAGGGTGGCTTCGAGCATGGTCGCGACGTCGTGTAGAACAGAGACTTGGTCGCAGATGACCCGCGCGAAGGATTCCGCAGTTGGCGCCTCGTCTGGCGCGGGTTCGTCGCCCGCACGTGCCGTCTGTGACATCACAGGCGCCCCACAACCGCCTCAATGCAGCTGCGCAGGTCGTTGGGGTCAAAGGGTTTCTTCAGGAAGTTGTTCATGCCGAGTTTGCGACCTTGATCAATGATGTCTTTGTCCGCCTTGCCGGTGATCAGGATGAACCCGACGCCTTTGGTCTTCGGGCCGGCGCGCAGCTGTTGGAGGAGCTGCAGGCCATCCATCTGCGGCATGTTGAAATCCGAAATCACCAGGTGAACCGGGGCGGTCGCGAGCGCCTTCAGGGCGGAGGGCCCATCACTGGCGCTTGCCACATTCCGAATACCGAAGGCATCCAGTGCCTGTGTGATAACGCCGCGGCTCGTCGACATGTCGTCGACCACCATGACCCGTAATTGATCACGCAATGCCATGTTGAAAGTCCTTCATCTTGCGACGGCCGTGGTTGGGCGATAGGCGGTCATGCCGATCGAGGTGAAGAGCGCATGGGCATTTTCAGACACACGCTCCGAATGGCCTAGGAACAACCAGCCGTCTGGCTGAAGCGCCGCGTGGAACCGGGGCCAGAGACCTGCCTGCGTTGCGGTATCGAAATAGATCACCACATTGCGGCAGAAGATGACATCGAATGGTCGGCGCATGGGCCATTGTCCCAGCAGGTTCAGTTGGCGCAGCGATACGAGTTGGCACACCGGACGTGCCACCCTGACCGTGTCGGGCGTGGGGCCGGTCAGAAGGTACCTTTGGCGCAGCGGCTCTGGCAGTCCTGAGATTTGTTGAACGCTGTAGACGGCCTCCTCTGCACGGGCGAGGATTGCTTCGTCGATGTCGCTGGCCAGGATCCGGATATCATAGCGGGCAATGTCAGGCGCGGCTTCAAGCAGGCACATTGCGATCGAGTAGGGCTCCTGCCCGCTGGAACAGCCGGCGGACCATATGCGAATACGCTCACCGCGGCGCGCCCGGGCGAGCAGCCCGGGCAGGACCTGATTGCGGAGAATCTCGAAATGATGTCCTTCGCGGAAGAAGTGGGAGACATTCGTGGTGAGCGCGGAAATCATGCTCTTGCGTTCGGCCTCGCCCTCCCGCGAGGAGACGAAGGAGACGTAACTGTCGAAATCCTCGATCCCGATGGCGAGCAGTCGCTTGCGGAGCCGGGATTGGACCATCGTCATCTTGCCGACCGGCAGGATGAGGCCGGCCTCTGATTTGGCCAGCCCGGAGATGGCGGTAAAAGCGGCATCGCTCATCGACGCGCCAACCTGGGCGCGGGAGGACTGGACCGCGGAAGCGAGAGGGGGATGCGTGCCGGTCATGCGACCTCATCCGTTGTGCGCGGGACGACAGCGCCGAGGTCGAGAACGCGGATCATGCGGTCGTCGATCACCGTCAGCGCACGGACGACAGACATCTGCGGATCGGAGGCGATGTCCGGGGGAGGCTGCAGATCCTCTTCGGACATGGCGACGATATCCGAGACGGCGTCGACCAAAAGGCCGGTCAGCGTTCCGTTCATCTTCACCACGATTATGACATTGCGATCATTGGTTTCCTGCGAGGGCAAGTTGAGGCGCCGGGCAAGGTCCATGACCGGCAGGACGGTGCCCCGGAGGTTGATGACGCCGCGCATGTAATCGGGCGCATGGGGCATCGGCGTGGTGCGGGTCCAGCCTCGGATCTCGCGGACGGACATGATGTCGAGGGAATACTCCTGCTCGGCAACCCGGAAGGTGAGCAGTTCGAGCCCGCGGGGGGAAGCGTCGCTCATGGGTCAAACTCCTTGTGTGAGGGCCAATTCGGCACCGCGAAGCGGGCCTTCGGCCGCGATGATGTCCGCGGGATCGAGGATCAGCGCGATCTGTCCGTCGCCGAGGATCGTGGCTGCGGCGATGCCAGGCGCGCGGTAGAAGGAATCGTCGAGTCCCTTGATCACCACCTGTCGCTGGTCCTGGATGGCATCGATGACGAGTGCAGCGCGGTTGCCGTCATCCAGCGAGATCAGCAGGACGATCGCCCCCTGATGGGTGTCGCGCGCGGGGCGATAGCCCAGCATCACACCGAGATCGTAGAGCGGGACGAAGCCGCCGCGGACCCGGACCACATGGGCTCCGGGGCGCAGCATCTGCACGTCGTCGGGACCGAGCGAAAGCGTTTCCACCACGACGTTGAGGGGCAGGACGAGGGTCTCTCCGGCGACATTCACCACCATCCCGTCCAGAACCGCCAGCGTAAGCGGCAGGCTGATGGAGAAGGTGGTGCCGCGGCCCCTTTCTGACTGGATCGAGATCCGCCCGCCGAGGGACTGGATCGAGGTCTTGACCACATCCATGCCCACGCCGCGGCCGGAGAGGCTCGAGACCTGGCTGGCGGTCGAAAAACCTGGCAGGAAGAGAAGGTTATCGATCTCGTTGTCGCTGAGCGGCAGGTCCGGGGGGACCAGCCCCTTGCTGATCGCGACCTGGTGCACCTTCTTTCGGTCTATCCCGCCACCGTCGTCGGAGACCTCGATCACCACGCGGCCCGAGCGATGCGCCGCCGTAAGGCGCACGGTGCCCTGCGGTGGCTTTCCCGCTGCGCGACGGCTGTCCGGCGATTCCAGCCCGTGATCGACCGAGTTGCGGATCATGTGGGTCAGAGGATCGGCGAGGCGTTCGATGACTGTCTTGTCGACCTCGGTGGATTCCCCTTCGGTCACGAGGCGGACATCCTTGCGGACCGCGGCGGAGCTTTCGCGCACGATGCGGGACATGCGTTGAAACAGGGATTTCACCGGCTGTGCCCGGATCATCATCACGGAGTCCTGGATGTCCCGTGTCAGGCGCTGGAACTCTTCGAGCCCGTTCATCGCGTCGGAGTGGGGCGAGAGGCCAGCCTCGCCCAGGCTTTGCGAAAGCATCGCCTGGTTGATCACCAACTCGCCCACGAGGTTCACCAGCCGTTCGATCCGTTCGAGATCGACGCGGACGACGGATTTGGCGCCCGTCTCCTTCGACTTGCGTGCTGGGGTGTCCGCGCCGTCCTCGACTGGGGGCGGTGCGGCATCGGTGAGGGCCGGCGCAGATTGAGGCGGCGCGGCCTCCGGCGCGGGGACGGCGGCCGGGGTCGCAGGGGGCGGGGCGATCTCGAGCGTCCGTGCTTGCCCGGCCGCCTCCAAGGGAGCGGCACCTGCGCGCCGGATCGACAGTTCGCACAGCCCGTCGACAAATTCGAAGACCTCCCGCAATTCGCCTTCATCGGAGGTGGTGCTGAGGCTGATCGTCCAGCATAGATAGGGGGTTTCCGGGGCGAGGCGGTCGAGCGACGGCAGGTCGGACAGGTCGCAGGTGACCGTGGCCTCGCCAAGGGCGCAGAGGTTCCGGATCAGCATCTGCGGCTCGTTGCCGGTGTCGAAGAGCTCCGCCTCGGGTTTGAAGCGGATGATCCAGCCGTCGCCCGCGGCCTCTGCGGGGGCGTCATGATCCGTCTCGCCGGTGCCGTCGGCCGCCTCCATGTCCGAGAGATCCGGCAGGTCGAGGGAGAGCGTCACGCCGAGGGGTTCGAAATCCTCCGGGCGCACTTCCTCGTCGGGGAGGTCGCCGAGGAGCGCCTCGAGGCTGGTGAGCAGCCGGTCACTTTCGGCCACGGGCATCGGCAGGTCATCGCGGGACGCGCGGACGAGGTCTGAGAGGTGATCTGCGGCGGCGAAGAAGAGCTTGTGCGCCTCGCTGTCGGCGTCGAGCCGGTGGGCGCGCACCTCGTCCAGGACGGTTTCATAGCGGTGCGCAAAGCGGACCAGTTCCTCCAGCCCGAAGGCCCCGGCGCCGCCCTTGATGGAATGCACGGCCCGGAAGACGACGTTGATCGTCTCGGGGTCTTCGCTGCCTTCGTCCATCTCCTGCAGGCCGTCCTGCAGGCTCTCCAGGAGTTCCTCGCATTCGATGAAGAAGGAGGCCTTGATCTCGGCCATGGGATCGTTGTGATCGGTCATCCGCCCCTCCTATCCCGCGACCATCTGCAGAGCCTTGACCAGCTTTGTCGGATCGAAGGGCTTCACGATCCAGCCGGTCGCGCCGGCCTGCCGGGCCCGGGATTTCATTTCCGGCGCGCTCTCCGTCGTCAGAACGAGGATCGGCACACCCCGGCGGCGCTCCTGTGCCCGCACGGCGTCGATGAAGCCGAACCCGTCCATGCGGGGCATGTTGATGTCGGTGATGATCGCGTCCGGTTCGATCCCGTCGAGCACTTCGAGCCCGTCGATCCCATCCTCCGCGACGTGGACGGTGAACCCGGCGGGAAGCAGCGCCATCCGGATCATGTCGCGCATGGTGCGGCTGTCGTCGACGGCCAGAACGGTCAGGCTCACGGCTTGCCCTCCGCGATGGTTTCGGGCGTGAAGCCCATGAACCGCGCCTGGTCGAGGACACGGTCGCTCATCTGGATCAGGCGGAAGCCGCGCCCGGCCTCCCGGGCCGAGGTGGCGGCGGCCAGCAGCACCTGCAGGCAGAGGGCGCCGAGGTGCGAGACGGGCCCCGCGTCGATCACGAGGTCCTCCGCCGCGGCGAGGCGGCTGCGCAATTCCTCGGCCAGGGGGCCGGCGGCGGCCACGTCCAGCCGCGGGGGCAGGGTCACATTCACTGTCATCTGGGGGACTCCCCCCGGCGCTTCTGGCAGGGCATCGACCGGCCATCCCCTTGCTGCGTTCCGTCCCCGGTGTTCTAGGGGGCGGTCCGTTAAGACGGGGTTACGCAGGGCAGGAGAATTCGCAGAAGACCGCGCCCCGTGGGCGCGGGGGGCTCAGGCAGCCATGAGCGCCGTGAGGCAGAGCGCGGTGCCGAGCAGCGGCAGGTCCGGGCTGTCGAGCAGCGTGACGGCAGTTGCCTCCAAGAGCTCCTCGTAAGGCCCGCGGCGCAGGAATGTCTCGATAAAATAGGGGCTTGCGAGTTCGGCCTGAAGTCCCGTGGCCACGCTGCCGACGAGGAAGATGCCGCCCGTGGGCCTGTGGATCATGGCCAGATCGGCCAGCACCCGGGCGGTGATCCGGGCGGCCAGGCGACGCGCCGCCCGGGCGGACTCATCCTGATCGGTGGCGATGTCGGGGGCGCGGCGCGGGCCGGTGCCGCAGAACCGCCCGAGGGATTCGAGGCCGCGGCCCGAGAGCAGGTCCTCCACCACCGGCAGGCGTCCGATCTCGGCGATGAGGTGATCGCGCAGGGGCTCTTCGCCGGGTGCGAAGGCCATGCGGAAGAAACCGGCCTCGGCGGCGGGCACGAGGGCGCCGGCCGGCGCAGGATACCAGGGCGCGATATTGAACCCGGTGCCGAGGTTGACGGCCAGCCGGGGTCCGGCGGGGTCGGGCGCACCGGGGTGCAGCACACGGCCCGCGGGCGGCGCGGCGAGGGCATGTCCCACGGCTTGCAGATCGTTGAGCAGCACCACCAGGTCGAGGCCCGGCAGCGCCTGCCGAAGCCCGTCGGCGGTGATCGTCCAGGGATGGTTCGTCAGGGTGACACTGTCGCCCGAGACCGGACCGGCGGCGGCAAAACACAGCGCCTCGGGCTGCCACGGACCCGTGGCGGCGAGCAGGCTTTCGAGGCTCGGGAAATCGGCGTTGCGGTGGCGGGTGACCGGGCCGAGACGCGGCAGGACCTCGCCGGGACGCGGCGGCGCCGCGGGGGCCAGGCGGGTATTGGTGCCGCCGATATCGGCAAGCAGGTAGGGGTAGTGCATCGGCCTCTCCTCCGGTCGTGGTCGGAGACTAGACCGGGCAGGCTGCAGGGGAAAGAGGGCGTGGGCTACGGCCCGGGGTCAGGCGCGCGCAGGGCCCGCGACAGGCAAGGGGCCCCGCGGGGCCCCCTCTGAACTTCTGGACACCGGCTTCAGGCGCGGCGGCGGCGGCGCCCGCCACGTCCCGCGCCGGCGGCAGCCGCGGCCTTGGCGGCCTCGGGGAAGGTCGCGCCTTCGGCCACCGCGTCGAGGATGCGGGAGAAGCCGATCCATTCGGCGCCATGCGCATCGTGGTTCATCAGCAGGTTGGCGGCCTTGATCGCCTCCATCTCCACCTGCCGCACGGGGTTCATGATCGCCGAGGTCATGCCCGCGCCGATCGCCATCGGCAGGAAGGCGGCGTTGATGCCATGGCGGTTGGGCAGGCCGAAGGAGATGTTGGAGGCGCCGCAGGTGGTGTTCACCCCCAGCTCCTCGCGCAGGCGGCGCACGAGGGCAAAAACCTGCTGCCCGGCGGTGGCCATGGCCCCCACGGGCATCACCAGCGGGTCCACGACGATGTCATGGGCGGGAATGCCGAAGTCGGCGGCCCGCTCGACGATCTTCTTGGCCACGGCAAAGCGGACGTCCGGATCCTCCGAGATGCCGGTGTCGTCGTTGGAGATCGCCACCACGGGGACGTTGTATTTCTTCACCAGCGGCAGGACGAGCTCCAGCCGCTCTTCCTCTCCGGTGACGGAGTTCAGCAGCGGGCGGCCCTCGGCGGCAGCAAGGCCGGCCTCCAGCGCGGCGGGCACGGAGCTGTCGATGCAGAGCGGCACATCCACGAGGCCCTGCACCAGCTCGATCACCTTGGTCATCAGCGGCGGCTCGGTCTCGTTGGGGTTGGGGTTGGAGTTGTAGACCACGCCCGCGTTCACATCGAGCACCATGGCCCCGCAGGCCACCTGCTCCAGCGCGTCCTTCTCCACGGTGGAGAAATCGCCCGCCTCCAGCTCGGCGGCCAGCTTCTTGCGCCCCGTGGGGTTGATCCGCTCGCCGATCACGCAGAACGGCTCGTCAAAGCCGATGGTGACGGTCTTGGTCTTCGATTCAAGGACGGTCCGGGTCATGCGTGTGCTTCTCTCCTAAGTCCCGTCAGGGTCTCCAGCACGGGATCGGTGTAGTCGGTGATGACATGGTCGGCGCCCTCTGCCCGCAGGCGGTCGGGCGACAGGCCGGTGGCAAGGCCAATGACGGTGCAACCCGCGGCGCGCGCGGCGGCAAGGCCCGAGGGGCTGTCCTCGAAGGCGAGCGCCCGGGCGGGATCGACGCCGATGCGGCGGGCGGCCTCGCGGTAGACATCGGGGGCAGGCTTGGGCTGCGGCACCTGATCGGCGCAGACGACGACCGGGAACCGGTGGCGCAGGCCGATGGCCGCGAGCATCGCCTCGGCGTTCTCTTCCGCCGCGTTGGTGGCAATGGCCATGGGCAGGCCCGCGGCCTCGGCCCGGTCCAGAAGCGCGGTCAGGCCGGGCAGGGGCGTGGCACCCTCGCGGGCCAGCAGGCGGCGGAAGCGGGCTTCCTTCTCCACGTCCCACCACGCCGCATCCGCGCCGGGCAACAGCTCGGCGAAGGTGTCGAGGTTGTGGCGACCGTGGATATGGCAGGCATAGAAGGCCTCGTCCACGACCCGGCCCGTGGGGGCGAGGATCTCGTCAAAGACACGGCGGTGCAGCGGGTCGCTCATCAGCAGCGTGCCGTCGAGGTCGAAGAGCAGCCCCGCGATCATGCCACGGGTCCGCGGCACTGCCAGCCACGCGCGCGGACCGCCCGCGCGTCAGGGCCCCCGTCCTCGGTCATGTGCGCGGTCATTTGCGCGCCGTCTCGAGTGCCGAACGCGCGGCGGAGGGCGCCAGCTGGCCGTTGGCAAACGCGGCGCAGGTCCTGATCCCGCCGAGGGGGAAGAGATGCACCTGCTCGATCAGCGCGCCACGGCCGATGGCCTGACCGGCGGCGAGATCGGCCAGCACCTCGGTCGGTTCGTAGGGCAGCATCAGCTTGGTCACGTCCATCGCCCGTTTCTGCAGCACCTTCAGCGAGGGGCCGACACCGCAGGCAATGGCGAACTTGATCAGCGTCTGGAGCTTGGCCGGACCTGCGATGCCGAGGTGGATCGGCAGGGCGATGCCTTCGGCCTTCAGCCGGTCGGCCCAGTCGAGGATCGGCCCGGCCTCGAAGGCGAATTGCGTGGCCATGGCCATCTCCGCGTCGGTCCGTTCGGCAAAGGCCTGCTTCCAGCGCAGCGCCTCCATCACCGCGCGATCGCCGCCGTCGGGGTCGATGTCGCGGTTGCCCTCGGGATGGCCCGCGACATGCAGACGCTTGAACCCGTGGGCATCGAAGAGCCCGGTCTCCATCAGTTGCATGGAGCTGTCGAAGGCGCCGTGCGGCTGCGCGACGCCGCCCGCAAGCAGCAGCGCCTGATCGACGCCGGCCTCGCCCTGATAGCGCTTGATCCAGTCCGCCAGCGTCGCCTTGTCCTTGATGATCCGCGCGGGGAAATGCGGCATCACCGGGAAGCCGTCCGCGGCCAGCCGTTTCGCGGTGGCGACCATTTCGTCGATCGGGGTGCCCTCGATATGGGCGATGTAGACGCGCGTGCCCTCGGGCAGGAGCGCGCGGAAGTCCTCCACGTTGGCCGCCGTGCGCGGCATGACCTCGATCGAGTAGCCCGACAGGACGCCGGAGAGGTCGGCAGGTGCGTCCGATCCGCCTTTGCGGCGGGTGAAGTTCAGCAGAGCCATCACGGCCTCCCTTATGCCCCGGGCGCTCAGGCCCATCCGTCCTTCGCAATCAGGGCCTTGAGCCGGTCCTGATCGTATTCTGCCTCGATCCGCGCGGCCTCTGCCGCGGCGATCTCGGAGGGGTCACCCTCCACCGGATAGGGGGATGCCTTGCGCCATTCGGCGAGGTAGGCATCGGTCTCGGCGGCACCGGCCTTCATGGCGGCGCGGTCGATGGCCTGTTCGAACCGTTCGGCCAGCACCTGCTTGGTCCCGCGGCGGCCCTTGCCGACGATCACCTGCGCGGGGATATCCCGCCAGTAGACGATGGTGACCTCGGGCATGGGCGATTCCTCTCTCCGGTGACCTATTGGTAAGCGAGTGATGCCCCGCACCCTGGACCAATATCGACATCACAGGTCCCGCGGGCGACGTGCAGGGCGGTGCAGGGGCCTTCTGCAGCCTAGCCGCCGGGGCCGCCTCTGGCCACTGCAAGGGCCCGGTGGCCGAAGTCTCCCGCTTATTGGGCAGTCCGCAGGGCGCTCGGGCGCCGCAGGGCGCATGGCGGCGGGGCTGCCCTTCCAAGTCCCGATGCAGGGGTCTATGCCCATCCCCAAGCGCAAGAAGGAAGCCCCCATGAGCGACAGCATTTCCCAGATCCTCGAGACCCCCGCCGTCAAGGAGGCGCTCGCGCATCTGCGGGCCAACCACGACCGTATGGTCGAAGAAATCATCACCCTGACCGAGATCCCGGCGCCGCCGTTCAAGGAAGAGGTCCGCGCCGCCGCCTATGAAAAGATGATGGCCGAGACCGGGCTGGAGGAGGTTGCAACCGACGGCATCGGCAATGTCACCGGCATCTACCGCGGCACCGGCAACGGCAACCTCGTCGCCGTGGCGGCGCATCTCGACACGGTCTTCCCGGAGGGCACCGACGTGACCGTGCGCCGCGAGGGGACAAAGCTCTTTGCCCCCGGCGTGGGGGACGACACCCGCGGCCTTGCCGTGAACCTCGCGATCATGCGCGCCCTGAAGGCGGCGGGCGTGAAGACCCGCGCCGACATCCTCTTCGTCGGCAACGTGGGCGAGGAGGGTATCGGCGACCTGCGAGGCGTGCGCTACCTCTTCGAGCAGAACGCCTATGGCCCGAAGATCGAGAGTTTCTTCACCGTCGACGGGCTGGAGACCGAGGACCTCACCGGCGAGGCCGTGGGCTCCTACCGCTACCGCGTCACCTTCAAGGGGCCGGGCGGCCACAGCTATGGCCAGTTCGGCACGGTGAACCCCGCCAACGCCCTTGCGGAGTTCGGCGCGGGCATGGCCCGGCTGGAGGTGCCCTCGCAGCCCAAGACCACCTTCAACCTCTCGATCCTGGGCGGCGGCACCTCGATTAACGCGATCCCGGAGGAGGTCTTCGTGGACATCGACCTGCGCTCGGTCAGCCAGGCGGAGCTCGACAGGCTCGACACCACGATGAAACGGCTGATGGCCGAGGCGGTGGCGGCCGAGAATGCGCGCAACAACACCCGGTTCGGCGAGATTTCCGCGACGCTCACGCAGCTCGGCAACCGGCCCGCGGGCAAGACCGCCGAGGACGCGCGCATCGTGGCAGAGACGACCGCCGCCGTGACGGCCTTCGGCTTCGCGCCGTCCTGGTCGCCCTCCTCGACGGATGCGAACATCCCGATCAGCCGGGGTATCCCGGCGATCAAGATCGGTTCCGGCGGCACCGGCGGGCGGGCGCATTCGCTCGACGAATGGATCGACACCGAGCCGGAACTGAGCCTGCGCGGCATGTCCGCGGTGCTGGTGTCTGTCCTCGCCGCCGCCGGTCTGGCGGAATAAGCGGCGCCTCGGCGGCCCTGCGGTCGCCGGCGCATCCCGCCCTCCGGCGCCGTGGGGCGCGGGACCGGAAAACCGAAACGCCGGCCTCTGGGTGAAGGCCGGCGTTTTCTCGTTTTACCAATCGGATACAGGGCGGGGCTGATGTCCCGCCTTATGTCTGTTGACGCAGCTTCAGGGCCGCGATCAGGGCCGCGTCGCGTTCGGCTTCCAGCTCGGGGATCGTGCGCCCGGCGGCCTCGGCCTCGACGCCTGCGACCAGCATGGCGCAGACCTCGGGCGTCAACTCGGGCGTGCCGAGCGTGGCCCAGCGGGCCTGCTGGCTGGGGCCGAGATGGGCGAGGTAGTGCTGGATGCCGCCGGGGCCGCCGCCCATGTGATAGGCCAGGTGCGCCCCGGTGACCGACCACCGCAGGCCGGGACCGTTGACCAGCGCGCGGTCCACCTCTTCCACGTCGGCGATGCCTTCGGCGACGATGTTCACCGCCTCGCGCCAGAGCGCCGAGGCCAGCCGGTTGGCGATATGGCCCACGGCATCCTTGCGCAGGATGACCACGGCGCGGCCAAGCCCCTCGTAGAAGGCCCGCGTGCGCGCGGCCAACTCGGGCGTGGCGGCGTAGAGCTCCACCAGCGGCATCAGGTGCGGCGGGTTGAAGGGATGGGCCGTGATCAGCCGGGCGGGCTCCGCCATGCCCTCGGACAGCGCGGACCACGTCAGCGAGGAGGTCGAGGAGGAGATCACCGCCTGCGCCGGGGCCGCGGCCACCACCTCGGCATAGAGCGCCTGCTTCAGCGGCACGTTCTCCGGCGCGTTTTCCTGCACGAGGTCGGCGGCGGACACGGCCTCGGCCAGCGTGTCGCAGAGCGTGAGCGTGCCGCCTGCGGGCAGGTCGGGCGTGATCTCGCGCAGCTGTGCCAACGGGCCTGCGACCTTCGCGGCAAAGCCCGCGCGGGCCTCGGCGTCCGGGTCCCACGCGGTGACGTCGTGGCCGTGCGCAAGGCAGAGCGCGGCCCAGCTGGCGCCGATCAGGCCGCAGCCGAGGATGGCGACCGCGCGGATCGGGGGAAGGGTGTCTTGGGTCATGAGGGTCTCCTTGCGGCGGGTCTATCGGGGCCGGGCGGGCAGGTCCATCGGCGTCAGATCACGCCCAGCAATTTCCACCACAGGAAGTCGAGGGGGATCAGGATCACGAAGGTCAGCAGCGTCATCAGCAGCGTCAGCCGGATCATCGAGCGGACGTGTTCACCCGCCAGCCCCATGGCCACCAGAAGTGGCGGCGCCTGATAGGGAAAGACCACGGTGGAGAAGCCGAGCACCTGGCTCATCAGCACCGCTTCGGTCGAGAAGCCGGTCGCCTGGGCGAGATCCTGGGTCAGCGGCGTCATCACCGCGGGGACCCCGGGCATGGTGGTCAGGATCGAGGTCAGGGTGCCGAGGGCGGCCAGCGAGAAGAAGTTCGTCAGGTCGCGGCCCGGCGCCAGCGGCAGCGCGGCGGTCACGACGGCGGCCAGCCGGTCGCCGAGGCCCGCGCTCGTCACCACGACGCCAAGGGCCAGCACGCCCGCCACGAGGAGCAGCGTGCCGAAGTCCACGGCGCCGCGGAACTGTTGCTGGTTCAGGAAACCGATGCCGGGCATCAGCAGCAGCACGGCGGCGGCAAGGCCGACCCATGCGGCCGGCAGCCCGTGCAGCCAGTCCGTCGCCCAGAGGGCCAGCGTCACCAGCAGGATCGTCAGCAGCCAGCCGTGGCGGCCGCTGCCCTCGACCGGGGTGAAGGCCGCGTCCTCGCTCTTCTGCGCCTTTGCAGGGCAGAGGAAGAGGATCGCCGCCACCATCAGCGCCGATTTCAGCAGGCCGAGGACCGGGAAATGCAGCAGCAGGTAGTCGGTATAGCCGATGTGGATATCCAGCAGGTTTTCCGCCGTGCCGCTGAGCACCATGTTGGGCACGTTGGCGGGCAGGATCGTGAAACCGGGCACGTTGGTCGACATGGCGATGGCAAGCGCCACGCCGGTGCGGCCCTTGGTGCCCTTCCTGAAGCCCAGCACGTCCGCAAGCGCCATGCCCACGGGCACCAGCACCATGGCGCGCCCCATGGAGGAGGGCATCAGGAAGCTGAGCCCCATGCCAAGCCCCACCATGCCCGCGACCAGCATCGGATAGCTGCGCGACAGGTGCGGCGCCACGTGGGCGCCAATCTTCTGGCCGAGCCCCGATTGCCCGATCGCCGCCCCGATGACGAAGCCCGAGACCACCAGCCACATGGCAGTGGAGGTGAAGCCCGAGAAGACGACAGACTTGTCCACCAGCCCGAAGAGCAGCAGTGCGGTGAAGAACATCAGCGAGGTCAGGTAGGCCGGTAGCAGCCCCGTGGCCCAAAGTCCCAGCGTCATCAGCACGATGGCAAGGATCTGCGCCTGGTCTGGCGTCAGCCCGCCCGGTGCCGTCACCGCCACGACAGCGGCCAGAAGCGCGATCAGACCGAACAGGATATGCTTGCCGTAGGCCATCGGCCTCTCCCTTGCCGCAGACCGGGACAGCCCCGGCGCGACAGGGATAACGCGGGGTGCTGGCAGGGGAAAGGCGGATCGGGGTCCGGGTGCCCGCGAATGTGCGCCCGCGATTTTTCCCGCGATTTCAAAGGCGCATTTCAGGGCGTTTCCCGAGGCGTTTCCCGAGGCGTTTCCCCCGGCGGTTCGGTCCTCCGGCACCCGGCCGCACCGGCGCGGACCGGGCCGCCGCCCGGTGGGCCGCGGCGCGCGGCGCAGGGAAAGGGACGCCTTTGCATGCAGCACAGGGGAGCCTGCGCGACGTCCCCGTGCTGCCACCGCTTGACGCCGCCCTTGGGCGCGATTAGCTGGCGCTCATGGCGCGCGCACCTCTTCTCCAGCTTTCCGACATCTCGCTGACCTTCGGCGGAGATCCCGTATTCAATGACCTGTCGCTGGTCGTCCAGCAGGGCGACCGTGTCGCCCTCGTGGGGCGCAACGGCTCGGGCAAGTCCACCCTGATGAAGGTGATGGCCGGCCTCGTGGAGGCCGACAGCGGCGACTGCGTGGTGCCGCCGGGCACCTCCGTGGGCTACATGGAGCAGGAGCCGGACATGACCGGTTTCGCCACGCTCGGCGATTTCGCGGCCTCGCGGCTGGACCCGTCCGAAGCCTACCGGGTGGAGATGGTGGCCGAGGGCCTCAAGTTCGACCCCACCCGCAGCCCCGAGGTCGCCAGCGGCGGCGAACGGCGGCGCGCGGCCCTTGCCAAGCTGATGGCCGAGGCGCCGGAACTGATGCTGCTGGACGAGCCGACCAACCACCTCGACATCGAGGCGATTGCCTGGCTGGAGGAAGAGCTGAAGCAGACCCGCGCGGCCTTCATCCTGATCTCGCACGACCGGGCCTTCCTGCGCGCGCTGACCCGCGCCACGCTCTGGGTCGACCGTGGACAGGTGCGCCGTCAGGAGCAGGGCTTCGAAGGCTTCGAGGCCTGGCGCGACAAGGTCTGGGAAGACGAGGACATGGCGCGCCACAAACTGGACCGCAAGATCAAGGCCGAGGCCCGCTGGGCCGTGGAAGGCATCAGCGCCCGGCGCAAGCGCAACCAGGGCCGCGTGCGCGCGCTGCAGGGCCTGCGCGAGGAACGTGCGGGCCAGATCCGCCGTCAGGGTGCTGCGGCCATGGCGCTCGACAGCGGGCCCAAGTCCGGCAAGCGCGTGGTCGAGGCGGAGGGCATCTCCAAGAGCTTCGGCGACAAGGTCATCCTCAGCGATTTCTCGATCAAGGTCATGCGCGGCGACCGCGTCGCCTTCGTGGGGCCGAACGGCGTGGGCAAGACCACGCTGCTCAAGATGCTCATGGGCGAGGTCGCGCCCGACAGCGGCACCGTGACCATGGGTACCAACCTGCTGCCCGCGATCTTCGACCAGTCCCGCGCGGCGCTGGATCCGGACATGACGCTCTGGGACAGTCTGACCGGAGATCCCGACATGCGGGTTTCGGGGCAGGCGGATCAGGTCATGGTGCGCGGCACGCCCAAGCACGTGGTGGGCTACCTCAAGGAATTCCTCTTCGACGAGGCACAGGCCCGCGCGCCCGTGCGCTCGCTTTCGGGCGGCGAGAAGGCTCGGCTGCTGCTGGCCAAGCTGATGGCGCGGGAAAGCAACCTTCTGGTGCTCGACGAACCGACCAACGACCTCGACATCGAAACGCTGGACCTGCTGCAGGAACTGCTGGACGATTACGACGGCACCGTGCTTCTGGTCAGCCACGACCGGGACTTCATCGACCGTGTTGCCGCCACGACGATCGCCATGGAAGGCGACGGCGCGGCCACGGTCTATGCGGGCGGCTGGAGCGATTACCGCGCACAGCGTGCCGAGGGCCGCAAGGATACGCCCAAGGTCGAAAAGGCCGCGCCGAAGGCAGCCCCCAAGGCTGTCTCCGGGGCCGAGGCGAAACCGGCGGCCCCGGCGCCCAAGGCCAAGCTCTCCTTCACCGAGAAGCACCGGCTGGAGGAACTGCCCGAGGTGATGGAGCGTCTCGGCTCCGAGATCGGCAAGCTGGAGCAGCTTCTGGCGACGCCGGACCTCTTCACCAAGGAGCCGGTGAAGTTCAAGAAGGCGACCGAGATGCTGGCCGAACGCCAGCAATCCCTGGCCGACGCCGAAGAGGAATGGCTTGAACTGGCGGAGAAGGCCGAGGGCTGAGCCGTCCGCGAAAGTCCAGTCTTATCAAACAGAAACGCGCCGCTGATGAAGCGGCGCGTTCTCTTTTTCGGCTGTCACGAGAGGGCGTCTGTTTGGGCGTCCGTTCCGGGGGCCGTCAGTCCAGCCCGCGTTTCTCGGCAAAGCGCCAGGCCAGCGGCATCTCGATGATGGTCAGCACGATCCGGTAGATGTGGTGCAGGGTCACGAAGGCCGGGTTCACCTGAAGCGACAGCGCCACCAGCGCCATCTCGGTCACGCCGCCGGGGGCGAAGGAGATCAGCAGCACGTCGAAATGCTCGCCCGTGATCGGGCGCAGCAGCATCGCCATGATCCCGCCCACGACGAGCATCGAGCCGACCGAGGTCAGGGCGAGCCCCATGCCCTTGATCAGCATGGCGGGCCGGATGCCCACGAACCGCGCCCCCAGCGAGGCCCCGATCACCACCTGCGCGCCGGAGATCATGTAGCTGGGCACCTCGATGACCAGCAGTCCGGTCAGGGTGCAGGCCATGCCCACCAGCATCGGCCCCACCAGCTGACCGGCGGGCAGATGCGGTACGCGGCTCAGCAGGACGCCGGCGGTCAGGGCGAGGATCACCTCGGGGAAATGGTGCAGGTCCGCGCCCGCGCGGCTGAGGCTGATCCCGCTGGCCGAGCCCACGGGATGTCCGTACCAGAGCGACAGGCCCACCGGCAGCAGGGTCACCACGGTGATGATCCGCAGGAACTGCTGCATGGTCAGCAGCCGGATGTCGGCGCCGCGGCCTTCGCCCATGAGGATCGATTCCATCAGCCCGCCGGGCGTGGCGGCAAAGAAGGCGGTGGGGTGATCGTAGCGGCCGATCTTGCGGAAGATCGTGTAGTTGATCCCGTGCACCAGCGGCACGAAGAGCGTCAGCGCGGCGAAGGAGTAGATCGCGGAGGGCAGCGAGGCCACCACCTCGCGCGTGATGCTGGCGCCGATGGACAGGCCGACGAGCCCGATGAAGATCTTCCGGAAGTCGTTCGGGAAGCGATAGCCTTCGGGCAGGGTCTGGGGCCGGGTCGTGGCCACGAGGGCCGTGGCCAGCAGAGCGCCCAGCATATAGGGCAGCGGCAGGCCTGCGACCTTGGCCAGAAGGCCGCCAACGGCGCCGAGGGCAATGACGAAAGCGGTAGGGAGGACGGTCTTGCGGAAGAAGGTCACGTGGGGTCTGGTCTTGCAATGAAAGGGCGGCCCGATGCGGCCCGCCCCTATTAGATGCATTTGTCATGCTTTGTCACGCCCCCGTTGGAGCCTCCCGCCACGGAATGCGCCCTTGCGGCGGAGTTGCGGCGGAACTGCCGCTGCCGCGCGCGAAATCCATGCGTTCAGCGCAAGAGATCAGGCAGGAACATCACCACCGGCGGCAGGGCGACGACGAGAACGATCACCAGCAGGTCCATCAGGATGAAGGGCAGCACACCGCCGAAGACCTGCGCGATGGTCACGTATTTCCCCGCCACGTTCTTGATGACGAAGACGTTCATGCCCACCGGCGGGGTGATCATCCCGATCTCCAGCAGCTTGACCACCAGCACCCCGAACCAGACGAGGCTGATGTCCTCGGCGCGCAGGATCGGCAGGAAGATCGGCAGGGTGATCAGCATCGCGCCGAAGGGCTCCATGAAGGTGCCAAGGGCGAGGTAGATCAGCACGATCACCAGCATCAGCTGCACATAGCTCAGGTCCGCGCCCGCCACGAAGGAGGAGAGGAAGTTGGACAGCCCGCTGATCCCGAGGAAGCGGGTGAACATTGCCGCGCCCACGCCGATGATGAAGAGCGCCCCGGTGGAGGTCACGGTTTCCATCAGCGAGCGCCCGATGGCCTGTCTCGTCAGCTTGCCGGTCACGCCGGCGAGGATCAGCGTGCCGAGGGCCCCGACGGCCCCGGCCTCGGTCGCGGTGAAGAGCCCCGAGAAGAGCCCGCCGAAGATCACCAGCACGAGGGCCGTGATCGGCAGCACCCGCAGGATCGCGGCCCAGCCTTCCTCGCTCACCGGCGCGGTGTCGCGCGCCGGGATCAGGTCGGGCCGCAGCAGCGAGATCAGCACCACGACGATGCAGTAGCCCACGGCGGTGATCACCCCGATGCCGATGCCGCCCACGAAGACCTGCGTGACCGAGGTCTCGGCGAAGACGCCGTAGATGATCATCAGGATCGAGGGCGGGATCAGCGCGCCGATGGTGCCGCCCGCCGCGATGGCGCCTGCGGCGATGGAGGGGCGGTAGCCCGCCGCGACCATCTCGGGGATGGCGATCCGGCCCATGGCGGCGGCGCAGGCCAGCGAGGAGCCGGAGACCGCCGCAAAGCCTGAGCAGGCGAAGATCGAGGAGATCGCGAGCCCCCCGGGCAGCCGTCTCAGCACCACCTTGGCCGCTTCGAAGAGCCCGCCGGTCAGGCCCGTATGGAACGCGATGAACCCCATTAGCAGGAACATCGGCACCGCCGACATGGTCCAGCTGGCAACGAAGGAATAGGGCGTGTTCTGCAACACGCCGAGCGCCGGGCCCATGCCGATCAGCGCGGTGATCCCCCCGAAGGAGACCGCCACCAGCGCCATGGCCACCGGCACCCGCAGCACCAGCAGCACGATCAGGACGCCGACGCCCCAGAAACCGGCCTCGACGTTCATGCGGTCTCCTCCCTTGGGGGCCACAGGTAGGTGAGCGCAAGGATCACGCAGGCGAAGGCCGCGAGGCTGAAGCCGATGGGCGGCAGGAAGTAGCTGTGCCAGACCGGCATCTTGAAGGTGACGAGTTCCACGTAGGTCCCGCTGCGGTAGTTGGAGAACGCGGCCTTCCATGTCGGCCAGGCGAGGCCCGCGTAGACCGCCGCCGAGATCAGGCAGACAAGCGCATCGGAGAGGCGCAGCAGCCGGGGCGGCATGGCGAAGTCGATCAGCTCGACCGAGACCATCTCGCGCCTCAGCTCCAGCCAGGACAGAGGCAGGAAGGCGATCAGCACCATGTAGTAGCGAGAGACCATCTCGGCCGTCACATGGATCGAGATCCGGAACAGGTTGCGCAGCAGGACGTCGAGGCTGATGTGGATCATCATCGCCACGACGCCCGCGGCACCGATCAGGGCAAGCACACGGGCAATGCCCGTGGCCAGCCGGAGAAGTGCGGTCATCTTGGGCTCCGGCAGAGGCGTCAGGGGGCGCGGCCCCGGAGGGGCCGGGCAGGTGGCGCAATCAGGCGTGACCGGGCAGGGTGCGTGGGGGACCGGGCCATGGAGGCCCGGTCCCGAGGCCCGGCGCCGGTATCCGATCCCGGCGCCGGGTCCCGCGTCAGGTCCCGGATCAGGATCACGGCACCGGGTCGCGCCCGCAACTTCAGAGCCCGTAGGTCGCGAAGTCGATCTTGGACCAGAGTTCCTCCTTGATCCGCGCGGCGAGCGCATCGGGATCGTCGCCCACGTCCTCGGCGATGGCGGTCCATTTCTCCACCAGCTCGCCGAAGTAGACCGCCTGTTCGCCCGACATCTCGGTCCGGCTGGCCACGTCTTCCCTGGCGAAGGCCTCGGAGGCCTCGAGGAAGGCCGGATCGGGCTCGATCACCTCGATGGAACTGCCCGCAAGCGCCTCGTCCGCCTTGGCCGGCAGCTGGAAGGCCCAGCGGTCGGTCAGATCGAAGTTGGCGCGGGCGGCGGCCATGCCGACCTGTTCGCGTTCCTCGGGGCTCATGCCCTGCCATGTGCTCAGGCCCACGGTGAAGTTCGAGGTGACGTGATAGGTGCCGATCGGGATCAGCGTCACGTATTTCGCGATGTCGATCAGCCGGTAGGACAGCAGGTCGACCTTGGAGGCCATGGTGCCGTCGATGGTGCCCTGGCTGATCGCCTCGAACTGGTCGCCCACGCCCATGTTGACGGGTGTGGCGCCGAAGTTCTCGGCCCAGCGGGAATAGGGGGCGCCGCCGGTGCGCAGGCGCAGGCCCTTCAGGTCCTCGGCGGTGCGCACGGGCTTGGTGGTGATCAGGTTGTAGACGTTGGACGAGCCCGCGCCGAGGAAGACCATCCCCAGTTTCTTGAACTCTGCCTGGCAGGGTTCACAGGTCATGCCGAACTCGGTCATCGCCATGGCCATGGCATGCGGATTGCGCCCGGCAAGCGCCAGATCGCCCGCGATCCCCGTCACCTCCATGTCGGCGGGGAAGTAGAGCGGCAGCGTGTTGCCGACCTCGGCCAGCCCGGTCTGAAGCGCATCCTTCATCTGCGGCAGCGATACGACCTCGGGGCCCATGATCGTGCCGGTGATCGCCCCGCCTGAGATCTCCTTCAGGTTCTCGGCGAAATGTTCGTACATGTAGTGCGCCGGGTGGGCCGGCGGTGCGGCGGGGGCAAGGCGCAGCTCGCGCGCCTGAGCGGCCCCCGTTGCCATGATCCCGGCGATTGCCAGGGCAACGAAACTGGTGGTCTTCATGAACTCCTCCCTAAGGTTCAATTGACGTCCGTTTTCAGTGGTTCAAAGCGACAGCAGCTGCCTCGCGTTCTCCTTCAGAAGCAGCGGTCGGACCTCCTCCTTGATGTCGATCTGTTCGAAATCCGCCAGCCAGCGGTCCGGCGTGATCGCCGGCCAGTCCGAGCCGAAGAGCAGTTTGTGCTTGAGCAGCGAGTTCGCGTATTTCACGAGGATCGGCGGGAAATACTTCGGGCTCCAGCCGCTCAGGTCGATGTAGACGTTGGGCTTGTGCTGCGCGACGGCCAGCGCCTCCTCCTGCCAGGGGAAGGAGGGATGGGCCGCGATGATCTTGAGGTCTGGAAAATCCACGGCCACGTCATCGAGGCACATGGGGTGGCTGTATTTCAGCCGCATCCCCATCCCGCCGCGCATCCCTGATCCGACGCCGGTCTGCCCGGTGTGGAAGAGCGCGATGCCGCCCTCGGCCTCGATCGCCTCGTAGAGGCCATAGGCCATGCGGTCGTTGGGGTAGAAGCCCTGGAACGTCGGATGGAACTTGAAGCCCCGCACGCCATGGTCGCGCATCAGGGTCCGGGCCTCGCGCACGCCCATCTTGCCCTTGGCCGGGTCGATGGAGGCGAAGGGGATCATGATGTCGCTGTTCTCGGCGGCGATCTCGGCCACTTCGTAGTTGGAATAGCGCCGGAAGCCGGTCTCGCGTTCCGCATCCACCGGGAAGATCACGCAGCCGATCTTGCGCTCGCGGAAGTAGGCTGCCGTCTCCTGCACCGTGGGCAGCATGCCCTGCGCGCCGGCGGGGTTCTTGAAGTACTTGGCCATACCGGCCTGGAACTCGTTGTAGCCATCGTCCCGGTGGGTGCAGCAGGGCTCCTCGGCGTGGACGTGGATGTCGATGGCGATCAGGTCGTCGATATTCATGGGTCTCCCTCAGCCCTCGAACCCGTTGTACTTCCTCAGCAGCCGCGCCAGCGTGGCGGCTTCCTCCTCGCTCAGGTCGTGGGTGTTGTAGGCGTTCTCTCCAAGAAAGTTCGGGCGGTTCCGGGCCACGAAGGCCTCGCCCTTGTCGGTCAGCCGCAGCAGGACCGAGCGCCGGTCGCTGTCGGGGATCTGCCGCTCCACGAGGCCGTTGTCCTCGAAGCGGCGCACGGTCTTGGTCATGTGCGCGGGCTTGATCCGCAGCGCCTGCGCCAGCATGCCCTGCTTGATGCCGGGATTGCGGTGCATGACCCAGAGCATCGAGAATTCGCCCGGGCGCAGGTCCTCGTCGCCGAACCGGTCATAGAACTGGTCGTAGACGCGCACCTGTGCCACCCGCAGCAGGAAGCCCAGCGACTGCCCGAGATCGCCCAGATCGACGTCCTCGATGGCCTGCGGGGTAAGGCGCGGGTCCTGTCCCATCTCAGTTGCCCCCCGGGATCGCGACCTTGGCCGCGCGCTTCTCGAGGAAGGCCGTCAGCCGGGCCTCGGCCTCGGGCGAGGTGGCGGTGAAGGAGGAGATGAAGCTCTCGACGAAGAGACCGTCGTCGCGGCTCATCTCCATGATCCGGGGCAGCGCGTTGATGACGGAGTAGTTCGACAGCTCCGCGTTGGTCGCGGCCTTGGAAGCCAGTTCCAAAGCTTTCTCAACGGCTTGCCCGGCGGGGACAACGTATTGCGCAAGATTCCATGCCTCGCCCTGACGGGCATCGACGGAGCGGCCGGTCAGCATCATGTCGGTCATCCGTGCGACACCCATCAGCCGCGCGGTCCGGACCGATCCGCCGCCGCCCACGAAGATGCCGCGCTGTCCCTCCGGCAGGGCGAAGAAGGTCGTCTCGTCCGCAACGCGCACCTGCGTGGCCGAGGCCAGTTCCAGCCCGCCGCCCACGACGGCGCCATGGAGCGCGCTGAACCACGGGATCGGGCCGAACTCGATCCGGCCGAAGACCTCGTGCCAGCGGCGCGAGCCGTGCACCCCCTCGAAGGGTGTCTTCTTGACGTGTTCGCCGAGGTCGAGCCCGGCGCAGAAATGCGTGCCGTGGCCGAAGAGCACCGCCGCCTTCGCCTCGCCGCGGGCGCGTTCCACCGCGCGGCCGATCTCCTCGATGAAGCGGTCGCTGACGGCGTTGCGTTTCTCCGGCCGGTTCAGCCCCACGAGGGCCACGTCGCCGCGCATCTCGTAGGTGACGAAATCTGCCGTGTCCGTGCTGCTCACTTGTCTGGTTCCTTCCTTGCTCGAATAGGATCTATGCACAAAAATATTTTACGTGTAAACAATATTTGGGCGAACGGTTTCGTTCGTGGAGGAGAAAATCGAGGGAGGATCCATGTCATCCATGGAGAAGATGCGGCCTGTCCGCGTCTGGGAGCCCCGTATCCGCGTGGAGGAGCGCGCGGACGGAAGCAGCCTGATATGGCAGGAAGACCCGCTGGGGGACTATCCCGACAGGCTGTCGGATCGCATCCACCACTGGGCCGCCACCGCGCCCACACGGGTCTGGATGGCCGAGAGGGGCCCGGGCGGTCACTGGATTAAGGTGACCTATGCGGACCTGCTGGATCAGATGCGGCGGGTGGGGAGTTTCCTGCTGCAACAGGGGCTGTCGCTGGAGCGCCCGCTGCTGATCCTGTCGGAGAATTCGCTGGATCACGCCGTGGCGGCCCTTGCGGCGCAATACGTGGGCGTGCCCTCGGCCGCCGTGGCGCCGGCCTATTCGCTCATCGGCGCGGGCCATGGCAAGCTGCGCGATATCGCCGAACAGGTGACGCCCGGCGCGGTCTTCGCGAAGCACGCCGACCGGTTCGCGCCGGCGATCCGCGATGTCTTCGCGCCCGAGGTGCCCCTGATCCTCTCCGGCGGCGCGGTGGCGGGCCGGGAGGCGCATCGCTGGGAGGATGTGCTCGCCACGCCGGTGGACGCGGCGGCAGATGCGGCCAACCGCGCCACCGGGCCCGAGACGGTGGCGAAGTTCCTCTTCACCTCCGGCACCACGGGCAGCCCGAAGGCGGTGATCCTGACCCAGCGGATGCTCTGCGCCAACATGGTGCAGGTGCTGGATTGCTACCGCTTCCTAGAGGACGAGCCGCCGGTGCTGGTGGACTGGGCGCCATGGAACCACGTCGCGGCGGGCAACAAGGTCTTCAACCTCACGCTCTGGAACGGCGGCACCTATTACATCGACGCGGGCAAGCCGACGCCGGAGGGCATGCAGGAGACGATCCGCAACCTGCGCGAGGTCTCTCCGACATGGTATTTCAACGTCCCCGTCGGCTACGAGATGCTCTGCGAGGCGATGGAGCAGGACGCGGAGCTGCGCGACAGCTTCTACCGTGACCTCAGGATGATCGTCTACGCGGGGGCGGGCATGGCCAGCCACACCTGGCACCACCTGCTGGAGCTGTCCGAGCGCAGCACCGGCGCCCGCACGCTGATGGGATCGGGCCTCGGCTCCACTGAAACGGCGCCCTTCGCCATGTTCTGTACCGAACCGCAGGAGGAACCGGGCAATTGCGGCGTGCCGGTGCGCGGGATGACCATGAAGCTGGTGCCCACGGGCGGCAAGCTGGAGGTCCGCTTCAAGGGGCCCAACATCACGCCGGGCTACTGGCGCCGCCCCGACCTGACCGCCAAGGCCTTCGACGAGGAGGGTTTCTACAACATGGGCGATGCCATGCGCCCCGCGGTCCCCGGCGATCCGGCGCGCGGCTTCGTCTTCGACGGGCGCACGGCGGAGAACTTCAAGCTTCAGACCGGCACATGGGTCGCCGTCGGCGCGATGCGGGCCCAGCTGGTCGACGCGATGGAGGGGCTGATCCGTGACGCGGTGATCACCGGCGAGAACCAGATGGAGATGGGCGCGCTGATGCTGCCCGTCCGGCCAAGGATCGAGCGGCTGGTGGAGGGCGGCGCGGCGCTGTCCGACGCTGAACTCTATGCTCGGCCCGAGGTCGAGGCACGGCTGGCGGCGTTGTTGTCACAGCTGGCGGAGGGCGCCACCGGGTCGTCGAACCGCATTGCGCGGGCGCTGCTGCTGGTGGCGCCGCTCGACCTCGCGAAGGGCGAGGTGACGGACAAGGGCTCGGTCAACCAGCGGGCGGTGCTGGCGCATCGCGGCGATCTGGTGGCGCGGCTTTACGAGGGCGGGCCGGGGGTGATCCTGGCGCGCAAGGCAGAGACACAGAGGGCGGGCTGAAAGATGAAGATCGACGGAATGGGGGCGCTGGTCACCGGCGGCGGATCGGGACTGGGCGAGGCCACAGCGCGGGCGCTTGCCGCGCGCGGCGCGCAGGTGACAGTGCTGGATCTGAACGCCGAGGCCGCCGCGCGGGTCGCGGGCGAGATCGGGGGGCTGGCCACCAGCGGCGACGTGACGGACGAGGCGGCGGTGACCACCGCGCTGGACGCGGCGGAGGCGGCCCATGGCCCGCTGCGCATCGTGGTGAACTGCGCGGGCATCGGCACCGCGGGCCGTGTCGTCGGCCGCGAGGGGCCGATGCCGCTGGCGGAGTTCGAGCGGGTGCTGCGGGTGAACCTCTTCGGCACCTTCAATGTCCTGCGGCTGGCGGCCTATCGCATGTCACTCTCCGATCCGCTGCCCGAGGGCGCGGGCGAGGGACGCGGGGTGGTGATCAACACCGCCTCGGTCGCGGCCTTCGACGGGCAGATCGGGCAGGCGGCCTACGCGGCCTCCAAGGGGGGCATCGTCTCCATGGCGCTGCCGATCGCGCGGGAATTCGGGCGCTTCGGCGTGCGGGTCAACACGGTGGCGCCGGGGGTCTTCCTGACGCCCTTGCTCTACACGCTGCCCGAGGCGGCGCAGCAGGCGCTTGCGCAGGGCATCCCCTTTCCGCCGCGCCTCGGCGACCCGGATGAATTCGCCCGCACGGTGATCTTCTGCGCCGAGATGGATTATCTCAACGGCGAGGTGATCCGTCTCGACGGGGCCAACCGGCTGCCGCCGAAATAGGGGCCACCCATGGGAGAGACGAGCGACCAGCAGCGCCGCAGCCTCGCGGCGCTCGCCGCCACACCCGGCTGGGCCGGCGTCTGCGCGGCCAGCGGCATGGATGACGAGACGGCGGCGGCAGTGCTCTCTGCCGCCGGCCAACTGGCCGAGGGGGTGATGATCCCCCTCGACGTGACGGCGGACCGGGAGGGCTGCCGGATGGAGGGCGGACGGGTCAGGGTGCCCGGTGCCTACCATGGCGCCTGGGCGGCCTATGCGGCGGGGGGCTGGATCGGCCTCGACCTGCCGGAGGCGCTCGGCGGCAGCGGCCTGCCGGTCTCGCTTCAGGCGATGGCGGCGCAGATCTTCGACCGGTCCTGCCCGGCCTTCAACATGGCCACCGGCGCCAGCCGCTCCGGCGCGGTGCTGCTGGCGGAGCGGGCGCCGGACCTCGCGGCGGAGTGGGTGCCCGCGCTGATCGCGGGGGAGCGGGCGGCGACGATCTGCATCAGCGAACCGGGCGCGGGATCGGACGTGGGACGCCTGCGGACCCGGGCCGTGCGGGAGGATGGTGTCTGGCGCGTGACGGGGCAGAAGATCTGGATTTCCTTCGGGGATCATGACCTCGTGCCGCGGATCGGGCATTGCCTGCTGGCGCGGACCTCGGACCAGCCGGGCACGCGGGGGATCAGCCTCTTCCTCGTGCCGAACCTGCGCGCGGATGGCGGTGACAACGGCGTGACCCCGGTCCGGATCGAGGAGAAAATGGGCCTGCATGGCTCACCCACCTGCGTGCTGGCCTTCGAGGGCGCCGAGGCGCATCTGATCGGCGAGGTCGATCGTGGCCTGCCGCAGCTTTTCACCATGATCGAGCTGATGCGGCTTCAGACCGGCGGGCAGGGCCTTGGCCTTGCCACCCGGGCCTGCGACGTGGCCGAGGCCTATGCGCAGGAGCGCGCACAGGGCGGCGACCCTCGCCTGCCGCCGGTGCCGATCGCCCGCCATCCCGATGTGCAGCGGCAACTGGCGCAGATGCGGGCGCGGACCGAGGTGCTGCGCGCGGCCGTGGCGGAGCTGGGCTGCACCATGGACCTTGCGCGGGCCGATCCGGCGGGCAGATATCCGGATGCGGGTGCCTATGCCGCCTTCCTGCTGCCGCTGATCAAGGCTTTCGGCGCCGAGACGGGCTTCGACGTTGCCAACCGGGGGATACAGGTGCTGGGCGGTGCGGGCTACACCGCGGAGTGGCCGTTGGAGCGGGCGGCGCGCGATGCCCGCGTGCTCTCGATCTACGAGGGGACGACGGGGATGCAGGCGCTCGACTTCCTCGAACGGCGCACGGTGAAGGACCGCGCGGGGCTCGACGCTTTCCTGTCCCGCGCCGAGGCGCTGGAGGGACCGGGGGCCGAGGTGATCACGCGGTTCGCCGCGCTCGCGAGGGCGCTGCCCGGGGCGCTGCCGGACGGGCGGCTCTGGATCGCGGATGACTGGCTGCGCTGCGGCTGGCTGGCGCTGACGGCGCTGCTTGCGCCCCGGGTGGCGCAGTGGGACGCGACGGCGGCAGAGGCCGCCACGGCGCAGATCGTCGAGCGGTTCGAGGTTCATGCGAGCGCGGTGCGGGCGGCACTCTGACGGTCAGATGACACGAAAAGAGACGGCGCGGGCAGCGCCGTCTCCGGACCGGGGGCGGAGGGCCTCAGTCGTCCTTGGCCAGCACCACCTCACAGCCCGCCATGCCGTTGTCCAGCGCCATGGGCTTGCGCAGGCGCACCTTGGCGGCGGTCACAAGCGGGCTGTCCAGCAGATGCGAGGCGAGCCGGTGGGCAAAGACCTCCACCAGCCCGATCTGGCCGGAGGCGAGATCCTGCGCGATGACGCCCACGGCGCGGTAGTCGAAGGCCTGAGCGATGTCATCGGCCACGGGCGGGATCACGTCCAGCTCGATATCGAGGAACAGCGGCTGACGCTTGGCCTGCTCGTGTTCGAGGATCCCGATCAGGGCCTCGATCTCGAGGTCGTTGACGAAGACCTTGGTGGTGTTCTGCGCCATGGCGTGCCTGACCGCTTACGCGGTCAGCCCCTCGGGTTCGGGCAGGCCCGCGCTGCGGCAGGCGGCGGTGACGGTGTTGGCCAGCAGGCAGGCGATGGTCATCGGCCCCACGCCACCGGGGACGGGGGTGATGGCACCGGCCACCTCGGCGGCGGAGGCATAGTCCACGTCGCCCACGAGGCGCGTCTTGCCTTCGCCGCGTTCCGGCGCGGGAATGCGGTTGATGCCCACGTCGATGACGGTGGCGCCGGGCTTGATCCAGTCGCCGGTCACCATCTCGGGGCGGCCCACGGCGGCCACGAGGATGTCGGCGCCACGCGCCACCTCGGCGAGGTTCTTGGTGCGGCTGTGGGCGATGGTCACGGTGGCATTGGCCCCCAGCAGCAGCTGCGCCATGGGCTTGCCCACGATGTTGGAGCGCCCGATGACCACGGCGTTGAGGCCCGAGAGATCGCCGAGGTGATCCTTCAGCATCAGGAGGCAGCCGAGCGGCGTGCAGGGCACCATGGCCTTCTGCCCGGTGGAGAGCAGGCCGACGTTCGAGATGTGGAAGCCGTCGACATCCTTGGCCGGGTCGATGGCAGCCAGCACCTTGGGCTCTTCGATATGCTTGGGCAGCGGCAGCTGGACGAGGATGCCATGCACCGCCGGATCGGCGTTCAGCTGGTCGATCAGCGCCAGCAGCTCGGCCTCGGGCGTCTCCTCGGGCAGGCGGTGCTCGTAGGAGTTCATGCCCGCCTCAAGGGTCTGGCGGTTCTTGGAGCCGACGTAGACCTCGGAGGCCGGGTCATTGCCCACCAGCACCACGGCGAGGCCGGGGGTCAGGTCATTCTCGGATTTCAGGCGGGCGACATGGGCCGCCACCTTTTCACGCAGGCCGGCCGCAAAGGCCTTGCCGTCAATTCTCGTCGCCGTCACGTTCTGGCTCCCTCGAAGCGATGGAAGGGCAGGCGGGCCGCAGGGGCGGCCCGTCGTCGAGTCGTCGGATAGCGCATTTGTCCGGGGGTTCCCAGCCCGGGGGCGACACGCCGCGCAAGGGGAGCGACAGGCCGGGGCCGAAGCGCGGGGCGGCCATGGCCCATCCTGCGGGCCATCCGCAGGGCGCCGGTCCCGTCAGGCTGCCGATCCGCGATGGTGCGGCACGCGGGACCCGACCGACCCGCATCCGGACCCCGGACACGGGCCCTGCCGCGGCCCCGCGGGCGCGGCCCGCGTTCAGCCGATGCTCAGCCGGGGGCTCATCGGATCGGTGATCCGCTGCGCCTGGAACGTATCGGGCAGGGGCGTCACCTCGATGGAGGAGACGATGCCCGCGCCGTTGAAGGGATCGCCCTGAGCAAAGGCAGTGGCATCCGCGAGGCTGCGGGCCTCCAGCACGCCGAAGTTGCCGATGCTGGCGCCGCCCGCATCCACCAGCGCCGAGCCGATCAGCACCGATGCCAGACCGTCCCCGCCGGAGCCCACCCACTGGCGGTGGGTCGGGCGGGTCTCGTCGCGCAGGGCGTCCATGCCGGGATGGTGCAGGCAGCGCATCAGGAAGAAGGCCATCAGGCGTTCTCCAGCACGACCATGCCGGCCCCGGTCATCGAGGCGGGAGCGTAGTAATGCTTGTGCTTCAGCTCGACCTTGTCATCCATGGCCGCGCGCATCACCAGCCACATGATCAGCTCCGCGCCTTCCGAGCCGAACTGCTCGACATAGTCCTCGCGGGTCATGTCGCGGTATTTCTCGTAGTCGTTCGCGATCCCGTCGAGCCAGGCCTGATCCGCCTCGCGGTTGATGAAGCCCGCGCGCGAGCCCTGCAACTGGTGCGACAGGCCGCCGGTGCCCATGATCACCACGCGCTCGTCGCCGGGGAAGCTCTCGATCGCCTTGCGCAGCAGCTTGCCCATCTCCCAGCAGCGCTGCGGGGTGGGGATCGGGTACTGGATCGTGTTCACCCAGATCGGGACGACCTTCACCGGCCAGTGCTCGGGCCGGCCGAAGAAGAGCTCCATCGGGACCTGAAGCCCGTGGTCCACCTCGATCTCGCGGCAGACCATCGGGTCGAAGTGGTTATCGACCAGCTGGTCGACGAGATGCCACGACAGGTCCACGGCGCCCTCGAAATCGGGCACGGCGCGGGGGCCCCAGCCCTCGTCCACGGGGGTGTAGCTCTCGGCCACGCCCACGGCGAAGGTCGGCACCCGGTCGAGGAAGAAGGTATTGCCATGGTCGTTGAAGATCACGACCGCCACGTCGGGCTTCTTGTCCGCCATCCACTGCTTGCCGGGGATGTAACCGTCGAAGAAGGGTTTCCAATCGGGGGTGTCGACAAGGCCCTTGTCGATGGCAATCCCGATGGAAGGTACGTGGCTGGTGCCCACGCCGCCAATGATCTCGGCCATCACTCTTTCCCCAGTCGCTGTTTCAGGAAATCCGCATGTTCCATCTGCGCCTGCGCGGCGCCGATCTCGGTCATCACCGCCGGGTCGACGGCGGCGATCTTGAGGATGAAGAAGAGGTTTCCGCCAAGGGCCACCATGCGGTGCCAGTCGCGGGCCATGACGGCGGCCTTCTCCTCGGCGCTCAGGCCGTAGCTGTCGAGAAAGGCCTCCTCGTCGGCCTTGAAGGCGGCGCGGTTCTCGGGCTTGCCCAGGGACATGGCCATCTTGTTCATCCGGTAGCCCTGCTTCGACCTTTCGCGGTCGAAGAGCGGGGTTTCGGGGATCTGCGTCGGATCAGACATCCACATCCTCCTTGTGGCGGTTGAGCCAGCCGGTCACGGCGGCATTCGTCTCCTGCGCGCGCTCGCGGGGCAGGAAGTGGCCGGCGCCGTCGATCACCTCGACCTCGGCACGGGGCAATACCTCGGCGATCTCGCGATGCTGCTTCTCGGGCGACCAGCCGTCCTGTGCGCCGGTGATCAGCAGCACGGGGCCGCGGAAGCCGCCGATGTAGGTCAGCGCATCGGGGCGGTCCATCAGCGCGCGGATCTGGCGTTCGTGGATGTCAGGGCCCGCGGCCAGCACCATTTCGGTGAGATCCGCCACCAGTGCCGGATCCGGCTCACGGTCATTGGCGAGCATCGGCGGCAGCCACTCGGCGGCAAGGGCTGTCATGTCCTCGTGCCCGCGGGCGATCTTGGCCAGCCGCTTGGGGGCCTCGTCGGGCTTGCGGCCGTCATGGCCAGTGTTGGCAAGGACAAGCGCCACGATCCGCTCCGGCGCCTGACGCGCCATCTCCATGGCGACGCGGCCGCCCATGGAGTGCCCGACCGGGATCAGCGGCCCGTCATGCTCGGCCAACAGCGTGGCGGCCATGCTCTCGATCGTGGGATCGCGGGTGACATCCGCATCGGCGGTGGAGAGCCACTCCGGCGCGGCCTCGGCCAGCGGACGCCATACACGGGCATCTGACACAAGACCGGGGATCAGTAGCAATGTCGTCATGAACGGCCCTCCCTAAACCAGCTCGTGAATACATTCACGGGGCTGGGTTAGCCGGGATTCAAGGGAATCACAAGATTAAGCTGGTCCTAATGCATACATTTTGGCAGTTTGGCTGCCATGTCGTGCGTTCCGTACGGCAAAGATTGGCGGACGGCACTTCCGTGTATACACTGGCCGAAGCCCGGACCGGAGAGACGAATGGCCAGCCAGACGACCGCAAAGACCCATACCATGCGTGCCCTCGTGGAATTGCGCAAGCGGATCATAGACGGGGACATCCCCGGCGGGACGCGGCTGTTCGAGGTGGCGCTTGCGGAAGACCTGCAGATCTCGCGCACACCCGTTCGCGAGGCGATGTCGCGCCTCGCCGAGGAGGGGCTGCTGGAGCGCGCCCGCTCCGGCGGGTTCCTCGTGCGCAGCTTCGCCTATGCGGATGTGATCGACACGATCGAACTGCGCGGCGTGCTGGAGGGGACCGCGGCACGGCTCGCAGCCGAGCGCGGCGTATCGGATGCCAAGCTGAAGGAGATCGGCGCCATCGTGCAGAAGCTAGATCTCTGCATTGGGGAAACGCCGGACGATGTTGATTTCACGGGCTATTCCGAGCTGAACAGCGAGTTTCACGAGGTCCTTGCGGCGCTGCCCGGCAGTGCCACGCTGGAACGCGAGCTGGACCGCGCCAAGCGGCTGCCCTTTGCCTCGCCCTCGGCCTTCCTGCCGGACAAGACGCAATTGTCGAAGTTCCGCCGTTCGCTCCATGTGGCGCAGGAACAGCATCGCGAGATCGTGACCGCCATCCACCGGCGCGAGGGCGCGCGGGCCGAGGCGCTGGCGCGGGAACATGCACAGGCCGCCCGGCGGAACCTCGAATACATCTTTTCCAAGGATCGCAGCCTCGTCTCCTCGGTGCCCGGCCTTGCGCTCGTGGCGTCTGATGGGCCCGAGGACGTCTGACCGCAGGCCGGGTCTCTCCCCGATCAATCGCAAAAATCCGCGCGGGAGGAAAATTCTTCCCTTGCTTTCTGCGCGCCGAGTCGCAATGTCATGTATACATTGTGACTGCTAAAGGGAGGAACCTGAGATGGCAGGCCAAAGCCTTAGCTCTGTTTTGCAGGGCGTTTCGAACCCCGTGGAGCTTCTCCGCAATTCGCGTGGTGGTATCTATGTATACCCGGTCGTGGCGCCTGAATTCTCCAACTGGCGCAGCGAGCAGATGGCATGGCGCCATTCCGCGGTGCTCTTCGACCAGACCCACCACATGGATGAGCTGATCGTCGAAGGCCCCGACGCCGAGGCCTTCCTCGCCTACGTGGGGATCAACGCCTTCGGCAACTTCGACCTGAACCGCGCCAAGCACTTCGTGCCCGTGACCCCCGCGGGCCACGTGATCGGCGACATGATCATCTTCCGCGAGCGGGAGGACAAATTCGTCCTCGTCGGGCGCCAGCCCACCGCCAACTGGACCAAGTTCCAGGCCGCGATCGGCAAGTGGAAGGTGCGCCTGATCCATGATCCGCGCTCCGACAGCCGCCCCGAAGGCGAGCGCGTGCTGCGCACCCATTACCGCTTCCAGATCCAGGGCCCCGACGCCAACAAGATCTTCGACGAGATCAACGGCGGGCCGGTGCCGGACATCAAGTTCTTCCATGTCGACTGGATCAACGTCGGCTCCAAGAAGGTGCAGGCGCTGCGTCACGGCATGGCCGGCGCGCCGGGGCTGGAGATCTGGGGCCCGTATTCCGACAAGGCCTATGTGCTCTCGACGATCCTCGAGGCGGCCGAGAAGGTCGGCGTCGACCTGCGCCGCGTGGGCAGCCGGGCCTATTCCACGAACACGGTCGAGTCGGGCTGGATTCCCTCGCCGCTGCCGGGGATCTACTCGGGCGACGGCATGATGCAGGAATACCGCGACTGGCTGGGCGCAGACGCCTACGAGGCCGTGGGTTCGATCGGCGGCTCCTTTGTCTCCGACAACGTCGAAGACTACTACACGAACCCCTTCGAACTGGGCTACGGCTTCTACATCGGGTGGAAGAAGGACGGCTTCATCGGCAAGGACGCCCTGAGCAAGCTGAAGGACGCGCCCACCAACCGCAAGAAGGTCACCTTCGAGTGGAACCCAGAGGACGTGATGAAGGTCATCCAGTCGAACTTCGAGGAGGGCACGCCCTACAAGTGGATCGACTTCCCGCAGCCAAACTATGCCTCGTCCTCCGCGGACATGATCATGGACGGCGACAAGATGGTCGGCATGTCGATGTTCAACGGCTACTCCTACAACGAGCGCCGTCTGCTCTCGCTCGGCGTGGTGAGCCAGGACGTCAACGTGGGCGACGTGCTGACCCTCAAGTGGGGCGAGCCGGACGAGACCCAGAAGACCTCGACCGAGAAGCACAGGCAGGCCGACATCCGGGTCCGTATCGCGCCCACGCCCTATGCGGCCGAAGCGCGCGAGAACTACGCCGACAGCTGGCGCACGAAGGGCAGCTGAGCCTTCGCGCGACGGCCCCTGGTGCGCGCTCGAGGAGGGGCGCGCATCGGCTGGCCGATCAATCTGCCCGTGGCGGAAACTGTTGCTTGCGGGAATGATTGACCATGTTACCTTCCGAGGGCGGCCACGTGCCGCACCGGCCGTCCTCGAACAGGCAGATGCAGAAAATCAATTTTGCGTTTGTCGTGAAAGTTCAATTTTTCCTGTGGGTAAGGCTCCATCGCTCCTCGTGAGGGGAAGGGGCGTGTTGCGGAAAGTTTATACCGCTCCCAGGAATTGAATTTGAGGCGCACAGGGCTTTGACCCATGTTTCGGCCTGCATGGAGGCCGGTTCGGGGATGTGTGCCGGTTCTATCCATGAAACTCGGGAGGAAGACACATGATTCACAAATCCATCAGCAGGCTTGCGATCTCTGCCGCGCTGGTCGTCGGCGGCGCCACTGCCGCCATGGCGGAGGAGTTGTCCTTCGCGCATTTCGTGCCGCCGCAGCACACGCTGACCGGCTCGGTCATCGAGCCTTTGCAGGAGGGGCTGAAGGAGGAGCTGGGCGACGACCTGACGGTGCGCGTCTATCCGGGCGGTGAGCTCGGCAAGGGTCCGCTGGAGCAATACGTCCGCGTGGTGCAGGGCGTGGCCGACATCGTCTGGGGCCTGCCGGGCTATACCTCGTCGCAGTTCTCCAAGACCATGGTCGCCGAGATGCCGGGCGTGATCCCCGTTGGCGAGCCGGGCTATCCCGCGATCTGGAAGTCGATGGACCTGATCAAGGACGAATTCCCCGCCACCAAGCCGCTGGCGCTTTGGACCTCCGAGCCGAACATCTTCATCATGAAGGACAAGGAAATCCGCACCCCGGATGACCTGAAGGGCCTGAAGATGCGGGTCGCAGGGTCGACCTCGGCCGCCGTGATCGAGGCGCTTGGCGCGACGCCGGTGCAGATGCCCGCGGGCGAGATCTACAACTCGCTCCAGACCGGCCTGATTGACGGTGTGGTGACCGGGGCCTCCGCCGTGGCGGACTTCAAGCTCTCGGAAGTGGCGAACAAGTACACCGTCGGCGCGCCGCTCGGGCGTCTGACCTTCTATGTCGTCATGAACCAGGGCCGCTATGACGGGCTGACCGACGACCAGAAGGCCGCGATCGACAAGTTCGCCGGCGAATACCTCTCCAAGAGCGCCGAGACCGCGTGGAACAAGCGCGCGACCGAAACCATCGCCGAGCTGGATGCCGATCCCAACAAGACCGTCATCACCCTGACCGACGACGAGGCCGCCGCCTTTGGCGAGCTGACGATCCCGGTGACCGAGAAGGTCGTGGGCGAGCTGGGGGCAGAGGACGTCCTCACCTCCATGCGTGGCGAGTAAGGCCACCGGCATGCTTGCCATTCTACGCAAGACCGCGGACGGGCTCATCAGCCTGTCCGCCTTCGCCGGCACCCTCGGCCTGCTCTTCGTGACGGGCGTGGTGCTGGTGGATGTCATCGGCCGGGCCTTCGGCGCGCCCCTGCGGGGCGGGCAGGACTTCTACCAGATGGGCATGGTCATCATCGTCTTCGGGGGTATGGCGCTTTGCGACAAGCTGGGCGGCCACGTCTCGGTCGATATCTTCGAACGCCACTTCCCGGACCGCTTCAATCACGTCGTGGACATCCTCGCGGCCCTGCTGGGCGCGGCGATCTTCGCGGGGATCGCCTACACGGTCTATGACAGTTCCAAGCTGAGCCAGATGCTGAAACTCGCCACCAATATCGTGAAGCTGCCCAAGTGGTACTTCCAGTGGGTGCTCTGCGTCATGGCGCTGATCACCGCCTTCGGCATGGTCCTGCGCGCGGTCGAACTGGCGCTGTCGGGCCCCTATGCCCGCGCCGACAAGGAGATCCGGGAATGAGCGGCGAACTGGTCGGCCTCATCGGCATCCTCGCGCTCTTCGGGCTGCTGATCATCCGCGTGCCCGTCGCGATCTCGATGTTCGCCGTGGGTTTCGCGGGCATCTGGGCGCTGCGCGACCTCAAATCGGCCATGAGCCTCATGGCCTCGGAAAGTTTCACGCTCGCCTCCTCGGCCGAGCTGGTGGTGGTGCCGCTCTTCATCCTGATGGGCAACGTCGCCTCGGTCACGGGGATGAGCGCGCGGCTCTATGACGCCGCCTATGCGATCATCGGACGGTTCCGCGGCGGGCTAGCCTCGGCCACGGTGCTGGGCTGTGCGGGCTTTGCCGCGCTCTCGGGCTCCTCGGTGGCCTCGGCGCTGACCATGGGCAAGGTCTCCATGGCCGAGATGGACCGCTTCAACTACGACAACCGCCTCTCCACCGGGGTGGTGGCCGCGGGCGGCACGTTGGGCATCCTGATCCCGCCCTCCACCGGCTTCGTGATCTACGCGATCCTCACCCAACAGAGCATCGGGCGGCTGTTCCTCGCGGGCGTCCTGCCGGGGCTGCTGCTGCTGGCGATGTTCATTGCCACCATCGCGGTGCTGTGCTGGCTACGTCCGGGCTTCGGCCCCGCCGGCCCTCGCACCACGATAAGCGAGAAGACCAGGAAACTCGTCGGCGCGCTGCCCGTGCTGGCGGTAGTGATCCTGACCATCGGCGGCATCTACACCGGGATCTTCTCGCCCGTGGAGGCCTCCGCCGTGGGGGCCGGGCTGATCATCGTGATCGGGGCGCTGATGGGCAAGCTGACCCTGTCGAGTTTCTGGGCCGCGGCCAAGGACTCGGTCGTCACCACGGCGACGGTGATGCTGATCCTGATCTCGGCGCACATGCTGAACCCCTTCCTCGCGCTGACCCATATCCCGTCGCTGGTGGGCGATTTCCTGGCCGGGCTGGACGTGGGGCCGATGGCGATCCTCGGGCTGATCCTGCTGACCTACCTGGTCCTGGGGTGCTTCCTCGAAGGTTTCGCCATGCTGGTGCTGACCATGCCGATCTACTTCCCGGTGATCACCCAGTTGGGCCTCGACCCGATCTGGTTCGGCGTGCTGGTGGTGCTGACGCTGGAGATGGGGCTGATCTCACCGCCTGTGGGGGTCAACGTCTTCATCGTGAAATCGGTGGCCAAGGACGTGCCGCTGGGGCGGATCTTCGCGGGCGTGACGCCGTTCTGGTTCGCGATGTTGCTGACGTTGGTGGTGCTGGTGATCTTCCCACAGATCTCGCTGCTCTTGCCAAACACGATGATGAATTGAGGAGGCACGCATCATGACCGACCCCTGTTACGATGTCGCCCATCTCGGCCATGTCGAGATCTACACCGACAAGTTCGAGGAGAGCCTCGACTTCTTCACCCGGGTCTACGGGCTCAAGCTCAGCGGGCAGGACGAGACATCGGCCTACCTGCGGGCCTGGGAGGACTACGAGCTCCACACCCTGAAGCTCACCCGGCACGAGACCACGGGCGTGGGGCACATCGGCTACCGCGTCTCCTCGCCGGAGGCGCTGGAGCGCCGGGTCGCCGCGATCGAGGCCAGCGACTACACCTCGCTGGGCTGGGTCGAGGGCGACATGGGCCATGGCCGCGCCTATCGGTTCGAGGATCCCTTCGGCCACGTGTTCGAGCTTTACTGGGACACCCACCGCTATGTGCCTGACGAGGCGGACAAACCCGCGCTCAAGAACATGGCCAGCCGCTACACCGGGCAGGGTGCCGCGCCCCGGCGCCTCGACCATGTGAACCTGCTGTCCTCGGATGTGACAGCCTTCCGCGACTTCATGCAGACCTGTCTCGGCTCCCGCGTGACCGAACAGATCCTTCTGGATAACGGGCGGTTGGGGGGCTGCTGGTTCACGGTCAACAACAAGACCTACGACCTGGCCTGCACGGAGGAGCACGGCGGCGGCGACGCCCGCCTGCATCACGTCACCTATGCCACCGATCAGCGCGAGGACATCCTGCGCGCGGCGGATATCTTCCTCGAGAACGGGGTGCACATCGAGACCGGGCCGCACAAGCACGCGATCCAGGGCACCTTCTTCCTCTACGTCTGGGAGCCGGCGGGCAACCGGGTGGAACTGGCCAATGCCGGCGCCCGCCTGATCCTCGCCCCCGACTGGGAAACCGTCACCTGGACCGAGGCCGAGCGCAAGCGCGGCCAGGCCTGGGGCCTGAAGACGATCGAGACATTCCATACCCACGGCACGCCCCCCGTCAGGGCGGCCGAGTAATCGCGGGCGGGCCCGCGTGCCTGCCGAGAGAAGGAGAGACCTATGTCCAAGACGGCACTGGTGATCAGCGCCCATTCGGCGGATTTCGTCTGGCGCTGTGGCGGCGCGATCGCGCTGCACGAGGAGAAGGGCTATGACGTCACCGTCGTCTGCCTGTCCTACGGCGAGCGGGGCGAGAGCGCCAAGCTCTGGAAGCAGGAGGGCATGACCCTCGATGGCGTGAAGACCGCCCGCCGCAAGGAGGCCGAGAATGCCGCCGCCGCCCTGGGTGTCAGCGACATCCAGTTCCTCGACCTCGGCGATTATCCCCTGATGCTGGAGCGCGAGGACAAGTACAGGCTCGTCGACATCATCCGCAAGGTGCAGCCCAGCTTCATGCTGAGTCATTCGCACTACGACCCCTACAACACCGACCACATGTATGCGACCTCGGTCGCGCTGGAGACGCGGATGATCGCGCAGGCCTGGGGCCACAACCCCGGCGAGAAGGTGCTGGGGGCGCCGCAGCTCTACCTCTTCGAGCCGCATCAGACCGAGCAGATGGGCTGGAAACCCGACACCTTCCTCGACATCACCCCGGTCTGGGAGAAGAAGCGCGCGGCCATCGAATGCATGGAGGGGCAGCAGCACCTCTGGCACTATTACACCAACGTGGCCGAGAACCGCGGCAACCACTTCCGCCGCAACTCCGGCGGCCAGTCCGGCGGGCGCGATGCGAAATACGCGGAAGGCTTCCAGTCGGTCTTCCCGCGCACGGTGGATGAACTCTGATGGGCGGCGTGGTTGTACAGAACATCGAGCGCGCCGATCCGGAAGTGGTGCGCAAACTGGGCGAAGCGGGCGTGGCCACGGTGCACGAGGCGCAGGGCCGCAAGGGGCTGATGGCGCCCTACATGACGCCGATCTACGCGGGCGCCATGGTCGGCGCCTCGGCGGTCACGATCTCGGCCCCGCCGGGCGACAACTGGATGGTCCATGTGGCGATCGAGCAGTTGCAGGCGGGCGATATCCTGCTGCTGGCGCCGACCTCGCCCTGCGATGACGGCTACTTCGGTGACCTGCTGGCGACCTCGGCCATGGCGCGGGGCTGCAAGGGGCTGATCATCGACGCGGGCGTGCGCGACGTGCGCGACCTGACGGCCATGGGCTTCCCGGTCTGGTCGAAGTCGGTCCATGCGCAGGGCACGATCAAGGAGACTGTCGGCTCGGTCAACGTGCCGGTGGTCTGTGCGGGCGCCTACGTCCGGCCCGGGGACATCATCGTGGCCGATGACGACGGCGTCTGCGTCGTGGCCCGGGAAGAGGCCGAAGCGGTGCTGGAGAAGACCGAGGCCCGCCTTGCCGCCGAAGAGGGCAAGCGCCAGCGACTGGCTGCGGGCGAGCTGGGGCTCGACATATACGACATGCGCGGACGGCTGGAGGCCAAGGGCCTCAAGTACATCTGACGCACCCCGGCGCGCGTCTGCCGCGCCGGACCACCTGACATCACGCCCCCCGCCGAAGGCGGGGCCCCGGACGCCTGCGCGCCCGGACCGGTGAGGCTTTGCCGAGGAGGACACAATGGACGGGATAGACGTTGTCTGGATGCGGGGCGGCACCTCCAAGGGGGGCTATTTCCTCGCCTCCGACCTGCCGCAGGACGTGGCCGCGCGGGATGCGCTGCTGCTCGGCGTCATGGGCTCGCCGGATCCGCGCCAGATCGACGGGATGGGCGGCGCGGACCCGCTGACCTCCAAGGTGGCGGTGGTGCGCCGCTCGGACCGTGCGGAGGCGGATGTGGACTATCTCTTCCTGCAGGTCTTCGTGGACCGCGCCATCGTCACCGATGCGCAGAACTGCGGCAATATCCTCGCAGGTATCGGCCCCTTCGCCATCGAGCGCGGGCTGGTTCCGGCACAGGACGGCGAAACACCCGTACGGATCTGGATGGAGAACACCGGCCAGCTGGCGGTGGCGCGGGTGAAGACCCCCGGCGGCCGCGTGACCTATGCCGGCGCGGCGCGGATCGACGGCGTGCCGGGAACCGCGGCGCCGGTTCCGATCGCCTTCCGCGAAACGGCGGGGTCCTCCTGCGGGGCGCTTCTGCCGACGGGCAGGGCGGTGGACGTGATCGACGGCGTGGCCTGCACGCTGATCGACAACGGGATGCCCTGTGTCGTCATGCGTGCCGATGCCTTCGGCCTGACCGGGACGGAAAACCCCGAGGAACTGGAGGCCAACGGGGCCTTGCGGGCGCGGCTGGAGGCGATCCGCCTCAAGGCCGGACCGATGATGGCCCTCGCAGATGTCAGCGAGAAATCGGTGCCCAAGATGACGCTGGTCAGCGCGCCGGGGCAGGGCGGCGCAATCGCCACCCGGACCTTCATCCCGCACCGCTGCCACAAGGCCATCGGTGTCCTCGGCGCCGTCTCCGTCGCCACCGCCTGCCTGCTGCCCGAGGGGCCCGGGGCGGAGCTGGCGGTGATCCCGGAGGGAGATGAAAAATCCCTCTCGGTCGAACATCCCACCGGCGAGATGACGGTGATCGCCACTGTGCAGGATGGCGAGGTGACCGAGGCCGCGATCCTGCGCACCGCGCGCAAGCTGATGGAGGGGCGGGTGTTTCCCGCACCTATAGGGGGATGAGGCCGAAAGTCGCCCCCTGACGACGCCCCTGACGACGCCGGGTACTTCCGCCCGGTGCACACACCCAGACACCGCGAGCCCGCCGGAGGGGCCCGCAGACGGCCTTGGCCGACCCCAGACCCACGCCCGCGCGCCCCTGTAGGCGTCCGCAGGCCCATGACCTTCCCGCGCTGACGCGCCCGCACACCGATCCGGAGGAGACCCGAGATGACGTCCTATGTCCTGACCCTGCAATGCGCCAACCGCCCCGGTATCGTGGCCGCGGTCGCCAATGTCCTTGCCGCCGCCAGCGGCAACATCACCGAGGCGCGCCAGTTCGACGACAGCACCAGCGGCACCTTCTTCATGCGCGTCGCGGTCGACTACCCGGGGGCCGAGGCCGATCTGCGGCAGCAGATGGAGGGGCTCGCCACGGAGTACGGCATGACCTGGGAACTCTGGCACAGGGGCGCACGGCCGAAGGTGCTGCTCATGGTGTCGAAGTTCGACCATTGCCTCGGCGATCTGCTCTACCGCAACCGCATCGGAGAGCTGAACATGGAGGTGGTGGGCATCGCCTCGAACCACCCGAAGGAGGCGCTCAACCTCTCGCTTCTGGGGGAGATCCCCTACCATCATCTTCCGATCACGAAGGAGACGAAGCCGCAGCAGGAGCAGCAGATCAAGGACCTCGTAACCACAACCGGGGCCGAGCTGGTCGTGCTGGCGCGCTACATGCAGATCCTCTCCGACGATCTCTCGGCCTTCCTGTCCGGGCGCTGCATCAACATCCACCATTCCTTCCTGCCGGGGTTCAAGGGGGCCAAGCCCTATCACCAGGCCTTTGAACGGGGCGTGAAGATGATCGGGGCCACCTCGCACTACGTGACCGAGGACCTCGACGAGGGACCGATCATCGCGCAGGACGTTGAGGCGGTGAGCCATGCGGACACGCCCGACGACCTCGTGCGCAAGGGGCGCGACATCGAACGCCGGGTCCTGGCCCGCGCGGTGACGCTGCACCTTGAGCGGCGGGTGCTGAGGAACGGCCCCAAGACCGTCGTCTTCGAGAAGTGAGGGGGGGGGCGAGGTCCGTCGTGAATACATTCTCAGGGGAGAAAGTAGCGGATTTCTGCCTCAACACTTGTTTGAAAGGCGTGCTATGTATACATTGAACTCAAGTCATCTGTGGAGGAGGATGCGCGAGATGATCAGTTTCATTGGCAAACGCGACAAGGGCGGCACCCCCACCGGTGCCGGTCTGCAGGATATCCTGCAGGGCTTCTCGATCGAGGTCATGCCGCGCACGGCAGCCAAGGTGGAGGACTTCCGCACCCTGCTGCCTGCGGGCACCCGTGTGTACATCGCCCATATCGAGGGCACGCCGATCGAGGAGATGGTCGCGACGGCAAAACGGCTGGCCGCGGACGGCTTCCCGGTCATGCCGCATTTCCCCGCGCGGATCATCAAGGACCGGGCGACGCTCGAAGACTGGATCAAACGCTACCAGGGCGAGGCCGGCGTCGACCAGGCGCTGCTGCTCGCCGGTGGCGTGGCGCAGCCTCATGGTGACTTCCATTCCTCCATGCAGCTGATGGAAAGCGGGCTCTTCGACGCCCATGGGTTCAAGCGCCTCCATGTCGCCGGTCACCCGGAGGGCAATCGGGACATCGACGCCGATGGTTCGACCAAGCTGGTGGATGACGCGATCCGCTGGAAACAGGCCTTCTCGGAGCGCACGGATGCGGAGATGGCCATTGCCACGCAATTCGCCTTCGAGGCGGAGCCGGTGTTGACGTGGATCGCGGGCCTGCGTGAGGCAGGGGTCGACCTGCCGGTGCACGTGGGCATCGCCGGTCCGGCCAAGCTCCAGACGCTGATCAAGTTCGCCATTGCCTGCGGCGTCGGCCCCTCGCTGAAGGTGCTTCAGAAACGCGCGCTCGACGTGACCAAGCTGATGCTGCCCTACGAGCCGACGGACGTGGTGGCCGATTTCGCCGAGGCGCAGGCCATCGGCAGCCGTCCGGGCGTGGCGCAGCTGCACTTCTTCCCCCTCGGCGGGATCAAGACCTGCGCGGAATGGGCCCAGAAACACGGCGCCCAGCCGATGAAAGCCGCGGGCTGACCACAGCACGTCGCGAAAGGCAGTTGCCCCGGGGCGCGGGGGTTTGATACCCCGCGCTGAACCAAGGGTAATCCTGCACGCATGACCGCGCCGCCGCTTCCGAACCTCCGGCACCTCGCCGGGATCGTCGCCATCGCCGAGGGCGGGACCATGTCCGCGGCGGCGGAGTGTCTGAACCTGTCGCAACCCGCGCTCGCGCAGGGGCTGGCGAAGGCCGAAACCTCGCTGGGGGCTGCGCTTTTCCTGCGCAATGCCAAGGGGATGCAGCCGACCGAGGCGGGGCGGATCTTTGCCGCGCGTCTGGTGCGCGGCTTTGACTTCCTGCGTATGGCAGGGCCCCTGGCGCAGCGCGATCATCTCGACAGGCTACTGACGTTGAACCAGATGCAATCGCTCATCGCCGCGGTTGATCACGGGGGCATGCGCGCGGCGGCGGTGCGCATGGGGCGGGCGGCCTCCTCCATCAGCCGGGCCTGTCGCGAGTTGGAGGCCCAGACCGGCGCGCTCTTCGATCACCATCGTCCGACCCGGCAGGCCGAGGAACTGGCCCGCGTCTTCAAGCTGGCGTTGAACGAGTTCCGGCAGGGGCAGGAGGACGTTCTGGGCCTTCAGGGCGTGGCCGGGGGCCGGCTGGCGATCGGCTGCCTGCCGCTGGTGCAGGCGATGATCCTGCCGGAGGCGCTGAACCGCTTCGCGCCGGAATTTCCCGCCGTCGCCCCGCAGGTGGTGGACGGCGATTACGACAGCCTCGTGCGCGGGCTCTGGCGCGGCGATCTGGACATGCTCGTGGGGGCCCTGCGACCCGAGGGTCTGCCGGATCAGCTGGTGCAGATGCGGCTCTTCTCGGACGAACTGCTCGTCGTGGCGCGGCCCGGGCATCCGCTGTCAGGCCGTGACACGGTGCGGCTTGCCGATCTCTCGGCCTATCCCTGGATCGCCCCCCGGGTCGGGGCCCCGGCGCGAGGCTATTTCGAGGCGATGCAGGCGGTGCTGAATCCGGCACCCGAGCTGCCCCTGCCGATCGAGACCGGGGCCCATTCGGTGATGCGCGGGCTGCTCATGGGCTCTGACCGGCTGACCGTCACCTCGCGGCTTCAGGTGCAGCGCGACATCGCCCAGGGTCTCATGGTGCCGATTGCCTACGCGCTGTCCGGCAGTGGCCGCGACATCGGCGTGACCCATGTGGAGGGCTGGCTGCCCTCCGTGCCGCAGGCGCGGTTTCTCGAGATCCTGCGGCAGGTTGTGGGAGAGCTGACATGACGGCGGATGTGTTGGGTTGCGGGCCCGCGGTGCTCTTCGACCGGGGGCCATCGGGCGGGGTCGACCTGTTCCGTGCCCCGCGCGAGGTGTTGAGGGCCTGGACCCTGGACGAGGTGCTGCCCGTGCTGCGCCGGGCAGAGGCGCTGCGTGGCGAAGGGCTCTGGATCGCAGGGCTGGCGGCCTACGAGGCGGGCTTCGCCCTCGACCCAGCACTGCGCGCCGTGGGGACGGCGCTGCCGGAGGGGCCGCTGCTGGAATTCGGCGTCTTTGAGGGGGTCGAGGATGGCGAGCCGCTACAGGATCGCGCCTGCGCCTTGGCCGAAACGCCCGCGCTCTCCGCGCCCCGGCCGCTCTGGTCACGGGAGGCCTATCTGGCGGCCTTCGACGCGGTGAAGGCGGGCATCCGCAAGGGCGGATGGTATCAGGCCAACCTCACCATGCCGCTGGAGATGGAGAGCCGCCTGCCGCTGCTGGCGCTCTGGGGCGCGCTGGTTCAGGCGCAGCCGGTGCAGCACGGGGCCTTCGTCGCGCTTGGCGACCGCCCGGTGCTGTCACGCTCGCCCGAGAGTTTCTTCCGGATCCATGCGGACGGGCAGATCGTGCTGACCCCGATGAAGGGCACCATGCCGCGCGATCCCGACCCGGTGGCCGACGAGGCCGCCCGGCGCTTCCTCATGGAGGATGAGAAGAACCGCGCCGAGAACGTCATGATCGTGGACCTGATCCGCAATGACGTCAGCCGGATTTCCCGGACGGGGACGGTGCATGTGCCCGATCTCTGCGTGGTCGAGAGCTTTGCCACCGTGCACCAGATGGTGTCGCGCGTGACGGCGGATCTGCTGCCCGGCGTGGGCCTGCCTGAGATTTTCGAGGCGCTCTTCCCCTGCGGCTCGATCACCGGCGCGCCCAAGATCGCGGCGATGAAGGCGTTGCGGGCGCTGGAACATGGGCCGCGCGGGCCCTACTGCGGGGCGATCGGCTGGATGGCGCCGGACGGGCAGGCAGCCTTCAACGTCGCGATCCGGACGCTGGTGGCGCAGCCGGGCGGCGGGCTGCGGCTGGATGTGGGCGGCGGGATCGTGCAGGATTCCCGCGGAGATGATGAATACGAGGAGGCGCTGTGGAAGGCACGTTTCGCGACCTTGCTGAGTCGGGACTGAAGGTGATCGAAACCCTCCGCTGGGAGGGGGAACTGGTCCGGGTGGAGCGTCACATGGCCCGCGCCGCGCGCACCTGCGCGGGTCTGGGCTATCCCTTCGATGCCTCGGCGGCCCGGGCGGCGCTGGAGGCCGCGGTCTGCGCCCCCGTGGCGCGGATGCGCCTGACGGTGGATGCGGCGGGCGGGCTGGACGTGGCCTGCGTGCCCATGGATGGTGCCGCGCCAGAGGTCATGCGCGTGGCACTGCACCCGGTGCGGCTGGAGGCCTCCGATCCCTATCTGCCGATCAAGACGACCCATCGCGCGCTTTATGATCAGGCCTTGAAGGCCCGGCCCGAGGGGGTGGACGAATGGCTCTTCGCGAATGCGCAGGGCGTGCTCTGCGAAGGGTCTTTCATGAATGTTTTCGCGCGTTTGCGTGGGGAAGGTGATGTCTTGACCTCGCCGGTTTCGGCGGGTCTCCTGCCGGGTGTCCTGCGCGAGGAGATGCTGGAGACCGGGCGCTGCCGCGAGGCGGAGATCCGTCTCGATGATCTTGCGGAGGCCGAGGTCTGGGTCGGGAACTCCCTGCGCGGGTTGATCCGGGCTGAACTGGTCGAGGCCACGCCGCTGGCGGTTTGAGGCTGGGCTACGACGCCCGCAACGCTTCGACACGCATGGAACCGCGAGCCTCCGAGGCGCGCGTGGAGGCAGGAAATGCCGCGCCGGGCGTGGATGCAGGGAAGGCCGCGATATGCTTGGAGCCAGGCGCGCGGCTTCAAACCTTGCTAAAGCACGCGGCGCTCTCCACCCATGTCCCGCCCGGCCTCGGGCCGGGCTGCGCCTGCCTGCCCCCCGGCAGGCGTATTCGCGCCTCCCCAGGCAGGCGCAGCCCTTCGTGGGGGATCGCTGCCGGTGCTGGCCACTGGGGGGAGACGTGAAGAGAGTGGATGCAGGCGGGCGAAAGCGCGCCGCCTGCGGTCATAGAAGATCATAAGACGCCGCCGATCGCCGTGCGGCTCCGGCAGCGCCTCGACCGATCAGGCCGCGCTCACCGCGTAGCCTTCGCCTTCGATCGCGCCCTTCAGGGCGGCAACGTCCTGTGCGCTTTCCACGCTCACGATCTTGCTCTCCAGATCGCAGCTGACCTCTGCCGCCGGGTCCAGTTCGGTGATCGCCTTGGTGATTGCCTTGCTGCAATGTCCGCAGCTCATGTCGGGCACCTGAAACTTGGTCATCTCTGCCTCCTGTTTGCGAGGATGTGAGGGGGAGATGCGACCTTCCAGCGGGGCAAGGTCAAGAGGGACCAAGGAATTTTCCGCAATCCTCTTGACCTTCCAGTGGCGGGAAGCCCCATCTCCTGCACAGAACGCCGTTGAAGGAGACCCCGGATGAGCACCCAGCACCTGAATATCGCCGTCGAGGGCATGTCCTGCGCCTCCTGTGTGGGGCGTGTCCAGCGCGCGCTGGAGGGTGTCGAGGGCGCCTCCAACGTCTCGGTCAACCTCGCCAGCGAAAGCGCGGCCCTCGATATCGAGGGCGACGCGTCGCGTGTTTTCGACACGCTGGAAGCGGCGGGCTACCCGGCGCGGGCCCATGAGGTCACGCTGAACGTCTCCGAGATGACCTGCGCCTCCTGCGTGGGCCGCGTTGACCGGGCGCTGAAGAAACAGCCCGGCGTGCTGGACGTGAACGTGAACCTCGCCTCCGAGACGGCAACGGTGCGCTACATGGAGGGCGCGGTGACGCCCTCCGACCTGATGCGCGCCTCCGAGGAGGCGGGCTATCCGGCGGAGATCGCGCAGGCCGACGCCGCCCAGACCCAGGGCGAACGCAAGGCCGAGGAGGCGCGCCATCTGGCCCGGCGCACCCTGCTGGCGGGCGCATTGGCCCTGCCGGTTTTCGTGCTGGAGATGGGCGGCCATGTGATTCCCGGGTTCCATCACTGGATCGGGCAGACCATCGGGCACCAGACCTCGTGGCTGATCCAGTTCGTGCTGACGACGCTGGTGCTGATCGGGCCCGGTCGGATGTTCTATGCCAAGGGGATCCCGGCGCTGCTGAAGGGCGCACCGGACATGAATTCGCTCGTCGCCGTGGGGACGCTGGCGGCATGGTCCTTCTCCGTCGTGGCGACCTTCCTGCCGGGTCTGCTGCCCGAGACGGCGCGCGCGGTCTACTTCGAGGCCGCCGCGGTGATCGTCGTGCTGATCCTGCTGGGCCGCTTCATGGAGGCCCGTGCCAAGGGGCGCACCGGCGCCGCGATCCAGAAACTGCTGGGGCTTCAGGTGCGCACCGCGCGGGTCGAGCGGGACGGCGCGGCGCAGGACGTGTCCATCGAGCAGATCCGCGCGGGCGACGTGCTGATCGTGCGGCCCGGCGAGCGGATCGCGGTGGACGGTGAAGTGATCTCGGGCGAGAGCCACGTGGACGAGAGCATGATCACCGGCGAGCCGCTGCCCGTGACCAAGGTCGAGGGCGATGCGGTCACCGGCGGCACGGTGAACGGCGCGGGTGGCTTCCGCTTCCGCGCGACGCGGGTGGGCGCCGATACGACGCTGGCGCAGATCATCCGCATGGTGGAACAGGCGCAGGGGGCCAAGCTGCCGATCCAGGGCCTCGTGGACCGGATCACGCTCTACTTCGTGCCTGCGGTCATGGGCACGGCCTTGCTGACGCTGCTGGTCTGGCTGGTTTTCGGTCCCGCGCCGGTGCTGAGCCATGCGCTCGTCGCCGCCGTGTCGGTGCTGATCATCGCATGTCCCTGTGCCATGGGGCTGGCGACGCCGACCTCGATCATGGTGGGCACCGGACGGGCGGCCGACCTAGGCGTGCTCTTCCGCAAGGGCGATGCGCTTCAGGCGCTTGCGGATGTGGAGGTCGTGGCGCTGGACAAGACCGGCACGGTGACCGAAGGCCGCCCCGAGCTGACCGAGGTGGAACTGGCAGACGGCTTTGACCTGAACGAGGTGCTGTCGCTGGTGGCGGCGGTCGAGGCCGGATCGGAACACCCGGTGGCACAGGCGATCCTGCGCGGCGCCTCGGCGCTGAAGGTGCCGGAGGCCGAGGGCTTCACCTCGATCACCGGCTACGGCGTGCGGGCGCGTGTCGCGGGCCGCGACGTGCTGGTGGGCGCGGACCGGTTGATGACCCGCGAGGGCGTGGATCTGGGCCCGTTGGCCGAGGTCGAAGCCCGGCTCGCGGCCCGGGGGCGCACGGCGCTCTTTGCCGCCGTGGACGGGCAGGTGGCGGCGGTGATCGCGGTGTCCGACCCGGTGAAACGCGCCTCGGCGGAGGCCATCGCGGCGCTGCGCGCGCGCGGGCTGGAGGTGGCGATGATCACCGGCGACAAGCAGGCCACGGCGGAGGCCATCGCGGCCGAGACCGGCATCGACCGCGTCATCGCGGGCGTGCTGCCCGACGGCAAGGTGGCTGCGCTGGAGAACCTGTCAGAAGGCGGCCGCAAGGTGGCCTTCGTGGGCGACGGCATCAACGATGCGCCGGCGCTCGCCCATGCGGATGTGGGCATCGCCATCGGCACCGGCACGGACGTGGCGATCGAGAGCGCGGACGTGGTGCTGATGTCGGGCGATCTGCGCGGCGTGGTGAACGCGGTCGAGGTCTCGTCGCGGACCATGGCGAACATCCGGCAGAACCTGTTCTGGGCGTTTGGCTACAACACTGTGCTGATCCCCGTGGCGGCGGGCGTCTTCTTCCCGGCGTTTGGCTGGCTGCTGTCGCCGATGCTGGCGGCGGGGGCGATGGCGCTGTCCTCGGTCTTCGTGCTGTCGAATGCACTGCGCCTGCGGCGGGTGAAACCGGCGCTGCGGGAAGAACGCGGGGCAATGGTCGGGGGAGCGGTCGCAGCGGAGTGAAGGGCGCGCGTGCCTTGAGGCCTATTGCTCCCTCCATGTTGCCGTTCAGCGGCACCATGCCTTACGAGGGTACCCCCGGCCGATAGGCCGGGCAGCGCCTGCCTGCCCCCCGGCAGGCGCTTGGATACGGCACCTCTCCGGCGCGCGGGTGCGTTTCATCTACGTCAACTGACCCGCAGCCGAGTGGTACGGCGCCTACCCAGGCAGGCGCTGCCCTGCGTGGGAGATGGCTGGGGCGCTCGGCGGGGGGCGCAGAGGCTTTGGTATCGCACTGCGCGCCTGGGGCCGTGATGAAACCGGGTTCAGCGGAACGACTTTGGCGAGCGGCAGGCCGTTCGCCCAGCTTTGGAACGCAAAACGCCGCCCCGTGGGGCGGCGCCCTGTGTCGAAGGCAGAACTGTCAGCGCTCAATACGCAAGCGCATAGCCATCCCGCCGCGGATCGGCACCGGCCATCCGCAACCCGTTCTCCAGCACCCGGATGCAGCCCACCGAACAGGGTCCCTCCAGCGGCGGGCAGGTCGTTATCGGGTGGCCGAGCTTGGCCAGGGCCTCGACCACGGCGGGGCCAAAGTCCTCTTCCAGCTTCAGCGAGGAGCCTGCCACATGCGGGTACTTGCTGGTCTGGCGCGGCTGCGAGGAGGACCAGCGCGGCGCTTCCACCGCGCTCTGCGGGTCGAGGCCGAAGTCCACGAGCGCCACCATGATCTGCATGTTCACCTGCACCTGATCGTCGGCCCCGGGGGTCCCCAGCACGGCCCAGGGCTTACCATCCCTGAACATCATCGGCGCGTTCATCGTGTGGCGCACGCGACGGCCGGGCACGAGACGGTTGGCGTGGCCTTCCTCCAGATGCCAGCCGGTCATCCGGTTGTTCAGCAGGATACCCGTACCCCCCGCCACGATGCCCGAGCCATAGGGCGCATAGAGCGACTGGATGCAGGAGACGACATTGCCCGCGTCGTCCACCACGGCAAAATAGGTCGTGTTTCCCGAGCCCTGCGGCAGCGGGATCGGCACCTCCTGCGCGGCGTCGCGCTGGATGCGCTTGGCGATTTCGGCGGTATAGGTCTCCGACAGGATCTCGGGGTCGAAATCGACGAAGTCCGGATCGCCCGAATAGATCTCGCGGTCGAGGAAGGCCTGTTTCTTGGCCTCCACCATCAGGTGGATCAGCTCGGGCGAGCGCGGGCCGTAGTCCGACAGGTCGAAATGTTCGAGGATCTTCATCTGCTGGAGCAGCGCGAAGCCCATGGAGTTGGTCGGCGTCTGGCGGATTTCATAGCCGCGATAGGTCGCGGTAATCGGCGCCTGTGCCTGTGGCTGGAAGGCGGCCATGTCGGCCTCGGTCACCATCACGCCGGCCTCTGCCATGGCCGCGACGAAGCGCTTGGCAAGCGCGCCGCGATAGAAGGTCTCGGCCCCGTCTGTGGCAATTTCCTCAAGCGTGGCAGCCAGTTGCGGCTGTTTCAGCAGGTGGCCAAGCGCGGGCAGGGCGCCGCCGTCCAGATAGCAGGCCGAGGCATAGGCATTGCCGGTCAGGCTGCCCATGAACTGGTCGGTGAAGCGGCGGTAGGTATGGCTGATGGGCAGCCCGTCGCGGGCAAGCGCAATGGCAGGTTGCACCACCGCGGTCCAGTCAAGCCGCCCGTGCGCCGCCTGAAGCGCCGCCACGCCGCCAAGCGCGCCGGGGGTCGAGACGGCGAGCGGGCCGAGGTCGGGAATGCCGTTGGCATAGGTGCCCTCGGGGATCTCCAGCGGGGCCGCGCCGGTGCCGTTGAAGATCGTGCTCTGCCCCGTGGCGGCGTCGAAATAATGGTAAAAGCCGTCGCCGCCGAGACCCGACATGAAGGGCTCGGCCACGCCGAGCGCGAGCGAGATCGCGGCAGCCGCATCGGCGGCAGAGCCGCCCGCGCGCAGGATGTCGAACCCGGCCTGCGTGGCGGCGGGGTGGTTCGAGACCACGGCAGCGGTCTGCCCCATGGCGAGGGGGCGGTGGGTGCGGGGCAGGCTCATGCGGAGGCCTCCGGTGTATTGCTGGTAAAGGTGCCGAGATCCCAGAACAGCCCGGTCATCAGCGCCACGCCGCTTTCGGCGATCGAGGCGGGCAGGTGTTCGTCGGGCCCGTGCTGGCGGCAGCCGGGATAGGAATGCGGCACCCAGATCGTCGGCAGGCCAAGGCCCTCGGTAAAGGCGTCGTTGGGGATCGTGCCGCCGATGTTGGGCAGGATCGCCGGGGCCTCTCCCAGCGTTTCGGTGATCGAACCCTTGGCCCAGACCACCCAGGGGTCGGCGGGATCGAGGCGGGTGGCGTTGGTCAGCTTCCGCTGGGTCGCGGTGATCTTGACCTTCTGCCAGCCGTGGGCGTCGAGGTGGCGGCGCAGCCCGTCCAGGGCCTTCTCGGGATCGACACCGGCCACGAAGCGCAGCTGGCAGCGCGCGCGGGCCGAGCCGGGGATCGCGTTCACCGGGGCCTCGGGCTGGCCGGCGATCATGGCGAGGATCGAGAAGGAGGACCAGCCATAGACCCGTTCGACCGGCGTCAGCGAGGGCTCACCCCAGTCCGGGTCGATCTCGGGGTCGCCGGGGGCGGTGTCGAGAGGGCAGTCCGCAAGCGCGTCGCGCACGGAATTCGGCAGGGAGGCAGGCACCCATTCAGGCACCCGGATCGCGCCGCGTTCGCTGGTCAGCGTGGCAAGCGCCTGCACCAGTTCGATGGCCGGATCGTTCAGCAGACCGCCCCAGTTGCCGGAGTGATAGCCCTGCGGACGGCTCTCCACCGAGAGGTCGAAGGCCAGCACCTGGCGCGAGCCGAGGTAGATCGTGGGCCGGTCCTTGGACAGGCGCGGCCCGTCGGAGGCGATCAGTACGTCGGCCTGCAGGTCCTCGGCATAGTCGGTGCAGATCTCGCGCAGGCCGGGAGAGCCCACTTCCTCGCCCATCTCGACGAGGTACTTGCAGTTGAAGCCGAGCGACCCGCGCGCGGCCAGCACCTGTTCCAGCGCCGAGATGTTCGTCAGCATCTGGCCCTTGTTGTCGGCCGCGCCGCGCCCGTACCACGCGCCGTCCCGCTTCGTCAGGGTCCAGGGATCGAGGCCCTCGGCCCATTGCGCGGCCTGTCCGTGGGTCACGTCGCCATGGCCATAGCAGAGCATGGTGGGTTTCGCCGGATCCTCGATCCGCTCGGCCAGCAGGAAGGGCGTCGCGGCGGCTTCATGCTCCAGCAGGCGGCAGGTGAAGCCCATTTCCTCGAAGGTGGGGATCATCACGTCGGAGAGGAACTGCGCCAGCAGCGGCGCCTTCTCGGGGACCTGGCTTTCGGTGGTCCAGCCGACCCAGTCGGCGAGGCGGTTGAAGAAGGGCCCTTCGGTCACGAGGTCCCGGGCGGCGGCGATGGCCGTAGCGCGCGTCATACACATCTCCTTTGCCGGCGGTGAGGGCCGCCGTCTCTTGGGGCATCGCGGTCAGAAGGGGCATTCTGCCGGGGGCGCCGGATGCCGGTCGTCAGGCCCAGCCTCGCAAGAGGTCCTATACGGTGCACTTGAGCCGCGGCGGACCTTACGCCGATCCGGGGGGATTGGAAGAGCCGGGAGCGGATTGCGCGGGCATTTTCCGGGCAGGTGCCGCATGTGCGGGCAAGCGGTCGCCCGGTAGAGCCGGACGCTCGTGGAGGGCAGGGTGAGGCGATGCGCGAAGAGGGGCGGGTAACGCCCTCACATCAAACGGAAACTCGCGGTTTCGCGTCTGGCCGTGCCGATCAGATGTGAGGGAGATCTGGAGCGGGTAGCGGGAATCGAACCCGCGCGTTCAGCTTGGGAAGCTGACAGGCTACCATTACATCATACCCGCCGCGTGGCCGATCAGATAGCGCGGGACGGGGACGAGCGCAAGGGGAAGCTGCTGCGCTGCCGCAGGGATTTTCCCGACGTCGTGGGGCGGCGTTTTTGCAGAGCCAGCTGTCGGGCTTCGGGCGCCGCGACGCGCCAGCGGGCGACCGCGCGTCGACCTTGGATGGCGCGGCACAGAGACTCCCGGTCCCTCACGCGCCCGGCATCGGCCCCCGGTAGCCGCGGGTCTGGGAAATCGCCTGCCCAAGCGTGGTGATCGCCCTGATGTGGTCCTCCGACGGCGGCGTGGTGAGATACTGGATCGAGCCCACCATGGCCACGGTCGCAATCAGTCGGCCCGCGTGATCGAAGACCGGGGCGGCGATGACGTTGACCCCCAGCAGGGTCTCCTCCGGGGCGAGGCCATAGCCCCGGGCGCGGGTCTCCTCGATCCGGGCGCGCAGGGCCGCCGCATCGGTGATCGTGTGCGGCGTCAGCGCCTTCATCTCGCCCGCGCAGATGTCCTCGAGCAGGGTGGGCTCGCTCCAGGCCAGCATGACCTGCCCCTGGGCCGATGAATGCAGCGAGAGCTGGCTGCCCTGCCGCACGCCGATCTCGATCGCGTGGGTGCCGTGAAGCGCCGCGATGACGTTGAGCATCCGCTTGTTCACGGTGCTCATGGTCACGGCGAGGCCGGTCTCGCTGCGGGTGTTGCGCATCAGGCTGTCGGCAGAGGCAGCGAGGTCGGCGATATGCGTCGCCCGCTGTCCCACGAGCCACGCCTTGGGCCCCAGCCCGTAGCGCCCGCTGATCGGATCGCGCGCGACCCAACCGCTTTCCTCCAGCGTGAAGAGGTGCTTGTGCGCCGCGCTCTTCACGATCCCCATCGCCTCGGCGATCTGGGTCTGGCTCATCGGATCCTCGGAAAAGGCGATCGTCTCGAGGATATGGAGAGCCATGTCCGATGTCTTCACCCGTGCCTTCTGCATGTCGCCCCTTTCCGGTGACCGTTTTTGCCGGTCGTTATCCTGTTCATTTCTCTGTCCTGATCCCGTTCTTGACAAGATCAGAACAATCTGCAAGCCTCAATGCGAGAACGATGGTTCTTATATTGAGAACTTGGAGGAGGTTCAAATGAAATTTCACACTGGTTTCGCCGGGGTGCTGGCAGGCACCCTGATCACGCTGGCTCCGGCGGCAATGGCGCAGGATCTGACTCTGACGCTGGGCCATGCGGTCTTCGAGTCCCACCCCCTGCATGATGCGGCGGTGCGCTTTGCCAGGGAAGTGGATGAACGCTCGGACGGGTCGATCAAGATCGACATCTTCCCGGCGCGCCAGATGGGCGACGTGAAGGAACTTATGGAGGGGGTCCAACTGGGCACGGTGGACATGACCGTGAACTCCTCCTCGGCGCTTGCCACGCTGACGCCGGCGGTGGATGCCTTCCAGCTGCCCTATGTTATGCGCGGCTACGCGGAGTTTGCCAAGATGGCCGTCTCGCCCGAGGCGGAGGCGATCATGGATGCGCTCGGCGATCACGGGATGATCGGGCTCGGTCTCTACGAGGGCGGGCAGCGGCACTTCCTGTCGACCGGCGACACCGTCACCTCGATGGAGGGCTTCAAGGGGCTCAAGACCCGCGTGGCCCCCACCAAGCTCTTCCTTGCGGTCTGGAACGCCGTCGGCGTCAACCCGACGCCCATGGCCTACGGCGAGATCTATTCGGGGCTCGAGACCGGCGCCATCGACGCGGTGGAGATCAACCTGACCTCGATCGAGTCCGAAGGGCTCTACGAGGCGGCGCATAACGTGACGCTGACCGGGCATTACTTCTGGCCGGGGATCATGCTGATCAACAAGGACCTCTTCGAGGGGCTGACCGAGGAGCAGCAGACCATCCTGCGCGAAAGCGCCCGCGCCTCGGTGGAGCCGCAGGTGATGGCCGTGGCCGACTACGACGAGGAGCTGAAAGACACGCTGGCCGCCAAGGGGGTGACGATCACCGAGGCGTCGGACGACTTCAAGGCCCAGCTGGAGGAGGCCTGGGCACCGGTGGTGAAAAGCTATGCCGACAGCGATCCGCTGATCGCCGCCTTCGTGGAGAAGGCGCAGTCGCTGCAGGACTGAGGCAGGCTGCGCAGGCGGGCCGGCGCTGACCCGGCCCGCCTGTCGCCGGATGCCCACAGGAAAGACGAAGGGAGGAGACATGCAGGCGCGTGACTTGCCGCCGCCGCTGACGCGTTTCGTGCGCGGATACGTGGCGATACTGGAAACCCTATTGATCTCGGGCGTGGCCGCGGTGGTGGTGATCGCCACGCTGCAGGTCTTCTTCCGCTACGTGGTGGGCGCCTCGCTCTCCTGGTCGGAGGAGGCGCTGCGCTACATCATGATCTGGATCACCTCGCTCGGCCTCGGACTGGCCTATTCGCGCGGTGAGATGATCGGGATGGAGCTGCTGGTGCACCTGCTGCCGCCCCGTGCCGCCCTCGTCGTGACGCAGGCCGGGCGCGTGCTGGTGCTGGCGATGATGCTGACCATCGCCTGGTACGGCTGGAAGTTCGCCTGGAAGACCCGCGGCGGCACCGCCACGGCGATCCCGGTCTCCATGTTCCTCATTCACATCTCGGTGGCGGTGGGCAGCCTGCTGGTGGCGCTGCACGTGGCGGCGACGCTGGTGCTGACCTTCTGCCGGGGCACAGAGCCCCGCAGCACCGAGTTCCATATCCCGGAGATCGCGGAATGATCTGGCTCGGCTCCATCTTCTTCCTCACCCTCGCCATGGGCGTGCCGATTGCCTTCGTCCTCGGCCTTTCGGCGATGGGGTACTTCATCTTCACCGACAACCTGCGCTTCCTGGTGGCCATCCCGCAGAGGATGTTCGCGGGGCAGGACAGCTTCGTCCTGCTGGCGATCCCGCTCTTCATCCTTGCCGGCAACCTGATGGACGTGGGCGGTCTGACCCAGCGGCTGGTGGGCTTTGCCAATTCGCTCGTCGGCCGGTTCCGGGGCGGGCTGTCCCTGACGGCGGTCTGGGGTTCCTTCCTCTTCGGCGGCGTCAGCGGCTCGGCCGCGGCGGATGCGGCGGCGCTCGGCACCGTGCTGACGCCGGACCTCAAACGGCAGGGCTACCACGAGGATTACGCCGCCGCCCTGATCGGCGTTTCCTCGATCATGGCGCCGCTGGTGCCGCCCTCCATCGCGATGATCCTCTACGGGGCGCTCTCGGGCACGTCGATCTCCAAGCTCTTCGTGGCGGGGATCGTGCCCGGCGCGCTGCTGGCGGTGATCCTCTCGGCCTACGCGGTCTGGATCGCGGGGCGGCGCGGATATCCCAAGCTGCCGCCCATGGGGCTCGCCGAGATTGTCCGCGCGGGCGTGAACTGCGCCCCCGTGCTGCTGCTGCCGGTGATCATCATCGGCGGCATCCGGGGCGGCGTGGTGACGCCCACCGAGGCGGCGGCGGTGGCCGTGGTCTATGCGCTGATCGTGGCGGGCCTCTGGTACCGGGCGCTTTCGCTGCCGCGACTGCGGCGGGTGTTCCTCTCCACCGCGATGATGAGCGCGACGATCTACCTGCTGATCGGCTTTGCCCATGTGCTCTCGCTCATCTTCGCCATGGAGCGGCTGCCCCAGACCGTGGTCACGGCGCTGAACTCGGTTTCCGAGAACAAGTGGGTCATCCTGCTGATGGTGAACCTGATCCTGCTGGTGCTGGGGATGTTCCTCGACACCGTGGGCATCCTGATCCTGACGGTGCCCGCACTGATGGCGATCGGCCAGCAGCTGGGGATGGACCCGGTGCACCTGGGCGTGATCGTGGTCTTCAACTGCCTGATCGGCTTTGCCACGCCGCCCGTGGGGCTCTGCCTCTACGTGATGTCCGGGGTGACCAAGCGCCCGATCGAGAAGATCTCGCTCCACGCGCTGCCCATGGTCGGGCTGGCGCTGGTGGTGCTGGCGGTGATCACGCTCTTCCCGCAGGTGGTGCTCTTCCTGCCGAACCTGCTGGTGCACTGATGGCGGATCTTTCGGTGCAACTGGGCCGCCTGCGGCTCAAGACCCCCGTCATCGCCGCCCCGGCCGAACACCTGATTGCGGACGGCGGCCTTGCCGCCGCGATCCGGGCCGGGGCCGGGGCGGTGGTGGTGAAATCCACGAACGAAAGCATGGCGGCCAAGGCGCAGCTGCGGGCGGCGGAATACGTGGCCCTGAATGACCGCTGGGAGGCGGTGGACTGGGGCCCCGGGGCCGATCCCGCCACGATGATCCTCTCGCGGTCGGGCCTGCACCCGCTGGGCTTCGAGGCCTGGCTCGACCAGTGCCGCGCGGCGGACCGTCTGGCGCGCGAGGCCGACTGCCTGCTGGTGCCCAGCCTGATCAACGCCGACATCGCCCGCGCCGTCGAGATGGCGCAGGCGGTGGAACAGGCGGGCTTCCGGGCGTTGGAGTTCAACATCGGCACGCCTTATGCCCGCGAGGCCGCCGCCGGGGCCGTCTCGACCGAGACCGCCGCCGACCGGGTCGGCCTGCTGGCCCGCGCGGTCTGCGAGGCGGTCGACATCCCGGTCTGGATCAAGCTGACGGGCCAGTCCTCGGACGTGCCGGACCTTGCGGTCGCGGCCCATGAGGCGGGGGCGGAGAGCGTCATCGTCGCGGGCCGCCTGCTGGGGATGCTTCCGGACCTCGACACGCAGGCGCCGCTGATCGGCACCTCGGGCGGCTATGGCGGGTTCTGGAACCTGCCGCTGACCTGCCACTGGCTGACGCTCTGCCGGGCGGCCCTGGGACCGGAGAGGGCGCTGATCGGGATCAACGGGGTGACCGGGGGCCTCGACGTGGCGCGGGCGATGCTGGCCGGGGCTTCTGCTGTCGGCATGGCCTCGGCGGTGATGCTGCGCGGGTTCGGCGTGATCGAGGAGAGCCTCGCGGCGCTGGAGGCCTATCTCGACGACAAGGGACAGGCAGCCTCCGAGATCATCGGACTGGCCGCCGACCGGCGGAAGACCTTTGCCGAGATGCCCGAGCTTCAGGACCACTGGAAGCGCTTCCTGCCACCGGAAAGCCGCTGAATGCTGCCGTGCGCGCCCGTCTGCAGGGCGTTCACGGTTTCGTGTGGCACAAAAGTGAGAATGGTTCGCATTTTCTTTGACTCCTGAGAATGGTTCGCATCTAAACGGGGCAACCGGAATGGGAGTACGCGGTGATGAAGACCTTTCTGACATCGGCCATCGGCGGAACGGCCCTTGCGCTGATCCTCGCGCAGGGGGCCGTTGCGGCAGAGAAGATGAAGGTCGTGACCACCTTCACGGTGCTGGCCGACATGGCGCGCCACGTGGCAGGGGACGCGGCCGAGGTGGTCTCGATCACCAAGCCGGGTGCGGAGATCCACGGCTACCAGCCGACGCCGCGGGACATCGTGCGGGCGCAGGGGGCCGACCTGATCCTCTGGAACGGCATGAACCTCGAGCTGTGGTTCGAGCAGTTCCTGCGCCACCTGAAGGACGTGCCCTCCGCCACGCTGACCGAGGGCATCGACCCGATCCCGATCGCGGCGGGCGCTTACGAGGGCAAGCCCAATCCGCATGCCTGGATGGGGCTGGAGAATGCGCTGATCTACATCGACAATATCGAGAAGGCCTTTGCCGGGCAGGACCCGGAGAACGCCGCGACCTATGCCGCGAATGCGCAGGCCTACCGGGACGAGTTGCGCGCCACGCTGGAGCCGCTCCGGGCACAGGTCGCCGAGATCCCCGAGGCACAGCGCTGGCTGGTGACCTGCGAGGGCGCCTTCAGCTACCTCGCTCGGGATTTCGGGATGCAGGAGCTCTACCTCTGGCCGATGAACGCCGACCAGATGGGCACTCCGCAACAGGTCCGCAAGGTGATCGACGGGGTGAAGGAGAACGCCATCCCCGTCGTCTTCTGCGAGAGCACGGTGAACACCGCCCCGGCAGAGCAGGTCGCCCGGGAGACCGGCGCGGCCTATGGCGGCGTCCTCTACGTCGACAGCCTGTCGGAGGACGGCGGCCCGGTGCCCAGCTACCTCGACCTGCTGCGTGTGACCGCACAGACCGTGGTGGAGGGGCTCGAAGCCGGCATGAAGTGAACCAGTGTCAGCATCGGGAAACCCGCCGGGCGCATGGGTTGCCCGGCCGCGTGGGCCGGACGAAGGCGGGCCTGCATCCGTGTAACGGCTGGCGGGAGGGCGGTGCCCCGAGCACGGCGAGACAGGAAGGTTGAGCATGAAGGACACCAGCACCCAGACCCGCCCCGAGGGGACCGCAGAGCCGGGCGGCGGCATCACGGCACGCGATGTGACGGTGACCTACCGCAACGGCCACACCGCGCTGCGCCACGCCAGTTTCGAGATCCCGCGCGGGACTGTGACCGCTCTGGTCGGTGTGAACGGTGCGGGAAAATCCACACTTTTCAAGGCGATCATGGGGTTTGTTCAGGTGGCGGGGGGAGAGATCACGCTGCTGGGCCTGCCCGTGGCACAGGCGCTGAAGCAGAACCTCGTCGCCTATGTGCCCCAGTCCGAGGAGGTCGACTGGACCTTCCCTGTGCTGGTGGAGGACGTGGTGATGATGGGCCGCTATGGCCACATGGGCTTCTTCCGGCGGCCGTCGAAGGCGGACCACGCGGCGGTGGAGGCGGCGCTGTCGCGGGTCAACATGCTGGATTTCCGGCACCGGCAGATCGGCGAGCTGTCGGGCGGGCAGAAGAAGCGGGTCTTCCTCGCGCGGGCGCTTGCGCAGGACGGGCAGGTGATCCTGCTGGACGAACCCTTCACCGGCGTCGACGTGAAGACCGAGGAGCAGATCATCGCGCTGCTGCGCGAGTTGCGCGACGAGGGGCGGGTGATGCTGGTCTCGACCCACAACCTCGGCACCGTGCCCGAGTTCTGCGACCGCACCGTCCTCGTGAAGGGGACCGTTCTGGCCCATGGCCCGACGGAGGAGATCTTCACCCGCGGCAACCTCGAGAAGGCCTTCGGCGGCGTGCTGCGCCAGTTCACCCTCGGCGGCAGTGCGCTGCACGAGGATGACGACGGGCGCGAGGTCTCGATCCTGACCGACGACGAACGTCCCTTCGTGCAGTACCGCGAACCGGGGACCCGGCGATGAGCCTGCTGCTGGAACCCTTCACCTACGGTTACATGACGAATGCCATGTGGGTCTCGGCCCTCGTGGGCGGGGTCTGTGCCTTCCTCTCGGCCTACCTGATGCTGAAGGGCTGGTCGCTGATCGGCGACGCGCTGTCCCACGCCGTGGTGCCGGGGGTGGCCGGGGCCTATATGCTGGGACTGCCCTTCGCGCTTGGCGCCTTCCTGTCGGGCGGGCTGGCGGCGGCGGCGATGCTCTTCCTCTCGGACCGGTCCGGGCTGAAGGTCGACGTGGTGATCGGGCTGATCTTCACGGCGTTCTTCGGCCTCGGGCTCTTCATGGTCTCGCTGAACCCGATGGCGATCTCCCTCGACACGATCACCATGGGCAACATCCTCGCCATCACGCCGGGCGACACGCTGCAACTGGCGATCATCGGCTTCGTCTCGCTGGCGGTGCTGCTGGCGAAGTGGAAGGACCTCATGGTCGTCTTCTTCGACGAAAGCCACGCGCGATCCATCGGGCTCAGGCCGGGGCTGCTGAAGGCGGTGTTCTTCGTGCTGCTTTCGGCCTGTGTCGTGGCGGCGATGCAGACGGTGGGCGCCTTCCTCGTCATCGCCATGGTGGTGACGCCGGGGGCCACGGCCTACCTGCTCTGCGACCGCTTCCCGCGGTTGATTGTGACCGCCGTGGCCATCGGCGCGCTCACCAGCTTCCTCGGCGCCTACATCTCCTATTTCCTCGACGGGGCAACGGGCGGCGTGATCGTGGTGCTGCAGACGCTGATCTTCCTGGCGGCCTTCACCTTTGCGCCCAAGCACGGCTACCGCGCCGCACGGGCCCGCGCCCGCGCCGCGCTGGAGGAGGAGGCATGAGCGAGACCCTCCTGATGCCGTTCCAGTTCGGCTTCATGCAGACGGCCTTCCTGATCTGCCTGATCGTGGCTGTGCCCACGGCGCTGCTGTCCTGCTTCCTCGTGCTCAAGGGCTGGGCCCTGATGGGCGATGCGATTTCCCACGCGATCCTGCCGGGGGTGGTTCTGGCCTATATCCTCGGGCTGCCGCTGCTGCTGGGGGCCTTCGCGGCGGGGATGGTGACGGCGCTCTCCACCGGGTTTCTCGCCTCCAACAGCCGGGTGCGGCAGGACACGGTGATGGGCGTGGTCTTCTCGGGCATGTTCGGGCTGGGGATCGTGCTCTACACCTCGATCCACACCAACGTGCACCTCGACCATATCCTCTATGGCAACATGCTGGGCGTCGGGCCCGGGGACCTCTGGACCGCGGGCAGTATCGCGCTGATCGTGCTGGTGGTGCTGGGGGCCAAGTGGAAGGATTTCGTGCTGCATGCCTTCGACCCGGCGCAGGCGCGGGCCTCCGGCTTGCCGGTGAGCTGGCTGCACTACGGGCTGCTGACGCTGCTCTCCATGACCATCGTCGCCACGCTTTCGGCCACCGGGCTGATCCTTGCCGTGGCGCTGCTGATCGCGCCGGGGGCGGTGGCCTTCCTGCTGGTGCGCCGGTTCGGGACGATGCTCTGGGTGGCGGTACTGGTCTGCGCCACGGGGATGATCGGGGGTACCTACCTCAGCTTCTTCCTCGACAGCGCGCCTGCGCCCACCATCGTGCTGATCCTGACGGGGATGTTCCTGCTGGCCTTCCTGCGGCGGCTGTGGCTGGCGCGGGCGGCCAGCCGGGTGGCCTAGAGGGGCGGCCTAGAAGGGCAGCGGCGCGTTCTCCTTTACCTCCTTCATGACGAAGAAGGTGCGGGTCTGGCGCACGCCGGGCAGGGCGATCAGCGTTGTACCGTGGAAGGCGTTGAAATCGGTCATGTCCCGGACCCGGATCTTCAGCAGGTAGTCGAAGTCCCCGGCGACGAGGTTGCAATCCAGCACCTCCTTCATGCCGAGAACCGCCCCCTCGAAGGCGGCGAAGCTTTCGGGGGTGGAGCGGTCCAGCACGACGCCCACCATGACGAGCGCGCCCAGACCCACCGCCGCGGGCGCGATATGGGCGCGCAGCGTGGTGATATGCCCCTCGTCAAAGAGCCGCTGCGTGCGCCTGTGACAGGTGGCCGGGCTGACGTTCACCATCCGCGCGATCTCGGCGTTGGTAAGGCGTCCGTCCTTCTGAAGGGCGCGGAGAATGGCCCGGTCGATTCTGTCGATATCGCTCATGGAAGGTTCTTCCATTTTTGTCGGTCAAATTTCACCCAGTTGGTATCCTATGGTGAAAATGGGAGATCCAGAGCGAAAATCGACGGCTAACTTCGAGAGCACCTTTCATTTCGGATGCGCTAGTCTCTTGCCCAATCCAACAGAAGGACCTCTCCCATGTCTCTCCTCGACAAATTCGAACGCTATCCGCTGACCTACGGCAAGACGCCGATCGAGCACCTGCCGCGCCTGACCGAAGCCCTCGGCGGCAAGGTCGAGATCTATGCCAAGCGCGACGACTGCAACTCGGGCCTCGCCATGGGCGGCAACAAGCTGCGCAAGCTGGAATACATCGTCCCCGACGCGATCGCCTCGGGTGCGGACACGCTGGTCTCCATCGGCGGCGTGCAGTCGAACCACACCCGCATGGTCGCCGCCACCGCGGCCAAGATCGGCATGAAATGCGTCGTGATCCAGGAGAAGTGGGTGCCGCATTACGATGCCGTCTATGACCGCGTCGGCAACATCCTGATGACCCGCCTGATGGGCGCGGACAGCCGCCTCGTCGAGGATGGCTTCGACATCGGTATCCGCGAGAGCTGGGAAAACGCCATCAAGTCGGTTGAGGACGCCGGCGGCAAGCCCTACGCGATCCCGGCCGGTGCCTCGGTGCACAAGTATGGCGGCCTTGGCTACATCGGCTTTGCCGAGGAAGTGGCCGAGCAGGAGAAGGAACTGGGCTTCAAGTTCGACTACATCGTCGTCTGCGTCGTCACCGGCTCGACCCAGGCGGGCATGATCGTGGGCTTTGCCGCGCAGGACCGCGCCGACCGCGTGATCGGCATCGACGCCTCGGGCACCGTGGAGCAGACCCGCGCGCAGGTGCGCCAGATCGTCGATGACACCGCCAAGCTGGTGGAACTGGGCCGCGAGATCCGCGACGACGAGATCGTCATCAACGAAGACTACGCATATCCGGCCTACGGCGTGCCCTCGGAAGAGACCAACGAGGCCATCCGCCTTGCCGCCCGCACCGAGGCGATGATGACGGACCCGGTCTACGAGGGCAAATCCATGCAGGGCCTGATCGACCTGACCAAGAAGGGCTTCTTCCCCGAAGGCTCCAAGGTGCTCTACGCCCACCTCGGCGGTGCGCCCGCGCTGAACGGCTACAGCTACTACTACCGCGAGGGCTGATTGCCCGACCTCCGCGGAGGGCTGAAAACGGAACCGCCCGGTCGAAAGGCCGGGCGGTTTCGCATCTGGGGGATCGGAGGTCAGCCGGTGGCTGTCTGGGAGCCTGCGGCGGGTGCTGACTGGGCGCTGTCCGGGGCCCGCCCGGTCAGGTCTTCTCGGGATCGGACCCGGACTGGAACTCCGGGTCGTTGTAGTCGGCGGGATCGTAGTCCTCCGGGTCGTAGGCCTCGTCCTCCTCCGAGATGCCGGTGACATGGGTCGTGCCGGTCTCTTCGTTGTAGGCCAGCCCGTAGGTGGCGCTGCCTTGCGACTTGTAGCGCAGGTATTCGTGAATGGCCGCATAGAGGAAGGCCAGTGTGAAGGGCAGCAGGATCAGGAACGCAATCAGGCGCGCGTCCATGGTGAAGCTCCTTTCGGTCTGAACGGTGGGCGGGGCCTTGGCCGCGCCCTGCGGCATCCTGCGCGGCGGGTGCCTGCGGATGCCGACCGTCTGTCGAACTCATGGGGCTCTATCGAAAAAACGGCGCTGAGTCCACGGCGCGGCCCGACACCCGGCCGCCGGATTGCGACAGCCGGGGGGGAAATCCGGGTCTACTCGGCTGCGCCTGCCAGATAGCGCGGCAGCAGACGTTCCAGCGTGCGCTCCATCACGTCGACGGTCACCATGGTCTGGTGATCGACCTCGATGTTCACCCGGTCGCCGGGCTGGTAGCGCGGGAAGGTCGTCTGGCGCAGGGTCTCCGGGATCAGGTAGATGGTGAAGACATCGCCCTCCTGTTCCGCCACGGTCAGCGAGCAGCCGTTCACAGCAAGGAACCCGCGCACGAAGATGTACTTGGCCCATTCGGGCGGCACGCGGAAGGAGATATGGGCGCGGGGCTCTTCCGTCACCATCTCGACCACTTCCGCCGCGCAGGAGACATGACCCGCCACCACGTGGCCGCCGTTCTCGTCGGTCATCTTGGCGGAGCGTTCGAGGTTCACCATGCCGCCTTCTTGCAGCGCGCCGAGGTTGGTGCGCTCCAGCGTGGCGAGCATGGCGTCAAAGGTCACCTTGCTGCCGCTGATCGAGGTGGCCGAGAGGCAGACGCCCTCCACCGCGACCGAGCCGCCGATCTTCAGTTCCTCGGTCAGGCCGGGGGGGAAGTCGATCTCGAAGGTGGTATGGGCGCCCGTGCGGCTCAGCCCGGTGATCGGCGCGGTGGCCTGCACGATGCCGGTGTACATCAGGCCCCTCCGCCGCAGGATAGTTCATAGGTCATGTCGGCACGCTCCCTTGTCCGTTTCGCACGCATCCGTGCTACAAGCGCGCTCCAGAGCCACGGGCAGGGCAAGGCCCCGGTCCCGCGTCTTCTTGCATCCGGACTGTAACCGTCGGTTCCGGCATCTGACCGGATCTGCTGACCCCGCGATTGCGGGCGCTCGCGGACTTGCATGGGCGGGCCATGCCTACCGCCGGTGGGGAATTTCACCCCGCCCCGAAGACCTGCCCAAGATAGGCAGGCGGCGCGGGAAGGACAATGGCGAAACCCCGTCTTCCGGTGCCGCGATCCGTGCGCCGCTGCAGGGCCCTTGCGCGGACGCGACCCTACCAGCGGATCACGGCCCGTTCGACCAGCACCACGAGGCCGATCAGCGCCAGAGAGGTCAGGGCGGAGACGAAGATTGCCACCCACATCTGCGCGAGGTTGAGGAAGGTGGTGGCCATGACGATCGTGGCCCCGATCCCGCGCGAGGTGCCCATGAACTCCGACACGATGGCGCCGACCATGGCGGCGGTGATCGCCAGCTTCGCCCCTGCGAAAATCTCGGGCAGGGCGCCCGGCAGGCGCAGGCGCAGGAAGATCTCCATCGGGCTGGCGGACATGGCGTTGAAGACGTCGAGCGTCTCGCGGTCGACCTTGCGCAGGCCGGACATGGCGTTGATCAGCATCGGGAAGAAGGCGGCGATGGCGGCCACGATGATATGCGGCACGGCGTTGAAGCCGAAGGCCACGATCAGCGCAGGCGAGATCGCGACGATGGGCGTCACGTTCAGCAGCAGCGCCACCGGCACGATGGCGGCCCGCAGGACGGTGAAGTAGACCGCCAGCACCGCCAGCACCAGCGCCAGCCCGCTGCCGAGGGCAAAGCCCGTCAGCGCCGCCTGCAATGTCGCCAGCAGGTTGTCGAAATAGAACCCGGGGCGCGAGAGGAACTCGGCCCCCAGGGCGCCGAAGGGCGGCAGGATCGACTTGAAGTTCAACGCGATCCACTGCCAGCCGAGGTAGATCAGGAAGAACAGCAGCGCCGGCGCCAGCCAGTGAAGCAGGGCGGGAGGCAGGCGTTTGACGGGACGTCTCACGGGGCGCTTCATGGAACGCTTCACGGAGCATCCTCCCAGCCCGCCCGCAGCACGTGCTTGACCTCGCGCAGCTTGGCGTCGAAGGCGGGGCTGTCGAGGACGTCGGGGGTGCGTGGGCGGGGCAGGTCGATCGGCACCTCCCGGAACACCCGGCCCGGGCGCGGGGTCATGACCACGACACGGTCCGAGAGCATGACCGCTTCGGCCGCGGAATGGGTCACGAAGATCACCGTCTTGCGGTGCTTCTCCCAGACCTGCAGCAGACGCAGGCGCACCGCGTCGCGGGTCAGCTCGTCGAGCGCTGAGAAGGGCTCGTCCATCAGCATCAGCTCGGCCCCCTGCACGAAGGCACGGGCGATGGCCGCGCGTTGCCGCATCCCGCCCGAAAGCTGCGCCGGGCGGGCCTCGGCGAAGTCCTCCAGACCCAGGTCCCGCAGCACCTCGTCCGCATCCTCGGGGGTGCGGCGCCGGTCCGGTGCCCGGTCGGCACGGCGGTTGAGACGTTCGGACAGGCGCACGTTGGCGCGCAGGCTGGCCCACGGCAGCAAGCCGGGGCTCTGCGGCACCCAGGCGATGTTCTTGAGCCGCGAGGCCTCGGCGGGCGTCTGGCCGAAGAGCCGGATCTCGCCGGTGCTCTGCCGCTCCAGCCCGGCCAGCAGCCGCAGCAGCGTGGACTTACCGCAGCCCGACGGGCCGAAGAGCGTGACGAACTCGCCCCGGGCAAAGCTGGTGTTCACGCCCGTCAGTGCGAGGACCGACTGCCCGTCGCGGTCAAAGGTCTTGGACAGATCGCGTATCTCGATCCGGTCGGAGGGCATCGCGGAGGCCTGATCTGTCGGGTGTGTCTGGTCTGGGGATCGCGCGGGCATGAGAGCACATTTCCGAGAACGCCGCCCATGTCCAGAGGGGATGTCCGGAGCGGGCGCTTGGGGCGGATGTCCGGAGGGGCCGTGGGCAACGCCGGGCGTGGCGCTCGGGGCCCGGTTGCCCTCACCTCGGCTGCTCTGGCCCCGGCTGCGCGGGCGGCCTCCCCACGGGCGACCGGGGTCAAGTCGAAACAACCGAAGGGCGCGCCACGAGGGCCGGACAGACGGGCCCGGCCCTCATGGCGCGCGACTTACTCGCCCGGCCAGATCAACGAGCCATCCGCCGCGCGGATCGCCTCGACGAAGGCGGGGGTCATGGCGGCGGCGATGTCGGGGGCGCGCCGCACGAGGCCGAAGCGCGTCAGCATCTCGGCCTCCGGCGCCCATTGCGCCTCCGACTGCCAGCCGAGACCGGTGCCTTCCGGCTGGCTCTCCGACACCAGCCGCGCCTCGATCAGGAACCGGGTCCGGCTCATGGGGATGTCATAGCCCGCGGTCGAGAGGTCGGCAGCCCATTGGAGCGCCTGGTCGAGGTTCTTCTCCTCGGCCAGCATCCAGTCGTAGGCATGGAAGGAGGCGCGCAGGAAATCCTCGACCGCGGTGGGGTGCTCGGCGGCGAAGGTGCTGTTGGCGACCTGCGTGTTGAAGGTCGAGTGGATGCCGAAGTGATCCGGGTCCCACTCGCGCACCGCGTGGCCCTGCTGGCGCAGCGCCTCGGGCTCGTTGGACTTGTAGGCGGCGAGGCCCTGCACCTGACCGTTCGGCAGGATCACCGGATCATAGCCGACGGAGACCCACTGGATGCTGGCGGGATCGACACCGGCCTCGAGGAACATCGCGTTGAACTGGGGCGGGATCGCGCCCTTGTAGCCGATGATTTTGCCCTCGAAATCCGCCAGCGTCTCGATCCCGCTGTCGGCCATGGAGAGGAGCTCGATCGCGCCGACGTTGCCATAGGTCGCAACGCCGAGGATCTCGGCCCCGTTGTCGATGGCCACCAGCGTGTCGGAGGCCCCGCCGATGCCGGCGATCTGCGCGGTGCCGGCCGAGACGAGCTGCGTGTTGGTGCTGCCGGGCTGGATCACCACGTCGAGGCAGAGCGCCTCGAAGAAGCCCTTCTCCTTCGCCGCGATCACGTCGAGGATCCCGTGGGAGGCCGCGTAGGCGAAGCTGGTGAGATAGGTGATCTGCCCCGCCGCCCGGTTCGCCTCGCAGCGCGCGTCGTCGATGATGGCGGCATGGCCGGCAGCTGGCGCGAGGAGAGGCGCGGTGATCAGCAGCGCGGCGAGGGCGCCACGGCGCGGCGAGGGGCTGAGGTGGGGCATCCGTCTTCTCCTTGGGATGGGCCGAACGGCGGGCCGGCGCCGTCGGGTCGCGCGGACCCTAGCGGCGGCGCGCGATCACCGCAACTTTGTGCGCAGATCACCGGGCGGCCACCCGGACCGCGACGCCTGCGCTCCTCAGCGCCTGCGCCAGATCGGGGGGCGGGGCTGCGTCGGTGATCAGGGTGGTAAGCCCGGCCAGTTCGCAGAGCCGGACCAGCGACCTGCGCCCGAAGGCCTGCGCCTCGCAGAGCCCGATCCGCCGGTCGGCCTGTCCGATGAGGGCCTGTTTCACCGCCGCCTCCTCGATCGAGCTGTCGAAGACGCCGTCGCCCGTCAGCCCCGCGATCCCGAGGACCGCCACGTCGACATAGAGACCCGCGTAATGTGCCACCGCGGCGGGCCCGGTGAGCGTCCGTTCGGCGCTGCCGAGGCGGCCGGGGGGCAGGTAGACCTCGGCCCCTGCGGCGGCCAGCGGTTCAGCCACGGTCAGGGAATGGGTGAAGATACGGGTGCGTCCGGGCGCGAGCCGCTGCGCAAGGGCACGCGCGGTGCGTTGGGTCAGGAGCGCACCATCCATGGCGATGCTGTGGCAGGGCGCGACCAGACGGGCGGCCTCTGCAGCGATGGGATCGGGCGGCAGGCCGGGCAGGGCGTCCCGGGGCGTCGCAGCCGCGGGCACGGCGCCGCCATGAACCCGCGTCAGGTGGCCGGCCTCCTCCAACTCGTCCAGATCGCGCCGGACTGTCATTTCCGAGATATCGAAGTCTGCGGCGATCTCGCTCACGGACAGCGCGCCGTCCTTCTCCAGACGGTCGAGAATGGCCGCGAGCCGGGCCTGGGCCGGCAGGCGGCGCGGAGGCTGGGGTTTGGACGGGCGGGGCATGGCGGAGCGCTCCGAATGACTGTTTGAAAATGTGAGATTATGATGGATCGAAAAGTGTCGGTTTCGCGCGCGCGAAGGACGGCCGACCCTCCTTGCAGCCCCAGAGCGCAGGGGCCACGGTGGCAACCGCCATCGCGGGGCTCTCGGCGTCCAGCAGGACGATGTCCGCCACCGCACCCCGGGCGAGTGTGGGATCGGGTGCCCCCAGAAGCCGGGCGGCCTGGGTCGTGATCATCCCGTGGATCGTGGTCATCTCGCCCGGGGTGCCAGCCTGCGCGATATTGGCATAGAGGTTGGCCATCCGGATCAGCGAGACGTCTCCGAAGGGCGTGAACGGGTTCAGCACGTTGTTGGTGGAGAGCGTGGCCAGCAGGCCGGTCCCGGCCTGGCGGTGTGCCGCGAACATGCCCCGGGGGCTGAGCTGTTCGGCGTCGCGTCCCATGAGGAAGAGATCGGTGGCGGGCAACACGGTGAGGGCAATCCCGGCACTGGCGAGCCGCTGGCACTGCGCCTCTGCCTCTCCCGGCGCCATGGCGGAGAGCTTGGTCACATGGCCGATGGAGGTGCGCCCGCCCCAGCCCCGCGCCTCGGTCTCGCGCAGCACGTGGGGGATGTTCGAGCCTGCCGCGTCAAGGTCGAAGTCGAGATGGAAATCCACGGCGACATCATACTTGCGGGCGAGGTCGAAGATCATGGAAACATGGCGTTCCGGGTCGGGATCGGTATAGGGGCAGCCGCCGACGAGATCCGCACCGCGGGCAAGGGCCGCGTCCAGCATGGCATAGGTCTCAGGCTCGTTGGTCAGCCCCTCCTGCGCGAAGGCGCAGAGTTCGAGCGTGATCGCATGGGCGTAGTCGGCGCGCAGTTGCAGCAGGGCATCGAAACTCCGGAATCCGGCACGCGGGTCGATCTCGACAAAGCTGCGCATGCGCGTGGTGCCATGCGAGATCGCCGTGCGCAGGACGGCCTCGGCCCGGGCGTAGACATCCGCCTCGGTGAAGGCGGCCTTGGCGCGGGCGGTCTCGCTGACGGCCTCGGCCAGCGTCCCGTGGCAGAGCGAACAGCGGTGCAGGATGCCCGCCTTGTCGAGGTGGATGTGGGTTTCCACCAGCCCGGGAGAGGCGAGCGCGCCGCCGCCCTCCTGCACCGGTGCCGCCACGTCGTCGCCCAGGCCAGGGCCGATAGCCTCGATCCGACCCCCGCCGATGAGGATGTCGACGGCCGAGAGATGATCGGGCAGGCGGACATTGCGCAGGACGAGGTCGGTCATGGGAGGCTCCGGTGAGATCGGCGTGAGGTTACGCTGCGTGAGGCGCGCGGGGCAAGCGTTTGGTGCGAATGCGGTTGAATATGTGCGTATTGAATTTTATCGGAAATGTTAGAGGGTGGGTGTTTGCTGGCCCGCTTGGCCTCATGCTGGGGCGCCCCGGGCCGGGGCCAACGGGACGGTTGCGTCACAGCTCTCTGCGGCGGTCCATGACACGGGCTCTTGCAATGCGGCTGGCGCTGTGATTTCAGATGGCGCATCCACAGGGGTGTCCCGTAGTGCCGGGGCTGAGATGCGGGCGACATGCCCACGGACCCTCAAAGCTGATCTGGATCATGCCAGCGGAGCAAGGAGGACCCATGTTTATTGGCGCCCAAGTCTCATTGTACCCCATGACCGGCGACTTCGTCCCGGTCATCATGGACGCGCTCACCGCGTTCGACCCCTATCGCGAAAAGCTGCGTGTCGAGACCGACGACATCTCGACCCTCATCGTCGGCGCACCCGAGGTGGTGTTCCCGGCGCTGCGCGATTTCTATGTCGCCGCCGCCGCGACCCGGCACCACGTCGTCCTGCGCGTGACGCTCTCGCGCGGCTGTCCGGGCGAGCCGGATGACCCGATGTGCGCGACCGGTGCGCTTGCCAATCCGGACACGCCTGTTGCGCAGCGCATCGAGGAGGCCCGGGCCGCCGTCGAGGGGGCCGACCAGACGGGCGAGGAGGCCGCCGCGCAATTCTCGCTCTACGTCATGGGCGAGGGGCAGCACATGGACGAGATCTATGGCTGCATCGATTTCCTGAAGTGCAGCGGCACCTTTGACCGGTCCAAGAACTTCTGCACGCGGATCACCGGGGACGCGGGCCCGGTCTTTGCCACGTTGCGCGAAGGCTTCTGCCGGTTCGGCGCGCCGGAAGGCCATGTGACCATGGACCTGACCGTCTCGGCGAATTCCCCCAGCACGCGCAAAGCCGCCGCCTGATCCGATGGACATCGCAGATGTGTCCCGCGCGGCGGCGCGCGGGCTGAAACGGGCTGCGCCTGCGCTCGTCTCGGTCATCCTGATCCTGCTGGGCTGGGAGGTCTACGTCGACCTCTCGGGCATCTCGGCCACGGCGCTGCCCGCCCCCTCGCGGGTGGCGGAACAGGGCTGGCAGGCCCGTGCCGTGCTGGCGGAGAATGCGCTTGCCACGCTCACCGCAACCCTCTCGGGCTTCGCGGTGTCGCTGGCCTGTGCCTTCGTGCTGTCGGTGGCGATCGACTTCGTGCCGCTGCTCCGCCGGGCGCTGTTCCCGGTCTTCGTGATCAGCCAGACCCTGCCGCTGGTGGCCATCGCGCCGCTGGTGGTGCTGTGGTTCGGCTTCGGCCTGCTGCCCAAGATCCTGCTGGTGGCGCTGGTGACCTTCTTCCCGATGCTGGTGGCACTGGTCGATGGCTACGAGGCGACGGACCGCGACATCACCCGCCTGCTGCGCAGCATGGGCGCGGGGCGCGGTCAGGTCTTCTGGCGGGCGCGGCTGCCCTCGGCGCTGCCCTTCTTCTTCGCGGGGTTGCGGATCTCGATCACCTATGCCGTGGTGGCGGCGATCTTTGCGGAATACGCGGGCGCGGCGCGGGGGCTGGGGATCTTCATCCTGAACGCCAAGAACAACTTCCGCCCCGACCTCGTGCTGGCGGCGGTCTTCGTCAGTTCGGCCCTGACGCTGGCGCTCTTCGCTTTGGCCGTCCTGGCGCAATACATGTCCCAGCCATGGAGGCGCGCATGACCCTGCGGCTGGACGACCTGCGCCTGACGCGGGGCGTGACCCATGTGCTGGACGGCGTGTCGCTGGAGGCGCGGGCGGCGGAATTCATCTCGATCCTCGGTCCCTCGGGCGCGGGCAAGTCGACGCTGTTCGAGCTGCTGCTTGGCAGTCTCGAGCCGGACGGCGGCCAGATCAGCTTCAACGGTCAGCCGGTACAGGGGCGCGATCTCTTCGCCTTCATGCCGCAGCGCGACGCGCTGATGCCGTGGCGGCGGGTGATCGACAATATCGCCCTCGGGCTGGAAGTGCAGGGCCTGCCGCGCCGCGCCGCGCGGGAGCGGGTGCGCCCGCTGCTGCCGCGCTTCGGGCTGGACGGGTTCGAGCGGCACTGGCCGCATCAGCTTTCCGGCGGGATGCGGCAGCGCGCGGCGCTCGCCCGGACGCTGGTGCAAGACCGGCCGCTGCTGCTGCTCGACGAACCCTTCGGGGCGCTGGATGCGCTGACCCGCACGAGGATGCAGCGCTGGCTGGAGGCCCGCCTGCAGGAGACCCGCGTGACCACGCTGCTCGTCACCCATGACGTGCGCGAGGCGGTGGCGCTCTCCGACCGCATCTACCTTCTGTCCCCCCGTCCGGCCCGCGTGGTGGAGGTCTTCGACGTCCCCCAGCCGCGCCCCCGGATGGAGACCGGCCCCGGCGAGGAGGCGCTGGCGCTGGAAACCCGCATCCTCCGAACACTCCTTGAAGGAGAGAGAGAATGATCCGCCTGACCCTGACCACCCTTGCGGCAAGCCTGCTGGCCGCGCCGCTGATGGCCCAGACTGAATTGCCCCAGACCGAGCTGCGCGTCGCGCTCGACTGGACGCCCAACACCAATCACGTGGGTCTCTACGTGGCCGAGGCGGAGGGCTTCTACGACGAGGCCGGCCTCGACGTTGAGATCCTGCCCTATACCGATACCTCCGCCGGGACGCTGATCGCCAATGGCGTGGCGCAGTTCGGTATCCTCTCCAGCCTCAGCCTCTTCACGCAGGGCACTGCGGGCGCGGACCTGAAGGCCACCTATGCCGTGGTCCAGCATGAGACCGGGCGGCTGGTCTTCGACGGGCGGCGCGAGGATATCCAGACCCCCGCCGACCTCGACGGCAAGATCTACGCGGGCTTCGGGTCCAACTGGGAGGAGGCGCTGATCTCCTCCATGATCCGCGCCGCGGGCGGCGAGGGCAGGTTCGAGACGGTGACGCTGGGGACGTCGGCCTACGAGGCGCTCGCCAACGGGCGGGTGGATTTCACGCTGGAGGTCAGCACTTGGGAGGGCGTCAACTCGGTCCTGCTGGACCGCCCGCAGACGGCCTTTGCCTATGCCGATTACGGCGTGCCGGATCAGCACACCACGCTGATCGGTGGGCAAGGTGCGTGGCTTGCCTCGCATGAGGCGGAGGCGACGGCCTTCATGGAAGCGACCCGGCGCGGCTATGCCTTCGCGGCGGATCACCCAGAGGAGGCCGCGCAGATCCTGATCGATGCCACGGCCGGCATGCTGTCCAACCCCGAGCTGATCCGCGCCTCGATGGAGGAGCTGGTGGCGGGCCACTACCTGCGGGCCGAGGATGGCACCATCGGCGTCATGGATCCGGAGAAGATGCGCGCACTTGGCGGTTTCCTCTTCGATCACGGGGTGCTGCGCGATGATGCCGGGCATCCGCTGACGCAGGCGCCCGACTACGACGCCTTCTATACCAACGCCTACCTCGGGGCCGAGTGAGGCACAGGGCCGTCCGCCTGACCGGCGGGTGGCCCCTCTTGGCCGGGCCTCAGGACGAGGCCGGCCCCCACGGCTTCTCGACCCCGGTCTGGCTGGCGATCAGCCCGTAGTGTTCGATCCGACGGTGCCGGGCGAAGTCGAACATGGTCTGCTTGCCGAAGGCGGTGGCGTCGAGGTCGCAGTCATGGACGACCAGCTCGTCCGCCTCGGTCCGGGCCTCGGCCACGATCTCTCCGTCCGGGTTCACGATCAGCGTGCCGCCGATCATGTGATGCCCGTCCTCGCGGCCCGCCTTGGCGACGGCGACCACCCACGTGGAATTCTGATAGGCCCCGGCCTGCACCGAGAGGCGATTGTGGAACTGCCGCTTCTCCGGGCCCTCGGCGGGACGCAGCCCGTTGTGCGAGGGCGTGTTGTAACCCATCAGGATCATCTCGACCCCCTTCAAACCCATGACGCGATAGGTCTCGGGCCAGCGGCGGTCGGTGCAGATCGCCATGCCGAGGCGCCCGCCCAGCATCTGCCAGACCCCGAAGCCAAGGTCGCCCGGGGTGAAGTAGCGCTTCTCCAGATGCTGGAAATCGCGGGTCTCGTCATAATCCGCATGGCCGGGCAGATGCACCTTGCGATACTTGCCCGCCACCGTCCCGTCGGGGGCCACGAGGACGCTGCTGTTGTAACGCGCGCCCTCCGGCGTCAGTTCTGCATAGCCGAGGTAGAGCCCCATGCCCGCCTCCCGCGCGGCGGTGAAGAGCCGGGCCGTATCGGGGCCGGGCATCTGCGTCTCGTAGAACCGATCGAAGTCGGCCACGTCCTCGCGGTACCAGCGGGGGAAGAAGGTCGTCAGCGCCAGTTCCGGAAAGACGATCAGCCCCGCGCCCGCGGCCCGGGCCTGCGCCACGAGGTCCAGCATCCTCTCGATGACACGGACGCGGCTTTCCTCCAGCTGGATGGGGCCCAGCTGTGCCGCGGCAACGCGGATGTTTCTCATGTCCGACCTCTTGGTCTGGTGCGCTTGGGCTGGGGCCCCCGCCGACGCGATGCCGGCAGGGGCAGTCTGGCCTTGGTCGCGGCAGGAGCCGTCCCGCCTGAATGCCGACAGGAACCGTCCGGCCTTAGTGCCGGCAGGAGCCGTCGTGGGCGTGCCCGGCAAAGCGGTGTTCGTGGTAGGGGCAGCAGGCGATGCCGACGCAGAACTGCGAAACGTATTTCTCCAGCCCGATGGAGAAGTCACGCAGGTCCGCGTTGCGGGCGATGAGGCGTTCGTTCGCGGCCTCGGCCTTGCGGCGCAGGTCGGCGAAGTTCACGCGGGTGAGCTTGCGATCCTTCAGGACCATCTCGCCGCCGATCATGACGTGATGCACGGCGGTGCTGTCCTCGGCATGGACCAGCTGGTTGGCGGCGTTGTTCAGCGGCACCAGACCCACGGCGTTGAGGTCGAGGAAGACGATATCCGCCTGCTTGCCCTCGGCGATCGTGCCGATCTCGTCGCCGAAGCCGAGCGCCTTGGCCGAGCCCGCCGTGGCGGCATGGAGCACCTCGGGCGTCGACAGCCAGTCGTTCGTGTCGGGGCTCATGATCCGCGAGGCATAGGAGGCCATGCGCATCGAGATGAACATGTTCTGATCGTCGGCGGAGCTGGACCCATCGGTGCCGATCCCGAGATTAAGACCTGCTTTCAGTATCTTGCGAGCCGGAGCGATGCCATTGCCCAAACGCAGGTTGGAGCCCGCGTTATGCGCTACAGAGGCGCCGTGATCCGCCAGCCGCGCGATATCCTCGTCGTCCAGCCAGACGCCATGGGCGGCGGTGAACCGGTCCGACAGCAGGCCGAGCTTGTCGAGATGTGCGGTCAGTGTCATGCCGTACCGCTCCAGCCCCGTCACCACCTGCGTGCGGCTTTCGGAGAGGTGCATGTGCAGGCCCACGCCGAATTCCTCGGAGAGGTCGCGACAGCCGGTGAGGAAGTCATCGGTGCAATGCAGCGGGATCGTGGGCGCCAGGGCGATGCGGGTCTTCTCGCGGTCAAACCGCCAGTTGGTCAGCGCCGCGCGGGACATGGCCAGCAGCTGCTCCGCCGGGGCAAGGCGGATCGCCTCGAACCGGGGGCGGTGCTCCTCGGGCATGGCGGCCAGGAGGCCGGGGATCGCCTGGTAAAGCGAAAGGTCCGCCATCATCGGCGCGATGACAGAGCGCAGGCCGACGGATTCGTAACCCTCGGCGACGGCGTTCAGCCCCTCGGTGGTGGAGGCCGGGAACTCGAAGTAGAGGTCATAGGCGGCGGTGCAGCCCTTCATCAGCATCTCGGCCGCGTTCAGCTGCGCCGAGAGGGTCATGTCCGCGAAATCGCGGCCCGTGTTCAGCCACGGCCCGGCATGGAGCAGGTGCTCCAGCGTCCAGCGGTCTCCCATGCCCTTGCCGAGCGAGCCGTGCCCGTGGCTGTGGGCGTTGATCATGCCCGGCATCAGCAGGTGATCGCTGGCATCCACCACCTCGGCGGCCTCGGGGGCCTCCATGCCGGGGGCGCCGATCTCGGCGATGCGGGTGCCCTTCAGCAGGATGTCGCGGGGCGCGTGGGTGCCGGTGGCGGGGTCCAGCAGCAGCCCGCCGCGAAGGATCTTGTAGGTCTCGGCCATGGTGGCCTCCTTGATTGAACGGTCAGTCGGCCTGTTGCTGCGACGACCAGGGGAAGAGCAGTTTCTCGGCCACGGCGACGATCTGGAACAGCACGATCCCCATGAGGGAGAGCACCAGCATCGCGCCGAAGGCCAGCGGCATGCGGAAGAAGGCGGTGGAGGTCTGGATCAGGTAGCCGAGCCCCCGGTCCGAGGTGACGAATTCGCCCACCACGGCCCCCACCACGGCCAGAGCCACGGCGGTCTTGAGCCCCGAGAAGATGAAGGGGATCGCATAGGGCATGCGGATCTGCACCATCTGTTGCAACCGCGTGGCACGGTAGGAGCGGCCCAGTTCGATCAGGTCGCCGGGGACCGACAGCAGCCCGGTGGTGACCGCCACGACCAGCGGGAAGAAGGCCACGAGGAAGGTGATGATGACCCGCGGCAGCTCGTTCGCGCCAAGGGCGATGACGAGGATCGGCGCAAGCGCCACCTTGGGGATCGACTGGGTCAGGATCAGCAGCGGATAGACCGCGTTGGCCACGATCCGGGACGAGGTCAGCGCGAAGGCCAGCGGTAGGCTGATCAGGATCGACAGGCCATAGCCCAGGACGACCGTGCGCAGCGTGGCAAGCGTGTGGCCCCAGACAAGGCCCGCCTGCTCGGTGGTGGCGAGCCAGATCGCCGAGGGCGCGGGCAGCAGGAATTCGGGGATCGCGAAGACCTTCACGCAGATTTCCCAGAGCAGCAGCACGAGGAGGAAGGTGATCACGGGCAGCAGCGTGCCCTGGCTGCGCATCCAGAAGCGGCGCAGCGGCGAGGGGGTGCGGGTGGCGATGTGGCTCATGTCCTGTCCCTCATTTACCGGTGATGAGATGGCGGATTTCATCCACCTTCTCCTGGAACCGCGCGTCCTTCTGCACGGCAAAGCTGCGCGGGCGCGGCAGCGGGATGTCGAGGATCTGCTTCACCTCGCCGGGGCGCGGCGACATGACCACGACCCGGTCCGAGAGCAGCACCGCCTCGGCGATCGAATGGGTGACGAAGACGATGGTCTTGGGCTGTTCGCGCCAGATGCGCAGCAGTTCGATCGACATGTCCTCGCGGGTCAGCGCGTCGAGCGCACCGAAGGGTTCGTCCATCAGCAGGATGTCGGGATCATGCATCAGGGCGCGGCAGATGCCCGCCCGCTGCTGCATCCCGCCCGAGAGCTCGGCGGGGTACTTGTTCTCGAACCCGTCGAGCCCGGCGAGGGCCAGCAGCTCGCGCGCCTTGTCCTTCGACTTGGCATCCAGCGTGCCCATGATCTTGAGCGGGAAGAGGACGTTCTCGAGGATCGTCTTCCACTCCAGCAGCGTGGCCTTCTGGAACACGAAGCCGGTCTTGACCTGCGGGCCCTTCACCTCGGTCCCGTCGATCAGGATGCGCCCGGCGTTCAGGGGCAGCAGCCCGCCGATCAGGCGCAGGAGGGTGGACTTGCCGCAGCCGGAGGGGCCGACGAGCGAGATGAATTCGTTCTCGCCGATGTCGAGGGAGACATCGGAGAGCGCAACGACCTCCTCTCCGTCGCGGGAGGAGAAGACCTTGGTGGCCTTGTCGATGGTGATGGCGGTCATGCGCGGTCTTTCCTTAAAGGCCCCCGGCGCGCGCTGCGCCGGGGGAAGTGCCGTCCAACGGGGAGAGAAGGAGGACGGATCAGGGGAGATAGCTTTCGTCGATGGCGGCCATCGGGTCGGCTTCGGGATCGAGGTCCTGCGCCTTGGCGACCTGCTCGTAGGTGAAGGCGAGGCGCTCGGGATCGAAGTGGCCGAGACCGAATTCCGCCTGGCTGTCGTTGAAGACGAAGCCCATCATCGCGGTGATCGAGCCGATGCAATCGTCGAGGGCCACTTCCGGCACCTGTTCGACGTGCAGTTCACAGGCCTCTTCCTGATGCTCGTTCGCCCATTCGAAGGACTTCTGAAGCCCGGCGAGGAAGGATTTGGCCAGCTCGGGCTTGGTCTCCAGCGTCTCTTCCGAGGCGATCACCGTGGTGGCGTAGATGGCAAAGCCGGTCTCGACGAAGGGCAGAACGTTGATCTTCTCGCCCTGCTGCGCGGCGGCCTTGTTCTGGTAGTACTCGTGGATCGAGTAGAAGGGCGCGGCATCGACGCGCTTGGCGATCAGCAGCGCGGCCATGGCCGAGGCATCGGCGGTCACCCAGTTGATCGTGCTGTCGTCGATCCCGGCGGCCTCGGCCACGGCGGGGAAGTAGAGGCGGTGGCTGTTGCCGGCCGAGACGGCGATCGACTTGCCTTCAAGGTCATCGAAGCTGTCGATCCCGCTGCTTTCCAGCACGAAGAGCGAGTGCGGCGAGTGGGTGTAGACCGAGGAGATGCCCTTGATCGGCGCATCGGTGTTGGCGCGCGCGGTGAAGAGCGCCGAGATGTCGGCGAGGCCGAAGTCACCCACGCCGGCCGCGATCTTGGCGGCGGTGTCGGCCGAGCCGTAGCCGCGGGTGATCGAGACGTCGAGGCCTTCTTCCTCGAAGAAGCCCTTGGCCTTGCCGGCGTAGTAGGCGGCCATTTCGCCGGAGGGGATCCAGTCGAGCAGGAAGGAGACCTTGGTCAGGTCCTGCGCCTGCGCGGGCAGTGCGGCGGTGACGAGCGTCGCGGCGCCAAGGGCCGTCGAGCGGAGTTTGCGGGCGATGAGGGTCATAAGACCTCCTGTTGAAAGCGTTTTTCGTTTTGGAGGCCCGGAAGGGCGCGGGCCGTGTCGTCAGAAGCCGACAGCCCCGGCGTGTTTGCGAATTATTAGGACGCGAAGCGGAATAACTCCGGCTTATATCGCCCCTTATCCGTCCGGGCCGACGGTCGCGGCCGCAGAGGGTAATCGACTGAAAAGGCGATAGATTTAATTGTACGTCGTACAAGATTCGGGCCGGGGCGCATCGCCGTGCCGCGCGGCATCGATCTTGCGTGAATAATCCCGCTGATCGTTTCTTGAGCGTCCTGCGCGATTCCAATGCCCTCAGCGAAGGTCGAGGGCGTCGATCCGGGGCATCAGGTATTTGTCGAGGAAGGTCTGGCAGCTGCGCGACAGCGGGCGTTGCCGGGGGTGCGACAGCACGATCGAGGTGCTCACGTCGCGGGCGAAGGGCACGGCCACCACGTTGGGGAAACTCCCACCGCGCAGGGTGAGCGTGTCGCTGAAGCTGATGCCGGTGCCCGCCTCGACCATGGCACAACCGGTGGCGCAGAAGCGGATCGCCATGCTGATCTTCTGGTAGACGCCTTCCTCGCGGAAGGCCTGATCCACGATCAGCCCGATGGGCAGCGACCGCGGGTAGGAGATCAGGTATTCCCCGGCGAGGTCCGCGGGCGCGATATGATCGCGGGCGGCCAGCCGGTGCGCGCGCGGCAGGATGCAGTGGACGGGCAGGCGGCGCAACTCGCGCTGCGTCAGGCCGGGATGATCGAGGAAGGTGTTCGTCAGCCCGAAGTCCGACCGCTGCGCCAGCAGGTAATCGGTGATCTGCTCGTTCGCCAGCGTGTCGAAGGCCACGGTGATGCCCGGCAGGTCCGAGGCAAAGCCCGCAAGTGCCTGCGCCACGATGGTCTGGCCGAGGCTGGGGCTGGCGAGGAAGTCGATCTGGCCCGCGCTCTGGTCGCGCAGGTTTTCGGCCAGGGCCTGGATCGCCTCGAACTGGTGAAAGAGCGCGGCGGTTTCCTGGTAGAGGATATTCGCCTCACGCGTGGGGCGCAGCCGCCCGCCGGTGCGCAGGAAAAGCGCCATGCCCAGCTGGTCCTCCAGCTGGCGGACCATGTTCGAGACGGCAGGCTGCGAGACCAGCAGCATCTCCGCCGCGTTCTTGGTGGAGCCGCCCTGGATCACGGCGCGAAAGACTTCGAGTTGGCGGAGGTTCATCTGGGCACGGCTGTCCGGGTTGCTGACCTCCGTGCTAGGGTGCGCGGGCGGTTCGGTATACCGAAACCATGCGCACCGGCGGTGGCTCCCTGACCTGCGCCCGGAAATTACGCAATCTCAATCGCTTCTGCCGCAATAGCGATGTGCGGTGGAAAGCCGGCACCGCGCTGGACATGCAAAAGGCGGACCCGCGGGCCCGCCTTTCTTGATCAGCTTTGCTTGACGTCAGGCACGCTTTGGCCGGACGTCTGCCCGGTTTCAGCCGTGCAGCGCCTTGTTCAGGTTCTCGTCGACCTTCTCGAGGAAGCCCATGGTGGTCAGCCACTTCTGATCCGGCCCCACCAGCAGGGCGAGGTCCTTGGTCATGAAGCCGTCCTCGACGGTTTGGACCACGGTCTTTTCCAGCGTGGTGGCAAAGGCCATCAGGGCGGTGTTCTCGTCCAGCTTGGCACGGTGCTTGAGACCGCCGGTCCAGGCGTAGATCGAGGCGATCGAGTTGGTCGAGGTCTGCTTGCCCGCCTGATGCTGGCGGTAGTGGCGCGTCACGGTGCCGTGTGCGGCCTCGGCCTCGACGATCTTGCCATCGGGGGTCATCAGCTGCGAGGTCATCAGGCCCAGCGAGCCGAAGCCCTGCGCCACGGTGTCCGACTGCACGTCGCCATCGTAGTTCTTCAGCGCCCAGACGAACTTGCCGTTCCATTTCAGCGCGCAGGCGACCATGTCGTCGATCAGCCGGTGTTCGTACCAGATCTTCGCGGCCTTGAACTTCTCTTCGAACTCTTCCTCATAGACCTGCTGGAACAGGTCCTTGAAGCGGCCGTCATAGGCCTTGAGGATCGTGTTCTTGGTCGAGAGGTAGACCGGCCAGCCGAGGTTGAGGCCGTAGTTGAACGAGGCCCGGGCAAAGTCGATGATCGACTGGTCGAGGTTGTACATGCCCATGTAGACCCCGGCGGAGGGCGCGTCATAGACGACCTTCTCGATCTCGGTGCCGTCCTCGCCGACGAATTTCATGGTCAGCTGCCCCTTGCCGGGGAAGGTGAAATCGGTCGCCTTGTACTGGTCGCCGAAGGCATGGCGGCCCACCACGATGGGCGAGGTCCAGCCGGGCACGAGGCGCGGCACGTTGCGGCAGATGATCGGCTGACGGAAGACGACGCCGCCGAGGATGTTGCGGATCGTTCCGTTGGGCGAGCGCCACATCTTCTTGAGGCCGAATTCCTCGACCCGGGCCTCGTCGGGGGTGATCGTGGCGCATTTCACGCCGACGCCGACCTCCTTGATCTTGTTGGCCGCGTCGATGGTGATCTGGTCCTCGGTGCGGTCGCGCTCCTCGATGCCCAGATCGTAGTACAGCAGGTCCACGTCCAGATAGGGAAGGATCAGCTTTTTCTTGATGAAATCCCAGATGATGCGGGTCATTTCGTCGCCGTCCAGCTCGACGACGGGGTTCTCTACCTTGATCTTGCTCATGGAGCAGCGCCTCTCGGTTTGGGTGAGTCCGTCTGCGTGCTGCATAGCGGAAAGCCCCCGGTGGCGAAAGATGGTATGCAACGGTATACGAGAAAAAGTGAGGTCAACTTTTCGCGTCGTTTGCCTGTGGCGGAGGCCGGACAGGAAACCGCCGCCCGGAGGCGGCGGTTCGTGATGATGATCGTGGTGGGTGGTCCCGGCGGTTGCCGTGGCGCTTATCGCTGTGCCCGGGCGGCGTCGGCATCCTTGACCCGTTCAAGGGTCCGCACCTTGCGCATCACCAGCACCGCGAGAATGCAGAGCACCCAGCAGGCCGCCACGAGCGCCAGCGGCGTGCCGTCGTAGAACTGGGCCACCAGCGTCGCGATGATCCCGCCGAGGATGGTGGAAATCGCGCTCATCACGCTGGCTGCCAGCCCGGCGATATGGCCAAGGGGCTCCATCGCGAGGGCGTTCAGGTTGCCGAAGACAAGGCCCATCTGGAAGTAGATCAGCGTCTGCCACGCGAGGTAGAACCAGAAATGCGCCGTGCCTGCGCCGCCCGCCAGTTCGATCGCCAGCATCACGGTGGTGGCCGTGAGCGCGATGTACTGGGTGACCGAGATGATCTTGCGCATCCCAAGCTTCATCACCAGTGCCGCGTTCACCATCGAGGAGGTGGAGCAGAAGATGCCGATGCCGAAGAAGAACCACGGGAAGCTCTCGGCCCGGTCGAAGGTCTGGTCGAAGATGGGCTGGATCATGCTGATCGAGGAGAACATCATCGCGAAGGTCAGCACCTGGGCCGTCACGCTGAGCCGGACCATCGGGATGCCGGTCATTTCCACTGCGGCGGCCTTGAGCGCCGTGAAGGAGAAGCGGCGGCGACGCGCTTCGGGCAGGGTCTCGGGCAGGCGCAGCATGAGCCAGGCCGAGGAGACCAGTGCGAAGAGCACGAAGGCCAGGAAGATGCCGCGCCAGCCGGTCAGGGCGATGATGCCCGAGCCAACGAGGGGCGAGAGCGCGGGCACCACCGTGAAGACCATCATCACGAAGGACAGAAGCCGCGCCATGTCGCGGCCCGAGTAGAGATCGCGCAGCACGGCCAGAGAGACGACGCGCGGGCCGGATGCGCCGAGCCCCTGCAGGAAACGGCCGAGGATCAGCATCTCCAGCGTCGGTGCCTGCCAGGCCACGAAGGCCCCGGCGATATAGATGGCGGTACAGCCGACGATCACCGGCTTGCGTCCGAACATGTCCGAGATCGGGCCGGTGAAGAGCGTGCCAGCCCCCATGCCGATGATGAAGGCCGAGAGGATCAGCTGGGCGTTGGCGATATTGTCTGGCGAGAGCTCCTGCGCGATCTCGGGCATCGCGGGGAGCATGGAGTCGATCGAGAAGGCGACCGTCGCGACGAGCATCGCGAGCAGCGCGACCAGTTCGACGCGGGAAAGTTTCATATCGGGCATGGGGGCGCGGCCTTGAGGGGGCAGGTCGGAGCGTGTCCGACGGAAAGACGATCCGCGCCGGGGGGACCGGCGCGGGCGGCGTGTGGGACGGCCGTGGGGGCGGCCGGGCGGAGCTGAAGGATCAGCCCTCGGGTTGGGCGGCCTCGGCCAGCAGTTCGTCGATGACCTTGACCCAGAGCTCGGCCGGCTGGGCGCCGGGCACGGCGTGGCGCTGACCGACGATGAAGGTCGGCACCGAGGAGACGCCCATCTCGCGCGAATGGGCATCGCGGGAGGAGATCATCTCGACGTCGGCGTCGCTTTCCAGCAGCTTCAGCACGACGGAGGCGTCCATCCCCACGTGATCGGCGATATCCGCCAGCACCTCGGTCGCCCCGATGTCGCGGCCTTCCGCGAAATAGGCCCGGTAGAGTGCGAGGACGACGGGCGTCTGGACGCCTTCCAGCCCGGCCCAGTGGATCAGCCGGTGGGCGTTCAGCGTGTTCGGCACCTTGGTCATCGCCACGGTGTCGAGCGGGATGTTGTTCTCCGCCGCATAGGCGTTCAGCCGGGCATCGGCGGACACCAGCGCCTCCTCCCCGCCGAACTTGGCGGAGAGGTAGGGGGCGCGCGGCGCGCCCTCGGCGGGCATGGCCGCGTTCAGCTGGAACGGATGCCATTCGATCGTGAACGGGTGGTCCGGGCGGTCCGAGAGTGCACGGAAAAGCTGCGTGGCGCCAAAGTAGCACCAGGGGCAGATCGGATCGGAGAGGATGTCGAGTTTAACCATTCGGTCCCTTGTTTGCCTTGTCCCAGAGCGGTGCCAGCGCCCGGCGCTGGAGCTTGCCGTTGGGGTTGCGGGGCAGGGTGTCGATCCGCAGGAAGGCCCGGGGCTGCTTGTAGCGCGCCAGCCTCTCGGCAGCGGCGGCCAGCAGCGCGGCCTCGTCCAGCGGCGCGGCGGAGGTGTAGAAGGCCACGATCAGTCGGGCATCCTGTTTCACCTCCACATCGGTCACCCCGATTTCGGTGATGCCGGGCAGATCGGCCAGCGCGTGTTCCACCTCGAGCGGGGAGACGCGGTAGCCACCGGCGTTCATCATGTCGTCGTTCCGGCCCAGATAGGTCACCTGACCGCTCTCGTCCATGGTGCCCATGTCGCCGGTCAGGAACCACTCGCCCCGGAACCGCGCGGCGGTCTCCTCCTCCGCGCCGCGATAGCCGAGCATGAGGCCCGGATCGCGCCGGTCGATGGCGATGACGCCGGGCTGGCCGGTCTCCACCGGTGCACCGTCCTCGTCCACGATGGCGACGCGGCGGCCCGGCTGCGGCGCGCCCAATGCGCCTTCGGCTGCGGGGCGCGTGGGGCTGCCGGAGAGGAAGGTGGAGCATTCCGACATGCCGAAGGCCTCGTAGACTTCCGTGCCCGTCGCCTTGCGCCAGTCCTCGTGGATGGCCGCCCCCATCTTCTCGCCGGCCGAGAGGCCGTGGCGCAGCTTCGGCAGAACGAGGGGGGCGCCCTTGCCGAGGATCTTGCGGTAAACCCCCGGGGCCGCAGCGAAAATGCTGGCCTCGTGGCGTTTCATCAGAAGCGGCAGCGCCTCGGGTCCGATGCCCTCGGCCGGGATCAGCGCGGTGGCGCCGACGGACCACGGATCCATGAGCCCGGTGCCGAGTGTATAGGTCCAGTTGAAGGCGCCCGCGTGCATCAGCCGGTCCTCCGACGTCAGCCCGTACCAGCCCTCGTGCATCATACGCCGGGCCCAGATGGCGCGGTGCGCATGGCAGACGGCGCGGGGATTGCCGGAGGTGCCGGAGGTATAGACGATATAGGCCAGCCGTTCGGGATCACCCATGGCGTAGGCGGCGGGGGGCAGGTCGCGCATCTCCTCCAGCAGCGGCTGGTCGATCACCGTGACGCCGGGCAGGTCGGGGCAGGCAATGCCCGTGCCCTGCAGCACTGCGGCGGGTTGCAGGCCCTCGGCCATCTTCGCCACTTCGCTTGCGGTCAGCTGCGAGGATGTGGGCACCGGCACGAGGTCCACGGCGATGCAGGCCAGGTAGGCGATGGGAAACTCGACCGTGTTGCCAAGCCGCATGAGCACGCGGTCCCCGGCGGAGAGCCCCTGTTGCAGCAGGCCGGTGGCGGTGCCGCGCACGGCTGCCTCCAGCTTGCCATAGCTCCAGCGCTCCGCGCGCGACAGGCCCAGCACCGCGAGCGCGACCTTGTCGGGCTGCGCAGGGGCATGGGCCAGCACGTGGGCGGCCATGTTGAAGGGGCTCGGGCAGGGCGGCGGTGGCCCCTGATCGAAAAGCGACGACATGTCAGTTTGCTAGTCGGCGCGGGGCCTCTTGGCAAGTTCCATGCTGTGCGCAGGTATCCGAGACGGGGCTGCGTTTGTGCAGGGGTTGGCCGGGGTGACCCGAGACGGCGGCCCTTCCGAACGGTCCCGATGCCGGAGCCGCGCGTCGATCCCGGCCCCGGCGCGGCGGCGTGCAGTGGCTGCCCGTCTCACCCGTGCTTCACGCCGCACGCGCCTTCACGCCTGGGCCACGTTCACGACGCGGTCCCGAAGGCCTCGTCCTCGTCATAGACATCCTCGCCCGGCGCCACGAAGCGGCCCGAGACGCTGATGTTCGCGTTGTCCAGCTGCTCGTCCATCCGGATGTCCGCGGGCATCGTGCCGCTTTGCCATTCGGCGATTTCCTCTAGCAGCAGGTCCGGCGACTTGCCGGTCACGTCTGAGAGGTAGCGGGCCAGACCGGCGCGGGTGCCATCCAGCGCCAGCAGGTCGCTCTCCCGGGCTTCGGGCCATTCCTGAAGGGCGGCCTCGACGAAAATCTCCCAGTGCTCCTGAATGTCCTTGTTCCAGCGCATGTCGTTCTTCCTTTCGTTGCGGGCCTTCCTTCTCAGGCCTGTCGATGGAGGAGGAACGCGCGGGCAAGGCAGCTGTTCCTTCACGACTGCGGGACGACGGCCCGAGGGGCCGCCGTGGCGATGCGCAAGCCTGTCCCGGTCCGTGGCCGCGGATCAAGGGATGACGTATCAAGGGATGACGTATCAAGGAATGACGGGGCGACCGCTCGGCTCAGCCCTGCTTGGCGATCCGGTTGAGCGTCGCCTTGAGTTCGCCCGCGTCCATGATCTCGATCCCGTGCTTCAGCAGCGCCGAGGCGCGCCTGTCGAGCGTTGCATAGGCCGCGGCATAGGCGGCGTCGCCGCCGGTGGCGGGGTCGGGGAGGCCCCAGTGCGCGCGCACCGGCGCGCCGGGCCAGACCGGGCAGGTCTCTCCGGCGGTCTCTGCGCAGAGGGTGATGACTAGGTCCATCTCCGGCGCATCGTCGCCCGCGAATTCATCCCAGCTCTTGGAGCGCAGGTCGCGGGTGTCGATGTCGTTCTCGGCCAGCAGGGCAAGCGCCTGCGGCTCGATCTCGCCGGTCGGATGGGAGCCGGCGGAATAGGCGGTGACGCGCCCCGAGGCGCGGTCGTTCAGGATGGCTTCCAGCAGGATGGACCGTGCGGAATTGCCGGTGCAGAGGACAAGGATGTTCATGGCGAGGGCCGTAAAGCGAAAGTGTCACAGGTACGTGACGCTATACTCCCGCCCTACGATCCCGCACAGATCATTTCTGATCCGACCACCAGACTTCCGGCATGAAGTAGAAACTGTCGCCGTAGATCGGCAGGCTGTCCGGGTGATGCAGGTGGGCGCTGTGCGCGATGCGACCCACGTCGAAGGCAAAGATCGGGATCGCGTAGCGCCCCGTGGTCAGCAGCCGGTCCAGCGCCCGGGTGGCGGCGACGAAATCCTCGTGGCTGCGGGCGTTCAGCATCTCCTCGATCATCGCGTCCACGGCGGGCGAGGCGATGCCGATCAGGTTGCGCGAGCCGGTCTGTCCGGCTGCCTCCGACCCCCAGTAGAGCCGCTGTTCGTTCCCGGGCGAGAGCGAGAGCTGGCGGCGCATGTAGGTCATGTCGTAGTCGAAATCGTTGATCCGCAGGTTGTACTGGGCGCTGTCCACCGTGGTGACCTGTGGCTGGATGCCGAGGCGCTGCAGCGCGGGGACGTAGATGTCGATGATCGACTGGTTCTCGGTGGCGCCCTGGGTCAGCAGGATCTCGAAGCGGAAGGGCTGGCCGGCCTCGTTCTTCAGCACGCCGTCCTGCACCGTCCACCCGGCCTCCTGCAGCAGCGCCATGGCGGCGCCGAGGTTCCTGCGGTTGCGGGCCGTGCCGTCGCCCTGCGGCAGCGCGTAGCCGGTGATCGCCTCGCGAGGGATCTCGTTTTCGAACCGCGACAGCAGTTCCAGCACGCGGCCCTGCGCCGGGCCCTCCTGCATCCCCAGTTCGGAGCGCGAGAAATAGGAGGTGATCCGGGGCTGGCGCCCGCCGGTCAGCGTGTCGTTGATGAATTCGAAGTTGAAGGCATGGAGCAGCGCATCGCGCACCCGGATGTCATCGAAGGGCGCCCGGCGGATGTTCATGACGAAACCGGTCATGCCGGTGGGCTTCTCGTCGGGGATCTCGGTCTTCACGATATCGCCGGACTGCACGGCGGGGAAATCGTAGTCCCGGGCCCATTTCTCGGCGTTGAATTCGCGGATGAAGGAGATCTCGCCGGCCTTGAAGGCCTCGAACAGCACCGACTGGTCACCGAAATGCTCGATCCGGATCTCGTCGAAGTTCGCGGTGCCCTGTCGGACGGGCAGGTCGTTGCCCCAGTAGTCGGGGTTCCGCTTGAGCGAGACGTAGCGCCCCGCCTCGAAGCTGTCGATCACGTAGGGGGCCGAGCCGATGGGGATCTCGGTCAGGCCGGACTGGGTGAAGTCCTTGTCCTTCCACTGGTCCTTCTTGAGGATCGGCCGCAACCCGGCCAGCAGCGCCAGCTCCCGGTCGGGGCGGTTGAAGGTGATGCGCACGCGCCGCTCGCCGGTCTGCTCGATCCGCGCGATCGCCTGCCAGAGCCCGAGGTAGCGGGCGTTTCCTTCGGTCCCCAGCGTCTCGTAGGACCAGATCACGTCATCCACGGTGACCGGGCTGCCGTCCGAGAACTCGGCCTCCGGGCGCAGGGTGAATTCGACCCACTGGCGGTCCGGCGAGGTCTCCACCGATTCGGCCAGCAGGCCGTAGAGCGTGAAGGGTTCGTCCTGCGAGCGGTACATCAACGATTCGTGGGTCAGGAATCGCAGCTGCCAGGGGGGCGTGCCTTTCACGATGAACGGATTGAGGCTGTCGAACCCGCCGGTATTGCCCGTCACCAGGCGCCCTCCCTTGGGGGCTTCGGGGTTCACGTAGGGTAACGACACAAAATCCGGGGGCAGGGCCGGCTCCCCATACATAGCTATGGCGTGCGAGGGCTCCGCGGCGGCCGATTCCCCTTGTCCTGTTGGACCAAGAGCGACTGACAGTACCCCGGAAACAATGAAGAAAAATGACCGGAATCCTGCAACAATCATGCCTGCCCCTTGTTTTGTTGGCGGCCAAACTAGAGGCGGAATGCAGCCAACACAAACTTTACTCTTGGATGCAGGCGATTGATTGCTTATAACAAACTCACTGCTCGATAGGTTTCTTGCCTGTATGAAACCTGCCTCAATAACTTAACGCCGGCCTCGTGCCGGCGTTTTTTTCTTGGGGCTTCCGCTTGTCGAGCGACATCTTCCAACCCCTCCCGGTGGCTCGCGAATCCCTCTCGCAGACGTGTCCGTATCGCCTCGCTTTTCGCAGGTGCAGCACTATGATCTGCCGGGACACATGCAGGAGGACGAAAGATGTCTCTTAAAGGTAAGACCGCCATCATCACCGGGTCCAACTCGGGTATCGGGCTTGGCGTTGCGCGCGAGCTGGCCAAGGCCGGGGCGGACGTGGTGCTGAACTCCTTCACCGATTCCGAAGAGGATCACAAGCTGGCCGCGGACCTTGCGGCTGAATTCGGCGTGACCGCCCGTTATATCAAGGCCGACATGTCCAAGGCCGAGGAGTGCCGCGCGCTTGTGGAGCAGGCGGGGGCCTGTGACATCCTCGTGAACAACGCCGGCATTCAGCATGTCTCGGCGATCGAGGATTTCCCGGTCGAGAAATGGGACGCGATCATCGCGATCAACCTGTCCTCCGCCTTCCACACCACCGCGGCCGCGCTGCCGATGATGCGCAAGGCGGGCTGGGGCCGGGTGGTGAACATCGCCTCCGCCCACGGTCTGACCGCCTCGCCCTACAAGTCCGCCTACGTGGCGGCCAAGCACGGCATCGTCGGCTTCACCAAGGTGACCGCGCTGGAGACGGCCGAGGACCCGATCACCGCCAACGCGATCTGCCCGGGCTACGTGCACACCCCGCTGGTGGAGGCGCAGATCCCCGACACCATGAAGAAATACGACATGGACCGCGAGACGGTGATCCGCGAGGTGATCCTCGACCGGCAGCCCTCCAAGGAATTCGCGACCGTCGAACAGCTCGGCGGGACGGCGGTCTTCCTCTGCTCCTCGGCGGCGGACCAGATCACCGGCACCACGATCAGCGTGGACGGCGGCTGGACCGCGCTCTGAGCCGACGCGACCCTTCGGTCGTCGCAGGCGGGCCGGTGTCGCGGCCCGCCGCAGTCTCTCCATCCGCGACGGGAGTACGGCCATGATCCGCATCAATCTCGCCCTGCAGGGCGGTGGCGCCCACGGGGCCTATACCTGGGGCGTGCTCGACCGTCTGCTGGAGGAGGAGGAGATCGAGATCGCCGGGATCTCGGGCGCCTCGGCCGGCGCGCTGAACGGCGCCGCCCTGAAGGCGGGCTATGCCGAGGGCGGCCGCGAGGGCGCACGGGAGGGGCTCGACCGGCTCTGGTCCCGGATGGGCGCGCTCACCGACCTGCGGCTGCCCGCATGGATGGCGGGCGTCATGCCCATGGCAAGCCCGGGGCATATCGCCGAGGCGGTGGAATACTCACTGGCCTGGTCGATTGCCGACGCGGTCAGCCACGCGACCTCGCCCTATATCTACGGGCCGTTCTACCGGAACCCGCTGCAGGCCGTGGTGGCGGCGCTGGATTACGAGAAGGTCTGCGGCCTCTCCGGGCCCGAGCTGCACATCTGCGCCACCAATGTCCGAACCGGCAAGATCCGGGTCTTCACCGGGGCCGAGATCGGGACGGATCAGATCCTCGCCTCCGCCTGCCTGCCGAACCTGTTCCAGGCGGTGGAGTTCGAGGATCCGAAGACCGGCAAGGTCGAGGCCTTCTGGGATGGCGGCTATACCGGCAACCCGGCGCTGTTTCCCCTGTTTGGCCGGCATCTGCCCGATGACATCGTGATCGTCTCGCTGAACCCCATGGTGCGGGACCACGTGCCGGTCTCGCCGCAGCAGATCCAGAACCGGGTGAACGAGATCAGCTTCAATTCCTCGCTGCTGCGCGAGTTGCGGGCGATTTCCTTCGTGCAGCGGCTGCTGGCGAGTGAGACGCTGGAGCGCGGGATGATGAAGGATGTGAACGTGCACCTGATCTCGGATGACGCGCTGATGTCCGAGCTCTCGGTGGCGACGAAGCTGGTGCCCAACCCCTTCATCCTCGGACGGCTGAAGGAGGCCGGGCGGGCGTCGGCGGAGGACTTCCTGGACGCGCATCGCGCGAAGCTGGGGCGGGAGAGCAGCGTCGACCTGGTGGAGATGTTCGGCTGAGGCTGGGCCGGTTGCGGCGGTTCAGGGGGCCTGAGCCGGGTTTGACGACGGGTTGATGGGGGCTGCTCGGGCACAGTGCAGTCCCGACAAGTTGGTGCCTTGCCGACAAGCCAGTGCCGTCCCCATGAGGCAGACGCGCGGTTAGGCGCTCCCGGTATAAATGCCTCTCTTTGATACCATCGCCGCATGCGACCCCGCGCGGGACAAGGCCGCAGGCCGCCGCGCATCGCAGGCAGGCCCCCACGCGGCGGCGATTTGCTGAGGCTGGGTGGTGCCTTGAGAGGGAGCGGCGAGCTTTGCTGGGATAAAGTGGGGGCCAGACAGGTTCGGATCGCCCCCGCGCGCGCCGGCAAGGCGCGGCTTCGCGTTTCAGGGGAACGATTTGAATCGAAACGTTTTTATGGGATCGCACAGTGCAAGGAGAGGCAGCTGAGAGCACAGCAGGCTGACGCCTCCGCCGACAGCCCCCCCCCAGATCACGCCCGTTTGGCGATCCGGGCTTCCTTCTCGGCTTTCGTTTCCGGGTAGACCAGACCCGCCGAAATCACCAATTTCGCCGCGTCCTCGACGGTCATGTCCAGCTCGATCACGTCTTCCTCGGGGAAGTAGAGCAGGAAACCCGAGGTCGGGTTCGGCGTCGTGGGCACGAAGACGCTGAGGAGCCTGCTGCCGGTTTCGGCACGCAACAGGACCTCGCCCTTGGCCTCGGTCGAGATGAAGCCGAGCGCCCAGATCCCCTTGCGGGGATATTGCACCATGCAGGCCTTGTCGAAGCTGCGGTCCGCCTGGGCAAAGACTGTCTCGGCGATCTGCTTCACACCGGAGTAGATCGAGCGCACGATCGGCATGCGTTCCACGAGGCTCTCGGCGAAGCGGATCAGCGAGCGCCCGATGAGGCCCTTGGCGATCCAGCCTACGAGGATCGTGAACACGAGGAAGATGATCACGCCCGCGCCGCGCAGGTTGATCCCGATGTACTGCTCCGGATTGAACCGGTCGGGGATCAGCGGCAGGACGAAGCCGTCGACCCAGCCGGCCAGCGTCCAGATCAGCCAGATCGTCATGCCGACGGGCGCAATCACCACGATCCCGGTCAGGAAATTCGAGCGGAGACGCGCAAGCAGCCCGGGCCGGCGGTGTTCCAAATGCAAGGGGTCGGTCATCTGCCGGGGAAACTCCTGATCACGCGGCACAATCTATGTGCTTCGCAGGTCCCCGGCAATGCCACATCGTGGTGAATTCGCGGCTGCAGAAATTACCGCGGCAGGGCGGCGAGTTCCGTCGCGATGGCCGCGCCCAGACGGGCGTTGTTCAGCACCAGCGCGATATTCGCATCCAGCGACCGGCCTGCCGTCAGCTCGAAGATCCGCTGCAGCAGGAAGGGGGTGACGTCCTTGCCCTTGATGCCCGCGGCCTCGGCATCGGCCAGGGCCGTGGTGATGATCGGCGTGATCTCGGAGGCGGGGATCTCGTCGCCCTCGGGGATCGGGTTGGCCACGAGCTGGCCGCCGGGCAGGCCGAGGGCCGCGCGCATCCGCAGGGCGCGGGCGATCTCGGCGGCGGTATCCATGCGCAGCGGGGCCTTGAGGCCCGAGGCGCGCGACCAGAAGGCGGGCAATTCGTCCTGTCCCACGGCGATCACCGGCACGCCATAGGTTTCCAGCACTTCCAGCGTCTTGGGAAGGTCGAGGATCGCCTTGGCCCCCGCCGCGATGACGGTGACCGGGGTCTCGGACAGCTCACGCAGGTCGGCGGAGATGTCGAAGGTCTCCTCCGCGCCGCGGTGCACGCCGCCGATGCCGCCGGTGGCAAAGACCTCGATCCCGGCGAGGTTGGCGGCGATCATCGTGGCGGCTACGGTGGTGGCCCCGGTGCCGCCCGCGGCGATGCAGGCGGCCATGTCGGCGCGCGACAGCTTGGCCACGTCCTTGGCCTGCGCAAGCGCGGTCAGCTGCTCGTCGGTCAGGCCGGCGTGAAGCGTGCCCTCGATCACGGCGATGGTGGCGGGGACGGCACCGGCGGCCCGGATCGTCTCTTCCACCAGCTTGGCGGTTTCGAGGTTCTGGGGATAGGGCATCCCGTGGGTGATGATCGTGCTCTCCAGCGCCACGATGGGCTGGCCTGCGGCCTTGGCGGCGGTGACTTCGGGCGAGAGGACGAGGGGCAGGGGGATCATACGGGGCTTTCTCCGGAGACATAGCGCGCGGCGGCCCTGAGGGCGGCCTCCAGCGCGGTGGCGCGGTCGGCGCCATCGAGTTCTGCGGCCACGTGGGCGGCCATGAAGGTGTCGCCTGCGCCGGTGATGCGGGCGACGGTGACGGGGGGCGGGGCGGCGCTGAGGATCCCTTCGCGACGGGCGCAACCATCGGCGGCGGCCTCGGACCCGTCGGTGACCAGCACCCGACGCGCCCCACCCGCGATCAGCGCGGCGGCGGCCTCGGGGGCGGAGGTGAAGAGACGCCCGCAGAGCAGGCCTGCCTCCTCGAGGTTCACGTAGAGCACCGCGCGGTGGTGATGCAGGAACGGCCGCAGACGCTCGGCTTTGCCGGGCGAGGCCGGGGCCACGCGCAGGTCGGCCTCGGCAAAGGCCGGATGGGCGGCGATCTCTTCCAGCAGCGCCAGCGTCAGGTTGCCGTCGAGGGCCACGGGACCGGTATAGGGGGCTTCCGGCGATCCCAGCGTCCCGTCCACCAGCGGCGTCAGGATGCGCGCGCCGGCAGCCTCCAGAGAATGGGCATCGGCGATGGCCGCGATCAGCCCGTTCTCGCCCTCGATCGCCATGTAGCGATCGGTCGGGTGGCTCTCGGAGCGGTGGACATGGCTCACGTCCATGCCGAGCGCCTCGCAGGCGGTGACGAGTTCGTCGCCTTCCGGGTCCCGGCCCACGGCGGTCAGAAGCACGGGGCGCAGGCCGAAGGGCTGCGCCGCCATGGCAATGTTCATGGCCACGCCGCCGGGCAGGCGACTGATCCGGCCGGGCACGTCGGAGCCCACGCGCATCCGGCTGCCGGTGCGGCCGATGATGTCCCAAAGGACAGCGCCGATACAAAGAAGGTCTCGTGTCATACTGCTTCTTGCCCCGCACTGCGCCACACGGCAAGAAGCGACGCGCCGGCATCAGCGGCGCTGACCGGACTTTTTGAAAAGTCCGGCCCGTTTTCTTCGAAGAAAACGGGCAAGGTTGCGAAACGGGCGCCGGTGGAGGGGATCTGACCGCCTTCGGACCGCGACCAAGATTTTTCGAAGAATCTTGGAAATATTCTTCGAAGAAGTTTCCGCGCCGGGATCGGACGGGGGGAGATAGGCCCTCGGACGGCGTGAAACACCCGGAAAAGCCTGTTCGGGCCCATAAAAGCCGGTTGGGGGTTGTGGCCCTGCGGGGGATCGGCTAAAGGGCGCGCACTCAATCCCGCAGGTGGGGTCGGGCCCATGGGGGAGACATCCCCATGCGTCCACCGGTTGACCATAAGGTTCACACCCCCGCCAAGGCGTAAACCGGAAAGGATATAGGACATGGCTCTTCCCGAGTTCACCATGCGCCAGCTGCTTGAAGCAGGCGTGCACTTCGGCCACCAGACGCAGCGTTGGAACCCCCGCATGGGCGAGTTCATCTATGGCGCGCGCAACGGCATCCACATCATGGACCTGACGCAGACCGTTCCCATGCTGGACGCGGCCCTGAACGTCGTTCGTGAAACCGTCGCCAAGGGCGGCCGCGTTCTCTTCGTCGGCACCAAGCGTCAGGCCGCAGCGCCGATCGCCGAAGCCGCAGAGAAATGCGCTCAATACTACATGAACCACCGTTGGCTGGGCGGCACGCTCACCAACTGGAAAACCGTTTCGCAGTCGATCAACCGCCTGAAGGAAATCGACGAACGTCTCGAGGGCGGCGCCGAAGGCCTGACCAAGAAAGAGCGTCTCGGCATGGAACGCGAGCAGGCCAAACTGCAGGCCTCGCTGGGCGGTATCCGCGAAATGGGCGGCGTGCCTGACCTGCTCTTCGTCATCGACGTGAAGAAAGAGGCGCTCGCCATCCTCGAAGCCAAGAAGCTGGGCATCCCGGTTGTCGCCATCGTCGACACCAACTGCTCGCCCGAAGGCATCGACTACATCATCCCCGGCAACGATGACGCGGCCCGCGCCATCTCGCTCTACTGCGACCTCGCCTCGCGCGCGGCTCTCGACGGCATGACCGCCCAGCTGGGCGCCGCCGGCGTCGACGTGGGTGAGCTGGAAGCGCCCGAAGAGGAAGTCCTCGCCGAGGAACAAGCAGAGGCCTGATCGGCCCCTGTCACGAAAGTTTCAACGGCTGCGGGCATCACCGCAGCCGGATGTATTCAGACTTTGAGGAGAGCCACCATGGCGATCACTGCTGCACAGGTGAAAGAACTGCGCGAAATGACCGGCGCAGGCATGATGGATGCCAAGAAGGCGCTGACCGAGACCGATGGCGACATGGACGCCGCGGTTGACTGGCTGCGCACCAAAGGCCTGGCGAAAGCCGCAAAGAAATCCGGCCGCACCGCGGCTGAGGGCCTCGTCGCCGTCGCCGTCGATGGCGGCAAGGGCGTCGCGATCGAAGTGAACTCGGAAACCGACTTCGTCGGCAAGAACGCCGAGTTCCAGGCCATGGTGAAGGGCTTCGCGGATGCCGCCCTGAACGTGGCGGACGTTGAGACCCTGAAAACCACCGAAATCGGCGGCAAGACCGTCGAAGCGATCCTGACCGACAAGATCGCGACCATCGGTGAGAACATGACCCTGCGCCGGATGGAATCCATCGAAGGCGAGACCGTCGTGTCCTACATCCACAACGCGGCTACCGACGGCATGGGCAAGATCGGCGTTCTCGTCGCCATGACCGGCGGCGACGAAGCCTTCGGCCGTCAGGTCGCCATGCACGTCGCAGCTGCCAACCCGGCCGCCCTGAACTCCGACAGCCTCGACCCGGCCGTCATCGAGAAAGAGCGTCAGGTCCAGATCGACATCGCACGTGAATCGGGCAAGCCCGAAGCCGTGATCGAGAAAATGATCGAAGGCCGCATGAAGAAGTTCCTCGCCGAGATCACTCTCGTCGGCCAGGCCTTCGTCGTGAACCCCGACCTGACCGTCGAAGCCGCTGCGAAAGAAGCCGGCGCCACCATCACCGGCTTCATCCGGATGGAAGTGGGCGAAGGCATCGAGAAAGTCGAAGAAGACTTCGCAGCCGAAGTGGCGAAAGTCGTCCAGGGCTGAGCCTTCCGGCAGCCCTGCGCTGCCATGGACAGAGACAGGAAACGGCGCCGGTACCCCCGGCGCCGTTTTCGATTCCGGCCATTGGTTCGGGGCCATTGGTTCGGGGCCATTGGTTCGGGGCCATTGGATCGGGGCCGCCGCTTTGGGGCCGATCACGCTTGCCGGGAGGCCACTGGCCCCCACTGTTCGCCCTATGACAGTCGACTCGATGATCTTCGGTCAACCATGTGGACGCGCACGGCGCGCTTGCGGCCCGGCGGCGGGCGAAAGGCTGCGTGCTCGACCGGCGGGGGGATCGGGATGGTCCCGAGCGATTCTCCCTGCCGTGTCGTTTCGCCTGTGTCGATGGTGCAAAGCCGCCTTGCAGGGGCGGCTCTGCACTTGGCATCCGGGGCGTGACGGGATATTGGGCAGACCACGGGGAAAGCAGGACCGCCGAAGCGGCCGCATCTCCCGGCTCTTCCCATGAAAACAAGGTCTTGGGGGCATATGCCGGAACGCCCCAAAAGCTACACCATATATTGACACTTTGCTGAAATCGGCACAATATGCAGGGGTCTTGGTGCTCTGGGGGTGTGACGCCCCGAGGCAAGAGGGAAGCCGGTGGAACTCCGGTACTACCCCCGTAGCTGTGAGCGGTGAGCCGAAGTCCCGTATCCACTGGCGTCATGCCGGGAAGGGGGGCCGGTGCGATTGGAGCCGCGAGTCAGAAGACCTGCCAGGACAGCAGATTAACCACACCGGACGGAGGGTCCGGGGATGTGGACCGCGGCGCCCCCGGGCGGCGCGCGTCGGCCTCTCCGCCCCTCACGCCGCCAGAGGATGTCAGAGCAAGGGACTGCCCGATGACCATCACCGTCTATTCCAAACCCGCCTGCGTGCAATGCACCGCCACCACTCGCGCGCTGGACGCCAAGGGACTGGAGTTCGAACTGGTCGACCTGACCCAGGACGCCGACGCAATGGCCCGTGTGACCGAGCTCGGCTACCGCCAGGCGCCCGTGGTCATGGCCGGTGACGACCACTGGGCCGGCTTCCGTCCCGACAAGATCGCCGCTCTGGCGTAAGCCCGGTGTGATCGCGTGATGGGCGGGCTCGTCTACTTTTCCTCCCGGTCGGAGAACACGGCACGTTTCGTGACCCGGCTGGGCCTGCCTGCCCAGAGAATCCCGATCGATCCGGAGGCGGCGCTGCCTGCGCCTGACGCACCCTTCGTCCTGATCTGCCCGACCTACGCGGACGGGCAGGGCCGGGGCGCGGTGCACAAGCAGGTGATCCGCTTCCTCAACGACGCCCGCAACCGCGGGCTGCTGCGCGGGGTCATCGCCGCGGGCAACCGTAATTTCGGCACCACCTTTGCCATGGCCGGCGACGTCATCGCCGCCAAGTGCAAGGTGCCCGTGCTCTACCGTTTCGAACTGGCGGGAACCGACGGAGATGTCACCCGCGTCTCAGAAGGATTGGACAAGTTTTGGAAGACGCAATTCTCGACCGCGAGCTGACTGACAGCGCCCCCGCAAAAGGCGTCCCGGCCGAGTGGCAGGGGCTGGATTACCACGCGCTCAACGCGATGCTGAATCTCTATGACGAGAACGGCAAGATCCGCTTCGACGCGGATCGCATGGCGGCGCGCCAGTACTTCCTGCAGCACGTCAACCAGAACACCGTCTTCTTCCACTCGCTGGACGAGAAGCTGAACTACCTCGTGGAAGAAGGCTTCTACGAGGACAGCGTGCTGAAGCAGTACGACCGCGCCTTCCTGCGCAAGATCTGGGACGCGGCCTTTGCCAAGAAGTTCCGCTTCCCGACCTTCCTGGGCGCGTTCAAGTACTACACCAGCTACACGCTGAAGACCTTCGACGGCAAACGCTACCTCGAACGCTTCGAGGACCGCGTGGTCATGGTCTCGCTCGCGCTTGCGCGCGGCAACGAGGCTGACGCCATGAAGCTTATGGAAGAGATCATCGGCGGCCGTTTCCAGCCCGCCACGCCCACCTTCCTGAACGCCGGCAAGGCGCAGCGCGGCGAGCTGATCTCCTGCTTCCTGCTGCGTCTCGAAGACAACATGGAAAGCATCGGCCGTGGCATCAACTCGGCGCTGCAGCTCAGCAAGCGCGGCGGCGGCGTGGCCATGATGCTGACCAACATCCGCGAGCATGGCGCCCCCATCAAGGGGATCGAGAACCAGTCCTCCGGCGTCATCCCGGTGATGAAGCTGCTCGAAGACAGCTTCTCCTACGCGAACCAGCTGGGCGCGCGTCAGGGGGCAGGGGCGGTCTACCTGAACGCCCACCACCCGGACATCCTGCGTTTCCTCGACACCAAGCGCGAGAACGCGGACGAGAAGATCCGCATCAAGACGCTGTCCCTTGGCGTCGTGGTGCCGGACATCACCTTCGAGCTGGCGAAGAAGAACGAGGACATGTACCTCTTCTCGCCGCATGACGTGCAAAAGGTCTATGGCCGCCCGTTCTCGGAAATCTCGGTGACCGAGAAATACCACGAGATGGTCGACAACCCGCGGATCAAGAAGAAGAAGATCAACGCGCGCCAGTTCTTCCAGACGATCGCCGAGATCCAGTTCGAAAGCGGCTATCCTTACATCATGTTCGAGGACACGGTGAACAAGGCGAACCCGATCGCGGGCCGCATTACCATGTCGAACCTGTGCTCGGAAATCCTGCAGGTGAACGAGGCGTCGGAGTTCAACGAGGACCTCGGCTACAAGCACCTGGGCACCGACATCTCCTGCAACCTCGGCTCCATGAACATCGCCAAGGCGATGGACGGCGGCGATCTGGCGGGCACGGTCGAAAGCTCGATCCGCGCGCTGAACGCCGTGTCGGAAATGTCCGCCATCGACTCCGTCCCCTCGGTCCGTCGCGGGAACGATGAAAGCCACGCCATCGGCCTCGGCCAGATGAACCTGCACGGCTTCCTCGCGCGGGAACGCATCCACTACGGCAGCACCGAAGGGGTTGATTTCACCAACATCTACTTCTGCACCGTTCTGTTCCACGCGCTGCGCGCCTCGAACAATCTGGCCAAGGAGCGGGGCGCCGTCTTCAAGGGCTTCGAACAGTCGAAATACGCCGACGGCACCTTCTTCGACAAATACGTTGACCGCGACTGGCTGCCGGAAACCGACACCGTGAAGGCGCTCTTCGAGAAGTTCGGCGTGGCCGTGCCCACGCGCGAGGACTGGGCGGCGCTGCGCGATGCGGTGGTGAAGGACGGTCTCTTCAACCGGAACCTTCAGGCCGTGCCGCCGACCGGCTCGATCAGCTACATCAACAACTCGACCTCCTCGATCCACCCGATCACCGCCAAGGTCGAGATCCGGAAAGAGGGCAAGATCGGCCGCGTCTATTACCCGGCGGCCTTCATGTCGAACGACAACCTCGAATACTACAAGGACGCCTACGAGATCGGCGCCGAGGCCATCATCGACACCTATGCCGCGGCCACCCAGCACGTGGACCAGGGCCTGTCGCTGACGCTGTTCTTCAAGGACACGGCCACGACGCGCGACATCAACAAGGCGCAGATTTATGCGTGGAAGAAGGGGATCAAGACGATCTACTACATCCGCCTGCGCCAGATGGCCCTTGAAGGCACCGAGGTGCAGGGCTGCGTGTCCTGTTCGCTTTGACGTTCTCCTCCCGGGTCGTGTAGACGGCCCGGGACCCTTCCTTTCCGGGTACGGACGCTGCCAACCAGTCCCGCCCGGCTGCCTGTTTCAGGATGCTGCCCATGAAAGACCTCGCCCAAGCCCGCCCGGTGCCCCGCGCCATCAACTGGAACCGCCTCCAGGACGACAAGGATCTGGAGATCTGGAACCGCCTGACGGTGAACTTCTGGCTGCCCGAGAAGGTGCCGCTGTCGAACGACATCCAGAGCTGGTCGCAGCTGACCGAGGAAGAGCAGCGGCTGACGATCCGCGTCTTCACCGGGCTGACCCTGCTGGACACGATCCAGAACTCCGTCGGCGCGCCCAAGCTGATGGAAGACGCGATCACCCCGCACGAGGAATCCGTGCTGACCAACATCGCCTTCATGGAGGCGGTCCACGCGCGGTCCTATTCCTCGATCTTCTCGACGCTGTGTTCCACCGCCGAGGTCGACGAGGCCTTCCGCTGGTCGGAAGAGAACGCGCAGCTGCAGCAGAAATCGCGGCTGATCCTCGACGAATACGACGCGACGTCGAACCCGCTGCGCAAGAAGATCGCCAGCGTGTTCCTCGAGAGCTTCCTGTTCTACTCGGGCTTCTACCTGCCGATGCACTGGTCGTCGCGCGCGCGGCTGACCAACACCGCCGACCTGATCCGCCTGATCATCCGGGACGAGGCGGTGCACGGCTACTACATCGGCTACAAGTTCCAGCGCGGCATGGAGCGCCTGACCGAGGCCGAGCGGGACGAGCTGAAGGACTTCGCCTTCTCGCTGATGTTCGAGCTCTACGAGATCGAAACCCGCTATACCGAGACGCTCTACGATCCGCTGGGGCTGACCGAGGACGTGAAGAACTTCCTGCACTACAACGCCAACAAGGCTTTGCAAAACCTTGGTTTCGAAGCGCTTTTCCCGGAGGAGCTTTGCAAGGTGAACCCCGCGATCATGGCGGCGCTCAGCCCCAACGCGGATGAGAACCACGACTTCTTCTCGGGCTCCGGCTCGTCCTACGTGATCGGCAAGGCGGTCGCGACCGAGGATGACGACTGGGATTTCTGATCCCGCGATGGATGTGGAAAGGGCGGTCCTCGGGCCGCCCTTCTTCGTTGGCGGGCGACGAGGGCTTCGGACCCGCTGCCCTCTGGCAGGACAGATGATGCGGCCGGTTGCGCGTCAACGCTCCCGAGGCGCATCGACCGACCCCACCGCGCGCGCCCGCTCCCGATGACGGGCGCTCCACCCATCTTCATCTTTCCAAAAATACTCAAAATCCCGGGGTGCCCCGCGCGCCCCGCAATCGGCCCCCGCGACCCCCCACACACAAAAAGGGCGGCGCCCCCACCGGCGCCGCCCAGTTCCGAAGCCGCGTCCCTCAGACCTCGACTTCGACCTTGCCGATCGGGTGCGAGCAGCAGGCCAGCACGTAGCCGTCGGCGATATCGTCGTCGGTGATCCCGCCGTTGTGCACCATGTGTACCTGGCCCGAGACCTTCTTGATCTTGCAGGTTCCGCAGACGCCGAAGGTACAGCCCGAGGGGATGTTGAGCCCGGCGTTCCGGGCAGTCGCGAGAATCGTGTCGGTCTCGGTGCACTTCTGGGACACACCGGAGACGGTGAATTCCACCTCGGCGGAAGCGTCCTCGTCCGGCACCACGTCGCCTTCGGTCGCATCGGCGTCCTCGGCGGCCAGCGAGGGCTGGAAGCTCTCCTGGTGGTAGTGGTCCATGTCGAAGCCGAGGCCCGCAAGCGCGTCCCGGACCGCCTGCATGAAGGGCTCGGGCCCGCAGCAGAAGACCTCGCGCTCGAGGTAGTCGGGCGCCATGAGGCCCAGCATCAGCTGGTTGAACATGCCCTGGTAGCCGGTCCAGGGCTGGTAGCGGTCACCGTGCTCCACGACCCACCGCAGCTCGATCCCCTCGAAGCGGCTCGACATATGTTCCAGCCGCTCGCGGAAGATGATGTCCGACGGGCGCTTGGCACAGTTCACGAAGACGACGTCGGGGATGCGCCCCTGGTCGTACATGTAGGTCACCATCGACATCATCGGCGTGATGCCGGAGCCCGCCGAGATGAAGAGGTATTTCTCCGCCGGATGGTGGTGCGAGGTGAAATGCCCCGCCGGGCCCATGGCCTTGATCCGCATCCCCGGCACGAGGTTGTCCAGCATCCAGCGGGTGCCGAGCGAGCCGGGCTGCGCCTTGACCGTCACGCTGATCGAGAGCGGCCGCGAGGGCGAGGACGAGATCGTGTAGGTGCGGTAGAGCGGGCCGCCCGGCACCGGCAGTTCCAGTGTCAGGAACTGCCCGGGCAGATAGGAAAAGAGCGCCCCCGAGGGCGCGGCAAAGCAGAAGGTTCGGACGTCCGGCGCCTCGGGGATGACCGAGACGCATTCCAGCGTCTCGTCATCCTGCCAGTAGCGGACCGCGGGGCTGATCTTGTCGACGCTCATTCCGCGGCCATCCGCTGCGGGGTGAGACGGTCTGCCATCGTGGCGCAATACCAGTCGACGAACTGGATCACGCCGCTTTCCTGGATCGTGGAGTAGGGCCCGGGGGTATAGGCGGGCGAGTTGATGCCCTGCTGGTTGTCCTCGACGACGCGGCGGTCCTCGTCATTGGTGGCGATCCAGACCTCGGTCAGTTCCTTCAGGTCATAATCCTTGCCCTCGACCGCGTCCTTGTGGACCAGCCAGGTGGTCTGGACCTCGGTCTGCTGCGGCCCGATGGGGGTGACGCGGAAGGTGATCGAGTGATCCGGCAGGAAGTGGTTCCAGGTCGTCGGGTAGTGGAACTTCAGCAGGGTGCCCGCATCATCGGGCTGGACGTGGCCCAGACGTTTCTGCACCGCCATGCCGCCGTTCATCGTGTAGCTGAGCGCGCCCAGCTTCAGCGGCATCCGCGCCATGCGGTACTGACCGTTGTCGGAGATGTGGAACTGCGCCGGTGCGCCCGCGGCTTCGCATTTGTCGAAATGCGCCTGCAGGTGCGCGGGCACGTCGCCGCCTTCACCGATGAAGGTGACGGAGGGATCGTCCGGGTAGGTCCGGCAGAGCGCCGGGTGGTTGCCGCCACAGTGATAGCACTCGCGGTTGTTTTCCCAGACCAGCTTCCAGTTGCCTTCCTCGACGATCGTGGACTGGAAGGCGATCTTGGCATCGCTCAGGTCATGCACGGCGAGGTAGGGCTCGGCCTTGGCGGCGAAGGTGTCGAAATCGGGCGCCTCATCCGCGAGGCAGATGTAGACCAGACCGGCCAGCACGCGGCAGTGCACCGGCTTCAGCCCGTGCTGCGAGGGGTCGAAGTCCGCGCCCATGTCGCGGGCCCAGATCAGCTTGCCGTCGAGGTCGTAGGTCCACTGGTGGTAGGGGCAGACCAGCTTGGCCACGCTGCCCGACGTGCCCTTGCAGATGATCGAGCCGCGGTGACGGCAGGTGTTGTGGAAGGCACGGATGACGCCGTCTGCGCCGCGCACGATGGTGATGCTGGCACGGCCGACCTTGTGGGTCACGAAGCTGCCGGTCTTGGGCAGCGAGGCGATCGGCGTGACGAAGAGCCAGTCGGTGTGCCAGATCAGCTCGAGGTCGGTCTGGTAAACGTCCTCATCGCCATAGAACGCCTGTTCGAGCGCGTAGCCCGGCTTGCGCCGGAGAAGAAGGTCCTGAGTCTTGGCCCGTGCATCCATGGCCTGTCTCCTTCGCGGGGCGCGGGGCCCCCGGGGTAAAGAAGTAGGGCGACAGGCAGGGTGCGCGCCGCGTCCGTGCCGCGGAGAAACGCCCCGACCGCCGCCCGCGGTTCGACGTCTTGCCAGTGCGGCCCGGACCTGTCCCGCGTGCCGCCCCGGGGCCCGCTTCGGGCAGGGCCCGTGGCAGCGACCGGGAGGCAGGCGGGGCAAGGGCGGGCGGAACGGGGGCCGGAGCTGTGCCGGAGCGCCGTTTCGCGGCGCCCTTCGGGCCGCGTCTGACATCCGGTTTCAGATTACAGGCAGGCGTCATGTCGCAATGCAGCATTTGCGACATGGTGTCGTTCATTCAAGACGTTGAGGGCTGGCGGCGGGTCTGCGCGGGAGGGCGGTTGCCGGTGATGCACTCAGTGCGGGACGTCGGTTTCCGGTGCGCTGTGCTCGGTCAGGCATTCGGAGTGATCGCGCAGCACCTCGATGACGCGACAGGCCCCGGCGGCACCGCCTGTGCAATCCTCGACCATGCGGGCCAGTTCCCTGCGCAGCTTCTCCAGACGGGCGATGCGCTGCTCCACCTCGCGCAGCTGGCGCGCCGCGATCCGGTCGGCGCCCGCACAGGGTTGTTCGGGATGGTCGGAGAGGTCGAGCAGGTCGCGGATGGCATCCAGACCGAATCCCAGTTGCCGGGCATGGCGGATGAAGGCCAGCCGGTCGAGCTCTGCCGCACCATAGCGCCGCTGCCCGCCGGCGCTGCGCGCAGCCTCGGGCAGGAGGCCGATCTGCTCGTAGTAGCGGATGGTCTGCACCTTGGTGCCGGTGCGCTTCGCAAGGGCGCCGATTGCATACATTGCAGAGTCCTTTGCTGAAAACGTATTTCAAATTTTTCTATGCAGATCTTCTCGTAACGTATGGTCATCTTTGAAGAAAAGAAACGGGATACCTTCCTTTCGGGGGAAGAATTCGAATTTTTCACCCATATGGGGTATGCGCGGAACCCCGCCGATCCGCCAGAAAGAGTACATCTTCTTCCACTACGGAAGGGGCTTGGATCAGGCGCCCATCGTGCAAACGGGGTCTGTCGGACGGCGACGGGAGAACGGCAGCTACGGCTGACGGGTCGGCTTCGACAGGCTGGGGGTCAGGCCAGTCACACCGGGGAGGAGCACCGCAGGACAGGTCCCACGGTCAATGGGGATTGGACGGGGGGGATCTCTCCTGCGGTACATGCGACATGTATAGCGGGGGCTTGCATGTTCGCCCGGGTGAGGTCGGATCTGTTGCGGGATTCGGCCTCACTCGACCACGATTTCCGTCATTCCTGACCTGCGCCGGCGGCCCGACAGGACGTCCGGCCCGCCGCGTTTTCACCGCTTGTCGCCTCCGCGCCTCAGCTCCGGCGGCGCCGTCTGCGCCCGCCGCCAGCCCCGTCACCGCCGGTGTTGAACGACACCTCGGGCAGGGTCACGACGCTCGAGAGATGCGGGAAGGGATCGCTGGCATGGGGCAGGGCGTTCGCCGCCACGAAATGCTCCTGGAACTTCGGCGCGATGGCGGTTTCGACCTTGGTGATCGCCTGTACATCGCCTTCGATCTGCGCCCGCGCCGCCCGGTTGCACAGCGCGATCCGCGCGCCGGTCCCCGCCGCGTTGCCGGCACTCGCCACCTTGTCGAGCGGTACATCGGGGATCATCCCCAGCACCATCGCATGCTTGGGCGAGATATGCGCCCCGAAGGCCCCGGCCAGCACGACGCGGTCCACCGTCTCGACCCCGCGTTCATCCATCAGGAGCCGCGCGCCCGCGTAGAGCGCGGCCTTGGCCAGTTGGATCGCACGGATGTCGCCCTGGGTCACGGTGATCCGGGGGCCGCCCTCGGCGCTGCCATCCCAGATCAGGTAACTGTGGGTGCGCCCATCGGGCACGCAACGGGCGGTGCCGGTCTGCTCGGCGCTGCCGATCAGGCCGGAGGCGTCCAGGACGCCCGCCATGCGCATCTCGGCCACCGCCTCGATGATGCCGGATCCGCAGATGCCCGTGATCCCGGTCTGGGCCGTCGCCTCGGCAAAGCCCGCCTCGTCGGACCAGAGGTCACAACCGATGACGCGGAAGCGCGGCGCGCGGGTCACCGGGTCGATTTCCAGCTTCTCGATCGCGCCGGGCGCGGCCCGCTGGCCGGAGGAGATCTGCGCCCCTTCGAAGGCGGGGCCGGTGGGCGAGGAACAGGCCAGCACGCGGGTCTTGTCGCCCAGCAGGATCTCGGCATTCGTGCCGACGTCGACGATCAGCACGAGGTCTTCCGACGCCTCGGGCGCCTCGGAGAGCGAGACCGCCGCCGCATCGGCCCCCACGTGGCCTGCGATCAGCGGCAGCGTGTAGAGGCGGGCCCGGGGGTTGATCGTCGCGAGGCCGACATCACGGGCGCCAAGCGCCTGCGCCGAGGAGGAGACAAGCGCGAAGGGCGCCTGTCCCAGTTCGGTCGGGTCGAGACCCAGAAAGAGGTGGTGCATCACGGGGTTGCAGACCAGAGTTGCCTCGACGATCAAGCCCGGATCGATGCCCGCATCGCCCGCCAGATCCTCTGCCAGCCGGGCCATGGCCTCGCGCACCGCGCGGGTCATTTCGGCGTCGCCGCCCGGGTTCATCATCACGTAGGAGACCCGGCTCATCAGGTCCTCGCCGAAGCGGATCTGCGGGTTCATCAGCCCGGCGGAGGCCAGCACCTCGCCGGTGACGAGGTCACACAGATGCCCCGCGATGGTGGTGGACCCAAGGTCGATCGCCAGCCCGTAGAGCCCGCCTTCGTGCAGGCCCGGCCAGATGTCGAGGATGCGCGGCGCGGCCGCGGTGTGATCGCGGAAGACCGCGACGGAGACCTTCCAGCCGCCCTTGCGCAGCGCCGGTTGCAGCTTGGCCAGCAGCGAGAGATCGGCGGTGGCGCCGGGCAGGTCCCATTGCGCCTCCAGCGCCGCCGCCAGCCGCTCCAGATCGCCGGAGGGTTCATGCATGTCGGGCTCTGTCACCTCGACGAAGTAGAGCTTCGTCGCCGGATCCATGGTGATCGCCCGGGCCGAGGCCGCCTTGCGCACGACCTGCTTGTGCACCTGGCTTTCGGGGGGCACGTCGATGACCACGTCGCGCAGGATCTGCGCCTGACAGCCCAGCCGGCGGCCCGTGGCCAGCCCGCGCACCCGGTCATAGCGCGCCTCGACCGCGTTCCACTCGGAGAGCGCATCCTCATGCACCGTGACGCCATGCTTGGCGAATTCGCCGTAACCCGGGGTGATCTGGCATTTCGAGCAGATGCCGCGCCCGCCACAGACGGAATCGAGATCGACCCCCAGCTGGCGCGCGGCCTGCAGCACCGGCGTGCCCGCTGGCACGCGGCCGCGCTTGCCGGACGGGGTGAAGATGACGAGGGGATCGGCAGTGGAGGTGTCTTGGCTCATGATCGGGTCTTTGCAGCTGGTGCATCGACCATAGGCACCGCGGCGGCCCCGTCGCAACCGGGAGCGGCAGATCAGGGCGCATGGGCGGCATCGCGTGACGCGCGACACGGGGCGGCACGTGCCGGTCATGGGGAGTTCCCATAGGCACCTTCGCGGTATCGCGCCGTATCGCACAGGCACGGCTGGGGACCCGCTCGAAACGGTGGATGGACATTCTGCGCTGCAGCGGGCAGGGTTGTCCGGATTTTCGCGGCCTCGACCGCGCCCTGTCCTGACCTCCGAAGTTCCAGATGACCGATACGCTCTCACTGACGTCCGCCCGGGCGACCTCTGTCCCCGTGCTGGCCATGGCGACGATCCTTGCCGCCTCCTCCCTGACCGTGATGGCCAATGCGACCATCTCACCCGCACTGCCGCAACTGCGCGCGGCCTTCGCCGACACGCCCGGCATCGAGACGCTCAGCGGCCTCGTGGTGACGCTGCCCTCGCTCTTCGTCGTGCTGACTGCCGCCGCCATCGGCGTGATGGCCGACCGGATGGACCGCCGTCCGCTGATGGTGGGGGCGATGCTGCTCTATGCCATCGGGGGGGCCTCGGGCCTCGTGGCGCAGGAGATATGGCAGCTGCTGATCGGACGCGCGGTGCTGGGCCTCGGGGTGGCGGGCACGATGACGCTGGTCTCGGCCTATGTCTCGAGCCTCTGGATCGGACGCGAGCGGGAGCGCTTCATGGGGCTGCAGATGGCGGCCATGAACATCGGCGGCATCGTCTTCATGATCGGCGGGGGCGTGATGGCCTCGTTCGGCTGGCGCACCGCCTTCGGCGTCTACCTCGTGGCGCTGCCGCTGGCGCTGCTGGCCTTCGTCACCCTGCGGGGGCTGACACGCGTGGCCCCGCGCCCCGGCCCGGGAGAGGCCCCCACGGGCCCGCTGCCGGCCTTCCCGTGGAAGGCCTATGCGGTGCTCGGCTCGCTGGCGCTGCTGGCGATGGCGACGATGTACGTTCTGCCGACGCGGCTGCCCTTCGTGCTGGCGGAGCTTGGCGTGACGAACTCCACCCACCTCGGGCTTGCGCTGTCGATGCTGACCGTGGCCTCGCTGCCCGGCGCGGTCATGTTCGGCAAGATCCGCCGGATCATTTCGCCCCGGGTGATCATCGTCACCTCCTTCGCCGGCATGGCGCTGTCGCTGATCGTGATCAGCCAGGCGACCTCTCCGTGGATGGCCGTGGTGGGCGTGCTGATCATGGGCGCCTCCATGGGGCCGGCGATGCCGAACTTCATGGCCTACTTCATGGAATTCGTCCCGCCCATGTACCGGGGCCGTGCCGCGGGGCTGATGACCATGGGCTTCTTCGGCGGGCAGTTCCTCTCGCCGCTGATCTCGGCACCGCTGGCCCATGCCTTCGGGCAGCAGGGCGGCTTCCTTGCCATGGCGATGCTGCCGGTGACGGTGGCGGTGATTGCCGGGCTCGTGATGCTACTGACCCCGCGCCCGGTGCCCGAGTACATCTGACATGCAGGTGGGGGCAGGGCGAGGACGGGCCCGAGACAAGGCCTGAGACAAGGCCCGAGACAAGGCCTGAGGGAAGGCTTTGCCAAGGCCTCGGAGGCTGCGACAGGACACAGCCTCGCATCGCACACGTTTTGCGTGTATGCTTCGGAGTGAACGCAGATTTTCCCCTGCGATCAACCCGATGCGAGGACCGTGACGATGACCCGTTTTCCCCTTCGCCGGTGCCTGCCGGTGCTCCTGTGTCTGCTGCCGCTGTTCGCCACTCCGCTTCGGGCCGAGCGGATCGAGGTCGGCGGGGATCTCTACGTCTCGGACCCGGAAAGCGGCGCCACGCCGCCCGCGCCGCGCAGCCTTTTCGCCATAGGCTTTTCCGTGGCCCAGGGGGCCGAAGTCGCCAAGGACGCCCATATCGCGGGCTTCCGGGTGGACATGAGCGGCGCGATCGGCGGCGACGTCTATGCGGCGGGCGGCTCGCTGACGCTGGACGCGCCGGTTGCGGGGGACGCCAGCATGGTGGGGGCCTCGATCTCGACGACGTCGAGGGCCGTGGTTTCCGGCAACGCACGGTTGAGTGCGGGCACGCTGACACTCGATGGCGCCATGGAGGGCGTCCTGCTGGCCAGCGGCGGCACGGTGACCCTGAACGCCCCCGTGGCCGGGGATGTCTGGATCGCCGCGGGACAGGTGGACTTCGGCCCCGAAGCGCGGATCGGCGGTATCCTGCACCTCGCCACCTCGAACCGGCCGCCTATCCCGGCCTCGGTCGTGCCCGAGGACCGGATCATCTACGAACAGCTCGACGGACACGCACGGCAGATGATCGACCACGCCACCGGGGACTGGTCACGCCCGGGGCCATGGACCGCGCTGCTGGGGGCGATCGTGGGGCTGGGCTTCTTCCTGATCATCGGGGTGGCCGCGCTCAGCGTCGCGCCGGAGCTGACCGAACGGCTGCGGATGCGTGCCATGACCCGGCCCGGGCAGGTCTTCCTCGCCGGGGTGCTGGGGCTTTCGGCGCTGGTGGGGCTGATCCCGGTGGCGGCCATGACCATCGTCGGCATCCCGTTGTTGCCGCTGATCATCGTCCTGATCATCGTGACATGGACCTGCGGCTACATGCTGGGCGTCTACACCATCGCCATGCGGCTCTTCGTGAACTTCGGCCGTCCCGGTGCCACGCCCGAAGGCCCGACGCTGGGGCAGAAGCTGCTGGTGCTGGCCGGCGGCATCGTGGTGACATCGCTGGTGAATTTCATTCCCGTCCTGGGCTGGATCGCGAACGTGGTCATCATGCTGCTAGGAGCCGGCTCCATGGCGGCGCTGATCTTCGAACGGCTCTTTGCTTGTCCGACCGAGCGCTGACCGGGGCGGGCCGGGTGGCGCAGACCCGATGCCCGCCGCATGTGCGCAGCGCATGTCCGCTGCCGCGAGATTGCGGTTCTTTGGGGCTTTCCACTTGCCAGCATCCATGTAATAGGGAAGCGCCAATACGAACATCCCATGGAGTTGACCGATGGAGATTCGTGAGGCGCTGACCTTCGATGACGTTCTGCTTGTACCCGCTGCTTCCAGCGTGCTGCCGTCCACGGCGGATACGCGGACGAAGGTGACCAAGTCGATCTCCCTGAACATCCCGCTGCTGTCCTCTGCCATGGACACGGTGACCGAAAGCCGCATGGCGATCTGCCTCGCGCAGGCCGGGGGCATGGGGGTGGTCCACCGCAACCTCACCGTCGACCAGCAGGCCGAAGAGGTCCGCCGCGTCAAACGGTTCGAGAGCGGGATCGTCTACAATCCGATCACCCTGCGCGCCGACCAGACGCTGGCCGACGCCAAGGCGCTGCAACAGCGCTACAATGTCACCGGCTTCCCGGTGGTGGACGAGCGCGGGCTGGTGGTGGGCATCGTCACCAACCGCGACATGCGGTTTGCCAGCGATGACGACACGCCGGTCCGGGTCATGATGACCTCCAACAATCTCGCCATCCTGCACGAACCGGCCGACCGCGAAGAGGCCAAGAGCCTCATGAAGGCGCGCCGGATCGAGAAGCTGCTGGTGACCGACAAGACCGGCAAGCTGACCGGCCTGCTGACCCTGCGCGACACCGAACAGGCCGTGCTGAACCCGACCGCCTGCAAGGACCAGCTGGGCCGCCTGCGGGTCGCCGCGGCCTCCACCGTCGGCGATGCGGGCTTCGAACGGTCGCAGGCGCTCGTGGATGCGGGCGTCGACATGATCGTCATCGACACCGCCCATGGCCACTCCGAGGGCGTGGCCAAGGCCGTTGAACGGGCCAAGGGCCTCTCCAACGAGGTTCAGGTCGTCGCGGGCAACGTCGCCACCGGCGAGGCCACGCGGGCGCTGATCGGTGCCGGAGCGGATGCCGTGAAGGTCGGCATCGGCCCGGGCTCGATCTGCACCACGCGGATGGTGGCCGGCGTGGGCGTGCCCCAGCTGACCGCGATCATGGATTGCGCCACTGCCGCAGGTGACACGCCGATCATCGCGGATGGGGGCATCAAGTTCTCGGGCGACTTCGCCAAGGCGATCGCAGCCGGGGCCTCGGTGGCCATGGTCGGCTCGATGATCGCGGGCACCGACGAAAGCCCGGGCGAGGTGATCCTCTACCAGGGCCGCTCGTTCAAATCCTACCGTGGCATGGGCTCGCTCGGCGCCATGGCGCGCGGCTCGGCGGACCGCTACTTCCAGAAGGACGCGGCTTCGGACAAGCTCGTGCCCGAAGGCATCGAGGGGCAGGTGCCCTACAAGGGCTCGGCCGGTGCGGTGCTGCACCAGCTGGTCGGCGGCCTGCGCGCGGCCATGGGCTACACCGGCTGCGCGACCGTGGACGAGATGCGGCAGAACTGCACCTTCGTGAAGATCACCGGCGCGGGGCTGAAGGAAAGCCACGTGCACGACGTGCAGATCACGCGCGAATCGCCGAATTACCGGATCGGCTGATCCGGCCCAACGTCGCGGCTCTCTCGACGGGGCCGCGACGTCTGCTGACCGGGGCGCAGCCGCGTTGTTGCGGCCGCTCGGTCCAGCGCCTGAGTGCGGCTGTCTCGCCGCCTTGTCACTTGCTTGCCAACGGGTGACGCAGGCCCTCTGCCGAGGTTGACCCAAGGCGCGGGTCTCAATGGCCTTCTCGCTTGATTGATGTTTCGTCGCCGTTGCCCGATGGGCCTTTGGCTTTCTGCCACCGTGGAGGCTCTGCCAGCTGCTCAACCTGCGGTCGACACCACTTGCATGGCGCCCGGGTTCTCCGGGTCTGCATCTCTCTCCCTGTGGAAGATGCCGATCAGGACAGAGCAGACGTAGCTCTCCCGATGTCCTTACTCGATAAGCTCTTCGTGCTGCAGTGCAGGCTCGGTACCGCGTGGTTCCCTGCGTACCAGACCCGAAGCCTTTGCCCCGAAACCATGCCCTTGAAACCTTGGGCCCGAGCGTTCTGGCCTCGAAGGCGCCCGCTTGGGTCCCGTCAGTGCCGCGTGCGCGGCGTGCTGTCCAGCATCTCCAGCAGTTCGACTTCTTCCTCGTCCCGTTCCTCATCACTCATGAGTCCGGTTTCGAGCTCCTGGATTCGCTCGACGAGGCTGTCATAGGTCGTCGCCGAGACGAGGACGAAATCCTCGCGGCCCGGGCGGTCAATCTGAAGCGGCGCGGAGCCCAACTCGTCGGCGAGCATGTCGACGCATTGATTCAGTAGCGTCAGGGTGTTTTTGTCGGTCATCTTGCGCTCCCCTTGTCGAACGGGGGTCTTACCGCACGGGGCGCCGAATGACGAGGGGCAAAGAATGCAGGCCCGCACCCTGTGCAAGGCTGCTTCCCGGGCCCGCCCGGATCCGCGCGCTTCGGCTCCCTGGAGGCCGCGCCGCACAGCAAAGGCAGTCCATTGCTCCGGCCCTCGCCGGCAAGGCCCCGTAGGCCGCAGCCCCGACGCGCGGGCGTTTCGGCCCCGACGGGAGCATGACCATTCCACGGAGGGCCATCGCGAGGATCGGCCCCCGGGCCATCATCGCTCCGCCCCCAGCCCCTGTGCTTGCACCACGCGGCGGATCGCCTCCGGCGTGAAGTCGCGCTTCGACCAGACCTCCCGCACGTTGGCCGCACGGGCTTTGGCGTAGAGGAAGGGCGACGGCCAGTCGCTGACGATGATGACGGGGACCGTCTTGAGCTGCGGGTCACGGGCCAGCTCGCAGACGAAATCGGCGCCCCAGCCGTCTGGCATGGAGTTGTCCAGAAACATGAGCGAGACATCGACGGCCTTGAGCACCGCGCGCGCCTCTGAGAGGGCGCCGGCGAAAAGCAGGTCCACGCCGACATCGGCGCTGTCCATGGCGCGGTGCATCATCTGCTGATCGAGCGAGGAATCGTCGACGATGAGGCATGTGCGGAGCGCGGGCATCCTGTCTCTGTCTCCTCCTGTGACTTGCGTCGGTTCTACGATACGGGCTGTCCCGGATCCGCGTTCATGCCGGACCCGAGGTCGTCAAGGATGTGCGGGCCGGCCAGCCGGGACACGGCGTTACGGCGCAAGCCTGTCCCAAGGGTGTTTCGGCATGGTAAATATCAGCAGGCCCCGATTGGATAACTTCGTTGCATTTTAGGGAATAAGGGCGTTCGCGCCGATGGGTGCCCCCGAAGGGTTGCCCCGCGATCTCGCCGTGCGGGTGCGGCTCCTGGTCGAGGTGCCCTTGTACGGCGGCCGGAGGCAGGGCCGGTCGACGCGGCTCCGCACAGCCTGCGAGCGCCATCTGGGGCTGGCCTCGCGCGGCCCACTGTGCCACTAGGCGGCCGGATCAGGCCGCGACAGAAGGAATGCATCATGACCCCCGGGGCAAGGATTGCCGCAGCCGCGGCGCTGCTGGACGAGATCGCCGGGGGTGTCCCGGCGGAGAAGGCACTCACCGGCTGGGCGCGGCGCAGTCGTTTCGCGGGCTCGGGCGACCGGGCGGCGATCCGGGATCATGTCTTCGACGCTCTGCGCCGCTGGCGCTCGACCGCGGCACTCGGCGGCGGGACCACGGGGCGGGCGCGGATGATCGGCCTGCTGCGGAGCCACGGGCAGGACCCGGCGGCGCTCTTCACCGGGGAGGGCCATGCGCCCGCCGCCCTGACCGAGGCCGAGGCCAGTCCCCCGGCAGACCTGCCCGCAGAGGCGCTGCTGGATCTGCCCGACTGGCTGCTGGCCCCGCTGCGCGAGACGCTGGGCCCGGACTTCGAGAATACGGCCGAGATGCTGCGTCACCGCGCCCCTGTCTTCCTGCGGGTGAATACGGCGAAAACCGATCCGGATCAGGTGGTTGCAGCGCTCTCTTCAGATGGTATCAGCTGTCGTCCCCATGCGCTCTGCGCCACCGCGCTGGAGGTGACCGAGGGCGCCCGGCGGATCGGCCAGAGCCGGGCCTATCTCGACGGGCTGGTGGAGCTGCAGGACGTGGCCAGCCAGTCGGTCACGGCGGAGCTGCCGCTGGCGGAGGCGGGGCTTGTGCTCGATTATTGCGCGGGCGGCGGCGGCAAGACCCTCGCCATGGCCGCGCGGCACCGCGCCCGCTACGTCGCCCATGACGCCCATCCCCAGCGGCTGAAGGACCTGCCGGAACGCGCCCGCCGGGCCGGCGTCTCCGTCGAGATCGCCGACCGCGCCGCCCTCGGGCGCAGCGCGCCGTTCGATCTCGTGCTGACCGATGTGCCCTGTTCCGGGTCCGGCGCCTGGCGCCGCTCGCCAGAAGGCAAATGGGCGCTCACACCCGAGGCTCTCCAGACGCTGAACGCCACGCAGGATGCGATCCTCGACGCCGCCGTGCCGCTGGTGGCGCCGCAGGGCGTGCTGGCCTATGCAACCTGTTCGCTGCTCCGGGCGGAGAATCGCGACCGGATCGAGGCGTTCCTCGCCCGGCATCCGGACTGGCAGGTGACATATCAACGCCAGTACACGCCCCTCGATGGGGGCGATGGCTTCTTTGCCGCGCACTTGACCCGCAAGACCGACGCCGCCTAGCCTGACCTGCGCCCCGGGCTGGCGCCGCGCGCGCCTTAAGGCGGTATTAACCCGCCGTGCGGCACTCTCGGGAAGGCGGCCAACCGGCTGCCGATGCAGGCGGGCCCTCCGGGCTCGTGGGGGAGCACCGCGGAGGAGCCATGACAAAGGACGCGGCGGCGACGGACAGCAGCGGGCGCCCGGCACGGGGCGATCCCTCGGCCGAACCCGTGCGCGCCGGACCTGGAGAGCTGTCGGACGGGGAGAGCGGTAGAGCGCGACCGGATGCGGCCCAATCAGGCGCACACCGCGGGAACAGGTCGGACAGGCCACCGGGCATGATGGCATCTGCCTCTTCAAAACTCTCGCCCGGCGCGGAGGCCACGACTGCGGCAGAGGCCCGCACTGAGGCTGACGCTGCTCCTGAGTCGCCGTCCTCCGATGCGCCCGCGACTGATGCCAGGGCGGCACGCCAGCGTACGCGCTCTGAGATGCGCGCTCCCGATGGGCCGGAAGCGGCATCCAAGATGACGCTTGCACCCGAACACCTGACAAGCGCCGCCCCGGATGAGTCTCCCGGAGCGCTGCGCAGGTCCAAGCGGCAAGGGAAGGCCCATGGTGGCGGCCGGACAACCGCGGCGCAGGCCACCGATCCCGGGAGAGATGCGGCTGCGATCCTGCCCGGTGAGCCGACGGGAACGGTCGCTCGGCTGGCGCTCGCCCTGATGCCGCAGCGTCGTCTGATCGTGGTCCTCGGGATCGGAATGCTCGTCACCGGGCTCGTCATGCGGCAGCAGGCCCTGGCGATCGTCCTGATGGGGGCGGGGCTGATCCTGACCTTCTTCGCGCTCTTCGTCACGCTGGTCGCACAGTTCCACCGGAAGGGCTCCGCCGGGGCGGATGCGGCGATCATGGGCTTCGTGCGCGATGACATCGCCCCCGCCGCCATCGCAGATGCGGAAGGGCAGATCATCGCCCGGAACGCCTCCTGCGGCACGCTCGCCGCGCCGGAGAAGGCGCGCACCGTGGCGGGGCTGCTGGCCGACAGTTTCGCCAATCCCTCCGCCGTTCTCTTCCGCCTGCAGGCCCGCGCCGCGCGCGCCGGTACTGCGCGGGAAGACATCGTGACACGTCGCGGGCAGGCGCGGCTCAGCGCGCATCGCCTGCCGGAAGGGCGGTTCCTCTGGCGGATCGAGGAGTTTGCCACCCACGCCCCCGGCAGCGGGAGCCATGATATCCCCCTGATCACCGTCGGGCGATCAAACGCCATTCTCTACATGAACGAGGCGGCCCGGGCGCTGATCGGGCACCGGCCGAAGGCGCTCGATGCGATCTTCCCGGTGCTGCCCGTGGTGCCCGGGGCGCTGCAGGAGGTCACGGCGGTCGGCGGTTACACCCAGCGGCTCGTGGTCGAGAGCGGCGACAGCCTCGGGCGGCGCGAACTGTTGCTGCTGCCGCCTCCGGGAGAGGTGGAGCCCCCCGCGACCCGGGGCTGGGATTACTTCGACGAATTGCCAGTAGCATTGCTGCGGCTGGACGCGGAGGGCGCCATCCTGATGACCAACCGCCATGCGCAGGAACTGCTCGGTCCGATGTGCGTGGCGGGGGCGGCGCTGTCGGACGTGATGGAGGGGCTCGGGCGCTCGATCTCGGACTGGCTGTCTGAAGCGGCCGCGGGCCGCCCGCCGCCGCACTCGGAATTCCTGCGCCTGCGGGTGCCGGACCGCGAAACCTATGTTCAGGTGACGCTCAAGCGGATTGTCGAGGATGGCACTCCGGCGCTGATCGCCGTGCTCAGCGACGCGACGGAGCTGAAGACGCTGGAGGCCCAGTTCGTCCAGAGCCAGAAGATGCAGGCCATCGGCCAGCTGGCCGGCGGGGTGGCCCATGATTTCAACAACCTGCTGACCGCGATCTCGGGCCATTGCGACCTGCTGCTGCTGCGCCATGATCCCGGCGATCCCGACTACGGCGACCTCGTCCAGATCAACCAGAATGCCAATCGCGCGGCGGCGCTCGTGGGGCAGCTGCTGGCCTTCTCCCGCAAGCAGACCCTGCGGCCCGAAAAGCTCGATCTGCGAGACACGTTGGCAGAGTTGACGCATCTCCTGAACCGCCTCGTCGGCGAGAAGATCACCCTCAGTCTCAGCCATGATCCCGTGCTGCGGCCGATCCGGGCCGACAAGCGGCAGTTGGAACAGGTGCTGATGAACCTCGTGGTCAACGCGCGCGACGCGATGCCGGAGGGCGGCGAGATTCGCATCGTGACCGAGAGCCTCCGCCTGCGCGCGCCGCTACAGCGCGACAGGGCGACGGTGACGCCGGGGGAATATGTCAGCGTCAAGGTGATGGATTCCGGCCAGGGCATCCCGGCGGACAAGCTCGGCAAGGTGTTCGAACCCTTCTACACTACGAAGCGGGTGGGCGAGGGGACCGGGCTCGGCCTTTCGACTGCCTATGGCATCATCAAGCAGACCGGTGGCTTCATCTTCGCCGACAGCACACCGGGCGAGGGGAGCTGTTTCACGCTTCTCTTTCCGGTCTATGTGCCCCCGGTGGAGCCGGTGGCCCCCGCCGAGGACAGCCGCCAGGCGAGCGGCCCGCGGACCTATGGTGTCGTGCTTCTGGTGGAGGACGAGGCGCCGGTGCGCGCCTTCGCCTCCAGGGCCCTACGCCTCAGGGGGTATACCGTGCTCGAGGCCGAAAGCGCGGAGGATGCACTGCGGACGCTTGAGGACCAGAAACTGCAGGTCGATCTTTTCGTCACCGACGTGGTCATGCCCGGCATGGACGGGCCGACTTGGGTCCGCGAGGCCCGCAAGATCCGGCCAGATGTGCGCGTCGTCTTCGTCTCGGGCTACGCTGAGGAAACCTTCAGCGGCACGGGGGACGCCTTCCCGAACTCCGTCTTCCTGCCCAAACCCTTCTCGCTGGCGGAACTGACGGAGACCGTGCAGCGTCAGCTTCATTGAGGGGGACCGGGTCTGTTTCCTGAGAACGAGGCCAGCCTCAGGGACCGCGGCCAAGGGGGGCGCTCATGTGGCGCCCGGATTGGGCCCAAGATCTCCTTGCGACGCGCGGCCGCGGATCACATCTGGGCCGCCGCGCTTCAGGCCCTCGTTCCTGTTCAGCCTCCCGCGCCGGTTCAGAGCCATGCCTCCGCCATGTCCGTAGAGGCTCATCCCTCCACGGCATCCCGATCAATCACACGCCGCGGGTGCTGCCATCGCCGGCATAAAGCTCGCCGATCAAGTCTCAGCCCAGGCTCTCCCACAGCGTGAACTCCTCGGCGCATTTCCGACGCAGCTTTTCCTCGACCGCGGGCGAGAGCGTGAGCGGCATCGACGGCGACACGTTCTCCCGCGGGAGGTCCAGCGTCAGACCCAACCGGGTTTCGAGAAACCCGAGGATCGCCGGCTGGTCCTCGTAACGGAACAGGTGATCGACCCGCGTACCGTTCGGCTGTGGCTCGAGGAACTTGGCCTGGCTGCCCACATTGGCGAAACCGGGACGTTTCCCCTGACAGTAGGCCAGCACGAAGTCGTCGAAACTGATGCCATGAGTGGCATTGGGTTTGCCCTCCATGAAGGGCCGCCGCCGATAGCGATACCAGGAGCCGAGCCAGGACACCGGTTCCCGCATCACGGCCATGGTTTCGATTCCCGGATCGACGAATTTCTCCAGCATGGGACGGAAGAAGCGGTTGTAGCGGTAGACCGGCGCATGTTTCAGCTCCGGTGGTTCCTTCACAAGGATATCCGCATGGGGCCCAAGGAAACTTTCCATGGCCGTCGTCCCTGTCTTGGGAACCGAGAGGATCACCAGCTTAGCCTTTGAAAAGACGAGCATAAACCTGCGTTCCTCCCTAGTTCGCCAATGACGTCCGGCGTAAACTACTCCTTAACCGTTCTGCGAAAAAGTGGGGAATGTGAGGAATTTAGTTGAAATGTTCTCTGTTTGGTCTCATGTTGCGCAGAACAAGAGGCGAACATTGGCAGTGATTGCCGCCCCGCACGGGGTGTGAAATAAGGGGGCCAAGAATGGCAACGGCAGATCTTTTGAGCATGGACAGCAAGCGCGACCCCAACAAGCAAAAGGCGCTGGACAGCGCTCTGGCCCAGATCGAACGGCAGTTCGGCAAGGGCTCGATCATGAAGCTCGGCGGCAAGGACGCGATCCAGGAGATCGAGGCGACCTCGACCGGATCGCTGGGCCTCGACATCGCCCTCGGCATCGGCGGCCTGCCCAAGGGCCGGATCATCGAGATTTACGGCCCCGAAAGCTCGGGCAAGACGACGCTGACGCTGCATTGCGTGGCCGAGGAACAGAAGAAGGGCGGCGTCTGCGCCTTCGTCGACGCGGAACATGCGCTCGATCCCGGTTATGCCCGCAAGCTCGGCGTGGACCTTGACGAGTTGCTGATCTCGCAGCCCGACACCGGCGAGCAGGCTCTGGAGATCACCGACACGCTGGTGCGCTCCGGCGCGGTCTCCATGGTCATCGTCGACTCCGTCGCGGCTCTGACGCCGAAATCGGAGCTCGAGGGCGACATGGGCGACAGCTCGGTCGGCGTGCACGCGCGCCTGATGAGCCAGGCCATGCGCAAGCTCACCGGGTCGATCGCGAAGTCGAACTGCATGGTGATCTTCATCAACCAGATCCGGATGAAGATCGGTGTCATGTTCGGCAGCCCCGAGACCACCACGGGCGGCAACGCACTGAAGTTCTACTCATCCGTGCGCCTCGACATCCGCCGCATCGGCTCGATCAAGGACCGCGACGAGGTGGTCGGCAACGCGACCCGCGTGAAAGTGGTGAAGAATAAGGTGGCCCCGCCGTTCAAGCAGGTCGAGTTCGACATCATGTACGGCGAGGGCATCTCCAAGATGGGCGAGATTCTCGACCTTGGCGTGAAGGCCGGCGTGGTCGAGAAATCGGGCTCGTGGTTCAGCTATGGCGATCAGCGGATCGGGCAGGGGCGTGAGAACGCCAAGACCTTCCTGCGCGAGAACAGCGCCATCGCCATCGAGATCGAGGACAAGATCCGCGCGGCCCACGGACTGGAGTTCGGCGCCTCCGAAGAGGACGACGGCGATATCCTCGACGATTGATCGAGGCTGAACGTCGATATTGAAGAGGCCGGGCCGGGTGCCCGGCCTTTTTCGTTTCGGCGAGCGTGTCGGTTGGCTTTCGGGTGCCTAGCGGGCCGGCCCACCGGGCACGCGGGCGGAACAGCGCGGGCGCACGCTCCGGGGGCGGACGCTGGAGCGCCGGGTCGGGCGCACGCTCCTTGGGTCCGGCCCCGAGTATCACCGGGCGGACCCGCGTCACCCGACGCTCCCCACCGCGCCCCCGATGGGAGGTGCCTTTTTCGTGGGCAGACCCGGCTTGCGGTGGACAGCGCCCCTTCGCGCGGATACATCGTCAAAACCGCCGCAGACCCACGAGGGAAAGAGCCGCCACGATGCAGACGCTGAACGATATCCGCTCCAGCTTCCTCAGCTATTTCAAGCGACAGGGCCACGAGATCGTGCCCTCGAGCCCGCTGGTTCCCCGCAACGATCCGACCCTGATGTTCGCCAACTCGGGCATGGTCCAGTTCAAGAACCTCTTCACGGGCGTCGAGCACCGCGACTACCAGCGTGCCACCACCGCGCAGAAATGCGTCCGCGCCGGCGGCAAGCACAATGACCTCGACAATGTCGGCTATACCGCGCGGCACCATACCTTCTTTGAAATGATGGGGAATTTCTCCTTCGGCGACTATTTCAAGGAACAGGCGATCCCCTTCGCCTGGGAGATGGTGACGAAGGAGCTTGGCATCAACAAGGACAAGCTGCTGGTCACGGTCTACCACACCGATGACGAGGCGGCGGACCTGTGGAAGAAGGTGGCGGGCCTGCCGGATGAGCGGATCATCCGCATCGCCACCAACGACAACTTCTGGATGATGGGCCCGACCGGCCCCTGCGGGCCGTGCTCCGAGATCTTCTACGACCACGGCGAGAAGTACTGGGGCGGCCCTCCGGGAACCCCGGAAGAGGACGGCGACCGCTTCGTCGAGATCTGGAACCTCGTTTTCATGCAGTACGAGCAGTTCGAGGACGGCACCCGGCGCGAGCTGGAAGCCCAGTCCATCGACACCGGCATGGGGATCGAGCGTGTCGCGGCGCTGCTGCAGGGCACCAATGACAACTACGCAACCGACCTGATCCGCTCGCTGATCGAGGCCTCGGCCGATGCGACCTCGACCGATCCGGACGGCGCGGGCAAGACCCACCACCGGGTGATCGCGGACCACCTGCGCTCGACCTCCTTCCTGCTGGCCGATGGCGTCATGCCCTCGAACGACGGCCGTGGCTACGTGCTGCGCCGGATCATGCGCCGCGCCATGCGCCACGCGCACCTGCTGGGCGCCAAGGATCCGCTGATGTACCGGCTGGTGCCGGAACTGGTGAAGCAGATGGGCGACGCCTATCCCGAACTGCGCCAGGCACAACCGCTGATCGAGGAGACGCTGAAGCTGGAGGAAACCCGCTTCCGCCAGACCCTCGACCGGGGCCTCAAGCTGCTGGACGAGGAACTGACCGGGCTGGAAGAGGGCGCGGCCCTGCCCGGTGCCGCGGCCTTCAAGCTCTACGATACCTACGGCTTCCCCCTCGACCTGACGCAGGACGCGCTGCGCGAACAGGGCCGCACCGTGGACACCGACGGCTTTGACGCGGCCATGGCCGAGCAGAAAGCCAAGGCCCGCGCGGCCTGGTCCGGCTCCGGCGAGGCGGCGGATGCGACGATCTGGTTCGACATCGCCGACAAGCACGGCGCGACCGACTTCCTCGGCTATGACACCGAGAAGGCGGAGGGCGTGGTGCTGGCGGTGGTCAAGGACGGCGCCACCGCCGAGGCGGCGACCGTGGGCGACAGTGTGCAGATCGTTCTGAACCAGACGCCCTTCTACGGTGAATCCGGTGGCCAGGTCGGCGACAGCGGCACGCTGGAAACCGAAGAGGCCAAGGTGACGATCACCGACACCAAGAAGGTGAACGGCGTCTTCATCCACTTCGGCGACGTGACCGAGGGCACGGTGAAGCCCGGCCAGGCGGCGATCCTCGAGGTCGACCACAGCCGTCGCGGCATGATCCGCGCCAACCACTCGGCCACCCACCTGCTGCACGAGGCCCTGCGCGAGGCGCTTGGCGACCACGTGGCGCAGCGTGGCTCGCTCAACGCGCCCGACCGTCTGCGCTTCGACTTCTCCCACAGCGCCGCGCTGTCGGCCGAGGAGATCGCGCAGGTCGAACGGGACGTGAACGCCTATATCCGGCAGAACACGCCGGTCGAGACCCGGATCATGACGCCCGATGACGCCCGCGCCATGGGCGCTCAGGCACTCTTCGGCGAGAAGTACGGCGACGAGGTCCGCGTGGTCTCCATGGGCCGCGCCGACACCGGCAAGGGGCCGGACGGCAAGACCTATTCGATCGAGCTCTGCGGCGGCACCCATGTGACCCGCACCGGCGATATCGGCGCATTTGCCCTGACGGGTGAGACCGCGTCCTCCGCTGGCGTGCGCCGGATCGAGGCGCTGACCGGCGCCGCGGCCATGGCGGAACTGCGCGGCCGTGACCAGTCGCTGAGCGAGATCGAGGGCCTGCTGAAGACCGGCCGCGACGAGGTCGTGGCCCGGGTCAGGGCGCTGCTCGACGAACGCAAGGCACTCTCCAACGAGGTGGCGCAGCTGCGCCGGGATCTCGCCATGTCGGGCGGGGCCGGGCAGGGCGGCGGCACCGAGGCCAAGGAGATCGGCGGCGTGAAGTTCCTCGCGCAGGTGCTGACCGGTGTGTCGGGCAAGGACCTGCCGCCGCTGATCGACGAGCACAAGTCGCGGCTGGAAAGCGGCGCGGTGCTGCTCATCGCGGATACCGGCGGCAAGGTCGCCGTGGCGGCGGGCGTGACGGCGGACATGACCGACAAGGTCTCGGCGGTGGACCTCGTCCGCGCAGCGGTGGCCGAGCTTGGCGGCAAGGGCGGCGGTGGCCGGCCCGACATGGCGCAGGGCGGCGGTCAGGATGCGACCAAGGCGGATGCCGCGATCAAGGCGGCGGAAGCCGTGATCGGGGGCTGAGATGGCGGCGCTCTGGATTTCGCAGGTCACTGTCACGGATGCGGACCGCTATGCCGAGTACGGCAAGCGCGCGGTTCCCGTGATCGAGGCGCATGGCGGGCGGTTCATCGCCCGGCGCGCGCCCTTCACCCAGCTCGAAGGGCTGGAGCGACCGGCCCATACGATCGTGGTCTTCCCCTCGCTCGATGCGGCGGTGGCCTGCTATCGTTCGCCCGCGTACCAGGAAGCTGTCGCCTTCGCCGAGGGCGCGTCCGAGCGGGACCTCTGTATCGTGGAGAGCGAAGAGCATCCGCTGGACCAGCCCGCGGCGCTCTGGATCGGCCATGTGAAGGTCACCGACGAGGAGGCCTATGGCAAATACGCCGTGAAAGCCGGCCCCGCGATCGCGGCCCATGACGGCCAGTTCCTCGCCCGCGCCGGTGGCTACGTCCAGCTCGAAGGCAACGACCGGCCGCGCAACGTCGTGGCGCTGTTCCCTACCCGCGCGCGCGCGGTGGAGTGCTATCACTCCGAGGCCTACCAGGCCGGTCTGGAACACGCCCGGGGCGCGTCGGAACGCGACCTTTTGGTGGTCGAGATCAACGGCTGATCCGGGTCACGGACCTCGTCAGAGACATGAGAGCGCCGCCGCAAGTCCTTGCGGCGCCGCATTTTTTGTATCTGATCGGCCGGGACAGGCCCTGTGCGACGGTGATGAGCTGGCCCCGCCAGTCTTGCCTTCGGTGATCCTGTCCGTCCGGATGACACGATCCGTCATTCTTTGAAGGCCAATCACTGGCAGACTTCGCCGGCCGTCCTCCATCACTCATCCAATGTCCCGCTGCCTGCGTACCCCGTCAAACCCCGACGCTGTTCCTGACGGAGACTGACCATGGCCCTCACCCGATCCCCTGTCCGCCGCGATCTGCCCGCCCTTGCCGCCGCGCTCCTGCTGGGCGCCGCCACGGTGCCCACCGCGGCCACGGCCGGCCCCTATGACGCGCTGGAGCAGCCCGGTGCGCAGGCCATCATGCGCCATGCCCGGGCGCCCGGGACCGGTGACCCCGCGGGCTTCACGCTCGGAGACTGCAGCACGCAGCGGAACCTCGATGGCACCGGACGGGCTCAGGCCCGGGCCACGGGCGCGGCGCTCGAGGCCGCTGGCATCCGCTTCGACCACGTCTATGCGAGCGCGTGGTGCCGGGCCACGGAAACCGCCGAGCTGATGAACCTCGGCCCGGTGGCCAATCTCCCGCTGATCGACAGCTTCTGGAACGAACGCGCGGAGGGGGACTCGCGGACCCGGGCCCTGATCGAGGAGATCGGCAGCTGGCCCGAGGGCTCGCGCTCTCTCATGGTGACCCATCAGGTGAATATCACCGCGCTGACCGATGTCTTCCCGGCCTCCGGCGAGATCGTCGTCTTCCGGGTGACAAAGGGCGGAATGGTCGAGGTGCTTGACCGGATCGAGCCGCAGGGCTGAAGCCTTTTCACAACGAAAAAGGCCGGGCGCTATGCCCGGCCTTTCCAATCTCATACCCCGGAAATCACGAGGATTTCGACATCCGCTTCCGCTCGTGCGGGTCGAGGTAGCGCTTGCGCAGACGGATCGCGTTCGGCGTCACTTCCACCAGCTCGTCGTCGTTGATGTAGGCGATGGCCTCTTCCAGCGAGAGCGTCACCGGGGTGGTCAGCCGGACCGCGTCATCGGTGCCCGAGGCCCGCACGTTGGTCAGCTTCTTGCCCTTCAGCGGGTTCACTTCGAGGTCGTTGTCGCGCGAATGCTCGCCGATGATCATGCCGGTGTAGACGTCGGCCTGGGCGCCCAGGAACATCTTGCCGCGCTCTTCGAGGTTCCACAGCGCATAGGCCACGGTCTGGCCGTTCTCCATGGAGATCAGCACGCCCGCGCGACGACCCGGGATCGGCCCCTTGTAGGGGGCCCAGGAGTGGAACACGCGGTTCAGCACGCCGGTGCCGCGGGTGTCGGTCAGGAATTCGCCGTGATAGCCGATCAGCCCGCGCGAGGGCACGTGTGCGACGATCCGGGTCTTGCCGGCGCCTGCGGCCTTCATCTCGGTCATGTCGCCCTTGCGTGCGCCGGTGATCTTCTCGATTACCGCGCCGGAGTATTCGTCATCCACGTCGATGGTGACTTCCTCGATCGGCTCCATGCGTTGGCCGTTCTCTTCGCGCATGATCACCTGCGGACGGGAGATCGACAGCTCGAAGCCCTCGCGGCGCATGTTCTCGATCAGAACGCCCATCTGGAGTTCGCCACGGCCCGAGACTTCGAAGGCCTCGCCGCCGGGGGTGTCGGTGACCTTGATGGCCACGTTCGATTCCGCTTCCTTCATCAGGCGCTCGCGGATCACGCGGGATTGCACCTTCTTGCCGTCACGACCGGCCAGCGGGCTGTCGTTGATGCCGAAGGTCACGGTGATGGTGGGCGGGTCGATCGGTTGCGCGTCCAGCGGCTCGTCCACGGCGAGGGCGCAGATCGTGTCCGACACGGTGGCCTTGGCCATCCCGGCGAGCGAGACGATGTCGCCGGCCACGGCTTCCTCGATGTCCTGCTGGGCAAGGCCGCGGAAGGCGCGGATCTTGGTGACGCGGAACTGTTCGATCTTCTGGCCGATGCGCGAGAGCGCCTGCACCGTGGCGCCGACCTTCAGCTTGCCCGATTCCACGCGGCCCGTCAGGATGCGGCCCACGAAGGGGTCGGAGCCGAGGGTGGTGGCCAGCATGCGGAAATCGTCGTCCTGCTTGGCGATCTGCTTGGGCTTCGGCACGTGGTTCACGATCAGCTGGAACAGCGCGTCGAGGTTCTTGCGCGGCCCGTCGAGCTCGGTGTCGGCCCAGCCGGAGCGGCCCGAGGCGTAGAGATGCGGGAAGTCGAGCTGGTCTTCGTCGGCGCCGAGGCTGGCGAAGAGGTCGAAGCATTCGTCAAGCGCGCGGTCGGGCTCGGCGTCGGGCTTGTCGACCTTGTTCAGCACCACGATCGGGCGCAGGCCAAGGGCAAGTGCCTTGGAGGTCACGAATTTCGTCTGGGGCATCGGGCCTTCGGCGGCGTCCACCAGCAGGACGACGCCGTCGACCATGCTCAGGATACGCTCCACCTCGCCGCCGAAGTCGGCGTGGCCGGGGGTGTCGACGATGTTGATGCGGTGGCTCTTCCACTCGACCGAGGTCGCCTTCGCAAGGATGGTGATCCCGCGCTCGCGCTCGAGGTCGTTGCTGTCCATCGCGCGTTCGGCCACGGCCTGGTTCTCACGGAAGGCGCCCGACTGCTTCAGGAGCTCGTCAACGAGGGTCGTCTTGCCGTGGTCAACGTGGGCGATAATGGCGATGTTACGCAGGTCCATGGGGCCTCCAATAGCGGTTCGCGGTTCGCCTATACGGCTTCCGCCGAAAATACCAGAGGGAAAGGGCCCCCTGCACGCTGCAGTGCCGCATTGTTCCCGAAACACGCGTTCCCACGCCACCCCAGGCCCCGCGATGGGGTCCCCGCCCCGTTGCCGGCCCCGTCGTCATCCTCGACGCCAGCCCTGACCCGGCCCTGACCCGGCCCTGACCCGGCCCCCGCAATTTCCGTTTCCCAAATATCCTCGGGGGGAATTGGCCCGCGAGGGCCAAGGGGGGCAGACAGCCCCCCCACCCCGCCCGCCGCAGGCGCAGTTCCTTACTCTTCCCCGTCGAGCAGGTCGTCGTCGAGGAAAACGCCCTCCATCTCCTCGAAGTCCTCCTCCGCCCCCGGCTTGCCCGCGTGGCTGCCGCGTTCGCGGTAGGGCGTGGTCTCGTAATGGGCCCGGTAGCATTTCGAGAAATGCGAGGGCGAGGCAAAGCCGCAGGCGAGCGCCACGTTGATCACGCTCATGTCGGTCTGCATGAGCAGGTTGCGCGCCTTCTGAAGCCGCAGCTCCATGTAGTAGCGCTTGGGCGACCGGTTCAGGTAGCGCCGGAACAGCCTCTCCAGCTGCCGGGTGGACATGCCCACGTCCTTGGCCAGCAGCGAGGGGCTGATCGGTTCCTCGATATTGCGCTCCATCATGTGGATCACCTGGCTCAGCTTCGGATGGCGCACGCCGATCCGCGTCGGCACCGAAAGGCGCTGCGTGTCCTGGTCGGTGCGGATCGAGGAATAGATCAGCTGGTCCGCCACGGCGTTGGCGAGGTCCTCGCCGTTCTGGTCGGCGATCAGCTTCAGCATCAGGTCGATGGAGGAGGTTCCGCCCGCGGAGGTCATCCGCCGCCCGTCCACCACGAAGACCGACTTGGTCAGTGCCACCTCCTCGAATTCCTCCGAGAAGCTGTCCTGGTTCTCCCAGTGGATCGTGGCGCGCTTGCCGTCCAGCAGCCCGGCCTTGCCGAGCACATAGGCCGCGGTGCAGAGCCCGCCGATCGCCGGACCCTTGCGGGCCTCGCGGCGCAGCCAGTTCAACAGCGGCTTGGAGGTCTCGTCCTGGACGTTGAGCCCGCCGCAGATCAGCACGGTGTCATCCCGGCCGACCTCGCCGAGCGCGCTGGTCACGTTGAACTCCGCGCCCGCAGAGCACGTCACCGGTGCGCCGTCCACGCTGGCATAGCGCCAGTCGTAGAGCTTCATCCCCGTCATCCGGTTCGCGATGCGCAGGCAATCGAGGGCGGAGGCGAAGGCAAGGAGCGAGAAGTTGTTGAGCAGGACGAAGACGAAGCGGCGCGTGCGGGTGTCCGTCGGGATGACGGGGGTTTCGATCTGGGGGGTATCGGGCCGGGCAGGCAACATGTGGGCCTCTGAGAGTGGGTTCCGGCCGGTTCCTCGATGTGCGCGCGAGGGTCTCGCAGACTCACCTTGAAATCCGGTGATCCGTAGCAGCGCAGAGAGCGAAAGCGTCGTCAAGGCGTCGCAAATCGCGTGTGGCGTTTTCGGTGGTGCTTCGCTATATGCTGGCCTCCTATTTAGAAGGGTCCCGGAGGACATGAGATGACGACCTGGACGAAGTCGAGCTGGAGAGACAAACCGCGGGTGCAGATGCCCGTCTACGAGGATGCCGCGGCGCTGACCGAGGTGGAATCGAAGCTGTCGAAATATCCGCCGCTCGTCTTTGCGGGCGAGGCGCGCCGGCTGAAGAAGGCCCTCGGCGCCGCGTCCCGTGGTGAGGCGTTCCTGCTGCAGGGGGGAGACTGCGCAGAGAGCTTCGACCAATTCAGCGCCGATGCCATTCGCGACACCTTCAAGGTGATGCTGCAGATGGCCATGGTGCTGACCTTCGGTGCCAAGGTGCCGGTGGTGAAGGTGGGCCGCATGGCCGGCCAGTTCGCCAAGCCGCGCTCGGCACCGACCGAGGTGGTGGATGGCGTCGAGCTGCCCAGCTACCGCGGCGACATCATCAACGATCTCGGCTTCTCCGCCGCCTCGCGGATCCCCGATCCCGCGCGGATGTTGCAGGCCTATACGCAGGCCGCGGCCACGCTGAACCTGCTGCGCGCCTTCTCGACCGGTGGCTACGCCGACGTCCACGAGGTGCACCGCTGGACCCTCGGCTTCACCGAGGCGGACGAGGCCTCGCGCTTCCGCGACATGGCGAACCGGATCTCGGACACGCTGGACTTCATCAAGGCCGCGGGTGTGAACTCCGACCGCGAGCACACGCTGCGGATGGTGGATTTCTACACCTCGCACGAGGCGCTGCTGCTGGAATACGAAGAGGCGCTCACCCGCGTCGACTCGACCTCCGGCAAGTGGCTCGCGGGCTCCGGCCACATGGTCTGGATCGGCGACCGCACCCGTCAGCCCGACGGTGCGCACGTGGAATTCTGCAGTGGCGTCCTGAACCCGATCGGCCTGAAATGCGGCCCCTCGATGGAGGTGGACGACCTGAAGCGCCTGATCGCCAAGCTGAACCCCGAGAACGAGTCCGGTCGCCTGACCCTGATCGCGCGCTTCGGGGCCGGCAAGGTGGGCGAGCACCTGCCCAAGCTGATCAGGGCCGTGAAGGAAGAGGGCGCCAACGTGCTCTGGACCTGCGACCCGATGCACGGGAACACGGTCAAGTCTGCCTCGGGCTACAAGACCCGGCCCTTCGACAACGTGCTGCGCGAGGTGAAGGAGTTCTTTGCCGTCCACAGCGCCGAGGGCACCGTGCCGGGTGGCGTGCACTTCGAGATGACCGGTCTCGACGTGACCGAATGCACCGGCGGCGTCGTGGCCGTGACGGACGAGAACCTCTCGGACCGCTATCACACTGCCTGCGACCCGCGGCTCAACGCCTCGCAGTCGCTGGAACTGGCCTTCCTCGTGGCCGAGGAGCTGACCAAGCTCCGCGCCGAGCGGGTCGCCGAAGCGGTCTGATCGCAGCGTGATCGCGGTCTTGCCGCGGACGGACAGACACAGGAAAACGCGCCTTTCGGGGCGCGTTTTTTATTTATGTCAGATGCTTGCGCGTGGAAGGCGAGGCGTTGCCTCACTCCTCCACGTCATCCCCGTCGCTGCGCACCAGCCGCAGATGGGCCACCCGGCGATCACCGCGCCGCCGTTCCGGCCCACGGTAGAGGATCGGGTCTTCTGCCATGCCGCGCCGGTCCATGCCGTTGCGCTGGTTCGCCTCCGGCGGGACCTCCTGCCGCGCCGCCGCGCCATAGCTCCCGGAGGGCAGGTCGCGCGGGTCCGCGGCCGGGTCCACTGGAGAAAGGGCGGTTTCCTCGGGCGCCAGCCCCTGCGCTGCATCTCCCAGCAGGGGGCGGACCTCGACCGCGGTCACCGCGAAGCGGCGCGGGGCGCGGCCCACGGCGCCCTGCGTGGCGAGACACCCCAGCACCCGCGTCACGTCGCCGAGGTCGCTCATCAGGGGCAGCAGGATCAGCTTGCCCTCCAGCGCGGGCTTGCCGATGCCGCGTTCGGCGGTGAGCGTCAGCGTGGCGATGGCGGGGCTGTCAAAGACCTGTTCCAGGACGTCGCCGATCCGGCTGCGGCTTTCGGGGGTGAAGAAGGTGGAGAGCGGCATCCCGCGTACCTCCATCCCCATCAGGTCGCTCAGATGGGTGCCCGCGATCCTCAGCCGGGCCAGGCCGGCGGCGATCCGCTCCAGCACGAAGGCATATTCCAGCGCCCGCTCGATCCCGCGCGGGTCGATGTCTGCGCGGCGCGGCACCAGTCGGCCCGCGCGCAGCGCCTGCCAGTAGGCCTCGACCTCGGCAATCGCGCCGAAGCGCGCCTGATCCGCGAATCTCGCCATTTCCACCACCTTCTGACCCGCTGCCGGATGCCCGTCCCGTTCCATGCCTGCCTCTCTCAGCCGTGTCCCCCGGACAGAACGGACGCGGGCAGGGCAGCGCCCCACCTGATGGTTAACCGTATGTCCGTAGGTGTTACTTCTCTGTTAACATGCCACGGAACGGCTGACTTTTGGCGAAAATCGTATCAAATGGTTAACCGTGCCCGGGGCCACGGGCGGCCCATGGGAGCTCCACGCTCGGGCGCGCCCGGCCCGGTTCACGTCAGGATCGGCCGGGGTTGACCCGGCCCCGCGCGAGGCATTAGCCACGCCCAATCACCACGGCCCACAGTCTGGGCCACATTCCAGGAGGGAGAGCCATGCTGCAGTCGATGACAGGTTTCGCGGCCCGACAGGGCTCCCATGGCCCCCACAGCTGGAGCTGGGAACTGCGCTCGGTCAACGGGCGCGGGCTGGACCTGCGCCTGCGGGTGCCGGACTGGATCCCGGGGCTGGAGACGGCACTGCGCGCGCAGCTGACCAAGGCGCTTGGCCGGGGCAATGTCACGCTCTCGCTGCGGATCACGCGGGAGGAGGGCGAGGGCGGCACGCGGCTCGACACGGTCCGGCTCGGCGCGCTGCTCGATGCATTGGAGCAGGTGGAGCAGGCGGCCATCGACAAGGGGATCAGTCTTGCGCCGTCCCGCGCCGCGGACCTGCTGATGCAGCGCGGCGTGCTCGACGGCTCCGGTCAGGAGGACGACAACGCGGCGCTCGGCAAGGCGCTTCTGGCGGATTTCGACCCGCTTCTGGCCGCCTTCATCGAGATGCGCACCGCGGAAGGTTCCGCGCTGGAGCAGATCCTCAAGGGCCAGATCGACCGCATCGCGGCCCTGACCGAGGAAGCCGCGGCGGAGGTTGAGACCCGGCGCAGCGAGAGCACCGCCGCCTTCCATGCGGCGCTTGGGCGGGTCATGGAGGGGGCCACCGGCGCCGACCCCGACCGGGTGGCGCAGGAACTGGCGCTGCTGGCCGTGAAGGCCGACGTGACCGAGGAACTGGACCGCCTGCGGGCCCATGTGGGCGCGGCCCGTGATCTGATCGGGCAGGGCGAGATGATCGGCCGCAAGCTCGACTTCCTGACGCAGGAGTTCAACCGCGAGGCCAACACGCTCTGCTCCAAGTCGCAGAACGCCGGGCTGACCCGGATCGGGCTGGAGCTGAAGGCGGTGATCGATCAGATGCGCGAGCAGGTCCAGAACGTCGAGTAGGCCGCTCAGGGCCCCATTTTACAAAAGCTTCATGGTTGCGGCCCCTTCGGAGGGCCGCGCCCAGCCTTGCGCCCCCGCGCGGCTTGGGGCAAACCCTGCGCGAGCTATCGAGACCGCAGAAGACCCCGAGACGGGCAGGAGCCGCGCCGCCATGAGCCACAAGACCCCGACCGCGCCCCGCGAGCTGCACCGCCGCGGCCTGCTGATCATCCTGTCCTCGCCCTCGGGCGCGGGCAAGTCGACCCTGACCAAGCGCCTGCGGGAGTGGGACCCGACGCTGAGCTTCTCCGTCTCGGCCACGACCCGCGCCCCGCGCAGCGGCGAAAAGCACGGGCGGGAATACTTCTTCCACACCAAGGAGGAGTTCCAAGCCATGGTCACGGCCGGCAACATGCTGGAACACGCCCATGTCTTCGGCAACCTCTACGGCACCCCGCGCGCGCCGGTGGAAAGCGCCATCACCGCAGGGCATGACGTGCTCTTCGACGTGGACTGGCAGGGCGGCCAGCAGATCCGCAATTCGGCCCTTGGCAAGAACGCGCTGTCGATCTTCATCCTGCCGCCCTCCATCGCCGAACTGGAACGCCGGCTGGTCAGCCGCGGGCAGGACAGCGACGAGGTGATCGCCAAGCGGATGGAGAAAAGCGCCGACGAGATCTCGCACTGGCCGGAATACGACTACGTGCTGATCAACGATGATCTCGACGTGACATTCGACCGGCTGCGCACGATCGTGGCCGCCGAACGGCTGCGCCTGTCGCAGCAGCCCGGCGTGGTGGATTTCACCCGCGCCCTGATTGACGAGTTCGAGGAGAGGTCATGACACTGTACGCCCTTGGGAATTTCCGGCCCCAACTGCCCGACGACGGCGATTTCTGGATCGCGCCCGATGCCAATGTGATCGGGAACGTGATCCTGCACACCGGCGCTTCGGTCTGGTTCGGCTCCACCCTGCGGGGCGACAACGAACCCATCGTGATCGGCGAAGGCTCCAACGTGCAGGAAAACGTGGTGATCCACACCGACATGGGCTGCCCGCTGACCATCGGCCGGAACTGCACCATCGGCCACAAGGCGATGCTGCACGGCTGCACCATCGGGGACAACTCTCTGGTGGGGATGGGCGCCACGATCCTGAACAACGCGGTCATCGGCAAGAACTGCCTGATCGGGGCCGGCGCGCTGGTGACCGAGGGCAAGGTGATCCCCGACAATTCCATGGTGCTGGGAAGCCCCGCCAAGGTGGTCAAGGAACTGGGCCCGGAATGGGCCGAACGGCTGGCGAAATCGGCGGCGGGCTATCAGGCCAACATGCGTCGCTTCCGCGAGCAGCTGGTGGCGCTGGACTGACCGGATGGCGACGGAAATGACCGCCTCGGCGGAGCAGATCGAAGGCCTGCTTGAGGCGATCCCGCTGCCCGCGCTGCTGGTGGGCCGGGATGAGCGGGTGCTGGGCATCAACGCCCGGGGGGCCGCGATCCTTGGCGCCGGCATCACGGGGCGGCATTTCATCACCGCGATCCGCCAGCCCACGGTGCTGGACGCGGTGGAGGCCTGTTTCGCCTCCGGCAAGCTGCAGGAGACGCGCTACCTCGCCACGGCCGGCAAGCAGGACGTCACCTACCGGGTGACCTGCGGCCTTGTGACGACGGCGCAGGGCACCGCCGCGTTGGTCTCCTTCGAGGACGTGACCCCGGTGGAACAGGCCAGCCAGATGCGGCGCGACTTCGTGGCCAACGTGAGCCACGAGCTGCGCACGCCGCTGACCGCGCTTCTGGGCTTCATCGAGACGCTGCGTGGCCCGGCCCGCAACGACGAGGTGGCGCGCGACCGGTTCCTCGACATCATGCACTCGGAAGCGACGCGGATGGAGCGGCTGGTCAAGGACCTGCTGTCGCTGTCGCGGGTGGAGAGCGAGGAGCGGATGCGCCCGACGGAGCGGGTCGATCTGCGCGGGCTGCTGGACGGTGTCTGCCGGACGCTGGGCCCGCTGGCCGAGGCGCGGGGCGTGGAGCTGATCGAGGTCTTCCCCGAGGAGGCCGTCATCATCGCGGCCGATGCGGATCAGCTGCGGCAGGTCTTCACCAACCTGATCGAGAACGCGGTGAAATACGGCGGCTCTGGCGGCGAGGTGAAGGTCACGATGGAGGCGAAACCCCATCTCGCGGCGCTGCGCGGCCCCGGCGTGACGGTCACCGTCGCGGACAAGGGGCCGGGGATCGAGCTGGTTCACATTCCCCGCCTGACCGAGCGGTTCTACCGAGTCGACAGTCACAGATCGCGGGAGATGGGCGGCACCGGCCTCGGTCTCGCCATCGTGAAGCACATTATCAACCGGCACCGCGGGCGCCTTCGGATCGAGAGCGAACCGGGGCAGGGGGCGAGCTTCTCGGTGATCCTGCCGTCGAGCTAAGATGCTGATATCAAATCGGAAAGCCGTTCAAAGCAACGCCGCCCCACCGGGCGGCGTCTGTGTTTTCGCGCACAGGTTGCAGCGGGTCGTCGGCGAGCTGCCGCTACGGAAATCAGCGAACCTGTGGTATGTCATAAAAGCGTTACACAAGTGTCACAAAAGCATAGCGCGCCGTCTTTAGCAGGCGGGTCAGGGTCACCAGGGGGTGGTGACCGCAAAACTTACATCAGGAGCAATCCGCATGTCCTTCATCAAACTGACCGCCTCGACGCTGGCGATCGCCGCAGTCTCCGCAACCGCTGCAGCCGCCCGTGATCAGGTGCAGGTCGCCGGTTCCTCGACCGTTCTGCCCTACGCCTCGATCGTGGCGGAAGCCTTCGGCGAGAACTTCGACTTCCCGACCCCGGTCGTTGAATCGGGTGGCTCGTCCTCGGGTCTGAAGCGCTTCTGCGAAGGCGTCGGCGAAAACACCATCGACGTGGCGAACGCCTCGCGCGCCATCAAGTCGTCGGAAGTCGAAACCTGTGCCGCCAACGGCGTGACCGACATCATCCAGGTCCGCATCGGCTACGACGGGATCGTCTTCGCCTCGCAGCTGAACGGCCCGGAATACACCGCCTTCGAGCCCGCAGACATCTACAACGCCCTGGCCGCCAAAGTGGTCAAGGACGGTGAGCTGGTCGACAACACCTACGCCAAGTGGACCGAGTTCAACGCCGATCTGCCCGACGCCGAGATCCTCGGCTTCATCCCCGGCACCAAGCACGGCACCCGCGAAGTCTTCGAGGAGAAGGTCCTCGTGGCCGGCTGTGAAGCCACCGGCGCCCTGGAAGCCCTGACCGCAGCCAACGGCGGCGACAAGAAAGCAGCCGAGAAGGCCTGCATGGAAGTCCGCACCGACGGCAAGTCGGTCGATATCGACGGCGACTACACCGAGACCCTGGCCCGCATCGACTCGAACGCGAACGCGATCGGCGTCTTCGGCCTGGCCTTCTACGAGAACAACACCGACAAGCTGAAAGTGGCGACCATGTCGGGTGTTGAACCCTCCACCGAGACCATCGCCTCGGGCGACTACCCGGTGTCGCGTCCGCTGTACTTCTACATCAAGAAGGCCCACATCGGCGTGATCCCCGGCCTGAAAGAATACGCAGAGTTCTTCGTCTCCGACGACATGGCAGGCCCCGATGGCCCGCTCTCGGCCTACGGCCTCGTCTCCGACCCCGAGCTGGCAGACACCCAGTCGATGGTCGAAGAAGAAAAGACCATGGGCTCCTCGTCGTAATCGACGCCTCTGAGGGCGGTGCCTCCGGGAAACCGGGGGCACCGCCTTTTTGCTTGGGACCCAGCCGCCGCCAGTGGCCCCAGCCTTCCGAACTTCCTTAGACGTCAGTGAGTTCATTATGCCCGCCCTCTGGATTTTCATCGCCGTGCTGGTGCTGGCCGTGCTGGGGTTCGTCCTCGGCCGCCAACGCGCCCTGGCCATGGTGGACGGCGACAGCCGGCACCTGCATTCCCTCCCCAATTATTACGGTTTCCATGTCGGGATCTGGGCGCTCGTGCCCGCGCTGCTGGTGCTGGCGGTCTGGCTGATCGTGCAGCCGATGCTGATCGACACGTCGGTCCAGTCGATGATCCCCGACACCAGCTACGCCACCGACGGTGAGCTGAGCCTCGTGATGTCAGACGTCCGCCGGGTGGCGGATGGCCTCGACCTCGCGGTCGAGCGCGGCGCGCTGACCGTGGAGGAGGCCGCGACCCTCGACACGGGCGCCACCGATGTGCGCGCCCTGCTGGGCAATGTCGGCGTCGCCATCGGATCGGACGTGCAACCCGAGGTTCTGGAAGCCGCGCAGGCCTACCGCGCCTCGACCGCCACGGGCAACATGGCACGGACCGTCATTGTCCTGCTGCTGGCGCTTGCCGGCCTCGGCTGGGCGCTGCGCCGTACCGCGCCCAACTTCCGTGCCCGCAACAGCGTGGAGAAGGCAACGCTGGGCCTGCTGATCGCGGCGGCCTCGATCGCGATCCTGACCACCCTCGGCATCGTGCTCTCGCTGATCTTCAACACGATCGAGTTCTTCAAGCTCTACCCGGCGTCGGAGTTCTTCTTCGGCACCACCTGGGCGCCCTCCTTCGGCGGCGGCTCGGAACTGGGCATCCTGCCGCTCTTCTGGGGCACCTTCTACATCTCGCTGATCGCGCTTGCCGTCGCCGTGCCCATCGGACTCTTCGCGGCGGTCTACCTGTCGGAATACGCAGGCCCCAAGGTCCGCGCCGTGGCCAAGCCGATGCTGGAGGTCCTCGCAGGCATCCCGACCATCGTCTACGGTCTCTTCGCGCTCGTCACCGTGGGGCCGATGCTGGTCAATGTCTTCGGCAACGAAGGTGCGCTCGGCCTGGGCTGGATGAGCGGCGGCACCGCCGTCATGACCGCGGGCCTCGTCATGGGGATCATGCTGATCCCCTTCGTGTCCTCGCTCTCCGATGACATCATCAACTCGGTCCCGCAGGCGATGCGCGACGGCTCGCTGGGCCTGGGCGCGACCAAATCGGAAACCCTCAAGCAGGTTGTCCTGCCGGCGGCGCTGCCGGGGATCGTGGGCGCCGTGCTGCTGGCGGCCTCGCGCGCCATCGGCGAGACGATGATCGTCGTCATGGGGGCAGGGGCCGCGGCCCGGCTCTCGCTCAACCCCTTCGAAGCCATGACCACCGTCACCGCGAAGATCGTCAGCCAGCTGACCGGCGACGCGGACTTCGCCTCGCCCGAGGCACTGGTGGCCTTCGCCCTCGGCATGACGCTCTTCGTCATCACCCTGGGCCTGAACATCTTCGCGCTCTACATCGTGCGCAAGTACCGGGAGCAATACGAATGACCGACGCAACCGTGCAACCCGGTGCCGAGGGCCGTCCCGTCAAGAGCGGGTCCCTGCTGGAGCAGGACGCCCGCACCAAGCGCCGCAACGCCGCCGAGGCCCGCTTCAAGTTCTACGGCATGGCCGCCGTCGGGATCGGCGTGATCTTCCTGATCCTGCTGCTGGTCTCCATCGTGCGCAACGGGGTCCCGGCCTTTACCCAGACCTTCGTCACGGTGCCGATCTACCTGCCCGAGGACAAGCTCGACAAATCCGGCGTCCGCGACCCTGACGTGATGCGCAAGGTCACCACCTTCGGCTATGCGCCGCTGCTGGATGACGCGCTGGTCACGAAGCTCGAAGACAACGGCATCGAGATGCCCTTCGCCAAGCCGTCCAAGCTGCGCGACATGGTCTCCTCCTCGGCGGCGGCACAGGTGCGTGACACCGTGCTGGCGAACCCGGACCTGATCGGCCAGACCGTCGATTTCAAGCTGCTCGCCTCGAGCCGCGTGGACGGCTACATGAAGGGCCGCGTGACCCGCGAGAGCCTTGCCCGTGACAAGAACCTCGACGCGGAACACCTTGATATCGTGGATCAGCTCCACGAGTTGGGCACGCTGGAGCGGAGCTTCAACTGGGCCTTCATCTTCGGCTCCGACGCCTCCGAAAGCCGCCCGGAACAGGCCGGCCTGGGCGTCTCGATGGTGGGCTCGCTCTTCATGATGATCGTGGTCCTCGTGCTGTCGCTGCCGATCGGCGTGGCCGCCTCGATCTACCTCGAGGAATTCGCGCCCAAGAACCGCTGGACCGACCTGATCGAGGTGAACATCTCGAACCTCGCGGCGGTGCCCTCCATCGTCTTCGGTATCCTCGGCCTCGCGGTCTTCATCCAGTTCGCCCATCTCCCGATGTCGGCGCCGCTGGTGGGGGGGCTCGTTCTGACGCTGATGACGCTGCCGACGATCATCATCTCGACCCGCGCCTCGCTGAAGGCGGTGCCGCCCTCGATCCGCGATGCGGCCCTCGGCGTCGGCGCCTCCAAGATGCAGTCGGTGTTCCACCACGTGCTGCCGCTGGCCATGCCGGGCATCCTGACCGGGACCATCCTCGGCCTCGCGCAGGCGCTTGGCGAAACCGCGCCGCTGCTGCTGATCGGCATGGTGGGCTTCATCGCCTCCAACATGCCCGACGGGGTCGCCGCCGGCTTCCTCTCGCCGAACTCGGCCATGCCCGCCCAGATCTACGAATGGGCCAAGCGCGCCGATCCTGCCTACTATGAACGCGCCTGGGGCGGGATCATCATCCTGCTGGTCTTCCTGATGACGATGAACATTATCGCCATCCTCCTGCGCCGCCGCTTCGAACGTCGGTGGTAAGATAGGGACATGACAATGTACGATTCTCCGAAAAGCGAAACCGCCGTGCAGCACGCCATCAAAATCGCCGCCAACAAGGTTCAGGTCTACTACGGGGACACCCACGCCATCAAAGACGTGGATGTCCGGATCGAGGACAAGACCGTCACCGCCTTCATCGGCCCATCGGGCTGCGGCAAGTCCACCTTCCTGCGGACCCTCAACCGGATGAACGACACGATCGACATCTGCCGGGTCGAAGGCGAGATCCTGCTGGACGGCGAGAACATCTATGACAAGCGCGTCGACCCCGTGCAGCTGCGCGCCAAGGTCGGCATGGTGTTCCAGAAGCCGAACCCGTTCCCCAAGTCGATCTACGACAACATCGCCTATGGCCCCCGGATCCACGGGCTGGCCAAGACCAAGGCCGACCTCGACGATATCGTCGAGAAGTCGCTGCGCCGCGGGGCGATCTGGAACGAGGTGAAGGACCGTCTGCATGCACCGGGCACCGGCCTGTCGGGCGGTCAGCAACAGCGTCTGTGCATCGCCCGCGCCGTGGCGACCGAGCCGGAAGTCCTGCTGATGGACGAACCCTGTTCCGCGCTCGATCCGATCGCCACCGGGCAGGTCGAGGAGCTGATCGACGAACTGCGCGAAAGCTACTCGGTGGTCATCGTGACGCACTCGATGCAGCAGGCCGCGCGGGTCAGCCAGAAGACCGCCTTCTTCCACCTCGGGAACCTCGTCGAATTCGGCGAGACCTCGCAGATCTTCACCAACCCGAAGGATCCGCGCACCGAGAGCTACATCACCGGCCGGATCGGCTGATCCGGGTTCTGGGAGACCAAAATGACTGAGCAGAAGCAACATATCGCCAGCGCCTTCGACCGCGACCTCGAAGCGATCCAGGCCAAGATCATGAAGATGGGGGGCCTCGTGGAGGCCGCCATCCTCGACGCCTCGCAGTCGCTGGAAGCGCGCGACGAGGAACTGGCCGAGAAGGTCCGCAAGGGCGACGCGGCCATCGACGAGCTGGAAGAGATGATCAACGAGGACGCCGCCCGCCTGATCGCGCTGCGCGCGCCCACGGCCAGCGACCTGCGCGTCGTGCTCTCGGTGATGAAGATCGCCGCGAACCTCGAACGGATCGGGGACTACGCAAAGAACATGGCGAAGCGGACCGGCGTGCTGGTGCAGATGTCGCCGATCCCGGGCTCGCATTCCTCGCTGCGCCGGATGGCGCGCGAAGTGGAGCGCCAGCTTCAGGATGCGCTCGACGCCTACATCCGCCGTGACGTGGCGCTCGCCGAGGACGTGATCCAGCGCGACCTGGAAATCGACCAGATGTACAACGCGCTCTTCCGCGAATTCCTGACCCACATGATGGAAGACCCGCGCAACATCACCGCCTGCATGCACCTGCATTTCATCGCCAAGAACAACGAGCGCATGGGCGACCACGCGACCTCGATCGCGGAGCAGGTGGTCTACCTCGTCACCGGCGAGACGCCGGACGAGCAGCGGCCGAAGCAGGACAAGACCTCCACGGACCTCGGCGTGGCGCCCGAAGGCTCCTACGTGGAAAACAGCAAGGACGCCTGACGATGAGTGACCAGCCGACAGTTCTGGTGGTCGAGGACGAGGCCGCGCAGCGCGAGGTCCTGTCCTACAACCTCGAGGCCGAGGGCTTCCGGGTGCAACGCGCCGAGAACGGCGAAGAGGCCCTGCTGCTGGTGGAGGAAGGCGCGCCCGACGTGATCGTCCTCGACTGGATGCTACCCAATGTCTCGGGCATCGAGGTCTGCCGCCAGCTCAAGATGCGGTCCGAGACCCGCGGCGTGCCGATCATCATGCTCTCGGCCCGCTCGGAAGAGGTGGACCGCGTGCGTGGCCTCGAGACGGGCGCGGACGACTACGTGGTGAAACCCTACTCGGTGATCGAGCTGATGGCGCGGGTGCGCGCGCAGCTGCGCCGCACGCGGCCTGCCTCGGTCGGCGAGCGGCTGGAGTTCGAGGACATCGTGCTCGACGCCGACACCCACCGGGTGACCCGGGCGGAGAACCAGCTGAAGCTGGGCCCGACCGAGTTCCGCCTGCTCTCCACCTTCATGGAGAAGCCGGGCCGGGTCTGGTCGCGCGAACAGCTGCTGGACCGGGTCTGGGGCCGCGACATCTACGTCGACACCCGCACCGTTGACGTGCACATCGGTCGCCTGCGCAAGGCGCTGTGCCAGTTCGGCGGCGCCGATCCGCTGCGCACGGTGCGCGGCGCGGGCTACGCGCTCGGCTGACCCGGGGTCTTTCGCCACCGATCAAGGGAACGGGCAGGGCGCGGCTCTGCCCGTTTTCTTTTCAGAAAACGGTCCGGAAAATTCGAATTTTCCGGGCAGGGCGGTTGGGTCTGGGTGACCGTTCGGAGGGCGCACTGTCCGTGAGGGGCCCGACCAAGAATTTTCGAAAATTCTTGGCAAAATTCTTCGAAGAATTTTGGGGCGCTGCCCGGACTGGTGCGATCGCGGCGCTGCCCGGTGTCCGCCTGTGGGTGACCGCTCCCCCGGCGTCTTTGGCGCCGGAGGGTCAGGTGAGTATTTGGGGAAAGATGAAGGCTCAGCGAGGCAGCAGGTAGGCGTCCTGCGGGACGGGATCGTCGAAGGGCTTCGGGGCTGCGGACAGGGCCTCCTGCACGAGGTGGTCGACCAGTTCCGGGAAGAGCAGGTGGTTGCGGCGCGAGGCCTCCCAGAGGAAGAAGCCGTAGGAGCCGGGGATCGGGTTGATCTCGTTGAACCAGATCTCGCCGGTCTTGCTGTCGCACATGAAATCGAGCCGCGGCGCGCCGCGGGCGCCGAGCGCGGTGAAGACCGCCTTGGCCTGATCGAGGACCTTGGCCTCCAACTCGGGCGGCATCTCGGGGTTGATGTCGCGGGTGAGCGAGAGCATGCCTTCGGAGGGCAGCGCGCCCTTGGCGCCGCCGTTGGAGGAGAGGTACTTGGTCTTGTAGTCGAGCAGTTCCTCCCCGCTCTTGGGCCGTTCGATGGCGGAGCAGATCACCTCGCCGCCGACCTTGGCCACGGCGACGTTGTATTCCTGCAGGTTCTGCACCTGCGGTTCGATCACCGCGACCGTGTCCTGCCGCAGGACGGAGGCCGTCAGGTGGGTCAGCTCCTCGGGCGTCTTGGCCAGGCCCACGCCGATGGAGGAGCCGAGCGAGGCGGGTTTCACGATCGCCGGCAGGCCGAAGGAGGCCAGCACCTCGGCGTGCCAGTCGCTGGCGTCTTCGGCGCCGCGGCGCACCACGACCTGATCCACCACGTTGACGCCGGCGGCGGCCACCACGGTCTTGGTCAGGTCCTTGCGCATGGCAACGCCGGAATGGGTGGCCGAGAAGCCGGTGACCGGAATGCCCAGCAGTTCGAAATGGCCCTGGATGCGGCCATCCTCGCCAAAGCCGTGGAAAACGGGCAGGGCGCAGTCGAAGCGGATCGGCGGCTGACCGCCGGTGCCGCGCATCTCGGGCCCGGCATCGCCCCAGGCGAAGGTGACCTCGCGCAGGCCCGGCGGCAGCGGGCGATAGCGGCGCACATCGCGCAGGGAGGCCCCGGTGCGGAACACCGTGTCAAAGCCCAGGTGCACCGGGATCACCTCGTATTTCCGGGTGTCGACGGCATCCATCAGCTGCTGCGCGCTGATCACGCTGACGTCGTGTTCGGGGCTGGGGCCGCCGAAGATCACGGCGATGCGGAATTTCTGGTCCATGCTGCGCCTGCTCTGGCTTCTTCTGGTCTGGCTTCGTGTGGGTCGTCCATGAGGGCCGCGCGGCACCGCGGACCTGGCGCGCCGAGGGCGCGGCGATGGGCAAGCGGCGGCCTGTCGGGCCTTTTTTGGTTCTAGCGCAATTGAGGCTGCCGGACCATACATGATATGGCGGGGTGACAGGCACGGGCCCCAAGGCGCTGTGGCCCGCGCGGGTTTCCGCGTGCGGGGCCATGCCGCCACACGGGCGAGAAAGAGGGCACAGGCGGAGCCATGCAGATGCATTCTACGACGATCGGGGACGCCGGGCTGCCGGACGTGGTGATGGCCCACGGCTGGGACCGGACCCATGCGGATTTCATCCTCGCCGCCGAGAGCCTTGCGCCCGTGGCGCGCTGTCACCTGCTGGACCTGCCGGGCTTCGGCGCCAGCCCGCGCCCCGAGGCCAGCTGGGGCACCGCCGATTATGCCGACCATGTCGCCGAAGAGATGCAGCAGCGTCTCGGGCGGCCCTTCCTCTGGGTCGGGCACAGCCTTGGCGGGCGCATCGGCCTGCGTCTCGGCGTGCACCACGGGCGGGCGCTGACCGGCCTCGTGCTGGTGGCCCCGGCCGGGGTGCCGCGGCGGCGGAGCGAATGGCAGAAGCTGCGTGGCGACCTGCGCGGAGCAAAGTTCCGCTTCCTCAGGAAGCGCGCGAAGGACGAAGCGGAAGTGATTGAACTGGAAAAGAAATACGGAAGCATCGACTACGTGCATAGCCGCGAGACCGGGCTGCGCGATATCTTCCTGAACACGGTGAACGAGGATCAGAGCCTCGACATCGGCCGGATCACAACGCCCACGTCGCTGGTGTTCGGGGCCGAGGACAGCGAGACGCCGCCGGAGCTTGGCCTGCGGATGCAGCGGCTGATCCCGGGGTCGAGCCTGACGGTCGTGCCGGGGCTCGACCATATCTCGGTCCTTTTCCGCGGGCGGCACCAGCTGGCGGCGATCGTCAAGGACATGCTGCGGGAGACCGGGCAGATGGCGCCGCAAGGCGGGCAGGGAGCGGCACAATGAGCGTCCTGATCATCCTCTCCAAAATCGTCTTCCTCGCGGGCTTCCTCTCGCTTCTCTGGGCCCGCAGCCGCACGTTGCTGGCCTATTTCCAGCAGGAGGAATACGACGCCACCCGCTTCCCGGACGCGATCCTGAGCGTGCGTCTCTACGATATCCGCGCCTCGCTGGCCGTGCTGGCCAGCCTGCTGTTGATCGGCACCTGGGCCCCGGTCGCGGGGATCGTGCTGGCCGCGGCCCTGATGGCGCTGATCGCCTGGCGCGAAGGCTCCTACCGGTTCAAGAAACCGCTGGCGATGACCGAACGCGCGCGGCGCATCCTCTGGCTGGCCCGGGTCATCGCCGCTGTGGCCGCGCTCTCGGTGCTCTGGTCTCCGTGGTGGATGCTGGCGGTGATCCAGCTGCTGCCGCTGGCGCTGGTGCTGGCGAACCTCGTGCTGGCGCCGATGCAGCAAAAGATCAACCAGGGTTTCATCGACGAGGCGAGCGCCAAGCTGGCGCGGATGCAGCCGGTGACCATCGGGATCACGGGCTCCTTCGGCAAGACGACGGTGAAGCATATCCTCGCGGAATTGCTCGAGGTTTCGGGCCCGGTCTTCTACAGCCGCGGCTCGATCAATACGGTGCTTGGGCTGACCCGACACATCCGCCAGCGGCTGCAGTTCAGCCATCGCTACTTCATCGCCGAGATGGGGGCCTATGGCATCGGCTCGATCCAGCGGCTCTGTGATTTCGCGCATCCCGACTATGGCATCATCACCGCCGTGGGCCACGCCCATGCGGAGCGTTTCGGCAGCCTCGAGAACACCGCCAAGGCCAAGTCCGAGCTGGCGGCCCATGTCTGCGCCCATGGCAAGGGCGTCGTCGTGACCGAGGCCGTGGCCACGCTGGAGCCCTTCGCCAAGCTGCGCGAGGCGCATCCCGGGAAATTCACCGTCGTGGGCGAGAGCGACAGCGCCGACGTGCAGATCATCGAGGGCGTGCTCGTGGGTGCGTTCTGGCGGATCACGCTGCGCTTCAACGCGCAGGACGGCCAGCCGGAGCTGACCTTCGATCTGCCGCTGCTTGGTGCGCACAACATCATGAACGCCGCATTGGCCGTTGCGCTCGTGGCGCTTGTCGATCCGCAGGCGGTTGCGCGTCTGCCGCTGGCCACGCCGGAGGTCTCGCAGATCCCGCACCGGCTGCAGAAGAAGGCCGCGCTCGCTGGTCCGCTGATTCTGGACGACGCCTACAATTCCAACGAAACCGGCTTCGGGAACGCGGTCTCGGTGCTGCGGAGCGTGGCAGACGAGCAAGGCGGCAAGGCGGTTCTGGTGACGCCCGGTGTGGCGGAACTGGGGGATCAGCACTCCGTCGTGCACGAGCGTCTGGGGAAACTCAGCGGTGCTGAGTGCGACGTGGTTGTCATCGTGAATCCATATCGGATACCGACGTTCCAACGCGCCGCAGAAGGCCAGCGGGCCGAGATCGTCACCAAGGCCACGCTGAAGGAGGCGCAGGCCTATGTGCAGGGGCTCGACCTCTCCAGCAGCGATGTGGTTCTCTACGAGAACGATCTGCCGGATGTTCTTGAAGAGAAACGACTTCTCTGAAGCAACGGGATCTATCCGGTCGGTGCCTGATCCGGGCGCCGGCCGGGTATCGTGGCGGCGGGGGCCTTGTTTTCATGGCTCCGTCCCCCTTGATGCGATGTTCGTATAATCGGTATTATGTAAATATTGTTAATTGACCGACCGGGGTGACAGGACGCGATGGCGCGCCTGCAGTGTCCCACGGCGCCTTGCGTCGGATCGTTCATCCCGGTGCGACAGTATCGCGAAATCCTTTCGCAGTTCTCGACAACGTCAACGCGGGCGCGATACAAGAACTCTCGCGAGAAAACGCGGGAGCTTCGCCAGTCAGGCCACGAGGCACACCCGCGGCTCGGAAGCGTTGCGGAGGCACCCGGATGAAGGATCGGAGAGACTATCTCGAGCGGCTGACGAATGCGCGGTCGATCGAGGAACTCTGGACGCTGCATACCGAGAAGATGGCGTCCTACGGCTTCGACCGGCTGCTCTATGGGTTCACGCGCTACCGCACGACGACCTCGCTCGGCGATCCCGAGGATTTCGTCATCCTCACGAACCACAAGCCCGCCTATACCGATGGCTTCCTCGGCCAGGGTCTCTACTTCCACGCGCCGATGGTTCGCTGGGCGCTGGAGCATGAAGGCGCCTGTTCGTGGCGTATCCTTGCAGAGATGATGATGTCGGGCACGCTGACCGAGAGCGAGAAGAAGGTCATCGAGTTCAACCGCTCCATGGGCGTCAAGGCCGGCTACTCGATCAGCTTCAAGTCGATCTCGCCGCGGACCAAGGGCGCAATTGCGCTGACGGCGCGCGAGGACATGCCCCAGGACGAGGCCGACGCGGTCTGGAGCGAGCATGGCCGCGATATCGTCATCATGAACAACGTGGCGCACCTGAAGATCCTCACCCTGCCCTACATGGGCACCGCCCGTGAGCTGACCAAACGCCAGCGGGAAGCCCTGCAATGGGTCGGTGACGGCAAGACCACGCAGGACATCGCGCTGCTCATGGGGCTGACCACGGCGACGGTGGAAAAGCACCTGCGCCTCGCGCGCGAAACGCTGAACGTCGAGACCACCGCGCAGGCGGTTCTCAAGGCGGCGTTCCTCAACCAGATGTTCGTTCTGGAGGCGTGATCGGGCGCAGGATCGCAGCCCTGTGGCGACACGCGCTGGAAGGCTGGATGCAGCGTCAATCCCGAGCAAGATTGTCAGCGAATTCGCGCTATAGGTGAAAGTAAAGCGCCGTTTTCAAACGATTTCGGAAATATTTGACCGATGGGTAAGGATTACCTTACTTTATGGATCAGGCTGGGAGTGACATTCTGGCCGTGTTCCGTGAGTGGTGGCTTTGATGCCATGGGACATTCCGGCTGAACCTCAGAGATACCTGGGCTCTTCGGTTGGTCATTCGCCGGCTGGAGGCGTATTGGTCCGCTTCCGGTCGGCATTCGACCCAGCCTTCTCATCCCCAACGTTGGGCCGGGTCTGAGACTGAGGCGGTGCCGGTCGACGGAGCGGCACCGTCTTCGCTTGAGCACGCAAGCCTGCGCTCCGAAAGACGTCCGCTCCCGCCTCCGGACTGCGCCTCTATCCCCGCGACATCCTCTGCCCGGACCCGTTGTGGTGGACGGACCGGCCTCAAGCGCCCTGCCCCGTGGTGTCCCGCTCCAATGCCTCTGCCAGTTCCTGCACCAGCACTGCGGCCGGACGCGCACGCGCAAGATGTGCGCCGGTTCCGGCCCATTGCGCCGCATAGCCCGGCACGTCGCGCGCCTTGGCGGCGGCAGTGAGCTGCTTGAAGATGTCGTAGGCGAGCGGATAGGCCGGCACATCCGCCGGATCGACGCCCGCGGCGAAGCGGGTGAAGGCCGTCTCCAGCGACCGCGCCGGCCGTCCCGAGATCGCGCGCTGCATCCGGGTGCTGCCGGGCCGCGCCTGTGACAATGCGCTACGGTAGGCGGCATCGGCGGCGCTCTCCGGGCAGAGAATGAAGGCCGTGCCCATCTGTGCTGCGACGGCGCCCGCATCGAGGGCGGCGCGGATATCGGCGGCCGCCATGATCCCGCCCGCGGCGATGACCGGCAGGTCCACGGCCTTGGCGATCTCGCGGACCAGGGCAAGGCAGGGCTTGCGTGCGTCGGGCGCATCGGGGTCGAAGGTGCCGCGATGGCCGCCTGCCTCCCAGCCCTGCGCGATGATCGCATCCATGCCCGCTGTGGCCAATGCCTGCGCTTCGGCCACCGAGGTGGCGGAGGCCAGCAGGACAATCCCCGCCTGCCGCAGTGCCGCCACGGCCGCGGCATCGGGCAGGCCGAAATGGAACGACACCACGGCGGGCCGTTCCTCCAGCAGGACGGCAAGGATGTCGGGCTGGTCCTGGAAGGGAATGTAGGGATTGCCCATCTGCTCCGGTGCAGAGGCGCCCATCTGGGCCAGCAGCGGGGCGATCCGCGCGATCCACGCGGTATCCCGGGCCGCATCGCGCCGTGGCGCACCGTGGCAGAAGAAGTTGGCGTTGATGGCACGACCGGTCAGCGCCCTGGTGTCACGCAGCGTCCGGCGCACGCCCGTTGCATCCATCGCCCCCAACCCGAGAGAGCCGAGCGCACCGGCCTCGCTCACGGCTGCCGCGAGGTCCGGCGTGGTGACGCCCGCCATGGGCGCCTGGATCAGCGGGACCGTCAGGCCGAGGGACGTGAGATCGAATGTCATGATGGGCTCCTCCTGCGGGCGAGAGTGCCAGCCGCGCTGCGCCCTGACCAGTGGCTTGCGCCCTGCCCGATCCCTGCGCCCGATCCGCGGGCAACGCACCGCCGCCCGGGCCCGGCCGCTCGGCTGCAATCGGCCGAACGGGTACGCTTAAGGGGCTGAGAGCCTCGTGACACGCGAAAAGACCCCGAAGGGGCCGGCGTTTCAACACTGATTTTGGGATTGTGACCCGGTCGATGGGTCTATGGCGGAGAGACAGGGATTCGAACCCTGGAGACGGTTTCCCGCCTACACACTTTCCAGGCGTGCGCCTTCGACCACTCGGCCACCTCTCCGGTTTGGCTTCAATAGCCGAAGCACGGGGAAAGGTTCAAGAGGAGAAGCGACGCTTTCCGCAGGGAAAATTCCGCTTTTTTCGGACACCCCGCAAACGGCTCCCGAACATCTCCCGAACCGGCCCGAAGGTGGGTGTCAGAGCACGGGCCCCATCATCGCGATCGTGTTGTAATAGGCCCTGCGCCACAGGCCCCAGCCGATCACGTCGGCCTGCGTCACGGGCTCGGAGACGTCGATGTAGCTTTGCTGGCGGGCGCGGAGGTCGGCCGTAACGGCGGCATCCTCAAGCAGGATGTTGTTCTCGTAGTTGAGCTCGAAGCTGCGCCGGTCGAGGTTCGCGGAGCCGACCAGCGTGATGCAGCCATCCAGTGTCAGGGATTTCGCGTGCAGAAGCCCCTCCGGATACTCGAAAATCTGCACCCCCGCCGCCAGCAGGTCGTGGTAATAGCTCCGGCTCGCGGCGGCGACGACGAAGGAATCGTTGCGCTTGGGCAGCACGAGGATGGTGCGCACCTTGCGGCGGGCGGCACTGCACAGCGCCGATTGCATCGATTCCGTGGGCACGTAATAGGGCGTCGTCAGCACCAGCTCGTCCCGTGCGCCATGCATCAGCGCTTCGAAGACCTCGGGCATGGCCGTCGGGCGGACCGTGGGCCCGGTGCCGATCACCTGTGCGGTCAGCCCGGGGGCGCGGACCTCCTCGGACGGAGGCCCGATGAGCGCGCGCAGGTCATCCTCGTGATGCGCCATCCAGTCCTCGGCAAAGAGCCACTGATTCTGACGCACGATCGGCCCCTCGAAGCGCAGCATGAGGTCGACCCAGGGCCCGTACTTCTTCTTCGGCAGGAATTCGGCGTCGGCGCAGTTCTGGCTGCCGCAATAGGTGATGCGGTTGTCGATCACCACGATCTTGCGGTGATTGCGCAAATCCATACGCCCCCGAATGGGATGCAGCACGGGATTGGACACCGGCAGCGCACGGGCCAGCCTGACCCCTGCCCCTTCCATGCGGCGCCAGTGCTCGGACCGGATGATCCGGCGCGACCCGATGTCGTCGGCCATGGCGCGCACGGTGACGCCCCGGGCGGCGGCCCGGATCAGCGCCTCGACGATCGCAAGGCCGCTGTGATCGGCCAGCCAGATGTAGAAGAGCACGTGCACATGATCGCTGGCCGCGTCGATATCCGCGACGATGGCCCGGATCGAGGCCTCGGAATCCGCCAGAAGCGCGGCGCTGTTGCCGCCCACGGGGCCGAAGCCGTTGATCGATTCTCCGGTCCGGAACAGGTGCAGGTATTCCTCGCTCGGCAGGCTGAAGTCGCCGCAGGGGTTGGGCGGCGTCTCGGGATTGCGCAGGACCTCGGCCATGGCGCGATAGCGGGCGGCGCGGCGGTTGCCGATGTTCGTCTCACCGAAGAGGACATAGGCGAGGATGCCGAAGGCGGGCACGGCGATCATCACCAGCAGCCATGCCATGCGCGAGGAGGGCTCGCGGTTGGGCCGCAGGAGCGCACGCAGGATGAAACCGATCTGGATTGCGCCGTAGGCCAGCAGCAGCGGCCAGCTGGTCAGGAAGGCGACGACATGGGGCCCCATCCCGCGCCCTCAGTCCAGCAACAGGGAGACGCGGCGGTTCTGGCGGCCCTTCTTCTCGATCTTGCCGAGGCGGGCCGTGCCGATCTCGCCCGTCCGGGCGACATGGGTGCCGCCGCAGGGCTGGAGATCCACCTGCTCCGCCCCCTGCCCGATCCGCACCAGACGGATGCGTCCGGATCCGCGGGGCGGGCTGACGGACATGGTTTTCACCAGATCGGGGTTCGCATCGAGCTCCGCATCGGTGATCCAGTGCTCGGTCACCGGCAGGTCCCGGGCGATCAACTCGTTCAGCGCGGTCTCCAGCGCGACCTTGTCCGCGGGGGCCTCGGGCATGTCGAAGTCGAGCCGCCCCTTGCCGGCCCCCACCGCGCCGCCGCTCACCGGCAGCGGGATCACGACCGAGAGCAGGTGCAGCGCCGTATGCATCCGCATATGGGCAAAACGCACGTCCCAGTCCAGTTCTTGCCGCACCGGCGCGCCGACCGGAGGCAACTCCTGCGCCTCGTTGGGGACAAGGACGACCGCGCCCTCCTCGCCCTTCACGGCGGTGGCCACGTAGACCTCGCCCTTTTCCCAGATCACCGCACCGCAATCCCCGGGCTGGCCGCCACCGTTGGGATAGAAGATCGACCGGTCGAGGATCAGCCCGCCATCGTCCGTATGCGCCACCACCGTGGCCTCGGCCTCGGCAAGGTACGGATCCGTACGATAGAGCTGCTCGGTCATCTGTCCTCTCCTCCGCCGCCGTCATCGGTGCCGATATCATCGGAGGTCATATGTTGCGCCGCATCGGGCAACTTGTCTACCGCATCGCGCTTTTCGGGGCCCTGCACCGGCGGCGTCGCATCGGGCTGCGCGGGCGGCGCGGTGCCGGACGTTGGCGCGGGATGGAGTTTCTCGGGGTTCCGGATCCACAGGTCGCGCTGTGCGAAGGGGATCTCGATCCCCTCCTCGGCAAAGCGCTCGGCGATCATGTGGTTCAGCTCGGTCTGGATCGGCAGGCCCCAGAGCACGTCGCGGATGATCAGCCGCACCTCGAAGTCGAGCGAGCTTTCCCCGAAGCCCTTGAAGTAGACGAAGGGCGCCGGGTTATCGAGGACCATGGGATGGGACTTGCCGATCTCCAGCAGGATCTCCTCCACCCGGCGGGTATTGGAGCCATAGGCCACGCCCACCGTCAGGATCACCCGGCCGATGTTGTTGCCCCGGGTCCAGTTCGTCACCGTGCCCGAAATGAGATCGGCGTTGGGCACGATCACGTCGGTGCGGTCGAAGGTCTCGATCCGGGTCGAGCGCACGGAGATCGACTTCACGATGCCCATCTGTCCGTTGACCTGGATCCAGTCGCCCTCGGAAATCGGCCGCTCCACCAGCAGGATAATCCCCGAGACGAAGTTCTGCACGATGTTCTGCATGCCGAAACCGATACCGACCGACAGCGCACCGGCCACATAGGCGAGCGCCGAGAGGTTGATGCCGGCGGCGGTGATCGCGATGATCGCGGCGAGGAACACCCCCACGTAGCCGAGCCCGGTCACGAAGGCCCGCTGGCCGCCCGGGTCGAGCCGCGTCTTGGGCAGGATCGTGGTGCCGAGCGCCCCCTGCGACAGCCGCGTGAGCCCCAGCCCGATGGCAAAGACGATCACAAAGGTCAGGAAGTTGCTGGGCGAAATCGTCGTTTCGCCCATGCTGAAGCCCTGCATGAACCGGGTCCAGAGCTCGATCAGGTCGGTGGGGCGCGCGCCCCAGATCAGCGCGAAGAACGGCAGCGAGGCGATCACCAGCAGCGCCGCGCCGAGGACCGGGGTCAGGGCCTCGTCCACATGGGCGCGGTTGCGGGTGATCAGGACATAGAGTTCGACGATCACCCGCTGGAGGACGACCATGAAGGCCAGCAGCGCCAGCGACTTGATCATCGGCATGACGATCGCGTCGGCCATGGCGAAATAGCCGATCACACCGGCCAGCGGCCCCAGCACGGACATCAGGATCGTGAACCGACCCAGCAGCAGAACCAGCTGCATCAGGAAGCTCAGGCTTTCCGAGGGCTCCTGCTCGCTGCGGGCGTGGTTCATCAGCAGGCGCCCGACCCGGTAGAGGATCGGCCCCGCGGCCAGCAGCATCGGGAAGAAGATGACATTGCGCGCCTCGGCGGACCAGTCGGCATAGGCCCCTGCCGCGACGAGGATCTCGTAGAGGAACAGCAGCACGCCAAGGACGACCGAGTAGAACCGCCCCTCGAGCCGCTCCTGCCTGGTCAGGTGCAGCGGCGGATCGGCGGCCTCCGAGCTCAGGAACATCTGCGTGCCGAGCCAGAAGATGATGAAGAAGTTCACCCCGCCCTTGAAGGCCGCGCCCAGCATGGCCTCGCCCTGCGGCCCCACGAGGCCGGACATGAAGGAGGCCACGAGGATCATCCCCAGCCCGGCGGCGGGCAGGATGATCTGCCCCAGCGAGATCAGCAGCCCCAGCAGCCAGCGTTCCGCGCTGCGGTTCCGGTCGCGCACCTTGTTGGACCAGGTTTCGACCCAGCGGCGCCCGCGCAGCAGCAGGAAGCCCGCAGCGGTCAGCGAGAGCAGCACCGCAGGCAGGGCGCCGCGCAGCGTCTCGCCGCCGGCGCGTCGCCAGTTGGTCGTCAACTCGTCGACGAGCCCCATGAAGCTGCGGCTCAGGCTCTCGGCGGCATCGGGCCAGTTGGCGGGGTTCAGGGGGGTCGGCCCCAGTTCCAGAAGCTGCGTCGTCTGCCGTTCGCGCAGGATGCGGTCGATCTCGCGGATCAGGGCATCGGCGCGGCTGTAGGCCACGCCGGCGGCAGTGGCCGGCGCCCGCAGTTCGGTCAGGCGATTGGTGATCTCCGCGCGCTGCTGCGCGATCTCGGGGGCTTCCTCGCCATCCTCCGGCGGGGCGCCAAGCGCGTCGAGCTGCGCCTGCACGCTGGTGATCGTGCTGGCATTGATCTGCTCCGCGCCATGGAAATGATCGCGCCAGCCCACCAGTTCGGCCCGCAGGTCGCTCATGGTGGAGCTGGTGGCCGCGTCATCCTCGATCGCCTGTTCGGCGCGGGCGGCGACCTTGTCCCAGTCGCCGTAATTATAGTTGATCTGTTCGCCGCTCTCGCCATCCTGCGCGACGGCAACGGAGGGATGGAACGGCGACAGCATCCCTGCCCCGGCCCCGGTCAGGGCCAGCAGCAGGATCAGCAGGAGGGAGCGGAGGGCCTTCGGCCGCGCATCACGGCGGGCCGGGCTCTTCACTCCGAGAAGACTCCGGGAATGGAGCGGGGGCTTTCGGTCATCCATGACGGGGTCGGCAGGCCTTGGTCTCTGAGGAAACGCGGATTGAACAGTTTCGACTGATATCGCGTTCCGTAGTCGCAAAGCACAGTGACAATCCTGTGACCCGGGCCCAACTCGCGCGCGAGGCGGACGGCACCGGCCACGTTCACCGCCGAGGACCCGCCGAGGCAGAGCCCCTCTTCCGACAGCAGGTCAAAGACGTAAGGCAGCGCCTCCGCGTCGGGCACCTGGTAGGAGAAGTCGGGCGTGAAGCCTTCGAGGTTGGCGGTAATCCGCCCCTGCCCGATGCCCTCGGTGATCGAGGAGCCTTCGGAGGCTAGCTGCCCGGTGGTGTAGAAGGCATGCAGCGCCGCGCCCATCGGATCGGCAAGGGCGATCTTCACGCCCTTGGGCTGCAGCGCCATGGCCACGCCCGCCAGCGTCCCGCCGGAGCCGACGGAAGCCACGAACCCGTCCACCTTGCCGTCGGTCTGCTCCCAGATCTCGGGGCCGGTGGTCTCGATATGGGCCTGACGGTTGGCGACGTTGTCGAACTGGTTGGCCCAGATCGCGCCATGCGGCTCGGAGGCGGCCAGCTTCTCGGCCAGCCGCTGCGAATAGCGCACGTAGTTGTTGGGGTTCTTGTAGGGCGCCGCCGGCACCTGGACCAGCTCCGCGCCCGCAAGGCGCAGCATGTCCTTCTTCTCCTGAGACTGGGTCTCGGGGATGACGATGACGGTCTTGAAGCCCATCGAGGCGCCCACGAGCGCAAGGCCGATGCCGGTGTTGCCCGCGGTGCCTTCGACGATCGTGCCGCCGGGCTCCAGCGTGCCGCGGGCGATGGCGTCCTTGATGATGTAGAGCGCGGCCCGGTCCTTGACCGACTGGCCGGGGTTCATGAACTCCGCCTTGCCGAGGATCTCGCAGCCGGTTTCCTCGCTGACCTTGCGCAGGCGGATCAGGGGCGTCTTGCCGACGGCATCTGCCAGGTCCTTGGCCACAAACATCTCTGCACTCCTTCTTCCGTCGCGGATGATCTGCCCGGAAGACTTAGACCCCGGCGCGCGCTAACTCAAGCGGCGGCACGCAATAGGGAACGCTCGCGCTGAAGCCAGAACATCAGCAGGATCAGCGGCCCGCAATCCGCCTCCTTGGAGGACACCAGTTCCATCACACGGTCGAAGGGCAGAATATGGGTCCGGATATCTTCGCCCTCGCCCGCCAGACCGAACCCTGTTCCGCCTTCGTCCGGCAGGGTCGTCAGGCCGACATAGCAGTGCATGAACTCGCTGCAGCAGCCGGGCGTCGGGTAGAAGGAGGTGACGTGCAGCAGCTGGTCCAGCTCCAGCCCGCTCTCCTCCATCGCCTCGCGCCGGGCGCAGTCCTCGGGGCTCTCACCGGGGTCGATCCGGCCGGCGACGGGCTCCAGCGACCAGGGCCAGGGGCTGCCGTTGTTGTAGGGGCCCATGCGGAACTGCTCGACCAGCAGCACGGTGTCCTTCACCGGATCGTAGGGCAGCACGAGCGAGGCATCGGGCGCGATGAAGGTCTCCCGCACCAGCGTCTCGGTCATGCCCCCGGAATAGAGCGGATGGCGCAGGGTCTGGCGCTTGGTGATGTAGAACTCCGCGTGGGTCACCTCGTCCGAGAGCAACTCGACCTGGTCGGCGCGGCGCTCTCGGCCCAGCGTGGGTGCGGGCTGCTCCGCGGCCCGCATCCGGCTGAGCGCCCGGGCGCGGACCTGATCATAGCGCCAGCCCATCTGCTGCGCGGGGACGCGTCCGAAATAGGTCATGCATTCCCGCGCCGACATCCGGGCCGCCTGCGCCCATGCGCGGGCCCAGTCCTCCAGCGACCACGGCCTGTCCCCGGCGTCATCGGCGTTGGACGGCAGGTAGACCGACACGGCGGCCTCCTCGCCCTCGGGCGTATGGGCCATGCCGGGCCAGAGGTGATAGCCGAAGGCCTCCTCGTACCAGCTCACACGCTCAAGGGCCTCGCCCTCCAGCGTCACGATCCCGCCCTCGGCGAGGCTTCCGGCCTCTGCGAGGCAGATCGGGTAGTCCTCGTTCAGTACCGAAACGACCTTGTGGTCTCGCAGCGTCGCAGGCCGGACTTTAACCGGCTGCCCCGCAACGATGTCCAGCAGCGGCTGATGCCGCAGCGTCCCGTAGATAAAAATGTCCGTCATGCTACCGCCAGCGGCGCCCTGCCATGTTGGTGAAAATGCCGGCCAGCATCCCGCCCACGGCGAGCGTCCAGAGGATATGCATATGCAACAGGTGCTGTCCGTAATCGGCCCCGATCGGGAAAAGCGCCAGCAGCGCCTCCATCGGGCCGTCGAAGCGGCGGTCGAGCGACAGCCGTAGGGCCTCGTTCGCCGCCTGAAGGGCTAGGGCCCAGAAGACGAGAACCGCGACCGCGGTGATGCCCATCACGGCCGCGTTGCCGTAGCTGAGACGGCCGTCCGCGCGGCTGCCAAGGGTGATCCACCCCACCAGAAGGCCGAGGACCATGTTCAGTGGAAGCATCCAGCCGAAGTTGGTCTCCTCCGGCATCACTTCCTTGACCATGCCGGAGACGACAAAGGCCAGGATCAGAAGGCATATGCCTCCGATGAGCCGCGCGGCAGTGGGCATCAGGACGGCCGTGTGATGGTGATCTGGGTCACGTCGCAGTTCTCGGCCCGGAAAGTCGCGGCGCAGGAGGTGAGATAGAAGTTCCACATCCGCCTGAACCGGTCGTCGAATCCGAGCTCGGCCACCTGATCCCACTTTTCGTTGAAGGTTTCATGCCAGCGGCGCAGCGTCTGCGAATAGCTCTGGCCGAACTCCATGTGGCGTGCCACCTGCATCCCCGCCTTCTCCACCTCGGTCTTCAGGGCCGTGGGGCTGGGAAGCATCCCGCCCGGGAAGATATACTTCTGGATGAAGTCCACGCCCTTGCGGTAGGTCTCGAAGCGGGCGTCGGTCAGGGTGATGATCTGCAACGTGGCGTTCTTGCCCGGCCGCAGCCGTTCGCGCACCGTCTCGAAATACTGCGGCCAGTACTTCTCGCCCACGGCCTCGAACATCTCGATCGAGGCGATGCCGTCGTAGCTGCCGGTCTCGTCGCGGTAATCCTGCAACTTGAAGGTCACGAGGTCGGAAAGCCCCGCCTTTTCAATGCGCTCCTGCGCGAACTTGAGCTGTTCCCTCGAGATCGTCAGCCCGGTCACCTTCAGGCCGCGCTCCTTGGCGGCGTATTCCGCAAAGCCACCCCAGCCACAGCCGATCTCCAGCACGTGGTCGCCGGGCTGCACGCCCATCTGGTCCACCATGGAGGCATATTTCTGGGTCTGCGCCTTTTCGAGATCCTCCTGCCCGGTCACGAAGAGCGCCGAGGAATAGGTCATCGTCTCGTCCAGCCAGAGCCCGTAGAACTCGTTGCCCAAGTCGTAATGGAAGGAGATGTTCTTGGCGGCCTGCTTCTTGGTGTTGCGGTTCATCCAGTGCCGCAGGCGTTCGTAGGCCTGCACGAACTTCATCCCCGGGAAGCCGCCGTAGAGGTCTTCGGCCGTGGCGTCGAGGATCAGGTCCATGAAGGCCTGCAGGTCCGGCGTCGACCACCAGCCCTCGATATAGGCATCGCAGAAGCCGAGGTCGCCCTCGCGCACGAGCCGCGCGAAGGTGTCAGGGTTATGGACATGGATCTCGGCCACGCGGCCCGGTGCCTTGCCCTCGGCGCGGAAGATCCGCCCGTCCGGCATGTGGAAGTCGATCCGCCCCTGTTCGATCCCCTTGGCCATCTCGAAGACCTGCCCGAAGTAGCGCGGCAGGTCTTTCTGATTTTTAGTGTCGTTCAGGATCATCTTAACAACCTGTTCATATATCCCATTGCTAGGACGGAAGGCCGACAGGCCGCAAGCGATTGTTCCTTCAGGAGGCTTTGTCGCGGGCCCCGTAGGCGTCCAGTGCCCGTTTCCGACCCGAATCTAGTGCGATGAGGCGATCCGGATAGGGCGCGTCGGGCGACATGGCCCAAGCTTCAGGGATAGCGTTGAAATAGGCGCACGCCGTCGCGGGGGGCTGGGTGGAACGCTCCGCGATCCAGGCCCGTACATAGGCGCCGTCGGGGTCGAACTTATGCAATTGCGTCTCGGGATTGAAGACCCGAAAATAGGGTGCGGCATCCGGGCCACAGCCCGCAACCCATTGCCACCCCATGGCATTCGACGCCGGGTCCCAGTCCACGAGGCAATCCTCGAACCATTTCATCCCCACACGCCAATGCACCATAAGGTGTTTCGTCAGGTAGGAGGCCACCACCATCCGCGCCCGGTTGTGCATCGTGCCGGTGACGTACATCTGGCGCAGCGCCGCATCCACGAAGGGCTCGCCGGTGCGGCCCTGCTCCCAGGCCTGCACCTCCTTCAGCCGCCGGTCCTCGCGCCAAGGGAAGCTGTCCCACTCGGGCCGCCAGTTGTCGGTCAGGATATGCGGCGTGTGGTACATCAGGTGGTAGGCAAACTCGCGCCAGACCAGTTCCTTAAGGAAGGTCTCGGCCCCCGCCTTTCCCGCCTCCTGCGCCCGGAGCCCCGCGTGCCAGCACTGGTGCGGCGAGATTTCCCCGAGGCTCAGGTGCGCCGAGAGCAGCGAGGTGCCGTCCCGGTCGACCCGGTCGCGGTCCGACTTGTAGCTCTCCACGCCCTGCGCCATGAAATGACCCAGCCGCCCCTGCGCGGCCTGTTCACCGATGGGCGCATGGGCCTCAAGCACCGCCGCGCCGCGCCGCATCGGCGCTTCCAGCTGCCAGTCCTCCAGCCGGTCACTCCCGGGCCATGTGGCAGGCGCCGGGAGCGTCTCGGGTTTCGGCAGCGGAGCCTCGACCGCGCGGTCCTTCACGGCGCGCCAGAAGGGCGAATAGACCTTGTAGTAGCTGCCCTGCCCGGTCTCCACGGTCCAGGGCTCGAACATCAGGTGCCCGCCGAAGCTTTTCGCCTCGATGCCCTGATCCCGCAGCGCCTCCTTCACCCGCGCGTCGCGCTCCTGTGCCTCCGGATCATAGAGCCGCGTCCAGTAGACGGCCTCTGCCCCGGTCTCGGCAACCAGCTCCTCCAGCACCTCGCGGGCGGGCCCTGCCCTGAGGATCAGCCGGCTCCCCGCCTCGTCCAGAGCGTCAGAAAGAGACTTCAAGCCCTTGGAAAGGCGCCACTTCGGCGCCGCGCCAAGCGCATCGACCGCGCCATCGCGGATATGCACTGGGATCACCGGCCCGCCGCGTTCCACGGCAGCCACGAGCGCGGGGTGATCGGTGAGGCGCAGGTCGCGGCGAAGCCAGAGCAGCGTGGGTGCGGGATCGGTCATGGAAGGCCCTTCGGTTTATCGGGAATACGGCGCGCGGGCCGGATCGGATCGCTTGGGCGCAGCGGAAAAAGACTCTTGAAGCAAAAGTCTTGGGAAAAGTCCTGGGCAAGACTTTTCGGGGCTGACGGTCGGGCGTTCTGCGCGGATGCGAGGGCGTGGGGGGGCTGTCTGCCCCCCTTGGCCCGGACGGGCCAATTCCCCCCGAGAGTATTTCCGGAAAGATGAAACGCGGCTCAGAGCACCTGATCGAGGGCGGTGATCAGCTGGGTCACCTCCGCCGGTGTCGTGTAGTGGGTGAAGCTGAGGCGCAGCACGCCCTTCGCCGGGTCGATCCCCTGTGCATGAAGCGCGCGCACAGCGTAGAAGTCCCCGCCCCCGGCCATGACCTTGTGCGCGGCCAGCTGGCGCGCGACGGGCTCTGCGGCGCGGTTCAGGTCGACGGCGACCGTAGGCGCGCGGCTTGCCGCCGTTGCAGGGCCGAGCAGGCGCAGGTCGTTGCGGTTGCCGAGGTACTCCAGAAGCGGGGCCAGCGTCGTGACCTCCTGCGCGCGCATCAGGTCGTGGACCGCGGCAGCGCGGGTGGCCGGATCGGCGGGCGTGTCATGGTGATGGGCATAGAGCGCGTCGATGTAGTCCGCCATCCCGGCACAGGCGGCCACCTGCGCGTGATCGGGGCCTGCGGGGGTGAAGCGCTTGTAGAGCGTCTCGCCATTGAAATAATGCGCCTGGTTCGGCAGTTCGCGCGCCAGCGTCGGGCGGATCGCCATGATCCCCTGATGCGGGCCATAGGTCTTGTAGGCCGAGAAGAGATAGATATCGGCCCCGAGGTCGCCGACATTGGGGATGCCGTGGGGCGCGTAGCTGACGCCGTCCACGCAGGTGAAGGCCCCGGCCGCATGGGCGATGGCGGTGATCTCGCTCACCGGGTTGATCTCGCCCACCACGTTGGAGCAATGCGGGAAGCAGACGAGGCGCACGCTTTCGTCCAGCAGCGCCTCCAGCCGCGCAGGGTCCAGATGCCCCGTCGCGGGGTCGATCTGCCATTCGCGGACCTCGATCCCGGCCTCTGCCAGCCGCCGCCACGGGCCGGTGTTGGCCTCGTGGTCCTGGTTGGTCACCACGATCGCCTCGCCCGGCGTCAGCCACTCCCGGACGGCCTGGGCCAGAACGTAGGTGTTCGCGGTGGTGGACGGGCCGAAGGACAGGTCCGGCGTGTCGATCCCCATCATGGCCGCGAGCCGCACCCGCGCCTCGTCCATTTCGGCCCCGCCCGCCTCGGAGGCCGGATAGGGCGCGTAGGGCTGCACCTTGCGTTCGCGGTAGAAGCGCGTCAGCCGGTCATAGACCGGGCGGCACATGTAGGAGCCGCCCGCATTTTCAAAGAAGGCCCAGCCATCCAGCGAGGGCTCCTCAAAGGCCGGGAACTGCGCCCGGACGAAGTCGAGATCGAGTGTCATATCTTGGGTCATGGGGCGCATCAAAAAGCGAAACCGCCCGCTGGCGCAAGGGCCAACGGGCGGTTCAGGTCTCACATCCGTGCGGGCGTCAGCGCCGTTCGGAGGCGAGCCCCTTGACGATGGCCCAGCACATGATCAGCAGCACGATCGTGAACGGCAAGCCGGTGGAGATCACCATGGACTGCAGCGAGGCCAGGCCGCCCGCCGAGAGCAGCAGCACGATGGCCACCGCGCCCTCGAACACGCACCAGAACACCCGCTGCGGCACCGGTGCATCGACCTTGCCGCCCGCGGTGATCGTGTCGATCACAAGCGAGCCACTGTCCGACGAGGTGACGAAGAAGACGATCACCAGCACGATACCCACCAGCGAGGTGATGCCGGTCAGCGGCAGGAAGTCGAGCATCTTGAAGAGCTTCAGCTCGAGAGACGCCTCCTGTGCCGCGGTGTAGCCCTCCTGCACGACCTGCTGGATCGCCACGCCGCCGAAGACCGACATCCAAAGGACGCAGACCAGCGAGGGGATCAGCAGCACGCAGATGACGAACTCCCGCACCGTGCGACCGCGCGAGACGCGGGCGATGAACATGCCCACGAAGGGCGACCAGGAGATCCACCAGGCCCAGTAGAACGACGTCCAGCCCTGCATGAAGTTCACGTCCTCGCGGCCGACCGGGTTCGAGAGCGCCGGAAGGTACTCGATATAGGCCAGCAGGTAGTCCCCGAAGCCCGTGAGGATCGCCAGCGTATGGCCTGCCAGCAGCGTGAAGAGCAGCAGGACGAAGGCCAGCCCCATGTTGATCTCGGAGAGGATCTTCACACCCCCGTCGAGGCCGCGCAACACCGAGATCAGCGCCACGGCGGTAATGGCCGAGATCAGGATCACCTCCGTCGAGGAGCCGATCGGCACGCCGAAGAGCTCGTTCAGGCCCGCGTTTGCCTGCGTCGCCCCGAAGCCCAGCGAGGTCGCGAGGCCGAAGAGCGTGGCAAAGACCGCCAGCGTGTCGATGATGTGGCCCGGCCAGCCCCAGACCTTTTCACCCAGGATCGGGTAGAAGGCCGAGCGGATCGTCAGCGGCAGGCCCTTGTTGAAGCTGAAGAGCGCAAGGCTCAGCGCCACGACCGCGTAGATCGCCCAGGGGTGCAGGCCCCAGTGGAAGATCGTCGCCGCCATGCCGAGCCGGATCGCCGCCGCCTCGTCGCCCTCGGCCCCGCCGAGCGGCGCCCAGTCGGTCCGCACGCCGTTCTCGACCGTGGTGCCCCCGAGGGAGGTCGAGAAGTGGGTGAGCGGTTCGGACACGCCGTAGAACATCAGGCCGATGCCCATACCGGCCGCGAAGAGCATCGCGAACCAGCCGATGTAGGTATAATCCGGCGTCGCCTCCGCCCCGCCGAGGCGCACCTTGCCGAGCGGCGTGACGATGAGGACGAGGCAGAAGATGACGAAGATGTTCGCCGCGCCCAGGAAGAACCAGTCGAAGGACTTGGTTACCGTGTTGAAGAGCCAGGTGAAGACGGACCCCGCCTGTTCCGGCAGCGCGAGCGTGTAGAACACGAAGGCCACGATGGCGACGCCCGAGATCAGGAAGACGGGGTTGTGGATGTCGAAGCCGAAGGGCCCGACATTGCCGTCGATATTGTCCTGTCCGATCTCGTATTCGGTATCGATGGCATTCACGTGGCCTTCCGGCTCGGGAATGCCCTGGTTGGTGGATTCATCGGCCATGGCCGGTTTCCTCTCTTGTTGTTGCTCAGCCGCGCACGACGAGGACCGAGGCCTTGGAATGGCCCGCGATGGTCCCGCCGTTCGACGGCCAGATGTAATCGGTGAGATTGGGAAGATGGCTCGCCATGACGACGAGATCGGCGCCCACCTCGTCCACCGCCTTCAGCAGCGTCCGGTCGAGGTCGATCGTGGGATCGTGGCTGGTGATCGCATGGGCGGTGGCCTCGTGGCCGAATTCGGTCGCCTGCGCGGCGGCGAATGCGGCCAGCTTCTCGGCATATTCCGCCGGGTTGTGGGCGATCGACCCCGGGTTGGGCGAGGTGACGCCGACATAGACGATCGGCGCGCCGTAGTGCCGCGCGAGGTCAGCCGCGCAGGACAGGGACCGGGAAAGCCGGTCTGCATGGGTGAGGTCAACTGGGACCATTAACTTGGAAAACAAATAACTCCCTCCTTTTCCGCGCCCGCAGGATCTGGTGTCCCGGCTGACGGCGCATGATCGGAACCCGTGTCCGCGATGGGGCGCAGGCGACGGGCGTTGGATGAAATGGATCGTCCGTTAACCCTACGTCGCCCGCGACGTGCGCGGAAACACGCGCACGGCATCACATAGCGGGAAACCGACATTCGTCATGTCGAAAATCACGTTTTCGTAAGGGAAGCCCGAATATTGTTGTCCGTTTCCGCGACAGTGGCCCGGATCAGAGCCAGGGGCCGGTCTCCGGAAGAAAGGCCAGGTCTGTCACACCGGGGTCCCGTCCGATGGTCGTCAGCATGGCGTGGATCTGTCCGCGATGGTGGGTCTGGTGGTTGAACATGTGGGTGAACAACTGCGCCCGGTTGGCCCGGACCTCGGCCTTGATCCCGCCGGAGTACCACGTCAGCTCGCCCAGCACGTCCTCCGGGCCGAGGCCCTCGCTCCAGTCCCGGATCGCCGCATCCATGCGCAGACGCTCGCGGCTCCAGACCTCGACGTTCGGGGTGAAGCCCCCGCTCTCCTTCTGCACGACCTCCGGTTTCGGCAGGTCAGCGAACCGCGACATCCACATCTGGTCCGCCCAGAGGATATGGTTCGCCGTGCCAAGGATCGAGCCGAAGAAGGCGCCGCGATCCTCGGTAAGCGCAGCACTGTCGAGGCGCTCCATCACCTCCCGCAGCTGCCAGTTCTGCCACGCGTTGTAGCGGGCCATCATGACGCAATAGGCGGGCGTGATCATCTCGGTTCCTCCGGACTGGACGGTGGAATTGTTAACGCCTTGGCAGGACGGCGCAAGCACGTCGCTGCGGCGCGGTAGTCCCGGGGTCACGGGTCCGTTGCACGGGCGTTCGCGGCGCGGAGGCCGGGGCGATGTTTCGCACGAGACCAAGCGCGCCCCGGCGGATAGACAGCTCTAAGATTTAAAGCGTTACTTTAAGCATAGCGCTTTTTCTAGACTTATCAGCGCCTTGCGAGCATCGCATCATCCAGAAGCTTAAAGACCGTTTCGCGCGGCACATCGGCCGTCACGAAGGCCTGCCCGATGCCGCGCGCAAGGATGAACCGCAGCTGACCGTCCACCACCTTCTTGTCCTGCGCCATCAGCGCAAGCAGCCCCTCCGCGTCCGGCAGATCGCCCGGAATATCGGCAAGGTCCACCTTCATGCCCATGTCGCGCAGGTGCGCGCGCACCCGGCTCGGCGCTTCCTGCGCGCAGAGCCCCAGACGCGACGACAGTTCGAAGGCCAGGGCGCACCCCACCGCGACGCCTTCGCCGTGATAGAGACGGTCGGAATAGCCCGTCGCCGCCTCCAGCGCGTGACAGAAGGTATGGCCGAGGTTCAGCAGCGCACGGTCGCCCTGCTCCGTCTCGTCACGAGCCACGATCTCGGCCTTCATCTCGCAGGCGCGGGTCACGGCGGCGGTCCGGGCCTCGACGTCGCCGGAGGCCAGTTTCGGGCCCATCTCCTCGAGCCAGTCGAAGAAGGCCTCGTCCCCGAGCAGCCCGTATTTCACCACTTCGCCGTAGCCTGCGAGGAAATCGCGCGGGGTCAGCGTGCCGAGGACGTCGATATCCGCCAGCACGAGGCTCGGCTGGTGGAAGGCGCCGACGAGGTTCTTGCCCGCCGCGACGTTGATCCCGGTCTTGCCCCCCACCGAGCTGTCCACCTGCGCCAGAAGCGAGGTCGGGATCTGCACGAAACGCACGCCGCGCCGCAGCACGGCCGCGGCAAAGCCAGCCAAATCGCCGATCACCCCACCGCCGAAGGCCACGACCACGTCGCGCCGTTCGACCTTCTGCTCCAGCAGCCATTCCACGGTGCGGGTGAAGTGCAGCCAGCTTTTCGTCGCCTCGCCCGCGGGCAGCGTCAGGGCCACCATCTCGATCCCCGCGGCGGCCAACCCCTCACGCAGGGCATCGAGGTGCAGCGCAGCCACGTTCTCATCGGTCACCACCGCCACACGGGGCCGTTTCAGCAGCGGTGCGATCTCCTCGCCCGCGCGGGCCAGCAGGCCGGTACCGATGCGGATGTCATAGGAACGCTCGCCAAGGTCGACGCGCAAGGTTCTGGGATCGCTCATCTTTTCTCCAGCACATCGGGCCGCGATTGCAGCGCCTTCACCACAAGGGCACAGGTCTCGTCGATACTATATGCCGGCTGCGTCTCGACCGTCAGATCGGCGAGCGCATAGGTCGGCACCCGCGCCTCGTAGAGACCCTTGAGCGTGCCATAGGGATCGGGCGCGCGCAGCAGCGGACGGCTGTCGCGGTGTTTCACCCGGCGCCAGAGCAGGTCCAGATCGGCCTTCAGCCAGACCGAAACCCCGCGCCGAGAGATCATCTCGCGGTTCTGCGGCTGCATGAAGGCGCCGCCGCCGGTGGAGAGAATGCGCCCGCCCGTATCGTCGAGATCCAGCAGGCGGCCGATCACCTGGGTTTCCTTCTTGCGGAAGAACCCCTCGCCGTCCCGTGCAAATATCTCGGAGATCGTCATCTGTGCCGCGGCTTCGATCTCCGCGTCCGAATCGACGAAAGGTGCCTCAAGCTCCGCTGCCAGGGCCTTGCCGACGGCCGTCTTTCCGGCCCCCATCATCCCCACCAGCACTACCGTTTTTTTCAGCGTCCAGCCCATGCCCCCCGCGCCGTTCTCGGCCATCATTTGCCAAATTTCCGTTACTCGCGCCTCAATGACGTGATCTTGTGCAAAAGGCCAGTTATAAGTTCCCGAAAGAAGCAGACAAACCGGGGCAGAAATCATGTGGCGAGTCATCAAGTGGCTGTTTTATCTCGCAATCCTTCTCTTCATTGCCCTGGTGGCCTATGCCTACATCGGACCTTTCTTCGGCGCGGACTTCTCTCCGCCCGCCGATGAGATCCGTATCCCGGTGGAGCTCGATGCCCAGTAGCGCCCAAGCGCTTCTCCTGACAGCGATTTTGGCTGCCGCGGTGCCCGCGGCGGCCCAAACCTCCATGTCGGCCCCCGTGTCTCCGGCCTCGGCCTCGCCGGCGCAGGGCCCCTCGCCGATCTCAGCGATCGAATGGCTCTCCAGCCCCGCCGCCCTGCCCAAGCTGCCCGTCCCAGCAGAACCGCCGGTGAGCCGCACCGCCACGGCGCCGGACGTGGCCGTCACCCCGCTGGACGAGGTACATCTCGGCGCCGTCGGCCTGCTGCCGCAGAGCGTGACCGGCCTGCCCGGCGACATCTGGCAGCGGTCGCAGAGCCAGTCGCTGATCCGCCAGATCGCCGCCCTCGACGTGGCGCAGCTCCCGGCCATGCAGTCGCTGCTCTATACGCTCCTCCTTGCCGAGGCCGAACCGCCCGCCGATGCCGGACGCGGCGCGCCGCTGCTGATGGCCCGGATCGACAAGCTGACCGAACTTGGCGCGGTGAACCCCGCGCTTGCGCTGATCGAACGCGCCGGGCCCGAGAGCCATGCGGGCCTCTTCCACCGCTGGTTCGACCTCTCGCTGCTGGCCGGTCAGGAGGATATCGCCTGTGGCTCCATGCGGCAGCGTCCGGATCTGGCGCCCTCCTATGCCGCGCTCGTCTACTGTCAGGCGCGGGGTGATGACTGGAACGCCGCCGCCGTCACGCTGGTGAGCGCGGGCGCCCTTGGCGATCTCACCTCCTCCGAGAACCGGCTGCTGGGGCAGTACCTCGATCCCGCCCTCGCGGAAGAGGCGATCCCCCTGCCGCCGCCGGCGCAGATCACGCCGCTGATCTTCGCCCTGCAGGAAAGCATCGGCCAGCCGATCAATGCCTCCAGCCTGCCCCGGCCCTACGCGATGTCGGACCTGCGCGGCCTCTCGGGCTGGCGGGCCGAGCTTGAGGCCGCCGAACGGCTGGCCCAGACGGGCGCCATGTCCGAGAACCGGCTGCTCGGCCTCTATACCGACCGGCGGCCCGCCGCCTCGGGCGGGATCTGGGACCGGGTGCAGGCCGTGCAGCGCTTCGACCGGGCGCTTCAGGCCGGAGATACCTCCGCGATTTCCACCGCTCTCGGGCCGGCTTACCGCGCCATGGCCGATGCCCGGCTGGAGGTGCCCTTCGCACGCCTTTACGGCCCGCAGCTGCGCGACATCGGCCCGCTGCCCGGCCCCGCGGGGCGCAGCACCGCCTACCGCGTCTCGCTGCTCTCGCCCGGCTACGAGGCCACTGCCGGTGCCCTGCCCCCGGAGACCGCCGAGGAGCGTTTCCTTGCCGCGCTTGCCAGTGGCGCCCCGGGCGAGGTCCGCGCCACCAGTGCCCTTGGCCGCGCCGTGGCCGCCGGCTTCGATCCCGCAACCCAGCCGCCCGCCGAGATCAGCGAGCGCATCGCCACGGGCCATCTTGGCGAGGCGATCCTGCGTGCCATGGCGCTCTACGGACGCGCCGCCAACGGAGATCTTTCCGACACGCCCGCCGCCATCGCTTCCTTCCGCGCCGTGGGCCTCGAGGACACCGCCCGGCAGGCCGCCTTGCAGCTGCTGCTGCTCGACCGGCGCGGCTGAGAGCAGCACCATGGCCAAGGCTGATCACTGGATTTCCGCCTTTCTGGAGGCGCAGGCCGCCGAGCGGGGCGCTGCGCGCAACACGCTGCTGGCCTATGGCCGCGACCTCACCGATGCCGCCCGCTGGCTGGAGCGCAACGGCCCCGGCCTGACGGAGGCACAGCGCGCCGACGTGGAGGGCTACCTCGTCTCCTGCGAGGCGGAGGGCCTCTCGCGCGCGACACGGGCGCGGCGTCTCTCGGCACTGAAACAGATCTACCGCTTTGCCTTCGACGAGGGCTGGCGTGGCGACAACCCGGCGATCCAGATCGCGGGGCCGGGCCGTGACAAGCGCCTGCCCAAGACCCTGACGGTGGAGGATGTCTCGGCCCTGCTCACCGCCGCCCGCGACCATGGGCGCACCGATGACGACGCCCTGCGCAACACCTGCCTCGTGGAATTGCTCTATGCCACGGGCATGCGGGTGACCGAGCTTGTCTCGCTTCCGGTCTCCGCGGCCCGGGGCGATCCGCGGATGCTTCTGGTCATGGGCAAGGGCGGCAAGGAGCGGCTCGTGCCGCTCTCCGATCCCGCGCGCGCCGCACTGGCCCGCTGGCTGACCACCCGCGACGCCGCCGAGGAGGTCGCGCGGCTCAAGGGCAAGCCGGTCTCGCGCTTCCTGTTTCCCTCGCGCGGCAAGGACGGTCACCTGACCCGGCACCGGTTCTACCTGCTGATCAAGGAAATCGCCCTGGCCGCCGGGATCAATCCCGACCGGGTCACGCCGCACGTGCTGCGCCATGCCTTCGCGACCCATCTGCTGGCGGGCGGCGCCGACCTGAGGGCGATCCAGACCCTGCTGGGCCACGCCGATCTCTCGACCACCGAGATCTACACCCACGTCCTCGACGAGCGTCTCCGCGACCTGGTCGAGACACACCATCCGCTTGCCCGCGAACCTTTGCCACCGGATCGTGATTGAGCCGCCCCGCCACGGCCTCTGGCCCCGCGGGGAACCGATGGGTCTCTGACAGGCCACAGGGGGCCACAGACGGGCCGCAGGCCGTAGCCAAAACCTTGAATGCCGCCGCCCCCGGCCCCATAACCGGGTGAGCCTCACGCACCTTTTTTCGGGACCGACATGGACGACATCACCTCTCAGATCGACACTGCCTTCTGGCTCACCACCGCGGCGATCCTCGGGCTTCTGGTGCTGTCCGCCTTCTTCTCGGGCTCCGAGACGGCGCTGACCGCCGCCTCGCGCGGCAAGCTCCGCGCCCAGGCCGACAAGGGCTCGCGCGCGGCCGAACAGGCGCTCTCCATCACCGAGGACAACGAACGGCTGATCGGCTCGGTCCTGCTCGGCAACAACCTCGTCAACATCCTCTCCACCTCGCTGGCGACCGCGCTCTTCACCCGGGTGCTCGGCGACGGCGGCGTGGCGCTTGCCACGCTGGTGATGACGCTCCTCGTGCTGATCTTCGCCGAGGTGCTGCCCAAGACCTACGCCATCACCAACGCCGAGGTCGCCGCCGCCCGCGTGGCCCGTCCGATCTCGATCATCGTCAAGCTCTTCGCCCCCATCGTGGCCGCCGTACAGGTGCTGGTGCGCGGCGTGCTGCGGCTCTTCGGCGTGCGCATCGATCCCGACAGCAACGTCCTTGCCGTGCGCGAGGAAATCGCCGGTGCCCTCAACCTCGGCCATTCCGAGGGCGTGGTGGAGAAGGAGGACCGCGACCGGATCCTCGGCGCACTCGACCTCTCCGACCGGACGGTCGAGGAGATCATGCTGCACCGCTCGCAGATCGAAATGGTGAACGCCGACGACTCGGCCGAGGCGATCCTCGCCCAGTCGATCGAGAGCCCCCACACCCGCCTGCCGGTCTACAAGGGCGAGCCCGAGAACGTCATCGGCGTGGTCCACGCCAAGGATCTCGCCCGGCTCATGCACCGCCTCGCCGCCGAGGCCAGCGATCTCGCTTCCAGCCTGAAGAACTTCTCGCTGAACGACGTGATGATGAAGCCCTACTTCGTGCCCGATACCACGACGCTGGACGAGCAGATGCGCCAGTTCCTGCACATGCGCTCGCATTTCGCCCTCGTGGTGGACGAATACGGCTCACTGCGAGGCCTGATCACGCTGGAGGACATCCTCGAGGAGATCGTGGGCGAGATCACCGACGAGTTCGACCCGCTGGCCGAACATGCGATCCGCAAGTCCGAGGACGGCCAGTTCATCGTCGACGGCGCCATGACGATCCGCGACCTGAACCGCGCGATGGAATGGACTCTGCCCGACGACGAGGCCAACACGATCGCCGGCCTCGTGATCCACGAGGCGCAATCGATCCCCACCGTGGGCCAGGTCTTCTCCTTCCACGGCTTCCGCTTCGAGGTGCTGGGCCGCAAGGACAACCGCATTTCCCGCCTGAAGATCCGCCCCCTCCCGGTCGCGCTCTCTACCGACTGACATCCACTGTTCCCAAATATCCTCGGGGGTGAATTGCGGGCATCGCCCGCAAGAGGGGGCCGACGGCCCCCAAACTGCGCTCCAAAATTCTTCGAAGAATTTTGAGAAGAATTTTCGAAAACTGTTCTCGCCCCGGAGAGGGGCCCGGAGCCCCCAAAGGCCGCACAGACATCCCCGCCCTGCCCGTTTTCTTCAAAGAAAACGGACCGGAAAATGCGCATTTTCCGGCCAGCTCTCCACTGTCAGCTTTGCAAGGTCGGCGCGCCGGGTGACGCGGCCCGGATCACCCGCGGTTGGTGATCCAGCGGCACTGGTAAGGCGCGAAGGGAATGGGCCCGCCGGTGGGGTCGATTTCCTCGTCGCTCAGGATGTCGACCCAGGATTCCCCGTCGATCAGGTTGATGCTGCTGGGTTCCAGCTCCAGCGCCTCGTCCGACACGTTGTGCAGGGCAAAGATCGACTGGTCGCGGTCGATCGACTGGCGCCAGAGGCCGAAGATCCGGTCATCCAGCTGCAGCGTGAACTGCGTCGCATTGGGGTGGAAGCCGCGCTGGCGCCGGCGCACGGCAATGCGGCGCTTCATCTCGGTCAGCACCCGGGCCTGGGTGGTCTCCGGATCCTCGAGAAGCGCCTGCAGCCGGTCGTAATCCCAGCGGTGCCGGTTGATCGCCCGGTTGTGGCCGGTTTTCTCGACACCCTCGATGTCGTTGGGCGTGCCGAGCAGCGAGTGGATGTAGAAGGCCGGGATCCCTTCCAGCGCCATGACCAGCGTCTGCGAGGCGAGGAAGCGTTCGAACTGGTGCCCGTCCTCGCCCTTGAAGGTGCCCTTCATGGCCTCGAACCAGGTGATGTTCAGCTCGTAGGGGCTCTCGCCGCCGCCGGGCAGCGCCCGCATCGAGACCCGTCCGCCGTTGTCGCGCACGGTCTGGATCACCTGCTCCTGCTCCTCGGGCTTCAGGATGCCCTCCGCGGGCCGCATCCCGATCCCGTCGTGGGAGGCGGTGAAGTTCAGGTAGGCACAGCCCATCTGCGCCGGCGGCATCGAGCCCTGCCAGCGGATCAGCTTCTTCGCGGTGCCCGACATCATCGCGTGCAGCACCAGCGGCGGCAGCGAGAAGTTGTAGACCGCGTGGGCCTCGTTGCGGTTGCCGAAGTAGCTCAGGTTCTCCTGGTTCGGCACGTTGGTCTCGGTCAGCAGGATCAGTGGCTCGACCGCGAAATCCGCAAGGTGGCGCATCAGGCGCACGATGGCATGGGTCTGCGGCAGGTGGATCGACTTGGTGCCGATCTCCTTCCAGATGAAGGCCACCGCGTCCAGCCGCACGATCCGCACGCCGTTCTGCATGTGCAGGCGCATGACCCGCAGGAATTCCAGCAGCACTTCGGGGTTGCGGAAGTCGAGGTCGACCTGGTCATGGCTGAAGGTGCACCAGACGTGGCGCGTGCCCATGGCGGTCTCGACCTCGCGCAGCAGCGGATGGGTCCGGGGCCGCACCACCATCGAGAGGTCATCCTCCGGCGAGGCTTCGAAGAAGAATTTGTCGTAGGGCGGATGGCCCTGCCGGTAGGCGTTGAACCAGTTCGACTGCGAGGACACGTGGTTCAGCACGAGGTCCGACATCAGCAGGAACTCGGTCCCGATGCGCTTGATGTCGCTCCATTCCCCCAGCACCGGGTTCACCGCCCGGTAATCGGTGACCGAGAAGCCGTCGTCCGAGGTGAAGGGGAAGAACGGCAGGATATGTACGCCGTTGATCACGCCCGCCAGGTGGGCGTGGAGGAAATCGCGCAGCAGGTCCAGCGGCTTGTGCTGGCCGTCGACGATGGAATTGCCGTAGGTAATCACGAGCGCGTCGCGTTCCGACCACTGGCGGTTGCCGGGCACCCGGCCCCGCTTGCGCATGGTCGTGCCCTCGGGCCAGAAGGCCTCCACGATCTTCTCTGCCAGCTCCCCGATGTTCTCTTCGGGGTAGATCTGGCCCAGCAGGGCCGCGAGCTTGGCGTCGAATGTGGAGGTGAGGTCTGCCATGTCTCTGGCGCTCCGTTGTTTTTTACTGAGTCTCAGAAGTCCCGGGGGGTTGCAAGGCTTTCCCATGGACGGGTCTGCAACTCAAGGCGACAGCCGGAAAAACGGTCAAAGCAGCGCCGCAATGGCAGGGAGCCGCGCATCGTGCGCGAAAAAGAGCAGCAGGCAAATCGGAGGAGAGCGCCGCAATCCGCGGGAGGCGCACCATGGGCCGGACCCGGCACGGTAGGGCCGGAGGCGGCAGCTTCGGGCGGAAAAACGGGCCCGGAGGGGTCCGGCGCGAGGCGCGCGCCGGACCGGTAAGGCAGAGCCTTAGCCGACCAATTCGAGGCCGGAGAAGAAGTAGGCGATTTCTTCTGCCGCGGTTTCCGGTGCGTCGGAGCCGTGGACCGAGTTCTCGCCGACCGATTCAGCGAATTCGGCGCGGATGGTGCCGGGGGCCGCGTCGGCGGGGTTGGTTGCGCCCATGACTTCGCGGTTCTTCGCGATGGCGCCTTCGCCTTCCAGCACCTGCACGACGACCGGGCCCGAGGCCATGAAGTCGCAGAGTTCGCCGTAGAAGGGACGCTCGGCGTGCACTTCGTAGAACTTGCCGGCTTGGGCGGGGGTCAGCTGGATGCGCTTCTGGGCGACGATGCGCAGGCCGGCGTCTTCGAACTTGGCGTTGATCTTGCCGGTCAGGTTGCGCTTGGTTGCATCGGGTTTGATGATCGAGAGGGTGCGTTCGGTGGCCATGGTCTGCCTCTTGTCCATAGATGAGAGGGCGGGCCCTGTGCCCACCCCTGAAATAGCGTGGCCCGCGTAGCATGGCCCGGTGCGTTTGAAAAGCCCGCCAGAGCGGGGAGACGGGGCATCTGCGCCGCAGCCGCGTTCCACCGGCGACCGTGGGTCTGGCGAGGCTTCAAGCCAACCACCGTGCCCTGCCCTCCACACCCACGAAGCCGCGCATCGACGGCGCGCGCGGAGGCGATCCAGCCCTTGCTGGCGAGCAGTTTATGTCAGCCAATCATATCGTGTCTCCTCAAGGGACCACCCAGCCTCACCAAATCGCCGCCGCGTGGGGGCGCGCCGGCGATGCGCGGCGGCCTGCGGCCTTGTCCCGCGCTGTCGAGAGACAGGACCGGTGAAGTCCGCTGAATGGCATATGTGCCGCTGCCTGTCTGCGGTCAAAGTCTTTCACCAAACGTCGCTGATCTCCCCGGGGGGCTAGACCAATCCTCCAGACCAAACGAAAACGGGCGGCCCTGAGCCGCCCGCTTCCTGCATCAACAGCCCCCCGTCAGGGGCCAAAACCCTCAGAACACCGGCTGCGCGGTGGTCTCGCCACAGGCATCCGCCAGCAGGTCGAAGACATAGCGCGCCACGGACCTGAAGCAGACCAGTTCGAAGACCCCTTCCTCGACCATGACAAAGGCCGCGGCCACCTGCCCCACACGGGTGCGGCGCAGGTCTCCGGGCCCGAACTGGCCGGGCGCGAGGTCGACCGGCGCCAGCCGCGCCAGCACTTCACGCGCAGCCGTACCGGGCGCGGAGAGCCGGAACAGCGCCCGGGCATCGCTCACGTCGGCGGCAAGGTGATGCACGCCCGCCAGCTTATCGGCCAGCGTCTCCAGCGCGCCGGCCACGCTGCCCGCGGGCAGCATCAGCATCAGCTCGTCCGGGGTCATCCAGAGCACCGCGTTGCCCCCCGCGAGGGAGGCCTTGCGCTGCGCCGGAACGGTGCAGCCGGTGACCGCCTCGACCGCCGCCGCGAAGGTGGCGTCCGAGAGGTCGCCGCGCAGGGTGATCATGCCGCGCGGGCCGATCTCCTGCACCGTGGCGATGCCGTCGAATTTCGCGCCCTGAAGGGGCGTCACGGATTTCGCGTCAGACATTCTGCTTGTCCCCGTCCTTGTCGAAGAAGACCTGATCCACGATCTTCGCCTTGATGAAGCCGCCGCTGCCGTCGGCAAAGTCCAGCACCTCGCCCATGCGGTCGGGCCCGTGCAGCACGAGGCCCATGGCGATGCCCCGGCCCAGCGTGGGCGAATGGTAGGTCGAGGTCACGCGGCCCTGCGTGTTCCGTTGACCGTTGGCATTGTCGCCCTCGGCCACCGCAAGAGAGCCCTCCGGCAGGACCGAACCATCGACGGTTTCCAGACCGACCAGCGACCAGCGGTTCGGATTGTCCATGAAGCTGCGCGCCTGCGCCCGCTTGCCGATGTAATCCTCTTTCTTTTTCGAGATCGCCCAGTGCAGTCCCAGATCCTGCGGGATCACGGTGCCGTCGGTCTCGTCGCCGATCATGATGAAGCCCTTCTCGGCCCGCAGCACGTGCAGCGCCTCGGTCCCGTAGGGGGTGATCCCGAACTCCTGACCGGCGTCCCAGATCGCCTCCCAGAGCGCGAGGCCCTTGGAGGCCGGCACCGCGATCTCGTAGCTGAGCTCGCCCGAGAAGGAGATCCGGAAGGCCCGCACGGCGATCCCGCCGAGGGTGAGGTCCTTCATGGTCATGAAGGGGAACTCCTCGCCCGAGACGCCCTGCCCGCCCAGCTTCTCCAGAAGCTTGCGCGCCTTGGGGCCGACCACGGCGATCTGCGCGTATTGCTCGGTCACGTTGGCGGTGTAGACCTTCCAGTCCCACCACTCGGTCTGAAGCCATTCCTCCATGTGGGCATGGATATGCTCGGCCCCGCCGGTGGTGGTGTGGCACAGGAACGTGTCCTCATCCAGCCGCACGACCACGCCATCGTCCATGAGGAAACCGTTCTCGTTGCACATCAGGCCATAGCGGCAGCGCCCCGGTTTCAGCGTCGACATCATGTTGGTGTAGAGCATGTCCATGAAGCGGCCCGCATCGGGGCCCTTCACGAGGATCTTGCCCAGCGTTGAGGCATCCAGCAGGCCGAGGCTGGCGCGGGTGGCCTTCACCTCGCGGTCCACGGCCGCGTGGCGGCTCTCGCCCGCTTTCGGGAAGCAGAACGGCCGCCGCCACTGGCCGACCGGCTCCCAGTCCGCGCCGTGGTTGTCGAGCCACTCGTGGATCGGGGTCCGGCGCAGCGGCTGGAACACGTCGCCGCGGGCAGCCCCCGCGATCGCCCCGAAGGAGATCGGCGTGTAGGGCGGCCGGAAGGTGGTGGTGCCCACCTGCGGGATCGGTGCGTTCAGCGCCTGCGACAGCACCGCCAGACCGTTGATGTTGGAAAGTTTCCCCTGATCCGTGGCCATGCCGAGCGTGGTGTAGCGCTTGGTATGCTCGACGCTCTCGTAGCCCTCGCGGGCCGCCAGTTGGACGTCCGAGACCTTCACGTCGTTCTGGAAGTCGAGCCACGCCTTGGAACGCAACTTGTACTCGGCGCCCTGCGGCATCATCCAGACCGGCTCCAGCGCGCTCTCGGCGGCGATCTCGACCGCGGGCACCTCGCCTGCGGCGGCGGTGAAGCCCGCGCCGGTCACGGCCTGCGCCCCCACCTCGACCGCATCAGCCAGAACCTCGGCCAGACCCATCGGGCCCGAGGCGCTGCCCGCGGTCAGGACATAGCCCTGCCCGTCGACCCCCAGCGGCGGACGCGTGGGATCGGGGCGGAACATGGCGGTCGCCTCGTCCCAGAGCAGCTTGCCCCCGCAGTGCGACCAGAGGTGCACGACCGGAGACCAGCCGCCCGACATGGCGATGGCGTCGCAGGGGATCGTCTCCAGCACGGACCCTTCGCCGGCCTGCGCGCAGATCGCAGCCCCGGTGACGCGCTTGCCACCCTCGACCTTGGCGATGCCCATACCCTTGCGCACGGTGATGCCCGCGGCCTCGGCCTCGGCTGCCAGAGCGCCGCCGCCGTTCGGACGGGCATCGATGATCGCTGGCACCGTCAAACCGGCCGCCTTCACCGCAAGCGCGGTGCGATAGGCGTCGTCGTTGTTGGTGACCACCAGCACCCGGTCACCCGGCGAGACGGCATAGTTCACCACGTAGTCGCGCAGCGCCGAGGCCAGCATCACGCCCGGCACGTCATTGCCCGCGAAGGCCAGCGGCCGCTCGATGGCACCGGTGGCCGTCACGATCCGTGCGGCTCGGACGCGCCACAGGCGGTGACGGGGCCCGATGTTGCGCGGGGCGTGATCGGTCAGACGCTCGTAGCCGAGCGCATAGCCATGATCGTAGACGCCCGAGCCCATGCAGCGCAGGCGCATGGTCACATTGGGCAGCGTCTCCAGCTTGGCGACGAGCGCGTCGATATGGGCCTGCGCCGCGACGCCGCCGATCGTGCCGCCGTCCACCGGCGTGCGCCCGCCCCAATGGGCGGTCTGTTCCATCAGGATGACCCGGGCGCCTGCCTCACCGGCAGCAAGGGCTGCGGTCAGACCGGCGATCCCGCCACCGATGACCAGCACGTCGCAGAAAGCATAGAAATGCTCGTAACGGTCTTCGTCGAGGTCCTTCGGCGCAGCGCCGAGACCTGCCGAATGACGGATGATCGGCTCGTAAAGGTGCTTCCAGAACGGCCGGGGCGCGATGAAGGTCTTGTAGTAGAACCCTGCGGGCAGGAAACGCGAGAGCGAGTTGTTCACCACGCCCACGTCGAAATCGAGGCTCGGCCAATGGTTCTGGCTGCGTGCCTTGAGGCCGTCGAAAAGCTCGGTCGTGGTGGCACGCTGGTTCGGCTCGAAGCTCGCACCTTCGCCGAGGCCGACGAGCGCGTTGGGCTCTTCCGCGCCCGAGGCAACGGGGCCGCGCGGGCGGTGATACTTGAAGCTCCGCCCCATCAGAAGTTGGTCGTTCGCCAACAGCGCCGAGGCAAGCGTGTCGCCCTCGTAGCCGCGGAAGGACGCGCCGTTGAAGGAGAAGGAATACGCGGCGCCGCGGTTCAGCAGGCGGCCGCCGGTGGCCAGTCTGGTGCTCATGCCGGGGTCCCCTTTGTGGTCTTGGTGTTCAGATGAAGGGCCATCAGGTCTGCTGCCTCAGGAAAAGTCGCGCCAGGACCAGCCCGGACGTTTCTGGCGAATGGTGTCCAGCAGCGCCTCGGGGGGCTGATGGGTCTGCGCGGGATAGGTGCCGAAAACCTCGAGCGTCGCGGTGCAGCGCGCGGCGTGGAACCACTTGCCGCAGCCATAGACGTGGCGCCACCGTTCGAAGTGCACGCCCTTCGGGTTCACCCGGTTGAACATGTAATCCTCGAAATCCGCGTCGGAGGAGCCGGGCCCGTAGCGCTTGAGATGCGCCTCGCCACCGGCGTGGAACTCGGTTTCCTCGGCAGTGACGCCGCAATGGGGACATGTGAGGATCAGCATGGGCGATCTCCGGTCTTGAGAGAGGTCTGGGAAGGGATGTGCGGACGCAAAAAGGGGCCGACGCACGCGGCGCCGGCCCTTGAGGTCAGGTAAGGGACAGGGAAGGACTTAGTTGCCGTCTGGCAAGTCGATCTGAATTTCGGGCTCATCCGCGCCGGGGACATCCCCGCCGGAATATATGAACCAGACAAGCCCCGCGACGACGACGACAAGCGCGCCGACGATGAAGCCGAGCGTGGTGCTGGACCCGTTACCAGATTGTGCCATTCGTAAACCTCCGTCTTCCCAGGCAGTGGGGAAAGAACGCGAGGTTGGCAGGCAAAGTTCCGGGAAAGGTTGAATTTTTCCTGAACCGCGCCGATTGCAGGACGCAGTTCGGGGCCCCGGACCAGCGGTCGGGACCCCGTGACGATTGCAGCAATCGCAGGGCGCGCGCGCGGGCGCAGCCCAATGGTCAGGTGATCAGTTGCCCGAGGCGCCAGCGGCTGCGGTCGCGCCGTCGCTGCCGGTTGCCCCGGCTGCGGCTTCGGCGCCATCAGAGCCGCTTTCAGCTGCGGCCGCGCCATCGGCGTCACCTGCAGAACTGTCCGCGGTTGCGTTGATCTCGATGTTTCCGCCCGAGGCACCGCCACGGTCGCCGCCCATCGTGTCGCCGCCAAGGACGACATAGGCGATGATGCCGACCGCGACGACAAGGCCGCCGACGATGAAGGCAATGACAGCGCCGCCGCCGGAACGCTGCTCGGTCGTGTTGTGATACTCGGCCATGACGGGCCCTCCGGTGTGATTAGCTTCGGCACCGAAACGTGATGACCCGCGTCCCGGTTCCCCACGCAGCCGAACGGCAGACCCGACGCCAGCGGATGGCCGCCGGTGCGGGAACCTTTCGCATAGGTTGCGCGTTCTGCCACAGAAACAGGCAAAACGGTGTTCAGGCAACAGTTTTTGCGGGACGCGTTTACAAAACTACAACATTTTGTGGCATCATGATCAGCAGAGACACGCAGATAATCGGGCACTGGCAGGGAGAGCATGCCATGACGACCGACACCACACAGACCCGCACGATCCATTTCACCACGGCCCCGCCGCGGGAACGCCGGGTGAGCTTCCGCGTCTATCCCTCGCTGAGGGACCTGCCGCAGGAGCCCGGCCTTTACGTCCTTCTGGCCCGACTGCCCGGCCGCGCTGACGAGGCGCGGCCTTTGTATTTCGGGCTGGCGGCAAACGGGCTCGACCGCGACATGGCGCGTAGCCAGATCTTCCACACCGCCATGCGCAACGGGATGACCCATTTCGCCGCCGTGGCGATGCCCGGTCTGGCCCTCGCCGATCACGATGCGATGCAGGCGCTGGCCCGGGACCTCGGGCGCGCCAACCATGCCTCGCTCAATGCCGCGGCAGAGGCGCTCAGGGATATCGACGCCGTCCAGCACGCCCGCAGCGCCGCACGCGCGGCCCTGCCCGACGGCGAGGACGGTCCGATCGCGGCGGAGTGACCGCCGCTGGCTGAGCGCCGCACCGTGCATCAGTGCGCGACCCCGGCGGCGACGCTTTCGTCGATGAAGCGGCCCTGACGGAACCGGTCGAGGCCGAATTCGGCCGCAAGAGGCCCGGGGGTGCCCTTGGCCATCATGTCGGCCATCGCCCAGCCGGAGCCCGGGATCGCCTTGAAGCCGCCGGTGCCCCAGCCACAGTTGATGTAGGTGTTCCCCAGCGGCGTCTGCGAGATGATCGGCGAGCGGTCGCCGGTCATGTCCACGATCCCGCCCCACTGGCGCAGCATCTTGAGCCGCGAGATGATCGGGAAGGTCTCGATCAGCGCGCGCACCGTCTCCTCGACATGCTGGAAGGAGCCGCGCTGCGTGTAGTTGTTGAACTGGTCCGCACCGCCGCCGATCACCATCTCGCCCTTGTCGGATTGCGACATGTAGCCGTGCACCGTGTTCGCCATGACGACGATGTCCATGCAGGGCTTGATCGGCTCGGAGACGAGCGCCTGAAGCGCCACGGATTCCACCGGCAGACGGAAGCCCGCCATTTCGGCCAGCACGCCCGAGTGACCGGCCACGACGATGCCGAGGCGGGTACAGCCGATCTCGCCCTTCGTGGTCTCGACGCCGGTGACCTTGCCGTTTTCCTGCCGGATACCGGTGACTTCGCACTGCTGGATGATGTCCATGCCCATGTCGGAGCAGGCCCGGGCATAGCCCCAGGCCACGGCATCGTGCCGGGCGGTGCCGCCACGGGGCTGCCACTGGCCACCCAGCACCGGGTACCGCGGCCCGTCGAGGCGGATGATCGGGCAGATCTCCTTGACCTTCTCGGGGCCGACGAATTCCGTCTCCACGCCTTGCAGCGAGTTGGCGATCGCCGTGCGCTTGTAGCCGCGGACCTCGTGTTCGGTCTGGGCCAGCATCAGAACGCCGCGCGGGCTGAACATGATGTTGTAGTTCAGGTCCTGGCTCAGGCCCTCGTAGAGGCTGCGCGCCTTCTCGTAGATCGCGGCCGAGCTGTCCTGAAGGTAGTTCGAGCGGATGATCGTCGTGTTCCGCCCGGTGTTGCCCCCGCCGAGCCAGCCCTTCTCGATGATCGCGACATTCTTGATGCCCTGGTTGCGGCCCAGGTAGTAGGCCGTCGCCAGGCCGTGACCGCCGGCGCCGATGATGATCGTGTCATAGGACTTCTTGGGCGTGGGCGAGCGCCAGGCGCGCTCCCAACCGGTGTGGTGACGGGCCGCTTCGCGGGCGATGGCAAAGGCAGAATATCGTTTCATCGGCAGAGGGACCTTTCTTGCGGGCGATTCCCCGGTCCGGGGCCGCATTGGCAAACTGGCGTTTTCGGCCAGCATACCCCCGCCGCAAACCGTCACAATATGCTGCACTTGCGACACGTGTCGCAAACGGGACGCTGTCCGCGCATTTTCCGCATGGCGGAGCGCGACGGGCCGCGCTGCTTCACGAAGCCGCAAGACACCGGTTTATGCCTTTTGCCGCGCGGGTCCGTCGGCTACACCGGGCGCCGAAGCTGCGCGGAGACGAGTGTTTATGCTGTTCTGGATCCTGATCATTGTCATGGCCCTTGCCGTGGCGGCCGGGCTGGGCCTTGCCCTGCTGCGGCGCCCCGCGACGCAGGATCAGGATGCGGCGGATTACGACATGCGCGTCTACCGCGACCAGCTGGCCGAAATCGAACGCGACGCCGCCCGCGGCGTGATCCCCGCCGAGGAGGCCGAGCGGATCCGCAACGAGGTGTCGCGCCGCCTGCTGGCGGCGGATGCCAAGCGTGGCAAGGCCGGGGGCGTGGGCAATGCGCCCCGCTGGGTGATGCTGGCCGTGGTCGCGCTGACCATCGGCGGGGCCGTGGCGCTCTACTGGCGGATCGGCGCGCCGGGCTACGGCGACCTGCCGCTGGCGGGCCGGATCGAGACCGCGCGCGAGCTGCGCGAGAGCCGCCCGGATCAGGCCACTGCCGAGGCCTCGATGCCCGCCGCCGCCGACACCGACGCCCCGGCCGAGTACAAGGACCTCATGGCCCGCCTGCGCGAGGCCGTGGCCCAGCGTCCCGGCGACGAGCAGGGCCTGCGCCTGCTGGCCCGTAACGAGGGTGCGCTCGGCAACTTCAAGGCGGCCTATGCCGCGCAGGAGAAACTGCTGGGCGTCCTCGGCGCGCAGGCCACTGCGGTGGATTACGCCGATTACGCCGACATGCTGGTGCTGGCCGCCGGCGGCTATGTCTCGCCCGAGGCGGAGCGCGCGGTGCGCGCCGCCCTCGCCCGCGATGCCAAGAACGGCGCCGCGCAATATTACCTCGGCCTCATGATGCGCCAGACCGGCCGGCCCGATCTGGCCTTCCGGATCTGGGACGGGCTGCTGCGCCAGAGCGGCCCGCAGGACGCATGGGTGCCGCCGATCCGGGCGCAGATCATGGAGGTCGCGCAGCTCGCCGGGCGCGACGACTACCAGCCGCCCCTGCCCGCCGCCGATCTGCCCGGCCCCTCCGAGGATGACATCGCCGCCGCGGGCGAACTTGACGACGAGGGCCGCCAGGCGATGATCCAGGGCATGGTCTCGGGGCTTGCCGAACGACTGGCCAACCAGGGCGGCACTGCCGAGGAATGGGCCCGCCTGATCCGCGCCTATGGCGTCCTCGGAGATGCGGACCGCGCGCGTGCGATCCGCGACGAGGCGCTTGGCGTCTTCACCACGGATCCGGCGGGGCTGAAACTCATTCAGCAGGCCGGACAGGATGCGGGGCTCGACGGATGATCCACGAAGAGATTGAAAGCTTCATCGCCGCCCTGCCCCCGATGCAGGCGCTCGCCGGGCTCGACCTTGGCGACAAGACCATCGGCGTGGCGGTCTCCGACACCTTCCTGTCGGTCGCGACCCCGCTCGAGACGGTGCGGCGCAAGAAGTTCGGCGTCGATGCCGCGCAGTTGCAGCGGATCATCGCGGAGCGCCGCATCGGCGGCCTCGTCCTCGGCCTGCCGCGCAACATGGACGGGACCGAGGGGCCGCGCTGCCAGTCCACCCGGGCCTTTGCGCGCAACTTCAACCGGTTGGAGGGGATGGCGGAGCTCCCGATCACCTTCTGGGACGAACGCCTCTCGACCGTCGCGGCAGAGCGCGCGCTGCTGGAGGCCGACACCTCCCGCCGGCGCCGGGCCGAGGTGATCGACCACGTGGCGGCCTCCTACATCCTTCAGGGCGCCCTCGACCGGATCCGCAACATCAAGGCCGGTGCATGACGGACGAGATCTGGAAACGCGACGAGGTGGACAGCCCCTGCGTGAAGATCTGCGTCATCCACCCGGAAGAGAAGCTCTGCATCGGCTGCCTGCGCACGCTGGACGAGATCGCGGGCTGGAGTGCCATGACCCGCGAACAGCGCTGCGTGATCATGGCGGGCCTCGCCGCGCGCCGGCCACGGCTGGCCAAGCGGCGCGGCGGACGCAGCCGGACCCGCGGCGAAAGCTGATCTGCCCCAACGGGCGCGACGCGGTGCGCATTGGGACGCGGCTGTCCCCTCAGCGCCACCGGGCGCACGCAGTCGTTCGGCCCCGTTGCCGGGCCTTCCAAACAAGAAAACGGGCCCCGGGGCCCGTCTCCACATCCACAGTGACCGATGTGCCGCGGCGCCTGATCCCTCAGGCGGCTTCGTCCACGTCCATTTCGTCGAAGGGCACCAGTTCGATGTGGCGCAGGCCCACGCGACCCAGCCCATCCGGGACAACCGCCACGACCACGTCGTTCATCAGGACCCGCACGTCGCCGAGGCAGTCCGGGTCTTCCTGGAAATGGATGCGCGCATTGCCCGCCTCCGGGTCGTAGCCCACCACGATGCGATCCTCGTCGGGGTTGAAATCCTCGATGATGGCCACGTCCGCAAGCGCCGGATCCGGGACGGGCACCATGATCGGGGCATCGCCCCCCATCCCGCTCTCCCGACGATCGGCGGCCAGCGTCTCGCTCACACGGCGCTCGATGTCGTCGACGTCGCTTTCCTCCACGCATTCCTCGAAGGGACGCACCGCGGTGCCGTGGCCCAAGGGCTCGGCCGGCTTGCGCCCCAGCTTGCGCGCGATGTCGAGGCCGAAGATGCCGAGGCCGCCCTCGCTCTCCTCGCCGCGCCGCTTCTTCTTGCGGCGCCCGCCATTGCGCGCGGCCTCCGCCTCCAGGTTGGAGGTGAAGACGATGCCGATGGTGGCCAGCCCGACGATGACAAGAAGCTCGATCATGAGACGTCTCCCGAAAACTCGCGCTCAGTAGAGCCTGCGATTGTGGCCGGCACGCGGCGCCGGTCGGGAGATTGCTGGGAATTTCGGGAGCGCGATTGCGGCCCCAACGGAAACGGCGTGTTTCCGGAAACGAAAGCGCACCCCGCTTTGATCAGGCGGGGCGCGACATGGTCGACATAAGCTACTGGGAAAGTGGCACTTTTCCGCCCCGCCCGGCCTCAGCCCATCAGCGCCTTGCGCAGCATGTTCAGGGCGACCATCAGCAGGAAGATGGCGAAAATGCGGCGCAGGAGTTTCGGATCGGTGGCATGGGCCAGCTTGGCCCCCAGCGGCGCCGTCAGCGTCGTCATGCAGATCACGATCAGGAAGGCCGGCAGGTTCACCGCGCCGACGGTATAGGGCGGCGTCGCCTCGCCCGGGATCGGCAGCAGCAGGAAGCCGAGCACGGAGGGCACGGCAATCGTCAGGCCGAAGCCCGCCGCCGTGGCCACCGCGCGGTGGATCGGACGGCCGTAGAGCGTCATAAGCGGCACCCCGAAGGACCCGCCGCCGATCCCCATCAGGGTCGAGAGGAAGCCGATCATCGGCGACAGGATGATCCGCCGGATCCCGCCGGGCATCTCTTCTCCCAGACGCCAGTGCTGGCGCCCGAACAGCAGGTAGAGGCCGATGACGAGCCCGATGCAGCCGAAGAGCAGCTGCAACTCGCGCGAGCGCAGCGCCGAGGCCACCAGAACGCCGATCAGCGCACCGACCACGATGCCCGGGGCCCAGCGTTTCAGGATGTCCCAGTCCACGGCGCCCTTCTTGTTGTGCGAGGAGAGCGAGCGGATCGAGGTGACGATGATCGTTGCCAGCGAGGTGCCAAGACAGACCTGCATCAGCTGCTCGTTGCCATAGCCGAGCGCTGTGAAGGCGTAGAAGAAGCCCGGCACCAGCACGATTCCGCCACCGACACCCAGAAGCCCCGCCAGCACCCCGGCAAAGGCGCCGATCCCGATCAGGAGGAACAGCATTTCGATCAGCAACCCGGTGTCCGGCATCGTTCTTTCCTTGAACAGTGTACAATGGCCCCTAACCATGTTGCGGGACGCGGCACAAGGGCCGCAGCGCGCAGAACGGGCGCAAAGCTGCCTTGCGGAATTGGCCTGCCCCTTTGTGCGCCGATGCGCCTTTCGCGCCGGGGCGGCCCGGGGTAGAAACCCGGCAAAGGCACCCTGCCCGCTCCCCCTTCCTTGACGTCCTTTCAGCCGCACAGGTTTCTCATGTTCCGTTTTGCCCTCATTCTGGGCCTGCTCTCCATGGTGGGTCCCTTTGCCATCGACATGTACCTGCCCGCGCTGCCCAATATCGCCGCCGAGTTCGACGCGACCGAGGCTGCCACGCAGATCACCCTCACCGCCTATTTCCTCGCCTTCGGCGTGGCACAGCTGGTCTATGGCCCGATGGCCGATGCGACGGGGCGGCGCCTGCCGATCGTGATCGGGCTGGTGATCTTCGGGCTGGGATCGCTGGGCGCGGCCTTCGCGGACAGCGTCGGTCAGCTGGCGCTCTGGCGCGCCGTGCAGGGCCTCGGCGGGGCCGCCGTCATGGTCGTGCCGCGCGCCATCGTACGCGACCGCTACACCGGCAATGACGCCACGCGGCTGATGGCCATGGTGATGCTGGTGATCTCGATCTCGCCCATGCTGGCACCGCTGGCGGGGTCCACCGTTATGGCCTTCGGCGGCTGGCGCGAGATCTTCGGCCTGCTCTGCGGGGTGGCGGCGCTGTCGCTCGCGCTGACCCTCTTCGTCCTGCCCGAGACGCTGGCGCCCGGGGACCGCGAACCGATGAAGGCCGGGGCCATGCTGCGCGCGGCGCGGGTGCTGGTCACCGACCGGGTCTTCATGGGGATGACGCTGGTGGGCGGCTTCGGCATGGCCAGCTTCTTCGTCTTCATCTCCTCGGCCAGCTTCGTCTACGTGGACCAGTTCGGCCTCTCCGCGACGCAGTTCTCGCTCGCTTTCGCGCTCAACGCCGTGGGCTTCTTCTCGGCCTCCCAGTTCGCGGCGCCGCTAGGGCGGCGGATCGGGATCACGCGGGTGATCCTCGTGGGCGTTTCGGGCTTTGCGGCGCTGACCGCGCTGCTCTTCGGTATGCTGGTGGCGGGCTTCGGCTCCCTGCCGCTGATCCTCGCCGGGCTCTTCCTCGCCAACAGCTTCCTCGGCGTGGTGATGCCCACCACGATGGTGGTCTCGCTCGACGATCACGGGGATATCGCGGGCATGGCGGCCTCGCTCGGCGGAACGCTGCAAATGCTGGTGGGCGGGTTGACCATCGTGGTGGCGGGCACGTTCTTCGACGGCACCGCGACGCCGATGGTCGGCGCGATCGCGCTCTGCGGGGCGCTCGCCTTCGTTCTGGCGCAGATGACGCCGCGCCGCGAGGTGGCGATCTGATCTGGGGACGGGGCGGCTCAGGCCGCCCTGCTCTGCGCCGCCCGGGATGAAGTGCCCGGGCAGTCGCGGATCAAGACCGCTCTGGTCCCAAGGACCGGGGCCGCGCACGTCGCCTCGGAACGTGCCGGGGGCGCCGCTTACGCCGCCTCGGGCCGCACCGCTGCGAGGGCCTCCTGCACCAGCTCCGGGCCTGCACCGGGGCGATGCGCCCCTTCCGACAGTACGCGACGCCAGACCCTTGCCCCGGGCCGTCCGGCGAAGAGCCCCAGCATATGTCGCGTGACCTGCGCCAGCTTGCCGCCCGCCGCCAGATGCGTCTCGATATAGGGCAGCATCCCGTGGACCGCCGCGATCGGATCGCTGTCGGGCCCGGAGGCGCCATAGATGCGCCGGTCCGCCGCGCAGAGGATATCCGCCGGTTGGTGATAGGCCGCCCGGCCGATCATCACCCCGTCGAGTCCCTCTGCCAGCAACTCCTCCGCCAGGTCGAGGGTGTCGATCCCGCCGTTGATCGAGATGTGCAGGTCCGGGAAGGCCTGTTTCATCCGCATGACCAGCGGATAGTCGAGCGGCGGGATGTCCCGGTTCTCCTTCGGGCTGAGGCCCTGCAGCCAGGCCTTGCGCGCGTGGATCGTGATCCGCCGCACCCCGGCGGCCGCGACCTTCTCTATGAAATCGGGCAGCACCGCCTCCGGCTCCTGATCGTCGACGCCGAGGCGGCATTTCACCGTCACCTCCGTGTCGACCGCCGCGATCATCGCAGCGACGCAGTCGGCCACCAGTTCGGGCTGTTTCATCAGCACCGCGCCGAAGGTCCCCGACTGGACCCGGTCCGAGGGGCAGCCGCAATTCAGGTTGATCTCGTCATAGCCCGCATCTGCCCCCAGACGCGCCGCCTGCGCCAGTTCCGCAGGATCGGAGCCGCCCAATTGCAGCGCCACGGGATGCTCCTCCGGCGCGTAGTCGAGCAGATGCAGCGCCCCCCCGCGCACGAGCGCAGGTGCGGTCACCATCTCTGTATAGAGCAGCGTCTCGCGGCTCAGCAGCCGGTGGAGATAGCGGCAATGCCGGTCGGTCCAGTCCATCATCGGCGCCACGCTCAGGCGCGCGGCGCGGTGGAGCTCCGAAACCCCTTCTTTTTCTGACTCAGCACTCATCGTCACCTGACCCGACGTCCTCGATTTATGGGCCTTTTGCCCCTTTTTTCGGGGGTGGTGCAACGAATGTTACACCGAAACCCCAATTGTTACACCGCTCTCCAGCGCCTTCGGAGCCTCGCCTCATCGCTGCGAAGGCGAGGTCTCCGCCGGGTTCGTCGACGAGATATCGAACCTTGTACAAGGTTCCGGCCGCCACGCGCCCCCCGGTTCGATCTCCCGAACATCGGCAACATGTTCCCGAAAGGAGACCCGGATGGGTACCATCATGCAGCGTCAGAAGAAAGACGGCCAAGGAGCTTCACTGCGGCAATCCGCAAGAAGACGCGCGCCAAGATCGCCCTCAGTCGCTGCACTACGTTCCCGAGCCGCCAGGCGGCAGAACGTTGGATCAGACAGACGGAGCGAGACCAGAAAGGCAAAGGCGCTCTCGACCGGGCCGTCGCGGCTCGGCACCGCAAGACCTGGTCGGGTGTCATCCGGGAATATAGCGACGCCGCGCCGGTGGCGTTCGGCAAGACCAAGATCGCCAATCTGGCATATCTCTAGCGTCTCGATTTCGGCAAGCTCGTCGTCGAGGAGACCGCAGAACACGGCTTCTTCCGATCGGCTCAGGATCTATCGCGGGGCGTACAAGCTCCGCCGGCGAATGCTGCAGCGGACTGTCCAGACCACTACGCGCTGAAGCCGGGCATACCCCGACCGTCAACAGCTTCATGGCGACGGTGCGCACGGTCGTGTCCTACGGAGGGCCGATCAGCAAGGTCGACATGCCGATCGGCGACTTCGAGAGTGCCATGCCCACGTTGAAGCACCAGCGGAGGGTCGCTCGGTCGGCAGTCGCAGTCCGAGCCCGCCTTTGGAAAATCCTTGGTCCGGCTCGGCTTAGCGTGGCCATGTTACGTTGATGATGCCTTTTCTTTCCATTGGTGCTTGCAAAAGGCGCTGCCGACGTACATCTGTGTTGAGCTAACGTTTCTTCTCTTCGTAATGCTGCCGCCTTTGACACGGTTTCGGTTGATCGACTTGGATCGACTTTGCCGGGCTGTCGCGATCCTGCGGACAGCATTATTCAGGAGATTACGGATATGGCCAATGGCACCGTAAAATGGTTCAACGCAACTAAAGGCTTCGGCTTCATCCAGCCGGAAAGCGGCAGCAAGGATATTTTCCTGCACATTTCCGCTGTTGAACGCGCCGGGATTTCTCGCATCGAAGACGGTCAGGCCGTGACCTTCGACATCGAGACCGGTCGCGATGGCCGTGAGTCCGCCAGCAATCTGGCCCTCGCATGAAGCCGACGCTGGAAGACCTGCTTGCGGGTGTTCCGGCTCAGGAAGGGAATGGTGGGCGGCTGTTGTCACCTACTATTTCCGCCTCGAAAGCAAAGAGTTCCGAGTCGGCGTCCCAGCTTGACAAGACGATCGAGAACGCGAAGCGCGTCCTTCACGACGAGGCCCAAGTCCGTGCAGAAAAGACTGCACGCCTGAAGGCCGCCCGCGAGGAACGTGACGCCGGCCGCAAGGGCTGACACGCGCGCAAGGTGCGACGACACGGCCCGCACAAGAAATTCCGATTGAGTCCGTGCGGGCCCCCCGCCACCTCATGGGGAGTTTGCCATGGGCTACTCCCCGCCGAAGAAGCCGCTTGATCTCAGGGAATTCCTGAGCACGCGTGCGAAAAAGTCCCTTTCGGCCGCAAGTTCCCCAGCACCAAGCCACGGACACAGCCGACAGAGGCCACGCGGAGCGCCACGCCCGACGAAACCAAAAGGTGATATGGGGCCATTGGCCTGAAGTCGCGCCCCACGCCGCGCTCCGATCAACGGGGCGGGCAGGCTTTCGACACGGATCGAATTGCAGCACGTTACGACAGCCGACGCGTATCCCCTCCCTGCCGGAGCCGGGATCGCACTCGGACCTTTTCCCAAAAATACGGATAACAGAATGATTGAAATTCAATGGGGCGAGCCCGTCGCCCTTCGACAGCCGCATAGCGGCGACATCGACTGGTTCAGCACAATCGAGAAGGCGCGCTACTGGCTGCGCCGCAGATGGCCTGTGGCGGACAACGCACAAGAGAGGGCGCTTGAAAAGATCGACTCCGCCATGGACTGCACCGGACCGGTCGAGGATGCGCGGAGCGCCTTCCTCCTCGCGGCCATTTCTGCCGGGTTTACGCCCGACCGCGCCTCCCGGGCAGCCTGCGACATCCATAATGACGGCTGGCCCGCTTGAAGCAGCCCATTTGCCGAGTAAAAGTGGCCTAAGCTGCCACCACGCGAGCCGAACGATGCTTTCCGATAACGACTCCTTCAGCCAGGACGTGCGCCTGGTTGGCCTCATTTCCGACCTGTCGCCGATCCTCGAAGCCTGTGCCAACGCCACCGATATGGGATTTGTCGCCGTCGCCCGCGTGACCGAGGACCGCTGGGTCACCTGCGCCTCCCTCGATCGTGTGAACTTTGGTCTGAGGCCCGGTGACGAACTCGAAGTCGGCTCGACGATCTGCCGTGAAGTGCGTGCCTGCGGCAGCATGATCGTGATCCCGGACGTGGATGCCAGCGACGTCTGGCGCGATCATCACACGCCCCGGCAATATGGCTTCAAGAGCTATATCTCCGTTCCGATCATACGTGCCGATGGCCGTTTCTGGGGAACGCTCTGTGCCATCGATCCGATGTCCCATGAAATCACGACACAGGCAAAAGACCTTTTCACGCTCTTCGCGCGGCTGATCGCACGCGAACTCGACCGTCAGGAAGAGTTGGAGGCCGGCCGCGCCAACCTCGAGTCAGAACGTGACACCTCCCGCCTGCGCGAGGAGTTCATCGCCATTGTCGGGCATGATCTGCGCAACCCGATCGCGGCGGTCACCTCGGGGCTGCGAATGATGTCAGAGCGTGACCTGTCGCCCGAGCGCACGGCCATGCTGATCCCCGAGATGCAGCGTGCGCTCACGCGGGCAAGTCAGATCATTACCAATCTGATGGACTTCGCGCGCGGCCGTCTTGGCGCCGGTATCGAACTGAATGCGCCGACACCTGTCGATCTTGCACCTGTCTTCCAGGACGTTGTGGGCGAAATCAGGCAGGTCGCACCGCAAGCGGTCGAATGTCGGATCCACCTGCCGCGGCCCCTCACCGCGGATCCGCAAAGGCTCGGGCAGCTTCTGTCCAACCTGCTTGGAAATGCCGTGACCTATGGTGATCCGTCGCACCCGATCGAAATCGACATCGCGGAACGAGAGGGTGAACTCCATGTCGGGGTAACCAACCAGGGCGAGCCGATCCCGGATCACGTCAAGGCATCACTCTTTCAGCCATTCTCACGGCAGGAAGGCCAGAGCAGCCTGCAGGGGCTCGGCCTCGGCCTCTATATCGCATCTGAGATCGCCCGCGCACATGGTGGTTTGATCGATGTGCTGTCCACACCGCAGGGAAGCACGACATTCCGTATGCGGATCCCTGCGAAGGCTTAGTGCCCTTCGCCTGGGCAGGCGCATGTCTTGAGGATGTCGTCCGCAGTCAACGGTTTGACGTCTGCGGGCATCAGATGGGCCTGGTTCGGAGGTGCGCGGCGCGTCGGCGCTCCCTCTGGCTCAGAGGCAGGATGCTCCGACGCCGGCCGTCACCCGCTCACCGCCCGACGACGCTCAGAACTTCTGTCCCAGCGTGATGTAGAGATACCCCTCGGACTGGTCATTCACCGCGTAATCGACCGCATAATCAAGCTTGTAGGCTTTCGAGAGCCGGATGCGCAGGCCGGCGCCATAGGAATAGCCGCCCTGGCTGAGGGACATGGAGCCCAGATCCCGCCCCCCGCCGCCGAGGGCGGCAAAGGCGACATATCCGAACCGCTCGTTGATGCGGCCCCGGTATTCGACCTGTGCAGAGGCCGACGCGCGGTTGATGTAGTCCGTCGCCGGAAACCCGCGCAATCCGCTGGCCGCGCCGACACCGCAGGTGTCGAAGAAGGGGGACTTGCTGGAGGCCGCGCAGAGGACCCCCCTGAGCGCGACCACGCCCTCTGCCCCCACGGCGTGGTAGGAGGAGAGCGAGAAAACGCCCTTGGTATACTCGGTGTGACCGATCTCCAGCCGGCGATCGAAGAGCGAATCCACCTCGACCGCATGACCGATGGACAGGGACGCGCGCAGGCCATCGGTCGGGAAGAAGGTGTTGTCCCGCGTATCATAGGTGCCCGTCAGCGAGATCTTGGCGAGATCGAGCTCTGCCTGTGGCTGCAGCACAGGCGGGAGTTCGTTGAAGAACTCGCTGTCGAACGCGATGTCCGTCTCCAGGTAACTGAGGCCAAGGCTGAAACTCAGCCGATCCGACACCGCCCGACCGATGCTGACGCCGGCAAGGAAGCCCTCGTGCTTCAGCGGTATGTCGATGCTTTCATAGGCGAGGTCGTAATAGAGCACGGCCTCGCCCGCCACGGCGGCCAGCGTCCAGTCACCGTCCGCGAAATTGACCGACCCGCCGAGCGCCAGACCCTCGCTGCCGTTGGCGGATTTCATCTTGCCGATGCCGATGCCCGAAGGCTTCGAGTCTGGCAGGGTGAAGAGATAGCCCGCGCCAAGAGCCAACCCGCCCCCGATCATCGGATTGGAAAACGGGATCGGCGCGACGATGAACGAGCCGTCTCGGAAACTCAGCGCGGTCTCGGAGGCAACCGCGGGCCCGTGTTCCTTGAGATCCGGCAGGTAGGGCTGCGTCTGACCGAGCAGAGGCAACGCCGAGAGAAGAAGGCTCAGGGCCCCGCCACGCAGACCTGCTCTGGATGTCATCTCGCCAACCTCGTCAAACCGATGCCGCCCGATCATGGCAAGGCAAGGCGGGCCCTGTCCATGCCCGAGCGTGACCGGGCCCCACGGTTCGGGGCGCAGGGGACCGAGAAGACACGACATTGAGGCAGCGGGAGGCCCGGACCGGTGCAGCGCAGACCTGCGGACATCCGGTCCGCTGACCAGGTTCGGAGGTCACCTGCATTGGCGTAGCTCGATGGCACGGTCCAACATCAAAGGCCGATATCAAAGGCCGACAGCAAGGTCTGATAGAAGGCGTCCGGGTGAAGACGCCTGCACGCAGGCTGCCGGGCGCGGTCCGTGCACCGGAGACACGGACGGGGCGGCAGGGATGCAGCCTCCGCGCCGTCGCCCTTCGGCCCGCGCGAAACGACAACTGCCCGGGGGCACCGGCCGTGCGCCCCCGGGCAGTCGCTTCCCGGCCGGTCCACATCCCCATGGAGCCCGGCCGGTGAAACGCGCGCCATCCCCCGCTGTCGCGCGTTTCCTCTTGGCGGCCGCAGCCGCGACGGGCTCAGTAGCCCATGGCGCAGCCGTCCTTGCGCGGCTCGGAGCCGCCGATCAGCAGCCCGCGCTCGTGGTCGATCCAGATCGCCTGACCGCCGCCCACCGGGAACTGCGATTTCACGTCGTGGCCGCGGGCGCGCAGGCCCTCCCAGATCTCGGGCTTGAACGTGTCTTCCAGCAGCATCTCGCCGTTGTAGGCAAAGCTGCGCGGCGCGGCAATCGCCTCCTGCGGGTCGAGCCCGAGGTCGAGGATGTTGCTGATCAGCGCCGCATGGCCCACCGGCTGGTATTGGCCGCCCATGACACCGAAGGGCATCACCATCTTGTCGCCCTGCCCCAGCATGCCCGGAATGATCGTGTGCATCGGACGCTTGCGCGGCGCGATGGCATTGGGGTGCCCCTCGATCAGCCGGAAGGAAGAGCCACGGTTCTGCAGCACCACGCCCGACTTCGGCGCCGTGATCCCCGAACCGAAGCCCGAGAAGAGCGAGTTGATGAAGGAGAGCGCGTTGCGATCCTTGTCCACCACGGTCATGTAGGTCGTGTCGCGGTGCACGAAGCGGTCCGGCTCGCCCTGCGGGGCGGCGCGGGTCATGTCGATCTTGGAGCGGATGAAGTCCGCCTCTTCCTTCGACAGCAGCCGTTCCACCGGGACGGGGCCGAAATCGGGGTCCCCGATCAGCGCGTCGCGGCGGGCATAGGCGTGTTTCGCGGCCTCGGCGAGGATATGGACGCGGTCCAGTTCGGAGAGCGACGCATAGTCGTAGCCTTCCAGCACGTTCAGGATCACCTGCGCGGTGACGCCCTGCCCGTTCGGCGGGATCTCATAGACCTGATGACCGCGGTAGGTGGTGCTGATCGGCTCGACGTAGGTCGGCTCGGAGGCTTCGAAATCCTCCAGCGTGTGCAGACCGCCGACAGAGGTCAGCTTGGCGACGATGTCCTCGGCAACCCAGCCCTTGTAGAAGCCATCGCGGCCCTTGGAGGCGATTTCGCGCAGGGTCTTGGCCAATTCGGGCAGTTTCACCCGGTCGCCGACCTTGGGCGCCTTGCCGTCGAAGAGATAGCGCGCGGTGCTGTCCGCATCGCGGGCGAGTTTCGAAACGCATTCCCCCCAGTCCCGCGCCACGCGGGGCTGGACGATATAGCCCTCTTCCGCCGCCTTGATGGCGGGGGCGAGGATCTGCGCCATGTCCAGCTTGCCGTGATCCGCGTGGATCCGGCACCAGCCGTCCACCGCACCGGGCACGGTGACGGCATGGGCGGTGGGCACCTCGATCTCCGAGATGCCCGCTTCCTTGTACCACTCCAGCGTCGCAGCCGCGGGCGCGCGGCCCGAGGAATTCAGCCCGATCGGCTTGCCCACGCCCCCCTTGGAGAGGATCATGAAGCAATCGCCGCCGAGGCCGGTCATCGCCGGTTCCACCACGCAGAGCGTGGAGATCGCCGCGATGCCCGCATCCACGGCATTGCCGCCCGCGCGCAGAATGTCGAGCGCGGCCTGCGTGGCCACCGGGTGCGACGTCGCCGCCACCCCGTTCTCGGCATAGATGGCGGAGCGTCCGCCGGTGTAATCCTGTCGGTTGTTCAACTGGTGCATCCTGTCCTCCTCAGTCGCGTGCCGGCAGCCAGGTGCCCGGCTCCAGCACGAGGGCCTCCATGCCGGCGGCCTTCACCGCGGCAACGCCCTCGGACGTGGTAATGAACCGCGACGGCATCGGGAAGACCTCACCGTTCTCCATGATGCGCTTGCCGTTGGAATAGGCCAGAACCGGCTCCAGCTTCTCCATGTCCAGCACGGTGACATCGGCATCGGCGCCCACGGCAAGGTGACCCTTGTCGCGCAGGCCCAGCATGACGGCCGGGGTCCAGCTCGACTTCATGACGAATTCGCTGATCGTCAGCGCCGTCATCCGCACCAGCGGCAGGCCCCGCTGCACGATGTCGTTGCGGGGGATGCCGCCGCCGTCGGTGGCAAGGCAGTCGATGAAGAACGAGCCGTCCTTCTTCTTCTTGGTGACGAGGTGCATCCGGGGCTCCGGCGGGTTCACCATGAAGGAACAGCCGGTCTGCATCTCGACCGATTTCCAGAAGTCATAGCCTTCCTGACCGGTGGCCAGCACGATCTCGCCGTCCACGACGGCGTGGATATGGGTCCATCCGCCAAGGATCGACTCCTCCATGCCCGCCTGCGTCGGCTCGAAGCCGCCAAGGGCAACGCCGCGCTTGGTGGCGTTGGATTCCGGCACGCCGTTCGAGCAGAGCGCCGAGGTGCCGTTGAAGGGCGCGAGGTAGCTTTCCGACCAGATGTGCGGGTGCTCGGCCAGCTTGTCCATGACCTCCTCGCCGCCCATCACGCCCTCGTTCCGGCAATAGGAGTTCACGTGCGGCATGTGCAGCGGACGACCCTCGGCCAGTTCGCAGGCCTCGGCCATGGTGGCGGGCGCGGGCGGCGGGGTTTCCAGCGTGCCGGCGTGGAAGGCGACATAGGCGCCGGTGTCGGCGCAGACCTTCATCACCCGGGCCGAGGCATCCTTGGTCAGCGGGAAGTGTCCGCCGAGGATCTTGAGGCCGATGGCCCCTGCCCGCTGGCTCTTGGCCAGCACGTCCTTCAGCTCGTCCTCCAGCGGGTTGGCCGTGTCGACGGTGTGGCCCGGACGGACGTAGTTGATCGAGGCGATGTTGAGGCCCGCGCCGTACTTGCCCGCGATCTCGACCACGCCCTCGATCGGGCCGGCCATGTCCAGTGCCGTGGTGACACCGGCCTTGGCCATCATCTTGTGGCCTTCCTTGCCACCGACCCAGCGGGAGATGTGCACGTGGGTGTCGATGATGCCCGGCATCACCACCTTGCCGGTCAGGTCGTGCTCGCGCTCGGCGCTGCCCTCGATGGTTTCGGCGACCATGACGACCTTGCCGCCGCTGATTGCGATGTCACGCTGCGCCTCGATCCCGTTCTTGGGATCCACCAGCGTGCCGTTGCGCAACAGCACATCGAATTTCTCAGCCATTTCTGAATGTCCTTTGGTTATTTGACGCCCGGGGTCCAGACCGTTTCCGGATCGAGAGGCACGACCGGGCGTGGGAGATGCTTGAAGTCGAGACGCGAGAAATTCGCGCTGACAAGGCCCGGCACATCGACCTCGAAGGTTTGCTCGGGCGGGAAGAATTCGTCGAAACCGGCGCGGAAGTGGCCGCGGCTCTTGACCACGACGCAGTGCAGCTTGGCGATGTCGATGCCGTGCATTTCCAGCATCCGGGGTTCCAGCAGCTGACGGCGGAGCGAGCCCACGACCACCAGCAGGCCGCTGTCGGTCAGGCGCAGCAGGCCGGCGTCGCCGAGGTCGAACTTGCGCCCCGCCAGCGTGCCGCGCCGGCCGATGTCGTTGCCGTCGGTCAGGCAGAGGATCTCGGCCTCGGCCTCGAAGGTGTCGGAGTAGAGCCCCGGTTCACGGTTGAAGACCGCCTTGAACGTGGTGCCCACGCCCTTCTCGTGCATCTCGCCGGCAAGCGCCGGATCGACCAGCACGCCGAAGGCGCAATCGGGGACCTTGGCCTCGTGGAAGGCGCGCAGCACGTAGGTCGTGTTGCCGCGTCCGCCGCCGCCGGGGTTGTCGGCCACATCGGCGAAGATCACCGGCTTTTCGGAGGAGAGCGCCAGCGAAACGGCGTCCTCCAGCTCCATCATGTTGGTGACATAGGAGCCGCGGTCATCCCAGAGTTCCTGCGCCAGGTCGGTGCAGACCTGATCGGCAAGCGCCTGATCGCCCCATGTGGTGACGTTGACCGTCATGCCGCATTTCGACAGGTCGCTTTGGGCAAAGCCGCCGGTAATCGAGACATTGGCGATGTCGTCGCGCTGCATCACCTCTTCGGCGCGGCGGATCATGCGGGCATAGGGCCCGCGCGCGGTCAGAAGCGTGACGGAGGGCGGCACCAGCGGCAGGCGAATGAAGGCACTCGCAACCTTCTGGCCGCCCAGCATGGCGCGCAGCACATCGGCGCTTTCGGACGCGATCTGGCGCATGTCCACGTGCGGGTTGGTCCGGTAGGCCAGCAGCGCATCCGCGGCGTCGGTCAGTTTTTCGGAAATATTGCAGTGCAGGTCGTGGCTGACCACGATCGGGATATCGGGGCCGACGATCTCGCGGGCGAGCGCGACGAGCGTGCCGTCGCTGTCTTCCAGCCCGTCAACGGCCGAGGCGCCGTGGCTGGCGACATAGATCGCGTCCACCGGCAGGGCCGCGCGCAGCATCTCTTCCATCCGGTCCTTGATCCGGGCGAAGAGCGGCGCTTCGATGGGGCCGCCCGGAGGGGCGGCCACCATGATGAGGGGGACCGGCTCCCAGTCGCCGGTCTCATCCATGCGTTCGTAGAAGCCCGGGAGTTCGGACGGCAGCTTGCTGACCTCCCGCGCCCCCTTTGTGATTTCCTCGCCTTCTGCCCAGCAAAGGGCGCGGAAATCCTCCTCCACCGTCGGCGGTGCAAAGGCGTTCGCCTCAAGGTGCAGGCCGAAGATGGCGATACGGGGCGCGGGCATGGTGGTCTCCTTAGTACTTGCCGCCGACCTTGTGTCGGGCAACGAAATGGCCCGGTCCGACTTCGACCAGCGGTTCGACAACCGGGTCGTCGCCAAGGGCCCGTGTGGGGCTGGGCAGATCCGAGGTGTCGCGCAGGCGGTCAGACCGCTTCCGGGACGGGTCGGCCACCGGAACGGCCGACATCAGGCGCTTGGTATACTCGTGCTGCGGGTTCTCGAAGACAGCACGGCGCGGACCGATCTCGACGATCTGGCCAAGGTACATCACGGCCACGCGGTGGCTGATCCGTTCCACGACGGCCATGTCGTGCGAGATGAACAGGAAGGCGATGTTGAACTCGTCCTGCAGGTCCATGAGCAGGTTCACGATCTGCGCCTGGATCGACACGTCGAGCGCGGAGACCGCCTCGTCCGTGATCACGACCTTGGGGTTCACCGCAAGGGCGCGCGCGATACAGATACGCTGACGCTGACCGCCCGAGAACTCGTGCGGGAAGCGGTTCGCCATCTCGGGCGCAAGGCCCACCTTTTCCATCAGCCAGGCCAGACGGTCCTTGGCTTCCGGGGTCCGGATCGAGCCCATGGGCCGCAGCGGCTCAAGGATCGAGTTGCCGATCGACTGGCGCGGATCCAGCGAGGAGAACGGGTCCTGGAACACGAACTGCATGTTCCGCTGGAGCACCTTCTTGACGTCCGGGCTGTTCGGCTGGCTGACGTCCTTGCCCTCGAACAGCACGGTGCCCGAGGTCTTCTCCGTCAGGTTCAGCAGCGACCGGCCGGTCGTTGTCTTGCCGCAACCGGATTCCCCCACGATCGACAGGGTTTCCCCCGGGTAGAGATCGAAGGAGACCTGCTCCACCGCGTGCACCTTGTGGGTGACGCGCGACAGGATCCCGCCCCGGATGTCGAAGTGGGTCTTCAGATCGCGGACCTGGAGGATCGGTTCGGCGGCCGTGGGCGCCTTGACCGGCTTTTCTGCCGTGGCCACGTCGGGGTTGGACATGGTCAGCAGCGGGAAGCGCGCCGGCAGGTCGGTGCCCGTCATTGCCCCCAGCTGCGGCACGGCCGACAGCAGAGCCCGCGAATAGGCGTGCTCGGGGTTCTTGAACAGGCTGACGGCGTCCTTCTCCTCGACCTGGTCGCCCCGGTACATGACCAGAACGCGATCCGCGACCTCCGCCACCACGCCCATGTCGTGGGTGATGAAGATCACCCCCATGTCCATGTCCTTCTGGAGTTCACGGATCAGGGTCAGGATCTGGGCCTGCACGGTCACGTCGAGCGCGGTGGTCGGCTCGTCCGCGATCAGCAGCGAGGGTTTGCACGACAGCGCCATGGCGATCATGACCCGCTGCCGCATCCCGCCCGACAGCTCGTGCGGGTAACGGCGCAGGATCGCACCGGCGTTCGGAATGCGCACCCGGTCCAGCATGTCCTGTGCTTCGCGCAGGGCATCGTGCTGGCTGACATTCTGGTGCAGGCGGACCGCTTCCGAGATCTGCTGGCCCACGGTGAACACCGGGTTCAGCGAGGTCATCGGCTCCTGGAAGATCATCGCCATGTCGGCGCCGCGCATCTTGCGCAGCAACTGCGGGCTGGCGGCCCGCAGGTCCACCACCTCGTTGTTGCGGCGCCGGAAGCGCATGTCGCCCTTGATGATCCGGCCACCGCCGTTTTCCACGATGCGCATCAGCGCCAGCGAGGAGACCGACTTGCCCGACCCGGATTCCCCCACGATCGACAGGGTCTCGCCCCGGTCGACGTGGAAGGAGAGGTCGCGCACGACGTCCGAGGGCTTGGCGTCCGAGCCGAAGCGGATGGTCATGCCGTTCACATCGACGAGGCGTTGCGGCGGCATCTCCAGCTTGGTGTCGGGACGGATGAGGGTTTGAGTATCGCTCATGTCTCTCAGTGCCTCCGGGTGCTCATGCGCGGATCAAGCGCGTCGCGCAGACCGTCGCCCAGCATGTTGATGGCCAGAACCGTGATCGACAGCGCAATTGCCGGGAAGGCGATGATATGCGGCTTGATCTGCCACAGCGCCCGGCCCTCGGCCATGATGTTGCCCCAGGATGGCGTGGAGGGCGGAACGCCCGCACCGATGAACGACAGGCTGGCCTCGGAGATGATCGCGACGGCGCAGATGTAGGTCGCCTGCACCAGCAGCGGTGCAAAGGTGTTGGGCAGGATGTGGCGGAAGATCACGCCCGGCATCGAGATACCGGCGATCTGCGCCGCGCCCACATAGGGTTCGTCCCGCAGCGACAGCACCACGCCACGGACCAGACGCACGGTGCGCGGGGTCTCGACGATGGTGATGGCGAGGATCACGTTCCAGATCGAGGCGCTCGAAAGGGTGATCAGCGCGATGGCCAGCAGGATCGAGGGGATCGACATCAGCCCGTCCATCAGGCGCATGACGATGGCATCGACCCAGCGGATGAAGCCGGAGAAGACGCCGATCAGCGCGCCCAGAACGGTCGAGCAGATCGCCACGAGGAAGCCCACCGTCAGCGAGACGCGGGTCCCGTAGACAACGCGCGACCAGAGGTCACGCCCCAGCATGTCGGTGCCGAACCAGTGTTTCGCGGACGGCGTCTGGGTGCGTTCGAAGGGCGAGACGGCCTTGGGATCGACCGTGCCGAGGAACGGCGCGAAGACCGCCATCATCACGAGGATCGACAGCACCACGAGGCCGAAGAGAACAGCCGGGTTCCGGCGCAGCCACGTCCAGCTGCGCGACAGACCGGACCGCGGGGGATCAATGGTAGAGACGGTCAATAGCGGATCCTCGGGTCGAAGACGGTGTAAAGGATGTCGACGATCAGGTTCACCATCACGTACATGAAGCTGAAGATCAGGATCACGCCCTGGATCACCGGGTAGTCCCGGCGCAGGATGGCGTCGACGGTCAGACGACCGACACCCGGAATCGCGAAGACGGTCTCGGTCACGATGGCGCCCCCGATCAGCAGGGCGACGCCGCTGCCAACGGTGGTGATGATCGGAACGGAACAGTTCTTCAGCGCGTGCTTGAAGACGATGAGGGATTCCTTCACGCCTTTGGCACGGGCCGTCCGGGTATAATCCTGGCTGAGGCTTTCGAGCATGGTGGCACGGGTGATCCGCGCGATCAGGCCGACATAGACGGAGCCGAGTGCAAGCGCAGGCAGCGTCAGCGAGCGCACGGCGGCATAGAGCCCATCGGAACCGATGGCCTTGTAGCCCTGCACCGGCAGCCAGCTGAGCTTGAGACCCAGCGAATAGGCCAGCAGGTAGCCGACGACGAAGCTGGGCACCGAGAAGCTGAGGACCGCGATGATCATGACGATCCGGTCCACGATGGTGTTGTGTTTCCAGGCGGCGATGGCCCCCATGGGAATGGCGACGATGACCGAAAGCACGAGGGTCATCGACATCAGCAGGAAGGTCGGTTCGAGGCGCTGAGAGATCATCTTCAGCACATCTTGCTTGGTGTACATCGAGGTGCCGAAGTCACCCTGAAGAATACCACCGACCCAGGAGCCGAACCGTACGAGGAAGGGTTGATCGAGCCCAAGGGTTTCCCGAATGCGCTCGATGTCCGCCGTCGTGGCCGCATCCCCGGCCATGATCGCCGCGGGGTCCCCGGGTGCTAGATATAGCAGCCCGAAGACGAAGAACGCGACCAGGATCATGACCGGGATCGATGCCAGAAGGCGTCGAATAATATAGGCAGTCACCTGAGGTTAGCCTGCCGGTTTCATGGTGTAGTAGAGCGGCATTTCCTTGGGCATATCGACCCAGTCCTTGGTGTAGGCGGTGATCTGCGTGTAGGCGCCCATCGGCACGTAAGGCACCTTGTCGAAGGCCGTTTCCTGGATCTTCTCGATGATCGCGGTCCGTTCGGCCGCGTCTTCTGCGAAGAACCAGTTCATCCGCATCTCTTCCATCTCGGGGTTGTCCGGCCAGCCGAACCATGCGTCGCCACCGTTGCCGCGCAGGCCGAGGTGACCGGCAGGGTCGAGGTTGTTCGGGCCCGAGAGCGAGGTGACGAAGACGTTCCAGCCACCCTCGTCCGGGGTGCCCTTGACCGGACGGCGGGTCATCATCGTGCCCCAGTCCATGGTCTGCAGGTCGACGTTCATGCCCAGCTGTTCCAGCAGGTTCGCGGTCAGCATGGCGCCGGCGTGGATCCAGGCTTGGTCGGAGGGGTCGAGGACGACGACGGGGGTGCCGTCATAGCCGGCATCGATGATCGCCTGCTTGGCCGCGTCGATGTTGGCCAGCGAACCGATCTTGTCCTTGCCCGCGTCCACGTCGTTCGGGGTGCCCGGGGTGAAGTAGCCCACGTTGGTCGCCCAGGAGGCCTTGTTCTCTTCGCCGAAGATGGCGGTCATGAACGCTTCCTGATCGACGGCCGAGGCGACGGCCTGGCGGATGGCCTGGTTGTCGAACGGCGGCTGCAGGTGGTTGAAGCGGATGATGCAGAGGTAGAACAGCGCACGGGCAACCGAGGTGATGTCGGGGTCTTGCGTCACGATCGAGACGAAGTCCGGTGCCACGGCTTCCAGCGAGTCCACTTCGGCCGACTTCAGGGCGGCGTAGGCGGTCGAGCTGTCGTTGATGACTGGCCATTCGACGCGGTCGACATAGGCGATCTTGGCGCCGGCGGTGTATTCGCCGGGCTCTTCGCGCGGGATGTAGTCCTCGAACTTCTCGTAGACGACCTTCGAGCCGGAAACCCACTCGTCCGCCATGAACTTGAACGGGCCAGAGCCGATGCACTCGGGGATCTGCTCGTGCGGGCTGGTGGCGGCAAGACGGGCCGGCATCATGGCGCACATGTTGCCCGAGGGCTTGGCGAGCGCGTTCGGCAGCATCGAGAACGGACGGTTCAGGGTGAAGACGATGGTCTTCTCGTCCGCGGCTTCCAGGGTGTCGGTGACGCTTGCCAGGGTCTGGCCCAGCGTGTCACGGACCCACCAGCGCTTGATCGAGGCCACGCAGTCTTCCGCGGTGACCATTTCGCCGTCGTGCCACTTCAGGCCGTCGCGCAGCACCAGGGTCCAGGTCAGGCCGTCCTCGGAGGGCTCACCGGATTCCAGCATCTGCAGCTGCGGCTGGAACTTGCTGTCGAGGCCGTAGAGCGTGTCGAAGACGCAGTTCGAGTGGATCGCGGTGATCATCGCGGTGGTCCAGATCGGGTCGATCGAGGCCAGGTCGGACTGCGGGACGCTGGTGAAGGTCATGGAGCCCTGGGCGCGGGCAGCGGTCAGGCTGAAGCCCGGCGCCACGCTCAGCGCCGCGAAGGCGGCAGAGCTTTTCAGAAGGTCACGTCTTTTCATTGAATTGGTTTCCCTGTTTTTGTGATCCGTCTTGGGAGGACTTAAGTCCGGATCGGGTTGTCCCGACCCCTTGCGAGGCCGGAAATCGTGGATCAGGAGGCCGGAATGGCCTCCTGCATGAAGGTCGAACGGTAGGCAAAAAGCCCGGCGGAGCCGCCGGTGTGGAGGAAGACCACCTTCTGCCCCTTGGTGAACCGGCCCGCGCGCACGGCGGCGATCAGGCCCGCGGCACCCTTGCCGGAATAGACCGGATCGAGGAGGATCCCCTCGAGGCTGGAGAACATGCGCACCGCCTCGATCATCGCGGGCGTCGGCACGCCGTAGCCGCCACCGACCTGTGTGTCGTCCGCCTCGATCAGCGCCGCGTCGATGGCACCGCCGTAGCCCAGCGTCTCGGCCGTGGCCCGGGTCAGCGCCAGGACGTTGGCTTCCTGCTTCTCCTTCGGTGCACGCACGGAGATACCCAGAACCGGGATACCCGCATTGGCCGCCGTCAGCCCCGCGACCAGACCGGCCTGCGTGCCGGTGGACCCGGTGGCGGTGACGATATGGTCGATGGCGAGGCCCATGGCCTCCGCCTGCCCCAGCATCTCGTAGGCACAGGCCACGTAGCCGAGCGCGCCGGTGGTGTTGGAGCCGCCGCCGGGAATGACATAGGGCGTCTCGCCCGCGTCTTGCAGATCGGCGGCAAGAGCCTCCATCTCGGCCTGCATGTCGGTGCCGGCGGGATAGGTCCGCAGGGTGCAGCCCATCAGCTCGTCCAGCAGGACGTTGCCGTTGCCGAGGTAATCGGGATCGTTGGTCTCGACCCGCTGTTCCAGCAGCGCGGTGCACTTCAGCCCATGTTTTGCCGCCGCCGCCGCGGTCTGGCGCACGTGGTTGGACTGGTGCGCGCCTTGGGTGATGACGTGGTCCGCCCCGGCGGCGAGCGCCGCACCGATGAGAAATTCCAGCTTGCGGGTCTTGTTGCCACCAGACGCGAGACCGGTGCAATCGTCGCGCTTTACCCAGATCTCGGGCCCGCCGAGCGCATCGCTCAGCCGTTTCATGGGCTCAAGAGGAGTGGGCGCATGGCAAAGGCGCACACGCGGGAAGCGAGAAAGCTGCATGTCGGGAACCGTGAGTGGTCGTCTGATGTTTTCGTATTACAATCAGCCTAGGAGCCGGTCTTACCGCGAAACAAATGCCAGTTTGGCATGGACAGTTGCCGGATCGGCATTGGCGCTATCCGGCGTCACCCCGTTACCCCCCTCCAAATGGCGCCAAAGCCGTTCCAAACGCGGGTTTTTCGCGTCCTTGCGCCGGTAGAGCCGAACCTCGAGCGGGGCCGACCACGGACTGCTCGCCAGCTCATCGCTTTGGCAAGGTGCTGCAGAAACGAGCAGACCGAGCTTCAGCTCGCGCCGGATCGCGGAGAGCGGCAGCCACCCCATGCCCCGCCCGGAGAGGACCATGGTCTTGAGGGCCTCCGCCATGTCCGAGGAATACTCGCGCCTGAGGTGAAGCGGCCCTTCGCAGCTCTCCAGCTTGGCGCTCACCGCGCGCCCGATCACGATGGCCGAGGCATAGCCGAGGTAGTTCACCGGCGCGTCGGGCGTCCCGGGCAGCGCATGGCGCGCCACCCCGGGCTGGTCCGCCTGCGGCGCCGAGACCGGCACCATCACGTCGCGGGCCACCACCTTGTAGGGGTTCGCCACCATCGCCGCAGAGGCCCGGTCCATCCCGCCGTAGTGGTAGCTGAGCGACAGGTCGGCCTTGCCGTCCACCAGCTCCAGCACCGCCTCGTGGGAGTTTGCCACCGCCACGTTGAAGTTCACGTCCAGATCGGCGTTCTCGATCTCCTCCACGAACTCGGGGCAGAAATGCACCGCCAGCGTATGAGAGGCCACCAGCCGCAGCGCATTGGACGGCCGTCCCCTGTCGCCCGTCAGTTGGGAGCGCACCTCACCGATCTGGTCGATCATCTTCTGCGCCACCTCGAGGAAAAGCTTGCCCTCTGCGGTCAGGCTGGGTCGGCTGCATTCGCGGTCCACCAGAGAAACGCCCAGCCACTCCTCCAGCGCGCGGATGCGTCGCCCGAAGGCCGGTTGCGTCACGTTTCGTCGGGCCGCGGCCTCCGAGAAGCTGTGCATCTCCGCGAGGGCGACAAAATCCTCCAACCACTTGAACTGCATGGGCCTAACTCCGGTAAGACGAAAGGGGCCCCGGCCCTCGGCCGGTCGCCCCCTCTACAGGGCCAGTCTACACCCGACAGGCACCGCCGCGACGCCCCAGCGTAGACTGCCGCTCACCGAATGCTCAATGGCTGTTGAACTGCCTATAAAAGCGCCGAAAATTCCGAAGGGAATCGCGCGGCTCCCGGGGCGGCTGATCCGCTGCCACCCAAATCGCCATCCCCACCATCCGAGCGCACACGCGCGCGATTCTTCCAAGCCGGCGCTAAGCGAGCCTACGCTGCGTCAGGCGGGCGCCTCTGCCCCCCGGTCATAGAAGGCGCGCGGCACATGGCGGTAGGGCAGCAGCGACATGTCCACCGGCGCCAGCCCCGGGCAATCCACCTCGACGATTTGCGCCAGCAGCGGTTCGAAGCCCGCGCGGAAGTGGTTCTTGGCCTTGATCCCGAAGATCGCCACCTTGTCCAGGTCGATGCCGTGCAGGTCGCACCATGCGGGGTCATTGGCGCTCTGGCAGGTTTCGCTGATCACCACCTGCATCTGGCCCGACCGCAGCACCGCCGTCCGGCCCAAGTCGATCTCGCGCCCGTATTCCATCGGGCCCCTGTTGCGGAACCGCCCGTCGGTCAGCCGCTCCACCACGCCTTCGAAGGGCACCGGCGCACCGAAATCGGGCGCGATCCGCCCGCCGAGCGCGCAGGAGATCGCCGCGCCCTGCCCCAGTTCATGGGCCCGCGCCACGAGGTCTGGGTCGTAGAAGAAGCAGAACAGCACCGGCAGGTCGGTCCCCGCCGCGACAAGCGCCCGGAAGAGCGCCGTGGTATCCCCGATCCCGCCGGAAAGCGGATTGTCCGCCGCATCGACCAGCGCGATGGGCCCCTTGCCGCCCTGCCCCAGCCGGTCGAGCGCCGCGGCCACCGCCGTGGGCGCATCGGGCAGCGTAATCGCGAAGGCATCTCGGCGCGCCCCGTAGGCGGCGCAAAGCCGGGCGACTGCCGGGCCGGGATCGACCTCCGGCGCATGGGTCACGGTCACAATCGCCCGCGTATGGGGCGTGTCCGCATAGGTGAAGCCCCCGAAGAGCGAGACATCCATCAGCCCCTCGGCGGCACGGACCTCCGCCCCGATCTGCTCCAGTTCGGCCATCGGCCCCGATGCCGTGCGCATCCCGTGGGAAAGCGGCGCAAAATCAAGCGGCTGCACCACCGTACGCGGGCGAACTCCAGTCGTGAAAGCCTGCTCCATCATGGTCAGCGCCCGCAGCGCGGTCGCGTCCATATCGACATGCGGATACGTATGGTACGCAGAGAGGATATCGACCGAACGGGTCAGCGCCGGGTCCAGGCAGGCGTGCAGGTCGAAACTGACGGCCAGCAGCGGCTCCGGCCCCATCACCGCCCGGACCTTGGCGAGGAAGCTGTAGTCCGGCGAAAGATCATCCTCTGCCACCATCGCGCCGTGCAGCGAGAGGTAGACCCCGTCCCAGGCCTGCCCGGCCAGATCGGCGAGGATCTCGCCGGTGATGGTGTCGATCGCCTCGGCGGTCACCGGCCCCAGCGGCGGCGCGGAGGTGCAGCGCGAGACGGTGACCTCCCAGTCGGGATGGCTGTCCAGGAAGCTGACCAGCCCGCCGATCTCCGTCGCCGTGCCGCGTCCCGCCTCCAGTGCCGCAGGGCCCCGCGTCCACTCCCGCCGCTGGAAATCCTCCAGCGTGGTCTTCACCGGGTTGAAGGAATTGGCCTCGTGCCAGATGCGGGCAACGGCGATGCGACGGCGGGTCATGGGTCTCTCCGGACTGGGGGCGGTCAGAACCGCCGCTTGGGTATCTCGTTGGCGTAGATGTCGAGGCTCTGCAGGTGGCGGTCTGCCTCCTGAAGCGCGCGCACGGCGGCCTCCCGGTCCCGGTCGGCCAGCAGGCCGCAGAGCACCTCGGACACCGCGAGCGCGGGGGTCAGCGTGTGGAAGAAGGTCGCGCTGTCGGTGGCGCAGATCACAACCTCGTCTGAGACGTTGCTGAGCGGCGAGACCTCGCTGTCGGTGATCGCCACCACGCCCATGCCCTTCTCCCGGGCCAGCCCGACCAGTTCGAGGGTCTGCTTGGCGTAGGGGCTGATGGAGATCACCAGCATCACGTCCCCGGGCCCCGCGCGGCGCATCCCGTCCACCCCGGTGCCCGCAGGCCCGTCAAGGTGCACCGTCTTCTCGCCCAGCAGGGTCATCACGTAGTGGAAGTGCCAGGCCACGGAATGACAGGAGCGCAGGCCAAGGACATAGATGCGCCCCGCGGCGGCCAGCGTGTCGGCCACACGTTCAAGGCGGGCAATGGACTCGGGCGCGTTCAGCCGGGCGATCTGCGCCGAGAGCGTCTGCACCATCCCATGCGCCAGGCCGCTGCCACTGGGGCCGTCCACGTCCCGGGCCTGGGCCCGTGCGGCAAAGCCATCGGCCTGTGACCGCAACGCCTGGGAATACTGCGCCCGGATGTCGTCGTATCCGGGCAGGTCCAGGAACTTGGCCAGCCGGGTCATGGTCGCGGGCTGCACCCCGGCGTTGCGGGCCAGTTCCCGCATCGAGATCAGAGCCACCTCCTGCCCGTTCTCGAGGATATAGCGCGCGGCCTTCTGTAGCTGCGGCGACATCTCGTCGAACCGTGCGACGATCCGCTCCTTCAGCCCCTCATACTGCAACATATGTTTCACCCTTCTGCCTCGGCTCTTTGCTTCACTCCTGCGTCACAACAGGGGAAGACGCAATATTTTCGACGCAAATTCGCATCTCGAACCGACGGCGATTAAGATTTGGCCGTTTCATCACGGATCGTAAAGCCCCAATCGTTTCGCCAGCAATATTTTTGAAACAGATGTTGCATAGACTCGCCTCCTGCCTCTATCCACGGATCAGCCCGGGGCGACCCGGCGATTCTCAGGAACGACGAGACGCACCCATGACACGCCTTCTTCATCGCACCATCGGTTCCGACCTGCCCCGCGCCGTGGCTGGCCAGGGGGTCACCATCACCGACGCCGAAGGGCGCGTCTACATCGACGGCTCCGGCGGCGCCGCGGTGAGCTGCCTTGGCCACAACGACGCCGAGGTCATCGCCGCGATGACCGCCCAGATGGAGCGAATCTGCTACGCCCATACCTCGTTCTTCACCACCGACGCGGCGGAGAGCCTCGCCCTGCGCCTGACCTCCCATGCGCCCGACCCGCTCAACCACCTCTACATGGTGTCCGGCGGGTCCGAGGCGGTCGAGGCAGCGCTGAAGATGGCGCGGCAGTATTTCGTCGAGATCGGGCAGCCCCAGCGGCGCCACATCATCGCGCGCCGGCAGAGCTACCACGGCAACACGCTGGGCGCGCTCGCCACCGGCGGCAACGCCATGCGCCGGGTCCAGTTCCAGCCGATCCTGCCGGAGACACACCATGTCTCGCCGGTTTACGCCTACCGCGATCAGCAGGCGGGCGAGAGCCCCGAGGCCTATGCCGCCCGTCTGGCCGATGAGCTTGAGGCGAAGATCGTGGCGCTGGGCGCGGATCAGGTGATGGCCTTCGTGGCCGAGCCGGTGGTGGGCGCGACGCTGGGCGCGGTGCCGCCCGTCGCGGATTACTTCCAGCGGGTGCGCGAGATCTGCGACCGCTACGGCGTGTTGCTGATCCTCGACGAGGTGATGTGCGGCATGGGCCGGACCGGCAGCCTCTTCGCCTTCGAGCAGGAGGGCATCGTGCCCGACCTCGTGACCGTGGCCAAGGGTCTCGGCGGGGGCTTCCAGCCGGTGGGCGGCGTGCTGCTGGCCGACAGGATCTTCGAGGTCTTCCGTGACGGCTCGGGCCTGTTCCAGCATGGCCACACCTATATCGCGCATCCCATCGCCGCCGCCGCCGCCGACAAGGTGGTGGAGATCCTCACCCGTCCCGGGCTGATGACGCAGGTGCAGCGCCTTGGCGAGCGGCTGCAATCGGGGCTGGAAGAGCGCCTTGGCCAGTCGGCCTTTGTCGGGGACATCCGCGGCCGTGGGCTCTTCCGCGGGATCGAGATCGTGGCCGACCGGGACAGCAAGACGCCCTTCGATCCTGCCCTCAAGACCCACGCGCGGATCAAGAAGGCCGCCATGGCGCGCGGGCTGCTCTCCTACCCGATGGGCGGGACGATCGACGGCATCCACGGCGATCACGTGCTGCTGGCGCCGCCATACATCTGCTCCGAGACGGAGATCGACCAGATCGCCGACCGGATTTCCGACGCGATCCTCGCGGTGACCGCCGACGTGGCGCGGGAGGCCTGAGCCATGCGCCGCATCGCCTTCGCCGGGTTCAACCTCGAGTCCGTCACCGCCGTGCCGCAGGTCTCAACCCGCGCCGATTTCGAGCGCGTGACCTATCGCGGGGCCGAGATCCCGGCGCAGTTCCGGGGCACCAACACGGTCGCGGGCGGTACGCTCAAGGTGCTGGAGGCCGCCGGGGCCGAGATGGTGCCGCTCTCCCATGCGTTGCTCGGCGCGCTTGGCCCTGCGGCGGACGACGCCATCACCGCCTTCGCGGATGAACTGGAGGCGGGACTGAAGGCGAACGGGCCGCTCGACGGGCTGGTGCTCTACCTGCACGGCGCCTGCTGGTCCCCGGGCTTCGAGGATGTGGAACGCTACGTGATCGAACGTGCCCGCGCCGCCGCCCCCGATCTGCCCATTGCCGTGCCGCTGGACTATCACGGCAACGTGGATGCGCGGACCTTCGCGGCGGCGGATATCGCCGTGGCCTATCGCCATTCGCCCCATATCGACATGGGCGAGACCGGGGAGCGGGCGGCGACCGCCCTGCTGCGGCGGATCGAGACCGGCGTGAAACCGGGGCTCGCCGTGGCGCGCCCGGGCGTGGTGATCCCCTCGATCATGTCCGCCACCCGGCTGGAGCCCCTGGCCGAGATCATTGCCGAGGCCCGCGCGACGGAGGCAGCGGGCGATTGCGACATCTCGGTCATGGGGGGCTTTGCCTACGCGGACAGCCCCAATACCGGCATGTCGGTGATCTGTCTCGACTGGGACGGTCAGGCCGCCGCCGAGGCCAAGGCCGCCGCCCTGTCGGACCGGCTGTGGCAGGCTCGCGCGGCTCTGACGCAGGCGATCCCGGTCTGGTCCATGGAGGCCGCGCTGGAGCAGGCGGCGCAGGCGCGGGGCACCGGACGTCCCGTGGTGGTTCTCGAACACGCGGACCGGATGAACGACAGCACCCACCTGCTGCGCGCCATGCTGGCGCCCGCCATGGCGCCGAGGCTGGGCCGGGTCATGGTGCCCTTCCTCCTCGATCCCAAAAGCGCCGCCGCCGCCCATGCGGCCGGTGCGGGCGCCGAGATCACGCTGAGCCTCGCAGGCAAAAGCGCACCGGAAACCGGCGGCCCGCTGGCGATCACCGCCCGTGTGCTCTGGACCGGAGAGAAGCAGTTCGCGGTCTCGGGGCGCTACCAGCAGGGCGCGCCGGTGGACCTTGGCCTCACCGCCCTGATCGAGGTCGGCGACATCCGCATCTCGGTGGTCAGCCACTTCGCCTTCGCGGTGGACGGTGATCCCTTCTACATCTTCGGCGAGCGCCCGGAGGACTACGACGTGATCCTGCTGCGCTCGAAAACCCACTTCCGCGATTTCTACGAACCGGTGGCGGCGGAGATCCTCGTCACCGACACGCCCGACCTCGGGCCAGCCGACGTGCGCCTGATCCCCTTCGCCCAACTCGACACGGCCCGCGCCTACCCGTGGTGCGCGGATCCCGCGGGCTGAACCGCGCTGAATAACCAACCAAGAAACGATCCTGAGACCGACAAGGAGACACCAATGAAACTGTTCAATATCAAGGCTCTCGGCGCTGCGGCGCTGCTGGCCAGCTCTGTCGCCGCCCTGCCCGCCTGGGCCGAGACGACCCTGACCGCCGTCATGCAGGCGCCGCTGCGCTCGCTCGACCCGCACCTGAGCACCGCGCAGATCGTGCGGACCCATGGCTTCATGGTCTTCGAGACCCTGCTGGGCATGGACGACCAGTACCAGCCGCAGCCGCAGATGGCCGACTACACCGTCTCGGATGACATGCTGACCTACACGCTGACGCTGCGCGACGGGCTGATGTGGCACGACGGCACCCCCGTCACCGCCGAGGATTGCGTCGCCTCGCTGAACCGCTGGTCGCAGCAGGACGGCTCCGCCAAGACGATGATGAAATATGTCGACAGCATCGAGGCGACCTCCGACAAGGAACTGGTCATCCACATGAAGTCGCCCTTCGGCCCGGTGCTGGAGCTGCTGGCGAAACCCTCGCCGATCCCCGCCTTCATGATGCCCAAGCGCCTCGCCGAGACCCCGATCGGCACCCAGATCCCCGAGGTCATCGGCTCCGGCCCGTTCAAGTTCGTGGCTGACGAATACCGCCCCGGCGATCAGGCGGTCTATGTGAAGAACGAGGATTACATCCCGCGCGACGAACCCGCCAGCTGGACGGCCGGCGCCAAGGTGGTGAACGTGGACAAGGTCGTCTGGCAGGCGATGCCCGACATGCAGACCTCGATCAACGCGATCCAGTCCGGCGACGTGGACCTGATCGAACAGGTCACCATCGACCTGCTGCCGCTGCTGGCGATGAACGAGGAGGTCGAGACCGGCATCCTGAACCCGCTCGGCGCGCAGGTCACCGGGCGCTTCAACCACCGGCTGCCGCCCTTCGATGATCCGCAGGTCCGCAAGGCGGTGATGTACGCGCTGGATCAGGAAACCATCATGCAGACGGCGATCGGCAACCCCGATTACTTCCAGCTCTGCGCCTCGATCTACGGCTGCGAAGTGCCGCTGGCCTCCGACGTGGGCGCCGAGTACCTCGAAGGCACCGCCGAGGAGCGCATGGCCAAGGCCAAGGAGATCCTCGCGGCCTCCGACTACGACGGCACCCCCGTCCTGATGATGCAGCCCACCGACCTGACCGTGCTGACCACCCAGCCCATCGTCGCCGCCGAACGGATGCGCGAAGCCGGCTTCACCGTCGAAGTGGCCTCGATGGACTGGTCCACGCTGCAATCGCGCAAGAACGGCTGGCAGCCGGTGAGCGAGGGCGGCTGGAACTTCTTCTTCACCTACTGGGGTGTCGCCGGGATCTGGAACCCGCTGGTGCATTCGCTGATCAACGGCTCGGGCGAGGACAACACCTGGGCCGGCTGGCCGGTGAACGCGCGGATGGAAGAGCTGCGCGCCGCCTACCTGACCGCGGGCACCGCCGAGGAGCAGAAGCAGATCGCCGAGGAGATCCAGCAGATCGCCTGGGACGACTCCTTCTACTTCAACGCGGGCGAGTTCAAGTCCGTCGCCGCATGGCGGACCGAGCTGCACGACATCCAGTCGGGCCCGATCACCCTCTTCTGGGGCGTGAGCAAGTAAACGCACCCGGATGACGCGGGCGGGCGGCTCCCCCTTCAGCTGCCCGCCCGTGCCCGTTTCCGACCCGCGCCGAGGTTTTCACAGTCCGCTCCCGGTGCCGTCCCGGTCCTGTCTCGGCGCCGTCCCAGTGCCAACTGGCGCGCCTAACCTGCCGGGGCCTCCCGTGTCCCGTCCCTGCTCCCTCCGGAGAACACGATGCTCACCTACTTCCTGCGCAGGCTGCTGATGGCCATCCCCGTGATGTTCTTCGTCGCGGTCTTCGTCTTCCTGCTGCTGCGCCTCACGCCGGGCGACCCGGCACAGGCCATTGCCGGCGATCAGGCCTCCCTCGACCAGCTTGAACAGATCCGTGAAACCCTCGGCCTCAATGAACCGCTCTCGGTCCAGTTCCTGACCTGGATCGGCAACATGGCGCAGGGTGATTTCGGTCGTTCCCTGATTTCCGACCGCCCGGTGCTGGAGATGATCGGTCAACGCCTTGGGCCGACCGTGGCGCTAGCGCTCGTGGCCATGGGGCTGACCCTGATCATCGCGCTGCCGATGGGCGTGCTCGCGGCCTGGCGCCACGGCGGGATGACCGACCGGCTCGTCATGGCGGTCTCGGTCATCGGCTTCTCGGTCCCGATCTTCGTCATCGGCTATATCCTGATCGGCATCTTCGCGGTGAACCTGCGGTGGTTCCCGGTGCAGGGCTACAAGGCGCTCGCCGACGGGCTCTGGCCCTTCGTGCACCGGATCTTCCTGCCCGGCCTCGCGCTTGCCTCGATCTACATCGCCCTGATCTCGCGGATGACGCGCGCCTCGATGCTGGAGGTCCTGCGCGAGGACTATGTCCGCACCGCCCGGGCCAAGGGCCTGCCGGAGAGCCTCGTCCTCTTCCGCCACGCGCTGCGCAATGCCGCGATCCCGATCCTGACCGTGGTGGGCACCGGCTTTGCCATGATGATCTCGGGCGTGGTGGTGACGGAGACCGTGTTCAACATTCCCGGTCTCGGACGCCTCGTGGTCGACGCGGTGCTGGCCCGCGACTACCCGCTGATCCAGGCGATCATCCTGCTGACCGCCGGCACCTACGTCCTGATCAACCTGCTGATCGACCTCTCCTATGCGCTGACCGACCCGAGGATCCGTTACCAATGAGCCTGACGACAAGCGCCCCCGCCTCGCCGCGCAAGCGGCTGCTGGAAAACCCGCCGCACTGGACCACGGTGCTGGCCCTCATCGTGCTGCTGGCGATCATCGCCATGGCGCTCTTCGCGCCGCAGCTGGCCCATTTCGAGCCCACCAAGCTCAACGCCATGATGCGCCTGAAGCCCGCGGACGAAACCTACTGGATGGGCACCGACAGTTTCGGCCGCGATCTCTATTCCCGCGTCGTCTACGGCGCGCGGGTCTCGCTGCTGGTGGGCGCGGGCGTGGCCGTCGGCGCCATCGTCATCGGCCTGCCGCTGGGTCTGCTCGCCGGCTGGTTCCGGGGTCTCGACGCGGTCCTGATGCGGGCGATGGACGGGCTGATGGCCATTCCGGGCATCCTGCTGGCCATCGCCATCGTCGCCCTGACCAAGGCCGGGCTGACCACGGTAATCATCGCCATCATGCTGCCCGAGATCCCGCAGGTGGTGCGCCTCGTGCGGGCCCGCGTGCTGGCCACGCGGTCCGAGACCTTCGTCGAGGCCGCCGTCCTGCTGGGCACCCGCCCGATGCGGATCATCTGGCGCCACCTGCTGCCCTCGACGATCGCGCCGCTGATCGTGCAGGGCACCTACATCTACGCCTCCGCCATCCTGACCGAGGCCGCGCTCTCCTTCCTCGGCGTGGGCATCGGCACCGAGACGCCCACCTGGGGCAACATCATGGCCGAGGGGCGCCTCTACTTCGCGATGAACCCCTGGCTGGTCTACTGGCCTGCCATCGTGCTCTCGCTCTGCATCCTGTCGATCAACCTGCTGGGCGATGCGCTCCGCGACCGGCTGGACCCCAAGATGAAAGGCCGTTCGTGATGACCGCCACGCCGCCCGTCCTCTCCGTCCGTGACCTGAAGGTCTCCACCATGGGTCGCCGCCCGGCGGAGATCCTCAAGGGCATTTCCTTCGACATCCATCCCGGCGAGACGCTCTGCCTCGTGGGGGAAAGCGGATCCGGCAAGTCGGTGACCTCACTCGTGACCATGGACCTGCTGCCCCGGGGCGAGCTGGAGGTCACCTCCGGCACCGCCGCGCTGAACGGCGAGGATATCGTCACCGCCAGCCCCGCGCGCACCAAGGCGCTGCGCGGGGCCGAGATGGCGATGATCTTCCAGGAGCCGATGACCGCGCTGAACCCGGTGCTGCCGATCGGCCTGCAGATGGACGAAATCTACAAGGCCCACACGCGCATGCGCCCCGCCGAGCGCAAGACCGCCGCGCTGGAGGCCTTCGAGGCCGTGAGCCTGCCCGATCCGCCCCGGATCTACGACAGTTTCCCGCACCAGCTCTCCGGCGGGCAGCGCCAGCGGGTCATGATCGCCATGGCGCTCGCGCTGAAGCCGAAACTCCTGATCGCGGACGAGCCGACGACCGCGCTCGACGTGACCACGCAGAAGCAGATCCTCGAGTTGATCCGCAAGTTGCAGGAGGAGATGAACACCGCCGTGCTCTTCATCACCCACGACATGGGCGTGGTGGTGGACATCGCGGACCGGGTCTGCGTTATGCGCCACGGCGAAGTGGTGGAGACCGGCGCGGTGGACCAGGTCCTCGGCGCCCCGCGCGAGGACTACACCCGCGCCCTGCTGGCGGCGGTGCCCTCGCTCACCCCGCGCCCGGCCCGCGCGCAACAGGCGCCCGAGCCGGTGCTGGAACTGGAGGCGGTGAACAAGGTCTTTGCCTTCCGGCCCTTCCTCGACAAGCTGCTGCGCCGGCCCGGCCACCGGGTGCAGGCGGTCAGCGACGTGAGCTTCCGCCTCGACCGGGGGCGCACCCTTGGGATCGTCGGCGAAAGCGGGTCGGGCAAGTCCACCGTGGCGCGCTGCGTGCTGCGGCTGGAGGACCCGACCAGCGGCGCGATCCTCGTCAACGGCCATGACATTGCCCCGCTCGAGGGCCAGACCGCGCTTGAGCCGGCCCGCCGTGCCGTGCAGATGATCTTCCAGGACCCCAACCGCTCGCTCAACCCGCGGCTCACCACGGGCGACAGCCTGATCGAGGGCGCGCTGAACGCCGGCGAGCCGCGCGCCGAGGCCCTCCAACGGGCGGGCGAATTGCTGGAGGTGGTGGGCCTGCCCCGTGACGCGCTCGCGCGGTATCCGCACCAGTTCTCCGGCGGGCAGCGGCAGCGCATCGCCATTGCGCGCGCCCTGATGATGTCGCCCGACGTGATCGTGGCGGACGAGGCGGTCTCGGCGCTCGACGTCTCGGTACAGGCGCAGGTGCTGGAGCTGCTGGCCGAGGTGCAGGCGAAGCGCAACCTTGCCGTGCTCTTCATCACCCACGACCTCCGGGTCGCGGCGCAGATCTGCGACGACGTGATGGTGATGCGCCGGGGCGAGGTTGTGGAATTCGGCCCCGCAGGGCAGGTTCTGGCCCACCCGCAACACGCCTACACCCGCGCCCTGCTGGAGGCAGCCCCCGGTCGTGACTGGGATTTCGCCGCCGGCCGCCGCGTGACGGAGCCCGCATGATCCACGCCCACCTCGTCCAGTTCGACGCGACGCCGCTCGACCCCGCCCGGAACTTCGCCCGCATGGCGGAGTGGATCACCGCCGAGGCCCGGGCCGGGGCGGAGGTGATCCTCTTTCCCGAACTCTCGAACACCGGCTACGTCGAACCGCTGGTGCCCGGCGGCCCGATCCTCGCCGATGTGCCGCATTATGGCGCGGCGCTCTGCGCTGCCTGCGCCGATCCCGCCGGCGAGGAGATCGCCCAGCTGGCCCGTCTGGCGGCAGAGCTCCGGGTGACCGTCGTCGCGGGCCTCGGCCTGCGCGAGGCCCGCCGCGCGGGGGTGATCCACAACGCCTCGGTCCTGATCACGCCCGAGGGGATCGCCGGCACCTACGTCAAGACCCACCAGTGGCAGAACGAGAAGCTCTATTTCACCCCCGGCGATGCCCTGCCCGTGTTCCCGGCGCTCGGCACCACGCTGGGGATGCAGATCTGCTACGACATCCGCTTTCCGGAAGTCACCCGCGCGCTTGCGGTTCAGGGCGCCGAGATCGTCACCTCCGTCTGGGCCTCCTTCGGGGCCGACGGCGCGCCGGTCGCGGACGAAGGGCTCTTCCTGCACCGCGCCTACACCCGGGCGGTCGAGAACGGGGTCTTCTTCCTGTCCTGCAACCGGGCCGGCCTGCACGGGGATCAGCGCTTCTTCGGGCGCTCCTGCGCGATCGCACCCGACGGGACCGTACTGGGCGCGCTCGACCATGACCGGGAGGACGTGCTGCGCGTCGCGCTCGACCTCGGCGCGGTGGCGCGCTATCGCAGTTTCACCGGCATCTGGGCCGATCACCGGCCCGCGCTCTATGCCCGGCACCTGTCACCCGAGGAGACCACCCCATGACCAAGAGCCCCTGCCCGCCCATCACCGACGCCGGCTGGCCCGAGGAGATCGCAGACCTGCGCGACGGCTTCGCCGGTCAGCTCAACGTCTACCGGACCATGGCGCATCACCCGGCGCTGGTGAAGGCATGGGCCCCGCTGCGGCAGCATGTGGTGAAGGACACCGCGCTTGGGCTGGAGCGCTCCGAGATCGTGATCCTGCGCACCGGCGTGCGGCTCGGCTCGCCCTATGAATGGGCCCATCACGTCAGCCGCGCCCGCAAGCTGGGGATGTCGGATGCCCGCATCGCCGCGGTCCGCGAGATGCCCGAGGGCGAGGACGGGCTGATCGTCCGCGCGGTGGATGCGCTGATCGACGACAAGGGCCTTTCCCCCGAACAGGAGGAGGAGCTGGCCGCCGCGATCGGGCGCACCGCCGTCTTCGACCTGATCGCCACGGTGGGCTTCTACTCGGTCCTCGGCTACATGCTGAACACCTACCGCACCCCCGTCGATCCCGCCATCGCCGCAGAGCTGGAGGCCGCCCCGCTCTGACGGCCCGCCTGCGGGACGCAGAGATGGCCCCTTTCCGGCCCTGATCCGACCCCGCCCGGCGCCTGCCGCGGCGGGGTTGTTTGTGCGCGAAAGAAAATTGCGCGCCCTTGCGTTGCAGGGCCCGACTCCGTAGAAGTCGCTTGCCACGAGAGCGGCCCGGACCCCGGGCCGGGAGTTTGGGGAGACCTCCGCCGATGAGCAGCCACCAGGAACTTCGCGCCCTGACACCGGGGGATATCCGCGCCCGCAAGGGGGGCGATCCGCTGGTCTGTCTGACCGCCTATACCACGCCGGTGGCGCAGCTGGCGGATGCGGAGTGCGACCTCGTGCTGGTGGGCGACAGCGTGGGCATGGTGCTGCACGGGCTGCCAACGACGCTTGGCGTGACCATGGAGATGATGATCCTGCACGGTCAGGCGGTGGCGCGGGGCGTGAAACGCGCGCTCATGGTGGTGGACATGCCCTTTGCCTCCTACGAGGAAGGCCCGGCACAGGCCTATCGCAACGCCGCCCGCCTGATGGCCGAAACCGGCTGCGGCGCGGTCAAGCTGGAGGGCGGCCAGCACATGGCCGAGACGATCCACTTCCTGACGCAGCGCGGCATCCCGGTGATGGGCCACGTCGGGCTGACCCCGCAATCGGTCAACACGCTGGGGGGCTACCGGGTGCAGGGCAAGGGTGCGGATGCGACCCGCGTCATGCACGACGCGCAGGCGGTGGCACAGGCCGGTGCCTTCAGCGTCGTGCTGGAGAAGGTCCCCGCCCGGCTGGCGGACGAGATCACCGCCACCATCGACGTGCCCACCGTGGGCATCGGCGCCTCGGCCGGATGTGACGGGCAGATCCTCGTCATCGACGACATGCTGGGGCTCTTCGATGCCTTCAAGCCGAAATTCGTGAAACGCTATGCCGCGCTTGCCGATGATGCCCGCGCGGCGATCGCCGCCTATGCCGGGGAGGTCCGCGCACGGCGCTTCCCTGCAGCGGAACATATCTTCGAGGACCCGAGCAAATGATGATCATCCGCGACAAGGCTGAGCTGCGCAAACTGGTGCGCGAGTGGCATGGCCGGGGGGAGAAGATCGGCGTCGTGCCGACCATGGGCGCGCTCCATGCCGGGCACCTGAGCCTCGTGGATACCGCCAACGGACGGGCCGAGCGGGTGATCGTGACGCTCTTCGTGAACCCCAAGCAGTTCAACAACCCCGAGGATCTGGCCAAGTATCCCCGGACCGAGGAGGACGACGCCAGGAAGCTCGAGCCCTACGGGATCGACGTGCTCTACGTCCCGGGGCCCGAGCAGATGTACCCGGAGGGCTTCTCGACCAGCATCTCGGTCTCAGGCGTCAGCGAGGGGCTCTGCGGCGCGGCGCGTCCGGGGCATTTCGACGGCGTGGCGACGGTAGTGACCAAGCTGCTGCTCCAGACCGGCGCAGATTTCGCCTTCTTCGGCGAAAAGGATTACCAGCAGTTGCAGGTGGTCAAGCGGCTGGCGGCGGACCTCGACATCGACGTGGAGATCATCGGCTGCCCCACGGTGCGCGAGCGCGACGGGCTGGCGATGTCCTCGCGCAACCTCCGGCTGGGCGACGGCGCCCGGGCCGAGGCGCCGGTGCTCCAGCGGGAGATGCAACGCGCGGCAGAGGCGATCGCCGACGGCATGGCAGCCGTCGAGGCGATGGCGGCGCTGCGGTCGGCGCTGGAGGCGGCGGGCTTCGGCGAGGTGGATTATGCCGAGGTGCGGCGCGACGGCGACCTGGCGCTCGTGGAAGGCCAGCCGGACAGTGCCGCGCGGGTCTTCGTGGCGGTCTGGCTGGACGGCGTGCGGCTGATCGACAACGTGGAGATCGGGGACCTGCGGTCGCTGGCGGCGGAGTGAGAGGGCGGGCGTGGCCCGGTCGCGGGCTGCGCGGTGATCGGTCGTCGCTGGCGATGAACGTCGCCGTTGCCGCGATACGCCCGGCCCGGATGCCTGCGCCCCCGTCAAGAGGGACTGCACAAAACGTCTCAAAGACAATGACTTAGGTCGAAAACTTCGAAGCGATGACTTGGCGCGCCACCTACGGGCGCAGGGTCTACACTGTCTCGCCCACCTTCCATCACCCACCCGCCCGGCCGCAGGCCGGGCAGCGCCGACCCGCGGGGCGGCGCTATAGCGCCACCCCGCGGGTCGGCGCTGCCCTAAGTGGTAGATCGCGGGTCGGCGCTGCCCTTCGTGGTAGACTGCGGGTCGGCGCCGTCCTTTGTGGTAGATTGAGGGACGGCGTTGCCCTTTGTGGGAATTCGAGGACGAGGCATGCCGCCCGGCATCCCCCGCACCTGATCAGTAGACGTAAGGCGACTTCGTCAGCACTTCGTTCCCGTCCTTGCCGATGATCAGGATATCCTCGACAAAGGCCGATCCCACGCCTTCGTCGGCGAGGAAGGCCTCGACCCCGAAGACCATGTTCTCGCGCACCACGTCCTCCGGCTCCGACATCACGGTCGAGATCCGCGGCTGTTCGAAGCTCAGCCCGATGCCGTGGCCGTAGAAGGGGAAGTTCTTCATGATCGCGGACTCCGTCCCGCCGAAGGCCGCCGTCAGCCGGTCGCCCTCCGCCGCCACGTCGAGGAGCTTCACCCCCGGCCGCATCATGGCCGAGAGCGCCTGCACGATCCCTGCGGTCGCCTCCATAAGCCGCGCCTGCCGCGCGTTCGGCGTGCCGCAAACCGCCGTGCGGCCCGGGTCGAGGTAATAGCCCTGCTGGAAGGCCGCGTGCACCGTCCCGCGCACGAGGTCGCCCGGCGCGGGCGCATCGGCGGCGGACCCGGTCAGCGGGAAACGGTAGTCGTAATCCATCGTGTCGCCGTGGTTGGTGCCGATGGCCTGCACCCGGCCGCCGCGCGCAACGACGACACGGGCCGCCTCGCCCGCCGCCTCGCGCTCGATCCGGCCTGCCACAAGCGCCTGCATCAGCACGTCGGTCGCCTCGGTCGCCGCTTCGCCGGCGATCCGGTAGGTGTCGAGCTCGCGCGGGCTCTTGATCGCCCGGGCCCGGCGCACGAGGTCATCCACGTCGACCCACTCGATGTCGGGCGTGGCCTCGGCCAGCTGACGCCAGAACTTCACCGGCGCGAACCAGCTGCCGCAGAAGGCGACGCGGCCGGTGATGCCGCGTTCGTTCAGACGCCGGGCGATCGACAGGAACGGGTGGTTGTCGCAATAGACGCTCTCGACGCTCACCAGATCGCGGCGCGGCTCGGGCTCGTCGATGTGCAGCTCGGGCGCGTGACCCTTTTGCAGGATGATCCCGGAAAAGGCCCGCGCCGACCAGAGGCGCGAGTCCATCCCGCCGCTGACCGAATAGTGGTTCGAGAGGTAGAGAATGTCCCCGCAGTTGTCCATCGTGCCGCCCCCGCGGCCGATCACCACGGCGGCGTCGAAGCCGTCCGCGGTCATGATCTCTTCCACCCGGCTCCAGCGGGCTTCGTATTCGTCGAGGGGGAAATGGCGCAGCATGGCGGTCTCCTGCGAGGGGTCTTCGAAAGAAAAGGACGGGACAGGCCCGAGAGCCCGCCCCGCCAAGGTCATCCACGGGAGAGGATGTTCGCTTAGGGGAAGATGGTGCGGATCGGGTCCTTGGGGGCCACGTCCACGCCGATGAGCTCTTCCGTCAATGTCGCATAGGTGCCGTCGGCGATCATGTCAGCCAGTGCGCCGTTCACTGCCTTGGCGAGGTTCGGCTTGCCCATCTTGATCGCAAAGCCCTTCTGGACCGAGCTCACGGGCTCTTCCACCAGGCGCAGCGGCAGGTTCGAGGTCTGGATGGCGAAGGCCGCGGCCACCGCATCGGTGATGATCGCGTCGACCTGGCCGTTGGCGAGGTCCTGCATGGCGTCGGATTCCGCCTTGTAGGATTTCACCTCGGCGCCGAGTTCTTCGGCGATCTTGGTCCAGTTGGAGGCCACGAGACCGCCGACGGTCTTGCCCGCCACCTGGTCGGGTGCGGTGATGTCGCTGTCCTCGCGGACCACGACACGGCCGCCGGATTCCAGCCAGCCGTCCGAGAACATGACCTTCTGCTGGCGCTCTTCGGTGATGTCCATGGCGACCGAGACGATGTCGTACTGGTCGGCTTCCAGACCGATGAGCACGGATTCCCATTTCACGAGGACGGGCTTGTACTCGAGGCCAAGGCGCTTGGCGATTTCGCCCATGACGCGGATCTCGAGGCCGTCGAGCTCACCGCTGGGGGCGCGCATCGAGAACGGAGGATAGGTGCCCTCGGTCGCCGCCGACAGAACGCCGGGCTCCAGCAGTTCGAGGTCGCCGTCCTGCGCCTGTGCGGCGCCGAAGGGCAGAAGGAGGGTCGCGGCGAGGGCCGCAATCGTGTGCTTGATCATGGGTCGGTTCCCTGTTGGGTCGTCGGTTTCGGTTTCTTGTTCTCTGCGGGCGGAGGCACCCGCGTGGCACGGCGGCGAACCGCCGTACCGGTCGTCTGGGCCCTGAGCGTGGCGCTCAGTAGAGCCGGGCGTAGCGACGCTCGAAGAAGGCCGCCAGCTGGGTGAGGATCGTGGTGAGCACCAGGTAGATGATCGCCACCGCGATGTAGAAATCGAACGGCCGGAAGGTGGCCGAGATCAGCGTCTGCGCGTAGAGCGTGAGCTCCACCACCGTGATCGTGGAGAGAAGCGAGGTGTTCTTCAGGGTCGACAGCGCCTCGTTGGTGATCGACGGCAGGATGATCCGGGCCACCTGCGGCAGGATGATCGTGCGCATCGTGGCCCGCTGCGAGAAGCCGAGCGCGAGCGAGGATTCCGTCTGACCCTTGGGGATCGCCTGCAGGCCGGATCGAATGATTTCAGTCACATAGGCGCCGGAGTTGATGGCAAGCGCGAGGACACCGGCGGTATAGGGCGACAGCCGGATGCCAAGCTGCGGCATCCCGAAATAGACGATGAAGATCTGGATCAGCGCGGGCGTGCCCCGGATGAACCAGACGTAGAAGGCCGCGATGGCGCGGACCCAGGCCAGGTCCGACCGCTGGCCAAGGGCAGCGGCAAGGCCGAAGACCCAGCTCAGCACGATGGTCAGCAGCGTGAGCCAGAGCACCGTCCAGGCCGCGCTGAGGAAGCCCGGGCCGTAGACCTGGATGTCGTTCAGATAGCCGCTCATTGGATCAGCCCCTTCGCTGCGCCGGCCTGCGAAAGATCGTCATGCAGGATGGAGTGGAGGAACTGCCGCAGGCGCGGGCTTTCCGGATCGCGCAGCACCTTGGAGGGTGCCCCCTGCTCGCCGATCACGCCCCGGTCGAAGAACAGCACGCGCGAGGAGACATCGCGGGCAAAGGACATCTCGTGGGTCACCAGCAGCATGGTCATGCCTTCCTTGGCGAGCGAGGCCATGAGCATCAGCACCTCGTGCACCAGTTCCGGGTCGAGCGCCGAGGTCACCTCGTCGAAGAGCATCAGCCGGGGTTTCATGGCGAGCGCGCGGGCGATGGCCACCCGCTGCTGCTGACCGCCGGACAGACGCTGCGGCGAGCTGTCCTTCTTGTCGTAGAGCCCGATCCGGTCGAGCAGCGCGCCCGCGACCTCTGTCGCCTCGGCGCGGGACTGGCCGAGAACGTTCATCGGGGCGTGGATGACATTCTCCAGCACGGTCTTGTGGGGCCAGAGGTTGTAGCTCTGGAACACCATTCCGATCCGCGCCCGAAGCGCCTGCAGCTGCCGCGCCGAGGGGTAGTACCGCGAGTCCCGGTCGAAATCGAACTGCTGCCCGTCAAAATCCATCGTCCCCTTGTCGGCGGGTTCGATGGCGTTGATCGAGCGCAGGAACGTGCTCTTGCCGGAGCCGCTGGCCCCGATGATCGACACCACCTCGCCCTTCGCCACGTCGAGGTCGATGCCCTTGAGCACCTCCAGATCCCCGAACGACTTGCGGATATTGCGCAGCTTCAGCAATGGGGCTGGCGCTTCTTCAGTCATGCCTGGTCCTTCTTTCGCCGGCCCGCTGCGAGAGACTCACCCCCGCGCCGGTCGCTTCGTTGTGCCAGCGGTATACTGAAAAATTCGCGCTATACACCCGTTCGGTATACCACTGGCACTTATCGGGCCGATTTTTCTGCGCTGCCGCACAAGAATTAGGCAGTCCGGTCAGCACCCTCCTCAGGGTTGTGCGAAGGGCGCGATGGTAACGCCGTTTTCCTCCAGCGCCGCCCGCAGCGTGCGGGCAATCTCGACCGCGCCGGGGGTATCGCCATGAACGCAAAGCGTGGCCGGTTCGACAGGAAGACGTGCGCCACCGGTGGTCGGAATCACCCCGTTCACAACCATCTCCAGCACCTGGTCGAAGCTCTGCTGCGGGTCGTGGATCACCGCGCCCGGTTCGCTGCGCGGGGTCAGTTCGCCCGCATCAGTATAGGAGCGATCGGCGTAGATCTCGCAGGCCACGGCGAGGCCCAGCCTCTCCGCCGCCGCGTAGGTTTCCGAATAGGGCAGCGAAATGAAGGTCAGCGACGGGTCCACCGCATGGACCGCGCGCACGCAGAGCGCCGCGAGGTTAGGGTCCACTGCAGCCATGTTTCCAAGGGCCCCGTGGGTTTTCACATGGGTCATCCGATGCCCCTCCACGGCGGCCATGCCCTGCATCGCGGCGATCTGGTAGATCAGCTGCGCCTCCAGATCCTCGGGCCGCTCGCCGCTGATCCGGCGCCGTCCGAAGCCGTAGAGATCGTTGAACGAGGGATGCGCCCCGATGGAGACGCCCGCCTCCTTCGCCATCCGGATCGTACGGCGCATCACCACCGGATCCCCGGCGTGGAAGCCACAGGCGATATTCGCCGTGCTCACCAACTCCAGCATGGCCGCATCCTCGCCCAGCTTGTAGGCGCCAAAGCTTTCGCCCATGTCGCAATTCAGGTCCAGTGTGCGGGTCATTTACTCTCTCCGGGTGGGGATGCACCGCCGGGTGCACAAGTTTCGATCAGACGCCGATTAGAACCAGCGGAACCGGGCGCCGCTCTTTCCAATCGAGTACAAGTGGTATACCGAAATGACAAGTCCGGGGCCTCCCGCCCCGAAGACACGCAAGAGACAGATGACTTCCACCCCTTCCTTCGCAGACACCGCCCGCCAAGGCCCCGCCATTCTTCCGCTCGGTGACAGTGCCGTCAGCGTCGAGTTCGGCCGCAGCATCGACCCCGATCTCAACGAGGCGGTGATCGCCCTTGCCGCCGTGCTGGAAGAGGCGCCCTTCGAAGGGTTCGTCGAGGCGGTGCCGACCTATCGGTCGCTGGTGGTGATCTACGACCCGCTGACAGTTCCGGGCCGCGAGGTCGAGGCCCTGCTGCATGACAAGCTGACCGGGGGTGACCGCCCTGCCCGTCCGCGCAGGCTCTGGCGCATCCCCGTGCACTACGGTGGGCCTGCCGCACTCGACCTCGAAGACCTCGCGCGCGAGAACAAGGTCGATGTGGAGGAGCTGATCGCGCTGCATTCCGGGGCCGAGTACCGGGTCTACATGATCGGCTTCGCGCCGGGGTTCGCCTACCTCGGCGGGCTGCCGGAGGCGCTGCACACGCCGCGCCTGCCCGTGCCGCGCCAGCTGATCCCGGCAGGTGCCATCGGCATCGGCGGCCAGCAGGCCTCGGTCAACTCCGTGCCCGGGCCCTCCGGCTGGCGCTTCATCGGCGAAACGCCGGTGCGCGCCTATGATCCGGACCGCGCGACGCCCTTCCTCTTTGCCGCGGGCGACGCCCTGCGCTTCACCCCCGTCAGCGCGCAGGAGGCCGCCGATCTGGCCGCACGGCGCGACGCGGGCGAGGTGATCCTGACGGCGGCGGTGCTGCAATGAGCCTCACCGTTCTTTCGTCCTCCCCCATGCTTACCGTGCAGGACCGGGGCCGCCCCGGCTGGCGGCAATACGGCGTCTCCGCCGCGGGGGCGATGGATCCCGGCGCCCTCCGGCTGGCCAATGCGCTCTGCGGCAACGACGCGGAGGCAGCGGCGCTGGAATTCGGCGGCTTCGGCGGCCGGTTCAAGACGGAGCGCCCCCTGCGCTTCGCCGTCACCGGGGGCGCCTGCGACATCCGCGTGGGCGAACGCCTGCTGCAACCGGACGAGAGCCACAGGCTGGAGCCGGGCGAGGTCCTCTCCATCGGCGCGCTGCGTGGCGCGACCTGGGGCTATGTCGCGTTCTCCGGCGGGATCGCGACGCCGGAGGTGATGGGCGCGCGCAGCACCCACCTGCGCTTCGGGGTTGGCGGGCTCGACGGGCGGCGGTTGCAGGACGGCGACGCCCTGCCCCTGCAGGAGGACGCGCCCGGCCCCCTGCTGCGGGCCCCTGCGCCTGTCCCGTCCCGTCCGGATCAGCCGATCCGCGTGCTGGCCGGTCCGCAGGACGATTATTTCGATGCAACCATACTCGCCCGTCTGGAATCCGAGGATTTTGCCCTCACCGCGCAGCGGGACCGGATGGCCAGTGTCCTCGACGGGCCCGACCTGCCCGCACGGGGCGGCCATGACATCATTTCCGACGGCACGATGCCCGGCGCGATCCAGGTGCCCGGCTCCGGCAAGCCCATCGTGCTGATGGCGGAATGCCAGACCACCGGCGGCTATCCCAAGATCGCCACCGTGATCACCGCAGACCGACCCCGGCTGGCGCAGATGCCCACCGGCACGCGCTTCCGCTTTGCCCGCGTCACGCGCGAAGAGGCAGAGGCCGCGCTGCGGCAGGCCACCGGTGCGCTCGACGCGCGGATCGCATCACTTGCAGAGAAGCCCGCCGATCCCTTCGCCTCGGACTACCTGTTGTCCTGCGACCTGGTGGGCGGCATCTTCGATCCCGAGGCCCTGATGGAGGGAGGACCGTCGTGACCGCCACAGAGACCCTACCCGGCAACCGCGCCCGCGAGGCGCACCGGCGCATCCTGCACATGATCCTCGACGGGACGCTGAAACCCGGGGAGATCCTGCAGGAAGCGGCCCTCGGCGACCAGCTGGAGATGTCGCGCACCCCGGTCCGCGAGGCAATCAAGCGCATCCTCTCCGAGGGGCTGGCCGAGGTGCAGGGCCGCTTCACCCGGGTCCGGCGCCTGAGCCCCGCGGAGGTGGACGAGATCTTCTTCCTCCGCCTCGCGCTGGAGCCCGCCTGCGCCCGCGAGGCCATCGGCATCGCCCCCGAGGCGCTCGACCAGATGGAGGCGCGGATCATCTCGCTGATGCGGGCGGGCCCCGGGGAAGACGACGTGGAATGGTCCACCGACAACGCCTTCCACCGCATGATCTCGGACGCTGCGGGCAACCGCGCCATCGCCCGGCAGATCGCGGACCTGCACCGGCGGACCTGTATCTTCGACCATACCCAGGTGCCCGCACGCTTCCTGAAGGGCTGCGCGGAACACCTTGATATCATTGACGCACTGCGCCACCGCGACGGCCCGAGGGCCGAGGCGGCGATGCGGCTGCACCTGACCGGCGCGCGCGATGCGATCTTCCGCCGCCTCGATGCCATAGAGACCGAAAGGGCCCAGACCGAATGAAATGCCTCATCGTTCAGCCGATCCATGAAGAGGGTCTGGAGATGCTCCGCGCCGCAGGCGTCGAACCGGTGCGCCCGGCCGCGACCGACGGCGCCTCGCTGGCCGAGGCCGTGCGCGGTTGCGATGCCGTGATCACCCGCGATGCGGGCTTCCCGGCGGCGGCCTTCGAGGGCGCGGACCGGTTGCAGGTGGTGGTGGTGCATGGCACGGGCCACGACGCGGTGGACAAGGTGGCCGCGGCCTCCAAGGGCGTGCTGGTGGCCAACACCCCCGGCGCCAATGCCCGCTCGGTCGCGGAACACGCGCTTGGCCTGATGCTGGCCGCCGCGCGTGGGATCGCCGGTGCGGATGCCGCCGAACGCGCCGGGCGGACCGGGTTCCGTGAAAGCCGCGACTTCGTCGAACTGGAGGGCAAGACCGCCCTCATCGTCGGCTGGGGCGCCATCGGCAGCCGTCTGGGCCGGATGCTGGACGCGGCCTTCGGGATGCGGGTGCTGGTCCACTCGCCCAATGCAAGGGACATCGGCGGGTTCGAACGCGCCACCTCGCTGGAGGAAGGTCTGGCCGAGGCCGACGTGATCTCGCTCCACACGCCGATGAGCCCCGAGAAACACCACATGATCAACGCCGCGCGCCTCGCGCTCGTGAAACCCGGCGCGGTGCTGGTGAACGTCGCCCGCGCGGGGCTCGTGGATGAGGCCGCCCTCGCCGAGGCCATGGCCGCGGGCCGGATCGCGGGCGCGGGCCTCGACGTCTATTCCCACGATGCGCCCACTGGCCCGCTGGCGGAGCAGGCGGTGGTCTTCACCCCGCACCTCGGCGCCACGACCGAGGAAGCCCTTGCCCGCGTCGCCCGTGGCGCCGCCGGGCATGTGCTGACCGCGCTCTCGGGCCGACTGCCCGAGACGGTGCTGAACCCGGAAGTGCGGAGCGCGGCCCAGTGACGTCAAAGCCAGTGAGTTCGAAGCCCGTGACTGCCAAGCCCGCCGCAGACGCCCCCGCAACACCTCCGGGGACGCCCGCCCTCGATGCCGCCGCCGTGGCCGTGATCCGCGAGACGATCACCCGGGGCCTTGCCTCGGTCAACGCGCTTTCGGAACCGGGGCCCGGCTGGACGCGGCCCTCCTACGGCGATCTGGAATCCGAGGCCCACGGGCTGATCGAGGCCGAGTGCCTCTCCCTCGGTCTGACGGTCACGCGCGATGCGGCGGGCAACCTCTTTGCCCGGATGCCGGGGCGCGACCCGAAGGCCACGCCGCTCTACATCGGCTCCCACCTCGACACCGTGTCGATGGGCGGCGCCTATGACGGTCAGGCCGGGGTCGTGGGTGCGCTCGCCATCATTGGCGCGCTGAAGGCGCAGGGCGTGACGCCTGCGAGCGACCTGATCCTGATCATCACCCGGGCCGAGGAAAGCGTCTGGTTCCCGGTCTCCTACATCGGATCGCGCGCCGCCCTGGGCCTGCTGCTGCCCGAGGATTTCGACGCGACCCGCGCTGACACCGGCCGCACGCTGGCACAGCACATGGCCGAACAGGGCTATGACGCCGAGGCGGTGCGCAACCTCACCCCGCCGCCGCCGGCCCGCTTCCTCGAATTCCACATCGAACAGGGTCCGGTGCTCTACGATGCGGGCGAGGCCTATGGCATCGTCACCGCCGTGCGCGGCGGGCTGCGCTATCGCAATGCCATGGTAAAGGGCACCTGGGCCCATTCCGGGGCCGCCCCCCGTCAGGGCCGCGCCGATACAGTGGTGGCCCTGGCCGAGCTGATCGTCGCCATGCAGGGCGTCTGGGACCGGATGCTGGCGGAGGGGCATGACCTGACCGTCACCTTCGGCAAGGTCGATGCCGCCTCCCCGGCGCACGCCATGGCCAAGGTCGCGGGCCGCGCGGGCTTCGTCCTCGACATGCGCTCCGGCGATCCCGAGACGCTCGACGCCGCCGATGCCGCCTTCCGGGACGAGATCGCGCGGATTGAGGCGGCGCACCCCGGCGTCACCTTCGACCTCGGCGCGCAGAGCCGCTCGAAACCCGCGCGCCTCGCCGACAGCATGGTGGAGTTCGTCGCCCGTGGTGCCGCCGCGCAGGGCGACACCCCGCGCCGGATGCTCTCGGGTGGTGGCCATGACGCCGCCGCCTTCGCCACCGCCGGCTGGGACAGCGTGATGGTCTTCATCCGCAACTGGGACGGCTCCCACAACCCCGACGAGGGGATGGACGAGGCCGACCTCGTCCGCGCGGTCGAGGCGGTGACGCTGGCCGTGATCGGAGAGGCCGGATGAGCGGTGAAACCCTGTCCCAGAGCGCCTATCGCAGGCTGAAGGAGGATATCGTCGAGGGGCGCATCCCGGCGGAATCCGTGCTCTCGGAACGGGGTCTGGCCGACAGCCTCGGCATCTCGCGCACGCCGCTGCGCACGGCCGTCTCGCGGCTGGAGGCGGAGGGCGTGCTGGACCGGCTGCCCAACGGCGTGATCCTCGTCCGCTCGATCACCGTCGAGCAGCTGATGGAGATCGTGAAGATGCGCCAGTTGCTCGAAAGCGCCGCGGCGGGCCGCGCTGCGGGCTTCCCCATGACGCCGGACCTCGCCGCCAGCCGCGACGAGATGCAGGCCCTTGCCGAGGGTGAGGCCGTGGTCTTCGACCGGTTCTGGGAGAAGGATGAGGTCTTCCACATGGCCGTGGCCCGGGCCGCCCGGCTGGCGCTGCTGCCGGATATCCTCGTCGAACAGCGCGCCATCGCGCGGCGCTGCTCGCTCACCCGGACCTATGACAGTTTCCGCGATCAGGCCCGCGAACACGTGGCGATTGCCGATGCCATCGCCGACGGCGACGCCCCGCGCGCCCATGCCGCCATGTGGCACCACTTCGACAACGTACGCGCCCGGTTCCTACAGACCTTCGGGGGCTAGCCCCCGCCCGAGATTTCAAACCCACCTGTTAAACAACAGCCACCACTCACGCCCTCAACCCCATGGAGACGTTCATGAAATCGCTCTTCCACCTCGCCATTCACGTCAAGGACCTCGACGAGACCCGCGCCTTCTACGGCGGAGTCCTCGGCTGCGAGGAAGGCCGCTCGACCGACACCTGGGTCGACTTCGACTTCTTCGGCCACCAGCTCTCCTTCCACCTGGGCGAGCCCTTCCCGACCACCCGCACCGGCAAGGTCGGTGACCACATGGTGATGATGCCGCACATGGGTGCGGTGCTTGCGCTGGACGACTGGTTCGCCCTCGCGAAACGGCTGGAAGACGCGGGCATCGCCTTCGACATCCCGCCCGTCGTCCGCTTCGAGGGCGAGCCCGGCGAGCAGCGCACGATGTTCTTCTTCGATCCCTCGGGCAACCCGATCGAGATCAAGGGCTTTGCCGATTTCGCCGGTCTTTTCGCGAGCTGAGGACCCCATGACGACGATCACCCTCGCCGCCCGCATGGGCGGCGCCTACCGCATGAAGGCGGGCCAGACGGTCCGGATCGAGAACCCCTATGGCACACAGGCGGTGGACGCCTGGGCGCTTGCCGATGACGGGGCCGAGACCGGCGACGGCACCGTGCAATATTCCTCGATGGAGCACACCCGCTCGGTCAATTCCTCGATCTACGTGGACAAGGGGCTGGCCGTCATGGGGATGGACCGCCGGCCGCTCTTCACCATGGTGGAGGACACGACGCCCGGCCATCATGACACCCAGCTCTGCCCCTGCAACGGGCCGCTCTACGCGGACCTCGACCAACCGGCAGAGCATCGCTCCTGCGCGGGCAACTTCCACGATGCGCTCTCGCAGATCGGCCTCGCGATGCCCTTCACGCCCGCCTCGCTGAACCTCTTCATGCGGGTCGCCGTGGGCCCCGAGGGCGAGGTGCTGCGCCAGCTGCCCGAGGCCAGGCCCGGCGATCACGTGACGCTGCGCGCCGATCGGGACATCGTGCTGGTGCTCTCCGCCTGCCCGCAGGACGTGACGCCGATCAACGGGCCCGACTGCATCCCGCGCGAGATCGTCCTGCAGTTCAGCGAGGCCGCATGAGCACCGCCCCCACAGACAGCCTGAACGTCCCCCGCTTCGTTGGTGTGCCGACCTTCATGCGCCTGCCCCTGCGCGAAGAGGCCACCGGCCTCGACGCCGCGATCCTCGGCCTGCCCTCGGACAGCGGCGCGCCGTTCCGGACCGGCGCGCGGATGGGGCCGAACGCGGTGCGGCAGGCCTCGATCATGCTGCGCCCGTTCAACCCCTACCGGGGCAATATCGACGTCTTCGACGTGCTGAAGATCGCGGACGTGGGCGATGCGCCCGTGGTGCCCGGCTACGAGATGGAAACCCTCGACTGGCTGGAGCAGAGCGTGACCCGCGTGGTCGAGGCCGGGGCCGTGCCCTGCTGCATCGGCGGCGACCATTCCGTCACGCTGGCCGAGTTGCGCGCGGTGGCGAAAAAGCACGGACCGCTGGCGCTCGTGCATTTCGACAGCCACACCGACACCTGGGACAAGTATTTCGCCGACAAGAAGTACTCCGCCGGGACGCCCTTCCTGCGCGCGGTCGAAGAAGGCATCGTCGATCCGCACCGGTCGATCCAGCTGGGCATGCGCGGCTCGCTCTTCCGGGACCGGGACATCACCCAGTCGCTGGAGCTCGGCTACGAGGTGATGACCACCGACGACATCTTTGCCGCCGGACTGGAGGCCACCGCCGCGCGGATCTCCGAGCGGGTGAACGGCGCGCCTGTCTTCCTGACCTTCGACATGGATTTCGTCGATCCTTCCGCCGCGCCCGCCGTCGAGACGCCCGAAGCGGGCGGCCCCACGGCCCGCGAGACGCTGGCCCTGCTGCGCGCGATCAAGGGCCTCGACATCCGCGGCTGCGACGTGGTGGAGATCACGCCGACCTATGATGGGCCGGGGCAGATCACCTCGCTCCTCGGCGCGACGGTCATGGCCGAGATCCTCGCCATGATCGCCGAAGCGAAACAGGCCTGACCGCGCGCCGCCCGCGCCGGTGACAGCCAAACCCCGCGCCATGGCAAGCCCGGCGCGGGGCTCACCGCAGCAGCGCGTGACGTCGCCTCTGGCCTTATGCCGCGCTGCGGCGTAAAAATAGGTCATGTGTCCTGCCCCAGTTCCGATTCCCACCGAATACAAACGCCCCCACAGCCCGCTGGAGGATGTGCAGGGCTTCGCCATCGGCCTGCTGACCGCCTCGGTCGGGCTGGTGATCCTCTCGTCGCTGGGGTTCATCACCGGGCAGACGGCGGGGCTGGCGCTGATCATCTCCTACCTGACGGGCTGGTCCTTCGGCGTCGTCTTCTTCGCGGTGAACCTGCCGTTCTATGCCTTCGCGTGGAAACGGCTGGGGGCGGAGTTCACGCTGAAGAGCTTCCTCTGCGTCACCGCGCTCTCCGTCATGGTGGAATGGCTGCCGCGGGGCATGCAGTTCGAATACCTGAACCCGATCCTCGGCACGACGATCTTCGGCGTGCTCACCGGATTCGGCCTCCTCGGCGTGTTCCGGCACAAGGGCTCCCTCGGCGGGCTCGGGGTGATCGCGCTGATGATCCAGGACCGGACCGGCTTCCGCGCGGGCTATGTGCAGCTGATCATCGACGCGGTGCTCTTCAGCGCCGCCTTCTTCCTTTTCGAGACTCGGGTCGTGCTCTATTCCCTCTACGGGGCGTTGATCCTGAACGGCGTCATCGCCTTCAACCACCGCCGCGACCGGTATATCGCAGATTGAGGCAGAGATGAGCGAGACGACGGAGACGACCGACAAGACGGGCGCCGGGAAACAGAGCACCGGAAAGCAAGGCACGGGAAAGCAAAGCACTGGCAAGCACGGGCCGCTGGAAGACGCGCAGGGCATCTTCTACGGCACCGTGATGGCGGCCTTCGGGATCGTGATGCTGACCCAGATGGGTCTGGTCACCGGCCAGACCGCAGGCCTCGCCGTGCTGCTCAGCTACGTGACGGGCCTCTCCTTCGGGACGGTCTTCTTCCTCGTGAACCTGCCGTTCTACTGGCTGGCCTTCCGCCGCATGGGCGTGCCCTTCACGCTGAAAACCTTCCTCTCGGTCGGGCTGCTCTCGCTCTTCGCGCAGTTGCTGCCCAAGGTCATCAGCTTCGACATGCTGCACCCCGCCGTGGGGGCGGTGATCTTCGGGCTGATCACAGGCTCGGCGCTCCTGGCGCTCTTCCGGCACGGGGCCTCGCTGGGGGGCGTCGGCGTGCTGGCACTCTACCTGCAGGAAAAGACCGGCTTCCGGGCCGGGCTGACGCAGCTGCTCTTCGACCTCTGCGTCTTCACCTTCGCGCTCTTCGTGCTCGACCTGCCCTCGGTGCTCTACTCGCTGCTCGGGGCGGTGGTGATCAACTTCGTGATCGCGGTGAACCATCGGAAGGATTGGTACGTGGCGACCTGATCGGGCGGTGCGCTTGAAGAGAGCGCCGGGGGCTGTCTGCCCGTCGCCATCGGCGCTCGGACCGATGGCGCACCGATGGCGACCCCCGAGGATATTTGCGAACAGTGGATGAGGAGCGATGGCGCTCCTCTTCTTATTTCACATCAAAGCCTTAACCGACGTCATTCAGGCGTTTGATCAGGCTGGAGGTGTCCCAGCGGCCGCCGCCGAGCTTCTGCACGTCCTTGTAGAACTGGTCCACCAGCGCGGTGACGGGCAGCGAGGCGCCGATCTCGTCGGAGGTGTCGAGGCAGATGCCGAGGTCCTTGCGCATCCAGTTGACGGCAAAGCCGTGTTCGAACTCGTCCGCCAGCATGGTCTGGTAGCGGTTCACCATCTGCCACGAGCCAGCGGCCCCCTGGCTGATCACCTCGACCACGGCGGCGCCGTCGAGCCCGGCCTTCTGGGCGAAGTGGAGCGATTCCGAGAGACCCTGCACGAGGCCCGCGATGGCGATCTGGTTGCACATCTTGCACATCTGGCCCGCGCCGCTCTCGCCGAGGCGGCGGCAGATCTTGGCGTAGGCCGCGATCACCGGCTCGGCCGCGTCGTAATGGGCCTGATCGCCGCCGCACATGACGGAGAGCACGCCGTTCTCGGCGCCCGCCTGCCCACCGGAGATCGGCGCGTCGACAAAGCCGAAGCCGGCCTCCTTGGCGATCGCGTAAAGCTCGGCCGTGACCTTGGCGGAGACGGTGGTGTGGTCGACCAGAATCGCGCCGGGTTTCATGCCAGCGAAGGCGCCCTCGGGACCGGCGCAGACGGCGCGCAGATCATCGTCGTTGCCGACACAGGTCATCACGAAATCGGCACCCTGCGCGGCCTCGGCCGGGGTCGTGGCCAAGGACCCGCCGTGCTGCGCCATCCAGGCTTCGGCCTTGGCGGTCGTGCGATTGTAGACCGTGACGTCGTGCCCCTTGGCGGCCAGATGGCCCGCCATCGGATACCCCATCACGCCCAAGCCCAGAAATGCGATCTTTGCCATGGTCTTTCCCCTTGCATTCAACTGTCCTAAGAGTTCTGGAGACCGCGAACAGGAATGGCAAGCCGGGAGGCCGTAGAATTGGGGATCGTCTTTCGCTGGCTGCTGAGGATCGCAACAGCTTTGGTCGCCCTCGTGGCCCTCGGGGCTGTGGTGGTATACTTCCTCGCGGCACGCTCACTGCCCGAATACGACAAGACGCTGGTGGTGCCGGGCATCACCGCGGAGGTCGAGATCGTGCGCGACCACGCCAACGTGCCGCATATCTTCGGCAAGACAGATGAGGACGTCTACTATGCGCTCGGCTATGCCCATGCGCAGGACCGTCTGTGGCAGATGATCACCATGCGCCGCACGGTGCAGGGCCGGCTGAGCGAGATCTTCGGCCGCCGCACCCTGCGGATCGACCAGCTGATGCGGCGCTACGATTTCTACACGCTGGCGCGCGAGGCCTACCAGTACCAGGACGATGAGACCAAGGCCGCGCTGCGGGCCTATTCGGCGGGCGTGAACGCGCGTCTCCAGGAGGTGAACGAGGACTCGCTCGGGCGCGGCGCGCCCGAGATGTTCCTCTTCGACGTGGCCGTGGCGCCCTGGACCCCGGCGGACAGCCTCGCGATGATCAAGCTGATGGCCGTCCAGCTCTCGGGGCAGATGGCGGACGAGGTGAAACGCGCCCGCGTCTCGCTGGCCCTGCCCGATCCGGACCGGATCCGGGACATCATGCCCGACGCGCCCGGCTCGGGCCTGACCGCCCTGCCCGAGTATGCCGCGCTCGCGCCCGGCCTGCCCGCCACGCTGGATTATGCCACCGACGATCCCGTGCCGCTCTTCCCGGACGAGCCGCTCTCGCCCTTCCCGAGCGAGGACCTCGCCGGGGCGTCGAATGCCTTTGCCGCCGCGCCCTCGCGCTCGGCCAGCGGTGGGACGCTGCTGGCCAATGACCCGCACCTCGGTTTCACCGCGCCGACGATCTGGTACCTCGCCCGGCTGGAGCTGCAATCGGGCGGCGTCATCGGCGCCACGATCCCGGGCATGCCGCCGGTCCTCATCGGGCGCTCGGCCAAGCTGGGCTGGGGGCTGACGTCCTCCTACCTCGACGATCAGGACCTGCACATCGAGGAGATCAACCCGCAGAACCCCGACCAGTACCGCACCCCGGACGGCTGGAAGAATTTCCGCACCCGGCGCACCATCGTCAATGTGAAGGACGACACCGCCGTCACCATGACGCTGGCCTGGACGGACAACGGGCCGGTGATGCCGTCGTCGCTCTACAGCCTGGGCGAGGTGACCCCGCCGGGCCACGTGATGTCGCTGAACTGGACCGCGCTTTCCGCCGAGGACCGCTCGATGACCGCGGCGCTGAAGCTGATGCAGGCGGGCTCGGTCCAGGAGGGCATCGACGCGGGCGAGGATTTCCTTGCGCCCTCGCAGAACCTGACGCTGGCCGACAAGGAGACCATCGCGCTCAAGACCATCGGGGCCATGCCGCGCCGGGACGCGGGCAGCGAGGCGCAGGGGCGGATGCCCTCGCGCGGCTGGGTCGAGGCGAACCGCTGGCAGGGCATGCTGCCCTATTCCGCCAACCCGGCCTTCGTCTCGCCCGCGGGGGGGATCCTCGGCAACACCAACAACAAGCTGCTGGACCGGCCCTTCCCGCTCCATGTCTCCTACAACTGGGGTGACACCCAGCGGGTGCATCGCTGGGAACGGCTGATGCAGTCGCGCGAGGTGCACACCCGCGACAGCTTCATCGAGGCGCAGCTCGACACCGTCTCCTACACCGCGCGGACCCTGCTGCCGCTGATCGGGCGCGACCTGTGGTTCACCGGCGAAGCGGCCCCCGACGGCACGCCCGAGCGGCTGCGCCAGCGGGCCCTGACCCTGCTGGCGGACTGGAACGGCGAGATGAACGAGCACATGCCCGAGCCGCTGCTCTATGCGGCCTGGCTGCGCGCGCTGCAGACCCGGCTGATCCAGGATGACCTCGGCCCGCTGGCGGACGAGTTCAGCCACGTGGACCCGATCTTCATCGAGCGGGTCTATCGCAACATCGACGGCGCCTCGGAGTGGTGCGACGTGCGCCAGTCCGCCCCGAAGGAATCCTGTACAGAGATGGCGCGGCTGGCGCTCGACGATGCGCTCGTCTGGATCACCGATACCTTCGGCACCGCGCTGGAAAGCCTCCGCTGGGGTGACGTGCACCAGGCGACCCACGATCACCAGACCCTGAAGGACGTGCCGGTGCTGCGCTACTTCGTGAACATCCGCCAGAGCACCTCGGGCGGGGACAACACGCTGATGCGCGGGATGACCAAAGGCTACGGGCCCGATCCCTTCTTGAACGTCCATGGGGCGGGCTATCGCGGGGTTTATGACTTCGCCGATCCCGACAGCTCGGTCTTCATCCTCTCCACGGGGCAGTCCGGGCATTTCCTGTCGCGCTACTACGACGACATGGCGCAGCTCTGGCGGCGGGGGGAGTATATCCCGATGTCGCTGGATGCGAATCTGGCCCGGGCCGCGGCCGTGGGTGTGACGAAGCTGGAGCCGGCGGAGTGAGTGCGGGCTGAAACCGCGCAGCCTGAAACTGGGCATACTGAAAACGCGCTTCGCTCTGTCGCCCATCTCCGACTGAAGCAGAGATCTGCACGGGCGTACCGGCTCTCGACAAGGGCAGCGCCGGCCCGCGGGGTGGCGCTATAGCGCCGCCCCAGGGGGGCGGGTCGGCGCTGCCCGGCCTGAGGCCGGGCGGGACTTTTCGAGGGGACCGCGATTAGGTGCATTAGGCAGTTAGGCAGTTGGAGCCCCCGGCAACGAAACCTAGCCCCTCAAACGTCCCGCTTTCGGAGAGCCCGGCGCCCCGCTCGCCAACCCGCACAAACAAGAAAGCCCGGCCAAATGGCCGGGCTTCTCGTCATCCAGATCAAGGCCTCACGCCCGTCCGAGCGCCTTCAGCCGGTTCTCCCGCAGCCGGGCGAAATCCTCGCCGGCGTGGTAGGACGACCGCGTCAGCGGCGTGGCCGATACCATCAGGAAGCCCTTGCCCCAGGCCGCCTTCTCGTAGGCCTGGAATTCCTCGGGCGTCACGAAGCGTTCGACGGCATGGTGCTTGGGCGTCGGCTGCAGATACTGGCCGATGGTCAGGAAATCGACCGAGGCCGCGCGCATGTCGTCCATGACCTGCAGCACCTCGGGGCGTTTCTCGCCGAGGCCCGCCATGATGCCGGACTTGGTGAAGATCGTCGGGTCCAGCTCCTTCACCCGTTGCAGCAGCCGCAGCGAGTGGAAATAGCGCGCGCCGGGGCGCACCTCGGTGTAGAGGCCCGGCACGGTCTCGAGGTTGTGGTTGAAGACGTCCGGTTTGGCCGCGACCACGGTTTCGAGCGCCGAGGCATCGCACTTCAGGAAGTCGGGCGTCAGGATCTCGATCGTCGTGTCGGGCGCGCGGTGGCGCACGGCGCGGATCGTCTGGGCAAAATGCTCCGCTCCGCCATCGTCGAGGTCATCGCGGTCCACCGAGGTGATCACCACGTGGTTCAGGCCCAGCTTGGCCACCGCATGGGCAACCCGGCCCGGCTCGAAGGCGTCGAGCGCATCGGGGCGCCCGGTGGCGATGTTGCAGAAGGTGCAGCCGCGGGTGCAGATGTCGCCCATGATCATCATGGTGGCATGGCCCTGCGACCAGCACTCGCCGGCGTTGGGGCAGCCGGCCTCTTCGCAGACGGTGACCAGCTTGTTCTCCCGCATGATGTCGCGGGTGCGCTTGTAACCCTCGCTGGTTGGCGCTTTCACGCGGATCCAGTCCGGCTTGCGAGGCTGGGCGTTGTCGGGGCGATGCGCCTTCTCGGGGTGACGCTGCTCGGGGATCTTGAGATCACGCACGGGGTTTTGTCCGTTTCTGGCCGTGTCAATATTGCCGCCACCATAGCGGAACTGACGGCAGAGGCAAAGCGACGCGGCGCCGCAATGCACATGACGCAACGCAGCCCCGCCTTCAGCGCAAGGCGCGATATGCAGCCGCAGCATCACGCGGCAGGAAACCCTTGCCGATCAGGGCTCTAGGCCGCCAAGTCCCGGTAAAAATTCAAGAAACCGCATTTCGCAGGCGCGGCAAAGACCTTGCGGCCAGTTTGGAACGATTTTAAGTTCCCGCCCATCCCATCATCCCCCACCATCCAATTGGAGGTTCAGACATGCAAGCTGGCGCAAAGCTTCCCGAGGTCACGTTCCGCACCCGCGTCCGTGACGAATCCATCGGCGGCCCGAATCCCTTCCGCTGGGAAGACAAGACCACCGCAGACTACTTCGGTGGCAAGCGCGTGATCCTCTTCTCGCTGCCCGGTGCCTTCACCCCCACCTGCTCGACCTACCAGCTGCCCGGCTTCGAGAACAACGCGGCCAAGTTCGCCGAACTCGGCGTGGACGAGATCTACTGCATGTCGGTCAACGACAGCTTCGTGATGAACCAGTGGGCCAAGGCCCAGGGCATCGAGAACGTGAAGGTCATCCCCGACGGCTCCGGTGAATTCACCCGCCGCGTCGGCATGCTGGTCCGCAAGGACAACCTCGGCTTCGGCCTGCGCTCCTGGCGCTATGCGGCGATCATCAAGGATGGTGTCGTCGAGGCATGGTTCGAAGAGCCCGGCATCTGCGACAACCACGGCGAAGACCCCTACGGCGTTTCCTCGCCCGAGAACCTGATGAAGTACCTCGAAGAGGCCAAGGCCGCCGCCTGAGCCCTGTGCTGAGACATCCTGACGGCCCGCCCCCCCGGCGGGCCGTTTGCGTTTCACGAGCCGCTCAGACGGACCGGTCAGGGCACCGGTCAGGACACGGGCCTTAACACGGGCCGAAGCGTCGCAGACGCACTGCCGCCGCCGATTGGCTCCGCCATTAAAGCGCATTTATTTCAAAAACATATCCCGCGCGCCTGACGCCGGGCCGCGCGATCCATCCTGCGCTCAGGCCGCCTCCGGGGCGGTGCCGCCGCAGCGGACCTCCTGCACCAGACCGTCGCCCACCTTGGCGAGGATATCGCCCAACTCGGTGAACCAGCCGTCATCGGGGCTGCTGCTGCGCCGGATCAAACCGATGGTGCGGAACGGCTCCGGCGCGGCGAAACGGTGCAGGGCCAGATCCTCCGCCTCCTCCCGCACGGCCAGCTCCGGCAGCAGCGTCAGCCCGAAGCCCGCCGCCACCAGCCGTGACAGCGTGGCCAACGACGAAGCCCCCATGTTGATCTGCGCCGCGCTCCGGTCCCGGTGGCACACTTCCAGCGCCTGATCGGTCAGGCAGTGGCCGTCCTCCAGCAACAGCAGCTGCGTCGCGCCGATCTCGTCCGGGCGCAGCCGCTCGAGCCGCGTTCCGATGGAGGCCAGCCGCTGGGGGGAGCCCGCCAGCAGGAAGCGGTCCTCGAACAGCGGCCGCTCCACCACATCGGGCCCACCGGAGGGGAGCGCCACCACCGCCGCATCCAGCTCGCCCACCGCGAGCGCCTGAAGCAGCCGGGCTGTCTTGCCCTCCTGCACCTGCACGTCGAGGGAGATGTCGCGCGCGCGCAGTTCGGCGAGCGCACCGGGCAGGATATAGGGCGCGATCGTCGGGATGATCCCCAGCCGGAGCTGACCCGACAGCCCCTGCTTCCAGCGTGCGGCCTCCTTCAGCGCCTGCATCTCGTCCAGAACCTTCTCTGCATGGGCGAGGATGATCCGGCCGAAGGGTGTCAGCACCACGTCCCGCGCCTGCCGCTCCACCAGAGCCCCGCCGAGTGCGGCCTCCATCTCGCGGATCTGCACCGAGAGAGCGGGTTGCGAGACATGGACCACCGCCGCGGCGCGACCGAAGTTGCGCTGCTCTGCGAGGGCCTTGAAATACAGCAATTGACGCAGGGATATATTCATAGGTTTTTCTTATCACAGTAGTAGGATTTGGCAATTGGAACCTATGGCCGAGACGCTAGTTGGTAGTGAACCGCAAAGAAGGAGCACGCCATGAGCGATCGCAAGCGTCTGACGACCACAGCCGGTTCCCCGATGCCGACCAACGAATACAGCATGACCGCCGGCAAGCGCGGCCCGGTACTCATGCAGGATTACCAGCTGATCGAAAAGCTGGCGCACCAGAACCGAGAGCGCATCCCCGAACGCGTGGTCCACGCCAAGGGCTGGGGCGCCATGGGCACGCTGACGATCACCAACGACATTTCCAAGTACACCTGCGCCAAGATCTTCTCGGACGTCGGCAAGAAGACCGAGGTGCTGGCCCGCTGGTCCACCGTGGCCGGTGAACAGGGCGCCGCCGATGCGGAACGCGATGTGCGCGGCTTCTCCCTGAAGTTCTACACCGAGGAGGGCAACTGGGACCTCGTGGGCAACAACACGCCCGTCTTCTTCGTGCGCGACGCCTACAAGTTCCCCGATTTCATCCGCACCCAGAAGCGCCACCCCAAGACGAACCTGCGCTCCCCCGAGGCGATGTTCGACTTCTGGGCGGCGCAGCCTGAATCCGTGCACCAGGTGACGATCCTGATGTCCGACCGCGGCATTCCCGCCAACCCGGCGCGGATGAACGGCTATGGCTCGCATACCTTCTCGCTCTGGAACGACAAGGGAGAGCGGTTCTGGGTCAAGTTCCACTTCAAGACCATGATGGGCCACAAGACCTACACCAACGAACAGGCCGAGGAGATCATCGGCAAGACCCGCGAGAGCTACCAGGAAGACCTCTACAACATGATCGAGGAGGGTAACTTCCCGAAATGGCGCATGATGATCCAGGTCATGCCGGAAGAGGACGCGGGCAAGCAGCCCTACAACCCCTTCGACCTGACGAAGGTCTGGCCCCATGACGACTATCCGCTGATCGAGGTCGGCGAGCTGGAAATGAACGAGAACCCGGAAAACTACTTCATGTATGTCGAGAACGCGGCCTACAGCCCGTCGAACATCGTGCCGGGCATCGGCTTCAGCCCCGACAAGATGCTGCAGGGCCGGATCTTCGCCTATGCGGATGCGCACCGCTATCGCCTCGGCACTCATTACGAGCAGCTGCCGGCGAACCATGCCAAGGCGGCCAAGGACGTGAACTTCTACCACAAGGACGGGTCGATGCGGTTCTTCCCGCCCAAGACCGGCCACGTGGACGCCTATTACGAGCCGAACCAGTACGACGAGGCCGCCGTGGCCGATCCCTCCGTGGCCGAGCCGCCGCTGAAGATCGACGGCGACGCCGATCGCTACGATCCTGCCGACCCGGATGCGGATTACGTCCAGCCCCGCGCGCTCTATGCCGAGGTGCTGTCGGAGGACGAGCGCAAGCGGTTGCACCTGAACATGGCCCGCGCCATGGCGCCCTGTTCGGACAGCGTGAAGGAGCGTTGGTACGCGGTGCTCGGCAAGGTCTCGCCCGATTACGAGGCCGGCGTGCGCAAGGCGGCGGACGACCTCGAGGCGGGCAACATCGACGACTACCCGGGCATCCCGGTCACCGACGACACGCCGGTCCGCGCCGCGGAGTGACCGGCCCGAGGATCCCGATGCCCGGCGTGGCGGACGGATGATGGGAGAAGGCCCCGGAGCAGTGCTCCGGGGCCTTTGGTCTGTCTGGGTGTGCTGTGCGGGGGGCAGGTTGGCGCGATCCGCCTGCCTGACCCTTTGTGCGATGCGATCAGCCTGTCAGCGCGCTTGTCCGGCGCGACCAGCCGGTCGGCAACGTGTAGACCACGCCTGTTTGGTCAGGAACGGTCGGGCCTGTGCGGTAGCCGCTACCCTCTCCCCAAGTCCTGCGCGCTCTCCGGCGCGGGCGGTGCAACCGGCGCGGTCGGGACGCAGTGCGCGACCGCCGGCAGCCTCTTATGCGCGGCCCGGGCTTCCGCTGATCAAGGGATTAACGCCAGCCTCACCCGCGCGTGCAGGTTGCGGGGATGCTCGCGCCCTGCCCCGGCGCGCCGCCCTGCCCGGTCATCGGGGCCTCCCACGAGAGTTCGCCGAGCCCCGTGGCATCCATGCGGAACTGGACCCGCGCCATCGGTCCGCTGCCGCGACTGCGCCAGATGCCGAACCCTGCGAAGGACTGCGCGGGGCCACCGGCCTCGGCCAGGGTGCCGCGGGCAAAGAAGGTCGCGTCGGGATGGGTGGTCAGCTGCACCTCCAGCACCCGGGCGGCGGGCCCCGTGCCGGTGCCACGGCAGTGCCACGCCCCGACGACGGCAGCATCGGAGGCCCCCGCAGGAGGCACCGGCAGGCACAGCGCCCCCAGTCCGAGGGCGAGGCCCAGGGCTGTGGCGGCAGGAAGACGGCGGGAAGTCATGGCTCAAATATCCTGTCGGTCCCGGGAAGAAGACACCTCCCCGGAAAAGGCGGCTGGCCGGAGGATAGAGGCCGCGATGCGGCGCCTGCAACCCCCGGAACGCGGGGACGCGGCGGCCTGCCGATGGACAGGCCCGTCCTGCCCGGTCTATCACCGAGACATCCTTGCCGGAGAGCCAGATGACCACCGTCCAGCCAGACGCCGGAGCCCCCTCCGAAGACCGCCCCCTGCGGCGGGTTCAGGAATACCTCAAGCAGATCGTCTATGGCGGCAATGACGGCATCGTCACCACCTTCGCCATCGTGGCGGGCTTTGCCGGCGCCGGGGCCGAGGGCACGGGGCGGATCGGCGGGCTCGCGGTGCTGGTCTTCGGCCTTGCGAACCTCTTTGCCGATGCGGTCTCCATGGGGATGGGGGATTTTCTCTCCGACCGGGCGCGGGCCGATCTCTATCGCGGGCGGCTGGGGAAGGCGCGCCGGACGCTGCGGGCCGATCCCCGGGCCGCGATCCGCGCTGTCTCCGAGGCGCTGCGCAGCCGCGGCCTGCCGGACGCCGAAGCCGCAGAGGTCGGCGCCATCCTGGCCCGCCATCCCGATACGGCGGCGGATCTGCACCTGACCATCACCGAGGGCATGACGCCTCCGGACGAGCGGCATCCCTTCCTCTCCGGGCTGGTGACCTTCTGCAGTTTCGTCCTCTTCGGCTCGGTCCCGCTGCTGCCCTACCTCGTGCGGGAGGCGGACACGCACGCCTTTACACTGTCTCTCACCGGCGCGGCCCTGGCGCTCGCCGGGCTGGGGCTGCTGCGGTGGTATGCGACCGGGCTGAGCCTGCTGCGTTCAGTGGGCGAAACCCTCGCGGTCGGCGCGGTCTGCGCCCTGGTGGCCTATGGCGTGGGGTTCCTCGTCGGGGCCTGATCGTCGCGCATTTCGCAACAATCGGATCGACAGATCACGACTGTCGTAGTCCAAGCCCAGCCAGACGTCTCCCGGCCCCCTCGTTCAGCCGATCAGCCCGCCCCGGTCGCCAAGCCGCTCGTAATGCGCCTTCAACCGCTGCAACGCGATCCGCAGCACGATCTTGCCCGACCGCGCGGACCAGCCCATGCGGCGCTCGGCGCTTTCAAGCCCTTCGAGGTGGCAGCAGCAGCGCAGGGCCACATCGCCGAGGCCGGGCCCCAGCTCACGCAGTGCACCGCTCACACGGGCGCGGGCGGCCTCGGCCCCGCGCAGACCGTCGAGGTCCGGCACACCGCCGGAGGTGCCCGCGGTCAGGAAACGATCCCAGTTCTGGGTCGTGCGCGGCTCCATCTGAGCCAGTTCGAAATCCTCGCGCAGGCGCTCACCGGCGCGGACAAGATCGAGCGAGAGAAACGGTGTCCCGTCGCGATCCCGTCTGCGCGCAAGCGCCGCCACGGGGCTGTCGATCCCCGCGTAGCGCAGCCGGCGCGCCGCCTCTTCCGGCCCATCAAACCCCTGCTGTGCTTCGGAAAACCCCGTGGCCGCCGCGGGCCCGTCGATCATTTCCCGCAGCGCCGCCCGGCCGGCTGCGGTGATCCTGTAGCGCGCGATCCGGCCCGGGGCCTCGCAGGCGATCCAGTCCTTCAGCGCCATGGCCTGCGCCAGTTCCCGGTCCACCACCGCCCGGCGCAGGGTCCCGCCATCGGGCTGGTCGCGCACCACGATGGCCTTCTCCATGTCCTGTGCCACCGCCAGCACGGCCCCTGCCTCGCAGAGACGGCGCAACACGCGGCGGCCCTCCCGTTTCAGGGTATCGTCGTCCGGGGTCGCCGGGTCGGGTGCGATCGCCTTGTGTATCATGGTTGTCTTCCCTTCTGATCCGCCCGCGCGTTCCGCCGGGCCCGGGCCGGCCGCGCCGACCCCTCCGCCGAGGCGGTCAAGCGCCTCGTCCACCAGCAGATCGTCCCTGAGGGTCTCGATGCGCCGGATCTGGCGCAGCACGGTGGAGGCGTGACAGCCCCCCAGCCGTGCAAGGGCCCGGATCGACTGCCCCCCCTCCGTATGCGCGATATAGCGCCGCGCCGAGACCGGCACCCATGCCGGGAAAGGCCCGCAGCCCGCAGGCCCGATGCTGTCCATTGTCATTCTGTCCCCCAGTTGCTGTCACCGCCCTCTGCCGGAACGGGTGATTTACCCCCAGAATTATCCACAGAGTAGAAATTCAATGGTTTCCGTATGGTTAACAGTCACAATCCGCAGGCATCATTGTTTCAATAAGATAAATAAACCTTTTCCGCCCGCGCGACCCTCCGCCCGCCGCCGCAACGCCCCTGCGGCCCATGTCACCATGATCCCCAGGTGCGCCCTGCACCGGTAGAGGAGGTAATGACATGCAGGATATCTGGACCCGTCTGACCGGGCTGCGCCGTCCGCGGCTGCTGATGCGCGCGGCACGGATCGCGGCGCAGGACTACCGCCGGACGCCGCACCTGCGCCGCCTGCTGGGGATCGAGGCCCCGGGCACGGGTCCGGCGCTGGTGCATCTGATGGAGGTCGAGGCCGAGATCAACCACAGCCGGCGGATCGGCGACGCGGCCTATTCGGTGCAGCGCCATGTGGAGGTCCTCAGCGCCCTGGTGGCGGAGGCCCGGCTCTACCGTGCGCAGGATGACCTGCCCGCCTGAGCACAGCGCCCCGGCCCGCCTGGACGGGCGAGATCACGAGACGCTGCCATGAAGAAAACCGTCCCCGACCTTCGGGGCCGGACGCAGGAGCGGAGCCCCCGGCCAGACGCCGGGGACCGGCTCACATGAAGGCGTCGGGCATCTCGGCCTTGCGCCGCGCGATATAGGCGCTCAGCGCCTCTGCCACCCCCGGGTCCATCCCGGGCTGCTGGTAGCTGTCGAGCATCTTCTGCACCCGCGCCGCGGCCAGCATCTGGCTGTCGCGGGCACCTTCCTCGTCCCAGGTCTCGAAGGGCTTGTAGTCCAGCACCTCGGTCCGCCAGAAGGCGGTCTGGAAGTTGCGCTGCGTGTGGCCACAGCCCAGGTAATGGCCCCCCGGCCCGACCTCGCGGATCGCGTCCATGGCCTGCGCTTCCTCGTCGTGGGGCACGCCCGCCGCCATCCGGTGCAACATGCCCAGCTGATCGGCGTCCAGCACGAACTTCTCGAAGGACGAGACGAGGCCCCCTTCCAGCCAGCCACAGGCGTGGAGCATGAAGTTCACGCCCCCCAGCAGCGCCGCGTTCAGGGTGTTCGCCGTCTCGTAGGCCGCCTGCGCATCGGGCAGCTTGGAGCCACACAGCCCCCCGCCCGACCGGAACGGCAGCCCCATGCGCCGGGCCAGCTGGCCCGCGCCATAGAGGATCTGGCTCGCCTCCGGGGTGCCGAAGGTCGGCGCGCCCGAGTTCATGTCGATCGAGGTCACGAAGGCCCCGAAGATCACCGGGGCACCGGGGCGGATCAGCTGCGAATAGGCGATACCCGCCATGACCTCGGCCAGGACCTGGGTCAGCGTTCCCACGACCGAGACCGGCGCCATGGCCCCGCCGACGATGAAGGGGCTGATGATCGCGGCCTGGTTGTTGCGGGCATAGACCTCCAGCGCGCCCATCATCACGTCGTCGAAGGTCAGCGGTGAGTTGATGTTGATGAGCGAGGTCATCACCGTGTTCTGCTGCACGAAGTCCTCGCCGAAGAGGATGTTGCACATGTCCACGCAATCCTGCGCCCGGCTCGGCTCGGTCACGGAGCCCATGAACGGCTTGTCGGACAGGGTCATATGGGCGTGCAGCATGTCGAAATGCCGCTTGTTCACCGGCACATCGGTCGGCTCGCAGACCGTGCCGCCGGAATGGTGCAGCCACTTCGACATGTAGCCCAGTTTCACGAACTTGCGGAAATCCTCCATCGTCGCGTAGCGGCGGCCGCCGTCCAGATCGCGCACGAAGGGCGGGCCATAGACCGGGGCCAGCACGAGGCCCTTGCCGCCGATCTCGACGTTGCGCTCGGGGTTCCGGGCGTGCTGGGTGAAACGCGCGGGCGCCGTGGCGCAGAGCTTGCGCGCAAGACCGCGGGGGATATGCACCCGTTCGCCCCGCACATCGGCCCCGGCGTTGCGCCACAGGTCCAGCGCGCCGGGGTTGTTGACGAAGTTGACGCCGATCTCTTCCAGCACCGTTTCGGCGTTGGTCTCGATGATCTCCAGCGCCTCGTCCGAGAACATGTCGAGGTTGGGGATGTTGCGCTCGATGTAGCGCGCGGTGTCGAACTTGACCGAGGTCCGCTCGGCCCGGCGGGCCGCGCCGCCGCCTCCACGGGTCCGTCTGCGTTGGCTCACTTCAGTCATGGCGCGAATCTCCCATCCCGGAATTGCCTTCCCTTGTAGCCCCGCGTTCCGGGCCGCTGATCCCCAAGAACGGCATCAATGGTTGAAAAACGACACCTGACCCGAGGCTTGCGCCCCCGCGCCAACCGGCTAAACAGACGCTTTCCCTTACCGTGCACGGGCCTCTTGCCTGATGCGCCCGAGCCGAATAAACGGAGCCATGAGCCAGACATCCCATGACCGCCTCCTGATCATCGACTTCGGCAGCCAGGTGACGCAGCTGATTGCGCGTCGTCTGCGGGAGCTGAACGTCTATTGTGAAATCCACCCCTACCAGAACGTCACCGACGCGTTCCTGGCCGAGTTCGCGCCCAAGGCCGTGATCTTCTCGGGCGGGCCCGACTCGGTGGTGCGCGAGGGCTCGCCCCGCCCGCCGAAAAGCGTCTATGACCTCGGCGTGCCGATCCTTGGCATCTGCTATGGCCAACAGGTCATGATGCAGGACCTCGGCGGCATGGTCGAAGCGGGCGAAAGCCACACCGCCGAATTCGGCCGCGCCTACGTGACCCCGACCGACGACCGGATCGACCTGCTGAACGGCTGGTTCCTGGACGCCTCGGGCCGCGAGCAGGTCTGGATGAGCCACGGCGACCACGTCAGCAAGATCGCCCCGGGCTTCGAAGTCTACGGCACCTCGCCCGGCGCGCCCTTCGCCATCACCGCCGACCTCGCGCGTCGCTTCTACGCCGTGCAGTTCCACCCCGAGGTGCACCACACCCCGAACGGTGCGACGCTGTATGAGAACTTCGTGCGCGACGCGGGCTTCACCGGCGACTGGACCATGGCCGCCTACCGCGAAGAGATGATCGCCAAGATCCGCGAACAGGTGGGCTCCTCCCACGTGATCTGCGGCCTCTCCGGTGGCGTCGACAGCTCGGTCACCGCGATCCTGCTGCACGAAGCCATCGGCGAGCAGCTGACCTGCGTGTTCGTGGATCACGGGCTGCTGCGGCTCAACGAGGCGACGGAAGTCGTGAAGATGTTCCGCGACAACTACAACATCAAGCTGATCCACGCGGATGAGAGCGACCTGTTCCTCGGCGCGCTCGAAGGCGTCAGCGACCCGGAAGTGAAGCGCAAGACCATCGGCAAGCTCTTCATCGACGTGTTCCAGAAGTACGCTTCCCAGATCGAGGATGCGACCTTCCTCGCGCAGGGCACGCTCTACCCGGACGTGATCGAGTCGGTCTCCTTCTCGGGCGGTCCCTCGGTCACCATCAAGTCGCACCACAACGTGGGCGGCCTGCCGGAGAAGATGGGCCTGAAACTGGTCGAGCCGCTGCGCGAGCTCTTCAAGGACGAGGTCCGCGCGCTCGGCACCGAACTGGGCCTGCCGTCCAGCTTCATCGGTCGCCACCCGTTCCCCGGGCCGGGCCTCGCGATCCGCTGCCCCGGCGAAATCACCCGCGAGAAGCTGGAGATCCTGCGCAAGGCCGACGCGGTCTACATCGACCAGATCCGCAAGCACGGTCTCTATGACGAGATCTGGCAGGCCTTCGCCGCGATCCTGCCGATGCGCACCGTGGGCGTCATGGGCGACGGTCGGACCTACGACTACGCCCTTGCGCTGCGCGCCGTGACCTCCGTCGACGGCATGACCGCCGATTACTACCCCTTCACCCATGACTTCCTGGGCGAGACCTCGACCCGGATCATCAACGAGGTGAAAGGCGTGAACCGCGTGTTCTACGATTGCACCTCGAAGCCCCCGGGGACGATCGAGCTGGAGTGATCCGGCCACCGGACCGAAACAGGAAACGCCGCGGACCCGATCCGCGGCGTTTTTCGTTCTCGGCCTGCCACTCCCGCGACGCCTTTTCCGGGGCCGATTGATCATAGGGTGAGCGCCGCGCCTATGGCAGAAGCGCAACAGAAGAGCGGCGCGAAAATCCGCATTTCACGAGCAATTTCCGCATCTTAAGACGCACTTCAAAACCAGAACATCAGCCCGCCGCGCGACCTCCTTTGCCAAGCAACGCTCCCAAGCGGACCATCCGCGGGTATAGAGGGAGTGAAACCACGAGCGGTGCCCGAATGTCGAACTTCCTGCTGCGCGATCCAGACTGCATCCTGATCCACATCCCCAAGACCGGCGGTTCCTCGATCCGGCGCGGGGTCTGGCAGGGGCGCTACGACGGGCCTGCCTTCGGCGAGATCCCCGCCGACTGGCCGCAGGTCTTCCGCTTTGCCTTCGTGCGCCATCCGCTCGACCGCTTCCTGTCGGCCTATGCGGATTTCACCCAGATCCGGGGCTACAAGGGCGACATGGAGACCTTCGCCGCGATCACCATGGACGAGAGCATCGACTACGGCGAGGAGCGCGCGGGCCGCAAGCAGCGCATCCGGCACCACACGATCCCGCAGACCCATCCGTTCAACTGCCTGCACCTCGCAGACGAGATCTATCGCTACGAGGATTACGCCGCCGAAGTGGCCCGCCTCGCCGCCCGCACCGGCGTCGAGTTCGGGGAGCTGGCGCACCGCCGCAAGACGCAGCACGCGGGCTGGGAGGCGCAGATCCCCGTGGCGCTGCGCGCGCCGCTCACCGCCTTCTACGCCGAAGATTTCACCCGGCTCGGCTATCCGCTGCCCTGAGGTCGCGGCGGGCCATTGCCCCTTGCGTCTGCCTGTCGCAATTTGCGAAGAAGGAAGCCCCGAACCGAAAGGGCGCCGCATGGCCGACCGAGACCCGATCCTCACGCGCTGCGAATCCCACGGGCTGCGCATGACCGAGCAACGCCGCATCATCGCCGGCGTGCTGGACAGTTCGCGCGATCACCCGGACGTGGAGGAGCTCTATTCCCGTGCCTCGGCCCGCGACCCGCGGATCTCGCTGGCGACGGTCTACCGGACGGTGAAGCTCTTCGAGGAATCGGGCATCCTCGAGAAGGTCGATTTCGGCGATGGCCGCGCGCGCTACGAGGACGCCGAGCGCGCGCATCACGACCACCTGATCGACATGACCACCGGCAAGGTGATCGAATTCGTCGATCCCGAGATCGAGGCCTTGCAGGAAAAGATCGCCGCCAAGCTGGGCTACAAGCTCAAGGGCCACCGGCTGGAGCTCTACGGCGTGCCGCTGACACGATCCGAGGACGACTGACGCCACACCCGGCGTCAGACCGCGAGGTCACCGCGAGGTGCGCACCCGGAGATCGGTCAACCCGCGCAGTTTGACGTCATCCCGCGCAGTGCACCGGACCCGCCCCCGCCCTCCCGTTCACAAAGCTGGCATCTGATCCGGGAGCAGGCTATCAGGCGGCATGGCCCGCGCCGGCCACGCCCCCTCATCCCTCCGGAGCCTCCCCATGCAGAACCTGCGCGGCATCCTCTATGTCGTCCTCGCCATGCTCATCTTCACCATCGAGGACGGGTTCAACAAGGCGCTCAGCGAGACGCTGCCCGCGGGGCAGATCGTCCTGCTGCTCGGCATCGGGGGGACGCTGATCTTCCTCGTGGCCAGCCTCGTCGGCCGCCAGCCCTTCCGGCGGGCCGAGGTGCTGCATCCCGTGACCCTCGTGCGCTCCGCCTCGGAGGGTGTGGCGACCATGGCCTTCGTGGTCTCGCTGGCGTTGGTGCCGATCTCGACCGTCGCCTCGGTCTTCCAGGCAGCCCCGCTGGCGATCACGCTGGGGGCCGCGCTCTTCCTCGGCGAAAAGGTCGGCTGGCGGCGCTGGACGGCCGTTCTGGTGGGCTTTGCCGGCGTCCTCGTGATCATCCGCCCCGGCATGGCGGGGTTCCAGCCTCAGGCCCTCGTGGTGCTGCTGGCGGTGACCGGCATCGCCGTGCGCGACCTCTGCTCGCGCCGCCTGCCTGCGGGCCTGCCTTCCACCGTGGCCTCGGCGCTCGGCTTCAGCGCGCTGATCCCCGCGGCCCTCGGCCTGACCCTCGTGACGGGCACGGGTTTCGTCGCCATGGGCGGGCGCGAATGGCTCTATATGCTCGCCGCCATCGTCACCTTCGCGGTGGCCTACTACTTCCTCGTCAGCGCCACGCGGCTCGGCGATGCCTCGGCGCTCACGCCCTTCCGCTACACCCGGCTGATCTTCACGCTGATTCTGGGCGCGGCGGTCTTTGGCGAACGTCCCGACCTGCCGACCTACATCGGCGCAACGCTGATTATCGGCTCGGGGCTCTATACCTACCTCCGCGAACGGCGGCTGGCGCGCAGCACGCTCAAACGCAAGCCGACGGACGGGATTGTCTGACGCAAACATCCCCCTGTTGGCGCTAACCCCGCCGCGCCCGCCTTTCCAAGCGGCAGGGCGCAGACTAAAAGCGCGATCAAAGGCTTGGACAGAGGGATACAGCCCAATGAGCACGATTATCGACATTCACGCCCGCGAGATCCTCGACAGCCGCGGCAACCCCACGGTCGAAGTGGACGTGATCCTCGAAGACGGCACCCTGGGCCGCGCGGCAGTGCCCTCGGGTGCCTCCACCGGCGCCTACGAGGCGGTCGAGAAGCGCGACGGTGACAAGTCCCGCTACATGGGCAAGGGCGTGCTGGACGCCGTCGCCTCGGTCAACGGCGAGATCGCCGAAGCCCTCGTCGGCATGGACGCGACCGAACAGGTCGGCCTCGACATGGCGATGATCGAACTGGACGGCACCGAGAACAAGGGCCGCCTCGGCGCCAACGCCATCCTCGGCGTCTCGCTGGCCGCAGCCCGCGCCGCAGCCGACTTCACGTCGCAGCCGCTCTACCGCTACATTGGCGGCACCTCGGCCCGCGTCCTGCCCGTCCCGATGATGAACATCATCAACGGCGGCGAACATGCCGACAACCCGATCGACATCCAGGAATTCATGATCATGCCCGTGGCCGCGGAAAACATCCGCGACGCCGTACGCATGGGCTCGGAAGTCTTCCACACCCTGAAGAAAGAGCTCTCGGCCGCCGGCATGTCCACCGGTCTGGGTGACGAGGGCGGCTTTGCCCCGGAACTGGGCTCGACCACCGACGCGCTCGATTTCATCCTGAAGTCGATCGAAAAGGCCGGCTACAAGCCCGGCGAGGACATCTACCTCGCCCTCGACTGCGCCTCGACCGAGTACTTCAAGGACGGTGCCTACGTCATGAAGGGCGAAGGCAAGACGCTGACCTCGGCCGAGAACGTCGAGTACCTGCAGAAGCTCTGCGCCGCCTACCCGATCATCTCGATCGAGGACGGCATGGCCGAGGATGACTGGGACGGCTGGAAGATGCTGACCGACGCGCTTGGCGACACGGTGCAACTGGTGGGCGACGACCTCTTCGTGACCAACCCCGCCCGCCTGGCCGACGGCATCAAGCGCGGCGTGGCGAACTCCATGCTGGTCAAGGTGAACCAGATCGGCTCGCTGACCGAAACGCTGAAGGCCGTCGATATGGCCCACCGCGCGCGCTACACCAACGTGATGTCGCACCGCTCGGGCGAGACCGAGGACAGCACCATCGCCGACCTCGCCGTGGCCACCAACTGCGGCCAGATCAAGACCGGCTCGCTGGCGCGCTCCGACCGGCTGGCGAAGTACAACCAGCTGATCCGGATCGAGGAAATGCTGGGTGAAACCGCCGAGTACGCCGGCCGTTCGATCCTCAAGTGATCCAGCCCTTCGGCTGAGAGGCCGACACGAAACAGAAAGGGCGCCACGACCGGGGCGCCCTTTTTCATCTTCATGCGGGCCCATGGGCCCTGACCTCAGGCGAGGAGGTCGTAGGTCGCACCATTGACCGACAGGTTGATCTGGTCCTGCGCGGCGCCATCGACGAGGGCCCAGAGGATCTGACCAGTGGGCCGGTAGATCACGAAGGCCTCCTCGACACCGGCGGTCCCGGCATTGGCGGTCTCGGTGAAGTTCACCTGGAAATCATCCGCCGAGGCCCCGGTGCCACCGAAGACAAGCGTGTCGCCCTCAGCAGCGTCGTAGTCCTGCACCCAGTCGGAGCCATGGCCTTCGACACCGAGGTGATAGAACCGGTCCGCGCCTGCTCCGCCGTTCAGGCGGTCATGGCCGAAGCCCCCGTTAAGGAAGTCATCACCGTCGCCCCCGAAGAGCGCGTCACCCCAGGTGCCGCCGGTCAGCACGTCGTTGCCGGCGCCGCCGATCACCGTGTCGGCACCATAGCCGCCGTTGATCGTGTCGTTCCCCGCGTCGCCGCTCAGTTCGTCGTTGCCATAGCCGCCGTCGATGAAATCGTCGCCGTCGCCGCCATAGATCACATCGCGCAGATCGGCTTCGGTGGCGCCGCCATAGATGACGTCGTCGCCCGCGCCGCCGGACACCGTATCGCTGCCGTCACCCGCATAGATCGTATCGTTGCCGCCGTTGCCGTGGATCAGGTCATCGCCACTGCCGCCGTTGAGCAGGCTCGACTCTTCGCCGTCATTGATGTTCACGGCGTCCGTCCCGTAGGAGATGTCGTCGAAGGACGACAGCGGGATCGAGCGGTCATCCATGATTGTCTCCATCTCGGTGACGCTGTTCATGAAGGACATCAGATCGCGCACGGAGGAAAACTCCGGCAGCGCGTCGCCCGAGACTTCGAGCAGGAACTCGTGGTGACCGAAGCCCTGGTTGTAGTCCGCCAGCTCGAAGAGCAGGATCTGCGACTGGTTCCCATTACCCCAGGTCAGGTCATAGAATTCGATCCGGACATCGTTCTGGCCATAGAATGTGTCGCCGACGCTGAATTCCATCGGGAACGGATCAAGGCGGATGATGTATTCCCCTGCCGCGTAGGAATACCGGGTCTCGTAATCCAGTGCCGTGACCGTCCCATCGAAGGTAAACGTCATTTCCTGGGCTGCGAGCCCGATAACGTCGTTCTGATCCGTTTCGCCATAGTAGATGCTTTGGCCGAGCAGCGTGAAAGTCGTCATTCTGAGTTTCCGAAGATATTGATTTACTTGGAGATATTAGAAGTGACGCGGAAAACTCACCTTCACAACCCTAGATGGAGGAAACTTACCTCACGCTCCTTCTGGTATGGCACTTGGGCCTCACCCCCATTCCGGGGGGGTGCGCCCTGCCGGGAATTGGGCACGCGCCCAATAATTTAACGGGTCGTTCGGCGCGACATGGACATTCTTTTGCGAATTCCCGGGGACGGACGTAACAATGGACACGGCAATGCCATGCAAAATACTCAGCGGGGACACGCCTCCATGACCAGCCTCACCGCCGACGCGATCATTTCCCACCTCGACCTCAGCCCCCACCCCGAGGGCGGCTATTTCCGTGAGACCTGGATCGCCGGGGCTGAGGACGATGAGCGCCCTGCGGGCACCTGCATCTATTTCCTCCTCAAGGCCGGAGAGAGCAGCCATTGGCACCGGGTCGATGCCGTGGAGATCTGGCACTACTACGCCGGCGCGCCGCTGATCCTGCGCATCGCCGCCGATGCTGCGGGCCCGGCCACGGCGCTGCGCCTCGGCCCGGACCTGCTGGCTGGCGAGGCGCCGCAGGGCATCGTGCCCGAAGGCCACTGGCAGGCCGCGGCCACCACGGGCGACTGGACGCTGGTCGGCTGCACCGTTTCGCCCGCCTTCCGCTTCGAGGGCTTCGAACTGGCCGCGCCGGGGTTCGACATACCGCTGGGCTGATCGGTGGGCGCAGCCTCGGCCAGCCTCACGGGCGGCGCGGCGGGTTTCGTCCCATGACAGGGCGCACCAACCGGCAGGCACGCGCGGGATGGCTTAGAAGGACACGGTGGCGGCGTCTCTCCGCCTTTTGAGCGCGCCCCTTGCCCCGCAGCCTTTGGCGCGCGCCAGCCTGCGTAGCTTGTGACCGCGCATGACCCATGGTCTCCGCCATTCCATCTTGGCGTGGCGTGAAAATATTCACCAAAATTTCCACATTAAATCAATTGGTTGACACGAACTCGCCGATGATCCACTGACCGATTGATAAAAAAACATTCTCAAGTTGAAACTCTCTGGGCGCCTCCCGCGTGGCTGGAAGCACTACAGGCAGGAAGAAGTCTCCTGTCACAGAGAGGTGTACGAGTCATGATTGCCAGAAAGGTAAAAGCGCCGCCGAAACCGCGGCCGTCCATTATCCCGATCGTCGCGAAATACATGACGGTCGTGCTGTGCCTGTGCATTGCAGGTGCTGCGCTCGCGGAGCCTACCGCAGCGCCAACAGTCCCTCTCCAGACGCAGGTTTCAGGCGTCGTCGATGCAGCCGAGGCTCAAAGCATCCCCTTGTGAGCCAAGGTTGCGCCCCGCACGGCGTTGCCCCGGTCGCCCAAGTCGCGGCCGGGGCATTTTTTATCCCACGGTTCCCGATCCCACGGTTTTAGATCTCGGGGGCAGCTTGTCCCGCAGTCGGGGAACCCTGCCTCAGCCCTCGGGGCCACCGGCCCGGAAATAGCCGGCCAGCATGGCGGTGGAGCCGTCGAGCGCCGCGCCGCGGTCCTCGCCTTCCAGCACCGGCTGCAGCGAGAGCGCCAGTTCCTTGCCCAGCTCCACGCCCCACTGGTCGTAGGAGTTGATGCCCAGCATCACCCCCTCGACGAAGACGCGGTGCTCGTAAAGCGCCACGATCTGGCCCAGCCGATAGGGCGTGAGCTGCGGATAAATCAACGTGGTCGAGGGACGGTTGCCCGGGAAGACCCGGTGCCGCGCCTGACGCTCCAGCTCCTCGCCCTCCAGCCCCTTGGCCGCCATCATCTCCCGCGCCGTGTCGAGGGAGCGGCCGGTCATCAGCGCCTGCGACTGTGCAAGGCAGTTGGCCACCAGCAGCAGGTGCTGATGCGCGAGGTCCTCTTCCTGCCCGCGCGCGGCCAGCAGGAATTCGCAGGGCACCACCCGGGTGCCCTGATGGATCAGCTGGTAGAAGGCGTGCTGCCCGTTGGTGCCCGGTTCGCCCCAGACGACGGGGCCCGCGTTCACCGTGAGGTCGCTGCCGTCCATCGCCACGGACTTGCCGTTGCTCTCCATCTCCAGCTGCTGCAGGTAGGCCGGCAGGCGCACCAGCCGCTGGTCATAGGGCAGCACGGCCCGGGTGCCATGACCCTGCCCCTGATTGTGCCAGATCCCCACGAGCGCCAGCAGCACGGGCAGGTTTTCCGAGAACTTGGCCGTGAGGAAATGCTGGTCCATCGACTCGCCGCCTGCAAGGAAGGCGCGGAAATCCTGAGGCCCCACGGCCAGCATGACGGAGAGGCCGATCGGCCCCCAGACCGAGTAGCGCCCGCCGACCCAATCCTCGAAGCCGAAGACCCGGGAGGCGTCGATGCCCCACTCCGCCGTCTTCTCGAGGTTCGAGGAGAGGGCGGCGAACTGCGCCCCGGTGTCGGTCACCGCCTCCGCCATCCAGAGGCGCGCGGTCTCGGCATTGGTCATCGTCTCGATGGTGGTGAAGGTCTTGGAAGCGACGATCACCAGCGTCGTCTCGGGGTTCAGCCCCTGCAGCGTGTCGTGGACATGCGCCCCGTCCACGTTGGAGACGAAATGCACCCGCGGCCCGTCGCAATAGGGCGCAAGCGCCAGCGCCGCCATCGCCGGGCCGAGGTCGGAACCGCCGATGCCGATGTTCACCACGTCGGTGATCTTGCCACCCTGCCCGGTGAACCGACCCGTGCGGACCTCCTCGGCAAAAGCCTCCATCCGGGCCAGCGTGTCCAGCACGCCGGGCATGACGTCCTCGCCGTCCACCTCGACCCTGCGGCCCGAGAGGTTACGCAGCGCGGTGTGGAGCACGGCCCGGCCTTCGGTCTCGTTGATCTTCGCGCCCGAGAACATCGCATCGCGGCGCTCGGCCACATGGGTGGCGCGGGCCATGTCCAGCAGGGTCCGCCGGGTCTCCACATCGATGTTGGTCTTGGAATAGTCGAAAATCATCCCCTCGAAGGCAGCCGAAAATTCGGTCGCCCGAGCGGGGTCCTCGTCGAAAAGCGTCGTGATCCGGCGGTCCGCCGTGGCGGCGGCGAGGGTTTCAAGCTTTGCCCACATCAATGAAAATCCCGTAAAAGGCTATGGTGATCAATCTGCGTAGTGAACCTGCGCCCCGTCGAGGATCGCGGCCACCGGGGCCTTGAAGGGCGGCAGCTTGCGTGCGGCCTCCATGGCGGCCTTCTTCTCGGCGCCCATGATCAGCAGGTGGGTCGACATCGCCCCCTGCAGCACCGGCGCGGTCATGGTGATCCGGGGCTCGCCCGCGCCCTCGGCGCGCATCGGCAGCAGCAGCGGCGCCTTGGACGAAAGCCCCTCCTCCAGCCGGTCGGCCCCGGGGAAGAGCGAGGCGGTGTGCATGTCCGTCCCCATCCCCAGCAGCAGGACGGTCAGCGGCAGATGCGGCTTCAGGCTGTCCGAGAGCGCCTCAAGCGCCTCCTCGGGCGTGTCCACCGGCTGGTAGAGCGGCAGCAGCGTGGCGGCGGCGGCCCGGTTGACCATCAGCCGCTCGCGCACCAGCCTCGTGTTCGAGCGCGGGCTGTCCACCGGCACCCAGCGTTCGTCGCTCAGCACCACGTCCACCCGGCTCCAGTCGAGCGCCACATCGCAGAGCGCATCGAAGACCGGCCCCGGCGAGGTGCCGCCCGGCACCGCCAGCGTCACCCGGTCTTCGTGGCGCAGGGCCGCCGTCAGTTCGCTTGCGATCGTATCGGCCAGTGACAACGCCAGCAGGTCGCGGTCGGGGTAGTCGTTCAGCTTCATGGCCGGATCTCCCGCCAGCGCCGCCCGTCGCGGAACATCAGCGCAAGGCTGTCGTCGGGGCCGGAGGAGCCGGTGTCATAGGGCTGCGGCTCGTCCCGGCGCGTCTCCCAGTCCTCGATGATCGGATCGGTCCAGGCCCAGGCGGCCTCGACCTCGTCGCCGCGCATGAACAGCGTCTGGTTGCCCCGGATCACGTCCATGATCAGCCGTTCGTAGGCGTCCGGCACATCCTCGGCATCGGGGCCGAGCGCATCGGCAAAGGTCATGTCGAGCGGCACATCCACGAGGCGCATCCCCCCCGGGCCCGGCTCCTTGATGGTGACGCCCAGGTCCATGCCCTCGTTCGGTTGCAGGCGGATCGTCAGGATGTTGCGGTGCCGCCCGGCCTCGGGCCCGAAGATCGAATGCGGGGTTTCCTTGAACACCACCGCGATCTCAGAGGTCCGCGCCCGCAGACGCTTGCCGGTGCGCAGGTAGAAGGGCGTGCCCGCCCACCGCCAGTTCGAGATCTTCAGCTTCATCGCCACGAAGCTCTCGGTCCGGCTGTCGGGATGGCCGACGTGGGCGCGATAGCCCGGCAATTCCTCGGTCTCGGAATACTGGCCGCGCACGATGTCGCCCGGCTCGACCGGATCGAGGGCGCGGATCACCTTCAGCTTCTCGTCGCGCACCGCGTCCGGGTCGAACTTCGCCGGCGGCTCCATCGCGATGAGGCAAAGCAGCTGCATCAGGTGGTTCTGCATCATGTCGCGCATCGCGCCGGAGCGGTCGTAGTAATCGCCCCGCCCGCCGACGCCCACCGTCTCGGCCACGGTGATCTGGATGTGATCGACGTATTGCGAGTTCCACAGCGGCTCGAACAGCATGTTGCCGAAGCGGACCGCCATGAGGTTCTGCACCGTCTCCTTGCCCAGATAATGGTCGATCCGGTAGAGTTGGCTTTCGTGGAAATGCTGCGCGAGGCTCTCGTTCAGCGCCCTGGCCGAGGCGAGGTCGCGCCCGAAGGGTTTCTCGATCACGATGCGGCTGTCGGGCGTGGCCATGCCGAAGCGGTGCAGCCGCTCCGCCAGTTCGCCGAAGAGCCGCGGCGCGACGGAGAAGTAGAAGGCCGTCACCTTGTCGGCTTCCAGCAGCTTGGCCAGATCTGCCCACCCATCCTCGCCGAGCGCGTCGATGGTCACGAAGTCCAGCGTCTCGAGGAAGGCGGTCAGTTCCTTGGGATCGTAGGACTTGCCGTCACCGAATTCCTCGATCGCCTCGCGTGTGAACTGACGATAGCCGGCCGCGTCCAGATCGGCGCGCGCCGCGCCGATGACCCGGCTGCCCGGCCCCATCTGCCCCGCCACGAAGCGCCGGAACAGCGCCGGCAGGATCTTGCGCCGTGCCAGATCGCCCGTGCCGCCAAAGATCACGAGGTCGAACGTATCGACCGGAATGACTCTCGAGACCATGAAACTCCTCCTTTATGCCCGATCAGGGCACCCGGATTGAGCAAATACCAATCTTCTGAGCAATTGCCAATCTTCCACCATCCGCCTGCGGCGGTCTTGGGGCGAGCCTAGCAGATTGCTGCGCTCGCACAACGCCCAAGCCGTGCCCAATCCGTGCCCGAGCCGCGCCTAGACCATGCGGGATGATCTGCATCTCACGCCTTCGTTTTCAAGGGCTTGCTCACCTGTCCGCCACCGACGGACATTTTCACACCGGTGGTCGTGGGACAGGAGGTGGGCAGCCCCCGCGCGACCCGCACGGCAAGGTAGGCAAAGGCCTGCGCCTCCAGCATGTCCCCGTCGAGGCCGACCTCCTCCACCGCCATCACCGGACAGTCGAGCGAGACGGAAAGCATCTCCATCAGCACCGGGTTGCGGCGCCCGCCGCCGGTGACCAGAACCTTCTCGGGCGGGGTCGGGCAATGTTCCATCGCGCGCATGACAGCTGCGGCCGACATGGCCGTGAGCGTGGCGGCGGCATCGGCATCGCCCAACTCCTTCACCAGCCCGACCATGTCGCCAAAAGCATTCCGGTCCAGAGACTTGGGCGGGATGCGGCTGAAGTAGGGATCGTCGAGGAAGAGCTCCAACGCGCCCTCCACCACGGTGCCCTGCGCGGCCAGCCTGCCGTCCCGGTCGAAGGGCTCGCCCCGCCGGGCCTGCATGAAGTCGTTGAGCGGTGCATTGGCGGGCCCGGTGTCGAAGGCCAGCAGCGCGCCCTCCGTCTCCGGCTTGGCAAAGCCGGGATCGACGTAGGTGATGTTCCCGACGCCGCCCATGTTCAGGAAGGCCACAGGGGCCTTGGCCCCGATGTACTTCGCACAGGCGAAGTGGAAGAAGGGTGCCAGCGGCGCGCCCTCGCCCCCAAGTTGCACGTCGGTCGACCGGAAGTCCCAGACCACGGGCACCTGCAAGAGCTCCGCCAGCTCTGCCCCGTCGCCCGCCTGATGCGTCCCGCGCCCGCGCGGCTCATGCATCAGGGTCTGACCATGGAAGCCCACGATATCCACATGCGCAAACCGGCTCAAAAGCCCCGCGTGGGCCTCCATGATGACCTGTGTCGCCGCCGCGACGTCATCTTCCCACCAGAGCCCGAGGGCCGCGCTCAGCACCGCCCGCTGCTCCGGGGTGTATTCGACGTAATCGCTTGGCCCGAATGCGAAAATCTGTTCGCCATCGGTCTCCACCACGGCCGCGTCCACCCCGTCCAGCGAGGTGCCCGACATGGCCCCGAGAGCGCGCATCCGCAGCGCCCCGGTCCTGGGCTTCAACATGGTCTTTTCCTTTGCCTGCCTGCCGCCTATACAGTGCCGCGCAACCAAACCCGGGACAAGAGCCATGACATACCATCCCAAGTCGGACTTCCTGAACGTCATGATCGAGCGCGGCTTCCTCGCCGACTGCACCGATTATCAGGGTCTTGATGACGCCCTCATCGACGGCGTCGTCCCGGGCTATATCGGCTATGATGCCACCGCGGCCTCGCTGCACGTGGGCCACCTGCTCAATATCATGATGCTGCGCTGGTTCCAGAAGACCGGCGGCAAGCCGATCACCCTTATGGGCGGCGGCACCACCAAGGTGGGCGATCCCTCGTTCCGCTCCGACGAACGCCCCCTGCTGGGCCCGGACCAGATCGACGCCAACATCGCCGGCATGCAGCAGGTCTTTGCCAAGTACCTCTCCTACGGCGAGGGCGCGGGCGATGCGCTGATGCTGAACAACGCGGAATGGCTCGACGGGCTGAACTACCTCGAGTTCCTGCGCGACATCGGGCGGCATTTCTCGGTCAACCGGATGCTCTCGTTCGAAAGCGTGAAATCGCGCCTCGACCGCGAGCAGTCGCTCTCCTTCCTGGAATTCAACTACATGATCCTCCAGGCCTATGACTTCCTCGAGCTGAACCGCCGCTACGGCTGCCTGCTGCAGATGGGCGGCTCGGACCAATGGGGCAATATCGTCAACGGGATCGATCTGACCCGCCGGGTCCTGGATCACGAGATCTACGGCCTGACGACCCCGCTGCTGACCACCTCGGACGGCCGCAAGATGGGCAAGAGCCAGGGCGGCGCCATCTGGCTGAACGCCGACATGCTCTCCTCCTACGAGTTCTGGCAGTTCTGGCGCAACACCACCGATGCCGACGTGGGCCGCTTCCTGAAACTCTACAGCGAGTTGCCGGTCGAGGAATGCGACCGCCTCGGCGCGCTCGGCGGGTCCGAGATCAACGAGGCCAAGAAGATCCTCGCCAACGAGGTCACCGCCCTGCTGCACGGCGCCGAAGCCGCCGCCGCGGCCGAGGCCACCGCGCGCGAGGTCTTCGAGAAGGGCGGCATGGGCGACGACCTGCCCACGCTGGAGCTGAGCCCGGCCGAACTGTCCGAGGGGATCTCCATCGTCCAGCTGATCGTCCGCACCGGGCTCGCCAAGTCCGGCAAGGAGGCCAAGCGCCTGATCACCGACAACGGCGCCCGTCTCGACGATGCGCCGCTCACCGACGCGGGCCTGATGCTCGACGCGGCGGCGCTCACTTCGCCGATCAAGCTCTCTGCCGGCAAGAAGCGCCACGCGCTCGTCAAACTGGCCGACTGACCCGGGAACCGACAGGGATCGGGGGGCGCACCGCCCCCCATCCTCCCCGAGGCGCCCTCCTCCGAACGCGCCCGGCACCGCTTCATCTTTCCCGAAATACTCCGGGGGAATTGCGCCGCCCCGCGGCGCAAGGGGGCAGCGCCCCCGAATTTCTTCCAAGAAATGTGCCGGGAACTTTCGAAATCGCCCGGGTCGCGCACCCCCGCCGGCCCGCACAGCCTCAAGGCCCCCCTCGAGGCCCCACGCCCGGCAAAGCGCGCAGCCGCCCCAACTTCCCCCTTTAAATCCCCTGCGCCCCGGCCTATATCTGCCCTGTCGCTTCTGCGACTATGGACATAAACGCGCTCGTAATAAGCGGCTCGGACCCGGGGGCGGTACCCGGCGGCTCCACCAAACATCCCTTGTTGGGGGATCATGGGGCCGAAATAGGATCGACGGACGTCTAAAGGGGTTTTGCTTTGTCTCGGCTGTCTGCCACCGTTACCGGCGAAAACAGTACAATTGCCAACAACAATCGTGCTCCGGTTGCTCTGGCTGCGTAAGCAGTCCGAAAAACCGATCTTTAAGCCCTTGGGCCTAGCAGCTTAAGGCGGGGTTCGCAGGTACCTGGCAACAGAAACCTGCACTTTCCTCCCCCTGCCATCATCACTTTGCCGCGCGGGCATGCACAAGACCGTCGCGACCGTATGGTCAGCGACGTTTTCTGGCTTCGCACCCCATCAAAGCACACCGTTTGCGCCCTGATCGGGCGGCCCGACGAACAAAACCAACCGGCGGCGTATGGTCACCATTGACCTTTCAGCCCCACACACTGTCTCGGGCCATCACAGCCCCGTCACCCTGCCCGTTTCCTTCGAAGAAAACGGACCGGAATTTTCGAAAATTCCGGCCAGCCCCTCGACCGAGCGCAGGACCGCTTACTCGGCGTCTTCCTCTTCCAGATGCGCCACCCGGCCCCCGGCCTTGTTCGTCGTCACCACGTTCAGCGACTTCAGCTTGCGGTGCAGCGCCGACCGCTCCATGCCAACGAACTGCGCCGTGCGGCTGATATTGCCACCGAAGCGGTTGATCTGCGTCAGCAGGTACTCCCGCTCGAAGGCCTCGCGCGCCTCGCGCAACGGCAGCGTCGCCAGAGAGCCCGCCAGCACCACGCGGCCCTCGCCGCCCCCGGCCTTCTCTTCCTCGCCCGGGACCTCGCGGGCCTCGATCTCGTCGGCACCGTCACCGAGGATCAGGATCCGCTCCACCACGTTGCGCAGCTGGCGCACGTTGCCGGGCCAGGTCATGGTCTGCATCAGCGCCGCCGCCTCGTCCGAGAGCGCGCGCTGCGGCAGGCCCTGCGACCGGTGCAGATGGCCGATGAAATGCTCCGCCAGCAGCGGGATATCCTCACGCCGTTCCTCCAGCGCGGGCACCGCGATCGGCACCACATTCAGCCGGTGATAGAGCTCCTGCCGGAAGCGTCCGGCCTCGATCTCCTGCTCCAGCACCCGGTTGGTGGAGGAGATCACCCGCAGGTCAACCCGCACCTTGTCCGAACCGCCCACGCGCAGGAACTGCTGATCCACCAGCACCCGCAGCATCTTGGACTGGGTCCCCAGCGGCATGTCGGCCACCTCGTCGAGGTAGATCACCCCGCCATGGGCCTCTTCCAGCAGGCCCGGCTCGATCCCGCGCTCCGGCGTCTCGCGGCCAAAGAGCACCTCTTCCATCCGCTCCGGCTCGATCGTGGCGCAGGGCACCGTGACGAAGGGCCCCTCGGCCCGGCCCGACCGGCTGTGAATATAACGCGCCGCCACTTCCTTGCCCGCGCCCGCGGGCCCGGTCAGCATGATGCGCCCGTTCGACTTGGTCACCTTGTCGAGCTGGCCGATCAGCGTGCGGAAGGACGCGGACTTGCCCACCATCTCGGCCGACTGGTTGTCCTTGCGGCGCAGCTGGTTGTTCTCGCGACGCAGGCGCGAGGTCTCCATGGCGCGGCGGATCACCACCATCAGCTGGTCGATGTTGAACGGCTTCTCGATGAAGTCGTAGGCGCCCTGCTTGATCGCGGCCACGGCGATCTCGATGTTGCCATGGCCCGAGATGATCACCACCGGCACATCCGGGTTGTCGCGCTTCACGTGCTTGAGAATGTCGATCCCGTCCATCCGGCTGTCCTTCAGCCAGATGTCGAGGATCATCAGCCCCGGCGGCTCGGCATTCAGTTCGGCCATGCAGTCGTCGGAGTTCCCCGCGAGCCGGGTGGTGAACCCCTCGTCCTCCAGGATGTCCGAGATCAATTCCCGGATGTCCCGCTCGTCGTCCACGATCAGAATATCGGTCATCAGCTGTCTTCCTCAATCAAAGCGTGGGCACCTCGTCCGGCCGGTCCGGCCTGCAACGGCAGGCGGATCACGGCCATGGCGCCGGTATGGCTGCACCCGTCAAATCGGGGCGCATCTTCAAGGGCGAGGCTGCCGCCATGCTCCTCGATGATCTTCTTCACGATGGGCAGGCCAAGGCCGGTGCCCTTGTCGCGGGTCGTCACATAGGGTTCGAAGAGCCGCGAGCGGTCCTCGGGCAGGCCGATCCCGTTGTCGGCGATGGTGATCCGGGCGACCGGCGCGCCGAGGTCATCCTCGCTCACGGCTGCCGTCACGTGGATCGCTGCCGCATAGCCCTCGGGTGCGCCTTTTTCCCTAAGGGTTTCCGTGGCTTCGCCTGCATTCTTCATCAGGTTGGTGAGCGCCTGTCCGATCATGGTCGCATCTGCTTCGACCGCCATGGGGGTGTCGGGCAGATCGGCCCGGATCTCCACCCCCGGCTGGCCGGATTGCTGCAACAGCACCGTACCGCGCAGGATCTCGCCGAGGTCGACCTGCTTGCGGTCGGGTTCGGGCATCCGGGCGAACTTGGAGAATTCATCGACGATCCGGCGCAGGTCATTGGTCTGGCGCACGATCACCTCGGTCAGGCTCTCGAGATCGCTGCCCAGCTGGTCGTCCAGATGGCGGCGGAACTTGCGCTTGATCCGTTCGGCCGAAAGCTGGATCGGCGTCAGCGGGTTCTTGATCTCATGGGCGATGCGCCGGGCCACGTCGCCCCAGGCGGCACTGCGTTGCGCGGCGACCAGATCGGTCACGTCGTCGAAGGCAACCACGTAGCCCTCGCGCCGGTCATCGGCATTGCGCCGGGTCGCCATACGCACCAGAAGGTTCTCGGCCCGGCCCTGGCGCGTCACCTTGATCTCTTCCTGCGCGATCTGCTGCGGCCCCTCGCGGAGTTTTTCGAAGAGCGCACCGAATTCCGGCACCGCGACGGAGAGCGGCATGTCGTGCTTTGCCTCGGTCCAGTCCAGCAGCCGCTCGGCCGAGCGGTTGACGAACATCACCCGCCCTTCCGCGTCCAGCCCGACCACCCCGGAGGTGACGGAGGAGAGCACGGAATCGAAGAGCCGCCGCCGCCCCTCGATCTGTCGGGTGTTCTGCAGCAGGGTTTCCCGCTGGCCCTTCAGCTGCTTGGTCATCTGGTTGAAGTAGCGGCTGAGCATGGCGATCTCGTCGTCGCCCTCCTCCTCGATCACCTGCACGTCGAGATCGCCGGAACCGACCTGCTGCGCCGCCGCCGTCAGACGCCCCACCGGGCGCGACAGCCGTTCGGCGAACCACAGGCCCAGCCAGATCGCGGCAAGGATCAGGATCGCGGCAAAGCCGAGGTAGAGCAGCCCGAACTCGAAAAGCACCCGGCCGCGTTCGCTCTCCAGCTGCTGGTAGAGCCGCACCGTCTCCTGCGTGTCGTCCAGCAGCGAGAGGATCTGCCCGTCCACCTGCCGCGAGACATAGACCAGCCGGTCTGCGTAATCGGCCAGTGGCAGCAGGGCGCGGAACTCGTTGTTGTCCCAGTCCTCGATCACCACGATGCCCTTGTCGCGGGCCTCCTGGATCTGTGCGGCGGTGGGACGTTCGAAATCGAAGAGGTAGGAGCGTTCGCCCCGGGCCCGGATCTCCCCGGTGCCGTCGATGATATAGGCCTCGCGCAACCCGCGCTGGATCTGGCTCTGCCCCTGCGAGAGGTATTCCCGCAGCATCGCGTCAGAGACATAGAGCGAGGTCGAGCGCGCCGCGTCGAGCAGCTGCGCAAGCGCCTGCCCGTCCTGCATCAGGTCCTGCCGGTGCTCGTCCTCGTAGGCCTGCGCCGCCGCGAGCGAGGTGGAGACCACGCTGCGCACCCGCTCCGAGAACCAGCCTTCGAGTCCGACGTTCACCGTGAGCACGGCAAAGACCGCGACCGAGACCGTGGGCAGCAGCGCCATCAGCGCAAAGACGCCGGTCAGCCGCAGGTGCAGCCGTGATCCGGCCGAGCGCGCACGGCGCGCGGCCACCATCTGCGCCACCCGCTGCAACACGAGCGCCGCCACGAAGAGCACGTAGACGAAATCGGCCAGCAGCACGAGCCGCAGCCCAAGTGACGAGGCCCCCTGATCGAAGGGCCCCAGCACGAGGAATGTCAGAAGCGTCAGCGTGGGGCCGAGGACAACCAGCCCCAGCGTTGCCGCGTTCTGTATGCGCCGCTGTCGGCGGAGCCGGCTGAGCCGGTTCCACGTAGAGCGCTGTGCTCGGGTTGCCACAGGCTTCCCCCGCCTTGATGTGTCGCTTTACGCGACGACCGCCATATCCTGTGGCTCATTGCGGGGATGATCCCCGACGGCCACGGTTCTGTTGCGGTTTTACATCAACTTCCGGCGGCGTGTCACGCGAATATCCAGATCAGTGATCTTCTTGCGCAAAGTATTGCGGTTGATTCCCAGAAGATCGGCACATTTCGCCTGATTTCCGCCCGTCGCGTCCAGGGCGATCTCAATCAGGGGCATCTCGACCTCCTTCAGGATACGGCCATAGAGCCCCGGCGGCGGCAGCATGTTGCCGTGCAGGTCGAAGTAGCGCCGCAGGTGACGCGCGACCGAGGCCGAGAGCTTCTCGGCGTCGCCGCCGCCCATGGCGGGCTCCATCTCGGGCTGGTTGCCCAGCACCATCTCCACCTCGGCGCGGGTGATCTCATCCGTGCGCGCGGTCAGGACGAGACGGCGGATCGCGTTCTCCAGCTGGCGCACGTTGCCGGGCCAGGAGTAGGTGCGCATCATCTCCAGCGCATCCTCGGCCAGCCAGCGTTTCGGTGCGCCTTCGCGCTCGGCCCGTTGCAGGAAGTGATCCACCAGCAGCGGGATGTCATCGACGCGCTCGCGCAGGGCGGGCACCTGGATCGTCGCGCCGGAGAGGCGGTAATAGAGGTCCTGGCGCACCTCGCCCCGCTCCATCGCCTGGTTCGGATCGGTCTGGCAGGTCGCCATGAAGCGCGGCAGGTTGTCGGTGGGGCCGTCCATCATGCGCACGATGCGGGCCTGCACCTCGAGGTCGATGTCGCTGATCTCGTCGAACAGCACGGTGCCGCCCTTGGCACGGGCCAGCACCTTGGCCGGGCCTTCGAGGTCCTGAAGGTCGGCCGCGGTGGCGACCACGAAGGGCAGGTTCCGACGGTCCGAGAAGTCATGAATCGCCTTGGCGATCAGCGACTTGCCGGTGCCGCTCTCGCCCGCGATCAACACGGCGAGGTCGGTGTTCATCACCCGCGCCACGAGACGGTAGAGCGCCTGCATCGCGGCGGTGCGGCCGATCAGCGGCAGCTCGTCGGGGCGCTCGACCTCCTCCACCTTGGCGCTGGAGGGCGCACGGCGGCGGGCTTCGAGGGCCCGCGCGGTGCGTTTCATCAGGTCCGGCAGGTCGAAGGGCTTGGGCAGGTAATCATAGGCCTCGGCCTCGGCGGCCTGGATCGCGGTCATGATCGTGTTCTGCGCCGAGATCACGATCACCGGCAGGCCGGGACGGTCCTGACTGATCTTGGGCAGCATCTCGAGCCCGTTCCCGTCAGGCATCATGACATCCGAGATCACCACGTCGCCCTTGCCCTCGCCGATCCAGCGCATCAGCGTGGTCAGCGACGAGGTGGCGTGGACCTTGCAGCCGGCGCGGGTCAGCGCCTGGGTCAGCACGGTGCGGATGGTGCGGTCGTCATCGGCGACAAGTACAGTGCCGTCCATCAGATCTTCTCCTTATTCTTCTTCCGAGGCACCATCGGCAGCGAGATGCGGAATACCGTCTTGCCGGGCACCGAATTGACGGAAATCCACCCGTCATGGTCCGAAATGATCTTACTCACCAATGCCAGCCCCAGCCCCGTGCCGTTTTCGCGGCCCGAGACGAAGGGATCAAAAATATCCTCGGCGATATCCTGCGGCAGACCGGGACCATCGTCGATGACCTCGATCTGCAGCGGGAGGGACTTGCCCCCGCCGTCGGAGCGGCGCAGGCGGAAAGAATGTTCGAAGAAGCTGCGCAGGCGGATCGTGCCACCCTCGGGGCCCGCGGCCTGTGCGGCGTTCTTCAGGAGGTTGAGGATGACCTGAAGCAGCTGGTCCGGATCGCCAAGCGCCAGCGGCAGCGAAGGGTCGTATTCCTCGATGATCTTCATGTTCGCGCCGAAGCCCAGCAGGGCCGAGCGCCGCGCGCGGTCCAGCACGTCGTGCAGGTTGACCGGTCGCATGTCGGGCATCGTCAGGTTGCCGAACTGCTCAACCTGCTCCAGCAGCTTCACGATGCGCCGGCTCTCGCCCACGATCAGGTCTGTCAGTTCGCGGTCCTCGGCAGAGAGCCCCATGGAGAGAAGCTGCGCCGCCCCGGTGATCCCTGCCAGCGGGTTCTTGATCTCGTGGGCCAGCATCTCGGCCATGCCGATGGCGGATTTGGCGGCGGATTTCACCGTGTGGTCCTGTGTCAGCCGCCCGGCCAGTTCCCGCGGCGAGATCAGGAACAGCATGTAGCCCGGCATCTCGGCGTAGGGGGCGATCTGCAGGTTGCAGTGCAGCGGCGAGCGCTCGCCGGTGCCCACGTCGATATCGTTCACGAAGAGCGGCGAGGCGTTCTGCTTGGCCTTCAGGAACGCCTTTTCCAGCGTTCCGTCGATCATCACCCGCTCCCAGACCTTGTGGCCCCTGATCGACTTGGACGAGGCATTGAGGAAGCCTTCGGCCGCCGGGTTGATCGCCTCGATGCGATCCTCCGGATCAAGCAGCAGCGCCGGAACCGGCAGGGACGCCCAGAGGGCGGAATCGTCGTCGGAGATCATGCGGCCTTGCGCCCTTCCATTGGCCCCGGCCCCGCCTCCAGCGCGGGCCGGAGCAGGCGGATCACCTCGGCGCTGTCGAAGCTGCGCAGGATACGTCCCCGCAACACGTCAGCTGTGCCCGCCTCATCCATGTACCAACCCAGGTGCTTGCGCGCGACGCGCAGCCCGAGGGCCTTACCGTAAAAGCTCAGGATCGCTTCGTAATGCCCTGAAACCATGTCGTAATACGCGCCCCCCTGCGGTATCACCGGCGCCTCCGCGCCGTATATCTCATGCCCGATCGCGGCCGGAAGCCAGGGCTTGCCCTGCGCCCCGCGCCCCACCATGACCCCGTCCGCACCAGAGAGCCGCAGCGCCTCGCGGGCGGTGTCGGCATTGGTGATGTCGCCGTTCACGATGACCGGGACCGAGACGGCCTCCTTCACCCGGCGCACCGCGGCCCAGTCGGCCCGGCCCTTGTAGAACTGGCACCGGGTCCGGCCGTGGATGGTGAACATCGCCACCCCCGCCGCCTCGGCCCGCCGTGCCAGCTCCGGCGCGTTCAGGTTGCTGTCGTCCCAGCCCAGCCGGGTCTTCAGCGTCACCGGCACCTCGACCGCCTCTGCGACCGCCTCGACCAGCCGCAGCGCGAGGTCGAGATCGCGCAGCAGCGCCGAACCGGAGAGGCCGCCCACCACCTTCTTGGCGGGACAGCCCATGTTGATGTCGATGATCCGGGCGCCCTCGCCCGCGATCTGGCGTGCCGCCTCGGCCATCCACTCAGGATCGCGCCCCGCGAGCTGAACGGACGTCCGGTCCCGGCCCACGCCGAGTTCGGCCTTTTCCCGCGTCCCTGGACGGGCACAGAGCATTTCCGCACTCGCCACCATCTCGCTCACCACGAGACCTGCGCCGAATCCGAGCACGAGGTCCCGTGTCGGAAGGTCCGTGATCCCGGCCATGGGGGCCAGCATCACCGGCGGGGTCAGCTGTATATCCGAGATGTCCAGTGGCATCTGCTTAATCCTTGTGCACGTGATCGGTCCTAACGCATCGCGGGGAGCCAAACAACAAATCGGGCCGCATTCCGCACCGTTCAACAGGCGACTTGCCTGTTTTTTGTGCGCGGCGCTGCGGCATTTCTTGGCGACACCCGGACAGACGGGCCCCGTGGCCGCCTGTCTCCGGGCAGTGTGGGCGGCATTGCCCCCAGCGGCGCAAGCGCCTAAGAGGGGCCGATCGCCCTGCTCTGCGCGCCTCTGACGCGCCTTTGCGGATCAGGGTTTGCCACAGGAAGAGGGCCCGGGAAAGACCCGTGAGCACAGCCGCGATCATCGTTGCCGCAGGCCGCGGCCTGCGTGCCGGGGGCGGACAGCCCAAGCAGTGGCGCCCGCTGGCCGGACGCCGCGTGGCGGACTGGACGCTGGCGGCCTTCGCCGCGGCGGGAATCGCCCCCGTGGTCCTCGTGCTGCATCCCGACGACATGGACGTGCCCCTGCCCGGCGACCCGATCCGGGTGACCGGCGGCGCGACCCGCGATGCCTCGGTCCGGGCCGGTCTGGAGGCGCTGGAAGGCACCGGCACCACCCGCGTGCTGATCCATGACATCGCCCGGCCCTGCATCTCTTCCGCGCTCATCGCCTCTGTCGCCGCTGCGCTGGAGCTGCACGAAGCCGCCGCCCCCGGCGTGCCGGTGACGGATGCGCTCTGGATCGGGCAGGACGGCGCCGTGGCGGGCACACAGCCGCGCGACGGGCTGTTCCGGGCGCAGACCCCGCAGGGCTTCCACCTCGCCCCGCTGCTGGCCGCGCACCGCGCCCACCCGGGCGGCGCGGCCGATGACGTCGAGGTCGCCCGCTGGGCCGGGATGCGCGTGGCGATCCTGCCCGGCGACGAGGACAACTTGAAAATCACCCACCCCGGCGATTTCGCCCGGGCCGAACGCATACTGGAGGGCTGAGGATGGATATCCGGCTGGGCAATGGCTACGACGTGCACCGCTTCTGCGAGGGCGATCACGTGATGCTCTGCGGCGTGGCCGTGCCCCATGACAAGGGACTCGACGGGCATTCGGATGCGGATGTGGGGATGCATGCCATCACCGACGCGATCTATGGCGCGCTTGCCGAGGGCGACATCGGTCGCCATTTCCCGCCCTCCGATCCCCAGTGGAAGGGCGCCGCAAGCCGCGTCTTTCTGGCGCATGCGGTGCAACTGGCCACCCGGATGGGCTACGCTATTTCCAACATCGACTGTACGCTCGTCTGCGAGCGCCCGAAGGTCGGCCCCCACGCCAACGCCATGGCGCAGGCGCTGTCCGAGATCATGGAGCTGGATGTGACACGCATTTCCGTCAAGGCCACCACGAGCGAGAGGCTGGGCTTCACCGGTCGCGAGGAAGGCATTGCCGCCATCGCCACCGCCGCCCTGGTGCGGCCATGAGCGGCACGCGCCTGATCGCAACCGTCCTGGGCGTGGGCAACCTGCGCCCGGCGCCGGGCACATGGGGCAGCCTCGCCGCCCTGCCGCTGGCCTGGGCCCTGCACCAGCTGGGCGGCTTCTGGCTGCTGGCGGCGGCGACCCTGCTGGCGCTCTTCGGCGGCTGGTGGGCCATCGCGCAGGAAACGGCGGACACCCCCGGCGCCGACCCCTCCGAGATTGTCATAGACGAGCTGGTCGGCCAGTGGATCGCCCTCTGGCCGGTCTCCTATGGCGCGATGATGATGGGTGTGGACATCACCCGGCTCTGGCCCGGCTGGGTCGTGGCCTTCGTCTGCTTCCGCCTCTTCGACATCTGGAAACCCGGCCCCGTGGGCTGGGCCGACCGGCGGCATGATCCCTTGGGGGTGATGCTGGACGATGTCTTTGCGGGGGTGATGTCCGGGGTCGTGGTGATCGTGCTGGCCGCGCTCGCCCATGGGGTCCTGATGCGATGAGCACGAGTGAGACCCTTGCCGCCAAGGTGCTGGAGGCCGCCCGCGCGGCCGGCCTGACCATCGCCACGGCGGAAAGCTGCACCGGCGGCATGGTCGGCGCGGCGCTGACCGATATCGCCGGCTCGTCCGACGTCATGATGGGCGGGGTGATCTCTTACTCCAACGGCGCCAAGCAGGCCCTGCTGGGGGTCAACGGCGAGACGCTCGCCGCACAGGGCGCCGTGTCGGAGCCCGTGGCCCGCGAGATGGCCGAGGGCGCTCTGCGCGCGCTCGACGCCTCGCTGGCGGTCTCGATCACAGGGATCGCAGGCCCCGGCGGATCCGGGCACAAGCCCGAAGGGCGCGTCTGCTTCGGCATCGCCACCACCGGCCATCAGCAGACCCGGACCGAGACCCGCGACTTCGGGGCGCTTGGCCGGGCCAATGTCCGCCAGGCAGCGCGTGACCATGCCCTCGCCCTGCTGCTCGACATGGCACTGGAGCTGTCCGGCGACTGACCGCGCCTTGGCACGCGAACGTACGAACCCTGAGCGGCCCCAAGGGCCGCCGCTTCTTCCGCCCCGCAACGCAAAACGCAAAAGGCCCGCCGGATCATCGGCGGGCCTTTTGCATTGGTATCTCGGTCCCGGATCAGAAGGACATGTCCATGCCCTGACCGCCCGAGGAAGAGCCGGCGCCCGAGGCGGCTGCTGCAGCGTAGGAGCTGCTGCCGGTCTTGGCGTCGGTCTTCAGGTTCAGCGTGTAGCTGCCCGGGTCCTTGGCCATCGATTCCGCCATCATGTCTTCCAGCATGCGCTTCTGGGTCGCGATCGCCTGATCACGGGCCCGGTCCACACTGGAAGCGGCCTCTTCCGGCTCTTCTGCGGCGCTCTGGGGTCCGGCGGTCTCATCCGCCTCGGCCGCGACGGGCTGTGCGAAACCGGCGCTCTCTTCGGCGGTCTCGACCAGTTCCACGACGGCGGAGCCGGTGCCGGTTGCGGTTTCCGTGGCGGTCTCGACAGTGCCGCCACCGATGGACTTGTTGTCTTCGCTCGTCTCGGCGCCCTGACCGGAATTGGTCGAGGTTGCACCCGAGCCGAACGACGGAACCAGAACGGCCCCGATGCTCGAAATCGGATTAATCATATCTACCCATTGTCTATTTTTGCTTCACTGTTCGCCACATCGCCTTGAAACAAGGTCGAAATATGGCGCCGCAAAGGTCTTAACGGGTCATTGAGGATCGAGAGGGAACAACGCGCGATCGGAAACCGGGATTAACCGGTTAACCAAAAACAATATGCGCACATTCAACCATAGAGTGTATCGGCGCGTGTTTCGAAAGCGCGAACAATCCGCTGCATGGCCTCGTTGAAGACCAGCCCGATGATTCCCTGAAGGACCGCGTTCTTGAACTCGAAGTCGGTAAAGAAGCTCACCTCGCACCCGCCCTCGATATCCTTGAAGTCCCAGCGGGACTTCATGTAGCGGAACGGCCCGTCGAGATATTCGGTATCGATACGTGCATGGTTCGGGTGCAGCACCACGCGGGAGCCGAATTTCTCCCGGAAGACCTTGAAGGAGATCACGAGGTCGGCCTCCATCACCTCAAGCGCGCCGTCCGGCTTGCGCGAGCGGACGCGCGCGGCGGCGCACCACGGCAGGAACTTCGGATAGGACCCCACGTCGGCCACCAGATCGTACATCTGTTGCGCGCTGTAAGGCAGGGTCCGTGTTTCCGAATGGGTCGGCATGACGCCTCGTTCCGTGTTTCTCTTGCGGCCCCCATGTCCTAAACTGTGCCCGGAAGTTCAAGAGGCAACCATGACACAACGTCCCTATGTCATCGACAGGCTGATCTCGGCCAAGTCCATCGCGGCGCGGATCGAGGCACTTTGCGGAGAAATCAGGCGCGAATTCCCTGCCGGCGAACGGCTGGTGGTGGTGGGGCTGCTGCGCGGCTCCTTCATCTTCATCGCCGATCTCGTGCGCGAGCTCGACCGCGACCTGGAGGTCGATTTCATCGAGGCCTCGTCCTATGGCAACAGCACCGAAAGCTCGCGCGAGGTGCGCATCCTCAAGGACCTGCGGGGCGAAATCGAGGGCCGCAACGTGCTGGTGGTCGAGGATATCGTCGACACCGGATATACGCTGTCGCACGTGATCCACATCCTGAAGGCCCGCAATCCGGCCAAGCTGCGCACCATCGCCCTGCTCGACAAGCCCGCGCGGCGCGAGGTGGACTTCAAGGCAGACTGGATCGGGTTCGAGATTCCCGATGAATTCGTCGTGGGATACGGCATCGACTACGCGCAATCGAACAGGAACCTGCCCTATATCGGCAAGGTCCGCTTCACCGAGGACTGACGGCCCCGGATGGAGCGCTGGCTGCTGCGCATGGCGAAATGGGCCCGGCACCCGCCCTCCGCGGGGCGGGTGAAGCTCGTCTTCATCGTGGTGGCGATCTGCCTCGCCATCGTCCTGCTGGAGCAGGTCTTCGGCTTCCCCGAAGAGCTGGTCCCGAACAAGACCCGCTGGCGCTGACACCTCCCCGGACAGCGGTCCCGAAACGGGGCTGCATACGGGACAGGATAAGTGCCCCATTCCGCCCCTGACATCGCCACGCCCCCGATCCCGGCCCGGGGGCGGCTTCTCATCAAGTCCGATCGCGTGTGTCGGCCCCCCGAGTTGGAGCCTGCCACGCCCTGCCCCCAAGGCCTGGCTCCACAGGCGTCTGCGGCCCATCCTACCGCGCCCGGCTCCCCACGCGCGCTCGCCGCCCGCTTCCCCCCATAGGCCCGCGCATCCCCGCTTTCGCCCAAATGTCACGATTTCGTCAGATGGCAGCGCGAAACTTCCTGCTACCCTTCCCCCAGGACATCCAGCCAGGAGACTGCCAGATGAAGACAGCCGCCCTCACCCTCGCCCTGCTCGCCGGTCTCGGCACCGCGGGCACCGCCTTCGGCCAGGACGCCGCCAAGGGCGCCATGGAGGCCCGCAAGAGCGTGATGCATATCTACGCCTACAACCTCGGCATCCTCAGCGGGATCGCCAAGGGCGAGGCCGAATACGACAGCGAGATCGCCATGACCGCGGCGTCGAACCTCGCCACCGCCTCCTCGATCGACCTGACCTACATGTTCCCCGAAGGCAGCGAAGTCGGTGCCCTGGAGGGCTCCGAGGCCGCGCCCGCCGCGCTCACCGACGCCTCCGGGGTGATGGAGAAGCAGATGGCCCTGCACGAGGCCGCGGCCGAGCTGGAAGCCGCCGCCGGTGAAGGGGCCGAGGCGATCGGCGCGGCACTGCGCACCGTGGGCGGGGCCTGCGGCGCCTGCCACAAGGCCTACCGCCAGAAGCCGTAAATCGGGCCCGGGCCCGGTATCACAGCGCCCCCACCGGACCGGCCCCACCCGCCGGTCCCTGACATCCAGTGCCGGGGCAGCCCCTGTCCCGGCATTGCCGTGCCACCACCCTCTCCACCGACGCCCTCCCGCCCCTTCAGGAGCCCGCCGATGTACACTCTTCTCCGCCTCGTCTTCATCGCCCTGCTCCTCGCTCTGCTGGGCGGCGGCGTCTTCTGGGTCCTGACCCGCCCCGGCCACGTGGACAGCGCCGCCTACGACGGGCTGACCGGGGATGCCGAGCGCGGCAAATGGGTCTTCGACGCCGGTGGCTGCGCCTCCTGCCATTCCGCGCCCGGCGCCAGCGGCGAGGAGAAGCTGACCCTCGCAGGCGGCAAGAGCTTCGCTTCGGACTTCGGCACCTTCCTTGCGCCCAATATCTCGCCCGACCCGCAGGCCGGCATCGGGGCGTGGTCCCTCCTCGACCTCGCCGACGCGATGCAGCGCGGCGTCTCCCCCGAGGGCCGGCACTACTACCCCGCCTTCCCCTACACGGCCTATATCCACGCCGCCCCACAGGACATCGCCGACCTCTGGGCCTACCTGCAGACGCTGCCGCCCTCCGACAGCCCCAGCCAGCCGCACCAGGTCGGCTTCCCCTTCAGCATCAGCCGCGGCGTGGGGCTGTGGAAGATGCTCTACCTGACCGACGACTTCACCCTCGCTTCCCCCGACGAGGAGGTCCTGCGCGGCCGCATCCTTGTAGAGGCGCTCGGCCATTGCGCCGAATGCCACACGCCCCGCAACGCCCTTGGCGGCCTCGAAAAGGATCTCTGGCTCACCGGCGCCCAGCTGGCCGGCGGCGCGGGCCGCGCCCCCGGGCTGACGCCGGATCACCTCGACTGGTCCGAGGAGGAAATCGCGGAATACCTCTCCTCCGGCTTCACCCCGGATTTCGACAGCGCCGGCGGCGAGATGACCGACGTGGTCGAGAACACCGCCAAGCTCAGCCAGGCCGACCGCCTCGCCATCGCCGCCTACCTCAAGGCCCTGCCCACGCCCTGACCCACCCCCAGCCCATCCACCGTTTCGAAATATCCTCGGGAAAAATTGGTCCTCCCCGGCGGACCAAGGCGGGCCGACGGCCCCCATCCCCCGATCCCCGTCCGCCCCTGTCATTTTCGTTTCACAAATATCCTCGGGGGGAATTGGCCCGCCAGGGCCAAGGGGGGGCAGACAGCCCCCCCGACCCCGCCCGCCGCAGGCGCCCTTCCCGCGCGCCGCCTGCAAATCCCGTCCCCGCGCCCCTCACGCCCCATTGGCGGCCCGGAATTTTCCCTGTATAGCGCCACGACACCGCAGCGCAGGAGAGCAGTATGGGCACCGAAGACAAGCCGCAGATCTACCTCATCTCCCCGCCGGAGTTCGATCTTTCGACCTATCCCGACCAGCTGGCCTCGGCGCTGGACGCCCATGATGTCGCCTGCGTGCGCCTTGCGTTCGCCACCCGCGACGAGGACCGCATCCTGCGCGCCGCCGATGCGCTGCGCGAGGTGACCCACGCCCGCGACGTGGCGCTGGTGCTGAATTCGCATTTCCTTCTGGCCGAGCGGATCGGCCTCGACGGCGTGCACCTGACCGACGGCGCCCGCTCCGTCCGGCAGGCCCGCAAGGCGCTCGGACAGGATGCGATCGTGGGCGCCTATGCCCATACCTCGCGCCACGAGGGCATGAGTGCGGGCGAGAACGGCGCCGATTACATCTCCTTCGGCCCCCTGCGCGACCTCGGCCTCGAGGACGGCGCGGTGGCGGAGGCCGAGCTCTTCGCCTGGTGGACCGAGATGATCGAACTGCCCGTGGTGGCCGAAGGCGGCCTCACGGAAGAGATCATCCGCGAGCTGACCCCGATCACCGATTTCTTCGGCATCGGGGACGAGATCTGGACCGAGGAAGACCCCACCGCCGCGCTCGGCCGCTTCATCGCCGCCATGGGCTGACGCCCCGCTCTGGCGGGGTCACGCCCCCGCCAACTGACCCGCCAGCTGACGCCTCACATCCCGCGCCGATCCTCGGGCATCCCCGACCGCACCGCCTCTTCCGCGGCCCGGGCAAGCGCCTTGCGGTCCGGCAGGTCCGCGACCTTCAGCGGCGGGTGGAACACCACCTCGACCGATCCGTTGCGCCATGTGGCCAGCACCTTCAGAAGGTGGCCGCCGAAGTCCATGTCGCCCCACCAGCCATGGAACCGCGCCGGCGCGCCCTCGGGCGCGCGGTAGATCACCGACATGGGCTGGACATAGAGGTGATCGCGCAGGCTGTCGCCTGTGAAGGCCGCGAAGAGCGTGGTCTTGAACGGCAGCACCCGCAGCCCGTCGGTCGAGGTGCCCTCGGGGAAGAAGAGCAGCCGGTGCCGGGCCTCCAGACGCTGGTGGAAGACATCCTGCTGCGCCTTCGCCTCGCGCCGGTCACGGTTGATGAAGACGGTGCCCGTGGCCCGGGCCAGCCAGCCGATCCCGGGCCATTTCGCCACCTCGGCCTTCGACACGAAGTAGAGCGGCGCGGTGGCGTTCAGCGTGTAGATGTCGAGCCACGAGGAATGGTTCGCCACGAGCGCCCCGCGATGGCGCATCGGCGTGCCGGTGATCTTGAGCCGCAGCCGCATGACCTTCAGCGAGGTGCGGCAGACGAAGACCGTGATCCACGGCGTCACCGGGCGGTTCACCCCGCAGAGCGGACGCTCCACCAGCCGGCAGAGCAGCAGCAGCGCGAGGCAGCCGAAGTTCACCACCACCAGCACCGGCGCGCGCAGCGCGATCAGCAGCCAGCCAAGCGCCCCCGGGCTCTGCGGCGCATCGGGCGGCACGCCCTCTCCCCATGTGCTGCTCACGGCCGGTCTCTCCTGACGGGGCACCGGCCGCTCATGCGCCGGGCCGGTCCCTTGTGTAGATCGCCCGCTGGGTCGCGCTCATCCGCGCGGTGTCCAGCACGAGGCAGACATCGGTGGTGTTGAAGGCGTGATCGACGAAGGCGCCCTCGCCCACGAAACCGCCGAGGCGCAGGTAGGCCTTGATCAGCGCGGGCACCTCGCGCATGGCGGCGGGCCGGTCGATCTGCTCCGGCGGGATCAGGTCCATCGGCTGGAAATGCGCCTCCTGCGCCCGGACGCGCAACTCGGGCGGCGCGAGGTGGCGGTCATGGAGCAGCGAGAGCGAGGGCGCAAGCGTCTCGATATCCGTGCCGTGGAAGGAGGCGGTGCCGAAGAGCACCTCGATCCCGTGATCGGCCACGTAGCCCGCGAGCGCCTGCCACATGTGATACATGGCCGTGCCGCCGCGATACTCCGCGTCGAGACAGGACCGCCCCAGTTCCAGCAGCCTGCGGCCGGACTGTTTCAGCAGCGTCAGGTCGTATTCGTCCTCGGAGTAATACTGTCCGATCCGGGCCGCCTGATCGTCGCGCAGCAGGCGGTAGACCCCCACCACCTCGCCGGGCCGTGTCTCGTCCAGCAGCAGCAGGTGATCGAAGAACGGGTCGAAGCGGTCCTTCTCGAGCCCGGCGGCATGGTCCACCATCGCGCCACCACCGCCCAGTTCCTCGACGAAGACCCGGTAGCGCAGCCGCTGCGCCGCTTCCAGATCGGCGGCATCGCGCGCGAGGCGCACGGTGAACACCGGCGCGGCGGGCTTGGGCTGCGAAACAGGCATTGGCGCGGCATCTCCCTGACGACCTGCGGGGGTTTTAGGCAAGCCTACCGGCAGAGGCAATCCCGCCCTTACGGCGATGGGCCGAGCGTACCGGCCGTGTTACCCTGCCTCACAGCCAGCCCCGGCAGAGGGAGGCGCCAAGAGCGATGCCGGGACGCATTAAGGGTTCAGAAACCAGTTTCATGGTTCAAACACGGGGAGGAGTGCAATGCGGGAGCTATCGATGACCACCTTACCGGCCTCCGGGAAATTCACCGTCACCTTGCCGCCGATATTGGACTGCACCTGCCCGGTGCCCCAGTCCGGCTGTGCCGGATGGCGCACCTGCATGCCCGGTTCGAGGATGGTGTTCAGATCGTCCATGGTCGGTTCCCCTGCGGCGCGCTCCCACAGCGGAGGGCCCTTTGATGTGGCAGTCTAACCATAACCTCGCCTCGCTGATAGGGTCCCGCATCTGCCACGACCTGATCTCGCCCATCGGGGCGATCCAGAACGGCGTCGAACTGCTGACGCTCGACAGCAGCGCCACGGTGACCGGGCCGGAGATGTCGCTGATCTCCGACAGCGTGAACCACGCCACGTCCCGCATCCGCTTCCTGCGGGTGGCCTTCGGGCTGGCCGGAACGGACCAGCAGATGAGCGCGACGGAGATCACCTCGATTCTCGACGCGATATCAGCGACATCCCGGGTGACCTTCGACTGGACCCTCACCGGCACCAGCCCCCGTAGCGAGGTGCAGCTCGTGTTCCTCGCGCTGCAATGTTTCGAAAGCGCCATGCCCCACGGCGGCACCGTCACGGTGACCCGGCAGGCAGACGACCGTGGTTGGGAGGTCTCGGGCCCCGCCGATCCTGAACGCCCCGATCCCCGGCTCTGGCGCGCGCTCGACGATCCCACGGCACAGGCCGCGATCCAGCCGGCGCAGGTGCAGTTCGCCCTGCTGCCCGCGCTGCTGACGGATCACGGCCGCCGCATCCTGTTGCAGACCGGGCCCGACAGCGTCACCATGCGGTTCTGACCGGCGCCCCGGCCAGCGGCTGGCCCGCGCCCCGCTGGCGCAGGCTCACAGATGCGCCAGCACGTCCTCGATCCGGATCGGGAACCGCGTCGGCGTGAAACCGGTGGCGTGGCGGATGGCATTGGCGATCGCCCCGGCAGAGCCGGTGATGCCCACCTCGCCCACGCCCTTCACGCCAAGCGCGTTCACATAGGGGTCCTCCTCCGCCACGGTCAGCGTGGTGAGCTGCGGGATATCCGCATGGGCCGGCACGTGGTACCCCGCGAGGTCGGCGTTCAGGATGCGCCCGGTGGCCGGGTCATACTGCGCCTCTTCGTGCAGGGCGAAGGACAGGCCCCAGATCAGCCCGCCTTCCAGCTGGCTCTGCACCATGCGGGGGTTGAGGATGCGCCCGCAGGCGAAGGCCCCGACCATCCGCGTCACCCGCATCTGCGCCAGCTCCGGGTCGATCGCCACCTCGGCAAAGACCGCGCCATGGCTGAACATGGCATAGCCCTCCCGGTGCGCCTGCACCCGTTCGCCGACGCCCTGGCCCTCGACCTCGGCCAGTCCGGCGCGGGCGAGGACCTCGCTGTAGCTTTCGCCGCGCGACGGATCGTCGGCGCGGCTCAGCCGCCCGTCCCGCGCCACCACGCCGGAGTTGCCCGCACCGAAAAGCGGCGAGGCGGGATCGGCGGTGGCAAGCGAGATCAGCTGCTCGACCGCATTTCGCCCCGCTTCCGAGGCCGCCATGCCCGCGGTGGCCGTATGGCCCGATCCGCCCGCGACCGCCCCGTCCGGCAGGACCGAGCTGCCGGAGGTCAGGCGCAGGCGCTCCGGGTCCATGGACAGACCCTCGGCGGCGCATTGTGCGAGGATGGTCCAGGCACCCTGCCCCATGTCCACGCCCGCGATCGCCGCACTCGCGGTGCCATCGGCATGGACCTTCACCCGCGCCTCGCCCCGGTACATGGTGCACATGTACTGCGACGTGCCCATGCCCCAGCCGATCAGCCGACCCTCGGCATCGCGACCCATGCGCGCTGCCGGGCGCCCTGCCCAGCCGAAGGCCTCGGCCCCGGCGGCATAGCATTCCCGCAGCGCCTTGGAGGAGAACGGTCGCCCGGTGGCGGGGTCGGTCTCGGCGTAGTTCGAAAGGCGGAAGGCCAGCGGGTCCAGACCGGCGGCCTCGGCGGCGACATCCATCGCGACCTCCAGCGCGGCAGACCCCGAGGCCTCCCCCGGTGCGCGCATGGCAACCGGTGTGCCGCGATCGACCCGCCGCGCAGAGTGGCGCATGGCGAGGTTGGGCACCGCGTAGAGGTGCTGCGAGGCATGGCCCGAAGGCTCCACGAAATCCTCGAAGCTGGAGGCGAGCGCCGTCACCTCGTGATCCAGCGCGGTGAGCCTGCCACCGCTCCCGATCCCCAGCCGCAGCCGCTGGCGCGTTCCGGCCCGGTGGCCGACGGGGCCGTACATCTGCGCCCGGCTCAGCACGGTCTTGACCGGGCGGCCCAGGTCCCGCGCCGCCAGGGCGGTGAGGATCATCGCGCCGTAGATCATGAGCTTGGAGCCGAAACCGCCGCCGATGAAGGGGGTGCGGATCTCCACTGCACCCTCCGGCAGGCCGAGGTAGCCCGCCACCAGCCCGGCAATCATCACCGGCCCCTGGTTCGGCGTGTCGAGGAGCAGCTTTTCGGGCCCCTCCCAGCGGGCGAGGATGGCGTGCGGCTCCATGGCATTGTGGAACTGGTCGGGGGTCTCGATCTCGACCTCGACGACCTGTTCGGCCTCGGCGAGGCCGCGGGCCACGTCGCCCACCTCGGCCTGCGCAGGGGCGAAGAAGCCGACCATCTCGGGCTGCCAGGGCGTGCCGGCGTCATGGTCCACGCGGGGCGGCTCTGCCGCGATCTCGGGGGCCAGCAGGCGCGCGCCCTCGGCGGCGGCCTCGGGGGTCTCGGCCAGCACCATGGCGATCGGCTGCCCGGCATAGCGGATGGTGTCGTCCTGCAGCGCCTCGTGGCGGAAGTTGAAGGGATGCCGCTTCTCGTCCGGATGCTGGGCCAGCGGCGGACGGTTGGCGGGGGTATAGACCTGCACCACGCCCGGATGGGCAAGCGCCGCCTGCGTGTCGAGCGCCACGACCCGGCCACGCGCCACTGGCGCGGTCGCAAAGGCCGCGTGCAGCAGCGCCTCCGCCTGCCGGTCGGCGGCGTAGAGCGCGGCCCCCGTCACCTTGGCGAGGCCATCGCGCCGCGCGGGCACCTTCCCGCCCGAGCCATAGCGCAGGGGTGCTGCGGGCAGCGTGAGCCCGTGTTCGGCGGCATCCATCACGCGCATCGGGTAGCTGTCATGCGACATCGGGGGTGTCCTCCTTGGGGGCGTCGAAAACCGATCCGGGCCATGCGGCCTGCCCTGCGCGCGGCGTGACCGCTTCACTCAGGGCGCGGATCGCGACCCGCTCGGCCAGAGCAATCTTGAAGCCATTCTCCCCGGAGGGGCTGGCGCCCTGCAGGAGCAGCGCGGCCGCACGGGCGAAGGTCTCGGGCCCGGGCGCGGCGCCGATCAGGGCGGCCTCGGCCTCGGCCCGGCGCCACGGTGTCGCGGCCACCCCGCCAAGGGCTAGACCGGCGCGGGTGATCCGGCCGTCCGCGATCTCGAGCCCGGCAGCGGCGGAGACGAGCGCGAAGGCAAAGGAAGTCCGCTCGCGGACCTTCACGTACCGGGCCCGCAGGCCGAGGGAGGCGGCCGGGATCAGGACGGCGGTGATCAGCGCGCCCGGCTCCAGCGCGCGCCCGGCGGAGGGCAGCGGATGCAGCGCCGCGAGCGGCTGTTCGCTGCGACCGGCCAGCGTCGCGATCTCCACCGTGGCGCCAAGGGCGGCGAGCCCCACGCAGAGGTCGGAGGGATGCACCGCGCGGCAGCTGTCGTCCCAGCCGAGGACCGCATGGTCCCGGCCCGCATGGTCGCGGGCGGCGCAGCCGGTGCGGTCGTCACGGCGGGCACAGGGGGACTCGGGCAGCGCGTAATGGGGACAGCGCGGCGCCTGAAGGAGGTTTCCGGCAGTGGTGGCCATGTTGCGGATCTGCCCCGACGCCCCGGATAGGACTGCCTCGGACAGCAGCGGGGCCTCGGCCAGGATCAGCGGATCGCGGGCGAGGTCACTGTTGCGCAGCGCGGCGCCGAGGCGCAGCCGCCCGTCCGCCGCGCGCGAGACGCCCTGAAGCCCCGGCAGCGCGGTCACGTCCACCAAGGTACCCGGCAGGGCCGCGCCGCATTTCATCATGTCGAGCAGGTTGGTGCCCCCGCCATAGGCCGTGGCGCCGGGGTCCGTCAGCAGCTCCAGCGCCGCCTGCAGCGTCTCGGGGCGGTGATAATCGAAGGGCTTCATCCCTGCTCTCCCAGCACCGAACAGACCGCGGCGACGATCCCGGGATGGGCCCCGCAGCGGCAGAGGTTGCCCGACAGCGCCTCGCGCACCCGGTCCGGATCGGCGCCGGTTTCGCCCTCGGCCATCAGGGCGACGGCGCTCATGATCTGGCCCGGCGTGCAGAAGCCGCATTGCAGCGCATCGTGGTCGAGGAAAGCCTGCTGCATCGGGTGCAGGTCTGCGCCCGAGGACAGCCCCTCGATGGTCAGAACCTCCGCGCCCTCCAGCGTGGCGGCCAGCGTCAGGCAGCCGGTCACCCTGCGGCCGTTCACCAGCACCGTACAGGCGCCGCACTGGCCCCGGTCGCAGCCCTTCTTGGCGCCGGTCAGCTGCAGGTGATCGCGCAGCAGGTCCAGCAACGTGAGGCGCGAGTCCGGCAGCGCGATCTCCTGCGCCTGCCCGTTGATGATCAGCCGTAGGGTCATGAGAACATCGCCACGGTGCGGGTGATCCCGTCGCCCGTGTCGAGGGCGACGAGCGCCTCGTCCACCTCCGGCAGGGCGATGCGGCCGGTGATCATCTCATCCACCTTCAGCACGCCCTTCTCGTACATGTCCATGTAGCGCGGGATGTCGATGCGGAAGCGGTTCGAGCCCATGGAGGAGCCCTGTATCTTGCGGTCGAAGGTCATCATCTGGCTGTCGACCGAGATCAGCGATCCCTCCGGCAGCAGGCCCACGATGGTCGCGGCCCCGCCCGCCTTGGTGACGTCGAAGGCCGCCCGTGCCGTCGCCGGCAGGCCCACTGCCTCGAAGCCGTGATCGACGCCGCCCTTGGTCATCTCGAGGATCGTCGCCACCTCCATCCCGTCGGCGACGACGGCATCGGTCGCGCCGTAGGCAAGCGCGGCCTCGGCCTTCGCCGGGGAACGGTCCACGGCGATGATCCGGCCCGCGCCGGTGATCCGCGCCGCCTGGATGACGCTGAGCCCCACGCCGCCACAGCCGAAGACGGCCACCGTCTCGCCGGGGCGGACCTGCGCGGTGTTGAAGACAGCGCCCATGCCGGTGGTCACGGCACATCCCATGATCGCGGCAACGTCCATGGGGAAGTCCCGGTCGATCTTCACCAGCGCCCGCTCATGCACCAGCATCATCTCGGAAAAGCCTGAGAGATTAACGAATTGCGAGACGGGCTTGCCCCGCCGCATGAGCCTCGGACGGCTGTCGCTGCCCCGTTGCAGCCCCGAGCCGGTGCAGATGTTCGGACGCCCCTTCATGCAGTTCTCGCATTCCCCGCAGAACGGCGTCAGGCAGCCGACCACGTGATCGCCGGGCTTCAGGTAGCTGACCTGCGATCCCACCTTCTCCACCACGCCCGAGCATTCGTGCCCCAGCACCATGGGCAACGGGAAGGTCGTCCACTTGCCCTGCCGGAAATGCAGGTCGGAGTGGCAGAGCCCGCAGGCGCAGGTGCGCACGAGCACCTCGTGCTCCTGCGGCAGATCCACGTCGAGATCGTCGATGATCTCCTGCGGTTTGCCGATTTCGGTGAGAAGGAGGGCTTTCATGGCGGCGGTCCTCATGGGAGAGATCAGGGCGGCCCCCGGCGGATGCCGGAGGCCTACGTCTTGCGTCAGGCGGGATTACTGGAGACCCGGATACGCGATGCGCTCTTCGTAGGGTTTCCAGTCGCCGATGGTGTCCTTGTCCCACTGCGGCACGTCGGTCGGCTCGAAGATCACGGTCTCGGTCGGGGTCTCGACCTCGCCCTGCAGCACGTCGGCGACCCAGACGCCCAGGTCGTAGCCGATCTTGACCGGCTCCATGTCCCAGGAGACGTCGATCAGCCCCTGCTTGATGCCCTCACCGGCAAAGACCTCGCCGTTGATGCCGGAGATGATCACCTCGCGGCCCGCGGATTTCGCGGCCAGACCGGCGCCAAGCGCGATGCCGTCGTTCATCGACCAGATCGCCTTCAGGTCCGGGAAACGGGTCAGCAGGTTCTCGGCAATCGGGCGGCCCGTGGCGCTGTCATCGGGGATCGCGCGCTCTTCCGCGACGATTTCCAGATCGGGGCATTTCGCCTGCACGGTCTCGCGGAACTTGTCCCAGCGGGGGCTGAGCGTGGGGATCTCGATGGCCTTGATCATGGCGATCTGGCCGGTGCCGCCGGTGGCCTCGCACATCCATTCGCCCGAACGGACACCATGTTCCGGCGCGGCATTGTCCGCCTGCACCAGCATGTGTTCGAACCCCGGCGCCGGGCCGAGGCCGAAGACCATGATGCCCGCCTCATCGGCGCGGTTCAGCGGTGCCAGCACCGCGTTCGGATCACCCGCGACGTTGATCACGATGGCATCCACGCCGGCGGTGATCGCCTGGTCGATCTGGGCCACCTGCGTGTTGATATCGAGGATCGCATCGTAGAAGCGATAGTCGATCCCGCGTTCCTTGAGCGCGGCGGCAAGGCCCTCGTACTGGGCGCGGGCGGCGGGGATGGCGTAGTTCGCGCCAAGGATGCCGACGGTGAAATCCTGCGCCTGCGCGGCGGAGAGGCTGCCCGCAAGGGCGGCCGCGGCCAGCCCCGTCGAGGTCAGCAAACGGTTGAGGAGAGAGGTCATTTCGGAAAACTCCATGTTGGGGATACGGGGGCTTGGGCCCCTCTGGGTCGGGCTCCCGGGGCCATGGGCCCGCGGGAGATGGGAAATGGCGGGGAGCCTGCGGGCCTATTTCGCCCGGATACGGTCCAGTGCGATGGCGGCAATCAGGACGAGACCGGTGGCGATGCCCTGCCAGTAAGACGGCACCCCCGCCAGCGTGATGCCATTGGCCAGCACGCCGAGGAACAGCACGCCGATCGCCGCGCCCCCGATGTTGCCCGAGCCGCCGGCAAAGCTCGCCCCGCCCAGCAGGACGGCGGCGGCGGCGGAAAGCTCCAGCCCCACGGCGGCCGAGACCGGCTGCGAGGAGGTGAGCCGCCCGGTGAGCATCACGGCAGAGACACCGGCGCAGGCGGCAGAGATCGCGTAGACCGTCAGCCGCACCCGGCGCACGTCGATGCCCGCAAGCCGGGCGGCGGTCTCGTTGCCGCCGACCGCGTAGACGGCGCGGCCGAAGCGCGTCCACCGCATCACCGCATAGCCGATCACCCCGATCAGCGCGGCGATCAGCACCGGCACCGGCAGCGCGCCGATCCGGCCGTCGCCCACCCATTGCACCGGGGCCCACATGAAGGTGGAGGTCGGCGAGCCGTTGGAGAGCACCAGCGCGGCGCCGCGCAGCAGTTGCAGCATCGCCAGCGTCACCACGAAGAAGTTGAACCCGCCGTAGGCGATCAGCCCCCCGTTCACGAGCGCCCCGAGCGCGGTGCAGGCAAGGATCGTCAGCACGATCGCGGGCCAGGCCCCCACGCCGGAGGTCAGCAGCTCCGCAAGGATCACGCCCCCGAGCGCCGTCATCGAGCCGACCGACAGGTCGAGGCCCTGGCTGACGATGACGAAGGTCAGACCGACGGCGGCCACGAACATCACCGCGTTGGTCCGCAGGATGTTCATGATGTTGTTGTATTTCAGGAAGTTCTCCTGCGTCAGCGACAGGAAGACAATGAGCACGACAAGCGCCGCGCCGACGCCCGCATAGCGCCGCAGGAAGGCCCCCGGACCGCCCGTGGTGTCGGGCGGGGAAGCGGTGGTGGAAGTGTCAGTGGCGCTCATCTGCGGCGGTCCCCGATCTCTGGATGGTTCATGGTCAGGCCGCGCCGATCTCATGCGCGCCCGAGGCCCAGTAGGCCAGCGTCTCCTCGTCCGCCTCGGCGGCGGTGAGGTCGGCCACGATCTGGCCCTGGTAGAGCACGAGGATCCGGTCACAGACCCCCAGCAGCTCCTGCAATTCCGACGAGGCGATGATCAGCCCCATCCCGCCCTTCACCAGTTCGGCAATCTGGGCGTAGATGTCCTCCTTGGCGCCCACGTCGACGCCCCGGGTCGGCTCGTCGAGCAGCAGGAGCCGCGGGGTGATCGCCAGTTCGCGGGCGATCAGCACCTTCTGCTGGTTCCCGCCCGAGAGCTCCGACACCGCCTGGCGCGGATCGGAGGTCCGCACCTTCAGGCCCTGCGTCCCCGCATCATAGGCCGCGCGGTCGATCCGCCCGGTCACCGGCGCAAGCGCCTTGAGCGCCGCGACCCGGCTGAGACCGGCGTTGCGGTAGAGCGACCAGTGCATCACCAGCCCCTCGCCCTTGCGGTCCTCGGGCACGTAGCCGATGCCGAGGCGCCGGGCCTGTCGCGGGCTCTCGATCCGGACCGAATGGCCGGCGAAGAACATCTCGCCCGCCTCGGCCTTCTTCACCCCCGCGATGGTCCGCAGCAGCGCGCTGCGCCCACTGCCCACGAGGCCCGCAAGCCCCACGATTTCACCCGCGTTCACCGTCAGGTCGATGCTTTTCAGCGCCCCGCGGGACACGCGCACCATGCGCAGCAGCCGGTCGCCCGGGCTCACCTCGGCCTTGTGCCAGTAGGATTTCAGGTCGCGGCCCACCATCATCGAGACCAGCTCGCGCTCGTCGGTCTCGCGCAGGGTGCGCGTGCCGATGTACTGTCCGTCGCGCAGCACCGTGGCACGGTCGGCGTGGTCCATCACCTCGGTCATGCGGTGCGAGACGAAGGCAATCGCGCAGCCCGCCGCCTTCATCCGCTCCAGCAGGCCGAAGAGCGTTCGTGTCTCGGCCTCGTCCAGAGAGGAGGTCGCCTCGTCCAGCAGCAGCACCCGGGGCCGGTCCACGAGGGCCTTGGCGATCTCCACCAGCTGCCGCCGTCCCAGCGGCAGCGCCGACACCGGGGTGCGCGGGTCGATGTCGAGGTGCAGTTCCGCAAGCACCTCCGCCGCGCGCAGATGGGTGGCGCGCCAGTCGACCTTGCCAGCGCGCACCGGCAGCCGGCCCAGCATGATGTTCTCTCCCACGGTCAGCGCCGGGGCCATCTGCGGCTCCTGGCTGACGACGGCGATGCCGTAGCTGCGGGCCGTGGCGGGCGTCAGGTCGTCCAGCACCCGCCCGTCGAGGGTGATCGTGCCCTGATCGGGTTGCTGCACCCCCGCGAGGATCGTCAGCAGCGTCGACTTGCCCGAGCCGTTCTCGCCCATCAGGGCGTGGATTTCGCCCGGATGCAGCACGGCCTGCGCCGCATCGAGCGCGACCGTCGGGCCGAAGGTCTTGCGGATGCCCGTGGCGGAGAGGGTCGGCGTGCTCATGCCTTCTTGATCCCGCCGTCGAGGCTGATGATCTCCCCTGTCATGAAGTCCGATCCCGGCCCCGCCATGAAGACCGCAAGCGGGCCGATCTCCTCGGCCCGGCCGACGCGGGCCAGCGGCGTTTCGGCCTCGATGGCGGCCATGATCTCGGGCTGGCCCAGCAGGTGGCTGTTGATGTCTGTGGCAAAGGCCCCCGGTGCAATGGCATTCACCGTCAGCGCCGGCGCCCATTCCCAGGCCAGCGTCTTGACCATGGCGTTCACCGCGCCCTTGCTGGCGGCATAGGCGACCCAGCCCGCCGAGCCCCGGATGCCGATGTCCGAGGAGGTGGCGATCAGCTTGCCCTGCCCCTGCGAACCTTGGCCCGGCTGGCCTTGGCCCCGTGCGAGCATCCGGCTGCCGAAGGCGCGCAGCGTGGCATAGGTCCCCAGCACGTTGGCATCGAGGATCCGCGCCATGTCGGCGGGTGTTGTCTCCACCGCCGGTCGCGTCAGGCTGATCCCGGCATTGGCGAAGACCACATCGATCGGCATATTGGTCCATACCTTTTCGGCAAAGGCTTCCACGGCCTCCGCGTCGGTAATCTCCAGCGCATGGGCCTCCGAGGTGCCGCCCGCTGCGGCAATCGCCGCGCCCGTCTCCTCCAGCGCCGCGGCGTCGCGGCCCGTCAGAACGACATGTGCGCCCTCTGCTGCAAGGGCTTGCGCGATGGCACGACCAAGACCCCGGCTCGCGCCGGTCACGACGGCGCGACGTCCGGAAAGGACGCCGGCCACTTCAGGCAATGACATGATTAGTCTCCCGGATGGGGTGGCCAACCTCTCAGGTTGACCGGAACTCTTGACCTAAGGAAACCCTTATTTGTCCATACTTGTCAATGTATAGCTGACATTTTGATACGTATTTTTGAGCCCTGCCCGACGGCCGCTCACACGGTCACCGCATCGGCCCCGACCCGGCGCATGGCAAAGGCCACCAGCCCGAGACCAAGCGCCGACACGGCGTATTCCAGCCCCCAGCCAGCCATCTCGTGCAGCGGTGCCATCATGGCAAGCCCGGCAAGGGCCCAGACCCCGCGCATCCCCAGCGAAAGCGGCTGGCGGGCATGGCCGACGATGGCGCCGGTGACCAGCACCATGGCCGCGATGGCGCTGACGAAGACATAGATCACGTCCCAGGCGCTGCCCTGCATCAGGAGCCCCGGCTTGTAGATGAAGAAGAAGGGCAGCAGGTAGGCGATCCAGCCGAAGCGGAAGGCCTCGAGCCCGGTCCTGACCTGCGACGCGCCCGAGATCGAGGCGGCGGCGAAGGCGGCAAGCGCGATCGGCGGCGTGATCATCGAAAGCATGCCGTAGTAGAAGACGAACATATGCGCGTTGAGATCGGGAATGCCGAGCTGCACGAGCGCGGGCGCGGCCAGCGAGGCCAGCAGCAGGTAGACCCCCGATGTCGGCAGCCCGAGGCCCAGCACGATGCCAACGAGACCGGTGACCAGCAGCAGGCCAAAGAGGTTCCCCTCGCCGAAATCCAGCAGGTAGTAGCTGAGCGCGAAACCGAGCCCGGTGACGGAGAGCAGCCCGATGATCATTCCCGCCGCGGCGGTGATCAGCAGCACGTCGCAGGTGGTGCGTCCGGTGGCCACGAAGGCCTCCAGCAGCTTGGCAGGCGACGCCCCGCCGAGCCGGGCAAAATGCGCTCCCGCCCCGAGAAGTGCGATGGTGAAGACAGTCCAGACCGCCGCCGCCTCGGCCCGCATCCGCATCTCGAAGATCAGCAGGATCAGCACGGCGAAGGCCAGGACGGGAATCCAGCCCCGGCGCAGGATCGCGAGCATCGGCGCGCGCTCCACCCCGTCGAAGGCGGCGATCCGGTCGCGGCGCGCGATGAAGTCGATCTGGGTGAAGATGGAGATGTAGTAGAGCGCCGCCGGCAGCAGCGCGGCCAGCAGGATCTCCCGGTAGGGAATTTGCAGGATCTCGGCCATCAGGAAGGCGGCGGCGCCCATGATCGGCGGCATCAGCTGCCCACCGGTGGAGGCGACGGCCTCGATGGCGCCCGCCTGCTCGGGCCGGAAGCCCGCGCGTTTCATCAGCGGGATGGTCATCACGCCGGTGGACATGACGTTGGACACGGCAGAGCCCGAGACGGAGCCCATCAGCGCCGAGGCCCCGACCGCCACCTTGGCGGTATTGCCCGGCCCATCGCCCGCGGCCTTCAGGGCCACCTGCGTGAAGAAATCGCCGCCGCCCACGCACATCAGCATGCCCCCGAAGAGCACGAAGACCACCACGATGAAGGCCGCGATCTGGAGCGCCTGCCCCCATGTGGCCGTGCTGTCCGCTCCGAGGAAGCCCAGTACATCGCCAAGCGGCATCGGCCGGCCCGCGATCGCGGCGGGCGCGAGGTCCCCGAAGAGCGCGTAGAGCAGGACAACAGCGAAGATCACCACCAGCGTCCAGCCCACAACCCGGCGCAGCCCCTCCATCACGAGGAGCACGACGACGAGGCCGAGGGCCGCGCTTTCGGTGGGATGCATGAACTGGCCCTCCGAGAGGACCGGGAAGCGGGTGAAAACCCAGAAGGCGAGCACTGTGGAGGCCGCGGCAAGGCACAGGTCGATCGCAAGAGGCACGCCACGCAATACCTTGATATCACGCAGGAACACCACCGACATTGCTGCCCCCAGCATGAGGCTGGCCACCTGCTCCGGATAGATCAGCAGCCCCATGCGCTGCGGCACGGAGAGCACCCAGACGATCGCCAGTAGCGGCGTGATCACGCAGAGGGCGGACCCGTAGAGCGCCGCGAAGCGGGCCAGCGGCGACGGGGCGACTACGGGGTCAGACACGGGCTCACGCACAGGCGCACTCTCAGGCTTGGTCACGGGATCGGACAAGGGCAGTCTCCGGAAACTCGGGTCCCCGCGCCGCAAGAAGTCTGGCGCGGGGAGACAGGGCCGCGCGCGGCGGCCCCGGGGTGTGGGTCGCTTACTCGGCGGGCCAGACGCCGACGCTTTCGTAGAAAGCCTTGGCCGCCGGGTGGTAGGGCAGCGTCTGCGCGGAGGCCATCAGGGCGGGATCGAACTCGGCCCAGAGGGGCCCGTGGGATTTCAACGCCGCCTCGCCGTCGTACAGCGCCTTGGCCGCCGCCGTGACGACCTCGTCCGAGGCCTCGGCACTGGCGAAGAGCATGTAGGGATAGCTGAAGGTCACCGTCTCGTCGGAAATGCCGGGCATCTCCTTGGCGCCTTCCCAGGTCTTCAGGACGGTGCCGGGCAGTGCCTCGTCCAGCACCGCCTCGTCGCCCTCCTTGAGGGTCAGATAGGTGACGCCCCCGACGGCGGCCTCGATGTCATAGGTCGGCTGCGAGCCCACGGTGGCAATGGTCACATCCGTGAGCCCGTCCTTGATTGCCTGGAACATGGCCGGGAAGTTCGCCGTCGGCACGGGGGTCACGTCGTCATAGGTCAGCCCCGCGGTGGAGAGCACGGCCTTGATGACGTAATCGCCGAGCGCCCCGTCCTGGAACTTGGGCACCCGCTTGCCGGCAAGGCCAGCGATGTCCGAGATTTCCAGCGCGGACGGCACCAGCAGACCCACGTTGAAGGGGATCAGCGTGGCGACCATTTCGAGGCCCGGCATGGCGTGGCCTTCGGACATGGCGATGCCCTTCACGGCGAAACTGGCCTGCGGCAGGTTGGCGATGCCGAATTCGACGCGGCCGCTGTCCACCAGCGGCAGGTACTGCGAGGTGTTGGCCATCGCTTGCGGGCGCACCATCAGCGCGGACCCGTCCGAGATCACGGCGGCGAGCGCGTTGGAGACCTGCGCCGTGGCGCCGCCCTTGGTGGTGCCCATGGCGACGGTCTGGGCGGCGGCCAGCCCGGCGGTGCCGAGCGTCAGCGCAGCCGTCAGCGTGGCGGTCTTGAGGAAACGGGAATGGAACATCTGAACTCTCCTAGTGGGACATGCTGGCCGCCCGGAGCCTGTCCGGGCGGCAGGCAGGGTCACTCGCACTTATCTGCGGCGGCTTCCGCGAACTTGGTCCACTGACCGTCCTTGATCTCGATGACATAGCCGGGAAGCTCGGCGTCATGACCGGCGAAACAGATGTCATCGCCCACGATGCCGTTGAAATGGACACCTTCCATGGCCGATGCCAGTTTCGCACGCTCTTCCTCGACCATCTCGGGGTCGCCGGTGATGCCGGTGGCTTCCATCAGCTGCTTCAGCAGGTAGACCCCGTCATAGGCCTGCGCATCCGTATGGTGCGCGCCCAGCTTGTGGATGCCCTTCTCGTCCAGCAGGGCCAGCAGCTCCTCGTTGAAGGCGGCGGCCTGCGGGGTTCGGTCCTTCCAGAAGCCCGCGACGACGATGGTGCCATCGCCTTCCGGGCCGAACAGCTCGGTCACGTTGGGATCAGCGAAGATCTGCGAGCCGATCACCCGGCCCTCGTAGCCCTGGCGACGCAGTTCCTTGATGATCTTGGAGGCGGATTCCGGCAGGCCCGCGACGGCGACGATATCGGGATTCTTCTGCATGATCGTGGCGACCTGCGCCGACATGTCGAAGGATTTGTACTGCACCGGGATCGGCTCGCCGGTCTCGATGCCCGCTTCCTTCAGGAGCGCCGGATAGAGCTGCGTGCCGGCGGAATTGGCAACCACCTCGTCCGAGACATAGACGATCTCGGCGGTCTTGTGCGGGATGTCCGAGGCGGTCAGCGCCGTCAGCAGGCGCGAGAACTGCTTCTGCTCGTCCTCGGTCAGGCGCCAGCTATAGGTGCGGCCCTCGGTCAGCCCGGGGGCCGAGGCGGCCGTCGGGATCATCAGCGTCTTGAACCGTTCGGCATCGTTCATCGCCACCCGGGATTCGCCCGAGGAGAACGGCCCGAGGATGGCGAGCACGTCGTCATCCTGGATCAGCTTGCGCGCCCCGACCGAGGCCTGGCGCGGGTCGGAGCCGCTGTCAAAGCGGATCAGCTCGATCGGTTTGCCGTTCACGCCACCGGCGGCGTTGATCTCGTCCACCGCGATGTCGAAGGCGGTGATCGCGGTTTCGCCCACGCTCTTCAGGAAGCCCGATGCGGCGACGATATTGCCGATCTTGATGGTGTCCTGGGCGTAGGCCGGCAGCGCGACCACGATCGCGGCAGCTGCAAGCAAGTGCGTGCGAAGTTTCATGTTTTCAGGCTCCTTGTTGGAATTTGTTGTCTTTTGTTATTTCTATCTTGTGCGTTTCGGGCCGTCAGGCCGCGCCCAGGTAGGCCTCGGCCAGGCTGGGATCCGCGGCCAGTTGTGCCGCCGGTCCCGAGAGCGTCGCCCGGCCCAGCTCCAGCACGACGCCCCGCGCCGCCACGGAGAGCGCCATATGGGTGTTCTGCTCCACCAACAGGATCGAGATCCCGTCGCGGTTCAGTTCCTCGATCAGGTCGAAGAGGCGCTGCACGAAGAGCGGCGAGAGCCCCAGCGAGGGTTCATCCAGCATGATCAGCCGGGGCCGCGAGACGAGCGCGCGGCCCACCGCCAGCATCTGCTGCTCCCCGCCCGAGAGGACGGAGGCCCGCATGTCCTTGCGCTCGGCCAGATTGGGGAAGCGGTCATAGATCCCCTCTAGGTCGCGTTTCACCTCGCCGTCGGTGCGCAGGTAGGCGCCCATCAGCAGGTTCTCCTCGACCGTCATGGAGACAAAGATCTGCCGCCCCTCGGGCACCAGCGCCATGCCGCGCGCCACCCGGGCCGAGGCCGTCATGCCGGTCAGGTCCTCGCCGTCGAAGAGGATCTGCCCGCCCTGCGGCTTGCGCGCGCCCTGAAGCGCCCGCAGGAGCGAGGTCTTGCCCGCCCCGTTTGCGCCCAGAACGGTGACGATCTCGCCGGCATCGACCGAAAGCGACACGCCCCGCACCGCCTTGGTGCGGCCATAGGTGACCTCCAGGTCCTTGACCTCAAGCAACATTCTCAGCCTCCTTCGCGCTCTCTCCGGCGTGGCGCGGGCCCAGATAGGCCTCCAGCACCAGCGGGTCCTTCTGCACGTCGGCCGTGCTGCCATCGTAGATTTTCTGACCGAAGTTCAGCACCACCGCCCGGTCGCAGAGCGACCGCACGAGGGCCATGTCATGCTCCACCACAAGGAGCGTCACGCCGCTGTCGGAAATCCGGTCGAGGAAGGCCATCAGCTCTCCGGTCTCGGTCTCGTTCAGGCCCGCGGCGGGTTCGTCCAGCAGCAGCAGACGCGGACGGGCGGCGAGCGCGCGGACCAGTTCGATCTTCTTGCGGATGCCATAGGGCAGCGTCGAGACGTCCTGCCCCGGTGCGACCTCCACGCCCATCTCGGCCAGCAGCGCCTCGGCCTCGGCCCGGGCACGGGAGCGACCGAAGATCGAGAGCGGCGCCAGCAGACGGCCGGGACGATCCGGGCGCGCGTGCTGCCCCATCATCACGTTCTCCACCACGGACAGGTGCGGCATCAGGCGGATGTTCTGGAACGACCGCGCCATGCCATATCCGATCCGCTTGCGGCTGGGGACGTCGTCGATCACCTCGCCGCCCAGACGGATATGGCCCGTGTCCTGCCGGTAGACGCCCGAGAGCAGGTTGAAGATCGTCGTCTTCCCTGCCCCGTTCGGGCCGATCAGCGCCAGACGCCCGCCCTGTTCGAGGTCGAAGCTGACATCATTGATCACCTTGAGACCCCCGAAGGCGATCGAGAGGTTTTCGACGGAAAGCAGCGGCTCGGCCATCACAGGGCCTCCTTCCGGGTGCTGCGGAACGGGTGGCTGATGCGTTCGACCATGGTCCGGGTGATCAGCCCCTCGGAGCGGAAGACCATCATCAGCACCGTCACCACGCCAAGCGCCACGAAGCGCCAGCTTTCATCGGGGGGCGACATGGAGCCCTCGGCCCCGAAAAGCGCGTAGAGTCCGGACTTCATTGCCGGCAGCGTGTTGCGCAGCAGTTCGGGCAGCAGGGTGAAGAAGGCCGCCCCCGCCAGCGGACCCCATGCTGTCTGCGCCCCGCCGAGGAGGACGTAGAGCAGCACGTAGATGGAGAGCGAGGCGTTGAAGGTCTGCACTTCGACGTAGGTGTAGGCATGGGCATAGAGCCCGCCCGCAAAGCCCGCGAGCGCCGCACCGAGGGCGAAGAGCGCCACGCGCACCAGCCGCACATCCACGCCCAGCAGGTCGCAGACCACGTCGTCGTCATGCACCGCGCGCACCGCCAGTCCCAGCCGGGTGGACATCAGATAGAAGCAGAAAAGCGCCACGCAGACCGCCGCGATGGCGGGCACGTTCCAGTCGATGAACTCGGGCACCGGAAGGCCCATGGCCCCGCCGAGCGCATCGGAGTTGATGATGACCCCCGCCACGACCTCCGCGAAGGCAAAGGTGCCAAGGACGAGGTAGACGCCCTTCAGCCGCAGGATCGGGAAGGCAAAGGCAAAGCCGATGCCGCCCGCCACCACGGCGGAGGCCCCGAGGGTGGCCCAGATCGGCCAGCCCTGTTCGGCACAGAGCCAGGCCGCCGCATAGGCGCCAAGGGCCTGGAAGCCTGCGCCGCCAAGGTTAAGCTGGCCGGTGGCCACGGCGAGGTAGATGCCATAGGCAAAGACCACGTTGATCGACAGCAGGGTGATGATCCCGCTCCAGTAGCCGCTCATCACAGTTTCCCCTTGCCGATGGCGTTATGTCCGAAAAGTCCCTGCGGGCGGATCAGCAGTGTGATCAGCAGCGCGCCCCAGACGGCGGCCTGCACGGTGTCCGCGCCGAAGAAGTGAATGGTGAGCATCTCGATCAGGCCGACGATCACGCCGCCCGCGACCGCGCCCCAGAGCGAGCCGAGCCCGCCGACGACCATGCCCGCGATCGCCTTGGAGCCGATGTCCTCGCCCATCTGGGGGCTGACCTCGCCGTAGTTCACGGCAAAGAGCGCCCCTGCCAGACCGCAGAGCATCCCGGTCAGCATGAAGACGATGGGCACGACACGGTTGGGTTCGACCCCCAGCAGCGCCGCCGCGTCGGGATTTTCCGCGATGGCGCGCAGGCCGCGCCCGGTGCGGGTGGCGTTGATCACCCAGACCAGCCCGAGGATCAGCCCGATCACGAGGACGAAGCTGACCAGCTGTGGCACGCGGACGAAGATCCCGCCGATATTGGCGGTCAGGTCCGCGCCCGGCCCCGGAAAGCGTTGCGCGTCAGAGCCATAGGAGATCCGCACGAGGTTCTCGAGAATCAGCAGGAACCCCAGCGAGGACACCAGCGGGATCGCGTGTTCGGTCGAATCGCCGTGCTTCATCTTCATGTAGCGGAAGGTGAACCGCTCCACGATGAGCGAGCAGGCCACCGCCACGGCTATGCCCGCGGCAAGCGCCAGCGGCCAGGGCAGCGGACCACCAAGGCCGAAGGGCAGCCCGAAGAAGGCCAGCCCCCAGCCCACCATGCCCGCGACCATGAAGAGCGTCGGGATCGTGAAATTCAGGAAGTTCAGGATGCTGATGGTCAGGGTGAAGGCCACGGCCACGGTCACGTAGACCGAGCCGAGCATCAGGCCGTTCACGATCTGCTGGATCAGAAGCATCCGCGATGCCCCGCCGAGGGAAGAGAAACGGTATACATTCGGAGGGGCCCTTTCATCTTTGACTGGACAAATCCGAACAACAAAACCCGGCACCGGTCCAGCCAAACTGCGCGCCCGGGTGTTCACCAGGTGAAAAAGAACACCGTCGATGCACAATAATTCACCGCACAAGCGCCGAAATTGGTCCTCATGCCGCGAATTCCCCTCATTTTGCGCAAATCGAGCCCGCGCGACACCCACAGCCCCCTGCTGCGCCGGAGCGCCAAAAAACAGGCACCTCCGTCTCTCCGATGGACAAGCGGGCTATTCCGAATTGATTTGTCCTTACATTATGTGCACAAACTTCGGCATCACTTCACCCTCACGACCCGTTGCCGCGCAAGGACTCGACTCACGATGACACAGACCGAAAAGACCGTTCCCCAAAGGGTTATCGTGGTGGGCGCCGGCCCCGTGGGCCTCGTCGCGGCCGCGTCGCTGGCCCGCGAAGGCATCCCGGTGACGATTCTCGAAAAGAGCCGCGACCTGCCAAAAGACCTGCGCGCCTCCACTTTCCATTCGCCCACGATGGACATGCTGGAGCCCTTCGGCGTGATGCCCGGGCTGATCGAGAAGGGCCTCGTCTGCCAGCACTGGCAGTTCCGCGACCGCGAGGAAGGCGTCATCGCCACCTATGACCTCGGCCTGCTGGAAGGCGCCACGAACTATCCCTTCCGGCTTCAGTGCGAACAGTGGAAGCTGACGGAAGCCCTGCGGGACATCCTCGAAGCCTCTGAGTCCACGGAACTTCTCTACAACCTCCGCGCCACCGGCGTGACGCAGGACGACGACGGCGTGACGCTGACGGTGCAGCACGACGACGGCACGGTCGAAGAGATGAAGGCCGCCTATGTCATCGCCTGCGACGGGGCGCATTCGGCGCTGCGCAAGGCGCTCGACGTGCCCTTCGAGGGCATGACCATCCCCGAGATCTTCCTCTCCATGTCGACCACCTTCGACTTCGGCGCGGCGATCCCCGACCTGACCCCGATCGCCTACCTGACCGACCCGCAGGAATGGGCGGTGCTGCTGCGCACACCCTCGCTCTGGCGGGTGCTGCTGCCGACCGATCCCGGCATGACCGAGGAGCAGATCAAGGACCCGGCCCTCATGGAGAAACGGCTTCAGGCGCTCTGCCCCAAGGAAGGTCCCTATGACGTGGTCCACGCCACGGCCTACCGGGTGCACCAGCGGGTCGCGAAGAGCTATGTCGCGGGCCGTGTCTTCCTTGCCGGCGACAGCGCGCACCTGAACAACCCCCTTGGCGGCATGGGCATGAACGGCGGCGTCCACGATGCGGTGAACCTTGTGGAGAAGCTGGGCAAGATCTGGCGCGGCGAGGCCGGGCTGGAGCTGATGCAGCTCTATGACGCGCAGCGCCGCAAGGCCTGTATCGACACGGTGCAGAGCCAGTCGATCCGCAACCGCCGCATGATGGCCGAGACCGACCCCGAGGCCCGCAAGGCCTATCACGCGGAGCTGCGCGAGGTGGTCGCCGACCCCGAGAAACACCGCGCCTTCGTGATGCGCTCCTCCATGATCCAGTCGCTGCGCGACGTGGAGGCGCTGGAGGAGGCCTGAGGCAAGATGACCTGAGGGCCCAGAGATACGCCCGGCCAACGGGCACCGAGATCGGGCCGCGCGCCCGTGCAAGATCCAACAGAGGAAAGACAATGACCGACAGCCTTGGCTACCGCATGAAATTCGGCGTCATCGCGCCCTCCACCAACACCTCGGTGCAGCCGGAATTCGACGACATGCGCCCCGTGGGGGTGACCAACCACTTCTCGCGCATCATCATCCCCGATGAGCCCGTGCACAGCGACGAGGATTTCAACAACCTCGTCATGGGTATCCGCGCGGCCACCATGGACGCCATCGACGCGGTCAAGACCTGCTCGCCCGGCGCGATGATCATGGGCATGTCGGCCGAGACCTTCTGGGACGGCAAGGAACGCGCCGACAAGCTGCAGGCAGAGATCATGGAACGCGCGGGCATGCCCGTGGCCATGGGCTCGGACGCCTGCATGAACGCACTGAAATGCTTCGGCGACATCAAGAAGATCGCCGTCATCACCCCCTATATGCCCATCGGCGACGCGCAGGTGGAACGCTACTTCACCGACTGCGGCTTCGAGGTGGTGCAGGTGAAGGGGCTGAAGTGCCAGTCGCCCATGCTGATCGCCTATGAAACCGAGAAGACCCTGCGCGACGCGCTGATCGAGGTGAATGACCCCTCGGTCGAGGCGATCATCCAGGCCGGCACCAACCTTGCCATGGCGCGCGTTGGCGGCATCGCGGAGTTCTGGATGGACAAGCCCGTGATCGCGATCAACACCGCGACCTACTGGCACGCGCTGCGCATGAACGGGATCCAGGACAAGGTGCAGGGCTTCGGCTCGCTCCTGTCGCACTACTGACCTGACTGGTTGCGTTCACTGGCCGGGCGCACCCCTTCCCGCCCGGCCCCTTTTCTGCCCAAGCCCTCTTTGCCCTGCCCCTCTCTCCCCCGGCCCTCTCTGCCCCGGCCCTCTCTGACACGGACCCGCGATTGCGCGGCCCTCTCCCGGCCCTCAAGGACATCCCCGATGCACTACGATTTCGTCCCGCTCCCCGACCGCAAGCCGCTCAAATGGCCCAATGGCAAGAAGCTGGCGGTCATCCTGACCACCAACCTCGAATACTGGGACCAGGAGCGTGACGACCCGGCACCCTATTACCCGGGCGGCCCCGGCATCGTGGGCGGCACCCTGCCCGGCGATGTCTATGACAACCCGAACTGGACCTGGCGCGAATACGGCCAGCGGGTCGGCGTCTGGCGGATGTTTGATCTCTTCAAGGCCGAAGGCGTCCCGACCTCTTGCACCATGAACGCCAAGATGGGGATCGAGCGCCGCAAGGTCGTGGAGGCCGCCCTTGCCAACGGCTACGAGGTGATCCCGCACAACTACGTGCAATCCGACCTGCTGACCGACTTCGCCAAGGACAAGGAGAAGGAGCGCGCCGTCATCCGCGAGACCCTCAAGGTCTACGAAGAGGTCTGCGGCCAGAAGGCCAGGGGCTGGCTCTCCTCCTCGCTGCGCTCGACGCTGAACACGGCCGACATCCTTGCCGAGGAAGGACTGCTCTTCTTCACCGACCTTCTGAACGACGATCAGCCCTACATGGTCCAGACCGAGTGCGGCAAACCGCTGGTGTCGATTTCCTATACCTCCGAGGTGAACGATTTCACCGTCTTCATGCGGCAGGGCATGGACGTTGAGGGCGCGGCCCGCGTCTTCATCGAACAGTTCAACTGGCTGCGCGAGGAGGCCGAGGCCACCGGGTCGGGCCGGTTCATGAACATCGGCCTGCACCCCCATGTCATCGGCCAGCCGTTCCGCATCCGGGCGATCCGCGAATTCATCCGCCACGCCAAGCAATTCGACGACATCTGGTTCGCAACGCGCGAAGAGCTTGCATCCTGGTACGCCGACAACCACGCTTCGCACATCGGCTGAAGAGCAACGGAGCCCGCAATGCCCGATCAAGGCCCCCAGATTCCCGGCTTCTCCCATGACGGGGCGCCCGACGACCTGTCCGACATGAAGCCCGCGGACCGCGCCTACCACGTGATCCGCGAGGCGATCCTGTCGGGGGAGCTGGCTCCGGGCTCCCATCTGGCGGAGAGCCAGCTGGCCGCCATGTGCAATTCCTCGCGCACCCCCGTGCGCGAGGCCCTGCAACGGTTGACCGCTGAGGGGCTGGCGCTCTCCGAGGGGCGCAGCCGGTTCGTGGCGAATTTCACCTACCACGAGGTTTCCATCGTCTTCGACCTGCGCGCCCGGATCGAGGCCTACGTGGCCCAGATCGCCGCCCGGCTGATCACCCCACGCGAACTGGACATGATGGAGCAGCTGGTGGAAGAGATGGACCGCCTCGACCGGGGCGAGTTCGAGGCCTTCCACAACCTAAACGGCGAGTTTCACGACGCTATCCTGCGAGCCGCGCGGTCGGAACAGCTCCGCTCGGTCACGCGACAGGTCTTTGCCCTGCCCCTGACCGTGATCAAGCAGTCCTTCTGCAACCAGCCCATCGACATCGTCCGCTCCAACGCGCAGCACAAGGATATCCTCGGCGCGCTGCGGGCGCGGGACGAGGGCTGGGCCTCCTCCGCGATGCTCGTGCACCTGCTCTCCACCAAGCCCGCACCGCCCGACGAGGCCGGCGCCCCCGGCCTCGGCACCCTGCTGCCGCCGGGGCTCAGCACCTTCGTCCCTCCGAGAACTTCATGACCGGAACCCCATGACCCAGACCTCTGCCGCGCCCCTCGCCGGGCGCAGGATCCTCGTCACCGGCGCCTCCCGCGGGCTTGGCCGGGAAATGGCCCTCGCCCTTGCGGAGGCCGGGGCCGACCTCGCCCTCATGGGCGCCCGTCCCGGCGCCGCGCTCGATGCCACGGTGGCCGAGGCGGAAGCGCTTGGCGCGACCGTCCTGCCACTGACCTGCGACGTGGCCGATCCCGCCGCCTGCGCCGCCGCGATGCAGGCCGTGATCACCCGGTTCGGCGGCCTCGACGTGCTGGTGAACAACGCGGGCCTCGGGATGCGCGCGATATCCGAGCGCTTCAACACCGTCCCCACCCGGTTCTGGGAGGCCGATCCCGCCGCCTGGGCCGCGATCGTGGCCACGAACGTGAACGGCCCCTTCTACCTCGCCCGGCTGGCGGCGCAGCAGATGGTCGCGCAGGGCGCGGGCAAGATCGTGAACATCTCGACCTCCGATCAGACAATGGTGCGGCGCGGCTATTCTCCCTACGGGCCTTCCAAGGCCGCTCTCGAAGCCGCCTCGCGGGTCTGGGCGCAGGACCTCGCGGGCACCGGCGTCACGGTCAACGTCTACCTCCCCGGCGGGGCGGCGGACACCGACCTGCTGCCGCCCTCCGCCAACAAGCGCGGGGCCGATGGCAACCTGCTGCCGGCGGGGATCATGCGCCGGGCGATCCTCTGGCTCTGCGGGCCGGCGTCCGACGGGCAGACCGGCGGGCGCTACATCGCGCGGCTCTGGGACGACAGCCTGCCCGAGGCGGCAGCCGCAGAAGGCGCCCGCTGCCGGTCCGTCGAGAAGCCGGAGATCATGTGATGCTGCACCTCGGCCCCGGCGTGACCCTCGAGCGGGCGCTGGATCTCTCGCCTTTCACCCTGCCCTTCGACCTGCTCTTCCCGGGACGCGACATCGCGGATCTGGACGGCGCGCGGGACTGGCTGGCGCCGCTCCACGTGGATTTCGCCGCGCAGACGATCCTGCTCGACGTGCAGAGCCATGTCCTGCGGATCGGCGACAAGGTGATCCTGATCGACACCTGCGTCGGCGAACATAAGCACCGCCCGCGCCGGGCCGACTGGCACAACCGGGCCGCCACGGGCTACCTAGACCGGCTGGCGGCCCTCGGGCTGCGGGCCGAGGATGTGGACGTGGTCTTCTGCACCCATCTCCACACCGATCACGTCGGCTGGAACACGCGGCTGGAGAATGGCCGCTGGGTACCGACCTTTCCCCGGGCGCGCTACCTCGTGGGCGAGGCGGAGCTGGCGCATTGGCTGGCGGAAGAGGCCCGCGCCCCCGGCGAGGCCAATCACGGCTGCTTTGCCGACAGCGTGCAGCCGGTGCTGGACGCCGGCCTGATGGAGACCGTGGCCGATGGCGCGGATCTCTGCTGCGGGATGGCGCTGGAGGCGACCACGCTGACCGTGACCCCCACGCCCGGACACACGCCCGGACACCGGGCGCTGACCCTGCGCCGCCGCGACGTGACCGCGCTGCTGTGCGGCGACGCGATCCATACGCCGGCGCAGCTTTACCGGCCCGACTGGTATTCCCGCTTCTGCTCTGACGGGCCGCTGGCCGTGGCGACCCGGCGCGCGCTTCTGCAAGAGGCCACTGAACACGGCCATATCCTCGTCCCCGGTCACCTGCGCGGCGCCATGGGGATGCGGGTGCATCCGCTGGAGGCCCCACACGGAGACGTATGGAAACCGGAATGGCTGTGACCGGGAGCGCCCGCAACGCGTGCGGACCGGCGGGAGCGCCCCTCAGGCCGCCGCGGCGCTCAGCCCTGGCCCCGGTTGCGCTTGATGTGCATCTTGTAGCTCAGCTGCTCCGCCGGGTGCCAGTTGCACGAGGCAATCACCACGCCTTCCGACGAATGGTAGCGCCGCAGCAATTGCAGCGCGATCGCCCCCGGCGCCAGCCCGAGGTAGCGCTGCGCCTTCTCCGGCATCGGGGCGGCGCTGATCTCCTGCTCGCATTCGTCGATCGGCACGGCCGAGTGGCTTTCCAGAAGCGAGAAGAACGCGCCCTGGTGACCCTGGAACTCCGGCACGTATTTCGCGAAACGGGCGGGCACATAGCTCTCGATGAAGGCCAACGGACGGCCGCCCGGTTCGGTCCAGCGAACACCTTCGACGCGGGTCCAGGTCTCGCCCGCCTTGCCGCCCACGACCTCGGCCAGGGCTTTGTCCAGAACAACCTCCTCCGTGTGCATGACCACGTAGTAGGTCTCCACCGCCACCTGGAACAGCTCCTGAAGGCTGTCGAAGGTCTGGCTGTAGCGCATCTGCGGCTCGGTCGAGATCACCCGCGTGCCAAGCCCCTGCCGCCGCTCGACGAAGCCGGTCTCGGTCAGGTGGCGCAGCGCCTCGCGCACGGTGAAGCGCGAGGTGTCGAACTCTGCGGCCAGCTCGATCTCCGTCGGCATGAGAGATCCGACCGGATAGGTCCCGTCCCGCAGGCGGCTCTCGAGGATCTTCTGGATCCGGGCGTAGCGCGGGCCCGTGCCTTCGTCCGGCGTCTGCGTCGTGGTGTCGTCCTGTGCACTCATCTGCGGCCTCTCTCCTCCTCCGGATCAGCCCCCGTCCTGCGCGGGGTTCCGGAAGCATCTGTTCTTTTCTCGCCACTTGTCCAGCCAAATGCGTGAAAACCGGACATTGCGCCCGGCTATCGCGGTAAATGTATGGACATTAATGGCAGATCATGTGACGTAATAGCGAACAAACACGGGTTCCGGCAAACGGAATCGGAGCAAGACATGACCCAGACTTCCAACCCGCCCCCGAACCAGACCAGCTGCCCGACCCTTCGACCGGACCGCCGCCAGCTCAGCTATGGCCAGCGGGGACGCCTCGGCCTGATCTGCCCGCCCACCAACACGGTGAACGAGGCGGAGTGGGCGCAGCTCGTGCCGGAGGGGGTCACCTTCCACAGCCACCGGATGAAGCTCCACCCCGACACCAAGAGCGACGCGGGCCTCGCAGGGCTGCACGCGGACCTCGACGCCGCCATCGCCATGCTGAAGGTCGCGGATGTGGACGTGGTGGCCTATGCCTGCACCGCGGGCTCCATGATCTCGCCCGCGCGCGCCCTGCCCGAGGCGCTGACCGCCCGCAACGGGATCGCCACTGTCACCACCGCCGCCGCCATCGTCGGCGCGCTGCAGGCGCTTGGGTTGACGAAGATCAGCGTGGCTACGCCCTATCACGATGCGCTCAACGATCACGAGGTGCATTTCCTCGCCGATCACGGGATCGAGGTCCTCTCCATCGCGGGCCTCGGGCTCGGGGCCAAGGGCCCGGCGGAGTTCCCGCTCATCGCCCAGACCCCGCTCGACATGGTCGCGGCCCATGCCCGCACCACCTTCGCGGAGGGGTCGCAGGCGCTGCTCCTCTCCTGCACCGATTTTCCGACCCTGCCCCTGATCCCGACCCTCGAGGCCGAACTGGGGGTGCCGGTCATCTCGTCCAACACCGCCACGCTGCACGGGGCGCTTGCCGCCGCGGGGCTGGAGGACCTCGCCATTCCCGGCGCGGGGCGTTTGCTGGGCGTCACCAACGTCTGAGGAGGAGACACCATGGCAGACCCCACCCTGCGCAAGAAACTGGAGGCAGGCGAGTTCATCCTCGCCCCCGGCATCTATGACCTAATCTCGGCGCTCTTTGCCGACCGGGGCGATTTTCCCGCGCTCTATGTCACCGGCTACGGCACGGTGGCCTCGCACCTCGGCCTGCCCGATGCGGGGCTGGCGACCTACAGCGAGATGCTGGGCCGCATCGCGCAGATGGTGAAACGGACAACGAAACCCGTGATTGCCGATGCGGACACCGGCTATGGCGGGCTGCTGAACGTGCGCCACACAGTGCAGGGCTACGAAGACGCGGGCGTCACCGCGATCCAGATCGAGGACCAGGAATTCCCCAAGAAATGCGGCCATACCCTTGGCCGCCGGGTGATCGCCGCCGAGGACATGGCCCGCAAGATCGCCGTCGCCGTGGACAGCCGCCGGTCCGAGGATTTCCTGATCATCGCCCGCACCGATGCCCGCACCACGCTCGGCCTCGACGAGGCGATCCGGCGCGGCAGGCTCTATGCCGAGGCGGGCGCGGATGTCATCTTTGTCGAAAGCCCCGAGAGCGTGGAGGAGATGACCCGCATCGCCGGCGAGATCGACCGCCCGCTGGTCGCGAACATGGTACAGGGCGGGCGCACGCCGATGCTGAGCGCCGAGGAGCTTGCCACCATCGGCTACCGTATGGCGATCCATCCGGCGGCGGGGTTCCTCGCCACCGGTGCCGCGCTGCAGGCGGCCTATGGCGACCTCGCCGCCCATGGCGCCATGACGGACGCGGTTCCGCTGCACCCGTTTTCCGATTTCAACTCCCTCGTCGGCTTCGAGGACATCTGGGCGTTCGAGAAACGCTTCCCCGAGGTCGGCCCCAACACGCAGGACAGGACACAGGAATGAGCGAAGATCTCGGCGAAAACTACGCCCGCGCCTATGGCAAGAAGGCCGGCTACGGGCAGCGCCCGGCGCTGGTGATGGTGGACTTCGCGCAGGCCTACTACGACCCCGACTGCCCGCTCTACGGGGCTGAGGGCTGCATCGATGCGCTCGCCTCGGCGCTGCGCATCCGAGAGGCCGCGCACAAGGCCGGCATCCCGGTGATCCTGACCGAGGTGAGCTACGCCGATGATCGCGGCCTGACCGGCGGGCGTTTCTGGGAAAAGGCCAAGCCGCTCGCGGCCTTCGTGAAGGGCCGCAGCACCGCCGCCTTCGCAGACGGTCTCGTACCACGCGAGGACGAGGTCATCGTGACCAAGCAATACCCCTCCGCCTTCTTCGGCACCTCGCTGGCGCCGATGCTGACGGCCATGGGCGTGGACAACGTGATCCTCACCGGGCTGACGACCTCCGGTTGCGTGCGCGCCTCCTGCGTCGACAGCATGAGCCACGGCTTCATCACCACCGTCGTTGGCGAGGCCTGCGGCGACCGCCATCCCGGCCCCCATGAGGCCAACCTCTTCGACATGAACGCGAAATACGCCGACGTGGTGAGCGAGGCGGAGATCCTCGACCACCTCGCCACCTTCGCCTGATCCCCTCCCCGAAAGGACCTCTCCCATGACGACCCTCTCGCCCGCGGCCCCCGGTGGCCGCACCATCGCCGTGCTCGGCGGCGCCGGTGGCATCGGCCGCGCCCTTGTCGCCTCGCTCGAAGCCCTCGGCGACACGGTCATCGTCCTCGACCTGCCGCGCGCGCTGGAGCATCACGCACTGGACGGGATCGGGCTGGACGCGGGCGACGAGGCCGCGGTGGAGACAGCAGCCTCCGCGCTCAAGGAAAAGGCGCCCGGAGGCCTCGACGGCTTCGTGAACCTCGCGGGCTGGAACAGCGAGATCCGTCCGGTGAGCGAGACCCCCGCCACCTATTTCGACGATGTGGTGCAGGGCAACCTGCGCTCCACCTTCCTCACGACCAAGGCAATCGCGCCCATGATGAAGGACGGCGGCGGCATCGTCCTGTGCTCCTCCGGGCTGGGTCAGTTCATCCGGCCGGGGTTCGGTGCCTATGCGGCCTCCAAGGCCGGTGTCATCGCGCTGACCAAGACCTTTGCGCTGGAACTCGCCCCGCGTCTGCGTGTAAACGCCGTGGGGCCGGCCGTTGTCGACACCGCTTTCCTGCGCGGTGGCACCGGGCGCTCGGACGAGAGCGCCGAGAACATCCTCGACCTCGATCGGTACAAGGCAATGACGCCGCTGGGACGCGTGGCACAGCCCGACGACGTGGCCGGGCCGATCCGCTTCCTGCTGGGCCCGGACGCCGGCTTCATGACCGGGCAGATCCTCTGGGTCAACGGTGGCGGCTACATGCCCTGATCCCCCCGGCTCCGCGCGGCCGATCCGCGCGGGACCGCCCTCTTTCCAAGGCCGGGCCCCGGGGCCCGGTTTCGTCTCTTTCCGCGAGGCCTTCGTGACCATCACTTCCGAGACCGCATCCCCCACCGTCCCCGCGCAATGGCTGCGCGGCCCGTTGCGACTGGGGGTGATGTGGCTGCTGCTGCTCGCACTCTCGGCGCTGCTGGCCTGGGGGCTGGAACTGGTGCACCTGCCTGCCGCCCTGCTGCTGGGGCCGATGGCCGCGGCCATCACGCTGGCCGCCAGCGGGCTGACCTCGGCCAACCACGTGCTGCCACGCTCCATGGGGCTGCCGCGGGGGGTCTTCACCTTCGCGCAATCGGTGGTCGGCACGATGATCGCCACGACGATCCCGGTCGAGACCCTGGGAAGCGTAATGCTGGACCTGCCGGTCTTTCTCTTCGGGGTGATCTCGGTCATCGCGGCCTCGGCCTGGCTGGGCTACGTGCTCACCAAGCGACAGGTCCTGCCGGGCGCAACGGCGGTCTGGGGCTCCACCCCCGGGGCGGCACAGGCGATGGTCTTCCTTGCCGAGGCGAATGGTGCTGACATGCGACTCGTCGCGGTCATGCAGTACCTGCGCGTCGGCATGGTGGCCGCGGGCGCCTCGCTGATCGCGCGGTTCTGGGTCGGCGCTCCGGACGTGCCCCCGCCGCCGATCGACTGGTTCCCCGCGCCGGACCTCGCCTTGCTCCAGGCCTGCGGGCTGATGGCCGCCGGCATGGTGATCGGGCGCGTCTTCAGGATTCCCGCGGGCGAATTCCTCAGCCCGCTCCTGATCGGCACGGCGCTGCAGGCGCTCGGGCTGATCTCGCCCGAGGTGCCGCATTGGCTGCTGGCGCTCGCCTTCGCGGTGATCGGCTGGACCATCGGGCTGCGCTTCACCAAGGCGATCCTGCTGCACGCCTGGAAGGCGCTGCCGCGGCTCGTCTTCTCGATCCTGCTGTTGATGACGCTCTGCGCGGGCTTCGCGGTGGTGATCTCGTTCACGATGGACGTGGACCTGCTGACTGCCTACCTCGCCACCAGCCCGGGCGGCGCGGATTCCGTGGCGGTGATCGCCGCGTCGAGCGACGTGGACATCGCCTTCGTCATGGCGATGCAGACGCTGCGGTTCGTCCTCGTGCTGATCTCGGGCCCGATGATCGCGAAGTTCGTGGCGAAGAAGGTGGGTGCGCTGGCGCAGGGGTGACGGCCCGCCTCTTGGGCGGACCGGGTATCGGGGCGTGCCTCACAGGTGGGGCGGACGTAGCCCCGCCAACCTCCGCCCCAGACGCGAAGCCGTGCATCGCCGGCGCGCGCGGAGGCGATCTGCCCTCTCTGGCAAGCAGTTTATCGCAGCCAAGCTCGTCCCTCCCTCGAAAGCGACCGCCCAGCCTCACCAAATCGCCGCCGCGTGGGCGCGCGCCGGCGATGCGCGGCGGCCTGCGGCCTTGCCCCGCGCGGCAGACAGTCGGAACCGGTGGAAGGGCCCTGCATCTGCCATCTCGTGAGCCCCGTCAGTTCAGCTGCCGTCTTGTAAGCCCGTCCGTTCAACGCCCCAGCGAAACCCCTTACGGAACCGCACCTCCAACGCGCAAAAACAGAAAGGGCCGCCCCCCGGGACGGCCCTCTCGCTTTCCACCAATTCGGCGCGTTACTTACGCACGGCCCCATCGCCCTCGACGAGGTACTTGAAGCTCGTCAGCTGTTCCGCCCCGATCGGGCCGCGGGCGTGCATCTTTCCGGTGGCGATGCCGATCTCCGCGCCCATCCCGAACTCGCCGCCATCGGCGAACTGGGTCGAGGCATTGCGGATCAGGATCGCACTGTCGAGCTCGTTGAAGAACCGTGCCGCCGCAGCGTCATCCTCGGTCAGGATCGCGTCGGTATGGGCCGAGTGATGCGTGCGGATGTAGTCGAGCGCCTCGTCGAGGTCCTCCACCACCCGCGCGGCGAGGATACTGTCGAGGTATTCCTTGCCCCAGTCCTCATCCGTGGCGGCCACCACGCCCTCGATCTTCTGCAACGTCTCGTCGCCGCGCACCTCGACGCCGAGGTCCAGCAGCGCCCGCACGATGCCTTGCCCGATGGTGTCCACCACGTCGCGATGGATCAGCAGGCATTCGGCCGCGCCACAGATGCCGGTGCGCCGGGTCTTGGCGTTGATCACCACGTCCAGCGCCTTCTGCGGGTCGGCGGCCTTGTCGAGGTAGATGTGAACGATCCCCTCGAGGTGGGCAAAGACCGGTACCCGGGCCTCGCGCTGCACCAGCCCGACGAGGCCCTTGCCGCCGCGCGGCACGATCACGTCGATATGCTCGACCGCCTGCAGCATCGCCTGCACGGCGGCGCGGTCGCGGGTCGGCACCAGCTGGATCGCCGCCTCGGGCAGGCCCGCCACGCGCAGCCCCTCGACGAGGCAGGCATGAATGGCGGAAGAGGAGTGGAAGCTCTCGGAGCCGCCGCGCAGGATCACCGCATTGCCCGCCTTGAGGCAGAGCGCGCCCGCATCGGCGGTCACGTTGGGACGGCTTTCATAGATCACGCCGATCACGCCGAGCGGCGTGCGCACGCGGCGAATGTGCAGGCCCGAGGGCTGGTCCCATTCGGCCAGCACCGCACCCACGGGATCGGCCTGCGCCGCGACCGAGCGCAACCCGTCGCAGATGCCCTTGATCCGCGCCTCGTCCAGCATCAGCCGGTCCATCATCGCGGGGCTCAGCCCCTTGTCACGACCGTAGTCGAGGTCCTTTGCATTGGCCTCGATGATCTCCTTGCGGCGCGACCAGACCGCGTCGGCGGCGGCCTCCAGCGCGCGGCGCTTGGTCTCGGCTGGGGCCGTGGCGAGGATCGCGGCGGCCTTGCGGGCAGCCTGGCCGATCTCGTCCATAAGGGCAGGAATGTTCTCCAAGTCCTTCATATCACGGGCCTTTCTCAAGCGGTTTCATCAAGGTGAAGGTGATGCGCGGTCAGGACCATATCGTCCCGATGCACAAGGGCTGCGCGGCCGGGATAGCCCAGAAGCGCCTCGATCTCGTCCGAGCGGTGACCGGCAAGCGCCCGGGCCTCCTCGATCGTGTAGCGCGTCAGGCCAAGGCCCAGCATCGCCCCGTCGGGCGCCAGCAGCGCCACCGGATCGCCGCGGCCGAACTGGCCGGTGACCAGCGTCACGCCCGCGGGCAGCAGCGACTTGCCCCGGCCCATGGCGCGCACGGCGCCCGCATCAAGATGCACGGCGCCCTTGGGGCTCATCGCCGCGATCCAGCGCTTGCGGGCGGCCTGCGGGTCTTCCTGCGCGGTGAACCAGGTGGCATTGGCGCCCTGCTCCAGCGCCTGCAACGGACGCCGGACAGAGCCTTCGGTGATCGCCATGGCACAGCCCGCGTTGGTGGCCGTCTTGGCCGCCATCAGCTTGGTCTTCATGCCGCCCTTGGAGAGGCCAGAGCCCGCGTCGCCAGCCATCGCCTCGATCTCGGGGGTGATCTCCTCGATCACCTCGTAGCGATGCGCGGTGGGGTCCTGCTGCGGGTTGGCGGAATAGAACCCGTCCACGTCGGACAGCAGGATCAGCTGGTCCGCCCCCACGGTCACGGCCACCTGCGCCGCCAGACGATCGTTGTCGCCATAGCGGATTTCATCCGTGGCGATGGTGTCGTTCTCGTTCACGATGGGCACGACGCCGAAGCCCAACAGCGTCTCCAGCGTGGCGCGGGAGTTGAGGTAGCGGCGCCGGTTCTCGCTGTCCTCCAGCGTGACCAGAACCTGAGCGATCTTGATCCCGTGCGGCGTCAGCACCCGCTCATAGGCCGCGGCAAGGCCCACCTGCCCCACGGCAGCGGCGGCCTGGCTCTGCTCGAGCGCGAGCGCGCCGAGCCCGAGGTTCAGAACGCCCCGGCCAAGCGCGATGGAGCCCGAGGAGACGAGGATCACATCCGCGCCCCGGGCCTTGAGCATCGCCACGTCCTCGGCCAGACCAGTCAGCCAGTCGGCCCGCAGCTTGCCGGTGGTGCGATCCACCAGCAGCGCCGAGCCGATCTTGATGACGACGCGCCGTGCCGCGCTCAGGGTTGCCAAGGCGCGTCCTCCTCGTCCTCCGTCTGCTTCATGCGCAGCCGGTCGGCCGAGATTTCCTTGCGCAGGGCGCGCAGCACGTCATCCACGCCCTCGCGCGAGACGCCGGACATCAGCATGACGGGCCCGCCGACGGCCGCCTCGACTTCCTCCTTGAGGAACTCCCGCTCTTCCTCGTCCAGCGCGTCGATCTTGTTCAGCACGGTGAGGCGGGGCTTCTCGGCCAGGATACCGCCGTAGGTCTCGACCTCGTTCACGATGGTCTTGTAGTCCTCCACCAGCGTGCCCGAGGTGCCGTCGACGAGGTGCAGCAGCACCGCGCAGCGTTCCACGTGGCCGAGGAAGAGATCGCCCAGACCCCGGCCCTCGCTGGCGCCCTCGATCAGGCCCGGAATGTCGGCCACGACGAATTCGGCCCCGTCGATGCCCACGACCCCGAGGTTCGGGTGCAGCGTGGTGAAGGGGTAATCCGCGATCTTGGGCCGCGCGTTGGAGGTGGCGGCGAGGAAGGTGGATTTGCCCGCGTTCGGCAGGCCCAGCAGGCCCACGTCCGCGATCAGCTTGAGCCGCAGCCAGATCGTGCGCTCCACCCCCGGCTGGCCGGGGTTGGCGCGGCGCGGCGCCTGGTTGGTGGCCGACTTGAAGTAGGCGTTGCCGAACCCACCATTGCCGCCCTTGGCCAGCAGAACCCGCTGCCCCAGTTCGACCATGTCGGCGATGACGGTCTCGCCGTCCTCTTCCAGCACCTCGGTGCCCACAGGCACGCGCAGCACGATGTCGTCGCCGGTGTAGCCGGTCTTGAGACGGCCCATGCCACCCTGACCGTTGTCGGCGAAGAAGTGCTGTTGATAGCGGAAGTCGATCAGCGTGTTGAGACCGTCCACGGCCTCGACCCAGACGTTACCGCCGTTGCCGCCGTCCCCGCCATCGGGGCCGCCGTATTCGATGAACTTTTCCCGCCGGAAGCTGATACAGCCAGACCCGCCCGAACCCGAGCGAATATAGACCTTGGCGAGATCGAGGAACTTCATGTTTCTCTCCTGCCGCCGAGGCCAGTTTCAGGCCGTGTGGCGGTTCAATCCAGTTTGCGGCTGTAGGTCCAGGTCGCCACCTTGGCGGCGCGGGCTACAGAATACGACTCGGCATCACCGATATAGGCGAAACCGCAGTTGGTCAGAACCCGTGCCGAGGCCGGGTTGTCCTGAAAGACCGAGGCGAAATACGTCCGGTGCCCGCCCGGGTTCGCCGCGATCAGCGCGTTCAGCGCGGCGGTGGCGATGCCGCTGTTCCAGTACGCCGGGCCGACCCAGAAGTGGACCTCGGCCTGTTCGCTGGCCCCGGTGTCGGGGATGCCCGCCTCGCCATCCGCATCCGCACGGCGCAGGGTGATCAGCCCCATGACCTCGGCCCCGCCATGGTCGGCGGCGTCGATGGTCCAGACACTGCCTTCCTGATCGGTCGTCAGCGCCCGGCGAATGAAGGCTTCGGTCGCGGTCGGCGGCAGCGGGTGCGGCACCTTGCGGGTGTTGCGCGCCACGCGCTCGTCCTTGGTGTAATGCTCGATCAGACCCATGTCCGACAGCCGCAGGGGGCGCAGGACAAAGGTCTCTGCCTCGATCACGGGCAGGTCCCGCGGCTTCAGGTTGCTTTGCCGAACGATCTTGTCGTGCATCATCATGGGCTGTCTCCTCCAGCCTGCGTCATGCGTCAGGCCACGGCCCCCGGAAAGGGAAAAGGGGACCGGGCGTTTCCGCCGATCCCCTGTTCTGTCTCAAACCTTAAGATCGGCTTACTCAGCGGCCTCCGCCACTGGCAGGACCGAAATGAAGGTGCGGCCCTTGAGGCCGGTGCGGAACTTCACCGCGCCTTCGGCAGTCGCGAAGATCGTGTGATCCTTGCCCATGCCGACGCCCTCGCCCGGCCACCACTTGGTGCCGCGCTGACGTGCGATGATGTTGCCGGGGATGACGGCTTCGCCGCCGAACTTCTTGATGCCAAGGCGGCGGCCGGCAGAGTCGCGACCGTTGCGGGAGGAACCGCCAGCTTTTTTGTGTGCCATCTCGGTGGTCTCCTTCTATACCTTACTTGGCCAGTTCTTTGGCCTGGTCAACCCAGCCCTCACGCTCGATACGGCCCTTGAACGACAGTTCTTCGTCGAACTTGGCAATATCGGCTTCGGTCCAGGACGCGATCTGCGCGAAGCTGGTGATGCCGGCTTCGATCAGTTTCTTCTCCAGCGCCGGGCCAACGCCCGAGAGCTTCTTCAGATCGTCTGCGCCAGCGGCTTTTTCAACCTTGGCGGCAGCTTTTTTCGGCGCCGGTGCGGCGGCCTCGACGGCTGCGCCCGAAACCGAGCCTGCGCCGATGGCTGCTTTCACGCCCGATGCGTCGCCGCCTTCGGCGAGGATCTCGGTCACGCGGAGCAGGGTCAGCTGCTGACGGTGGCCACGGGTCCGCTTGGACGAGTGCTTACGACGGCGCTTGACGAACTTGATCGTCTTTTCGCCTTTGATCTGATCGATCACCTCTGCCTGAACGGCTGCGCCAGCCACGAGGGGCGCGCCGAGAACGGTGTTGTCGCCGCCCAGCATGAGGATGTCGTTGAATTGGACTTTTTCACCGGCCGCAGCGGCCAGCTTCTCGACACGCAGAAGGTCGCCCGATTGGACCTTGTACTGCTTGCCGCCGGTTTTCAGAACCGCGAACATAAGCGTCTTCCTTTTTTCACCGCGTCTCGTGGCCCCTTCGGGATCATGACCCTTCAGGCGTTCGGACCGTTTCGGTCGCCGGTGGACTGCGCGTCCTTACGGACGTCGTTGAACATCATTAATAGGTGCCCGGAACAGACTGGGCCTGCCGGGTTGCGGGCTTATCCATCGGTTGCACCGTGAAGTCAAGGGAAGTTTCGGGGGCGTGTCAGAGGTCGCTCCGCGCCGTGGGAGCCCTAATGGTTTCGGGCGACCGCAGCAAGACATAGCGGGGCCTGGGCCACCCTGCCCCGCGGCGTACCGCGCATGGGGTCTCCGCATAGACCCCGACACCGACCGCGCCAAGCACACACCTGCGCGCGCGAGCCCTCCGGCTCCGGGCTTGGTCAGAGTTCCTCGGAGGCCGCTTCGCTCGCCACCGCGAGGCCGAGCGCGTGGTAGACCTGATCGTAGACCGCGTTGAACCCGGCAAAGAAGGCCCGGTTCAGGCGCTGCCCCGGTTCGCTCTCGGACAGTTCGACCAAGGTGCGCAGGTCCTCTTCCGCCAGCGGCGCATAAGCGGTGGACAGGAAGGCCCGCAGCCAGGTCGTGCTTTCCTGCGTGGTGTCTTCCTCGCGCTCCCAGACATCGGCCAGCATCTCGTCGTCGGAGAGCTCCAACACACCGCCGTCGCCGAGGCCCCGGTAGAACTGGTAGTTCGAGTTCATCGCCCCCATCACGTTATAGGCCACGAGGTCGTTCACCTCGATGTAGCGGTCGATCAGGGTCATCTGCCCCTCGGGCAGCGCGGTGCCGCCCGCAACGGCCTGATTGGCGGCATCCTCCACCGCGGCGTCAAGGAAGGAGCGCCGGGCCTCGATCTCGAGTTTGACAACCTGCCGGCCCACCGCGCTGTCATAGAAATTGAGGATCGGGGCCAGGTCGGCGCCCGCGATGTCCGCCTCAAAGGCGCGGCGCAACGTTGCCTCCAGCGCCTTGGGCGCCGTGATCTCCTCGACGGCTGCGGTCCAGCCCGGGCCCGGACGCCCGTCCAGGTGGGTCTCGGCCAGATCGTCGGTCAGGGCCAGCAGCTCCTGCCGCATCACGTCGAGCGTCTCTGACATGCCCGTCAGTTCGAACAATCTCTCCTGCGGGCCCGGCAGCGGGGCCGCCGCCTGCGCCGTTTCGGGCAGTTGTTGTGCAGTGGCCGCGCCACCCGCCATCAGCGGGGCGAGCGCGAGACCGAGAGAAAGGACGAACTTGCTGGGTGTCATCAGAGATCCTGCGCGGGGGCGAGGCCCCGCATTTCCTTTGCCAGCGCCTCGAAGCGGTTGGCCATGATTTCGAACTGGACGGCATTCATCAGTTCATAAACCCGCTGCATCAACGGATGTTCCAAGGCCTCTGCATAGGTGTCGAGTTCGCCGTCGGTGAAATCCTTGTAGGTCGCGGCGGAGGAGGCCAGCGAGGAGATCTCGATCGACTTGGCAATCTCGGGCGCGCTCTGGCGCTGGACCTCGCGCAGTTGCTCCTCGTCGATACGCAGCGTGATGACACCTGCGGCCTGCGCCGCGAGGATGAACCGCAGTTCGACCGTCTGCAGCGCGCGCACCGAAGTATCGACCGAACCGATCGCCTCCATCATGCGTTGCAGCAACTTGATCCGCTCGGGATCGCTCTCGCCATAGCTTTCCACGAGGGCCTGCCCCTCGGAATACTTGTCGTCCGAGCCACGCAGGTGCGAGTCGTTCTCCGCCTCCACCAGCCGCTGCCCCAGATCGGAGCCATAGAAGGCCTCCGCATAGGCGAGGGCATCATCGTCGAGCGCGGCCACGAGGATCTCGGTCCCCATCTGCTGCATCAGCGGCACGTCAAAGACCTCGTCCACCAGCACCTGCCAGCTGGCACCGAAGTCGTCCGCCTCGACGCCGAGCATGCGCGGGGCCTGTTCGGCGGATTGCTTGATGCTCTCGAGGGAGACATCGAATCCGGTGACCTTGAGGAAATCCTGCACCCGCGCGGTATCGGCTGCCTTGGCCGGCAGCGCGGCCAGCAGCGGCAGGGCCAGCAGGCAGATCTGCAACAGCGCGAAGGCCTTGTAGGAAAGGCGCGGAAGGGGATTCGGACGCATGAGGGGGCTCCTGTCTTGGTCGCGGATTGGCGCGTGGCGGAACGGCGCCCTCGGGGGTGCCGGACCGCATCATGGGGCAACGTTAGGCGAAATCTACGTCACGGCAATGCAAATCACCTCTTGCGCCCGTGATGGGACCTGTGTAGATCGCCCCCCACGACCCCCGCGGAGAGGTGCCGGAGTGGTCGAACGGGACGGTTTCGAAAACCGTTGTACTCGCAAGGGTACCCAGGGTTCGAATCCCTGTCTCTCCGCCACTTTCCCTTCTCGCAAGGGAAAGCGCGTTTCTTTCGAAGACGTTAAGCAGAGCGGTCGCCCTTTGGGCGGCCCCTGCTGCGTTTCCGGCCTCGCCATCGCAGCGTTCTGTCTTGCAGCACCCTGTCGCCTCGCGTCGAAACCATTTTCCGCCGGCAAACCGCCTTCCCGCCTCAGCCGGAACCCGCCGGTTTGCGCTCCGGCCTCCGGCCCCTGTCACCCCACGGCCGCCCTTGGCCTGCCGCGGCCCGTCTCGGCCTGCCGTGTCAGCGTGAACTGACCGATCAGCGCGTTGAGCCGCAGCACGTTGTCCCGCAACGTCGCCGCCTCTGCCGAGGTTTCCTCCCCCATGGCGGCGTTCTGCTGGGTCAGGTTGCCGGTGTCCGACACGCCCTTGTTCACCCGCCGCACACCCTGTGCCTGCTGATCGGCCATGCGCGCGATCTCTCCAAGGAGGTGGTAGATCTCCAGCACCTTGTCGCGCGTGACAGACAGGTCCTCGCTCGTCCGGTTGACCAGCGCCTCGCCCCGGTCCACCTGCGCAGCACTTGCATCCATCAGGGTGCGGATGTTCTTCGCCGCCTCGGCAGAACGCTGCGCGAGGCTGCGCACCTCGGTCGCCACCACCGCAAAGCCGCGCCCGGCCTCGCCGGCGCGGGCGGCCTCGACCCCCGCATTCAGGGCCAGCAGGTTGGTCTGCATCGCGATCGTGTCGATGACCGAGACGATCTGGCGAATCTCGCGCGACGAGGTGGCGATCTCGGCCATGGTCGCCCGCGTTTCGCCCATCTGCTCCGCCGAGCCGGTGACCATCGCGCGCGCCTCGCTGGCCGCCGCCGCGGCGGTGCGCCCGCTCTCGCTGGTCTGGGTCAGCATCGTGCTCACCCCCTCCAGTTCCGATCCGGAATGGCCGAGCGCCGCGGCCTGCTGCTCGGTCCGTCGCGACATGGCATCGACCGCTGCCGCGATATGCTCCGCCGCGCCCTGAACCTCCGCCGAGGCGCTCACGATCTCCGAAAGCGTGGTGTGGAGCGTGTCGGTCGCGGAATTGAAATCCTCCCGCGCCCGCGCGATCTTCTTCGGCGCCTCCTCCCCGATGCGATGGGTCAGGTCGCCGCGCGCAAGGGCCTGGAGCGCCCCGCCGAGGACCTCGGTCCCGCGCCGGTCCTCCTCTGCCTCGACCTCGAAGAAATGGTGCATTGCCACGGCGACATCGCTGAAGATGGAGGTCATCAGCGACTGGATCAGGCTGTCCGACAGCGCGCCGCGCCCCTCCGCGCGCGAGAGCGCGCACATCAGGTTGCCCGCGTAATGGGCGTAGCCCATCAGGTAGGTGGGGAAATCGACCTGTCCCGCGATATTGCGCGCAAGCCCGCGCTGCAGTTCGAAATAGGCCGGTGAGAAATCGCCGGTGGAGATGTGATCGAACTTGGCCTGTTCGTTGCGCCAGAGCGTGTCCGGCAGGGTCTGAAGCCCCGGATCGACGACCCGGTAGGCCTTCAGCAGCACCTCCCGCAGCTGGCCGCCGATGGCCCGGCGCACCTGTTCGCCGGTCGCCCGTTCCGCCGCCCCCCAGGGGCGGATCTTCTCTTCGATCTTCACCGGTCTCTCCTTCCTGTCAGGGCCCGGGGGCATCCTGACAGCAGGGACTTTCAGACCGGTAAACGCCCGATGAGCCCCGAAATCGCCCGATTTCGGAGCCGTGAACGCTGTTTTTCCGCCATGGAAACCCGCTAGCCCTCTAGGATGACCGAGAAGGGATACGCCATGACCCCGCCCCGCCTGCCATTCAGCGGCCAGCCCGGCCCCACCCCCGAGGCGCTGCGCCATCAGCGCCTGTTCGAATACCTGCGCCACACGCACCTGGCCACCGCCGCGCTGCGGGCCGCGGCCGATCCGGGACAGGATATGGGGCAGGATTCGGCACCGGATTCAGGACGGGATCCGGGTCAGGCCGCTGTACAGGCACGCCTGCAGAGCGCGGGCCAACCGACCCCCGGCGCGTCGCTGTCAGAACTGGCCCGTGCCTCGGCGGCGAGCCTCCGACCCCTGCCCCCGGTGCCGCCGCTCTACCGGCGGATGGCAGCCAGGCTGCCGCTCGGCCCGCTCCGCCGCCGCTAGGCGACCGGCCCACTCACTCCGCGTCCGCCCCCCCGGCGCGGAACCCCGTGGCGACCACAAATTTCTCCGAGCTGTCCGAACGCGACGCCGGCGGCTTGACGTTCGCCACCTTGGTGAACTTGCGCTTCAGCAGCTTCTGCAGCTCGCCCTCGGCGCCCCCGGCAAGGACCTTGGCCACGAAGGTGCCGCCCTCTTCCAGCACGTCGAAGGCGAAATAGGCCGCCGTCTCGCACAGCGCGATGATCCGCAGGTGGTCGGTCTGCTTGTGGCCCGACGAGGAGGCCGCCATGTCGGACATGACCACGTCGGCCTTGCCGCCAAGCCACTCCTTCACCTTCAGATCCGCGTCGTCCTCCATGAAGTCGAGCTGGTAGATCTCGGCGCCGGGGATCGGCTCCACCTCCTGCAGGTCGACGCCGATGATCGTGCCGACGGCCTTGCCCTTCTTCTCGCCAAGCGCGTTGATCCGGGGCACGGCCACCTGGATCCAGCCGCCCGGCGCACAGCCCAGATCGACGACCCGGGCCCCGGGCACGAGGAAGCGGAACTTGTCATCCAGCTCCATGATCTTGAAGGCGGCACGCCCGCGATAGCCCTCGGCCTGCGCGCGGCGCACGTAGGGATCGTTCAGCTGCCGCTGCAGCCAGCGGGTGGAGGAGAGCGAGCGGCCCCGGGCGGTCTTCACCTGCACCGTCAGGTCGCGCTGCCCGCGCCCCGAGGTGTTCTTGCCCGTGGGCTTCTTGCCGCCGGGCTTACCGGCCCCGCCTGCACCTGACTTGCTTCCACCGGGTTTCTTGGCCACTGGACCGCCCCTTCATCTTTCCACAAATACCTCCGGGGGAGCGTGCCTTGGCACGCGGGGGCAGCGCCCCCACCCGGACCCCGCCTAGAACACCACATTTGCGGGAGAGTCAAAACCTCGCAATGCATTCGGGCCATGCGTTCGGTTGGTTGGACGACGCCCCGTCATGGCCCTTCCCGCGGGTCGCCCCCCGCAACAGGGCCTCTCGACGCCCGGTGCCGCAGCAGCAAGCCGGTCCCGACAGGTCCCCAGCCTCGTGCCCACGGCCCTCCGATCACTCAGAACGGCCCATCCTCCAGCACGCCATCGGCGCTCATCTGGGCATAGAGCAGTCCCTCGCGCAGCCCCCGGTCCGCGACCGAGAGCCGGTCGGTGGGCCAGCACCGCAGCAGCGCCTGCAGGATCGCCGCGCCCGACATGATCAGCGCCTGCCGGTCCTGACCGATCCGGGGATCGCGGCGGCGGCCTTCGGGGCCCATGTCGAGGTAGGAGCGGATCACCTTGTCGATCTGGTCCGAGGTCATGCGCAGCCCGTCGACCTTGGTCCGGTCATAGCGCTTCAGCCCGAGATGGCTGGCCGCCACGGTGGTGACCGTGCCGGAGGTGCCGACGATCTGGAAACCTTCCCGGGTCTGCTCGTCCTTGTAGGGGGCGAACTCGGCGAGGCTCTCCTCGAAGTACCACGACATCAGCGCGAAGCGCGCGGCGTCGTCCTGTACGTCGCGGAACTGGTCGCGCAGTGTCGCCACGCCAAGGGGGACCGAGATCCAGTCCACCACCTTGGCCGCCGGGAACGGGCTCTGCGGCGGATGGAAGCCCGCGTGCAGCCGCATGATCGCCCGGGGGCGTTCGCGGTTCGGCACGGAGGTGAGGTCGATCCAGACAAGCTCGGTCGAGCCGCCACCGATGTCCACCACCAGCAGCTGTTCGGTCTTGGTAGAGACCAGCGGCGCGCAGGAGATCACCGCGAGGCGGGCCTCCTCCTCGGGCTCGATGATCTCGAGCTTGAGGCCGGTTTCCCGTTCGACGTTCTTGATGAACTTGCGCGCGTTGCAGGCGCGCCGGCAGGCCTCGGTGGCCACCAGCCGCATGCGTTCCACCTTGTGGCGCTTGAGTTTCTGCTGACAGACCCGGAGCGCCTGCACCGTGCGCCCCATGGACGCCCGGGACAATTGCCCAGAACTCTCCAGACCGGTGCCGAGCTGCACCGATTTCGAGAAGCTGTCGACCACATGAAACTGAGAGCCCTTCGGCTGGGCAATCAGCATGCGGCAAGAGTTGGTCCCCAGGTCCAGCGCAGCATACAGCTCCGCCGGATCGGGCGGGTTTGGCGCGGGGCTCTCTACCGGTTTCGGGAACGCGCCCGCGCTTTTGGGACGCCTGGGCGCCATGGTTGCGCCCTCCATATCGTGTTGGTCCCAAGGTAGACCGTCCCGGGTCCGCACGCAAGCGGTGACACATCCCGAACCCGTGATGCCGCCGCCGCTACCCGTCCCGAAGGCCCCCGCCCGGCGCGCCGGGACGACCAAGCGCCCGCCCCGGACGCCTGTCAGAGCGCCCCGGCAGCCCCGAAAACCCGGGCGTGATGCGCTGTGCGCAAGTGCCTCAGGGCACACGTGAAATTTACCTGACGCCTGCACATACTTGACAAACACACGCAAATCGCGGAGAACCGCGGCATCCGCTCCCCGGCGCAGACAGGTCCCCGCGTGACGCGAGAACAGATTTCCATCGCCCTCATCGTCTCTGCCGCGATGTTCATCAACGCGCTGTCCCAGACCACACTGGGCACCGCCCTGCCCTCGATCGCGCGCGATTTCGGGATCGAGCCGCTGCGCCTCTCCATCGCCGTGACCGCGGAGTACCTGACCCTCGCCGTCTTCATGCCCATGAGCGGCTGGATGGCCGACCGCTTCGGCGCGCGCCGGGTCTTCTTCGCGGCGCTCACCGTCTACATGCTGGCCACGATCGGCTGCGCCCTCTCGGTCAACCTCGAGATGCTGGTGAGCTTCCGCGCCCTGCAGGGCGTGGGCGGCGCGATGCTGGTGCCCGTGGCGCGGCTGGTGCTGCTCAAGGTCACCTCCCGCGATCAGCTGGTGCAGGCGATGACATGGGTGACGATCCCCGCCCTGACCGGCACGGTCATGGGCCCGCCGGTGGCCGGTGTCCTCGTGACCTATGCCAGCTGGCCCGCGATCTTCTGGGTCTACATCCCGGTCTGCCTGATGCTCTTCGCCCTCGCAGCGTGGAAACTGCCGGATTTCCGCGAAGAGGCCGCGCCGCCCTTCGACTGGACCGGCTTCGCGCTCTCCGGGCTCGGCGTGGCCGCGCTGCTGCTGGGGCTCGACCGGCTGGCCCATGCGGCGCGGGAGATCTGGCCGCCGCTCCTCTACCTGAGTGCCGCCGCGGTGCTGCTGACGCTCTACACACGCCACGCGCGCCGCGCCGCAGCCCCGATCATCGACCTGCGGCTGCTGGAGATCCCGGCCTACAGGATCGCGCTCGTGGGCGGGCTGATCTTCCGCTCGGCGCAGGCGACCATGCCCTTCCTGCTGCCGATCCTCTTCCAGTCCGTCTTCGGCTGGTCGGCGCTGACCTCGGGCGGGCTGACCTTCGCCTCTGCCATCGGCGCGCTCAGCGTCAAGTTCGCCGCCCCCGCGGTGCTGCGCCACGCAGGATTCCGGGGCGTGCTGCTGGTGAACGGGGTACTGGCGGCGGCCAGCATCGTCGCCTGCGCCTTCTTCGACCCGCAGACGCCCCACGTGGTCATCATGGCGGTGCTCTTCATCGGCGGCTGGTTCCGCTCGCTGCAATACACGGCGCTCAACGTGCTGACCTTTGCCGACCTCGGTCAGCGGGACATCAGCCGCGCCACCGGGGTCAGCGCGATGCTGCAACGCCTTGGACAGGCGATCGGCGTCGGGCTGGCGGCACTGGTGACGCTGATCCTGTCGGGCGGCGGCGGGCAGACGCCGGACGCGGCGCATTTCGTCTGGGCCTTCGTCTTCTTCGGGCTCTGGACCCTGCTGGCTCAGATCGTCTTCGTCCGGCTGAGCCCGATGGATGGCGCCAGTGCCCGTCCCAGTGCCCGTTCCAGTGCCCGTTCCAGTGCCCGGCCGCGCCGGGCGGCGCGGGGCTGACGCGCGCCCTGCGCCCCACCCGGCGGTCAGGCGTTCCAGTCGACCCAGTCGTTCCCGAACCGCCGCCCGTCGGGGCGCGCCATGGCCGAGAGCCGGGCCATCTGGGCGTCGCTCAGTTCGAAATCCGTGATCGCGATGTTCTGGGCAATCCGCTCGGGGTTGCGGGAGCGCGGGATCGCCACGACCCCCTGTTGCAGATGCCAGCGGAGGACGACCTGCGCCGGTGTCCGGCCGGTCTCGGCGGCAAGGTCCGCCAGCTCCGGGTCATCCAGCAGCCCGCCGCTGCCGATCGGCGCATAGGCGGTGAAGGCGATGCCCTCGCGGCGGCAAAGCTCCAGCAGCTCGGTCTGATCGAGGCGCGGGTGATATTCGCACTGGTTCGCCGAGAGCGGCGCATCGGCGAGCGAGATCGCCTCGCGCAGCAGGCGCGGCGGGAAGTTGGAGACGCCGATATGCCTGGCGAACCCTTCCTTCTGCGCGGTGCAGAGCGCGCCGATCACCTCGGCCATGGGTCTGTCAGGACTGGGCCAGTGCACCAGCAGCAGGTCCGCGGGCCCCATGCCGATGCGCTCGACCGAGGCCTCGGCACTGCGCAGGAAGGTCTCCTCCGCCAGATCGTCACGCCAGACCTTGGTGGTGATGAACATCTCGTCCCGGGGCACGTCCGAAGCGCGCAGCGCCGCGCCGAGGTCGGCCTCGTTCTCGTAGCGCTTGGCGGTGTCGAAATGGCGGTATCCGGCGGCAAGGGCGGCCTCGACCGATCCGGCCAGCACGTCTCCCTGCAACTCCCAGGTGCCGAGACCGATCTGCGGAATGGAGGCGCCATTGGCCTCGATGACTGGAATGGCGGGCTTGGACATGTCTGTCTCCTGTTCAGCGTGCGTGGTGCGGCGGTCCCTGCGGTGCGACCGATGTGCGAGGCCGGTGCTGCCTCATGGGCTCGCGGCCCGCGAGCCGTTTCTCGATATAGGGCGCACGGGCCGTATCGGAACCGGCAGCGGGCGGACAAAACCCTGTGACACCGGTATGATATCTGTCCGTGACGCCTGTCCGGTGTCATTTGGCATCGGTCCGTGGCGCCCGCCCGGTAACGGCTGCGGGGCCGCGGGATGTCTGCTTCCGGGGGCTGGCGCATGGCCTCGCCCCCCCGAAACGAAACCGGGGGCCGCGTGGCCCCCGATCCTTCACCTCAGCCCTTCAGCGCCGCGACCACCGCGGCGGTGATCTCGTCGGTGGAGTGGCTGCCCGGGCGGGTGCCGACGCCGGTCGCCGTGGCTGCCTCGATGGCGGTCAGGATGGCGCTCGCGGCCTCGGCCTCACCCAGATGCTCCAGCATCATCGCGCCGGACCAGATCGCGGCGATCGGGTTGGCCAGCCCCTTGCCCGCGATGTCGGGGGCAGAGCCGTGCACCGGCTCGAACATCGAGGGCGCGGTGCGGTCGGGGTTGATGTTGGCGGAAGCGGCAAAGCCAAGCCCGCCCTGGATGGCCGCGCCGAGGTCGGTCAGGATGTCCCCGAAGAGGTTCGAGGCCACCACCACGTCCAGATCCTCGGGCGCCATGACCATCTTGGCCGCCATGGCATCGATGTGCATGTGGCTGACGGTCACCTCGGGGTATTCGGCGGCCAGTTCCTTCGTCACCTCGTCCCAGAACACCATCGAGTATTTCTGCGCGTTCGACTTGGTGACCGAGGTCAGGTGCTTGCGGCGCTGCATCGCCTGTTCGAAGCCGAAGCGCAGGATGCGCTCGACACCCGCGCGGGTGAAGATCGAGGTCTCGACCGCCACCTCGTTCGCGGTGCCCTCGTGGACCCGGCCACCGGCGCCGGAATATTCGCCCTCGGTGTTCTCGCGGATGCACAGGATGTCGAAGCCTTCGGCCTTCAGCGGCCCCTCGACACCTTTCAGCAGGCGGTGCGGGCGGATGTTGGCGTATTGAGTGAAGGCCTTGCGGATCGGCAGCAGCAGCCCGTGGAGCGACACGCTGTCGGGCACAGTCTTGGGCCAGCCCACCGCCCCGAGGTAGACGGCATCGAAGCCGCGCAGGGTCTCGATCCCATCGGCGGGCATCATGGCGCCGGTCTCGACGTAGTATTCGCAGGACCAGGGAAAGGTCTCGGTCTTGAGCGCGAAGCCATGGGCCTCGCCCGCGGCCGTCAGCACCTCCATCGTCGCGTCTGTCACATCGACACCGATGCCGTCACCGGGGATGAGCGCAATGGAATGGGTCTTCATGGGGGTCTCCTGATGGGCGCGGGAGGGACCGCGCAGATTGTCGTCAATGTCTCTTTCAGGCAGGGCGGCCAAGGTCAACGCCCCGCAGGCCTGCGCGGGCCGCTTCGGGGCGCCCTGCCCGTCGCCGCGCCGCGGATTGCCCTGCGCAGGTCAGGCGCGCCTGACCCCGGCCGGCTGGACGTCACAGGGCCAGCCGGTGCCCCAGGTCGAGCGCGAGGTGGTAGGCCGCGTCCAGCTCTCCGACGGTGATGTATTCCTCGGGCTTGTGGGCCCGGCTGATGTCGCCTGGGCCGCAGACGATGGAGGGCACGCCCGCCGCCTGGAAGAGCCCCGCCTCGGTGCCGTAGCTGACCGCCGCCAGGGGCGCCTTGCCGGTGAGCCCCTCCAGCAGCGCGGCCAGCGGATGGCTCTCCTCGGTGGCGAGCGCCGGGTAGGAGGAGATCGCCTCGAACCCCAGGTCGGGCGCGGCCGCCTGCAGCGGCGCGAAGAGATCGATCGGATCGACACCGGGAATGGCGCGGGCCTCGATCAGCGCCTCGGCGCGGTCCGGGATGATGTTCACCGCCTGACCGCCGCCCACGGTGCCCACCTGCATGGTGGAATAGGGCGGCGCGAAATGGGCGTCCTGCGCGTCGGACTTGAGGTCCTCCGCCGCCTGCGCCGCCGCGGCAAGCGCCGGCACCAGCATGTGGATGGCATTCTGCCCAAGATCGGTGCGCGAGGAATGGCCCGGCACGCCGCGCGCGGTGACCTTCATGGTGACCTTGCCCTTGTGGCGCAGGACCGGCGTCATGTTCGACGGCTCCCCCACGATGCATCCCAGCGGCGTGGCGCAGAGTTCGGGCAGCCTGGCGATCATGTGCGGCACGCCGCGACAGCCCGCCTCCTCGTCGTAGGAGATCGCGAAATGCACCGGACGCTTCAGGTCGAGCTTCGCCAGCTCCGGCACGGCGGCAAGGACGGCGGCCACGAAGCCCTTCATGTCGCAGGCCCCGCGCCCGATCAGCCGCTCGCCTTCGCGGCGCAGGGTGAAGGGATCGCCCAGCCACTCCGGCTCGCCTGCCGGGACCACGTCCACGTGGCCAGAGAAGATGTAGCCCGGCACGTCCTTCGGCCCCAGCGTGGCAAAGAGGTTCGACCGGTCGCCCTCGGGGCCCGGGATCACCGTGCAGGCGGCGCCGTGCTCTTCCAGGTAGGCCTTCAGCGCCGCGATCAGATCGCCGTTGGGCTGGCCCACCACGGTCGGGAAGGACAGGATATGGGCGAGCATTTTTTCGGGGGACATGGGACCTCCTTGTCGTCGAGGGAAGAATGGGGTCGGAACGGCCCGCCCCGACCATACGCCGTAGACGCGCGAGTTAAAGGGCCGATTGTCCGGACCACCCGCAAGGGCGAGCCGCCCTGCGGCCCCCGCCCTGCAACCGTCCCCCGCGCATCGCTTTACGCAAAATGTCACACGTGCCCCAAGGACTTGGCGAAACGGCGCTGTCCGGATCACGCGCGCGGCCATTCCCCATTGCCTTTCCAAACAGGGTGGCGCACTAATATATCAGATTTCACGGAGGAGTGACATGACCCAGAAAATCGCGCTCGTGACGGGCGGAGGCAGCGGCGTCGGCTTTGCGGCGGCGACCGCTCTGGCGGAGATCGGCTTTACCCTCGTCCTCACCGGACGCCGGGCCGAGGTCGTCGAGGCCGCCGCCGCAAAGCTGCCCGGCGAGGGCCACCTCGGCCTTGCCGCCGACGTGGGCGATGCCGCCGCGGTGGAGGCGCTCTTTGCAGAGGTCGAGCATCGCTTTGGCCGGCTCGACCTTCTCTTCAACAACGCGGGCCGCAATGGTCCTGCGGTGGATATCGACGAGTTGCCGGTCGAGACGTGGAACGACATCGTCGCCACCAACCTCACCGGCTCCTTCCTCTGTGCCCGCGCGGCCTTCGGCCTGATGAAACGGCAAAGCCCGATGGGCGGGCGGATCATCAACAACGGCTCGATCAGCGCCCATGTGCCCCGTCCGCTGTCCCTGCCCTACACGGCCACGAAACACGCGATCACCGGGATGACCCGGTCGCTCTCGCTGGACGGGCGGGCCTACGACATCGCCTGCGGCCAGATCGACATCGGCAATGCCGCAAGCGAGATGACCGAACGCATGACACAAGGCGTGCTGCAACCGGACGGCACCCGCCGGGCCGAGCCGCGGATGGACGCGGGCGACGTGGGCAAGACGGTGGCCTACATGGCCGGTCTGCCGCTCTCGACCAACGTGCAGTTCGTGACGGTGATGGCGACCAAGATGCCCTTCATCGGGCGCGGCTGAAGGCCCCGCCCCGCGCCTGCGACAGGCCCCGGCGGCACCCTGCGCACCGCTGGACCCCGCCCGAGCCTGCGGTTTTCGCAAGCCGCGTCGGTCGAGGCCGCGATCCGGGACGCCCCGTGAGGCGCCCCGGCTTTCGCGATCAGGCCGCGTCGGTGGCCACGCCGACGGTGCCGAGGATCGTGGCGAGACCGGCGTTGAGGCCGCGCAGGCTCTCCTCGATCTCCACGTCGATCCATTCGTCGAGCGAATGCGCCCGCCCGCCGTCCCCACCCGAGCCGAGGCGGATCGCCGGAATGCCGAGGCTCATGGCGATATTCGCATCCGTCGAGCTGGAGCCCGTAGACTTCTCGAAGCCGAAGAGCGGCAGCGCGGCAAAGGCGGCCTGCACGATCCGGCTGTCATGGGGCGTGGCACCCGCCGGACGGTTGCCGATCCGCTCGATCCGCGCGACGATCTCGCCATGGACGGTGCTGGCGCGGGCATTCTCGGCCGCCGTGGCCTCGGCGATCAGCCCGTGGAACAGCCCGTCGAGCCGGTCCAGCTCCGACTGGCTCTCGGAGCGCAGGTCGACCTCGATCCAGATCTGCTCGGGGATCGCGTTGACGGAGGTGCCGCCGCCCACGACCGAGGCGCAGTAGCTGGTGCGCGGGCTCTCCGGCACTTCCCATCCGGCCATGCCGGTCAGCAGCGTGCCAAGGGCATAGGCCGGGTTCACCGTGCCGAAGGCCGCCAGCGAATGCCCGCCGGGCCCGTCGAAGGCGACGCGGTAGCGGTAGGAGCCGATGGCGGTGGTGGTGACCTCCTCCAGCCGCAGACCGTCCACGGTGAAGAAGCCCGCGATCTGGTCGCGATACTTGCCCTTGGTGAAGAGGTGCCGCATCCCGCGCAGGTCGCCCTTGCCCTCCTCGCCCACGTTGCCGACGAAGAGCAGGTCCTGCTCGGTCTCGATCCCGGCCGCATCGAGGGCGCGGATGAAGGCCAGCACGGCGGCCAGCCCCCGGGTGTCATCGCCGACGCCCGGCGCGAAGAGCTTGGTCCCCTCGCGGCGCACGGTGCAATCGGTGCCCTCCGGGAAGACGGTGTCGAGGTGGGCCGCCACGCAGATCATCTGCCCGTTGCCCCGCCCGCGGCGAATGCCGAGCACGTTGCCGATCTCGTCGCGGTGCACCTCCTCGAGCCCGAGGGCGAGGAACTTCTGCTCGTAGGCCAGCGAACGGCGCTCTTCCATGAAGGGCGGCGCGGGGATCTCGGTCAGCTCGATGATCTCGGAAACGAAGAGATCGTGCTGGTCGCGCAGGGTGGTCTGGGCGGTCTTGAAGGCATCGGAGGCGGTGATAGCGGCGACATCGTAGGTCATGGGCTCTTCCCTTTGGGGCAAGGCCGCCGCCCGGGGGCGGGCGGCGGCATCTGTCAGGGGATATCCGCGCGGGATATCCGGCGCGTACAAGGGTCCGGCGCGGGGATCAGGCGCGCGCGCCGGACCGCCGGATCAGGCGTTGACGGTGTTCGACCCGGCGCCGAGCACCTCGGCGGAGGGCAGACCGCCCTCGAACCACATGCCGGCGGCGGCCTGCGACATGGCACAGCCGTCATGGGCCACGCCGGGCACCTCGGTGTACTGCCAGTTGAACGCGCAGCCGAGCGCCTCGGCCGCGGCACGGCCCTTGGCCATGTAGTTCTGCGCCCGGGCAAAGCGGCCCGGCCCCTGGGCGATCGCCTCGGGGTTGGTGGGCAGGTTGTCGGCGGTGGCCGCCGCGTCCTCGACCCCGGCCATGATCCACAGGTCGGAGGCGAGAAGAGCCTTCAGCCCGTCCTCGTCGATGCCGATCCCGCCAAGGCCTGCGGGGAAGTCGGCCTCCAGCGTCGGCAGCGAGTACCAGCCCGCGTTGGCCGCGATGACCGAGGTGAAGGGCCCCTTGCCCACCAGCGACACCATCCGGTGCAGGAATTGGCCCCCGGCGGAGTGGCCGTAGATGCGCAGCGCTCCCGCGGTGGCGAGACCGAGCGAGACCAGCTCCTCGGCGACGCGGCCCGGCACGCTGTAGATCCAGCTGTCCTTCGGCGTCACCTGACCTTCGGCATCCAGCACGACGCCGTTGTTGTAGCCTTCCGACTCGGGGAAATCGGCGTTCGGGAAGGTCGGCGCGACGATCAGCAGGCCGTGCTGGTCCGCAGCGCGGATCCAGAAGTCGCGGTAATCGTTGCCGTTGCGCATCATGCCATGCTGGACGAAGACGACGGGCTTGCCGGGGGCATAGCCCTCGGAGACGTAGCAGTTGAGGACGATCGACTTGCCCGGCTGTCCGGTGAAGTCATAGGCGATGGCGCTCCGCCCCTTTTGGGCGAGCAGGGTGTTCAGGGTCATTCGAGCCTCAATTTGCGTCGTGAAGGTGACAGGAAACGGTCCGCCCGGGCGCGATCTCGCGCGTGACGGGGGCCTCGGCGCGGCAGCGCGCGGTGGCCATCGGGCAACGGGGATGGAAGGCACAGCCCGAGGGCGGCTTGTGCGGTGAGGGAATTTCGCCCTTCACCGCCTCGAAGTGCCGCTTGCGGTTCTTCACCGAGGGGATCTGCTCCAGCAGCGTCCGGGTGTAGGGATGCGCGGGGTTGGCGAAGATCTCCTGCGCCGGGGCCATCTCGACGATCTTGCCGAGATACATGATCGCGACCCGGTCGGCGATGTGGCGCACGACCGAAAGGTCGTGGGAGATGAAGAGGTAGGTCAGGTTCCGCTTCGCCCGCAGGGCGAGGAAGAGGTTGATCACCTGCGCCTGGATCGACACGTCGAGCGCGGCGATCGGCTCGTCACAGACGAGGAACGAGGGCTCGACGATCAGCGCGCGGGCGATGCCGATCCGCTGGCGCTGCCCGCCCGAGAACTGGTGCGGGTAGCGGTCGCGGTAGGAGGTGTCGAGGCCGACCTCGGTCAGGGCGGCATCCACGCGGCGGCGGATGTCGGCCTTGTCGGTGGCGAGCCCGTGCACGCGCAGCGGTTCGGCAAGGATCTCGCCCACCCGCTGGCGCGGGTTCAGCGAGGCATAGGGGTCCTGGAAGATCATCTGCACGCCGAGGGTGAAGTCCTTCAGCGCCTGCCCCTTCATGGCCGAGATATCGGCGCCCTGGTAGGTGACCGCGCCGCCGGTGGGCGGGATGATCCCGGTGATCATCCGGCCGAGCGTGGACTTGCCGCAGCCGGATTCCCCGACGAGGCCGAGGACCTCGCCTTCCCGGATCGCGAAATCGACCGAGCGGACCGCTTTCAGCGAGGGCGTGTCGGGGGCTTTGCCGACCAGCTTCATGAGCCGTTCGGCCAGCACCGGCTTGCGGGCAAACTCCCGCTCCAGCCCGCGCAGTTCCATGACGGTTTCGGGCACGGCATCGGGCGCTTGGGTCGTGGTATCGAGCATCAGGCAGCCTCCTGCGCGGTGATGGGATGGTGGCAGCGCCAGATCCGTCCGGCGCCGTCGCCCTGGGGCGCGGGGTCGCTGCTGCGGCAGAGGTCCGTCGCCTGGGCGCAGCGCGGGTGGAACGGGCAGCCGAAGGGCCGCGCGTTGAGCGGCGGCGCGCTGCCCTCGATCTGGCGCAGCGGCTCGCCCGGGGGCACGTCGCCGGGCACGGAGTCGAGCAGGCCCCGGGTATAGGGATGGCGCGGCCGGTCGAGCACCTCGTCGGTGGTGCCGATCTCGACGATATCGCCCGCGTACATCACCGCGATCCGATCGGCGAGTTCGGCCACCACGCCAAGGTCATGGGAGATCCAGATCAGCGCCGCGCCGCTGTCGTGCTGCAGGCGCTGCATCTCGGCGATGATCTGGCTCTGGATCGTCACGTCGAGCGCGGTGGTCGGCTCGTCCGCGATGATCACCTTGGGGCTGTTGAGCAGCGCGATGGCAATCACCACCCGTTGCCGCATCCCGCCCGAAAGCTCGTGCGGGTACTGGCTGAGCCGTTCCTCCGGAGAGGTGATGCCCACCTTGGTCAGCGTGTCGATGCAGCGCCGGCGCAGGGCCTCCGCATCGGCCTGCCCGTGTTCGGTGATCGCCTCGCCCATCTGTTCACCGATGGTCAGCACCGGGTTCAGCGTGGTCAGCGGGTCCTGGAAGATCATCGACAGGTCGGCGCCGCGCAGCTTGCGCAGGCTTTCCTCGTCCATCTCGCGCAGGTCCTTGCCCTGGAAGAGGACGCGGCCGGCGGTGATCTCGCCGGGGGTGTCGATCAGGCCGAGGATCGAGAAGCCGGCGACCGACTTGCCCGAGCCGCTTTCGCCCACGAGGCCGAGCACTTCGCCCTCGTAGATCGTCAGGTCCAGCGCGTTGATCGCGGGCCAGGCCCCTTCCAGGTCATGGAAGACGGTCTGCAGGCCCTCGACTTCGAGGACGGGTTTGCGTGTGCGAGGATCGGTCATGAGCGTTTCGGGTCCAGGGCCGTCCGCAGGCGGTCGCCCACGAGGTTGAGAGAGAAGATGAGCACGAGGAGCGCGATGCCGGGATAGAGGCTGATCCAGTAGTCGCCGCTCATCAGGTAATCGAAGCCGCTGGCGACCAGCAGGCCGAGAGAGGGCTGCGTCACCGGCACGCCCACGCCGAGGAAGGAGAGCGTCGCCTCCAGCGTGATCGCCGAGGCGATCTGCACCGTGGCCACCACGAGGACGGCGTTCAGGCTGTTGGGCATGATGTGGCGGAACATGACCCGCGGCTTGCCGTAGCCGAGGTTGAAGGCCGCCTCGACATATTCGCGGCGCCGCTCCGACAGCGCGGCAGAGCGCATGATCCGGGCGTAGTTGGCCCATTGCACCACCACGATGGCGAGGATCACCTTGTCCACCCCGCGCCCGATCATGGCCAGCATCACCAGCGCCACGAGGATCGTCGGGAAGCCGAGGATGAAGTCCACGAGCCGCATCAGCATCGCCTCGATCCGGCCGCCCATGACGGCGGCGACGAGACCCACGCAGACCCCGATGACAAGGGCCAGCCCGGTGGAGACGAGCCCCACCAGCAGGCTGACGCGCAGCCCGTAGAAGATGGCCGAGAGCATGTCGCGGCCCTGCTGGTCGGTGCCGAGCAGGAACCTGGTGCCCTCGAAGCTCTCGGACCCCGGGGCCAGCCGGTTGTCCATCACGCTGAAGGAGGTCAGGTCATAGGGGTTCTGCGGCGCGAAGAAGGGCAGCGTCAGCCCGATCACAACGATCAGGAACAGCGCGATGAGAGAGCCCTTCACGCTGGGGCGGCGTTTCAGCCGCTTCAGCATCGCGCGGCGCTGCGGGGTGTCGCCGATCGGCGCGCGGCGTTGCGGGACGGGCTCGCCTACTCCTTGCTGGCCCAGTGCTTGCTGGCCGGTCAGTTGCTGGCTGGTATCGGTCATGACATGCGCTCCGACAGTTTCACGCGCGGATCGAGCGCGGCATAGGCGAAGTCGACGAGCAGGTTCACAGTCACGAAGATGAAGGTGACGAGCATCACGTAGGCGACGACGACGGGCCGGTCGAGTTGGTAGATCGAGGTGATGAGCAGCTTGCCCATGCCCGGCCAGGCGAAGACCGTCTCGGTGATCGTCGAGAAGGCGATGAGCGAGCCGAATTCCACGCCCAGAACGGTGACGATCGGGATCAGGATGTTGCGCAGGATGTGGCGACGCACGATGCGCGTGTCGCGGACCCCCTTGGCGCGGGCGAATTTCACGTAGTCCATGCGGGCGGATTCCGAGGCGCCGGCGGCGGTCAGCCGGATCATCAGCGCGATGTTCGGAATGGCGAGGTTGATCACCGGCATCGCCATGTGGCGCAGCCCGTCCACGGTCAGGAAGCTGAACGGCACGCCAAGGACGGTCACCGTGTCACCGCGGCCCGAGGCCGGCAGCCAGTTGAGCCAGACGGCGCAGACGAGGATCAGCACCATGCCCTTCCAGAAGCTGGGGATCGAATAGCCGAGGATCGAGCCGGTCATCACCGCGCGGGCCCCGAGGCTGCCGTCGTTCAGGCCGACCCAGAGGCCGATCGGAATGCCGATGATGCTGGCCAGCAGCAGCGCGCTCACCACCAGTTCGAAGGTCGCGGGAATGCGGCTGAGGATCAGCGACAGCGCGGGCTGGCCGTGCACGAAGGAGGTGCCGAGGTCGCCCTGCAGCGCGTTGCCGAGGAAAGTCAGGTACTGGGCCCAGACCGGGCGGTCGAGGCCGAGCCGCGCGATCATCTCGGCCCGTTCGGCCTGTGTGGCCTCGGGGCTGATCAGCAGGTCGACGGGGTTGCCGACGGCGTAGACCGCCAGGAAGACCGCGATCGAGACCGCGAAAAGCACGGCGACGCTTTGCAGCAGGCGCTGTGTCACGAAGGTGAGCATGGGCAGAATCCGGGAAAATGTGGCTCCGGCGCGTCAGGCGCGCCGGGGCGGGTGTCGCGGAGCGGGTCCGCTTAGTTCGCAGCGTCGGACGTGATCTCGTCCGCCAAGGTGTACTGGTCCTTGCGGCCCTCGTAGTTGAGGCCCTTGCGGAACGCCCAGATCGAGCTTTCGAAGTGGATCGGGATGAAGCCCATCTCGTCCACGGCCATCTGCTCGGCCTGCTGCAGCAGCTCGGTGCGCTTGGCCTCGTCGATGGTCTGGATCGCCTCGATGATGACCTTGTCGAACGCCGGGTCGGACCAGCCGCCGTAGTTCGAGCCGCCGATGCCGAGGTCCGGGTTGCCGGTCGTCACGTACTGGCGCAGGAACGAGGCCGCGCCGCCTTCGCTGGAGCCCCAGCCGCCCATCGAGAAGCTGAACTCCCGGCCGCTGCGGCGGCTGAAGAAGATCGAGCGGGTCATCGCGTCCAGATCGGTCTGGATGCCGACGCGGGTCAGGAACTGCGCGATGGCCTGCGCAACCTGGCTGTCGTTGATGTAGCGGTCATTGGTGGCGTGGAAGGTCAGCTTGAAGCCGTCGGGATAGCCCGCCTCGGCCAGCAGTTCCTTGGCCTTCTCGGGGTTGTACTCCAGCTCTGCCGGGTTCTCGATCGCGCCGAACATCCCGTCGGGGATGAACTGGTACGCGGGTTCGGCGAATCCGTCCATGATCCGGTCAACGATGGCCTGACGGTCGATCGCCATGGAGATCGCCTTGCGCACCCGCACGTCCTGCAGCGGGTTGGAGCCGTCTTCGGTCTCGACGAAGGGAGTCTCGTCGCGGCCCACGTCCATCTGCAGGAAGATCACCCGGTTCGACGAGGCGGAGGTGTATTCCAGCCCGTCGTTCTTCTCGATCTGCACGATGTCACGGGCAGCGGGGTTCTCGATCATGTCGTAGTCGCCCGAGAGCAGACCCGCGAGGCGCGGACCGGCGGAGGGCACGGGCACGAAGGTGACTTCGTCCCATTCCGGCTTGGTGCCGAAGTAGTTTTCATTGCGCGCCAGCGAGATCTTGGAGCCCTTGGTGAAGTCCTTCAGCACGAAGGGGCCGGTGCCGATGGCCGCGGAGCCGTTGTTGAAATCCTCGACCGAGGGCCATGCGCCGGTGACGCCGCACTGGTTCTCGAGATCGAAGGAGATATCGCCATGCTCGGTGATCCCCTCGCTCAGCACCATGATCTGGGCCAGCAGTTCGGGCAGCAGCGGTTCGACTTCCTTGGTGGTGATCTTCAGCGTGTAGGGGTCAACGGCCTCGACCGCTGCCATGTTCGCGACTTCCTTGCCGGTCGCGCCCACGGCGCTCTCGTTGTTGACCTGGCGGCAGAAGGTGAAGATCACGTCATCGGCGTCGAATTTCGAGCCGTCGGAGAAGGTGACGTCGTCCCGGAGGTTGAACACCCAGGTCTTGTCGTCTTCGTTGGTCCACGACTTGGCGAGCGCGGGCACGACGTTCTGGTTCGCGTCGAGGGCGCCAAGGGCAGAGAAGATGTGACGCGTGAGCGCGTTGTTGGGGGCGACGTCATGATAGTGCGGATCGACCGCGGTGGGCTCCGACGCGAGACCGATGGTGAGGCTTTCCGCCGTCGCCACGCCGGCCGAGAGGCTGGCAACAAGGGCCGTGCCGGCCATGAGATGAAGTCGTTTCAAGGGCATCCTCCTGCGTGTTGCGCCGGGGGGCCGCGGGCCTCCGTTGTCAGCGCATGAAATATTTGTTACGGAGTGATGAAATTCATGAAACGGCTCGCTGGGTCAAGAGACTGATTAGGTAAATGGACAAGAAATTCTATTCTGACGTTGCGAAACGGGTCTCCAAGGCCTACCCGTCCATGAGCCCGGGACACCGGCAGATCGCCGATTTCATTATGAAAAATCCAAGCGAAGCTGCAACGATGAGCAATGTGGAGCTGGCCCGCCGCTGCGAGGTTTCGACCGCGACGGCGACCCGCTTCGCCCGGACCATCGGCTTTGCCAGTTTCGCCGAATTCCGCGAGTCGCAGGTCTCGGCGCTGCGGGATGACCTGTCACACGCGACGAAACTCAGCGCCGAGATCGACGCCGACGCCTCGCATTTCGACGTGGTCCGCAACGGGCTGGAACAGGACCTCTCCAACCTCTCCGCCACCAGCGGCGGGCTGGACGAGGAGACCTGCAGCCGGGCCATCGAGCTGATCCTGAACGCCGACCGGATCTTTGCCTACGGCGGCGGCCTCAGCCAGTTCGCCATCGGGGTGCTGATGCACGGGCTGGAGCCCTACTGCCGCGGCAACGCCACCAACATCGGACCGATGGGCAACGGCAACGCAGCGATCCGAAGGGTCCTGCACAGCACGCCGCGCGACGTGGTGATCACCTGCTCCCTGCCCCATTACGCGCCCGAGACGATCGAGGTCACGCAGCTGGCCCGGGAACGCGGCGCCGGGGTGATCTGCATCACCGATCATCCGACCAGCCCGCTGGTGCGCTACGCCGATGCCGCGCTCTATGCCCATGCCGGGCGCAAGCTGCTGCCGAACTCGATCACCTCTGCCGTGGCCGTGGCCGAGGGGCTGGTGGCCGCCATCGCCAACCGCCGGGTCGAGGGGCTGGACCTGCACCGCCGTCTGGACGCCCGTCACAAGGCCTGAGTCACAAGGCCTTACCCGCGAGACCTGCGCCGGAAAGCCCAAAACACTGGACCTGAAACACAGGGCCCGGAACACGGTTCCTGAAGGACAAGGCCCTAAAATCAAGGACCCAAGGGCGTGCCCCCCGGCACAGGCTCCCAACCGAACGCCCCAAACGAAAAGGGGCGCCCGCCTGCGGACGCCCCTTGCTCGACTGGCCGTGCGCCGGCTCCTCGCCGGCGCTCAGCCCGCCTTCAGCCCAAGGCCGGGAGGCCGCGCCCCCTGCCCCGAGGCCACCTCAGCGGGCCCATTCGCCCTTGCGGAAGACCGGCACGCGGGTGCCATCGGCCCGGACGCCGTCGATGTCCGTGTCGGGCCCGCCGATCATCCAGTCCACGTGGATGACGGAACTGTTGCCGCCCTGCGCCGCGATCTGCTCGGACGAGAGCGACGCCCCGTCGAGGAAGCACTTGGAGTAGCACTGTCCCATGGCGATGTGGCAGGCGGCGTTCTCGTCGAAGAGCGTGTTGTAGAACAGAAGCCCGGTCTGGGAGATCGGCGAGGAGAAGGGCACCAGTGCCACCTCCCCCAGACGGCGCGCGCCCTCGTCGCTGTCGATCATCCGGTGCAGCACCGTCTCGCCCTTGCTGGAGCGCGCCTCGACCGCGCGTCCGCCCTCGAAGCGCATCTCGATCTCCTCGATCAGCGCGCCGTTGTAGGACAGCGGCTTGGTGGCGCGCACCGTGCCGTCGACCCGGTGGGCGTGGGGCGTGGTGAAGACCTCCTCGGTCGGGATGTTGGGGTTGCAGGTCACGCCGTTCTGCGCGGTGGAGGCGCCGCCGTGCCATTCGTGCCCCTCGGCGAGGCCGACCATCAGGTCGGTCCCCGGCCCGGTGAAATGCAGCGCGTCGAACCGTTCCGCGTTGAGCCAGCTGGAGCGTTCACGCAGCGCCGCGTTATGCGCGGCCCAGGCCCCGACGGGATCGTCGCCCGCCACCCGCGAGGCGGCAAAGATCGCCTCGGCCAGGGTCCGCACCGCCTCCTCCTCGGGCAGATCGGGGAAGACCTGACGCGCCCAGCCGACGGTCGGATAGGCCGCGATGGTCCAGTTGATCTCGAAGGTGGAGATCTTCTCCAGCGCGGGCTTGTAGGCCAGCGAGTTGGCCTTGTTGGCGCGGGCGACCTTCTCGGGGTCCTCCCCTGCCAGGGCCATCGGGTCCGCGCCCGCGATCGCCATCCGGCCCGCGCCCGCGTCGAAGGCCTGCGCCATGCCCTTGTAGAGCCAGTCCGGCGCGCGGTCGAAGCTGGCGTCGGAGGCGTGGCGGAACCGGGCGCGCGCAATCTCGTCATCCGAAAGGATCGGGGTCACGACCCCGGCCCCGGCGCGATAGGCGCTCTGCGCGATGGCCCGGACGAGGGGCAGCGCCTCGGCCGGGGCGGTCAGGATCAGGTCCTGCCCCGGCTGCAGGTTGAGGCCGACGTTGACGGCGACATCGGCAAGGCGGGCAAGCTGCGCGGGATCGATGGGGCTGGCGGTCATGGGAACTCCTTGAAACTCCGGGTCCGGGCACGCCGGACCGATTGCGCACAGCCTGCGGATCCGGACGGCGAGTGCAAGGGCCTCTGCGCGGCAGCCCCGGTCACGTCCTCGCGCGTGAGGTGACGGGGCGCAGACCGCTGCCGACGCAGCGGCACGGGATTCGAGGGTGACCCGGGGACCCCTCTGGCCTACGCTGCCCCTGCGGCACCCCATATTTCCATTTCTCCCATGCCGTGTGTTTCAGGTAGTCATCGGAGGTTTTCACGATGCGTATATTGACAGGCCCTGCGGCCCTTCTTCTGGGCACCCTCCTGACGGCGGGCGGCAGCCACGCACAGGACATCGCGGACCGGATTTATTCCGGCGGCCCGATCCTCACCATCAACGATGCAGAACCGAGGGCCGAGGCCGTCGCCGTGAAGGACGGGGTAATCCTCGCCACCGGCACGCTGGATGCGCTCGCCGCCCACAAGGGCCCCGAGACGGAGATGTTCGACCTCGCCGGGCGCACAATGGTGCCGGGATTCATCGACAGCCACGGCCACGTGGTGCTGGGCGGGTTACAGGCGCTCTCGGCCAACATGCTGGCCCCGCCCGACGGCGACGTGCGCGATATTCCCAGTCTTCAGAAAGGCTTGCGCGACTGGGTTGACGCAAACCGCGAAACCGTCGAGGCCGCGGGCGTGATCATCGGTTTCGGCTATGACAATGCGCAGCTGGCCGAATTACGCCACCCGACGCGCGACGACCTCGACGCCGTGTCGACCGAGATACCGATCGTGATCGTGCACCAGTCCGGCCACCTCGGCGTGGCGAATTCCAAGACGCTGGAGCTGGCCGGCATCACGTCCGCAACCGAGAACCCGCCCGGCGGCGTGATCCAGCGTGACGCGGACGGCCGCCCGAACGGCGTGCTGGAGGAATACGCCTTCTTCGGCGCGCTCTTCCCGCTGCTCGGCCAGTTGGGTCCGGATGCCTTCGAGGCCTTTGCCAAGGCCGGTGCGGATATGTGGGCGCGGTTCGGCTATACAACCGGTCAGGAGGGACGCTCCAGCGCGGGCAATGTCGCCGCACTCAAGGCGGTGGACGCGAAGGGCGAGCTGCCCATCGACGTGGTGGCCTTCCCGGACGTGCTGGAGGCGCGCGACTTCATCGAGGACACGGTATCGCGCGACTATGACGGCCACGTCCGCGTCGGCGGCTGCAAGCTGACCATCGACGGCTCGCCGCAGGGCTTCACCGCGCTGCGCGACCGGCCCTACTACGACCCGGTCGGGGCCTATCCCCCGGGCTACAAGGGCTATTCCGCGATCACCGAAGACCAGACCATGGAGGCGGTCGACTGGTGCTTCAGCAAGGGCATCCAGATCATCACCCATGCCAATGGCGAAGGCGCCTCGGACATGCTGATCGCCGCGATCGAGGCGGCGGAGGAAACCTATGGCCCGCCGGTGAACCGCCCGGTCCTCGTGCATGGCCAGTTCCTGCGCGAGGATCAGGTCGACAGCCTGCAACGGCTGGGGATTTTCCCCTCGCTCTTCCCCATGCACACCTTCTACTGGGGCGACTGGCACCGCGACCACACCGTGGGCCCGGTGAATGCCGACAACATCTCGCCCACCGGCTGGGTCCGGACCCGGGGCATGATGTTCGGCTCGCACCATGACGCGCCGGTGGCCTTCCCGGACAGCATGCGCATCCTCTCGGCCACGGTCACCCGGCGCACGCGCTCCGGCGACATCCTCGGCCCGGAGCACCGGGTGAGCGTGATGGACGGGCTCAAGGCGCTGACGATCTGGCCCGCCTGGCAGCACTTCGAGGAAGACCGCAAGGGCAGCATCGAGGCCGGCAAGCTGGCCGATTTCGTGCTGCTCTCCGATGACCCCACCGCGGTCGATCCCGAGACTCTGGCCGAGATCGATGTGCTGGTGACGGTGAAAGAGGACAAGGTGATCTACGAGGCGCAGGAGGGCGTGAAGAAGACCGAACTGCGCGATCACCCCTTCTTCGGCAATCCCGACTTCGCCCACTATGCCCTGCACGGCATGAACCGGGCGATCGGGGTCGAACGCCCCATCGGCTGCCTGCTGGCGGCCGAGGAGTGCCGCCGTCTCTTCGGAACCTACGTGAGCCCGATGTAGGCCTCGGGCGCATGGCGCGCCTGTCAGGACCGGAAAAAGGGCGCGGTGATCCCGCGCCCTTTCGTGTGTCGTCGGTCCCGAGGTGCCTTCCGGGGAAGGCCTCTCAGCATGCGGCCCTCGGTGCGGGGCCCTCAGTGCGGGCGCGCCGCCTCTGCCAGATGCCCCTCGGCGACCGGATCGATATCCAGCTTGTCGCTGATCACCCCGGCCTCGGGGTTCTCGTAGACCGCCATGTCGAGTTGGCCCTCGCTCTTCGCCACGATGGTCGTCACCACCGCATCGCCGGTGATGTTCACCGCGGTACGGATCATGTCCATCAGGCGGTCGACGCCGAGGATCAGGGCGATGCCCTCGATCGGCAGGCCCACCTGCCCCAGAACCATCGTCAGCATCACGAGGCCCACGCCCGGCACGCCCGCCGTGCCGATGGAGGCCAGCACGGCCATGGCGATCACCGTCAGGTAGCCTCCCAGGCCGAGGTCGATGCCATAGACATTGGCGAGGAAGACCGTCGCCACGCCCTGCATGATCGCCGTTCCGTCCATGTTGATCGTCGCACCAAAGGGCACCGAGAAGGAGGCGACCGAGTTGGTGGCCCCCATCCGCTCGGTCACGCAGCGCAGGGTGACGGGGATCGTTGCGTTGGAGGACGCGGTCGAGAAGGCAAAGACCTGCGCCGGGCGGATCTTCTTCATGAAGATGAAGGGATTGAGCCCCGAGAAGACCTTGAGATAGATCATCAGCGTGCCGAAGAGGTGCAGCAGCAGCGCGAAGACCAGCACGAGGACATAGGCCAGCACGGGCAGGAAGAGCCCGATGCCCTGCTCGGTGAAGGTCTTGGTGATCAGGCAGAAGACCCCGATCGGCGCGAAGGCCATGACGATCTGCACGACCTTCATCATCAGCTCGTTCATGTATTCGCAGGCTTCCACGAAGGTCTTGGACCGGTCCCCCATCATCAGCACCGCGATGCCGAGGATGATGGTATAGAAGATGATCTGCAGCATCTCGCCGCCCGCGAAGGCGGCCACCGGGTTGCGCGGCACGATGGAGGCGAAGGTATCCCAGACCGAGGGCGCCTCGCGGCCGGTGACGCCTGAGGTATCGACGCCCTCCATCTGGAAGCCCTGCCCCGGCCCGACCACGAGGGCGATCAGGATCGCGACGGCAATGGCCGTTGCGGTGGTCAGCAGGTAGAGGCCGAAGGCCTTGCCGCCGACGCGCCCGAGAATGCGGATGTCACCGATCCCGGCCACGCCGCAGATCAGCGAGAAGAAGACCAGCGGCACGACCAGCATCGAGAGCGCGTTGACGAACATCCGTCCGACCATCCCGAAGAGGCCGCCCACGATATGGGTGTTGATGAACTCGATCTGGATCATGTTCAGGATCACGCCGAGCACGAGGCCCGCGCTCATCCCGATCATCACCTGTGTGGTGAGCGAATAGCGTTTCTTGCCGGGGGGGACATCACTCATGGGGACCTCCGAAATAGCGTTCTGGAAAGTGCCACCCTTGCGGGCCGCGGATGAAATGATGGGGCAAGTATGTGGCGCGACTAGACTTTTGTCTGCCCATTTATCTGCAGACACGCGTTTTCCGCGCGTGCGCACCGGGCATTTCGCCTGCAGGAGGTGCATTGACGGAGGCCGCGCCCCCTTTGCGGACAAGAAAAGGCCGGGCACAGGGCCCGGCCAGTTTGGAGAATGCCAGCGACATTTCCGGGAGAAAAGGATGTCGTCTCGGTGCCCCTGAGTCAGAGCACCTTACCGGGATTCATCAGCCCTTCGGGGTCGAGGGCCTGCTTGATGGTGTCCATCAGTTTCAGCGCCACAGGGTCCTTGTAGCGCCGCAGTTCCTTGCGTTTCACCATGCCGATGCCGTGCTCGGCCGAGATCGAGCCGTTCATGCCGGCGACGATGTCATGCACGATCCGGTTGAAGGCGGGATATTCCTCGAGGAACTCCGCATCGGTCATGTCGAGCGGACGCGACAGGTTGAAATGCAGGTTGCCGTCGCCGAAGTGGCCGAAGGGCACGACCCGCACGGAGGGCATATGCGCGCGGCAGGCGTCGGGCGCGACATGCAGGAACTCCGCCACCTTGGAGACCGGCACCGCCACGTCGTGCTTGATCGAGGCGCCCTCGGGCTTCTGGCTTTCCGACAGATGTTCGCGCAGGTTCCACAGCGCGTTGCGCTGCGCCTCGGAGGCCCCGATGACGGCGTCGAAGACCTCCTCGGCCTCGAAGGCCTCCCCCAGCACCGCTTCCATGCGGGCGTCGAGATCGGCATTCGCATCGGGCGAGGTCAGTTCGACCAGACAATAGGCCGGGTGAACCTCGCCCATGGGATCGGTGCAGCCGGGCGCGTGATCCAGCACCATCTGAAGCGCCATCCGCTCGATATACTCGAAGGTCGAGAGGCTGTCGGCGGCCTGTGCGCGCATCCGGTCATAGAGCGCGAGCGCCGCGTCGGGCCCCTCGCAGGCGACCATGGCGGTGGACCGGGTCGCGGGCTTGGGGAAGAGCTTCAGCACCGCGGCGGTGATGATCCCCAGCGTGCCCTCGGCCCCGATGAAGAGGTTCTTCAGGTCGTAGCCGGTGTTGTTCTTGCGCAGCCCGTTCAGGTCGCTGAGGATCTCGCCATCGGGCAGGACGACCTCCAGCCCCAGCACCAGTTCGCGCGTGTTGCCATAGCGCAGGACGGCGGTGCCGCCCGCGTTGGTCGAGAGGTTGCCGCCGATCTGGCAGGAGCCTTCCGAGGCCAGCGACAGCGGGAAGAGACGTCCCGCCTCCTCCGCCGCCTGTTGCAGGGTCAGCAGGATGCAGCCCGCCTCCACCGTCATGGTGGAGTTCAAGGGATCGACCTCGCGGATACGGTTCATCCGGTCGGTGGCGAGGATCACCGCGCCCTGCGGCACGCCCCCGCCCACGAGGCCGGTGTTGCCGCCCTGCGGCACGATGGGCACGGCGGCCGCGCGGCAGGCCTTGACGATATCCGCGACCTCCTGCGTCGAGCCGGGCCGTACGAGGGCAAGCGCGTGCCCGTTGTAGAGGCCACGATCCTCGACCACGCGCAGGGCCATGTCACCGGCATCCGAGGTAACATAGCTGGCGCCGACGATCGTTTCGAGGGTCTGGTAGAGGCCCTCCGGCAGGGCCACCAGCATGGGTTTGCTCATTTGGGTCTGCACGTTCATTCCCCCTGCCTCACGCGGTCTGCTTGGCGAGGGCTGCCTTGCGCAGCGCCGTGATCGTGGTGCGCGAGGAGATCTGCTCGGGGTCGGTGACCAGCTCCAGCACCGCCGGGCGGCCGCTTTCGCGGGCGCGGGTGAAGGCGGCGGCGAAGTCCTCGGTCTTCTCGACCCGCTCGGCGTAGCAGCCCAGACCCTCGGCCATGCGCACGAAGTCCTGGTTCTTCAGGGTGGTGCCCGACACACGCTCGGGGTGGTCGCGCTCCTGGTGCATCCGGATGGTGCCGTAGACGCCGTTGTTGAAGACCAGCACCAGCGGACGGCCGCCGTATTGCGCGGCGGTGGCCAGTTCGTTGCCGCTCATCATGAAGCCGCCATCGCCCACGAAGGAGAGCACCAGCCGCTCGGGGTCCATCAGCGAGGCCGCGACGGCGGCGGGCACGGAGTAGCCCATGGCGCCGCAGGTGGAGCCGACGATGCGGCCCGGGCGGCCGAAGCGCAGGAAGCGCTGCGCCCAGCCGGTGTGGTTGCCCGCGTCCAGCGTGACGACCACGTCGTCGGGCAGGCTGTCGCGGACCTGCGCAAGGGCCACGCCCATGTCGAGCGTCCAGTCGCCACCGTTGGGCGCCTCGGTATCGGCGAGGAAATCGCCGTGGATCGCGGCGCACCATTCGGCCCAGTCATCGGCCTTGCCGAGATCCGCGTCCTCCAGCGCCTCCGCCAGCACCGAAGGTGCGCAGGCGAGGCCGAGGTCCGGGGAATAGACCCGGCCGACCTCGTCCGCCTCGGGGTAGACATGGACCAGCCGGATGCCGGGGTTCGGCGAGGCCAGCGATTCATAGGTGCGGGTCGTCATCTCGCCGAGGCGCGCGCCGATGACCACCAGCAGATCGGCCTCTTCGAGGCGCTTGTAGAGCGAGGGCGCGGTCGAGGTGCCGAAGTCGCCGCCATAGACCGGCGAGAGGTTGTCGACGATGTCCTGACGGCGGAAGGAACAGGTGACGGGGATGTTGTTCGCCTCGGCGAAGCGGGTGATCGCGGCGGCGGCGGCATCATCCCAGCCCGAGCCGCCGAGCAGCAGCATCGGCTTGGAGGCGGCGGTCAGTTCGGCCTTCAGGGCCTCCACGTCGGCGGGCACGATACCGGCCTTGGTAGGCGTGTAGGGGCGCGCATCGGCCACGGCCACGGCATCGGTCAGCATGTCCTCGGGCAGCGCGATCACCACCGGACCCGGACGGCCCGAGGTGGCGACGCGGAAGGCGCGGGCCATGTATTCTGGAATGCGGCGCGCATCGTCGATCTGGGTCGCCCACTTGGCGATCGGGCCGAACATGGCGCGGTAGTCGACCTCCTGGAAGGCCTCGCGGTCGGTGGTGTCACGGGCGATCTGGCCCACGAGCAGGATCATCGGCGTGCTGTCCTGCTGCGCGATATGCACGCCGATGGCGGCGTGGCAGGCACCGGGGCCGCGGGTGACCATGCAGATGCCTGGCTTGCCGGTCATCTTGCCGTAGGCCTCGGCCATGTCGGCAGCGCCGGCCTCGTGGCGGGCATTGATCAGGGTGAAACGGTCCGTCACGTCATGCAGGGCATCCAGAACCTCGAGGTAGCTTTCGCCGGGCACGCAATAGGCGGTATCGGCGCCGTGGATCAGCAGTTGATCGACGAGGATCTGGCCGCCGGTGCGGACCGGGTGCGAGGTGGATTGCAGCATGGGGGTCTCCGTTTCACGGGGTGTCTCTGGGCATGCGGGGTCCGGGCGGTGGCCGATGCGGCCTCCGCGGGGCATGCGGGGGAAGAAAAAACCCCGGCCGGTGTGCGCCGGCCGGGGTTGGGATCACTCGCCGGCCTGAGCCACTGGCTGGCTCTGGGTCCGGGTCAGCTGCCGTGCCAGCACGAGGCCGGTGCAGACCAGACCCGCGACGGTCACGCGCCAGTCGGGATAGATCATGCAGATCGCGCCGACGAAGAGCAGACCGGCCTGCCAGTACTCGAGCTTGCCGTAGAAGAACCGTTGCAGTGCGGCGGCCAGCAGGATCACACCCAGCGTCGCGAAGCCGACCACGGTGATGATGCCAAAGATATCCCCCTGCAGCAGGATCGAGGGCTCGTAGACGAACATGAAGGGAACGATGAAGCCCGTCATGCCCAGCTTGACCGCGGCGATGGACGCCTCGACGATCTTGGCCTGGCTCAGCGTGTTCGCGGCATAGACCGCCATGGCGACCGGCGGCGTGATGGCCGAGAGGATCGCGAAGTAGAACACGAAGAGGTGCGCCGCTTCGACTTCCACGCCCAGTTTCACCAGCGCCGGAACCAGCAGGGCGACCTGCACGATGTAGGCGGGGGTGGTGGGCATGCCCATGCCGAGGATGATGCCCGCGACCATCGAGAGCAGCAGCGCGATGACGAGGGTGTCCTGCGCGGCGGAGATCACGAAGTTCGAGAAGGTCAGGCCAAGGCCGGTGATGTCGATGACACCCACGACGATACCCGCACAGGCACAGGCCGCGGCGATGGAGAGCACGTTGCGCGCACCGCCTTCGAGGGCTGCGAGGATGTTGTCGATGGTGACATAGTGACGGGTGGTCTTGCGCATGGCCGCAACGGGCACCACCGAGATCACGCCGCAGAGCGCCGCGTAGGGGGCGGAGTAGCCCATCATCAGCACGCCGATGATGACGGCCAGCGGGAGGAAGAGGTGGCCACGTTCACGCAGCACCTGCTTCATCGGCACCTGGTCCTCTTTCGGGACCGAACCGATGCCACGGCGCTTGGCCTCGAAGTGGACGGCGGCGAAGAGCGCGACGTAGAACAGGACCGCGGGGACGATGGCGTACTTGGCAACCGTCAGGTAGCCGACGCCGAGGTATTCCGCCATCACGAAGGCAGCGGCACCCATCACCGGCGGCATGATCTGACCGCCCGTGGAGGCCACGGCCTCGACCGCACCGGCGAAGGCGGGCTTGAAGCCCATGCGCTTCATCAGCGGGATCGAGAAGGTGCCGGTGGTCATCACGTTGGCCACGGCCGACCCCGAAACCGAGCCGAACATGCCCGAGGTCACGCAGGCCACCTTGGCGGGGCCGCCGGCCTGACGACCGGTAAGTGCGACGGCGAAGTCCATGAAGAGCTGGCCCACGCCCATCCGTTCGACCAATGCGCCGAAGAGGATGAAGAGCACCATGTAGGTTGCCGACACCGAGATCGGGATACCGAAGATGCCTTCGGGGGTCATGAACAGCTGTTCGAGGATCACGCTCGGCAGGGTCGAGGTGAAGAAGAGGCCATAGGCCATGAAGCAGATCGCGGTGATCGGCAGGACCGGCCCCAGCATACGTCGGGTCGCTTCCAGCAGCAGCACCACGAGCGTGATGCCCACGGCGATGTCCATCGGCTCCAGCGGGTCCACGTAGAGGAACCGCATGTAGATGTAATCGAGATTCAGCGAGGGATAGAGCGCCGCCAGGCAGGCGATGCCGCCCAGCAGGATGTCGTACCAGCGCGGCACCTCCTGCTGACGTCCCTTGTAGTCATGGGTCAGGTAGATGAGCAGCAGGGCCAAGGCCACGTGCACGCCACGCATCACGTAGGGGTTGGGCGGACCTGCAAAGGCCACGTAAAGATGCCACAACGCCATGCCGATCAGGATCAGACGTACGATCCTCGAAAGCAGCGGTATGTGTCTTGAGAACAGACTCAGGCTCATGGCGATCCTCCTCTTGGCGCCCGTGGGAACCGCACCGCCCCTTCAGACGCCGTTTCGGTTCCATTCGCTCTGTATGTACCGCCCTGCCCCTCCTGTGGCGCGGACGGAGAAAGGCGGGGCCACGATGCAGCCCCGCCCGGTCATCCCGCTTGGGATGATCAGTTCATGCTGACGCCGCGGGACTCGTAGAATTCCTTGGCGGCGGGGTGGAACGGCACACCGATGTCGGTGGCCATCATGTCCACGGTCAGGCCGGCCATCGACTTGGTGATCGCACCAAAGCTGTCGATGTTGTCGGCGATCGCGCCGAGGACAGCCTTGATGATCTCACCGTCGAAGTCGCAGGCCGCGACCATGTGGGTGTCGTAGGAAATCGCGTGCTTCAGCTCGTCGATGCCCGGGTAGGAGCCCGGCTTGACTTCACGCAGCTGGAAGGCGGCGTTCATGTCCTTGAAGTGCTTGAAGGTTTCCTCGTCGATGTCGATCATGTTGATGTCGCGCGACGACGCGAGGTCCATGACAGAGCCGGTGGGCAGCGAGGAGCCGAGGGTGAAGATGTCGGCGTGGCCATCCTTCATCTGGCTGGCGCTGTCCGAGTAGGACGTATGCGCGACCGACTTCATGTCGTCGAAGGTCAGGCCAGCGGTGCCGAGCAGTTCGCGGGTGAGGTATTCACCGGTGTTGCCGAGCTGCTGGGTGGTCAGGTCGTGGCCCTTCATGTCCGCAACCGAGTTGATGCCGCTGTCCGCGGTCACGACAACCTGGAAGTACTGCGGATAGAGAACGCCGATGTTGCAGACGTTGGTGGTCGCCTTGCGGAAGGGCTCCTTGCCTTCGAGGCTGTCCACGGTCGAAATCGAGTTCGCGAAGGCGATCGGGAAACGACCCGCATCGACGCCGACCACGTTGGCCACGCCCGCGCCGGGGGTAACGGTGATCGACAGGTCGGGGATTTCCTTTTCCACGATAGCCTTGATCGCGCCGCCGACGGGGAACCAGGACCCGCCCTGCTGGCCGGTGGCCATCACGAATTCATCGGCCTGTGCGGCCACGGCCCCGGATGCAACGATGGCAGCCACGGCAACTGCGCCGCGGGCGGCTTTGAGAACTTGAGACATGTAACTCCTCCCGAGTTTTGCTGACTGAGCTCAGGGCCGGCTGCGCGGATCTCCTCCCGCATAGCCAATGGTCCTGCCCGTCGCTCCTCCCTGATACGACACGGGCGTGCCGTCTCCGGCAACTTCCCCCACAACGTGACAACTTGTCAAACGAAAATACAAGTAAGCCCGGTTCTCTTTGTGCTTGCCAAGCAAAATATGGCGGAAACTCCCTTATTTTGCAGGTGCAGAAACGATTCCCCTGGCACCTCAACCTGTAAGGTCCTCATATTGACATCTTATAATACAAGTGTACCGTCGATCCCCGGAGGAGACTTTCAATGAGCGAGATATTCGGGAAATCCGTGTCTCTGACGCGCGGGTCGACCCTGAGCGATCAGGTGACCGAGGCGTTGCGCCAGAACGTGACCAGCGGCACCTGGCCCGTGGGCAGCATGTTGCCCTCCGAGGCCATGCTTTGCCAAGAGCTGAATGTCTCCCGCACCGTCATCCGCGAGGCGGTTTCCCGGCTGAAAGCAGAGGGGCTGCTCTCCAGCCAGCAGGGCCGCGGGGCCTTCGTGGCCGCCAGCCGCTCCCGCCTCGGATTCTCCATCGACGCGGGTGACGTGGACAACCGGTGGAAACTCGGCCAGATCCTCGAACTCCGCATGGGAGCCGAGATCGAGGCCGCCGCCATCGCCGCCCGGCGCCGCACCGAAGAGGACCTCGCCACGATTCGCGAAGCGGTCGAGGCCTTCGCGGCGCAGCAGCAGCACAGCCCCGAGAATGCCCGCGCCGGCGTGGAGGCCGACCTACGTTTCCACCGGGCGATCTGCGAGGCGACGCGCAACAGCTATTACCTCGCCTTCTACGACTACCTAAGCGCCAGCCTGCGCGAGACCATCGAGGCCGGTCGTCACCGCGCGCTTGAACGGGGCGGCGACAGCCGGGAGGCCGCGGAGGAACACCGCTCCATCGTCGAGGCCATCGCCGAGCAGGACATGTTCGCCGCCCGCAAGCGGATGCGCAAACACCTCGAACTGTCGCGCGACCGCCTGCTGGGGCAGCTCTGGGACCACCAGGGCGAGAAGAGCGACCTGCACCGCAACGACCGGCCCGAGGCGGCGGAGTGACCTGCGCGCCCCGCCCCCAGGGCCCCGCCCTGCCCGCCGCGCTCCACGACGCGTTGCAGGCGCCCGACCGGCTGACCATCGCGCTGAGTGGCGGCATCGATTCGCTAACGCTATCCGCCGCCGCAGCCCTCGCCCGCGACGGGCAGGTCTCGCTGGTGCATGCGGTCTCCGCCGCCGTGCCCGCTGCCGCCACCGCGCGGGTGAAGGACTTCGCCGCCGCCCGCGCCCTGCCCCTGCGGCTGGTCGATGCGGGCGAATTCGCCGATCCGCGTTATCGCGCGAACCCGGTGAACCGCTGCTACTTCTGCAAGTCGAACCTCTATGGCACCCTGCGCCAGTTGGCGGGCGACGGGGCCATTGCCGCGGGCACCAACCTCGATGACCTCGGCGATTACCGCCCCGGTCTTCAGGCTGCGGACGAACATGCCATCCTGCATCCCTTCGTCGAGGCGGAGATGCCGAAATCCGAGGTCCGCGCCCTTGCCCGGCGCCTCGGCCTCGGCGATCTGGCGGACCTGCCCGCCGCCCCCTGCCTCGCCAGCCGGATCGAGACCGGCCTGCGGGTGGAGCCCGCCGAACTGGCACTGATCGACGCGGTGGAGAGCGCGCTGCGCGACCGGCTGGGCGCCGTCACCCTGCGCTGCCGCCGCCTGCCCGATGCCCTCGCGATCGAGATCGACGCGGCGACCCTTGCCACCCTGACACCGGAGGCGCAGGTCGCGTTGACCGACCACGCCCGCGCCGTCGCAGCTGCCCACGACGCCGCCCACCTGCCGCTGCGCCTGCGGGCCTACAAGAGAGGGAGCGCCTTCATCCATGCCTGAGGACCGTTTCGACAGCGACCCGAACGTCACATTCGACCGCGACCGCCAGCTGCGCATCGGGCTGGAGGAGGCCGTGCTGGCGGAGTTCAAGACCGTCGCGCAGGTCTCGGCCATCCTCGGCGATGCCATCGCCGAGGGCCGACGCCTGCTGCTGACCCGCCTGACCCGCGATCAGCACGCCGCCCTGCCCGAGGCGCAGCGCGCGGCCATCGACTATTGCCCGCTCTCTCGGACCGCGATCCTCGGGGCGCTGCCGCCGCAGGCCGTGACCCCGCGGGTGGCGCTGGTCAGTGCGGGCACCTCGGATGCGGGCCCGGCGGTAGAGGCGCAGCGCGTGCTGGCCTATTCCGGCCTCTCCGCGACCATGGTGGCCGACGTGGGCGTGGCCGGGCTCTGGCGCCTGCTGCGGCAGGAGGAGCTGCTGAAATCCATGCAGGTCGTCATCGTCTTCGCCGGCATGGATGCGGCGCTGCCCTCGGTGGTGGCGGGCCTCGTGCCGGGCATGGTGATCGCGGTGCCCACCTCGGTCGGCTATGGCGTGGCGGCGGGCGGCCAGACGGCGCTGAACGCCACGCTGGCCAGCTGCGCGCCGGGCATCCTCGTGACCAATATCGACAACGGCTATGGCGCCGCCTGCGCCGCGCTGCGGTTCGCCCGTGTGACCGGGACACCCGCCCCCCGTACGCCTGACGCCGCATCCGGCGCCCCATCGGACCGGGCGGCGCGCCCTGCACCCCCCGACGGCTTTTGACATGTCGGACAGCCTGCGGATAATACCCCCCATCACGGGGGCCCGCGCCGGGTCCACGGCAACGGGTGGCATCGGAATGGACAACGGCAAGCTGACGATCCGCAAGCGCAAGACGCTCTCGGACCAGCTCTATGGCCAGATCCTCGAACAGATCGTCTCGGGCACCCTGACGCAGGGCGAGAAGCTGCCCTCCGAGAACCAGATCTGCTCCGCCTTCGAGGTCTCCCGCCCCGTTGTCCGCGAAGCCCTGCGCAAGCTGCAGGAGGACGGTCTGATCGAGGCCCGTCGCGGTGTCGGCTCCTTCGTGCGCAAGCGGCCGCCACAGGGGCTGATCGAGTTCACCACGGCGGACAGCGTCTCGGGCCTGATGCGGGCCATGGAAGCGCGGATCGTGCTGGAGAAGGAAACCGCCCGCCTCGCCGCCATCCGCGCCGAGCCCCGCGACATTGCCAAGATCGAGGCGGCGCTGGAGCGGCTCGAAGCCTCGATGCAGGTGCGCGCGCCCTCTCTGGATGCGGACTACGACTTTCACCTCGCCGTGGCCGAGGCCAGCGGGAACGAGGTCTTCGTCACAATGCTGACCGCGATCCGCGAGGTAGCCGAGCGCACGATCCAGGTGGCGCAGAACATCACCCGGGGCGGCACGCAGGCGCGGATCGACCGGGTCGCGCGAGAACACCGACAGGTGCTGGAGGCGATCAAGTCCCGTGATGGCGAAGCCGCCGGACTGACCATGGCCTACCACCTGCTTCAGGCGCGCCAGCGGGTCACCGACACCGCCCGGGACGATTGATCCGCGAGGTCACCGACGGCGTCTGGTATGAATGACCCACGAGGTCCCGGATGGTGTCTGGGGTGAGGCGGCCGGCGTGTCACGCGCGACGCTCAGGCCGCCTGATCCACAACGCCACGCAAACGCCCCAAGACATGGGCCACTGCGGGTCATGTAGACGCAAGAGACCTTGACCTCCCCCAGCGGCGGCACCTGCGATCCTTGATGACATCGCTGTCCTGTAAGCCGCCCCAATCAGCAGTTTGCAAAGCCGCGAGAGGTGGTTTGCAAAGCAACCCGCCCCATCCGCGTGGCCGATCCAACTTTGCAAACAGCGCACTGGAGATTTGCAAAGCACCCCCTGAAGGCACCTACGGCAAGCCTGCTGCCCCCACCGGCCTCGGGACCGGCCTCCACTCAGCGGCCGCCGCTCAAAAAACGCGCGCCCTAACGCCACCGGCCCCACACGGAATGTGCGGGGCCGATGGGTCTTGCATTGGACATGACTGACTGGCGTGGCCGATCAGGTGGGCCCGGCCACTTCAGCCCCGATCGACCTGGTCTGATCAACCAGGTCTGATCAGCAGGGGTTGCGCAAACTGGACCTGCTCAATCGGGCCCGACAACCCGGGACCCATCGAACGCCCCCTGTCACTTTCGCCCGGCGATCAGGTCTTCCATCATGCCACGCTCTTCCTCGGTCAGGTCGGTGAGCGGAGCGCGCACCGGGCCGGTCTCGAAGCCGCGCAGGCTGACGCCCGCCTTGATCGCCGAGACCGCGTAACCGGCGCAGCGGTCGCGGATCTTGGCGAACGGATAGTAGAACTCCCGCAGCAGCCGCTCGCAGGTGGCGTCGTCGCCCTTGCTGAAGGCATCGAAGAAGCTCAGCGCCGTTTCGGGCACGAAGTTGAAGACGGCCGAGGAATAGGTCGGCATCCCCGCCCCGCGATAGGCCTGCGCGAAAAGCTCGTGCGTGGGCATCCCGCCGATGTAGGACAGCCGGTCGCCCATCTGGATCGTCACCCGGCGCACCGTGTCGATGTCGCCGGTGCCATCCTTGAAGCCGATCAGGTTGGGGCATTCCTCCGCCAGTTGCTCCAGCGTCTCGGCCGAGACGCGCGAGGCGCCGCGGTTGTAGACGATGACGCCCATGTTGGTGGATTTGCAAACCGCGCGGATGCGGTTTGCAACACCTTCCTGCGGGCCCTCGGTCAGGTAGTGCGGCAGCAGCAGGATGCCGTCGCCGCCTGCCGCTTCGATCGCCTGCGCCATGTCGCAGGCCATCCTTGTGCCATAGCCGCAGCCCGCGATCACGGGCGCATCGCCTGCCACCTGACGGGCGACCTTCACCACCTCGACCACCTCGTCGGGGGTGAGGGAGAAGAGCTCCCCCGTGCCGCCGGCCACGATCAGGCCGGCCACCGGATAGGAGGAAAGCCAGTCGAGATGCGCGGCGAAAGGCTTGGGCGCAAAGCGGTCCTGATCGTCGAAGGGCGTCACCGGGAAGGACAGCAGCCCGGTGCGGATCGTTTCACGCAGGTCGTTCGGTGCAATCATCGTACCGCTCTCACTTCATGTCCGCAGGCAGGATCGAGGCCGGCACGTTCTGGTAGCTCACCGGGCGCAGGAAGCGGCGGATCGACATCGTGCCGACGCTGGTCGCGCCGAAGTTGGTGGAGGCCGGGTACGGACCACCATGGACCATGGCATCGCAGACCTCGACACCGGTCGGGAAGCCGTTGACCAGCACGCGACCGGCCTTGCGTTCCAGCACCGGCAGCAGGCGGCGGGCGTCGTCGGCGTCCCCATCGTCCATGTGGATCGTCGCAGTCAGCTGGCCCTCGAACCCCTTGGCGAGGCCGACCATCTCGTCGATCGAGTTCACCCGCACCACGAGGCCGAGCGGGCCGAAGACCTCCTCGCCGAGCGCGTGATCCTGCAGGTAGGTCTCGGCGTCGGTTTCATAGAGGTTCGGCAGTGCACCGCGGGTGCCGGCATCCTTGGTCAGCAGCGGGCGCACGGCGTTGCGACCGTCGAAACGGGCCTTGCCGTCGCGATAGGCCTTGGCGATGCCGTCGGTCAGCATGACCTGTTCACCCACCTGATCCAGCGCGACGCGGGCGGCGTTCACGAAGGCATCGCCGGCGGCGCCCTTCTCGACCACGGCGATGCCGGGATTGGTGCAGAACTGGCCCGCGCCCATGGTCAGCGACCCGGCCCAGCCGGCCCCCATTTCGGCAGAGCGGGCCTTGACCGCTTCGGGCATCATGAACATCGGGTTGACCGAGCCCAGTTCCCCGAAGAAGGGGATCGGCTCGGGCCGCTGCGCGCAGAGGTCGAAGAGCGCCCGGCCCCCGGCCAGCGAACCGGTGAAGCCCACGGCCTTGATCAGCGGGTGCTGGACGAGCGCGCTGCCGACCTGGCGGTTGCCGCCCTGGATGAGCGAGAAGACACCGGGGTGCAGCTTGCAGCGTTCGATGGCGGCGTGGATCGCCTCGGCCACGATCTCGCCGGTGCCGGGATGGGCGGAGTGGCCCTTGACCACAACGGGGCAGCCCGCGGCGAGGGCGGCGGCGGTGTCGCCCCCGGCGGTGGAGAAGGCCAGCGGGAAGTTCGAGGCGCCGAAAACGGCGACGGGGCCGATCGGGCGCTGCATCAGCTTGATGTCGGGACGCGGCAGCGGCTCACGGTCCGGCAGCGCCTTGTCGTGGCGGATGTCGAGGTAGGCGCCGTCGCGGATGTGCTGCGCGAAGAGACGCAGCTGACCGGTGGTACGGCCACGCTCGCCCTGCATCCGGGCCACGGGAAGACCGGATTCGCGGTGCCCGATCTCGGTGATCTGCTCGGCGCGGGCTTCCATCTCGTCGGCGATGGTCTCGAGGAAGATCGCGCGTTCCTCGCGGGTGGAATAGCCGTAGGTCCAGAAGGCCTCTTCCGCGGCTTCGCAGGCGGCATCCACATGGTCCACGGTGCCGACGGAGAAATCGTGCTGCGGCCCCTCGAAGGGCTCGTTCTTGAAGTGCGACGGGCCCTCGACCCAGTCGCCTGCGATCAGATGCTTGCCGTGCGGTGTGAAGTGAAGTGCGTTTCCGTCCATGGTCCCCTCCCGAGAGATGGTATCTTGCGTTTCATGTGCACTAATATTTTAATTCACCCAATCCGTCAACCGGCGGGGTCACGTTGCGCCGCCCTGCGGCACGGGTTAGCGTATCGGGCGAGCATGAGGGGACAAGGCAATGACAAATCTGGGTTTTCTGGCGCCTGAACGACCTGCGGGCGGCTCTGCCGCGACCCGTGTCTTCGAGGATTTGCGCCGCCGGATCATCGCGCTGGAGCTTCCGCCGGGCACGCCCTTCCTGCGCGCGGAGCTGGCGCAGCGCTATGACGTGAGCCAGACGCCGATCCGCGAGGCGATGCAGCGGCTGGAGCAGGAAGGCCTCGTGAAGGTCTATCCGCAGTCCAAGACCGTGGTGACCAAGATCGACGTGCCGCAGATCTACGAGGCGCATTTCCTGCGCACGGCGGTGGAGATCGAACTGGTGCGCCGGCTCGCCGAAGAGCCGCCGAAGGAGACCTTGGCCCGCGCCCGCTCGCTCCTGCGGATGCAGGACGCGGTGAAAGGCGACCCGGCGCAGATGGCGGTGTTCCAGGAGCTGGACGAGGTCTTTCACCAGACGCTCTTCGACGGGATCGGACAGGGCGGCATCCACGCCCTGATCCGCGCGCGCTCCGGCCACCTGAACCGCTTGCGGCGGCTCGATCCGCCCTCGGGCGAGAAGATCGCCTATATCCTGCGGGGCCATGGCGAGATCCTCGACGGGATCGAGGCCCGCGACCCGGCGGCGGCGATGGTCGCCATGCGCGATCACCTCAGCCGCACGGTGGCACGGGTCGAGGAGCAGCGGGCCGCGCATCCGGATTTCTTCAGCTGAGGCTGCGGCGCCCGGCAGGGCGCAGCGGTCCACCGGGATAACAGGAAAGATGAAACGGCAGGGCGCACCCGCCCTGCCCTTTGTCTGCCAATCGGTCCTGTGCGGGATCCGATTTACGGCTTGAGCCGCGACACCAGACCGTCCATCTCGCGCGCCAGCAGCCAGGCGTCACCCGCGATGGCCACGAATTCGATACCATCGTCGAAGAACTTGCGCGCCACCGCCTCGCCGTAGCCGAGGATGCCGGCGGCCTTGCCGCCTGCGTGGATCGCCGCGACCGCCTCCTTGATCAGCGCCTGCACCGGCTCGGCCCCCACCTGCCCGGCATAGCCCATGGCCGCCGACAGGTCGCCCGGCCCGATGAAGATCGCATCCACGCCGGGCACGGCGGCGATCTCGGGGATATTGGCGACGGCCTCGGGGGTTTCGACCTGCACGATCACGCAGATCTCGTCGGCGTAGCGTGTCAGGTAGTCGCCCTGCCGCGCGTAGTCGTTGGCGCGGATCGTGGCCGAGATACCCCGCACGCCATGGGGCGGGTAGCGCGTCCAGCTGACCGCGCGGGCGGCGTCCTCGGCGGTCTGGATCATCGGGAACATGATATTGCGCGCCCCGATGTCGAGCAGCCGCTTGGTCATGGTCTGATCCGAGGACGGCGGGCGCACGATGACCTCGGCGGTGGAGGTGCCGGCAGCCCCCCGGGCGGCGCGCAGCTGATCGGTGATCTGGCTCAGGTCGTTGGGCGCGTGCTCCATGTCCACCAGCAGCCAGTCCACGCCCGATCCCGACGCGATCTCGGTCACAGTGGACGAACAGAGCGACAGCCAGATCCCGGGCAGGCGCGCCCCCGGTTTCAGTACTCCCTTGAGCGGTTGCGACGGCATCTGCGGTTCTCCTCCAATTCAGGTCGGGGCAGATCGCCCCTCGACAATCCACCTGATACGGTAATATATCAGTTCGGGCAAGCACCGAGTCGCCGGTCCCGGACCGGCCCCCGCCAGCAGGCGAAAGAGGGAGGAATTCATGGGCGATACCCGCAAAACCCCGGCTGATCTGCGCTCCGCGCGCTGGTTCGCGCCGGATGACCTGCGCAGCTTCGGACACCGCAGCCGCATGATGCAGATGGGCCTCGCGCCCGAGGACTGGGAAGGCAAGCCGATCATCGGCATCCTGAACACATGGTCCGAGATGAACCCCTGCCACCTGCACTTCCGCCAGCGGGCGGAAGAGGTGAAGAAGGGCGTGGCCCAGGCCGGTGGCCTCGCGGTCGAGATCCCGACGATCTCCATCGACGAGAGCTTCACCAAGCCGACCTCGATGCTCTACCGCAACATGATCGCCATGGAGACGGAAGAGACGATCCGCTCCCACCCGCTTGACGGCGTGGTGCTGATGGGCGGCTGCGACAAGTCCACCCCCGGCCTGACCATGGGCGCGATCACCGCGGGCGTGCCCTTCATCTACCTGCCCGCCGGGCCCATGCTGCGCGGCAACTATGCGGGCAAGATCCTCGGCTCCGGCTCCGACGCGTGGAAATTCTGGGATGAACGCCGCGCGGGCAATATCTCGGACCAGGAATGGCTGGGCGTCGAGGGCGGCATCGCCCGCTCCTACGGCCACTGCATGACCATGGGCACAGCCTCCACCATGACCGCAATCGCGGAATCCATGGGCCTCTGCCTGCCCGGCGCCTCCTCGATCCCGGCGGCGGATGCGGGGCACAAGCGGATGTCGGCGGCCTGTGGACGGCGTGCGGTCGAAATGGTCTGGGAAGACCTGACCCCCGAGAAGATCATCACCCCCGAGGCGGTGAAGAACGCCGCCGTCGTCGCCATGGCGACCGGCTGTTCCACCAACGCCGTCGTCCACCTGCTGGCCATGGCGCGCCGCGCCGGCGTGGCGCTGACGCTCGACGACCTCGACGCGCTCGGCCGCTCCACGCCGCTGATCGCCAACATCCGCCCGCTCGGCGATACCTACCTGATGGAAGACTTCTTCTATGCAGGTGGCCTGCGCGCGCTGATGAACCAGTTGGGCGACAAGCTCGACCGCACCGCGATCACCGTCACCGGCAAATCGCTGGACGAGGGCATCAAGGACGCGGTGGTCTACAATGACGACGTGATCCGCCCGCTCGACAACCCGGTCTACCACGAGGGCTCGCTCGCCGTGCTGCGCGGCAACCTCTGCCCCGACGGCGCGGTGATCAAGCCCGCCGCCTGCAATCCCAAGTACTACCAGCACGAGGGCCCGGCACTGGTCTTCGACAGCTACCCCGAGATGAAGAAGGCGATCGACGACGAGGACCTCGAGGTCACGCCGGATCACGTGCTGGTCCTGCGCAACGCAGGTCCCCAGGGCGGTCCCGGCTTCCCGGAATGGGGCATGCTGCCGATCCCCAAGGCGCTGATCAAGCAGGGCCACCGCGACATGCTGCGGATCTCGGACGCGCGGATGTCCGGCACCTCCTATGGGGCCTGCGTCCTGCACGTGGCGCCCGAAAGCTTCATCGGCGGCCCGCTGGCGCTGCTCAAGACCGGCGACATCGTACGCCTCGACCTCGAGAACCGCTCCCTCGACATGCTGATCAGCGACGAGGAACTTGCCGCGCGCAAGGCGGCCTGGGTCGCCCCTGCCCCGCGCTATGACCGTGGCTATGGCTACATGTTCCAGCGCCACGTCGGTCAGGCCAACGAGGGCTGCGACTTCGACTACCTGACCCACGACTTCGGCGCCAAGGCGCCCGAGCCCGACATCTTCTAAGGAGCAGATCATGACCCACGACCTGCAAACTGCCCTGCGCGGCATCTCCGGCATCCTCGTGACGCCCTATGACGACAAGGGCGAGATCGCGCCCGCCAAGCTGGCCCCGATCCTCGACCGCGTGGTTGCGGCCGGTGTCCACCTGCCCGTGGTGAACGGCAACACCGGCGAATTCTACGCGCTCACCACCGACGAGGCCTGCACCATGGTGCGCGAGGTGGCCGCCCTTCTCGACAACCGTACCCCGCTGCTGGCCGGCGTCGGGCGCGGCATCCGCGATGCCTGCCGACTGGCGAAAGAAAGCGCCGAGGCCGGGGCCGCCGCGCTGATGATCCACCAGCCGCCCGATCCCTTCGTCTCGCCCCGCGGGACCGAGGAGTACATCAAGGCCGTGCGCGAGGCCTCCGGCGGGCTGCCGGTGATGCTCTACCTGCGCAACGACGCCATGGGCGCCGCCGGCATCGCCCGGCTCTGCGAGATCGAGGGCGTGCAGGGCGTCAAATGGGCCACGCCCAACCCGATGATGCTGGCGCGCTGCATCGACATCTGCCCCGACCACATCGTCTGGGTCGGCGGCCTGGCGGAGGTCTGGGCCCCGCCGCTCTACGCGGTCGGCGCACGCGGCTTCACCTCCGGCCTGATCAACGTCTGGCCGGAACGCTCCATGGCGATCCACGCCGCGCTGGAGGCCAGCGACTATGCGCTCGCCAACCGGCTCATCTCCGAGATGCGAGTCTTCGAGGACATCCGCGCGGAAGAGCTGAACGGCACCAACGTGACGGGCGTGAAGGCCGCTCTGATCGCGCAGGGCCACGACTGCGGCCCGACCCGGCCGCCTTCGGCCTGGCCGCTGACGGAGAAGCAGCAGACGGCGCTCGACGCCTTCATGAAAGCCAACGGTCTGGCAAAGGGAGAGGCCGCATGAACCCGCAAACCAAGGAAAAACTGATGCAGGTCTCGGTGGCGACGCTGGCCACCGCGCTCTACAAGCGCGGGTTGCGCAGCCAGGTGATCCAGGGCGTCCACCCGGTGGGGCCCAAGGGCCGCAACATGGTCGGCCCCGCCTTTACCCTGCGCTACATGCCCGCCCGGGAGGACCGCAACCAGCTGGTCGAATTCCGCAACCCCGAGCATCCGCAGCGCGTCGCCATCGAGACCTGCCCCGAGGGCCATGTCTTCGTGATGGACAGCCGCAAGGACCCCCGGGCGGCCTCGGCGGGCGACATCCTGCTGACCCGGCTGATGATGCGCGGCGGCGCCGGTGTCGTCACCGACGGCGGGTTGCGCGATGCCGCCACGATCGCCCAGCTGGACATGCCCTGCTACCATCAGCGCCCCTCCAGTCCCACGAACCTGACGCTGCACGAGGCGATCGAGATCAACGTGCCCATCGGTTGCGGTGACGCCCCGGTCTTCCCCGGCGACATCATCGTGGGCGACGACGACTGCGTCATCGTGATCCCTGCGCATCTCGCCGAGGAAGTGGCCGACGAGGCTACCGAGATGACCGCCTACGAGGATTTCGTGGTGGAGCAGGTCAAGGAGGGCGCCGCGATCATCGGCCTCTATCCCGGCACCAAGCAGGAGAACCTCGACAAGTTCGCCGCCTGGCGCAAGGCCAACAACCGCTGAGCATCTTTCGCTCCGAAATATCCTTGGGGGGTGTCGCGCAGCGACAGGGGGGCAGACAGCCCCCCTTCTTCGTTCTCCTACCAGCGCCTCAGCTCCCCCCCCGGAACACCAAGAATTTTAAGAAAAATTCTTGGGAAAAGTCTTGTTTCAAGACTTTTCGGCGCCGCTCTCAGCCACACCGCAGTCCACTTCCGCCGCCCCCCGGAAAATTCGAATTTTCCGGACCGGATTTTTCGAAAAATCCGAAGCGCGCCTCCTGCGGGGGCGCGTCGGGGGCTCTGCCCCCGGGCGCCGCGATGCGGCGCCTCCCCCGGAGGTATTTGGGGAAAGATGAAGGATCAGCCGAAATAATCCGGGTAGGCCGCGCGCTTCTCCGATATCCGGTCCACCGTGCGTTGAAGGTGGGCCCGCAGCGCCGTGGTGGCCGCGCTCACGTCCCCGGCCGCGATCCCGTCGAGAATGTCGGCGTGGCCGCCGAGCACCGCGTCCATGCGCACCGGTCCCGTATCCGTGGGCGCGCCGTCATCGGGCAGGAAGATGCGCCGCAGCCGGTCGAGGTGACCGGCGCGGGAGCGCATGACCCGCTGGCTCTGCTCGTGCCCCGCTGCGGCGAAAAGCGCCTGGTGGAAAAGCTCGTCGAGTTCCTGGAAGGTCGGCACGGCGGCAGCATCCCCGGCCAGGCTCTCCTGCAGCGCGTGGATCGAGCGCAGCCGCGCCAGATCGGCGTCGGAGATCCCCTCGGAGGCCAGCTGGCGCACCACTTCCGTCTCCAGCGCCAGCCGCAGGAACTGCGCCTCGCGCACCTGCGGCACGTCGATCGGCGCGACCAGCGTCTTGGACTGCGGGAAGATCCGCACCAGGCCCTCCTCGGCCAGCTGTTGCAGCGCGTCGCGCAGCGGCGTCAGGCTGACCCCGAAGGTCTTGGCAAGCTCCGCCCGGGGCAGCGAGGTGCCCGGCGGCAGGTCCAGCCGCACGATCCGCGTCCGCAGCACCTCGTAGACGGTGCGTCCCGCGGGCCCGCCCTCGAAGAGCCCCGCCCCCGTGTCCGAGAGCCCGAAGCTTTCCGCAAGCCCGCTGGTGCTGCGGCTCATCGCCGATCCGATCAATTCCTGCATTGCCGCCTTTCCGACTGACTGATAGATCTAATATATCAGATGGGCAGCCCCTGTCGATTCCCTTGTCGACAGCCACGCCACCCAGAGGGAGGACACCATGACCGAGACGCTGGCCGAGACCGAGCCCAGATCCCCCGTATTGCGCCTGAGCCCCGGCGACAACATCGTTGTCGCGATCCGCGAGATCCCGGCCGGCACGGCGCTGCCCACGGAGGGCGTCACCGCCAACCACGACGTGCCCCAGGGCCACAAGGTCGCCACGCGCCCGATCCAGGCCGGCGCGCCGATCCTGAAGTTCGAGACCGTCATCGGCTATGCCGCCCATGACATCGCGGCGGGCGACTGGCTGCACAGCCACAACATCAAGTTCGACGCGGTCGAGAAGGACTATGCCTTCGCCCGCGACTACGTCCCGACCGAGATCCTGCCGCCCGAGCAGCGCGCCACCTTCCAAGGCATCAAGCGCGCGAACGGCAAGGTCGGCACGCGCAACTACATCGGCCTCTTCGTCACCGTGAACTGCTCCGCCACCGTGGCACGCAAGATCGCGAACTATTTCGACGAAGAGCGCATGGAAGACTGGCCCAACGTCGACGGCGTCATCCCCTTCATCCATGAAAGCGGCTGCGGGATGGAACTGACCGGCGAGCCGATGGACCTGCTGCGCCGCACGCTGGCAGGCTATATCCGCCACCCCAACATGGTGGGCGCGGTGGTCTGTTCGCTGGGCTGCGAGCGCAACAACCTGGTGCAGTTCTTCGAGGAGCAGAGCCTCGCCGAGGGCAAGATGCTGCACACGGTGACCATGCAGCACGTGGGCGGCACCGCCCAGGCGATCAAGGACGGCAAGGCCGCCGTCCGCACGATGCTGGACGAGGCCAACAAGATCGAGCGTGAGCCCTGCTCGGCCGAACATATCACCATCGGGATGCAATGCGGCGGCTCCGACGGGCTGTCGGGGCTGACGGCGAACCCGGCGCTGGGGCGTGCGGCGGATATCCTGATCCGCAACGGCGGCACCGCCATCTTGTCGGAAACGCCCGAGATCTTCGGCGTCGAACACCTGCTGACCCGGCGCGCGCGCAGCGAGGCCGTGGGCCGCAAGCTGGTCGAGCGGATGGACTGGTGGCTGGAGTACACCAAGGGCAAGGACACCCAGATCAACGGCGTCGTCAGCCCCGGCAACAACGCGGGCGGCCTCGCCAACGTGCTGGAGAAATCGCTGGGCGGCTCCAAGAAAGGCGGCACCACCGGGCTGATGGAGGTCTATCGCTACGCCGAACCGGTGGTCGAGAAGGGCTTCGTCTTCATGGACACCCCCGGCTTCGATCCGGTCTCGGCCACGGGGCAGATCGCCGGCGGCGCGAACCTGATCTGCTTCACCACCGGGCGCGGCTCCTGCTTCGGCTCCTACCCCTCGCCGACCATCAAGCTGGCCTCGAACACGCCGATGTTCACCAAGATGGTCGAGGACATGGACATCAACTGCGGCGAGATCGTCGACGGCACCAAGACGCTGGACGAGATGGGCGAGGATATCTTCCAGCACATCCTGCGGATCGCTTCGGGCGAGAAGAGCAAGTCCGAAGCGCTCGGCGTGGGGGAAGAGGAATTCGCCCCCTGGCCGATCGGCGTGACGGGCTGAGGCTGGCAGGGTGAAGGCCTTGGGACGGAAGACCGCGGCCTAAAAATCTGGGGCTGAAAATTTGGGGCTACGACACCCGGCCCGAGATGAACGGCCCGACAGATACAGCCTGAGAGAAGCGGGCCGAAACACGGGGTCGAGACACCGGGGCGAAACACCGGGGCGACAGGCAGGGCCGAGACACCGGGGCCCAGACACCGGGGCCCAGACACCGGGGCCCAGACACACGGGTCCGCTGCGGCGGGCCCTTCGATCCGCGTTCGGGAGGAGCGGGGCCCGCAAAGGTCCGGCACGGACGGCGGATCAAGCGGACGGGCGGGCAGCCGGGGAGTGGTCTCGGCCCCGCCCGGCTCTGCGACACGAGGATATGGGTCTAGGGAGGATCGGACCATGCTGGACGGCGCGAAACCGAATTACGTGAAACTGGTCGAGGACACGGTGCTGCCGCGCATCGTGCTCTGCAAGCAGACCTTCCCCGCCACCCGGATCGACGACCCGGCGGCCGCGGTGCGCGACGCCATGGCCGGGGCCGACTGCGTGGGCAAGATCAAGCCCGGCATGTCCATCGCCGTCACCGCCGGCAGCCGCGGCATCGCTGTCTTTCCCGAGCTGCTGCGCGCGCTGATCGACGAGATCAAGGCCCGCGGCGCCCATCCCTTCATCGTGCCCGCCATGGGCAGCCACGGCGGTGCCACCGCCGAGGGCCAGGTCAAGGTGCTGGAAAAGCTGGGCGTGACCGAGGCCTCGATGGACTGCGAAATCCGCTCCTCGATGGAGACGGTCGAGGTCGGCACGCTGGAAAACGGCATGGTCGTGCGGATCGACAAGCGCGCCTACGAGGCTGACGGCATCGTGCTCTTCAACCGGATCAAGCCGCATACCTCCTTCCGCGCCCCGAACGAGAGCGGGCTGGCCAAGATGCTCTCCATCGGGCTCGGCAAGCAATCGGGCGCGGAAAGCTGCCATTCCCGCGGCATCGACAACGTGCCGATCTACGTGGACATGCAGGCAAGGGTGAAGCTGGCGACCTGCAAGGTGCTCTTCGGGCTAGGCTCGATCGAGAACGCCTATGACCAGCTGGCCAAGGTCGTGGTGCTGGACAGCGAGGGGCTGATCGAGGCGGAACAGCCCTTCCTTCAGGAGGCGATGGCCAACATGCCCCGCCTGCCCCTCGGCGATCCCGAGGCACCAGTGGCTGAGGGCGAGCTGGACGTGCTCGTCGTGGACATGATCGGCAAGGAGTTCTCCGGCACCGGCATGGACCCGAACATCACGCACCGCTTCTCCTCGCAGAAGATGCAGCGACAGGCGACGATCAACATCAAGCGGCTTGCCGCGCTGGAACTCTCGCCGCAATCCGCCGGCAACGGCAATGGCGCGGCGCGGGCCGACGTGGTGACCGAACGGCTGGAGGCGGCCTTCGACCGCGAGGCGGTCTATGCCAACTCGCTCACCTCCACGGTGCTGATGCAGGCCAAGATGCCCATGGTCATGCCCGACGACCGCTCTGCCATCCAGGCGGTGGTGAAGACCTGCGAGGCGGCGGACCTGCGCATGTGCAAGCTGATCCGCATCCCGAATACGCTGCACCTGGGCTATCTCTACGTCTCCGAGGCGATGCTGCCCGAACTGGAAGGCCGCCCCGGCTTCGAGGTGGTGGGCGAGCTGGAGGAGATGCGCTTCGAGAACGGGCGGATCGCGAACCCCTGGCCCGAGACCCATTGATGCGGGACCTCGGCATGGGCGCGCGTCTGCACCTCCATCTCGATCCGCTCGGCGGAGCGGCGGGCGACATGTTCGTGGCCGCGCTGCTGGATGCCTTCCCCCATCTCACCGCCCGCGTGATGGCCGATTGCGCCGCCGTGCTGCCCGCCGAGGCAGGCCATGCCCAGCTGGACACCGGCATGAGCGGCGGCATGGCGGTGAAGCGTTTCGGGCTGGACACGGGCGCGTCGGACGCAGGGGCACAGGACCATCCCCACGGTCATGGCCATGCGCAGGCGGAGGCGCACGGGCATGATCACGTGCATGATCACGGGCACGGGCATACGCATGATCACGGGCATGAACATGGCCACGAGCACGACGGGGCCCACCACCCGCATCACGCGCACGGCCCCGCAGAGGGACATGACCACGGTCATTCCCATGCCCACGCACATGCACATGGCCATTCCCATAGCCACTCCCACGACACCACATACCGTGCCCTGCGGGCCCGGATCGAGGAGGCACCGCTCGCCTCCGGCACCGCGGCCGCGGCCTGTGCCATCCTGCACCGCATCGCCCTCGCAGAGGCCGCGGCCCATGACCTGCCGCTCGAGGAGGTGCATTTCCACGAACTGGCCGACTGGGACAGCCTGATGGATGTCACCGCCGCGGGCTCCATCGCGGCGGCGCTGGAGGGCGCGACATGGTCCGTGGCGCCCCTGCCCCTTGGCGCGGGCCTCGTGAAGACGGCCCACGGGATGCTGCCGGTCCCGGCCCCGGCGACGGCGAAGATCCTCGAAGGTTACGACTGGATCGACGATGGCGTGGCGGGCGAGCGGGTCACGCCCACCGGTGCTGCGATCATTGCCCATCTGACGGCGGGCGCCCACGGCAGCCGTCCGCCGGGCCGGCTGACCACCAGCGGCATGGGCGCGGGCACGCGCACCCTGCCCGACCGGCCCAATGTCCTGCGCGTCACCGCCTTCGAGACAACCGCTCCAGCAATCACGGTTCCCGAGGGCGCGGGCGGACCGGACAGCGACCGCGTGGTGCAGCTGGCCTGCGATCTGGACGACATGACCGGCGAGGAAATCGGCTGGGCGGTGGAGGCGTTGCGCGCCCTGCCCGGTGTCGTGGACCTGACGCTTTTGCAGGCGCAGGGCAAGAAATCCCGCCCGGTCACCCGGATGGAAGTGCTGCTCAGCCCGCGGGCAGAAGCCGACGTGAGCCGGGAAATCTTTGACAGGACAAGCACTTTGGGCTTGCGCCGGACCGAGGTGACGCGCCTGATCCTGCCGCGGGATGCGGGCGTGGCCCCCGATGGCGCGCGCCGCAAGACCGCCACCCGCCCCTCGGGCGCAACCACCAAGGCCGAAAGCGACGATCTCGCCACGGCGTCCACGCTGGCCGAGCGCCGCAGGCGCGCCCGCGACGCCGAGACCTGACACCGCAGGGCGGCCCGCACCGGGCCGCCGCAGGACCGGGACCGCGAGGCCGCTGTCCCGATCCGCTCCGCAGAGGCCGGACTGCGGACCAAGGGCGGCCCCGATCACGGGCTCTATCAGGGGCGCTTTCAGGGCCTCGACCGAGAGGCCCGACCATCGGCCGGCACGCCGGCCAAAAACTGCCGGACCAGAATATCGGCCCCAAAAGACCGGCCACCACACTGGCCACCACCCCCATGCGCTGCCCCGGCGCGCCCAGGCACCAGCCAAGGAGACCCTCATGAAACCCCAGGTGCTCATCATCGCCCCGCTGCTCCCCAACCAGATGGCCCAGCTGGAGGCCGCCTATGACCTCCACCGCCTCGACAAGGCCGCGGACAAGGCCGCCTTCCTCGCGGAGGTCGGCCCCCGGATCGAAGCCGCCGTGACCGTCGGCTCCGTCGGTTTCACCCGCGCGCAGGCCGAGGCGCTGCCGAAGTGCAAGATCGTCTCCACCTCCTCGGTGGGTTACGACAAGATCGACCTCGCCGCCTGCGCCGAGCATGGCATCGCCGTGACCAACACCCCCGACGTGCTGACCGATGACGTGGCCGATACCGCGCTGATGCTGCTGCTCGCCGCCGCGCGCCAACTGCCACAGGGCGAGGCGCACGTCCGCTCCGGGGCCTGGGCCAAGGGGCCGATGCCGCTGACCATGGCGCTGAAGGGCAAGACGCTGGGCGTCGTCGGGCTGGGCCGCATCGGTCAGGCCATCGCCGACCGGGCCGAGGCCTTCGGCATGACGATCGCCTATTCCGGTCGCAGCCCCAAGGACGTGCCCTACGCCTATTACCCCACGCCCGAGGCGCTTGCCGCCGAGGCCGACGTGATCGTTGCCGCCGCTGCCGGCGGGCCGGAGACCAAGGGCCTCGTCAGCCGCGCCGCGCTGGAGGCGCTCGGGCCCAAGGGCATCTTCGTGAACATCGCCCGCGGCTCTGTCGTGGACGAGGCGGCGCTGATCGAGTTGCTGCAATCGGGCAAGCTGGGGGCCGCGGGCCTCGACGTCTTCGAGAACGAGCCCACCCCCGATCCCGCCTTCGCGACGCTGGCCACGGCCGTGCTCTACCCGCACCACGCCTCCGGCACGGTGGAAACGCGCGAGGCCATGTCGCAGCTGGTGGTGGACAATCTCGCCGCGCATTTCGCGGGCCAGCCCCTGCCGACGCCGGTGCCGCTGCCGAAGGCCGCTGCCTGATCCCTCCCGACCGTCGCCCCCGCGGGCGGCGGTCAGCCCTCCAGTCCCGCGCCCAGATGGTCGAGGAAGAGCCGTACCCGCCGGGCCTCGTAGGCGCGCGACGGAGAGACGGCATAGAGGTTCGTGGCCTCGCGGGTGAAGCCCTCCAGCACCGGCTCCAGCCGCCCGGCGGCGATGTCGGCGGCCACGTCGAAGCTGGACTTCAGCGCAACCCCCGCCCCCGCCACGGCCCAGTCCCTGAGCGCCATGCCGTCGTTCACATGGCGGTCGCCCGAGACCCGGACCCGGAACCGCTCGTCCCCCGCCCGAAACGCCCAGAAGGCCTGCTGCCCGGTCAGCGTCGACAGGACGAGGCAATTGTGCCGCTCCAGATCGCGGGGATGCTCCGGCCGACCGTGGGCGTTCCAATACGACGGTGCCGCCACCACGACCTTGGTCCCGCGCAACAACAGCCGCGCCTTCAGGTCGCTGTCCTGCAACGGGCCGGTGCGGATACCGACGTCGAAACCACCCTCCACGAGATCCACCAGCGAGTCCCCGAGGAAGAGCTGCACGGTCACCCCCGGATGCGCCCGCATGAACCTGTCGGTCAGCGGCGCGATCTGCGCCCGGCCAAGGTCATTCGTCGCCGTCACCCGGATCGGACCGGACAGCGGCCCCGCGTCCGACAGCCCGCGCATCGCCTCGTCCATGTCGGCGAGGATGCGCCGCGCCCGGTCGCGGAAGGCCTCGCCCTCCGCCGTCAGCGAGAGCTGCCGGGTCGTGCGCACGACCAGTTGCGCCCCCAGCTGCTCCTCCAGCCGTTTGAGCCCGTGGGTGACTGTGGAAGGCGAGACGCCCCAGTCCCGCGCCACGGCGGAAAGATTGCCCGTATCGGCGATGGCGACCAGCAGCCGCATCATCCGCAGAGTGTCCATTCTTCGAGTTCCTCGAAAGGTGTTTACCTCACCTAAGCCATTTTATCCGGCTGTCGAAAGTTATCTTCCTGTGAGCAAGCGAGACACCGCGCTGTATAACCCCCACCCCGCGATCCGCGTGGAGGGGCGGCACAGCAAGGCGAAGAGCAGAGAACAGAGTAGAGCACAGAATGACGACACCCCATGCACTGGTCGCAGGCGGCCTTGGCGTGATCGGGCGCAGCCTTGCCACCTACCTTGCCGATGATCTCGGCTGGCGGGTCACGGCGCTGTCCCGGCGCAGCCCGGACTTCGAGACCTCCGCCACCTACCTGCCCGTCGACCTCGAAGATGCGCAGGCGACCGAGGCCGCGCTGAAACAGGCGGGCCCCTTCAGCCACGCCTTCTATGCCGCCTATCAGGAACACGCCGACCCGAAGGCGCAGGTCGAGGTGAACCTCGCCATGCTGCGCCACTTCACCCTCGGGGCCGAGGCGGCCTCGCCCGATCTGAAGCGCGTGGTCCTCTACGAGGGCGCGAAATACTACGGTGCCCACCTCGGCGCCTTTCCGACCCCGGCACGGGAGGACGATCCCCGGGTCATGCCGCCGATGTTCTACTATGACCAGCAGGACTGGCTCGCGGCCCATGCGGAGGGCAAGAGCTGGGATCACGTGGTGTTGCGCCCGGACGTGGTCTGCGGCTTTGCGGTCGGCAACCCGATGAACCTCGCCATGGTGATCGCCGTCTATGCGGCGATCTGCAAGGAACTGGGCCTGCCGCTGCGCTTCCCGGGCTCGGCCACCTGCTATGGCAAGCTGGCGCAGGTCACCGACAGCGCGCAGCTGGCGCGCGGGTCGGCCTGGGCGGCACGGGAGGCCACCGGCGGCGCAGCCTACAACCTCACCAATGGCGATATCTTCCGCTGGTCGCACCTGTGGAAGCGCATCGCCGCCCACCTCGACATGGACCCGGGCGAGCCGATGCCGATCTCCCTGACGGAGATGATGGCGGACAAGGGCCCGCTCTGGGACCGGATCAAGCTGAAGTACGGGCTGCAGGACATTCCCTTCGAGAAGGTCGCGGCCTGGGGCTTTGGCGATTTCATCCTGAACTGCGACTGGGACGTCATCTCCTCCACCACGAAGATCCGGCAGGCCGGGTTCAATGACACGGTGGACAGCGAAGAGATGATGATCCGGCTTATCGACGACTTCAAGGAAAGGAAGGTCATCCCATGACATCTCCCGCCCACGCCCGCATCCGCGGGATCGAACATATCGGCATCACCGTGCCCGACCACGACGCCGCCGTCAGTTTCTTCCGCAAGGCCTTCGGGGCCGAGTTGCTGCTGTCCCAGACCCGAACCAACGGCGGCCCGATAAGCGCCGAGGAGGTCGGCGCCAAGAACGGGCTGCGCGCCGGCACGCGGATGATGAAGGTCTCCATCCTGCGCCTCAAGAACGGCCCCAACGTCGAGATCTTCGAGATCGACCTGCCGCAGGGCACGCCCGTGGACAATGTCGCCAACTACGGCATCAGCCACTTCAGCGTGACGGTCGAGGACATCGACGCCATGTCCGAGGCCTTCGCCGGCGCGGGGGGCACACTGCTGGAGGGGCCCTATGACCTTGGCGCGCCCGAGGACGGACCGGGCAACCGGGGCCGCTTCGGCCGCACCCCCTGGGGCCTGCTGATCGAGTTCGAACAGTTCCCCGCGCCCATCAGCTATGCCGCGGAGGCCACCAGCACCCGCTGGCTGCCGGAGACGGTGCGCGAGACGGAGGACTCGGAATGAGACGACTGAACGGCAGCAGCATCCTCGTCATCGGCGGTTCCTCGGGCATCGGCTTCGGCGTGGCCAAGGCCGCCCGTTCGGTCGGCGCCGATGTCACCATCGCCTCGCGCGACGCGCAGAAGGTGGCCGATGCCACCACCCGCACGGGCGGCGGCGAAGGCGTGACCCTCGACACCTCCGATGCCGAGGCGCTGGAGGCCTTCTTTGCCACGCGCAGCTTCGACCATGTCTTCTGCTCCGCCGCCAGCACCAAGGTGGCCGCGGTGAAGGAGCTCCCGCTGGAGGCGGCCTATGCCTCGTTCAACTCGAAGTTCTGGGGCGCCTACCGGGTGGCCCGGGCCGCGCAGGTGAACGCGGGCGGCTCGATCACGCTGGTCTCGGGCTTCCTCTCGGTCCGGCCCAAGCCGGGCGCCGCGATCCAGGGCGCGATCAACGCGGGGATCGAGGGGCTGACCCGGGGGCTGGCGCTGGAACTGGCGCCGGTGCGGGTCAACTGCATCTCCCCCGGGCTGATCAAGACCGAGATGTACGACGGCCTCGATGGCGACGGGCGCAAGTCGATGTTCGACGGCGCCGCCGAGAAGCTCCCCGTGCAACAGGTCGGCACCCCCGAAATGATCGCCATCCAGGCCATGGCACTGATGGAAAACCCCTACATGACCGGCTCCACCGTCTTCGTTGACGGCGGCGGGGCCATCGCCTGAAGAGAAAGGACAGACAGATGAAAAAGGCCACCCTCGGCAGCACCGGCTTCGAGATCGCACCGATCGTCTTTGGCGGCAACGTCCTCGGCTGGACGACCAACGAGAAGGAAAGCTTCCGCGTGCTCGACGCCTTCGTGGATCACGGCTTTGACGCCATCGACACGGCGGATGTCTATTCCGCATGGGTCGACGGGCACAGCGGCGGCGAGTCCGAAACCGTGCTCGGCAAGTGGTTCTCCGCCCGGCCCGGGATGCGGGACAAGGTGAAGCTCTTCACCAAGGTCGGCTCCGACATGGGCGGTGACGGCGAAAAGGGCCTCGGCGCCGCATGGATCGGCAAGGCGGTGGAGAACTCGCTGAAGCGGATGCAGGTGGAGAGCATCGACCTCTACTTCTCCCACTGGCCCGATCCCACGGTGCGCCACGAGGAAACGCTCGGCGCCTATGCGGAGCTGATCAAGGCGGGCAAGATCAAGGCCATCGGCGCCTCGAACTACGACGCCGCCCTGCTGCAAGCGGCACTGGAGGCCTCCGAGAAAAACGGCCTGCCCGCCTACCAGGTGATCCAGCCGGAATACAATCTCTATGACCGCACCGCCTTCGAGGGCGACCTGCGCGATCTCTGCCTCCGGAAGAACATCGGCGTGGTGACCTACTTCAGCCTCGCCGCCGGGTTCCTCTCCGGCAAGTACCGCAGCGAGGCGGACCTCAAGGGCCGTCAGCGCGGTGGCATGGTCGAGAAATACCTGACCGAACGCGGGATGAACCTGCTCGACGTGCTGGAAGACGTGGCCTCGGCCCATTCGGCGAAACCGGCGGAGGTTGCCCTCGCCTGGCTGATCATGCGCGACGGCGTCACCGCCCCAATCGCCAGCGCCACCTCCGTCGAACAGGTCGAGAGCTTTGCCAAGGCAGCCGCGCTGACGCTCAGCGAAGAGGACATGGCCCGGCTCACCGCGGCCTGAGGCCAAAGGCAGGGACCGGACGGCATCCCCCGGCAACGGCCCCAGCATCCCGGCGCCCGCGCCCCTTCGCTCCGGCCCGTCCGGTTCTGCCCGTCCGTTTCCGCGCCTCCGCTTTGGCCCGTACGGGTCTGGATGTGTTCCCCGGAAACGGCAAACCCCGCAGATCGCTCTGCGGGGTTTTTCTCTGCGTTCCGATTCAACGGGCGTCATCTGCCCCGTCTTTGTCTATTTCCCGGCGACGGGCCGCTGCGTGATGGGCTCCGCCCCCCTCAACGGGACGTCGCCCGCGCCGGGACTGGCTTTTCCACGAGGCTCTCCCCCGCATCGGAAATGCGCGACATGTACCGGTCCCAGCCGCGCCGCGCCCGCGGCGAGTTCTGGTCGTAGATCAGGTAGAGCCCGGCGGCGATCACCACGGCCACGCCGAAGTAGATATAGGTGCCCGGCACCTCGCCGAAGAAGATCGCGCCGATCAGCACCATCCAGACGAACTGCATGTTCATCAGCGGCGTCACCGCGTAGGCCGGCAGCTTGCGCAGCGAGACGACGAGGATCCAGCGCGCCCCGAAGAGGCAGAAGGCATAGGCCACCGCCCAGAGGACATCGGTGATCGGCATCGGCTTGAACACGAAGGGCAGCGCCGCGCCCATGCAGATCATGATCGCGAGGTTCGGATAGAAGACCTGCGCCAGCGAGTTGCTTTCGAACTTGCCGATGTAGCGGGCCATCACCATCGAGAGGGTGCCGGAGAGCGAGGCGACGAGCGCCACCGCGTGGCCGAGCGTCACCGAATGCAGGCCCTCGGGGAAGATCATCAGGACCCCGATGAACCCCGCAGCGAGCGCGAGCCAGACCTGAAGCCGGACATGTTCCCGCAGGATCAGCCCTGAGAAGACGCCGGCAAAGATCGGCACCATGCCGATGAAGATGAAGACCTCCGCGAAGGGCAGAAGCCGGAACGAATAGAAGTAGCAGATGGTGGAGAGCACGGTCATCGCCGCGCGCAGGGCCATGGCCCCGGGCTTGGTGGTGCGCATGCCTTCGCTCTGCGGTTTCACCCGGTCCGCCAGCAGGGTGAACAGAACGACGAGCCCCCCTGAAATAGCGTAAAGCTGGGGGGCCGCATAACCGCCCGCCAGCAACTTGGTGATCCCATCGGCCGTCGAGATGATGGCCGTATATATGAGGACAAGGAGTGTGCCGCTGAGCGCGGCAGACTTCAGTATCTTTGCCTTCATCCCGCACTCCCCGTCGGTCGCAGGGGCAGGCCCGCGTTCAGCCCGGTGCGGGCGAAGCCGGCGAAGAAGGCATCGAAATCATCGCAGGCGGCCTCGGCCTCCAGCAGGATGTCGCGGCTGGTCTCGCTCAGCGTCTCCAGCAGGTAGGGACGCATCAGCCCCCAATCGCTGCTGCGGCGATCGTCCAGCCGGAACATGCACTCCGACATTTCGCGCAGCGGCGCCGCGCGGTCGTCCATCCGGTGGAAACTGACGCTGTCGGCAACCACGGGATGAACGAACGCTTCGCCCCCCGCAGCGGTCGCGACCGCCCAGTTACACACGAGATACTCGTGGTAGTCGTCTTGTTTCACTGCCTTGTCTCCCTGTGCGACCTTGAAGCCGCTTGTCACGCCGCTCAGCCAGTCCACCCACTTCGCCGGAGGGTTGTAGCCTGCATAGGTCATTGCCACGCAAACTTCGGACAGGAGATCGGCGTTACGCTCAAGGTAGCTTAGAGTTCCGGCAAAGATAAGGCTTTCTTTTGTCCCGTTGGACAAAAGCGGGTCCTTGCGGCCATACTCGCTTAGGTAGAACACGATATGGGTGAGTTCATAGGCAGCTTTCTTGTTCGGCATAGCGAAAGTCTGGGACCTGGCGACGAAGGCGCGCAGCCGATCGTCGAGCCCGGCATCGTCGGTTCGCGGCGACACACCGCGGCGCTGCATCAGGCGACGGCCCTCGCCCCGCTGCAGGTCGGAAAGCTCTGCATCCACGAGCCCCTGATCCGCCACCCAGCGGGCCAGGTATTCGCCCTTGCCCTCGGCGCCCTGAGCCAGGCCCAGATCCTCGAGATCGAGGCAGATCGACAGAAGGAAGCGATAGTACTGCGGGAAGAAGCCCATCCGCTTCTCGACATTCGCGTAGAAGCCGGCGTGGGACTCCAGCGCCTCGGGCTCCAGCGCGGTGCCGGTGCATTCGAGGATGTTCAGAAGTTCCGCGTTTTCCTTCAGCCAGAACACGTCGTCGCCGTAACGACGGTTCCTGGCGAAGTTTTCCAGCAGGGCGGCATGACGCACCGCCCTGCGCTGACGACGGGAGGGGAGGTTCAGCTGGATGACATTGGACATGGGTTCTTTCCTTTCGTCACCGGGGCTGACCGCCCCGTCCCGGTCGATGTTGGAGCGCGCCGCGGCTTACGAGCCGGACGAGAACATGTGGGTGCCTTCACCCGCGTCGGTCTTGGCCGAAGCAACCGGAGCGGAGCCCGAGGAGAACATCTCCACCGCGTCGCCGGTGGTGGCTTCCGAGGTCACGGGTGCGGAGCCCGACGAGAACATCTCGACCGCGTCGCCGGTGGTGGCTTCCGAGGTCACGGGAGCCGAGCCCGAGGAGAACATCTCGACCGCGTCGCCGGTGGTGGCTCCCGAGGTCACGGGTGCGGAGCCCGAGGAGAACATCTGGACCGCGTCGCCGGTGCGGGCGTCGGAGGTCACGGGTGCGGAGCCCGAGGAGAACATCTCGACCGCGTCGCCGGTGGTGGCTTCCGAGGTCACGGGTGCGGAGCCCGAGGAGAACATCTCGACCGCGTCGCCGGTGGTGGCGCCCGATGCCATCGGAGCCGAGCCCGAGGAGAACATGTGGACCGCGTCGCCGGTGCGGGCGTCGGAGGTCATCGGGGCGGAACCCGAGGAGAACATCTCCACTGCGTCGCCGGAGGTGGCAGCCGAGGCGACGGGGGCCGAGCCCGAGGAGAAGAGGTTCAGGCCTTCACCAGCCGTGGCAGCGGCTGCGGTGAGGGGCGCGGAACCCGACGAGAACATCTCGGTGGCGTCGCCGCCGAAGAGATCGGATGCCATCGGGGCCGAGCCCGAAGAGAACATCTCGGCGCCCAGGCCGTCGTGCATCGAGAAGCTCTCGGAGACGCGTTCGACCGGGGCGAATTGTTTACGAAGTGCGGACATTTGGTGTGCTCCCAACAAGTGAACCAAGGTGCATAAACGCTTGCACGCAATCCGGGTTTTGCAAAACAATTTTTCAAGCTAACCGTGTCCAATTTGAGGCAAAGCGCGTGAGCCATTGCGCGCAACCAATTGATATTGCTTGATTAGATAAAATTTAAGCGCGCCCCATTTTGAACACATTTGGGTCCCACTTTGACCCGGATTCCAGTCGGTTAGCCCCTCCCCCACCCTCCGAATCGGGCGTCTCACAGCCGCTCTCGGTGCCGTGAGTCGTCCCTCCATCGTCGCCAACCAGCGTCCGTCCGACTCGCATCCGCCCCGGCATCGGACCGGCTCCGACGCCGCTCCGCGTCCCGATACGGCGCCGTTCCGCTCCACCCTCCGGTGCATTGCTGGACAGTGTCCCGGGGATCGGCGATGAAGGGGCAACAGGGGGCCGGACCATGAAAATCGCGACGTTCAACATCAACGGGATCAAGGCACGGGCGCAGGCGCTGCTCGACTGGCTGGACGAGGCGCAGCCCGATGTGGCGGTGCTTCAGGAGATCAAGTCCGTCGATGAGGGTTTCCCGCGCGAGCTTTTCGAGGATCGCGGCTATCAGGTTGAAACCCATGGGCAAAAGAGCTTCAACGGCGTCGCCATCCTGTCCAAGCTGCCGCTCGAGGACGTGACACGCGGCCTGCCGGGCGATGACACCGACGAACAGGCCCGCTGGATCGAGGCCACGGTCGTGGGCAAGCAGGCGGTGCGGATCTGCGGGCTCTACCTGCCCAACGGCAACCCGGCGCCGGGCCCGAAGTACGAGTACAAGCTGGCCTGGATGGAACGGCTCAAGGCGCGCGCCGAAGCTCTCCTGGAGGCTGAGGAACCCGCGCTAATGGCCGGGGATTACAACATTATTCCACAATCCGAAGACGCCGCGAAGCCGGAGCAATGGACCGAGGATGCGCTCTTCCGCCCCGAAAGCCGCGCCGCCTTCCGCCGCATCCTGAACCTCGGCTTCACCGAAGCCTTCCGCGCCCGTGATGCCGCGCCGGGGAACTACTCGTTCTGGGACTACCAGGCGGGCGCCTGGAACCGGAACAACGGCATCCGCATCGACCACCTGCTGCTGACGCCGCAATGCGCCGACCTGATGACCGACTGCGGCATCGACAAGGACATCCGCGGACGCGAAAAACCCTCGGATCACGTGCCGGTCTGGATTGAAATCGACGCGTGAGGAACGCGGCGTAACAATTTGATATTACGCCAATTTGTTTCCGTGCGTCACGTCGTGGGCATAGATCCAGTCGAACTGGTGCACCATCGCGTCCGGCGCGAAACGCCCCGCCAGCCGCAGCGCCATATGCCCCGCCATGCGCAGCGGTGGAAAGCGCAGATGGTACTTCCACGCGTTCTTGGACGCCGTGTCGATCACCTTCGCCGTCCGCGCCGCACGCCGCGCCTGATAGAGCGCCAGCCCCGCCTGGCGGTCGGGCGCATCGGCGAGCGCATCGGCCAGCACCCAGGCGTCTTCCAGCGCCATGGCCGCGCCCTGTGCCATGAAGGGCAGCGTGGGATGCGCGGCATCGCCCAGCAGGGCCACGCCCTCGCCGGTCCAGCGCCGGGCCACGGGATGCCGGAAGAGCCCCCAGAGATGCACCTGCTCTACCCGTGAGAGGAGATCGCGCACCTCGGAACCGAAGCCTGCGAAGACACGGCGCAGGGCCTCGGGATCGTCCTCCTGGGACCAGCTCTCCTCGATCCAGCGGCGCTGTTCGCGCACCGCGACGATATTGGTCAGGGCGCCGTCGCGCAGCGGATAGGTCACCAGGTGCCGCCCCGGCCCCATGAAGAGCCGCGCCTCTGCAGGTTCGCCAAGGCCGGGAACGGTCGCACGCCAGGCGACCTGACCGGTGAAGAACGGCTCCGCGGCGCCGTTCAGCGCGGGCCGCAGACGGGAGTGGAGACCATCTGCCCCGATCACCAGATCGGCCCGCAAGCGGGTCCGGTTGCACAGCGCGACCTCGGGCTTCTCGCCCTCGGTCACGCCCTCGACCCGTTGCAGCAGGCGAATGCGGGCGCCCGCATCGCGCGCCCCATGGCCGAGGACCGAGATCAGGTCGGCGCGGTGCACCAGGCGGTACTCCTGCCCCTTGAGACGGCCGAGATCGAGGCGCAGCACCTCGCTGCCGGACTGGTCATGCAGGACGACCGCGCGGGCCTCGACAGCCCCGGTGGCACGCAGTTGCGGCAGCAGGCCGAGCCCGTCCATGACCGCAAGCGCATTGGGACTGAGCTGAAGCCCCGCGCCCACTTCCCGGATCTCGGGCGCCTGCTCCAGCACCGTGACCTCGGCGCCGCGCAGGGCAAGGGCCCGGGCTGCTGCCAGCCCGCCGATCCCGGCGCCGATCACCGCCACTTTGAATCCGGTCAATTTCATCGCGCCTATGGACACCAAAAAACGCCGGGGGAAAACCCCCGGCGTTCAAAAATCAGGCAGGCGCGCAAGGATTATGCCTAACGCGCAATCAACGACGCTCTCCGGCGTCAGTCGTCGCGGTGGACCTTCTCGCGGCGCTCGTGACGCTCCTGCGCCTCAAGGCTCATCGTCGCGATCGGGCGGGCATCGAGGCGCTTCAGCGAAATCGGCTCCCCGGTGACTTCGCAGTAGCCGTATTCGCCCTCGTCGATCCGGCGCAGGGCGGAGTCGATCTTGGACACCAGCTTGCGTTGACGGTCACGGGTGCGCAGCTCCAGAGCCCGGTCGGTCTCTTCGCTGGCGCGGTCGGCGATATCGGGGATATTGCGCGTGTTGCCCTGCAGGCCCTCAATGGTGTCGCGGCTTCCCGCGAGCAATTCGTCCTTCCAATTCAGCAATTTGCGGCGAAAATACTCGACTTGCCGCTCATTCATGAAAGGTTCGTCTTCAGCCGGCCTATAATCATCAGGCAGGAAAGTTTCGGCTTTCATCACAGGCTCCCTAGACATGGCCCTGGCCCACCGACCTCACTTTGTCCATGGGCGAAGGCACCCCATGGGGGCAGCAGATAGCGGTTTCCCCCCGCCTTGTCACTACACAATCTCCCCTTGTCCGGCGGCCCCGGAAAAGCCGAGAGCGGGACGAATGCTTTGCCCGCTCCGCAGGCAATACAGGCAGAATTGCCCATTCAGCAGGCAAAACAAGGATCATTTGCCGCCTTTTTTCCCGGTTCAGTACCGCTCGCGACCGCCGCTTTTCCACGCAATGGCGCGCTCCGAAATTCCGGGCGGGCCCGGCACCGGGCAGGCAATACGCGCCCGCCGGGGCGGATCCGCACGCCAGACACGCCCTCCCGCGGGTCCCGGCCTGCGGCGATGGCAGCCCCCCAGACACGACACCGGGCGCGTTTTTCCGGCGCCCGCGCCCGGCCCGTCCCGGATCGCGCCGCTTTGACCACGCCGCGCGGCCCCGCCGCTTGCACAGGCGGCGCCGGAACTTTATCCCCAGAGGGAAGAGGCAGGAGGGAGCAGCGCCACATGAACCGTTTCGAAGGCACAGAGTCTTACGTCGCCACCGAGGATCTGACCGTCGCGGTCAATGCCGCGGTGATGCTGGAACGTCCGCTTCTGGTGAAGGGCGAGCCCGGCACCGGCAAGACCGAACTGGCCCGGCAGGTGGCAGAGGCGCTCGGCCTGCCGATGATCGAGTGGAACATCAAGTCCACCACCAAGGCGCAGCAGGGTCTTTACGAATACGATGCCGTCAGCCGCCTGCGCGACAGCCAGCTGGGCGACGAGCGCGTGCATGACGTGGCGAACTACATCCGCAAGGGCAAGCTCTGGCAGGCCTTCGAGGCCGACCAGAAGGTCGTGCTGCTGATCGACGAGGTCGACAAGGCGGACATCGAGTTCCCCAACGACCTGCTGCAGGAACTCGACAAGATGGAGTTCCACGTCTACGAGACCGGCGCCACGATCCGGGCGAAACATCGGCCCATCGTGATCATCACCTCGAACAACGAGAAGGAGCTGCCCGACGCCTTCCTGCGCCGCTGCTTCTTCCACTACATCCGTTTCCCGGACGTCGACACGCTGCGCCAGATCGTCGAGGTCCACCACCCCGGCATCAAGGCAGAGCTGCTGACCGCCGCGCTGACCCAGTTCTTCGAGATCCGCGAGATGAGCGGCCTGAAGAAGAAACCCTCCACCTCCGAGGTGCTGGACTGGCTCAAGCTGCTGCTGGCCGAGGACCTGACGCCCGAGGACCTGAAACGCGACGGGGCCAACGCCCTGCCCAAGCTGCACGGGGCGCTGCTGAAGAACGAACAGGACGTGCATCTCTTCGAACGGCTCGCCTTCATGGCGCGGGGTCAGCGCTGATGCCGCGCGGCACGGAGCGGCCGGCATGATCGGACCCCTGCGGCTGGTGCTTGCCGCGTCGCTCCTTGGGCTCCCCCTTGCGGGGTGTTCGGACCTGCCCGCGGGCAGCCTGCCGCCCGCGCGGGTGCCGTCCGGGGCGATGCAGCCCCTGCCCGCGATGAAGAGCTTTGCCGCCGCCTCGCCCGAACCCGCCCGGCGCTCGAACCGGGACATGGCGCGCGATTTCCTCGATCTCAGCTTCGAACTGGAGTCGGGCCGGAGCCTGCCAGTGATGACCCGGTTCGAAGGCCCGATCCGCGTCCGGCTGACGGGTGACGTGCCCAAGGGCATGGCGGGCGAGCTGGAAAACGTGCTGGGACGCATGCGGAGCGAGGCGAAGCTCGATATCGGCCGGACCGACAGCGCCGATGCGCAGGTGACGATCCAGGCGGTCTCGGGCGACGAGATCCGGCGCTTCCTGCCGCAGGCCGCCTGCTTCGTGGTGCCCAACATCACCTCGCTGAAGGAATACCCCTCGGCCCGGCGCAAGGGGCTGACCGACTGGGCGCAGCTCACCACCCGGGAACACATGGCGATCTTCGTGCCCGCCGACGTGGCCCCGCAGGAGATGCGCGACTGCCTGCACGAGGAACTGGCGCAATCGCTGGGCCCGCTCAACGATCTCTACCGCCTGCCCGACAGCGTCTTCAACGACGACAATATCCATACGGTGCTGACCGGGTTCGACATGCTGATGCTGCGGGTGACCTACGCGCCCGAACTGCACTCCGGCATGACGCGGGGCGAGGTTGCGGCCGTGCTGCCCGGCATCCTGCGCCGGATCAATCCGGCCGGCGAGGCGAAAGCTTACGCGGGCCTGCCCTCCACGCCGCGCGACTGGATCGATGCCGTGCAGGAGGCGCTTGGCCCCGGGGCCGCTGCCGGTGCACGCCAGCGGGCCGGCCAGAAGGTGCTGCAGATCGCAGAGCGTGAGGGCTGGCGCGATCATCGCCTTGCCTTCTCGCTCTATGTCTACGGGCGGCTGGTGCAGGGCAGCGATCCGACCTCGGCCCGCGCCGCCTTCGAGACCGCTCGCGAGATCTGCGCCCGCAGCCCGGAGACCCGCATTCACGGCGCCTTCTCCTCGGCACAGCTGGCCGCCCATGCGCTGACACGGGGCGACGGGCAGCGGGCGCTGGACTACCTGCAGGGCCAGCCGGAACTGGCGCTGCAATACCAGAACGCCGCCCTGCTCTCCTCGCTGCTGATGCTGCGGGCCGAGGCGCTGGACCAGCTGAACCGCCCGCAGGAGGCCGCGACCGTGCGGCTGGACAGCCTCGGCTGGGCGCGCTACGGCTTCGGCCCGGATTACGCGGTGCGCGAGAAGCTGGGCGAGATCGCGGCGCTCAGCCCGCAGACCGTGACGCGGGCCGCACAGCCCGTGACGCCCTGACGGGGCCAGAGGAGGAACGGAATGATCGTCTTGATTGGCGCCCTGATCGGCGCCCTCATCGGGGGCAGCCTCGCCGCGCGGCGCAAGGGCAAGCGCGCCGACATTTTGCAATACGCCTTTGTCTATGCGATGATCTTTGCCATGCTTGGCGTCTTCGCGACGATCTTCATCCACCGCATGTCCGTCTGACCGCGCCTCCGGGCCATCGGGCGGGACAGGGAGGCCCGCGATGTTCATCCCCTTCTTCGAGAATCTGCGCAAGGCCGGCGTGCCGGTGTCGCTGCGCGAGTACCTGACCTTCCTCGAGGCGATGAAGGCGGGGCTGGCGACCTATGATGTCGAGGCGTTCTACTACCTCGGCCGCAGCGCCATGGTGAAGGACGAGCGCAACATCGACAAGTTCGACCGCGCCTTTGCCGCCACCTTCGAGGGGCTGGAGCAGATCGCGCTCGAGCAGGTGCTGGAGGCGGTGGAACTGCCCGCCGACTGGCTGACCAAGATGGCCGAGAAGCACCTCTCGCCCGAGGAACGGGCCGAGATCGAGGCGCTCGGCGGCTTCGACAAGCTGATGGAGACGCTGAAGAAGCGGCTCGAAGAGCAGAAGGGCCGTCACCAGGGCGGCAACAAGTGGATCGGCACGGCCGGCACCTCGCCCTTCGGCGCCCATGGCTACAACCCCGAGGGCATCCGCATCGGACAGGACAAGAGCCGCCACCAGCGGGCGGTGAAGGTCTGGGACAAGCGCGAATTCCGCAATTTCGACGACACGGTCGAACTGGGCACCCGCAACATCAAGGTGGCGCTGAAGCGGCTGCGGAAATGGGCCCGCGACGGGGCGATGGACGAGCTTGACCTCGATGGTACGATCCGCGCCACGGCCGAACACGGCTACCTCGACGTGAAGACCCGGCCCGAGCGGCGCAATGCCGTGAAGGTGCTGCTTTTCATGGACGTGGGCGGCTCGATGGACCCGCATATCAAGGTGATGGAAGAGCTCTTCTCCGCCGCGCGGGCCGAGTTCAAGCACCTCGAATATTACTATTTCCACAACTGTCTCTACGAAGGTGTCTGGCGCGACAACCACCGCCGCTGGCAAGAGCAGACCCCGACCTGGGAGGTGCTGCGCACCTACGGCTCGGACTACAAGTGCATCTTCATCGGGGACGCCTCCATGAGCCCCTACGAGGTCGCCTATCCCGGCGGCGCGAACGAGCACTGGAACCCCGAGGCCGGGCAGGTCTGGCTGGAGCGCGCCCGCGAGCAATGGCCCGCGCATCTCTGGATCAACCCGGTGCCCGAGAAATACTGGGGCTACACCCAGTCGATCACGATGATCCGCGAGATCTTCGAGGAGCGCATGGTCCCGATGACGCTTCAGGGGCTGGAAGCGGGGATGCGGGAACTTACCAAGTGAACCGAGGCGTTTCCGGGAACCTCCGCGCCGATGGTGCGCGCGCCCTTGCGCGCCCCGCGGCGGGCCTGCCCGCGTGATCGAGACGCCGCGCTGTCTGATCCGCCCGGTTCAGGGCGGCGACGCCGTGGAGGTCATGGACTTCTACGACCGCAACCGCGCCCACCTCGCCCCGTGGGAGCCGCTGCGGGATGACGCCTTCTACACGCTCTCCGGCACGATCGCCCGGATCGGGGCGCAGAAGACCGCCATGGACGGCGACCGCGCCCTCCACCTGCTGGCTTTCGGGCCCGACGGACGGGTGCTGGCGATCTGCAACTTCGCCAATATCACCCGCGGCGCGTTTCAGGCCTGCACCCTCGGCTACGCGGTGGATGGCGCCACGCAGGGCCGCGGGCTGATGGCCGAGGTGCTGGAAGCCACCCTGCCCCATGCCTTCGGGCCGCTGGGACTGCACCGGGTCATGGCCAACGTCATGCCGCGCAACACCCGCTCGCGCGCCCTGCTGGAGCGCATGGGCTTCGAACGCGAGGGGCTGGCGCGGGACTATCTGAGGATCGCGGGCCGGTGGGAGGATCACATCCTCACCTCCCGCATCGCCCCGCAGGCTTCGGACCGGGCTGACCGAGCGTAAGCCGTTCCACAATATCTCCGCCGCGCGGGAACGCGGATCGGTTGGCCGGCGTTGAGCAGGTGAACAGGAACAAGGAGACATCCCATGATCCGCAAAACGGGTTCCGCGAAGTGGTCCGGCGGCCTCAAGGACGGCAAGGGCGAAATCTCGACCCAGTCCGGCGCGCTGACCTCCCAGCCCTACGGCTTCAACACCCGGTTCGAGGACAAGCCCGGCACCAATCCCGAAGAGCTGATCGGTGCGGCCCACGCGGGCTGCTTCTCCATGGCGCTCTCGAACATCCTCGGTGAGAGCGACCTCGTGGCAGACGAGATCGCGACCAAGGCCACGGTGATGATGGACAAGGGCGATGCCGGCTTCACGATCACCAAGATCCATCTCGACGTGACGGCCACGATCCCCGGCGCGACCGCCGAGCAATTCGCCGAGGCCGCCCAGACGGCCAAGGAGAACTGCCCGGTCTCCAAGGTGCTGGCCGGCGCCGAGATCACGATGGAGGCCGTATTGGCCTGATCCGACCCGTCCCCCGAAGCACATCTCAGAGTGCGCAGAACCGGTCCGCAACCCGCGGGCCGGTTTTGTTTTTTCTGATCATTCTCGCGGCAGTCTTGCCGCGAACCCGGGGCGATCCTTGCCATCTCACCCGCATTTCCTCCCGACGGAGTGACCGACGCTTCCCATCCTCCCTGCACGATTGTACCCAAGATCAATCAAGTACAGACGAGCCCCCCCATGTCCGACTTCCCCGCCCTCGCCGATCTGCAGGCCGCCTTCGGCCCGGAAACCCTCCGCCTCGCCGCCGATATCCCGGAGCGCAACTGGGTCGACTGCTCGCTGGAGCCGCCCTGTCGGCCGCGCGCCCTGCTGCTGCCCCGCAGCACCGAGGAGGTCTCCCGCGCGCTCGCGATCTGCCATGCCCATGGCCAGACCGTCGTGATCCAGGGCGGGCTCACCGGGCTTGCGGGCGGCGCGGTGCCCGGCCCCGACGAGGTGGCGCTCTCGCTCGAGAAGATGCGCGGCGTCGAGGAGGTGGACCTCAAGGCGCGCAGCCTGACCGCCCTTGCCGGCACCCCGCTGGAGGAGGTGCAGCAGGCCGCAGAGGCCGCCGGGCTGCACTGCGGCATCGACCTTGGCGCGCGCGGTTCCTGTTCCATCGGGGGCAATATCGCGACCAACGCGGGCGGCAACCGGGTGATCCGCTACGGCATGGCACGCGCCAACCTGCTGGGGCTGGAGGCCGTGATGGCCGACGGCACGGTGCTGCGCCACCTGAACAAGATGCAGAAGAACAACACCGGCTACGACTGGCCGCAACTGGTCGCAGGCTCCGAGGGGACGCTGGCCGTGATCACCCGCGTCACGCTCTCGCTCCATGCGCCGGTGCAGCAGATCGGGACCGTGGCGCTCTCGCTGCCCGATTTCGACGCGGCGCTGGCCACGCTGGGACGGCTGCAGACCCATTTCCCCGGCCAGATCCAGTGTTTCGAGGTCATGTGGAAGCCCTTCATGACCGCCGCCCGGGACATCGTGGGCCTCACCCTGCCCTTCGATCCGGTGCCCGAGGTGATGGCGCTGGTGGAACTCGACCTGCCGCAAGATGCGGACGCGGGCGACGGCATCATGACCGCGCTGGAGGACCTCTTTGCCGAGGAGGTGATCACCGACGCCGTGCTCGCAACTTCGCAGGCGCAGGCCGACAAGCTCTGGCAACTGCGGGAATCCGCTGTCGAATACCGCGCCCATGGCTACCGGATGCTGGGCCTCGACATCTCTCTGCCGCTGGACCGGATGCGCGAGGCGGTCGAGACGCTGCACGCCGACATGGACGCCGCGCTGCCCGACGTCCCGGTGATCGTCTTCGGCCACGCGGCGGACAGCAACATCCATGTCTGTGCCCTGCTCACCGGCCCCGAGGACCCGCGCGGGGCCGAGGTCAGCCGCGTCACCTACGACATCGTCGCGCGCTATGCCGGTTCGGTCTCCGCCGAACATGGAATCGGACGCCACAAGCGGCCCTACCTGCACCTGTCGCGCAGCGCGGAACAGATCAGCGCCATGTCGCTCCTGCGTCGGGCATGGGATCCGGCGGGCATCCTGAACCCCGGTCGGGTGCTGCCTGACGCCGTTTAGCGGCAGATTCCCTGCATTTCTTCAGGTCAAAAGCCGGTCAGCTTTCGAGTGCATTGGTCAGGGCGCGTGTCTTTTCGAGGTGCCGGTACAACAGCAGAGAGGCAATCTGCTGGTCGCCCTGCTCCAGCCGGTCGAGGATCTCCATGTGCTCGAAGACCACCGTCTCGACCCGGCCATAGCCATGGTGCCAGTCGTAGTTCAGCAGCCGCCGCATGTGGTTCTGACGGCGTACCGCGTCGACGAAGTAGCGGTTGCCCGAAGCAAGCGCGAGCCCCTCGTGGAAGGTCGCGTTCATCTCGAAGAGCTTGATGGAGTCGCTCTGTTTCCACTCGGTCGTGAGGAAGGCATTGTGCCGCTCGCGCATCTCGGCAACCCAGGGTTCCGAGAGCTTGAAATCAGGCTCCAGCAGCATCGCCGGTTCGAGGATCAGGCGGAAGTTGTAGCTCTCGCGCCGGGCCGCCGCATCGCGGATGCCATCGAGAAAACGCCAGCCATAGCCCAGTTTGCGCTCCAGAACGCCATAGGCCGCGAGCCGTTCGAGAAGGCGGTTGGCCTCGTTCCGGCTGATCTCGTAGAGCCGCATGACCTCGGTCTCGGTGATCTCCTCGCCGAGGTTTCCAAGGTGCCGGTCGTGGGAAATCCGCACCAGCAGATCGTCCTCGCGGGCGGCGGGCACCTCCTCCACCGGCATCTCCGGCAGGCGGATCAGCTCGACCCCGCGGTTCTTGACCCGGCGCAGGTAGCCGTCCCCGGCCAGCTGGTCCAGCACCGCGCGCACCGGCGTTCTGGACACCCGCAGCCGATCCGCGATTCGACTTTCCACGATCCGGTCCCCGGGCTGCAGCCCGTCTTCCCGCATCAGGCGGAGCACCCCGTCGAAAACGTCGTCATGTAGCCGCGAAACTGAACTCATCCACACCCTCAATTGTTTTAAATCGCCATTATGTACAATATTCATGGCAAACACATCAGGGCTGATTGTATTCTCGTGCAGAAAGCAAAGCAACGCGGATCGCCCGATTGCCGGGTGACCAGACGTAAGAGGACAGCCCCATGCCCGAACAGACGCCCGCCTCCGCCCCCGAGGTCATCCCAAGCCCGCTGATCGAGGTCACGGGCCCGCCGCGCGAGCGTGGGCGCCAGTACGGCGAACAGGCCGCCGACCGGATCAGGCGTGGCATCGAACACTACTCGGAACAGCTGATTGCCAAGGCGCTGACATGGGCCGACATCGCGGACCTGGCCCAGACATTCGAGCCGACGGTCGCGGCCTTCGATCCGGCCTATGTCGAGGAGATGAAGGGCATCGCCGAGGGGGCGGGCGTGGACTACGCGGCCATCATGATGCTGAACGCGCGCACCGAGATCCTCAAGCTGGCCGACCGGCGCGAGGCCGGCCCCAGCGATGGCTGCACGGGGCTGATCGCCCTGCCCTCCGCCACCGCCGATGGCCGGCTGATCCATGCCCAGAACTGGGACTGGAAGGCCGAATGCGCCGAGACCACCGTGGTGCTGAAGGTGACCCGCGACGACGGGCCGGACTTCCTGACCTATACCGAGGCGGGCGCGCTCGGCCGCTCGGGCATGAACGCCGCCGGGATCTCGATCACCGCGAACTACCTCGAGAGTGACCGGGACTACCGTGACCTTGGCGTGCCGCTGCCCTTCATCCGGCGCAAGGTGCTGGAATGCGCACAGCTGGTCGATGCGATGAAATGCGTCTACGTGACCCGGAAGTCCTGCGCGAACAACATGATGATCTCTCACGTGGGGGGCGTCGCGATCAACTTCGAATGCGCCCCGGACGAGACCTTCCCCGTCAAGGCCCGTGACGGGCTGCTGGTCCATGCGAACCACTTCCAGAGCCCCGTCGCCCTTGGCAAGCTGGTGGAATGCGGCGTGCGCAACATGCCCGACTCGCTCTACCGCGACATGCGGGTAGATGGGGCGCTGCGTCCGCAGATCGGCACGATCACCCGCGAGGCCGTGGCCGAGGCGCTGCTGGACGACTTCGAGACCCCCTTCTCGGTCTGCCGCCCGCCGCGGCCGAACAGCCAGAACAACCTGACGGCCACGGTGGCGACGGTCCTGATGGAGCCCGCGAAGGGCCGGATGTACGTGGCAATGCTGCCGGCGTTCAAGCCGGAGTTCGTTTCCTACGCGCTGGAGATGGAAGTGCCGGAGGCCAATGCCGGCGGACCGCGCGCGGTGTTTCCGGACTGACCCCTGACAGAGGTTCGGAGCGATGGCCCCGGCGGCGCAAGCGGCCGGGGCCTTTGGTTTTGAGGGCGTGGGGTGCGCCCCCGTTGGGGGATGGCGGCACACGCGACCTTTGTGCGTCACGTCTTACCCCATTGACCTGAACCGGGAACGGCAGCGCGGGGCGGCATGCAGGCGCGGGTGTCCATCGGTTCGGGCCGCTGGGACGCCAGAGGCGAAAGAAAAAGGACACGCAGCCGAAACCGCGTGCCCAGTGGGATATCCGGCCCAATGACACCGGACATCGGGGAGTGGTTCAGCCGCGCTCAGGCGCGGCAGAAGAGCGTGCCGTCCTCGATGCAGCCGAGCGCCTCGGCACAGGTGACGATGCGCACATCCGGCAGGGCACGGATCTCGTCCAGGAAGTCCTTCAGCACCGCCAGCCGCGAGGCCCGGGCCGAGCCGAAATCCGCCCGTGGCGTCAGGGTGAACTGGACGTAGATGCGCTCCTCGTAGGCCGCCATGAACTCCTCGCGCCACCATTTCCTCAACTTGGAATGGGTGGCCCGGCGGGAGTAGAGCTCCGCGTCGATGAGGATCTCGGTCTGCGGCAGTTCGATCATCCCCGGCGCGCCGTCGGCCTCCAGACGATAGGGGAAATCGTCATCCTGGTTCGAGGCGTCGTAGGCATAGCCGAGGCCGGCAAGCGCGGCCAGGGTCTCGTGCTCAAGAAGTCCCGTCGGCGCGCGCCAGCCCCTGGGCGCGGCACCGGTCAGATCGGTGAGGATGCCGTGGGTCTTCGCCAGCAGGTCGGCCTCGCCCGCGGCGTTGGTGTAGTCCTCGTGGGCATAGCCATGGGCCGCGATCTCGTGGCCCTCGGCGGCGATGGCCCGGACCAGTTCGGGGTGTTGCTCGGCCTCCCAGCCGGGCACGAAGGTGGTTGTCTTCAGCCCCTCGGAGCGGAAGAAGCCATACATCCGCTCCGCCCCGATCGAGGCCATGTAGCGACCGTGGGCCTTGCCGCCGAAATGCTTCGCCGGGTTGTCGCCATGCAGGGCGCGGTCCACGCTCATGCCTTGCAGGTTCACCGTGAAGGTGACGAAACAGGTGCCCTCAGCCATGGGTGCCTCCGATGTTCTCCTGCTCCCAGTCGCGGGCAAAGGCGTCGCGGCGCGCGATGCACCAGTCGGCCAGTTCCTCCAGCGTGACGAAGGTCACGTCGCCGCTGTCCTGCATGTGTTTCACGAGGTCGCGGATGATCCCCACCCGCGCCGGAGAGCCCGAGCCGTAGCCGACACGCGGGTGCACCGTGAGGTCGAAGAAGCCGTTCTCCGCGCGGATCGCCTCCCACTCCTCCTTCCAGTGCGCCAGCACCTCGGAGGGCGGCGTGTAGCTGACCCGGTAGAACGGGTAGTCATCCAGCGAGGAGACATTGTTCGGCAGGGTGATCAGCTTGTTCTCGCGGTCCGCCGGGCCATGGGCCGTGAAGGGCAGATCGTAGTCCTTCTCGGAGCTGTCGTAGACATATCCGAGATCGATCAGCGTGCGCATCGTGACCTCGGTCTTCGACCCGCCCGGAGAGCGCCAGCCGCGCGGCGGCTTGCCCATCAGCGGGGTCAGGATGTCGTGACTCTTCTTCAGCAGCGCCGGCTCCTGCTCGCCCGGGTCCCAGCCCTCGTGGACATAGCCATGGGCCGCGATCTCGTGCCCGCGCGCGATGATCTCGCGCACGAGGTCGGGATGCTTCTCCGCGTCGTAGCCGGGCACGAAGTAGGTCGCCTTGATCCCCAGCTCATCGCAGAGATCAAGGTAGCGCGGCACCCCGCATTTCGCGGAGTAGCGCCCGTGGGAGTTCTTCCCGAGCGGCGTTTCCTTGCGGCCCACCTCGCGGCAGTCACCGTCGAAATCGACGGTGAGCACCGCGACGCAGCGTTTGCCGCCGGGCCACTCATGGGTGCGGGTGGTGATCCCGCTGTCCAGACGTCCGCTCATTCTGCCACCGTCACGCCCCAGAAGCGCGGCTTGCGGCCGACCCAGGTGGAGAAGCCCTCGACCTTGTCGGAATAGGCATCCGTGGCCTGGGCGGAGGACCAGATCAGCATCGGCGCGTCTTCGGCGAACTGGGCCTGGATCTCGTCATAGACCGGCTGGCGGTCCGCCACGGGGGTGGCAAGCAGCTTGCCCACCAGCTCGCGGCCTTTGTCCGTGTCCCAGATCTTGGAGGCCGTCGCCTCCTTCGAGCCGGTCACCCGGTCGAGGATCAGCGCCGGGTCCAGCGTGGGCGCGTAGTTCCATGTCATCATCTGGTAGTCGCCGCTGTAGTACTTCGGCAGCTGGGTAGCGAAGTCCATCACCTCGATCTTGGCGTTGAAGCCCGCGGCCTGCAGGAAGGCATGGACCATGACACCGGTCTCGTACATCGAGGCGTAGTTCTTGTTGGTGGTCACGACGATCTCTTCGCCGTCGTAACCCGCTTCCTTCTTCATCTCCTCGACCTCGGCGGGGTCATAGGCAAAGACATCTGCGAACTCCGGCTTGAAGAAGTCGGAGGACGCCGGGATGATCGAGGAACTGGGCTGCGCATAGCCCTGCGAGATCGCCTGCACCATGCCGCCACGGTCGATGGCATAGCTCACCGCGCGGCGCAGCGCGGCATTGGCCAGAGGGCCGGAAGCGGTCTGGAAGGCCATCGTGTTGATCGAGGGGATCGCGATGGTGTCGACGGTGAAGCCCTCCTTGGCCTCGATCTGCTCGGCGTAGGAGAGGTTGATGGCGGCCCAGAAGTCGGTCTCACCGGCCATCAGCGCGCTGAAGTTCGCCGCCGGATCGGGGATGACCATGAAGGTCAGCTTGTCGACGAGGGCTTCCTTCTTGCCGGCGTAGCCGTCCATCGGCTCGTCCCGGGCGGCGTAGTCCGGGAAGGGCACCAGCACCGTGCGCTGACCGGGGACGATCTCGTCGAACATGAAGGGGCCGGTGCCGATCGGCTTGGACGTCTCGCCATCGGCGTAGACGGCGGGGGCCATGATGCCCCCCTCGCCACAGTCGGCGCGGGCCATCTGGGCCAGGAAGGCAGGCGCGGGCTGCGCCAGCGTGAAGCTCACCTCCATGTCGCCGGTGGCCTCGATGGACGCCACCTCGACCGAGCCGGAGCCGTTGAAGTACTGGCGGCAGGGCCAGCCGGTCGCCTCGTCGAGCAGGTGGGTCCAGCTGCCCACCACGGAGTCCGCGCTGAGCGGCGTGCCGTCATGGAAGGTCACGCCCCCGCGGATCTGGAACACGTAGGCGGTGCCGTCCTCCGAGACCTCGGGCAGGTCGACGGCCAGCATGGGGGCCACGTCGCCGTTCTCCTTCCAGGTCACCAGCCCCTCGTAGGCGTGCTGCTGCATGGTGAGTGAGGCATCGGCGGTGGACCCGGCCGGGATGGCCGAGCGCAGGTCGCCCGCGATCCCGACGGTCAGGTCCGCCGCAAGCGCGGTGGTGCCCATGAGGCTGACAGATACGGCGCCGGCGAGGACACCGGCCTTGGCCAAGTAATGCGTCATGCGTGTATTCCTTTCGACCCTGTTGGTTCTTGTGCGCCTGCAGTGCGTGCAAGCATTGGCGAGGCGGCGATCAGCTGCCGCGTGTAGTCGTGCTGCGGGTTGGCAAAGACCTCCCGGCAGCTGCCTTCCTCGACGATCTCGCCCTCGTGCATCACCACGATGCGCTGCGCGATCTGCTGCACGGCGGCGAGGTCATGGGAGATGAAGATGCAGGCAAAGCCGAGCTGGGACTGAAGCGTCTCGAAGAGCTCCAGCACCTGTTTCTGGATCGTCATGTCGAGCGCCGAGATCGGCTCGTCCGCGACGATCAGCGCGGGCCGCGAGACCACGGCGCGGGCGATGGCGACGCGCTGACGCTGGCCGCCCGACAGTTCGTGCGGGAAGCGGCGCAGGTGATCGGGCAGCCCCACGTCGATGAGCGCCTGCCGTGCCCGGTCCATCCGCTGCGTCTTGGTCAGCGCGGGATCATGGCGCAGCGCCTCGGCCACGATGGCGCCGATCCGCATCCGGGGATTGAGCGAGGAGAAGGGATCCTGAAACACGATCTGGCAGTCACGGCGGAAGGCGCGCAGCGCGCGGTCGCCCTGCCCCGTGATGTCCTGACCGCGGAACAGCACTCGGCCGCCCTCGGTCTCGGCCAGCCGCAGCATCGCGCGTCCCAGCGTCGTCTTGCCCGAGCCGGAGCCGCCGACGACGGCGACGATCTCGCCCTTCCTCACGGCCAGAGAGACGCCCTTGAGCACCTTCTTGCGCGGCTTGGCCGTCAGCAGCGTCCGGCCCTGCCCGAAGGAGAGCTCCACCTTCTCCGCCTCCAGCACCACCTCGCCGAGGTCCTGCCCGCGCGCGCTCTCCGTCTCCAGCGTGGGCACGCTGTCGAGCAGGCGGCGGGTGTAGTCCTCCTGCGGGGCGGCGAGGATCCGGGCCGTGCTGCCGCGCTCCACCGTCTCGCCCTGCCGCAGCACGACAACATCGTCGGCGTATTTCGCCACCAGCCCGAGGTTGTGGGTGATCAGCAGCACCGAGGTGCCCTGATCCCGGGCCAGTTCGATCATCGTCTCCAGCACCTCCAGCTGGCTGAGCGTGTCGAGCGCCGTGGTCGGCTCGTCCGCGATCAGCAGGCCGGGTTTCAGCAGCATGACCGAAGCCAGCATGATCCGCTGCCGCATCCCGCCCGAGAACTGGTGCGGATAGGCCTCCAGGCAGCCCTCGGGATCGGTGATGCGGATGCGGCGCAGCATGTCGATGGAGCGCTTCCGGATCTCGGCCTCGCCCAGATCGGTGTGCAGGCGCATCCCCTCGGCCATCTGGGTGCCGATCTTCATGGCCGGGTTCAGCGAAACCAGCGGCTCCTGGAACACCATCCCGATGGAGCCGCCGCGCAGGTCGCGCATCCGGCGGTCCGGGGCGGTGACGAGGCTTTCGCCGTTGTAGAGGATCTCGCCCGCCGTGGGGGCGATCACATCGGGCAGCAGCCGCAGGATGGACCGCCCGATCATCGTCTTGCCCGAGCCGCTCTCGCCCACCAGCGCCAGCACCTTGCCGGGCGCCACGTCGAAGCTGACGCCCTTCACCAGCTCCGGCCCGCGGTTCACGGCAATCCGCAGGTCGCGGATGGACAGGCCCGTCTTCGCGGCCCCGGTCGGCCCGGTCGCCCTCTTCTGTCGCGTCGCCATCTGCATCAGTGCGCCATCCTCGGGTCCAGCCAGTCGCGCAGCGCGTCGCCCAGCAGGTTGATCGAAAGCAGGGTCATGGCGATGAAGGCACCGGGAATGACCGAGAGGTAGGTGTGCGTGGCCAGATGCGGCCGCGCGGCAGAGAGCATATTGCCCCACGTCGCCGCTGGCGGTGGCACGCCGAGCCCGAGGAAGGAGAGCGCGCTTTCCGCCAGGATCACCCAGCCGAACATGGAGGTCGCAAAGACCGCGATCGGCGCGATGGCATTGGGCAGCACATGGCGCAGCATCGTGTAGGTCGCGGAATTGCCGAGCGCACGGCTGGCCTCGACGAATTCCCGCTGGCGCAGCGACATCACCGTGCCGCGCACGATCCTGACCACCTTGGGCGTATAGGCCACGCCGAGCGCCAGCACGATGCCCATCTTGGACGGCCCGATCACCGCCACGAGGCCAAGCGCCAGCAGGATGCCCGGGAAGGCCAGCAGCGCGTCGTTCAGCAGCATGACGATCCGGTCCACCCAGCCCCGGAAGAACCCGGTAACGAGGCCGATGGCGGTGCCGACCACGACCGAGAAGGCCACCGTCATGAAGGCCACCGAGATCGAGGTCCAGGCCCCGGTCATGATCCGGCTCAGCACGTCGCGGCCGAATTCGTCGGTGCCGAAGGGATGGCCTGCACCGGGCCCGTTCAGCCGGTGGATCACGTCCATCTGCAGCGGGTTCATCGGGGTCCAGACCAGCGCCAGCAGCGCCATGGACAGCACGATCACACCCAGCACGAGGCCGATGAGGAAGTTCAGTCTGATCTTCATGGGGCTGATCTTCATTGGGGCGTCCTCAGTCCAGCGTCACGCGGGGGTCGAAAATCGGGTAGAGCAGGTCCACGATCAGGTTCAGCACCACGTAGCCGACCGCGATCATCAGCAGGCAGCCCTGCACCACCGGGTAGTCCCGCTGGTAGATGCTCTCGACCAGCAGCCGCCCGAGGCCCGGCAGGGTAAAGACCGTCTCGATCACCGCGATGCCCCCCAGCAGCGTGCCCATGACGATGCCGATCAGTGTCAGCGTCGGACCGAAGGCATTGGGCAGCACGTGACGCAGCAGCACCGCGCGGTTCGACAGCCCCTTGGCCTTGGCGTGGGAGATGTATTCCAGCCGCAGCACCTCGATCGCCGAGGAGCGCGCCATGCGGGTCAGCACACCCACCTCGATCACCCCCAGCGTCAGCACCGGCAGGGCGAGGTAGCTGAGCGATTTCAGCGGGTCCTCGGCGAAGGGCACGAAGCCCACCACCGGCGCCCAGCCGAGGTCGATGCCGAAGTACATCAGGAACATCAGGCCGAGCCAGAACGACGGGATCGACAGCGCCAGCGTCGCCAGCCCGACGATCAGCAGGTCGACGCCCTTGTCCTGCTTCCAGGCCGCAAGGATGCCGAGAGGAACCGCGATCAGCGCTGCCACGCCGACCGACAGCAGAATGATCGTGGCGCTGAGCCGGAAACGTTCGAACACGAGCGCCAGCACCGGCTCGCGCGTGATGATCGAGGTGCCCAGATCGCCCCGGAAGAGGTTCTGCACCCAGATCAGGAATTGCACCGGCAGCGGCTGGTCCAGACCCAGCCGCGCGTTGATCGCCGCGATACTGGCCGCATCCGCGCCCTCGCCCAGCAGGACGGAGGCGGGATCGCCCGGGATCATGCGGACCAGCAGGAAGACCATCAGCGAGACGAGGAAAAGCGTCGGCAGGGCCAGCAGGCTGCGTTTGAGAATGAAGTTCAGCATCGGGGTCCTTCAGGGGCCGTTCTGCATCCGCGCCAGTGGCCCGCACCGGCGCTTCATTTGTTCTTTCACTCAACCATATACAATAAATTCAGATCAAGGCGCGTTTTTTCGGTTTTACGTCGAAAAAACTGCGCAATTGCCCAATCCGGCACCCGTCGCAGGCATCTTGATCACGCCGCGGGCACAGGCCGCGTCCCGAGGAAGGCATCGAGCGTCGCGGTCGCCTCGCGCAGGCCGTCGCAGGCGCGGTTTCGCTGTCGCAGCAACTCGGTCCATTGCAGCTTGTAGGCCGCCTCCTCCGGGTCGAGCCTGGCGAGCTTTTCGATCCCGTAGAGCCCGGGCAGCACGGTCTTCAGCGCTGTCAGCCCATAGGTGTCCTGATCCCAGCGACCACTCACCGTGCTGGCGACCGAGGTCAGCTGACGCGACAGCTTCAGCACGAGGTCGTTGAAGGCGATGCAGGCCTCGGGGCTGCCCTCGTCTGCGATCTCGGCGCCGCGCTGCTTCAATTGGCCGGCCTTCTCGTTCAGCGTGGTGGCGAGGGTGACAAGCCCCCCGATCTCCAGCCCCATGTCACCGAAAGCGGCAAGCGCCTCGGCCCGGTCCTTCACCTGAGCGGTGAAATCCGCGATCTCGAAGGGCAGCGTGGGCCGGTTGATCAGCTCGTAGGTATAGGCCGCATGCATCATGAGGCTGTCCTTGAGCAGCGCGGGATCGACCCGTTCCATCGTGTCCAGCGTCGAGTGGTACCACCACCCCAGCGTCGCGCCGCGCCACGCCTTTTGCTGCTCGGGCGAATGCTTGTGGCTGGCGTACATCGCAGGCACACCGACGCCGAAGAAGGACATGTCTCCGGTGCGCGCCACGGGCGTCGTCTTGACGTTGTCGATCCCCAGCAGTTCCTTGCAGAGGTCGCGGTGGAACTGCGCCACCTGGTAGGAGGCGGTGGCCTGGAAATGGGTCGCATCCTGCATCGCCACGCTGTCGACGTTCAGGTAGAGGATGCCGCCGCGGTCCAGCTTGTCCCAGAACTTGTCCACGAACCAGCTGGAACCCTCCATGATGCCGCTCTCATGGGCGGCCCAGAAGGCGAAGAGCACCGAGCGTTTCAGCTTGCCCTTGTGCTGCGCCAGAACGCGGGCGATCTCGATCACCTCGGAATTCCCGGCGGCATTGTCCGAGGCCGCGGGCCCCCAGGCGTCGTAATGGCCGCCGACGATGACGAATTTCTCCGGCTCCTCCGCCCCTTCCAGCCAGGCCATCGGCTGGATGATCTTGCCCCAGCGGTTCTCGACCTCGGAATGCAGCCGGATCGTGACCGGCCCCTTGCGGCAGGCCTCGGCCAGCCAGAGCCCGTCCTGCAACCGGATGCCCACGGCAGGGATCTGCGGCAGGTCGGCGAAGTTCTTCTGGGTCGGGTTGCCCCACATCGGCTTGCAGGTGCCCATCGGCAGCGTCTCGTGCTCGGGCAGGCCCCAGTTCATCATGATCTGGCCGATGGAGCCGAGCTCGGTGGCGATCCGCACCTTCTCGGGGCGCGGCGGCGCGTAGGAGAGCTCCGACAGCGTGATCTTGCCCGCCGCCTCCACGCCCTCGTAATCGTCGTAGCCGCCCGGGCCGACATGGACCAGCTCGGCCTCCAGCCCTTCGGGCGGGGTCTGGACCGACTGGGCAAAGGTGTTCGCCTCGATGGTGCGCAGCACCGCGCCCTGCGCGTCCAGCACCTCGATCCGGGCCTTGCCGGGGAAGCTGACGTAGCCGTCGAGTTCATGCAGCTCCATCGGGATGCCGATCTCGTCGAACTGGCTCTTGATATAGGCCGCTGCCTTGCGCTCCATCTCGGTGCCCGAGAGGCGGTGCGGGCACTCCTCGGCGAAGTAGCGTGCGTCGCGCAGCACCCGCTCGGTGGAGAGGGCCGCGAGGATCTCATCGCGAAGCGGATCGGCGGAAGACGTCGTGGAAGGATCGGCGGACGGCGCGGCGGACGACATGGGCAACCTCAGGTCTCTTTCGGAAAGGGATAGGCACTGCGCCCGTGGGTAAGCCCCATGGCAACCATGGTCTCGGCCATGTGCAGCGCGGCGGTGGCAGGGTCGATCACGGGGACCGGCGCCGCCAGCGTCTCGGAAAGGCCGTAGAGCGCCATGCAGGCGAGGACGACGGCATCGGCCCTGTCCTCCTCCACGCATTTGGCGATCTCGGCGCGGATCAGGGTGCGGGTCGCGTCGAGGTCGGCGCGCAGTTCCAGCACGGGCTTGCGCAGGATGCGGGCCGAGGCGAGCTGCCCCTCCAGCCCCATGGCGCGGACCCGGGCGCGCACCACGCGCGGATCGGTATTGGGCGAGACGACGGAGAAGCTGTAGCCCAGCAGGTTGGCCAGGGCGCAGGCGGATTGCATCGGGCCGACCACGGGCACGTCGACCCGCTCGCGCCCCGCGATCACGCCCGGATCGCCCGCGCACCACGGGATGAACGCATCATAGCCCTGCCCCTGCAACCGCAGCATGTGCCGCACGATCTGGGTGCTGGCCTCCTCGCTTTCGAAGACGGATTCCATCGAGGCGGGGCCCTCGGTATTGCAGAGCACCTCGACCTGCGTGCCGGGTCGGGCGCGGGCCATGAGGAAGGCGCGACGCGCCTCCAGCGCCGCATGCGTCATGCCCACGTTGGCGATGATGACCCCGATCTTCATGCAATCCCTTCCCTGCCCTGCGTCCTGCAAAGCCGTCGCGTCGCCCTGCCCCGGCGAGACAGAATCGCGACGGGTGACCCTGCGTCGCTATGCGCTGTATGATTGCACCTCAATCCCACAATATACAATAAAATGCAGCAATGCCCTCTGGATTTTGTCCTGAAGATCAATTCTGCACAAAAGCCATGCAAGACGGACGCCCCCGTCCAGACGCCTCCCAGACGTCTCCCAGACACCGGGGTGCAGCCTTTCCGCCAGTCAGGCAGCGTTGGGGATCAGAGCGTCTGGCTGTAGGCCAGTTGCCGCGCCAGCCTGTTCATGTTGGACACGAAACGCTTCTGCAGGCGGCGGTCGCGCTTGTAGATTAGCGTATAACGCCGCGCGACCTCGGGCTCGCCAAGCGGGCGGCACACCAGTTCCGGCGGCAGCATCTTCAGCGTGGCGATGCGGGGCACGATGGCAAAAGCCTGCCCGGCCAGCACATGCCCCATCAGGGTCTGGTGGTAGTTCGCGGTGCAGCTTGGCGCGAAGCGCAGCCCATGGGCCAGCATCGTGCGCTCCACGCTTCGGAAGGTCTCGGAGGTGGGCTCGTAAAGCGCATAGGGCTGGCCTTCCAGCTCGGCCCAGGTGACCGTGTCCCGCGCGGCCCAGGGGTGGCTTGCGGGGATCACCAGCGACAGCGGGTCCGAGAAGAGCGCGATCTGGCCGAAGACCTCGGGGTCATAGAGCCCGGCCCCGATGCCCGCATCGGCGCGTTCCTCGCGCACGAGCGTCTCCATCGCGTCACTCTCGACGTCGATCAGCTCCATCCGCAGGGCCGGTTCGCTGCGGTCCAGCCGGGCGAGCGCCTGCGGCAGCACCGAGGCCGAGATCGACGGCACCGCCGCCAGCCGCAACACCTGCCGCTTGGAGGCCACCACGTCGCGGATGTCGTCCTCGATCCGCGCGGCATTGACCAGCGCCACCTCCACCACCGGCAGCAACTCCCGCCCCTTGGGCGTCAGGGTCACCGCGCGGGTCGAGCGGTTGAAAAGCTTCACCCCCAGCTCGTCCTCGAACTCCCGGATCGCGACCGAGAGACCGGGCTGGGAGACGCCGCAGGTCTCTGCGGCCCGGGTGAAACTGCCGCTCTCCGCGAGCGCCTGAAAGAAGACCAGATGGCGGATATTGAGAAACGCGGTCATGGACGGCCCCTCGACACTGCGCCGGACCGCCCGGAGAGGCGGGCGGTCAGGTGCGCTTCAGCAGATGTTGCGCCACATTGTGAAACAGGCTGATCCCCTGCTCCAAGGCGGTTTCGTCGAAATCGAAGGTCTTGGCATGGTGGATTGCGTCGATGTCGCTGCCGATGAGGCAATAGCAGGCCTTCCCGCCCCGGTCGCGCACCCGTTTGATCATGAAAGAGGCATCATCCCCCCCGCCGATGGGCCAGGAGGGCACGACCTCCTCGATCCCGGCCACCTGTGCCGCTGCGATGCCGATGATCTCGGCCGCCTCGGGGCTGTTCTCGTTGCCCAGCATCTCGGGGCCGGTGTTGATGTCGACCTCGCAGCCATGCATCACGGCGGCGCCCTGGATCACCTCCAGCGCCCGGCGGTGCATGTATTCGCGGGCCTCCTGCGTCGCGCCGCGCACGTCGCATTCCAGCAGGCAGCTCTCGGCCACGATGTTGCGCGCGGCGCCCGAGACCATCTTGCCCACGTTGATGAAGGTCGCCTCTTCGCCATGCCGTGCGATCGCATGCATCCCGAGGGCGGCCGTCGCCCCCGCCAGCAGCGCGTTTGCGCCGTTCTGCGGGCCCATGGCCGCATGGGCGGCCTTGCCGGTGTAGGTCACGTCGAAGCGGATCGAGGAGAAGAAATCGGAGGCCTCCATGGCAATCTTGCCCGAAGGCAGCAGGCAGCCGAGATGCCCGACGAAGAGGTAGTCGAGGTCATCGACCACCCCCGCCGCGATCATCGGCTTGGCCCCGCGGCCGCCCTCCTCGCCGGGCTGGAAGATCAGCTTCACCGTGCCCTGCCAGTCCGGATCAGCCATCAGACGCTGCGCCAGAACGACCCCGATCGCGGTGTGCCCGTCATGGCCGCAGGCGTGCATTTCCCCTTTGAAGACAGAGTTGTAGCCACGCACGAAGGGGCGGTGGCTGTCGTCCTCCACCTCGGTCACGGGCAGCGCGTCGATGTCGAAGCGGAAGCCCACCCTCGGCCCCTCGCCCCGGGTCAGGGTCGCCACGACGCCGGTCAGTCCGCCCTCCATCTTTGCCACCCACTCCGGGTTCGCCCCGTGGGCGAGCGCACGCTCCCGGCCCTTGGCGATGCTGTCGGGCTTGGGCGGCCAGATGATCGCGGCCGGATCCATCACGTCGCGCCCGGTCTGCACCGCGTAGCCCAGGTCGTCGAGGTACTCCGCCACCAGCGACGCGGTGCGGAACTCGTGGAAGGCGATCTCGGGGTGGCGGTGCAGGTCCTCGCGGATGGTCTCGACCGGGCTGTTGGAGCCGGCGAAGAAACTGGCGAAGGTGGCGGGTCGAGTCATCGAGGGTCCTTCCGGAGGCAGGGTGGATTGTGCAGAAAGCGCCCAAAAAACGATCAAGGCACTTGGCTCTGCGTGCGTAAAAAGCGCTAGCGCCCCGGCGCGTTCAGGTCAATATCCCTGCGGCAATCGCGGGATGCATGATTTTTCCACGTCAAATCAATGCCCTGCACCGCGACACCTCTCCGCCGTATATGATTTCAGCATGGGGTCATAAGGACGAAGTATTTCTCTCGTGCCCAAATCGATTGCTAGCGTCGCCCCACAGACGCGATCCGGCGCAGACCGGCGCTCAGCTTCTTCTCACCAATCGGGACACTTTCCATGTCGAACACATTCCTCGCCACGACCGCCGGCCTCGCGCTGACGGCGCTCGGCTCCGTTGCCTCCGCCCAGGACCTGACCATCTCGATCTATGGCGGCGGCTATGCCGAGGACCTGAAGAAGACCATCATCGAACCCTTCGAGGAGAAATACGGCGTCACGGTCGCGATGGAATCCGGCTCCTCCTCGGACCGGATGGCCAAGATAATCGCCACCAAGGGCCGCGGCACCGACCTGATGTACATCGTCGACTACCAGATGGCCGACCTGAAGCAGCGCGGCATCCTCCAGCCGGTCGAGCCAGGCTCGATCACCGCGATGGACGATCTGGAGGACTGGGCCAAGGATCCGCTCGGCGACGGCATGTGCCCCGCCTTCACGGTGAACGCCGTGGGCCTCTCCTACTCCACCGCGCTTGAAACGCCGCCGACCTCCTGGGCCGACCTGATGAAGCCCGTTGACGGGCTGAAGACCGGCTTCCCCGACATGTCGATCTCCTACGGGCCCTTCGTCATGTCCGAGGTCGCAGGTCTGAACGGCGGCGGCATCGAGGACCTCGATCCCGGCATCGCGGCGGTGAAGGACATCCTGCCCTCGCTGCAGATCTACACCCGCGGCTCGCAGGCGCTGGAAGCGATCCACCAGGGCGAGATGTCCATGGCGCCGAACCTGAATATCTTCGTCTCCAAGGACGCCGACGCGCCCTCGGCCTTCGTCTACCCCGAGGAAGGCGCCATCGGCCTGTTGAACCTCGTCTGCGTGGTCAAGGGCTCGGCCAACGCGGAACTGGCGCAGAAGCTGATCGACTTCCACCTCTCGCACGACATCCAGCAGGAGTTGCTGAACCTCTACGGCGAGGCGACGGTGCGCACCGACGTGGAGACGCCCACCGATGCCAACCCCACCGTGATCCCGCCCGAGCAATACGGCAAGCTGCACTTCCTCGACGCGAACAAGGTCTATGAGGCGCGCCCGGCGCTGATGGACAAATGGCAAGAGGACGTCATCGCGCAATGACTTCGGACCTGACGACCGACGGCGGCAGCAGCGATGCTGCCGCCGTCGCCCTGCAAGACATCGGCAAATCCTTCGGCGAGACGGAAGTCCTCAAGAAGGTGAGTTTCCACGCCCGCAAGGGGGAATTCCTGACGCTTCTGGGCCCCTCGGGCTGCGGCAAGACCACTTCGCTGCGGATCATCGCGGGCTTCGAGGAGGCCACCAGCGGCAACGTGATGTTCGGCCAGACCTCGGTCAACGACCTGCCGCCGTGGCGCCGCGACATCGGGCTGGTGTTCCAGAACTACGCGCTCTTCCCCTACATGACCGCGGCCGAGAACGTGGCCTTCGGCCTCAAGATGCGCCGCGTGCCCAAGGCCGAGACCGCGACGCGGGTCAAGGCGGCCCTCGCGCAGGTCGGGCTGGCGGGCTACGAGACCCGCCATCCGCGCCACCTCTCCGGCGGGCAGCGGCAGCGCGTGGCCCTCGCCCGCGCCCTCGTGATCGAGCCGAAGCTGCTGCTGCTGGATGAACCGCTCTCCAACCTCGACGCCAAGCTGCGCGGCGAGATGCGGTACGAGCTGAAGAACTTGCAACGCGCCACCGGCGTCACCACGATCTTCGTGACCCACGACCAGGAGGAGGCGTTTTCGCTCTCCGACCGGATCGTCCTGATGCGCAGCGGCGAGATCGTGCAGTACTGCGCCCCGGATGAGCTGTGGTCGCGGCCAGCCACCGCCTTTGCCGCCGATTTCATCGGGGTCGAGAACCTGATCCCCGCCCATGTGACCGCACCCGGTCAGCTGACCTGCGCCGGGGGCCTTGCGGTGACGCCCACGACGGTGGGCTTTGCGCCGGGCGCCGAGGTGATCCTCGGCCTGCGGGCCTCCGACGTGGCGATCCAGCCCAGGGGCAGCACCGGCCTGCCCGCGACGATCCTCGACGGGGAATACCGCGGGCGCGAGCGGCTCTACCGCCTTGCCGTGCCGGGGCTGGAGCGCCCCGTGCTGGCCTCCGCCCCCTCCGACATCGCCTTTGACGGCGAGGTGACGCTCTGCCTGCCGCCCGAGAAGATGATGGTGCTGCACGATGACCGGTAAGCGCGACATCCCGTGGCTGCTGGCCAGCCCCGGCATCCTGCTGGTGACGCTGGTGGCGCTGCTGCCCGCCGCGATCCTGATCGTGAAGGCGTTTCAGGACGTGGACACCGGCGCCCTGACACTGGAGAACTTCCAGGCGATCTTCGACAGCAAGATCTTCGGCCAGGCCTTCTGGCGGACCCTGCGGATCGCCTTCTTCGTCACCCTTGTCTCGGTCATCGGGGGCTACCCGCTGGCGCTGCTGATCGCCCGGGCCAACCCGCGCTATTCGCTGGTGATCTTCGTCATCGTGCTCTTCCCGCTCATGGTCTCGGTCGTGGTGCGGACCTTCGGATGGGTCGTCATCCTCGGCCCGGCAGGCATCGTGAACGAGGCGCTCATGGGGATCGGGCTGATCTCGGAGCCGCTGACCATGACGCAGAACGAATTCGGCATCGTGGTGGGCGAAACGCACCTGCTGATGCCCTACATGGTCCTCGCCCTGCTCTCGGTCCTGCGCAAGCTGGAGCCGCAGCTGGAAGAGGCCGCGCTCTCCCTCGGCGCGAACCCCTTGGTGGCCTTCTTCCGGGTGATCCTGCCGATGACAGTGCCGGGGCTGCTGTCGGGCGTTCTGCTGGTCTTCTCGCTGGCGATCACGGCCTTTGCCACGCCCCTCGTCATGGGCGGCGCGCGCACGCCGCTGCTTTCGACGCTGGTCTACCGCTATGCGCTGACCTCCTATGACTGGGCCTCTGCCGCCGCCGTGGCCTTCGTGCTGGCGGTGATCGCCGTGGCCTTCGTCGCCGTGCAGAAGACCGTCGCCTGGATGTGGATGAGCCGCCATGAATTCTGATCGCTTCCTCCTGCCCGCCCCCGTCGAGGCCCTGCTGTGGAAGCTGGGCCGCCTGCTCTTCCATGGGGTGGGCCTTGCGTGGCAGCTCTTCATGGTGGCGCCGCTGATCATCGTGGTGGTGGTCTCCTTCACCTCGGCCAGCTACCTGATGTTCCCGCCGCCGGGCTATTCCCTCGACTGGTATCGCGAGGTGCTGTCGCTCAGCTGGATCCGCAGCGCGGTGACCTCCTCGCTGATCATCGCCACCTGCGCCACGCTGATCGCCGTGGTGATCGGCGTGCTGGCGTCGCGCGTGCTGGCGAAGCGCCCGTTCCGGGGACGCGGTCTGGTGGAATACCTCGTGCTCTCGCCGCTCTTCCTGCCCGGCGTGGTGATCGGCTTTGCCATCTTCAACGTGCTGGTGATGATCCAGGTGGACCGGGTGGCGATGCCGCAGATGATCATCGCGCATGTGATGATCACCCTGCCCTTCGTGATCCGCTCGGTCTGGGCCTCCATGGCGGGGGCCGACATCTCGCTGGAGGAAGCCGCGCAGTCGCTCGGCGCAACGCCCGCGCAGACCTTCTGGCATGTCGTGCTGAAATCGGCCCGGCCCGGTATCCTTGCGGGTGCGATCCTCGCCTTCACCTTCTCCTTCAACGATGTGACGATCTCGATCTTCCTGACCTCCTCGCGGGTCACCACCCTGCCGGTGCAGCTCGTCTCCCACATCGAATACAACCCGGACCCGAGCCCGGCTGCGATCTCGACCCTGATGATCGCGATCACGCTGGCGCTCTTCGTCTTCCTCGCGCGGATCGGGGGGCTGAATGCCTTCCTCGAACGCTGATCGGAGCCTGAAATGACGTTGAAATCCCCCATGTTCGCCCGCACGCCCGTGGACCGCGCCGCCCTTGTCGAGGCCGCCCGGGGCCTGCGGGACCTCGACCTTGCGGTCACCAACGTGCAGCTGGTCAACGTGCTGACCTGCGAGGTCTACCCGGCCGATATCGGCGTCTACGATGGGCGCATCGCCGTGGTGGGCCCGGCGGGCGCCTATGACCTGACGGCGAAGGAGACCATCGACGGCACCGGCAAATGGGCCTGCCCCGGCTTCTTCGACAGCCACCTGCACATCGAAAGCACCATGGTCACGCCCGCCGGTTACGCCGCCGGTGTGCTGCCGCTTGGAACCACCTCCGCCGTGGTGGACCCGCACGAGATCGGCAACGTCATGGGCAAGGAGGGCGTCCGCCTGATGATCGAGGGCAGCGAGGACCTGCCGCTGCGGGTCTATTTCGCGATCCCCTCCTGCGTGCCCTCCGTCGAAGGCAAGGAGACGGCGGGCGCCTTCTTCGGCCCCGAGGAAGTGGCCGAGATGATGAGCTGGGACCGCGTCGTCACGCTGGCCGAGGTGATGGACTTCATCGGCGTGATCCGCAACGATCCCCGGATGCGCGGCATCGTCGATGCGGGGATCGAGGCCGGTGTCGCCATTCAGGGCCACGCGCCCAAGCTGATGGGCCGCGACCTCTGCGCCTATATCGCCGCAGGGATCGACAATGACCACGAAAGCCGTCTGGGGCCGGAGGTGCTGGAGAAACTGCGCCTCGGCCTCCTGCCGCTGATCAAGCTCGGCTCCCCCGGCAACCACCTGCCCCGACTGATGCCCGACCTGCTGAAGGCGGCTTACGTCGACGTGGCGCTCTGCACCGATGACGTGGAGCCCTCGGACCTGCGCACCAACGGCCACATGGACCGCGTCGTACGCGGTGTCATGGAGTACGGCGTGCCGGTGGAGCGTGCGATCCGCTGGGCCTGCTACATCGGCCCGCAGCACTATGGCCTGCGCGACTACGGCGCGATCGCCCCGGGGTTCATCGCGGATTTCCTGCTGCTGGACGATCTGCAAACCGTTTCGGTCAACGATGTCTTCGTGGGCGGCAAGCAGGTGGTCGCGGACAAGGAGATGTGCGTCGAGATCACCGATCCGCTGGCGGGCCGCGAGTTGGCCAACACCGTGCTGATCCCCGAGATCACGGCCGAGAGCTTTGCCATCCAGTCGCCCTCCAACAGCCCGACCGTCACGATGCACGGGCTGCACCTGCTGCCCACGCGGATGACGGACCTCGCGACCTTCGAGGCGGCGGTGACCGATGGCAGGATCACGCCCGAGAGCCTGCCCGAAGGCTATGTCATGTCCTCCGTCGTGCCCCGCCACGGCCAGAACACGCCCCCCGTCTGCACGCCGCTGACCGGCCTCGGCCTGACCTCCGGCGCGCTCGCCCACACGGTGGCGCATGATTGCCACAACGTGCTGGTCGCGGGGACCAATGCGCCCGACATGGCGCAGGCGGTGAACCACCTGAAGGAGATCGGCGGCGGTTTCGTCCTCGTCGACGGGGGCGAGGTGATCTGCGAACTGCCGCTGCCCTTCGCCGGGCTGATGTCGTTTGAGAGCTGCGATGCGCTGACCGCGCAGTTGAGCGTCTTCAACGAGGAACTGGGCAAGCGCGGCATCGTGCCGGGCAACGTGCGCCAGATCTTTGCCCTGACCGGGCTGGCACTTGCGGTGATCCCGGAATACCGCCCGACCGACCTGCACCCGATCCTCAACGTCACGACACAGGACCCGGTGCCGCTCTTCCCGGAACACGCCTGATCAAAGGCGACGGGCCGCCCCTGTGGGCGGCCCGTCTTAATCTTCCGGCATATGTGGTCGCGGGCTCAGCCCGCCATCGGCCGCCAGCGGGGCGCTGCATCACTGGTGCCCGGCACGAGGTCGAAGAGCGGCGTCTTCAGCGGTGCGACCACCGGCACCTCGGGGAAGTCGGAGGCCGCGATGGCCTCCTTCCAGCGGTCGCTCTGCAACATGGCAAAGCCGAGCGCCACGGGCGCGACGCCCGCCTTCTTCAGCAGCCGCAGCACGGCGACCATGGTCTTGCCGGAGCTTGCCACGTCATCCACCAGCGCCACCCGCTTGCCCGCCAGCACCGGCAGCATACGGGGATCGAGGTAGATCGTCTTGGTCTGGTCCGGGCTGGTGATCGAGGACATCGGCTCGGACAGCGCGGGGTCGTACCAGAACTTGCGGCTGGTGGAGAGCGGCACCATCCGCGCATGCGCCAGCCGGCGCGCGGTGCCATTGGCCAGCGGCAGGCCCAGCGTCGGCACGCCGATCACCACCTCTGGCTCATGGGGCGCCAGCTGCTGTGCCAGCAGATCGCAGAGCGCGTCCTCCACCTCGAACCCCGCCTGGTTCAGGATCAGCGAGGAGACCGCGCGCGGCGTCTCGCCCGGAAGGCGGCGCAGCGGCAGGACGATCTGGCGGCCATCGGCCAGCGTCGCGGGGAAGCAGGTCTCGAAGCCCGCGTCAGGCGTCTCGAAGGTGCCCGCGGGGAAGACGTGCTGCCACATGGCCTCGGGGGCGAAATCGGAAAGCTTCATCGCATCTCTCTTCTGCGGCGGGGGTGGAAGTGGCATGACATGGGGCGGCGGCGGGCTCAAGCCTGCGGGTTAGCGTGAATGGGCGCGGCGCATCAGGCACCGCCCGCCACGGGCACCGTCTTGCAGACCCTCGCCCCAACCGCGGAGGGCAGCGCCGTCCCGCGGGGTGGCGCATAAGCGCCGCCCCAGGGGGGCGGGTCGGCGCTGCCCGGCCTGACGGCCGGGCGGGTGGTGGATGGAGAATATGACACTGCGTAGTGCAGCCCTCTCGGCAACTGCTGGATCAAGAGCGGGCACTAGATGGTCCGCGTACCCAGTTGATCGAGCGCGTAACCAGTAGATAGCGCGCGTAGCCAGCCGGTCGGTGATGCGATGGGTGATGGAGTGTCTGACACGCGCATCCGCAGCCTGCCCGGCGAGCCTCAGCTGGCACGCGCCAGCCTGCCCCCTTGCAGCGCCCGCCTCAGTACGCCTTCCCGCGCGCCGAGACCGGCCAGACGCATTCCACCCGGCCGTTGCGCACGCCCACGTACCAGTCGTGGATATTGCAGGTCGGATCGCAGTGCCCCGGCACCAGCCGCAGCTTCTCGTTGATCTCCAGCACGTTGCCCGGGTCCTTGATCGTGCCGTGCTCGTCGGAGCAACCGACGTAGTCCACGTCATCGCGCCCGAAGATCACCGGCAGCCCGCTGTCCACCGACTGCGACTTCAGCCCCGCGTCGCAGACCGCCTGCCCGTCCCGTGCCACGCTCATCACCGAGGTCAGCAGGAAGAGCGCATTCTCCCATTCGCCCTGGTCGATCCGCTGGCCGTCCTTGTCGAGGATACGACCATAATCCGCGTCCATGAAGGCGTAGGAGCCGCACTGCAGCTCGTTGTAGAGGTTCGAGTTGCTCTCGAAGTAGTAGGACCCCGTCCCGCCCCCGGTGATCAGCTCGCATTTGAACCCGGCCTGCGCCAGCACGTCGCGCGCCTCGGTCACCTGCGCAATGGCCTTGGACAGCTGCACCTCGCGCTCGCCATACGCGCTGATGTGCTGCATGGCACCGTGGTAGGCCTGGATACCTGCGAAGGTCAGGCCCGGGGCCTCGGCCGTGGCGCGGGCGATGGCAAGGATGTCGCCCAGATCGGTCACGCCACAGCGCTTGGCACCGCAGTCGATCTCCACCAGCACGGCAAGCTCCGTCCCGTGGCGCTGCACGGCATCGGAGAGCTGCTGGATATTGGCCACGTCATCGACACAGACCAGCACCCGCGCGGCCAGCTTCGGCAGCTGCGCCAGCCGGTCGATCTTGAGCGGATCGCGCACCTGGTTGGAGACGAGGATGTCCTGGATGCCGCCCCGGGCGAAGGCCTCGGCCTCGGCCACCTTCTGGCAGCAGACGCCGACCGCGCCGCCGATGCGTTCCTGCAGCTTGGCCACGTCCACCGACTTGTGCATCTTGCCGTGCACCCGGTGACGCATCCCGTGCGCCTTGGCGTAATCGCCCATCTTCACCACGTTGCGCTCCAGCGCATCGAGGTCGAGGATCAGGCAGGGCGTCTGGATCTCCGCCTCCGCCATGCCGGGCTTGGCGGGGATGTCATAACCGACCTCGTAGTGGGACAGGTCCGTCTCGGCGCTCATGGGGATCTCCTTGTCTTGCGGAGGCAGTCCCTCCGCGCAACGGGATAGCGCCTTTGCCCCACATAGGTGAAGAGAGCATGTATTTTCCCCGCCCCTTTTTCGCGGGCCGGCCCGGGCCTGCCGAAAACTGCGGCGCTGCCGCGGCCCGGGCGGGAAACGCAAAACGCCGCCTCGGGGGGCGGCGCCTGAGATCGCGATGCGGGGCGGTTCAGCGCTCCTGCACGGTGGCCTTCTCGTAGCCGGCGGTGAAGCCGATGAGGGAGACCTTGAGGGACACTTTCACGTCCGGGGCCGCGAAGGGCACGATGGTCAGCGTGGCTTCCTTGCCGCCCTTGAAGGCGTCCACGTCCGCCTGGGTCAGGCCGATGCGGGCAAAGCAGCCAACCTGGTTGCAGAAGAGGAAGGGATAGCGCTTGCCCTGGGTCCCGTCGACGCCCAGCATCATGCCGGCGGGCAGCAGGGTTTCCAGCGGCACGACCACGGTGGCACCGGCAACGGCCTCGCCCTGGTTGGCAGCGCGGAACAGGCTGAACTCGGCGACGGAGTTGCCGTCCTCGTCGCGCAGCAGCTGGTAGAGCTCGCAGGGGTCTTCGCCCTCTTCGACCTTGATGCACTGCAGCTGCCAGTCGCCGATCTCTTCCTTCACGTAGGTCTGGCCCACGTTCGGGTCCTGACCGGCGGTCACGCCCATGGCAAGGTCGGGCGCCAGTGGCGTCCGGTTGGCCTCGCCCTGCGCGGGGGCGGCATCGGCGGCGGGTGCGTCGGTCGTCTCGGCGGGGGTCGTGTCCTGCGCGGCGGCTGCGCCGGCGAAGGCGATCATGGCCGCGGTGGCCAGAAATCCGGAAATACGGGTCATGCTTTTCCTGTTTGTTCGCAGAGGAGACTTGGCCTGCGTCTAACATGTGCTCCGGGCCTTGTCAGGCCCCAAACCCGGCAGGCGCCCTGTGACAAAACAATGATGGGAGACCGTAAGCTGGTTTCCGCACACGCGAAAACATGGGCAGAACCACGGGCAGAACAAAAGCAAAAAGGGGCCCGCAACAGGCCCCTTTTCTATTTGGTTTTCTCCCCGTCGGACTGGCCGACTTAGTTCTTGTGAGGGACGCTATGTGGAATGTAACGGATCGTCAACAGGAAAAACCGGCTAAAAACCGCCTACTTTTTTCGACACCCCCGGCCCTGCTGTTTTTCGCATCATGCAGAGGGTCCCGCAGGGTCACGTGACGCGCCTTGGCGTCCGATCCGAGCCCGGGACGCCCGAAGCATCACCCGAAGCATCGCCCGAAGCATCGCCCAAAAAAAGGCCGTGCCCGAAGGCACGGCCAGTCTGACAGGGAGGAAGTCACCCGCCCCCGCGAGGACATGCGGCGGGCGGATGAATTGATACTGGCACGCAGAGGTTAAGGTTGTATTTTCCCTCTGTAACCAAGGGGAAAACAGGGGCGGCAGGCATATGGACCAGGACATCTTCATCGGCGGCGGCGGGCCGGACTATGCGGAGGCGCAGTGGCTCAAGCTGGGCTATGCCAACCGCCACGGCCTGATCGCGGGCGCCACGGGCACCGGCAAGACGGTGACGCTGCAAATCATGGCGGAAAGCTTCTCGGCGCGCGGGGTTCCCGTGGTGCTGGCGGACGTCAAGGGTGATCTCTCCGGCCTCGCCGCCGCGGGCTCTGCCACCGCCGGAACCCATGCGCCCTTCACCGAACGCGCGGAAAAGATCGGCCTGCAGGACTATGACTATACCGCCTTCCCGGTGATCTTCTGGGATCTCTTCGGCCAGCAGGGCCACCCGGTGCGCACCACGATCTCCGAGATGGGGCCGCTGATGCTGTCGCGCCTGCTGGAGTTGAGCGAGGCGCAGGAGGGCATCCTGAACATCGCCTTCCGCGTGGCCGACGGACAGGGGCTTGCCCTGCTCGACCTGAAGGACCTGCAGTCACTGCTGGTCTGGCTGGGTGAGAACCGCGCCGACCTGTCGCTGCGCTATGGCAACATCTCGACCCAGTCGATCGGGGCGATCCAGCGCCGCCTTCTGGTGCTGGAGACCGAGGGGGGCGCGAACTTCCTCGGCGAGCCGGCGCTGGAGCTGTCGGACATGATGCGCACCGATACGGACGGGCGTGGCGTGATCTCGATCCTCGCTGCCGACAAGCTGATGGCCGCGCCCCGGCTTTACGCGACCTTCCTGCTCTGGCTGCTCTCCGAACTCTTCGAGGAGCTCCCGGAGGTCGGCGATCCGGACAAGCCGCGGCTGGTCTTCTTCTTCGACGAGGCGCACCTGCTCTTCGACGATGCCCCCAAGGCGCTCGTGGACAAGGTGGAACAGGTGGCACGGCTGATCCGCTCGAAGGGGGTGGGCGTCTATTTCTGCACCCAGAACCCCGCCGATGTGCCCGAGGATATCCTCGGCCAGCTCGGCAACCGGGTGCAGCATGCCCTGCGCGCCTTCACCGCCCGCGACCGCAAGGCGCTGAAACAGGCCGCCGAGACCTACCGCGACAACCCGCGCTTTTCCATCGAGCAGGCGATCCGGGAGGTGGGCACCGGCGAGGCGGTGACCTCCTTCCTCATGCGCAAGGGCATCCCCGGCATGGCCGAGCGGACGCTGGTGCGCCCACCCTCCTCGCAGCTGGGACCGCTGGACCCGGCCCTGCGGCGCGCGGCGATCAACGCCTCGCCGGTGGCGGGGAAATACGACACGACGCTTGATCGGGAATCCGCCTACGAGATCCTTGCCAAGCGCGCGGCCGATGCCGCCAAGGCCGCAGAACAGGCCGAGGCGGCGGAAGAGGCGCAGCCCGTGGCGCAGCGCGAATATGCCTCGGCGCGGCGCTACACCGGGACGCGCGTCCCCCGCTCCTCGTCGAAACGGGTGTCGCAGGACACCTTCGGATCGGCGCTGCAGGATGCGGTGATCAAGGAACTGAAAGGCACCACCGGGCGGCGGATCGTGCGCGGCATCCTCGGCTCGCTCTTCAAGGCCCGCTGAGCGGGCCCACCTCGCCCCTCCGGCCCGGGCGCCTGCCCGGCCTCGGCGGGCCCGCGACGTGGCTATCGCCCTGCCCCCAAACGAAAAACACCGGCACGTCAGGGACGGCCGGTGAACAGGTCTTCTCAGGTAATCGACCGCAGAAATCCGTGGCGGGCATGGAACCCACCGGGCTTCACGGCGTTGAAGTCTTGACCGGGGCTCAGGAGCCCCAGTGACGCACAGGACCGCAATCCATATGCACGAAGTTCGACCGCGAGTACTTGCCGACGCCGCCGCCATGGCAGGCCGCCGCGGCCTTGTACATCTGGTTGACCGAGCGCGACTTGAGCCGCAGGTCGGCCGCCTGGCCCTTCATGTGGAGCGAGTTCTTGGCCACACCGCTGGAGCGGGAGCGCAGCATCGCGTTGGTCTCGGGCGACCGGTAGCCGGAGAGCAGCATGTAGGGCTCGCCGGGATCAAGCAGGCGATGCGCGGCAGCCATGACATCCATGGTGCGGCCGTCGATCGTGAGGTGCTTGTCGTTGCGCCAGTCGCGCATGAAGTGGGTCACTTCCTGCATCGCCTCGGGGATGTAGTCCCCCTCGATCCAGTAGATCATGTTGAGGCGCTCGCCGGTGCGCGGGCTGTACATGTGCAGGCGGCGAACGTCGCCTGCGCCACGCAGAAATCCGGCTGCTTGTGAATAGGTCGGGGCTGCAACTACAGCCGTGGCCGCGAACGCACCCAGTAGGGCGCGCCGCGAAAAGCTCTTCGAGCCGTTCGTGGTCGTCATTGGTGGTCTGTCCCGTCTCTTACCTGTTGCCGCGATGTTACGCGGGCTCTGCCAAATATTCCCCAAGTGCGATTGTTATTGCACGCACGACTGCCCGGCCCAAGACGAAATTCCTTGGCATCCCACGGATCGGCGGAATTCGGCGGATTTTTGCTGGGTTTCCTCAGCTTTTCGCCCAGAATGGAATCATTCCGAGGGCGTTCCTTAAGGCCCCGTTAAGCTTCATCGGCTCCGTAGTGGAAATACATCAAGTTCCGGAGAAATTTAGCTTTCCGCGCGCCACCGCTGGACAGTCCGCCTGCGCCTCAGCAGGCTTGTCCCAACCACATTCGAATGAGGTTTCCCAAATGCCCTTTTTGCCCGCGTCTCTCCGGGTCCGCCGCCTTCAGACCGCCGTTCTTGCTCTCGCCGTAGCACTTCCCCTCGCCATGACCGCCCCTTCGGCAGGCCATGCCGATGTCTCCCTCGCCTTCCGTCAGGCCGTCGCCGAGACCGCGTCGCGGGATCGCGAAATGGCGGCCTTCTACCGCGAAAACGGGTTCGCACCGATCTGGACCGGCACCGACGCGGCGGCGCAGGCGCGGCGGCAGGCACTGGTGCAGGCAATCTCCGGGGCGAGCGATCACGGGCTGCCGGTGGGCGACTATGACCTCGACGGGTTGCTGGACAAGGCGCGCGCGGTGCGCAGCGAACGGGACCTCGGGCTCGTGGAGGTGGGTTTCTCCAAGCTCTTCCTGCGCTACGCCCGCGACGTGCAGACCGGCATGGTCACGCCCTCGAAGATCGATCCGCTGATCGTGCGCGAAATCCCCCATCGCGACCATGCGGAACTGCTGGCCGGCGTGGCGGGCAACGATCCGTCGGCCTTCATGCGCTCCCTGCCCCCGCGCACCCATGAATACCTGCGCCTGATGCGCGCCAAGCTGGACATGGAAAAATCCGTGGCCGCGGGCGGCTGGGGCCCCGTCGTGCCCGTGGGCAAGCTGGAACCCGGCGCACAGGGGCGCAACGTCGTCCTGCTGCGCAACCGGCTGATCGCCATGGGCTACATGGAGCGCTCGCTGAGCGACCGCTACGACAGCACGATGACCGACGCGATCCGCGCCTTCCAGGCCGATCACGGCCTCGCCGAGGACGGCGTCGCCGGGCCCGGCACCCTTGGCGAGATCAACGTCTCCATGGCGGACCGCCTGCGCTCGATCATGGTGGCGATGGAGCGGGAACGCTGGATGAACAAGGAACGCGGCGATCGCCATGTCCTCGTCAACCTGACCGACTTCCACGCCAAGATCATCGACCACGGGATCACCACCTTCGAGACACGCTCGGTCATCGGCAAGAACATCCCCGACCGCCGCACGCCGGAGTTCTCGGACGAGATGGAATACCTCGTCATCAACCCGACGTGGAACGTGCCCCGCTCCATCGCGGTCAAAGAATACCTGCCGATGTTCAAGAAGAACCCGAACGCGGCCTCGCACCTCAACCTGATCAACGCACGCGGCCAGGTGGTGAACCGGGCGGCGGTGAACTTCTCGGCGCTGAATGCCCGGAACTTCCCCTTCGACATCAAGCAGCCGCCGTCCTCGCGCAATGCGCTCGGGCTGGTGAAGTTCATGTTCCCCAACAAGTACAACATCTATCTGCATGATACGCCGTCGAAATCCCTCTTCGACCGCGAGGTGCGGGACTTCAGCCACGGCTGTATCCGCCTGCAACAGCCCTTCGATTTCGCCTATGCGCTGCTGGCGCTTCAGGAGGACGATCCCGAGGCCTTCTTCCAGTCCAGGCTGCGGACCGGCCGCGAGACCCGCGTGACCCTGGAGACGCCGGTGCCGGTGCACCTGATCTACCGCACCGCCGTCACCGAGGCGACCGGCAAGGTCACCTACCGCCGGGACATCTATGGCCGGGATGCGCGCATCTGGGAGGCCATGCAGGCGGCAGGGGTGGCGCTGCGCGGCGTTCAGGGGTAAGCCTGCCCCTGCACGACAGGGGGACCCCATGCGCCACAGCATCGAGAGCATTGCCGCCGCCCTTGGCACCACCGCCCTTGGCGACGGCTCCATCACCGTGACCGGCGTGGCCGAGCCCGCCGCCGCAGGGGCCGACGACCTCGCCCTCGCGATGAAGCCGGACTACGCCGACGGCCTGAGCAAGGGCCAGGCCCGTGCCGCCATGGTCTGGGAGGGCGCCGACTGGGAGGCCCTCGGCCTGAAGGCCGCCATCGTCGCACCGCGCCCGCGCATGGCCATGGCCGGCCTGACACGCGCCTTCTACCCCGGCCCCGGCTACCCCGAGGGGATTGATCCAAATGCTTCCGTCGATCCGACGGCCATCCTGGCCGAGGGCGTCAGCGTGGGCGCCTTCGCGGTGATCTCTGCCGGCGCCGTGATCGGCGAAGGCACCGTCATCGGGCCGCAGTGTTTCGTCGGGCAGGACGCGCGCATCGGCGCAGGCGGCCTGCTGAACGCGCAGGTCCGTGTCGGGCCGCGCGCGCAGATCGGCGACCGGTTCCTTGCGCAGCCCGGTGCCACCATCGGCTTCGACGGCTTCTCCTATGTGACGCCCGAGGTGAACGCGGTCGAAAAGGCCCGCCATACCCTCGGCGATGCCTCGGGCACCGAGGCGCAGGGCTGGGTCCGCATCCACTCGCTCGGCGGGATCATCATCGGCGACGACGTGGAGATCGGCGCGAATGCCTGTGTCGACGCGGGCACGATCCGGCCCACGCAGGTCGGCAACGGCACCAAGATCGACAACCTCTGCATGGTCGGCCACAATGTCGTCATCGGGAACGAGTGTCTCTTTGCCTCGATGGTCGGCATCGCGGGCTCGACCAGGATCGGCAACAACGTCGTGCTCGGCGGCCAGGTGGGGGTGTCGGACAACATCACCATCGGCGACAACGTGGTCTGCGGAGGCGGTTCTGCCATCCGCACGCGGGTTCCGGCGGGTCAGGTGATCCTCGGCAACCCGGCGATCAAGATGGAAACCCAGCTCGAAGGCTACAAGGCACAGCGCCGCCTGCCCCGTCTCTTCCGCGAGGTCGCGGAGTTGAAGAAAGCGGTTTTCAAGGACGGCCAGAGCGACTAAATCAGCGGCAATCGCACAAGGGGAGTAGCCCGGCATGACCAGCGTGAAGGACAGGGTGATCGCGATCATCGCGGAGCAGGCGGTTCTGGAACCGGGCGACGTGTCCATGGACCAGACCCTCGAGGACCTCGGCATCGACTCGCTCGGCCTCGTGGAGAGCATCTTCGCCATCGAGGAAGCCTTCGACATCCAGGTGCCCTTCAATGCCAACGAGCCGCAGGAGAGCGATTTCGACATCTCCAGCGTGGCGACCATCGTGGCTGGGATCGAGAAGCTGGTGGCGGAACAGCACGCGTGAAGAGAGTCGTCATTACCGGTGCCGGCACGATCAACGCGATCGGCCATTCTGTTTCCGAGACGTTCGCTTCCATGCGCGAGGGCCGCTGCGGCATCGGCCAGCTCGAGATCCAGGACGTGGAGCGGCTGTCGATCCAGATCGGCGGTCAGGTCAAGGGCTTCGAGGCCGAGGGCGAGTTCAACCGCCAGCAGATGGCGCTCTATGACCGCTTCACCCAGTTCACCCTCTTCGCCGCCCGAGAGGCGATCCAGCAGTCCGGGCTCGAATTCATCGGCGAACTGGCGGCGCGGTCCGGCGTGGTGCTCGGCACCGCCGGCGGCGGCGTCTCGACCTGGGACGAGAATTACCGCGCGGTCTACGAGGCGGGCAAGAACCGGGTCCATCCCTTCGTCGTGCCCAAGCTGATGAACAACGCGGCCGCCAGCCACGTGAGCATCGAGTACAACCTCAAGGGCCCGAGCTTCACCGTCTCCACCGCCTGTGCCTCGTCGAACCACGCCATGGCGCAGGCCTTCCAGATGGTGCGCCTCGGCATGGCGCCGGCGATGGTGACCGGTGGGTCGGAATCCATGCTGTGCTTCGGCGGCGTGAAGGCCTGGGAAGGGCTGCGCGTCATGTCCAAGGACGCCTGCCGCCCGTTCTCCATGAACCGCAACGGCATGGTGCAGGGCGAAGGGGCCGGCGTCTTCGTCTTCGAGGAGATGGAACACGCCAAGAAACGCGGTGCCGAGATCCTCGCGGAAGTCGTGGGCTTTGCCATGACCTCGGACGCCTCCGACATCGTCATGCCCTCCAAGCAGGGCGCGGCCCGGGCGATTGCAGGCGCCATGAAGGACGGCGGCATCAACCCCGAGGAAGTGGGCTATATCAACGCCCATGGCACCGGGACGGCGGCCAATGACAAGACCGAATGCGCGGCGGTGGCGGATGCCTTCGGCCAGCATGCGGACAACCTGATGATCTCCTCGACCAAGTCGATGCATGGCCACCTGATCGGCGGCACCGGCGCGGTGGAGCTGCTGGCCTGCATCATGGCGCTGCGGGACGGGGTCATCGCGCCGACCATCGGCTACGAGGAACCGGACCCGGAATGCGCCCTCGACGTGGTGCCCAACGAGGCCCGCGAGGCCAAGGTGAACGTGGCGCTGTCGAACGCCTTCGCCTTTGGCGGGCTGAACGCGGTGCTGGCCCTGCGCAAGGTCTGACGACGCGCCGATTGTATCGCGGAATGCCCGGCCATGGCCGGGCATTTTCGTCTGCGGGCACCGGCGGGGGCGGTCACCTCACGGCGCCTCCGCACCCGATCACGCGGCGCCCGATCTCCCGCTTCGCGGCACCGACACGCCGCAGCGCAGGCGGTTCCGCGCGGCGGGACCATCGGCACGCGATCCCTGACCCACACCGCCGCTTCGATACGCACGCAACGCCCGCAATTTCCGCGCCGCGGAAGAGCGCTGCGTCACCCTCCGTCGCCTAGGCCGAGGCCCTTCCGCCGCCCGCTTCCGCATGGTTAACAGGACGGGAGGAGACAGGAGGACGAGATGACATCACTGGCCCAGATCATAGCCGGCATGACCGCCGATGGCGCCGCACAGCAGGCGCATATCCCCGAGACATGGATGCAGGGCCGGACGGTCTTTGGCGGGCTGGTCGCCGCGCTCGGGCTCGAGAGCGCCCTGCGGGCCGATCCGGAGCTGCCGCCGCTGCGCTCGGCCCAGATGATGTTCATGGCGCCGCCCGCCTCCGAGGCGCGGTTCGAGGCTCAGATCCTGCGCAGGGGCCGCTCCACCGGCTTCGTCGGGCTGACCTGCGAGAGCGCGGGCAAGACCTGTGCGCGCGGCACCTTCGTCTTTGGCGCACCGCGCGAGAGCGAGGTGCGCCATGATCGCTTCCCCCTGCCCGGCCACCTGCCCGGCCCCGAGGACAGCCGCCTCGTCCCGCCCCGGGACAATGGCCCGGCCTTCTTCCACAACTTCGAGGTCCGCCGCGCGGCGGGCGCCCTGCCCGTCTCCGGCGCGACCGAGCCGGAGTTCCATCTCTGGGTCCGCCTGAACGACCGCGCCGACCTTGCGCCGGTCATCGCCATGACCTGCATCGCCGATTGCCCGCCGCCCGCCGCGCTGACCGCCATGACGGCGCCCGCGCCTGTGGCGACGATCTCGTGGCAGCTGGACGTGGCGCGTATCCCCGAGCGGGTGGAATGGGTGCTGCTGCACTCCACCTCGCAGGCGGCGGGCGACGGTTACTCGGTGCAGAACATGGACCTCTGGTCGCCCGAGGGCTACCGGATCGCGGGCGCGCGGCAGATGGTGGCGATCTTCGGCTGAGGCCGGGTGCGCGACAGGGCAGAACGCAACGGGTGCAGACCTCAGCAGAGGTCCAGCACCTCGCGCGCGCCCTCGGCATCGAACTCCCCCGCCCGGCCGATCAGGACAAGGCGGCAGCCCTCAGGCCCCGCAGGATCGCCCTGCGAGACGGCGGCGCGCCGGCCGACCAGCTGAAAGATGAGCTGCTGGCCCGGATGTTCCTGCGTGCGCAGGAAGCCCTTGGCGCGCAGCAGCCCCGGCGCGATCTGCTGCATTGCGGCCTGAAACCGCGGCAGGGAAATCGCCCGGTCCACGACCCATTCCACCGTGGCGAACCGCCCGGCATCCACGACGCGCGGCTTCTGCCCCGCGATGCGCGGCCCGGCGGCGGAGCGGATCGTCTCCGGCTCCAGCAGCAGCATTTCAAGGTCGGAGGTGTCGCGCTCCGGGTCGATCACCTGACGGTGGCCACCCGCGCCCAGACGGGTGTGGATGCGGGCCAGCTGATCCTCCGCCAGCCCCGCCGCCTTGGAGAGCACGACCATGTCGGCCCCGGCCAGCTGCGCCTGCCAGAGGTCATCCTCCGCGATCTTGGGATCGTCGGCGAGCGCCTCGGCATCCAGCACGCAGACCACCGCCTCCAGCGCCGCGTGGGAGAAGATGACGGGATCGTAGAGCGCCTCGACGATGCCCGCCGGATCGGCGACGCCCGAGGCCTCGATCACGATCATCTCGGGGCGCGGGTCCTGATCGAAGAGGATCTTCAGCGTGCGCAGAAGATCCCCCTGAAGCGTGCAGCAGATGCAGCCGTTGCGCAGGCCCACCACCTCTTCGGTGGACCCGGCGATCAGGTCGGCGTCGATGTTGATCGAGCCGAAGTCGTTCACGATGGCCGCGATGCGCCGCCCGTGATCCCCCGCCAGCAGGCGGTTGATGAGGGTGGTCTTGCCGGCGCCGAGGGCCCCGGTGACGACAAGAACCGGCAGGCTCATCGGCGGATCGCCCGGCCCGGCAGGGCCTCTTCGGCCAGTGTCGCCTTCTCGATCACGGGCACGCCGTTCACGATGAGATGGATCACGCCTTCGGACACCTGGGTCATGTTCGAGAAGTCGGCCTTGTCGTCGAGCGCGTCAAGATCGAAGACGAGGATATCGGCGTCCATGCCTTCCTGCAGGCGGGCCTTGGTGCGCATCTGGGGCGTGCATTTCTCGATCACCGCCGAGGGGATCGTGGTGCATTTCGCGATGCCCTCCATCAGCGGCACAAGCTTCCGGTCGCGGACGTAATCGCGCATGAACTTGACGAAGCAGGCCGAGGAGCGCGGGTGCGCCGAGACATCGGACGGCAGCGGCCATTCGGTGCCCTCGTAGAGCGACCCGTCCGGCTTGATCCACGGCATCGCGTCCGAGCCGATGGCGCCGCCGGGATAGACCACGGACATGTCCAGCAGCTCCTGGTGGCGTTCGTTGTTGGCCACATCGAGGAAGTGCCACAGGATCAGTTCGCTCGGGTTCTCGTCGCCCACGGCGAGGACATCCTCGCGGCTCTCCATCCGGCGGCGGTTGCGGACCAGCTCGATGTCCTTGTAGTCGCCGCCCGATTTCTCGCGGAAGTCCGGCGCGCGCAGGAACCCGGCCGAGGCGACGGTGGAACCGGTGCCATAGGGATAGGCCTCGACCGTCACGGGCAGCCCCTGCTCCTGCGCCTTGCGCAACACGGTGATCGCGTGTTCCACGTCCTGCAGGCTGGTGGAGTTCAGGTGGCAGATGTGCATGTCGCAGCCGGTGGCGCCAGCCAGACCGATGATACGCACATAGGCCTCGACGCCGGACTGCGGGTCGATGTTCGAGGCGAAGGCCACGTGGGTGAAGGTGGGCGACTCGACCGACTTGGCGGCGTCACAGATCCACGTCAGCTCCTTCAGCCCGGCGCCCTTGGCATAGCCGTTGGGGATGCCGACGCCGATAGCGCCCGCGTCGAGCCCCTCCTTGACCAGACGCACGATTTCCTGCGCCTGCTCGTTAGTGGCGGCCTCGGTCGACCAGCGGGTGTCCTTGGCGCCGTAGCCCATGGCCTCCAGCGGCTTGATGCCCGCATCCAGCGGGAATTCCGTCATCGCGGCCATGCGGGCGATGATCCACGCCGAGGCGCAGCCGTAGTTCAGCACGCGGCCGGTCTTGGCCTGACCGGAGTACCAGTCCGCCACCGGCAGCGCGCCGATCTCCAGCTCCAGCGAGGTGGTCACCCCGTCGAAGGCCTGCATCCGGTCCGCCGGGATCGACTGGCCGTGGGCGTGGATGTCGACGAAACCGGGGCAGACGATCTTGCCCTCGGCGTCCATCTCCTTGGCCCCGGCGGCGAGGCTTTGGCCGATGGCGGCGATCTTGTCGCCCTTGATCCCCACGTCGGCGATTTCATCCCGGCCGGTTTCGGGGTCCATCACCCGGCCATTGCGGATGACGATGTCGAAGGATGCCTGCGCGCTCATCTCTGGAAGCTCCTGAAATCTTTAAAAAAGGCGCCCGAACCGCGCGCCTGCGGCCCGGGCGAATAACCCTGTGGCGCACAACGGGAGACACATGCACCGCAGGGGGGACGCCGGCCCCGTGAAGGGGAAACGGAACCGGCCACGTTCCGGCAGGGCCCCGTGGGGCCCCGCGTTCAGCCGATCACTCGGCGTAGGACTTGATGTCCGCGATGATCTCCTGCACGCGGGCCGGCTCGACGCCGTCCACGTTCTCGGCCATCGGGGCGGCAGCATCGGCGAAGGTCTTCAGATCCTCGGCGGTCGGCTGGTAGACCTTGATGCCGGCATCCGCGATCTCGCCCTTCTGGCGTTCGTCCACGGTGGGGATCCAGGCGTCGACAGCGGCGTCGGCGGCGGCCACGGCCTCATCCACCTGCGCCTTTTCCTCGTCGCTCAGCCCGTCGAGCCACATGGTCGAGGCGATGGCGACGCGCACGGCCGGGATCACCTTGAAGTCGGTGAAATAGTCGAAGAGGTCGATGTGGCCGAAGGTCAGCGCCACGCCCACCGGGTTGATGTAGCCATCGGCCACGCCGGTCTGGATCGCGTTCGGCACCTCGGTCCAGGGCACCACGACGCCCGAGGCGCCCAGCTTGGAGAAGAGGTCCATCTGCATGGTGTCGAGGGCGCGCATCCGCAGCTGCGGCATGTCCGCGGCCGTCTTGATCTCGGCCTTGTTGTTGTAGAGCCCCGAGAACGGGCCGAGGCCCACCGAGGACAGCACCTGGAAGCCTTCGGGCAGCAGGGTCTCGTTCACACCGGCGAGGAAGTCGGACTCATGCATGAACTTGGAGTAATGCGCCTCACCCGAGAACAGGTAGGGCAGCTGCGGCACGCGCATCTCGGGGGCGAATTCCACCGACACGCGGTAGTCCGACATGGAGATGTCGAGGATACCGGTACGGACTTGGTCGAGGCGCTCGTCCTCGCCACCGATGGTGTTGTAGGGGAAGACCTCGGTATCCCAGCCGGCGGCGGCCAGGCTCTCGATGAAGGTATGCGACCAGAGCGCGGTGCCCGAGTTCTCGATATCGGGGATCGAGTCCTCGGCAAGGTTCACGCTGGCGGCCATCAGCGGGGCGGAGGACAGCGCCAGAACGCTCGTGGCGGCCATCAGGAAGCGGTTGAACATGGGGTCATAACTCCGTTGGAATATCTATGCTTTTATTGGCTCAGGTCTTAGGCGGGTTCGGTCCCGATCGCCTCGTGCTGGAGGGCGGCCTCCTGCTCGCGGACGCGGGCCGAGAAGATTAGCCCGAGGCCCGAGAGGCCGTGCAGGCAGATGATGATGCAGGTCACCGGCAGCGCCATGGACATCCATGCGGTGGAGATCCCCAGCCCCTCGGAGAGGCGCGTCATCTGCCGGAGCACGAAGGGATAGGAATAGTTCAGCACCGGCAGAAAGAAGAGCCAGGCCGCCACGGCGCGGGTCACGGCGCGGATCGTCATCTTTGCAAAGCTTTCCGGCGCGGGCGTCACCAGCGAGGGATCGGCGTGGGTGTGGAAGGCGACGGTCGCCCCCAGCAGCCCGCCCCAGATCATCAGCCACCGGGCCAGTTCCTCGGTCCAGAACGGCGGCGAGGCAAAGATGTAGCGCGCCACCACCTGCAACAGCACGACCAGCAGCATGGCCCCGAAGCAGAGAACCGAGACGAAGCCCGCCGCCGTGTTGACCCGGCGGGACAGCGTGTAGAGCGCCTCTGCGATTTTCGCGACGAGTTTCATCGGGCTCTCCTCAGTATCCAAGCGCGCGCGGAACGGCGAGCGTGATTTCGGGGACGAAGGTCAGCACCATCAGCAGGATGATCTGCACCACGAGGAAGGGCAGCACCGCCCGCGCGATGGACCAGTAGCGCACCTTGGTCACCGTCGAGACCACCAGCAGCGCCGCCCCCAGTGGCGGCGTCACGAGGCCGATCATCAGGTTGACGAGGATCACGATGCCGAGGTGGATCGGATCGACCCCCATGGCGAGCGCGGGCGGCGCCAGCAGCGGCACGAAGAGCGCAAGCGCCACCGGCACGTCCAGGAAGGTGCCCACGATCAGGAAGATCACGTTCAGCAGCAGCAGGTAGCGCCAGCCGTCGAGGCCAAGGTTCTCGATCACGCCGGACAGGTAGCGCGGGATCTGCTCGATCCCCGCGAGGTAGCCGAAGATCGCCACGGCGGCGAGCAGCACGAAGATCGAGCCGGTCATCATCGCCGTGCGGTGCAGCGAGTCGTAGAGCCCCTTGAGGGTCATCTGGCCATAGATCATGCCTGCGACGATCGCGCAGAGCACGGCCACGGCGGCGGCCTCGGTGGGCGTCATTATGCCGAAGACGATGCCGCCCATGATCACGATGGGGATCAGCAGCGCCGGCATGGCGCGCCACAGACGCTTGAGGAAGACCGGGAAGGCCACCTTCTCACCGCGGGGGTGATCGTACTTCTTGGCCATATAGGCATTCAGCCCGAAGAGCACGAGCGCCATCAGGATGCCCGGCACGATGCCCGCGATGAAGAGCGCCGTAACCGAGGTCTGCATCAGCGCGCCGTAGAAGATCAGCGTGATCGAGGGCGGGATGATCGGCCCGATGACCGAGGAGGCCGCGGTGATCGCACAGGCGTAGTCCATCGGGTAGCCGTTCTTCTTCATCGCCGGCACCAGCGTGTTGGAGACCGAGGCCGCATCCGCCACGGCGGAGCCTGAAATTCCTGCGAAAAACACCGAGGTGAGGATGTTCACATGGCCAAGGCCACCGCGCAGCCGCGCCATCATCGCCGAGGCCAGATCGAGCAGTGCCTGCGTGACGCCCGCGCGGTTCATGATCTCCCCGGCGAGGATGAAGAGCGGCATCGACATGAGCGAGAAGAGGTCGATATTGGCGAGGATGCGCTGCGGTGCGGCCGCGAGGAACCGCGCCCGGTCGAGCGCGAGGAAGGTCAGGATGGAGGCCGCGCCGATGATATGCGCCAGAACTGCCCCCCCGATCAGCAGGACAAGAGAAAAGACAATGATCGGAATGGCTTGCATAGGCCGGAGCGTCCCTGTTCTGTGCCCTCTCTCCCTGCATTCGCGGAAATCGGGCCCCGGCAGAGGATCGTTTGAGCACGAATTAGTTGCCGGTGCGTGGTTTTATTGTACGCTGATCAAATATTGCCCCGCCGTCAATTGCGCATTGTACAATTGTCGACAGCCGTCAGGAGGGCGGAGAGCGAGGTCCGGGAGGGCGCTGAATTTATGAGCGACAAAAGCACCAAAAAACCTGCGCTCGGTCGGGCGGCCGCCATCGGCCTCACGAAGGAGCAGATCATCGCAGAGGCGATTCGACTGATCGACGAGAACGGGCTTGGGGCCTTCTCGATCCGGGAGCTGTCGCGACAGCTGAAGGTCTATCCAGCGGCGATCTACTGGCACGTCGGCGGCTCCAAGGCGGATCTCTTCGGCGAGATATCGGGCGGGCTGACCGCCAACCTGATGCCCCCGGAAGAGGTCAGCCCCGACTGGCGCGAGACGCTCCGCACCCTCTTCCGCCGGTTCCGGGCGCGGCTGCATGAACACCCCAACGCCGCCCCCCTGCTGGGCGCGCAGATGAAATCCAACGGCGCCCCGAACGCGCCCTGGGTCGAGATCATCCTGCAGGCGCTGCAACAGGCGGGCTTCGACGGGCAGGACCGGGTCAATGCGTTCAACGCGCTCGTCGGCGGGCTGGAGGGCTTCATCACCATGGAGCTCGGCCCCGCGCCGGAAGGCTCGGAGGACTGGGCCGAGAGTTTCGACGAACGGATGAACCAGCTCGACCCGCAGGAGTATCCGCTGCTGACTTCCTCCTACCCCGAGATGCGCAACCGCGCCTTCGTGACCCGCTGGCGCAACGGCTCCGACTCACCGCTCGATGGCGGGTTCGAACTGCTGCTGGACACGCTGATCCTCGGGCTGGAGGCCCGCCGCGCCCGCTGACGCGCCCCCTGACGCGCCTGCGTTTTGGGCGGCGAAACCGCGCGGAACGCTGCCTCTCGCGTCAATAGTACACTGTTCAATTGACGCCTGTCCGGGCCTCGTGCCATGGATCTGATCACCCCGCGTCCCATGCGCCGGGGCCCTCTTTCATGGAACAGGAGCATCCCATGGCACGCGTGATCGTTCTGGGCGCCGGCATGGTCGGTACCGCCTCGGCCCTCGCCCTGCAGGCACAGGGGCACGAGGTGGCGCTCATCGACCGCAAGGCACCGGGCCGCGAGACGAGCTACGGCAACGCCGGCATCATCCAGGGCGAAGCGGTGGAGCCCTACGCCCTGCCGGTCTCGCCTGCCAAGCTGCTGTCGCTGGCCATGGGCGCCGACAATGCCGTGCGGCTGACGCCTGCCGGGGTGCTGGGACAGCTGGGTGGCCTGCTCGGCTATCTCGCCAATTCGCTGCCCGCCCGCCACCGCAAGATCGCCGCAAGCTATGCGCAGCTCGTGAAGGCCGCCACCGCCGATCACGACGTGCTGATCGAGGCCTCGGGCGCCGGCAACCTGATTACCAAGCAGGGCTTCCGCCAGGGCTACATGGATGCCGCCGCCTTCACGGCGATGGAGCCGGAGATCACCCGCCTCGCCCGCGATTACGGCGTGAACGCGGAACTGATGGACGGTGACGCGCTCGCCACGGCCGAGCCCGCGCTGAAGAAGCGCTTCGCCGGGGCGGTGCACTGGCACGACGCATGGTCCTGTGCCAGTCCGGGGGACCTCGTGGGGGCCTATGCACAGCTGCTCGTCTCGCGCGGGGGGCAGCTGCTGACCGGCGACGCCATGTCTCTGAAGCAGGTCGGCAGCGGCTGGCAGGTGATGAGCGACGGCGGCCCGGTCAGCGCCGAAAAGGTCGTCGTGGCGCTCGGCCCCTGGGCGCCGCAGCTGATGAAACGCTTCGGCTACCGCATCCCCATGGTGCGCAAGCGGGGCTATCACCTGCATTTCTCCGGCACCCACCGTCTGAACCTGCCCTTGATGCACACCGGTGCCTCGACGGTCTTCTCGCCCATGAAGGACGGGCTGCGGGTCGCCACCGGGGCGGAGCTCGCCCCCATGTCGGCGCCCGTGAACCGGAGCCAGCTGATCAAGGCCGAGGCCGCCGCGCGCGCATTGCTCGACATCGGCCCGGCGGTGGAGGCCGACCCCTGGTTCGGCAACCGCCCCTGCATGCCGGACATGATGCCGGTCATGGGCGAGATGCCCCGCCACCCCGGTCTCTGGGCGCATTTCGGTCACGGTCACCAGGGCTTCACCCTCGGCCCGACGACGGCGCGGCTGATGGCCGATGCCATGGCGGGCGACAGCGGCCCGCTGGTGCAGGCGCTCTCGCCGCTGCGCTACACCGGCAAGTGAGCCCTTCCCGCAGGCCGGGCCCGGCCGCAGCCTGAGCCACCGGTGGCCGGACGCGCCCTCGTGTCCGGTCTGTCCGGTCTGTCCGGTCTGTCCGGGCCGATGCGCAGATGGCCCATGCAGCCCCTGGTCTGCGCCCCGCTCGCCCAAACGACCCGTCTCCCAAACGACCCGTCTCCCACACGGCCGCGCCGCCCAAACGGCATCGCTTCCCATAGCACCCGGCACCATGGTCATGCCCGCACCGGATCGCTTGGCGCGGCGCGCTTCTCCGCGCTAGGCTCGCGCCACCCGCGACCCGCCGGAGCCCCAGATGCCGCAGCAGAGCCAGACCAGTCCCTCGCTCGTCTTTCCCGCCGGGGACTACCGCAACCGTACGGAGCGGCTGCAGGCGTCCATGGCGGGGGCCGGGATCGACGCACTTCTGCTGACCCAGCCGGCGGATGTCTTTTATGTCACCGGCTTCCTCACGCGCTTCTGGGAAAGCCCCGCCCGCCCGTGGTTCATCGTCGTCCCCGCCACGGGCGATCCCGTCGCTGTCATCCCGGCCATCGGGGCCGAACTGATGGGCCGCTGCTGGCTGCGCGACATCCGCACATGGCCCGCCCCCGATCCCCGCGACGATGGCCTCTCCCTGCTCACCACGACCCTCGGAGACGTGGTGCCCCCGGGCGGCTGCATCGGCCTGCCCATGGGGCTGGAAACCCACCTGAGGATGCCGCTGGCCGATTACACGGCGCTGCAGGAGGCCCTCGCCCCACGCCGGTTCGCGGATGCCACCGCCTGCGTGCAGCGCGTCCGCGAGATCAAGTCCGAGGCCGAAATCGATTGCATCCGCCGCAGCTGCACCCTCGCCGGGCGGGCCTTCGACCGGGTGCCGGAATTCGCCCTGCCCGGCCGCCCGCTGGAGGCCGTCTTCCGCGACTTCCAGATCGCCCTGCTGCAGGAGGGCGCCGACTGGGTCAGCTACGTCGCGGGCGGTGCAGGCCCCGATGGCTACGGCGACGTGATCTCGCCCGCCGGGCCCGTGCCGTTGCAGCGGGGCGACCTGCTTATGCTGGACACCGGCGCGGTGAAGGACGGCTATTTCTGCGACTTCGACCGCAACTATGCCATCGGCCCCGCGACCGAGCCGATGCGCCGGGCCCACCATGCGCTCTGGCAGGCGACGGAGGAGGCCATGGCGGCCCTGCGCCCCGGTCTGAGGGCCTGCGATCTGCATCGCCTCCTGAGCACCGCGCTGGAGCGTCACGGCGTCACGCCGCTCTCCGGGCGGCTGGGGCACGGTCTGGGCGTCACGCTGACGGAATGGCCCTCCCTCACCCCGCTGGACGAGACCGAGCTGCGTGCCGGCATGGTGCTGACGCTGGAGCCCGGCTGCGAGACCCGCGATGGCGCGATCATGGTGCACGAGGAGAACATCGTCCTGCGCGACACCCGGGTCGAGCTGCTCTCTCCCCGCGCCCCCGAAACCCTGCCGGAGATCGGTGCATGACCAACTTCCCCTACGTGCTGGAAGACGACCCCACGCCGCGCCTTGGCCTCGTGGCGCTGCAGGTGGACGAGACCATAGAGGGCGACTTCAGGTGCCTCTTCCCGCCCGCCGTCGCCCGCCTGCACGTGACCCGCGTGCCCTCGGGGGCCGAACTGACGCCCGACACGATCGCCGCGATGGCCCTGACCCTGCCCGCCGCCGCAGCCCTGCTGCCGCCGGCCGCGGCCTTCGATGTGGTCGCCTATGGCTGCACCTCGGGGACGACGCTGATCGGGGCGGAGCGGGTCCATACGCTGTTGAAGGGCGCCACCCGCACGGCAGAGACAAGCGATCCCCTGACCGCGGCGCTCGCGGCCTTCCGGCACCTCGGGGTGCGCCGTGTCTCGGTGGTCTCGCCCTATATCGCGCCCGTGGCCCTGCCGATCCGCCATGCCTTCGAGGCCGGCGGGCTGACCGTGCCCGATACGCTGTCCTTCGGAGAGGAGATCGAATCCCGCGTGGCACGGATCGCCCCGGCCTCGATCACGGATGCCGCCCGCCACCTCGCCCGCGAAAGCGCGCCCGACGCGCTCTTCCTCTCCTGCACCAACCTGCGCACGCTCGATATCCTCGCGCCGCTGGAACGCGAACTGGGCCTGCCGGTGCTCAGCTCGAACCAGGTCCTCGCATGGCACATGGCGCAGCTGGCGGGGATCGACATGCCGGAGGGCGACTTCGGCGCCCTGCTCTCCCGCGGCTGAGACCGCGGGGGTCAGGTCAAGGCAGGGGACCGGGCCTGAACGCAGGCCTGAAGCCGGTCCCCGAAACGAAGAAAGGCCCCGGTAAAACCGAGACCTTTCAAGGAATTAATGGTGGGTGATAAGAGATTCGAACTCCTGACATCTTCGATGTGAACGAAGCGCTCTACCACTGAGCTAATCACCCGTTGGCGGGTTCTTTAGCGATCCTTTTCGGGGTCTGCAAGCGGGTCTTTCGACTTTCCGTCGATTTCTTTTGCGACCTTACGTCGGATCTTGCACTTGATCACCGAGGTCTCGCGTCCGGGCTTCACGCCTTCGACGATCAGCTTGCCCAATGGGTGCAGATCGGCCGAGCGGCCCGCGTTCACTTCCTCGCCCAGAATGCGCAGCATCGACTCGACCACCGGACGGATCTCGTTCGGACGGCGCTGCATGTCAGCGGCCACGGCGGTCACGAGTTGGCGCAGCTTCATAGGGTTCCCGGCGGCCTTGCGCGCGGCCTTGGCCGTGGGTTTGCCAGTTTGATTGCCAGTTTGCTTCGGCGCGTCCTGGAGCCCCGGCTTGGCGGCTGAACTGTCTGCCGGCTTGGCACCCTCGGACATGGCCCCTGCGCCGGTCTCCGGGTCAACATCCGGGCCGGCCTCCGGGGTCGCGCCCCGCCCTTCGACCTTCTTGGCCCGCATCTTGCGCCGCGCACCGCCTTCGGCCACCTGCGCCATGGCGGGTGCCTCGAGGCGGGCCTCCACCTCGACCGGCGCGACCTGCGCCAGCGTCTCGGCGATGGTGCCGTCAGTCGTCTCGGTGTCGGTTAATGCCTCTTCGACCGGCGCGGCCTTCCTGCCCCGGGCCGATTTCGCCTTGGGCTGCCCTTCAGAGGCCTCCGCCGAAGCCTCCGCAGTGGCCTCTGCCGCGGTCCCGCGCACCTTCGCCGCCTCGGCATCCGCCGCCCTGCGCGCGGCCTGCCGCTGCTGCCACGGCTTCAGGGGCGCCTCCGCGGCGGTCTCATCACTGCCGGCACGGGTGCCGGCGTCACTGTCAGTGGTCGGTTCGAGGGCGAAATCCGCCTCTCTCATTTCTTTACCCATAACTGCCTCGTTAACTGCTCTGCTTTTTTGTTCCCTCAGCTGTAGCACGCTTTTCCCTGAAAATCCATTCTCACCACACAAGAGAAAGCGCGCGCCCCGGGGGACGCGCGCCATACTTTGTGCCTGCGACGAGGGATCGCCGCGGAAGGGTCAGACCCGGGTCAGTGCGCCGTGGCGCCCGAGGTCGAGCCGGTGGCCTCCTTGGCGGCCGCCGCTGCCGCGGCTTCCTCCTCGGCCAACTCGTCCCATTCGATGGGCTCCGGCTGACGGATCAGCGCCTGCTTCAGCACCTCCTTCACGTGGGTGACGGGGATGATGGTCAGCCCTTCCTTCACGTTGTCGGGGATGTCGGCCAGGTCCTTCTCGTTCTCCTGCGGGATGAAGACCGTGGTGATCCCGCCCCGAAGCGCGGCCAGCAGTTTCTCCTTCAGGCCGCCGATGGGCATCGCATTGCCCCGCAGCGAGACCTCGCCGGTCATGGCGATGTCCTTGCGGACGGGGATCTGCGTCAGCACCGAGACGATCGAGGTCACCATCGCCAGACCGGCCGAGGGGCCGTCCTTGGGCGTGGCCCCGTCGGGCACGTGCACGTGGATGTCCCACTTGTCGAAGCGCGGCGGTTTCACCCCGATCTCGGGCGCGATGGAACGGACGTAGGAAGAGGCCGCATCGATCGACTCCTTCATCACGTCGCCCAGTTTGCCCGTCGTCTTCATCCGGCCCTTGCCCGGCAGGCGCAGCGCCTCGATCGACAGCAGGTCACCGCCGACAGAGGTCCAGGCCAGCCCGGTCACGACGCCGATCTGGTCTTCCTTCTCGGCCAGGCCATAGCGGTACTTCTTCACGCCCAGGAAGTCGTCGAGGTTGTCCTCGGTCACGACCACCTTCTTGGTCTCGCCCTTGATGATCTGGGTCACGGCTTTCCGTGCCAGCTTGGCGATCTCGCGCTTGAGGCTCCGCACGCCCGCCTCGCGCGTGTAGCGCTGGATCATCTCGGACAGGGCACCATCGGTGATCTCGAACTCGCCCTTGCGCAGACCGTGGTTCTTCACCTCTTCGGCGATCAGGTGCTGCTTGGCGATTTCGCGTTTCTCATCCTCGGTGTAGCCGGCGAGAGAGATGATCTCCATCCGGTCGAGAAGCGGCCCCGGCATGTTGTAGCTGTTGGCCGTGGTCAGGAACATCACGTTCGACAGGTCGTATTCCACCTCGAGGTAGTGGTCCACGAAGGTCGAGTTCTGTTCCGGATCAAGCACTTCGAGCATGGCCGACGCCGGGTCGCCCCGGAAGTCCTGCCCCATCTTGTCGATCTCGTCGAGCAGGATGAGCGGGTTCGTCGTCTTGGCCTTCTTCAGCGCCTGGATGATCTTGCCGGGCATCGAGCCGATGTAGGTCCGGCGGTGACCGCGGATCTCGGATTCGTCACGCACGCCACCCAGCGAGATGCGGATGAACTCGCGTCCCGTGGCCTTGGCGACCGATTTGCCGAGGCTGGTCTTACCCACGCCCGGAGGGCCGACGAGGCACATGATCGGCCCCTTCAGCTTCTGGCTGCGCTGCTGCACGGCGAGGTACTCGACGATCCGTTCCTTGACCTTCTCGAGGCCGTAGTGATCGGCATCCAGCACCTTCTCGGCGTGGCCGAGGTTCTTCTTGGTGCGGCTCTTCACGCCCCACGGAATGGACAGCATCCAGTCGAGGTAGTTGCGCACGACCGTGGCCTCGGCCGACATCGGGCTCATGTTCTTGAGCTTCTTGATCTCGGCATCGGCCTTTTCGCGGGCCTCTTTCGACAGCTTGGTGGCCGCGATCTTGGCTTCCAGCTCGGCGACCTCGTTCTGGCCTTCCTCGCCGTCCCCCAGCTCGCGCTGGATCGCCTTCATCTGTTCGTTCAGGTAGTACTCGCGCTGCGTCCGCTCCATCTGCGACTTCACGCGGGTCTTGATCTTCTTCTCGACCTGAAGGACGGACATTTCGCCCTGCATCAGGCCATAGACCTTCTCCAGACGCTCGGACACGGTGAGGGTTTCCAGAAGCTCCTGCTTCTGGGCCACTTCGATGCCGAGGTGCCCGGCCACGAGGTCCGCCAGCTTCGCCGCGTCCGAGGTCTCGGCCACGGCGGTCAGCGCCTCCTCGGGGATGTTCTTCTTGGCCTTGGCGTAGCGTTCGAACTCGGCCCCGACCGAGCGCAGCAGCGCCTCGATGGTTTCCTCGTCGCCATCGGCCTCTTCGAGCAGGTCGATCCGCGCTTCGAAGAAGTCGTCGTTCTCGACATACTCGGTGATGCGCACCCGCGACTGGCCCTCCACCAGCACCTTCACGGTGCCATCGGGCAGTTTCAGCAGCTGCAGCACGTTGGCCAGCACGCCGGTGCGGTAGATGCCGTCCGTGCTGGGATCGTCTTCGGCCGGGTCGATCTGGCTGGACAGCAGGATCTGACGGTTGTCGGCCATCACCTCTTCCAGCGCGCGCACGGATTTCTCGCGGCCCACGAAGAGCGGCACGATCATGTGCGGGAAGACCACGATATCACGCAGCGGCAACACCGGGTAGGACGGGTTGAGAGGCTCTTGCATGCTCTATCCTTATCTATGGCAGGCGGTACCGGCCCCGTGTCACGGCGACCCCGACCACCTCCTGTTATGGAGTGTTAAACTGGGGGTGCCTGTCCCCCGTTTCAACCTCGGTTCGGACCAGCATGCCCGTGCGGCGCGGGCGCGGCAAGGCGCGAATGCCCCGTTTACCGTGAAAATTGCCGCCACCCGCCGTTGCACGGACCAGAGTGCCGCAAGGACACCCGAAACCCGCGTTTCAGGGCCTCATTGCGCCGCCCGGTGGAACGTGATGAATCGCCGGCCGTGCATGTCCACGCCGCCCGGAGCGGTCTCGGTGACATTCATCAGCATGACCCCGGCCAACTCCTCTTCGCTGAGGATATGCAGCCAGACCTGGAAGGAAACAGCTGCCCCCTCCTGCGTCACGGCACCGGTGAATTCCGCGATCTGCAGCAGGTCGGCGGTGCAGTCGGGCACCCGGTCCAGCGCGTTGAAATCCATCTGCCGCTGCATCTCGGCGGGCAGGTCCGGGGCCAGGTCCCCGAGGTGCTTGCCCAGCAGGCTGTAGTCGCCCCGCGGCCGGTCCATCAGCGTCACGGGCCGTTGGCCGAAACTCTCGGCGTTCACGAAAAGCTGACCGTCCACGAGGGTCATCTCGGCGGTATCGTCGGGCTCGGGCGGCAAGGGCATCACCATGCCCCCGGGCATGAAGACGGCGCCGGGCCCGTTCTCCACGGTCCAGACCCCGGCCAGCAGCGGGGCCGCGACCGCGTCGAAGTCTTCGGCGCCCAGGGTGCAGCCATCCAGCACGGGCGCCGCCATGAGAGCGGTACTGAGAGAGGGGGCCGTGGCCAGAAGGGCCGCGGCAAGGGAAAAGACACGCATCAAATCACTCCGGTCGAAATCTGCGTCCAGCATCCCCGGAATGGCCGCGGGGGCAAGGCGGGAATTCCCCACCCTGCCCCCGGCCAAGGTCTCATAGGTCTCGCAGCGAGCGCCCGGTCAGGCGGTCACTTCATCGCCCATGGTCGGATAGTCGGTGAAGCCCGCCTCGCCGCCACCGTAGAAGGTCGCGCTGTCGCCCGCGTTGAGCGGCGCATCGGCCTTCAGCCGCGCCACCAAGTCGGGGTTCGCGATGAAGGGCCGCCCGAAGGCCACGAGGTCGGCCTTGCCCCCGGCCACGGCGTTCAGCGCCATCTGCCGGTCATAGCCGTTGTTGGCCATGTAGGGCCCGTCGAAGAGGGCACGCAGCGCCTCGATGCTCTCGCCCTCGGCCAGTTCGCGCGGGCCGCCGGTGGCGCCCTCGACCATGTGCAGGTAGGCCAGACCGAAGCGGTTCAGCGCCTTCACGACGTATTCGAAATCCGCCTGCGGCTCCGCATCGCTGATCCCGTTCGCCGGCGAGAAGGGCGACAGACGCAGCCCGACATGGCCGCCGGGCCATTCCTCGCTCACCGCCTCCAGTACTTCCATCAGCAGCCGTGCGCGGTTCTCGATCGGCCCGCCATAGGCGTCCTCGCGGTGGTTCGCGCCTGTCTTGAGGAACTGGTCCAGCAGGTAGCCGTTCGCGCCGTGGACCTCGACCCCGTCGAAGCCCGCCAGCCGCGCCATGCGCGTGGCATTGCGGTATTCCTCGATCAGCCGCGGGATCTCGTCCAGCTCCAGCGCGCGGGGCTCCGAGGTCTCGACGAAACCCTCCTTCACGAAGGTCTTCGACTGTGCCCCGATCGCCGACGGCGCCACCGGCTTGGCCCCGCCGGGCTGCAGCGAGGTATGGCTGATCCGGCCCACGTGCCACAGCTGGACGACGATCTTGCCGCCCGCCTCGTGCACCGCGTCGGTCACCTTGCGCCAGGACATGGCCTGCTCACGGGTGAAGATTCCGGGGGTCTGGATATAGCCGCGCGCCTCCCAGCTGATGTTGGTGGCCTCGGTGATGATCAGGCCCGCGCCCGCCCGCTGGCGGTAATAGGCGACATGCATGTCCAGCACCTCGCCGGTCTCGTCATCGGCCCGGTTCCGGGTCAGCGGCGCCATGACGACGCGGTTGGACATCTCGATCGCCCCCGCGGTGAAGGGCGTGAAGAGGGGTTCTGCCATTTCGGCCTCCTGTGGGTTGTCCGGTCAGGTCGGACCTGCCGCGCCCCTCCTCCAAGACGCCGGCCCGTCAGACAGCCGAGGTAGGCTTTCTGCGACCGCAAACAACCCCCTCACTCCAGACACGCCCCCTGACGCCGGTGCCCCTGTCATCCACTGTTCCCAAATATCCTCGGGGGGAGTCGCGCCAGCGACGGGGGGGCAGACAGCCCCCCTCCGCACCCCCAGGGGCACCGCGAGGGCTGCCCCTGGGGAGCCCTCACAGACTATCAAGACGAGCCACTCAGACGGTCACTCAGACGGGCCCTCCAGACGGGCCCTCCACACGGGCCAGCCAAGCAGTCCATCCCCCACAGACCACCATCCACAGGCCACCATCCACTGGCCACCATCCACTGGCCCACCCTCAGAGCGGCGGAATATCCCCTTCCGCGCGCCCGGCATGGAAGTCGGCCTCCCAGGCGTCGAACCGGCCCTCCGCGATGGCCGCCCGCATCCCCGCCATGATGTCCTGGAAATACTGCAGGTTGTGCCAGGTCAGCAGCATTCCGCTGATCATCTCCTGCGAGCGGTAGACGTGGTGCAGGTAGGCGCGCGAGTAGTTCCGGCAGGCCGGGCAGGCACAGCCCTCGTCCAGCGGCCGGGGATCGTCCGCATGGCGCGCGTTCTTCAGGTTCACAACCCCGTGACGGGTGAACGCCTGCCCCGTGCGGCCCGAGCGCGAGGGCAGCACGCAGTCCATCATGTCGACGCCGCGTTTCACCGCGCCCACGATGTCATCGGGCTTGCCCACCCCCATGAGGTAGCGCGGACGATCCGTGGGCAGCATGTCCGGTGCGTAATCCAGCACGCCGAACATCGCCTCCTGCCCCTCGCCCACGGCCAGCCCGCCGATGGCATAGCCGTCGAAACCGATCGCCTTCAGCGCCTCGGCGCTCTCGCCGCGCAGCTCTTCCGTCACGCCGCCCTGCTGGATGCCGAAGAGCGCGTGGCCCGGACGGTCCCCGAAGGCATCGCGCGAGCGCTGCGCCCACCGCATCGACATCCGCATGGACTGCGCCACGCGCTCCTCGGTGGCGGGCAGCGCGGGGCATTCGTCGAAACACATCACGATGTCCGAGCCGAGCAGCTTCTGGATCTCCATCGAGCGCTCCGGCGTCAGGTGATGCTCCGAGCCGTCGATATGGCTCTTGAAGCGCACGCCCTCCTCGTTGAGCTTGCGCAAGCCGGAGAGGCTCATCACCTGGAAGCCGCCCGAATCCGTCAGGATCGGCTTGTCCCAGTTCATGAACTTGTGAAGACCGCCCAGCCGGTCGATCCGCTCGGCCCCCGGGCGCAGCATCAGGTGATAGGTGTTGCCCAGCAGGATGTCGGCCCCGGTCGACGCCACGCTTTCGGGCATCATCGCCTTCACCGTCGCCGCCGTGCCCACGGGCATGAAGGCCGGCGTGCGGATCGTGCCGCGCGGCGTGGTGATCTCGCCCAGCCGGGCCTTGCCGTCCGTGGCCTTGAGGGTGAATTCGAAACGTTGCATCCGCTCTTTCCTGGTTCGGCCCTGGTTCGGCGCCCTCATGGGCCAATTGGGCGCAAAAGCCAAGCGAAACGGGGCGTCCGGCGCCTTGGCACCGCTCTCCGACCGGGCCCGTCTCCCGCCTCGCGCGCAGAAGCGTTTTCCGTAAAACGCTTCCCAAAAATCTTTCTCAAGATTTTTGCCCGCCTGCCGCACCCGACCATCTCTTCAGCACTGGGCTTTTCAGCACTGGGCGCAGGCCCGCCACGCGGAGAGACGCGCAGCAGCACGCAAGCCGCGCGGGCACTGGACCTCGGCCCCGGATATTCCTATATAATCGCTCAGGAAACCGGCAGGACGCAATGACAGACAGCCCCGAACAAATGGAAGGCGCGCCGCTGATCGCGCCGTCGAGCACCGATCATCCGCTCTACGACCAGGTGGTGGAAGCCTGCCGTACGGTCTATGACCCGGAGATCCCGGTGAATATCTATGACCTTGGCCTGATCTACACGATCGACATCTCCTCGGAGAACGAGGTCAAGGTGGTGATGACCCTCACCGCCCCCGGCTGCCCGGTGGCCGGCGACATGCCCGGCTGGGTGGTCGATGCGGTCGAACCGCTGGACGGCGTGAAGCACGTCGACGTCTCGCTCACCTGGGATCCGCCCTGGGGCATGGACATGATGAGCGACGAGGCCCGTCTCGAACTGGGCTTCATGTAAGGTCTTCACCAACCGGGATGCGAGAACGCCCATCCCCGGGCCGGAGGGTTTCACCATGGGACAGGCCGTGCTGACCGGCGATCTCGTCGGGTCCTCCCGCGCGGGGGCCGCTGCCACCACTTCCGCCATGGAGGTGCTCTCGCGCGAGTGCGCCACCATGGCCGACTGGGCCGGTGGCGACCTGCGCTTCACCCGCTATCGCGGCGATGGCTGGCAGGCCATCGTCCCGGCGCCCCAGAAGGCGCTGCGCGTTACGCTCACGCTGCTGGCCTGGCTGCGGGCCTCCGACCTGCCCACCAGCCGTGTCGCCATCGGTTTCGGCGAAATGCAGCTGCCTGCCACCCGCGATCTCTCCGCCGCCGCCGGCCCCGCCTTCGAGGCCGCCGGCCGCGCGCTCGACGAGATGGGCCGCGACACCCGCCTTGCCTGCGCCGGGCCCGCCGACCGCGCCCTTGTCGGGGCACTGCCGCTGGCCGATGCCATCGTGCGCGGCTGGACCGTGAAACAGGCCGAGGCGCTGATCCACACCCTGCCCCCCGAACCGCCGGCACAGATCCGCATCGCCGAGGCGCTGAACATCCGCCCCCAGTCGCTCAGCGAACGCCTGGAAGCAGCCCGGTTCTGGGCGCTGGAGGCCAGCCTCGCCGTGATCGAGAAGGGCAACGGATCAGGGCACAAGGCCTGATTTTCAATTATCAGGCCCTCAAGACTGATCTCCGATCTGACCGAGAATACCCCCCGGCGCCGCGCCCTTCACCGCGGCCCGTCATTTCCTATGCCCCACCAAAGGCGACCCAAGCGGCCCAACTTCGCCACGGCGTCTTCCGTTCATGGCCCTTTGGCCGAAGCACGCTGTCCCACCCCGTCGTCCCTCGCCCGATCCCGCCGCAGGCCACCTCCCCTTTGACCGCCTCTCACCTCACGGCCCCTCGGCTCAGTCCCTCGCTCCTGATACGTGCGGATCAGGCCCCCAGACCTGATTTCAGCGCCCCCGGCACATTCCCCTTGCCCGCCCTGCGGCAAGAGGCCAGCTTCGCCCCATGATCGAGACCTTCGCCGCGCTGCTCTTCGCCCATGTGATCGCCGATTTCGTGCTCCAGACCGACTGGATCGCGCGCAACAAAGCGCGTCCGCTGGCCTTCCTGCTGCATGGGCTCCTCGTCCTGATCGCGGCGCAGGCGGCGACCGGCCAATGGGCCGCGCCCGCGCTCCTGATCCTCACCGGGCTGCACCTCGCCATCGACGCGGTGAAACTGGCCTCAAAGTCCACCGGTCTGGCGGCCTTCCTCTGGGATCAGGGAGGGCATCTCGTCACCCTCGCGGGGATCGCCTGGCTCTGGCCCGGTCTCTGGGCCGCGGGGCCCTGGGCCGGGGCGCCCTGGCTGCTGCCGCTCATGGTGCTCGTCGCAGGGGCGGTGCTATCGATCCGGGCCGGGGAGTTTGCCGTCGGCCTGCTGATGCGCCCCCATGCGATGCGGGTGCGCAACAACGGGCTGCGCAACGGCGGGCGGCTCATCGGCCAGCTGGAGCGCGGGATGATCTACGCGCTGATCCTGCTGAACCAGCCGCTCGGCGTGGGCTTTCTCGTGGCGGCCAAGTCGATCCTGCGCTTCGGCACCGCCACCCGGGACCAGCGGACGGCGGAATACGTGATCATCGGCACGCTGGCCTCCTTCCTCTGGGCGATCCTTGTCGCCTACGGGAGTGCCAAGCTGCTGGCGCTGCTTCCGCCGCTTGAGATCGGCGCCCAGTGACCTTACATTGACGGGAAGGTACGAAAGGATCCCTCCCATGTTCGGCATTCCCGGCAAACAGGCCGTGACGATCACCCCCGCGGCCGCCAGCCAGATCTCCAAGCTGATGAGCCGTGACGGCCATCAGGGCCTGCGCATCGGCGTCAAGAAGGGCGGCTGTGCAGGCATGGAATACACCATGGACTACGTGACCGAGGTCGACCCGATGGACGAGGTCGTGGAACAGGACGGCGCCCGGGTGATGATCGCCCCGATGGCGCAGATGTTCCTCTTCGGCACCCAGATCGACTACCAGACCTCGCTGCTGGAATCGGGCTTCAAGTTCAACAATCCGAACGTGTCCGAGGCCTGCGGCTGCGGCGAGTCGATCAAGTTCGCCAACATGTGATGGCGGTCGAGCGCGAGTTCCTCGACCACGTGCTCGAACTTTTCGATCCGCTCGGCCCGCTTCGGGTCAAGCGGATGTTTTCCGGCGCCGGGCTCTTCCTCGACGAGGATGCGATGATCGCCATGATCGCCTCCTCCGGCACGGTCTACATGAAGGCCGATGATGCAACCCGCCCCGCCTTCGAGGCCGCGGGCAGCTTTCCCTTCACATATACCCGCGGCGAGATCACCCGCGTCATCCCCAGCTGGATGGCCCTGCCCGAAAGCGCGCTCGACGATCCCGACGAGGCGCTGGACTGGGCCCGCATGGCGGTGGAACCGGCCCTCGCCGCCGCGCTGGAAAAACGCGCCGAAAAGGCCCGCAAGGCCGCACGGAAGGCGAAAGCCACGGGCTGAAACGCCTGTCCGGAGCAGCCCCGAGAGGGGCCTGAAGGCAGGCTCCAATACGGACCCCGGGACAGGCCCAGATAGGGATCGCCCCCTCCCGGGCCCCGGGATCGACACGCGGGGACCGATCGGCCCCCTGACACCGGCGCCCCCCAGTTTCCCACACTGCAGGCTGCAATCCGCCCGCAAGACACGCGCAGGCCCCGCCTGCTGCCCGCCGCGCCGTCACTTGGGGCGCTACCAGCCTTGACCGCGCCGCCGTAAGCCTCGAAAGATGCCCCCGAACGGCAGCCCCCGAGGGGACGGCCAAAGGCAGGAAGGGATTGAAATGCGCAGGAAACTCGCCGCGGGCAACTGGAAGATGAACGGCACCAAGGCCGCGCTCTCGGAGCTGGAGGCCCTGCGCGACGCCCATCCCGATCCCGCCGTCGATATCCTGATCTGTCCCCCCGCCACGCTGCTGAGCCCGGCGCAGTCTCTGGTGGGCAACAGCCCCATCGCGCTCGGCGGACAGGATTGCCACGCCAAGACCGACGGCGCCCATACCGGCGACATCTCGGCGCCGATGCTGGTGGACGCGGGTGCCACAGCGGTGATCCTCGGCCATTCCGAACGGCGCGAGGACCACGAAGAGGAAAGCCACGATATCCGCATCAAGGCCCGCACCGCGCAGGCGGCGGGTCTGATGACGGTGATCTGTCTCGGCGAATCCCTCGACCAGCGGGAGGCGCAGGACACGCTCGACATCATCGGCGCGCAGCTCTCGCTCTCGGTGCCCGACAGCTCGACGGGCCTGAACCTCGTGGTGGCCTATGAGCCGATCTGGGCGATCGGCACCGGCCTGACCCCCACCCCCGACCAGATCGGCGAAGTGCATGATTTCATCCGCTCCCGGCTGGAACGCCGCTTCGGCCCTGGCGTGGGACGCTCGGTCCGGCTGCTCTACGGCGGCTCGGTGAAGGCGGCCAACGCGGAGGAGATCTTTGCCATCTCGAACGTCGACGGCGCCCTCGTCGGAGGCGCGAGCCTGACCGAGGCGCAGTTCTCGCCGATCATCAAGGCGCTCGAAGCCGCCGTCTGAGAGGGCGTCCGAGGCCGCGCGTGAGGCGGCGTCGCGCAGGAGATTTCTGGCCTCCGGCGGGGATATTTGGGAAACGGAAATGAGAAGGCCCCGGTGATCCGTCTCACCGGGGCCTTCTCTATTTCCACGGACGGGGCTTCATCTTTCCCCAAGTACTCATGTCCAGACCGTCAGGCCGCCTCTTCGGCCCGTTGGCTGTTCCACATGGCGGCGTATTTGCCGCCGCGGGCCAGAAGGTCCGCATGGGTGCCGCGTTCCACCACCAGGCCAGCCTCCAGCACGACGATCATGTCGGCGTCCGCCACGGTGGAGAGGCGGTGCGCGATCACGAGAACGGTGCGGCCGCGCCCCGCGTGGGCGAGTGCCTCGCCGATGCCGGCCTCGGTCTGGGTGTCGAGCGCCGAGGTCGCCTCGTCCAGCAGCAGGATCGGCGGGTCCTTCAGCAGGGTCCGGGCGATGCCCACGCGCTGCTTCTCGCCGCCCGAGAGCTTGAGCCCGCGTTCGCCGACCATCGTGTCGTAGCCGTCCGGCAGCGTCAGGATGAAGTCGTGGATCTGGGCGGCACGGGCCGCGGCCTCGACCTCCTCGGCCGTGGCATTCTCGCGGCCGTAGGCGATGTTGTAGCGGATCGTGTCGTTGAAGAGCACCGTGTCCTGCGGCACGATCCCGATGGCGGCGTGGAGGCTGTCCTGCGTCACGTCGCGCACGTCCTGGCCGTCGATCTTCAGCGCCCCGCCCGTCACCTCGTAAAAGCGGAAGAGCAGCCGCCCGATGGTCGACTTGCCCGCACCCGAGGGACCGACGATGGCGACCTTCCGGCCCGCGGGGACGGTGACGGAGATGCCCTTGAGGATCGGGCGCGCCGGGTCGTAGGCGAAGTGCACATCGTCGAGTTCCACCGTGCCGCCGGTGACCTTCAGCGGCTTGGCGTCGGGCTTGTCCTCGATCTCGGCGGGCTGTTCGAGCAGGTGGAACATCTGCCCCATGTCCACGAGCGCCTGTCGGATTTCGCGGTAGACCGAGCCAAGGAAGTTCAGCGGCGTGGTGATCTGGAGCATGTAGGCGTTCACCATGACGAAATCGCCCACGGTGAGCTGCCCGTTCTCGACCCCGATGGCGGCCATGATCATGACGATGACGAGGCCCGTGGTGATCAGCAGGCTCTGGCCGAAGTTCAGGAAGGAGAGCGAATAGGAGGTCATCAGCGCGGCGCGCTCATAGCCCGCCATGGCGCTGTCGTACCGCCCGATCTCGCGCTGTTCGGCGTTGAAGTATTTCACCGTCTCGTAGTTGAGCATGCTGTCGATCGCCTTCTGGTTGGCGTCGTTGTCCTGCTCGTTCATCTCGCGGCGCAGCTTCACCCGCCACTCGGTCACCTTGAAGGTGAAGGCGACGTAGAGCGTGACGGTGACCACCACCACGAAGAGATACCAGATGTCGAAGGCGATCCAGAGGATCACCGCCACCATGGCCAGCTCGACGATCAGCGGGCCAATGTTGAAGAGCAGGAAGCGCAGCAGGAAGTCCACACCCTTCACGCCCCGCTCCATGATCCGCGACATCGCCCCGGTGCGACGCTGGATGTGGAAGCGCAGCGAGAGCCGGTGAATATGGGTGAAGGTTTCCATCGCCAGCTGGCGCAGCGCCCGCTGGCCGACCTTGGCGAAGACCGCGTCGCGCAGCTGCTGGAAGCCCACGTTCAGAAGCCGGGTGAGCCCGTAGAAGATCGTCAGCGCCACCGCGCCCACGCCGAGCAGCCAGGTGGCGCTGTCGCCCTCGCCCGCGAGCGCATCCACGGCCGCCTTGAAGAAGAAGGGCGTGGTGACGGCGATGACCTTGGCCAGGAACAGGATCGTCAGCGCGATGACCACGCGCCGCTTCACCCAGGGCTTGTCGGCGGGCCAGAGGTAGGGAAAGGCCTTGCGGAGGATCTCGCGCCCGTTTTCGGGCATCTCCTCGGCGTTTCCGGAGGGGGTCTTGCGCATGGGTCGCCTTTCGCTGCCGTGGCCCGCGGGGCACCCGGGGGCGCGGTCGTCGTAAGGGATGGCGGCGGATATTTCAACAGCTGTCGAAATAGGGCGGCAGAACTGGCAGATGAGGCTGGCAGGCGGGGTGCGCGGCTGTGTGATGAGGGTGTGCGGAGATGATGGGCCGTCTGGCCAAAGGGCACCCGTCTGGCCGTGGTGTGCGGGGATGGGGCGCGGGGGGCTGTCTGCCCCCCGGGCTGCGCCCTCCCCCCGAGGATACTTGGGAAACGAAAATGGACGTAGAGGCCCGGAGGGTGGAGTTCAGAAGGGCAAGGTCATCGGGCTGGTAACAGGGAAGGTCACGGGGAAGGCCGCAGGGAAGGCCAGGGCGCAGGCTTACTGGGCGGCGGGCATGGTGAAGACCTGCCCGGGGTAGATCAGGTCCGGGTTGCGGATGCGGTCGCGGTTGGCCTCGAAGACACGGACGTAGAGGATCCCCTCGCCGTATTTCGCCCGCGCGAGCGCCCAGAGGGTCGAGCCCGGCTGGACCGTGACCTGGGTCACGCCCGAGGGCGGCAGGTCGGCGGCGGCGACGCGCTGGAACGGGGTTTCGATCCGGCTCTGGACGTTGCCATCGTCATCGACCTGATCGACGCGCAACTCGTAGAGGCCCTGGTTGATTTCCGGCAGGGCAATGGCCCAGCTCCCGTCCTCGGCCACGCGGGAGGTCGAGACAGGGCGGTTGTCGATATAGACCCGCACGAAGCCGCCATCGGGGCTGCGTCCGGCGAGTTGCACATCGCCCGCCGCGTCGTAGCTGATCGTGTCGAGGGCGACGCTGTCCATCACCTCGGGCGGGGCCTCGGCGCTCTGCAGCACGCGGACGCCCTGTGCGCCGGCCAGAAGGACGGTGGGCGCGGCAGGCTCGGGACGGGGGTCCGGCGCGGACGGCGCGTCGCCTGCGAGGGTGGGCGCGGTTTCGGTGCTGGCGCCCGCGGCGGGCGCCGCGGGGGCGCCGCTGGTCTGGGGGGCCGCGGGATCGGTCTGGGCGGTGGGGGCGCTTTCAGGCCCGGTCATGGCGAGGGCCGCGGGGTTGGCGGCGGTGCTGCCATCGGGGCCCGGGGACCTGAGCATGGGCGCCTGGCCGGCGGTGCCGGCGGGGCCTGCCGCCGGGGCGGCCGCGCTGATCTGCGGCTGCGCGGGCGCACGACCGGGGGCGAGGATCACCTGGTCGGTCGAGGTGACCTCGGTCCCGGCGCCGGGTGCGAACATCACCAGCGTCAGCACCCTGGGGGTATCGCTGGGGGCGAGGTCGAGGAAGGTGACGAACTTGCCGTCCGCGCCAGCGGTGCCGCGGCCGATCTCGGCCCCGTCGAGCTGTACCGCGACCGGCCAGTCGGGCGCCGCGCTGCCGGCGATCAGGGTCGAGCCGTCCGCCTCCACCCGCACCACGTCAAAGCGCGGCGGGGCCGGCAGATTTCCCGCCAGTTCCCCCGTGGCAATCGGGTTGGCCAGCTGGCCGGCTGCGGGCGCCACATCTCCCGTCGCCACGGCGATACCGGAGCCCGCCTCGGGGGCAGTGCTGGCCACCGGAGCGGCGGGCGCATCGCTCTGGGGGGCGGAGGGGGCAGTCTCGGGCGACGTGGCAACCGGGGCCCCGGACGCGGTGTCCGCCGGAGCTGTCACGGGGCTGTCGTTGGCCGCAGGCGCGGCTGGCGCGGCCGCATCGGCGGTGGCGGGCGCCTTCGCCGCAGGGGTCTGCGTCGGGGACGAGGACAGCAGGCCGTAGCCCACGATCACGACCCCGGCCACCGCAATGGCGGCAACGCCTGCAAAGACGGGCCAGCCGCCCGTGTTCATCGAATTCCCCATGTCTTCCCCTTCGTGCCTCACGGACACGTCATCCCCGGTTGAGCACATATACCAACAGGATTATCACGGGTCAAAAGCCCTTGATCCCGCTTTCGAAAGGAATTGCCATGGCCCGCGCCTCCGTCTGCGTCTTTTGCGGCTCGCGTCCCGGGGTGCACCCGGAGTATGCCGCGGCGGCCGAGACCCTCGGCACCGCCCTTGCCGGGGCCGACTGGCGGCTGGTCTACGGCGCGGGCGACGTCGGGCTGATGGGCATCGTTGCCCGGGCCGCACAGGGCGCGGGCGGCGAGACCTTCGGCGTGATCCCGACCCACCTGATGACGCTGGAAGTCGGCAAGACCGATCTGACGCGGTTCATCGTGACCGAGAACATGCACGAGCGGAAGAAGGTCATGTACATGAACTCCGACGCCATCGTGGTCCTGCCGGGCGGTGCCGGGTCGCTGGATGAGTTCTTCGAGGTGCTGACATGGCGCCAGCTGGGGCTGCACGACAAGCCGATCTGGCTGCTGAACACCCGCGGCTACTGGGACCCGCTGAGCGGACTTCTGGATCACGTGATCCGCGAGGGCTTTGCCGGAGAGAGCCTTGCCACGCTGGTCGAGGGGGCGCCGGATGTGCCGCAGCTGATGCGCGCGCTGCAGGCGAAGCTGGGCTGAGGCGGGGCATGTGTCCGGGGGACAGGACCGGATGGACGGGCTTCGCAAGCCCGACCGGCTGAGCCTCTGGCTTGAGTTTTGCGTGCCTCGCCGGCCTTACCCCGTCAGCAGCGCTGAGATGGCCTCATGAAGCGCCACGGTGGGCGCCGCCGAACATCGCAGGCACCAATCGCTGCTTCGAAGTGATGGACGGCGCGCGCAAGGACAGATCCCAGATGCGAAAAGCCGGGCAAGGAGTCCCTGCCCGGCTTTGGTCTGGTCGATAGGCCCGGTCCGAAAACCCGTCCGAAAGGTGCTGCGCCCCCTTCCCGCACGCGGCACCCGATGAGCCGAAAGGCCGCCCGCGCGTGAGGCGGGCGGCGCCACGGGTACGGTCGAGGCTGGTGCGATCAAGACTGGGCTGGCCGTCAGGCCGCCTCGTTCAGCTCACGCTTCAGCAGCTTCTCGATCTGGTCGAGCGGGTGGTTCGTGAGCGTCTTGGGGATCTCGCCCACCACGCGCGCCGTGACTTCCTTGTGCAGTTTCTGACGCAGGTCGCCCAAGGTCGCGGGCGGCGCGATCAGCAGGATGCGGTCGAAGCGCCCGGCATGGGCGTATTTGTAGAGCCGCTCGGCAATCTCGTCGGCGAAGCGCTCCTTGGCAATCTGGTGCCAGTCGGTCTCCTCCATTGCGGATCGCTGGCCGACCCCGGTATCCGCCTTGCGGCCCGGGCTGTCGGTGCCCTGCTCGCGGTCCGGCGGATTGTCCTGCTTCTTCTCGCGGACGATCTCGAACATCGGATCCTGCGCGTCGGTCACGTTGCGCATGAACAGCGCCTTCTCACCATCGGCCACGAGGACCCATGCGCCTTCGGGAAGTTTGATCGGATCGCTCATCACACGCCCTCCTTGTCGCCGCTGCCGCTCTGGTCCTGTGCCTTGGGGGCGGTCTGGCCCCTCTCGGTGACGCGCTTCAGCTCGTCGCGGGTGCCGACCTTGCGCTGTATCTCGCCGCCTTTGCGGCCCTCCGCCGAGGGGGTGTCGATCTCTTCCGGGGGGACACCCAGAACCTCTTCGGTCTCGCGGCGGTGATCGTGGGATCTGGCTCGCTCTGCCATCTTGGTTCCTCCTTCTCGATGCCCCCGGTCCGCGGGGGCTTCAGGGAGAAAACGCGCCCGTAAAGCCACGGTTCCAAAAGAAAAATCCCCCGCGCGGCATTCCGCACGGGGGACTTTGGCATAGACGTCTCGATGCTGCGGCGCGGCAGGCGCGCCGGCAGCACTCCACGCCCTCACATGCGCGAGGCGACGTTTTCCCAGTTCACCAGCTTGTCGAGGAAGTTCGACAGGTAGGCGGGACGCTTGTTGCGGAAGTCGATGTAGTAGGAGTGCTCCCACACGTCGCAGCCCAGCAGGGCAGTCTGGCCGAAGCAGAGCGGGTTCACGCCGTTCTCGGTCTTGGTGACCTTCAGCGACCCGTCGGTGTCCTTCACCAGCCAGCACCAGCCGGAGCCGAACTGGCCCGCGCCTGCGGCGGAGAAATCTTCCTTGAACTTGTCGACCGAACCGAAGGACTCGGTGATCGCCTTTTCAAGCTCGGAGGGCATCGCGCTTGCGCCCGGGCCCATCATTTCCCAGAACTGGTTGTGGTTCCAGAACTGCGAGGCGTTGTTGAAGATACCGTTCTGGGCGACGGCCTTGGGGTCGTAGGTGCCCTTGATGATCTCTTCGACGGACTTGCCTTCCCACTCGGTACCGGCGATCGCCTTGTTGCCGTTGTCGACATAGGCCTTGTGGTGGATATCGTGGTGATATTCCAGCGTTTCCTTGGACATGCCGAGGTCGGCGAGTGCGTCGTGGGCATAAGGAAGATCGGGAAGTTCAAAAGCCATGAGAGGGCCCCCTTTACTTGGAATGGGTTGACTGCCCCTAGATGTTACCCTCACCGGGCAGAGGTCAAGGGCATCCGTGCACGAAACCTCCCGGGGCCGGTGCACAGGGGTGTGCAGAGGGGTGTGAAGGCGGGACAGGAACCCGGGCGCCCCCTGCGCCGCCCTGCCCGTTTTCTGCGAAGAAAACGGACCGGAAAATGCGCATTTTCCGGACAGCCCCTCGCGCACCGCGCCTCTTCGGGACCGGGTGCAGGGCCTCGCATCCGGCCGCGGCCGCTGCCCGCCCTCTCTGCCGGGCAGCCCCCCGCGCCGCGCGCTGCAAAAATCTTCGAAGATTTTTGGGAAGAATTTTCGGAAATTCTTCTGCGCCGTGCCGTGCCCGCGCGCGCCCCATTGACCGTCCCCCGGCGTTCAGGCATTGCGCGCATCATGCTGCGCATTGATGACATCACCTATTCCGTCGAAGGCCGCCCCCTGTTCGAAGGGGCCTCGGCCACCATTCCCGCGGGCCACAAGGTCGGCCTCATCGGCCGCAACGGGGCGGGCAAGACGACGCTCTTTCGCCTGATCCGGGGCGAGCTGGCGCTTGAGGGCGGCACGATCTCGCTGCCGCAGCGTGCCCGCATCGGCGGCGTCGCGCAGGAGGTGCCGGGCAACGAGGTCTCGTTGCTGGACACGGTGCTGGCCGCCGATACCGAACGCGCCGCCCTGATGGCCGAGGCAGAGACCGCGACCGACCCCGCCCGCATTGCCGACATCCAGACCCGGCTGGCCGATATCGACGCCTGGAGCGCCGAGGGCCGCGCCTCCGCCATTCTGCGCGGCCTTGGCTTCACCGCCGAAGAGCAGCTGATGCCCTGCTCCGCCTTCTCCGGCGGCTGGCGGATGCGGGTCGCGCTTGCCGCCGTGCTCTTTGCCGAGCCGGACGTGCTGCTGCTCGACGAACCGACCAACTACCTCGACCTCGAGGGCGCGCTCTGGCTGGAAAGCTACCTCGCGAAATACCCCCATACGGTGCTGATCATCTCGCACGACCGCGGGCTGCTGAACCGCGCCGTGGGCGCGATCCTGCATCTCGAGAACCGCTCGCTCACCTATTACACCGGCCCCTATGACCAGTTCGCCCGCCAGCGGGCCGAACAGCGCGCCGTGCAGGCCGCGCAGGCCAAGAAGCAGGAGGCCCGCCGCGCCCACCTGCAAAGCTTCGTGGACCGGTTCAAGGCCAAGGCCTCGAAGGCGAAACAGGCGCAGTCGCGGGTCAAGATGCTGGAGAAGATGGACCGGATCACCGCGCCCGAGGATGCGGCGCGCACGGTCTTCACCTTCCCCGAACCGGAAGAGCTCTCGCCGCCCATCCTCGCCGTCGAAGGCGGCAAGACCGGCTATGGCGAGACCGTCATCCTGCGCAACCTGAACCTGCGCATCGATCAGGACGACCGGATCGCCCTGCTGGGCCGCAACGGCGAGGGCAAGTCGACGCTCTCCAAGATGCTGTCCGACCGGCTGGCGATGATGGAAGGCAAGATGACGCGCTCGTCCAAGCTGCGCGTCGGCTTCTTCGCGCAGCACCAGGTCGACGAGCTGCACATCGACGAAACCCCGCTTCAGCACATCCAGCGCGAGCGGCCCGGCGAACAGCAGGCCAAGCTGCGCGCGCGCCTTGCAGGCTTCGGCCTTGGCGCGGACCAGGCCGAGGCAGAGGTCGGCCGCCTCTCGGGCGGGCAGAAGGCGCGGCTCTCGCTGTTGCTGGCGACGCTGGACGCGCCGCATATGCTGATCCTCGACGAACCGACCAACCACCTCGACATCGAAAGCCGCGAGGCCCTTGTCGAGGCGCTGACCGCCTATACCGGCGCGGTGATCCTCGTCAGCCACGACATGCACCTGCTCTCGCTGGTGGCGGACCGGCTGTGGCTGGTGAAGGACGGACAGGTCACGCCCTACGAGGATGACCTCGAAGCCTATCGCCGCATGCTGCTGACCCCGGACAAGCCCGCGAAACCGGCCAAGGAGGAGGCGCCGAAACCGAAACGCCCCTCCCGCGACCAGATGCTGGCGCTGAAGGCCGAGGTCCGCAAGGGCGAGGAGCGCGTCAACAAGCTGAACGAGATGCGCGACAAGCTGGCCAAGAAGCTGGCCGATCCCGCGCTCTACGAGAGCGAGAAGGTCGGCGAGCTGGAAGTCTGGAACAAGAAATATGCCGAGGTCATGGATGCGCTGGAGCGCGCCGAAGGCCTCTGGATGAGCGCGCTCGAGAAACTGGACTCGGCGGAGGCCTGAGGCCCCCGCCGTTCCTCGCCGCTGCGGCGGCTGTATCGTCTGTGGCGACATGATGCGGCGGCACGCGCCCTCTCAGGCCAAGTCGGCCGCCTGACGCACCCCAGTCCCGGTGCCGTATCCGGGCGCACTCAGGAAAGCAGCGGCGGCGCCGCAGCCCGCCAGCTGCCGCGCCCCTCCTTCGTGACCTGGGCCTGGGGACACGGGGCTCGGAACACGGCCCTCGGCAAACCAGACTCGCGACACTGGTCCCGCGACACCGGGATCATGGCACTGGCCTCGTGACACTGGCCTCGTGACACTGGCCGCAACCGGCCAGCGCCCGCCCCCTGACCTCAATCGTCGTACTTGAACTCGCGCAGCCGTCCGCCGCGGCCGTATTCGGCCTCGAACCGGCGCGACTTGCCGTCGATGCCCTCGATCTCGATCTCGCCGTCGTCGTCGAACTCGATCTTGTAGAACCGCGCCTCCGGGCCCCAGGGGGCGCCGGTCAGCATGTCGGGGTGCAGCAGGCTCTCGACACTGCCGAGCGTGAAACCCGCGCGCTCCTCGGTTTCGATCTCCTCGATGGAGCCGTCCCGGCGCACGTCGACCTCGACCTCGATCCCGTCGGGCAGACGGCCGTGGAGGTCGGGCATATGCGGGCCCTTGGGGAAGATGCGGATCTCGGTCAGGCCGAGCTTGGCCGCGGCGGCCTCGACCAGCGGTTCGTGGTCGGTGGCAAATGCCGGACCGGCCAACACCGTGATGCCGAGAGCGAGGGGATGAAGGGGAGAGAACGGGGATTTCAAAGCGGCCTCCTTGCAGGGCTTTGGGAGAGCTGCGTCTGGCGGCGGCTTGAGCAGCAGCGGCGGGCCCGGGAGAAGGCCCGCAGGGAGAGTGCCGGTCGGGCGCTCAGGCGTCCGACCAGATGATTGCAATCTCCTCGCGGAAGGCGAAGCGCACAAGGTGCCGCGCGATCACGTCTTCGAGTGCGGGCAAATCCGCCGGGTCCCGGGCCACGACCTCCAGAACCAATACAGCAGGTTCGGCGCGCAACTCGCTGATCCCCATGGAAAACTCGATCCTGCCCTCGGTGGGGTCGAACGTGACGGGGATCTTGTGCTGGAAGTGCTTGCACAGCTGCTGAAGGTAGCGGCTGGCCTGGGGCGTCGGGATCTCGGCGCGCCGGCGCAGGGTCGGGGTGGACGTGGTCGGGGCGGTCTGAATGGGAGTTTCGGTCATGGTCTGTCCTTTGACGTGTCAGGTATCTTGGGGATCGGTCTTGGAGGACGCGGCGATCTGTGCCGCGGCGCTTTCGATCACGGCGGCGATCTCGGCGGCATCCGCCTCGGTCCAGCTGCGGCCGCGGAACTGCTGGCGCAGGGCCGCCTTGAGGCTGTCCATGGCCGACATGACCACGGGCGGCACCCCGGCCCGGCCCGATCCGGCCATGCCGCCGATCCGGCTGCGCAGCCCCTCCAGCGCCGGCTGCTGCTCCTCCAGGTGCGCGCGGCCGGCCTCCGTGAGCTCGTAGGTCTTGCGGGTGCCTTCGGTCATCGCCACGGCAAAGCCCATGTCCTCGGCCCAGGCCAGGGTCGGATAGATCACCCCGGGGCTCGGCGTGTAACTGCCGCCGAAGAGTTCCTCCACGGCGCGGATCAGCTCGTAGCCATGGCGCGGCCCCTCGGTCAGCAACGAGAGCAGCAGCAAACGGATCTCGCCATAGTCCATCGGACGTTTGCCGCGCCGTCCGCCACCACCGTGCCGCCCTGACTGCCCACCGCCGTGAGGACCGCCATGACCTCCGCCATGCCGGCCATGCCGCCCCTCGCCCGGCCCGCGGCCGCCGCCCTCTGCCCCCCGGGCCAGCGGTGCCATACCGCCCAAGACCCTCTGCCGATGTCGCATCTGCCTCTCCATGTCCACAGGTTTCGATATATCTAAAATCGAGTCCCGATATATCGAAAAATCACGACGACACAAGTCGCGTGACGCGATTTCACGTCATGGTGAGCGTGCAACAGCGCGCCGCAAGCGGCCCGCCCCCCGCTTGACACCCCGGCGGCATTCAATAATTGTTTGTAAATCCCAAGCAGTTAACGATGCTTGCGGGGCGCCACCAGACAAGGCCGTCACAAGGTCGGGGCGAAAACGGGTAGAACAGCAGGCAACCATCCACGATGCCAACCTTCGATCTTGCGTTCTTTGATATCGACTGGATCTCGACCGATGATCCGGACGGCTTCAATGACAACGGCGGCTACCAGTTCGACTGGGGCACCAGCACCGTCACCATCACGCCCGGCGCCGAAAGCCGGCTGCTGCAGGTGAACGACATCGACGCCTCCTTCGACGACGACCAGGGCACCGACCAGACCCTCGCCGGCGCACAGGAGATCAACGGGATCATGTGGTCCGATGGCACGATCATCGAGGCCGAGTACGAGATCATCGTCGAGGACAGTGTCGGCAACCAGTACACGCTGCAATTCGTCTCGCTGAACGATGACGCCTTCACCGCCCATGGCTTCGTGATCCAGGGCGATGCGCCCCCGTACGGAGAGCCGCTGACCGTGGTCAGCAACCTCGACGGGTCCCATGGCCAGTACTATTACGCGGATTCCACCAGCCCCGCCTGTTTCGCGACCGGCACACGGATCGAGACGACCCGGGGCGAGATGCCGGTCGAGGCGCTGCGCCCGGGGATGTATCTGAAGCTGGCCGATGGCGGCACCACGCGGGTCGAGCTGGTGCTCACCGCGCAGAGCCGGTTGAGCGGGCACAACGGCGACGCCCCGATCCGCATCCATGCGGGCGCCATGGGCCATGACCTGCCCCGGCGCGATCTCGTCCTGTCGCCGCAGCACCGCGTCCGCCTGCCCGGCGGCGCCCTTGCCCCGGCGCGGGCCTTCAGCGTGCTGCCCCGGATCGGGCCGATGCGCGGATGGCTCTCCGTGCGCTACGTGCATGTCGTCACCCGCGATCACGCGGTGATCCTCGCCGAGGGCCTTCCCTGCGAGACTTTCTGGCCCGGCGACACCGTGATGGCCGACCTGCCGCGCGAGATGATGCAGCGCATCCTGCGCATCATGGGTCCCGCGCCACGTCCCGCAGGCCCGCTCCTGCCGGTCTCGCAGGCCCGCCGCCGCCTCGCCGGCTGACGCGTCCCGAGACCCGGGCGCTGACGGTCTCTGTGGTCGGCGCTCCCTGGGCGCGCGCTCCCTGGCGCAGCCCTGACGCGCCGACAGGCTTCACGAATCCGTCACCGCATGGTCCTATGACGCGGCTCCGCCCGGTGGCGGGGTCCGACCGGCCCGTTTTCTCCGGGCCCTCGTTCCGCTCAAGACCCGCCGGGAGCCCCATGGACAGCGCCTTCCTCATCACGGCTTTCGTCACGCTCTTCGTGATCATCGACCCGATCGGGCTGACGCCGCTCTTTGCCGCGCTGACCCAGGGCCAGCACCCGCATGAGCGCCGCGCCATCGCGCTGCGCGCCTGCGGAATCGCCCTGCTGGTGCTGGTGGTCTTCGCCTTCCTCGGCGAGCAGGTCCTGGGGTTCGTGGGCATTTCCATGCCCGCCTTCCGGATCTCGGGCGGGCTGCTGCTGTTCCTCACCGCCTTCGACATGCTCTTCGAACGGCGCGCCAAGCGACGCGAGGATCAGGCCGACGAACGCCCCGACCCTTCGGTCTTCCCCCTCGCCACGCCGCTGATCGCGGGGCCCGGCGCCATCGCCACGGTGATCCTGCTGGCCGGTCAGAAACCCGGCGTGCTGGGGACGGTGATGGTTCTGGGGGTGACGCTGGCGGTGCTGATGGTGGTCTTCCTGCTCTTCATGACCACGGGCCTGCTGGAACGGGTCCTCGGCCGGACGGGCATCAACGTGGTGACACGGCTGCTGGGGATGCTGCTGGCCGCGCTCTCGGTGCAATTCGTCCTCGACGGGTTGAGAGCTTACGGGCTGTCGCTCTAGACCCCGGTGATCCCCGTGACCGGGCCCTGAAACGGGGCCCTCGTGGCGGATGCCACAGGGCAGATGCCCGGTGGCTGCCCCCCTTGACTGGCCCCCTTGACTGGCGCCAGGCGGCTGCAGCGCCTATATTCGGGAAACCCCGCAGGAGACCCCCATGCCCCAGACGCTCGAGCCGCGCTTCTACTACCTTGTCGTCCTGCTGATTGCCCTGCTGGGCTGGATGCTGCTGCACCGGCGCGGCCAGTTCCGCGCGATGCTCAAGCAGATGGCGGCCTGGCTGCTGATCTTCGTGGCGGTCGTGGCGGGCATCGGGCTCTGGCAGGACATCCAGTCGAGCTGGACCCCGCAGCAATCCGTGCTCCAGCGCGGGGCCGTGATCCAGGTGCCGCGCTCGCGTGACGGGCATTACTACATGACCCTGTCGATCAACGACACACCAGTGAATTTCCTCGTGGATACAGGCGCTTCCGAGATGGTCCTCACCCAGAAGGACGCGACCCGGATCGGCATCAGACCCTCCGACCTGATCTACTCCTCCACTGCCGTCACCGCCAACGGGCAGATCCGGATCGCGCCGGTGCGGCTCGACGAGGTGGCGCTAGGCCCCAGCATCGTGGACCGCGGCTTCGAGGCCTGGGTGAACGACTCCGAGACCCGGCACTCGCTGCTCGGCATGTCCTACCTTCAGCGCTTCTCGACCATCGAGATCCGGGACGGCGCGCTGACCCTGACCCGCTGAGGCCGCACCCTTCGGCTCCGTATCCTCCGCCACCGGAAAGGCCCGCCATGCATGACCATCCCCGCCTCGCCGCGCTCGCCGTCGTGATCCGGGGCGATGACGTGCTGCTGGTACGCCGTCGCAACCCGCCCGATGCGGGGCTCTGGGGCTATCCTGGGGGCCATGTGGACCTTGGCGAGACCGTGCAGGCGGCCGCCGCGCGGGAACTGCAGGAGGAGACCGGCGTCACTGCCACACCGCGGCAGATGATCGACGCACTCGACATCATCGAACGCGACGAGAGCGGCGCAGTGCGGTTCCACTTTCTGCTGGTGGCGGTGCTTTGCGATTGGGTCGCGGGGGTGCCGCAGGCGGCAGACGACGTGCATGACGCCGCATGGGTGCCGCTGTCAGAGGTCGTCGCCGGCCGCCGCCCCAGCAGCAAGGACGTGGATCGGATTGCCCTCGCCGCTCGCGACATTCTTGATTTGAAATCAAACACCTGAAGGCCGCAACGAAGGCAAAACGCGAGCCTTGGACAGTTAGCCCGCGGCCTCTTTGCGCGCCTTCTGCTCCCACTTGCCGCTCTCTTCCGACCAGTATTGCGCGCCGCAGCCCGCGCCGGTCAGGGCCTTCCACTGGCCGCGTGCGTGGTCCACGGCCATCTCGTCCATGCCGTCGAAGAGGATGCAGACCCGCTCCATCGCGCGCACCTCCTCCGCAGCGACCTCGGCGCCGTCCACGGCCATCAGGCAGGCGGGATCATTGGCGAGGGCGCCAGTGGTCAGCAGCACAGGTTGCAGCGCATCATGGGGCCCGCCCGCGATGCCGTGCGGCAGGAAGTCCTCGTCGCGCCCCATCCAGAGCCGCTGATCCAGCCAGTCGAGCCGGCGCCCGTCTTGCGCGCGCACGGCGATCCGCCACTCCCGCGACAGCGCTATGGTCAGCAGACGCGGCAGGGCCTCCTCCAGAGGCTGCCGCGTCAGGTGGTAGAAATAGGCCTCACCCATCGGTGGTTTCGAACCCGTCCGCCACCAGCCGGTCGAGCGCCAGAACCCCCCAGCCGGTCGCGCCCTTGGGCGCCAGCGTCGAGGGCGTCTTGAGCGAGGCAACCCCGGCGATGTCGAGGTGAATCCACGGCGTCTCGTCCTTGACGAAGCGCTTGAGGTATTGCGCCGCGGTGATCGAGCCCGCGGGCCGGCCGCCGACGTTCTTCATGTCCGCCACGCGGCTCTTCAGCTGGTCGTCGTAGGCCTGCCCCAGCGGCATCCGCCACGCGCCCTCGCCCTCGGCCTTGGCCGCGTCGAGGAACTGGCCGCAGAAACCGTCATCGTTGGAGAAGACGCCCGCGTTCTCATGCCCCAGCCCGATGATGATCGCGCCGGTGAGCGTGGCGAGGTCGACCATGCCGACAGGCTTGAAGCGCTCCTGCGCGTACCACATGACATCGCAGAGCACGAGGCGCCCCTCGGCGTCGGTGTTGATCACCTCGACCGTGTCGCCCTTCATGCTGGTGACCACGTCGCCGGGACGGGTGGCATTGCCCGAGGGCATGTTCTCGACCAGCCCGACGAGGCCCACGACATTGGCCTTAGCCTTGCGCAGCGCCAGCGTCTTCATGACGCCCGCGACCGTGCCCGCGCCGCCCATGTCCATGGTCATGTCTTCCATGCCGCCCGCGGGCTTGAGCGAGATGCCCCCGGTGTCGAAGACCACGCCCTTGCCGATCAGCGCCAGCGGGGCCGCGTCGCCCGCGCCCTTCCACTGCATGACGACGACCTTGGACGGGCTGTCGGAGCCCTGCCCGACCGCCAGCAGCGCGCCCATGCCAAGCGCGGCCAGCTGCTCCTCCTCCAGCACCTCGACCTCCAGCCCGGTGGCGCGCAGCGCCTCCAGCCGGGCGGCGAACTCGGTGGTGGTGAGGACGTTGGCCGGTTCGTTCACGAGGTCGCGGGTGAAGAAGATACCCGCTGCCCGCGCGGTCAGCGCGGCGGTGTCCACCTCCGCCGGCGTCTTGCACATGATGCGCACGGGGCCGAGGGGATCGCATTTCCTGGTCTTCTGCGCGTCGTAGCCATAGGCCTTGAGCAGGATGCCGAGCGCCACGTCCGAGACCCGTTTCACAGGTCCCGCCAGCACCAGCAGCCCCGCCTCTCCCAGCTTGGCACCGAGGGCGGCACCGGCCTTGCGCGCGGCCTCCTGCGGGGCCGTCCTGGGCAGGTAGACCACGTCGATCGCCTCCGCCTCCAGCCCGGTGGGCCAGGCCAGCGTGGTGACATCGCCGGGCTTGGCCGCGGTGAAGGCATCGCTGTCGAGCAGACGGGCGATGGCGCCCTTGGTCAGGCGGTTCAGACGGCGGGCGGCGGAATCCATCTTGCCCTGTTCCGGCACCAGCAGCGCCACGCGGCCCTTCGCCGTGGCGATGCTGTCGAGATCGGTGGCGAGGAAACTCAGATCTGCGGGGGTGGTCACGTCGCGTTCTCCAATGTGCTGTCTCCCAGTCCGGACTGTCGCCGGGCAAGCTAGCGCCGCGCCGCCGGTTTGGCCAGTTACCAGTTTCCCCTCCCCGGCAGATCCGATAACCTCCCACGGCAAGGCGCAAAAGGCGTGAAGACCCGGGGGTACGGAACTTGGCTCGATTCGACAGATACATGCTGTCGCAACTGCTCGTCCTCTTCGGCTTTTTCGCGCTCATCCTGATTTCGATCTACTGGATCAACTCGGCGGTGCGGCTGTTCGACAGGCTGATCGCGGACGGGCAGACGGCGCTTGTGTTCCTCGAGCTTTCGGCCCTGACCCTGCCCAAGGTGGTGATCCGCGTGCTGCCCTTTGCCAGCTTCGCGGCGGCGATCTATGTCACCAACCGCCTGAGCAACGACAGCGAGCTGGTTGTGGTGCAGGCCACCGGCTTTTCGCCGTGGCGGCTGGCGCGGCCGGTGGCGACTTTCGGGGTGCTGGTCTTCCTGATGGGGTCGGTCCTGACGCAGTTCCTCGTCCCGGTGAGCGAACGGCAGATGGCCGAGCGCGAGGACGCGATCGCGCGCAACGTCTCGGCACAGCTGCTGACCGAGGGCACCTTCCTGCATCCCACCGACGGGATCACCTTCTTCATCCGCGAGATCAGCCCCGACGGCACGCTGCGCGATGTCTTCCTCTCCGACCGGCGCGATCCTGCCGCGCCGCAAACCTTCACCGCGGCACAGGCCTACCTGCTGAACACCGCGGAGAGCGGCCAGGACCCGAGGCCGCAGCTGGTGATGGTCAACGGGCTGAGCCAGATGGTGCAGCAGCCCGGCTCGCGGCTCTTCACCACGCATTTCGCCGATTTCACCTATGACATCAGCGGCCTGCTGCAGCGGGGCGATGACGGGCTGACGAACTTCCGCTACATGTCCACGTGGCAACTCCTCTCCGACCCGGCCGAGGCCGCGCGTCTCTCCGGCACCTCCATGGGTCGCGTGCTGGAGGAGGCGCACGGGCGCTTTGCCGATGCGCTGCTCTGCCTCACCACCGCGCTGATCGGCTTTGCCGCGCTGATGCAGGGCACCTTCAGCCGCTTCGGCATGTGGCGCCAGATCGGGCTGGCGATGGTGCTGCTTGTGGTGGTCAAGGGCCTTGAGGGCATGGTGACCGGCCCGCTGCGCGACAACCCGATGCTCTGGGGGCTGATGTATGTGCCCACGCTTGCCGGGCTGCTGCTGAGTGCCGTGCTGCTGTGGTTTGCCACCCGCACCCGGCATCCCCGGCGCCGCAAGCCGCCGGAGGCCGTGGCATGACCCTTGATCTCTACTTCGCGCGCCGTTTCCTGCGATCCTTCCTTGCCGTCGGCGGGGCCTTCTTCCTGCTGCTCGCGCTGATCGACCTCGTGGAACTTCTGCGCAAGCTGACCGACACCAGCACCTCGCTGGCGCAGGTGGCCGGGCTGATCGTGCTGAACGCGCCCAAGGGGCTGAACCAGATCCTGCCGCTGATCATGATCCTCGCCACCGTGGCGCTCTTCATCGGCATGGCGCGGTCGTCGGAGCTGGTGGTGGCGCGGGCCGCGGGCCGCTCGGCGCTGCGCAGCCTGATGCCCACGATGGTCGTGGCCGCCGTCATCGGCATGCTGGCGACGATCCTGCTGAACCCGATCGTGGCCGCGACCTCGAAACGCTACAACGCGCTCTACGAGTACTACCGCACCGGATCGGTCGAGAGTTTTTCCTTCTCCTCCGAGGGTCTGTGGTTGCGCCAGAGCGGGCATGACGGCGAGGGACAGACGGTGATCCGCGCCGCCCGCGCCAACCCCGAGGGCACCCAGCTTTACGATGTGACGATGCTGACCTACGCGCCCGGCGCGGGCCCGGTCCGCCGGATCGAGGCCGATACCGCCGAACTGGGCAGCGGCGGCTGGCTGCTGCGTGGCGCGAAGGTCTGGCAGCTGGAGGGTGTCGTGAACCCCGAGGCCAACGCCGAGGTCCTGCCGCAGCTCAACATCGCCTCCAGCCTGACCGAGGATTCGATCCGCGACAGCTTTGCGCAACCCGACGTGATCTCGGTCTGGGAACTGCCCGCCTATATCCGCGACCTCGAGGCTGCGGGGTTCTCGGGGCGGCGGCACGAGGTCTGGCTGCAGCGCGAACTGGCGCGGCCCCTGTTCCTCGTGGCGGTCGTGCTGGCCTCCGCCGCCTTCACCATGCGCCATGCGCGCGGCGGGCGGACCGGGGTTTCGGTCCTGTCGGCGGTGATGCTGGGCTTCACGCTCTACTACATTCGCAACTTCGCGCAGATCCTTGGCGAGAGTGGGCAAATCCCCGTCATGCTGGCCGCCTGGGCCCCGCCGGTGGCGTCATTCCTGCTGGCACTCGGACTGCTGCTGTATAAAGAGGACGGGTGATGACGCTGCCTGCCCCGACTCGACCCGCCCTTCCGCTGCCCCGGCTTTTCCCGCGGGCCCACCGCCCTGCCAAGCGGTGGCTTGCGCTGCTGCTGGCCGCGCTGCTGCCGCCCCTGACGGCGTTTCCGCCGCTGCCCGTGCTGGCGCAGGCCACCCCGGTTGCAGGTGTGGAGCAGAACGCTGCCCTTCTGATGGCCGACCGGGTCTACCTGCGCGACCGCGACACGCTGGTGGCGGAAGGCAACGTCGAGGCCGTCTATGGCGAGATGCAGCTGAGCGCCGCCAAGGTCACCTATGAACGCGCCACCGGCAAACTCTCCATCGAGGGGCCGCTCTACCTGACCCGCGGCGCGGATCAGAAGGCGGTGGTGCTGGCGGATGCGGCCGAACTGGACCGGGATTTCCGCAACGGGATTCTGAGCGGCGCCCACGTGGTGCTGAACCAGCAGGTGCAGCTTGCCGCGCAGCAGATGAACCGCGTGAACGGACGCTACAACCAGCTTTACAAGGCCACCGTCACCTCCTGCCATGTCTGCGAGAACGGCAAGCCGCCGCTGTGGCAGATCCGCGCCCGCCGCGTGGTCCATGACGAGGCCGACCAGGCGCTCTACTTCGACCACGCGCAGTTCCAGGTCATCGGCGTGCCGATCCTCTACCTGCCGCGCCTGCGCCTGCCGGATCCGACCCAGACCCGCGCCTCGGGCTTCCTGATCCCCTCGCTCCGGCGCAACTCGGAGCTCGGGACCGGGGTCAAGATCCCCTACTTCCTGACGCTCGGCGAATACCGGGACATGACGATCACGCCCTACCTGGCGCAGAACTCCGACACGCTGGAGCTGACCTACCGGCAGAATTTCACCAACGGGGCGATCAGCTTCGAGGGCGCGGTGACGAAGGACGAGCTCGAACCGGGCGAGACCCGCGCCTACCTCTTCGGGACCGGGCGCTTCGACCTGCCGCGCGACTACAAGCTGAGCTTCGCGATCCAGACGGTGACCGATGACGCCTACCTGACCGATTACGACTACTCCGACGCCGACCGCCTCGCCAGCAACCTGACCCTGGCCCGGACCGAGCGGGACGAGAACATCCGCGCCGCGCTGACCTACTACCACACGCTGCGCGAGAACGAGGTCAACAGCCAGATCCCCTCGATCATCGGGGACGTCACCTACGAGCGGCGCTATTTCCCGCGCACCCCGGGGGGCGAGCTGCGCATGACGCTGGGGGCGCATACCCATTACCGCTACTCCGACGTCGATACCGACGGCTCGGACTACGACAGCTATGCCGACGGCCGGGATGTCACCCGCTACGAGCTGGAGGCGAACTGGCGCCGGGCGTGGATCCTGCCCGTGGGCGTCCATGCGGAACTTCAGACCGGCGCCGCCGTCGATCACTTCGAGACCCGGCAGGACGTGAGCCTGCCCTCCTCCGACACCGGCGTCACGCCCTACGTGGCGGGCACCCTGCGGATGCCGCTGGTGCGCCGTGGCACGGGCGGCGTCATCGACGTGATCGAACCTGTGCTGCAATTCGCCTGGAGCGGCGGCGAGCAGCTGGACGTGTCCAACGATGAATCCGCGATCGTGGAATTCGACGAGGGCAACCTGCTGTCGCTGTCACGCTTCGCAGCCCCAGACCGGCGCGAGCATGGCCGCCGCCTGACCCTCGGCACGACCTGGACGCGCTACGATCCCAGCGGCTGGAACTCGACCCTCGCGCTCGGCAAGATCCTGCGCGAAACCTCGGAGCAGGATTACTCCGACAGCTCGGGGCTGACCGGCACCGGATCGGACCTGCTGCTGGCCTACCAGGTCGCCATCGACAACGGGCTGACGGTGACCGCCCGGGGCCTCTTCTACAATGCCTTCGACGTCCACAAGGCCGAGGCCCGCGCGGCATGGCGCTCGCAGACGGTGGGGCTTGCGGCCAGCTATGTCTGGATCGAGGACGACCCGGACGAGAGCCGGTTCAACGACATCTCGGAGTGGACCATCGACGCCAGCTACCGCTTTGCGCCCAACTGGACCGGCGAGGCGCTGTGGCGCTACGACATCGTCCAGGACCAGACCGCGCGCGCCGGCTTCGGCGTGAGTTACCAGAATGAATGCGTCGACATGCGGTTTTCGGTCTCGCGCCGCTTCACCTCTTCCTCTACTGTCACGCCATCGACGGACTTCGCCTTTACCATCGGTCTGCGCGGCTTCCAGGCCGAGGCGGATGGGGTGAGCTACGACCGGACGTGCAAGTAAAAGAAACGACAATGATGAGACAGAGCATGACCCGCCTTCCCCGCATCGCCGTTCTCGTTTCCGCCAGTTTCCTGGCAATGGCCCCGCTGCAGACGCAGGCGCAGGGGCTGTTTTCGCCGGTGATCACGGTGAACGAGAAGGCCATCACGGGGTACGAGGTACAACAGCGCATGGCCCTGATGCAGGCGCTCGGCGCGCCGGGCAACCTTGAGGCGGACGCCCGCGAGGCGCTGATCGAGGACCGGCTGAAGCTGGAGGCGGCGCAGCGTTTCGGCTTCACAATCACCGAGGAGCAGACCCAGGCCGCGATGGAGGAATTCGCGGGCCGCGCCAACCTGACCCTCGACCAGTTCTACAAGGTCCTTTCCGACGCCGGTGTCGAGCGTGAGACCTACCGCGACTTCATCATCTCCGGCGCCACGTGGCGCGAGTTGGTGCGCGCGCGCTTCGCCTCGCGCGTGGACGTGCAGGACGCCGAGGTGAGCCGGGCGCAGGCCGGGCTCAAGGGCGGCACCATGGCCGGCGCACAGATCCTGATGTCCGAGATCATCCTGCCGCTGCCGCCGGGGCGCGAGGCCGAGGCACAGGACCTCGCCCGCGAGATCTCGCAGATCACCAGCTACGAGGACTTCGCCGCCGCCGCACGCCGCTTCTCGGCCTCGCCGACGCGCGATCAGGGCGGGCGCATCAACTGGATGCCGCTGTCGAACCTGCCGCCGCAGCTGCGCACGACCTTCATGGAGATGGAGCCCGGCGACGTGAGCGAACCGGTGCCGCTGCCCAATGCGATCGCGATCTTCCAGCTGCGCGGTCTGCAGGAAGGCGCCGTGACGCCGGTCGACTATTCCGAGATCGACTACATGACCTACTACATCGACGGCGGTCAGAGCGTCGAAGCCATGACCCGCGCGGCCGAGATCAAGGCCGACATCGACCGCTGCGATGACCTCTATGCCGTGAACAAGGGCCAGCCGGCCGAACTGCTGGAACGCCACAAGGACGCCCCCGGCGCGATTCCCTCGGACATCGCGCTGGAACTGGCCAAGATGGACAACGGCGAGGTCTCGACCGCGCTGACGCGCAACGGCGGTCAGACCATGGTCTTCCTGATGCTCTGCGGCCGGACGGCGACCCAGTTCGCCGACGTGACGCAGGACCAGATCCGGCTGAACCTGCAGAACGAACGCCTCGGCGCCTATGCCGACGGCTACCTCGCGCAGCTGCGTGCCGAGGCGCGCATCATCGAGAAGTGAGCGCCCGCGATGCCCGCGATTGACGATCTCCCGCCCCTGCGGGAGGTCATTGCCACCCATGGTCTTTCGGCCCGCAAGTCGCTGGGTCAGAACTTCCTGCTCGACCTGAACCTGACCGCGCGGATCGCCCGCGTGGCCGGTGACCTGACGGGCTGCGACGTGCTGGAGATCGGCCCCGGCCCCGGTGGCCTGACCCGTGGCCTGCTCTCCGAGGGCGCGCGCCGGGTGCTGGCGATCGAGAAGGACCGCCGCTGCCAGCCCGCCCTCGCCGAGATCGCGGAGCGCTATCCCGGCCGGCTGGAGGTGATCGAGGGCGACGCGCTGGAGATCGATCCGCTGGCGCATCTGACGCCCCCGATCCGCATCGCCGCGAACCTGCCCTACAACGTCGGCACCGAACTGCTGGTCCGCTGGCTGACGCCGCCGGAATGGCCGCCGTTCTGGGAAAGCCTGACGCTGATGTTCCAGCGCGAGGTGGCCGAGCGGATCGTGGCCACCCCCGGCTCCAAGGCCTATGGCCGGCTGGCGCTGTTGGCTTCGTGGCGGGCCGAGGCGCGGATCGCGCTGAACCTGCCGCCCGAGGCCTTCACCCCGCCGCCCAAGGTCTCCTCCGCCGTGGTCCATCTGACCGCCCTGCCCGAGCCGCGCTACCCGGCCGATCCCAAGGTGCTGGAACGCACCGTGGCGATGGCCTTCAACCAGCGGCGCAAGATGCTGCGCGCGGCGCTCAAGGGGCTGGCACCCGATATCGAGGACCGGCTGATCGCCTCGGGCATCAAGCCCACCGACCGGGCCGAGACCATCGGGCTGGAGCAGTTCTGCGCCCTCGCCCGGAACGTGGCCGCCAAGTAAGCCCCCTCAGAGGCCGGGGCCACGCCCACTTGGACGCTCCACACCCGCAACGGCCCTTTCAGGGCCGCACGTGCGCCGATCTGATCGCGCCTGTCAGGCCTCCAGTTCGGCGTCCCAGTAGAGGAAGTCGATCCAGCTTTCGTGCAGGTGGTGGGGCGGGAATTTGCGGCCCACGTTGCGCAGGTCCTCGGCGCTTGGCGCGCGGGGGGCCGAGCGCAGGTGCATCCCCGCCCGGCGCAGGCTCTTGGAGCCCTTGCGCAGGTTGCAGGGCGAACAGGCCGCCACGACGTTTTCCCAAGAGGTGATCCCACCCGCAGCGCGCGGCACCACGTGGTCGAAGGTCAGGTCGCCCTTGGCCCCGCAGTACTGGCAGGAGAATTCGTCCCGCAGGAAAAGATTAAAGCGCGTGAAGGCCACGCGCTTTCTGGGTTTTACGTAATCTTTGAGAACGACGACCGAGGGGATCCGTATCTCGGTACTTGGGCTTCGGACCCAGTGGTCGTATTCGGCCACGATGTCCACCCGGTTCAGCCAGGCCGCCTTGATCGCCTCCTGCCACGGCCAGAGCGACAGCGGGTAGTAGGACAAGGGCCGATAGTCCGCGTTCAACACCAGCGCCGGGTGCTGCTTCAGCGCTGCCGGTTCCCTGACAAATTCCGTTCTGAAATCACCGTCCATGGTCGACTCTCTTCCCGCCCGTGCGACCCGCAGAGGGGTCGTTCCGTCAAAGGGGCGGGACGCGCCGCCCCAGTTGATTCGACTATATATCGGGGAGGCATTCTGACAAGACCCACGATATACAGATGCAGGCAAAGAGCTACCGCAGCCGGGTGACAGGCTCATGACAGTGGCACATGCGTTATCCACAGGACGATCCACAGGGCATTCCACAACTCAACCCACAGGCGCCACGGCCCCCGGACCGCGCGGCGAAGGCGGCCCACCGTGACCTGCGACCACGCCGCACTATCTGACCGGACAGGTGTATGAGGCGGCCCCCGGTACGGGGCGCGGGAGGAGATGATGGGAGAGGATGTGACCCTGGATGCGGAACTGCCGGCGGCACCGCCGCTCGCGGCCCTGCTGGAGGCGGCGCTTTACGTCGACGACCTCGACGCGGCAGAGGCGTTCTACGGCGGCTTGCTGGGGCTGGAGCGGATCGTGCGCGTGGCCGACCGGCACGTGTTCTACCGACTGGGGGCGATGACGCTGCTGCTCTTCAACCCCGACCGGACGGAACAGAGCCCGGGCTCGGCCACCCTGCCCGTGCCACCCCATGGCGCGCGGGGTCCGGGGCACCTCTGCTTTGCCGTGACCGCGCCGGAGATCGACGCCTGGCACGACCGGCTGCACGCAGCGGGCGTGGCGATCGAGGCGGATTTCGCCTGGCCCAACGGGGCGCGGTCGATCTACTTCCGCGATCCTGCCGGAAACTCGCTGGAGATGGCGGAGCCGCGGTTGTGGGCCGACAGCTGACGATGTGCGCCGGGCTGCGTGGGAATTTGAGTATTTCTGGAAAGATGAAGCCGGAGGGGCCGTATGGGGCCGCTCCGGTCTCGCGGGTCAGAAGCCGAGCTTGTCGCGCATGAAGGCGAGCGCGACGGAGAGGCCGTCGGGCGCGATGCCATGGGCGGTGCCCTTCATGACGTGGGCATAGACCTCCTTGAAGCCCGCGCCCTGCAGTGCCTCGGCGGCGGCGGGCAGCGACTGCGGCGGCACCACGTCATCCTGATCGCCATGCACCAGCAGGACCGGCGGCCGCGAGACGACCTCGTCGGCCAGCAGTTCCGGCTCCAGCAGGCGGCCCGAGAAGGCGACGATGCCCGCCACCGGGTCCTCGCGCCGGGGTGCGACCTGCAGCGACATCATCGTGCCCTGCGAGAAACCGAAGAGGACGACCTGCTCCGGCAGCAGGTCCTCGTCCACCATGAAGGCGTCTAGAAAGGCGTTCAGATCCTCCGAGGCGCGCGCCAGCCCCTGGGCTGCTTCCTCCTCGGAGGAGCCGTCGAGCCAGGGGATCGGGAACCACTGGAAGCCGAAGGGCGCGCCGGGCACGCTTTCGGGGGCATCGGGGGCCACGAAGAGCGTGTCGGGCAGATGTTCGCCCAGCACGTCCGCCAGCCCCAGCAGGTCGGCCCCGTTGGCCCCGTATCCGTGCAGGAAGACCACCGCGGAGCGCGTGTCACCCGATTGGGGCTCTTTCCGGCCCGCCTGCAAAACCCGTGTCATATCAAAGGGTCCCTTCCCTGTTCTTCACCACCCGGTAGTAGGCCCAGAGAATCCGGGCCGCCACCGCGCGCCATGGGGTCCAGGCCTGCGCCATCTCGCGCAGAGCCGCCTCCGCCGGGCGCGCGTCCAAGCCGTAAAGGACACGGGCCGCTTCCTGCAAGGCCAGATCGCCCGCTGCCAGCACATCGGCCCGGCCAAGGGCGAACATGGCATAGATCTCGGCGGTCCAGAGGCCGATGCCCTTCTGGGCCACGAGGGTGGCGATGACCTGTGTGTCGGGCGCCTGCCGGAGGGCCACGTAATCGAGATCGGCCCCGGCAAGGGCGAGCGCGTAGCGGATCTTGGGACGCGAGAAGCCCTGCGCGCGCAGCCCCTCCTCGCCCGCGGCCAGCACCTGCGCGGGATCGGTCAGCCCCGCGGCCTCGACCCGGGCCCAGATGGCGGCGGCGGAGGCAGTGGAGACCTGCTGTCCGACGATGGCCTGAAGCAGGGCGGGAAACCCGTCCGCCCGGCGGCGCAGCGGCAGCGGGCCGGTCTGGGCGCAGGCCGCGGCGAGACGCGGATCGCGGGCACAGAGCCAGGCGGCCCCTTCGGCCACGTCGGCATCTGTCTCGATCAGGCGGGCGGTCTGGGAGAGGCGCATGGGCGGCTCGCGGCTCGGATGCTGGAGGGCAGAAACGAAACGGGCCCGGACAGACTGGCTGCCGGCCCCGTTGAGTTCCGTGCGGCTGCCTTACTCGGCGGCCTGCCTTACTCGGCGGCCTGCGTGTCGCTGTTGCCGAGCGGCAGTTCGCCATTGGCGGGCGCGTCGGCATCAGCCTTTTTCTTGCGGGTATAGGTCCGCTTCTTGGGCTTCGGCGCCTCTTCGCCGGAGGCCTCCCCTTCGGCTGCCTGCGCGGGCTTGGCCTTGGCACGCGGCGACCGGCTGCGCGGCGGCTTGGGCGTGCTGGCGCGGTCTTCGGGCGTCTCGACGAGGCCGCTTTCCTCTTCCGCGCCGTTCTCGATCACGTCGCCGGAGGTGTCCGCCCCGGCGGGCTGAGTGGAGGCCTGCGCGGCGGGCTGCGGCGCGGGCTGGCTTGCGGGTTCGGAGGGTTGCTCACTCGCGTTGGCGGCGTCGCCCGACTCGCGTTCCTGGCGCTGTGCGCGCTCACGGTCGCGGTCCGACTGCCGCTGGCGGTTCTCGTTTTCCTGCTGCTCGCGGCGCTGGTCCTGCTCACGCTGCGCCTCGCCCAGCATGCGGAGGTAGTGCTCGGCATGCTGCTGGAAGTTCTCGGCCGCCACGCGATCGTTGGCCAGCTGTGCATCGCGGGCAAGCTGGTTGTATTTCTCGATGATCTGCTGCGGCGTGCCGCGCACCTTGCCCTCGGGACCCGAGGAATCGAAGACGCGGTTAACGATATTGCCGACAGAGCGATTGCGGTTCGACTTCGACCGCGAACGGGATTTAGACGATCTCATGTATCCGGTTGTCCAGCCTTAAGTGTCTGGCTGCCGTTTGACCCCCGCGTGCGCCTCATTGCGCGTGTCTTCGGGAGTTTCGGCATTTTATGGGCTTGTCGGTCCGGCGGGCTGCTGTGTCAGCGCCCTGGCCGTGACCTGTAATAGGAATAAGCACGGTCCCCCCGTCCTGACAAGGGCAAATAGGGTAAAAACGGACGGATTTAGCTAAATTCCGCATGAGTTCCTGTGGAAAACAGCGGATTTCCCCTGCCACGGAGGCCTCAGCCCCGTGAATTGCAGCCGCTGCGCTGCGGCAATCTGCCTCGCCAACCGGATGCGCGGAAAATGGACGGATGGCCGGGGATCGGGCCGAAAGTTAAGGCCCGGTTAACGCATGCGCGTTCAGGCCGGGGCCCGGCCCGTCACCACGCGGTCGCGGCCATCCATGTCGGGCAGCACAGCCACCTCCGCCAGACCCGCCGCGCGGAAAAGCGCCGCCACATCAGCGCCCTGCCGCCAGCCGATCTCCACCAGCAGCCGCCCGCCGGGGGTCAGGTGCTCCCGGGCACGGGCCGCGATGATCCGGTAGGGTGCCAGCCCGTCCCCGCCCGGGGTCAGCGCACCTGTCGGGTCGAAATTGGCCACTTCCGGCGCAAGGTCGGCCATTTCGGCCTCGGTGATATAGGGCGGGTTCGATGCGATCAGGTCAAAGCGCCCCTCGACGCCCTGCCACCAGTCGGCCTCGACGCAGGTCAGCCGGTCGGCCACGGCGAGGGCCGCCGCGTTGTCCCCTGCCACGGCGAGCGCGGCGGGAGAGACATCGGTGGCGACGCCGGTGGCGCCGGGCCATTCCGCCAGCAGGGTCGCGGCAATGATGCCGGACCCGGTGCCGAGGTCGAGCAGGCGCTGCGCCGCGCCGCCCTCCAGCGCCGCGGCGATCAGGCTCTCCGTTTCCGGGCGCGGGTCGAGCACATCGGGCGTGACGCGAAAGCTCCGCCCCCAGAAGAGCCGCTGGCCCAGGATCCGCGAAACGGGTTCATGGGCGATGCGCCGGTCAAGGTACGCGTTGAACGTCCCGGTCACCGTGTCGGCGGCCGGTTGCCCCAGTTCCAGCGACAGCCGGTCGGGCCGCAGACCCGCCGCCCCCGCCAGAAGCAGCCGCGCATCGCGCGGCGCCCCTGCGATCCCGGCCTCGGTCAGCCGCAGCGTGCCCCGGCGCAGCAGCGCGTCGAGCCGCTCGCTCACCCTTCCATCTCCGCCAGCAGGGCGGCCTGATCCTCGGCGATCAGCGCGTCGATGATCTCGTCCAGGTCGCCCTGCATCACTTGGTCCAGCTTGTAGAGCGTCAGGTTGATGCGGTGATCGGTCATCCGGCCCTGCGGAAAGTTGTAGGTCCGGATGCGTTCCGAACGGTCGCCCGAGCCGACCTGGCTCCTGCGGGCGGCGGCGCGGTCGGCGTCGGCCTTCTGGCGCTGCATGTCGTAGAGCCGGGTGCGCAGCACCTGCATGGCGATGGCGCGGTTCTGGTGCTGGGACTTCTCGGACGAGGTCACCACGATGCCGGTGGGAACATGGGTGATCCGCACGGCGGAGTCGGTGGTGTTCACGTGCTGGCCCCCCGCGCCGGAGGCCCGCATCGTGTCGATCCGCAGGTCGTTCTGGTCGATGACAAGGTCGACCTCCTCCGCCTCGGGCAGGACGGCGACGGTGGCGGCGGACGTATGGATGCGACCGCCGGATTCGGTGGCCGGCACGCGCTGCACCCGGTGGACACCGGATTCGAACTTCAGCCGGGCAAAGACCCCCTCGCCCTGCACATTGGCGATGACCTCCTTGATGCCGCCCAGTTCGGTCTGGCTCTCCTCGACGATCTGGAAGCGCCAGCCGCGCCGCTCGGCGTAGCGTTGGTACATGCGCAGCAGGTCGCCCGCGAAGAGCGCCGCCTCGTCGCCGCCGGTTCCGGGGCGGATCTCGATCATCGCGGGGCGGGCGTCGGCGGCGTCCTTGGGCAGCAGCGCCAGTTGCAGGGCCTTCTCCACCTCCGGCAGACGGGCACGCAGCCGGGGCAGTTCCTCCTCGGCGAGGGCCTTCATCTCGGGGTCGGAGAGCATCTCCTGCGCCTCGTCCAGCTCGGCCCGCAGGGCGCTGTACTCGGCGATCTGGGCCACCACGGGGCGTAGCTCCGCATACTCGCGGCCAAGGGCTGCGATATCGCCTCCGCCCTCGGCGAGGCGCGCCTCGAGATACTCGGAACGCTGGGTGATCTGGCGGAGCTTGTCGTCGGAAACCATGGGACTGCTTCCCCTATCGGTTGGTTTTGGTCAAGGGCCCGCGACGTGGTAGGATATACGCGGCAGAGGAGGAGGACCGATGCCCGAGAGTTCCCATATATGTACAGCCGCGCCGCCGCTGTCGCGCCGCGCCACGAGCCCGCTGTGGCAGGTTGCACTGACCGTGACTGCCTCCGCCGGGGCGTCGTGGCGGTCTCTGACAACCGGCGCATTGCTCCGGCTGGCACACGCCGGCACGCGACGCGGCTTGTCGGGCACCGGGGCGCTGTCCCCGTCGTCTGTCCCGCCCGGCCGCAAGGCCGGGCCGCGCCCGACCCTCCCCCCGGGGAGGGCGCTTTGCGCCACCCCAAGGGTCGGGCGCGTCCCTTGTTTCTGGCCGGTCGGGCTGAAGTTGAGCGCGGACATTGCAAGGTTCAGGTGGATACTCTCGGGACGCCCTCGGGACGACGGCAGGCGGGAAACGCTGCATCTGGCACCCCTCATCCGCCCCGCCCTCCTCGGCCTTGCCCTTGCCAGCCTCGCGCCGCTTCCGGCGCAGGCCGACATCAAGCGCGGCACCAAGGTCATCGACTGCTATTGCACCGGCACCCGGGGCGAGCGGCACGAGTTGGGCGACATCATCTGCCTGCATGTCGACAGCCGCGATTTCACCGCGCAATGCCAGATGTCGCTGAACGTGCCGATGTGGCGGGAGCTGAACGAGGGGTGCGCCAATGCGCGCCTGACACCACGGCAAACGACACCCGACCTTGCGCCCGGCTTCACCCCCGTTCCCCGCCGGGGCTGAGCCCTCAGCCCGGGGTGGTCTGGACGATCTGGTACTGGTCCCCGCCGCGGCGGATGACGCAGGTGCCCGACGCGCGGGTCGGCAACACCCGGGTGATCCCCGGCTGTACCTGCGAGGCGACCTGCTCGGAGCAGACCGGCAGGCTGACCCGCTCGTAGCCGCGCTCGGCCATGCACTGGCGCTCCACCGTGGCGCGCAGCCCGGCATTGGCATCATAGGTGTAGACCCGCGGCGGCAGACGGCGATAGCCGCCCGGGCGGCAGGACCCGTCGGGGCTGCAGACCGGCGGCAGCGCGATCACGTCGCCATAGTCGATATCCCGCTCGATCCGCACCGGCGCCTGCTGATAGGCCGCCGTCTCGCAGGCGAGTTCATCGGCCTTGGCGCGGCTCACCTCGGCGCCGTCACGGTAATAGAGCGAATAGCTGCCGCAGGCTCCCAGGGCCAAGAGCAGGGCCAGTCCCGCAACACTCCGGATCGGTTTCATGGCAGGTTTCTCCCGTTATCTTTCCTCACCTTAGCCCCGCCCCCCGGCCCGAGACAATTGAATTGACCGGCCCGGAGCCATCTGTCATGCACGGAGGTCATGGGACGGGTGCCTTGCGCGCCCGCACACGCCCCGAGGATCCAAGGCGAGCTTCATGAAGGTCATCATCTGCGGCGCGGGCCAGGTCGGCTGGCAGATCGCCCGCCACCTATCCGGCGAACGAAACGACGTAACGGTGGTGGACAACAACCCCGAACTGGTGCGGCGCGCGACGGAAACGCTCGACGTGCAGGGCATCGCGGGCTTTGCCTCCTACCCCGACGTGCTGGACCGGGCCGGGGCGCGGGATGCGGACATGATCATCGCCGCGACCTATTCCGACGAGGTCAACATGGTCACCTGCCAGGTGGCCCACTCGATCTTCTCGATCCCGCGCAAGATCGCCCGCCTGCGCTCGAAATCCTACCTCGACGCGATCTATTCCGACCTCTACCGCCGCGATCACATGCCCATCGACGTGGTGATCAGCCCTGAACGCGAGGTGGCCGAGGCCGCACTGCAGCGCCTCTCCGCCCCCGCCGCCTTCGACATCGAGACCTTCATGGACGGCCAGGCGCAGCTCCTCGGCATCTCGATCGAGGCCGACTGCCCGGTGGTGAACACGCCGCTGCGCCAGCTGACCGATCTCTTCTCGACCCTGCGCGCCGTGGTCGTGGGCATCCGCCGCGAAGGCCGCCTCTTCGCACCCGAACCCGGCGACCAGCTCTTCCCGGACGACGATTGCTACGTCTTCGTGGTGAACGAGGACGTGCACCGCACGCTGGAGATCTTCGGCAAGACCACCAAGACACAGGAACGCCTCGTCATCGTGGGCGGCGGCAACGTGGGCCTCGCCGTGGCCCGCACGCTGGAGGAGAAGGCGCAGCGCATCCGCTCCAAGGTGATCGAGAAGAACCGCAAGATCGCCGAGAAGGCCGCCGATGCGCTCGAGCGGACCATCGTGCTGAACGGCGACGGGCTCGACTCGGCGCTGCTGGCCGAGGCCGGGATCAACCGCGCCGATGCGATCCTCTGCGTCACCGACGACGACAAGACCAACATGCTGGCCGCGGTGCGGGCCAAGGCGCAGGGCTGCCCGATGGCCATCGCCCTCGTGAACGATCCGACGCTGGTGCCCCTGATGGGCCCGCTCGGGATCGATGCCTACATCAACCCGCGCGCCACCACCGTCAGCTCGATCCTGCGCCACGTCCGCCACGGGCGGGTGCGCGGCGTCTATTCCATCGGCGATGCCGAGGCCGAGGTGATCGAGGCCGAGGTGCTCTCCACCAGCCCGATCGCGGGCCAGATCATCCGCGAGATCGACTTCCCCGAAGGCGTGCTCGTCGGCGGCATCCTGAAGAACGGCGTGGTGAAGAAGCCCGCCGGCAACACCCGCGTGGACGAGGGCGACGTGATCGTGATCTTCTCGCTCACCTCGGACGTGCCGGAGGTCGAGCGCCTGCTGCAGGTCTCGATCGACTACTTCTAGACCGATGCGCGCGCAGCTGGAAAAACAGCCGATCCTGATCCTGCTGACCGGGATCACCTGCCTGTCGATGCTGGCGCCCGCGCTCTATGCGCTGATCCAGCAGGACCACCTCGTCGCGCGGTCCTTCCTCTATACCTCGCTGCTGGGGCTTTTTGCCTGCGTGATGATCGGCATCGCGCGGTCCACCACGCCGCGGCCCCGGCGCAAGGCCGACCTGCAGGCGCTGCTGGGGCTGTTCCTCGCCTTCCTGCTGCTGCCCCTGGTGCTGGCCGTCCCGGTCCACGAGGGGCTGCGCACCACCTCCTTCATGAACGCCTACTTCGAGATGGTCTCGAGCTTCACCACCACCGGGGCGACGCTGTTCCGCGATCCCGGCCGGCTGCCCGATGCGCTGCACCTGTGGCGGGCGCAGGTGGGCTGGATGGGCGGGCTGCTGATCTGGCTGGCGGCGGCGGCGATCATGGCTCCGCTTTCGCTCGGCGGGTTCGAGGTGACCTCCGCCGCCCCGCTCGACGAGATCCAGACCAGGCTCGACCGGTTCGACCGCCCGCCGCCCGCGCGGCGCCTGATCCGGCTCGCGCTGCAACTCGGCCCGGTCTACATCGGGCTGACCGCCCTGCTCTGCCTGCTGCTGCTGATCAGCGGCGAGCGCCCCCTGCTGGCCGTCACCCACGCCATGTCGACCCTGGCCACCAGCGGAATTTCGCCGGTGGGCGGGCTGGAGAACGGCACCTCCGGCTTCTGGGGCGAGGTGCTGATCTTCCTTTTCATGATCTTCGCGCTCTCGCGCTCCACCTTTGCCAACGACACCGCCGTGCAGCGACAGGCGATTCACCGCGACCCGGAACTGCGCCTCGCCGCGGTGATCATCCTCGGCGTGCCGCTGCTGCTGTTCCTGCGGCACTGGATCGGCGCCTTCGACGTTCAGGCGGCCGAGGAACTGGGCAATGCGCTCAACGCGCTCTGGGGCAGCATCTTCACGGTGATCTCCTTCCTCAGCACCACCGGCTTCGAAAGCGCCAGCTGGGACACCGCGCAGAACTGGTCCGGGCTGAACACGCCCGGCGAGATCCTGATGGGCCTTGCGATCATGGGCGGCGGCGTGGCGACTACTGCCGGCGGGGTCAAGCTGATGCGGGTCTTCGCGCTCTATCTCAACGGGCTGCGCGAGATGGAGCGGCTGGTGCACCCCTCCTCGATCAGCGGCATGGGCACGCTCAACCGCCGCATGGGCCGTGACGGCGCGTTCCACGCCTGGCTCTTCTTCATGCTCTTCGCGGTCACCATCGCCGTCGGTACGGCCGTCCTGGCCCTGCTCGGCTCCTCCTTCGAGGCGGCCATGGTGCTGGCGATCGCAGCACTGACCAACACCGGCCCCCTGATCACGCTGGCCGCGGACATTCCCGTGCCGCTGATCGAACTTGGCGATCCCGCCAAGCTGGTGCTCTGCCTGATCATGATCATGGGGCGGCTCGAATTGCTGGCAATTATCGCACTTGCGAACGCCGACCTCTGGCGTGACTGACGCAAAGAAGTTACATGCGTGCTACGGTCCTGATTTGGGCTGGAAACTCCCAATCCGGCACAGCATAATCAGCCGGAAGGAACACGGGGCGAGCCGATCGCGGCCGAAGAAAGAAAAAAGGTATAGAAATGGCTTCCGACCGCCAGAATTTGCAAGACGCATTCCTCAACCATGTGCGTAAAACGAAGGTCCCAGTTACGATCTTCCTCATCAACGGTGTGAAGCTGCAGGGCGTGATCACCTGGTTCGACAATTTCTGCGTGCTTCTGCGCCGCGACGGTCAGTCGCAGCTGGTCTACAAGCATGCGATCTCGACCATCATGCCGGCCCAGCCGATCAGCCTCTACGAAGGCGAAGACAACTCTTGATCCCACACGACAAGGCGCCGACCCGCGCCTGGGTTCTGCATCCCGACATCGCGCGCTCCGAGCTGCGCCACGCCCCCGAATATGCCCTGGCAGAAGCGGTCTCCCTGGCCCATGCCCTGCCGGGGCTCGAGGTCGTGGGCCAGAACATCGTGCGGCTGGCAAAACCCGTTCCCGCGACGCTCTTCGGTTCCGGCAAGGTGGCCGAGCTGAAGGAGCTGCTGAAGGCCAACGAGATCGAACTGGTTCTCGTCGACGGCCCGGTCACCCCGGTGCAGCAGCGCAACCTCGAAAAGCAATGGGGCGTGAAGCTCCTCGACCGGACCGGGCTGATCCTCGAGATCTTCTCGGACCGCGCGCGTACCCGTGAAGGCGTGCTGCAGGTCGAACTGGCAGCGCTGGCCTACCAGCGGACCCGGCTGGTGCGGGCCTGGACCCACCTTGAACGGCAGCGCGGCGGGCTCGGCTTCGTCGGCGGCCCCGGGGAAACCCAGATCGAGGCCGACCGCCGTGCCATCGACGAACAGATGGTGCGCCTGCGCCGCCAGCTCGAGAAGGTGGTGAAGACGCGCGAACTGCACCGCTCGGCCCGGGCCAAGGTCCCCTTCCCGATCGTGGCCCTCGTGGGCTACACCAACGCGGGCAAGTCCACGCTCTTCAACCGGCTTACCGGGGCCGACGTGCTGGCCAAGGACATGCTCTTCGCCACGCTCGACCCGACCATGCGGCGGCTGAAGCTGCCCGAGGGCACCGAGGTCATCCTCTCCGACACCGTGGGCTTCATCTCCGACCTCCCGACCCAGCTCGTCGCGGCCTTCCGCGCCACGCTGGAGGAAGTGCTGGAGGCGGACGTCATCCTGCACGTGCGCGACATCGCCCACCCCGAGACCCGGGAACAGGCAGCGGACGTGGACGACATCCTCGCCTCCCTTGGCGTGCGCGAGGAAGTGCCGCAGATCGAGGTCTGGAACAAGATCGACCTGGTCCCCGCCGAGGACCGCCCCGCCCTCGAAGGCCGGGCGGAGCGCGAGGAAAACGTCATGGCGATCTCCGCGATCACCGGCGAAGGGCTCGACGCGCTGCTGGCGGAGGTCTCGGGCGCGGTGGCCACGGAACGCCGCGAAGAGCGGCTCACGCTCGCCTTTTCCGACGGCAAGCGCCGCGCCTGGCTCTTCGAGCAGGGCGTGATCCAGTCCGAGCGCCAGACCGAGGAAGGCTACGAGATCGACGTGATCTGGACCCCCACCCAGGCCCGCCGCTACGAGAGCCTCTGAGCCTCATCCAGTGTTCACAAATATCCTCGGGGGGATTGGCCCCTCTGGGGCCAAGGGGGGCAGACAGCCCCCCGTCCTTCCCCCCCCCCACGGCCCGGTCAACGTCAAGCACCAAGAATTTTAAGAAAAATTCTTTGGAAAAACCTTGTTCCAAGACGTTTCATCGCCCCCAGCGAACCGGTCCGCGTGTCTCCCGGAAAATTCGAATTTTCCGGTCCGGAATTTTTGAAAATTCCGTTGGGCGCTTTCCGCGAAAGCGCCCGGGGGCTCTGCCCCCTTGCCCCGCGATGCGGGGCAATTCCCCCGGAGTATTTCAGGAAAGATGAAGCTGAGGGGACGCGCTATTCCGCGGCCTTCGCGGCGTCCCAGAGGCGATCCATCTCCTCCAGCGAACTGTCCTGCGGGCTGCGCCCCTCGGCGGCAAGCGCGGCTTCGATGGCGCGGAAGCGGCGGGTGAACTTGGCGTTGGTGCGCCGCAGCGCGGCCTCCGGGTCCACGTCGAGGTGGCGGGCAAGGTTCGCCATGACGAAGAGCAGGTCACCGAACTCATCCTCGATCTCGTCCGGGCCCATGGTGTCGCGGGCCTCCACCAGCTCGCGGCTTTCCTCCGCGATCTTGTCGAGCACATCCGAGACATCGGTCCAGTCGAAGCCCACCCGGGCGGCGCGCTTCTGAAGCTTCACCGCGCGCATCAGCGCAGGCAGCCCCATGGCCACGCCGTCGAGCACCCCGGTCTCGGCCTTGGCGGCGCGTTCCCGCGCCTTGATCGCCTCCCAGTCCTTCGTCTGCTGCGCGGCGGATTTGTCCCGGCTCTCCTCCCCGAAGATATGCGGATGACGGTCGACCATCTTCGTGCCCACGCCATTGGCCACGCTGTGGAAGGAGAAGAGCCCGGCCTCCTCGGCCATCTGGCCGTGGAACACCACCTGCAACAGCAGGTCGCCCAATTCGCTCTCCAGCTCGCCCATCTCGCCACGCTCGATGGCGTCGGCGACCTCGTAGGCCTCCTCGATCGTGTAGGGCGCGATGGAGGCGAAGTCCTGTTCGATATCCCAGGGGCAGCCGGTCTGGGGATCGCGCAGGCGGCGCATGATCTCCAGCAGGCGCGGAAGGCCGCCATCGGGGTTCTGGATCAGATCGTCGGCCATTGCGGCGGCTCCTGCTTTGTGGTCTCTCGCGGGCAACCTGAACCGCCCTGAAACCGGAGTCCACCCATGCCCGTCATCAACCGTATCGCTGGCTTCGCCGATGAGATGAAGGCATGGCGGCAGCATCTCCATGCCCACCCCGAGCTGACCTTCGAACTGCATGAGACCGCGGCCTTCGTGCAGGAGCGGCTGGCGGAATTCGGCGTGGACGAGGTGCATCCCGGCATCGCCAAGACCGGCATCGTCGCCATCATCGAGGGCCGCGAGCCGGGGCCGACCATCGGGCTGCGCGCCGATATGGACGCGCTGCCGATCACCGAGACCTCGGGCGTGGACTACCCCTCGCAGAACGCGGGCGCGATGCATGCCTGTGGCCACGACGGGCACACCGCCATGCTGCTCGGCGCGGCCAAGTACCTGGCCGAGACGCGCAATTTCGCGGGCCGCGTGGCGCTGATCTTTCAGCCCGCGGAAGAGGACGGCGGCGGCGCGGGCGTCATGGTCGAGGAAGGCATCATGGACCGCTTCGAGATCGCGCAGGTCTATGGGTTGCACAATACGCCCGGCATGCCGGTTGGCCATTTCCTGACCTCGCCGGGCGCGATGCTGGCGGCGGTCGACACCTTCCACGTCCACGTGAAGGGCGAAGGCGGCCATGCCGCGAACCCGCAGGAAACCCGTGATCCGATCCCGGCCGCCGTGGCCACGATCCAGGCGATCCAGACGATTTCCAGCCGGAACCACTACGCGCTCGATGACCTCGTGATCTCTGTCACGCAGATCCACGCGGGCTCGGCCGAGAACATCGTGCCGGAAACCGCCTATATCAACGGCACCGTGCGCACCTATGACCCGGCCGTGCAGGACATGGTGGAGAAGCGCATGAAGGAGATCGTGGCTGGCACTGCCGCCGCCTTCAACGTCGAGGCGGAGCTGATCTATGAACGCTGGTACCCGGCAACGATCAACCACGCCGACAAGGCCGCCTTCGCGGTCGAGGCGGCCCGGGCCGTGACGGGCGAGGCGCAGATCGAGGACTTCCGCGAAATGGGGGCCGAGGATTTCTCCTTCCTGTTGCAGGCCCGCCCGGGAGCCTTCATCTTCATGGGACAGGGCAACACCGCCGGGCTGCACCAGCCGGATTACGACTTCAACGACGAGGTGGCCCCGATCGGGGCAAGCTACTTCGTCAAGCTCGTCGAGATGGCGCAGCCGCTCGGCCGGTGAGGCCGGCGCAAGACTGACAGCGGGGCCTGTCGCTCCGGACATGACACGCGAGCCAGGGGGAACGGATGGCACTCGAAGACGCGAAGACACAGGTCGATCAAGCCTTCACCCGGGCGGAGTTGCGCGGGCTAAGCTACGAGAACGCCTTCGGCGGCGCGCCCTCCTTCCTGCGGCGCAGGTACACCAAGGACCTGACCGGCGTGGACCTCGCCATCACCGGCGTGCCCTTCGACCAGGCGGTGACCAACCGCACCGGCACCCGCCTCGGCCCCCGGGCAATCCGCGAGGCCTCGACCCTGCAACCCTACGATCCGCCCTACGGCTGGGGCTTCGACCCGCTGGGGGACTTCGCCATCGCGGATTACGGGGATCTCGCCTTCGACTACGCCAAGGTGGCGGAGTTCCCCGATGCGCTGACCGCGCATATCAAGGGCATCCTCGATCAGGGCGCGGCCTCGGTGGCGCTCGGCGGGGATCACTACATCTCCTTCCCGATCCTCAAGGCCTATGCGGAGAAGTTCGGCCCGCTGTCGCTGGTGCATTTCGATGCCCATTCCGACACCTGGCAGGATGACGACCTGACCCGGATCGACCACGGCACGATGTTCTACAAGGCGATCAAGCTGGGGCTGATCGACCCGGCGACCTCGGTGCAGATCGGCATCCGGACGGTCAATGACGATGCATGGGGCATGAACATCATCGACGCGCCCGAGGTGCACGAGATCGGCAACAGGGCCGTGGCGGAGAAGGTGAAGCAGATCGTCGGCGACCGGCCCTGCTATCTCAGCTTCGATATCGACTGCCTCGACCCCGCCTTCGCGCCCGGCACCGGCACGCCGGTCTGGGGCGGCCTCTCCTCCGCGCAGGCGGCGGCGATCCTGCGGGGCCTTGCAGGCATCAACCTGCAGGGCGGCGACATCGTCGAGGTCTCCCCGCCCTTCGACACCACCGGGGCCACGGCCATCGCGGGCGCCCATGTGGCGATGGAGATCATCTGCCTCTGGGCCTGGACCCGGCGCAAGATCTGAACGGCACTGTCCGCTTCTTCATCTTTCCCGATATACTCATCTCACGGGCGGAGCCGCAGGCTTCGCCCGTTCTGCGCCGCCCTACCCCGTGCGATCACCGCGACGTGACCGAAAACCTGTCCGTTTTAGTCAAGCTCAGTTGACCCGACAATTTCGCTCAAGTATCAGGCGGGAAATTACCCTAGGGAGGATCCCATGAAACAGATGCTGCGTACCACCATTCTTGCCGCAGGCGCGTCCCTGCTGGCCGCCCCCGTGCTGGCGGACGAGGTGAACCTCTATTCCTATCGTCAGCCCGAGCTGCTGAAGCCGCTGACCGATGCCTTCACCGAAGAGACCGGCATCACGGTGAACGTGGCCTTCCTCGACAAGGGCATGGTCGAGCGTCTGCTGGCCGAGGGCGACCGGTCCCCCGCCGACCTGGTGCTGACCGTGGACATTTCGCGTCTGGCCTCCGTGGTCGAGGCCGGCGTGACCCAGCCGGTGCACTCCGAGGTTCTGGCCAGCCATGTCCCGGCCGAGTTCCACGATCCCGAGGGCCAGTGGTGGGGTCTGACCACCCGCGCGCGTATCGTCTATGCCTCCAAGGAGCGCGTGGCCGAGGGCGAAGTGACCACCTACGAGGACCTCGCCGATCCCAAGTGGGAAGGCCGCATCTGCACCCGTTCGGGCATGCACCCCTACAACGTCGCGCTGACCGCCGCCTACCTGCACCACCACGGTGAAGAGGCCACGCTGGAGTGGCTCAAGGGCCTGAAGGCGAACCTCGCGCGCAAGCCGCAGGGCAACGACCGCGCGCAGGTCAAGGCGATCTGGGCCGGCGAATGCGACATCTCGCTGGGCAACACCTACTACATGGGCGAGATGCTGGAAGACCCCGAGCAGGTCGAATGGGCGAACTCGGTCAACATCGTCTTCCCGGTCTTCGAAGGCGGCGGCACCCATGTGAACATCTCGGGCATCGCCATGACCAAGGCGGCCCCGAACAAGGAGAACGCGCTGAAGCTGATGGAATTCCTCGTCTCCCCCGAGGCGCAGGAAATCTACGCCGAGGCCAACCACGAGTACCCGATCGCACCGGGCTCCGAGCCGTCCGATCTGGTGAAGGGCTGGGGCAGCTTCGACGCGGACGAGGTCAACCTGATGGAACTCGCCAAGCTGCGTCCCGACGCGCTGCGCCTGATGGAGACGGTGGATTTCGACGGCTGAGCCTGTCGGACGACCGGCCCGACGGGTCGGAGAGACATGGACACATTGAAATGGAAGCGGCGGTCCCGAGGGGCCGCCGTTTTCGTGTGGGGGATCAGGGGGCGGCGTGTCGTCCGGACCGGGGCGGTGATATCAGGGGGGCGGACGGCGGGCCGCGGCGCGCTACCGCAAGAGGGTCACCCCGGCCATCCGCGCCAGCCGCTCCATGTCCGCCTCGTAGCGCCCGCGCAGCACGGCCGCCTCCTCCGCCGGGAAGGCGGCGAAGCCACGCGGCGCACGATCCTCGGCATGTTCCGCGATCACCGCCTTCCACGCCGCCCGCTCCAGCGTCCCGCCCGAGGCATAGACCGCCTGCAACGCCTCCAGCGCCGCATCGGTGGCCGAGAGGTTCACCACCTCTTCCGGCTCCTCCAGCCCGGCGGGCCCGCCCTCCAGCAGGTGCGCCAGCAGAGCGGCACTCGTCCCGCGCGCGGCGTAGTCCACGACGGTCACCCGCGCGGGCGTCAGCCGCTCCACGAGGGTCTCCACCATGTCCACCCAGCCCCGGTCCATGGCCATCAGCCGCGGGCGGATCGCGGCGAAGGGCTCCACCGGGCGATCTTCCGCCCGCTTGCGGTAGGCCGAGACATAGAGCGTGTCATAGGGCCGGATCACGTAGACCAGATGCGCCACCGGCCCCGGCAGCGCCGCCTTCAGCGCCCGGAGCCGCGCCGCCGCCGCCGGGTAGAACCGGCCCTGGTAGAAATGCAGCATCCGCCCGGGGATGTTCTCCTCCGACAGGATCAGCGGACGCCCCTCGCCGCCCTGCAGCCCCGCCAGATGCGCCCGCGCCGCCTCGCCCAGACGGCGGATCTTCTTGGGCCCGTGGCGGGGCGCAGGCAGCCGCAACTGCAGATCGCCGCCCGGAATGCCGTCGCGCCCGGGATAGGCGAGGTCATAACCCGCCGCCCGCAACCGCCCGGCATTCACCGACAGGCACATCTGGAACGAGGAAGTGCCGGTACGATGGGCGCCCGCGTGCAGGTAGACCGGCGCCGCATGGGCAAGGGGAGAGCTGTCGGACATGGCCGCAGACTGCGGCGATCGGCGGGGCTCCGCAATGGAAATCCGCCTGCCCTTGCACCAGCGATGGACATGAGGCACGGCCCACGCCAAGGTCGGCACCAAAGACGAGGGGACCATGACTGCCAGAAAGATCATCATCGACACCGATCCCGGACAGGACGATGCCATTGCCATCCTGCTGGCCCTTGCCAGCCCGGCGGAAATCGAGGTCCTCGGCCTCACCTGCGTGGCGGGCAACGTGCCGCTGGCGCTGACCGCGAAAAATGCGCGCATCGTCTGCGAGTTGGCGGGCCGACCCGAGGTGAAGGTCTTTGCCGGGGCCGACCATCCCCTCGTGCGCAACCTGCGGACCGCCGAGCATGTCCATGGCGCAACCGGGCTCAACGGGCCGAAACTGCCCGACCCCGCGATGCCGCTGCAGGACCAGCACGCGGTGGATTTCATCATCGAGACCCTGCGCCGCGAACCGGCGGGGACGGTCACGCTCTGCCCGCTGGGGCCGCTGACGAACATCGCCATGGCCTTCCGCAAGGCGCCCGACATCATCGAGCGCGTGCAGGAGATCGTCCTCATGGGCGGGGCCTACTTCGAGGTCGGCAACATCACGCCCGCGGCGGAGTTCAACATCTACGTCGATCCCCATGCGGCGGACGTGGTCTTCCGGGCCGGCGTGCCGCTCGTGGTCATGTCGCTGGACGTGACCCACAAGGCGATGGTCACGCCCGCGCGCAACGAGGCCTTCCGCGCACTCGGCAACCGGGTCGGCGTCGCCGTGGCCGAGATGACGGATTTCTTCCAGCATTTCGACCTCGAGAAATACGGCTCCGCCGGGGCGCCGCTGCACGATCCCTGCGTCACGGCCTACCTGATCCGGCCCGATCTCTTCACCGGGCGCCACATCAACGTCGAGATCGAGATCACCTCGGAACTCACCATGGGCATGACCGTGGCCGACTGGTGGGGTGTCTCGGGGCGCGCGCCCAATGCGCTCTTCATGGGCACCATCGATGACGAGGGCTATTTCGCCCTGCTGCGCGAAAGGCTGGCCCTGCTGTGACCTCGGTTCACCTCTGTTCCCCGGACGATCTGACCCGCCTGATGCCCATGGTGTCGGCCTTCCACGAGGAGATGGGCATCACCCAGACCGACGAGGCCCGCGAGGCGGCGCTGATGCCGCTGCTGGAGGGCTCGCCGCACGGCGTGGCCTATCTCATCGGGCCCGCGCGGGCGCCCATCGGCTATATCGTGATCACCTTCGGCTGGTCGCTGGAACTGGGCGGTATGGAGGGCTTCGTGGACGAGTTCTACATCCGCGCCGGTGTGCGCGGACGCGGCATCGGGGCGGAGGTGCTCCACTCCCTGCCCACTGCGCTCTCCAAGGCCGGGCTCAAGGCGCTGCACCTCGAGGTGCGCAAGAGCGATGCGCGGGTGGTGGCCTTCTACAAGCGGCAGAAGTTCGCGCTGCGCGATGACTACGTGCTGATGACGCGCCGGTTCTGAGGCGGCTGGTCCGATCCGGGCACCTGACACGCATCCCGAGGGGACGGCGCATCAAGGGACCCGCATCGGGCAACGCCCGCTCGGGGAGACGCAGATGCGCCTTCCGGTGAGCATGCAGGCCCCTCACAGCCGCGTGGCACATGACGGCAGGGCCTGGCCCCGCCACAGCCCCGTCAGGCGCCCCATTCGCCCGACAGTCTCCGCCTCGCTCACAACCGCCCGCCCGGAGCCTCCCCACGCGACGCACCCCCACCGCCGCGCCCCTTCCATGCCACCCAGATTGGCAAACCGCCTTACCGGACATATCTTATCCCCATGACCCTGCAGATCCCCTTCGACAACAGCTACGCCGCCCTGCCGCCCGCCTTCTACAGCCGGCAGGTGCCCGTCCCCGTGGCCGCCCCGCGGCTCCTCGCCTTCAACCGACCGCTGGCCGATCTGCTGGGCCTGGGCGACCTGCCCGACGACGAGACGCTGGCCCGCCTCTTCTCCGGCAACGAGGTTCCCTCCGGCGCCACGCCCCTGGCGCAGGTCTATGCCGGCCACCAGTTCGGCGGCTTCTCGCCCCGGCTCGGCGATGGCCGCGCGCTGCTGCTCGGTGAAACCCTCGGCACCGACGGGCTGCGCCGGGACATCGCGCTCAAGGGCTCCGGCCCGACGCCCTATTCCCGCCGGGGCGATGGCCGCGCCTGGCTCGGTCCGGTCCTGCGCGAATACGTGGTTTGCGAGGCGATGCATGCCCTCGGCATCCCCACCACCCGGGCCTTGGCCGCCGTCGCCACCGGCGAGACGATCTACCGCGAAACCGCCCTCCCAGGCGCGATCCTGACCCGCGTGGCCCAAAGCCACATCCGCGTCGGCACCTTCGAATATTTCGCCGCCCGCGGGGACCGCGACGGGCTGCAACAGCTCTACGAGCATACCCGCGCGCGGCACTACCCCGAGGCCGGAACCCCGCTGGAACTGCTCCAGGCCGTCATCGCCCGGCAGGCCAGCCTGATCGCGCAGTGGATGGCCGTGGGCTTCATCCATGGCGTCATGAACACCGACAACTGCCAGGTCGCAGGCGAGACGATCGACTACGGCCCCTGCGCCTTCATGGATACCTGGCACCCGGACACGGTCTATTCCTCGATCGACCAGCAGGGCCGCTACGCCTATTCCAACCAGCCCCACGCGGCGACCTGGAACCTGGCCAAGCTCGCCTCGGCCCTCGTCTCGCTGGAGGCCGATCCGCAAGCCGCCGTCCCGCCCTACCAGCAGGCCATCGAGGCGATGCCCGGCCAGATCACCGCGCAGTGGCTCACCCGCTTCCGCGCCAAGATCGGCCTGACCGACCGTCCGGGGGCCGAAACCGGGGACGCAGAGCTCATCGCCGACCTGCTCGACCTGATGCAGGCCCAGAAGCTCGACTTCACCAACACCTTCCGCGCCCTCTCCGGCGCCGCGCCCCGCGATGCCTTCCTCGACCGCACCGCCTTCGACGACTGGCACGCCCGCTGGCAGGCGCGCCTCGACGGAGAGACCGCCGCCCAGTCCCGCATGGAGGCCGCCAACCCCTGGGTCATTCCCCGCAATCACCGCATGGAAGAGATGATCTCCGCCGCTGTCGCAGGCGACATGGCGCCCTTCCACCGGCTGATGGAGGTCCTCTCCACCCCCTACAGGGCGCAACCGGCCCAAACCTCCCTGACCCTGCCCCCGACCGAGGACCAGATCGTCCCCGCAACCTATTGCGGCACCTGACCGGCGACGCTTGGGGCTTCGCACCCGCCCGACGACATGCTAGGGAAGACCCATGTTAGGGCTAACACGTGACCGCGAGGAGAGTGACATGACCCCCGAAGCCGCCAGCCAGCAGACCGAGGCGCTCTGCCGCCTCGCCCCGGTGATCCCGGTTCTGACCGTGAAGGACGCCGCCAAGGCCGCGAAGCTGGCCGAGGCCCTCGTCAAGGGCGGCCTGCCCGTGTTGGAGGTGACCCTGCGCACTCCCGCAGCCCTCGATGCGATCCGAGAGATGGCGCAGGTCGAAGGCGGGCGCGTCGGCGCCGGCTCGATCCTGACCCCCGAACACGTGGCGCAGGTGCTGGAAGCCGGGGCCACCTTCGGCGTCTCCCCCGGCTCCACGCCGAAGCTCCTCGATGCGGCGGAAACAGCGGGCCTGCCCATGCTGCCCGGCGCCGCCACCGCCTCCGAGGCCATGGCCCTGCTGGAGCGCGGCTACCGGGTGCAGAAATTCTTCCCGGCAGAACAATCCGGCGGTGCCGCCGCGATCAAGTCGATCGGCGCCCCCGTCCCGCAGATCCTCTTCTGCCCGACCGGCGGCGTGACACCCGCAAACGCCCCGACTTACCTCTCGCTTGCCAATATCGCCTGCGTCGGCGGCAGCTGGGTCGCCCCCGAAGCCCTGATCGAGGCCGGAGACTGGGCCGCCATCGAAGAGCTCGCCCGCACCGCCTCCCAGCTCGCAGGCTGACATCCACTGTCCCCAATATCCACTGTTCCGAAATATCCTCGGGGGTGAATTGCGGGCCCCGCCCGCAAGAGGGGGCAGACAGCCCCCTCCCACGCCCTCCCGGCACGGACCAGGGGTCCACGGCGTGCCCCCGCGCGCGCCGCGTGCCCAAAATTCTTCCAAGAATTTTGCCAAGAATTTTCCAAAATTCTTGACCCCACGGCGCCGTCACGCGCCCCCCCCTCCCCGCGTGATGCGCTCCCGGCCGTGCCCGTTTTCTGCAAAGAAAACGGACCGGAAAATGCGCATTTTCCGGGCAGCCCCGACCTGTCCGCGAACGGCTCCAACCAAGCCTCGCGCCCTCCAGACCGCGCTCAGACCGTTCCGCCTAGGTCCGGCGTCCGCGCCAGCCGCCGCGCCGACGGCCCGCGACCGGGGCGCCCTGCGCCTCGCGCAGGATCACCGTCATCGGATGGTCCGGTGCCACGGGCCCATGCCGCGCCACCAGATCGGTGAGGGCAGCCTGCACATCCGCGCCCTCGGGCAGCGACAGCGCCCAGTCCATGAAGACCGTTCGGCATTCCTCCGTGTTGATCCCCTCGATCCGGTAGGCCTCGCGGATCAGGGCCTTGGGGTCCTGTGCATCGCCTTTCATCACGCCTCCGTCCCGTCCGTTTCAGCAGGGCCCGCCTGAGTCCGGCCCATCTCAGTCCCGCCCGTCTCAGCCCCGCCCATCTGCGTGCCATCAACCTCGGTTTCGAGCGCCGCCGGGTCCAGCGCCAGCGCTGCCCCGATCCGCGCCGCTGCGGCGGCACAGGTCGCCTCCAGCTGCGTCTCCAATCCGGCGATGTCCTCCGCCCCGGTCTCACGCAACAGGAAGGCCCGCCCGCCCTCGCCGATCGCCTCCGGGTCGAGCGGCTTGTCACTCAGCAGCTTTGCCACCTGCCCGACCCGCCAGCAGAGCCGGTAGGCCGCGCGCAGGTCGGCGCCCGCCTCGGCCGGCAGCCAGCCGATCCGCTCCGCCGCGGCCAGGCCCGCCTCGAAGCTGCCGGAGATCTCGCGCCCCATCAGCGCGGCCGCCTGCACCGTCAGTTCGATGTCCTGGTTGTGGCCAGGCCCGACCTTCACGTCCCAGGGCCCCGCCGGCGCCTTTGCCCGGGCGATCCGCTCCCGCATCTCGGACAGCGCGGGCATCACCTCCTCCGCCGGGCGGCCCTGCCCCAGCACCTCGGCCCGGAGCGCGGTCACCTCCTCGGCCAGCCCGGCGTCTCCGCACATGACGCGCGCGCGGGTCAGCGCCATGTGTTCCCAGACCCAGGCCTCGCCGCGCTGATACTCGGTGAAGGCGGTCAGCGAGGTCGCCACCGGGCCCTGGTTGCCCGAGGGCCGCAGCCGCATGTCGACCTCGTAGAGCCGCCCCTCCGCCATCTGCGCCGAGAGCCCGGTGACAAGCGCCTGCGTCAGCCGGGCATAGTAGGTCCGCGCCGCCAGCGGTCGCTTGCCCTCGGAGGTTTCCACCCCGGCCGCGTCGTAGATCACGATCAGGTCGAGGTCGGAGCGGGCGTTCAGCCGCCCCGCCCCCAGCGAGCCCATGCCCACCACGACGGCCCCGCGTCCCGGCGGCGGCCCGTGGCGGCGCGAGAAATCGGCGACCACCACGGGCCAGAGCCCGCGCAGCACCGCCTCGGCGATGTCTGCGTAGTGCATCCCCGCTTCCTCGGCCTCGATCAACCCGCGCAGGTGGTGCACGCCGACACGGAAGTGCCATTCCTTCAGCCAGCGACGGGCGGCATCAAGCCGGGTCTCGTAGTCGTCCTCGTTCTGCAAAACCGCCGTCAGCTCTTTGCAAAGGGCCTCCAGCCCCGGCCAGGGCGCAAAGAACCGTCCCCCGATTACCGCGTCGAAGACAGAGGCATTGCGCGACAGGTAGCGCGCCAGATCGGGCGCGGTGCCGACGATATCGCCCAGCAGGTCGATCAGCTGCGGGTTGGCCTCGAAGAGCGAGAAGACCTGCACCCCCGCGGGCAGCCCGGCCAGGAACCCGTCGAGCGCCAGCAGCGCCTCGTGCGGATGGGCGGCGCGGGCCAGGCGGGTCAGGATCTCGGGCTTGAGACGCTCGAAGATCTCCTGCGCGCGGGAGGAGCGCAGCGCCGGATAGCCGCGCCACCGGGCGATCACCTCGGCGTCGTAGTCAGGCATCTCGCAGGGCTCGGCCGGGGCGGCCCGACCACCGCCGTTCTCCTCGCGGGCAAAGAAATGCTCGACGATCTCGTGCACCTCGGTCAGCCGGGCACGGATGTCTTGCGCCAGATCCGCCTCCTCGCGGCCCATGAGCGCGGCGATCCGGGTCAGCCCCTCACCGCCCGAGGGCAGCGCGTGGGTCTGGGCGTCGTTCACCATCTGGAGCCTGTGCTCCACCTCGCGGTGCGCGCGGTAATGGCCGGTCAGCGCCTCGGCCACCTCGCCGGGCACCCAGCCCTTGTCGGCCAGGGCCGCGAGGGCGGGTACGGTGCCCCGGATGCGCAGCTCCGGATCCCGGCCCCCTGCGATGATCTGGTGGAACTGGGTGAAGAACTCGACCTCGCGGATGCCGCCGCGCCCCAGCTTCATGTTGTGGCCGTCCAGCGTGATCGGCCCGTGCAGCCCCTTGTGATCGCGGATCGCGCGGCGCATGTCGTGGGCGTCGCGGATCGCGGCGAAATCCAGATGCCGCCGCCAGACGAAGGGCCGCAGGTCGTCGAGGAACCGCTGCCCCGCCGCAAGGTCGCCCGCACAGGGCCGCGCCTTGATATAGGCCGCCCGCTCCCACGTCCGCCCGAGGCTTTCGTAGTAGCGCTCCGCCGCCTCCATCCCGACGCAGACCGGCGTGACGGAGGGATCGGGCCGCAGCCGCAGATCGGTGCGGAAGACATAGCCCTCCGCGGTGATCTCGCTCAGCGTGGCGGCCATGCGCCGGGTCGCGCGGATATAGGCAGGCCGGGCCTCGAGGAAGGCATCGGCGTCAAACCGCGCCTCGTCGTAGAGCACGATCAGGTCGATGTCGGAGGAATAGTTCAGTTCCCGCGCGCCGCCCTTGCCCATGGCCAGCACGACCATGCCTGCGCCGTCCTCAAGCGCCGCCTCGTCCATGCCGGGCAGCTTGCCACGCTTCACTTCCCGCGCGAGCGCCGCCTTCAGCGCCACGTCGGTGGCCAGATCGGCAAAGCCGCTCAGCCGGCCCGTCACCTCCTCCAGCGCCCAGACCCCGCCGAGATCCGCAAGCGCGGTCAGCAGCGCCACCCGGCGTTTGCCCTGCCGCAGGGCGCTCTCGACGTTGTCCTGCCCCGGCAGGTCGGCGTGCAGCCCGTCCAGAGCCGCCTCGGGATCGTCGAAGGCGGCCCGCAGCCAATCGGCTTCGCGGTGCATGAGGCCGAGGAGATAGGGGCTACACCCGCCCGTCCCCTCGATCAGCTCGAGCAGTTCCGGGGCGAGATCGGGCAGCAGCGCCCGCGCCTCCGCGCCCCTCTCGGGGTCGAAAGGCCGGGGGCAGCGGGTCATGCGGGCAGCGAATGTCATGGCCGGAAGATGCGCCGGGCGGCAGGGCTGGTCAACAGCGGCGCGACGCGGAATAACGGGCGCGACCGAGGGGCGCAGCGCCCCCACGGGACAGGCAACGGGACAAGGGTGCCCCCGCGCCTCTATCCTGCCCGACACTGAAGGAGACGCAGATGAGCAAGAGCAAGGCCCGCGTGGCCCGCGCATTGGAGGAGGCCGGTATCGCGACCGAGATCGCGGACGTGGGCAAGGCGCGCACCGCGCAGGAGGCCGCCGACTCGGTCGGCTGCGAGATCGACCAGATCGCCAAGTCGATCATCTTCCGCGGCGAGGCCTCGGGCGAGGCGATCCTCTTCCTCACCGCGGGCGGCAACCGGGTGGACGGCGCCAAGGCCTCGGAGCTGGCGGGCGAAGAGCTGGGCAAGGCAGACGCGGCGCTGATCCGGGCGCAGACCGGCTTTGCCATCGGCGGCGTGGCCCCCGTCGGCCACCTGAACCCGATCCGCGCCTTCCTCGACCCGCGCCTGCTGGAGTTCGAGACGATCTGGGCCGCCGCGGGCACGCCGACCCATGTCTTCCCGATGAAATCCGCCGACATGGCCCAGCTGACCGGCGCTCAAGTCTCTGATTTCACGTCGTGATCCGGCATATGTAAAAAACATTTACTTCGACCCTTGCAATGCGGGGACACCATCCCGATCTAGGAGATGTGAAAGACATTCACATCAACCAACGGAGAGAACCGAGATGACCCCCGCAACTGCCCCTGCCTATGCAACCCAGCCCATGGGCTGGCTCGGCAAGGCCGAAGCATGGCTCGACAGCAAGGGTAAGGGAGCCTGGATCGCCGCAATGGTGCTTGGCTTCATCCTCTTCTGGCCTGTCGGCCTCGCCCTTCTCGCCTACATGATCTGGAGCAAGAAAATGTTCAGCAAGTCCTGCCGCCGTTCGTCCTCCTCCGACATGCGTCGCAGCGCCTATACGGCGATGCGCTCCAGCGGGAACAACGCCTTCGACGCCTACAAGGCCGACATGCTGCGCCGGCTCGAAGACGAGCAGAAGAGCTTCGAGGACTTCCTCGAGCGGCTGCGCGACGCCAAGGACAAGGCCGAGTTCGACCAGTTCATGGACGAACGCGCCAAGAAGGCCGCAGCCGAGCGTGACGCCGCCCCGATCCGCGACGAGGAAACCGCCTGAGGCCCTGCCCTCCACGCATTGGCCCCCCGATCTCAGCGGGGGCCACGGCCACCGCGCGCGCACCGGCGCGCCCAGACCTGAAACGGCACCACCGGCCGGCCCCCTTTCGGGGCCGGCGCGGCCCCTGACCTCCCTTCCTGCCCAATGATGACGAAAGGCACGTTGACCCCGATGTACCCCAGCTGGACCCTGCCCGATCCCGACACACAGCCGGATTTCTATTCCGACACGCCGGTCAAGCGGCTGATCGCATGGCTGGTGGATACGGTGCTGATCGCCCTGATCTGCGTGCTGATCCTGCCCTTCACCGCCTTCACGGGGCTGTTTTTCTTCCCCTTCCTGATGCTGGTGGTCGGCTTCTTCTACCGCTGGTTCACCATCGCCTCGCGCTCCTCGACCTGGGGGATGCGGCTGATGGCGGTGGAATTCCGGCGCGGCGACGGCCAGCTCTTCGATGCGGGCACCGCCTTCCTGCACACGCTGGGGCTGACCATCTCCTTCGCGCTGCCGGTGTTGCAGCTGATCTCGGTGGCGATGATGCTCTTCTCGCCGCGCCGGCAGGGCCTGACGGACCACATGCTGGGCACCGTCGCCGTGAACCGCCGCGCCGTCAGCTGACACAGCCGCGCCATGAGACAAGCAAAGCCGCTCCCCCGGGGGCGGCTTTTTCGTTGCAACTCAGCCGCCTCTGACGGTCCCGGCCCCCACCACGCAGGCCCTGCCGCTCTCCACCCCAGCCGCTTCCGAACATCCCCGCGCGGGACAAGGCCGCAGGCCGCCGCGCATCGCCGACGCGCCCCCACGCGGCGGCGATTTGGTGACGATGGGCGGTCCCTTGAGGGGAAACGGCGAGCTTGGCTGCCATAAAGTGGTGGCCAGAGAGGTCTGGATCGCCTCCGCGCGCGTCGTCGATGCGCGGCTTCGTGGTGGTGGTGGGCGTACCGTATCAAACCGACAAGCCGGCGGGTTTCCGCAGCGTTCCTTCGGTCACAGCCGCACAAGCCGATCACATCCGCCGTGAGGCCCTTTACTCCCCCAGCCCCGCACATAGGTCGAGCAAAAGGCCCGGCCGCCGCCGCGCCGCTTTCCCGAGCGCCTTTCCGCAAGGTCCGTCCGCTGGCACAAATCCGCCGGTTAACCATCTTGGCGGATCGGAATGGCGCTGTTATCGTTTTGTCGTAAACCGGTAGATGAGATGCGCCACACTCTTCCCCTCGCCCCTCAGTTCTACGTGACCGCGCCCCAGCCGTGCCCCTACCTCGAGGGCCGGATGGAACGGAAGCTGTTCACCGCCCTGCAGGGCGAGAATGCCGCGCGCCTGAACGACTGCCTGTCGAAACAGGGCTTCCGCCGCTCACAGAACGTGCTCTACCGGCCCTCCTGCGCCGATTGCACCGCCTGTCTGTCCGCGCGGGTCAACGTGGCCGAGTTCACCGCCTCCAAGAGCCAGCGGCGCGCGGTGAAGCGCAACGCCCGGCTTGAGCGGCGCGCCAGTTCCCCCTGGGCCACCGAGGATCAATACGCGCTCTTCCGGGAATACCTCGACGCGCGCCATGCGGACGGCGGCATGGCCGACATGGATATCTTCGAGTTCGCCGCGATGATCGAGGAGACGCCGATCCGCACCCGCGTGGTGGAATACCACGATGGCGAGACCGGGGCCCTGACCGCCGTGAGCCTGACCGACGTGCTCGATGACGGGCTCTCGATGGTCTATTCCTTCTATGATCCGACGCGCCCCGGCGACAGCCTCGGCACCTACCTGATCCTCGACCACATCGAGATCGCCCGCGAGGCGGGGCTGCCCTATGTCTACCTCGGCTACTGGGTGCCGGGCTCGCCCAAGATGGGCTACAAGGCCAAGTTCAAGGGGCTGGAGCTCTATGTACAGGGCCGCTGGGAGAAGATGCAGGATCCGTCGCGCTATTCCTCCGAAACCCATCCGCTGAAGGTCGACCCGATCGCGGAGCAGGTGGCGAACATCTCGCTGCCGGACATGCGGACCAGACCCTGACGCATGGCGCCGCGGGTGAATCGGGAAACCGCTGAACACTACGTCTGGGGCGGGCTCTGCGACGGCTGGCGCCTGTTGGACCAGCCGGGGCTTCAGGTGATCGAGGAACGCATTCCCCCCGGCGGGTCGGAACACCGGCACCGGCATGGCGTGGCGCGGCAGATGTTCTACGTGCTCGACGGGATGCTGTCCCTCGAGATGGAGGGCACGCTGCACGAACTGGTCACCGGCGACGCGCTGGAGGTCCCGCCGGGCGCCGCGCACCGGGCCTTCAACGAGAGCACCGAGGCGGTGCGGTTCCTCGTGATCTCCTCCCCCTGGACCCGCGAGGATCGGGAGCCGGCCTGAGCATGGGCGGCGGGGGTCTCGTGCGCGGCTTGAACCTTCGCCCCACGACCCATGGCATGTGAGCGCTCGGTCAAATGCCTATCGGGTAACACCAAGGCAGTTCAGAGGGGCTTCGGCACCCTGCGGTGAACGCGCCCTGCATCGGCGCCCGCCCTATGTCTCGGGACCGGAAGCCATCGCCCATCACGTCACCGAACTGCCCTCTCTGCCTGTCCCCGCGCCCGTCCCGTGGGGTGGGCGCGGCCCAAACGAAGCTTGGGCAAGGGTGAGGCGTTGAAGCATGTGCTGCGTATCGAAATGGCCGGCGGCGACCTCTCGCGGTTGGATGGACAGTCGCGCCGCAAAACTGCCCCCTCCTCCAAACGAAAAGGGCCGCGGCATCTCTGCCGCGGCCCCTGTCCCGTCAGGTCCGATCAGTTTCCGATCAGGTCCGGCACGATCGTCACGATCCCCGGCACGAACCACAGCAGCGCCAGCCCCAGCACCTGGATCAGCACGAAGGGCACGATCCCGCGGTAGATATGGCCGGTCGTCACGCTCGCCGGGGCGACACCGCGCAGGTAGAACAGCGCGAAGCCGAAGGGCGGCGTCAGGAACGAGGTCTGCAGGTTCACCGCGATCATGATCGTCACCCACTTCGGATCGAAGGTGCCGCCGTAGATCACCGGCCCCACGATCGGGATCACGATGTAGATGATCTCGAGGAAGTCGAGCACGAAGCCGAGGATGAAGAGCACCAGCATCACGATCAGGAAGACCGTGAACTCGTTGTCGAAGCTCTTCAGGAACTGCTGGATGTAGTGTTCGCCGCCGAAGGAGATCACCACGAGGTTCAGCAGCTGCGAGCCGATCAGGATGGTGAAGACCATCGAGGTCACCTTGGCCGTCTCACGCACCACCGGTTTCAGCACCGCCGTGCTCCAGAGCACCCAGCAGGAGTAGAAGAGACCGAAGGCCGCGTAGAGGAAGGCCGCATAGGCCACCACGAATGCGATCCAGCTCTCGGCGCTGACGCTCTCCTGCGTGATCCGCAGGTCGAAGTTCACGCCCACGAGGATCATCACGATCACCGCCAAGGTGGCGTTGATGATGACCTTGCCGCTTTGGCCTAACTCGCGCTTCTTGCGATAGGCCGCCAGCATCAGCGCACCGGCCGCGCCGAGCGCCGCTGCCGGCGTCGGGTTGGTGATGCCGCCGAGGATCGACCCCAGCACCGCGACGATCAGGATCAGCGGCGGGAAGACCACGCGGATCAGCTCGTTCTCGGCCAGGCGCGCCGCGGCATGCTTGCAGCCCCAGAGCGCCACTGCGACCGGGATCGCGAGGATGGCCACCGTGGCCCCCGAGGACATGTCGGGCGAGATGAAGAGCACGTCGAGCAGCGCCGCAACCAGCACCCCGCCGAGGCCGATGGCCAGCGGCTTGGGATCGGCCAGCGGATCGGCACCACGGGCGGTGGTCAGGATCAGCGCCAGCGTCAGCAGCAGCACGGCCACACCGGTGCCGATCGGGGCGGCGGCGGCCATCTTGGCACTGCGCGCGGCCTCGATCTCTTCCGGGGTCAGGCGATGCGCCTCCTGCACCCCGCCCGAGGCGGCGATGGCTTCGGCTTCCTGCACGGCGACGTTCCAGGCATCCTGACCGTGCAGCGCGATCATCGCTTCGCGGCAGCTGTCAGAGACGTTGGTGCGCAGCGAGGCGACCTGCCCGGCCTCCGAGAAGGTGTCCACCGCGAGGCTCTGGGAGCCGACGATGCCCACCTGCCCCAGCAGCACCACCAGCACGACCAGCGCCGCCGGCACGAAGAGGAACCAGGTCAGGCCTTCGCTGCGGGTGATGGTCTTGCCGCCCGAGGCCTCGATCTGCACCGCAGGCGCCTTGGACGGGTTGAAGAGCGCATAGCCGAAGGCATAGGCCGCATAGAGCACCGCCAGCAGGATGCCCGGCAGCATGGCCGACTGGAACAGCGTGCCGACCGAGACCACCGCGGGCTTGCCGAGGTAGGTCAGCGCGTCGCTGCACCCGACGGTCTGGGCGCGGGCTTCCTGTGCCTGGCTGTAGAGGTCACCCGCCAGCGTGCCCAAAAGGACGATCACGATGGAGGGCGGAATGATCTGCCCCAGCGTCCCCGAGGCCGCGATGACCCCGGTGGACAGCTCAGGCGAGTAGTTGTTGCGCAGCATGGTGGGCAGCGAGAGCAGGCCCATGGTCACCACGGTGGCCCCCACGATGCCGGTGGAGGCGGCGAGGAAGGCACCCACGACGACGACCGACACGGCCAGACCGCCGGGCAGCGGGCCGAAGACGCGCGCCATGGTGGTCAGCAGGTCGTTCGCGATCTTGGAGCGTTCCAGCGTGATGCCCATCATGACGAACATCAGCACCGCCAGCAGCGTCTCGATTGACTGACCGGCGAGCACGCGCTCGTTGATCCGGTTCACGATGAAGCTGACGTTGCGGTCCAGCGCCACGTCCCAGCCGCGGTCAAAGACCGGCTGCGCGATCCTTGGCAGGTCAGGATATCGGAAGATCGAAATCGCATCCGGGTGGATGCCGCTGTCCGTCAGCGTGCGATACATGTCCGAGGACGTGTCGATCGCCTGGTGGATCAGCAGGCCCGAACTGTCGAGCACCGCGATGATCCCGAAGGAAATGGCCCCCGCACCACCGATGGCAAAGGCCACCGGGAAGCCGGAGAGGATCCCGCCGAAAAGGCACAGGAAGACGATAATCAGGCCGATCTCGACCCCATCAAGTCCGAAAAGCATGTCTCAGGTCCCCTCAGTGCGTGCCTTCGTAGGCTTCTTCGCCCTCGCCCAGCGTGTCGCGGTCGAGGTACTTGTTCTCGCTTCCCTGCCCTTCGACGAATTCGCAGAAGGAGCGGTAGAAGAAGGCGATGGCGTGGATAAAGACCATGGCTGCAAAGGCGCAGAGCAGGATCTTGAACAGGAAGTAGGCCGAGAAACCGTTCGGGCTGAAGCCGATGGTCTCGACGTTCCAGCGCAGGGCGCGGGCCTTGGCCAGCAGACGATCCAGCTGATCGGAGGCCGAGGGTTTCGGCACGATCAGGTGGCGCCACAGGAAGAACCAGCCATACATCCAGGTGATCACGGCCACGGGCATCATGAAGATCAGCGAGCCGATCATGTCCACCACCCGCTTGCCGCGGAAGGACAGGCCCGAATAGACGAGGTCGACCCGCACGTGGGAGCCCTGCACGAAGGCGTAGGACACGCAGAGCGCCACGACCATCGCGTTGTAGAGCTTCAGCTCTTCCGACCACCAGCTCATGTCGAAGCCGATCGGCACGCCGAGGCCGAAGACCAGATCGGGCCGCGCGAAGATGCGCTGCACGAAGACGATCAGCACCTGCTGGATCACCATGATCAGGCCGGCCCATGCCATGAAGCGCCCCACCGTGTTGGCAAAGCCTTCCAGCACCCGGACCATGCCCCACATGAAGGGACGGTGCACGATGCCCGCGATCGTCAGGATCAGGATGGCTGTGAAGACGACAAAGAAGAACTCCACCGATCCGCCGTAGTAGACGAAGCGCATGATCGCCTGATTGTCCGACCAGTTCAGCCACAACTGCGGATGTGTGACCGCGTAGCCGAAATTGTAGAACGCCATGCCGATGTTCTGGATGAGCCACCAGATGCCGCCCGCGATGGCGCCGATGACGCCCGTGCCGCCCGTTTCTTCCATCGTCCCCGCCTTCCCTGACGTGTCAGTCGTGTTGACGCAGCGTCGGGTCCGAGTGCGCCAATTGAAGAAGGCCCCGTCACGCCGGGGCCTTCGCTGATCTCAAGCCTTTCGGCGGATCAAATCCCCAGAACGCGGTTCCGCTGCTTGGCGTAGGCGCCTTCCGAGGTCGAAATCCACGCGGCCGAGGCCTTCAGCCACTGCATGTAGCTGTCGTAGCATTCGGCGTAGAGCGGATCGTCCATGGGCTCCTGCACCACTTCGGCCGAAGCCGAACCGAAGGCATCCCAGACGCTGTCGGGGAATTCCAGAACCTTCACGCCGCCGGACTGCAGGCGCTGCAGGGCCGAACCGTTGTTCGCCATGAAGAGCGACATGGTCCAGTTGTTGCCGGCACGCGCTGCCTGCTCGACGATCTGCTTCTGGGCTTCGGGCAGGTCCTCGAAGAGGTCGCGGTTGAGCGCCAGCGAGAGGCCGGGGCCGGACTCGTGGAAGCCTGCGGTGTAGTAGGTCTTGGTGATCTCCTGGAAGCCGGCCTTCTCGTCCGCCCAGGGGCCGATCCACTCGGTCCCGTCGATCGCACCCGAAGACAGCGCCTGGTAGACTTCGCCGCCGGGCAGATTCTGCACCGATGCGCCGAGTTTGCCCAGCACCTGGCCGCCCTGGCCCGGCATCCGGAACTTCAGGCCCTGGAAGTCTTCCGGACCCTTGATTTCCTTGTTGAACCAGCCGCCCGACTGCGGGCCGGTGTTGCCGGCCATGAAGGTCTTGAGGCCGAAGATCTCGGAGACCTGGTCCTGCAGTTCCTGACCGCCGCCATGGTAATACCAGTTGTTCAGTTCCTGGTAGGTCATGCCGAAGGGAATGTTCGAGAAGAACGACAGCGCCGGATGCTGGCCGAGGAAGTAGTAATCCACGGCGTGGTACATGTCGGCCTGGCCCGAGGACACGGCGTCGAACACCTCGAAGGCGCCCACGAGTTCGCCCGCGGCCTTCAGTTCGACGGTCAGCTGGCCGTCGGTCATGGCGGTGATGGCGTCGGCGCAGTATTGCGCGCTGTCATGCACCCCGGCGAGGCCACGGCCCCAGGTGGTGACCATGGTCAGGGTGCGCTTGCCCTGTGCGTAGGCCGGTGCGGCCAGAGTCGAGGCTGCAGCTGCGCCGCCGCCCAAAGCGGACGTTCTCAGAAAGGAACGACGATCCATAATTTCTCCTCCCGGTAGGTATTGCCCCCGCTGTGGCGGGTGCGGATCGGTTCGATAGTGGGAGGACACTAGCGAGACATTTGGCACCGGAAAATACCTAGTACTACGTAGCGGCGAAACTTTCGGGCAGTTTCCCTTGCGAAAGGGATCGCTTTCTTGCCGGCGAAGAGCCGCCTATACACTGGCTTCGCGGCTTGGGCTAAGCTGCCCGTCGAATCACTCATGGCGCGCTTCTTCACCCTCCGACGGCTCAGCTATGGCCAGAAACTCTTCCTTCTGGCGACGCTTCCGCTGATCCTTGCCGTCTCGGCCATTGCGCTGATGGTGGCCCAGCAGTCGCGCGCGCTTGCCGAACGCGAGATCGCCACGCTGGAACAGCGCCTGCTGGACGCCAAGAAGCAGGAACTGCGCAACTACGTCACCCAGGCGCGCAACGGCTTCTACGCCACCTACAATTCCGCGCCCTACAATTCCGAGGAGGCGCAGACCAAGGTGCTGCAGATCCTCGCCGCCATGATCTACGGCGACGAGGGGTTCTTCTTCGTCTACACCTTCGACGGCACCAACCTCGTCTCGCCGCGCCAGACCGACATGATCAACCAGACCTGGTGGGACCTGACCGACAGCGAGGGCACCCCGGTGGTGCAGGAGTTCATCGAGACCGCGCGTCAGGGTGGTGGCTGGGTCGAGCACCTCTGGCCCAAGCCCTCCACCGGCGAGGAGGAGCGGATGCTGACCTACGTGACCTCCCTGCCCCAGTGGCAATGGGCGATCGGCACCGGGGTCTTCATCGACGACGTGCTCGACACCGTCGCCGCCTCGCAGACCGAGATGCGCCAGCGGGTGCGGCGCACCTTCCTCTACATCGGGGCGATCACGCTGATCGCGCTGATGGGGGTCTTTGCCTCGGGCATGGTGATCAACATCCGCGAGCGGCGTCTGGCGGATGCCAAGCTCAAGCGCCTCACCCAGCGGGTCTTCGACGCGCAGGAGGAGGAGCGCGGCCGCGTGGCGCGCGAATTGCACGACGGGATCAGCCAGCTGCTGGTGGGCGTGCGCTATGCCCTCGACGCGGCCAAACGCCGGATGGCGGCGGGCGATCCCCGCGCGGGTGAGACGCTGGACAAGGGCATGCAGAGCCTCGGCGATGCCATCCAGGAGGTCCGCCGGATCAGCCGCGACCTGCGACCGGGCGCGCTCGACGATCTGGGCCTCGGGCCCGCGATCAAGACGCTGGTCGAGGATTTCGGCAGCAGAACCGGGATCCAGACGGCCTTTTCCACCGTGGTCTTCCGCAATCGTCTGGACAAGGACAGCAAGATCGCGCTCTACCGCATCGCGCAGGAGGCGCTCACCAATATCGAGCGCCATTCGGGCGCGACGAAGATCGAGGTGGACGTGCGCGGCACCCGCACCGGGGCACGGCTGCACATCGCGGACAACGGCCACGGCCTGTCCGCCGAGGTGCGCGAGGGACGGTCCACCGGGCTTGGCCTGCGCAACATGCAGGAACGGGTGGAGCAGCTCGACGGGACGCTCGACATCCGCTCCGGCCCGAAGGGCACCGAGATCACGGCCTTCGTGCCACTCTCGCACCTGCTGGAGCCGAACCGCGACGAAGCGCGGCAGGACAAGGGGAAGGACAGCACATGACCCAGAGCAAGACCCGCGTCGTCATCGTCGACGATCACCCGCTGGTGGCCGAGGGCATCGTCTCGATCCTCGAAAGCTACGATGACATCGAGGTGGTGGCCGCGCTCTCAAGCGGGCGGCAGATCGTCGACCAGGTGGAGGACCTGGCCCCCGACGTGGTGCTGCTCGATCTCAACATGCCCGAGGTCTCGGGGCTGAACGCCTGCGAGATCGTCCTCGAGAAGCGCCCCGAGACGAAGGTCCTCGTGCTCTCCATGCACGACAGCCCGGAGTATATCACCTCCGCGCTCGAACATGGCGCGGCGGGCTACGTGCTGAAGGACGTGCCCACCGAGGAGATCAAGCAGGCCATCGACGCGGTGATGCGCGGCGAGCGCTACCTCTGCACCGGCGCCAAGGTCGGGCTGGCGCCGAAGGAGGGCACGCGCGAGCAGCTCACCAACCGCGAGCAGTCGATCCTGCTGCTGCTGGCACAGGGCCAGTCCAACAAGGAGGTGGCCCTCGCGCTCGACATTTCGGTCCGCACGGTCGAGACGCACCGCAAGAACATCAAGCGCAAGCTCGGCATCTCCTCCACCGCCGGGCTGACCCGCTACGCGCTGGAACACGGGGTATTGCAGGGCACCGGCCGCGTCTTCTGAGGCGCCCCGCCCCGGCCACTCCGCCCCGGCCAACCTGGCCGCCCGACCGGGTCCACCCGCCCGGGACCGCCTGCGAAACGCCCGCCACCGGTCCCGGTTGCCCACCGGGCGCCCGCTGTGCGCCGCGCCGCCATGCTCTGCGCGCCACAGGCGGAATTTTCTCGCTCATTCACGTATTTGCCATTCGCCCGGCCCCGCCCGATCCCCTACCGAGTCAGGGAACAGCAGGAGGGCCCGATGCCGAATCGCGACCGCAAGACCTACACCGACGCGAACCGCGCCGCCTGGGAGGCCTCGGCGCACCTGCATGGCGCCGGCGAGGAGTGGGAAGCCCTGCTCGCCTCCGCCAGCCTGCCCGGCTTCTCCACCTTCGATCCCTGCCTGACCGCGACGCTCCAGCAGATCGGCCTCTCGGGCAAGAGCGCCGTGCAGATCGGCTGCAACAACGCCCGCGAACTGCTCTCGCTGGCGGCCTTCGGGGCGGAGCCCGCGCTCGGCATCGACCAGTCCGCCGCCTTCCTCGCACAGGGCGCACAGCTTGCCGCCGCCGCCGGCCTCGCGCCGCTGCTGCTCGAGGCCGACATCTACACCCTGCCCGAGGGAGACCTCGGCCAGCATGACCTCGCCCTGATCACCATCGGCGTGCTGAACTGGATGCCCGACCTGCCCGGTTTCTTCGCTGCCGTGGCGGGCCTCATGGCCCCCGGCGCCCATCTCGTGATCTACGAGACCCATCCCTTCCTCGAGTTGTTCGATCCCGCCAGCGAGACGCCGCACACCCCGGCCTTCAACTACTTCACCTCCGCCCCCCAGAAGGTGACCGACGCCATCGCCTACGACGGGCAGGACCACGGCACCGGCGAGACCGGCTACTGGTTCCTCCACACGATGGGCGCGATCCTCACCGCCATGGCCGGCGCGGGCCTGCGCCTCGAAACCCTGACGGAACATCCCCATTCCAACCGCGAGCCGGCGTATGACCTCTACGAGGGCCGCGCCGCGCAGATCCCGATGAGCTACACCCTCGTCGCCCGCAAGGGCTGACCCGCTTCATCTTTCCCCAAATACCTCCGGGGGGAATTGCGCGGCGCAGCCGCGCAAGGGGGGCAGCGCCCCCACGGAATTTTCAAAAATTCCGGTCCGGAAAATTCGAATTTTCCGGAACTCCCGCTCTCTCGGCCCCCGACCCCTCTGCCCCGCGCCGAAAATTCTTCGAAGAATTTTCCCAAGAATTTTCGAAAATTCTTGGCCACCCACCGGAAAACACCCCGAGTTTTTCCGAAAACGTCGACGAACCACGGATCAACGCAACTTTCGCAAAGAATTTTTTCGCCGCAGGACAGAAATTTCCACCCAAAGGCGGTTGACGCCCCGTTCGCCCGCTTCTAATGTCCGCCCCGAATGAGGAGTCCCCCAATGACCGCACTAGTCATTATCGTAGGAGTTTGGCGCATGGGCCGGTAAGACCGGTTGTCCCATTTGGTACCCCATGCGCCCCCGGATCACCTCCGGGGGCTTTTTCATTCCCGAAACAGAAGTTCACGAGAAGCGCCCGACACGGGGCAGTGAGACGGAGAGAAGCGATGACACGGCAGATGACCGGCGCGAAAATGGTGGTTCAGGCCCTCAAGGATCAGGGCGTGGACACGGTATTCGGCTATCCCGGCGGCGCCGTCCTGCCGATCTATGACGAGATCTTCCAGCAGAACGGCATCAAGCACATCCTCGTCCGCCACGAGCAGGGCGCGGTCCATGCCGCCGAAGGCTATGCCCGCTCCACCGGCAAGCCGGGCGTCGTGCTCGTCACCTCGGGCCCGGGCGCGACCAACGCGGTCACCGGCCTGGCCGACGCGCTGCTCGACTCGATCCCGATCGTCGTCATGAGCGGCCAGGTCCCCACCTTCCTGATCGGTTCGGACGCGTTCCAGGAGGCCGATACCGTCGGCATCACCCGCCCCTGCACCAAGCACAACTGGCTGGTGAAGGAGACGGACGACCTGCCGCGGATCATGCACCATGCCTTCCATGTCGCCACCACCGGCCGCCCCGGCCCGGTGCTCATCGACATCCCCAAGGACGTGCAGTTCGCCACCGGCGACTACGTCGCGCCGCCGAAACCCTCCACCTATCGCTACAACCCGCAGGTCAAGGGCGACATGGAGGAGATCACGGAACTGGTGGCCGCGCTCGAAGTGGCCAAGAAGCCGATCTTCTACACCGGCGGCGGCGTCATCAACTCCGGCCCCGCGGCCAGCCAGCTGCTGCGCGAACTGGTCGACGCCACCGGCGCGCCGATCACCTCGACGCTCATGGGCCTTGGCGCCTACCCCGCCTCGGGCAAGTCGTGGCTGGGGATGCTCGGCATGCACGGTCTCTACGAGGCCAACATGGCGATGCATGACTGCGACCTGATGATCTGCGTCGGCGCCCGCTTCGACGACCGGATCACCGGCCGCATCGACGCCTTCAGCCCGAACTCGCTGAAGGCGCATATCGACATCGATCCCTCGTCGATCAACAAGGTGATCCACGTCGACATGCCGATCGTCGGCGACGTGGCCCATGTGCTCGAGGATATCCTCAAGGTCTGGAAGGCCCGCGGCCGCAAGACCAACCGCGAGGCGCTCGCCAAGTGGTGGAAGAAGATCGACGAGTGGAAGGCCGTCGAGTGCCTGAACTTCAAGAACTCCGACACCGTCATCAAACCGCAGTACGCGCTGCAGCGGCTCGAGGCGCTCACCAAGGGCCATGACCGCTACTTCACCACCGAGGTCGGCCAGCACCAGATGTGGGCCGCGCAGTACCTCACCTTCGAGGAGCCGAACCGCTGGATGACCTCCGGGGGCCTCGGCACCATGGGCTATGGCGTTCCGGCCTCGGTCGGCGTGCAGCAGGCGCATCCCGAAAGCCTCGTGATCAACGTGGCGGGCGAAGCCTCGTGGCTGATGAACATGCAGGAGATGGGCACCGCGGTGCAGTTCCGCCTGCCGGTGAAGCAGTTCATCCTGAACAACGAACGTCTGGGCATGGTGCGCCAGTGGCAGCAGCTGCTGCATGGCGAGCGCTACAGCCAGTCCTGGTCCGAGGCGCTGCCCGATTTCGTGAAGCTCGCCGAGGCCTTCGGCGCCAAGGGGATCATGGTCTCCGATCCCAAGGACCTCGACGATGCGATCATGGAGATGATCAACTACGACGGTCCGGTGATCTTCGACTGCCTCGTCGAGAAGCACGAGAACTGCTTCCCGATGATCCCCAGCGGCAAGGCCCACAACGAGATGCTCATGGGCGATGCGGCGGCCACCAATGCCATCACCGGCGGCGGGGCAGCGCTCGTCTGATCAGGTCTGACCGAGGCCGGGCGGCCCCTGCCGCCGCCCGCCCCCGGCTGGAGGATGTGACCCGTGTCAGGACTTCGGGAAGATCAGCGTCAGCACCGCGCGGAAGGTCACGCCTTCGGCGCCGCTGTCCGGGCCCTCGGCAATATAGCCGATGCCGCCACCGATGCTCATCGGCTGGTTGCCCGCCATGAAGACCTTGCTGACCACACCGTTGATCGGCACGGTCCACTGCTCGTTGGTCCAGTCATAGGTCGTCTCGGTGTTCAGCGTCACGCTCAGGCCGCCGTCGAAGGCATAGCTCAGGAAGGGCTGCAGGTAGGTCTGGTTGATGTCCACCGGTCCGTCGCCCACGCGCCAGACATGGGACGCAAGCCCGCCCACGGTCCACGGCCCCGACTGGCGCAGGGCCACACCGGTCACACCCGCGGCAAAGGTATCGGCCGAGATGCCGTCGCGCCCGGTGGGCAGCACGAAGGCCGGGCCGACGCCCCAAGTCAGCCCGTTGCGCGCCTCCTTGGGCGAGAAGAAGAACGACTGGGTGATGTCGCCAAGGCCGATATCGTCATTGCCGGGCAGATCGTTGAAGACCAGCGGTACGATGGTGCGGGACACAATGTTCCAGCCGTTGCCAAGGTCGAAGGGGATCACCGGCTGGACGTTGAGCGTCATCCGCTCGCCATCGTCGTTGGGGCCGATGTTCTGGTTCCAGTTGAACTGGAACGGCACGCTCACGAGGTCCGCGACCGGGTTCGCGAGCTGCTTGGCGAGGTCGGTTTCCGCCGCCGCAACGGGGGTTGCGACACCAAGGCAGGCGACCGTCGCGAGAAGCGCCGATTTGAAAACTGGGGTCATGGCAAGTCCTTGAACTCGGAAAAGAAACTTTCAGGCACGGGGCGCTGGAGACATCGCCCTGTGGCACGGGGAAAACCGGATGCAACCCTAGCGTGCTTCCAACTTGCCCCAAAGGCAACCGATACCTTCCACCGGAAGACAACCCTGAAGACAAGGAGCCACCCATGTCGGCACTCAAACTGAAAAAAGGGTCGACCAAGCATTCGGCCTACAACCTGCGCCCGACCTTCTCCGACGTGATCGAGACGCATACGCTGGCCGTGCTGGTGGACAACGAGGCGGGCGTTCTCGCCCGCGTGATCGGCCTCTTCTCCGGCCGGGGCTACAACATCGAAAGCCTCACCGTGGCCGAGGTCGACCACACCGGCAAACGCTCGCGGATCACGATCGTGACCAAGGGCACGCCGCAGGTGATCGAGCAGATCAAGGCGCAACTCGGCCGCATCGTGCCCGTCCACGAGGTCCACGACCTGACCGTCGAAGGCCCCTCGGTCGAGCGCGAGCTGGCGCTGATCAAGGTGGCCAACGAGGGCGAGAAGCGGGTCGAGGCGCTGCGCCTGGCGGACATCTTCCGTGCCAACGTGGTGGATTCGACACTGACCAGCTTCGTCTTCGAACTGACCGGCACGCCCGACAAGATCGACGCCTTCGCCGAGCTGATGCGCCCTCTGGGCCTCGTCGAACTGGCGCGCACCGGCGTTGCCGCCCTCGCCCGCGGCGCGAACTGATCACAGAGGTCCCCGGGCCCGGGGCAGCCCCCCGGCCCGGGGTGCCGATCCCCTGACTGGCGCGATAATTGGCCCGATCCCGCCGTCTCTGAAAAAGCAAAAGCCCGTCCGCGTCACTGCGGGCGGGCTTTCCCATGTTCGTCGCAGACCGTCCGGGACGCCCCCCCGGAGGACCGCCTTTACAGCTTGCCGCCGATCTCGCAGGCTTGCGCGGCCCGGGCCTTGTCCTGCGCCCGGCCATGGGCCTTGCGGCGCGGCGTGAACGGCAGGACGATCGCACTGCCCTCCTCGCCCTCCGGGCGACTGACGGGGGGAATGTTGACCTTCTCGGAGGCCATGCAATTGGCCTCCTGCAGACGCGTCGCCAGCGAGGGATATTGCTCCTCCGCAACGATCCGGGGGTTCTGCGCCCGTCGCATCACACGGTCTTCGGCAAGGTCGAATTGCACCAGATCTCCCGCGTCGAGGGCGATTCCGTCACAGAATTCTCCCTCCGCGGCGCTGAAGTAGGCCAGATCGCCATGATCTTCGCACCAGATCACCGCTTTCCGATCCGAACTGTCGCTCCACAGGACTACACCAAACATCTCAACCCTCTGCAGATGCATCACTTTCCCCCACATGGTTACTTTCTGTGAAAGATCTTCTTTCCGACATTCCCCAATCAGTGTCGGAGAGATTGATTTTGTGACGGGTTTGATAAATACTGGCGCTATACAACATCACCCGTGACGCCACATAGCATCAAGAAGTCTCCTCAACAGTGCTACACACACCCAAAATACACGCTGAACGTGAATCACACAGGGAAAAACGGCCCGTGAAGAAGCCTACCTCGAGCCATGGGTCGGAATCCGCCGTCGATCCGGTGGAAATCCGTGGAATATTTGGCGCGAACCTGCGTCTTCTCTCCGGTCAATACCCCTCGATTGCCGGTCTGTGCCGCGAACTCGGCATCAACCGCACGCAGTACAACCGCTACCTCTCGGGCGAGAGCTTCCCGCGGCCGGACGTGCTGCATCGCATCTGCGAATTCTTCAACACGGACGCTCGCATCCTGCTGGAGCCGGTCGAGGCGCTGACGCCGATCTCCGCGGACCTGCTCAACCATCCCGAGATCTCGGAGTACCTCGGCCGGACCTCGACCGAGGTCGGCCAGGATCTGCTCCCCGACGGGTTCTACCGGTTCTCGCGGCGCTCCTTCGTCGACGAGACCATGGCCGCGCTCGGCCTAGTGTACGTCTTCCGCAACGACGGCTACACCTTCGTGCGCGGATACGAGGCCAAGGAAGCCATGGCGCAGCAGGGCCTGCCGGTGGATGCCGCCACGCGCGAGTTCCGCGGCATCTTCCTGCGTCAGGAAGAGGGCGTGGCCGCGCTGATCGCGCGCAAGGGCGCGATCACCTGCTCGTTCAACTTCCTCTGCAAGGTCCCGACTTTCGAGAACAACTTCTGGGAAGGCTACGTGACCCGCACGGTGCGGGAGAGCCTGACCAGCCAGCGGGCCACCCGCATGGTCTATGAACACCTTGGGACCAACATGCGTTCGATCATGACCACGGCGCGGGGCACCGGCCTCGTCCCGCAGGAACAACTGCCCCAGTTCCACCGCCGCCTGCTGCGGCTGGACCAGGCCTTCCGTTGAGCTGACGCCGTCCCGGCCTGCGGTCCGACGTGGCGTCACGAACCGGTGCGGACCGATCCGGAACGAACAAAGCCGCCCCCTCGGGGGCGGCTTTCGCATGTCCGGCCCCTGCGGGCGGTCCGGTGGCAGCCGTCCGGTCGCCCTGCCCTTACGCCGGCACCGCACCCTTCAGCGCCATGAACCTGCCGAGCCGTTCCAGCCCTTCGAGCATGTCCTCGGTCGTCGAGGCATAGGAGAAGCGCAGCGTATGCGCCCCCCGGTCCGGATCGAAGTCGAGCCCCGGCGTCACCGCGACGCGGGCCTCGTGCAGGATCTCGCGGGCAAGGGCGAGGCTGTTGTTGGTCAGGCCGGAGACATCCGCGTAGATGTAGAAGCCCCCGTCCGGCGGCGCGATCCGGTCGAAGCCGATCCTGGGCAGCCCCTCCAGCAGCAGCGCGCGGTTGCGGGCATAGGTGGCGCGGTGGGCGTCCAGTTCCTCGGTGGCATCGAGCGCGGCGAGGGCCGCCACCTGGCTGGCATGGGTGGCGCAGATGAACATGTGCTGCGAAAGCTTCTCGACCCGGTGGAAATGCGCCTCGGGCAGGACCATCCAGCCGATCCGCCAGCCGGTCATCGAGAAATACTTCGAGAAGGAATTGATGACATAGACGTCGTCACCGAATTCCAGCGCACTCACGGCCCGGTTCTCGTAATGCAGCCCATGATAGATTTCGTCCGAGATGAAGCCGATGCCCGCCTCCTGCGCGGCCTGCATCAGCCCCTGCATCGCCGGACCGTCCAGCATCGTACCGGCGGGGTTCGCCGGCGAGGCCACCAGCAGACCGTCAAGGCGATGCGCCGCGATGTCGGAGGGCACCGGCTGGTAGCGGTGCTCTTCCTTGGTTTCGATCAGCACCGGATCGAGGTCCAGCGCCTTGAGGATCTGCCGGTAGGAGGGATAGCCCGGCGAGCCGATGCCGACCCGCGCACCCGGGTCGAAGAGCGAGGTGAAGGCCAGCGAAAAGGCCCCGGAGGAGCCCGGCGTGACCAGCACGCGATCGGGGTTCAGGTCCACGTCGTACCATTCGCCATAGAGCTGCGCGATGCGTGCGCGCAGCTCGGGCAGGCCCGGCGTGACGGTGTAGCCCATGGGCGCGCCGTCCTCCATCGCCTGCGCCACGGCGCGGCGGGCGGCCTCGGGCGCGGGCGTGCCCGGCTGGCCGATTTCCATGTGGACGATGTCGATGCCCGAGGCCTCCATCTCGGCGGCCTCCTTGGCGATTTCCATCACAATAAAGGGATCGACCGTGCCCCGGCTTGAAACCCGCATGTACTCCTCCGACACTTGCTTTCGGTGGACAGCTTCCCGCGTTTCACAGGATTATCGAAAAATGCCGTCGGCCCATGCCGAACATCTGAGCCATTTTCCCGCGCCTCTTGAGGGGCGCCGCCGTCTTGCCTCTCTCTTCTGCCCTCTGCATCGGCAAAGGGCAACCGGGTCACCGATATGTCACGGTGGGTTCGGTTGGCATCGCCGCCCCGATATGCTTTCTGCACAATAACGCGCCTGATTGCGGGCCTGAATTTCGACTGAGACCGGAGTTATTTGATGACGAGTTCCAAAACCGCCTATGTCCTGACCGCCGCCGCCGTGGCGCTTGGTGTCTTTGCCTACGGCGCCGACAAGGTGCGCGGCCCCGTCGCGGCCCCCGCCGCGATGGCAGAGGCGATGCCCGCCGCGACCGGCCATTCGGAGAAACCGACCGCAGAGCACGGCGCGGCCCCCGCCGCGACCTCTGCCGGCGGGTCGGAACTGGCCGATCTCAGCGGGATGCAGCGCGATGCCCTGCGGCGCGAGATCCAGTCCTACCTCATGGACCACCCCGAGGTGATCTTCGAGGCGGTCGAGGCCTATCGCGCCCGCGAGGCCGAGGTGCAGCAGCAGGCCCAGACCGACATGCTGAAGTCCGAGCCCGAGGCGATCTACGATGACGGCTTCTCGTGGATCGGTGGCAACCCCGAGGGCGACATCGTCATGATCGAGTTCATGGACTACCGCTGCGGCTACTGCCGCCGGGCCTTCGAGGACGTGAAATCGCTGGTCGAGGACGATGGCAACATCAAGTTCATCGTCAAGGAATACCCGGTGCTCGGCGACGACTCGGTGACCGCCTCGCGCTTTGCCATCGCCACCCTGCAGGTCGCGGGCGACGAGGCCTACGAGCAGGTCCACAACGCCATGATGACGATGCGCGGCAACCCCGGTGACAAGGTCGCCCTGACCCGTCTGGGCGAGAGCCTCGGCCTCGACACCGACGCGATCTTTGCGCGCATGGACGACGAGGCCGTGACCGAGGTGATCGGCACCAACCGCGCCCTTGGCGATGCGCTCGGCATCAGCGGCACGCCGACCTTCCTCTTCGATCACCAGCTGGTCGTGGGCGCGGTCCCGCGCAGCCAGATGGAAGAGATCATCGAGGACCTGCGCGAAGCAGCCGAATGATCCGAGCGGCGCTTCTGCCGCTCCTGCTGCTGTCCTCGCCCCTTGCCGCGCAGGACAGCAGCGCGCCCCTGTCCGCCGCCTCAGGCGGCATGGCTACGGCGACGGCCACGAGCGACGGCGGCAGCGTCCTTTCGCCCGAGGCCCGCAAGCTTCTGGGGGCCGAAATCCGCGCAGTGCTGATGGCCCACCCCGAGCTCGTGGCAGGCCTCGCCGACGGCGCCATGGCCCCCACCGACGCGCCGCTCGACCTCTACAAGGACGACCGGGAGCAGGACTTGAGCGTCCTCGACCGGGCCCGCGCCGCCCTGACCGCGATCACGCCGGAGGGCTTCGGCGCGCGCAGGCCGCGCCAGACGATCACCCTCTTCGTCACCTATCCCTGCCCCGACTGCGCCATGGCCGAACGCGGGCTCCGGACCCTCGTGGCCGAGGTGCCGGGCCTCCGGGTCGAGATCCGCGCCGCCGAGAACACCCCCGCCGCCCGCAGCCTGCGCGCCCTTGCCCGCGAAATGACGCCCGAAGCGTTCGCCGCCCTGCGGATGTCCTTCTACACTGACGCGCCGGAGGAGGAGACCGATGACAAGGCCGAGGACATCGGCGTGCTGGCCTCGGTGCAGGAGGATGCCGTGCTGTTCCACAAGCTCGGGCTCGACCTCGCGCCCTCCTACGTGCTGCCCGGGATGATGCTGCGCGGCGAGATGCCCACCATCGTGCTGCGGCGCTACCTCGACAAGTGATCGCTTTGGGCGAGCCGACACACAAAAAGACGGGGCCCCGCCTGGAGCCCCGTCTTTTTCTTTAGCCGGAAAGGGCGGGTCGACGCCTCTGCCCCACAGCTGCCTGCCCCCGGGGGGACGCGCCGCAGCACCTCAGCGCCGGATCACTCCGCTGCCTGCGCCGCCTCCGCGGCCTCGCGGGCCTCGATCTCGGCGGCCTTCTTCTCGACCTGCTCCACGATGTGATCCACCATCTGCTCGTTCGACATCTTGTGGGACTGCTTGCCCGCCAGATAGACCATGCCGTTGCCCGCACCGCCGCCGGTGAAGCCCACGTCGGTCATCAGCGCCTCGCCCGGGCCGTTCACCACGCAGCCGATGATCGACAGCGACATCGGCGTCTTGATGTGCTCCAGCCGCTGCTCCAGCAGTTCGACAGTCTTGATCACGTCAAAGCCCTGACGCGCGCAGGACGGGCAGGAGATGATGTTCACGCCCCGGTGGCGCAGGCCGAGCCCCTTGAGGATCTCGTAGCCCACCTTGACCTCCTCCACCGGATCGGCGGAGAGCGAGACGCGCAGCGTGTCCCCGATGCCCATCCACAGCAGGTTGCCGAGGCCGATCGCGCTCTTGATCGTGCCGGTCATCAGTCCGCCCGCCTCGGTGATGCCGAGGTGGATCGGCGCGTCCGTGGCCTCCGCGATGCCCTGGTAGGCGGCGGCGGCAAGGAAGACGTCCGAGGCCTTCACGCTGATCTTGTACTCGCGGAAGTCGTTGTCTTCGAGGATGCGGATGTGGTCCATGCCGCTCTCGACCATCGCCTCGGGACAGGGCTCGCCGTATTTCTCCAGCAGGTGCTTTTCGAGCGAGCCAGCGTTGACCCCGATGCGGATCGAGCAGCCGTGGTCCTTGGCGGCCTTGATGACCTCCTTCACGCGCTTCTCGTCGCCGATGTTGCCGGGGTTGATCCGCAGGCAGGCGGCGCCTGCCTCGGCAGCCTCGATGGCCCGGCGGTAGTGGAAATGGATGTCGGCCACGATCGGGACCGGGCTCTCCTTCACGATCTCCTTCAGCGCGCGGGTCGAGGACTCGTCCGGCGTCGAGATGCGGACGATATCGGCGCCGGCCTCGGCGGCGGCGATGACCTGCCCCAGCGTGGCCTTCACGTCGGAACTGTCGGTATTGGTCATGGTCTGGACGCTGATCGGGGCGTCCCCGCCGACGGGAACGTTGCCGACCATGATCTGCCGGCTCTTGCGCCGGTCGATATTGCGCCAGGGTCGGATGGGATTGTGCGACATGCGGGGCCTCCAGCCGTCTTTGGGGTACCAGATAGCGCGGAGAGGCCGGGGGTTCAATTGCCCCGTGCCGCGCAAGGGCTGTGCAGCACGGATTGGGCTGTGGCGAGCCGAGGGGATCGAAGATGCCCGGCCTGCCGGCCAAGGGAGCGACGCCACAGGAAAGGCCGTACCGCTTTCGAGCTGGTCAGCAGAGATTGCCGATTGCGAGGAGATGATGTCACTCGCATGCCACTCAGCACCACCGGAGAACTATCACGAAGGGCAGCGCCGTCCCGCGGGGTAGCGCAATAACGCCGGTCGCCGTTGGTGCGCCATTGGTCCGAGCCCCAATGGCGACGGGGGGCGGGAAGGCGCTGCCCCGCCTGACGGCCGGGAGGGTGGTGGATGGAAGGGCCTGTCCGTTCGGGTAAAGGAGTGCGCCGTCGCGGCTTGTGAGCGGCAGAACAGACTTCGTGGCCGAAGCGCCGATGCCTCTGTTGATCAGGCTCGGCTTCAACTCCCATCCGCAAACGCAAAAGGCGGCCCCCAGGACCGCCCTCACACAGACCGGCGACAGCCGATCCAATCGCGTCGCCCTATTCCGCGACCGGCGTCTGCACGGCCTGTTCGGCCTGCGCCACCGCGAAGACCCGCGCGGCCTCCGGATCGGCCGAGAGATCGGCCACCGCGTAATTCTGCGTCAGGTCCTCGACCGAGAGCGCGACATTCCGGATCGTGCCGGTGCCCTGCCCCGCCGGGCCGAAGATCTCGCCGTTGACCTTGAAGTAGAGCGAGCCGGACATGCCTGCGCGCAGCACCGGGGCTTCCTCGGTCTGGGGCAGGTCGTAGGTCTCGCCCGCGTCGAGGATCTTCTCGAAGATGACCGAGCCGTCGGCGGCGCGCACGCGCACCCAGGCCGGACGCACGGCAAAGATGGCGACACCCGGCTCCGGCGTTTCCACGACCTGCGGCTGGGTCATCCCCTGCCCGTCGCCAGAACCAGAGCCAGCACCGTTGCCAAGCGCCATGGCGAGCGCGCGGTCCACCACGTTCTCGTTCGGTGCGGGGCTGTCATCCACCTGCGGCTGCATCTGTGCAAAGCTGCCGATGGCATTGGGATCGAGCGTCGAGATCGGCGCGTCGCGGGCCACCAGCACGGGCACGTCGAGCGCCTGCGGACGGTAAAGACGATCCAGCCCCTCACCCGGAGGCGAGAACGGGCCGGCACCGGTCTCGGCCGAGGCGTCGGAGGCCAGCGGGTTGAGATCGGTCAGCACGTCCGGGGTGTTTTCCACCGGCGCCATCTGCACGCGCTGCACCTCGTTCAGGACGGTCCAGCCGCCGAAGCCGATCGCCCCGATCAGCGCCAGCAGCACGAGGGCAGAGCCCACGGCGCCGGGCTCGATCCGGGCGAAGAAGCCCTCGCCCGCGGGGACGAAGGGCGTGTTCGGCGTAATGAAGGGATCCTTCGCGCGGGTGTCCTTGGACTGCTTCGGCATCTCCTGCGGCTTGCGCCGGGTCGAAGCCTCGGCCGACATGCCGTGCGCGGTGGCAAAGCCGCTCTCGGCGCAGAAGGCCGCGAAGGTCTGGTCCGGGTCCATGTTCAGGTAGCGCGCATAGGAGCGCACGTAGCCAGCAATGAAACCGGGGGTGTCGAAGGCGTTGGGGTCGCAGTTCTCGATCGCGGCGATATAGGAGGCCTTGATGCGCAGCTCGCGCTGCACATCGAGCAGGGATTTGCCCATCGTCGCGCGTTCTCCGCGCATGATGTCGCCGAGTCTCAGATCGAAATCGTCGAAGCCTCTAGGCTGCTGCTCCGGCGGCTCCGCCGCCAGTGTGCCCTTGCGCCGTATCATCTTCACTGCCCCGTGTGCTGTAGACCTCGAACCATCCCCCGATTCGAGTCCTGCCCTTTATTACTTACAGCCTAACACGATTCCAGATCGATAACAGGTTGTAGGGGGTCAGCCCGCCAATTCGGCACGATTTAGCGCACAGTGCGACCAGAGGCGGTCCATCGCGGTCACGAGTTGGTCAATCTCACGGGGGCCGTGAACCGGCGAGGGCGTGAAGCGCAGCCGTTCCGTGCCACGGGGCACGGTGGGGAAATTGATCGGCTGAACATAGATGCCGTAATCGTCAAGCAACATGTCCGAGAGCTTCTTCGTGTGCACGGGGTTGCCCACGATGACGGGCACGATGTGGCTGCCGTGGTCGATCAGCGGCAGGCCGAGGCCCTTGAGACGCATCTTGAGGATCTTCGCCTGCATCTGGTGCTGGTCACGCAGGGTCTGGTCGGTCTTCAGGTGGGCAACCGAGGCCGCCGCCCCTGCCGCCACGGCAGGCGGCATCGAGGAGGTGAAGATGAAGCCCGGCGCATAGGAGCGGATCGCGTCGACCATCTTGGGCGTGGCCGCGATATAGCCGCCAAAGACGCCGAAGGCCTTGGCCAGCGTGCCGTTGATGATGTCGATCCGGTGCGCGAGGTTGTCGCGTTCCGAGACACCGCCGCCCCGGGGGCCGTACATGCCGACCGCGTGCACCTCGTCGAGGTAGGTCAGCGCGCCGAATTCATCCGCCAGGTCGCAGATCGCCTCGATCGGGCCGAAATCGCCGTCCATGGAGTAGACCGACTCGAAGGCGATCAGCTTGGGCGCCGCGGGATCGTCCGCCGCCATCAGCTCGCGCAGGTGGTCCACGTCGTTGTGCTTGAAGATCCGCTTGGCCCCGCCGTTGCGGCGCACGCCCTCGATCATCGAGGCGTGGTTGAGCTCGTCGGAATAGATGATCAGCCCGGGGAAGAGCTTGGGCAGGGTCGAGAGCGTCGCGTCATTCGCCACGTAGGCCGAGGTGAAGAGCAGTGCCGCTTCCTTGCCGTGCAGGTCGGCCAGTTCGGCCTCCAGCCGCTTGTGGTAGAGCGTGGTGCCCGAGATGTTCCGGGTGCCGCCCGAGCCCGCGCCGGTGGCATCCACCGCCTCGTGCATCGCGTTCAGGACAACCGGGTGCTGCCCCATCCCGAGGTAATCGTTGCCGCACCACACGGTGACCGGCTTCTCGGTCCCGTCGGGCTTGCGCCACGTGGCATGGGGAAACTGGCCCTTGTGGCGCACGATATCGATGAACGTGCGGTAGCGCCCTTCCTGGTGCAGATTTTCGATGGCCCGGTCCAGCTCGGCTTCGTAGTTCACCGGAACCCCTCCTTCACTTAGGTCGGCCCGTCGCGCAGAGGTCCATGCGGAGTGGCATACATCCTGGCGGTGGGAGGCGACTTCATATCGCCTGTTTTGAATTAGTATGGTTATAGGCCGTGGCCCATCCGTGCAACAGGCTACATTTTGCCGCCCCTGCCCGGCCTTGATCCAAGTCAAGCGGAATGGACCTGCCGGGCAGAATGTTCAACCGGCAAAATCCTGCAAACATAGGACTTTCGTCCTAGGGAGGCATGGTATTCCGGACTTTACCAATCCCGCTGGATGCATACCATTGTCCCGGGAATTTTACTCAACCCCATTTGACAGACCCAGAAGATAGCCCGGCGGCACATCATTTTTTTTCGCCGCCTCCAGATTGAAGCAAGAAAGATTCGTTCGCGGCCGCTGCCGATCCGGCAGCCCTGTCCTCTTTTCTCTCGGGACAGTGACGGACCGCCCCCATATGGAACACTCCCATGCAGACGACCCTGACCCAGGGCCATATCCTCGCCCTGATCTTCCTGACCGCCATCGGCTATGCCCTCGCCACCGCCGGGATCAAGCTGACCTCCGACGGGGCCACCGGCCCCGCGCCCCTTCTCGCCATCGCGGCCGGTTTCCTCATTGCCACCGTGGCCGAGGTGATCCTGCTGCGCAGCGCGGACCTCTCTACGACCTATCTGCTTATCGTCGCGGCGGAGACGCTGCTGGTGCTCGCCTTCGCGCTCTCCCTCGGCGACACGCTGGGACTGCGCCAGATGCTGGGCGGCATGGCGGTGATCGCCGGCATGGTCCTGCTGACCCACTGAGGTCTGGACCACTGAGGTCTGGACCCACGAGGTGAGGCGCAGCGGCGTCTGGCCAAGGGCGTTTGGCCAACGGCGCCCTCGCCCGCCGAGGCCCGGCGCACTCTCTCCCGGCGCCCCCTGCGCCGGGCCCAGTTCCCGCGCGGTGTCTGCCCCCACACCGTGACGCGCGGGGCCGGTGGTCCGCCTGCCTCCCCGGGCGGGCCACCGCTGCCGCCCTGCGCCTGAAGCGCCCCGGCCCTGCGTGCTCGGCAGGGCCGCTCTCTGGACATGGGCCGCCGGGGTGCTACGGTCGCGCGCGAAGCAATATCAGGAGCCCTCATGTCCCTCGACGCCGTCCTCTCCCGTATCGACACCGATCTGAATGCCGCCACCGAGCGGCTGATGGACCTGCTGCGCATCCGCTCCATCTCCACCGATCCCGACTACAAGGCCGAGTGCGACAAAGCCGCCGACTGGCTGGTGGCCGATCTCGCCTCCTTCGGCGTCAAGGCCGAGAAGCGCGCCACCCCCGGTCACCCGATGGTCTATGGCACCTTCGGACCCGAGGGCGCGGATGTGCCCCATGTCCTCTTCTACGGCCACTACGACGTGCAGCCGGTGGACCCGATCGAACTCTGGACCCGCGATCCCTTCGACCCCGCCATCGAGGAGACCGAGAACGGCCCGGTGATCCGCGGCCGCGGCACCTCGGACGACAAGGGCCAGCTGATGACCTTCGTCGAGGCCTGCCGGGCCTGGGCCGCCGAAACCGGCACCCTGCCCTGCCGGGTGACCTTCTTCTTCGAGGGCGAGGAAGAGAGCGGCTCGCCCTCGCTGATCCCCTACATGAAGGCACACGCCGAGGAGCTGAAAGCCGACCTCGCGCTGATCTGCGACACCGGCCTCTTCAACCCGACCACGCCGGGCATCATCACCATGCTGCGCGGCAACGTCGGCGAGGAACTGACCGTGACTGCCGCCTCCAAGGACCTGCATTCCGGCATGTTCGGCGGCGTGGCGATGAACCCGATCCGCGTGCTGTCCAAGATCCTCGCCGGGCTCCATGACGAGACCGGTCGCGTCACCGTGCCCGATTTCTACGACGGCGTGCCCGACCTGCCCGAGGAACTGGCCAAGCAGTGGGAGGGCCTCGGCTTCTCCGCAGAGGAGTTCCTCGGCGGCGTCGGTCTCTCCGATCCGGCCGGCGAACAGGCCTTCACCCCGCTCGAGATGATCTGGTCCCGGCCCACCTGCGACGTGAACGGCATCTGGGGCGGCTACACCGGCGCGGGCTTCAAGACGGTGATCCCCTCGCAGGCCCATGCCAAGCTCTCCTTCCGCCTCGTGGGCCAGCAGGATCCGATCGCGATCCGCGAGAATTTCCGCAAGTGGGTCGAGGCGCAGCTGCCCGCCGACTGCACGGTGGAGTTCAAGGGCTACTCCAACTCGCCGGCCAGCCAGATAGACATCTCCGGCACCGCCTTCGAGGCTGCCCGTCAGGCGCTCTCCGACGAATGGCCCAACGAGGCTGCCTTCATCGGCTGCGGCGGCTCGATCCCGATCGCGGGCTACTTCAAGTCGATCCTCGGCATGAACGCCATGCTGATCGGCTACGGCAACGACGACGACCAGATCCACTCGCCGAACGAGAAGTACAACGTCTTCTCCTTCCAGCATGGCATCCGGTCCTGGGCCCGCGTCCTCGACGCGCTCGCCAAGGCGTAAGCGGATGGCGGCGATCCCCGGCTTCACCGACGCCACGGCCGAGGTCAACGGCCAGCGGATCGCCTATTCCCGCGGGGGCAGCGGTGCGCCGCTGCTCCTCCTGCACGGGTTCCCCCAGACCCGCGCCCTCTGGGCCCGGATCGCGCCCCTGTTGGCCCGGACCCACGAGGTGATCTGCGCCGACCTGCGCGGCTACGGCGCCTCCTCCAAGCCCGCGGGCACCGCCGCCTATTCCTTCCGCGAGATGGCCGCCGACCAGCTCGCCCTGATGCGCCACCTCGGCCACGAGACCTTCCACCTCGCCGGCCATGACCGGGGCGCGCGCACGGCCCATCGCCTTGCCCTCGACGCGCCCGGGGCCCTGCGCAGCCTGCAGCTGATGGACATCGTGCCGACCCAGCTCCTGCTCGACGATCTGCGCGAGGACGTGGCCCGCGCCTATTACCACTGGTTCTTCCTCGCCCAGCCTGCGCCCTTCCCCGAGCGCCTCATCGGCGCCGACCCTGACTACTACTTCGAGAGCTGCCTGCTCGGCTGGGGCGCCTCGCGAATCGAGGATTTCGCCTCCGACCAGCTGGCCGCCTACCGCGCCGCCTGGCGCGATCCCGAGACGATCCGCGGCATGTGCGAGGACTACCGCGCCACCCCGCGCCTCGACCTCGGGCTCGACCGCGCCGACCTGGACCGCCGGATCACCACGCCCACCCATATCCTCTACGGCGCCGACGGGGCCATGGCGCGCGCCTACGACATCCCCGCCACATGGGCCCCGCGCTGCTCCGACATGCAGGTCACCCCGGTGCCCGGCGGCCACTTCTTCCCCGACACCGCCCCCGAGGCCACGGCCACGGCCCTGCACCGCTTCCTCGCCAGCCACGGCTGACGCGGGCCGCCCACGCCCCTCATCTTTCGCTCGGAAATATCCCCGCCGGAGGCCCCGTCCGCAGGACGGGCTCTGCCTCAGATCGTGCCCGTGAACCGCTCCGGCAGGGTGAAGATCCGCCCGTCCTCGGGCCGGTCGAACTGCCAGAACCCGGTGTCGCCGCGCGGGGTCCAGCTGCGCTGCATCGCCTTGCGCACGGGCCGCATGTCGAAGCCCTCCGCCTCCTCCAGCGCCTCGAAGGCCGTAAAGACCGCCCGGTCCTCGCCCCGCGCCTCGGCGAACCAGTGCCGCCCGATGGAGGCCTCCCTGGGCGTCTCCACCCCGACCGCCTGCGTCACCGCGTTGCGCCGGTCCATGGCCGCGCAATAGGCGTCGAAATCGCAGAACTTCAGGTGGAAGAGGTAGAGCGCATCGGGCGTATGCAGCTTGTCGTACTGGGTGAAATGCCCGCCGCGCGCGATCTTGGTCCCGGCGGAGATCACGCAGGGCTTGGAATAATGCGGCGCCAGCCGCACATGCCGGCGCGGTCCCAGCACGCGATCCGTCACCGGCTCCGGCTCACGGTCCAGCCGGTGGATCACCTCCAGCCCCAGCGGCGTCAGCACCCGGCGCGTCCGCGCCTCCCGAAGAAACCCCAGCAGGTCCTGCCCCGTCTCGGGATCGACCACCACCAGCTCGTCCACGTCCCCCACGATGACATGGTCGTAGTAGGCGTGCAGCCCCATGACGAGGTTGTTCAGCAGCCGCCACCGCTTCATGTCGAAGTTCTTGTGATGCGCGCCCGGGATGCCGATGATGTTGCAGCCTTCGGCGATCTCGGCCACCTGCGGGTCGCGGCCATGGGCCACGATATAGCAGTTCTCCCGACCCAGCTGCGCGCCGTAATGGGCCAGCCAGATCCGCAGGAAGAAGAAATCGTCGCGCAGCATGGTGACGGCGGCGGCGGTGGAGTGCATCGGGAAGTCCTGTCAGGGGCCCTTGGGGGCGGTTTGCTCTGCTGCTCGTGGACAAGAGTAACCCGGCCGGTGCTATAAGAGAATCGTGAATTTCGCCGCCCCCTCCCCGGCCGCCGCGCCGCGCCTGCCCGACAGCTTCGCCGACAGCGGGGTGTACCTGCGTGCAGGGCGCCTGCCGCCCACCCGGGTGCAGGTCATGGGCGAACGCTCCTCGGGCACGAACTTCGTGAAACGGCTGATCGGACGGAACACGCCGCTCTCGCCCACGGAGGCGCTCGGCTGGAAACACGGCGCGCCGGCGATGATCGCGATTCCCGCCGACCTGCTGGTGGTCGTCGCCGTCCGCAATGCCGCCGACTGGGCCCGCTCCATGCATGCCAAGCCCTGGCACGCCAGCCCGGCGCTGCAGGCGCTCGATTTCTCCGCCTTCCTGCGCGCCGAATGGGACACGATCGCCGACCGGCCGCGCTACTTCGAAGACCTGCCGGAGAGCGCCATCGGCCAGCCCCTGCAGCCCGACCGCGATCCGCTGACCGGCGCACGCCATGCGGACCTCTTCGCCCTGCGCCGCGCCAAGCTCACCGCCCACCTCAGCCTGCTGAACCGGGACTGCACCCTCGCCATCCTGCGCATGGAAACGGCCACGGCGGAGCCCGAGGCCGTGCTCGCGCAGTTCCGCGCAACCTACGCCCTGCCGGACGCCCCCTACCGCCCCGTGGTGAAACGCCTCGGCGCCAAGTTCAAACCCGCGATCCCGGACCGTCCCGCCACGCCGGAGTGGTCAGGGCCAGACCTTGCCCACCTGCGCGCCCGCGTCGACACCGGCCAGGAAGCCATGCTCGGCTACAGCTACTGAGCCCACCGTCCGGCATCATCTTTCCGAAAATACTCCGGGGGAATTGGCCCCGGCACGGGGCCAAGGGGGCAGAGCCCCTGCACCCTTCCCCCGGACGGACCGAGAACGCCCAAGCCCCCCCCCGGCCCGGAACAGAGATTGCGCCGCGGCGTGCCCGCCATCGCGGCACCGACTGTCTGGACAGGATCGTAGCGCCCGACGCAAAGCACCCAAAATTCTTCGAAGAATTTTGCAAAGAATTCTCGAAAATTCTTTGTGGTGCCCCGAGGGGCTTTTCTCTGCATTTTCAAGGAGAAAGTGGCGCGGTTGACGGGGCTCGAACCCGCGACCCCCGGCGTGACAGGCCGGTACTCTAACCAACTGAGCTACAACCGCGCATCGCGCAGAACATTCAGACAAGGTAGCGTGGCGCGGTTGACGGGGCTCGAACCCGCGACCCCCGGCGTGACAGGCCGGTACTCTAACCAACTGAGCTACAACCGCTCGCTACCCGTCCGGTGTGTCCCGAACGTGAGGGGCGTTCTAGGGATAACCCCGGACACCGTCAAGCGCGAAGTATCAACTTTATGACCCCGTTTCGCACTTTCTTTGCCCCCGCTCGTCAGGCCCTTACGTCACCCTGTGACACCGCCCGCGATGCCCCTGCGGCACCCCCGTGCAGAGGCCCGTCCCCCGCCCTCACGCGGGGCGCTTCGGCTCCGGCAGGGGGACGAATTCGGCGTCGTCACCGGGCGGCAGGCGGAAGCGGCCATGGGCCCAGTCCCCGGCGCGCCAGGCTTCCTTGGCGGCCTCGATCTTCTCCTTCGAGGAGGAGACGAAGTTCCACCAGATATAGCGATGCCCCTCCAGCACGTCGCCGCCCAGCAGAAGCAGCCGCGCGCCCTGCGCCCCGGCCTGCAGCGTCAGCCGGTCACCGGGACGGAAGACCACCATCCGGCCCGCCTCGAAGCTGTCGCGCCCGATGGTGAGCGATCCCTCCAGCACGTAGGCCGCGCCGTCCTCCTGCTCCTCCGGGGTGGGAATCGCCGCGCCGGGGGCCAGTTGCGCCTCGGCAAAGAAGGCGTTCACCGGCAGCGCCACCGGCGAGGCCGCGCCCCATGCCGCGCCGAGCACCACCCGGACCTGCTTGCCTTCGCCCTCCAGCACCGGCAGCGCGTCCCGCCCGGCATGGAGGAAACGGGCCGGATCATCTTCCTGCGCCTCCGGCAGGCCCAGCCACGTCTGTACGCCGAACAGCGGGTTGGGCTGCTGGCGCATTGTCCCGTCCATCCGTTCGGAGTGGGTGATTCCATTGCCCGCCAGCATCCAGTTCACCGCCCCCGGCTCGATCCACTGGTCCGTACCGAGGGAATCGCGGTGATGCAGCCTCCCCTGCAGCAGGTAGGTCACGGTGCCGAGGCCGATGTGCGGATGCGGCCGCACGTCGATCCCCTGCCCGGTCAGGAATTCGACCGGGCCCATCTGGTCGAAGAAGATGAAGGGGCCGACCATGCGCCGATGCGCCACCGGCAGGGCGCGCCGCACCTCGAAGCCGCCGATGTCCCGCGCCCGGGGCACGATGACGGTTTCGATACTGTCCACGGCATCGCCGATGGGAATGCTCGGGTCGAGAATCGGGTTCCAGCTCATGAGGGCCTCCTCTGCCGCCCGGCGGGTCTGTCCGGGTCAGGTCAAAGGTAGCATCCGCGCTGCCCGCGCCAATTGCGCAACCGCGCAGGGCGCTCTGCCACGTGGCGCACGAAGGCCCTGCAGCGCGGAGCCGAGAGCCGAGAGCCGAGAGCCGAGAGCCGAGAGCCGAGAGCCGAGAGCCGAGAGCCGAGAGCCGAGAGCCGAGAGCCGAGAGCCGAGGCAACCTCGGACGCCCGTTCGCCGCAAGGGTCAGCGGCCAACCGTCGCGTCGCTCCGACGCCGCCGCCTCAATGCGTCGTCGCGTTGGAGAAGAGGTTCACCACGAGGATGCCTGCCACGATCAGCATCAGACCGATCACCGCCGGCAGGTCGAGCTTCTGGCCGAAGACCACAAGCCCGATGGCCGAGACCATGAGGATCCCCAGCCCGCTCCAGATCGCATAGGCCACGCCCACCGGCATGGTCTTGAGGACCTGCGCGAGGAAGTAGAAGGCCGCGGCATAGCACACGGCGACCATGATCGTCGGCACCAGCCGGGTAAACTGTTGCGAGGCCTGCAGGAATGTCGTGCCCACGACTTCGAAGGCCACGGCAATGGCGAGGGTCAGGTAGGTGCCGAGGGTCGCACTCATGGGCTCGTGTCTCCATCTGGAAAGGAAAGGGCGCGCCCGTCGCGCGCCCCGGCCGACGCTAGACGGTAATTTTCACGGAGTCGATTCCCGCCAGCTCCCCGCAGGCACCTCCCTGCAAAAGCGTCGCGACGCTCCGGGCCAGAGATCGCCGCAGTGTGCCTCCCCCCAACGCCCCCGAACCATGCTCCTGCGTCCGTCGCCCCACCACCCACAGCTGGCCTCCACGCCCCGTCTCCACGGGCCGCGCGACGCGCCCTCCTCTGGCCATCGGCCGCCGCGCCCGCCATGATGTCCCCGACATCCCTTCATCGGAGCCGCCGATGCCTGCGCACTTCCGCCTGTTCCGCCGCCTCTGGCGTCACCACCCGATGGCGCTCGGCGTCTTCCTCGCGGCCTTCGTTCTGGTGCTCTTCTTCGCGCTGCGCATGACGGTCTTCGCCCTGCACTGGTCCGATCCGGCGCAGCGCGCGGTCCAGCCACAGCCCTGGATGACGCCGGGCTATGTCGCGCATTCCTGGCACTTGCCGAAGGAGGAGGTCTTCACGCTCCTCGCCCTCGACCCGCCTCCCGACCGGCGGATGACGCTGGAAGAGATCGCCCGTACCAAGGGCGTGCCGCTGCATCAACTCCTCGACGATCTGAACGTCGCCCTGCAGGCCCGCGCACCGCGATGACCGAGTGGCTGCTGCAACTCCTCGTGGCCAACGGCCTGCCGCTGATCGCCCTGGTGACCTTCTTCAGCTGCCTTGCGGTGCCCGTGCCTTCCTCGCTCGCCATGCTGACCGCCGGGGCGATTTCCGCCTCCGGAGATCTGCCGGTGGCGGGCGCGGTGCTCGCAGCCCTCGGCGGGGCGATCGCGGGGGATCAGGCGGGCTACCAGATCGGCCGCGCGGGCGGGGCCTGGATCGAAGGCCAGCTCCGGGGGCGCCCGAAACGCGCCGCGCTTTACGAACGGGCACAGGAGATGACCCGCTCTTCCGGCAGCGCGGGGGTGTTCTTCAGCCGCTGGCTCGTCTCCCCGCTGGGGCCCTACGTGAACTTCGCCGCCGGCGCGGCGCGGCTGCACCGGATGCCCTTCAGCCTCTGGGCCGCCGCGGGTGAGGTCGTCTGGGTCACGCTCTACGTCGGGCTCGGCTTCGGCTTCGCGGCCCATATCGACACGATCGCCCAGATCGCACAGGACCTTTCGGGGCTTATGGCCGGGCTCGTGGTGATGGCCATCAGCGCGCTCTGGATCCGGCGCGGGCTGCGCCGCCGCCGACAGCGCAAGCTGTCCGGCCAAGCATCAGGCGACGCTGAGGATACCCTGAACGAGGCCCCCCAGCCCGAAGGCAACTGACCCGCCGCTCCCTGAGGGACGCGCCGCCCCCTCTAGTGTCGGCCTCATTGTGTGTGCCCCATCGTGCCTGCCCCATTGTACCGCGGCACGCCCGGGTCCATATCTTGTGCATGCTGCGCGTCACCCCGATCCTTCTGGCGGTTCTCTACGCCCTCGCGATGTACCGGTTCTCGGTCTGGCGCACCAAGCGCGAGCTCGACAACCGCTCCACCCGTCTGGCCGATCCGCAGTTGCTGGCGGTGACCGATCGGCTGGCCCGGGCACTCGACGTGCAGCAGGTGCCGGTGCATATCTACGAGATCGACCCGGTGAACGGCCTCGCTGCACCGGACGGTCGGATCTTCATCACCCGCGGCTTCTACCGAAAGTTCCGCGCGGGCGAAGTGACGGCCGAGGAACTCGCCTCCGTCATCGCGCACGAGTTGGGCCACGTGGCCCTTGGCCACTCCCGCCGCCGGATGATCGACTTCTCGGGCCAGAACGCGCTGCGCACCACGCTCGGCATGGTGCTGTCGCGCATCCTGCCCGGCATCGGCCCGATGATCGCGGGCGGGCTGACGACGCTGCTCGCCGCCTCGCTCTCGCGCAGCGATGAATACGAGGCCGACGCCTATGCCGCGGCCCTGCTCACCAAGGCGGGTTTCGGCACCGCGCCACAGGTCTCGCTCTTCGAGAAACTCGACGCGCTGACCAAGGGCCGCGCCGGCGCCGCCCCCGCGTGGCTCCTCAGCCACCCCAAGACCACGGACCGCATCCGCGCGATCCGTGCCCTCGACGCCCGCTGGACCCAGCCGGGCGACAGCTAACCTCACCGCCCCGCCGGGGCAGCTCCGGGCCTCCCCCCGCCACACCCCGATGGCGCGCCCGACACGACACCGACAGGACCCCTCATGCGTTATTCCCTCCTCGACCTTGCCCCGATTCCCGAAGGCGCCGACGCCGCCCAGTCGATCCGCAACTCCGTGGCCCTCGCGCAGGCCGCCGAGGGCTGGGGCTATCACCGCTACTGGCTGGCGGAACACCACAACATGCCCGGCATCGCCTCCTCCGCCACCGCGGTGATGATCGGCCATATCGCGTCGGCGACGCGGACGATCCGCGTCGGCTCGGGCGGGATCATGCTGCCCAACCACTCGCCCCTCGTGATCGCCGAACAATTCGGCACGCTGGCCACGATCCACGGCGACCGGATCGACCTCGGCCTCGGGCGCGCACCCGGCACCGATGGGGCCACGGCGCAGGCCCTGCGCCGCAACATGTCTCAGCAGGACACCTTCCCGCGCGACGTGCTGGAACTCATGGCCTACCTCGGTGATCCCGAACCGGGGCAGAGCCTGCATGCGATCCCCGGCGAAGGCACCAAGGTGCCGGTCTGGATCCTCGGCTCCTCGCTCTACGGTGCGCAACTGGCGGCACATCTCGGCCTGCCCTATGCCTTCGCCTCGCATTTCGCCCCCGAGGCCCTGTCGCAGGCGGTCGAGGTCTACCGCCGCGGGTTCCAGCCCTCGGAATACCTCGCGCAGCCGCATTTCATGATGGCGATGAACATCTTCGCCGCCGACACCGAGGACGAGGCCACCCGGCTCAAGACCTCGATGCAGCAGGCCTTCATCCGCCTGCGCAGCGGCCAGCCCAGCAAGCTGCCCCGCCCCGTGGACCGGATCGAGGACGTGGCCGATCCCGCGTGGATCCGGGCGGTGAACCAGTCGCTTTCGGTCAGCGCCACCGGCACACGCGACACGATCCGCCCGCAGATCGCCCAGCTGATCGAGGCCTACCGCCCGGACGAGATCATGGTCGCGGGCCAGATCCATGACCCCGCCGCGCGCCAGCACTCCTTCGAGATCGCGGCAGAGGTCCTCGCCAGCTTCACACCGGCGGAAGTCGCCTGACGGATCCAGACGGCCCCCCTCCGGGCCTTCATCTTTCCAAAAATACTCACTGCGCGCCCCTCACCGGGCCCGCAGCCCCACCGCACCGCCACCCAAGAATGTTCGAAAATTCTTGGGAAAATTCTCCGAAGAATTTTGGGCGCGCGTCTGAACGCCTGCGCCCGGGTCAACCGCCCCGCCCGCGGCAGGCCCCCCGGAATTTTCGAAAATTCAGGTCCGTTTTCTTCGAAGAAAACGGGGAGCGCCGCACCGATGGTCTACCGTGTCAGCGCCTTGCCAAGCCTCGGCAGCCGCGCCTTCTTCATCAGCGCCCGCATCTCCCAGTCCTCACCGGAGAGGCGCCGCGCCTCGGCCAGAACCGCCGCGCCCACTTCCGCGACGGCCTCGGGCTGCGCCTCGCAGACCCTCAGCAGGAAGCCGTCGGGATCGGCCCGCGACAGCCCCTCCTCGGCGAGGATGTCGCGCGGGAAATCCTTGGCGTTCATGGTCACGATCACGTCGGCCGAGCCCGCCACGGCGGCAGCCAGCACATGCACATCCGCCGGATCAGGCAGCCAGAGACGTGCCTCCAGCCCCGGCGCCACGGGCACCTCGGCCCGCGGCCAGCGGGCGGAGACGAGGGCGATCTCCCCCCGCGCCTGTGCCTCGCCCCCCGGGCCCAGCTTGCGCGCGGCAAGCGCCCATTCCTCGAGGATGCGGGCGGACCAGAGCGGCTGATAGGCCCCCGTGGCCGCCACGCCGAGCAGCATCTCCCGCATCACCGTGGGATAGAGCACGCAGGCGTCGAGCAGGACCTTCATAGGCGGAAGAAGAGCGCCTTGAGATAGCCGCTCTCGGCCAGTTGCGGGTGCATCGGGTGGTCCGGCCCGGCATAACCGGTGTGGATCAGAGCGCCTGCCCGGCCCGCCTTGCCGATGCCCCGGATCGAGGCCTGCCGGAACTTCGAGAGGTCCGCCGCATGGGAGCAGGAGCAGAGCCCGAGATAGCCCCCCTCGGCCACCAGCGGCGCGGCCAGCTTGGCGATCCGCTCGTAGGCGCGCAGACCGGCCTCCAGCGCGGGTTTCGACGGCGCAAAGGCCGGCGGGTCGCAGATCACCACGTCGAACCGCGCGCCCTCCTGCCCGAGGGCCGTCAGCACGTCGAAGGCATCGCCCTTGCGGGTCGCGAATTTCTCCGCCACGCCCATGGCCGCCGCCCCCTGCGTGGCAAGGTCGAGCGCCGGTTGCGAGCCGTCCACGGCCAGTGCGCTCTCTGCCCCGCCCGCTAGCGCCGCGAGGCCGAAGCCGCCCACGTGCGAGAAGACGTCGAGCACCCGCGCGCCCTTGGCCAGACGCGCGCCGAAGGCATGGTTCGGGCGCTGGTCGAAGAAGAGGCCGGTCTTCTGACCGCCCGCCACGTCCGCCATGTAGATCGCGCCGTTCATCGGCACTTCGATCGGGCCCGCGGGCATGTCCCCCGCAAGCACTGCGTCACGGTCGTCGAGCCCTTCCAGCAGCCGGGCCCGGCCCGAGGCGCTCTTGATCACATTGGCGACGCCCGTCACCTCGATCAGCGCGGCGCAGAGGTCTTCGAGGTGCACTTCCGACCAGGCGGCGTTGGGCTGCACCACGGCGGTGTCCCCGAACCGGTCGATGATCACCCCGGGCAGCCCGTCGGCCTCAGCATGGACCAGCCGGTAGAAGGGCGCCTCGTAAAGCCGTGCGCGCATCTCCAGCGCGCGGCTCAGCCGGGTGCGGAACCAGTCACGCCCCAGCCCCGCGACCTCGGCGCTGTCCAGCACCCGGGCGATGATCTTGGAGGCCGGGTTCACCGCCACCAGCGCCAACGGTCGCCGGTCGCCATCTTCCAGCAGCGCAAGCGCGCCGGGCTCCAGCGCCTTGGTGCGGCGGTCGGTGACCACCTCGTTGTCATAGACCCAGGGGAACCCGAACCGGATGCGGCGCGGATCGGACTTGGGTTTCAACCGAATTACGGGGAGGGTCTGGGATGTCGTCATGATCCATGCTCTACTGCCTTCCGAGGCGTCGCGAAAGAGGCCACGAGACGCAATGACCGGTGGACATAGGTCGGGAGAGAGCCGCACGACGAGGACCAGCGGTCGATCCGGGGGGCCGGTCCGGGGTCACACCCGGCAAAAGCCCCGCAGGAAGGCCCACAGACGGGTCCGCAGAGGGACCGACTGACGGCCGCGCAGAGGAACATCCCGGCACGGCCACCGTTAACCAAATGACACATGCCGCCGCGCGGTCCGCACGCCGCCCTGCGGACCGGCCCGGGCAGAGCGCTTGTTAGCGCTAACCAGCCCTGATAAAATGCGGCCAGCCACAGCCTGAGCGAAGGGAAGAGAGAGATGAGCCTGAATGCCACCATCGCAGAGGTGACCGAGAGAATCGTCGAGCGCTCCGCGCCGCTCCGCCGCCCCTACCTCGACCGCATGGCCGCCGCTGCCGACGCCGGGCCCGCGCGGGCCCACCTGACCTGCGGCAACCAGGCCCATGCCTATGCCGGCGTGGTGCCGGACCAAGAGGCGCTCGCCAAGGGGCGCGCCCCCAATATCGGGATCGTGACGGCCTACAACGACATGCTCTCGGCACACCAGCCCTTCGAACGCTTCCCGCAGCTGATCCGCGACACCGCGCGTGCGCAGGGGGCCACCGCTCAGGTGGCCGGTGGCGTGCCCGCCATGTGCGATGGCGTCACCCAGGGCCAGCCGGGGATGGAGCTCTCGCTCTTCTCGCGCGACGTGATCGCCCTCGCGGCCGGCGTGGCCCTGTCGCACAACTGCTTCGACGCGGCGCTCTACCTCGGGGTCTGCGACAAGATCGTGCCGGGGCTGATCATCGCCGCGGCGACCTTCGGTCATATCCCCGCCCTCTTCCTGCCTGCGGGGCCCATGCCCTCGGGCCTGCCCAACGACGAGAAGGCCAAGGTGCGCCAGCTCTTCGCCACCGGCGAGGTGGGCCGCGACAGGCTGATGGAGGCCGAGATGGCCTCCTACCATTCGCCGGGCACCTGCACCTTCTACGGCACCGCGAATTCCAACCAGATGCTGATGGAATTCATGGGGCTGCACCTGCCCGGTAGCTCCTTCGTGAACCCGAACACGCCGCTGCGCGATGCGCTGACCGTCGCGGGCGTGGAACGGGCGTTGGAGATCACCGCGCTTGGCAACGACTATCGCCCCGCCTCGCAGGTGCTGGACGAGAAGGCCTTCGTGAACGGGATCGTCGGGCTGATGGCCACGGGCGGTTCCACCAACCTCGTGCTGCACCTGCCCGCCATGGCGCGCGCCGCGGGCGTGGTGCTGGAGCTGGAGGATTTCGACGCGATCTCCTCGGTCACGCCGCTGATGGCCAAGGTCTATCCCAACGGGCTGGCGGACGTGAACCACTTCCACGCGGCAGGCGGGCTAGGCTACCTGATCGGCGAGCTGCTGGAGGACGGGCTGCTGCACCCCGACACGACCACCGTGGCGGGCGACGGGCTGGCGGCCTATGCGCAGGAGCCCAAGCTGACCGGCGACCGCGTCCACTGGGAGCCCGGCCCGCGCGAGAGCCTGAACGACAAGATCGTGCGCCCGGCCTCGGACCCGTTCCAGAAGACCGGCGGGCTGAAGCAGCTGTCCGGCAACCTCGGCCACGGGATCATGAAGGTCTCGGCCGTGGCGCCGGAGCGGCATGTGATCGAGGCGCCCGCGCGCATCTTCCATGATCAGGAAGCCGTGAAGGCGGCCTTCAAGGCGGGCGAGTTCACCTCGGACACCGTGGTCGTGGTGCGGTTCCAGGGGCCGCGGGCAAACGGGATGCCGGAACTGCACTCCCTGACGCCGACGCTGTCGGTGCTGCAGGACCGCGGGTTGAAGGTGGCGCTGCTGACCGACGGTCGGATGTCCGGGGCCTCGGGCAAGGTGCCCTCCGCGATCCACGTCTCGCCCGAGGCCGCCGTGGGCGGACCGCTGGCCCGGCTGCGGGAGGGCGATATCGTGCGGGTCGATGCAGTGGCCGGCACGATCGAAGCCGTGGGCGTCGATCTCTCCACCCGCGAGCCCGTGGTGGCCGATCTCTCGGGCAATGCCCACGGGATCGGGCGCGAGCTTTTCGAAGCCTTCCGGGCCCATGCGGGAACCGCCGATACCGGGGCCGCGAACGTGGTCTGACGGAATGCCCATTCTGTCTGGCGTCAATTGACGACTGGAACGCCAGACAGAAACCTTCCGATCAAGATGCCCCCGCTGGAGGCAGAGGCTTACTTTCGCAATGCGGCCACGGCCCGGTGCCGAATTGCCGAAGCCGCGGAATGCACGACCCTCTTTTCAACGCTCCCGTTGAGATAAGGCTGCTGTTCGAGGGATCTTGACGGCCCTTGTCTGGCACACCTTCCAAGCCGCGGCACAACCAGAGATTTAGCCAGTCAGCCCCGCCTTGACAGGCTTTTGCGCGCCGGGTGAAAGCGCGCCCTTCGACGGCCGCGCCTGAAATCCGCGCTGTTGCGCGCGGTCACGCCTGCGGACGTGCATCGCATTCCTCCGCTCTGCCTTCTGGGTCCATCACATGCTTGACCTGCATTCTCCGAACTCGGATCGTCACCTCAATATATTTATATTTTGGAGATTCGAATGCAGATTGATGGAACCAACGGGAACGACAGCCTTCTCGGAACAGATCAGGATGACGTCATCCGTCCGGGTGCGAATTTCGGTGAAGATTATATCCGAGGCTCTCTCGGCAATGACACGATCGACTTCACCGGCGCCAATTCAAACAGCTATTATCGTATCTCCTACACGCACGTGAATTTCGAATTGACGGTCACGCTCGATGGCGTCACCGACACCGGAACGGTGGCCTTCGGGGGCTATGTCGACACATACCTGAATGTCAGTGAGGCCCTGAACGGCGATGGGCTCTACATCGTCGGCAACGACTTGGACGGCAACTACACGGTCCGGCCGGGGGAAGACGGCTGGTTCAACATCATGGGGGGAGAAGGTGTCGACACCTACCACCTGACGATGGATGGCGACGGGCGCCTGACCTTCACCTTCGGAGATCAAGGCGACCCGACGCAGCCTCTCGTGATCAACCTCGCCACCGGCATCGTGTCCAACGACGGGTTCGGGAACACCGAGCATATCTACCTGACGGATCAGGGCGGGCGCCTCGAAATCCGCGCGACCAACTTCTCCGACCAGATCATCGGCAGCGATGCCCGCGAGAGCTTCATCCTCGAACAGGGCAACGACACCGTGGACGGCGGCGGTGGGATCGACCGTCTGCGCTATGATCGAAATGGTGCCGGCGCGGTGCGTGTCGACGTGGCTGCCGGCACGGTGACGGGCACGTGGGACAACATCACCTTCACCCATACCTTCAGCAATATCGAGTATTTCAGCGGGTCCTACTTCGACGACACGATGATCGGCGGCAGCGGGGATGACAGCCTCTTCGGGTCCAGCGGGAATGACCTGATCGTCGGCGGCACAGGTGAGAACGTCCTCTACGGCGGCTATGGTGACGACACGCTGGATGGCTCGCAGGGGGATGATCCCAGCGGCGACAACATCTTCCCCTTCTACGGAGCGGATGTGATCATAGGGAGTGAAACGCTCTGGAACGCGGGCAATGGCATTGACCTGAGCTATTACAACACCTCAGGGGATGGCGGCCTGACCATCACGCGCGGCGAAAACGGATCGGGAACCGTCACCAGCGGCACGGCAGGCGCGATCGACGACACATTCACCTTCGTTCAGGTTATCCAGGGGTCTGCGGACGGAGACCTGATGATCGGCAGTTCCGTGGATGACGGCCAAATCGCTGTCTGGCGCGGGTACACGGGCAATGACACGATCCAGGGCGGCGTCGGAGACGACCTGATCGCCTACAACAACCGCGACTCGTCACAAGGGGTGGTCGTGACCTTCACGTCGGCCGGCAGCGGCACGGCCGTCGCCTACCCGGGGGAAACCGACACGTTCACGGGGATCGAAGCCGTTTTCGGCTCCGACTTCGATGACACGTTCCAGGGCTCGGCCGGAGCAGAATGGTTCAACGGCCTCGGCGGCGATGACATGATCACGGGCGGCGCCGGGAACGACACCCTCGAAGGTGGCAGCGGTGTCGATACCCTGATCGGAGGCGATGGCGACGACGTGATCAACGGGTTCCTCACCCCGACGGCCTCCCTCGAGGTCGCCGACGAAAACGAGACCGACCTGCGGGACGTTATCTATGGCGGGAACGGGAACGACAGTATCGACGGCGGAGACGGCAACGACGAATTGCGCGGCGATGCCGGCAACGACACCATCCTCGGGGGGTACGGCGCCGACACGGTCATCGGCGGGGACGGCAATGACGCCCTGACCGGGCAGACCTGGTCCGATGCGATCTTCGGCGGCGCGGGCAGCGATTTCATCAACGGCGGTTTCGGCCATGACCGGGTGAACGGCGGCACCGGAGCCGACCGGTTCTATCACCTGGGCGTCGAAGGACACGGGTCCGACTGGATCCAGGATTTCTCCTCTGCCGAGGGTGACGTGCTCGCCTATGGCGGCGCCGTGGTCGACCCGAGCGAGTTCCAGGTCAACTTTACCGAGACGGCCTCGGCCGGGGCGGCTGGTGTCGAGGAGGCCTTCGTCATCTATCGCCCGACAGGCCAGATCCTCTGGGCGCTCGTGGATGGCGCGGCGCAGGACCAGATCATGGTCGACATCGGGGGCACCCAATACGATCTGCTCGCCTGACCCGGCAGGCACGGGACGCAATTCCATGCTGGAGAGGAAAAGAACGGGGGCCGCCTCTGGGGCGGCCCTATCGTGTCTCACCCGCAGGCGCCCTCCCGATCAGGGATGCGAGGGGCCTGCGGCGACCGGAGGCCCCCAAGCGCCCTGGGACGGAGGAGCCGCGGCAGACGCAACGCCACCGCTCAGAGCGGCAACGCGGTCGTAGCCTTGATCTCTTCCATGGAGAGCAGCGCGGTGACGTTGTGCACCTTCACCTCGGAAATCAGCGCCTGGTAGAAGGCATCATAGGCGCGGGCGTTCTTCACCCGGACCTTCAGGATGTAGTCGATGTCGCCCGCCAGCCGGTGGGCCTCCTGCACCTCGGGGCGCTCCTTCAGGGCCTTGAGGAACTTGGCCTGCCAGTCTGCCTCGTGCTCGGAGGTGCGGATCAGGACAAAGAAACAGGCCTCGAACCCAAGGGCCTCGGCATCCAGCAGGACGGTCTGCTGTCCGATGATCCCGGCCTCGCGCATCTTCTTGATCCGGTTCCACACCGGGGTCTTGGACGAGCCCACCTGGCGCGCTATCTCGTCCAGCGACTGCCCCGCATCTCGCTGCAGCTGCAAAAGGATTTTCCGATCGGTCTCGTCCAGCCGGAATGACATTTTCCCGTATACTCCTGTATTGGAACGACCGCCTGCGAGGCCGTCGCTGCCGGGAGAGCGTTCTTATTTCCACGCCCTCCTAGCGTCTGGAGGGGAATATTTCCTACATTGAGGGGCAAGTCAACGCGACCCCACGGGGTTGCCCGAGCCATGCGGAGGGGTTCAGAATGCGTCATTTCCCGATCTTCCTGAACCTTTCGGGGCAACGGATCGCCCTGTCCGGTGGTGGTGATGCTGCACTTGCCAAGTTGCGGCTGCTGCTGAAGACCGAAGGCCGCATCCACGTCTACGCCGACGCGCCCGATCCGCAGATCCTCGACTGGGCCGCGGCGGGCCGCCTGACCCTGCACCGCCGGGCGCTGCTGCCTTCGGACTTGGCACAGGCGCTGCTGGTCTATGCCGCCGACGAAGAGCCCCTGCGCGACGCCGAGATCGCCGCCATGGGCCGCGACGCGGGCGTGCTGGTGAACATCGTCGACAACCTCGAGGGCAGTGCCTTCATCACGCCCGCCATGGTGGACCGCGATCCCGTGACCGTCGCCATCGGCACCGAGGGCGCCGCCCCGGTGCTGGCGCGCCGGATCAAGGCCGGGCTGGAAGAGCGCCTGCCCGCCTCCACCGGCGTGCTGACCCGTGCGGCGCAGGCCTTCCGCGGTGCGGCCGAGGTCCTGCCCATGGGCCGTGCGCGCCGGGATTTCTGGGGCGAGTATTTCGACACCGTCGGCCCTGCGGCCCATGACGCGGGCGGGGCCGAGGCGCTGCGCCCGGCGCTGGACAGGCTGCTGGCGGACCACCTTTCGGGTGATCGGGCAAAGACGGGGCGCATCACGCTGGCCTGGACCGGCTGGGACGACCCCGAGATGCTGGTGATGAAGACCCGACGCGCGCTCGATGCGGCCGACGTGGTCGTTCATGACGCCGATCTGGCGCCGGCCGTGCTGGAACTCGCCCGCCGCGAGGCCGACCTCGTCGCGCTGCAACCCGACGCCGAGGTGCCCCCGCTGGCCGCCCACCTGCTGCACCACGCGCAGGCCGGGCTGCATGTCCTCTATCTCTCGACGCGGCCCCTGCCCCATGACCTTGCCCTGCACTGTCGCAGCGGCGGCGTCGATCCCGTAGACATCCCCGGCCTTCCCGGCCCCGAGCAGAAAAACATGAAGGAAAGTGCCTGATGCCCCGCGCCTTCACCCCCAAAGTCGTCACCGCCAATGCCCTGCTGGAGGGCGATGTCGTCTACCTGACCGAAGACGGCCAGTGGACCCGCAACCTCCGCGAGGCGGAGCTGCTGACCGACGAGGCCCATGCCCAGATCCGTCTGCTGGAGGCCGAGAGCCGCCCGGGCGAGATCGTCGGCGCCTATCTCGCCGACATGAAGGCGGGCGGCACCGGGCCCGAACCGACCCACTTCCGCGAGGATTTCCGGCGCACCGGCCCCTCGAACTACCACCACGGCAAGCAGGCAGAGGCGTAAGTCATGTATACCTATAACGAATTCGACACCGCCTTCCTTGCCGAGCGCAACCGCCAGTTCCGCGCCCAGGTCGAGCGCCGCATCGACGGCTCGCTGACCGAGGACGAGTTCAAGCCGCTGCGCCTGATGAACGGTCTCTACCTGCAGCTGCACGCCTACATGCTGCGCGTGGCCATTCCCTATGGCACGCTCTCGGGCGCTCAGATGCGCCAGCTGGCCCTGATCGCGGATCGCTGGGACAAGGGCTATGGCCATTTCACCACGCGCCAGAACATCCAGTACAACTGGCCCAAGCTGCCGGATGTGCCGGACATGCTGGACGCGCTGGCCGAGGTGCAGCTGCATGCGATCCAGACCTCGGGCAACACGATCCGCAACGTGACCGCCGATCACTTCGCCGGGGCTGCCGCGGACGAGATCGCCGATCCCCGCCCCGTGGCCGAGCTGATCCGCCAGTGGTCCACCGACCATCCGGAATTCCAGTTCCTGCCGCGCAAGTTCAAGGTCGCCGTCACCGGCAGCCCGAACGACCGCGCCGTGACCCGCGCCCATGACATCGGCCTGCGCATGGTGCGGAACGACAAGGGCGAACCGGGCTACGAGGTGCTGGTGGGCGGCGGTCTGGGCCGCACGCCGATGATCGGCAAGGTGATCAAGGACTTCCTGCCGCAGGAAGACCTGCTGCCCTATCTGGAAGCCATCGTCAGCGTCTACAACCTGCTGGGCCGTCGCGACAACAAGTACAAGGCGCGGATCAAGATCACCGTGCACGAGAACGGGCTGGAGACGATCCGCGAGAAGGTGGATGCGCGCTTCGCCGAGCTGAAGCCGCTCTTCGGCGGCATCGACCAAGCGATGCTGGCGGATCTGGAGGCGCAGTTCGCGCCGCCTGCCTTCCGCAATGCGCCGGCCGAGGCCTTCGACGCCGCCTATGCCGCCGATCCCGTGTTCCGCGCCTGGAGCGACACGAACCTGACCAAGCACAAGGCCGAAGGCTATGCCATCGTCTCGGTCAGCCTGAAGAAACCGGGCGAGACGCCGGGCGATGCGACCTCGGACCAGATGCGCGTTCTGGCGGATCTGGCCGAACGCTATGGCCACAACGAGCTGCGCATCAGCCACGAGCAGAACGTGATCCTGCCCCATGTGCACCGCTCGGACCTGCCCGCGCTGCACGCGGCGCTGAAAGAGGCCGATCTGGCCACCGCGAACATCGGTCTGGTCAGCGACATCATCGCCTGCCCCGGCATGGACTACTGCGCCCTTGCCACCGCCCGGTCGATCCCGGTCGCGCAGGAGATCGCGCAGCGCTTCGAGGAGCTGAAGCTGGCCCATGAGATCGGCCCGCTGAAGATCAAGATCTCGGGCTGCATCAACGCCTGCGGCCACCACCACGTGGGTCACATCGGGATTCTCGGTCTGGACCGCGCGGGGGTGGAGAACTACCAGATCACCCTCGGCGGTGACGGTACCGAGGACGCGGCCATCGGCCAGCGGACCGGCCCCGGCTTCGCCTATGACGAGATCACCGATGCGATCGAGCGGATCCTGCTGACCTACCTGGAAATCCGCGAAGACGAGGACGAAACCTTCCTGCAAACCTATCGCCGCGTGGGGGCCGCCCCGTTCAAGGCCGCGCTCTACCCGGCAGAGGCCAAGGCAAATGCAGCCTGAGGGGATCACGATGCCACCACTGGACAAGCCACTCGAGGTGCCGGACGATCCGGCCCTCGCCGCCAAGTTGCGTGAACAGCAGGCGAAGGTGGATGCGCTGAACCTGCGCTACAAGCACCACGGCGCGACCGCGGTCATCGACAAGGCACTGCAGGACACGGACGCGGGCGATCTCGCCCTCGTCTCCTCCTTCGGGGCCGAGTCGGTCGTGCTGCTGCACCTCGTTTCCGTCGTGGATCGCAGCACGCCGGTGATCTTCATCGACACCGAGATGCTGTTCACCGAGACCCTGGTCTACCAGTCCGAGATCGCGGAGCGTCTGGGGCTGCAGGACATGCGCATCATCCGCGCCGCCGAGGCCGAGATCGCCGCCGGCGACCCGGACGGCACGCTGCACCAGCGCGACACCGATGCCTGCTGCGCCCTGCGCAAGACCGCGCCGCTGCAGAAGGCGCTGCAGGGTTTCGACGGCTGGTTCACCGGCCGCAAGCGGTTCCAGGGCGCGACCCGGGAGACGCTGGACTTCTTCGAGGTCGACGGGCCGGACCGGATCAAGGTCAACCCGCTGGCCCACTGGGCGCCGGAGGACATCCGCGCCTACATGGACGAGAACCGCCTGCCGCGCCATCCGCTGGTCGCCAAGGGCTATCCCTCGATCGGTTGCGCGCCCTGCACCTCGCCTGTGAAAGAAGGTGAAGATCAGCGTGCAGGCCGTTGGAGAGGCACACAAAAAGAGGAATGCGGCATCCATTTCGTGAATGGCCGCATGGTACGGATCGGAGCCGGACAATGAGCGTGATCGTGACCGACAAGGGCTTTGCCCCCGAGGACTGGACCGAAGGGTTCGAGGCGGAAGGCGTGCTGGATCTGCCTTCCGATACCGACCCGCAGGCGGTAGACTTCGACGCGGCCACCCGGCTGATCCGCGTGGCCTTCCCCTCCTCGGCCGATGGCCGGGGCTTCACCATCGCCCGCCAGCTGCGCCTGCGGGGCTACACCGGCCGCCTGCGGGCCGCCGGCCACGTCATCGCCGACCAATACGCCATGGCCCGCCGCGCGGGCTTCGACGAGGTCGAGATCGACGAGAGCCTCGCCGCGCGCCAGCCCGAATCCCAGTGGATCTTCCGTGCCGACTGGCGCGCCCATGACTATCAGTCGCGGCTGCGCGCCGGCTGAGCCACTGGATTATTTGAACACGAACGAGTAAGGACGGGATACTCCTCCCGCAATTTGCCATGACCGAGACCGCCGTGACCGAACAGCAGACCAATGTCCCCAAGGTGCCGACCCTGCCGAATGCAGAGACGATCACCGAAGTGAAGCACTGGACCGACCGGCTCTTCTCCTTCCGGGTCACCCGGCCCGCCAGCCTGCGCTTCCGCTCGGGCGAATTCGTGATGATCGGGCTCATGGGCGACAACGGCAAGCCGCTGCTGCGTGCCTATTCCATCGCCTCGCCCAGCTGGGACGAAGAGCTCGAGTTCTACTCGATCAAGGTTCAGGACGGCCCGCTGACCTCCAAGCTTCAGCACATCGAGGTGGGCGACCAGATCATCCTGCGCCCCAAGCCCGTGGGCACGCTGGTGCATGACGCGCTGCTGCCGGGCAAGCGGCTGTGGTTCTTCGCCACCGGCACCGGCTTTGCGCCCTTCGCCTCCCTGCTGCGCGAGCCGCAGACCTACGAGGATTACGACGAGGTGGTGATCACCCACACCTGCCGCGAAGTGGGTGAGCTGGCCTATGGCGCGCAGCTGATCGAGGACATCAAGAACGACGAGTTGCTGCACGAGCTGATGGGCCCGGATTTCCACAAGAAAATCCGCTACTATCCGACCACGACCCGCGAAGAGAGCCCCAAGATGGGCCGCATCACCGACCTGATGCGCTCGGGCGAGGTCTTTGCCGATCTCGGCATCGACCCGATCAACCCCGACACCGACCGCGCCATGGTCTGCGGCAACCTCGCCTTCAACCTCGAGATCAAGGAGCTTCTCGAAGGCTACGGTCTGGAGGAAGGCGCGAATTCCGCGCCCAAGCAATACGTGGTCGAGAAGGCCTTCGTCGACTGAGCCGATCGGGCAAAGCGTCTGAAAGCATACAAGAAAACGGAGCCGTTCCCGCCCCGGGGGCGGCTTTCTCCTGCCCGGCACCGGCCGCGTGGCGTCGCGGCCCATCGAATTCCCGCGGAACCGTCTTTCCAGCTTGAAAGTTTAGCCGGTGGAGACTACCTTCTCGCCTCAATTCCATTCACCATCGAAGGACGAATAAAATAGCTCGCAGACCTCATAATGCGCCCCCGACGCGCGACAATGGCCCCCGTGTTAACGACCGTATCCGTGCGCCCGAAATTCGGCTGATTGGCGCGGAAGGCGAAAACGTCGGCGTGGTTCCCCCGGCACGTGCCCTCGCCATGGCGGAAGAAGCTGGCCTCGATCTGGTCGAGATCTCCCCCAATGCGACCCCGCCGGTCTGCAAGATCATGGATTTCGGCAAGTTCAAGTACGAACAGCAGAAGCGCGAGTCCGAAGCCCGCAAGAAGCAGAAGACGATCGAGGTGAAGGAGGTGAAGTTCCGCCCCGGCACCGATGTGCACGACTACCAGGTCAAGATGCGCAACGTCCTCAAGTTCCTTGAAGGCGGCGACAAGGTGAAGATCACCCTGCGCTTCCGCGGCCGCGAGATGGCGCACCAGAACCTCGGACGTGAGCTTCTGGAACGCGTCGCCGAGGACGTGAAGGAACTCGGCAAGGTCGAGAACATGCCCAAGATGGAAGGCCGCCAGATGGTCATGATGATTGGGCCGGTCGCCAAGTAAGCGCCGCCCGCCATCTCCAAGCAAGGCCCGGCATCGTCCGGGCCTTTTGCATGTCTGGCCTCTGCACGCGCTTCCCCGGGGCACCCAAGAATTTTCGAAGAATTTTGGTCGCGCGGCGCGCGGGATGGACCCGGTTGGCGGAGGGGCACAGCCTCTTCTCTGGCGCTGCCCGGAAAATTCGAATTTTCCGGTTCGGACTTTTCGAAAAGTCCGGGGGGGGCTCTGCCCCCTTGGCCCCGGTGGGGCCAATTCCCCCGGAGTATTTCCGGAAAGATGAAGGGCGCCGCAGCGCCCCTGTGCGTGGGGCCCGCCGGGCCCGGAGCCAAGCGGGCCTCAGGCGTCGCTCAGGCGGGGACCAGGTCTGCCACGTCCTGGCCGGAGGCCGCGTAGATCGCCTTGACGATGTTGTGGTAGCCGGTGCAACGGCAGATGTTGCCGTGCAGGTGGTGCCGGATCTCGGCCTCGGTGGGCTTGGGGTTGTCCTTCAGCAGCGATTCCGCCGCCATGATCATCCCCGGCGTGCAGAAGCCGCATTGCAGCCCGTGGTGCTCCTTGAAGGCGGCCTGCACCGCGCTCAGCTCCCCCTCGGGGCTGGCGATGCCCTCGATCGAGGTGACCTCGGCGCCCGCAGCCTCGACCGCGAACATGGTGCAGCTCTTCACCTGAAGCCCGTCCACATGCACCGTGCAGGCGCCGCATTGCGAGGTGTCGCAGCCCACGTGGGTGCCGGTCAGGCCGAGGCTGTCGCGCAGGAACTGCACCAGAAGGGTGCGGTTCTCGACCTCACCCGAAACCTCATTCCCGTTCACATTCATCGAGATCGTCGGCATGGCGTCCTTCCTGATGGTCTTGCTGCGCCTGAGGGGCTCTTTGGCGGCGAGTAAATCACCCCCGCCGGAGAAGGGAAAGGGGGCCGGACGAATTCTGTGCCGGTCCCCGGTCGTCAGCTGCCCCGGCGCCTTGGATGCGGGCGGGTCGGGATCTCCTTCAGCAGACCGCCCACGCCCATGGCCGCGATCTCGGCATCCCCCGTGGCGATCCCGCAGGCCAGCCGCGCCAGAACCCAGTCGGCCCCGTTCAGCGCCGGCGAGCGGGCGCAGCCCGGCAGGCCGATCACGTCCCTGCCCCGCAGCCGTCCCAGCACCAGCAGGTTGCCGGGATCGACGGGCATGCCGAAACGCTCGACCGTACCGCCTGCCTCGCGGATCGCCGCCGGCACCACGTCCCCGGGATCGGAGGTGGCGGAGGCGGTGAGCACGAGGATCAGGTCGTAGCGGTCCGCGTCGCGCAGGTCTCCGAGCGCCTGCGCCAGCGGATCGCGCCGGTGCGCCACGGTTTCCACGTGGTCGAGCGTCATGTCGAGCGCCGCCAGCCGGTCGCGGATCGCGGGCAGCCCGGCCTCGCCCGCGCCGCCGGGGATCTCGGTCACCACGAGGGCGGCGGTCTTCAGCACGGGGCGGTGCAGCTGCAGCGTGCGATGGCCCTCCAGCAGCACCTCCGCCGCATCGAGGGAGGCCCCGGAGACGGCGTAGGGGATGATCTTGATCGTCGCCACCATGCGACCGGCGTCCATCTGTTGATGGCGGGGCACCGTGGCGAGGGTGATCATCGGGTCGATCCGGTTCAGGGCAGTGAGGCGCGGAGCGTCGAGCTCCACCACGCCGGGACCGGCGGCCAGAAGGTTCACCCGGCCCGTGGTGGCGCGGGTCAGGGTGAGGTCCGCGGCCTCCGGGTCCGGGACGAGGGCCTGCGCGAGGCGCGTGGCGGCGGCGTCCTCGTGGATCTCGCCCGGCTCGGGGCGGGCGACGATGACCTCTGTCAGTTCTGCCGCCCGCAGGCAGGCCATTTCCTGCGCGCCGATCCACTGCCCCTTGCGCAGGCGGCCCTGCGGCGTGGCGACGGAATGGGCCAGGATCGCGCCCTCGGCCTGATCCAGCGGGACCGGGCCGAACTTCACGCCTGACCCTTGCGCAGCACGGCGATCATCTCGGAGAGGATCGAGACGGCGATTTCCGCCGGGCCCGCGGCCCCGATGTCGAGGCCGATGGGCCCGTGGATGCGGGCGATCTGCCCCTCGGTGAAGCCGCGTTCGGTCAGCCGCTCCACCCGCTTGGCATGGGTCCGCTTCGAACCGAGCGCGCCGATGTAATAGACCTCTGCCGCAAGGGCGGCCTCCAGCGCCGGATCGTCGATCTTGGGATCGTGGGTCAGCAGGACGAGCGCGGTGCGTTGATCGAGGCCGAGGGCCGCGACGGCCTCGTCGGGCCAGTCCTCACGGATGTCCTCGCCCGGGAAGCGGGCGGCGGCGGCGAAGGCCGGACGCGGATCGACGAGGACCGGATCAAAGCCCGCGATCCGCGCCATGGGTACGAGCGCCTGCGCGATATGCACCGCGCCCACCACGATCAGCCGCAGCGGCGGGTTGTGGATCGCGACGAATCGGCCGTCCTCCTCGAAGCCCGACCGATCCATGCGGAAGCGGTCGGCAAAGCCTGCGCCGGTCAGGTCCCGGCTGCCGGTGGCCGGGTCGATGACATAGGCCCGTGGCTGGCGGGCGGCGCGGGCGGCGACCAGATCGGCCAGCATCGCCTCGGGCAGCGCCTGCCCCACAGGTTCCACGAGAATGCGGATCCTGCCGCCGCAGGCAAGGCCCACGGCAAAGGCATCGCCATCGCTGACGCCGTATTCCAGCATCCGGTGGCCACCGTCCTCCAGCGCCTCCAGCGCCTCTGTCACCACGGCGCCTTCGACACAGCCCCCCGAGACGGAGCCCGCGATTTCACCCTCTCCGCTGACGGCCAGCTGTGCGCCCACCCGGCGCGGCGCCGAGCCCCAGGTCTCCACCACGGTCGCAAGTGCCGCGCCCTTGCCGGCGCGGTGCCAGTCCAGTGCCTGTTCGGGGATGTTGTCGAAACGGTCCATGCGCGCCTCCGGGGGTCGGGAGATTATCGTGGCAGATCTGGCACATGGTCTAACACATAGTGCGGGGATGTCTGCCCCCAAGCGGCGCGGGTCCGATCTGCGTTGGCCGGGGAGCAGCACCAGGTCCGGGGTGTGGAAGGCGGTGCGAGCCGGGCACAGGCGATCACGGGTGCGCAGCCCGGGGATGGATCGGAGACAGCAACGGGTCACAGGACGGGCCTGCATCATACCACGGCGCCGAAACGCTCGGCCGGCGCTGATCCGGGCCGGAAACGGACAGACCTGGGCATCACGGCGCGGGGTTAGAACCGAGGCGCCTCCGCTGCGGTTGCGGCGCGGGGGCATTTCCCGGGTCTGGCGAGCGACGGGGTCCGCGACTTTCCTTCGCGCAGGGGCCCCGGTTTAGGCGCCCCTTCCCTGGGAGCCAGGGAGGCCTTGGGGATGCGGGAAAGGGCGCCGGAGCCCGCCTCGGTTCCTGTTGGATCGACGGGACGAACTCCACGAGTGGCGCGCCAGGTCTGGCTCTGCGTGTTGGGTCGCTGACGTCAGGACGCACCACTCGCCCGCCGACGATAACCTGCGCAGGGCGATCCCGAAAGCGGACACTTGTGTCAGGCAGCAGACGGGGCCGCCCTCTCCGGACGGCCCCAGATGCCTTTTCGCGTCAACCCGGAAGCCCGGGCCTCGATCAATCGGGCGGACGATAGGGATCGCCCTGCCCGTCACCCTGTCTGTCAGGGGCTCAGCTACCGTTGGTGCCGTCGAGCAGCGGGGTGATGCGGCGCACGGCGGCGCGGCGGTTCTCCCGCTCGGCGGTGGCGGTCAGCACCTTCAGGTCCGACTCGCCGTAGCCCTGCACCACCATGTTCTCCGGCGGCACGTCGAAATACTCCGTCAGCGCAAGGGCCAGCGTCTCGGCCCGGCGGTCCGACAGGGCAAGGTTCATGCTCGCGGCGCCCACGGCGTCGGTATGGCCCTCGATCAGGAAGACCTCGGCCGGGTTGTCGTCGATGGCATCCCGCATGGCGATGCCCAGATCGGCCAGGCGACGGGCCTGTGCCGGCGGGATCGCGGCCGAGCCGGTGTCAAAGGTGATCGTGTCCACCTCGATCTCGGGCACGAGGGCCCGCACGGCCGAGATGTCACGCACCTGGCTCAGCGAGAAGCGACGGTTCACGTCGTTCCCAAGTTCCGCCTCCAGCGCACGGCGCAGGCGCATCTCGTCCGCATCGGCCACGTCGACCTGCTGCGACTGGACCTGCGGCAGGTCACGGACATCGACCGCGGCCACCTGCTGCGTATCGTCGAAGAGCAGCACCTCGCGCCCGTCGGGCAGGATGCGGGTCCGGCGCAGGACGCGGCCATCGGGGGCGCGCAGCGTCTCGACCTGGGTGCCGTCCTCGCGCAGGGCCACCGTGCGGGTGGAGCCGTCGTCGAAGGCATAGGTGCGCACGTCGGTGCCCGGCTGGCGCAGCAGGACGTCATCGTCCTTCAGCACGCGGTACTGGCCGTCGCGTTCCACCACGACCCGATCGCCGGTGTTGCTGACCACCTCGTCGCCATTGTTCAGCAGGCTGCCAACGGCCACGGCACCGAGACCGAAGAGCGCAAGCTTCTCGAAGTTGCTCAGGCCCGAGTCGTCCTCAGCCTCCGCGCGGCGTTCGCCCCGCAGGTTAGTGCGGAAGTCCTCGCGGCTGGAGCGGAAGTTGTCCTCGGTGATGCGCTGCTCGACCATGCGGCCCTCGTTGCGCGGGTCCGCGGCGGCCAGCGGGCGACGGTTCTCCTCCGCATCGCGGGCGGCCCGGCGGGCCTGATCCGCGGCGTCAGGGCGGCGCGGCTCTTCCGCGTCGCGGTTCACGACGTCGCGCTCCCCGTCGCGGAGGCGCTCGTCATCCGCGCGCAGTTCCTCGCGCAGCCGGTCACGCTCGACGGCATTGTCCGCAGCTTCACGGCCACTCTCTGCGGCGCGCTGCTCATTCCAGCGCAGTTCCTCGGCGGTTTCGGCACGCTGTTCACGCGTCCGGTCGCGCTCCTGTTCCGCCAGTTGCTGACGCTCACGTTCCTGTTCACGCTCTGCCTGCTGCTGGCGCTGACGTTCCTGCTCGCGCTCAGCCTGCTGCTGGCGTTCGCGTTCCTGCTCCCGCTCCGCCTGCTGCTGGCGCTCACGTTCCTGCTCCCGCTCCGCCTGCTGCTGGCGCTGACGTTCCTGCTCGCGCTCGGCCTGCTGCTGGCGCTGACGCTCCTGCTCGCGCTCGGCCTGCTGCTGGCGCTGACGCTCCTGCTCGCGCTCGGCCTGCTGCTGACGCTGACGGTCCTGCTCGCGCTCGGCCTGCTGCTGACGCTGACGGTCCTGCTCACGTTCAGCCTGTTGCTGGCGCTCACGTTCCCGATCGCGCTCGGCCTGCTGCTGGCGCTGACGCTCCTGCTCCGCCTGCTGCTGGCGTTCCTGGTCCACCTCGCGTTGCAGGCGCGCGCGGTCGTCCGCGGAATTGGCAGCTTCGCGGCCGCTCTCGGCGGCCTTCTGTTCCATCTGTTGCAGTTCCCTGGCGCGGTCCGAGGCCTGCTCGGGCAGGTCCGGCTCGCGGCCGCCCTGACGCTGGCGTTCCTGGTCCTTCTTCAGAACCTGCTCCCCCTGCTGCCCGGCGTCCTTGCCTTCGCGGCCGCCGCTTTGCGCGGCAAGCGGGCCGGGCAGGATCAGGGCGCCCGACAGGATCAGGGCGGTGGTGGATTTCAGAAAGGCTTTCATCTTGGGTCCTCCTTCGACACCGGCACCTCCTCAGGGCAGGCCGGCGCATGACGTTGGAAGGAGAACACCGATGCGTGGGAAAAGTTGCATCCTACGCAGGGCGCCCCCCGTCAATCGAGGGGGGATCAGCGACTTTCCGCCGGGGGTAACAGCCTCATCAGGCGGTCTTTTTCGCCATCATCGCCGGCCTCGGACAGCAGGCGCGCGACATCATCGAGCGCCTGTACCGAATGGGCCGACCGGAAGGCATCGACCTGCGGCAGCAGCGCCGCCACGCCACGTGCCTTGGGCGCGAAACCGTCGTAGCGCAGCAGCGGGTTCAGCCAGACCAGACGGCGCGAGAGACGGCGCAGGCGGGCGGCCTCGGCGGCCAGTTCCGCCGGATCGCCCCGATCCAGCCCGTCGGTGATCAGCACCACCACGGCGCCCGGTCCCAGCACGCGGCGCGCCCAGTCCCGGTTGAAGGCATGGAGCGCCCCGCCGATCCGCGTGCCGCCCTGCCAGTCCGGTGCCTCCTGCGCCGCCGCCGCAAGGGCCGCGTCCACGTCGCGCTGTTTCAGCGGACGGGTGATGTTGGTCAGCCGGGTGCCGAAGGCAAAGGCATGGACCTGCCCCCAGCCCGGATCGCCCCCGCCCCGGGGACGGCGCGGGGCATTCATCATGGCGTGGAGGAAGTGCAGCATCATCCGGCTGTAGCGCTGCATGGAGCCCGACATGTCGCAGATCGCAACGAGGTCCGGCGCCCTGCGCCCCGGCGCGGTGCGGATCAGCGGCCCGATCTCGCCGCCCCGGCGCAGGGCGGTCCGCAGCATGGCGCGACGATCCACCCCCGCGCCACGGGCGGCGGGCGCATGGCGGCGCGCGGGCAGCGCGGGCGCAGGCAGCCGCAGGCGGGCGATCATGGCCCGGGCCTGCTTCAGCTCCTCCGCGCTCATCTGGTCGAAATCCTGCTGCCGGAGGCGTTCCTCGGCGGACAGGGTTTCCGCTGCATCCAGCCGCGTCTCCTCCGCCGGGCGGCTCAGCGCCTCCTCGCCCCCCAGCAGCGCAGCAAGCGCCCGCCGATCGCCGGCCTCGGGCGCCTGCCCGGGCCCGCCCTCAGCCCCGGGCAGCAGCTGCGAAAGCGCTGCCTCCAGCCGCGCGGGGTCCTGCCAGAACCGGTCAAAGACGGCATCGAAGACCGCGCGATCCGCCGGGCCCGAGGTCAGGCAGGCCGCAAGCGCCGCGCGCATCTCGCGCGGATCGGCAATGTTGACGGCGCTCAGGGCCTCCAGCGCCATGGCGCTGCGATCGGGCCCGACGCGAAGGCCCGCCGCCCGCAGCGCGCGGGCGAAGTGCATGACATTGGCCGCAAGCTGGCCCGGGGCACCGGTCTCGGACGGCCCTGCGCCGCCGACCCCGGGAAGATCGGCGCCACCCGCCCCTCGGCCGGCGCCTCCCTGACCTGTCCCGGTCTCGCTCACTCCGCCGCGCCCAGAAGCCGGGCGATCCTGCCGTCGTCCATGGCGGCGAGGTCCTCCTGATACTTCAGCAGCGTTCCCAGCGTCTCGCGCACGGCCTCTGGTGTCAGCTCCAGCCGGTCGAGCGCCAGCAGGGCCCGGGCCCAGTCCAGCGTCTCGGCCACGCCGGGGCGCTTGAAGACGTCCTCCTCCCGCAGACGCTGCACGAAGGCCACCAGCTGCGCAGCCAGCGCAGCCGGGGCCTCGGGCACCTTGCGGCGCAGGATGCCGGCCTCGGTCTCCGCATCGGGATATTCGACCCAATTGTAGAGGCAGCGGCGCTTGAGCGCGTCATGCACCTCCCGCGTGCGGTTCGAGGTCAGGATCACGATCGGCGGCTCCTGCGCCTCGATCCGCCCCAGTTCCGGCACGGTCAGCGCATAGTCCGAGAGCACCTCCAGCAGGAAGGCCTCGAAGGGGGCATCGGTCCGGTCGATCTCGTCGATCAGCAGCACCGGCGGGCCCGCGGGATCGGGCGAGAGCGCCTGCAGCAGCGGCCGTTCGGTGAGGTACTCACGGGTGAAGAGCTCCGCCTGAAGGGCCGCGCGGTCGCCCTCGCCCGCGGCCTCGGCGGTGCGCAGGGCGATCATCTGCGCCGCGAAATTCCACTCGTAGGCCGCCTGCGCGAGGTCGAGCCCCTCGTAACACTGCAACCGGATCAGCCTGCGGCCAAGCGCGGCGGCCAGAGACCGGGCGATCTCGGTCTTGCCGGTGCCGGGCTCGCCCTCGAGGAAGAGCGGCCGTTGCAGGCGGAGCGCGAGGAACATCGAGACCGCCAGCGGGCGCGACGCCACGTAGCCCTGCTTGTCCAGCAGCGCAGAGAGGTCATCGGCGGAGGAAACGAGGCAGTCCATCGGCAGTCCTTTCGTGAGCCGGCCAAGAGGTGCCGCCGCGACGCCCGAAGGTCAACCCTGCGGCAGGCCCGCCGACGCCCAGCGCACCGCAGGCGCGGCGTTGAGGGAATTATTGACGGTTTCCGCGCCAACTGACATTTTCGACGCAACAAGAGACGCGGGGTCAAGCCCGCGGGACAGAGGCGCGGGACGGCCCCCGCGGAACATGGCAGTGACACAGAGAGACGATCCCGGGACAGACGAGCCCGGCGCCCCCCACGTTTTGCAGGGCGATACGCCGCTGCGGATCGCTGCGGTGACCTGCGTGAAGAACGAAGGCCCCTTCCTGCTGGAATGGATCGCCTACAACCGCGCCATCGGCGTGACGGATTTCCTGTTCTACTCGAACGACTGCGACGATGGCACCGACGCGCTGCTGGATGTGCTGGCGGCGGGCGGCGTGGTGCAGCACCTGCCGAACCCGGCAGAGGGGCGCAATTACCAGATGGAGGCGCTGAAGGATGCCAAGCGCCAGCCGGTCATCACGCAGGCGGACTGGGTCTGGGTCGCGGACGTGGACGAGTTCCTGAACATCCACGTGGGCGATAACACGATCCCCGCGCTGATCGCCGCCTGTGACGATCCCAAGGCGATCTCGATCCAGTTCCAGTTCTTCGGCAACGGCGGGGTGGATGAATACCGCGACCAGCCGGTGATCGAGCAGTTCCTGCACTCCCACGACCCCGATGTCTGGTGCGGGCAGTTGGCGATCGAGTGCAAGACGCTGGTGCGCAAGGATTTCCCCCTGCAATACTTCGGCGCGCACCGCCCCTTCTTCCGGGACAAGGGCCCGCGCAGGCGTCCGCGATGGACCGATGCCTCGGGCCGTCCCGTGCCGCAGGCCTTCCTGCTGGCCGAGAACGAGCGCCGCATCCGGCGCTTCCCCGCCAAGGGGGCGCGGGACTTCGCGACGCTGAACCACTACGCGCTGCGCTCTCTCGACAGCTATATCGTCAAGACGGAGCGTGGCGACGTGAACCGCGAGGGGCGCAGCTTCGAGGATGCCTATTGGCGCGAACGGTCGGACGTGGCGTGGAAGGATGACAGTATCCTGCGCATGATGCCCCGTCTGACTGCGGAACTCGGCAGGCTGGCGCAGGTCCCCGGCGTGGCAGAGGCGCATCTGGCCTGCGTTCACGCGCACAGGGCCAAGGTGGCGCGGCTGATGGAGGATCCCTTCTACCGCGATCTGCGCCGCGCGTTGCACGATGCCCCCACGATTTCCCAACCGGAGGAGGCACTGCTGCGGCATCTGGGCCTCGACTGGCGCGAGGTGGCGCATGGCTAGGCTGCGTGTCCTGAACCTCGGCCTGCCGAAGTCCGGCACCACCACGCTGAGCCGCGCGCTGAAACGCGGCGGGCTGAAGGTGGCGGATCACCGTATCCGCAAGTTCCAGACCGCGCGGGCGGAGCTGGGTCAGGCCTTCGTGGCGGATGTGCTCTACCGCGGGTACTACCACACAGGCGATCCGCTGGCAGAGCTCGACGAGTTCGATGCCGTCTCCGAGATGTCCTACATGCGCGAGGATCATTCCGCCTGGCCGCAGATGGACTTCGGCCTCATTGCCGCGATCGAGGCACGCCATCCGGACGTGAGGTTCGTGGCGACCCGGCGCGATGCCCGTGACCTCTCGCGCTCCATGCTGGGCTGGACCAACATGGCCAGCCGCCTGCCCCGTGCCGAGATCCCCGGCCTGCCCAGGGGCTACGGCGAGACCGGTGCCGAACGGATGCAGTGGATCGACGCCCATTACGCCCACCTCGCCCGTCTCTTTGCCGGGCGGGACAATTACCTTGAGCTCGACGTGGCCGCTCAGGATGCGCGGGACCAGCTTGCCGGTTTCCTCGGGCTGGAGTTGCCGTGGTGGGGCGTGGCCAATGAACGCGGCACGGCGAAGGACGCGCCCACGAAGACCGGCGGCAAGACTGGCAAGGGCAAGGCGAAGGCCACCGGGAAGGCCAAGGGCAAGCGCAAGAGCTCTACCGGCTCTACCGGCTCTACCGGCTCTACCGGCTCTACCGGCTCTACCGGCTCTACCGGCTCTACCGGCTCTACCGGCTCTACCGGCTCTACCGGCTCTACCGGCTCTACCGGCTCTACCGGCTCTACCGGCTCTACCGGCTCTACCGGCTCTACCGTGACACGGCAGCCCGTCAGCCCCGATGCGGTCAAGACCGCCCAGCGCGAGACCAGCGAATGATCCTGACCCTGCACATCGGCCCCGATATCTGGACCGCCTCGCGCCTGCAGGAGATGCTGCACCACAAGCGCGGCCAGCTGGCGCGGCACGGTATCCTCGTCCCCCGGGGTGCTGGCGGCAACAACCACTCGCGCCTCTTCATGGCCGCGACGGATCCCGGCCGCCCTGACGTGCTGCGCGCCAACCGCGGCTTTGCCTCGCCTGAGGCACAGGCGCGGTTGCGGGAGGAAACGGCACAGGCGCTGAAGGACGAGGTTGCCGCCGCCAATCCCGCGCAGATGATCCTGACCGCCCACCAGCTTGCGAGCCTGACCGAGGTTTCGGAACTGGAGCGGCTGCGCGACATGCTTTCCCCGCTCTCCGACGACATCCGCATTGTCGCCCATGTGGACGAGCCCGCCCGCCAGCTTGCCCGCCACTACGCCGCGCAGGTGCTGGAGGGGCGGACCCGCGGACTGGAGGCGGAGCTGGAGCTGGCCGCAGGGATCATCGCGGGCCGCGACGTGGGCCTGCCCGGCCGCTGGTGGGACGTCGCGCGGGAGGCCGCCCTGCCGAACGCCCCCGGGACCGGGCGCTACAGCGCCACGCAGGCCCCGCCCGCCTGGCTCGACTACGCCGCGCTCGTGCGGCACTGGGAGGGGGTCTTCGGCACGGGACGTGTGGCGCTGCGGAGTCTCAACACCGATGCGCTCTGCACCCGGGGCGGGATCGGCGAGTTGCGCGCCGCCTTCGGCATCGAACCGGTGATCGGCAAGGCCGAACGCTGCGAGCCGCCGGTCTTCCCCTCCGATGCCTGGCTGGCCCGGGCGCGGCAGATGAACGCGCTGCTCTTCCGGGTGCAGGAGGTCGAGGGGCTGACCCTGCCCCGCCAGCTCTGCCGTACCATTGTCGAAGACACGCGGACCGACGGCGCGCCTGTCTCTCCCGGTGCGCTCGCACCGATCTCCCGGCTCTTCGCACCCGACATGCTGGAGCTGCTCGCCAACCACCCCGGCCTGACACAGCCGGGCATGACGCCAGACCCGGCGCAGCCCCTCTACGCAGAGGCCCCCGCCGGGCAGGGTTACCGGCCTTCCGCCTACCTGCTGTCCCAGTACTGGCGCATCCGAAAGCTGAAGGCAGAGGCCACGAAGGCCGAAGCCGCCGCACGCAAAGCCGCCGAGGCCCCCAAGGCCGAGCTGTCGCCCGTGGCCTCGAAGCTGCTCTCCGACCGGGCCGCGCTGAACTTCGAGAGCCTTCAGTCATCGCCCTTCCGCCCCCACAACCGTCTGGGCAGGCTGAAGGAGGATCACGCCGAGGCGCCGTACCTCGCCGCAGACCACAGCCCCCCGGCGCAGGGGCGCAGCGGCAATGTCATCGTCGGCTGCATGAAGAACGAGGCGCCCTATATCCTCGAATGGATCGCCTACCACCGCGCCGTCGGCTTCGACAGCTTCCTGATCTACACCAACGACTGCACCGACGGCACCGACGCGATCCTGAAGCGGCTCGACGCCATGGGCCTGCTCCATCACCGCGACAACGACGGCTGGCAGGGCAACTCCCCCCAGCAATGGGCGCTGGACGCCGCGCTGGAGGAAGAGGTGATCCGCACCGCCGACTGGGTCGCCCATATCGACGTGGACGAGTTCGTGAACATCCGCTGCGGCAATGGCACGCTCTCCGATCTCTACGCCGCCATGCCCGCCGCCACCAATATAGCGATGACCTGGCGGCTCTTCGGGCACAACGGCGTCACCCGGCTGTCCGAGGCCTTCGTGATCGAGCAGTTCGATACCGCCGCGCCGAAATACTGCCCCAAACCGCACACCGCATGGGGCTTCAAGACGCTGTTCCGCAATATCGGCGCCTACAGGAAGCTTTCCTGCCACCGGCCCAACAAGCTGGTGAAGGACCTCGCCGACGAGGTCCGCTGGTTCAACGGCTCCGGGCAGGAGATGACCCGCGAAGTGCTCAGGAACGGCTGGCGCAACTCCAAGCGGTCCATCGGCTATGACCTCGTGCAGCTGAACCACTATGCCCTGCGCTCGGCCGAAAGCTACCTGATCAAGCGCCAGCGGGGCCGCGCCCTGCACGTGGACCGCGCGATCGGGCTGAACTACTGGATCCGCATGGACTGGTCCGACCACCGCGACCTGACCATCAAGCGCAACCTCCCGCGCCTGCGTGCCGAGATGGACCGCCTGTTGCAGGACGCAGAGCTGCGCCGCCTGCATGAGGCGGGCCAGGCCTGGCACCGCGCCAAGGCCGAGGAACTGCACGCGGAGCCCGAGTTCGCAGACCTCTACCGGCAGGCGCTGGAGGTGAAGCTGACCCCGACCGAGCGGGTCGCCTATGCCCTCGCGCTCGACGTGGACAACTAGTACCCGGAGAGTAAGACCCGGAGAAGGCCCGAGCCGCTACACGCAATCCGCCACGCAGGTGTCCCAGCCCCCGCGTCTCCGGGCCCCGCCACCCTGCGGGTCGAGGGCGCCGCACCCTGCCCCTGCGCTCGTCCCCAACCGCGCCCCGCCGTGCCTCCTTGACAGCACCGCCGAACCACCGGAACCCTTCCCCCAGCCCGCCGTCCGCAAGGAGCCGCCGCCCGTGACCCGCATCCTCGCCATTCTCACCGTCCGCAACGAGGCCGCCTTCCTGCTCGACTGGATCGCCCACCACCGTGCGGCGGGGATCACCGACATGCTCGTCTTCTCGAACGATTGCGAGGATGGCACCGATGTGCTGCTGGACCGGTTGCAGACGCGTGGCGTGCTGACCCATGTCCGCAACCCCGGCCCCTACGACAGCCGAGGCGTGCAGTTCACCGCCCTTCAGCGCGCCGAGCGGCATCCCCTTGTCGCGCAGGCGGACTGGTTGCTGCCCCTCGACGTGGACGAATTCGTCAACGTGAAGATCGGCAACCACAGCCTGCCCGCGCTGATCGAGGCCCTGCCCGAGGCCACGGCGATCACCCTGACATGGCGGCTCTTCGGCAATGCCGGCGAGATCCGGTATCGCGACGTCCCCGTGCCGCTGGCCTTTACAAGGGCCGCACCCGCGGTGCTCTACTGGCCCTGGCGCGCCGCGATGTTCAAGACGCTCTACCGCAATGACGGCAGCTACCGCCGCCTCGGCGTGCATCGTCCGCGCGGGCTGACGCCCGAGGGGGCCAGGGCCGTCCGCTGGTTCGATGGCCGCGGGCTGGAACTGGACGCGCAGTTCCACCGGCGGCGCATCTTCTCGAACTTCGGACGTGACAACTACGGGATGGTGCAACTCAACCACTACCCCCTCGGCGCGATGGAGAGCTACCTGCTCAAGGCGGACCGGGGCCGTGCCGTGCACGGCGACGACCAGCTGGGCCTCGACTACTGGGTGGAGCGGAACTTCAACGACGCGGAAGACAGCTCAATCTCCGCCCTCGCCGGCCCGGCCCGGGACCTGCGCGCGGCGCTCATCGGAGACGCGGAGACCGCGCGTCTGCACCATGCCGCCGTCGCCTGGCGCCGGGCCCGCTTCGATCACCTGATGACACAGGAGCCCTATCGCGCCCTCATGGGCCGCCTGATGCTCTGCCCCCCGACCCGGCCGCTCAGCCTCAAGCAGGCGCGGTTCCTGATCTCCCGCGGGACCCCGCCACAAGGTGCGGATGAGCCGAGTTGACGCCACGACAACCATAGCTTGAATAAGGCCATCGGGCGGAGAAATCCCTTTGTGCCAACGAAATTTTGCCTGAATCGGAAACTATCCCTAGGCTCGCACGTGTCTGACGTGTCGCCGCCACGCGACACAGGACGAGGAACAATGAGACCCGACATGCAGGATATTCCCGAAGGCATCGATCACCCCCTGCCGAAAGACAGCCGTGCGGCCTGGATGCAGGCGCTCGAGCAGGTCGCCGAGGAGGCCGGCTACTTCGAACCGCTCGGAGAGCGCCACTTCGCCGCCTTCTGCGATGCCGGCACCAGCCTGCTCGTCACCTTCGAGACCACGGGCGGCATCGGCAGCCTGCATGAGGACGCCCGCCCCCTGGGCTGGCACCTGGTGGAACGGACCGGCTGGTCGCACCTGCTGATCGCCTGCAAGGAAGACACCTGGTTCCGGGCCGAGACGATCTATCGCTACATCGACCGGCTGATCGACGACGGGTTCTTCGAGGATTTCGAGGAGGTCGTGTTCTACGGCGCCGGCCCCTGCGGCTATGCCGCCGCCGCCTATTCCGTGGCCGCCCCCGGGGCGCGGGTACTGGCGATCCAGCCGCAGGCCACGCTTGATCCGCGGATCGCGGTCTGGGATGACCGGTTCACCGACATGCGCCGCACCGATTTCACCTCGCGCTACGGCTACGCCCCGGACATGCTGGAAGCCGCAGACAAGGCCTTCGTGATCTACGACCAGACAGAGGAGCTCGACGCGATGCACGCGGCGCTCTTCACCCGGCCCAATGTCACCAAGCTGCGGATGCGGCTGGCCGGAGATGCGCTGCAGACCGACCTGCTGGCCATGGGCACGCTGATCCCGCTGATCGAGGCGCTGATGCGCGACGAGCTGGACGAGGCCCGCTTTGCCCGCCTCTGGCGCGCCCGGCGCGACTACCCGCCCTACCTGCGCAACGTTCTGGCCGCCCTCGACGTGGACAACCGGCTGGAACTGGTGCGCGCCCTCTGCCGCAACGTGCTGGCCCGGATGAAGGCCCCGCGCTTCGCCCGCCGGCTGGAACGGCTGGAACGGCTCGACCACGACGCCCCCGAGATGGCCGAGGACCGCGAGGTCTGCTGAAACCAGCCGCCGCGCACCCGACCCGGCAGGGCTCAAATCGAAGGCCCCGGCACGCCGCTTTCAAGGTCCCTTTCATGACCCCTGACATCGGGCCCCCGATACCGGGCGCAGGCCGGAACATCCGCCAGACCTGCGCCCGTTTCAGCACCATCCCCCGACGCGCCCGCGGCGAGAGCCCGCAACCGGCGTGCGCGCGGGGCCAAACCGCCCGATAGACGCTGGCGTGCGCGGCGGACCTGTTGTAAGCGCGGGGCCATGGACAGGATCACGCTTCGCCGCCCCGACGACTGGCACCTGCATCTGCGCGATGGCGAGATGCTCAAGGCCGTATTGCCCGAGACCGCGCGCCATTTCGCCCGCGCGATCATCATGCCGAACCTCGTGCCGCCGGTGGTCACCGGGGCGCAGGCCGCAAGCTATCGCGAGCGGATCATGGCCGCGCTGCCCGAGGGCATGAGCTTCGAGCCGCTGATGACGCTCTACCTGACCGAGGACACCGATCCGGCCGACGTGGCCGCGGCCCACGCCTCGGGCCTCGTGAAGGCGGTGAAGCTCTACCCTGCGGGCGCGACCACGAATTCGCACTCCGGCGTGCGCGACTTCGACAAGGTCCGTCCCGTCTTCGAGAAGATGGCCGAGATCGGCCTGCCGCTGTGCACCCACGGCGAGGTGACGGCGCATGAGGTCGACATCTTCGACCGCGAGGCCGTCTTCATCGAGACCGTGCTCGATCCGATCCGCCGCGCCACGCCCGGCCTGAAGGTCGTGATGGAACATATCACCACCTCCGACGCCGTGGACTACGTCGCCGCGCACGAGAGCAACCTCGGCGCGACGATCACCACGCACCACCTGATGATCAACCGCAACCACATCCTCGTGGGCGGGATCAAACCGCATTACTACTGCCTGCCGGTCGCCAAGCGCGCCTCCCACCAGGAGGCCCTGCGCAAGGCCGCGACCTCGGGCGATGCGCGCTACTTCCTCGGCACCGACAGCGCGCCGCATACCGATCCGAACAAGGAACAGGCCTGCGGCTGCGCCGGCTGCTTCACCGCCACGAACACCATGGCCCTGCTGGCCCATGTCTTCGAGGAGGAGAACGCGCTCGACCGCCTCGAAGGCTTCGCCTCGCTCCACGGCCCCGCCTTCTACGGCCTGCCGGTGAACGACGGCACGCTGACGCTGGCCAAGGGCACCGCGCGCTCCCTCGCCGGCAAGCTCGCCACCGGCGAAGGCCCCGTGACCCATTTCGACCCCGGCCACCCGATCAACTGGGACGTGGTCGGCTGATGCATTTCCGTTTCGAAAATATCCCCGCCGGAGGCTTGAAATCTCTGCGCACCCCCTCCGGCCGGAACCCCGGCCGCGAAGACGCGCAAGAGAGCCGAAGCTGCGCTTCGGAAGCCTCCGGCGGGGATATTTGGAAAACGGAAATCGACGAGAGATCTCAAGGAGACATGCGATGATCCCTTCCTCCTATCCGTCGCAAGAGGAAATCGCCCGGCTGACCGCGGGCATGCTGCTGGATATCCAGGCGGTGCACTTCAATTCGGACGAGCCCTATATCTATGCCTCCGGCAAGCCGGGCCCGACCTATATCGACTGCCGCAAGCTGATCTCCTTCCCGCGCATCCGCTCGACGCTGATGGACTTCCTCGCCATGACCGTCATGCGCAACGCGGGTCTCGAGGCCTTCGACAACGTCGCGGGCGGCGAGACGGCGGGCATCCCCTTCGCGGCCCTTGTGGCCGAGCGGATGTCGCTGCCCATGACCTACGTGCGCAAGAAGCCCAAGGGCTATGGCCGCAATGCCCGGATCGAGGGCGCCATGTCCGAGGGCGAGCGCGTGCTGCTGGTCGAGGATCTCACCACCGACGGCGGCTCGAAGATCTCCTTCGTGAACGCGATCCGCGACACCGGCGCCTCCTGCGCCCATACGGCGGTGATCTTCTACTATGGCATCTTCCCGCAGACCGAAAAGGTCCTGGGCGATCACGGCGTCAGCCTGCACTACCTCTGCACCTGGTGGGACGTGCTGGCCGAGGCACGGCGCCGCAAGGCCTTCTCCGAGGAGACGCTGAACGAGGTCGAGGCCTTCCTGAACGACCCCACCGGCTGGCAGGACGCAAGGATGCAGGCCTGAACAGCCCGCCCCGCGCGGTGCCACGATTCGGTCCTCCAAGAACGTCGGGCCCAAGGATTCGGGCCGCGAAGCGGACAGGGGCGGCCCCGGACGCCCCACGGGACGCCCCGAGGCACGCCCCGCACGGAGATTGACACACCCCCTGCCCAAGCCATGGGCGGGGGGTGTTGCTTTCCGGCGACCTCCCGCCGGAGCCCTAGCGGAGGCCTGCTCAAATTCTCCGAAATCTTGACGGATGGGGCCGATGCGGCGCAAGATGTTGCGACGGCAAGTTATGCACAGGTTATGCACAGGCGGTCCACAGGGTTATCCCGATTGCGGTGCACCGGGCCCTTGGCCTATGACGAAGACCCGGCAGGGCGCGACCCGGTGCGACAGCACCGGCCAACGGCGCGGCGGGTCCGGCAGGGGACGCCGGAAGACGATCCTTGGGGACAAGACCGCGGCACGGGCAGTGCCCGCGGCAGGCGAGCGACAGCGGAACAGGCATGAACCAGAACACCTTCGATCCGACGGGCAGCGAGGCAGCGGGCAACGTGGAGGCCGCGGCCGTCGATCCGATGCCCCATTCCATCGAGGCCGAACAGCAGTTGCTGGGCGCGATCCTCACCAACAACGATGTCTACGACAAGGTGGCACAGGTCATCGGGCCGAAGCATTTCTACGACCCCCTCCATGCGCGGATCTTCGAGATCGCGGCCGCCCGGATCGCCAAGAACAACCTCGCCTCGCCGGTCACGCTGAAGGCCTTCCTCGAGGATGACGAGGGGCTGAAGGAAGTGGGCGGCCCCGCCTATCTCGTGCGGCTCGCCGGCTCCGCCGTGGCGGCCTACGCGGTGCGCGACTACGCCCAGATGATCTATGACATGGCGATCCGCCGCCAGCTCATCGGGCTGGGCCGCGACATCGAGGCCAAGGCCACCAAGGTCGAGGTGCAGAACGACCCGCGCGATCAGATCGTCCAGGCGGAACAGGCGCTCTACAAGCTCTCCGAGCAGGGCTCGACCGAGAGCGGCTTCGTCTCCTTCCTGCGCGCCGTGACCGATGCGGTGAACGTGGCCAACGCCGCCTACCAGCGCGAAGGCGGCCTTGCCGGGGTCTCGACCGGGCTCATCGACATGGACAAGAAGCTGGGCGGCCTGCACCCCTCGGACCTTCTGATCCTCGCCGGGCGCCCCTCGATGGGGAAAACCTCGCTCGCCACCAACATCGCCTTCAACGTGGCCAAGGCCTATCGCCGGGGCACCAAGCCCGACGGGCAGGAAGGCACGATCGAAGGCGGCGTCGTGGGCTTCTACTCGCTCGAGATGTCGGCCGAGCAGCTGGCCGCGCGTATCCTCTCCGAGGCCGCCGAAGTGCCCTCGGAGCAGATCCGCCGCGGTGACATGACCGAGACCGAGTTCCGCCGCTTCGTGGAGGCCGCCAAGTCGCTGGAGGCCTGCCCGCTCTTCATCGACGACACCCCCGCGATTCCGATCGCGCAGCTGGCGGCGCGGGCGCGGCGGCTGAAGCGGACCCATGGCCTCGACCTGCTGATCGTGGACTACCTGCAGCTGGTGCGCGGCACCGCCGACAACCGGGTGCAGGAGATCGCCGAGATCTCGATGGGTCTCAAGGCCATCGCGAAGGAGCTCAACATCCCCGTCATCGCGCTGTCCCAGCTGTCGCGGACGGTGGAAAGCCGAGACGACAAACGCCCGCAGCTGTCGGACCTTCGGGAATCGGGCTCGATCGAGCAGGATGCCGACGTGGTCATGTTCGTGTTCCGCGAGGAATACTACGTGGAGCGGGAAAAGCCCTCCGACGACAAGCTGGACGAGATCGCCGCCTGGCAGGAGCGGATGAGCCGCCTGCACGGCAAGGCCGAGGTGATCATCGGCAAGCAGCGTCACGGTCCCATCGGCTCGGTCGAGCTGAGCTTCGAGGGCCGCTTCACCCGCTTCGGCAACCTCGCGAAACAGTGGCAGGAAGGCGGCGACGAGGGCTTCTGATCGAAGATCACCCCGCAAGACACTGCCAAAAAATGGAAAACCGCCCCGGACCGAAAGCCCCGTGGGCGGTTAACTGTCTCTCAGGGGTCCTGTGCGAGGCTTGGAGCATCCGCCTCTCCCTGCTCCGGAATCGCGCAAATGGTCATCACCTTTTCGTGCAGATGTCACTTTTCGTTTACGTTTGGTCAGCTTCGGGCGGACACTGGTGTCATGCGAAAAATCGGTGTGATGCTTCTTTCTCTCCTGGGAACGTTGCCGCTCATGGCGCAGGCCCAGGACGACTGGCGCAATTCGGTGGAAGTCGACGTCGAATTGCTGCTGCTGGTCGATGTGTCCCGGTCCATGTCCCCCCGGGAACTCGACATCCAGCGTCGCGGCTATGCCGCGGCCCTGACCTCCGATGCGGTGCTGGGCGTCATCGGGGACGGTTTCATCGGCAATATCGCGGTCGCCTACGTGGAGTGGGCCGGCGACGGCAACCAGCGCGTCGTGGCCGACTGGCAGGTGCTGCGGACCCGCGAAGATGCCGAGGCCTTCGCCGGCATCATCCTCAGCCACACGCTGCCCGGGATGCGGCGCACCTCGATTGCCTCGGCGCTGCGCAACGGCGCACTGATGTTCGACGGCAACGGCTACATCGGGCTGCGACAGGTGATCGACATCTCCGGCGACGGGCCCAACAACGAGGGCGGCGCGGTCACCGTGGCCCGCGATGCGGCACTGGCCCGCGGGATCGTGGTGAACGGTCTGCCGCTCATGACCCGCGAGGGGATCGGCGGCCAGTGGCACCTGGAGGACCTCGACAAGTACTATGCCGCCTGCGTGATCGGCGGGCCCGGGGCCTTCGTGGTGCCGGTGACCGAATGGGCGAGCTTCGGGGATGCGGTGCAGCGCAAGCTGGTGATGGAGATCTCGGGCCTGGTGCCCGAGGCTCCGCAGTTTGCCCGCGCCACGCCTGAAAACGGGCCTGAAAACGTGCCTGAAAACGGGCCTGCAAATCTGCCCGAAACGATAGGGGGCACCCTGCCCGTCCCCGGCACCGGGCGCGCCAGTCGTGGCTGGCCCCTGCCCGAGGCGCTGACCGGCGCGCCCCTGCGCCCGGCACAATATGCCACCGCCGACGGCGGCTATGACTGCCTCGTGGGGGAGAAGATCTGGCAACGCTACCGGGACGGCTGGGAGCCGTAGGGCGCAGGCCCCGCACCCGGAGCAGCGCTGCGGCGGGCACATGCGCCGCATCACCGCCTCACCTGCGATCAAGATCGCGGCACCCACCCGCCTGCCGCATGGCACCCTGTCGCCCGCTGGCGGAACTTCCCCTTGCGCCGCTCCGCGCGGAGGGCCAAAAGACCTCCATGAGCACTGGAACGCTGACCATCGACCTCGACGCGCTCGCTCGCAACTGGCGTGCGCTGGATGCCCTCTCTGCCGGACCTGTCGAGACCGGCGCCGTGGTGAAGGGCAACGGATATGGCATGGGGGCGGCTCAGGTCGCCACGGCCCTCGCGCGCGCAGGCGCCCGCAAGTTCTTCATCGCCACCGTCGAGGAAGGCGCTGCCGTCCGGCAGGCGCTTGGCGACGGCCCCGAGATCGGCGTCTTCTCCGGCCATATGGCGGGCGACACCGCGATGATCCGCGAGCTGAAACTGGTCCCGATGATCAACTCCATCGACCAGATGCTGCGCCACGTGGAATCCCTGCCGGGCCATCCCTTCGGCATCCAGCTCGACAGCGGCATGAACCGCCTGGGCATGGAGGCCGCCGAATGGGCGGCGCTCCGCGACATCGCGCTGCAGCAGAACCCGCGTCTCATCATGTCGCACCTCGCCTGCGCGGATGAGCCCGACCATCCGATGAACGCGCATCAGCTCAAGAATTTCAAGGAGATGACCGAAGGTCTCTCGGTCCCGCGCTCGCTCGCGGCCACCGGTGGCATCCTGCTGGGCCCGGACTACCACTTCGACGTGACCCGCGCGGGCGTCGGCATGTACGGCGGCCTGCCCTTTGCCGCGGCCGAGAATGTCATCACCCTCGACCTGCCGGTGATCCAGACCCGCGAGGTCCAGCCCGGCGAGACGGTTGGATACGGCAACACCTGGACCGCCGGGGCCCCCGCAAAGATCGCGACGCTGTCGGCCGGCTATGCCGATGGCCTGCACCGGGCCTTTGCCCTGGGCGCCAATGTCTATGCAGGCGACATCCCCTGCCCGCTGCGCGGCCGGATCTCCATGGACCTGATCACCGCCGAGGTCACCCACCTCGAGACCGTGCCCGAGGTCCTCACCCTGATGGGCCCGCAGCAGAACACCGACGTGCTGGCCGATCTGGGCGGCACCATCGGCTACGAGCTCTTCACCGCCCTCGGGGCCCGCTACAAGCGGCAGTACCTCGGCGCATGAGTGTGATCGCGCATCTACTGGCGGGGATCGGTCGCCGGGTCCTCGCGGCCCTCGCCACCATCGGGCGCGTGGTGCTGTTCACCGCGCGTGCCTTCAGCCACATGCTGCGCCCGCCCTTCTACGGGCGTGAACTCCTCAACGCGCTGCTCCACATCGGCTGGCTCTCGCTGCCCGTTGTGGGGATGACCGCGATCTTCACCGGTGCGGCGCTCGCGCTGCAGATCTACGCCGGCGGCTCGCGCTTCGATGCGCAGGCCGTGGTGCCGCAGATCGTGGCGCTCGGCATCGTGCGCGAGTTGGGGCCGGTGCTGGTGGGGCTGATGATCGCCGCCCGGGTCACCTCCTCCATCGCGGCCGAAATCGCGACCATGAAGGTGACCGAGCAGATCGACGCGCTCACCACCCTCTCGACCCATCCGATGAAATACCTCGTGGCACCCCGGGTGCTGGCGGCGCTGATCTGCGTGCCGCTGCTGGTGGGCCTCGGCGACATCATCGGCATCCTCGGCGGCTACACCGTCGCGGTGAACAACCTCGACTTCAACGGCGCGGTCTACATCCGCAACACGGTCGACTTCCTCGAACCGCTCGACGTGATCTCCTCGCTGGTCAAGGGCGCGGTCTTCGGCGTCATCGCGGCGACCATGGGCTGCTACGCCGGCATGCAGTCGGGCCGTGGCGCGCAGGGCGTGGGCCGGGCGACGAAATCCTCGGTCGAGGCGGCCTCGGTGCTGATCCTCGCCGCCAACGTGGCGCTGACGGGGGCCTTCTTCTCGATATGATCCGCTTCGAAGACGTCCATAAGACCTTTGGCACCAACGCGGTGCTGCGCGGCCTGAACCTGGAGGTCGACAAGGGCACCTCCATGGTGATCATCGGCGGCTCCGGCACGGGCAAGTCGGTGGCGCTGAAATGCGTGCTGGGGCTGGTGACACCCGACAGCGGCAGGATCTACGTCGACGGACAGGACACCGCCTCCGGCGGGGACAGGGATGCCTTCCTCGCCCGTTTCGGGATGCTGTTCCAGGGCGCGGCGCTCTTCGACTCGCTCCCGGTCTGGCAGAACGTGGCCTTCCGGCTGCTGCGCGGCGCGCTGAAGCGGCCCAAGGCCGAGGCGCGGGAGATCGCGGTGGAGAAGCTGCGCCGCGTGGGCCTGGGCCCCGAAGTGGCGGATCGTTTCCCGGCGGAGCTCTCGGGCGGGATGCAGAAGCGCGTGGGCCTCGCCCGTGCCATTGCCGCCGATCCGGAGGTGATCTTCTTCGACGAGCCCACCACCGGCCTCGATCCGATCATGTCCGGCGTGATCAACGACCTGATCCGCGAGATCGTGGTCGAGATGGGCGCGACCGCCGTCACCATCACCCATGACATGTCCTCGGTCCGGGCGATTGCCGACAACGTGGCGATGCTGCACGCGGGCAAGATCCGCTGGACCGGTCCGGTGGCGCAGATGGACGCCTCGGGCGACCCCTACCTCGACCAGTTCATCCACGGCCGCGCCGAGGGACCGATCGATCCGGTCCGCTGAGTCGCACTGCCGGATCGGGTGGCTGCGGCGGATTGTCGGGTCTGCCCCTTGAGATCATCCGCTGATCCGGCCCGCTGACCTGATGCGCTGACCGTCTGCGTGCCTCCGGGATCGGAGAGCGCCTGCCGCGCGGTCGGCGCCTCCGGCGGGGATATTTGGGAACAGTGGATGGGACAGGTGCCACGTCTTTTGATCATCGCGAATGCGGCGCTGCTGGTGCTCTATCCCATCGCATGGGTGGCACCACTGGCCAGGGCGGGCGTGCTGCCCATCTTCGGGCTGAGCGAGATCTCCGTGCTCTCGGGCCTGCGCGCGCTCTGGCCCTCCGATCCGCTCCTCGCCCTGCTGGTGGCGCTCTTCGCCCTGCTAGCTCCGGCGGCCAAGACACTGGCATTGCTGATGATTCACCTCGACCGCGCGCCGGTCTGGCTGCTCGGGCCGGTGAGTGCGCTGGGGCGGCTCGCCATGGCGGATGTCTTCCTCGTGGCGCTCTACATTACGCTGGTGAAGGGCATCGGACTTGGCCACGTGGAGAGCGCCTGGGGCCTCTGGCTCTTCACCTTCTGCACCCTCGCCTCGCTGGGTCTTTCGAGCCTCACCAAGAAAATCGTTAATAAAAAATGACGTAGGCGCCGGAACCAAAGCATCCGTGGTACTGTTGGGGAAGAAATCGGCAGAAACTTGCCGACTTCGATGCTCAACCGGAGGAGTTGCCATGTCCAGCCGAACTGCCCCCTCGTCCTTAACCCGCACCGCCCTGCCGCTGATCCAGGCCGCCGGTCTCGCCCTTCTCCTCGGGCTGACACTCGCCGCCACTGTCACGACACTTTCCGCCGTCGCGGGCTGGTTGCCCTGGCTGCAGATCGACGCCGCCTTCGGCGAGACCGCGCTGCCCGCTGCGGGTCAGTCGGTCCAGATCGGCCTGACGCTGGTGCTCCTCGCGCTTGCGGCCTACGCGCCGCTGCACGGCCGGGTGATGCGCCTCGAGGGCTCCCACCGGCGGTTCCACATGTCGATGGAAGACGTGGCACGGGCCTATCATGCGGCCCATGCCGCCGACCGCACCGGAACCTTCCGCCTCTCCTCCCAGTTCGACGAGGTCCGCGACCGGATCGCCTTCCTGCGTGACCACCCCGATCTCGGCGGGCTGGAGCCCGGCATCCTCGAATCCGCCGCCCAGATGAGCCAGGTGAGCCACGAGCTGGCCGAGACCTATTCGGACGAGAAGGTCGAGCGGGCCCGCACCTTCCTGCGCCAGCGGCAGGAGGAGGTCGCCCTCTTCAACGAACGCCTCGACCAGGCCAAGATCGCCATGCAGGAGATCCGCGGCTGGCGCGATGCGGTGGAGATGGAAGAGGCCGTGGCCGAAAGCCAGCTCAACCGCCTGAAGGCCGAGTTGAACGACCTCCTGCCCGAGCTGCAGATGGGCATGGCAGGCCTCGAGCGCCCCGGCAATGTCGTGGGCATGGCCAAGGCGGCGGAATAACACCCAGCAGCTTTCCGTTTCCGAAATATCCTCGGGGGGAATTGGCCCGCAGCGCGGGCCAAGGGGGGCAGACAGCCCCCCTGTCCCAGCCTGAGCCCTCCCGAGCCACCGGCGCAGCGCCCCTCAAGCCGCCCCATTCCCGCTCCACAATCCGACGCCACAACCCCACTCTGGCCGAACATCGCATTTGACCGCCCCGCCGCGCTGCGGCAAGACAGGGCATGGCGAAAACACGCATCTTCACCTGTTCTGTCTGCGGCGCGACCCAGTCCAAGTGGTCGGGCCAGTGCGAAGCCTGTGGCGCATGGAATTCCATCGCCGAGGAGGCCCCGCTCAGCACCGGCCCGGGCGCCAAGGGGCTCAAGGCCCGCGGGACCCGGCTTCAGCTGACCGACCTTGCGGCGCAGGAAACGCCCCCGCCGCGCACCTCCTCGAAGCTGGAGGAACTCGACCGCGTCCTCGGCGGCGGCCTTGTGCCGGCCTCCGCGATCCTCGTGGGCGGCGATCCGGGGATCGGGAAATCCACCCTGCTCCTGCAGGCGGCGGCGCGCTTCGCGCAGAACGGGCTCAAGACGGTCTATATCTCCGGCGAGGAAGCGGCGGCACAGGTGCGGATGCGGGCCCAGAGGCTGGGCCTCGGCCAGGCCCCGGTGGCGCTCGCCAGCGAGACTTCGCTGCGCGACATCCTGACCACGCTCGATGCCGAACGCCCCGACCTCGTGATCATTGATTCGATCCAGACCATGTGGTCCGACACCGTGGACAGCGCGCCCGGCTCGGTCAGCCAGGTCCGCGCGGCCGCCCATGAGCTCACCACCTTCGCCAAGCGGCGCGGCTGTTCCGTGATCCTCGTGGGCCATGTAACGAAGGAGGGCCAGATCGCGGGCCCCCGGGTGGTGGAGCACATGGTGGACACCGTGCTCTATTTCGAAGGCGAACGCGGCCACCAGTTCCGCATCCTGCGCGCGGTGAAGAACCGCTTCGGCCCCGCGGACGAGATCGGCGTCTTCGAGATGACCGGCGGCGGGCTGGCGGAGGTGGCGAACCCCTCCGCGCTCTTCCTCTCCGACCGGGGCGAGCCCTCGGCCGGTTCGGTCGTCTTTGCCGGGATCGAGGGCACCCGCCCCGTCCTGGTGGAATTCCAGGCCCTCGTGGCGCCCACGCCCCACAGCCAGCCGCGGCGCTCGGTCGTGGGCTGGGACGGCGGGCGGCTCGCCATGATCCTTGCCGTGCTGGAGGCACGCTGCGGGATCCCCTTCGCGGGTCTCGACGTCTATCTCAACGTCGCGGGCGGCATGAAGATTACCGAACCGGCCGCGGATCTTGCGGTGGCGGCGGCGCTGCTTTCGGCGCGCGAGGATGTGGCCCTGGATGCACATACGGTCGTTTTCGGAGAGATTTCCCTCTCCGGCGCGCTACGTCCGGTGAGCCAATGGGAAAACAGGTTGAAAGAAGCCAAGAAACTTGGTTTCACCTCAGCCATAACGCCGGCCGGCGGAACGCCGGGCAGCGATCAGGGTATGAAACAGCAGCCCATGAAAGACCTGACCCAGGTCGTGGGCGAGATTTTCGGCGCGGGCTGACGCGCGCGGTGACTGGCGCCGAGGCGCAGGGCCGACAGCAAGGAACGGGGACAGATGGAAGGTTTCACCATTATTGACGGGATCGTCGCGGCGGTCATCGTGCTCTCGGCGCTGCTGGCCTATTCGCGCGGCATCGTGCGCGAGGCGCTCGCCATCGCGGGCTGGATCGTGGCGGCGGTGCTGGGCTTCATCTTTGCCCCGCAGGTCCAGCCGCTGGTCAAAGAAATCCCGGTCATCGGCGAATTCATCTCGGACAGCTGTGAACTCTCCGTGATCACCGCCTTCGCCGTGGTCTTCGCTGTGGCGCTGCTGATTGCCTCGCTCTTCACGCCGCTCTTCTCCTCGCTGGTGCAGCGCTCCGCCGTGGGCGCGCTCGACCAGGCGCTCGGCTTCCTCTTCGGGGTGGCGCGCGGCATCCTGCTCGTGGCCATCGCCTTCTTCGTCTACGAGACGGTGATCACCTCGCAGGACATGCCCATGGTGGACAATTCCCGCTCGGCGCAGGTCTTTGCCCGCCTCACCGGCAAGATCGAGAACGAAGACCCCGAGCGCGCGCTCGGCTGGATCACCCAGCAGTACGAACAGCTGGTCGGCTTCTGCGAGGCGCCGGCCGAGACGCCCGCCCCTGCCACCGCGCCCGCAGGCTCGTGATCACAGTATTGAACACCGTGCAATTGCACCCGGGGCCGTTGACCCCGGGTCCGCGGACCCTTATGTGATCGTTTCGTGACACCTCGGTCCCTTGCCTCTACACTCAAGGCAAGGTCACGCTAGGATTCGGAGCTGCCCCTTGTCCCGCCAGATGCCCTCTGCCGCCAGCGACACCACCGCTGGCAAAGCTGCATTCAATGATGATGATCGCGACGATTGCCTCCCCCGGCACCCGTTCGACGATGACAAGCTGAAGGAGGAGTGCGGCGTCTTCGGCGCGATCGGCCTCACGGATGCGTCGAACTTCGTGGCCCTCGGCCTGCACGCGCTGCAGCACCGGGGCCAGGAGGCGGGCGGTATCGTCTGCCACCACCCCGAGCACGGGTTCAACTCGGCCCGCCGCTTCGGTTACATCCGCGACAACTTCACCTCGCAATCGGTGATGGAAACCCTGCCCGGGCCGGTGGCCATCGGGCATGTGCGCTATTCCACCGCCGGCTCCAAGGGCGCCGCGCAGATCCGCGACGTGCAGCCCTTCTTCGGCGAGTTTTCCATGGGCGGCGCGGCCATCGCGCACAACGGCAACATCACCAATGCCGAGGCCCTGCGCCGCGAGCTGATCGAGCGCGGCTCGATCTTCCAGTCCTCCTCGGACAGCGAGTGCATCATCCACCTCATGGCGCGGTCGCTTCAACGCGGCATCCCCGAGCGGATGGAAGACGCGCTGCGCCGGGTCGAAGGTGCCTTCTCGGTCGTGGCCATGACCGGCACGCAGTTGATCGGCGTGCGGGACCCGCTCGGCGTGCGCCCCCTCGTCCTCGGCAAGGTCGCCGACGGCTGGGTGCTCTCCTCCGAGACCTGTGCCCTCGACATCATCGGCGCGGAACTCATCCGCGAGATCGAGCCCGGCGAGATGGTGGTGATCACCGAGAAGGGCATCGAGAGCCGCCGGCCCTTCCGCCCGCAGTCGCCGCGCTTCTGCATCTTCGAACATGTCTATTTCTCGCGTCCCGATTCGATCCTCGGCGGCCGCTCGGTCTATGAGACCCGGCGCCAGATCGGCGTCGAACTGGCCCGCGAGGCCCCGGTCGATGCCGACCTCGTCTGCCCCGTGCCCGACAGCGGCACCCCGGCAGCCATCGGTTTCGCCCATGAGAGCGGCATTCCCTACGGCATGGGGATCATCCGGAACCAGTACATGGGCCGGACCTTCATCGAGCCGACCGAGCAGATCCGGAACATGGGCGTGCGGCTGAAGCTGAACGTGAACCGCGCCCTGATCCAGGGCAAGCGGGTCATCCTCGTGGACGACTCGGTGGTGCGCGGCACGACCTCGCGCAAGATCAAGGAGATGATCCTCGATGCCGGCGCGGCAGAGGTCCACTTCCGCATCGCCTCCCCGCCGACCGCCTGGCCCTGCTTCTACGGCGTGGACACACCGCAGCGCGAGAAGCTGCTGGCGGCGACCATGTCGGAGGACGAAATGCGCGATCACCTCGCGGTGGACAGCCTCAAGTTCATCTCGCTCGACGGGCTCTACCGCGCCGTGGGCGAGGCCGAGGGCCGCAACAACAGCTGCCCGCAGTATTGCGACGCCTGTTTCTCAGGCGAATACCCGGTGGCGCCCTCCGACATGATCGAGAAGGGCTTCGAGCTCAAGGCCGCCGAGTAAGGCACCTTGGTTGAGATTGGAAAGGCGGTCCCCGGGGCCGCCTTTTTCGTTGTCCGGGGGCTTCTGCTTCTGGCGGCTGTAGAGACCGCCCGCCGCCGGGGTGGTTTCGCCTGCGCTGGACATCGGCCCTCCCGAGGGAGTTCGCGCGTCAGGAAAGCCCCGAGCGCCCTGCTCCAAGCGCGTTCTCCGGCCTACGGCACCGCTTCACGATCTGGCGCTGCGCACCCTAGTCTCGCGCCAATACCTGCCCTCCGGCTTTCGCGCAGGGCAGCGTCGTCCCGCGGGGTGGCGCTATAGCGCCGGTCGCCATTGGTGCGCCATTGGTCCGAGCGCCATTGGCGACGGGGGGCGGCTCGGCGCTGCCCGGCCTCACGGCCGGGCGGGACACTTCGAGGGGACAGCGGCTTGGCGCAAGACGGAGGGTCGAGGCGCCCAGCCGTGCCAGTCTCCTGAAGACCCACAGGGCCTAGCGGCAATCGACCCGACCCCGACAGAGATGCGCCTTGAACGCGAACAACGCCCCCCTCCCCCCCAAACCGCGCCCCCCAGACCACACCCGGCGCCCGCGTCGCCGCACCGCAGGCCGCGCCGCCTGTTTCACTTGACCCGGCGCATCAAACCGCGCAGATCCCGGCCATGACTGACCAGATCGCCCTCATCACCGGTGCCTCGCGCGGGCTCGGCGCGGCGCTTGCCGCCGCTCTCGCGCCGACCCATCACATCGTCGCCGTCGCCCGCACCGTGGGCGGTCTCGAAGCCCTTGACGACCGGATCAAATCCGCCGGCGGCAGCGCCACGCTGGCCCCCATGGACATCACCAACCGCGATGCCATGGCCCAGCTCTGCCGCTCGATCTATGACCGCTGGGGCAAGATCGACCTCTGGTGCCACACCGCGATCTCGGCCCCGCCGCTTTCGCCCGCCGCCCATATCGACGCCAAGGACTGGGACAAGGCCGTGGCCTGCAACGTCACCGCGCTCGGCGTGCTGGTGCCCTATGTGGCGCCCTTGCTGGGGACCGAAGGCAAGGCGATCTTCTTCGACGACCCCGTCGTCGCCACCCGCTTCCACGGGGCCTATGGCGCCACCAAGGCCGCGCAGATCGCGCTCGCCCGCTCGTGGCAGGCCGAAACCGCGGCCACCGGCCCCGAGGTCCACGTGCTGACGCCGCTGCCGATGCCGACCGCCCTGCGCGGCCGCTTCCACCCCGGCGAGGACCGCGAGGCGCTCTCCGATCCCGACAGCGAAGCCGCCCGGCTGTTGCCCAAGTTCGCCTGACATTGGCGACCTGACATTGGCCGCCTGCCCGGCCCCGGGGCCGCGTCGCCACCGACGCGGTCCGCCCGCAAGGCAGACTGTCTACGTTAACCCCTGCACCCTCCCGCGCGCTGCGCCCCGGGCCGATGCCCGAACGCAGCCAGGAGCGCCCCGCCGGGCGCCCTGCAAACCCGCGCTTTCCCCTGCCTGCCCGGCTTTTATGCCACGCCCGTCGCGGCAGCGGCTGCCACGGCTTGCCCCCCTTCCGGCCCTCGCTTATGCAGGGTCCAACCCAGGACGGAAGGCGAATTCATGCGTATTCTCATTACCAATGACGACGGGATCAACGCACCGGGTCTGAAGACGCTCCACGCCATTGCCGAGACCCTCGCAGGCCCCTCGGGCGAGGTCTGGACCGTCGCCCCCGCCTTCGAGCAATCGGGCGTGGGCCACATGATTTCCTACACCCGCCCAATGATCGTCTCGAAGATGGGCGAGCGCCGCTTCGCCGTCGAAGGCGCCCCCGCCGACTGTGTCCTCGCCGGGCTGCACGACGTGCTCAACGGCCAGCACGTGGACCTGATCCTCTCGGGGGTGAACTACGGCAACAACTCGGCCGAGAACGCGCTCTATTCCGGCACCCTCGGCGGCGCCATCGAGGGCGCGCTGCAGGGCATCCCCGCCATGGCGCTGTCGCAGTTCCTCGGGCCGGACAACTTCAACATCGACGATCCCTTCGAAGCCGCCGCCCAGCATGGCGCCGACGTGGTCCGCAAGGTGCTGGAGCACGGCCCCGCGGATGACGGTGACTACCGCCTGTTCTACAACATCAACTTCCCGCCCGTGCCCGGGGCCTCGGTCAAGGGCGTGCGCGCCTCGGCGCAGGGCTTCCGGCGCTACACCAAGTTCGGGATCGAACCCCATCTGTCGCCCTCGGGCCGCCGGTTCCTCTGGGTCAAGGGCGGCCAGCAGGGCGAAAAGACCGCGCCCGGCACGGATGCCCATGACAACCTCGAGGGCTATGTCTCGGTCACGCCGATGCGGGCGGACTTCACCGCCCATGACATGCTCGCCCCGCTGAAGGCCATCGAATGACCGACGCAACCGCCGAGCGGAAGATGCAGTTTCTCTTCGCCCTGCGCTCGCGCGGGGTCACCGACAAGCGCGTGCTCAACGCCATGGAAAAGATCGACCGCGGGGCCTTCATCCGCGGCATCTTCGCCGAGCGCGCCTACGAGGACACGCCGCTGCCGATCGCCTGCGGCCAGACCATCAGCCAGCCCTCCGTGGTGGGGCTGATGACCCAGGCGCTGGAGGTCCATCCCCGGGACAAGGTGCTGGAGGTCGGCACCGGCTCGGGCTATCAGGCGGCGATCCTCAGCCAGCTGGCGCGCCGCGTCTACACCGCCGACCGCCACCCCCGGCTGGTGCGCGAGGCGCAGGGCGTCTTCGACGCGCTCTCGATCGCCAATATCACGACCTTCACCGCCGACGGCTCGCACGGGCTGCCGGACCATGCGCCCTTCGACCGCATAATCGTGACCGCCGCGGCGGAGGATCCGCCGGGGCCGCTCTTGGCCCAGCTCAAGATCGGCGGTATCATGGTGCTGCCCGTGGGCCAGTCGGACACGGTGCAAAGCCTGATCCGCGTGCGCCGCACCGAGACCGGGCTGGAATACGACGAGCTGCGCTCGGTCCGTTTCGTGCCCCTTCTCGAGGGGCTTGGCCGGGACTGAGACCGCCGGACAGGCGGCAGGGCGCGGTGAACGACGGCCGGGACAGCCCGAGGGTGCGCTCACGACGCCGCCCGGGGGTCCTCACCGGCCCGAGAGGCAGCGGCGCATCGCGCCACGGACAGGAGCAAACCCGGCCCGCGCAAGGGCCGGTATCCCCCGCAGAGCGGGGGTGGCGAGGGATCGAACATGACCATGATTGCAGGGCGTCCGAGCCCCAAGACACGGCGCCACGGCGCCCTCATGCTGGCGGGCGCGGCCCTGGCCCTGATGGCCAGCTGCACCGAGCCGCTGGACTTCGACATGCGCGGCCACCTCGGGGCCTTCAACACCTCGGAGGCGGCGCGCAACGCGACCATGTCGCGCCCGCGGCCCGACAACCGCGGGATCATCTCCTACCCGAATTACCAGGTTGCCGTCGCCCGCGACGGCGATACGGTGGCCAAGATCGCGGCCCGCGTCGGCACCTCCGGTGAGGCCCTGGCACGCTACAACGGGCTGCAGACCGGCGACACGCTGCGCGACGGCGAGATCATCGCCCTGCCGAGCCGCGTCGCCGAACCCTCGCCCGCCACCGGCGCCGTGGGCACCGGGCCGATCCGGCCGGCCTCCACGGTCGACGTGGCCTCCGTCGCGGGCCGCGCCCTCGACGAGGCGAGCGCCAGCGACGTCCAGACCTCCACCCTCGCCCCCGCCCCCACGGCAGCCCCGGCGCCGAGCGCCTCGGCCTCCCGCACCCCGGCCGCCCAGACCGGCGAGGAGCCGATCCGCCACAAGGTGCAGCGCGGTGAGACCGCCTTCACCGTCTCCCGTCTCTACAAGGTCTCGGTCCGCTCGCTGGCCGAATGGAACGGGCTCGACGAGAACTTCACGATCCGCGAGGGCCAGTACCTGCTGATCCCCCCGGTCGGCGCCCAGACTGCTCCGGTCAGCGCGGTACAGACCGAGGCCCCCGGCGTCGGTTCGCCCACGCCGGTGCCTCCGAGCTCGGCCGAACCGCTTCCGGCGGAAAAGACGGTGCCGCAAGCCGAGGCCCGCGCCCAGGCCAACCAGGTCGCCGCCGCGCCCGACCTCTCGGGCGGGCAAAGCGTCACCACGCCCCGTGCAGGGTCCGAGATGGTCTACCCGGTGAAGGGCAGCATCATCCGCACCTACACTAAGGGCAAGACCGACGGGATCGACATCGCCGCCCAGCCCGGCAGCGCCGTCGTGGCCGCCAAGGCAGGCTCGGTTGCGGCCATCACCTCGGACAGCGACAATGTCCACGTGATCGTGCTGCGCCACGCCGACGGGTTGCTGACGATCTATTCCAACGTGACCGGCATCGCGGTCAAGGAAGGCCAGCAGGTCTCCCAGGGCGCCAAGATCGCAGAGATCCGCCCTGGCGCTTCGCCCTACGTGCACTTCGAAGTCCGCCGCGGGATGAACAGCACCGACCCGATGCCCTTCCTGGAATGAGCGCCCTGCGGGCGCACAGGATGCTTGGCCGGGCCTCCGGCCCGGCGCTGCCGGCCCTGACGGGCCGGGCCTCCGGCGGGGATATTTGAAAGCGAAAGATGTAAGGGGTTTCTTAACCCCGATCCGTCAAGCTCATCCCGCGGTACAGGCGGGGACGCCGATGACCGTAGCGAGAGATGCGCCCCTGTCGGAAACGGCAGGGGCGTTGAATTTTGGCAGGTCCATCTTTCGCTTGGAAATATCCCCGCCGGAGGCTTGAAATCCTTGCCCCGCGCCCGCCTCAGGCGGCTCAGCCTGCGGTTTTCAGCGCGACGCCATGCCGACCGGCGAGGTCGAGGAAGAACTGCCAGGCGACGCGGCCCGAGCGGGCGCCGCGGGTGGCCTGCCATTCGATCGCCTCGGCACGCAGCGTGTCGCGATCGACCGAGAGGCCGTGGGCCGCGCAGTAGCCGTCGATCATGGCGAGGTAATCGTCCTGGTTGCAGGGGTGGAACCCCAGCCAGAGGCCGAAGCGGTCGGAGAGGGAGACCTTTTCCTCCACCGCTTCCGCCGGGTTGATCGCCGAGGAGCGCTCGTTCTCGATCATGTCGCGCGGCATCAGGTGGCGGCGGTTCGAGGTCGCGTAGAAGAGCACGTTGTCGGGCCGGCCCGCGATGCCCCCGTCGAGGACGGCCTTGAGCGACTTGTAGTGCTGGTCGTCGTGGCTGAAGGAGAGGTCGTCGCAGAAGAGCAGGAAACGCTCCTCTGACCCGCCGAGGATCGACATCAGGCGGCTGACCGTGGGCAGGTCTTCACGTTGGAGCTCGACCACCTTGAGGGCATGGCCCTGGCGCAGCACCTCGGCGTGGACGGCCTTCACGAGGCTCGACTTGCCCATGCCACGCGCGCCCCAGAGGAGCGCGTTGTTGGCCGGCAGGCCACGGGCGAATTGCAGCGTATTGGCCAGCAGGATGTCGCGGGAGCGGTCGATGCCCACCAGCAGGCCGAGATCGACCCGGCTGACCCGCCCGACCGGGGCAAGGCGTTCCGGGGCGACCTGCCAGACGAAGGCGTCGGCCGCGGCGAAATCCGGGGCCTCCAGCGGCGCGGGTGCCATCCGCTCCAGCGCCGCCGCGATCCGGTCGAGGGGATCACTCATCCTTCGGCTTCGCGGTCGCTTCCGCGTCGTCCTCGGGGTCATCGAACTCGCCCATCAGCGGGTCTTCGTCCGCGTCTTCCTCGTCATCGAGGAGGCCTTCTTCGCGCAGGCGTTCGAGGCGTTTCCGCTCGACCCGACGCACGAGGATGATGGAGATCTCGTAGAGCCCGTAGACCACAGTGAAGAGGATCACCTGGGTGATGATGTCGGGCGGGGTCACCAGGGCGGCCAGCACGAGGATCGCGACCACCGCGTATTTCCGCACCGAGCCGAGGCCCTCGGCGGAGACGAGGCCCGCCTTGCCCATGAGCGTCAGCAGCACGGGCAGCTGGAAGCAGAGGCCGAAGGCGACGATGAACTTGATCGTCAGCGAGAGGTATTCCTGCGCCGAGCCCTGGAAGGCGATGCCGGCCACGCCTCGCTCGACCTCGCCATCGCCCAGCACGGTGCCGGGCTGCTGGAAGCCGAGGAAGAAGTCGAAGGCCATCGGCGTGACCACGTAGAAGGCGAAGGCCGCGCCGAGGAAGAACATCACCGGGGAGGCCACGAGGAACGGCAGGAAGGCGTTCTTCTCAGTCTTGTAGAGGCCCGGCGCCACAAAACGCCACATCTGAAGCGCGATATACGGGAAGGACAGGCAGAGCCCGCCGAGCAGCGAGATCGAGATCGCCACGAAGAAGCCTTCCTGAAGCTTGATCAGGATCAGGCCGCAGTCCCCGGTCTGGCCGCGTTCCGCCAGTGCCGAGCAGAGCGGCTGCGTCAGGAAGTTGAAGATCGGGTTCCAGACGGTGAAGCAGATCACCATGGCGACGATGAAGGCCACGACCGAATGGATGAGCCGCGTGCGCAGTTCCGCCAGGTGTTCGATCAGAGGGGCGGAGCTGTCGTCGATCTCGTCGGTTGGGCTCATGCGTCACCGGTCTTGGAGGAAGTCTCGGAGTTCGGCGCGGGCGCGGCCGGATCGGGCTTGGGGGCCGTAGCGGCGGCGGGCGCAGGATCCGGCTGGGGCTGCGCCGCGGCGGCGGCTTCCTCGGCCTTGCGCTGCGTCGCGCGTTCGGCGGCGGCGTTGCGGATTTTCTCCGCGGCCTCGGCCCGCTCCTTCGAGAGGTTTTCAGTATTGCTGCCGGCGGCCTTGTTCGCGGGTTTCTTCGCGGATTTCGGCGTCAGGTCCGCTGCGTCGCGCAGCTTGTCGAGGCCGAATTGTTTTGGATTCGCAGCATCACGGAGCGTCTTGGTGACGTCATCCACACCGGATTCCTTGGCCGCGTCCTCCATGGCGCGCGTGAACTCGCGCGCCATGCCACGGGCCTTGCCGACGAATTGGCCGACGTTCCGGAACAGGACCGGCAGGTCCTTGGGTCCGACGACGATCAACGCCACGATGCCGATGAGCAGCAGCTCGGACCAGCCCATATCGAACATGGCGGGTTACGCCTTGTCCTTGGTCGTTTCCGGGGTCTTCTCGGGGCTGTGTTCCGGCGTCACGTCGCGGGCGCCTTCGGCACTGGCGTCTTCGATTTCCTTCGTGCCGTCGCTCACGCCCTTCTTGAAGGCGGTGATGCCCTTGCCGACCTCGCCCATCAGGCCCGAGATCTTGCCGCGGCCGAAAAGCACCAGCACGACAACGGCGATCAGCAGAAGACCGGGCAGACCGATATTGTTCAGCATGACTTTGCTCTCCCATTTGGGGCCAACCGCGGTCGGCCCGGACTGTCCCCGGTATCTAATGGTTCGACGGAGGGGATGAAAGGTTGAAAGCGACGGGGTCACGGGCTTTTTTGCCGCGCCGCGCTATATCTGTCCGGTTCGAGCCCTGTCGCCGGGGGGCCGTCCCGTGTCCGTCTACGCGCGTCGGGCCGGGAAGACGAAGCAGCGATCGCGCCGGATCGTGAGCCAGAGCGGCTTGCCGGGCCTTGGCAGGAAGACATTCGGCACCGTCGCCTTGAGGATCGAGCCGTCGTGATCCATGCGAAATTCCACGAGGCTCTCGTTGCCCATGAAACGGGCACGTTCCACCACGCCGCGCGCGGGCGTGCCGTCCTGTGGCGTCGGCAGCGGGCCCTGGCCGTTGCGATCGAAGTCGATCTTGAGGTGCTGGGGGCGGATCACGATCTCCACCTCCTGCCCGTCCGGCACGCCGGGCGCGAGGAACTGGCCGAAGGGCGTATCGGTCAGGGCCCCCTGCACCCTGCCCCGGATCACGTTGATATCGCTGAAGAAGGCGACAGCCTGCCGGTCGGCGGGGGCGTTGTAGATGTGATAGGGAGAGCCGCGCTGCACCACCTTGCCATCGCGCATCAGCGCGATCTCGTCGGCCATGCGCATGGCCTCTTCCGGCTCGTGGGTGACGAGGAGGACGGCGGCATCCTCTTCCTTCAGAACGGCCAGCGTCTCGTCCCGGATGTCGTCGCGCAGGCGGTTGTCGAGGCCCGAGAAGGGCTCGTCCATCAGCATGATGCGGGGCTTGGGCGCCAGGGCGCGGGCCAGGGCCACGCGCTGCTGTTCCCCGCCCGAGAGGTTGTGCGGCCAGGCGTCGAGGAAGCGGTGCAGATCGACCCGTTTCAGCATCTCCTCGACCCGGGCGCGTTTCTCGTCGCGGGAGCCGGAGAGGCCGAAGGCCACGTTGTCGGCCACGGAAAGATGCGGGAAGAGCGCGAAGTCCTGGAACATCAGCCCGATGGAGCGGCGCTCGGGCGGGATGCGGAACTGGGTGTCGCAGATCAGCTTGCCATCGACCCAGATCGAGCCCTCGTCCTGCATCTCGACGCCCGCGATCATGCGCAGCGTGGTGGACTTGCCGCAGCCCGAGGGGCCGAGCAGGCAGGTCACCTGCCCCGGCATCACGCTGAGCGACACGTCATCCACCACCGCGCGCCCGTCGAAGCGGCGGATCAGGTTGCGAATCTCTAGTCTGGGTATCGTCTCCACCCTGCCCCCGCTGGCTGCGATCTTCGGCGCCTCTGGCGTGCCGAGTGATTTTGTCAGGTTCCGACCGCTCTAGCAGGCGGATCAGGGGGTGTCCACGGCCCGGCGAAGGGGCGGTGGCTGAGACTGAGACAAAGGCCGGGGGGCGCCGGAGGGACGGCTTGGGCAAGCCTGAGGGGCATCGCTTGGATCAGCAGCGGGATCGGCGCCTGTTGCAAACTGCAAAGGGGTGCTTTGCAAAGTCTTCGCCGCGGGCAGACCAAGGACTGGCGGCGACCGGGGGCGTACCGAGTTTGCAAACAGGTAGTTTGCAATTTGCAGAACGCGTGACGAGCGCGATACCGCGCAAGACTTTGGCAGGGCGTCGCGTCGAGCGCACGGAGGGCGGCGAAAGAGCGGACAGCGGACAGCGGACAGCGGACAGCGGACAGCGGACAGCGGACAGCGGAAAACCAGTGGTGTGGCCCGCCCCGGAAGGCAAGACGGGCCGCACGCGGATGCGGCGGCCCGACTATGCAAGGGCGCAACCTGTCCAACGCTGCGATCCCGGATCGGCTGCGCGGCCCCGGGACAGCGCCCGGAGCCGCAGGCCGGCTTACATGGTCGTGTTGCCCACGCCGCCATCCAGCAGGATGTTCTGGCCGATCATGAAGCCCACGTACTGCGAGCACATGAAGGCGCAGGTGGCGCCGAACTCTTCCGCGGTGCCGATGCGGCCGGTGGGGTTGGCCGCGTTGCGCTTGGCGATGACCTCCTCGTAGGGGATGCCCTCCTTGGCCGAGGTGCCCTTGGCCAGCGAGACGGCGCGGTCGGTCTCATGCAGGCCGGGCAGCAGGTTGTTCATCACCACCCCCGAGCTGGCCACCTGCCGCGAGGTGCCGGCGACATAGCCGGTCAGACCCGCGCGGGCGGAGTTCGACAGGCCGAGGATGCCGATGGGCGATTTCACCGATTGCGAGGTGATGTTCACCACCCGGCCCCAGCCGCGCTCCATCATGCCGGGAACCAGCGCCTTGATCAGAGCGATCGGGGTCAGCATGTTGCTGTCGAGCGCCTTGATGAAATCCTCGCGCTCCCAGTCCTGCCACATGCCAGGGGGCGGGCCGCCCGCGTTGTTGACGAGGATGTCGATCTCGCCGCAGGCCTCGAGCACCTTGGCCCGGCCCTCTTCACTGGTGATATCGGCCGCCACGGCTGTCACCTCGACGCCGGTCGCTTCGCGGATTTCGGCCGCGGTGGCCTCCAGCGCCTCGGCGCCGCGGGCGTTGATGACGAGGTTCACACCCGCCTCGGCCAGCTTCATCGCGCAGCCCTTGCCCAAGCCCTTGGACGATGCGCACACCAGCGCGCGCTTGCCTTTGATCCCGAGATCCATTTACCTCTCCCTTCGGGTTTCGATGTATGCTCTTCGGGTCAACGCACTGGGTTGAAGCAACAATGACGGCAAATCATCAGGGATTTGCCTGCATCCAGCCACAATCCAGCCCTAGGCTCGCGGAGCGGTGCCCCGGAGATCCGGGATGCCCAAGCCCCGAGCCTGCTGACCGGAAGTCCGAGATGATTACTGCCATTGCCAAGCCCGCAACGTCCATCCCCGTTTTTCCCGACCATGCCCTGAGCGTGGTCTCGGGCGCGAACGAGGGCGACGCGCTGTCCTTCGCCGAGGAGCTGCAGCCGGGCGATATCTATGCCCATGACGGCACGGGCCCGGCCCGGCTCGCCTTTGCCACCGCCGAGGATGGCAGCCTGTCGGTTGCCCGCGACAGCGTGGTGGGCGTGCCCGGCCATGCGCTGCACCTCGACTGCTGTGCCACGTTCATGGGCGACGACGGGCTGCCGGTGGAGGTGCTGGTGCTGGTCGAGGTGGACGACGCGGGCCATGTGGAGGCCGTCCATGCCCTGCCGCTTGCCCCGCTGGAGGAAAAGCGCGAGTACCAGCTGGTGGGCGCGGATCGCGACGGGGCCGCGCGCCGCTTCGCCGAGGTCGCCTGCGTCGCCTTCACCCGCGGCACGCGGATCACGCTGGCCACGGGCGCGCAATGCGCGATCGAGGACCTGACGGTCGGCGACCGGGTGCTGACCCGGGACGCCGGCGCACAGGAGGTGCGCTGGATCGGCCAGTCCACCGTGCGCGCCGTGGGCGAGTTCGCCCCGATCCTGATCACCGCTGGCACGCTGAACAACGAGAACGACCTGCTGGTGAGCCCGGATCACCGGCTCTTCATCTACCAGCGCTCCGACACGCTCGGCGCCGGGCGCTCCGAACTGCTGGTGAAGGCGCGCCACCTCGTGAACGGGCAGTCGGTGGTGAGCCGCCCCGGCGGTTTCGTGGAATATTTCCAGCTGCTCTTCGACCGGCACCAGATCATTTACGCGGAAGGCATCGCGGCGGAGACGCTGCTGGTGGACAGCCGCACGCGGCCCGCCCTCCCCGAGGGCCTCGACCCCACGCTGGCGGCGCGGCTCAAGCGCCATGGCGACGGGCTGCATGACCTCGAGGTGGGCGAGGCCCTGCTCGACCGGCCAGACGCGGCGGCCCTGCTGCGGGCGGCCTCGCGCGGGTGAGGCCGCGGGATTTCTGAACCGAAACCAGGTCTGATCAAGCGGCCCGGCTGCGCCGGACGCGATGCTGGCTGCCCGGCCCGGCCGGTCAGCGGGCGCCTGACGGTGTCAGGCGCCGGGGGCTGTGCCGTGGCGCGAAGGCTTGCGGAGGGGGCGGCGGGGGGCGCTGCCCCCGTCGCGTGCCGCGACTCCCCCGGAGTATTTCAGGAAAGATGAAGACGCTTGGCCGGGGCGGACGTGGTGTGGCAGGCGGTTGGTCGGGCCTTGGTGTGCTGCCGTGAGCGGTGGCCTCCTGTCGATCGCCGTGCAGGTGGAAAGTTCCCGGCGTCCCGGCGCTGCCGCTTGCGCGGTTTTGCGGGCGGAGATATACGCGCGCCATGCTGGATACCGCCCATAACCGCCCCGCCCTGCCGCCCGAGATTGCGCGTCGTCGCACATTCGCGATCATCTCGCACCCGGATGCGGGCAAGACGACCCTGACCGAAAAGTTCCTGCTCTTCGGCGGGGCCATCCAGATGGCCGGCCAGGTCCGCGCCAAGGGCGAAGCGCGCCGGACGCGCTCGGACTTCATGCAGATGGAGAAGGACCGCGGGATCTCGGTCTCGGCCTCGGCCATGTCCTTTGATTTCAAGCACTTCCGCTTCAACCTCGTGGACACGCCCGGCCACTCGGACTTCTCCGAGGACACATATCGCACGCTGACCGCCGTGGATGCGGCCGTGATGGTGATCGACGGGGCCAAGGGCGTGGAAAGCCAGACCCGCAAGCTCTTCGAGGTCTGCCGCCTGCGCGACCTGCCGATCCTGACCTTCTGCAACAAGATGGACCGCGAGAGCCGGGACGTCTTCGAGATCATCGACGAGATCCAGGAAAACCTCGCCATCGACGTGACCCCCGCCTCCTGGCCGATCGGCGTCGGCCGCGATTTCCTGGGCTGCTACGACATGCTGAACGACCGGCTGGAGCTGATGGACCGCGCCGACCGGAACAAGGTCGCCGAGAGCGTCAACATCCAGGGTCTCGACGATCCGAAGATGGAAGAGCATATCCCGCCCGCCCTTCTGGCGCAGCTGCGCGAAGAGGTGGAGATGGCGCGCGAACTGCTGCCAGCGCTGAACCCGCAGGCGGTGCTGGAGGGGCATATGACCCCGATCTGGTTCGGCTCCGCGATCAACTCCTTCGGCGTGAAGGAACTGATGGAGGGCATCGGCGCCTACGGGCCCGAGCCGCAGGTCCAGAGCGCGCAGCCGCGCCAGATCGCGCCGGACGAGGACAAGGTCGCCGGTTTCGTCTTCAAGGTGCAGGCCAACATGGACCCCAAGCACCGCGACCGGGTGGCCTTCGTCCGTCTCGCCTCGGGGCATTTCCAGCGCGGCATGAAGCTGACCCATGTGCGCAGCAAGAAGCCGATGGCCATCTCGAACCCCGTGCTCTTCCTCGCCTCCGACCGGGAACTGGCGGAAGAGGCCTGGGCCGGGGATATCATCGGCATTCCGAACCACGGCCAGCTGCGCATCGGTGACACGCTGACCGAGGGCGAGGCGCTGAAGGTGACCGGTATCCCGAGCTTCGCGCCGGAACTGCTGCAATCGGTGCGCCCGGGCGACCCGATGAAGGCCAAGCACCTCGAGAAGGCGCTGATGCAATTCGCCGAGGAAGGCGCGGCCAAGGTCTTCAAGCCCGCCATCGGCTCGGGCTTCATCGTCGGCGTCGTCGGCCAGTTGCAGTTCGAGGTCCTGGGCAGCCGGATCGAGCTGGAATACGGCCTGCCCGTGCGCTTCTCGAGCTCGCAGTTCACCTCGGCTCGCTGGGTCCACGGCCCCAAGGCGGAGGTGGAGAAATTCGTCAACACGAACAAGCAGCACATCGCCCACGACCATGACGGCGACGTGGTCTACCTGACCCGCCTGCAGTGGGACATCGACCGTGTCGAGCGTGACTACCCCGAGATCACGCTGAGCGCGACGAAGGAAATGATGGTGTGACACTGCAGAACCGCGTGCAACCCACGGGCGAGGTCCTGGCCATCCCGGCCCGGGGCACGCTCATGGGGAACCGCGGTATCCTGCATGATGATCACCAGAGGCTTAGGGTAGCGCGGTGGCGCCATCCGCACTGGATTTCCTGCGAACTCACGTTTCGCGGGCGGCATCGGAAGGTGATGTCGCCCCGCGCCTACACGGAGCTCTTCTTCCTCGACGAGGTCACCGCCATGGCCGCCGGGCACAGGGTCTGTGCCGAGTGCCGGCGGGTGGACTACGAGGCCTTCCGCGCGGCCTGGGGCCGGGCCTTCGGTGCGCAGGTGAAAGCCGGCGAGATGGACCGTGTGCTTCACGCCGCCCGGGTGACGCGCAGACGGCAGCAGGTCCGCCATGAGGCGCCGGCGGACGGATTGCCAGCGGGCACCATGGTCCTCAGCGAGGGGCGCACCCACGCGATCCGGGACGGCGCACTTCTGGAATATACACCAGAGGGTTACACGAGGAAGCTCACCTTGCCCCATGGCCCCGGGACCGTGCTCACGCCCGCGCCGCTGGTGGCGGTTCTCGCGGCAGGCTACCGGCCACGGTGGCACGAGAGCGCCACCCCGCGGGCCGACTGACCGCCCTGACCGGATAAATCTTGCGTCGTCCCATCCGGCAGCGCATCTTCGCCCCATGACGAGCGAGCAGCGCACGACCTATGGCGGCTTCGGCCGGGTCCTGACCCGGATGGAGAGCCGTTCCGATCCCTTCCGCTATGGCGCGGGCGAGGCCCTGCCGCCGGGCGACATGGACCTGAAACCGCTGTTGACGGAGGTCATCGGCGAGACCCCTGCCGCGCTTGCGGAGTCCAGATCAAGTTTTGCCTACAAGTGCCGGGAACTCATGGAGGAATTCCGCGGGGAGCCTGTGCTGCTCTGGCTTCACGGCCTGCTGATCGCGAACCTCCGGCGCCGCGGGCAGCCGGAGCAGGCCGCCCCCTTGTTCCAACGGCTCTGGGCCGAGCATGGCGCCTTCCTGATCGACCATCTGAACAGCCGCTGGCTGGTCTCGGCGGTGACGACCTTCGGGGATCACGGCGCGACCGAGGTGCAGCGCCGGGTCGGCCTCTCGATGAACGTGCTCTTCAACACGATGAAGCTCTACGAGGCCGAGCGGCTGCATTCCGGCCGCACACCGGAGCAGCCGTTCGACCATCCCCACGAACGCCATCGCCTGCCGCTGGACATGGACGATTTCTCGCTCCGGTCCGGCGGGCTGGACGTGAACATGCTGGGGCGTCTCTGGGTCGAGGCGGAGGGCGATGCGGTGATCGCCCCGCTGGCCCATCACCTGCTGACGCTGCTCGACCGGGATGCGGGCGGGGTCTTCCGCCGGCTGCAACTCATGCGCGAGGCGAAGGGGGAGCCGGAGCCAGGAGAGGAGCGCCTGCCCCTGCCCGCAGACGCTCTGCGCGCGGACCCGCAGTTCACCTTGGCAAAGCCGAAGCTGGGCCATGTGGTTCCGGTCCCGCGCGAGGCCTCGGGCCGTCGCCGCTGGGGCGTGGTGGCGACCGTGAAGGCCCCCTTGGCGCAGATCGCCCGGTTTGCCGCCTGGCACCTGCGCGCGGGCGCGGAGCGGGTGACGCTTTACCTCGACGCGCCGGAGGCGGCGCAGGTGGCCTGGCTCTCTGCCCGTCCCGGGGTCGAGGTCGTGCCCTGCGATGCGGCCTACTGGGCGGTCCACGGGAAGCGGCCCAAGGCGCATCAACAGCGGCAGATGCGCAATGCCACCCATTGCTACGAAGGCACCGACCTCGACTGGCTCGCGCATATCGACGTGGACGAATTTCTGCTTGCGCCAGAACCGCTTGGCGACATTCTTTCACGTATCCCCTCCGACATCGCGCTTGCCCGGCTGGCCCCGGTGGAACAGTTGGCAGGCACCGACGCGGAGGCCCTTTTCAAGACCACCGCGCGCCGCGCCGGGCATGGCTCCGCGATGCTGGAGGAGGTATATCCGACCTTCGGCATGCACCTGCGCGGCGGCTTCATCAGCCACCTGGAGGGCAAGGTCATCGCCCGCACCGGCCTGCCGCGCTGCCGCCTTGGCATCCATGCGCTGCTGTGGAAGCGGCAGGCGGCGGAGAATGCCGCCGAGCTGACCCTCTGCCACCTCGCCCATGCCCATGCGCCCGATTGGGAGAGCTTTGTCCGACACCTCGATTTCCGGCTCGACCGGGGGTCTTATCGCAAGCAGGAAGACGCGCGGTTCCGTCTCAACGAATTGTTCAGCTATCTGCGCAAGAGTGAGGGCGAGGACGGGCTGCGGCTCTTCTTCGAGGAGGTCTGCACCGCCACCCCCGATCTTGTCGCCCGGTTGGAGGCGCGCGACATGCTGGTGCGATGGACGATGGATCTGGATGCGGCGGTGGAAGAGGTCTTCGGCGACCTGCCGGACGATATCCATGAGGGCAGCGCATGAACGAGGGAGCGACCGGCACCATGGGCGGTCCTCTAAGCCGGGCGCAGGGACTGCCGGATACGCTGTCGGACGTTCCGCCGGAGGAAGCGGCCGTGAGCCTGCGCACCGCCGCCCCGCACGAGATCACGTGGGGTCTCGTCTCCACCGTCAAGGCGGCGCCCCCCAAGGTGCTGGACTTTGCCGCCTGGCATCTGGAGATGGGCGCCCACCGGCTCTGGCTCTACCTCGACGATCCGGAGGACCCGGTCTTCGAGGTGCTCAAAGCGCATCCCCGCATCCGGCCGACGCTCTGCGACCGCCGGCACTGGAAACGCCTTGGCCGGCGGCCGGAGAAGCACCAGCCGCGCCAGACACTGAACGCCACGCAAGCCTACGGCAAGGCGGATGTCGACTGGCTGGCCCATATCGACGTGGATGAATTCCTCATCGCGCCACGGCCCATGGCCCTGCTGCTCGCCGCCCTGCCCGACAGCTGCCACGCTGCCCGCATCCGTCCCATCGAGGCGCTTGCCCCCGGCGCGGATACGCCGGAGGGCACGGTCCGCTTCAAGGCCTGCGCACTGGACCGCAGCACCCGGCTGGCGCAATCGGCGGAGATCTACCCGACCTTCGGCCGATGGCTGAACGGCGGCTTCCTGAGCCATGTGGCCGGCAAGCTCTTCGCCCGCCCGGGCCTGCCAGGGGCCGAATTCCGGATCCACAACCTCAAGACGCCCGAGGGCGACAACCCCGGGCAGCAGGACGTGAGGCAGGTCGAACTGGCGCATTTCCACGCGCCGAACCTGGACGCCTGGCGCGCCGCCTATCGCTTCCGTCTCGAACAGGGGTCCTACCGGGCCGAGCTGAAACCGGCCCGCGCGCGGGACAAGGGCGGGCTCTCGCTGCATGAGCTCTTCACCTTGATCGAAGCCGAAGAGGGCGAGGACGGGCTGCAACGCTTCTTTGCCGAGGTCGGTCAGGACAGCCCGGAGCTGCGCGGGAAACTGGCCGCCCATGGCCTGCTGAGGGAGCTCTCGCTCCCCCTCGACCGGCTGCGCGAAAAGCACTTCCCCGGGGCCCTCACGGGCAATGACGCGGCGAAACAAGCGTAATCATGCGATTTTATTGACGAAAACACAAAAATGCGTTATCTGCCCGGCGGGGGTACTTCATGCGGCGTTCAGCCGGGCCATCCGGGCTTCCCCCCTTGACAGACGCTGCGGGCCAGATGTGTCCGCAAACCACGGATACAAATGACAAAGTTCACTGATCTGAACCTGGACCCCAAGGTCCTCAAAGCCATTGACGAAGCCGGCTACGAGTCGCCCACGCCGATTCAGGCGGGCGCGATTCCTCCCGCGCTGGAGGGCAAGGACGTCCTCGGCATCGCCCAGACGGGCACCGGCAAGACCGCCTCCTTCACCCTGCCGATGATCACCATGCTGGCCAAGGGCCGCGCCCGGGCACGGATGCCGCGCTCGCTGGTGCTGGCGCCGACGCGCGAACTGGCCGCCCAGGTGGCCGAGAACTTCGACACCTACACCAAGCACCTGAAGCTGACGAAGGCCCTGCTGATCGGCGGCGTCTCGTTCAAGGAGCAGGAACAGCTGATCGACCGCGGTGTCGACGTGCTGATCGCGACCCCCGGCCGCCTGCTCGACCATTTCGAGCGTGGCAAGCTGCTGCTGACCGGCGTGCAGATCATGGTGGTGGACGAGGCCGACCGGATGCTCGACATGGGCTTCATCCCGGACATCGAGCGGATCTTCTCGCTCACGCCCTTCACCCGTCAGACGCTCTTCTTCTCGGCCACGATGGCACCGGAAATCGAGCGGATCACCAACACCTTCCTGTCGAACCCGACCCGGATCGAAGTGGCCCGTCAGGCCACCACGTCGGAGAACATCGAACAGGGCGTGGTCATGTTCAAGGGCTCGCGCAAGGACCGCGAAGCCTCCGAGAAACGCCGCCTGCTGCGCGATCTGATCGCCGCCGAAGGCGACGCGCTGACCAACGCGATCATCTTCTGCAACCGCAAGACGGATGTGGATATCACCGCGAAATCGCTCAAGAAATACGGCATGGACGCGGCGCCGATCCACGGTGACCTCGACCAGTCGCAGCGTATGCGCACGCTGGATGGCTTCCGCGAAGGCACGCTGAAGCTGCTGGTGGCCTCCGATGTCGCCGCGCGCGGCCTCGACGTGCCCTCGGTCAGCCACGTGTTCAACTTCGACGTGCCCAGCCACGCCGAGGATTACGTGCACCGCATCGGCCGTACCGGCCGTGCCGGTCGCAAGGGCAAGGCCGTGATGATCTGCGTGCCGCGCGACGAGAAGAACCTCGCCGACATCGAGTCGCTGGTGGAGAAGACCATCCCGCGCATCGACGCGCCGGGCCGTCCCGCCATGGCCGAGACCGCGGAGGCCGAGGGCGCCGACGCCCCCGAGGCCAAGGACACCAAGCCGCGCCGCACCCGCACCCGGGGCCCGCGCAAGACCGAAGCCAAGTCGGACGCAAAGCCGGAGGTCAAGCCCGAGGCGCAGGCGGAAGCTCCAGTCCAGGCCGCGCCCGAAGTGCAGGCCGAGGCCACCGCGCCCGAGAAGGCGCCTGAACGGGCGCCCGAGAAGTCCGATCGCAGCGGGTCTTCCCGCTCCTCCTCCCGTGGCCGTGGCCGCCGGGATGACCGCGACGACAAGAAGGTCGTCGGCATGGGCGATCACCTGCCCAGCTTCATCGCGCTGAGCTTCGAGGAACGCCGCGCCTCCTGAGGCGCGACACGGCCCGGCCCCGGTGCGTCCGGGGCCCCGGCCCTCCTTCAATCCTTTCTTCATGACCCTGCCCTAGCCTGCCTCCGTCGACAGAGGGGAGCGGGATCATGACGCGTGGCATTGAAGGGGACCCCATCGCGATCGCACGGACGGCGCAGAGGCCGGTCGCCGCGCCCTCCGAGAGACGACGCCATGAACGCCTGCGCCTGCATCGGCTCTGTACGCTCATCACCCGCGATGCCCGCCTTCAGGGCTGGATCGAGGATGTGTCCCTTGGCGGGCTCCGGGTCCAGTTGCCCCTGCCGGTGGAGAGTTATCGCCTGGCCCCCGTGACGGGCGTCGACATCCCGGACCTGGGCCCGCTCACCGGCCCCGGCGCCTCCGATCCTTTCTATCCGCCCTCGGCGCACGCAGGATCGCAGACGCCCCAGGCCTGGGTCGCGGTAGAGCGGCGCTGGTCCAGCGGTCCCCAGATCGGCCTCCGCTTCACCACGCCGCACCGCGCGCGACCGGTGGCCGAGGCGCTGATCGCCCTGGCCGAGCGCGGTGGACCAATCCAGCGCTGACACCCAGGTCAGCGACAGGTCACATCCACCTTCTGCTGGGTCGGGATGAAATCCGGCAGGTAGAAGCGCAGTTCCGTCTCCTCCGTCGGCCAGATATCGAACTGCACCTCGCGGCTCTGTGTGTCCACACCACGGGTGCTGCGCAGCGCGCCGGTGACCGTGACATAGCGCGCAAGGCCCGTCCGCTCGACCCGGACCGTGACACTGTAGCCATTCCGCATGACGCCTTCGGCAAGGAACATCTGCTGGCGCGTGGTAATGTCGAGGATGCGACATCCCCCCCCCGCGACCACAGGCTCCTGCCAGCGGAACAGGCCCAAGGCGGCAAGCGCCAGCACGACCAGGCCCGAAGCGCGCAGCACGATCCGCCGATAGCGTCCCGGCGCGGCCTCTCCGCAGAGCGGACAACTCCGGTCGTCATCCGGAATGACCGCATCGCAGCGCCGACAACGGACAACGGCCATGATGCCTCCTCCCGCCGCTCCCCGAGGGCGGCATGGCAAGGCTAGCGTGAAAGAATGAGGAGAGGGTTACCCGCTTCCCAGCCCTGCCGCGGATGAACGATTGCAGGGGCTGAAAACCACCATGATACGCGCCGCCCTGACGCGGCGCCGGCCGCCGCCGGGGCGCTGAAAGGTGCCTTGCCCCCTCGAGGCGACGCGGAGAGGAGGTCGCGCAGAGAGCGACCAGAGAGACCATGAAAAGAAAAGGCCGGGCCCTGCGGCCCAGCCCTTCCGCACTGACCTTCGGCCCTGCCTCAGCTGAGGCGGCTGATCACGATGGTGACCTCGGGCTTCTTGCCGATCTCGGACTGGGCCGACTGCCGCACGGTGCGGCGCAGCAGCTCGGTCAGCTTGTCGTCGTCGGTCAGGGTCTTGTCCCCCGCGCGGCCGAGCGCCTGGCTCAGGTCCTCTTCCAGCACGTCCACCAGCGGCGCATTGTTGCGGCCCATCTCGGCCAGCCCCATCACGTCGCACCACGGATCGCCGAGCGGCTCGTCCGCCTCGTCGAGGATCACCGTCACGGTCACATGGCCGTTCAGCGCCATGCGGATACGGTCACGGACGATGCCGTCCAGCGCACCGATCTGCACCGACCCGTCGAGGTAGGTGCGCCCGGTCTCGATGTATTCCGCCACGGTGGGCTGGTTGCCGGTCAGGTCGATCATCGTCCCGTTCACCGCGAGAACACCGAGGCGGCCATGCTCCTCCGCGAGCTTCGTGTGCGCGCGCAGGTGGCGGTGCTCGCCATGCATCGGCACGACGATCTGCGGGTTGGTGATCTGGTGCATCCGCTCCAGGTCGGGCCGGTTGGCGTGACCGGAGACGTGGTAGAGCCCGCCGCTGTCATCGACGACCTCGACGCCCATCTCGGAGAAGGAGTTCATGATCCGGATCACGTCCTTCTCGTTCCCCGGAATGGTCTTGGAGGAGAAGAGGAAGGTATCGCCTTCCTTCAGCGTCAGGCCCAGGTACTTGCCGCGGCTCAGCTGCGCCGTGGCCGCGCGGCGTTCCCCCTGCGAGCCGGTGACGATCAGCATCAGGTTCTCGCGCGGGATGTTCAGCGCCTCCTCGGCCGAAACGACCGTGGGGAAATCGGAGAGCACGCCGGTGGTCAGCGCGGTCTCGATCATGCGACGCATGGCGCGGCCCAGCAGGCAGACCGAGCGGCCCGCCCGGTCGGCGGCCTGCGCCAGCGTCTTCACCCGCGCCACGTTGGAGGCGAAGGTCGTCGCCACCACGAGGGCCGGTGCGCCGGCGATCAGCTTCTCGATGTCCGGACCCAGCGTGGCCTCGGACCGGCCCGGGTTGGGCGAGAAGACGTTGGTGCTGTCGCAGACCAGCGCCTTGACGCCGGGCTTGGAGACTTCGGCCCAGAGGTCCGGATCGAAGGGCTCACCCACCAGCGGCGTGCTGTCGAGCTTGAAGTCGCCGGTGTGCAGGACCCGGCCCGCCGGCGTGTCGATCACGAGCGCCGAGCTTTCGGGGATCGAGTGCGACATCGGCAGGAAGGACACCTCGAAGGGCCCCGCCTGCACGGTCTCCGGGAAGGGAGAGCAGGTGCGCACGACGTTCTCCGGCAGGCCGTACTCGGCCAGCTTGGCCCGCGCGATGGCGGCGGTGAAAGGCCGGGCATAGACCGGCGCGCCGAGGGACTCGTAGAGATGCCCCACCCCGCCCACGTGGTCCTCGTGGGCGTGGGTGATGAAGATGGCGTCCAGCCGGTCCTTGCGATCCTTCAGCCAGGTGATGTCGGCCATGATCAGATCGACCCCGGGCGTCGTATCCATGTCCGGGAAAGCCACGCCCAGATCGACGAGGATCAGACGTTCCTCGCCGGGCTTGCCGTAGCCGTAGACATAGGTATTCATCCCGATCTCACCCGCGCCACCGAGGGGGAGGTAGATCAATCTGTCGGTGCTCATACGTTGTCCTGTGCTTTGTTGAATTCGAAAATTATGCGTAACCCGTGCAGGGTCAGAAATTCATCGAACGTGTTGAACAGCGTATCGCCCTGCGCGAAGAGCGGTGCAAGCCCTCCGGTCGAAATGATTTTCATCGGACGGCCATATTCGTCCTTAATTCGCTCGCAAATCCCCCGGACAAGGCCCACGTAGCCCCAGAAAACCCCCGACTGGATGCAGGCGACCGTATTGGTGCCGATCACGCGCTCCGGCCGGGTCACGTCGACGTGAGGCAGCGCGGCCGCGCCCTGGTGCAGCGCCTCGAGGCTGAGGTTCACGCCCGGCGCGATGACGCCCCCCACGTAGGCGCCGTCCTCCGCCACAACGTCGAAGTTGGTGGCGGTGCCGAAATCCACCACGACGACATCGCCGCCGTAGCGGTCAAAGGCCCCCACGGCGTTGGCCAGGCGGTCCGGGCCGGGGCGCGTGCCCTCGTCCACGCGGGGCGCGACGGGCAGCAGGCATTCCGGCTTGCCCACCACCAGCGGGCGGCAGTTGAAATAGCGGTCGGCGAGGACGCGCAGGTTGAACACAACCCGCGGCACGGTCGAGGAGATGATCACCGCGTCGATGTCCATCGCGACGCCGTGGTGCTGCAAGAGCGACGCGAGCCAGACGTAATACTGGTCCGCGGTCCGGCGGGGATCGGTCGAGGCCCGGAAGGTGCAGAGGAACTCTGTCCCGTTCCAGACCGAGAAGACGATGTTCGTGTTGCCGCAGTCGATGGCCAGAAGCATGGCCCCTCCTCCTATCAGCGTGGGTCAGAAATAGATCTCGGCGGCGGCAATGGCCTGCCGCCCGGCAGCGGTCTGAAGGATCAGGTGCCCGCTGTCGTCGATGGTTTCGAAGATGCCCGTCTCCTGCCGGTTGCCCATGCGCGCGGTGATCTCACAACCGAGCCGCGTGGCGCGGGCCAGCCAGGCCTGCCGCAGGGGGGCAAAGCCATAGGCGGCGAACTGCGCCTCGTAGCCGGCAAAAGCCGCGGCGAGCGGGGTCAGGAAGTCCTCGGGGCTGACGGCCACGGCGGTTTCCCCGGCCAGCGAGACCGGGCGCAACGCGCCCTCCTCCACCGCGCCGCCGTCCGGCGCCATGGCGAGGTTCACGCCGATGCCGATGGCGAGGCCGGTGGGCCGCCCCTTCTGCTGGAGCGTCTCGAGCAGGATGCCCGCCAGCTTGCCGCCATTCAGCAGCACGTCGTTGGGCCATTTCAATGCGAAGGGATCGGTGCGTCCGGTCACCGCGTGCAGCGCGTCATAGAGCGCGAGCGCGGCGGTGAAGCTGCGCAGCGCGGCGCGATCCGGCGGTCCGGGATCGGGCAGCACGAGGGTGGCGGCAAGGTTGCCGACCGGATGCTGCCACGCGCGGCCACGGCGGCCACGGGCCTTGGTCTGGTTGAGGGCAAGGATCCAGCAGGGGCCGGTCAGACCGGCAAAGCGCCGGGCGGCCTCGTCGAGGGTGCTGTCGGTCTCGGCCAACACCACGCGCTCGGTGGATGCGGGCCAGCCCGCTGGGGCTGGCCCGAAGGTCACGTCAGTTGACAATCGCTGCTGCGGCGACCGCCGCTGCGCTGTCGACGCCGAAGAGGTTCACGACACCCAGCACCATGATCGCGGCCGTGACGGCCAGTGCCGTGGCGAGGACGGGCGAACGGCCGGCCTCGAGCGGGGCCGCTTCTTCCTTGCCGAAGTACATGAAGTACACGATGCGCAGGTAGTAGAAGGCCCCGATCACCGAGGCGATCACGCCGGACAGCGCCAGCCAGACCAGCCCGCCCTCGTAGGCGGCGGTCAGCACGTAGAGCTTGCCGAAGAAGCCGATCATCGGCGGCACACCGGCCAGCGAGAAGAGCAGCAGCAGCAGCGCAAGCGCACGGCCCGGGTAGGTCGAGGCGAAGACGTTCAGCGAGGTGATGTCGGTCACCGGCTGGCCGTCCCGCTCCATCGAGAGGATGAAGGCGAAGACGCCGATGTTCATGGTGACGTAGATCGCCATGTAGATCAGCATCGCCTGCACACCCAGCAGCGTGCCGGAGGCGAGGCCCATCAGCGCGAAGCCCATGTGGGTGATCGACGAATAGGCCATCAGGCGCTTGATGTTGGTCTGGCCGATCGCGGCGATGGAGCCCAGGAACATCGACAGGAGCGAGAGCAGCGCCAGGATCTGTTGCCAGTCGCCGATGACACCGCCGAAGCCCGAGTGCAGCAGACGGGCCAGCATGGCCATGGCCGCGATCTTGGGCGCGGTGGCAAAGAAGGCCGTGATCGGGGTCGGCGCGCCTTCGTAGACGTCGGGCGTCCACATGTGGAACGGCACGGCGGAAACCTTGAAGGCCAGGCCCGAGATCATCAGCACGAGGCCGATCAGCAGGCCGAGCGGCGCATGGCCGTCGCCCACGGCGGCGATCACGCCCGAGAAGAGCGTCGTGCCGGCGAAACCGTAGGTCAGCGAGGCACCGTAGAGCAGCAGGCCCGACGACAGCGCGCCAAGCACGAAGTACTTGAGGCCCGCCTCGGTAGACTTCGCGCTGTCACGGCGCAGCGAGGCCACGACGTAGAGCGCCAGCGACTGCAGTTCGAGGCCCATGTAGAGCACGATCAGGTCGCCTGCGGAGACCATGACCATCATGCCGACCACCGCCAGGGTGACGAGGATCGGATATTCGAACCGCAGGATCTGGCGGCGCAGCATGTACTCCTGCCCCATCGCCAGAACGGCGGCGGCAGAGAGCAGGATCGCAACCTTGGTGAAGGTCGAGAAGGCGTCGGACCGGAAGGAACCGCCGAAGGCCTCGACAGCGTCGCCGCGGCCCCAGATCATGAGGGCGACCAGCACCATCACCGCCACGGTCACCCATGTCAGGGGGCCGGACAGCTTGTCCTTGCCGGTATAGGCCACCACCACGAGCGCGAGCATCGCGTAGAGTGCCAGCACGATCTCCGGCAGGATGACGTTCAGATCAGCCTGAAGCATTGTTGTGTGACCTCCAGATCAGTGCGATGCGGCCGTCGAGACGGCAGCGGCGGCGCCGCGGCCCGCTTCCACGAGGGCGGCATGGTGATTTTCAACCAGCACCTCGACGGTCGGGCCGACGATGTCGGTGATGAAGCTCGGGTAGACGCCGAACAGAAGGGTCAGGGCGATCAGCGGCGCGAAGATCCACTTCTCGCGCGTCTCGAGGTCCTGGATGGTTTTCAGGCTTTCCTTGATCAGGTCGCCCATGACCACCCGACGGAACAGGAACAGCGCATAGGCCGCCGAGAGGATGACACCGGTCGCGGCGAAGGTCGCGATCCACGTGTTCACCTGGAAAACGCCCATGAGGGTCAGGAATTCACCGATGAAGCCCGAGGTGCCCGGCAGGCCCACGTTCGCCATGGTGAAGAACATGAAGACGAGCGCATAGGCCGGCATCCGGTTCACGAGGCCGCCATAGGCGGAGATCTCGCGGGTGTGCATCCGGTCGTAGATCACGCCGACCACGAGGAAGAGACCGGCCGAGATGAACCCGTGCGAGATCATCTGGAACATGGCCCCGTCGATCCCCTGCTGGTTCGCGGCGAAGATACCCATGGTGACGTAGCCCATGTGGGCGACGGAGGAATAGGCGATCAGCTTCTTCATGTCCGTCTGCACGAAGGCGACGAGCGAGGTGTAGACGATCGCGATGACCGAGAGCCAGAGCACGAAGGGCGTCAGCACGTCGGCCCCCACCGGGAACATCGGGAAGGAGAAGCGCAGGAAGCCATAGCCGCCCATCTTCAGCAGGATCGCCGCAAGGTCGACCGAGCCTGCGGTCGGCGCCTGCACGTGCGCATCCGGCAGCCAGGTGTGGACCGGCCACATCGGGGTCTTCACCGCGAAGCTGATGAAGAAGCCAAGGAACAGCAGGGTCTGGAAGCCGCCCGGGATGGTCCAGCCGAAGAGCTCGATCGGATCGGACGAGAAGTCGTAGGCCAGCAGCGCCTGGATGTCGGTGGTATGGGCGTGGTGGTAGATGGCGACCATGGAGATCAGCATCATCACCGAGCCGAGGAAGGTGTAGAGGAAGAACTTGAAGGCCGCGTAGATCCGGTTCGGACCGCCCCAGATGCCGATGATCAGGAACATCGGGATCAGGCCCGCCTCGAAGAAGACGTAGAACAGGATCATGTCCAGCGCCATGAACACGCCCAGCATGAGCGTTTCCAGCAGCAGGAAGGCGATCATGTATTCCTTCACGCGCTTCGTGACCTTCCACGAGCAGGCGATGGTGATCGGCATCATCAGCGTGGTCAGCATCACGAAGAAGATCGAGATACCGTCGACGCCCATCTTGTAGCGCAGGCCGAGGAGCCACTCGCGGTCCTCGATCATCTGCAGACCGGGGTTCGAGGGGTCGAAGCCGAAGAGGATGAAGAGCGACACGAGGAAGGTCAGCGAGGTGGCGATCAGGGCCACCCATCGCGCATTGCGCTGCGCCGCCTTGTCCTCACCCCGCAGGAACACCGCCAGGATCACCGCCGCAATGGTCGGCATGAAAGTGACGATGGAGAGAAGGTTGTTCATTATTCTGCCCCTGCGTTCAGCTCAGCGTCATCCATGTGATCAGGAGAATGATCCCGATCACCATGGCGAAGGCGTAGGTGAAGATGTACCCGCTCTGCGCCCGGCCAGCGAGCCGGGTGAAGTAGGGGATGAGGCCCATGGCGATGCCATTGATCGACCCGTCAATCGCTTGCCCGTCGCCACGCTTCCAGAAGAAGGTGCCGATCGCGCCGGCGGAGCGGACGAAGAGGAAGTCGTAGGCCTCGTCGAAGTACCACTTGTTCAGCAGGAACAGGTAGAGCGGGCGGAAGGTCTCGGCCGTGCGCTTGGGCAGGTCCTTGGACTGGATGTAGAAGATCCAGGCCGTGACGAAGCCGATCAGCATTGCGACGAAGGGGCTCACCTTGACCCAGACCGGGGCATGGTGCGCATCGTCCATCACGGTGTTCTCCGCGCCGAGGTAGATCGCGCCGATCTCGCCCAGGCCGGCCGTGTCGCCGTGACCTTCAGGTGCAGCATGCGTCTCCGCCGCTGCGGTTTCGGTGGTGCCATGGCTCTCCGTGGTGGTGGTGCCATGGGCCTCGGCCGTCGCGCCGTGGTCGCCCTCGGCGGCCTCCGCGTGGTGCGGCATGCCGAAGAAGGAGGAGACCTTGTCGTGGTCGCCGAAGAAGCTGTTGTACCAGACCATCCCCGAGAAGACCGCGCCGAGTGCCAGCACGCCGAGCGGGATCAGCATGACCTTCGGGCTCTCATGGGCGTGGTCATGGGTGTGCTTGTCGCCCCGCGCCTCGCCGTAGAAGGTCAGGAAGATCAGCCGCCAGGAGTAGAAGGAGGTAAAGAGCGCCGCGATGACCAGCATCCAGAAGGCGTAGCCGCCCGCGGTGCCTGCCCATGCGCTCTCGATGATCGCGTCCTTCGAGAGGAAGCCGGCAAAGCCGATGTGGGTCAGCGGGATGCCGACGCCGGTGATGGCCAGCGTGCCGATCATCATCGCCCAGAAGGTATAGGGGATCTTCTTCCGCAGGCCGCCATAGTTCCGCATGTCCTGCTCATGGTGCATCGCGTGGATGACCGAGCCGGCGCCGAGGAAGAGCATGGCCTTGAAGAAGGCGTGCGTCAGCAGGTGGAACATGGCCGGGCCATATGCGCCCACGCCTGCCGCCACGAACATGTAGCCGAGCTGCGAACAGGTCGAATAGGCGATGACGCGCTTGATGTCGTTCTGCACCAGGCCGACGGTCGCGGCGAAGAACGCCGTGGTCGCGCCGAGGAAGGTGATGAAGGCGGTGGCGTCGGGGGCGAATTCCATCAGCGGCGACATGCGGCAGACGAGGAAGACACCCGCGGTGACCATCGTGGCCGCGTGGATCAGCGCCGACACCGGGGTCGGGCCTTCCATCGCGTCCGGCAGCCAGGTGTGCAGCAGCAGCTGCGCCGACTTGCCCATGGCGCCCACGAAGAGCAGGAAGGCCAGCAGGTTCGCCGCGTTCCATTCGGTCCACAGGAAGCTGAGCTGGGTTTCGGCGATCATCGGCACGCTGTCGAAGATCACGTCGAAATCGACCGAGTCCGTCAGGAAGTAGAGGCCAAGGATGCCGAGCAGGAAGCCGAAGTCCCCCACCCGGTTGACCACGAAGGCCTTCATGGCCGCGGCGCCGGCCGAGGGCTTCTTGTAGTAGAAGCCGATCAGAAGGTAGGAGGCCAGACCCACGCCTTCCCAGCCGAAGAACATCTGGACCAGGTTGTCCGAGGTCACCAGCATCAGCATCGCGAAGGTGAAGAAGGAGAGGTAGGCGAAGAAGCGCGCCTTGTAGTGCTCGCCTTCCTTGAAGTTCTCGTCATGCGCCATGTAGCCGAAGCTGTAGAGGTGCACGAGCGCCGAGACCGAGGTGATCACGATCAGCATGATCGCCGTCAGCCGGTCGAGGCGGATGCCCCACTCGGTCGAGAGCGAGCCGCTCTCGATCCAGCGGAAGATCGTGACATGCTCGGCATTACCGTCGAAGCCGAGGAAGGTCACCCAGCTGAGGAAGCAGGCGAGGAACAGCAGCCCGGTGGTGACCCACTGGGCGCCGCGCTCGCTGATCACGCGCCAGCCGAACCCAGCGATCAGCGCGCCGACCAGCGGGGCGAAGAGAATGATCGATACCATGGGATCAGCCTTTCATCACGTTGACGTCTTCCACGGCGATGGTGCCGCGGTTGCGGAAGAAGCAGACCAGGATGGCAAGGCCGATGGCGGCCTCGGCCGCAGCGACGGTCAGCACCAGCAGCGTGAAGACCTGCCCCGCGAGATCGCCGAGGAAGGAGGAGAAGGCGACGAAGTTGATGTTCACCGCCAGCAGGATCAGCTCGATCGACATCAGCAGGATGATGACGTTCTTCCGGTTCAGGAAGATGCCGAAGATCCCGATGACGAACAGCACGGACGCCACCGTCAGGTAATGTTCCAGTCCGATCGTCATGCGTCCACTCCTCTTCGCTTGCGGCTCTGGCCGAGCCCCACCACGACGGGGACGATCAGGCCCCCGCAAAAGATGGCTATCCAGCTGGCTATGCTCATCGCTGTCCCTTTTTCCCCCTGTCTGTCGCGGGGGTCCTAACCTTGTCTTCAGGTGCGCGCCCGGGGCGCGCGCCGTCTACCTATCTCCGTCCCGGCGGTGCGGGACCCGCCCCTCAGGGCCGGCAGTGGCTCAAAGCCCCTGCCCCGGTTTCACGTCCTTCAGCTCCATCGCCTTGGCCGGGTCGCGCCACATCTGCTGCAGGACATCCTGCCGCTTGACGTTGGTGCGGTGGCGCAGGGTCAGGACGATGGCGCCGATCATGGCGACCAGCAGGACCAGACCCGCGAGCTGGAACACGAGGAAGTAATCGTCGTAGATCAGCAGGCCGAGCGCCCGGGTGTTGTCCACGCCCTCGGGCGTGACGGCGACCCGCGCGGCCTCGGCCGTGGCGGAGGCTTCCCAGACGCCGAAGGCCATGCCGAGCTGCATCAGCAGCACGAGGCCGATCAGAAGCGCCAGCGGCATGTAGCGCGCCATCTCTGCCTTCAGTTCGGCAAAGTCGACGTCGAGCATCATGACCACGAAGAGGAAGAGCACCGCGACCGCGCCCACGTAGACGATGACCAGAAGCATGGCCACGAATTCCGCCCCCAGCAGGACGAAGAGCCCCGCCGCCGAGAGGAAGGCCAGGATCAGCCACAGCACCGAGTGCACGGGGTTGCGGGCAAGGACCGTGAAGAGCCCGCCCACGATCACCGAGATCGCGAAGAGATAGAAGGCCAGCGCCGCGAAGGTCATGTCTCGTCATCCTCTTGTTCGTCCATGACCTCCTTGGCGAGCTGCGCGGCCCGGGTCATGGCGGGTATGCCTGCGAACATCGACATCTGGGCGATGGCCTCGGCAATCTCCTGTTTCGTGGCCCCTGCTTCCAGCAGGTGCCTTACCGTGACGCGCAGTTGCGTATCTGCCTGCGCGCCTTGCATTGTCAGTCCTGCGAGGGTCAGGAACAGCCGTGTCTTGCTGTCCAGACCCTCCTTGTTGAAGGCCTTCCCGAAGGCGACCTCCATCCATTCCTTGGGCATGGTGGGCCAGAGCGCCTCGAACCCTTTCGGGGTGAAGCTTTCCAGCGCGGGGTTCATGGATTTCACCATCTCCTGCGCCTGCTGGATCATCTGTTCGAACGGGTTCTTGCTGTCAGCCATGCGCCCCTCCGGATGCCATATGCCCAAGTGAATGGTTCATCTGTAAGGCGCGTCCAGCTCGAGGTTCCGCGCGATCTCGGCTTCCCAGCGGGCGCCGTTGTCGAGGAGCTTTTCCTTGTCGTAGAACAGCTCTTCGCGGGTCTCGGTGGCGAACTCGAAGTTCGGGCCCTCGACGATGGCGTCCACCGGGCAGGCTTCTTGGCAGAAGCCGCAGTAGATGCATTTCGTCATGTCGATGTCGTAGCGCGTGGTCCGGCGGGAGCCGTCCTCACGCGGTTCCGCGTCGATGGTGATCGCCTGCGCCGGGCAGATCGCCTCGCAGAGCTTGCAGGCGATGCAGCGCTCTTCCCCGTTGGGGTAGCGGCGCAGGGCGTGCTCGCCGCGGAAACGCGGCGAGAGCGGGCCCTTCTCGTGCGGGTAGTTCACCGTGGCCTTGGGGGCCACCAGGTATTTGAACCCCAGCTTGAAGCCTTTGTAGACGTCTTGCAGCAGGAAGTATTTCGCGGCCCGGCCGTAGTCGATGTTCGCCATGGATCAGCCTCCAATCGCCCAGCGGGCATAGGCACCGCCGAAGAGTTCGAATTTCGCAAGGAATGCCACCAGCACGACCCAGATCAGGGACATGGGCAGGAAGACCTTCCAGCCGATCCGCATCAGCTGGTCGTAGCGGTAGCGCGGGGTAATCGCCTTCACCATCGCGAAGAGGAAGAAGACCAGAAGCATCTTGCCGACCATCCAGAGCACGCCATCGGGCAGGCCCGGGATCGGGGACAGCCAGCCGCCGAGGAAGAGCAGCGAGACCAGCGCGCACATCAGCACGATCGCCACGTATTCGCCGATCATGAACAGCAGGAACGGGGTCGAGCTGTATTCCACCTGATAGCCGGCCACGAGTTCGGATTCCGCTTCCGGAAGGTCGAACGGCGGGCGGTTCGTCTCGGCCAGGGCCGAGATGAAGAACAGGAAGACCATCGGGAAGTGCGGCAGCCAGTACCAGGAGAAGAGCCCGTACTTGCCATCCTGCGCCGCGACGATGTCACCGAAGTTCATCGAGCCGGTCGAGATGATCACGCCGATGATGATCAGCCCCAGCGAGACCTCGTAGGAGATCATCTGCGCCGCCGAGCGGAGCGAGCCGAGGAAGGGGTATTTCGAGTTCGAGGCCCAGCCCCCCATGATCACGCCGTAAACCTCGAGAGAGGAGACCGCGAAGACATAGAGGATGGCCACGTTGATGTCCGAGAGCACCCAGCCGTCGTTGAAGGGGATCACCGCCCAGGCGATCATGGCCAGCACGAAGCTGAGCATGGGCGCCAGCAGGAAGACGAACTTGTCAGCCCCTGCGGGGATCACCACTTCCTTGGTGATGTACTTCAGGAAGTCCGCAAAGCTCTGCATCAGGCCGAAGACGCCGACCACGTTGGGCCCGCGGCGCAGCTGGACGGCTGCCCAGATCTTGCGGTCCGCGTAAAGCAGGAAGGCCAGAGCAACCAGCAGCGGCAGGACGATCAGAAGCACCTGTCCGATGATGAGGAGCGCAATGCCAAGCGGGTGGGATTGAAAGAAGTCTGCCATAGGTCCTCACACCATCGGTATTCCGTTTTCCGCGCAGCTGGCGGCGACGACTTCGGCGTCGATTGTACTCAGGCCGCGGGGCAGGCTCGCCGAGATGGTATAAACCGCATCCGCCTGCCAGAGACCAGTGTTTTCGGCCACATTCGTCCGCACGTGACGTGCGAAACCGTAGCCCCGGATCAGCGCGTATTGCGCTGCCGCGCATTCGGCGTAGCGCGACACGTCGGTCTCGCTGCGCGCGCCGCGCATTTTCACGTGGAAGGAGACGAGGTCCCCGTCCAGAAGCCGGGTCTCGATCCCCTCGTAGGAGGCCGAGACCGCCGGCGTGGCGGCACGCGCCACCTCCGCGCCCGTGTCGGGCGCGGTGCAGGCAGCCAGCGCTGCCGTGGATATCAGGGCTGCGCGCAGCACCCTTATTCCGCCGCCATCGGCGATGCGGCGCGCGCCGCGGCCTGCGCCGCAAGCTCGCCCATCACCTGGCTGGCACGCGCGATGGGGTTCGTCAGGTAGAAGTCCCCCAGCACGTTCTTGAAGGTCGCATCGCCCAGGCTGTCGATCTCGACCGCGGTCCAGTCGTTTTCCGGCACGGTGTCGATCGCGGCGAGGTGCGGCACCTCGGCCACCAGCGCCTGGCGCAGCTGCGCGAGGCTGTCGAAGGGCAGCTTGGCCCCGGCCTCGGCAGAGAGCGCCCGCAGGATGGCCCAGTTCTCCTTCGCCTCGCCGGGGGCGAAACCGGCGCGCAGCGCCAGCTGCGGACGGCCCTCGGTGTTGACAAAGAGACCGTTCTCCTCCGTGTAGGCCGCCCCCGGCAGGATCACGTCGGCACGGTGTGCGCCGCGGTCCCCGTGGGAGCCCTGGTAGATCACGAAGGCCCCTTCGCCGATCTCCACCTCGTCCGCGCCGAGGTTGTAGATCACCTCTGCGCCGTCCAGCGCGGCGGTCAGCCCGCCTTCGGTCACGGCGCCGATGTCCATCGCGCCTACGCGGCTGGCCGCGGTGTGCAGGATCATCAGCTTGGAATTCGAATTCTCCGCCAGCTTCATGGCATGGGCCAGAACCGCGAGGCCATCGGCCTCGCGCAGGGCGCCCTGCCCCACGATGACGATGGAGTTCTTGTCCTTGGTCTCGCCGATCTCTTTCGACGACAGGCTTTCCAGCGCGGCGCGGTCGGTGCCGACGTGGGTGTAATCGTAGGTCAGGTCCGCGGCTTCGCCGACGAGGCCGATGGTGGCGCCGTTCAGCCAGGCCTTGCGGATGCGGGCGTTCAGCACCGGGGCCTCGACCCGCGGGTTGGTCCCGATCAGCTGGATCATCTCGGCGCTGTCGATATCCTCGATGCTCGCGGTGCCGACATAGCCGGAGCGGTTGCCCGCCGGCAGACGGGCGCCATCGGTGCGGCATTCGACGGAACCACCCAGCCCCTCGACAAGTTGCTTGAGCGCAAAGGCCGCTTCGACAGGGGCAAGGTCACCGACGAGGCCGAGGACCTTCTTGCCCTTCATGGCGGTGGCGGCCGCCGAGAGCGCCTCGCCCCAGGTGGCGGGCTTCAGCTTGCCGTCGACGCGGACATAGGGGCGATCCAGACGCTGGCGGCGCAGGCCGTCCCAGACGAAGCGGGTCTTGTCCGAGATCCACTCCTCGTTCACGCCGTCATGGTTTCGCGGCAGGATGCGCATGACTTCGCGGCCCTTGGTATCGACCCGGATGTTCGAGCCGAGCGCGTCCATGACGTCGATCGTCTCGGTCTTGGTCAGTTCCCAGGGGCGGGCGGTGAAGGCGTAGGGCTTCGACACGAGCGCGCCCACCGGGCAGAGGTCGATGATGTTGCCCTGCAGGTTCGAGTCGAGCGTCTCGTTCAGGTAGGAGGTGATCTCCGCATCCTCGCCACGGCCGGTCTGGCCCATGGTGTGCAGGCCCGCGACCTCGGTCGTGAAGCGCACGCAGCGGGTGCAGGAAATGCAGCGCGTCATGTGGGTCTCGACCAGCGGGCCGAGGTTCAGGTCATCGGAGGCGCGCTTGGGCTCGCGGTAACGCGAGAAGTCGACGCCATAGGCCATCGCCTGGTCCTGCAGGTCGCATTCGCCGCCCTGGTCGCAGATCGGGCAGTCGAGCGGGTGGTTGATGAGCAGGAACTCCATCACCCCCTCGCGGGCCTTCTTCACCATGGGCGAGTTGGTCTTGACCACCGGCGGCTGGCCTTCCGGCCCGGGGCGCAGGTCACGCACCTGCATCGCGCAGGAGGCGGCGGGCTTGGGCGGGCCGCCGACGACCTCCACAAGGCACATCCGGCAGTTGCCCGCGATCGACAGCCGTTCGTGGTAGCAGAAACGCGGCACCTCGATCCCGGCCTGCTCGCAGGCCTGGATGAGCGTCAGACGCGGATCGACCTCGATTTCCTGGTCGTCGATGATGATCTTGCGAAGGTCAGACATGGTGGCTCACTTTGCTTTCAGAAGGACGCCGATCTGGCTGTTCCGGGCGATTTCCTGCTCGCCCAGAGTGCACAGATCCGCCGTGACGGCGGGGTCCAATCCACGAGATTTCATGTAGTTTTCGCCGAGGGCGCGGATCCGGTCCTCTTCCTCGTCGCTCTTGATGTAGGCCTTGATCTCGGCATCGGAGTAGCCGAGCTCGCGGGCCTGCGAGCGCAGGTCGTAGAGGAAGGCGAGACCCTTGAGCGTGCGGGCGTCGATGGTCGGGCAATTGTCGCTGATCTCGATCGCGATACCGACCCAGAGCATGTTCTTGTCGATCTTCTCGACCGTGCGCAGCGGCGGCAGATCTGCCGCGGCGGCTGTGGCCGTCAGCGCGGCAAGACCCAGAACGGCGGGGCGGATCAGGTTGGTCAGGCGCATGTCTTAACTCCCTTCATGCAGCACGACGGGGCCGCGAAACGGCAGCCCCCATCCGTGCAACAGATGGGGCGGTGGGCGTCTGCTATCCAATAGCAGCGCGCTTTCGCCCGGGATATGCGACGGAACCCGCTCATCAGCCGAGCGTCCCCCGGTGCGGATATGCCATGTTCATTGCCATCCGACGCAGGTCCCGCTGAGGATCAGGTCATCGCCCGGCTGCAGCTGCGCCGTCTCGGGGCCCGCCTGCCAGGTCTTGTCGGAATTGCCGAACTGGCGGATGCAGTACCGGGTGGCCTCCCACTCGCCCGCTTCGCGCGCGCCGGCAAGGTTCTGCGACGCCTTCGACACCACGGCGGTGAACACCGCCGGGTCTTCATCCGCGGGGGTGACCTTGGCCGGGTAGAAATTGCCCTGGAAATAGGTGCGGTTGCTGTTCGACATGAACTTGGACGAACGGTTGCCGCAGCCTGCAAGCAGGGCCAGCAGCGCAACGCCGATCAGGGTGGCAAGGGTGAACTTCATGGTACCTTTCCGCACGGCCTCGCCCCGGCCCACGCGCAGCGCCGGCCCCGAGGGGCCGCCGTGCAGCAGACTATCGGCGAGCGGTTGCGACATCCTTATTCCGCCGCCATCACGGTGGCGCCACGCCCGGTGCGCTTGGCCTTGATCCGGTCCTCGATCTCGTCGCGGAAGTGACGGATCAGGCCTTGGATCGGCCAGGCGGCCGCGTCGCCGAGGGCGCAGATGGTGTGGCCCTCGACCTGCTTGGTGACCGAGAGCAGCATGTCGATTTCCTCGACCTCCGCCTCGCCGGTGACCAGGCGGTCCATGACGCGCATCATCCAGCCGGTGCCTTCCCGGCAGGGCGTGCACTGGCCGCAGCTCTCGTGCTTGAAGAACTTCGACAGGCGCCAGACGGCCTTCACCACGTCGACCGAGTTGTCCATGACGATCATGCAGCCGGTCCCGAAGGAGGACTGGTTCTGCCGCATCCAGTCGAAGTCGAAGATCGCGTCTTCCAGCTTCTCCTTGGGCAGCACCGGGCAGGACGCCCCGCCGGGGATGATGGCCTTTAGGTTGTCCCAGCCGCCGCGGATGCCGCCGCCGTGCTTCTCGATGATCTCGCGGACGGAGAGCGACATCTCCTCCTCGAAGACGCAGGGCGTGTTCACGTGGCCGGTCAGCGCCATCAGCTTGGTGCCGGCGTTGTTCGGACGTCCGAAGGAGCTGAACCATTCCGGGCCGCGGCGCAGGATGGTCGGCACGACGGCGATGGATTCCACGTTGTTCACCGTGGTCGGGCAGCCATAGAGGCCAGCACCGGCGGGGAACGGCGGCTTCATCCGGGGCATGCCCTTCTTGCCTTCGAGGCTCTCGATCAGGGCGGTTTCCTCGCCGCAGATGTAGGCCCCTGCCCCGTGGTGCAGGTAGACGTCGAAGGAATAGCCGGACTTGCAGGCATCCTTGCCAAGGAAGCCCGCGTCATAGGCCTCGTCGATGGCGGCCTGCAGGGCCTCCTTCTCGCGGATGTATTCGCCGCGGATGTAGATGTAGGCCGCAACCGCGTTCATCGCGAAACCGGCGATCAGCGCACCTTCGACCAGCGTGTGCGGGTCGTGGCGCATGATCTCGCGGTCCTTGCAGGTCGCGGGTTCGGATTCGTCGGCGTTGATCACCAGGTAGGCCGGGCGACCGTCGCTTTCCTTGGGCATGAAGGACCACTTCAGCCCGGTGGGGAAGCCTGCCCCCCCGCGGCCGCGCAGCCCCGAGTCCTTGACCTGCTGGATGATCCAGTCGCGGCCATTGCCAAGGATCTTGGCGGTGCCGTCCCAGTGGCCACGCGCCTGAGCGCCCTTCAGGCTGCGATCATGCATCCCGTAGAGGTTCGTGAAAATCCGGTCCTGATCCTTCAGCATCAAGCGTCCCCTAGTTGTCGCGGCGCGCGCGCCAGATTTGCATGGCGACCACGATCGCCCAAATGAGCGCGGCGATCGCCGCAAAGTCGAACAGGAAGGCATAGCGCCCCGGCAGGCCCAGAGCCGGACCCAGCCATTGCGCCGCGATCCACAGAAGCATCGTGACCGCGATCACGATGGACACCACGCGCCCCTTGCGCGCCAGTGCCGCTTCCTGTGCCTCGTCCTGCGTTCCCATCATCCCTCAGTCCACAGTGCCGCAAGCGGCACGTCACGTCTCTGTCCCGGTCTCCCCCGCGGCCAGTTCCCTGGCCTGGGTGATCCAGTCGTCCCGGCTGACCCGGCCCCGGAACCCGACGAGGTGTTCGTCGGCCCAGGCCACGTCGGCCGCGTTCCATCCGGCGATCTGATCGAAATGGTAAATCCCCAGATCGTTCAGCATCCCCTGCAGCTTCGGACCCACGCCCCTGATCCGCGTCAGGTCGTCCGCTCCGCCCTCTCGCGGGGCCGACAGCACGACGGGCCCGTCAGCCGCCTTCTCCGCAACCGCATCGGTCGCAGCCTGTGCCAGAGCCACCCGGGCCCCTGCGGCGGGGGCCACCGGTGCCGGCTGGGCGGCGGGCGCCTCTGCCAGCGCCGGGCTCTCCGGCATCCCTGCCCCGCGCGCCGGACCGTGGTCCCGGAGTGCGCCGGAGCAGATCGTCTCGAGACCGGCCCAGACCACCAGCGCGCCAAGCGCGATGGCCACGATCAGGGCCAGCCAGCCGGTGCCGAAGATGGCGAGAAAGATCAGCGCAACCAGCACACCCAGGGCCGCAAAGACCGCCTGGCAGATACCTTCGTTGAGCTTGGTCCGATCCGTCACACCTCAGGCCCTTTCCCGGCCGTTACTCTTCGTCGTAGACGCCGCCCTTTTTCACGCGCGACGCGAAGTCCGTCATCTCGCCCTTGGCCAGCTGGCGGGCCTGGACAACCCAGTTGTCACGGCTGACCCGGCCCTTGAAGCCAACGAGGTTCTGGTCGACCCATGCCACCTCTTCCGGACCCCATGTCGCGATCTGGTCGAAGTGGAACACGCCGAGGTCGTGCAGCAGGTCCTCGAGTTTCGGACCGACGCCCTTGATCATCTTCAGATCGTCGGGGCCCCCCTCGCGGGCGGCCTCCATCACCTCGGGCTTCTTGCCCTCGCCTTCGGCGGCCAGAACCGGCGCCTCGACCTCGTCCGGCTTGGCCGCGGAGGTGGCCTTGGCCTCCTGCTCGGTCACGCCGGTCTCGTCCGCGGGCTTGCCCTTGGCGGGACGGGGCTCTTCGGCTTTCGCCTTCTTCGCCTTGCCCGACTCGGGGGCATCGGTGCCCTGCCACGGCGCGGTCAGCGGCACTTCCGTGCCGTCGATGCGCTTGACCGTGTCGCCGATGTCCACGGCCAGCTGGACCGAGGCATTGTACTGGGTGCGGCCGCTTTCCCATTCGGTCAGCGCCACGAGACCCTTCTCGGGCTCGGAGGAGTAGCGACCGTTCTGGGGACCGGGCACCGGCACCTCGCCCTTGGCGAGCTCGTCGATGATCTCTCCCAGCCGCTTGGCGGTGAGGTCCTCGTAGTAGTCCTTGCCGATCTGGGCCATGGGTGCGTTGGCGCAGGCCCCGAGGCATTCGACCTCTTCCCAGCTGAACTTGCCGTCGGCCGACAGGGTGTGCGGCTTCTCGGCGATCTTTTCCTTGCAGACGCCGATCAGGTCCTCGGCGCCGCAGATCATGCAGGTCGTGGTGCCGCAGATCTGGATGTTCGCAACGGAACCAACGGGTTGCAGCTGGAACATGAAGTAGAACGTCGCCACTTCGAGCGCGCGGATATAGGCCATGCCCAGCATGTCCGCGACATATTCGATGGCGGGCTTGGTCAGCCAGCCTTCCTGTTCCTGCGCCCGCCACAGCAGCGGAATGATCGCCGAGGCCTGACGACCTTCGGGATACTTGGTGATCTGCGCCTCCGCCCAGGCCATGTTGGCGGGCGTGTATGCGAAGCTGGCAGGTTGTTCGGGGTGAAGACGGCGCAGCATCAGGCACAGGCTCCGGTTGTCAGTTTCACGCCGCCGCCCTCGAGGGGCACGGCTTCGTCACGGGACATCAGGTACTGCCCCATCGCAATGGTCTGCTCGCGGGTCATGCCGGTCTGCAGCTCGACGGGGAGGTAATCCCGCTCCGTCTTCATCTCGCAGCCGATCGAGGCGACGGCAGCCTTGTAGCTCTCCGCATCCTCGGGGGTGACACCCTCGGGGATCGGCTCACAGGCGGCGAGAAGGAGCGGCAGGGCCAGCAGGCCCCCCGCCACGCGTTTGGAAAACAGGCCCATCAGCGGTCCACCTCGCCGAACACGATATCGAGCGTCCCGATGATCGCCGCCACGTCGGCCAGCTGGTGGCCCTTGCAAACATAGTCCATCGACTGCAGGTGCAGGTACCCCGGCGCGCGGATCTTGGCGCGGTAGGGTTTGTTGCTGCCGTCCGACTTCAGGTAGACGCCGAATTCGCCCTTGGGCGCCTCGACGGCGGCATAGACCTCGCCGGCCGGCACGTGGAAGCCTTCGGTGTAGAGCTTGAAGTGGTGGATCAGGCTCTCCATCGAGGTCTTCATGTCCGACCGTTTCGGCGGCGTCAGCTTGCCGCGGGCCAGAACGTCGCCGGTGGCTTCGCGCAGCTTCACGATGGCCTGACGGATGATCTTGGTCGACTCCCGCATCTCGGCCATGCGGACAAGGTAGCGGTCGTAGCAATCGCCGTTCTTGCCGACGGGGATCTGGAAGTCGAACTCGTCATAGCACTCATAGGGCTGCGCGCGCCGCAGGTCCCACGCCAGGCCCGAGCCCCGGACCATAACGCCCGAATAGCCCCAGTTCTGGATGTCTTCCTCGGAGATCACACCGATGTCGACGTTGCGCTGCTTGAAGATCCGGTTCTCCGTCAGCAGCCCGTCGATGTCGTCCAGCCTGTTGGGGAAACGGATCGCCCATTCCTCGATATCGTCGAGCAGCTTGTCGCTGATATCCTGGTGCACCCCGCCCGGGCGGAAATAGGCCGCGTGCAGACGCGCGCCACAGGCCCGCTCGTAGAAGATCATCAGGTCTTCACGTTCCTCGAAGCCCCAGAGCGGCGGCGTCAGAGCGCCCACGTCCATGGCCTGCGTGGTGACGTTCAGCAGGTGGTTCAGCACCCGGCCGATTTCCGAGTAGAGCACGCGGATCAGCGAGGCCCGGCGCGGCACGACGGTGCCGGTCAGCTTCTCGATCGCCAAGCACCAGGCATGTTCCTGATTCATCGGCGCCACGTAGTCCAGCCGGTCGAAATACGGCAGGTTCTGGAGATAGGTCCGGCTCTCCATCAGCTTCTCGGTGCCACGGTGCAGCAGGCCGATATGCGGATCGCAGCGTTCCACGATCTCGCCGTCCAGCTCCAGCACGAGGCGCAGCACGCCGTGCGCTGCCGGGTGCTGCGGGCCGAAGTTGATGTTGAAGTTGCGGATCTTCTGTTCGCCGGTCAGGGCGTCTTCGAAACCTTTCGAGCCGTCCATCACTTCGCCTCCGCCTTGTCGTCGCCGGGCAGGATGTATTCGGCACCCTCCCACGGGGACATGAAATCGAACTGCCGGTATTCCTGCACCAGTTTCACCGGCTCGTAGACCACGCGTTTCTGGACCTCGTCATAGCGCACCTCGGTGTAGCCCGTGGTGGGGAAGTCCTTGCGCAGCGGGTGGCCCGTGAAACCGTAGTCGGTCAGCAGGCGCCGCAGGTCGGGGTGACCGGTGAAGAGGATGCCGAACATGTCGTAGACCTCCCGCTCGAACCAGTTGGCCGAGGGGTGGACTCCGGTGATCGAGGGCACCATCTCGTCCTCGCGGATCGAGACCCGCAGGCGGATGCGCTGGTTCTGGTACATGGACAGGAAGTGGTACACCACGTCGAACCGCTTGGCCCGGTCGGGGTGGTCCACGGCGGTCACGTCCACCAGCGAGGAAAACTTGCAGTTGCTGTCGGTGCGCAGGAACTCCACGAGCCCGGCGATGTTCGCCGGGGCCACGTCGACGTTCAACTCGCCGTAGGAGACATCCCACGACAGGACGCAATCGGGGCGCTTGGCCTCGATCAGCGTGCCGAGTTCGGAGAGGGCTGCGGTCTGTGCGTCGCTCATGCCTTACCTCGTGATCGTGCCGGTGCGGCGAATTTTCCGCGCCAGTTGCAGGATGCCGTAGAGCAGCGCCTCGGCGGTCGGGGGGCAGCCGGGGACATAGATGTCCACGGGCACGACCCGGTCACAGCCGCGCACGACGGAATAGCTGTAGTGGTAGTAGCCGCCGCCGTTCGCGCAGGAGCCCATCGAGATCACGTAACGCGGCTCGGGCATCTGGTCGTAGACCTTGCGCAGCGCGGGGGCCATCTTGTTGGTCAGCGTGCCGGCGACGATCATTACGTCGGACTGGCGCGGGGAGGCCCGGGGCGCGACGCCGAAGCGTTCGGCGTCGTAGCGCGGCATCGAGGTGTGCATCATCTCGACGGCGCAGCAGGCCAGACCGAAGGTCATCCAGTGCAGCGAGCCGGTGCGCGCCCAGTTGATCAGGTCCTCGGTCGAGGTCAGCAGGAAGCCCTTGTCCTGCAGCTCGCGGTTCAGCGCCTGGGTGGCGACCTCGCGGTCGCCGCCGGCGGTGTTGGCTCCGGTCATCACTCCCATTCCAGAGCCCCCTTCTTCCATTCGTAGGCAAAGCCGATGGTCAGCACGGCAAGGAAGACCATCATCGACCAGAACGCCGCCATCGAGATTTCACCGAAGGACACGGCCCAGGGGAACAGGAAGGCGATCTCGAGGTCGAAGATGATGAACAGGATCGACACGAGGTAGAACCGGACATCGAATTTCATCCGCGCATCGTCGAAGGCGTTGAAGCCGCATTCGTAGGCGCTGACCTTTTCGGGGTCGGGGTTGCGGACGGCAACGATCAAGGCGGCGAGGATCAGAACAAGCCCCAGCCCGATCGCGACGGCCAGAAAGACGAGAATGGGAAGATATTCCCGCAACATCTCTTCCACAGGTGGCTCCTTTCATGCGCGGTGCGCTGCCGGACGAGACCGGCACTGGCTGGGTCCGGGTTTACTCTCGCCCCCCCTCAGCGTCAACCTGACGGGCGCAGATTCCGCAGCGCAGAAAGGCGGAAACGTCACGCAGCACGCAACGGTATTCTTTAGTACACAAAGACAGGGGTTCCCCGCCCCCCGGCGGGGCGAATTTGCAAGCCGCATCAGCGATAAGCGCAGAGCCTTTAACGCGGCGTTAATCAGGGTTTCCTGAACGCATGGCGCGAATCCCGTGCGACGAATCGAAGCGCTGCCGAAGTGGACAGGCACTCCGGTTGTGCGGTGACGTGGCGCCTCGCCCGACCCCGGATTTCAGCGCGCCGCACCTCGCCGCAGTGCAGAAATACGGGAAGCTTGATCTGGTCGACCGGCGCGAAAACGGACATCGGGTGTTCGGCGCGCCGCGCCACCGCGATCGCCGCGCGCAGCGCAGGCGACGTCTCGCAGTTGTGAGGGAAGCCCGCAGGCCAGTGCCCGGAGGGCGGGCTGCCCGGCCCGACGGAGGGCCAGAACCGACGGCATCGAGCCCGGTGCAACGGGCGGGCGGAGCCGCTTTCCAGCCCCGGCTCCCCCCGTTCAGGGCCCCATCAGCGCCCGGGCGGCCGCCCCACGCGGCCCCGATCCGGGCTCAGCCCTGGCTCCCGCCCTGCCAGCCCGGTTTGCGCTTGTCGAAGAAGGCGGCGATGCCCTCGGGCGCCTCCGTCCCCTCCCAGCAGGCCACCAGTTCGGCCACCGAATGGGCGATGTCCTCCTCCGAGATCGACGGCCCGAGGCGGCGCAGCAGCGCCTTGGCGCGGGCCACCGCCTGCGGGGCGCAATCGAGGTAGGGCGCGATCTCCTCCTCGATGGCGGGGTCCAGCATGTCGTCCTTCACCACCTTCGCCAGCAGCCCCAGCCGCTCCGCCTCGGCCGCATCGAAGCGGCGGCCCGACATGAAGACCCGGCGCGCGTTGCCCTCGCCCATGCGGGCCGCGACATAGGGGCCGATGGTGGCCGGGATCAGGCCGAGACGCGTTTCGGTCAGGGCCATGGTCACGTCGGGCACCGCCACGGCCACGTCGCAGACCGAGACCATGCCGATCCCGCCGCCAAAGCAATTGCCCTGCACCCGTCCGATCAACGGCTTGGGCAGGGTGTTGAGCGCCTGCAGCATCCGCGCCAGCGCCCCCGCCTCCCGCGCCCGGGTGGCCGGGGCCGCGTTGAACTGGTCGCGCATCCAGCCGAGGTCGCCCCCCGCGCAGAAGCTGCGCCCCCGGGCCGCCAGCACCACCACGCGCACCGAGCGGTCCGCGCCGAGGATGCGGGCGGCCTCGTGCAGCTCCGCGATCATCTGGGCCGAGAGCGCATTGTGCTTCTCCGCCCGGTCCAGCCAGAGCCAGGCGACGCCGCGCCCATCGTGCTCGATCGAGATCGTCTCCATGCTCACCTCCCCGGTGCCCTCACCGTCCTGCACCCAAGAATTTTAGAAAATTCTTGGGAAAATTCTTCGAAGAATTTTTTGCGCCAGCCGCGGCCGACACGCGAAACCCTTCCCGATCCGGGGCCGTCGCACAACCTGCGCATCCCCCCTCCGTGCTGCCCGGAATTTTCAAAAATTCCGGTCCGTTTTCTTCGAAGAAAACGGGTTATCCGCTGCGCAGGGCCCGCGCCATGGCCGCCGCCTCGTCCAGCACCGCGCCGTCGAGCCCGGTGTCCACCCCCAGTTCCGCCATCCGCGCCGCAACGGCCTCCGTCGCCACGTTGCCCGCGGCCCCCGGTGCATAGGGGCAGCCCCCCAGCCCCCCCACCGCCGCGTCGAAGACCGCAAGGCCGAGCGCCATGGAGGCCTCTATGTTCTCCAGCGCCCGGCCGGCCGTGTCATGGTAATGCCCCGCGAGCCGCGCCGCCGGAACCTCTGCCAGCACCGCCTCCAGCATGGCGCGGATCGTCTGCGGCGTGCCCTGCCCGATGGTGTCGCCGAGGCTGATCTCATAGCACCCCATGTCCCTCAGCGCCGCCGCGACACGGGCGACGGAGGTCGGGGCCACCGGCCCGTCGTAGGGGCAATCGGTCACGCAGGAGATATAGCCCCGCAGCGGCACGCCCCGGGCCTGCGCCGCCTCCGCCACCGGGGCGAACCGGGCGAGGCTCTCGTCGATGGAGGCATTGATATTGGCCCGGCTGAACCCCTCCGAGGCGGCGCCGAAGATCGCCACCTCGTCCGCCCCCGCGGCCACCGCCTCCTCGAAGCCGCGCATGTTGGGGGTCAGCGCCGCATAGGACACGCCCGGCGCCCGTGCGATCCCCGCCAGCACCTCGGCCGAGCCCGCCATCTGCGGCACCCACTTGGGGCTGACGAAGCTGGCGCATTCGATCCGCCGGAACCCGGCACGGGACAGGCAGTTTACCAGCGCGACCTTCTCGGCCACGGGGATGTACTGCTTTTCGTTCTGCAGCCCGTCGCGCGGGCCGACCTCGAAGATCTCGATCCTGTCCATCAGCCCTCCGGCACCGGGTAGAACTCACGGACGAAGAGGCCCTGCCCCGGCTCGGGCAGCGAGGCCTGGAAGGCGGGCCGCTCGGTGATGCGGGCGTACCAGGCCGCTGTTTCGGGGAAGTCGTCCAGCTTTGCATAGTGCCGCGCCATGTAGACCGCCTGCCCCACGGCGATATCCGCGGCGGAGAAGCCGCTGGTCAGCAGGTGATCGCGGTTCTCCACCGGGGTCGAAAGCCGGGCCTCGATGGCGGCATAGCATTTCTTCAGCCGCGCGGCCTCCAGCTTCATCACGATGGGAGAGCGCATGTGGTCCTCGTAGAGCGCCACGTGCTGCTGGGTCAGCGCCGCGCAATGCTGGCTGACGGTCTCGGCGAAATGCACCCATTGCAGCCAGTCGACCCGGTCGAGCGCACCGGGCAGCCGCCCCAGCCCGACCTCGGGGAAGCGTTCGCAGAGGTATTCCAGCATCGCCCCGCTCTCGAACATGGTCTCGCCGTCGATCTCCAGCCCCGGCACCCGTCCGGCAGGCGAGATCGTCAGGTATTCCGGATTGCGCAGCGTCTTGTCGAAGGGGTGCACCACCAACTGATAGGGCACGCCCAGTTCATTGAGCAGCCAGAGCACCCGCATGGAGCGGCTCTGCGGTACGTGATGCAGGGTGATCATTGCGTCCTTTCCCCGGGCCGGGCCCGGTGCAGCGGATGACCCCCGGTCGGAGGTCAGGGTCTCGCTGTCCATGTTTCCTCGCTCCTCCATCTGGCGCAAGCGTGCGGCGGGTCCAGCGCCGCCGGTCGGGCATGACCCGCGCCGCCCTTGATGCCCGACGCCCCCCGGGGCCGCCACAGTCTCAGGCGGCGGCGTCCTCCTCTGATGCCTCCAACCGGATCAGCGCGGCCCCGGCCTCGACCTGCGTGCCTGCGCTGACCATGACCTCGGCCAGCACCCCGTCGCGCGGCGCCAGCAGGGCGTGTTCCATCTTCATCGCCTCCAGCACGGCAAGGCGCTGTCCCTCGGTAACGGTCTCGCCGGCCTCGGCAAAGACCGCCTTCACCAGCCCCGGCATCGGCGCCTCGATCACGTCGGCGCCCGCCCCGGCGGCCGCCGCGCGGGCCAGCGGATCGACGATGGAGAGGCTCAGCCCATGAGCGCGGAAGAGCGTGATGCGCGCGCCATCCCGATGCGCTGCCACCGCAGGCCGCCCGCCGATGCGCCAGAGGGAGCCGTAACGCGTGCAGGTCACCTCCTCCCCGCCCACGTCGGCGCGGACGTGATCCGGCCCGCTGACCCGCAGCGTCACCACGTGATCCTCGCCATGGGCCGTGAGCCCCACCTGCCGCGCAAGCGGCTGCCAGAGGGTGAAGCCGGCAAGCGGCCCGGAAGCGCCATCGAGCCCCGTGGCGACAAGTGCCGCCTGCGCAAGGTCCGCCGCCGTGACCTCGGGCACCACAGTCAACCGGTCGAGGTCCCGCGCGATCAGCCCCGTGTCGACCTCGCCCCGCGCAAACCCCTCCTGCGCCGCAAGCGCCCCGAGGAAGGCGAGGTTGGTCACCGTCCCCGCCACCTCGCAGCCCTTCAGCGCGGCGCGCAGGCGCGACAGCGCGATCTCCCGCGTGGGGCCGTGGGTGATGACCTTGGCGATCATCGGATCGTAGAACGGGCTGATCGTGTCGCCGCTGCGCACGCCGGTATCGGCGCGGCAGCCTGCCGGGAACGCCAGATGCGCCAGCGTGCCGGTGGCGGGCAGGAAGCCCGCGGGCACGTCCTCGGCATAGAGCCGCGCCTCGAAGGCGTGGCCGGTGATCGTCAGCGCCTCCTGCGCCACGGGCAGCGGTTCGCCGGAGGCCACGCGGATCTGCCACTCCACCAGATCGACACCGGTGATCGCCTCGGTCACCGGATGTTCCACCTGCAGGCGGGTGTTCATCTCCATGAACCAGAAGCCGTCGGGGCGCAGCCCGTCGCTGCCGTCCACGATGAACTCCACCGTGCCCGCGCCACTATATCCTATGGCCTCTGCCGCACGGACGGCGGCCGCGCCCATGGCGGCGCGCATCTCCTGCGTCATGCCCGGCGCGGGGGCCTCCTCGATCACCTTCTGGTGGCGGCGCTGGAGCGAGCAGTCCCGCTCGAAGAGATGTACGGCGCGGGTGCCATCGCCGAAGACCTGCACTTCTATATGGCGCGGCTTCTGGATGTATTTCTCCACCAGCACGTCGGGGTTGCCGAAGGCGGTGCGGGCCTCGCTGCGGGCACTCTCCAGCGCCTCGGCGAAATCGGCGGCCCGCTCCACCAGACGCATCCCCTTGCCGCCACCGCCCGCGACGGCCTTGATCAGCACCGGATAGCCGATCTCCTCCGCCGCGCGGCTGAGGGTGTCCTCGGACTGGTCCGCGCCGTGGTAGCCGGGCACGACGGGCACGCCCGCCTCCTCCATCAGCGCCTTGGCGGCGTCCTTCAGCCCCATGGCGCGGATCGCCCTGGCCGAAGGACCGATGAAGGTCAGCCCCGCCGCCTCAACCGCCGCGACGAAATCGGGGTTCTCGGAGAGGAAGCCATAGCCCGGATGCACGGCCTGCGCGCCGGTGGCCTGCGCCGCGGCGATGATCGCCTCCCCGCGCAGGTAGCTCTCCGCCGGGGCAGCCCCGCCGATATGCACGGCGGCATCGGCCATCTGCACGTGGCGGGCCCCGGCGTCGGCGTCGGAATAGACCGCGACGCAGCGCAGCCCCATGGCGCGGGCGGTCTCGATGACTCGGCAGGCGATCTCGCCCCGGTTGGCGATCAGCAACGTATGAAACATGGCACGGCGCCCTCCCTTCTTCTCTTTCCATTTACCTCGGGCCAACTACCCCCGGAGGGGTGTCGAAGGCGGGGGCAGCGCCCCAACAGCCTCACCGCCCCGCCAGGTCCTCGACAAGCTCGAACCGCTCCATCAGCATAGGCGCATCAGGCGAATACCGCCCCGCCCGTGTCAGATACGCTTGGTACCCCTGCCGCCAATGCGCGAGGTCGCGAAACTCTCCCTGCTCCGCCACCCGCGCTTCGGTCATCTCGTCAAAGCGCAGCCACACAAGCTCCAAGGTCCTCAGCGCCAACGCCGGTCTCCCGCCCCAGTCGAGCGCAAGATCGACCCGCCCCACTTCGGGCAGCGCCTCGCCGGTCTCGGCGAAATAAGCGACCGCCTCGCAACTGGCCGTCTTGCGCCCAGAACGCATCAAGCCGAGGATCTCCGCATTCAGCGCCGCGCTGTCACCGGGCCGGTAGCTCTGCGCCCCCGGCCAGCGCTCCGACGCCCCGCTCACATCCGGAACACGCCGAAGCGTGTCTCCTCGATCGGGGCGTTCAGCGCGGCCGAGAGGCTCAGCGCCAGCACGTCGCGGGTCTTGCGGGGGTCCACGATGCCGTCATCCCAGAGCCGGGCCGAGGCATAGAGCGGATGCGACTGTTCCTCGAACATGTCGATGGTGGGCTGCTTGAAGGCAGCCTCCTCCTCGGCGCTCCACGTCCCGCCCGCGCGTTCGATGGCATCGCGTTTCACCGTCGCCAGCACGCCCGCCGCCTGCGGCCCGCCCATGACGGAAATCCGGCTGATCGGCCAGGACCACATGAAGCGCGGCTGATAAGCCCTTCCGGCCATGCCATAATTTCCCGCCCCGAAGGAACCTCCCACCACCATGGTGATCTTGGGAACCGAGGTCGTGGCCACCGCCGTCACCATCTTGGCGCCATGCCGGGCGATGCCCTCGTTCTCGTACTTGCGGCCCACCATGAAGCCGGTGATGTTCTGCAAGAAGACCAGCGGGACATTGCGCTGCGAGCAGAGCTCGACGAAATGCGCGCCCTTCTGGGCGGCCTCGGAAAAGAGCACCCCGTTGTTGGCGACGATCCCCACCGGGCAGCCCCGGATATGGGCAAAGCCCGTGACCAGCGTCTCGCCATAGCGCGGCTTGAACTCGTCGAAGCGCGAGCCGTCCACGGTGCGGGCGATCACCTCGCGGATGTCATAGGGCGTGCGCAGGTCGGGGGGCACGACACCCAACAGCTCCTCCGGGTCATAGGCGGGCTCTTCCACGCTCTCCCATTTCACCGTTGCGGGCTTCTCGCGGTTCAGCGACCCCACGGCCCGCCGGGCGAGCGCAAGCGCATGGGCGTCATCCTCGGCGAGGTAATCTGCCACGCCGGACAGCCGCGTGTGCACGTCGCCGCCGCCGAGGTCCTCGGCGCTCACCACCTCGCCGGTGGCGGCCTTCACCAGCGGCGGCCCGGCAAGGAAGATCGTCCCCTGCTCCCGCACGATGATCGTCACGTCCGACATGGCCGGCACATAGGCCCCGCCCGCCGTGCAGGAGCCCATGACCACGGCGATCTGCGCGATGCCTTTTGCGCTCATCCGCGCCTGATTGTAGAAGATGCGCCCGAAATGGTCCCGGTCCGGGAAGACCTCATCCTGGTTGGGCAGGTTCGCGCCCCCGCTGTCCACGAGATAGAGACAGGGCAGATGGTTCTCCTCGGCGATCTCCTGCGCGCGCAAGTGCTTCTTGACCGAGATCGGGTAATAGGTGCCGCCCTTCACGGTGGCGTCGTTGCAGACCACCATGACCTCCTGCCCCATGACCTGTCCCACGCCCGCGATCAGCCCGCCGCAGGGGGCGGCGTCCCCGTACATCCCGTGGCCCGCGGTGGCGCCGATTTCCAGAAACGGCGTGCCGGGGTCGAGCAGGTTGGCCACGCGGTCGCGTGGCAGCATCTTGCCCCGGCTCACGTGCCGGTCCCGGGCCCGCGCGCCCCCCCCGGCCGCCGCTGCCTCGGCCGCCGCACGGACAAGATCGAGCGCCTCCAGATGGCCCGCGCGGTTGGCGCGGAAGGCCTCGCTGGTGGTCAGTGCTGCGCTGGAAAGCTTCATGCCGCCTCCTCCCCTACCTCCTGCCCGGCCCGCGCAAAAGGCGCAGCCGATATACATATTTTCCGTTTATTCCCAAAGGGTAAGCGCGTCACGAATTCGTCGCGAACTTGATCTGGATCAGGGAGGCGACTCACGTAGAGGCGCATAAGGCCCCCATCAAATCGACCAAAGGGACACTCCCCATGAAGACGCTCATTTCCGCCCTCGCCCTGACGGCTGCCGCAGCCGCTTTCGCGACGCCTGCCGCCGCGCAGTCGAAGGGTGATTTCACGCTGGGTATCGGCATCGCCAACGTGAACCCGAAAGACAACAACGGCACGCTCGCCGGCGCCCGGGCCACGATCAACGACGACACCCAGCTGTCGCTGACCGGCGAATACTTCGTGATGGACAACGTCGGCATCGAGCTGCTGGCCGCCACGCCCTTCAGCCATGACATCAAGCTGGGCGGCACCTACGCCGGCAAGACCAAGCACCTGCCGCCGACGCTCTCGCTGAACTACCACTTCCCGACCGCGTCGAACTTCAAGCCGTTCCTCGGCATCGGCGTGAACTACACCACCTTCTTCGACGAGGAGAGCCCGCTCGGCAAACTCCGCCTCGACGACAGCTGGGGCGTGGCCTTCAACGCAGGCGCAGACTGGATGGTCTCGGACGCCGGCGCGATCCGCTTCGACGTGCGTTACATGAAGATCAGCACCGACGCGAAGCTCGACGGCGCCAAGATCGGCACCGCGGACATCGACCCGGTCGTGGTGGGCCTGGGCTACGTACACCGCTTCTGATCCTTCCTCTCGGTTTCTCGACCTTCCCGGGGCCGGGCGGCTGCACCACCGCCCGGTTTCGCGGGACAACGGGCGTCTCCTGCTCTGGAAGGGGGCGCCCGTCTTGCGTTTCGGGCCGTGCGTCACATGCTGTTCATCAGCTCGCGGCCGACCAGCATCCGCCGGATCTCCGATGTGCCCGCACCGATCTCCATCAGCTTGGCATCGCGGAAGATCCGCGCCACCGGCGCGTCCGCAAGGAAGCCCGCCCCGCCCATCGCCTGCACCGCCTGGTGGGCGACCTTCATCGCCTCCTCGCTGGCATAGAGCACGCAGGCCGCCGCATCCTGCCGGGTCACCTCGCCCCGGTCACAGGCCTTGGCCACCTCGTAGACATAGGCCCGGGCCGAGTTCATCGCCGTGTACATGTCGGCGATCTTGCCCTGCATCAGCTGGAAGTTCCCGATCGACTGGCCGAACTGCTTGCGCTCGACCATGTAGGGCATGACCTCGTCGAGGCAGGCCGCCATGATCCCCGTCCCGATGCCCGAGAGCACGACCCGCTCGTAGTCGAGCCCGGACATGAGCACACGCACGCCCTTGCCCTCCTCGCCGAGCACGTTCTCGAAGGGCACCTCGACATCCTCGAAGATCAGCTCCGCCGTGTTCGAGCCGCGCATCCCCAGCTTGTCGAAATGCGGGCTGGTGGAGAAGCCGGCCATCTCCTTCTCGATCAGGAAGGCCGTGATCCCCTTGGAGCCCGCCTCCGGATCGGTCTTGGCATAGACCACCAGCGTGTCCGCATCCGGGCCGTTGGTGATCCAGTACTTGTTGCCGTTCAGGATGTAGCGGTCGTTCTTCTTCTCGGCCCGCAGTTTCATCGAAACCACGTCCGACCCCGCACCCGGCTCCGACATGGCCAGCGCGCCCACATGTTCGCCCGAGACGAGACCCGGCAGGTACTTGCGCTTCTGCTCTTCGGTGCCGTTCAGCTTGATCTGGTTCACGCAGAGGTTGGAATGCGCGCCATAGGACAGCGAGACGCTGGCCGAGGCCCGCGCGATCTCCTCCACCGCGACCGTATGGGCGAGATAGCTCATCCCCGCCCCGCCGTATTCCTCCGGCACGGTGACGCCCAGCAGGCCCATCTCGCCCATCTCGCGCCACAGCGCGGCGGGGAATTCGTTGCTCCGGTCGATCTCTGCCGCAAGCGGCTTCACACGCTCCTGCGCCCAGCGATGCACCGCATCGCGCAGCCCATTCACGTCCTCCCCCAGATCGAAACGCATCGAGGCGGTGAACATCGCGCCCCTCCTCCCATTAATGAACGCTTGTTCACAGATTAACCGCCTCGTGCCCCGTCCGTCAACAGGCTTCCCGCCCGCGGGACGGCGACGGAACAGGCCGGGCCCGGCTGCGTTGGGTCCCCGACAGGATGCAAAGACAGAGACGAAAGGAGCCTCTCATGAGCCGCGACCTGAAAAGTGATTTCTGGAAAGGACTTGGCGACACCCGCGCCGGCCTGCTGGCCGCCGGGGGCGAACAGCCCGTGCCCATGGCCCCCCATGCCGATGCCGAGGCGGGAGTGATCTGGTTCATCACCGCTCAGGGCACCGCGGCCGATCGCGCCGCCCGTGCGTCCGGCACCGCCAGCTTCCACGTCGCCGATTCCCGCGCCAACCTCTACGCCAATGTCCGCGGCCGGCTGGAGGTCTCCGACGACCCGAAGAAGCTCGACGAGATCTGGAGCGCCGTGGCCTCCGCCTGGTTCGAGAACGGGCGCAAGGACAGCGCCGTGCGCCTGCTGCGCATGACGCCCGAGGAGGCGGAGGTCTGGTCCGGTGACGGCGGCGCCAGTTTCCTCTATGAGATCGCCAAGGCCAAGATGACCGGTGACACGCCCGACGTGGGTGATCATGGCCGGCTGATCTTCTGAGGCCCACCTACTCGGGCCCGTCTACTGTGGCTCACCAGCCGGGGCCTGCCTGCTGAGGCTCACCAACTGAGTCCGGCCCTATCCGGGCCGGCCTCATCCGCGCGTTCCGCCCGGGCTCCATCGGCCCGGGTCTTTTCCGTGAAGGATATCGCCCATGCTCAAGACCACCGCTCTCAAGACGGCCCGCCGCGCCCTGCTCTGCCTGCTGCCCCTGCCGCTCGCCCTGCCCCTCCACGCCGAACAGGTCGGCGAAGTGGGCGTCGACTGGGTCGGCAATGACATCGTGATCGAGGCGGTGGCCGATCCCGAGGTCGAGGGCGTGACCTGCCACATCGCCTATTTCGAACGGGGCCTGATCGACCGGCTCTCCAAGGGCAACTGGTTCGAAGACCCGTCGAATGCCTCCATCGCCTGCCGCCAGACCGGCCCGATCACCATCGGCGATATCGACCGCGACGAGGACGGCGAGGATGTCTTCAGCACCTCGCGCTCGATCATCCTCAAATCCCTGCGGGTGAAGCGGATCTACGACGAGGGCAACCAGACCCTGATCTACCTCGCCCATGCCGCGGAACTCGCCGACGGCTCTGCCAAGCTGGCGGTCTCGACCGTGCCGCTCTACGGCACCGAGGTGACCTGGAAAGACTGACGGGACAGCGCCTGCGGCGGGCGGGTCGAGGGGGCGCTGCCCCCTCTTGGCCTGCGGCCAATTCACCCCCGGAGGATTTGCGGAAAGATGAGGGCAGGCCCCTTCATTTCCGTTTCCGAAATATCCCCGCCGTAGGCCTCAAATCTCCTGCGGGGCCCCCTCGGCCTGCCACACCGCCGCCACTTCCGCGCGGATGATCCGCGCGATCAGGGCACAATCCTCGACGCTGAAGGTCAGCGGCAGCCGCATGTCCATGATCCCCTTCAGGATCCGGTCCGTTGCGGGCATCGGCTCCACCGGGGCATAGCGCCAGCTGTCGTAGCGCGAGGTGAAGGCCACCGGCTCCGCGCCGCCAAACCACTTCAACTCGACCCCGCGGGCCGCGCAGCGCTCCAGCACCGCGCCGATGGCGCGCTCCGGCCAGTCGAGCAGCAGGAACTGGATCGAGGAGCCGACGTAATGTTCCGCCTCGGGGCGCTCGATCACCGTCAGGCCGGGCGTGTCGCGCAGGCCGTCCTCCACCACCTTGTAGCGTGCGTTCCAGGCCTCGCATTGCTGCGCGAGGGCTTTCACCTGCGGGCGCAGGATCGCGGCGCGCAGGTTGTCCATCCGGGCCGAGACGTTGGGCGTGGTGTATTTCACCCGCTCGAAGACCTCGGCCGGCGGCGCGGCAAGGTGCCGACCGTAGAGCATGTAGCTGCCCGAGAGGATGATCGCCCGGGCCATGGCCTCGTCGTCGTCCGAGATCAGCAGCCCGCCCTCGCCGGAATTCATGTGCTTGTAGGTCTGGGTGGAATAGCAGCCGAAGACCCCGTGCCGGCCCGAGAGCGTCCCCTTCCAGCGCGCGCCCATGGTGTGGGCGCAATCCTCGATCACCTTCACCCCTGCCGCATCGCAGATCGCCATCAGCCGGTCCATGTCGCAGATATGGCCGCGCATGTGGCTCAGCAGCAGGACACGCACCGAGGGGTCTCCGACCTTCACCTCGAGATCGTCGAGGTCGATGGTCAGCGCCTCGGTCACGCCGACATAGGCCGGCACCGCGCCGAGGGAGGCAATCGCGCCCGGCACGGGCGCCAGCGTGAAGGCATTGGTCAGCACCTTCTCGCCCGGCTTCACCTCAAGCGCGCGCAGCGCCGTGGCCAGCGTCTGCCCGCCCGAGGCCATGGCGAGGCAGTAGTCCGCCCCCATGGCCTGTGCGAACTCCTGCTCCAGCAGGGCGGTCTCGGCGATCTCGCCGGGGGCCGTGTTGTAGCGGTGCAGGCGCCCGTGGCGCAGGACGGTCAGCGCGGCCTCGATCCCCGCCTCGGGGATCGGCTCCTGCTGGGTGAAATTGCCGGTGAAACGCTCGCTCATGGGCGCATCCTTGGCCCCTGCGGCAGGCTGCGTCAATGCGATTGCGCCCCGGCGCGCGCGGCGGTTGGCTGTCCCGGCGCGCAGCGCGCAGCGGGGGCGCCGCGGGGCGCGCGCGGATCAGGCCAGAAGCCGCGCCACCGTGCCGGGAAGCTCGTCGAAGTGACCGATCAGCGCCTCGGGGTCCAAGGCCTGCATCCGTTCGCCCTGCCCCTCCGGCCCGAAGGTCACGAGGATCGAGGGCACGCCCGCCGCCCGCGCCGTGTTGCGGTCGGTGTCGCTGTCGCCCACGAGGCAGGTCATGCGCGGGTCTCCGCCGGCGCGGCGCGCGGCCTCGAAGAGCGGCTCGGGGTCGGGTTTCTTCACCGTCAGCGTATCGGCCCCCACAAGCGAGGCGAAGGCATCGCGCACGCCCAGCCGGGTCAGCAGTACCTCGGCCAGATACTCGGGCTTGTTGGTGCAGATGCCGACGCGGTAATTCGCCATCAACAGCGCCTCCACCGCCTCCATCGCGCCGGGATAGAGCACGGTGTGGGTGTCGATATCGCGGGCGTAATGGGACAGGAGCTGGGGATAGAGCACGTCGATCCCGGGATCGTCCTCGGCCCGGCCCGCGCGGGAGAAGCCGAGGCGCAGCATCGCCCGGCCGCCGCGCACCGCGACCCATTCGTCGCCCGCGCCCAGCAGATCGCCCATGCCGATGCCGCGGAAGCAGGCATTGGCCGCCGCCAGCAGGTCGCCGCTGGTGTCCGCCAGTGTCCCGTCCAAATCGAAGATCACGCTTTTCATCTGCCCTGCCTCCTGCGGGGCCCCTCGACACATTCCGCAATGGAAGGTGAAGGGGGTCGCCCTTGCGCCTGTTTCCCATCCCGATAAAACGGATGCCGACAAGGCGCAAAGCAAAAAGGGCAGTCATGACGGAGAAGGCGCTGGTGATCCTCGCCGCGGGCAAGGGCACGCGAATGAACTCGGATCTGCCGAAGGTTCTGCATCCGGTGGCGGGCGCCCCGCTGCTGGTCCACGCAATGAAATCCGGCGCCATGCTGGAGCCCGCACGCACGGTGATCGTCACCGGCCACGGGGCCGCAGCGGTGGCGCAGGCCGCCTCCGACTGGGACGAGGAGGCGGTGAGCGTCCTGCAAGAGGAGCAGCTCGGCACGGCCCATGCGGTGGCGCAGGCGCGCCCCGCGCTGGAGGGCTTCGAAGGCGACGTCTTCGTGCTCTACGGCGACACCCCCTTCATCCGGCCGGAAACGCTGGAGGCGATGGCCGAGGCGCGACTGCGCCACGACGTGGTGGTCCTGGGCTTCGAAGCCGCCGATCCGGGCCGCTACGGCCGGCTGCTGATGCAGGGCGAGGTGCTGGAGAAGATCGTCGAATTCAAGGACGCCTCGGAGGAGGAACGCGCCATAACGCTGTGCAATTCCGGCGTGATCGCGACGGATGCCAGGGTGCTCTTCGATCTCATCGACGCGGTCGGCTGCGAGAACGCGGCCGGTGAATACTACCTGACCGACGTGGTCGGCCTGGCGCGGGACCGCGGGCTGTCGGCCACCGCCGTGGCCTGCCCGGAAGAAGAGACCATGGGCATCAACTCCCGCGCCGAACTGGCGCAGGCCGAAGCCGCCTTCCAGACCCGCGCCCGCGCGCAGGCGATGGAGGACGGCGTGACCCTGACCGCGCCCGAGACCGTCTTCTTCGCCCATGACACCGTCGTGGGCCGCGACACGGTGATCGAGCCGAACGTGGTCTTCGGCCCCGATGTCACCGTCGAGAGCGAGGCGCATATCCGCGCCTTCTCGCACCTCGAGGGCTGCCATGTCAGCCGCGGCGGGGTCATCGGCCCCTATGCCCGCCTGCGCCCCGGCGCGGAGCTGGCCGAGGACGTGAAGGTCGGCAACTTCGTCGAGATCAAGGCGGCCCGGATCGACCGCGGCGCCAAGGTGAACCACCTCAGCTACATCGGCGACGCCGAGATCGGCGAGGAGACCAATGTCGGCGCGGGCACGATCACCTGCAACTACGACGGCGTGTTCAAGCACCAGACGCGGATCGGTGCGCGGGCCTTCATCGGGTCGAACACCATGCTGGTGGCGCCGGTGTCGGTCGGGGATGACGCGATGACCGGCTCGGGCTCGGTCATCACACAGGACGTGGAGCCGGGCGCCCTTGCGCTTGGCCGGGCCAAGCAGGTGAACAAGCCGGGCTTTGCGCGGAAATTGTTCGAAATGTTGAAGGCACGGAAGGCGAAAGCCGCCAAGGAGGCGCAATAATGTGCGGAATTATCGGGTACCTCGGAAATCACGAAGCCGCCCCCTTCCTGCTCGACGCGCTCCGTCGGCTGGAATACCGCGGCTATGACAGCGCCGGCATCGCGACGCTGAACCATGGCAAGCTGGACCGCCGCCGCGCGGTCGGCAAGCTGGTGAACCTCGCCGACCTGCTGGTGCATGAGCCGCTGCCGGGCAAGGCCGGGATCGGCCACACCCGCTGGGCCACCCATGGCGCGCCCACGGTGCCCAACGCCCACCCGCATCAGGCGGGCCGCGTGGCCGTCGTGCACAACGGGATCATCGAGAACTTCCGCGAGCTGCGCGCCGAACTGGCCGAGGCCGGCGTGCCCTTCCAGACCGAGACAGATACCGAAACCGTCGCCCTGCTGGCCAACCACCTGATGGAGGGCGGCATGGGCCCGGTCGAGACCGTGACCGAGGTGCTGCACCGGATCGAGGGGGCCTATGGGCTGCTCTTCCTCTTCGACGGCGAAGAGGACCTGATGATCGCCGCGCGCAAGGGCTCCCCCCTCGCCGTTGGCTATGGCACGGGCGAGAACTTCGTAGGCTCCGACGCCATCGCGCTTGCGCCCCTGACGGACCGGATCACCTACCTCGAAGAGGGCGACATGGCCGTGGTCACCCGCAATTCGGTCGAGATCCGCGATGCCACGGGCCAGCTGGCCAACCGCGAGATCAAGACGATCCGCATCGACAGCGCCCGCGTCGACAAGGCCGGGCACAAGCACTTCATGGCCAAGGAGATCGCCGAGCAGCCCAAGGTCATCGGCGACGCCCTGCGCCACTACCTGACGCCCGACAGCGCGGCGATCACCCTGCCCGGCGAGGGCGTGGACTTCACCAAGGTGAACCGCCTGCTGCTGGTGGCCTGCGGCACGGCCTACTATGCCTGCCTGACCGCGAAATACTGGTTCGAGCAGATCGCGCAGCTGCCGGTCGAGGTCGATATCGCCTCGGAGTTCCGCTACCGCGAGCCGCCGATCACCGAAGGCACGCTGGCGCTCTTCGTCTCGCAATCGGGCGAGACGGCGGATACGCTGGCCGCGCTGCGCTATTGCCAGGGCAAGGCGGCGCGCATCCTCTCGGTGGTGAACGTGGCCGAAAGCTCGATCGCGCGGGAAAGCGACCTCGCCCTGCCGATCCTCGCGGGCGCCGAGATCGGGGTGGCCTCCACCAAGGCCTTCTCCTGCCAGCTGACCGTGCTGATGATCCTCGCGCTGGAAGCCGCGCAGCAGCGCGGCGCGATCAGCGCCGAGAAGCTGGCCGAGCTGCTGGGGGCGCTTCAGGGCCTGCCCGGGCTCTTCAATGCCGCCATGGACAGCAACGCCCTGACCGAAAGCATCTCGGCCGACCTGTCGGAGGTTTCGGACGTGCTCTTCCTCGGGCGCGGGCGGATGTATCCGCTGGCGCTGGAAGGCGCGCTGAAGATGAAGGAGCTCAGCTACATCCACGCCGAGGCCTATGCCAGCGGAGAGCTGAAGCATGGGCCCATCGCGCTGATCGACAGCCACCTGCCGGTGGTCGTCATGGCGCCGCGCGACGCGCTCTTCGACAAGACGATCTCGAACATGCAGGAGGTCATGGCGCGGGCCGGCAAGGTGCTGCTGATCTCCGATGCCGCCGGCATCGCCGAGGCCGGGGATGGCGTCTGGCAGAGCGTGGAGATGCCCACCGTCGCGCCGGAACTGGCCCCGATCCTCTATGCCCTGCCCGCGCAGCTGCTGGCCTATCACACCGCCGTTGCCAAGGGCACGGATGTTGACCAGCCGCGCAATCTGGCGAAATCTGTCACGGTCGAATAATCGGGCGAATAATCGGGCGAACAACCGGGCGCGCAGCGGCGCGCCCGGCGGCCCGCGCCCCTGCTCCCACCGACCCTGACCGGAGGCTCCCATGGCCAAGCAGTTCACAGAGATCGAGGACGCCCACCGCGCCTTCATCGAGGATCAGCATATCTTCTTCACCGGCACCGCCGGGGCGGAAGGCTATGTCAACGTCTCGCCCAAGGGCATGGACAGCCTGCGCGTGCTGGGGCCGAACCGCATTCTGTGGCGCAACCTCACCGGTTCGGGCAACGAGACGGCGGGCCATCTGGCGCAGGTGAACCGCATCACGCTGATGTGGTGCTCCTTCACCAAGCGCCCGCTGATCCTGCGCTGCTACGGCACCGCGCGGGTGATCCACCGCAACGATCCCGACTGGGCGGCGCTGAACGCGGAATTCCCCGAGGAACGCGGCGCGCGGCAGATCTATGACGTGGCGGTCGAGATGGTGCAGACCTCCTGCGGTTATTCGATCCCCTTCTTCGACTATGTCGCGGAGCGTGACACGCTGCACAAATGGGCCGAGACCAAGGGCGATGACGGCCTGCGGGACTACTGGCTCGAGAAGAACACCCGCACCCTGAACGGCGCGGAGACCGGTATCGCGGAAGGCAATATACCCACATGACCCTGCCCGGAACGGCTGAAGAGGCCCTGGCCCTGCTCGAACCCCACGCGGAACCGGGCAAGGCCGAGGAGATGCTGGCCTATCATAAGGTGCCGCGCCGCTATCTGGGCGTCGCGAACCCGGTGATCAACGACATGACGACCGAGTGGCGCCGCGCCCTGACGCTGGAGCAGCGGCTTTCGCTGGCCGAGGCGCTCTGGGACACGGATGTGCACGAGGGGCGGCTGGCCGCGGCCAAGCTGCTGACCCAGGCCCGGATCCGCCCCGACGCGGCCGTCTGGGCGCTGATCTGCCGCTGGGTGCCGGATTTCGACGGCTGGGCCGTGGCCGATCACGCCTGCATCGCCGGGCAGAAGCGCATCATGGCCGATCTCACGCGCCTCGACGAGGTCGAGGGCTGGACGGTCTCGGACCACATGTGGAGCCGCCGTGCCGCCCTCGTCATCACCCTCCCGCTGGCCAAGCTGAACCACCCCGATGCGGCGCAGGCCGCGGCCCGTGAACGGGTGCTCGGCTGGGCGGCAGGCTACGTGGCGGACCGGGAGTGGTTCATCCAGAAGGCCGTGGGCTGGTGGCTGCGTGATCTCTCCAAGCACGACGCAGACCGCGTCCGCGCCTTCCTCGCCGACCACGGCGCCCAGATGAAGGGGTTTGCCCGCAAGGAAGCCTCGAAATACCTCGCCTGATCAGGGGGCTGCACCGCAAAGCTCACGTGCACCGCCCGACCGGACGAAAGACCTCTCCGCCCGCGAGGAAGAGTTTTCGAAAACTCTTCCCAAAAATCTTCGAAGATTTTTGGTGCCCGGCCGCGTCGCCGGTCATCCTCTCGGCCGCAGCGACAGGTGAGAGCGCCTAGCGCGTCGCGACCTCAAGCGTCGGCAGCCCCGTCAGCGGCGCCCCGATCGCCTGCATGGCAGACAGCGAGATCCGCGAGCCCGCGCCCGGCTCCCCCGCAATCGGGATCAGCGTCACATCGGCGGTCTTGCCCTCGTAGGCGATCCGGCCCGGCGTCTCGGCCTTCACCAGCGGCGTCTTGAGCCACATGCCCGCCTCGCCCGGCGCGCCTAGAGAGGCCACGGTGCGGCCCAGCGATCCGGCCGCGGGCGCAATGGCCTCGGCCCCGGGGAGATCGGCGTCAGCCTCCTCCTCGACCGTGGATTCGGCGCCCTCCTCCACGGGCATCTGCCCCTCCGCCATCTCGGCGGGGGCCGTGCCCGAAGACGGGCCGGTTTGCTCCGGCATCGCCGCGCAGGCGGCCAGAAGAAGCGGGCTCAGGATCAGCAGACGTGTCATCATGGCGCAAACCTAGCACGCCCGGCACCCGCGGCAATGCGGAAACAGCCCTTGCCCCGGCCCGTCGGCGGACTTACCTTCCGCCCATGAACACGCCCCTCATCGATCCCTTCCAGCGCGCGATCACCTACCTGCGCGTCTCGGTCACCGACCGCTGCGATTTCCGCTGCGTCTACTGCATGTCCGAGAACATGACCTTCCTGCCCAAGAAGGAACTCCTCACGCTGGAGGAGCTGGACCGCATGTGTTCCACCTTCATCCGCATGGGCGTGAAGAAGCTGCGGATCACCGGGGGCGAGCCGCTGGTGCGCCGCGATATCATGACCTTCTTCAACGGCATGTCGCGGCACCTCGAGGCGGGCGATCTCGAAGAATTGACCCTGACGACCAATGGCTCGCAGCTGGCCCGCTTCGCCAAGGACCTTTACGCAGCGGGCGTGCGCCGGGTGAATGTCTCGCTCGACACACTCGACGAGGAGAAGTTCGCCAAGGTGACCCGCTGGGGCCGCCTGCCGCAGGTGATGCGCGGGCTCGACGCCGCGCAGGAGGCGGGCCTCAAGGTCAAGCTGAACGCCGTGGCGCTCAAGGGCTTCAACGAGGATGAGCTCTTCACCCTGACCGAGTTTTGCCGCGACCGTGGCATGGACCTGACCTGGATCGAGGTCATGCCCATGGGGGACCTCGGCAACGAGGACCGGCTGGACCAGTACTGGCCCCTGACCGACCTGCGCCGCCAGCTGGCCGAGCGGTATACGTTGACCGAACTGGCCGAGCGCACCGGCGGCCCCGCCCGTTACGTGCGGCTCGAGGAGACCGGCCAGAAGATCGGCTTCATCACCCCGCTGACGCATAATTTCTGCGAAAGCTGCAACCGCGTGCGGATGACCTGCACCGGCGAGCTTTTCATGTGCCTCGGGCAGGAAGACATGGCCGACCTGCGCCCGGCGCTTCGCAACCATCCCGGCGATGATGCGCCGCTGGAGGCCGCGATCCACCGCGCCATCGGGCTGAAGCCCAAGGGCCACGATTTCGACTATTCGCGCCAGCGGCCCGACGGCCAGATGTCGCGGCACATGAGCCACACAGGGGGCTGACGACGCCCATGCGCCCCGCCGCGCTGCCGCCGCTCTACCATCTCTATTCCAACGCCGCCCGCCTCCTCGCCCCCGTGCTCCGCCGTCGCCTGACGGAGAAGCACCTGCGCGAGGGTGGCGATCCCGCACGCGTCGGCGAACGCTTCGGCCGCGCCACCCTGCCCCGGCCCGAGGGCCCGCTGCTCTGGGTCCACGCCGTCTCGGTCGGCGAAACGGTCTCGGCGCTGCCCCTGATCGAGGCGGCGCTGGCCGAAGACCCGACGCTCCATGCCCTGCTGACCACCACCACGATCACCTCGGCCCAGATCGCCGCCGACCGCCTGCCCACCCGCGCGCGGCACCAGTTTGCGCCCATCGACGTGCCGCAGGTCTTTGCCCGCTTCCTCGCCCACTGGCGCCCCGACATCGCCGTGCTGACCGAGAGCGAGATCTGGCCCGGCCAGATCGCCACCCTGCACCGCCGCGGAATCCCGCTGGCGATGGTGAACGCCCGGCTCTCGGCCTCCAGCGCGCGCGGCTGGCAGCGGTTCGCGCCCCGCCTTGCCCGGGCGCTCTTCTCCCGCGTGGCGCTGATCCTCGCGCAGGACGCGGGCACCAGGACCCGGATGGAGGCCCTCGGCGCCGATCCCGCCCGAAACGAGGTCACCGGCTCGCTCAAGACGGCCGCCTCCCCGCTCAAGGTGGACCCGCAGGCGCTCACCGCGCTCACCACGGCCATCGGCCCGCGCCCGCTCTGGGTCGCGGCGTCGACCCATCCGGGCGAGGAGGAGATCCTCCTCGACACCCACAGGACCCTGCTGGCCGATCACCCGCAGGCGCTGCTCCTCCTCGCCCCGCGCCATCCCGACCGGGCACAGGAGGTGGCCGCGCTGATCACCGCCCGTGACCTCAGCTATTCCACCCGCTCGGCAGACGGGGTGCCCGGGCCGCGCGATCAGGTCTTCCTCGCCGACACACTTGGCGAGATGGGCCTCTGGTTCTCGGCCGCGCCGGTGGCCTTCATGGGCGGCTCGCTCCTTGACAATATCGGCGGCCACAACCCGGTGGAGCCGGCGCAGGCGGGCTGCGCCATCCTCTCCGGCCCCCATGTTGCCAATGCCGAGGAGCTTTACGCCGCGCTGACCGCGGCAGGCGGTGCGCAGCTTGTCGCGCCAGAGCCCCCCGCGCTTGCCGCCGCCCTCGCCCCCCTGCTAGACGGAACCACGGAGATGGGCGCCCGGGCCCGCGACTGGGTCCGCACCGCCGCGGCCCGTCCGCAGGAAATCGCCCGCCGCATCCGCGCCCTCGCGCCGCAGAAGGACCCGCAGCCATGACCGAGACGCCCGAAGTTTTCGTCACCAACTACAATACGCGGTTCACCGGCGTCTCCTCCACCGCCGCGCGCATGGCGCTGACCCACCTGAAGCGCTATCGCCTCGCCCTCGTGGGCCATCCGCTGCCGCTCAAGGGCCTGCCCGCGCCGATCACCCCGGCCGAGGCGCGCCGCCTCAGCAAGGCGCCCCCCGCAGGCCGCCCCTTCGCCATCTGGCACGTGCGCCGTGACCCCGAGATGATCTCGGCCCTCTGGGCCCGCGACGTGCTGCGCCTGCCGATCAAGACGGTCTTCACCTCCGCCGCGCGGCACCGGCACTCCGCCTTCCCCCGCTGGCTGATCTCGCGCATGGACGCCGTTGTCGCCACCTCGGAGGAAGCCGCCAGCTTCTTCCCCGCCGTGGCCGCCACCCTGTCCCACGGCGTCGATCTTGAGCAGTTCAAGCCGGTTCCGGACCGCGCCGCCGCCTGGGCCGCGCTGCCCTATGGCGGCAGGAAAGGCGTCGCCATCATCGGCCGCGTCCGCCCCGAGAAGGGCACCGACATCTTCGTCGATGCCATGATCAAGGTCTGCCAGCAGGACCCGGATGTCACGGCGCTCGTCATGGGCATGGCCAAACCCTCGGAAGAGGCCTTCCTCAACGACCTCAAGGACCGCGTCGCCAAGGCCGGCCTCACCGAGCGCATCCTATTCCCCGGCTTCGTCAGCCACGAGGACCAGCTCGCCCTGATGCCAGCGCTCTCCCTCGTGGTGAACGTGGCGCGCTACGAACCCTTCGGCGTCGTGCCGGTCGAGGGCATGGCGGCGGGCACCCCCTTCGTCTGCTCCGACACCGGCTACTACCGCCAGTTCTCCGCCGGAGAGACCACGGGCCGCATCGTGCCCCCCGGCGACGTCGAGGCGGCAGCCGAGGCCGTAGCCAGCCTCCTCGCCGATCCCGCGAAGATCGAGGAGATGGGCGCCAGGGGCCGCACCCTAGCCGCAGCCGAACATTCGATCCAGCGCGAAGCCGACGGCGTGGCCGAGATCTACGAACGCCTCTGGGCCGGAGAGAACCTGGCCGTCCACCGCGGCTGACCAGCCCGGCCCAATCCCCCTTCCAAGACCCCGGCCCCCCCCCTTCATCTTTCCCCAAGTACTCCGGGGGAATTGGCCGCAGGCCAATGGGGGCAGCGCCCCCTGACCGCAAAAGAAAAGCGCGCCACGGTCCCCGAAGCGCGCCCAAGTTTCTTCGAAGAATTTTGCCAAGAATTTTCGAAAATGACCTTCGAAAATTCTTGGACGCGGCACCGGCAGGTCCCGCGCCCTTTCAGTATTTGAGCCGGGCCCCGATCAGGCCGCCGGCATCCGCTCCTCGATGATGCCCGCCCACCAGGAACAGCCTGCCGGGATCGCTTCATCGTTGAAGTTGTAGTTCGGGTTGTGCACGTCCGCGCTGTCGCCATTGCCTACGAGGATATAGGCCCCGGGGCGCTCCTCCAGCATGTAGGCGAAGTCCTCGCCGCCCATGGTGATCGGCGCATTGGCCTCGCAGCTGCCCGCGACCTTCTCGGCCACGGAGGCGGCGAAGGCGGTCTGCTCCTCGCTGTTCACCATCGCCGGATAGCCCGGCAGCCACTTGATCTGCGCCTCGGCGTCGAAGGTGGCGGCGGCGCCGTTGGCGATCGCCTTCAGCCGGGTCTCGGCCAGGGCGCGCGCGGCCTTGGTCATGGTGCGGATCGTGCCGCGCAGGGTCACGGCGGCCGGAATCACGTTGAACGCCTTCGACGAGCTCTCGATCGAGGTGACGGAGACCACGATCTCGTCCACCGGGTCCGCGCTGCGGCTGGCGATGCTCTGCAGCGCGCTCACCATGTGGGCGGAGGCGACGACGGGATCGACGGTCTGGTGCGGCTTGGCTCCGTGGCCGCCGCGCCCGACGACCTTGATCTCGAACTGGTCGGTGGCGGCGAAGAAGGCACCGGGACGGATCGCGAACTGGCCCAGTGGCACGCCCGGCCAGTTGTGCATGCCATAGACTTCCTGGATGCCGAATGTCTCCATCATCCCGTCTTCGCACATCTCGCGGCCACCGCCGCCGCCTTCCTCTGCGGGCTGGAAGATCACGATGGCGGTGCCGTCGAAGTTGCGGGTCTCGGCCAGGTACTTGGCCGCGCCGAGCAGCATGGCGGTGTGGCCGTCATGGCCGCAGGCATGCATCGCCCCCGGCGTCTTGGAGGCATAGTCGAGCCCGGTCTCCTCGTGGATCGGCAGCGCGTCCATGTCGGCGCGCAGGCCGATGACCTTGCCAGAGGTGTTGGTCTTGCCGCGGATCACGCCCACGACGCCGGTGCGTCCGATGCCGGTGACGACCTCGTCGCAGCCGAAGGCCTTCAGCTTCTCCTCCACCAGCGCCGAGGTGCGGTGGGTTTCGAAGAGGATCTCGGGGTTCTCGTGCAGGTCACGGCGCCATTCGGTGATCTCGGGCAGAAGCTCGGCAAAACGATTCTTCACTGGCATGGTCTTATCCTTCCGAAAGGCTGTCCAGCAGGCGCTCCATGAAGGCATGGCCCGCGTTGAACTGGTCGATGGTGATGAATTCGTCGGGCTGGTGGGCCTGCGCGATGTCGCCCGGCCCGCAGACCACGGCCGAGAAGCCGTGGCGCTGGAAGTAGCCCGCCTCGGTGCCGTAGCTGACCACGTGGGTGCCATTGTCGCCGGTGATCCGGCGCACGACGGCCTCTGCCTCGCCCGCGTCCTCGGGCACGAGGCCGGGACCCCCGAACTTCTTGGTCAGGGTGATGCCCGCGTCCGGGTGGATCGCCTTCATGCCGGCCTCGACCTCGGCCACCTTGGCGCGGAAGGCGGTTTCCCACTGCTCGTGGGTGTCGCCGGGCACGATCCTGAAGGAGAGCACGAAGTGGCAGTCCTTGGCTGTGATGTTATGCGCCGTGCCGCCCTCGATGGTGCCGACATGGACGTTGGTCCAGGCGGGATCGAAGGGGGCCGCCTTGGGCCCCGGGGTGGCGGCGGCGGAGGCCGCGTTCATCTCGTTGGCCCATTCGATGATCTTGGCCGCTTCCATGATCGCGCTGACGCCCTTGTGGGACATGGAGGAATGCACCTCGTAGCCGCGCATGTGGACGTCGAAGGCCAGCCCGCCCTTGTGGCCGGTGACGGCCTGCATCATCGTCGGTTCGCCGATGATCGCGGCGGAGGCCTTGGGGAACTTGCCCGCGGCATCCTTGATCAGCGGATCGGCCCCCAGCAGGCCCACTTCCTCGTCATAGGTCAGGGCCACCTGCAGCGGGCGCGCGATCCCGCGGTGCTGCGCCTCGACCACCGCCCAGATGGCGAGCGCATCGAAGCTCTTCATGTCGGCGCAGCCGCGGCCGTAGTACTTGCCGTCCCGGGTCTCGACCGTGAAGGGCTCGGACGACCAGTCCTGCCCGTCCACCGGCACCACGTCGGTATGGCCCGAAAGCACGAGGCCGCCCTCCTTCATCGGCCCCGCATGGGCCCAGAGCCCGGCCTTGGGCTGATCGGGATGCAGGTGCCGGAAGGTGGGGACGCCGTTCTGCTTGAGGTAGTCCTCGACCCAGTCGATCAGCGGCAGGTTGCTGTCCCGGCTGACGGTGGGAAAAGACACGAGCTTTTCCATGATCTCGTAGGGGGTGAGCCTGTCACCGGAGGCGGCGGTCATCGGGGCATCGGGGTTGGCTGTGGATTGGGCACTCATGGGGCCTTGGGCTTTCTTTCTGTCGGCGCGCCGGGGCGCGCAGCCACCGCGATTCCCGCAGGCGGCGTGATCCGGGGATCGTCTCAGCTTTTGCGCGAGGATCAAGAGCGGCCGGTGAAAAGGCCGCGGTTCTTGGCACGGGGCTGCGGGATGCCGTGGGGGAATGAGGCAATGGCGCGATGTTGATGCCTCCCCCACAAGGTCACCGCAGGGGGCGGCGCTGACCCGCGGGGTGGCGCATCAGCGCCGGTTGCCATTGGTGCGCCATTGGTCCGAGCACCAATGGCGACGGGGGGCGGGTCGGCGCTGCCCGGCCTTTCGGCCGGGCGGGTGGGAGATGGAGGGCGCAGCGCAATGGGCCGAACATGATCGCCGTTCTACTGAGACAGGGTCTCGGCCCAAATCCCCCCACCAAGGTCACCGCATAGGGCAGCGCCGGCCCGCGGGGTGGCGCATTAGCGCCGGTTGCCATTGGTGCGCCATTGGTCCGAGCACCAATGGCGAAGGGGGGCGGGTCGGCGCTGCCCGGCCTCTCGGCCGGGCGGGCGGTGGCTGGAGAGCGAAGCGTGACTGCCCTCTCTCGACCTCTGTGCGGAGGGTGTGTGGCAAGCAACCGGGCCACCGCACCACCGAACGCCCAAAAAACAGGCGCCCTGCCCGGCCTCAATACCCGCTGTCGGTCGTCAGGATGAAGTGATCCTCGCCCACCTGCTCGTAGGCCGAGGGCTGCGCGACATAGTCCATGTCGTGGATCGGCGAGGGGATCGGCTTGAACTTCAGCTCGCTGTCGGCCTTGCGGTTGTGCGGGTCGGCCACCGGAACCGCCTGCATCAGCGCCTTGGTATAGGGGTGCCGCGGGTCCTCGAAGACCGCCTGCCGCGAGCCGATCTCGACGATGCGGCCAAGGTACATGACCCCCACCCGGTGCGAGACCCGTTCAACCACCGCCATGTCGTGGCTGATGAAAAGGAACGAGAGCCCCAGTTCGGCCTGCAACTCCATCATCAGGTTCAGCACCTGCGCCTGCACCGACACGTCGAGCGCCGAGACCGCCTCGTCCGCGACGATCAGCTTGGGGTTCAGGGCCAGGGCGCGGGCAATCGCGACCCGCTGCCGCTGACCGCCGGACAGTTCATGGGGATAACGCCGCAGGAAGCTCTTCGGCAGTTCCACCCGCTCGAAGAGCATCTCCACCCGCTCGCGCAGCTTGGCCCCCGAGGCGGTGCCGTAGTTCCGCATCGGCTCGGCCACCTGATCCATCAGGGTCATCTGGGGATTGAGCGAGGCGAACGGATCCTGGAACACCATCTGCATGTCGAGCCGCGCCTTGCGCAGCGCGCCCTGATCCAGCGCCATGATGTCGGTGCCGTCGAGGTTGATCTGCCCCGAATTCGGCTCCACCAGCCGCAGGATCGAGCGCCCGCAGGTCGATTTCCCGCAGCCGGATTCGCCCACGAGGCTCAGCGTCTGGCCCCGCATCAGGTCGAAGGACACGTCCTCGACCGCGTGGACCTGCGCCACGGTGCGGCGGAAGAAACCGCCCTTCACCGGGAACCGCGTGGTCAGGTTCTTGACCGAGAGCAGCACCTCGTCGGTGCCCGGGATCGGCTTGATCTCACCCTGGTCGCGGCCCAGCAGGCGCATCGGCTCGGGCGCGGCCTTGCCGGTCATCTCGCCCAGCTTGGGCACGGCGGCCAGCAGGGCCTTGGTATAGGGGTGCTGCGGGTTTTCGAAGATCTGGGCGACGGGCCCCTCTTCGACCTTGTTGCCGCGGAACATGACCACAACGCGGTCGGCCATCTGGGCGACCACGGCCATGTCATGGGTGATGAACATCACCGCGGTGCCGGTCTCGCGCTTCAGGCGGTTCATCAGGGCGAGGATCTCGGCCTGGATCGTCACGTCTAGCGCGGTGGTCGGCTCGTCCGCGATCAGCAGGCGTGGCTCGCAGGCAAGCGCCATGGCGATCACCACCCGCTGACGCATCCCGCCGGACAGCTCATGCGGATACTGCTTCAGGCGGCGCTCCGGCTCGGGGATGCGGACCTGTTTGAGAAGCTCAAGCGCGCGCGCCGTGGCGGCCTCCTTGCTCAGCCCCTTGTGCAGGCGCAGCCCCTCGGTCAGCTGGCGACCCACGGTGAAGACCGGGTTCAGCGCGGTCATCGGCTCCTGGAAGATCATCCCGATCTCGTTGCCGCGGATCGTGCGCATCAGCGACTGGTCCGCCTTGGCGAGGTCCAGTTCCTTGCCGTCCTTGCGGTCGAAGATCAGCCGCCCTCCGGCGATCTTGCCGCCGCCGAACTCCACCAGCCGCATGAGCGACAGCGAGGACACCGACTTGCCGGAGCCGGATTCGCCCACGATGCAGACGGTTTCGCCGGGATTGATGGAGAAGGACACGTCCTCGACGCCCGCGACGGGGCCGTCCTTGGTCTGAAACTCCACGCGGAGGTTCTCGATCCGGGCGATCGGCTGGTCGAGCATCTGGGGCACCCTTTCTGGTGAGAGATTGTGCAGAGGCTACAGACAGGCAAACGCTCCTGTCAAACCTGTGTGACCGCTCCCTCAGCGTCAGCTTTCAGCGAGGCTTGCAATTTGAGCGTATCCAGTTTTGCATGATCGCAACCGTGGGGCGGATCCAAGGGGATTTGCGGGAAACTATCAGATGGGGGGCGCCGTCCACGGACCAACGCCCCCTGTTGTACTTGGTGCCGGACCAGAAAGAGCCCGGACCATCCAACTAGGAGAGAGAGATGCGTACGAAATCCCTATTGCTGGGCGCAGCTGCAGCCTTCGCGATGGCCCCGGCGGCCATGGCGGAGCGTGGCGCGGACGGCCATGTCAACGTGATCTACTGGCAGGCGCCGTCGATCCTGAACCCCTACCTCTCGGGGGGCACCAAGGACATCGAATCGTCCTCCGTCGTGATCGAGCCCCTGGGCCGCTACGACCAGGACGGCAACCTCGTCCCCTACCTCGCCACCGAGATCCCGACGCTGGAAAACGGCGGCGTCTCCGAGGACCTGACCTCGATCACCTGGAAGCTGAAGGAGGGCCTGCTGTGGTCCGACGGCACCCCGGTGACCTCGAAGGACGTGGTCTTCACCGCTGAATACTGCATGCATCCCGAGGGGGGCTGTGCCCAGCTGGCCAAGTTCAACAACGTGGCCAGCGTCGAGGCGATCGACGACCTGACCGTGAAGGTCACCTTCGAGAACGCCCAGCCGAACCCCTATGGCCCCTTCATGGGCGGCCAGTCCCCGATCCTCCAGGCCGCGCAGTTCGCCGACTGCCTCGGCGCCGCGGCGCCCCAGTGCACGGAGGCCAACTTCGGCCCGATCGGCACCGGCCCCTTCAAGGTCGATGAATTCCGTCCCAACGACGTGATCTCGCTCTCGGCCAACCCGAACTACCGCGATCCGGCGAAACCCGCCTTTGCCACCATGACCTTCAAGGGCGGCGGCGACGCGGCAGCGGCCGGTCGTGCGGTTCTGGAAACCGGCGAATTCGACTACGCCTGGAACCTCCAGCTGGCCCCCGAGGTCATCGCCGAGATGGAATCCGCCGGCAAAGGCAAGACCGTGGTCGGTTTCGGCACGCTGGTCGAACGGATCGAGATGAACCTGACGAACCCCTCGTCGGATCTCCCGCCCGAGACCCGCGCCACCGTGGCTGAACCGCACCCGATCCTGACGGACTTCAAGGTCCGCAAGGCGCTCTCCATGGCGATTGACCGCGAGCTGCTGACCGAGCTCGGCTACGGCCAGGCCGGCCGCGCGACCTGCAACCTCGTGCCCTCGCCCGAGATGTACGCCTCGGAAACCAACACCGAGTGCCTGACCCAAGACATCGAAGGCGCCAAGGCGCTGCTCGACGAGGCCGGCTGGACCGTGGGCTCCGGCGGCATCCGCGAGAAGGATGGCATGAAGCTGAGCCTGCTGTTCCAGACCTCGACCAACGCCGTGCGTCAGGACTTCCAGGCCCTGATCAAGCAGTGGTGGGGTGAGATCGGCGTCGAGACCGAGCTGCGCAACGTCTCCGGTTCGGTCTTCTTCGGCGGTGACCCGGGCTCGCCCGACACCTTCCAGAAGTTCTATGCCGACGTGGAAATGTACGCGAACAACTTCGACGGCACCGACCCGCAGTCCTACCTGTCGATGTACAAGTGCGGCAACGAGCCCAAGCCCTCGAGCCAGTGGCAGGGTGAGAACATCAACCGCTTCTGCAACGAAGAGTATGATGCCCTGCTCAAGGAACTCGCCCAGACCGGCGAACTCGAGAAGCGCGGCGAACTTGCCAAGAAGCTGAACGACATCATCACCAAGGAAACCATGACCATCGTTCCGCTGGTGGACCGTGGCCGTGTCTCCGCCCATTCCAACACCCTGGGCGGCGTGGTGCTGAACACCTGGGACAGCGAACTGTGGAACGTCGCTGACTGGTACCGGATCAAGTAATCCACTGATCCCCGGGGGCGCGTTCGCCGCGCCCCCTTTCCGCCGCCGCGGGCCTCTTCCGTGCCCCCGCAGCGACCTTTCCTCAGGATCACGGACCCGCCCAGATGCTGACCTATACGATCCGCCGGCTTGTGCTGGCCGTTCCCACCCTCCTCTTCATTTCCGTCGTGATCTTCCTGCTGCTGCAGCTCGCGCCGGGCGATCCCATGGCGCAGGTGCCGCTGACCGTCCCGCCCGAGGTGAAGCAGAAGATGCGTGAGGCCCTCGGCCTCGGCGATTCCATCTACGTCCAGTTCTGGAAGTGGCTGGTCCAGTTCTTCTGGGTCGAACCGCAGGTGCTGATCGACAATATCTTCGGCACCCACTTCGCCGACGGCAAGCTGCGGGTGCTCTCCTGGCAGACCCGCTCGCCCGTGATGGACATCGTGGTGCAGCGCCTGCCCCAGACGCTCTGGGTCGTGGGCATGTCCTACGTCGTGGGCGTGCTGATCGCCCTGCCCATCGGGATCTACTCGGCCTACCGGCAGTACTCGGTCTTCGACCAGCTGGGGACCTTCATCTCGATGGTGGGCTTCTCGGTGCCGACCTTCTTCACCGGCGTGCTGCTGATCGTGGTCTTCTCGGTCGGGCTCGGCTGGTTCCCCTCGATCTACGACACCACGCTTCAGGTGAACGACTGGGCCAGCTTCAAGCTGCAGATCCGCCAGATGGTGCTGCCGGTCTTCGTGCTGGCGCTCTACAACGCCGCCCAGATCAGCCGCTTCATGCGCGCCTCGATGCTGGACAACCTGAACCAGGACTACGTCCGCACTGCCCGCGCCAAGGGCCTGGGCGAGCGCGTGGTGGTCCTCGTGCACGTGCTGCGCAACTCGCTGATCCCCGTGGTCACCGTGATCGCGCTCGGCGTGCCGCAGGTCTTCGGCGGGGCCATCATCACCGAGCAGGTCTTCAAGGTGAACGGCCTCGGCCAGCTTCTGATCACCGCGATCGAAGCCAACGACCTGCCCATGGTGCAGACGCTCACCTTCATCTTTGCCGTGCTGATCGTGCTCTTCAACCTTGTCGCGGATGTGCTCTATGGCATCCTCGACCCGAGGATCCGCTATGACTGACGACACCCGGAAACAGGCTTCCGAGACGGCCCCCGGCCCCGACGCAACGCCCGAGGCGACCCCCGCCCCCTACGCGGCCTCCCTCGCCGCCGCAGGCCCGATGCCCTCGGCCCCGCCGCGCAGCCAGTGGTTCGACGTCTGGCGGCAGTTCACCCACCACAAGGGCGCGATGCTGGGCGGTATCGTGTTCATCCTGATGGTGCTGACGGTCTTCGTCGGCCCGCTCTTCTGGACCGTCGACCCGACCTTCATCGACATCCGGGCCCGGAACTCGCAGGCCATCACCTCCTGCATCCTGACCTTCAGCCAGATGTTCTCCTGCTTCGCCGATCCGTCGAGCGTGGGGATCAAGGCCAGCTGGGCGCATCCGCTGGGCGCGGACCAGCTGGGCCGGGACACGCTGGCGCGGATGATGGCAGGCGGGCAGACCTCGCTCTCTGTCGGCATCGCGGCCATGGTGCTGTCGCTGATCCTCGGCTCGCTCTTCGGCGTGCTGGCGGGCTACTTCCGCAAGCTGGACGGCCCGCTGATGCGGATGACGGACCTCTTCCTCGCCCTGCCCCTGCTGCCGCTGCTCCTCGTGATGGTGCTGCTCTTCCGCGAACCTCTCTCGGCCGCCTTCGGCCCCGAGACGGGCATCTTCATCCTGATCGTGGTCGCCATCGGCATCACCTCGTGGATGCCCGCGGCGCGGATCGTGCGCGGCGACGTGCTGGCCCTGAAGGAGCGCGAGTTCGTCCTCGCGGCCCGCTCCATCGGGACCACGAACACCAAGATGATCAGCCGGCACATCCTGCCCAACGTCATCTCGCCGATCATGGTCTCGGCCACGCTGGGGATCGCCAATGCGATCATCACCGAAAGCGCGCTCTCCTTCCTCGGGCTCGGCTTCCCGCCGGACTTCCCGACTTGGGGCCGGCTGCTCTTCGACAGCATCGACTACATGCAGCAGAACCCCGAGCGGGTGATTCTGCCCGGCGTCGCCATTTCGCTGACGGTCCTGTCGGTGAACTACCTCGGCGACGGCCTGCGTGACGCGCTCGACCCGCGCCTGCGCGGACGCTGAAGAAAAGACCCTTCGTCCGGGCCCGCCGCCGTGGGCCCGGACATCCGTTCCGCCGGATGCGCGGAATTTGAACACCCTCCCCCCTCCAGCAGCGCAATCGGAACAGAGGTCTACCCCTGAGCCGGATTCACGCATTCACATAGCTTGATCTGAGCGTTTCTTCCCCGCTATCTGGAACAAATTCCCTACCCTCGGGAGAGTCCCATGTTTGAATCCCTCGGTTTCGAGACCCTGACCCCGCAGCAGGCCGCAGTCTGGTTCGGCCTCGGCCTCGGCCTGCTCTTCGGCGTGCTGGCCCAGTTGTCCGCCTTCTGCTTCCGCCGCGCCCTCGTGGGCGAGGATCGCCGTCAGGCCGCAGGCGTCTGGTTCGCGGCCCTCGCCATGGCCGTCGCGGGCACGCAGGCTGCACAGGCGGCGGGCTGGATCAGCTTCGCCGATCACCGCTACCTCGCGGGGGACCTGCCGGTGGCCGCCGTCCTGTTGGGCGGGCTGATGTTCGGTGCAGGCATGGTGCTGACGCGGGGCTGCGTGTCCCGTCTGATGGTGCTCACCGGCTCCGGCAACCTGCGCGCGCTGCTCGTCCTCGCCGTCTTCGCCGTGGTGGCCCATGCCGCGCTCAAGGGCGTTCTCGCCCCGCTGCGGGTGGCCATCGGCGGCCTCACCGTCTCCCTCGGCGAGGCGGCGGCGCTGTCGAACTGGGTCGGCGGCCCTTGGGTCTGGACCGCTGTCATCGTGGCCTTTGCCGCGCTGATCGTCGCCCGCTCGGGCGCCCGGCCCGGCATGCTTGCGCTTGGCGCGTTGATCGGCCTGCTGGTCCCGCTCGGCTGGGTCGGCACCGGCTTCGTGCTTTTCGACGAGTTCGACCCGATCGTCATGGAAAGCCTCTCCTTCATCTCGCCCTCCTCCGAGGCGCTCTTCTGGACCATCGCATCCAGCGCGGTGCCCGCGGGCTTCGGTGTCGGGCTGATCGGGGGGGTGCTCTCGGGCGCGCTGATCGCCGCCCTCGCCTCGGGCCGGTTCCAGTGGCAGAGCTTCGAGAGCCCGCGCCAGACCGGCCGCTACCTCGCCGGTGCCGCGCTGATGGGCGCAGGCGGCGTGCTGGCCGGCGGCTGCACCATCGGGGCGGGCCTCTCGGGCGTGCCGACGCTGGGCCTCTCGGCGATCCTCGCCCTCGGTGCCATCGCCGCGGGCGGGCTGACCATGAACGCACTCCTGTCGCGCAGCCCGTCGGGCGCACGGCTGGCGCCCGCGGAATAACCACTACCCAAGACGAACCACTCACGACGCACGACGCACGGCGCCCCTCCGGGGGCGCCGTTTTCTTTTGCTGCCGTCTCAACGCCTTGCCCCGCCTCGCGCAAGAAAGGTCAGACCCCGCGTAGGACAAGCCGCCCGCCTTCGTATGCCCTTGTGAAAACGGCAACGACGGAGCAACAGATGAAACACTCCCTCCTCCTCACCGGGCCCCTGCTGGTCCTTCTGGCGGCCCCCGCGCTCGCCCAATCCGGCGCCCGGCAGGCCGCGGCCTTCGGCAAGGCCGATGCCAATGGCGACGGGGTGATCTCGCGCGCCGAGCTGATGGCCCGAAAGGGCGCCATGTTCGACCGCGCCGACCGCAACGGCGACGGGCTGATCGATCAGGCCGAGGCCAACCGCCTGCGCCAGATGGCAAAGCGGGCCGCCGTGGCCGCCGAGGCGAACGCCGGGCTCTCCATCGCCGCCATGGACGTGAACGGCGACGGGCTCCTCAGCCGCAGCGAGTTCACCTCCTACCTGCCGATGTTCGACGTCGCCGACGCCAATGGCGACAGCGTCCTCGACCAGGGCGAAATGACCCGCATGCGCAGCGCGATCCAGAACTGATCGCTCCGCACACCACGGCGGCCCCGCAACGCTGCCGTCCGTCCCCACCAAAAGCCCCCCCAGTCCCCAGAAGGAGACCGACCATGACCCGCAACTTTGCCCCCGCCCTGCTGACCGCCCTGACCCTGACCGCCCTCGCGGCGCCCGCGCAGGCCCAGAGCTTCAGCCTGCAGACCGGCCGCGGCACCACCGTGGACAGCACTCGCGACTGCATCCGCGGCTCGGGCAGCGCGACCTGCCAGAAGGACACCACGGTGACCTCGCCCGACGGCACCACGCGCAACGCCTCGCGCAACCGCGTGACCACCGAGGACGGCACCACGACCACGCGCAACGGCTTTGCCGGGCAGACCGTCAACAAGACCCGCAACGTGACCCGCTGAGGCTGCGTGGCGAAGAGGCATCCGGTGCGGGCGATGGGGCGCGCACCGGTGGCCGGGGCCGCGTCCGCGGGACAGACAACCTGCGGGCGCGGTACCCTCGAACGGGACGGCGGAACAAGGAAAGAGGCCAAGGTGGATCACCCCCTGCGCGCGACGGACGAGGCCGGGCTGCTTGCCCGGGTCGCGGACGGGGATGAAGCGGCGCTCAACGCCCTCATCCTGCGGCACGGCCGGGGCATCCGGCTGCTGGCCGCGCGCTACCTCGACGACATGCAGCTGGCGGAGGACATCGCGCAGGAGACTTTCCTGCGGGTCTGGCGCCATGCCGGTCGCTACGATCCGAACCGGGGCGCTGTCAGCACCTGGATCTACCGGATTGCGACCAACCTGTGCACCGACCGGCACCGCCGGCGGCGCTTTGCCCGGGCCCTCGGCCTGGAACCGGGTCCGGAGGAGAGCCCGGACGACCTGACCGCGGGGCCCTGGGCCGATGCGGAGCAAACCCTCGCGGGGCGGCAGCAGCTGGCCCGCGTGCGGGAGGCCATGACCGACCTGCCCGAGAGACAGCGCATGGCGCTGCTGCTTTCGGCGGTGGCGGGCATGGACAACCCGGCAATCGCCGCCGCGATGGGGACCAGTCGCGGCTCGGTGGAACAACTGCTCGTCCGGGCGCGCAGAACCCTGCGGGACCGGACCCACTCGGGGGAGATACGAGAATGACTGACACCACTCACGACCCGATCACACACCTCTCGCCCGGGGACCGCGCGCGCCTTGCCGCGGCATTCGGGCCCGATCCCGCCCTCTGGCCCGCCCCCTGGGCGCAGCTTGCGGCGGGAACCGATGACCCGGTGCTCCTGGCGGCAATTTCAGCCGAGCTGCCCCTTCCCTCACTCACGGAAGAGTACCGGCTGGCGCAGGCGACGCTCGCCCGCGTCCGGCAGGACCGTCGCCGACATGGCGCGCTTGGGGCTCCGCTTCGGGACCTCCGCCTCCCCGACTGGAGGCTCCCGGTGCCCACACCCGCCATGGCGGGGACGGTCCTTGCCCTCGCCCTCGTGGCGACGCCGATGCTGATCGCCAAGTATCCCAGCCCGGCACGGGGCCGCGACATGGCGATGGCGGGCCTCGCCCTCGGCGATCCGCTGGGCTTCGATCCGGTGCTCAGCTTCGTGCTGCGCCTCGGTGCCCCCCCACCAGCGGCCAAACTGCCGCCCAAACTCCCTGCCCCCGCCCGGAGGGCCCTGCCATGACCCCACCACCGACCACGCGCCCCACAAAACGGCATAGGGGCTGGCGCCTGACCTTCTGGGCCGTGCTGGTGCTGTCGCTCTTCCTCAACGCGGTCACCCTTGGCGTGCTCTGGCGGTTCAACACGATCCGTACCACGCTCAACGGCGACAGCGGGGGGCTCTCGATGATGTCGCAGGACCTGCGCAGCGGTGTCATCTTCGCCATGCGCGCCCGGCGCGGCGACTTCACCGCGGGGTTCGAACGCATCGGTGCGGCCCGGCGCGCCATGTTCGAGGCCGCCAGCGCCCGCCCCTATGACCGCGAGGCCGTCGTCGCCGCCATGGAGGAGGTCCGGCAGGCCACCACGCAGATGCAGGAGATGGGGCAGCATCTGCTGCTCGAGACCTTCGACGCCGCCGCCGGCGCCACCACGGCCCCCGACAGCGGCAGCTGACGCCAGCCTCAAGGGGCCCTTTCCGGGGGCCGGCCCTGGCCCCAATCAGCCCCCCTCGGCGCGACAGCCGCGCCGCGAAGCGCCGCAGGCCAGCGGCCCCGGCGTCCCCATCACCGGCCCGGGGATCGATCTTACCCCGATCCCCGGCCAGCAGATCACCGGTCACCACAGTGCGGGCCGACAGATCACGGGTCGCAAGACGTCAGGCCAAAAGCTCTCGGGCCACGGCACGATCGCCCGTCGTTCCACGGGCCACCAGATCACCGGGGCCATGTCCCACCCGCCCCGGTGTGCCCTCAGGCCGTCTCCCCGCGGCCCGGGCAGTCAGCCGCCATGCGCATCACCCCCGCCATGGCGGCTGCGAATCCCCCGCACCACCAGCCAGACCGCCAGCACCACCGGCGGTACGGCCAGCGCCGTCAGCATCCCCTTGGAGAGGCCGATGACCTCGGCCAGCGGATAGGCGAGGTAGCCCACCAGCGACACCGCGTAGTAGCTGATCGCCACGACCGAGAGCCCCTCGACCGTGCGCTGCATCTGCAGCTGCAGGTCCGCACGCCGGTCCATTGAGGCCAGCAGCGCCTGGTTCTGGCCCTGCCGCTCCACGTCGACCCGGGTGCGCAGCAACTCGCCCGCCCGCATCGCCCGGTCCGCCATGCCCGCCAGCCGACGCTCCGAGGCCGCCACCGTGCGCATCGCCGGATCGAACCTGCGGCGCATGAACTCGCCCAGCATCTGCCGGCCCTCGTAGCGCTCCTCGCGCAGCATGGCGATCCGCTCGGTCACGATGGCCTCGTAGGCGCGGGTCGCGGCAAAGCGGAAGGCGGCGCGGGCGGCCATGTCCTCGAGCTCGGCCGAGATCTCCAGCAGCCCCCCCAGCGTGGCCTCGGCGCTCCGCTCGGTGCTGCGCATGTCGGCCATCAGCTCGGTCAGCTTGCGGTCCAGCTCGTCCAGCCGCGGGCCCATCTCGCGGGCGCAGGCCAGACCCAGCATCGACATGCTCTTGTAGGTCTCAAGCTCGCAGAGCCGCTGCAGGATGCGGCCCACGCGCTGCGGCCCGGTCTCCGGCGCCACCTGGATCAGGAACCGCATGTGCCCGGCCGGGTCGATGCGGAAATCGCCCGCCACCACGGCGGCGCCCTCCATGACCCGGGCCGAGGCAAGGCTCTCGGGCACGAAATGCGCCGCCAGCGCCGCGCCCAGAACGGCATCCTCCGCCAGCGGCTCGATCCGGATCACGGCCGAGGTCGCCCGCACCCCCGGTGCCGCCTCCAGCCAGTCCGCCGGGAAGACCTCGAACTCCGCCGGATCGAAGGCCCGCGCGGTCAGGCCCGGGGCGAAGGCGGTGAAGGTGACGAACTCGGTATGGCTCTCCCACTTGAGCACATGGCGACCCACCTGCCCCGACCAATGGGTCGCATCGGGAGCGGGATGATCCGCGCCATGACGGTCCAGCAGCGCCAGCAGATGGGCACGCTCCGCCGCGCGGTCGCGGGGCTGGCCCGGATGCGGCGCGATGGCCAGGTAGACGGCCGAAGACGGCACGTCGAGGGCCGGAAACGGCCGGGCGTGCAATTCGTTGGCCAGCGGATAGCGCAGCGGGTGATCCTGCATCGGGAACTCCTCTTTAAGGTCAGGCCAGCTAGCCCGGGGACACCCTAGCACAGAAGGCGGTGAAATGTCGCAATTTCAACCCCTTAATGGAATACCATCGCATACGGGGCTTCATCTTTCCCGAAATACCTCCGGGGGGCGCGCGCGCCGCGCGCGGGGGGCAGCGCACCCCGGCCCCGCTCTCCTCCACGCACCGCCAGGCCAGGCGACCGAACCGTGCCCCCCTGCCCGGATTTTTCAAAAAAATCCGGACCGGAAAATGCGCATTTTCCGGACACCGCCCGAGAGGCCCCGGGACCTCTCCCCGCCCGCCGAAAATTCTTCGAAGAATTTTCGGAAATTCTTGGACCCACCCGCCGCACGCGAAACGCAAAGGGCCCCGCCGTCGCCGGCGGGGCCCCTCGATGCGGTCTCGTTCGGATCAGCTGATCTTGTTCAGCAGATCACCCACGGACTGTTTCGCGTCACCGTAGTACATCCGCGTGTTATCCTTGTAGAACAGCGGGTTCTCGATGCCGGAGTAGCCCGTGCCCTGGCCCCGCTTGGAGACGAAGACCTGCTTCGCCTTCCAGACCTCCAGCACCGGCATGCCGGCGATGGGGGAGTTCGGGTCGTCCTGCGCGGCCGGGTTCACGATGTCGTTCGAGCCGATGACGATGACGACGTCCGTGTCCGGGAAGTCCTCGTTGATCTCGTCCATCTCCAGCACGATGTCGTAGGGCACCTTGGCCTCGGCCAGCAGCACGTTCATGTGCCCCGGCAGACGGCCGGCAACGGGGTGGATCGCGAAACGCACCTCCTTGCCCTTGGCCCGCAGACGGCGGGTCAGCTCGGCCACGTTCTGCTGGGCCTGTGCCACCGCCATGCCGTAACCCGGAACGATGATCACGCTGTCGGCCTCTTCGAGCGCCGAGGCCACGCCGTCGACGTCGATGGAGACCTGTTCTCCTTCCACTTCCATCGCCGGGCCCGCCGTGCCGCCGAAGCCGCCGAGGATCACCGAGATGAAGGACCGGTTCATCGCCTTGCACATGATGTACGACAGGATCGCACCGGAGGAGCCCACCAGCGCACCCACCACGATCAGCAGGTCATTGGAGAGCGAGAAGCCGATCGCCGCCGCCGCCCAGCCGGAGTAGCTGTTCAGCATCGAGACCACCACCGGCATGTCCGCGCCGCCGATGCCCATGATCAGGTGGTACCCGATGAAGAGCGCGCAGAGCGTCATGATGATGAGCGGGAAGAACCCGCCGGTCGTGCAGTACCAGAACAGGCAGATCACCGAGAGCCCCGCCGCGCTTGCGTTCAGCAGGTGCCCGCCGGGCAGTTTCTGGGCCTTGGAGGTCACCTTGCCGGCCAGCTTGCCATAGGCGATCACCGAGCCGGTGAAGGTCACCGCGCCGATGAAGATGCCGAGGAACAGCTCGACCTGCAGGATGCCCAGTTCGACCGGGCTCTTGTGGGCCACCAGCTCCGCGAAGGTGCCGACCGCCTCCTTGCCGTTGGCAATCGCGCGCATGGTGAAATGCGCGTTGAAGCCCACGAAGACCGCGGCGAGACCGACCAGCGAGTGCATGGCGGCGACCAGCTGCGGCATCTCGGTCATCTCGACCTTCTTGGCCACGTACCAGCCGATGATGCCCCCGCCCGCGATCAGGATGACCGAGAGAAGCCACAGGCCCGAGCCGGGCCCGATGAGCGTGGCGAAGACCGCCAGTGCCATGCCGGCGATGCCGTACCAGACGGCCCGCTTGGCGCTTTCCTGACCCGACAGACCGCCGAGCGAAAGGATGAAGAGAACAGCCGCGACCACATAGGCCGCCGTCGTGAATCCGAAATCCATGATCCCCTACCCCTTACGATTTCTGGAACATGGCGAGCATGCGCCGGGTGACGAGGAAACCGCCGAAGATGTTGATCCCGGCCATGAAGACAGAGAGCGCCGCCAGCAGGATCACGATGAACGACCCCGAGCCGATCTGCATCAGCGCGCCGAGGATGATGATCGAGGAGATCGCGTTGGTGACGGCCATCAGCGGCGTGTGCAGCGAGTGCGAGACGTTCCAGATCACCTGGAAGCCCACGAAGACCGACAGCACGAAGACGATGAAGTGCTGCATGAAGCTGGCAGGCGCAATCAGGCCCACCCCCAGCAGGAGCACGGCACCGACCGCCAGCAGGGTCACCTGCTGCTTGGTCTGCGCCTTGAAGGCAGCCACTTCCGCGGCGCGCTTCTCTTCCAGCGTCGGTTCCTTGACCTTTTCCTTCGGCTTCTGGGCCGCGATCGCCTTCACCTTGGGCGGCGGCGGCGGGAAGGTCACCGCGCCCTCGTGGGTCACGGTGGCACCGCGGATCACGTCATCGTCCATGTTGTGGTTGACCACACCGTCCTTCTCGGGCGTGAGGTCGGTCATCATGTGACGGATGTTGGTGGCGTAAAGCGTCGAGGACTGGGTCGCCATCCGGCTGGGGAAGTCCGTGTAACCGACGATGGTCACACCGTTTTCCGTGATCAGCTTCTCGTCGGGCTGGGTCAGCTCGCAGTTGCCGCCACGCTCGGCCGCAAGGTCGACGATGACCGAGCCGGGCTTCATCAGCTCGACCATGTCCTTCGTCCAGAGCACCGGCGCGGCCCGGTTCGGGATCAGCGCGGTGGTGATGACGATGTCGACGTCGGGGGCCAGTTCGCGGAACTTCTTCAGCTGCGCTTCGCGGAACTCAGGGCTCGACGGGGCGGCATAGCCGCCGGTGGCCGCGCCATCGGTCTGCGCTTCCTCGAAGTCGAGGTAGACGAATTCCGCGCCCATGGATTCGATCTGCTCGGCCACTTCGGGCCGCACGTCGAAGGCCAGCGTGATCGCGCCGAGCGAGGTCGAGGTGCCGATGGCGGCAAGACCCGCCACACCGGCGCCGACGACCAGCACCTTCGCCGGGGGCACCTTGCCCGCCGCCGTCACCTGACCGGTGAAGAAGCGGCCGAAGTTGTTGCCGGCCTCGATGACAGCGCGGTAGCCCGCGATGTTCGCCATGGAGGAGAGGGCATCCATTTTCTGGGCGCGCGAAATCCGCGGCACCATGTCCATGGCAATGACCGTGGCCCCGGTCTCCTTGCAGCTTTCCAGCAGCGCCTCGTTGCTCCCCGGGTAGAAGAAGCTGATCAGCGTCTTCTCCGGGGTCAGCAGGGCGACCTCCTCGTCACTGGGCGGACGCACCTTGGCGATCACGTCCGCTGCCGCGTACAGCGCCTGCGCGTCGGGCACGAGGGTCACCCCGGCCGCTTCATAGGCGGAGTCTAGGAAGCCGGCTTTCTCGCCAGCCCCACTCTCAAGGAGGCATTCGTGGCCCAGCTTCTGAAGCTGGAGGGCGGAGTCCGGGGTCATGGCGACCCGGTTCTCACCCGCGAACACTTCCTTTGGCGTTCCGATTTTCACGGCAGAAATCTCCCTTCTGAACACCTTCTGTCGTCGTCCGGACGTTTTCCGGACGCTCATTTGAACGAGTGCGCAATAAAATTGCGCGCATCAGGAAACGGGGATGCCTGTTCTCATCCCCGCTGTCAAACCCAACGACGAGTCTTTTGACAGTAGCGTGCATAATCAACACGGAATTGCCTGCGGAGGCGATTTTCTTCGGCGATGATATAGCGACGCTCCAATATCCACATCAGCAGCGGGATCAGGGGCAGTGACAGCACCGCGTCCCACCTGAGGAGCAGACCGGTCAGAATCATGACATCGCCGAGGTAGATGGGATTGCGGGTGCGGGAGAAGATGCCGCTGGTGACCAGCTGGCTGGCCGTGGCGTGCGGCATGGGCGTTGTCCGCTGGCGCCGCATCTCGTAGAGCGCGAGCACCATCAGCAGCATACCGCCGCCCACCAGCAACCCGCCGAGGAAATCCGCGAAGACCCCGCCGAGGTGCAGCCCGGCCGAGAAATGACGCGCCTGAAGCCAGCCGATCACCGCGAAGGCCAGCAGCCAGAGTTGGGGCAGATCGAACGTCTTGCGCATGGCAGCCTCCCGTATGGTCCCACTAGAGCTACCGCATCGGCGCCGACCCCCGCCAGAGGGCAGCGCACCGCCGCGTCAATCCGCCATGCGCGTGCGGGCATCAGACACGGGACGTGAGGCCCGTGGCGTTAGACCGGCCCCGCACCCTGAGCTGCAACCGCTGCCTCGCGGCCCCATGCCAGTCATCGGGTCGCGGTGACAGCCATCGGGCGGCCGTGCCGTCAGGCCGGGCACCTGGCCCGGCCCGAGGGTCTCACTCCGCGAGCGCTGCCGCCGGGGCCCGCGTCTCCATCGCCTGCCGGATCAGGCGGCCGAGGCGCGCGATGCCCGCGTCCATCTTCTCCTTCTCGTGCAGCGTGAAGCACAGGCGCAGGGTGTTTGCATGGCCACCGTCGGCGTAGAAGGCGCTGCCCGGCACGAAGGCCACGCGTTCGCTCTCCAGCGAAGTCGCCAGCAGGGCCGCGGCGTCCAGCCCCTTCGGCAGTTCCATCCAGACGAACATGCCGCCCTCGGGCCGGGTATAGGTCACGCCCTCGGGCATCTCGCGGTCCAGCGCCGCCAGCATCAGGCGGCGCCGGCGGCCATAGACCTCGCGCAGACCGGCCACGTGGGCGTCGAAATCCTGCTCCGCAACCCGCAGCGTCGCGATCTGGTTCAGCGTGGCGCTGTGCAGGTCGGCGGCCTGCTTCAGCAGCACCATCCGGTCGATCACGTCGCGCGCGGCCACGACCCAAGCCACCCGGAGCCCCGGCGCCAGCACCTTGGAGAAGGAGCCGGAATAGATCGTGCGGCAGGCATTCACGTCGCCTTTCTGCGCGATCTCCATGGCCATCAGCGTCGGGATCACCTCGCCCTCGTAGCGCAGCGCCTGATAGGCACCGTCCTCGATGATCGCGCAGTCCAGGTCCTCGGCGAGGGCCAGCAGCCGTTCGCGCCCCGTCAGGTCCAGCGTCTCGCCGGTGGGGTTGGCGAAGTCGGGCGAGAGATAGGCGAATTTCACCTTGCCGCCCGCCGCCTCTGCCGCCGCGCGGTAGTCCTCCGCCCCGCGGTTGCCGTTCAGCGACAGCTGGTCATAGGTCGGCTCATAGGCGTTGAACGCCCCGAGCGCGCCGAGGTAGGTGGGCCAGGTCACCAGCGCCGTATCGCCCGGGTTGATCAGCAGCTTGCCGAGGTAGTCGAGCGCCTGCTGCGACCCCGAGGTGATCATCACGTTCTCCTCGGTGCAGGCGATGCCGATCCGGCCCATCTCCTTGGCGATCCAGCGCCGCAACGGGCGGAAACCTTCGGAGACCGAGTATTGCAGCGCGACCGAGGCCTCGGACCCGCCGAGGATATCCGACATCGCCTTGCCGAACTTCTCCGCCGGGAAGAGTGCCGGGTCGGGGATGCCGCCGGCAAAGGAAATGATGTCGGGCTGGTCCAGCAGCTTCAGCAGTTCCCGGATCTCGGAAGCCTTCATGCGGCCCGTGCGGCCGGCCAGAACGTGGGTCCAGTCCATCCTCTATTCCTTCTCGTGCAGCGATGTCCTTGCGGTGCGGCGCGCCCTGTTGCGCGGAGCCCCCGGCTTCATTTCCGAATATTACCGGAAGAAGCCGCCCCTCGCACATAAATGTCGCCAGAAGAAAGGTCAAGAGAGCAGACCTTTCTCGAATCTGCATGGCCGCAATGCGACAGGCGCCCACCGGGGTGGACGCCTGCTGGAAACCGGTGACGCTGGGGCGGATCAGGCGGAGCGGAGCACGCCCCGGCCGGACTTCTGCGCCGACCATTCGGTGGCCGCGCGGCCGAAGGCCTCGAACAGCGGGCGCGAGACGGGATCGTTGGCCGCGTCATATTCCGGGTGCCACTGCACCGCGAGGGTGAAGCCGGTGGCGCCGTCCACGTAGGCGGCCTCGGGCGTGCCGTCGGGCGCCGTGCCCTCGACCTTGAAGCGGCGGCCGGGCTGGGTGACGCCCTGCCCGTGCAGCGTGTTGGTCATCACCTCCGGCGCGCCCATCAGGCGGTGGAAGACGCCGCCTTCCTTGAAGGTCACCTTGTGGCGCAGGGCGAATTTCTCCTCGATGGTGCCATCGGGCGGCATCCGGTGGTTCAGCCGCCCGGGCAGGTCGCGGATCTCGGGATGCAGGGTCGAGCCCATGGCCACCGCCACCTCCTGGAAGCCGCGGCAGATGCCGAGGAAGGGCTGGCCGCGTTCCACGCAGGCCCGCACCAGCGGCAGGGTGATCGCATCGCGCGCCCGGTCGAAGGTGCCATGGGCCTCGGTCTCGTCCTCGCCGTATTCCGAGGGGTGGACGTTGGGCCGCCCGCCGGTGAGGACGAAGCCGTCGAAGGTGTTGAGCAACTCCTCGACCGATACGTACCGCGGATCGGCGGGGATCAGCAGCGGCATGCAGCGCGAGACGTTGGCGACCGCCTCGGTGTTCATGATGCCGCCGGAATGGGTCCGGTAGGAATTGTCGATGACATTCTTGTTGGTGATGATGCCGACGATGGGTCGCGTCATGAGGGTCTCCGCATTCTGCGGGCCAGACTACGCCCGCCGCGCTGCGGAATAAACCGCCCAGCCTGTGCAATGATGCAGGATCGGACATGTTGCCCGCGCATTGGGCACTCCCGCAAAGCCGCAGGCCCCGCCCGATCCTTGGGCAGCCCCCGGAAGGCCTGGCCTCGCCCGCTTCATCTTTCCAAAAATACTCACTGCCCCGCTCTCACCCCGCGCACCGCCCGCCCCTGCCCACACCGGCCCACAATGGCCCACACTGGCCTCACCGAGCGCCCGAGCCCCCCCATCATCTTTCCGCAAATACTCACTGCTCCACGCCCAACCCGCGCGCCGCCCGACCCGACACGCCCCGGCATCAGCCATCGCCCATGGGCCCAACGTCCTCCGCACATGCAATGGAAAGGCGGCCCACCACGGAAAAGGGCGGACCTGCCGGCCCGCCCCTCCCTGTCTCTCTCCGCGCCTCAGCCCTTGCGCTGCAGCCGCCGCCGGTGCAGCACCGGCTCGGTATAGCCCGAGGGCTGGATGCGGCCGCGAAACACCAGGTCGCAGGCCGCCTGGAAGGCAACACCGTCGTAGTCCGGCGCCATGGGGGCATAGAGCGGATCGCCCGCGTTCTGCCGGTCCACCACCGCGGCCATCTTGCGCATCGCGGCCATCACCTGCCCCTCGCTGACGACCTCGTGGTGCAGCCAGTTGGCCAGCGCCTGGGACGAGATCCGGCAGGTGGCCCGGTCCTCCATCAGGCCCACGTCATGGATGTCGGGCACCTTGGAGCAGCCGACGCCCTGGTCGATCCAGCGCACCACGTAGCCGAGGATGCCCTGCGCGTTGTTCTCGATCTCGCGGGTCAGTTCCTCTTCGCTGAGGTTGCGGCCGCGCATGACGGGCACGGTCAGCAGCGCCTCCAGCGTGCCGCGCGGACCACCACGGGCGATCTCCTCCTGCCGGGCCAGCACGTCGATGACGTGGTAGTGGGTCGCGTGCAGCGTGGCGGCGGTGGGCGACGGCACCCAGGCGCAGTTCGCGCCCGCCTGCGGATGGCCCACCTTGGCCGAGAGCATCTCTTCCATCAGGTCGGGCATGGCCCACATGCCCTTGCCGATCTGGGCCCGGCCCCGCAGCCCGCAGGCGAGGCCGATGTCGACGTTGCGATCCTCGTAGGAGGCGATCCACGCGGTGGACTTCATCTCGCCCTTGGGCAGGAAGGGGCCGGCCTCCATCCCGGTGTGGATCTCGTCCCCCGTCCGGTCGAGGAAGCCGGTGTTGATGAAGGCGACCCGGTCCTTGGCGGCGCGGATGCATTCCTTGAGGTTGACCGAGGTGCGTCGCTCCTCGTCCATGATGCCCAGCTTGACGGTGTTCGCGGGCAGGCCCAGCAGGGCCTCGACCTTGGTAAAGACCGCATCGGCAAAGGCCACTTCCTCGGGCCCGTGCATCTTGGGCTTGACCACGTAGACCGAGCCCTCGACCGAGTTCCGCGCCCCGCCCGACTTGGCAAGGTCGTGGATCGCGATCGTGGTGGTGACCATGGCATCCATCAGCCCTTCGAAGACCTCCTTGCCCTCGGCGTCCAGCACCGCGGGGTTGGTCATCAGGTGGCCGACATTGCGCACCAGCATGAGGGCCCGGCCCTTGACGCGCAGCTCCTCCCCGTCGGGCCGGGTGAAGAGCATGTCGGGCGCCAGCTTGCGGGTAAAGGTGCTGCCCGCCTTCTCCACGCTCTCGGTCAGGTCGCCGCGCATCAGGCCCAGCCAGTTGCCATAGGCCTGCACCTTGTCGGCCGCATCGACGCAGGCCACGCTGTCCTCGCAGTCCATGATGGCCGAGACGGCGCTTTCCAGCCGCACGTCCGAGATGCCGGCCGGGTCCTGACGGCCCACGTCGGTGGAACTGTCGACCCGAACCTCGATCAGCAGGCCATTGGCACGCAGCAACACCTGCAGCGGCACCCGCCCGCCTTCCAGATAGCCGACAAAGGCCGCCGGATCGGCCAGCCCGGTCTCGTCGCCATTGCGCACCAGCACCAGCTGCCCATCGCGCACCGCCAGCCCCGTCACATCGGCCCAGCTGCCCTGTGCCAGCGGCACGGCGCGGTCCAGATGCGCCTTGGCCCATGCGATGACGCGCGCCCCACGGGCGGGGTCATAGCCCCCGCCATGGGGCAGATCGCCAAGCGCATCGGTGCCATAGAGCGCATCATAGAGAGAGCCCCACCGCGCATTGGCCGCGTTCAGGGCGTAGCGCGCATTGGTGATCGGCACCACCAGCTGCGGCCCGGGAATATGCGCGATCTCGGGATCGGTGTTCTGGGTCCCGATGGTGAAATCCGGCCCCTCCTCCACGAGGTACCCGATCTCGCGCAGGAAGGCCTCGTCCGCCGCCGGGTCCATGGGCTGGCCGGCGCGGGAGATATAGTAGGCGTCGATCTTCTGCTGCAGCGCATCGCGCTTTTGCAGCAGCGCCCGGTTCTGGCCGGAGAACTCCCCCAGCAGGGCCGCGAAGCCCTCCCAGAAGGCCGCGGCCTCCACCCCCGTTCCGGGCAGCGCCCGCTCTCCGATGAAGTCGTAAAGCTCGCGCGCGACCTGAAGGCCTGCCACCGACACCCGTTCCGCCATGATCCCTCCTCACAGGTCAAATCCCGCGCATGGTAGACCGCCGCGCCGCTGCGCCGCAATTGCCGATCCGCATGGCCTTGGGGCAGCCGGGGCCGCCCTGCCCGGAATTTTCGAAAATTCCGCTCCGTTTTCTTCGAAGAAAACGGAAAGCGCCGCCCGCGCCCCGTTAGAACCACTCTCTCAGGGCGGGACGCCAACACCCCACGGATCCGGGTCTTCAGGGAAAATTTCCTAATACCCCCCTGCAAGGCGGTTGCCCTCCCGGGGTCCGGCCTTGCAATTCCCGGTCCCGTGCCACAGCTATTTGGCAAAGACGCATTCCCCGAGACGGAGCAGACAGATGAAAGACATGGCAGGCCCCACGATCTACCTCTCGGAGTACGCCCCGCCCGCCTACCTCGTGGACGAGGTCCATCTGACCTTCCGCCTTGACCCGAACGCCACCCGCGTCCTCTCCCGCATCCGCTTTCGTCCGAACCCCGAGGCGACGGACACGACCTTCTTCCTGCACGGCGAACAGCTGACCCTGATCTCGGCGGCCATCGACGGCCAGCCGGTCAGCCCCGAGGTCAGCGACGAGGGCCTCACCTGCGCGGTGCCCGACGCCCCCTTCACATGGGAGGCCGAGGTCGAGATCGCGCCCGCACGGAACTTCGCCCTCGAAGGGCTCTACATGTCGAACGGCATGTACTGCACCCAATGCGAGGCCGAGGGTTTCCGCAAGATCACCTACTACCCGGACCGTCCCGATGTGATGGCCACCTTCACCGTGCGGATCGAGGGCGATGAGAAGGTGAAACTCTCCAACGGCAACCCCGGCGCTTCCGGCGAGGGCTTTGCCGAATGGCACGACCCCTGGCCCAAGCCCGCCTATCTCTTCGCCCTCGTGGCCGGGGACCTCGTGAACCATCCCGACCGGTTCACCACCAAATCCGGCAAGGATGTGGAGCTGAACATCTGGGTCCGCCCCGGGGACGAGGGCAAATGCGCCTTCGGCATGGAGGCGTTGAAGAAGTCCATGACATGGGACGAAGACGTCTATGGCCGGGAATACGACCTCGACATCTTCAACATCGTCGCCGTGGATGACTTCAACATGGGCGCGATGGAGAACAAGGGGCTGAACATCTTCAACTCCTCCTGCGTCCTCGCCTCGCCGGAAACCTCGACCGATGGCAACTTCGAACGGATCGAGGCGATCATCGCGCATGAGTATTTCCACAACTGGACCGGCAACCGGATCACCTGCCGCGACTGGTTCCAGCTGTGCCTCAAGGAAGGGCTGACGGTCTACCGCGACAGCCAGTTCACCGCCGACATGCGCTCCGAGCCGGTCAAACGCATCTCCGACGTGATCACCCTGCGCGCGCGCCAGTTCCGCGAGGACAACGGCCCGCTGGCCCATAACGTGCGCCCCGAGAGCTTCCAGGAGATCAACAACTTCTACACCGCCACGGTCTATGAGAAAGGCGCCGAGGTCATCGGCATGCTCAAGGAGCTTGTGGGGGACGAGGCCTATGACAAGGCGCTCGACCTCTACTTTACCCGTCACGACGGGCAGGCCTGCACCATCGAGGACTGGCTGACGGTCTTCGAGGAGACCACGGGCCGCGACCTGAGCCAGTTCAAACGCTGGTATTCGCAGGCCGGCACCCCGCGCCTGAAGGTGCGCGAGGCGTGGGAGGACGGCACCTACACGCTCCACTTCAGCCAGATGACCCCGCCGACGCCCGGCCAGCCCGACAAGCTGCCGCAGGTGCTGCCGATCGCCGTGGGCCTGCTGGGCCCGAACGGGGACGAGGTGCAGGAAACGACGCTGCTGGAGATGACCGAGGCCGAGCAGAGTTTTGCCTTCCCCGGCCTTGCGGCGAAACCCGTGCCCTCGATCCTGCGCGGCTTCTCCGCCCCCGTGATCCTCGAGCGCGAGACCACGAACGCCGAACGCGCCTTCCTGCTGGCCCATGACACCGACCCCTTCAACAAGTGGGAGGCGGGGCGGATGCTGGCCAAGGACGGGCTGCTGCGCATGATCACCGATGGCGCGGCGCCCGATGCCGCCTACCTCGGCGCGCTGCAGGCAACGCTGTCGGACGACAGCCTCGATCCCGCCTTCCGTGCCCTCGTGCTGGCCCTGCCCTCGGAGGAGGACCTCGCCCAGACCCTCTTCGATGCGGGCGTGACCCCGGACCCGGACGCGATCCACGCCGCGCGTGAACGGCTGCTCGAGGCCATGGCGGAAGAGCTGGAGCCGCTGCTGACCCGGCTCTACCACGACCACCAGGTGCCCGGGGCCTATTCCCCCGACGCCGGCCCCTCCGCAGCCCGCGCGCTTGCCAACGGGGCGCTCGCCCTGCTGTCGCGCCGGGATGGCGGGGCGCTTGCCGCGCAGCAATACGCCGCTGCCGACAATATGACCCAGCAACTGGCCGCGCTGACCTGCCTGCTGATCGCCGGCAAAGGGGCCAACGAGGTCAAGGCCTTCTACGACCAATGGCAGGCCGACCGGCTGGTGATCGACAAGTGGTTCGCGCTCCAGATCGCCTATGCCGCGCCGGGCGAGGCCGCCGGGGTGACGGGTATGCTGACCCAGCACCCCGACTTCACCATGAAGAACCCCAACCGCTTCCGCGCCACCCTCGGGGCGCTCGCGGGCAATCCGGCGGGCTTCCATGCGAAGGACGGGGCCGGCTACCGGCTGCTGGCGGACTGGCTGCTCCAGCTCGACCCGCTGAACCCGCAGACCACGGCGCGGATGTGCTCCGCCTTCGAGACATGGAAGCGCTACGACGCCGATCGGCAGGACCTGATCCGCGCCGAGCTTGAGCGGATTGCCGCCAAACCCGGGCTTTCCCGTGACACATCGGAGATGGTTGGCCGCATTCTTGCCGCTTGACCGTAAAGCGCGCGTTAACCCGCACAGCCTACGCCCCCGCACGGAGCAGATCCGCGCGGGGACGTTTTCGTTTCATGACAGCGCCTTACGGGGACGCCAATCAACAAATCAGCCAGTCAACCCCGGGCTGTTTCCGCCCCGGAAACCGGCCTCTCGGCCCCGGTAAATCCCCTCAATCGGCCACAAGTCGTCACGTTTCGGCCCGAAACCGGCATCACAGATATGGCACCTAACAGCCGGAGCCCCACAAGATGCACAAGTTCACGCGCCTGAGCACCTTCCTGTCCTCGGCCTTCCGTCGCGACGCCGTCGCGCCCGAGGCCTTCGCGGATATCGCTCTGCCGCCGCTGGCACGTGTTGCGGGCGAAACGCTCACCGGCGACACCTGCGAACAGCTCGAGCTTCCCAGCTGCGACGAGACCGAGGAAGAGCGCCTGCGCGCGGAATACACCGCCCGCGGCCAGTTCCTCGCCCGCCAGGACTGCTGGGCCGACCTCGACGTGCAGATCCGCAATGCCGACGCCTCGCGCCGGGCCACGCCGGGGGGCACCAGCCTCGCCGGGCTGCTGGCCCGCGGCGCACGCAAGGACGCGGTGCAATCGGCGCTCACGGATATCGCCAACGGCCAGCCCCTGCGCCGCGGCGGGATCGACGCGCTGGAGGACCTCGTGGAGGACCATCCGGGCTGCTGGGGCGTGGCCCTCGTGGTGGCCCGCGCCCATATGGACATCGGCTGGGGCTACCTCGGACGCCCGATGGGCGGCCGCCCGCAGGATGGCCGGCAGGCCGACAGCGCCCAGTTCGACCACCACGTGGCCCGCGCCGCCGCGCTGCTGGAACCCTATTGCGCGCTTGAACTCGACAGCCCCGAGCTGGCCGCCGCCGCCTGCGACCTCGCCCTGGCCGAGGCCGCGCCGGGCGCGCAGAGCGCCGACATGCTGATGGATGCCTACGAGGACGTCATCGACCTCGACCCGCACAACCCGGCACATCCCCGCGCCATGGGTCCGCTGCTGCTGCCGCGCTGGTTCGGCAGCTACGAACGCCTCGACCAGCAGGCCCGCGACACCGCCAAGCGTACCGCGGACATCTGGGAGGACGGCGGCTATGCCGCGGTCTGGACCGAGGCGCTTGCCACCGACCCGGAGGCCGCCGCCCACGTCGACGTGGCGCTCTTCATCGAGGGGCTGCACGACATCCTGGACCAGCGCCCGGACCAGCACACCGCCAACCGCTTCGCCGCCTTCGCGGCCCTGACCATGGCGCCCGGTGCCGCCCCCGGCGACATCTCCCGCGCGGCCCGCGACAACCGCGCCACGATCCACGCCGCCGCGGGCTGGATCCTGCGCCACCACCTGCGCGAGTTGCACCCGATCGTCTGGGCGGATGCCGCCCTGCCGCTGAGCGACACACGGCCCACGCCCTCGCGCTCGGCCCGGATCACCCAGGGCACCCTGCTCGCCCGCCGCGCCATCTCGGCCCAGTTCGCGCGCGAGATCGCCGCCGGCCAGCGGATCACCTTCTCGCCCCTCGGGTTGAACCTGCAGCCGATGGCCTGACCCCGCTTTATCTTTCCCCCAATACTCCGGGGGAATTGGCCCCCCGGGGGCCAAGGGGGCAGAGCCCCCCGGAATTTTCCAAAATTCCGGTCCGGAAAATGCGCATTTTCCGGTCAGCGCCCGGTTTGACCGGAGCGTGCCCTTCGCACCTAGGCCCGGAAAATTCTTCGAAGAATTTTCCCCAAGAATTTTCGAAAATTCTTGGGCGCGGGAGGACGACGCGCGCGCCCCTTCGCCGCCTGTCCGGACCTCAAGCCCAGAGGGGGCCGTCTGCCCCCCGGGCGCGCTGCGCCCGTCCCCCGAGGATATTTGCGAACAGTGGATGAGTGGGGCCGGAGCCCTTGCCCCGGGGCAGGGAGCGGCGTAGAACCCGAGCCGACGAATTTTCAGCCCGAGAGGACGCCCATGCTGGATCTGACCTACGAGACCCCCAAGCCCAAGGTGATCGCCGGGGCCAAGGATGACTGGGAACTGGTCATCGGCATGGAGGTCCATGCGCAGGTCGCCTCCAACGCCAAGCTCTTCTCCGGCGCCTCGACCAGGTTCGGCGCCGAGCCCAATTCCAACGTGGCTTTCGTGGACGCGGCCATGCCCGGCATGCTGCCGGTGATCAACGAGTTCTGCGTCGCGCAGGCGGTGCGCACCGGGCTGGGCCTCAAGGCGGAGATCAACCTCCGCTCGGCCTTCGACCGCAAGAACTACTTCTACCCGGACCTGCCGCAGGGCTACCAGATTTCGCAGCTCTACCACCCGATCGTGGGCGAGGGCGAGATCCTCGTGGACATGGGCCCGGGCGTGGCGCGGCTCGTGCGGATCGAGCGGATCCACCTCGAGCAGGACGCGGGCAAGTCGATCCACGACATGGATCCCAACATGTCCTTCGTGGACCTGAACCGCACCGGCGTGGCGCTGATGGAGATTGTCAGCCGCCCCGACATCCGCGGCCCCGAGGAGGCGGCCGCCTATATCGCGAAGCTGCGCCAGATCCTGCGCTACCTCGGCACCTGCGACGGCAACATGCAGAACGGCAACCTGCGGGCGGACGTCAACGTCTCGGTCTGCCGTCCCGGCCAGTACGAGAAGTACCAGGCGACGCAGGACTTCTCGCACCTCGGCACCCGCTGCGAGATCAAGAACATGAACTCCATGCGCTTCATCCAGCAGGCGATCGACTACGAGGCGCGGCGCCAGATCCAGATCCTCGAATCCGGTGGCGAGATCGTGCAGGAGACCCGGCTCTACGATCCGGACAAGGGCGAGACGCGCTCCATGCGGTCGAAGGAAGAGGCGCATGACTATCGCTACTTCCCCGATCCCGACCTGCTGCCGCTGGAAATCGAACAGGGCTGGGTGGACGATATCGCCGCCTCCCTGCCCGAGCTGCCCGACGAGAAGAAGGCCCGTTTCGTCAAGGACTTCGGCCTGAGCGAATACGATGCCTCCGTGCTGACCGCCGAGGCCGAGAACGCCGCCTTCTTCGAGAAGGTTGCCGAGGGCCGTGACGGCAAGCTGGCGGCCAACTGGGTGATCAACGAACTCTTCGGCCGCCTGAAGAAGGACGACAAGGACATCGGCGACAGCCCGATCGGCCCCGAGCGCCTCGGCCAGATCGTCGGCCTGATCACCAAGGGCGACATCTCGGGCAAGATCGCCAAGGATGTCTTCGAGATCGCCTATACCTCGGACCGCGACCCTGAAGAGATCGTCGAGACCGAAGGGATGAAACAGGTCACTGACACCGGCGCCATCGAGGCCGCCGTGGACGAGGTGATCGCCGCCAACCCGGCGCAGGTCGAGAAGGCCAAGGCCAACCCGAAACTGGCGGGCTGGTTCGTGGGGCAGGTCATGAAGGCCACCGGCGGCAAGGCCAACCCCAAGGCGGTGAACGACCTCGTGGCGGCCAAGCTGGGGCTCTGAGCCCGGCACGGACGAGACAGGCACGGATAGACAGGTAGAGGGCGGGGATATCCCCGCCCTTTTGCGTTCCAATGGCGCGGTTCCCCATTAGGGGGACGCCCGCCGCGCGCGGCCTGAGCCTGAGCCTGAGCCTGAGCCTGAGCCTGAGCCTGAGCCTGAGCCTGAGCCTGAGCCTGAGCCTGAGCCTGAGCCTGAGAACAGGGCACCGACCAGACAGGCCCCTGCAAGGGTCCGGCCCCACGAATTGCTTGCGCGGAGGCTCCGGCAAAGTCCAGCCTCGCCCTCCCCTTGCCCTGACCGACCCCTCTGCTAGGCTCCGGCCCGAAAGGAGACCTCATGGCGCATAGCTTCACCTCTCAGCCGATGACCCTCAAACCCGAGTGGATCGACTACAACGGCCACCTCAACATGGCCTACTACGGTCGGCTCTTCGATGACGGCGTGGAGGAATACTTCACCAAGATGGGCATCGGCGAGGACTACGCCCGCAGCAGCGGGCACACCACCTATTCCGCCGAGTTCCGCATCCGCTACCTGCGGGAGCTGCCGCCGGACGCGGTGGTGCGCGTGACCTTCCGCATTCTCGACCTCGGCCCCAAGAGCCTGCATTACGCACAGGAGATCCTCCACGAGGACGGCTGGGTCAGCGCCACCGGCGAGGGCATCAGCCTGCATATCGACCAGTCCGGCCCCCGCGTCGCCGCCTACCCCGAGGAGGTCGCCGCGCGGCTTGCTGCCGAAGCCGAGGCCCATGCGGCGGAGCCCGTGCCCGAGTGGGTCGGCGCGCCGATGAAAATCCGCAAGTGAGCCGAAGGGGTCCGGATGACCGGACCCCGCTTCAGGCCGTGCCCGCGGTCGAACCGCGGCCGCCGGAGCCTTCCGGCCTGATCCGCAGCCCCCGCCGCGGGACCCACACGAAGAAGGGCAGAGGATCGCTCCCCTGCCCTTCATCTTTCCCCAAATACTCACCTCCCGACCGTCAGGCCGGGCGCCCGGTCCCTTGAAGGCCCGTCGATTGAAGGCCCGTCGCTTGAAGCACCGTCCCCTGAAGTCTGGTCCCCATAAGCCCCGTCACTTGAAGTTCCGGCTGTCCTTGATCTGGTCCCAGGCCCACATGACTTCCTGCAACTGCTCCTCCTGAGAGCGGTCGCCGCCGTTCATGTCGGGGTGCAGCACCTTGATCAGCGACTTGTAGGCCTTGCGGACCTCGGCCTTGGTCCAGTGGTCCTTGCCTTCGAGGATCTCCAGCGCGCGCCGTTCGGTCGGCGGCAGCCGGCGACCGGCGGTCGCGCCGCCATTGCGGCCCGGGTTGCGGGTCGCGTTGTCCCCCAGCACCTGGTGCGGATCCTCGATCCCCAGCCGGGCCCAGGCCCGCGCCTCGGGGTCGCCGAGCGGCTTGGTGGTGCGTTCCCAGACCTTGTCCTTGGACATCTGGGCGTTCATCTCCGCTTCGGTCGTGCCGTCGAAGAAGTTCCACTTGAGGTTGTACTCGCGGATGTGCTCCTTGCAGAACCAGTAGTATTCATCCAGCACGTCGGGCGCCTTTGGCGCGCGGTAGACGCCCGGTTCCTCACAGCCCTCATGTTCGCAGACGCGCGTCGAGGTCTCCGAGGCACCGGACATTCCGCGCCGACCGCGCGTGTTCTTTTTCTTCTTTGCCGACGAGACGGACATGTCGAACCCAAAGGGGTCATTCTTGGCCATGCGATCACCTTTCCGAGTCAGGCGATGCAGTTTAGACTGATCACCACGAGATTGAAGAGGCTGGAGAGAAAAATTGAGCGTGACGGCAGAGATCCGCGAAAAACTTGAACAGGCCTTCGGGCCGGAACTGCTGGAGGTCGTGGACGACAGCGAACGCCACCGCGGGCACGCCGGGTATCAGGAGGGCGGCGAGAGCCATTTCATCGTGACGATGCGTGCGCCGGCCTTCGCGGGCCAGTCCCGCATTGCCCGCCACCGCGCCGTGCATGGCGCGCTCGGCCCGGATCTCCTGGGCCGCATCCACGCGCTGAACCTGCATCTGGACGCCTGAGGACACCTGAACGGCGCCCGGCCCTGTTTCAGGCCCCGGGCGTCGTCCCGGCAACCGGAGCGATCACTCCTTGGAACTGTCCGGTGTTTCGCTCCGGCCCATGACCTGCGCCGCACGGCGGCGCAGCATGTCCGAGAACCCCGCATCGAGCGTATCCGTGTCCTCGACCCCATTGTCCCGGTCCAGGGCTGCCGGTGCGCTGCGCGAGGCTCCGCCGAGGGCGGGCGACGGGCCACCGGGCCCACCTGCGGGCCCCAGCTTGCCGGAGGCGGCAGCGCGATCCCCGCTCGGCGCGGGATTCGTGATCCCTTTCGCCGTGTCGGGCAACTCGGGGCGCGTCTCAGTCTCGGTCGGCTCGTCTGCACCGGTCTGTGGCGCAACGCTCTCCGGTTCCGCGGTCGCGGGCACATCGGAGGCGGGCGGCGCGTCCGACTGCTCCTGCGCGACCTCGGGCCGTGCGGCAGGAGTTTCGGACGGTGTCGTGGGGGCCACGAGGATCGGCTTCGGTGCGCCGGTCTCCAGCAGCTCGGGCTGGAAGGGCGCGGCATCCGCAGGGCGCGGGCGCCGGAAGACGAGGACATTGCGGTAGGTCGTGGTGGTCGAGGTGAAGCCGGAGCGTTCCTCGCTCGGCAGCGTCTCGGCCCGGAGGTATTCCCAGCCCTCCGCTGCCATGTCGTTCATCACCTGCTCGAGGGCATGGGCGAAGCGGCTCTCGGGGGTCTTGACCCCCTTCGCCTTCTGGCCGCGGACGGGCGCGGGCACCACCTTGTATTCGAAACGCGTCATGGGACTCCTATGCGCCGGATGGCCCCATGGCGCAAGGGGCGTCCGGGCCTGCAGAACGCGCCAGGGCTGATCCCTGCCGACGCGTCGCCGAAACGCTCACTTGGGGGCGGTACTCTGCATGGCAGCCAGCGGCGACGGAAGGAGCCGGTTCCCCCCGGCCTGTGCCTGTCCGTCCTGAAGCCAGCTTCCGACGATCGCGACAGCGGTCATCGTGATGACAAGACCGGCCGTCAGATAGCGTCTGTTCGAATTGGTGAACATGAACATAGTGAGTTGGTCTTTATTCTTGTTGCCCGAGCACACCGCAAAATGCGGCACTGCAGCATAATCTAGATCGGTCATAGCCGCGTGGCCAGCGTCAGACAAGACAAAATGCAGCACTGGCGGAAAGTTGCTGGGGTTTCTTCGCGGGATCCATACGCGACCGGACGACAGCCACAGGGGGTCAGAGCGGGATCAGAGCCGCTCTGCCACCCCCGTTGCCAGCACGTCGCCGGTGGGCGCCCCGGTGGGCGAGCCCCCCGCGGGTTCATCCGACACGGCCAGAACGGCGCCCGGCAGGGCCTCGGCCAGATCCGACGGAAGCGTCAGGTCGAGGCGATCCACCCCGTCCGGCCAGACGACGACGGACACCGGCGCAGCGGAGCCGGCGATCAGCCAGACCTCGAGCGAGCGCCCGGCCGCGGCGGACCCGTTGAGCCGCTCCAGTTGCAGCACGCCTGCGCCCTGGTCGAAGCCCGCGCGGAAATGCACCGGCGTGTCGATGCGACCGATCTCGGCCATGATCTCCACACCCGCGGGCGTCTGTACGCCGCGCTGCGGGCCCAGCAGGTCGAAGCTCACCGCGACCCAGAGCACCGTGGCCGCAACGGCCGCGCCCCCCATCATCTGCGGCAGTCCCAGGCGGCGCCAGAAGGGCCGCGTGTCATCGGGGAAGATCCGATCCGAGATCGCATGCCAGACCCGGGCGGGCGGCGTCACCTCGGGCATGTCGCGGGTCAGGCCGCTGAGTTGCTCGGACCAGTCGGCCACCTCGGCACGCAGGACGGCATCGGTGCGCAGGCTGCGCTCCACCGCGGTGACCTGCGCAGGCGCCAGCAGCCCCAGCACGTATTCCGCCGCCAGCATGTGGTCTTCCTCGCCCTTTTCGTCCCGCTCGCCGCTCATCGCGTCAGGCACTCCCGCAATTTCATCAGGCTGCGCCGCAGCCAGGTCCGCATCGTGTTCACCGGCACGCTGTAACGTGCAGCCAGCTCGGCATAGGTTTCGCCCAGAAGATAGGCACGCTGCACCGCCTCGGCGCGCTGCCGCTCAAGTTCGCCCAGACAGCGCATCAGCGCCGCCCGCTCCGAGGAGGCCAGCACCGCGGCCTCGGGCCCCGGGGCGCCATCCGGCACCGTATCCGCATCCTCGAGAGGCGCGCTGCCGGAGCGGCGCTTGCGCAGGCGGTCGATGGCGTGGTTGCGCGCGATGGTGATCAGCCAGGTCATGGGGCTGTAGCCGACCACCCGGTAGCGGTCCGCGTTGCACCAGATCTTGACGTAAATCTCCTGCAAGGCGTCCTCGGCTTCCTGCTCTTTCGACAAGACACGCAAGCAGATGCCAAAAAGTTTCGCGGAGGTGAGCTGATAAAGTCGTCCGAAGGCCGCGCGGTCCCCCATTGCGGTCCGCGCGAGGAGCTCTTCGAGTTCCTCCAGCGCCGCGGCCCCTGCCCGTTCCATCGTTGCCATGTAGTCCCCCGACTGCCCCACCTGCCCGCCGTTTCGGCGGCGCCCTTCCCGCGCCAGGGATCGGGCATGTCCTTTTTGCCCTTTCCCTTGTCTGGCGCTTCGATATGTTGCAAGGCGGACGGGCCCAGCGGGCCCCTCGCCCCCATATTTCGACAGAAGGACAGGCACACCATGGCCGACGGAACCATCGATATCAATGCAAAGCCGACCGAAGAAATCTCGGTCCGCGAAGTTTTCGGCATCGATACGGACATGGTCGTGAAAGGCTTCGAAGAACGCACCGACCGCGTTCCCGAAATCGACCCGACCTACAAGTTCGACCCCGATACCACACTCGCCATCCTCGCCGGTTTCTCGCACAACCGCCGCGTCATGGTGCAGGGCTACCACGGTACGGGCAAATCGACCCACATCGAACAGGTCGCGGCCCGGCTGAACTGGCCCTGCGTCCGCGTCAACCTCGACAGCCACATCTCCCGGATCGACCTGATCGGCAAGGATGCGATCAAGCTGAAGGACGGCGTGCAGGTCACCGAGTTCCACGAGGGCATCCTGCCCTGGGCCCTGCGCAACCCCACCGCCATCGTCTTCGACGAATACGATGCGGGCCGCGCCGACGTGATGTTCGTGATCCAGCGGGTTCTGGAAACCGACGGCAAGCTGACCCTTCTGGACCAGAACGAGGTCATCACGCCGAACAAGTACTTCCGCCTGTTCGCCACCTCGAACACCGTGGGCCTCGGTGATACCACCGGCCTCTACCACGGCACCCAGCAGATCAACCAGGCCCAGATGGACCGCTGGTCGCTCGTCGCCACGCTGAACTACCTCAGCCATGACGCCGAGGCCGCCATCGTCCTGTCGAAGGCGCCGCATTACAACAACGAGAAGGGCCGCAAGACCGTCGCGCAGATGGTGACGCTGGCCGGCCTGACCCGGACCGCCTTCATGAACGGCGATCTCTCGACCGTGATGTCGCCCCGGACCGTGATCACCTGGGCTCAGAACGCCGAGATCTTCCGCAACGTGGGCTATGCCTTCCGCCTGACCTTCCTCAACAAGTGCGACGAGCTCGAACGCCAGACCGTGGCCGAGTTCTTCCAGCGCTGCTTCGACGAGGAACTGCCGGAAAGCGCCGCCTCGATCGCCAGCTGATCCCGAGGGGGAGGACCGCGCCATGCATATCGGCCTGATCGGCGGTATCGGTGTCGCGGCCTCCCTCGTCTACTACGACAAGCTCGCGCGGCGCGTGGCCGAAACCGGCCAGCCGCTCGAGATGACCCTCGTTCACGGCGACATCCGCCAGCTGATCGAGAACAACCTCGCATGGCGCCCCGACGCGCAGGCCGAGGCCTTCCGCATCCTCATCGACCGTCTTCAGGCCGCGGGCGCCGACTGCGCCACGCTGACCTCGCTCGGCGCGCATTTCTGCTATCCCGAGACCGCCGCCCTGTCCTCCCTGCCCCTCGTCAGCGCCATCGCGCCGCTGGACGATCACTTCGCCGGGCTGGGGCTGAAGAAGGTCGGGCTGCTCGGCACGGCGAACACCATGCGCACCCGTCTCTTCGGCCAGATGACCCGGGTTCAGCCGCTCGCGCCCGCCGGGGACCTGGACGCGCTCGGCATGCTCTACCAGTCGGTCGCCGTGGCCGGGACCTGCACCGGGACGCAGCGGCAGGCCTTCTTCGACGCAGGCCGCGAGATGGTCGAGGAGCAGGGCGCCGAGGCGGTGATCCTCGCCGGTACCGACCTGAACCTTGCCTTCGACGGGCGCGACCCCGGCTACCCGGTCTACGATGCGCTCGACGTCCACGTGGCGCTGCTGGCGGATCTGGCGACGGGCCGCGCCAGCCTGTGATGCGCCAGCCTGTCGTGCGCGGGCCTGTCGTGAACCGGGCGGCCATCGCGCCGCCCCTCGTGAAAGCCCTGCCGACATCCGCCCTGCTCGCCCTTCTGCTCGCCCAGCCGATCAGCGTGCAGGCCCAGCCGATCCCCGCGGACCCGAACGCCAGGTGTGCCGCCTTCTACCGGGCCCTGACCCGCTTCGACGGCGCCACGCCTGCCTTTTCCCTGCCCCGGGAGGAGGCCCAGCGACTCGCGCGCCTCTTTGCCACCCGCACGCAGGCCCCGGACCGCAGCCTCACGCAGCGCCAGCTGGCGATCGAGCGTGACCTGCGCCGGCTCTCCGGCGCGACCGAGGGCCCGGTCTTCGAACGCCTCGACCGCATCGCGGGTGACTGCGCCGCGCGGCTGACGCGGGAGTGAGCGCCCCGCCCCGGGGACGCCCGCGAAAATTCCGCCCCCTGCGCGCATCCTCTTGCCGCCGCCCCGGCGGAGTGCTTTACCTCTCCCCATGAGCAAGCCCACCGACAACCCCGCAGATCCGTTCAAGAAGGCGCTCGCCGAGGCCACCAAGGTCATGGCTGATGATCCGGAGCTGACGGTGAACTATTCGGTCGACCCCTCGGGGAAGACCACCGACACGATCCGCCTGCCCCAGGTCAGCCGCCGCATGACCAAGGACGAGGTCCTGCAGGCCCGCGGCGCGGCCGATGCACTCGCGCTGCACCACCGGTACCATGATGCGGCGACCCATACGAAATACGCCCCCCCGGGCCAGATGGCGCGTGACCTCTACGAGTCGATGGAAACCGCCCGCTGCGAGGCCATGGGCGCCCGCGACATGCCCGGCACCGCCAAGAACATCGACGCCAAGATCGGCGCCGAGGCGCGGCGCATGGGCTACGACCAGATCAAGCAGGCCGCCGACGCGCCCCTGCCGGTGGCCGCGGGCTACCTGATCCGCCACCTCGCCACCGGGCGCGAGATGCCCGAAGGCGCGCAGAACGTCATGGAACTGTGGCGCCCCTTCATCGAGGAACAGGCCGGCGCGACGCTCGAAGACCTGCAGCAGATGCTCTCGGACCAGCAGGCCTTCGCCCGCTTCGCCCGCCGCATCATCGAGGACCTCGGCTATGGCGACCAGCTGGGCGAGGACCCGGACGGCACCGATGACGAGGCCGCGGACGAGGCCGAGGACCAGGGCGGCAACGACGACGAGGAACCGGATAGCACCGGCCAGGACGAGGACCAGGATCCCGAGAGCGAGGCCGCCCCGGAGCAGAGCCAGGAGGAGCAGCAGGACAGCTCCGAGGCGCAGGTCTCCATGGACGACATGGCCGACGAGGAGATGTCCGAAGAGGCCGAGATGCCCGAGGGCGAGGCCCCGCTGGAGCCCCCCGCGCCGCAGCCGGTCTCGGATGCCGATCCGAACTACACCGTGTATGACAACAGCTTCGACGAGGAAGTCCTCGCCGAGGAACTGGCCGATCCGGAAGAGCTGGAGCGCCTGCGCGCCTACCTCGACCAGCAGCTCGACCCGCTGAAGGGCGCCGTGTCGCGCCTCGCCAACAAGCTGCAACGCCGGCTTCAGGCGCAGCAAAACCGCTCGTGGGAATTCGACCGCGAGGAAGGCATCCTCGACGCCGGTCGGCTGGCGCGCGTGGTGGCCAACCCGACCACGCCGCTCTCCTTCAAGATCGAGAAGGACACCGAGTTCCGCGACACCGTGGTGACGCTGCTGCTCGACAACTCCGGCTCGATGCGCGGCCGCCCGATCTCGATCGCCGCGATCTGTGCTGACGTGCTGGCCCGGACGCTGGAACGCTGCAACGTGAAGGTCGAGATCCTCGGCTTCACCACGCGCGCGTGGAAAGGCGGGCAGAGCCGCGAGAAATGGCTTCAGGACGGCCGTCCGCAGCAGCCCGGCCGCCTGAACGACCTGCGCCACATCGTCTACAAGAGCGCGGATTCGCCCTGGCGCCGCGCCCGTCCCAACCTCGGGCTGATGATGAAGGAAGGCCTCCTGAAGGAGAACATCGACGGCGAGGCCCTCGAATGGGCGCACCGCCGGATGGTGGGCCGCCGCGAAGTGCGCAAGATCCTCATGGTGATCTCCGACGGGGCGCCGGTGGACGATTCGACCCTGTCGGTGAACCCGGCCAACTTCCTCGAGAAGCACCTGCGCGACGTGATCGCCATGATCGAGAAGCGCAAGGCCGTGGAACTGCTGGCCATCGGCATCGGCCACGACGTGACCCGCTACTACGACCGCGCGGTGACCATCACCGACGTGGACCAGCTGGCCGGCGCCATGACCGAGCAGCTCGCAGGGCTCTTCGACAGCGATCCCCGCGCCCGTGCCCGGGTCATGGGCATGCGCAAGGTCAGCTGACCGCCCGCCCGGCCGAGGCCCCGGGGCGCTGCCCCGGACCCGGGGATACGTCCGGCAAGAGAAGGACGGCACCCTGCAGTCTCTTGCTCCCAAGTATCCCCGCCGGAGGCCCGTCCCCGTGCCCTGCACGGGGACCAACAAGGACGTGCGCCGCAGGCGCGCAATTCGGAAAGGCACCGCCATGGCCCGCGACATGTTCCAGAGCTTCGACAGCCCCTCCTCGCCCGAACAGGGACCGCCCCGGCTGGCGGCGCTGCGGGCAGAACTGGCGCGGCAGGGGCTGACCGGCTTCATCGTGCCGCGCGCCGATGCCCACCAGGGCGAATACGTGGCGCCACATGACGAGCGGCTGGCCTGGCTGACGGGCTTCACCGGCTCGGCCGGGTTCTGCATCGTGCTGCCGGAGGTCGCGGGCGTCTTCATCGACGGGCGCTACCGGGTGCAGGTGAAGGAGCAGGTGGCGGCGGGCGTCTTCACCCCCGTGCACTGGCCCGAGACCCGCCCCGCCGACTGGCTGTGCGAGACCGCGCATGGCGAGGCCGTGATCGGCTTCGACCCCTGGCTCCATGCCGTGGACGAGATCGCCCGGCTGGAGGCCGGCCTTGCGGGCAGCGGCATCACCTTGAGGCCCGTGGCGAACCCGGTGGATGCGATCTGGGACGACCAGCCCGCCCCGCCCATGGCGCCGATCACCCCCTACCCGCTGGAGTTCGCGGGCGAGCCCGCTGCCGACAAGGCCGTGCGCCTTGGCCACGCGATTGCCGCGCAGGGGGCCAAGGCCGCCGTGCTGACCCTGCCCGACTCGATCGCCTGGCTGCTCAACATCCGGGGCACGGACATCGCCCGCAACCCGGTGCCGCATTGCTTTGCCGTGCTCCATGCGGAGGGACAGGTGGACCTGATCGCCGCGCCCGGGAAATGCGACGCGGCGCTGCGGGAGCATCTGGGCGCCACGGTGACGCTTCTCGACACAGCCGACTTCGGGACGCGGCTCGACAGCCTCGACGGCCCCGTGCTCCTCGACCGGGGCAGCGCGCCGGTCTGGGTGCGCGACCGGTTGCAGGCGGCGGGCGCGTCGGTGATCCTCGGCGAAGATCCCTGCAAGCTGCCCAAGGCCTGCAAGAACGCCACCGAGATCGCGGGCACACGCGAGGCCCATCTGCGCGATGCCGCCGCCATGTGCCGCTTCCTCGCGTGGTTCGAAGCCGCCGAGCAACCCACGCTCAGCGAGATCGACCTCGTCACCGCGCTGGAAGGGTTCCGGCGCGACACCAACATGCTGCTCGAGATCTCCTTCGACACGATCGCCGGCGCCGGGCCCCATGGCGCCCTGCCCCACTACCGGGTCAGCGAGGAGAGCAACCGCCAGTTGGCCGAGGGCGACCTGATCGTCGTGGACAGCGGCGGCCAGTACCTCGACGGCACCACGGACATCACCCGGACCCTCGTGGTGGGCGCGGCAGGCGCCGAGGAGAAGGCCTGTTTCACCCGCGTCCTCAAGGGCATGATCGCCATGAGCCGGGCGCGCTTCCCGCGCGGCATCGCGGGCCAGCATCTCGATGCGCTCGCCCGCTACCCGCTCTGGCTGGCCGGGCTGGATTACGACCACGGCACCGGCCATGGCGTCGGCACCTACCTTTGCGTGCACGAGGGGCCGCAGCGGCTATCGCGGGTCAGCGACGTGGCCCTGCGGGAGGGGATGATCCTCTCCAACGAACCGGGCTACTACCGCGAGGGCGCCTTCGGCATCCGGATCGAGAACCTGCTGGTGGTGCGCAAGGCCGGGGACCTGGCCGGGGCGGATGATCGCGACATGCTCGATTTCGAGACCATCACCTGGGTGCCGATCGAGCGGCGGCTAATCGACCTTGCGCTGCTCGACGCGGAGGAGCGGGCCTGGGTCGATGGCTACCACCGGCTCTGCCGCGACAAACTGGCTCCCCGGGTGGACGCGGAGACCGCTTTGTGGTTGTCTGCCGCCACGGCCCCGCTCGGGTGATCCGGGCGCGCCGTCAGGCCGCCTGACCGCATCCGCGCCGTGCCACTGTCAAGACACTGTTACGTTGAGGGGTCACCACGGGACCGGCCGCGGAGGATTTATGGACATGAGCGATATCACCATCATCAAGGCGGACGGCATCTGGTCCGTGCGCGCGGGCGGCGCCGTCCTGGCGGAAAGCCGCGAGGCGCTGGCGCTTTACGAAGGCGAGCTGCCCATGGTCGTCTATTTCCCGCGGGAGGACATCGCCATGGCCTTCCTCGAGGCGACGGATCACGTCACCACCTGCCCCAAGAAGGGCGCGGCGGTGCATTACACGATCCACACCAAGAGCGGCGAGATCGAGAATGCGGCCTGGTCCTACGAGGCCCCCAAAGAGGGTGTGGCGCGGATCGCCGGGCACGTGGCCTTCTACGGGTCGGAATTCGTGACGGTCGAGCAGATCTGATCCGGTCTGACAGGCGCGCCTTCGGGCGGTGGAGGGGCCTTGCGGGGCCCCTTTCTGTTTGGCGGGGGGCGTCTTGGGATGCCCCGTGCCGGGCGCCTTTCTCTTCCGGCAGTGAGGAGACCACGAAGGGCAGCGCCGTCCCGCGGGGTGGCGCAATAGCGCCGCCCCATGGGGGCGGGACGGCGCTGCCCGGCCAGAGGCCGGGCGGGGCATCCTTTGGAGGTTGCGTCCAAGGCGTTGGGCCGATGTTGCATCAAGGGCCTGCCCCATCTAGCCAAGCAGCAAACTCGCTGGGGGCTGTCTGCCCCCCGGCCCTGCGGGCCGTCCCCCGAGGATATTTCGGAACAGTGGATGGGATCAGCTGTGCTCTTCCGCCGCCGTGGCGGCGAGGGCGCGGTTGTAGGCCTTGAGCGCATCGACGTGGAACAGCGCCCCGATCAGCTCGGGTGGCTGGTCCGCCCCGCGCAGCTGCACCACCGGCAGGAAGGCAGCACCAGTGCGGTCGAAGACCGGCAGGGCGGTCTCCAGCGTGGCGGCGGCGTCGAGGTAGGTACCGGCCTCGATCATCTTCCAGCAGGGCTCGGCCGGGGCGGCGCCGGGTGTGCCTTCCGGACGCATCACGCCCTGCGCGCGGAACATGGCGAGGAGATAGGCCTGCGGGCCGGCGGCGAGGTGGATGTTGCGCCGCTCCAGCTGGGTCAGGAAGAAGGAGCGGTCCACCATCCGGGTGCCGAGCGCGGTGGAGATCGAGACCGTGACCATCACCGCGAGACCGGTGGCCCAGTCCCCCGTCAGCTCGAAGATGATCAGCGTGGTGGAGATCGGTGCCCCCAGAACCGCCGCGGCGACGCCGCCCATGCCTGCGAGGGCATAGAGCGTGGCGGAGCCCGAGTTCTCGGGGAAGATGCCGGTGGCGATGATGCCGAAGGCCAGCCCCGTGAGCCCGCCCACCATGAGCGAGGGCGAGAAGACCCCGCCGCCCATGCGCCCCCCCAGCGTGATTGCCACGGCGACCACCTTGAGCACGGCAAAGAGCATCGCCTCCGACAGCAGCAGCTTGCCGGTGATCGCCGCCGCCGTGGTGCCGTAGCCCACGCCGATGATATGTGGAAAGAAGATCGCCAGCGCCCCCAGCAGCAGCCCGGCACAGGCCGGACGCAGCCAGCGGGGCATCCGGGTGGCGCGCTGCACGAAGTTGGCGAAATCCTCGGCCCAGAAGACCGAGAGCATCAGCACCCCCGCCACCACGCCGCAGACCGCGCCGAGCAGCAGGAAGGCGGGCAGTTCCTCGTAGAATTGCAGGATCGATTCCGGCGGCAGCGAGAATTCCGCCACGCCGCCGTATTCCAGCCGGTTGATCACCGTGCCCGCGACCGAGGCGATGACGATGGGCGCGAAGGCATGGATGGCGAAGTGGCGGAGCACCACCTCCAGCGCGAAGAGCGCCCCCGCGATCGGCGCGTTGAAGGAGGCCGAGACCGCCGCTGCCACGGCGCAGCCCAGCATGTCGCGCGCGGTGATGCCCGAGAAATGCATCCGGTCGTTGACCCATGTGGCCATGGTCGCGGCAAGGTGCACCACCGGCCCCTCGCGTCCGGAGGAGCCCCCGGTCCCCAGCGTCAGCAGCGAGGCCACGGCGGAGGCAAGGCCCGCCTTCACCTCGACCCGGCCGTCGTTCATGGCGGTGCCCTGGATCACGTCGGCGACCGAACGGGCCCGCCCGTCAGGCGTGAACCGGTCGAGGATCAGCCCCACCACCAGACCGCCCACCACCGGCAGGAGCAGCACCCAGTACCACGGCAGCTGCGAGGCCGCGCGGTAGATCATCTCGTGCTCCTGCGCGTGGTAGAGCCAGTGCTGAAGCTCCTCGATCCCCTTGCGGAAGCCGAGCGCCGCGAGGCCCGAGGCAATCCCGATGCAGAGCGCGATCAGCCAGAACAGGAACTGCCCGGGGCCCCGCATCCGCACCACGGTCCAGCCGCTGCGACAGGTCGCATAGGCCTGATCCATCACCCGCGTGAGAGGCTCGCGCATTCTCGTCCCGTATCTCTTCCGTTTCCGTCACATCCGCGGGCCGCCGGCCTTCCGGTTTCCCGCGCCATGGAATAGGGTCCGCACGCTGACCGATCAGGGGACCCCGATGGCAATTGAAGATGCATTGACCGAACTCTCTGGCTTTCTAGGCCAAGCCCTCAGCCGCTCCAAGTCCGATCTGGACAATCACGGGCGGTCCGAGAGCCATTTCCCGGAAACGCCTCCAGATGCGGTGGCCTATCCCGAGACGGTCGAGCAGGTGCAGGAGATCATGCGGATCTGCTCGCGCCACCGCTGCCCGGTGGTGGGCTACGGCGCGGGCACCTCGCTGGAGGCGCAGGCGCAGGCGACGCAGGGCGGCCTCGTGGTGGATTTCAGCCGGATGAACCGCATCCTCGAGGTGAACGATGCCGACATGGACGTGCGCGTGCAGCCCGGCGTGACCCGCGAGGCGCTGAACGAGGACCTGCGGGCCACCGGGCTCTTCTTCCCGATCGACCCGGGCGCCAATGCCTCTCTGGGCGGCATGGCCGCGACGCGGGCCAGCGGCACCACCGCCGTGCGCTATGGCACGATGCGCAACAACGTGCTCGGGATGCAGGTCGTGCTTGCCGATGGCCGGGTGATCCGCACCGGCAGCCGGGCGCGGAAATCCTCTGCCGGCTATGACATGACCGGGCTCTTCGTGGGCTCCGAGGGCACGCTGGGGCTGATCACCGAGCTGACGCTGCGGCTCTATGGCCAGCCCGAGGCCACCGCCGCCGCGGTCTGCGCCTTCCCGCGGATCGAGGACGCGGTGGAGACGGTGATCGACACCATCCAGCTGGGCATTCCCATGGCGCGGATCGAGTTCATCGACACCGAGACCGTGCAGGCCGTGAACGCCTACTCCGGCACCACCCTGCCCCCGATGCCGCACCTGATGGTGGAATTCCACGGCTCCGACGCGGGCGCCAAGGAGCAGGCCGAGACCTTCGGCGAGATCGTCGCGGACCATGGCGGCACCGGCTTCGAATGGGCCACCCGCCCCGAGGATCGCAAGGCACTCTGGCACATGCGGCACACCGCCTACTGGGCGATCCTCGCGGCGCGGCCCGGCGCGCGGGCCATCGTGACCGACATCTGCGTGCCGATCTCGCGCCTCGCGGAGGCCGTGAACGCCACCCGCAGCGACCTTGAGGCGGCGGGCGTCGACGGACCGATCCTCGGCCACGTTGGCGACGGCAACTTCCACGCCATCCTGCTGCACGATCCCGCGGACGCCGAGGAGACCGCCAAGGTCAAGGCCGCCTCGGAGCGGCTGGTGGAGCTGGCGTTGAGCTTCGGCGGCACGATCTCGGGCGAACATGGCGTGGGCGTGGGCAAGCTGGGCTACATGGACCGCGAGCATGGCGAGACATGGGCCGCCATGGGCGCGGTCAAGACCGCGCTCGATCCGCTCAACATCCTGAACCCCGGCAAGCTGGTGCCCCAGCCCGCCGAGTGACCGATCACGCCCCGGCGCAGAGGACGCGCCGGGCGACTGCATGACCACGGGGCGGCCCTGCGACGGCATGGGCCGCCCCATTTTTCGGGCCCGGGCCGCACGGGACGCGAAAAGCATCGCGGCCTGTCGCCTTCTGGTCTATGCTACCCGCGGAGAGAGGAGAGGCGCAACTGCCCCCGCCCCGGCACATGTGCCCGGGTTGGGTACCACGCGGCAGCGCCGAGAGGACGCCCACCCCATGCCGCAGATCGCGACACCGACACGGACGACCGACACAGATCCGGAAACAGAGGCCGAGAGACGGCCTGACGGTAGCCCCGAGAGACGCCTCGAGGCGGGCGCCGAGCCAGGCACCGATACAGGCACCGATACAGGCACCGATACAGGCACGTCACCGCTCGGTGACGGGGGATGCCTCTCGGGCCGTGAAACGCCATCCCATTCAGGCCCGGAGCATGGACCGGACGCGACAGCACGCAGCGGCTCCGACAGTGCGGCTGACGGCCACAGGCTTCAGGACGAGGTGCTGGACCGGCTCTATGCGGTGGCCGAGGACCCGGCGCTCTACGACAGGGTGCTGGAACCCTGGCACCAGCTCGTGGCGCCGCTGCAGGCACAGGCGCCGGACTGGACCTGTATCACCGTCCCCGGCCCCGACTTCGCAGCGCATTTCGCCCGGCTGACCCGCCTGCTTGGCAGTGACAGGGTGCAGCGTCGCCCGCGCGAGGACCAGCAGGCGCTGTCGCGGATCACCATCTCCATCGCCTTCACGCTGGATGCGGCGCTGCGGGTGACCGCCGTCAACGCCGCGGCTGCGGCGGCGACCCCGGTCACCGTGGGCAGCGCCCTGCGCGATCTGCCGATCCTGCCCGAGGACCGCCGCGCCCTGGCGACGCTGATCCGTGGGCTCTTCACCGATCCCGACCCGGGTGCCGCGACCCTGCGCATCCGGCATCCGCGCAGCTTCACGCCCATCCTGCTGAACCTGCGTCCCGTCTTCCCCGATCCCGAGCGACTGCCCACCGGCGCGCCGCTGCGGCCGGACTACGTGCTGGTGGTCTCCTCGCTGCTCCGCTGGCCCGACAGCCATGCCGAGATGCTGCAGAATGCCTTTGGCATGACACCTGCCGAATACGCGGTGATGCGCGCCCTCGCCGCCGGGCATTCCGTGAACGAGATCGCCGAGATGCGCGGCCGCTCGGTCCAGACGGTTCGGGCGCAGGTCAAGGCGCTGCTCCAGAAGACCGAGACCCGCAGCCAGCCGGAACTGGTGCGCCTGATGCTCTCGACGGTCGAAACCGCGCCGCCGCAGGACGCGTCCCAGCCTGCCCCGCGGATCAGCCGCGGCATCCACCAGCTGGAAGACCGCCCCTTCCGCACCCAGCCCCTGCCCGGCGGGCGGCAGATCGAATACCTCGAGTTCGGCGATCCCGCCGGCCGGCCGGTGCTCTACAGTCCCGGGCTGGTGACACTCTGCCGCTGGCCCGCGCGCGCCGAACGGGCCGCCGCCGAGCGGGGCCTGCGGGTGATCGTTCCGCTGCGGCCCCGGATCGGCGGCAGCAGCCCCCTGCCCCCCGGGACACCGCGCGGCCCGGGCGTGGCCCATGACCTGCTTGCGCTGCTCGACCGGCTGGAGCTGCCGCAGGTCACGCTCATGGCACAGAACCATGACCTCTTCTTTGCCTGCATGCTGCAGGACGCCGCGCCGCGCCGGCTGGAGCAGGTCATCGGCCTCGGCTCCGTCATGCCGCTGTGCTGTGCCATCCAGTACGCCCGCATGTCCCGCTGGCCCCGCTTCATGCAGAGCGGTGCGCGCTATACGCCCGACCTGTTGCGCGACATGGCCCGGGGCACCTTTGCCATGTCGCATTGCATCGGCAAGCTGCAGGCCCTGCGCCTGATCTACGCCAGTTCACCCGACGACCTGCGCGTGCTGCGTGAGCCCGAGACGCAGGAGGCCGTCCTCGTGGGCACCGAGGCCACGCTCTCCCACGAGAGCGCCGCGACCGAGGCCTATATCGACGATCTGACCACCATCCATCGCACTGACTGGGGCCCCTCGCTGCGCCGCCTGATCGCAGCGGTTCCCGTGACCTTCGTGCATGGGGATCACGACCCCTCCATGCACCCAGACACGGTTCGCGACCGGGCCGCCGCCTTCCCCGGCGCCACTTACCTGCAGCTGCGCGACGCAGGTCAGATGCTGTTCTTCACCCGCTGGCGTGAAATCCTGCCACTCCTGGACAAGAAACGCGCCTGACGTGACGCGATTTCGCGTCGCATACCCCGATTGGGGTATGCTTCAGACCGCCGGAATGTTTATTATCATATTGGTAACGAGTTGTTCTGGTGTGTCGGTCTGGGCAGAGACCGCCCCCCCGGGCGTCTTTCTGCCCGGGCCACTTCAAACCGGACGACAGCTGATTGACCGCACCCGGAAGACGCAGCGAATTCCGTGAAAACCCGTAAACAGATCAGGCCAGCAGGCTCTGCGCGGCGGCCCGTGCCTCTGCGGTGATCCGGTCGCCGGAGATCATGCGCGCGATCTCGTCCACCCGCGCCTCCGAATCGAGCGGCACGACGGAGGAGAGCGTCTGCCCCTCGCTGACCTTCTTCTCGACCCGCCAGTGGTGCGCGCCCAAGGCCGCCACCTGCGGCGAATGGGTCACCACCAGCACCTGTCCGCTGGCAGAGAGCGCCGCGAGCCTGCGGCCCACCGCATCCGCCGTGGCGCCACCCACCCCACGGTCGATCTCGTCGAAGATCATCGTGGCAGAGCGATCCGGCGCGGCCAGACAGACCTTCAGCGCCAGCAGGAAGCGCGACAGCTCCCCGCCGGAGGCGATCTTGGCAATCGGACCGGCGGGTGCGCCGGGGTTGGTGGCCACCATGAAGGCGGCCTCGTCGCGCCCCTCGGGCCCGGCCGGCCCCTCGGTCAGCTCGGTGACGAAGCGGGCACGTTCCATCTTCAGCGGCGCCAGTTCGGCCTCGACGGCGGCGTCCAGCTTGCCCGCGGCCTCGGCCCGGGCCTTCGAAAGCGCAGCCGCCGCCGTGTCGTAAACCGCCTCGGCCTCGGCCAGATCCCGGCGCAGCCCCTCGATGTCATCAGCGCCGCGATCCAGTGCCGAGAGCTTGCCGCGCAGGTCCTCGGCGAAGGCGGCCAGATCATCGGGCGCCACCCCATGCTTGCGCGCCAGCCCACGGATCTCGAAGAGCCGCTCCTCGGTGCGCTCCAGGTCGATGGGATCGAAATCCAGCGCCTCTAGGCAACGCTCTACCCCGTCGGCGGCATCGGCCAGTTCGGCCATCGCCCGGCCAAGGGCGGCCAGCGGTTCGTCGAGGCGACCCTCGACCCGGTCGGAAGCCCCTTCCAGCCAGCGGAGCGCATCGCCCATGGCGCCTTCGGCCCCGTCGTTGCTGAGCGCCTGATGCGCCCGCGACACGTCCTCGCGGACCCGTTCCGCGCCCTGCATGGTGCGGCGGCGAGCGTCGAGCTCCGCCTCCTCGCCGGGCTGCGGGTCAAGCTTGTCGAGTTCGCCGACGGCATGGCGCAGGAAGTCTTCCTCGGCCTTCACCTCGTCCAGCGCCCGCTGCGCCGTCTCCAGTGCCCGGCGCGCCTGCGACAGCCCGCGCCACGCAGCCCGCACGTCCGAGCGCAGCACGCCGGTGGCGGCGAATTCGTCGAGCAGGGCAAGGTGGCCGCGCGGGTTCAGAAGCCCCCGGTCGTCGTGCTGGCCGTGCAGTTCCACAAGCGTCTCGGAGAGGGCGCGCAGCACCTCGCCACTGGCGCGGCGGTCGTTGATCCACGCGGTCTTGCGCCCGTCGGACCGGTTCACCCGGCGCAGGATCAGCTCCTCCCCCGCGGGCAGCCCGGCCTCTTCCAGCACGGCGCGGCCGGGATGGTCGGCAGGCAGGTCGAAAACGGCGGTCACCTCGCCCTGTTCGGCGCCCTGCCGCACGAGGTCCGCGCGGCCGCGCCAGCCGAGGACGAACCCGAGACTGTCGAGAAGGATGGACTTGCCGGCCCCGGTCTCGCCGGTGAGCACGTTCAGACCGGGCTGGAAGTCGAGTTCCAGCCGGTCGATGATCAGCATGTCACGGATCTCAAGACCGCGCAGCATCCGTGGTCTTACTCCTCAAAGGCCAGCGGCAGCGCCCGGGGGCGCCGCGCCCCGTTGGTTACAGCCATTCGCCACGCAGCATCTGGCGATAGACCTGCGCCAGCCAGCTGTCGCCGATGACCTCGGGCTTCAGGCCCTTGCCGGTCAGCAGGTTGTAGCTGTCCTGATACCAGGTCGTGGACTGGAAGTTGTAGCCAAGGATCGCCCCTGCGGTCTGCGCCTCGTTGACGAGACCGAGCGAAAGATAGGCTTCCACCAGTCGGTGCAGCGCCTCTGCGGTGTGGGTGGTGGTCTGGAAGTCCTCCACCACCACGCGGAAGCGGTTCACCGCCGCGGCGTAATGCTGCTTCTTCAGGTAATAGCGCCCGATCTCCATCTCCTTCGCCGCAAGGTGGTCGAAGGCGAGGTCGAACTTCAGGATCGAGGAGCGGGCATAATCGCTGTCGGGATACTTCTCGATCACCGCGCGCAGCGCCTGGAGCGCCTGGAACGTCAGGCCCTGGTCGCGGCCCACGTCGTCGATCTGGTCATAATAGGACAGCGCCAGCAGGTACTGGGCATAGGGCGCGTCTTCTTCGGTCGGGTAGAAATCGAGGTAGCGCTGCGCAGCGGAGCGGCTTTCCTCGTAGTTCTTGCCCTGATGCTGGGCGAAGGCCTGCATGATCAGCGCGCGCTTGGCCCATTCCGAGTAGGGATAGAGCCGCTCGACCTCGCCGAAGAAGGCGGCCGCGTCGCCGTAGCGGTTGCGGTCCATCTCGAACTCGCCACGCTCGTAGATCTGTTCGGCGGTGTAGGTCTCCAGCGGCAGCGAGTCCACGGTGCCGCCGCCATTGCCGCAGCCCGCCAGGACTGCCGCAAGGAGGAGCGGCCCTGCCAGCTTCATCACGCCGCGGCCTTTGGAACCGACGCCTGTCATGCTTGCTCTCACCCTCTTGCCGTCCTTGTCATCGAGCCGGGCCGTGGCATGGCCCCGCCTTTCATTCGGGTCTAGCACAGAAAAATTCCGGTGCAAAACGCCTATGGAGTATCCTGCACCGGCGGTCTCGGCAAGGCGGAAAGGGCCTTGGGAGGTGCTGGCGCCATGATCGGCGGAATCCCTGCATCTGCCCGCCCTGAATGCAGAAAACCGGCCCACAAAGGCCGGTTTTGCCGATTTCCCTGTCGCCCCGGGGCGCTGTCACGAATGCGTCAGGCGACGGCGGGGATTTCGTCCATGTGCACGCCCGCACCGGGCAGCTGCGCCATCTGGTCAGCGGTGCAGGTGACCATCCGCAGCGCGCCCGGCTCAGCGAAGGCGGCGCGCAGCAGGGTGTTGGTCAGGCTGTGGCCCGCGCGGTAGCCGGTGTAACGGCCCAGCAGGGGCGCGCCTGCCATGAAGAGATCGCCGAGCGCGTCGAGCATCTTGTGACGCACCGCCTCGTCCGTGTGGCGCAGGCCGCCGGGGCTGAGGATACGGTCGCCGTCCACCACCACGGCGTTGTCCAGCGTCCCACCGAGGGCGAGGCCCTGTGCGCGCATCGCGTCCACGTCCGACTGGCGGCAGAAGGTGCGGGCATCGCAGAGTTCGCGCACGAAGGTGCCGTTCGACATGGTCAGCAGTTTGTCCTGCACCCCGATCGCCGCGTCGGGGAAGTCGATGTGGAAGGAAATCTCCAGCGCCTTGCCCGGCTCGAGGCGGGCCCAGGCTTCACCGTTGCGGACCTCGACGGTCTTGAGGACCTCGTAGGCGCGCACCGGAGCGGCCTGACGTTGCAGGCCACGGGCGAGGATGCCGCGCACGAAGGGCGCCGAGGAGCCGTCGAGGATCGGAACCTCGGGCCCGTCGACTTCCACGAGGGCGTTGGTCACGCCACAGCCGGCAAGGGCCGCCATCACGTGTTCCACGGTCGAGAGAGAGGCCCCTGCCCCGTTCACGATCTTGGTGCAGAGCGGGGTCCGCTCCACCACGTCCCAACGGGCGGGGATCAGCGCGTCGCCCACGGCGATATCGGTCCGGCGGAACCAGATGCCATGATGGGCCGCCGCGGGGCGGATGGTCAGACGGACGGGAGCGCCGGAATGCAGACCGACACCCGTGAAGCGGACCGGAGCTTTGATCGTCGTTTGCAAGGGTCTACCCTTTCGGTTCGGGACCGGCGGGCATCCTGCCCTGCCGGGGCCGCAAACCTGTCGCTTTCTCACGTTCTGGACGGATAAAGCGCGCTGAAGGTAACGGCCTGTTCATATTCGCTGTTCACTAGGTAAGGCGCGAGGGGCGGACCCTCAACTCACTCTTTGCAACGGTTTGCAACATAGCGGCCGGGGCATGGCGGAACCCTGCGCATCCGTCTGGGCACCCCGGGCAACCCGTTGATATCAAAAGAAAAGACCGCCCCATTGGGGCGGCCTTTCGATCTCTTCTGACGTAACGTCCGGGGCGCTTTGTGACCCCGGTTTGTCACATTCAGTTCGCCTGGCGACGCAGGAACGCGGGGATCTCGATGCGCTCCTGATCGGGGTCGTGACGCTCTTCCGGCTCGGCTTCGTGGGCGCGCAGGCTGGGCTGTGCGCGGGTCTGGGCCTGCGGCTTGGGCGCCGGCTGGCGGGCCGGAGCAGCGGGCTGCTCGTTGTGGCCGGTCATCCGGTTGATCAGGTTGTTGAGGCCGAACCCGCTGCGGCGTTCACCCTGCGGTGCGGCCGGAGCGGCGGCGCGGGGCTGGGGTGCCGGGGCCTGCGCGGGACGCGCGGGGGCCTTGGAGACCGCGTGGTGCAGGCGGGCGAGCGCCTCGGGAGAGGGCTGGCCCGCGGGACGCGGACGGGGCGCGACGAAGTTCTCCGCCTCGGGCTCTTCGTAGTGGACCGGCGCCTGCTGCACGGGCTGCGGGCGGTAGGCCGGCTCGGGCAGGTGATCCTGTGCGGCCGCGCGGGGCGCCGGACGGGGCTCTTCTGCCTGACGCTCGAAGCTGTCGAAGAACGAGGGCTCTTCATCCGCTTCGGGCTCGTATTCCTCTTCGACGCGGGCCACCGGGGCGGCTGCCTGTGCGACGGGCTGCGGTGCGGGGGCCGGAGCGGCGTCCTGCACGACCTCGGCCTCGATGGCCTCGGGCTGGCGCAGCGGCTCGGCCAGCTTGCGGCGCGGGACGGGGATGTCCTGCACGTTCTCGGAGGCGTCGATGCCGGTGGCCACGACCGAAACGCGCATCCGCCCGTCCATGGTGGTGTCCAGCGTCGAGCCGACGATGATGTTCGCGTCCGGGTCCACTTCCTCGCGGATGCGGTTCGCGGCTTCGTCCAGTTCGAACAGCGTCAGGTCGTTGCCGCCCGTGATGTTGATGAGAACGCCCTTCGCGCCGCGCAGGCTGATCTCGTCCAGCAGCGGGTTCGCTATGGCTTGCTCGGCCGCCTTGGTGGCGCGTTCGTCGCCCTCGCCCTCGCCGGTGCCCATCATCGCCTTGCCCATCTCGTCCATGACCGACCGGACGTCGGCAAAGTCGAGGTTGATCAGGCCGGGGCGCACCATGAGGTCCGAGATGCCCTTGACGCCCTGGTAGAGGACGTTGTCCGCCATCGAGAAGGCCTCGGTGAAGGTCGTCTTCTCGTTCGCGAGGCGGAACAGGTTCTGGTTCGGAATGATGATCAGCGTGTCGACGACCTTCTGCAGGACCTCGACGCCCTCTTCCGCCTGACGCATCCGCTTGGCGCCTTCGAACTGGAAGGGCTTGGTCACGACGCCGACGGTCAGGACACCCAGTTCACGGGCGGCCTGCGCGATGATCGGGGCTGCGCCGGTGCCGGTGCCACCGCCCATGCCGGCGGTGATGAAGCACATGTGCGCGCCGGCGAGATGATCGACGATCTGTTCGATGCTCTCTTCGGCAGCGGCTGCGCCGACGGTCGCGCGGGCGCCTGCCCCCAGACCTTCGGTGATCTTCACGCCCAGCTGAACGCGGGCTTCGGCGCGGCTCTGTTGCAGGGCCTGCGCGTCCGTGTTGGCCACCACGAAGTCCACACCGTCGAGCGCCTTCTCGATCATGTTGTTGACCGCGTTGCCGCCCGCGCCACCGACACCGAAAACGGTAATCCGGGGCTTCAGCTCTTCGTGACCGGGCATCGTAAGGTTGAGTGTCATCGCTCTGTCCGCCTGATGTTGCCCCCAGATTCCCGGGGATTGTTCTGCCTAATCAGGAATAATCCTAACAACCTGTTGCAGTGACGTCACGCGAAAAAACAAAATCCCCCACAAAATATGGCCGCGAGTCCGTGCAGACTCGCGGGATTTTGCCGATTATTCCAGATATGGGGTTTACCAGTTCTCTTTGAACCAGCGGACGGCCCGTTTCAGCGACCGCGCGGGGTAGCGATCGTGGGGCAAATCGAAGTCCCACCACTCGTCCTGCGGGTGCGCCGCAAAGAGGCACATCCCCACGGCAGAGGCGAATCCCGGTCCCGTGGCGGCCTGCGGCAGGCCATGGACGCGCAGCGGACGGCCAAGGCGGACCTGCTGGCCGAGGATTCGGCTGGCCAGCCCGTCGAGGCCGGGGATCTGGCTGGCGCCACCGGTCAGCACGATCTGCTGGCTCGGCAGGTGGTCGAAGCCCGCGGCGTCGAGGCGGTAGCGCACCTCTTCGAGGATCTCCTCGACGCGGGGGCGCATGATGCCGATCAGCTCGGCCCGGGTGACGGTGCGGCGGTCATGTTCCCAGTCGCCGGTCTCGCCGCCGATCTCGATCTGCTCGCGGTCGTCCATGCCGGTGGCGATGACGCCGCCGTAGAAGGTTTTCAGCCGTTCCGCGTTGGCCTGCGGGATCTGCAGCGCCATCGAGATGTCGCCGGTCACGTGATCGCCGCCCATGCGCACCGCGTCGGCATAGATCATGTGTTTCTTCATGAAGATCGAGATGCCGGTTGCCCCGCCCCCCATGTCGATGCAGGCCGCGCCCAGTTCCTGTTCGTCCTCCACCAGCGAGGCGATGCCGGTGACATAGGCCGAGGAAGCGATGCCCGCGAGTTCGAGGTCGCAGCGGTGGATGCAATGCACGAGGTTCTGCACCGCCGCCGCATCCACGGTCAGCATGTGCATGTCGGTCGCCAGACGGTTGCCGATCTGGCCGCGCGGATCGGAGAGGCCCGAGCGGTGGTCGAGGGCGAAGTTCACCGGCTGCGCGTGGATCACCTCGCGCCCGCCGCCGAAGTCCGGCACCTCGCAGGCGGCCAGCACCCGGCTGACGTCCTGCTCGCTCACCATCTGCCCGGCCAGTTCAACTTCCCCGGCGAGGCCATAGCTGCGCGGGCCTGCGCCCGAAAAACAGGCAATCACGTGGTCGACGCGGACCTTGGCCATCTTCTGGGCGGCCTGGATCGCGGTGCGGATCGCCTTTTCGGCCTCCTGCATCGCCTCCACCTCGCCGAAGCGCACACCGCGCGAACGGGTCGTGGCGGCACCGATCACCCGGAAACCCGCCTGCCCGGCCAGCGAGCCGACGCCATCCCCGGTGGTCACCCGCTCGGCATTGTCGAAGCGCAGCACCAGACAGGCGATCTTGGAGCTGCCCACGTCGAGGATCGCAACCACCCCGCGCTGCATCGCAGCGCGCCGCATGTTGCGCATCGCGCGCTGGCTCTCATAAAGATCCATCATCACTGTCCGGCCTCCACCAACATGTCCTTGCTCAGCCACCAATGGGCAACGGCGTCCTGGTTCATTCGGATCGTCGGGCGGGCGGCAAGCCGCATGTCCACCGACGACATATCCCGTGCGAAAAGCTGCTGCGCCTCGTCGAGCGCGATCACCCGCTCCAGCGCCTGCACCGGCTTGGTGACCGGCAGCAGCACCCGCTGTCCGCGGTCGAGGACCACGTCCCAGCGGCGCTCGCCGATCCGCACCAGACCGCGCAGGCGATCCTTCAGCGGGGCGGCGGCAGAAAGGATGCGCAGGGCTTCGGGCACCGCGTCACGGGCGCCCTCCCCCGCGATCAGCGGCAAGTCCTCGCGGGTGGCGCGGGTCGAGACCCCGCCCACCACCACGCCTTCGCGGTCCACCAGGTCCAGCCCGTCGCGAGAGCGCCACAGCACGACAGGCTGGCGCTCGATCACGTTGATCTGGAGGATGTTGCCCGCGCGGATGAAGAGGCTCACGTCCTTCACCGCCGGAAGTTCGAGGATCGTCCGCTGGAGCGTATCGAGGTCGATGTCGAAGGAGGTCATCGGGAAGTCGAGCTGCGCGACCTCGCGGATGTCGGCTTCCACGTTGGCCGAGGCGCCTTCGACGGCCATCAGCTTGACCATGAACTCGGGGCGCATCTCGAACTTATTGCGCAGCTCATGCACCGCCAGCAGCACCTGGTCGCGGCGATCCTGATCGCCGAGATAGGCCGAGGTGGCGCCGAGCGTGACGAGGAAAGGAACACCCGCGCGCAGGAAGAGACGCACCGCCGGCGTCAGCATCAGCCGTTCGAGGCGGTAGGCCCAGAGGGAGGGTGCGGGATCGTGACGGGTGGGCCGGGTCAGCGGTGCCATGCGGCCCTCCGCGCATCAGGGGCAGACCCTTGGGCGCGGACGGACAGGATGCAGGCCGCTGCGCGGTGCATCCCCTTATCCCGATTGGCGTCGATCGCGCGAGTTGCAGCGCGCCACGCAAAGCGTGCGCCTGACTCGTTCACTGCCGCCACGTCGGGGTTTGTCCTGCTCGACGAACCCAAATCCGTGCCTCAAGTCCTCGGGCCATTTTCGGCCCTTGTTGATTTTTCTTATCGTACTGCCTGCGGTCAGTCGCCGGGTCTGTCGCCCTTGGCTTCACCTATCCGCATGATTTCCCACTCTAGCTGCAAACCGCTGGTTTGGAAAACCCTTTTTCGCACTTCCTCCCCCAGCTCTTCCAGATCCGAGGCCGTCGCTGCCCCGGTATTGATCAGGAAGTTGGAGTGTTTCTCGCTCATCTGCGCGCCGCCGATCATGGCCCCGCGCATGCCGGCGTCGTCGATCAGTTTCCACGCCTTGAGGTCATGCACATCGTCCGCCCGCCCGGTCGAGGAAAAGCCCGCCGGGTTGCGGAAGGTCGAGCCCGCAGTGCGGTCCTTGGTGGGCTGGGTCGCGTCGCGCTTGGCCAGCTGCTCGTCCATCCGCGCGGCCAGTTCCGCCGGGTCGCCCGCAGGCCCTTCCAGCAGAACCTCGGTCAGCACCCAGCCCTCAGGCAGCGCGCTCTGACGGTACTGGAAGGCCAGGTCTTCGCCGCTCAGCGTCACGACCTCGCCCGCCCGCGTCACGGCGCGGGCCGAGACGAAGGCGTCCTTCGTATAGGTGCCGTAGCAGCCCGCGTTCATCCGCACCGCGCCCCCGATGGCGCCGGGGATGGTACGCAGGAAGGTCAGGTCCACGCCCGCCTCAGCCGCGCGCCGGGCCACGTGGGCATCCAGTGCCGCCGCCCCGGCCGTCACCCGGGTGCCGTCAGCCACGATACCGTTGAACCCGCGCCCCAGCCGGATCACCACGCCACGCAGTCCGCCGTCGCGCACGATCAGGTTGCTGCCCACCCCCATGGGAAAGACGGGCACCTCGGGGTCGAGCTGGCGCAGGAAATCGGCAAGGTCGTCCTCGTCCGCGGGCTGGAACAGCCAGTCCGCCGGGCCGCCCACCCGCAGCCACGTCAGGTCCGCCATGGCACGGTCGGCGCTCAGCCGGCCTCGGGTCTCGATCTGGTCTGGACGGGCCATGGTCTCTCCTGCGGCTTGGGGATCGCAGGGCTAGGTAGCGCCCTGCCCCCGCCATGGCAAGCCGAGCCTAGCGTGCCGTCAGCCAGCGGAAGAGATGGATCACCGGCCAGCGGAAGACCGAGAGCCCGCAGACAAGGAGCACCAGCCCCCAGACCCAGCCGTCGCGCAGCAGCACCCAGAGCAGCAGCGGCACGAAGACCGCCATCAGCGCATAGGCCCGGGTCCAGTGGTTGTCGCGCGAGGGGATCATCCCCGCCACCGCCGCCGCCAGCACCCAGAGGCAGGCCGCCACCAGCGCCGGGCTCATTCCACCGATCCCCTGCGGTTCATCAGGTAGAAGAGCGGCCGCCGGAAGACCGAGAGCACAGCGATCAGCGCCACCAGCGCCATGCCCGCCCCATGGGCCCGCCCGATGAGGACGAGGATCGCGAGGGCACAGAGGATCAGGGCCAGCCCCGGCCAGCGTTGCAGCCGCATCGGCAGCAGCGCCACGAGCGCGGCGGCCAGCACCCAGAAACAGGCCAGTATCCAAGGAAGGCTCATGCGGGACCTCATGCTCGTTCGGCAAACTTTCCGCCTGCCGGGCCAGTCTGGCAAGCGCCCGATCCCGCTGCGCATGACTTTTCAGCAGGCAGGGACGCAAAAGCACCAGACCGCCCGCGCCGCCCCTCGGTCCGGCAGGCGCCTCATGCTAGGCTCCCCCCATTGCCGACCCGATCCGATTTCACACAGAGAGGTTTCCCGATGCGCGTCATTCAGACCCTTGCCGCCGCCCTGCTTCTTGCCGCGCCGGCGCAGGCCTATGCCCCCGATGTCTTTGCCGTCTGCCACCTCGATCCGAACGGCGACAACTTCCTTGCCCTGCGCAGTGGTCCGGGATCGAGCCACCCGATGCAGGCCAAGCTGGGCCCCGGCACCAAGGTCTGGGACTGGGAGCGGCGCGGCAAGTGGTACAAGGTGTCGGTCGGCGGAGTGAACGGACCCGAGGGCTGGGTCTACGCCGACTATCTCTGCCTGATCGAGGACCATTGAAAAAGGGGCCCCGCGGGCCCCTCCTCCTTTGCCGGACGACGCCCTGAGGCGTTACTCCACCGGTTCCTCGGCCAGCCGTTTCGGCAGGTTGTTGGCCCAGGTCGAGATCGTGCCGGCGCCGAGGCAGACCACCATGTCGCCGGGCCGGGCCTGTTCGCGCACCAGCCGCACGAGGTCATCCTCGCCGGTCACTGCGCGGGCGTGGCGATGGCCATGGGCGATCAGCCCGTGCACGAGGTCCTCGCGGGTCGCGCCGGGGATCGGGTCCTCGCCCGCGGCATAGACCTCGCCGATGGCGACCACGTCGGCCTCGTTGAAACAGGCGCAGAAATCATCGAAGAGCGAATGCAGCCGGGAGTAGCGGTGCGGCTGGTGGACCGCGATGACACGGCCCTCGGTCGCCTGGCGGGCGGCCTTCAGCACGGCGGCGATCTCCACCGGGTGGTGGCCGTAGTCGTCGATCACCGTGACGCCGTTGACCTCGCCCACCTTGGTGAAGCGCCGGTTCACACCGCCGAAGGCCGCAAGGGCCGCGCGGATCTCCTCGCCCTTCATGCCGAGGTGCCGGGCCACGGCCACGGCCGACAGCGCGTTCGAGACGTTGTGATCGCCGGGCATCGGCAGGGTGCAGCCCTCGATCTTCATGTCCTCGGCCTGCAGCAGGATGTCGAAATGGGCGATGCCCTTCTCGTAGTGCAGGTTGGTCGCGCGGACATCGGCCTGCGCGTTGAAACCATAGGTGGTCACGCGGCGGTCGGTGATCTTGCCCACCAGCGCCTGCACCTCCGGGTGGTCGGTGCAGCAGACGGCTAGCCCGTAGAAGGGAATGTTCGACACGAAGTCGAGGAAGCCCTTGCGCAGCCCCTCGATGGTGCCCCAGTGCTCCATATGCTCCGGGTCGATATTGGTGACGATGGCGATCGTGGCCGGCAGGCGGTTGAAGGTGCCGTCGCTCTCGTCGGCCTCCACCACCATCCATTCGCCCAGACCGACCCGCGCGTTGGAGCCATAGGCGTGGATGATCCCGCCGTTCACCACCGTGGGGTCGAATTTGCCCGCGTCCAGCAGCGTCGCCACCATGGTGGTGGTCGTCGTCTTGCCGTGGGTGCCCGCGACGGCGATGTTGGATTTCAGCCGCATCAACTCGGCCAACATCTCGGCCCGGCGCACAACGGGCAGCCCCCGGCGGCGGGCCTCGTCCAGCTCGGGGTTGCCCGGCTTGATGGCGGAGGAGATCACGACGACCTGCGCCTCCTCGAGGTTCTCGGCCCGTTGGCCCTCGAAGACATGGGCGCCGAGGTCCTTCAGCCGGTCGGTGATCTTGGAGGCCTTCAGATCGCTGCCCTGCACCACGTAGCCGTGGTTCAGCAGGACCTCCGCGATGCCGGACATGCCGATGCCGCCGATGCCCACGAAATGGATGGGGCCCACGTCTCCGGGAAGTTTCGTCGCTGCGTTCACGTCGTCTCCTTTTCCGTCAGTTCGCCCGCCGCCAGCGCTGCAACCATGTCGGCCAGCGTCTCCGCCGCCTCGGGCTTGCCGAGGGAGAGCGCGGCCCGCGCCATCTGCAGTGCGCCCTCGGGGCTGTCCAGTACCAGTGCGATCTGGTCCGCAAGAGTGCCCGCGTCAAGTTTGCTCTCGGGCAGGAGGATCGCCGCGCCGGCCTCGACCATGCCCTTGGCATTCGCGGTCTGCTCGTCCCGGATCGCCGCGGCCAGCGGCACGAGGATCGCCGGGCGGCCGATCACGGTCAGGTCCGCCACGGTCGAGGCCCCCGCGCGGGTGACCACCAGTTGGGCCTCGCTCATGCGGCGCGGGACATCGTCGAAGAAGGGTTTCACCTCTGCGCTGATGCCGGCCTCGGTGTAGAACTCGGCCACGCGGGCCATGTCCTCGGGGCGGGCCTGATGGGCCACGCGCACGTGCTGGCGCAGGTGGTCGGGCAGCAGCGAGATCGCCTCCGGCACCCGGTCGGAGAGGATGCGCGCACCCTGCGAGCCTCCCATGACGAGCAGCGAGAGCGGGTAGTCCCCGGGCGGAATGTATCCGGCACCGGCCCGTTCACGGATCGCCGCGCGCACCGGGTTGCCGACGTGGTAGCCCTGCACGCCCTCGGGCAGTTCGGTCGGCCAGGTGCCGCAGGCCACCGCCGCGACGCGCTTGGCAAAGAGCTGGTTCACGCGCCCCAGCACGCCGTTCTGTTCGTGGATCATCCGTGGCAGGCCGAGGATCGTGGCCGCCGCCACCGCCGGGATCGCCGGGTAGCCGCCGAAGCCCACCACCGCGGCCGGCTTCTCGCGCTGCATGCGCAGCACGGCCGAGGAGATGCCCCCCGCGATCCGGAAGGGCACCAGTGCCTTGGCCGCCACCCCGCCGCGCGCGAAGGTGGCCGAGGCCACCTCCTCCACCGCGACCGCCTCGGGGAAGCCGCCGGTGTAGCGCGCGCCGCGGGCGTCGGTCGAGAGCCGCACCCGCCAGCCGCGGGCCAGCATTTCCTCCGCGAGGGCCTGCGCCGGGAACATGTGCCCGCCGGTGCCCCCCGCCGCGATGATCAGCAGCGGTGCTGTCTCACTCATCGCGTGCGCCCCGCGAGGATATCGCCGATCTCGCCCTGGGGCCGCGACCGGGTGAAGGCCAGCAGCATGCCGACCGCGACGCCGCTCGCGATGACGGAAGAACCGCCGTAGCTCACGAAGGGCAGCGTCATGCCCTTGGCGGGCAGCAGCCGCACGGCCACGCCCATGTTGATCATCGCCTGCACGGCGAACATGGCGGCGAGCCCCGTGCCGGCCAGCCGGATGAAGGGATCGCGTTCGCGCATCAGCCGCAACAGCGACCGCACCACGACCGAGGTATAGAGCGCGATGATCACCAGCACGAGGATCAGCCCGTATTCCTCTGCCGCCACCGCGATGATGAAGTCGGTATGGGCATCAGGCAGCGACCACTTGACCGAGCCCTCGCCGACGCCGACGCCGAAGAAACCGCCCTCGCGGATCGCGTCGGTGGCATAGCCCAGCTGGGTGCGCGGATCGACATCGGGGCTCAGGAAGCCGTCAATCCGGCGCGCGAAGTGTTCCGAGTTGTGGTAGGCGAAGGTGCCCGCGGCGACCACGGCGCCCGCCATGCCCACCAGCAGGGTCAGCGGCGCACCGGCCACGAAATACATGACGCCCCAGCCGAAGAGGATCAGCGCCGACTGGCCGAAGTCCGGCTGCATCGCCAGCATGAAGACGATGACCACGGTCAGCCCGAAGGACCAGAGCCGTCCCGGCGGGCCGTTGATCTCCTGGGCGGCGGCCATCATCCAGGCGCAGGTCACCACGAAGACGGGTTTCAGGAATTCCGAGGGCTGCACCGAGGCGAAGCCCAGCGAGTACCACCGCACCGCGCCCTTGCCGAAGTCGGTCCCGAAGACCGGCAGGAAGAGCAGCGCGAGGAAACAACCCGCGAAGCCCAGCACCGCGAGGCGGCGCACCAGCTGCGGCGGCATCATCGAGGTGACCATCATCGCCACCATCGCCATCGCCCCGAAGAGCGCCTGCCGCTGCACGTAGTGGAACGGCTGGAAGCCGTTCTTCTCTGCCAGCGGGGGCGAGGCGGCGAAGCCCAGCAAGAGCCCCACGCCAAAGAGCATGAGGATGCAGGACATGGTCCACTTGTCGACCGTCCGCCACCATTTAGGGAGTATCGGTTCGCCTTCCCGCACGGGGAGCGCACCATAGACCATTTCCGTCATGGGTAAATCTGCCGCTTCTGCCTCTGATCCGCCCCTTTTCGGGGTCTGATAGGCAAGTCTAGCCTTTTTCCCCCTCTCGCGCCAGACAGAATGCCACGCCCCGGCGCCCCTCCGCCCGGTCCCGCCCCGCTCCTCCGCCCGCCTCTCACCCCGCTCCTGCGCCCGCCCCCTCGCGCGCGCGGCGCCCCGCCTTTCATCTTTCCCCAAATACCTCCGGGGGAGTCCGTGCACCGCACGGACGGGGGCAGCGCCCCCTTGCCTCCCTCTCCTGCCCACAGGCCATACCGCAGCGCCGCCGCCCCCTCCCCGCTGCCCGGAATTTTCAAAAATTCCGGACCGGAAAATTCGAATTTTCCGGCAGCCGCGCACCCTCCTCCGCACTGCGCAGGGCAGACAAACTCCCCCGCCCCCCGCGCATCCAAAATTCTTCGAAGAATTCTGCCAAGAATTTTCGAAAAATCTTGGGTGTCCCCCGCCCCCGTGCCCCCTTGCCAAACCCGGGCCAAGGCGGCATCCCCGCGGCCATGGATTATGACGTGATCATCCTTGGCGCCGGGGCGGCCGGCCTGATGTGCGCAGCCCACTGCGGGGGCCGTGTGCTGGTGGTGGACCATGCCCGCAAGGCGGGCGAGAAGATCCGCATCTCCGGCGGCGGGCGCTGCAACTTCACCAACACCGGGACGGAGCCTGCCAACTTCCTCTCCGCCAATCCGCATTTCGCCAAATCCGCGCTGAAGCGCTACACGCCGTGGGATTTCGTCTCCCTCGTCTCGGAGCATGGCATCGCCTGGCACGAGAAGACCCTCGGCCAGCTCTTCTGCGACGACAGCGCGCGCCAGATCGTCTCGCTGCTGACCGGCATGGTCGAGGAGGCGGGCGGCACGCTGGCGCTCGACACGCGGATCGAGGGCGTCACCGCGCAGGACGGAGACGGGGACGGGGCCTTCGCCGTCACGCTCAATCGCGACACGCGGCCATGGACGGTGCGAGCGCCACGCCTCGTGGTCGCCACGGGCGGCAAATCGATCCCCAAGATGGGCGCCACCGGCCTCGCCTATGACATCGCGCGCCAGTTCGGCCACGCCATCGTCGAGACCCATCCCGGCCTCGTGCCCTTCACCTTCCCGCCCGAGACCTTCAGCGCCCTTGCCGGCCTCTCCCTGCCGGTGCGCGCCACCGCCGGGGGCACCAGCTTCGAGGAGGCGCTGCTCTTCACCCACCGCGGCCTCTCGGGCCCCGCGATCCTTCAGGTCTCCTCCTACTGGACGCCCGGCGCAGAGATCGAGATCGACCTCCTGCCCGGCCTCGACCCGCTGGAGCGGCTGCGCGCCGCGCGCCAGCAGGCCGGGCGCCGCGCCATCACCACCGTGCTGGCCGAGATGATGCCCGCCCGCCTTGCGCAGGCGGTGCCGAGCCTGATCGCGCCGGACCTCGACCTGGGCGGCAACCTCGCCGATCACAATGACGCCAGCCTCGGCGCGCTCTGCGAGCGGCTGACCCACTGGCGGGTGAAGCCCACGGGGACCGAGGGCTATCGCACCGCAGAGGTCACCCTGGGCGGCGTGGACACCGCAGGCCTCTCCTCCAAGACGATGGAATCCACCCTGCGCCCGGGGCTGCATTTCATCGGCGAATGCGTGGATGTGACCGGCTGGCTGGGGGGCTACAACTTCCAGTGGGCCTGGGCCTCGGCCATGGCCTGCGCCACGGCGATCCGGGCCGCGCAACAGGCCTAAGCGACAGGCCTAAGCGACAGGCCTAAGCGACAGCCCTAGGAGACAGGCCTAGGGTGCCTTCGGCCTGCCGCCATCGTTGCCCACGCCGCCAGTCCCGACACCGCGGCCCTCGGCCAGCAGGGCGTCATACCAGCTGCGGTCGGTCTCGTATCCCAGCCCGATGAGCACATCGTGCAGGACGGGAAACCTGGTGAACTGGTCGATGATCCGGGCCCGATGCTCGGGCTCCGCCCATTTCCGGGCGGGACCTGCCTCCAGCGCGCGTACGCCGTTCAGCGGGCCCTGCAGGTGGGCCGGGATCTCGGCCGTGTGGAAATCGGCGAAGCTGCCCTCGAAGCGCAGCCCCAGCTGCGCGGCCAAGGCCTGCTGCACGCTGTCGGGATCGGCCACGAGGTCCTCGTACTTCAGGTAGAAGATGCCGCGCGGAAAGGCCCCCGACCGCGCCACCTGCATGATCGCGCGCTGGATCTGCAACAGCCCCGGCGCGGTGAAGGTCGGCACCTTGCCCGGCTGGATGAAATAGCACAGGTCGGCGGCCATGAAGTAATCATCCGGCACGGCCCGGTGGCGGCTGATCAGGATGTCCCGCGGATCGCGCAGCATGACGATCAGGTCCAGCTGCTTGCCCCGCCTGTTGGCCTGCAGGATCCTGGCCGTGTCGAAGATGTCGTAGGGTCGCTTGCTGCACTGGTTGCCCGGCAGGTGCAGCAGCTGCGCCGTGGGCATCTCGGCCTCGAAGACACCGAAGTCCCTCAGGCAATGGCGCATCATGGTGTAGAAGAGTGTGCTGCCCGCCCGGCCATGGCCGGAAATGATCAGATGACGTTCCACGCGCGACCCGAGACCCCCTATTTCGGGGGAGTGTCCCGCGTTCACGCTTCGCGGTCAAGGGCACCCCCCGCCACAACCTCCGGGAGATGTCTTCACGTGGTGAGACACGTGCTCGTGCATCGGATCAGGCACGTGGTCAGGCAGCGGGTCGGCCCCCTTCAACGGCCGAGGTCTCAGCCGGCCAGTCGCCCGGCCGGACACCCGCCTGCCAACCCGTCGCTCAGTAGGAATACTCGGCGTAGATCCGATCCAGATCGCCGTTCCACTCGCCCTTGTACTTGGCCAGCAGTTCGTCCGCAGGGGTCTGGCCCGAAGCGATGCTTTCCTTCAGCGCGTTGAGGAAATGGGTCTCGTCGGGGATCAACCCGCCCGCGCCCTCTGCCGCGCGCGCCTTCAGGCCAGCCTCGGCGATGTCCAGCACGTCGCGGGCGAGGTCATGCATCTTGATGCCGTTGACCGTGCCGCCGAGGGCCTGATCGCCGGCCGCCACGCGCATCGCCTCGCGGGTCGGGGCGTCCCAGCCCTTCACGAGGTCCCACGCCGCATCCAGCGCACCCTGATCGTACATCAGCCCGACCCAGAAGGCGGGCAGCGCGCAGAGCCTCCGCCACGGGCCGCCATCGGCGCCGCGCATCTCGATGAACTTCTTCACCCGGGCCTCGGGGAAGAGCGTGGTCAGGTGGTCGGCCCAGTCCGACAGCGTCGGCTTCTCGCCCGGCAGCGCGGGCAGTTCGCCCTTGAGGAAGTCGCGGAACGACTGGCCGAGCGCGTCTATGTACTTGCCGTCGCGGTAGACGAAGTACATCGGCACATCGAGGGCGTATTGCACGTAGGACTCGAACCCGAAGCCCTCGTCGAAGACGAAGGGCAGCATCCCCGTCCGGGCGGCATCCATGTGACGCCAGACCCACGACCGGTAGGAACGCATGCCGTTGGGCTTGCCCTCGAAGAAGGGCGAATTGGCAAAGAGCGCGGTGGCGACCGGCTGCAGCGCAAGGGCCACGCGCATCTTCTGCACCATGTCCGCCTCGGTCGAGAAGTCGAGGTTCACCTGCACGGTGCAGGTGCGGCGCATCATCGTGGTGCCGGTGGTGCCGACGCGGCTCTGGTAGGCATCCATGAGCTTGTAGCGGCCCTTGGGCATCAGGGGCATCTCGTCATGGATCCACTGGGGCGCGGCGCCCAGACCGATGAAGCCAACGCCGATCTCGTCCGAGATGCTCTTCACCTCGCGCAGGTGCTGGTTCACCTCGTCACAGGTCTGGTGAATGTTGCACAGCGGTGCGCCCGACAGCTCCAGCGCCCCGCCGGGCTCGAGGCTGACGTTGGCGCCGTCCTTGGTCAGGCCGATCAGATAACCGCTTTCGCGGACCTCGTTCCAGCCATAGCGGTCGCGCAGGCCTTCCAGCACGGCCTTGATGGAGCGTTCGCCATCGTAGGGAATGGGTTTCAGGCTGTCCTTGCAGTAGCCGAACTTCTCGTGCTCGGTGCCGATCCGCCAGTCTTCCTTGGGCTTGCAGCCCTCGGCCATGTAGTCTGCCAGCTGTTCATGACGCTCGATCGGGCCGCCGCCGGATTGGGGGATGGACATGGAGTACTCCGGTCTGTCGCTTTCTTGGAGGTCAGGAGTGAGCGCAAACGCGGGCGGTGTCAATGCAACCGGCGGAGCGGTTTCTCCCAGATCACGTCACCCTTTGCCGGGCCGCCCGATGCCGCGCCACCCTGCACAAGGGTCAGGCCCGCGCGGGACGATCCGGAGGAAGCGCCCTGCGACGAGCCCTGCCCCGGCGTGGCGCCCGCTGTCGCATCATGCGCCCGCATCTTCGCCAGCAACTCGCGCGTGGGCAGGCCGGGCAGCGCCGCGAAGACATCGAAGAGCGCCTCGGCTCCTTCCGCCCCCAGCGGGATATGCAGGTCCTCCGCGCCGGGCTGGCTGAGCACCCAGTGGGCCGAGGGCCCCTGCCCGGTCAGCGCCAGCCGGTCGAGTTCCGACAGGGCCACGATGCCGCCGGTGAGCGGGCCGAAATAGGCAATCTGCCCCTCGTCGACCTGCACCACGCCGGGCCCCTGCCGGGCAGAGCGGAACCGCGCCCGCTGCACGCCCGCCGCCGCAAAGCCAAGCCCCGCCAGCACCAGCACGACGCCCACCCATTTCAGCACGCCGAAGGTGGTCAGCGCCCACCACAGGCCGAGCGCCGCCACCGCCAGCCCGATGGCCACTTCGCGCCAGCGGTTCAGGGCCGCGCGCGCCTCGGGTCGGATGAAACTCACGTGGGCCTCGCCAGGCGACACATCGTATAGGTGCCGATCCGGCTGAAGCCGATGGCGCGATAGGCGGCTGCCGCAGTGTCGCTGGCCGCGAAGAGCACCGCTTCCTCGGCGCCGGTCGCGTCGCGCAGGGCGGCGAGGTGCAGCGCCACCGCCGCCCGGGCATGGCCCTCGCCGCGCCGCGCGGGCGGGGTGAAGACCCCGCCGACCTGCACCGTATTGCCGGCCCGTGCGTTGATGCCCGTCATCGCCAGCGGCGTATCGCCCTGCATCAGCAGCACGTGGCTGCCAGTCTCCAGCATGGCGTCCACGTCCACCACGGCGCGTTCGGCGGCGACCGACGGTGAGGTGCCGTGGACATCGGCGTTGTACTGGCTGCGCCAGTCGATCAGCAGGTCGCGGCGGGTGGCATCGGCGGGCACGAGGAGCAGGCCCGCGACCTCGGGCATGACCAGATCGCTCAGCGGCAGGAGGAAATGCGGCTCGTCGCGCAGCAGGCCCATCGGATGGTGCCGCAGATCGAGCGCGTCGAGCACGGAATGCACCGCCCCGGCCTCGCCCAGAATCCATTCGTAGGACCGCATGGAAAGCGGCGCGGTCACGGCGTCGAGCAGCGGATCGCCCGCCGCCAGCACCGGCAGCATCCAGCCATCGCGCGTCATCCCGAGGAAGGCCACGACCTCGCCGTCCTCATACCGGACCCAGGCCGACATGGCGCGGCTGTGGCCCGACTGGGTGGCCAGCCCGTGGGTTTCGAGGTTCGCCAGCGGGAACATGGCGCAGGCCGTCTGGCCGCGCAGGTAGTCGAGGACCGCCGGCAGATCGTCGGCGCGGACCGGGGTCATGTCGCTCATGCGCCCTCCCCGCTCCGCTCTCCGCCCCAGTCCCCGAGCGCCTGCTGCCAGAGCGTCAGCGCGGCCACCGCCGCGGTATCCGCCCGCAGGATGCGCGGGCCGAGCGCGACACGATGCGCGAAGGGCAGACCGCGCAGCCGGCTGCGTTCCGCCTCGGAGAAGCCGCCCTCCGGCCCGATCAGGATTGCCCACGGGCCCGGCGTGAGGGTCGAGAGCGGCGCCCCGCCCGGTTCCTCGGCCAGGGCCTCGTCGCAGAACATCAGCTGCCGGCCCTCGGGCCAGTCCGCCAGCAGCCGGTCGAGCTTGTGCAGGTCCGCGACCTCGGGGACGTAGGTGCCGCCGCATTGCTCCGCCGCCTCGACCGCATGGGCCTGCAACCGGTCCTGCCGGATACGTTCGGAATTGGTGAAATCGGTCTGCACCGGCACGATCCGCGCCGCCCCCATCTCCGCCGCCTTCTCGACGATGAAGTCGGTGCGCGCCTTCTTGATCGGCGCGAAGAGCAGCCAGAGGTCGGGCGGCATCTGCAACGGTTTCGACCGGGACCGGCAGGTCAGCTCTCCGCCGCGCTTGCCGGCCTGCGTCACCTGCGCCTGCCATTCGCCGTCGCGCCCGTTGAAGAGCGCGACCGCATCGCCATCCCCGAGGCGCATGACCCCGAAGAGGTAATGCGCCTGGTCCCGCTCCAAAGGAACGGTTTGCCCCGCCCCCAGCGGGTGATCTACATAGAGCCTGATTTTCGCCGTATCCATGGACCCTTCTTATGACCCGAAATGCCCAAGCGCCAGAGCAACACGCCCCCGACGGACAGGTGGCCGACGCGGTCAAGGGCAACTGGGTCGACCGCCTCGCACCGGCGGCCACGCGGCCCTACCTGCGGCTGTCGCGCGCCGACCGGCCGGTGGGCACATGGCTGCTGCTGATCCCCTGCTGGTGGGGCCTGGGCCTTGCCATGCTGGCGGACGGCACTGCGGGCTGGCACGACCTGTGGATCTTCATCGGCTGCGCCATCGGCGCCTTCCTGATGCGGGGCGCGGGCTGCACGTGGAACGACATCACCGACCGCAAGTTCGATGCCGCCGTGGCGCGGACGAAATCCCGGCCGATCCCCTCGGGGCAGGTCACCGTCAAGGGCGCGGCGCTCTGGATGGTGGCGCAGGCGCTGATCGCCTTCTGCATCCTGCTGACCTTCGGCCCGCTGGCCATCGTGCTGGGGATCATCTCGCTGGGGCCGGTCTGCATCTACCCCTTCGCCAAGCGCTTCACCTGGTGGCCGCAGGTCTTCCTCGGCCTCGCCTTCAACTGGGGCGCCATCCTCGCCTGGGCCGCGCACAGCAACACGCTCTCCTGGCCGCCCTTCGCACTCTATCTCTGCGGCATCGCATGGACGATCTTCTACGACACGATCTATGCCCACCAGGACAAGGAAGACGACGCGCTGATCGGCGTGAAGTCCACCGCGCGGCTCTTTGCCGGCAACACGGCCCGCGTCCTGCGTCAATTCCTTGTGATTTCGGTCTCGCTGATGGCATTGGCCGTGATCGGGGCGATGATCGACGGGGCCAATCCGCTGGCCCTGTTCGTCGCGCTTGCCGGTCCCTGGGCCCTTGGCTGGCATATGGTTTGGCAGCTTCGTCAACTGGATATCGACGACGGCGACAAGTGCCTCGCGCTCTTCCGGTCGAACCGGAACGCGGGCCTTCTGGTCCTGCCGTTTTTCGCCGTCGCCTTCCTGCTCTGATTTACAGGCCCGCCCCAGCGTCTTAAAACGCGCGCACTGCAATTATCGGGATACCCGCCAGACATGCGCCTGTCCTCGCTCGCGATCGTCAGCTCGGCCTTCACCTCGGCCGCCGTCCTCAGCCTCGTCGCCGCCGCCTTCTCGGCCGGCGCAGTGGAGGACCGCACCGAGATCGACGTCCGCCACACGCTCGACACGCACCAGATGGACTGGGCCGAGGTGCAGGCCGACGGCCTGCGGGTAAACCTCTCGGGCCTCGCCCCCAGCGAGGCGGCGCGCTTCAACGCGATCACCGTCACCGGGCAGGTGGTGGACGCGGCCCGGGTCATCGACCTGATGCAGGTGCAGGCCGCCGAGGCGATCCAGCCGCCCGACTTCTCGGTCGAGATCCTGCGCAACGAGGACACGCTCTCGCTGATCGGGCTGATCCCCGCCGCCACCAACCGCGACCGCCTGACCGAGACGCTCGGCGATATCGACGGCATCGGCAGTATCACCGACCTGCTGGAAACCGCGCGCTACCCCGTCCCCGGCGGCTGGATCGAGGCGGTGACCTTCGCCATCGAGGCGCTGAACGAACTGCCGCGCTCCAAGATCTCCGTGGCGCCGAACCACGTCCGCATCGACGCGGCGGTCGAAAGCACCGCCGCCAAGAACGACCTGCAGCGCCGGCTGGAACGCGCCCTGCCCGACGGGGTCGACCTGTCGCTGACGCTGACCGCGCCGCGCCCCGTCATCGCCCCCTTCACCGTGCGCTTCCTCGTGGACGACAGCGGCGCCCGGTTCGACGCCTGCTCCGCCGACAACGCCGAGGATATCGCCATGATCGAGGAGGCCGCCCGCGCCGCCGGCCTCGAAGGGGCCATGCGCTGCCGGATCGGCCTTGGCATGCCCTCCCCCGACTGGGCGCAGGCGGTCTCCACCGGGATCGCCGGGCTGACCGAACTGGGCGGCGGGGCGATCACCTTCACCGATGCCGATATCTCCCTCGTGGCAGCCGAAGGCACGGCGCAGGGGCTCTTCGACCGGGTCGTGGGTGAGCTGGAGAACGACCTGCCGGACCTCTACGCGCTGCATGCCACCCTGCCCGTCGCGCCAAGCGAGGACGAAGAGGAAGGCCCGCCCGAATTCACCGCCACGCTGAGCCCCGAGGGCATGGTGCAGCTGCGCGGCCGCATTTCCGACGAACTGTCGCGCAACGCGACCCAGAGCTACGCCCAGTCCCGATTCGGAGCGAGCGCGGTCTACACCGCCGCACGTCTCGACGAGGACCTGCCCGACGGTTGGACGATCCGCGTGCTGGCCGCGCTGGAGGCGCTCTCCAAGCTCTCCAACGGCGTCGTCACCGTGACCCCCGATGACCTCGTCATCGCGGGCGACACCGGCAACGAGAACGCCCAGGCCGAGATCGCGCAGCTGCTGGCCACCCAGCTGGGCGATGGCGCCAGCTACGACATCTCCGTCGTCTACCAGGAGAAGCTGGACCCGATCGCCTCCCTGCCCACGCCCGAGGAATGCCTGCGGGAACTGCGTGGCATCCAGGAGGTCGCCAAGATCAACTTCGAGCCCGGCTCGGCCACGATCTCGGCCGACTCCATGGGCGCCATGGACGACATCGCCGAGGTGCTGAAGGCCTGCGGGGACATCCCGCTGGAGATCAGTGGCCACACCGACAGCCAGGGCCGCGAGGAAATGAACCAGGCCCTGAGCCAGGAACGCGCCACCGCCGTGCTGAACGAGCTGCGGATGCGCCGGGTGCTGACCTCGGGCTACACCGCCGTGGGCTATGGCGAGAGCCAGCCCATCGCCGACAACGGCACCGAGGAAGGCCGCGAGGTGAACCGCCGGATCGAGTTCCGCCTGCTCGCCCCCGAGGTGCCCGAGGAAATCACCGATGCCGCCCTGGAGACCACCGGTGAAGTGGCCGAGAGCGCAGCGGAAGCGCTCGCCACGGACGACGAGGGCAGCGGCGACGCGGACTTCGACACCACCGAGGGCGCGCCGATGCACGACCTGACAGAGGCCGTCGAGGTCGAGGGGTCGGGCGACGAGAGCGGGGACGCGATCAGCGACGAGGCCCTCGACACCACCGGCGAGGTGGCCTCCGAAAGCGGCGATGACGCGGAGGTGAACGGCGCTGACGCGGATTCCGGCCTTGATCCCGAGGGGGAAACGGGCGCAGAAGAGGCCACGGAAGAACAGACCGAGGCCGGCGCCACCCAATGAACAAGACCGAATTCGTCATTGCCCTAGCGATCATCCTCTTCGTGGCCTTCTGCTTCGGGTGGTTCGCCTATTGGCTGATCCACCGCTTCACCCGGGTGTCCAAGTCGGACATGGGGGAGCTGGAGAAGATGGCGCAGGAGCTGCACGAGGCGGAAGAGACGCGCGATCAGGCGATCACCTACCTGCAGCAGCGCGAGGCCGAGCTGACCAACCAGCTGAGCCAGACCGAGGCCGAACTTGCCGCCGCCATGGACGGCCTGCGCGAGGCCCGGCACGAGGCCGAGGAACTGCGCAGCTACATCGACAAGCACCACGCCGCCCAGTGAGCTGGCCAGTGATCTGGTAGGCGATTGATCCGGTCGAAGCCTGATCGGGCCCCGTCGATCTGGAGCAGTGGCTTGGCTCCCAAAGGCGGCCCGGTCATCTGGCGCCGCCCTGATCCACAGAGAGACCAAGACGAGAGCGGCCCCGCGGGGCCGTTTTTTTCGCGTGCGGGCCGCATCTGAGACACGCCGCGGCCTGCGGGTTTGAGCCGCGCGGGAGGCACTTGGAGATCAGCGGGGCATCAAGGGACACGACTGCACGTGGAAGGAGCGCCCCTCGCCCCCGGCGCTGCCCGGAATTTTCAAAAATTCCGGACCGTTTTCTTCGAAGAAAACGGGCAGAACGTCACCCGCTCACCAGCGGTCGAGGTCAGCCTCGTCCTGCGCCTTGGCGGCGACCCAATCCGCGCCCTCGGTCGTGATTTCCTTCTTCCAGAAGGGCGCACGGGATTTCAGGTAGTCCATCAGGTAATCCGCCGCCTCGAAGGCCGCACGGCGGTGCGGGGCGGCGGTGGCCACCATCATGATCTGCGCCCCCGGCGCGAGCGCCCCGTAGCGGTGGATCACCAGCACGTCCGACAGCGCCCAGCGGTCCATCGCCTGCGCGGCGAAGTCGGTCAGCGCCTTCTCGGTCATGCCGGGGTAGTGCTCGATCTCCATGGCGGTCAGACCGCCGCCCGGCAGGTCGCGCACCACGCCGGTGAAGCTGACCACGCCGCCGGCCCCCTCCGCGCCCGCGGAGAAACGGTTCAGCTCGGCACCGGCATCGAAGGCCTCGGCCTGCACGCGGATATCCATGGGCTCAGCCCCCGGTCATTGGCGGGAAGAAGGCCACCTCGCGCACACCGGAGAGCGGCGCGTCGAACTCGGAGAGTTCCTGGTCGAGGGCCACCCGCAGGGCCGACAGATCGGCGAAGGCCGCCGCGTAGCCCGCATCCCGGGCGCTGAGTTCGGCCACGAGATCGCGCACCGTCGCGGCCCCGGTCTCGACCCGCTCGCGCGGGACGCCGATCCGCTCGCGCAACCAGGCGAAGTAGAGGATGTCCATGCTCAGCCCTCCAGGTAGGGTTTGGCCTTGGCGAAGTAATCCCAGCCGGTGATCGCGGTCAGTGCCGCCGCAACCCAGATCAGGATGCCGCCGCCCACCGCCGTCAACTCGTTCGGCGCATCGGCCCAGATCGAGCCGGTCCGCTCGGTCAGCGCCCAGAAGGCCCCGTTGGCCAGCAGCAGCGCGATGGCGACCATCTGGCTTGCCGTCTTCCACTTCGCCAGCGGCGTGACCTTCAGCACGCCCGCCACGTCGCCGAGGTATTCCCGCAGGCCCGAGACGAAGACCTCGCGGAAGAGGATCACCGCCGCGGGCAGGATGATCCAGGGCGCGATCGGCGAATAGCGCGCCAGCACCATCAGCGCGACCACGACCATCGCCTTGTCGGCGATCGGATCCAGCATGGTGCCGAGCTTGCTGACCTGCTTCCACTTGCGCGCAAGATGCCCGTCGAACCAGTCCGTGGCCGAGGCGGCCCCGAAGACCACCAGGGCGATGATATCCGCAGCCGGGCGGGGCACCGCCAGGTAGATGATGGCGATGGCCGGCGCCGCGATCAGGCGCAGGATGGTGAGGATATTGGGAACGGTCAGGGTCATGAGGACTATCTAGGGCTTTCGGGGCGGGTTGGAAAGCGGGGTTGATGCGGGAGCATCACGGAGGGGGGCGCCTGCGGGGATAATGGGACCGGGGGCCAGCCCCCGGACCCCAGGGATACTTGGGAACAGTGGATGACAGGGCGCGCGGAGAGACAGAAATGGGGTCTGGGCGGGGGTCAGCCGGTGCCGTGGAAGTGATCGTAGATGGTTTCCGCCAGCGTGTCCGAGATGCCGTCCACGGCCTTGAGATCGGCGAGGTTGGCGCGGGTGACCGCCTTGGCGGAGCCGAAATGCGCCAGCAGGGCGCGCTTGCGGGTGGCGCCGACGCCGGGGACCTCGTCCAACGGATTGGCGAGTTGCGACTTGGCGCGCTTGGCCCGGTGGGTGCCGATGGCGAAACGGTGCGCCTCGTCCCGCAGGCGCTGGATGAAGTAGAGGACCGGATCGTTCATCTGCAGCGCGAAGGGGCGCGTGCCGGGGCGGTGGAATTCCTCCTTGCCGTGGTCCCGGTCGACGCCCTTGGCCACGCCGACCATGGGGATGTCAGGCAGGCCCAGCTGGTCGAGGATTTCCTGCACCGCTGAGACCTGCCCTGCCCCGCCGTCGATCAGCAGCAGGTCGGGCCATGTGCCCTTGCTGCGGTCGGGATCATCCTTCAGCAGGCGCGAGAGGCGGCGCGTCAGCACCTCCTTCATCATGCCGAAGTCATCGCCGGGCGTCAGGTCGTCGCCCCGGATGTTGAACTTGCGGTACTGGTTCTTCATCAGCCCCTCGGGGCCGGCCACGATCATCGCCCCCACGGCATTGGTGCCCTGGATGTGGGAGTTGTCGTAGACCTCGATCCGCTCCGGCGGGGCGTCGAGGGAGAAGGCCTCGGCCACGCCGCGCAGGAGTTTCGCCTGCGTCGCGCTTTCGGCCATCCGGCGGGCGAGGCTTTCGCGGGCGTTGCGGGCGGCGCTTTCAACCAGTTCCGCCTTCTCGCCCCGTTGCGGCACCGAAAGCTCGACCTTGCGGCCCGCCTTTTCCGAGAGCGCCTCGGCCAGCAGATCGCTGTCCTCCACCGGGTGGGACAGCAGGATCAGTCGCGGCGGCTCCTTGCCGTCGTAGAACTGGCCGAGGAAGGCCTGCAGCACCTCCGCCGCCTCGATGTCGGGGCCGACGCGGGGGTAGAAATCGCGGTTGCCCCAGTTCTGGTTCGCCCGGATGAAGAAGACCTGCACGCAGGCCTGCCCGCCCTCCATGTGGAGCGCCACCACGTCGGCCTCGGTCGTGGCACGCGGGTTGATGCCCTGCGCCGACTGGACCTGCGTCAGCGCGCGGATACGGTCGCGCAGCGCGGCGGCGCGTTCGAACTCCATCGCCTCGGAGGCCTCGGCCATCTGGGTGGCCAGTTCCTCCTGCACCTTGGTCGAGCGGCCCGAGAGGAAGCGTTCCGCGTCGCGCACGGTAGCGGCATACTCCTCCTGCGAGATCAGCCCGACGCAGGGGCCGGAACAGCGCTTGATCTGGTAGAGCAGGCAGGGCCGCGTCCGCGAGGAGAACATGCTGTCGGAGCAGTTGCGCAGCAGGAAGACCTTCTGCAGCTGGTTCAGCGTCCGGTTCACCGCATCGGCCGAGGCGAAGGGCCCGTAATAGGCCCCCTTCTCCTTCTTCGCGCCGCGGTGCTTGCGGATCTGGGGGAAATCCGTCTCCTTCGAGACGAGGATATTGGGGAAGGTTTTGTCGTCGCGCAGCAGCACGTTGTAGTGCGGCTTGAGCTGCTTGATGAGGTTCTGCTCCAGCAGCAGGGCCTCGGTCTCGGTCCGCGTCGTGAGAAACATCATCGAGGCGGTCTGGCGGATCATCCGCGCGATCCGGCCGGAGTGCCCCGAGGGCCGCGCGTAGTTCGAGACCCGCGCCTTCAGGTTGCGCGCCTTGCCGACGTAGAGCACGCGGCTCTCCGCATCCAGCATCCGGTAGACCCCGGGCGAGCTGTCGAGCGTCCGGAGGTAGGACTGGATCAGCGCGTGGCCGGTGAGTCGCGCCTCGGGCGCCTCATCGGTCCGGTCCGCGGGGATATCGGAGTTACCTTGGGTCATGACTCAGCTGGCTGTGATTCCCGCCCGTGTCTGCAAATTCGGCGCGTCCAAAGCAAGGCAGAACAAATCCACGGATCTTGTGGATAAGTCTGAAGACAACTTTCCTGGACGTGCGAAATTCCCTTGAAACATTGGCGGTTCCTTATTTTGCGATCTTTTTAGGCAACTTTATAACCATCTGATTTCAATGGAAACTTTTTTGGCCATACGGCAAGGGACTGAATTTATTGAAGTTTTAGTGACACCTTGGTAACGGCCCCGTGACCGGTGTACAACTTCCGCAGGGTCGCCTGAAAATGCCTGCTTGATCTCAGTCGAAACCGGTGATGTCGGGCGTCTTCCAGGCGAGGTGCTGGCCGCCGTCGGTGCACAGCAATTGCCCCGTAACGCCCGGTGCGTCGAGGAAATATCCGAGCGCCCCGGTGATGTCGGAGGGATTCGATCCGCGGCTGAGAATCGTGTTCGCCCTCTGCTGGGCATAGCTCTCGTCGCTCTGGCCGGCGGCTTGCAACGTCGGGCCCGGGCCGATGGCATTCACCCTTATGCGGGGCGCCAGCCCCATGGCGGCGGTCTGGGTGAAGGCCCAGAGCCCCATCTTGGCGATCGTGTAGCTGGTGAACTCGGGCGTCAGCTTGCGCACCCGCTGGTCCAGCATGTTCACCACGAGGCCCCGGGCGACCGGCTCGCCGCGTTCGTCGCTGACGGGATCGGGACATTGCGCGGCAAAGGCCTGCGTCAGCAGCACCGGCGCGCGCAGGTTGCTGTCGATGTTGCGGGCCCAGCCCTGCCCCGTCACCTTGCCGATGCGGTCGTATTCGAAGAGCGAGGCGTTGTTCACCAGCACCGTCAGCGGGCCGTCCAGCCCCTCGACGGCACGCGGCACCAGCGCCTCGACCGCCTCCAGCTCCAGCAGGTCGGCCTGCAGGGGGACGGCCTTGCGGCCCATGGCGCGGATCTCGGCGGCCAGCTCCTCGGCGGCCTCCTCCGACCCGGCATAGTGGATCGCCACGTCGAACCCGCGCCCCGCCAGATGCAGGGCCATCGCCCGCCCGAGCCGTTTGGCCCCTCCGGTCACCAGAGCCTTCGTCATTCGGTTTTCCCTCGCCTCGTTCAGAACAGGATGAGGCTAACGTAGACCAGATAGAGCGCGGTCAACACCACACCCCACAACCGGGTGATATCGACCTTCATCAGCGCGAAGGGCACCAGCAGCAGCGAGGCCCCCAGCATGACCCAGAGGTCGAAGCTGCGCATGCTGTCTTCCACGGGGATGTTGCCCACCATGGCACCGATGCCCATGATCCCCAGCAGGTTGAACATGTTCGAGCCGATGACGTTGCCCATGGCCACGTCGGCCTGCCTGCGCAGCGCGGCCATGACGGTGGTCGCCAGTTCCGGCAGCGAGGTGCCCACGGCCACCAGCGTCAGGCCGATCACCGTCTCGCTGATGCCGAAGCTGCGCGCGATGATCGAGGCATTGTCCACCAGAAGGTTCGCCCCTAGCGGCAGCCCGATCAGCCCCGCCACGAGGAAAACGGCGATCTTCCAGCCCTTCATGCCCGGGTCGGCCCCTTCGAGGTCCTCCTCGTCGACCGCCGCTTCGGAGGCGGCGCGCGCCTTGCGGCCGGCGATATACTGGTCGACCAGCGTGGCGATCAGCGCCAGCAGCATCACCAGCCCGTGCCAGAAGACCAGCTCCCCGGTCAGGCAGAAGCCGATGAAGACCACTGTCGCGGCCAGCATCATGTAATAGCTGCGCCGGGTGTCGAAATGGCTGCTGTGCATCGTGGCCAGCATCGCGGGCACCCCCAGCACCAGCAGGATATTCGCCGTGTTGGAGCCCACGACGTTGCCGAGCGCAAGGCCCGGCTTGCCATGGATGACGGCGTCGATCACCACCAGAAGCTCGGGCGCGGAGGTGCCGAAGGCAACGACGGTCAGCGAGACGATCAGCGCGGGTATCCCCAGCCGCAGGGCGAGGTTCACCGCGCCCTTGACCAGGGCGTCACCGGCAAACACCAGCAGGGCCAGTCCGACCCCACAGAGAATCCAAGGCATGTCAGCCCCTATTTCTGGCCGCAGTTGCAGGGGCCCTTACCGATCCGGTAGGCCCCGCAGCGCGGACATTTCTTCGTGGAAAGCCTCGCCTGCCGCCCCTTGCCCGGGCCGATCCCGGGAAAGCGCAGCTTGCCGAACATGGCCATGACACCCATGGCGACGAGAAAGAGGACAACAACCTTGAGGATCATGGCTCAGAGACCGAAGCGCGCGTAGGCCGCGCGTTCCTCGATGCCCATGATCGCATCCCCCAGCACCGAGGCGCCGATGCGCCGCAGCCACGATTTCTTCACCCCGTAGCTGCGGAAGCGGACCTTGTCGCCAAAGCGCTCCTTCAGCACCGGCACCATGTGCCCGATGCCGTCGATCAGCCCCAGTTCCCGCGCGCGGGAGCCGAGCCAGACCTCGCCGGTGAAGAGGTCCTTGTCCTGCTTCAGCTTGGGCCCGCGCCGTTCGGTCACCTGCGCGATGAAATTGCCGTGGATCTGCTCCAGCAGGCGCTGCAGCTTCTCGACATCCTCGGGGTTCTCGGGGCGGAACGGGTCCAGCATGGATTTCGACTGGCCGGCGGTATAGACGCGCCGCTCCACGCCCTGACGGGCCAGCAGCACATGGGCGCCGAAGCCCGCGGAAATCACCCCGATGGAGCCCACGATGGAGGAGCTGTCGGCATAGATCTCATCCGCCGAGGTGGCGAGCCAATAGCCGCCCGAGGCGGCGACATCCTCGACGAAGGCGATGACGGGCACCTCCTTCTCCTGCGCGAGGCGCCGGATGCGGGCCGCGATCAGCGCGCTTTGCACCGGCGAACCGCCGGGCGAGGAGATGGCCAGCGCCACGGCTTTCGGCTTGCCGCGCCGGAAGGCCTTTTCGATGACGGGCGCGAGGCCCGCGTCGTTCAGTCCGCCCCGCGGCCCGTCGGCAATGAGGCCCGACAGGCGCACCACGGCGACCGTGGGACGATCCTTGAGAAAGGGAATCCAGCTTTTCATGCCTCTCGAAATAGAGAGCGCACCCGGAGCAAACAAGGGGACGGCAGAGACGGGGCGGCGAAAAACGCAAACCTGTCCCCGCCCGGCCATTTTCCTGCGGCCAATGCCTGTCCGGGGGGCAGCGGGGCCGACGTTCGGCCCCGCCCCTTTTTCAGCGCCTCTGCGTCACGAGCGCAGCCGCCAGCCGGTGCGGAAGATCCAGCCGATCACGCCCAGTGCCAGCGCCGTGAAGCCACAGATCGCCAGCAGCGACAGCCCCACCGGCACGTCCGCCGTGCCGAAGAAGGACCAGCGGAAGCCCGAGATCAGGTAGACCACCGGGTTGAACAGGGTGATCTTCTGCCAGATCTCCGGCAGCATCGAGAGCGAGTAGAACGAGCCCCCAAGGAAGATCAGCGGCATCACGATCAGCATCGGGATCAGCTGCAACTGCTCGAAGGACTTCGCCCAGATGCCGATGATGAACCCGAAGAGAGAGAAGCTGATCCCCGTCAGCAGCAGGAAGGCCACCATCGCCAGCGGATGCGCGATCGAGATATCGACGAAGAGCGTCGAGGTCCCGAGGATCACCACCCCGATGAAGAGCGCCTTCGTCGCCGCCGCGCCCACGTAGCCCGCCACCACCTCGAGGAAGTTCACCGGCGCGGTCAGCACCTCGTAGAACGTCCCCGTGAAGCGCGGGAAGTAGATCGCGAAGGCCGCGTTGTTCAGCGCCTGCTGGATCACCGCCAGCATGATCAGGCCCGGCACGATGAAGGCGCCGTAGCTGACGCCCTCCACGCTTTCGATCCGGCTGCCGATGGCCGTGCCGAAGACCACGAAGTAGAGCGAGGTGGAGATCACCGGCGAGAGGAAGCTCTGCAGGATGGTGCGGAAGAAACGCGCCATCTCGTAGCGGTAGATGGCGCCGATTGCATGGAGGTTCATGCCGCGTCCTCCCCGACCAGGTCCACGAAGATCTCCTCTAGCGAGGACTGGTGGGTCGAAAGATCGGCCAGCCCCACGCCCGCATCCGCCAGGGCCGCCAGCAGCCGGGTGATCCCCGTCCGCTCCGCCTGGCTGTCGTAGGTGTAGACCAGCGCGTGGCCGTCCTCGGCCAGCTCCAGCTCGAAGCCGGAGAGCGCGGCCGGCACCTCGCTCAGCGGGCTCCGCAGCTGCACGGTCAGCTTCTTGCGGCCCAGCCGTTTCATCAGCGCGGCCTTTTCCTCGACCAGCAGCAGCTCGCCCTTCTGAATCACGCCGATCCGGTCGGCCATTGCCTCCGCCTCTTCGAGGTAGTGGGTGGTCAGGATGATGGTCACGCCGCTGGCCTTGAGCTCTTCGACCGTGTCCCACATGCCCTTGCGCAGCGCCACGTCCACACCCGCCGTCGGCTCGTCGAGGAAGAGCACCCGGGGTTCGTGGACCAGTGCCTTGGCGATCAGGACCCGGCGCTTCATGCCGCCTGACAGCGCCTTGGTCGGCGTGTCGCGCTTGTCCCAGAGCGAGAGCTGACGCAGGATCTTCTCGACGAGGGCATCATCGCGCCGCTTGCCGAAGAGACCGCGCGTCAGCCGCACGGTGTTGATGACCTTCTCGAAGGGCTCCAGCGCGATTTCCTGCGGCACGAGGCCGATCATCTCGCGCGCGGCGCGGTAGTCCTTCAGGATGTCGTGCCCGCCCACGGAGGCAGAGCCGCCGGTGGGCAGGGTGATGCCGCAGAGGGTGGAAATCAGCGTGGTCTTGCCCGCGCCATTGGGGCCGAGGAGCGCGAGGATCTCGCCCTCCTCGATGTCGAGCGTGACGCCCTTGAGCGCCTCGAACCCGCCGTCATATGTCTTGCGCAGATCCTTGATCTGCAGGATCGGAGCCATGTCCCGTCCCCTTCTTGTCGTGCGTGAGGGTAGGCAGGGCATGTAATATTCAAAAGGCCGCACGCCATGGCTGCGGCCTCTTCATAATTGCACAGACCCGTGGCGGCTCCCTGCGCTCATGTGCGCAAGGTCGGAGGCGCAAACGCGCTGTCCCGGTTCACGCCGGGCCACGACACCCACCAGGCGACGGGCCGTTCGGGCGGCGAGAGGCAAAGCTCCCCGCTCAGCCCCTGCCTGGCCCTCGCCCAGCGCGGTTCAGCCGCGCAGGCGCTTGAGCCAGCCCTTCTTCTCCGCCTCGGGCGGCTCGTCACCTTCAGCCGGGCCTTCCAGCACTTCCTGGAAGCGGGTGAAGAACTGGTCCGCCATCTTGCGGGCAAAGCCATCGATGATCCGGCTGCCCAGCTGGGCCAGCTTGCCGCCCACCTTGGCGTCCACGTCGTAGGTCAGCAGCGTGCCCTCTTCGTGGTCCGCCAGCGTCACCTTGGCGCCGCCCTTGGCAAAGCCCGCGGCCCCGCCCTTGCCCTCGCCGGACATGGTCAGGCTCTCGCCCTCGACCATGTCGGACAGGACCACGGTGCCCTTGAAGTTGGCCTTCACCGGGCCGACCTTCTGGGTCACCGCCGCCTCGAACCCCTCTTCGGGGGAGCCGGAAACCTCGGTCGCGCCGGGCACGCATTCCTTGAGCACCTCGGGGCTGAGCAGCGCGGCCCAGACCGTCATCCGGTCGGCCTTGATCACCTTCTGGTCGTTCATTTCCATGGGCGTCGTCCTTTCGCGTTTGGCCCGGAAGGTAGCCGAGCCGCCCGCCAAGGGGAAGAGAGCCGCGGCTCTGGCCCATGCGGGAGCCGGCGGCTGGCCCTGTCAGCGCCCCTCCGCGCCCGTCCGACGGGCAACCCGGAGGGCATCCGGCACGGCCCCCCGACGGGCCTGTCCATGGGCGCCACGCTTGACAGGCTGACGCGTCTGAGGCCCAATCTCCCTGTTTCAAAAGACCTGTTTTCCGGACCCGGCCTGCGCCGGTGCCGCACCGGGCCGCCCCATGAGGCTGCCCCTATTTCACCGAACCCTCTCCGGGTTCGTCTTTTGAGGAGGAAACCATGCGATACCATTGCCCCTGCCCCGGCCTCGGCGTCCTTGCCGTGCTGGCCCTGCCCCTTGCCGCGTCCCTCGCGCCGCCCGCCAACGCCCAGATGACCGCAGAGGTGCAGTTCGCCCCCGGCAATTACGGCACGATGCTGGAAGGCACGATCACCGGCAACGCCTACATGGATTACCATCTCGGCGCGAAGGCCGGTCAGACCCTCTTTGTCGAGCTTGATGCCGCGGAGACCAACGGCCATGGCAGTGTCTATTTCAACATCCTGCCGCCCGGCAGCGAAGGCTACGCGATCTTCAACAGTTCCATGAGCGCCGACAACACCGGGTCGGTGGAGCTGCCGGAGACGGGGACCTACACGATCCGCGTCTACCTCATGGGCAACGACCGGGACGCGGACAAGAGCGTCAGTTTCCGCACGGATGTCTCGATACAATAGAGATCGGCCTCATTCCGCTGCGGCCTGAGCAGGGGGCGCCCCGGCGCCTGCCGTGTCCAGCCGCTCCCAGCCCTCCGCGCCGCGCTGCCACGCCTGCGGCGGCGCGGGAAAGAACCCGGGCGCTTCTCCGCGCTCGGCATCCCATTGGGTGATGCGCAGCACCTCGCCGTCGCAGTCGATCTGGTTAAAGGTATTGCCCTGTCCGTCCCGCAGCCGGGTGGAGAGCCCCGTTCCCGCCTGCACGAAGAGCAGCCCCGGCACGGTGCGGAACGGCTCTGCCCCCGCCCGGTGCAGGTGCCCCGAAAGGACGAGATCGGCCCCGGCCTCGGACAGGGCCTCCAGCGCGGCGGAGGCGCCGCGCATCAGACGCTTGTCCACGCCGGGGGCATGTTCCAGCGGGTGGTGCAGCACGGCGACGCGCAGCCTGTCGCCCGCGCCCTCCATCCGGGTGGCCAGACGGCGCAACCGCCCGGTGCCCACCTTGCCGGACTGCCATGCAAAACGGTTCACCGTGTTCACCCCGGCCACCAGCATCTCCGTGTCCTCGAAGACAGGTTCCAGATCGCGGTTGATGAAATGCTTGTACCGGTAGAACGGCCGCAGGAACCGCAGGAAAAGATTGTCGAGCGGCGTGTCGTGGTTGCCCGGCACGCAGAGCACGGGCCCCGGCACCCGGTCGAGGAAGGCACGGGCCTGCGCGAACTGACGCCGCCGCGCCCGCTGGGTGAAATCGCCCGATATCACCGTCAGGTCCGGCTTCAGCCGCGTGACCGCCTCGATCAGGGGCGTCTCAAGCGCCGCGTCCACGCGGCCATAGTGCAGGTCGGAAAGGTGGATGATACGCCTCATGTGTCCCCTTTGGCGGTTTCGGGAAGCAGGATCGTCAGCGGTGCGTCGCACATGCAGAAATCGAAGGGGCTGGGGTCGCGGGACTTCTCCCCGTCGAAGGCCACCAGCGTGCGGTCCCTCTTGGTATGTACCAACAGTTTCCCGGCCGCGAGGAAATCGTAATCCCGTCCGCGCTGCGCGGTACGCGTCACCAGCCGGAAGGCGATGCGGAAGAGATCGGCCCGGCTTTCGCCCCGGCCGATCAGCACCGCGAACTTGTCGTCGCTGATCGCGCTGTCCCCCTCCAGACCGAAGCGCTCCAGCTGGTAGGCCGAACGCGAGACGAAGAGCAGCGGCGTGCGGCGGGTGAAGGTCTCGCCATCGGCCTCGATGGTCAGGTGCATCGGGTGCTGGAACTGCCAGAAGGTCCGCGCCACGGACCAATGCGCCATGATCCGGCGACGGCCCCAGCGCTTGTAGACCGTCTCGCGCTCCTTCAGCACGGCCGGGTAGATCCCGAGGCTGGCGTTGTTCAGGAAGACACGCCCGTTCACCTGCCCCACGCGGATCGCATGGGGGCGCGCGTCGAGCAGCACGCGGGCGGCCTCGTCAGGTTCCTCCGGCAGGCCGAGGCCCCGGGTGAAGTAGTTGAACGTCCCCAGCGGCAGCACGGCGAAGGCCGCCTCGCGTCCCACCATCTGGCCGGCCACGGCCATGGCGGTGCCGTCTCCTCCCGCGGCGATGACCGTCCGGGCGCCATCCGCGATCACGCTGTCGACCAGCGCGCCCATGTCCTGATCCGGCGACCAGCGGTAGAGCCGGGCCTCGCCTGCGCCGGCGGCGTCCTCCAGCACGGCCATGACGCGGTCGATGGCCTGCTGATCACGGGCATTGGTGCCGGACTTGGCATTGGCGATCACGGCAAAGGGCCCCTCGGCACGGGAAGCGGGGGCGGGATCGGTGACGGATTCCGGGACGGGCTGGCTGGACGGCTGGCTGTCGTGGGAGGTGTCGAGCGATTGGTCGAGCGACATGGAGACAGGACCTCTGCGGTTGCGGTTCCCTTCCCAACGCGCGATTGCCTCGAAAGGTTGCGCGCCCCGTTGCGATAGCAGTGGTGCCCCGTGTTGCGACCCGTGTCCTGCCCCCTGTCGTGGCCCTCCCCATGCTCCCTGTCATCTGGCCTTCCACTGGTAGCAAGAGGCCCGCGCCGCAGATGCGGGGTTGCGCACCACACAGGCCCGTCATGCCCCGGCCTGCCCCCTGCCCCACCTCGACTTCCGGCCCGCGCTGCGATATCCAGAGCGCGATCCCCACGGGCCCCAAGCGCCCGCCCGGATCGGGTGACCGGGCCCCTCTGGCAAGCGTCTGCGGCACGCTTGTGATGTCGGCACTCCCCGTTTGTCAGCCGCAGAGACAGGCGACCCATGCTCCTGAACACCACGGACATGTCCCCGCGCGCGCGCGGTCCCCTCGCCCCATCGGAGAGGTAACATGCCCCCATCTACACACCAGAAATCCGCCCTGATGCAGTACTTCTTCTGGGCCATCGTCGTGACCATCGCGGGCCTTGCGCTTGGCGCGGGCCTCGGCTGGATTTACACCGAGAGCGTCGCCGGGATGCTCTCCTTCCTCTTCATCGTCGCCGTTTTGGCGGTGCTGGAGATCTCGCTCTCCTTCGACAATGCCATCGTGAATGCCAACAAGCTCAAGGACATGCGCCCCGAGTGGCAGCATCGCTTCCTGACCTGGGGCATCCTGATCGCGGTCTTCGGGATGCGGATCATCTTCCCGCTGCTGATCGTCGTCATCGCGGCCAAGATCGGCCCGATCGAGGCGATCCGCCTCGCCGCCACCGAACCGGCCGAGTACAGCCGCATCATGCAGGAGGCGCATCTGCCGATCGCCGCCTTCGGGGGCACCTTCCTGATGATGGTGGCCCTCAACTACTTCTTCGATCAGGACAAGGACATCCACTGGCTCGGCTGGATCGAGACACGGATGGCGCGCTCCGCCGCCGTGAAGGGCATCGAGGTGGGCATCGTCCTGCTGCTGGCGCTGATCTTCTCGCACCTGCAGGCGGGCAACGACGGGCGCGTCTTCATCGAGGCGGCGATTCTCGGCCTCGTGACCTTCCTCGCGGTGGAGGTTCTGGGCGGGCTCATCGACAGCCGCCAGGCCGCCACCTCGGCCGCCGCGCGTGGTGGTCTCGGGGCCTTCCTCTACCTCGAGGTGCTGGATGCCTCCTTCAGCTTCGACGGGGTGATCGGGGCCTTCGCGCTCAGCCAGAACATGTTCGTCATCGCGATCGGCCTCGGCATCGGGGCGATGTACGTGCGCTCCATGACGATCATGCTGGTGGAAAAGGGCACGCTGGCGGAATACCGGTTCCTCGAACACGGCGCCTTCTACGCGATCCTGATCCTCTCGGTGATCATGTACCTGCAATCGCTGGTGCATATCCCCGAGGTGATCACCGGCCTCGGCGGCGCGGCCCTAATCGGCGTCTCGCTCTGGTCCTCGATCCGCTGGAACCGGCGCGAGGCGATGGCCTGACACGGGCCTGACAGTGGCCTGACAGGCTGGAGACGGGCGGCCGCACTGAACGCGGACGAGATAGGCGGCCCCGACGGGCCGCCCCCGCCACACGAAAACAGGCGGTCCGCATGGGCCGCCCCGGACAAACGAAAACAGGCGGCCCCCAAAGGGCCGCCTGTCTGCATTTCGGTCTCCGGCGACCGGGCACCGAGGCCCGGACGTCGCGCCCCGGATCAGATCATCACTTCGATGACATGGGGCCCGTCCTCGGCGTTCACCGCCTCGAAAACCTTGGCAAAGCTCTCCATGTCCTCGACCCGGGTCGCCGGCACGCCGAAGCCCTTGGCGATCGACGGCCAGTCGATCGAGGGCCGGTCCAGCGTCAGCATGTCGGTGGCGGTCTTGCCCTGGGTCGCGCCCACGGCCTTCAGCTCCCCCTCGAGGATCGCGTAGCGCTGGTTCGAGAGCACCACGGTGGTGACATTCAGCGCCTCGCGCGCCTGGGTCCAGAGCCCCTGCACCGTGTAGAGCCCCGAGCCATCCGCCTGGATGTCCACCACCCGGCGATCCGGGCAGGCCACGGCGGCGCCGGTGGCCATGGGGATGCCGTCGCCGATCGCGCCGCCGGTCAGTTGCAGGTAGTCATGGGGCTTGGCATGGGCCAGCGCCGGGTACACGGCGCGGCCGAAGCTGACACCCTCGTCCACGAGGATCGCGTTCTCCGGCAGAAGCTGCGCCACGCCGGCGGCGAAGGCCTCGGCGGTGATCGCCCCCGAGATCGGGCCATAGTCCGGCGCGGCGGGCAGCGGCAGCGCAGCCCCCACGCCCAGGGCCTCGGCCAGCACGTCGAGCGCATGGAGGTCGTCCATGCCGGGGCGGGTGACCGTGTGGATCACCGTGTCCGCGCGATAGGGCACGCCGGGCTTGCCGGGATAGGCGAAGAACTGCACCGGGGCCTTGGCGCCGATCAGGATGATCTGGTCGAACTGGGCCATCATCTCCAGCGCGGGATCGATGGCATAGGGCACCTTGGCCGGCATCAGCCGTCCCTGCCCCAGTTGCACCCGCTTGACCTGCGTCGGCGCCATCACCACCGCCCCGGTGGCCTGTGCGATACGGCTGGCAAGCTCCAGCGGCGCCTCGCGCAGGGCGGCCCCCGCCAGCATCAGCGCGGTGCGCCGCCCGTTGCGCAGCATACGCTCGGCCACCTCCAGCGCCTTGGCATCGGCCTGCGGACGGGGCCCGCGCGGCAGCGCCGGGGCGACCACGCCGCCCTCGTCCCAGCAGGTGTCGGAGGGCAGGATCAGGCTGGCCACGCCCGGCCCCTCGATGGCGGCACGCAGGCCCTCCATCGCGTCGGCCGCCACGCGGTCGGCGCTGGTGGCCCGGCGCGTCCAGACCGACACGCCCTGCGCAAAGGCCATCGTGTCGGCGGTCAACGGCGGATCGAGCGGCGCCTGATGGGTGGCCTGATCGCCGATCAGGTTCAGCACCGGGGCATGGGCGCGGCGCGCGTTGTGCAGGTTCGCCAGCCCGTTGGCGAGGCCCGGGCCGCAGTGCAGCAGCGTCGCCGCGGGTTTGTCGGTCATCCGGGCATAGCCGTCGGCGGCCCCGGTCACGACCCCTTCGAACAGGCCCAGCACACAGCGCATCCCCGGCACGTGGTCGAGGGCGGCCACGAAGTGCATCTCGCTGGTTCCGGGGTTGGCAAAACAGGTATCCACACCAGCATCGAGCAGGCTGCGGACAAGGCTTTCGGCACCGTTCATCGTCGCGTCCATTTGTCGGGCGGAGGCGCTGCGGCCCCATGCCGACGCGCCCCGCGATGGCGCAAGAGTGCAGGCCGCGCGCGGATTGTCCAGTCCATTTCGGGGGTGGAAATACAATCCGCAGATTTACCTATCCCCCTGATCCCGAACCGATCCCTGCCCCGCAGCCTCAAGCAGCGCCACGCGGGCCCCCACGCCGGTCGCCACCGCGAGCCGCGCCCGATAAAGCGGCACAGCCCCGCCCCGCGCCCCGCCTCGAAGCGCGACGTCATGCGGTTGTCATTGACCCACGCCACCCTCGGGCGAATAACGAACCGGCAGAGCAGCGACGGGAGGACCCCGGCAGGGCAAGTTTTGCAGGCCGGGGGAGGGTTTTGGTGAGTTTTCAGGGCAAGAGATCCACGCATGCGGCCATGACTGCGGCCGACAGGCCGGATTCGCGGACGCAATATGCCGCGCTCTGCTACCGCACCCACAAGTCGACGCCCGAGATCCTGCTGATCACCAGCCGCACAACGCGGCGCTGGATCGTTCCCAAGGGCTGGCCGATGCCGGACCGCACCCCGGCCGAGGCCGCCCTGCAGGAGGCCTACGAGGAAGCCGGCGTGCGCGGGACCGTCTCCAACCGCTGCGTTGGTGTCTTTTCATACATGAAAAACATCAGTGACGGGATCGATATTCCCTGTGTCGCGATGGTCTTTCCGGTGCAGGTCAAGACGCTCACCGCGCGTTTCCCCGAACGCAAGCAGCGCCGGCGAGAATGGTTCAGCCGCAAGAAGGCCGCCGCCCTCGTGCAGGAGCCGGAACTGGCCGACCTGCTGCGCAACTTCGACCCGCGCAAGCTGCGCTGACCCACCGGCGGACCTTCAGGCAAACTGTCAGGCAGACCGGCAGCCAGACCGGCGGGCAAAGGCCCCGCGCAGGCGTCTGAGCCCGCTCCCCTCCGCTTGAATTCTCCCGCGCCGCCGCTATTTACTGTCATGGAAGTGTCATCCCCTCACATGGCCCGCAGATGATCCAGTTCGCATTGAAATGTGACAACGACCACCGCTTCGACAGCTGGTTCCAGTCTGCCGACGCCTTCGACAAGCTGCGCGCCTCCGGCATGCTCACCTGCGAGATATGTGGCTCTGCCCACGTGGAGAAGGCCATGATGGCCCCGCGCCTCGGCGCGACCCACGACACGGAGACCGCGAAGGCCCGCCCGCTCTCCTCCCCCGCCAGCGAGGCCGAAACCGCCCTCGCCGAACTGCGCCGCAAGGTCGAGGAAAACTCCGACTACGTGGGCCGCGATTTCGCCCGCGAGGCGTGGCGGATGCATGCGGGCGACGCGCCCGAACGTGCGATCCACGGCGAGGCCAAGCCGGAAGAGGCCCGCAAGCTGCTGGAAGAAGGGGTGCCGATCGCGCCCCTGCCCTTCCTGCCCGGACGCAAGACCAACTGACACCCCCACATCCAGAGGAAGACAGCATGCAGATTGTCCTGACCGGCGCGAGCCGCGGCATCGGTGCCGCCCTGCGCGAGATCTACGAGGCGCGTGGCGACAGCGTGACGGGCACGTCGCGCGCGGGCGGTGACGGGCTGCTGGCGCTCGATGCGACCGACCCGACCCAGATCAAGGCCATGGCCGATGCGCTTCAGGGCACGCCCATCGACCTGCTGATCTGCAACGCGGGTGTCTACCTCGACAAGGGCCAGCCGCTGGACACGGGCTTCCCGGCGGACATGTGGGCGCAGGAATTCGCCACCAATGTCACCGGCCCCTTCCAGTGCATCCAGGCCCTGCTGCCCAACCTGCGCGCCGCGGGCGGCAAGGTCGCGGTGATCTCCTCCGCCATGGGCTCTCAGGAGCGCGCGCCGGGCGGGTCCTACATCTACCGCGCCTCCAAGGCCGCCGTTCTGAACGTGGTGCGCAACCTCGCCGCCGACCTGGCCCCGGAGGGAATCGCCCTTGGCGCCTACCACCCCGGCTGGGTGCGCACCGACATGGGCGGCAGCGGGGCCGATATCGACGTCGCGACCTCTGCCAAGGGGCTGGTTCAGCGCTTCGATGCGCTCTCTCCCGCGACCTCGGGCTGCTTCGAGACCTACGAGGGTACGAAAATCCCCTTCTGAGGGGGTTTCACGCAACATTCGCCATCTTGCCCTTGACGCGCGGGGCGCGTAAACCGCGCCCCAAACAAAGGTCAGGGACAGATCATGCCCACGCTCGTGATGAAATTCGGCGGCACCTCCGTCGCCACGCTGGACCGTATCCGCCGCGCTGCAAAACGCGTGGGCGTCGAAGTTGCCAAGGGCTATGACGTCATCGTCATCGTCTCGGCCATGGCCGGCAAGACAAACGAGCTTGTGGGCTGGGTCGGCGAGACCTCGCCCTTCTACGACGCGCGCGAATACGATGCCGTCGTCTCCTCCGGCGAGAACGTGACCGCCGGCCTGATGGCGCTGATCCTTCAGGAAATGGATGTGCCCGCCCGCAGCTGGCAGGGCTGGCAGGTGCCGCTGAAGACGAACAGCGCCCATTCCCAGGCCCGGATCGAAGAGATCCCGACCGAGAACATCAACACCAAGTTTGCCGAAGGCATGAAGGTGGCCGTGGTCGCGGGCTTCCAGGGGATTTCCCCCGAGGGCCGGATCACCACGCTGGGCCGGGGCGGCTCGGACACCACGGCCGTGGCCTTCGCCGCCGCCTTCGACGCCGAGCGCTGCGACATCTATACGGACGTGGACGGGGTCTATACCACCGACCCCCGCGTCAGCCCCAAGGCGCGCAAACTGGAAAAGATCGCCTTCGAGGAGATGCTGGAACTGGCATCGCTCGGGGCCAAGGTTCTGCAGACCCGCTCGGTCGAGCTGGCGATGCGGTATGGTGTGAAGCTGCGGGTTCTCTCCAGCTTCGAAGAAAATGACGAAACTGCGGGCACGCTGGTCTGTGCCGAGGAGGATATCATGGAATCCAATGTCGTCTCCGGCATCGCCTTCTCGCGCGATGAGAGCAAGATGACCCTGATCTCGGTGAAGGACAAACCGGGCATCGCCGCCGCGATCTTCGGCCCCCTCTCCGACGCCGGCGTGAACGTCGACATGATCATCCAGAACATCGCCGAGGAAGGTCTGACCGACATGACCTTCTCCTGCCCCACCGATCAGGTGAAACGGGCCGAGAAGGCGCTGAACGGCGCCAAGGAAGCCGGCGTTCTGGAGTTCGAGGAACTGGTTGCCGATACCGAGGTCGCCAAGGTCTCGGCCGTGGGCATCGGCATGCGCTCGCAGTCGGGCGTGGCCGCCAAGATGTTCAAGACGCTCTCGGACGAAGGCATCAACATCAAGGTCATCGCCACCTCCGAGATCAAGATCTCGGTGCTGATCGACCGCAAGTACATGGAGCTCGCCGTTCAGGCGCTCCACGACGCCTTCGAGCTGGAAAAGGCCTGATTTCAGGCCCCTGAACGCCAGTCTTCATGCAGCGGCGCGGGCGGGAAACCGTCCGCCTGCCCCCACGTCGTGACAGTCCGACGTGTCTTTTCACATGTTTCCGACATGTTATTCATTTCTATCAGCCACCGGTTGTGTTTTAGTCTGCGGTGGCAACGAGGGTTAAGGAAGCTCAGACAATGAGCGAGAATTTCCAGACCGACAGCCGGCGTATGCTTGGCCGTCTGCGCGAGGTCATGGCCGAGGACGCCCATGGTCAGGCCCGGCTGGATCGCATTACACGGCTGATCGCTTCGGAAATGCAGACCCAGGTCTGCTCCGTCTACCTGTTCCGCGATGCCGAAACCCTTGAGCTCTGCGCCACCGAGGGCCTCAAGGCCGAGGCCGTGCACCAGACAAGGATGCGCCTTGGCGAGGGTCTCGTGGGCCGCGTCGCCCGTGCCGGCCACGTGGTGAACACCGCCGATGCCCCGACCGAGGCGGGTTTCCGCTACATGCCCGAAACCGGCGAGGAGATTTACTCCTCCTTCGCCGGTGTGCCGATCCAGCGGCTGGGGGAAAAGCTGGGCGTGCTGGTGGTGCAGTCCAAGACCGCGCGCAAGTTCTCCGACGACGAGATCTATGCCCTCGAAGTGGTGGCCATGGTTCTGGCCGAGATGGCCGAACTGGGGGCCTTCGTCGGCGAAGGCGCCGCCCTCTCCGCCCGGCACACCAAGCACGTGGTCTTCCGCGGCGCCACCGGTCAGGAAGGCACCGCCGAGGGTCATGTCTGGCTGCATGAACCCCGCGTTGTGATCACCAACCCGATCGCCGATGACCCCGTCCGCGAGAACGAGAAGCTGCGCACCGCGGTGGAACAGCTCCGTGTCGGCGTGGATGCGATGCTGGCCGATGCCGCCGATGGCGACGGCGAACAGCTGGAGGTGCTCGAAGCCTACCGGATGTTCGCCAACTCCAAGGGCTGGATGCGCCGGATGGAGGAAGACATCGGACGGGGCCTCTCGGCCGAGGCCGCCGTGGAGAAGGAGCAATCCGCCGCCCGCGCCCGCATGTCCACCGTGACCGACCAGTACCTGCGCGACCGGTTGCACGATCTTGACGACCTGTCGAACCGGCTGCTGCGCATCCTGACGGGTCAGGGCCGGGAAACCGGGGCCGAGATGCCCGCCGACCCAATCCTCGTGGCGCGCAACATTGGCCCGGCGGAACTGCTGGACTACGGCCGCTCGCTGCGCGGCGTGGTGCTGGAGGAAGGCTCCGTCGGCTCGCACGCGGCCATCGTGGCCCGGGCGCTTGCCATTCCCCTGATCATCCACGCCGAGCGGATCACGACCGAGGCGCTCAACGGCGATCACATGCTGCTGGACGGGGACAACGGCGTGGCCCACCTGCGCCCCGAGGAAACCGTCGTCACCGCCTTCCGCGACAAGATCGCGATGCAGGCGCAGGCGCAGGAACGCTATGCCTCGATCCGGGACACGCCTGCCGTCACGCTCTGCGGCGAACGGATTACCCTGACGATGAACGCGGGCCTCATGGCCGACCTGCCCTCGCTCGAGGGCTCCGGCGCCGAGGGCGTGGGTCTCTTCCGGACCGAGTTGCAGTTCCTGATCCGCAACCAGATGCCGCGCCGGTCCGAGCTCTCCGCGCTCTATGCCCGAGTTCTGGACGCCGCCGAAGGCAAGCGCGTCGTCTTCCGCACGCTCGACATCGGGTCCGACAAGGTGCTCTCCTACATGAAGCCCAATGACGAGCCGAACCCCGCGCTCGGCTGGCGGGCGATCCGCGTGGGCCTCGACAAGCCGGGCGTCATGCGGATGCAGTTGCAGGCGCTGATCCGCGCGGCCCATGGCCGCCCGCTGACGGTGATGTTCCCCTTCGTCGCCCAGTACGAGGAATACAAGGCCGCCCGGGCCGAAATGGACAAGGCGCTGGAGCGCGAGCGAATCCTCGGCCATCCCCTGCCCGAGACACTGGAAGTGGGCGCCATGCTGGAGACGCCCTCCCTCGCCTTCGCGCCGCAGAAGTTCTTCCAGGAGGTCGGCTTCCTCTCCATCGGGGGCAACGACCTCAAGCAGTTCTTCTTTGCCGCCGACCGCGAGAACGAGCGCGTGCGCCGACGCTATGACACGCTCAACGTCTCCTTCCTGACCTTCCTCGAAGGCATCGTCGCCCGCTGCGAGGAGACCGGCACGCCGCTCAGCTTCTGCGGCGAGGATGCGGGCCGGCCGATCGAGGCGCTCTGCCTCGTGGCCATGGGCCTGCGGGCGCTCTCCATGCGCCCGGCCTCCATCGGGCCGGTGAAGCACCTGCTGCTGCGCACCGACATCAAGGCCCTGCGCAAGGTCATCGACGAGGCCCGCGTGAGCGGCGCGCAATCGGTGCGACCGGCGGTGATGGACTTCCTGCGCGGCGGCGGGAACTGAGGCCCGGCGCGCGCCGCGCGTCCGCCCCGGCGCTTCGGCCTCAAGGCCCGCCCCATCGGCGGGACCCCGCCCGGATCGGGCAGATTTAGGGGCCTCAGATCAGGCACACGCCATTTATGGGGAGGGTCAGCCCCTTGGCCGCGTGTCTTTTTCCTTGCCCCCGGCGGTTCCAGCCGTGATCCTGCGGCCAAGACGCACGACCCGAAAGGATGTCCCCATGCATGATCCCGGCACCGCCTTCCGCGCCCTGCACCAGCCCGGAAGCCCCTTCGTCCTCGCCAATGCCTGGGACGTGGGCAGCGCCAAGGTGCTGGCCGCCCTCGGGGCGCAGGCGCTCGGTACCTCCTCCGCCGGCTATGCCTTCACCCTCGGCAAGCCCGATGGCACCCTGACCCGGGACGAGGCGCTCGCCCACGCGCAATCCATCGTCGAGGCCACCGCGTTGCCGGTCTCCGCCGATCTCGAGAACGGCTATGGCGACGATCCCGAAACCGTTGCCGAGACTGTCCGCATGGCGGGCGAGATCGGGCTCGCCGGTGTCTCGATCGAGGACACTGTCCTGCCCGGCGCCACGGCCTATGACTTCGACCTTGCGGTCGAGCGTATCCGCGCCGCTGTCGCCGCCGCCCGGTCGCTGAAGCGCGATTTCGTGCTGGTGGCGCGCGCCGACGGGATCATGCTGCATGGCTACGACATCGAGGAGGCCCTGCGCCGGCTCAAGGCCTTCGAGGCGGCAGGTGCCGATTGCCTCTATGCCCCCCTGCCAGAAAGCTTCGAGGATCTGGAGCGGATCGTGTCCGAGACGGTCACCCCGGTGAACGCCCTCGCCACTGGCTCCTTCGCCTCCTACACGCAGGAGGATTTCGCCCGGATCGGGGTCGCGCGGATCTCGCTCGGCTCCTCTCTGGCGCGGGTCACGCAGCGTGCACTGATCGACGCGGTGGAGGAGATCTTCGACGATGGCAGCTTCTCGCGGCTGAAGAAATCCGTGCCGGGAGAGCTGATAGACAAGATGCTGGGCGACTGACGCCCGCACGCGGCATGACGGAAAAGGGGCGCCAGTGAGCGCCCCTTGGTCTTTCTCGCCCGCCGGTCCGGTTTGGGCCAGCCAAGTTAGGACCTGCCAAGTTTGGACCTGTCCGGGGCGGCAGGGCCCTACCCCAGTTCCATCGTCGCGATCGCCTGAAGCATCGGCCCGGCCTGCGGCGCGGGCCCACGGTACATCCGGGCGGTGGCAAAGGTCGCCTCGAAGCCGAGCGCGATGAGGGCCTCGGCCAGCGGCGCATTCGCCTCCGGCAGGTCGATGATCACAGGGGTCGCGGGATGATCCGCCAGCGCCGCCCGCACCAGCCGCAGCGCGGCCTCCGTATCCGCGGCGATGACGGGCCCGATCTTGGCCCCCTGACGGCAGCGGCGCAGGGTGGCGAAACCGGTGATCCGCCCACGCTCTTCCATGACGTAGCTCTGACGTCTGGCGCTCTTGGCCATCCACGCCAGCAGGAAGGCGGGCCGCGCATAGCCATTGGCGGCGAGGTCCAGCCGTGCCACGGCGGGGGCGTCGGCCACCACAAGCGGGCGCACCTGCGCATCCGCCCGGCCATCCAGCCGCCCCTCGTAGCGGGTGGTGGAGCCTGCGAGGGCAAAGCCCGACTTGGCGTAATTCTCCTGCTGCGCCGCGACTCCGTCGAGGCCCACGGTGCGCCCGCCCGCGTGTTCCAGCGCATGGGTCCAGAGCGCGTAACCGATGCCCCTGCCCCGATAGTCCGGGTGGCAGAGGTAGAGGCCGAGGAAGGCCATCGTCTCGGAGTGCACCACCACGGAGATCGCGGCGACGGGGATGCCCCGGATCTCGGCCACGAAGAAGCCCTGCGGATCGGCGGCGTGAAAGGCGGTGGCGTCATCGGCCCCGGGGTTCCAGCCCTCCTCGGCGGCCCAGTCCAGCATCAGGGCGACCTCGGCGGCAGAGGCGGTGCGATAGAGCGGTGCGCTCATTGGCCGAGCGCCTCGCGCAGGGTGCCCGGGAAGGAGGCGCGGTTGCGCAGGTCGAGAGAGGTCACGAGGTCGAGCAGGTGGCTTTTCATCAGGTCTTCCGCCATGTCGGCGTCTCCGGTCTCGAAGGCGCTCATCAGCGCGTGGTGGGCATGGCTCTCGCACAGCGCGGCACGGCGCTGCCAGTAAAGCGCGATGATCAGCGCCGAGCGCGAGACCAGCTCCGAGATGAAGGCCTCGATCGTCGCCTGATCGGCGATCCGGGCGATCTCTACATGGAATTGGCCCGAGAGATAGACCGCGCGGCCACTTTCTCCGGCGTGGACCGCCGCGTGCTCGGCCTCGATATGGGCCCGGAGCAGCGCCAATCCCTCGGGGGTCATCCGCTCGCAGGCGGAGCGCGCGGTGCGCGGCTCCAGCAGGGCGCGGGCCTCGAAGACCTCGCGCGCCTCGCGCACGGTGGGCTGCGCGACGAAGGCGCCCCGGTTGCGCTTCAGCTCGACCAGATGGCGATGCGAAAGGCCCTGCAACGCGGCGCGCACGATGGTCCGGCTGATGCCATAGACCTCGGCCAGCTCGTCCTCGCCCAGCTTGCTGCCCGGCGGCAGCCGGTGCTCGTGGATCGCCCGCTCGATCTCGGCGGCGACATACTCCGCGGTGCCGGGCGTCAACAGCATGTCGTTCATCTCTCTTCTCCGATCCGGGGTGATTCTGCGCCCTGCGACCGGGATGGGCAAGGCGCGGCGCCGTCGCAACGGGATCCGAAACAGGATTGTATACGAAAATGTGTGAGAAAATGTTCACGAGCGCGCCACGGCCGCTCAAACAAGTAGCAGATGAGAAATCTGCCCCCGGGCCACGTCGAATCTTCTGACCTCGCGTCGGATCCCGCGACAAGCTGGATGCAGGCAAACGATGGTCCCCGCTGCGGGGCCGGCAGGAGGGACGATGCGCACGGGATATGATCTGGAACTGGTCCACCTGACGAAACGCTATGGCGACACCATCGCGGTGCGCGACCTGAACCACGTCTTCCACCCGGGCAGCTACGTCTGCCTGCTGGGGCCCTCGGGCTGCGGCAAATCCTCGACCCTGCGGATGATCGCGGGGCATGAGACGGTCAGCGAGGGCTCCATCGTGCTGGACGGGCAGGATGTCTCGACGCTCTCGCCCGCGCAGCGCGGCACGGCGATGATGTTCCAGAACTACGCGCTCTTCCCGCATCTCAACGTGCGCGACAACGTGGCCTTCTCGCTGCGCATGAAGGGCGTGGACAAGGCGACCCGCCACGCCAAGGCGAACGAGCTGCTGGCGCTGGTGCAGATGACGGCCTATGCCGACCGGCTGCCGGCGCAGCTCTCGGGCGGTCAACAGCAGCGCGTCGCCCTCGCCCGGGCGCTGATCACCCAGCCCAAGGTCCTGCTGCTGGACGAGCCGCTCTCGGCGCTCGATCCCTTCCTGCGGATCCAGATGCGGGCCGAGCTGAAGCGCATCCAGCGCGAGTTGGGGATCATCTTCATCCACGTCACCCACGGACAGGACGAGGCCCTCGCCCTCGCCGACGAGGTCGTGGTGATGAACAACGCCGTCATCGAACAATCCGGCCCCCCGCGCGAGGTCTGGGGCGCGCCCCGGACCGAGTTCGTGGCCCGCTTCATGGGCGGCCACAACGTCATCACGCTGGAGGGCGGCAAGGTCGCGCTGCGCGCCGATGACGTGAAACTGGCCGAGGCTGCGGGCACGCCCGGCCTGCCCGCCACCGTCACCTCCGTGGAATACCAGGGCGCGACGGTCGCGCTCTCGGCCCGGACGGCGGCGGGCGAAGAGGTTTTCGCCATCCTCCCCGAGGAGGGCTTCTTCAAGACACCAAAATCCCCCGGCGATGCGGTCACGCTCGCCTGGGACGAGGGGCGGCTGCACCGCCTCCAAGCCTGACCAACACGATCAACCGACACGGGAGACCCAAAATGTCGAAGATGAGATACAGCCGCCGCAGCGTCCTGAAGAGCGGGATCGCCGCCACCGCCGCCTCGGCCCTGCCCGCCCCCATGGTCTGGGCGCAGGAGATCAAGGACATCACCCTGCGCCAGTTCGGCACCGGCGTGTCGAACCTCAACGAGGTCGGCCAGAAGGTGAAGGAAGACCTCGGCTTCACGCTGGAGATGACCGCGCTCGACAGTGACAGCGTGACCCAGCGGGCCGCGACCCAGCCCGACAGCTTCGACATCGCCGATATCGAGTACTGGATCTGCAAGAAGGTCTGGCCGACCGGCAACCTGCAGGCGATGGATACCTCGAAGATCGCGAACTACGACAAGATCGTCGGCATCTTCAAGGATGGCAAGCTGACGCCCGAGTCGGTCATCGCGCAGGGCACCGCGCCCCATACCGTCGGCTTCGTCGAGGGCCCGGACAGCACCACCTTCGCCACTGAGGAAACCCAGTGGATGACGCTGATCCCGACGATCTACAACGCCGATACCCTCGGCATCCGCCCCGACCTGATCAAGCGCCCGATCGACACCTGGGCCGAGCTGCTGAACCCCGAGTTCAAGGGCAAGGCCTCGATCCTCGACATCTCCTCGATCGGGATCATGGACATGGCCATGGTCTGCGAGGCCATGGGCGAGATCGCCTATGGCGACAAGGGCAACATGACCAAGGAAGAGATCGACAAGACCTTCGCGATCTTCACCGAGGCCAAGCGCGCCGGCCAGTTCCGCGCCTTCTGGAAGACCTTCGACGAGAGCGTCAACCTGATGGCCTCGGGCGAGGTGGTGATCCAGTCCATGTGGTCGCCCGCCATCACCGCGGTGAAATCGCGCGGCATCCCCTGCGTCTACCAGCCGCTGAAGGAAGGCTACCGCTCCTGGGGCGGCGGCATCGGCCTGTCGAAGTCGCTCACCGGCATGGAGCTGGACGCGGCCTACGAATACATCAACTGGTACCTCTCGGGCTGGGTCGGCGGCTTCCTGATGCGCCAGGGCTACTACTCGGCCGTGCCGGAGACCTCCAAGGAGTTCATGACGGCCAACGAATGGGGCTACTGGTTCGAGGGCAAGGAAGCGGTCGAGCCGATCTCCAACCCCTTCGGCGATGTCATGGCCCAGGCCGGCGAGACCCGCGACGGCGGCTCCTTCTACGAGCGCATGGGCTCGGTCGCCTGCTGGAACGCCGTCATGGACGAGAACCAGTACATGGTCCGCAAGTGGAACGAGTTCATCGCCTCGTGAGGCGGGGCGCGTCGCCCGTGGCGGCGCGCGAGAGAGGCTTTGCGCCGGGCCTTGCGGCCCGTCGCCCGGCGGGGGGCTGACGCCCCCCGCACCCCCCGTCTGCGGAGATTCCGAACGCCTGTGCGCCCCTGAGGGCCCGGTGGGCGGCGCGGCCGGGGATGTGAGTATTTTTGGAAAGATGAAAGCCGGTGTCGGGACTTCGGGTCCGTGGTCCGGGAGGCAGGAGAGGCGGGAATGAGCGATCTGGCAGGCGATGTGCAGCCGGTGGAGAAACGGCCCGCGAAACGGGCGGGCCGACGGCTGGGGCCGGATGTGCTGGGGTGGCTGCAGGCGGCGCCGCTGACGCTGGTGCTGGTCTGCTTCCTGCTGGCGCCGATCGCGATGATCGTCGCGGTCTCCTTCTGGGGGGCTACGGAATTCTCGATCTACCCGGCGTTCCAGTTCGACAATTATGCCTTCCTCTTCGGCTCAGACGTCACCTACCGGGTGTTCTTCGCCACCTTCAAATACGCGCTGATCACATGGGCCTTCACCCTCGCGATCGGCTTTACCGTGGCCTATTTCCTGGCCTTCCACGTGCGCAGCCAGCCGATCCAGATCGCGCTCTTCCTGCTGTGCACGATCCCGTTCTGGACCTCGAACATCATCCGCATGATCTCGTGGATCCCCTTCCTGGGGCGCAACGGCATCGCCAACTCGGCGCTGATCTCCTGGGGCGTGATCGACGAGCCGCTGGAATGGCTGCTCTATTCCGACTTCTCGGTGATCCTCGCCTTCGTGCATCTCTACACGCTCTTCATGGTGGTCCCGATCTTCAACACGATGATGCGGATCGACAAGTCGCTGCTGGAGGCGGCGCGGGACAATGGCGCAAGCGGGTTCCAGACCCTGCTGCACGTGATCCTGCCCCTGACCAAGCCCGGCATCATGATCGGCACGATCTTCGTGGTGACGCTGGTGATGGGCGATTTCATCACCGTGCGCTTCATGTCGGGCTCGCAGCGGGCCAACGTGGGGCGGCTGATCTCCAACGACATCTCGCTGCTGCAATACCCTTCAGCCGCCGCCACCGCCGTGGTGCTGCTCTGCACCGTTCTGCTGGTGATCGGCATCCTGCTGCGCTTCGTGAACATCCGGAAGGAGCTCTGAGATGGAAAAGCGTCCCCTGAGTTTCTACGTCCTTGCGGGTTTCTTCGCGCTCTTCGTGCTCTTCCTCTACGGGCCCACGCTGACCATCGGCATCCTCAGCTTCCAGGGCCCGCAGGGCGGGCTGACCTTCCCGATGAACGGCGTCTCGCTGCACTGGTTCCGCGACCTCTTCGAGGAGCAGGCGGTGGGCGACATCTGGGGGGCCTTCCGGCGCTCGCTGGCGCTTGGCCTCATGGTCATGGTCACGACGGTCGTCGTCTCGGTCATGGCGGGGCTGGCGTTCCGCAAGCGGTTCCTCGGCTCGGGCCTGCTGTTCTACATCGCGATCACCTCGCTGGTGATCCCCTCGATCCTGATCTCGCTCGGCGTCGGGCTGATCTTCAACCAGCTGGGGCTGAAGGTGCATTGGGCGACCTCGGGCTTCGGCTCGCAGCTGACATGGACCCTGCCCTTCGGCCTGCTGATCATGTTCGCGGTCTTCAACCGGTTCGACAAATCCTACGAGGAAGCCGCCCGCGATCAGGGAGCGACCGCGTGGCAGACCATCTACCACGTGGTGCTGCCGATCATCGCGCCCTCGCTGATCGGGGTGGCGCTCTTCGGCTTCACGCTCAGCTATGACGAATTCGCCCGCACCCTGCTGACGGCGGGCAGCTACAACACGCTGCCGCTGGAGGTCTTCGGGATGACCACCAACGTGACCTCGCCGGTGATCTATGCGCTCGGCACGCTGACGACGCTGTTCTCGCTGATGATCATCGCGGTCTTCCTCTTCACGGTCTGGGTGATGGGCAAGCGGCGCGCGCGCGCAGGTTCGGACGCGGGCAAGGGCGTGTGATGCGGCTGCTCTACATCAATCCGAACGCGACCGCCTCGATGACCGACGGCATCTTGGCGGCGGCGCGCGCCGCCCTGCCCGGGGTCGAGATCACGGGCGAAACCAACACCGAAGGGCCGCCCGCCATCGAGGGCCCCGAGGACGGCGACCGCGCGGTGCCAGGCGTCCTCGCCCGGGTGGCCGCGGCCAAGGCCGACGCGGTGGTGATCGCCTGTTTCGACGACACCGGGCTGGCCGAGGCGCAGGCGCTGTCCAGCGTGCCGGTGCTGGGGATCGGACAGGCGAGCTACCTCATGGCAACGTTGCTGGGACAGCGGTTCTCGGTCGTGACCTCGCTGGCGGTATCGCTGCCGGTGATCCGGGAGAATATCGAGACGCTGGGCTTTGCGGGCAACTGCGCCTCGGTGCGCGCGAGCGGCCTGCCGGTGCTGGTGATCGACGAGGGATCGGAGGAGACCCGCGCGCGGCTGGCGGAAGAGATCACGCGGGCGCGGGACGAGGACGGCGCGGGTGTCGTCGTGCTGGGCTGTGCGGGGATGGCGCCGTTGCGGGCGGACCTGGAGGCACGCAGCGGCGTGACGCTGATCGACGGCGTGGCGGCCTCGGCCCATCTGGCTGTGGCGGCGGCGGGGTTTCGGGCGGGGTGACAGGCGCTTGGGTCTTGCACCTGCGGACTTAGTGAGTGAACGCGACCGCCAAACACCTATCCAGGTAGAGACAAGGGCAGCGCCGTCCCGCGGGGTGGCGCAATAGCGCCGGTCGCCATTGGAGCGCCATTGGTCCGAGCGCCAATGGCGACGGGGGGCGGGACGGCGCTGCCCGGCCTCTCGGCCGGGCGGGTGGTTGATGGATGAGCCAGCGAGACGGGGCGCTGCGGCAGGTTCGGGCGCATCAGAGCATCGCGGCATCAGAGCATCAGGCTTCACCGTCAAAAGCACTACCGCCCCAAGCCCCTCCCCCAACGAAAACGCGCCGCCCCTTTCGGAGCGGCGCGTGTCCTGTCCAACCGGCAACGGATCACTCCGTCACGGTGACTTTCACCATCCGGTCCGGCGCGCCGATCACGGCACCGTTGCGGCCTTCGCCGCGCTTGATCGCGTCGACCACGTCCATGCCCGAGGTCACCTTGCCCACCACCGTGTAGCCGCCGTTGAGATGCGGCGCGGGGGCGAACATGATGAAGAACTGCGAGTTCGCGCTGTCCGGGTCCTGCGAGCGGGCCATGCCCACCACACCACGGTCGAAGTTCTCGTCCGAGAATTCGGCCTTCAGGTCGGGCAGGTCGGAGCCGCCCATGCCGGCGCGGCGCATGTCGCCGCCCTCGTGGGCGAATTCCACGTCACCGGTCTGAGCCATGAAGCCCTCGATCACGCGGTGGAAGTAGACGCCGTCGTACTTGCCCTCTTCCGCCAGCGTGGTGATCCGCTTCACGTGCTCGGGTGCGACGTCCTCGAAGAGGTCCACATGCACCGTGCCGTTGGCCTCGCCGCCGATCTCGATGTCGAGACCGGTGGCCAGGGCCGGACCGGCAGCCAGCAGCGCGGCAAGCGTTGCGGCGGCCAGCTTACGCATCTGCCGCGACCTTGACGCTGATCATGCGGTCGGGGCTCGCGGGCGGCTCGCCACGGGTGATCGCATCCACGTGCTCCATGCCCGAGACGACGCGGCCATAGACCGTGTACTGCCCGTTCAGGAAGTGGTTGTCCTTGAAGTTGATGAAGAACTGCGAGTTGGCCGAGTTCGGGTTCGCCGAACGGGCCGCGCCGAGGGTGCCGCGGTCGTGGGGCAGCTTGGAGAATTCTGCCGGCAGGTCGGGCAGCTCGGAGCCGCCGGTGCCTGCCATGCGCAGGTTGAAATCGTTTTCCATGTTGCCGTTGGCCACGTCGCCGGTCTGGGCCATGAAGCCGTCGATCACGCGGTGGAAGGCCACGTTGTCATAGGCACCGGAGCGCGCCAGTTCCTTCATGCGCTCGGCATGTTTCGGCGCCACGTCGGGCAGCAGTTCGATGGTGACGGTACCGCCCTTGAGTTCCATCAGGATGGTGTTTTCGGGATCCTTGATCTCGGCCATGGCAGAGCCTCCTTTTCTGGCTTTGTCGTGATGCATAAGGCGCATGAGGCCAATTGCCAAGCGGCGCCCTGTTGACGATGGCGGGAGGAGCGGCGATGTATCGCCCGACCGACATCAGGAGGACGGAAACCGATGGGTTGGAAAACGCTGGATGACATGGATCTTGCCGGCAAGCGCGTACTGGTACGGGTGGACATCAACGTCCCCGTCGAGAACGGCAAGGTAACGGACACCACGCGGATCGACCGCATCGCTCCCACTGTGAAGGATATCCTCGAGAAGGGCGGCAAGCCGATCCTTCTGGCGCACTTCGGGCGCCCCAAGGGCAAGGTCGTGCTCGACATGTCGCTGCGGGTCACCCTGCCCGCGCTGGAGGCCGCCCTCGGCACCAAGGTCGCCTTCGACGAGACGCTGGACGCCGCCGAGGCCCAGACCGACGAACAGCGCGAGGCCAAGGTCATCCTGCTGGAGAACATCCGCTTCCACCCGGGCGAGGAGAAGAACGACCCCGCCTTCGCGAAGCGCCTCGCCGGTCTCGGCGACGTCTACGTGAACGACGCCTTCTCGGCCGCGCACCGGGCCCATGCCTCGACCGAGGCGCTCGCCAAGCTGCTGCCCTGCTGTGCCGGTCGCCTGATGCAGGCCGAACTCGAAGCGCTGCAAGCCGCGCTCGGCAAGCCCGAGCGCCCCGTGGTCGCCGTCGTGGGCGGGGCCAAGGTCTCCACCAAGCTGGAACTGCTGGGCAACCTCGTCGAGAAGGTGGACTACCTGATCATCGGCGGCGGCATGGCGAACACCTTCCTCGCCGCCGAGGGCATCGACGTCGGCAAATCGCTGGCCGAGCTCGAGATGACCGAGACCGCCAAGCAGATCCGCCTCAAGGCGCAGGATCTCGGCTGCCGCCTCGTGCTGCCCGCCGACGTGGTCGTGGCGCGTGAATTCAAGGCCAATGCCGAGAACGAGACCGTGCCCGCGACCCAGTGCCCCGAGGACGCGATGATCCTCGACGCGGGCCCCGACGCGGTGACCCGTATCAAGGGCATCTTCGAGGAGGCCAGGACGCTGATCTGGAACGGCCCGCTCGGCGCCTTCGAGATCGCGCCCTTCGACACCGCGACCAACGCCGCCGCCACGGCAGCCGCCGCGCTGACCCGCGCGGGCAAGCTGATCTCGGTTGCCGGCGGGGGCGACACCGTCGCCGCGCTCAACACCTCCGGGGCGGCAGGCGATTTCACCTATATCTCGACCGCCGGCGGCGCCTTCCTCGAATGGATGGAAGGCAAGACCCTGCCCGGCGTTGCGGCGCTGGAAGGCTGACGAGCAGGCGAAGGGGCGCGGTTTCGCGCGGCCCCGCAAGGCGTTAGCGCCACCAGAATTGCAAGCACGCCCCCGCTTCCTTAGAAGCGGGGGCGAGGCCCCGAAGGGGGGCATTTATCCATAAATCAGGGCGATCATTCCATGACGACAGACAAGCAGGCCGAGCTGATCGGCAAGGGCCAGGGATTTATCGCGGCGCTTGACCAGAGCGGCGGTTCGACCCCCAAGGCGCTGAAACTCTACGGGATCGAGGAAGACGCCTATTCCTCCGAGGACGAGATGTTCGGCCTGATCCACGACATGCGCGCGCGGATCATCAAGTCGCCCGCCTTCACCGGCGACAAGGTCGTGGGCGCGATCCTCTTCGAGCGCACCATGGACGGCGAGATCGACGGCATCCCCACCGCCCAGTACCTGTGGGAAAAGCGCGGCGTGGTGCCCTTCCTGAAGGTCGACAAGGGTCTGGCCGACAGCGAGAACGGCGTGAAGGTCATGAAGCCCATGCCCGAGCTGGACGCCCTGCTCGACAAGGCCGTGTCCAAGGGGATCTTCGGCACCAAGATGCGCTCGGTCATCGACGCCGCCTCGCCCGAGGGCGTCAAGGCCGTCGTGGCGCAGCAGTTCGAGGTCGGCAAGCAGATCCTCGCCAAGGGCCTCTGCCCGATCATCGAGCCCGAGGTGACCATCTCCATCGCCGACAAGGCCGCCGCCGAGGACCTGCTGCTGGCCGAGATCACCGCCCAGCTGGACGCCCTGCCCGAGGGCACCAAGGTCATGCTCAAGCTGACGCTGCCCGAGACCGCGAACCACTACAAGTCGCTGGTGGATCACCCCGCCGTGCTGACCGTCGTGGCCCTGTCGGGCGGCTATTCCCGCGAGGAAGCCAACACCCGCCTGTCGCAGAACACCGGCATGATCGCCTCCTTCTCGCGCGCGCTGACCGAGGGCCTCTCGGCCCAGCAGTCCGACGCCGAGTTCGACGCGACCCTCGCCGAGACGATCGACAGCATCTACAAGGCCTCGATCGCCGGCTGATCCGGCCCGGCACAGACTGCGAGAGGGGCGGTCCTGCGGGGCCGCCCTTTTCCGTTGCCGGGGCCTGTGCCGGCACGGTCCCCCGCGTTCGGCCTCTTCGCCCCCCTCTTGTCCGGTGCCACTCCGGTAACGGGCGTCAGGTGATGCCTGCCACCGGTCGCGGGCCCGGCGGGTCCTCCCCGCCACAGCGCCCGCGGGATCGTGACATCACGATGAACACGGGGGATTCCCATTTCGAATCACTTGCGCTATTCTCTGCTCTGACCGCCCGTCAGAGGCGGAGATGAGGCAGACCGATGACCACCCGCAAACGCCCCGCCTTTGGCGGTCTGATCTATGTATCGATCGCGCTGAGCCTCGGGCTCTACTTCACCTTTGCCGCCGTGCAGGGGGACTACGGGCTGCTGCGCCGCGCCGAGGTGCAGGCCCAGAAGGACGCGCTGACCGCCCGCCTGGACGAGCTGAACGTCGAAGTGGCGCGGATGGAGAACCTGACCCATCGCCTGTCGGACGATTACCTCGACCTCGACCTGCTCGACGAACAGGCCCGCGACGTGCTCGGCATGCTGCGCAGCGACGAGATCGTGATCCGCTGAGGCGGCGGCTTTTCGGCCCCCCTCCTCTTCCCCAACGCAGACAGACCTGACCGGCCCGCGCCTGCAGGCGTCCGGCCCTGAAGCCGTGCGTCAGCGCCCCCCCCTGCACGCTCTCCATCTCCCACGCAGGGCAGCGCCGTCCCGCGGGGTGGCGCATAAGCGACGCCCCATGGGGGCGGGACGGCGCTGCCCGACCTCTCGGCCGGGCGGGTGCTCGATGGAGACCGCCACGCTACGTCCCTTCCTCGCGGTCTGGTGCGCGGCGACGCGACTCCCCCCTCCCCGGCCCGCACCGCCTCTCCCCGAACACACCCCCCGCAATCGCACCCGGAATTTTCAAAAATTCCGGTCCGGAAAATTCGAATTTTCCGGTAAGCTCCGCGATGCTGCGCACAATTCCCGACCGGTTTTCCGCCGGCAGCCGCCCCGCGTCAATTTCGCTCTCGCAAGCCGCGCCCGAATGCTGTAGTAGATAGTTTAACGCTAAACTATCCACTTCGGGAGGGGTTGTACGGCCATGGCGGCACGCAGGACCACCAAGAAGCCGAACGTATCGGCGGATGAACTCAAGCAATATTACCGCGACATGCTGCTGATCCGGCGCTTCGAAGAGAAGGCCGGGCAGCTTTACGGCATGGGCCTGATCGGTGGCTTCTGCCACCTCTACATCGGGCAGGAAGCGGTGGTCGTCGGGCTGGAAGCCGCGACGAAAGAGGGTGACAAACGGATCACCTCCTACCGCGACCACGGCCACATGCTGGCCTGCGGGATGGACCCCAACGGCGTCATGGCCGAGCTCACGGGCCGCGAAGGCGGATACTCGAAGGGCAAGGGCGGCTCGATGCACATGTTCTCGAAAGAGAAGCATTTCTACGGCGGCCACGGCATCGTGGGCGCGCAGGTGCCGCTCGGCGCCGGCCTCGCCTTCGCCGACAAGTACCTCGGCAACGACAACGTCACCTTCACCTACTTCGGCGACGGTGCGGCGAACCAGGGCCAGGTCTACGAGACCTTCAACATGGCCTCCCTCTGGAAGCTCCCGGTCATCTTCGTGATCGAGAACAACCAGTACGCCATGGGCACCTCGCAGAAGCGCTCGACCTCCACGGACGAGATCTTCACCCGCGGCGCGCCCTTCGGCATCCCCGGCGAACTGGTCGACGGCATGGACGTGCTGGCGGTCAAGGAAGCCAGCGAGAAGGCCCTCGCCCACTGCCGTGCCGGCAACGGTCCCTACATCCTCGAGGTGAAGACCTACCGCTACCGCGGCCACTCCATGTCGGACCCGGCGAAATACCGGACCCGCGAGGAAGTGCAGAAGATGCGCGAAGAGAAGGATCCGATCGAGCATGTCCGCGACCTGCTGATCTCGGGCGGCCATGCGAGCGAGGACGACCTCAAGTCCATCGACAAGGAAATCAAGGACATCGTGAACGCGTCCGCCGATTTCGCCAAGGAAAGCCCCGAGCCGTCGCTCGACGAACTCTGGACCGACATCTACGCCGATGTTGCGCCGCAGGACGAAGCCTGAGGGGGAGAGAGACAAGATGCCTACCGAAATTCTGATGCCCGCCCTCTCTCCGACCATGGAGGAAGGCACGCTCGCGAAATGGCTGGTCAAGGAGGGTGACACCGTCTCCTCCGGTGACATCCTCGCCGAGATCGAGACCGACAAGGCGACGATGGAATTCGAAGCCGTGGACGAAGGCGTGATCGGCAAGATCATCGTGGCCGAAGGCACCGAGGGCGTGAAGGTGAACGCCCCCATCGCCGTGCTGCTGGAAGAGGGCGAAAGCGCCGATGACATCGGTGATGTCTCAGCCGCCCCCGCCGCCAGCGCCGAGGCCCCCGCCGAGGAGGCGAAAGCCCCCGCCAAGGCGGCCGAGCCCGCCCCGGACGCGCCCAAGTCCAACGCCTCGCCCGACTGGCCGGCGGATGCGCCGATGAAGACCCAGACGGTCCGCGAAGCGCTGCGCGACGCCATGGCCGAAGAGATGCGCCGCGACGAGAACGTCTATCTCATGGGCGAGGAAGTCGCCGAGTACCAGGGCGCCTACAAGGTGTCCCAGGGCCTGCTCGACGAATTCGGCGCCAAGCGGATCATCGACACGCCGATCACCGAACACGGCTTTGCCGGGATCGCGGTCGGCGCGGCCTTCGGCGGGCTCAAGCCCATCGTCGAGTTCATGACCTTCAACTTCGCCATGCAGGCGATTGACCAGATCATCAACTCCGCCGCCAAGACGCTCTACATGTCCGGTGGCCAGATGGGCGCGCCCATGGTCTTCCGCGGTCCGAACGGTGCCGCCGCTCGCGTGGGCGCGCAGCACAGCCAGGACTACGCGGCATGGTACGCGATGATCCCCGGCCTCAAGGTCGTGATGCCCTACTCGGCCGCCGACTACAAAGGCCTGATGAAGACCGCCATCCGCGATCCCAACCCGGTGATCTTCCTGGAAAACGAGATCCTCTACGGCCGCTCCTTCGAGGTGCCGGACATCGAGGACCTGGCGATCCCCTTCGGCAAGGCCCGCGTCTGGCGCGAAGGCACCGACGTGACCATCGTCTCCTTCGGCATCGGCATGCAATACGCGCTCGAAGCCGCGGACAAGCTGGCGGAAGAGGACATCTCGGCGGAAGTGATCGACCTGCGCACCCTGCGCCCGATCGACTACGACACCGTGCTGGCCTCGGTCATGAAGACCAACCGCTGCGTCACGGTCGAAGAAGGCTTCCCCGTCGGCTCGATCGGCAACCACCTGTCCGCAACGATCATGGAACGCGCCTTCGACTACCTCGATGCGCCGGTGATCAACTGCACGGGCAAGGACGTGCCGATGCCCTATGCGGCCAACCTCGAAAAGCTGGCGCTGGTGACCACAGATGAGGTCATCGCGGCGGTGAAAAAAGTCACCTATCGGTAAGGAGCGGAGCGATGCCCACAGAAATCCTGATGCCCGCCCTCTCCCCCACGATGGAGGAAGGCACGCTGGCGAAATGGCTGGTCAAGGAGGGCGACACCGTCTCCTCCGGTGACCTGCTGGCCGAGATCGAGACCGACAAGGCGACGATGGAATTCGAAGCCGTGGACGAAGGCGTGATCGGCAAGATCCTGATCGCCGAGGGCACCGAGGGCGTGAAGGTGAACACGCCCATCGCCGTGCTGCTGGAAGAGGGCGAGAGCGCCGATGACATCGGCGATGTCTCGGCCCCTGCCCCGGCCGCAGCCCCGGCAGCAGCCAAGTCGGACGAGGCCCCCAAGGCCGATGCCGCCGCGTCTGCCGCCCCCGCGCCGGCCGCGCCGCAGACCACGGACGGCACGCGTATCTTCGCCTCGCCGCTGGCCCGTCGCATCGCGGCGGACAAGGGTCTGGACCTGACCCAGATCAGTGGCACCGGCCCCCATGGCCGGATCGTGAAGGCCGACGTGGAGAAAGCCACCGCCGCGCCCAAGGCCGCCGAGGCCCCGAAAGCCGCGGCTGCGGCTCCTGCCGCTGCGGCTGCCGCCTCTGCCGGCCCCTCGACCGATGCCGTGCTCAAGATGTACGAGGGTCGCGCCTTCACCGAGGTCAAGCTGGACGGGATGCGCAAGACCATCGCCGGCCGTCTGACCGAGGCCAAGCAGACGATCCCGCACTTCTACCTGCGCCGCGACATCAAGCTCGACGCGCTGATGAAGTTCCGCGCCCAGCTGAACAAGCAGCTGGAAGGCCGCGGCGTGAAGCTCTCGGTCAACGACTTCATCATCAAGGCCTGCGCCCTTGCGCTGCAATCGGTGCCGAAGGCGAATGCCGTCTGGGCCGGTGACCGCGTGCTGGAGCTGAAACCCTCCGACGTGGCCGTGGCCGTGGCGATCGAAGGCGGGCTCTTCACGCCGGTGTTGAAGGACGCGGACATGAAGTCGCTCTCGGCCCTCTCGGCCGAGATGAAGGACCTCGCCACCCGGGCACGCGACCGCAAGCTGGCGCCGCACGAGTACCAAGGCGGCTCCTTCGCGATCTCCAACCTCGGCATGTTCGGCATCGACAACTTCGACGCCGTGATCAACCCGCCCCATGGCGCGATCCTCGCGGTCGGCTCGGGCGTGAAGAAGCCTGTGGTCAACGACGCGGGCGAGATCGAAGTGGCCACCGTCATGTCGGTGACGCTCTCGGTCGATCACCGGGTGATCGACGGCGCGCTTGGCGCAGAGTTGCTGAAGGCCATCGTCGAGAACCTCGAGAACCCGATGGTGATGCTGGCCTGAGGCCCGCTCGCCCGGTGCGCCAACCCGATTGGCGGGCCGGGTCTGACCTGCCGGGTCTGACCTGAATGACGCGCCCCCTGACGGGGGCGCGATTTCTTTGTGCGGCACCGGGACCTGCGGTCCCGGCGTGCGGTCAGACAGCGCGTGGGTGAAGACGGGACGGGAAAGTGGGGGCGCTGCCCCCTTGGCCTGCGGCCAATTCCCCCGGAGTATTTCTGGAAAGATGAAGGTCAGACGCGCAATCTGCGAAACCGATCCGACACACCTCTTGACGGCACGCGCAGTGCCGCCTGACTCGGGGTGTCGTGGAGCGACGGGTGGACCCGACCGTCTCGGCCCAGCCGTCAGCCGCGCAGGATCTGGTCCATGCTCATGGACGGCTGGGCGCAGCCCGCCTCGCCCACGATCTTGGCCGGAACGCCGGCCACGGTCGTGCAGGGCGGGACCTCGTGCAGCACGACGGAGCCCGCCGCGATGCGCGAGCAATGGCCCACCTTGATATTGCCGAGCACCTTGGCGCCTGCGCCGATGAGGACGCCATCGCCGATCTTGGGGTGACGGTCTTCCTCCTCCTTGCCGGTCCCGCCGAGGGTCACCGAATGCAGCATTGAGACATTGTCGCCCACCACCGCCGTCTCACCCACCACGATGGCATGGGCGTGGTCCATCATGATCCCCTTGCCGATCCGGGCATTGGGGTGGATGTCGATGGCGAAGAGCTCGGACAGGCGCATCTGGAAGAAATAGGCCAGGTCGCGGCGGCCCTGCTGCCAGAGCCAGTGTGACACCCGGTGCGCCTGAAGCGCGAAGAAGCCCTTGAAGTAGAGCACCGGCTGCAGGAACCGGTGGCAGGCCGCGTCGCGGTCATAGACCGCCGCGATGTCGGCCCGGGCGGCATTGGCGAGTTCGGGCTCGGAGGCATAGGCTTCGTCGCAGATCTCGCGCAGGATCTGCTCCGACATCTCGTGCGAGGCCAGCTTGGCCGAGATGCGATAGGCAAGGGCCCGTTCCAGCGAGGGATGGTGCAGCACGGAGGAATGGATCAGCCCGCCCAGCAGGGGTTCGTCCCGGATCGCCTCTTCGGCCTCGCGGGTGATACGGGCCCAGACCGGGTCCAGCTCTGCCAGTTTGGCGCGTGTTTCGGGCATCGGGACCTCTCCTTTGCGTCTGAGTGTAGCAGATAAGCCCGGGAGGCGAAAACGCAATGGGGTGATCGGGGGGATCACGCGGGATGATCGCTCTGGCACGCGGCAGGGAGAGGCTCCGAGTGCCGCCCGGGCGTGGGAGAGCCGCGCATCAGGCCGCGAAGACCAGCCGCGCCACCGCCCCCGCGCCGAAACTGGCCGAGACCTGGGCCACCTCAAGCGCCGCCAGCCCGGTCAGGCCGTCGGCGGCACGGGCCGCGGCACCGTAGGTCCAACCGGGCGCGGTGGTGATCACCTCGCGCCGGATCGCGCCGCCCTGCACCACGCGGACGAGATAGCTCTCGCTCTCCTCCCCCAGCGGCACCTCGATCCCGTCCCAGCTGTCGCCGTCGATCCGCGTCCGCCGCACCCAGTGGAAGCCGAGGTCGCCGCCGCTCTCGTCCACGGCCAGGTGACAGGGCGCATAGGGCCGCAGGCCGATCCCGTCGAAGGCCCATGTCTCGTGCCGGTAGGACGGGTCCGACACCGCCCGCTGCGCCGGCCCGATGCGGTAGTGCCGCGCCATGCGCCGCTGCGCCAGCGCCAGATCGATCTGCTGGCCCGCGCCGTTCATCAGCACCACGTAGGAGCCTTCGGGCCAGGCCTCCGGCATCGCCACATCCGTGCCGAACTGCCCGCGCAGCCGGTGCGAGAGGAGATAGGTGTTCTCGCCCGTCAACACGGCATCGCGGAACTGGAACAGCTCCCATCCGCCCGGGGTGCCGTCCCCGATCGCCATGAGGTTGCCGCCCGACAGGAGCGCCGCGTCACTAATCGAGGAAAGCCCGCCGGAGGTGAGCCGGACCGAGAGCCCCGCGCCCCGGTCGATCCGCCCCACCGGCCCGGCCTCAAGCGCCGTCTGCGTCACCCCGACCGTCGCCCGCAACGCGAGCGTCCGGTTCAGCGCATAGTCGCTGTCCTGATCCGAGGCATAGAGCGCCACCGACCCGGGCCAGGGCACCGAGGTCACCGCCAGATGCGGCGCATGGGGCACCTCCTCGCCGCGCATCAGCGGCAGGTCGAGGAAGAGCGGGAAGACCGGCACCGGCGGCACGAACTGCGACAGCGCCACGCTGTCCTCGTCCATGTCGACTGGGCGATAGGTCTCGGGCTCGATCCGCACCGCCTCCGCCAGCAGCGCACCCGCCCGCTCCACCCGGTCGAGCCGGAAGAACCCCCGCTCCCCCACCCGCAGCACGTCGCCCGGGCCGAGGTCTCCGCGGGAGGGCGGCAGGGCCAGCCGCAGGCTGTCGCGCGCCAGCCGCGCCTCGCTCAGCCAGCGCTCCGCCACCTGCCGGCCAAGGCCCCGGCTCAGCACCATCGGAAGCTCCGAGGCGGAGACCGCGCCGGTGTCCTCGCCGGGCAGCACCGCCTCCTCGGCGATCACGGCGTAATCGGCCTCGCCCTGCAGGAAACGCACGCGCACCCGGCCGGTCAGTTCCGCCTCCGGCGCGCGGGTCTCCTCCAGCGTGCCCTCGATCTCGGGGTGCAGGGCAAGGGCCGCTTCCGCCACCTCTGCATCGACGCGGCCATCGCGCATCCGGAACACAAGTTGCCCGTCACGCTCCACCGCGTCGAAGCCGAAGCGCAGCATCAGCGGTTGCAGCGCCGCCCGCCCCGGCATCACCCGGTCCTCGACATAGCCCGCCACGTAACCATGCAGCCCGCTGACATCATAGTCGGCCACCTCCGCACCCTCGCAGATCTCGGCCACGATCGAGGCAAGGTCGCGCCCGGCGGCGCGGCCCGTGATCCAGTGCCCGCGCGCGTAGTTTTCGCCATCCGCCCAGGTGTCGAGCGCGGCGGGGAAAAACGGAAACGGCCGCGCGTCCCAGGCCCAGACATAGGCGTGGTTCAGGTCCAGCATCGGCCCGCCATAGACCTCGGACTGCGGATTGTTCGCGCCCCAGTGCGACAGGACCGCCGTCAGGTACTGCATCTGGATCAGGTCATCGCGCCGCCCGGTCGAATGGCGCGGCAACGCGCTTTCCGACGACTTCGGGTCGAGGAACTTGTTCGGCTCGTTGGTCCCCTTGTCCACGGCGGCACAGCCAAGCTCCGTGAAGCGCACCGGCTTCATGCCCGGCTGCCAGCCCGTGGGCACCGCCTGTCGTTCCCCGCCGATCCGCTCGTAATGCAGATGGTCCCACCAGCCCCGGATATCCTTGGTGCGATAGACCCAGTGCTCACCATATGCGCCGTCCTCGATCGGGGTGCGGATCTGTGCCGCCTCGGCCTCGGGCGAGTGGTAGTACCAGTCGTAATACTGGCCGCCCTCGACCCCGCTGCGCAGGTAGTCGAGGTCATAGATCGTGCCCCAGCCCGCATCGAGGTGATCCTCGCCCTCGCGCCAGTCGGAAAGCGGCAGGTAGTTGTCGATCCCGATGAAGTCGATCTCCGGATCGGCCCACAGCGGATCGAGATGGAACCGCACATCGCCCGAGCCATCCTGTGGGTGGTGGCCGAAATACTCCGACCAATCCGCGGCATAGGAGATCTTGCACCCCGGCCCCAGCAGCGCGCGCACCTCTCCCGCCAACTGCCGCAGGGCCTCGACCGCCGGATAGCCTGCCGCCCCGCGCACCGTGGTCAGGCCGACCATTTCGGAACCGATACAGAAGCTCTCGACCCCGCCCGCTGCCGCGCAGAGCGCCGCGTAGTGCAGCACGAAGCGGCGGTAACGCCACGCGTCGGGGCCGGAATAGCTCACCTCGCCATCGCCCACGGTGAAATCGCTCGCCGATGCCGTGCCGAAGAACTCCGACACCTCCACGTCCGCCGCCGCCGTGCCGTCGCTGCTCCCCGGCTGGCCCGGTGCCGCCGCCAGCGTGATCCGCCCGCGCCGCGGCAGCACCGGTTGATCCGCGGCCCCGGTATGGGGGTCGCTCAGCCCGTTCTCCGCCTGCTGGGTCATCAGGATGAAGGGATAGAACATCACCTCCTGCCCCCGCGCCGTCATCTCGCGGATCGCCTCGACCACGGCGGCATCGGCGGGCGTGCCGCCATAGACCGGGCGGTCCTCCAGGTCGCGCGGCACCAGCCCTGCGGCGGCACGGGCAACGCCCGCCACCTGCCACGGCATCCCCGTGCCGTCCTGCTCCCCCTGCTCGACCCGGGGCCGCAACTCGCAGGCGCTCATCCGCAGGTCGTCGCCGAACCAGCTCACCACGAGCGAGACGGCACCGCAGTTCGGCAGGCTCGCCTCAAGCTGGTCCAGTGACGAGGAGAAGTCGCTCTTGCCGGAGGGCGAGTTCACATTCGCCATGCGCACCTGCCCCGCGCCCAGATCGAAGCTCACCGGCGTCGTGGCCAGCGTGTATTCCCCCGTCCCCGGCATCATCGCGACGGCCCTGACCGCGCGCGGCGGCACATCCCCGGCACCCGGCAAGGCCTCCGGCGCGGGTCGCATCACCTCGAAGGAAAACTGCGGCACCCGGTTGCCATAGGGCGCAAGGTCGAGGTCCTCGATCACCACATAGGCCGTGCCGCGATAGGCCGGTACCAGCCCCGCGCCCTCCACGGCCTCCATCTTGGGATCGGGCAGCTGATCCGCACCGCCGCGATAGACCCGCAGGGTCAGGTCATCGCGCGCGATCTCACCGCCATCGGCCCAGATGCGCCCCACGCCGGAAATCTCCCCCTCGCAGAGCGCGATCGCAAGGTTCACCGAATAGCTGTGCCGCTCCACCGTGGGCCTTGCGGGCGCGCCCTTGCCGCCGCCGCTGGTGGTTACCTCCTCGGTGAAGCGCGAGGCCCAGATCACCTGCCCCGCCACCCGCATCCGGCCATGCAGCCGCGCCACCGGTTCGCCCTCGCCCGCACCGGTCAGGCGGAACCGGTCGATCCGCCCGCTCTCGATCACGTCAGAGCCACGTCCCATCAGCGACTGGTCGATGACCCGCCCGACGGTCGCGCCCACGAAGCGGCCCGCCACCGCGGCAGAAAGCCCAAGGACCGAGCCCCCGAGGGAACCGCCAACCGCCGCACCGACGGCAGATAGAAGGATCGTCGCCATGTCTCAGCTCCTCTCGGGAAAGGCAAATCGCGCCACGATGCGCCGCGCCCAGGGGGCGCTCAGCGGGCTTTCCACGACCGCGTGGCCGGAATAGGCGTGGATGAACGTGGGCCGAGCGCCCACCTCCGCCGCCAGCCCCAGATGCTTGGCCACCGCGCCCTCCCGCATCCGGAAGAGCAGCACGTCGCCCGGGGCCACCTGCCCGGTCACGCGCAGATGCCGCCGCGCCGCGCGCCACAGCGCCTCGTCGCCCTGCGGCTCGGACCAGTCGCGGCTATAGGCGGGCACCGCTTCCGGCTCCGTCCCCAGCACCTCGCGCCAGACCCCGCGCAGCAGGCCGAGGCAATCGGTCCCCGCCCCTTTGACCGAGGCCTGATGCCGGTAGGGCGTGCCGATCCAGCCCCGCGCCGCGCGCACCACCTCGCCGCCGATCGCGCCGCTCATCTCCGGCTCCCGCCCGAGATCTCGCCGCTGCGCACCGGTTGCACCATCACCCAGTCCTCGCCGGGAATGTCCGGGAAGCCCTGGAAGTTCAGACCGTTGTCGAACTTCAGCCGACAGGTCTCGAACCGCTTGTCACAGCCCGCCTCCAGCCGCAGCAGGTCGCCCGGCGCGATCTCGGCCCGCAGCGGCGTCCACAGCTCCACCCGTCGCACCCCGTCGATCACCCGGTCGCGCTTCACACTGCCGCGTAGCCCCGCGCCCGCACCGCTCAGCACCACCAACTGGCCGCGGGTGAACCACCCCGGCTCGAAGCCGTTCAGCGCGGCGAACTCGAACCGCACGTTCTCCACCACACCCTCCGCCGGCAGTTCCGTGGCATAGCCCGGCGCGTCCAGATCGACGCCACAGGCCGCATCCCCCAGCACCGCCCCGCAGGGCCGCTGGTAGACCCGCCCGCGTTCGACGTTCAGCGCCTCGGTCAGCCCGCGCAGTTCTGCCCGGAACGCCCCGCCCGCGCGGCGGATCTCGCCCATGGTGCCGCGAAAGATCAGCTGGCGCTCCGCCACCTCGGCCCAGTTCACCAGCCAGCAGCGCAGCGCGGCGCCGTCGAACCGCCCGGCCTCGATATCCGCCTCGGTCAGCGCGCCGCCGGTCAGTGCCCCGATGGCCTCGGAATTGTCCACCGACAGCCCGGTGCCCTGCGTCAGGGCAAGCGCGCTCAGCCCGCTGTCCGCCCGGAACACCATGCCGTCAAAGGCCAAATCCCGATCATGATCGGTGAACCACAGCACGACACCATCGCGCCGCACCACGCTCCACGCATGGCAGAGCGTGGTCGCCCCGCTCTCCAGATGGGCCTTCAGCCCTGCATGAAACGCCATCAGACCCGCAGCTCCACAACCGGTACATTGGGCACGTCCCCCGCCCGGAACGAGGCGACCGAGACCTGCACCCGATCCGTGTCAAAACGGACCGGCACGTCGAACTCGAACCCGGCGGAGACCACGGCCCCCTCTGCCGGGACCTCCGCCAGTGTCACCAGCCCCGTCGCCGTGTCGATCTCGTAGTGCACGCCTTCCTGCAACTCGTCACCTGCCACGCCCACGCGCACCGTGCCCGCCACCGGCTTGGTGATCTCCCGCGCGTGGCTCTGCAGCCCCGAGCGATAGGTCTTCACCAGCTGGAACAACCGCTCCACGCCGTCACCCCGCGCGATCTCCTGATCGTCGAAGGCCACAGTCGCGCTCGGCAGACAGGACTTGTAGTCCGCCCAGTCCTTCCAGCGAAACCCGTGCAGCTGCCCCTGCCGCGCCTCGAAGAAGCCGATCAGCGCCTCCACGTCGTCGAGCGAGCGCATTGCCACCCCCGCGTCATAGCGGCGGCGCGACTGCGCCCAGGGGCTGTTGCGCTCCTCGAAGCCATTGGCCAGCGTCACGATCTCCGTGCGCCGCTCCGGCCCGCCGGTGGAGCCGAAGCTCAGGCTGGCGGGAAATCTCACCTCGTGAAAACTCATCGCGCCCTCCTAGCGGTTGCGCTGCCCGCGGCTCAGCGCGCGGGACATCTGTGCGGCGACCTGGCTCTGCGAGCGGCGGAAGCCCTCCACGTCCGGGGTCTGGATATTCATCACCACCTGCACCGGGCCGCCGCCGTCGCTGCGCACCCCCAGCCGGCCATCGGGCCCACGGGCCAGCGGCATGATCGCCTCCGGCCCCGCCTCACCCATCAGCCCGGTGCCGCCCCGCATCGGGAAGAGCGTGGGCCCGTTGACCACGCCGCCCTGCGCAAAGGGCATCACCCGCCCCTGCGCAAAGCCCGCGCCATTGGCAAAGGGCAGCATCCCCTGGACCAGCGCCCCCACGCCCTGCGCCATCAGCCCGCCGACGTGATCGGTCACCGGACGCACCGCGGCGGAATAGGCCGTGTTCACCATCGACTGCGCCACGGTGGAGAGCGCCTCCGACAGTTTCATCCCGTCGAAGACCACGCCATCCAGCGCCCGGCGCAGCCCGCGGCTCAGGCCCTTCTCCAGCACCTGCACGTCCTTGCCGGTCTCGGACAGCGCGCCGCGCATCCGCCGCAACTCGCCGTCGAAGGCCGCGGCCATCCCCGCCGCCTGCCCCAGAGAGGCGTCCAGCGCCTCCACCTGCAGGGCAAGGTCCTCGATCCCCTCACTCTCCATCCCGTGTCCTTTCATCCGGATAGGCCGCCAGCAGCGCGTCCAGCCGCTGCCGCGCCAGGGGCGCCGCACCGCCCGCCTGCCCCAGCATCAGCCGCAGCTCGGCAGGCGTCAGCGCCCAGAACTCCGCCGGTCGCAGGCCCAATCCCCGCAGCCCGGCCACCATCAGCGCGGGCCAGTCAAACCGGGCCATCAGCCCCGCCCGGCACGGTAAAGGCCCGCGCCAGCAATTCCGCCGCCGCCCGGGCCGCCCCCATGGGACCGCCCTCGATCTCGGCCTGCGCCAACTCCTCGGCCCGCCCCTGCCAGCCCCCGCCCCTGAGCCCGGCAAGGATCAGCGCCAGCAGGTCGCGGGCGGAAAACCGGCCCGCCTCGAACCGCTCCACCAGCGCAACGAGGCTGTCGTCTCCCAGCCCCGCCTCCAGCTCCGCAAGCGCCCCCAACGTCAGCTTCAGCCGCCGCGGCGTGCCGTCGATCACCAGCGTAACCTCGCCTGCCCAGGGATTGCCCATCAGATCGCCGTGAAACTCAGCGCCCCGGCCGAGGACATGGCCATCTCGTAGGTCGCCTCGCCGTCGTGGGCGCCCGCGTACTCGATCGCCGTCACCTGAAAGGCGCCCTCGACCACGCCGAAATCCGGGATGATCACCTGGAACTCCGGCGTCTCACCGTCGAAGAAGATCTGCCGCGTGCGTTCGTCGCTGCCCGCGTCCTTGAAGACCCCGGCCCCGCTGATCTGGGCCGAACGCACGCCCGCCCCGGCCAGCAGCTCGCGCCAGCCGCCCTGGCTTTCCAGGCTGGTCACGTCCACGCTCTGCGCGTTGAAGGCGATCCGCGTGGCGCGCAGCCCCGCGATGGTCTCGAACAGGCCGTCGCCGGTCATGTCCACCTTGATCAGAAGATCCTTGCCGTTCTGAGCCGTCATCTCAGTCCCTCCAAAGAGTTGTTCCGCGCCCGCTCCGGCGCGCGCTCCATGTCAGCCATATGTCTCAGGCGTCCTCGACCCGCGCCCGGAAGGTCAGGTCGATCCGCCGCAACTGCTCCGCGCCCTCGCGCTGTGCCTTGGCACGGCGGAAGCCCAGCCAGATCAGCGTGCCGCGCTCCAGCGCGGGCATCGGCTGCTGCAGGGCATCGCCCACCGCCGCCGCCACGTCCTTGGCCAGCTGGAACCCTGCCGCATCGGTGATCACCGTCACCGTGAAATCGTGCAGCGCCCCCGCGCCCGTCTTGTCCGAGGCGTCCCGCGCCACCTCGGGTCCGAGGCTCACGTAGGTCGCGGGCACCGTGCCGCTGGGGGGCGCATCGAAGATGTCCGTCCCCACCAGCGCCGCCAGCGCCGCATCCGCCGTCAGCCTCTGGTAGACCGCCTTCTGCAAGGCCGCCGATACGCCGTAGCTCATGCCACCGCCTCCTCGCTTGCAAAGCAGGTCAGGTACCGCCCCGCCGGATCACGCTCCGCCACCGCGAGGATGCGGTAGACCCGCGCGCCCTCCCGGAACCGCTGCCCCGCCTGCGGGCGCACCGGGTCGCCCTGCGCGGCGCCACGCACCACGATCCGCCAGCCGACCTGTCCCAGCGGCAGCGCCTCGCCGCCCCGCTCGCGCCCCGCGCCGCGGGCCGAAACCTCGGCCCAGACCGTGCCAAGCCCCTGCCAAACCTCCGAAAACCCACCCGCGCCATCTGCGATCCGCTGCGCGGTCTCCAGCTGCAGCGCCCGGTTCAGCCGCGGGATCATTGCACCACTCCACCGCCAAGTCGCACGACGCGATACCGCTCCAGCAGCGCCGTCACACCAAAGGGCATGCAGCCCTGCGTCAGAGCCGTCTCGCTGCGGAACTCGTAGTAATGCGCGGCCAGCAGCAGCACCGCCTGCGCCAGATCGGCGGGCAGATCGCCCCAGGTGGTGCTGTATCCGGCCGTGAACCGCACCCGCATCGCACCGCCCGTCGGCACCGAGGGCAGCAGCGTGGCCACCGGGGCCAGCATCGGGCAATGGGCATCCGCCACCAGCCGGAAGAGCGCCGTATCCAGCACCGTCTCCGCGCCCTCCGCCGCGATCCGCACCACCTCCAGCAGGGCGCTCACCGGCGCCAGCGGCATCGGCTGTCCCGCCGGATCCTGCCAGCCCCGCACCTCCCAGGCGAAGTCCCGCGCCAGCAGCGCCTTCGAGGTCCGCCCCTCGATCGCGGCCAGGGCCGCCCGCAGGAACCCCTCCAGCACCGCGTCCTGCACCGTGGTTTCGCTGAACCCGGTCCCCAGCCGCAGATGCGACTTGAAGGCCTCGATCGGCAAAGCGGCCAGCGGCACCTCGTTCTCTTCGATCAGCATGAAAGCCCCTTTCCCTCACCCCTCCGCGTCCTGCGACGCGTGCCACCCGCGTTGCTCGAACGGAGGGAGCAGCTGGACAACGCCAAACCCGGCGGCACGCGCCGGGACAGGCCGGTCACCCGGCCCGCCCCATCGCCACCCCCGTCAGGAGGCCGCGAATTTCAGCAGCTTGATCGCGGCGAAATCGCTCACGTCGCCGCCCACGCGCTTGGTGGCGTAGAAGAGCACGTGGGGCTTGGCGCTGAAGGGATCGCGCAGGATGCGCAGGTCCGGACGCTCGGCCACCGTGTAGCCGGCCGCGAAATCGCCAAAGGCGATGGCACAGGCGCCGGTCGTGATGTCCGGCATGTCCTCGGCGATCAGCACCGGATAGCCCAGCAGACGCGCAGGCTCGCCAGCGGCCAGACCGTCGGACCACAGGAACCGCCCGTCGAGGTCCTTGATCTTGCGCACCGCGCCGGCGGTCTTGGAGTTCATCACGAAGGTGCCGTTCGCCCGGTACCGCGCACCAAGCGCATAGACGAGGTCGATCACCGCATCACCCGGGTTGGCCCCGGCAAAGGCGCCGTCCGCACCCGTCGCCACATAGCCCAGCGTGTCCCAGGACCAGCTGCCGTTCGCCACGATGGTATGGGTCAGGAAGCCCGTGGGCTTGTCGCTGCCGTCGCCGGTGACGAAGGCCGCCGCCTCCGCGCGCGAAAACTTGTCCGCGATCCGGCCCGCCAGCCAGCCCTCGATGTCGAACGCGCTGTCATCCAGCAGCCGCTGGCTGATCTTGGGCAGGGCCGACAACTCGTAGAGCGGGATCGAGATGCGCTCGATCTGCGGCGTGCCGGTCTCCGCCTGAGAGGTCTCGTCGCCCCAGCCGGAGCCAAGATCGCTCTGGTCGATCAGCACGTCGTAGGAGGTCGCCTCCACGTTCACCACGTTGGCGATCTGGCGGATCGAGGCCGCGCCGGCCAGGGTCGAGCGGATCGTCTCCGAGGTCTCGGGATCGACGAGATAGCCGCCGTCGCCCGAAACGGTGGACATTGCCTTGCCCTCCAGCTCCAGCCCGCGCAGGGCATCGTCGTCCCCGCTGCGCAGATAGGCGGCGAAGGCCTTCTGGTGGGGGGCCTCGGTCTCGGCGGCCGAGGCAAGATGGGGGCGCGCGACGCGCAGGGAATTCCGGTCAAGCTTGGTCATGCGCTCTTCCTGTTGCTGAAACTTCTGATGAACATCGTCGCGGAAGCCCTTGAACTGCCGCATGAATGCCGCAATCGCGGTCGTGGCCTGCCCGGTCGGAGAGCTGTCGGCAGACAGATCTTCCCCGGCCCGAGCCGTCGTCTCGGTTCTCGTCATTTCCCTCTCCCGGTTCCGGGTTGCTCAGGCGTCGCGCAGCGCCGCCATCTCCTCTGCCGCCGCACCGAAGGCCGCGGCGATCCCGCGCCAGTCGGGGGCGGCGGGCGTCTCGCCCTTGCCCGCGACCCGCGCGCTCGGAAGCATCGGGAAGGTCACCAGGGACACCTCCCAAAGCTCCAGTTCGGTCAGGAGCCTGCCGCCCCCGCTGTCCTTCTGCGCCCGCTTGGTGCGATAGCCGATCGACAACCCGTCGATCGCCCCCGCCTGCAGCAGCGCCGAGGCCTCGCGGCCCTTCTCGACACTCTCCAGGATGCGCCCCTTGACCCAGAGCCCGGTGGCGTCCTCGCGGACCTCCTCCCAGACGCCGATGGGCTGCGCCGGGTCATGCTGCCAGAGCATCTTCACCCGCCGTCCCTCCCGTGCCAGACCGGCCAGCGAGGCCGCATAGGCCCCCGCCTGCACCACGTCGCCGCCCTGGTCCGCCGCGCCGAAGCGCGAGGCATAGCCCTCGATCACAGCGCCATCGCTCACCGTCAGCGCCGTCCCGATGCGGCTGAATTTCCGTTCCAGTTCCATGCACATCCCCCTCGGCCCACGCCCAAAATTCTTCGAAGAATTTTGAGAAGAATTTGCGAAAATTCTTCTCGCTCCGCCTCACACGAGCCGCTCCATGATTGACTGCCCCGCCTGTCCGAGGATCGCGCCCACCACAGCAAAGACCGTCAGCCACAGGCGCCGCTCGAGCCGTTCGATCAGCCCCTCCAGCCTGTCGAGCCGCGCGTTCATCTGCTCGGCCTGCATCCGCGCGACCTGCTCCTGTGCCTCCAGCCGCAGCGCAGGGGCACAGTCGAAACTCTCGAACCCGTAACGCCGCGCCTCACCCATCGACGGCCACCGGCGGCAGGCCCAGAAGGGCGCGCTTCTCCGGATCGGTCAGGAAGGCGGCCTCGTTCACCCGGCGCCACTGCGCGTCCCGCTCCGCCGAAAGCGCGGGCACCTGGTCGAGGTCGGGCTTCAGCTCAAGCGCCTCGCCGGCAAAGCCCGCCAGCCATTCGCCCACCGCTGCCGTGACCTTGGCCACCAGCGGCAGGACGGTCAGCCGATAGAAGGCCCGGTGCGCCTCCTGGTAATTCGCATAAGTCGCCTCGCCCGGGATCCCCAGCAGCATCGGCGGCACCCCGAAGGCCAGCGCGATCTCCCGCGCGGCAGCATCCTTCGTGCGGTGGAACTCCATGTCCGAGGGCGAGAACCCCATGGGCTTCCAGTCCAACCCGCCCTCCAGCAGCATCGGCCGGCCCGCGTTGCGCGCGCCCTGGTGATGCGCCTCCATTTCGGACGAGAGCCGGGCGAACTGCTCTGCCGTCATGCTCCCCTGCCCGTCCGCACCGCGATAGACGATCGCCCCCGAGGGCCGCGCCGCATTGTCCAGAAGCGCCTTGGACCAGCGCGAGGCGGCATTGTGCACATCGAGCGCCTGCGCCGCCGCCTGCAACGGCGAGAGGCCATAATGATCATCCTGCGGGTGAAACATCTTCACGTGACAGACCGGCGGCCGTCCGCCCGTCACGTCGAAGCGATGCTTGCGCCCTCCGACGCGATACTCGTAGGCCACCGGCCAGCCATCCGCGCCGGGCACCAGCGCCATCCGGTCCGAGCGGAGCACATGCAACTCCACTGGAGCGCCCGCCTCCCCAGCGACAGCCTCGAGGTAGCCATTCCCGGTCAGCAGCAACTGGCCATAGAGCGCCTCGAAGAGCGCGGCCCGCCCCTGTGCCTGGTTCGGCGCCGCGAGCAGCCTCAGCACCGGGTGAGCCTCGTAGCGGCGCTCCGCATCCTGCAAGACCAGCGGCAGTGCGGCAGCGGCCTCGGCGATCATCTTCACCGCGCGGAACCCCACCGGATTGCCCGCGAACCCGGTCCGCGCCAGGCTCGCCGTGTCCCGCGGGCTCCAGGCCACGCGGCCCGCGCCTGCCAGTGCCACCACCGGCCCCGCCGCCGAGGCCTTGGCCTCCGGCACTGCGCTGTCCTTGCGGAAAAAGTCGATCACACCCATGCGCCCCTCCGGTTCGATACTGCCCGACGCGGCCTCCCGCGCCTCCCTCCGACCGCTTGCGCCGCGGCCTGTGTGAGAGAGAATGTGCAGAAAGAGTTAAGGACCGTTGAGGGGGGCGTACGCCGCCGCGCAACACCCGCGGCGCCCGCCCCGGCGATGCCACCCTGACGGTCGCGCGGGGCGCCAAGCCACCTGCAGGTAACCCCGGCAAAACCGTCGAGACGGCCCCGGCTGCCCCTGTCCCGCGCGCGACCGCCCCGATCCCCTGTCCGCGCGTCCGGCGCCCGCCCCAAGAGCGGACGCCACACCTCATAGCGAGCGCACCATCGGCTGCTGCCAGGTCTGCGACGGCAGGATCATCAACTCGTGCAGCGCCCAGACAAGCGCGTCCACCCGGTCCGGGCTGCCCCTGCCCTGAAAGCCCCCGGTCGTCATGGCACACATCTGCTCCTCCAGCACGCCCAGCCCCCGCGCGTGGCGCACCCGCCCCTGTTCATAGAGCGCCGCCACCGGCTCGGCGCGCGCCGCCTTGCCACGCCTTGCATGGACCTTGCGCACCGGCACCAGCGGGTCGACCTGCCGCAGCACGCTCTCCACCAGATCGCCGCCCTGGTTCACCTCCGCCACCAGCCGCTCGGCCCCGTGGCGGTCCATGGCGGCAATCGCCGCCTGCGCCCATTGCGCCGGGCTCGCCGCCGCGATCGAGGCATCCTCCAGCACATAGGCGCGCCACTCCGACACCGGGCCGCGCATGGTCGCTCCCGCCACCACGATCCCGCAGGCGTCCGATCCCGCGTGCCCCGTCACCGGCGGATCGACGGCCACGACGATGCGGTCCATCTCGGGCAGGATATCCACCCGCGCCCGCTCCAACGCCGCCGTATGCCAGAGCGCGCCCTCCACGTCCTCCAGCAGCACGCCCTCCAACTCCTGCCGCCCCAGCCGCGTGCCCTCGTAGCGGGCTTTCACCTCGGCCAGGAAGGACGCCGCGAGGTTCGCCGCGTTGGCCTCGGTCGGGGCCGAGGTCACCACCGTGCTCGGCATCCGGAGCAGCTCCTTCAGCACCCCCACATTCCGCGGCGTCGTGGTGACGCAGACCCGCGGGTCCTCCCCCAGCCGCAGGCCGAACTGCAGCATGTCCCAGGTCTCGCGGCCCTTCTTCCACTTGGCCAGCTCGTCGACCCAGGCCCCGTCGAACTGCGGCCCGCGCAGGGCCTCGGGCTCATGGGCGGAGAAGAACTGCGCCACCGCGCCGTTGGGCCAGACCAGCCGCTTTCGGGTCGCCTGCCACTCCGGCACCCGGTCGGGCGGTGAACAGGCCAGCAGGCCGCTCTCGCCAAAGACCATCACCTCGCGCACCTGGTCCACCGTCTCGCCCACCAGGGCGATGCGCCGGCAGCGGCCCGGATCGCGCGGCCCCGATCCCTCGACCTGGGCGCGGACCCATTCGGCCCCGGCCCGGGTCTTGCCCGCGCCGCGCCCGCCCATGATCACCCATGTCCGCCAGTCCCCCTCCGGGGGCAGCTGGTGATCCATCGCCCAGAACTCGAACAAAAAAGGGAGAGCCATAAGCTCTCCCTCGTCCAACTCATTCAGAAACGAGCATTGGACATCCCGCAGCGCGGAGGCGATCCAGGCGGCGCCCGATCGTATCCCGCGCCCCGTCCATGTCGATCTCCCAGCCGCCGCCGCGATACCTCTTTCGTCGTTCATGGAGCTTCTCCTCCGTCTCCAGCGCCAGTTTCAACCATGCCCGTATGTCCGAAAGCGTGCGGGTGGCGTCCCGCACGCTTCCGACGTCGCCTGTACGCACCCGGTCCCCGAGCGCCTCAAGATCCGCCTTCATTGCGAGAAGCTGCGCTTCGATCGAGGCCATCACCTCGTCGAGCCGCAGCCCCTCCTCTTCGGAAGGTCTGTTCGACATCTGCTCATGCCTTTCTTTTGTGGGACCTCCGCAGAGAGCATGAAAAAACGGCCCACAGGGTCGCCCCCGGGCCGTTTCACATCATGTCCAGCATGGCACAACCTATAGGAGAGACCGTGCGCTGTGTCAAGAAATCAAGTCTTGCCAGATGGTTAACGCACCCTCCGGCAAGACCTTGTTAGTTTCCGCTCGGCTGCGTCGCGCGGTCTGCCTCGATCTGCCGCCACTTGGCGACATTGGCGTTATGCTCTTCCAGCGTCCGCGAGAAGGCATGGCCACCGGACCCATCCGCCACGAAGAAGCGGAAGTCGGTCTCGGGCGGGTTCACCGCCGCCTCGATGCTGGCGGCACCGGGGTTGGCGATGGGCGTCGGCGGCAGGCCAGTGATCACGTAGGTGTTGTAGGGCGTCTCCGCGCGCAGTTCGCTCTGCCGGATGCCCCGGCCCAGAACACCCTCGCCCATGGTGATGCCATAGATCACCGTCGGGTCCGTCTGCAGGCGCATGCCCTCGCGCAGGCGGTTGACGAAGACGCTGGCCACTGTGCCGCGCTCGTCCGGAACGCCGGTTTCCTTCTCGATGATCGACGCCAGAACCAGCGCCTCTTCGGGCGTGTCGAAGGGCAGATCGTCGGCGCGGCTCTCCCATGCGGCGGCAAGGATCGTCTGCTGACGCTCCTGCATCCGGACCAGCAGGTCGAACCGGTCGTCGCCCTTGCGGATCTCGTAGCTGAAGGGCGCAAGCGTCCCTTCCGCAGGCACCGCCGACACCTCGCCCGTCATCGGCGAGAAGCGTTTCAGTGACTCCACCACCTGCCAGGAGGTCACGCCCTCGGCCACAAGAACGCGGTAGCGCATGCCGGTGTCCTGCATGGCGGTCGCGATCTCGGCGGGTTGCTCATCCGTGCCGGGCACGAACTCGGCGCGTTCGACATAGGTCGCCGTCGCCGGGTCCAGCTCGCGCAGTTCCACGGTCGAACGGGTCACACCGATGCGATAGACGATCTCGCTGCCGCAGGTGTTGGCCCCGCCCCGGGTCACGATGTCGACGATGGACTCCATCGACGCCGCGGCCGGCACGAGGAAGCTCCCGGCCTTCAACTCGTCCGTCTTGTCGGAGTAATCCGCCCCGATCCGGAAGATGGCGCCGCTCGACACGGCGCCGCGCTCTTCCAGATCACGGGACAGCGTGGACATGTTGCCGCCCGAGGGCACCCGGACGCAGATTGCCTCCGCCAGCGGACCGGCGTCGGAATATTGCGATTTGCCCCACAGGACGATGCCCCCCAGAAGGAAGCTCGCCACGATCAGCAGGGTCAGGGCATTGGAGGCGACAGCCTTCCACATCAGCGGACTTTCCCGAACACGAGGCTCGCGTTGGTCCCGCCAAAGCCGAAGCTGTTGGACAGGACGATGTTGATTTCCCGCTCGCGCTTGACGTTCGGCGCGAGGTCCAGCGGCGTTTCCACGGCCGGGTTGTCGAGGTTGATCGTCGGCGGCGCGACCTGATCGCGCATCGCGAGGATCGAGAAGATCGCCTCGATCGCGCCCGCCGCGCCCAGCAGGTGGCCGGTGGCGGACTTGGTCGAGGACATGGTCGCGGTCTTGGCGGCCTCGCCCAGCAGACGCTCCACCGCGGCCAGTTCGATCACGTCCGCCATGGTCGAGGTGCCATGGGCGTTGATGTAATCCACCTGGTCCGGGGTGATGCCCGCGCGTTTCAGCGCGGCGGTCATCGAGCGGAAGGCGCCGTCGCCATCCTCGGCGGGCGCGGTGATGTGATAGGCATCGCCCGACATCCCGTAGCCAAGGTATTCGCCGTAGATCTTGGCGCCCCGTGCCACTGCGTGCTCGTATTCCTCCAGCACCACGATGCCCGCGCCCTCGCCCATGACGAAACCATCGCGGTCCGCGTCATAGGGCCGGCTTGCCGCCTTGGGATCATCCTTGCGCTTGGTGGAGAGCGCCTTGCAGGCATTGAAGCCCGCGATCCCGATCTCGCTGATCGAGGCCTCGGCCCCGCCCGCGATCATCACGTCGGCATCGCCCCACTGGATCAGACGGGCCGCGTCGCCGATGGCATGCGCGCCGGTCGAACAGGCGGTCACGACAGAGTGGTTCGGGCCCTTGAAGCCGTAGCGGATCGAGACCTGCCCGGAGGTCAGGTTGATCAGCGCGCCGGGGATGAAGAAGGGCGACACCCGCCGGGGGCCGCGTTCCTTGATCAGGACGGCGGTCTCGGCGATGGAGTTCAGGCCGCCGATGCCGGAGCCGATCAGAACGCCGGTGCGGCAGCGCGCCTCCTCGTCCTCGGGCATCCAGCCGCTGTCCTTGACCGCCTGGTCGGCGGCCGCCATGCCGTACAGGATGAAGTCGTCGACCTTGCGGCGCTCCTTCGGCTCCATCCAGTCATCGGCATTGAACGTGCCATCGGTGCCGTCACCATGCGGCACTTCGCAGGCATAGTCCGTCGCCAGATGGCTGGCATCGAAACGGGTGATGGTTCCCGCCCCCGATTGACCGGCCAGCAGGCGTGCCCAGCTTTCCTCGACCCCGCAGGCCAGCGGCGTCACCAGCCCCAGACCCGTTACAACCACACGACGCATGTGTTTGCCCCTTCGCTTCTTGTCGCGACGCTCTTACCCCGCCTGCCCCCATAGGGGCAAGAGCGGCCGCCGCCCGTCCAGATCACGCGGAGGTCAGAAGGCGGTCCTCCGCCCGTCTCCGCAGCTCAGTCTTGCCGGTTCAGCGCCCGACCCGGCCGTGTCACCACGGCCCCGTCGCCGCGCCGGTCCCGCTTGGAAACCGCCCCTCCCAATAGCAAACGGCCCTCGCCCGGGTGGGGCAAGGGCCGCTCGGCACCGGAAGGTGCGCGAAATCTCTCGATCAGACAGCTTCGCTGATGAATTTCACGGCGTCGCCGAAGGTCTGGATCGTCTCGGCAGCATCGTCGGGGATCTCGATCCCGAACTCTTCTTCGAAGGCCATGACCAGCTCGACGGTGTCGAGGCTGTCTGCGCCGAGGTCGTCGATGAACGAAGCGTTCTCGGTCACCTTGTCCTCTTCAACGCCCAGATGCTCGACGACGATCTTCTTCACGCGGTCTGCGACATCGCTCATTTTCATTTCCTCACGTGTGTTGAGCCCGGAGGCCCGTTTCTTGCCCTCGCCCCCTGGGGGGCCGCGATTTTCTGCCCTTGCGGGCGATTCCGACCCTGCAGGATGCAGGACACCGGCCGGCGCAACAGGTCGCCCCCGGCAAAATCTGCGCCGCCTATAGCACATGCGTGAAGAGAGGCAAACGCTTTCGAAACATGGGGGCCACCGCCCCGGCGGCAAGCCTGCCCCCCTTTGAGCATGGGCGCAAGCGGCTGAAAAGCGGCGGAAAAGAAAACCTGCGCCAAATCCGCTTTCACCCCGCCCAAAAAGCCGGGGGCGCCCCCTGGAACGCCCCCGGCGCATCCGTCCGGATGCCTGCTGTCCCGGTCGCCCGGCGGCCTGCGGCGGGGCGATTCCCGCCCCGCCGACACGGGATCAGAGCATCGCCATGCCGCCGTTCACGTGCAGCGTCGTGCCCGTGACATAGCCCGCCTCGGGGCTGGCAAGATACAGCACCGCCGCGGCGATCTCCTCGGGCTGGCCCATGCGGCCCGCAGGGATCTGGCCGTCGATCTTGGCCTTCTGCTCGTCGTTCAGCTTGTCGGTCATCGCGGTGGCGATGAAGCCCGGCGCCACGGCGTTGGCCGTGATCCCGCGCGACGCGACCTCGTAGGCGATCGACTTGGTCATGCCCACCATGCCCGCCTTGGCGGCGGCGTAGTTCACCTGCCCGGGGTTGCCGGTGGCCCCCACGATGGAGGAGATGTTGATGATCCGGCCCCAGCGGGCCTTCATCATCGGGCGCATCACGCCCCGGCACAGCCGCATGGCCGAGGTCAGGTTCACGTCCAACACGCTCTGCCAGTCCTCGTCGCTCATCCGCATGAAGATCTGGTCGCGCGTGATGCCCGCGTTGTTCACGAGGATATCGAGCGAGCCCATGGCCGCGATGGCCGCCTTCGGCAGCGCCTCCACCGCCTCCGCGTCACCGAGGTTGCAGGGCAGCACATGGGCGCGCTCACCCAGTTCCGCCGCCAGCTCCTGCAGCGGCGCCTCGCGGGTGCCGGACAGGCCCACCGTGGCCCCCGCCCCATGCAGCGCCTTGGCAATCGCCCCGCCGATCCCGCCCGAAGCGCCCGTGATCAGCGCCGCCTTACCCGTCAGATCAAACATCTCATGTCTCCCGGTCGAAGGGCCCGCGGCCCCTCTGCTCGTTCCAGGGGGCACGCCCCCCGATCTCAAAACCGAAGCACGCTCCGGCCCATTTCCCGACCGGTCTCCCGATCATCCACTGTTCTCAAATATCCTGCGGGGGTCCGGGGGCGCAAAGCCCCCGGCGCTCCCCACGCAGACCAAAGGCCGCCTTCAGCCCCTCAGCGCCTCGACGGCCTTGGCCACGTCCTCGGGCGTGCCTACGGCGGTGCAGGAGATCTCCTTGGCGATCCGCCGCACCATGCCCGACAGCGCCTTGCCCGCGCCGATTTCCCAGATCTCGCTCACGCCTTCGCCGGCCATGTAGGCCACGCTCTCGCGCCAGCGGACCGAGCCGGTCACCTGCTCCACCAGCAGGGCGCGGATCTCGGCCGGATCGGTCACGGCGGCGGCGCGCACGTTGGCCACCACCGGCACGGCCGGCGCATTCAGCGTGACACCGGCGAGGGCCTCGGCCATCACCTCGGCGGCAGGCGCCATCAGCGCGCAGTGGAAGGGCGCGGAGACCGGCAGCATCACGGCGCGTTTCGCGCCCTTGCCCTTGGCGATCTCCACCGCGCGTTCCACGGCCGCCTTGTGGCCCGAAACCACGACCTGCCCCGGATCATTGTCGTTCGCCGCCTGGCAGACCTCGCCCTGGGCGGCCTCCTCGGCCACCGCCTGCGCGGTGGCGAAGTCGAGCCCCAGCAGCGCCGCCATGGCGCCTACGCCCACCGGCACGGCCTCCTGCATGGCGCGGCCGCGGGTGCGCAGCAGGCGCGCGGCATCGGCGATCGACAGGGCCCCGGCGGCGGCAAGCGCGGAGTATTCACCCAGCGAATGGCCCGCCACGAAGGCGGCATCGGTGATCGTCACGCCCTCGGCTTCCAGCGCGCGCATCGCCGCCAGCGAGGTCGCCATCAGCGCGGGCTGCGCGTTCTGGGTCAGGGTCAGGGTCTCGGCCTCGCCCTCCCAGATCAGGGACGACAGGCTCTCGCCGAGCGCCTCGTCCACTTCGTCGAAGACAGCCCTGGCGGCCGGGTAGGCATCGGCAAGCGCCTTGCCCATTCCGATGGTCTGGGCGCCTTGCCCCGGAAACACGAATGCACGGCTCATGAGCCCCTCCATTTCTGGTTTTGCGGGGGCATACCCTGCCCCTCCCCACGTTGCAACTCTTCGCGCATTCCCGCACAGGTACCGTGCGGGTGCAGCGATTTCTCTTTCTGCAGGGCAGCATATCTTGGGGCGGCCTTATCCTTGCCCGGAGCACCCCGACGATGCCCCTCGCCAATACGACCGACCGCTACGGCGGCGTCACCAAGACCTTCCACTGGCTGACCGCCCTGCTGATCCTGAGCGCCTTCCCGCTGGGGTTCCTCGGCGCGAACACCTCGCACCAGATCGCACAGGCCAGCGGTGCCGAACAGGCCGCCCTGCTGGAGCGCGCCGCCACGATCTTCTCGCTGCACAAGACCCTCGGCGTGCTGGCCTTCCTGACCGCCGCGCTGCGGCTGATCTGGGCCGTGATCCAGCCCCACCCCGGCCTGCTGCACGGCGACCGCAAGGCCGAGGCCCTCGCCGCGTCCACCGCGCACTGGCTGCTCTATGCCACGATGCTGCTGACCCCTCTGGCGGGCTGGCTGCACCATTCGGCCACCTCGGGCTTCGCGCCGATCCTCTGGCCCTTCGGTCAGGCGCTGCCCTTCGTGCCCCAGAGCGAGCGCGTGGCGCATCTCTTCGGCGCGGCGCATGAACTGCTGCAATGGGTCCTTCTGGGCACCATCGCGGCCCATGTCGCCGGTGCGCTGAAGCACCATATCATCGACCGCGACGACACCCTGCGCCGGATGCTGCCGCGCCGCCGCGTGGCCGCCCAGGCCTCGGCCCGCCAGCCGGGCCATGCAGCGCCCGCGCTTGCCGCCCTCGCGATCCTCGTCGTGGCCTTCGGCATCGGTGCAGCCAATGGCAGCTTCGCCGCCCGTGGCGTGCCCGAGGGCGCGGAGACAGCCTCTGCCCCGCAGGCAGGTGCAGGCAACTGGCAGGCGCAGGAGGGCTCCATCGGGCTGACCGTCGTGCAGTTCGACCAGAGCGTCGGGGGCACCTTCGGCAATTTCACCGCCGACATCACCTTCGATGACACGGTGAGCGAGGGCGAAAGCGGCCATGTCCGCGTCGCGATCCCGATCCCCTCGCTGACCCTCGGCTCGGTCACGCCGCAGGCGCTTGCCGCCGATTACTTCGATGCCGAGGCCCATCCTGAAGCGGTCTACGAAGGCACGCTCTTCACCACCGCCGAGGGCCACGAGGCGCGCGGCACCCTGACCCTCAAGGGTATCGAACAGCCGGTCAACTTCCCCTTCGACCTCAGCATCGAGGGCGATCAGGCCACCATGGCCGCCAGCTTCACGCTGCACCGCAAGGACTTCGGCATCGGCGCGGCCGTGCCCGGCTCCACCGTGGCCGAGGATGTGGAGGTATCCCTCGACCTCACTGCCACGCGCTGATCTTCGTTCCATCCTGATGCGAAACGCCCCCGCCCCACCGGCGGGGGCGTTTTCGTCTGCGCCATCCGGTTGACCGCGGCGCGGGCCGCAGCCAGCCTGCCGCAGTGCAGGCGCGCCTCCCCGCAGTTGCCGTGGCAGGCCCTGCGGAGCCGTTAGAGGGTGATGGGCTCATCGGCGGTCCCGGCGGGGTCGGCCCGCCGCTCCACTGCGGGCTGGCAGGGATGCGCATCGACCGGCGGTACGATCAGGGACCGGACCGCGGCGGATTCCAGTCCGGCCTGGGGTCCGGCGGCAGGCCCACGGCAGGCCACCATCAGGCTGGCGGGCGATGGTGCCCCTACCTGCGACCTGCCCCGCGCATGTCACGCCAGAGCCCCCGCCAAAGCCCCCGTTCAGCCCCCGTTCAGCCCCCGGCGCATGGCCAGCCCCGGCAGGCCGACCCGGATCGCGGCTCCCTCGTCCGGCGGAGGACGCCCCCCCTGCAAGACACGAAAAAGGCCGCCGGTTGCCCGGCGGCCTTCTCTGTCCCGAGGGAGACAGGATCACTCGGCAGCGGCAGCCGCTTCGAGCGAGATTTCGACCTGCACTTCGTCGCTGACCATCGGCGCGTAGAGGTCGACACCGAAGTCGGACCGCAGCAGCGTGGTGGTGGCGAAGAAGCCGAGCGCCGGCGCGTTGGTCATCGGGTTCGGCTGGTCGTTGGTCAGGGTGGTGTCCAGCACGACCGGCTTGGTGATGCCGTTCAGGGTCAGGTCGCCGGTGATCAGCGCGGTGTTGTCGCCGGTCACTTCGATCGAGGTCGACTTGAAGGTGACGGTCTTGTCCTTGTCTTCGCCGCCGAAGAAATCGGGCGACATGAAGTGGGCCAGACGCTCGTCCCAGCCGGTGATCATGCTGTCGACGGGGAAGGACACCTCCACGGAGGAGTCGGCCGGCGCCTCGGCGTCGTAGACGATGCTGCCGTCGAAGCCCGAGTACATCCCCCAGGTGGTCGAGTAGCCGAAGTGGTTGTAGTGGAAGATCAGCTGGCTGTGGCTCGGGTCGAAGGCGTAGTCGACGGGCTCTGCAACGGCGGGCGCGGCCACGGCAAGGCCGGTGATGAGGCCAAGGGCAAGGCCGGTCTTCTGAAGGATCGTGGTCATGTCTGTCCTCGTATCGGTCATGGCGGCTGCCGGAATGGCAGTGCCTTCGGGACTAGACATCGCCGCAGCGCGGCACGTTCTCAATTCCACAGAAACCCACAGGATCTGTGAACCTGTGAACAGTGGCGCGCGCCCGACCGCTCAGTCGCGCGGCGCGCCCCATTCGATCAGCGTGACCCCGCCCAGCAGAAACAGGCCGATGAGCAGCCCGCCCAGCAGGAGAGAGCCGCCCGGCGCGGCGCCCGCAAGGCAGGCAATGGCAAGGCCGAAGCCCGCCACGATCATCGCGCCGCCGAACAGGAAGCTGATGCAACGGACAAGGAAACCGGGAACCGGCAGGTCCTCGTGGCGGTCACGGGGCATGTAGGCCATGGGGCGAACTCCTGTTATCTCTCGCCCCTCCACCCTCGCGCCCCACCCCGGCAACAATAGGTTGCGAAATTGGAAACACGCGGGCAGCCTGCCCCATTCCCGCCCCGGTTGTGGCAAGACTGCCCCGGTCCGGCGCCGCCCCAGGGCTTGCGCCGAAAGGGTTGCGCGGGCGGCCATTCCGGCGTAAGGACCGCGGGTCTTCCGCATGTCTAGCTGAACCGCGCGGACTCTCGTGGCAGGGTCGTGGAAGACATCAGACCCGCCTATGAAACGCGCCTTGATAGAAATGGAGTGCACATGCCGCTGTACGAGCATGTATTCATCTCGCGCCAGGATCTTTCCAACGCGCAAGCCGAAGGCCTGATCGAGCACTTTGGCGCCGTCCTGTCCGACAACGGCGGGAAACTCGTGGATCACGAGTACTGGGGCGTCAAGACGATGGCCTACAAGATCAACAAGAACCGCAAGGGCCACTACGCCTTCCTGCGCTCGGACGCCCCCGCGACCGCCGTGCAGGAAATGGAACGCCTGATGCGTCTGCATGACGACGTGATGCGCGTCCTGACCATCAAGGTCGACGAGCACGCAGAGGGCCCCTCGGTCCAGATGCAGAAGCGCGAAGACCGCGACGACCGCCGTCGCGAGCGTCGTTGATCGCAGCTTGAGGAAAGGACACTAAATCATGGCCGCAAAACCGTTTTTCCGCCGCCGCAAGGTCTGCCCCTTCTCGGGCGACAACGCACCCAAGATCGACTACAAGGACACCCGTCTCCTGCAGCGCTACGTTTCCGAGCGCGGCAAGATCGTCCCGTCCCGCATCACCGCCGTTTCGGCGAAGAAGCAGCGTGAACTGGCCCGCGCCATCAAGCGCGCCCGCTTCCTCGCCCTGCTGCCCTACGCCGTGAAGTAAGGAGAACGCACAATGGACGTTATTCTTCTCGAACGCGTGGCCAAGCTCGGCCAGATGGGCGACGTCGTCTCCGTCAAGCCCGGCTACGCCCGCAACTACCTGCTGCTGCAAGGCAAGGCGCTGACCGCCTCGAAAGAGAACATCGCCTCCTTCGAAGCCCAGAAAGCGCAGCTTGAAGCCCGCAACCTGGAAACCAAGAAAGAAGCCGAAGCCCTGGGCGAAAAGCTCGACGGCCAGGTCTTCGTGGTGATTCGCTCCGCATCGGACGGCGGCAACCTCTACGGCTCCGTCACGCCCCGTGACGCGGCCATGGTCGCCACCGAGGCCGGCTTCTCGGTCGACCGCAAGCAGGTCATCATCCCGATGCCCATCAAGGACCTCGGTCTGCACCCGGTCAACGTGACCCTGCACCCCGAAGTCGAAGCGGTCATCACCCTGAACGTCGCACGTTCGCCCGAAGAGGCCGAACTGCAGGCGTCGGGCAAGTCGATCCAGGAACTGGCCGCCGAAGAAGAAGCCGCCGCAGAGTACGAGATCTCGGAACTCTTCGACGACATCGGCTCGGCCGCTTCGGACGACGACGAAGGCGCTGCACGGGAAGACGAAGCGTAAGCTTCCCTCCCCTGTCGCAAGACATCGAACGCCGCGCGATCTTCGCGCGGCGTTTTTCGTTTGTGGGGATGGAGGCGGCCCTGCTGCCTGCTGCCTGCTGCCTGCTGCCTGCTGCCTGCTGCCTGCTGCCTGCTGCCTGCTGCCTGCTGCCTGCTGCCTGCTGCCTGCTGCCTGCTGCCTGCTGCCTGCTGCCTGCTG
>NZ_JAHVIT010000002.1 GCF_019801605.1 Maritimibacter alkaliphilus
CGGCTCATGCCGGGCATCTTGGAGATCAGCTTCTCCGAGAAGAGCGCGCCGGGGATCGAGCCCGCGGAGCCGGCGAAGTAGTTCAGCTTCACCAGCTGGTCGCGAACCGCGTCGGCGATACTCTCGCGACCGTAGCCGACGTTGACCGTCCAGACACCGCCGGAGACCGCGTCGAGGAATTCGCGGCCCGCCTGGTCCCAGACGCGCATCCCCTTGCCCTCGACGATCACCCGCGGCTCGCCGGTCTCGAAGGGCTTGTGCTGGGTCAGGTGGTGCCAGACATGGGCGCGGTCCGCCGCGACCACGCGGGAAATGTCGTTGTCCTTGTATGCGCCGTCCATGGCCATGCTCCGCTGAAGAAATGAGGTTCGCGCAAAGCCTAGGCGCGTTGTCGACACTTGGCAATCGGGCGTGGTCCGGTGCGGCTGGTACATGGGCGGCGGGCTGCTATGGTGCGCGCAGACATGCAAGTGGAGCCCCCGATGACCGACGCCGACCGTGCCCTCCTGATCCGCTGTTTCGAGGCCGCCATTGCCGCCGCCGACCCGAAGGCGGCGCTGGCCGCCCATCTGCCGGAGAAACCCAGGGGCCGCACCGTGGTGATCGGCGCGGGCAAGGGCGCGGCACAGGTGGCACAGGCCTTCGAGGCGCTCTGGGACGGGCCGCTGGAGGGGGTGATCGTGACCCGCTACGGCTATGCCGCACCCTGCCGGCAGCTGAAAGTGCTGGAGGCAGCGCATCCGGTGCCGGACGAGGCCGGGCTGGCGGCGACCCGCGAGGTGCTGGCGGCACTGGAGGGGCTGAGTGAGGACGACCTCGTGGTGGCATTGGTGACCGGGGGCGGCTCGGCCCTGCTGGCGGCCCCGCCGGAGGGGCTGGAGCTGGCTGACGAGGTGGCGCTGAACGAGGCCCTACTGGCCTCGGGGGCGCCGATCGGGGCGATGAACGCGATCCGCAAGCAGGTGAGCCGGGTGAAGGGCGGACGGCTGGCGGCCGCGGCGGCCCCGGCGCGGATGGTGAGCCTGATCGTCTCGGACGTGCCGGGCGACGATCCGGGCGAGGTGGCCTCGGGCCCGACGGTGCCGACGACCGTGGGCCGAGCGGCGGCGATGCAGGCGATCCGGGATTACGACATTGCCCTGCCGGAGCGGATCATGGCGCATCTGCGCGAGGCGCCGGAGGACGCGCCCGATCCCGCCGACCCGCGCTTTGCCCGCAACAGTGTCACCGTCATCGCCTCGGCCGCGCGCTCGCTGGAAGCGGCGGCGGAGGTGGCCGAGGCCGAGGGCGTGCCGGCGGCGATCCTGTCGGACGCGGTCGAGGGCGAGGCCCGCGAGGTCGCCAAGGTCCATGCCGCCATCGCCCGCGAGGTACAGGCCAAGGACCGGCCGTTCACGAAGCCGGTGATGATCCTCTCGGGCGGCGAGACCACGGTGACCCTGCGCGGCAAGGGGCGCGGCGGGCGCAACAGCGAGTTCCTGCTGTCGCTGGCGCTGGAGATCGAAGGCGTGGCGGGGATCGCGGCGCTGGCGGCGGATACCGATGGCATCGACGGGTCGGAAGACAACGCGGGCGCCTTTGCCGATGGCGACACGGTGGCCGCGATGCGGGCAGCCGGGCTGGACCCCGCGGCGCTGCTCCACGGCAACGACGCCTATTCGGCCTTCGAGGCTGTCGGGGCGCTGTTCGAGCCCGGCCCGACCGGCACCAACGTGAACGACTTCCGGGCGATCCTTCTGCGCTGACGCGGGAGGCTCAGCGGGGGCCGTCGACGGCCCCCGAGGCTGGTGCCCTTTCATAAGGGCCCTACACGGGAACCGCTCACTGGGGCTCTGCTTTGGGCCCTTGCCCCTTGACGGCGTTCATGTTCGCCCCCCTGGCAGCGTGGGGGGCCCGCCGGTCTCCCGGCAGGCCCCCTCACTTTTCGTATCTCTTCGCGCGGGATCAGTCGGCGAGGCAACCGCGCAGGGACGCCGAAAGCCCTTCCATCAGGTCAGCATAGAAGTCCGGCCCGGTGGGGATCGACTGCCCCAGCGGGTCGAGCGTGCCGGTCCTCAGGTCGAGGTCCTCTGCGATCCGCTCCATCGAGGAAGCGCTGAACTGCGGCTCGGCGAAGATGCAGGTCACGCCCTCGGCGGCGATGGCCTCGCGCAGCTCGGCAAGGCGGGCCGGGCTGGGGCTGGTGGCGTCGCTCATGGAGATCGCCCCGCGCGAAGGCAGGCCGAACCGGTTTTCGAGGTAGTGATAGCCGTCGTGGAAGACCACGTAGGCACCGGGCAGGTCGGAGAGCTCCGCGTCCAGCGTCTCGGTCAGGGCCGCGAGCCTCTGCTGCGCGGCGGTTGCGTTGGACTCGTAGGTTGCCGCGTTCTCGGGATCGGCCCCGGCGAGGGTCTCCGCGATGGCGGCCAGCCAGGCCGAGGCATTCTGCGGGTCGAGCCAGGCGTGGGGATCGGTGCCGCTGTGGTCGTGGTGATGCGCGCCCTCGTGGTCGTCTTCGTGGCCCTCATGCGCTTCGTCATGATCGTGGTCGTCATGCGCGGCGGCGTGTTCGTGATCATGATCGTGGTCGGCGTGATCCTCGTGGTCCTGCCCCTCATGATCGTGCCCCTCATGATCATCCTGATCATGCACGCCGTGGTCGTGGTCATGGCCTTCCTCGTGACCATGCCCTTCCGCCGGTTCGAAGAGGGCCTCGGTCCGGAACATCAGCGTCTCGACACCGGGGGCCTTCAGCAGTTCCACCGAACGCGCGTCCGGCGCCAGCGTGCCGATCGCCTCGCCCAGCCAGGGCTCCAGCTCGGGCCCGACCCAGAAGACCACGTCGCTGCCGGCCAGCTGCTTCGCCTCGGAGGGGCGCATCTGGTAGCCGTGCGGCGAGGCCCCCGGCGTCATGGCCAGCCCCGGCGTGCCGAGGTCGCCCATCACCTGCATCACGAGAGACTGCACCGCGGGAATGTCCGCCGTGACCACGGGCACCTCTGCCCGCACGGATCCTGCAAGGGTGGTCGCGCCCCAGAGCGCTGCGGAAAAGCCGAGGCCAAGGCTTGCATTCAGGCGGGTTCTCATGGAAATCCTCCGGGGAGATGTTATATAGTAGCCCTCACTTATCGCGTACGTTATAACATCACAACCCCGAAACGCCGGGTTCCCCCGGCTGCCGTTCGTGACCGCCCGGAAAACGACTGCCTGGAGCCGAAAGATGAGCCACGTTCCGACCGACCCGCAGGGCATCGTGGGCTTTGCCGCGCATGACCATGGCGCCTGCACCCGCGCCGCGCTCGCACGGGCCGAGGAGGCCTGCGCCGAGAAGGGGCTCAGCTTCACCCCGGTGCGGCGGCGGACCCTGGAGATCCTGCTGGAGAGCCATACCTCGCTCGGGGCCTACGACGTGCTGGCGCGGCTGGCCGAGGACGGATTCGGCTCCAAGCCGCCGGTGGCCTACCGGGCGCTCGGCTTCCTCGTGGACAACGGGCTGGCGCACCGGATCGAGCGGCTGAATGCCTTCGTGGCCTGCGCCCATCCCGGCGCGGTGCATGACCCGGCCTTCTTCATCTGCCGCAAGTGCGGCGCCGTGGCCGAGGCCCAGGGCGTGACGCCGCTGGACGCCAGCGCCAGCGCCGCCGGCTTCGCCGTCGAGAAGACCACCATCGAGGCCGAAGGCCTCTGCCCGCTCTGCCGGGAGGAAGCGGCATGAGCCTGATCACCGCCCGTGGCCTGACGGCCGGCTTCGGCGGTCAGCAGGTGCTGCAGGGCGTCGACCTCGCGCTGGAGCCGGGCGAGATCGTGACCATCGTCGGGCCCAACGGCTCGGGCAAGTCCACGCTGCTGCGGGTGCTGGCAGGGGCCCTGTCGCCCTCGGGCGGCACGCTGACCCGCGCCCCCGGCCTGCGCATCGGCTACGTTCCGCAGAAGCTACACATCGACCCGACGCTGCCGATGACCGTGACGCGGTTCCTGAACCTGCCGCACCGCGCGAAGCCCGAGGCGATCGCCCGCGCCATGGCCCGCACCGGGGTGGCCGACAGCCTCGCCAAACGCCAGATGGCCGACCTCTCCGGCGGCCAGTTCCAGCGGGTCCTTCTGGCCCGCGCCCTGCTGCAGGAGCCGCATATCCTCATGCTGGACGAGGCGACGCAGGGGCTGGACCAGCCCGCGTCCGCCGCCTTCTACCAGCTCATCGACGAGATCCGGCACGAGATCGGCTGCGCCGTGCTAATGATCAGCCACGAACTGCACGTGGTGATGAGCGCCTCCGACCGGGTGATCTGCCTGAACGGCCACATCTGCTGCCAGGGCACGCCCGAGGTGGTCAGCTCCGCGCCCGAGTACCGCGCCCTCTTCGGAGCCGGCACCCAGGGGGCGCTCGCGCTCTACCGCCACCAGCACGATCACGACCATGACGAAAGCTGCGGCCACGATCACGGCGACGGCCTGGACAAAGGGCACGGCCACACGCACGGCCACCCCCATGTCCACGGGCCCGATCACGGCACCCCGACCGACCCGGCCCCGCGCCACGCTGCCCAAGGACGCTCCTGAATGCTCGACGATTTCCTGATCCGCGCCACGCTTGCCGGTGTCGGCGTGGGACTGGGCGCCTCGCTGCTGGGCTGTTTCGTGGTCTGGCGCCGGATGGCCTATTTCGGCGACGCCACCGCCCACGCGGCGATCCTCGGCGTGGCGCTCTCGCTGGGATTCGCCCTGCCGGTCCCCGGCGGTGTCCTCGTGGTGGCGCTGATCATGGCGCTGACCATCACCGCGCTCTCGCGCCGGGGGCAGGCGATGGACACGGTGCTGGGCGTGCTGGCCCATGCGGCGCTGGCCTTCGGGCTGATGGCGGTGGCCTTCCTGCCCGGCGCGCGGCTGAACCTCGAAAGCTACCTCTTCGGCGACATCCTCTCGGTCTCGAAATCCGACCTTGCCCTGGTCTGGGGCGGTACCGCCCTGCTGACGGTCTGGCTCGCCTGGCGCTGGCAGGCGCTGCTCACCGCCACGCTGAACCCCGATCTTGCCGCCGCCTCCGGCATCGACCCCGAGCGGGAGCAGCTGGGCCTCACCCTCGCCCTCGCCCTCGTGGTGGCGCTTTCCATCAAGGTGGTGGGCGCCCTGCTGATCACCGCGCTGCTGATCATCCCCGCCGCCGCCGCCCGGCCCTTTGCCCGCACCCCCGAGGCGATGCTGGGCCTTGCCGCCCTCGTCGCCGTGATCTCGGCCCTCGGCGGATTGCGCCTCGCCTGGGTGCTCGACACGCCCGCCGGCCCCTCGATCGTCACCTGCGCGGTGATGCTCTTCGCCCTCGGCCAGATCGCCGCCCGCCTGCGCCGCTGACCCCCGCATCCACTGTTCCGAAATATCCTCGGGGGGAGTCGCGGCACGCGACGGGGGGCAGACAGCCCCCCGCCCCGCCCTCCGGAACCACGGCGCCGACCCCGGCCACTCCCCCACAACCCGCGCCGACGCACCGACGCCTCCTGCCCCTGTGCGCTTGACAGCGCCGCGCCGCAGCGGCAGCGTCGCAGCCATTTCCGCCGACCCAATTCCGCCTTGAGGGAGCCCGCAATGGCAAAGGAAACCCGCAGCTTCGCCGTGATCGGCCTCGGCGCCTTCGGGCAGACCGTGGCCGCCGAACTGGCCCGCTTCGGCAATCACGTGATCGGCGTCGACATGGACGAGCGCCGGGTGAACAGCATGGCCTCGGTGCTGACCGCGACCGTGATCCTCGATTCCACCGACGAAGGCGCGCTGCGCGAGGCCGGGATCGAGCGCTACGACGTGGCGCTGATCGCCATCGGCGAGGACATCCAGGCCTCGATCCTGACCACGATGAACCTCAAGCTCTGCGGCGTGAACACGATCTGGGTGAAGGCCTCGAACCGGACCCACCACCGCATCCTGATGAAGCTCGGCGCGGACCGGGTCATCCTGCCGGAGCAGGAGATGGGCCGCCATATCGCGCAGATGCTGAACAACCCCGTGATGCTGGACTACGTCAGCCTCGGCAACGGCTATTCCGTGGTCAACATGGCGGTGCCGGAACGCATGGCGGGCAAGGCGCTGAAGGAGCTCGACTTCACCGGCCATGACCTGACCCTGCTGGGGGTCATGCGCGGGACCGAGTTCCGCCCCGCCCACAGCCGCGACTACACGCTGGAGCAGGACGACAAGATCATCGTCCTCGGCAAGCGGCCCGAATTGCGCAGCTTCGGCGACCAGATCTGAGCCCGTCATGGCCCTGATCCCCAAGGCAACCGCCCGCCGTATCGCCCGGATGCCCGCACCGGCGATCCTCGCGCTGGCCTATGCACTGCTGATCCTGGCCGGGGCGGCGCTCTTCATGCTGCCCGTGGCCCGGACGATCCCGATCAGCTGGGGCGACGCGCTCTTCACCGCCACCTCCGCGGTGACGGTGACGGGGCTGGCGGTCTTCGACATCGGCACCGGGCTCACGCTCTTCGGACAGGCGGTTCTGGCGCTGCTGATCCAGCTCGGCGGCCTGGGGCTCATGACCTTCGCGGTGCTGGTGCTGGCGGCCCTCGGCCTGCCGGTGGGGATCACCGGCCATGTCTACCTGCGCGAGGACCTGAACCAGAGCTCGATGACGCAGGTCCGCCTGCTGATGAAGACCATCGCCAAGGTCGTGCTCTTCTGCGAGATGACCGGCACGCTGCTGCTGGCACTGGTCTTCGTGCCGCAGCAGGGGGTCTGGCAGGGGCTCTGGACCGCGCTGTTCCACGCGATCTCGGCGTTCAACAACGCGGGCTTCTCGACCTTTCCGAACGGGTTGGTGCCCTATGCCACCGATCCGATCGTCAACATCGTGATCCCCGCGCTCTTCATCGTGGGGGGCATCGGCTACGTGGTGCTGCAGGATGTGTTCAACCAGCGCAACTGGCGCCAGTGGACGCTGCATACCAAGATCATGCTGCTGGGGACGGCGGTGCTGATCCCCTGGTCGGTCGGGCTCTTCGCCCTGCTGGAATGGCACAACCCCGGCACGCTGGGCCAGCTTCACGGGGTCATGGCCAAGCTGACGGTGAGCTGGTTCCAGGGCGTCACCACCCGCACAGCCGGGTTCAACACCACCGACATCAGCGCGATGCACGACAGCACGACGATGATGTTCATCTCGATGATGCTGATCGGCGGCGGCCCCACCTCCACCGCGGGAGGGATCAAGGTCACCACCTTCGTCGTCATGCTGATCGCCACGATGGCCTTCTTCCGCCGCCAGTCGCAGCTGCACGCCTTCGGGCGCAGCATCAGCCTCGACGAGGTGCTGAAGGTCATGGCCCTGACCGCGATCAGCGTGATGATCGTCTTCATGGGGGTCTTCCTGCTGGCCGCCTCGCACGAGGGGCATTTCCTCGACATTTCCTTCGAGGTCTCCAGCGCCTTCGGCACCGTGGGCCTGTCGCGCGGCTTCACCGGGGAGCTTTCGGGCTTCGGCCGGGCGGTGATCATGGCAATCATGTTCCTTGGCCGTGTCGGCCCCCTGACGCTGGGCTTCTTCCTCGCCACCCGGTCGACCCCGCGCGTGCGCTACCCCGCCGGGCAGATCCACCTCGGCTGACGGGGCCGGTGCCCGCCGGGCGCACCCAAGAATTTTGGAAAATTCTTGAGAAAATTCTTCGAAGAATTTTCCCGCGCGGCCTCGGGGCCACCGTATGCCGGACCCGCGCGCCCGGCACTGGCCGCAGCAAAGGCTCCAGCAAAGGCCCCGTCGAGGTGCCCGCCCGTCGCACCGGGCCACAGGCACGTTCGCGTCATTGGTTCGGGCCCGCCCTTGTCCGGGCCCGAAATCACCACAGCTTTGCAAAGCCGAAAGAGGAATCACGACATGCTGACGATCTGGGGACGCAAGACATCGTCCAACGTGCAGGCCCTGATGTGGGCCGTGGCCGAGTTGAAGCTGCCCCATGAGCGGATCGATGCCGGGCATGTCCATGGCGTCACCGATACCGAGGCCTTCCTCGCCATGAACCCGAACGGCACCGTTCCGGTCCTGCGCGACGGCGACAACCCGCCGCTGTGGGAAACGGGGGCCATCCTGCGCTACCTCGCCACGCGCTACGGCGGGAGCCCGTTCTGGCCTTCCGATCTCCTCGACCGGAGCGATATCGACCGCTGGGCGGAATGGGCCAAGATCAACGTCGCCCTCGGCTTCACCGGCCCCGTCTTCTGGCGCGTGGTGCGCACGCCCGCCGATCAGCGGGACCCCGAGGCCATCGCCAAAGCCATGACAGCGCTGGAAAAACCTCTGCGAATCGCAGAGGCGCAGCTGACCCGCCACGCCCACCTCGCGGGTGAGGCATTCACGCTGGCGGACATCCAGTTCGGCCATGTCCTCTACCGCTACTACGACATCGAGGTCGACCGCCCGGAGCTGCCCGCGCTCGCCGCCTACTACGCCCGCCTGACCGAACGCCCGGCCTACCGGGAACACGTCATGGTCCCCTACGACGCCCTGCGCGCCTGAACTCCCGAAAGCGACACCATGTCGTTTTCGGCATTCAAATTGTCGCCTTTCCCCTGAAAATTTTCGTTGCGCGACGTCGCGACAGGCACTAGATGCGTCCGTGGGACACCCTTCCCCAACGAAGGGCGCTTATCTGGAAGGATAGCTACATGGCTATTGATGCACCGGCAACGCGGCCGGCAAACCCGCGTTTCTCCTCTGGCCCCTGCGCCAAGATCCCCACGTTCACGCTCGACAAACTGGCTGATGCCGCACTCGGTCGCTCGCACCGCGCTGCCATCGGCAAGGAAAAGCTGAAGGCCGCGATCGAAGAGACGCGTGACCTGCTGGGCGTGCCCGCCGACTACAAGATCGGCATCGTTCCCGCCTCCGATACCGGCGCCGTCGAAATGGCGCTCTGGTCCATGCTGGGCGCCCGCAAGGCCACCATGCTGGCCTGGGAAAGCTTCGGCGCAGGCTGGGTGACCGATGTCGTCAAGCAACTGAAAATCGACGCCGAGGTGAAGACCGCCGAGTACGGTCAGATCGTCGACTTCGCCGAGGTCGACTTCAACACCGACGTCGTCTTCACCTGGAACGGCACCACCTCCGGCGTGCGCGTCCCCAACGGCGACGCGATCCCCGCCGACCGCGAAGGCCTGACCATCTGCGACGCGACCTCGGCCGCCTTCGCGCAGGACCTGCCCTTCGACAAGCTCGACGTGGTGACCTTCTCCTGGCAGAAGGTGCTGGGCGGTGAAGCGGCCCACGGGATGCTGATCCTCAGCCCCCGCGCCGTGGAACGGCTGGAAAGCTACACCCCCGCATGGCCGCTGCCGAAGATCTTCCGCATGACCAAGGGCGGCAAGCTCAACGAAGGCATCTTCAAGGGCGAAACCATCAACACCCCCTCCATGCTGGCGGTCGAGGATTACCTCGTCGCGCTGGACTGGGCCCGCTCCGTGGGCGGGCTGAAGGGCCTGATGGCGCGCGCCGATGCGAACGCCAAGGTGATCTGGGACTTCTGCGAGGCCAACGACTGGATCGCGAACCTCGCCGAGGATGACGCGACCCGGTCGAACACCTCGGTCTGCCTGAAGTTCACCGACGACCGCATCAAGGACGGCGCCGCCTTTGCCAAGGCCGTGGCCAAGCGCCTCGAAGCGGCCGGCGTTGGCCTCGACCTCGGCGCCTACCGCGATGCACCGGCCGGTCTGCGGATCTGGTGCGGCGGCACGATCGAGACCTCGGACGTCGAAGCGCTGATGCCATGGGTGGCCCATGCCTTCGAAGCCGAGATCGCGGCCCAGACCGAAGCGGCCTGATCCGATCTGACGGGCGGGCCCCGGTCCGCCCCCATCTTCCCCGAATTTGACGGCACGGCCGGCGCTTGCAGTGCCGGTCCACACCCCGATCTTATCCAAAGGAGCCCAGACATGGCCCCCCGCGTTCTCATTTCCGACAAGCTGTCCGACGCCGCCGTCCAGATCTTCAAGGACCACGGCATCGACGTCGACTTCCAGCCCGACCTTGGCAAGGACAAGGACAAGCTGCTGGAGGTCATCGGCCAGTATGACGGCCTCGCCATCCGCTCGGCCACCAAGGCGACCGAGAAGATCATCGCCGCCGCGGACAACCTCAAGGTCATCGGCCGCGCCGGCATCGGCACCGACAACATCGACAAGGACGCCGCGTCCAAGAAGGGCATCATCGTGATGAACACGCCCTTCGGCAACATGATCACGACGGCGGAACATGCCATCGCGATGATGTTCGCCGTGGCGCGCCAGATCCCCGAGGCCTCTGCCTCGACCCATGCGGGCAAGTGGGAAAAGTCGAAGTTCATGGGTGTCGAGCTGACCGGCAAGACCCTCGGCGTGATCGGTGCCGGCAACATCGGCGGCATCGTCTGCGACCGCGCCCGCGGCCTCAAGATGAAGGTCGTGGCCTATGACCCCTTCCTCGGCGAAGAAAAGGCCGAGAAGATGGGCGTCGAGAAGGTCGAGCTGGAAGAGCTGCTGACCCGCGCCGACTTCATCACGCTGCACGTGCCGCTGACCGAGACCACCAAGAACATCCTCTCGAAGGAAAACCTCGAGAAGACCAAGAAGGGCGTGCGGATCATCAACTGCGCCCGCGGTGGCCTCGTCGATGAAGCGGCCCTCGCAGAGCTGCTGAAATCGGGCCACGTGGCCGGCGCCGCCTTCGACGTCTTCTCGGAAGAGCCCGCGACCGAGAACCCGCTCTTCAACCTGCCCAACGTGGTCTGCACGCCGCACCTCGGCGCCGCCACCACCGAGGCACAGGAAAACGTCGCGCTTCAGGTGGCCGAGCAGATGTCGGCCTACCTGCTGACCGGCGCGGTCGAGAACGCCCTGAACATGCCCTCCGTCACCGCCGAGGAAGCCAAGGTCATGGGTCCGTGGCTGAAGCTGGCCGGGCACATCGGCTCCTTCATCGGCCAGATGACCGACGAGCCGATCAAGGCGATCAACATCCTCTACGACGGCACAGTGGCGGGCATGAACCTCGAGGCGCTGAACTGCGGCGTCGTGGCGGGCATCATGAAGAAGGCCAACCCGGACGTGAACATGGTCTCGGCCCCGGTCGTGGCGAAGGAGCGCGGCATCCGCATCTCCACCACGAACCAGGACAAGTCGGGCGCCTTCGACGGCTACATCAAGGTGACCGTGGTCACCGACAAGCGCGAGCGGTCTGCCGCCGGCACCGTCTTCTCGGACGGCAAGCCCCGGTTCATCCAGATCAAGGGCATCAACGTGGACGCCGAAGTGGGCCCGCACATGCTCTACACCACCAACGAGGACGTGCCGGGCATCATCGGCACGCTGGGTGCGACGCTTGGGACCAACGGCGTGAACATCGCGAACTTCACCCTCGGCCGGGCCTCGGCCGGCGGTCAGGCGATCGCGCTGCTCTACCTCGACGGCGCGATGACCAACGACGCGATCGACGCGCTGAAGGCCACCGGCAAGTTCCAGCAGGTCAAGCCGCTGGAATTCGACGTCGCCTGAGGCGGACGAGATCAGACGAGAGGCCCCGGCAGCAACGCCGGGGCCTTTTTCGTTTGAAGGGCGGGCCCGAGCGAAAGGATGTGCATCCCGCCACATTTGACCAAAAGGGCGCGCGTCCCGCGCGACACGACGTCTGGCCGCGCTGGGGCGCGGCGGCGGGGCTCTGCCCCCTTGGCCCCGTGCCGGGGCCAATTCCCCCGGAGTATTGCAGGAAAAATGAAGCCGGGGGTGGAGGTTCGGACCGCCGGGTGGTTCAAAGGTAGCGCAGACAGGAGACGGGCTCATGAGCGATCCGATCTATGCCATCGGCGATATCCACGGCCAGCGGGCCTGGCTGGAGGAGTTGCTCGAAAGGGTCGACCGGGATGGCGGGCCGGGCGCGCGGCTCGTCCTGCTGGGCGATCTCGTGGACCGCGGCCCGGACAGCCGCGGGGTCATCGACCTGCTGATCGCGGAAGCCGCCGCCGGGCGCAACATGACCGTTCTGGCGGGCAATCACGACGTGATGTTCCGCCGCTTCCTCGCCGATGCCACCGTGCATGACGCCAATATCAAATCCGGCCTGCCCTGGCCGCACCGGCGGCTTGGCGGGCTCGCGACGCTGCAGAGCTATGGCGTGGACGTGGACGAACGCCGCCCGATGGAGGAGATCCACGCCGATACGCTGGCCGCTGTACCGGAGGCCCATGCCGCCTTCCTCGCCGGCCTGCCCTACTGGCTGGAGTCCGGGGACAAGCTCTTCGTCCACGCGGGCATCGTGCCGGGCGTGGCACTGCAGGACCAGCGGATCGACGACCTGATCTGGATCCGCGACGCCTTCTACGAGGCCGCGCAGGACCTGCCCTGGCTGGTGGTCCATGGCCATACGGCGCTGGAGGCCCCGCGCCATTTCGGGCCCCGGATCGATCTCGACAGCGGCGCGGGCTATGGCCGGATGCCCACCGCGGCCCGGCTCGAGGGGCACGCCGCCTGGGTGCTGGAGGCCGACGGCCCACGCCCCCTGCCGGTGGAGCCCGAGGAGCCCGAGGAGACCGGGACAGCGGACCAGGGCTGACCCCCGCCGACCCCGTCTATTCGTTTCATTCCGCACAACCGTCGTAGCGTCTTTGGCGGTGCAGCATTGCAATGGTCCGACCTGCGCGGCAATGTCCGCGCGACCGGGGCGAGGACGAGCGCCCCTTCAAGGGAGAGACCAGACATGGACGATATCGTTATCCTCGACGGGGCCCGCACGGCCATCGGCACTTTCGGCGGCAGCCTTTCCGGCGTCGCCCCCATCGACCTCGGCACCGCGGCGGCGAAGGCCGCGCTGGAGCGCTCGGGCGTCGAGGGCGGCCAGATCGGCCACGTGGTCTTTGGCCACGTCATCAATACCGAACCCCGCGACATGTACCTAAGCCGCGTCGCCGCGATCCAGGCCGGCATCCCCGACACGACCCCTGCCATGAACGTGAACCGGCTCTGCGGCTCGGGCGCGCAGGCCATCGTCTCGGCGGTTCAGTCACTGGCGCTTGGCGATGCGGACTTCGCCCTCGCCGGCGGGGCCGAGAGCATGAGCCGCTCTCCCTATATCGTGCCCTCGCAGCGCTGGGGCCAGAAGATGGGCGACGTGCAGACGCTCGACATGATGCTGGGCGCACTGAACTGCCCCTTCGGCACCGGCCACATGGGCATCACCGCCGAGAACGTGGCGGACGAGAGCGAGATCACCCGCGCGGACATGGACGCCTTCGCGCTGGAAAGCCAGACCCGCGCCGCGGCGGCCATTGCCGCTGGCCATTTCGACAGCCAGATCGTGCCGGTCGAGGTCAAGGTGAAGCGCGACATGGTGCCCTTCACCACCGACGAACACCCGAAGGCCACCACGCTGGAGGCCCTCTCCGGCCTGCGCCCCGCCTTCCGCAAGGACGGCCGCGTGACGGCGGGCAACGCCTCTGGCCTCAATGACGGGGCTGCGGCGCTGGTGCTGGCCCGCGGTGCGGCAGCCGAGAAGGCTGGCCTCAAGCCCCGCGCCCGCGTGCTGGGTTATGCCCATGCCGGCGTGCGCCCCGAGGTGATGGGCTTCGGCCCGATCCCTGCGGTGGAGAAACTGCTCGAGAAGACCGGCCTCTCGGCGGGCGACTTCGACGTGATCGAATCGAACGAGGCCTTCGCGGCCCAGGCCATCGCGGTGAACCGCGCCCTCGGCCTCGACACCGCCAAGGTGAACCCGAACGGCGGCGCCATCGCGCTTGGCCACCCGGTCGGTGCCACCGGCGCGATCATCACCGTCAAGGCGCTCTACGAGTTGGAGCGGATCGGCGGCTCGAAGGCGCTGATCACCATGTGCATCGGCGGCGGTCAGGGCATCGCCCTGGCGATCGAACGCCTCTGAAACGGCGCGCGCCCCGCTCAGGCGGGGCGCAACCGGGCCACGGCCCAGCGGGCGGCGTCGGCCACGGCCTCGTCCGCATCCTCGCAGAGCGCCTGCGCCGCCGGCAGCAGATGCGCCGCTCCCGAATTCCCGATGGCATAGAGCACGTTGCGCACGAAACGGTCGCGCCCGATGCGCTTGATCGGCGAGCCGCGGAACCGCTCGCGGAACCCCGCATCGTCCAGCCCCACCAGCTCCGCCAGCTCGGGCAGCGTATTGCCCGGCTTCGGCTGGTAGCCGATCTCCCGCGCCGCCTGCGCGAACTTGTTCCACGGGCAGACCGCAAGGCAATCGTCGCAGCCGTAGATCCGGTTGCCCATCTTCCCCCGCAATTCCTCCGCCACCGGGCCCTTGTGCTCGATCGTCAGGTAGGAGATGCAGCGCCGCGCATCCATCCGGTAGGGTGCCACGAAAGCCTCCGTCGGGCAGGCCGTCAGGCAGCGGTGGCAGGAGCCACAATGATCCACCTCCGGCGCATCGACCGGCAGCTCCAGCGTCGAGAAGACAGCCCCGAGGAACATCCAGTTCCCCAATTCGCGCGAGACGACATTGGTGTGCTTGCCCTGCCAGCCCAGCCCCGCCGCCTGCGCCAGCGGCTTCTCCGGCACCGGCGCCGTATCGACAAAGACCTTCACCTCGCCGCCCGCCTCGGCGATCAGCCAGCGGGCCAGCCGCTTAAGCCGCTTCTTCACGAGGTCATGGTAATCCTTGCCCCGCGCATAGACCGAGATCACGCCGCGCTCCGGCTCGGATAGCCCGGCCAGCGGATCGTCCTGCGGCGTATAGCTCTCCGCCAGCATGATCACGGAGCGCGCCTCGGGCCAGAGCGCCGCGGGATCGCCGCGCCAATGGGCACGATCTTCCAGCCATCCCATCTGCCCGTGATAGCCCGCCTCCAGGAACCCGCTCAGCCGCCCGGCCACCTCGGGCACGGCGAACGGCCGGCAGATCCGCGCGGCATCGAACCCTTCCTCGAGGGCGCGCGCGATCAGCCGGGTCTTCACCTCGTCCATTTTCGTTTCCCAAGTATCCCGGGGGGAGTCGCGGCACGCGACGGGGGGCTGGCCCCCCTTCCCGCCCGGTCGCCAGTCAGACGTCGCCAGTCAGAAATCGCCGGTCAGAAATCCAGGTCAGAGTAGTGCGGCGGCTGCGGGAAGCCCGGGACCTGGTCGATCAGGATCTTCCGGAAGGCCGGCCGCGACTTGATCTTGGCGTACCAGTCCTTCACCGCCTCGGAGCGGTTCCAGTCCACGTCCGAGATATAGTCGAGCGAGGACAGATGCGCCGCGGCGGTGAAATCCGCCAGCGTCATGCGGTCACCGGCCAGCCAGCGCCGGTGGTCCAGCAGCCATGTCATGTAATCGAGGTGGAACTTGATCCGCTGCGCGCCAAACTTCACGTTCTTGCTGTCCGGATAGCCCTGCCCGGTGACCTTCTTGTTCACCCGCTCGTAGAGCAGCTTGGAGGTCACCTCGTGGTGGAACTTGTCGTCGAACCAGTTCACCAGCCGCCGCACTTCATAGCGCTCGTCCGGCGTGTCGGGGATCAACTGCGGATCGGGATACATCTCTTCCAGCCACTCGCAGATCGGGCCGCTCTCGGACATGGTCTTGCCGTCGATCCGCAGCACCGGCACCTTGGCCGCCGGATTGCGGCGCAGGAAATCGGGGTGCTGCTCCCAGTAGCGTTCCTCGACCAACTCGCAATCGATCTTCTTCTCGGCCAGCACGAGGCGGACCTTGCGGCAGAAGGGGGAGAGCGGGACGTGATAGAGGCGGGCCATGGTCATGAGCGGAAAGATGTGCCGATGTTTCGAAGGTTCCACGTCCTTGCCTGTGAAAACGGGGAAATTCAATCCTCGAAACAGGCGGCGCGGCCATCCGCGCGGATCGTGGCCGCCCCGTCCATGATCATCCCGGTCCGCTTGCGCACGTAATTGCTGGGGTTGGAGGCCGACCAGCTCTGCGGTGCGGGCAGCACGGCGGCCAGTCGCGCCGCCTGAAGCGCGCTCAACGTGTCGGGAGCCACGCCGAAGTAATGCCGGGCCGCGGCATCGACGCCGAAGATGCCCTCGTCGAACTCGGCCACGTTCAGATAGACCTCGACGATGCGGCGCTTGGACCAGAAGGTTTCCACCACCGGGGTCAGCAGCGCCTCCAGCGCCTTGCGGACATAGCTGCGCCCGTGCCAGAGGAAGACGTTCTTCACCACCTGCTGGGTGATCGTCGACCCGCCGCGCCGCCCGCCCTGTTCGATGGCGGTGCGGATCGCGCTCATGTCGAAGCCCCAGTGGGTACAGAAGTTCGCATCCTCCGCCGCCACCACGGACCGCGCCATGACCGGCGCCACGTCGGAGAGCGGCACCCATGTGCGTTCGATGGTGCCGAGGCGGGCCTGCTCCTGCCGCATGTAGACGCCCATGGGCGGGTTGGCCTTGCTGGTAGCCAGCACCAGAAGCAGCACCAGAACGACCGCCACGGCAAGGGCGCGCAGGGACATGCGCAGAAGCCAGCGGACCGGTTTGATCCGCGCCTTCTTCGCCGTCCCGGCCTTTGCCTTCGATCCGGTGGCCTTGCCCTTGCGGGGCTTGCCCGATGATTTTGCCTGTCGTGCCACGGCGCGACTATAGGCCAAGGGCGGGACACGCGGAAGCGAAACGGCGGCTGACGGGACGGGAAGACGCGGCGAAGCGCCATGCCCGGCGCCAGCGCTGACCTCTGCCAGTTGCCCCGGTACAGACCCCCGTCCGCGCAGGGCACGGGCTTAAGTCCAAGGGGCCGGGGAGACCGGCCAGACGTGGCATGATTGAGCGGCAGCGCAGCACCCGGCCGGAGCGCGCGGTGCAGCCCCCCAGACGAAAAGGCCCCGTCGCATCCGACGGGGCCCCTTATCATCCATGAACCGGCGGATCACTCCGCAGGCATCGCGGCCTCTTCGATGGCCAGCGGATGCGGGATATGCACCAGCATCTCCTTCGGGCAGACCTGCACGAAGTTCGCCTTCTCCACGTCCCAGTGCTGCAGGATGTCCTTGGCCTTGCGGCTGCCGGTCTCCTCGGCGTGACGTTCGATCAGGCCCTTCAGCTGGGCTTCCCAATGGGCCACCGTGACCGGGCAGGTCACCAGCGTTTCCATGTTCATCAGCGAGGAGGACTTCGCCTCGGGGTCATAGAGATAGGCCATGCCGCCCGTCATCCCCGCACCGAAGTTCGCGCCGATCGAGCCGAGGATCACCGCCACGCCACCCGTCATGTACTCGCAGCCGTTGGAGCCGCAGCCCTCGATCACCACCTTGGCGCCCGAGTTCCGCACCGCGAAGCGTTCGCCCGCGCGGCCAGCGGCAAAGAGGTAACCGTCGGTCGCACCGTAAAGCACGGTGTTGCCGATGATCGTGTTCTCGGAGGCGACCAGCGGGCTGGACATCGGCGGGTGCACCACGACGGTACCGCCCGAGAGGCCCTTGCCGACATAGTCGTTCGCCTCGCCCGCCACCTCGATCTTGAGGCCCGGGGCCGCGAAGGCGCCCAGCGACTGGCCGGCCGAGCCGGTCAGCTTGACGGTCAGGTGATCCGGCTGCAGCGCGTTGCGCATGCCGAACTTCCGCACGATGTGCGACGAGGTCCGCGTGCCCACCGTCCGGTGCGTGTTCTGCACCGCGTAGGAGAGCTGCATCTTCTCGCCGTCCTTCAGGAAGCGGGCGGCGTCGCGCACGATTTCCGCATCCAGCGTGTCCGGCACGGCGTTGCGCGGCTTGTCGCGGTTGTAGACGATGGCATGGGCGCCATCGACGGTGATCAGCAGCGGGTTGAGGTCGAGATCATCCAGATGCTCGGCCCCGCGGCTGACCTGGCTCAGCAGGTCGGCGCGGCCGATCACCTCGTCCAGCGACCGGGCACCGATGGAGGCGAGGATCTCGCGCACCTCGGTGGCGTAGAAGGTGATGAGGTTCACCACCTTGTCCGCGTTGCCGGTGAACTTGGCCCGCAGGCTGTCGTCCTGGGTGCAGACGCCCACCGGGCAGGTGTTCGACTGGCACTGGCGGACCATGATGCAGCCCATGGCGATCAGCGCGGCGGTGCCGATGCCGTATTCCTCGGCGCCCATCATGGCGGCCATGACGATGTCACGGCCGGTGCGCAGGCCACCGTCGGTCCGCAGGGTCACCCGCTCGCGCAGGTTGTTCATGGCCAGCACCTGGTGCGCCTCGGTCAGGCCCATTTCCCACGGCAGGCCGGCGAACTTGATCGAGGTGCCCGGGGACGCCCCGGTGCCGCCGTTGTGGCCCGAGATCAGGATGATGTCGGCCTTGGCCTTGGCCACGCCCGCGGCGATGGTGCCGACGCCCGAGGAGGCCACCAGCTTCACCGTCACCTTCACGCCCGGGTTGATCTGCTTGAGATCGTAGATCAGCTGGGCAAGGTCCTCGATCGAGTAGATGTCGTGGTGCGGCGGGGGCGAGATCAGTGTCACGCCCTTGGTCGAATGCCGCAGCCGCGCGATCAGGTCGGTCACCTTCATGCCGGGCAGCTGGCCACCCTCGCCGGGCTTGGCGCCCTGGGCCACCTTGATCTCCAGCTCTTCGCACTGGTTCAGGTATTCGGCGGTGACACCGAACCGGCCCGAGGCCACCTGCTTGATCTTGGCCGAGGGGTTGTCGCCGTTGGGCTCGGGCACGAAGTGTGCCGGATCCTCGCCGCCCTCGCCGCTGTCGGATTTCGCACCGATGCGGTTCATGGCGACGTTCAGGGTCTTGTGGGCCTCGGGGCTCAGCGCGCCCAGCGACATGCCCGGCGTGACGAAACGCTTGCGGATCGAGGTGATGCTTTCGACCTCTTCGATCGGCACCGGCGTGCCGAGCGGCTTGATCGCCAGCAGGTCGCGCAGGTGGATCGGCGGGTTCGCCTGCATCCGCGCGGAATACTGCTTCCACAGCTCGTAGGAGGCGCGGTTACAGGCGGCCTGCATCATGTGCATGGTCTGCGCTTCCCAGGCGTGGGTCTCGCCCGACTTGCGCGACTTGTAGAAGCCGCCGATCGGCAGGACGTCCTGACCGCCCAGCCAGCCCTGCTGGTGCACGGCCTCGACCTTCTTCTGGATGCCCGAGACACCGATGCCCGAGATGCGCGAGGTCATGCCGGGGAAATACTCGGCCACCATGGCGCGGGACAGGCCCACGGCCTCGAAGTTCAGACCGCCGCGATAGGACGAAACCACCGAGATGCCCATCTTGGACATGATCTTGAGCAGGCCCTGGTCGATGGCTTCGCGGTAACGGGCCATGTTCTCGGTCAGGGTGCCGTCCAGCAGGCCCCGGTCGATCCGGTCGGCGAGGCTGTCCTCGGCGAGGTAGGGGTTCACGATGGTCGCACCGACGCCGATGAGCACGGCGAAGTAATGTGGATCGATGCATTCAGCCGAACGCACACCGAGCGAGCAGAAGGTGCGCAGGCCCTTCTTGGTCAGCCAGGAGTGCACCGCCGACGTCGCAAGGATCATCGGCATGGCCACCTTGTCGGGGCCCTGGTGATGGTCGGTCAGAACGATGTGGCCACCGCCGGACCGCACGGCGTCCTCGGCCTCGGCGCGGATCCGCTCCAGCCCCTTGTGCAGCGCATCTCCATCGTCGCCGCCCGCCGGGAACGTACAGTCGATCTCGACCATGTCGGCGTTGAAATGCGTCATCAGCTCTTCGAACTGCGCATTGCCGACGAAGGGCGTGTCGAGCACGAGGATCTCGGTCTGGGCCGAGCTTTCGTCGAGCACGTTCTTCAGGTTGCCGAACCGCGTCTTGAGGCTCATCACGCGGAATTCGCGCAAGGAGTCGATCGGCGGGTTGGTCACCTGGGAGAAGTTCTGCCGGAAGAAGTGGCTCAGCGGGCGGTACTTGTTCGACAGAACCGCGGAGGGCGTGTCGTCGCCCATGGAGGCGAGCGCTTCCTTCGCGTCCTCGGCCATCGGCGAGAGCACGGTTTCGAGATCCTCGATGGAGTAGCCCGCCGCGATCTGCCGCTTGCGCAGCTCACCGCCCGAGAAGATCGCCTTCTCGGTCACGGCCGAGAGCGGCTGATCCAGATCGGTGATCTTGCCGACCCATTCGCCGAAGGGCTGGGAGGCGGCCAGTTTGTCCTTGATCTCGGTATCGTGGTAGAGCTTGCCGCTTGCCATGTCGACGGCCAGCAGCTGGCCCGGGCCAAGCGCGCCCTTCTCGCGCACGGTGGCCTCGTTCGAGGGCACCATGCCGGCCTCGGAGCCCGCGATCAGCAGGCCGTCGCCGGTGACGACATAGCGCATCGGGCGCAGGCCGTTCCGGTCCAGACCGGCACAGACCCAGCGACCATCAGTCATGGCGAGGGCGGCGGGGCCGTCCCAGGGTTCCATGACGCCGTTGCAGTAGGAATACATGTCGCGCCACGCCTGCGGCAGCTCGATCGCCTGCTGCGACCAGGCTTCGGGCACCAGCATGGTTTTCGCCATGGGCGCGTTCCGGCCTGCGCGCACCAGCACCTCGAAGACGGCATCCAGCGCGGCGGAGTCGGACGACCCGCCGGGGATGATCGGCTTGATGTCTTCCGCCATGTCGCCAAACGTGGACGAGGCCATGCGGATCTCGTGGGACTTCATCCAGTTGATGTTGCCCTTGATCGTGTTGATCTCGCCGTTGTGGGCCAGCATCCGGAACGGCTGCGCCAGCCACCACTGCGGGAAGGTGTTGGTGGAATAGCGCTGGTGGTAGATCGCGAAGGCGCTCTCGAACCGCTCGTCCATCAGGTCGGGGTAGAAGACGGCGACCTGCTCGGCCAGCATCATGCCCTTGTAGATCACCGAACGGCAGGACAGCGACGCGATGTAGAGCCCGTTCACCTGCGCGGCGGCGGCGGCTTTCTCGATCCGGCGACGGATCACGTAGAGCTCACGCTCGAAGGTCTCTTCATCCACGCCCTTGGAGTTCGAGATCAGGATCTGCTCGATCTCGGGGCGGGTCGCGTTGGCCTTCTCGCCAAGGCAGGTGATGTCCACGGGCACGTGGCGCCAGCCGTAGATATAGTAGCCCATGCGCAGGACTTCGGTCTCGACGATGGTCCGGCAGGCTTCCTGCGCGCCGAAATCCGTGCGGGGCAGGAAGACCTGGCCCACGGCCATCAGCTCATCCGTGCGCGGCTCGTGGCCGGTGCGCTTGATCTGGTCGTAGAAGAAGGGGACGGGGATCTGCACGTGGATGCCCGCGCCGTCACCGGTCTTGCCGTCTGCGTCCACCGCGCCGCGGTGCCAGATCGCCTTGAGCGCCTGAATGCCCGCCTCGACCACCTTGCGGCTCTTCTTGCCGTCGATGGAGACGACGAGGCCCACGCCGCAGGAGGACTTCTCGTCCTCTTCGCGGAACAGCGAGTTCTCCGCCATCCACTTGCGCTTGGCTTCTTCGGCTGCGACCCAGTTTTCGTCGAACGTCGTCATGGCTGGCTCCTTCTCAGGTCCGCCCCTGCGGCAGCTCGGCCGTGGGGACGAAGGGAAACGTCTCTTCATAGGTCTCGGCAGTCACCCGCCGATGGTCGCCCTCGAGCGTGAGGGCGGTGAGGCGCTGATCGACGTAGGCTTCGCTGATCAGCGGGAAGTCGCGGGCCGCCTCGAAGAGGCCCGCGCAGAATTCCGTCTCCTCCGCTCCGTCGTCCTTCAGCCAGAGGCTGCTGCCGCAGGTGGGGCAGAAGCTCCGCTGCGAGAACGGGGAGGAGCGGTGGGTACGCACCTCCCCCACGACGCGGATCGCGTCATCGGGGGCGGTGAAGAAGGCGTAGGCGCTGCCGCTCCAGCGCCGGCACATGGCGCAGTGGCAGACGCCGACCTCGGCCCGGTAGGTTGTCAGGGTAAGGGTGACGGCGCCGCAGAGGCAGTGCCCCGTGATGGTCTCCATCGTCCCCGTCTCCCTGATCCGCCCGTCCCGGCCCGCGGTGATTACTCGGCAGCGACCGCTTCAGCGCCGGTGTTGAGGTAATCGAGCATCGCGGTGGCGCAGTCGCGCCCGTCGCGGATTGCCCAGACCACCAGCGAGGCGCCGCGCACGATGTCACCCACGGCAAAGACGCCATCGAGGCTGGTCTTGCCGGTGCCGTATTCGGCGCGGATCGTACCCCAGCGGGTCACGGCCAGTTCCGGCTGGCCCCAGAGCGTCGGCAGGTCCTCGGGCTCGAAGCCGAGCGCCTTGATCACGAGGTCCGCATCCTCGGCGTAGTCGGCGCCCTCGATCACCTCGGGGCTCTGACGGCCCGAGGCATCCGGCGCGCCGAGACGCATCTTCTGCACGGTCACCGAAGAGACGCTGTCGCCGGCGAAGGCCTTGGGTGCCGAGAGCCAGACGAATTCGACGCCCTCTTCCTCGGCGTTCTGCACCTCGCGCTGCGAGCCGGGCATGTTGGCGCGGTCGCGGCGGTAGAGACATTTGACCGACTCGGCGCCCTGACGCACGGCGGTGCGGACACAGTCCATCGCGGTGTCGCCCCCGCCGATGACCACGACCTTCTTGCCATTGGCGTTCAGCTCGCCGCTGGTGAATTCGGGCACTTCGTCGCCGAAGTTCGAGGCCTTGTTCGAGGCGGTGAGGTAGTCGATGGCGCGCACGATCCCGTCGGCGCCCGCACCGGGGCCGGTCAGGTCGCGGGTCTTGTAGACGCCGGTGGCGATCAGCACGGCGTCGTGCTTGCCGCGGATCGCATCGAAGGAGAGATCCTCGCCCACGTTGCAGTTCAGCACGAATTCGACACCGGATTTTTCCAGCTGCTCGATCCGGCGCATGACCACGTCCTTCTCCAGCTTGAAGCCGGGGATGCCATAGGTGAGCAGCCCGCCCGCGCGGTCATACCGGTCATAGACGGTGACCTGCACGCCGGCGCGGCGCAGCATGTCGGCCGCCGCGAGGCCGCCGGGGCCCGCGCCGATGATTCCCACCGACTGGTCGCGCTCAACCACAGGGGTAATGGTCTTCACCCAGCCCTCTTCCCATGCGGTATCGGTGATGTATTTTTCGACAGCGCCAATCGTCACAGTGCCGTGACCCGATTGCTCGATGACGCAGTTGCCCTCGCACAGGCGGTCCTGCGGGCAGATGCGGCCACAGATTTCCGGGAAGGTGTTGGTCGCCTGGCTGACCTCGTAGGCCTCCTGCAGGCGGCCCGTCGCGGTCAGCTTCAGCCAATCGGGGATGTTGTTGTGCAGCGGGCAATGCGACTGGCAATAGGGCACGCCACATTGGCTGCAACGGCTGGACTGCTCCTTGGCCTTCGCATCGGCAAATTCAGCGTAGATTTCGTCGAAATCCTTGTTCCGCGTTTCGGCGCCACGCTTCACGGGCATGTCGCGTTCAACGGTCACGAATTTCAGCATAGGTTGCTTCGCCACGTCGCTGCCTTTCCTAGTGTCCCTAGATCGGAGTTCTCTTTACGGAATGTCCCGGATGAATAAAAGTCAGAAGTGCTGACTTATATATCAGAAAAATGCCCCCAAGGCCAGTCAGGGGTCATTTTTCCCCTCGAAAATAGGTCCGATATGCGACCTACCGTCCCGCTTTCCTTTTCGGGACCACCGGTTAAAGGTGAAACCGACTCTCGAAACCATCGGAGCTCCTGATGACTCTCCTGCACCTTTTGCTCCTGGCCATGGTCCAGGGGGTGACGGAATTCCTCCCCATCTCGTCCTCCGGGCATCTTATCCTGATTCCCGCCCTGACAGGAGCGGCGGATCAGGGGCAGGCGCTGGATGTCGCCGTTCACGTCGGCACATTGGGGGCGGTGATCCTCTATTTCTGGGCCGATGTGCGCGAGGCGACCTTTGGCCTGCCGCGGGCGCTCTGCGGCAAGATGGACACCCCGGGCTCCAAGCTCGCCTTCCTGCTGATCCTCTCGACGATCCCGGTGATCCTCTTCGGCCTACTGCTGAAGGCGACGGGCATCGATGAGCTGCTGCGCTCCGCCACGGTGATCGCGGTGACGATGATCGGCTTCGGCCTGCTGCTTTACTGGGCGGACCAGAAGAAGGGCGGGCTCAAGCAGGACCGGGAATGGTCGGTGAAGGACGCGGTGATCATGGGCCTGTGGCAGGCGGTGGCGCTGATCCCCGGCACCTCGCGGTCCGGCATCACGATCACCTCGGCGCTGATGCTGGGCTATACCCGGCGCGACGCGGCCAAGCTCTCGATGCTGATGTCGATCCCGACGATCATCGCCAGCGCCGCCTACCTGCTGGCCGAGGTGATCGCGACCGGAGAGGCCTCCCTCACCGACATGGCGATCGCGGCCGTCTTCTCCTTCCTCTCGGCCCTCGTGGCGCTGACCCTGATGATGCGCCTGCTGCGCAGCGTCAGCTACACGCCCTACGTCATCTACCGGCTGATCCTCGGCGTGGTGCTGCTGATCTGGATCTACGCCTGATCGGCCCCACCGCCCGGCTGCCTCTCCAGAACGCAAAAGGCCCCGCGAGAGCGGGGCCTTTTCATGTCCTGCGGGCCGAATCTCAGTTCTTGGCCTCAGATCTTGAGGTTGCGGGCCGAATTCTTGATGTCGGAATACTGGCCGCTCTGGCGATAGCGCCAGAGGTAGCTGGGCAGGACCGCGCCATAGGCGACCGGGGTGATCCCCAGATCGGCAAAGCCCTTGGCCCCGTCGGAAACCACGTTGTCGCTCTTCAGGTTCCTCACCTGATCGCGGGTCAGCACCTTGTTGGTCAGCAGACCGCCGGTCACCTTCTGGATCAGGTCGAAGACCCAGCCGATCAGCCTGCCCACGCCGAAGGGCACGTTCATCACGATGCGCTTGCGCCGGATCACCTGCAGCATGTCTTCCATCAGCTTGCGGAAGGTCACCACGTCCGGGCCACCCAACTCGTAGATGCCACCGGGCGCCTTGCCCTCGGCGCCGAGCTGTGCGGCTGCGGCCACGTCATCGGCAAAGACCGGCTGGAACTTGGTGTCGCCGCCGACCACCGGCAGGACCGGGCCGCGGGTCGCCATCGAGGCGAAGCGGTTGAAGAACTCGTCCTCGGGCCCGAAGACCACGGAGGGACGCAGGATCACGGCGCCGGGGAAGGCGGCCAGCACGGCCTCTTCGCCGGCGGCCTTGGTGCGGGCATAGTCGCTGGCCGATCCGGCATCGGCCCCAAGCGCCGAGAGCTGGACGAGGGAGGCCACGCCTTCCTCTGCCGCGATGCGCGCGATCCGGCCCGGCGCCTCGGCCTGCACGGCCTCGAAGGAGTTCTTGCCGCTTTCGACCAGCACGCCGACACAGTTCACGACGGCATCGGCACCGCGGGTCACGGCCCGGACCGACTCGTCATCACGGATGTTGCAGAACACCGGCTCGACCTGGCCGACGTTGCCGTAGGTCCGGACGAAACCTGCCTCGTTCGGACGGCGCACGGCGACGCGCACGCGCCAGCCATCCAGAGCCATACGGCGGGCCACATAGCGCCCGATGAAGCCCGAACCGCCAAAAATGGTCACCAGCTTTGCCATCAAGAAATCTCCCCGCTACCGCGCTTTCCCCTTGTTCCTAGCCCCCCACCCGGGCCCCGGCAAGGCGTTAAGAAGAGAATGGATAAAAACCTGCAAAAAGTTCGTTGACACCCCCCGCCAGCATCAATATACGCCCCTCCACGGCACCTGCCCAGGTGGCGGAATGGTAGACGCGCTGGCTTCAGGTGCCAGTGACCTTACGGTCGTGGAGGTTCGAGTCCTCTCCTGGGCACCAACTGCCGTTGGCAGAAAAAAGCCCCTGAAACCAATCGGTTTCAGGGGCTTTTTCCGTTATGGCCGACCGCTCCGCCGCGCCGCGGTCAGAGCTGCCCGTCCACCGGCAGGAGCCAGGCGAGGTTCGCGATCAGCTTCCGGAACGCCCCGGCGGTGGGTTCATCGTGGAAGCTGTAGGCACCGCCCGCATCGCGCGCCGACCAGAGCGTTTTGCCCTCGGAATCGAGCGAGAGATGGTAGGTCAGCCGGGCGATGTCATCCTCGATCCCCGCCAGCAGATCGCGGGTCAGCGACGCGCTGTGGACCACGACCCCCATCTCCGTGTTCACCTTGATCGAGCGCGGGTCGAAATTCAGCGATCCCACGAATGTGTCGGTATCGTCGATCAGCACCAGCTTGGTGTGCATGGTCAGGTGATGGTCGGGCGCGTCGCGCAGGAAGGGCTTCACCTCGTAGAGTTCGACCCCCGCCGCGAGCAGGCGATCGCGATAGGGCAGGTAGCCGCCGTGCACGTAGGGATGATTGGTCGCGGCCAGCGAATTGGTCACCACCCGCACCCGGACCCCGCGCGCCACCAGCCCTTCGAGCATCGACGCGCCCCATTCCTCCGGCACGAAGTAGGGGGTGATGATCGTCACCTGCTTCTGCGCCGCAACGATCCGCTGCATCAGCCCCTCGGCCAGCAGCCGGGGCCCGCCGCGCACCTTCTGGCGCAGCTTGTCCGGCGTGTCCGACAGCACCTCCGCCGTGGCGGAGTAGAGCGCGCGCCGCCCCGAGAGCACGTCCTTCAGGTAGGTCGAGCCGACCGCCTGCCGGTAGACATCCCCCGCGCCGCGTTCGGCATTGCGGGCCAGCACCTCCTCAATCACGGCGCGGAAGTCGGTGCGCGCGGGACGGGCATAGGCCTCGACCGGCAGGGAGAAGCCGTCGTTCCAGTAGAGCTCGAAGACCTTGGTCAGATCCGCAACCTCGCCGCCGGTCAGGAACAGGTCGAAATCCGCGAATTCGGATTCGGTATCGATCTGGTAATATTCATCCGCGATATTGCGCCCGCCGAGGATGGCGTGGCGGCCGTCGACGATGAAGGCCTTGTTGTGCATCCGCCGGTTCACCCGGGGAAAGTCCGTCAGGTAGCTGAGCGCCTTGGACGACCGCACGCCCAGCGGGTTGAACACCCGCACGCTGATCCGCGGGTGCGAGGACAGGAAGGCCATCTGCGAATCCCGCGCCGTGGTCATGGCGTCATCCACCAGCAGCCGCACGGCGACACCGCGGTCGGCGGCGTCGATCAGCGCCAGCGAAACCAGCGCCCCGGCCATGTCGGGGCGGATCAGGAACGTCTGGATGTCGATGCGATGCTGGGCGCGGTCGATCATGCTCAACCGCGCGCCAAGGGCGTCGTTGCCCTCCACCAGCGGCATGACGCGGGTCGGCGCGGCCCCGCTGGAGGCCACCACCGGCACCTCGGTCTGTGGGCGCGGTTCGCTGCGGGGCACCGTGGCATCCAGCGATACGCAGCCCGCCAAGCCACACAAAAGCAGCGCCAGGCCCGCCCCCCGCATCCTGCCCCCCGGCCGCGACAGGGGGTTGAGACGACCGGAGACGGGAAACACTGCCATGATACTTGCCTAACTGCGGGCCCCCACGGGCGCCATCGCGGCCATGAAAGCCTGCGGCGCGACCCGAATCAAGGAGGTGCGCGACGACTCCCGCGCGGACGCGGCACCACGACCACAGCTGCTGCCCAGACAGAAACCCCGGGGCCGAACGAACGGCTCCGGGGCAGGTCGGCTCAGGCGACAATTCTGGCGCGCCGGCTCAGCGCACCTCCATCCGCGGCGCGAAGTCGAGCAGAACCCGCAGCGCCGCAGAGGCATTGCGCCGCGACGGATAGACGATGTTCACCGGGAGTTCGGGCATCTCGTATTCCGTCAGCACGCTGACCAGGCGCCCTTCCTCCACGTCCTTTCGGATCAGGAACTCGGGCATGAAGGCCAGCCCCATGCCAGCGACCGCCGCGGCGCGGATCATCTCGCCGTTATTGGTCATGAAGGCGGGGTGCACCTTCTGATGCTGCACCTCGCGTCCCAGCCGGAACGGCCAGGTGCCCGCACCGCGCATGTTGGTATAGTGCAGCGCCCGATGCTGGGCGAGGTCCCCGGGTCGCTCGGGCATACCGTATTCCTGAAGGTACGCCGGCGCGCCCACGATGAAGGTCGAGACACTGTCGATGCGCCGGGCGTGCAACGCGCTGTCTTCCAGTTCACCCACCCGGATCGCGGCGTCGTAGCCCTGACCGATCAGGTCGACGATGCCATCGTCTAGCACCATCTCGAGCTGGATCGCCGGGTAGTTCCGGCAGAACCGCAGGATATGAGGCTGCAACACGGCATTGGTGTAGGACAGCGGCGCACCGATCTTGAGCCGGCCCGAGGCGGTGTTCACCTCGGCCTTCACGCTCTCGTCGGCCTCGGCCATGAGGTCGAGGATCCGCCGGACCTTGCCGTAGTAGTCCAGCCCGATCGCCGTCGGACGGACGGAGCGGGTTGAGCGGGTCAGCAACCGGGCGCCAAGCCGGGCCTCGATATCGCTGATATGTTTGGAGCACATGCTCTTGGAGATGCCGAGCCGCCGCGCAGCCGCGGAGAAACTGCCCTCCTCGATGATCAGTGCATAGGCCTGCAGTGCGACGGTATCCATGCCGTTCATCCTTGTTGAAACGCCTGAAACCCTGACGCCGGCGAGGACGCAGGGACGGGTGGATGGACAGGCCATCAACCGGCCACCACGAACCAATCATGGCGCCATTGGATCAGAATAGTGCACAAAAGTGCAAGGGTCCCGAAGGACCGGTGGCGAAGCGCCGCCGCGTCACCGCCTGCATGTCAGGGAGGAGTCAGGCGGGAGCGGCGGCTTCCTCGTGGGGGTCGCGTCCGGGAAACGCGCCCCGTGGTCCCGAGGAAATCGGGAGGGTCGTGGGGTGGGTCAGCGGGGCCCTCAACGGGGCCGCCCCGCTGGAGCGGCACGCCCTGCCCCGTGGCCCTTACCGGCCGTTATCGGGGAGCGGGCCCGTTTCGCCGCGGGGGAAGGTCGTCACGCCCACGGTGCGCTCCGCGTCCAGACCCATTTTGGCCCGGTCGCCGAAGGTGTAGAACTGGTCGGCGTCCATGTGGCGGACGGTACCGCGGGTCACCGGAACCTCGTCGTTGATCTGCGCGGCCTGGTCGGTCGGCGCATAGATCAGTTCGGCGGGCACGTTGCGGGTAACCTGCTGTGCCTCCTGAGCAAGCGGTGCTGCAGCGGCTGCACCCGCGGTGATCATCAGGGCGGTGGCGGCAAGTGCTGCGAATTTCATGACATCTCTCCTTGGTCGGTGTGTGTCCATTGTGGTGCGCGACTGTTTTCGTCGTGCCTTACAGAACAAGAGATAGGCACCATACCTTCCGATATTAGACATCAATCATTGCATTCATTGTTCGATCAGAAGGCCCAATCGAGAATGAACTCTGAGTGACCCGTCCGACCATCAACATACCATCCTTGGGCCACTCGCCACGGAAGGCACCCTGCGCCGCGCAACCGCTTGAGGGCAGCAGCTAGAGAGGGCCGCCCGGGTTATGGGCGAGAGAAGAACACCCACCCGGCGATTGTCCACCGGACGCATCCCCTGTCATCTCCGGACCGGCACAGATGCGAAAAGGGCGCCCCGTGGGGCGCCCTGCGTGAGTGGTGGTCTTGGGTAATGTCGATGCTTCCGAGTGAAGCCTGACCCGCCCGTCCGGCGGGCCGCAGTGGTCAGTACCGTCGTGCGGGCCGGGCGTCGCGCCTGGTCACGGGCACCACGGCGAGGGCCGGGCGGGGCTGGGCGGCCCGCAGCTGACCGCCAAGGGCGATCGCGGCAAGGGCGGCGCAGGTGAGGAAAAGCAGGTGCATGATGACCCTCCTGTTGGCCTCTGAATTGGGGGTGAAGCGCGGTCTGCGCCTCCCGTACCAGAGATATGCACTCCGCCCGGGGATACCAGAGGGCGGGGAGTGAACCCTCTTTTCGACCCCACCGAACAATCGGTACCCCTTTCGTGCAGGCAGGCAAACCAAACCGCACACGGTCTGCCTGCCGCTGTCGCGCCAGCCTCAGGCCACGGGCGCCACCAGCCGCAGCCCCGCCGCGGCGGCGCGCAGCATCTCGGCCTCGCCGGTGCGCCGGCGCAGGGCAAGGCGCGACAGAGCACTGCCCGCCCGCTCCGGCTGGCTGCGGAACCGCGCCACACGGGCCAGTGCCGCGCGGGCCGCGCGCCGGTCGCTGGCGCTCGCCTGCGGATCGGACAGAAGCCCGTGGCAGTAGAGCACCGCGTGGCCCAGCGTCAGCAGCGCCAGCGAAACCTCCAGCGCCTGCCCGTTGGCCCGGGCGGAGCGTTCGGACACCCGCACCAGCCGCAACGTGCGATGATAGAGGCGGGCCTGCCACGTCTTGCGGCGCTCCAGCGCGCGCGGGTCGGCGGCGAGATCGGCAAGGTCGTGGCGCATCATCGCCAGCAGGGTCTCGCTCCGCCGCCGCAGAGACAGGGGATAGACCAGCCGATAGGCGACATAGGCCGTGGCCGGCGCGGCGATCACGGCGATCCCGGCGGTGGCGGACTGGACAAAACTGCCCTCCAGCGGCCAGTGCGGCTGAAGCATCAGTAGTAGCAGCATGTTGTAGTCGAAGCTGGCCGCCGTGGTCCGGTGATGGGCCACGAGGAAGGGCCCGACGAGGATGAAGGGCAGCGTGAGCAGGATCATCTGCGTCTCGCTCCCGGCCAGCGGCCAGGCGAGCCAGCGACAGGCCAGCGCCCCCAGCACGCCGAGGAGCTGCCCGGTGAAGACGAAGCGCATCATCCCCGTGGGATTGGGGAAGGTGGAGAAGAGCGAGAGCATGATCGACAGGCCGAGCAGCATGTAGGCCCCGGCGCTCCACCCCGTCGCAAGCCAGATCGCGCCGAAGAGGAGGATCATGCCGCCGGCGCGGATCATCGCCTCGCGGGCGCCGACCCAGTCGCGGTGCAGCACCTGCGGCAGGGCGGCCTCGGACCGGACCGGCCCCTCGGGGGACCAGCTGCGCAGCGCCTCGGCCAGCGGGGCCAGCGTGCCGTCGAGACCCACCTCGCTCTCCGCGCCACCGGCGGCACAGACCTCTTCCAGCGCACGCGCGGCGCTGCCGATCTGGCCCGCCCGCAGCGCCTCGGCCGCGTCCTGCAACCCGGCCGCGCTCGCCGCGCTTTCGAAGCTCCGCCCGCGGCCACGCCGCCAGAGCAGCAACGCAATGGCCGCGATCAGCAGGTCCCGCGTCGCCCGCACCATGTGCCGCGACCGGATCGAGCCCGCGCCATGCTGGTCGAGCAGTTCCTCAGCCTCGGCAATCCGGTGCAGCAGCGCCTGGTCCACGGCCTCGGCATCCGCCGGCGCGGGCCGTGCGGCGCGGGCCAGCAGGTCCGCCAGCAACGCAAGAACACCCCGGCGCAGGCCCCCGCCATCGGCGGGCGGCGCAAAGACGTAGCCGATGAGGGCGGCCACGATGACACCGGTCAGCACCGTTGCCATCCGGTCCGCGCCAAGCGCCAGCACGCGATCGGGATGCGCCGCATCCAGCAGGGCGACCATGGCGGCGGTATAGCCCGCCAGCACCGCCCCGTAGCAGACGAAGCCGCGCAGCAGGTTGCCCGCCCCGGTGCAGAGCGCCACCCAGAGCGCGAGACCGATCACCAGCAGGGAAGTGTCGTACTGCGCGCCAAGCACGAGCAGCACCCCGGCGATGGAGCCGACGACCGTGCCAAGCACCCGGAACAGGCTCTTCTCGATCAGCTGGCCGCGGGTCGGCTGCGAGGCGGCCCAGACCGCCATGCCTGCCCATTGCGGATGTTCCAGCCCCAGAAGCCACGCGAGCACGAAGGCGAGGGCCGCGGCGACCGCGGTCCGCGCCGCATAGGAGAGGCGGCCGGCATCGAAGCCGGCCGTGGCGAGAAACGCGGTCATGGCGTGGGCTCCCCGTCCAGCAGGCCCTGCACGCGGGCGTTGATCCCGTCCAGCGCGGCCATCATCTGCTCGATCTGGCGATCGTCGAGGTCCGCCAGCATGCGCCGCTCGATGCTCAGCACCCGGGACCGCACGCGGAGGACCTCCTCCTCCCCGGCGGGGGTCAGCACGATGTGGCGGGCGCGGCGGTCATCGGGCGGGATGCGCCGCTCGACGAAGCCACGGGCGACCAGCAGGTCGATCAGCCGCACCAGCGAGGAGGCATCGACCCCGACGCGCTGCGCCAATTCGCCCTGCGGGATGCCGTCGCCGCCCTCGGCGAGGTGCATCAGAGGGGCCCAGCTGGCATCGGTCAGACCCTCGCGGGCAAGCTCATGGTCGATCGCGCGGCGCCAGCGACGGGCAAGGGTCACGAAGGTGAAGCCGATCCGCTCGCGGACCGGCACGGGAGGAGGTGCAATATCGGACATGCCGTCCATGTGCGCGAGAATGGTTGGCAATTCAAATGATTTTGCTCCAAACCATCTGAACGCATGGCAGGACTGCAGGGATCGAAACGCTTCTGCCGCATCGAGGCGCCCAAATGTGCCCAGAGGCCACCCGGATGGCCCCCGCCCCACCCGCACGATGCCCTTGCGATGAAGCTGCGCTGCGGCGGGCGTGCCGTCAGTCCGCAACCTGCCAGCCTGCGCGGTTCCGACGCGCGGGAAAGCGGTCTGCCAGTCCGAGGTCATCGATCCGGTCGAGGCTGGCCTCGAAGAGCCCGCGGTTGACCGGCACGTCGTCGGGCGTCAGCGCGACCCTGCGCAGGGCGGCGGCCCGGGGGGCATAGGCCTCGTAGAGCGCCCGCAGATCAGCCACGGCGCAGCCCGCGGAGATGTCGATGCGCAGGTCGCATTGCGGGATGTCCTCCGCCCCCGTCACCTGCAAGGCGGCGGACTTCAGCGGCCCGTGGATCTCTCCCCCCGCAGCCAGCCCGGCCTCCAGCCCGCGCAGCAGGCGCGCGGCCAGCGGCAGGCCCGCGGCGGCAGAGAACCCCGCGACCATGGCATCGGTCACCCCGTCATTGGCAAGGATATTGCCAAGCGCGAGGCACTCAGGCCCGGCGCTGTGGGTGTAGATCGAATACATCCGGTCACCGTGGTGCACCGCCCAGTGACCCCGGGCATCCAGCACGCCCACCTGCCGCCAGCCGATGTCCGGCGTGGCGGCGACGATCTCGTCCAGCACCGCCTCGGCCTCCAGCCCCCGGTGCAACAGGTCTGCCCCGAGGATCCCGAGACGCGGGTCGGTGCGGTGCTGCGACAGCACCGCGCCCCGGCCATGGACGAGGTGGACGCAGCGGTTGCCGACGGCGAGGTCTGACGTGGTGATGGCGGCCCCGACGGCGCCGCTCTCCGGGCAGCGCCCGATCATGGAAAAGGTCATCTCGGTTCCCCTGCACCTGCCCACTGGATGGGCCCTTCCGGATTGGCCCTCCGGACTGGCCCGTCGCCACAGCCCACCATCACGGCCCACCCGCGCCGGCCTGCCCTGCACCCTAGACCGCGGCTTCGGGACAAGGCCAGACGGCAATGGCGCGAATGCAGGCCACCCCGGACGATGGCCGCGCACAGGCCAGGCACCGACCACGCAAGCCGCTGCGCAGACCTGTCAAAAAGCCCGCCACCCCCGTACGGCAGGCCTTGCCCGCCCCGCCGCAACCTGCCACCCAAGGCGCATGACCCGCCTTGCCCGCCTCAGCGCCGCCCTCATCGGATGTCTTGCCGCCCTGTCGCTCGCGGGGGAGTTCATCAACACCGCCGTGGGCAACCCGGACCTCGGGCCGCTTCAGGTGGCGTGGCGGTTGCTGCGCTTCTTCACCATCACGACCAATGTCCTCGTGGCGGGCACCTTCCTCGCCATCGGGTTTGGCCGTGCACGGGCCCGGCCCAGCTGGCTGACAGCCCTGACCCTCTGGATCGGGATCGTGAGCGCTGTCTACTGGCTGCTCCTTGCGGGCGCACCGGGCCCGCGCCTGATCGGGCGGCTGGCCGATCTGGGGCTGCACAGCTACGTGCCCGCGGCGGTCGGCCTGTGGTGGGTGATCTTCGCACCCAAGGCGCGGCTGGGGCAGCGGCAGGCGCTGATCTGGCTGGCCTATCCGCTGCTCTATGTCGCCTATGTCTTTGCCCGGGCGCAGGGCGGCGACGCCTATCCCTACTACTTCCTGAACCCCGGCGCGGTCGGCACCGGGGGACTGGTGCTCTACATCCTCGGGCTGGGGGCCGCCTTCTATCTCGGCGGCCTCGCCCTGATCTTCATTGGACGGCTCTTCCGCTGAGGGTCAGGCCATCTCGGTGATGGTCAGGGAGATCGGGCTCAGCCCCTCGACCCCGGCCTCCAGAACGTCGCCGGGCTGCACCGGACCCACGTTCTCGGGCGTGCCCGTCATGATCAGGTCACCGGGCCGCAGGTGATAGAAGGTCGAGAGGTGGGCGATGATCTCGGGCACCCTGTGCACCAGCAGGTCGAGCGTGCTGTCCTGCTTCGTCTCGCCGTTCTGGTCCAGCCAGATGCGCTGTGTTCCGGGGGTGAAGTCGGCAGCTTTGGTGATCGGCGCGAAGACGGCGGATTGCTCGACATCCTTGCCCAGCGACCACGGGCGCAGCTTGGTGCGTTCGCGGATCTGCAGGTCGCGGCGCGTCATGTCGAGCGCGGCGCAATAGCCATAGACCGCCGCGGCGCCCTCCTCCGGGGTGCACTGGAAGACCTCGGCGCCCATGGCGACGGCCAGCTCGATCTCGAAATGGTAATCCTCGGTCCCGCCGGGATAGGGCGTGGCGGCGCCGGTCAGCACCATGTTGGCGGGCGACTTGGTGAAATAGAACGGCTGCTCGCGGTCCACCTCGTAGCCCATCTCGGCGGCATGGGCGGCATAGTTGCGCCCGACACAGAAGATGCGGCGCACCGGGTAGCCTTCGCCCTCACCCAGCACGGGAATGTCGGGGATCGGCGGCAGATCGAAGAGGCTCATGGCGATTCCTTTACACTAATATACCAGTTACCTGCCACGTTCCCGCGCGCCTGAGAAGCCACTCTCTGCGTCCCCTGCCCGAAGGACACCGATGACGGGCACCGCTGGACAGACCCCTCGGATTGCGGGAGGCTTGGCGCAAACCACGACAGGAGACGCCCCATGACGATGCCCCTTTCCGATCTGATCGCGCAGGGTCGCGGCGACGTGCCCGCGGACAAGGTGCTGCGCGGCGGGCGCGTGCTGGATGTGGTCACCGGCGCCTTCGTCGAGGGCGATGTGGCGATCTGCGGCGACACGATCGTCGGCATCGGCGCCGACTACGAGGGGGCCGAAGTGATCGACGTCACCGGCCTGACGCTGGTCCCCGGCTTCATCGACACGCATCTTCACATCGAAAGCTCGCTGGTCACGCCGCATGAGTTCGACCGCTGCGTGGGCCCGCGCGGGATCACCACGGCGATCTGCGACCCGCATGAGATCGCAAACGTGATCGGGGTGGAGGGCATCCAGTACTTCCTCGACAGCGCGACCCAGACGGTGATGGACATCCGCGTGAACCTGTCGTCCTGCGTGCCCTCCTCGCACATGGAGACGGCGGGCGCCCGGATCGAGGCGGAGGACCTCGCGCCGCTGCGCGATCACCCGCAGGTCATCGGGCTGGCCGAATTCATGAACTACCCCGGCGTGATCTTCCAGGACCCGGGCTGCATGGCCAAGCTGGAGATGTTCCGCGGTGGCCATATCGACGGCCACTGCCCGCAGCTGGTGGGCAAGGACCTGAACGCCTATGTCGCCGCCGGCATCCGGACCGAGCATGAGGCGACCACGGCGGAAGAGGCACTGGAAAAGCTGCGCAAGGGGATGCGCGTGCTGCTGCGCGAAGGCTCGGTGTCGAAGGACATGGCCGCGCTGCAACCGATCCTGACCGATATCACCTCGGCCTATATGTGCCTGTGCACCGACGACCGGAACCCGCTGGACATCGGCGAACATGGGCACCTCGACTATATGATCCGGTGGATGATCGCCCAAGGCACGCCGGTGCTGGCCGCCTATCGCGCGGCGTCCCTCTCGGCCGCCGAGGCCTTTGGCCTGAAGGACCGGGGCCAGATCGCGCCGGGCAAGCGGGCGGATATCGTCGCGCTGTCCTCGCTGGAGGATTGCCGGGCCGAGATGGTGCTGGCCGGTGGCGTCGTGGTGAATGACGCGGCCTTTGCCACGCGCCAGATCGCGCCGCCGGTGGGGCGCAACTCGGTCAAGGCACCCAAGGTCACGGCGACCTCGTTCCGCGCGACCTCCAACCAGACCATGACGGACGTGATCGGGGTGATGGAGGGCAAGATCATCACCGAGCACCTGCGCGAGGAGATCCCGATCGAGGACGGCGACAAGTGCCCCGACACCGCCCGCGACCTGATCCGCGTGGCCGTGGTGGAACGGCACGGGATCAACGGCAATATCGCCACCGGCTTCGTGAAGGGCTTTGGCCTGAAGCACGGGGCGATCGCCTCGACCGTCTGCCACGATCACCACAACATCGCCGTCGTGGGCGCGGACTACGACGACATGGCCCTTGCCGCGAACCGGCTGGGCGAGATCGAGGGCGGCTTCGTCGTGGTGCGCGACGGCAAGGTGCTGGCGGAGCTGGCGCTGCCGGTGGCGGGTCTGATGAGCCTAGAGCCCTTCGAGGAGGTCCGCGACCGGCTGATCGACCTGCGGGCGGCGGCCAAGAGCCTCGGCGTCGTGCTGGAGGAGCCGTTCCTGCAGCTGGCCTTCGTGGCGCTGCCGGTGATTCCCGCGCTCAAGATCACGGATCGCGGCATGGTGGACGTGGTGAAGTTCGAGATCATCCCCGGCTGACCCACGCTAAGCCCCTCTGCGGAAAAGCATGCTCACGGCAAACTTCCGCAGTGCAAAAAATCATTCCGCAGATTGACCCCACCTCTCTGCTCCCCTAATTTGACCCCGCGACGGCGGGCCGGGCTGCCCCGTGCCTGCCGCGCAGAGGAGACATCAGGAGGAGAGGTCCGCATGGACACGGCAGCGACAACCGACAACGTCGTCACGGTGGAATACGTGGGCGACGTCGCGCTGATCTGCATCGACAACCCGCCGGTGAATGCCACCGGCCACGCCGTCCGGGCGGGGCTGGACGCCGCGCTGAACGAGATCAACGCAGGCGGCAAGACCAAGGCCATCGGCCTCTACTGCGCCGGGCGGACCTTCGTCGCGGGCGCGGACATCCGTGAATTCGGCAAGCCGCCGATGCAGCCGATCCTGCCCGAGGTCCTGAACCGCATCGAGCAGAGCACGACCCCCGTGGTCGCCGTGATCCACGGCACCGCGCTTGGCGGCGGGCTGGAACTGGCACTGTCGACCCACGCCCGTGTCGCCATCGAGGGCGCCCGCATCGGCCTGCCCGAGGTCCTGCTGGGCATCCTGCCCGGCGCCGGCGGCACGCAGCGCCTGCCCCGCCTGACCGATATCCCGTGGTCGCTGGAAGCGATACTCTCGGGCCGCCAGATCCCCGCAGCCGAGGCGCTGGAGAAGGGCGCGATCGACCGGATCGCCACCGGTGAGCCCCGCGACGTGGCGCTTGCCGCCGCGCAGGAGGTCATCGCCGGCACCCTGCCCACCCGCCGCACGGGCGACTTGCAGGTCACGCCCGACGATCAGGTGCTGGAAGACACCGCCGCCATGCTCAAGGCCAAGCAGCCGCACCTCTTCTCGCCGCTGAAATGCGTCGAGGCGGTCGCGGCCTCCACCGGCCCGCTGGAGGAGGGGCTGAAGTTCGAGCGTCAGGCCTTCTTCGCCTGCATGGAGACCCCGCAGCGCGGCGGGCTGATCCACGCCTTCTTCGGTGAACGCGCCGTCTCCAACATCCCCGAGGCCAAGGGCCCGACCCGTCCGCTGGAAAGCATCGGCGTGATCGGCGGCGGCACCATGGGCTCCGGCATCGCGACGGCACTGCTGACGGCAGGCTACGCGGTGACGCTGGTCGAAGTGGCGCAGGACGGCCTCGACCGGGGCGTCGCCACGATCACCAAGAACCTCGACGGCGCGGTCTCGCGCGGGAAGATGAGCGCGCAGAAACGCGATGCGGCGCTGTCCAAGCTGCTGCCGACGCTGAAGATGGACGACCTCGCCCCGGTCGACATGGTGATCGAGGCGGTGTTCGAAGAGATGTCGGTGAAGAAGGAGATCTTCACCAAGCTCGACACGATCTGCAAGCCGGGCGCGATCCTCGCCTCAAACACCTCCTACCTCGACGTGAACGAGATCGCGGCGGTCACCTCGCGCCCGCAGGACGTGATCGGCCTGCATTTCTTCAGCCCGGCCCATATCATGCGCCTGCTGGAAATCGTCGTGGCCGACAAGACCGCGGCGGACGTCACGGCCACCGGCTTCCTGCTGGCCAAGAAGCTGAAGAAGGTCGGCGTGCGGGCGGGCGTCTGCGACGGCTTCATCGGCAACCGCATCCTCGCCCATTACCGTCTGGCGGCGGACTACATGGTGCTGGACGGCGCCTCGCCCGAACAGATCGACCACGCGCTGGAGGACTTCGGCTTTGCCATGGGGCCCTACAAGGTGGGCGACCTCGCGGGCCTCGACATCGGCTGGGCCACGCGCAAGCGCAAGGCCGCGACCCGCGACCCCGAACAGCGCTATGCCGGTGCCATCGCGGACCGGATCTGCGAACAGGGCTGGTTCGGGCGCAAGACCGGCAAGGGCTACTACCTCTACGACACCGGCGCGCCGGTGCCCAACCCGGGCGCCCTGCGGATCATCGACGACGTGCGCAAGGAAGAGGGCAGCCTCGAGCATCCCTTCACCGATGCGGAGATCGTGGACCGCTACATGACCGCGATGATCGTCGAGGCCACCCGCGTGGTCGAGGACGGCACCGCGCGCCGCCCCGTGGACGTCGATATGGTCTTCCTCTTCGGCTACGGCTTCCCGCGGTTCCGCGGCGGCCCGCTGCATTATGCCGACACCATCGGGGCCAAGACCCTGATCGAGAGGATCGAGCACTACGCTCAGGAAGACGACTACTACTGGCAGGTGCCTGCCCTGCTGCGGAAGATGGCCGCGGACGGGACCACCTTTGCCGACCTGAACAAGGAGAGCTGAGATGGATCTGAGCTATTCCCCCGAGGACATCGCCTTCCGGGACGAGGTGCGCGCCTTCTTCGCCGAGAAGATGCCCGAGGACATCCGCACCGCCGTGCGCAATGGCAGCGAGCTGGGCAAGGAGATGCTGGAACGCTACCACGCGATCCTGAACGCGCAGGGCTGGCTGGCCGCCACGTGGCCTGTCGAGTTCGGCGGCACCGGCTGGAGCCCGGTACAGCGCCACATCTTCGAGGAGGAGGCCTGCCGCGCCTACGCGCCGCGGCCGCTGTCCTTCGGCCTCGCCATGCTGGGGCCGGTGCTGCAGAAGTTCGGCAGCAAGGAACAGCAGGACTACTACCTGCCGCGCATCCTCAACGGTGACGACTGGTGGTGCCAGGGCTATTCCGAGCCGGGCGCGGGCTCCGACCTTGCCTCGCTCAAGACCCGCGCAGTGCGCGACGGCGACGAGTATGTCGTGAACGGCCAGAAGACATGGACGACGCTGGGCCAGCACGCCAACCGGATCTTCTGCCTCGTGCGGACCGACCCGGACGTGAAGCAGCAGCAGGGGATTTCCTTCCTGCTCATCGACATCGACACCCCCGGCATCGAGGTCCGTCCGATCCGCCTGATCGAGGGCGGCCACGAGGTGAACGAGGTCTTCTTCACCGACGTGCGCGTGCCGGTCACCAACCTCGTTGGCGAGGAGAACCAGGGCTGGACCATCGCCAAGTACCTGCTGACCCATGAGCGCACCAACATCGCCGGTGTCGGCTTCTCGATGCAGGCGCTGGAGGAGGTCAAAGCACTGGCCCGCCGCACCACGCGCAATGGCCGTCCGCTGATCGAGGACCCGCTCTTTGCCGCCCGCGTGGCGCAGGTGGAAATCGACCTCGAGGCGATGAAGATCACCAACCTGCGGATGCTCTACACGGCGCAGAAACAAGGCTCTCCGGGGCCCGAGACCTCGATCCTCAAGATCAAGGGCACGGTGATCATGCAGGAACTGCGCGATCTGGCGCGCCGGGCGCTCGGCCCCTCGTCGGCACCCTTCCCGGGGCATATCACCGACGGCAACCTGATGCTGGCACCGGTCGAGGCGGCGAACAATGCCGCGCGCTACTTCAACGGGCGCAAGACCTCGATCTACGGTGGATCGAACGAGATCCAGCGCAACATCCTCACCAAGACCATGCTGGAGCTGTGACATGAACTTCGATCTGACCGAAGACCGGCAGATGCTGTCGGACAGCCTGAACCGGTTCCTCGCGGACAAATGCCCCTTCGAGCACCGCACCAAGGTCGCCTACGAGGCGCCCTACCACGATCCCGCCCTCTGGGCCGGCCTGTCGGAACTGGGGGCGCTCTATGCCTTCGGCACCGAGGAGCAGGGCGGCTTCGGCGGCTCCGGCTTCGACATCACCGTGGTCTTCGAGGCCATGGGCCGCGCACTCTGCCCCGAGCCGCTGCTGGGGGCCGCCATGGGCGCGCGCCTGCTGGCCGCGGCGGGTGCCGATGCGGATGACCTGATGTCGGGCGCCGTGACCTATGCCCTGGCCGTGGGCGAGCTCGATGCGCCCTATGACCTAGACGGGATCGCCTGTGCCGCAACGAAGGCGGGTGAGGGCTACACGCTCACGGGCCGCAAGAGCGCGGTCTACGGCGGGCAGGCCGCCGACCGGTTGCTGGTGGCGGCCCGGCTCGACGGGAAGCTGGCGCTCTTCGAGGTGACGGCGGCAGAGGCCTCGGTCACCGGCTACGGCATGATCGACGGCGGCGGCGCGGCCGAGGTGGTGCTGGATGCCACGCCGGGCAAGCTTCTGCTGGCCGATGCCCGCGCCGCGCTGGAGGATGCACAGGCGGCCGGCATCGTCGCGCTCTGCGCCGAGGCGGTGGGGCTGATGGACGTGCTGCACAAGATGACCGTGGAGTACCTCGGGCAGCGCAAGCAGTTCGGCCGCACGATCGGCTCCTTCCAGGCATTGCAGCACCGCGCGGTCGACATGCTGACCGAGATCGAGCAGGCGCGGTCGATCACCATCAAGGCCGCGGCCGAACTGGGCGGTCCCGACGCCGGGCGCTACGCCTCGATGGCCAAGAACCTGATCGGCCGCGCAGGCCGTCTGGTGGCCGAGGAGGCGATCCAGATGCACGGCGGCATCGCGATGACATGGGAGTATCCCGGGGCGCATTACGCCAAGCGCATCGTCATGATCGACGCGCAGCTGGGGGATACGGATTATCACCTGTCGCGGGTGATGGCGGCCTGAGCGGGCGACGCAGGCGGGGGGGGGGCCAGCCCCCCCGCACCCCCCGGGATATTTCCGAGCGAAAGATGGACGGGCTCCGGCAGTGCCGGGGCCCTTTCGCGTCAGATGAGCTTGACCACCTGCTTGCCGGTGTTGCCGCCCTTGAGGAGCTTGATGAAGGTCGCGGGCGCGTTTTCCAGCCCCTCGGCCACGTCCTCGAGGTAGGCGATCTCGCCCGAGGCGACGAGAGGGGCAACCTCCTTGGCGAAGTCGGGGAAGAGGTGGAAGTGATCGCCCACCAGCAGGCCGTTGATCTGCAGGCGCTTGACCAGCGTGCGGCGCCAGAGCGCGGCCAGCGGCATCTGCGCGGTCGGGTCGTCCTCGACCCCGTTGTACCAGGCGATCATGCCGCAGACGATGATCCGTCCGTGCAGGTTCATCAGCGGCAGCACCCCGCCCAGCACCGCACCGCCCACGTTCTCGAAGTAGATGTCGATCCCGTCGGGGCAGGTCTCGGCCAGGGCCTCGCGCATCGCCTTGGCGTCCTTGCCGCGGTGGTCGATGCAGGCGTCGAAGCCGAAGGTCTCGGTCGCGATGCGGCATTTCTCGGCCCCGCCCGCGACGCCGATCACCCGGCAGCCCGCGCGTTTGGCGATCTGGCCCACCATGGAGCCGACCGGTCCCGTCGCCGCGGCCACCACCAGCGTCTCGCCCGCCTGCGGCTTGCCGTAGGCCCTGAGGCCGGACCAGCCCGTGAGGCCGGGCATCCCCAGCACGCCGAGCGCGGTGGAGATCGGCACCGCCTGCGGGTCGACCTTGCGCAGCTGGTCGCCGGGCTGCACGCCATGGCTGGCCCAGCCGAACATGCCGAAGGCGAAATCGCCGGGCGCGAAACGCGGGTGGTTCGAGGCGATCACCTCGCCCACGGCACCGGCGGTCATGGTCTCGCCGATGGCCACCGGCTCGGCGTAGCTTTCCGCGTCGCTCATGCGGCCCCGCATGTAGGGATCGAGCGACATGTAGTGGCAGCGTACCAGCACCTCGCCCGGGCCGGGCTGCGGCAGGGCGCTCTCCTCGAGGCGGAAATTCTCGGCCGTGGGTTCGCCCGCGGGACGGCTCGCCAGCGCGATTCGTTTCATCATCTCTGTCATGGAATACTCCTTCTCCCGCCAAACCCTAGCGCGCGGGGGCGGGCGACCCAATATAGGGCCCTTCATCAACGCTGCGTCACGCCGGGAACATGGACGGCCCGCGCGGCTTGGTGTAGAGGAGCGCGACCATGGCCAAGAAACCGACAGACCCGAATTACAAGGTGATCGCCGAGAACCGGCGCGCCCGCTACGATTATGCCATCGAGGAAGACCTCGAGTGCGGCATCGTGCTGACCGGGTCCGAGGTGAAATCCCTGCGCACCGGGCAGTCCAACATCGCGGAAAGCTATGCCGCGGTGGAGGAAGGCGAGCTCTGGCTGGTGAACAGCTACATCGCACCCTACGAGCAGGCCATGTTCGGCCACGAGGCGCGCCGCCGCCGCAAGCTGCTGGTCTCCAAGCGCGAGCTGTCCCGCCTGTGGCAGGACACGGGGCGCAAGGGCATGACGCTGGTGCCGCTGGTGATGTACTTCAACCACCGCGGAATGGTGAAGGTGAAGATCGGCATCGCCAAGGGCAAGAAGACCCACGACAAGCGCGCAACCGAGGCCAAACGGGACTGGAACCGGCAGAAACAGCGGCTGCTGCGCGAAAACCACTAGGGTTTCCGCCAGCCCTCGCTTGCCTCTGCGGCGCTGCGGCGCTAGCTATACCCTCGTTTTTCGTATGAGGGGGACGACGCCGTGGATGATCCGAAGACGCTTGTTTCGACCGAGTGGCTGGCCGCTCACCTGAAGGATCCCGACCTGCGGATCCTGGACGCAAGCTGGTTCATGCCCGGCTCGGACCGGGATCCCAAGGCCGAGTTCGACGCCGCCCATATCCCGGGCGCGCGCTTCTTCGACATCGACGAGATCAGCGACCTGCGCTCGGACCTGCCCCACATGGCCCCGCCGGTGGAGAAGTTCATGTCCCGGCTGCGCGCCATGGGCGTGGGCGACGGGCACCAGGTCGTCGTCTATGACAGCACCGGCCTCTTCTCGGCGCCCCGCGTCTGGTGGCTGTTCCGCCTGATGGGGCAGTTCGACGTGGCCGTGCTGGACGGCGGCTTCCCCAAGTGGCAGGCCGAGGGCCGCCCGGTGGAGGACATGCCGCCGGTGATCCGCGACCGCCACATGACGGTGCGGCGCCAGAACCAGATGGTGAAGGACGTGACGCAGGTCTCCTCCGCCTCGAAGCTGGGCGACTATGTCATCGTCGACGCCCGCGCTGCCGACCGCTTCTCGGGTGCCACGCCCGAGCCGCGCCCCGGCCTGCGCTCGGGCCACATCCCCGGCGCGCGCAACGTGCCCTTCTCGACCCTGCTGACCGCGGAGGGGACAATGAAATCCCCCGAGGAGATCCGCGCGATCTTCGACGCGGCCGGCGTCGACATGACGAAACCCGTGATCACCTCCTGCGGCTCCGGCATCACCGCGGCCGTGCTCAGCCTCGCCCTCGAGCGGATCGGCAAGACCGATCACGCGCTCTACGACGGGTCCTGGACCGAATGGGGTGCCTTCCCCACCCTCCCGATTGCCACCGGAGACGCCTGATGTTCGAAGCCCTGAAACCGCTGCCCGAGGACAAGATCCTCGCGCTGATGCAGAAATTCCGCGAAGACCCGCGCGAGACCAAGATCGACCTCGGCGTGGGCGTCTACAAGAACGCCTCCGGCGTGACCCCGGTGATGCGTGCCGTGAAGGCCGCGGAGAAGCGCATCTGGGAAGAGGAAACCACCAAGAGCTACACCGGCCTCGCCGGTGAGCCTGCCTTCCTCGACGCGATGATCTCGCTCGTGCTGGGCGATGCGGTGGCCCGCGACACCGTCGCCGCCGCTGCCAGCCCCGGCGGCACCGGCGCGGTGCACCACGGCTTCCAGATGGCGCGTCTGGCCAAGCCCGACGTGCGCGTCTTCGTCTCCGATCCGACCTGGCCCAACCACCTGTCGATCCTGAAGTTCATGGGCGTGGAAACCGTGCCCTACCGCTACTTCGACAGCGCCACCGGCGAGGTGAACTTCGAGGGCATGATCGAGGACCTCGGCCAGGCCAGGAAGGGTGACATCATCCTGCTGCACGGCTGCTGCCACAACCCGACCGGCGCCAACCTGACGCTGGACCAGTGGCAGACCGTGGTCGAGACGCTGCTGAAAACCGGCGCGGTGCCGATGATCGACATCGCCTACCAGGGCTTCGGCGACGGGCTGGAAGAAGACGCGGCCGCCACCCGGCTGGTGGTCTCCGCGGTGCCCGAAACCATCGTGGCGGCGAGCTGCTCGAAGAACTTCGGCATCTACCGCGAGCGGACCGGCGTGCTGATGGCGATCTCGCACGACACCTCCAAGACGGCGGTGAACCAGCAGACGCTGGCCTTCCTGAACCGGCAGAACTTCTCCTTCCCGCCGGACCACGGCGCCCGCCTCGTCTCGACCATCCTGGGCGATGCAGAGCTGCGCGCCGACTGGATGGCCGAGCTGGAAGAGGTGCGTCTCGGCATGCTGGGCCTGCGCGAGCAACTGGCCGGCGAGCTGGCACGGCTGTCGAACTCCGACCGCTTCGCCTTCCTCGCCCGGCACCGCGGCATGTTCTCGCGCCTCGGCACCTCGCCCGAGATGGTCGAGAAGCTGCGCGCGGACCATGGCATCTACATGGTGGGCGACAGCCGCATGAACATCGCCGGGCTGAACAGCCAGACTGTGCCGATCCTTGCCCGCGCGATCATCGACGCCGGCATCTGATCCCCGCCACGGGATCCGACAAGGCCCGGGACGGAGACGCGCCCCGGGCCTTCATCTTTCCCCCAATACTCCGGGGGAATTGCGCCGCGCAGCGGCGCAAGGGGGCAGAGCCCCCCAAAATTCTCCGACGAATTTTGCCAAGAATTTTCAAACAGTCCTGGACGCGCGCCGCGCCCGCCCGCGCCCCTGCACAGTCATTGCGCGCCTAGACCGTTGACCCGCACCGCCCCGCTGCGCACCCTGTCCGCAACCACAAGCGGAGAGAGCCATGCGCAAGCTTCAGGTACAGGGGGTGCATCACATCACCCTCACCGGCGCCGACCGGCAGAGCACCATCGACTTCTGGGAAGGCGTGCTGGGGATGCCCTTCGTCTTCGATCAGCCGAACCTCGACAACCCGGACGAGGGGCACCTCTACTTCGATCCCGGCGACGGGCGGCTGATCACGGTCTTCACCAACGAGAAACGTGTGCCGGTCCATGACCGGACCCCCACCGATCCCGGCTGCGTGCACCACGTCGCCTTCAACGTCAGCCAGGCCACCTTTGCCCAGACGGTCAAGCGGCTCGACGAACGCGGCATCAAGCACTCCGGCCCCAAGGACCGGGGCTTCATGGATTCGATCTACTTCAAGGACCCCCTGGGCTTCCTGATCGAACTGGCCTCCTACCGGTTCGAGCCGCCCGCGGGCGTCAGCCATGCCGCCGTCCTGCTGGAGGCGCATCACATCCGGGTGGAGCAGGGGGATTACAACATCCAGACGGCGCACCTCGCCGATGCGATCGAGCGGCTGACGACGGCAACCACGCGCTCGCTCTCCGAGGACCGCAGCCCGAAAGATCCCTACTGACCCCGCCGCGCTGCCCGTTTTCTTCGAAGAAAACGGACCGGAAAATGCGCATTTTCCGGGAGGGGGCTCTGCCCCCGTCCGCGCGGGGCGCGGACTCCCCCGGAGTATTTGGGGAAAGATGAAGACCAAAGGAAAAGGCCCGGGACGGTGTCGTCCCGGGCCTTGGTCTTTCCCGAACCTTCAGGCGATCAGTTGATCAGGCCCGCGTGGCGCATGGCGGCACGGATCGTGGTCTTGGTGCTGTCCTCGAGGCCGGTGAGCGGCAGGCGCACCTCGTCCGAGCAGAGGCCCAGTTCGGCCATGGCGAACTTGGCACCGGCCAGGCCGGGCTCGATGAAGATCGCCTCGTGCAGCGGCATCAGGCGGTCCTGATAGTCGAGTGCAAGCGTGTAGTCGCCCGCCAGCGTCGCGGCCTGAAACTCGGCGCAGAGCTTGGGCGCCACGTTCGCGGTGACCGAGATACAGCCGACGCCGCCATGGGCGTTAAAGCCGAGCGCGGTGGCATCCTCGCCGGAGAGCTGGATGAACTCGGGGCCGCAGGCCATGCGCTGCTGGCTCACCCGCTCCAGCTTGCCGGTGGCATCCTTGACGCCAATGATCCGGGGCAGCTTGGCCAGTTCGCCCATGGTCGCCGGGGTCATGTCGATGACCGAGCGGCCGGGGATGTTGTAGATCACGATCGGCAGGGTGCAGCAGTCATGCAGCACACGGAAATGCTCGATCAGGCCGCGCTGCGTCGGCTTGTTGTAGTAGGGCGTCACCACCAGCGCCGCGTCGGCACCCACCGATTCGGCATGCTGGATCAGGCGGATGCCTTCCTTGGTGTTGTTCGAGCCCGCGCCCGCAATCACCGGGATGCGACCGGCGGCGGCCTTCACTACCTCCTCGATGACGGTCTCGTGCTCGCGGTGGCTCAGCGTGGGGCTCTCGCCCGTGGTGCCCACGGGAACGAGGCCGTTGGAGCCCTGCTCCACATGCCAGTCAACCAGCTTCTTGAGCGTCTCCAGATCCAGCTCGCCGTTCTTGAACGGCGTGACCAGGGCAGGAATGGACCCTTTGAACATGACACGCTCCTTTCTACGTGGCGGGCGGGCCTGCGACGCTGTTTGTGCAGGCGAACCCATGCGAAAAGACGCCTCTGCCGCGAATGTGAGTTGAGAGCGAAGGGCGCCGGGTTATCTTCCCGCGTGTCTATCCGTTTTCATTAGGGGAATTGCAAGTGATCTTGCACCGGCGCTACCGCATTCTGGTGCTTCTGGCCGCTCTCGGCGTTGCCGCCCCGGTCCTGTCGCAGCAGACCGGCCCGCAGGACGAGGAGGCAGAGGAGCAGCCCGACCAGACACCGGAACCGCCTTCTCCCGAGGAGCTGGCGCGCAAGCCGCCACGGCCGCTGTCCTCGGCGCTGCATGCCGCCGGGCGCGGGGACTGGGCGCGGGCGCAGATTCTGGCGCTGCGCGACGGGCCGGTGGCGGCGGAGATCATCGAATGGACCCGGCTGCGCAGCGGCGCAGGATCGCTCGAGCAGGTGCTGGCCTTCCTGAAGGCGCATCCCGACTGGCCCGGCCTCGACTACCTGCGGCGCCGGCACGAGGACCAGTTGCAGGGTGCCGGCCCCGATCAGATCCTCGCCTTCTTCGGCGACACCGCGGCCCAGACCGGCACCGGCGTCCTGTTGCGCGCAGCGGCACTCACCGCCAACGGCCAGCAGGGCGAGGCGGAGGCCAGCCTCGTGCTGGCGTGGCGCAGCATGTCGCTCACGCAGGAGGAGCATAACGCCTTCCTCACCACCCACGCCGACCTGTTGAAACCGCACCACGAGGCGCGCCTCGACCGGGCGCTCTGGCAGGGCTGGAGCGCGGATGCCAACCGCATGGTGCCGCTGGTGAGCGAAGCCCGCTGGAAGCTGGCGCTGGCCCGCCGCGGCCTGAAGGATGACGCGGGCAACGTGGACACCCTGATCGACGCGCTGCCCGAGGCCCTGCAACAGGATGCCGGGCTGGCCTTCGAACGCTTCGACTGGCGCGTCCGCAAGGGCCGCGAGGAGGAGGCGATTGCGCTGATGCTGGAACGCTCGGCGATTCCCGGCGGGTTGGGGCTGGCGGAAAGCTGGGCCCCGCGGCGCCGCTACTACGTTCGTGAGAAGATCTACGAGGGAGACTTCGGCCTCGCCTATCGCCTTGCCGCGCAGAACCAGCTGACCGGGGGCGCGGCCTTCGCCGATCTGGAGTTCCTCGCCGGCTTCATCGCGCTGCGGTGGCTGGATGACCCGGAGCGCGCGCTGATGCATTTCGAGCGCCTGCGCGACGGGGTCGAGACGCCGATCTCGCTGGGCCGTGCGTGGTACTGGATCGGCCGCGCCGAGGAGGCCATGGGCCGCAGCGCCGAGGCCATGGCCGCCTATACCGAGGGCGGCGGCTACCAGACGACCTATTACGGGCTGCTCTCGGCCGAGAAGGCCGGGCTGCCGCCCGACCCCGATCTCGCGGGCGACGAGGACTTCGGCGACTGGCACGAGGCGGATTTCGCGGGCTCCGACCAGATCGAGGCGGGCATGCTGCTGCTGGCCGCCGGCCAGGGCTACGACGGCGAGCGGTTCCTCGTGAACCTTGCCGATCACCTTGACCGGACCGGGCTGGGACGGCTGGGCCGCCTGCTGGAGGAGGAGGGATCTCCGCATCTCCAGATCATGCTGGGCAAGGCCGCCGCGCAGCGCGACATCGTGCTGCCGCGGTTCTACTACGCGCTGCACCCGCTGGCCGCGATGGAGATGCCGGTGCCGCCCGAGATGGCGCTCGCCATCGCCCGGCGCGAAAGCGAATTCGACCCCTCGGTCAGCAGCCATGCCGGTGCGCAGGGGCTGATGCAGCTGATGCCCGCCACGGCGCGGCTCGTGGCACGGGGCTTCGACACGCCCCATGACGCCGCCGCCGTCCTCAGCGACTGGACCTACAACACGCGGCTCGGCACCGCCTACCTCGCCGACCTGGCGGACCGGTTCGACGGCAACGTGCTGCTGGTGGCGGCGGGCTACAACGCCGGGCCCGGGCGGCCCGAGCAGTGGATCAACGACTTCGGCGATCCGCGCGACGGGGATGTGGACGTGGTCGACTGGGTCGAGCTGATCCCCTACCGCGAGACGCGCAACTACGTGATGCGGGTGGCGGAAAGCCTGCCGGTCTACCGCGCCCGGCTGGGCAAGGCGCCCCTGCCGCAGCCCTTCACCAAGGAACTGAAGGGCTCAAGCCTGTTGCTGGGCCCGCCGTTCGCGCCAAAAGGTGAATAGGCCCGCGCCCACGATCACCGCCGCGCCGATGGCCACGTTCAGGCGCACCACCTCGCCGAAGACGATCATCCCGATGACCGAGGCAAAGCCGAGCTGGAAGTAGGCGAAGGGCTGCACCGCCGAGGCCTCGGCCAGTTCGTAGACCCGGATCAGCAGGTAGTGGCCCAGGGCGCCCGACATGCAGAGCAGCCCCATCCACACCCAGTCCCCGCCGGTCATGGGCGTCCAGTACCAGATGCCCCAGACGGTGGCGATGACGGCCCCGGTCACGCCGGTCCAGAAGAAGGAGGTGGCCGAGGCATCGCGCCGCGCCACGTAGCGCGTCAGAAGGCCGTAGATCGCGAACATCAGCGCCGCGGCCAGCGGCACGAGGCTTTTCACGCTGAACACGCCGAAGCCCGGCTCAAGCACGATCAGCACGCCGACGAAGCCCACGCCGATCGCCAGCCAGCGCCGCCAGCCCACCCGCTCGCCAAGAACCGGGCCCGAGAGCGCCGCCACCAGCAGCGGGTAGCAGACGAAGACGGCATGGGTTTCCACCAGCCCCAGCAGGGTGAAGGCGATCACCATGACGCCGATTTCCACCACCAGCAGGGCGCCGCGCAGCACCTGCAACAGCGGGTAGCCCGTATGGGCGGCCTTGCGCAGCCCGCCGGCCTGACGCCCGGCCAGCACCAAGACGAAGATGCCGAAGAACCAGTAGCGGATCATCACGATCATCTCGACCGGGTAGTTGTCCCCCAGGTGCCGCGACACCGCGTCCTGCACCGAGAAGACGAAGGTCGTCAGGATCATCAGCAGGATGCCGAGTCGCGTGTTCTGTTCAGCCATGGGAGGGGTCCGGTAAGACGGCACGGGTCATGTGCCGTTTCCGCCCGTATCCCGGCGCGCGGACAACGTCAAACCCCGCCGCCTGCAAGCCCCGCCTGACGAAACCTGCGGCCGTATAGGTCGCCGCCGTGCCACCCGGCGCGGTATGGGCCCCGACCTGCGCCATCAGGCCCTCCTCCCAGAGCTCGGGGTTCTTGGCGGGCGCGAATCCGTCGAGGAACCAGGCGTCCGCACGGGCCTGCCACGCGGGCAGCGTCTCGCGGGCGTCGCCGCGGATCATGCGGAACGACAGATCGGGCAGGTCGAAAGCCTCCTGTCCCCAGACGGGGGCCAGTTCTTCCGACAGGGCCGTGATCTCAGGGAAGGCCGCATGGGCGCGGCGCATCTCGGCCGCGGTCATCGGATAGGCCTCGAAGGTGGTGAAGTGCAGCCGCCCCGCCTGCCCCGTTTCGCGCCAGAGCCGCAGCGCCGCCAGCAGGTTCAACCCGGTGCCGAACCCCAGCTCGGCCACGTGGAAGCCGTCCCGGAACCGCGCCGGCAGGTCATTGCCCGCGAGGAAGACATATGCCGTCTCGGCCAGCCCGTTCTCGAGGCTGAAATAGGGATCGTCGAAAAGCCGCGAGACCGGGATCTCCCCCTCGCGCCAGTCGAGATCGGCAACCCCGCCGCGACGCTCGGGCGTCTGGTCCTGCATGTCGTGTTCCCTTATGGATGGCGGCGCAAGGATACGAGGGATCAGGGCGATGGCAAGGACAGAGGTCACGGTACGCGGCGCGGGCATCTTCGGGCTCAGCTGTGCATGGGCCTGCCTCAAGGCCGGCGCCTCGGTGACGGTGATCGACCCCTTCGGGCCGGGCGCCGGGGCCTCGGGCGGGCTGGTCGGCGCATTGGCGCCCCATGTGCCCGACCAGTGGAACGAGAAGAAGCAGTTCCAGTTCGAAAGCCTGATCATGGCCGAGCCGTTCTGGGAGGAGGTCGAGGACATCTCCGGCCGTTCGCCGGGATACAAGCGGCTGGGGCGCATCCAGCCGCTGGCGGACGAGAAGTCCCTGACGCTGGCGCAGGAGCGCGCGGCCTCGGCCCGGACGCTGTGGCACGGGCTGGCGGACTGGCGCGTGCTGCCGATCCCGGCGCAGAGCGAGTGGGCCCCGCAGAGCCCTACGGGGCAGGTGATCCACGACACGCTGACCGCCCGGATGCATCCGCGCATGGCCTGCGACGCCCTCGTCGCCGCGATCCGCGCCAAGGGCGGCCGGGTCGAGAGCGAGGGCCCGAACCGGGGCGCGGTGATCTGGGCCACCGGTGTCGCCGGGCTCCAGTCGCTGAGCGAGGACAGCGGCAAGTCGCTCGGAAACGGGGTGAAGGGACAGGCCGCGCTGCTGGCCCATGACGCCCATGACATGCCGCAGATCTACGCGGGCGGGGTGCACGTGGTGCCGCACGAGGACGGCACCGTGGCCATCGGCTCCACCAGCGAGCGGGAGTATACGGACCCGTTTGGAACCGACGAGCTCCTCGATGACGTGGTGGCCCGCGCGCGCGAGGTGGTGCCCGCCCTGCGCGGCGCCCCGGTGATCGACCGCTGGGCCGGGCTGCGCCCCCGCGCGAAGACCCGTGCGCCGGTGCTGGGGACATGGCCGGGGCGGCCCGGGCATTACATCGCCAACGGCGGCTTCAAGATCGGCTTCGGCATGGCGCCCAAGGTGGCACAGGTCATGGCCGACCTCGTGCTGGAGGGCGTCGATGCCGTGCCCGAGGCCTTCCGCGCCGAGGCGCTGTTCTAGGCCCCGCGCAGGAAAAAGGGCGCGGCCCCTGCCGGACCGCGCCCCTCGCATTCGTCATCCGGCAGCCGTTCAGCTGCGCATCCGGAAAGCCCCGGAGCCGGTGGCCAGCAGGTTGCCCAGATCATCGCGCACCTTGGCCTCGGCAAAGAAGGTCTTGCGCCCGCCGCCGGTGCGGAAGCCTTCCGCGATGATCACCTTGCCCTGCAGCTGCCCGATGAAGTTCACGTTCAGCGACAGCGTCATGGCCAGCTGCTTGCGCTCAGGATCGCCGGTGTAGCAGCCGGCAAAGCCCATCACCGTGTCGCAGAGCACGCCGTGAATCCCGCCGTGCAGGATACGGTATCGGTTCCCCAGATAGTCGTCCCAGGGCAGTTCGAAGCGCGAATAGCCCTCCTTCCATGCCACCAGCTTGAATCCCATGTGCCGCTGGAAGGGATAGGGATCCTCCACCAGCGCCGGGTCCAGTTCCAATTCGCTCATTCCGTCTCCTCGGGGGTCAAACACTGTGTGCCGCCTGAAGCCCGCCGCGCGCGAACTCGGGCACCGACCGGGCCACCTTCGCCGCGAGCGCGGGGTTCGAGGCGTTTCCGTCCAGCGCGCGTTTCTTGACGCCCTGGATGATACCGGCCATCCGGAAGAAGGTGAAGGCAAGGTAGAAGCCGAACCTTTCAATCTGCGAAATGCCGGCCTCTGAACAGTAGGCTTCGAGGAAGTCTTCATCTTCCATCACGCCAAGCGCCTTGCGATCGAGGCCGCGCAGGCCGCGGTTCGTCTCGGGCATCTGCCACTGCATGATCACCGCGGCCACATCGGCGAAGGGATGCCCGGTGGTCGACAGCTCCCAGTCCAGCACCGCGAGGCAGCGCGGCTGCGTGCTGTCGAACAGCAGGTTGTCGATGCGATAGTCGCCATGCACCAGGGTGCGCCGCCCGTCCTCGCCCGGGATATTGGCATCGAGCCAGGCGATCAGTTCCTCCATCTCGGGGATCACCTCGGTCTCGGAGGCGCGGTACTGCTTGGTCCAGCGGTCGATCTGGCGACGGTAGTAGTTCCCTTCCGGCCCGTAGTCGGACAGCCCCGTGGCCTGCAGGTCGACCCCGTGGATCGCGGCCAGTACGCGGGCCATCTCGTCGTTGATCCGGCGCCGCTGGTCGACGGCCAGGTCGGGCATCGTCGGCAGGCCGATGTTGCGGCCGCGGACCTCCTCCATCACGTAGAAGGCCGAGCCGATGACGCTCTCGTCCTCGCAGAGCGCATGCATCCGGGCCACCGGCACCGCCGTCCCGGCCAGGGCCTTCTGCACCCGGTACTCCCGGTCGACCGCATGGGCCGACTTCAGCAGCTTGCCCAGCGGCTTGCGGCGCAGCACGTAGGTGTCGCGCGGGGTCTTCAGACGATAGGTCGGGTTCGACTGGCCGCCTGCGAATTTCTCGGCCTCCAGCGGGCCCTCGAACCCCTCGACGTTTTCTTTCAGCCAGCGGGCGACCGCCCCGGTGTCCAGCGTTGCGCTGTCCTGCATGTCCCAGCCCTCCCTAGCTGTAGCTCAGGAACGCCGCCTCGGTGGCGGCGTCGATGTGCGGCGTTTCGTTGAAGCCGGTCAGCCATGTCTGGCGCGGCGTCACCAGCAGGCGCGTCACGGCGCAGTTCTTCATCTGCAGTTGCAGGGCCAGCTGCGCGGCGCCCGGCGCGCCAAGCGCCGCCGCCGCCAGCTGTCCGATCGCCCCGCCGGAGGAGACGGCCAGAACGCTCTGCGCCCCCTCCCGCGCCATGTGGGCCCGCGCCGCCTCGACCCGCGCGGTGAAGGCGGCCCATGTCTCGGGCGGGTCGGCCACCGCGTCTTGCTGCCATTCGCCCACCACGGCCCGCAGGGTGCGAAAATGGGTCTTGGCGTCCTGCATCATGCCGTCGGGCGCACCGCCGTCGCGGAACCGCGCCGACAGCAGGCCGGCGAAGTCGTATTCGTCGAGGCCCGGGTGCTCCTCGACCTGCGCCGAGAGGCCCAGCCCCTCCAGCAGCCCTGCCATCGTCTCCTTCTGGCGGCGGAGCGTGCCGGTGACGAAACGCTCCGGCCGCAGGCCCTGCCCCCTCAGCGCCTGCCCGAGAGCATACGCCTGCGCATGGCCCTTCTCCGACAGCACGTCGTAGTCAGCCGCCCCGAAGGAGGCCTGCCCGTGCCGCGCGACGGTCAGCGCGACCATCAGAGCACCTCGAAGAGGCCCGCCGCGCCCATGCCGCCGCCGACGCACATGGTGCAGACCACGTAGCGCGCGCCGCGGCGCTTGCCCTCGATCAGCGCGTGGCCGACCATCCGCGCACCGGACATGCCATAGGGATGCCCGACCGAGATCGCGCCACCGTTCACGTTCAGGATCTCGTCCGGGATGCCGAGGACACGGGCCGACTGCAGGACCTGGCAGGCGAAGGCCTCGTTCAGCTCCCACAGGCCGATGTCGTCCATCTTGAGGCCATGGGCCGCCAGCAGCCTGGGCACCGCGTGGATCGGCCCGATGCCCATCTCGTCGGGGTCGAGGCCCGCGGCCATGACGCCCACGTAGCGGCCCAGCGGTTGCAGCCCGCGTTTTTCGGCCAGCTTCGCCTCCATCAGGACCGAGGCCGAGGCCCCGTCGGAGAGCTGCGAGGCATTGCCCGCGGTGATGAACTTGCCCTCTTTCACCACCTGCCCGTCCTTGAAGACGGGGGCCAGCGATTGCAGCCCCTCCAGCGTGGTGGAGGGACGGTTGCCCTCGTCCTGCGCCAGCGTGACCTCCTTGTAGGAAACCTCCTTCGTCTCCTTGTCCATGACGGCCATGGTGCTGGTCAGCGGCACGATCTCGTCATCGAACCGGCCCGCCTGCTGCGCGGCGGCGGTGCGCTGCTGCGAGCGGAGCGAATAGGCGTCCTGATCCTCGCGGCTGACGCCGTACCGCTCGGCCACCACTTCGGCGGTTTCCAGCATGGACATGTAGAGCGCGGGCACATGGTCAGTGATCCACGGGTCGCGCAGGTGGTCGGTGCGCATCTTCTGGTTCTGCACCAGCGAGATCGACTCGACCCCGCCGCCGATGACCACGTCCATGCCGTCCTGCACCACCTGCTTGGCCGCCGTGGCGATCGCCATCATGCCCGAGGCGCACTGCCGGTCCATGGACATGCCCGCGACCGAGGTGGGCAGGCCCGCGCGGATCACGGCCTGACGGCCGATGTTGCCCCCGGTGGAGCCCTGCTGGATCGCGCAGCCGATCAGGCAGTCCTGCACCTCGCCGCCCTCCAGCCCGGCGCGGTCGACGGCGTGGCGCACGGCATGGCCGATCAGCTCCTGCGCCTGCGTGGCGTTGAAGGCCCCGCGAAAGGCCTTGCCGATCGGGGTGCGTGCGGTTGAAACGATGACAGCATCGCGCATGGGAAATCTCCTCGAAGTCTGTTGGGTTCAGCGCGCGTCCGGCAGCGCGAGGCCAAGCGCCTCGGCGGCCATGGCGGCATATTTTCGGGTCTGGGCAAAGGCGCCGGGCATGACCTCCGCGCCCTCCGGGTCGCGGATACGGCCCATGGCGGCCATGACACCCTCGGGGCTCAGCTCCGCGCCGGTCAGGGTCACGCCGCGGGTTTCGGTGATCCGGGTCTCGGTAAAGGCCCCGGCCCCCGCGCCGAGGATCATCCGGCTGGGCGCCTCTTCGCTCACGAGCGCCAGCAGGCCCGGCGTGATCGTCTCGGGCTTCAGCAGTTCCGCGACCTCGGGCGGCAGCAGGCCCTCGGTCATCCGCGTCGCGGCGGTAGGGGCCAGCAGGTTGGCGCGGATGTCGTACTTCTCGCCTTCCTGCGCCAGCACGTTCATCAGCCCCATCATCGCCGCCTTGGCCGCGCCGTAGTTCGACTGGCCGAAGTTGCCGTAGAGCCCCGAGGCCGAAGTGGTGTAGACGATACGACCATACGCATTCGAACGGAAATGATCCCAGAGCGCCTTGGTCGGCACGACGGAGCCCATGAGATGCACCTCGACCACGCGGGCGAAGTCCTCCAGCGTCATCTTGGCAAAGGTCTTGTCCCGCAGGATGCCCGCATTGCAGACGAGGATGTCGACCTTGCCCCAGCGGGCGATCGCCTGATCGACCATGTCCTGCACGGCCTCCGGATCGGTGACATTGGCGCCGTGGGCCATGGCCTCGCCCCCTGCCGCCACGATCTCGGCCACCACGGCATCGGCGGCGGCGGTGCTGCTGCCGCTGCCGTCCGTCGCCACGCCAAGGTCGTTGACCACGACCTTCGCGCCACGCGCCGCCAACCCGAGGGCATGGGACCGGCCAAGGCCGACCCCCGCGCCCGTGACGATGGCCACCCGGCCGTCGAACCTGATGCTCATGAGGCCTCCCCGAAGTGGCGCCGTCCCAGCCAGTCGGCGACGAGCGCGGGCTTGGCCTGTCCCTCGATCTCGACCGTGACGGTGTAGATGGTCTGGATTTCCGTCGGGCTCTTGTCCTCGACCGCCTTCAGCACGAAGACCCCCCGGACCCGCGCACCCGAGGGCACCGGCGAGACGAAGCGCACCCGGTCGAAGCCGTAGTTCACCCCCATGGTCACGCCCTCCAGCTCCGGCCCGCCGTCGATGACCATGGCCGAGAGCATCGAGAGCGTCAGGAAACCATGGGCGATGGTGGTGCCGAAGGGCGTGTCCCGGGCGCGCTCCGGGTCGATGTGAATGTACTGGTGATCCTCGGTCACGTCGGCGAAGCGGTCGATCCGCTTCTGGTCGATGGTGAACCAGCGCGAGGTTCCGACCTCCTGCCCCACCAGTCCGCGCAATTCCTGCCGTGTCACCATGCCTCAGAACCCTCTCGCCTGTGCCACGCGCCCGGCGTGATAGCCGTAGTCGCCCAGCCATTCCGCGCCCACCCGGGCGCGCTTCATGTAGAACCCCATGTCGAAGTCATCGGTCATGCCGATGCCGCCATGCATCTGGACGCCCTCGCTGACCACCTGCCGCGCGGTGCGCGCGGCGCGGGCCTTGGCCAGCGACACGGCGAGGTCGGCCTCGTCCGGGGTGTCGTCCAGCACCCGGCCCGCGTTGGCGATGGCGCTCGCGGTCACCTCGATCTCGCACCACAGGTGCGCCGCCCGGTGCTGCAGCGCCTGGAACGCGCCGATGGTGCGACCGAACTGCTTGCGCTCCTTCAGGTAGCCCGCCGTCATGGCAAAGGCGCCGGTGGAGAGGCCCGCAAGCTCTGCCGCCATGGCCGCCTGTCCCGCGTTCAGGGCCGGGCCGAGGGCAGCCAGACCGCCGTCCACCTCGCCCACCACGTCGGCGCCGGTGGCCTCGACCCCGGCGAACTCGATCCGCGCATGGTCGCGGCTGTCGACGGTGGCCTGCACCTGCCGCGTGAGACCCGCGCGCCCCGCCTCGATATCGAAGAGCGTCAGGCCCTGCGCCTCGCCCGGGCGGCCCGCGGTGCGCGCCAGCACCAGCAGGCGATCCGCACTGCTGCCGTCGGCGACGAAGCATTTGCGCCCGGTCAGGCGGAAGCCATTGCCCGCCGCCTCCGCCGTCATGGCGGTGCGGGCGGGGGCATGTTTCGCCCCCTCGTCCACCGCAAGCGCATAGGTCAACTCACCGCTGGAAATCGCCGCCAGCCGGTCATGGGCCGCACCGCGCAGAGCCGTAGCGGCCAGCACGGCGGAGGAGAGGAAGGGCGTCGCGGCCAGCGTCACGCCCATCTCCTCGGCGAGGATGCCCGCCGCGCGGTGCCCCATGTCGGAGCCCCCCGCCGCCTCCGGCACCAGCACCCCGGCCCAGCCCATCTGGGCCATCTCGCGCCAGAGGCCCGGGTCCCAGGCCCGGCCCCGGTCACGGTTCTCGCGCAGGGCCCGGACCGGCGCGCTGTCGTCAAGGAACCCCCGCGCCATGTCGCGCAGCATTCCCTCGTCTTCTGTCGGCAGAAGGCTCGTCATTGCCGGAATTCCCTATGCTGAAGGCAGGCCGAGGACCCGCTTGGAGAGGATGTCGAGCATGATCTCGCTCGTTCCGCCCTCGATCGAATTGGCCTTGGTGCGCAGCCATTCGGCGGCGAGACCGCCATGCGGGCCGTCCCATTCCGCCCCGTCGCTGCCGGTGGCGGACATGAGCAACTCGTAGCGGCGCTTGTTCAGCTCGGTGCCCATGTACTTGAGCATGGCCGAGGCATGGCCCGCACCCTGCCCGCTTTCGGACATGTCCTTGTAGCGCTCCAGCGTGAGGGCGGTGGCGAGCGTGTCGATCTCCACCTCCATCGCCTCGGCGCGCAGGGCGGGATCGTCGAGGATGCCCTCGTCCAGCGAGCCGAGGAAGTCACCCAGCGACCGCCCGCCCAGCAGGCCACGTGCCCCGCCGCCGATCATCTCGCGCTCGTGGGTCAGCAGGTGCTTGGCCACGTCCCAGCCCCGGTTCACCTCTCCCACGACACGGCCGAGCCCGATGGCATCGACCTTGGGCACCTTCACGTTGTCGAAAAAGGTCTCGCAGAACGGGGACTTGCCCGAGATCAGCCGGATCGGGCGGGTCGTGACGCCCTCGCTTTCCATGTCGATCAGCAGGAAGGAAATGCCCTTGTGCTTGGGCGCCTCGCGGTCGGTCCGCACGAGGGCAAAGATCCAGTCCGCCTTGTCGGCGTAGGAGGTCCAGATCTTCTGTCCGTTGACCAGCCAGTGATCCCCCCTGTCCTCGGCCCGGGTCTGCACGTTGGCCAGGTCACTGCCTGCGCCCGGCTCGGAATAGCCCTGGCACCAGCGGATCTCGCCCCGGGTGATCTGCGGCAGGTAGTGGGCCTTCTGCGCCTCGCTGCCGAAGGCCAGCAGCGCGGGGCCCAGCATCCAGAGCCCGAAACTCTCCAGCGGGGTCGGCGCCCCGGCGCGGGCCAACTCCTCGCGGAAGACCTTCTCCTGCGCGCGGGTGAACCCTGCGCCACCGTATTGTTCAGGCCAGCGGGGCGCGGTGAAGCCACGTTCGGCGCAGCGCTCCAACCAGTGACGTTGCGATTCGGAGCGGAACTGCCACCGCTTTCCGCCCCAGCAGATGCTATCCTCGGTGCGCGGCTGATTGCGCAGATCCTCAGGTAAAGCCTCGTGAATCCAGCTTGCTATCGTGGATCTGAAGCGCTCCAGATCCCCTGCCTCCTCGGACATTCCGTTCCTCCCAGACGGTTTATGTTCGCAATGCAGAATAGAATTTCACAGATTTCTTGACAAGCCGCCCTGCCCGGCTTTTGATCAGGCCCAGCGAGAGGGCTTGGGAGGGCTCTCTCCAAACGGGAGGAGACATCATGAAACTCATCGCATCCGCCGCTCTTGCGGCGGCCATGTCCTTTGTCGCCCTTGGCGCATCGGCAGACACCCTGAAGGTTGCCTTCATCGACCCGCTGTCCGGCCCCATGGGCCCCTCGGGCGAATCCGGGCTCAAGCACTTCATGTTCGCAGCGGAGGAGCTGAACGCCGATGGCGGCGTGAACGGGGCGCAGGTCGAGGTCGTCGGCTTCGACAACAAGGTGAACCCCAAGGAAAGCCTCGTGCAGCTGCAAAAGGCGATCGACCAGGGCATCCGTTACGTGGTGCAGGGCAACGGCTCGTCCGTGGCCTCGGCGCTGATCGACGCCATCGAGAAGCACAACAAGCGCAACCCGGGCGAGGAGGTGCTGTTCCTGAACTACGCCGCCGTCGACCCGGCCTTCACCAACGAGAAGTGCAGCTTCTGGCACTTCCGCTTCGATTCCGACGCCGACATGAAGATGGAAGCGGTCACCGACTGGGTCGCGGCACACCCCGACATCAAGTCGGTCTACATCATCGGTCAGGACTATTCCTTCGGCAAGGCCGTGGCCGCCGCCGCCGTGCGGATGCTGGAGGTGAAGGCCCCCGAGGTGAAGATCGTCGGCAACGAACTGCACCCGCTGGCCAAGGTGAAGGACTTCACCCCCTACGTGCAGAAAATCATCAACTCCGGCGCGGATGCGATCATCACCGGCAACTGGGGCTCCGACATGGTGCTGCTGGTGAAGGCGGCGATCGACGCGGGCTGGGACAAGCCGATCCTGACCTACTACGGCGGCTCCACCGGCGCGGCCACCGCCATGGGCGAGGCCGCGGTCGGCAAGGTGAAGCAGGTGTCGGAAGTGGTGGTGAACTACCCCTCCTCCCCCGAGCAGGAGGAGCGGATCGCCAAGTTCGAGGAGAAGTATCCCGAGAACAACTACTACTACCACCGTGCCTTCAACCTGATGCACTTCCTCGACGCGGCGGCAGAGAAGGCGGGATCGAACGATCCGGTCAAGGTCGCCTTCGCCATGGAAGGCATGGAGATGGACGGCGCCTACGGGCATCTGACCATGCGCAAGGACAACCACCAGATCCTTCAGGATCTCTTCGTCGGCACCTTCTCGGCCAACCCGCCGCGCGGGGTCGAGGGTCTGCCGCTGGGGTGGATGGCCGAGGACAAGGACCATATCGCCGCCGCGGCGACCTCGATGGAGACCACCTGCAAGATGGACCGACCCGAGATGTGACGGGGCCCGTCATCCGCAGTTGAAACAGGGGCGCCGTGCAACGACGCGGCGCCTCCGCGATCCAGAGAGGGAACCATGGAAACGATCGTATTCTCGCTCCTGAACGGGGTGATTTACGGCCTGTTGCTCTTCATGCTGTCATCGGGGCTGACGCTCATCTTCTCGATGATGGGCGTGCTGAACTTCGCCCACGCCAGCTTCTACATGCTCGGCGCCTATTTCGCCTATACCGTCACCGATGCGACCAGCTACTGGTTCGCGCTGATCTTTGCCCCGATCCTCGTGGGCCTCGTCGGCGCGGGGGTGGAGAAATGGGGCCTGCGCCGCGTCCACGCCAACGGCCACGTGGCGGAACTGCTCTTCACCTTCGGTCTGGCCTACCTGATCGACGAGGTGATCAAGATCGTCTACGGGCGCAACGCCGTGGACTACCGGGTGCCCGAGGCGCTCGATTTCCCGCTCTTCACCCTCTACGGCGCGCAATACCCGGCCTACCGGATCTTCATGCTCTTCGTCGCCGTGGCGATGCTGGTGGCGCTCTGGGTGCTGCTGAAGCGTACCCGCGCGGGCCTGATCATCCAGGCGGCGCTGACCCATCCGCACATGGTCGGCCATCTGGGCCACAACGTGCCGATGATCTTCATGACCGTCTTCGGGGTGGGCTGTGCACTTGCGGGCCTCGCCGGGGTGATCGGCGGCAACTACCTCGTGACCGATCCGTTCATGGCCGCCTACATGGGGCCCATCGTCTTCGTGGTCGTTGTGATCGGCGGCATGGGCAGCCTCGAGGGCGCCTTCGTCGCCTCGATCCTGCTGGGCCTGCTGCAGACCTTCGCGGTCTCGGTGGATGCGAGCTTTGCCGATCTCTTCGGCTGGATCGGCCTGTCATCGGCGACCGAGGTCGGCCGCATCACCATTGCGCAGCTGGCGCCGATGCTGCCCTACCTGCTGCTCGTCCTGATCCTCTTCGTCCGCCCGCGCGGCCTGATGGGAGAACGTGAACTGTGACCGACATGACTCAAGACTACGCGGATCTCGCGCCCTCGGCCTCGGCCAAGTTCTATGGGCGCATCCTGCCGATCCTGCTCTTTGCCCTGCTGGTCGTGGTGATCCCCTTCCTCGGGCCGTCCCGCACCATGTATTCGCTGCTGAACGTCATGGCGATCAACATCGTCTTCGCGCTCAGCTACAACATGCTGCTGGGACGCTGCGGGCTGCTGTCCTTCGGGCATGCGGTCTACTACGGGCTGGGGGGCTACTGCGCCGTCCATGCCATGACCTGGATCGAGGCGGGCACCAGCCCGTTCTGGGCCAACTTCCCGGTCTTCGGCCTGCCGCTGGTGGGCTTTGCCGGCGGGGCGCTTGCAGGCGCCATCATCGGCTGGCCCTCCTGCCGCCGGGCCGGCACCCCCTTCGCCATGATCTCGCTCGGCGTGGCCGAGCTGATCGCGGCGGCGGGCTTCATGTTCCTGTCCTTCTTCGGCGGGGAAATGGGCGTCTCGGGCGACCGGATGAACGGGCCCGCGCTCTTCGGCCTCTCCATGGGTCCGGTCGAGGACGTCTACTGGTTCATGGCCTTCTGGGTCGTGGCGGGTCTGGTGGGCATGTATGCCTTCACGCGCACGCCGCTCGGCAAGCTGTCCGAGGCGACGCGCGACAACCCGCAGCGCGTGCAGTTCATCGGCTACGACCCGACCCGCGTGCGCTACCTCGTCTTCATCGCGGCGGGTGCCTTCGCCGGGATGGCGGGCGGCATGTCGGCGGTGAACTACGAGATCTTCACCCCCGAGGCCGTCTCGCTCATCCCGTCGGGCTTCGTGCTGATCATGGCCTACGTGGGCGGCATCGGCTACTTCGTCGGGCCGATCCTCGGCGCGGTGCTGCTGACCTTCATGCAGTCGATGCTGTCGGACTACACCGAGGCCTGGCTGCTCTACCTCGGCGTGCTCTTCATCTCGATCGTGATGTTCGCCCCCGGCGGGCTGGCGGGCATCGTCTTCGGCGTCGCCCATACGGCCCGGAATGGTGAAACCGGCGCGGTGCTGAAACGCTGGGGCGGTCAGGCGGCGGGCATCCTGCTGGCGCTCGCAGGGCTGATCGTGCTGGTCGAGGTCTCGACCCGCTGGTCGAACGGCTACGGCGAGATCTTCGAACCCTTCGGCCTGCACCTCACCTTCACCAACCCGCTGACCTGGGTCCTCATCGTCGTGCCCTTCGCGGCGGGTGTGGCGATCCTGCGCCGGCTGAGCCGCGAGGAGGACCCGGCATGACCAACGCGCTCGAGATCACCGACCTGCGCAAGAGCTTCGGCCCGGCGCAGATCATCAACGGGGTGAACCTGACGATACCGCGTGGCGAACGCCACGCGGTGATCGGACCCAACGGGGCGGGCAAGTCGACGCTCTTCAACCTCGTCTCGGGGCTCTTCGCGCCCACCTCCGGCTCGGTCCGGCTTAACGGCGAGGAGATCGGCGGGATGAAACCCTTCCTGATCAACCGCCGCGGGCTGTCGCGCTCGTTCCAGGTGTCGAACATCTTTGCCAAGATGACGGTGCGGGAAAACGTGCGCTGCGGCGTGCTGCATTCGCTGGGACAGGGCTACAGCTTCTGGCGCAACATCGGATCGCAGCGCGACGTGCAGGAGAAGACCTCGGCCGTGCTGGAACACTGCGGGCTGATCGACAAGGCGAACACGCCTGCCGCCCTCCTGCCCTACGCCGACCAGCGGGCGCTGGAGATCGCGATCACCATCGCGGGCGGGGCCGAGGTGATCCTGCTGGACGAACCCACGGCCGGCATGAGCCATTCCGAAACCGACCGCGCCGTGGCGCTGATCGAGAAGGCGACCGAGGGCAAGACGCTGATCATCGTCGAGCATGACATGGGCGTGGTCTTCAACCTCGCCGACCGGATCTCGGTGCTGGTCTACGGCGAGATCATCGCCACCGGCACGCCCGAGCAGATCCGCAACGATCCCAAGGTGCGCGAGGCCTACCTCGGCGAGGAAGTGGAGGACGCGGCATGAACGCGCAAAGCCAGATGCAGGAGCCGATGCTCTCGGTCCGGGACCTGCACGCCTATTACGGCAAGTCCCATGTGCTGCGGGGCGTCACCCTGCACATCCAGCCGGGCGAGGTCATCGCCCTGCTGGGCCGCAACGGCGTGGGCCGGTCCACCACCGCCAAGGCGATCATGGGAGAGGTCGCGCCCAAGGGCGAGATCACCTTCAAGGGACAGCCGATCGCGGGGCTGGAAAGCCACCGCATCGCGCGGCTCGGCCTCGGCTACGTGCCCGAGAGCCGGGACATCTTCCCGACGATGACGGTGCGCCAGAACCTGATCCTCGGGATCAAGGACATGAAGCGGCCGGGCAAGTACTCGATCGAGCAGATGCTGGAGATGTTCCCCAACCTCGCGGCCCGTGCCGACAACCCGGCGGGGGTCCTGTCAGGCGGCGAGAAACAGATGCTGACCATGTGCCGGACCCTGATGGGCGATCCCGACCTGATCATCATCGACGAACCGACCGAGGGGCTGGCGCCCAAGATCGTGCAGCAGATCGGCGACATGATCGCCGAGATCGCCAAGACCGGTGTTGCCATCCTGCTGGTGGAACAGAAGCTCTCCATCGCGCTGAGGATCGCCAGCCGGGTCTATGTCATGGGCCACGGGGAAATCGTCTTCGAGGGTACGCCCGCGGAGTTCCGCACCCGCGACGACGTGCGCAAGGAGTGGCTGGAGGTCTGACCCCTCCGGCCCGCGACCAAGAATTTTGGAAAATTCTTGGGAAAATTCTTCGAAGAATTTTCTGTGCCCGGCCGATGGCCCGCCCCTCCCGGGGCGGGTCGCTCCGTTTCAGGCCCATTTGAGACCCGTGTCAGCCCAAGGTCAGCCCCGTGTCAGGGTCGCCCAGCTGTAGTCCGCGAGCAGCGCCAGACGGCGCAACCGGCCCGGCGGCATCCGGCGCGGCGTATCGCCAAAGAAGGCCGGCAGCGGCAGATCGGTCTCTCCCGCCCGCGCCAGATCGGCCACCGCCGCCCCGCAGAGCGAGCCCATGGCCACCCCGTTGCCGTGGTAGCCGAAGGCCGCATAGGCGTTGCGCGCCCCGGGGATCGCCCCGCAGAAGGGCATCAGCGAGCCGGTGATGCAGACCATTCCGGACCAGTAATACGGCGTCTCGACCCCGCGCCAGTCCGGGAACAGCCGGTCGAAATCGGCCCGCACCTTGCGCTGAAGGCTCTTCTCGATCAGCGGATGGGACCGGATGCCGCCCCGCTGGCCAAAGACCATCCGCCCCTCGGGGGTCAGGTGGAAATAATGCAGTAGCCGGCGGTCCTCGTAGCACATCTGCCGCGTGGTCCAGCCCTGCCGCTCCAGCTCCTCCTCGGTCATGACCCGCGTGGCGATGACCGAGCTCTGCGCGGGCAAATAGCGGCCCCGCATCCAGCGCGGCAAGTCCTCGCTGGAATAGCCATTGGTGGCGACGATCAGGCAATCCGCCGTCACCTCGGCCTGCGGCGTCTTCAGCACCCAGCCATCGGCCACCTGCCGGGTCTCAAGCACCGGCGAGGCGCCATGCACCACGGCGCCCGCCGCCTCGGCCGCCCCCAGCAGCCCGGCGAGGTACTTCCGCGGATGCAGGGCAAAGCCCATGGGATGCGAGACGGCGCCCTGGAAGGTGCCGTTCATGCCGTGGGCGCGCAGGGCGTCCTTCTCGATCACCTGCGCGGGCGCGCCGTATTCGGCCTCGCACTCCGCCGCCCAGGATCGCAGGCTGTCCATCTTGGCCGCCGTATGGGCCATGATCGTCTCGCCCTGCGAATGACGGTCCACGTCCCAGCCGTGACGCGTCAGCAGGTCCTCCACATGGGCGATGGCCCCGACCTCGGCCCGGCGCACCGCCTGCGGCCCTGTCTGCCCGTAGAGTGACAGCAGCCCCGCGTCGGAGATCCGCGCGCCCCCGAGGCAACAGAATCCGCCATTGCGGCCCGAGGCGCCGAAGCCCGGGAACTCCGCCTCCAGCACCACGACGTCCTCACCCGCCTCCGCCAGCCGCAGTGCGGCGTTGAGGCCGGTAAAGCCCGCGCCGATGATCACGGTGCGGGTGCGGAGCGAGCCCTGTGTAGGCGGCCGGGCAAGGCTCTCGGAGGGCACGTCCTCGGCCCAGTAACACTCGCGGATCGGGCCCATGGAATAGGCATGGGCGGGGTAGATGTGCTTCATGGGGTCTTTCAGGTGCGGACGGCGGCCCGCTCCTCTTCCTGCCGCTTCACCGCGGCGCGTTTCGAGACGAGCGAGGCGCTTATCACGCCCACGGTCACGATGGAAATCATGATGGTCGAGAGCGCGTTGATCTCAGGGCTGACCCCAAGCCGCACCGCCGAGAAGATCTTGATCGGCAGCGTGGTGGAGGACGGCCCCGCGGTGAAGGAGGCGATTACGAGATCGTCGAGCGACAGCGTGAAGGCCAGCAGCCAGCCCGAGATCACCGCAGGCGCGATGATCGGCAGGGTGACCAGCCGGAAGGCCTCGAAGGGCGAAGCCCCGAGGTCGAGCGCGGCCTCTTCCAGCGAGCGGTCGAAGGAGACCAGCCGCGAGGAGACCACCACCGAGACGTAGCACATGGAGAAGGTCGTATGGGCGAGGATGATCGTCACGATCCCCCGGTCGAGCCCGATGCCGATGAAGAGCAGCAGCAGCGACAGGCCGGTGATCACCTCGGGCATCACCAGCGGCGCATAGATCATCCCCGAGAAGAGCGTGCGCCCGGTGAAGCGGCCCGCGCGGATCATCACATAGGCGCCCATGGTCCCCAGCACCGTCGCCAGCGTCGAGGAAACGATGCCCACCTTCAGCGTGACGAGCGCGGCGTCGAGGAAGGCCTCGTTGCGCATCAGCTCGCCGTACCAGCGGGTCGAGAAGCCCGCCCAGACCGTCACCAGCTTGGAGGCGTTGAAGGAATAGATGACCAGGATCACCATCGGCAGGTAGAGGAAGACGAAGCCCAGCGTCAGCGCCGTCGCATTGAACCAGCTGAAACGTCTCATGCCGCGGCCTCCGCCTTGCCCGTCGTGCTGCCCGTTTTCCGCGCGGAAAACGGTCCGGAAAATTCGAATTTTCCGGACAGCGCCGGAAGGGTCCGGGAGAGGATCATCGGTCTGCCTCCTGCTGGCGCTGCTGGTTGCGCTGGAACAGCACGATCGGGATCACGAGGATCAGCAGCAGCACCACCGCCACCGCCGAGGCCACGGGCCAGTCGCGGTTGGAGAAGAACTCCTCCCACAGCACCTTTCCGATCATCAGCGTCGAGGAGCCGCCGAGCAGCGAGGGGATCACGAATTCGCCGAGCGCCGGGATGAAGACGAGGAAACAGCCCGCCACCATGCCGCTGCGCGACAGCGGGAAGGTCACCAGCCAGAAGGCCGAGAGCCGCGAGCAGCCCAGGTCCTCCGCCGCTTCCAGCAGCGAGCCGTCCAGCTTCTCCAGCGCGGCATAGATCGGCAGGATCATGAACGGCAGGTAGGTGTAGACGATGCCGATGTAGACCGCCGTGTTGGTCGACAGGATGATCAGCGGCTGGTCGATGATGCCCAGCGACAGCAGCAGCTTGTTCAGCAACCCCTCGTTCGAGAGGATCCCCATCCACGAGTAGACCCGGATCAGGAACGAGGTCCAGAACGGCAGGATCACCAGCATCATCAGCGTGGGCCGCCATTCGTCGGGCGCCTGCGCCATGCCGTAGGCGATCGGATAGCCCACCAGCAGCGTGATGAAGGTCGAGATCAGCGCGATCTTGAGCGAGGAGAGATAGGCCTTCCAGTAGAGGTCATCGGTGGTCAGGAAGGTGAAATTCTCGAAATCCAGATCGCCGAAGAAGTCCTTGATCCCCTGCCAGCCCTGCGACAGGTCGAGTTGCGGCGCGTAGGGCGGGATCGAGAGGTTGTAGTCGCTGAGCGCGATCTTCAGCACGATCAGGAAAGGCACGAGGAAGAAGGCCAGCAGCCACAGGTAGGGCACGGCGATCAGGATCAGGCGGCGCATGTCAGCTCTCCTCCGTTCCGGGCGTCATCCTTACTGCTCCAGCAGCACGGCGGCGGTGTCGGTCCAGCTGATCCAGACCTCGTCTTCCCAGGTGAAATGCCGCCGGGCGATGCGCCGGGTGTTGGCTTCCTGCGCCTTGATCACGTGGCCGGTGGGCAGTTCCACATGATAGGTCGAGATATTGCCCAGGTAGGCAATGTCGAGGATCTTGCCCTTGAGCGCGTTGGACGCCGTGGGCCGGTCCGCGGAAATCGCCACCTTCTCGGGGCGGATTGCCATGTAGCACTTCTGGTCGAGCGAGAAGTTCTTCTGGGTCGTCGCCATCAGGGGCGGCTCGCTTTCGGTCCAGATCACCTGCACCTTGTCGCCGGTCTGGTGGGCGCGGCCCTCGATGATGTTCACGTCCCCGATGAAATCGGCCACGTAGACCGAGTTCGGGCCTTCGTAGATCCGGTCGGGCGTGGCGACCTGCACCAGCTTGCCCTCGTCCATCACCGCCACGCGGGAGGCGACGGTCATCGCCTCTTCCTGATCGTGGGTCACGATGACGAAGGTGGTGCCGGTCTTCTCCTGGATGTCCATCAGCTCGAACTGGGTCTCCTCGCGCAGCTTGCGGTCAAGCGCGCCGAGCGGTTCATCCAGCAGCAGCAGCTTGGGCGCCTTGGCGAGGCTCCGGGCCAGTGCAACCCGCTGCCGCTGCCCGCCGGAAAGCTGGTGCGGCTTGCGGTTGCGGAATTTCTCGAGCCGGGTGAGGCGCATCATCTCGCTGACACGGGTCTCGATCGCGCCCTTGTCCTTGCCCTCGCGCTTGAGGCCGAAGGCGATGTTGTCCCAGACCGACAGGTGCGGGAACAGTGCGTAGCTCTGGAACATCATGTTCACGGCGCGCTGGTTCGGGGGCACGCCGCCGATATCCTTGCCAGACAGCTCGATGGTGCCTTCGGTGGGCGTCTCGAAGCCCGCCAGCATCCGCATCAGCGTGGTCTTGCCACACCCGGAAGGACCGAGAAGGGCAAAGAACTCGCGTTCGAAGATATCGAGGTTCAGATTGTCGATGGCAGTGAAGCTGCCGAACCGCTTGGTCACGTTCTTGAACTGAATCAGCGGTTTTTCCTGCGGGTCATCCCACGGGGCGAAGACTTTCTGGGGCATGATGTCCTCTGGTGCAGTTGGCCCGCGCGGGGATACGCGCAGGCCTGTCTTTCAGGGGAGGGCTCAGGTCCCGGACTTGATCTTGGTCCAGAGCCGCGTCACCACCCGCTGCACCTTGGGATCGTAGGGCGAAACGGTGTAGAGGTTCTCCAGCGTCGCCTCGTCGGGATAGATCGCCGTGTCGCCGATCACGTCCTCGACAAGGAACTCCTGCGAGGCCTTGTTGCCGTTGGCGTAGTAGACGTAGTTCGACGCCGCGGCCATGTTCTCGGCATCCATGATGAAGTTCAGGAACTTGTGGGCCGCGTCGGGGTTCGGCGCATCGGTCGGGATCGCCATCTGGTCGAACCACATCAGCGCGCCTTCGGTCGGGGCGTTGTAGGCCACCTCGACACCGTTGTCGGCCTCGGCGGCACGGTCACGGGCCTGCAGGATGTCCCCGGACCAGCCGAAGGCCACGCAGATGTCGCCGTTGGCAAGCGCGTTGATGTATTCCGAGCTGTGGAACTTCGCCACGTAGGGGCGCACGGCCATCAGCACTTCGCCCGCCTTCTCGATCTCGTCGGGGTCCTTGCTGTCGGGGTTCAGGCCCAGGTACTTCAGCGCGGCCGGGATCATCTCGGTCGGCGCATCGAGGAAGTAAACGCCGCAGGCGGACAGCTTTTCCATGTTCGCCGGGTCGAAGACCAGGTCGAGGCTGTTGATCGGCGCGTCATCGCCCAGAACCTCGGCCACCTTGCCGGTGTTCACGCCGATGCCGGTGGTGCCCCACATGTAGTTGATCGCGTATTCGTTGCCGGGATCGTACTGCGCGGTACGCTCCTCGATCACGTCCCACATGTTCTCGAGGTTCGGCAGCTTGGACTTGTCCAGTTTCTGGAACGCGCCTGCCGCGATCTGGCGCTGCAGGAACGAGCCGGTCGGCACGACGACGTCATAGCCGGACCCGCCCGCCAGCATCTTCGTCTCGAGCAGTTCGTTGGAGTCGAAGACGTCGTAGATCAGCTCGATCCCGGTCTCTTCCTCGAACTTCGTCAGCAGCTCTTCGTCGATGTAGTCGGACCAGTTGTAGACGTGGACCTCCTCGGCCATGGCGGCGGTCGCACCGAGGGCCATGACTGCGGTGAAGGTCAGCAGTTTATTGGTCATTTGGTTTATCTCCCTTGGACTTAGTCTTAAGCGCTCGTCCATGAGCGGGAGTTGATCAACAAAATCACGGATAGGCAATATGGCGTTTCCCGTGAGGGCAGGCTAGCGTCGCGACAATTCCGTGAAATGATCAACGAGGTGTCACATGCCCGCGATTACCAACCACATGCCGACCGCGGAGCTGCAGGCGCTGGACGCAGCGCACCACATGCATCCCTTCTCGACCCAGACGCAGGTCGCCGAAAAAGGCGCCCGCATCATCACCAGCGCCGATGGCTGCTGGCTGACGGACAGCGAGGGCGAGCGGATTCTCGACGGCATGGCCGGGCTCTGGTGCGTGAACGTCGGATATGGCCGCGACGAACTGGCCGAGGCCGCCGCCCGGCAGATGAAGGAACTGCCGTACTACAACACCTTCTTCATGACCTCCCACGTGCCGGCCATCGCACTGGCCGCCAAGCTGGCCGAGATTGCCCCGGGGGACCTGAACCACGTCTTCTATGCCGGCTCCGGCTCCGAGGCGAACGACACCAACCTGCGGATGGTGCGCACCTACTGGGCCGAAAAGGGCCAGCCCGAGCGCAATATCATCCTCGCCCGGACCAATGGCTACCACGGCTCCTCCGTGGGCTCCGGGTCGCTCGGCGGGATGGCAGGCATCCACAGTCAGGGCGGCCTGCCGATCCCCGACATCCACCACATTCCCCAGCCCGACTGGTGGTCCGAAGGCGGCGACATGACGCCCGAGGACTTCGGCCTCGCCCGCGCGCAGGAACTTGAGAAGGCGATCCTTCACTACGGCCCCGAGCGCGTCGGCGCCTTCATCGCCGAACCGGTGCAGGGCGCGGGCGGCGTCATCGTCGCCCCCGACACCTACTGGCCCGAGATCCAGCGCATCGTCGACAAGTACGGCATCCTGCTGATCGCGGACGAGGTGATCTGCGGCTTCGGGCGGACCGGCCAGTGGTTCGGCTCCCAGACGCTGAACATCAAGCCGCACATCATGACCATCGCGAAGGGCCTGTCGTCCGGCTACCAGCCGATCGGCGCCTCGATCGTCTGCGACGAGGTGAACGCCGTCATCTCGGCCTGCGAGTTCAACCACGGCTACACCTATTCCGGCCACCCGGTCGCCTGTGCCGTGGCGCTGGAGAACATCCGCCTGCTGGAAGAGGAAGGCATCGTCGACAAGGTCGGCGCCGAGACCGCGCCCTACCTCAAGGAGAAGTGGGAAAGCCTCGCCGATCACCCGATGGTGGGCGAGGCCAAGATCGTCGGCATGATGGCCTCGATCGCGCTGACCCCGGACAAGACCACCCGCGCCGCCTTTGCCGCCGACGCCGGAACCGTGGGCTACATGTGCCGCGAACGCTGTTTTGCCAACAACCTCGTGATGCGCCACGTGGGCGACCGGATGATCATCTCCCCGCCGCTGGTGATTTCGAAAGAAGAGATCGACATCCTGATCGACCGCGCCCGCACGTCGTTGGACGAGTGCATGGCACAGGCCAAGGAAAAGGGCCTGTTCCCGGCCTGATCCCCGCAGCAGCACGAACGAAAGCCGCGCCGCCCCCCCGGGCCGCGCGGCTTTTTCACATCCAGCGCCGCGCGACGCGGGCGACGCCTCAGCCCCGCGCGGGCCGCAGCCGCATCCAGCGGAAGATCAGCATCAGCACCAGCGCCGTCACGCTCAGCCCGATCAGGTCGCCGAGCGCATAGGTCAGCATGACGAGGGCGAAGGTCTCCGACAGGATCACGCCCGAGAAGACCACCGCCTGCCCGACCGAGTTGATCACCGAGGCCATCGCCCCCACCAGCAGAAGCCAGCGCCAGTTCACCCGGCGCGCCTGCCCGGCATAGAGCGACAGCCCCAGCAGGCGCAGCACTTCGAAGGCCGCGATGGAGGAGGCCGCCCCCACGGCGATGGAGGTCAGGATCACCGGGTCCGTGGCGCTGCTGATCTCCACCGGGGTGAAGAGCACCTCGGAGAAGAAGGCCCCGACGGCGAGCGGCAGGAAGGCGATCCGTCCCATCAGCCACGTGGTCAGCACCCGCACCCCGTGCGGCAGGTAGACGAGGCTGGCAAAGGCGGTGACATCGGGCAGCAGGCGCATCTGCAGCGGCGTGATGAGGAAAGCGGTCAGGCCATGCGCCAGGATGTAGGCACCGATCACGACCACGAAGTTCTGGAGGAGTTTCACCTTTGGGTATTCCAAGAAGAGGCGCCGCCCGGCACCCCCCTCGGGGCCCGCGGGCCAACCGTCCTGCGTCAGGAACCGGGCAGGTCCTGCCCGACGAGATCACTGCGCACCACGTAGGCACGCGCCTTGGTCTGCGCCGCACGTTCCAGCAGCCCCAGCCGCAGCAGGGTGCGGATCGCCCGGTAGAGCGTGGCCTGCGCCACCGGCTCCACCAGTGTATGGGAGCGAATCTGCTCGGTGCTGATCACGTCGCCCGGGGCGTCGCAGAGAGAGTGCGCCGCCAGCAGGACATCCCGTTCCGTCCGGCTGAGATCATCGAAGCCCACGTCCCGCTCAAGCTGGCGCAGCATTTCACGCAATTCGAAAATCGACCTGAGTTTATCCATCGTTCCCAGTCTCTTCGCACCTGACTGCCCGGACGAGACCAGACCGTAATTGATCCGTGTACAATTTTCTCAAACTGATAATCTCTTTTCGCTCAACCGGTTCCATGGTATCACAAAGCCGGCTTCGTTCCGTGAGTGGTGTCGTTGCCGTATATTTCGATCAAGATTGGCCTTGGCGACCCCGGTCGCCGAGGCAATTATTTTCCACCGTAGATGAAACTATAGCGCCCCTGGCTTCAAAACCAGAGTGTAAAACATTCTTCAGAGTCATCATTTCGTGTCACTGCGTTGACGAACACACAGGGCCATCCTGATTTTCACCCGCTCACAGCAGCGGCCGGGTCGGCAAGGGACCGTCCGCCTCCAGCTTCCCGATCTCGCACAGCCGGTCGTAATCCAGCATCCGCAGCACGCCACGCTGCCAGTCCAGCGCCTGCCGTTCCCGCAGCTTCTTGAGGGTCTTGTTGGTGTGCACCAGCGACAGGCCCAGGGCATCCGCGAGGTCCTGCTGCTTGTAGGGCAGCTTCATCTCGCGCCCCGACACCAGCCCGAGGGAGCGGCCCCGGTCGAACAGCCGCGCGAAGACCCGCGCCACACGCTCGATCCCGTTCATCCGGCCCAGCGTGGCCAGCGTCTCGCCCAGAAGATGTTCCTCCACGGCGGCGGCCCATGTCAGATCATAAGCGCGCCCGGGCTGCTCCTTGAACAGGGACCACAGGCCACTGCGATTGAACACGCAGAGCTTCATCGCGGTCGTCGCCTCGACCGAGTGCTGCATCTCGTTCATCACGCCCGCCTGAAGACCGATGAAATCGCCGGGCAGGACGAAGTTGATCACCTGCCGCTCGCCGGTTTCCAGCGTCTTGTAGCGCAGGCCCAGACCCTCCAGCGTCGTATAGAGATGCGGTGAGTTCGCCCCCTCCATCATCAGCACGGCCCCGGCCTCGACCTGCAGCTCGCCGGTCTTGAACTTCTGCATGAAGCGCACTTCCGCGTCGGTCAGGGGGTCAAAGATCCCGCGCTTGCGCAGCGGGCATTGGGAACAGGCGGTCGCCACCGAAGTCATCCTCGTCTGTATGTCACAGTTTAATGCACGGGCGGCCGTTTCGTTCCACGAGGGGGAGCAATAGTGGAGGCCACCATGACCGAACGAGTCGCTGCGGACGGGACACCGGCCGCGGCCACACCTGTTTTCCTCGTGCTGGAACGGGATGCCCTGATCGCCACGGATATCGCCGGGGCCCTTGCCATGCAGGGCCCCTGCGAAGTCGTGCAGGTCACACATCCAGCCGAGATCCCGGCCCGGCTGAACGGCATCGCGCATGTCTCGGCCGCGCTGGTCGAGATGCGCTATGCCGAATTTCTCGAAAGCGGCCTGCCCGAGCTGCTGGGATCCCTCGGCGCACGCATCATCCTGACCGCGGGCGAGGTCGACCGCGAGAAGATCGCCGAACGGGGCTGGTTCCTGCTGGTCCGCCCCTTCACCGACACCATGCTCCGCCGGACGCTGGCGGCGAAACCGCTGGCGCTCTAGCGCGCCAGACGGGAGCCGAGGCCGCGCAGCATGGCGAGGCACATCTCCAGCTGGTCGCCGGAGACATATTCATCGGGCTTGTGCGCCTGCTCGATGGAACCGGGACCACAGACCACGGCGCTCATCCCGATTTGCTGGAAGAGCCCCGCTTCGGTCCCGAAGGAGACGAGGTCCGTCCCGTTCGCGCCGGTCAGCTCTGCCACAAGATCGCGGGCGGCGTTCTCCTCCATCGGCTCCAGCCCGGCCACCTCGCCGAGGATCGTGGTCTCGATCCCCGCCGTGGGCCAGACCCGCCGCATGGCAGGCAGCAGCACGTCCTGCGTATAGCTCTCGATCGCCTCCTTGACGAAGACCCGGTCCTCGTCGCGCACCGGGCGCATTTCCCAGTCGACCTCGGCATGGCCGGGGATGACGTTGGGCACGTAGCCCCCGGTCAGCCGCCCGATGTTCACCGTGGTCCACGGCGGATCGAAGCGCGAGGTTTCGGGCGCGCGGGTCTGCAACTCGGCCCGCAGCTCCAGCAGGCGGGTGATGTAGCGGGTGGCGAACTCCACCGCGTTGACCCCCTTGTCGGGTTCCGAGCCATGGCCCTCGCGCCCGGTGAAGGTGACGTGGTACTCGCAGCAGCCCTTGTGCCCCTCGATGATCCGCATCGACGTCGGCTCGCCGATGACGGCGAGGGCGGGCGTGTCGCTGCGCGCCGCGAGGATCGGCGCAAGCGCCTGCGCGCCAAGGCAGCCGATCTCCTCGTCGTGGGTGAAGGCGAAATGCACCGGGCGCTTCAGGTCCAGCGCGGCGTAATGCTCTGCCATGGCGACGCTGCAGGCGATGAAGCCCTTCATGTCGCAGGTGCCGCGCCCATAGAAGCGCCCGGCCTCCTCGCGCAGGGTGAAGGGATCGGAGCTCCAGGGCTGGTCCTCCACCGGCACCACGTCGGAATGCCCCGAGAGCATGATTCCCCCCGGCCGGTCCGGGCCGAGGGTGCCGACGAGGTTGGCCTTGTTGCCCTCGGCATCGTGGTAGAGCTCGACCCGCGCGCCGGCCGCATGCAGCCGGTTCGCGATCAGCCCCAGCATGTGCAGGTTGCTGTCGGAGGAGACGGTGGGACAGGCCACCAGCTCCGCCAGGATGTCGGTCGTGGTCTTCAGGTCAGTCATCGATGACGAACAGCTTGCGCGGACGGTCACAGAAAGGCTGCGCGGGGCCGTCCTCGGTGATCAGGATCGGCTCGGTGATCTCGAGACCCCATTCCGGCTTCCAGATACCGGGCATGAAGTGGAAGCACATGCCGGGTTCCAGCACCGTCTCGTCCGCGAGACGCAGCGAGATCGTCCGTTCGCCCCAGTCCGGCGGATAGCTGAGCCCGATGGAATAGCCGCAGCGCGCGCCGCGCACGATGCCGGCCCGCTCCAGCGGCAGGGCCAGGGCGGCGGCGATGTCGCGTGCCTGGTTGCCCGCGCGGGCGGCATCCAGCCCCGCTTCCAGCCCCTCGACCAGCGCGGCCTCGGCCCGCACGAGGTCGTCGGGCGGCGTGCCGAGGAAGATCGTGCGGCAGAACGGCGTGTGATAGCGGCGATAGACCCCCGCCAGCTCGAAGAAGGTCGCCTCGCCCTCCCGCAGGGTGTTGCCGTCCCATGTCAGGTGCGGGGCCGAGGCATCGGCGCCCGAGGGCGCCATGGGCACTATGGCGGGATAATCGCCCCAGTCGTCCCCGACGCCCATCAGCGCGTCGTGGTAGATCGAAGCCACCAGCTCGTTCTTGCGCAGGCCGGGCCGGGCCCGGGAAATCGCGCCGTCCACCATCTTCTCGGCGATGCGGGCGGCCTTGCGCATGAAGGCGATTTCCTCGTCGCTCTTGATCGCGCGCTGCCAGTTCACCAGCGCCGTGGCGTCCCAGATCGTCGCGGCGGGCATCGAGGAGACCAGCGTCGTGTAGGCCTTGGCGGAGAAGTAGTAATTCTCCATCTCTACCCCGACGCGGGCCTGGCCGAAGCCCATCTCCGTCAGCAGGAAGGCGAGGTTCTGCATCGGGTGCAGCTCGGTCGACTGGACGTATTGATCGCCGTAGGGGCGGATGCTGTCCTCGCCGATCCACGCGGTGCGCCGCGCACCATTGGCGTCCATGTTGCGCCCCCACCAGACCGGGTCCTGATCATGGGTCACGATCACGCCCTGATGGACGTAGAAGGACCAGCCGTCATAGCCGGTGAGCCAGGCCATGTTGGACGGATCCTCGACGAAGAGCACGTCGAGATCGGCCTCTTCCATGGCCTTGCGCGTCTTGGCGAGTCGGCGCCGGTACTCGGCGGCGCTGAACGGCACGGCATCTGTCTGCATGTCTGCTCCCTGATTTTCAGTCCTGCGGCAGGGCCGCCGGAATCTCCTGTCCGTTTCATGTCGCACTGCAGCGAAGGACTGTCGCTTTCCGCTAGGACAGCCCCCGGTTTTCGGAGAATCCTTGCTAGACTTTGGGTAATTTCAGACCATTTGGTCAATCGGTCCCCGGGAAACCAAGCAGTTTTGCCAGTTTTTTGGGCTAATTGGTTGCACACAGCCAAATGGGGCGTTTTACTCGGGGCCATCATAGAAGCGGGTCAACCCGCGCGACATCAACCGGGAGATAGCCTTTGGCTGAAACGCAAAGCAGCGATGCTTTCGTGGCGTTTGAACGCGTCCAGAAAAGCTACGATGGTGAGACACTGGTCGTCAAAGACCTGAACCTGTCCCTTCCGAAGGGCGAATTTCTCACCATGCTGGGGCCGTCAGGCTCGGGCAAAACCACCTGCCTCATGATGCTGGCGGGTTTCGAGACGGCCACCCATGGCGAGATCACCCTCGACGGCCGGCCGATCAACAACATCCCGCCCCACAAGCGCGGCATCGGGATGGTCTTCCAGAACTACGCGCTTTTCCCGCACATGACCGTCGCCGAGAACCTCTCTTTCCCGCTGGAAGTGCGGAAGATGGGCAAATCCGAGCGTGAGGAAAAGGTCAAACGCGCCCTCGACATGGTGCAGATGGGCGCCTTCGGTGGCCGCCGCCCGGCGCAGCTTTCGGGTGGCCAGCAACAGCGGATCGCCCTCGCCCGCGCCCTCGTCTTCGAACCGGAGCTGGTGCTGATGGACGAACCGCTCGGCGCGCTCGACAAGCAGCTCCGCGAGCACATGCAGTTCGAGATCAAGCGCATCGCGGACAGCCTCGGCATCACCGTGGTCTACGTGACCCACGACCAGACCGAAGCGCTGACCATGTCGGACCGCGTCGCCGTCTTCAACGATGGCCGCATCCAGCAGCTCGCGCCGCCGGACGTGCTCTACGAGAGCCCCGAGAACAGCTTCGTCGCGCAGTTCATCGGCGAGAACAACACGCTGGAAGGCGTGGTTCAGGAGATCCGCGGCGACATCGCCACGGTCCGCCTCGACGGCGGCGAGGTGATTGACTGCAAGCCGGTCAACGTGACCGAGCCCGGCCAGCGGACCCGCGTCTCGATCCGCCCCGAGCGCGTCGAGACCAACAAGGAGCGCCTCTCGCCCGATGCCCACCTGCTGAAGGCCGAAGTGCTCGAATTCATCTACATGGGCGATATCTTCCGCACCCGGCTCAAGGTGGCCGGCAACGAGGATTTCGTCATCAAGACCCGGAACGCCCCGGACCAGCAGCGCATGACCCCCGGTCAGATGATCGAGATCGGCTGGCTGCCGGAGGATTGCCGCGCACTGGACGCCTGAGACCGCCCCGCGGTCCCGCATTCCGTGCCACACGACAGGAGCGCCATGGCCTTTGTGACCACCAAGCCCCGTCCCGCCCCCGCCGGTGCCCCGCGCACCGGGGCGGTTCGGCGCGTGGACTGACGCCCGGCGCCATACGCGAGTTTCCCCGTGCGCCCCACCGCGCAGGGGAAAGAGAAGCCCCCGCCGTCTCACCCGTGACGCGGGGCTCACAAAACCCAAACGGGTCAAATGGGAGCCTAGTATGAAACTGACGAAAACCCTTTTGGCGAGCACCGCACTGGCGATGACCGCCGGCGGTCTGTCTGCACAGGACATGGCCGACAGCATGACCATCGTGTCCTGGGGCGGCGCTTACCAGAACTCGCAGCTGAAAGCCTATGTCGAGCCCTACCTGGCCGACAACGACGGCGTTTCGGCCACCTGGGACGAATCGTCGAACGAGGCCGTGGCCAAGCTGCGCGCCATGAACGAAGCCGGCAACATCACCTGGGACCTGGTCGACGTGGTCGCCGCTGACGCGATCCGCCTCTGCGACGAAGGCCTCGCCATGGAATTCGACGCGGACGAGCTGCTGCTGCCCGGCGACGACGGTTCGGACGCCTCGGACGACTTCGGCGACCTGCTGGTCTCCGACTGCTTCATCCCGCAGATCGTCTACTCGACCACCGTGGGCTATCGCACCGACCTGGTGCCCGAAGGCGCCGACGCCCCCACCGACATCTGCGCCCTGTGGGACCTGGAAACCTATCCGGGCAAGCGCGCGCTGGAGAAGCGCCCGATCAACAACATGGAGTGGGCGCTCTACTGTGACGGCGTCGCCAAGGACGAGATCTACGACGTCCTCGAGACCGAGGAAGGTCAGGAGCAGGCTCTCGCCAAGCTCGACGAGATCAAGGACGAGGTGATCTGGTGGTCCGCCGGTGCCGACACGCCCCAGCTGCTGGCTGACGGCGAAGTCTTCATGGGCTCGACCTACAACGGCCGCCTCTACTCGGTCATCGAGGAGCAGGACCAGCCCGTGGGCATGCTCTGGGACATGCAGGTCTTCGACCTCGACGGCTGGATCATCCCGACCGGCCTGTCCGAAGATCGCCTGGCCCGCGTGGAAGACTTCGTGAAGTTCGCCACCGACACCCAGCGTCTGGCCGACCAGGCCAAGTACATCTCCTACGGCCCGGCCCGTGCCTCCTCGGCACCGATGGTTCCCGAGGACATGAAGATGCACATGCCGACGGACCCCGAGAACTCGAAGAATACCCTGCTCTACAACTACGACTTCTGGGCTGACTACCGCGACGACATCGACGCGAAGTTCCAGGCCTGGCTGGCGCAGTAAGCACGGCTGACACGACCGGAAGGGGCCCCCGCGGCCCCTTCCCCGCATCAAGCCCCGTCAGAGGGCCGCATCAACAGGGGAAAGACATGCCCAAGGGCTATATCATCGGCCATATCACCGTGAGGGATCCGGAGGCGTACAAGGAGTACGTCGAACGGGACACGCCGATCCTTCAGGGTTATGGGGGCCGCTTCATCATTCGCGGCGGTGCCAGCGAGGCCCCGGAAGGGCCCGTGAAGGACCGTCATGTCGTGATCGAGTTCCCGAGCTTCGAGGACGCGAAACGCGCCTTCTATTCCCCCGAATATCAAGAGGTTGCCGAAATTCGTCGGCGCACCTCGGACAGTGACATCATTCTAGTGGAGGGCGTCTGATGAGCGATGCAACCCAGGACGGCCCGATGCTGGCCGCCGACGGCACGCCGCTGAAACGCAGCCTGAACCGGGCCCTGCGGCGCCAGAAGCTGCGCGCGCTGATGCTGATCGCGCCGCTGCTGATCTTCGTGTTGATCACCTTCATCGCACCGATCGCGGACATGCTGTTCCGCTCGGTCGAGAACGACATCGTGGCCGATACCCTGCCCGAAACGGTCGAGGTGCTGGCGGATTGGGATCACACCGCCTCCGATCTGCCGCCCGACGCGATCTGGCCGGCCTTCTACACCGACATGTTCTTCGCCGAGGAGAAGAAGCTGCACACGCGGCTCGGCACCCGGCTGAACTACGAGCTGACGGGTGTCTCCTCGCTGTTCCGCAAGACGGGCCGCGCCGTGGGCCGCTTCGACACCGATACCTACACGGACCAGTTCACCGACCTTGACGAGAGCTGGGAAGACCCGGCCAGCTGGGTCACGATGATGGAGGACGACGCGACCCGCGAGGCGCTGCCGATGACCGCCTCCGCCTGGGACCGCTGGACCGCCTACCTCGACACCGAGGGCGACGACCCGGCCGAGGAAGACATCGAAGACCTGCTCTTCACCATGCTCTACCTCGACCTTGCCGCGCAGCCGCCGGTGTCCGGCCTGTCCGAGCGTATCCAGCAGGCCGCGGCCGCCGTGCCCTCCTTCGAGACCGTGGACCTGCAGGCGCAGTTCCTCGACGCGGACGAGGACTGGGCCGATCCGCAGGTCTGGCGCGTGATCCAGACCTATGCGCCGCGCTACACGCCGGGCTACTTCCTGAACGCGGTGGACATGCAGCTGACGCCGGAAGGGGTCGAGATGCGCCCGGACAACGAGCGGATCTACGGCATCCTCTTCAAGCGCACGATCTTCATGTCGGTCACCATCACGCTCAGCTGCATCCTGCTGGGCTACCCGGTGGCCTGGATCCTCGCCAACCTGCCGATGCGCACGGCCAACCTGCTGATGATCCTCGTGCTGTTGCCGTTCTGGACCTCGCTCCTCGTGCGGACCTCGGCGTGGAAGGTGCTGCTGCAACAGCAGGGGGTGATCAACGACATCCTCGTCTGGCTGCGCCTCGTGGATGACGGCAACCGATTGATCATGATGAACAACCAGTTCGGCACGATCGTCGCCATGACCCACATCCTGCTGCCCTTCATGATCCTGCCGCTCTACTCGGTGATGCAGACCATCCCGCCCACCTACCTGCGGGCCGCGAAATCGCTGGGGGCCACCAACTGGACAGCCTTCTGGCGGGTCTACTTCCCGCAGTCGGTGCCGGGCATCGGCGCAGGCTCGATCCTCGTCTTCATCCTCGCCATCGGCTACTACATCACGCCGGAAATCGTCGGCGGGACGACGGGCACATTCATCTCGAACCGGATCGCCTACCACATCTCCAGCTCGCTGAACTGGGGTCTGGCTGCGGCGCTCGGGACCATCCTGCTGGCGGTCGTTCTGCTCCTGTACTGGGTCTACGACCGGATCGTCGGCATCGACAACGTGAAGCTGGGGTAATCAGATATGAGTTCACTTCCTCCCTATGCCACGACGGGTCAGACCATCTGGTACTACGCGTTCCGGGTGATCTGCGGGCTGATCTTCTTCTTCCTGATCGCCCCGATCATCGTGATCATCCCGCTCAGCTTCAACGCCGAGAACTTCTTCACCTTCACGCCCGAGATGCTGCGGCTGGACCCGGACGGGTATTCGCTGAAGCACTACCAAGACTTCTTCACCAATTCCGACTGGCAGGCCGCCATGTGGAACTCGCTGAAGATCGCGCCCGTGGCGACGCTGCTCTCGGTCGGCTTCGGCACGCTGGCGGCCATCGGCCTCAGCCAGCCGCATGTGCCCTTCCGCAGGGCAATCATGGCGATCCTGATCTCGCCGATGATCGTGCCGCTGATCATCTCGGCCGCGGGGATGTACTTCTTCTACTCCCGCATCGGGCTGCAGGGCACCTACTTCGGCGTGGTGCTGGCACATGCCGCGCTCGGCATTCCCTTCGTCATCATCACGGTGACGGCGACGCTGGTGGGCTTCGACAACTCGCTGACCCGGGCCGCGGCCAACATGGGGGCGGATCCGGTCACGACCTTCTTCCGCGTCCAGATGCCGCTGATCCTGCCCGGCGTGATCTCGGGCGCGCTCTTCGCCTTCATCACCTCCTTCGACGAGGTGGTCGTGGTGCTCTTCGTGGGCTCGGCGGGCCAGAAAACACTGCCCTGGCAGATGTTCATCGGCCTGCGCGAACAGATCTCGCCCACGATCCTCGCGGTGGCGACGCTGCTGGTTGCGATCTCGATCTGCCTGCTGGCGACGCTGGAAATCCTGCGGCGGCGTTCTGAACGTTTGCGGGGCATGTCTCCGGGCTGATATAGCGCAAGGCGCATGCGCCTGATCAAGTTGCTCAAACGACTCTGGTATCCGGCCGAATTCCTGTTCGGCCGGATCGGTCTTTCCCGGGGCACCCCACCAGAGGGGCCACCCGTCATCGACCCCTACCTGGGGTACGCCACGCCGGATGAGCTGATCCTGCGGGGCCGCGTCCTGTCGGCCCTGCGCCGCTTCGCCCCCGAGCCGGAGCAGAGCCGCTGGGTCAACTTCCTGCAGATGCTGGCGCTTTTCCTCACCGACGAGGTCGCCCACGTCGTCGTCAAGGCCGACGGCGAGCGGACGGTGACGGACAGCGAGGGCTACTTCACCCTGCGCCTGCCCCGCAACGGGAACGAGACCGGCTGGCACGGCGTCACGGCGCAGGTCTCGGGCCAACCCGCCAGCGCCGCCACGGTCGAGGCCCTCGTGCCGCCGCCGGGGCCGGGCATCGCGGTGATCACCGACATCGACGACACGGTGATGGAGACCGGGGCCTATTCGCTGGTGCGCAACCTCTGGACCTCGCTGACCGGCAACGCGCTGACCCGCCATGTCTTCCCCGACGCGGTGGAGTTGCTGACGCGGCTGGCAGAGGGCGGCGGGCCGGTGTTCTACGTCAGTTCCTCGCCGTGGAACCTGCACCATTTCCTGACCCGCGTGCTGGAACGCCACGGCGCGCCGCGCGGGCCGCTCTTCCTGCGGGACTTCGGCCTGACGTCGCGCCGGTTCCTCAACCGCAAGCGGGGCGATCACAAGTCGCTCGCCATCGACGCCATCCTCGCGGCCCATCCCGACCGGCGCTTCGTCCTCGTGGGCGACACCGGGCAGCATGATCCCCATGTCTACCTCGAGGCGGCACGGCGCCACCCCGGGCGGATCGCGGGCGTGATCCTGCGCGAACCGGGGCGCGGGCCGGACCGGCGCGACCGGCGCGACATGGCCGCCCTGCGCGAGATGGGCCTGAGGGTGGAGAGCGGGCGGGACTACCGCGAGATCCTCAGCGGCGCGGACTGGGTCTGAGAGGGAGGGAGTTGATAGGGAGGGGCTGTCTGCCCCCCTTGGCCCTGCGGGCCAATTCCCCCCGAGAGTATTTCCGGAAAGGTAAAGGGAGCAAGCAGTTCATGGCACTGGAGGGCAAGGTCGGGATCATCGGCGGAACGGGGATGCTGGGCGCGGCGATCGCGACCGGGCTGCTGGAGAGCGGGGCGCTGCGGGAAGCCCAGCTCTGGCTCGCAAACCGCTCCGGCAGCCGGGCGGGCTGGGAAGCCCGGCGGGGCGTGACCGTGACGGCGGATGTGGCCGCGCTGGTGGCGGCCTGTGACACGGTCGTGTTGTCCTTGCCGCCCGCGCTCTACACGGGCATCGACATAGCGGCAGCGGGCAAGCTGGTGATCTCGGTCATGGCGGGCGTGCCGGTGACGCGGCTGGCGGCGCAGTCGGGCGGGGCGCGGATCATCCGCGCCATGAGCAGCCCGGCGGCGGCGGAGCGGATGGCCTATTCGCCCTTCCTCCCCGGCCCAGGCGCCACGCGGGAGGATGCCGCGCGCGCGGCGGCGCTGTTCGGGGCCGTGGGGCTGAGCGACGAGGTCGACGACGAGGACCTGATCGACGTCTTCACCGCGATCACCGGGCCGGTGCCCGGCTTCGTGGCGCTGTTCGCCGAGAGCATGGCCGCCTATGCGCGGGCCAAGGGCGCCCCCGCCGGGGTGGCCGACCGGGCGGTGCGGCAGCTTTTCCGCGCGGCCTCGGAGATGATGGCGGAGGGGCCCACGCCCGCCGTGCGGGTGCAGGACATGGTGGATTACGCGGGCACCACCGCCGCCGGGCTGACCCGGATGCAGGAGGGACCCCTGCTGCGCGAGGTCGCCGCCGGGCTGGAGGCCGCCCGCAGGAAGGCGCGCGAGATGGGCAAGGGCTGAGGGGCGACAGCCCCCCGTCGGGTCGACCTTCGCAGGCTGAGGGCCGGGCGGGGTGCGCGCACCCCGGCCACGCAAGACGGGCCCCGCCCGACACGACGGTTTGGGGTGCGCAGGTGACTGACACCCCGGAACGCGAAAGGGCGGGCCAGGGCCCGCCCTTCGTCACATTCTCCCGCCGGGATCAGCGGCGCACGAGCTCTTCGTAGGCCTGTGCGATCTCCTGCGTCAGGGCGCCGACCTCGAAGGTGAAGTCACCGATCTGGCCCACGGGGGTGACCTCGGCCGCGGTGCCGGTCAGCCAGCACTGCTGGAAGCCTTCCAGCTCTTCCGGCATGATGTGCCGCTCGTGCACCGTCACGCCGCGCTCCTCCAGCATGCCGATGACGGTCTGGCGGGTGATGCCGTTCAGGAAGCAATCGGGCTTGGGCGTGTGCACCTCGCCGTCCTTGACGAAGAAGATATTAGCGCCGGTCGCCTCGGCCACGTAGCCGCGGTAGTCCATGAAGAGCGCATCCGAGCAGCCCTTGGCCTCGGCCTGGTGCTTGGACATGGTGCAGATCATGTAGAGACCGGCAGCCTTGGCGTGCACCGGGATGGTCTCGGGCGAGGGGCGCTTCCACTTGGCGATGTCGAGCTTGGCGCCCTTCATCTTGGCGTCGCCGTAGTAGTTGCCCCATTCCCAGCCCGCGATGGCAAGGCGGACGGGGTTGCGCTTGGCCGAGACACCCATGTCCTCCCCGGCGCCGCGCCAGGCGACGGCGCGCACGTAGGCGTCGGTCCAGCCGTTGGCGGCCAGCATCTCGTATTTCGCCTTCTCGATCTCCTCGACCGAGTAGGGGATCTCGAAGTCCAGCATCTGCGCCGACTTGCGCAGCCGCTCCGAGTGCTCCACACCCTTGAAAATCTTGCCGTTGTAGCAGCGCTCGCCCTCGAAGACGGAGGAGGCGTAATGCAGCGCGTGGGTCAGCAGGTGTACGTTGGCATCGCGCCATTCCACCATCTTGCCGTCCATCCAGATCTTGCCGTCACGATCATCATATGCGCCAGCCATGACACCCTCCTACGCTTTGCGAAAATTGCGAAACCAAAGCCGAAACCGGTCATAAAGTTGCGCGGAACGGGCGAGTCGCTAACAGTTCGCTCTTGGAATGTCAATAACGCTGACGTAAGATGCCCGGCACTTGGGCAGTTTGTGAACGAAGAGAGGTGGTCATGTCAGAGGTTCCCATGGGTGAAAGCCTGCTCTTCCTGACCGACGAACAGCTGCGCCAGGGCATCGAGGCGATGTTCTTTGCCTACCGCGGTTTCACCGCCGCCCCGGACCAGATCCTCGACGGGCTGGCCTATGGCCGGGCGCATCACCGGGCACTGCATTTCATCGCCCGGAACCCCGGCATGAACGTGAACCGCCTTCTGGCGATCCTCGGCGTGACCAAGCAGTCGCTGAACCGCGTGCTGCGCAGCCTGATCGAGGATGGCCTCGTCGAGAGCCGCGTCGGCAACGTCGACAAGCGCGAACGCCACCTCTACCTGACGCCGCAGGGCACCGACCTCGAACACCGCCTCTCGGACGCGCAACGCCGCAACATGCGCGCCGCCTACCGCGCCGCCGGGCCCGAGGCCGTGGCCGGCTTCCGGCAGGTGCTGGACGCGATGATGGATCCGGAAATGCGCCGTCTCTGTGCGGCCCTGCGGGAGGGTGCGGCATGAGCGATCCCGCCCCCCACCTGCTGATCGTCGACGACGACGAGCGCATCCGCCAGTTGCTGGCGCGGTTCCTGAAAAAGAACGGCTTCCTCGTCTCGGCCGCCCGCGACGCGGCCCATGCCCGGCGCCTGCTGGCGGGGCTGGAATTCGACATGATCATCCTGGACGTGATGATGCCGGGCGAGGACGGGGTGACCCTGACCAACGACCTGCGCCGCCGGATGGCGACGCCGATCCTGCTGCTGACCGCCCGGGGAGAGACCGACGACCGGATCGCCGGGCTGGAAGCCGGGGCGGACGACTACCTGTCGAAGCCCTTCGAGCCGCGCGAACTGCTGCTGCGGATCAACGCCATCCTGCGCCGTATGCCGGACCGCGACAGCGCGGCGGCGGAGGTGCCCAAGGTGCTGCACCTGGGCGAGGTGCGCTACGACATCAACCGCGGCGAGCTGTGGCAGGGGCAGGACCTCGTGCGGCTGACCGCCACCGAGGCGCAGCTGATGCGGCTCTTCGCGGCGCGCCCCGGCGAGGCCATCACCCGGGCGCAGCTGGTCGAGGACCTCGGCCGGGCCACGGGGCGCGATGGCGGCCCGGCGCAGGACCGCGCGGTGGACGTGCAGATCACCCGGCTGCGGCGCAAGATCGAAGCCGATCCGAAACAGCCGCGCTACCTGCAGACCGTGCGCGGCGCGGGGTACATGCTGGCGCCGGACTGAGGGGCGAACGGCGGCCCGAACGGGGGCCAGAACCGGGAGTTGCGCCTGCGGCGGGCGTGGGAGGGGGGGCTGTCTGCCCCCCGTCGCGTGCCGCGACTCCCCCCGAGGATATTTTTCAGCGAAAGATGATCAGGCGATCTGCCGGAGGTCGTCGAAGAGGCCCTCGGCCATGGTGCGGGCGTGGGTGATGCGGTCGCGGGACATGTCGGGATGTTCGACGCGGACAAGGCATTCGTAGCAGATCAGGTAGGGCAGGATGCGGGTCGCCTCCTCCTCGTCCATGGCGAAGGCGGTGGTGAAGGCCTCGTAGGCGGCAGCGTCGACGCCGAACCGGCGCTGGCCCGACGGCAGCATCCCGCGGCGGGCCATGTGGGTCAGGAAGCGGGCGATGTCGCGGTAGATCGGCGCCCGGCGTGAGCCACCGAGGTCGATCCCCGTGAGCCGGCCCCCGGCGGCTATCAGGTTGTTGGGGTGGAAATCCCCGTGGCAGATCGCGGTGCGCCAGGTGGCCTCGCGCAGCCCGCGGGAGAGTTTCTTCATCTTCTGAAGCACGCGACCCTCGATCTCGGCCAGTTCGGCGTGGGTCTGTCTTGCCGCCGCCTCCTCGGCCCAGGTGCGCCAGGGGCCGCGGTTGATCGGGGCCCGCGCCTCGGTCGTACCGGTGAAGCCTGCGAGCCAATGTGCGGCGCGGACACACCAGCGCAGGCGGTCCTCGGTCCCGGAGGACCAGAGCAGGTCGAGCAGGGGGCGGCCCGCGACATGCTCCACGGCCAGCACGCGCCCCCCGGCGCCAAGCACCAGCGGGCGGTTCACCGCACTTGCGCCCTGCGCCATCGCGGCAGCGGCGCGGGTGAGCTCCTGCCATTCGGCGTCGAAGGCCTCGGCGTCCCGGTCCGACTTCGCCATGCGGAAGATCGCGGGCCGCCCGTCGAGAGTGCCGTCGAAGACCACCCGTCGGCCGGGAACGAAGCGCAGCATCTCGCCGGGATGGGCGCCCGCGAGGGCCGGATCGGTTGCGCAGAGCGTCAGCAGCCCCTCGCGCAGGGCCTCGGCGATCCTCGGGTGGCTGTCCTGTGTCGGACGGATGAAGTCAGTCATGGCGGTGATCATTGGACTGCCGCCGGGCGGCGGTCAACCGGCAGCCCCCGTCCGCCACGGCAGGGGCCGATTGAACCCGCCCCGCGTGGCGTCTATGGTGCGCGCGACCGCCAGACCGAGGACGCATCATGACCGAGACCGCGCAGACCCCCGTCGCCGAAATGAGCTTCGAGGATGCCATGAAAGAGCTGGAAACCGTCGTGGGCCGACTGGAGCGGGGCGACGTTCCGCTGGAGGAATCGATCCGTCTCTACGAACGTGGCGCCGAGCTGAAGAAGCGCTGCGAGGCCAAGCTGAAGGAAGCCGAGGAGAAGGTGGCCGCGATCACCCTCGACGGCGAGGGCAACCCCGCGGGCCTGAAACCGGTCGAGGGGCTGTGAGTGTTCCGCACCTCCCTGACGCAGGCGGCTGACGCGGTCGCAGGCTTTCTCGACGCCACCCTTGCGGAGACCCCGGGCGAAGTCGGCGCAGCCATGCGCTATGGCGTGCAAGGCGGCAAGCGCCTGCGGGCCTTCCTCGTGCTGGAGAGTGCGCAGCTGCATGACGTGCCCCGCGCCGAGGCGCTGAAGGCTGCCGCCGCCATCGAGGCGATGCATGCCTATTCGCTGATCCACGACGACCTGCCCTGCATGGACGACGACGACCTGCGCCGGGGCCAGCCCACGGTGCACGTGAAATGGGACGAGGCGACCGCCGTCCTCGCCGGCGATGCGCTGCAGAGCCTCGCCTTCGAACTGGCGGCCTCCGCCGCGAGCCGGGGCGACCTCGTGGGCGCGCTCGCCCGGGCTGCGGGCGCGCGCGGCATGGTGCGCGGGCAAGAGCTCGACATCGCGGCCGAAACCGCCGAGACCCCGTTGACGCTGGAGCAAATCACCGAGCTGCAGGCCGGCAAGACCGGTGCGCTCTTCGAATGGTCCGCCTGTGCAGGCGCCGTCATGGCCGGGGCCGATCCCGCGCCGCTCGCGGCCTATGCGCGCGCCATGGGCCTTGCCTTCCAGATCGCGGACGACATCTTGGACGTAGAGGGTGACGAGGAAACCGCCGGCAAGCGGCTGCAGAAGGACGCGGCCGCCGGCAAGGCGACCTTCGTCTCGCTGCTGGGACTGGAGCCTGCCCGTGCGCGGGCCGCGGCCCTGGCGCAGGAGGCCTGCGACGCCCTCGCCCCCTATGGCGAGGCCGCCGAAAGCTTGCGGCAGGCGGCCCGCTTCGTTATCTCGCGCGACAGCTGACGCAGCTTGCGCGAAAAGGCCCCGGAGGCTGACATGACCACACCCGAGACGCCCCTTCTGGACAAGGTCCGGATCCCCGCCGACCTCAAGGGTTTCAGCGACGCGCAGCTGCGCCAAGTCGCCGACGAATTGCGCAGCGAGACCATCGCCGCCGTCTCCGAGACCGGCGGCCATCTCGGCGCGGGCCTCGGCGTGGTGGAACTGACCGTGGCGCTGCACGCGGTCTTCGACACCCCGCGCGACAAGCTCATCTGGGACGTCAGCCACCAGTCCTACCCACACAAGATCCTCACCGGCCGTCGCGACCGGATGCGGACCCTGCGCCAGAAGGACGGCCTCTCGGGCTTCACCAAGCGCTCGGAGAGCCCCTACGACCCCTTCGGCGCCGCGCACAGCTCGACCTCGATCTCGGCGGCGCTCGGCTTTGCCGTGGCGCGTGATCTGGGCGGACAGGTGCCCGAGGGCCTGGGCGACGCCATCGCGGTGATCGGCGACGGGGCAATGTCGGCGGGCATGGCCTTCGAGGCGATGAACAACGCCGGCGCGCTGAAGAAGCGGCTGATCGTGATCCTGAACGACAACGAGATGTCGATCGCCCCGCCGGTGGGCGCCCTCTCCTCCTACCTGTCGCGGCTCTATGCCGGGGCCCCGTTCCAGGAGTTCAAGGCCGCCGCCAAGGGCGCCGTCTCGCTGCTGCCTCCCCCCTTCCAGGAAGGTGCCAAGCGCGCCAAGGAGCTGCTGAAGAGCCTCACCGTCGGCGGCACGCTGTTCGAGGAACTGGGCTTCTCCTATGTCGGCCCGCTGGACGGGCACGACATGGAGCAGCTGCTGCCCGTGCTGCGCACCGTCAAGGCGCGGGCGACCGGGCCGATCCTGCTGCATGTGATCACCAAGAAGGGCAAGGGCTACGCCCCGGCGGAGAAGGCCGACGACAAGGGCCACGCCACGGCCAGGTTCGACGTGCTCACCGGCAAGCAGCACAAGGCGCCCTCCAACGCGCCCAGCTACACCAAGGTCTTCGCCGAGAGCCTGCTGAAGGAAGCCGCCGAGGACAGCCGGATCTGCGCCGTCACCGCGGCCATGCCCGATGGCACCGGCCTCAACCTCTTTGCCGAGCGCTACCCCTCGCGGCTCTTCGACGTGGGCATCGCGGAACAGCACGCGGTGACCTTTGCCGCGGGCCTCGCAGCGGGCGGGCTGAAGCCTTTCTGCGCGCTCTACTCCACCTTCCTGCAGCGCGGCTATGACCAGATCGTGCACGACGTGGCGATCCAGCGCCTGCCCGTGCGCTTCGCCATCGACCGTGCGGGCCTCGTGGGCGCCGATGGCGCGACCCACGCGGGCAGCTTCGACACCGCCTTCCTCGCCAACCTGCCCGGCATCACCGTGATGGCCGCCGCGGACGAGGCGGAGCTGGTCCACATGGTGGCCACCGCCGCCGCCCATGACGAAGGTCCGATCGCCTTCCGCTACCCCCGTGGCGAGGGCGAAGGCGTCACCATGCCGGAACGCGGCGAGGTGCTGGAAATCGGCAAGGGCCGCATGATCCGCGAGGGCAGCCGCGTGGCGCTGCTCTCCTTCGGCACCCGCCTTGGCGAGACGCTGAAAGCCTGCGAGGCGCTCGACGCCCGCGGCATCAAGGCCACCGTGGCCGACGCCCGCTTCGCCAAGCCGCTGGACCGCGACCTGATCCTGCAACTGGCCCGCCACCACGAGGCGCTGATCACCATCGAGGAAGGCGCGATCGGCGGCTTCGGCAGCCACGTGGCCCAGCTTCTGGCCGAGGAAGGCGTCTTCGACAGCGGCCTGAAATACCGTTCCATGGTCCTGCCCGACATCTTCATCGACCAGGCCAGCCCCGCGGACATGTACGCCGTGGCGAAGCTGAACGCTTCGGATATCGAGGCCAAGGTCCTCGACACCCTCGGCGTCGCCCAGCTTCAGTCCCGCGCCTGACGCAACAAAAAGGGGGCCACGGCCCCTTCATCTTTCGCTCCCAAATATCCCCGCCGGAGGCATCCGACCTCACGGCCGAGAACCCCGTCAGCGGTTCACACGCAACTCAGACTTCGGCATTCAGACTCCGGCGCCCGTGCTGACGAGCCACCAGATCCCGAAGAGCGCCGCCCCCGACCAGATGTGCCCGAGCACGGCAAAGAGCCCGTCCCGCGCCAGCATCGAGATCGCGTAGAAGGTGATCGCCGTGGCGAAAATCGAGGTCACCATCGGCAGCACCTCGAGGAAGGGGATGATCACGCAGATCCCCATGATCACAAGCATGTTCACCATGCTCATCGGGCGCCGCACCATCAGCGACAGCCGCTGGTGGGTGCGCCGGTCGATCCAGCCCGCGGGCTTGCGCAGCCAGTCGATGGCCCGGCCGAACTTGGCGCCATCCACGGTCCGGCGCAGCAGGAACTGCGGCAGCCAGGTGCGGGACCGGCCCATCAGCTTCTGCGCTGTCAGCAGGAAGATGAAGAGCGCCCCCAGCGTCGGCAGCCCGGGAATCCCCGAGAGCGGCGAGACGAGGATCATCGAGGGCACCAGAAGGATGGGCGCAAACGACCGCACGCCCATCTCGTCGAGGATATCGCGGACCGACACCCGCGCATCGCCCGCAATGCGGTCGAGGGCGTCGAGGATGTCCGTCAGGCTGCGCAGTTCGGGTTCCGCGCGGGTCGCAGCCGTGGGAGGGGCATATGTCATCTCGGTGGAGCTCATGGACAGCCAACGCGCTGGAGCGCATCCGGTTTCATGGATTCGTCGGCGAGGGGCCCGCTGCGCGGTTTTCCTCCTCCAGCAGGGCCTTCAGCCCAATGCGGTAGTCCGGATAGAGCAGCTGCACCCCGAGATCCTCCTTGATGCGGTCGTTCCGCACCCGCTTGCTCTCGGCATAGAAGCTGCGCGCCATGGGCGTCATCTCGGCAGTGCGGAAATCCTCCTCCGGCGGCGGATCGACGCCGAGCAGCCCTGCCGCGTAGGTGATCACGTCCTCGGGCGGGGCGGCCTCGTCATCGCAGAGGTTGTAGACCGCGCCGGGATCGGGCCGCGCGATGGAGGCTGCAAGGACCTGCGCGATATCCTCCACGTGGATGCGGCTGAAGACCTGCCCGGGCTTGAGGATGCGCCGCGCCTTGCCCGCGCGCACCTTGGCAAAGGGGCCACGGCCCGGGCCATAGATCCCCGCCAGCCGGAAGATATGCAGCGGCAGCCCGGGGATCGCCTGCCATTCGGCCTCGGCGCCGGCCCGCCACTGGCCGCGCCGGGTGGAGGGCGTCAGCGGCGTCGCCTCGTCGACCCAGCCGCCTTCGTGATCGCCATAGACCCCGGTGGTGGAGAGGTAGCCCACCCAGTCCAGCCGGGGCGCGGCGGCAACAAAGGCCTCGCGCATCTCGCGCAGCACCGGATCGCCCTCAGCATCGGGCCCGGCGGAGATCAGCACATGGGTGGCCCGCGCCAGAACCGGGGTCAGGTCGGCACGCGGAAAGATGTGCGGGATCACCCCGGAGGCGGCGAGCGCCCGGGCCTTTTCCTCGCTGCGCGTGGTGCCATGGACCTGCCAGCCCTCGGGCAGCAGGTGGCGGGTCAGGGCGCGGGCGGAATAGCCGTGGCCGAAGGACAGAAGCAGGGTCATGCCAGCGAAGTGTGTCGGGCAGGGCATCAAGTCAAGGCAAATGCCCGCCCATGGCCACGAACCGCCTGAATCGCGCCGTATCTGGGCTTGCCCTCCCCCTTGTTTTCAAGGCAGATAGGCCAAAACCGGCCCGAACCGGCAAGGACCCGATGGAATACGCGCAGACGACATACCGCAGCCCGCAGCTGCCCGCCGCAGAAGTCTTCGACAGCGCCCGCCCGGCGGTGGACCGGCTGATCGCCCTCTATGAAGGCGCGACAGAGTTCCTCAAGGCAGAGTTCGTGGCCGCCCTCTCCGATGGTCAGCCGGATCAGCGCGTGCGCGCCTTTTATCCCGAGGTCCGGATCACCACCACGACCCACGCCAAGATCGACAGCCGCCTCAGCTTCGGCCACGTCGCGGCGCCGGGCACCTATGCCGCGACGATCACCCGGCCCGACCTGTTCCGCAACTACCTCGAACAGCAGATCAAGCTGCTGCTGGAAAACCACGGGGTGCCGGTGCAGGTGGGCCTGTCGGACACGCCGATGCCGGTGCATTTCGCCGTCGCCCGCGACAGCGCCCTGACCGTCCCGCACGAGGGCGCGGCCAGCTTCCCGCTGCGCGACGTCTTCGACGTGCCGGACCTGACGACGACCAACGACGACATCGTGAACGGCACGGCCCAGCCCGCGCCCGACGGCACGCTCTCGCTGGCGCCCTTCACGGCGCAGCGGGTGGATTACTCACTGGCGCGGCTGGCCCATTACACGGCTACCGATCCCGAGCATTTCCAGAACCACGTTCTATTCACGAACTACCAGTTCTACGTCTCGGAATTCGAGGCCTACGCCCGCCGGATGCTGGCCGATCCCGAGAGCGGCTACACCAGCTTCGTCTCGACCGGGAACGCCGAGATCACCGATGCGCTCGGCGATCTGCCGGTGGCGGCCAAGATGCCGCAGATGCCGACCTATCACCTCAAGCGGCCCGACAGTCAGGGCATCACGCTGGTGAACATCGGCGTCGGCCCCTCCAACGCCAAGACGGCGACGGACCATATTGCCGTGCTGCGGCCCCATGCCTGGCTCATGGTCGGCCATTGCGCGGGGCTGCGGAACTCGCAGAGCCTCGGCGATTTCGTCCTCGCCCATGCCTACCTGCGCGAGGACAAGGTGCTGGACGACGACCTGCCGCTCTGGGTGCCGATCCCGGCCCTGGCGGAGATCCAGGTCGCGCTTGAAGATGCCGTCGAGGCAGAGACCGCCCTGACCGGCTACGACCTGAAGCGCGTCATGCGCACGGGCACCGTCGCCAGCCTCGACAACCGGAACTGGGAGCTCAGGGACCACTCCGGCCCCGTGCAGCGCCTCAGCCAGTCCCGCGCCGTGGCGCTGGACATGGAAAGTGCCACCATCGCCGCCAACGGCTTCCGCTTCCGCGTGCCCTACGGGACGCTGCTCTGTGTCAGCGACAAGCCGCTGCACGGAGAGTTGAAGCTGCCCGGCATGGCCAGCGACTTTTACAAGACCCAGGTGGCGCGCCACCTGATGATCGGCATTCGCGCCATGGAAACCCTGCGCGACATGCCGCTGGAGCGGATCCACAGCCGGAAACTGCGCTCTTTCGACGAGACGGCTTTCCTATGATTCACTCAACCGCGCGTTGTTCGTCACAGTTGTCTACAAGAGGTGACTTTATACCCCTTGAAGACCACTATTTATTGTGTTTTTCCCCAATATCCGGTTAGATGTTGACCGATACGCCCAAGACATCGGGCAGTGAAAAGGAGACCAGAAATGGCCAAACCGATGACCAAGACCCAACTCGTTGCCGCACTGGCCGAAGAAATGGGCGCAGACAAGAAAACCGCCTCGACCGCGCTGGACGCCGTCGTTTCGGTGATCACCAAGGAAGTCGCAGAGGGCGGCGCCGTGACCCTGCCCGGCGTTGGCAAGATCTACTGCCGTGAGCGCCCCGAGCGCATGGTGCGCAACCCCGCCACCGGCGAGCAGATCAAGAAGGAAGCCGACAAGGTCGTCAAGATGACGATCGCCAAGGCGCTGAAAGACAGCGTGAACGGCTGATCTCGGACCGGCTGCGCCCTCCGCGCGGCCTCCGACATCCCTTCAGGGCCGCCGGGCCGATGCCCGGGCGGCCCTTTTGTTGTTTCCTGAATACAAGAGGTTGGCCAAGATGGATATTCGCGCCATCGCCATGGGCGTCCTGTTCTCCCTGCTCTGGTCCTCGGCCTTCTCCTCGGCCCGGGTGATCGTGGCCCACGCCCCGCCGGTGGCCTCGCTGGCGCTGCGCTTCCTGATCTCCGGCCTCGTCGGCGTCGCCATTGCCCGCGCCCTTGGCCAGAGCTGGCGCCTGACCCGCCCGCAATGGCGCGGCACGGTGATCTTCGGCCTGTGCCAGAATGCGCTCTACCTCGGGCTCTTCTTCATCGCGATGCAATGGATCGAGGCCTCGCTCGCCTCGATCATCGCCTCCACCATGCCGCTGATGGTCGGGCTGATCGGCTGGGCCGTGCTCGGCGACCGGCTAAACCGCATGACGGTGCTGGGGCTGGGCCTCGGCGTGGCGGGCGTGATCCTGATCATGGGCACGCGGCTTGGCACAGGCACCGATCCGATCGGCGTGGCGCTCTGCCTTGCCGGCACGCTGGCGCTCTCCATCGCGACCCTCAGCGCGCGGGGCGCCTCGTCGGGCGGCAACGTGCTGATGGTGGTCGGGCTCCAGATGCTGGCCGGCAGCGCGATCCTCTTCGTCGCGGCGCTCTTCCTCGACGAACGTCCGCTGGCCTATGCGCCCGAGTTGCTCTGGGCCTTCACCTACACGGTCTTTGTGCCGGGGCTGCTGGCCACATGGGTCTGGTTCACGCTGGTGAACCGGATCGGCGCGGTGCGGGCGGCGACATTCCACTTCCTGAACCCCTTCTTCGGGGTGCTGGTCGCGGCCATCGTCCTGGGCGAAGCGGTGCGCCCTCTCGACATCCTCGGCGTCGGCGTGGTGGCCGCGGGCATCCTCGCGGTGCAACTCGGCCGGGCCCGGCGCACGGGCTGAGGTCTCTCGGGCCCCGCGGGCCGACGACATCGGTCCGCGCCCCGGAGCTGCGGCTCAACACCCTGCGGCCCGCCCTACGCGGCCCGCCTCACTCCGCCGCCAGCTGCTTGTCGAAGATCATCGTATCGGTGACCGACGGCCGGTTCCGGCAGCGCCGGACCCACTCCTCCACCGCAGCCCCCGGGGGCATCGCGTCGGGCACCGCGGCAAAGGCATCCGCAATCAGCAGATCCGCCGCGCTGTACTGCGGTCCCATGAGATAGCCGCCGCCGCTCAACGCCGCCTCCAGTCGCCGGCCTACCTCGCGCAGGCTGCGGAAGGTCCGCTGCAGGGCCGGATGCTCGACCTTGTAGAGATGGAAGTGCATCACCGGCTCCAGCGTGCCCGCGTACCAGGTGAGCCACGACAGGTACTGCCCGCGCCCGGTATGCCCCGCCATCGGCGCCAGCCCGTTCTCGGGGAAGAGATCGGTCAGGTAGGCGAAGATCGCGGCGGTTTCCCAGATATGCTCGCCATCATGATCCAGCAGGGGCACCTTGCCCTCGGGGTGGGGATTGATCGCATCGACCCAGCCGGAGCCGTCGTTGCGCACGATCGAGACCGGGACCACGTTCACATTCCGCAGCGCCCCGAGCTCGACACAAAGTTGATAGACCCGCGAGGCGCGACTCATCGGGGCGTAATAGAGCGTCAACATCCGCAACACCATGTTCTCAAGCAGCCGCACCACCCGGGCCGGGGCGCGGGCGGAGACGGCCAATCAACTCGGGCCAATCGTGACGCCATCTGGCGTCACGTCAATTCCGGTTTGTGAGATACACGTGCAGGGGCGTTCAAACTATACGCCAGAACAGGGGGGGTCCTACGCAGCAGGCAGCTAAGGGGGGCGCTCAGCCGATCCTGCCGCCCGCATCGCCGATCTGCCCGCGGTGCAGCAGCAGGTGATCCAGAACCACGCAGGCCATCATCGCCTCGCCCACCGGCACGGCACGGATGCCGACACAGGGATCGTGACGCCCCTTGGTGATCACCTCGGCGGGCTTGCCCTCCAGCGTGATCGAGGCGCGCGGGCGCAGGATCGAGGAGGTCGGCTTGACCGCGAAGCGCACCACGAGGTCCTGCCCGGTGGAGATCCCTCCGAGGATGCCGCCCGCATGGTTCGAGCCGTAGACCGGCTTGCCGTCATTGCCCATGAAGATCTCGTCGGCATTCTCCTCGCCGGTCAGCGCGGCGGCGGCCATGCCCTCGCCGATCTCGACACCCTTCACGGCGTTGATCGACATCATCGCGGCGGCCAGTTCGGTGTCGAGCTTGCCATAGACCGGCGCGCCCAGCCCCGCCGGCACGCCCGAGGCGATGACCTCGACCACGGCGCCCACGGAATTGCCGCTCTTGCGCAGGCTGTCGAGGTAGTCGGCCCAGTCCTGCGCCGCCACCGCGTCGGGGCACCAGAAGGGGTTCTCGCCGATCTGGCCAAGGTCCAGCCGCGACCGGTCGATCGCCTTCGGCCCCATCTGCACCATGTAGCCGGTGATCTTCACCTCGGGGGCCAGCTGTGCCAGCGCCGCCCGCGCCAGCCCGCCGGCCGCCACCCGCGCCGCGGTTTCCCGCGCCGACGACCGCCCGCCGCCGCGATAGTCGCGGATGCCGTACTTCTGGAAATAGGTGATGTCGGCGTGACCGGGCCGGAAGGTCTGCGAGATCTCGGAGTAATCCTTCGAGCGCTGGTCGGTGTTGCGGATCATCAGCTGCACCGGGGTCCCGGTGGTCTTGCCCTCGAAGACGCCCGAGAGGATCTCCACCTGGTCGGGCTCGCGCCGCTGGGTGGTGTACTTCGACTGGCCCGGCTTGCGCTTGTCCAGCCACTGCTGGAGCATCGCCTCGTCGATCTCGACCCCCGGAGGGCAGCCATCCACGGTCGCCCCCAGCGCCGGCCCGTGGCTTTCGCCCCAGGTGGTGACACGGAAAAGATGGCCAAAGCTGTTCATCGACATGGGGCGCGTCCTCCTGACTTCGCCCCCCGTTATCCCGAACCGCCCCGCAGTTCAATTGCGCAAGGCTCCGGCGCGCCGCCCGCCCCCCATCCACTGTTCCCAAGTATCCTCGGGGGGAGGGCCGCAGGCCCGGGGGTGCAGACAGCCCCCCTGCCCCCTCGCCACCCTCGCGCAGGCCCGACCGCCCCCCTTGCCAGCCGCCCCGCCGCTCACTAGTGTCGCCCCCACCTCGGGGTGCCCCACAGGGGCTGAGATGCGCTGATCCGCGAACCCGTTGAACCTGAACCGGTTAAGACCGGCGGAGGGAAGGTCCGGATCCGCGCTTCACGGCCATCCGATACTTGCCCCGCCCGTCGCAAGTGGAGGATGACAATGCGACATCTGGCAATTGCTGCGGGACTGCTCATGGCCACACAGGCCGCCGCGCAGACCCCTGAGCTCACCGTCTACACCTACGACAGCCTCGCCACCGAATGGGGCCCCGGCCCCGTGATCGAGGCGGAATTCGAAAAGACCTGCGGCTGCGACGTGACCTTCGTCACCGCAGGCGACGGCGCGGCGCTGCTCTCGCGGCTGCGGCTCGAAGGCGCCCGCACCGAGGCCGACGTTGTGCTCGGCCTCGACACGGCGCTGATGGGCGCGGCCGCGGAGAGCGGCCTCTTCGCCCCCTCGGGCGTCACCGCCGAGTACAGCCTGCCGATCGACTGGACGGACGAGACCTTCGTGCCCTTCGACTGGGGTTATTTCGCCTTCGTGGGCCTCGCGGACGGCCCCCGGCCCACGAGCTTCCGCGCATTGGCCGACAGCGACGCCTCGATCGTGATCGAGGACCCGCGCAGCTCCACCCCCGGTCTCGGCCTGCTGCTCTGGGTGAAACAGGCCTACGGCGACGAGGCCCCGGCGATCTGGGAGGCGCTGGCCGACAATATCGTCACCGTCACCCCCGGCTGGTCCGAGGCCTATGGGCTCTTCCTCGAGGGCGAGGCGGACCTCGTGCTCTCCTACACCACCTCGCCCGCCTATCACCTGATCGCCGAGGATGACGCCGGCAAGACCGCGCTCGCCTTCGACGAGGGCAATTACATGCAGGTCGAAGTGGCGGCCCGGCTGGCCTCCTCCGATCAGCCCGAGCTGGCGCAGCAGTTCCTCCAGTTCCTGACCGGCGAGGCGGTGCAATCCGCGATCCCCACGACGAACTGGATGTACCCGGCCGTGATCCCCGATGCGGGCCTGCCCGAGGGCTACGAGACGCTCACCGTCCCCACCACGCCGCTGCTCCTGCCGGTCGCGGAGGCGCAGGCCGCCCGCGATGCCGCGCTCGAGGAATGGCGCGCCGCGCTCGCCAAGTGACGGGCGCGATGCACAGCGAAGTGACAGGCCCGATGCAGGCCCCGCCCAGGGCCCCGGCACCACCTGTACGGACCCGTGCAACGCCCGGCCCAAATAGCCGGGCGTCGGTCGACCTCACGTCGGAGCCCTGACCCGATGCACGCGACACGAGGCGAGACACAGGCGGCGGATCAATTTCCGGCCCGTCGCCGCTGGACGGCCCCCGCCCCCACTCACGGACCGGGGGCCCTTGCCGGGCGCCTCGCCGCGGGGGCCGTCTGTCTCGCCCTCGTCCTGCCGCTCGCCGCGATCCTGTGGCGGGCGGCAACGGAAAACCCGGCCTCCGTCATGGGCCTCTTCCGCCTCGGCCCGGCCGATCTGGCCGCGCTGCGCTTCACGCTCTGGCAGGCGCTGCTCTCGGCCCTGATCTCGACCCTTCTGGCCGTGCCCGTGGCCCGCGCCCTTGCCCGCCGCCGCTTTCCCGGCCGGGGCTTCGTCATCACGCTGATGGGCGCGCCCTTCCTGCTGCCGGTGATCGTGGCCGTGCTCGCCCTTCTCGCGGTCTTCGGACGCGGCGGGCTGGTGAACGAAGGCCTCACCGCCCTCGGCCTGCCGGCGATCCGCATCTACGGGCTGCACGGGGTGGTGCTGGCCCATGTCTTCTTCAACCTGCCCCTCGCCGTGCGGCTGATCCTTCAAGGCTGGCAGGCGATCCCCGCGGAACGCTTCCGCCTTGCCGCACAGCTCGGCCTGCGCCCGGCCGGGGTCTTCCGCCTGCTGGAGGCGCCCATGCTGCGCGCCACGCTGCCTGGCACGGCGCTGGTGATCTTCGCGATCTGCCTGTCCTCCTTCGCCGTGGCGCTCACCCTCGGCGGCGGCCCCGCCGCCACCACGGTCGAGCTCGCCATCTACCAGAGCTTCCGCTTCGACTTCGACCTGACCCGCGCCGCCATGCTGGCGCTGATCCAGCTGGCTCTCGTGGCCGGGGCCGCGCTGGTCTCGCTGCGCATCGGGCGGCCCGCGGGCTTCGGCAGCGGCCTCGACCGGCCCGTGACCCGCTGGGACGCGGACAGCCTGCCGCTGCGCCTGATCGACGGCGCCGCGATCGCATTGGCCGCCGCCTTTCTGCTGGTCCCGCTGGCGGTGATCGTGCTGAACGGAATCGGCGGCCTCACCCGCCTGCCCGCCAGCCTCTGGCCTGCCACGCTGAACTCGCTGGAGGTCAGCCTTGCCGCCACCGCCACCACCATGGCGCTTGCGCTTGCCATGGCGCTTGCGCGCCGCACCTGGGTCGAAACGGCGGGCCTGCTGCCGCTTGCGGTCTCCGGCCTCGTCCTCGGGACCGGGCTCTTCCTGCTGGTGCTGCCCTTCGCGGCCCCGGCCACCCTCGCCCTGCCGGTGACGGTGCTGGTCAACACGCTCATGGCCCTGCCCTTCGCCCTGCGCATCCTCGCCCCCGTCGCGGCAAGGATCGAGGCGGAGCACGGCCGCCTCGCCGATCACCTCGGCCTCACAGGCCTCGCCCGGCTGCGCCTGCTCACCCTGCCGCGCCTGCGGCCTGCCCTCGGCTTTGCCGCCGGCCTCACCGCCGCCCTCGCCATGGGCGACCTCGGGGTGATCGCGCTCTTTGCCGACCCGCAGCAGGCCACGCTGCCGCTGCAGATGCACCGCCTGATGGGCGCCTACCAGATGCAGGCCGCGCAGGGGGCGGCGCTGGTCCTGCTGGCGCTCAGCTTCGGGCTGTTCTGGATCTTCGACCGATGGGGACGCGCCGGTGCTGAGGCTTGATCACCTGACCCTGCAACAGGGCGATTTCTCCCTGACCGCGGACCTTAGCCTGCCGCCGGGAAGCCGCTGCGCCCTGATCGGCCCCTCGGGCGCGGGGAAATCCACCTTGCTCAATGCCATCGCGGGCTTCCTGCCGCCCCTCACGGGCCGCATCCTCTGGGAGGAGAAGGACCTGACGCCCCTCGCCCCCGCCGCGCGCCCCGTGGCAATGCTGTTCCAGGATGGCAATCTCTTCCCGCATCTCGACATCGCCCGCAACGTGGCGCTCGGGCTCAAGCCCAACCTGCGCCTCACCCCCGACGATCACGCCCGCGTCCGCGAGGCCCTCGCCCGCGTGGGTCTCGACGGCCTCGGCGACCGGCGCCCCGGCGCGCTCTCCGGCGGCCAGCAGAGCCGCGCGGCGCTGGCCCGCGTGCTGGTCCAGAACCGCCCGCTGCTGCTGCTCGATGAACCCTTCGCCGCCCTCGGCCCCGCCCTGCGCGCCGAGATGCTCGCCCTCGTGCGCGCGGTGGTGGAGGAGACCGGCGCCACGCTGCTCATGGTGACCCATGCGCCGGAGGATGCCCGCCGCATCGCCGACAGGCTGATCCTCGTCTCCGACCACCACGCCGCACCCCCGGCGCCGATCACCCTGCTGGACGATCCCACACCGGCCCTGCGCGCCTACCTCGGCGCGGATTAGGTCGTCAGCATCCGCAGGCCCTGCGTCACGTCGGACCGCACCGCCAGCCGCAGCCCCGGCTCGTCGCCGGCCTTCAGCGCGGCAATGATCAGCTTGTGGAAATGCGGCGTCTCGCGGCGCTGCAACCGGCCATAGAGCTTGCGCATCGTGGGCCCCAGCTGCAGCCAGACCGTCTCGGCCATGGCCAGCATCGCTGGCGCCTGCGCCCGCAGGTAGAGCGTCCGGTGGAACTCGAGATTGGTGCGGATATAGCCCACGGCGTCATGGGCCTCGATCACCTCGCCAATGGAGGCGTTGATGGTCTGCAACCGGTCGATCAGCGCCATATGCGCCCGCGGCAGGGCCCGGCTCGCCAGTTCGACCTCCAGCAGTGCCCGCAGCGCCGCCAGCTCCTCGATCCGCTCGTTCGTGAGCTCCGGCGTGGAGACCCGTCCCGAGGAGGAGAGCTGCAAGGCCCCTTCCGCCACCAGCCGCCGCACGGCCTCCCGCGCCGGCGTCATGGAGACGCCGAACTCCGCCCCGATGCCACGCAGGGTCAGCGCCTGCCCCGGCGCGATGGCCCCATGCATGATACGGGTGCGCAGCCCGCGATAGACCCGGTCATGGGCGGCGGGCGTCGGATCGGAACGGGGGCTTTCGGGGCGAGGCGTGAGCAGCATGACCGACATGTGATCACAAACGAGCCGGCGGTCAATACCGGACCCTATTCATCTTTCGCTCACAAATATCCTCGGGGGGCGGCTGCGCAGCAGCCGGGGGGCAGACAGCCCCCCTCCCACACCAACCTCACTCGAATCGGTAGCGATGCAGCCCCGCCCCATGACGCCGCAACCAGTCCCGCGGCGCCGCATAGTCGCCATGGATCTGCTCGACCAGAAGCCAGAAGGCCGCGGAGTGATTCATCTCCGCCAGATGCGCCACCTCATGCGCCGCCACGTAGTCGAGCACCGCCTTCGGCGCCATCACCAGCCGCCAGGAGTACATCAGCCCCCCCGTCGAGGTGCAGGACCCCCAGCGGGAGCGGGTATCGCGCAGGGTGATCGCCTCGTAGCGCCGCCCCAGCCGCCCGGCGTAGAGATCCGAGGCCTCGGCCAATTGCTGCCCCGCGATCTGGCGCAGCAGGGCCTGCACCCGGCGCGGCGCGGTCTCGGGGTTTCCGGGCACGCGGATCGCATCGGCCTCTACCCGGGGCGCACGGCCCGTTTCGGCGCCCAGAACGGGCAGCAAACGCCCGCCCAGGGGCACTTCTGCCCCGATTCCCACGGCCACCGGCGCCCCCTGGCCCGCCAGCTGGCGGCGCAGCCAGTCGGCCTTCTCGCTGGCGAAGGCGAGCCCGTCGCGGTCGCTCACCCCGCGCGGCAGGGTCAGCGTCACGCGGCCATCGAGCGAGGAGACGCGCAGCGACATCCGCCGCGCGCGCCCCGATCGTTTCAGATTGATCTCCACCGGGGGGTTGCCCGGAAGGATATGCTGCCCCATATGAGCCCCTCGAAGGCCGGTCCGGCCATTGTTGCTGCCGCTGCCCTCCGCAAGTGTCCCGATCCTGCACCGGTTTCCCGGCATGGGTTGACAGGCGTTGCAGGCCGGGCGGAAAGGCTTTGACTCCCTGTCCTGCTTATGGCAGGTGGCGCGGATCGTCGACAAGAGAGACCATCGAAAGGTGAGCCCGATGCCCAAGGAAGAATGGGGCGTGAAGCGCGTCTGCCCGACCACGGGCAAACGCTTTTACGATCTGAACAAGAACCCGATCGTCAGCCCCTACACGGGCGAGGTCGTGGAAGTGGAAGCGAACCGCAGCCGCATGATCGCGGCCGACGCGGAGGATTCGCAGTCCAAGAAGTCGCGTACCGATGCGTCGGACGCGGACAACGATGATCTGGAAGACGACGTCGACGTGGACATCGATGATGATCTGCTGGACGAGGACGACGACGACGACAACGTCTCGCTGGACGATCTGGCCGACGTCGCAGGCGACGACGACGAGTCGTAAGTTTACGTCGCGCAAGCGACGGCAAGAAATTCCCCGGGGCGTGATTTTTCCGCTTGATCCCGCCCCGGCCATCCCATAGAGAACGCCGCACAGACCCGAACGGGTCTTGGTACGGGGCCTTAGCTCAGCTGGGAGAGCGCTTGCATGGCATGCAAGAGGTCAGGGGTTCGATCCCCCTAGGCTCCACCAAATTCCCCTTTGGACATCGCAAGATACAGACACCGACCCTCGCCTTGGGTCTTGTCTTCTTCGCCCGCGCGCCGCGCCTGTCCTCCCCTCTGTACATCCTGCCCCGCTGCGATCCGCCCACCCCCTCGCGGTGATCCCACCGGCCATGCAGACGGCCCCACAGAGGGACCGGCTGCAGCGGTACTGTCACCGGTTGCGATACCTGAGCGCGTCGAGGATCAGCGCGAAGGCGGGCGTCGCCTGACGGCGCGAGGGGTAGTACAGGTGATAGCCCGGGAAGGGCGGAGACCACTCCTCCAGCACCACTTCCAGCCGGCCCGCGGCGATCAGCCCGTTCAGGTGGTAATCCGGCATGCAACAGAGCCCGCGCCCGTCGACGCAGGCCTGCACGATCACATCCACGTCGTTGCTTGTCAGCTGGCCGTCGACCCGGACGTTCAGCGGCTTGCCGTCCTGCTCGTATTCCCACGGGTAGAGCCCGCCAAGGGTCGGCAGGCGCAGGTTGATGCAATTGTGCGCGGTCAGGTCGTGGGGCGTCTCGGGGCGGCCATGGGCGGCGAAATAGGCCGGCGCGCCCACGGTCAGCATCCGCAGGTCGGGGCCGATCCGCACCGCGATCATGTCCTTCTCGACGCTCTCGCCCAGCCGGACACCGGCGTCGAAGCGCTCCTCGACGATGTCCACCAGGCGCTGCTCGACGTTGACCTCCAGCTGCACGTCCGGATGTTCGGCCAGCACCGGGCTCAGCCGGGGCCAGAGGATCTCGGTCGCCGCATGGCGCGAGGTGGTGATCCGGACGAGGCCCGCGGGCCGCGCGCGCATCTCGTTCAGGCTGGAGAGCCGCGCCTCGATATCATCGAAGGCCGGGCGCAGGGTCTCGGCCAGCTGCTCCCCCGCCAGCGTGGGCGAGACGTTGCGCGTGGTCCGCGTCAGCAGCCGCAGGTCGAGCCGCGCCTCCAGCCGCTTCACCGTGTGGCTGAGAGAGCTCTGCGAGGTGCCCAGACGGGCCGCTGCACGGGTGAAGCTGCGCTCCTCGCAGACCGCCAGAAAGGCCATGAGGTCCCCCAGTTCATCCCGCTTCAATGATGAATTCCCTGCATGAAGATACCCCTCCAGACCCGTCTCATCTGAATAAATCGGTCGATTGGGCGACGGGTCAAGACGGCGCCGCCCGATCACGCCGGCCGATCGCCCGGAGCGCCCGCCGGTCAAGAGCGTGGATGGCTGGCTGGACGGCTGAGGCCGGCACATGAAAAAGGGGCGCCCCGAGGACGCCCCTTTCAAGTCTCGGCTCGCAGGCCCCTCAGCGCAGGCCCAGGATGCCCTTCAGCACACGCTCGATGGCGTTCTCGACCTGGCCCAGCGGATTGCCCCCGCCACCACCGCCACCCGACGAACCGCCGCCGGTGGAGGCGCTCGGACGACCCTCGATGTCGCGGGCCTGTTCGGGCTGCGGGCGCAGCATCGGCAGTTCGTGGACCGGCAGGCCCTCGTGCACGCGGGCCATGGTCTCGTGCCAGATCTCGGCCGGCAGGCCCGAGCCGGTCACGCCGGAGAGCGGCGTGTTGTCGTCGTAGCCCATCCAGACCCCGGCCACGTAGTCGGCGGAGAAGCCGATGAACCACGCGTCACGGGTAGAGCTGGTGGTCCCGGTCTTGCCCGCGACCTCGCGGTCGTCCAAGGCCGCGCGACCGCCGGTGCCGCTCTTCACCACCTGGTTCATCATGTAGATCAGCTCGCGCGCGGCGGGTTCGCGGATCACCCGCTCGCCGATGCCGCCCTCGGTGACCATCAGCGGCGTGTCATCCGACTGGCGGCGCAACTCCTTGAGGCCATAGGGCGTCACCGCGGAGCCGCCGTTCAGGATGCCCGCATAGGCACCGGTCATCTCGATCAGCGTCGATTCCGATGCGCCAAGGGCAAGCGCCGGACCGGCGGCCAGATCGCTCTGGATGCCGAAGTCAGAGGCCACCCGGCGCACCTTGTCGAGGCCCACGGCCTCGGCCACCCGCACCGCCGGAATGTTCAGCGACTTCTTCAGCGCCTCTTCGAGCGTGACGGTGCCGCGGAACTTGTGATCGTAGTTGTCCGGGCTCCACGGGCCGGAGCCGGGGATGTTGATCGTCAGCGGCTCATCCTGAACCGTGTCGTTGTAGTTGAAGCCCATCTCAAGCGCGGTGGCATAGACGAAGGGCTTGAACGACGAACCGGTCTGGCGCAGCGCCTGCGTCGCCCGGTTGAAGACGCCCTTCACCTTGGTGTCGCGCCCGCCGACCATGGCCCGCACGGCGCCATCGGCGCTCATCACGACAATCGCGGCCTGCGCCTTGGAGCCTTCCTTCACCTTCTCGTCGAAGATGTACTTCATGGCGTCTTCGGCGGCCTTCTGGATCCGCTGATCGAGGGTGGTCTGGATCACCACGTCCTCGGTCGTCTTGCGGGTCAGGAACTCGGGGCCCGAGGACATCACCCAGTCCGCGAAGTAGCCGCCGGCCTGCCGTTCGGCGGCCTTGCTCAGCTCCGCCGGATGCGCCACGGCATTGTCCGCGGCGGAGGCCGAGAGATAGCCCTGATCCTCCATCAGCCGCACGATCACCGCCGCGCGGTTGCGCGAGCGTTCGAGGTTGTTGGTCGGGGCATAGCGCGTGGGCGCCACCAGCAGGCCCGCCAGCATCGCGGCCTCTGCCGGGGTCACGTTGGCAGCGGACTTGCCGAAGTACCGCTGGCTCGCGGCCTCGAAGCCCTGTGCGCCTTCGCCGAGGTAGACCCGGTTCATGTAGATCGTGAGGATCTCTTCCTTGGAGTAGCGCATCTCCATGCCGAGCGAGTAGACGGCCTCCTTGGCCTTGCGCCACAGGGTCGTCTCGCGGCAGTCCGCCTCGTAGGCGGTCTCGTTGGCCCAGATCTCTGGGTCATAGGGCTGGCCGAGGCAGAGCAGCTTGGCCGTCTGCTGCGTGATGGTCGAGCCACCGTGGCCCTGCAGCGGGCCGCGGCCCTCGCTGAGGTTGATCTTGATCGCGCTCGCGATGCCGCGGGGCGACACGCCCCAGTGCTTGTAGAACCGCTTGTCCTCGGTCGCGACAATGGCATTTCGCAGGTGCGGCGAAACCTCTTCCGCCGTCACGACGCCGCCGAACTGATCGCCGCGCCAGGCAAAGACCTGCCCCTCGTCGTCCAGCATGGTGACGGACCCGCGGGCGCGCCCGTCCAGCATCTCGTCCACCGGCGGCAGCGTGAGGGAGATATAAAGCGCCGAGCCGCCGATGATCAGAACAACCACCGCCGTCAGACGCCAGGTCAGCGCCCAGATGAGGCGGAGCACCCAGCCGAAGAGGCCGGTCACCGCCGCGACGATGGGATTGCGCTTGCGGGCGGGCGACTTGCGCTTGGGCGCAGGCTTGCGTGGCGCGGGCTTCCTGCCCCCGCCAGAGCCGCCTCCGGAACCGCCGCCACCCTTGCGGGGCGCGGGCCCCTTCGGCGGCTTCGATCCACGCCCTGCACCGGAGGCACCATAGCGCCGATCCGCCACAAGTGGCTTGCGTTTTCCTGATTCACTCATGCCTGACTGCCCGGCCTCTTATTGGGTTTGCGCCATACACTACAGGCCCGGACAGGAAATGTAGAGCCGCACCGCAGAAAATGAAGTGTTTTTGATTTGCACGTTTTTTGGTCACAATATCAAATCTGCACAGAAATCACGCACAGGGCCGCGAAAATGCCTGCCAAACACCCACCTCAAACTTCCTGAATCCGCTGGCACCCGGCTTAGTGACCCCTGCAATCAGGCGCGGGAGAGCGCCCGCGAGAAGGAAGGGGATCACAGTGAAACTGATCATTGCGACAATCAAGCCGTTCAAGCTGGAGGAGGTCCGCGAGGCGCTGACCGAGATCGGCGTCCGCGGCATGATGGTTACGGAAATCAAGGGGTTCGGCTCGCAGTCCGGCCATACGGAAATCTACCGTGGTGCGGAATACGCGGTGAACTTCGTTCCCAAGATCAAGCTCGAGATCGCGGTCAGCGCGGCAATGGCGGATCAGGTCGTCGAGACCATCACCAACACGGCCAAGACCGGGAAAATCGGCGACGGCAAGATCTTCGTGCTGGATATCCAACAGGCGGTCCGCGTCCGGACCGGCGAAACCAACGCAGACGCGCTCTGAACCGCGGGACAGGGGAATAAGGAAATGCAAATGAAATCGTGGACCAAACTTGGCCTGGCGGCCGCGCTGATCGCAGCGCCGAGCCTCGGCCTCGCCCAGGAAGAGGGCCCGGTGGCCGGGGTGAACGCCTCGACCGATACCGTCTTCATCCTCAACTCGCTGCTGTTCCTCGTCGGCGGCTTCCTCGTGTTCTGGATGGCTGCGGGCTTCGCCATGCTCGAAGCCGGCCTCGTGCGCTCCAAGAACGTCACCATGCAGCTGATGAAGAACGTCGCGCTCTTCTCCCTGGCCGCGATCTTCTACTACCTGATCGGCTACAACCTGATGTACCCGCTCGGCACCTGGTCCATTGACGGCGTGCTGTCCGGCGTCTGGGGCCCCGGCGTCCTCGAAGCTGTCGGCGTGACCGCCGATGCCGCGGACGACTATGGCTATGCCTCCACCGGCTCGGACTTCTTCTTCCAGCTGATGTTCTGCGCCACCACCGCGTCGATCGTCTCGGGGACCCTCGCCGAGCGCATCAAGCTGTGGCCCTTCCTGATCTTCACGATCGTCCTGACCGCGGTCATCTACCCGCTGCAGGCCTCGTGGAAATGGGGCGGCGGCTTCCTCGACGAAGCAGGCTTCCTCGACTTCGCCGGCTCGACCGTCGTGCACTCCGTGGGTGGCTGGGCCGCTCTGACCGGTGCCCTGATCCTCGGCCCGCGTATCGGCAAGTTCAAGGACGGCCGCACCGTTCCGATGCCCGGTTCGAACCTGACCCTCGCCACGCTGGGGACGTTCATCCTGTGGCTCGGCTGGTTCGGCTTCAACGGCGGCTCGCAGCTGGCCATGGGCACCGTGGGTGACGTCGCCGACGTGTCGCGCATCTTCGCCAACACCAACACCGCAGCTGCCGGTGGCGCCATCGCCGCCTTGGTCCTGACCCAGCTGATGTACAAGAAGCCCGACCTCACCATGGTGCTGAACGGCGCCCTGGCCGGCTTGGTCTCGATCACCGCCGAACCGCTGACCCCGACCCTGGGTTCGGCCACCATCATCGGCATGATCGGCGGCATCATCGTGGTCCTGACCGTTCCGCTGCTCGACAAGATGAAGATCGACGATGTCGTCGGCGCGATCCCGGTGCACCTCGTCTGCGGCATCTGGGGCACCATCGCGGTGGTCTTCACCAACCCCGACGCCTCGCTGGGCACCCAGCTCTACTCGATCGTCGTGGTGGGCATCTTCACCGTCGTCGCCTCGGGCGTGGTCTGGTTCATCCTGAACATGATCATGGGCCTGCGCGTCTCGGAAGAAGACGAAGTCACCGGCCTCGACATGGCGGAACTGGGCATGGAAGCCTACCCCGAGTTCTCGAAAGGCTGAGCTTCTCCTTCCGCTACAGCCTAGAGTAAGACCTGCCCGGGCGTTCGCGCCCGGGCTTTTTCGTGCCCGCCCGCTTCATCTTTCCGGAAATACTCACGCCCGCGCCTGCCCCCCGCGCTCCGGCGCGGGAGCCGCGCAGACGGACAGTCACTCCCCCGGAATTTTCAAAAATTCCGGACCGGAAAATTCGAATTTTCCGGGATGCCCCGCGGACCGGCTGCCATTACGCCAGACAAGACGGGGGCAAAATTCTTCGAAGATTTTTCCCAAGAATTTTCGAAAATTCTTGGGCACGCGCCATCGAGGTCGCGCGATTGGCAAGGGATTGGCAAGGGCGCTGCAGCCGCGCCCCTGCCCGGCTCGTCAGACCCTCAGCTTGCCGGGACGCGTTTCGGCGCCCCTGTCGCCATGTCAGTCCCCATGTAGGGCTGGCCTGCCGCCTTCCACGCCCCGAAGCCGCCGTCCATATGGGCGATCCGGTCGAAGCCCGCCGCGAGCGCCGCCTGCGCCATCTTGCCGGACCGCACGCCCGAGCCGCAGTGCAGCACGATCCGTTTCTCGCCCTGCCCCGGCAGCTTCGTCGCGTCGAAGAAGGCCATCGGCATCAGCAGCGCGCCCTCGATATGCTCGAACATGTATTCTTGCGGCGTGCGCACGTCGATCAGCACGATCTCGTTGGCCTTCAGGGCCGCGGCGACCTCCGCCACGTCCCAGGTTTCGACCGTCGCGCCGTTGATCTCTTCCGTCTTCATGTCGTCTCCGTTCTTGAATGTCGGTCTCAGAACCGGTTGGCCGGTATCTTGAAGTAGCTGCGTCCGTCCGCCTCCGGCGGCGGCAGCCGGCCGGCGCGCAGGTTCACCTGCAGCGCGTAGAGCATCCGGTCGGGCAGCGGCAGCGTCGCGTCGCGCTCCTCCCGCAGGGCGATGAAATCCTCGCGGCTCTTGCCGGCGATATGGGGGTTCTGCGCCCTGTGCTCCGCCACCGTCGCCTCCCACGCCGGGTCCTCGCGGTTACCGACGGGGGGATAATCGTGGCCGATGAACAGCCGCGTCTCCTCCGGCAGGGAGAGAATCGCCTGGATCGAGTCCCAGAGCATCGCGGCAGAGCCCCCGGGGAAATCCGCGCGGGACGAGCCCACATCGGCCTGCATCAGCGTGTCATGGACAAAGGCCGCATCCCCGATCACGTAGGTGACCGACCCCAGCGTATGCCCGGGCGACAGCATCACCCGGATCTCCAGCCCGCCGAAGGTCAGCGTCGCGCCATCCTCCAGCAGGTGATCGAAGTCGCGCGCCACGTCGAAGGCCTCCGGAAGGTGGTAGATCCCGCGCCAGAGCTCCGCGATCTCGGCCACCTTGGCGCCGATTCCGTTCGGCGCGCCGGTCTGCGCCTTCAGCCAGGCCGAGGCCATGAGGTGATCCGCGTGGGGGTGGGTGTCCAGCACGTAGGCGACCTCCAGCCCCTCGGCCCGCACGAAGTCGAGGATCTCCTGCGCCGCGGTGAAGCCGGTGCCGGCAGACCGCGTGTCGAAATCCTGCACCACGTCGATCAGCACGCAGGTCTTCGTGCCGTCGTCGATCGCGACGTATTGCGCCGAACCGCTCGGCTTGTCGTAGAACCCGACGACCCGGGGCGATCCCGGCCCGCGCGAGGGGCTTTGCCTTGTGAACATCCGTATCCTCCTTTCGAAACTCATATTCAGATAGCCTTATGTAATAAGATGCCAAGGCCTCGGCTGCCCAAAACCACCCCGAATCCCCGCCCGGGGGCGCGACGAAACGCTGCCGCGGCGTGAGGCGCATAACAGGCGGATTGCCGGAGCGGGCCGCCCGTGGTTAGCCTGAGGAAAAGACCGGAAGCGGGGACAGTTGCATGTACGATTTGGCGGCCATCGGGGCCTGGTTGGAATTCGCGGTTCGCTGGGTCCACGTGATCACGGCAATCGCCTGGATCGGGTCGTCCTTCTACTTCATCGCCCTCGACCTCGGGCTGCACCGGGACCGCAACCTTGCCTCCGGCGCGGATGGCGAGGAATGGCAGGTCCACGGTGGCGGCTTCTACCATATCCAGAAGTACCTGGTGGCGCCTGCGCAGATGCCCGGCGACCTGATCTGGTTCAAATGGGAAAGCTACGCCACATGGCTCTCGGGCTTCGCGATGCTGTTCCTGGTCTACTACCTGGGCGCGGAGTTCTACCTGATCGACCCGGGTGTCGCGGACCTGGCCCCGTGGCAGGCGATCGCGATCTCGCTCGTCTCGCTGGCCGGCGGCTGGCTGGCCTATGACTGGATCTGCAAATCGAAGTTCGGCGACGACAACACCCGGCTGATGGTCTTCCTCTACGTGATCCTCGTGGCGCTCAGCTACTTCTACACCTCGGTCTTCTCGGGGCGGGCGGCGCTGATCCACCTCGGCGCCTTCACCGCGACGATCATGTCGGCCAACGTCTTCTTCATCATCATTCCGAACCAGAAGATCGTGGTCGAGGACCTGAAGGCGGGCCGCAAGCCCGATCCGAAGTACGGCAAGATCGCCAAGCAGCGCTCGACCCATAACAACTACCTGACGCTGCCCGTGCTCTTCATGATGCTGTCGAACCACTACCCGCTGGCCTTCGCGAGCCAGTACAACTGGATCATCGCCAGCCTCGTCTTCCTCATGGGCGTGACGATCCGGCATTATTTCAACACGATCCACGCGCGGAAGGGCAATCCGCGCTGGACCTGGCTGGCGACGGCGGTGCTCTTCGTGATCATCATGTGGCTCTCCACCGCGCCGCTGTTCCGCGCGGAGGAGCCGGAGGAGGCCAGCGGCGCCGCGCTGCGCTATGCGCAGGCCGAACATTTCGACGCGGTCACCGATATCGTCATGGGCCGCTGCTCCATGTGCCATGCCGCAGAGCCGGCCTGGGACGGGCTGCTCTGGCCGCCCAAGGGCGTGCGGCTTGAGACCCCGAACCAGATCGCGCGCAACGCCCATGCGATCTACCTTCAGGCCGGGCTTGGCCACGCGATGCCGCCCGCCAACCTCTCCTTCATCGAGCCGGAGGAGCGCCAGCTGATCATGGCGTGGTACAAGGCCGCCAACGACTGAGCCGCGCCTTGGGGGCTCAACCTTCGGCCGGGGCGCGGGCTGTGCGGGGGTGCAGATGAGTATTTTGGGAAAGATGAAAGCGGGAGTGATCCGCTTCGCGCCGCGTCCCGTACATTGGATATGTTGCTTGATGCGCGATCAGAGAATGAGCCCTTGCAACCTGCCCTGCGGGCGGGTCTTCATGGGCGCATGACGACCGGTGCGAAGACAGGCGTGACCAAGCCCCATCGGGACTGGGTCACTGAAATGCGGGCGATCCGCGATCATGGGGACCGGGCGGCCTTTGCCGCGCTCTTTGCCCATTTCGCCCCGCGGGTGAAGGCCTTCCTGATCAAGGGGGGCGCCGAACCTGCGGTCGCCGAGGATTGCGCGCAGGACGTGCTTGTCACGGTCTGGCGCAAGGCGGCGATGTACGATCCGTCGCGGGCCTCCGTCGCCACCTGGATCTTCACGATCGCCCGGAATCGCCGCATCGACATCGCCCGCAAGGAGCGCAGGCCGGAGCCGGAGGACCTCGGATGGGGTCCGGAGGCCGATCCCGAGCCTGACGACGTGCTGGGGCTGCAACAGGAAAGTGAGAAGCTGGGCCGGGCCATGGCGGCGCTGCCCGAGAAACAGAGGCGACTGATCGAACAGGCCTATTTCGGCGACCTGTCCCACCGCGAAATCGCGGAGGCGACGGGGCTGCCGCTCGGCACGATCAAGTCGCGTATCCGGCTGGCGCTGGACCGCTTGCGCCACGCCATGGGGTCATGAGGTAGCCAGATGGGGATCAAGCATCACCTGACCGAGAGCCTGCTGATGGGCTATGCCGCGGGCACCCTGCCCGAGGCGTTTTCGCTTGTCGTCGCGACACATGTGTCGATGTGCGACGACTGCCGCGCCCGGCTCGAGGCACTGGAGTCGCTGGGCGGCGCCGTGCTGGAAGCGCAGGGCGCGGAGGGCGCGGGTGTCTCGGCCATGGAGGCGGGCGCGCTCGACGCCGTGCTCGCGCGGCTCGACACGGCCCCTGAGCCGCGGATGCCGCGCTCTAGGGCCGGCAGCCTGCCCGCGCCTGTGCGCGATTACATCGGGGGCGACGTGGACGACATCCGCTGGCGACCCGTCGGCATGGGCGTGAAACAGGCGATCCTGCCGACGTCGAAAAGCGCCTCGGCCCGGCTGCTCTACATTCCCGCCGGCGCGGCGATGCCCGATCACGGCCACCGGGGGATGGAGCTGACGCTGGTGCTGCGGGGTGCCTTCACCGACGAGGACGACCGCTTCGGCCCCGGCGACGTGGAAGTGGCCGACGAGGAGTTGAACCACACGCCCGTCGCGGACATCGGCGAGGATTGCATCTGCCTCGCCGCCACCGATGCGCCGCTGCGGTTCAATTCGTGGCTGCCGCGGCTGGCGCAACCGTTCTTCAAGATCTGACGGGGTCACTCTGGCACATTTGCCGTGCCAGAGCTGGATCACGAAGCGCCACTGCCCGCTGATACCAAGACGCCCGCATCAGCCGATGCGGGCGTTCTTGCATATCCGGGTCGGCCACCGGGCGATGCTGCCCGCGCTCATTCCGGGCGTTTCAGCGGCACGACCTGCCCGTCGTCCGGGGCCAGTTCCTCGAAGTCGAAATTGTCGAGCTTCGCCGCCCGTTTGCCAGCCCGCTCCGCCGCGGTGCCGATGCCTTCGAGGTCGGCCCGGGCCTGCCCGAAATGGGTCTGCAGTTTGCCGACCCGCTCCACCACCAGTTCCACGTCCCGGTGCAGCAGCTTCAGCGTGGCGCGGATCGCCCCGGCCTGTTCCCGCATCCGCGCATCCTTGAGGATCGCGCGCATCGTGTTCAGCGTCGCCATGCAGGTCGTGGGCGAGACGGTCCAGACCCGGGCATTGAACCCCTCGCGCACCACCTCGGGGAAGTTGGCGTGCAGCTCGGCATAGACCGCCTCGGAGGGCAGGAACATGAGCGCACCCTCGGCGGTCTCGCCTTCGAGGATATAACGTTCGGAGATCGCGCGGATATGGGTGCGCACCGCCATGCGGAACTGCTGCTGCGCGGCGCGGGCCTGCTCCGGTGTCTCAGCCCGGCGCAGCGCCTCGTAGGCCTCCAGCGGGAACTTGCTGTCGATGACGATCGGCCCCGGCGGGTTCGGCAGATGGATCAGGCAATCCGCCCGCCGCCCGTTCGACAGCGTCACCTGGAAGCTGTAGCTGTCCGACGGCAGCGCCTTCGACACGATGTCGTTCAGCTGGATTTCCCCGAAGGCGCCGCGGGTCTGCTTGTTCGACAGGATGTCCTGCAGCGACAGCACGTCGCCCGACAGCTTGGTGATGTTCTCCTGCGCCTTGTCGATCGCCTGCAATCGCATCTGCAACTCGGCCAGCGACTTCGTCGTCTTCTCCGACCCACCCTGAAGCTGCGTGTGCATCTTCTGCTGCATCTCGGACAGGGCGCGGGCGGTGTGCATCGCGTTCTGGTGCAGCCGGTCGTTCACCTGCTGGGTCACGGCGGCGAGGCGGCTTTCCATCGCCTGAAGGGTCTGCGCCTGACCCTGCGCCTGCGCGTTGGAGACGGCGTGGACGGTGCCTGCCAGCTGCTCCTGCCCCCGGCCCAGCCCGTCGACCGCGCGGCCCAGCTGGTCCATCTGCCAGATCAGCGGCTCCGCCGCCTGCGCCGACCGGCCCGCCGCCCGTACCGTGGCCAGCAACAGCCCGAGGATCGCCAGCAGCGCGACGCCACCGACAAGCACGGCAATCACCAGCGGATCGCCGAGGGAATAGCTCTGCCCTGCGATCTGGATCATGACCGCCCGAAGAGCCGTTCGATATCGGAGAGCTTCAGCTCGACATAGGTCGGGCGCCCGTGGTTGCACTGGCCCGACAGGGGCGTCGCCTCCATTTCGCGCAGGAGGGCGTTCATCTCCTCGGCCTGCATCCGGCGGCCGGAGCGGATCGAACCATGGCAGGCCACCCGCGAGAGGATCGCCTCGATCCGCGCCTGAAGGGTCTGGCTGTCGCCCTGGTCTTCCAGCTCGTCGAGGATGTCGAGGATCATCGCCTTGCAGTCGACCCGCCCGAGGATCGCGGGCGTCTCGCGCACGGCGATGGCATCGCCGCCGAAGGGCTCCACCGTCAGGCCGAAGCGGGCGAGGTCCTCGGCCACCTCCATCAGCCGGGCGCAGTCGCCCGAGGAGAGCTCGACGATCTCGGGGATCAGGAGCGCCTGCGCGGCGACGCCGGTCTCGGCCATCTGGGCCTTGAGCTTCTCGTAGACAAGGCGTTCGTGGGCGGCGTGCTGGTCCACGATGATCATGCCGGTCTCGGTCTGGGCGATGATGTAGTTCTCGTGCACCTGCGCCCGCGCCGCGCCGAGGGGATAGGCGGTCAGCGGACGGTGATCCGTCTGCGGCACATCCTCGATGACGGGCTCGACCCGGGCCGAGGCGCCGGTCTCGAAGAGCGCGGAAGCCTCTGCCATGGCCTGCGGCCGCTCCACCGGGGCGTGGCCCGGATAGGGGGGCGCGGGGGTCCAGTCGGCCGGGGCCTGCCCGCTGTAGCTGGCGCCGCGCGCGCCGAGCGAGGGGCGATCCATCTGGTAGATCCGGGCACTGCCCGTGTGGTCTGTCGTGGGCTCGGGCCGGAAGGCTCCCAGCGTCGCCCCGCCCACGGTGGAGGAGGCGCGGTGCCCGGCCTCCGCGAGCGCATGGCGCAGGCCGGAGACGACGAGGCCGCGCGCAAGACCCGGATCGCGGAACCGCACCTCGGATTTCGCCGGGTGCACGTTCACGTCCACCAGTTGCGGATCGCACTCGAGGAAGAGCGCCGCCGCCGGGTGCCGGTCGCGCGAGAGCACGTCGAAATAGGCGGCGCGCAGGGCGCCGGTCAGGAGCTTGTCCCGCACCGGGCGGCCGTTGACGAAGAGATACTGCGCCACCGCCGCGCCGCGCGAATAGGTCGGCAGGGCGGCATAGCCGGTCATGTGCAGCCCCTCGCGGGTGGCGTCGATCTTCAGCGCATTCTCGGCAAACTCGCGGCCGAGGATATTGGCCAGCCGCTGGTGCAAGGCGTCGAAGAGATCGCCGTTCTCCGCATCCGCCCGGAAGACGGTGCGGGTGTTGTCGTTCGACGTATCGGTCAGGGTGAAGCCCACGAAGGGCTCGGCCATGGCGAGGCGCTTGACCACGTCGGTGACGGCCTGCGACTCCGCCCGGTCGGTGCGCAGGAACTTGAGCCGGGCCGGGGTGGCGAAGAAGAGATCGCGCAACTCGACCACGGTGCCGCCGTTCAGCGCGGCGGGCCGGACCTCGCCCATGCGGCCGCCGGTGACGGTGATCTCTGCCGCGTCCTCGCCCCTTGCGCGGGAGGTGATGCGCAGCCGCCCGACGGCGCCGAGCGAGGGCAGCGCCTCGCCCCGGAAGCCGAAGGAATGGATCGCCAGCAGGTCCGAGCCGTCGATCTTCGAGGTCGCATGCCGCGCCAGAGCAAGCGGCAGATCGGCGGGCGCAATGCCACAGCCGTCATCCTCGACACGGATCAGGGTCTTGCCGCCATCCGCGATGGTGACATGGATGCGCCGCGCCCCCGCGTCGATCGCGTTCTCCACCAGTTCCTTCACGGCAGAGGCAGGTCGTTCCACCACCTCGCCGGCGGCAATCCGGTTGATTGCAGCCTCATCCAGCTGGCGGATGACGGGGCGATTTTCGCTTATCTTGGGATCAGGTCGCAGCATGGCCCCAAATCTAGCATGGTGATTTCGATTCTGCCACGCGGCTTTTGCCCCTGCGCAGCCCCGGCAGTTTGGAAGACCCCGGGCCCCTCTCCGGGACGCCGAAAATTCTTGAGGAAGAACTTTCACAAGAATTTTTCGTAAAATTCTTGCCCGCGGGCCGCGCTGTCGGCCCCATACGCCCCCGCGCAGAAAGGCCGGTCATCGCGGGAAACTTTCGATCCACCTTTGCCCCGTCATCGTACACATATCAAAGACCTGAATGAGGATGACATGGACACCCAGACCCCGACCGGCCCCGCGCGCCGCATTGCCGTCATCGGCGCCGGTATCTCCGGAATGGGGGCGGCGCATCTGCTCTCGCGTCATCACCATGTCACGCTGATCGAAGCCGCGCCGCGCCTCGGCGGGCACGCCCGCACGCTGATGGCGGGCAAGCGCGGTGATCAGCCCGTGGACACCGGCTTCATCGTCTTCAACAAGGCGAACTACCCGTATCTGGTGGACCTCTTCGAGGACCTCGACGTGCCGATCTGTGAAAGCTCCATGAGCTTCGGTGCCTCCCTGAAGGGCGGGCGGCTGGAATACGGGCTGAAGGACCTCGCCGCCGTCTTCACCCAGAAGAAGAACATGTTCGATCCGCGCTTCCTGACCATGCTGCGCGATGTCATGCGGTTCAATGCCACCGCGCTGGAGATGGCGCGGGAGGATCACCTCTCGATCCGCGACTTCCTGCGCAAGATGCGCATGGGCACGTGGTTCCGGGACTATTACCTGCTGCCGCTCTCCGGCGCGATCTGGTCCACGCCGAAGGAGAAGATCCTCGACTTCCCGGCCCGCGCCATGATCCAGTTCTTCGAGAACCACGCCCTGCTGCACCACACCGGTCAGCACCAGTGGTACACGGTGAAGGGCGGCTCTGTCGAATACGTGCGGCGACTGGAGGAGGCGCTGCGCCATCGCGGCGTGGAGATCCGCACGGGCGCCCCTGTCCGCGCCGTCACCCGCACCGTTCTGGGCGTCGAGATCCGGCAGGAAAACGGCGCATGGGAGGTCTTCGACGAGGTGGTCATGGCGACCCATTCCGACGACACGCTGCGCCTGCTGGCCGATGCCGGGCCCGACGAACGCCGCCTGCTGGGGGCGATCCGCTACCAGCCCAACCGAGTCGTCCTGCACGCCGATGCCTCGATCATGCCGAAACGGCGCGGGGCGTGGTCGTCGTGGAACTACACCGAGGTCGCAGGCAAACCCGGCGACGAGATCGATCTGACCTACTGGATGAACTCCCTGCAGCCGATCCCGATGGACGATCCGCATTTCGTCACCCTCAACTCCACCCGCCCGATCCGGGAGGAGCTGATCTACGACGAGACCACGATGCGCCACCCGGTCTATGACCTCGAAGCACTGCAGGCACAGGAGGCGCTGCGCCAGCTCAACGGGACGAACCGGACGTGGTTCTGCGGTGCATGGCTGCGCAACGGCTTCCACGAGGACGGGCTCGCCTCGGCCCATGCGGTGGCGGATGGGATCGCCGCGCGGGCGGCCCAGAGTGCCGTCGCCGCGGAGTGAGCGCCACGATGACCCGGCCCGAACATATCCCCGGCCACACATGGCACGGTCGCAAGGGCGCGGTGGAGAATGCCTTCCGCTATTCCATCGACTACGTGCTGCTGGACCCGGACGCGGAGTACGACCGCCCGCGGCTCTTCTCGCGCAACCGCGCCAACCTGGCCGGGCTGCGGGACAGCGACCACGGGGGCGCGCCCAAGCAGGGGCGCGGCGTGGAATGGCTGCGCGAGGTGCTCTCCGCGCACGGGCTGCCGGGGAGCGACAAGGTGCTGCTGCTGGCGCAGCCGCGCCTGCTGGGCCATGTCTTCAACCCCGTGTCCTTCTGGCTCTGCCATGATGCGCAGGATCGCCTGAGGGTGGTGGTGGCCGAGGTCTCCAACACCTTCGGCGACCGGCATTCCTACCTCGTGCACCGCGACGATCTGGAGCCGATCACCGCCGCCGACAGCCTGAGGGCGCGCAAGATCTTCCACGTCTCGCCCTTCCAGCCGATCGAGGGCGGCTATGACTTCCGCTTCGACATCCGCCCCGACCGGATCGGCATCCGCATCGACTTCACCGCCGGCAACGGCGGGCTGATCGCCACGCTGACCGGGCCGCGCAAACCCCTGACCAGCCGCGGGATCCTCACCGCCTGCCTGCGCCGGCCCGTCGGGTCGCGCCGGGTTCTGGCGCTGATCTTCTGGCAGGCGCTGAAGCTGAAACTGAAGGGCGCAAGATACCGCCGACGGCCCGAACCGCCCGCCGCTGAGGTCTCTCGCTAGGGAACCGGGCCCGGCCCCCCGGCGTTTCAGGGGGGGACACAGCAGCTGAGGAGACACCCCATGTTCGAGAACTGGACCGGCAAACGCTACTGGCTCATCGGGGCCAGCGACGGCCTTGGCGCGGCGCTTGCGCGGCAGTTGAGCAACGTGGGGGCGGAAGTGATCCTCTCGGCCCGGGACGAGACCGCGCTGCAGGCCGTGGCCGACAGCCTGCCCGGCCGCGCCTCGATCTTTCCCGTGGACGTGACCGACCGCGCCGCGCTTGAGGCGGCCGCGCACCACATCGGCGAGATCGACGGCATGGTCTACCTCGCCGGGGTCTACTGGCCCTTCGGCGCGAAGGAATGGAATTCCGAACAGGCCGAGGCGATGGCCGACGTGAACTTCACCGGCGCGATGCGCGCCGTGGGCGCCGTGCTGCCGACCTTCGTGGCCCGCGACCAAGGCCACATCGTCATCACCAGTTCGCTCACCGCCTTTGGCGGCCTGCCCGGTGCCGCGCCCTACGTGGCCACCAAGGCCGGTCTCATGGGTCTGGCGGAGAGCCTGCATGCGGATCTGCGCAATTCCGGCGTGAAGGTGCAGCTGGTGAACCCGGGCTTCATCAAGACCCGGCTGACCGCCAAGAACGACTTTGCCATGCCCGCGATCATGGAGCCGGAGAAGGCCGCCCACGAGGTCTTCGAGCACATGTGCGGCGACACCTTCTCGCGCTCCTTCCCCTTCGGTTTCTCGCTTCTGTTCCGCTTTGGACGCTTCCTGCCCAGCTGGCTCTACTTCCCGGTCTTCGCCCGGAACTCCTGAGGGCCGCCCGACGGGTCGACAGCATCGATCAGCACGACGGGCCCGTAACAAAGCTCGCAACAAACACGCCGAAAAGCTGTATTTCGCGGAGGGATTTGCGAAATATCAAAGTCGGCGGCACGATCTGGTATCATGATGCCCAGGTCCGGTGCGCCCTTGCCCGGACGGCGCCCGGTCCGGCCCCCTGCGAGGTCCGCCGGGGGTGCCGGTACAGGAGGTGTGTCATGCTAGAGATTTCCGTCAGAAAGATCGCCCAGGTGATCCTCATGGCCCGCGAGCTGAAACGGGCCGAGCGCGAGTTGCGCGGCTTCCTCGAAGACCTGAACGAGGATGAGGCGGCCAGCCTCGTGGCCGTCATGTGGATCGGCCGCGACAGCTTCACTGCCGCTGACCTCGACGAGGCGATCGAGACCGCGAAGAATGAGGCGACGACGCCCACGGTGGATTACCTGCTCGGCACGCCGCACCTGTCGGACCATCTCGAAAACGGTCTGGCCGAGCTCGGCCTCGACGCCTCCGAGGAAGAAGACGACCTGATCCGCGGCGGCTGAGCCGCGGGCAGAACGCGGCAGGTCCTTGGATGGCTTGCCCGTCACCCGCCCGCGGCGGTGGCCCGACGACGACGGCTGTTGCCGCTCACATCGCATGCCTCCCGGGCGATGCCGGGCAGGGTCACGATGTCGCAGCCCCCTCTCAGGCCCTGCGCAGGCCACCAGTCGCACGCGGCCTAGAGCGACAGGTCCTGCATGTCCCAGACCTCGGTCAGGGAGCCCTCTCCCATCCGCATCAGTCGGGCGATGACGGCGGCGAGCGCGACCGGATCGCCCGCGTCGATGCAGGTCTTCACGTCAGCGGCCACCAGCGACAGGCCGGTCATGCCGATCTGGTCCGCGATGGCCGCCAATCCCCTTGCGCCCTTGCGCAACTCGGCCAAGTCACCCTGCCGGAACAGCCGTTCCGCCCGCGTCAGGCGCAGGGCCAGCTCCTCCATGGCGCGGCAGATCACCTCCTCCGCGCCGGACTCGCCCAGTTGGCCATAGAGCTGGTCCAGCCGCAGCGGATCGACGCCCACCTGCTCCCTCTGTGACAGGCACAGAACTTTTCCCACCATCACGTCCATCCACCATTTCGCCCCCACGGCAGGCGCAGAATGCGGGTCAGGTCTTCCCAAATCATTGCAGCAAAGCCGGGCTTTCTCTTTATTTCATGGCAAATTATTTTCACTCCGCCACAACGCATCCTATAAGCTCTGCGCCAGAGCCTCGTGAAGGCCCCCAGAAGAAGGATATCCCATGCAACACGCCAAGCCCCTGCCGTCCTACCTCGTCCAGCGGGTCCACGGCTGGAAAGCCACGACATTCTCCGAGAACAAGTCCTGGTACAAACGACTGGCGGACGAGGGACAGCGCCCCCGCGCGATGGTCATCTCCTGTTGCGACAGCCGGGTCCACGTGACCTCGATCTTCGGCGCCGACCAGGGCGAGTTCTTCATCCACCGCAACATTGCCAACCTCGTCCCGCCGTATGAGCCCGATGGCAACCAGCACGGCACCTCGGCCGCGGTGGAATACGCGGTGACGGCGCTGAAAGTGGCGCATATCGTCATCATGGGCCATTCGAACTGCGGCGGCGTGCAGGGCTGCCTCGACATGTGCTCGGGCCACGCGCCGGAACTGGAGGAGAAATCCAGCTTCGTCGGCCGCTGGATGGACCTGCTGCGCCCCGGCTACGAACGGGTCAAGGACCTCCCCGACTACGACCAGCAGCGTCGCGCACTAGAGAAGGAAGCGGTGCTCGTCAGCCTCGAGAACCTGATGACCTTCCCCTTCGTCGAGGCGGCGGTGAACTCCGGCGACCTGACGCTGCACGGCCTGTGGAACGACATCGGCGAAGGCGGAGTGGAGCAATACGTGCCCGCGGACAAGTCGTTCAAGACCGTCTGAACCCGGTCAGCGCATTGCGGTCGGGCGCAGCCGCGCCCGATCCCTACCCTGTTTGATCACCCGGGCCTGCGCGGACCTGCCCGGGTTCCCGGACGGCTCCACGCTGGGTCCATGCCGGATCCATGTCGGGCGTCACGTGTCACACGGCACCCCGCGCCCGCCTCAGCGCAGGACCTTCTCCTTCGGCCAGCTGACGTTGCTCTGCAACGTGACTTCGGCGCTCTCGCCGGCGGGCAGGTCGATGTCCCAGCCCAGCAGGCCGCGCCGTCCGTCCATGTCCTGCCGTGCGGGCGCAGGCTGCGCCTCCCAGGTGATCTTCACGTCGTCCTGCTCCGAGTAGGGCACCCGGTCGGTCAGCTCGACCGTCCAGTCCCGTGGCGTGAGGTTGCGCAGGGTGATCGTCACGGCCTCGTCCCGGCCATTCGCCCGCGAGACGAAGCCGCGCCCGCCCTCGCTGCGCCCCTCGATGACGCGCTCAAGCCGCAGGCCGTCGATCGGGCCGAAGCCCAGTTCCACCTCGTCGCCCGCCGCCACGAGGTCGAGCCAGTTCTGACCGACGAAGGCCCCGTCGACATAGAAATCGGCCCGGTCCGTGGGGGCGAGGATCTCGCCCGAGGTATTGGTGACCCGCGCCATCAGGTAGGCCGTCGCATCCAGCCGCGGCACCGCCCCGGCATAGACCTCGGGCGTCATGTCGAGCCGATCCAGCGCCAGCCGCAGGTTGTCGGCCCCGCTGGCGATATCCACCGGCTGCGGATAGCTGTACTGCATCGTCAGACCGTCGTAGCTGCCCGCGGCGGCCATCTCAGCCATCACCGGGGCAGGTGCTGCGTCCAGCATCTTCATGCTGCCCGCCGAGGCAGCCCGCGCCACCTGCTCCGGATCCTGCGCCCAGAGACGCTCCGGCGTCAGGTAGCCCGGTGCCGACTGCCCGGAGGGCCGGCTGGTCGAGAGGACCAGTTGCACGCCGTCCCAGTTCTCGCCCGTGTCCTGCCGCACGTAGGCTGCCCGCTCCACCTCCAGCGCGGGGCTGTCCCCGGTGGTCAGGTGAAAGCCATAGGCCGGCTGCCAGCCCGCCTGCGCCGTGGTATAGGTCAGCTCAAGCACGCCCTCCGACGGCGCACCCGCCTCCAGCGCCACGGTCAGGTAGGTCCGGTCCTCGCGCTCCGTCTCCAGCGCCGCCAGCGCCTGCCGGGCATCCTCCAGCGCCTCGCGGTCCTCCGTCATGTCCCGCTCGGCCGCAGCAGCGCGCTGCTCGGCCGCCTGTGCCGCCTGCGCGGCGCTCAGGACCTCTTCGCCGACCATCTGCGACAGCGCCCGCAGCGCCTCGATCCCCGAGGCGCCGATGCCGTCGGCCTGTCCCAGACCGGTCAGGAAGGCGATCCGCGCCTGCGCCGCGCGCGCCTCCAGCCGGATCGTCTCCACCGCGTCCTCGCGGCCCCGGACCACGGTCTCCAGCCGCTCTACCTCGGCCTTGGCGGCGGCCAGCGCCGCGCTGTCCTCGGTGGTGCGCGGCGGCACAAGGTCGCTGCGATAGCTGAGCGCGCCGAGGGTCACCTCGCCCGCACCGGTCAGCCGCGCCTGCAAGCCCGCCGCGATCTCGGGGATCTCGGCCACGATCAGGCGATGGCTGCCCGCGGGCACGGAATAGGGGATGGCCCGCGTAATGCTGGCCCCGTCCGGATAGACGGTCACACCACCGATGGCGCCGGAGACGGAAAAATCCTCCGCCAGCGCGGTAAGGGGAAACATCAGGGGCAGGGGCAAAACCAGGGGCAAAATCAGAAACGAACGCATGACGACCTCTCCATCAGGGTAACGGCCAGCCTTCCGCCGCCACCGCATCACAAGCAAATGACCTTTTTGTGGGAGTCCCCCGTGCCCCGGTCAACTGCCCCCCTGCGGCCCCAGCGTCACCCGGCGAGAAACCACCCACCCCATCCACTGTTCCGAAATATCCTCGGGGGGAGGCGCGTCAGCGCCCGGGGGGCAGACAGCCCCCCTCCCCGCCCGCGGCACGCGAAAAGGGCGGCGCAATGCGCCGCCCTTTCCTCAAATCTTGCAGAGAACCGATCCCGCGGATCAGCCCTTCTTGAGCACCCGCTTGCCCAGCGTCTCGGCGATCTGGACCGCGTTCAGGGCCGCGCCCTTGCGCAGGTTGTCCGAAACGCACCAGAAGTTCAGACCATTGTCGATGGTGCTGTCCTGACGGATGCGGCTGATGAAGGTGGCGTAGTCGCCGACGCATTCGATCGGGGTGACGTAGCCACCGTCCTCGCGCTTGTCGATCACCATGATGCCGGGGGCCTCGCGCAGGATGTCGCGGGCCTCGTCTTCGTCGAGGAACTCCTCGGTCTCGATGTTGATCGATTCCGAGTGGCCGACGAAGACCGGCACGCGCACGCAGGTCGCGGTGACCTTGATGGACGGGTCCACGATCTTCTTGGTCTCGGCGACCATCTTCCACTCTTCCTTGGTCGAGCCGTCTTCCATGAAGACGTCGATATGCGGAATCACGTTGAAGGCGATCTGCTTGGTGAACTTCTTGGGCTCATATTCCGAGGTCGGGTTGTAGATCGACTTGGTCTGATCCCAGAGCTCGTCGATGCCTTCCTTGCCCGAGCCGGAGACCGACTGGTAGGTCGAGACCACGACGCGCTTGATCTTGGCCCGGTCGTGCAGCGGCTTCAGCGCCACGACCATCTGCGCGGTCGAGCAGTTCGGGTTCGCGATGATGTTCTTCTTGGCGTAGCCGTCCACGGCCTCGGGGTTCACTTCCGGAACCACCAGCGGCACGTCGGGGTCGTAGCGGTAGAGCGACGAGTTGTCGATCACCACGCAGCCCGCGGCGGCGGCCTTCGGCGCATATTCCTTCGTCGGGCCCGAGCCCACGGCGAAGAGCGCGATATCCCAGCCGGTGAAGTCGAAGGTATCCAGGTCCTGGGTCTTCAGTGTCTTCTCGCCAAAGCTGACTTCGGTGCCAAGCGACCTGCGCGAAGCAAGTACGGCGATTTCGTCGACGGGGAATTCCCGCTCGGCGAGGATGTTCAGCATTTCGCGGCCCACGTTACCCGTGGCACCTGCGACGACGACTTTGTAGCCCATCTGGATAGACTCCTTTCGCATTGGGACGCGGGTCTATACCGCGAAGGCGCCAGTGAAGGAAGGGCGCATCGCGGGACCCACGCATGTAGAGAGAAGCGCGGGGGGCCAGCCCCCCGCACCTCCCGGGATGTTCGAGGCAAGAAAATGGACCGGTGGGGTGCAAAGTCAAATCGGGGGGCCCGGGCCGTCCCACGGATCGGCCCCTCAGTCCGTCCGGTCGCGCGCCAGCAGGTAGATCGCCAGCGCCAGTGCCAACAGCCCCGCGTAAAGCAGCAGCACCGGCTGGAAGGCGGCCTCGGGCGGGGTGATCCCGGGGCTGTAGAGCCGGCCGCTGGCGACCTGCGTCAGCCCGACGGTGCCGATGGCCAGCAGGTTCAGCAGCGCCACGCCCCGCCCGGCGAGATGATCGGGCACGAAGGCGCGGCCATGGGCCATGACCAGCGGGTAGGAGGCGGCGCAGAGCCCCAGCAGGGCAAAGAGCGCCGTGGTGGCCCAGACCCCCATGGGCGGCAGCAGGATCAGCGCCACGAGCGCCAGAAGCGCGCCCGCGTTGCCGGTGAAGATCACCCACTTCCGGGTGCCGAACCAGCGGTCCGCCGGCCCGTAGGCGAAGCTGCCCGCGATCATCGCCAGCCCCATGGCCGTGGCGGCCCAGCCCACGGTCGCGGGGTCCGCCCCGTAGGTCTCGCGCAGGTAGGGCCCGATCCAGAGGCCCCGGACCCCGGCGGCGGGGGCGTAATTCGCGATGGCGATGGGAAACACCAGCCAGAGCGCGGGGATCCGGAACAGGTCGAGGAAGGAGCCCCCCGTGCCCTGCTGCGCGGGCGGCGGATCCTTCACCAGCACCCCTATGCCAAGCGCGGTCAGGGCGCTGACCGCGGCCAGCACCCACATGGTCGCGCGCCAGCCGATCGTCTCGGCCGCGGCAGTCACCGGCATTGCGGCAAAGAGGTTGCCCAGCGTCCCGATCCCCAGCACCGCCGCGGCGAGCGAGGCGAAGAGCGCGGGCGGATAGACCCGGGCGAAGATGTAGTAGGCCGCCATCAGCACCGGCGCACAGCCGACCCCCAGCAGCGCCATGGCGAGCGAGACATGCCAGGGCGCCTGCGCCACGGCAAAGACCAGCGCCCCGCCCCCGCCGCCCACCAGCAGCAGGACCGAGGCCGTGCGCCGGGGCCCGACCCGGTCCAGCGCGGAGCCTACCGGCACCTGCATCGCCGCGAAGACCAGGAACCAGAGCCCCGAGGCCAGGGCCAGGTCCTCGGGCCCCGCGCCGATGTCCTCGGCCAGCGGGCCCGTCAGCACCGCAAGGAACGTGCGGTAGAACTGGCTCAGCACATAGGCGAAGCACAGCAGGGCTAATCCGATACGCATGATCTTCCTCCCGCGCCCCTCCGGTCCCCCGGCGGGCGCGTTCCTCCTCTATCTCCCGTCGCGCAGCCTTCCCACGATTCCGGTCGGAAAGAAATAGACCGAGAGGATGAAGAGCAGCCCGAGCCAGAGCAGCCAGCGGTCGGGCGAGAGCAGCGCGGGCAGGATCGGAAGCCCCTCGAAGGCGCCCGCGGCCAGACCCATCAGCTCCTGCAGGTAGTTCTGCGCCACGACGAAGAGCGTGGCCCCCAGCACGGCGCCATAGATCGTGCCCATGCCCCCGATGACGACCATCAGCAGGATATCCAGCATGATCTCCATCGAGAGCACGGTGGAAGGCCCGACATAGCGCAGCCAGATCGCGTAGAGCGCCCCGGCAAAGGCCGCGATGGCGGCGCTCAGGCAGGTGGCGGCGACGCGGTACTGCACCACCCGGTAGCCGATCGCCTCGGCGCGGAAGTCGTTCTCGCGGATCGCCTGCAACACCCGGCCGAAGGGCGAATTCACCACGCGCAGCAGGAAGAGCACGCCCACCAGCGACCCTGCTAAGACCACGTAGTAATTCAGCAGCTTGCCGTTCATCCGCACGCCGAAGACCGGCTCGTCCATGAACTTGAACGCGGGCGTCAGGGCGCGCGGGATCTGGTAGTTCAGCCCGTCCTCGCCCCCGGTGATCTGCGACAGCTGGCTCACCAGCACCGCCACGGCGGAGGCGACGGCCAGCGTGATCATGGCAAAGAAGATCGCCCGGACGCGCAGCGAGAAGAGCCCGATCAGGAAGGCCGCCGCGATGGCCGCCACACTGCCTGCGCCGATGCCGAAGGCCAGCGCCCCCCAGCTCCGCCCGAGATACTCGCAGGAGAGCGCGACACCATAGGCCCCCATGCCGAAGAACATCGTATGGGCGAAGCTGACGATCCCGCCGTACCCCAGCAGAAGGTCGTAGGAGGCCACCAGCAGGATGAAGACACAGATCCGCGCCGCCGTATCCAGCGACCGCGTGCCGGGAAAGAGGAAGGGCGCCAGCGCGAGACAGACCAGCACCGCCAGCAGCAGAAGCGAGAGCACGCGGGACCGGGGCGCATCGCCCGAAAGAAGCGTCGCGATCATTTTGCCTTCACCACCGGGATCATGCCCATCGGGCGCCACATGAGGATCGCCACCATCAGCCCGATGTTGGAGATCAGCGCCACCTTGGGCTCGAGAAAGGCGATGTAGTTCTGCAAGAGCCCGACCAGCAGCGCCCCGATGAAGCAGCCCTCGACCGAGCCGAGTCCCCCGATGATCACCACGATGAAGATCAGGATCATCACCTCCTGTCCCATGTGGGCGGTGATGATCTCCTGATAGAGACCCCACATGACACCGCCCAGACCGGCCAGCGCCGAGCCCGCGATGAAGACGCCCACGAAGACGAGCCGCAGCCGGTAGCCCAGTGCCTCGACCATCTCGCCGTTCTCGACGCCCGCGCGCACGATCAGCCCGATCTTGGTCCGGCGCAGCACGAAGCGCATTGCAAGGAACAGCACCAGCCCCACGCCCACCGCCAGCAGCCGGTATTTCTCGATCGCGGCCCCGGCAAAGGTCAGCCCGCCCTGCAGCGTCTCGGGGCGGCGGATGAAGATCTCTTCCGGTCCCCAGATCACGACGATCAGCTGCTCGATCACGATCAGCCCGCCCATGGTGACAAGGATCTGCTTCAGGTGCGCGCCATAGACCGGCTTGACGATGACCTTCTCGAAGGCCCAGCCGACACCGCCGGTCACCACCATCGCGGCGATGGCTGCCGCCCCCATGGCCAACAGGTTCAGCACCAGCGAGGGGGCCCCTGCCATGCCGCCCAGCCAGATCAGCACCGAAACGCCCACGAAGGCCCCGATGGAGACGAAGGCCCCGTGGCCGAAGTTGATCACGTCCATCAGGCCGAAGACCAGCGTCATCCCCGAGGCCATGATGAAGATCATCATCCCCATCGCCAGCCCGCTCACCGTCAGGGTCAGCCACGACGAGGTCGCCGGGATCGCGAGGTAGCCCAGCAGGACCATCACCGGCACCAGCAGCACCGGGGCCCAGGGTTCCAGCCGCTCGGCCAGTCCTTTCCGCGCCATGGTCGGCGCGTGATCGGGCGCAAGGCTCATGCCGCGCCCCCTATCCCGAAGCGCCAACCGCGCAGCGGCGCGCCGGCCCTCTCATCCACTGTTCCCAAGTATCCCCGCCGGAGGCCCAAAATCTTCAATGCCCGCCCTCCATCGACAGCCCCATCAGCCGTTCCTGCAACCCAGCATCCCCGGCCAGTTCCGCCATTTCGCCGCTCCAGATCACCCGCCCGTCGTCCATCACCGCCACAAGGTCGCCCAGCGCGCGCGCCACGGCAAAGTTCTGCTCCACCAGCAGGATCGAGGCACCGGCCTCCTTCAGTTCCCGCAGGGCGCGGGCCATGGTGGTCACGATGGCCGGGGCCAGCCCCTTGGTGGGTTCGTCGATCAGGTAGAGCCTGCGCTCCTCGATCATCGCCCGCGCGATGGAGAGCATCTGCTTCTGACCGCCCGACAGCGTGCCCGCAGGCCCTTTCCAGAAGGTGCGCAGCGGCGGGAAGGCCTCGAAGATCCAGTCACGCCGCGCCGGGTCGATCCGGCCCGAGACGGCAGCGAGGACCATGTTCTCCTCCACCGTCAGGTCGCCGAAGATGCCCATGTTCTCGGGCACGAAACCGATGCCGGACCGCGCGATGGCCGGGGTGGGCCGCGCGGTGATGTCCGCGCCGTCAAAGGTGATCCGCCCGGCCTTGGCGCGCCAGTGGCCCATGATCGTGCGCAGCGTCGTGGTCTTGCCCACGCCATTGCGCCCCAGCAGCATGGTCACCTTGCCGCGCGGTACCTCAAGGTCGACACCCTGAAGGATGTGGTACTGGGCGATATCGGTCTGCACGCCCTCCAGTCGCAGGATCGGATCGCTCATGCCCCCAGCTCCGCCAGATCACGGCCCATGTAGGCCTCCTGTACCACGTCCGAGGCCATGACCTCCGCGGGCGCCCCGTCGGCGGCCAGTGCCCCGTTGTGCAGCACGATGATCCGGTCGGCCAGGGTGCGGATCACGTCCATCTTGTGCTCGACCAGAAGGATCGTCCGGTCCTTCTGCGCCTTCAGCTCGGCAATCAGGTCCAGCACCACGGGGGCCTCGTCCACGGACATGCCCGCCGTCGGCTCATCGAACATGTAGACCAGCGGATCGAGGGCGATCAGCAGCGCCACCTCCAGCTTGCGCTGGTTGCCGTGGGACAGCGCGCTCACCTTCTGCCCGGCCTGTGCGGTCAGCCGAACCCGGTCCAGCACCGCCTCGGCCCGCTCGGTCAGGGCAACCTGCGAGGCGGCGGTCGAGAGGATCGAGAAGCCGCGCCGCGCCTTCGACTGGATCACGAGGCGGACATTCTCCAGCACCGTGAGATCGGGAAACAGGTTGGTCAGCTGGAACGCCCGACCGACCCCCGCGTGGCAGCGGGCCGAGACGGAGGCGCGGGTCACATCCCGCCCCGCCAGCATGACCCGCCCCTCGAAGGCCGGGATCTGACCCGAGATGAGGTTGAAATAGGTCGTCTTGCCCGCCCCGTTCGGCCCGACTATGGCCGTCAGCTCGCCGGTGCGAAAGGCACAGGTGACATGGTCCACGGCGACGTGGCCGCCGAACCGGACCGTCAGGTCATGGGTCGTGAGGATCTCGTGCGTCATGAGGGGACCGCCGCAGGGAGAGGGCATGAAAAACGGGCGCCGGAAGCAGCACCGGCGCCCGCAGCACTCGTTAAACCACTAGTTGCGCACCGGGATCGGCAGGTCGTCGATCGTCAGCTCGCGCACAAGCTCTGGGATGGCCCAGTCAACGCCGTCCTCGACCTTGATCTTGAAGTGATACATGGACTGGAGCGCCTGGTGGTCTTCCGGGCGGAACATCATCTTGCCCTTGGGCGTCTCCCATTCCATGCCTTCCATGGCGGCGATCAGGTCCTCGGTCTCGGTGGAGCCCGCCTTGCGGATCGCCTCCACGATGGCGAGACCGGCCGCCATGCCACCGGCGGTGAAGAAGTCGGGCGGGGCGCCGAAACGGGCCTCGTGTTCCTTCACCAGCCAGTCATTCACCGGGTTCTTGGGGCTCTCGTAGTAGTAGTAGGTCGCCCCCTCCATGCCGGGGAATTCCTTGTAGGCCGAAAGCGCGGCGAGGATGTTGCCCCCGGTCGCGATCTCGATGCCGAAGCGCGACGGGTCCATCGCGTTGACCTTGGACATCGGGTTGTTGGCCCCCGCCCAGATCACGAAGAGCTTCTTCTCCCCGTCGAGGTCCTTCATCGCGTTGAAGATGCGCTCCGCCGCCGCCGTGAAATCGGTGGTGTCCGTGGGCACGTATTCCTCGTGCACGATCTCGGTGCCGCTGCCCTCCAGTGCCTCCTTGAAGGCAGAGATCCCGTCGCGGCCGAAGGCGTAGTCCTGCGCCAGCGTCGCGATCTTCACGTCGTCGCCCGCCAGCGCGATGGCATTGGCCACGGCGTCCTGCGAGGAGTTGCGCCCGGTGCGGAAGATGTAGCGATTCCAGTCGCTGCCGGTGATCGAATCCGCCACCGCAGGCTCCACGATCAGGATCTTCTCGTATTCCTCGGCCACCGGCAGCATCGCCAGCGCCACGCCGGAGGAGACAGGGCCCACCGCGATATCGGCGTCATCGTCGCCAAAGGCCTCTTCCAGCAGGGCCTTGCCGTTCTCCGGCTTCATCTGGGTGTCTTTCTCGATCACGACGATCTTCTCGCCGTCGATCTCCATGGTCCCCTCGGTGGCATATTCGAGGCCCATCATCAGCCCGTTGTGGGACTGGGTGGCATAGGCCTCCAGCGGGCCTGTCTTGCCGTAGATATGGGCGATGGTGATCTCTGAATGGCCGGCCGTCGCCAGGCCGAGCGCCATCAGGGCGCCGACCGCTATGGTAGTCTTCATGGATGTCCTCCCGAACGTGAATCTGCCGCCCTCCCGCGGCGCTCTTCCGTCTTCATTCGATGGTGATCGGCACCGATAACCCTGTCAACACGGCATTTTTCGACCGGGAAAGAATCTTTCCCGACGTTATCCGGCCTGAAAAGCAAACCGCCGGGCAATCGCCCGGCGGTTGATCTTATACTCGGATGTATGCGTCTGAAACGGGCTCAGATGCAGCGCCCGCCATCCACTTCCATGCAGACGCCCGTCACCATCGAGGCCTCGTCCGAAGCAAGGTAGAGCGCCGCGTTGGCGATGTCCTGCGGGGTCGAGAACCGCCCGATCGGGATGGTGGAGAGGAACTTGGCCCGCACCTCGGGCGTGTCCTGCCCCATGAAGCTCTTCAGCAGGGGCGTTTCGCCCGCCACCGGGTTCACCGCGTTCACCCGGATGCCGAAGGGCGCCAGTTCCACCGCCATAGCGCGGGTCGCGGTGTTCATCCAGCCCTTGGTGGAATTGTACCACGTCAGGTTGGGCCGCGGGCTGACCCCGCCGGTGGAGGCGATGTTGACGATCGACCCCGTGCCGCGCGCCTTCATCTTGGGGACCAGCACCTTGGCCAGCAGGTAGACCGACCGGCAGTTCACGTTGAACACCCGGTCGAACTCCTGCTCCGTCACCTCTTCCATCGGTTTCGGCAGATGCGTCGTGCCCGCGTTGTTCACGAGGATATCGACCGGGCCGCAGTTGCGCTCGGCCATGCCCACCATGATCGCCACGGCCTCCGGGTCCGCGACGTCCGCCTCGCAGTAGATGCCGCCGATCTCCTTGGCGACGGCCTCGGCCGCGTCGCCATTCAGGTCAGCCACCAGCACCTTGGCGCCCTCCTCGGCGAACCGCTTGGCGATGCCCGCCCCGAAGCCCGACCCCGCCCCGGTGACGATGGCCGTCTTGCCCTCAAGTCTCATGATCTCTCCTCCTCAGCCGTGATAGGCCGCAACGGTCTTGAGCGAGGTGAAGGCATAGAGCGCCTCGAACCCCTTCTCGCGCCCGTGGCCCGATTTGCCCGTGCCGCCAAAGGGCAGTTCCACGCCCCCCGCCGCGCCGTAATTGTTGATAAAGACCTGACCGGCGCGGATTGCCTTGGCCAGCCGCATCTGCCGCGCGCCGCTGTCGGTCCAGACCGAGGCGACGAGGCCATAGTCGGTGCCATTGGCAATCGCCACGGCCTCCTCCTCGCCCTCGAAGGGGATCACCACCTGCACGGGGCCGAAGATCTCCTCCTGCGCCAGCCTGTGTGCCCCGGTCGCGCCCGCAAAGAGCGTCGGCGCGACGTAGTAGCCGCCGTCGGGCAGGTCGCCCAGCTTGGCCTGACCCGCCACCTCCAGGTCGGCACCGTGGCCCATGAAGCCCGAGACGATGCCCTTTTGCTTGGCCGAGATCAGCGGCCCCACGTCGAGGTCATCCACCGCCCGGCCCACGCGCAACGCGTCATAGCGTTCGGCCATCCGGGCCACGACCTCGTCATAGCGCGACCGTTCCACGAGGATGCGCGACGAGGCCGAGCAGGTCTGCCCGCAGTTCTGGATGCCGGCGTTCACGAGGAAGGGCAGCGCCGCGTCGAGGTCCGCATCGGCAAAGACCACCTGCGGGGACTTGCCGCCCAGTTCCAGCGTTACCGGGATGACATTGTCGGCGGCGGCCTTCTGCACCGCGATGCCGGTGCCGACCGAGCCGGTGAAGGAGATGTGGTGGATGCCCGGATGGCCGGTCAGCGCCGCGCCTGCCTCGGCGCCCAGCCCCGGCACCACGTTCAGCGCGCCCGCCGGCAGCCCGGCCTGCAACGCCAGATCGGCGAAGGCCAAGGCCGTCAGGCAGGCATCCTCCGCCGGTTTCAGCACGCAGGCGTTGCCGGTCGCCAGTGCCGCCCCGATGGAGCGCCCGATGATCTGCATCGGGTAGTTCCACGGCACGATATGGCCGGTCACCCCATGCGGCTCCCGCAGGGTATAGACGGTGTAGCCGTCAAGGAAAGGGATCGTCTGCCCGTGCAGCTTGTCCGCCGCCCCGCCGTAGAATTCGAGGTAGCGTGCCAGCGCCACCGCATCGGCACGGGCCTGTTTCAGGGGCTTGCCCACGTCCGCGGCCTCGATGGCAGCCAGCACGTCGGCCTTCTCCAGCACCATCTGGCCCAGCTTCATCAGCAGGCGGCCACGCTCGAACGCGGGCGTCTGGCCCCATGCGCCGCGATGGGCGGCCTCTGCCGCTGCCACGGCGGCGTCGATGTCCTGCGCGGTGCCGCGGGCGATCGCGCCGATCTCGGCCCCGGTGGAGGGATCGTAAAGCGGCAGCGTGCCGCCACCGGCGGGGGCCGTCCACTCACCGCCGATCAGGCATTTCGCGGGGTCGAACCAGAGCTCTTTCATGGGGTCTTCCTTGAAGTGATCAGGCCTCTTCCGGCAGCCGGGGGGCCGCGGCGATCAGGGCCTTGGTATAGTCATGTTGCGGCGCATCGAAGACCTGCGCCGTGGGGCCGCGCTCGACGAACTCACCGGATTTCATCACCAGCACCCGGTCGGTGATGGCCCGCACGACACTGAGGTCGTGGGAGATGAAGAGATAGGTCAGCCCGAACCGCTTGGAGAGGTCGGCCAGCAGGTCGAGGATCTGCGCACGCACCTGCACATCCAGAGCCGAAACCGCCTCGTCGAGAATGATCAGGTCGGGCTTGATGATCAGCGCCCGCGCGATGGCGATCCGCTGCCGCTGCCCGCCCGAGAACTCATGGATGTACTTGTGCTGGTCCTCCGGCGACAGCCCGACCGACGTCAGCGCCTCGGCAATCGCCGCCGCGCGCGCCGCCCCGGTGGGCGGCTTGTCGAGCAGGTGGAAGGGTTCGGTCACGAGGCGCGCAACCTTGTGGCGCGGGTTGAAGCTGCCGTAGGGGTCCTGAAAGACGACCTGCATCCGGCGGCGCACCGCGCGGTTGACCTGCGTGCCGGTAAAGACCGGCTGCCCGTCAAAGAGGATCTCGCCACCCTGCACCTGCTCCAGACCCAGAATGGCCCGTGTCAAGGTCGATTTTCCGCAGCCCGACTCGCCCACGAGGCCAAGGCTCTCTCCCCGTTTCAGATCGAAGGACACGCCCTTCACCGCCTGCACCTGCGCCGGCGCGCCGAAGAGCGTCTTGCGCGGCAGCGAATACGCACGGACCACGTTGCGCACGGTCAGCAGGGGCTGTTCCGTCGTGCCGTCCTCGCGGTCGGGCGCATGGGTGGAGGCGGCCAGCAGCGCCTTGGAATAGGGATGCTGCATCGTCTCGAAAAGCGTCGCGGCGGGCCCGGTTTCCACCACGCGGCCCTTTTGCATGATCACGATGTCATCGGCCATGTCCGCCACCACGGCGAGGTCATGGGTGATCATCAGCATCCCCATGCCGTCCTCGCGCACCAGCCGCGTCAACAGGGCAAGGATCTGCGCCTGCGTGGTCACGTCCAGCGCCGTCGTCGGCTCATCCGCGATCAACAGCTTGGGCCGCAGGGCGATGGCCATGGCGATCACCACGCGCTGCCGCTGCCCGCCCGACAGTTCGTAAGGATACCGGCTGAGCGGGAAGCGGTCCGCGGGCAGTTCGACCCGGTTCAGGGCCTCGCGCGCCCGGGCCATCGCCTCGGATTTCGAGACCTTCTCGTGGATCAGGATCGTCTCGGCCACCTGCTCGCCGATGGTGCGGATGGGGTTCAGCGCCGTCATAGGCTCCTGGAACACCATGCCCACCTCGTTGCCGCGCAGGCGGCACAGCTGCGCCTCGCTCAGGCTCAGCATGTCGTGGCCGTTGAGCGTGACCTGCCCGCGCGCCTGCGCGCCTTCGGGCAGCAGTTGCAGCACGGTGAAGGCGGTCATCGACTTGCCCGAGCCGCTTTCCCCGATCACGCCGACGATCTGGCCGGGCGCCACGGAGAGCGACACGTCGCGCAGGATCGGCGCACCGTGAATGTCGAGGTCGAGGTTGGAGATCTCCAGCAGGCTCATCAGCGTCCCCGCCGCAGTTTAGGGTCGAACATATCGCGCAGACCGTCACCCATGAGGTTCAGGCCCAGCACCGTCAGCAGGATCGCGAGACCCGGAAAAAGCGCCATATGCGGGGCGAAGGAAATCATCGTCTGGCTCTCGGCCAGCATCCGGCCCCAGGACGGGATCGGCGGCTGTGCGCCAAGACCGACGTAGGACAGGCCCGCCTCGGCCAGAATGCCCAGCGAGAACTGGATCGTGCCCTGCACGATCAGCAGGTTCGCCACGTTCGGCAGGATATGCTCGAACGAGATCCGCGCCGATCCCTTGCCCGCGACCCGCGCCGCAAGGATGAAATCCCGCTGCCACAGGGCCAGCGCGCCCGAGCGTGTCAGGCGGGCGAACACGGGGATGTTGAAGATCCCGATGGCGATTATCGCATTGACGGCGGAGGGGCCGAAAATGGCCGTGATCATGATGGCGATCAGCAACGAGGGGAAGGCGAAGACAAGGTCATTGCCGCGCATGATCACCTCGTCCAGCAGGGTGCCCTTGCGCGCCGCGGCCCAGAGGCCGAGGGGCACGCCGAAGAGCATCCCGATCCCCACCGCGACGATGGCCACGGCGATGGAGGTGCGCGCCCCCACCATGATCATCGACAGGATATCGCGCCCGAAGTGATCGGTGCCGAAGGGATGCGCGGCCGAGGGCGGCTTGATCTTGTTGGCGATGTCCACGCCGTCCACGGGATAGGGCACCCAGAGGAAGGAGATCAGCGCTGCGGCGGCAAAGACGACAGTCAGCGCGCCGCCGATCAGCAGGTTGCGGTTGCGCAGCATCTGCGCGCCGAGGCTGCGTTCTGTCACGGCGGTGCTCATGCGCGGGCCCTCAGCCGGGGGTCGACGAGGGCATAGGCCAGCTCGACCATGAAGTTCACGAGGACCACGGCGAAGACCAGCAGCATGACGACGCTTTCCACCACGATCAGGTCACGGGCCGAGATCGCCTGGAAGATCATCCGCCCGAGGCCGGGCAGGAAGAAGACGTTCTCGATGATGATCCCCCCCGCCAGCAGGAAGGAGAACTGCATCCCGATGATCGTCAGCACGGGGATCAGCGCGTTGCGCAGCGCATGGCGGCGCAGGGCCTGCCCCTTGGTGAGACCCTTGGCGCGGGCGGTGCGGATGAAATCCTCGCTCAGCGTGTCCAGCAGGGCCGAGCGCATGACCCGCGCGAGGATCGAGGCCTGCGGCAGGGCCAGCGCGATGGCCGGCAGGGTCAGCGCCTTGAGCGAGAGCCAGAAGCCCTTGTCCCAGCCCGGGAAGCCCCCGGCGGAGAACCAGCGCAGGTTGATGGCGAAGACCAGCACCATCAGCATGGCGAACCAGAAGTTCGGGATCGCCACGCCCAGCTGGGTCACGCCCATGACGGTCACATCCGCCGCCTTGCCGCGCCGGGCCGCGGCCCAGATACCCGCCGGGAAGGCGATCACCGTCGAGAGCGTCAGGGCGTAGAGCGCCAGCGGCAGCGAGACCCAGAGCCGCTCTCCGATCATCTCGGAGACGGATGAGCGGTAGGTGTAGGAGGTGCCGAAGTCCCCCCGCAGCATCCCGCCGACCCAATCGGCATACCGCTCCCAGAGCGAGCCATTCAGGCCCAGCTCATCGCGCAGGGCGGCCAGCGTGTCGGGCTGGGCATTGAGGCCCAGCATATAGGCCGCCGGATCGCCGGGCAGCACTTCGATGGCAAGAAAGATCACCACCGAGGCCACCGCGAGGCTGATGCCCAGCGAGAGGAGGCGGGAGAGGGTGTAACGCAACATACGGGTCGGACAGGTCTTCTTCTGAGGGGCGGGTCAGGGACCCTTTGAGAGAGAAAAGGATCCGCCGGGGGTGGGGGCCCGCGCGGCGGATCAGTCGGGGTTCAGTTGCAGCCTTGGCGGGCCGCTTTGATCACGTGCAGCCCCGAGGAACTGCGGGAATTGCTTGCGGCCCCGAGGGGCCGCAGGGGACGGCCGGCCCGGGACCGATGCCCAAGGCGTGACCGGCCCCGGGACCGCGTCAGTTCGCCCAGTGCACAGCGGTCAGGTCCACCGCCGGGGTCGGCATGTTCACCCAGAGCCCCTCGACCTCGGTCTTGGCAACGGTCAGCAGGGCCATCTGGAACAGGAAGCCCGCGACGTAGTCCTCGGCCAGCATGGTCTGCGCCTGCTTGAAGAGCTCGGAGCGCTGCGCCGGGTCCGCGGTGACGGAAAGCTCCTCGATCACGGCTTGGAAGTCGGCGTTGTCGTACTGGGTGTAGTAGTCGGGGTTGGCGAGGCTGCCGATATCCATCGGCTCCACGTGGCTGACGATGGTCATCCCGTAGTCCTTGCCGCGGAAGGTGGTTTCCAGCCACTGCGCCCACTCGACGTTCTCGATCTGGGCCTCGATGCCGACCTGCCGCAGCTGGGCCGCGATGATCTCGCCCCCGCGCCGGGCATAGGACGGCGGCGGCAGGGTCATCTTGAGCCGGACCGGCAGGGTGACGCCCGCCTCTTCCAGCAGCGCCTTGGATTTTTCGGGGTCATAGTCCGACAGGCCCGTCAGATCGACGTAATCGGGGTTGTGTGGCGGGAAGAAGCTGCCGATCGGGGTGCCGTAGCCGAACATGGCACCGTCGATGATCTCCTGCCGGTTGATGGCATGGGCGACGGCCTCGCGGACGCGGACATCGTCCAGCGGCGGCAGCTTGTTGTTCATGGCGAGGATCGTCTCGCCCTCGGTCGACCCGGCGAGGACCTTGAAGCGCGGGTCCATGTCGAACTGCGGCAGGTTCTCGGGCGCGGGGAAGGAATAGAAGACATCCACGTCCTCGGCCATGACGGCGGCGAAGGCTGCGGTCGGGTCCGAGATGAACTTGAAGGTCGCCTCGTCCAGAACGGCCGGGGTGCCCCAGTAGTCCGGGTTCTTCACCAGTTCGATCCGGTCCCCCTGCACCCAGTCCGCGAACTTGAAGGCGCCGGTGCCGTTCGGCGTGGTCTGCAGCGTGTCGGCGCTTTCCGGCGCCACGATCACCGCATCGCCCCAGGCCATGTTGAAGAGGAAGCTGCCGGTCGGCTTGGAGAGCGTCACCACAACGGTCAGCGGATCGGTGACCTCGACCGTGTCGATGGCGGCAAAGAGCCCCTTCTGCGCGTTGGTGCTGTCCTCGGCGCGGGCCCGGTCGAGGCTGAACTTCACGTCCTCCGCATCGAAGGCAGAGCCGTCGTGGAAGGTCACCCCCTCGGCGAGGTGGAAGGTATAGGTCAGCCCGTCCTCCGAGATGTCCCACGAGCGGGCAAGGCCCGGCACGACGGAGCCATCGGAGGCAAAGCGGGTCAGCCCCTCGTAGACGTTGGAGTAGAGCACGCTGTCGATGGCGGCCGCGGCCGCGCTCGTGGGATCGAGGTGCGGCGGCTCCAGCTGCATCGCCACGGTCAGACTGCCATCGGCCTGCGCGGCGCTCACGGCACCGGCGAGGGCCAGCGCGCTCACCAGACCGGTGCGGAAAGGTTTGAACATCATCGGGTTACTCCCTGTTGTCTCCATGCGACCCTTGTAGACGGGCCGTCAGGTGTTGTCGCCGCGCGCGTGGGGCAGAGTGGCGATGCTCCTTTCCGCGCGGATTCCATCCTGTCGTCGATGCCGACATATTTCCCCGGTTCTCCGGACAGATCCAGCACCCCCGAAGGGCCGTCCCCCTGAACCTTTCCTGATCCCCTCCCCGGCCTGCGCCGCGGCGGTCTTCGCAGCGCCCCTGCCCGGGGAAGCGGCATCCTCCTCATGCCGCCTCCCCCGCGTCATGGGCACATCCTTGCGCCCGGCCACCCTCGGGCGGCGTTTTCGGTCTGGCGCAAGATGCTGAGCGCAAGCTACGGTATCAATACCGTAGTTTCACGGTACAGTTCACACAACCCGGAGCAGAGGCCATGATCCCCGAAGATTTCGCCGAGGCCGCCTTCGACATGGCGCCGGTGGGCATCGTGCTGGCCCAGCACCGGATCATCCGGGCCTGCAACCTGACCTTCGCCAGCATGATCGGCGTGGACCGGACGGCGCTTCTGGGACGCAGCTTCCGGGTGCTCTACGAGGATGACGCGGAATTCGCCCGGCTGCGCGACGTGGGGCTTGCGGCGCTGCGCGGCGGCGGGTCCTACACCGACCAGCGGATCCTGCGCCGCACCGACGGCAGCCGCTTCTGGTGCCGCTTCCGGGCCCGGACGTTGGCCCCCGACGATCCCCTGTCGCGCATCGTCATGACCTATGCGCCCCTCGGCGACGCCCGACCGGGGCCGGAGCTGACACCGCGCGAACGCGACGTGATCTCAGGCCTCAGCCGAGGCAGCACCTCGAAGCAGATCGCCCGCGACCTCGGCCTGTCGCCCCGCACGGTGGAGGACGTCCGGGCCCGCCTGCTACGCAAGTTCAAGGTCCGCAACGCGGCAGAGCTTCTGGCCCGGTTGACGGGTCCCGGTTAACCATTTCTGCCAGTCGATGAGCCGCAAAGCGCCCATGGCCTTGCACCTATGGTCACCCCCGGTGTTAACTGGTAGCCCTGAACATCGTGTTCTTATCAGTGCTCTTTACGGCCCGCCGGTTTTCGGTCTGGTGCCCCGGTTTCCCACCATGGCCAAAGGCCCAGTTCCACTCGAAAGTCCCGGGATGAAAGCGCAACCGCATCCACAACAAGCCGCACGCCTGCGTGTCTTGCAGTCCTACGGGATCCTCGACACGCCGCCCGAGGGCGCCTTCGACGAGGTCGTCACCCTCGTGGCCGAGATCTGTGAGTGCCCCGTGGTCCTGATCTCGCTGGTCGAGGAGCACCGCCAGTGGTTCAAGGCCCGCGTCGGCATGAGCGCCAGCGAGACCGACATGGAGCGGTCGATCTGCGCCCATGCGATCCTCGACGGTGATTTCCTCGAGATCAACGACACGCTGTCCGACCTGCGCACGGCGGATAACCCCCTGTGCATCAAGGACGATTCCATGCGCTTCTACGCGGGCGCCGTGCTGAAGAGCGACGAGGGCCTGCCGATCGGCACGCTCTGCATCCTTGACCGCAAGCCCCGCGTCCTGACCGATATGCAGCGGCGCACCATGCGGGTGATGGCCGATCAGGTGATGGCGCAGCTCAACCTGCGACGGGCGCTCAACACGGCTGACGTGCTGCGGCGCGAGGTCGATCACCGGGTGAAGAACTCGCTCCAGTCGGTGACGGCGATCATGCGGATGCAGTCGCGTCACACGCTGGAAGAGACCGTGCGAGAGGCGCTCGATACCGCGCGTATCCGGATCGAGACCGTGGCCGCGCTGCACGAACAACTCTACCTGACCGAATCCGGCGCGCAGATCGACGTGGCCCGCTTTGCCGAGAATGTCTGCATCCTGCTGGGCCGCTCCGCCCCCGAGACGGTGACGATTCGCGCCAGTTGCGACCCGCTATGGGCGGGTTCCCGCAAGGCGGCCTCGATCGGGACGATCCTGAACGAATTCGGCACCAACGCGATCAAGCACGCCTTCCCCGACAACCGCCCCGGCGTGGTCAGTTTCGAGCTCCGCTCGCTCGGCGGCGGTATGGCTCAGCTGAGCTGTTCCGACGATGGCGTGGGGATGCCGGAGGGCGCCGACGACGGGCAGGGGCTGGGGCTGAAGGTGCTGCGCGCCTCGGCCCAGCAACTCGGTGGCGACCCGGTGCTGGAGACCGGCCCCGCGGGCACCCGCGTCAGCGTGGTCTTCCCCGTCAGTGACGAGCCCATGGAAAAGGCCGCCCAGTAAGGCGGCCTTCCGAAAACTCCTGGCGAAAACTCTTGGCGAACGCTCAGACCAGCGTGTCGCAGGCGGTGCGGATCGCGCGGATGTTCTCGCCGTAGGGCGCGGGGTCCTTGACGCTGCCGCCCTTGAAGACGGCCGAGCCCGCGACCAGCACATCGGCGCCTGCGGCCCGCATCAGCGGCGCGGTCTGGGGCGTGATGCCGCCGTCGATCTCGATATGGATCGGACGGTCGCCGATCATGGCGCGCAGGCGGCGCACCTTCTCGACCTGGCTTTCGATGAATTTCTGCCCGCCGAAGCCGGGGTTCACCGTCATCACGCAGATCAGATCCACCATGTCGAGGAGGTAATCCACCGTCTCGGCGGGCGTGCCCGGGTTCAGCGCGACACCGGCCTTGCAGCCTGCGGCGCGGATCGCCTGCAGCGTGCGGTGGATGTGGGGGCCGGCCTCCACGTGGGCGGTGATCACGTCGGCGCCCGCATCGGCGAAAGCGTCGATATAGGGATCGACCGGCGCGATCATCAGGTGGACGTCCATGACGGTCTTGATGTGCGGCCGGATCGCCTTCACCAGCGGCGGGCCGAAGGTGAGGTTGGGGACGAAATGCCCATCCATCACGTCGACATGGATCCAGTCGGCCCCCTGCGCCTCGACGGCCTCGATCTCCTGACCGAAGTTGGCGAAGTCGGCGGACAGGATCGACGGGGCGATCTTGAGCGTGCGGGAAAAGGTCATCTGAACCCTCCGTGACCATATGAGGTAGCGTTGGGCCCCATATAAGAGGCCCTCCGCCATAAGCGAAGGGCCAATCTCGGAACCGTGCGGCAGGTCAGCCGTGCAGGCGGGCGATCTCGTCGACTTCCTCGGCCGAGCCGAAGACCAGCGGGCGTCGCTCGTGCAGCTCGCCGGCCTGAAGCGAGAGGATCGGCGACTTCCCGTCGGTGGCCTTGCCGCCGGCCTGTTCGATCAGGAAGGCCATGGGCGCGACCTCGTAGACCATCCGCAGGCGGCCCATGTCGTATTTCGGGCGCGCGTCGCCGGGGTAGAGGAAGGCGCCGCCGCGCGACAGGATGCGGTGGGTTTCCGCCACCAGCGAGCCGACCCAGCGCATATTGAAGTTCTTGCCACGCGGGCCGGTTTCCCCCGCTTCGCAGGTCTCGATGTAGGCCTTCACCGGCGCGAACCAGTGACGGCGGTTGGAGGCGTTGATCGAGAATTCCTTTGTCGCCACCGGGATCGTCATCTTGTCGGAGACGAGGGTGAACTCCCCCTTCGCCGGGTCGAGGACGAACATCAGCGTGCCCGCGCCGAAGGTGATCATCAGGCCGGTCTGGGGGCCGTAGACGATGTAGCCCGCGGCGATCTGCTCCGACGCCGGGCGCAGGAAGCTCTCGTTCGCGCCCCCTGCGGCCTCGAAGATCGAGAAGATCGTGCCGATCGAGACGTTCACGTCGATGTTGGAGGAGCCGTCGAGCGGATCGATGGCCAGGGCGTAGCGGCCGCCCTCGTCGAGCGTCAGCACCGTCTCCTGCTCTTCAGAGGCGTAGTATTTCACGCCCGCCGGTTTCAGCGCGGTCTCGAACATCTCGTCCGCCAGCACGTCCAGCGCCTTCTGCTGGTCCCCGTCCGAGTTCTCGCCGACGCCCGCGCCGAGGCTCTGGCCGAGCGGGCCGCGCGCGATGACGGCGGCAAGGTCGATGCCCGTGGCGCAGAGCGCCTCGATCACCGGGGCGAGGTCGGACGGCAGATGCTTGGGGTCGATGGCGGGCATGATACGCTCCGTGCTGAAAAGGGTTACCGGGGTTATTCCATATCTCGGCGGGGTCCCCAATGGGTTTTCGACCTGCGCCGCAGGCTTCGGCGGAGGGAGGGGGGCTGTCTGCCCCCCGGCGCGTCCCGCGCCGCCCCCCGAGGATATTTGTGAAACGAAAATGCGCAGGAAACGGGTCGCTGGAGGCCGGGGGCGGGCGTAGGATCGGGGACGACGGCGCAAGGAGTGCGAGGTGCGGCATGGATGGATCGGTGGACGGGGTGGAAGGGCGCTATGCCTACGGCGTGATGCAGCGGGCCATTGCCGAGATCGACGCGGCGGAGGCGCCGCTGTCGCTCGAGGTGCTTGCGGGGCGGATGGGCATGTCGGCGGCGCATTTCCAGCGCCTCTTCTCGGCCTGGGTCGGGGTCTCGCCCAAGCGGTATCAGCAGTACCTCGCCCTCGGACAGGCCAAGGCCCTGCTGGAGGCGCGGTTCACCACGCTCGAGGCGGCGCTGGCCACCGGGCTCTCGGGCACCGGGCGGCTGCATGACCTCTTCCTGCGGTGGGAGGCGATGGCGCCGGGGGATTATGTCCGCCGGGGCGCCGGGCTGACGATCCGCTGGGGGCTTTTCGACAGCCCTTTCGGCGAGGTGCTGGCCATGGGGACCGACCGCGGGCTCTGCGGGCTGGGCTTTGTGGAGGACGCGACAGGCGGGATCGATGCGGCCATGGCGGACCTCGCGGGGCGCTGGCCGGAGGCGACCTACGTCGAGGATGCCGCCGCGCTGGCGGGCTGGGTCACCGCCGCCTTCGGACAGGCGGGCGAGGCGCGGCTGCACCTGATCGGCGCCCCGTTCCAGATCAAGGTCTGGGAGGCGCTGCTGCAGGTGCCATCGGGGCAGGTCACCACCTATTCCGAGATCGCCCGCGCCGTGGGATCGCCGCGCGCGGTGCGCGCCGTGGGCAGCGCGGTGGGGCGCAACCCGGTCTCCTTCCTGATCCCCTGCCACCGGGCCCTGCGCAAGAGCGGGGCCCTGGCGGGCTATCATTGGGGGCTGGAGCGCAAGCGCGCGATGCTGGCATGGGAAGCGGCACGAAGGGAGGCGTGACAAGGGGTTAGACCGCGACCGGGGGCGCGCGGCCGGATCACGTCGGCGGGAACCTGCCGATCCTCACGGGCTCGTGCGTTAGCCTTTCAATGGCTCTGCTATAGCTGTGGCTGAGCAGTTTTCGCATGACTAACCAAAAGAGGTCCCCATGCAGATCGTGAACAAATCCCTTCTCGCGCTCACCGGCGCATCCGTGCTTTTCATCGCCGGCTGTTCCGAGATGAACCAGGACGACGGCTACCGCAACACGCGGACCGGCGCCGGCACCGGTGCCGCGCTCGGGGCGGCCCTGGGCGCCCTGGTGTCCGATGACCGGGGCAAGGGTGCCGCCATCGGCGCCGTGGCCGGTGGCCTGGCAGGGGCCGCCTATGGCTCGATGCTGGACAAGCAGGAAGCGGAGCTGCGTGGCTCGCTGGGCGATGACGTGATGATCACCAACACCGGTGACCGCCTGATCGTGACCATGCCGCAGGACATCCTCTTCGCCACCGACAGCTCGACCCTGCGGGCGGACCTGACCACCGACCTGCGCACCGTGGCGCGCAGCCTGAACAACTACCCCGACACCACCGTGCAGGTGATCGGCCATACCGACAACACCGGCGATGCGAGCTACAACCAGCAGCTCTCGGCCCGCCGCGCGAACTCGGTGGCGGATATCCTCGTCTCCTCGGGCGTGTCGTCGAGCCGCGTCGTGGCCTTCGGCCGTGGCGAAGACCAGCCGCGCGCCTCGAACCTGACCCCGGAAGGCCGGGCGCAGAACCGTCGCGTGGAAATCGTGATCCTGCCGAACAGCTGATCGGCGCGGAAGTCAGGACAGTAGTCAGGACAGGAATCAGTTTGGGGGCCGGCCATCGCGCCGGCCCTTTTTCGTGTCCGTCTTATGCTGCCGAGACAGGTCGCAGGGGCGCTGCGCCCTCACGCCGGGCCGGGCGTCCATTCGTAGAGGATGTCGAGCGGCTCTTCCCCGGTCTGGCGGAAGCCCTGCGCGCGGTAGAAGTCATTGGCAGGGCTCCCGCGCAGGGCCATCAGGCGCAGCGGGAGGCCGGCGCTGCGGGCCCTGTCCTTGGCGTGCTCCACGGCGGCACGCCCCAGCCCGCAGCCCTGATGCGCCGGGGCGAGGTAGAGGTGATCGAGATAGAGGTGATCCGGCCGGACCCGCAGCACGAGGAAGCCCGCAACGGCGCCCCCGACGAGGCAGACCTGCGTGGCCCCGGGATCGAAACTGTCGAGGAAGCGGGTCCGGGCGCGTTCGGGATCGAAGCGGCCAATGGCTTCGAGCGAGGGGCGCATCGCGGCGACCCTCAGCTCGGCCAGACGGGGCGCCTCGGCCCGCGTGGCGGGCCGGAGGTGCAGGGCGGTCATTCCGCCGGTGTCGCGCTCGGCTGGTCGGGCCTGCCCGCCTCGAGATCCTCGGGCGGCGTGTCCAGCGTGGCCCAGACATCATCCATGGGCGGCGGCGGCGGATCCTGCGCCATCTCGCCCCGGTGCAGGTGCACCTTGGCGATGAACAGGGCCGAAATCGGCGCCGTCACGAAGAGGAAGCCGGTGATCAGCAACTCGTGCAGCGAGCCTTCGCCACGCCAGAACGACAGCAGCATCGAGGCGATCAGGATCGCGCCGACCCCCAGTGTCGAGGCCTTGGTAGGAGCGTGCAGCCGGGGCATCGGGCGGTTCAGCTTGATCAGGCCGATGGAGCCGACCAGCGTGAAGACACCGCCGATGACGATGCAGAGGGCCACGATGGCCTCGATGATCAGGTCCATGGTCATTCGATGATGTCCCCCCGCAGGGCGAAGCGGCAGTAGGCCACGGTCGAGACGAAGCCCAGCATCGCGATGATCAGCGCCGCCTCGAAGAGCAGCTGCGTCCGGCCCGCGATGCCGATCAGCACGATCAGCGCCACGGCGTTGATCGACAGCGTGTCGAGCGCCAGCACCCGGTCGCCCAGCGTGGGCCCCGCGATCAGGCGCAGCATCGTCAGCAGGAGCGAGACGCCGAGACAGCCGTAGGTGAAGAGGAGGGCGAGGTCGATGAGGTCGATCATTCGAAAATCTCCTTCAGGCGGCGTTCGTAGCGGTTCTTGATGTCATCGCGCACCGCGTCCGGATCGGGCGCGTCGAGGGCATGGACCAGCAGCGCGTGGCCCTCGTCCGAGAGGTCGGCCGAGACGGTGCCGGGCGTCAGGGTGATGGTCCCCGCCAGCATCGAGATCGCCTCGGGCGTCTTCACGTCCAGCGGGACGAGAACCCAGGCCGGCTGCAGCGAGGCGTTGCTCTTGAACAGCACGATATAGGCCACGATGCAGTTCGCGACGATGATGTCCCAGATCACCAGCAGCACGTAGCCGGGCAGCAGGTGGGGTTTCTTCATGTGCGGCCGGTCGGGCCAGTAGGGCGCGATGAAACCGGGGATCAGCAGGCCGAGGATCAGGCCGAAGACCACGGTGCCGAGGCTGACGTGGTTCTGCAGCAGGCACCACGACACCACCAGCAGCACGGTCAGCAGCGGATGGGGCAGGATGCGGCGGGCGAGCTTGCGGGGCATCAGTGGCTCTCCTTCTGCGTCTTGGTCGCGGCGTCCTCGGCGGTCACATGGGCGTCGTCATGGGCATCGTCCTGCCCGTGGCCGTCGCCATGGTACTCGATCTTCTTGCCGGGGGTCTCCAGCACCGTCGCGATGTAGGGCGCCGGGTCGAAGAGCTGCGCGGTGGTGGCGTTCAGGTAGCGGGTCAGCGGCCCGGCCAGCACGGTCATCGCCACCAGAAGCGCGATGAAGCCGCCGATGGCCACCATGGGCAGCGCCGGTTCGTGGGCCGGCGGATCATGCGGTTCGTCCGCGCCCTGCTGGTCCTCGGGGTCCTCGACGGTGGAGGCATGGGCCTCGTCCACCTGGTGCGATTTCCAGAACACGGTGGAGCCGGCACGGGAGAAGCCCACCACCGCCAGCAGCGACGAGGTCAGGACCACGCCCCAGACCCACCAGACCAGCGGGCCCGCGGTGGCGGCCTCGAGGATCATCAGCTTGCCGAGGAAGCCCGAGAGCGGCGGCAGGCCGGTCATCGCGATGGCCGAGACGAAGAACAGCCCCGCCACCAGCGCGCCCCCGGGGAAGGTGGGCGCGGCTTCCAGCTTGGCCGCATGGGCGCCACGGCGGTCGCGGACCACGTCCACGATGAGGAAGAGCGCGGCGGTCGCGAAGGTGGAATGCACCGCGTAGTAGAGCGCGGCGGCGATGCCCTCGGGGGTGAAGACCGCGACCGAGGCCAGCAGCATCCCCATCGAGCCGATCACCGCGAAGGCCACGGTGCGATCCAGCCGCCGGGTGCCCAGCACGCCGATCATCCCCAGCGCCAGCGTCATCAGCGCGGCAGGCAGCAGCCAGGTGTCGAAGAGGCCCTGGGTCACGGTCAGGTCGGGCGGGAAGACGAGGGTGTAGAACCGGATGATCCCGTAGGCGCCGATCTTGGTCATGACGGCGAAGAGCGCTGCGACGGGGCCGGGGGCCTCGGCATAGCTCGACGGCAGCCAGAAGTGCAGCGGCAGCAGCGCGGCCTTCACGGCGAAGACCATGAGCAGCAGCACCGAGGCGACCCGCAGCCCGGCGGTGTGTTCGATCCCCGGCGTCGACAGCCGCACGGCGAGGTCGGCCATGTTCAGCGTCCCGGTCTCGGCATAGAGCGTGCCGAGCGCGAAGAGGAACAGCGTCGAGCCCAGCAGGTTGTAGAGCATGTACTGCAGGCCCGCGCGGTAGCGCGCCGTGCCGCCGGAATGCAGCATCAGGCCGTAGGAGGCGATCAGCAGCACTTCGAAGAAGACGAAGAGGTTGAAGGCGTCGCCGGTCAGGAAGGCGCCCATGATCCCCATCATCTGGAACTGGAACAGCGCGTGGAAGTGCCGCCCCCGCGTGTCCCAGCCGCTGCCGATGGCATAGAGCAGGATCAGCGGCGCGATCAGCGCGGCCAGCAGGATCATCAGCGTCGACAGGCGGTCGCCCACCAGCACGATGCCGAAGGGGGCCTGCCAGTCGCCCAGCTGGTAGAGCAGGATCGTACCGTCGGAGGCCTGCCAGAAGAGCCCCGCGGCAATCGCCAGCACCAGCAGCGAGCCGGTCAGCGAGAAGACTCGCTGAAGCCGCAGGTGGAACCGCGCGGCCAGCACGATCAGCGCGGCCAGAACGGCGGGAATGACGATCGGGGTGATCAGCCAATGGGTCATTGCAGCGCCTCCCGGGTTGCGCCGTCACCGGGACGGGGGGCGTCAGGTTCATCCACGCGGCCGCTGTCGGGCTGGCCTTCCTCGCGCTGATTGACGTGGTCGTCGTTGGCCGAGAGGTAGGAGCCGAGCGCGATCATCACCACCACGGCGGTCATCCCGAAGGAGATCACGATGGCGGTGAGGACCAGCGCCTGCGGCAGCGGATCGGTATAGGTCTCCACCCCGTCGCGCAGGATCGGGGCCTGGTTCACGGCCAGCCGCCCGGTGGCGAAGAGGAAGATGTTCACGGCGTAGCTGAGCAGCGAGGTCCCGATGATCACCGGGAAGGTTCGCAGGCGCAGTACGAGGTAGACGCCCGCGGCGGTGAGTACGCCTACGGCGCTGGCGACAAGCAATTCCATATCGTCAGCCCTCCTGTCCTTCGGTCTGCGCATCATCGCGAGACGGGTCGATGTCCATCGCGTGATCGCTGACAATGTCGTTCGAGCGCCGCGCGAGGCGGGCATAGCTTTCCAGCGACAGCATCACCGCGCCGACCACGGCGAGGAACACGCCCAGATCGAAGCCCATGGCGGTCGCCAGTTCGAATTCCTCCATCGGCGGAATGCGGAAGTAGCCGAAGGCCGAGGTCAGGAAGGGTTTCCCGAAGAACCACGCCCCGATGCCGGTCAGCCCGGCCACCAGCACGCCCGCCCCGATGATCCCGTGGTAGGGATAGCGGATGCGCGCATCGGCCCAGGCGAAGCCGGAGGCCATGTACTGCACCACCACCGCGATCGCGACGATCAGGCCGGCGATGAAGCCGCCACCCGGCTCGTTGTGGCCGCGCAGGAAGATGTAGACGCCGACCATCAGCACCACCGGCAGCATGACGCGGGTCACCACGACCATCATCAGCGGGTGGGCATCCCCGGCCCGCAGCTGGTCCGGCTTGCGGTTCAGCAGCCGCGCCCGGACCGGTCCGCCCAGCAGGGCCTCGGTCAGGGCGTAGATGATCAGCGCGGCAATGCCGAGCACGATGATCTCGCCGAAGGTATCGAAGCCCCGGAAGTCCACCAGCGTCACGTTCACCACGTTGGTGCCGCCGCCGCCCTTGTAGGAGTTTTCGAGGTGATAGTCCGAGATCGACTGGAAGGCGAAGTTGCGGGTCATGATCGTGTAGATCAGCCCGGCAGAGCCGAGACCCGCCACGATGCCGATCAGCCCGTCCCGCAGCCGCCGCCCCGAAGAGCTTTCGGCCGGGGTGCGGTTGGGCAGGAAGTTCAGCGCCAGCAGCAGCAGGATGATCGTCACCACCTCGACCGAGAGCTGGGTCAGCGCAAGGTCGGGCGCGGAGAGGTAGTTGAAGCCCAGCGAGACGATCACGCCCACCACGCCCATCAGCACCAGCGCCAGCAGCCGGTCACGGTGCATGAAGCACAGGAACCCGGTCGCCAGCACAAGCAGCATCCAGCCCGCCAGTGGCAGCGGCTCCAGCGGCAGCAGGGCACGGGTGGCCGCCCCGGTCTCGCCGGTGAACCAGGCATGGGCGCCCACAGCCGTTACCGTCAGGGTGAAGATCGCGGCGTACATGGTGAAGGAACCATTGTGCAGGGCGCGGGTCACGCGGCCCGCGATGCCCACGAAAAGGTCCATGATGGCGTCGAAGATCGCCTTGGCCTCGGGCCGGGGCAGCGCCTCCCAGATCTTGGAAAGCGGCGCATAGGCCAGCAGCAGCAGGATGCCACCCACGACCGCGATGCCCGACATCTTCAGCGCCGGGGTGACGCCGTGCCAGATCGCGAGGTGGATGTTCGGGACCTCGGCGGTTTCGCCAAGGACGGCGGCGGTGACCTGCATCACCAGCGGCTCGGCCAGGAAGGGCGCGACACCGATCACAACCACCAGCACCACCAGCAGCGCCGGCGGGCCCCAAAGCCCGCGGGGCGGATCATGGGGATGGGCGGGGTAGTCGTCGCGCACCGGGCCGAGGAAGACATGGCTGATGTAGCGGAAGGAATAGGCCGCCGAGAAGAGCGCGCCCACGGTCGCAGCGACGGGCACCAGCAGGTGGCTGTCGAAGAGCGTCAGATGCGCCGCGGTCTCCAGCATCATCTCCTTGGAGAGGAAGCCGTTCAGCAGCGGGATACCGGCCATCGACAGCGCCGCCAGCGTGGCCAGGGTGAAGGTCACCGGCATCAGCTTGCGCAGACCGCCGAGCGCCGGGATGTGGCGGGTGTGGGTCTCGTGGTCGATGATCCCCGCCGACATGAAGAGCGCGGCCTTGAAGGTGGCGTGGTTCAGGATGTGGAACACTGCCGCCATCGCCGCATAGGGCGTGCCCACGCCGAGCAGCATGGTGATCAGCCCCAGGTGCGACACCGTCGAGAAGGCCAGCAGCGCCTTGAGGTCGTTCTTGAAGATCGCGATCAGCGCGCCCAGCACCATGGTGATCAGGCCCGCGGAGGTCACGATCATGAACCAGGCATCGGTGCCCGAGAGCACCGGCCAGAGCCGCGCCATCAGGAAGATGCCCGCCTTCACCATGGTGGCCGAGTGCAGGTAGGCCGAAACCGGGGTCGGCGCGGCCATGGCATGCGGCAGCCAGAAGTGGAACGGGAACTGCGCCGACTTGGTGAAACAGCCCAGCAGGATCAGCAGAAGCGCGGGAATGTAGAGCTCGGACGACTGGATCGCCTCGCGGTTCTGCAGGATCACCTGGATGTCGTAGCTGCCCGCGATCTGGCCGAGGATCAGCATGCCACCGATCATGGCCAGGCCGCCCATGCCGGTCACGGTCAGCGCCATGCGCGCGCCCTGGCGGCCCTCTGCGAGGTGCTTCCAGAAGCCGATCAGCAGGAAGGAGGACAGCGAGGTCAGTTCCCAGAAGATCAGCAGCAACAGGATGTTGTCACACAGGACGATGCCCACCATCGCGCCCTGGAAGAGCAGCAGGTAGGTATAGAACTCGCCCATGTTGTCGTCGCGCGACAGGTAGTAGCGCGCGTAGACGATGACCAGCATCCCGATCCCGAGGATCAGCATGGCAAAGAAGAGCCCCAGCCCGTCGAGGAAGAGGTTCAGGTTCAGCCCGAAGTCGGGCAGCCAGCTCACCTGGGCCGAGATGACCTCGCCCGACATGACGGCGGGCACATGGGTCATCAGCCCGACGAAGGCGGTGAGCGATATGAAGAATGCCGTCAGACCGCAGGCGCGGCGGCCCGCCTCGATCATCAGCCCGGGTAGCAGAGCCCCCAGGAATGGCAGGGCGACGATCAGGAATAACGACATGGATCTCCTCGTTCAGACATGCGCGACCCTCCCGGGCGCAGGCTTTGGGCCAAGCTGCAAATTTCCGTGAGCGGAACAACACAAATCGTACCGCCATAACGCGGAATTTATGATCCGTTTGTGATCACACCACGGGACGCCCCCTTTGTTCTCTTCTGCGGCAGCAGGGAGACGGGATCAAGAGCCAGACTGACGCGGCGTCGGGAACCGCGCCGGATGATCAGCCCCGGATGCGCCGGATCAGGCTGTCGGCGCCGAGGACGGCATTCACCCCCACGGGCCAGAACCTCTGGAACGGGATCGGCCGGATCGGCGTCACCGGGAAGGGCAATGCGCCGGCCTCGCCGCGCAGATGCGCCGCCAACCGGGGGCCGAGCGCCGTGGTCAGCGCCACGCCGCGCCCGTTGAAGCCCACGGCGACAAGGCCGCTGTCCTCCAGCGCATGCAGGTGCGGGTAATGGTCCGCCGTGATCGCCACGCGGCCGTTCCAGCCATAGGCCCAGCCCACGGCGGCAAGGCCAGGCCAGATGCGCTCGGCCAGCCGTTGCAGGACGGTGACCGAGGGCAGGCCGTCGGCCTCCTCCATCTGACCGCGCCCGCCGAAGATCAGCCGCCCGGCGGCATCGACGCGGTAGTAGATCGTCACCGTTCCGGTTTCATAGAGCACCCCGCCCCCGGCAAGGATGCGCCCGCGCAGCGCCTCGGGCAGCGGGTGGCTGGCGGCGATGGCACTGAAGACGGGGATCAGGCTCTGCGCCAGCTTCGGCACCAGCGGGCCGGAGTATCCGTTGGTCGCGATCAGGAGCCGCCCCGCCGTCACGCTGCCGCCCTGGGTCGTCACCTTCCAGCCGGCGCCTTCACGTGCATAGGCGGTGACCGGGCTGTCGCAATGGATCACGGCCCCCGCCGCCTGCGCGGCCCCGGCAAGGCCACGGGTATATTTCAGCGGGTTCACCTGCGCGCCGGCCGGATCGAAGAGCCCGCCGGGATAGCGGGTGCAGCCGGTGGCGGCCTCCATCGCGGCGGCATCGTCGAAGCGCACGGGGATGTCATGGCGCAGCAGCGCCGCGGTCAGCGCCTCGACGTCGCGCAGCCCGGCCTCCGAGACCGCCGCGCGGTAGGTGCCGCCCTGCCGGAACTCCGCGTCGAACCCCAGCCGGTCGATCAGCGCGGCCAGTGTCCGGGGCGCATCATAGGCCCAGTGCAGGGTCTCGGTCCCGAAATCGCGCACCACCTCGTCCGGGTGGGTCTTGAGGCCAGGGTTGGCATGGCCGCCATTGCGCCCCGAGGCACCCCAGCCGGGCTCGTTCGCCTCCAGCACCGTGACCGAGGTTCCCGCCTCCGCCAGCGCCAGCGCCGTGGAGAGGCCGAGGATGCCCGCTCCCACGATCGCCACCTCTGCCTCGGCAGGGCCGCTGAGCGGAGCGCGCGCACGCGGCCCGTCCTCCGCCGCGTAGAGGGACCGGGGCAGCGCCTGCGCGGCGCGGGTTTCGACGGTATCGCTCAGGATCATCGGGGCACTCCACTGGACTGCCCCGGTGGTAGGCCCGGACCGCCCGCAGGTCCATCATCCCGCGCGTCGCGACGCCACTGCGCGCGTCACCGTGCCAAAGCTTTCAGCAGCTCAGCCGGCCGCGGCCGCGCCGCGCACGGTCTCTTCCTGTGAATAGGCCATGAGGATCGGCAGGGTGCGGGGATGGGCGCCGATGGCATCCGCCAGCGAATACTTGTCCAGCGCCTTGTAGAAGGCGGCCTTGGCCTCGGCCAGCGCCCGCACAAGCCCGCAGGAGCCGTTCAGGATGCAGGAGGCGCAATCCACCAATGGTGTCTCGCCTTCCATGAAACGCGCCACGGCACCGGCGTGGATCTCCTCCGCCGGCTTTGCCAGCTGCACGCCGCCGGACCGGCCACGCGTACTGCGGACGAACCCACCCTCGACCAGTTGCTGCACCACTTTCATGAGGTTGCTCTGCGACAGGTCATGGGCCCGCGCGATCTCGGCGATGGGGACAAGACGCCCCTGATGGGCGGCCAGGTAGAGGCACGCCCGCAATGCGTAGTCGGTAAATTTCGAAAGTCTCACAGGCCCACCCAAAGGAATTCTAAAAGATGAATTTCAGACTGGCCAAATGTGAATTACGGAGCAACAAAGATTCCGTTTTCATGAAAGCATTTGCGGGTTTGCCCCTCCTAAAAAGGGGCAAACCGAGGGGCCAATCACGCGAAAGTGGCTGCAACTGTTTCCTTCATCGGCGTGGTGGGGCGGCCGATCAGGGTGCTCAGCGTCTTGCTGTCATCGAAAAGCGCGGCGCTGTCACCGGCGCGGGCATCGCTGTCGGCGAAGATCTGGGCCACCGGCTCGGGCAGGCCGATCTGGGTCAGCGCGGCGGCATAGTCGGACTGGCTCAGCACCTGGTAGGGCACGGTCTTGCCAACCACCTTCGAGACCTCTTCGGCCATCTCACCGATGGTGTAGGCGGTATCCCCCGCCAGTTCATAGGTCTTTCCGGCGTGACCTTCGGTGGTGGCGACCACGGCGATCGCCTCGGCATAGTCCTTGCGCGCGGCACTGGCGATCTTGCCGTCCCCGGAGGCCCCGATGATCGCGCCATGTTCCACCGACGCGGGCAGCGCCCCGGTGTAGTTCTCGGTGTACCAGCCATTGCGCAGGATCGTGGCGGGAATGCCGCTCTCCGCGATGGCGGTCTCGGTCGCCTTGTGATCGCCCGCGAGGATCATCGGGTTGTCGAAGCCCTTGAGGATGCTGGTGTAGATCAGGTGCTTGACGCCCGCGGCCTTGGCGGCGGCGATGACGTTCCTGTGCTGCCCGGCGCGGTCGTTGAAGTCGCTGGACGAGATCAGAACCAGCGTGTCGATGCGCTTCACGGCTTCGGCCAGCTGCTCGGTGTCGTGGTAGTCGGCGGCGCGGGCGGCCACGCCGAGGTCGGCAGCCTTGGCGGGATCACGGACGAGCGCGACGATCTGGTCGGCGGACACGCGGTCTTTCAGCGCGGCAACGGCAAGGCGGCCCAGTTGGCCGGTGGCTCCGGTGATGGCGATGGTCATGGGGGTCTCCGTTTCTCTTTACGGGATGGATGTTGACGGGGCCAACCTAACCACCTACTTACGAAACGGAAGTACCTACAAAAATGTTAGTGTGAAAAAGATGTCGGACAGCACGACCCTCGGCTGGCAGGACGGCCGCTTCGCACCGGACGTGATGGCGGCGGATTGCCCCTCGCGCCGGATTCTGACCCATATCACCAGCCGGTGGGGCGGGCTGATCCTGATCGCCCTGCGCGGCGAGGTTCTGCGCTTCAGCGAGATGCGGCGCCGGATCGCGGGCATCAGCGAACGGATGCTGGCGCAGACCCTGCAAACGCTGGAGGCCGACGGCTTCGTGCTGCGCAAGGCCTATGACGTGGTGCCGCCGCACGTGGAATACAGCCTCACCCCGCTAGGGGAGGAAGCCGCCGAGAAGATCAGCGAGCTTTCACATTGGATCGAGACCAACCTGCACCGCATCCCCGGCGCGGCGGGCTGAGGCTCAGACCCGCGCCAGCAGGGCGCGCGTGGCCTTGGCGATGTGCCGCAGCACCGCCTCGGGCCCCTCGGCCTTGGTGAGCGCCGCCATCGGCACCTCCAGCCCCAGGGGGATCTCGGGCGGCAGGGCGCGCAGGAAGGCCAGCAGGTCGATCTGCCCGGTGCCGGGGGCCAGCCGCTCGGCCCGCGCAGTGAAGAGCAGCTCCTCGGTGGTATAACTGCCCTGCACGGTGGCATCGCAGAGATGGGCAAAGGGCATCCGCCCGGTCGGGATCGCCTTCAGCAGCGCGAGGTCGGAGCGGGAGCGGTCCACGTGCAGGCTGTCGGCCAGCAGGCCCACCTGCGGCCCGGCCTGCTGCACCACCTGCCAACAGGCCGCCAGATCGGGCACCACCGTCCAAGGAAAGAATTCCAGCACCGGGCGAATGCCACGCGGCGCGGCCAGTTCGGCAATCGCGGCGAGACGATCCGCGAGGCGGTCGAGGTCCTCGTCATAGGGCGCGGTGATCAGCGTCTGCGCGCCCAAAGCGGCGCCCGCGTCCAGAAGCGGCTCCAGCGTGGCGACATCCGTCTCGGGGGTGATCTTGAGGAACTCGATATCCGGCACCTTCAGCCCGGTCGCCGCCAGCGCCGCCTGCGTCTGCTTCAGCAGGGCCGGGTCGTCCATCAGCGGATAACCGGGGCTGTCCTCCGTCACCTTGATCAGGCGCAGGCCCACCCCGTCGAAACCCGCCTCGCCGGCGGCCTCGATGAACTGCGGCGGGGGCAGGTCTATGGCGGTCAGATGGGCGACGGTCAGCGCTCTCGTCATCTCAGGTCTCTTTCTGGGCGGCATCGCGCCCGGCGATATAGCCGAAGGTCAGGGCGGGGCCGATGGCGATGCCCCCCGCCGGATAGAAGCCGCCAAAGACGCTGGCCGCATCGGTCCCGGCGGCATAGAGCCCGGGCACCGGCGTGCCGTCCGCCTGCAAGACGCGGGCCTGCGCATCGGTGGAAATGCCCGCGAAGGTGCCGAAGCTGCCGGGCACGACCTCGACCGCGTGAAACGGCGGCTTGAGGATCGGCGCGACATTGGGGTTGGGCGCCAGATCCGGGTCACCCTGCAGGCGCATGTAGGCCGTGGTGCCCCGGTGGAAGGCCGGATCCTCACCCTTCGCCGCGCCCTCGTTCCACTGCGAAACAGTCTCTGACAGGCCTTTCGGGTCTATTCCGCACTGCTTTGCCAGACCCTCGATCGTCCTGTCGGTCTTCAGGTAGCCGCGGCCAACCCACTGGCGCCACGGCGCGGGCTGGGGCCGCACCACGCCAAGGCCGAAGCGCCGCAGGAAGCGGTGATCGCAGATCATCCACGACCGCGCGGGCGTGCCGTCGGGCACGGCCTTCAGCAATTGCTCGACATAGTCGTGGTAGCCCAGACCCTCGTTGCAGAACCGCTTGCCATCGGCCAGCACGCCGATGACCCCCGGCTTGCCCCGGTCGATGATATGCGGGAACTGCGCCACCCGACCGTCAGGCCAGCGCACGGTCGAGACCGGGCAGAAGGCCGCGGGGCGGGCTTGATCGGTGCGCACGACACCGCCCGCACCCTCGGCCAGCCGCAGCCCGTCGCCGGTGGCCGTCTCCACCGCCAGCGTGCGGTGCTCGTCATCGCGCGGCATCAGGCCCGCGCGGCGCGCCATATCCCGCGGGAAGCCGCCACAGGCCAGCACCACGCCCCGGGTCGCGCGCAACTCGGTCCCGTCGGGCAGCAGGACACCGATCACGCGGCCCTCCTCCACCAGCAACTCGCGCACCGCGACGCCGGTGCGGATCTCGACATCCTTGTCCAGCGCCGAGCGCACAAGACGCCCGATCAGCGCCGTGCCGTTGCGCAGGTCCATCCCACGCCGATGAACGGCGAGGTCCCGCATATGGCGCAGCACCCGTTTCGTCGCGTGGAGAAAGGCCGGGAAAGAGCGCGTCATCGTCATGAAGGCGCGCAGGTCCGGCCCGGCCTGAATGGTCATGCCGTGGAAGGTCGTCTCCCGCACCGGTTCGCGCAGCAGCGAGACCGCCTTGCCCAGCCCGCGCGCATCATAGGGCGCCGCGATAACGGACCGCCCACCCATGCCCGCACCGGGCTGGTGGCTGTAGGTATCGGGGATCTTCAGCCCGCCTTCCCAGGCGACGGCACTGTTCTCCTCGAGGAAGCCGACCATCTCGGGCGCGGCCTTCAGGAAGGCCTCCACCCGCTCGGGCTCGTAATGATTGCCGAGGACCGCCTTCAGGTACTGGCGCGGGGCCTCTTCCGGCTCGGTGATCCCGGCGCGGACGGCCACGGGATTGCGGGGGGCAAAGATCCAGCCGCCCGACCAGGCGGTGGTGCCGCCCAGCACATCGGCCTTTTCCAGCAGGACCACGCGGGCCCCGAAATGGGCCGCCGTCACCGCGGCGCAAAGCCCCGCAGCACCCGAGCCCAGCACGACGACATCGGTTTCCGACTTCATCCCGCACACACCTCCCGACCTTGTACGCCGGATATGTCTTGCCATCCGGCCTTAACGTCAATTATCAAATTCGCCAGCGTCGTAACACGGCGTTAAGATGGGAGGAGGAGACCCCATGCGAGAGATCACGCTTCGGCAGATCGAGGTGATCCGCGCGGTGATGCTGCGCGGCACGATCAGCGGTGCGGCAGAGCACCTTGGCGTCTCGGCGCCCGGAATCAGCCGGTTGATCAAGCATACAGAGGAATCGCTGGGCCTGCGCCTCTTCGAACGCCGCGCCGGCCTTTTCGTGCCGGCGGTGGAGGCCAGTGCCGTCTTCGACCAGATCCGCGAGGTCTACAACGGGGTCGAGAACCTGCAGATGGCGCTCGACTCGCTGCACAAGGGCCATGACGTCCGGCTGTCCTTCGCCTCCGCCCCCTCGGTGGCGCAGTTCATCGCGGCGCGGGCGATCCGCTCCCTGCGCGGGCGCTACCCCGACCTCTTCATCGACCTGAACATCCTCAAGATCGAGGAGACGATCGACTACCTGCTGCTGGAGCGGGGGGAGTTCGTGATCATGTCCTCCCCCGTCCGCAACCCGGGCATCGAGAACGAGGAGATCGCCGTCGGCCGGCTGGTGGCGATCCTGCCGGAGGATCATCCGCTCTGCGCACAGGAAGTGGTTTCCCTGCACGACCTGGCGCAGGAGCCCCTGATCGGGGTGGATCCTTCCGACCCTTACGGCGCCTTCGTGGCGAAACCCTTCCGCGAGGCCGGCATCGAAATGACCCAGAGCGTCCGGGGGCGATTCGCCCAGACCGTCGTCAGCCTCGTGCGCCACGGACTCGGGGTGGCGGTGATCGACGAGTTCTCGGTCGCGGAGGTCTACATGCCCGGCATCGCGCGGCGCCCCCTGAAGGAGGAGGGCTCCATCTCGATCTACGTGGTGCGCAAGAAGGGCCGCGTGCTGTCCAACTTCGCGGAATACGCCATAAAACAGTTCCGAAAGGAGCTGGCCGAGGCCGCGCAGCACTGGCAGATGCCGGCCACACGACGCCGTGAATGATTAACATCATGTTCACGATTGCGCAGACAGGATATTTGACGTTATGCAAAGCCAGAGGCAAATTGTCTCAACGGCGGTGAAATGCGCAACAATCGTGCGCCCCATCAGCCGCCGGAGGAGCTTTTGGGAGGAAACCATGAAGCACTTTATCGTAGGCGCCGTGTCGGCGCTGGTTCTGGGCGCAACCACTGCGGCCGCTGCTGACTACCCGACGAAAGAGATCCAGGGCATCATCCAGTGGGGGGCCGGCGGCTCCACCGATACGGTGATGCGCTCGGTTACGCCCCATGCCGAGGACGTCCTCGGCGGCACCGTCGTTCTTCAGAACATGACCGGCGCCGTGGGTGCGATTGCGCTGAACCACGTGGCCGGCGCCAAGGCCGATGGCTACACCCTGCTGATGGGCGCGGAAAACCCGCTGCTCTACAAGGTGATGGGCCTGGGCGACAAGGACTACAGCGAGTTCACCCCGATCAACCTGCTGGCGCGCGGCACCGCCGTTCTGGTCGCCAACGTCGATGCGCCCTTCGACGATTACGCGGGCATGATGAAGTACATCGCGGAGAACCCCGGTGAGCTGCGCCTCGGCGCGACCGGCCCGGGCGGCCTGCCCTCCGTCATCACCGCGATGATGGAGAGCGTCGAAGGCGATCTCGACGTGATCTCGGTGCCCTACGACGGCGACGGCCCGGCGCTGACCGCGCTGCAGGGCGGGGCCATCGACGTGATGCCTGCCGTTCTGGGCGCGGCCATCGAATCGATCCGCGGCGGCAAGATGAAGCCGCTGGCGATCATGGACGTGGAAGCCTCGGACAAGCTGCCCGACGTGAAGCCGGTGACGGAGTTCAACGACGGTTACTCCAGCCTGCTGCCCTGGGGCCCCTTCTTCGGCGTCTTCGTCAAGAACGGCACCCCTGATGACGTGGTGGCCAAGCTGACCGAGGCCTATGCCGCCGGTGCCGAGAACGAAGACTTCGTCAGCCTGATGGACGGCCGCGGCTACACCATCATGAACATGTCCGGCGACGAGGCGCAGGACTTCCTCACCACCTGGCAGCAGAACACCGCGTGGCTGCTTCAGGACGCGGGCCTCACCAAGGCCTCGCCCGAGGAGTTCGGCATCGCCAAGCCCGGCGAATGATCCGCTAGAGCGGGCCAGACGAAACAACTGATTTCGTACTTCGGCGCCGCCCGTCTTCTCCGATGGGCGGCGCTTCTCGTTGGACCAGGTCGCAGCGGCCCCCCGCCGCCACGGGCGACACTGAGGAGGACAGAATGGATCCCGACTACCGCGGCGACGCCGATCACCACGACGGCACGTCCGATGCCACCCCCGGCGGCTACACCAAGGAACGCCGCCCCGGCGAACTGGGCTTTGCCGTCATCATGGCTCTGGCCAGCCTCTACCTGCTGTGGAGCGCCTACGGCATCTCGGGCTTCGACGCCCTCTCGGCCCCCGGCGCCGTCCCCATGGCCACCACGGCGGCGATGGTGATCTCGGCCCTCGTCATCCTCGTGAAGACCGCGCGGCGGCCCAAGGTCACGACCGAGACCCTCTCGCGCGACATCCTGCCGGTGAAGGTGATCGTCTTCGTCGTCTTCCTTGCCGCCTTCGGGGCGCTGCTGATCCCGCTCGGCTTCCTGCCCACGGCGGCGCTGTTCCTGATCGCCTCGGTCAAGCTGCTCTCCGACCGCGGCTGGGGCTTTGCCATCGGGGTCTCGCTCTTCACCCTTCTGATCATCTGGATCGTCTTCCGCATCGTCTTCACCGTGCTGATGCCCGCGGGCATCGTGCCCGAGGCGGAGATCCTCCAGTTCTTCCGTAACCTCACCTCCGGAGGGGCCGCCTGATGGACATGTTCCTCGCCTTCCTGACCGTCATCACCCAGCCGCAGCTGCTGCTCCTGGTGGGTCTCGGCACCTTTGCCGGTGTCTACATCGGCGCGATCCCCGGTCTCTCCGTCACCATGGCGGTGTCGATCCTGATCTCCTTCACCTTCTCGTGGGAAGTCTACCCGGCGCTCGCGCTGATGGTCGGCATCTACATGGGCGGTGTCTATGGCGGCTCGCGGACCGCGATCCTGCTGAACATTCCCGGCGCGCCCTCGGCCATCGCCACGGCCATGGACGGCTATCCCATGGCCCAGCGGGGCGAGGCGGGCACAGCGATCGGCGTCAGCACCGTCATGTCCTTCATCGGCGGCTTCATCGGCATCGGGGTCCTCGCCCTCGCCGCGCCCTTCGTTTCGGACTTCGCGCTGACCTTCCAGCCGCGCGACTACATGCTGCTGGCGATCCTCGGCATCCTGCTGGTGGGCTCGCTCTCCTCCGGTTCGCTGGTCAAGGGCATCTTTGCCGGGGCCCTCGGCATCGCCATCGGCGCCGTGGGCCGCGACCCGCTGACCTTCACCGAACGCTTCACCTTCGACCTTCAGATCATGGAAGGCGGGATTTCCTTCATCGCCGTTATGATCGGGATGTTCGGCGTCTCCGAGGCACTGCTGCAACTGCACCACGTCGACAAGACCGCCGTGAAGCAGAAGATCAGCCGCATCGTGCCCTCGCTCGGCACCGTGAAGAAACACCTGCCGCTCTCGATGCAGACCTCGACCATCGGGGTGATCATCGGCGCCCTGCCCGGCACCGGCGGCGACATCGCGGCGCTGATGGCCTACGACCATGCCAAGCGCGTCACCAAGAACCCCTCGCGGCCCTTCGGGGACGGTGCGATCGAGGGCCTCGTCGCCCCCGAGACCGCCAACAACGCCGCCGTGGGCGGGGCCTTCATCCCGATGATGACCCTCGGCATCCCCGGCGACGCGGTGACCGCGATCATGATCGGCGCGCTCTTCATCCACGGGCTGAACCCCGGCCCGATGCTGATGGTCGACAACCCGAACATGTTCTGGTTCATCGTCGGCGCGCTGGTGATGGCGAACTTCTTCATCCTGCTCTTCGGCCTGACCGGCATCAAGATCTTCACCAAGATCGTCGAGATGCCCCGCTCGGTGCTGATCCCGCTGATCCTGCTGCTCTCCATCGTGGGCGCCTTCGCCGTGAACAACTCGGTCACGGATGTCTACTGGATGCTCGGCTTCGGCGTCTTCGGCTACTTCATGCGGCACTACGGCTACCCGCTGGGTCCGGTGATCCTCGGCGTGATCCTGTCGCGCCTGCTGGACGACAACTGGCGCCGCGCGATCATCTCGGAGCGCGAGGACCTCGGCCGCTTCTTCTCCGGCATCTTCAGCAGCCCGCTGTCCACCGTGCTGCTGCTCGCCGTGATCTTCATCTTCGTCTCGCAGACGCCGCTCTGGCGGATTGCCAAAACGCGGCTCTTCGGCCGCACCGGGAGTAACTGACCGATGACCCAGGCAGCCCCTGACCTTCTTCTGGGCCTGATCGGCGACAATATCGCCAAATCCCGCTCGCCCCTCCTGCACCAGCTGGTGGGGCGGCAGAACGACATGGTGGTCCGCTATGACCGCCTGATCCCGCGCGAGCAGGGCAAGGAGTTCGACGACCTCTTTGCATGGTGCCCCGGCGCGGGCTACCGCGGGATCAACGTGACCTACCCCTACAAGGAACGCGCCTTTGCCAAGGTGACGGTCGAGGACCCGCTGGTCCGCTCCGTCGGCGCGGTGAACACCGTGCTCTTCGACGCCGAGGGCGCTAAGGGCCACAACACCGACTTCTCGGGCTTCATGGCCGCCTATCGCGCCGCCCGCGGCGAGACGCCCCCGGGCACGGTGCTGATGATCGGCACCGGCGGCGTGGGCCGGGCCGTGGCCTTCGGGCTTCTGGGGCTCGGCGCCTCGGCGCTGCGCCTCGTGGACCGGGACCTGCCCAAGGCCGAGGCGCTGGCGGAAGAGCTGCGCACGGCCGGCAAGGGCGTCGAGGTCACGGTGCATTCCGACGCGGCCGAGGCCGCCGAGGGCGCACAGGGGCTGATCAACTGCACCCCCGTCGGCATGGTCGGCTACGAGGGCACGCCGCTGCCCGCCCCCGCCATGGCCGGGTCGGAGTGGGTCTTCGACGCCGTCTACACCCCCACCGACACGCAGTTCCTTCAGGATGCGGAGGCCGCCGGCCTCCAGATCATCTCGGGGTGGGAGCTCTTCTTCTGGCAGGGCGTCCACGCCTGGACGCTGTTCTCGGACGGCAAACCCCTCGACACGGGTGCCCTGCGTGCGGCACTCTTGGATCCAGCGACGACGGAGCAATGACCATGAAGACCGCGATCGCCACCGTTTCGATCTCGGGCAACCTGCGCCAGAAGCTGGAGGCCATCGCGGCCGCCGGCTTCGACGGGATCGAGATCTTCGAACAGGATTTCATCGCCGATGCGGGCAGCCCGCGCGACGTGGGCCGGATGATCCGTGATCACGGTCTCGAAATCCCGCTGTTCCAGCCGTTCCGTGACTTCGAGGGCCTGCCCGGCGCGCTGCGCACCAAGGCCTTCGACCGGGCCGAGCGCAAGTTCGACCTGATGCAGGAACTGGGCACCGACCTCGTGCTGGTCTGTTCCACCGTCCACCCCGAGGCCTTGGGCGGGATCGACCGCGCCGCCGAGGATTTCGCCGAACTGGGCGAACGGGCAGCCAAGCGCGGCCTGCGCGTGGGCTACGAGGCGCTCGCCTGGGGCCGTCACGTGAACGATCACCGTGACGCATGGGAGATCGTGCGCCGCGCCGATCATCCCAACATCGGCGTGATCCTCGACAGTTTCCACACGCTGTCGCGCGGGATCGACCCGGACACGATCCGGCGCATTCCCGGCGACAAGATCTTCTTCGTCCAGCTGGCCGATGCGCCCAAGATCGACATGGACCTGCTCTACTGGTCGCGCCACTTCCGCAACATGCCGGGCGAGGGAGACCTCGACGTGACCGCCTTCATGCGGGCCGTGACGGCGGCGGGCTACACCGGGCCGATCAGCCTCGAGATTTTCAACGACCAGTTCCGCGGCGGCTCGCCCAGGACGATCGCCAAGGACGGCTACCGCTCGATCATCGCGCTGATGGACGACGTGCGCCGGGCCGAGCCTGACGTGACCGTCGACATGCCCCCGATGCCCGCAAGGCTGGAGCTGACGGGGACCGAGTTCATCGAGTTCGCCAGCCGCGGGGCCGAGGCCGAGACCCTCGGCAAGCTGCTTGCCTCGCTCGGCTTCCGGGCCATCGGGCACCACATGTCGAAGAAGCTCACCCTCTGGCAGCAGGGCGACATCCGCATCGTGGTGAACAGCGAGCCCGGCGATTTCGCGGGCACCGCCTACAACGTCCACGGCACGACGATCTGCGACGTGGGCATCGGCGTCTCCTCTGCCCATGACACCGTGGCCCGCGCCACCGCGCTCGGGGCCGAGGCCTTCAGCCAGCCGCTGGTGCCCGGGCAGCTCGACATTCCGGCGATCCGGGGGCTTGGCGGCTCGATCCTGCACTTCCTCGATGACAGCGACGCGCTGCGCGATGTCTGGAAGGTGGAATTCACCGTGGACGAGGACGCCGACACCACCGGCACCGGGCTGACCCGCGTCGACCACGTGGCCCAGACCATGACCTATGACGAGATGCTGTCGTGGTCGCTGTTCTACACCTCGCTCTTCGACATGAAGAAAGCGCCGATGTTCGACGTGGTGGACCCGGACGGGCTGGTGCGCTCGCAGGCGCTTGCCGCCAGCAATGGGGCGCTGCGGATCACCCTCAACGGGGCCGAGACGCACCGCACCATGGCGGGCAGCTTCCTTGCCGACAGTTTCGGTGCCTCTGTCCAGCACGTCGCCTTCGAGACGGACGATATCTTCGCCTGTGCCGCCAAGCTGGCCGAGAATGGCTTCGAGGCGCTGCCGATCTCGCCGAACTACTACGACGACCTCGCCGCGCGTTTCGATATCGCGCCGGAGGTGCTGGAGGCCATGCGCGCCGCCAACATCCTCTACGATGCCGATGCGCAGGGGGAGTATTTCCAGATCTACTCCCGCCCCTTCGCGGGCGGCATGTTTTTCGAGATCCTCGAACGCCGCGGCGCCTACGACGGCTATGGCGCGCCCAACGCACCCTTCCGCATCGCCGCGCAGAAGCGGGTCACCCGGCCCGCCGACATGCCGCGCCAATAGGGTCGAAGCCGCCGTATAGAGCCTGATCCACGAGAGTCCCGCCCGCCGCCGTGCCGGTGGGACTCTTGACTTTCAGCCGCCGTTCACCGCCAATCCTTGCAATTCGCGCAAGGGAGGTGTGGCGATGAACCTGCGGGCCCTGCAATTGTTCCGGAACATCGTCCTGACCGGCTCCCTCACCGAGGCGGGCGAGCGGATCGGGCTGTCTGCCTCTGCCGCCAGCCGTCTGCTGGGGCAGTTGGAGAGCCAAGTGCAACTCACGCTCTTCTCCCGCTCGCGGCGCAACCTGCAACTGACCGAGGACGGCGCGCGCTTCTACCAGCAGATCGGCAATACCCTCGACGGGATCGAGGAGATCCCCGCCATCGCCCGCGACATCCGCGATCAGGGCGGGCGGCACCTCTCGGTCGTCACGGCACCGCCGCTGGCCAATGCCCTCGTCGTGCCCGCGATCACTGCCATGCGGGCGGGTGGTGCCGGGTTCAACTGCAACGTCCAGACCGAGAGCCGCTTCGGCATCGAGAGCAAGGTGGCGGCGCGGGGCTACAACCTCGGCGTCATCTCCCTGCCGGTGCAGAACGAGATCATCGCCCTCGACATCATGCCGCTGATCCGCGCGCGCTATTCGATCCTCATGCCCCAGGATCACCCCCTCGCCACACGGGAGGAGGTGACGGTACAGGACCTCGCCACGCAGCCTCTGGTCTCGCTCACCACCGGGCAGCTCTGGCGCAACCGGCTGGAGGAGGTCATGGGCGACGCGGGCCTGCGCACCGAGGTGGCGTTCCAGACCGGCTCGACTCTCGTGACGGTGGAAATGGTGCGCCATGGCCTTGGTCTGACGCTGATCGACCCGGTCTGCGTGCCCGCCACGGCCCTTGGCGGCGTCACCATGCGCCCGCTGGCGGGGGATCACTGGCTGACCTATGCCTCGATCCGCGCGCAGGGGCCGCAGTCGGACCTTGCCGAGGGCTTCCTCGACGCGCTCTCGGGCGTGATCGAACGGCGCCGGGCGGACACCCCGGCGCTCGCCGATCTGGTCTACCTGATCTAGCCTGCCAGCTGCCCGGCCCGCGCCCGCGCCATCTCCGCCGCGTCCCGCGCGATACGGGCGCTGTCGCCGGTATAGGCGGCGGGATCGAGGGCGGCGGCGATCTCACCCTCGGTCAGATGCGCCGTCACTTCGGGCGCCGTGCTCAACACCTCCAGCGGCGGGTGCCCGGCCCCGTGTTCCAGCGCGTGATGCACGATGTCGTGCGCCTGTGCCCGGCCGGTCAGCGGGGCCAACCGCATCATCAGGTTCTCCGTCGCGATGCCCCCGCCCGACAGCGCGGCATTCTCGGCCATCCGGGGGCGGTTCAGCGCGATCCGTCCCAGCAGCTGGCGGAAATCCTCGACCATGGTCCATCCCAGCGGCACGGCCCGGTCCAGCACCGCGCTGAGAAGCCCGTTCTGCGCCGCGTCGCCCTCGTGGCTCGACCGCCCGGTTTCCAGCGCGGGCCCGGCAAGGCCACGCAGCTCCGCCGCCTGCGCCAGCACCTTGACCACGAACTTGGGGTTCACCTTGTGCGGCATGGTGGAGGAACCGACGGTGCCCGCGTCCAGCACCTCCGCCACCTCGCCGATCTCCTGCGTCATGAGCAGGTAGAGCTCCCCCGCCACACGCTCGACCGTCATCGCCAGCATGGACAGCTGCACCACGTATTCCGCAAAGAGGTCATTGCCCGTGCGGCCCGGCACCAGCAGCTCCCGCAGGCCCAGCCGGGCGGCAAGGCGTCGGTTGATCTCCTGCCCCTGTACCCCGAAGGCCTGCATCGCCCCGACGGCCCCGCCGAAGGGCAGCGCAAAGAGCCGGCTGCCCGCGTCCTCCAGCCGGTCGGCGGCGCGGCAGATCTCCTCGATCCAGCCGGCGACCTTGAAGCCGAAGGTGATCGGCAGCGCGTGCATCCGGTTGGTGCGCCCGGCGGTCAGCGTCTCGGCCTCGGCCTCGGCCAGCGCGCCCAGCCGGTCGAGCGCGCCGGAGAGCCCCAGCCGGATCGCCTGATCGGCCTGCCGGATCAGCAGGATGCGCCCGGTCTGCATCACGTTCTGCGTGGTGGCCCCCCAGTGGACGTAATCGCCTGCGGGCCCGGCGGCCTGCGACAGCAGCCGCGTCAGTGACAGCACGGGCGCCAGCGTGCGCCGGATGTCGGCCTCCAGTGCCTCGACGCCGAGGGTTTCCAGCGTGGCGGCCTTGCGGATCGCCACGGCGGCCTCAGCGGGAATGATCCCCATCTCGGCCTGCGTCTCGGCCAGGGCGGCCTCCACGTCCAGCCAGGACTGCCAGAGCGTTTCACGTGAAAACAATGTCGCCGCAGTGAGGACCTTGCCGGGAGAATTCATTCGGCCACCTCGATTTCGTCTGGTTTCGTCTCGAATCTGGGCGCGGCCGCCAGCAGGTTGATCGTATAGGCATCGCTGGGATGGGAGAGGACCTGCGCGGTCGCCCCCTCCTCCACGATGCGGCCCTGGTACATGACGGCGACGCGGTCCGCGATCTGGTGCACCACGGCCATGTCATGGGTGATGATCAGGCAGGTCAGCCCCATTTCGGCGCGCAGGTCGTCGAGCAGGTTGAGGATCTGCGCCTGTACCGAGACATCGAGTGCCGAGGTCGGCTCGTCACAGATCAGCGCCTCGGGCCGGGTCACGAGGGCGCGGGCGATGGCCACCCGCTGCCGCTGCCCGCCGGAGAGCTGGCTGGGATAGGCATGAAGCAGCCGTTTCGGCAGGCGGACAAGGTCCATCGCTTCGCGCACGGCCTGATCAGCGCGCTCCTTCTCGCCCCGCAGGACGAGGGGCCGGGCGATGATCTCGGACAGGCGGCGGCGCGGGTTCAGGCTGGAATAGGGATCCTGGAAGATCGGCTGGACGAAGCCCGCCCGTTCCGCCCCGCTGAGTTCCGCCACCGGGCGGCCCAGCATCGTCACCTCGCCCGAGGTCGGCGTGGCCAGCCCCAGCAGGATGCGCGCCAGCGTCGACTTGCCGGACCCGCTCTCGCCGATCAGGGCCAGCGTCTCACCGCGCTTCAGGGTCAAATCCACCTTGTTCAGAGCCTGAATCTCGCGTTTCGGGCCGAAGAGCCCCTTGCGACTGTGGAACACCTGCGAAACCGCGCGGGCGCTGATCACCGCCTCGCCCACGGGTTCCGCATGGGCGCGCAGGGGCTCGGCCGTGCGGCGGCCCGTGGGGGGCGTCGTAAGGACGCAGAGGCAGGAATGATCGGGTCCATGCTGCCGCTCCGGCGGGCGGGCGGCGGTACACTCGGCCCGGGCATGGGCGCAGCGGGGCGCGAAGACGCAGCCCTTGGGTTGCGACATCAGCGAGGGCACGGTGCCGGGGATGGCACCGAGCCGCGCAGGCGCATCGCCCAACTGCGGAATCGCTTGCAACAGGGACTGTGTATAGGGATGCGCGGGGGCCCGCAGCACCGCCTGCGACGCGCCCTGTTCGATGATCTCACCGCCGTACATCACCGCCACGTGGTCCGAGCGTTCGGCCACCACGGCGAGGTCGTGGGAGATCAGGATCATGCCCATCTGCCGCTCGCGCCGCAGGTCATCCAGCAGGTCGAGGATCTGCGCCTGCACCGTGACATCGAGCGCCGTCGTCGGCTCGTCCGCGATCAGCAGGTCGGGGTCCAGCATCAGGGTCATGGCGATCATGACACGCTGCCGCTGGCCACCGGACATCTGGTGCGGATACTGCCCCATGCGTCCCTCGGGATCGGGGATGCCGACGCGGTCCAGCAGGTCGATGGCCTTGCGGCGGGCCTCGGTACCCGACAGCAGGCCGCGCATCACCGCACCCTCGGTCATCTGGCGGCCGATGGTGTAGACCGGGTTGAGCGAGGTCATCGGTTCCTGGAAGATCATGCCGATGCGGGGGCCGGCGATCTGCCGGGTGAAACTGCGGTCGTCCAGATCGCGCAGGTCCTGCCCGGCGAGGGCAAGCCGCGTCGCCTGACAGTCGGCTCCGCGCGGCAGCAGCCGCATCAGCGCCAGCGCCGACATGGACTTGCCCGAGCCGCTTTCGCCCACGATCCCCAGCGTGCCGCCCTGATCGAGCGAGAGGGAGACATCGCGCACCGCGTGCAGCGTGCCGTTGGGCAGGGGCAGCGCGACGGAGAGGCCCTGAATATCGAGAAGTCTGGTCATTTCGAACGGCCCTCCGGCGAGGTGATGTCACGCAGCCCGTCGCCCATCAGGTTGGCACCGATGACCAGCAGGAAGAGGCAGATGCCCGGCAGGACCACCAGCCACGGGCGGTAGAACATGGCCTGCTTGCCCTCGGCGATCATCAGCCCCCAGGACGGCGTGGGCGGCTGGATACCGACGCCCAGGAAGCTGAGCGAGCTTTCGGCAAGGATCGCGATGCCCAGTTCGAAGGTGAAGATCACGATGATCGAGGAGGCGAGGTTGGGCAGGATCTCGTGCCAGATGATCTGGCGCGGGGTGGCGCCCGAGGCCGCGGCGGCGGCGACGAAATCGAGGCTGCGGATGCGCTGCGTTGCGGCCCGTGTCACCACGAGGTAATAGGTCCAGTGCAGCACGCCCACGATCCCGATCACGACCCAGATCGAGGGGCCGATGATGAAGACCAGCGCCATGGCCAGCAGCAGCCCCGGCAGCGCCAGTTGCGCGGTCAGCAGGAAGCTGATGGCGTGGTCCACCCAGCCACCGAAATAGCCCGCAAGCACCCCCAGCGTGACACCGATCAGCATGCCGATGGTGGCCGCGCCAACCCCGATGGTGATCGAGACGCGGGTGCCGTAGATCAGCCGCGACAGGTAATCGCGCCCGTTCTGGTCGGTGCCCAGCAGGTAGTCGGGATTGCCGCCCTCGGCCCAGACGGGGGGCAGCATCCGGTTGGCCAGCGATTGCTGGAAGGGATCGTGCGGCGCGATGTAGGGCGCCAGCAGGGCGATCAGCGCGATCAGCAGCAGCAGGCCCGCCCCGATCAGGAAACCGGTGTGGCCAAAGAGCCTCTGGCGGAAGATCTGGCCGGGGGTCAGCCCCTCGGCCTCGGCCTCCGGGCCGCTTTCGACGGCGGCGAGTGTCATGTCAGTGTCGGTCATCCGATCCGGATCCTCGGGTCAAGCGCCGCATTCAGGATGTCGGCGAGCAGGTTCATGGCGACGAAGACGATGGCGAAGACGAAGATCAGCATCTGCACGGTCGGGATGTCCGCGCCGAGGATCGATTCCAGTGCCAGCCGTCCCAGCCCGTTGATGGCAAAGATGCTTTCGGTGATGACGGAGCCGCCGAATTTCTGGCCCAGTTGCACCGCCAGGACCGAGATCACCGGGAGCAGTGCATTGCGCAGCGCGTGGCGTTGCAGTAACGGCCAGCCGCGGAAGCCCTTGGCCCGTGCAGTGCGGATGTAGTCGGCGCCCATGACCTCGATCAGGCCGGTGCGCGTCAGCCGCATCACGGCCGGCACCGAGGAGGCCCCCAGCACGAAGGCCGGCAGGACGAAGTGGCGCCACGTGTCATCGCCCGACACCGGGAAGATCGGGACCATGACGCCGAAGAGGATGATCATGATCAGCCCGAGCCAGAAGTTCGGCACCGCCTGCGCCGAGACGGCGACGCCAAGGGCGAAGCGGTCGATCCAGCTGTTGGGGTTCAGCGCGGCGAGGGCGCCCAGCGGGATGGCGATCAGGATGGTGACCGCAAGGGCCGAAAAGGCCAGTGTCAGGGTCTCATCGGCGCGATCGACGACCAGTTCCGCCACCGGCTTGTGCCAGTAGTAGCTTTCCCCGAAATCGCCCTGAAGCACCCCGCCGAGCCATTCGGCGTAGCGCACCGGCATCGGCTGGTCGAGCCCGTAGCGGGCGCGGATCGCCTCCACCACGTCGGGGGTGGCGTCCTCGCCGGCGATGGCCTGCGCCGGGTCTGTGGCGACGTTGAGAAGGAAGAAGGCGGCAAGTGACACGGTAAAGGCCACGAGCAGGGCGAGGAGCCCCCTGAGCGCGATGTATCTGAGCATTGTGGTCTCCGGCTGGGATCAGGCGGGCGGGGTCAGACCGGCTGGGTCTGGCGAACCGGGGTCAGGCGGTCTGGCGGGGCCGCGCGGGCCCCGCCACCGGCATCATTTCCAGCTGGCGTGCTGCAGGCGGGGCAGCCCGTCCGGATCGAGCGGGAAGTCGAGGTCCGGCGAGACGAGGTAGTTCGCCGAATAGGTGAAGAGCGGCGCCCAGTAGGCTTCGTCCGCGATCTTGCCGAGAGCTTCGGAGTAGATCTCCTTGCGCTTCTCCTGATCCGCCGTCTGTTCGGCCGAGAGGACCAGCGTCTCGAGGTCCGCATCGCCCGACATGTTGCGGTCGCTGTCGGAGAAGTGGATGCGCGCGATGGCTGCCGTATCCGCCGTGCCGCCCGAGCCCCAGGTGCCGAAGTAGGCCGGGATATCGCGGGCCGCGCGGGCCTGGTTCAGGCTCTCCAGCTTGACGTAGCGCAGGTTCACCTTGATGCCCACGGCGGTAAGATCCGCTGCCACGGCCTCGGCCGCGGCCTTGTCGCGATAGGCCCAGAGCTCCAGCGGGAAGCCATCGGCAAAGCCTGCCTCGGCCAGCAGGGCCTTGGCCTTCTCGGGATCGTAGGGATAGGCAGTGACGGATTGGTCACAGCCGAACTGCGCCGGGTGGCAGGCGGTGTGGATCGCCTCGGCAGAGCCGCCGATCAGGTATTTCGCCATCTCCTCGGTGTTCAGCGCGTGGTTGATCGCCTGCCGCACGCGAACATCGGTCAGCGGGCCTTCCGGATCGGTGTAGCCATGGGCGTCAAGGACGATGAAGCCCACCCGCAGGTCCGCGCCGCTGAGGTGCGAGGCCATCGGCGTCTTGCCGAGGCTCTCGGCCAGATCGAGCGGCACCTTGAACATCCAGTCCACGCCGCCCGACATCAGCTCGGCCTGCTGGGTGCCCACGTCGGGGATGTTGCGCACGATGATCTTCTGGATCGCGGGCTTGTCGCCGAAGTAGTCCTCGAAGCGTTCCAGCACCAGTTCTGTGCCCGGCTCGAAGGAGGTGACCTTGTAGGGGCCGGTCGCGATCAGGTCGCTCGCCATGGCGTCGCGGTTGATCGTGCCGTTGACGTCATAGGTGCCGGCCTTGCGGATCATGATCCGGTTCGCCATGTCGCGGATCACCAGCGGATAGACCGAGGCGAGGTGGAAGCGCACCTTGTTCGGCGCAACGACCTCCGCGTTCTCCAGCCAGCGGGAAACGACGCCGGTGGCATTCGACTCGCTCTCGGGGGATTTGATCCAGTTGTAGCTGTAGGCCACGTCCTCGGCGCTCAGGGTGCTGCCGTCGTGGAACTTGACGTCCTCGCGCAGGGTCACGTCCAGCGTGGTGTCATCGACGAAATCATAGGCGGTCGCGATGGAGGGCTGCACCTCCTGCGTGTCCGGGTCGATGGTGAAGAGCGTGGCATCGGTCAGCTGCGCGAGGATGATGTACTCGCGCTTGGTGGTGTAGTTGTAGTCGAGGTTCAGGATCTCTTCGGCCATGGCGGCGCGAAGCGTATCGTCGTTCTTGCCGGCGTGGGCCGGTCCGAAGGACAGGGCAAGTGCAATGGCACTTGCAGCGCCAAGAGCGCGCAAGCGGAAATTCATGATAAGGTTCCTCCCAAAACGTAAGCGAAGCCTAGCGCGGCGGATTCGTTTCTAAAATTGAAAATATCCCAAGATTACTTGCAACCGACGCAAGAGTCATCGCACAGGCTTCGGGCAGCGCAAGGGAATGGCCCCCCGCGCAGGGGGCCCTTTGCGGCGCGCCCGCTTCCCCCCGGCGGGACCCGGCAGTAGGGTCGCGCCGCGCAACAGGAGACGACAGATGGCCGATGGATCGCAACGACAGACAAGGGTGACATCCAGCCACTGGGGCGCCTTCGAGGTGGACGTGGAGGGCGACCGCATCGTGGCCGCCCGGCCCTTCGCCAATGACCCGAACCCCCATGCGGTGCCCTATGTCATCCCTGCCGCCGTGCATCACGCGACGCGCATCCAGCGCCCCGCGATCCGGCGCGGCTGGCTTGAGGGCCGCCGCAAGGAGGGCCGCGGCAGCGATGAGTTCGTCGACCTGCCCTGGGACGAGGCGCTGGAGATCGCGGCGCAGGAACTGGACCGCGTGCGCAGGACCCACGGCAACGAGGCGATCTTCGGCGGCTCCTACGGCTGGTCCTCCGCCGGGCGGTTCCACCATGCGCAGAGCCAGGTGCACCGGTTCCTGAACGCCATGGGCGGCTATATCGCCTCCTTCGGCAGCTATTCCACCGGCTGCGCCCAGTCGATCATGCCCCATGTCTTCGGCGAGAACTTCCTGAGCCTGATCTACGACAATCAGGACAGCTGGGAAGTGATCCACGACCACACCGATACCATCGTGATGTTCGGGGGGATCAATCCCAAGAACTCGCAGGTCTCAATGGGCGGCGTGACGGAACATGGCACGGCGGGCTGGATTGCCAAGCTGCTGGCAAAGGGCACCTATTGCCTCAACGTGGGCCCGCAGCGCGTAGATGCCCCCGAGGGCTGCGACTGGCTGCCGCTGACGCCGGCCTCGGACACGGCGCTGATGCTGGCGCTGGCCTACGTGCTGGAGGAGGAGGGGCTGACGGATCATGCCTTCCTCGACCGCTACAGCACCGGGTTCGCACGGTTCCGCCCCTACCTCATGGGCGAGAGCGACGGCACGCCCAAGACGCCCGAGTGGGCCGCCCCGATCTGTGGCTGCGACGCCGGGACGATCCGCACGCTGGCGCGCCGGATGGCGGCGGGCCGCACGCTGATCACCGTGGCATGGTCCCTGCAGCGCGGCGAACATGGGGAGCAACCCTATTGGATGTCCGCCGTCCTGGCGGCGATGCTGGGGCAGATCGGCCTGCCCGGCGGCGGTGTCGGCTATGGCTACGGTGCGATCGGCGGCGTGGGCAAGGTGCTGCGCCGGATGGGCGGGATGACCCTGCCGCAGGGCGACAACGCGGTCTCCACCGTGATCCCCGTGGCGCGGATCGCGGACATGCTGCGCAACCCCGGGCAGGACTATGACTTCAACGGGCGGCGCGGCCCCTACCCCGATATCCGGCTGATCTACTGGGCCGGCGGCAACCCGTTCCACCACCATCAGGACCTGAACGCCCTGCACGACGCGTGGCAGCGGCCCGAGACGATCCTCGTGAACGAGATCTGGTGGACGCCCACGGCGAAACGCGCCGACATCGTCTTCCCCGCCACCACCTCCTACGAGCGGGAGGACATCGGGCGCTCCTCGATGGATGAATACCTCTTCCACATGCCGCAGATGATCCCGCCCGTGGCAGAGGCCCGGGACGATTACGACATCTTCGCCGGGATCGCCGCGCGGATGAAAGGCGATGTGGAGGCGGTGTTCACCGAGGGCCTGAGTTCGACCGAATGGATCGAGGCGCTCTATGCCGATTACCACGACCGCGCGCAGGCCGACGGGATCGACGTTCCGACGCTGGAGGCCCTGCGGGAGAAGAACTGGGTCCGCCTGCCGATCATCCTGACCGGGCCTCAGGAGACGGTGCTGTCGCGCTTCCGGGCCGATCCGGAGGGGGCCGCGCTCAAGACGCCCTCGGGCAGGATCGAGATCTTCTCGGAGACGATCGACGGCTTTGGCTACGACGATTGCCCGGGCCATCCGGTCTGGCTGCCGCCCAGCGAATGGCTGGGCACTGCCTCCGAGGCCACGCCGCTGCACCTCGTCTCTCCGCAGCCCGGCGACAAGCTGCACAGCCAGCTGGAGGCCGCGCTTGCCGACCGTCCCGGCGCCCGGCCCGAAACGCTGCTGATCCACCCCGCCGATGCCGCCCCGCGCGGGATCGAAAGCGGGATGCTGCTGCGGGTCTTCAACGCCCGTGGCGCCGTGCGGGCCCGTGCGCAGGTGAGTGAGGATATCCGCCCCGGCGTCGTGGCCCTGCCCACAGGTGCATGGTTCGGCGATCCCGGCGGCAACATCGACCCGCACGGCAACCCCAACGTCCTGACGAAGGACGTGGGCACCTCACGCCTCGCGCAGGGCAGCAGCGCCCATACCGCTCTGGTTCAGGTCGCGGCGCAGGAGGGCTGAGCCCCCTGCCCGTTTCACAGCCGGGACAGGCGCCGGATGACCCTCGGAGGTCGTCCGGCACCTGTCCGACCGGGCGTGTGGTTAAGGGCCTGAGTCTAAGGGCCTACAGTGCCGTGCCTGTCCGACCGGGCCGATTGAGCCGAGCCTGAGGTTGCGCGCCTGTGATAAGGGCCTGAGGCAACCCACCTCCCGGCATCGGGCATCATGTCTCGGCGTCGGCCTCTGCCGCCTCAGCCCAGCACCCGATCCACCACCAGATGCGGCCTGCCGTCCGAGGTGCAGCTGTGGCTGCGGCCCTCGGTGTCCAGCGTGGCGCGGATGCGGTGCCGCCAGTTCGAGAAATGCTCGGACTGCACGGTGTCCACGGGCGCATCCAGCTTGATCTCGACCTTGCGGAAGCCCTCGGGACCGGACAAGCCCACGACCTCGCCCCGGCAACTCTGCCCGAGGTAGCGCGCCTCGACCCGGGACCCGAGTTTCAGCTCCGGCGGCGCATTGCCGAGACCCAGCCGCGCGTGCAGCGTGTTCCAGTCCCGCGCGCCATGCTGCTGCGCCACGAGTTCGAGCGCCTGTGAATGGCTGACCGCGGTGCCCTGCGCGGCGAGGGCCTGCCGCAGGGCCTTGGCCTGCGCCTTGGCGGCGTCGATGGTAAGGGTCATGACGCCCCCTCCACCTGCCTTGGCGGGGTGGCGTCCGTTGCGCGGCGGCGTGCCCCGCCCGCGCCCGTCAGCACAGGGATCGGCACAGGGATCGGCACAGGGGATGTGGTCTCAAATCGTAAAGATGCGTGTCTTCGGGACATCGCTCACTCCTCCGGAGAGGCATTTCGGATCGGGAGGGTGCCTGCATTGCCCACCTTCGAAATGCTTCGGGGGTGAGATGTCGTAACGCTCCGGGCTTCACCGTGACACATGTCTGCAGGCGGCAGGTGCCCGGCACCTTGCGCCTTCGATACGCCGGAACGCGCGGCATGACAAGCGGCGGTGGCGGGCGGCGGTTCGGGCGGCGGTTCGGGCGGCGGTTCGGGCGGCGGTTCGGGCGGAGCGCGCAAAGGTCTTCGCCTGACGGCCTACCCCGTCGAAAAACGACCCCCGGCGGAGATGCCGCCGGTGGTCCTGTCACTTGGTCCTGTCTCCTGATGCGGGCCCCCGGCCCCAACGCGGGACGCGGGCCCGGACCCGGCCGTCGGCGGTGGGTGGCACCGCCGACAGCGTCGGGAGAGCAGGTCTCAGAACCGCGTCGTCAGGCCGACCCGGAACAGCCGCCCATTTTCACGATACGACACCGTGTCGTCGGGCTGCTGGTCGAACAGGTTGTCGATCCCGAAATTCACCCGGGCATTGTCGGTCACGTCGTAGGTCATGCCGACATCCACGAGGAAGTAGGGATCGCTGTTCTGCCCCGCGGGCACGGCATTGGCCTCGTCCTCGCCCAGCGAGGCCTCGGTGATGTAGCCCGCCTGACGCCCGACATAGGTCACCTGCCCGTTCAGGGTCAGCCGGTCATTCGCCCGCCACGATAGGCCGGTGGTGATGTTCAGCTCGGGCGTGGTGGCCATCGGGTAGGTCTCGTCCATGAAGTCGTACTTGAACTCCGACAGGGCGATCCAGGTGAAGGTGTTCGACCAGGTCAGATCGGGGCTCACGTCGAAGGACATGCCACCCTCGACACCGGCGGTGCGGCCTTCGTCGATGTTGGTGCGCTGGAAGATGTCGTAGCCGCTCTCGTTCTGCTCACCGGTGCGCATGGCGCCGAACATGTTGGTGACGTCGTTGTAGAAGGCCGTCACCTCCCACGACAGGCCCGCGCCCTGGTAGTTCAGCCCGATCTCGTAGTTGTCCGAGGTTTCGGGTTCGAGGTCGGGGTTGCCGATGATGTTGCAGGGCCCGGGATAGGGTTTGCAGCCATTCCCGCGCGAGGCGATCAGGTAATCGGGGTTGAGCGAGCGCAGGTCCGGCGCGACGAAGGCCTGCGAATACCCCGCCTTCAGCATCAGCCCGCTGCCAAGGTCATAGTTCGCGTAGATCCGCGGCGTAACGTGGAGGCCGTATTCCTCGTGCTGGTCGAGGCGCAGGCCAGCCGTCAGCTTCAGCGCATCGGTCACCTGGTAGCGGCCCTCGGCATAGAGCGCACCGGTCACGACCGAGCCGCCGATCTCGGCGTTGTTGCGGTTGGTCTGGTTGTCCTTCAGCTTGTCCCGCGCCACTTCGAGGCCGAAGGTGTATTCCAGCTCGCGGTCGGCGATATAGGCGAAGTTGTTGTACCGGCTTTCGAGGGTGACCGTGTCATATTCGATCGCGTCGCCCCAATAGCCGTCGCTCTCCCAGGGCTCATTGGTGCTGTGCTCATAGCGCAGGTAGGTCGACAGGGTGCCACCGGCGATCTGCCAGTCGTTGGTCAGCGCGACGCCGGTCTTTTTCAGGCGATTGCCGTCGTGATCGTCGTAGGCGAGGTAGTTTTCCTGGCTGTGGGTCGCCTCGACGCCCCAGGTGACGGCAGAACTGGGCGACCATGTCAGCGACGTCCCGATCTGGTGCACCTTGGAGCCGAGCGTCCCGCTGACGGAAGCCTCTTCGCCCTCCTCGTCGACGTAGGTGAAGGGCTTCGGCGCAGCCTGCTTGGAATACTTGCCCCAGATCGCCATGTTCACCGTCTCGGAGAGCTTGCCGCTGAAGTAGCCCGAGATCTGGCGGCTCGGCGCCGTCGTGTCGTCAGAGCCCGTGGTGTATTCCGCCGTGACCGAGCCGGACCAGATGTCGCCGGGCTCCTTGGTGATAATGTTGATCACCCCGCCCATGGCGTCAGAGCCGTAGAGCGTGGACATCGGACCCCGGACCACTTCGATCCGGTCGATGGCATCCACGGGAATCGTGCTCAGATCACCCTGATAGTCGCGCAGCATCGCACCGGACGAGCTGATCCGCTTGCCGTTGACGAGGTAGAGCGTCCGGCTGGAGGACATGCCGCGGAAGGACACATCATTGGTGCCGCTGTTGCCGCGCGTCAGGTTCAGGCCGGGGATCTTGCGCAGCACGTCGGTCAACTCGCGCGCGCCTTCCTTCTCGATGGTCTCGCCGTCGATGACCGAGATCGAGGCCGGCGCATCCTGCACCGTGGTTTCGCCGCCCGAGGCGGATTGCACCATGATCTCGTCCAGCGCGATCACGCTGGTGTCGTCGCTGTCCTGCGCGGCCAGCGGCGTGGCCGCCAGCAGACCGGTGAGGCCGATGGCACTGGACCGCCGCAGGCGGCCGATGAGGGAGTGGGTCAAGGGACTGTCCTTCCGTTTCACGTGAGTGCCCGTGTCCGCCTCTGGCTGCCCCCGCAGGGCCATAGCTGGATGGGAGAAGGCATTTTGTCGGCACCGGGAGAGGGGCGCCGGGATATGGCCCCGTTCAACCGGGGCACGTTGCGGGCTAGCCGAACACATCGACCAGCGGCTTCCCCTGCCGCTCGGTCACGTCCAGATCCAGCCCGTAGAGGTCGCGCAGGATGGCCGGGCGGATGACCTCGTCGGGCCTCCCCACCACCTGCAAACGTCCGTTCTTCATGGCGATGATGCGATCCGCATGGCGGGCCGCGAAATTCAGGTCGTGCAGCACCGTCACGACGGTCTTGCCCAGATCCTCGGCCGCGCGCCGCAGCAGATGCATGACCGAGACGGCGTGCCGGATGTCGAGGCTGTTGAGCGGCTCGTCGAAGAAGGCGTATTCCGTGTCCTGCGCCAGCACCATGGCGATGAAGGCGCGCTGCCGCTGCCCGCCAGACAGTTCGTCGAGGAAGCGGTGCCGGTAGGGCGCGATGTCCACCAGCGCCAGTGCGCGCTCGATCTCGGCCCGGTCGGCCTCGGTCAGGCGGCCCTTGGAATAGGGGTAGCGCCCGAAGGCCACGAGGTCGGCCACCGTCAGCCGCGCGGTCATGGCATTGTCCTGCCGCAGCACCGTCAGCTGCCGGGCCAGCACGTCGCCCTTGATCCGAAGGATGTCCTGCCCGTCCAGCGTCACATGCCCCCGGTCCGGGGTCTGGAGCCGCGAGATCATCGAGAGCAGCGTGGATTTCCCCGCGCCGTTCGGGCCGATGATCGCCGTCAGCCCGCCGCGCGGCAGTTCCAGCGCCTCGACGTCCACGACCCAGTCGCCAGCGTATGTTTTGCCAAGGTTTTCGACACGGATCATCGGGCACGCTCGATCAGAAGGAGGATGAAGAGAAGGCCGCCGAGGAATTCGATCACCATGCCGACGGTCCCGGTGAAGCCCAGCACGCGCTCCAGCACCACCTGCGCGCCCACCAGCAGCAGCGCGCCCAGCAGGCCCGCCAGGGGCAGGGTCAGGCGCAGCGGTGCGCCGGGCAGCAGACGATAGGCAAGGTTGGCCACCAGCAGGCCGAAGAAGGTGATCGGCCCCACGAGGGCGGTGGCGGCGGCGACCAGCAGGGTCACGATCAGGAAGACCTCGGCCGTCATGCGCCGGTGCGGCACACCCACCGCCAGCGCCCCGTCGCGCCCGAGGATCATCGCGTCGATCGCGGGCAGCCGCCAGATCGCCCAGAGGCTCGCCGCCGCCACCAGCGCGGCCGACATGGCCAGCACCTGCGGATCGGCGCCCGAGAAGGAGGCGAAGAGCCGGTCCTGCAGCACGAGGAATTCGCCCGGGTCGATCAGCCGTTGCAGCAGCCCCGCGACCGACCGGAAGAGCACGCCGAAGATGATGCCCACCAGCAGCAGCAGTTCGAGGCTCTGCGCGATGCGGCCGAAGAGCCAGCGGAAGAGCAGCGTCGAGAAGGCCACCATCGCCGTCAGCTCGCCGAGGAAGACAAGGACCGGCGGCCATTGCGTCACCGTGGCCGCGCCGATCAGGAAGACCGCCAGCGTCTGGATCAGCATGAAGAGCGCATCGAACCCCATGATCGAGGGCGTCAGGATCTGGTTGCGCGAGATGACGTGGAACAGCACGGTCGAGACCGGTACCGCCCAGGCCACCAAGAGGATCGTCAGCAGTTTCTCGCCCCGGTAGGACAGCACGAAGGACCAGCTGCCGACCGCGCCGAGGGTCATGTAGACCGCCACGGCCAGCGCCATCAGCCCGCCCAGCGACAGGGCCAGCACGCGGGCCCTGTGAATACGGGTGTCGGGGCTCATGCGCGTTGGCTCCGCAGCAGCAGGACGAGGAAGACCACCGCCCCCAGCACGCCCATGGTCACGCCGATGGGCAGCTCGTAGGGGTGGAAGATCAGCCGCCCCGCGATGTCGCAGGCCAGCGTCATCACCGCGCCCAGCAGGGCCACGGCGGGCAGCGCCCGGCGCAGGTTGTCCCCCACGCGGCGCGACACGAGGTTCGGCACGATGAGGCCGAGGAAGGGGATGAAGCCCACGGTCACCACGATGCAGCCCGCCACGGCGGCGACGATGGTGATCCCCAGAGCCAGCACCTGACCGGGGTTCAGCCCCAGCGTCTTCGCCATGCTGTCACCAAGGCCCGCCAGCGTGAAGCGGTCGGCAAAGACCCAGGCCAGCGCGGTAAAGCCCGCGGCGAGGTAGAGCATCTCGTACCGGCCCGAGAGGACGATGGAGAAATCCGCCGACATCCACGCGCCCAGCGATTGCATCAGGTCCATCTGCCACGCGATGAAACTGGCCGCCGCCCCGATCACCGCGCCATAGGAAATCCCCAGCAGCGGTGGCATCAGCGGCGAGCGGCGGGGCACCGCGCGCAGCAGCAGCAGGAAGAGCCCGGTGCCGCCCCATGCGAAGAGCGCGGCGATGCCCATGCGGGTCATCGGCGAGGCGGCAGGCAGGAAGATCACCGCGAGCAGCAGCCCGAGGGCGGCACTGTCCACGGTGCCCATGGTGGTGGGATCGACGAAGCGGTTCTGCACCAGCCGCTGGATGATCAGCCCGGTGATCGCCGAGGACATGCCGGCGAGGATCAGCGCCGCGGTGCGCGGCAGGCGGCTGGTGAGCAGCAGGCCCGCGGTGTCGGGATCGGCCAGCAGCCCGCGCAGGCCCAGCTGCCCTGCACCGACCACGAGGCTGACCCCGGCCAGCAGGACCAGCGCCAGCAGCCCGCCCCAGACCAGCAGGGCCCCGGCGCGGTCACTGCCGCCCCGGGCCCCTGAGGGCGATATGTCCACCGCGCCGCTCACCCATGCCTCAGTTGTCGAGCGCCTGCGAGATCGCCGTGGCGCTGTCGATCATCGCGGTGACGCCCGCGCCGACGAGGTACCAGTGGCTCGGCTCGAGGTAGACGATATGCCCGGCCTCGGCGGCGGCGGTGCCATTCACCATCGCATTGTCCAGCATCTGCGCCGCAGGCTGGCCATCACGGCCGATGGCGGCATCCCGGTCCACCACGAAGATCCAGTTCGGGTTCACCTCGCGGATGAACTCGAAGGAGATCGGCTGGCCGTGGTTGCCGGCCTTCACCTCCTCGATCGCCGGGGTGAAGCCCATCTCGTTGTAGAGGATGCCGAAGCGGCCCGCGTCGCCATGGGTGCTCATCCGCCCGCCGGTGGTCAGCAGGGTCAGCGCGGGGCCGGCCTCGGCGGCCCTGGCCTTGACCTCGGCAAGGGCGGTTTCCAGCTCCGCCACCTTGTCCTCGGCAGCCTCTTCGGCACCGTAGAGCGTGCCGAGCGTCGCCGCGTTGCGCTTGATCGACGCCAGCATGTCCGTCGTCTCGGCGGTCAGGTCGATGATCGGGGCGATCCGGGCGAGCTCGTCATAGGCCTGCGCGGAGCGGCCCGCGACGATGATCAGGTCGGGCTGCAGCGCCGCCACCTGCTCCACGTTCGGCTCGAAGGGCGAGCCGAGCTTGGTGTAGCTGTCGGCGTCGTATTTCGAGAGATACTCGGGCAGGACCATGGTCGGCACGCCCGCGACTTCGCCGCCGATGGCGTCGATCAGGTCGAGCACGGCAAGGTCCATGGTGACCACGGTTTCGGGCAGGCCGTCGAGGGTGACATCGCCGCGGGCGGTCTGGACGGTCACGTCCTGCGCGCTGAGGGTGGTGGCCGAACAGGCCAGCAGGACGGCGCCGAGAAGGGAACGCATGAGAAACTCCTTGAGATCGGGGACCGGCACGGAACCGGTGAACATCAACCAAGGGGCGTTGGCTTGGGACGGGCGCCCCGGGGGAAGGGGCGGCCCCTGGCAGGGCCCGGTGGAAAGAGACCGAGGGGAGGCACCCTCTTTCCGACTGTTTTTATCGGCTATATCTATGTAGGACGGAGTTCAAAGCGTTCCGTTTTTGAATCATTCCAAGTTAACCGCAGCGAAATTTGCCCGATGACCGATCCCCAGCCGCTTGAGACCCCGCTTGCCGACCCGGCCCAGTTCCGTCTGCTGGTGGCCTTCGACGCGCTGCTGGTCGAGGGCAGCGTGGGCCGCGCCGCCGCGCGCATGGGGCTCAGCACCCCGGCGATGAGCCGGATGCTGAAACAGCTGCGCAGCCACTACGGCGATCCACTCTTCGAGCGGACCGGAACCGGCATGATCCCCACCCCCTTCGCGGAGGAGCTGCGGCTGCGCCTGCGGGCGCTGGTGTCGGAGGCCAACGCCCTGCTGGCCCCCCGCCCGGCCAAGGCCGCGCCGCTGACCCCGCACCCGCCACTCTCCCTCGACGAGGCCGCGCCCTTCGGCGGCGGGCCCGATGCCGCCATGCTGTCGCGCAGGCTGGCCCGCGCCAGTGCCTCGCCCGAAGGCTCTGCGCGGCTGTCAGGCTATGTCGCGATGATCGGCAATGCCGCCGGACGCACCCGGCCGATGACGGAGGAGGAGGCCGAGGACGCCTTCGGCATCGCCCTGCGGGACGAGGCCCACCCGATCCAGCTGGGCGGCCTCCTCGTCGCCTTGCAGAGCCGCGGCGTGACCGAGGCGGAGCTCGCGGGCTTCACCCGCGCCGCCCGGGCCTCCTTCGACGGGCCGCCCCCCGGCAGCGGCCCGGTGGACCTCGACTGGCCCGCCTACCTCAGCCCGCGGGCGCAGGGGGCGCCGTGGTTCCTGCTGTCCGCCCGGCTGGTCGCCCGGGCCGGCTACCGCGTGCTGGTCCATGGCACGGCGGAGGGGCTGGTGCACCGGGCCTTCCTGCATGCGGGCCTCTCGGTTGCACCGGCCCGGCAGGAGCGGCTGTGCTTCCTGCCGGTCGAAGGCTTCGCCCCCGAGGTCGGCCGGATGCGCGCGGTGCGGCGGCTGATCCAGATGCCGACGGCGGCACAGTTCGTGCTGGCCCTGCTGAACCCCGAAGGCGCGCGCGTCAGCCTGCTGGGGCAGCGCCAGCTGGGCCGCCCGGGGCTGCAACGCGACGTGATGCACCGGCTGGGCTGGCCCGAGGGCTTCGTGCTGAACGGGCTGCGCGACGTGGCACAGGCCCTGCCCGATGGCGTGCAGCACCTGTTCTGCCTCAGGCACGGCGCGACATGGGACGAAGACCTGCCCCGGCTGGCGGTCAGCCGCGCCGAGCAGACCCGCGCCGCCACGCCCGAGTTCAACCGGCTGGAATACTGGCAGGCGGTCTGGGACGGCGAAGTCACCGATCCGATGGCCGAGGCGATCGTCCGGGAAACCGCCGCCGTCGCCCTGCGCGCCGTAGACGCGCGCCTGACGCCGGACGCAGCCCGCGAGATGGCGCAGCGCCTGTGGCAGGAGCGCAGGCCCGGCGCGCGCAGTACGGGGTCCGGCGGGCCCGCCCCGACGCCGCGCGCGACCGATCCCGCCGGCGGAGACTGACGGGACCGCGGGTGCCCCGCGTCACGACAGACACCGGAACGGACCGCGCCCCTCGGACACGGGGCCAGAGCCTCTGCCATGGTCCGCGATGATCGACAGCGGCGCAGGAGCGCCCCTCCAGCCCCTCACAGGCCCGCTCGGGACGATCAAAACCTTGCGTCCTGAGCCCTGCCGGATAGGCTTTCCACAGGTCCCGGCGGGTGGCGCGGCCCGCGCGGCGCGGCTCGATCCATGCGGGACCTGCGTGTGAGTAACCCCGGAGGTCCGCCTTGAGCCCGCACCATCCGATCGTTCCGCATCACAGCGCCCCCGGGCGCAGGGCAGGCGCCTGTCGGGTGATCAGCCCGTGACCGATCCCCTCCGCCGCAGCCCGAAACCGAACCGGGTCCGCCTGCTGGTCGAACAGCTGATCCTCGAAATCCGCTGGCTGCAGCTTCCGCTGCTCCTCGGCCTCGTCATCGGCCTGCTGGTGCTGGAGCTGAAGTTCCTCGGCTATCTCTGGCAGGTCATCGCCCAGTTCCGGGAGCTGAACCGGACCGCGATCATCCTGCTGACCCTCGACATGATCGACATGGTGCTGATCGCGAACCTCGTGGTGATGGTGGTGATCAGCGGCTACAAGATCTTCATCTCGTCGATGTACCTGAACGAGGACCAGCTGCCGCGCTCCATGGGCGGGGCCACGGCGGGCGGGCTGAAGGTGCGCATCGCGACGACGATCCTGCTGATCTCCTCGATCCACCTGCTGCACATCTTCCTCGCCCCGAACGAGCTGGAGAACAACGACCTCTACTTCGTCCTTGCCGCGCAGGTGGTCTTCGCTCTCACGGCGGTGGCCTTCGTGATCATCGACAGGCTGGAGCCCTCGGGCGGCGAAGAGGGCTGAGCCTCAGGCCGCCGGGTCGCGCTTGATCATGCGCCAGCCGAGGAATCCGAAGGCCACGGTCACCAGCGGGTTGAACAGGTTGAAGAAGGCGAAGGGCAGGTAGTTCACCGTCGCCACCCCCAGCGTCGCGGCCATGTAGGCGCCACAGCTGTTCCACGGCACCAGCGCACTGGTCACGGTGGAGGAATCCCCCACCGCGCGGGACAGGACGACCGGGGCGAGGTTCATGCGCTGGAACGCGCGCTGGAACAGCTTTCCGGGCAGGACGATGGCGATGTACTGATCCGAGGCGAGCGCATTGGTCCCGATCCCCGTCACCACCAGCGCGAGGACCAGCCGCCCGGTCGTCCGGGCCGCGCGCAGCACCGGGGCCAGCACCCGGTCGAGCACGCCGATGTGGTCGACGATGCCCCCGAAGGCGAGGGCCGCGAGGATCAGCCAGATGGTGATCAGCATGCTCTCCATCCCGCCCCGGCTGAGCAGCTGGTCGAGCGCCGGGATCCCGGTCTCGGAATGGTAGCCGATGGCCAGCGCGGTCCAGACCCCCTTGAGCAGGGCGAGGGCCTGCGGCAGGTCGCCGCCCTGCGCCACCGCCAGCACGTTGCCGGGATTGATGAGCACCGCGACCACGCCCCCGGCCAAGGCACCGATGAAGATCGTCAGGAAGGGGGAGACCCGCCCGACGGCCATCCCCAGCACGAGGACCAGCGGCACGAAGGGCACGAGGCCGACGTTGAAATCCGCCGCCAGCCGGTCGGTGATCGGGGAGGCATCGAACTCTCCCGGTTCGCCCAGCATCCAGAACAGCGCAAGCGCGATCAGCAGCGAGGGCACCGAGGTCCAGAGCGTCTCGACGATATGCGCATAGAGGTTCGAACCCGCCGCCGCGGTGGCGAGATTGGTCGAATCCGACAGCGGCGAGGACTTGTCGCCGAAATAGGCCCCCGAGATGATCGCCCCGGCGGTTATCGCCGGGTTCAGCCCCATCTGGACCGAGACACCCATCAGCCCGATCCCCAGCGTGCCCGCCACGGTCCACGAACTGCCGATGCAGAGCGCCGTGGCGGCGCAGATCAGGACGACGGTGAAATAGAAATAGTCGGGCGAGAGGATCTTGAGGCCCCAGTAGACCATGGCGACCAAGGTGCCGCTCATGGCCCATGTGCCGATCAGCGCCCCGACCGCCAGCAGGATGAAGAGCGCGGGCAGCCCGGTGGTGACGCTGGCCATGGCGGCCTCGCGCATGTCCTCCATGTCGTGGCCGCAGACATGGCCGACCGCCAGTGCCACCACCCCTGCAAGCATCAGCGCGATCTGGTTCGGCCCGGTCGCCGCGGCGTCGCCATAGAGCCCGTAGGCCCCGGCGAGCAGGACGACCAGCGCGCAGATCGGCAGCAGGGCGAGCGGCATGGACGGCGGCTGCGGGCCGGGCGACTCACCCGTCTGTGGATCGGGCTGGCTCACGGGGCATCCCTCCTACCTGCTGTCCGGGTGCGACCAGACGTCACTTGGAAACCAAACACTCACCTCGTCGGGCGGGCCCCTGCCGCAGCGGCCTCAAAGCCGCCTGAGACCCGCCGCACGGAGGAGAAATTCACGGGACTTTCAATGCGGTTAGCATTGAGAAGACGCCCCCGCACCGGGCTGACCCTGCCGCTTTCCCCAAGCCTATACCTTCATTCGAAATTTCCGAATTAAAAATTTAGCGCCGTGCCGGATCGCATGTTAACGTTTCTTTAATCTCGATTTTCATTCCGAAGTCCGTGTTTCAAGTTTTGTGTTAACGAGGTCGGAAATGTCCAAATTCCGGTTCCCCACCGCGTTCACGATCCTTTTCGTCCTGATCGCCGTGGTGGCAGTTCTGACGTGGATCATCCCCGCCGGCGCATACGACCGCCAGATGAACGAGGCCCTCGGCGTCGAGGCCCCGGTGCCCGGCACCTACCAGCAGGTCGAACCGAACCCGCAGGGGATCACCGACGTGATCCTCGCCCCGATCGCGGGAATGTATGATCCCGGGCTGCTCGGCTCCTCGTCCTCCGCCGCGATCGACGTCGCCTTCTTCGTGCTGATCATCGGCGGCTTCCTGATGGTGGTGACCCGCACCGGGGCCATCGACGCGGGCATCGGCGCGCTGCTGGCGCGGCTGCGGGGGCGGGAACACCTGATGATCCCGATCCTGATGTTGGCCTTCGCCTTCGGCGGCACCACCTACGGCATGGCCGAGGAGACGCTGGCCTTCTACGCGCTGATCATCCCGGTCTTCATCCGCGCCGGCTACGACAGTCTGACCGGGGTCGCGGTGATCATGCTGGGGGCCGGGATCGGCACGCTGGGCTCCACCTTCAATGCCTTCGCGACGGTCGTCGCCTCGCAGGGGGCGGGTATCGCCTTCACGCAGGGGATCGTCCTGCGGCTGGTGATCCTCGCGGTCTGCCTCGCGGTGGGGATCGTCTACGTCCTGCGCTACGCGAAGAAGGTCAAGGCGACGCCCGAGGCCTCCCTCGTGGCCGACATGGCCGAGGAGAACCGCAGCCATTTCCTCAAGTCCGCCGAGACCGAGGGCGAGACCCTGCCCGAGCTGACGCCGATCCGGGCGACGATCCTCGCGCTCTTCGGCCTGACCTTCGTGGTGATGATCGTGGGGGTCGTGGGGCTCGACTGGTGGATGGGCGAGATGGCGGGCCTGTTCCTCGCCATGTCCGTCGTGGTCTGGATCGTGGCGAAGTTCGACGCGGCGACCGCCATGGACGAGAAGACCTTCGTCGACACCTTCGTGGATGGCGCGCGCGACCTGCTGGGCGTGGCGCTGATCATCGGCGTCGCCCGGGGGGTCGTGGTCATCATGGATGCCGGGCTGATCACCGACACGATCCTGCAGTCCGCCGAGGGCGCGGTGTCGGGCCTGAGCGAGATGCTCTTCATCAACGCGATGTTCGGCATCCAGATCCTGATGTCCTTCCTTGTGCCCTCCTCTTCCGGGCTGGCCACGCTGACCATGCCGATCATGGCCCCGATGGCGGATTTCGCCGGCGTCGGCCGGGACCTCGTGGTGACGGCCTACCAGTCGGCGAACGGGCTGGTGAACCTCTTCAACCCCACCTTCGCGGTGGTGATGGGCGGGCTGGCGATCGGCCGCGTGTCCTTCGACCGCTGGCTGCGCTTCGTGCTGCCGCTGGTGATCGGGCTGGCCCTCCTCATCATGGTTCTGCTGAGCATCGGCGCGATCCTCAGCTGATCCCGCCCGCGGCATCCCCACCCGCGGGCCGCAGACCGTGGCCCGCCGGACGTTCCACAGATGGACCACAGATGGAGACCCGACGATGGAATTTGGTGTTCACTCCGAGGTCGGCACCCTGCGCAAGGTCATGGTGTCCCGGCCCTCGCTGGCGCATGAGCGCCTGACGCCGCGCAACTGCCACGAGCTGCTTTTCGACGATGTGCTCTGGGTCGAGCAGGCCCGACGCGACCATGCGGAATTCGTCAGCCAGATGCGGCAGCGCGGGGTCGAGGTCTTCGACATCCAGGACCTGCTTGCAGAGGCGCTCGACAAGACCAGCGACGCCCGGCCCTTCCTGCTCGACCGGTTGATCACGCCCAACCTCTGCGGTCCGGGCCTCGCACGCTACATGCGGCCCTGGCTGGATACGCTGGACGGCAAGGCACTGGCCCGGCAGCTGATGGGCGGGATCATCGTGACCGACCTGCCAGATGCCGACATGCAGGCGCAGGCGCGCACCACCATGGCGCATACGGATTTCATCATCCCCGCCGTGCCCAACGCGCAGTTCCAGCGCGATCCATCCTGCTGGATCTACAAGGGCGTGACCGTGAACCCGATGTTCTGGCCCGCGCGGCGGCCCGAGACGCTGTTCCAGCGCACGGTCTACAAGTTCCACCCGATGTTCCGCGAAGCCGACTTCTCGATCTGGTGGGGCGACAGCGACGAGAACTTCCAGTCCGCCTCGGTCGAGGGCGGAGACGTCATGCCGATCGGCAATGGCACCGTCTTCATCGGCATGGGCGAACGCACCACCCGTCAGGCGGTGACCCAGCTGGCGCAGGCGCTCTTCGATCAGGGCGGGGCCGAGCGCGTGGTCGCCTGCGTCATGCCCAAGTCGCGCGCGGCGATGCACCTCGACACGGTGTTCTCCTGCCTCGACCGCGACAAGGTCACCGCCTTCATGGAGGTGGCGCAGGAGATCCGCTGCTTCTCGGGGCGGCCCGACGGCAAGGGCGGCACCGCGATCACCGAGGAGCCCGGCTCGATCTTCGATGTCTACAAGGAGGTCATGGGCCTCGACGATCTGAAGATCATCGCCACCGGCGGCAACGAGTTCCAGGCCGAGCGCGAGCAGTGGGATGACGGCAACAACGTCGTGGCGCTCTCGCCCGGGGTGGTGGTGGGCTACTCCCGCAACACCTTCACCAACCGCAGGCTCCGCGAGGCCGGGGTCGAGGTGATCGAGATCAACGGACAGGAACTGGGCCGGGGCCGCGGCGGCGGCCACTGCATGACCTGCCCCCTGCTGCGCGATCCGGTCTGACCCCGCGCCCGTCCACGCCGGCGACACTCCCCGGACCAGTTCCGGACATGTCCCGGACACGTCCAAGTCAATCCACAGGATACGGAGGCCATCATGGCGCTCAATCTCAGAGGAAGAAGCTACCTCAACATCGCCGACTTCACCCAGCGGGAGATGCTCTTCCTGCTCGACCTCGCGCGCGACCTGAAGCGGGCGAAATATTCCCGCAGCGAAAGCAAGGCCCTGCAGGACAAGAACATCTGCCTGATCTTCGAGAAGACCTCGACCCGGACGCGCTGCGCCTTCGAGGTGGCGGCCCATGATCAGGGGGCGCATATCACCTACCTCGATCCCTCGGGCAGCCAGATCGGGCACAAGGAATCCATGAAGGACACCGCCCGGGTGCTGGGCCGGATGTTCGACGCGATCGAATTCCGCGGCGCCGGGCAGGACATGGTGCAGCAGCTGGCCGACTACGCCGGCGTGCCGGTCTACAACGGCCTGACCGACGACTGGCACCCGACGCAGATGCTGGCGGACATGCTGACGATGGTCGAACACGCCGACAAGCCGCGCACCCAGATCGCCTATGCCTACGTCGGCGATGCGCGCAACAACATGGGCAACTCGCTTCTGATCCTCGGCGCGATGATGGGCATGGACGTGCGCATGATCGCCCCGAAGGAAAACCAGAACGAGCCGCATATCCTCGAGATGGCGCAGGACTGGGCCCGGCAGACCGGCGCGCGGATCACCATCACCGATGACCTCTCGGCCGTGGAGGGCGTCGATTTCGTCCACACCGATGTCTGGGTCTCGATGGGCGAGCCGGCCGAGGTCTGGGCCAGCCGGATCGAGCTGCTCATGCCCTATCAGGTCAACATGGCGTTGATGCAGAAATGCGCCAATCCGCACGTGAAGTTCATGCATTGCCTGCCCGCCTTCCACAACACCGAGACAAAGGTCGGCGCCGACATCGCCGCCAAGTTCGGCATCACCGAGATGGAAGTGACCGAGGAGGTCTTCGAAAGCCCGATGAACATCGCCTTCGAGCAGGCCGAGAACCGGATGCACACGATCAAGGCCATCCTCGTGGCCACGCTGGGGGCCTGAGAGATGCGCATCCTCGTGGCCCTCGGGGGCAACGCGCTGCTGCGGCGCGGGCAGGCGCTGACTGCAGAGAACCAGCGCGTAAACGTGCGCATCGCCGCACAGGCGCTGGCCCCGCTGGCGGAGGGCAACGACCTCGTCGTGACCCATGGCAACGGCCCGCAAGTCGGGCTGCTGGCGCTGCAGGAGGCCGCCTATACCGAGGTCGAGGCCTATCCTCTCGACGTGCTGGTGGGCGAGACCATGGGCATGATCGGCTACATGATCGAGCAGGAGATGGGCAACCTGCTGCCCTTCGACACGCCGCTCGCCACCGTTCTGACCATGGTCGAGGTCGACCCCGCGGACCCGGCCTTCAGCGACCCCACCAAGTTCATCGGGCCGGTCTACTCGGAGGAGGTGGCCCGGAAGAACGCGGCGGAGAAGGGCTGGTCCATCAAGCCCGACGGCGCGGCGTGGCGCCGTGTCGTGCCCTCGCCCAGGCCGAAGCGCATCTTCGAGGTCCGGCCGATCCGCTGGATGCTGGATCAGGGCGCGGTGGTGATCGCGGCGGGCGGCGGCGGCATTCCCACCGCCTATGACCGCGAGGGGCATCTGACCGGCGTGGAATGCGTGATCGACAAGGATTTCTGCTCGGCCCTGCTCGCCGCCGAGATCGGCGCCCATGTCTTCGTCGTGGCCACGGACGCCGAGGCGGTCTTCCTCGACTGGGGAACGCCCAATCAGACGGCAATCCGCCGCGCCACGCCCGACATGATGGACGCCTATGACTTCCCAGCCGGCTCCATGGGGCCCAAGGTGGAGGCAGCGCAGATGTTTGCGCGCGCCAGCGGCGGCCGGGCGGTGATCTGCGCCCTGCCCGACATCGCCGCCGCCCTCAGGGGCGAGACCGGCACGACCATTTCCTCCGAGGTGGAGGAACTGGCCCTCGTCCGCGGCTAGACGCGGCTTCCGACGACGAAGGCTCCGACGACAGCGACGGCAAGAGGCAGGATGACAGACCCCAGAGACCACAGCGCACCCGGCGCGCCCGCAGCCCCGGCCCCCCCCTGGGCCCAGTCGGAGGCAGAGGTGACCACGTCCCTGCAAAGCGACGCGGGCAGCGGCCTGACAACGGCAGAGGCCGCCGCGCGCCTTGCCCGTCACGGGCCGAACCGGCTGGCCGAGAGCCAGCAGGCCTCCGTCCTCGCGCTGCTCCTCGAACAGCTGCGCAATCCGCTGCTTGTGATCCTGCTCCTCGGCGCGGTCATCTCGCTTCTGACGGGCCATATGGTCGACGCGGTGGCGATCTTCGTCATCGTCGTGCTGAACGCCCTGATCAGCTTCTACCAGGAGTTCAACGCCGCCCGCTCCCTCGCCGCCCTGCGCGAACTTGCGGCCCCCATCGCCTGGGTCCGGCGCGACGGCACCTGGGCCGAGATCCCCGCCTCCGAGATCGTGCCGGGCGACCTGCTGCGCTTCAAGGCGGGGGACATCCTTGCCGCCGACCTGCGCCTCACGCAGGCGGCACGGCTGGCAGTGGACGAGGCCGCGCTGACCGGGGAATCCGAACCCGTCGACAAGCACACCCACGCGATTCCCGATCCTGACCTGACCCTCGCGGACCGGCTCAACATGGGTTTCATGTCCACCAAGGTCACCACCGGCACCGGCGAAGGGCTGGTCACCGCCACCGGGATGCAGACCGAGGTCGGCCATATCGCGCATATGATGGCCACCACGGCAGAGCCGAAAACCCCGCTTCAGACCCGGATAGACAAGCTTTCGAAGGTGCTGATCGGGGCGGCGCTCGGCGTGGTGGCGATCGTCATCGGCATCGGCATCTTCCATGGCATGACCCTGACCGAGATGCTGAGCACCGGCATCTCGCTCTCCGTTGCCGCGATCCCCGAGGGGCTGCCGACGGTGGTGACCATCGTCCTCACCCTCGGCTCCCAGCGGATGGTGCAGAACCATGCCCTCGCGCGGAAACTCTCGGCGGTCGAGACCCTCGGCACCACCTCGGTGATCTGCTCCGATAAGACCGGTACGCTGACCCAGAACCAGATGCAGGTGATGCGGTGCTGGGCCGGCGGCAAGACATGGCAGGTGAGCGGCGAAGGCTTCGCCCCCAAGGGGGCCTTCGTCGGGCCCGACGGGGCCGAGGCGGTGCTGGCCGAGGAGGAGGACCTGCGGCACATGCTGGAGGTCTCGGTCTACTGCAACGACGCGGTGCTGATCGAGGAGGACGGCCGCCCGGCGATCCAGGGCAACCCGACGGACGGGGCGCTCGTGGTCGCGGGCGCCAAGCTGGGCCTCACGCGAGCCGGGCTGGCCGAGGACCATGTCGAAACCCTGCAGGCCTTCCCCTTCGATTCCACCCGCAAGATGATGAGCCTTCACGTCCGCATGCCGGACGGGCGCAAGCTTCTGGTGGCCAAGGGCGCGCCCGACGTGATCCTGTCGCGCGCCACGGGTGTCGTGATGGGGGGCGAGGTGCTGCCGCTGGATGACGCCCGCCGGGCCGAGATGGAGGCGGTGATCGCGGGCTTCGGCGCCGATGCGCTGCGCACGCTGGCCGTCGCCTTCCGCCCGGCGGAGGACGGCACCCTCGACACCGCCAACCCGGAACAGGACATCGTCCTCCTCGGCATCCACGGGATCATGGACCCGCCCCGCCCCGAGGTCCGCGACGCGGTCGCCGCCGCCACCTCTGCCGGTATCCGCACGGTGATGATCACCGGCGATCATGCGATCACCGCGCAGGCCATCGCCGAGCAGATCGGCATCCGCACCCGGCCCGAGCAGACCGTCCACAGCGGCTCGGAGATCGATAGCCTCGACGATGCACAACTGCGCGAGGCCTGTCGCAACGCCGCCGTCTTTGCCCGCGTCACGCCAGAGCACAAGCTGCGCATCGTCAGCGCCATGCAGGCCAATGGCGAGGTCGCGGCAATGACCGGTGACGGGGTGAACGACGCCCCTGCCCTGCGCACCGCCGACATCGGCGTGGCCATGGGGATCACCGGCACCTCGGTCGCCAAGGACAGCGCCGCGCTGGTGCTGCTGGACGACAATTTCTCGACCATTGTCGGGGCCGTGCGCGAGGGGCGCCGGATCTACGACAACCTGCTGAAGTTCGTGCGCCAGGCGCTCACCTCGAACGTGGCAGAGGTCTCGACCATCCTCTTCGCCTTCCTGCTGATGGGGGCCGATCCGCTGACGCCCCTGACACCGCTGATGATCCTCTGGGTCAACCTCGTGTCCGACGGGATCCCGGCGCTGGCGCTCGGCTTCGAGGAGGCCGAACCCGACGTGATGGAACGCGCGCCCCGTCCCCGCGACCAGGACCTCTTTGCCGATGGCCTGAAGGAGCGCATCGTGATCCGCGGCCTCGCCGTGGGCGGGATCAGCTACTACGTCTTCCAGCGCGGCCTCGCACTCGACGGCGGGCCCGAGATGGCGCAGACCATGGCCTTCGTCACGATCATGTTCGCGCAGCTCTGGCATATCTTCGACGCGCGCACCACGTCGACGCTGTTCCGCAAGTCGCCCTTCGGCAACCCGAGGCTGCTGATGGCGGTGGGGCTGTCGCTGCTGCTTTCGGCGCTCGCGGTCTACAGCGGCTTCGGGCACTACGTCCTCGGCACGCAGTCACTGCCCGGGCATATCCTGCTGGGCTGCGCCTGCATCGCCGCGCTGCCGACCTTCCTGCTGTCGGGGCTGAAAGAGGTCTTCGGGCTGCGCTTCCTCTAGGCCCCAGCCGCGCGACGGGACCCCGGTGCGCGGCAAGACGGCCCATCGGGCGTGGTCGTCGGCATGTTCGGGAGGGAGGGAAGAGTGGTGCCGCTGAAGGGACTCGAACCCCCGACCCCATCATTACGAATTGTTTTGCAGTCTTGGTGGACCGTGTTGCACGGGAACCTACTACACCCCCTCAACCCCCACAAAGCCCTGATGAGAAACGCAATTTTCCAATCTATCTTTTGCTCTGTGTCGCACCAGCCCGTCATCGGCTGTACCCCGCTCCCCTACTAATACCCTACAGATTTCAGCTTGCCCTACTAATGCTTCAAAAAACCGTACGCGCCCGCTACACGCGCTACGCATTTGCGCCCTGCCTTCACCCCACCCCATCCACGGCGACGGAAGGACAAGGCAGGGTAGGCCTCTCTAGGAGAGAGGCCCCTCGGGATCGGGGGGCGGGCCATAGAACAGACAGCTCCGCATTTCACAGGATTCCCTATGCTCGCCTAAGCAAGGTTTCGATATTGACCCGTAGAATAAATCAAGGGCGTGCCCGCGGATGAGCTTTGTGCGGCCAGCACACGTCCGATAACTATATGGTGGCTGCCGAAGTTGGTGACTTTGCGGACGTCGCATTCGAACGATGCGAGTGCATCTGTCAGTACAGGCATACCGTTCTCACTCTGCAGCCAGGACTCGTCGAAGCGGTCGTTACCTCGCAAACCGGTACGACCGGCAAACGTGTCGGCAATGCCATCATGCGCCTCACGCAGATAATTTGCGCTGAAACACCCATTCTCGAGTATCGCTGTCAGTGCCGAAGACCGTTCGTTCAGGCAAACCAACAGTGACGGAGGCGCGTCTGACAACGAGCAAATCGCGGTTACCGTACATCCGGCGCGTCTTTGCCCGGTTCCGGTCGCCAGTACAACGACGGACGACGCCGGCGCCCGCATCACATTGCGGAAGGCCGAGGGGGTAAGGCCCTCGGGAGTACTTTCAGTAGAAGGTGTCATTTCAGGCTTCCGGGTCTTGCTGTTCGCCACGGTTCATGTGCGCAAGCGAAATTCGCCACACTTCGGCGAAATGGGCGCGAACTGTTTCCTCTGCACCGATGGCATCACGCTGAACCAGCGCACTAGCGATCTCCAGGTGGTGCACCTCGAGCAAGCGACGCTCCTCCGGCGTGGGTTCGATTTGCATGGCCGCGAAGGAATATTCGTAGAATTCCTCGATCAGTAGACGCAGGCGCATGCTGCCCGAGGCTTCGGCGATGCCGATATGGAACGCGCGGTCGCGTTGCGACCTACTGGCGATATCGGTGGCGTCGGCGCGCATCGCTTCGCGGCAATCGCGCAGAATTGCGGCCAGCGCATCATCCGATCCATTTCGGCACGCAAGCTGGACGGCAGCGCTTTCCAGCGACTGGCGTATGACGACAACCTCTTCCATTTTCTGACCGAAAGCCGCGACAACGACACCGCCATTGGCCTTGCGGGTCACCAACCCTTCGGCCTCCAGCCGCGAAATCGCTTCGCGGACGGGGGTACGGCTGACATTCAACTGTGTGCTCAGCTGGGTCTCGACCATGCGCATGCCGGCCTTCAGCCGTCCGCGCAGGATCGCACTTCGCAACTCTCGATGTACCTGCAGCACAACGGGCTCACGTTCGGCCGCTGCGAGGGGGGGAAGGCTGTCGTCCTGTTCGATATCGATCCGTTCCATTGCCTTATCCCTTCTTCAAACCGCGCTGCGCCAACGCCACCAGCCACAGCCCCAGCACGGAAACAACCGTCATGAAGGTCGATACCGCCGCAATCGTGGGGTCAATCGTCTGCTGGACGTTTACCCAGATTTGCCTTGGAAGGGTGGGTTCGGTCAATTTCGTTAGGAATAGGCTTAGAATGATATCATCGAAGGAGGCCACAAAGGCGAACAGGCCGCCGCCCAGGATGGCCGGTTTCAGGTTGGGGATGGTGATCAGCCAGACCGCGCGCAGGGGCGAGGCACCCAGCGACCGCGCCGCCCATTCCAGCCGCCGGTCGAAGGAATAGAGAGAGGCGGTGATGATCATGACCACATAGGGAATGGCGATGATCGAATGGGCCATGACCAGCGCCCCGGTGGTGCCCAGGATGCGCAGCTTCACGTAGAGGAAGTAGAGGCCGACGGCGATGATGATCTTGGGCAGGATCATCGGGCTCATCACCAGCATGCGCAGCCCGGCCTTGCCGAAGAAGCGATAGCGTACCAGCGCGACCGAAATGGCAAAGCCGATGACCAGCGAGAAGACGGCCGTCAGCGCCGCAACGACAAAGCTGACGCGGGTCGCCGTCATCCACTTGGGGTCCGAGAAGTAGGCCTCGTACCAGCGCAGCGAGAAACCGGGCGGCGGGAAATGCAGCATTTCGGTCGGGGTGAAGGACACCATGAAGATGATCAGGATCGGCGCGATCAGGATCAGCAGGATCAAGATCGAAAAGACCGAAAGGGCCAGGTTGCCCAGGTTGATGCGGCGGGTCATCGGGCCCCTCCCCACAGGCGTTCGAAGTCAAGGAAGCGGTTTGCCCCCAGTTGCATCAGCCCCGTGACCAGTAGCAGCACGACCGACAGGACAGCGGCAAAGGTCCAGTCCATCGCTTCGTTGATCTGGATCGCGATCACGAGCGGCAGGGTCGTCTGACCGGGGCCGCCCAGCATGGCGGGGGTGATGTACATGCCGATGCCCAGCATGAAGACCATGTAGCTGCCCGCCAGGATGCCGGGCCGGGTCAGCGGGAAGAACACATGCCGGAATGCCCGGAACGGCGAGGCTCCAAGGTTGCGCGCCGCCAGCAGCAGGTTCCGGTCGATCCCGTTCATGACGGAATAGATCGACAGGATCATGTAGGGCAGCAGGTAATAGGCCAGCGCAAAGACGACGGCGGTGTTGGTGCCGATAAAGGCGATGGGCGTGTCGATCAGCCCGAAATCAGTGAGGAAGGTGTTCAGCACACCCTGCCGGCCCAGGATCACCAGCCAGGCGTAGGTCCGTACCAGCCCAGACGACCAGAAGGGGATTAGCACGAAGGCCATCAGGATCACGGCCCAGGTCTTGTTCAACTTCACCAGCCAGTACGCGACCGTATAGCCTGCGATCAGGGTGATGGTCAGCGTAATAACGCCCAGCAGGCCGGTGTAGCCCAGCACCTTCCAGTAGGCGGGTTCCTCCAGCAGCATCACCCAGGCGTCGAGCGTGAAGGTCCCGCCCATGTCGGTGACGCTTTGCCAGAAGATGCGCAGCAGCGGGTAACCGAAGAACAGCAGGTAGAAGGCCAGCACCGGCAGCAGGAACAGCGGAAAGCGGCGGTTGTCCCGCCCCTTGCGCCGCGACGGGCGCGCGCCGGCAGGGGTGACCCCTGCCAGCGGCTCGATATCGGATTGCGTCGACATCTGGACCTTACCGGACCGCCATGCGGGCCCAGGCCTGGGCGATTTCCTGGCGGTGCTCGCCCAGCCAAGTGGTGTCGGCAACGCGGCCCTCGGCGGCGGTGGCGGGGTTGCCCGGCAGCAGCGGCGCAACCTTCTCGGGGATATAGGCGTAAGCATCCTCGTTGATCGGGCCATAGTTGGTGGGCTCAGCCAGCTTGGCCAGCGTCTCGGGCTCGCAGACCCAGGACAGGAACTTCATCGCCTCTTCCTTGTGGGGGGCACCCTTGGGGATGGCAAAGAAGTTGGGATAGCGCAGGTGCTGGTTCCAGTTGATCGCGACCGGCGCGCCGTCGGCGATCAGCGGCACCATGCGGCCGTTCGGGATGACGATCATGTCGACCTCGCCGTCGGCCAGGAACTGCACCACCTGGGCATAACCGTCAGAGAAGGTGATGTTGTCGCCCAGCTCGGCGATCTTGTCGAAGGCGGCGTCGATCTCGAACGGGTAAAGCGTGGTGAAATCGGGGTTCAGCGCCATGGCGGCCTGTTCGGTCGGCGGACGGGTCGCACCCACGGAACCGCGCTTGCCGGGGAACTTCTCGGTATTCCAGAAGTCGGCCCAGGTCTTGGGGCCATCAGGGTAGGTTTCGGTATTGTAGGCCATCACCATCGCCCACTGGATGGTGGGGAAGGCGTATTCGTTCTTCATGTCGGCCGGGATGCCCTTGGTGCAGCTTTCGGGCAGTGCGTCCCAGTCGATCGGCTCCAGCAGGCCTTCCTTGGCGAGCGCACCAACGCTGTCGGCGGACAGGTCGACCAGGTCGGCCTCGACGTTGCCGGTCTGGATCATGACGCGCAGGTTGGCAAAGTTGTAGCCGGCGGCCTCGGTCACCGTGGTATCGGTTGCCTCGGCATAGGGCTGGAACCAATAGGTGCTTTGGTTCGCCTGGTAGTTGCCGCCCAGCGAGAGGATGACCACCTCTTCGGCCTGTGCTGCGGCTGCCGTCACAAGGCCGATTGCCGTGGCGGCGACCATGCTCCGGGTGCTGAACTTCATGAGGTTCATTTCTGCAGTTCCCTGTTGTTGTCGGCGATGAGGGGAGAGCCGGCCACCGCCTTTGCCGGTGTCGATCAGGAGGTGAGGATTCGTCCGTTTTCCGGCTCGAAACCGACCACCAGATCGGGGATCAGATCGGGCGTGACGCCGACGCCGCGGTTGGGCCTGCGCACCTTCAGATGGGTGCCGTCAGACAGCCGGACCGTGTAGATGCAGCTTTCGCCCAGATAGATTTCCGAGATCAGCTCGCAGGGCAGCGCATTGGCCATCTCCGCCGTGCTGTCCGTCAGGCGCAGCCGTTCGGGGCGTACGAAAACCGTGACTTCTTGCCCGCGCGCCAGCGGCTGCGGAGCGGCCACGCGCAGCAACTGTTCGCCCAAACGAACCGATGCAACACCCGCCTGCCAATCCTCGCAGAAGCCAATCAGAAAGTTCGACTCGCCGATGAACTTGGCGGTGAAACGATTGCCCGGCGCCTCGTAGGTGTCCCGCGGCGAGGCAAAGGAGGCGATGACGCCATCCTCCATCACCGCGATGTCGTCGGACATGGTCAGCGCCTCTTCCTGGTCGTGGGTCACATAGACCACGGTCAGGCCCAGCTCATCGTGGATGCGCTTGATCTCTTCCTGCATCTGCAGCCGCAGGCGCCGGTCCAGCGCGCCCAGCGGTTCGTCCATCAGCACCAGCGAGGGCGAGAAGACCAGCGCACGGGCCAGGGCCACACGCTGCTGCTGGCCCCCCGACAGCTGGTGGGGATAGCGTTTCTCGAACCCCGCCAGACCGACGAGGGTCAGGAATTCCTGCGCCTGCGCCTGCATCTGGCGCTTGTTGATACCGCGCATGGTCAGGGCAAAGCCGACGTTGTCCTGCACCGTCAGATGCGGGAACAGTGCATAGTTCTGGAACACCATGCCGATGTCGCGCTTGTGCGCGGGCAGTTCGGTCACGTCGCGCCCGTTGATGCGGATTTCACCGGCCGAGGGGTCGATGAAGCCCGCAATCATCATCAGCGTCGTGGTTTTGCCAGAGCCCGAAGGCCCCAGCAGCGTCAGGAACCGACCCGGCGCTAAGTCCAGGTCGATGCCACGGACGGCATTGGCCGTACCATAATCCTTGCACAGCCCGTGCAGCGAAAGCGAGGCGCCTTGCACCTCGCCCGCCGGGGCCCGTGCAGCTGTCGCATGGGGGGCCATCGCTCAGACCGCCTCGGCGGCCTTTGGGCCCAGACCCAGCTGGGCCCAGGTCTTGGCGCCGCCCACGTCGCCGTATTTCTGCTTGGGCTGATAGGTGCCATCGACGGTGGCGTCGGCCAGCAGCTTGACCAGCTGACTGTCACGGGTGTGCAGCGAGGCGGCGCGGATGTCGCGAAGGATCATTTCCAGCGGCATGCTGTCCATCAGGGCGCGGGTGCCGATCAGGTCGAACGCCTTGGACGCGATGTGCAGCGCCACATCCCGAGCCGTATGGTGCGCCGCCAGCGAGGCCAGCGCGGCATTGCCGAAATCTTTCGCCTCCCACAGGCGGGTGGCATAGAGCGCCGAACCGCGCGCGGACTGCAGCAGCGCGGCCATGTCGCCCACTTCGACCATCAGACCCTCTTCGTTGCGCAGGAACGGGCGCTTCTGCAGCGTCTCCAACACGCAATCGAAGGCACCCGCCGCACAGCCGATCAGGTGGAAGCCCTGGCTCAGCTCCAGTGTATAGGGATCCTTGGTGATGAAGTCGGCCGGTTCGCCCAGCACGTTCTTCCAGGGAATGAAGACATCCTTCAGTGTGGCCGACCAGCTGACGGTGCCGCGCAGGCCGGTAATCTTGTCCCAGCCGTTTTCGCTGAACGTCAGCCCTTCGGTCGGGGCCTCGACGATCGACAGCGTCAGCCCGTCGCGGCTGGTTTCCGAGCCCGGCGCAATCGACCAGTACAGCAGATACTTCGCCACCGGCCCGTTCGAGCAGAAATGCTTGGACCCGTTGGCACGGAAGCCGCCTTCGACCGGCTCCATCCCGGCATTGAAGAACAGCTTGGTCTTGGTGTCCTTGCCGTGCACCGTCTCCTGGTGGTTCACCTCGGAGCCGAGCGAGCCCATCAGGACGCCGTTCATCGCCACGTCGCCCAGGATACGGGCCTTCTGTTCCTCATTCCCCAACCGGGCGACGGCGCCGCACTGGTGGTAGTGGATGATCAGGTTCCAGCCGGTGGTCGAACAGGCGCGTGCGATTGCCTCTGTCACGATGTAGCAGCCCAAGTGGGCATTGCCGGTCTCGGGACCCCAGCCGCCGTACTGCTTGGGCACCGCCAACTTCAGCAGGCCCGCCTTGCGGATGATCTCGAAGTTCTCGTCGGTGAACCGCGCTTCCTTGTCAAAGCTGCGGTCGGCGGTCTTCAGCTGCGCTGCGACATCGGTGGCGATGGCCAGCCACTGCTGCTGCTCATCGGTGAGGTTGGTCCACATCGGGTGCTCCTTGATCCTTCGGGCGTCAAATCGGGGCCCGTTTATCGGCCCACCTCACTGCTGCATGCAGTATGCGGACATTTGTCGCGAAGGAAAAACATCGTTCTGACGAGGGAATTTCCAAATTGCGCAGTTTTCCAGCGATAAATTGGTGTATCTTGCACAAATATTCATCCAGGATCGTATTTATAGCCCACATTGCTGCATGCAGGATTGCCCATTTCACCGAATCTGTCCTGATGCTGCATGCAGAATAAAGGGGGCAGCATGCCATTCGACCGGGAAATCGCCGCCATGACGCGGCTGCGTGGACTTATGCAGCAGGATGGGCTGGACGCGGTGCTGATCGGGCCCTCGGCCTCCTTCCGCGAGATGATGGGACGCGATGCCAACATGACCGAGCGGCTGGTGGCCCTGCTGGTCACCGCCACGGGGGCCGAACTGATCGTGCCCCGATTGCAGGCGCCGCTTTACGAGGAGCACCCGGTCAACCTGCTGATCTGGGATGAGGCCGAGGATGCGACCGCCCGGCTGGCGGATCGTCTCGCCGAACTCGACATCGCGCAGCTCGGCGTGAACGATGAATTCTGGGCGGGCTTCCTGCTGCGGCTGGCGCATCACGCACCCACGCTCGACATCCGCCCCGCCACGTCACTGGAACGCCTGCGCGCCGTCAAGACGGCGGAAGAGATCGCGGGCCTGCAGGCCGCCGCCGATGCGATCGACCGGGTCTGGGCACGCTTTCTGTCCGAGAACCGGGTGCTGACCGGCCAGACCGAGCTGGCGCTGCGGGCAGCACTGACCCAGTTGATGCGGGATGAAGGCTTTGAAACTGTGGCCTGGGTCGACGTGGGCGCGGGGGCCAACGGGGCCTCATCTCTGCATCACGGGTCGGACTACGTGATCCAGCGCGGCGATCCCATCGTCTTTGACTTTGCCGGGCGCTATGACGGTTGGAACGGCGACATTGCCCGCGTCGCCTGCGCCGGCGCGCCCGAAGCCGACTACCTGCAGGCCTATGCCCTGCTGCTTGACGCGCAAGAGGCGGCCTTTCAGGCGATCCAAGCCGGCGTTCCCGCCTCGACCCCCGACAGCGTCGCACGGGAGATCCTGACCCAGGCCGGCCATGGCGACCATTTCACCCACCGTGTCGGCCACGGCATCGGGCGCGACGTGCATGAACAGCCCTACCTGGTGGCCGGCAACTCGCTGCCGCTGGTGCCCGGCATGGTCATGTCGGACGAGCCGGGCATCTACATCCCCGGTCGCTGGGGCATGCGGGTCGAGGATATCGTCGTGCTGACCGAAGAGGGCCCGCGTCGCCTGACGCAAAGCCCCCGCGACCTTTTCATTGCAGACTGAGGACATCATGCAAGAAAGCCTCCCCTCCGCGTTCACCCGGGACGAATACGCCGCGCGGCTTGTCGCCCTACGCCAGCGTATGGCCACCGCAGAGCTTGACCTGCTGGTGATCGACCAGTTCGAACACATGGTCTATTTCGGCGGGCACCTGCCCACGGCGGCAATGTACCAATGCCTCTTGGTGCCACTGGTGGGCGATCCGGTGATGGTCATCCGTGCCCTGGATGCACAGGTCTTTCATGAAACCAGCTGGCTGGAAACCTGCGTGGCCTTTGGCGATGCCGCCGATCCCATCGCCATCGCCGCGGCGGAGATCCAGCGCATGGGCCAAGCCGGCGGCCGCATCGGCTTGGAGGGCGACAGCCATTTCATGACGCTGGATCGGGCGGAGGCCTTCCGCACCGCGCTGGCCGGGGCGCGGTTCACAACCTTCTCGCGTCAGATGTGGGAGATGCGACAGGTCAAATCGCCCGCCGAACTGGACCACCTTCGGCACGCCGCACTGATCTGCGATCGCGCCACGCTGGCCGGGTTCGCCGCCGCGCAGGCAGGCGTGAACGAACGCGAGGTGACCGCCGCCATCACCGCCGAGGCGCTGCGCACCGGCGCCGACAACACGCGGCTGGTGCTGATGGCCTCGGGCCCACGCTCGGCCGCGTTGCACGGCGCATTGGGGCACCGGGTACTGGCGCCCGGCGATCTTCTGCATGTCGAGATGGTGCCGCATTTCCGCGGCTACACCTCGCGGATCATGCGGCCGAAATCCATCGGCGCGCCCGATGATGACCAGCTGCGGATCGCCGAAACGATGGTGGCCCTGCAGGACGCGCAATATGCCGCCATGACCCCCGGCGCCGCCGCCGCCGACGTGGACCGCATCCTGCGCGAGGGCATCCTGAGCGCCGGCCTGCGAGATGAATATACCAATGTCACCGGCTATACGCTGGGGCTGGTTTATATCCCCAGAACCTCGGATTTCACCCGCGTTTTCCAAGCGGACAGTACATGGACGCTCGAAGAAAACATGGTGTTCCACATGTACGCCTGGGCCGGCGGGATGGCTTTCTCTGACACCGTTGTGGTTACGCCCGAAGGAGGGCAACGCATGACCCGGCTGCCCCGTATCCTGACCCAGTAAGACGCCCCGATGACCGAGAGAAAGGACACATGATGACCGACCGCAGCACCCCCCTGGCCGTGATCCAGGACTACTATGACCGCGTCTGGCACAAGGCCGAGACGGAGGCCGTGCATGACCTCTTTGCCGAGGGCTACGTGAACCACGCGGGCGCCCGCGGCACGCTGAAAGGCCCCGAGGGGATCCTGACCAACTACCGCAACACCAAGGCCGCCTTCGAAGACGGTAATTTCGTCGTCGACATGTACGTGGCCGAGGGCACTCGCGTGGCAGCCTACTACCGTATGACAGGCACCCATACCGGGACCTTCATGGGCATTCCCGCCACCGGCACGCAGATCGACGTGCCCGGGATCGGCATCTACGAGGTGCGTGACGGTCAGATCCAGGAAAGCTGGGTCGTGCGCGATACCTTCGTGCTGCTGAAACAGCTGGGGGCGGCTGTGACCCTGCCCGCGGAATGAGCTGCGCGCTCCGCGACCTGCCCGAGGGGTTCATGGAGGATCTGACGGCCCTGCTGCGCATCCCCACCGTCGCCGCTTGGGCGGGCGAGTCGATGGAGGCAGGGGCGCAATGGCTCGCGGCGCGCCTGTCCCGCGCGGGGCTTGCCGCACAAATCCTTGCCGGACCACGGGGCTCGGCGCCCTATGTCTATGCCGAAACAGAACAGCGCGGCGATCGCCCGACGCTTCTGATCTACGGGCATTACGACGTGCAGCCCGCCCGGCGCGAGGATGGCTGGGCCTCGGACCCTTTCATACCCGAATTACGGGATGGGCGGCTCTATGCCAGGGGGACGATGGACCAGAAGATGAACCTGCTTCTCCCGCTCTTCGCACTGGAGATGATGGGCGGCGCCTGTGGCTTCAACATCAAGTTCTTCCTGGAGGGCGAGGAGGAGATCTTCTCGCCCCATCTTGCCGATGCACTCCAGCTCTATGGCGACCTGCTGACCAGCGATGTCTGCTTCTCCTCAGACGGCTGGCAAGCCGGGCCGCAGACAGGTGACCTTCGCCTCGGACTACGGGGGTTCTGCGGGCTGGAAATATCGCTGCAAGGCGCGGAGAAGGAGCTGCATTCGGGAACCTTCGGCGGGGTCGCTCCGAACCCGGCCGCGGCCTTGGTTCTCTTGCTTTCGGGACTTTGGACACCCTCAGGGAAGATTGCCGTTCCGGGATTTCTTGATGGTGTAGCAGCTCCCTCTCCTGCGGAGGTCGCCCTCGCATCCGAAGGGTTCGACGCCGCGGCCTGGCGGCAAAGGGCCGGGCTGTCCCCGAACCAGAAACTGGCTGTGCCAGAGGCCGAGATTCCGGTCGCACTCGGCCTCAGACCCGCGCTGGAAATCAACGCGCTGGACGCCGGGGGCTATGCGGGGGGCTTTCGCAGCGTTGTGCCCTCTCGCGCCTCTGCCAGAGTATCTGCGCGGCTCGTGCCGGGGCAACAGCCGAACGCCATACTCGCAAAACTTGATGACTGGCTTCGGGAAAATGCACCCCAGGGCTACGACATCCGGATAGAAACGATGCCGGGCACCGCTCAGCCCTATAGGCTTTCCGCCGATGACCCAATGCAGCGCCTCGCTGCCCAGGTTTTGACGGAAGTCGACGGCCGAGCGCCCCGATTCACTTATTCCGGTGGCTCGATCCCTCTCTTCGGACAGATTGATGAGCTGCTAGGCATCAAAACGATCATCTTCGGCTTTGGATTGCCGGACGGGAACATGCATGGCGTGGATGAGTTCATCCGGCTCAGCGATATTCGGCGTGGCCTGGCGGCGTGGAGGGCCCTGCTAAGCCACCCAACGCTACCCCGCTAGCGCTCGCACTGTGAGGCCTCTCTGGCGCAACGCTGTTCAATCGAAATGACCTGCTCCCCCTAGAGTCCGCGTTCTTTAGTTCGCTCTGTTCAGGGTTTGGTCCTCTACTGACCGTTGGTGATACTCCCACGGGGTGAGCCCGTTGAGGCTCGTGTGGGGGCAGTGGTGGTTGTAGTCGTCGCGCCACGCCTCGATCAGGTCGCGGGCGTGGCGCAGATTGGCGAACAGGTGCTCATTGAGGCATTCGTCACGCAGGCGTCCATTGAAGCTCTCGACGAAGCCGTTCTGCATGGGCTTCCCAGGTGCGATGTAATGCCACTCGACCTTGCGATCCTCCTGCCATTTCAGAATGGCATTCGAGGTCAGCTCCGTGCCGTTGTCGCTGACCACCATGCATGGATAGCCGCGCACCCGAGCGATGCTGTCGAGCTCACGGCCAACGCGCTGCCCTGACAGCGAGGTGTCCACGACCGCGGCCAGGCATTCCCGGCTGTAGTCGTCGATGACGCAGAGCACCCGGAACCGGCGCCCGTCCGACAGACTGTCTGAGACGAAGTCCAGGGACCATCGCTGGTTCGGCCCCTGAGGGATCGCCATCGGCGCCCTCGTTCCGATCGCGCGCTTGCGACCGCCACGCTTGCGCACTGTCAGGCCTTCTTCACGGTAGAACCGGTAGAGCTTCTTCCAGTTCACCTGCCAGCCCTCTCGGCCCAGTAGGAGGTGCAGTCGTCGGTAGCCAAACCGCCGCCGTTCGCTGGATAGCTCCTTCAGCCTCTCTCGCAGCTCGGTGTCCGCAGGTCTGGTTGATCCACGTCGATACACACGCGGATCGATGCCGGCCAGGGCACAGGCCCGTCGCTGGTTGTAGCTCTTCTCTTTCATGGCCCAGTCCACAGCTCGCCGCCTTGCACCGGGCTTCAGAAGTCTTTTCCCAGCATCTCCTTGAGCGTGGCGACATCGAGCATGTGCTCCGCCAGCATATTCTTCAGCTTCGCGTTCTCAGCTTCGAGCACCTTCAGCCGTTTGGCCTCCGACACCTCCATGCCGCCATACTTCGAGCGCCACTTGTAGAACGTGCCATCACTGATCCCGTGCTTCCGGCAGAGCTCCTTGGCGCCTATCCCGGCCTGGTGCTCCTTTAGGATGCCAATGATCTGCTCTTCGCTGAAACGGCTTTTCCGCATCGTCTGTCTCCTCGTTTGGAGAACAGGCTAACTTCAAACCGCGGACTTTTCAGGGGAGCACGTCAGGACGGCCGGCGCCAAATCCAGCTCCTTCTTTGTATGCTGCTGTGGCACGGTTCATCTCCGAGGTGGCGTGGGGTAGTTTAAATGCACAATCCGCCAATCACAGCTCTATAGCGTATTCCTCATCTGACTTGACTTCTTGAAGTAAATCTACGCTTTTCAGAGACCATTTCCGGACTTTGCTGTTCTTCCCAGGTCCGGTTTTGATTTGGCAATGATATGAGTTATCAGATGACCGAAGGTCTACCCCCGTCTCATCCTTGACCCGGTTGACAAGCTTATTCGCTCCAGACCAGTGATTAAATCCAAGCCGCTTGGCTACTTGTGTGATTGTGAGCGGATGCGTATGGTTTGGATTATTAGTTATCGCGATCCCAAGAAGTTTAGGAAGCTCGGAATCCTGATCCGCAACCCTCTCAAGCACATCGTAATCCACTTCTACACTGCCAGTGGGAATATCATGACGAATAAGCTTCATTGTTCTTGCAGCCAGTGCGCGAACTAGCTTCGGGTTTACAGATGTCAAAGCTGATTGACTCTTCAGCGCCTCGAAGACCCACTGGAAGTTTTGCGCGTAGACCGCGTTAATGCGAAACTCCCTGCCATCGACCGAAAAGACCGCCTGTTCAGGAGGGCTCTTGGGAAGTTCTTCCACCCAGATGACTTGATATACGTTGTCGATAAGACCACTATCGTCGGCGACGAGCTCACCAATGTCTCGCAATATTTCTTTGACGTTTGGATCCCCAAGCCCATAACCGAAAATGAAAACGGGGTGCTCCGCGAAGTAGGTCAGAAGTTTAGCGGAGATGTACTTTTTCTTGTCTTTACATTCCTCATAATCCTCACGTGTCAAAACAATAGAGGATGGCTCGCTGACATCACCGTGGATGTGAAATATTTCACCGAAGCTATTGGTGTTATAGCGGATTATTGTCTGCCCAGTCACTGGGACGTATCCCTCAAAGATCACTTCAAGAGAGTGATCGTAATTTGTTGTAATGATCGCATGTGGCCTGATATCTGACAGCGCAGCCACCTCTTTTGGAAGTATGCTGAAGTCTTCCCGCTTCCCGGGAGTTACTTTCGAAAGGTGCTCGCAAACCAAGCTTTTCAGAAAACAGTCCTTGCTCATGCCGGCTTCAAAGAGTGCCTCTGGAAATGAGGCTTTACCTGCGCCCCACGCCCACTCGAAAACCAAGTCCGACAACTCTGACCCTATTGCGACCGGATCGCCAGAGTGTTTTTGATAGTAGTACTCGAATTTTCCGTGATGTACTGGCATTCCATCCAGAACTATCCTCAGAAGTTCCAGCCAGCTTGGTGCCTCAAAGTAGCGCTTGGGAATCCCGCTCCCCATGAACAATATCGGCTGGCATTCAAACTCAAGAAGAACGTCTCTAATTTTTGCATCCATGCGCTGAGAGTAGCTCGGCACAGCAGCGGGTTTTGCTTCAGTCAAACTTCGGCCCTTAAATTCTTTGAGGTGATGCAGATGGTCATAGGATATCTGTGATTTAATGAGCGATACATATCGTTGCAGAGGCAACCTGGTCAGCGCCAAATCTGACTTTTTCAGCACGTCCCTATATTGTCAAACACAGAGCAAGGCTGTCGGGAGATCGTCACCCCTAGCGGCAATGGCTTTGCTGAGGTTGCTCTCGACGTGTTACGGACACTCATGCTTGGCGCAGCGAACTTCCGGTCTCCGCCCTTTGAGGCCCTGCGATAGCGATTTGGGCTCGCGCACGAGTGCCCCAGAAACCCACATCATCAAGCGAATGCTGACGATACGCTACGATGGGATTAATTATCGTAACACTTGCTCACGACACCGGACTGCCTTTCATTGTCTCGCACCACACTGCAGGACACTTCATAATGGCTTGAAAAGTCGATCTTTTTCTCGACACATGCCTATAGTGGAGCGTGGCCAAAAGGAGGTCACGATGCCCCGCCTACGTCTTACCCGCCGCGCGATTGATGAAATCCCGTTTACCCAGAAGGGGCAGGTTCTGTACCGCGACACGATGCTCCCCGGCTTTGGGCTGCGTGTCGGCGCGCAATCCAAGGTGTACTTTGCTGAGGGACAGGTGAACCGTCGCACGCGGCGCGTCACCATTGGCCGGGCAGACGTCTTCGCGCCCGAGGTTGCCCGCAAGAAGGCGCTGACCATTCTTGGGGATATGGCAGAGGGGCATGACCCCAACGCCGAAAAACGCCAAGAGGGCACCGAGAAGGTCACGCTGGAACTGGCGCTGCAACGCTTCCTTGAAGTCCGTACCCTGTCTGCACACACGGTCAGCCACTACCAACGCACCGAACGCCTTTACCTCAAGACGTGGCGGAAGAAGCCGTTGAACGAGATCACCCGCCAGATGGTGCTGAAAATGCATCAGGACATTGGCAAGAAGCACGGAGAGACCACAGCCAACAACGTGATGCGGCACTTCCGGCCGATCTACAACTTCGTTGCCGCTACCCAAGACGACTTCCCACCAAACCCGGTGCAAATCCTGACGCAGGCGCGCGCATGGTACAAAGAGCGGCGGCGTCAGACGGTGATTACCGCGCTGGACTTGCCCGCATGGTGGGAAGCGGTGATGGAAGAGCCGGAGTATTCACGCGACTTCCTGCTGACCGCGCTGTTCACAGGTATGCGGCGGGGCGAGCTGACCACGCTTCGCTGGGAGAATGTAGACCTGAAAGGCAAGGTGCTGAACCTGCCGACCACGAAGAACGGTGACCCGCTGCACCTCCCGCTGTCGGAGTTTCTGGCGGGCCTGCTGGCCCAACGGCGCGAAGCCAACCCGAGCTCTCCTTGGGTGTTCCCCGGTCCGGGCAAGAGCGGCCACCTGGTCGAGACCAAGAAGTTTCTGCTGCGTGTGTCCGCCGGTTCTGGCGTCAGCTTCACCCTGCACGACCTGCGGCGCACCTTCATCACCATCGCGGAAAGCCTTGATGTGCCCTACTACGCGCTCAAGCGCCTTCTGAACCACCGCACCAATGGCGACGTGACAGGCGGCTATATCGTGGTGAATGCCGAGCGCCTGCGCGAGCCGGTGGAACTGGTGGCCAAGCGCATCCTTGAACTGAAAGAAGGCCGTGCAACGGAGGTGTAGGGCACCCCACCCCATCAACGGCAAAAAGCTCCACCAACACGAAGGGCCGAACGCGGTTCGACGGACCTGGATCACGATAAAGGCCCATCTAGGTGAGAGGGATGTCGGTATAACCAGCCATCCTGAGGTTGGACCTAACGCGCGCGCACTGGAGCGATTTGGACAGAACCGGATTCCGAACGAACTTTCCTTGACCTTTCCGGCCGGTTCGAAGACCCTGATATTATCCGAAGCGGGTTGGTAACCCGCGGGGCGGTGACAGTCCGCGAATTCGGGTGGGAACTTACACATAAGGTGTACTTGACCGGTCAAACGGATCCCACATGCAGGATGCCCTGCCCGAGACCTGAAGCCTGAGAAAGCGGCACACGTCTTTCGTGAGCAGCTTTGGCGTTTCTCAAAAATCTTGAAACCCAAAATTAAGGGCTTTGCTATGTATAGCAACACTGCTTTGCGTGCTGTTCCCGCACGCCTCCGTTCCGCTAACTCGGTGGACCTCCTTACGACCAAAGAGGTCGCCACCCTTACCAGCTTCAGCACTTCGTTTTTTGAGAAGGGTCGTGTCTATGGTTATGGCCCCGATTTCTTGAAGATCCGCGGTAAAGTTCTTTACCGCCGGTCCGCTGTTGTTTCCTGGCTGGAGGCACATGAGTGTACTCCGAAAGGGGGGTACTAATGTCCAGCCCCAACAAGGCGTCCCCGGCAACCAGCTCCCTCGTCCTGGCTATCGCAAAACTCGGGCATCCGAAGGTTCACGCGACCTACAACCCTAAAGGAAAAGCGAAGTACCGGCCTCGTAAGACTGAAATTTCGCCTGAGATTATCGCCGATCACCTTTCGGGTGAGCGTCCCATTGGTTGTTACTTCGTCGCGGGAGATAAAACCCATGTCGCGGTCATCGATTTCGATGACCATGACAAATCCATGAACTGGGACGAGATGCTCGATGCAGCCCGGCCCATCGTCAACGAATTGAGGAACATGGGATTGAAGCCGCTCCTCTGCCGTTCTGGCGGCGGCGCGGGTCTTCACGTCTGGCTGTTCTGGGAACAGCCGCAGTCTGCAAAGTTGGTGATGGACTTTGTTCGCCGTCTTGTTAGCAGGTGTGGCTTCCAGCACGGAACCAAGGGTGTGCGGGATCATCAAGTCGAAGTATTTCCTAAGAATGAACACGTTGGCGAGGGGAGCCTCGGCAACCTCGTGGCCTTGCCTTATGCGCGGGAGTCGGTGCCCCTGGACGATCAGTTGCGCCCCATCCCGTGGGAGCATTTCAAAGCGCCTAGTCTTGAAGAACTCTACAATTCGAACGTCTCGGACCTCTTCGACCCGCCGTCATCGAAGCCGCATCCGCCGAAACTGCCGAAACTGCAGACGGTCGTCAGCACGAGCGAAAACACCAAGAGCCAGGCTCTTCCCGGTGATGAAAAGGAGGTCCGTGAGGCGCTCGGATTTATTGACGCGGATGATTACGACACCTGGATTAAAGTTGGTCTTGCGATCAAACATAGCCTGGGCGCAGGCGCGTTCGATGCCTGGGATGAATGGTCGAGGAAGTCTGCAAAGTATGAAGGTCACGAAGATACCGCCTCGAAGTGGAACGGCTTTGATCCTGATGGCAGCCTGACGATTGGTACCATTTTTCAACACGCGAAGGAGAGAGGGTGGAAAGGGCCGTCTAACCCAATTGTTCGTGAGATGAATTCGCGGTTTGGTATCCTGACGTTTGGGTCCTCGACGCGGATTATTCTGAAGAACAGCACGAGCAATGAAGCGTTGCCGTGGCTTGGTAAAGGCGCCTTTGAAGATCGATTGGCACCGGAGAAATTCGCAGAAACCGACAACAATGGCACCACGACCTGGAAGCCCAAAGCGCGGTACTGGCTGCAGCATCCTTTGGCTGCGCACTACCACGCAGTGATTTTCGACCCCGCGCTGCCTCCGGGCCACAATGGCACCACGTGGAACATGTGGCGTGGTTTCGCAGTGAAGCCCGCGCCTGGGGATTGGAGTAGACTTAAGGAACACATCTTCAACAATATCTGCGGCAGGAACGAGGAGTACTTCAAATGGTTGATGAACTGGCTTGCACTTGGCGTTCAGCAGCCTGCGCATGTCATCGGAACCGCGCCGGTTCTTAAAGGGCTTCCCGGGACGGGTAAAGGGGTGCTTGCCAATGCCTACGGGCAACTCTGGATGCCCCACTTCGTGTCGATCACGAAGGACGAACATGTTCGGGGGCGCTTTAACCAGCACCTCGAAGGGCGGAGGTTCGTCTATGTTGATGAGGCGATGTTCGGCGGTGATCGTAAAAACGCAGGTGTCATCAAAACAATGCTGACCGAACCTCAGATCATGATTGAGAGGAAGGGCGTTGATCCCATTTGGCTCGACAATCACATGATCCTGATGATTACCTCAAACGAACGTTCGGTGGTCCCTGCAGATATCGGTGACCGTCGGTGGCAAGTATTCGAGGTGTCGGACGAACACCGCGAGGACAAGGCCTATTTCTCTGCAATTATGCAACAGATGCGAGAGGGTGGATACGAAGCCATGCTTCAAGAGTTGCTTGAGCGGGACATTTCGAAAGGACCTGACCCCCGTAAAACGATCAGGACGCCGGAGCTCTTCGACCAGATCATTCAGGCTCAGGGCCCGGTGGAAAAGTATATCTACCAGTTTCTTGATTCTGGATGCCTCCCGCAGCCGGAAGCACCGGGAAACGGCCCTGGCATCACGACGATCGCCGCGATGTACTCGGAAATGAAGCGTTCACAACCGAATGCAGAATACGTCCACGAGACGTTGTTTGGTCGGGATCTTGGCAAGATGTTCAGGAATCTCAAAAAGGTGCAAAGTGGAAAGTTCATCACTAGCTATAGTCAACGCGGCGAGCCGACTTTCATGCGCTCAATGCGGTACCACTTCCCGCCTTTGATGGAGTGTCGGCGGATGTTTGAAGACTATATCGGTCAGCCCATCCCTTGGCAGGATGAAAAACAGGAGTGGCAGGGCGATGTAGACCCGCCACATGACTATAGCGACTTGAAAGACGGGAAAGACGGGAAAGACGTGCCGTTTTGATATAGGTGAAATATGCAAAAGGGGCGGCTTTATCCGCCCCTTTTTTTCAGGTCTGCGCACCAGTCAACTTGAAACGTGATACACCCTATACACCCTATACTCACTGACCTCCTCTCCCTCTCTGCCCCACCGGCAAAGAGGAAAACTAAAAACGTCCGAGTAAGTTCGATCTACCCCGATAACTTAGAGGCCCCTCACGATCAGACGCACCGCAGCGGCGGTTTCATTGCCCTAAGTAGCCTCTTCGGAACCTTCAGTGACGCGCTGATTGAGCGGTTTTCCGGATGCAGGTACGGGCTACCCCCACAGGCGCCCAGAGGCGCCCGCTGGATAGCCAAGGCGGATATGGCCCTACCCCCCCCTACGGCAAGCAGCCCACCTAACCCTGCACGTCCAGGCTGCGCGTCTGCCAGCTCTTTGTATCCGGGAAGTACTCTTTGGTGCCCACAAACCTTCCTCGGATCATCGCCCCGATTCCATTTTGCGCATCGAACGTGCCGACGACCTGGTAGATGCAGTTCCCCAGATGTACTGTCCCCGTGCTATATCTTCCAGGGAACTCTGCTGTGCTCGGCGCCCTTAGTGACCTGCGCACATCGTCTTGTATCATGACGTAGGCGAGCGAGGCCTTCCCATCAGAGCACTGAGCTATGCGCTCCGCCTGCTCAATTGCTATCCGCCTAGCCTGTTCCTCGGCAAAGGCATCCGGGTCTAGTGCAGGCAGTTCCTCGAACCATCGCTCTTCGTCAAAGCTCTTCACCTCTTCCAGATAGGCCTGTGGGTCACTCCCACGTAGTTCTGCAAGTCGCAACTCTCTCTCCGTTCAGCGCCGCCTGCCCCGAAAGCGCAAAGCCAACGGTGAGACGCAGAAACAGAAGAGCCTTGCCTCGATGCTGGAAGTGAGGAAGGCCGATGCCTGTTACCACGGCGAACAAGAAGACCAGGGCCAGAATGCCTGCAGTCGTTTGCAGCGCTTCAACATCGGTCAAATACAGATAAGCTAGTACGGAACAAAACACACAGACTTCAAAGCAGAGTAGCAGGAACCCGAGAAAGCCGCTCCAGGCGGACTTCTCACGGGCAGCATCTCTACGCTGCGGAGATGGCCGAGCGACCTTTGTCACCCTCGTAACAGGCCGGGCTACGCTGAGATCGCTCTTACAGTGCTTGCAGATGATCGCCGCCGCTTTGATTTCTTCGGCACAGAACGGGCAAAGCTTGATAGACCCCGACATCATGAAACCCCGTAAAAAAAAGACGTGCAGTTTTAGCGGAACAAGTCGCCTGTCTTCGCATCCAGGTAGAGGCGATCCCGGGTAGTCGTACCCTCACCGCAGTACACGAAGTAGACGTCACGCGGACGCTACGGCATCGACCTCACCCAACCGCCATGTTCGATGAAGTCCTGCTCTGCGCAGACGCCTGCATCGAAAAACGCGGTCGCAGCGCGTTCAAAACGCTGCGCGATGCACGTCCTGGTTGACGGACTTTGCCACGAAGCGGGAAGCTTCAGCAGCACTCGAAGCTTCCACAGCGAACGCCAGGGCGAGTAAAGCAGCGCAATGTCTTCTCAGGCGCATCACGGCTCCATTCGGTTACGAAATCGGCTACCAGGAGCGTCCTGACAGCCGGGGAGTTCATAAGCCACCCGTAGACAACCACGCTGGCCTTTAGGCCGAAGCTCTGGACATACGCCAGTGCCTCCCCAACCATAGGTCTGTAGAGGTGCATCACAGTCTGCACCGACCGCCACGGGAGGGGTTACGACGCCCCGAGGTTGGCTCGTTCTGCCAGCCCTAGAGTCAGACTAACTCCAAGGCTGTCCAATCGAAAGCATTCTAGTGGCCTGCGGTGCAGTCCGAACGCTCTGATATATATCTAGAATGTTGGGCTTGGGAGAAGAAGGATGGTGCCGCTGAAGGGACTCGAACCCCCGACCCCATCATTACGAATGACGTGCTCTACCAGCTGAGCTACAGCGGCATCCTTCTTTCGTAGGGCCCTACTATAGCCCTACTAACTTTAAAGCACCGCCTTCAACCGACTGATTTTGCGCATCATTCTAGCGGGGACCCGCTACTTACGAATGACGTGCTCTACCAGCTGAGCTACAGCGGCACTCTTCTCTTCGAAGGGCCGGTAACGGCCCCTCGTGGGGCGGGGCTATAGCACCCCGCCGGAGGTTGGAAAAGGGCTATTTTGCCTTCTCGTCGCCGGGCTTGCCGTCGGCCGCAGCCGTGCCCTCCGGGGGCAGGATCTCGGCATCGGGCACGCCGTCGTCATCCTTGGCCGTCTCCTTGGCCGCGGCGGGTGTCGCCTCGGGCGCGGGCTCGGCGGCAGGCGGGGTCGGAATCTCCGGCTCGACCGGCTGGGCGACGGGCACGGGCGCGGGGGCCTCTTCGTCGATCTTGCCGACGATCATCGGCAGCATCTCGAAGCCCATGGGCGCGCCGTATTCGCCGCTGCCCGCGTCACGCCAGGCCAGCGTGTCGAAGGCACCGCAGCTGTTGCAGACCGGCGTCCAGTGGCTGTGCACCTGGTGGCAGTTCTCGCAGACCCACTGCGGGCCGCGCGGCGCGGCGATGGCGCGGGTCAGCCAGCCCTTCACGATGGCATCGGTCGAGCCCTCGCCGCGTTCGATGGCCGCCATGACGGTCAGCACGCGGGCATCGGGGCTCTCGGCCACCAGATCGCCAAGCGCGCGACGGGCCTCGGGGAAGTCCTCGGCGGCGATGTTCAGCTCCGCCTTGAGCAAGCGGGTCTCGCGGTGCTCGGGGTGGGACTTCAGCAGCGGCGCAAAGCGCTTGAGCCGGGCCTTGGGCGTCTCGTCCGGCTCGATCGAGGCGAAGGCCGCGGCGAGGTCGGGATGCGGCAGCGCCTCCCAGGCCTTGCGCAGCACGCGCGCGGCATGGCGCTTGTTGCCCTTGTCGAGGTAGCCCTGCGCCGCCATGACGGCGGCCGGGATCAGGTCGGGCGACAGGCGGTTCGCCTCGATGGCAGCCTCGCGGGACTCGATCGAGGCGCCTTCCTCGAACACGCCCTTGGCCTCGGACAGCGCGAGGACGGCATCGCGGCGGCGGTGCACGTCGCGGGGCAGGGAGCCATGACGCAGCTTGGCGTTCAGGGTCGCGCGGGCGCCCTTCCAGTCAGCGTTCTGGGCCTGCAGCTTGAGCAGCGTGTCCTGCACCTCGACATGGGCGGGCTTGAGGGCAAAGGCCTTCTGCGCCAGCTGCATCGCGGTGTCGGTGTCGCCCTCGGCCAGCTTCTGCTTCATCAGCCCGCGCACGCCGACGAAGCGGGTGCGCTCGTTCGTGAGCAGGGTCTTGTAGGCGGCTTCGGCCCGGCGCTTGTCACCGGTGTACTCGGCGGCCTGAGAGGTGAGCAGGGCGCTCAGCTCGGGCCGGTCGAGGTACTTCTGCGCCTTGTTCGCCTTGGCCATGGCCAGGCGTCCCTCGCCGGAGGCCAGCGCGATCATCCCGTCGGACAGCGCCTGGTAGCCCTTGCGCTCGCGGTTGCGGTCGAAATAGCGCGACAGCGCCGTCTCGTCGCCGTTGATGAAGCGCAGCACCGCGATCAGCAGGCCGAAGAGCTTGAGGAACAGCCAGACCGCGAAGATCAGCAGGATCGCGGCAATGACCGACTTCAGCGGCGTCAGGTTGAATTCGTACCCACCGAAGGCGATGCGCACCCCGCCGTCCATTTCCAGCAGGTATCCGGCGCCCAGGGTGGCAGCCGCCACCATCAGGACGAAAACGACAATCTTGATCAGTGACCAGAGCATTCGCTGGAGTTCCTTATTGGCTTTGCGTTTGGTCGGCCAGAAGCGCCTCTGCCGCGGCGAGGGCCTCGGCCCGTTCCGTGGCACTGGCGGTCCAGTCGGCCATGGCGGCCTTGGCCGGGTCCGGCAGGGTGTCGATCTCGGCCAGGGCGTCCTGCAGACGGCCGTCGCGCAGGGCGGCCTCGGCACGGGACAGCACCGCATCGGCGTCATCGCCATCGCGGGCGGTCAGCGAACGGGCGCCGAGCTGGGTCTTGAGGAAGTCCCCGATCGAGCTGGTGCCCTCGCCGGTGGCCATGCGCACGTCGGCCAGGGCATCGCGGGCGGCATCGGGATAGCTGTCGATCAGCGCGCCCAGCGTGGTCACGCCGGATTGCGCCGGACCGGAGAGCGCGGCCGGGATCTCCACACCGTTGGCGCCGAGGCCCTGCAGCACGTTGGCATAGGGCGCGCCGTTGTCGATGGCCGAGAGCACCTGCGAGATGCCCGCGCGGATCGAGGATTGCTGCGCATCCTCGGCGGCGGCGGCCTCTTTCTGCTGCGCCTCGGTGATCAGCGCCTCGACCTCGGCCCGCTGGTCCTGCATCGCCTGCTGCAAGCGGGCCAGTTCGTCCTCGTAGGCCTGGATCGCCGCTTGCGAGACGCCCTCGGAAATCGGGCGTTTCTCAAGCTCGGTGATCTTGGCGGCCTGCTCGCCCAGCTGGCTTTCCAGCGCGGCGATCCGCTCGGAGGCGGCGCTGGCGGCGGCCTGCGCCTCGGAGGCCGTGGCTTCGACACCGCTGATGTCGGGGCCCACTTCCATGGCGGCGTTCAGATCGTCCAGCACGCGCTGCTGCGCATCGAGACGCTGGTTCAGCGCATCGATCGCCTCGTCGCTGGAGCCGAAGGGCGCCATGCCGGCATTCTCGAGGTAGAGCGCGAGGCCGAAGCCCAGACCAGCCGCGACGATGCCACCGACCATGATCGGGACGAAGCCGCCCTTCTTCTGGACGATGGTCGTGCCGGCGGGGGCGAGCGGCGGCTCGGCCGAGGTGCGCTCCGTCGCGATGGGATCGGCGGGCGGGGCGACGGGCTCCTCGGTTGCGGAGGTCTCTGCGGTATCCTCTCCGGATGCGGAGGCCTCGGCATCGGGCGCTTCCGCCTTGGCCCACGGGGCAGGTGCCGCATCCCCGTCACGGAGCGGCTCATCCTGCGCGATGACCGGGGCGTCGTCGTCCACGCCCGCATCGGTCTTGGGATTGGAGATGCCGATGTCCCCGGGCAGCGTCAGCTCGGACGCGGCGGAGGTCTCGGCCTCCTCGGGAACGGTGGACTCGGGCGTCGCGTCGGGCGCGGGCGTTTCCGCGCGCTCCTCGGTTGGGGTTCCCTCGGTGGTGCCGTCGTCGGGCGTCACACCTTCCGGCGTGAGCTTCTCTTCGGAACCATCCGTCTGGGCGGAGGAGTCTTTCTTCTTCGCCACGGTCTCTCCTTTCGATTCTGCCCGGCCCTCACGGGCGTCAAGGCTGACCTTACTGTGGGGCCTCCCGCCCCTCAACCCGCCGGGCGGCGCGGTAAAGCGCCGCCATGGCCTCCATCATGGACGCGGCATCAGGTCTCAATGCAATGGCGCACTTTGTCATCTGACATGCCCCCAAGGCCCTGACCACCGCCACGCTCATCGCCGCGACATAAAGCGGCGCTTTTCCGCGCGGTTCTGCTTCAAATAGGGCAGCGCTGCGCGGCGAAAAGAGAGGCAGCACAACCGGGGTGTTCCCCGCGAGCAAGACCCGCGCCTGCCGAGAGAGTGGCTGCGCCTCCTGATCATAGAGCGCCACGCCCCGTGCGGACAGACCTTCGGCCACCAACCGTTCGACGAGGTTCCCGCGCACGTTGACGCCATGGACATGGAGAAGACCGCCCCGGAGACCGCCCTCCCGCGCCTTGGCGATCAGCGCCGCGCCAAGGGCCTCGACATCGCCGCCAAGCGCGTCGGCCGCGTGACCCGCCTCCCGCGCAGCGGCGGCGGTTGCCTCGCCCACGGTATAGGCGGGCAGGGGCGGCCCGCCGCAGGCGGCCCAGCTCCGCACGCCGTTGCGCGAGGTGAAGACAAGCCGTTCTACGCCGCCCGGATCGGGCAGGGCGCCCGTGACGACAATACGTTGCAGCGGAGAGATCACGACCGGCGCCTCCGGCCAGAGCGCTGCCAATTGCGCCGCCATGACGCGGGCGTCCTCGGCGGGGCGGGTCAGCAGGAAGGCGGGCTTCATGGCGCGGTCGCGGTTGTTTGTGGACAGATCCGGTGTTACCTGCCGGGGAACCGCGATGCAAATGCGCAGGAGGCCGGGGGATGACCCGGAGCTTGACCATCCTCGGGCTGGAAAGCAGCTGTGACGACACCGCCGCCGCCGTTCTGCGGGGCGATGCGCAGGGCCGTGCCGAGATCCTCTCGACCGTGGTTTCCGGCCAGACAGAGCTGCACGCGGCCTTCGGCGGCGTGGTCCCCGAAATCGCCGCCCGCGCCCATGCCGAAAAGCTGGACCTCTGTGTCAGACAGGCTCTGACACAGGCGAATGTGACCCTGAAAGAGATCGACGCCGTGGCCGTGACCGCTGGCCCGGGCCTCATCGGCGGGGTCATGTCGGGGGTGATGTGCGCCAAGGGGATCGCCGCGGGTGCCGGTCTGCCGCTGGTGGGGGTGAACCACCTTGCGGGCCACGCGCTGACGCCGCGGCTGACCGATGGCGCGGCCTATCCCTACCTGATGCTGCTGGTCTCGGGCGGGCATTGCCAGTTCCTGCTGGTGCGCGGTCCGCAGGATTTCACCCGCCTTGGCGGCACGATCGACGATGCCCCCGGCGAGGCCTTCGACAAGACCGCCCGCCTGCTGGCCCTGCCGCAGCCCGGCGGCCCCTCGGTCGAGGCCGAGGCGCTGGACGGCGATCCGAAACGCTTCCGCTTCCCGCGTCCGCTGCTGGACCGCGAGGGCTGCGACATGTCCTTTTCCGGCCTCAAGACCGCGCTTCTGCGCACGCGCGACGAGGCGATGGCCCCCTTTGACGGGCTGCGCAAGCAGGACCGCCGCGATCTCTGCGCCGGGTTCCAGGCCGCCGTGGTGGACGTTCTGGCCGAGAAGACCCGCCGCGCCCTGGCGCTCTACCTGGCCGAAAATCCTGCCCGTCCGATGCTGGCCGTTGCCGGGGGCGTGGCCGCGAACAAGGCCATTCGCGCCGCGTTAGAGACGGTTTCGGGCGAGATGGGCGTGGAATTCACCGCGCCGCCGCTGCGCCTGTGCACCGATAACGCCGCGATGATCGCCTATGCCGGGATCGAACTATATTCCCTTGGACAGCGGGACGGGATGGACCTGACCGCGCGGCCCCGGTGGCCGCTGGACAAGGCCAGCCCGGCGATGCTGGGCGGCGGCAAGAAAGGGGCCAAGGCATGACGGCAGTTCTGGGCGCAGGCGCCTTCGGCACGGCGCTGGCGGTTTCGCTGGCGCAGATGGGGCCGGTGACGCTCTGGGGCCGCAACGATTACGCCATGTCCCGGATCGCCGAGACGCGGCAGAACCCGCGCCTGCCCGGCGTGACCCTGCCGGACGCGCTGACCGTGACGGACGACCTGGGCGCGCTGCCCGAGGGGCCGGTGCTGCTGGCCGTGCCGATGCAGAAGCTGCGCGCCATGGTCACCGATCATGCCGAGGCCCTGCGCGGCCGTACGCTGGTGGCCTGCTGCAAGGGGATCGAGCTCTCCACCGGGCTCAGCCCGCTTCAGGTGATCGAGGAGGTGCTGCCCGGCACGATGACCGCGCAGCTGACCGGGCCCAGTTTCGCCGCCGACATCGCCCGTGGCCTGCCCACGGCGCTGACGCTGGCCTGCGCCGACGAGGCCTGTTCCCGCAGCCTGCAAAGCGCGCTTTCGACCCGAAACCTGCGGATTTACCGCACCACCGACGTGGTGGGCGCGGCCCTTGGCGGGGCCATGAAGAACGTCATCGCCATCGCCTGCGGTGCAGCCATGGGCGCGGGTCTGGGAGAGAGCGCACGCGCCGCCCTGATCACCCGCGGCTATGCCGAGATGCAGCGCCTTGCCCTTGCCCTCGGGGCCGAGCCGGAGACGCTGGCGGGCCTGTCGGGCTTTGGAGACCTCACGCTGACCTGCACCTCGGCGCAGTCGCGCAACTATGCCTTCGGCCTCTCCATCGGGAAAGGCGAGGGCTTCGATCCATCCGTCACCGTCGAAGGCGCGGCCACCGCGCGGGCGGTGCAACAGAAAACCGATGCCATGGGCCTCGACATGCCGATCACAGGGGTTGTGGTCGGGCTGATCGACGGCAAGATGGACGTCGGCCAGGCCATGGACCGGCTGCTGAGCCGGCCACTGAAGGAGGAATGAGATGTTTTACGCCCTGATGGCACAGGACAAACCCGGCGCGCTGCAGGTCCGCAAGGACAACCGCGAGGCGCATATCGCCTATCTGAAGGAAAACGGCATCGTCGCCCAGGCCGGGCCGCTGCTCGATGCCAACGGCGACATGTGCGGCAGCCTCGTCATCCTCGACTGCGCCGACATGGCCGCCGCCGAGGCCTGGGCCGCGAATGATCCCTACGCCAAGGCGGGCCTCTTTGCAGAGGTGAAGCTGGCACCGTGGAACCGGGTGATCGGCTGATGCGCTACTGGCTGTTCAAGTCCGAGCCCTCGACCTGGTCCTGGGATGACCAGGTGGCCAAGGGCGATGCCGGCGAGGAATGGGACGGCGTGCGCAACTACCAGGCGCGCAACATGATGCGGGAGATGAAGCTGGGCGATCTCGGCTTCTTCTACCACTCCCAGTCGGAGAAGGCCGTGGTGGGGATCGTCGAGGTCTGCGCCGAGATCCACCCCGACAGCAAGGCCGGCGATCCCCGCTGGGAATGCGTGGACATCAAGGCGGTGCGGCCCTTCAAACGGCCCGTGACGCTGCAGGACTGCAAGGACGAGCCGCGGCTGGCCGAGATGGTGCTGGTGAACAACACGCGGCTTTCCGTGCAGCCCGTGACCGAGGCGGAATGGCGGCTGATCTGCGAGATGGGCCAGACCGAAGCCTGAATGGACGCCGTGCTTGGGCCCGAGCAGGCAGGGACGGCGTGTCTCTCCGAGACACCTCACCGCAGCCAAAAAACGAAGGGGCCCGGATCGTACCGAACCCCTTCGCCACCCCACGTGTTCCCACTTCACCACACGTGTTCGAATTCAAGGTCCGGCCATCCTGGCCGCACCTCTTAATACCAGATCCGGGGCAGGGCACGCAAAGCGTAAGCCCTTAAAATGCGACGGATCGCCGGGGATCAGCCGTAGACGGCCTCTTTGCCGAAATGCTTGGTCAGCATGTAGTAGACCACCGCGCGGTACTTGTTGCGCTCGGACTTGCCGTAGGTCTCGATGACACTGTCGATCGCGCTCATCAGCTCGGGCCCGTCGGAGAGGCCCAGTTTCTTGACCAGGAAGTTGGCCTTCACGGTTTCCAGCTCGCCCGGCTGGCTCGACGCGACGGTCGAGGCATCCGCGTCATAGATCGACGGGCCGCACCCGATGGTCACCTTGGTCAGCAGGTCCATATCCGGATCCATGCCGCATTTCTCTTTCAGATCCTCGGCGTATTTCGCGATGAGATCGTCACGCTTGCCCATGTGTTTCACCTGTCCCTTGGTCATAAAATTCAGTCGAAACCCCGCCATTTCGGGGGCTTCGGGGAAAACGTTACCCCCGCACCGGACTCGAAAGAAGCGAAAATCTTCATATTTCGCCGCCAATTATTGAGGGAACGTAAAAAGTCCATGACAGGTGAGGCGCATTGGCGTCATGCTTTCCTCATGCGGGAATACCCGCGGCCGGGCCCTCGGCGGTCCTTTCGCCACCCCCGGTCTCATAAGAACAGGAGAGTGGAGATGACGACAGAAACCTACGTCGTGGCCTACGAGGGCGATGACGACAGTACCAAGGTGCTCGACTACGCGATGGCGAGCGCGAGCAAGGCCGGGGCCAAGCTGTACCTGGTCCATATCCTCGAATGGTCCCCCTACAGCTTCCTCACCCCGACCGAGATCGAGGAGCGGACCATGCGCCGCAAGGAGGAGCTGGCGCGCGCCAAGTCGGTGATCATCGACCCGGCGCTGGCCAAGGTGACCGCCGCCGGGCTGGAGGCCGAGGGCGTGATCAAATACGGCTCGGTCGTCGAACTGGTGGCCGAGACGGCCTCCACCGTCGGCGCCTCGATGATCTTCGTGGGACGCTCGGGGTCGAATTCGATCTCGTCGCGGGTCTTCGGCTCGGTCCCGCTGGGGCTGGCGCAGATCGCCCCGGTCCCCACGGTCATTGTCCCTTGAACGCGAAAGGCTCCCTCATGAGTTTCAAACCTGCATTCCTTGCCGTGCCGGGGCTGGCGCTGTTCGCCTCCGCCGCGCAGGCCTCGATCGACGAGACGATCAACACCGCCGTCGGCGCCGCCACCGGCCCCTTTGTCTCTTTCATCTTCTCGCCCTTCCCGGGCACGTCCTTCCCCTGGATCGTGATGTGGCTGGTGATCGCGGCGACGATCTTCACGCTCTATTTCGGCTTTATCCAGTTCCGGGCCTTTCCCCATTCCATCGCCCTCGTGGCTGGCAAGTACTCCGACCCGAATGACGCGGGCGAGGTGAGCCACTTCCAGGCCCTTGCCACGGCGCTGTCGGGCACCGTGGGCCTCGGCAATATCGCGGGGGTCGCGGTGGCGGTCTCCATCGGCGGGCCGGGGGCGACCTTCTGGATGATCCTCGCGGGCCTCATGGGCATGGCGTCGAAGTTCACCGAGTGTACGCTCGGCGTGAAATACCGGAACGAATACGCCAACGGCACCGTCTCGGGCGGCCCCATGTACTACCTCAGCAAGGGCCTGACCGCACAGGGCAAGGGGGGCCTCGGCAAGGTGCTGGCGATCCTCTTCTCGATCTTCTGTGTGCTCGGCGCGCTTGGCGGCGGCAACATGTTCCAGGCCAACCAGGCCCATGCGCAGATCACCAACATCGTGGGCGACTACCCCGGCTGGATCACCGGCATCGTCTTCGCGGCCATCGTCTTTGCGGTGATCGTGGGCGGGCTGCAATCCATCGCACAGGTGACCGAGAAGATCGTGCCACTGATGGCCGTGATCTACTGTGGTGCTGCGCTGATCATCATCCTGATGAACATCGACAAGCTCGGCTGGGCCTTCGGTCAGATCTTCTCGGGCGCATTCACCGGGCTCGGCATCGCCGGCGGCCTTGTGGGCGCGCTGATCCAGGGCTTCAAACGGGCGGCCTTCTCGAACGAGGCGGGCGTCGGCTCGGCCGCGATCGCGCACTCGGCGGTGAAGACCAAGGAGCCGATCACCGAGGGCTTCGTCTCGCTGCTGGAGCCCTTCATCGACACCGTGGTGATCTGCACCATGACCGCGCTGGTCATCGTGATCACCGGAGTGATGACGATCGATCCCGACACCGGGCTCTATGTCTGGGACGAGGCCGCAGGCCGGATCGCGACCGTGGACAATGCCTCCGGCGTGGCACTGACCTCTGCCGCCTTCGGCTCCACCATCTCGTGGTTCCCCTACGTGCTGGCAATCGCGGTGATCCTCTTCGCCTTCTCGACGATGATCTCGTGGAGCTACTACGGGCTGAAGGCTTGGACCTACATGTTCGGCGAGGGCAAGTCGAAGGAACTGACCTTCAAGGTGATCTTCTGCATCTTCGTGGTGATCGGCGCGGCCATGAATCTTGGCCCGGTGATCGACTTCTCCGATGCGGCGATCTTTGCCATGGCGCTGGTGAACATCTTCGGCCTCTACTTCCTGATGCCGATCGTGAAGGCAGAACTCACGTCCTACCAGTCTCGGCTGAAGTCGGGCGAGATCAAGAAGTTCGCCTGACCCCGGTCACATGACACGCGGGGCCGTCCCAAGGGGCGGCCCCTTTTTCGTGGCGCGCTGTCAACCACCCGGCCGGCGTGTTTGCCCGGAAAATTCGAATTTTCCGGACCGGAATTTTCGAAAATTCCGGGGGCATCGCACAGGAGGACGGAAACGCAGAATATCATATGAATATGTATCTTTGTTCTTGTCAGACCCGGGCGCAGGGGCGCATCGTCGGGGTCCGGGCGTTGAGGAGCGCCCCACTTTAGGGAGGAAATCATGATCAGAACGATACTGGCCGCGCTCGCGGTCCTCGTGGCCTTTGCCCTGCCGGGGCTCGCGGAGGGGAACCGCTATGGCCAGCAGAAGGTGGTCTACCACATCAACGGCGACGGCGGGGAGGGCGGCAAGGCCTATTCCGGCGCTCTGAACAACGTGCAGAACCACATCAATGCGCTCGGGGTCGAGAACCTCGAGGTGAAGATCGTCATGCACGGCAACGGCGTCGGGCTGCTGAAAATGGCGAAGGAGAGCGACAAGCTCCAGACCCAGATCGGCTCGCTCAAGTCGCAGAACGTGGTCTTCAACGTCTGCAACAACACGCTGGTCGGGCGGAAGATCGACTACGAGAACGATCTCTACGACGTCTGGGAACAGGACATCGTGCCCTCCGGCGTGGCCGAGATCGCCTATCTCCAGACACAGGGCTACGTCTACGTGAAACCCTGAGAGGGGCCCGTGGGCCGGCTGCGCCGGTCCAATCTCGCGGCAGGCGGGTCGGGCCTCGCGCGCCGCGGTCACGATCCCGGCGCACCGCCGGGGTCTCAGCCCACCGGACATGAAAAAACCGGCCCCAGAGGGGGCCGGTTTACAGTTGGGGCAGGCGCCCCGAACCTGGCGCGGATCAGTAGCGGTAGTGATCCGACTTGAACGGGCCCTCGGTGCCGACACCGATGTAATCCGCCTGCTCCTTCGAGAGCTTCGACAGTTTCACGCCGATCTTCTCGAGGTGCAGCATCGCGACTTTCTCGTCGAGGTGCTTGGGCAGGATGTAGACTTCGTTGCCGTACTGGTCGCCCTTGGTCCAAAGCTCGATCTGCGCCAGCACCTGGTTGGTGAAGGAGGCGGACATCACGAAGGAGGGGTGGCCGGTGGCGTTGCCGAGGTTCAGCAGACGGCCCTCGGAGAGCAGGATGATCTTGTTGCCCGAGGGCATCTCGATCATGTCGACCTGTTCCTTCACGTTGGTCCACTTGTGGTTCTTCAGGTTGGCGACCTGGATCTCGTTGTCGAAGTGGCCGATGTTGCCGACGATGGCCATGTTCTTCATCGCGCGCATGTGCTCGATGCGGATCACGTCCTTGTTGCCGGTGGTGGTGATGAAGATGTCGGCGCTGTCGACGACGTCTTCCAGCGTGACGACTTCGAAACCGTCCATGGCCGCCTGAAGCGCGCAGATCGGGTCGACCTCGGTCACCTTCACGCGCGCGCCGGCGCCCTGCAGCGAGGCGGCAGAGCCCTTGCCCACGTCACCGTAGCCGCAGACCACGGCCACCTTGCCGGCCATCATCACGTCGGTCGCGCGACGGATGCCGTCGACCAGCGATTCCTTGCAGCCGTACTTGTTGTCGAACTTCGACTTGGTGACCGAGTCATTGACGTTGATCGCCGGGAAGGGCAGCAGGCCCTTCTTCTGCAGTTCGTAGAGACGGTGCACACCGGTGGTGGTCTCTTCCGACACGCCCTGGATCAGCTCTTTCTGCTTGGTGAAGAAGCCCGGCGTTTCAGCCATGCGCTTCTTGATCTGCGCGAAGAGGAAGGTTTCCTCTTCCGAGGTCGGGGTCTCGATCAGGTCGGTCTCGCCGGCTTCGACCCGGGCGCCCAGCAGGATGTACATGGTGGCGTCACCGCCATCATCGAGGATCATGTTCGCGCCGTCCTCGAAGAGGAAGATCTTGTCGGCGTAGTCCCAGTATTCCTCGAGGGTTTCGCCCTTGACGGCGAAGACCGGCGTGCCGCTTTCCGCGATGGCGGCGGCAGCGTGGTCCTGGGTGGAGAAGATGTTGCACGACGCCCAGCGCACTTCAGCACCGAGAGCGACAAGCGTCTCGATCAGCACTGCGGTCTGGATGGTCATGTGCAGCGAACCGGCGATCCGCGCCCCGGCCAGCGGCTTCTTCTCGCCATATTCCTCGCGCAGGGCCATCAGGCCGGGCATTTCAGTTTCTGCAATGTCCAGCTCTTTGCGCCCGTAGGCGGCCAGCGAGATATCCTTGACGATGTAGTCAGCGGCCATGTTCATAAATTCCGTTTTTTGCTACGTTCGTGCCGTCTGGTATCATTTCCCGCGGCAACGCTCAACGTAAAGCCCTGTGCGGGGACCATCAGGACAGGTTCTCCCCCTGTGCCAGAGAGCCATGACAGGGGCGTAAACGGGAGGTGCCCGGAAATTGGGCGCTTCTGGGTTCACCCTGTTCCGGCCCTCTGCAGCGGACCACCCCGGCGGGGGCCCGCTTTCCCGGCCTCCGTCCCGGTTGACCTCCGCCCCCGGTTTGCGCCAGATCGCGGCACGCAGCTGACCCGGATGATGACATGGCCAAACCGCAACGCGCCTGGCAGAGAATGCTTTCGGGGCGCCGCCTCGACCTGCTGGACCCGACCCCCGTCGATATCGAGATCGATGACATCGCCCATGGCCTCGCCTTCGTGGCGCGCTGGAACGGCCAGACTCACGGCGACTACGCCTACTCCGTGGCCGAGCATTCGCTGCTGGTCGAGGAGATCTATGGCCGTCTCTGCCCCGAGGCCCCGGTGAAGTGGCGCCTCGCCGCCCTGCTGCACGACGCACCCGAATATGTCATCGGCGACATGATCAGCCCGGTGAAGGCCGCCGTCGGCCCTTCCTACGGGGAACTGGACGCACGGCTCACCACGGCAATCCACCTGCGCTTCGGCCTGCCCGCGGCCATCCCGAAGGCGGTGAAGAAGCAGATCAAGAAGGCCGACCAGATCAGCGCCTGGATGGAAGCGACCGAGATCGCGGGCTTCTCCGAGGCGGAAGCGACGAAATTCTTCGGCCGCCCCCAGCCTGCCTTGATCGAGGGCCTCTCCATCGTGCTCAGGCCCCCGGTGGAAACCCGCACCGACTACACCGCCCGCCATGCCACCCTGCTGGCGCAGATGCCATGATCCACGTACGCCGGGCCGGGCCGCTCGACACCGGGCCGATGGCGGAACTCCTGAACGAGATCATCGCCAAGGGCGGCACCACCGCCCTGACGCGCCCGGTCTCCCGCGCGATGCTGGCCGAGTGGATGACCGGCTCGGACCGCGCCGCTTGGCATCTGGCGGAAGATGACGCTGGCACCCTCCTCGGCTTCCAGTGGATCGACCCGCTGCCCGAGACGCCCGATATCGCCCATATCGCGAGTTTCGCCCGCTTGGGCCACACTGGCCTCGGCATCGGCTCGGCGCTTTTCGAGGCCACGAAACGCGCCGCGAAGGACCTCGGATACCTCGCCATAGATGCCGAGATCCGCGCCGACAACACGGGCGGGCTGGCCTACTACCAGAGCCGCGGTTTCGAGGATCATCGCCGCATCCGGGATGGCCAGCTGGAGGACGGCACAAGGATCGACAAGGTCGTGAAGCGCTACGAGCTCTGAAATCATCTTTCCCGAAACACTCCGGGGGAGTCGCAAAGCGACGGGGGCAGCGCCCCCTCCGCCGCCGCCCCGGGATGCAACGGCGGACCATCTGCTCCGACAGACGCAGCGCACCCAGTCACTGTCCCGCGCGCCTGCTCCAGGATCACCGCCCCCGGAATTTTCAAAAATTCCGGTCCGGGAAACTCGAATTTTCCGGCCAGCCCGCCGGGCCGGCTCGCAGGCCGCTCATAGCGATCGGGAAAAGTCTTGAACAAGACTTCTCCCGAGACTTTTGCTTAAAATTCTTGGACGCGCCCCTCAGCGGGGCGAGCGTTTGGCGAGGATGCGCTGCAGCGTCCGACGGTGCATGTTCAGCCGCCGCGCGGTTTCGCTCACGTTCCGGTCGCAGAGCTCATAGACCCGCTGGATGTGCTCCCACCGCACGCGGTCGGCCGACATCGGGTTTTCCGGCGGCGGCGGCAGGTCGCCCCCGTTGGAGAGCAGGGCATTGGTGATGTCCGTGGCATCCGCCGGTTTCGACAGGTAGTCGGTGGCGCCGATCTTCACCGCGGCCACGGCCGTGGCAATCGCGCCATAGCCGGTCAGCACGACGATCCGGCAATCGGGCCGCTTCTCGCGCAGCACCTCCACCACGTCGAGCCCGTTGCCATCCTCCAACCGCAGGTCGCAGACCGCGTAGGCGGGGGGGCGGGCCGTGGCGATGGCCTTGCCCGCGGCGACGGTCTCGGCCGTTTCCACGTCGAAGCCGCGCTTCTCCATCGCCTTGGCGAGACGGCGCAGGAAGGGCTCGTCATCGTCCAGCAGAAGCAGGGACTTGTCGGGTCCGATCTCGGGCAATTCGGTCATCGGGGCTCCCCGGGCATACAACCATATACAATGGCAGATGTTTTATCCCCAAGCCGGGCCAGCGTCAAACCTGTGCGCGGGCCCGGCCCGCCTCACGGCCGCGTCACGACACCGTCAGAGCGCGTCGAGGAAACAGGCCACCTTGTCGGCCATCTGTTCCGGCGTCGCCTCGCGGCTGAAGAAGTCTGCGAAACCGGTGCCCGGCAGCATGAAATAGGTCTGGGTGGTATGCGACACGAGGTAGAACTCGTCGTCCGCATCCTCGGGGTCCTGCTTCTGGTAGAAGGTCTTGTAGGCCTGGCTCGCGGCCTTCACCTGCTCCGCGGAGCCGGTCAGGCCCAGCATCCGGGGGTGCATGTAGTCGGTGAATTCGGCCAGCTGCTCCGGGGTATCGCGCTCCGGGTCGATGGAGATGAAGACGGGCTTCACCTCGTAGCCGCGCTCTTCCAGCAGTTCGACGGCCTCGGCGTTGCGGGCCGCGTCCATCGGGCAGACATCGGGGCAGAAGGTATAGCCGAAGTAGACCAGCGCCGGTTCGTCCAGCACCTCCGCGTCGGTGACGGTCCTGCCGGTCTCGTCCACCAGCGTGAAGGGCCCGCCGATGGCTGCACCGCCCGCGACGGCGCCGCTGCGGCACTGCGCGAACTTGTCATCGCTGCGTCCCAGCGTCGTGGCCAGCCAGAGACCCCCCATCAGGGCGATCAGGATACCGGCGGCGGCGATGGCGACGATGCGGGTCATGGGCACTCCTCCTCGGCGCGGGGCAGCCATTGCCTGCGCTCCGCCGGAGATCTACCCTCTGGACCGGCAGATGCAATGGGACAGGAGCGCACGGGTGCCCGATACGATCGAACGCGTGCTGGCGGGACAGGAACGCGGCAGCTGGATTCGCCTGAGAACCCTGACGATGCTGCGGTGGGGCGCGATCTTCGGGCAGGTCTCGGCGCTGCTGGTGGCGCAATACGTCTACCAGCTGCAGCTCGAATTCGGGCTGGCCTACTTCGTGGTCGGCATCTCGCTGGCCGGCAACCTGATCGCGGGCGTGGTCTTCCCGGAAAGCAAGCGCCTGACGGAGGTGGAAAACCTGCTTCTGGTGCTTTTCGACCTGCTGCAGCTGAGCCTTCTGCTCTACCTCACCGGGGGGCTGAACAACCCGTTCTCGGTGCTGATCATGGGCCCGGTGACGGTCTCGGCGGTGGCGCTCACGCTGCGGTCGCTGATCTTCATCGGCGCCACGGCCATCGTCTCTGTCACGGTGCTGGCGCGTTACCACATGCCGCTGCTCTACCATGATGGGTCCGAGCTGGAGATCCTGCCGATCTTCCTCTTCGGGTCGTGGCTGGCCATCGTGATCGGGGTGATCTTCCTCGGCATCTACTCGCGCTGGATCGCCAGCGAGATGCACGCCATGTCCGATGCCCTGACCGCCGCGAAGATGGCGCTCGCCCGGGAACAGAAACTGACCGACCTGGGCGGTGTCGTCGCCGCCGCGGCCCATGAACTCGGCACGCCGCTGGCAACGATCAAGCTGACCTCCGCCGAACTGATGGAGGAACTGGACGACCGGCCCGAACTGCAGGAGGACGCCCGGCTGATCCGCGAGCAGGCGGACCGCTGCCGGGATATCCTGCGCTCCATGGGGCGGGCCGGGAAGGATGACCTGCACCTGCGGCAGGCCCCCCTGAGCGCGGTTCTGCGCGAGGCGGCGGAACCCCATGCCACCCGCGGCAAGACGATCCATTTCGACGAAGATGACGGCCCGGGGCAGGAGGGGCCGGGACAGGAGGGGCCGCAGCCCGCCATCCTGCGCCGCCCGGAGGTCATCCACGGGCTGCGCAACCTCGTGCAGAACGCCGTGGACTTCGCCCGCACGAGCATCTGGGTCGAAGCGGAGTGGAGCGAGACCCGCATCCTTGTACGGATCACAGACGACGGGCTTGGCTATTCCCCTTCGGTCATCGGGCGCATCGGCGATCCCTTCATGCGCCGCCGCCGCAGCCAGCGCGACCTGCGTCAGCGGCCGGAGTACGAGGGCATGGGCCTCGGGCTCTTCATCGCCAAGACCCTGCTGGAGCGGACGGGCGCGGAACTGAGCTTTGCCAACGGCTCGGACGAGACGACGGGGCCGCAGCCCCCCGGCGCCCGCACCGGCGCCATCGTCGAAGTGACCTGGCCACGCAGCAAGATCGACGCACGGGACGGGGAGAACGCGGTGAAGATCGGGAAGAATCAGCCGATCGAGATCTGACATCCCGCGTTGGCGCGGGATGCGTGATGTGGAAATGGCGCATTTTCGGTGCAGGTTTTTCCCTGGATCGGGGGGGGCCCGACCGGAAATCCCCGCCCGAGCAGCGGCGGCGCCCCCGACGCGGGCTCTGTTAACACTTTATTAACCTTTGAAGTCAAACCTGACCGGTATTGTGTCAGGGGGAACACGAATGTCCGTCATCGGTCTGGAGCTCGTGATCACGCTTGTGGTCCTGAGCGGCGTGATAGCTGGTGCCATGCTCTGGGGCCTTGCCCGCGTCGGACCGGAGCGACGGCACACCACCCTGCCGCTCCTCCTGCACGAGGTCACAGAGACCGGAGAGCCACGGGACCCCGAGGACGTGTCCTTCCTGTTCCATGAAAACCGGCTCTTCGACGCCTCCGATGTCGGCCGCGAGATCCTCGCCCGGGCCGATCCGGCAGAGGACGACTGGACCCGCCTCCTCCGCATGATGGAGCGACGCTTTCCGGGTCTGCCGGAACGCCCGGAGGACATGTCACCGAACCTCCGCCTGCGTCTGGCCTCCGTCGCCGCAGGGGACCGCGCCGTGCTGGAGCTGGAGCGCGCCGAGGGCGTCCTGCGGCTGCGCATCACCGGGGACCGCCCTGCCACTGCCGCCGATCGCCATGTGCGCCTGCTGCGTCAGTCGGAGCTTTCGACCCTGCGCTGCGCGGCTCTCCATGCGCCCAACCCGATCTGGCTGACCGATGCGGCGGGTGACATCCTGTGGATCAACGATGCCTATGCAGGTCTGTGCAGCAGGCGGGAGGGCGGGCCGACTGCCCTGCGCGTTGGGGCGGGGCGCATTGGGGCGGGGCGCGTTCAGGCCGTGCGCGGCGGGGCGGTGCGCCGTGGCAAAACCGTGCCCGCGATCCTCGACACCGGCTTGCCTCTGCCACCCAACGGACAGCGCGCCACCGCGCGGGTGCAGATCGCGCCCGGCACGGACACCCCCTGCTGGTACGATGTCACGATCCTGTCCTCGCGCCTCGGCTGGATGCATTTCGCCACCGACGTGACACCGGTGGTGCAGGCCGAAGCGGCCCAGCGGAACTTCGTCCAGACCCTCAGCAAGACCTTCGCCCAGCTCTCCATCGGGCTGGCGATCTTTGACCGGGACCAGCGGCTTGCGCTGTTCAATCCCGCGCTTCTGGACCTGACCGCGCTGCCCGCCGATTTCCTGTCGCGCAAGCCGGGTTTCCGCAGCTTCTTCGACGCGCTCCGCGACCGGCAGATGATGCCGGAGCCCAAGAGCTACGCCAATTGGCGCGCCCGGCTGACCGAGTTGTTCGAAGCTGCGAAGGACGGCACCTACGAGGAAACCTGGACCCTGCCCAACGGGCTCACATACCGGGTCACCGGCCGGCCCCATCCCGAGGGGGCCGTGGCCTTCCTGATCGAGGATATCAGCGCCGAGATCGCCCTGACCCGCCAGTTCCGGCAGCAGCTGGAACTGGAGCAGGCGGTGCTCGACACCATGGCGGAGGCGGTGGTGGTCTTCTCGCCACAGGGCCTCGTCAGTTTCTGCAACACCGCCTACCGGGCGCTTTGGAACACCGCCCCGGACGAAACGCCGCTCGATGTTTCGGTGCTCGACGCCACCCGCGACTGGCAGGGGGCCTGCGATCCCAGTCCGGTCTGGGGCGATATCCGCGATTTCGTCAGCGCCTACGGGCCGCGCAGCGAATGGACCGCGCAGGTGCGCCTCACGGCGGGCAACATGCTGGACTGCCGGATCGTTCCGCTGTCCGGCGGGGCGACACTGGTGGCCTTCCATCCGCAGGAGATTGCCAGCCCGGCGCCCAGCGCCGCGCTTCAGGACTGATCCCGCTTGCAGGACGGCGCGCGGACTGTAAGGTCGCCGCCATGTCCGCGCCCGATGCCCCCCTCTGCCGTTCCCTCGACCTGCCCGACCCGCAGGCGACCTCCGATCTGGCCGCCCGCCTCGGCGCGCGGTTGCAGCCCGGAGACGTGCTGCTTCTGGAAGGGCCGATCGGCGCCGGAAAGACCCATTTCGCCCGCTCCCTGATCCAGTCGCTGCTGACCGAACTCGAGGACGTGCCCTCGCCGACCTTCACCCTGGTGCAGGTCTATGACACGGAGAAGGGCGAGATCTGGCACGCCGATCTCTACCGGCTCACCGGCCCGGACGAGGCAGTGGAGCTGGGCCTGACCGAGGCCTTCGAAACCGCGATCTGCCTGATCGAATGGCCCGACCGGCTGGGCGACCTCGTGCCGCCGGGCGCGACCCACCTGACATTTACCGCCACCGGAGAGGAAAGCCGGGCCCTGACCCTGCGCCTCACCGATCCGCGGCCCGACCTTCTGGAGTTCCTGCGTGACATCTGAGCGCGACACCGAAATCACCACCTTCCTCGCTCAGGCGGGCTGGGGCGAGGCGACCCGCAGCCACCTCGCGGGCGATGCCTCCTTCCGCCGCTACGAACGGCTTCATGCCCCGGACGGCACCCCCGCCGTCCTGATGGATGCCGATACCTCCAAGGGCGAGGACGTGCGTCCCTTCGTGCGGATGGCCGACTGGCTTGCGGGCCTCGGCCTCTCCGCGCCCCGGATCATGGCCGCCGAGGAAGCGGCTGGGCTGCTGCTGCTCGAAGACCTCGGCGATGATCTCTTCGCCCGGGTCATCCCCGGCAAGCCCGAGCTCGAGACCCGGCTCTATGCCGGGGCGATCGACGCCCTGTCGGAGTTGCACGACGCCACGCCCCCCGAGGGGCTGAAACCCTATGACGCGCAGGTCATGACCGACCTCGCCGCGCTCGCCTTCGACTGGTATCTGGCCGGTGTGTCCGGCCCCGATCCCGTGGCCCGCGCCGAGGCGATGAAGCCGCTGGGACAGGCACTTGCCGCGCTCACCGCCAAGCCGGTGGTGATCCTGCGCGACTACCACGCCGAGAACCTGCTCTGGCTGCCCGACCGTGACGGCACCGCCCGGATCGGCCTGCTGGATTTCCAGGACGCCATGCTGGGCCATCCCGCCTATGACCTCGTCTCGCTGCTGCAGGACGCGCGCCGCGATGTCCCGCTGGAGCTGGAAGAGGCGATGATCACCCGCTTCTGCGCGGCCCGCGGGCTGGACCGGGCCGGCTTCCTGCCCGCCTATGCGCTGATCGGCCTGCAACGGAACCTGCGGATCGTCGGCGTCTTCGCGCGGCTCTGCCTGCGCGACGGCAAGGCCCATTACGTGGACCTGATCCCCCGGGTCTGGGCCCACCTGCAACGTGACCTCGCTGCCGTGAACCTGCCCGACCTGACGCAGGCCCTCGCGGCGCTGCCCGCCCCCGACGCGGACGTATTGAAGAAACTGAAGGACCAATGCGCGACACTCCGGACGCCGTGATGATGTTTGCCGCGGGCTTCGGCACGCGGATGAAGGCGCTGACCGCCGACCGGCCCAAGCCGCTGGTCGAAGTGGGCGGCCGCCCGTTGATCGACCATGCCCTGACGCTTGTCCGCGAGGCCGGGATCGGCACCGTGGTGGCCAACACCCATTACCGGGCCGACCAGATGGCGGCCTGGCTGGAGCCCCGCGGCGTGCGTGTCTCGCAGGAGGCACCGGATATCCTCGAAACCGGCGGCGGGCTGCGCCATGCGCTGCCGCTGCTGGGGGAGGGGCCGGTCTTTACCCTGAACACCGATGCGATCTGGTCCGGGCCCAATCCGCTCGCCCTGCTGCGCGACGCATGGGACCCGGCGCGGATGGACGCCCTGCTGCTCTGCATCCCGGTGGAGCGTGCCGTGGGCCACAAGGGCAAGGGCGATTTCCTCACCGATGCCGAGGGGCGGATCACCGCACGCGGGCCGGGGATGACCTACCTCGGCGCGCAGATCCTGCGGACCGAGGGGCTGGAAGAGATCGCCGAGCCCGCCTTCTCGCTCAACCTCCTCTGGGACCGGATGCAGGCGCAGGGCCGCCTCTTCGCGCTGGAATATCCCGGCCACTGGTGCGACGTCGGCCAGCCCGAGAGCATCCCGCTCGCCGAGGCCCTGCTGACCGATGTTTGAGCCCTCCGACACGCCCCGCGTCTATGCCCTGCCGAACGGTGCCGACTTCCCCCGCGCCCTTGTCGAAGGGCTGCGCCAGATGGTGGACCCCGGCGATCCGCTCGCCCTGCCGCGGGTGCAGCTGATCGTGAACACCCGCCGCATGCAGCGCCGTATCCGGGACATCTTCGACGAAGGCCCCGCCAGCCTGCTGCCCCGCATCGGGCTGATCACCGACCTTGGCGCGGCCGCCGCGCTGGCCGAGATCCCCGCGCCGGTGCCGCCCCTGCGCCGTCGCCTCGAACTGGTGCAGCTGATTCAGGCGCTGCTGGATGCCCAGCCGGACCTCGCCCCGCGGGCCGCGCTCTATGACCTTGCCGACAGCCTCGCCGGGCTGATGGACGAGATGCACGGCGAAGGCGTCAGCCCCGAGGATATCGCCGCGCTCGACGTGTCGGACCTCTCGGGTCACTGGGCCCGGGCGCAGCAGTTCCTGACCATCGCACAGGCCTTTGCCGACAAGGCCGACAGCGCCCCCGATGGCGAGACACGCCAGCGTATGGTGGCCGAGCGGCTGGTGGCCGAATGGCAGGCGAACCCGCCTCAGGTACCGATCATCCTCGCCGGCTCCACCGGGTCGCGCGGCACGACGCATATGCTGATGGAGGCGGTGGCCCGCCTGCCGCAAGGCGCCGTGGTCCTGCCCGGCTTCGACTTCGACATGGGGCAGGACACCTGGGATCACCTCGATGACGCGCTGACCGCCGAGGACCATCCGCAGTACCGGTTCCACAAGCTGATGCAGTCGCTCGACCTCAGGGCCGGGGACATCCGCCCCTGGCCCGGCGCGGCGGTGAACCCGGCCCGCAACCGCGCGCTCTCGCTCGCGCTCAGGCCCGCGCCGGTGACGGATCAATGGCTGGAAGAGGGGCCGCGGCTGGCCGATCTCGACACCGCCTTTGCCGACGTGACACTGGTCGAGGCACCCTCGGCCCGGGCCGAGGCCCTCGCCATCGCCATGCGCCTGCGTCAGGCGGCGGAGGACGGCCAGACCGCCGCGCTGATCACGCCCGACCGGATGCTGACGCGGCAGGTGACCGCGGCGCTCGACCGCTGGGATATCCTGCCGGACGACAGCGCAGGGATGCCGCTGCAACTTTCGCCGCCGGGGCGCTTCCTGCGCCATGTGGCCGCGCTCTTTCAGGCGCCGCTGACGGCCGAGGCGCTGCTGACCCTGCTGAAACATCCGCTGACGCACAGTGGTGTGGATCGCGGTCTGCACATCCTGCTGACCCGCGAGTTGGAGCTACACCTGCGCCGCCACGGGCCGCCCTTCCCGGACGCCGCCTCGCTCACCGCCTTTGCGGACAGCCGCGAGGAGGAGATCGCCAAGGACTGGGGCGCGTGGCTGGCCGGCTGCTTTGCCGCGCAGGAACTGCCCGGCGACATGCCACTGGCAGAGCGCGCCGCGCGCCACCGGGTGCTGGCCCAGAAGATCGCGCAGGGCTGCCGGGGCGACGGGTCCGGCGGGCTCTGGGACAAGGCCGCGGGCCGCGAGGCGCTGCGCCTGACCGAGACGCTGATTGAAGAGGGCGTCCACGGCGGGGCGATGAACCCGCTCGACTACGGCAACCTGTTCAACTCCGTCCTCGGCACCGGCGAGGTTCGCGACCGGGACGAAGGCCACCCGAACATCCTGATCTGGGGCACGCTGGAGGCGCGGGTGCAGGGCGCCGACCTCGTGATCCTCGCAGGGCTCAACGAGGGCTCCTGGCCCGAGGCGCCCAAGCCGGATCCGTGGCTCAACCGGCAGATGCGCCATGACGCCGGGCTCCTGCTGCCGGAACGGCGCATCGGGCTGGCCGCCCATGACTTCCAGCAGGCCGTGGCCGCGCGCGAGGTCTGGATCACCCGCGCCATCCGCTCGCAGGATGCGGAAACCGTGCCCTCCCGCTGGGTCAGCCGGTTGACCAACCTGCTGGCCGGGCTGGAAAGCGGCGCACCCGTTCTGAAGGACATGAAGGCGCGCGGCGCGCTCTGGCTGGCCCGCGCCAAGGCGCTAGAGGCAGTGACGCCCGTCGCCCCCGCGCCCCGTCCCGCGCCGATGCCACCCGCCGCCGCCCGTCCGCGCCGCCTGTCGGTAACCGAGATCAAGCGCCTGATCCGCGACCCTTACGCGATCTACGCCAAGCATGTGCTGAAGCTCCGCGCCCTCGATCCGCTGATGAAGATGCCCGACGCCCTTCTGCGTGGCATCGTCGTGCATGGCGCGTTGGAGACCTTCATCAAGGACAGCCTGACGGATCCGTCGCAGCTGAGTGCCGCGCGGCTGATGGAGATCCTCGATGAACAGCTCGAAGAAAACGTGCCCTGGGCCGAGGCCCGGCTGCTCTGGCGCGCCCGGCTGGAGCGCGTGGCCGAGGATTTCGTCGCCGACGAACAGCGCCGCCAGCAGCAGGCCCGCCCCGCCGCCTTCGAGGTGAAGGGCCGCGCCGAGATCCCGGAGATCGATTTCACCCTCTCCGGCACCGCCGACCGGATCGACATCGACGACCGGGGCCTGGGACATATCTACGACTACAAGACCGGCGCGCCGCCCTCGAAGGACGCGCAGACCTACTTCGACAAGCAGCTGCTGCTGGAGGCCGCCATGCTGGACCGCGGCGCCTTCGAGAACCTGACCCCGCGACAGGTGGAACGTGCCGCCTTCATCGGCCTCGGCTCCAAGGCGGGCGAACTGGCCGCGCCGCTGGAGGAAGAAACGCCCGAGAAGGTCTGGGAGGAATTCGTGACGCTGATCACCGCCTATGCGCAGCCGGATCAGCATTACACCTCGCGCCGGGCGATGTTCCGGGCAGAGGACGTGGGCGACTATGATCAACTGGCCCGCTTCGGCGAATGGGACGCCACCAGCGACCCGAAGAAGGAGGTGCTGGAATGAAGCGCGATGCCGCCAGCGAACGGCAGGTGCAGGCCGCCGCCCCGCACCGCTCCACTTGGCTTTCTGCCAACGCCGGCTCCGGCAAGACCCGTGTGCTGACCGACCGGGTGGCGCGGCTGCTGCTGGACGGGGTCCGCCCGCAGCACATCCTGTGTCTGACCTACACCAAGGCCGCCGCCAGCGAGATGCAGAACCGCCTGTTCCGCCGTCTTGGCGAATGGGCCATGCTGCCCGACGACAAGCTGCGCGGACAGCTCGCCTCGCTGGGCCACGAAGGCGCGGTGGAGGACGAGGTCCTGCGCACCGCGCGCCGTCTCTTTGCCGGCGCGATCGAGACCCCGGGCGGGCTGAAAATCCAGACCATCCACTCCTTCTGCGCGGGCGTGCTGCGCCGCTTCCCGCTGGAGGCCGGCGTCTCGCCCCAGTTCACCGAGATGGAGGACCGCGCCGCGGAGTTGCTGCGCGCCGACATCGTCGAACGCATGGCCGCCGGCCCGCAGGAGGCGCTGCTGCGCCGGGTGGCGGCGCATTTCTCGGGCCAGACGCTGGACCAACTGACCGCCGCCGTGTCGCGTGAAGGCGCGACCATGGCCCGTGGTGTGAACGAGGCCAAGCTGGCCGAGGTGCTGGACCTGCCGGAAGGATACGATGCCGCACGGTTGCAGGGGGATGTCTTCCTCGGCGGTGAGGCCGACCTTCTGGCCCGCGTCCGCGAGGTGATCGCAGGCGGCAGCGCCACGGACGTCAAGAACGCCGCCCGGCTCACCGGCCTGTGCATGGACCTCTCGGCCCTGCCGGAGCTGGAGGGCATCTTCCTCACCGGCGGATCCGCCAAGGAGCCCTTCACCGCCAAGATCGGCAGCTTCCCGACCAAGAAGATGCAGGTCGCCCTCGGCTCTGATCTGCCCGCGCTCGAAGACCTCATGCGCCGGGTCGAGAGCGCCCGTGACCGCCGCCTCGCCCTCGTCGCGGCCGAGCGGACCCGCGCGCTCTATGCCTTCGTCGCGGCCTTCCTGCCCGAATACGAACGCGCCAAGCAGCTGCGCGGCTGGCTCGACTTCGACGACCTGATCCTGCGCACCCGCGATCTGCTGACCGATCCGGCGGTGGCGGCATGGGTGCTCTTCCGGCTCGACGGGGGGATCGACCATATCCTCGTGGACGAGGCGCAGGACACCAGCCCGACGCAGTGGGATGTGATCCAGACGCTGGCGCGGGAATTCACCTCGGGCGAAGGCGCGCGCGCGGACAAGACCCGCACCATCTTCGTGGTGGGCGACAAGAAGCAATCGATCTACTCCTTCCAGGGCGCCGACCCGCGGGAGTTCGACCGGATGCGCGCGGATTTCGCGGAACGGCTCGCGCGGACGGACACGCCGCTGCAACAGCTCGAACTGGCCCACAGCTTCCGCTCGTCCCCCGCCGTTCTGACGCTGGTGGATACGGTCTTCGAGGGCCGGGTCGAGGCGGGCTTCACGCCCGAGCAACGCCACATCGCCTTCAAGTCCGAGATGCCGGGCCGGGTCGACCTCTGGCCGCTGGTGGACAAGGTTGACGACAAGGACGAACGCGACTGGTTCGATCCCGTGGACCAGCTGGGGCAGAACCATCACGACGTGGTACTGGCGCGGCGCGTGGCCCAGCAGATCAAGCGGATGATCGAGGCCAAGACCCCGATGCCGAAGGAAATCGGCCATACGGGCACGTATGAGGGCCGCCCGGTGGAGCCCGGCGATTTCCTGATCCTCGTGCGCCGCCGTGCCACGATCTTCAACGAGATCATCCGCGCCTGCAAGGAAGCTGGCCTGTCGATCGCGGGCGCCGACCGACTCAAGGTGGGCGCGGAACTGGCGGTGCGCGACCTTGCGGCGCTGCTCAACTTCCTCGCCGCGCCGGAGGATGACCTCTCGCTCGCCACGGCGCTGAAATCGCCGCTCTTCGGCTGGGACGAACAGGCGCTCTTCGACCTCGCCCACAAGCGCACGCACCGCCACCTCTGGCCCGCCCTGCGCGAGCGCGCGGCGGAGTATCCCGCCACCATGGCAGTGCTGAACGACCTGCGCGGGCAGACGGATTTCCTGCGGCCCTATGACCTGATCGAACGCATCCTCACCCGGCACGACGGGCGGCGGAAGCTGCTGGCCCGCCTCGGCGAAGAGGCCGAGGACGGGATCGACGCGCTGCTGGATCAGGCGCTGTCCTACGAACGCTCCGCCGTGCCCAGCCTGACGGGCTTCCTCGTCTGGATGGAAACCGACGAGCTTGAGATCAAGCGCCAGCTCGACAGTGCGGGCAACCGGATTCGCGTGATGACGGTGCATGGCTCCAAGGGGCTTGAGGCGCCCATCGTGATCCTGCCCGACACCGGGGTGCGCCGCGACAAGGGGCCGGGGCTGATGATGCGGCAGGGCGACCAGCGGCTCTGGTCCCTGCCCGCCGCCGAGATGCCCGCGCCGATGCGCGCCATGCGCGAGGCGGTGCTGGAGGCCGAGCGGCAGGAACAGGACCGGCTGCTCTACGTCGCGCTGACCCGGGCCGAGGTCTGGCTGATCGCCGCCGCCGCGGGTGACCTCGGCAAGTCCGGCGACACCTGGTACGACCGCATCGGCGCGGGGCTTCAGGAACTCGACGCGCAGCCGCTGGAGGCCCCCGGCGGGGCCGGCCTGCGGCTGGAACGCGGCGACTGGGCCTCCCTCGTGGCCGGTGAGCGCAAGGTCCGGACGATCGAAACCCTCGACCTGCCCGCGCATTTCAAGACGCCCGCCGCCGCGCCTGTCCGGCCTCAGGGCACCATCAGCCCGTCCACAATGGGCGACGACAAAGCGCTCCCCGGCGAAACAGGGCTCGACAGAGAGGCCGCGAAGCGCCGCGGCCGCCAGGTCCACCTGCTGCTGGAACATCTTGCCGGAACCGAGCAAGCGACCTGGACCGACGCCACCGCCCGCCTGCTGGCCTCCGGCCCCGATGCGGCGGGCGAGGCGGAACGTGTGCTGCTCCTGGGAGAGGCACAGCGCGTGCTCACGGCCCCGGCGCTGCAACCGCTCTTCGCGAAGGAGGCCCTCGTCGAGGTCCCGATCACCGCCCATCTGCCCGAGATCGACGCCCGTATCCACGGCATCATCGACCGGCTGATCGTGACCGACAGCCACGTCCTTGCCGTGGATTTCAAGACCAACGCCTCGGTCCCCGACGAGATCGCACAGGTCCCCGACGGGCTGCTGCGCCAGATGGGGGCCTATGCGGCCGCCCTTGCGCAGGTCTTTCCGGGGCGCGACATCGAAACCGCGCTGCTCTGGACCCGCAACGCCACGCTCATGCGCCTGCCGCAAGATCTTGTGGCCCGCGCCCTTGCGCACGCAGGCCCTGCCTTGACGGCAGAGAGGGGCGACCTTACGTTCTGAGCCAAGTTTTAAACTTCCTGTAACCCGGAGAAGATCAATGGCAACCGTTGCCGTGACGGACGATACGTTCGAAGCCGAAGTGAAGAATTCCGACGTGCCCGTGGTCGTGGACTTCTGGGCCGAGTGGTGCGGCCCCTGCAAGCAGATCGGCCCGGCTCTCGAAGAGCTGTCCGAGGAGTTCGGCGACAAGATCAAGATCGCCAAGGTCGATGTCGACCAGAACCCCAACTCGCCCATGGCGCTTGGCGTGCGTGGCATTCCCGCGCTCTTCATCTTCAAGAACGGCGAAGTGGTCTCGAACCGCGCCGGCGCCGCCCCCAAGGCCGCGCTGCAAAGCTGGATCGAAGACTCGATCTAAGAGGCCTCGCCTCCAGACCAAAACGGAAAGGCGCCCCCACCCGGGCGCCTTTTCTGCTTTCATCTTTCCCGAAATACTCCGGGGGAATTGGCCCCGGCACGGGGCCAAGGGGGCAGCGCCCCCCGGATTTTTCGAAAAATCCGGTCCGGAAAATTCGAATTTTCCGGCGACACCGGCCCCGACGCAATGCCATTCAGGACAGACTGATCCCTGATAGGGCGGACCTCACAACGGCAGGCCGCAGCGCGTGAGGGCGGCACGGATCCGGGCCTCTGCCGTCTCATGCCCGGCATTCACCGACATGCGCTGCCAGTACCACCAGAGGTATCCGGCAAAATCCGGCGCGTGGTCCATGACCCGCTCAAAGGCCGAAAGGTCCCCCAGCGTGGCGGCCAGCATGACGTGGTGAAAGTCGATCTGCCCGAAGAGGATCGCAGGCTTGCGGAAGAACATCGCGTCGAAGGCCACCGAGGAATTCATCGTCACCACGTAGGCGCAGCGGGCGAGGGCCTCCTCCTTCCCGCCGATCCCCACTGTCAGGTGCGGATGCTGGGCCGCCAGGGCGTCGAGCGCCGCAAGCTCCTGTGGCGTATAGATTTCCTTCGGATGCAACCGGGCCTCGACGGCGCGCTGCGGATCGGCGGACAGGGTGGCCTCGATCATCTGCAGCGGCGTGCAGGACTGGAAACTGCGCCGCTCCGCCAGACGGCCCTGCAACGGGATATAGACCATGGCGTCCCGGCACGCCGCCTCGGGGGCATCACCGAAGAGCCGCCGGGCCCAACGACGGTGGAAGCCGTCGGCCTCGCGGCGCGGAACCTCCCCGGACGGGAAGGGCGTGCGGGAGACGTGCCAATCCCAGCGGCGGTCCGTCGTCTCGATGGCCCAGAAGGGATAATGGTAGGCACGACGCACCGTCAGGGCCCGGGCGTGGGTCGGGGCCTCCATGTGAAACAGCGCCCAGCCCGCGCGCAGAGGGGCCTCCAGCCGCGCCGCGGCACCGCTGGGCCGGAGGCTGACCGCATAGCCCGCGTCCTCCAGAACCCCCTGAAGGCGCGCGAAAAAGTTATGCTCCCCCGCCGCCACGGACGGGCGCAGATCGTCGTCGAGGTAGAAGGTGATCCGCCGCGTCTCGCTCATGGGGCGACGCTAGCCGCGCGGGGCGGAGCGAACAAGCGCCACGACCCGGCCGCAAAGGCCGCTTCCCGCCGCCACCCTTGCAGCGCAGGGTCAGAGCCCGCATATACCCCCCTGACAGAGACGGAGTTTGACATGGCAGAGCGCGACAGCGGCTTTCCCAACTGGCACGGCACAACGATCATCGGCGTCCGCAAGGGCGGAGAAGTGGTGATTGCCGGCGACGGGCAGGTCTCGATGGGCAACACGGTGATGAAGGGGACGGCCCGCAAGGTGCGCCGCCTCTCGCCCGGCGGATACGACGTGGTGGCGGGCTTTGCCGGCTCCACCGCCGATGCCTTCACCCTGCTGGAACGGCTGGAAGCCAAGCTGGAACAGACCCCCGGCCAGCTGGCCCGCGCCAGCGTGGAGCTGGCGAAGGACTGGCGCACGGACAAGTACCTGCAGAAGCTGGAGGCGATGCTCATCGTCTCGGACGGCAAGGACATCTTCGTGATCACCGGCGCCGGTGACGTGCTGGAGCCGGAGCATGACGTGGCCGCCATCGGCTCGGGCGGGAACTACGCCCTCGCCGCCGCGCGCGGCATGATGGACAGCGAACATTCCGCCGAGGACGTGGCCCGCCGCGCCATGGCGATCGCTGCCGATATCTGCGTCTTCACCAATGGAAATCTGACGGTGGAAAAGATCGGCGGCTAAGAATTTTCGATAATTCTTGGCAAAGTTCTTGGAAGAATTTTGCCTGCCTCTATCTGCCGACATCCCCAAGTATTGAGGACCCCCTCATGACCGACCTGACCCCCCGCGAGATCGTGAGCGAGCTGGATCGCTTCATCATCGGCCAGAAGTACGCCAAGCGCGCCGTGGCCGTGGCGCTGCGCAACCGCTGGCGCCGCAAGCAGCTGCCCGATGACCTGAAGGACGAGGTCTATCCCAAGAACATCCTGATGATCGGCCCGACCGGCGTCGGCAAGACCGAGATCAGCCGCCGCCTGGCCAAGCTGGCGCGCGCGCCCTTCATCAAGGTCGAAGCGACCAAGTTCACCGAAGTGGGCTATGTCGGGCGCGACGTGGAGCAGATCGTGCGCGATCTCGTGGACAGCGCCATCGCCCAGACCCGGGAGTGGATGCGCGAGGACGTGAAGGCCAATGCCCACAAGGCGGCCGAGGAACGCGTGATCGAGGCCATCGCCGGCGCCGATGCCCGCGAGGGCACGCGAGAGATGTTCCGCAAGAAGCTTCGCTCCGGCGAGCTGGACGAGACCGAGATCGAGCTCGAGATCTCCGACACGTCCAACCCGATGTCGATGTTCGAGGTCCCCGGCCAGCCCGGCGGCGGCCAGATGGGCATGATGAACCTCGGCGACATCTTCGGGAAGGCCTTTGGCGGGCGCACCGTCAAACGCAAGATGAAGGTCTCGGAGAGCTACGAGGTGCTGATCGGCGAAGAAGCGGACAAGCTGCTGGACGACGAGACCGTGAACCGCGCCGCAATGGAAGCGGTGGAGCAGAACGGCATCGTCTTCCTCGACGAGATCGACAAGGTCTGCGCCCGCTCCGATGCGCGCGGCGGCGACGTGTCCCGCGAGGGCGTGCAGCGCGACCTGCTGCCGCTGATCGAGGGCACGACCGTCTCGACGAAATATGGCCCCGTGAAGACCGACCATATCCTCTTCATCGCCTCCGGCGCCTTCCACATCGCCAAGCCCTCGGACCTGCTGCCCGAACTTCAGGGCCGCCTGCCGATCCGGGTCGAGCTGCGCGCCCTGACCGAGGAAGACTTCGTCCGTATCCTGACCGAGACCGACAACGCGCTGACGCTGCAATACTCGGCCCTGATGAAGACCGAAGAGGTCGAGGTGAAATTCACCGAGGGCGGCATCCTCGCCATGGCGAAACTGGCCGCAGAGGTGAACCAGTCGGTCGAGAACATCGGCGCGCGGCGGCTCTACACGATCATCGAGAAGGTCTTCGAGGAGTTGAGCTTCACCGCGCCCGACCGCGCCGGCGAGGCCATCGAGGTGACGGCCGAGTTCGTCGAGGAGAACGTGGGCAAGCTGGCCCATTCCGCGGACCTGAGCCGCTACGTGCTCTGACGGGAAGCCTGTGACGGGCAGCGTGTGACGCGCCGCCTGTCACGCTCCGCGTAACGTAATGTCGCCGCGTGGGCGGCTGGCGGGTCGAAAGGCAGATTGCTAGCATCGGGGCATCCTTGTGGGTGCCCCGATTTTCTTTGCCCGTCCCCCTCGTGCCGTTGCGAGTGTCGTCATGCGTGTTTTCGTCCTTCTGTCCCTGCTGCTGCTCACCGCCTGCGCCAACCGGAACCTGTCGCAGGTCTTCCCCGAGGCGCCGGGAGAGGTCGAGCGCATGCTGGTCCAGACCAACCGGGTGATCCCGGAAGACGGCATTCCCGGCTGGGAGCGCGACCGGGCCGATCACTTCCTCGACGTGGGCGTGTCGATCCCGGCAACGCGGGAGGTCGGCTCGGTCACCTTCAGCTACTCCCACCCCGATCCCGAGCGTGATTTCGTACTGCAGAAGGTGGCGGCGCTGCCGGGGCGCGAGGCCTTCCGGTCCGAGGTGCGTCGTCGGTTGACCGCGCTGCCGAGGGGCGAACGCGATCTGGTGATCTTTGTCCACGGCTACAACAACAGCTTCACGGACGGTGTCTTCCGGCTGGCGCAGGTGCAGAAGGACTTCGCGCTCGAGGCGGTGCCAGTTGCCTTCTCGTGGCCCACTGCCGGGCGCACGCTGGGGTACACCCACGACCGCGAGAGCATGCTCTACTCGCGGGATTCCCTCGAGCGGCTGATCCGCGATGCGGGGGCCTCGGGGGCGGATTCCGTGATCCTTGTCGGGCATTCCATGGGCACGATGCTGATCATGGAAACCCTGCGACAGATGTCGATCGCGGAACCGGGCCTGCCGGCGCGGCTGGTGGACGCGGTGATCCTCATGGCGCCGGATATCGACGTGGACGTCTTCAACGATCAGGCGCGGCGGATCGACCCGCTGCCGCAGCCGTTCTACATCTTCACCTCTGCGCGCGACCGGGCCCTGCAACTGTCGAGCCAGCTGAACGTGCAGAGCACGCGGCTGGGGATGCTGGAGGAGGCCTCGCGCGTCTCTGATCTGCCGGTGACGCTGGTGGATGTGACGAATTTCCCGATCTCGGCACGCGACAGCCACTTCGTCGCGATCTCCTCGCCGGCGCTGATCAAGCTACTGGCCAATCGCGATGTGCTGGACCAGACGTTCCGCGATGCCAGCGGATCGGGCGGGGCCCTGCCGGGGGCCTTCGAAAGCGTGCGTCAGGCCACGCGCTTCGTGCTGTCCCCGCTGACCCAGTGAGCCCGGCGCGGCGGATCAGCCGCGGTTCTTGCGCAGGTAGACGTAGTAGGCCCCGCCGCCGCCATGCTTGAGGTGCGCTTCGCTCACCTGCATCACCAGGGCCGAAAGCGGGGGCATCTGGAGCCAATGGGGCACCTGGTGGCGCAGCACGCCCCGCGGCACGGGGATCGGGCCATCCTCGTCGCGGTCCTTGCCCTTGCCGGTGATCACCAGCACCAGCCGCCGCCCTTCGTGGTGCGAGCGCAGGATGAAGCCGATCAGCGCCGGGTGGGCGCGGGCCATGGTCATGCCGTGCAGGTCGATCCGTGCCTCGGGCAGCAATTTGCCGCGCTTCAGCTTGGTATGCGCCTTGCGGTCCATCTGCACCGCCGCGCGGCCCAGCCGGTCGGGCAGGGCGGGCAGCAGGTCGTGGGACGGCCCGGTCGCCGAGGACTTCTGCCCCAGCCGGAACGGTTTCAGCCCGGGCTGGGCCACGGGCTGCGGGTCGGGACGTTTGGGCGCGGGGGTCTTGCCCTCGACCTTGGGCGGCTTGGCCTCCGGGTGCATCCGCTCGGTCGAGCGCGCCACCCTTTGCCAGAGCTCCAGATCCTCCTCGCGCAGGCGTCGTTTCTTCATTCGACCCCCGGCGGCAACATGGCATAGGCGCGCTGGATCGGCAGCAGCGCGATCAGCCGGCCGCCATCGCGCATCCGTCCGGCCTCGCGTCCGGCGGCATCGCCCGTGCCCATGAAGACATCCGCGCGCTGCGGCCCCTTGATGGCCGAGCCGGTGTCCTGCGCGATCATCAGCCGGTGCATCGGCACCGCGCCTTCCTTCTCGATCCAGACCGGCGCGCCGAGCGGCACATAGGCCGGGTCGACCGCGATCGACCGACCCTTGGTGATCGACCGGTTCATCGCGCCGAGCGGCCCGAACTCCGGCGGGACCTCGTTCACCTCGCGGAAGAAGACGTAGGACGGGTTGTGGTGCAGCAGCGTCTGCCCGTCCTCGGGATTGCGGCGGACCCAGTTCTTGATAACCTGCGCCGAAACCTGATGCGACTGGTAGACGCCGCGGCGCACCAGTTCCTGCCCGATCGAGCGGTAATCGTGGCCGTTGGCCCCGGCATAGCCCACCCGGATGTAGTCCCCATCCGGCAGGTGGATACGGCCAGAACCTTGAATTTGCAGGAAGAACAGCTCCACCGGGTCATCGACCCATGCGATTTCAAGCCCGCGCCCGGCAAGCGCCGTGTCGCTCTCGATCTCGGCACGGGACAGCCAGCGGTCTGTGGCGCGGGCCTCCGGTGGCATCCGGTAGACCGGGTAGCGGAAGCGTTCGTCGGGCGCGCGGGCCCCCTCCAGCTCGGGCTCGAAATAGCCGGTGAAGAGCGCGGGCGTGTCCTCGTCCCGGATCAGGACCGGCACGAAGAAGAGCTCGAAGAAGGTCTTGGCATTGCCCTGCTGGACCGAGGCGAGGGCGCAGAGCGCGCGCCAGTCGGGATCATCCATGTCTCCGCAGGTGGAGAGGAAGACCTGCATCGCGGTCTGGTGGTCGTCCTCCTCCCAGCCGTCAAGCTGGGAGAAGTCGAGGATCGAGGTGACGACATCCGCCGCCACCGGTTTGGAGGGTAACCCGGTCATGGCCAGCGCCGCGGCAAGTGTTGCCAGCCCGGCGCGGATCATTCGCCCGTCGCGACCAGCTGCCAGTTCGGATCGTCGTTGCCCATGGTGCGGGCAAAGGTCCAGGCGTCCCGCTGGGTCTTGATCTCGCCCGGGGTGCCTTCGATCACTTCGCCGCCGTTGTCGCGCACGACCGAGGTCAGCTGACCGACGAAGCGCACGGTGAGCTCCGCCAGACGGCTGTTGGGATCGTATTCCGCATCCACCAGCTGCAGTTCGCGCACGCCGACGAACTCGGCCTCGATGCTCAGCCCCTGTGCCTCGCGGGCGGTCACCACCTCGGCAAAGCTGTCATAGACCTCGGGGGCGAGGAACGGCTTGATATCGGCCATGTCGCCACGCTCGAAGCCCATCAGGATCATCTCGTAGGCGCCACGGGCCCCGCCGAGGAATTCGTTGACCGAGAAGGAGGGTTCGACCTGCTTCATCTGGCCAAGGGCGGTGGCAGCGGGGCTGTTCTCGGGGACATGATCGGTGATGTCCGGATCCGGGCCACCCTCGATTACCTCGAACTTGCGTTCGGGGGCAGGGCCGGTTGCCTCGCCACGGGGCGCCTGTGGCTTCTCGAAGCCTTCGCGGGTTCCCAGGACGGAGCGCAGGCGAAGGATAAGGAAAACGGCAATGCCGGCCAGCACGAGCAGCTGAAGGATGGGCGAGTTCATCAAATCCTCTTTCAGGTCCAACCATGGTAACGCTTGGGTTCCGTCCCTATGTAGGTGCTGTGCGCGGCCACGTCTACCGCGCCAGACCCAGAGGAGAGGCAAGATATGTGGCTTTTGATCGCCTTCATCGCGGTTCCGATGATCGAGATCGCACTTTTCATCCAGGTTGGCGGGCTGATCGGCCTCGGCTGGACGCTTGCGATCGTGCTGGGAACGGCGCTTCTGGGCTCCTACCTGATGCGGTCGCAGGGCGCGCAAGCCATGGACAAGATCAAGCGGTCCTTCAACGAGATGACGGATCCGACGGCGCCGCTGGCCGAAGGGGCGATGATCCTCTTTGCCGGTGTCCTGCTGCTGACCCCGGGCTTCTTCACCGATACCGTGGGCCTGCTGCTGCTGATGCCGCCGGTGCGTCACGCCGTCTTCAAGACGTTGCGTCGCCACGTGAAGGTGCAGAGCTTCTCCAGCTTCAGCGCCGGTCCCGCGCAGCAACCGCGCCGTGGCCCCATGGGCGGTGACGTGATCGACGGCGAATATTCCGAGGTCGACCCCGATGATTTCGGCGACAAGGAGTTGCCCAAGAAGCCGACGCACCGTCCTTCCGCCTGGACCAAGCACTGAGGCAATCGGCTCTGCGTCCCGGCGTCGCGTTCACGGGCAGAGCACAAAGCATTGAGCGACCTGTCCCGACTTGCTAGGAACGTCGCGACCTAAGCCTTTTGGAGAACGAAAATGGCCGAGACCGGCACCGACGCGCAGCAGCCCGCACAGCAACCGCAAGTGCGGATGAACATCCTGTCGCAGTACATCAAGGACCTCTCCTTCGAGAACATCCTTGCCCGCAAGCCCGCCGAGGGCAACGTCCAGCCGGACGTGAAGGTGCAGGTCGGCCTCGACGCCAACCGCCGCGCCTCGGGCGAGAACCACTACGAGGTGGTGATCAAGGCCAAGGTGACCTCGAACGCCAAGGACACCGATCAGCCGCTCTTCCTGCTGGAAGTGGAATATGCCGGTGTCTTCCTGATCGACGGCATCCCGCAGGACCAGCTGCACCCCTTCCTGATGATCGAATGCCCGCGGATGCTGTTCCCGTTCCTGCGCCGCATCGTCTCGGACGTGACGCGCGACGGTGGCTTCCCGCCGCTGAACCTCGACACGATCGACTTCGTGCAGCTCTACCGCCAGGAAATCCAGCGCCGCGCGCAGGAACAGCAGGCGGCCGCACAGCCGAACTGATCGACCGGTCCTGCCGGGTGCCGGCAGACCGACAGGGCGGGGCCATGTGCCCCGCCTTTTCTATTGCGGATGTTCTATTGCGGATGGCTGGGGCCCTTGCCCCGATGCCAGACTGAGGGGCCTCAGCCCCGTTTCCAGACGGATGCCTCGCCCAGTTTCTCCACGAAGGTCGCATGGGCGGCGGCTTCTTCCTCGGTGATCCGACCGGGCAGGGGGGTCGGACGCGGGCGCGGGCGCCAGTCGTCCGCCTCTGCCCCGTCCGCCCCGCCGCCCACGTTCAGCGACAGGCCGAAATCCGGCTGCCGCCCGCCGATCAGCTCGAGGTAGACCTCGGCGAGGATCTCGGAGTCGAGCAGCGCCCCGTGCAGCGTCCGCGAGGAGTTGTCGATCCCGAAACGGCGGCAGAGCGCGTCCAGCGTGGCCGGGGCCCCGGGGAACTTCTTGCGCGCCATTTCCAGCGTGTCGATGGCCTGTTCCCACGGCAGTTTCGGCAGGCCGAGCCAACCCAGCTCGGCGTTGAGGAATTTCATGTCGAAGCTGGCGTTGTGGATCACCAGTTTCGCATCGCCCACGAAGTCGAGGAAGCCCTGCGCGACATCCTTGAAGAGCGGCTTGTCAGCGAGGAACTCATCCCCCAGCCCGTGCACCTCGAAGGCCTCCAGCGGCATGGACCGCTGCGGGTTGATATAGACGTGGTAGGTGTTGCCCGTGGGCATGTGGTTCAACAGCTCGACGCCGCCGATCTCGACGATCCGGTCACCCTGTTCCGGGTTGAAGCCGGTCGTTTCCGTATCCATCACGATTTCACGCATCGGCGCTCTTCCTCCGGATATCCGCCACCACGTTGCGGACCTGCGCGCGGGCGTGGTCCAGCGTGTCGGTGACGATCACGTAATCGGCCCGGGCGCGTTTCTCCGCGTCGGGCATCTGCTTGGCCAGGATGGCCTCGAACTGGGCCTCGCTCATGGTGCCGCGGGCGAGGACCCGCTCGCGCTGAAGCTCCGGCGACACGCTGACCACGGCCACGGCGTCCATGCGCCGGTCCGATCCGCCCTCGTAGAGCAGGGGAATGTCCAGCACCACGATATCCGCCGTGGCTTCCGCGAGGAAAGCCTGCCGGTCGGCGCCGACGAGGGGATGCACGATGGCCTCGATCCGCTTCAGCGCGCCGGGGTCCGCGGCAATCGCGCGTTTCAACGCGCCACGGTCAATGCCACCCTCAGCAACAGCCTCCGGGAAGGCCTCGGCCATGGGCGCCACGGCCGCACCGCCGGGGGCGTAGAGCCGATGCACCGCCGCATCCGCGTCCCAGAGGGCACAGCCTTCGTCCACGAACATCTGCGCCGTCGTGCTCTTGCCCATGCCGATGGAGCCGGTGAGGCCCAGGAGGAAGCTCATGCCAGCACCGCGGCCCGCGTTTCCTCGTCCACCTCGGGCCGCTGGCCGAACCAGCGTTCGAAGCCGGGCACGCCCTGATGCAGCAACATGCCTAGGCCGTCGACCACGGTGCACCCCACCGCGCGCGCTTCCTTCAGAAGCCGGGTTTCCAGCGGGGCATAAACCAGATCGGTCACCACCATGTCCGGGCGCAGCGCGTCCAGCGGCACCCGCAGCTCGGCCTGTCCGACCATCCCGAGGGAGGTGGTGTTCACCAGCGCGCCTGCCTCTTCGATCATGTTGCCGGCCTGCACCCAGTCCACCACCCGCAGGCGCTTGCCGAAATCGTCGTAGAGCTTCTCGGCCCGGTTGCGGGTGCGGTTGGCGATCAGGATCTCCGGCACGCCGGCATCCAGAAGCGCAGCCACCACACCCCGCGCGGCACCGCCCGCGCCCAGCACGGCCACCGGTGCGGCACTCGCATCCCAGCCGGGCGCGCCCTGCTTCAGGTTCTCGATAAAGCCGTACCCATCCGTATTGTCCGCGTGGATCTTGCCGTCGGCCCGGAAGGTCAGCGTGTTCGCCGCCCCGATCAGCGCCGCGCGGTCGGTGACCACGTCGGCCAGCGCCAGCGCCTTCTCCTTGTGCGGCACGGTCACGTTGCAGCCCACGAACCCCATCTTGGGCAGGCTGCGCAGCACCTGCTCCAGGTCATTGTGCTCGACGTGAAGCGGCACGTAATGCCCGCTCAGCCCATAGCGCTTGAGCCAGAAGCCATGCAAGTGCGGCGATTTGGAGTGGGCGATCGGGTTGCCGATCACGCCCGCCAGCGGAATGCGGTGCTCGCTCATGTTTCGATCAGTCCTCGCACGGTCAGGTAGTTCAGCAGGTCCAGCAGGGGCAGCCCCAGTATGGCGAAGTATTCACCGTCGATCCGGGAAAACAACCGGATCCCTTCCGCCTCGACCTGGTAGGCACCCACGCAATAGCCGACTTCGGGCCAGTTCCGGTCGAGGTAGCTTTCTATATAGCTGTCGCTCAGATCCCGCACCCGCAGCCGGACGGTCGAAACGGCGCGCCAGACCGGGCGGTTGTCTTCAAAGATCACGGCGGCGGAATGCAGCATGTGCGGCTTGCCGGACAGGCGGCGCAGGTGGGCTGCGGCCTCGTCCCGGTCGGCAGGCTTGGAAAGAACCTCGCCCTCGATCTCCAGCACCTGGTCCGATCCGATCACCAGCTGCTCGGCCGTCGCTTTCATCGCAGCGCGCTGTGCCTTCATCTCGGCCAGGGCATCGGCCAGGTCGCGCGGCTTGGTGCCCTCGGCCAGAAGGGCGGCCTTCAGGGCCTCCTCATCCACCCGCGGCTTCACCACGTCGAAGCTGAGCCCGGCGTTTGTGAGCATTTCCGCCCGGATCGTGGAACCGGAGGCGAGGACGAGCGTTGAGGTCATGTGGATATCCCGGTGGAGGTTTTGCCCTGAACCATGGGCAGACTTTCTGGGGAAAACCGGTCCGACATGCAAGCGGGCGGATCTACACACCTCCATGCACCCTCAATCCTGCCGCTGTCCCGCCGTGGACAGGGATAACTGGTGAACCGGTAAAACTCGGCTTAACCTCGGCCTATCCCCCAATTACCCCCAAGCCGGAAAACCGTGTCTCAGCGCGATTCAGGAAATTCTTACAGATACTTGCGCGAAGAAGCTCACCAAGACTCAGATTAGCTCCACACACTTATCCACAGACTGGAGTCTTGGGGGATAAGTCCAAGGGTAAACAAATAATCCACCGGACTCGGGGATCCCTACTTACATCATCAATCTTTATTTTCTTTCTTATTTAATTATTAGAGAGGTCCGAGCAGCGAGGCCCCCATGACCGATATCCTGATTTCCCTGTATCCCTGGACCAAGGCGCTGCACATCGTGTCCGTCGTCGCCTGGATGGCCGGGATCTTCTATCTGCCGAGGCTTTTCGTCTATCACGCGGAAAGCGTAGAGCAGGGGAGTGACACCGACGCGCTCTTCAAGATCATGGAACGCCGCCTGCTGCGGGCGATCATGAACCCGGCCAGCATCGCCACGTGGATTTTCGGCCTCATGCTGGTCTTCACGCCCGGGATCGTCGACTGGAGCGCCGTCTGGCCCTACACCAAGGGCGCCTCGATCCTCGCCATGACGTGGTTCCATCATTGGCTTGCGCTGCGCCGCAAGGATTTCGAACGCGGCGAGAACCAGCTCGCAGGGCGCCGCTACCGCATGATGAACGAGCTTCCCACGATCCTGCTTATCGTGATCGTGTTTTCGGTCGTCCTGCGCTTCTGAGGGGCCCTACAGCGCCATCTCGCCGCCTTCCGGCTTTTTAGATCCCAGCGAATCCGTTGACTCAGCGGGGGGCTGCGCCTATCTGTGGCCGCAAGCCCGTCCGTCCGGACAGGGGATTCCACGATACACATGACCAAACGAACGATCGCGCGCCCGCGTTTCACCGGGCCGATCCGGGATATTCGCATATGACCACCGAACGCCTGAACCTCTCCGACCTGAAGGCAAAGAGCCCCAAGGCCCTTCTTGCCATGGCCGAAGAGCTGGAGATCGAGAACGCCTCGACCATGCGCAAGGGCGAGATGATGTTCTCGATCCTCAAGGAAATGGCCGAGGAAGGCTGGGAGATCGGCGGCGACGGCGTTCTCGAGGTGCTGCAGGACGGTTTCGGTTTCCTGCGCTCCACCGAAGCCAACTACCTGCCGGGCCCCGATGACATCTATGTCTCGCCCGACATGATCCGCCAGTACTCCCTGCGCACCGGGGATACCATCGAGGGCCTCATGAAGGCCCCGCAGGAGACCGAGCGCTACTTCTGCCTGACCACGGTGTCCTCGATCAACTTCGAGGACCCGGAGAAGGCCCGCCACAAGATCGCCTTCGACAACCTGACGCCGCTCTATCCCGACGAGCGGCTGAAGATGGAAATCGAAGACCCGACCATCAAGGACCGCTCCGCCCGGGTCATCGACCTGGTCGCGCCGATCGGGAAGGGGCAGCGGTCGCTCATCGTGGCACCGCCGCGGACCGGTAAGACTGTGCTGCTGCAGAACATCGCCAACTCGATCGAGAAGAACCACCCCGAGTGCTACCTGATCGTCCTGCTGATCGACGAACGTCCCGAAGAGGTGACGGACATGCAGCGCTCCGTGAAGGGCGAGGTGATCTCCTCCACCTTCGACGAACCTGCCACCCGCCACGTCGCCGTCTCCGAGATGGTGATCGAGAAGGCCAAGCGCCTTGTCGAGCATAAACGAGATGTTGTTATCCTTCTCGATTCGATCACAAGACTTGGTCGTGCCTTCAACACTGTGGTGCCGTCCTCGGGTAAGGTGCTTACCGGTGGTGTCGACGCCAATGCGTTGCAGCGTCCCAAGCGCTTCTTCGGTGCCGCACGGAACATCGAAGAGGGCGGTTCGCTCACCATCATCGCCACCGCGCTGATCGACACCGGCTCGCGGATGGACGAGGTCATCTTCGAAGAATTCAAAGGGACGGGTAACTCCGAGATCGTGCTGGACCGCAAGATCGCGGACAAGCGCGTCTACCCGGCGATCGACATCCTCAAGTCCGGCACGCGGAAAGAGGATCTCCTCACCGACAAGGGCGACCTGCAGAAGACCTTCGTCCTGCGCCGTATCCTCAACCCGATGGGCACCACGGATGCGATCGAATTCCTCCTGTCGAAGCTGAAGCAGACCAAGACAAACGGCGAATTCTTCGACTCGATGAACACCTGATCCTGCCACCCGGCACGGAGCACGACAGGGCAGGCGCGGTGATCTCACCGGCCTGTCCGTTTGCTTTCCGGCCCCGGCTTTCCTTGGCGGGTCGCCCGCCGCACCGCAATTCGGACGTGACACGATGGACACGATCTATGCCCTCGCTTCCGCCCCCGGCAAGGCCGGCGTGGCCGTCATCCGCCTGTCCGGGCCCGAGGCCTGGGCCGCCGGCCGCACGCTCGCCGGCTCCCTGCCTGTTGCGCGCCATTCCGCCGTGCGCCGTCTGACCTCCGCTGACGGCAGCCACCTCGACGAGGCGTTGGTGCTGCCTTTCGCGGAGGGGGCCAGTTTCACCGGTGAGGAATCGCTGGAGCTTCATCTTCACGGCAGCCCCGCAGTCATCGCTGCGGTCCTGCGTGAACTGTCACTGCAACCGGGGCTCCGTCCGGCCGAAGCCGGCGAGTTCACCCGCCGCGCGCTGGAGAACAACCGGCTCGACCTCGCGCAGGTCGAAGGCCTCGCCGATCTCATCGATGCCGAGACCGAGGCGCAACGGCGTCAGGCACTCCGCGTTCTCTCTGGTGAACTGGGCACCCGCGCCGAAGGCTGGCGCCGCGACCTGATCCGCGCCGCCGCGCTGATCGAGGCGACCATCGACTTTGCCGATGAGGAAGTGCCCGTCGACGTGACCCCGGAGGTAACCGAGCTTCTGACCGGGGTCCGCGACAGCCTTCGGGCAGAAATCGACGGCACCCGCGTGGCCGAGCGTATCCGCACCGGTTTCGAGGTCGCCATCGTCGGCGCGCCCAACGTCGGCAAATCCACGCTACTCAACGCGCTCGCCGGGCGCGAAGCCGCGATCACCTCGGAGTATGCCGGGACGACCCGCGACGTGATCGAGGTCCGCATGGACCTTGGCGGTCTGCCCGTGACGCTACTGGATACGGCCGGCATCCGCGACACCGACGATCATGTCGAGGCCATCGGCGTCGAACGCGCCCGGGAGCGGGCCCGACTGGCTGACCTTCGCGTCTTCCTTCTCGATGGGGACGCGCCGGATCTGGAGCCTGAAGGGCAGGACATCGTCCTGCGTGCAAAGGCGGATCTCCACCCCGATACGGGTGACGCGATCTCCGGCAAGACGGGGCAGGGGGTCTCATCCCTCGTGGCCCGCGTGACCGAGATCCTCTCCGCCCGGGCTGCCGGAATCGGCATCGCGACGCGCGAACGCCACCGCCTCGCCATGACCCGCGCCATCGCCGCCATGGAGGAAGCGCAGCTGCGGATCGATATGGGGCCGGATATGGCCGACCTGGCGGCGGAAGAGCTTCGCACCGCTATTCGCGCCCTCGATTCTCTGGTAGGACGCGTGGACGTTGAAAATTTGCTGGATGAGATCTTCTCCAGCTTCTGCATCGGCAAGTAGGAGTGTTTCACGTGAAACATTGGGACTTCGATGTCGTCGTCATCGGCGGCGGCCACGCGGGCAGCGATGCGGCCCACGCAGCGGCACGCGCCGGTGCACGGACGGCCCTCGTTACGCTCAAGCGCGAAGGCATCGGCGTGATGTCTTGCAACCCGGCAATCGGAGGCCTCGGGAAGGGGCACCTGGTGCGGGAAGTGGATGCGCTGGACGGCGTCATGGGCCGCGTTGCGGACAAGGCTGGTATCCAGTATCGCCTCCTGAACCGTCGCAAGGGACCTGCCGTGCAGGGGCCACGCGCCCAGGCAGACCGCAAACTCTACCGTGAGGCCATGCTGGCCGAGATCGAAGCCTGCCCGGGGCTGACCGTGGTCGAAGGCGAAGCGACTGATTTCCTGATGGAAGGGGAGGCCGTGCGCGGCGTGCGCCTCGCCGACGGGAGTGAGCTGAAGGCTGGGGCAGTGGTCCTGACCACCGGCACCTTCCTGCGCGGTGTGATCCACATCGGCGACGTCAATCGTCCCGGCGGGCGCATGGGCGACAAGCCCTCGGTCAAGCTCGCCGAGCGGATCGACAGCTTCGACCTGCCGCTCGGGCGCCTGAAAACCGGCACCCCGCCGCGCCTGGACGGGCGAACGATCAACTGGGATATTCTCGAAAGCCAGCCCGGCGACGATGAACCGGTGCTGTTCTCCTTCCTGTCCAAGAGTGTTGCCGTCCGGCAGATCGCCTGCGGGATCACCCACACGAACGAGCGCACGCACGAGATCATTCGGGAGAACCTGGGCCGGTCCGCAATGTATGGCGGGCATATCGAGGGCGTCGGGCCGCGCTATTGCCCGTCCATCGAGGACAAGATCGTGCGGTTCGCGGACAAGACCTCGCATCAGGTCTTCCTCGAACCCGAGGGCTTGGATGACCACACGGTCTATCCCAACGGCATTTCGACCTCCCTGCCGCAGGACGTGCAGGAGGCCTATGTCACGTCCATCCGGGGGCTGGAGAACACCACGATCCTTCAGCCGGGTTACGCCATCGAATACGATTATGTCGATCCGCGCGCCTTGGACACGCGACTTGCGGTGAAATCCGTGCCCGGTCTCTTCCTAGCTGGCCAGATCAACGGGACGACAGGCTACGAAGAAGCCGCAGCACAAGGTCTTGTGGCTGGTATGAATGCCGCACGCGAGGTGTTGGGGCAGGAGCCCGCGCTCTTCTCGCGGTCGGATTCCTACATTGGGGTCATGGTGGATGACCTTACAAGCCGGGGCGTGACCGAGCCCTACCGGATGTTCACCTCGCGGGCCGAATTCCGGCTGTCGCTGCGGGCGGACAATGCGGACCAGCGCCTCACCCCGCTCGGCTTGGCCTGGGGCGTGGTCGGGGAGACGCGGAAGGCAGCCTTCGAGGACAAGATGGAGCGGCTTGAGGCGGCGAAGGAGCGGATGACTTCCGCGACCTATACACCGCGCGAGGTGTCCTCGCTTGGCTTGAAGGTGAACCAGGACGGGGCACGGCGCAGCCTGTACCAGTTGATGGCCTTCCCGGATATGACCTTCGAGGCACTTCTGGCTCTCGATCCCGAGCTGGAGAGCATCGACGGCGAGACCCGTGAGCAGATCGCGCGGGACGCGCTTTACGCGAACTACATCGAACGCCAGCAGCGCGATGTGGAGGCCATGAAGCGTGATGAACAGCAGGAGATCCCAGTGGACTTCGATTTTACCGCGCTTGAGGGGCTCAGCAACGAGCTCAAGGGCAAGCTGACGCGCGCGCGGCCTGCCAACTTGGCCCAGGCCGCCCGCGTGGATGGGATGACCCCGGCGGCGGTGACTCTTCTGCTCGCGCGCCTGCGTCGCGACAAACGCGAGAAGTCGGCGTGAGCGGGGCAGGGGAGGCGCTCAATGTTTCACGTGAAACACTGGAGCGGTTGGAAACCTACGCCGAGCTTCTGAAGAAATGGAACCCGCGGATCAACCTCGTGGCCAAGTCCACTTTGGATGACCTCTGGACCCGGCACATCCTGGACAGCCTTCAGGTGTACGAAGCTGCGGGAACGGCAGAGGGAAAATGGGTGGATCTGGGCAGCGGCGGGGGCTTTCCGGGGTTGGTTGTCGCGATCTGCGCCGCGGACCAGCAGCCCGATCTGGATGTCACGCTGATTGAATCGGACCAGCGGAAGGCGGCTTTCCTGCGCTCGGTGCTCCGGGAAACCCACACGCCCGGCCGTGTTCTGGCACAGCGGATCGAGCAGGCGGACCCACAGGAGGCAGACTTCCTGTCGGCACGTGCCCTCGCGGATCTCGGCGATCTTCTGGGCTTTGCCGAGCGGCATCTCGCGCCCGAGGGAATCACCTATTTCCAGAAAGGCGCACGCTGGAAGCAGGAAATTTCTGCCGCCGAAACCGCGTGGCGCTTCCACTGGGAGGCGGTCGAGAGTAAGACTAATCCCGGTGCAGCCATCTTGAAAATCAGGGGAATCGCGCGTGTCTGACCTTATCACTTCTTCTCAGCCCAAGATCATCGCGATTGCCAACCAGAAGGGCGGGGTCGGGAAAACCACGACCGCGATCAACCTCAGCGCCGCTCTGGTGGAGCAGGGGTGCAACGTTCTTCTGATCGATCTTGATCCCCAGGGGAATGCCTCGACCGGTCTTGGCGTCGAGTTGGAAGAGCGTGAGAATACGACCTATGAACTGCTGCTCGACGAAGTGGCGTTGGAGGATGTGATCCAGCCGACCGAGATCGACGGGCTCTGCATCGTACCCGCGACGGTGGACCTGTCCTCGGCGGATATCGAGCTGATCGCGAATGAGAAGCGCAGCTTCCTGCTGCATGACGCCCTGCGGCAGCCGGCGATGGAGCGCTATCGCTTCGACTATATCCTGATCGATTGCCCGCCTTCGCTGAACCTGCTGACGGTCAACGCCATGGTTGCATCGCATTCGGTGCTGGTGCCGTTGCAGTCCGAATTCTTCGCGCTGGAAGGCCTGTCGCAGCTGATGCTGACGGTGCGGGAAGTGCGTCAAAGCGCCAACAAGGACCTTCGGATCGAAGGCATTGTGTTGACCATGTATGACGCCCGCAACAACTTGTCCCAGCAGGTCGAGAAGGACGCTCGGGAGAACCTCGGCGACCTGGTCTTCAGCACCATCATTCCGCGCAACGTGCGTGTCAGTGAGGCGCCGTCCTATGCGATGCCGGTGCTGGATTTCGATACCACCTCGAAAGGGGCGCAGGCCTATCGCCAGCTGGCGGAAGAGCTGATGCGGAAGAACGAGCGGGTCGCCGCCTAAAACACCCTGGAAAAGGGCCCACAAGAAGGGGAAGAGCATGAGTGAAGCGAGAAAAGGCCGTGGCCTTGGCCGGGGGCTGTCGGCCCTCATGGCGGATGTCCGTCCCGAGGAGACGGAAGCGCAAGGGGCAGGGGAGGCGGCGCGCCGTCCTGACCTGCTGGTGCCGATCGAGCGGGTTCAGCCGAACCCCGATCAGCCGCGCCGGACCTTCACGCCCGAACAGCTGGACGAACTGGCGGAATCGATCCGCGTGCGCGGGATCATCCAGCCGCTGATCGTTCGCGAAAAGGACGGCAACTACGAGATCGTGGCCGGCGAACGCCGCTGGCGTGCCGCGCAGATCGCGCAGCTGCACGAAATCCCCGTGCTTGTCCGGGACTTCAACGATACGGAAGTTCTGGAAGTCGCGATCATCGAGAACATCCAGCGGGCGGACCTGAACCCGGTCGAAGAGGCCGCGGGCTACCGCGCGCTGATGGATCGGTTCGGCCATACGCAGGAGAAGGTGGCGGAGGCGCTCGGCAAGAGCCGCTCCTATATCGCGAACCTGCTGCGTCTGCTGAACCTGCCGGAGGAGATCCTGAACTACCTCAAGGAAGGGCAACTCTCTGCCGGTCACGCGCGTGCTCTCATCACCGCCGAGAACCCCGTGGCACTGGCGCGCCAGGTGATCCAGCGCGGGCTCTCCGTGCGAGAGACCGAGCGTCTGGTAAAGCTGGGGCAGGAGCAGAAACCCAAGGCCGAGAAGAAGCCGCGCAGCCTCGAGAAGGACGCGGATACGCGGGCGCTGGAAGGCGACCTGTCGGCCACGATAGGGATGAAGGTCTCGATCGACCACAGCCAGGGGCAGAAGAGCGGCAAGGTCGTGATCAGCTACGACTCGCTCGAAAAGCTTGATGAGCTGTGCAGCCTGCTCAGTTCGGGGCGGTTGGCCGCGACCAGATGAAAATCAGGACGCCGCAGAGTACAAGCGCCTGAATCAAAAGGATAATTGGCGCGAAGCCAAGGGCGAGGGACACGCAGAAGCCAGCAAAGACCGAGATGGTCGTGATTTGCTTGGTTTTCTTGGTCACAGAACCGGTTTCGTGCCAATGATGGATGGGCGGCCCGAAGGTCGGGTGGCTCATCAGCCAGTCATGCAGCCGTTCGGACGAACGCGCAAAGCAGAAGGCCCCCAACAGCATGAAGGGGACCGTGGGCATGATCGGGAGCGCCGCGCCGATGAGGCCCAGCAGGACCGCCGTCAGCCCGCAGAGGAACCAGACGGTCCGCATCAGCCGCCCAGGTATTCCGAGATCACTGCGTTCAGCACCAGCCTGCCTTCTTTCGTCGTCTTCAGGCGGGGACCGTCCCGCCGGATCATTCCGATATCAGACAGATATTGCGTTTTTGCTTCCGGCAAAGGGGTACCGGCAAGAAGGTGATAGCGCTCCGGGTCGATGCCCTCGGTCAGGCGCAGGCCCATCATGAGGAATTCTTCGGCCTGGTCGAGCTTCTCCAGCGCGCGCACGGGGCCGGCCGGCTGGCTGCTTTCGACCAGCTCCAGCCACTTGCCCGGCGCCAGTACCGTCTCGGTGGCATAGCGCGTGCCGTCGAGGGTCAGGCGGCCGTGGGCGCCCGGGCCGATGCCGATGTAGTCGCCGTAGTTCCAGTAGATCAGGTTGTGCCGGCTCTCCGCGCCTGCACGGGCGTGGTTGGAAACCTCGTAGGCGGGCATCCCGGCGGCCTCGGTCAGCTCCTGCGTGATTTCGTACATCTCGGCCCCGCTGTCCTCGTCGGGCAGGCCGCGCAGCTTGCCGCGATTGTAGCGGTCTCCGAAGGCGGTGCCCTGTTCGATGGTGAGCTGGTAGAGCGAGAGGTGATCCACGGCCATGGAGAGCGCCTCTGACAGCTCCGCACGCCACTGGGCGGTGGTCTGGTTCTGCCGGGCATAGATCAGGTCGAAGGAGACGCGGTCAAAGGCGTCACGGGCGATGTCGAAGGCCGCCCGGGCCTGTGCCACGTCATGGATCCGTCCAAGGCGGCGCAGGTCGTCGTCATTCAGGGCCTGAACGCCGAGGGAGACCCGGTTCACGCCGCCCTGCGCATAGGCACGGAAGCGCCCCGCCTCGACGGATCCGGGGTTTGCCTCAAGCGTCACTTCGATGTCGTTGGTCTGGGGCCAGAGCCGCCGGATCCGCTCAAGGATCGCGCTGACGATCTCGGGCTCCATGAGGGAGGGGGTGCCGCCGCCGAAGAAGACCGACCGCAGGATGCGGTTCGGGGTCAGGGCAGCGGTGCGGTCCAGCTCGCTCAGGTAGGCGTCCAGCCAGCGGCGCTGATCGATGTACCGCACCACGTGGCTGTTGAAGTCGCAATAGGGGCACTTGGCCTCGCAGAAAGGCCAGTGCAAGTAGAGGCCGAAGCCTCCGTTCTGCCAGTCCTCAGGCAAAGCAGCCCTTCACGAGCTTGTCGAAGGCATCCGCGCGGTGCGAGATCGCGTTCTTCTGCTCCGAGGTCATCTCGGCAAAGGTGATGTCGAAGCCTGCGGGCACGAAGATCGGGTCATAGCCGTGTCCGTTGGTGCCGCGCATGGGCCAGACCACCTCGCCGGGCATCTTGCCCGCGAACACCTCGTCATGGCCATCGGGCCAGGCAAGGCAGAGCGTGCAGTTGAAAGCCGCGGTGCGGGGGAAGGGGGCGTTGCGCTCTTCCAGCTTGGTCCAGGTCTTGGTCATCGCCATGACGAAATCGCGCCCGTTGGGCGTTTCGGCCCAGTCGGCGGTGTAGACGCCGGGCTGACCGTCGAGACCATCGACAGAGATGCCGCTGTCATCGGAGAGCGCGGGCAGGCCGGTCGCCTTGGCGGCGTAGTGTGCCTTGATGCGCGCATTGCCGGCAAAGGTCGTCTCGGTCTCTTCGGGCTCGTCCAAGCCGTGATCGGCGGCCGAGGTGACGGTGATCCCGAAGGGGGCGAGGAGCTCGGTGATCTCCTCCAGCTTGCCCTTGTTGTGGCTGGCCAGAACCAGCGCCTTGCCCTCGAACTTACGCATTGGCGGCGGCCTTCTGGATTTCCACCAGCTCGCCCACGCCCTTTTCGGCGAGGTCGAGGAGCTGGTCCATCTGGGCACGGGAGAAGACGGAGCCTTCCGCCGACATCTGCACTTCGATCAGCCGCTTGGAGCCGGTCATGATGAAGTTGCCGTCCACGCCCGCATCGCTGTCCTCGGGGTAGTCGAGGTCCAGCACCGGCTGACCGGCGTAGATGCCGCAGGAGACGGCGGCCACGGGATCCACCAGCGGGTCGGAAACGACGGCGCCGGTCTTCATCAGCTTGTTGACCGCGATGCGCAGCGCGACCCAGCCGCCGGTGATCGAGGCGCAGCGGGTGCCGCCATCGGCCTGGATCACGTCACAGTCGATGGTGATCTGGCGCTCGCCCAGGGCCGAACGGTCTACACCGGCGCGCAGGGCGCGGCCGATGAGGCGCTGGATCTCGACGGTGCGGCCACCTTGCTTGCCCATGGCGGCCTCACGGCGCATCCGCGAGGTGGTGGAGCGCGGCAGCATGCCGTATTCCGCCGTCACCCAGCCCAGACCGGTGCCCTTGATGAAGGGCGGCACGCGGTCTTCCAGCGTCGCGGTGCAGAGCACATGGGTGTCGCCCATCTTGATCAGGCACGAGCCCTCGGCGTGTTTCGTGACCCCGGTTTCGATTGAAACCGCGCGCATTTCGCTTAAATCTCGTCCTGACGGTCGCATTGGGCACCCCTTTCGTTTGCGGGCGACATAGTCATGGCCACCTCGTGAACGCAACCCCGATTGACCTTTGGGGCAGGGGCTCTTTAATGGGCGGCCAAGGGCAGGACCTCGACAGATGAGCAACGGAACTTCCATTCTGAACGAACTCAACGACCGCTCGCGGGAGGTCTTCCGCCGGGTCGTCGAGGGCTATCTGGAGAATGGCGAACCGGTCGGCTCCCGCAGCCTGACCCGCGTGATGTCCGAGAAGGTCTCGGCCGCGACGGTGCGCAACGTGATGCAGGACCTCGAGTATCTGGGCCTGTTGAACTCGCCCCATGTCTCTGCCGGCCGGGTCCCGACGCAGATGGGCCTGCGCATGTTCGTGGACGGTCTGCTGGAAGTAGGCGACCTGCAAAGCACCGACCGCGAGATGCTGGACGCCACGCTGGGCAATCGCGGCGACGTGGGCGCGATGCTCGACCGCGTGGGCGCGGCGCTCTCGGGGGCGACCCATGGCGCCTCGCTGGTGCTGGCGCCCAAGCACGAGGCCCCGATCAAGCATATCGAGTTCGTCAGCCTCGCGCCCGACCGGGCGCTCGTGGTGCTGGTCTTTGCCGATGGCCACGTGGAGAACCGTCTCTTCACACCGCCGCCGGGCCAGACGCCGTCCTCCATGCGCGAGGCGGCCAACTTCATGAACGCGCTGATCGAGGGGCGGACACTCTCCGACCTGAAAAGCGTGATGCGCCGCGAGATCGCCGCCCGCCGGCAGGAGATCGACGTGCTGGCGCAGGAGCTGATCGACAGCGGGCTCGCGGTCTGGGACGGAGAGGGCGACAGCTACGAGCGACTCATCGTCCGGGGCCGGGCGAACCTGCTGGAAGCCACCGCGGAAGAGGACCTCGACCGCATCCGCACGCTCTTTGACGACCTCGAGCGCAAGCGGGACATTGCCGAGTTCCTGCAGCTGGCCGAAGAGGGCGACGGGGTGCGGATCTTTATCGGCTCGGAGAACAAACTTTTCTCACTTTCGGGTTCCTCTCTGGTGGTTTCTCCATATATGAACGCTGACCGAAAGATCATTGGTGCCGTGGGAGTCATTGGTCCGACGCGATTGAACTACGGTCGGATCGTGCCGATCGTGGACTACACGGCACAGCTGGTAGGGCGGATGATTTCCGACCGGAGTTAGAGGTGAGACATGGCAGAGCCTAAGAAAGACGATTTTCTCGACGATATCGAGGATGCCGAGGCCGAGGCCTATGCCGAGGATATGGCAGAGATCGACGACGAAGCCGCGGAGCTTGACGCGCTGCGCGCCGAACGCGACGAACTGAAGAACCGCTTCATGCGGGCGCTGGCCGACGCGGAGAACGCGCGCAAGCGGGCCGACAAGGACCGGCGCGAAGCCGAGAACTACGGCGGTTCGAAACTGGCGCGCGACATGCTGCCGGTCTACGACAACATGAAGCGCGCGCTCGAAGCCGCCGGTGAGCAGACCGAGGCCACCGCCGCGCTGATCGAGGGCGTCGAGCTGACCATGCGCGAACTGGTCAACGTCTTCCGCAAGCACGGGATCGAGCCGATCTCGCCGGAGGTGGGCGACAAGTTCGATCCGAACCACCACCAGGCGATGTTCGAGGCCCCCGTGCCCGGCACCAAGTCCGGCGAGATCATCCAGGTCGCCGCAGAGGGCTTCATGCTGCACGACCGGCTGCTGCGTCCCGCACAGGTCGGCGTTTCGTCGAACCCGGGCTGATGTTTCACGGGTAACAGGCCCGTCGATACGAGATGCAAAGAGGCGCCGCGGGTTTCCGGGCGCCTCTTTTTGTATGCGTTGGTCTTTCCTGCAGGGGCGGAGGGGGGCTGTCTGCCCCCCCGGGGCCTGCGGCCCGCCCCCCGAGGATATTTTCAAGCGAAAGATGTGGGGGTCAGCTGTCCCGGCTGGCGTCCTTCAGCTTGTAGAGCAGGTCCAGCGCCTCGCGCGGGGAGAGGTCATCGGGCGTGATCGTGGCGAGGAGGTCGAGCGCGGCTGAGGCTTTCGGCACGGGTTTGGCGGCGGGCGGCGGGGCAGCGGCGAAGAGCGGCAGGTCGTCGATCAGCGCCTTCGGCTTGGTGCCGCCCTCGCGTTCGCCCTTCTCCAGCGCGTCGAGGACTGTGCGGGCACGGGCGACGACGCTGTCGGGCAGGCCGGCGAGCTTGGCCACCTGCACCCCGTAGCTGCGATCGGCGGCGCCGCGGCGCACCTCGTGCAGGAAAATCACGTCGCCCTCGTACTCCCGGACCGCCACCGTGGCATTGTCCACCTTGCCGAGCTTGCCGGCGAGCTGGGTGAGCTCGTGGTAGTGGGTGGCGAAGAGCGCGCGGCAGGCGTTCACGTCATGGAGGTGTTCCAGCGTGGCCCAGGCGATGGAGAGACCGTCATAGGTGGCGGTGCCGCGGCCGATCTCGTCGAGAATGACCAGGGCACGGTCATCGGCCTGGTTGAGGATCGCCGCGGTTTCGACCATTTCGACCATGAAGGTGGAGCGACCGCGCGCGAGGTCGTCGGAGGCGCCGACGCGGGAGAAGAGCTGGCTGACAAGGCCGATCTGGGCAGAATTGGCGGGCACGTGGCTGCCCATCTGCGCCAGCAGCACGATCAGTGCGTTCTGGCGCAGGAAGGTCGACTTACCGGCCATATTCGGGCCGGTGAGCAGCCAGATCTCGGCCTGATCGCCGCCCGAAAGGTCGCAATCGTTGGCGATGAAGGGCGCGCCCTGCTTGCGCAGGCTCTGTTCCACCACCGGGTGGCGGCCACCGTCGATCTTGAGCGCGCGGCTGTCCGTCACGTCGGGGCGGCACCAGTTCTCGGCCCGCGACAGGTCGGCCAGCCCGGTGGCGAGGTCGATCTCGGAGAGCGCGCGGGCGGTGCCGCCGATCAGGGGCGCGCTCTCCAGAATGGTCTCTTTCAGCCTGTCATAGAGCCGCTTTTCGATCTCCAGCGCCCGGCCACCGGCGTTCAGGATCCGGGTCTCCATCTCGCTCAGTTCGGGCGTGGTGAAGCGCAGCTGGTTCGCCGTGGTCTGGCGGTGCTTGAAGCGTTCGTTCAGCGGCTCGGAGAGCATCTTCTCGGCATGGGTGGCCGTCACCTCGACGAAGTAGCCCAGCACGTTGTTGTGCTTGATCTTGAGGGAGGAGATGCCGGTCTCCTCCGCGTATCGGGTCTGCATCTGGGCAATGACGCCGCGGCCCTCGTCGCGCAGCTGGCGGCTGTCGTCGAGCTCCGGCTCGAACCCGGGGGCGATGAAGCCGCCGTCGCGGGCGAGGAGCGGCGGCTCCGCCACGAGCGCCTGGTCGAGGAGCGAGAGCAGGTCGTCATGGCCGGTGAGATCGGCGGCGGCCCGGGCGAGGAGATCGGGCAGATCGCGGCCAGACAGGGTCTGTGCAAGGGTTTCGGCCTGTGTCAGCCCGTTCCGGATGGCGGCGAGATCGCGCGGGCCCCCCCGGTCGAGGGAGAGCCGCGAGAGGGCGCGGTCGAGGTCCGGCACCTTGCGCAGCGCATCGCGCAGATCCGCCGTCAATCGAGACTGTTCCACGGCGAAATCGACGGCGGAGAGCCGGTCCTGCACCGTGGAGAGCACGCGGGAGGGGCTGGAGAGCCTGCGTTCGAGCAGCCGCGCCCCGCCGGCGGTGACCGTCCGGTCGATGGCGGAAAGCAGCGAGCCCGCGCGGCCCCCGGCAAGCGAATGGGTCAGTTCGAGGTTGCGCCGGGTCGCGCCGTCGATCTGCATGGTGCGCTCCTCGGCCTCGCGCACGGGCGGGCGCAGGAGCGGCAGCTTGCCCTTCTGGGTGATCTCCAGCCATTCGACGATGGCCCCCATGGCGGCGACTTCGGGGCGGGTGAAGCTGCCGAAGGCCTCCAGCGAGCCGACACCGAAGAGCGAGAGCAGGCGTTTCTCGGCGCCGGTGCTGTCGAAGGCGGCGCGGCCCAGGGGCGTGAGCGAGGCGCCGGATTCAGAGACTGTTTCAGCGAAATCCGTCTCGTGGCTCTCGCTGATCACGACCTCCGAGGGCATCAGCCGGGCCAGTTCCGGGCCAAGGCGCACCGGGGGCAGGGGCATGACATGGAAGGCCCCGGTGGAGATATCGACCCAGGCGAGCGCGCCTTCGTCCCGCAGCATGGCGTAGGCCGCGAGGTAGTTGTGGCGCCGCGCCTCCAGCAGGCTCTCCTCGGTCAGGGTGCCGGGGGTGACGAGGCGGACGACATCGCGGCGCACCACGGATTTCGAGCCGCGCTTCTTGGCCTCGGAGGGGTCTTCCATCTGTTCGCAGACGGCGACGCGGAAGCCCTTGCGGATCAGCGTCAGCAGGTAGTTCTCGGCGGCGTGGACCGGCACGCCGCACATGGCGATATCCTCGCCCAGGTGCTTGCCGCGCTTGGTGAGCGCGATGTCGAGCGCCTCGGCCGCCGCCACGGCGTCGTCGAAGAACATCTCGTAGAAATCGCCCATCCGGTAGAAAAGAAGCGCGTTCTGGTACTGCGCCTTGATTTCCAGATATTGTGCCATCATCGGCGTGACAGTTGCGGCCTTGTTCACGGCATCCCCCAAAGTTCCGGCGCCCATCCTATCGACCGTGCAGCTGCGGCGAAAGGGGCCGGTTGGCAGCCTGCGTGACGTTGTGTAAGACGCGACGACCGCAGAAGGGGATCAACATGAGCCGCAACCGTATCACGCGCGAAGACGCACTGGCCTTCCACCTCGAACCCACCCCGGGCAAGTTCGAGATTTCCGCCACCGTGCCGATGACCACGCAGCGGGACCTGTCGCTCGCCTATTCGCCCGGCGTGGCCGTACCCTGCGAGGAAATCGCGCAGAACCCCGAGACGGCCTATGATTACACCAACAAGGGCAACCTCGTCGCCGTGATCTCGAACGGGACGGCGGTGCTGGGCCTCGGCAACCTCGGCGCGCTGGCCTCCAAGCCGGTGATGGAGGGCAAGGCGGTGCTCTTCAAGCGCTTCGCCGACGTGAACTCCATCGACATCGAGCTGGACACCACGGACGTGGATGCCTTCGTGAACGCGGTCAAGCTGATGGGGCCGACCTTCGGCGGCATCAACCTCGAGGACATCAAGGCGCCCGAGTGTTTCATCATCGAGCAGCGGCTCAAGGAAGAGATGGATATCCCGGTCTTCCACGATGACCAGCACGGCACCGCCGTGATCTGCGCCGCGGGCCTGATCAACGCGCTGCACCTGTCGGGCAAGAAGATTGAGGACGTGAAGATCGTCCTCAACGGGGCAGGGGCGGCGGGCATCGCCTGCATCGAGCTGCTCAAGCGGATGGGCGCGAAGAACGAGAACTGCATCGTCTGCGACACCAAGGGCGTCATCTACCAGGGCCGGACCGAGGGGATGAACCAGTGGAAGTCGGCCCATGCGGTGAAGACCGATCTGCGCACGCTGGAAGAGGCGATGAAGGATGCGGATGTCTTCCTCGGCGTGTCGGTCAAGGGCGCGGTGACCCCCGCGATGGTCGAAGCGATGGCCAAGGACCCGGTCATCTTCGCCATGGCGAACCCCGATCCCGAGATCACCCCGGAAGAGGCCCATGCCGTCCGTGAGGATGCCATCGTCGCCACCGGCCGGTCGGACTACCCGAACCAGGTGAACAACGTCCTCGGCTTCCCCTACCTGTTCCGCGGAGCGCTGGACATCCACGCCCGCGCGATCAACGACGAGATGAAGATCGCCTGTGCGCAGGCCCTGGCCGAACTGGCGCGGGAAGACGTGCCGGACGAGGTGGCGATGGCCTATGGCAAGGCGCTGACCTTCGGCCGGGACTACATCATTCCCACGCCCTTCGACCCGCGCCTGATCCACCGCATTCCGCCCGCCGTGGCGCAGGCGGGGATGGAGACCGGGGCCGCGCGGCGTCCGATCGTGGACATGGACGGCTACGAGCTGAGCCTGAAGACCCGGATGGACCCGACGGCGAGCATCCTGCGGTCGATCAACACCCGTGCGCGCAACGCGCAGGCGCGGATGATCTTTGCCGAGGGCGACGATCCCCGCGTGCTGCGGGCCGCGGTGCTCTACCAGCGGTCGGGCTTCGGCCATGCGGTCGTCGTGGGCCGCCAGTCGGACGTCGAGGCCAAGCTGAAGGCCGCCGGCATGGCCGACGCCGTGGGCGAGCTGGAGATCGTGAACGCCGCCAACACCGAACACCTCGAGACCTACAAGGCCTTCCTCTACGACCGGTTGCAGCGCAAGGGCTTCGACATGATCGACGTCCACCGGCTGGCGGCGCGGGACCGTCACGTCTTTGCGGCCCTGATGCTGGCCCATGGCCATGGCGATGGCCTCGTCACCGGCGCGACGCGGAAGTCGGCCCACGTGATGGAACTGGTGAACCACGTCTTCGACGCCGATGCCGAACATGGCGCTGTGGGGATCACCGCGCTGCTGCACAAGGGCCGGATCGTGCTGATCGCGGATACGCTGGTGCATGAATGGCCCGACGAGCATGACCTTGCCAATATCGCCACGGCGGCGGCAGGCGTTGCACGTCATCTCGGGCTGGAGCCGCGGGTGGCCTTCGTCAGCTTCTCGACCTTCGGCTACCCGGTGTCGGAACGCGCCGAGAAGATGCACCTCGCCCCGGAAGTGCTGGACGCGCGCGGCGCCGACTTCGAGTACGAAGGCGAGATGACCGTCGACGTGGCGCTCAACACCAAGATCCAGGGCAACTACCCGTTCCAGCGCCTGACCGGCCCGGCCAACATCCTCGTGGTGCCGGCGCGGCATTCGGCCTCGATCTCGGTCAAGCTGATGCAGGAGATGGCAGGTGCCACGGTGATCGGCCCGATCCTCGCGGGCGTCGACCAGTCGATCCAGATCTGCTCCACCGGCTCGACCGTGAACGACATCCTGAACATGGCGGTCCTCGCGGCCACCAAGGTCGGCTGACATGGCGGTCTTCAACCTCGGCTCGGTCAACGCGGATCTGTTCTACAGGCTGCCGCACATGCCCGCGCCGGGGGAGACGCTGGCCGCGCTCTCCCATGACCGGGGCCTCGGCGGCAAGGGGGCGAACATGTCCGTCGCCGTCGCCCGTGCGGGCGCGCGGGCGGTGCATATCGGGGCGGTGGGCCCCGATGGCGTCTGGATGCGGGAGCGGCTGGAGCGATATGGCGTCGATGTCGCCCATCTGGCGCTGCACGAGGGCCCCTCGGGCCACGCGGTGATCTACCTCGATCCCGAGGGCGAGAATTCGATCGTAATCTTTCCGGGCACCAACCGTCAGATTGCCGAAACGGACATGACGGCGGCGCTGGACGCGGCGCAATCCGGCGATATCGCCGTCTTCCAGAACGAGACGAACCTGCAACGGGCCTTTGCCGAAACAGCCCGTGCCAAGGGCCTGACCGTGGCCTATGCGGCGGCCCCGTTCGAGGCGGCGGCCGTGCAGGAGGTGCTCGATCTTCTCGATCTGCTGGTGATGAACCGGATCGAGGCAGAGCAGTTGCAGGCCGCCACCGGGCTGGCGCCAGAAAAGCTGCCGGTAAGGCAGGTGGTAATCACGCTGGGGGCCGAGGGCTGCCGCTGGATCGACACTGTTTCGGGGGAAAGCCGCGATTTTCCCGCGCCGAAGGTGCAGGTGGTGGATACCACGGGCGCGGGCGATACCTTCACCGGCTACCTGATGGCCGGGCTCGACCGGGGCGAGGACATGGCCACGGCGATCACGCTGGCACAGCGCGCCGCCGCCCTGAAGGTGACCCGTGCAGGCACCGCCGATGCCATCCCCACGCGGGACGAGGTGCTGGCCGCGGGGTGACCGCGGCCGGGGCTGATCGGGCCCAAAACCCCTGTAAATATAGCGCGAAAAAATCCTGTATTTCACACTTATGTTATCCGGACACTTGGTCCGAAACTCCTGACCCAGCGTAACGTGTCTATAGGCAGTTCGGGCAAATCGCCCGGGCCCCGGACCCACTGTGCCGGGACCTATGAGAACCCAGGGAGAGAATACATGAAGACCATTCTGACGACCGCCGCCGTGCTGATGGCCGCGACCACCGCGATGGCCGACAACCACGGCTCCATGATGACCCCGATGGTCAAGGCGATGGATCAGGACGTTTCGAACGGCGTGGTCAGCGCCGAGATGATCACCGCCGGCGAAAATGGCTGGATGGTGGTGCATCGCACCGATGCAGAGATGAAGCCGGGCCCCGTGGTGGGCTATGCGCCGCTGCGGGCCGGTGAGAACCATGATGTCGCGGCAATCCTTCAGGAAGATGTCGCCTCGGGCGACATGCTGATGCTGATGGTCCATTCGGAGGCGGGCGGCATGTCGCCGGGCGTCTTCGAATATACGCTTGGGGCCACGGAGGATGGGCCGATCAAGCCGGACGGCAAGCTCGTGATGGCGACGATCACCGCCAAGTAACCTCCACACGTTCCCTCGTGTATCCCGACTTGCCGGGGCGGTAGCCGTACCTGCCCCGGTCTTTTTTTGGGGGCCCCGGTCTTTTTTGGGCCCCGATCCCTTTCTGACAGGGCCCGTGACGAAGTTTGCACCCATGGCCGGGCCGCCGCGCCGGCCGCTTGGCATTCCCGGGACACCTGCGTAGCCTCGCCCCCGAAAGGGAGTGCCCATGCAGGAACAGACGACCCACGACGCGGAACACGATCCGCGCAACGACGACCTCAAGTTCTGGCTCAATGGCCGGATCGTCGGCAAGGCCGACGCGGTGGTCAGCATCTACGACAGCGGCTTCATGCTGGGCGATGGCATCTGGGAGGGTCTGCGTCTCTATGACGGGCGTTGGGCCTTCCTCGACGATCACCTCGACCGGCTGTTCGAGGCGGCTCTGGCGATCGACCTCGACATCGGGATGGACCGCGCGGGCGTGATTGCCGCGCTGGAAGAGACCCGTGCCGCCAACGGGATGGAGACGGACGCCCACGCCCGGCTGATGATCACCCGCGGGACCAAGGTGCGCCCGTTTCAGCACCCCTCGCTCAGCCGCTCCGGTCCGACGGTGGCGATCATCATGGAGCATTCGCGCCCCGCGCTTGGCCGCCCGATCCGGCTGGCCACGGTGCCGCACCAGCGCGGGCTGCCGATGACGCAGGATCCCAAGCTGAACTCCCACTCCAAGCTGAACTGCATCCTCGCCTGTATTGCCGCCGAGAAGGCCGGCGCGGACGAGGCGCTGATGCTGGATGTGCATGGCTTCGTGAACACCACAAATGCCTGCAACTTCTTCATCGTGCGCAAGGGCGCGGTTTGGACCTCCACGGGGGATTACTGCATGAACGGGATCACCCGGCAGAAGGTGATCGACCTCTGTCGCGCCAACGATATCCCCGTGTTTGAGAGGAATTATTCCCTCGTCGACACCTATGGCGCGGACGAGGCCTTCCTGACCGGCACCTTTGGGGCCCAGACCCCGGTGAGCGAGATCGATGGGCGCCGGATCGGCACCGGGCAGCTTGGCCCGGTGACGGAACGGATCCGGGCGCTCTACAAGGACCTCGTGGCGGCGGAGGCGGCGCAATGAAGATCGCCTGCTGGTCCGGTCCGCGGAACATCTCCACCGCGATGATGTACAGCTTTGCCAACCGGGCCGATTGCGGCGCGGTGGATGAGCCCTTCTATGCCGCCTACCTCGCCATGACGGGGCGGGTGCATCCGATGGGGGAGGAGATCCTCGCCTCGCAGCCGACGGATCCGGAGGCGGTGATCGCCGCGCTGACGGGGGCCAACCCCGGTGGGCTGCCCCACGTTTATCACAAGCACATGGCGCAGCACATGCTGCCCCGGATCCGTCGCGACTGGATCGGCGGCATGAAACATATCCTGCTGATCCGCCATCCCGCGCGCGTCGTGGCCTCCTTCTCGGCCAAGTACGAGAACCCGGAGCTGGCAGAGATTGGCTTCACCCAGCAGGCGGAGCTCTACGATCAGTTGCTGGCAGAGGGCCATGCGCCCGTGGTCCTCGACAGTGCCGATGTGCGCGCGGATCCGGAGGGGACGCTGAGGGCGCTGTGCGATGCGCTCGGCCTCGACTGGGACCCGGCGATGCTGCACTGGCCCGCCGGCCCCAAGGCGGAGGACGGCATCTGGGCCGCGCATTGGTACAACGCCGTCCATGGCTCCACCGGCTTTGCCGGGGCGGAGGGGCCGATGCCGGTTCTGGAGGGCGCGGGCAAGGCCCTGGCCGAGGCGGCGCTGCCCTCCTACGAGAGGCTCGCGCCGCTGCGGCTCAGGGCCTGAGGTCCCTTAGCCGAGGAACGACAGGATCGCGAAGCAGATGCCCGACAGGATCGCGGCGGCGGGCACGGTGATGACCCAGGCGGCGACGATGGTCATGAAATGCGACCGGCGCACCAGCTTGCGCCGCTTGCGTTCCTCGGGCGCGATGACCTTGGGCGGGCGGATCGCCTGCATCTGGCGGGCGCGCCGTTCGGCGTGCCATTCCCGGAAGAAGCCGACGCCGAAGATGCCACCGACGGCGATGTGGGTCGAGCTCACCGGCAGGCCCAGCCAGGAGGCGGCGATGACGGTGACGGCCGCGGAGAGCGCGACGCAATAGGCCCGCATCGGATTCAGCTTGGTGATCTGGTTGCCCACCATGGAGATCAGCTTGGGCCCGAAGAGCACGAGGCCGAAGGAAATCCCGAGCGCCCCGATCACCATGACCCAGAGCGGGATCGCGACCTCGCCGGAGACGCCGGCGGTCTGCTGGGCATAGACCACGGCGGCCAGCGGCCCCACGGCATTGGCCACATCGTTCGCCCCGTGGGCGAAGGAGAGCAGCGCGGCCGAGATCACCAGCGGCAGGCGGAAGAGGATTTTCAGCGAGCGGTTGCGGTTCTCCAGCCCCTTCGACTGGCGGCGGATCAGCGGCACGGCGGCCAGACCGCAGCCGATGCCGGTGAGCCCGCCGATGATCAGCGCGCGGGCCATGTCGATATGGATGAGGTGTTTCAGCCCCTTCAGCGCCAGGTAGGTGGCGAAGGCGGCGGCCATGATCCCGATCAGCACCGGCACCCAGACCCGCGCGGCGGCGATCTTGTCCTCGACGTAGATCACCTTCCACTTGATGAAGGCCAGCATGGCGGCGGCAAAGATACCCCCCAGAAGCGGCGAGATCACCCAGCTGGCGGCGATCGCGCTCATCTGGTGCCAGTCCACGACGGAGAGGCCGGCGGCGGCGATGCCCGCGCCCATGACCCCGCCCACGACGGAGTGGGTGGTGGAGACCGGGGCACCGATCCACGTGGCGATATTGACCCAGATCGCCGCTGAGAGCAGCGCCGACATCATCGCCCAGATGAAATAGGTGCTGCTGGCGAGGCCAGCCGGGTCGATGATCCCCTTGGAGATGGTCGAGACCACGTCGCCACCCGCGATCAGGGCGCCCGCGCTTTCGAAGATCGCGGCAATGGCGATTGCGCCCATCATCGGCAGGGCGCCGGCGCCCACGGCGGGGCCCATGTTGTTGGCGACGTCGTTGGCCCCGATGTTCAGCGCCATGTAGGCACCGAAAGCGGCCGCGATCACCACGACGAAGGAGCCCGGTTCGGCCCCGGTCAGGATCAGCGCGGTCAGCGCCGCCAACGTCACGAAGACGAGCGAGATCCCGACACCGACCAGCGGGCGCGAAGTATAGAGCGTTGCCGCTTCGAGGCGCGTGATCCGGTTCAGGTCACGGTCGAGCGTTTGCCACGCGCGGGTCTTGTCGTTCGTCTCGGTCAAAGTCTCGTTCCGCGAAGGGGCCCCGTCAGGCGATCTTTCCCGTCAGTGCCATCTGCGGCACCTCCAGAAGCAATGTCTTCAGGCCGTCTTCGTTCACCCGTGTTGCAGCGACCTCGGGGGTCACCCACTCGCGCTTGCGCTTGCCGGCCTCGGGATAATCGTCCAGCAGCTTTACCACCTGGATGGCAAAGACGGCCACATCCGTCGGCACGGGAACACCACCGCGCATCCGCTTGTCATAGCGATAGCTGCCGATCTTGACCGGCGGCGGCCCGGCGGGCTTGATGCCGGCCTCTTCCCAGGCCTCTTCCAGCGCGGTGCCGCCGGCGTCATAGCCTGTCTTGGGCCAGCCCTTGGGCAGGATCCAGCGACCGGTGTCGAGCGAGGAAACCAACAGGACCTCGCGACCGGCCTTTCCCTCTCGATAGCACAGTGCCGCGCTCTGGAAGCGGGCAGGGCGCACGAGGAGGGGAGACAGGAAGTTGGTCCAGATTTGGTTGATCAAAGCGGTACTCGCATCTGCATACAGGTTTAGAAGGTTTAGCCTTTCAACGTGGGGCGTTTCAATCTCGCGTCCAGTTCAGACAGGAAAAAGGGCAGGACTTCGTGATGTCCCGCCCTCTATCCGGGCATATCCCGGACGCCTTTCGGAAAGGTAAGGGCGACCTCGGAAAGCCGCCCGAACCTCGTGCAGGGATCAGCCTTTGACGCGCTTGTTGCGCACGGCGATCAGTTTCAGGCGCAGGGCGTTCAGGTTGATGAAGCCGGCCGCGTCCTTCTGGTCGTAGGCGCCCGCGTCTTCCTCGAAGGTCACGTGGGCCTCGGAGTAGAGCGAGTGATCCGACCAGCGGGCCACGGTGCGGGCCGCGCCCTTGAAGAGCATCAGCTTCACGGTGCCGGTGACATGTTCCTGGGTCTTGTCGATCAGCGCCTGCAGGGCCTCACGCTCGGGCGAGTACCAGAAGCCGTTGTAGATCAGCTCGGCATAGCGCGGCATGATCGAATCTTTCAGGTGACCTGCGCCGCTATCGAGGGTGATCTGCTCGATGCCGCGGTGGGCTTCCAGCAGGATCGTGCCGCCGGGGGTCTCGTAGACGCCGCGGGACTTCATGCCGACGAAACGGTTCTCGACGAAGTCGAGGCGGCCGATGCCGTGCTTCTTGCCCAGCTCGTTGAGCTTGGTCAGGATCGTCGCCGGGCTCAGCGCCTCGCCGTTGATGCTGACCGCGTCGCCTTTTTCAAAGCCGACCTCGATGTACTCGGGCTCGTCGGGGGCCTGGGTCACCGGATCGTCGGTGCGCTGGAAGACATAGTCGGGCGCCATGTCGGCGGGGTTTTCCAGGACCTTGCCCTCGGAGGAGGTGTGCAGCAGGTTCGCGTCGACCGAGAAGGGCGCTTCGCCGCGCTTGTCCTTGGCGATCGGGATCTGGTTCTGCTCGGCGAATTCCAGCAGCTTGGTGCGCGAGGTCAGGTCCCACTCGCGCCAGGGCGCGATCACCTTGATGGCCGGGTTCAGCGCGTAGCAGGACAGCTCGAAGCGGACCTGGTCGTTGCCCTTGCCGGTGGCGCCATGGGCCACGGCATCGGCGCCGGTCGCCTCGGCGATTTCCACGAGGCGCTTGGAGATCAGCGGACGTGCGATCGAGGTGCCCAGCAGGTAGAGCCCCTCGTAGACGGCGTTGGCGCGGAACATCGGGAAGACGAAGTCCTTCACGAACTCTTCACGGACATCTTCGATGAAGATGTTCTCGGGCTTGATGCCCAGCAGTTCGGCCTTCTGTCGCGCCGGCTCCAGTTCCTCGCCCTGGCCGAGGTCGGCCGTGAAGGTGACGACTTCGCAACCGTATTCGGTCTGAAGCCACTTGAGGATGATGGAGGTGTCGAGGCCACCGGAATAGGCGAGCACGACTTTCTTGGGCGCGGACATGTCTTTTCCCTTGTGAGAAGTTTGCTGCGCGATACCGGGTTTTGCCGTCAGGCACAAGCATGCGGACCCGTCCGGGCCTGCAAATGCTGGCGATTTGAGCGTCGGGGGGGCGTGCACGGGGGGCCTATCTTGCCAAAACGCCCGGCTTGCGCCAGTGAAGGGCCATGGATGAGTTTCGACATGCAGCCCGTGAGGCCGCCCACGCCATGCGCGCCGTCTTTCCCGCGACGCCGCTCCAGCGCAACGATCACCTGTCGGCCAAGTACGATGCCGACATCTGGCTTAAGCGCGAGGACCTGACCCCGGTGCGCAGCTACAAGCTGCGCGGCGCGTTCAATGCCATGCGCAAGGTGCTGGCGGCCGGCACGCGGCCGGTCTTCGTCTGCGCCAGCGCGGGCAACCACGCGCAGGGCATGGCCTACATGTGCCGCCACTTCGAGGTGCAGGGCATCGTCTTCATGCCGGTGACCACGCCGCAGCAGAAGATCGACAAGACCCGCGTCTTCGGCGGCGAATTCATCGATATCCGCATGGTCGGGGACTATTTCGACGACACGCTGGCCGAGGCGAAGGCCCATTGCGCCCAGATCGACGGGCACTTCATGGCGCCCTTCGACGATGCCGACGTGATCGAGGGGCAGGCCAGCGTCGCCGCCGAGATCGAGGCCCAGCTGCCCGATCTGGCGGATCGCATCATCCTGCCGGTGGGCGGGGGCGGTCTCTCTGCCGGGGTGCGCAGCTACTTCGGCGACCGTCTTGCGCTGACCTTCGTCGAGCCGCTGGGGGGCGCATCCCTTGCCGCGGCGGTGAAGGCCGACGAGCCGGTGACGCTGAACAAGGTCGACAGTTTCGTGGACGGTGCCGCCGTGGCCCGGATCGGTGCGCTGCCCTTCGAGCGGTTGCGCGGGATCCGGATCGAGGACGTGCTGGCCGCGCCCGAGGATCGGGTCTGCACCACGATCCTCGAAATGCTGAACGTCGAGGGCATCGTGCTGGAGCCCGCGGGGGCGCTGGCCATCGACGCACTGGCCGACGTGGCCGAGGAGATTCGCGGCAAGCGGGTGATCTGCGTCACCTCCGGCGGCAACTTCGATTTCGAGCGTCTGCCCGAGGTGAAGGAACGCGCCCAGCACTACCGCGGCGTGAAGAAGTACCTGATCCTGCGCCTGCCGCAGCGCCCCGGTGCCCTGCGCGATTTCCTCGACATGCTGGGGCCGCAGGACGACATCGCGCGCTTCGAGTACCTGAAGAAATCGGCGCGCAACTTCGGTTCGGTCCTGATCGGGATCGAAACCCGCGAGGCCGAGAACTTCACCCGGCTCTTCGGGCGGCTCGACGCGGCGGGCTTCACCTATCGCGACATCACCAACGACAAGATCCTCGCCGATATCCTGATCTGATCCGGGGCCCTGCGCCGGGGCCGACCAAGGCTTGCAGCGGTCGGGCCCGGGCGCATACCCCCGGCTCACGGCTCACGGCTCACGGCTCACGGCTCACGGCTCACGGCTCACGGCTCACGGCTCACGGCTCACGGCTCACGGCTCACGGCTCACGGCTCACGGCTCACGGCTCACGGCTCACGGGGGCTGGCCCTAAGCGGCCAGCCGCCATTCCCATTCCGCAAGGAAATGGTCCCGCGCACGGCCATAGGCGGCGCGCAGGGGATGCAGGCGGACGTCCCGGGCGCGTCCCGCGCCGGCCAGGGTTTCGCCCTGCTGGCAGAGCGCCGCGAATTCCGTGAAGCCGAGGTTCAGCGCCGCGCCCTTGAGGAAATGCAGCTGCGCCTCCAGCCCGGGCCCGTGCATCAACGCCTCCAGCGCCTCTTCCACCTCCACGAGGAACAGATCGACCACCTCGCGGAACGCCTCGCCGCCGACATCGTCGCGCAACTCTCCCGCCTTGGTCCAGTCGATCTCCGGCGGCCCGCTGCCGGTCTCCTCTCCCGCGTTCATGTCCCTGTGCCTCCCGTCTCGCGGGGCGGGTCTACCGCAGGAGGCTTAACAAAATCTCGAATCCCTGTTGAATAGAGACAATTTGCACGGCTTTGACCGGTTCACCGGTCCTTAAGGCCGGGGGGCTAGGCCCGATCCCGCCGGCGCCAGACCGGTGTCGATCATGAGGCAGGCAGGTGAGCCTGAACACGCGCGCAGACAGCCAAGGCCAGCTGGCCGGCCCGCCGGGGCGGGACGTGCTTGTCGTGGACGACAGCCGGATGCAGCGCCATATCCTCGCCACCTCGCTGCGCAACTGGGGCTACCGCGTGCGCGAGGCCGCAGGCGGCGCCGAGGCGCTGGAGCTGTGCCGCGCGGCACCGCCGGACCTGATCCTGAGCGACTGGATGATGCCGGGGATGGACGGGCTGGCCTTCTGCCGCGCCTTCCGGGCGCTGGCGCTGGAGCAGTACGGCTATTTCATCCTGCTGACCTCGAAGCAGGAGAAGGACCAGGTGGCCCGGGGCCTCGACAACGGGGCGGATGATTTCCTGACCAAGCCCGTGAACAGCGGCGAGCTGCGCGCCCGCATCAGCGCGGGCGAGCGGCTCCTGCGGATGCAGGAGGAGCTGCGGGAGAAGAACCGCCTGATCAAGTCCACGCTGGACGAGTTGCAGGCGCTCTACGACTCGCTCGACAGCGATCTGGTGGAGGCGCGCAAGTTGCAGCTCTCACTGGTGCGCGAGCGGTTCCACGATTTCGGCCCGGCGCAGGTGGCGCTGATGCTGCGGCCCGCGGGACGGGTCGGCGGGGATCTGGTGGGGTTCTTCCCGGTGGATGGCCGCAAGGTCGGGCTCTTCGCGCTGGATGTCTCGGGGCACGGGATTTCCTCGGCGCTGATGACCGCGCGGCTGGCGGGCTATCTCTCCACCGCGACGCCCGATCAGAACGTGGCGCTGGCGCCCGCGCCCGGCGGCGGCTACTGCCCGCGCCCGCCGGACGAGGTCGCCGCAAGGCTGAACCGGCTGATGCTGGAGGAGATGGAGACCGAGCATTATGTGACACTGTTGCTGGCCTTTGCGGATATGACGACGGGACGGGTCCACATGGTGCAGGCCGGGCATCCCCATCCCCTCGTGCAGCGCCGGTCCGGCCGGGTCGAGACCGTGGGGCAGGGCGGGTTGCCGGTAGGGCTCCTCGCCGGGGCGCGCTACGAGAGCGTCGAGGTCCGGCTGCAACCGGGGGACCGGCTGGTCATCCCCTCCGACGGGATTACCGAATGCCCCGACGCCGCCGGGCGGCTGCTGGGAGAGGCGGGGCTGGCGCGGATGCTGCGCGGCCTGCGCGGTCTGGGCGGCACGGCCGTGCTGGAGAGCCTGCTGTGGATGCTGGGGGAGCACAACGTGCAACGGGATTTCCCGGACGATGTTTCGGCGGTGCTGCTGGACTACACCGGCTGAAGGAGAGGCCCGGTCACGGCGCTGGCCGGAAAATGCACATTTTCCGGTCCGTTTTCTTTTCAGAAAACGGGCAGGGGGCGGTGGCGCGGCGGGTTTCTGACGGGCGGGAGGCCGATGCCGGGCGGGGAAGAATTTTAAGGAAAATTCCTCCCAAAAGTCTTGGTTCAAGACTTTTGGTGCGGGATGGAGAGGGTGTGCTCTGGGCTGGTGTGGGGGCACGGGGCCGCGACCGGCCCCCGGGGGGAGCGGTCGCGAGGGAGTATTTGGGGAAAGATGAAGCGGGGGCTTCAGATCTGGCCGAGAACCGAGGCGAGGAGACCGCGGCTGCCGGGATCGGGCAGCAGGGCGAGCGCATCCTCTGCGGGCATCCAGACCGGCAGGTGACCCGGTTCCGAGGGCGCATCGAGGCGGCGCACCGGGCGGGCGATGTAGATGGCGCAGACCTTCTCGGCATGGAGGTCGTATTCCGGCATGTAGACGAAGCGGCGGTAGACGCCGGCGCGGCGCGGTGCGGCGATGGTCCAGCCGGTCTCCTCGAAGACCTCGCGGTGCAGCGCGCGGATCGCGCTCTCGCCCGGGTCGATGCCGCCGCCGGGCAGCTGGAATTCGGGCTCCGGCTCCATCTGGTGCGTCAGCAGCAGGCTGCCGTCCCGCGGCAGGATCGCGTAGGCGCCGGGGCGCAATGTGTAGGTCCGGTCTGTCCGGGGGGTATCGCCGTAGCGCCGCATCTGAGATCCTCTCTTCGACCTGGTGACCCGGGGCGCCCCTTGAAACCTGCGCCGATCGGTCATACCTGCCGCGCTTTGTTGCTCCTGCCGCCCCGGCGGGGTAGAGCAGGAACAGGTGCGGAAGGATACCTCATGACCATTGGCAGCAAACTCGCCTGGGACGACACGGTTCTGCCGTTCCAGCTGGACGTTTCCGACATCCGCGGCCGGGTGGCCCGGTTGGACGGGGTGCTGGACGGCATCCTGAAACAGCACGATTATCCCCCCGTTGTCGAGGCGCTGGTGGCGGAAATGGCGCTGCTCACGGCGCTGATCGGCGAGTCGATCAAGCTGCGCTGGAAATTGCAGCTCCAGGTTCAGTCCGACGGTCCGGTGCGGATGATCGCCACCGATTACTATGCCCCCGAGACCCCCGGCGAACCGGCGCGGATCCGTGGCTATGCCTCGTTCAGCCCCGAGAAGCTGACCGATGGCCGTCCGATCGACCAGGTCGGCAAGGGCTACTTCGCGATCATGATCGACCAGGGCCAGGGCATGGCACCCTACCAGGGGATCACCCCGCTGGCTGGCGGTTCGCTGTCGGATGCGGCGGAAAGCTACTTTGCCCAGTCGGAGCAGCTGCCGACGCGGTTCTCGCTCATGTTCGGCCAGTCGACCGAGGCCGGCGGGGACGAGCACTGGCGCGGTGGCGGTGTCATGGTGCAGTCGATGCCCAAGGCCTCGCCCTCTGTTGCCGGTGAAGGCGGTTCGGGCGAGGGCGGCCTGCTCCACGCCTCCGATCTCGTCACCGGTGACGAGGAGGAGAACTGGAACCGGGTGAACATGCACCTCGACACGGTGGATGCGCTGGAACTGGTGGGGCCGCAGGTCTCGCCCTCGGACCTTCTGGTGCGGCTCTTTCACGAGGAGCAGCCCCGGGTCTACGACGCCCAGCCGGTGCGCTTCGGCTGCAGCTGCTCGGAAGACAAGGTGCGCCAGTCGCTGTCGATCTACTCGGCCAAGGACATCGAGAAGATGACCACCGCCGAGGGCCGCGTCACCGCCGACTGCCAGTTCTGCGGCGCGCATTACGACCTTGATCCGGCCACGGTCGGTTTCGAGGCCAAGACGGAAGAAGGGGGAACGGGTGCCTGACAATCCCATTCTCCGCATGCGTGAGGCCCTTGGCCGTACGGGCGCGGAGACGACGGATTTCGACCTGAACCCCGAGGTGATCCTGCCGGCGGGCCGCAAATTGCGGGCCGCCGGTGTGCTTCTGGCGGTCGAGGACAGCCCCGAGGGGCCGCGCGTGATCCTCACCAAGCGGTCCTCGGCGCTGAAGCATCATCCCGGCCAGATCGCCTTTCCGGGCGGCAAGGTGGATGCGGGCGACGCCGATGCCACGGCGGCCGCCCTGCGCGAGGCCCGGGAAGAGATCGGCCTGCCGACCGAAGCGGTGGAGGTCATCGGCCATCTGCCCAGCCATGAGACGGTGACCAGCTTCGTCGTGACGCCTGTCGTGGGCCTCGTGACGCGGCCCTTCGAGGACAGGCCCGAACCGGGCGAGGTGGCCGAGGTGTTCCGCGTGCCGCTGTCCCATGTCACGGATCCTGCGCATTTCTCGGTCCAGTGGCGACGCTGGCGCGGGCAGCGCAGGCTCTATTACACGGTTCCCTACGGGCCCTATTACATCTGGGGGGCCACGGCGCGGATCCTCCATGCCCTCGCGGTCAGGATGTCCGCGTGACCCGCGTCACCGGCCCGTGGATCACCCGCGCAGAGACGCAGGCCGTCTGCCGGATGCTGACGGAGGCCGGGCATCAGGCCTATTTCGTCGGTGGCTGCGTGCGCAATGCGCTGCTGCACCAGCCGGTGGACGATATCGACATCTCGACCGACGCCCGGCCTGAACGGGTGATGGAGCTGGCCCGGGCCGCAGGCCTCAAACCCGTGCCCACCGGCATCGAGCATGGCACGATCACCGTGGTTTCGGGTCACATTCCCCATGAGATCACCACGTTCCGCAAGGATGTGGAGACCGACGGGCGGCGCGCCGTGGTGGCCTTCTCCGACGACCTGCAGGACGATGCGCTGCGGCGGGATTTCACCATGAACGCGCTTTACGCCGATCCCACGGGCGCGGTGACGGACCCGGTGCAGGGGCTGGCGGACCTGCAGCGTGGGCTGATCCGCTTCATCGAGGACCCGGACCGGCGCATTCGCGAGGATTACCTGCGCATCCTGCGCTTTTTCCGGTTCTATGCCTGGTACGGCGCCCCCGCGACCGGGGCTGACCCGGAGGCGCTGGGCGCGATCTCGGCCAATGTCGAGGGGCTCGACCAGCTGTCGCGGGAGCGGGTGGGCAAGGAGATGCTGAAGCTGCTGGCGGCGGCGGACCCCGGTGTGTCGCTCTCTGCCATGGGGATCACGGGCGTGCTGGCACGGGTCCTGCCCGGGGCCGATGCCCGGATGATCCCCGTATTGGTGCACATGGAAGAGCTGACCGGCACGCCTCCCGGGGCGCTGCGCCGTCTCGCCGCGCTGGGCGGCGCGCAGGTGGCGGAGCGGCTGCGGCTGTCGAAGAAGGACGCGCTGCGGCTGGATCAGACCCGGACCGCGCTGGAGGAGATGCGGCCCGCAGGCGAGATCGGCTATCGCTGGGGCGCGGACATGGCGCGGGATGTCGTGCTGATCCGCGCGGCCATGGCCGAACAGCCGCCCTCGGCCTCCGACTTGGCCGCCGGTGAGGCGGGCGCGCGCGCGGTCCTGCCGCTCAAGGCTGCCGACCTGATGCCGCGGTTCCGCGGTCCCGCCCTTGGCCGGATGATGCGGCAACTGGAGGCGGACTGGATCGCCTCGGGCTTCACGCTCGACCAGGCCGCGCTGCTGGCGCGCGCCGCCGAGGCCGGGCCGCAGGCTTGACCCTGCCGGATTTGACGCCATCCTCTGGCGCGACAAAGGACCTCCCATGCTCCGTGACCGTTTGCGCCCCGAAACCCTGATCGACACCTTCCGCCCGGCGGAGGGCCCGCCGCCGCAGACGCTCTGGGCCTTCATGCGCTGGGGCCTGTCGGGGGCGTTTCCGGCGCTGATCCTCGCCGCCGTCTTCTCCTGTGCCGCCGGCGCGCTGGAGGCTGGCACGGCCTGGATCCTCGGCCGGATCGTGGACGGGGCGACGGCCAGCGGGCCCGAGGCCTTCTTCACCGCGCAGAACCTCACGCTCATCGCGGGGGCCTTGGCCTTCTTCCTCGTCGCGCGGCCGCTGCTCTTCGGCCTCTCCTCGGCCTCGAACTCGATCATCGTGGCGCCGAACGTGAACACGCTGGTGCTGGCGCGGCTGCACCGCTGGACGCTGGGCCAGTCGGTCGTCTTCTTCGACGACGATTTCGCGGGCCGGATCGCGCAGAAGCAGATGCAGACCTCCCGGGCCATGACCGACGTGGCGGTGGAGATGATCAACGTGGTCGCCTTCGCGCTCGCCTCGCTGGCGGGAGGTGTCGTCCTGATGGCGGGGATCGACGGGCGGCTGGCGCTTGGCTTCCTCGTCTGGCTGGCGGCCTATTTCCTGCTGATCCGCTGGTTCCTGCCGCGCATCCGGCAGCGGGCGATGAAACGCGCCGCGGCCCGGGCCATGGTCTCGGGGCAGGTGGTGGATACGATCACCAACATCAAGACGGTGAAGCTCTTTGCCCATGCCGCCCACGAGGAGGGCGCGGCGATCGGCGCCATGCGCGGCTTCCGCGAGCGGGCGCTGGATTTCGGATATCTCTCGGCCCTGTTCCGGGTCTGCCTGATGACGCTGGCGGGCGTGCTGCCGGTGTTCCTCGTCGGCGCGACGCTCTGGCTCTGGTCCGCGGGATCGGCGACCACGGGGGATATCGTGGCGGCGGGGTCCGTCGCGATCCGGATTGCCCAGATGACCGGCTGGGTCAGCTTCGCGCTGATGGGCATCTATGCCAGCGTGGGCGAGGTCGAGGACGGGATGAATACGCTGGCGCGTGCGGTGCGGCTGGAGGACGAGCCGGAGGCCAAGCGCTTGCAGGTGACCGAGGGCCGCGTGACGCTGGACGACGTGAACTTTGCCTATGGCCGTCAGAAGGGCGGGGTGCGGGGCATTTCGCTGGACATCGCCCCGGGCGAGAAGGTCGGCATCGTCGGCGCCTCGGGGGCCGGGAAATCCACGTTGGTTGCCCTGCTCTTGCGTCTCTACGACCCGGAACAGGGTCGCATATTGATCGACGGGCAGGATATCCGCGAGGTGACGCAGGACAGTCTGCGGCAGGCCATCGGCATGGTCACGCAGGAGACCGCCATGTTCAACCGCTCCGCCCGGGAGAACATCCTCTATGGGCGCCCCGATGCCAGCGACGATGATCTGGTTGCCGCCGCCCGGAAGGCCGAGGCCGACGATTTCATCCGCGATCTGGTGGATCACACCGGCCGCGAGGGCTACGAGGCGCGGCTCGGCGAGCGGGGCGTGAAGCTTTCGGGCGGGCAGCGGCAGCGGATCGCGCTGGCGCGGGCCATTTTGAAGGATGCACCGATCCTGATCCTCGACGAGGCGACCTCGGCGCTCGACAGCGAGGTGGAGGCGGCGATCCAGTCCGCGCTGGACCGGGTGATGGAGGGCAAGACGGTGCTGGCCATCGCGCACCGGCTCTCCACCATCGCGGACATGGATCGGATCTGTGTTCTCGAGGCGGGCGAGATCGCCGAGATCGGCACCCATGACGAGCTGCTGGAGAAGAACGGCCTCTATGCCCGCTTCTGGGCGCGGCAGTCCGGTGGTTTCCTCGGCGATCTCGACGCGGCGGAATAGCCCCCGCAAATAGCGCCCGCGAATAGACCCTTTGCGGCACGGCGCGCTTGCGCTATGGGGCCGCATGGACCCCGTGATCATCGACCGGCTGGGCCACCAGGGCGACGGGATCGCCCCCGGGCCCCTCTTTGCCCCGCTCACCCTGCCCGGTGAAGCGGTTACCGGAACCGTTTCCGGCGACCGCCTGACCGATGTGCGCATCGTCACCCCCTCGCCGGATCGGGTGGCCGCCCCCTGCCGCCACTACCGCGCCTGCGGCGGCTGCTCGTTGCAGCACGCCAGCGATGCCTTCGTGGCGAACTGGAAGGTCGAGGTGGTGCGCCGCGCCCTGCTGGCGCAGCACATCGAGGCGGAGTTCCTGCCGATCGAAACCTCGCCCGCCGCCTCGCGCCGCCGGGCCGCGCTCTCGGTCCGCCGGACCAAGAAGGGCGCGCTGGCCGGGTTCCATGCCCGCGCCTCCGACGTGATCGCCGATGTGCCGGACTGCCAGCTGCTGGACCCGGGCCTGATGCCCGCGCTGAAGGTGGCCGAGGAGCTTGCCATCGCGGGGGGCTCCCGCAAGGGCGAGCTCAGCGTGCTGGCGACGATCAGCGAGACCGGGCTCGACCTGGCCGTGACGGGGGGCAAGCCCCTGAGCGGGGCCGAGGAAGGCCGACTGCGCATCGACCTCGCCCGCGTTGCCGAAGAGCGCGGCCTGTCGCGCCTCGCCTGGGATGACGAGGTCGTGGCCCTGCGCCTGTCGCCGACCCAGCGGTTCGACGGCATTGCCGTTGTGCCGCCGCCGGGCGCGTTCCTGCAAGCGACGCCGCAGGGCGAGGCCGCGCTGCTGGCCGCCGTGAAGCGCATCGTCGGCAAGGCCGGGCGCGTGGTGGACCTGTTCGCGGGCTGCGGCACCTTCGGCCTGCCGCTGGCCCGTGGCGCCGAGGTGCATGGTGTCGAGGGCGCCGCCGCCATGACCCGCGCGATGGATCACGGCTGGCGCCACGCCACCGGGCTGAAGAAAGTGACGGGCGAGACCCGCGACCTTTTCCGCAACCCGCTGATCGTCGAGGATCTCAAAGGCTTCGACGCCGCCGTCATCGACCCGCCGCGCGCGGGTGCCGAGGCGCAGGTGGCCGAGCTGGCCGCCGCGCGCGTGCCGGTGATCGCCCATGTCTCCTGCAACCCCGTCACCTTCGCCCGCGAAGCGCGCGAACTTCTGGCGGTGGGTTACGAGATGGGCCCGGTGCAGGTGGTGGACCAGTTCCGCTGGTCGCCGCACGTGGAGCTTGTCGCGGGATTTTCGCTCAACTCCGCGTGAGCGGGCTCGTGACCCTATGCTGCACTGCGCAGATCCTGTAGAACATCGGCCAATACCGACAATAATGCGGAAAATTGGGCAGTGATATGCGGCGTTTCTGGATCGTCCTGATGCTCCTTGCCGGGGTGACCCTGGCAGGGTGTTCTTCCTCCAAGTTCAAGACCTACCGCGGGCCGGAAGTCACCCGCATCTATGTCTTCAAGGACCAGCGGATGATGCATCTGATGCACAACAACGAGGTCCTGAAGAGCTATGACATCGAGCTGGGCTTTGCCCCCCGGGGGCACAAGCAGTTCGAAGGCGACGGCAAGACGCCCGAGGGGCGGTACTTCATCGACCGGCGCAATCCGAACAGCAGCTTCCACCTGTCGGTCGGGATTTCCTATCCCAACCCCTATGACCGCGCCTTCGCCCATGCGCAGGGCAAGAGCCCGGGCGGGGATATCTTCATCCACGGTCGGCCCAAGGACGTGGCCAAGGGGCCGCTGGACTGGACCGCGGGCTGTATCTCGGTGACCGACAAGGAGATCGAGGACATCTATGCCATGGTGCGGGACGGGACGGAGATCCTGATCTACCCGTAAGGCGGTATCGCGTCTTGAGAGACCTGTGAGCAGGGGGCCGCGAGGCCCCCTTTTTCGTGTCCAAGGTGGGGTTTGGAGCCTGTTTGCCGCCTGCGTGGAGCCGAGCCTCCGGTCTCGAGGTGACGCAGAACATCGACGGTGGGTGGGGCGGTATCCCGTTTGGGCCAGGACAGGTGCTGTCCGCTCTCGCTTTTCCCTGGCCCGCCCGGGGCCCCTAAGAACGAAAAAGCCCCGCACGCGATCGCGTACGGGGCCTTGTATGGGGCGCCCTGTCCGAAACGCGTCCGAAACGCGTCCGGAACACGTGCGTCAGGGCATCGGAAGGCTGCGGGCTCAGGAGCCCATGATCAGCGTCCACCAGATCTTGCCGTTCGGCTCCTGGTACCAGGCAAAGCCGAGGTTGCGCGCGCTGGGGTCGAGGATCACCTCGCGGGTGCCATCCTCGTCCATCCAGGCCGAGAGCGTCTCGAGCTCGGTCTCGTAGGTCTCGGAGATGGCTTCGCCCAGCATGGTGCCGGTGTAGCCCACGCGGCGCACCCGGTCGATCGGCGAGGAGCCGTCGGAGCCGAAGTGCCACGGCCGGTTCTGGCGCGACATGTCCTGGCTGTGGGTGGCGGCGGCGGCGTTGAGCTGCGCGTTCAGCTGCACCGGTGCTGCGCCGGAGGCCTGACGCAGCGAGTTCACGCCGTCCAGCATCGAGTATTCGACCTTCGATTCCATCGCCGGCGTGATGCGGTACATCCGCGGCAGCGGCTTGCCGTCGGGGCCCATCTGGCGCGGCGCCGGCGGGGCGGCACAGGCGGAGAGGGCGATCAGAACCGGAAGGATGAGGGCGATACGCATGAACTTCTGCCTTTTTGAGAGGTTGACCCCGCATCTAGCGCGGACCGCGTGTCTAATCAAACTCACATGCCCGAGAGATCGGCAAATGACGGTGGTTTGAATTGCGACTGGTGTATCCGCGCCATAGAGTAGCTGAAAAACACGGTTTCCGTGACCGTTCCCACCCGGAGTGTCCCCATGTCCGAAAAAAAATCGCCCCGCCTCGGGGTCCAACTCGGGCGTCGTGCCCTGCTGTCGGGCGGTGCCGCCCTGCTTGCGACCCCCGCCCTCGTCGGCCGCGCCATGGCCCAGGCGAGCCCCTTCGAGAACACCACCGAGGTGGAGCGTGACGTGACCGAGTCGGTCCGCCGCAACATCTCGTCCTTCCGCTCGCTGGAGTGGCAGCCCTACTTCTCGAACACCAAGAACGGCGCGATCCTCGTGGACGTGACCTCGCGGGCGCTGCACTTCTGGTCCGAGGACCAGTCGATCTACAAGCTCTACCCGACCTCCGTGCCGCTGACCGAGGACCTGACCCGTCGCGGCCGCACCTCGGTGACCCAGAAGGTCGAGGGCCCGTCCTGGCGTCCGACGCCTTCCATGCTGGAGCGCAACCCCGAGTGGCCGCCGTTCATCGGCCCCGGCCCGGACAATCCGCTGGGCACCCATGCGCTCTATCTCAGCTGGACCTACTACCGCATCCACGGTACCCACGACACGCGCAAGATCGGCCGGAGATCCTCCAACGGCTGCATCGGCCTCTACAACGAGCATATTGCCGAGCTCTTCTCGCTGACCAAGGTCGGAACTCAAGTGTTGCTTATTTGACGACATCGACGCGGTCAGGAGTCAGCGTTGGTTAAGTTAGGTTTGCAATCGCCTGATTTTACTGCTTAGAACGAGTCACGAGGTAAGTCTTGGGTGCCTGATGTCATGTATCCATTTGGACGTCAGGCAAATATCTGGAGGATACTATGAAGAAACTCGTTCTCGCTGCTGCTTTCGCTGGCGCCGCTTCGACCGCAACCGCTGGCTCGCTCGCCGAGCCGGTGATCGAAGCGCCGGTCATCGTTGAAGAAACCACCTCCTCGTCGGCCGGCATCCTGGTGCCGCTGCTGATCCTGGCTGTGATCGCTGCAGCAATCGCCGCCGACTAATTCGGCCGCATTGACTGAAGAATGAAGAAGGCGGTGGAGCAATCCACCGCCTTTTTTCTATGTCCTTTGACAGGTTTTCGGGCCGGTTCGGAAGCAGGGGACGCGCCGCGCGGATCGGGCCCAACTCCGGCCGTTGTCCCCGGCAATGGAGGGAGGAGGGGGCTGTCTGCCCCCCGTCTCTGACGCGACTCCCCCCGAGGATATTTTCGAGCGAAAGATGATCAGGAGAGCCAGCCGGCGAGGTTGCGGGTGATCTGTCCGCAGAGCGCGTCGATGTGGGCCGCATCGTCGTTGAGGCAGGGAATGTAGGTGAATTCCTCGCCGCCGGCATGTTCGAAACTCTCGCGAATCTCCTCGTTGATCTCCTCGAGAGTCTCGATGCAATCGGCCGAAAACGCGGGCGCGATGACGGCGATGCGTTTTTTTCCGGCGGTCGCCTGACGGGCCACTTCCTCGACCGTGTAGGGCTTGAGCCATTCCTCGGGGCCGAATTTCGACTGGAAGGTCGTCATGATCCGGTCATCGGCCCAGCCGAGCTTCTCCTTCAGCAGGCGCGTCGTCTTCTGGCACTGGCAGTGGTAGGGATCGCCCTCGTGCAGGTAGCGTTCCGGCAGGCCATGGTAGGAGCAGACCAGCAGGTCCGGCGCCGTCTCCTTGGCCGCGTAGGCTCGGGTCACCGACTGGGCGAGCGCGTCGATATAGGCGGGATCGTCGAAGTAGGGCGGCAGGGTCCGGGTGGCGGGCTGCCACTTCTCCTCCATCAGGGCGCGGAAGAACTGGTCGTTCGCCGTGGCGGTCGTGGCACCGGCGTACTGCGGGTAGAGCGGGCAGAAGAGGATCCGGTCGCAGCCGGCCTTCACCATCGCCTGCACCTTCGACTTGGTCGACGGGTTGCCGTAGCGCATGCAGTAATCGACCATCACCTGGTCACCGTATTGCGCCTGCATCTTGGCGGTCACCGCGGCGGTCTGGGCCTTGGTGATCGTGGCCAGCGGGCTTTCGCCCTCTTCGTGGTTCCAGATGCTCTCGTAGGCCTTGCCCGAGGCGAAGGGGCGCTTGGTCAGCACGATGCCCTGCAGGATCGGCTGCCACTTCCACTTCGGGTAGTCGATGACCCGCTGGTCCGAGAGGAACTCGTTCAGGTAGCGCCGCATCGGCCAGTAGGAGGTGCCGTCCGGCGTGCCGAGATTGGCCAGCAGGATACCGACCTTGCGGGCGGGCAGTTTCGGGTGGCTGTCGGGGGCATGTGCCGGGCGTGCGCTGGTGTCCATCTCTCGGTTCCTTTTTGTCTGCGCGGAGATAGGGGACTCGGCGCCGGGGTCAATGGCGGGGCCGGACGGCGCGACGCATGGTCACTCCTTCAGCGGCATCTCGAAGGTGTTGAGCGCATCGGCCAGCCGCGTGGAGGCAGAGCCGGGGCGCAGCGGTTTCGGCTGGCTCGCGTCCGGGGCCCAGCCGAGGAGGAAGAGGATCTCGAAGGTCGCGGTGATGCGGCCATCGGGGCCGGCGAAATGCTCTGCATAGATCTCGGCGGCGCGGGCAAAGACGGCGCGGCGGGTGGGCCGGCGCAGGCGCGCGTCGAGCGCGTTGCCCTCGCCCATGGCGCGCAGTTCGCGCATCAGGTGGAGGGGCGTTTCGTAGCTGGCGGTCAGGGTCAGGCTGTCGGCCACGGGCAGGGCGAAACCGGCCCGTTGCAACAGGGCGCCGAGGTCGCGGATCTCGGCCATGGGGGCGACGCGGGGCGAGAGGCCGCCGGTCACCTCGGCCTCGGCCTGGGCGAGGGCGGCGCGGAGTTCCGAAAGGGTCTGGCCGCCGAAGAGGCAGCCCATGAAGAGCCCGTCGGCCTTCAGCGCGCGGCGCGACTGGATCAGCTGGCCGACAGGGTCCGTGGACCAGTGCAGCGCCATGGCATGGACGACGAGGTCGTGGGTGCCCGGCTCCAGCGCCAGCACCTCCTCGGGCGCGACTTGCGTGGCGCCGGGGGCGACCCTGTCCCAGAGCGCCGGGAAGGGCGTCACGAGGGCGGGGGCGGTAAACGATCTCTTAACCAGCAGGAGGCGATCCTGCATGTCCTCCACCGCGGCGCGGTGCAGGAACAAGGCCTCGTCCGTCGCGCGGGCGCGGTTGCGGGCGAGGGCTGCGGGATCGGTCAGGCGGGGCGTCGGGGCGGCTGTCATGGCGCGAACATAGGGGGGCGGCGATGAGGTTTCAAACGGCATTGCAGCTGATCTATCCGCCACGCTGCCTGAACTGCGGCGGGCTGGTCGAGAGCGACGGCGGCCTCTGCGGCGCCTGCTGGCGCGAGACGCCGCTGATCGGGGGCACGGTCTGCGATCTGTGCGGTACGCCGCTGCCGGGGGATGGCGATGGCCTGCACTGCGACGCCTGCCTGCGGGTCGAGCGGCCCTGGGACCGGGGCCGGGCGGCGTTGCTCTACGACGGGGTGGCGCGGCGGCTGGTGCTGGGGCTCAAGCATGGCGACAGGGTGGACCTTGCAGCGCCCGCTGCCGGCTGGATGGCGCGGAGCCTGCGCGGCGTGGTGCCGGAGGGGGCCCTCGTGGCCCCGGTACCGCTGCACCGCTGGCGGCTGGCGAAGCGGCGCTACAACCAGTCGGCGCTGCTGGCGCGGGCGCTCGCGCGGGAACTGGGGCTGACCTGCGTGCCGGACCTGCTGGTGCGGCGCCTGCGCACGCCCTCGCTCGATGGCCTCGGGGCCGAGGCGCGCTTTGCCACGCTTCAGGCGGCCATCACGCCGAACCCCCGGCGCGCGGCTCAGATCGCGGGCCGGGTGATCGTGCTGGTGGACGACGTGATGACCTCCGGCGCGACGCTTTCGGCGGCAACGCAGGCTTGCCGCGACGCGGGAGCGGCAGGCGTGATCGTGGGGGTACTGGCGCGGGTCGCGAAAGATGCCTAAGTTACATGCATCCGAAATTCCGGGGGACCCCATGCAACCTGTCGATATCTATTCCTCGCCCTACTGCGGTTTCTGCCATGCGGCCAAACGCCTGCTGGTCGAGAAGGGCGTGGAGTTCAACGAGATCGACGTGATCGCCACGCCCGAGAAACGGGCCGAGATGCTCCAGCGGGCCCATGGTCGCCATACCGTGCCGCAGATCTTCGTGGGCGAGACCCACGTGGGCGGCTGTGACGACCTCTACGCGCTGGAAAACGCCGGCAAGCTCGATCCGCTTCTGGCCGCCGACGGCTGATCGCCGGGCGGACCATGAACGACACGACCCACAACCTCGCGGTCACGCTCTTCAGCGAGATCCTGACCTCGGACCAATTGGTCCGGAACCGCCTGTCGCGCGTGCTGCCGAAGGGGATGGAGATCTCGCATTTCTCGGTGCTGAACCACCTCGCCCGCGCGGGCGGGGAGCGCAGCCCGGCCCAGCTGGCGCGCGCCTTCCACGTCACGCGCGGCGCGATGACCAACACGCTGAGCAAGCTGGAATGGGCCGGTTACATCCACGTCCGCCCGGACTGGGACGATGCGCGGCGCAAGATGGTGGCGATCTCGCCCGCTGGCCGTCAGGCAAGGGATGCCGCCCTGTCGGCCATCACGCCCATGGTCCGCGAAGTGGTCGGCGAAATCGGCGAAGACCGCGTCCGCGCCGCCCTGCCGATCCTGCGCGAGTTGCGCCTGAAGCTCGAAGAAGACCGATAGATCGACTTCATCTTTCGCTCGAAAATATCCTCGGGGGGAGGAGCGTCAGCGACGGGGGGCAGACAGCCCCCCCCTCCACGCCCGCCGCAGGCGCTTACGCCACCGCAGGCCGCAGCGCCGCGGTCACGTAGTTCACGCTCAGGTCCCGGTCCGAGATCCGCCACTGCCAGCTGATCGGGTTGAAGACATAGCCCTTGCGGTCCACCGGCTCCAGCCCGGCGCGGCGGATCAGGTCGTAAAGCTCGTCGGGGGTGATGAACTTGTCCCAGTCGTGGGTGCCCTTGGGCAGCCACCGCATGACCCATTCGGCACCCACGATCGCCATGGCGAAACTCTTGGGGTTGCGGTTGATCGTCGAGCAGAGGTGCAGCCCGCCCGGCTTCAAAAGGTCGTGACAGGCGGTCAGGTAGGCCAGCGGATCGGCCACGTGCTCGACCACTTCCATGTTCAGCACCACGTCGAACTGTTCGCCCGCTTCGGCCATGGCTTCGGCGGTGGTGTGGCGATAGTCGATGGCCAGACCGGATTGCTCGGCATGGACCTGTGCCACGGGGATGTTGCGCTCCGCCGCATCGGCGCCCACCACCTCGGCCCCCAGGCGCGCCATCGGCTCGCAGAGCAGCCCGCCGCCACATCCGATGTCGAGCAGGCGCAGCCCCTCGAAGGGCTTGGACGTGCGCAGGTCGCGGTCGAACTCCGCAGCGATCTGCTGGGTGACATAGTCCAGGCGGACCGGGTTCATCATGTGCAGCGGCTTGAACTTGCCGTGGGGATCCCACCATTCGGCGGCCATGGCCTCGAACTTGGCGACTTCGGCGGGGTCGATGGTGGTCTGAGCGGTTTGCATTCCGGTGGTCCTGAGGTCATTGTGGGCTGCGGCTTACATATAGGGCAGCGATGGACAAATTCTCCGGCCAAAAGAGCGCAGCGCAGTATCTCTACCCTCCGATCGACCCGTTTGACCAGCGGATGCTCGCGGTGGGGGAAGGCCATACGATCTATGTCGAGCAATCCGGCAAGCCGGACGGAATTCCCGTCGTGGTGCTGCACGGCGGCCCGGGCGGCGGATGCAGCCCGGCGATGCGGCGGTATTTCGACCCGTCGGTCTATCGCGTCGTGCTTTTCGATCAGCGCGGCTGTGGCCGCTCGCGGCCCCATGCGGCGATCGAGGGCAACACGACCTGGGACCTCGTGGCGGATATCGAGGAGATCCGCACCACGCTGGACATCGACCGCTGGATCGTCTTCGGCGGAAGCTGGGGCGCGACACTGGCGCTGGTCTATGGCCAGAGCCACCCCGATGCGGTCACCCACCTCGTGCTGCGCGGCGTCTTCCTCGGCACCCAGTCCGAGCTGGACTGGTTCTATGGCGGCGGGGCCGCACAGTTCTGGCCCGAGGTCTGGCGCCGTTTCACCGACCTGGTCCCCGAGGACGAGCGCGGCGACATGATCGCGGCCTACCACAAGCGGCTCTTCTCGGGCGTGGCGGCGGAGGAGATGCGGTTCGCCAAGACCTGGTCGCAGTGGGAGAACGCGCTGGCCTCGATCTCGTCGCAGGGGCTGGGGGGTGAGCCGCCGGGCACCTATGCCCGGGCCTTCGCCCGGCTGGAGAACCATTATTTCACCAACCGCTGCTTCCTCGACGAGGAGACCGCGATCCTGAACCGCATGGACCGGCTCAAGGGTATTCCCGGCTGGATCGTGCAGGGGCGCTACGACATGATCTGCCCGCCCCGCATGGCCTGGGAGCTGTCGGCGAAATGGCCGACCTCGGAGCTGCGGATGGTGGGCGACGCCGGCCACGCGCTGTCGGAGCCGGGGATCTCGGCCGAGCTGGTGCGGATCATGAACCGGATCGCCCTGGGGTGAGTCCCTCGCACTGAGTCCCGGGGGCTGTCTGCCCCCGGACCCCCGAGGATATTTCCGAGCGAAAGATGCGAGGGGGCGAGGCACGCATATTCCCCTTGTGATTCGAGGAAACCACGCGTATATCAGCGCCAACAGCGGCGTGTCGGTGTCCTCGGGTACCACGCTCCACCGGATGCATCGACGGGCCGCGCGCCCGTTTTTTTATGCCCTGACGGTTCCTTCCGTCCGGGCGGATGCAGGACAGAGATGACAGACCTGATTGCAAAAGCCGCCATCGACCGCCGCCTGGCCGAGATCGTGAGCCCGGTCATCGAGGACATGGGCTTCGAACTCGTGCGCATTCGGCTCATGGGTGGTCAGACCAAGACGCTGCAGATCATGGCCGAACGGCCAGACGGCGGCATCGAGGTGGATGAATGCGCCGAGATTTCCAACGCGGTGAGTGCCGTTCTGGACGTCGAGGACCCGATCATCGAGGCCTACACGCTGGAAGTCTCCAGCCCCGGCATCGACCGGCCGCTGACCCGGCTGAAGGATTTCGACACCTTCGAAGGCTACGAGGCCAAGCTCGAGACCGCCGAACTGGTGGGCGGGCGCAAGCGCTTCAAGGGCGTGCTGGCCGGGGTCGAGGACAACGACGTTCTGATCAACATCGAGGACCAGGGCGAGGAAGTCACCGTGGGCCTTCAGTTCGAGTGGCTGGCGGATGCCAAGCTCGTCCTGACCGACGAGTTGATCAAGGAAATGCTGAAAGCCCGCAAGGACGCAGGCGATCTGGACGAAACCAAGTTTGACGAGATCGAAACGGACAACACGTCCGAGGAGGATTGAGAATGGCCATTACCTCTGCCAACCAGCTGGAACTGCTCCAGACCGCCGAAGCCGTTGCCCGCGAGAAGATGATCGACCCCGGTCTCGTGGTCGAGGCGATGGAGGAATCCCTCGCCCGCGCAGCGAAGAGCCGCTACGGCGCCGAGATGGACATCCGCGTCAAGATCGACCGGAAGACCGGCCGCGCGACCTTCACCCGCGTCCGCACCGTCGTGGAAGACGAGGCGCTGGAGAACTACCAGGCGGAGCTGACCGTCAAGCAGGCGAAGCAGTACATGGCCGATCCGCAGATCGGCGATGAGGTCATCGACGAGGTGCCCCCGGTCGAGATGGGCCGGATCGCGGCACAATCGGCCAAGCAGGTCATCCTGCAGAAGGTCCGCGAAGCCGAGCGTGACCGCCAGTACGAAGAATTCAAGGACCGCAACGGCACCATCATCAACGGCGTCGTCAAGCGCGAGGAATACGGCAACGTCATCGTCGACGTGGGCCGTGGCGAAGCCATCCTGCGCCGCAACGAGAAGATCGGTCGCGAGAGCTATCGCCCGAACGACCGCATCCGCTGCTACGTGAAGGATGTGCGCCGCGAAGCCCGTGGCCCGCAGATCTTCCTCAGCCGCACCGCGCCGGAATTCATGGCCGAGCTCTTCAAGATGGAAGTGCCCGAGATCTATGACGGCATCATCGAGATCAAGGCCGTGGCCCGGGATCCCGGTTCGCGCGCCAAGATCGCCGTCATCTCCTACGACAACTCGATCGACCCGGTCGGCGCCTGTGTCGGTATGCGCGGTTCGCGCGTACAGGCCGTGGTGAACGAGCTTCAGGGGGAGAAGATCGACATCATTCCGTGGAACGAGGACCAACCCACCTTCCTGGTGAACGCGCTGCAGCCCGCGGAAGTGTCGAAGGTGGTTCTGGACGAGGACGCCGAGCGCATCGAGGTCGTGGTGCCGGACGAGCAGCTGTCGCTCGCCATCGGCCGCCGCGGTCAGAACGTGCGTCTGGCCTCGCAGCTGACCGGTCTCGACATCGACATCATGACCGAGGCCGAGGAATCCGAGCGTCGCCAGAAGGAATTCGAAGAGCGCACCAAGCTCTTCATGGATACGCTGGACCTCGACGAGTTCTTTGCACAGCTGCTGGTCTCGGAAGGCTTCACCAACCTCGAAGAGGTGGCCTATGTCGAGCTGGATGAACTGCTGGTCATCGACGGTGTCGACGAAGGCACCGCCGAGGAGCTGCAGGCCCGCGCCCGCGACTACCTCGAGGCACAGGCCAAGGCCGCCCTCGACCACGCCAAGGAACTGGGTGCCGAGGACAGCCTCATTGACTTCGAGGGTCTGACACCCCAAATGGTGGAAGCACTGGCGGAAGACGGCGTGAAGACGCTGGAAGACTTCGCCACCTGCGCCGACTGGGAGCTGGCCGGCGGCTGGACCACGGTCGACGGACAGCGCGTCAAGGACGACGGCATCCTCGAAAAGTTCGACATGTCGCTCGATGAAGCACAGCAACTGGTGATGACCGCCCGTGTCCTGCTGGGCTGGGTCGACCCCGCCGATCTTGAAGCGGACGCCGAGGACGAGGATGCCGAGCTCGAGGACGAGATCGACGCCGAGGACGAGCAGTAAGGCATCCCGGGAACAGGAAGGCCTGACATGAGCCGAGGTGGCGCAGAGAAAGACCGCTCCGGGGGACCGGAGCGGAAATGCATCGCAACTGGCGAGACTCAGCCCGCGCATGGGCTGATCCGCTTCGTTGTCGGGCCTGATTCGCAGCTTGTTCCGGATGTTCTGGAGAAACTGCCGGGCCGAGGAATATGGGTGGCGGCCGATCGGGCCGCGCTCGATACGGCGGTGAAGAAGAAGCTCTTTGCCCGCGCCGCCCGCCAACCGGTGACCGTGCCCGATGGGCTGACCGATCTGGTGGAGAGCATTGTGGCGCGTCACGTGGTGGAACTCATTGCGCTGGCGCGGAAATCCGGTGACGCGGTCGCCGGCTACGAAAAGGTAAAGGACTGGCTGGCCAAGGAAGAGGCCCGCGTCCTGATCCAGGCCTCGGACGGATCCGGCCGGGGCAAGTCGAAATTGAGCACCCCCTACGGTGGGCGCTATATCGGTTGGCTGACGGCGGATGAGCTGGGGTTGGCCTTCGGACGCGAAACTGTCATACACGCCGCCCTAGGCGCTGGTGGTTTGGCGAAACGTGTTGTAGAGGAAGCGGCGAGGCTGAAAGGCCTGCGCGCTGACGAGGGCGGCCGATCCGCCTGAGAGGATGAATGAGCCATATGAGCAACGACGACGGTAAGAAGACTTTGGGTGTACGTGGTGGCGGGTCCCGGCCGGGAAACGTGAAGCAGAGCTTCAGCCATGGACGCACCAAGAACGTCGTGGTCGAAACCAAGCGCAAGCGTGTCGTGGTCCCGAAGACGGGCAGCGGCAAGGGCGGGTCCAACCCGGCGCTGGGTGATCCGGCGCGTCGGCCCAAAGGCATTTCCGATGCGGAGATGGAGCGCCGCCTGAAGGCAGTTCAGGCGGCAAAGGCGCGTGAGGTCGAAGAGGCCGCACAACGCGAAGCCGACGAAAAGGCCCGCGAGGAAGAGCGCCAGCGCCGCCGCGAGGAACTGGAACAGAAAGAACGCGAAGAGCGTGAGCGCGAGGAAGCCCTCAAGGCCAAGGCCGAAGAGGAAGAGCGTCAGCGCCGTGAAGCGGAAGAGGCCAAGAAGGCCGCAGCCGAGGCCGACAAGGCCGCGCGCGCAGCCCCCGCGGCCGCGCCGGGCGAGGATGCCAACCGGGGCGCCAAGCCCGCCGGTGGCCGTCTCAAGTCCGCGCCGACCAACGACCGCAACAACAGCAACGATCGCGACGACCGCGGTGGCCGTGGCAAGGGCCGCGACGATGGCCGCCGGTCGGGCAAGCTGACCCTGAACCAGGCGCTCTCCGGTGGTGAGGGTGGCCGTCAGAAATCGCTCGCCGCGATGAAGCGCAAGCAGGAGCGCGCCCGCCAGAAGGCCATGGGCGGCAACCAGCAGCGTGAGAAGGTCGTCCGTGACGTCCAACTGCCCGAGACCATCGTGGTGTCGGAGCTGGCCAACCGTATGGCAGAACGCGTGGCCGACGTGGTCAAGGCGCTGATGCAGAACGGCATGATGGTCACGCAGAACCAGACCATCGACGCGGACACCGCCGAACTGATCATCGAGGACTTCGGCCACAAGGTCGTCCGGGTTTCGGACGCCGACGTGGAACAGGTCATCGATGCCGTCGAAGACAAGCCCGAAGACCTTCAGTCGCGTCCCCCGGTCATCACGATCATGGGCCACGTCGACCACGGCAAGACCTCGCTTCTGGATGCGATCCGGAACGCCAAGGTCGTCGCGGGCGAAGCGGGCGGCATCACGCAGCACATCGGCGCCTACCAGGTGACCACCGAAAGCGGCGCGGTCCTGTCGTTCCTCGATACCCCCGGCCACGCGGCGTTCACGTCGATGCGGGCCCGTGGTGCGCAGGTGACGGACATCGTCGTTCTGGTGGTGGCCGCGGATGACCAGGTCATGCCGCAGACGATCGAGGCGATCAGCCACGCGAAAGCGGCCGGTGTGCCGATGATCGTGGCGATCAACAAGGTCGACAAGCCGGACGCCAACATCGACAAGGTCCGCACGGACCTGCTTCAGCACGAAGTCATCGTCGAGGCGCTTTCGGGTGACGTGCAGGACGTGGAAGTCTCGGCCAAGACCGGCCAGGGCCTTGACGAACTGCTCGAAGCCATCGCGCTGCAGGCAGAGATCCTCGAGCTGAAGGCCAACCCGTCGCGCGCTGCGCAGGGTGCCGTCATCGAGGCGCAGCTGGACGTGGGCCGCGGCCCCGTCGCCACCGTCCTGATCCAGAACGGCACGCTGCACCAGGGCGACATCTTCGTCGTGGGTGAGCAGTACGGTAAGGTCCGTGCGCTGATCAACGACAAGGGCGAGCGCGTGCAGGAAGCCGGGCCCTCGGTTCCTGTCGAGGTTCTGGGCCTGAACGGCACCCCCGAAGCGGGCGACGTTCTGAACGTGGTCGAGACCGAGGCGCAGGCCCGCGAAATCGCGGAATACCGTCAGCACGCCGCCAAGGACAAACGTGCCGCCGCCGGCGCCGCGACGACCCTTGAGCAGCTGATGCAGAAGGCCAAGGACGACAAGGATGTCTCCGAACTGCCGATCGTCGTGAAGGCGGACGTGCAGGGCTCGGCCGAGGCCATCGTTCAGGCGATGGAGAAGATCGGCAACGACGAAGTCCGCGTGCGGGTTCTGCACTACGGCGTCGGCGCGATCACCGAATCCGACATCGGTCTGGCCGAAGCCTCCGGTGCCCCGGTTCTGGGCTTCAACGTCCGCGCCAACGCACCGGCCCGGAACAGCGCCAACCAGAAGGGCGTGGAAATCCGCTACTACAGCGTGATCTACGACCTCGTGGACGATGTGAAAGCGGCGGCCTCGGGCCTGCTGTCGAACGAAATCCGCGAGACCTTCATCGGTTACGCGACGATCAAGGAAGTCTTCAAGGTGTCCAACGTCGGCAAGGTTGCCGGCTGTCTGGTCACCGAAGGTGTGGCCCGCCGCTCCGCTGGTGTGCGCCTGCTGCGCGACGACGTGGTGATCCACGAAGGCACGCTGAAGACGCTCAAGCGCTTCAAGGACGAAGTCTCGGAAGTGCAGTCCGGCCAGGAATGCGGCATGGCCTTCGAGAACTACGACGACATCCGCCCGAACGATGTCATCGAGATCTTCGAACGCGAAGAGGTCACCCGGACGCTGGCGTGATCCACGTCGGACAGGATTTGAAAAGGGCGCCCCACGGGGCGCCCTTTTTCGTGCGTGTGCCGTCGTTTGGCAGGTCCGGGCGTGCGGCCCTGTGCCAGACAGCGCTATGCCAGACAGCCCTGAGCCAGACAGCCCTGTGCCAGACATGAGAAAGGCGGGCCATTGGTCGGGCCCGCCTTTCGGAATTCAGTAGTACCAGGAAGTGCTGCGAAGGATCATGCAGCCGCAGGTTGCGAAACGGGAAGGCCAGCAAAGACCTTTTCCCCAACGCGCACCTCGACTCTGCCGTCCGGCAGCGAACGGACATAGTTTCCTTGAACGGAAATGTACTGCCCAATCGTGATAGTGCGAAGCATTTCAGTCTCCCCAGAAGAGTGGTGAGACTATGGAATACACCTTTTCTGTTAACAAATCACTGACAAAGTCATCAAAGCTTTACGTTTGGGTAGGAAATTAAGCGCATATTTTGTGCGATTCAGGGTTTTCAGCCTGATTGACCTACGACACCTTGATTTTTCTGCGCTGCGTCATAGCCAGTCGCGGAGAATCGGAATCAGGGGGATATCCGCAGGAGGCATCGGGTAGTCGCGCAATTCCCGCGTGTGCGCCCAGGCCAGCGTCTGGCCTTCGCGGGCCTGCGGAATGCCCTGCCACTTGCGGCAGGCAAAGAGCGGCATCAGCAGGTGGAAATCGTCGTAGGCATGCGAGGCGAAGGTCAGCGGCGCGAGGCAGCTGGCCCATGTGTCGATGCCAAGCTCTTCCTGAAGTTCGCGGATCAGCGCCTCTTCCGGGGTCTCGCCCGGTTCGACCTTGCCGCCCGGAAACTCCCAGAGGCCGGCCATGGACTTGCCTTCCGGGCGCTGCGCGAGAAGCACCCGGCCGTCGACATCAATCAATGCGACGGCCGCGACGAGGATGACCTTCTTGCTCACGAGCGGTAATCGGCGTTGATCGCGATGTAGCCGTGGGTCAGGTCGCAGGTCCACACGGTCGCGGTGCCACCGCCAAGGCCAAGGTCGACCTTGAAGACGATGTCCTGCCCCTTCATGTGGTTGGCGCCGTCTTCCTCGCGGTAGGTCTCTGCCACCCAGCCCTTTTCGGCCACCAGCGTATCGCCGAACCAGATCGAGATCAGGTCGCGATCCGCGGCGGCCCCGGACTTGCCGATCGCCATGACGATGCGGCCCCAGTTCGGGTCCTCGCCGGCGACGGCGGTCTTGATCAGGGGCGAGTTGGCAATTGCGAGCGCATGGGTCTTGGCATCCGCGTCCGACTGGGCGCCGGTGACGTGGATCTCGATGAACTTCGAAGCCCCTTCGCCGTCCTTCACCACCTGATGCGCGAGGTCGAGCATCACGCTGCGCAGCCCTTCGATGAAGGCCGTGCTGTCAGCCGTCACGGACACGCCGGAGGCGCCGGTGGCGGCCAGCAGCAGCGTGTCAGAGGTCGAGGTGTCGCTGTCGACGGTGATGCAGTTGAAGGTCAGGTCCGTCAGGGCGCTGACCATGTCCTGAAGCACCGAGCGCTCCACGGCGGCATCGGTGAAGATGTAGACCAGCATCGTCGCCATGTCGGGCGCGATCATGCCCGAGCCCTTGGCGATGCCCGCGATCCGGACCGGCTTGCCGTCGATCTCGACCGTGGTGGTCGAGCCCTTGGGGAAGGTGTCGGTGGTCATGATCGCCTCGGCCGCCTCGGAGATCCCGGCGGCGGAGAGCTTGCCGTCCAGCTCTTCGAGCTTGGCAATGATGCGGTCATGTTTCATCGGCTCGCCGATGACCCCGGTGGAGGACGTGAAGATCCGCTCCTGCGGGAGATCCAGCACCTTGGCCGCGGCGGCAGTGACCGCCTCGACCGAGGCCCGGCCATGCTTGCCCGTGAAGGCGTTCGCATTGCCGGAGTTCACCAGGATGGCGGCACCTGCCTCGCTGTCACCCGCGATCTTGTCCTGGCAATCCAGCACGGCGGCGGACCGGGTCGAGGACCGGGTGAAGACACCGGCCATGGAGGTGCCCGGCGCAAGCCGGCACAGCATGACGTCGGTCCGACCCTGGTAGCGGACCCCGGCGGCGACGGTCGCGAAAGACACGCCGCCGATTTCGGGCAGATCGGGGAAGCTTGCAGGTGCAAGCGGAGAGAGAGGGGGTTTGCCGCCCATGGGCGTTTACTCCAGCAGGCCGAAATCGGCGATGGTGTTCGGGTCGATGCCCTCGACGCCCGACCGGTCGATGGTCGCGGCAGCGGTGACCTCTTCGATATGCGCCGAGACAGCCTCTTCCTGCAACTGTGCGGTCAGCTCGTCGCGGACTTCGTCCAGCGTCGGGGCCGCCTTGTCGCGGGTCTCTTCCAGCTTGATCAGGTGCCAGCCGAACTGGGTCTGCACCGGATCGGAGACGGCGCCGGGCTCCATGCCCTTCACGGCGTCCTCGAAAGGTTTCACCATCATGCCGTCGCTGAACCAGCCGAGGTCGCCGCCGGTCGGGCCCGAGGGGCCGGTCGACTTGTCGCGGGCGAGCGCTGCGAAATCGGCACCGCCGTCCAGCTCTTCCTTGATCGCCTTGGCCTCGTCCTCGGTCTCCACGAGGATGTGGGCGGCGTGGTACTCGGTGCCCGGCTCCGCGTCGCCGTACTGCGCCTCGTAGGCGGCCTGAAGCGCGTCATCGGTGATCGCGGTTTCCATGTAGGCGGTGACGGCTTCACCGGCCATGAGGGCGCGCTTCTCGTTCTCCATCGCCAGCTCGACGCGGTGGGGCACCTCGTCGACGCCCTGCGACAGGGCGGTCTGCTGGATCAGCTGCTGCAGGATGCCCTCGAAGAGCGCGTCGTTCGGCAGCTGTGCGTATTGCGCGGGCAGGCCGGCGCGCACGAGGATCATGTGGCCCAGCGTGATGTCCACGCCGTTGACCGTGGCGACCACCGTATCGGCTGTGGCGGCTTTTGCCGGGGTTTCCGACGTGGCTTCGGCCGCGGGGGCCTCGGTGGTCGGGGTGGCATCCTGCGCCACTGCCGTCATCGGCAGCGAAAGGCAGAGAGCTGCCAGAATTCCGGTATGTCGCGACATCGCTTCGGTCCTTCCTTGGGTCACGGAGCCCCTGTGACGGGGCGTGACGTTGACACTCCCAGACCCGCCGCTTACATCGCCTTAGGAATAAGGCTGCAGGCCCGTTCGCGCCCCGTTGTAGGGGAGGGACTTTGGGGGCACAAGGCAGACCATCGCACGAAGACGTCAACGACCGGAAGTGATAGATCATGCTGGGAATGGGTACGCTCGCCAAAAAGGTCTTCGGGACCCCGAACGACCGAAAAATCAAGGCGGCGCGGCCGATTGTGGCGAAGATCAACGCGCTCGAAGAGCAGTTCGTCGCCATGAGCGACGATGAGCTCAAGGCCAAAACCGAAGAGCTTTCGAAACGTGCCATCGACGGCGAAAGCCTCGACGACATCCTGCCCGAAGCCTTCGCGAACTGCCGCGAGGCGGCCAAGCGGGCGCTTGGTCTGCGGGCCTTCGACACGCAGCTGATGGGCGGGATTTTCCTGCACCAAGGTAACATTGCCGAGATGAAGACCGGCGAGGGCAAGACCCTCGTGGCGACCTTCCCGGCCTATCTGAACGCGCTGACCCGCAAGGGCGTCCACGTCGTCACCGTGAACGATTACCTCGCCAAGCGGGACAGCGAGTGGATGTCGAAGGTCTATGGCCTGCTGGGCCTGACCACCGGCGTGATCTACCCGCAGCAGGACTCGAAAGAGAAGTACGACGCCTACCGCTGCGACATCACCTACGCGACGAACAACGAACTCGGCTTCGACTACCTGCGCGACAACATGAAGTCCGAGCTGAAGGAGATGTTCCAGCGCGGGCACAACTTCGCAATCGTCGACGAGGTGGACTCGATCCTCATCGACGAAGCGCGGACCCCGCTGATCATCTCGGGCCCGGCGCAGGACCGCTCCGATCTCTACACCGCGATCGACCAGCTGATCCCGCAGCTGAACGAAGACATGTTCACCGTGGACGAGAAGCTGCGCCAGGTGACCTTCACCGACGAGGGCAACGAGTACCTCGAGGCGAAGCTGCACGAGGCCGGCCTGCTGCCCGAGGACCAGACGCTCTATGACCCGGAAAGCACCACCGTGGTGCACCACGTCAACCAGGGTCTGCGCGCGCACAAGCTCTTCACCAAGGACAAGGACTACATCGTCCGCAATGACGAAGTCGTACTGATCGACGAGTTTACCGGCCGGATGATGGCGGGCCGCCGCCTCTCCGAGGGTCTGCACCAGGCCATCGAGGCCAAGGAAGGCGTCAAGATCCAGCCCGAGAACGTGACGCTGGCGCAGGTGACCTTCCAGAACTACTTCCGCCTCTACAACCGCCTCTCCGGGATGACCGGGACCGCGATCACCGAGGCCGAGGAATTCATGGAAATCTACGGCCTCGGCGTGGTGGAAGTGCCCACCAACCGGCCGATTGCCCGGGTGGACGAGGACGACGCCGTCTATCGCACCGTGCGCGAGAAGTTCCAGGCCATCGTCGAGACGATCAAGGAGGCCCATGCGAAGGGCCAGCCGGTCCTCGTCGGCACCACCTCGATCGAAAAATCGGAGGTGCTGAGCCAGCTCCTGACGCAGGCCGGTCTGCCGCACAACGTGCTGAACGCCCGCCACCACGAGCAGGAAGCCGAGATCGTCGCGGATGCGGGCAAGCTGGGGGCGATCACCATCGCCACCAACATGGCTGGTCGCGGCACCGACATCCAGCTGGGCGGCAACGTCGATATGAAGGTGATGCAGGCCCTCGCCGAAACGCCCGACGCCGACCCCGAGCAGCTGCGCGAGAAGATCGAGGCGCAGCACGCGGAAGAGAAGAAGAAGGTGCTGGATGCCGGCGGCCTCTTCGTTCTGGCCACCGAGCGTCACGAATCCCGCCGGATCGACAACCAACTGCGCGGCCGCTCGGGCCGTCAGGGGGATCCGGGGCGGTCGTCCTTCTTCCTGTCGCTGGAAGACGACCTGATGCGCATCTTCGGCTCGGAACGGCTGGAGAAGGTGCTTCAGACGCTGGGCATGAAGGAAGGCGAGGCGATCATCCACCCCTGGGTGAACAAGTCGCTGGAGCGCGCACAGGCCAAGGTCGAGGGGCGCAACTTCGACCAGCGGAAGAACGTGCTGAAGTTCGACGACGTGATGAACGAACAGCGCAAGCTGATCTTCAAGCAGCGGATGGAGATCATGGAGGCGCAGGACCTCTCCGAGATCGCCGCCGACATGCGCCATCAGGTCATCGACGATCTCGTCGAAGAATACATGCCGCCCAAGACCTACGCCGACCAGTGGGATACCGACGGGCTGAAGCAGGCCTGTGTCGAGACGCTGGGCATCGACGTGCCTGTCGATGAATGGGCCGCCGAGGAAGGCGTGGACGACGACGAGATCATCGAGCGTCTCGAGAAGGCCTCCGACGAGTCGATGGCCCAGAAGGCAGCCGCGTTCGGCCCCGAGAACATGCGCCTGATCGAGAAGCAGATCCTGCTTCAGACCATCGACGGCAAATGGCGCGAGCACCTGCTGACGCTGGAGCACCTGCGCTCGGTCGTGGGCTTCCGGGGCTATGCGCAGCGCGATCCGCTGAACGAGTACAAGAACGAGGCCTTCGCCCTCTTCGAGTCCATGCTCGACGGTCTGCGCGAGGACGTGACCAAGAACCTCGGCCGGGTGCGCCCGATGACCGAGGAAGAGCAGCGCGCCCAGATCGAGATGATGCAGCAGCAGGCGCTTGCCCAGCAGGCCGCGCTGCAGCGCATGGCCGAGGACGCGCAGGCCAAGGCCGAGGGCACTGCGCCCGAAGGCGCCAAGCCCGGCTTCGACGAGACGGATCCCGCGACCTGGGGCAACCCCAGCCGGAACGATCCCTGCCCCTGCGGTTCGGGCAAGAAGTTCAAGCACTGCCACGGCGAGATCCTCTGATCCCGGCTTTGGCTGATCCGTCTCTTCCCTGATTGCGTCGGGCCCCCTCTGCGGGGCCCGATCGCGTTTCCGGGGGTGGTGCCCCGGGCGTCAGGGCCGCGGCCCAAGGTCAGAGAGACTCCACGCCCGCGCCTTAAACTGGCCGCTATTGAGGATCAGTTTGTTTCCAAACAGTGAACCTGTGTGGAGGCTGATGCCATGGCCGCAAAGAACAGATACGTCGTCGCCGGCGCGGCCTTCGTCGCCGCGATTTCCGCTGGTTTCGTGATGCAGAACGGGTTCGGTGGCGGGCCCGCCACGCCGACGCAACTCGCCTCGGCGCAACCGCTCGCGACGCAGTCGATGATGCCGATCCCTGCCGCACCCCGGCCACAGGAGCCCGTGGTGCTGTCCGACATCTCCCATGTCTCGGCCCTCCCCGAAGAGGGCACCGACATGATGCCGAAGGACTTCGCCTCCGACGCCCCGGCAGACCGTTCCGCAGACGATCCCGCACAGGCGCCCGCGGCCCCCACGTCCCTTCCGTCCGCCAGTTACGACGTGGCCCTCGCCGAAGACCCGGCGCCCGCGAAACCGGCGCTCGGCACCCCTGCGGGCGAGCTGATGGAGCCGATCGCCAAGCCGACGCCCGCTCCGGTACAGGCCCCGGCCGCCACCGCTTCCGATAAGGACGCCGCCGCCCCGGTCTGCGAGGTCACGATGCAGGCCGAGCAACGCGCCGCCGCCATGGTGCACCTCACCGTCGAAGCAGCCTGCCTGCCGAACGAGCGCGTGACCTTCCACCATTCCGGCCTGATGTTCACGCTGGCCACCGATGCCGAGGGGCACCTCGAAACCGAGGCCCCGGCGCTTACCGAAGCCGCGCTCTACATCGCCTCCTTCGCGGCGGGCGACAGCGCCGTGGCCATGGTCACCGTCGACTCGCTGATCTTCTACGACCGGGCCGTCGTGCAATGGAAAGGCGCCGAGGGGCTGCACCTGCACGCGCTAGAATACGGCGCGCATTACGGCGAGGCCGGCCACGTCTGGGCCGATGCGCCCCGGGACCTGACCGTCGCGGCCAGGGGCGAGGGCGGCTTCCTGACCCTGCTGGGCGATCCCACCATCGCCGAGGCCCAGTTGGCCGAGGTCTATACCTTCCCCACCGCGACCGCCGCCCGTGACGGCGATATCGACCTCTCGGTCGAGGCCGAGGTGACCGCCGCCAACTGCGCGAAGGAACTCGACGCGCAGTCGCTGCAAGTCCACGAAGGCGCCGCGCCCGTTGTGCAGGACCTCGTGCTCGACATGCCGGATTGTTCCGCCGAAGGGGACTATCTGCTGTTGAAAAACCTCGTGAATGACCTGAAGATCGCCCGCAACTGAGCAACCCTCGGGGCAGGACATGATCAAGCATCGTGCGGCGATCCTCGCCGCACTTTTCCTTTTCGGACAATCCCTTGGCATCGGGCAGGCAGCGGCGCAGGACGTGACCTTCCTGTCCCGTGACGGCTCTGTGGAGGTCTCGGGCACGCTCCTTGGCTTCGATGGCGAATACTACCGTGTGGATACGCTCTACGGTGAGCTGACGGTGGACAGCTCCGGTGTCATCTGCGACGGGCCGGGCTGCCCCGATCTCACCTCCTACGTGGCCGAGCTGGAGCTGTCGGGCGCCGCTGCCATGGGCCGTGTCCTGCTTCCCGCGCTGATCGAGGGCTTTGGCCTGAAGTACGGCTACGCGGTGGAGCGCGAGGACCTCGAACCGACGCGGACCGAGTTTCGCCTGAAGGAAGGCGACCGGGTCGCGGGCGTCTTCCGCATCCATTCCTCGAACACCGATGAGGGCTTTGCAGACCTGCTGGCCAACGAGGCCGACATGGTCATGGCCCTGCGCGAGATGCGGGCGGATGAGCGCGACCGGGCACGGGACGCCGGGATGGGCGATCTGCGCAGCGTGGGCCGCTCGCGCGTGCTGGCGCTGGATGCGCTGGTGCCCATCGTCGCGCCGGGCAACCCGGTGACGGCGCTGACCGTGCCACAGCTCTCGGACGTTCTGGCGGGCAAGGTGACGAACTGGCAGCAACTGGGCGGTGCCGATGCGCCCATCGACGTGCACCTGCGCGACGGGGCCTCGGGTTTCGGTCAGGCGACGGTGGACCGGCTGCTGTCGCCCGTGGGGGAAACGCTCTCGCCCGGGGCGACCCGGCATGAGAGCGACGCGACCCTGATCCGCGCGGTGATGCGCGATCCCTTCGCCCTTGGCGTGATCAGCCTGTCGGAGCTGCGCGAGGCGGTGCCGGTGGCGCTGTCCGGCGCCTGTGGCTTCACCCTGCGCCCGACCCGGCGGAACGCCAAGACCGAGGATTACCCGCTGGTGCTGCCGGTCTTCCTCTACCTCCCCGCGCGGCGGCTGCCGAAGCTGGGGCGCGAGTTCCTTGCCTATACACGGTCTTCCGCCGCGCAACTGGTGATCCGGCGCGTGGGCTACGTGGATCAGGCCCCCGAGGAGGTGCCGATCAACATGCAGGGCGACCGTTTCGCCAATGCCATCGCCCGGGCGGGCGAGGAAGTGCCCCTGCAGGAGTTGCAGCGCATGGTCGGGCGGCTGACGCCGATGAAGCGGCTGACGACCTCCTTCCGCTTCGAGGCCGGGTCCTCCGACCTCGATGCGCAGTCGCGCTCCAACATCCTGCAACTGGCCGATGCGCTGGAGGGCGGGGACTATGACGGGCGCGAACTGCTCCTCGTCGGCTTCTCGGATGGCGAGGGCCCGGCCGGGCCGAACCGCGAGATCGCGCAGCGCCGGGCGCAGGTGGTCTATGACGCCATCGTCTCGGCAGCCGAAACCTTCGATCCCACGCGCACGCAGATCTCGGTCGAGGCCTTTGGCGAGGCGATGCCCATGGCCTGCGACGACAGCGCCTGGGGCCGGCAGGTGAACCGCCGGGTCGAGGTCTGGTTGCGCTAGAGATAGCCCTCGGCCTTCAGCGAGACCTCGCGCGATTTGCCCACGATCAGGTGGTCGTGCAGTGTCAGTCCCAGCACCTGCGCGGCTTCGTCGATCTGGCGCGTCATGGCGATATCCTCCTGCGAGGGCGTCGGATCGCCCGAGGGATGGTTGTGCACGAGGATGAGCGCGGAGGCGTTCAGTTCCAGCGCCCGTTTCACCACCTCGCGGGGATAGACGGGCACATGGTCCACGGTGCCGCGGGCCTGCGCCTCGTCGGCGATGAGGATGTTCTTGCGGTCGAGGTAGAGCACGCGGAACTGTTCCGTCTCGCGGTGGGCCATGGTGGTGTGGCAATAGTCCACCACCGCGTCCCAGGACGAGATCACGTGCCTCTGCATCACCCGGGAGCGCGCAAGCCGGGCCGCCGCGCCCTCGATCAGCTTCAGCTCCGCGACGATCGAGGCGCCCACACCCTCCACCGCCAGCAGCCGCTCTTCCGATGCGGTCAGCACGCGGTTGAAGTCGCCGAAGGCCTCCAGCAGGCGGCGGGCCAGCGGCTTCATGTCGGCGCGGGCATTGGCCCGGAACAGGACCATTTCGAGGATTTCGTAATCCGGCATCGCCTCGTGCCCGCCCTGCAGCAGCCGTTCGCGCAGGCGTTTGCGGTGATCGCGGATGTAGGACGGCGGCTGCACCGCGCGGCCCGGCGGGGCGGCGGGCTGGCCCTCGAACAGGGGCAGCGAAGCTTCGGAGAGGTGATGTGGTGGCGTGGTCATGGCGCAGCCTCGCCATGAAATGGTTAAGGGCGGGTTAACCCCGCCCTTGCCCTGTCGTTTCCGGTTGTCTGGCCGGATCGGGCCTCAGCCCTTCATGTTGTCCCAGAAGGTCTTCACCGAGGAGAAGAAGCTGTTGCTTTCCGGGTTGTTATGCTCGGACTGGGCCGAGAACTCCCGCAGCAGTTCCTTCTGGCGCGCGGTGAGGTTCACCGGGGTCTCGACCGCCAGTTCGATGAACATGTCACCGCTGCCGCCGCCGCGCAGGTTGGGCATGCCCTTGCCACGCAGGCGCATCTGGCGGCCGGACTGGCTGCCCTCGGGGATCTTCACCCGCGAGCGTCCGCCGTCGATCGTCGGCACCTCGATGTCACCGCCAAGCGCGGCCGTCGACATCGACACCGGCACGCGGCAGTAGAGGTTGTTGCCCTCGCGCTGGAACAGCTCATGGGGACGGACCTCCACGAAGATGTAGAGATCGCCCGACGGGCCACCGCGCATGCCGGCCTCACCCTCGCCGGCGAGCCGGATACGGGTGCCGGTTTCCACCCCCGCAGGGATGTTCACCGACAGCGAGCGGTCGCGTTCGACGCGGCCCTGGCCATGGCAGACCTTGCAGGGATTCTTGATGATCTGGCCGAGGCCGTTACAGGTGGGACAGGTCCGTTCCACCGTGAAGAAGCCCTGCTGCGCGCGCACCTTGCCCATGCCGGAACAGGTCGGACAGGTCGTGGGCTCGGCCCCGCCTTCCGCGCCGGTGCCCGAGCATTCGCCACAGGCGATCGAGGTCGGCACGTTGATCGTCTTCTGAAGCCCGGAATAGGCCTCTTCCAGCGTCACGCGCAGGTTGTAGCGCAGGTCCGAACCGCGTGCCGCCCGCTGCCGGCCACCCCCACGGCCCTGCTGGCCCATGAAGTCACCGAAGAGGTCGTCGAACACATCGGAGAAGGCCGAGGCGAAATCGCCCTGGGCCCCGGCGCCACCCCGGCGCGGACCCCCGCCCATGGAGCCGTCGAAGGCGCCGTGACCGAAGCGGTCATAGGCGGCTTTCTTGTCGGCGTCCTTGAGGACGTCGTAGGCTTCGTTGACTTCCTTGAACTGGTCTTCGGCGTTCGGGTTGTCGGAGTTGCGGTCGGGGTGCAGTTCCTTGGCCTTGCCGCGGTAGGCTTTCTTGATCTCGTCCGCCGAAGCGCCCTTCTGGACGCCAAGAACGTCGTAGTAATCACGTTTTGCCACTGGGTTTACCCCCTTTTACGGAACAGATAGGGCCGGCCCGCCGGAATGGCGGACCGGCCCCAGAGGTTCCTCAGCTGCCCTTAGGCACGCTTGTTGTCGTCCAGGTCCTCGAAGTCGGCGTCGACGATGTCATCGTCTTCAGCCGAGCCGCTCGGCTCTTGGTCTGCCGCGGCCGGCTCGTCGCCGCCCTCTTCCTGGCTGGCCTTGTAGATGGCCTCACCCAGACGCATGGAGGCTTCGGTGACGTTCTGGATGCCGGACTTGATCTTGTCGGCGTTGTCGCTTTCCAGCTCGTCCTTCAGCGCGGCGATGGCCAGCTCGATGGCTTCGACGGTGGACGGGTCCACCTTGCTGCCATGCTCTTCCACGGCCTTCTCGGTCGAGTGGATGAGGCTCTCGGCCTGGTTCTTCGCTTCGACCAGCTCGCGGCGGCCCTTGTCGGCCTCTGCGTTGGCTTCGGCTTCCTTGACCATTTTCTCGATATCGTCGTCCGAGAGACCACCGGAGGCCTGGATCGTGATCTTCTGCTCGCGGCCCGTGCCCTTGTCCTTGGCGGACACGTTCACGATGCCGTTCGCATCGATGTCGAAGGTCACTTCGATCTGCGGCATGCCGCGCGGTGCCGGCGGGATGTCCTCGAGGTTGAACTGGCCGAGCATCTTGTTGTCGGCCGCCATCTCGCGTTCACCCTGGAACACGCGGATCGTCACGGCGTTCTGGTTGTCCTCGGCGGTCGAGAAGACCTGGGACTTCTTGGTCGGGATCGTCGTGTTGCGGTCGATCAGGCGGGTGAACACGCCACCCAGCGTCTCGATCCCCAGCGACAGCGGGGTCACGTCGAGCAGGACCACGTCCTTGACGTCGCCTTGCAGCACGCCGGCCTGGATGGCGGCGCCGAGGGCCACGACCTCATCGGGGTTCACACCCTTGTGGGGTTCCTTGCCGAAGAACTTGGTCACCTCTTCGATGACTTTCGGCATCCGGGTCATACCGCCGACGAGAACGACTTCGTCGATGTCCGAGGTGGTCAGACCGGCATCTTTCAGGGCCGCCTGGCAGGGCTTCATCGAGGCCTTGATCAGGTCGCCGACGAGGCTTTCCAGCTTGGCGCGGGACAGCTTCATCACCATGTGCAGCGGCTGGCCGCCTTTCGGGTCCATCGAGATGAACGGCTGGTTGATCTCGGTCTGCGAGGAGCTCGACAGCTCGATCTTGGCCTTCTCTGCGGCTTCCTTCAGGCGCTGCAGGGCCATCTTGTCCTTGGTCAGGTCGACGCCATGCTCTTTTTTGAACTCATCCGCGAGGTAGTTCACGATGCGCATGTCGAAGTCTTCACCGCCGAGGAAGGTGTCCCCGTTGGTCGATTTCACTTCGAACAGGCCGTCGTCGATTTCGAGGATGGTGACGTCGAAGGTCCCGCCGCCGAGGTCATAGACCGCGATGGTGTGGGTGTCTTCCTTGTCGAGACCATAGGCCAGGGCCGCTGCCGTCGGTTCGTTGATGATCCGCAGCACTTCGAGGCCGGCGATCTTGCCGGCGTCCTTGGTGGCCTGACGCTGGGCGTCGTTGAAGTAGGCGGGCACGGTGATGACGGCCTGGGTCACTTCCTCGCCGAGGTAGGACTCCGCGGTCTCTTTCATCTTGCCGAGGATGAAGGCCGAGATCTGGCTGGGCGAGTACTTGTCACCCTTGGCTTCGACCCATGCGTCGCCGTTGCCGCTGTCGATGACATTGTACGGCAGGTTCTTCTTGTCTTTCGCGAGGTCCGCGTCGTCGTTGCGACGACCGATCAGGCGCTTCACACCGAAGATGGTGTTGGCGGCGTTCGTGACGGCCTGACGTTTTGCCGACTGGCCGACCAGACGCTCTTCATCCGTGAAGGCGACGATCGAGGGCGTCGTGCGGGCCCCTTCGGAGTTCTCGATCACTTTGGGCTGCGAACCGTCCATGATGGCGACGCAGCTGTTGGTGGTGCCGAGGTCGATACCGATAACTTTCGACATGTTTTTCGATCCCTTTCACTAAGGCGATGTGGCGAGGCGCGGACCCATTACGGCATCCCCACCCCGGTCTGAGGGGTGGCGTTCAGTGCGCAGGCAATGCCCTGTCCGCCACGCTTCTGGGCGTATATAAGAAGGCCCGTATGGCCCTGCAAGCATTGCGCGGAGGGGGAAGTGGCGAAAATGCCGCATTTTTCACATCGGGCGCAAAACCCCGGGGAAGGCGAGCGGAATGGCGGCGAAAATCACGCTGCGCGGCTTTGAAATTCACAAGGAGTACCTCGACGATGCGGCGCAGAAGGCCCTGATCGGCGCTTTGCGGCCGGTGCTGAAGGCGGCGCCGCTGTTTTCGCCGGAAACCCGCTGGGGCAAGAAGATGTCGGTGCGGATGACCTCGGCGGGGAAATACGGCTGGTACTCGGACCGGGGCGGCTATCGCTATGCCGAAACCCACCCCGAGGGCATGGGCTGGCCGCCGATCCCGGAGGAGGTCCTCGCGATCTGGCGCGATGTGACCGGGCTGGAGCGGACGCCCGATTGCTGCCTGATCAACTACTACGGCGAAACCGCGCGCATGGGCCTGCATCAGGACCGGGACGAGGCGGATTTCACATGGCCGGTGCTTTCGGTCTCGCTAGGGGATGACGGGCTCTTCCGTGTCGGCAACGAGGAGCGCGGCGGCAAGACGGAGTCGATCTGGCTGGAATCGGGTGACGTGGTGCTGATGGGCGGCCCGGCGCGGCTGCTGCATCACGGGGTGGACCGCATCCGCTTCAAGTCCTCGCGGCTGCTGCCCAAGGGCGGGCGGATCAACCTGACCTGCCGCGTGGTGGACTGACGGGCCTCAGCGGGCGATGGAACAGCAGCCCGCGTAATGCGCCGGGCCAAGGTCGCCGGTGAGGATCAGGTCCACGGTCAGGCCATAGAGCCGGTCCGACATGCCGTCGCTGCAGATCTCGCGCGCGACCGAAATGGTGCCCGCCACGTCCGCGCCCTTGCCGGTCAGCAGGATCGTGCCGTAGCGGTCGGGGCGGCCCGAGGCATTGCCCTGCCAGCCGGAGGGCAGGAAGGTCGCGGCCCCGCCGGCCTGCTGGAAGGTCCAGCCCGCGCCTTCGGGCAGGAGGGACCAGAACGGCTCGGTCCCGAAGCAGCGGGCGAGGGCGGGCTGCGCGCCGTCCGCCTGCCCCGGCTGGCGCGTGAGATAGGCGGGCGAGGCCCAGCCTGCCGTCTCGCCGCCGTTGACCCGCAGCCAGCCGCTGTCGGCATCGGCCTCCACCGCCTCGACCCCGGTGGCATCGGGGGCCAGCGTGCCGACGACGGGGGCGGAGGGATCGGGCGCCGCGCGCATGTTCAGCACGTCATCGGCGGCCACGCCGCTGACGTCATAGAGCGCGGGGAACCCCTGTTGCGCCAGCAGCGCCGCGGGGGTGAACATCAGGGCCAGAGAGAGGAAAAACCGTTTCATCGCTTTGCGTTCCAAGAAACGGAGGCGTGACGCCGGGTGTAGAACTCGGCCATCAGCCCCACCATGAGAAAGGCGATCCCGACATAGATCGGGTACTCGATCGACGTATAGCGCGGCGAATAGTTGATGAAGACGAAGCCGCGGGACTGGTCGATGGTGTGGAACAGCGGGTTCCAGTCGAACATCGCCAGCATGTAGGCGGGCAGTTGGTTGGCCACGAACATCTTGCCCGAGGCGATCATGTTGGCCCGCTGGTAGACGGTGGTGAAGATCTTCACGAAGGTCGGGAACCACGGTTTGATCGCCAGCAGCAGCAGGCCAAGGGCGATCCCCGTGAACCACGCGATCAGCAGGCAGCCGAAGGCCGCGATCGGGCGGTCGATGGTGAAGCGCGTGTGCACCACGTCATAGATGAACAGGATCAGGAAGAGCGACAGCACCTGGATGTAGAGCGTGGAGAGCGCGGCTGCGGCGATGGAGATCACCGTGTTCATCGGCGCGTGCTGCATCATCGGCGAGGCGGGCCCCTCGGATCCCACGACCGCGCCCAGTGTCTTGGCATGGGTCATATAGAGGAAGACGCCCGACATGATGTAGAGCAGGAAATCCCCCCGGATCGCCGAGGAGCGCAGCCCCAGAAGCGAGAACATGATGTAGAAGGCGAGGATGAAGACCGCGACCTGGATCATATTCATCACGATGGACATCATCGCGTTGGCATGGCCCTTGCGCACGTTGCGTACCGTGGCGTGGTAGATCAGCTCAAGGATCGTGACGGCGGATTGCAGCCGCGTTCCCGTGCGCCGTTGCTGAAACATGGAGGCCGCTCCGCTCTACCTGTTCTCTGGGACCTGTCCGCCGCCCGTGTCTGACGGGGCTGCCGGGGGCCGTGACGCCGGGTCCTGCCCGCGGGGCAGGGTGGCCTTGCTCTTCGCCGTGGCGTTCAGCATAACGATGTGGCGTCGATTTTTCAACGGAACCGGCGCCTTGACTGGACCTTCGCCGGAGATTGATCGTTTTGGATTACGAAAAGCTTGCCACCGTCATGCGTGACCTCGCCATCCAGGCCGGAGAGGTGATCATGGAGGTCTACAATTCCGACGAATTCGACGTGAAGGCGAAGTCCGACGACAGCCCGGTGACCGAGGCGGACGAGAAGGCCGATGCGCTGATCTCGGCCGGTCTGCGCGCGGCCTTTCCCGATGTGACGCTGGTGACCGAGGAGCAGGCCGCCACCCACGCGGTGCAGGCCTCGACCTTCCTGATCGTGGACCCGCTGGACGGGACCAAGGAATTCGTCCAGCGCCGCGGCGATTTCACCGTGAACATCGCCTATGTCGTGGACGGCGTGCCGGTGCGCGGCGTGGTCTATGCCCCTGCGAAAGGCCGCATGTTCTTCACCGATGCCGAGGGCGCCTCGGTGGAAGAAGCGGGCCCCTTCGTGCCCGGCACCCTCGGCGCGCTGACCCCGATCAGGGTCTTGGACGCGGACAACGGCGCGCTGCGCGTCGTGGCCTCCAAGTCGCACCGGGATCAGGCGACGGACGACTACATCAACAAGTACGCCGTGGCCGACACCAAGAGCGCGGGCTCCTCGCTGAAGTTCTGCCTCGTCGCGACCGGCGAGGCCGATCTCTACCCCCGCGTGGGCCGCACGATGGAGTGGGACACCGCCGCGGGTCACGCGGTTCTCGGCGGGGCCGGCGGCAAGGTCGTCCGCTTCGACGACCATTCCCCGCTGGTCTACGGCAAGGAGGGCTACGCGAACCCCTTCTTCATCGCCTATGCGCCCAACGTTGCCCTGAAACCCGCCTGATGACGGGCCCCGCCGCGACAGGGCTGCGGGGCATGGCTGCCCGCTGCGCCGGGCTCTGCCGACGTGGCGCGGTGGCGTCATCCTGTCTGCGCCGCTGCGCCGGGGGGACGGGATGAGCGACCTTCCGGTCAGCGTCGTGGTGGTCAGCCGCGGCCGGCCGGAGCGGCTCAAATCCTGCCTCGGCGGGCTGAGCTACCTGTTTCACGATTGCTACGAGATCATCGTGGTGGCCGATACCGCCGGTCTGACCGCGGTGGCCGAAACGGGGCTGGCCGAAGAGATCAAGACCGTCCACTTCGACGAGGCCAACATCAGCGCCGCGCGCAACCTCGGCATCGCGCAGGCCGCGGGAGAGATCGTCGCCTTCATCGACGACGACGCGGTGCCCGAGCCGATGTGGCTGGCCCATCTGGCCGCGCCCTTCGCGCGCCCCGAGGTGGGGGCCGCAGGCGGTTTCGTCCGCGGGCGCAACGGGATCACCTTCCAGTATCGCGCCCGCAGCGTCGACGGCACCGGGCAGGCCCGGCCGCTGGAGGTCGATCCGCGGCAGCCCACGCTGTTGCGGCCTGCACAGGGCCGCGCGATCAAGACCGAAGGCACCAACATGGCCGTCCGCCGGGATGTGCTGGCCAGGATAGGGGGCTTCGATCCGTCCTACCGCTTCTACCTCGACGAGACCGACCTCAACATGCGCCTTGCGCGGCGCGACACGGTCACCGCGATCGTGCCGCTGGCGGAGGTTCACCACGCCTATGCACCCTCCCTGCGGCGTCGGGCGGATCGTGCCCCGCGTGACCTCTTCGAGAAGGCTGCCAGCCAGGCGGTCTACCTTGGCCGGTATTGTCCGCAAGACAGGCACGGGGACCTCTGGCAGGCGATGCGGCGGGAGGAGCGCGACAACGCCCTGCGGCACATGGTGGCGGGAAGGCTGGAGCCCAGAGAGGTGCGGGCCCTGATGGCAAGCTTCGACGCGGGCCGAGAGGAAGGGGCCGCGCGGCAGCCGGTGCGGATGCCCGCCATCCCGCATGCCCGCGAGGGGTTCCGCCTCTTTAGCAGCCGGGCGCAGGGGTCTGCGGTCCTTTCGGCGCGGACCTGGCGATCGGGCCCGACGATGTCCGAGGCGCGGCGCCGGGCTGCCGAGGGGCAGAACGTCTCGGTCTTCCTCTTCTCGCGGACCGCGCTCTACCATCAGGTCCGCTCGCCCGCGCCGGGCATCTGGGTGCAGAGCGGCGGGCTCTGGGGCCGCAGCGAGCGATCCGCCCCCCTGTTTGGCCTGCGCAGCTTTTCAGCAAGGACTTCGGCAGAATGTCGCCGTGTTGCACTGCAGCGTGGAATCGGTTGAAAAGCGACCGTTAACCACAATACCTTATGACATAATACATTTGCGCCCCCGTTCTATCCGAAGGAGCGTTTGCTTGGACCGCCGTGAATGCTAGGTTGACCGGCGAACGCCCCGAGGGTCGGGCAAAACGATTTAGACAATCTGTGAGGAATTGACATGACGAACAAGGTTACGAAGGCAGTGTTCCCCGTCGCGGGCCTGGGCACGCGCTTTTTGCCCGCCACGAAGTCTGTCCCCAAGGAAATCATGACCCTCGTTGATCGTCCGCTGATCCAGTACGCGATCGACGAAGCCCGGGCCGCCGGGATCAAGGAGTTCATCTTCGTCACCTCGCGCGGCAAGTCCGCGCTGGAGGATTACTTCGACCATTCGCCCGCGCTCGAAGCCGAGCTGGAGCGCAAGGGCAAGGACGACCTGCTGAAGGTCCTTGAAGACACCAACATGGACAGCGGCGCGATCGCCTACATCCGGCAGCACAAGGCGCTGGGCCTCGGCCACGCGGTGTGGTGTGCCCGCCGCATGATCGGCAACGAGCCCTTCGCGGTGATCCTGCCCGATGACGTGATCGCGGCCGAGAAGCCCTGCCTTCAGCAGATGGTCGAGGCCTACGAAGAGAAGCCCGCGAACTACGTCGCCGCGATGGAAGTGCCGCGCGCCAAGACCAGCTCCTACGGCATCCTCGCCACCGGCGCCGAGTCCGGCCAGACCGTCGAGGTCACCGGCATGGTCGAGAAGCCCAAGGCCGAGGAAGCGCCCTCGAACCTCGCGGTCATCGGTCGCTACATCCTGACGCCGAAGATCCTTGAGAACCTCGAGTCCAAGGAAACCGGCGCAGGCGGCGAGATCCAGCTGACCGACGCGATCGCCAAGGAGATCACCGGCGAAGGCGTCAACGGCTTCCGCTTCCAGGGCCAGCGTTTCGACTGCGGCTCCAAGGCGGGCTTCCTGCAGGCGACCGTCTCCTTCGGCCTGTCCCGGCCCGAACTGCGTGACGACCTGATGGGCTTCATCCAGGACATCGTCCACATGGACAAAGCGGCCCAGTAAGCCTTCGAAAGTTCTGAACGTATGACGAATATCCTTGTGACAGGCGGTGCGGGCTACATCGGCTCGCACGCCTGCAAGGCACTGAAGCGGGCTGGCTATACGCCCGTGTGCTACGACAGCCTCGTGACGGGCTGGGAGGAGGCCGTGAAGTTCGGCCCCTTCGAAAAGGGCGAGCTCTCCGACAGGGCGCGCCTTGACGACGTCTTCAGGAAATACAAACCGGCGGCCGTGATGCATTTCGCGGCCCTCAGCCAGGTCGGCGAGAGCATGCGCGAGCCGGGGCTCTACTGGCGCGCCAATGTTCTGTCCTCGCTCACGCTGATCGAGGCGACGGTGGCGGCCGGGGTGAAGAACTTCGTCTTCTCCTCGACCTGCGCGACCTACGGCGATCAGGACAACGTGGTGCTGAACGAAAGCTCGGCCCAGTATCCGATCAACGCCTATGGCGGCTCCAAGCGGGCGATCGAGGACATCCTGCGGGACTTCGGGGCATCGAATGGGCTGGAAAGCGTGATCTTCCGCTACTTCAACGTGGCCGGTGCCGACCCCGAGGCCGAGGTGGGCGAATTCCACCAGCCCGAGACGCACCTGATCCCCCTGATGCTGGACGCCATTGCCGGCAAGCGTGACGCGCTGACCATCTTCGGGACGGATTACGAGACGCCGGACGGCACCTGCATCCGCGACTACGTCCATGTCTGTGACCTCGTGGATGCCCATGTTCTGGGCCTGAAATGGCTGGAAGAGGGCAAGGGCAGCCGGATCTTCAACCTCGGCACCGGGTCGGGCTTCTCCGTCCGCGAGGTGATCGATCACTCCCGTTCCGTCACCAACAAGGACGTGCCCTACACCGAGGGCGACCGCCGTCCCGGCGACTGCACCAAGCTTGTCTCCGGCTCCACCCGCGCGGTGGAGGAACTGGGCTGGACGCCCGACCGCTCCACGTTGCAGACTATGATCAGCGACGCATGGCGGTGGCACCAGACTGGGCACTACGACAAATAACCCCCCTGCGCGGCTGCTGGACATCACCCGTCTGGCCAGCCGCGCCGGCCGCGTCCTCACCGGCGTGGATCGGGTGGAGCGTGCCTATCTCTCCCATCTCCTGACACTCGACACCCCCGTCTACGGCCTGGCCAAGGTGGCGGGGGGCTACGTCCTGCTGGATCGCGCGGGCCTCAGCGCCTTTCTCGACCGGGTCGATGGCCATGCGCCCTGGGGCCGGCGCGATCCGGTGGCGCGGCTGTCGCGCAGGCTGGATCTCTGGCAGGGGCGGGCGCAGTCCGACCTGCGCCGTCTCGCCATCGCGAGGGCACCGCGCATCGCGCTCGGCTGGCTGATGCGGCGGCTGCCCAACGGGCTCGTCTACCTCAACACCGGCCATAGCGCCCTGAGCGCCCGGGTGATCAGCGCGGTGCGGCGCAAGCAGGGTCGGGTGAGTGTCCTGCTGCACGACACGATCCCGCTCGACTATCCGCAGTTCCAGAGGCCGGGCACCGTGGCGCGGTTCCACCGGATGCTGAAACTGGCGGGGAACGGGGCCGACCTGCTGATCTACAACTCCGCCGCGACGCAGGCAGCGGTGGAGCGTCACCTGACACCGATGGGACGCATTCCACCCGGCGTGGTGGCGCATCTGGGGCTCGACCTCGCGATCCCGCGCGCCGGGGACCTGCCGGAGGGCCTGCCACCCGCGCAGCCCTACTTCGTCGCGCTCGGCACGGTGGAGCCGCGCAAGAACCATGCGCTCCTCCTCGAGATCTGGCAGAAGATGCCCCGGGAGGGCGCCCGGCTCCTGATCTGCGGCGCGCGCGGTTGGCGCAATGAGGAGACCTTTGCCACGCTCGACCGGATGAAGGCCGAGGGCGCCGCTGTGGAGGAATGGCCCGGCCTCTCTGACGGGGCCGTCGGGGCGCTGCTTGAGGGGGCGCGGGGCCTGGTGTTTCCCTCGCTGGCCGAGGGCTTCGGCCTGCCGCTGATCGAGGCCGCTGCCCTTGGCTGCCCCATATTTTGTTGCGACCTCCCGGTCACACGCGAGGTTCTGGGAGATATTCCCGTTTACCTGCCCATGGACGATGTCTATTCATGGGTCAAAGAACTCGAAAATGTCGCAGAGACACCGCGGGCCGCGCCGGTATTCACGCCGCCGACATGGCAGGATCACTTCAAGATCGTCTTAAAGATGACCTGATATGGCAAACCCGATGGTAAACCTGCGTCGGAGCAGTTTGCTGAGGGTGTGAGTATCGCTTCGTCATATCGCCTGCGGCTCCAGCGGAAACGCTGGCTGATCCGCGCATTCCGCAAGCGGCGGGAATTGCGCGTGCTGTCGGACAAGACGCGCCGCATCCGGTCCCGCGACATCCTTGTCTTCTCGACCCTGCGGAACGAGCAGGTGCGGCTGCCCTACTTCCTCCAGTACTACCGCGAGATGGGCGTCAGCCACTTCCTCTTCGTGGACAACGACAGCACCGACGGCTCGGCCGATTACCTCGCGCAGCAGGCCGATTGTTCGGTCTGGACCACGCAGGCGGGCTACAAGCGGGCGCGCTTCGGCGTCGACTGGCTGAACTGGCTGCAGATGAAATACGGCCACGGCCACTGGACGCTGGTGGTCGATCCGGATGAATTCCTCGTCTACCCGTTCTGCGATACCCGGGCCCTGCCGGCGCTCTGCGACTGGCTCGATGCCTCCTCGATCAAGTCCTTCTCGGCCATGCTGCTGGACATGTACCCCAAGGGGCGGCTCGACGCGCAGCCCTATACGCCGGGGCAGGATCCGCTTGAGATCGCCAACTGGTTCGACGCCGGGAACTACACCTTCGAGAAAAACCATGCGTACGGGAACCTCTGGATACAGGGCGGCCCCCGGATGCGGGTCTTCTTCCCCGAGACGCCGGCCCGGGCCCCGGCGCTGAACAAGATCCCGCTGGTGAAGTGGGACCGGAAGTACGCCTATGTCTCCTCGACCCACATGCTGCTGCCGCGCGGGCTGAACCAGGTCTTCGACGAGTTCGGGGGCGAGAAGGCCTCGGGCGTGCTGCTGCACACCAAGTTCCTCGACACGTTCAACACCAAGGCCAAGGAGGAGTTGCAGCGCAAGCAGCACTACGCCGCCTCGGTCGAATACCGGGCCTATGCGGATACGCTGAAGGATGACCCGGACCTGTGGTGCAACTGGTCCGAGAAGTACATCAACTGGCGCCAACTCGAGATCCTCGGCCTCATGTCCAAGGGCAACTGGGCATGACGGCGAGCGTGGGCATCATCATGCTGGTGCACACGGCCCTGAACCGGGCCGAACAGGTGGCGCGCCACTGGGCCGTCGCCGGCTGTCCGGTGGTGATCCACGCCGACCGCAATGTCAGCGCCAAGACCTATGGCGATTTCCGCAAGGCGCTGTCGGACGTCGAGAACGTGCGCTTCGTCCAGCGGCATCGATGCGAATGGGGCACCTGGGGCATCGTCGCCGCCACGCAGGAAGCCTCGGAGCGGATGCTTGAGGATTTCCCGGACGTGCGCCACGTCTACCTCGCCTCCGGCTCCTGCCTGCCGCTGCGCCCGGTGTCGGAGCTGATCGACTATCTTGCCGACCGCCCGCGCACCGATTTCATCGAGAGCGCCACCACCGCCGATGTCCCCTGGACCGTGGGCGGGCTGGACGCCGAACGCTTCACCCTGCGGTTCCCCTTCTCGTGGAAGCGGCACCGCCTCCTCTTCGACGGCTACGTGCGGCTTCAGCGGCGGTTGCGGATGCGGCGGCGGATCCCCAACGGCATCGTGCCGCACATGGGCTCGCAATGGTGGTGCCTGACGCGGCAGACGCTGTCCGCGATCCTCAATGACCCCGACCGCGAGGCCTATGATCGCTACTTCAAGCGCGTCTGGATCCCGGACGAGAGCTATTTCCAGTCGCTGGCCCGGCTCTATGCCACCAATATCGAGAGTCGCTCGCTGACGCTGAGCAAGTTCGATTTCCAGGGCAAGCCGCACATCTTCTACGATGATCACCTGCAGCTGCTGCGCCGGTCGGATTGCTTCGTGGCGCGCAAGATCTGGCCCCATGCCGACAAGCTCTATCGCGTGCTGCTGTCCGAACCCAACGGCGAGCAGCGCCGGACCGAGCCGAACCCCGGCAAGATCGACCGCGTCTTCTCCAAGGCGGTGCAGCGTCGGACGCGGGGCCGCACCGGCCTCTACATGCAGAGCCGCTATCCCCGCGAGGGCTGGGAAAACGGGCTGACCGCGGACAAGTATTCCGTCTTCCAGGGCTTCGCCGAACTCTTCGAGGATTTCGAGCACTGGCTTCAGCGGGCGACGGGCACGCGGGTTCATGGTCATCTCTTCGCGCCGGAGCGGGTCGAATACGCCGAACGTCAGGCCCACATGGCGGGCGCGCTTTCCGACAGTGCCGCGGCGCGGGACTACCGGCCACGGGACTTTCTGACCAACCTGCTGTGGAACACCCGGGGCGAGCGGCAGTGCTTCCAGTTCGGACCGCGCGACAACCAGGCGCTGATCTGGGACATGGCCAAGGACCCGAATGCGCAGATCAGCGTGATCAGCGGGTCCTGGGCGCTGCCGCTCTTCCGCTCGAACCGCGATTTCCCCGACATCCGTGCCGAAGCGGCAGAGTTGCAGCGGATCGAATCCCGCTTCCTCGACGCGCTGCATTCGCCCCATGCCAAGGCCCGCATCCGGGTCTGGACGCTGTCGGAATTCGTGGAATCCCCGATGGAGCCGCTGCAGCTGGTCATCGACGAGATCGGCGCCAAGACCCCGCGCCGTCTGGCCGAGGCCCCGGTGATGAGTGACCTCAAGGGGTTCGGGCATTTCCTGCAGAACCTCAAGAACCAGGGGATGCACCCCTATCTGACCGGCGATTTCCCGATCGACCCGACCGGCGGGCGGATGCCCCCGAAACCCGGCAAGAAGCCCTATCTCGTGCGGAAGTGATCCATGGCGCGTTTCGACTATTTCATCGTTCTGGCAGAGATGCGGACCGGCTCGAACTTTCTCGAGGCGAACCTGAACGCCTTCCCGGGGCTGACCTGCCACGGCGAGGCCTTCAATCCCCATTTCATCGGCTATCCCAAGAACGAGACCCTGCTGGGCCTGACGCTGGACGCGCGCCAGCAGGCGCCGCAGCGGTTGCTGGACGCGGTGAAGGCCGATCACGGGCTGTCGGGCTTCCGTTTCTTCCATGACCATGATCCGCGCGTGCTGGACGTGGCCCTGCCCGACCCGCGCTGCGCCAAGATCATCCTGACCCGCAACCCGGTCGACAGCTATGTCAGCTGGAAGATCGCCCGCGCCACCGACCAGTGGAAGCTGACCGACGTGCGGCGCCGCAAGGAGAGCAAGGTCGACTTCGACCCGGTCGAATTCGAGGCCCATCTGGAGACCCTTCAGAGCTTCCAGGTCCGGGTGATGAACGCGCTTCAGGTGACCGGCCAGACGGCCTTCTACGTCGATTATGACGACCTGCAGAGCCTCGACGTGATGAACGGCCTCGGGGCCTTCCTTGGCCAGAAGGACCGGCTGGAGTCGCTCGACAGCAAGCTGAAGCGCCAGAACCCCGAGCCGCTGGAGCAGAAGGTCGAGGATTTCGAGGGCATGGAGGCGGCGCTTGCACGCCTCGACCGGTTCAACCTCAACCGCACGCCCAACTTCGAACCGCGCCGCGGGGCACGGGTGCCGGATTACGTGGCCGGTGCCACGACGCCGCTGCTCTACATGCCCGTGCGCAACGGGCTGGAGGAGCGGGTGCGCGGCTGGCTGGCGGCGCTGGAGGGCATGTCGGTGGAGGAACTGCCCGGGGCCTTCTCGCAGAAGAGCCTGCGGCAGTGGAAGCGGGCCCGCCCGGGGCACCGCAGCTTCACCGTGGTACGTCATCCGCTGGCGCGGGCCCATGCGGTTTTCTGTGAACGCATCCTGATGCCGGGGCCGCAGCGCTTCAACGAGATCCGGCGCGTGCTGCGCAAGCGCTACGCCCTGCCGATCCCGGCGGACATGGAGATGGCGGACTATACGCTGGAGCAGCACCGCGCCGCCTTCCGGGCCTTCCTCGAGTTCCTCAAGGCGAACCTCGCCGGGCAGACCACAGTGCGCAATGACGCCGCCTTCGCCACGCAGGCCGCCACGGTCGAGGGCATGGGCCTGTTTGCCCTGCCGGACCTGATCCTGCGCGAGGAAGAACTGGCGACCGAGTTGCCCGGGCTGGCCCGGCGTCTGGGTCATCCCGCACCGGCAGAGCCGCTGGCCGCCGAGGGCGACGCGCCCTATCCGCTCTTCGCCGTGGCGGATGGGGATCTCGCGGCGCTCTGCGCGGAGATCTACCAGCGGGATTACATGATCTTCGGGTTCGACACGGCCTGCCCGGTCTGAGCGGCGCGGCCTGATCGCTTTAGGCCGGGCGCGTCGCTGGACGGGTGCCTATCACCTGCAGCGATGACCGTTTTCTTCGAAGAAAACGGACCGGAATTTTTGAAAATTCCGGGCACAGCCGCGCCGTTGCGCACCACCTGAAACGGTCGAAGGGAGGAAGCGTCGCGCGGACAGGGCCCGCAAGCGTCAGGCTCAGCTCAGCCTCAGGCGGCCTGCACGCCCTGATCGGTGGTCAGGATCGCATAGAGCGTCGCGGCATCCGGGTTGGCGCGTAGTTTCTTGCGGAGGTTGGCGTCGCGCAGGGTGCGCGACACCAGGGCCAAGGCCTTCAGGTGGGTGACGCCCGCATCGAGCGGGGCGAAGAGCGCAAAGATCAGATCCACCGGCTGCCGGTCCACCGAGTCGAAGTCGACAGGCTTCTCCAGCAGGATGAAGGCCCCCGCAACGCTGTCGAGTTGTTCGAGGCGCGCGTGGGGCAGGGCCACACCGTGGCCCACGCCCGTGGGGCCGAGGCTTTCCCGCTCCTGCAAGGCTTCCACGACTGCATCCGCCGGCAGACCATAGGCCCCATGGGCCAGATCGCCGAGATCATGCAGCAGCCGCTTCTTGCTGGAGGCCGAGGCAATGACTTTCACTGCCCCGGGCTTCAGGATACCCGAAAGATCCATCAAAACTCACTCGCTCCGAACTACTCGCCGGGGCGTCTGCTCCCGATCACCTCAACTGCGCGGATCGATCCAACCGATGTTGCCGTCGTCGCGGCGGTACACCACGTTCAATCCATTCTTGCCTTCGTGGCGGAACACGAGGACCGGCGCACCGGCAAGCTCCATCTGCATGACCGCCTCTCCGACAGAGAGGGATGGAATACGGGTTTCCATCTCGGCCACGATGATCGGCTGCAGCGTTGCGTCGTCCGACTCCTCGTCCTCCTGATCCGAGGCGAGGATATACGAGGAGCCTCCGAAGATTTCAACCGGCTCGGTCCGATCGCGGTGATGGTCTTTCAACCGGCGCTTGTAGCGGCGCAGCTGCTTCTCCATCCGCTCGCAGCATTTGTCGAAGGCGCCGTAGATCTCGGTCGACTTGGCGCTGGCCTGGGCCGTCAGCCCGGTGGAGAGATGCACGGTCGACTCGCAGACATACTCGTGCGCGTGCTTGGAAAAGACCACGACCGCGTCGGTGGGTCGCTGGGAATACTTGGCCACGGCTTCGCTCAGCTCGGTCTTCACGTGCGTTTGCAGCGCATCGCCAATATCGATCTGTTTGCCGGTGATTTCGTAGCGCATCCTGTCTCCTTCACTTGACAATTCGGGTGTCGTCCGGCGGTGGATCCGCCGGGCCGCTCAGGTCCGAATGCTGCGGATGGACAGCGTTGCGGCAGGTCCGGACATGAAAAGACCTGCCTTTCCCGCAGTGGCGGGCCAGGGCAGGCCGGACATGTGTCGCAATGCTGTCATACCTTCATATGAAGGTACTCAACCGGGATCTGTCAACGGAATCCGGAAACGAGGGTTTGCGGCTTCTTGCTGCATCTGGCCGACGGCATGGCGAATTCGGGCCAATAACGAAAGGGTTACGGAACAGGGTCAGGAAATACGGAAATTATCGCCGAGGTACACTCTGCGGACATTTTCGTTCTGAACCACGTCTTCCGGGGTCCCGGACATCAGCATCTTGCCGTCGTGCAGGATATAGGCGCGGTCCACGATCTCGAGGGTCTCGCGCACGTTGTGGTCGGTGATCAGCACGCCGATTCCCCGTTTCTTCAGGTCCGCCACGAGGTGCCGGATATCCCCGACCGAGATCGGATCGACGCCCGCGAAGGGCTCGTCCAGCAGCAGGTAGCGCGGTTCGGCCGCGAGGCAGCGGGCAATCTCCACCCGGCGCCGTTCCCCGCCCGACAGCGCAAGCGCGGGCGCGCGGCGCAGGTGTTCGATGGAGAACTCCGACAGCAGCTCTTCCAGCCGCTCGCGCCGCTTGTGGGTGTCGCGGTGGGTGATCTCGAGAATGGCAAGGATGTTGTCCTCGACCGAGAGCCCGCGAAAGATCGACATCTCCTGCGGCAGGTAGCCGATGCCCATCTTGGCGCGGCGGTACATCGGCAGGCCGGTCACCTCGCGGCCGTCGATCGTGACGGTGCCGCCCTCGGGCAGGACCAGCCCGGCGATCGCGTAGAAGGTCGTCGTCTTGCCCGAGCCGTTCGGCCCGAGCAGCGCCACCACTTCGCCCCGGTCGAGCTGCATCGACACGTCGCGAATCACCACACGTTTCTTGTAGCTCTTGCGCAGGTTCTGGATGCGCAGGCCGTGGTCACCTTCGGTGACGGTCAGGTCAGGGGCGGGGGCCATGGGTCATTCGCTGCCGGGTTGCAGCACGGTGCGCACACGGCCCTGCATCTCGGCGTTTCCGGTCTTGAGGTTCACGATCATGGACTGGGATGTAAGCGTGCTGCGGCCCTGTGCAACCATGACATCGCCGGACATCGTCACGACGCCGCTCTCGATGTCGTATTCCGCCTGTTTCGCCTCGGCCGCGTCCTCGCCGCTGACCAGCAGCACGTTGCCGTCGGCGCGCAGGGCCTGGATCGCGCTCTGGTCCTGGGCGTAGACCACGGTGACCGTATCGGCAGAGAGCTTGGTCAGCCCCTGCACCACCAGCACGTTGCCCTTGAAGATCGCGGTGCCGTCGGTCTGGCTGACCGAGAGGCTGTCCGCGTCCACTTCGACCGGCGCCTGGGTGTCCGAGGGGCCGTTGCCGAAGGCGATCCCCTGCGCGAGCCCGGCCTGCGGCAGCAGAAGCAGCGCGGCGGACAGGATCAGGGCGGGGGTGACGGCCCTACGGGCCCGGCTGGAAAGGGTCACGGCGTGTCGTCCTCGTTACCTCGCGGGTCGTATATCAGCTTAACCCCGTCGGTGAAAACCAATTGCGCGTCCGACCCGTCCGCTTGCGTCGTGAGGACCATCTTTCCGGCAGTGAACTGGCCCGGCGGGCCCTCGGCCCGTACGGTGCCGGGGGTTTCCGCCTTCACGGTGCGCAGCGCGCTGACCAGTTCCTCGGTCTCGATCCGGTAGCCCTCGGAGGAGGTGATGACCACGTTGCCCTTCAGCGTGGCGCGGTCGCCGGGATCGTCGAAGGCGCCGCCATCGGCGGTGAAGGTGATCGCGGCCCCGGCCTTCAGGTCGATCCGCGCGTCGACCTCGTCGGCGTCGAGGCGCGAGCGGCCCTCGGGATCGGGCCGGGCGACGGCGGCGGTGAAGGCGATCAGGTCACCCCCCGCGGTGGCTCCGGCAAAGGTGGGATCGGTGATCTGCTGGTTGCGGATGCGTTCCTGCAGGTCGGTGTCGGCAAAGGGCAGCTCTGCCGAGGGGCCCACGGTGCGGGCGAGCAGGAAGAGCGTCGACAGCAGCGCCAGCGCCGCCAGCGGCAGGATCACCTTGAGCCAGGCGATCACGCGGGAATATCGGTCCTCGCGCCACGCCATCTCAGCCGAGCCCGACGCGCAGGCAGTCGTGGATGTGCAGCAGCCCCTGCGCCGTGGCCGGACCCGCCGGATCCACCACGAAGAGGCAGGTGATCTTGCGTTCGTTCATCAGCGCGACGGCCTCCTGCGCGAGGGCATCGGGCGCGATGGTGCGCGGGGCGGCGGTCATCACCTCCGCCGCCGTATGGGACAGCAGCCCGTCCATGTGCCGCCGCAGGTCACCGTCGGTGACGATGCCGGTCAGCCGGCCCCCGGCATCGGTCACGCCGACCACGCCGAACCCCTTGGAGGAGATCTCCAGCAGCACCTCGGACATGGGCGTCTCGCCACGCACCAGCGGCAGGGCATCGCCCACATGCATCAGGTCACGGACCCGGCTCAGCTGCGCCCCCAGCTTGCCACCGGGGTGGAAGTTGCGGAAATGCTCGGCGGTGAACTTGCGGTGCTCCATCAGGGCCACGGCCATCGCATCGCCAAGCGCCAGCGTCATGGTGGTGGAGGAGGTCGGCACCACGCCGGTGCCACAGGCTTCCTCGGCCCGGGGCAGGACGATGGCCACGTCGGACTGGGTCAGCAGGGTGGATCCGGGCCGGCTGGCGACGCCGATCATCGGGATGCGGAAGCGCCGGGTGTAGGAGATGATGTCCGCCAGTTCCGGCGTCTCGCCCGAATTCGACAGCACCAGCACCACGTCGTCATTGGTCAGCATCCCGAGGTCGCCGTGGCTGGCCTCGGCGGGATGGACGAATTGCGCGGGCGTGCCGGTCGAGGCCAGCGTGGCAGCGATCTTGCGCCCGATGTGCCCCGACTTGCCCATGCCGCTGACGATGACCCGGCCCCGGACGTTGAGCATCAGCTCCACCGCCTGCGCCACGCTCTCGCCAAGCGCGGCTTCAAGCTGGCCCAGGGCCTCCGCCTCGATCCGGATCACCCGGCGGGCTGTGTCGAGGAAGGTCTCGTGGTCGGTCATCGCTGCGCCTCTCAGGTGTGGGCGAAGATATCGGTGTCGGGCCAGCCTTCGAGGTCGAGCAGCGCCCGGGTGGGCAGGAAGTCGAAACAGGCCTGCGCGAGGGCGGTGCGGCCTTCGCGGGCAAGGCGCAGGTCAAGCTCGCCCTTCAGGCGGTGCAGGTGGAGCACGTCCGAGGCGGCATAGTCCAGCTGCGCCTGCGTCAGCGTCTCGGCGCCCCAGTCGCTGGATTGCTGCTGCTTCGAGATGTCGGTGCCCAGTAGGTCCTGCGTCAGGTTCCGCAGGCCGTGGCGGTCGGTGTAGGTGCGCACCATGCGGCTGGCGATCTTGGTGCAATAGACCGGGGCGGCAAGCGCGCCGAAGGCGTTGTACATGGCGGCGATGTCGAAGCGGCCATAGTGGAAGAGCTTCAGCACCTGCGGGTCGAGCAGCAGCGCCTCGAGGTTGGGCGCGCGGGTCTGCCCCTTGGCGATCTGCACGATATGGGCATGGCCGTCGCCCGAGGAAAGCTGCACGACGCAGAGCCGGTCACGCCCCGGCACGAGGCCCATGGTCTCGCAGTCGATCGCCACGGAAGGCCCCAAGTCGAGCCCGTCGGGAAGGTCGCCCTTATGCAGGTAGTTGGTCACGTCCGCCTCTTTGCACCGCTGTCGCCTTGGGACATAGGCTCGTTTCGGCGTGGTTGCAATTGACGAGGCGGCAGGCCGCGGTGTCGTGGCGATCGGGGCAGGGGTATCGCGGCGGCTTGCGGAGGATTGGGGGAGGGGCATGGACCCCGGCAGGGGGCGATCCGGTGACGGCTTGGACTGGGGGCCGCCGCCGGAGATATGGGGCCATCGCCGAGGCGTGCCGGATTTATTGCGGTATGCTTTCGGGATTGTCTCTTTCCACTGGCCCCTCGGAATGTCCCGCCCGGCCGAGAGGCCGGGCAGCGCCGACCCGCCTCCCGTCGCCATTGGGGCTTGAACCAATGACGCACCAATGGCGACCGGCGCTTTCGCGCCACCCCGCGGGACGGCGCTGCCCTACTCGAAGGCCGGTGAGGGCGCGGCTCTACATCGGATGACGGCCCGCTTGGGTTCTAGTGATCCCCGAACGCCCCGTGCACAGTGTTCAGACCCAGAGGGAAACCGCACCCCCCGCAGCGTCCCCAAAAACGAAAACCCCGGCCGAAGCCGGGGTTTCCTCATGTCTCGTCGAAGCGGCTTACTTCAGGCCTTCGGCCTGCATCGCCTCCAGCGCGCGGTCCAGCGTCCGCTTCATGCGGGCGACGATTTCCAGCACGTCATCCTCGGTCACGATCAGCGGCGGGCAGAGCGCCAGCGTGTCGCCCACGGCGCGGGTGATCAGGCCCTCGTCCGCGGCGATGTCGGCGGCTTTCATGCCGGCCTTCACCTTGGGATCGAAGGGCGCCTTGGTGGCCTTGTCCTGCACCAGCTCGACGCCGGCGATCAGGCCGGTGCCGCGCACCTCACCCACCAGCGGGTGATCCGCCAGCTTGGCCAGCTCGGCCTGCATGATCTCGCCCATCTTGGCGGCGTTCTCGATCAGGCCCTTCTCCTCGATCACTTCGAGGTTGGCGAGGCCCACGGCCGAGGCGACGGGGTGGCCCGAGCCGGTGAAGCCGTGGCCGAAGGTGCCCAGCTTGTGGGTGTTGTCCGCGATCGCCTGGTAGATCTTGTCCGTGAACATGATCGCCGAGAGCGGCAGGTAGGACGAGGTGATCTGCTTCGACAGGGTCATGATGTCGGGCTCGAAGCCCATCTTCTGGCAGCCGAAGGGCGTGCCCAGACGACCGAAGCCGTTGATGACCTCGTCCGCCACCACGAGGATGTCGTACTTGCGGCAGATTTCCTGCACGCCGGGCCAGTAGCCCACGGGCGGCACCATGACACCACCGGCACCCATGACCGGCTCACCGATGAAGGCGGCGATGGTCTCGGGGCCCTCGGCGAGGATCGTGTCTTCCAGTTCCTTCAGCAGGCGCGCGGTGAACTGCTCCTCGGTCTCGCCCTCTTCGCCGAAGCGGTAGAAGTGCGGCGTGGTCAGGTGGGTCACCGGGATCGCGGGCAGGTCGAAGTCACCGTGGTTCGCCGGCAGGCCGGTCAGCGAGCCCGAGGCGATGGTGATTCCGTGGTAGCCCTTCTTGCGGGCGATGAACTTCTTCTTCTCGGGACGGCCGAGGGCGTTGTTCATGTACCAGACCATCTTGACGATGGTGTCGTTGGCCTCGGAACCGGAGTTGGTGAAATGCACCTTGGTCAGGTGTTCGGGGGTCATTTCCACCAGCTTCTCGGCCAGACGGATCGAGGGCTCGTGCGACTTGAAGGCGAAGGTGTGGTAGTAGGGCAGCATGCCCATCTGCTTGTCGGCGGCTTCGCGCAGCTTGGGCTCGGAGAAGCCGACCGCGACGGACCACAGCCCCGCCATCGCCTCGATGTATTCCTTGCCGTTGGAGTCGGTCACGCGGATGCCGTCACCCTTAACCATGATCGTCGGGCCCTTTTCCTCGAAGGCGCGGGCATCGGTGTAGGGGTGCAGCTGCGTCGCGATATCCGTCGCGGCGAGAGAATTCGAAAGCATGTTCATGGGGCGAACTCCTGTAAAAGAAGGGACCTCCCCGGCGCGATCTCTGGGGGGACCGCCCGGTGGTATGGGGGGCACCCTAGAGAGGGGCAGGCCGGAAAGAAAGCACCACGAACCGGAAGCGGGTGGATCCACGCGGTCCCCCGCCCGTTCTGGCGGCGGAGTCCGCCGGGATCGCAGGCGTTCGAGGCCTTTCGGGGGCAGGTAACCCCGGTCGGGGAGGCCCCGCAGGGTCGGGCCGGGGCGAACGGTCCGGTGAGGCTCTGGCCCGGCGAGGTGCCGGGCTTCAGAGGATCTGGAACGTCCCGCGGCTGCGGATCAGCGAACACATGCAGCCGAGGATCGCCAGCACGCTGCCGAAGAGGAAGGCATGCTGCGCGTCATGGGCCCCGAGCGACAGCGCGATGGTTGCCAGAGCGGTGCCGAGCGCCTGGCCCAGAAGCCGCGCGGTCGCCAGTGCCGAGGAGGCGCCGGAGCTGCGCTGCCGGGTCGAGGCCCCGATGATGCTGCGGTTGTTGGGGGTCTGGAACAGGCCGAAGCCCACGCCGCAGAGCGCGAGCCGCAGGGCGAGGCCGGGGATGCTCACCTCCGCGGGCATCGTGGCCAGCAACGCCAGCCCGACCGCGAGAATCCCCATGCCGAGCGCCACGATCCGCCCGTTGTAGGCCCGGTCCGCGAGCTGCCCGGCGATCGGTGCGACCACGGCCAGCGTCAGGGGCCATGCGCTCAGCAGGAGGCCGGCGTGGTAGGGTGAGAACCCCATCCCGACCTGCAGGGCGAAGGGCAGCGCGACGAAGGCGAGCATCTGGCTGGAAAACCCGCAGACCGAGGTCATGATCGACAGGCGGAACTGGGGCTTGGCGAAGAGGTCGAGCGGGATCAGCGGGTTCTCGGCCCGGCGCTGGCGGCGCAGCAGCAGGCTGCCTGCGGCGATGCCGGCGGCAAGGATCACCAGCGGCAGCGTCACCTCTCCGGTGCGGCCATAACCCATGAGCGCATAGAGGATCAGGCTGAAGGTCAGCGCCGAGAGCAGTGCGCTGGCCCAGTCGAAGGGATGGCGGATCAGGTCGCTCTCGGGCAGGAAGCGCATCCCGAGGAGGAAGGCCACGAGCCCGGTGGGCAGGCCCATCATGACCACCGCGTTCCACGGCAGCACCGTCAGAAGGGCCCCGGCAATCGTCGGCCCCGTGGTCATCGACAGGGCGATGACGCTCGCGTTGATCCCGATCGTCCGGCCAAGCCTGTCGGGTGGCACGACGATGCGCAGCAAGGCGAGGTTCACGCCCATGACGCAGGCCGCCCCGGTGGCCTGCAGGGCCCGGGTGACGATCAGCATCTGCAGGTTGGCCGCCATACCGTTGAGCGCCGCGCCGAGGGCGAAGATCAGGATGCCCGTCAGGTAGATCCGGCGGCAGCCGAAGATCTCGGCCAGGCTGGCGATCGGGAACAGGCAGGCCACGATCACCAGCTGGTAGATGCCCACCACCACCGTCACGTCGCGCGGCGCCACGCCAAGCGCGTCGCCGATGCTGGGCAGGGCGACATTGATCGCTACGCCGTCCATGACGCTGGTCGAGATCGACAGGATGATCGCGAGAACGGCGAAGAAGCGCTGCCGGTCGGGCAGGGGGGCGGTGTCGGCGGTCGTCATGGTCTGCGCATGTCCCGGTGGGCGGGCAGCGCGCGGCGCATCGGCTGGGTCACTCTGTCGTCTCTTGCTGCCCGGGAGGGAGCCGGGCTCTGAAAGGGGCGAGGGCGGCCCGGTGGCCGGGGCTCTCTCGGGGTGGTCTCGCGGTCGGGCGCGCTGGGCGCGGGCGGCGGGACGGCCCCGGCGCATATGGTGGCGCGGTCGGAGGGGGGCGTCAAACCGGTCGATAAGGGGGGCACCGTCGTGGCCTCTCGCGGCGGCGGCGCCGTGCTTATACGCAGTACATTCCGGGGGAGCCGTCAAGGGTGCATCGCCCCGGTTGGCTGCGGGATGCGTGAGAGGGGTACGCCGCGCCCGGAACCGCGCCTCCGGTCGGGCCACCGCCGGCGCGGCGGGTGGTGGCAAGGGCGCGCGCCGCACGCGAAACGGCCTGTGGAGGCGGGGGACCGGGGGCCGGGTGCGGAGGAGGCGCTGGCGGTTTCGCGGACCGTGCCGGAGCGGTGTCTTGGACGGCGCGGTGCTGGAGGCCACGGCAACTGGCCACGCTGCGGACGCGGCGATGGGGGTGGGCCTCGGACAGCCGGACCGGCCGGTCTTCCCCATGAGCGGATAATCGCCTATTCTGGGGTGGCGTGCCGATCGCCCAAAGAGACCGGCCGTGAAGACGGGAGAAGACCATGACCGGATACGTGGCAAAGCGCGGCCCCACCTATGGGGCGCGCGGCTGACGATGCGCCTGTTGCAGAGCCTGCTCGCCCGGCCGAAGGCGCCCTGCAGCGGGCCGAAACCCGTTGACCTGCCCGTCGACCTGCTCTCGCCGGGCTTTCTCGCCGATCCCTACCCGATCTACGACTGGCTCCGCCGCCATGCGCCCGTCGCCCCGGTGACCGCCGGGGGTGTCGTGCTGACCCGCCACGCGGATGTCCGCGCCGCGCTCGCCGACAAGCGGCTCGGCAATACGCCATCGCGGTTCTCGACGCTCGCCGCGCGCAACCGGGCGAAATACGTCGCCGCCGATCTGGCCGCGCATATCCCGCCTTTCCTCGATCTGCCTGCGCACCGCCTGCCGCGGCAGGCGATGTCGCGGGCCTTCCATCGCACGCTGGCAGGCCGCGATCCCGGGCTGGAGGCGCTGGCGACCGATCTGACGCGGGCGCAGGCCGGGCAAGGGCCAGTCGACCTGCTGGAGGCGATCAGCCGGCCCTATGCCGTGGCGGCGATGCGGCAGTTGCTAGGCCTCGATGCCGATCCGGCGGAGCTGAAGGCCGTGGCGCAGGGGTTCTTCCTGCTCTTCGCGCCGCTGACCGATCCCGCGAAATTCGCCGCGCTGAACGACCGGATGGCAGGGTTTCGAAGCCGGATCGCCGGCATGCTGGAGGTCCGCCGGGGCGCTGTGCCGTCTGATTTCCTCGGCCATATGGCCGCGCTTCAGGCCGACCTGCCGGACCTGAGCGGCCAGCACATCGTCGATGCCACGATCCTGCTGCTGGCCGACGGGGTTGAGAATATCGAGACCGGCGCGGCCACGCTGCTGCATCTGCTTGCGCGCGAGGGCGGGCCGGTGGACGAGGCCTGGGTCCGCGAGGCGCTGCGGCTCGACACGCCGGGACAGATCATCCCCCGTGTCGCGCGCGAGGAGACAGAGATCGCCGGCGTGGCGGTGAAGGCAGGCCATCCCGTCTTCCTGGCCCTCGGTGCGGCGAACCGCGACCCGGGGGTCTTTGCCGCGCCGGAGGTCTTCGATCCCACGCGCGATCAGGCGCAGGCCCTCGTCTTCGGGCGCGGCGCGCATCGCTGCATCGGCGAGCCGCTGGGGATCGCCCTGATGCTGGCGCTCGCCCGCGCGTTGGAGGCCGCGGGCGCGCGGCCGGTTTCGACGGGGCCGATGGCGTATCAGCCGCGCTTCGGCCATCGCTGGCCCGCGCGGCTGGAGATCACGATCGGCGCAGGCTGAAGGGCCAGACCGTGCGGCGCGGGCTGTCCAGGCCGTAGTCGGAGTAGAAGGCGACGCCGTTGTCGATCACGTCTGCCGTCACCCGGACTGGCACGAACTTGTCCGGGTAGGTCATCTGCACCTCGCGCGTCACGCTTTCGCCGGGGGCCAGGTCCTGCTCCAGCGCCGCGCTGCCCGCGATACGGGCGCGGATGTGCCCGTCGAAGTTGTGCTGCGTGAGGATCACGCAGGTCTGCCCGGCGGGCCATGTCACGGTGCTGGTATTGGTCACGGTGACCTTGACCGGCACGGCGGCGCGGCGGCGGGCGAAGCGCGGGGCGCGCAGCTTGACCTCAGCCTTGTAGGCCTCGGCCGTGGCGGGGCGCGTTGTGTCGAAGGCGTCCTTGCCCGGCTCCGTCACCGGCAGGTTCTCCTGCCCGTCGATGAGCGCGTTGAGCCGTTTGGCGAGCGTCTCGGGCAGGGGGGCGCGCAGGGTCTGACCGTGGCGGCCTTGGAGGTAATGGCCTTCGGCCCCGGCGGGGTGCATCAGCGGCAGGGCGCGTTCCGGGCCGACCATCCGGTGCCTGGCGGAATGGGTCTTGTCCTCGGTCCAGACATGCAGCGTCGGGAAGGCGGTCGGGGCATCGGGCCAGTGGTCCCAGTTCACCAGCAGCGAGACCTCCCGGCCCCGGGCGGCAAGTTCCTCGGCGACCCAGGTCATCACCTTGGCGCCCTCGCAGAAGCCCCCGAGGGCAATCGGCCCCTCGCGTTGCAGCCGGTCGATGGCGGTGGCGTAGTGATAGGCGAGGCGGCGGGACTGCGCGTCGTCCTTGCCGACCATCTGGAACAGGGTCCGCATGGCGTAGATCGGGCGCTTCTTGCCCAGTGCCTCGACGATGTTGGGCCATTCGCTGTCGGCCTGAACGCACCAGAAGAGCGGGCGCGGGCCATTCTGCCCGCCGACGCGGAAGATCAGGTCGGTGACGTCGGGCCGCGCGGGCGAGAGCTTCCACTCTTTCACCCGTTCGCACACGAAGGAGAGTGCGGCATCATCGAGACGCGCGGTCTCGGCCTTGTCCTGCGTTTCGACCATCGTGGCGAAGGCGCCGAAGGTGGGCGTGTCATAGAGCTGTGCCGGGTCGAGTTTCACGCCGGTCAGGCGGGTGACCTCGAAGACGAACTGCGTGGCCGAGAGGCTGTCGCCGCCTGCCTCGAAGAAGTCCGCGGCCAGACCCTCGGGCTTGCGGTGCAGCACCTGCTCCCATGCCTCCGCGATCTTCTGCGCGGTATCGGAGAGCGGCGCGCGGTCGGCGGCCTCCTCGTCCGAGAGGGCGGCGAGGGCGACGCGGTCCAGCTTGCCGCCGGCGAGCCGCGGCAGGGCGTCCTTGATGTCGATCCGCCCGGGGCGCTTGAAATCGGCCAGCCGCAGGGCGAGGTGCTTGCGCAGTTCCTCGGCGCCGGCCACCCGGCCCGGGCGCAGCACCACGGCGAGGCCGACGTGTTCGCCCAGCGTCGGATGCGGGCGGGCATAGGCCGCAGCCTCGATGATGGCATGGTGCGAGAGGATCGCGCGTTCGATCTCCTGCGGCGAGATCTTCTCGCCGCCGCGGTTGATCATCTCCTTCTCGCGCCCGTCGAGGTAGAGGTACCCCTCCTCGTCGATGTGGCCGAGATCGCCGGTGATCAGCCAGCCGTCCGCGTCGAAGGGGCTCTCCGCCTCGCCGAGGTAGCCGGTCATCATGTCGGGCGACATGACCCGGACCTGCCCGGTGGCGCCTTCCTCGATGTCGGATCCGTCGGGGGCGCAGATGCGCAGGGCGCAGCCCTCGATCACGCCCACCGATCCGGCTTTGCGCGGGCTGGGGGGCAGGGGCGTGGTGGCGATCAGGCCGCAGGTTTCGGTCATGCCGTACATCGGCAGGATCGGTACCTCGCCGCCCAGCAAGTCCTCGATCATCGCCTGCCGGGTTTCCGGCAGGTCGGCCGAGACGGAGCGGATCAGGCGGATCTGGCCGCCCAGTTCGGCCCAGTCGTCTGCGGAATATTCGGCTTCCATCCGGGCCAGCATCGTGGGCACCGCCTGAAGCCATGTCGCGCCGCTTTCGCGGGCGGCCTGAAGGATCGCGGAGGGATCGCGCCCGGAGGCGCAATGCACCGCGCCGCCCGCGATCAGGGGCGCCAGCATCAGGTCGACGAAGCCGCCGATGTGGAACATCGGCAGGGCGTGCAGGGCCATGTCCTCGGGGCCGAGGTAGAGGCTGCCGCCGATCCGCTCCGCCGCGCCATAGAGGTTTTCCAGCGTCAGCGGCACAGCCTTGGGCAGGCCGGTGGAGCCGGAGGTGAAGAGCACGAGGCCCGGCCCCTCGGACCAGCTTTCGCCGGGCGCGACCGCCGCGCCGGTGAGTGTCAGGCTCTGCGGCGCGTGGGCCTCGGGCAGTTCCAGCCGGATCTGCGGCACGTCGCCCGCGACCGGCGCGGGGCCGAGGGCCGCCTCGTTGATCAGCGCCTGCGCGCCCGAGATCGACAGCTGATGCGCGAGGTCCTCGCGCTGAAGCGCCGGGTTCAGCGGCACCAGCCGCACCAGATGGGCGAGGGCGAACAGCACCGCCGTCTGGGCCGGGCCGTCCCCCAGCCGGGCCGCCACCACCGAGGTCGGCCCCAGTCCCATGCCCGCCAGCCCCTCTTCCAGCGTCTCGCGCAGCGCCAGCATGGCGGCACCGTCGAGGTAGAATTCGTCGGGCCCCGTCAGCAGCGGACGGTTGGGGGACTCGGCAAGGGCAGTGAACAGGTCGGTCATGGGGCATCACTATTACAGGGACGGAACGCGGGTGTGACAGGTGCCCTCCGCCGGGCCGCGCCAAAATAGGGATCTCGCGCCGGTTGAACAGGGGCATTTGCGGTCATCTTCGCGTCATCGGCTGAAACCGACCGCGCCGACCCTGCGGGCAGGGGGCCGTCCCGGCGGAACCGGGGCAATTTGGCCTTTCGGCTGACGGCGAGGGCGCTACTGTGCGCCGCGTCTGACCAAGCTACGAGGAATGTCATGCCCATCACCTGCGCCGTCTACCTGCCCAAGGACGACAAGACCAATGGATGGGTTGCGAAGCTGAAGGCCGCGCTGCCCGAGGCCTATACCGTCCTGCCCATGAGCGACGTGACGGACCCGGCCTCGGTCGATTACGCCATCGTCTGGATGCCGCCCGCCGGGATGCTGGCGGGGCTGCCGAACCTCAAGGCCATCGTTTCCATCGCGGCGGGCATCGATCACCTGCTGGCCGACCCGCAGCTGCCCAAGGACGTGCCGATCATCCGCACCATCGGCAATGACCTGACCCAGCGGATGCGCGAGTTCATCGCGCTTCACGTGCTGCGGATGCACCGCGACCAGCGCCGAATGGACACCGCGCAGATCGAGAGCCGTTGGGACCCGGTGACCGTGCCGCCCGCGAACTACCGCAAGGTGGGGCTCATGGGGTTGGGCAACCTCGGGAAGGCCGCGGCACAGACGCTGGCCATGCTGGGCTACCAGGTGCGGGGCTGGTCGAATTCCATGAAGGAGATCGAGGGCGTGACCTGCTACGCGGGGGCAGAGGGCTTCGATGCCTTCCTCGACGGGCTCGACACGCTGGTCTGCCTGCTGCCGCTGACCGAGGCCACCACCGGCCTGCTGAATGCCGGGACATTTGCCAAGCTGGCGCCGGGCGCGCAACTGCTGAACGCCGCACGCGGCGGTCACATGGTGGAGGATGACCTGATCCCGGCGCTGGAGTCGGGCCAGCTGTCCCATGCCACGCTCGACGTCTTCGCGGTGGAACCGCTGCCGGCGGACCATCCGTTCTGGCGCCATCCGCAGATCACCGTCACGCCGCATATCGCCTCGATGATCGATCAGGCGACCGGCGTCTCGATCATCGCGGCCAATCTGCAGGCCTTCGAGGCGGGCGAGGCGCTGGACGCGCTCTGCACGCCAGGCAAGGGATACTGACCGCGCATTGGGCAGGCGGCCCCTTCCGGGCCGTCGCCATGGGCCCCGGCTCTTGAACCTTACGGTGCAAAGGCGTTTCTGAGGGCCATCAGACAAAGGAACACGCCATGACCGCCAGCCCCTACGGTTTCACCTGCAAGAAACAGCCCGCCACGGGCGCGAAGGGGATGGTCGTCACGAACCATCCGCTCGGCTCCTCCGCCGGGGCGCAGATGCTGGCGGCGGGCGGCAACGCGGTGGATGCCGCGGTGGCCGGGCTGCTGGCCCTGACGGTGGTGGAACCGATGATGGTGGGGATCGCGGGCGGCGGGCTGTCGCACCTGCGGCTGCCCGACGGGCGGCACATCATCTTCGACGGGCTGGCCCAGGCCGCGGGCGCCATGACGGGCGGTCTCTACACGCCGCAGAGCGACAATGACCCGGCGCTCTACATGGAAGTCGAGGGCCGGCGGAACCGGATCGGCGCCTCCGCGGTCGCGGTGCCCGGCAACCTCGCCGCATGGTACGCGATGCATTCGCAATACGGCAAGCTGCCCTGGGCCGACGTGGTGGAGCCAGCCATCGGGCTGGCCGCGCGCGGCTTCCTCGTCACACCCTACCTGCGGGGCGCCATCGACATGCACCGCCCGGACATGGAGCTGGACCCGGTCATCTCCTCGATCTTCCTGCCGGGCGGGGAACTGCCGCAGGCCGGGGACCGCATCGTGATGGGCGACTACGCGGAGAGCCTGCGCGAAATCCAGAAACACGGCGCCGCGGCGCTGCATGGCGGTTCGCTGGGCAAGGCGCTGGTGGAGCGGATGGCCTCGGGCGACGACTATGCCGGGTTCATCACCCTGGACGACCTGACCGCGTACGCCGCGGCCGAGCGCGAGGCGATCCACGGCAGCTACCGCGGCTGGGAGATCGTCGGCCCGCCGCCGCCTGCCTCCTCCGGCGTGCATGTCACCCAGATGCTGAACATGCTGGAGCATTTCGACGTGAAGGGCATGGGCTTCGGCTCGCCCGAGATGATGCACCTGCTGGCCGAGGTGATCCGCGTCGGCTTCGAGGACCGGCGCGCCGCCTCGGGCGATCCGGCCTTCGTGGACGTGCCGGTGGAACGCTACACCTCGAAGGAATACGCCGCCGAATGTCTGTCGCGGCTGCGCAACATGGGCGGCATCGGGCCGGCGACGCCGGGCTACGAGAGCAATGACACCACCCATGTCACCATGGCCGATGACGACGGCATGATCGTGGCGGCGACCCATACGATCAACGGGCTCTTCGGGGCGAACATCATGGTGCCGGGCACGGGGATCATCCCGAACAACTACATGTGCAACTTCGATCCGCATCCGGGCAAGGCGCTGTCCATCGTGCCGGGCAAGCGGGTGCCGACCTCGATGGCGCCGATGATCGCGCTGAAGGACGGCGCGCCGGAATTCGCCATCGGCCTGCCGGGCGGGCTGCGCATCTTCCCCTCGGCGATGCAGGCGATGCTGAACCTGATCGACCACGGCATGGACCCGCAGACCGCGGTCGAGGCGCCGCGGCTCTGGACGCAGGGGCAGGAGGTCGAGCTGGAGCCGGACTATGCCCACATGCAGGCGGCGCTGGAGGCAAAGGGCCACACGGTCAAGCTGGTGCGTCACATCGGCGGCGGGATGAGCGTGATCCGCTTCGGCAAGGACGGCATGATGACCGGGGCCGCCTGCTGGCGCGCGGACGGCACGCCCATGGCGCTTGGCGGCGGTCTGGCCGAGGCGGGCATCCGCTTCAACGTCTGAGGCGGCTCAGCCCAGCAGGGCGCGGGCGGCCTGCAACGCCTCCTCGGGCGGGCCGCTGGCGTCGATCCGGTGCCACGACATGGCGCCGGTCTGCTGGGCCAGCTGGATCTCCAGCACGGTGACATCCGCGTCCGAGGCATCGCCGCAGCGCGCCGCGACCCGGGCGCGCAGCACCTCTTCCGGCGCGTCCATCCAGAACCCGTTGAAGGGCACGCCCGCGGTGCGGGCCGTGGCCTCCGCCAGAGTGCGCAGGCGGCAGTCGAGGAAGGTCGCATCCAACAGGACGGAGTGCCCCGCGGCCAGCAGGTGCCCTGCGCGGGCGAAGAGCCGGTCGTAGACAGCGGTGCGGTTGTGCTTGCTGTAGCTCTCCTGCGCGAGGTGGCGCAGCATGTCGCGCCCTGCCTTGCGCTCGAGGTCCGAGGCCAGCCAGACCGCGCCGGGTGCCCGGCCGAGGCCCGGGGCAAGCGCCCGCGCCAGCACCGATTTGCCACTGCCCGACATCCCGCCGACCGCCACCAGCACGGGCGGTGCGGAGGCGAGGACCGTGCGCGCGAGGCGCAGGTAGGCGGCGATCTCCGCCTCCGAGGCGCCGGGCGTTGCGCGGGCGGCATCGGTCTGCAGCAGCACCATGGCCCGGATCGCGGCCCGCACCGACAGGAAGAGCGGCAGCGCCGCCAGGCCGCTGTCCTCTGCCCCGCCCATTTCCCGCAGCCAGGCGGAGAGGGTGCGGCAGGCCTGCGGGGCAAGGTCCCGGTGCAGCAGGTCCATGACGAGGAAGGCGATGTCATAGAGCAGGTCGCAGGTGCCGAGCGTCTCGTCGAACTCCAGCGCGTCGATCGGGACCGGCGCGCCGTTGATCCGCACGAGGTTGCGCAGGTGCAGATCGCCATGGGCGCGGCGCACGTGCCCGGCCGCGCCGCGTTCGGTCAGAAGGCCGCGCTGCGTGGTCCATTCGGTGCGGGCAGCCTGCAACCATGCGGTGGCGTCCGGCGCGCTCGCGGCATCGGGGAACTCGGCAAAGACGCGGCCCAACTCGTCGAGGATATCGCCGATCAGCGGGGCGCCGTCACAGGGTCGCTCAGGCGTGGCGCGGTGGTAGCGGGCCACCGCCGCGCCGGTGGCATCGGCCAGTGCGCCGTCGAACCCGCCCGCGGCGGCGATCCGGTCCAGCTCCTCTTCCGCCGGGAAGCGCCACATGCGCAGGACATAGTCCACCGGCGTGCCTTTGCCGCCCAGCGACAGCCCCTCCGGACCCTCGGTCACGGGCAGCACGTCGCGGTAGATCATCGGCGCGGCCGGGCGGTTCAGCTCCAGCTCGCGCAGCAGCAGGCGGTGGCGTTTCTCCACCGTGGACAGGTCCATGTAGTCGTAGTGCACCGCGCGCTTCAGCTTCAGCGCGGTCCGGCCACAGAGGAAGATGTAGGCGCCGTGGGTCTCGATCACCTCGACCGGCCCGCTGCCGCAATGGGCGGCGGGATCGGAGAGAAAGGCGACGGTCCTGTCCTGCGGCTGGGTCACGGCTGCGGCTCCATGTTTCATGCCAATTCTGGCACATGTATGCAGCTTCGACTTTGCGCAGGGTCAAGGCGGGGAGGAAAGCCCCCGCCTTGTGGGGGGTCACACTTCGGGCGTGGGGGCGTATTCGGGCCGGGCCGGGGTGAAGACGTCGATGTTGATCACCTCCTCGTCGCCCACCACGACCGCGTGGTGCATGACGTTCGGCGGCACGGTGATGATCGCGCCGGGGCCCATGCGGACGACCTCGTCCCCGACGTGGAAGTCCACGGTGCCCGAGACGATATAGGCGATCTGCTCGTTCTCGTGCTTGTGGGGCTTTGGCTCATGCTCGGGCTGGAGCCGGTGCAGCGCCAGCGTGGCCCCCGCGCCGGAAAATGCCTTCTGCTCGACACCGGGGCGGATCGTCTTCCACTCCAGCTTTTCCCAGTCGACCTGATGAATCATGTGATGTCCTTTCAGCTGTCCTTGGCCGCGTGCATCATCTGCCGCGCGGCGCTCATGAGGAGGGATTGATCGGCGCCGAGCACGAAGACCGTGACGCCGAGGGCCGCCCAGCGGGGGACCGCCTCGGGGCCGGGGAGGAAGATCCCGGCCTGTTTTCCGGCCGCACGGGCCGCGGTGACGACCCGTTCGATGGCCTGCGCCAGCTCCGGCGCGTCCATCCCCACGCCGAGGGAGAGGGAGAGATCCGCAGGCCCGACGAAGAGCACGTCCACGCCTTCGGTCCCCGCGATGGCGTCGAGGTGGTCGAGCGCGCTGCGGTCCTCGATCTGGGCCATGACGACGCTGTCGGCATCGGCCTGCGCACGGTAGTCAGCTGCCGCCATGGTGCCGTAGGCCCCGGCCCGGCCGGAGGGGGAGAAGCCGCGCTTGCCGGGGGCGTATTTCACCGCCTTCACCACCGCGCGGGCCTCCTCCCCGTCGCGGACATGGGGCACCATGACGCCTGCCGCGCCAAGGTCCATCGCGGGCCAGAGCGCATCGGCCCCGGACCCGGTGGAGCGGATCAGCACCGGCAGGCCGACTGAACGCCCCGCCATGACCATGAGGTCCAGCGCCTGAAGCCCGACGGCGGCATGTTCCCGGTCGGCCACGATGAAATCGAGACCGGCGAGCCCCAGCAGTTCGATCACATGGGGATCGGGGATCTTGCCGAAACAGCCGACGACCCGGTCACCGGCCGCGATCCGGCCGCGCAGGCCGCTCATTGCAGCCCGACGAAATCGGCGGCGTTGGTGGCGGTCATGGCGCGGGTGTCCGCCTCGGAGTAGCCCATCTCCAGCAGCTTCGCGATGATCAGGCGCATGCCCTCCACCGGGGTCGGGTTGCCGGTCTGGCCGAGGTCGGACCCGAAGAAGCTGTTCTCGACCCCCGCCGCGTCGATGACCTCCTTCAGGTGGGCATCGTCGAACATGGTGAAGGTGGAGGGGATGAACATGCAGATCGAATGCTCCATCTTCACGCCCATGTTCGCCAGCTCCGTCACCTGGTCGAGGGTCGCGGCGTTCACGTAGGTCGGGTGGTTCAGGAACATCCGGGTGACGCCCCGGGCCTTGGCCTCCTCGTAGAAGGGATAGGCCTCGTCCACGTGGTGGTGCCCGGCCGAGACGCAGGCATCGCCCTCCGCGATCAGGTCGAGGATTTGCTTCACCTCGTCCAGCACCACGCCCTTGTCATCCACGAGGCGCAGGCCCGCCGCTTCCACCGTCTTCTTGGTGTTCTCGGGGAATTTGCCCTTCAGGTCCTTGGAGGTCTTGATGATGTGGTTCTCGGCATGAGCCGTCGGCATCCAGACGATCCGCGCGCCCTGCTTCAGCGCATAGTCCACGGCGGAGGGGTTGAAGCCCCCCAGCGGGTGGTTCAGCACGATGGCCGAGAGCACCTCGGTCGTCTTGCCCATGTTGGTGTTCAGCAGCGTCGCCAGCGGCATCGTCGGGTAGTAGTGGTCCTTCAGCAGGATCGCCCGCATGCCGGCGTCGTCCGCTTCGTTCAGCGCCTCGATATGGTCGATCTTGCGGGGATGCAGCGAGGGGCCGGAGTGGATGTGCAGGTCGACGCTGCCCTTCAGCAGTGCCTCGACGCGGGCGGGATCGGCGGTGGTCATGGTCATGCTCCTTCTGTCGCGGCCCCTCCTCGGGTCGCTTGCCGGTCGTCATCGGGCAGGAGCGGGCACGCATGTCCCGGCCGGGCGCAGCGGGGCCGCGCTCGTCTGGTTCCTCCTCCCATTGGTTCTCATGTGGAGAACCAAGTTCTCAAATAAGATGTCAGGCAGGCGGTGGCTTGTCAATCGCCCGTGGGAGCAGATGCGAAAACGGCCCCGCCGCGGGGTGCGGTGGGGCCGTCATTTTCAGGGCTATGGGGGCGCCGGTCAGGCGCAGTAGGTGCGGTAGAGATAGGCGGTCAGCACCGCGCAGCCGTCGAGGAAATCATCGATCTCCATCGCCTCGTCGGGGTTGTGGCTGCCGTTCTCGTTGCGCACGAAGATCATCGACATGGGCACGCCCGCCGCCGCGAAGGCTGCCGAATCGTGCGAAGCGGGGGAGCCCATCTCCATGTAGGGAATGCCGAGGTCCCCGGCCGCCGCGTGCAGCCCGTCGCGGATCGCCCGGTCGGCCAGGCCCACGGGGGCGGACTTGCGCTCCCCAAGCGTGATGGTCACGCGGTACTCTGCCTCGATCTGGGCCACGAGGGTCAGGAAATCCTCCTCCACCCGGGCCAGCACCGCCTCGTCATAGCAGCGCACGTCGAGGGAGAAGTGGAAGAGCCCGGGCACCGTGGTCATCCCGTGGAATCCGTCGTCGGTGTGGAACCGCCCGAAGGTCACGGCCATCGGGTTGCCGTCGTCCTCCTCCCGCACCCAGAGCCGCTGCATCGCCACGGCCAGTTCCGCGCCCGCCATGGCCGCATCGCGGCGGAACCGGCGCGGGGTCCCGACATGGCCGTGGACGCCGGTGATCACCGCATCGGGATAGCGGAAGTTGCCCGGGATGCCGGTGCAGATGCCGACCGGCAGGCCTTCCTCGACCAGCGAGGGGGCCTGCTCGATATGCAGCTCGATCTGGGCCTCCAGCGTGGCCGGGTCCAGCGGGACGTGGCCCGCCTTGAGGGCTGCCACGTCGCAGCCGCTTTCGACCATGTGGTCGCCTAGGGTGCGGCCGGTGTCGATCCGTCGTGCGGTGTCGTAGGTCTCGGCGGGCAGGGTGCCGAGGGCCGCGCGCGACCCGATGTAGGAGGTCTGGAACCAGACGCTCTCCTCGGCCCGGATGCCCATGGCACAGAGGTTCACCCGGGGGCTGGCCCCCATGGCCCGCAGCGCCCGCATCGCCACCATCCCGGCCAGCGGCCCGGCGGCGCCGTCGAAGTTGCCCCCGCGCGGCACGCTGTCGAGGTGCGAGCCCATGATCACGGTCTTGGCGCCCGGCGCGGTTTCCCACAGGGCGTAGGTGTTGCCCGCCTTGTCGACGCTCACCGCGAAGTCGCTGTCGGTGGCGACCCGGCCCATGACGTCATGGCCGAAGGCCTCGCCCGGGCCGTAGGTGTCGCGGGTGATGCCGCCCGCCGGATCGGTGGAGCCGGCGGCGAGTTCGTCGAAGACGCCGGTGGCGAAGGGGCGCTGGTCTTCGACGGCGGCGCGGAGATCGGCGAGAGGGGATGCATCGCGTGCGGGGGTCATGGCGGTATCCTGCCTGAATGTCTGCTGTCAGTGAGTCCCGGGCCATGGCCGCGCGGGTCTCTTGCACCGGTCACTGGGTCAATTCGGTCCGGCTTGCAAGCCATGTGGCGGGAATCGGGGCCGCCGGTGACGGACCGCGGGGCCGTATGGTTGCGAAACGCGCAGCGGAGAGGCAGGAGCAAGCGCATGCCCGGAAACGAAAAAACCGCACCCGAAGGTGCGGCTTTTTCCGTGTCATTGGTTGCGGGAGTAGGATTTGAACCTACGACCTTCAGGTTATGAGCCTGACGAGCTACCGGGCTGCTCCATCCCGCGCCAATGTCTTCCGGAGCGTGTCGCCCCGTCGGTGAGGCTCATCTAACGGCTGCGACCGGGGTGCGCAAGGGGGTGGCTTCACATTTTCTTCGCAAAGCCACGTGCCCCGACGGAAGCCTGTGGTTCAGACGATGACCGCCCGCCGTTCCTGCTCTCCGACGCCGAAGACCCGCTTGTAGCGCGCGATCTCCTCCGCCGGGCCCATGGCCTTTTCCGGGTTGTCCGAGAGCTTCACCGTGGGATGGCCGTTGGCCGAAACGGCCTTGCAGACCAGCGAGAAGGGCGAGAGCGCATCGCCCGCCGCCAGCCCGCGGAAATCGTTGGTCAGCAGGGTGCCCCAGCCGAAGGAGACCTTCACCCGGCCCGAGAACTGGGCGTGCAGCTGTTCGATCTTTTCCACGTCGAGGCCGTCGGAGAAGATCACCAGTTTCTCCTTCGGGTCCTCCCCGCGCGAGATCCACCAGTTGATCGCCGTCTCGGCGCCCTCGGCGGGATCGCCGCTGTCGATGCGAATCCCCGTCCAGCCGGCAAGCCAGTCGGGCGCGCCTTCGAGGAAGCCCTTGGTGCCGTAGGTGTCGGGCAGGATCATGCGCAGGTTGCCGGAATGCTCCTCGTGCCAGTCGGCCAGCACGTCGTAGGGCGCGCGCTTCAGGGCGGCGTCATCGGGGGCGAGGGCGGAGTAGACCATCGGCAGTTCGTGGGCGTTGGTGCCCACGGCCTCGAGGTCGCGGCGCATGGCGATCAGGCAGTTCGACGTGCCGGTGAAGCGATTGCCAAGGCCCTCGATCATCGCCTGCACGCACCAGTCCTGCCAGAGGAAGGAATGCCGCCGCCTTGTGCCGAAATCCGCGATCTTCAGTCCGTCGAGATCGCGCAGCCGGGTGATCTTCTCCCAGATCTTGGTCATGGCGCGGGCATAGAGGATCTCCAGCTCGAACCGGCCCATGGAGTTCAGCACGGCGCGGCCGCGCAGCTCCATCAGGATGGCGAGCGCGGGGATCTCCCACAGCATCACCTCGGGCCAGGAGCCTTCGAAGGTCAGCTCGTACTGGTCGCCGCGGCGTTCCAGAGTATAGGGCGGCAGGCGCAGGTTCTCGAACCACTCCATGAAGTCGGGGCGGAACATCTGGCGCTTGCCGTAGAACATGTTGCCGCGCAGCCAGGTGCTTTCTCCGCGCGACAGCGAGAGCGAGCGCACGTGGTCGAGCTGCTCGCGCAGCTCGCCCTCGTCGATCATCTTGGCCAGCGGCACCGACTTGGACCGGTTGATGAGCGAGAAGGTCACCTGCGTGTCCCGCTTGTTGCGGAACACCGACTGGCACATCAGCAACTTGTAGAAATCCGTGTCGATCAGCGACCGGACGATCGGATCGATCTTCCAGCGGTGGTTCCAGACACGGGTTGCGATATCGACCATATTCCTCACTCCTGACGTCCGGATCGTTAGAGCAAGGCGCGAAGGGGTTGTCCAGAAGGGCGCAGGAAAGTCTTTGTGCTCAGGTGACGCTGGGGCATCCTGAGCGCCCCGGATGCGGGGATGGGAGACTTCAGGGAGGAACCACACCATGAGCGAAACGGTCACCTGGCTCGGGACCAGCTACCATACGATCCTCGATGCCGCGGCGAGCGGCGGCGCGATGTCCATCGTGGACAGCACCAGCCCGGAGGGCAGCGGCCCGCCCCGGCACGTACACGCGGAGGAGGACGAAGTCTTCATCATGCTGACCGGGGTCTGCGAATTCTGGATGGCCGGGGAGACCTTCACCCGCGGCCCCGGCGAGACGGTCTTCATCCCGCGCGGGACGGAACATACCTTCCGGGTGGTGGAGGGGCCGAGCCGCCACATGCTCGTCCTGACGCCGGCCGGGTTCGAGGGGTTCTTCGTGGAGATGGCGAAGGGCCAGTACGCGATCCCCGACGACATGGAAAAGATCGTCGAGATCGGCGCCGCGCATCACCTGACCTTCACCGGCCCGCCGCTGGGAGGCTGACGGCGCGGGGCGTCACGCGACGGTGACGCCTGCCTCCGCCATGCCCGAGAGCGCCGCGGCGAGGGAGCCGCCAAGGTCGATGCCCCGGCAGAGGTCGGTGTGGACCGTGACGGCAAAGCCCAGCCTGGCCGCATCCACCGCCGAGAAGTTCACGCAGAAGTCCGTGGCCAGCCCGACCATGGTCAGATCGGTGATGCCACGGGTCTTCAGGTAGCCCTCCAGCCCGGTCGGGGTGCTGTGGTCGTTCTCGAAGAAGGCGGAATAGCTGTCGATCGCCGGGTTGTAGCCCTTGCGGATGATCAGGTCGGCCCGGTCCACGGTCAGATCGGGATGGAAATTCGCGCCGGGCGAGCCCTGGATGCAGTGATCGGGCCAGAGCACCTGCGGCCCGTAGGGCATCTCGATCATCGAGAGCGGCGCGGCGCCCTCGTGCTGCGAGGCGAAGGAGGAATGGCCTGCCGGGTGCCAGTCCTGCGTCAGGATCACCGCGTCGAACTCCGTCATCAGGTCGTTCACGCCGGGCACGATCTCGTCCCCGCCCGCCACCGCAAGCGCGCCGCCGGGGCAGAAGTCGTTCTGGATGTCGATGACGATCAGGGCCCGGGTCATGGCGTTCTCCTGCTGGGGTCTGGGATCGGCGCACCGTGGCAAGGCTGACGGCACGGGTCAACGGGCGGCGTCCCTCGCTTTGCTCAAAAGCCGTGCAGGTGATGCCGGGACCGGCAGGATCCCCCCGCGTTCTGTGCAGAAGCGCAGAGGCTCCCCTGCGAACCGGTGCGTTTTCGCCGCGGCGCAGCAGGCGTAGTATACGGACCAAAGGAGATTCCATCATGACCAAGATCGTCGCCATCAGCGGTTCGCTCCGCAGCGAAGCCGTCTGCACCCAGATTGCCAACACCCTCGGTGAGCTTGCCCCCGCGGGCACCGAAGTCGAAGTCGTCACCCTGAACGACATCCCGATGCTGAACGAGGACCTCAAGGCCAACGGCTCGCCCGAGGTGATCGCCGCCCTGACCGCGAAGGTCGTTGCAGCGGATGCCGTCGTGCTGATCACGCCGGAATACAACCGCGGCACCTCGGCTGCGCTGAAGAACGTCATCGACTGGCTCTCGAAGGAAGAGGCCGCGCCCTTCGCCGGCAAGCCTGTCGAAATCATCAGCCACTCGCCGGGCGCCACGGGCGGCCTGATGGCGAACCACGCCCTGCGCTCGCCGCTGGCCCTCGTCGGGGCCCACGTGATGGGCGGCTACGAAGTCGCGATCGGCGGCTCCTTCGGCAAGGTCGAGGGTGGCAAGCTGACCGACGCGGACACCCGCGCGTTCATCACCGCCAAGCTGCAGGGCCTGCTGGCCTCCGGCGCCGTCGCCAAGGCGGCCTGATCGAGGCCAGACCCGGCTCGGGTCTGGCATTGCCCCTGCGGGGGCTGCCGGAGGTGCGGGCCGGCACCGGCCTGATCGTCCAAGATGTCGCGGCGCGTCCCCTTGCCGGGGGCGCGCCGCAGTCGTATCTGGGCCCCATGTACACCATCGCCGCGCTTTACCATTTCACCCGTTTCCCGGACCCCGCCGCCGTGCAGGGCCCGTTGAAGGATCTCTGCCTCGCGCAGGGGGTCACCGGCACGCTGTTGCTGGCGGAAGAGGGGATCAACGGCACCATCGCGGGGCCGCGGGCGGGCATCGACGCGGTGCTGGCACATGTGCGCGCCCTGCCGGGCTGTGCCGACCTCGAGTGGAAGGAAAGCACCGCGGCAGAGCAGCCGTTTGGCCGGATGAAGGTGCGGCTGAAGAAAGAGATCGTGACCATGGGCCAGCCGGATGTCGATCCGAAGGCCCGCGTCGGTCACTATGTCGATCCCGCCGACTGGAACGCGCTGATCAGCGCCCCGGACGTGGCCGTGATCGACACGCGGAATGATTACGAGGTCGCCATCGGCACCTTCGAGGGCGCGGTCGATCCCGAGACAGCCAGCTTCCGCGACTTCCCCGCCTGGTGGGAGGCCAACAAGGACCGCTTCCACAACAAGCGCGTGGCGATGTTCTGCACCGGCGGCATCCGCTGTGAGAAGAGCACCAACTGGCTGATCGGGCAGGGCGTCGAGGAGGTCTATCACCTCAAGGGCGGCATCCTGAAATACCTCGAAGAGGTCCCGGCCGAGGAGAGCCTGTGGCAGGGCGAGTGTTTCGTCTTTGACGGGCGCGTCTCTGTCGGGCACGGGCTGGCCGAGGGGCCGCATGAGCTGTGCCATGCCTGCCGCCGCCCGATCCTGCCCGAAGACCGCACCCGGCCCGCGTATGAGCACGGCGTCTCCTGCCACCATTGCATCGACGAGACCTCGGAGGAGGACAAGATGCGGTTCCGCGAGCGGCAGAAGCAGATCGAACTGGCCCGCAAGCGCGGCGAACGGCACCTCGGGGCCTGAGGCCGCACAGCCCGCGGCCTGTCGGGGCCCAGTGGCGTGCGACCTGCCCGAGGGGGCATGAGGTCGCCCTGTCGCATGTCCTCCCTGTCACATGATGGCTTCACCGGGCGTGGTGCCTGCCCGCGCGAGGGTGCGGCGAGAAGACCTGCGAAAAATTCCTGGTTCCGCGCTAGGCTCTGCGTCACCTGACAGGGGAGGAATGTCATGGCACCGGGTGCGCTCCGCAGTCTGGCCTTGCTGGTCTGCGCGGAAATGGCGGCGATGAGCCTGTGGTTCGTCTCGGCGGCGATCCTGCCCGAGATGCAGGCGGAGGCGTCGCTCTCGCCCGGCCGCGCCGCGGCGCTGTCGAGTGCGGTGCAACTCGGCTTCGTCCTCGGCGCGCTCGGCTTCGCGATCCACGGCACGCCTGACCGCTATGATCCGCGCCGCGTCATGGCGGTGGCCGCCTGCCTCGGGGCGCTGGTCAATGCAGGCCTGCTGATCACGCCGGTGGGCGGGGCGACACAGGTGGTCCTGCGCGGGCTGACCGGCGTGGCGCTGGCCGGGGTCTACCCGGTGGGCATGAAGATCGCCGTAGGGTGGAGCCAGAGGCGGCGCGGCCTGCTGGTGGGTGTCCTCGTCTGCGCCCTGACGCTGGGCTCTGCCGCGCCCCATGCCCTTGCGCTTGCGGGCGGGGCGGAGTGGCGTTTCACCGTGATGGGGGCCAGCCTGCTGGCGCTGCTGGCGGCTCTCCTGATCCTTTTCACGCGGCTTGGCCCCCATCACGCCACGGCGCCAAGGTTCGACCCATCGGCCCTGCGCCTCGTCTGGCAACGTCCGCGCCTGCGCCTCGCCTATGCCGGATACCTCTGCCACATGTGGGAGCTCTACGGCCTCTGGGCCTGGCTTGCGGTGGCGCTCTCGGTGTCCTTCGCGCCGCATCTTGGCGAGGGTGCACCGGCCGCCGCGCGGCTTCTCTCCTTCGCGGCCATCGCGCTTGGCGGGCTGCTGTGCATTCCGGCGGGGGCGATGGCCGACCGCTGGGGCAAGGCGCGGGTTGCGGGCGTCTGTCTCGCCGGCAGCGCCTCGGCGGCCTTCGTCACGGCGGCGGGCTTCGGCGGGGCGCCCTGGGTGACGGTGGTGAGCGTGCTGATCTGGGGCGCGCTGGTGATCCCTGATTCGGCGCTCTTTTCGGCTCTGGTGGCCGATGCGGCGCCACCGGATCGCGCGGGCAGCCTGATGACGTTCCAGACCGCGCTCGGCTTCCTGTTGACGACCTTCACGGTGCAGGGGGCGCCATGGGCGGCGGCATGGCTGGGCTGGCCCGCCACGCTGGCGCTGCTGGGGATCGGTCCGGTGCTGGGGGTGGAGGCGATGCGGCGTCTGGCCCGGCTGACGGGCGAGCGCGGTGTCACGTGTTGATGACGGCGCGGTCCTTGGAATATTTCTCGACCCACTTGCGCAGCACGGCCTCGCCGGCGTCGCCGTCGCGGGTGTCGATCGCCTTGCGCAGGTCGGCCACGGCCGAGGCCATTTCAAGCTCGGACAGGTGTTCTTCCTGCGCGCGCATGATCTTGGGGTGCGGCGTGGTCAGCATGTCGGAGCCGATCAGCAGCTCTTCGTGAAGCTTCTCGCCGGGGCGCAGCCCGGTGATGTGGATCTCGATGTCGCCGTGGGGGTTGCGCTCGTCCTTCACGGTGTGACCGGCGCCTTCGATCATCTGGCGCGCGACCTGGTGGATTGGCACCGGTTCCCCCATGTCGAGCACGAAGACATCGCCGCCGCGTGCAAAGGAGCCCGCCAGCAGCACGAGGCGCACGGCCTCGGACACGGTCATGAAGTAGCGGGTCACGGCGCGGTGGGTCACGGTGACCGGGCCGCCGCGCGAAATCTGTTCCTCGAAGAGGGGGATCACAGACCCGGAGGAGCCCATCACGTTGCCGAACCGCACCATCGAGAAGCGGGTGCCCTTGGACCGCGTGGCGAGGTCCTGCACGATCTGCTCGGCCATCCGCTTGGTCGAGCCCATGATCGAGGAGGGGCGCACGGCCTTGTCGGAGGAGACGAGAATGAACCGCTCCACCCCGGCGGCGCCGGCGGCATCGGCCACGACCTTGGTGCCGATGATGTTGTTGCGCAGGCCTTCGATGCAGTTCATCTGCACCATCGGCAGATGCTTGTAGGCGGCGGCGTGCAGCACCACGTCGATCTCGTGGGTCTCCAGCACGTCGCGAATCAGCCCGGCCTCGCAGATCGAGCCCAGCACCGGCACCAGCTTCAGCTCGGGCACCAGTTCCATAAGCTCGCGCTGGATGTTGTAGAGCGCCAATTCGCTGTGATCGAGCATCACCAGCGCTTCGGGATCGCAGGTCACCAGCTGGCGGCAGAGTTCCGAGCCGATCGAGCCGCCCGCGCCGGTGACGAGGATGCGCCGGCCCTTGTAGGCGTCCGAAACGCCGGGCAGTTCCTCTTCCAGCCGGTTGCGGCCCAGCAGGTTGTCCATGTCGACGGGCGCCGAGTTGCGCGGCATGTCGCCCTTCACGATCATTTCCGCGAAGGACGGCAGCGCATGGACCTCGCATCCGATGTCCTTCAGGCGGCGTGCGATACGGGCCTGCACCGAGCGCGCCACGGAGGGCATCGCCAGCACGACGCGGTCGATCTGCTTGTCGCGGACGAGGTCGCGGATCTGGACCGGCGAGTAGACCCGCAGGCCCGAGACAGTCAGGCTCTGAAGGCGCGGGTTGTCATCGACGAAGGCGACGGGCACGACGGCGTCATCGGTGGCAAGCGCGGTGGCCAGCTGACGGCCGGTCTGGCCGGCGCCGTAGATCAGCACGCGCTTGCGGGCGTTGCCCTTGCGGTAGAGCATCAGGATGAACCGCAGCATCGCCAGCCGCGAGGAGACCGACAGGATCAGGAAGGTCATCGCGAAGATGGTGATCTGCACCAGCGGCAGGTTCGGACCGGGCAGCAGGTTCACCAGCGCACAGGCCGCCCCGGCCCCGCAGGCTACCATCAGCGTTTCGGTGGCGCCGCGCACCTCGTAGGCGACCAGTTTCATCTGGTCGAGGCCGACGAGGACGATCAGGACGAGGGTGGTGAAGAGGGCCGCGATCAGGTGGGCGGAGAAATCACGCAGGGAATCGAGTTCGACGAGCGCCGCGTCGACGAGCATCTTGGCGCTGATGAAGGCGATCAGGCACCAGACCAGATCCATGCAGATGAAGAAGGCGCGTTTGTGCGAGGGGCGCAGGGCAATCACGAAGTCGTATAGCATAGTCACACCCCAGAGCTGCCGGAAACCGCGTACTTCAAGTCTCGAAGGCCTCTCGTAAAATCACCACGCAGAAAAACCCTGCGCGACATCACCTTGGCAAAACAATCTCTAAATCAATCAGGCATAAATTGCATGACGAGTCATAGACACCACAGGCGAGTGTTGCAAGGTTCCGCTTGTTTTACCAGCGTCTAGCCGTTTTGTGCGGCGATGAACCGCTCATAGCCTACTTCTGAAGCGAACGGTGGCGTCCGGGGGCCATCGGCAGGCGCCGGAACACGGTGCGCAGCAGCAGCCAGATATCGTAACAGACGGACCGGTTGCGGGTGTAGATCCGGTCGAGTCGCGCTTTTGCAGGCACGCAGCGGCGGGTGTAGACGGCCTCGGTCTCTTCTGCGGTGCGGCAAGGCGAGAGCAATGCATCCTCCCGCGTATGGAACGCGATGGTCGCAAGCCCGGTCAGCCCGGGACGGGATTTCAGAACCTCGCGGTAGAGCTCCGGGTATTCCTCCACGTAGCGGCGCAGCGGCGGGCGCGGGCCGACGAAGCTGATGTCGCCGCGCAGGATGTTCCAGACCTGTGGCATCTCGTCCAGACGGTAGCGGCGCAGGACCCGCCCGGTTCGGGTGATCCGGCTGACCTTGTCGCCGCCCGACACGCCGCTGTCGGTCTGCACGACGCGCATGGTGCGGAACTTCACCAGCTGGAACCCCTCGTCCGGGCTCTTCATCCGTTCGGACAGGTAGAAGACCGGCCGGCCGTCGCGGATCAGGATCGCGAGGGCGACCCCGATGAACAGCGGCCAGAGGCAGAGGATCACCAGCAGGCAGCAGGTCAGGTCCATCAGGCGTTTCAGCGGTGTCACGCGGCAGGCTCTCCGAATTCGCGCCACTGGCGGATGAGGGTCATGGCATCCGCGCTGTCGGGCAGGCTTCCGAAAAGCCCGGTCAGGCGGCGGGTGTCAAGATGCACGGACGCAAGCGCCGTGTCCGGCGCCGGGCGCCAGTCGAAGGGCCGGCCCGCCGTGCGCAGCAGGACATCCATGGCCACCGGCGCGGGACCGGCCACGTTGAGCAGCGCGGGCAGCTCTGCCACGGGGCAATCCGCGAGACCCAGAAGGACCGCCGCGAGATCCGCCGGTGCAAGGTAGCTTCGTGCGGGCGCGGTGCCATCGGCAAAACGGTCGAGGACGACAGGTGCGCTGCCGTCGAGCGCGGCAAAGAGGCTGTCGGCCCCCGCGACGTTGGTCAGGCGCAGCACGCAGGTCGCGGGCTCCCCGGTCAGTGCCCGGGCCCGGATGTGCAGCGCCTGTTCCATCGCCAGCTTCGCCGCGCCATAGGCATTCGCGGGCGCCGGGCGCGCCGTTTCGTCCTGCGGCTCCGGGCGGGCGGCATAGATCGCCGAGCTGCTGCAATGAATGACCCGGTCGGCGCTTATTCGCCGGGCGAGACGCTGGGCCGCGAGGGCGAGGTCGACATTCTCGGCGAGCCGACGGCCCGGGCCGGGCGTCACCCCCCAGAGCGCAGCGATGCAGGCCCCGGCTGGGAGTGCGGGCAGGGGCGCGCCGGGCGCCCAATTCACGAGGTTTTCATCGGAAATCGGCGCCGCATTGCCCCGTGCGATCCAGATCACCTCGCGTCCGTCCGCCGGGCCGTTGCGCCAGATCCGGCGCAGCATGCGTCCCAGACGTCCCCCCGCCCCGAGGACGATCAACGGGCGTGGCGCCCTGCCTGTCGTGCTGCTCATCGGTCTTAGCTGCCCTTATTTCGCGCCGTTCCCCTGAAAAGGCTTCGACACCATTGTTTATCATTGCTCCCATTCGCTAGAAAGGCACCCGAAGGCGATTTGAATCAGGGAAAGTCTATGTCCGCAGGAATTCTCAGGGTCCTCGTTGTTGCAGGGCTTTCACTCGGGCTGGCATCCTGCTCGGTCCCGCGTGGTGCTGCCCTGCAGCAGGAAATCACCTACGAAGCGGACAAGGAGCATCCAAGACTCGAGGTCGTGCCGGTCACCCGCGCGTCGGCGCCGGCGCTGGCCGCATGGCCCCAGTCCGGCTGGAAGGGCGGCTACAGCTGGCTGAGCCGCGGGGGCGGGTCCAACACCAACATGATCCGTCCGCAGGACCGGATCGACCTGATCATCTGGGACAACTCGGTCAACTCGCTGCTGACCAGCTCCTCCACCAAGGCGGCCGAGATGCGCAACCTTCTGGTGGGTTCGGACGGTACGGTGTTCATGCCCTACGTCGGCCCGGTCCGCGTGTCCGGCCAGTCGCCGGAAGAGGCGCGCAGGACCCTGCAGGAGAAGCTGAACCCGGTCCTTCAGGATGCGCAGGTGCAGCTGGCCTTCAACGCGGGGCAGGGCAACTCGATCGACATCGTGAGCGGCGTGAGCTCCCCGGGCACCTATCCGCTGCCGAACCGGAACTACACCATCCTCTCGGCCCTGTCGCAGGGCGGCGGGATCAGCCCCACCCTGCGCAATCCGGTGGTACGTCTTCAGCGCGCGGGCCAGAACTACGAGATCTCGGCCAAGCAGCTGTTCAAGGATGCCTCGAAGAACATCGTCATGCGCGGCGGGGACCAGATCATCGTCGAGCAGGACGACCGGTTCTTCACCGCGCTCGGTGCCGCGGGCCGCGAGGAACTGCTCTATTTCGACCGCGACAAGATCACCGCCCTCGAGGCGCTGTCGATGATCGGCGGCATCAACGACAACCGGGCGGATCCCAAGGGCATCCTGATCCTGCGCGAGTTCCCGAATTCGGTGCTGCGCTTCGACGGGACCGGCCCGTCCAAGCAGCAGGTCATCTACACGATCGACCTGACCAGCGCCGACGGCCTCTTCGGGGCGCGCAACTTCACGATCAACCCCGGCGATACGGTCCTTGCCACCGAAAGCCCGGTCACCTCGATCCGGACCATCTTCGGCATCATCGGCAACCTCGTCGGCGTGTCGAACTCGGTCAACAACTTCGTGAACTGATCCCGGACGGGAGCGGGTCTTCGGGCCCGCTCCTATCCTGAAAATTGGAACCGTTAAGGCGGTTTCAAGACCTGCCCCGCTAGACCTCGCCCCGGGTGAGACAAAGTGGTGGTGGAGATGAGCGCGCAGAACAATGCGGCGCCTATCATCATCAAGAAGAAGAAAATCACGGCCGGCGGCGGGCACCATGGCGGGGCCTGGAAAGTTGCCTATGCCGATTTCGTCACGGCGATGATGGCCTTCTTCCTGTTGATGTGGCTGCTGAATGCAACGACCGAAAAGCAACGCAAGGGGATCGCGGATTACTTCTCGCCGACGATTCCGCTGAGCCGGGTCTCGGGGGGCGGGGACGGTGCCTTCGGCGGGGAATCCGTCTTTTCCGAGATGGTGCATCCGAAAACGGGCACCGGGGCCACGGCGCTGCGCCCGACCGAGGATGACAAGGCGCGTGGCGACAGCGGGCTCGACCGCGACGGCAGCGCCGAACGGGACGCGGAGGAGCAGGCCTTTGCGCAGATCGAGGAGGCGCTGATGGGTCGCGGCGGCGAGAGCCTCGTGGCGCCGGAACTGCTCAAGCATATCGTCACCCGGGTGACCGACGAGGGGCTGGTGATCGAGCTTTTCGACCTCCGCGATGCCCCGCTCTTCCGCGGTGATACCGCCGAGCCGACGGTGCTGCTGGAGGATCTCTCCGCCATGCTGGTGCGCGTGACCGGGATCGTCCGCAACCGGATCGCCGTGGAAGGCCACGTGAGCGCCCGGCCCGTGGTGCTCTCCTCGAACCCGGTCTGGGACCTGTCCGCGACCCGTGCGATCGCCATGCGCCACGAGATGGTCGGCCTCGGGCTGGACCGCAACCGGGTGATCCGGGTCACCGGCCACGCGGACCGCGAGCCCTCGGTGCGCAACCCGATGGCGCTGCGCAACAACCGGCTGGAGGTCATCCTGCTGCGCAGCGGGCAGGGCCGGGAATAGGGCTGCGAATAGGGCGGATTTTACCTGTTAGGAGCATGTTAACGCGCCGGGCGTAGCAAGGCTGCAGACCAAGGGTCGATGCAGCAGAAAGGCGTATTCATGACGATCTCCTCCTCGATGAACGCGGGCGTGGCGGGACTGTTCACCAACTCGGCCAAACTGGCCACGATCGCTGACAACATCGCGAACTCGGCGACCTACGGCTACAAGCGGGCCGAGGCCGATTTCCACTCGCTCGTGATCGGGGCGAACAATGGCGGCTACACGGCGGGCGGTGTCCGGGTGACGACGCAGCGCCTGATCGACGAGCGCGGGCCGCTCGTCACCACCAACAACGCGACCGACCTCGCCGTGCGGGGCAGGGGCCTGATCCCCGTCGCTCCCGCCTACGAGGTGGAGGATACCGGCACCTTCGACCGCATGATGCTGACCACGACCGGGTCCTTCCGGGCCGACGCTGACGGCTACCTGCGCACCGAATCCGGGCTCATGCTGCTCGGCTGGCCGGCAGACAGCTCGGGCGAGATCCCGACCTTCCCCCGCGACACCTCCGACGGGCTGGAGCCGGTGCAGATCAACGTCAACCTCTTCTCGGGCGAGCCCACGACGAGCGTCTACCTGGGGGTCAACCTGCCCGCCACGGAGACGAGTTCGACCGCCGCAGGCGACATGCAGGAGCTGCTGGTCGAATACTACGACAACCTCGGCACCTCCGAGAACCTGACGGTGCAGTTCACTCCGACCATTCCCGCGACCGGCAGTTCGAACGAATGGACCATGGTGATCATGGACAGCGCCTCCGCGGGGGCCGTGGTCGGGGAATATACCCTGACCTTCGATGACAGCCGGACCTCCGGCGGGACGCTGCTCTCGGTGGCGGAGACGACGGGCACCGCCTACGATCCGGCCACCGGGACGATCATCGTGACCGCGGCCGGCGGCCCGATCGAGATCGACCTCGGGATGATCGGGGAACCGGACGGGCTGACCCAACTGTCCGACAGCTTCGCGCCGGTCTCGATCACGCGGGATGGCTCGCCGGTCGGGAACATGACCTCGGTCGAGGTGGATGCCAACGGCTACGTCCACGCCTATTTCGATACCGGGGTCCGGCGCACGATCTACCAGGTGCCGCTGGCGGATCTGCCCAATGTGAACGGGCTGGTCGCGCTCGACTACCAGACCTACTACCCCTCGCCCGACAGCGGGAAGTTCTATCTCTGGGACGCCGGGGACGGCCCGACCGGGGATGTGGTCGCCTTTGCGCGTGAGGAATCGGCCACCGATGTGGCCGCTGAACTGACGGAGATGATCCAGACCCAGCGGGCCTATTCCACCAACGCCAAGGTCTTCCAGACCGTCGACGAGATGCTTCAGGAAACGACGAATATCAAACGCTGACCCGGCCGTGACACCCCGGGCGGAGGTCCGCCCGGCACCCGGCCTCTGATAAGGGAAAGGCCTTGTCATGTCTCTCTCAGGTGCTCTGTCCAACGCGCTCAGCGGATTGACGGCAACGTCCCGTGCGGCGACCGTGGTCTCCTCCAACATTTCCAATGCCCTGACCGAGAGTTATGGCAGGCGCTCGATCAACCTCTCCTCGCGGGCCACCGGCTCCTATGGCGGGGTGCAGATCGACAGCGTCTCGCGCCACATGAACCAGTTCCTCCTCGGGGACCTGCGTCTTGCCGAGGGCGAACTGGCCGGGGCGGATACGCTCGCCACCTATCACCAGCGGATCGAGGATCTACTCGGCACGCCGGAGGACGCCGGCTCGCTCACGGATGTCGTCGCGCGGTTCGAAAGCAGCCTGATCTCCGCCATCAGCCGCCCCGACCTGACCGAGCGGCTGTCGGGGGTGCTGACGGCGGCGCAGGACCTGGCCGGGGCCTTCAACGATGTCTCCGATGGTATCCAGACCATCCGCGAGGAGGCCGATACAGAGATCGACGCCGCCGTCTCGCGGATCAACGACCTGCTGCTTCAGGCCGAAACCCTCAACAGCGATATTGCCCGCACCCTCAACACCGGTGGGGATGCGGCGGCGCTGATGGACCACCTGCAGTCGGTGGTTGACGAACTCTCCGGCTACATCCCGGTGACGCAGGTGCCGCGAGACAATGGCACTGTGGCCCTCGTCAGCCCCGGCGGGGCGATCCTGCTTGACGGGCGCGCGGCCCAGCTCTCCTTCGTCCGCACCAACGTGATCGCGCCGCACATGACACTCGAGAACGGGCTGCTGTCCGGCCTCACACTCAACGGAAATGACATTCGCACCGGCAGCGAGGGCGGGCCGATCGCGGGCGGGCGCCTCGGCGCGCTCTTCGAGATACGCGACAGCCAGGCGACCGAGATCCAGGGAATGGTGGATTCTGCCGCCCGCGACCTGATCGAACGGTTCCAGGATGCCGGTATCGACCCCACCCGCGCGAGTGGCGATGCGGGGCTTTTCACCGACCTGGGGCTGGTTTTCGACCCTGCCGACGAGACGGGCATTGCCGGGCGCATCGGCATCAATGCCCTGGTCGACCCGGCCTCGGGCGGCGCGACCTGGCGCCTGCGCGATGGGCTGGGGGCGACGGGCCCCGGCAGTGCCGGCGATTCCCTCCTGCTGCAGGACATGCTGGACGCCATGGATGAAACGCGGACGCCCAGCCTGCCTGCCTTCGGGACAGCGGGGCTGAGCACCACGTCCATCGCGGCGACGGTCCTCTCGCTCGCCGCGACGGGCCGCAACGCGGCGGAACAACACCTGAGTTTCTCGGCCACGCGACAGGAGGAGCTGAAGTCCCGCCTGCTGGCCGAAGGTGTCGACACCGATCAGGAAATGCAGCGCCTTCTGCTGATCGAACAGGCTTATGCCGCCAATGCCAAGGTGGTCCAGACCGTCGACGAAATGATCAACGCGCTGCTGAGGATCTGACCTATGTCCCTCACCTCCATCGGCGATCTCGCCCAGTCCTACATGATGCGGCGCCAGAACACGGCGCTGAAGGCCCAGATGAACCAGTTGGTGCAGGAGTTGTCTTCCGGCAAGACCGCGGATATCGCGCGTCATCTGTCAGGCAGCTACGCCTACCTGTCCGACATTGACCGGAACCTCACCCTCAATCGGGCCTATGAAGATGCCACGAGCGAGGCCGCGCTGTTCAGCGATGGCATGCAAGCGGCACTGGAGAATTTCCAGACGGTTTCGGAGGGTCTCGGGTTGGCCGCGCTCTCCAGCGGGTCGGCCAACCTCGCCGAGGCTGTTCATGCGACCACGACGCGCGCGGTGTCCGATTTCGGATTGCTGGTGACGACGCTGAATTCGGATCAGGCGGGCCGCGCCCTCTTCGCTGGTGAAACTGTGGACAGTGCCGCCCTCGCCAGCGGCGCAGATATCCTTGCCGACCTGCGCACGGAGCTTGCGGGGGAAACCACCCTCGCGGGGGTGCAGGCGAAACTCGATGCCTGGTTCGAGGACCCGGGCGGCGGCTTCGAGACAGCCGCCTATCTTGGCAGCGCCGAGGACCTGCCACCGCTGCGGCTTGGCGAAGGGGAAACGGTCGATCTGGGCCTCCGCGCGGACGATCCTGCCCTGCGGGTCCTCCTGAAACATGCCGCGATGGCCGCGCTTGCAGGAGACAGCGCGCTGTCCTTCGATATCGATCTCCAGAAGCAGATGCTGACCGCGGCGGGTGAAGGGCTTACCTTCGACCAGGTGGGGCTCACCCAGATCAGGGCGGATCTCGGTTACGTTCAATCGCGCGCGGAGGAGGCCTCCACGCGGCTCTCGGCGGAGCGGACCTCCTACGAGATCGCACGCACCGGCTTGCTGGAAGCGGACCCCTACGAGACCGCCAGTCGTCTCGAAGACGTGCAGTTCCAACTGGAGGCGCTCTATGCTGTCACCGCCCGCATGGCGCGCCTCTCGCTGACGAGCTACCTGTGAGGGCCTGGGGTCTGGATATCGGGCCTTGGGCGGGGGCTTGCGGCTGGTACGGGGGGTGGCTGCGATTGCGTATCGCTGCAGTGATCCTTGCCCTTTGCGCGGGGATGCCTGCGGACGCGGCCCCGGTGCGGCTGAAGGATCTGGTCGAGTTCGATGGCGTCCGGGGCAACGACCTGGTCGGCTATGGTCTTGTGGTCGGTCTGGACGGGACCGGCGATGGCCTCCGGAACGCACCGTTCACCGAGGAAATCATGACCAATATCCTCGAGCGTCTCGGGGTGAACGTCACCGGTGAGCAGTTCCGGCCCAAGAACGTGGCGGCCGTGCTCGTCACTGCCGAACTGCCGCCCTTCTCACGCGCCGGGTCTCAGATCGATGTCACGGTGTCCGCGATCGGTGATGCGGGCAGCCTCCTGGGTGGCACGCTTGTGATGACACCGCTGAATGCCGCGGATGGACAGATCTATGCCGTGGCGCAGGGGACCGTCATCGCCGGCGGGGCGCGGGCCGAGGGGGAGGCCGCCAGTGTTACCCAGGGGGTGCCGACCTCGGGCGTGATCCCCTCAGGCGCGCGGGTCGAACAGGAAATCGACTTCGCCCTAAGCGACCTGCAGCAACTCCGCCTCGCGCTGCGTGTACCGGATTTCACGACCGCGGCTCGGATCGAGCAGGCGATCAATCGCGAGTTCGGCCGCGGTGTCGCGCTGATGCTCGACGCGGGGACCGTTGCGCTCGACGTCGGGGCGACGCGGATGCGGTCCACGGCGCATGCCCTCGGCCGGGTCGAGAATATCCTGGTCCAGCCGGAGCGGAAGGCGCGGGTGGTGGTGGATCAGCGGTCCGGCACGATCGTGATGGGGGATGACGTGCGGATCAGCCGAGTCGCCGTGAGCCAGGGGAATCTGACCTTGCGGATCGAGGAGTCGCCACTCGTCGTGCAGCCGAACCCCTTCAGCGAAGGACAAACCCTCGTTGTTCCGCGCAGCCGCGCTCAGATCGATGAGGAGCCCGGCACCGGACTGGCCGAGGTACCGGAGGGTACCTCCCTGTCCGAGGTCATCGCCGGGCTGAACGCGCTCGGGGTGTCTCCGCGCGACATGATCGACATTCTCAAGAGTATCAAGGCGGCCGGGGCCCTGCATGCAGAATTCCTCGTCCGGTAGCGCGCGGAGATTCGGGGTCCGCCGCCGCGTGCCGCATCGCGCCATGTTTATGACAACAAGGCCACGAGGCTTGTCCGCTTGTGACGGCCTCGGTATGACCATCGGCAGCCAGTGCTGTGCCCGGCCTTGAGGTCCCTGCGCAGCGGAGGGCACCGACAGGACAGGCGCGGAGTTTTGAGCATGCAATGTCAGGCACTCAGGGGCCGGTGGGCGGAGCGGGATGTCTGACAGGACACCGCCATCACGGGCAATGGGCAGGGGCGGTTCCGGCAGCCGGATCACCATGGCGGCGATCGGCAAGTTGGCCGGTGTGTCCCAGGTCACGGTGTCCAGGGCCCTGTCGCATCCCGAGAAAGTGTCGCCCGACACGTTGAAGCGCATCCGCGAGGCGATCGAGGTGACCGGTTTCGTGCCGAATGCGCTCGCCGGGGCGCTCTCGTCGCGCAGAACGCAGCTCATCACGGCGCTGATCCCCACGATGACGAACATCGTCTATGCCAGCCTGCTGCATTCCTTCTCGGACATCATGCGCAGCTACGGCTACCAGATCATGCTGTCCGAGACCGGGTTCGACCCCGATATGGAGGAGCAACTCGTCGCGACGCTCTTGTCGCGTCGCCCCGATGGTATCCTGCTCTGGGGGCTTCAGCACACGGCGTCAACGCGACGGATGTTGTTGAATGCAGATATCCCGGTGGTGGAGGTCTGGGACCTGACCGAGACGCCGATCGACTGTTCGGTGGGCTTTTCTCAGTTCGACGCCGGGCAGGCCGTCGCCCGTTTCGCCCACGAACGCGGCTATCGTCGGGCGGCGACGGTCAACACATCCGATGTGCGGACCCTCACGCGCCGGGATGGGTTCATTTCCCGCTTTACCGAGCTCAGCGGCATGCCGGTGCTGTCGATCGACACCCCCGCCGGGGCGCCGACCCTCGGCCAGGGACGTGCGGCTCTGCGTGAGTTGATAGATCGCAGGGGGTTCTCGGATGGCGTGATTTTCTGCGGGTCGGACCAGTTCGCCCATGGGCTGCTGATCGAAGCGCAGACACGGGGCCTGCGAATCCCGGAGGATATCGCCGTCGTCGGCTTCGGCGATCAGGACTTTGCCGCCGACACCGAACCGGCGCTGACCACCGTCCGGGTAGACCGTGCCGACCTTGGAGACCGGGCGGCACGGGCGTTGTTGGAGCGGATCGAGGGGACGTCCGACACCCCCGAGGCGGTGATCGACGTGGGCTTCACCCTGATCCCGCGCGGCTCCGCCTGAGTCGGCTCAAGGTGCGCGGCGGACGGGGCGGCGGGATTGCCCTCCGCCCCGCCCGAATTCAGCGACCGGTCAGCTGGCGCTCGCAGCGTTCGATGGAGGCGCTTTCGAGGCCGGCATAATGCTCGAACATGTCTAGGACCTCGGCACCGAGCGCCTCTTCGAAGGTCTTCTGGTTCGGGCTGGCCTCAAAGGCCTGGCTCTCGTCATCCCCAAGGTTGGACTGGAAGATGCCCGCCGCGCTGACCGGCAGGAAGTCCTCGTAGACCAGGGCGTCACAGGTGATGAGCCCCTCCGCCAGCGCCGCCTCGAGGTCGAAGCTCTCGAGCCGGGTCGCCGCGCCGGCGTCGGTCAGGCGATAGCTGAAGTAGGCGAGCCCCTCTTTGCGCATCTCCTCCCAGTCGTCGGGGAAGGCGGTGAAGGTCTCGGCCAGCGTCGCGCGATACTCATCGGCATTGCTACCGTCGCCAGCGGGACGGCAGCGCCCGCGTGCGGTGTTGAGCAGGCTGTCGTAGAGTGCGCGCCCCTTCGGCGTCAGGGCCGCCCCCCGCTGCTCGATCTCGCCGAAGCGCGCGGTATGGGACCCGGCAGTCCAGCTTCCGGCGCCGTCGTGGAAGGAGACGACCTCCTCCAGTGCCTTGAAGGACGTCTGGCGCAGGAAGATCGGGCAGGTCCGGGTCGGCGGGCCTTCGACAACGGCCTTGGGCGCGATGCCCTTGGCGGGCATGCCCTCCTGAACACGATCAATGTCGAGCGTGCGCGGGGTGAGGTGGTTGATATGCGGCCCGCGGAAGCTGACCACATCGGCGATCAGGCGGTGCGCGTCATGGAGCCGGTGGTAGACCTCGGCGCTGACGAGCGCCCGGTCGTGCCAGCGGAAGGTTTCGAGCACGGCCTGAACGAAACGCGCGGCATCCGCCTTGTCGAGACCGCCCTCGGCCTCGGCCTTGGCGGTGAGGTCCATGGCCTCCTGCGTGAAGATCCGGCGGCTGGCGAGGACCTCGCCTGCGAGGTCGCGCAACTCGGCATCCTTCAGGAGGTCGAGGCGGAGCAGCGAGGTGAACACCCGGAACGGGTTGATGCTGAGCGCATCTGCCGAGATCGGGCGGAAGGCCGTGGAATGCACCGGCACGTTGGCAACGGTGAGGTCGTAGTAGCCGACCGGGAACATCCCCATGACCGCGAAAATCCGACGGATCGTGGCAAGTTCTTCGGCGGTCCCGAGGCGGATCGCGCCGTGGCGTTCGTCGGAAATCCGCTCCAGCCCTTCCGAGGCTGCCAGCCGGTCACGCAGGCCGGGCGTGGCCTCCAGCGTCTGGTCGTTCACCTCGGCCACCAATTCGAGCAGCGTGCCATAGGCCGGGACCTCCGTGCGGTACATGTCGGACATGGCCTGCGAAAAGGCCGAGCGAATGGCATCCGCGGTGACGAACTGGGTCTGGGTCATGGAGGGTCCTGATCATTGTGGTTGTGCTGCGGCCTGCCCTGGTGCTGGTGGCCCTGCGAAAAGGTCGGTCTGCCGCTGATGTATGCGTATTCATATGCGCGGGTCAATCCCTCAGTAGGGGTATGTCCAGCGGGCACCGAAACGCTCCTTATAGGGGTTTGTATCGTGAAACGCGCTTTGGTCGCGCTTGGCCCAGTTCGACTGGGAAGCAGGGAATCGGGCTTCTTATGAATTGGTATTCATTCATCGAAGGAGGTTGGCGGGCTGTGGCGGCGACGGGCTAGACGTAGCTCCGCACGAGGCTGCTGGCGAGGAGGCTCCAACCGTCGGCGATGACGAAGAAGGCGAGCTTGAACGGCAGGGAGACGATCGCCGGCGGCACCATCATCATACCCATGGACATCAGCACGGCGGCGACGACGAGGTCGATGATCAGGAAGGGCAGGTAGATCAGGAAGCCGATCTGGAAGGCGCGCGCGATCTCGGAGAGCATGAAGCTGGGTACGAGCAGCGAGAGTGGTGCCTCGGCGTCGGGCGGCAGCGTCGCCGTCTCCGGACGCAGGGCCGCGAGCTGCTCGAAGGTTTCGGGCTCCATACGGGCGGCCATGAAGCCCCGGAACGGGGTAAGCGCGCGGGGCAGAGCCTCTTCGACCGTCATCTGCCCGTCGATCAGGGGTGAGATCCCCTCGGTCCAGGCCGCGGAGAAGACCGGGTCCATCACGAAATAGGTCAGGAACAGCGCGAGGCTGACGAGCAGCATGTTCGGAGGCGACTGCTGCAGCCCGACCGCCTGCCGCAGGATCGCCAGAACCGTCACAAGGAAGGGAAAACAGGTCACCATGATCGCGAGTCCGGGCGCGATGGATATCACGGTGACGAGGAGGATCAGCTGGATCCCGCGCGCGGTCAGCGAGGTCCCGTCGCCGGCGGAGAGGGTGATCTCCTGCGCCGCGACGGGGGAGGCGAGCCAGAGCAGGATGAGCGCGGCGGCGATCAGGCGCATCAGAGGCCTTGGTGCAGGTCGACGATCTCTGTCAGCCTGACGGCGAGACGGCCCTCCTGATCGCCCTCGATTTCCTCCAACTCGCCGCGGGCGATGAGGCGATCCCCCACGTAGAGATCGACCGGGTCCTCCACCCGGCGATCAAGGGGGAGGACCGCATCGCATTCCATGGCGAGCAGGTCGCGGATCAGGGGGCGGGCCTTGCCGACAGAGACGATGATCTCGATCGGGACGGCGGCGAAGGGCGACCGGCGGGCGCCCTCGGTGGAAGTCTGGTCATCCATGTTTCACCTCTGCTTCGGTTTGCTGCAGGAATGCGGCCACGGCGTCCGAGATGCCGTCGAGCACTGCAATCATGTCGATCTGACGCTCGTCCTCGCCGAGCCGGAGGTAGACCTGCCCTTCGGCGAGTGAGGGATCCTCGACCAGGGCAACCGGCACACCGAGGTCCCGCTCAAGCGCTGCCTCGAGGCCGGGAGCGGCGTCCGGATGGACGACGATCTCCACCCCGCGGGGTTGCTCGCCCCGGGCAAGGCTTTGCAGTTCCTCGACAATTCGTGGCAGAAGGGTCTGCTCGGCCAACCGTGGGAGGACCATCCGCACCATATCCTCCAGCAGCGGGCGAAGGGATTTGAGCAGGTGGGCATGGGCCTCGTGGTAGGTAAAGCTGAGGTCCTGGAGGTTGCGGGCGAACTCGGCGGTGATCTGGCTGCGGTCGTCGGCCTGGGCCTTCGCGGCATCTTCCCAGCCGGCCTTGTAGCCCTCCTCGTAAGCGGCGACCTTGAGCGCGTCGATCTCCTCCGGGTTGGGGCCCGTACCGGGCGGAGGCGCCGGCGGGGCCCCGAAATTTTCCAGCAGCTCGGCAAGGCGGGTCACGTGGTGCCCTCCCGGTCTTCGAGCCAGCTGCGCAGGATTTCGACCGTTTCGCCCCGACGCTCGGCGATCAGGGCGCGCAGGCGATCAACGGGCGAGGCATCCTCCGGCAGGTCCTGCGTGCCGCCGTCGAAGCCGGAGAGCATCGGCAGGTCCGGCAAGGCGAAATCATCCTCCTCGATTTCCCCGGTCAGGGCCGTCTCCTGATCCATGGTGCCCGCGGGCGCGGGCAGCATCATGCCCTCCTCGGAGGGGCGCCGCAGCAGCGGGCGCAGGACGAAGAGGCCGAGGATCAGGGCGACCGCGGCCAGCACGGCGATGCGGATCAGGGCCATCGGGTCCAGCAGGAGCTGATCGAGGAGCGCCCCGCTGCTGTCCGTACCCTGCGCCGGGGTTGCCTCGAACTGCATGGTTTTCAAGGTGATGACATCGCCGCGGGTCTCGTTGAAGCCGACGGCCGAGGCGACCAGCTCGCGCATCGCCTCCAGCTCCGCATCGCTGCGCGGGGTGAAGGCCGGCGCGCCATCCTCGCCTTGTTCCAGCGTGCCGTTGACCAGAACCGCGACGGTCAGGCGTTTGACCGCACCGGGCGCGCGGGTGACCTCTCGCTCGGTGGCGGAGACCTCGTAGTTGACCCGCTCGCGGGTTTCACTGGACTGGCTCGACGACCCCTGGGTGTCGGCCCCGGCATTGCCGTTGGGCAGGTTGGAGGCGACGGTCACCTGTCCGGCGTTCGCGTTCTGCGCCGAGTTGGAGCTTTCCTCGGTATCGGTGCTGATCGCCACACGGCTGGCCGGATCGAACAGGCGTTCGCGGATCGATTCGCTCTCGGTTTCGGTATCGACCGACACTTCGACGACGACATTGCCATAGCCGACCCGGGCCTCCAGCAGGCGCTGCACGCGGTCGCGCAACTGTTCCGCCTTGTCGTCGCTGGCAGAGGCGCGCGGCTCCTCGTCGGAGGCCGCAATCAATTCTCCCGCGGCGTCGATGACGGCGACATCATCGGGAGAGAGCCCTGCCACGGCTGAAGAGACGAGGAATTTCAGGGCCTTGGCCTGGGCTCCAGTCACGGTCCCGCCCGCGGTCGTCACCCAGACCGAGGCTGTGGGTCGGAAATCGCGCTGGAACGGGTTCGTCCCGGCATGGGCGATATGGACCCGCGCCGCGTCCACCTGCGGGCTGGCCGCGATGGTGCGGGCCAGTTCGCCTTCCTTCGCGCGCCAATAGGCGGCATCGAACATCTGCGACGTGGTGCCAAAGCCATTGAGCGAATCGAGCAATTCATAGCCGCGCGCGGAGTTGCGGGGCAGGCCCTCGCTGGCAAGCGTCATGCGCAACTCGTCGCGCGAGCCGGCCTCGACGAAGATTGCGCCGCCCCGGACCTCGTAGATCAGGCCACGCTGCTCCAGTGCGCGCACGACTTCGCCTGCCTGGCCATTCTCGAGACCGGAGTAGAGCAGGACCATGCTGGGTTGCACGGCCATCCGACCGAGTGCCAGAACCGATGCGAACATTGCAAGCGCCGCCAGCCCGGCGATCACTCTGCGTCGCGTGTCGAGAGCCCCCCAGAGGGTCGAGATCTGTTGCACAAGGCACCTCCTGCCGGCGGGCGTTCTGCCTGCCATCGAGGGCATCTTTGGCCGATCCGGCTTAACAATCGGTTAGTTCCTGCGGGGCTATAGAGAGGCATCGCTGACCCCGGATGCCGAGATGACCGACGCACCAATTCTTGACGAGGAGCCGCCGAAGAAGGCGTCGAAACTGCCCCTGATTCTGGGGCTGGTGCTGATGCTCGTCGGGGGTGGGGGCAGCTTCTTCGCGGTCTATTCCGGGATGCTGTTCGGCGATGGCGATCCGCATTCCGCGATGGAGGAGGCCCCGGCAGAGATGACACCGCTGCCCGACGTGGCCTTCGTCGCGGTCGATCCCATGGTGATCTCCATGGGGCGGCCGTCCGACAACCGGCATCTCCGATTCCGCGCGCAGCTGGAGGTGGGCGCCGGGCGGCAGAAGGACGTGGAGATGTTGCTGCCCCGGGTCGTGGACGTGCTGAACTCCTACCTGCGCGCGCTGGAACTGCGGGATCTCGAGGATCCGGCGGCGCTGATTCGGCTCAGGTCGCAGATGCTCCGCCGGGTCCAGGTGGTCACGGGCCCTGACATGGTGCGCGACCTTCTGATCATGGAATTCGTACTGACGTGAGGAGGAACCATGGAATTTGTTGCGGATGTGCTTCTGGTCGCCGGCGCACTGGGCGCGGGGCTGTACTGCTTCATTCTCGCCCGCCGGCTGACCCGGTTCAACGACCTCGAAACCGGGGTCGGCGGGGCGGTTGCCGTGCTCTCGGCCCAGGTCGATGACCTGACGCGCACCCTCGCGGCCGCACGTGAGACCGCCGAAGGATCGAGTGCCTCTCTGGAGGACCTGACCACGCGGGCGGAGGACGTGGCCAAGCGGTTGGAGCTGATGGTTGCCTCGATGCACGACCTGTCCGATCCACCGCCCCCGGCCGAGGGCAGCTCGCGCCCGGTCTTCTCCCGCCACGCGGGAGGGCGCGCATGATCCGGCGAGGTAAAGGCGATGCGAAGCAGGTGGTTTCCGCACGGCGGGCGGCCCGGCGGAGGCGGCCTGCGCGGGGCACCTTGATGGTGATCGCAGCCCTGCTGATCAGCTCGGCCTTGATGCGGATCGGGCCAGAGGCTGGGCGTGCCTTCGCGATCGAGCAGAAGCCCGCGCCGGAGCCCGCTGTGACGGAGGCCTGTCCTGCGCCCGAAGATGTCGGGCCGGCCCTGGCGGCAGTGCAGCGCCGCGCGGCCCAACTGGACGAGCGGGATCGCCAGATTCGCGACCGCATGCAGGCCCTTGCAGTCGCGGACAAGGAGATCGCCCGCAAGATGGCCGCCCTGACCGAGGCGGAGGAGGCGCTGCGCGCCACGCTCGCCCTCGCCGACGAGGCGGCGCAAAGCGATATCGACCGGCTCACGGCGGTCTACGAGCAGATGAAGCCCAAGGATGCCGCTGCCCTGTTCGAGACCATGGCGCCGGAGTTTGCCGCCGGCTTCCTTGGCCGGATGGCCCCCGAGGCGGCGGCAGGGATCATGACGGGCCTGTCGCCGGAAACCGCCTATACGATCAGCGTCGTCCTGGCAGGGCGGAATGCGGATGTCCCCAAGAACTGACCCCGGGAGCCGCCCCGGAGCGGGCCATCCCGACGTGAGGAAACGCCGCAGAAGGCGGTAGGAGAGGAGCAGGGCATATGGTCGGATTCATCGGGATCGCGGTGATCTTCATCATGGTTTTCGGCGGATACCTTCTGGCCGGCGGCAAGCTGGCGATCATCCTCAAGGCGATGCCCTTCGAGCTGATGATGATCGGCGGTGCCGCGGTGGGCAGCTTCCTGATCGGGAACGACATGGGGGCCGTGAAACATACGCTGAAGGATGTGGGCAAGGTCTTCAAAGGCCCCAAGTGGAAGCCCGAGGACTATCGTGATCTGCTCTGTCTGCTGTTCGAGTTGATCCGTCTCGCCCGGCAGAATCCCGTCGCGATCGAGGAACATATCGAGGCGCCGCAGGAATCCGCAATCTTCTCGAAATACGAGAAGATCCTGACCGATACCGAGGCGATCGGGCTGATCTGCGATACGATGCGGTCTGCCTCCATGAACTACGACGATCCGCACCAGGTGGAAGAAGTTCTCGAGAAGCGGATGGAGGCAAACCTGCACCATGCCCTGCATTCGAGCCACGCCCTTCAGACCATGGCCGACGGCCTTCCCGCCCTCGGGATCGTCGCGGCGGTGCTGGGGGTGATCAAGACGATGGGATCGATTGACCAGCCACCGGAAATCCTCGGCAAGATGATCGGCGGGGCGCTGGTCGGGACCTTCCTCGGCGTGTTCCTCGCCTATGGTCTCGTCGGCCCCTTCGCGACCAAGGTGAAAACGGTGGTCGAGGAGGATGGCCATTTCTACCAGCTGATCCGCGAGGTGCTGGTCGCGAACCTGCACAACCATGCCACCAATATCTGCATCGAGGTCGGGCGGCAGAACACGCCCTCGCACTACCGGCCCAGCTTTGCAGAGCTGGAGGAGGCCCTGAAGAACGTGAAACAGGCCGCCGCATGAGGCTGCTTCTGCTTCTGCTCCTGCTGTTCGCGCCGCCGCTTGCCGCTCAGACGGTGGAGGTGCGCAGCGGGGAGCATGACACGTTCACCCGGCTGGTGTTCTACCTGCCGGACGGGGTGACAGGAGCGCTGGAAAGTGGCGGAGAGGACCCCGTCGTTCGCCTGTCACGGGCAGGGCTGCGGTTCGACACGGGCGGGGTCTTCGCCCGGATTCCGCGCACGCGCCTGACAGACCTGTTGCCCGTCGCGGGCTCCGGGCTCGCGCTGGCGCTGGCCTGCGACTGCCCGGTCACCCTGCAGAGGGAGGGCGCGCGCCTGCTGGTGGTCGATATCTCCGATGGCCCGGCCCGGTCCGCGGCGACGCCGCCGTCTGCCACGCGGCCTCAACTACGCTTCGGCACCGTCTCTCCCGGCGCCGAGGTGCCGATGACCACCGTTCGGGATCGTCCCGCGGCGCCGCGGCAGGTCCCGACACCAGAGGCGTTTCCGCCTGAGGATGCGGCATCCGCGGTGGCCCGTGCCGAGCGGGTGAGCGAGGCCGAGCGCGCCCTTCTGCAGCAGATCGCCCGAGCCGCGACGCAGGGGTTGCTCGATCCCGTCGCCCTTGCACGATCGCGGCCGACACCGACGCCTGAGGCGTCGATGATCCCGTCCGCCCCTCCGCCCGGCCTGCCGGGGGAAGAGGAACCTCAAGTCGCGGCCGAGAGCAGCGTGGACCAGGCCCTAAGGGATGTCGAAGGTGCGCCCCGGATGACGGCCGACGGGGAGGCTTGCCTGCCGGACACGTCCTTCGACGTCGCGTCCTGGGCCTCGACGGGTCCGTTCGGATCGCAACTCGGCGCCTTGCGGGTCGCGGCCTATGGCGATGTGGGACGGCCAGACCCGGAGGCGCTCACTGCGTTGGCCCGCTTCTATATCCACTACGGATTCGGAGCGGAGGCGCTGGAGGCCTTGTCGCGGATCGAAGCGGAGCAGGTGGCCCTGTCCAGCTTGCGCGACATGGCCCGGATCCTCGAAATGGGCCAGACCGGGGCGCCCTCCGTACTGGACGGACAGGCCGATTGCGACGGGGCTGTCGCGCTCTGGTCCGTGTTGGCCTCTGCGGTTCCGGTGCGCGGGGCCGGCATCAACGCGGCGGCCGTGCAACGCACGCTCCTCGCCCTGCCGGACGCCCTGCGCCGATACCTTGGCCCGATCCTGTCGGAACGGTTGCTCCTCTCCGGTGAGCAGGACCTCGCGCGGCAGGTTCTGCGGTTGTCGGCCATCGGACCCGCACCGCCCGAGGCGGATCTGGCCGCCGCGCGGGTCGACCTGGTCACCGGTCAGACCGCCCCGGCGGAGGCGCGGCTCGCACGTGCTGCCAATGCAGGGGGGGAAGCCTCGCCCGAGGCGCTGGCCACATTGCTCGAAACCCAGCTGTCGTCCGGGACCGAGATTGACCCTGTGCGGATCGAAGAAGCCGCCGCCTACGCCACGCAACTCAGGGGCCAGCCGCTCGGCGCAAGGCTGAAACGGGCGGAGATCCGCGCGCTGGCGGCCAACGGTCGCTACGAGACGGCCTTCGAGGAACTCGCACGCGCCGAGGGGGTGATCTCCGTAGCGGAGCGCCAGGAATTGCTGTCGGATATCGCCCTCGGCCTTGCGGCGCGTGCGGGGGATGTCAGCCTGCTCGACGTGGCCTTGTCGCGCCTCACGCTGGTGGCGGGGGAGCTTGCGCCGGAGGCTGGAAACGCTGTGGCGGAACGCTTGCTGGCGCTCGGTTTCCCGGAGGAAGCGGCCAGTTTTCTCGCCATGGGGGCCGAGGGGGTCGAGGGGCGCGACCGACGTCTGCTGCGGGCCCGGGCCGCCTTGGCATTGGAGCGGCCGCGGCGGGCACAGGCAGACCTTCTCGGGCTCAGCGGCCCGGATGTGGAGGTGTTGAAGGCCGAGGCCGAGGCGCTGCTCGGCAACCACGAGGCGGCGAGCGACGGTCTTGCCGCGCTGGATGACGCTGCCGGCGCCGCGCGGCAGGCCTGGCTGGCGGGGGACTGGCAGCGCCTGCGCGCCTCCGAGGATCCTGTGCTCTCCGATCTTGCCAACCTCGTGCGCAGCGAGACGGAACCCGTGGCCCGTCCCGAGCGCGGGCCGGGTGGCGGCCTGCCTGACGGAACGCTGGCGCAGAACCGGATGCTGCTCCAATCCAGCGGCGCTGCGCGGGAAACCCTTGAGAAGCTTCTGGAGTCGGTCGAGATGAGTGGGGCACTGGAGGCGCCCCAGCAGTGAGGACTTACCGAATCTAAACCAATCGCGCGCACCCTGATCCCGGCAGGAAACAGGCGACAGAAGGAGCCGAGGTGCAGGTAGTCATGATCCCCGCAGGCCACCGCAGGCTGAGCCTTGACGGGTTGCTCCCCGGTGGCGGCGTTCTACGGTGCCTGGCCTTCCGATACCTTCTTCTATGGACCTTGGTCTGCGAAGGTGCCCTCGGCGGAGGGCGTCTTGGGGCGCAGGAGGCGCTGCTTTGCGACCACGCGGCGCGACAGGCATCGATGGAGAGCGGCGTTCCGCTGGACGTGCTGCTGGCGATCACGCGGACAGAGACCGGTCGTATGCGGGCCGGGCGGATCGAGCCCTGGCCCTGGACGGTGAACATGGAGGGCAAGGGGCTCTGGTTCGATACCCCGAGAGAGGCGCAGGCCTATATTGCAGAGCGCCACGCGGAGGGTGCGCGCTCCTACGATGTGGGCTGCTTCCAGATCAACTATCGCTGGCACGGAGAGGCCTTCTCCTCGCTTGCCACCATGATGGACCCCTTGCCGAACGCGCGCTACGCGGCGCAATTCCTGCAGGAGCTCTACGAGGAGACCGGCTCATGGTCCGAGGCGGCGGGGGCCTATCATTCCCGGACCCGCGTTCATGCCACCCGCTACCGGGCGCGGTTCGACCGGATTCGCCGGTCGGTTGCCGATCTCGCCCCGGCGGATGTGTTGCCCCGCACTCTCGCATCCCGGCGCGGACAAACCCCTCCGCGCGAGATCTCGGCGCGGGTCAACCGTTTCCCGCTGCTCCAGCTCCCACCGGAGGGTCACCTGACATCCAGTTACGGATCGCTCGTGGCGCTGCCGGCCAACGGGGCGCGGCCTCTTTCGGCGGCGCCCCGGGTCGCGCTTCTGCCTGACCGTCGGGCACGGCCCTGACGATGCCCCGCCTGGCCCTCGCCACCATCTTCCAGCCGACGGTGCTGCTTGCACTGGCCCTCATGGCGATCATCGTGATGATGATCCTGCCAATGCCGGCCATGGTGCTCGACATCGGGCTGGCGGCCAGTTTCGCGCTGGCGATCCTCATCTTCACCGTCACCCTCTTCATCGACCGTCCGCTTGATTTCTCGGCCTTTCCGACCGTGCTGCTGGCCTCCCTGATGCTGCGCCTGTCTCTGAACGTCTCCTCGACGAAACTGATCATCGGCGAGGGGCACACCGGTCCGGCGGCGGCTGGCGACGTGATCCAGGGCTTTGCGAATTTCGTCATGGGCGGCAGCATCTTCCTGGGCCTCGTGGTCTTCGGCGTGCTGCTGATCGTGAACTTCATGGTGATCACCAAGGGTGCCGCCCGCATGGCGGAGGTCGGCGCGCGCTTCGCGCTGGACGGCATGCCGGGCAAGCAACTGGCGATCGACAGCGACATGTCCGCCGGCGCCATCGACCACGCCGAGGCCAAGGCGCGCCGCGAACGGGAACAACAGGAGACGACCTTTTTCGGCTCGCTGGACGGGGCGTCGAAATTCGTGAAGGGCGATGCCATCGCGGGCCTGCTCATTACGCTGCTCAACCTCGTCATGGGCCTTGTCATGGGGGTTTTCGTCCACGAAATGGCGCTGGGCGATGCCTTTGAAACCTATGCCATTCTGACGGTCGGGGATGGCCTCGTGACGCAGATCCCCGCGGTGATCATCTCGATCGCCTCGGCCCTGCTGCTGGCGCGTGGTGGGGCCACCGGGGCCACCGACCTTGCGCTGGTCTCGCAGCTGGGGCGCTACCCGCCGGCCCTGGCCACGGTGGCCTTGCTTCTCGCGCTCTTCGCGCTGGTCCCCGGTCTGCCCTTCGTGCCCTTCATTATCGGGGCGCTGACCCTCGGAGGGCTGGCGTGGCGGATGGCACGCCAGCCTGCCCGCAGGCCGGACGCTCCGGAGGACGAGGTCAAGGACACCCCGGTCGAGCGCAGGCTGGGGGACCTGCTGGACCTCGACGATATCCACCTGCAGTTCGCCCCGGATCTCGTGTCGATGGTGCTGGACCCCGGGACAGGCCTCGACGCGCGGATCGCGAACATGCGCAATCACGTCGCCTCGGTCTATGGGCTCGTCCTGCCGGAGATAAGGCTCACCGATGATGCAGCGCTTCCCTCCGGGCAGTATTGCCTGCGTATCCAAGGGGTTGAACAGGCGCGCGGCGTATTGCGAGCGGAACAGGTGTTGGCGCTGATCCCCGACGGGCCCGAGGGGCTGCCCCCCGGACAGGATGTGAGCGAGCCGGTCTACGGCGCCCCCGCCCGCTGGATTCCGGCGCAGGCGCAGGAGCGGGCGGCGCTGCTCGGCATCACTCTCGTCACCCCGGCGGAGGTCATCGCGACCCACCTGCTCGAAGTGATCAAGCGCAACTTCCCGCGCCTCCTCACGCTCAAGAGCCTGCGCCGCCTGCTCGACGAGATGGTGAACCTCTCCGACGCGCGGCGGGCCGAGGCCAACCGCAAGCTGCTGGACGAGATGATCCCGGACCGCGTGCCGATCGATATCCTGCACCAGGTGCTGCGGCTCCTGCTGGAGGAACAGGTGTCGATCCGGAACCTGCCGCTGATCCTCGAGGCCATCGCGGAGGCGCGCCAACTCCACCCGCAGCCCGAGGCGATCTGCGAACTGGTGCGCCAGCGGCTTGGCTTCCAGCTCATCGCGGGGCTGCGGCAGGAGGACGGCAGCCTGCCGCTGATCCAGCTCGCGCCCGAGTGGGAGGAGGCCTTCTCGACCTACCAGATCGACAGCGACCGGGGCGGGCTGGACGTGGCCCTGCCGCCCGATCTCTTCAACCGGCTCGCCAGCGGCCTGGCGGAGGAGACCGGGCGCGCGGCGGACAGGGGGCTGTCCCCGGCGATCATCACCTCCACCCGACGCAGGCGCTTCCTGCGCATGGTCATGGCGGCCCGCAACCTCGCCAACCCGGTGCTGTCCTTCGAGGAAATCGGGCTCGAGGCGCGCCCCTCGCTGATCGGCATGGTGCCGGCGTGACAGGGATTTCAGCGCTTCTCGGGGTGGGCGAGGCTGGTCTCTGGCACGGGCTGGTCGTCTTCCTGCGGGCGGGGGCACTGATGGCGCTGCTGCCCGGGTTCTCCGAGCAATCGGTCCCTGTCCGGGTCCGCCTGCTGCTTGCGCTTGCACTTGCGCTGGTCTGTGCGCCGCTGGTGCCCCTCGTGCCCGGGCCCGCGACGCTGCCCGTCTTCCTGCGCTACCTCCTGAGCGAGAGTATCGCCGGTCTGGCGCTCGGCCTCGGGCTGCGGTCGCTCGTCTTCGCCCTGCAGATCGCCGGGTCCATGGCGGCGCAGGCCACCTCCCTGTCGCAGGTGTTCGGCGCGGCCGGGGTCGAGCCGCTTCCGGCGCTCGGCCATGTGCTCGTGGTGGCCGGTCTCGCACTGGCCATGCTCTTCGATCTGCATGTCCGCGCGGTGCTGTACCTCGTGCAGTCCTACAGCCTGCTGCCGGCGGGACAGCTGCCAGATCCGCGCGCGCTGTCGCTCTGGGGGATCGCGACGACGGGTCAGGCGGTCGCCCTCGCCTTCACGCTGGCGGCGCCCTTCGTCGTGATATCACTGCTCTACAACGTGACGCTCGGCGTGATCAATCGGGCGATGCCGCAGCTGATGGTGGCCTTCGTCGGCGCGCCGCTCATCACCTTCGGGTCGATCTTCCTGCTCTGGCTTCTTGCGCCCGCGATGCTCGGGGTCTGGATCGAGGCGCTGATGCGCTTCCTCCATGCCCCCTTCGATGTCGTGAGGTGACCCATGGCCGAGCAGGAGGACAGCAGCGACAAACCGCATGATCCGACACAGCGCCGGCTGGACGAGGCACGCCGCAAGGGCGAGGTGGCGCGGTCGGCCGATCTGGCGACGGCGGCGGCCTATGCCGGATTGCTTCTGGCCGGCCTTGGCATCGGGGCCGAGGCCCTGACCTCTCTGGGCTCGGGGCTTCTCGCCTTCTTCGATCAGCCGGACAGGCTGGCGCCCCTGGTCTTCGGGGGGGAGACCGGCGCGCCGTTGCCCGGTCTGGTGCTGCAGGAGATCGGTCCGCTCGCCCCGCTCTTCGTTGTGCCGGGTCTCGCGGCACTGCTGGCCTTCGTGGCGCAGCGGGCGCTGTTGTTCAGCCCGCAGAAGCTGCAGCCGAAAGCGTCGCGCATTTCCCTCCTGCGCAACGCGAAGAGCAAGTTCGGCCGTACCGGTCTGTTTGAATTCGCCAAGAGCTTCACCAAGCTGCTGGCCTATTCCCTCGTCCTCGGCCTCTTCCTCGCAGCGCGGCTCAGGGACACGGCGGGTCTTGTCCATGCCGGTCCGGGCCTCGCGGTGCAGGTGCTTTGCCGGCTGTGCCTGGAACTGCTGTTCCTTGTCGTGCTCATCACCGCGGCGATCGGAACCCTCGACTACCTGTGGCAGCGTTACGATCATCAGCGCCGCAACCGGATGAGCGATCAGGACCTGCGGCAGGAGCACAAGGAGGCCGAGGGCGATCCGCACATGAAGCAGGCGCGGCGTCAGCGCGGCAAGGAGATCGCGCTGAACCAGATGATGGCCGATGTGCCCCGGGCGGATGTGGTGATCGTCAACCCGGTCCATTATGCCGTCGCACTGAAATGGGACCGGGGGCGCGGCTCGGCGCCGGTCTGTGTCGCCAAGGGCGTTGATGCGGTGGCCGCCCGGATCCGGGAGGTCGCGATCGAGGCCGGGGTGCCCGTCCATCGCGATCCGCCGACGGCACGGGCCCTCTATAGCGCCACCGAGGTCGGGGCGGAAATCGCGCCGCCGCATTATCGCGCCGTGGCGACCGCGATCCGCTTTGCCGACGCGATGCGGCGCCGGGCCCGGGGGCGTGGACGATGACGGGCTGGGACGCGCTGTGCCGGATCACGGAGCTGCATTTCGAGGTCGAGATGGGCGAGATGCGGCGGCTCGGCCAGGCCGAGGCCCGGCTGCTGGCGGAACGGGACAGTCTGGAGCAGCAGGTGCAGGCCATCACCCTCCCGGGCGAGGTCGGCTCCGAGATGATGCGCCGGGCCGGGGCAGACCGGGCCTGGCGTCAGTGGGCGGGGCGCCGCCGGATGGAGATCCAGGCGGAACTGGCCCGGCTGCGCGCGCGCAAGCGCGATCATGCCGAGGTGTTGGCCCGGGCCCATGGCCGCCACGAGGCCGCGCAACATCTGCAGGCTGAGGAGGCGGCGCAGGCGCGGGCCCTGCGGCAATCGCGGGAGCTGGCGCTCTTGTTGCAGCAGGTGGTTGACCGGTCAGGCACTCCGCGCGACTGAGCCAGAGCCAGAGCCAGAGCCAGAGCCAGAGCCAGAGCCAGAGCCAGAGCCAGAGCCAGAGCCAGAGCCAGAGCCAGAGTCGCGGCGGGGCGCTACGGCCGGCGACGCGGCAGGGACGTTCAGCCGTCCTGCCGGGCGATGTCGACGATCAGGATATCGCTGACGCGCTCTCCCAGCACGGCGCGGGCCGCCTGCAACAGCCCGGCGCGCAGGATGTCGAGGTTGTTCGATTCCGTGAAGGTGCCCCGGAACCGTCCCATGTTCGCATGGTCGAAAAGAACCTGCAGGAAGGCGTCGCGCAGCTTGGGCTCCCGGGCATAGACCATCTCGGTCGTGCCCTGCTGGACTTCGAGGCTCAGGGTCAGCACCACCAGCGCCTGCACCGCGTCCTCGCTGACCACGGGAACGATGAACTGGTTGTTCATCTTGACGTATTCAAGCGTCTCGTCCGGGGCTGGGGTGGCGGGTTCGGCCGGGGCGGCGGTGTCCTCTGGCGTGCCGCAGGGGTTTTCCAGCACCGGCGCGGGGGCCGGCTTCAGGAGCAGCCCCGCGGCGGTGCCGCCGCCAAGGCCGAACAGGATCAGGATCACGGGCAGAAGCTTGCGCATCGGGTTTCCTCAGAAGGGCAGCAGCATGTCGAGCACCTGCTGGCCATATCGGGGCTGCTGCATGTCCGAGATCTGGCCGCGTCCGCCATAGGAGATTCGGGCGGAGGCGATCTTGTCGTAGGTGATCTCGTTCTGGCGCGAGATGTCCTCGGGCCGGACATAGCCGCTGACCAGAAGCTCGCGCATCTCGAAGTTCACACGCACCTCCTGGTTGCCCTGCAGGGCGAGGACGCCATTGGGCAGGACGTCGGTGATCGTCGCCGCGACGCGCAGCGTCAGCTGTTCGTTCCGGCTGACGGAGCCGTCGCCGCTGGAGGAAGAACTCCCGTCGATGGACACCGCATCGGCCAGCGAGGCGCCTTCGGGCAGCGAGGGATCGATCCGCTGCGGGATGCCGAGAAGCTGCGGAATGCCGAGGCTTTCAGACCCTCCCCGCGAGCGCGACGTGGAGTTGGAGATCTCCGCCTGATCGTCGATCTCGATCACCACGGTGAGGATATCGCCGCGTTTCTCGGCCCGCCTGTCGCCAAGCAGGGAGCGACGGCCTCCGGTCCAGAGCGAGGCCTGTCCCAGCGGCGGGCGGCGGTCGACCTCCTGCGGCAGGCCGGGGCTCATCATCGCGGTGTAATCGCTGCCGCCCGTGGCGGGGCTGAAGGACGGCGACTTGCCGAGATGGTCGAGGCGCGCGCCGCAGGCCGCGAGGACCAGCAGGCTCAGAATGCTCGGAAGGAGACTGCGGATCATGTAAACACCTAGGGGCTGACGCGGACGGAGCCGTCTTCCTGCACCTGTCCGGTCAGGGTGGCGCGGGAGGTGAGGTTCATGACCCGGAGCCGCTCGCCGAGGCCCGCCCGCTCCAGCGCGCGGCCCTCCGCGAGGATCACGAGCCCGGCGTGGGCGTAGACGAGGCGCACGATCTGGTTCCGCTCGACGAGGGCAGGGGGACCGAGGTCGGCGCGGTGCACCGGCCGCCCCGCATAGAGCGCGACGCGGGTCTCGAGACCGACCACCTCGGACAGGGTCGCGTAAGTCCCCGGTGTCTCCGCCGGATGCAGGGTGACATCGGCGCGGGTCAGGATCTCCTGCGGCCGGATCGTGCGGGTGGCGACGACGGTTTCGGCCCGGGCCGGTGGCGCGAGGAGGAGAAGGGCGAGAGCCAGGACAGGGACCATCAGCGCACCTGTGTCGTCGCGCCGAGCATCTGGTCCGCGGCGGAGATGACCTTGGAGTTCAGCTCGTATCCGCGCTGTGCCTCGATCAGGTCGGTGATCTCACGTACCGGATCGACGGAGCTTTCCTCGAGATAGCCCTGCCGGAGCGTGCCGAGCCCGTCCTCGCCCGGGGTGCCGGCGTTGGGCGGGCCCGAGGCCTCGGTCTCAAGGAAGAGATTGGAGCCGATCGCCTCCAGCCCCTTGGGGTTCGTGAAGCCGGTGAGGGTGAATTGCCCCAGAAGCTGTGCCTGCACCTGATCGTTGAAATAGGCATAGACCTCGCCGTCGGGGTTGATCGAGATCTTGCGGGCATCCTCGGGGATGGTGATGTCCGGCGCGACGGGATAGCCGTCAGAGGTGACGATGAGCCCGTCGCCGGTGCGCTTCAGCCCGCCGTCGCGGGTGTAGGCGGCGACACCGGAGGGCAGCGTGACCTCGAGATATCCGCGCCCCTCGATCGCCACGTCGAGATCCCCGCCGGTGGCCTCCGGTGCGCCCTGCGCCAGCATCATCGACACCGCCGCGGGCCGCACGCCCAGGCCAAGCTGAATTCCGGTGGGCAGCACGGTGCCATCGGAGGCGTTGATCGTGCCGGCGCGGGCCATCTGCTGGTAATGCAGGTCGGCAAACTCGGCCCGGCGGGCGTTGTAGCCGGTCGTCGACATGTTCGCGAGGTTCTGCGAGACGGTCTCGACCCGCATCTGCTGGGCGGCCATGCCCGAGGCGGCGATGAAGAGGGCGCGCATTCTGATCTCCTTTCAGGGGTGCCGGCTGGCGGGCCTTGCCGGGGGCCGGGTGCTCGGCTGTCGGGCTACTTGATGAAGGTTTTCATGGCGGTGCGGACGCGCTCATCCTCGGCATCGAGGAAGCTCTGCCCCAGTTCATAGGCGCGCTGCACCTCGATCATCCGCGCGATCTGGCTGACGGGATCGACGTTGGAGGTCTCGAGAAACCCCTGCACGACGCGCGGGATCTCGACCGGCTGAAAGCCCCCCTCGGCCCGGAAGCGCACGCCATCCTCGCGGATGAGGCCCTCGGGATCGACGGGTTCGACCACGGCCAGCTGCGCAAGCGGCTGGCCGCCCGCGCTGAGCGTGCCATCTGCCGCAAGCGCGAGGTCGCCGGCATCGGGGGGCACGAAGACCGGGGCACCGCCGAGGTCGAGCACGGGGTAGCCGTCGTTGGTCACGAGGTCCCCGGTCGCGGAGGGCGAGAAGGCCCCGGCGCGGGTGAGCCGTTCCCCCTGCGGGGTCTGGATCAGGAAGAAGCCGTCCCCCTCGACCGCGAAGTCGTAGGGGGCCCGCGTCATCGTCAGGGCGCCCTGCACCTCCGAGGTGCGCCGCACGTTCGCGGTGGCCATCGAGACGGAGGGCCCCCCGTCGATCGCAAGGACGTATTCGGAGAAGACGAGGCCTTCCTGCCGGTAGCCGGTGGTGGCGGCATTGGCGATGTTGTTGGCCACGATCTGCATCTCGTGGATCAGGCCGAGCTGGCGGGTGAGCGTCGTATAGGCGGTGTTGTCCATGGGGGCCTCCGTCAGAACCCGGCGATCATCGGGATGATCCGGGTCTGGAAATAGGACACGAGCGTCTGGGTCATGAAGCCCATCGAGAGCCAGTAGATCACCACGATCGCCATGAGCTTCGGCACGAAGGTCAGCGTCATCTCCTGGATCGAGGTCAGGGCCTGGAAGAGCCCCACCACCAGCCCGGCCACGAGGGCGACCGAGAGGATCGGGACCGAGGTGATCACCGCAACCCAGAGACCCTGCCGCAGGACGTCGAAGAACTGGCCCTCATCCATCGCTCAGACCATCCATCGTTCAGACCGGCATCCGCAGGATTTCCTGGTAGGCTTCGACCACCTTGTCGCGGACGGTGACCACCGTTTCCACCGCCAGTTCGGCCTGCGAGAGGGCCTGCACGAGGGCGTGGGGGTCGACCGACCCGGTCATCGCCGCGCGGGCCATGTCCTCCCCCTCCTGCAGGGTGGTGGCAAAATCGCGGCCAAGGTCGCGCAGCGCGTCGCCGGCGGTGCGGCCGCCGGGGATCGGTTCGGTGGCGGGGCGGGCGGCTTGGTATTTCTGGGCCGCGGTGAGGGCGCGTATATCCATTCTGGACCTCCGTTACTTGCGCAGCAGGTCGAGCAGGGCCGAGGACATCTGCCGGGCCTGGTCGAACATCTTGAGGTTGGCCTCGTAGCTTCGCTGCGCTTCGCGCGCGTCCGCGATCTCGATCACGAGGGCCACGTTCGAGCCCTCGTACCGCCCCGAGGCATCGGCGAGCGGGTGTGACGGATCGTAGATCACCGCCAGGTCGGAGGGGTCCAGTTTCACCGGCCCGGTCCGTACCTCCCCCTCGCCGCCTCCGACGCCGGTGCCGCTTTCGAACGGCACCGTCTTGCGCCGGTATCCCGGTGTATCGACGTTGGCGATATTCTCCGACACGAAGCGCAGCCTCTGCGCCTGGGCTTTCAGCCCGCTGGCCGATACCGACAGGGAATTTGCAAAATCTGACATGAGCCCCCCTAGCCGCGACCGAGGCTGGTGCGCAGGATCGAGAGGCCGTTGCGGTAGATCGCGAGCGCGCGGTCATGTTGACGGCGCACCTCGACCGCCCTGAGCATCTCTTCCTCGAGGCCGACGGAGTTTCCATTGGGACTGTTGGCCACGTGCTCCTCTCGCACGCGGGCCGTGGAGATGCGGCCATCCGGCGCATCGAGATGTCGCGGTCGCGTCGCGCGGAGAACGGACAGACCCTCCCCCCGCACGATGTCCGCGAAGGGCGAGATATCCCGGGCCTTGTAGCCCGGCGTATCTGCATTCGCGATGTTCTGCGCAATGACGCCCTGACGCTGCCCGGCGTGGGCGGCCATGGCGGAGGACAAGCGGAACATGTCGAGGTCTTGGAACATCGGGGCTTCTCCCTCGATTGGCTTCAATCAAGGCTTAACGCTGATTCCTTTAGAAATGGTTGGGACCAGATGAAGGGAGCGACCGCATGCGCCATACGTCACTGGACGGCCTTCGGGCCGCGCTTGGCCGCGTGAAGCCGGTGCATGCCGTCGGGCGGCTCTCCGCCGTGGCCGGCGGGGTGTTGCACGTCACGGGCCTGCATCGGCAGGCGCGCATGGGGGACCTGCTGCGCCTCTGCCGGCAGGACGGCAGCACCCTCGGCGGGGAGGTCCTGCAGCTCGGACGCGACTCGCTGGCGATGATGCCCGATGCACCGCCGGACGGTGTCTCCCTGGGGGACCGTGTCGTCCTTCTGGGCCCGGTCGGCATTGCCCCGGATCGAAGCTGGGTCGGGCGGGTGATCGATCCTTACGGCGCGCCGCTGGATGGCGATGGCCTGCTGCCCGGCGGCGAAGACCGGCCGCTAAGGGCGTCGCCCCCCGCGCCTGCAACGCGGCGCGGGCTGGGGCCGCGGCTGGAAACCGGCATGGCCGTCTTCAACACCCTGCTGCCGATCGTCGAGGGGCAGCGGATTGGGCTCTTCGCGGGCTCCGGCGTGGGAAAATCCAGTCTGCTCGCCCACTTGGCCTGTCACCTCGACGCGGATCTTGTCGTGATCGCGCTCATCGGCGAACGCGGGCGCGAGCTGCGTGAGTTCGTCGAGGAGGTTCTGGGGGCGGAGGGCATGGCGCGCTCCATCATCGTGGCCGCGACCTCCGACCGTTCGCCGCTGGTCCGGCGGCGCTGCGCTTGGACGGCGATGGCCGTGGCGGAGCATTTTCGCGATCAGGGAGCCCGGGTCCTGCTGCTCGCCGATTCCATCACCCGCTTTGCCGAAGCGCACCGCGAGGTGGCCGCGGCCTCGGGCGAATTGCCGGCGCTGCGGGGCTATCCGCCCTCGACCGCACACGTGATCATGGAGCTGTGCGAACGCGCGGGCCCCGGCGCCGATGGCGCGGGGACCATCACGGGCATCTTCTCGGTGCTGGTGGCGGGCTCCGACATGGAGGAACCCGTCGCTGATATTCTGCGCGGGGTGCTGGATGGCCACGTGGTGTTGGACCGGCGCATTGCCGAAAGGGGGCGGTTTCCGGCGATCGACCTGCTGCGCTCGGTCTCACGCAGCTTGCCCGGCGCGGCGACGGAGGATGAGAACGCGCTGATCGCCGAGGCGCGGCAGCTGATGGGCAGCTATCAGCAGTCCGAGATGATGATCCGCGCGGGTCTCTACACCGAAGGCAGCGATCCGGCACTGGACGCCGCCGTCCGGGCCTGGCCCGAACTGGATGCCTTCGTGGCGGAAACCGCGCCGCAAGGGGTGGCGCATAGCTTTGATCGCTTGCGGCTGATTCTGCGCCGCGCGCGGGCCGTACAACCGCCTGTGTCGCGGGGCGGGGGGCAGGCCGCGCGCCTGCGCGCCGGTGGCGGACGGATTGCCTCGTCGCACGCGGGGCGCGCGATGGCGGGCCCGCCGTCCGATGGTCCGCCCTCCGATGGATCGCGCACCGCGTAACTGCCGCAGCGCCCTGCGTCGCAGCCGCCGCCCGAACGGTCAGGTTGGTTCGCTGCCTTTGACGATCTTCTCTGTGCCCGGACACCTGTTTCGGTGGGATTTTCCGGTGGCAGCCGCCGACCGACACGGTGAGCGATGAAACGGCGGCAGAGCATTGGCCGGAAAGACTGAGCGTCTCCTATGTCGACGTTGGGGGTCTCGAAACGCCTTGCGGAGCCTCTTGCTGAGGGTGAGCTGGCGAAGTGCTGGGCCAGCAGGGATCAGCGCCGGAAAAACTTGGCGAAGGCAACGCTGTTCTCCAGCAGGCTGACCGCGATCGATGCGGTCGATTGCGTCGCGATGTCCGAGACTTGCGCGCGCGCGAGGTAGCGTTGAACGACGGCGTCGCGCGCATCCTTATCCGCGAATTGGGCGAACCCGCTCCCCCCCAGCTGGCGCGCCGCGCGATCCTTGAAGTCTTCCAACTGCCGGTCGATGTCGAGCTTGCCAATGCTCTCCGGCAATCCCAGGGCGGTCTCCATCACCTTGCGGAGCGGCGCATTTCCCATGAGCCGGAACCACTTCGTGTCATCCGCGCCCGAGGCGGCGGCAAACTCCTCCAGCATGCGGTCGGCATTCAGGGCAAAGCGCATCGTTTGATCCTGTTCACCGATGGCGACCTCGAACTGCTGCCGGCGAAATCGGTCAACGATTTTCTCCGGGAAGTCGGACAGCTTGGTGTTCGGGGTGCCAAGTTCGAAACCGAAGGCCTTGGCGAATTGCTTGTAGCGGTCATCCGCGAGCTTGTTCGCCAGGGACTCCTGGTTGATGACCCCGCCCTCGAGGATCTTCTGGAGGAAGGCCTTGCTGTTGATATCATCCTCCAGCCCGTAGGCACCAAGGGCCACCCGCAAGAGGCGTCGGTCGGCGACCAACTCCTCGGCCGTATTGATTTCGCCAATCTTCTCCGCGAAGTAATCGGTGTCACGGGTAATCGCCGGAGAGGCGTTGAAGGACCGCGTTTGCAGTTCGTAAGTGCGTGACAGGACGGCCCAGCCGGCCAATCCTCCCATGGGCAGGATGGGTTGAAACATCACGACAACCTCCTGTTCAGCAGGCGATCCTCTCGTGGGAGGAGCGCGCGCAGGGATTTGAGGCACTGGTAATATTGGTCCTCGATCACGGCCTCCGTGGCGGCGGCGAGGAGATGCCGGCTGTCCGGATCCGTGAGGATCTGGCTCAGCTCCTCGATCCGACGCAACAGCTGCAAGCGCACCTCGGCAGGGTCGGCATCACCGGTCAACACCAACTGTGCCGCATAGCAGACACGCCGCACTGGGGTCGTCGCCTCTTCCGGATGGATCGCGTCCCGCAGCCTCAGGATGTGGGCATTCGGCGTCACGATGGACAGGCGCGACCGCCTGTCGCCATTCTCGATCACGGCGCCGTTGATCAAGACCCGCTCCTTCGGGCTGAGCTTGAGGACGAGGCCGGTCACTTGGCGCCCCCCTCTTGCCGGAGCCCGCGCATGATCGCGGTGTTCACTTCGATCAGGGGGGCGACCGATGCCTCGCGCTTGAGAACTTTCGATGTATGAAGCCGCGTGAACTCGGACAGGTAGAAGATGCGCCCGCGCAACTCGTCCGGCAGGGCGTTGAGATCGTCGGCGACGTCGGCGGCCAGCAGCGTCCAGAGCTGTCGATTGTCGTGGAGCGCCTTGGTCAGTGCGGGGAAATCCTGTTTGGCACTGCGAGCGGCGGTGATCAGCTGACGCGTGATCCGGGCGAATACCTCGTATTCGGTACCGCGTGCGGTGCGGGTCGGCGCCGTGGTCTGGGCATATGCGCGTAACGCCTGAGCATGGGGGGTCACGTCACGTCCTTCCCTATTGCGAAGGGTTAAGGGAATGGAACTCGGGGGCGCCGGGAGGCGCCCCCGAGGTTACCGTCAGCCGAAGAGCGACAGCAGGGATTGCGGTGCCTGGTTGGCAATTGCCATGGCCTGGATGGCCAGCTGCTGTTGCACCTGCAGGGCCTGCAGCCGCGCCGAGGTTTCCTCCATATTGGCATCGACCAGAGAGCCGATGCCGGATTTCAGGGAGTCCGTCAGCTTGCCAATGAAGGCCGATTGGGTCTCGATCCGGCCCTGGACAGAACCGAAGGAGGCTGCCGCGTCGATCGCGGTGTCGATGTAGGTCTCGATATTCTGCAGGGCGGCTGCCGTGCCTTCATCGGTCGTCACATCGATATTGCTCAGCCCGGCAAGGCCACCGGTTGCTTCACCGTCGGAACGGCCGGCTGCGGCGAAGGCGAGGGAGGCGCCGTCATTGTCAACCTGCAGCACATACTGGCCGGAGCTGTTGGTTGTCACGGCGGTCGAAATGTCGGCCAGGCCGGCTGCATCGATCGCCACCTTCAGGCCGTTCGCCACGTCCTCGAAGGTCTCGTTCTTGCCCGCGACGTAGTCGAAGTCCTGCGAGCCGATGGTGACGCGATAACCGTCGCCTTCGTTGACGCCGGCGGTGGCGGAGAAGGTCACCGTCTCCGCACGCGCCTCGAGAGCCGCGTCGCCGGTATAGGTACCGGTCGTCCCGCCCGTGGAGCTGTAGGCCAGCGCGGTATCCTCGAAGGCAACGGTGGACGACAGCGTGATTGCCGCACCGGTCGCCGAGGCACTGATGCCCTCGATCCCGGCTGCGTTGATCGCCGCAGTCAGCCCGGCAGCCGCATCGTTCAGCGTGGTGGTGGTGGCGGTGAATGCAACCGTCTCATCGCCGATTTGCAGCCGCAGCACGTCGCCAATCGACTGCGCGGTGGCAAGCGTCAGGGTTTCGGTGATCGCCGTGTTCACCGCAGCCGCGGCGGAGGCCGTGGCGTTGGCCGAGAGATCGGTCCCCGCCGCGTTGTAGGACCCAGCGTCGAAGGTGAGATCCTGCCGGGCAACGGTGATCGAACTGGAGGACACGGTGCCGTTGTTCGCCCGGTCGAGGGACGAGAGAACCTCGACATCCTCGGAGCCCTGCAGCAGGTTCAGACCGTTGAACTGGGCGGCAGTGACCACGCTTTCGATCTGGTCGCTCAGCGCCTGGATATCGGTCTGAAGCTTGTTGCGGTCGACGTTTTCTTCCTGTGCGCCGATGATCTTGCCCTTCATCTGGGTCAGGAGATCGGTCACCGTCTCAGAGGCGGCACGGGCGGTCGCCACGGTGGATTCGCCGAGTGAAAGCGACTCGGAGATCGACTTGAAGCCCGCGACGTCGGATTCCATCACTTTCGAGATGGCCCAGACTGCGGAGTTGTCTTTCGCGTCGGCGACGCGTTTACCGGTGGAAATCTGGCTCTGGGTCTCGGTCATCGACTTGTTGACCGATTTCAGGGTTTGCAGCGCAACCATCGCGCTGTTGTTCGTCAGAATGCTGGACATACGATGTTCCCTTGGTCGTACAGCGCGTTTTGGCGCGGTTACATATGCCGTTCGCGCAGGGCGTTTGCCGCTGAGCGCCGGGTGCCATGTCGTTCTGACCATTGCAGCCATCTTCTGAACGATGTTCAGAACCGGGCCGCGCCATCCGGATCGGATGCAGGGGCACAATGCACGTTGAAGACCTAACGGAACCCTAACTCCTCCCGGGCCAATGTAGTCGATTTGATGCAATTCGCCGGCATCCAGCGAACTTCAGGCACGCTTCTCGACCTGGTGATCCTGCTGTGTCGTGATTTCCCGGCGCTGCCCGGCCTCATCGTAGGTTTCGAGCGTCTTGCGAATCCGCCGCAACGTGCCCATCCGGGTCGCAACTGTGCGAATCCCCCGCAGGGTGCCGTCGAGCAGCGCCTGGTTCCGCAGAGCCTTGACCTGCAGCCCCTGCAACTCGCGCTCAGCCGCTCCTTCAAGCGTGCCGAGCTGCTCGATCAGGGTTTCCTTGCGTTCAAGGAGGGCTCGGATCGCAGTCAGGTCACCGGCGAGTAGCACGCGCCGCTCTTCCTCCAAGAGGGTATCAAGAGTATGGAACAGGTCTCTTTCATCGTCAGTATCCATGAATTTGCCTTTCTTTCAGTGCGTTGAAGAGGGTTTCTGCAAGGCCGATCCCGCCGGCCGCAGCCATGGCCCGAGCCTGTTCGTCGCGCAGCAGAGACGCGAACTGCGCCTCTCCGGCGCCACCACCGAAGCCCTCGGGGACTTCGCCCAGCTTGGCGGCCTTGAGCATTTCAGAGAGGAAGGCAGCCTCCAACTCCATCGCCGCCGCGCGCAGGGCGGGGTCGACGCGTGATGGCGGTGCAGCGGTGGATATGCCGGCAACAGGATCAGGCATTGGTTAGCTCCAATTGGACCTAGTTTCCCCAAGTCTGGCCGTGGACCGGTAAAGATGTGGTAATCAAAGGGGGGCAGTCTGAGTGCACGAAGGAAGAATTCCCGAGGCACGCATGACACCCTCTGCCATCCTGACCCTCCTGACCGCGTTCCGCCCCCAGCGTGACGATCTGCAAAAGACGGAGGACCCCACCGCGGCCTCGTTCGCCTCCTTCATGGAGCTTGAGAGTGGCGGCGGCCCGGAGAATGCGCACGTTAGCTCGGGCTCCGACCCGTCGGATGACGAAACTTCAGGAAAATGGCGAGAGTCGGAGGCGTCGTCTGCTTCCGAGGTTGAGCCCTTGATCGATGAGCCCGGATGGCAGCTATCGGACACCCCGACTCGGTTAGGCGACTTTTCGTTTGAATGGGAAGGCCGCGAACAGGCGCCTGAAGCGCAAGGAACCAGGTCTATGGGTCTTCTCGATCTGCGCAGAGACGGGGAGGCGGCGCGCTCCTGGGAGCCGTCAGCCCGAGGTGAGACAAATGTTCTGCCACTCGTAGTTGAAGATGCGCCGCGTTCGAGTGACGGCGCTGCCGCAAGGTCCGGTGATCGCAATGACGCCGGGGGATCTGTGCCGGGCTTTCGGGGCGGGACGATGGGCCGCGAGATGCAGGCCGCGACGCCAGAATCGCCCAAGCCAGTCATCGCTCGATCATCGCCGACCCTCGATACACCTGGAGGTCGGGACGAAATCACGAAGAACGGCGCTCAACCGGCAAACGCACGCTTGGGACCCGTCTCTCAGGCCGCAGGCGCCTCTGCAGGCGGACCGGTTGCTAGTGGAAGTGAATGGTCTCGTGATGGTGCTTCCGGACGCGACGGCGCTGCCGAATACGGGGAAACGAAAGTGGCGTGGTCGCAGGATGAGGGGGCGACTGCGCCACAGCGGCTGCTGCGCGCGGAAAGACCGAACATTGCCGCGCTTCAATATCTAGGGGCCGTGCCGACGATGTTCGGCGCAACGAAGCCTGCTGGCCAACGCGTCCAGGATATGAGCCGTGTAGAGCGATCAGAGGCCCTACATGAGTATGATGTGGCCCGTACGACGCCGGATGCTCGCACTGCCCTGTCACTGCACGAGCACATTTCACCTCACGAGCGACGGCAGCACCAGTCGAATACGGCCGAGTCGCGCGGGTCGCTGCCGGTTCGCCAGCCCTCGGAACAGGGGGCGGCCGAGGAAGGTGCACGAGGTATCTTGGACCCGGCACCGGGTGACACCCCGGAACCGGCTTCCAGTCCGCGTATTTCGGGCATCGATGAGGCGCGGACGTTGGGCCGGCCCCTCCCCGCCTTTACCGATGTACCGACGCAGGCGCGAGACGGTGTGCCGCGTGGATCGACCTTGGATCGGCCCCCGCTTGAGCCCCCGGGCGACTGGCACGGAGCTGTCCTAAAGGGGCCGCCATCGGCGACGTCCCTCGGACGCCGATTCGAGGGGGAGGGTGAGAGGCCATGGCTGAGTGCCTTGGCAGGCACGTCCGCGGGCTCAGCAGGGACGAGTGCATTCGCCGGTTCTTCCGAATGTGATGATCGGGGCCGGGCCAATATTGGTGCGGCGTATTCGCTGGCAGGGCGCCGTCCGAACGGACAGGTCACGGTTGATTTCAAAGGCGACGTGCGGGTGGAAGTGCCACGCCTGCAGGTGCCGGCGCGAGCGACGGGTACGTCGGATGTACAGAGCAATCAGATTGCTGCGCGCCATTCCGGGAAGGTGAGGACAGCGCCACACCGCGAGGTGATGTGGCCCTTGGTTCAGGAACCGATGTCGACCAGAACTGCCTCTGCGGACGCCAATGGCGGTCCGCAGCGTGCCATGGGCGGGTCACAGCACCAAGTGCGGCGCATTGAGCGTGAGGTAGAGGTTTCAGTTAATGCAAACCCACAGAACCCTACCCGGACGGAAATGCGGCAAAGCACGATGCATGGCCGCGACCTGGTCTCCGGGCCTGAAAAAGTGGCTGAGGGGGCTCGCCATGAGCATGGCCGGATAGGGCGTTTCACGCAGCTCCAGCCCAGAGGGGACAGCACAAAAATCCAGAAACTCACAGAACGTCATGCTGGGCAGAACGCGGGTGTCGCGCGAAGTTCTGTCACCCCCCCTCTGGCGCCTTCGCAGACGAGTCTGAGTGGTAGTGACGCACGCATACAGGGCGCCATGGTTCCCCCGGCCAGGCTCGATTCCACTGTGGCGGGCCCGATGAGCGCGAATGTGGCCTCTGCTACCGGCGCGGGGGATGAACCCACTGTCCCACTAGGGTCAGCCGCCGCGTATAGGGCTGGGCTCAATGCCGGTGGTGCGAGCGATGAGACCAGCCCGGATACGGGGAACCATTTGCTGAGGGCAGCAGGTGGAACATCAGGGCCTGTGCAGTTGACCGCGCTCGGTTCAGGCATGCATCACCGCGGTTCGACCGATACCCCGCGCATGGACGACGGGCTTGGTCTTCGAAGAGGAGTGGCAATTGTAGGCCGCAGGGAGGCAATGAACCGCTCGACCCAGCCAGCAGGCCCGTCAGATGTGCCTTCACCAGCGCTTCGTCAGGATGCAGGCGGTCTGCTTCTGCGAGCGCACGTGCCCGCGACGCGATCAGAACTCCCCCGTGAGAATGCCGGAGCCGTGCCGGTGCCGAGAGCGGATAGTGAGCCCGGCTCGGGTCAGTCTTTGACCGCTCCGGGCCATGAGCGAACCCGTACCCCAGCTTTGGATGCGCCCCGGTCTCTCGCATCGGGTGAGCCACGACAGCGCGTCATCGCATCAGGCGTCATGACGCGCGAGGTGCAAGGCGGAGTGTCCTCTTCCGCGGACGTGCCATCCTCCTTCATGACACAGGCGGAACCTCCGTCGCCCCGGGCTTCTCGGGAGAACTCCGGTAGGGGAATGGCGGACTCACAAGGTAGACGTGCAGCGTCCCTAGGCGATGTCGGAACGGGATCAGTCTCAGCGGTTTCGGCGAAGGTGGCAGCGACGCGCTCGACCGACGTTCCTCCGCATGGGGCCTTGGTGGATGGGCCGCGGGAACGTGTGGCTTCGAGACCGGAGAGCGCATGGGTAGCAGGCGCGGAAGATGGCAAGCGCGATTCAGGACGGAGTGAAGGCCGAGACCGGCAGCCGATTATCCGGAAGCGTTTGCATGAGGCCCCCGCCCGCCACGCGCCGAACGCCAAGGTAAAGAAATTTGCTTCTGTCGCCTCTTGGGGTGCGCGTTTGGCGCGCGATCGTACGGCGGGACCCAATGCAAGCCCTGTCGCGGGGCCTGTGGAGACGGGGGACGGGGCGTTCACAACGCGTGAAGGTAAAAGTCGGGATGCCGGCCACCCAGAGGGTGTGCCAGTCGGGTGGGGCGGCGCCCGGATTGGCGCGACGCGGCCTACAATTGGTACGCAGAAAACGGCAAGCGTGACCGGTTATTCCTCAGTGCGTCAGGATGGTTTAACCGAAAATCGCAAGACCGAGGCGCAGCCGGCCCTTGATCCGTTGAGTGGGGAAGGCGCGCAGGCGCTCCGTCCAGAATCCAAGCCAGGTGCGGTCGTGCTGGCTGAGCTGCCCTGCAAGGTGGCGCTGCCCGTTCGCACAATCGCCGCGCGTGCCGCGGCAAGGCCGTTGCGGCCACCTCAGTTGACCGAGCGGCTCGACACGGGCGGCCAGACACAGGCTCGTCTTGCCCCGCATGTCAGTGGCTGGACTGCTTCGCCTGAAGCACATCAAAAGCCTCAGTCTCATCCTCAGCCTCAGCCGCAAGCGCTTGAAGACAGGCCTCTCCTGCGCGCCGGGCCGGTATTGGAGAACCGAAGGGGGCGTTCGTTCGACGCCCCGCGGGAGGCTGAAGACCTGAGGTCTTCGCCATACGCCTCCTCTCGTCCCGTGGCATCGCCCATGACGAAGATGATGCCCGAGGCTGCGGCTCTGAGAGCGAGGAACGCGGAGGGAGGCGCATCAGGCGATGGTGGGGCGCTGCAGGCGCCCGATGAGATGTTGCTCTCTGTTGGGCCGTCTTCGATGGCCCCCGAGGAGCGCGGGATGTCCGCTCCGACGCGCGAGGTGCAGGCCGATCTGTTGCACCATCCGAAGGCCGCGGTCCGGCAGATGGCCCAGCAGGTCGCCGCTGCGGCGCGCAGCGTCGTGGATACCGCAGTCGAGGTGCGGATGCGCCCGGAGGAACTGGGGCATGTGAGGATGGCAGTGCATCATATGGAGGGCGGTGTCTTCCTGCATATCACGGCGGAACGCGCGGAGACACTTGATCTGATGCGCCGCCATGCGGACCCGCTGATGAAGGAATTGCAGGAGGAGGGATACGGGGACGTCCGCCTCCTCTTTGACCGGCAGGACGGCGCGGGGGACAGCGCAGGCGGTCGGGACAGGGACACGGGACAGGAACGCACGGACGGGATGCGGGCCCCGGCTGCTGGACCGGTCGCGATGGATCCTGCGCCGCCCCCGGCAGTGAACGATCCGGCTGTGCTGGCCGGGCTGGACCTCAGACTTTAGGAGACGCCTTGACCATGACAGACTCGATTACCAGCGCAGCGGCTGCGCAGCAGGTCTCGAATACCGGGGCGAATGTCGCCGCAAGCGCCAAGGCGGGGGCGATCCTAAGTTCGGATTTCCAGACCTTCCTCAACATGATGGCCACGCAGCTGACCAATCAGGATCCGCTGGACCCGGTAGATGCGGATGACTTTGCCGTGCAGCTCGCCACCTTCTCGGGGGTGGAGCAGCAGGTGCTGACGAACCAGTTGCTGGAGAGCCTGCATGGCCAGATGGCGATCTCGAGCCTCGCCCAGACATCGGGCTGGGTCGGAATGGAGGCGCGCAGCCTCGCACCCGCCTACTGGGAGGGGGACGCGGTCACGTTGTCCCCGAACCCGCTGGCCGCGGCCGAGGCGGCCTTCGTCGTAGTGCGCAACGAATCGGGCACCCAGATGGCACGGTTCGAGGTTCCGGTCTCGGCCGATCCGGTGACCTGGGACGGAACCGACGACAGCGGCGCGGTGCTGCCCTATGGCTACTACAGTTTCGAGTTGGAGAATATCATCGACGATGCGGTCGCCGCCACGGACCGGATGGAAACCTACGGCCTGATCACGGAGAGCCAGTCGCAGAATGGCACGCTGCTACTGGTGCTGAAGGGCGGCGGGCGCATCCTGATGGAAGATGTGACCGGGCTGCGCCGCCCGGTCGACACGGTGTGATCACCGGCGGGTCTCTGCCGGTTGCGCGGTCAGCGGCGCAGGTACTGGATCTCGAGATAGCCGTTGTCGGGCCCGACCCACTGGGTCGACTTCACCACAAGGCCGTTGCCGTCGACCCAATAGGTGTTCTCGAATTCCTCTTCCTTGTTCAGGCACTTCTCGGTCATCACCGTGGTCGAGGCCGAGACGACGCCGGCCGATACCGCCTCGCTTCCGGCGCGCTCCACGTAGCAGGTGACGGACTGCTCGTAGGTGTGGTTCTCGGCGTCGAGGTAGCGGCGGAACCGGTTCGCCACGCCGCCCTTGCGGGTGGTCACCAGTTGCCGGACCTCGCGGTCGGTGGCGTTCATGATGTCCTGCCCCAGCCCGCGGGTCCCGGTGAGGATACCGTCCACCATGGTCAGGGTCCGCCGGTCGCCGGTGATGAAGGTCTCGTAGGGCCCGTTGGAGGCGATCCGCCGCAGCACGGCGGTGCTGTTGCGCGAGGGCACCTGTGCCAGCAGCATCGGCCCGTTGAACCGCTGCAGGGCCCCCTGGATCTCGGCCTGGCTGACGGTGTGGTTCGACTGGCCCTTGCCGGGCGTGAAGGAGGCCACGACCCGCTTGACGGCTTCCTGCCGGCCCTCGGTGGTGCCACAGGCGGCGAGGGTCAGCACGACCAGAGCGGCGGCTGCTGTCTTGAACTTGCGCGTCACGCTCATCTCCAGAATTTCCCCCAGGTCTTGGCCATCTCGGGCTCATGCGAGTCGCGGACGGCGTCGTAGAGCCGCCCCGGCACGCTCAGGCGTGCGCCGCCGTCGCGGGTCAGGGACTGGATCGAGAAGTTGCTCGAGCGGCGGCTCGGCGTGCCAAGCGCCCAGGCCAGCGGCACGGTGAAGCGCAGACCCTTGTCGAAGGAACCCTCGCCGAAGTCCTCGGCCGAGATGTCGGTCTTGGTGGCATAGGCCCCGATGGTCCAGCCGTTGTCGAACTCGCGGTCGATGGCGACGGTCGCGCCCCAGTCGCCGGCGAGGTAGCGGCCCACGTCGACTTGGCCGTGGAAGCCCCAGCCGATATCGTAATAGGCCGAGACGTGGCCGGTGTAGACGTCATAGTCCTGGAAGCCGAAGCCGCCATCATAGTCCCGCTTCTTGGCGTAGTTGGCCTCGACCCCGATCCCGAGGCGCGAGTCCTCGGGTTTCCAGAGCACTTCGGCGGAGACGCCGGCATACATCTGTTCGAGGTAACCGGCCGTGAGGCGGCCATAGACGTCGGGCGTGAACTGCAGGTACTGCGACGCATAAAGCGTCTCGAGCCGCGGATCGGGCCCGGTCTGGTAGCGCGAGCTGTCGGAGCGCACGACCGGCACACCGTTGACGGTGCCGGTGTTCGGGCTGCTCATCTCGTCCAGCGTTCCCGCCAGTTTCGAGGTGACGGAGCCCGAGACCACGAGGCCGGGGGTCAGGAAGAGCGCCCCGCGGGCCCGCAGGCCGAGGTCGGCGCGCAGCGGGTTGTTCACGTCGAAGAAGCCGAGCCGCAGGAAGGGGCCGAAGCTCCAGTCGAGGCGGGGATAGGTCTCGTCCAGCACGGCGGCCTCGGAGGCGGCCAGCCCGGAGGCAAAGACCGCCTTCTCGCGGATCGTTTCGGCGGGCGACATCTCGAGCTGTTCGATGTCGGCGCGCTGCAGCGTGACGGAGCCGGTGGGCATGCCGTTCACGTTCTGGGCGATGGTGAAGCTGGTGATCGAGCCCGGCAGCACGCGGGACATGACCCGCGCGGTACGGCCGATGGCCTGGGATTCGATGTCGTAGCGCTCGTTCCGGATCTGCACGATGGCCTGGCGCGGCTTCAGCGTCGCGGCCTCGAGGTAGATGCCATAGCCGCTCAACTCGTCGGCGAGTTCGGACTTGTAGCCGTTCTGCTGCGAGGCCACCTCGGACCAGCCGAGGTCATCGACGGAGGAGAGCGCGCGCAGCCGCACCGGCGGCGGGGCGGTCTCGGCGCCACCGGCGACACCTTGGTTGCGCGGGTTCAGCGCCATGCGGAGCGAGACACCCAGCTCGCTGCCATACATGTAGTACCCGCCGAGGCTGAGGTAATCGGTCACTTGGTAGTCGACGCCGACGTTCCAGTCGGACTTGCGGTCGAAGGTGTCGTTGGTGACGGTCTCCAGCTCGTAGGCGTCGGAGGAATATTCCGCCTTCAGCGTCAGCCTGTCGGTGGCCGCGTAGCTGACGCCGGCGAAGACGCCGATATCGCCGCGGAACCACTGGTCATAGGTCGGGATACCGCCCTGCCCGAGGATCTCGGTCGGGCGGGTGCCGGTGGAGCCGATCGTATTGGTGCCGCCCAGACGACCCCAGCCAAGGCCGCCGGTCACGCGCAGGCGCCCGTCCATGAAGCCCTTGGTGGCAGTGATGTATTCCGCCCCGTAGAGCCCGGTGCCGAGGAAGTCCCGCAGGCCGATGGAGAGCGCCGGCCAGCTGGTCGATTCCTTCAGCAGCAGGACGCTGATGTCGAAGCTGCGGTCGTAGTAGGTGTCGAACCCGGTGGAATCGAGCCCGTCGATCCCGGTGTAGCGGAACGAGCCGCTGACCCGAGGCAGGATCTGGAAGGACAGGGTCGATTTGAACGAGCCGCCGAAATAGCTGAGGGTCGTCGCCAGTTCACCGTCGGGGGCCACTTCCGCAGAGGGCATGTCGATCAGCCCGCCGGGGTTGCCGAACATGTTGGTGAGCTGGGTGGTCTGGGCCTGCGTTGCGACCGGAGCGGAAGCGCCCATGACCGCCAGAACGGCAAGCAGATTGCGCGCGTTCAAAATGTCTCTCCCTGCAAAGGACTTCTTTTTTGCGACACTAGGGAATGCCGCCCGGGTTTCATAGCCGCGCCGTGGCAAGGCCGGATTTTCAACGGCCTGTGTCGCAAAATTGCGCCGATGCGCTCCGGTTCAGAGCATCTCTGCCACGGCGAGGGCAATCGCCGCGCCGATGGCCATGCCGGTGAGCGCGGCTGCGATCAGCCCCGGCCAGCGGCGGCGCGGCGGCGGCGTCTGCTCTGACACCTGCTTCATCAGCGCCTGTTCCACGAGACCGGGCAGGCGCGGACCGAAGCGGGCCATGACCTGTGCCGTCTGCGCGAGGTCGCGCAGCGCCGCCCGCGGTCCGAGGCTGCGGGTGATGTAGTCAGTGACCACCGGCTGGGCGACTTCCCAGATGTTGATCTGCGGGCTCAGCGAGCGGGCCACGCCCTCGACCACGACCATCGTGCGTTGCAGCAGGATCAGCTCGATCCGGGTCTCCATGCCAAAGCGTTCCGTCACCTCGAAGAGGTAGGACAGAAGCTTGCCCATGGAGATCTTGGTGGCGTCCATGCCGAAGATCGGCTCGCCCACGGCGCGCAGGGCGCGGGCGAATTCGTCCACGTCCCGGTCGGCGGGCACGTAGCCGGCTTCGAAGTGCACCTCGGCCACGCGGCGGTAGTCGCGCTGGATGAAGCCATAGAGGATCTCGGCGTAGACCCGGCGGGTGTATTCGTCGATATGCCCCATGATGCCGAAGTCATAGGCGATGATGTCGCCGTTCGGCGCGACCTTCAGGTTGCCCTGGTGCATGTCGCCATGGAAGTAGCCGTCGCGCAGCGCGTGCTTGAGGAAGAGCTGCAGCACCCGTTCGCCAATCGCCACGCGGTCGAGGCCCGCGGCATCCAGCGCCTCGTTGTCCCCCAGCGGCAGGCCCTCGGCCCAGCCCATGGTCATCACGCGGCGGCCGCTTTCGTGCCATTTCACCTGCGGCAGGGTGAAGCCTTCGTCATGGGCGGTGTTGGAGGCGAACTGGTTCGCGCTCGCGCTTTCGAGCCGGAAGTCGAGCTCGCCCTGCACCACGCCGTCGAAATGCTTGATCACCTCCGAAGGCCGCAGGCGGCGCGAGAAGGGGGCGAGGAATTCGATGATCGAAGCGGCGAAATAAAAGGCGTCGATATCCTTGCGGAAGGCCCGCTCGATGCCCGGGCGCAGGACCTTCACGGCCACTTCCTCGCCGGTGTCGGCGAGGCGGGCGCGGTGCACCTGCGCGATGGAGGCCGCGGCCACCGGGGCGCTGAACTCCGAGAAGACCTCGTCCACCGGCTGCTGCAACTCGGCCTCGATCACGGCCTTGGCGGTCTCGGTGGGGAAGGGGGGCAGCTTGTCCTGCAGGACGCGCAGCTGCTGCGCCATCTCGGGCCCCACCACGTCGGGACGGGTCGAGAGGATCTGGCCGAACTTGATGTAGGCCGGCCCAAGGGCGGTGATCGCCCGGGTGACAGGCGGCATCGCCGGGTCGCCCTTCAGCCCCAGCCACTGGAACGGCCAGCCCGCGATCCGGGCCGCGGTGCGCAGGATCGGCGGCGCATCCATGGCGTCCAGCACCTCGCCCATGGCGCCGGTGCGTTCGAAGGTGGCGCCGGTGCGAACCAGCCGCCAGATGTTGTGCGGGCCGCGCATCCGCTCAGATCTTCCAGCCGGAATGCAGGGCGGCGATCCCCATGCTCAGGTTGCGGTACTTGGCGTTCTCGAACCCGGCGGCGCGCACCATGGAAAGGAAGGTCTCCTGGTCCGGGAACTTGCGGATCGATTCCACGAGGTACTGGTAGCTGTCGCGGTCGTTCGCGATCATCTTGCCCATGGTGGGGATCACGTTGAAGGAATAGCGGTCGTAGGCCCATTGCATTGCCGGGTTCGGCAGCTGCGAGAACTCCAGCACCATCAGCCGGCCACCGGGCTTCAGCACGCGGAAGGCCTCGTTCAGGGCCTCCTGCGGGCGGGTCACGTTCCGGATCCCGAAGGAGATCGTGTAAACGTCGAAGGTGTTGTCGTCGAAGGGCAGGTTCATGGCGTCGCCCACGACCCAGTCGAGGCTGTCGGCCATCTGGGCCGCCTCGGCGCGCTTGCGGCCTTCGACCAGCATCGGCTCGGTCAGGTCCAGCACGGTGGCATGGCCGTGGCCCGCCCGGTCGAGGAAGCGGAAGGAGATGTCGCCGGTGCCGCCCGCCACATCCAGCAGCGTCTGGCCGGGCCGGGGGGCCAGCCAGTCCATCATCGCGTCCTTCCAGATGCGGTGGATGCCGACGGACATGACATCGTTCATGACGTCGTACTTGCTGGCAACGGAGCCGAACACGCCCTTGACGCGCCCTGCCTTCTCGCTTTCCGGAACGTCCTCGAAGCCGAAGTGAGTGGTTTTCTCGTTCATGCCCTTGCGCTTTCTGTGGCCTGCCCCTCCTTATAGGGCGCTGCGCCGCCGCTGCAATGCGACGCGACCCCGCGAGAGGACAAGATGCCGGAACTGCCAGAAGTCGAAACCGTCCGCCGCGGCCTTGCCCCCGTGATGGAGGGCGAGGTGATTTCCGAGGCGCTGGTGAACCGTCCCGACCTGCGGTGGCCTTTCCCCGAAGGCATGGCAGACCGGCTCACGGGCCAGCGGGTGCTGGCCCTGCGGCGCCGATCTAAATACATCCTTGCCGATCTGTCGGGCGGCGAGACGCTGCTGATCCACCTCGGGATGTCGGGGCGCATGCTGGTCTCTGGCGATCCGCTGGGGCGCTTCGTTCACGATCATCCGGCCCCCGAGAAACACGATCACGTCGTGTTGAACATGGGCTCCGGTGCGCGGATCACCTTCAACGACCCGCGCCGCTTCGGGGCGATGGACCTGATGGCGACGGGCGCAGAGGCGGGGCACAAGCTGCTTTCGGGTCTCGGGCCCGAGCCGCTGGGAAACACCTTCGACGGGCCCTACCTCGCCGAGCGGCTGGCCGGGCGGCGCACGCCGATCAAGGCGGCGCTGCTGGATCAGCGCGTGGTGGCCGGACTTGGCAATATCTATGTCTGCGAAGCCTTGTTCCGTGGCGGAATTCACCCGGCGCGCCTATGCAAAAGGATAGGTCGGGCGCGGATCGAGGCCTTGGTGCCGATCATCCGGCAGGTGCTGGAAGAGGCCATCGCTGCGGGCGGCTCCTCGCTCAAGGATTTCCGCCAAGCCGATGGGGAGCTTGGATATTTCCAGCACAATTTCGATGTCTACGGCCGCGAGGGCCTGCGCTGCCGGACACCGGATTGCGGGGCGATGGTGGCTCGAATCGTGCAGTCCGGGCGGTCGTCCTTCTACTGCCCGCAATGCCAAAGATAGCTTGAAACACAGTCCGAACCTGCTAGGGAATCGTGCCTAGCCGTAACGGATGAGAGCTGAATTCATGGCCTATGAGACGATCATCGTCGAAATAGAAGACCACGTCGCACTGGTGAAACTGAACCGACCGGACGCGATGAACGCGCTGAACGATGTTCTGCTTGGCGAACTGGCGGACTTCCTGACCTCGATCAGGACCAACGACAAGGTGCGCTGCGTCGTGCTGACGGGGGCGGAGAAGTACTTTGCCGCCGGTGCCGACATCAAGATGATGTCCGAGAAGAGCTTCACCGATGTCTTCGTCGGCGATCTGTTCGCGACCGAGGCCGATGCCATCTGCAGCACCCGCAAGCCGGTCATCGCCGCTGTCTCGGGCTATGCCCTCGGCGGGGGCTGTGAGCTGGCGATGATGTGCGACTTCATCATTGCCGCCGACAACGCCAAGTTCGGCCAGCCCGAGATCAATCTCGGCGTCATTCCCGGCATCGGGGGCACCCAGCGTCTGACCCGTGCTGTCGGCAAGGCCAAGGCGATGGACATGATCCTGACCGGCCGCTTCATGGATGCCGAAGAGGCAGAACGCTCGGGCCTCGTGAGCCGCGTCGTGCCGCTGAAGCAGCTGAAGGAAGAGGCGATGGCCGCCGCGGCCAAGATCGCCGAGAAGAGCATGATCAGCGTCGTGGCCGCCAAGGAGGCCGTCAACCGTGCCGACGAGGCGACCCTCTCCGAAGGCCTGCTCTTTGAACGCCGTCTGTTCAACGCGCTGTTCTCGACCGAGGACCAGAAGGAAGGCATGTCCGCCTTTATGGAAAAGCGCGAGCCGCAGTTCCGCGACCGCTGATCGGGCGCAGGATGCGAGATCGAGGCCGCCTTCGGGCGGCCTTTGTCGTTTCTGCCCGCCCGGTCGGGAGGGCCCGGTCGCGAGGGCCCGGTCGCGAGGGCCCGGTCGCGAGGGGATGACGCGGCGCCAATTCGGCATAGGTCACGGAGGACCCTGCTGGAAAGGACCTGCCATGCTCCATGACTGCGACGTTGCCGTGATCGGCGCCGGGACCGCCGGGCTGAGCGCCGAAAGCCACGCCCGCAAGAACGGCGCGCGGACCCTGCTGATCGACCCGGATTTCAAGGGCACCACCTGCGCCCACGACGGCTGCATGCCCTCCAAGCTGCTGATCGCCGCGGCGGAGGCGGCGCATGTGGCGCGGTCCTCCGGAGCGCTCGGGGTGTATGCAGAGCCGCGCATCGACGGCCCCGCCGTGATGGACCGGGTGCGGCACCTGCGCGACGGGTTCGCCGGGGGCGTGCGCAAGACGATCGCGGAATTGCCCGACGGTGTGACCCTGAAAGCCCGCGCCGCCTTCACCGCGCCGGGAGAGCTGGCGCTCGACACCGGGGACCGGGTTCGCGCGAAAGCCGTCGTCATTGCTACCGGCTCCGCCCCCTTCGTGCCGCCGCCCTACCGCGTGGCGGGCGACCGTCTGCTGACCAACGAGAGTGTCTTCGAGTTGGAGGACCTGCCGGAGAGCCTTGGCGTGATTGGCGCGGGAATCATCGGGCTGGAACTGGCGCAGGCCTTCGCCCGGTTGGGCGTACGGGTGGCGGTCTTCGACGCGGCCACCTCCTATGCCGGGCTGCCGGAGCCGACGGGCGCGGTGCTGCGCGACGCGCTGGAGCGGGAGTTTCCGCTGCACATGGGGGTCAAACCCGAGGTCACGCTCGAGGCCGGGGGCGTGCGACTCGGCTGGAACGGGCAGAGCGCGGTCTTCGAAAAGATTCTCGTCGCCACCGGGCGGCCCCCGAATCTCGACGGACTCGCGCTGGAAAACACAGGACTCACGCTCACCGAAAAGGGCGTTCCGCTCTTCGATCCCGACACCCAGCAGTGCGGAGACCAGCCGATTTTCATCGCGGGTGATGCAAATGGGGCGCGGCCCCTGCTGCATGAGGCCTCGGCCGAAGGCACGATTGCGGGGCGCAATGCGGCGCGGTTTCCCGAGGTCGCGGCGCGCCGTCGGAAGGTCGCCCTTGCGGTGACCTTCACCCGGCCGGACTGTGCCACCGTGGGCGTCCTTCCAGAGGAGGGCGACCCAGAGACCGTCACCGGAACCGCGGACTACGGGGACCAGGGCCGGGCCCGCGTGATGAACGAAGCCCATGGTTTATTGAGGATTCATGCCCGCCGCTGCGACGGGCGGCTGAGCGGCGCGGACCTCGTGGCCCCCGGCGGTGAGCATCTGGCGCACCTGCTGGCCTGGGCCATCGAATGCGGCATGTCGGCGGGGCAGGTGCTGGAGATGCCCTTCTATCACCCGACGCTGGAGGAGGGGATGCGCGGCGCCCTGCGGGAGGTCTGCCGGAAGGTCGGCGAGCCCACGCCGTGGCATCGCAAGGACCTGCGCGATCCCGGCGACTGAGGGGACGAGGAGAGGCGATTGACGCGGGCGGCGGGATGGTGCAAACCCCCGCCTGCAACCGCCGAGGGCGCATTCCTGCGCATTTCGGCAAGAAACACTGGCCGTATGTGTTGACTCACTGACGAGTCGGCCCTAAAGACGCGGCTTCAGATTACACCGAACCCTAAAGGGGACGAACGTCCATGGCAAATTCGCCTCAGTCCAAGAAACGCGCCCGCCAGGCCGACCGTCGTCTGGCAGTGAACAAGGCGCGCCGCTCGCGGATCCGCACCTTCCTGCGTAAAGTGGAAGAGGCGATCTCGTCCGGCGACAAAAACGCGGCACAAACCGCCCTGCAGGCAGCTCAGCCCGAGCTGATGCGCGGCGTCACCAAGGGCGTGTTCCACAAGAACACCGCCTCCCGGAAAATGTCGCGTCTTACGGCGCGCGTGAAGGCCATCGCCTGATCCGGTTAAGCCGTTGAGTTAGAAAGGCACCGCTTCGGCGGTGCCTTTTTTTGTTGGTGTGGCGGTTTTGTGCGGGCCGGAGATTCTTTTCACACCGGTGTGAGTCAAGCGCGTTGTTGCGGTTGCTCACCTCCCGCACCGGTTGCTAACTTCGATCTTGCGATTCCGGTCGCCTTGGGGGGATACGGCAGGTCTTTACAGGCCAGATAGCGTGAATAACCAGCCTGCGTTGGGTGTCTTGGGCTGGGGCATTCACACCGTATCCGATGAGCGTGCCAAGACGATGCAACCAGAGGGCGAGCTGCCAAGCTGTTGAGTACCTCTGAGAGCTTCGTCGTTCAGGCTACCACATTTGCCTGCACATCCCGTGGGGGGATTGGGCAGGTCACCAGTGCCGCGCCTTGCTGCTGCTTGGCGTGACGGGTGTGGTTTTCGTTCTGAAATCCCTCGGCAGTCCAGGTCGTGCCCGAACCGGCTGCGGGCGTTTGTACCGCCGGACAATAAACGCTTGGGGGCAAAATGACGAAAGAACAATGGGGCGAAGTCAAGCAGAAGCTGCGTGACTCCGTCGGGCAAAACAACTTTCTCAACTGGATCGAGCCGCTGGAACTGGCTGCCACCCGCGATGGCGTGGCAGTGATCGGTGCGCCGACGTCCTTCGCGGGCAACTATGTCTCGCGCAACTTCGGCGACAAGATCCTTGGCGAGATCTCGGCCTGCAACGCCTCGATCCGCCGTGTGGAATTCACCGTGATCGCCGCGAACACCGCTGCGAAGCCGGGCCCGTCCGACAGCGCAACCCAGGCCGCAGCCCCCGCCACGGCCGCCTCTGCCACGGCAGCGCCCGCAAGCCTCGCGGCCGACCCCCGCGAAGAGCTTCTCCCGCCCGCCCCGCTGGATCCGCGCTTCACGTTTGAGAATTTCGTCGTCGGCAAGCCGAACGAACTGGCCCATGCCGCCGCGCGCCGCGTGGCCGAAGGCGGCCCGGTGACCTTCAATCCGTTGTTCCTCTATGGCGGCGTCGGCCTCGGCAAGACGCACCTGATGCACGCGATCGCATGGGAGTTGCGCACGTCGAACCCGCAGCTGAACGTGGTCTACCTCTCGGCAGAGCAGTTCATGTACCGCTTCGTGCAGGCCCTGCGTGAACGCAAGATGATGGACTTCAAGTCGCTCTTCCGCTCGGTCGATGTGCTGATGGTCGATGACGTCCAGTTCATCGCCGGCAAGGACAGCACGCAGGAAGAATTCTTCCACACGTTCAACGCCTTGGTCGATCAGCACAAGCAGATCATCATCTCCGCCGACCGGGCCCCCGGCGAGATCAAGGACCTCGAGGACCGGATCAAGTCGCGGCTTCAGTGCGGCCTCGTCGTGGACCTGCACCCGACCGACTACGAGCTGCGCCTCGGCATCCTGCAGTCCAAGGCCGAGAGCTTCCGCAAGCAGTATCCGGGCCTCGCCATCGCGCCCGGCGTGCTGGAATTCCTCGCGCATCGCATCAGCACCAACGTCCGCGTGCTGGAAGGCGCGCTGACACGTCTCTTCGCCTTTGCCTCGCTGGTGGGCCGCGAGATCACGATGGACCTGACGCAGGACTGCCTTGCCGACGTGCTGCGCGCCTCCGAGCGCAAGATCACCGTCGAGGAGATCCAGCGGCGCGTGGCCGAGCACTACAACATCCGTCTCAGCGACATGATCGGGCCCAAGCGGGTACGCAACTTCGCCCGCCCGCGCCAGATCGCCATGTACCTGTCCAAGCATCTGACCTCGCGCTCTCTGCCCGAGATCGGGCGCCGCTTCGGTGGTCGCGACCACACCACCGTGATGCACGGGGTGCGCCGCATAGAGGAGCTCAAGGTGCAGGACGGGCAGGTCGCGGAAGACCTCGAGATGTTGCGCCGCGCGCTGGAGGCCTGACGGCCTTCCGCGTCCGGCGCACCCCGGCACTGACCCGGCCCCGGATGTCGCTGAAGGCACCGGTCCCCCTCAAAATCTGCAATCCCGAGCGTCAGGCGCCCGGCCCATGTGCCGAGCGCCTTGACGCTGTCCACGATCCGGCGGAAAAGTGGAAAAAACGCTTGTGGCGCATCGGGAAACGGGTACCTTGCCCATCCCGGGGCGCGCCGCGCAGCCCCAAGGCGATGGGACAGGAGTAGGCGATGAAACTCAGTATCGAACGTGCAGCACTGCTCAAGGCCGTCGCCCAGGCCAATTCGGTCGTCGAGCGACGCAACGCGATCCCGATCCTGGCCAACGTGCTGATCGAGGCCGAGGGCGACACGGTGCAATTCCGCGCCACCGACCTCGACATCGAGGTGGTCGACCGGGCCCCGGCCATGGTCGAACGCGCCGGTGCCACCACGGTCAGCGCCGTGACCCTGCACGAGATCGTCCGCAAGCTGCCGGACGGCGCCATGGTGACCCTGACCGATGACAGCGCCGCGGGCCGCCTGACCGTCGCCGCGGGCCGGTCGCACTTCAACCTCGCCACGCTGCCGAAGGAAGACTTCCCGGTGATGGCGTCCTCGGAATACACCTCGAACTTCTCGGCCAATGCGGCCGTGCTGCGCCGGCTCTTCGACAAGTCGAAGTTCGCGATCTCCACCGAGGAGACCCGCTACTACCTGAACGGCGTCTACATGCACATCGCCGAGAGCGAGGAAGGCCGTGTCCTGCGCTGCGTCGCCACCGACGGCCACCGCCTCGCCCGGATCGACGCCGCCCTGCCCGAAGGGGCCGAGGACATGCCCGGCGTCATCGTGCCGCGCAAGACCGTGGGCGAGCTGCGCAAGCTGCTGGACGACGACGAGATGGCGATCGCCGTCTCCGTGAGCGAGACCAAGGTCCGCTTTGCCACGCCGAACATCACGCTGACCTCCAAGGTCATCGACGGGACCTTCCCGGACTACACCCGCGTCATTCCCCACGGCAACACGCGCCGGATGGAAGTGGATGCCAGCGATTTCGCCCGCGCGGTGGACCGCGTGGCAACCGTCTCCTCCGAACGGTCGCGCGCCGTGAAGCTGGCGCTGGACGAGGACCGGCTGATCCTCTCGGTCAATGCGCCCGACAGCGGCGCGGCCGAGGAAGAACTGGCCGTGGCCTATGGCGACGAGCGGCTGGAAATCGGCTTCAACGCGAAATACCTGCTCGAGATCGCCTCGCAGGTGGACCGCGAGAACGCCGTCTTCCTGTTCAACTCCTCCGGTGATCCGACGCTGATGCGCGAGGGCAACGATACCTCGGCGGTCTATGTCGTCATGCCGATGCGGGTGTGACGGCTCTCGGTGACGCGCAGCTTGCCAGTCTCGCCGCTGCGCGGCGGCTACCGGCGGGGATATGTCTTGCAAGAACATGAGGGCGCGGCATGGAACGCCTCTGCCTGACACAGCTCAGGCTGTCGCATTTCCGCTCGCACCGCGTCGGGAGCATTGCCTGCGACGGGCGGCCGGTGGCGATCTACGGGCCCAATGGCGCGGGCAAGACCTCGGTGCTGGAGGCGGTCTCGCTGTTCTCGCCGGGGCGCGGCCTGCGCCGGGCGAGCGCCGAGGAGATGGCGCGGCGGCCCGAGTCCCTCGGCTGGAAGCTGACCGGCGTGATGCAGTCGTTGCGGCAGGTTCACGAGGTCGAGATCTGGGCCGAGGGCGGGGCGGCGCGGCAGCTGCGGCTGGATGGCAAGGCGGCGGCGCAGGGCGCGCTTGGCCGCGTGGCGCGGGTGCTCTGGCTGGTGCCCTCCATGGATCGGCTCTGGATCGAGGGCGCCGAGGGGCGGCGGCGGTTCCTGGACCGGATGACACTCTCGTTCTTTCCCGGACATGGCGATGCCTCGCTGGCCTATGAGAAGGCCATGCGCGAGCGCAACCGCCTGCTCAAGGACATGGTCCGCGACGGCCATTGGTATGCCGCGCTGGAGGGCCAGATGGCCGAGGCGGGCGCCATGGTGGATGCCAACCGGCGCGCGGCGCTGGCGCGGCTGGCGGAGGCCGCACAGGGCGCCGAGACGGCCTTTCCCCAGCCTGAGCTGACACTGGTGCAATCCGAGGGCGAGATGCCGGAGGATGCGGAGGCGCTGCGCGCGGCGCTGGCGGCGGGGCGTGCCCGTGATCTGGCCGCCGGGCGGACGCTGGTGGGGCCGCACAGGACCGATATGGAGGCCCATTGGGCGGCCAAGGGGATCGCGGCCAAGGATGCCTCCACCGGGGAGCAGAAGGCGCTGCTGATCTCGCTGATCCTCGCCAATGCCCGGGCGCTGGCACAGGAGATCGGCGCGGCGCCGATCCTGCTGCTGGACGAGGTTGCGGCGCATCTGGACGCGGGCCGCCGCGCCGCGCTCTACGACGAGATCTGCGCCCTTGGCGCGCAAGCCTGGATGACCGGGACGGGGCCGGAGCTCTTCACCGATCTGGGTGACCGCGCACAGTACCTTGAAGTGACCGAGGAGAGCGGCGAAAGTCGCATCAGGGCGGAGGAGGCCCCCACATGAGCGAGAGCAGATTGCCCGTGCAGCGCGTGACGCTGATCACCCTCGGCGTGGCCGACCTCGAGCGGTCGCGGGCCTTCTATGCCGATCTCGGCTGGCAGCCGGTCGAACAGCAGGAGGGCGTCTGCTTCTATCAGATGGACGGCATGGGGCTGGGTCTCTTCGGGCGCGAGGCCCTGGCCGAGGATCAGGGCCGCAAGGGCACGCGGCTGGAGACGGGCGCGATCACGCTGGCGCAGAATTTCGCGGACCGGCACGGGGTGGACGCGGCCTATGCCGCCGCCATGACCGCCGGGGCGGAGCCGTTGAAGGCGCCGGAGGAGGTCTTCTGGGGCGGATACTCCGGCTATTATGCCGATCCCGACGGCCATGTCTGGGAGGTGGCGCACAATCCCTTCTGGCCGCTGGACGGGCAGGGGCGGCTGACGATCCCCGCGGACGGCGGTGCAGTGGATGAGGACGGCTGAGCCATGACCCTGACAGGATGGGAACTGGCCTTCTACGCGGGGGCCATGGTGGTGATGTTCTTCACCCCCGGGCCGGTCTGGCTGGCGCTGATGGCGCGGGCGCTGTCGGGCGGATTCCGCGCGGCCTGGCCGGTGGCGCTTGGCGTGTGTCTTGGCGATGCGCTCTGGCCCTTCCTCGCGATCATCGGGGTGACATGGGTGGTCTCGGTCTTCTCGGGCTTCCTGATGGTGCTGCGGCTGATCGGGGCGGCGATGTTCCTGACCATGGGCGTGCTGCTGATCCGCAATGCCGACCGGCAGATCGCCGCGGACAGCCGCCTGACGCGGCCGGGCATGTGGGCGGGCTTTGCCGCCGGGATCATGGTGATCCTCGGCAATCCCAAGGCGATCCTGTTCTACATGGGCGTGCTGCCGGGCTTCTTCGACCTGACGCAGGTGACGGCGGCGGACATCGCCGCGATCGTCGCGATCTCGGTCCTCGTGCCCTTCGTCGGCAACCTCGTGCTGGCGCTTTTCGTGGACCGGATGCGCCGCCTTTTGCAGTCCGGTACGGCGCTGCGGCGGACCAATATCGCGGCCGGTGCGATGATGATTCTCGTGGGGGCGCTCCTGCCCTTCGTCTGAGCGGTCAGACCCCCTAAATCTTGTGTCATCTGCGTGACATTCCCCCCGTCGAACGCTATAAATCGGGCAGGAATTCAAGGAGCTCCCCGCATGGCCGAACCCGAAAAGGTCGAACCTCAGTACGACGCCGATTCCATCAAGGTTCTCAAGGGCCTGGATGCGGTCCGGAAACGTCCGGGCATGTACATCGGCGACACCGATGACGGGTCTGGTCTGCACCACATGATCTACGAGGCCGTGGACAACGGCATCGACGAGGCGCTGGCCGGTCACGCGGACTTCGTGCGGGTCAAGATCCACGCCGACAACTCGGTCTCGGTGCGCGACAACGGGCGCGGGATCCCGGTGAACATCCACCCCGAGGAAGGCGTCTCGGCGGCGGAGGTCATCATGACCCAGCTGCACGCGGGCGGGAAGTTCGACCAGAACTCCTACAAGGTCTCGGGCGGTCTGCACGGCGTGGGGATCTCGGTCGTGAACGCGCTGTCGGACTGGCTGGAACTGCGCATCTGGCGCGACGGCAAGGCGCACTACGTGCGCTTCGAGCATTCCAAGACGGTGGCCCCGCTGGAAGTGACCGGCGACTCCGAGGGCGAGAAGGGCACAGAGGTGCGCTTCCTTTCCTCGACCTCGACCTTCTCGAACCTGAACTACGACTACGCCACGCTGGAGAAGCGCCTGCGCGAGCTGGCCTTCCTGAACTCCGGCGTGCGCATCGTGTTGGAAGACGAGCGTCCCGCGGAACCGCTGCGGACCGAGCTCTTCTACGAGGGCGGCGTGAAGGAATTCGTGAAATACCTCGACCGCTCCAAGCAGCCGATGATCCCCGAGCCGATCTTCATGACCGGCGAGCGGGACGGCATCGGCGTCGAGGTGGCGATGTGGTGGAACGACAGCTACCACGAGAACGTCCTGCCCTTCACCAACAATATTCCCCAGCGGGACGGCGGCACCCACATGGCGGGCTTCCGTGGCGCGCTGACCCGGACGCTGACGAAATACGCGCAGGAAAGCGGCATCGCCAAGAAGGAGAAGGTGAGCTTCACCGGCGACGACGCGCGCGAGGGCCTGACCTGCGTCCTCTCCGTCAAGGTGCCGGATCCCAAGTTCTCCTCCCAGACCAAGGACAAGCTGGTCTCCTCCGAGGTGCGGCCCGCGGTCGAGAACCTCGTGAACGAGAAGCTGACCGAGTGGTTCGAGGAGCACCCGAACGAGGGCAAGATGATCGTCTCGAAGATCGTCGAGGCTGCACTGGCCCGCGAGGCGGCCCGCAAGGCGCGCGAACTGACCCGGCGCAAGACGGCGATGGACGTGAACTACCTCGCCGGCAAGCTGAAGGACTGCTCCGAGAAGGACCCGTCCAAGACCGAGATTTTCCTCGTCGAGGGTGACTCCGCAGGCGGATCGGCCCAGACCGGCCGGGACCGGCGGACGCAGGCGGTTCTGCCGCTGCGCGGCAAGATCCTCAACGTCGAGCGCGCGCGCTTCGACCGGATGCTGTCGTCGCAGGAGATCGGCAACCTCGTGATGGCCTTCGGCACCGGCATCGGCCGGGACGAGTTCGACATCAAGAAGCTGCGTTACCACAAGATCGTCATCATGACCGATGCGGACGTCGACGGCGCCCACATCCGGACCCTGTTGCTGACCTTCTTCTATCGCCAGATGCCCGAGCTGATCGAGGGGGGCTTCCTCTACATCGCGCAGCCGCCGCTCTACAAGGTCGCCCGCGGCAAGTCCGAGGTCTACCTCAAGGACCAGGCCTCGCTGGAGGATTACCTGATCCAGCAGGGCACCGACGGCGCGGTCCTGCGGCTCGGCACCGGCGAGGAGATCGTGGGGCAGGACCTCATCCGCGTGGTGGAAGAGGCGCGTTCGGTGAAGCGCATCCTCGAGGCCTTCCCGACCCATTACCCGCGCCACATCCTCGAACAGGCGGCCATCGCGGGCGCCTTCGAGCAGGGCGTGCTGGACAATGACATCCAGGGCACCGCGAACCGCGTGGCAGAGCGGCTCGACCTGATCGCGCTGGAATACGAGCGCGGCTGGCAGGGCCGTCAGACGCAGGACAAGGGCATCCGGATGAACCGCACCGTGCGCGGTGTGGAAGAGGTCCGCACACTTGACGGCAACGCGCTGCGCTCCGGCGAGGCGCGGCGTCTGGGGCAGATGACCCTGACGCTCCGCGACACCTACACCCGGCCCGCCAAGCTGGTGCGCAAGGAGCGGGTGCAGGACATCTACGGTCCGCTCGACCTGCTGACGGCGATCCTGTCGGAGGGCGAGAAGGGCCTGCAATTGCAGCGCTACAAGGGTCTGGGCGAGATGAACCCGGAACAGCTGTGGGAAACCACGCTGGACCCGGAGGCGCGCACCCTGCTTCAGGTCCGGGTCGAGGACATGGCCGAGGCCGATGACCTCTTCACCAAGCTGATGGGCGACGTGGTGGAGCCGCGCCGCGAGTTTATCCAGCAGAACGCGCTCAACGTCGAGAACCTCGACTTCTGATCCGATCCCCGGCCCGTCCTTCGCGACGGGCCGGTTTCGTTTCAGGCCCGGGTCTCAGCCCCGCGCGTCAGACGGCCGCTCCGGCCTCCGCCTCGGCGGCAAAGCAGGCCACGCGACGGTCGAGCACCTCGGCCCGGCGTTCCGGCCGTTCCCGACGGCACCGGTCGAAGGCCAGCGGACAGCGCGGATGGAAGCTGCACCCGGACGGCGGAGAGACCGGCGAAGGCACTTCGCCCCCCATCGGCGCGCGGTCCCGCTTGGGCGCCTCGAGGTCCGGGATCGTCTCCAGCAGGAGCCGCGTGTAGGGATGCAGCGGGTTGGCGAAGAGATCCTTCGTCGGCTGGATCTCGACGATCCGGCCGAGGTACATCACCGCGATCACATCGGCCATGTGGCGCACGACCGAAAGGTCGTGGCTGATGAAGAGATAGGTCAGCCCCATCTCCCTCTGCAGCCGTTTCATCAGGTTCAGCACCTGGGCCTGCACCGAGACATCGAGCGCCGAGGTCGGCTCGTCGCAGACGAGGAACTCGGGCTCGCCCGCAAGCGCGCGGGCAATGGAGATTCGCTGCCGCTGGCCGCCGGAGAACTCATGCGGGAACTTCAGCCCGTCCGCCGGGGCAAGGCCGACGGTGCGCAGCAGCTCGTCCACCCGGGCCGAAACGGCCTCGGCGGGCATCTCGGGGCGCAGGGTGCGCAGCGGTTCGGCGATGATGCGTCCGACGCGCCAGCGTGGGTTCAGGCTGGCGAAGGGATCCTGAAAGATCATCTGCAGGCGGTCGCGGTCCCCGTGGAAGCGGATCGCCCCGTCCGAGGGCGGATGCAGCCCGGTCACCAGCTTGGCGATCGTGCTCTTGCCGCAACCGGATTCGCCCACCAGCGCGAGGGTCTGGCCGCGCTGGATCACGAAGTCGACGCCGTCCACGGCGCGCAGGGTGCGGCGCGGCTTGCGTTCGATCAGGCGGTTGAGCCAGGGCGCGGAGACATCGAAGCGGCGTTCCAGCCCGTCGACCTCCAGGATGGCGTTGGATCGGATCGTCATGCCACGGCTCCTTCCGTTGCAAGCCAGCAGGCGGCGCCGGCCTCGGCCGTTGCGGCCAGGCGCGGTACCTCGCGGCGGCAGCGCGGCCCGGCGTGGGCGCAGCGCGGGTTGAAGGCGCAGCCGGGCGGGATCGCGTCCAGCCGGGGCATGGCGCCGGGGATCATGCGCAGTTCCTCGACCTCGCTGCGCAGCGAGGGGATCGAGCCCATCAGCCCGTCGGTGTAGGGATGGCGCGGACGGCGCACCACGTCGTCCACCGGGCCGACCTCGGCCAGCCGCCCGGCGTACATCACGGCGACGCGGTCGGCGGTTTCCGCGATCACGCCCATGTCGTGGGTCACCAGCATCACCGCCGTGCCGCGCTCGCGGCAGAGCCGCTTCAGCAGTGCCGTGATCTGGGCCTGGATCGAGACGTCGAGCGCGGTGGTCGGTTCGTCCGCCACGATCAGCTCCGGCTCGGCGCAGAGCGCAAGCGCGATGACGATCCGCTGCCGCATCCCGCCCGAGAACTGGTGCGGGTAGTTGTCGATCCGCTCTTCAACAGCGGGAATGCCGACCTCCCGCATCAGGTCCATGGCGCGGGCGCGGGCCTGTGCCTTGTCGAGCGCGGTGTGCAGGCGGATCGTCTCGACCAGCTGGTCGCCGACGCGGAACAGCGGGTTGAGCGAGGTCAGCGGGTCCTGGAAGATCGCGCCGATCCGGCGGCCCCGGACCTGCTGCATCTCGCGGTCGTCCAGCGTGTCGATCCGGTCCCCTGAAAGGTGGATCGACCCGGCGGCGATCCGGCCCGGCGGCTCCAGCAGGCCGAGGATCGCCATGCCGGTCATGGACTTGCCGGCGCCCGATTCCCCGACCATGCCGAGGATCTCGCCGCGCCGGATCTGCAGCGAGATATCGTCCACGGCGGTCAGGACGCCCTTGCGGGTGGGAAACTCGACGCGCAGGTTGCGCACGTCCAGAACGATGTCGGTCATGGGGCGATCCTCTCGTAGCTGGGGGTGAAAATCTCCGCCACGGGCGGGTGGCCCGCGGTGCGGTCGGGATACTTGGCGATCAACCGGTCGAACTGGGCCTGAGCGCGGGCGGCCTCGGCCGCGGCATCGACGCCGGGGATCACGCCATCGGCCATCACGCGCCGCCCGTCGATCCAGACATCGCGCACGTCACGGCCCGATGTGCCGGTCATCAGTGTCTGCACCGGGTCCGGCGTCTGAAGCGTGTGGCGCAGGTCGATCACGGCGATGTCGGCCTTGGCCCCGGGTGCAAGCCGCCCGAGGTCCGCACGGCCAAGCGCCCGTGCGCCGCCGAGGGTGGCCGCGTCGAACATGTCCTCCGACCGCAGGGCCAGCGGACCGTCCGCGAGACGTCCCATCATCATGCCGATCTGCATGTTCTGGATCATGTCCGCCGGGTGGGTGTCCGTCCCCAGCCCGATGTTGATGCCCATGGCGCGGCAACTGGCGAAGCTGCGCAGCATCATCCCATGGCGGGCCGTGACCAGCGGGCAATGCACCAGCGTTGCGCCATGTTCGGCCATCAGCTCGAAATCCCGCGCCGTGGCATTGGTGCCGTGGGGCAGAAGCCAGTTCGCCCCGAGGGCCCCGATCCGGTCGAGCCAGTCGATCGGCGTGGTGCCGTGCTGTTCGCGGACCAGCCGCGTCTCGATCGGGGACTGGCAGGAGTGCTGGCGCACAGGGGCGCCCATCTCGGCGGCGATGGCGTGGGTGCGGCGCAGCAGCGTCTCGGTGCAGGTCTCGATCCGGTCGGGGGCGAACATGGCGCGGATGCGTCCGCCGGCGATGCCGTCGATGCTGCGCGCGAAGGCGGCCGCCTCCTCCAGCCCGGCCAGTCCGCGCGCCTCGTCGTAGACCGCGCGGATCGTACCGGCCTCGTCCGTGACCTGCCCGCCGGTGCGGTAGGCGGGGCCAAGGTAGACCCGCAGGCCAAGGTCCTCGGCGGCGGCAGCGGCGGCCTCGAACTCGGCGACGGTCTCGCCCCATTCCCGGTAGAAGAGAGAGGCGATCGGCAGCGCCGTGGTGATCCCGTTGCGGATCAGCTGGGCGAAGGCGTGGCGCTTCTGGAACGCCAGCTCTTCCGCGTCGTACATCTCGTAGGGGCCTCGCGCGATGTAGCTCTCGGGCCAGACCCGGCCCTTCTGCCACGCGGGGCCGTTGTCGTAGCCGAGGATCGTCGTGTCGAGGTCGGAGAGCGCATCGAGGTCGATGAACCCCGGCGCGATCACCGCCTCGCCGTAGTCGATCCGCTCTGCCACCTTCCCGTCGAAGCCCTGCCCGACGTGGAGGAGGCTGTCCCCCTCGATCACCACGACACCGTTCTCGTACACCACGTGGGCGCCCGCGACATGGCCGATGACCCAGCGGGCCGAGAGGAGGCGGCGCGCGCTCATGGGGCGGTCACGACGGCGGTGCCGTCCTGCGCGGTGATCTTGCCGCCCTTCAGCACCAGCTTGCGGGGCGCGCGGATCACCACGGCCTCGGCCAGCGTCTCGCCCTCGACCAGCACGCAGTCCGCGCGGCAGCCGATGTCGAGGCCATAGCCCTCGGTCTCCATGATCGCGGCCCCGCCGGAGGTGCAGACCTCCAGCGCCAGTTCCACGCCGTCGTCCCGGCGCAGGTTGTTCTTCATGCCGATCAGCATGGCGCGTTCCAGCATGTCGGCGCGGCCATAGGGGCCCCAGGTGTCGCGGATGCCGTCGCAGCCGCCGCCGGTCAGGATGCCGCGCTGCTTGAGTTCGAGGATGCGCGGCACGTCCGCGGAAGGGGAGCCGGTGGTGATGATGTGGATCTGGGTCTCCACGAGCGCGTCATAGAGCGCATCCACCACGGCGCGGTCCGGCTGGCCGAGGCAGAAGGCGTGGCTGATCGAGACCTTGCCCTGCATCCCGTGCGCCTTGGTCCGCGCGATGATCTCCTCCATCGAGAAGGTGCCGAGCGCGCCGGGTTCGTGCAGGTGGATGTCGATCGGCTTGCCGTGTTTCTCGGCCATGGCAAAGACCGCGTCGAGGTGCCCCTTGGGGTCACGCTCGATCCCGCAGGGGTCGATCCCGCCGACCACGTCGGCCCCCATGGCCAGTGCCTCGTCCATCAGCTCCACCGTGCCGGGGCGCGGCATCATCGAGGACTGCGGGAAGGCCACGATCTCGATATCGACCAGCCCGGCCAGCTTCTCGCGGGTTTCCATCACGCCTTCGATGCCGGCGAGCCCGTGATGGGTGTCCACGTCCACGTGGCTGCGGATCTGGGTGGTGCCGGTGGCGATCAGCTCGATGGCGTGGCGCTCCGACTGGACCTGCGGATGCAGGCCGAGGGACACTTTCACCGCGCGCTCGTTGTCGATCTTGTCGATCAGCCGCGGGCCGACCTCGTTGCGGTACCACGGCAGGCCGATCAGCGACTTGTCGAGGTGGGTGTGGCATTCCACGAGCCCCGGGATCAGGATCCGTCCGCCGCAGTCGATCACCTCGGCGCCCTCGGGCGCGGCGGCGGCGAAGCGGCCCTCCACGATGTGCAGGTCGGTCGCGGGGCCGGCCATCGGGCGGACGTTCTTGAGGGTCTTGGCAGTCATGTAAGTCACCGAAGTTTGGGGTTGAGCGCGTCGCGCAGCCAGTCGCCGATCATGTTGACCGACAGGACGATCAGGCAGAGCTGGATCGAGGGGAAGACCACGATCCACCACAGGCCCGAGAAGAGGTATTGGTTCCCGATGCGGATCAGCGTGCCGAGGCTGGGCTGGTCCGGCGGCATGCCGACACCGAGGAAGGAGAGCGTGGCCTCCGACAGGATGGCGAGGCCGAAGTTCAGCGTCGCCGCCACCATGATCGGGGTCATGCAGTTGGGCAGGATGTGATGCAGCATGATGCGCCACGCCCGGACCCGGATCAACCGTGCGGCCTGCACGTATTCCTTGCGCGCCTCCACCATGGCCGAGGCCCGGACCGTGCGGGCGTATTGCACCCAGGACGGCACGGCGATGGCGAAGATCAGGATCGGTGCGGCCAGCACGTCCTTCAGTGCCGTGGGCAGCGAGGCGGAGGCGATGGCCGTGATCAGGATCGCGATCAGGATGAAGGGCATCGACAGCAGCACATCGCCCACCCGCATGATCACGTTGTCGATCCAGCCGCCGAGGTAGCCCGCGACGAGCCCGAGGGCGAGGCCCACGGCAAGCGCCAGCAGCACCGAGGCGAAGCCGATCACCAGCGAGATCCGCGACCCGTAGAGGATCGCCGAGAGGATGTCGCGACCCTGCGTATCGGTGCCCAGCAGGTAGGGCCACTGGCCCTCCGGGTTCCAGATCGGCGGGATCTCGGCGTTCCAGAGCTCCAGCGCGGCCAGGTCATAGGGGTTCTGCGGCGTGATCAGCGGCGCAAGGAAGGCCGTGGCTGCGATCAGGGCCAGCAGCGCGGCGGCGAAGATCGCCGACGGGTGGGTGCGGAAGGAATGCCACAGGTCGCTGTCGCGCATCCGGCTCAGCAGGGCCGCGGGCCGGGGCGGTGTCATCGGCGTGGCGGAGGCGGCGCTCGCCGTGGGGCCGGGGGAAGGGGCGGTCTTGTCCATCGTGGTCTCCGGTTCAGCCATTTGCGCCACCGGCGCGGGCGGTGTCGTCGCGCAGGCGCGGATCGACCCAGGCGTAGGTGATGTCGACGAGGGTGTTCAGCGCCACGAAGATGAAGGAGACGATCATCAGGTAGGCGGCCATCACCGGGATGTCGACGAAGGTCACCGCCTGGATGAAGAGCATCCCCATGCCGGGCCACTGGAACACGGTCTCGGTGACGAGGGCGAAGGCGATCAGGTTGCCGATCTGCATCCCCGTCAGGGTGATGACCGGCATCAGGCAGTTGCGCAGCGCGTGGCGCCACTGGACCCGCGCGGTGGGCACGCCGCGGGCACGGGCGAACTTGATGTAGTCGGCGCGCAGGGTCTCCAGCATCTCGGCCCGCACGAGGCGCATGACCAGCGTGACCTGGAAGGTCGAGAGCGAGATCGCGGGCAGGATCAGAGCGGCGCGGCCCGAGGGCGTCAGCAGGCCGGTGGACCACCAGCCGATGTCAACCGTCTCGCCCCGCCCGAAGCCCGGCAGCCAGCCGAGCGACACCGAGAAGCCGAGGATCAGCAGGATGCCGACCACGAAGCTCGGCAGCGAGACCCCGACGATCGAACCCAGCTGCAAGGCATTGGCGAGGCGCGAGTTTCGGTGCACCGCCGTGATCACCCCCAGCGGGATGCCCACGACCAGCGACAGCACCGTGGCCACCAGCACCAGCTCGAAGGTGGCCGGGAAGCGCTCCTTGATCAGGACCATCACGTCCTGCTGGTTGCGGTAGGAGATGCCGAAATCACCCTGAACCGCATTGGTGACGAACCGTGTGTACTGCGTGACGAGGCCGTCGTTGAGCCCCAGCCGCTCGCGCAGTTCGGCCCGGTCGGATTGCGTCGCCTGCTCGTTCACCATCATCTCCACCGGGTCACCGAAGAACCGGAAGATGACGAAGGCCAGCAGCGCCACCGCCAGCATGACGAAGGCCGCGTTGGCGGCGCGTTTCAGAAGGAATGCGATCATCGGTGTCTCCGATCTTGGCGTGGGGCGGGCAGCCCCGGCCCGTCGCCTCTCGGGGACGGACACCGGGGAGGGGGCCGCGGAAGGGGGTGCGGCCCCGTTGGCTCAGACCCTGCGGGTCACGAGCCGGGATTGACCTTGGCGAACCAGAGGCGCGGCTTGTTGTCCGGGAAGAGCGGCATGTCGGTCACCGCGTCGGTGACGGCCCAGGCCATCGGCTGCTGGTGCAGCGGCAGCATGATGTGCTCCTTCTTCACGATGCCCAGGGCCTCGGTCTCCAGCGCGAGGCGCTTGTCGAGGTCCAGCTCGCTGCCCGCCGCGTCGATCAGCTTGTCCAGTTCCGGGAAGGACCAGCCGCCCCAGTTGAACACGCCCGCGTTGCCTTCCTTGGTGTGGAAGATCTGCAGCAGCGGCGAATAGGCGTCGAGCATCGGCAGCGTGGCCCAGCCGAGGACATAGACATCGGTCTTGCCGTTGGTGCGCTTGGGCGATTGCACGGCGCGGGGCGCCACGTCGAGTTTCGGCGCGAGGCCGACCCGGCTCCACATCGAGGCGATCGCCTGGCAGAACTGCTCTTCGTTCACGAGGCCGTCCGAGATGCAGCTGAATTCGAAGGCCAGGTCCTCGGGCACACCGGCCTCGGCCAGCAGCGCCTTGGCGGCTTCGGGGTCGAAGCCCGGCAGTTCGTCCAGTTCCGGCGCGTAGCCGGGGATCGGCGGGGCGACGGTGGCACCGGCGATCCGGCTCTTGCCGCGCATCACCTTCTTGTGGATCAGGTCGAGGTCGATCGCCTTGTAGAGCGCCTCGCGCACCTTCACGTCGGAGAAGGGATTGTCCGCGCCGGTGGTCAGCTTGTCCCGGAAGGGGAAGCCGATCATCACGGTGCGCAGGTCGACCCCTTCGAGGACCGAGACATTCGGCGCGGCCTCGAGCCGCGGAAGGTCCTGCACCGGCGCATCGTTGGTGAAGCTGATCTCGCCGGAGAGAAGCGCCGCCACGCGGGTCGCGGCCGAGTTCACCGGCAGCAGTTCGAAGCCGTCGAGGTTGTGCTGGGGCGTGTCCCACCAGTCGGCGTTCTTGACAAAGACGGTCTTGGCGTCGGGCTGGCGGCTCTCGACGATGAAGGGCCCGGTGCCGTTGGCATTGTAGGTGGCATAGCCCTCGACGCCCGCACCGATGTCGGTGGGCTTGAGCGCGTCATGCTCCGTCATCCACTCCTTGTCGAAGATGTGGATGTTGGTCAGGTCGTTGAGCAGCAGCGGGTAGGTGCCGTTCAGGGTGATGTCGACGGTATAGTCGTCCACAACCTCCGAGGAGACATAGGCGGGCAGGTTGCCCTTCAGCGGCGAGGCCTCATCGCTCACCCGGGTCAGCGAGGCGACCACGTCGTCGGCGGTGAAGGGGTTGCCGTTGTGGAAGGTCACGCCCTGCCGCAGCTTGAAGCGCCAGGTCACCTGATCGTCGAGGATCTCCCAGCTTTCGGCCAGCGCGGGCTCGATCTTGAGGTCCTTGTTGTAGCGCACCAGCCCTTCGTAGACGTGGTTCAGCACGTTGATGGTGAAGCTGTCGCCATAGGAATAGGGGTCGAGCGAACCGATGTCGCGGTTGGCGCCCCACTTCAGGACATTCTCGGCCTGTGCGGCCCCTGCGAGGCCGGCCACGGCGGCAGTCGCGAGCAGTAGGTGTCTCATGTGCATGTCAGGGTCCCTGTCTGGAAAATTGTACTTATGACTCGTCTGGATTGGATACGATTTGTTATCGATGGCAGTCCGTATTCAATCTGGCAAGCAAATTGTATCCAATTGACGGAAAAATTTGTATGCGATATGACAGGGTGCAAAGATGACGAGCGAACCGACCATGAGTGACAGCAAGAACACCCTGACCAACGCGGTGCATGACCTGCTCCGCCGGGCGATCATCGAGCAGGCCCTGAAGCCCGGGATGCGCCTGCCGGAGGACACCGTGGGCGAGCAGTTCGGGGTGAGTCGCACCATCGTGCGCCATGCGCTCGTGCGGCTCGAGAACGAGGGACTCGTGATCACGCGGCGCAACCGGGGGGCCTTCGTGGCCGAACCGTCCCGCGAGGAGGCGCAACAGATCTTCGAGGTGCGCAGATGCCTTGAAAACGAAGTGATCCGCATCCTCTGCGAGCGCTTGCCCTCCAATGCCTGCGACCGGCTGGAGGCCCATGTGCGCAGCGAGGAGACGGTGAAGGGCAAGGATGGCCCGGTGTCGATCCGGCTGGCCGGGGAATTCCACATCCTGCTGGCCGAGCTGACCGGCAACGAGGTGCTGGCCCGCTACGTCACCGAGGTCGTGCTGCGCTGTTCGCTGATCATGTCGCTCTACGCCCGGACCCATTCCTCCGATTGCGCCGTCGACGAGCATTCCCAGATCATCGAGGCGATCCGCGCCGGGGACGCCGCGCGCGCGATCGGGATCATGGACCATCATTTGGGTGCCGTGGCCGGGCGGGCAGAGCTGTCGCCCCGGGCGGATAGTATCCAATCCATTCTGTCCCGCTACGGCAAGGAGCTGGCCCAGTGACCCAAGATCCCCTGAAGCAGACCGCAGAGGCCTCGAAGACCCGGGGTGCCGCGGCGAAGAAGGATGGCTACCACGCCTTCGATTTCTCGACGCTGACCCCGCGCGAGGCCTACAAGGTGATGATCGGCACCATCGTGCCGCGCCCGATCGCCTGGGTCACCACCGTCTCGCCGGAGGGGGTCGTGAACGCGGCGCCCTATTCGTTCTTCAACTGCCTCTCCGCCGATCCGCCGATCCTCGCCCTCGGGGTCGAGAACAAGCCGGACCGCAGCTTCAAGGACACCGCCCAGAACATCCGCATGACCGAGTGTTTCACCGTAAACATCGTCGACCGCGCCAATGTCGAGGCGATGGCCGTCACCGCGGCGGGTTTCGCGGCGGATGTGGACGAGGTGGAAATGGCCGGTCTGACCACCGCCCCGGGGGAGAAGGTGATCTGCCCGCGCATCGCCGAGGCCCCGGTGGCCTTCGAATGCGAACGTTACCTCGGTATCCAGGTGAGCTCGGCGCGGGAGATCATCCTCGGCCGGATCGTCATGGCGCATATCCGCGAGGACATCATCGACCCGGCCACCTGCTACTCCGATCACGAGAAGCTGGACGCCATCGGGCGGATGGGCGGCAACGGCTATGCCGGGACGCTGGACTATTTCGATTGGCCCACGCCCTCGGTCGAGGATGTGCTGGCCAACCTGCGCGTGCCCGTTGCGCGGAGCGGCGCCTGACACGGGACCCGGTGCCTTTCCGGTGCCACCGCACATGAAAAAGGCCCCCGCCGTCGCCGGCAGGGGCCTTTTTCGTAACACGTATCGGGGGCGTCAGCCCGCGCGCTGCAGCTGCGCCGTGAGCTTGCCGATATCGCCGCCGTTGGCATCCAGCATGGAGCCGATCTCGGTCCGTTCCGAGAGGCGCATCGAAACCCCCTCGATGACCATGTCGAAGAAACGGTTGCTGCCCGAGCGGTCGGAGACGAAGAACTTCACCTCGAAGGGCGCCTCGCCGCGCAGGTAGGCAGTGGCGCTGACCTCGGTCCAGGTCTTCACCTGCTTGGCCTCGTTCACCTCGATCCGGCCGCCGATGAACTCGCGGAAGCGCTTGCCGTACTTGCGCGAGATGTAGCCGCTGAAGGCATCCGTGAAGGCCGCCAGCTGCGCGTTGGAGAAGCTGCGGGCATCCGCGCCGAGCGTCGAGCGCGCGATCACGTTCACGTCGGCATAGCGCGCGAAGATGCGCTCGAACTGCGAGATCATCTGCGCTTCGGAGGCGCCGGAGCCGATGACCTTGTTGATCTCGCCGACGAGGCCGTCGACGAGCGATTTCGCCTGCGCATCGGTCAGCGCGAAGGCGGGCGCGGCGGCCAGGGCAAAGGCCGAGCCCGCAAGGCCCGCCAGAACGGCGCGGCGCGAGGGGCGGGAGTTAAAGCGATGGATCATCGTAGGGGTCCTCGTAGTAAGGGTCCGCTGAGGCCACCGGGGCGGGAGCAGCCCCCGCAGCCGTTTCATCGTAGGGATCGCCATAGGGGTCATCATAGGGATCCGACTCGCCCCCGGCGCCGCCGCCGACGGAATACCCGAGTTCGTAACGGCGGTTCTGGAGGTAGAGAATGCGCGCCTGCGCGTAGCTGTCGGCGCTTTCGTAGAGCAGGTCGTCATAGGACGAGGCATAGCGCCCGCGGTTGCTGAGCTGGGTCAGGCCCCAGCCCACGGTCGAGACGTAGGATTCGGGCGGGCTGAGCGCAAATCCGAGGGGATCGGTGAAGAAGTCAACCGCGCGGCCCCAGGCATCGCGGCTCGTCGACGGCCCGAACAGCGGCAACTCCACGTAGGCCCCCTCGTTGAAGCCCCAGACATAGAGCGTCTCGCCGAAGTCGGTCTGTTTCGGATCGACGCCGAAGAGGTCCTGCGCCGCATCGCCCACGCCGCCGACACCCAGCGTCGAGTTGACCACGAAGCGGAAGGTATTGCGCGCCGCATCCGCGATATCGAACTGCAGCAGGCTGTTCACGACATAGCCGGGCAGGCGCAGGTTTTCGGCCGCGTTGTTGACGGCCAGTTCCAGACCGTCCGGCATCACCTTGGAATAGGTTGTGCCGACCGGGCGCAGGAAAGCGCGGTCGACGGACTTGTTGAACTCGTGTGTCTGCCGGTTGTTCTCCTCGTAGGGATCATAGACCCCGCCTCTGGAGACCTCTTCCGGAGGCGCGGCGCAGGCGGCAATTGCCAGCAACGAAGTAAGGGCAAGGATACGGTACAAGGTGGCAGGCTCTGATCTGTGCGGACGAATGGGATGGTTCAGACATACAGGGAAACGCGGCACTGGTCTCGGGTCCGATGTGGAAGGCTGGCGAATCCCCGCTGGCGTCACATTTCTGCTGCGCAGAGACATAAGGGCGATCCCCTCCAAATTGAACCCCGCAGTTCAGACATAAGTCGGCAAGGCCGCTGGTAAAGGTATTTTAGCAACTGCCGGCGATATCGTGTCGCGATGAAACCTGCGCGTCCCTCCCTCGATCCCAGCCCGGCCCCCGGCCATGCAGAGCTGCGCCGCGCCCGGCGCGCCTCGCGCGGGCTGTTCTGGGCGGTGGCGCTTTTCTCCCTGTTTATCAATCTCCTGATGCTGAGCGGGCCGCTCTACATGATGCAGGTCTATGACCGGGTGCTGGGCTCCCATTCGGTTGAGACGCTGGTGGCGCTGACGCTGTTGATCGCGTTTCTCTACATGATGCTGGGGGTGCTGGACGGGCTGCGCGGGCAGGTGCTCGCCCGGATCGGGGTCCGATTCCATGACGCCCTGGCGCATCGCGTCTTCTCGGCGGTGCTGCGTCGCAGCGCGCGGGACGAGGCCGGGGCGACCGGGCTGCAGGACCTCGAGGCCGTGCGGGCGCTGATGGCCTCGCCGGTGCTCGGCGCGCTTAACGATCTGCCCTGGTCGCCGCTCTTCCTGCTCGGGATCTCGGTGTTCCATCCCTGGATGGGGCTGCTGGCCTTCGGTGGCGGGGCGGTGCTGATCCTCGTGACCGCCCTGAACCAGACGGTCACGGCTCCCGCGCAGGCGCGCGCGGTGCAGGCGTCGGGCGACGCCTTCGTCATGGCCGAACGGCTGCGCAGCGACGCCGAGATCGTGCAGGCCATGGGGTTGGGCGAAAATGCCTTCCGCCGCTGGACCCGGCTGCGACGTGTGGCGCTCGGGGCGGAATTGCGCACCAGCGACGTGGGCGGCGGCTTTGGCGCGGCCAGTCGGGCGCTGCGGATGCTGCTGCAATCGGCCATGCTGGCGCTGGGCGCGTTGCTGGTGCTGCGCCAGCAGGTAACCCCCGGGGCGATGCTGGCCAGTTCCGTGATGATGGGCCGGGCGCTGGCCCCGGTGGAGGTGCTGCTGGCGCAATGGCCTGTGGTGCAGCGCGGCCGGCGCGGCTGGCTGGCGCTGGCGCGGCTGCTGACCGCGGTGCCCCCGCCGCAGCAGCGAACCCCGTTGCCCCGCCCCGAGGCCCGGCTGGAGGCGCAACAGGCCACGGTCGCCGTCCTCGGCGAGGCCGTGGCGACCCTGCGCATGGTGTCCTTCGCGCTTGGCCCCGGCGAGGCACTGGGGGTGATCGGGCCCTCCGGGGCGGGCAAGTCCACCCTCGCCCGGGCGATCACCGGGCTCTGGCCCGTGGCAGGCGGCAGCATACGGCTGGCGGGCGCCGCGCTCGATCAATACGCGCCCGAAGACCTCGCCTCGCATATCGGCTACTTGCCGCAGCGGGTTCAGCTTTTCGACGGCACCATCGCCGAGAATATTGCCCGCCTCTCCCTCACCCCGGACGCCCAGAAGGTCGTCGCCGCCGCGCAGATGGCGGATGCCCACGAAATGATCCTGAAGATGCCGGCGGGCTATGACACGCCGGTGACCATGGCCAGCAGCCGCCTTTCAGGCGGTCAGGTCCAGCGGATCGGCCTTGCCCGCGCGCTCTACGGCGACCCGGTGATCCTCGTTCTGGACGAGCCGAATTCGAACCTCGACACCGATGGCACTGCAGCGCTGAACCGGGCCGTGGCCGCGACCAAGGCGGCGGGGCGCAGCGTGCTGATCATGGCGCACCGCCCCGCGGCGATCCAGCATTGCGATACGCTGCTCGTGCTGATGAACGGCACCCGCGCGGCCTTCGGTCCGAAGGAGCAGGTGCTGCGCGACATGGTGCAGAACCACGAGGATATCAGCCGTGTGAGCGTGGCCGGTGGGGGCCTGCGATGACCGGGCGCACGGTTCAGACGGGCACTGTGTCGGCGGGCAAGGCCGGCCCCGGGACGCGCGCCGAGGCTGGCCCAGATACTGACCCCGAGGCTGGCCCTGAGACCGCAGCCGGCGCCGGCCCCCGATCTGGCCCCGAACCGGGTGCTGTTGCTGACCTCGACCCTGGTGCCGCAAACGGTCCTGCGATCAGTGCACGTCGTCCCGTGCTGGCCGGAATTGCCGCCGTTCTGCTGCTGGTCGCCGGGGTCCTGGGCTGGGGACTGGGCACGCGGATCACTGGTGCGATCATCGTCCCCGCCCTGATCGAGGTGGAGCGCAACCGGCAGGCCATCCAGCACCCCGATGGTGGCGTCGTGCGTGCGCTGCTGGTCTACGAGGGCGATCACGTCACCCGCGGGCAGGTGCTGCTGCGGCTCGACCCGTCGGACCTCGCCTCCGCCCTCGCGGTGACCGAGGCGCGGCTCCACGAGGTGCTGGCCCGCGCCGCCCGCAGCGAGGCAGAGCGCAACGCCGCCGATCAGATCGACTTCGGCCCCGTGCTGGAGGCCGCGGCCAAGGACCGGCCTGAGGTGGCGGAGCTGATGGAAGGGCAGCGCCGCCTGCTCGCCGCGCGCAACGAGGCCTCGGCCCGGGAGATCGCGCAGCTGGAAAAGCGCAGCGCGCAGATCAGCCGGCAGTTGGAGGGGATCGCCGCGCTGCAGGCGTCTTTCGATCGGCAAAGCGATCTCGTGGGGGCGCAGCTTGTCCTTCTACGGGAGTTGCGGTCGCGGGGCCTCGCCGAGGCAAGCCGGGTCCTCGCGCTGGAGCGGGACGCGGCCGGGCTCGACGGGGAGCGGGGCGCGCTGCTGGCGCAGGCCGCGCAGGCGGAAGAGCGGATGACGGAGATCGCGCTGCAGATCCTCGCGCTGCGCACCGCCCGCCGGGAGGAGGCGCTCGCTGCCCTGCGCGATCAGCAGAGCGAGGCGCGCGAACTGGCCGAGGAGCGCCGCGCGCTGGAGCTGAAACTGGCGCGGCTCGATATCACGGCGCCGGTCAGCGGCATCGTCCACGGGCTCAGGGTCCACGGCGAAGAGGCGGTGCTGCGCGCGGCAGAGCCGGTGATGTACATCGTGCCTCAGGACCGCCCGCTGGTGATCGCCGCGCAGGTCGATCCGCGCGACATCGATGCCGTGCACCCGGCGCAGGATGTCTACCTGAACTTCTCGGCGCTGGATCAACGCAGCACGCCCCGGCTGATCGGGCGCGTGACCCAGATCTCGGCCGATGTCTTCACCGATGACCGCGTCCACGGGCGCTACTACCGCGCCGAGATCGTCCTGAACGACGGCGAGCGGGAGCGGCTGCCGGAGGGCACGGCCCTGATCCCGGGCATGCCGGTGGAGGCCTTCCTGCGCACCGGCGAGCGCACGCCGCTGGCCTACCTGATGAAGCCCTTCACCGACTACTTCGCGCGCGCGTTGCGCGAGGGGTGAGGGCGCTGTGCCGGTGTGGTGCCTGCGGCGAGGCTTCTGGGCCCCTGAGCCCTGTGGGGTCGCGCCGCTGGAGCGCGGCGCGGGGCGTGAGGACGCACCGCTATTGCGCTGCGGACGGGATGAGCGTGTATCGCCGTCGTACCGTCGTACCGTCGTACCGTCGTACCGTCGTACCGTCGTACCGTCGTGCCGTCGTGCCGGTTGCGACGGAGCGAGCGTCGACGGCGTGCGCGGCGTGCGGATGCGCCGTCGTTGTGTCGCGGAGGGAGCCCGTGTCGTCGCTGTGCGGGCTGGGAGTGGGGCTGCGTTGCCGGTGCGCCGAAGTGATGCAAAACGGGGCGCCGCCCCTGAATTGCGCACGGGGGCCCCGCTCCTTCGCTGCGAGATCCCTGACGGTGTTTGCCCCGCGCGCCGCATCCGTGGGAGGCCCGGTCCCGGCGCGCGGGGCAACAGCCCGGCCCGGGGCCTTTGCGGTTGCATTCCCCGCCTCCCGGAGTAGCGTCACGGCACATTCCGCAGGAGACCCTCATGACCGATATCGAAACCAAACTCGCAGAGATGGGCGAGAGCCTGCCCGACGCCCCGGCACCGGCGGCGAACTACGTGCCCTTCGTGATCTCGGGCAACATGCTCTTCGTTTCGGGCCAGATCTCGGCCGATGCGGCGGGCCCGATCAAGGGCAAGCTGGGCGACACGCTGGAGGTGACCGACGGCGCCAAGGCGGCACGGCGCTGCGGCCTCTCGCTGCTGGCACAGGTCAAGGCGGCCTGCGGCGGCGACCTCTCCAAGCTCAAGCGCGTGGTGAAGCTGACCGGCTTCGTGAACTCCACCGCCGATTTCACCGACCAGCCCAAGGTCATCAACGGCTGCTCCGACCTCATGGTGGAACTGCTGGGCGATGCGGGCCGGCACTCGCGCTCGGCCGTCTCGGCCGCTGCGCTGCCGCTGGGGGTCGCCGTCGAGATCGAAGGCATCTTCGAGCTCGCCTGACCCATGCCGGCCACCCGCACGGCCCTGCCGGAGGCGTTCCTGACGACGCCGATCGCGCATCGGGCCTACCACGACCGGGCGCAGGGCCGCCCGGAGAACAGCCGCGCGGCGATCCGCGCGGCCATCGCCGCGGGCTACGGGATCGAGATCGACCTCCAGCCCTCTGCCGATGGCAAGGCGATGGTGTTCCACGACTATGACCTCGCGCGGCTCACAGGCGCGGAGGGCATGATCCGGATGCGCAAGGCCGCCGACCTGGCGGAACTGCCGCTGATCGGGGGCGACGAAGGCATCCCGAGCTTTGCCGAGGTGCTGGAGATCGTCGCGGGGCAGGTGCCCCTGCTGGTCGAGATCAAGGACCAGGACGGGCTGCTGGGCCCGGGTGTCGGCGCGCTGGAGGCCGCCGCCGTCGCGGACCTCAAGGGCTACAAGGGGCCGGTCGCGCTGATGTCGTTCAACCCCAACTCGGTGCGGACCTGCGCCGGGCTGGCCCCGGAGATCCCGCGCGGGCTGACCACCTGTTCCTTCCGTCCCGCCGACTGGCGCGGCGTGCCGAAACAGCGGCTCGACCGGTTGGCGCGCATCCCGGATGCCGATCCGGTGGGCGCGAGCTTCATCAGTCACGAGCACAGGGACCTCGACCGGCCCCGGGTGCAGGAGCTGAAGGACCGCGGCCTTGCGATCCTGTGCTGGACGATCCGTTCGGCCGAGGAGGAGGACCGCGCGCGGCGGATTGCCCAGAACGTGACCTTCGAGGGCTACGCGGCCTGACACATCGCAGGTGCCCGCCCCATGCGGTCTTGATCCGGGGGGCGGGCACCACAGATAGATCGGGGATGCAGCAGGACATGACACAGGCCGAGGTCGAGATTCAGGCGCATGCCTCGCTGGCGCAGATCGCGCCCGAGGCGTGGGATGCCTGCGCCTGCCCGGAGGTCGCCGACGGCGGACGGCCCCGTGACCCCTTCACCACCTACCGTTTCCTGAAGGCGCTGGAAGACAGCGGCTCCGTCGGGCCCGGCACCGGGTGGGAGCCGCTCTACCTCACGGCCCATATCGGGGATGAGCTGATCGCGGCGGCCCCGCTCTATGCCAAGCGCCACAGCCAGGGCGAATATGTCTTCGACCACAGCTGGGCCCATGCCTTCGAGAATGCGGGCGGGCAGTATTATCCGAAATTGCAGATGGCGGTGCCCTTCACCCCGGCGACCGGCCGCCGCCTGCTGGTGCGGCCGGGCTTCGAGGAGACGGGGCAGGCCGCGCTGATTCAGGGCGCGGTACAGCTGGCCGCGAACAACAACCTGTCGTCGCTCCATGTCACCTTCTGCACCGAGGTGGAGGCCGAGGCGGGCCGGGCCATGGGGCTGATGACGCGCATCGGCCAGCAGTTCCACTGGATCAACGAGGGCTACGGCAGCTTCGATGATTTCCTGGCCTCGCTGTCCTCGCGTAAACGCAAGACCCTGCGCAAGGAGCGGCAGCGGGCCAATGCCTTCGGCGGCGAGATCCGGATGCTGACCGGGGAACAGATCGAACCGCACCATTGGGACGCCTTCTGGCAGTTCTACCAGGACACCGGCGCCCGCAAGTGGGGCAGCCCCTACCTGACCCGCGCCTTCTTCGATTGCGCCCACGAGAGCCTGCGCGACGACATGCTGCTGGTGCTGGCCGAGCGTGACGGCCGCCCGATTGCGGGTGCGCTGAACATGATCGGCCGCGAGGTGCTCTATGGCCGTTACTGGGGCGCATTGGAACATCACGAGTTCCTGCACTTCGAAGCGTGCTATTATCGCGCCATCGACTACGCCATCGAGGAGGGACTCGCGCGGGTCGAGGCCGGGGCGCAGGGCGAACACAAGCTGGCGCGCGGCTACCTGCCCGCGCCGACCCATTCCCTGCATTGGGTGGCGGATCAGGGCTTTGCCCGCGCCGTGCAGCAGTTCCTGACCGAGGAGCGCCGCGCGGTGGAGGAGGACATCGAGATCCTGACCGCCTATGGACCCTTCCGCAGGGAGCAACAGGAGGAACAGGACTGATGACCGAATACCTGAGCGAAACCGCCCGCAAGAGCCTGATCGACCCGCTGCTGGACAGCGGCTGGACGCTGGAAGAGGGCGAAGAGGTGCTGACCAAGACCTTCACCTTCGAGGATTTCACCGAGGCCTTTGCCTGGATGACGCGCGCCGCCCTCTGGGCCGAGAAGTGGGGCCACCATCCGGACTGGTCGAACAGCTACAAGACCGTCATTGTACGTCTGACAACACATGACGTCGGCGGGCTCAGCGCGCTCGACGCGAAACTGGCCCGCAAGATGGATCAACTGACCGCATGAACCTTGACGAACTGCTGACGACACCGATCTGGGGCGACCGCTCCCTTGGCGATCTCCTGACACTCGACACCATGGCCTCGCTGGTGGGCTCGGTGGTGACGGCGCTGCTGATCCTCTTCCTGGGGATGCTGCTGGCAGGCTGGGCGAACCGGCGGATCACCGGCCTCTCCCGGCGCTATGCGCGGCTCGACGACACGCTGTTCAACTTCCTCGGCTCGATTGCGCGCTACGCGATCCTCGCCTTCGCGGTGATCTTCATCCTCAACACCTTCGGCATCCGCACCACCTCGCTGGTGGCAGTGATCGGTGCGGCCGGTCTGGCGGTGGGTCTTGCCCTGCAGGGCACGCTGTCGAACGTGGCGGCGGGGGTGATGATCATCCTCTTCCGCCCGATCAAGAACGGTGATTTCGTCGAGGTCGGCGGAGAGAGCGGCACGGTCAAGGACATCTCGCTGAACTTCACCGAACTGGCCAGTCTCGACAACGTGCAGATCATCATCCCGAACTCCGAGGTCTGGGGCAACACGATCACCAACTACTCGGTCTATCCGACGCGGCGCGCGCAATGGACCTTCGGCGTGGGATACGGCGCGAACCTGAAGCAGGCGGAGGAGATCATCCTCGAGACCATCAAGGCCGATCCCCGGTCGCATTCGGAGCCCGCGCCCTTCATCCAGGTCACGAACCTCGGCGACTCCTCGGTGGATTTCACGGTGCGTTTCTGGTGCGATGCCTCGGAATATTTCGGCTACAGGGCCGACATGACCCGCAAGGTCAAGGAGGCGCTGGACGCCGGCGGGATCGAGATCCCCTTCCCCACGCGCACGGTACACCACGTCAGCGACGATCCCGCGCCGCAAGGCTGACGGGGGATCAGAAGGCGGGGGATCAGAAGGGGGCGTCGGCCAGCGTCAGCATCAGCTGGCGCAGGGTCGGGGCCTCGGGGACGGCGGCCATGGTCGCGCGCCAGTCCGCCACCACCGGCTCCGGCGCATCCGAGAGGTCGCGCATCCGCCACCGCAGGTGGCGCCAGTGCGCGGCACGCAGGGCGTCCGCGAGGATGCGGTCCTTCACGAGGTCCGAGAGGATTTCCAGAAGCTCGCTGCGCTGCGAGAAATAGACCGGCGCGATCCGGTCCTCCGGCGCGGCGGCCTGCCGCTGCACGGTCGCGAGCCGCGTGGCCGCGAGGTCCGGCAGGGTTGCGTCGCAGGTGCAGTCCGCCGCGGCGCGCAGCAGCGAGCGGAAGACGGCGAAATCCATAGGGCGGTGTTCGGGCAGCAGCGGCGAGACGATCGTGCCGATGCCCGAGCGGGTCTCGACAAGATGCTCGTAGGCCAGCTTCTGCAGCACCTGACGGATCGGCGTGCGCGAAACGCCGAACTCGGTGGCCAGCATGCCTTCGTGCAGGATCATGTCCTCCTGATCGGCGCGCTGGCAGATCCGTGACCGGACAATATCCGTGATCTCGGATGTCTCCTTGCGCATGTCTTATTCCGTCATTAGGGCATTAAAGGCCGATTAAGATGCGCTCCGATTGGCCGCGAGGACGGGGGAATGTCAAGGCCCGCTGGCCCGGGACCCCCCGTCACAGGGGGAAACTCGCCGAAAAATGGAATGTTATTTGTCATTCTCTGGAGTTGAACAATGAGCGACCGCATTCGCCCTGTGCTTGAACACCCGCTACGCGCAATGGTTCCCGTGCCCGGTGGCGGTTTCTGCCTGATGTCCGGCTATCCGGGGCTTGAGGTCGGGCTCGACGGTGAGGCCTATCTCGACCCGCAGGCCGCGCGCGAAGCGCTGAAGGCGATGCTGGCGCAGGGGGCCGATACGCTGATCGTTCTGGCGGAGGCGCCCGAGCTGCCCGAGGGCAACCACGACATGCTGCGCCGGCTCTGCCCCGACGGGCTGGAGCTGCATTTCCTGCCGTGCCGGGACTTCGAGGTCCCCGATGCGACCTTCACGGCCCGCTGGAACAGCCTGCGCCCGGCCCTCGCCGCGCGCTTTGCGGCGGGCGGGACCATCGCCATGGCCTGCCAGTATGGCGCCGGACGCAGCGGGTTGCTGACCGCGCTGGTGCTGATCGAGGAGGGGCAGACGCCCGCGGCGGCCATCGCAACGGTGCGGCGCCACTTCCACGAAGCGGTGGAGAGCGAGGTTCAGGAAAACTGGCTGCTTGCACAGGTTTCGGGCAACACTCTTGGCAAGAATTTATCAAAAGGATAAATTTTGCCTGAGAATCGTTGACTTAACTCCTGTATACAGGCATCTAGGTCGACGAGGCGTCGCATGGTCCCGCATCCAATTGGCCATGTAGCGGATACCGCATCGATGCCCCGAAGGAAGGGTAGAAGCAGGCCGGACGGAGACGTCCGGCCTTCGCCTTTTCGGGGTCCTGCCGTTTCGACACTTCCGTCTCGGGCTCAACCTTTAAGGGTCCTCCCTGCTTCCGTACGATCCCTTTTGTGGCCGACAGGATCGGTCTGCGGCCTCGGGGCGTTTGCCGTCCCCGGGGCGCGGACAGCGCGGCCCCTGAAACGCAGGGCCCGGCGCTTGCGCCCGAAGCGGGCGCCAGCCGCGGTCTGCGGATGCGGCGGCCCGGCGTGGAACGCCTGCCGCCGCGGAGGGCTCAGAGCGCGGCGACCATCGACTTGCCGCCGGAGATGTCGCAGGTGCCCGGGCTCTCCTCGAGGTGCAGCACGGTGACCTTGCCGTCCTCGACCGCCATGGCGTAGCGCTTGGAGCGGTTGATCAGGCCCGCCGGGGGGGCGCTGAAGTCGAGGCCGATGGCCGTGGTGAAGGCGCTCTCGGGGTCGCAGAGCATGGTGATGCCGGCCTCGCCCGCGCCGGTGTCCTTGCTCCAGGCGCCCATGACGAAGGGATCGTTAACGCTGACGCAGATGACTTCGTCCACGCCCTTGGCCTTCAGGTCGTCCATGGCCGCGATGAAGCTGGGCACATGCGCGGTGCTGCAGACGCCGGTATAGGCACCGGGCAGGCCGAAGATCACGACCTTGCGACCGGCCAGCTTGTCGGCGAGGGCCACGGGTGCGGGGCCTTCGGCGGTGGGCGCAATGAGGGTCGCGCCGGGGAGCGTATCGCCTTGGGAAATGGTCATCTGTCCTCCATCGGGATGAATTGTGTTTTGCCTGACGACGGATGTAGAGTGCCGGCGCCGTACGACGACGACAGAACAGGAGGATGCGTCCGGATGGAACAGGAAAATCGCCATATTGTCGTTGTCGGGGCAGGACAGGCCGGGGCTGCATTGGTCGCCCGGCTGCGGGGCAAGGGCTATGCCGGGCCGATCACGCTGATCGGAACGGAGAGGGTGCCGCCCTACCAACGGCCGCCGCTGTCGAAGAAATACCTGCTGGGCGAGTTCGCGCTGGAGCGGCTCTTCCTGCGGCCCGAGGTCTTCTACGAGGAGCATGACATCACCCTGCGCCTTGGCACCACTGTCGAGGGCATCGACACCGGGGCGAAGACGCTGCTGCTGGCCGGGGGCGAGGTGCTGGGCTGGGACGAGCTGGTGCTGACCACCGGGTCGCACGCGCGGCGGCTGCCGGCGGCGATCGGGGGCGATCTGCCCGGGGTCTACGTGATGCGCGATCTGGCCGATGCCGATGCGCTTGCACCCGAGATGCAGCCGGGCCGCCGGCTGGTCATCGTGGGCGGCGGCTACATCGGGCTGGAGGCCGCCGCGGTGGCGGCCAAGCTGGGGCTGGAGGTCACGCTGATCGAAGCTGCGCCGCGCATCCTGCAGCGCGTTGCCTGCGCCGAGACCTCGGACTACTTCCGCGCCCTGCACGAAAGCCACGGGGTCACGATCCTCGAAGGCATCGGGCTGGAGCGGCTGACCGGCGAGGACCGTGTCACAGGTGCGCGGCTGAGCGACGGGCGCGAGATCGCGGCGGATGCCGTGATCACCGGCATCGGGATCGCGCCGGGCATGTCGCTGGCGGAGGCCGCAGGCCTCACCTGCGAGAACGGCATCTCGGTCGACCTTCAGGGGCGGACCTCCGAGGCCGGCATCTGGGCGGCGGGCGATTGCGCCTCCTTCCCGCTGCGCGGCCAGCGGCTGCGGCTGGAGAGCGTGCAGAACGCGATCGACCAGTCGGAAGCCGTGGCGGACAACCTCATGGGGGCCGGTACCGACTATGCGCCGAAGCCTTGGTTCTGGTCCGACCAATACGACGTGAAACTGCAGATCGCCGGGCTGAACCTCGGCTATGACAGGGTGGTCGTCCGGGCGGGCGAGGGGCTGGTGCGGTCGCATTGGTACTATGCGGGCGAGACCCTGCTGGCCGTGGACGCGATGAACGATCCGCGCGCCTACATGGTGGGCAAGCGCCTGATCGACGCGGGCAAAAGCGCGCCGGCAGAGGCCGTGGCGGACCCCGCGGTCGAGCTCAAGACGCTGCTGCGCTGATGCGGATCATCGGCGGAGAGCATCGCGGCCGGGCGCTGGCCGCCGTGGGCAAGGGCGACGCGGGGGCGCACCTGCGTCCTACCACCGACCGGGTGCGCGAAAGCCTGTTCAACCTGATCCTCGGCGGGCGCTTCGGCGATCCGGTGGAGGGGGCCCGGGTGCTCGACCTCTTCGCGGGGACCGGGGCGCTGGGGCTTGAGGCGCTCTCACGCGGGGCGGCCCATGTGACCTTCGTCGATGACGGGCGCGTGGCGCAGGGGCTGATCCGCAAGAACATCGCGGTTCTGGGCGTCGAGGGGGCCACGCGGCTGATGCGCTGCAGCGCCCTGCGCCTGCCGCCCTGCGAGGGAGAGGGCGCGGGTCTCGTCTTCCTCGATCCGCCCTATGGCAAGGACCTCGGCGCCAAGGCGCTCTCGGCCGCCCTCGCGCAGGGGTGGATCGCCGAGGGTGCGCTGGTGGTCTGGGAGGAAAGCGGCGCCGTCGTGCCGCCCGAGGGGCTGACCCTGCTGGAGAGCCGGAAGTACGGCGACACGATGATCACGCTGCTAGAGCGCTGATCGACCTTCGGTGGCTGGCAAAATTCTTCGAAGAATTTTGCAAAGAATTTTCGAAAATTCTTTGGCGTTCGAGGCGGGCGATTGCGCGCATCCGGCGGAGTAATCGGGGGGCTGACGGCCCCCCGCACCCCCCGTGGATATTTCGGAACAGTGGATGAGGGGCCGGGGCTGGGCGGCGGATCGCCGGTGTCGGGGCGTGCTTCGGGGCAGCGCTTGCGCCGGGTGGGGGGAGTGCTGATATCAGGAGACACACCGCAAGGGAGGTCGAGATGAAACGCGTGATTTGTGCATCGGCGATGGTGGCGGGCCTGGCGGCCTGCGAGGCGACCGGGGGCGACACCACCGGCGGTTGGCCCACGGCCACGGCCGACCAGGCGAGCTGTGGGGCGGATGCCTATCCGGCGACGCTCGTGGGGAGCGCTTATCAGGCAGAAACCTTTGCCGCGCACGGGGGCCCGATGCGGGTGCTCTCGCCCGGTGACGTGATGACGATGGACCACAATCCGCAGCGGATGAACGTCATGCTCGACGAGGGCGGCGCCCTTGTGGACCTGCGCTGCGGCTGAGCCTCAGCGGTCCCAGCCGCGTTTTTCCTTCACCTCGCCGCGGGCCTTCTTGTCGTCGAGCCGGCGGCGTTTCTGGCCAAGTGGCACCCGGGTGCGCACGCGCTTCTTGGGGGCGACGAGGGCCTGGCGGATCAGGTCGGCCAGCCGTTCGCGGGCGATGTCGCGGTTGCGGGCCTGGCTGCGCTCTTCCGAGACCTGAAGGACCAGGGCGCCCTCCTTGGTCCAGCGCCGCCCGGCGATGCGGCGCAGGCGGGATTTCACCGCAGGGGAGAGCGCTGGCGAGCGGTCGGCCTCGAATCGCAGCTCCACCGCACTGGAGACCTTGTTCACGTTCTGCCCGCCCGGCCCGCTGGCGCGGACGAAGATCTCGGTGATCTCCCAGTCCTGGATCGCGATGTCGTCGGTGATGCGCAGCATGGCCGCCTCCTTTCGCGGCAGATCTAGGGCCGCGGGCCCGGATCGGCAAAGAAAATCCACAGGGAACGGGGCCGTGGGGGCAGGCGGAGAGGTCCGGGTGCCGCCGGCGGGCGGGGACTGCATCGCGCGGACGCGGATGTCGGACACGGAAAAGGGCCGCTCCCGGAACGGAGCGACCCTCTCTCGAGATTAGGAGGTGGGGCTGGTTAGGTATCCCACCAATCCGGTCGGTCGGCTGCCAAGGGCTGCCTCAGCAAACGTCCTTCCGAACTGTTCCAACACCTCTCTCCAATACCTCAATAGACACTAGAGCACCTCCTTTCTGAATGTTTCCGATACACAAAGGGTCTCACATATTTCGTGTATCGCAAAACGTTTTTACGCAGGTCTTGTGGTCAAACCGTTCACAATTGCCTTGAACGGTGCAAGAGCGATCACGGCGAGCGCGAGCTTGACCATCCAGTCCGCGACCCCGAGCGAGACCCAGAGCGGCACCACCGGGCCCACGCCCAGAAGCGGCAGCGCCTCGTTGGCCCAGCTGACGTCGTTGGAGGGATCGAGGAAGATCAGCTGCGTCGAGAAGGCGATCACGGAGAAAAGCGCGGTGTCGAGCGCCGAGCCGACCAGCGTCGAGGCAAGCGGGGCCTGCCACCAGGCGCCATCGCGCAGGCGGTTGAAGATCGCGATATCGGTCAGCTGTGCCACGAGGAAGGCGGTGCCCGAGGCAAGCGCCACGCGCAGCGTCACCAGCGGGCCGAAGTCGCCCTGGATCTGGGTGCCGATCAGCGAGCAGATCACGCCCACCACGAACCCTGCGACCACGACCTTGCGGGCGGGTTTCACGCCATAGACGCGGTTCATCACGTCGGTGACGAGGAAGGCGAAGGGATAGGTGAAGGCCCCCCAGGTCAGCCACTGACCAAAGAGGAATTGCACCAGGATGTTCGAGGCCACCACGATGGCGGCCATGGCAAGAATGCCAGGCAGGTATTTGCGGTCCATGTTTTGAGCCCGTTTTTTAGACAAGGTAGCGGCGACTTGTGCCCCGATGGGTCGCGGTTCCGTTCCCCGGAAGGGGGAACGGGCGGCGTCTAAGGGGTTTTTGCCTTGCTGGCAAGGGGTGCGGCACCGGGGAGGGTGTACTCAACCACCTCCGAGCGCTGAATCCAGAGGTAGTTGTCGTCTGCCACCATGGTCAGGCGGGTCGTGCCCTCGCCATCGCGCCAGACCGAGAGACCCTCGAGGTTGTCATGCTGGCCGGGGGCGGTGGTGAGGAGGACCTCGGCGTCATGATCGCCAGGCGCCGAGAGGTCGAAGCGCCGCACACGCGTCCGGAAGCTGAGCCGGGTGAAGGCGCGTTCCAGCAGGTAGAGCTTGCCGTCCGGACCAAAGGCGGCCTCGGCGGGCAGGAAGCCGTCATCGAGCGCGGGCAGGGTGGTGACCTCGTCCCAGCGGCCGTCGCGCTGGCTCCAGACCGGGATGCGGCCGGCCTCGGTCAGGTGATCCTCGGGCAGGGTGAAGATGCGCCCCGCGGCATCGACCGCGACGGATTCCAGCGCGCCGTTGTAGGGCAGGGGCGGGAAGTCGCCGCGCTGTGTAAGGGCCTCGGGCGTGCGGCCGGGCGCGTCGTAGACCCAGACCCGGGGCAGCTGTTCGAAGGAGACGACGATCCGCCGCTCCGGTGTGAGCGACAGCCCTTCCGCGTCGAAGGTCTTGCGGGTGAGCGGTGCGCCGTCCGGGTCCAGCAGCGGGTCCATGGTGAGGGCGCGGGCTGCCGTCAGGCGCCCGTCGTCGTCCCGTTCCAGCCGGCCGGTGAACATGTAGCCCCGGTCCGAGATCGCGATGAAGAGCGTGCCGCCCGCCGTCACCTCTAGGCCGGAGAGCCCGCCCAGATTGGGGACATTGCCGCGCATGACCACCTCCGACGACAACACCGCCGGTCCGTCCGGCGGTGTTGTTGGGGCGCAGGTGGTCAGCAGCAGGAGCGTCAGCGCGACTGCAGGACCGAGACGCATTGCTGGGGCAGGTCGGCCAGCGTCAGTTGACGGCGCGGCTTGGGCTTGGGGGCATTGGGATCGGGCGGCGGCGGGTTCAGGATGTTGTTCACCCAGGCCTGTGCATCGGCGCAGCCGTCACCGGGCGGGGGCGCATCCTGTTCGACGCAGCCGCGGGCCCCGGCGGGGCAGTTCAGCCGCACGTGGAAATGGTAGTGGTGCCCGTACCAGGGCCGGATCTTGCGCAGCCAGGCACGGTTGCCGGTCTCGTCCTTGCACATCTGCACCTTGGCGCCGGGGAAGACGAAGATCCGCGCCACCCGCGGGTCGCTGGCGGCGGCCTTGAGGATCTGGTGGTGCTGGGGCGTCCAGTTGTCGTTCACGAAGGCGCCGGACGCCCGGCGGGTCGAGATCGAGGAGAGATTCTCGCGCTCGGTCCGGGTCAGGTTCAGGCGCTGCGGCGGCAGCATCCAGACGTCGGCATCCAGCCCCATCTGGTGCGAGGCATGGCCCGAGGTCATCGGCCCGCCACGGGGTTGCGAGATGTCCCCGATGTAGAGCCCGGCCCAGCCCGGCTGCTTCGCCGCGAAGGCCGAGAGGTCCTTGAGGAAGTCGATCATCTGGGGCTGGCCCCAGTTCCGGTTCCGCGACAGGCGCATCGCCTGCCATGTCGGACCGGTGTCGGGCATCATGTAGGCCCCGGACTGGCAGCCCTTGGCATAGGAGCCGAAGGGCGCGCTGTCCTGCCACGAGGGCTCGGCCTTGGCGCCGAAGAGCTGGCGCGCCTCTTTCCCGCGCCATTCGGCGGGCACGCTGGTCTGTGCGGCGGCGGAGCCGGACAGGAGGATCAGCGGGGCAAGGATGAGCGAGGCAAGCCGCGCGGTCGTGCGGCGGGTGGGGATCGTGGTTCCCGCGCTGCGGATCAGGCGGGCGGTGCGTCGGAACATGGGCGGTCTCCCTCCGGGTCAACCCAGCGTAGCAGGGCAAGGCCGATAAGGAAAAGGGCGATCAGCGGGGTCACGCCGATCGGCTGGCTCTGGCTGATGGCGGTTGTCACACCGATGAGCGTGGGGGCGAGGAAGGAGGTCGCCTTGCCGGCAAGCGCATAGAGGCCGAAGGCCTCGGTCATGCGGTCGGGATCGGCCTGTCGCACCATCATGGTGCGGCTTGCGGACTGGATCACGCCGCCCGCCGCCCCGATCAGCGCCCCCATCACGAAGAAGAGGATATCGGGCAGGGCCGAGCCCTCGGCCACCGGGATGAAGTAGACGCTGGTGGGCGAGATCACCACGATCGACACCGCCACGAAGCTGAGCACGAGGATGCAGGCGCGGATCACCGGCTTGGGCCCGAAGCGCCTGTCCGCCATGCCGCCGAGCCAGGCGAAGAGCGCGCCAGAGACGATGGCGAGGATGCCGAAGATGCCGATCTGCATGATCGACCAGCCTAGTACACCGGAGGCATAGATGCCGCCGAAGACATACATCCCGTTCAGTGCATCGCGGTAGAACATCGACGAGGCGAGGTAGGCAAAGAGCGAGGGCCGCCGTGGCAGCCCGCGGATGGTGCCGCCGAGGCCCTTCAGCGCCGCCATGACCGCCCCGCGCGGGGCTTTCGCGGGTTTCGGATCGCGCACGTAGAGGAAGAAGGGCACCATGAACACCGCGTACCAGATCGCGGTCAGCGGCCCCACGGCCCGCGTCCCCTCGCGCAGCGCGGGATCGAGGCCGAGGATCGGGGGAATGCCGATCATGGTGCGCCCGGTTGCCGGATTCTCCTGCAGCAGCGCCAGCATCAGCACCAACGCCACCAGACCGCCGACGTAGCCGAAGGCCCAGCCATTGCCCGAGATCCGTCCGACCTCCTCCCGCGGGCCGAGGTCGGGCAGCATGGAGTTGGTGAAGATCGTGGCGAATTCCATGCCGATCATGCCGATGGCAAAGAAGATCAGCGTGGAGACGAGGTTGAAATCGCCCGGCACGGCCCACCAGAGCGCATAGGCCCCCACGACGTACATCGCCGAGAAGACCCAGATCCAGCGCATCCGGTGCCCCGAGACATCCGATATCGCGCCGAGGATCGGGGCCAGCACCGCGATGCAGAAGCCCGCCGCCCCGATGCCGAAGCCCCAGACCGATTGCGCGGCGGTGCCGTCGCCCATGAGTTCCTTCACGTAGGGCGCGAAGATGAAGGTGATCAGAAGCGTGTTGTAGGGCTGGCTGGCCCAGTCGAAGAAGAACCAGCCCCAGATGCGTTTGCGCAGCGACATCGTTTTCCCCTGACTGGCCTGCCGTTCACGGCGATATGACCGGGAAGGGCGCGTCATGACAAGGCACTTGGCCCGCAGGTCTGCCGCTGCCCGGCTGCCTTCCTGCGCCCGCGCGTGGCCCGCGGCCTGCCTGCGTCAACCTAAACCGCGCGTCGGACTTGTGCTTTCGCCCCGCTGCCCCTAGGTCTGACCGGAACCCGAGAGAGAGGACCCCGGCCCATGATGACGATCTACAACATCCTGCAATTCCTGCTCAGCGTGTTGTGGTTCTTCGTGCTGGCGCATGTGATCATGAGCTGGCTGATCGGCTTCGACGTGCTGAACCGCCGGCAGGCCATCGTGTCCCAGATCTGGGACGGGCTGAACCGCATCCTCGAGCCGATCTACCGCCCGATCCGCAACATCCTGCCCCCGACCGGCGGGCTGGACCTCGCGCCGCTGATGGTCTTCATCGGCATCATGCTGATCCGCATCGTGCTGGACACGAACCGCGGCTTCTTCATGGGCTACTGAGCGGCCCCGCCCGCCCCGTCCGTTCTACACGCGACCGGCCCATGACCGCCGCTTCCCCGGCGGCCGTGGCCTTGTTCACCGATTCTTAATGTGGGACAGTCCCTCCTGAGAGCGGATTAACCACAAAAGACAGGCCCGATGCAGGACGCTGCCCCCCTTCTGCGCGAGATTTTCGGATTCTCCTCCTTCCGTCCGGGACAGGAAGAGATCGTGCAGGCGGTCGCGGGCGGGGCCGATGTGCTGGCCATCATGCCCACCGGCGGTGGCAAGTCGCTCTGCTACCAGCTGCCCGCGCTCATGGGCGAGGGGATCACCGTCGTCATCTCTCCGCTGATCGCGCTGATGCGCGACCAGGTCCGGGCCCTGCGCGAAGCAGGGGTCGAAGCGGGGGCGCTGACCTCTGGCAATACGCCGGAGGAGACGGATTACGTCTGGGACACGATCGAACAGGGGCGGTTGAAGCTGCTCTACCTCGCGCCTGAACGTCTTGCCTCCGAAGGGGCGATGCGGATGCTGCGCCGGATCGGTGTCTCGCGCATCGCCGTGGACGAGGCCCATTGCGTCAGCCAGTGGGGCCATGACTTCCGCCCCGATTACCTGCGCATCGGTGAATTGCGCCACGCGCTGGACGTGCCCGTGGCGGCCTTCACCGCCACGGCGGATGCGGAAACGCAGGAGGAGATCGCCCGCCGCCTCTTCCCGCAGGCCGCGCCGCAGACCTTCCTGCGCGGCTTCGACCGGCCGAACATCCATCTCGCCTTCGGGGCCAAGGACAGCCCGCGGCGCCAGATCCTCGACTTCGCCGCCGCTCGGAAGGGGCAGTCCGGCATCGTCTACTGCGGCACCCGCGCCAAGACCGAGGGGCTTGCGCAGGCCCTGCGCGAGGCCGGGCACAGTGCGATCCACTACCACGGCGGGATGGAGGCCGAGGACCGGCGCATTGCCGAGACCCGGTTCCAGGCCGAGGACGGGCTGATCGTCGCCGCCACGGTGGCCTTCGGCATGGGGGTGGACAAGCCGGACATCCGCTGGGTCGCCCATGCCGACCTGCCGAAAAGCATCGAGGCCTATTACCAGGAGATCGGCCGCGCGGGCCGCGACGGGGCGCCTGCCGAGACGCTCACGCTCTATGGTCCCGACGACATCCGCCTGCGCCGCGCCCAGATCGACGAGGGGCTGGCCCCGCCCGAACGCCGGGCTGCCGATCACGGGCGTCTCAACGCGCTGCTGGGTCTGGCCGAGAGCCTGTCGTGCCGCCGCGTGGCCCTGCTGCGCTACTTCGGCGAGGCGGCGGAGCCCTGCGGCAACTGCGACCTCTGCGACCGCCCGCCCGAGGTCTTCGACGGCACCACCGCGGTGCGCAAGGCGCTGTCGGCCATCCTGCGGACCGAGGAATGGTTCGGCGCGGGGCATCTGACCGATATCCTCATGGGCGCCGACACCGACCGTATCCGCCAGAAACGGCACGACCAGCTGCCCACCTACGGGGTCGGCAAGGAATACTCCAAGCGCCAGTGGGGCGCGATCTTCCGCCAGATGATGGGCCACGACCTGATCCGCCCCGATCCCGAACGCCACGGCGCGCTGCGCATGACCGACACCGCCCTGCCGATCCTGCGCGGGGAGGAGAGCATCGAGCTGCGCAAGGACGTGATCACCGCCGCCAAGGACCGCCGCCCCGTGGTCCGTACGCTGGTGTCGGAGGAGGACGAGCCGCTGCTCTCCGCCCTCAAGGCCAAGCGGCGCGCGCTGGCGGAGGCGGCCAAGCTGCCCGCCTACATGATCTTCAACGACCGCACCCTGATCGAGATGGCCGAAAGCCGTCCCACCACGCTGGACGAGATCGCCCGGGTGAACGGTGTGGGCGGCAAGAAGCTGGACCGCTACGGAGCCGAGTTCCTCGCCGTGATCGCCGGCGAGGTGGCCGAGATGCATCCCAAGCGGATGAAGCTGGCGGGCCGCGCCTCGGGTGATCTCTACGACCGGCTGATGCAGGCGCAGGCCGATCTGGCGCGCGGGCCCGACGGGATCGACAAGCCGCTGTCCTGCTCGGCCTCGCTGCTGGCCAAGGTGGCGGAATCCCGGCCGCAGGATGAAGCGGCGCTCACCCGCATCCTCGGGGACAGACGGACGGAACGTTTCGGCGCGGCCTTTCTGGACCTCCTGCGCGAGGCAAGCTAGATATCGCGGCGTTGCTGCAAGAGGTATCTAGATGCTGATCGTCGTCTCCCCCGCGAAGAAGCTGGACTGGTCCGAGCGTGACGTCGCGCTGACCACGCCCGACATGCTGGACGCCGCCAATGATCTGGCGGGCGTCATGCGGGAGAAATCCGCCGACGACATCGCCAAGCTGATGAAGCTCTCGGCCGACCTCTCCAAGCTGAACCGCGACCGGTTCCAGAGCTACGAAGAGGCGCCCGCGCCCGAGGCCCTGCGTCCCGCGGCGCTGGCCTTCGCGGGCGACACCTACCAGGGGCTCGAAGCGGCATCCCTCGATCCGGAGGAGCTGGACTGGGCGCAGGATCACCTGCGCATCCTCTCGGGGCTCTACGGCGTGCTGCGCCCGCTGGATGGCATTCAGCCCTACCGACTGGAAATGGGCACGCGGCTGAAGACCGCGCAGGGCAAGTCGCTCTACGACTACTGGGGGACGCGGCCGGCGGAGGCGCTGAAGGCGCAGGCGGCGGAGATCGGCACCGGGGTGCTGGTGAACTGCGCCAGCCAGGAATACTTCGGCGCGGTCGACCTCGACGCGCTTGGCCTGACCGTGGTCACGCCCACCTTCCTCGAACGCAAGGCCGGGCAGGAGAAGGTGATCAGCTTCTATGCCAAGCGCGCCCGCGGCGCGATGGCGCGCTATGTCATCACCCACCGGCTGACCGATCCGGCGGCGCTGAAGGATTTCGATACCGGCGGCTACAGTTTCGATGCAAAGCAGTCGACCGAGACGAAGCCGGTCTTCGTGCGCAACGCCGAGTAACCCACGCCTGGCTTCCGGAGGGGCGCGGACCGCACGGATCGCGCCCAAAATTCTTGAAACAAGAATTTTGCGAAGAATTTTCCTCAAAATTCTTCGGTGCAGGCCTCGCTGTCCCGCGGACGGTCCGGCGGGTGCGCCGCGTCCTCTGCCATGCCCGTTTTCTTCGAAGAAAACGGACCGGAAAATTCGAATTTTCCGGGCAGCGCCGGAGAGGTCCCGCCGGGGTCAGGCGCTTTCGGCCTGGCGGGGTTCGGTGGCAAAGGGCGGGCGGCACTCGGCAGGCTGGTAGCGCCTGATCTGGTCGCAGAGCAGCGTCTTGCGCAGGGGCTTCGTCAGGTAGTGGTCGAGGCCGGCGGCGAGGATCGCCTTTTCATCCCCTTCGAGGGCATGGGCCGTCAGGGCGACGATCGGCACGCGGCAGCCCTGTTCCTGCGCGCGGATCCGTGCCGTGGCCTCCTTGCCATCCATGCCGGGCATCGAGATGTCCATGAAGATCAGGTCGGGCGTCAGTTCGGCGTAGCGCTCCAGGGCCTCCTGCCCGTTGGCGGCGAAATGCAGGGCGATATCCGCCTCGCCCAGCATCTTGCGCAGGACCAGCTGGTTGGTGCGGTTGTCCTCAGCCGCCAGTACGACCATGGCGCGGCGGTCGTCCGCGGGCGCGGTCGGGGCCGGTGCGGGCAGAGGGGCCGGGCGGCGGTGCAGGGGACGCCCGTGGATCAGGTTGTCGATCGCGCGGTAGAGGTCGCGCCGGGGCATCGGGCGCTGGAAAATCGCCGCCAGCGTCCGGCTGGCCGGGTCCAGCACCGCGTCATCCAGCGCGGAGGAGAGCAGGATCACCGGCACGCGGCTGCCGCGGGCGCGCACCGCTTCGGCCAGTTCCAACCCGTCCATGGCGGGCATGTTATGGTCGGTGACGATCAGGTCGACGCCATCGTCGAGACGCTCCAGCGCCTCGGCCCCGCTGGCGCAGGGGATCGGCTGGGCGCCCATGGCCTCCAGCTGGCGTTCGAGGATGGTGCGGTTCACGGCCAGGTCGTCCACCACCAGCACCCGGCGCAGCCCCTCCGGCAGGCGGGGCGGACCGCCGGTTTCCTCCTCGGGTTCGGCGACGGGCAGCGTGATCTGGAATCCGAAGGCCGAGCCGCGCCCGCTTTCGCTGTCGACCCAGATCCGCCCCTTCATCAGCCCGATCAGCCGCTTGCTGATTGCCAGCCCCAGGCCGGTGCCCTCGAACATCCGGTTCGTGGTGTCCTCGACCTGGCTGAACTCGGTGAAGATGCCGGCGATCTTGTCCTCGGGGATGCCGATGCCGGTGTCTTCCACCGTCAGGTGGATGTGCACCTCCTCGCCGTCGCCGCGGGGCAGGCCGACCACGCGGATCAGCACGTGGCCCCGCGTGGTGAACTTGATCGCATTGCCCATGAGGTTGGTGATCACCTGCCGCAGCCTCCCGGGATCGCCGATGTAGCGTGTGGGCAGGAAGAGGTCGTAGTCCACCAGCACCTCCAGCCCCTTCTGCCGCGCGCGGGGCTGGAGCAGGGTGACGACCTCGTGGATGCAGCGTTCCAGGTCGAAGGGCTCCGGGTGCAGGGCCAGTTTCTCCGCCTCGATCTTGGAATAGTCGAGCACGTCGTTGATGATCACCAGAAGCGCCTCGCCGGAGGAGCGGATCGTGTCGACGTAGAGCTGCTGATCACGGGTCAGCTCGGTATCGCCCAGCAGTTCGGCCATGCCCACGACACCGTTCATCGGGGTGCGGATCTCGTGGCTCATGTTTGCGAGGAAGGCGCTCTTGGCGCGGTTGGCGGCCTCGGCCCGGGTGCGGGCCTCGCGCAGCTGCTCCTCGTAGCGGACCGATTCGGTGATGTTGAGCGCAAGGCAGACCACGTCGCCCTCGTGTCCGCGCTGGTCGATCATCTTGATGTACTGGCCATTCCAGAGCCGCAGTACGATCTGCTCCGGCACCGGGGATTGCCAGCGGGTCATCATCATGCGCCGCCAGTCCCTCGGGCTCATCTCCCCGATGTCGACGATGCCTTCTTCCGTGATGAGTTGCAGCAGCCGGATGTAGGTGACGCCCGGGGCCACCTCCTCCAGCCCGTCAAAGACCGAGAGCCAGGCCCCGTTGGCGGCGATCATGCGGTTGTCGCCGTCGAAGAAGGCGAATCCCCCCTCGATCGTCTCGATCGACTGCCAGAGCCGGCGCTCCGCGATCTCCACCTTCTGGTTGGCGGCGCTCAGGTCCAGCTTCACGCGCCGGTTCTCGTCCCGCACGGTCTGGACCGCGGCACGGGTCTCGTAAATCTCCTCGCTGAGGGCGCGGGCATGGCGGCCGAGCTTGCGGTTCGCGGCGTGGAGCTCCGCCTGTTTCTGCTCCAGCAGCCGTTCTGCCGCCAATCGTGCCCGCCGTTCCTCGGACAGCTTGTTTGCAAGACTCACGTAAGCCTCCGCTCCCTGACGCCCCCCTCGCGCCAAGGTGCGGCGCAGCGGTAAAGAAACCATTGAGATTGCCGGGCGCGCCAACGGCGGGGCGGGGCCGGGACGCCGATGGCCGCGTCATGCCGCCGCTTGCCAGCCTGCGAAACCTCGTGTCACGGTAGAGCGGTCATTTCGAGATATGCTATTCATCAACCGGGGCGGGGATCATTTCCGATCAGGACCCACTCCGGGAGGAGGTTTTCATGGTCCGTCGTTTTCTTGCCGCCCTCGTGCTGGCCCTGCCCACTGCCGCGCCGCTCGCCGCGCAGGAGGTTTTGCCCGAAACCCGTATGCTGCTGACGCGGGACGTGGACTTCCCCGGCAATGACCTGCAGGCGCTCTTTGATACGACCTTCGAGGCCTGCCGCAATGTCTGCGCGGCCACGACGGGCTGCACCGCCTTCACCTACAACACCCGCTCCAACGCCTGTTTCCCGAAATCCGCGGCCGCCGCGCCGGTGCCCTATGACGGGGCCTATTCGGCGCGCATCCTGCCAATCAGCGACACCCTGCGGCAGCGCGCCGAGGCGCTGCGCGGCGATCTCGGCTTCCTTCAGGACTCTGCCATCGCCGGGGCGGTGGAGCTGGCCACGGACATCAGCTGGATTCACCCGGCGGGGCAATTCACCGGCGAGGCGCTGCTGCAGGCCGCGCGGGACCGCGAGGCGGCGGGCGATCTGCTGGCGGCGATGCGGTTCATGGGCGGAGCCGTGGCCGGGTCCGATGCCTCGGACCAATGGGCGGAGTATGCCCGGCTGGGGCTGAGCGCCGAGGGCGGTAACTACGGCGAGACCCGGAAGCTGCGCCAGCGGGCGCTGGGCGGGGCGATCAACGCCTATCTCCGCGCGCCCTCCGATCCGGCGCGGGTGACCGCGCTGGTGGTGCTGGCCCGCGCGCTGGAGGCCAATGACCGCGCCCGCGACATGCTGCCCGCGCTGCGGCTGGCGGAACGCATCCAGCCGCGCGACGATGTCACCGCGCTGCTGGACGTGGCGATCGAACGCTATGGCTTCCGCATCACCGAGAACCGGGTCGAGAACGAACTGGCCGAGCCGCGCATTTGTGCCGAGTTCTCCGAGCCGCTGGATGAGACGCAGGTGAATTACGCCGATTACCTCCGCCTGCCCGATGCGGGCATTGCGGTGGAGGCGAGCGGGTCGCAGCTCTGCCTCAGCGGTGGCCAGCATGGCGCGCGCTACACGGTGACCTTCCGCGAGGGGCTGCCCGCCGCCAGTGGCGAGACGCTGGCCCGCGACGTGGAGCTGCGCGTCTACATCCGGGACCGCGCGCCGCGGGTGACCTTCCCGGGCCGGGCCTACGTGCTGGCCAACGCGGGCGATATCGCCCTGCCGGTGGAGACGGTGAACACCGATGCGCTGGAGCTTAGGCTCTTCCACGTGACCGACCGCAACCTGCTGCGGCTGGTGCAGGACAGCTTCTTCGGCCAGCGGCTCTACTTCTACGAGGAGCGGCAGCTGGAAAACGATCTGGCCGAGCTGGTCTGGGAGGGCACCGGCGCGGTCGCCTCGGAGCTCAACCGCGACATGACCACCCGCCTGCCCATGGCGGACGCGCTGGAAGGCCAGCCCGCCGGGGCCTATGCGCTGACTGCGCGGGTGCCGGGGGCCGAGGACGACGGCGCCGTCGCGACCCAGTGGTTCGTGCTGACCGATCTGGGCCTGACCTCGATGTCCGGCACCGACGGGCTGCATGTCTTCCTGCGCGGGCTCGGCGATGCGCAGGCCAAGGCGGGGGTCGAGGTCACGCTGCTCTCGCGCAGCAACCGGGTGCTGGGCACCGCCACGACGGATGAGACCGGATATGCCCGTTTTGCCCCCGGCCTGACCCGTGGCAGCGGCGGCGCGGCCCCGGCCATGGTCATGGCGCGGGAGGGGGAGGCCGACCTCGCGTTCCTCTCGCTCACCGATCCGGCCTTCGACCTGTCCGACCGGGGGGTGGAGGGCCGCCCCGCCGCGCCGCCGATCGACGTCTTTCTTGCCACCGACCGGGGCGCCTACCGCGCGGGCGAGGTGATCCACGCCACGGCACTGGCGCGGGATGCACTTGCCACGGGGATCGAGGGGCTGCCGGTGACGGCGATCCTGTCGCGCCCCGACGGGGTGGAATACGCGCGCCAGACCTCGACGGCGGGCGTCGCGGGCGGGCATGTCTTCGACTTCCCCGTCGGGCCCGCCGCTCCGCGCGGGACGTGGACGCTGGAGATAAAGGCCGACCCCGAGGCCGAGGCACTGGCCAGTGCCAAGCTGCTGGTGGAGGATTTCCTGCCCGAGCGGATCGACTTCACCGCCACCCTGCCGGACGGCCCGCTGCGCCCCGGGGACCGCGCCCCGCTGTCGGTCTCGGCGCGCTATCTCTTCGGCGCCCCCGCCGCGGGGCTGGAGGTCGAGGGGCAGGTCGTCCTGCGCCCGGTGCGCAGTCTGCCGGACCATCCCGGCTACCTCTTCGGCGCTCATGACCGCACCACCTATCCCGAGTATCAGAGCTTTGGCGGCGCCCGGACCGAGGCCGATGGCGCCGCGCTTGTCGAGGTGACCCTGCCCAGCTTCTCCGATCCTTCCGACCGGCCCGTCATGGCCGAGGTGGTGACCCGGGTGCTGGAAGGCTCCGGCCGCCCGGTGGAGCGGCGCGCCGACCGGCTGCTGACGCCCGATCACGCGATCATCGGCATCCGCCCCGCCGCCGAGGGCGTCGTGCCCGAGAATGCGGAGGCTGCCTTCACCCTGATCGCCGTGGGCGATGGCACGGCCCTGCCGGTGCGCTGGACCGTGAACCGCGTGCGCACCCGCTACCAGTGGTACCAGCAATACGGCGACTGGAACTGGGAGCCCTACACCACCCGCACGCAGGTCGCCTCGGGCGAGGCGACGCTTGGGGCGACGCCGGTGCAGGTCTCAGCCCCCGTGGAATGGGGCGCATACGAGATCGTGGTGGAGCAGGTCGGCGGGGCCGCGCCCGCCCGCTCCTCGGTCGATTTCTACGCCGGATGGTACGCGCCCGCCGACAGCTCCACCACGCCCGACATGCTGGAGCTGTCCCTCGACGCGGCGGGCTATGCCGTGGGCGACACGGCGCAGCTGCGCATCGTGCCGCGCTCTGCCGGGACGGCGCTGGTGACGGTGATCTCCAACCGGCTGATCGAACGCCGCGCCGTGGAGGTGCCCGAGGGCGAGAGCGTGATCCCGCTGGAGGTGACCGAGGACTGGGGCGCCGGGGCCTATGTCACCGCCGCCCTGCTGCGCCCGATGGACGTGGCCGCCGGACAGACCCCGGCCCGCGCCCTCGGCCTTGCCTATGCCAAGGTCGATCCGGGTGAGAAGGCCCTGAGCGTCCGCGTCGATGTCCCCACGGAGGCCGATCCGCGCGGGCCGGTGACGGCGACGGTTGCTGTGGATGGCATTGCCGCGGGCGAGACCGCCCATGTGACGCTGGCGGCGGTCGACCTCGGCATCCTCAACCTCACCGGCTTCGAGAGCCCCGATCCGCAGGGCCATTACTTCGGCCAGCGGCGGCTGGGGATGGAGATCCGCGATCTCTATGGCCGCCTCATCGACAGCGTGAACGGCGCCATGGGACAGGTCCGCTCGGGCGGGGATGCCGGAGCGTCCCGGCTGCAATCGCCGCCCCCGACCGAGGAGCTGGTGGCCTATTTCTCGGGCCCCGTGACCGTGGGGGCCGATGGCACCGCCGAGGTCACCTTCGACCTGCCGGAGTTCAACGGCACCGTGCGCTTCATGGCGGTGGCCTGGTCTGACACCGGTGTCGGCGCGGCGGAGGCCGATGTGCTTGTGCGCGATCCCGTCGTGGTCAGCGCCACGCTGCCCCGGCTGCTTGCGCCCGGAGATACCTCGCGCCTGCTGCTGGAAATCACCCATGCCACCGGCCCCATCGGGCGGGCCGCGCTCTCCGTCACCGCCGAGGGGCTGACGCTGGATGCGGGCGCGATCCCGGCCTCCGTCAGCCTTGGGGAGAAGGATACCGTCACGCTCTCTATTCCCGTGACCGCCGATGGCGTTGGTGATCAGTCCCTGACCGTCGCGCTCACCACGCCCGGCGGCAAGGTCCTGACCAAGCCGCTGACGCTGGGGGTGCGACAGAACGATCCGCCGGTTTCCACGACGCAGCGGTTCGACCTCGCCGAAGGCGGGACCTTCACGCTGGATGGCAATGTCTTTGCCGGGCTGCGCCGGGACACCGGGCAGGCCATCGTCTCTGCCGGGCCCCTCGCGCGGCTCGACGCGCCCGCGCTGCTGGCTGCGCTGGACCGCTACCCCTACGGCTGCACGGAACAGGTGACCTCGCAGGCGCTGCCGCTGCTCTACCTCTCCTCCGTGGCCGAGGCGATGGGGCTGGCTTCGCGCGACCGGGTGCAGGAGCGGGTGGATCAGGCCATCGACCGCATCCTCGCGCGGCAGGCCTCGAACGGGGGCTTCGGGCTCTGGTCCGCTTCCTCGGGGGATGACTGGCTCGACGCCTATGTCACCGATTTCCTCAGCCGCGCGCGGCAGGAGGGCTATACCGTGCCCGACACCGCCTTCCGCATGGCGATGGACAACCTGCGCAACCGCATGAACTACGCCGACAGCTTCGACGAGGAGCGCAAGGGTGGCGAGGCGCTGGCCTATGCGCTGCTCGTGCTGGCGCGCGAGGGCGCGGCCAACATGGGCGACCTGCGCTATTACGCCGACGTGAAGGCCCCGGCGCTGGCCACGCCGCTGGCGGCGGCGCAGCTGGGCGCGGCGCTGGCGCTCTACGGTGACCAGACGCGGGCCGACCGGATGTTCGCGCAGGCGCAGCGGATGCTCGACAGCCTGCCGGTCAGGGGCGATGCGCGGCTCTACCGCGCCGACTACGGCACCCACCTGCGCGATGCGGCGGGCCTGCTGACGCTGGCGGTCGAGGCGGGCTCGCAAGCCGTCGATACCGCGGCGCTGGCGGGCGTGGTGGGCGATGTCTCGGGCCCGATGTCCACGCAGGAGAGCGTCTGGACCCTGATGGCCGCCAAGGCGATGGTCGACGATCCCGCGGTCTCGGGGCTGACACTGAACGGCGCACCGGTGGAGGGGCCCTTCGTGCGCACCCTCGACGGGGCGGCCATGCTGGCCCCGCTGGAGATCGCCAATGCCGCGGGGGCCGCGACGCAGCTGACCCTGACGACCGTGGGCGTGCCCGAGGTGGCCCCGGCGGCGGGCGGCTATGGCTATGCCATCGGGCGCAGCTACTACACGATGGAGGGCGCCCCGGTGGACCCGTCGCGGATCGCGCAGGGCGACCGCATGGTCGTGGTCCTCAAGGTCACGCCCTTCGAGAAGACCGGCGCCCGGCTGATGGTGGACGATCCGCTGCCCGGCGGGTTCGAGATCGACAACCCCTCGCTGCTGCGCTCGGGCGATATCCGGGGGCTGGGCTGGCTCGACCCGGCGGTGGCCGATCACGCGGAGTTCCGCGCCGACCGCTTCCTTGCCGCGCTGGACTGGAGCGGGGACGATCCCTTCACGCTGGCCTACGTGGTTCGTGCGATCTCGCCCGGCAGCTACCACCATCCGGCGGCCTCGGTCGAGGACATGTACCGGCCGCGCTACCGCGCATGGACCGATACGGGCCGGGTGACCGTTGCGCAGTAACCGCCTCTCCGCCGCGCTCGTGGCGCTCGTGCTGGCCCTCGGGGCCGGTGCGGCGGCACGTGACGGCTGGGAGGCCTGGATCACGGCGACGGAACTGCCCCCGCTGGTGAGCGAGACCTCGGTCGAGGTCCGGGACCGGGCAGGCGATCTGCTGCGGGTCTATACGGTCGCGGATGGCCGCTGGCGGCTGGCGCCCGGCGCGGTGGACCCACGGTTCACCGAGATGCTGCTGGCCTACGAGGACCGGCGCTTCCTGCACCACTCCGGCGTCGACGCCCGCGCCCTGCTGCGCGCCGTGGCGCAGGCGGCGTGGCACGGGCGCGTGGTTTCGGGCGGATCGACCCTGACGATGCAGGTGGCGCGCCTGCTGGAGGAGAGCGGGACCGGGCGCTGGTCCGGCAAGCTGCGCCAGATGCGCGTGGCCTGGGCGCTGGAGCGGCATCTGAGCAAGGCGGAAATCCTGCGCCTCTACCTGCTCCATGCGCCCTACGGCGGCAATCTGGAGGGGCTGCGGGCCGCGACGCTGAGCTACTTCGGCAAGGAGCCCACCCGGCTGACGCCCGCGGAGCGCGCGCTGCTGGTGGCCCTGCCGCAGGCGCCCGAAGCCCGCCGCCCCGACCGCCACCCCGAGACGGCGCGCGACGCCCGGGATCGGGTGCTGGCGCGGATGGCGCGCGACGGGCTGCTGCCCCCCGACGCGGTGCAGGCCGCCCTGCGCGATCCGGCACCCGCGCGGCGTCGCGCCTTTCCCGCGTTGGCGCCCCACATGGCGGATCGCGCCCGTGCCGAGGCCCCGCTGGCCCCGGTCCATGACCTGACGCTGGACGGTGCCCTTCAGGCCGCGCTTGAGCGGCTCGCGCAGCAGAGCCTGCGGGGCCAGCCGGGCGGTGTGTCCCTCGCTGTGCTGGTGGCGGATCATCGCAGCGGCGCGGTGCTGGCCTCTGTCGGCGGGTCCTATTCCGAGACCGGGCAGGGCTTCGTCGACATGACGCGCGCCCTGCGCTCGCCCGGCTCGACCCTGAAACCGCTGGTCTACGGCATGGCCTTCGACGAGGGGCTGGCCCATCCCGAGACGATGATCGACGACCGACCGGTCAGCTTCGACGGCTATGCGCCGCAGAATTTCGACGGCAGCTTCCGGGGCGAGATCCGGGTGACCGAGGCGTTGCAGCTGTCGCTCAACACGCCCGTGGTGCAGCTGGCCGATGCGCTCGGCCCCGAGACGATCATGGCGCGGCTGCGCCGGGCGGGCGTGGCAGCCGAGGTGCCTGGCGGGCGGGCCGGGCTGGCGATCACGCTGGGCGGGCTCGGGATGACGCTGGAGGACCTCCTGCGGCTCTATGCCGGGCTGGCCGAGGGCGGAGAGGCGCGTGCCCTTCACTGGCGTATGGAGAGCGCGGAGGCACCCTCGCGCCGGTTCCTGTCGCGGGCGGCGGCCTGGCAGGTGGGCCATATCCTTGCCGGGCTCGCCCCGCCGCCGGGGGCGCCGCGCAACCGACTGGCCTACAAGACCGGCACCAGCTACGGCCACCGCGACGCCTGGGCCGTGGGGTTTGACGGGCGGCACGTGGCGGCGGTCTGGATCGGGCGGCCCGACGGGACCCCGGTGCCCGGCGCCTTCGGGGCCGAGGCGGCAGCCCCGATCCTCTTCGAGGTGTTCCAGCGGCTGAAACCGGCGCTGGACCCGCTGCCGCCGCCCCCGCCCGAGACGCTGATGCTTTCCGCGGCCGCGCTGCCGGCGCCCCTGCAGCGCTTCCGCCCGCGCGGTGCCGTCTTTGCCGCGCCCGCAGATGCGCCCGTGGTGGCCTTTCCACCGGAAGGCGCACGGGTGCCTCTGGGGCCGCAGGGGCTGGTGGCCAAGGTGCGCGAGGGGCGTCCGCCCTTCACATGGCTCGCCAACGGGCGGCCCCTGCTGACCGGCGCACGGGGGCGGGAGGTGATCCTCGACGGGCTTGAGACGGGATTTGCCGACCTCGCGGTGATCGATGCGGAGGGGCGTGCGGCGCGGGTGTCGGTGCGGCTGGAGTGAGGGGAGCGCGACTCGCTGTGTCGCGTGTTCCGTTTGAGGGAAGCTTGCAGCGAGGTCAGGGCAAGGTCTCTCTGAAGCGGCGCTGTCCCCTCGGAATGTCCCGCCCGGCCGTGAGACCGGGCAGCGCCGACCCGCCCCCATGGGGCGGCGCTGCCCTAAGCTATAGCCGGAGGGGGCAAGCGGACCGGGTACAGTTCGCGCGAGGTGCGTCACGTAGCGAGCGTTGGAGGACTCTGCGCAAAGACGTCTCAAGCCTTCGGGCTGACCCAATCGGCTTTCACAACAGGTTGGTGTGGTATCTCAGGTTCAAGCAAGGGCCATCGCGTGGCGGAGTGAGGCCGTCCTTGCCCGGACGCTGGCCGACCCGCTCACGCCGTCAGCTGAACACCCGCCACGCCCGTGATCACCGCGGGCACGATTGCGCCCTCGACCTGCGGCGCGGCAAAGCTCACCTCGGTGAACTGCGCCGTGCGGCCCATGTGCGGGCTCTCCATCAGCACCGCGTGCGACCGGCCCACCTGTGCGGCCAGGTGGCGTGCCACGGCGGCGTCTCCGGCGGCGCGCAGGCGGGCGGCGCGCTCCTTGATCACCTTGCCGTTCACCTGCCGGGGAATTTTCGCCGCGGGCGTGCCCTCGCGCTTGGAATAGGGGAAGACGTGCAGCCAGGTCAGGTCGCAGTCCTCCACCAGCTTCAGCGAGTTGACGAACATCTCCTCGGTCTCGGTCGGGAAGCCTGCGATGATGTCGGCGCCGAAGGTCATGTCCGGGCGCAGCCGCCGGGCGTCCTCGCAGAAGCGGATCGCGTCGTCGCGCAGGTGGCGGCGCTTCATCCGCTTGAGGATCATGTCGTCGCCCGCCTGAAGGCTGAGATGCAGGTGGGGCATCAGGCGCGGCTCGGTCGCGATGGCCTGCATCAGCGCGTCATCGGCCTCGATCGAGTCGATCGAGGAGATCCGCAGCCGGGGCACATCGGTCAGGCGCAGGATGCGCATCACCAGGTCGCCGAGACGCGGCGCCGCCGGCAGGTCGGCCCCCCAGGAGGTCAGGTCGACCCCGGTCAGCACGACCTCGTTGTAGCCCGCCTGCACCAGCCGCTTGATCTGGTCCACCACGACGCCCGCCGGGACCGAGCGGGAGTTGCCGCGGCCGAAGGGGATGATGCAGAAGGTGCAGCGGTGGTCACAACCGTTCTGGACCTGCACATAGGCCCGCGACCGGGTGCCGAAGCCATCGATCAGGTGGCCCGCGGTCTCGGTCACCGACATGATGTCGTCGACCTGCACCCGCTCGGTCTGGCCGATCAGGTCGGGGACCATCTGCTTCCAGCTGTCGGGCTGCATCTTCTCGGTGTTGCCCATCACCACGTCCACCTCCTCCATCGAGGCGAAGGTCTCGGGCTCGGTCTGGGCGGCGCAGCCGGTGACGATCAGCTTGGCGTCCGGGTTTTCGCGGCGCAGCTTGCGGATCTCCTGCCGGGCCTTGCGGACGGCCTCGGCGGTGACGGCGCAGGTGTTGACGACGACGGCATTGCCCACGCCCGCCTGCGCGGCAAGCTCCTTCATCGCCTCGGTCTCATAGGCGTTGAGGCGACAGCCGAGCGTCGCGAAGATGGGGGGCTGCGCGGTCATCAGATTGCGTCCAGGAAAGCGGGCGTCAGGGCGGCGGTAAAGACATGGGCGGTGGCGCCGGTCATCCAGACGCCATCCTCGCGCCAGTCGAGCACCAGCCAGCCGCCGTCGAGTTCCATCCGCACGCGGCGGTCGGTCAGCCCGCGCAGATGCGCGGCCACGGCGGTGGCACAGGCGCCCGAGCCGCAGGCCAGCGTCACGCCGGTGCCGCGTTCCCAGACCCGCATCCGGATCTCGTCACGCGCGCGGACCTCGGCGAATTCGACATTTGTGGCTTCGGGGAAGAGCGGATCATGCTCCACCTTCGGGCCCCAGTCGGTCAGCGGCACCGCCTCGGCATCGGGGACGAAGAAGACGCAATGCGGATTGCCCATGCCGACGGCGACGGGATCGCCCTCCAGCGGCAGGTGGCGGTGGTCCACGTCGCGCGACAGCGGGATCTCGTCCCAGGCGAACTGCGGGTGGCCCATGTTGACCGAGACCATGCCCTCGTCGATCCGGGCCGCAAGCTCGCCCCGGGCGGTGCGGATGGTCAGCGAGGTGCTGCCGGCCTCGCCCATGACATGGGCGGCGACGCAGCGGGTGGCATTGCCGCAGGCCCCGGCGCGGCTGCCGTCCGAGTTCCAGAAGTCGAGCGAGATGTCCGTGCCCTCGCCATCGCGGATCTCGGCCAGCTGGTCGAATCCGACGCCACGGTGCCGGTCGCCAAGGGCGCGGGCCAGCCCCGGCGTGGTCACGGCAGGACGCCCCCGTGAGTCGATGATCACGAAGTCATTTCCGAGACCGTGCATTTTCATGAAGGTCTGGCTGGAGGGGGCGCTGTCTGTCATGGGCGCGATATAGTCCTTCATGGTGCTGTTGCAAAGCGTCGCTTGGGATGGCGGACGGAGGGTTCCGTAGGGTCGCGGAGATTTTCCGGAAGAATTTCTCTGAATCGGGTTGACCCCACCCGCTGGTACCCTTAGAGGACGCCTCCAGTGGGCCGTTAGCTCAGTTGGTAGAGCAACTGACTTTTAATCAGTGGGTCGAAGGTTCGAATCCTTCACGGCTCACCACTACCACCCTGGTGTACTTGGGTAAAAAGCACGCCGGAACCTTCGGGTTCTGGCGCTTTTTATTTCTGCCGTCCAGATCAGCCCCCAGTCCCGGCCCCAGTCTTAGTCCCAGTCTCGGCCACGGGCTCAGCCCCGAACTCAGCCCTGCGCGAGAAACGCCGCCAGCAGGTCGGCGCGGCTCAGCATCCCCACGAGGGCGCCGTCGCTGGTGACGGGATAACTTCGGTAGGGCTCTGCGAGGAATCGCTCGGCCGCGGCGACGATATCGGTATCGGCATCCAGCGATTCGACCTCCCGCGTCATGTGATCCGCCACGGTGTCGGACCAGCGCTGGTAGTAGGCGGAACTGAGCGCGGCCTTGAAGCAGTCCTTCTGCGACAGAATCCCCAGCAGCGCCCCGTCTCGGTCCAGCACTGGCGCGGCAGAGCAACCGGTCTCGACCAGCTGTGCCACGGCGTCCCGCATCGGCAGATCCGGGGTGAGGGTCAGGATGCCCTCGCGCAGGAAACGTCGGATCGTGATCTCAGCCATTGTCGCCCTCCCCGGTCAGGCGGCGCGGGCAGGTCGGACACATCCCCTTGCCGAGGCAGGCCGTCGCCTCGCAGGAGGTCTGCAGCGGACGGCCCTTCACGAGGTATCCCAGCCCGAGCCCGAGGCAGGCGAGCGCGATGATCGCCACGGCGAGCAGCATCTCAATCATGCCTTCACCTGCGTGAAGGGCACATCGCCGGTGATCTCGGCCCGCAGGCCCTTGGAGGTGGTGAAGAGGAAGAGCGCATCGCGCCCGCGCCGGCGGGCGAGGGCGGGGCCCGCGACGGGGCCCGCGGCCATGAGGGCGGTGGCCCAGCCGTCGGCCTCCATCGCCGTTGGGGCGCGCACCGAGACCGAGGCCAGCGGCCCGGCCTCCACCGGCGCGTGGCGGGTCGGGTCGATGATGTGGCTGTAGACATGACCGGCGAGCCGCAGGCTCTGCCGCGCGGTGCCCGATGTGGCGATCGCGCCCTCGCGCAGCGGCAGCAGCCCGGCGAGGCCGCCATGGCCGGGCACCGGATGCTCCACCCCGGCGGTCCAGTCGCGTCCCGTGGGGTGCCGCCCGCCGGCGAGAAGCTCGCCGCCGATCTCGATCAGGTGGTCGCCAAGGCCCGCCGCGCGCAACTGCCCGGCGAGGACGTCCAGCGCCCGCCCCTTGGCGATTCCGCAGAGATCCAGCGTCAGCCCCGCGTCCGGGCGGCGCAGGGTGTCCCCGTCCAGCGTCAGGTCCTGCCACCGGCTTTCGCCGCCCCGGATCGGGCCGAAGCCCCAGCGGGCCACCAGCGGCCCCACGGTGGGGTCGAAATGGCCGTCGCTCTCCCGCGCGAGCGAGAGGGCGGCACGGGTGACACGGGCCATCTCGGCCGGAAGCGGCGTCACGCCTGCCGGCGCCCGGTTCAGCCGGCTGAGGGCGGTGTCGGGCTTCCACGGCGACATCTGTCGGTCGATGGCCTCCAGAGCCGCCGTGAGGCGCCCGTGGAGCGCCGTGCGGTCCACCGGGGCGTCCGGCAGCACAACGCGCCACGTCGTGCCGTAGGCGGCGCCCTGAAGCGCCTGCGTGGGGCTGGCCGCATGGAGCAGCCCGGGGGCGGCGAGGGTCGCCCCTGTGAGGGCAAGGAAACGGCGGCGGTCGATCCGGCGGTGCGTCATGTCAGGCTCCGAAATCGTCATTGTAGATTCGGTGGCGTTCGACCCCGAAGCGCATCAGCGTCGCGATCACCGCCGAGATCATCATCGGCGGGCCACAGAGGTAGTATTCGCAGGCATTGGGCGCGGGGTGGTCGCGCAGGGCATCGGCCACCCGCTCGTGGATGAAGCCGGTGGCCCCGGTCCATCGGTCGCCCGGCGCGGGATCCGAGAGGGCGGGCGTCCAGCGGAAGTTCGGATGCGCCGCCGCGATGGCGTCGAACTCCTCGGTGTAGAAGAGGTCGATCGCCGAGCGTGCGCCGTAGAAATAGCGCATCTTGCGCGGGGCGCCCTTGCTCTCCTGTTCCCGGCCCACCTGTTCGTGGATCATCGCCCGCAGCGGGGCCATGCCGACACCGCCGCCGATCAGGATCATCTCTGCCTGCGTGTCCTGCACCCGGAATTCGCCGAAGGGGCCGGAGATCGCCAGCGGATCGCCCGGTTTGAGCGCGAAGAGGTAGGAGGAGACGAGGCCGGGCGGGATCTCGCCCTCGGCGCCCGCGGGCGGCACGGCGAGGCGGATGTTGAACACCGCGCGGCCCACGTCCTCGGGGCGCGAGGCGATGGAATAGGCGCGCGTCACCGGCGCGGCGGAGCGGGCGGAGAGATCGCGCCAGCCCGCGTCCTCCCATGTTTCCGCAAAGCGTTCGGACACCTCGATATCGCGGAATGACAGCCGATAGGCCGGGGCGGTCAGCTGCATGAAGTAGCCCGCGTGGAAGTCCATCTTCTGTCCTTCCGGCAGGTCGAGGACCAGCTCGCGGATCAGCGGGGCCAGCATCCGGTTGGAGCGGACCGTGGCCTGCATCGTCTCGGCCGACAGCAGGTCGGGCGCCACCTCGACATTGACCGGGCCCTTCAGCGTCACCTGGCAGGCCAGCCGCATCCCCGCCTTGCGGTCCCGGGCCGAGAGCAGCCCGCGTTCCGCGGCCAGCGCCTCACCCGCGCCGGGGCCGGTGGCGGTGACCCGGCAGAGCCCGCAGGTGCCCTTGCCGCCACAGCCGGCCGGGATGGCAAAGCCCGCGCCCTGCAGGCAGGAGAGCAGCGTCTCGCCGCTCTGCACCTCGATCTCCTGCGTGCCGTTCAGGGTGATCGTGGCGGCGCCCTGCGGCAGAAGCCGCGCGCGGGCAAAGAGCAGCGCCGCGGTCAGCGCCAGCACGAGGGCGAGGATGATCAGCGTGCCGAGGGCGATCTCGATCATGGGGCCCCCATCTGCGAGAAGGAGGCAAAGCCCAGCGACATCATCCCGGCCAGCAGGAAGGTGATCCCGAGGCCGCGCAGACCGGCGGGAAGATCGGCATAGGCGAGCCGCGTGCGCACCGCCGCCAGCATCGCCACGGCAAGTGCGAAGCCCACGCCGCTGCCGAGGCCGAAGACCAGCGCCTCGGGCGTGTCATAGCGCCGTTCCACCATGAAGAGCGACCCGCCGAGGATCGCGCATTGCACCGTCAGCAGCGGCAGGAACACCCCGAGGCTGGCATGAACGGAGGGGGCGAAGCGTTCCAGCAGCATCTCCAGCATCTGCACGGTGCCCGCGATCAGCCCGATGAAGGCGATCAGGTTGAGGTAGGAGAGGTCGATCTCGGGCATCCCGGCCCAGCTCCACGCGCCCGGCGCAAGGACGGCGGTATAGATCAGCTGGTTCAGCGGCACCGTGATCCCCATGACGGCGATCATGGCAAGGCCGAGGCCGATGGCGCTCTCCAGCCGCCGCGACAGGGCGAGGAAGGTGCAGAGCCCGAGGAAGAAGGTCAGCGGCATGTTCTCGACGAAGATCGCGCGGACGAAGAGCGTGGCGAGGTCCTGCATCAGCGGCCCTCCGGCACGTCGGGGGGGAGCGTCTCGGGCGGTTCGGCCTGGTCGGGCAGGGCGCTGCGCAGCGCCCAGACGAGGCCGCCCAGCAGGAAGAAGGCCGAGGGCGCCAGCCGCATCAGGTTGAGAGGTGTGAACCAGCCGCCCTCCTCCGCCAGCGGCAGCACCGTCAGGCCGAAGAGCGTGCCCGCCCCGAAGAGCTCGCGGATCGCGCCGATGACGATCAGCACGGCGGAATAGCCCAGCCCGTTGCCAAGCGCATCGACCATCGCCGGCAGCGGCGGGTTCTGGCGGGCAAAACTCTCGGTCCGGCCCAGCACGATGCAATTCGTGGTGATCAGCCCGACGAAGACCGAGAGCCGCAGCGAGATCTCGAAGAACCACGCCTGCAGGATCTGGTCGATGACGATGACCATCGAGGCGACGATCACGATCTGCACGATCAGGCGGATTGCGTTGGGAATGTGGCGTCGGATCAGGCTGACCACCGCCGCCGAGAGGACCAGCACCACCGTCAGGGACACCGCCATGGTCACGGCCGTGTCGAGCGATGTGGTCACCGCAAGCGCCGAGCAGATGCCGAGGATCTGCACCGTGACCGGGTTGCCCTCGACCAGCGGGCCCTTGAGCGTGCGCAGGAGAGCCGGGCGCGGGGGCATCAGAACTCTCCCCGCTTCACCGCGTCGATCAGCGGGCCATAGCCCTCCGGCCCCAGCCAGAACCGCACCATCCGCGTGACGGCGGTGCTGGTGCGCGTGGCGCCGGTGATCCCGTCGACCTCGTAGTCGGTGGTGGCCGGGCCGCGGGCGACGGCAAAGCGCATCTCGCCACGGTCGTCTCGGAACCTCGTGCCGGCAAAGCCCTGCTGCCACGCGGCCTCCTCGATCCGGGCGCCGAGGCCGGGGGTCTCGGACTGGCCGGTGACGGTGAGGCCCGCGATGGTCTCCATGTCGCCGTTGATCGCGATCATCGCCTCGATCGGCCCGTTGTAGCCCGCGCCCGCGATCGGCAGCACCATCAGCTTCACCGCCGCGCCGTCGCGCAGCAGGTAGACCTGCGCGTAGTCGGGCCGCGTGCCGATCCCGGCGAGGTCCTGTTCCGGGCTCAGCGCGGTCCAGTTCCCGGTGTCGAGCAGCGCCGTCTCCAGCGTCTCGGGCGTGATCTCCTGCGCGGCGCGACCTTCGGGCAGGTCGATCACCACGGTGGAGAGCTGCGCGCTTTCGCTGCTGCTCAGCAGGGCGGTCATGCCGGGAATGGCCGAGAGCAGCGCCTCCAGCCGGAGTTGCGTTTCCGCCGCGCGGTTGGCGGTCTGGATCGGGCGCAGCAACACGGTGGCCCCGCTGACCAGCAGGGTGCAGACAAGCGCCGTGGCGAAGGCCACGAAGAGCGTCTTTCCCCGGCTCTCGTTCGGCAGGGCCAGCAGGCGTTTCCACGGGTTCGTCGGGGTCTGGTCAGCCATGTCGTCTGTTCCGTCTCCGCAGCCAGAGGGCGATGGATATCTCGTCGAAAAGCGGCGCCGCGAGGGAGGCGAGCAGCGCTGCCGAGACCGCGATCTGCACCGGCGCGGCGTCCTGCCAGAAGGCGAGGAAGAGCACGCAGAGCCCGCCGTAGAGGGCGCCGTTCAGCCAGCGGCCAAGCGGCGTGGTTGCGCTGGCCACCGGGTCCGCCACCAGCAGCGCCAGCCCGACGCAGAGTGCGGGCATCGCCCCCCCGAAAGGCAGCCCCGCGAGGGCGGCGAGCCCGAGGGTGCCGAGCGCGCCCAGAACCACCGGCCCCGGCAGCACGCCGAAGGCGAGGCCGATGGCCAGCATCGCCCACGAGGCCCAGCCAAGCTGCACGGCCAGGTCGGGCCAGGGGGCCGCCGGGAAGCCGAAGCCCATGAAGGCCAGCGTCACCGTCGCGGGGTTCAGGACGTTGCGCCCCCAGCCGCCGAAGGCCAGTTCCGCCACGATCACCCCGAAGGAGGTGGACAGCAGCAGCGCCACCGGCCCCAGCTCCCCGGGTGCGAGAACCGCAAGGGCCAATGCGGTCAGCGCGCCCGCGAGCGAGGGAGGCTGGGCCCGGGCCAGCATCCAGACCAGGTGCCAGACCCCCGCCGTCACGAGGAAGACCGCCAGCCGCAGCAGCCCGAAGGGCCCGTCGAGCACCAGCCACGTCAGCGCCAGCGGCAGGGCGGCGATCAGCAGCAGTGCGGCCACGGTCTCGCGGTCCCAGAGCCCCCGGTTCATGCGGCCTCCTCCTCGGCCATCCGCGCCAGCAGGGCAGCGAGAAGCGCCGAGAGCCGCGGCTCGGCCCCGGTGACGTAATCGGCAAGCGCAAGGTCCTCTGGCAGGAGCGAGAGCACACCCAACGTCTGGGCCGTCTCCGCGTCCCCGCTGGCGATGGCCCGCAGCAGCGCCACGGCGGGCAGGGCGCCGCCCATGCTCTGCTCCAGCGCGGCGGTGGGGATCAGGGGCAGGGGCCGGGCCGCATGGCTCAGGGCTGAGAGGAACCAGTGCCCGCGCCCATGCGACGGATGGTACGCCGTGATCGTCGCCTGCCGGTCGGTGCCAAGCAGCCAGCGGGCGGGGCGGCCCTCCAGCAGGGAGCCGGAGAGGATGGTGTTCTGCCCGGGCCGGACATGACCCTGGCAGAGTCCGCGCAGGTCGGCCCAGGGCTGACACCGGACCAGCCGCGTCTCGCGCAGCCCGGTGCCGGTGAGCGAAACGAGCCGCGTCTCGGGCAGCAGCCCGGTGTCGAGCAGGGCCCCGATGGCGGCCACGTCCTCGGCGGCAATGTCCCAGACCGGGCGGTCCGGCGTTGCGGGGCGCTGGGCGTGGATATGGAGCCCGGCCAGCCCCCAGGGATGCAGCGGCGCGGCGGGCAGCAGGCGGATGCGCGGGCCGGGGCCCTGCACGGGCGCGGCGCCCTCGCGGTGGCAGAGGAAGATCGGGCCCTCCGTCTGGGCCGTCAGCGCGGCCAGCGCGGCGAGGCCGGAGGCGAAATGGGCCTCCTGCCCGTCGAGCGCGCGCCGCGGATCGGGCGCGCCGGGGCGGGTGTCGAGGGCCATAACGAAGATCGCCGCGGGCGGCCGCGCCGGATCGGCCAGCCCGCCGAAGGGGCGCGCCCGCAGCAACTGCCACAGTCCCGCCGCGCGCAGGTGTTCCGTCAGGGTCTGCAGATCGCGCTGATCGAGGGGCAGGGGGCTGCGCTCGTACCGGCCCGCGCCGGGTTCGTGAAACAGCGTCACCTGCCGCAGCCGGCGCGCGCTGTCGATGTCGAGCCGCGCCACCCGCCCGGCCATGGGCGCGCAGGTGATCAGCCCGTCGTGGCGCAGGTCGCGGAACAGCGGCTGGCCCTGCGCGACGGTTTCGCCTTCGAGCGCGAGCGCCTCGACCCGCAGGTCGCCGGTGGCGGGAATGACGAGGCTGGCCTCCTCGGTGATCTGGCGGTCGATTGTTCCGCCGGGCTGCGGCCCGGGGACGGAAATGCTCAATCCTTTTCGCCAGATACGCGACATTCCATTCGCCTCCGTGATTGGAGCAACATTGGCGGGGCTTTGCCGGAGTTAAAAGAAGTATCTGAGATGCAAGTTGAATTGCGCAATATCGAATGCAAGCATTGCGGTATTCCGCCGAATTCGCCCCGCTGATTTCAAAGAAAGACAGCTGCCATGTTCCGTCGTCTCCCGGTTTCCAAGTTGCTTGCCCTGTCCATTGCCGCCGGAGGGATCGCGCTGGCGAGCCTTGCGGCGGCGCAGGACACGGGGCCGTCGGATCCCCCGGTCGGGACCTACGTGCTTCCGCCGAGCGGGCCCTTTTCGCCGGACAAGGTGCAGATCCCCAACATGCGGGCGATTTCCTCTTGGATCCGCTCGGGCCACGCGGATGCCTCGGGCGAGGCCTTCAGCCACTGGGACGGGGAGGGCAGCATCCCGCCGGTTTGCTCCACCTGCCATTCCGGCCCCGGCTTCCGCAGCTTCCACGGGCTCGACGGCTCCGAACCGGGCCTGCCGGCCGAGCCGGTGCCGACCGGATCGGTGGTGGATTGTGCCACCTGCCACGATCCGAATCTGTCCGACATCACCGAGATCACCCTGCCCTCCGCCGTGGTGCACCCGGTGAGCACCTCGGATGCCGCCTGCACCACCTGCCATCAGGGCCGCGCGGCCGGGGCCTCGGTGACCAAGGCGGTCGGCGACAAGGCCGAGGACACCCCTGATCCGGAGCTGGGTTTCGTCAATCCGCACTACGCGCTTGCCGCCGTCTCGATGCTGGGCGGCTATGGGGCGGGCGGCTACCAGTACCCGGGCAAGACCTACACGGGCCGTTTCCTGCACGCCAAGCCGGTGTCGACCTGCCTGTCGTGCCACGATCCCCACAGCCTCGAGGTGGCGCAGGACACCTGCCTGACCTGCCACCAGACCGGCGATCCGAAGGCGATCCGCATCTCGCGGCAGAGCTATGACGGCAGCGGCGATGTCACCAAGGGGATCGCCGCCGATATCGGCAGCCTCTCGGATCAGCTGATGGTCGAGATCAAGGCCTATGCGGCGCAGGTCGCGGGCGTGGCGATCATCTATGACGGTGGCCATTATCCCTATTTCTTCGCCGATGCGAATGGCGACGGGCTGGCCGATCAGGCCGATGGCCGCGGCGTGGCCTACAAGAGTTGGACCCCGCGGCTGCTCAAGGCGGCCTACAACTGGAAATTCGTAAGCTCCGATCATGGCATCCACGTGCACAATCCGCATTACGCGCTGGAGTTGCTCTACGATTCCGCGGAATCGCTGTCCGGGCCTGCCGGCACGGATTTCGAGGCGCTGAATTACCTGCGCTGATCTGGCGTGGATCGGGCGATGAGCGCGCCCTGACCCGGGCTGGGGCGCCCGGCCTGCCGGCGGCTCAGACGTCCTCTTCCACGTCGTTCTCGTCCACGTCGTTCGACAGCAGGACGGCGAGGAACCGTGTCTGGTCGAACCCGCCAAGGACGATCGTAATGACCGAGGTCAGCGGCACCGAGAGGATCGCCCCCGGCACGCCCCAGATCGCCGCCCAGACGGCGAGGGCGACCAGCACCACGAAGGGCGAGAGGTTCACCTGCCGCCCGATCCAGCGCGGTTCGAGGTAGTTGCCCACGAAGGTCTGCGCGGTGACCAGCAGCGCCAGCAGCGTGATCGTGTAGGAGATCGAGGCGAACTGCGCCAGCGACAGCAGTACCGGCAGCGCCACGGCGATGTAGGAGCCGACGTAGGGGATGTAGTTCAGTGTCGCGATGGTCAGCGCCCAGAACAGGGCGAAATCCACCCCCATCAGCCTGAGGATCGCGTAGGACATGACGCCGAGCACGATGTTGATCAGGGTCTTGATGCTGAGGTATTCGCTGATGCGCCGGTTGATGTCGTGCAGCAGGTGCATGGTCTTGTCCGACACGCGCTCATCCCCGAGGGCGACGCGGATCTTGCGCTCCAGCGTGTCCTTCTCGGAAATCAGGAAGATGGCGTAGATCGTCACCACGAAGATCGTGGCCCCCAGCGAGGTGAAACCGCCCAGAACCCCCAGCACGAGGGACTGCAGGTCGATCCGGGCGAGGGTGAAGGCCTCGATCTCGTCCCAGATCCTCTGGGCCTCCACGTCGAAGAGCCGCGCCACGTCATCCAGCAGCTTGATCAGGTTGGTCTGGTAGGTGGGGGCGGCGGCGGCGATGTCGCGCACGGTGCCGTCGATGACCATGGTGATCGCGAAGACGCAGAGCACGCAGACCAGCAGCACGAGCACCCGGATCAGCACGTGGGGCAGGCGCCGCAGACCGGGCAGGGAGGCCAGCAGGTTGGCAATGGCCGTCACCACGTAGACGGCGATCACCGCGGTGACGATGGGCAGCAGGATCGCGCGCCCGACGACGAGGATCCAGGTGATCGAGATTGTCAGCAGAAGCGACAGCACGAGGTTGAGAAGAGGAGTGTTTTTCATGGCCCTGCGCGGTTGCTGCGGCTGCATGGCAAGCCTGCGGGCAATCCGCCGACCGGTCAAGGGAAGAGCCCGCGGCCGGGTCTTCTTCGACGGAACGGAAGACCGATCGGGTGGCGACCAGAAGACGGAACGGAAGGCGGCCCGGGCAACATCAGCCGTCAGGAGAGGTCCGCGCGCCCTCCATTGAAACGGGGCGGATAGACGCGCGGGCGGGCACGGGACGAGGAGAGGGCCCAAGACGGGGCCAAGGACAGGGCCAAGGACAGGGCCAGCAGGCCCTGCCGGTGGCGCGTTCAGTCGTCGGGACGCGTCAGCTCCCAGGCCTCGGTCACGGTGGCATAGTCGCGGTAGCCCATCCGGGCGATGGGCCGCGCCGCTGCCGTGTCGAAGCGCCCGTCGCGGATGTATTCGTCGCGGATGTGGGTCTGTACCACCTCGCCGATGACGAAGTACCGCTCCATCGGGGTGCCGTGCCGGTCGGTCAGCTGCGTGGCCGAGACGGTGACGCATTCCAGCGCGGCGGGGCTGGCGGCCACGAAGGGGGTGGCGATCTCGATGCTCTTGCCCAGTTCGAGGCCCGCCATCTCGAATTCGTTCGCCCCGTCCGGCACGGCGGCGGAGGAGATGTTCATGGCGTCGGTCAGGGCCTCGGTCGCCAGTGAGAAGGTGAACTCCCCCCGGTCACGGGCGTTCACGTAGGAATGCTTCTGCCCTTCCGAGGTGAAGCCGATCAGGTGCGGGTTATTGCCGAGCGCCGAGAAGAAGGAATAGGGCCCGAGGTTGGGCACGCCATCGCCGTTCAGCGTGCCGATCCAGCCGATGGGCCGGGGCGCGATGATCGCCTTGAACGGGTCGTGCGGCAGGATCGAGGGGCGGTCTTTACCGTAGTGCATCCGAATATCCTTGCTGGTTTCGGGCCCGAGGGGCGGCCCGTCCTGCGCGGCAGAGAAGCAAGTTCCGGCCCGCTTGGCAATCGCCTGCGCGGAGGGGCTGCGGCGCTTTGGCTTTGCTCCCCGCGCCCGCTTTGGTCTATAGGGGCACCCGGCCCCCGCGAGGGGGGAGGAGAGGAGACAGTCTTGGCCCCCTTTGATCGCCCGGATGACCTGTTGCGGCTGGAGGACCTGCGCGTGGCCCATGACGGGCGCGACGTGCTGGGCCCGCTGACGCTCGACATCACGGCACGGCGCACGGGGATCGTGGGGCGCAACGGCTCCGGCAAGACGACGCTGGCGCGCGTGGTGGCGGGGTTGCAGGCCCCGACGGCGGGACGTGTGACCCTCTCCGGCATCGACCCGGCCAAGGACCGGCGCGGCGCGCTCGACCGGGTGGGCATCCTGTTCCAGAACCCCGATCACCAGATCATCTTCCCCACGGTGGAGGAGGAGATCACCTTCGGCCTGCGCCAGCAGGGGCGCAGCAAGGCCGAGGCCGCCGCGGCCGTCACCGCGATCCTGACCCGGTTCGACAAGCTGCACTGGCGCGCGGCCGCGACCCACAGCCTGTCACAGGGCCAGAAGCAGCTGGTCTGCCTGATGGCGGTGCTGGTCATGGGGCCGCGCTGGATCGTGCTGGACGAGCCCTTCTCGGGCCTCGACATCGCGACGCGGCTGCAACTGATGCGCCACATGGCGCGGATCGAGGCGCGGATCCTCATGATCTCGCACGATCCCGAGAGTTTCGCGGGCTACGACCGGGTGATCTGGCTGGAGGGCGGCGCCCTGCGCGAGGATGGTCCCGCGGCGCCGGTGCTGGCGCGGTTCACGGCCCAGATGCGGCAATGGGGGGACGCGGATGATCTCTCTCACCTCGCCGGTTGAGACATGGGCCCACCGCTGGCCCGCCGGGCTGAAGCTGGGGCTCATGTCGCTGGCCACCGTGGCGCTCTTCGCCACCGAAGACCCTGCGATCCTCGGCGCCTCGGCGGTTGGCGTGGCGCTGCTCTATGCCTCCGCCGGGACGCGGTTCGCCCGCGCGGGCGCACGGCAGCTCTGGCCGCTCTGGCCCTTCCTCGTGCTGATCGCGCTCTGGCACGGGCTGACCGGGCAGGTGGCGGCGGGCGTGGCCCTGACGCTGCGGCTGCTCGCCGCCGTGGCGCTTGCGAATTTCGTGACCATGACCACCCGGCTCTCCGCCATGATCGAGGTCGCGGCGGTCCTCCTCGCGCCCTTCCGCAGGCTGGGCCTCTCGACCCGGGCGCTGGAGATCTCCATCGCCCTCGTGATCCGCTTCACCCCCGCCATCGCCCGCAAGGGCGGCCTGCTCTCGGAGGCATGGCGCGCCCGGTCGCGCCGCCGTCCGGGCTGGCAGATCGTCATGTCGCTGGCGGCGCTTGCCATCGACGACGCAGACCACGTCGCCGATGCGCTGAAGGCGCGCGGCGGCGTGCTTCCCATCCCTGACACTGACCAGAAAGGCTGACCATGGAACGTAGCATCGCCCTTGTGGCCCTTTTCGCCGCGCTGATCGCCGGCCTCGGCTTCATCCCGAAATTCACCCTCGCCTTCGGCGTGCCGATCACGGCGCAGAGCCTCGGCATCATGCTCTGCGGCACCGTTCTGGGCGCGCGGCGCGGGGCGCTTGCGGTGATCCTCTTCCTGCTGCTCGTGGCGCTCGGCCTGCCGCTGCTGGCGGGCGGGCGTGGCGGCCTCGGCGTCTTTGCCTCGCCCACGGCGGGCTACCTCGTGGCCTTCCCGATCGCGGCCTTCGTCACCGGCTGGATCGTCGAGCACTGGCGCGGCAACCTTGCCGTTGTCGGGGCCGTGGCCTCGGTCATCGGCGGCATCGTGGTGATGAACCTGATCGGCGCCGTGGGGCTCTCGATCGTTCTCGGCAAGACCTACGTGGAGTCGCTGCTGCTGGTCACCGCCTTCATTCCGGGCGACCTGATCAAGGCCGTGCTGGCCGGGCTGATCACCGCCAGCCTTGCCAAGGCGCGTCCCGCCAGCGTGCTGTCGCGGGCATGAGCGGGACGGGCGCCGCGGCGCTTCTGGCCCGGCGCCGGTCCGTCCGGGCCTTCACCGACCGGCCGGTGCCCCGGGAGGCGGTGGCGGCGATCCTCGCCTCCGCCCGGCAGGCCCCCAGCGGGGCGAACCTTCAGCCGGGGCGGTTTCATGCCCTGACCGGCGCGCCGCTGGCCGATCTTTCCGGTGCGCTGCTGGCGGCCATCGCCGAGGGGCGGCCGATGGTGTCGGAATATTCCTATTTCCCGCAGCCCATGCCGGCGGAGCTGAAGGCACGGCAGCGGGCGGTGGGCTTCGCGCTCTATGCCGCCCTAGGCATCGAGAAACGCGACCTGCCCGGGCGCCGGGTGCAATTCGAACGCAACTACCGCTTCTTCGACGCGCCCGTGGGCATCGTGGTGACGATCCGGCGCGACATGGGCAGCGGCTGTTTCATGGACCTCGGCATGGCGCTGATGGCGCTGATGCTGGCGGCGGAGGAACAGGGGCTGGCCACCTGCGGGATCGGGGCACTGGCGAACTACGGCGACCTCGTGCATGACGTGCTGGACCTGCCGGAGGAGGAGATGGTCGTCTGCGGCATGGCCCTGGGCGAGGCGGATGTGAGTGCGCCGGTGAACGGCTTCCGGACGGAGCGCGACACGGAGGAGGTCTACGCCAGCTTCCGCGGCTTCTAGGCCCGCTCCAGCAGCAGCGCTGTGCCGATCCCGCCTGCGGCGGCGATGGCGGCAAGGCCCTTCGCGCCGGGGGCCTTCGCGGTCAGCTCGTGGAAGAGCCGCACCGCGTTCACCGCGCCGGAGGCCCCCACCGGATGCCCCCGCGCCAGCCCGCCGCCGCCCGGGTTCACCCCCTGCGGGTCGAGGCCCGCGCCCGTGACACAGGCCATCGCCTGCGCGGCATAGGCCTCCATGATCTCCGCCACCGCGAGGTTCGAGGCCGCGCAGCCCGCCTCCGCCAGCACCGCACCGATGGCCGTGACGGGGGCGAGGCCGGGCAGGTCCGGCGCATCGCCCAATGTCCGGCCCGCCCGCAGGATCATGCCGGGATCGGTCAGGCGGCGGGCGATCTCCTCCGACACCAGCATGCAGAGCGCCGCACCATCCGCCGCCACCGCCGCATTGGCCGCCGTGATCGTGCCTGTCAACACGGGTGCGCGGGCGCAGAGCGCGGGTGTGAGGGGGCGGGTGAAGGCGTCGTGGTCCAGCCCTGCCAGCGGGGTGATCTCCGCCCGCAGCCGCTTCACGGCGGCGCGGGCCTTGGCGTGGCTCTCCACGGCCCAGTCGTCCTGCGCGGCGCGGGTCAGGTCGAACCGCCTTGCGAGGGTGTCCGCGGCGGCGTCCATCTCGGGATCGCGGTCGGGGAAGGGGGTGAAGGGCGGCCGGTCGTAGGGCTTGGGTGCGCCGCCCTCGGGATCGGTACGCAGCCGCAGGGGCCGGCGCGAGTAGCTTTCGACGCCGCCCGCCACGACGACCTGCGCCTGTCCGCTGTCGATCAGCGCGCGCCCCAGCAACAGCGCGTCCAGCCCGCCGCAGCACTGCCGGTCGAGCGTCAGGCCTGCCACCCGCTCCGGCAGCCCGGCGGCGAGGGCCACCAGCCGCGCCGGGTTGCCGCCTGCGCCGAGCGCATTGCCGAGGATGACCTCCTCGACCGCCTCCGCCGTCACACCGGCCTGTGCCAGCAGGGCCCGCAGCACGGGGGCGGCAAGGTCATGCGGTCTCAGCCGGGCAAGCGCCCCGCCACGGGGCGCTACGGGGCTGCGCAGGGCGGCGATCAGGTGGGTGGTCATGGCGCCTCCAGCAGGGCCGCGATGGCCCGGAGGTCGGGCTTCCCCGAGACGGTCTGCGGGAAGTCCGCGATCGTCACGATCCGGCGCGGCGCGGCCAGTGGCCCGACCGAGGTGCGGCAGAGCGCCAGCAGCCGGGCCTCGCGCAGCGGGTCGGGCATTCCGTCTACCACCGCGACCAGGGTCGCGCCACGCAGGGCATCGGGGCGTGGGACCACGGCGCAGGCGGTCACGTCGGGCTCTCCCAGCAGCAGCGCCTCGATGTCCTCGGGAAAGACGTTCTGCCCCGCGATGGTCACCATACGGTTACGTCTGCCTGCGATGGTGAGGAAGCCACCGGCATCCATCTGCCCCATCTCGCCCACGGTGACGAAGCCACCCTCGCGGCGGGTTTCGGCGCTGTCGCCCTCGACGTAGCCCTCGGCGAGGTAGGGGCTGCGGACCCAGATCTCGCCCTCCCCACGGATCTCGATCTCGACACCGGGGTAGGCGCGGCCCACCGTGCCCTCGGGCCCGGTGCCGTCGCCCCAGGCGATGAAGCTGGTCTCGGCCGCGCCATAGAACTCCCGCAGCACGGCGTTCGGGGCCATCCGTGCCACGGCGGCCCTCAGACCCGCAGGCATCCGGCCGCCGCCGCAAAGGATATGGCGCACTGCGGGCAGCGCGGCGCCTGTGGCGGCGAGATGCAGAAGGTGCGTGGGCGTGGCGTAGAGGACGGTGACGGTGCACTCGGACAGCACCTGCGCCTGTGACCGGGGCCGCAGCCCGGCCAGTTGATGCAGGTCGGCACCGATATGGGCGGCCTCGACTGCACCGTAGAGCGCAAGGGAATGGGCGAGGTCGCCCATCACGGCGGTGCGGTCGGCGGGGGTGAGGGAGAGGGTGCGGCGGTTGACTTCGAAACTGGCGATCCAGCTGCGATGGCTGCGCCGGATCGTCTTGGGCTGGCCGGTGGTCCCGGCAGAGCGCAGGCGCAGGAAGCCGGGCGTGCCCTGCGGCAGCAGGGAGATCCCCTCGGGGCCGCAGAGGATCTCACCCTCCGCGCGGATCGCGTCGCGCAGCGAGCAGAGCGCACGGGCCTGCGGAGAGGCGTCCCCGGCAGAGACGGGCTGCGCCCCGAGGCAGAGGGCCGTGTCGGGGGACCAGCGGAAGAGATCGGACATCATGGCTCCGGTCGGCGGTGGGTGGTCCCTCATACCGCGCCGCCCGGGCCCGGACCAGCACGGGACGCGCGCCGAGGGATATGGCAGATTTGAAATCCGCATTCGAAATCGGAATAGGCGGGGATCGCGCCGCGCGCCTACCTTTGGACGAGACCGGACGCGGGGCAGGAGGAGCCACCCCGCCGCCCGTTGCACGACCGGAGGACCCCATGCTCGCATCCAAGAGCCTCGAAGACCGGATCGCCGAATACGGCAATCCCTCGCACATGCTGCAGAATGCCCGGACCGGGCCCTACCAGTTCCCGATCCCGCCGCAGTACACCAACTGGATGGAGGAGGTCCGCGCCTGGCGCGAGGGGGCGGTGCTGCTGAACCAGTCCTACCACATGACCGACCTCTACGTGCGCGGGCCGGATGCGCTGAAGCTGCTGTCCCACGTCGGCGTGAACAGCTTTGCGTCCTTCGGGCCGGGCAAGGCCAAGCAACTGGTCTGCGTGAACCCCGATGGCTACGTCATCGGCGATGGTATCGTCTTCGGCATGGGGCCCGAGGAATACCTCTATGTCGGCCGCCCGCCGCTGGCGAACTGGATCGCCTACAACGCCGAGGTGAGCGATTTCGACGTCAGCACGGAATACGACATCCGCAGCCTCGAAAACCCCGACACGCCGCGCAAGCTCTACCGCTACGAGGTGCAGGGACCCAAGGCGCTCGACATCCTGAACGAGGTGAACGAGGGCGGGCCGCTGGTCACCAAATTCTTCAACATGGGCGAGATCACCATTGCCGGGTGCACGGCGGGCACGCTGTCGCACGGCATGGGCGGCGCGCAGGGGCTGGAGATCTGGGGGCCCTCCGCGGAGGGCGAAAGGGTCTATGACCGGCTGATGGAGGTGGGCGCCAGATACGGCATGCTGCGCGCGGGGGCACGGGCCTATTCCACGGCCGCGATGGAATCGGGCTGGATCCCCTCGCCGCTGCCTGCGATCTACACCGGCGCCGAGATGCAGGGCTATCGCCAGTGGCTGCCCGCGAACGGGTTCGAGGCCACCACCGCGGTCGGCGGCAGCTTCCAGCCGGACCACGTGGAGGCGTTCTACCTCACGCCCTGGGACCTCGACTATGGCCGGGTGGTGAAGTTCGATCATGACTTCATCGGCCGCGCGGCGCTGGAGAAGATGGTGGACGATCCGCACCGGGTGAAGGTCACGCTGGTCTTCGACCGCGAGGATGTGCTGAAGGTCTTCGACGGGCTGATGGGGCCGTTCCCGGGGCCCAAGCTGCTGGAGATGCCCGCGGGCCACTATGCCGCCCATCCCTACGATCAGGTGTTGCTGGACGGCGTGCCGGTGGGGCTGTCGACCTATCCGGTCTATTCCGCGAACGAACGGGCGTGGATCACGCTGGCCATGGTGCGGGCCGATCTGGCCGTGACGGGCACCCGGCTCTCAATCCTCTGGGGCGAGAAGGACGGCGGCACCGACAAGCCCCATGTGGAGGAGCACGTGCAGATGGAGATCGGCGCCGAGGTCCAGCCCTGGCCGATCCACGCGGCGTCCCGCGAAAGCTACCGCAGCCAGAGCTGACCATCCGGTGACCATCCGGGCGGCCTGCCGCCTGCACCGGTTGCACCCCTTCCGCCCTGCGGGAGGGGTGTTTTCGTCCGTGACAGAGGGGTCTTGGTGGTCGCTGTGCGCCCCGGCGTGTGACGGTGAGGCCGATAAGCGCGGTCGCCTTGTCCTCTTCGATCTCTCCCTGCCGTCATCGGTCCGCGCCGGGGTCCGCGTCGGGGTTTGCGTCAGGGGCCCGCGCCGGGTCCTGCGTCGGGGCGGCGGGTCATGGCCCCGTCCTGCGCCCCGTCCTGCGCCCCGTGCAGTTCTGCCACCACCTCCGCCAGACCGCTGTCGAAGGCGGCGAGGGCGGGGTCGTCCTCCTCTCCCGGCAGGCGGGTCAGTCCGATCGGGGCCGGCGTCTCGGGGAAGGGCGTGCGCAGTTCGCACAGGTCCGGCCGCAGCCGGGCGAGGGAGCGGTCGGAGTAGGTCAGCATGGCGAGCGAGCGTGTCTCCACCAGCATCTGCTCCGCCGCGGCGAAAGAGAGCATCTCGCAGGTCTGGGTCGGCGGCAGGGTCTCGGACCCGGCGAAGAGGGTCTCGAAGTGGCTGCGCACCGGCGTGCCGAGCGGGGCGACGATCCAGTGCGCGTCGGCCAGATCCGCGATCCGCTCGACCCCGTCCGCCAGCGGGTGGTCCTGCCGGGCGACGACGGTGAAGCGCTCGGCATAGAGCGGGGTCTCGATCAGGTCGGAGGGACAGGCGGGGCCGCGCAGGATACCGACAATGCGGTCGATCTCGTGCCGCCGCAGCGCCTCGGTCAGCCCGTTGTAGGAGCCGGGGACGCAGATCAGCCGGATATTGGGATAGCGCAGGGTAAGCCGGGCAAAGACCTTGGGCACGAGGTCCTGTCCCGAGAAGGGCAGCATCCCGATGGCGACGCGACCGGTCAACTCGCGCTCCAGCAGGCGCAGGGCGCCGGGCAGCCGGTCCAGCTGATGGCGCAGTTGCGCGGAGAGCGCGGCGAGGCGCAGCGCCGCTGGCAGCGGCTGCATCCCGCCCGGGGTTCGGGTGAAGAGCGGCAGGCCGTAGCGGGACTGGAACTCCGACAGGGCGCGGCTGAGGTCCGGCTGGCTGCGGCCAAGCCGCTCTGCCGCGCGGGTCACGCTGCCTTCGCGGGCGACGGCCTCGATGGTCAGAAGGTGGACGAACCGCAGCGTGTTGCGCAGTGGCGGCCCGGCGGGACGTGCTGCGGAGAGGGCGGCATCGGCCTCCTCCACCGCCTGCACCACGGCATGACAGAGCCGCGCCGCCACATCGCCGCGGGGCGTGGGCTCGGTCCCGGACCAGCCACGCCGGAAGAGCGTTACCCCGAGGGCGGCCTCGGCGGCGGCGATCAGGCGCGAGAGCGTGGGCTGCGTCGTGTTCAGCTGCGCCGCGGCCAGCTTGAAGCTGCGCGTGCGGGCAAGCGCGTCGATGGCGACGATCTGGCGGAGGTCGAGAACCGGGAGGGCAGGGTGATCAGGCATGGGACAACTGGTTGGACAGGGGAAGTCTAGGCGCCTGCCCCGCGCGAGGGGAGGCCTAATGTGCTGTGGTCTGCGGCGCGGGACTTGCCGCCCGGCCTGACCTTGGCCTGCCCCCTGCCTGACCGGGACCCGCGAGGCCCCGCGGCGGACGCCGGAGGAGATACCGGAAAGGGACGCGGGACAGGCACGCCGGGCGAATGGCGGGCGGCCCCGGGGGGCCGCCGCGCCGGGTCAGCTTGCCTTGGGCGTGCGGGTGCGGTCGGCGAGGCGCCGGATCAGCACGTAGAAGCTGGGCACCATGAAGACGCCGAGGAAGGTGGCCGTGGCCATGCCCCCCAGCACGCCGATGCCGATGGCGTTCTGCGCCGCCGCTCCCGCGCCCGAGGCCGTGGCCAGCGGTACCACCCCCAGCATGAAGGCCAGCGAGGTCATCAGGATCGGGCGCAGCCGCAGGCGCGCGGCCTCCAGCGTCGCCTCGACTAGCCCCATGCCCTCGGCCTCCCGGTCCTTGGCGAATTCCACGATCAGGATCGCGTTCTTCGCCGCCAGACCGATGGTCGTGAGGATGCCCACCTTGAAGTAGACGTCGTTCGACTGGCCGAAGGCCCAGGCCGCGGCCAATGCCCCCAGCACGCCGACGGGCACCGCCAGCATGACCGAGAAGGGCACCGACCAGCTCTCGTAGAGCGCGGCGAGGCAGAGGAAGACCACCAGCACCGAGAGGGCGTAGAGGTAGGGCGCCTGATCGCCGGACTGGCGTTCCTGATAGGACAGGCCGGTCCAGCTGACGCCATAGCCGCCGTCGATCTGCGCGGTCAGCTCCTCCATCGCGTTCATCGCCTCGCCCGACGAGGCGCTGTCGGAGGGCGAGCCCGAGACCTCCAGCGCCGCCGTGCCGTCGAACCGTGCCAGCGAGGGCAGGACCGAGACCCAGTCGGTCGTCATGAAGCTGGAGAAGGGCACCATCTCACCGTCGCCGTTGCGGGCGTACCAGCTTTCGATGTCCTTGGGCTGCATCCGGTATTCGGCCGCGCCTTGCACGATCACCGGCCGCAGGTTGTTGTCGAGCGAGAAGTCGTTCACGTCCCGCCCCGAGAAGATGACCGAGAGCATGGTGTTCACGTCGCTCACCGTCACGCCGAAGCTTTCGGCCTTCTGCTGGTCGATGGTGATACGCAGCGCGGCCTCCTCCTCGTTGTCGGAGAGGCGCACGTTCTGCAGCCGGCTGTCCTGCCCGGCGGCAGCCACCAGTTCGTCCGCGGCGGCGCGCAGGGCGTCGATGCCGGTGTTGCCTTGATCCACGAGGTACATGGTGAAGCCCGAGGAGTTGCCGAGGCCGGGAATGGCGGGGGGCTGCATGAAGATGATCTGCCCCGCACGGTGCTGGCCGAAGCGCATGTTCGCCCGCAGCGCCAGCTGGCTGGCGGCGGTATCGGCGGCCTCCCGGTTCTCGAAGTCCTTCAGCTTGATGAAGACCATGGCGGTGTTCTGCCCGCTGGAGCCGAAGCTGAAGCCGAGGGAGGCAAAGACCGCCTCGACCGTGTCGCTCTCCTCGGTCAGCAGGTAGGCCTCGATCTCCTCGACCACCGCCTGTGTCTGTGCCGTCGTGGAGCCCTCGGTCAGGGTGACCATGGACATGAGCACGCCCTGATCCTCTTCCGGCAGGAAGGAGGAGGGCAGCCGGGTCATGATCCCCCATGCGCCCACCCCGATGGCGGCCAGCACCAGCAGCATCACCGCCGGGCGGCGGAGGAAGCGGCTGACGGTGGCAGTGTAGCCCTTGGTCAGCCGGTCGAAGTTGCGGTTGAACCAGCGGGCGGGCGCGATGCCCGATCCGTGGCTGGCGGGCTTGAGCATCTGCGCGCAGAGCGCGGGCGTCAGCACCAGTGCCACCAGTGCCGAGAGCACCATGGCCGTGATGATCGTGACCGAGAACTGGCGGTAGATCACCCCGGTGGAGCCGCCGAAGAAGGCCATCGGCAGGAACACGGCGGAGAGCACGAGCGCGATGCCGATCAGCGCCCCCACGATCTGCCCCATGGAGCGTTCGGTGGCCTCCACCGGACCGAGCCCGTCTTCCTCCATCACCCGTTCGACGTTCTCCACCACGACGATGGCGTCATCGACCAGCAGGCCGATGGCCAGCACCATGGCGAACATCGTCAGCGTGTTCACCGAGTAGCCGAATACCGCCAGCACCGCGAAGGTACCGGCCAGAACCACCGGCACGGCGATGATCGGGATCAGCGTGGCGCGGAACTTCTGCAGGAAGACGAGGATCACGATGAAGACCAGCGCGATGGCCTCGGCCAGCGTGTGATAGACCTTCTCGATCGATTTCTCGACAAAGGGCGAGGTGTCGTAGGCATATTCCACCGTCACCCCATCGGGCAGCGAGGTGCCGATCCTGTCCAGCGTTTCCCGCACGGCCGCGGCCGTGTCGACGGCATTCGCCCCGGTGGCAAGGTTCACGCCGAAACCGGCGGCGTTCTTGCCGCTGAACCGCGCCGAGGAGCCATAGTCCTCCTGCCCGATCTCGACCTTGGCCACATCGCCGAGGAAGACGGAGGAGCCGTCCTCCTCGGTCTTCAGGATGATGGTCTCGAACTGCTCGACGGAGGTCAGCTGGCTCTGCGCGGTGATCGTGGCGGTGAACTGCTGGCCCTGCACCGTGGGCAGTTCCCCGAGGGAGCCGACCGAGACGGTGGTGTTCTGGGCCTGCACGGCCGAGGTCACGTCGGCGGGGGTCAGCTGGTATTTCGCCAGCTCCAGCGGGTCGAGCCAGATGCGCATGGCATAGGTCGAGCCGAAGACATTGATGCTGCCCACGCCGTCGGTGCGCTGGATCGGGCCCGAGACGGTGCTGTCGAGCATGTCGCCCAACTCCACCGTGGAATAGCTGCCGTCCTCGGAGACAAGTGCCCCCACCATGAGGATCGAGGAGGTGGAGCGCCGCACCGTGACACCGGCGTCGATCACCGTGTCGGGCAGCTGGCTTTCGATCTGGCTGACCCGTGTCTGCACGTCGTTCTGGGCGTCGATCGGCTCGATGCTCTCGTCGAAGGTCAGCGTGATCGACGACGACCCCTCGCGCGAGGAGGAGACCATGTAGAGCAGCCCGTCGATGCCGGTCAGGCTGTCCTCGATCACCGTGGTGACGGAGTTCTGCACCGCCTCCGCCGTGGCCCCGCTGTAGGAGGCCGAGATGCGGACGGTGGTGGGGGCGATGTCGGGATATTGCGACACCGGCAGCTGGGTGATGGAGAAGGCGCCGGCCAGCATCGTGATGATGGCCAGAACCCATGCGAAGACGGGGCGGTGGATGAAGAAGTTGACCACGGGGCTTACTCGCCTGCAGCCTTGGTGGCGTCTTCGACCACGCCGTCGGCGTTGATGGTGACCGGTACCGTCGTGACCGCGGCCCCGGCCTTGAGGCTGCGCAGCCCGTCGACGATCAGCGCGTCACCGGGCGCAACGCCATCGGTGGCGATCCAGTTGCTTTCGTAGGTCCCCGCAGTCGTCAGCGTGACCTGCTTGGCGGTGCCATCCTGCGCCACGAAGGCCGTGAGCGTCCCGTCGGACTTCCGCGTCGTGGCGCGCTGCGGCACCAGCATGGCGCGGGTCGTGCCCAGTGTCACCTCCAGCCGCAGGAACTGGCCCGGCAGGATCAGGTAGTCGGGGTTGTCGAACTGGAACCGCAGGTCGACCGTCCCGGTGGTCGAGGAGACCTGCGCCGAGGGGCTGACCATCTCGCCGTCACGTTCGTAGACCTGCCCGTTCTCCAGCGTCAGTTTCACCTCCAGCGCATCGCCGAAGGTCAGCTTGCCGGAGTCGCGCATCGCCCGGTTGCGCATCATGCGGACCGAGGATTCCTGCGCGTCCACGTAGATCGGGTTGGACCGCGTCACCGTGGTCAGCGCGTCGGTCTGGTTGGCTGTCACGAGCGCCCCGACCGAGACCTCCGGCACCTCGGCCCAGCCTTCGATCGGGCTGCGGATGTCGGTGCGGTCAAGGTCGAGCTGCGCCGTCTGAAGGCTTGCCTCGGCGCTCTTCAGGTCCGCCTGTGCCTGCAGCAGGGTCGCGCGGGCGCTCTCCACGTCGGACTGGGTGACGCCGACGCCCTCGATGCGCGAATAGCGGTCGACCTGGCTCTGCGCCGTTTCCACCGCGACCTCGGCAGAGGCCCGGGCCGCCTCGGCGGCGGTCAGTGCGGCCTCGTAGGTGTCCTTCTCGATCCGGAACAGAACTTCGCCCTGTTTCACCGGGCGGCCCGCGTTATAGGGGATCTCCTCGATCACGCCGCCGACACGGGGCCGGATCGAGGCGCTCTCGAAGGCCGCGGCCCGTCCCGGCAGGGTCTGGGTGTAGGGGACATCGGTTTCCGCGATCGTGACGATACCGACCTCGGTCTGCTGTCCCTGCCCCCCTGCGGGGGCCTGCGCGGCCAGCGGACCGGCGGCAAGGGCGATGAGAGGGAGGGCGAGCAGCGCGCGGCGCGGGGAGAGGCCGGCGCGGGACGGGCGGGGAGGGAAAAGCGCGTGTTTCAAGTTCGTACCTTCATCAGCAATCGCGGGCGGTGAGGGGAGCCGCCGAGAGTATAACGCGGGTCGGGGCCATTTCCGTCGGAGAGGGGCGCAGAGTGTCGTGGCGCCACCGTGACGGGGCCCTGCGTCCGCGCCCTGATGACGGCCGCGAGGTCGCGACAGCAGATAGCCCACGGCCCGGGGGCGGCCAGTCACGTGACTGGCATGGCTGCCTCCCGGCGGGTGCAGTGCTGAGGCGGAGACGTGTCGGGAGGTTGGGGCCCGGGGATGGGGGCTGGCCGGCGGCAGAGGCCGCTGTGAGGCAGCGGGGCGGCCCGGCGCACGCGCCTGAGACACGGCAGGGATGGCCGGCCTCGGGCGGAGGGGACCGGGGGCCTGCAAGGCGCAGCCCCCGGAGAAGGCCTTACTTGGCCGCGGTCACGATGAATTCGACCTTGTAGTCCGGGGTGGCCAGCTTGGCCTCGCCGCAGGCGCGGGCGGGCGGGTTGGCCGGGTCGATCCATGCGTCGTAGATCGCGTTCATCTCGGCGAAGTCGGCCATGTCGGCCAGCCAGACGATGACCTGCAGGATCTTCGACTTGTCGGAGCCGGCCTCGGCGAGGATGGCGTCGACGCTGGCAAGCGCCTCGCGGGTCTGACCGGCGAGGTCCGAACCCGGCTCGCCGACCTGGCCGGCCAGGTAGACGGTGTCGCCGTGGATGACGGCCTTGCTCATGCGGGGGCCGGGGTCGAGACGGGTGATGGACATGGTATGCTCCTGTGCTCTGTCCGCAGGCCCTGTGGCCTGCCGGGGCGGCGCCGGGTGGCCGCCCCTTCCTGCTATATCCGGCGCAGGCGGGAAGTCGAGCCACCGCGCACGCCGGGGCGCCGTCAGGCGGCCCCGGCCACGGCCTGTGCCGCCGGGCCGCGCGGGGTCAGCAGAAGGAAGCTGCCCACGGCAAGGACGGCGGCGGCGATCATGACGCAGGCCATCGGCAGGGCCGTGCCCTCGCCCGCAAGCCCCACCAGCGGCGATGCGACCGCGCCGAGGCAGAACTGCAACGCGCCGAGCAGGGCCGAGGCGGTGCCCGCCGTGCGCGGCGTCTGGGAGATTGCGAGCGCACTGACGTTGCCGAGGATCAGGCCCAGCGAGGCCACCGTGCAGAAGATCGACGGCAGCATCAGCCCCGCCCCGGCCCCGCTCAGGACACAGGCCATGACCGCAAGCGCCCCGCAGGACATGGTCGTCAGGCCGATGGCCGCCAGCCGCTGCGGTGGCACGCGTCCCACGACCTTGGCCGAGACCGCGCTGACCACCACGAGCCCGATGGCGTTGGAGCCGAAGGCCAGCGAGTACTGCACCGGCGACAGGCCGAGGATGCCCTGGAAGACGAAGGGCGAGGCGGAGATATAGGCGAACATCACCGCGAAGGCGAAGCCGACGGTCAGCGTATAGCCGAGGTAGGCCCGGTTCGTGATTACGGTGCCGATCCCCTTCCACAGGGCCTTGGCGCCGCCCGGGGTCCGGTTTTCGGCGGGCAGCGATTCCGTCACCTTGGTGAAGACACCGAAGAAGGACACTGCCGAGAGGATCGCCGTCACCACGAAGACTGCGCGCCAGCCTGCAAGGCTGACGATGCCGGTCCCGATGATCGGGGCCAGCACCGGGGCCAGGCCGCCGATCATCATCATGATCTGCATCAGCCGCGCCGAGGCGCCCGCATCCGTCGTCCGGTCAGAGATGATCGCCCGCGCGATCACGACACCCGCCGCGCCGCCAAAGCCCTGCAGCAGCCGCAGCGCGATCAGCGTCTCGACGTTCGGGGCCAGGGCGCAGGCGAAGCCCGCCACCACGGCCAGGGCCGTGCCCAGCAGAAGCGGGCGACGGCGGCCGAAGCTGTCGGAGAGCGGGCCGATGAACAGCTGCCCGAGGGCGAGGCCCACCATGAAGCCGGTGAGGGTCAGCTGCACCGTGCTGGCCCCGGTGGCGAGGTCCTCGGTCATCACCGGGAAGCCGGGCAGGTACATGTCGGTCGCGAGGGGCGCCACGGCGGAGAGCAGGGCAAGGACGAGGATCGCGATCAGCGGGAGCGGCGCAGGCGCGGGGGTACCGGCTGCGCGGGGAGAGGGCTGTGTCATCTGTCGGTCCGTTTGGTCGGAGGCGGAGGACCCGACGCGGGGGAGGACCGGGCCGGGCGGGAGAGATCAAAAGTGGGACACCGAGTGTATCGTATTGCAGTTCAGTGTATCATTATGGTATCCGCCTTCCCGCAGGCGGTGTCAACCCGGCGCCGCGCAACCGGTGGAGGCGCCATGCCTGACAGCGAGAAGACGGGCGGGATCCAGGTGATCGCGCGGGCCGCGGCGATCCTGCGCCTGATGGGGGATCATCCGCAGGGGCTCAGCCTCAGCGCCGTCGCGGCGGAGGTCGACCTCGCGCGGTCCACCGTGCAGCGGATCATCCATGCGCTCGAGGTCGAGGGGCTGGCCGAACCCGCCGGACCGCAGGGGGGCTTCCGCCTCGGTCCGTCGCTGTCGCAGCTCGTCTACCGGCGGCAGATGGACATCGTGGGCGAGGTGCGCCCGCATCTGGAGGCGCTCTGCGCCGATCTGGGCGAATCGGTCTCGCTCTGCGGGGTGTCGGGCGACAAGCTGAACACCATGGACCGGGTGATCGCCGAACAGCCGCTGCGCGTGGTCTTCCCCCTCGGCACGATCCCGCATCCGGTCTGGGCGCTCGCGCCGGGGCGGGCGATCCTGGCCGAATGGCCCGCTGCCCGGGTCCGGGCGCTGCTTGCCCCGCAGATGAGCGCGACCGAGGTCGAGGCAGAGCTCTCCTCCCTCGCGGCGCAGCGCGATGCGACGCTCGACAAGTACCAGATCAACGAGGGGCTGGAGGCCTTCGCGGTGCCGCTGCGCACCCACATGGGGCTCTATTCCCTCGCCGCGATCCTGCCGGCCTGCCGCGCCGAGACCCGCGGGCCGCAGATCCACGAGGCGCTGCGCCGCCGTCGCGACGAAATCGAGGCCTCCATCGGCGTTGCCCCTGCCGAGGGGCGGGGATAACGGCCCGGCCCTGATGGAGCGGGACAGGGACCGGTGAGCAAATGCTGGGGCCCCGCGCCGGGCGGCGGTTTTCCCGGACATGGCCGGGGTGGCCGGGGCATTTCTCGGGCGCCTGTGGCCAGCCCGCTGGCGGTTGGTCGCAGAGAGACGGCCCGGGGGACTCGCCCACGGGAGGCCCGGCGGCGCGCGTCAGTCCCGCATGAATTTGCGGCGGGCTTCCTCGGCCATGGCCTGCTGCATCTGGATATGGGACAGCTCGGCCATGGCGGCGCGGCGGGCCACGGGATCGCTCAGCCCGGCCAGCTCGGCCCGCTTCGCCTCGGCCAGTTTCTTCCAGCGGATCTCATCCGGCAGGGCGCCAGCCTCGGCCATGATGCGATAGCCCATCGCCTCGCCCGCATCGAGATGCGCCTCGCCACTCCGGTCGGGAAGCGGCTTGCCCTCGCCGTCCAGCCCCGAGAGGCCGCCCTCGGCGAGAGTCTTGAGGATGCGTCTTTCGGTCAGTCGCGACAGCCAGGACATGGGCAGGCCCTCCTGCCTTGAAATATGGGGGGTGCCGGCGGGTGTGGCAATCGCGGAACCGCTTGCACGGGGCCCTGCGCGCGATTATGCCGCGCGGGTTCCAGACCAGCGGGAGATCCCCCATGAAACTCATCATCGACACCGATCCGGGCATCGACGACGCCATGGCGGTCTTCTACGCCGCGCGGGATCCACGGATCGAACTGGTCGGGCTGACCTCGGTCTTCGGCAATGTGCTGACGCCGATCGCCACCCGCAATGCCCTGCGGCTGGCCGAGATGGCGGGCCTCGACATTCCCGTGGCCGAGGGCGCGCACCAGGCGCTGGAGATCGCGCCGACGCCGCCCTCCTCGCATATCCACGGGGTCGAGGGCTTCGGGGATATCGCCCCGGTGATCCCCGCCGCCGCCGCGCTGGACGAAAGCGCGCCGGAGTTCCTCTGCCGCATGGCGCGGGAGCTGAAAGGCGAGCTGGTGCTCTGCCCCATCGGGCCGATCACCAATATCGCCCGCGCGATCCAGCTGGACCCCGCGTTCGCCACCAACGTGAAGGAAATCATCTTCATGGGCGGCGCGGCACGGGTGCCGGGCAACATCACACCCCATGCCGAGGCCAACACCTACCACGATCCCCATGCGCTGAACGTGGTGCTGGGGTCCGGGGCGAAGGTGACGATGGTCGGGCTCGACGTGACCATGGCGACGGCCTTCACCGCCGCCGATTTCGAGGATCTCGCCCGGCGCGATCCGCATCTGGGCGCCTTCCTGCGCGAGGCAGGGCTTTTCTACCTCGAGTTCTACTACAGCCGGGGCCGGGATGGCGTGGGGCTGCATGATCCGATGACGATCATCGCGGCGGCGCATCCCGAGCTCTTCGTGACCGAGGAACTGCCGCTGCGCGTTGTGGAGACCGGCGAAGAGCAGGGCCGCACGCAGGAGGTGGCCCCCTCCGAGGCCGCCGGCATCGCGCGGGTTTGCGTGGGCGGCGACATGGAGGCGATCAAGCGGCAGTTCTCGGCGGTGTTCGGGGACTGAGAGGCCCGCCGCCTGTCGCCGTTTCTCCGCGGCGCGGGAAGGCTTTGGAAAGAGGCGCGCAGGGGGATCGCTGACAGCGAGAGTGGGGGCGCGCTGCCCTCACTCCCCCAGTTTCGCATGGACCTCGTCGAGGTCGATCTCTCCGATAGGCAGCTTGTTCGCCGGGTTCTCGAAATCGTATTTGAACAGCCGGAAGTCGCGCTTGTAGATCTCGTAGACCAGATGCATCGACAGGTCGTCGAAGTAGTCCTCCACCGGATGCGCGCGCTTGGGGCCATGGCCCTCGCTCTCGTTGAAGCGCGGGATCTCGGCCAGGTTCACCGCATGGGGCGTCTCGATATTGTCGAGCACCTGCTGCATCCCCTCGTTGAACTTCTCGGTCCAGAAGATCTGATCGTAGCGCCCACCGTTCAGGATGAACGTCGAGACATGGCCCGAGGTGGCGGACCAGTGAATGTCCGGGTCCATTGGGCGGCGCCAGCGGATGCTGTCGCGGGCGAAGAGCAGGAAACGCCGGAAGCTCTTGATCTGATCGAAGTCTTCCGACCCGTCCGCGCCGCCGACGTCGACGCCGTACTTCTGCGTCAGCAGCGGCACGAGGTTGCCACGATAGCGACGCCCGTTGCGCTGGATGCCGCAGATCTTGTCGAAGTAGGAGGACAGGATCCGGGTGTAGGGATTGCGCACGCAGGTGAAGGCGTAGGACCCATGCGCCTTCACGTTGGCCTCGATCAGCGGCTGGGAACCGTCGAGCGCCCACTTGTGCAGCCCCTCCTTCGCGTCGTGGATATCCCCGTCATAGAAGGTGCCGTGATCGGAGTAATAGAGGATCTGGCCGATGGTGGAGCAGGCGCATTTCGGCACCACGCGATAGACGACGCTCTCGCTCTCGGTCATCCAAGTGCCGGGAAAACCCATGACTGCCGTACCTCCAGATCGCGGCGGTTGTGCCCGCCGTTTGTTGATGCACAGAAAAAACCAAACTTCTCGTGTATATTCAATCTCCGATGCGGGTTTCCCTGAGGGGCGAACCTGCGTATCAAGAGACGAAGCCCCAAGCGGAGAGCCGTTGTCGCCACATGGCCACCATTGCCTTCATCCTCCTGTGCCACAAGGATCCGGCGGCGATCATCGATCAGGCGACGCGGCTGACGGCGGCGGGCGACTACATGGCGATTCACTTCGACGCCCGGGCAAGGATCGAAGATTATCAGAAAATCCGCACGGCACTGGCCGACAACCCCCGGGTGACCTTTGCCCGCAAGCGGCTGAAATGCGGGTGGGGGGAATGGTCGCTGGTGGCAGCCACGCTGCAGGCGGTCGAGGCCGCGGCGGAGGCCTTCCCGCGGGCCACGCATTTCTACATGGTCTCGGGCGACTGCATGGCGATCAAGTCTGCCGAATACGCCCATGACTTCCTTGATGCCGAGGACGTGGACTACATCGAGAGCGCGGATTTCTTCGACGATGGCTGGATCAAGACCGGCATCAAGGAAGAGCGGCTGATCTACCGCCACTACCTGAACGAGCGGACCCACAAGTGGTGGTTCTACAAGTCGCTCGAATGGCAGCGCAGGCTGGGTCTGGCGCGCAAGATCCCCGAGGATCTGCAGATGTGCATCGGCTCGCAGTGGTGGTGTCTGCGGCGGCGCACGATCGAGGCGATCCTCGACTTCACCCGCGAACGGCGTGACGTGATGCGATTCTTCCGTACCACGTGGATCCCGGACGAGACCTTCTTCCAGACCATCGTGCGCCACCTGATCCCCGAGCGCGAGATCCGCTCGCGCACGCTGACCTTCCTGATGTTCACCGAATACGGGATGCCGGTGAATTTCTACAACGATCACTACGACCTGCTGCTGAGCCAGGACTTCCTCTTCGCGCGCAAGATCAGCCCCGAGGCCCATGCCCTGAAACGGCGGCTGGGACAGCTCTATGCCGCCGAGGGCGTGCGGTTTCAGGTCTCGAACGAGGGTCGGAACCTCTACAAGTTCCTCACCGGGCGGGGCCGGATCGGGCAGCGCTTTGCGCCGCGGTTCTGGGAGACGGAGAGCACGCTGGGCCGCGACCGCGAGCTGATGATCGTGATCTGCAAGAAGTGGCACGTGGCCAAGCGGCTGATCGAGCGTATCCGTCAGGGCTCCAACCTGCCGGCGGTGGCCTATCTCTTCAACGAGGACCAAGCCGACCTGCCGGACCTCGGCGGGATCGAGGCCAATGTCGCCAAGCGCACCCGGCACCGGCGCGCGCTGATGCGGATGCTCTTCGACTACTATGACAGCGACCGGCTGGTGATCTGCATGGACCCCTCGGCGATCGACCTGATGAACGACTTCTGCTCCGACCGGGCCGAGACGCGCCTGCTGGAGATGGAATGCCAGTTCACGGACGAATTCCTGATCGGCCATGCCAAGCGCGTGGGGCTGGCCAGCGAGCAGACCCCGCAGGAGGCCCTGCGCCGGCTGCTGCCGACGCTGCGCAACGACATCGCCTTCGAGGCCGACACCATCCGCGAGGCCGGCTTCGACCACCATTACCGCCTGCGGGAAATCGACGGCCCCGAGCAGCACGCCGAGGCGCTGATGCATTTCCTCGCGGTACCCCGACAGACGGCCGAGGATATCGCCGCACTGGATCACCTCTTCAGCGACTGAGGACGCAGCAATGCCCTATACCTACGACGATCAGAACATCTTTGCCAAAATCCTGCGGGGCGAGATCCCCAACAAGACCGTGATGGAGACCGAGCATACGCTGGCCTTCGAGGACATCCGCCCGCAGGCGCCGGTGCATGTGCTGGTGATCCCCAAGGGGCCCTATGTCACCTACGATCACTTCGCGCAGGAGGCTTCCGACGCCGAGATCGTGGATTTCACCCGCACCGTGGGCGCGGTCTGCGCCAAGATGGGGGTCTCGGCCGCCGAGGCAGAGGGTTGCCGCTTCATCTCCAACGCAGGCGATCATGGCGTTCAGGAAGTGCCGCACCTGCATATCCACATCCTCGGCGGACGGCCCCTCGGCCGGATGCTGGCCCGGGACTGACGCGCGAGAGGCGGCCTGGGGCCGCGCTTTCCGTGCAACGTGACGCAGTTCTCAGGGGGCGGCTTCCGGGCCGCCCCTTGACTTATTGCGGGCCCGGCCTCATGTGGGCGGGGTAATCGCCGGCACTTTACCGGTTCGGGCCGCGCCCGATCCTGCGATACTTGTTTCCCGCAAGCAGTGTTCCTGTCTCGCGAAGGGGCTTTCGCGATTACGACCGTTGGCAATCCGGCCGCCGGTCTCATCGCCGCCCGATCCCCTGCCGCGCCCGGATGCGCGGCGCAGAAGGGTCCCGCACCGCGGGCCCGAAAGGACCTATTACATGACTTTTGAAACGCTGGGGCTCGCCCCCTCCCTGCTCGCGCGTCTTGCGGAGCTGGAGCTGACGACTCCCACGCCGATTCAGACCCGCGCCATCCCCGAAGCGATGGACGGCCGTGACGTGATGGGCCTTGCCCAGACCGGCACCGGCAAGACGCTAGCCTTCGGCCTGCCGATCGCCGACAAGCTGCTGCGCGACGGTGGCCGCTGCGCACCGCGTCAGGCCCGCGCCCTCGTGCTGGCGCCGACCCGCGAGCTGGCCAAGCAGATCCACGACAACCTGCGCGAGGTGCTGAAAGGCGCCCACCTGCGCAGCCAGCTCGTCGTCGGCGGTGCCTCGGTCAACGCGCAGGCGCAGCGTCTGGAACGCGGCGCCCACCTGCTGATCGCCACCCCGGGCCGCCTGATCGACCTGATGGACCGCCGCGCGATCGACCTCTCGGGCACCCGGCACCTCGTCCTCGACGAGGCGGACCAGATGCTCGACCTCGGCTTCATCCACGCGCTGCGGCGCATCGCGAAGGAACTGCCCTCGGAACGCCAGACGCTGCTCTTCTCGGCCACGATGCCCAAGCAGATGGAAGAGATCGCAGGCGCCTACCTGACCGATCCGGTGAAGATCGAGGTCTCGCCTCCGGGCCGCACCGCCGACAAGGTCACGCAATCGGTGGTCTTCGTCGAACAGGCCGCCCGCGTCGGCAAGCTGACCGGCCTGCTGGACGATCACCGCGACGAACTGGCGCTGGTCTTCACCCGCACCAAGCATGGCGCCGAGCGTCTGAGCCGCAAGCTGGAGCAGTCCGGTTTCGCCGTCGCCGCGATCCACGGCAACAAGTCGCAGGGTCAGCGCAACCGCGCGCTGGAGAACTTCCGCTCGGGCGAGGTCCGCGTGCTGGTGGCGACCGATGTGGCCGCCCGCGGCATCGACATTCCCGACGTGCGCCATGTCTACAACTTCGACCTGCCCAACGTGGCCGACAACTACGTCCACCGCATCGGCCGCACCGCGCGCGCCGGGCGTGATGGCCGGGCCGTCAGCTTCGTCGGCATCGAGGAGATGGGCGATCTGGTCGGGATCGAGCGGCTGATCGGTCAGGAGATCGAGACGCTGGAAGGCCACCGTCCCGAGGCCCCCCGTGGCGGCCGCGGCAAGAGCGGCGGCAATGGCGGCGGTCGCGGTCGGCGCGGCGGCGGCGGTCAGGGCAAGCCCTCGGCGCAGGGCAAGCCGGGCGGTCAGGCCAAGAGCAACGGCGCCCGCAACCGCCGGCGCAAGCCCTCGGGTCAGCGCAGCGCCGCGTGATCGCGAAACGCACGGTTTGAGAATGGCAAAGGCCCGGCTCGGTGAGCCGGGCCTTTTGCTGTCCCGCTGAGGCCAGCCACGAAGCCGCGCATCGACGGCGCGCGCGGTGGCGATACTGTCCTCTCTGGCGGGCATTTTATATCAGCCACACGTATCGTGTCCCATCGAGGGACCGCCCAGCCTCACCAAATCGCCGCCGCGTGGGAGCGCGCCGTCGATGCGCGGCGGCCTGCGGCCTTGTCCCGCGCGGGTGGCTTTCTGGGCTAATTTATGGAGCAGGGCATACCGATATCGCGTTGGCTGGCGAACGGCGCGGAGGCGGCATCTGGCGGTGCTGGAGCCAGCACCGGTCAGCTGCAAACCGGCCCGCCTCACCGCCCAAAGAAAAACCCCGGTCCTTTCGAACCGGGGATTCCATATTCAGCAATCCGCCGACGATCAGGGCTGTTCGTCCTCATCGTCGTGCTTGCCGCCGGGCAGCGAGAAGAAGCTGTCCGCGTCGGCGTAGTTCTTGTTGTCCTCATCCTCGTCGTCATCATCGGAGAGCGAGAAGGTCTCGAGCCCTTCGATGGCCGTGGGGATGCGGGGCTCTGCCGGCATGTCGAGGCTCTGCTCGGTCGAGAGCAGCTTGCGACGCTCGTCGTCGGTCATGGCTGCGCCCTCGGCGGCCTTGGCGGCGGCGGCCTTCTGCACGGCGGCGTCCAGCTCCGACTGCTTGCACAGGCCAAGCGCAACCGGGTCGATCGGCTGCATGTTGGCGATGTTCCAGTGCGTCCGCTCGCGGATCGACTGGATCGTCGGCTTGGTGGTGCCCACCAGCTTGGAAATCTGGCCGTCGGTCAGCTCGGGGTGGAATTTCACCAGCCAGAGGATCGAGTTCGGACGGTCCTGCCGCTTGGACAGCGGGGTGTAGCGCGGGCCACGGCGCTTTTCCTCGCCCTGGGCTGCGGCGTTGAACTTCAGCCGCAGCTTGTGCAGCGGATCCTTCTCGGCGCGGTCGATCTCTTCCTGCGTCAGCTGGTTGTGGCCGATCGGGTCGAAGCCCTTCACGCCGGTCGCAACGTCGCCGTCTGCAATGCCCTGGATCTCAAGCTCGTGCATGCCGGTGAAATCGGCGATCTGCTTGAAGGTCAGGGTCGTATTGTCCACCAGCCACACGGCCGTGGCTTTTGCCATAAGCGGTTTTGCCATGTCGCGTCTCCTTAATCCAAAATGTCCCCGAACCAAAACTTTCCCGTTGCCTGACTTGCAGGCGGCACCGTCTGGTGCAGGTTTCCGTTGTAGGGGAACTTGGCGCCTATATAGTCGGGCAAAGGCCGATTGGGAAGAGAGAATGCGCCAAACGCTGATTTTGCTGGTCTTTGCGCTCTGTCTCGCGGGGGCCACCGCCCCCTCCGCCCGGGCCGAGGGAGAGCGCGCGGGCGACTTCGATTACTACCTCCTGTCGCTCAGCTGGTCGCCGACATGGTGTGCGCTGGAGGGCGCGCAGCGCGGCTCGCCGCAGTGCGATCCGGGAAAGCAGTTCGGCTGGGTGCTGCACGGTCTGTGGCCGCAGAACGAACGCGGCTATCCCTCCTACTGCAATACCACCGTCCGCAACCCGTCGAAGACGCAGACATCGGCGATGGAGGATATCATGGGCGCGCCGGGCGTCGCCTGGTACCAGTGGAAGAAACACGGCCGCTGCGCCGGGCTGGAGCCGGAGGCCTATTTCGACCTCGCGCGCCGGGCCTATGCCAGCGTGACCCGGCCGCAGGTGCTGCGCGATCTGGGCCGCGACGTGACCCTGCCGGCCAAGGTGGTGGAGCAGGCCTTCCTCGAGGCCAATCCGCAGCTTGAGCCCGACATGATCACGATCACCTGCCGGTCGCGCCGGATACAGGAGGCCCGTGTCTGCCTGACCCGCGATCTGGAGCCGCGCCGCTGCGGCGCCGACGTGATCCGCGACTGCACCCAGAGCGATGCGCTGCTGGAAGCGGTGAACTAGGGCGAATCATTCCCCGTAAGGCGTCGGTCCGGGGCTGCCCCCGGACCGTGACCCGGCCTCAGCCGACCTTCAGGACGATCTTGCCGATATGGCCCGAGCTTTCCATCCGCGCATGGGCCTCGGCGGCCGCATCGAGCGGGTACTCGCTGTCCATCACCGGGCCGATCCGGCCCGCATCCAGCAGCGGCCAGACCTGCGCGCGCAGCTCCGCCGCGATCCGCGCCTTGGCAAGGTCGCTCTGCGGGCGGAGGGTGGAGCCGGTGATCGTCAGCCGTTTCACCATGACGAGGGCGAAGTTCAGCGCCGCCTTGGGCCCCTGCAGGAAGGCGATCTGCACCAGCCGCCCGTCCTCCGCCATGGCCTTGACGTTGCGCGGGATATACTCGCCGCCGACCATGTCGAGGATCAGGTCGGCGCCGCCGGCCTTGCCCATGACCTCGACGAAATCCTCCTCGCGGTAGTTGATCGCGCGCTCGGCCCCAAGCTCCAGACAGGCCGCGCATTTCTCCTCCGACCCGGCAGTGACGAAGACCCGTGCGCCGAAGGCCCGCGCCAGCTGGATCGCCGTCGTCCCGATCCCGGAGGAGCCGCCGTGGACGAGGAACCGCTCGCCCGCCTTCAGGCCGCCGCGCATGAAGACGTTGGACCAGACGGTGAAGAAGGTCTCGGGCAGGCAGGCGGCCTCGTTCAGGCCCATGCCCGCCGGCACCGGCAGGCAATGAGCGGCGGGCGTTGCCACGTATTCCGCATAGCCGCCGCCGGGCAGCAGGGCGCAGACCTGCGTGCCCACGCTGGGCCAGCCGACGCCCTCGCCCACGGCCACCACCTCGCCCGCGGCTTCCAGCCCGGGCAGGTCGCTGGCGCCGGGGGGCGGGGCATAGCTGCCCGCGCGCTGCAGCGCATCGGGGCGGTTCACGCCTGCATAGGCCACGCGGATCACAACCTGCCCCGGACCGGGGGCGGGGACGGGTCGGGTGACCGGGATCAGCACCTCGGGGCCGCCGGGGGCCGAGATCTCGACCGCGCGCATGGTTTCGGGAAGCACGGACATGGCTCTCCTCCTCTCGTCGTCTTCTGAAATGGGGGAGGGGCCCGGCGCGCGGGCCCCGCAGGCAGGCGCGTGGCGGCTCAGTGCGACCAGCGGCCCGGCAGGCCGGTGCCATTGCCCGGCGCGCGGATCTTGCCGATCAGCGCCAGCGGCCCGGCCAGCACGGTCTGCGCCAGCTTGTTCTCGCGCAGGCTGGCCTTGGTCTTCTCGATTCGCATCACGCCCTCGATCCGGCGGTCGAGGAACTCCCAGGTCGCCTGGTGGCCCTCGCTGTCATCGCCCAGCCAGTAGAGCACCGTGGCGCCGTACACGCCCGAGAGCGTGGCCCGCTTGGTGTACCAGTTCACGTCCTGCGAGGTGTCGCCAAGCGCGGTCCAGATACGGTCTGCCGTCTGCCAGATCGCCCGGGCCCCGTCGGCGGCATGCTGCGGCAGGGAAAAGAGCGTCGAGCCCCGGCGCACCAACTCCTTGTCCGCATCCTCCAATCGCAGCCGGATCGCCAGGGCGACCCGGTCGGAATATCGCATGTCCGACAGGTCCTTGGCGGCCATGGCCGTCATCATCTCGGCGTCGCCCCTGGCGTGGTAGGCCAGGGCCAGGTCCACGGCGCCGCGCGGGTAGAGCGCGCGCGCCAGCTCCGGCCCGACGCCCGCATCCTCTGCCGCGGCGCGGAAGGTGGTCTCGGACCAGCCGTCGAAGGGGACGTGGATCAGGGCGGCATCCAGCAGCGCCTCGCTGGGCGAGGGGGTGGCGGTCTGGCTCTCGGCTTTGGTCTCGGTGGTGGACATGGGGGCCTCCGGTGGGGCTAGGGCTGTTCTGTCTTGATAAATAGGGCGACCGCTGCTATACGGCCACCTCCTGCAATTTCATGCAACTCTAACTTAGGAAGGTGGTGACAACCACATGCAGGTCTCTGTTCGCGACAACAATGTCGATCAGGCGCTCCGCGCCCTGAAGAAAAAGCTCCAGCGCGAAGGCGTTTTCCGTGAAATGAAGCTCAAGCAGCATTTCGAGAAGCCGTCCGAGAAAAAAGCGCGCGAGAAGGCTGAAGCAGTTCGCCGTGCCCGCAAGCTGGCACGCAAAAAAGCGCAACGCGAAGGTCTCCTCTGAGTTTTCCTCAGACGAACACCAAGCTATTCGACGACCCCCGCGGCCCGGCCTCGGGGGTTTGTCATTTCTGGGGGGCCTCTGTCCGGCCGCTCCGCTGCACGGGGGCCGAATAGGGGGCCGGGATCGTCGGCTCCGCCGGATGCGGCGGGCTCCCGGGGCGCAGGCCTGAAAGCTCAGGTCCAAAAGTCCAAAAGCCATGACCCACAGACCGAAGGCCCACAGGCACGTCGTTTCCGGGCGACGAGACCGCTTCCGCCCTTGAGCCGCGTGTTTCTGCGCATTCCCGCGCTCTTAGATCACACTGCTGCCCGGCCCCCGCGCCTTGACCTGAACCAAGGGGTTCAGTTATGACAAATTCTTGAATTTTATATTGCAATCCCCGGTCGCAAGCCTCTTTCGCAGCCAGCGTCCCGGCCTCGTCCGCGCGAGAGACTCATGCCCCGCAATCATCCCCTTCTCTTGACGTTGCTGGCGCTTTTCGTCATCGGCCACGTGATCTCCATCGGTGTCGCGCTCTATGATCCCGTGCTCTATCCCGTGGCCATCGGCCAGGAGGACGGCCCGCTGGAATACCTCACCGCGGTCTTCCTCTTCCTCGCGGGGCTCGTGCTCTTTCGCCGGGCGGGCCAGCTCCGCGGGCAACTGCCGGCCTACACGGTCGCGCTGACGGCGCTTTACGGCCTCGCCTATGTCTTCGTGGCCGGCGAGGAGATCTCCTGGGGTCAGCGGATCTTCGGCTGGGCCTCGGGCGAGTACTTCGTCGAGAACAACTTCCAGGCCGAGACGAATTTCCACAACCTCGTGGTGGGCGATGTCCACCTCGCCTCCACGCTTTTCGGCAACTGGCTGACGCCGATCCTGCTGCTCTATCTCCTCGTGCTGCCGCTGCTCTGGCCGCGCGCAAAATGGGTGCAGGGCTTCGTCCGCCTTCTCGCCGTGCCGGTCCCGGCCCCGCGCGAGGCTGTCCTCGCCGTGGCAGCCTCGGTGATCGTGATGTCGCTGAACTTCGTCTACCGCAACTTCGAACTCTACGAATTCGCCTTCTCGATCATCTCGATGATGATCTTCCTCAGCCCGTGGAACGCGGCCATGTACGGGCTTGAGCGCGGGCGCAGCGGGCAGGCGGCCCGGGCCACCTGACATCCACTGTTCCGAAATATCCTCGGGGGGTGCGCCCCCATGGGGCGCAGGGGGGCAGACAGCCCCCCTTTTTCATTGCGCCTCCACCCGCGCGTCCTCGAGGATCATCTCGCTCGCCTTCTCGGCGATCATGATGGTGGGCGAATTCGTGTTCCCGCTGGTGATCCGCGGCATCACGCTGGCATCCACCACCCTGAGGCCGCCCACGCCCCGCATCCGCAGCCGCGCGTCCAGCGGCGCGCTCTCCTCCGCGCCCATGGCCACGGTGCCCACGGGATGGAAGATCGTCGTGCCGATGTCCCCGGCCGCCTGCGCCAACTCCGCGTCGCTTTGGGCCGCGAGGCCGGGTTTCATCTCCTCCGGGCGGTAGGCCAGCATCGGCGCCTGCGCCATGATCTCCCGCACCTGCCGGATCGCCGCGATGGCCACCTGCCGGTCGCCCTCGGTGGACAGGTAGTTCGGCGTGATCTTCGGCGCCTGCAGCGGATCGGGGGAGCCGATGGTGATGCTGCCCCGGCTTTCGGGCCTCAGGTTGCAGACCGAGGCGGTGATCGCGGGATAATCATGCAGCGGCTGGCCGAAGGCCTCCAGCGAGAGCGGCTGCACGTGGTATTCGAGGTCCGGCGTCGCCAGGTCGGGCCGGGACCGGGTGAAGGCCCCCAGCTGCGATGGCGCCATCGACATCGGCCCCCGGCGGCGGAAGGTATACTCCATCCCGATCATCGCCTTGCCCCAGAGCGTCGCCGCCAGCGTGTTCAGCGTCTTGGCCCCGGTCAGCCGCCACGCGCAGCGCAGTTGCAGGTGGTCCTGCAGGTTCGCGCCGACCTGCGCCATGTCGCGCGTCACGGGGATGCCATGCTCTTGCAACAGGGCCGCGGGCCCCAATCCGCTGAGTTGCAGCAGTTGCGGCGAGTTCACGGCCCCGGCCGAGAGGATCACCTCGCCCCGCGCCTTTGCCGTCTTGTCCACCCCGCCCTGCCGGTAGGCGACGCCGGTGACCCGCGCGCCCTCCATCAGCAGCTTCGTCGTCTGGGCCCCGGTTTCGACCTTCAGCTTCTCCGCGCGGGTGGTGCGCAGGAAGGCCTTGGCGGTGTTCATCCGCCATCCCCCCCGCTGGTTCACCCGGAAGTAGCCGACGCCCACGTTGTCGCCGGTGTTGAAATCCTGCGTCCGGGGAACGCCCGTCGCCTCCGCCGCGGCGATCCAGTCATCCAGCAGGTCCCAGTGCAGGCGCTGGTTCTCGACCCGCCACTCGCCGCCCGCGCCATGCATCTCGGACGGACCATCGACGTAATCCTCGGAGCGCTTGAAATAGGGCAGCACGTCGTCCCAGCCCCAACCGGGCAGGCCCATCTGCCGCCAGCCGTCGTAATCCGCCGCCTGTCCGCGCAGGTAGAGCATCCCGTTGATCGAGGAGCAGCCCCCCAGCAGCTTGCCGCGCGGGTAGAGCAGCGAACGGCCGTTGAGCCCCGGGTCTTCCTCGGTCCGGTACATCCAGTCGGTGCGCGGATTGCCGATACAGTAGAGGTAGCCCATGGGGATATGCACCCAATGGTAGTTGTCACGCCCCCCGGCCTCCAGCAGCAGCACGGCATGACCGGCCTCCGACAGCCGCTTGGCCAGCACGCAGCCGGCACTGCCGGCGCCCACGATGATGTAATCCCAGTCCATGAAAGCACCTCCCGCCGCGAGGGTAGCGGGCGGGAGGGCGCACGGGAAGCGGTCTGGTGGCGCTGCGGCCACCTGTCGCCCGGGATTGGGGTGCGGGTTTGAGTATTTGGGGAAAGATGAAGCCCGGTGCCGTGTGGTCCCGCGGGGCGCTGGTCCTCAGATCGGCAGGGCGGTGGTCTTGAAGACCGTGCGCAGGGCGAAGGAGCTTTGCATCTGGGCCACGCCCGGCAGCCGCGAGAGGTGCTGGCGGTGGATGCGGGCGAAATCCTCGGTGTTCTCGGCCACGATCTTGAGGATGTAATCGGCCGTGCCCGCCATCAGGTGGCATTCCAGCACGTCCGGAATGCGCGAGACGGCGGTCTCGAAGGCATCGAGCGTGTCGTCGGCCTGCCCCTGCAGGGTGATTTCGACGAAGACCGTGGTGGCCATGCCGATCTTGCGCGCATCCAGCAGCGCGACGTAGTCCTTGATGTAGCCCTCCGCCTCCAGCCGCTGCACGCGGCGGTGACAGGCCGAGGCCGAGAGCCCGACCTTCTCACTCAGGTCTGCGTTGGACATGCGCCCCTTGCGCTGCAACACGCGCAGAATGTTCTCATCAATCGTGTCGAGGGACATCGGGGCCGGATTCTCCTGCGAAATTCGTCATCCGCGGGAGATTATTCGAAAAGAGCCCCCTTTGGCGAGGGCTCTTTCTGCGTCACCTGGCGGCTTTCAGCGAGTCGCGGATCTCGAGCAGGACATCCAGCTCGGTGGGGCCCGCGGGTTTCTCCTCCGCCGGAACGGCCTCTTCTTCCTTGATCACGGAGTCCTTGGCGCGGTTCACCGCCTTGACCAGCATGAAGACCACGAAGGCCACGATCAGGAAGTTGATGACCGCCATCAGGAAGGAGCCATAGGCAAAGACGCCCGCGCCCGCCTCCCGCGCCGCCTCGAGGCTGGCGTAGTCGCCGCCATCGAGGGCCAGGAAGTTGTTGGTGAAGTCGAGCCCGCCGGTGAACAGCCCGATGATCGGGTTCAGCAGGTCATCCACCATGGATTTCACGATCGCGGTGAAGGCCGCGCCGATGATGATGCCGACGGCCATGTCCATGACATTGCCCTTGGCGATGAAGGCCTTGAATTCCTTCAGCATACTCTGTCCCTCTATATCTGGTCGCGCCGTTTCGCGCGTATATGCACAGAGCATACCATCGAAATTCGGGACCGCATGGGGTTTTACGCTGCCGCGCAGAATATATGTTGGCGTCATCCAACAGGAGAACCCTCATGCCTGTCTCAGACTATCTCATCAACAACCGCTGGACCGCGGAAACCCCCGATGTCCTGCAGCTCTACTCCTTCCCGACACCCAACGGCCAGAAGGTCTCGATCATGCTGGAGGAGGTCGGGATCCCCTACGAGGCCCACCTCGTGACACTGGCCGATGCCGACGTGCGCAGCCCGGAGTTCCTCTCGGTCAGCCCGAACAACAAGATCCCCGCGATCGTCGACCCCGACGGCCCCGATGGCGAGACCGTGGCGCTCTTCGAAAGCGGCGCGATCCTGATCTACCTCGGGGACAAGACCGGCTTCGGCCTGCCGAAATCCGGAGCCAAGCGGGCCGAGGTGATCCAGTGGCTGATGTGGCAGATGGCCGGCCTCGGCCCGATGTTCGGCCAGCTCGGCTTCTTCGTGAAGTTCGCCGGCGCCGACATCGAGGACCCGCGCCCGCGCGAGCGCTACATCAACGAGGCCAAGCGCATCCTCGGCGTGCTCGACACCGCGCTCGAGGGCAAGGACTGGATCGCAGGCGACTATTCCATCGCCGACATCGCGATCTGCCCCTGGCTCAACACGCTGGAGTTCTACGGCGCGAAGGAGATGCTGGGCTTCGACGGCTTCAAGAACGTCGCGGCCTATTCCGAGCGTTTCAACGCCCGCCCGGCCTTCCAGACCGGCCGCAACATCCCGGCGCGTCCCGAGTGAGCGCGCGCGCTTGACCCGGAAAACACGAAAGCCGCACCCCCGGGTGCGGCTTTCTGCGTTCCGGCTTTCTGCCTCTTGGCCTTCAGGGCCTCAGGCCGGCAGTTGGCCGGTGAGCACGTAGCGCAGCAACTGCACCACCTGCAGCGGCGTCTCCGCCACGGCAAGCGCCGCCGCGTCCACTTCCTTCAGCGCATGCTGATGGTCCGGGCCATGCAGCACGATCAGCGCCTTGCCGAGCGCCGCTGCCTGACCGGCGTCGAAGGCCGCGTTCCACTGCTTGTACTTCTCGCCAAAGCGCACCACGACGACGTCGGCCTGTTCGATGCCGCGCCGGGTGCGGATCGCGTTCAGCTTGGCGCCCTTGTGGTCGTGCCAGAACTTGCTGTCCTCCGCGCCCAGGATCGTCACGCCGCAATCATCGCTGGCGTCATGGTCCGTCACCGGCCCGTCGAAGCTGACGTCGAGACCGGCACAGCCGTCCATGATCTCCTTGCGCCAGTCGGTGTGGATCTCGCCCGACAGGTAAACCTTCATCTCGCATCCTCCTGATAGGGAAAGGGGGCCACGCGGCCCCCTCATTTTCATGCCGTAGGTCTCCGCGGCGCAAGCCGCCGTCCCGCGCAGGCTCAGCCGCGCAGCACGCCGCCGGTGGCCTTCACCACCTTCTCGACGATCTTGGCCGAGAGCGCCTCGATTTCCTTTTCCTTCAGCGTGGCGTCCTTGGGCTGGATGCGCACGGTGACGGCGAGGGATTTCTTGCCCTCCCCGAGGGAGCCGCCGATGAACTCGTCGAAGACACGCACGTCCTCGATCAGCGCCTTGTCGGCGCCCGCGGCGGCATTGACCAGCGTCAGCGCCTCCACCTCGGCGTCCACCACGAAGGCGAAGTCGCGTTCCACCGCCTGCAGATCGCTCAGCGTCATCGCGCCCCGCGAGGCCGTGGTCGTGCGCGGCAGCGGCACTTCCTCGGGCCAGAGGGTGAAGGCCACGGCAGGACCCTTCACGCCCATCTCGCGCAGCACCTTGGGGTGCACCTCGCCGAAGATGCCCAGCACCTTCTTGGGGCCGAGGCAGATCTTGCCGTGACGGCCCGGGTGCCACCAGCCCTCGGCGCCGCGCAGGATCTGGACCTTGGCGGGGGCGCCGATGGCGGCCAGCACGGCCTCGGCATCGGCCTTGGCGTCGTAGAGGTCGACGGCACGGGCCGCGCCATGGACGTCCTTGGGCCCGGTGCGCCCGACCAGGAGGCCGCTCACCTGCGTCTTCTGCTCGCCCGGCTCGCCGCCGAACCACGTGGCGCCGACCTCGAACAGGGCCAGATCGTTGAAGCCGCGCGACTGGTTGCGGGCCGCCGCCTGCAACAGACCCGGCAGGAGCTGCGGGCGCAGGTGGCTCATCTCCGAGGAGATCGGGTTTTCCAGCATGGTCGCGTCATCGCCGCCGCCGAAGAGCGTGGCCGAGGCCTTGTCGATGAAGCTGTAGGTCACGCATTCGTTGTAGCCGAGCGCCGCCGCGGTGCGCCGGGCCATCTGCTCGCGCTTCTGGATCGGCGTCAGGATCGGCTTCGGCACGCCGGGCTGGGTGCGGGCCATGGGCTTCGGCTCAAGGTTCGAAAGCGAGGCCATCCGCGCCACCTCTTCCACGAGGTCCGCCTCACCCAGCACGTCGGGGCGCCACGACGGCACATGGGCCATGTCGCCGTCCATCACGAAGCCGAGGCGCTCCAGCGTGGCCCGCTGGTCCTCCGCCGGGATGTTCATGCCCACCAGCGAGGCGCAGCGCGCGGTGTCCAGCTTGTAGGCGCGCGACACGTCGGGCACCTCGCCTGCGACCACAACCTCGGAGGGTTCACCGCCGCAGAGGTCCATGATCATCTGCGTGGCGAGGTCGAGCGCCTCCATGTTGAAGCCCGGGTCGATCCCGCGTTCGTTGCGGTAGCGCGCGTCCGAGTTGATCTTGAGCGCACGGCCCCCGGTGGCGATCTGGACGTGGTTCCAGACGGCGGCTTCGAGGAAGACATCGACCGTCTCCTCGGTGCAGCCCGACACTTCACCGCCCATGATGCCGCCGATCGACTCGACGCCATTGTCGTCCGAGATCACCAGCACGCCGGCCGGGATCGCGTAGGTCTTGCCGTCCAGCGCCAGCAGCTCCTCGCCGCCTGCGGCGCGGTGCACCCGCACATCGCCCGACACCTTGGCGGCGTCGAAGACGTGCAGCGGGCGGTTCTGGTCGTAGGTGAAGAAGTTCGTCACATCCACCAGCGCGTTGATCGGGCGCAGGCCGATGGCACGCAGCTTGTCCTGCAGCCATGCGGGCGAGGGGCCGTTCTTGACGCCCTTGATCAGGCGGCCGGCGAAGACATAGCAGCCGTCCTTGGCGTCTTCGTCGATGGTGACGGTGACGGGGCAGGGGAAGGCACCGGTCACATCCGCCGTCGGCGCGGGCTTCAGCGTGCCAAGGCCACGGGCCGCAAGGTCGCGGGCCACGCCGCGCACGCCGAGCGCATCGGGACGGTTCGGCGTGATCGCGATCTCGATCACGGGGTCGACCTTGGCCGGGTCGTTCTGGGCCAGCCAGTCGGTGAACTTCTGACCCACCTCGCCCGAGGGAAGCTCGATGATGCCGTTGTGCTCGTCCGAGAGCTCCAGCTCGCGTTCCGAGGCCATCATGCCGTGGCTTTCCACGCCCCGGATGTTGCCGACCGAGAGGGTCACGTCGATGCCCGGCACATAATCGCCCGGCTTGCACAGCACCACGGTGATGCCCTCGCGCGCGTTGGGGGCGCCACAGACGATCTGCTTCTCGCCCTCGTCGGTCTGTACCGTGCAGACCCGCAGGCGGTCGGCGTCGGGGTGTTGCGAGGCCGCGATCACCTTGGCCAGCGTGAAGGTCTTCAGCTTGGCCGCGGGGTCTTCGACGCCTTCCACCTCGAGCCCGAGGTCGGTCAGCGTGTCGAGGATCTCGTCGAGGGTGGCCTCGGTCTCGAGATGATCTTTCAGCCAGGAGAGCGTGAATTTCATGTCATCATCCTAGTGGTTGAGCCGTTGGGCCAGGTCGTCCTTGTCGCCCATGCGGTAGAGTTTGATTTCCCGCACGAGGCGGATGGTCGGCTTGGCGGCAAAGAGCAGCGAGCCGATCAGGAAAAGCCAGGTGCCCGCGGTCTGGAGCTTCTCGGAAAAGAAGAAGATCGAGCCGAGGACGAAGGTAAAGGCCGCGCCGAAGTCGACCAGGGTATAGAGGATCTCGAAGCGCGCCCAGAGGTCCTTGGATTCCTCGTTCTGCTGCCGGGTCTCGTGGCGGAAGAGTTTCATGTGAATGTCCGCAGCAAAACAAGACCGAAGAGACCGGAAACGGTCAAGAACCCGCTGGCTATCAATGAGAGGCGAAACAAGGCCTCTTTTACGATCAAGTCGCTCATAAGGCTTTCCTGAAGGTGTTTCTCCATCGAATCCGAGTCCGGTTTGCGAAGCGAGTGCGCTGTTTCCAAATGCCTTAGGCCACGAAATGCTGCGAGAAGCGGTATGATCAGCAAGAACACCGCCCACAGCGCCAGACTGCGCCCGAATTGCGAGAATAGTTCGGATGCATTGTGGTCCGTCGAAAAAGCAATGTTGCCAAATACCGATATCGCAAACACGATCAGTGCTGCCAACACAGATGATTTATTCTCGACCTTCTTGAGCGTACCGAGCAGTACTTCATGAGCTCCCGCTGACAAAAGGAAGTCAGAGCTAGAGCAAGCCCTTCCCTGCTGCGCGGGGAGCTTTGTTCCTTGCTGAGAGGAGAGCTCTGCGGGTTTTCTGCACGCACATTGACCTACCGCAGGCTTCAGTTTCGCGAGGCTTTCAAGGCGTTCTTTGAGAGCTGTGTGATAGTCGGCATTTTTATTAAGACCGAGGCCATAGAACATGCATAGACACTCAACGATAAATATCGACAGCAGAAGATTGCGGAAAAAAGGATCGGGGACTTCTGAAAGCCGGGCTGCTAGATCGAGATCTGCGATCGCAGTTTGGCCGATGCGATGAAGTTCCTCGCAAGCCATATGCTTAGATCCCGCCCCGCAGCGTCGGCACCTGCAGCGAGGCAAAGCCGTAGTGCCGCAGCCACCGCAGGTCGCTGTCGAAGAAGGCGCGCAGGTCGGGGATGCCGTATTTCAGCATCGCGATCCGGTCGATCCCCATGCCGAAGGCAAAGCCCTGCCATTCCGCCGGATCGACGCCACCGGCCTTCAGCACATGCGGGTGCACCATGCCCGAGCCGAGGACTTCCAGCCAGCCGTCGCCTTCGCCCACCTTCACGGTGCCGTTTTCCCACGAACACTGGATGTCGACCTCGGCCGAGGGTTCCGTGAACGGGAAGTGCGAGGCGCGGAAGCGGGTCTTCACCTTGGTGCCGAAATAGGCCGAGAAGAATTCCTCCAGCACCCATTTCAGGTTCGCCATCGAGATATCCTTGTCGATGGCGAGGCCCTCGACCTGGTGGAACATCGGCGTGTGGGTCTGGTCATAGTCCGCGCGATAGACGCGGCCCGGCGAGATCGTGCGGATCGGCGCGCCCTGCGCCTGCATCGAGCGGATCTGCACCGGCGAGGTGTGGGTGCGCAGCACGTTCTGGGGACGCTCGTCGCCCTCGGCGCGGTGCATGTAGAAGGTGTCCATCTCGGCGCGGGCCGGGTGATGGTCGGGGATGTTCAGCGCGTCGAAGTTGTACCACGTGGTCTCGACCTGCGGGCCCTCGGCCACGGCAAAGCCCATGTCGCCGAAGATCGTGGTGCATTCTTCCCAGACCTGGCTGACGGGGTGGATCGAACCCTGCCGCTGCGGGCGCACCGGCAGCGTCACGTCGAGCCATTCCTCGCGCAGGCGGGCGTCCAGCGCCGCGTCTTCCAGCGCCACCTTCTTGGCGGCAAGCGCCGAGTTGATCTCGTCCTTCAGCGCGTTGAGCGCAGGGCCGGCCGTCTGGCGTTCCTCGGGCGTCATCTTGCCCAGTTCGCGCATCTTCAGGCTGACCTCGCCCTTCTTGCCGACGGCCTGCAGCCGCAGCTCTTCCAGCGCGCCCTCGTCCGAGGCGTCAGCGATGGCCGAGAGGTACTTCTGCTTCAGATCGTCCATCCGATCCTCCTGAAACTGTCTGGCCTTCCTGCTACCCGGCAGGGCCGCGAAGGGCAAGGGGAGCAGGGGGGCGGAAGCGCTGTCCGCACTGGGGAAATCTGCGGTTTTCCCCCGAATCGGCGGCGCGATCAGAGGATCGGCCGCGCGGTCCGTCGCAGGGGTGCGGGTCGCCCGGCGTGCCTGTGCCGAGTCCCGCGCAGGGGGCGGTCGTGCTCACCCGGCGTTAAGGCCTCGCTTACGGGCCCTTAATCTGTCGGCCCTATGCCGGGAGCACCGCCCGGGCTCCCGGGCGGTACTGCCAAGGAGGCCCGCGATGACCGTCTTCTCCCGAGTTGCCCGCGCAATGGGTGCTTTCGCGAATGGTGCCCTTGGGCGCCGGCGCACGGCACGCGGTCGCGTGGCACTCGGGCGCGCAGCGACGGGGCTTGTTGCAAGCGCGCACCCTGTAATTGCGGCCTGTGTGGATACCGGGCCCGCGATCGCCAAGAGACGCCTTCCGGGCATTCCGGCGCTGCTCCTCGCACTCGCGGTCCCCGTCGCACCCCCTGTGGGGGCGCAGGAGGGGCGGGGCGTGATCTATCTCGCGGACCGGGAGCACGGCACCATGGCCTATTCCCCGCAGCGTGTTCCCCTCGGGCCGGTGCAGGACCCCACTGCGATGCCCCTGCCGCTGATCGTCACCCGCAACGCCTTGCCGCCGTCGGCAGAGGGCAGCCGCCCCATCGAGCCCGGGCGGTCCGCCGCGGCCCTGCCACCGGATGTGCCGCCAAATCTGGCCCGGCCCCGCAGCACGATGCTGTCTGCGGACGGGCCTCGCGGTGCAGGCTCACCGCGCCCTTCGAGTCACGCGGCCCCCCGGGTTTCGACGCAGGGGGCGCCCGTCGCGGTCCCCATGCCTCCGCCGCGCGTTGGGCCATCAGGCGGGCAGGTGCTGCAGATGGACGGGGCCTCTGGCGGTGGGCAGTGGATGGTCACGGCGCAGGGCTGTACCTACTCGCGGGCGCAGGCCCCGGGACGTGCGCCCACATGGCACCTCGTCCTCAATCCGAACCACGTGGGGCAGCCGCCCTCCGGTAGAGGATGTGCGGCAATCCTGCGCTGAGGGGCGCCGCCGCCCCGGACGTCGCCCCGTCGTCATGCTGGCCTCCTATCGCCGGGCGGGCTTGGGATTTCGGGTCGTTCAGCCCCGGCGCCCCGAGGCATAGAGGCGACGGCACCCGAATGATGGGCCTTACGGCCCGGGCGGTGCGGGGCATCTGGGGCTGACAGCCAAGCTGAGATTTGAGGCGAGGCGTGGGACAAGGCGTTGTCGGAGGTCCGGGAGGCTGTCGGGGCGGCGTGGGCGAAGGGCCCTGGGCGGCGCTCGTGCTCGCCTCCGCTCATACGCCCAACGAAAAACGCCGCGGAGCGGGGCTCCACGGCGTTTCTGTCGGTCGGTCCTGCTGTCGCTTACGCGGGCAGGGCGGCCTTTGCCTGGTCCACGATGGCGCCGAAAGCTTCGGGCTCGTGCACGGCCAGGTCGGCCAGAACCTTACGGTCCACTTCGATGCCGGCCAGCGACAGGCCGTTGATGAAGCGGGAGTAGGTCAGCGCTTCGTCGTGTGCGCGGACAGCGGCGTTGATCCGCTGGATCCACAGCGCGCGGAAGTTGCGCTTGCGGGTGTGCCGGTCACGGGTCGCGTACTGGTTCGCCTTGTCGACGGCCTGACGGGCAACCTTGAAAGTGCTCTTGCGGCGGCCGTAGTAGCCTTTTGCTGCCTTGAGGACTTTCTTGTGGCGGGCGTGGGTCGTGGTACCACCTTTAACACGGGACATCTGGTGATCTCCTTATTTCGCGTAGGGCATCATCGGCTTGATGATCTTCTCATCAGCCTTGGACAGCGTGGTGGTGCCGCGTGCGTCGCGGATGAACTTGGTGGTGCGCTTGATCATGCCGTGGCGTTTGCCGGCCTGACCTGCGATGATCTTGCCAGAGGCAGAGACCTTGAACCGCTTTTTGCAGCTCGACTTTGTCTTCATCTTGGGCATTTCCGTCTCCTGTCTTTTGAGTGCGGTCAACGCGCGACTCGGCATGCCACTACCGGCCGGCCGCGCAACAGAGCGGCCTGATACGCGGTGATCGGCCAATAGGCAAGGGGAAAGGGCAGGTTTCGCGCGGTTTTCTGGCCGGCCCGCAGGGGCAGGGGCCTCAGCCCCGCCGCAGCGCCGCCAGAATCCGGCCCGTCACCCGGATGAAGGCATCGGGGATTTCGGCAATGCCATAGCCCGCGGGTGCGGTCGCAAAGGCCCAGCCGAGAAGCGCCGCGCCGATCAGAAGCACGAAAACGGCCGCCCGCGGCGGGCGCCTGTCGGCATAGGCCGCCACCAGCGAGGGGATCGAGAGCATCAGCAGGATGACCCCCGTCACGACGACGAGGTCGGTGTCCGGGCGCAGCGCGCGGGCCTGCGCCCAGAGGTCCTGCAACGCCTCCAAGCCGGATCAGCCCGGATCGGTGGCGAAGATCAGGCGCTCTTCGCAGGGGGCGACGCGCAGGATGTTCGTCGTGCCAGAGGTGTTGAACGGCACGCCGGCCACGACGAGGATCTGATCGTCGGGCGTTGCGAAGCCACCGGAGCGGGCGGCGCGGGCCGCGTTCACGACCGCTTCCTTGAAGCGCTCCAGCTCGCCGCACATGACGCAGTTGGTGCCCCAGGACAGCGCCAGCCGCCGGGCGGTGCCGCGTTCAGAGGTCAGCGCGATGATCGGCACCCGGGGCCGTTCGCGGGCGGTCAGCAGGGCGGTGGTGCCGGTCTGGGTGAAGCAGCAGATCGCCTTGATGTTCGTGGTCTCGGCGATCTCGCGCGCGGCGGAGACGATGCCGTCGGCCACGGAGCTGCGGCTGATCTTGCGGCTGGCCTCGATGATCTCGCGGTAGTTCGGATCGCTTTCGACCTCGACCGCGACGGCATTCATCGTGCGCACCGCCTGCACCGGATACTGGCCCGCGGCGGATTCGGCCGAGAGCATGACGGCGTCGGTGCCTTCGTAGATCGCGGCGGCCACGTCCGAGACCTCGGCCCGGGTGGGCATCGGGCTCTCGATCATGCTTTCGAGCATCTGCGTGGCGACGATCACGGGCTTGGCGGCGGCGCGGCACTTGCGGGTCAGGCGTTTCTGGATCGCGGGCACGTTCTGCACCGGCAGTTCGACGCCGAGGTCGCCGCGCGCCACCATGATCCCGTCCGAGGCGGCGAGGATCGAATCGAAGGCCTCGACCGCGGCGGGTTTCTCGATCTTGGCGAGGATCGCGGCCCGGCCATCGGCCAGCGTGCGGGCCTCTTCGACGTCGGCCACGCGCTGCACGAAGGAGAGCGCCAGCCAGTCGATCCCCAGCGAACAGGCGAATTCCAGGTCGGCGCGGTCCTTCTTGGAGAGCGCGGCCAGCGGCAGCACCACGTCGGGCACGTTCACGCCCTTGCGGTTGGAGATGGTGCCGCCCGCGATGACGGTGCAGCGGGCGTAATCGGGGCCGCAGTCCTCGACCTTGAGGCGGATCTTGCCGTCGTTCACCAGCAGCGTCGCGCCGGATTTCAGCGCGGCGAAGATCTCGGGGTGGGGCAGCTGGACGCGGTCCTTGGTGCCCGGCGTCTCGTCGAGGTCGAGGCGGAAGGTCGCGCCGTCCACCAGATCCTCGCTGTCATTGGCAAAGGCGCCGACGCGCAGCTTCGGCCCCTGAAGGTCCGCGAGGATGGCGATGGTGGTGTCGAGGTCGCGTTCGATCTGGCGGATGATGCGGTGCCGCTCGGCGATCTCTTCGTGGGTGCCGTGGGACATGTTCAGGCGGAACACGTCGGCCCCGGCCTCGAAGAGCGCGCGGATCATGTCATAGTCGTTGGAGGCCGGACCCAGAGTCGCGACGATCTTGGTGTTACGATGGCGTCTCATGGTGCTGTCTCCTCAGCTGTGCGGCCTCTGCCGGGCCGATCCCGGTCTTGTTCGGACGTACGAGGAGCAGTATTGCGCTTTTCGCTAACGTCAACAACCATTACCGATTTTCGGCGCCGGAGGTGACAGGGCCATGACAGAGCAGGCAGCGGGGCAGGCGGCAGAACGGGCAGGATATCAGCCCTACGAAATCAGCGGCGCGGAGCGGACGTCCCGCTGGCTGGTGTGCTGCGATCATGCGGCCAATACCGTGCCGGCGTTCGTGGGCGGCGGCAGCCTCGGCCTGCCGGAGGCGGACATGGCGCGGCACATCGCCTTCGACCCCGGAGCGGCGGGCGTCAGCCGGGCGCTGGCGGCGCATCTGGACGCGCCGGTGATCCTGTCGAACTTCTCGCGCCTCGTGATCGACCCGAACCGGGGCGAGGACGATCCGACCCTGCTGATGAAGCTCTACGACGGGTCGATCATCCCGGCCAACCGCCACGCGGACGCGGCCGAGCGCGAGGCCCGGCTCGACGCCTGCCACCGGCCCTACCACGATGCGCTGGAGCGGCTGGCGGCGCGCCGCGACGACACGGTGCTGGTCTCGATCCATTCCTACACGCCGCAGCTGCGCGGCCGTCCGCCCCGGCCGTGGCACGTGGGCATCCTCTATGCGGCGGACAAGCGCTTTGCCCTGCCGCTTCTGCATCGGCTGCAAGAGGAGCCCGACCTCTGCGTGGGCGAGAACGAGCCCTACGGCGGCCACCTGCCCGGCGACACGATCGACCGCCACGCGATCGACAAGGGACGGCCGAACGTGCTGATCGAGATTCGTAACGACCTGATCGCGACCGAGAGCCAGCAGGCCCACTGGGCGGCACGTCTGGCGCCGATTCTTGAGAATGTTCTTGCCGAAACGGGTTTGTGAACTTTCTTGTGAGGGGCACGCCCCTTGGCGTGTGACGGATGCGCGGATAGGCTGATCGCGCGCCGGTGAAGCGCCCGTGAGAGGAGCCCCCATGCCCGACCTAGACGAGCAGACCCAGCTGGAACTCGAAGCCGCGGCCTTCCGCCGTCTGCGCCAGCACCTGATGCAGGACCGTCCCGACGTCCAGAACATCGACCTGATGAACCTTGCCGGCTTCTGCCGCAATTGCCTGTCCCGCTGGTACCAGGAAGCCGCCGATGCCCGTGGCATCGAGATCGGCAAGGAAGAGGCGCGGGAATACTTCTACGGCATGCCCTATGACCAGTGGAAGGCGCAGAACCAGACCGAGGCCAGCCCGGACAAGCAGGCCGCCTTTACCGAAGCCTTCGAGAAGAATGTCGGCTCGACCTCCTGAGGGCGGGGCGGCGACGTATTGACTGAACCCATTTAGATCAACCGATGCGGCCATTGTTGCCGTGCCAACCGCCCGCAAGAGGCGGGGAACGAGGGAAGTTCGATGACAGTGCTGACCGGCCCCCGCGCCGTCCTGACGGCCGCCCTTGCGGCGGTGATGTTCCTGGCCTCCTGCGGCGGGGGCAGCGGCCCCACCGTCGGGAGGCTGGAAAAGCCCCGGACGCTGAACGCCGCGGACTATCGCGCGACGGGCATCCCCCGCAGTTTCGGCGACACCAAACCCCATGAATGGGACAGCATCCGGCCGGATCGTTACCCGATCCACGGCATCGATGCGGCCCGCTACCAGGGTGACATCAACTTCTTCGCGGCACGCAATGCGGGCATCAATTTCGCCTGGCTGAAGGCGACCGAGGGCGGCGATTACCTCGACCCCGGGTTCCCGCGCAACGCGCCGCGCGCACGGGCCGCGGGCGTGGCCGTCGGTGCCTATCACTTCTACTACTTCTGCCGCACCGCGCGCGAGCAGGCCCGCTGGTTCATCGAGAACGTGCCGCGCGTGCCGGGTGACCTGCCGCCGGTGCTGGACATGGAGTGGAACCACCAGTCGCGGACCTGCAAGCGGCGGCCCGACGCGGCGACCGTGCGGGACGATATCCGCACCTTCTCCAGCATCGTGGCGCAGCATTACGGCACGGCACCGGTGGTCTACACGACGCCCGATTTCTACGAGCACAACCAGCTGGGCCTGCTGCGCGGGACGGAATTCTGGCTGCGCTCGGTCGCGGGCCATCCGTCCGAGCGTTACCCGCAGGAGCGCTGGACCTTCTGGCAATACACCGGCACCGGCGTGGTGCCGGGGATCGACGGGATCGTGGACATCAACGCCTTCGCCGGGGATCCGGTCAGCTGGCGGGCCTGGCTGTCCGTACGGCGGCAGAAATAGACCCGCTAACAGGCGACTGGCATGAGGGAGAGAGACATGAACGCAACCATGACACGGCGCGGAATCTGCGCAGGCCTCGCCGGCTTCGGCGCCATGACGCTGGCCGCCTGTGGCGGGCCGGGGGCAGTGTCCACCGGGGCCACGCGGCCCGCGGGGCTGCCGGATGACCTGCGCCCGGTGCGCGACGCGGGCTATGACGCCTGGGTCGCCTCCTTCCGGGCGCGCGCGCAGGGGCAGGGCATCTCGCCCTCCACGCTGAATGCCGCCTTCCGGCACGCGGGCTTCCTGCCCGGCGTCATCACCCGGGACCGCAGCCAGCCCGAAAGCTCCCGCACGCTGGAGGATTACCTCTCCATCGCGACCTCGGACGAGCGTGTCTCCAAGGGGCGGGCCGCCTATGCCCGCAACCGCGCCACGCTGAACGCCATCGAGGCGCGCTACGGCGTGCCCGCCAACGTGGTCTGCGCGGTCTGGGGGCTGGAGAGCTACTACGGCGAGCGGCGCGGCGATGTGCCGGTGATCGCGGCCACCTCGACGCTCGCCTACGAGGGGCGGCGCGGGGCGTTCTTCGAGAAGCAGCTGATCGCGGCGCTGAAGATCATCCAGTCCGGCGACGTCAGCGCCGACCGGATGACCGGCAGCTGGGCCGGGGCCATGGGGCATACCCAGTTCATCCCGACCTCCTACCTCGCCTACGCGGTCGACTTCACCGGCGACGGGCGGCGCGACATCTGGTCGGAGGACCCCTCCGATGCGCTCGCCTCCACCGCCGCCTACCTGCAGCGCTCGGGCTGGACGCCGGGCGTGAAATGGGGCGGAGAGCTGACCGGCGCCAACCCCGGCGGGCGGGTCCTGACACCGCAGCCGGGCGGTCCCAGCTTCTGGGTCACGGGGAATTTCAACGCGATCAAGCGCTACAACAACTCCGACCTCTACGCGATCGGCATCGGGCATCTGTCGGACCGGATCGCGGGCGGCGGGCCCCTGCGCGGGTCCTTCCCTCCGGATCAATACGGGCTGACCAAGGATGACCGCGTGACGCTGCAGCAGCGGCTGACGGCCCGGGGCTTTGACACCGGCGGGGCCGATGGCGTGCTGGGGCCCAAGAGCCGCGCGGCGATCTCCGATTATCAGCGCAGCATCGGGCTGCCGGCCACGGGTGCGCCTTCGCCCGATCTGCTGCGGCGGCTGGGATGAGGCGGGCGCTCTGGCTGGGGATGGCGCTGGTCCTTGCGGGACCGGCTGCCGCGCAGCTGGTGATGCCGTCGCCGCAGGACCGGCGGACGCCGCAGCAGGAGGTGCAGCGCCGGCTGGACGGGGTGAAGTCCCGTATCGACGCGCAGCGCCGCACGCTGGACACGGCGCCGAAGACACTGGGCACCCAGCTGCAGGAAGACAGCCGCCGGCAGGTGGAGGAGAACCAGAAGGACGTGGAGGAGCGCGAGCTGATCCTGCCGGATGTGACGCCCGAGTTGAGGTGAGGCGTACTCTCGTGCGAGGGGCTCCGTCGGCCAGCCGGTCCATTGCCGCCACTCAGCCCGGTCTCTGACTGATCCCCGGCGCGGGACAAGGCCGCAGGCCGACGCGCATCGCAGGCGCGCCCCCAACGCGGCGGCTGTCTGGCAAGGCTGGGCGGTCCCTCGACGGGACACGATATGCTTCGCTGCCAGAAATTGCTCGCCAGAGAGGTCCGGATCGCCTCCGCGCGCCATCGATGCGCGGCTTTGTGTCTGGCCTCGCTGTTGCTGGCATCAGCGTCCTGAGCAGCGTCCGTCTCTCGTGAACCCCGAATGCGCAGGGATGCAGAGCATCGCGCTCCGTGGCTTGTCATCGCGGGACGGCCTGCGACCCGATCAGGGAAGACCGCAAACGAAAAGGGCGCCCCGCGGGGCGCCCTTCGTCGTTCGAAAGATCGGAGATCAGAGCGCGGCCTTGCGCATCTCGTCGATGTAGATCTCGCGCAGGCGCAGCGAGACGGGGCCGGATGCGCCCTTGCCCACGGCTTCGCCATCGATCTCGATGATCGGCGTCACATAGGCACCGGCGGAGGTGATGAAGGCCTCGTCCGCGGCCTTGGCCTCATCCACGGTGAAGGAGCGCTCTTCGACTTCCATCTGCGCTTCCTTGGCGAACTTCAGCACCGAGGCGCGGGTGATGCCGTGCAGGATGTCGTTCGACAGCGCGCGGGTGATGATCTTGCCGTCCTTGACGATGTAGGCGTTGTTCGAGGTGCCCTCGGTCACGAAGCCGTCCTCGACCAGCCATGCATCATCGACGCCCGCCTTCTTGGCCATCATCTTGGCCATGGAGGGGTAGAGCAGCTGCACGGTCTTGATGTCGCGGCGGTGCCAGCGGATGTCCGGAACGGTGATGATCTTGTAGCCGGCGCGGGCCTTCTCGCTCATCGCGTTGCCGGGCTTCGACTGGGTGAAGAGCACCAGCGAGGCCTTGGTGGTCTCGGGGTCCGGCCAGATGAAGTCACGGTCGCCGGCGGAGCCGCGGGTGACCTGCAGGTAGATGCCGCCCTCTTCGAGGTCGTTCAGCTTGACCAGCTCGCGGTGGATTTCCAGCAGCTCGTCGAAGGAGACGGGCAGGGTCATGTCCAGCTCCTTGAGCGAGCGCTCGAGGCGTTTGGCATGGCCGGGGTAATCCACCAGCTTGCCGTCGAGGACGCTGGTCACCTCGTAGACGGCGTCGGCCATCAGGAAGCCGCGGTCGAAGATCGAGACCTTGGCTTCGGTTTCCGGGACAAACTCGCCGTTCACATAGACGGTACGGGTCATCAGGAGAACTCCTTGTTGGAGGCCCCCGGGGGAGACGCGGTCAGGCGCCGGGGGCACGATTATGTGCCCCCGAAGGGGCGGAAAGTCTCAGCCCCAGAGCGCGGACGTGGCAGGATGCACGCCGGCTTCGTCGTAGACGAGGGCCGCATCGCGGTCTTTGGCCAACAGGAGCGGGCCGTCAAGATCCGTCACGAGGGCGCCCTGTGCCACCAGCACCGCGGGCGCCATGGCGAGGGAAGAGCCGACCATGCAGCCGACCATGACATCGAAGCCGGCCTTCAGGCCCTCTTCCTTCAGCGCGAGCGCCTCGGTCAGGCCGCCGGTCTTGTCGCACTTGATGTTGATGACATCGTACTTGCCGGTCAGCTTGGGCAGGTCGGCGCGGTCATGGCAGCTTTCGTCGGCGCAGACGGGCACGGGACGGTCGATGCCGATCAGGGCCTCGTCCTCGGCCTGCGGCAGCGGCTGTTCGACCAGCGACACGCCCAGCTTCACGAGGTGCGGCGCGAGGTCCTTGTAGACGTCGACCGACCAGCCTTCGTTGGCGTCGATGATGATCTTGGACTTGGGTGCGCCGCGGCGCACGGCCTCGAGGCGGGGCATGTCGTCCGGGGTGCCCAGCTTGATCTTGAGCAGCGGGCGGAAGGCGTTCTTGGCGGCCTGCGCCTCCATCTCTTCCGGGCTGGCCAGCGAAAGGGTGTAGGCGGTGATTTCCGGGCCGGGGGCCTGTTTCAGGCCGGCCAGCTGCCACGCGGGCTTGCCGGCCTTCTTGGCTTCCAGATCCCACAGGGCGCAGTCGACCGCGTTGCGGGCGGCGCCGGCGGGCAGCAGGTCATAGAGATCCATGCGCGAGAAGGCGGCGGGCAGGCCGTTGATCTCGTCCGCGACACTGTCGAGGGTTTCGTTGTAGCGCGCGTAGGGGACGCATTCGCCCCAGCCGGTGACGCCACCGTCGGTGATGCGCACGGTGATGACCTTGGTCTCGGTGCGCGAGCCGCGGGAAATGGTGAAGACCTGCGCGAGCGGGAAAACGTCGCGGATGACCTCGATCTGCATGGGGGACCTCCTGAGAGAGAGGGGGCCCACTGGGGGCCCCGGAAGAAAGGGGAGGTCGCCCCCGGCAGGTCAACGGCGCGGAAGGGGGACGCGCCGGACCCGCGGGGGCGACTGGCCTCAGCCGAGCGCGACCAGCGCGTCGACGAGACGACCGGCGCCATGGCGGAACGGATCCACCGTGGGAAGGCCCATTTCTTCTTCGACCTTGGCCAGGTACGCCTTGGCGTCTTCCTCGCTCAGGTGCTGGGTGTTGACCGAGATGCCCACGACTTGGACGTCGGGGTTCACGACCTTGGCCAGCGTCAGCGCCACGTCCTGCAGCGCCGTCAGGGTCGGCAGCTTGTAGGAGGGCAGGCCGCGCATGTGCTCGCGGGTGGGTTCATGGCAGAGGATCAGCGCGTCGGGCTGGCCGCCGTGCACGAGGGCCATGGTCACGCCCGAGTAGGAGGCGTGGAACAGCGAGCCCTGGCCTTCGATCATGTCCCAGTGGTCAGCATCGTTGTCCGGGGTCAGGTATTCCACCGAGCCGGCCATGAAGTCCGCGATGACGGCGTCGAGGGGCACGCCTTCGCCGGTGATCAGGATGCCGGTCTGGCCGGTGGCGCGGAACGACGACTTGAGGCCGCGTTCCTTCATTTCCTTGTCCATCGCCAGCGCGGTGTACATCTTGCCGACCGAGCAGTCGGTGCCCACGGCGAGGCAGCGCTTGCCGGTCCGCTTCTCGCCGTTGGCGATCGGGTACTGGACGGTGGGGATGCGCACGTCGTGCAGGGTGCGGCCGTTGGCTTCGGCCACGGCGACGAGGTCGGGCTCGTTGCGCAGCAGGTTGTGCAGGCCGGAGGCGATGTCGAAGCCTTCTTCGAGCGCTTCGATCAGCACCTTTTTCCAGGCCTTGGAGATCACGCCGCCACGGTTGGCAACGCCGATCACCAGCGTCTTGGCGCCGGCTTCCTTGGCTTCGGTCAGCGTCATGTCGGTCAGTTTCATGTCGGCTTTGCAGCCTTCCATGCGGAACTGGCCGATGGCGTTGTCCGGACGCCAGTCGCGGATGCCCTGGGCCACTTTCGCAGCCAGCGCATCGGGGGCATCACCAAGGAACAGCAGATATGGGGTCTCGATCATTCGGGCACCTGTTGGGGAGAGTTGTTGCGCCCGATTTTGGCGGATTCGCGGTGGGATTGCTTTGCAAATCCGCGGAACTCTGGGCGGTGGTTGCAAGTTTCTTCGCAGGATTGGGAATTCTGTCGAAGATTTTCGCATCGCCGTCGCAGGCTTTCACGCAGGTGCAGCGCCGACGATTCCGCGACGCAGCGGTGGATCGCGCTGCGTTTGCAAATTGTGCTTGCGGCCCGGCTTGTAATTTAATATCTCTCTCGGGCGAATTGAAGAAATATCCTTGCCCTTTGGCCCGCTTATCGGGCCGTGCCGCGTGTGATGGAGATCGAGAGATGAGCTTCCGCCTTCAGCCCCCGGCCCCCGCCCGTCCGAACCGCTGCCAGCTGTTCGGTCCCGGGTCGAACACCAAGCTGTTCGAGAAGATGGCCGCCAGCGCCGCGGACGTGATCAACCTCGACCTCGAGGATTCGGTGGCGCCCGACGACAAGGAACAGGCGCGCAAGAACATCATCCAGGCCATCGGCGACGTGGACTGGGGCCAGAAGACGATCTCGGTGCGGATCAACAGCCTCGACACGCCGTTCTGGGTGCGTGACGTGGTGGACCTGATGGAACAGGCGGGTGACCGGCTCGACATGATCATGATCCCCAAGGTGGGCTGCGCGGCGGACGTCTATACCGTGGATGCCATGGTCACCGCGCTGGAACGGTCGAAGGGCCGTACCAAGCCGCTGAAACTGGAAGTCATCATCGAGAGTGCCGCGGGCATCGCCCATGTGGAAGAGATCGCCGCCGCCTCGCCCCGGCTGGAGGCGATGAGCCTCGGCGCCGCGGATTTCGCGGCCTCCATGGGGATGCAGACCACCGGCATCGGCGGCACGCAGGAAGATTATTACATGCTGCGCGAGGGCCAGAAGTACTGGTCCGATCCGTGGCACTGGGCCCAGACCGCCATCGTCGCGGCCTGCCGCACCCACGGGGTGCTGCCGGTGGACGGGCCCTTCGGCGATTTCTCGGACGATGACGGCTACCGTGCGCAGGCGCTGCGCTCGGCCACGCTGGGCATGGTCGGCAAATGGGCGATCCACCCCAAGCAGATCGCCCTGGCGAACGAGGTCTTCACCCCCTCCGAGACGAAGGTCGCAGAGGCGCGCGAGATCCTTGCCGCCATGGAAGAGGCCAAGCGCACCGGCGCGGGGGCCACTGTCTACAAGGGCCGTCTGGTCGACATCGCGTCGATCAAGCAGGCCGAGGTGATCGTCCGCCAGTCGGAGCTGATCGCACAGATGTGAGGGGTCCCCGAGGGGATCCTGCCGTGCCGCGGTGAGGAGATCGCAGAGCACGGGTCGGGCGGGGGGCGCAGGTTCTCCGCCCTTGCTTTTCAGAGGGTTGTCCTGAATCGGCGCGAGCTGGTGATCTGCCTGTGACCTGCGGGCCACGGCCGCGCGCCCGGGCAACGGGCCCGCTGGCCCGCAGCGGCTTCGGCACTAGGTAACTTGCGCGATACGCCCCGCAATGGAATTGTGCGGACCGACCTGAACGGACCCAATCGGAGGATTCGCAATGCGCGCACTGCGCCGTCTCACCACCGCCTGCCTCATGACCAGCCTGATGATCGGAGCCAGCTCCGCCAGTCTGTCCGCGCAGGAGCGGATCGAGAATGAACAGGTCGTCATCTACAGCCAGCGCTGGCTGGTGTCCAAGGACCCGTCGCAGAACGGCCTGATGAGCTATCTGACCGTGCAGCGCGGCAAGGCGGGCGAGTATTTCTCGGTCACCTGCCGGCGCGAGGGCAGCCATGTCCTGCGTGGCCTGCGCCTCGGCTTCCCGGAGGAGCAGCCCTCCTTCGTCCGCGAGGGTGCAAAGTTCGCCCGGGTCGAGATTTCCGTCGATGGCCGGGTGCAGCCGCTCGACATCAAGTACACCGGCACCACCGCCGATCAGGCCTTCGGTCGCGACTCGATCTATGGCTACGAGGTGATCTTCCCCTCGGTCGCCGCACGCGATGGCTTCATCGACGGGCTGCGCACCGGCAGCCACATGAAGATCAGCGGCCAGTCCCTGCCGGTGGAGCTCAAGGGCTCCTCCCTCGCGCTGCAGGGGCAGGAAGACTACTGCAAGTAACCGGGCAGGGCCGTGCTGACCCTGCTGCACACCGCCGAGGTGCACGTGGCGCGCTTCGCCGCGCTGCGTGATCGTCTCGCCCCGGGCGCCGAGTTGGCGCAGGTGGTCCGCGCCGACTGGTTGGCGCGGGCCCGGGCCGAGGGGGTGGAGGCTGTTGCCGACGAGGTCACCGCCGTCATCCGCGCCGCGAAAGGTCCGGTGATCTGCACCTGCACGACGCTGGGTCCGGTCGCCGAAGCCGCGGGCGCGTCACGGGTGGACCGGCCCATGATGCAGCGGGCGGCGCGCCTCGGCGGCCCTGTGCTTCTGGTCTACACGCTGGCCAGCACCGCGGAGTCCAGTGCGACCCTGCTGGGGGAGTATGCCCCTGACATCCGCACCCTCGACCTCTCCCCGCTCTGGCCGCTCTTCGAGGCGGGCCGGGGGGCTGACTTCGCCGCCGCCATCGCAGAGGGCGTCCGGGCCGAACTGACGCGGCAGTCGGCGGTCGTCGTGGTGCTGGCGCAGGTCTCGATGAGCGACGCCGCGCCCCTGCTGGCAGGCTGCGGTGTGCCGGTGCTGAGCGCGCCGGAAACCGCGCTTCGGGCCGGTCTGGGCCTGTGATCGTCGCGCTCTGCTGCGGTCGCGGGACCCGCTGCCGCCGATGCGACCCGGGGCCCTGCCTGCCGAGTTGCATCCGGGCGCGGAGAAAGCCATATAGCAACAGTCCGGCAAGGAGTGTGAAATGACCAATTACCTCGATTTCGAGCGGCCGCTGGCCGAGATTGAAGGCAAGGCCGAGGAACTGCGGGCCATGGCCCGGCAGAATCCCGAGATGAAGGTCGAGGAAGAGGCCGCCGCGCTGGACAAGAAGGCCGCGGACATGCTGGTCGACCTCTACAAGACCCTGACGCCCTGGCGGAAGTGCCAGGTGGCACGTCACGGCGACCGTCCGCATTGCCAGGATTACATCGATGCGCTCTTCACCGAGTACACGCCGCTCGCCGGCGACCGGAACTTCGCCGACGACCATGCGGTCATGGGCGGGCTGGCGCGCTTCAACGACCGTCCCGTCATCGTGATCGGTCACGAGAAGGGCAATGACACCAAGTCCCGGATCGAGCGCAACTTCGGCATGGCCCGTCCCGAGGGCTACCGCAAGGCGATCCGCCTGATGGACATGGCCGATCGCTTCGGCCTGCCGGTGGTGACGCTGGTGGATACCCCCGGCGCCTACCCGGGCAAGGGCGCCGAAGAGCGCGGCCAGTCCGAGGCCATCGCACGCTCGACCGAGAAATGCCTCCAGATCAAGGTGCCGCTGGTCTCGATCATCATCGGCGAGGGCGGCTCCGGCGGGGCCGTGGCCTTTGCGACCGCCAACAAGGTGGCGATGCTGGAGCATTCGATCTACTCGGTCATCACCCCCGAGGGCTGTGCCTCGATCCTGTGGAAGGATGCCGAGAAGATGCGCGAGGCGGCCGAGCAGATGCGTCTGACCGCGCAGGAGCTGAACCAGCTGGGCGTGATTGACCGGATCATCAAGGAGCCGCTCGGCGGGGCGCACCGGGACAAGAAGGCGACGATCGCCGCCGTCGGCAAGGCGCTGGAGGCGATGCTGGGCGATCTCGACGAATCCGATCCCGCCAAGCTGGTGGACCAGCGCCGGAAGAAGTTCCTCGGCATGGGCTCGAAGGGGCTGGCGGCGTAACGCCCGGCCGACGATCTGGCCGGAAAATTGGAATTTTCCGGTCCGTTTTCTTCAAAGAAAACGGCAAGGGGGCCTCGGGCCCCCTTTTCTGTTGCCGCAAACGATAGGCCGTCATCGGCGGGAACGCGTGGCGTCTGCGCTGTCTCTGCGTCCGACGTCCTGCCTCTCCCTCCCTGTCGGGCATCCAAGAATTTTCAAAAATTCTTCGAAGAGTGTTCTTGCGCTACGTGGAGGGCAGGGCCTCCCGCAAACGAAAAAGCCCCGCCGGTGGGGCGGGGCTTTCGCAAGTCCGAGGGGCCCGATCAGGCCTCCTTGGCCCGTTTCTTGATCGGGGCCCAGATCGCCTTGTTGGTCAGGTAGAGCAGGACCGAGAGGATCACGAGGAACAGAACGGCCGTGAAGCCCACCTGCTTGCGCGCCATCATCTTGGGTTCTGCCGCCCAGGTCAGGAAGGCGGCCACGTCCTCGGCCTCGTGGTGCAGCTCGTTCGAGTGACCGTCTGCGAACTCCACGTCCTCGCCCATCAGGGGCGGGGCCATGGCGATCCAGCCGCCGGCAAAGGCGGTGTTCTCGTAGTAGATCGTGCCTGCTTCCTCTTTCTCCTCGCCGGTGTAGCCGGTGAGGATCGAGACGATGTGCTCGGGCCCGCCGATGCCGTTAAAGAGCTGGCTCAGACCAGTGCCGTAGGGGCCGTGGTAGCCCGCGCGGGCCTTGGCCATCAGGCTGAGGTCAGGCGCGTTCTCGAGGCTCGACATCGGGAAGTGGTCATTGGGCGTCCGGGCGCGGAAGTCATCCAGCTCGGGGTCCATGATCTCCGACAGGTTCGCGGCATAGGCGCGGACCTGGTCCTCGGGGAGTTCCGGCCCGCCCTCGTCCGAGAGGGTGCGGATCGGCACGTAGCGCAGGCCGTGGCAGGCCGAGCAGACCTCGGTGTAGACCTGCAGACCGCGTTGCAGCTGCATCTGGTCGAAGCTGCCGAACGGGCCCTCGAAGGAGAAGTCCACGTCGTGGGTGTGGCCACCTTCGGCCGCCATGGCCGCCCCGGCCGAAAGGCCGAGGGCCGTCAGGGCAGAAAGGGTGAGTTTCTTCATCATCTGTCTCAGACCTTTCTTATTCGGCTGCGGTCGATTTGCCGTAATGCGCATCGAAGTCTTCCTCGATGGTCGCCGGCGGCGTCGTCGGTTTCTCGATCACGCCGAGCAGCGGCAGGATCACGAAGAAGTAGCCGAACCAGTAGGCCGCACCGATCAGCGAGATCGTCGAGTAGGGCGGCTCTGCCGGCATCGCACCGGCCCACATCAGTACGATGAAGTCGATGCAGAGCAGGGCGAACCACCACTTGAACATCGGACGATACCGGCCCGAGCGCACCGAGGAGGTGTCGAGCCAGGGCGTCAGGGCCATGGCGATGATCGCGCCGAACATGGCCAGCACGCCGAAGAACTTGGCGTCCACGATGCCACCGGTGATCCAGTTGGCGAACATCACGACCCAGACGTCAGCGGTGAAGGCACGCAGGATCGCGTAGAACGGCAGGAAGTACCATTCCGGCACGATGTGCGCGGGCGTCGCCAGCGGGTTGGCCTCGATGTAGTTGTCGGGGTGGCCCAGGTAGTTCGGCATGAAGCCGACGATGGCGAAGAACACGGCCAGGATCACGGCAAGGGCAAAGAGGTCCTTGATCACGAAGTAGGGCCAGAAGGGCACGGTGTCCTTCTTGGCTTCTTCCTTCGAGCCGCGGCGCACGTCGACGCCGGTGGGGTTGTTGTTCCCGGTATTGTGAAACGCCCAGATATGGACCAGCACCAGGCCCGCGATTACGAAGGGCAGCAGGTAATGCAGCGAGAAGAAGCGGTTCAGCGTCGCGTTGTCCACGGCAGGCCCGCCAAGGAGCCAGGTCTGGATCGGTTCCCCGATGAAGGGGATCGCGCCGAAGAGCCCGGTGATCACCGTTGCACCCCAGAAGGACATCTGACCCCAGGGCAGAACGTAGCCCATGAAGCCCGTGCCCATCATCAGCAGGTAGATCAGCATGCCGATGATCCACGTGATTTCGCGCGGGGCCTTGTAGGAGCCGTAGTAGAGACCGCGGAAGATATGCAGGTAGACGGCAAAGAAGAACAGCGAGGCGCCGTTCATGTGCAGGTAGCGCAGCATATGGCCGCCGTTCACGTCGCGCATGATGTGTTCGACACTGGCGAAGGCCATGTCCACATGCGGCGTGTAGTGCATCACCAGGACGATGCCGGTGGCGATCTGCAGCGCGAGGCAGAAGGTCAGGATGATGCCCCAGATCCACATCCAGTTGAGGTTCTTGGGGGTCGGGATCATGATCGTGTCATAGACGAGCGCGACAATCGGGAGACGGGTGTGAACCCATTTCTCGATCCCGGTCTTGGGCTCGTAATGATCGTGCGGAATTCCAGCCATTCGTCGCTCTCCTCAGCCCAGGACGATTTCTGTTTCGCCCTCGAAGCGGGCAACCGGAACCGGCAGGTTCCGCGGGGCCGGGCCTTTGCGGATGCGGCCGGCGGTGTCGTAGTGGGAGCCGTGGCAGGGGCAGAACCAGCCGCCGAAGTCGCCCGAGGCATTGCCGAGCGGCACACAGCCCAGGTGGGTGCAGACGCCCATCATGACCAGCCATTCCTCGGCCGCGTCGCCCTCGGCGCCTTCCGGGGCCAGCGATCGGTTCGCGTCGGTCGCAGGGGCCCCCGCGGCGACGTTTTCGTTCCGGGCTTCCGGGTCAGGCAGCGAGTTGACGTCCACGGCGCGGGCCGCTTCGATCTCGTCAGGGGTACGGCGACGGATGAACACCGGCTTGCCGCGCCATTTGACGGTCAGCTGGGTGCCGGGCGAGACGCCCGAAACATCGACGCGAATCGACGAAAGCGCCTGCACGTCTGCGGAGGGGTTCATCTGGTTCACCAGCGGCCAGATCGCGGCGCCGGCGGTCACAGCACCCGCGCCTGCCGTGGCGTAGTAGAGGAAATCTCTGCGGGTGCCTTCGTGGTCGTCTGCGTGGGACACGAGGTTTGCTCCATTCTTCGACCGAGAACGGTCAGACATACGGAGGCCGTCTAATTTCTCAACTCCTCCTCCCGGAGGTTTAGCGGCCCAATGTACTTGCGTCCACTATTCCGTGATCGACAGTCGGGGAAGGCGCCTAAGTGTCGCGCTTGTGACATTCTTTTACCGGGTGTATTCGGGTCTCACGATATATGCGCCACCTTTCCGGCCGTGTCTTGCGACTGGACCCGTCGAACGGAAGCCCCATGCTCAAACGTTTCAAATACGCTCTCGCGGCCCTCGTGCTAACGGCGGCCCCCGCCGCAGCCGAGATCGAGATCAACGCCTACACCGGGTATCAGACCGCCCCCCACAGCCGGATCAAGGGGGATTACCCCGATGCGGTCGGCGGCAGCTACTCTGCCCTCATCGGCTGGGACGGCAAGTCCTGGTCCATGCCGCCCTACTACGGTGTGCGCGCCACCTGGTGGCGGACCGAGACCCTGGGCTTCGGCATCGAGTTCTCGCACAACAAGATCTATGCCGATCACGGTGACATGGCCGCCGCGGGCTTCGACACGCTCGAAATGACCGATGGCCTGAACATCCTGACGCTGAACGTCGCCCGCCGCTGGCCGGGCATGTGGATGGACGGGGCGGTGACGCCCTACCTCTCGGCCGGTATCGGCATGGCGATCCCCCACGTCGAGACGACCGCCACCGCCGGCGGCCCCGAGACCTTCGACTACCAGGTGACCGGCCCCGCGGCGCGCGCCACTGCCGGTGTCTCCTACGCCTTCACCGACCGCTGGTCGGTCTTCGGGGAATACCAGTTCATCTGGACCGACATCGACGCCGATCTGGACGGGGGCGGGTCGCTCAAGACGACCGTCTACAACAACGCCATCAACATCGGTGTCGGCTACAGGTTCTGACGTCGCAGACCCCCCGATTGCATCGGTTCGGAATTGCGAAAGGGCCGCGCGGATCGCGCGGCCCTTTTTCGTCTCGATGTGTCCGCAAGTGGTCGGCCCGGCCCGTGGTGGCCAAGGGGCCGCGGGAGATCACTCGGGCACAGGATCACTCGGGCGCAGGATCACTCTGGCATCGTGTCCTTCATCGCGGCGCGCTCGCTGAAGCTGGCGTACCAGTCGTCCAGACGGCCATGCCCCAGCCGCCAGTTCCGCGTCCCGTGCCGGAAGTCGAGGTAGCCGAGCGCACAGCCCACGGCGATGTGGCCCATGTCGACGGGGCCGTTCAGATGCTCCATCCAGCGTTCCTCGATCGCGCCCACGGCGCGGATCGCCTTGTCCCACTGGGCCTCGATCCAGCCGTCGAAGACCTTCTCCTCCGGGCGCACCCGGCGCTCGTAGACCATGAGAACCGCGGCATCGAGCAGCCCGTCCGCCGTCGCCTCCAGCACCAGCGTGTCCCAGAGCCGCCCCTCGGGGTAGAACTCCGCCTCCACCAGCGTGTCGAGGTAGCGGCAGATCACCCGGCTGTCATAGAGCGTCTTGCCGTCGGTCGTGACCAGCGTCGGGATCTTGGCCAGCGGGTTCACCCCGGCCAGGCCCATGTCCGACTTCACTGCCGTGGTGGCGACGAGCTTCTCGTCGACCTTGCCGTCCAGCCCCGCCTCGCGCAGCAGCACCCGGACCTTGCGCACGAAGGGCGAGGCCGGAGAGGCATAGAGTTTCATTGCGTGACCCATGTCTGTCCCCATTGTGAGTGGGGCCACCCTAGGAGGGGGGCGCAGACCTGTCCATTGGTTGTTGACGCCCGGTCCGGCACTTTGCGGAATAGGCTTCCGCAGGGCTGTCGGCGCCAGCCGGGGGGCGTTCAGCCCTCGGGCGGGCTGCGCATCAGGGCCGCCAGCGCGGGGTCCGAAACGCCTTCGGCCGCGCCCAGCCGGGCGCTTTCGGGCTTGTTCTGGGAGAGTTTCCACGTGCCGTCGACGCCGGTCACCTGCATCCGGGCGGGCAGGATCTGGCGCATCATCCGCTCGGCCACGCCCTCGGTCATCTTGTCCATGACCCAGGGCGTCTTGGGCCGCAGCCGGGTTTCGAACCGGTCGGACAGGCGGGTCAGGACGCCGGGCATCTCCTCCGGATCGAGCAGTTCGATCGTGCCGCTCAGATGGACGGCGACGTAGTTCCACGTCGGCACCTGGTCCTCCAGACCGTACCAGTCGGGCGAGACATAGCCATCGGGGCCCGAGACGATCAGCTTGGCGGGCAGCGGGCCGTCGCGCAGCGCCCGCGCGATCGGGTTCGAGCGCACGATATGCACCTCCACCTCGGTGCCTGCCTTGTTCAGCAGGAAGGGGAGGTGGCTGATCAGCGGCAGCCCCTCGGCCGAGAGCGCGAGGATACCGAAGCTCACCTCCCGCGCGAAGGCGAGGTTGGCGGCGTCGGAGCGGGTGTGGAAGATCGGATTCGGATGCATGGCCGCATCCTTGCCGCGCAGGCCGGGCCGCGGCAAGCGGGATCGCGGGCGTGGGGCGATGGCTCGGCTCCCGGCTGCCTCACGTCCACCCCTCGGCGCAGGTCAGGCGCTGGGGGAGCGCAGCGTGGGGCCCGTCAGCTCAGCGGCGACCCTCGCGCAGCCATGCGGCGAGGATCAGGCCGGCGGCCAGCAGCAGCACCAGCCAGGCGGGCAGCAGCGGGATCAGCCGCACATCCTGCGTCTCGTAGGCGTTGCGGGGGGTGAAGCCGATCCAGCCGCGCCCGGCCGCGGGCCGTCCGGCGCGCACGTCGCGCACCGCGGGCACGCCGTCGGAGAGCGCCATGATGCCTCCGCGGGTGCCATCCACCAGCGGCTCCAGCGCGGCGCCGTCCGCGATGGTCTGCTCGAACTCCCGCGGGGCGGCGGGGCCGAGGCCGATGACCGCGCTCTGGTCGTCGTTGGCAAGGCGGTAGAGCCCGATCTCGGGGCCGGTGTACTCGGCGGTGAACTGGCCCGGGGCCACGTCCTGCATCGGGAGTTCCACCTCCTCGCCCGACGGCGTGGTGATGGTCAGCGGGCCGACCTCTTCGCCCAGCGTCCGGCGGATGATGCGCATCTGCTGGCCGGTGGCCTCGGCGGTCAGGGCCTCCTCCTCCAGCTCGGGCTCCTTCATCATCCAGTGGGCGAGGCGGCGCAGCAGCTCCAGCTGCGGGCCGCCGCCCTCGAAGCCACGGTTCCACAGCCACGCCTGGTCGGAGGCCAGAAGGGCCACGCGGCCCTCGCCGACGCGGTCGAGGATCAGCAGCGGCTTCTCCTCGGCCCCGGCCATGACGGTCGAACCGCGTTCCGGCTCCAGCTCGATCTGGCGCAGCCAGCGGCCCCAGTCGCCCTGCCAGCCACGCGTCAGCCCGGCGGTCACCGGGTGGCGTTCGCCCAGATCGGTGACATGGGGGCGATAGCCCTCCTCGATCACCCGGGCGGTGGGGCGGCCCGGCAGCACCTCGGAGAGCGGCGAGCGATAGAGCGAATCGGCAGAGGCGAAATCGGGGCCCGCGTTGATCAGCAGCGCGCCGCCGTCCTCGACGTACTGGCGCACGTTGTCGAGGTAGAGCGCGGGCAGGATGCCGCGCCGCTTGTAGCGGTCGAAGATGATAAGGTCGAAATCCTCGATCTTCTCGAGGAAGAGCTCCCGCGTGGGGAAGGCGATCAGCGACAGCTCGGAGACCGGCACGCCATCCTGTTTCGCCGGCGGGCGCAGGATGGTGAAATGCACGAGGTCGACGGAGCTGTCGGATTTCAGCAGGTTGCGCCACGTCCGCCCGCCCGCGTGCGGCTCGCCCGAGACCAGCAGCACGCGCAGCCGGTCGCGCACGCCGTTCATCTGGACGAGGGCGGTGTTGTTACGGTCGGTCAGCTCGCCATCCTCGGCGGGAACGGAGAACTGGATCACGTTGCGCCCGCCGTGGGGCAGGGTGATCGGCAGCTCGATGTCGCGGCCGGTCTGGACCATGAAGCGTTCCGGCTCGGCCCCGTCGACGGAAATGTCGAGGGGGGCCTCGCCGTTGCCCTCCGGGGCGGCGCCGCTGTCCTCGATCCGCAGGGTCAGGGTCACCGGCTCGCCGAGGATGGCAAAGGCGGGTGCGTTGCGAACGATCAGGCGGCGGTCCCAGTCTTCGGGCTGGCCGGTCAGCAGCAGGTGCAGCGGCGCGGGCATGTCGGGCGCCCGGTCGAGGTCATGCAGCCGCCCGTCGGAGAGCAGGATCGCCCCCGCGATCCGGCCGCGGGGTTCCTCGGCCATGGCCTCGGACAGGGCGGTCATCAGCTGGGTGCCGCTGTCGCCGGCCCCGTCGCCAAGGGTCACGCGGCGCACCTCGGTGTTGGGCTCGGCGGCGATCTCGGCGGCCAGGCGTTCGGCGGCGGCCTCGGTCTGCTGCGCCCGGTCCGAGAGCTGTTGCGAGGCGGAGCGGTCCTCCACCAGCAGCACGATGTCGGAAAGCGGCGCGCGGTCCTCCTGCCGGAGCGAGGGGCCGGTCAGCGCCCCCAGCACCACCACGGCGGCGAGCCCGCGCAACGGCCAGCCGCGCAGGCCACGCCAGAGCGCGAGGCCGATGAAGGCCAGCATCACGGCGCCGAGGCCCGCAAGAAGCGGCCAGGGCAGGAGCGGGTCGAAGATCACGGTCGAGGTCATTATTGTCCCAGACGGTCCAGCAGGGCAGGGACATGCACCTGGTCGGACTTATAGTTCCCGGTCAGCACATGCATGATGAGGTTGACGCCGAAGCGGTAGGCGATCTCGCGTTGCCGCTCGCCGGCATAGCCGCGGCCCACGGGGTAGAGCGGCGCGCCGGAGGTATCCACCGCCCAGGCCGAGGCCCAGTCGTTGCCGCCGATCACCACCGGGCTTACGCCGTCGTTGAGATTGCGGAAGGGCATCCCGTCGATCAGCTCGGCATCGGCGGGGGCGGCCTCGACCCAGACCTGCCCGCCGGCGTAGCGGCCGGGGAAGTCCTGCAACAGGTAGAAGGTGCGCGTCAGCACGTGGTCCGAGGGCACCGGCTCCAGCGGCGGCACGTCGAGGGGGGCGGCCAGCTGTTGCAGCTTGCGCCCCTCGGGGCTGGCGGCGCCGTAGCGCGCCACATCCGCGTCGCGGGTGTCGAAGAGGATCATCCCGCCCGAGCGCAGGTAGCGGTTCAGCTTGGCATAGGCCGCGGCGGAGGGCGTCGGCTGGTCCGGCGTGATCGGCCAGTAGAGGAAGGGGAAGAAGGCCAGTTCATCGGTTTCCAGGTTCACGCCCATCGGCTCGGCCGGTTCCACGGAGGTGCGGAAGAAGAGCGTGTCCGAGAGGCCGCGGAGGCCCGCCTGCGCGGTGTCGTCGATCTGGCGGTTGCCGGTCATGACATGGGCCAGCACGAGTTCCCGCGTGGCCTCGATGGCGCGGGCATCGGCGGCGGGCGCCGCGTCCTCGGTGGTGTCTTCGACCTCCTGCGCGCGGATCGGCGCGGCGGGCAGGGCAAGGGCGAGCGCCAGCAGGACAACGGCGGCCCCCGTGGCCCGGGGCCGTGCGCCGGTCAGCCGGCCGGAGAGCGCGAGCGAGGCGAGGATATCGGCCATCAGCAGCGCCAGTGCGAGGGCAAGGAGGTAGCCGCCGAGCGGGGTTTCCTCGGGCCGGGCCAGACCTTCGACCGGGACGGACGCAGGCCATGCGGCGGGTGCAATCGTGCTCTCGGCGCCCATGACGTTGCGGGCGATGCGGCGGTCCTCGCCCTCGTAGACGCCGGGGCGCAGGTCGGCGCCGAGCGGGTCGGAGAGCAGGACGGCGCCATCCACGCCGGGCAGGGTGCCCGCGTTGGAGAGCGTGCCGTTGGCCTCGACCAGCCGGACCGGCTGCCAGGTGGTGCCTTCGAGGTCCTCGGGCGCGGGGGCGGTGGCGGAGGAGGAGATCGAGAGCCGTTCCAGCATCTGCACGAAGAGACCGGAGAGCGGCAGGCTCGACCATTCGGCGTTGGCGGAGATGTGGAACAGCACCACCTGACCATCGCCAAGGTCCTTGCGGGTCACCAGCGGCGTGCCGTCGGAGAGCCGCGCGATCACGCGGGCGGCCAGCGTCGGATCGGGCTGGGCCATGACCTGCGAGGAAATCGTCACGTCCCCGGGCACCTCGAGACCCCAGAAGGGGCTGTCCTCGTCGAAGGGGGCAAGCGTCTTGGGTTCGCCCCAGCTCATCGCGCCGCCCACGTTGCGCCCGCCCGAACGCAGCCGCACGGGCATCAGGGGGTCTTCCTCGGCGCGGCTCACCTCGGAGGCGGCGAGGCGCGGCCCGGCGAAGCGCAGCAGGATGCCGCCGCCCTCGACCCAGGTTTCCAGCGCCTCCGTCTCGGCGTCCGAGAGGGTGGCCACGTCGGCCAGCGCCACCACGTCGGGATTGGCGGGCAGGATGTCCATCAGCGCGCCTTCCAGCAGGTCGGCGTTGGGCTCCAGCGCCTGGTGCAGGTAGTGCAGCGGCGACAGCAGTTCGAGGCCCTCGCGGTCCTCCCGGCCGGCGATCAGCGCAACCTCGCGGCGGCGCAGGCTGTCATCGGTGGCGGCCACGGCCCCGGCGGTGCGGGCACCGGCGATCTCGAAATGGCTGAGGCGGCCGCGCAGCTCTGCCGGCAGGTCCATCTCGACGCTGGCCGTGGTCTCGCCGGGGGCAAAGGTGGCCGGTTCGATCGACAGCAGGCGCATCTGGCCGGAAGGATCGCGGCCATGGGCCTCGACCATCACCTCGCGTTCGGGGCCGGGAAGGGCGCGCAGGGCGGTCAGGCGGACGGCGCCGTCCTCGAAGGTGGCGGGGCGCAGGGCAAAGACCGGGCGGCTGCCCTCGTGGACGGTGACCGCGCCGTGATCCTCCAGCGCCGCCAGCAGCGGGTCGCGGCTGGCGCGGTCCAGCCCGTCGGACATCCAGTAGGTTTCGAATCCCTCGGTGCCGAGGCTCTCGATGAAGCCCTGTACCGCGTCCTCGCGCGGCTCCCAGGCCTGCGGGGCGAGGCCGGGCAGGCGGGTCCGCCAGACATCGGCGGACTGGAACACCGGGGCCTCCGGCGTGGTCAGGCGCACGACGGCGGCGGTGCGCCCCTCGCGGCCCGCCTCGGCCAGCAGGCCATCGACGAGGTCGGCCCTCTCGGACCAGTCGCGGGACGAGGCCCAGGACCCGTCGAGCAGGATCAGCAGCGGGCCGGAGCCGGTGCGCCCCTGCTGCTGCGGGTTCAGCACCGGACCGGCGAGGCCCACGATCACGGCCGCCACGGCCAGCATCCGCAGCAGCAGCAGCCACCAGGGCGTCCGGTCCGATACCGCCTCGTCATCCTTGAGGCCCAGAAGCAGCGCCACGCCGGGGAAACGGCGCCGGATCGGCGCGGGCGGCACGGCACGCAGCAGGATCCACAGCAGCGGCAGCGCGGCCAGTGCCAGCAGCAGCCAGGGTGCGGCAAATCCGATCGGGCCCAGCATCATATCAGGACGTCCCCCTGTCCATGGCGCGGTAAATCCAGAGCAGCGCCGATTGCGCCGAGTCACTGGTGTGATGGGTGGTGAACTGCCAGCCGGTGGCATGGCAGAGCGCCTGCAGCTCGTCCTTCCGCTCTGCCAGCCGCTGCTGGTAGCGGGTCTTCAGGTCGCCGGCCTTCAGCGTCTCGTGCAGGAGGCTGCCCCCCACGGATTCGAAGATCGTCCGGCCCTGGAACGGGAAGGCCTCTTCGCTGGGGTCGAGCACCTGCATCAGCACGCCGCGAACGCCGCGGTCCGCAGCCTTGGTCAGGGCCAGCTTAACCTCTGCCGGGTCCGCGAGGAAGTCCGAGACGAAAAGCGCCCGTGCGTTGGGGATCATGGCGCGGTGTTCGGGCACGCCGTAATCGGCGCTGTCCTCGACCGAGAAGAACTCTGCCAGCCGCAGGATCTGGTTCTGGCCGCGCCGCGGCGGCAGCAGCGTGCCGGTGAGGCCCACCCGCTCTCCGCCGCGCACCAGAAGGATCGCGGTCGCGAGCGCCAGCAGGCGGGCGCGGTCGCCCTTCTGCGGCAGCTTGTCGGTGGAGGAGAATCGCATCGAGGCGGCCTGATCGACCCAGAGCATGACGCTCTGCGCGATCTGCCATTCCTTTTCCCGCACGAAACGGTCGTCACCCCGGGCGGAGCGGCGCCAGTCGATCCAGCGCCGGGGATCGCCGGGCTGTACGGGGCGGTATTGCCAGAAGTCGTCGCCGAGGCCCGAGCGCCGCCGCCCGTGGTCGCCCAGCAGGACGGTCCCCGCCAGATGTTCCGCGCGGGCCAGCAGGGGCGGGAGGCGGGCCGCCTCTTCCTCGGCCCGGCTGCGGAGGTGGCGGGGTTCGCTCACGCCGCGGCCTCGGCCCGGGTGACGGAGGCGGCGACGTCTTCGATCAGCGCGGGCAGGCTGTCGCCGCGGGCGCGGGCGGCAAAGTTCAGCCCCATGCGGTGCACCAGCACCGGGCGCGCCATGGCGATCACGTCCTCGGTCGAGGGCGCAAGGCGGCCCTGCAGCATGGCGCGGGCGCGCACGGTCAGCATCAGCGCCTGCGCCGCACGAGGGCCGGGGCCCCAGTTGACGGTGTCGCGCACCTTCTGCGGGGCCGAGGGATCGCCCGGACGGCAGGCCCGCACGAGGTCGAGGATCTGCTCCACCACCGTCTCGCCCACGGGCATCCGGCGCAGCAGCTTCTGCGCGGCGATCAGCTCCCCGGGGGTGAAGACGGCATGGGCCTCCTCCTCGACGGTGCCGGTGGTGGCCATGAGGATCGCGCGTTCGGTGTCGCGGTCGGGATAGGCCACGTCGATCTGGACGAGGAACCGGTCCAGCTGGGCCTCGGGCAGGGGATAGGTGCCCTCCTGCTCGATCGGGTTCTGGGTGGCGAGCACGTGGAACGGCTGGCCCAGCGAGCGGTTCTCGCCGGCCACGGTCACGACCTTTTCCTGCATCGCCTGCAGCAGCGCCGACTGGGTCCGGGGCGAGGCGCGGTTGATCTCGTCCGCCATCAGCAGCTGGCAGAAGATCGGGCCTTGCAGAAAGCGGAACGACCGGCTGCCATCCGCCGCCGTCTCGAGCACCTCGGAGCCGAGGATATCGGCGGGCATCAGGTCGGGGGTGAACTGGATCCGGTTGCCATGCAGCCCCATCACGGTCGAGAGCGTTTCCACCAGCCGGGTCTTGCCGAGGCCTGGCAGGCCGATCAGCAGGGCATGACCGCCACAGAGCAGGGCCGAGAGCGTCAGCTCCACCACGCGCTCCTGCCCGATGAACCGGGCGGTGATGGAATTCCTGGCCTCGGCCAGCTTCTCCTCCAGTGCCTCGATCTCGGCGACAAGGTCTTCGGACTGGGCGGCGGCCTCGGTCATGGCAATACTCCGGTCAGATCTATATCTATGGTTTCGAGTGTATCGCGCGAAATGATTTAGGCAAAAGCAATGTCCGCACAAAACTCCGTGAAACCCTCGGCAGAGTCGCTGGCTGCCTCCGCCAAGGCGGCGGGTGGCAAGGGGCTGCCGCCGGTGCACAAGTGGAACCCCCCGTTTTGCGGGGACCTCGACATGCGGATCGCGCGGGACGGGACGTGGTTCTACCTCGGCACGCCGATCGGGCGGCCCGAACTGGTGCGCCTGTTCTCGACCATCCTGCGCAAGGACGACGACAGGTATTTTCTTGTCACCCCGGTGGAGAAGGTCGGCATCACCGTGGACGACGCCCCCTTCGTGGCGGTGGACTTCGAGGCGGAGGGCACCGGCGCGGCGCAGCAGCTGACCTTCACCACCAACGTGGGCGACCGTGTCACCGCCGGGCCCGAGCACCGGATTCGCGTCACCCGTGACCCCGAGACCGGCGAGCCCGCGCCCTACCTGCATGTCCGGGCCGGTCTGGAGGCGCTGATCGACCGCAAGAGCTTCTATCGGCTGGTCGAAATCGGGGTGGATCACCCCTGCGACGGCAAGGACTGGTTCGGCCTCTGGTCTGACGGCAGTTTTTTCCCCATCATAGAGTCTGAATTTCTGACCCAAGAATAGGACCGCCCGCTCGCTCCCCAGCTATCCCCCGGGTGGACATCATCATATGCCCCGCTTTGCGGCCAATATTTCGCTCCTCTTCCGCGAGATGCCACTCGCGCAACGTGTCTTTGCCGCGGCCGATGCCGGCTTCGAGGCGGTGGAGGTGCTGTTCCCCTACGACGAACCGGTGCAGGACCTGCGCAGCGCGCTGACCCGGACGGGCCTGCCGCTGGCGCTGATCAACGCGCCGCCACCGAATTACACCGGCGGACCGCGGGGCTTTGCCGCCGTGCCGGGCAGCGAGGAGCGCTTCCGCTCGGACTTCCGGCGCGCCCTGCGCTACGTGGAGAGCCTGAAGGCGGGCCGGGTGCATATCATGTCGGGCCAGACCGATGACCCCGCCGCGCGGGAGACGCTGATCGCGAACCTCCGCTGGGCCGCGGCGGAGGCCCCCGCGCAACCTATGACCATCGAGCCGATCAACCGCGACGACATGCCGGGCTACTTCCTGAGCGACTTCGACCTCGCCGCGGAGGTGCTGGATGCGGTGGGGGCCCCCAACCTCGGGCTCCAGTTCGATGCCTACCACGCCCAGAAGATCACCGGGGACCTGCCCGGCACATGGGCGAAACACGGGGGCCGGGCGGTGCATTTGCAGATCGCCGGGGTGCCCGGCCGACATGAGCCGCTGAAGGGCGACATCGACTATCCCGCCTTCTTCGCGCGGCTCGATGCGGAGGGCTATGACGGCTATGTCTCGGCGGAATATGCGCCCGCGACCGATACGCTCTCCGGGCTCGGCTGGTTGAGGGAGGCTCAGGCCGCGATGGCGGCGACCGGTGCATCCGCCAGTCGCGCAGGCAGCCCCCGCGGCTGAGGGCTGGCGGTTTTCGCGACCCCCTGACAGGATGCTGACAGAATGCTGTCAGCAGGGCTGTGCGATGGTGCCCCCATCGCAACTCCTGAAAGGATGAAAATCATGACCTCCCCTGCTTCCCGTCCGCCCGTCACCGTCGTCTGGGCCGAGATCCCGGTGCGGGATCTCGCGGCCGCGACCGCCTTCTACAACACCGTCTTCGGCTGGGAGATGACCCCCATGACGATGGGAACCGAGACGGTGTCCGCCTTCGGTCGCGGCGGCGTCGGCGGCAACCTCGTCGAGGGGCCGGTGGCGGCCGGAAAGGGCCCGGTGATCCACATTGCCGTCAAAGATGGCGTCGAGGCCGCCCGGGACCGCGCGGCGGTGGCGGGTGCCAGCTTCGAGGGCGGGATCACCGCGATCCCGCCGGGGCGCTACCTCGTGATGCATGACCCGGACGGCAACCGGATCGGCCTCTTCGAGCCCGCCTGATGCGGCGCGCCGACCGCCTCTTCCAGATCGTGCAGCATCTGCGCGGCGGTCGGCTGCTCACCGCGAAGGCCCTTGCCGAGAAGCTGGAGGTCTCGCCCCGGACGATCTACCGCGACGTGGCCGACCTGATCGGCTCCGGCGTGCCGATCGAGGGCGAGGCAGGCGTGGGCTACGTGATGCGGGCGGGCTACGACATGCCACCGCTGATGTTCCCGGAGGAAGAGATCGTGGCGCTGGTGGCCGGGGCGCGGTTGCTGCGCGCCTGGGGCGGGTTGCAGATGGCCGCCGCGGCGGAGGAGGCGCTGGTGCGGATCGAGGCGGTGCTGCCCGATCCCCTGAAGGCCCGCGTGGCGCAGGTGAAGATCCACGCCCTGACGCTGAACGGCGAGATGAGCGCGGCGCAGCGCGCCCTGCTGGATCGGATCGAGGCCGCCTGCGACAGTCGCCACCGGCTGGAGATCACCTATCGCGATGCGGCAGGGGCCGAGACCCGACGCGTACTGCGGCCGCTGGGGCTGTATTTTTGGGGCAAGGTCTGGACGCTGGTCGCATGGTGCGAGTTGCGGGCGGACTTCCGGATGTTCCGCCTCGACCGGATCGCGGCGCTGGAACCTGGCGCGCCGTTCCGGGACGAGCGCGACAAGACGCTGGCCGCCTTCTACGCCACCCACCCGGAGCGCCGCCGGGACTAGGCGGGCCGGTGGCCGTCTGGCCGCCGGCGTGTCTGGCCGCCGGCGTGGCTCCCCGTTTTCTTCGAAGAAAACGGTCCGGAATTTTTGAAAATTCCGGGTACCGCCTCTCAGTTGCCGCTTTTCAGTGGCCGATGGCCTTGGCGTTCTGGCAGGCCGACCCCGCATCCTCCAGTTCCAGCACCGAATGGTGCAGTTCGAAGGTCTCGTGCAGCAGGGTCTTGAGCCGCTGGCGGACCACAGCCCCGTCGGCCCCCGCGGTCAGGACCACATGGGCCTCCAGCGAGGTTTCGCGTTCCTGCATCCGCCAGAGGTGCAGGTGATGGACATCGGCCACGCCCTCCTCGGCGCGCATGGCGTCGAGCACGGTCTGCGCGCCGGGTTCGTCAGGGGCGCCCAGCATGAGGATGCGGATCACCGGTCCGATCTCGACGCCCGCGTGCCACAGGATGTAGGCCGAGATGCCAAGCGTCACGATCGGATCCACCAGTCGCCAGTCGTAGACGAGGATCGCCACCCCCGCCACGATCACCGCGACGGAGCCGAGCGCATCGGCCACATTGTGCAGGAAGGCCGCGCGGATGTTTACGCTGTCCTTGGACATGGAGAAGACCAGCAGCGCCGTCACCGTGTCGATCACCAGCGCGACGCCGGCCACGATCACCACGGTCCAGCCCTCGACCTCCACCGGGTTGAAGAGCCGCTGCACGCCCTCGGCGGCAAGGTAGAGCGCGACCACGATGAGGGTGACGTAGTTCACCAGCGCGGCCACCACCTCGGCCCGGCCATAGCCGAAGGTCATCGCCGCGTCGGCGGGTCTCCGGGCGATCCGGCGCGCGGCAAAGGCGATGACGAGGGAGAGCGCATCGGAGAGGTTGTGGATCGCATCGGCGATCAGCGCCAGCGACCCCGACAGGATGCCGGCCACGATCTGCACAAGGGTGAGGGCGAAGTTGACCCCGATGGCGGCCCAGAGACGCGCATCGCCGCCGCCCTCCGGCAAGGCATGGTGGTGATGGTGGCCATGGGCATGTCCATGGGCGTGGCCGTGATCGTGGGGCATCGGGAACCTTCGGTCTGAAACTGTCGATGCCTGACTATCTAGGGTCTACAGCGACTGTAGGTTCAAGGGGAAATATTGTCCGATGTCCTTGACGCCCCGGAAGGCCCCGGATTGGTGCCCTGACCTGACCTGACCTGACCTGACCTGACCTGACGCTGCGCAGAGAGAGGCGCGCAGCCCGGATCGGAGGCGCGACCGTGGCGGACCGGTGGCCGCGCAGCATACCGGACCGACGAACGGTCTCGCCGCGCCGCGCCCCGCTGGGGTGGGGCTCAGTGCGCCTGCGCCCAGTTGGCCCCGCGGCCCGCGTCCACCACCAGCGGCACGTCGAGCTTCACCGCCGGATCGGCGGCGTTCTCCATCACCGCGCGGGCGGCGGCGATGACCTCGTCCGCGGCGGCTTCCTCGACCTCGAAGAGCAGTTCATCGTGCACCTGCAGCAGCATCTTGGCGGGCAGGTGGGCGATGGCCTCGGGCATGCGGATCATGGCGCGCCGGATGATGTCCGCCGCCGCGCCCTGGATCGGGGCGTTGATCGCTGCACGCTTGGCAAAGCCCGCGCGCGGGCCCTTGGCGGCGATCTCGGGCGTGTGGATCTTGCGGCCGAAGAGCGTCTGGACGTAGCCATGTGCCTTGCCGAATTCCACCGTGGCATCCATGTAGTCGCGGATGCCGGGGAAACGTTCGAAGTAGCGGTCGATGAATCCCTGCGCCTCGGCCCGCGGGATGCGCAGGTTGCGCGCCAGCCCGAAGCCGGAAATGCCGTAGATGACGCCGAAGTTGATCGCCTTGGCCTGACGGCGCACCATCGGGTCCATCCCCTCGACCGGCACGCCGAAGACCTCCGCAGCGGTCATCGCGTGGATGTCCTGCCCCTCGTGGAAGGCCTGTTTCAGCGCGTCGATCCCGGCCACATGGGCGAGGATGCGCAACTCGATCTGGCTGTAGTCGAGCGAGAGCAGCACCTTGCCCTCCTCCGCCACGAAGGCCTCGCGGATGCGGCGGCCCTCCTCGGAGCGGACGGGGATGTTCTGCAGGTTCGGATCGGTCGAGGCGAGCCGCCCGGTGTTGGCCCCGGTCTGGACGTAGGAAGTGTGGACCCGGCCCGTCTCGGGGTTGATGTGGGTCTGCAGGGCGTCGGTGTAGGTGGATTTCAGCTTGGAGAGCGCGCGCCAGTCCAGCACGCGGCCCGGCAGCTCATGCTCCGTCGCGAGGTCCTCCAGCACGTCCGCGCCGGTGGCATAGGCGCCGGTCTTGCCCTTCTTGCCGCCGTCCAGCCCCATCTTGTCAAAGAGGATCTCGCCCAGCTGTTTCGGGCTGCCGACGTTGAAGGTCTCGCCGGCGAGCTCGTGGATCTCGGCCTCCAGGGCGGCCATCTTCTGGGCAAAGGCGTTCGACATGCGCGAGAGCGTGTCGCGGTCCACCTTCACGCCGTGCATCTCCATCTGCGCCAGCACGGGCGAGAGGGGACGCTCCAGCGTCTCGTAGACGGTGGTCACGCGGTCGCGGTGCAGCTGCGGCTTGAACAGCTGCCAGAGCCGCAGGGTGACGTCGGCATCCTCGGCGGCGTATTTCACCGCCTCGGCCACGGGGACCTTGTCGAAGGTGATCGCGCTCTTGCCGGTGCCGAGCAGCGACTTGATCGGGATCGGCGTGTGGTCGAGGTACCGCTCGGAGAGTGTGTCCATCCCGTGCCCGTGTTCGCCCGCGTGCAGCGCGTAGGACAGCAGCATCGTGTCGTCGTAGGGCGCGATCCGGACGCCGTAGCGGGCGAGGACCTTGGCGTCGTACTTCATGTTCTGGCCGATCTTCAGGACGGCCTCGTCCTCCAGCACCGGCTTCAGCGCGTCCAGCACGGCGTTCAGCGGCAGCTGGCCCTCGGCGAGGCTGTCATCCTGGAACAGGCCCTCGTCGCTGCCCCCGGCCTTGTGGCCCAGCGGGATGTAGCAGGCCTGACCGGCCTCGACGCTGAGGCAGATGCCCACCAGTTCGGCCACCATCTCGTTCAGCGAATTCGTCTCGGTGTCCACGGCGACATAGCCGCGGTCGTTGATCCGGTCGATCCAGACCTGAAGCGCCTCCATGGTCGAGACGCATTCATAGGCCTCGGGGTCGATCTTGGGGGCCTCGGGCGTGGCGGCGGGGCTGGCCTGTGTCACCTCGGGCTCGGGGATCGCGGGGGCCTCGACGTTCAGGGTCTTGGCGACGCGGGACGTGAGGGTGCGGAACTCCATCTCGGTGAGGAACTGCATCAGCACCTCGGGGTCCGGGTCCTTCACCTCGAGGTCTTCGAGGGTGAAGTCGAGCGGGGTGTTGCAGTCGAGCTGCACCAGCTTCTTGGACAACTCGATCTGGTCGCGTTTCTCGATCAGGGTCTGGCGGCGCTTGGGCTGCTTGATCTCCTCGGCGCGGTCCAGCAGCGACTCGAGGTCGCCGTATTCGTTGATCAGGAGGGCCGCGGTCTTGATCCCGATGCCCGGCGCGCCGGGCACGTTGTCGACCGAGTCACCTGCCAGCGCCTGCACGTCGACCACCCGTTCCGGATAGACGCCGAACTTCTCGTGCACGCCGTCGCGGTCGATGCGGCGGTTCTTCATGGCGTCGAGCATCTCGACCCCGTCGCCCACCAGCTGCATCAGGTCCTTGTCGGAGGAGATGATCGTCACGCGTCCGCCGGCCTCGCGGGCCTGGCAGGCGAGCGTGGCGATGATGTCGTCGGCCTCGTAGCCCTCCAGCTCCTTGCAGGCGATGTTGAAGGCCTCGGTCGCCTGCCGGGTCAGCGGCATCTGCGGGCGCAGGTCCTCGGGCATCGCCTCGCGGTTGGCCTTGTAGAGGTCGTAGAGATCGTTGCGGAAGGTGTGCGAGCCCTTGTCGAAGATGACCGCCACATGGGTCGGCGCATCGGAGCCGGAGGCGTCCTCGACATATTTCTGCAGCATATTGCAGAACCCCGAGACGGCGCCGATCGGCAGGCCGTCGGACTTGCGCGTCAGGGGCGGCAGGGCGTGGTAGGCGCGGAAGATGAAGGCAGAGCCGTCGATCAGGTGCAGGTGACAGCCTTTGCCGAACTGCGTCGCGGGCTGGTCCTTGGGGGTCTCGTTGCTCATGTCGCGCCTCCGTTGGTCGGAGACGGTAATGCCACGATCCGCCCCGGGCATCCAGCGGGCAATGGCGCCGCTGCGGACCCTGCGCGGATCGCGGCCCTTGCGGGGCGCACGCCGTCAGGGGCAGGGCGACAGGGGCGCCGCGCGCGCGGAAAATTCTTCGAAGAATTTTCCCAAAACTTTTCGAAAAGTTTTGGACGCCTCGCGGCGGCGGGTTACTTCGCCGCGGCGGTCAGCTCGGCCTCGGCCTTGGAGCCGCGCAGCACGTACTTCGCATCGCAGTAGCCGCATTCGACGAAGCCGGTCTCTTCCGGGATCGCCAGCCAGACGCGGGGATGTCCGAGCGCGCCTTCGCCGCCGTCGCACGCCACCTTGGCAGTATCCACGATCTTGGTTTCGGGCGCTTCAATCGACATGCTGGCGTTCCTTCCGACTGGGGCCTCGACGGGCCGGGCTTGCGGCGCCCGGGCTGTGGGCACGGGCCGGAATATGGGCGAAAACAGCGTCCGGGGCAAGCGGTGCGAGGGCCGGGCCGAACCGGGTTCTGGACATCGCCGCCGGGGCGCGCAAAGCTGCCCGCGCAAAGGCCCCGTCCCCTTGTCGGCGGGCTTTCATCGGAAAGGACATCATGCAAATCGCTGTCATCCCCTGCGGGTCTTTTGGCCCGGCCCGGACCTGTGCCCCTCTCTCCGACCTGCGTGCCGAGGTGCGTGCCAAGGTGAAGGCATGAGCGCCCCCATTCCCGTGATCTTCGACCTCGACGGCACGCTGATCGCCTCGGCGCCGGACATCCGCGCGGGCCTCAACGCGGCGCTTGCCGAGGTCCCCGCCGCGCCGCTCGACCTGCCGACGGTGGTTTCCTTCATCGGCTGGGGGCTGCCCCGGCTGGTGGAACAGGCCTCCGATCACCTTGGCCTCGGCCGGGCCGGGCTGCCCGCGCTGACCGAGCGGACGATGGTGCATTACAAGGCGCTCAGTGGCGGCCAGACGGCGCTCTTTCCCGGTGTGGCCGAGGTGCTGGAGGCGCTGGCGGCGGCGGGCCATCCGCTGGGGCTGTGCACCAACAAGCCGAAAGCCGCGACGCTGGAGGTGCTGACGCATCTGGGGCTTACCGGGACCTTCGCCAGCGTGGTCTGCGGCGACAGCCTGCCCACGCGCAAGCCCGACCCGGAGATGCTGCGCCTCTCGCTGGGCGAGCTTGACGCCGCGCGCGCCATCTACGTGGGCGACAGCGAGATCGACGCCGAGACCGCCGAGCGCGCGGGCCTGCCCTTCGCGCTCTACACCGAGGGCTATCGCCATTGCGCGGTGGAGGAGATGACCCACGCCGCCGCCTTCGACGAGTTCGCGGCGCTGCCGGGGATCGTGGCGCGGCTCGCGGGCTGAGCGCCCGCGCGCCGCAGCGACGTCAGAGCAGCCAGGTCACGATGTAGGGCACGATCACGGCGGTGAGCAGGGCGTTCAGCCCCATGCCGATGCCCGCGAAGGCGCCCGCCGTCTCGTTGATCTGCAACGCCCGTGCGGTGCCCACGCCATGGGCCGCCACGCCGGTGGCAAAGCCCCGGGCGCGCCAGTCGGTCAGGCCGAGGGCGTTGAACGTTGGCGTCACCACGATGGCGCCGAGGATGCCGGTGATCAGCACCAGAACGGCGGTCAGCGTGGGCAGGCCGCCGACCTTCTCGGAAATGCCGATGGCGACCGGGGCGGTGGTGCTCTTGGGCGCCAGCGAGACCAGCGTGGTGTGATCGAGCCCCATCATCATCCCCACCGCGATCGCCACCAGCACGGCGGTGAGCGAGCCGGCCACCAGCGCCGCCAGCATCGGGATCAGCGCCCGGCGGATGTGCACCCGGTTGGCATAGAGCGGCACCGCCAGCGACACGGTTGCCGGGCCAAGCATGAAGTGGACGAACTGCGCGCCCTCGAAGTAGGTGTGATAGGGTGTGCCGGTGATCAGCAGCAGCGCCGAGACGAGGATCGTCGCGATCATCACCGGGTTCGCATAGGGCGCGCGGTTGAACCGCTTGAAGATCGCATCGCCGATCACGTAGGCCAGCAGCGTCATGGTCAGCCAGAGCAGCGGCCCCTTGGCGAGGTAGGTCCAGATATCGGGCAGCGCGGTCATTGCTTGGCCTCCTTCGGGCCCTCGGTCAGGCGCGCTACGCCGACGAAGGTGAAGGCCCCCACGATCAGCGCCAGCGTGGTCGAGGCCAGCACCGCCAGCAGCAGGCCGAGGCCCTCGCTCTCCATGATGGAGAGGTGCTGTACGACGCCGACGCCCGCGGGCACGAAGAGCATCGAGAGATGCGCCAGCAGCCCCTGCGCGGTGGAGGAGACCATCCGCGCCACGGCCGGAAACAGCAGGAAGGTGACAAAGAGCCCGGCCAGGCCCAGCACGGGCCCGGGCAGCGACAGGCCAAGCCCGCGCACGAGCGTCTCGCCCGCCAGCTGGAAGCCGAGAATGATGACGATATTCAGGATCATGGTCCGGGTCCCTTCAAGGATGCGTCGCGGCGCGTGGGCGCCGGAATGCGGGGCGATCTACTGTGTGACGTAACGTCTGAAAACCCCCGTCCGCTGCAGGGCCGCCTTTCCGAAACCGGGCACCCGGCGGCGGGGCTGTCCGTTTTCTTCGAAGAAAACGGGCCGGAAAATTCGAATTTTCCGGGCAGCGTGGCGGGTCTTGGCGCGGACGGCAAGCGGGGCGTTTCGGGGCCGGGGATGAAAAACCGGGCGCCCTGCCGCATTGGCAGGCGCTGCGGGAAGGGCGCGGGGCCGTCAGGCCGCCCCGGTCAGGTCGCGGGTGAAGGTGAGGCTGGTGGGCCGGTCGTAGCCCGCGTGCGCCATGCGCCCGGTCTCGGCAAAGCCCATGCGGGCGAAGATCGCGTGGTTCTCGGTCAGCTCGATCCGGGATTGCAGCACGATCCGGGGCAGGTCGAGGGCCTCGGCACGCGTCACCGCATGGTCCATCAGCTGCCGCGAAAGCCCCGTGCCCCTGGCGGCCTCCGCCACGGCGAGCTTGCCGAGGTAGAGGTGATCCGTCTCGGGCGTCAGCAGCACGCAGGCCAGCGGCGCGGGGCCGGGCCGGATCACCCAGAGCTCCTTCGTCGCCGCCTCGCGGGCGAGGCTCTCGGGCGTCATGCGGTGGAGGGAGGAGGGCGGATCGATCCGCGCCTCCATGTAGGCAAAGGCCGCGTGGAGCAGGGCATGGACAGGGGCCATGTCGTCCTGCGGTCCAAGGCGGACTGGCGTCATGCTCAGCCGCGCGGCTTGCGGCGCGGCCCGGACGGGGCGCCGTCACGGCCCGAAGGGGCGCCGGAGCGGGAACCGGACTTGAAGCTCGGCTTGGGGCCTGACTTTGGCCCCGTGCCCGTGCCCGTGCCCGTGCCCGTGCCCGTGCCCGAGCCGGGCTTGCCGCCGGACCGGGGGCCGGATGTCGGACCGGGCTTGCCGCCATCCCGAGTACGCGCGCCGGGCTTGCCACCGGTGCGGGGGCCCTTGCCGGGGGCGCCGCCCTCGGCGCGCGGCCCCTTGCCGGTGGACGCCCCACCCGACCGCGGCGCCTTGCCCGCCGGGCCGTCGGCCTTGGCGGCCCGGCCCGCGGTGATGCCCTTGCCGGTGAAGACCTTGCCTTCCCAGACGGGCGCCTCGGGTAGCGGCTTGGCGGGTTTTCTCGGGCGCAGCCCGGTCTTGCCCTTGGCGGCCCGCGCAGTGCCGATATCGTCGCCCAGTTCCAGACCCAGCTGGTCGCGCAGCACGCGGCGGCGCAGTTCCTCGACCGCGCCGGGCTTCAGCTGGCCCAGCTGGAACGGACCGTAGCTGACGCGGATCAGCCGGTTCACGGTCAGGCCGATCTCGGTCATGGCGCGGCGGATCTCGCGGTTCTTGCCCTCGCGCAGGCCCACCGTCAGCCAGGCGTTCGCGCCCTGCTGGCGGTCGATGTTCACCGTCATCGGCTGGAACTTTTCGCCCTCGATGACCACGCCCTTGCGCAGCGGCTCGAGGTCGGCGTCCTGCGGCTTGCCGTTCACCCGCACCCGGTACTTGCGCAGCCAGCCGGTCGAGGGCAGCTCCAGCCGGCGCTTCAGCTCGCCATCATTGGTCAGCAGCAGCAGCCCCTCGGAGTTGAGGTCGAGCCGGCCCACGGACATGACGCGCGGCATGTCCTCGGGCAGTTCGTCGAAGATCGTGGCGCGGCCCTGTTCGTCCTTCGCCGTGGTCACGAGGCCGGTGGGCTTATGATAGAGCCAGAGGCGCGGCGGCTCGGCGGCGGCCAGCGGCTTGCCGTCAACGGTGATCTTGTCACGCTCGGTCACGTTCAGCGCGGGGCTGTCGATCTTCTTGCCGTTCACGGTGACGCGGCCGGCCTCGACCATCCGCTCCGCTTCACGGCGCGAGGCGACGCCGGCGCGGGCCAGCACTTTGGCGATCCGGTCGCCGGGGGGGGATTTCTGCTCCATCTTCCCGCGATAGCCGGATTCGGGCGCTTGCGGAAGACGGGACAGCGGGGCAGGAAGGGCCATGACATTCCGCAGCCACATGCAGATCGCGCTGGACGAGGCGCAGGCCGCAGGCCGCCGGGGCGAGGTGCCGGTGGGCGCGGTGCTCCTCTCGCCCGACGGCGCGGTGCTGGCGCGCGACGGAAACCGCACGCGGGAATTGAACGATCCTACCGCCCATGCCGAGATACTGGTGATCCGCGCCGCCTGCGAGACCCTGGGGCAGGAGCGGCTGCCGGGCTGCGATCTCTACGTGACGCTGGAGCCCTGCCCGATGTGCGCGGCGGCGATCTCCAATGCGCGGATTGCGCGGGTCTATTACGGCGCGGCTGATCCGAAATCGGGAGGGGTGGCGCAGGGGCCGCGGATCTTCACCCACCGCCAGTGCCACCACGTGCCCGAGGTCTATGACGGGATCGGTGCGGAGCCGGCTGAGGCGCTGCTGAAGGACTTCTTCGCCGCGCGGCGGTGAGGCGCTCCCCGGAAAATTCGAATTTTCCGGTCCGTTTTCTTCGAAGAAAACGGGCAGGGCCATCTGTGGCGTGCATCCAGGATTTTTCGAATAATCGTGGCAAAATTCTTCAAAGAATTTCGAGGGGCCGCGGGCGGCCCCTCGCAGGCATGGGCCGGGGCGATCAGATCTCGATCGCGGTCATCACCTCGGGCTCGATGACAGCGACGCCGGGCAGGGCGGCGGCCAGTTTCTCGGCCGATTGCTCCAGCGCGGGGAAGGTCTTGTAGTGCATCGGGATGACGGTCTTGAAGTCGAAGAAGGTCTTGGCCGCATAGGCCGCGCGCTTCATGTCCATCGTGTAGTGGCCACCGGCGCAGAGGATGCCGATGTCGGGTTCATGCAGCGCGTTGAAGACGCCCATGTCCGCCATCACGTCCGTGTCGCCGGAGAAATAGATCGTGTGACCCTCGCCCGAGATCATGAAGCCCGATTCGCTGCCGAGGTAGATCGGCCCGTCCGGCCCCTCGGTCGAGGAGGAGTGGGTCGCGTTCACCATGGTGACCTGCGCGTTGCCAAGGTCGATGGTGCCGCCCTTGTTGAACCCGGTGGCATTCTTCACGCCCTTCTTGCCCGACAGCCAGCCCATCAGCTCGACCATGCCGAAGACCGGGATGTCCAGCTCCTCGGCGATGGCGGGCACGTCGGCGACGTGGTCGCCGTGGCCGTGGGTGCAGAAGATATGGGTCGCGCCCTTGATGGCCGCGTCGCGCTTGTCGTCCGGGAAGACGGGGTTGCCGGTCAGGAAGGGGTCGATCAGCAGCACCTTGTCCTCGATCTCGAGACGGAAGGAGCCGTGGCCCAGCCAGATGATTTTCATGTTGAACCTCCAACGGAAACGGCCACCCTTGGGGCGGGCGGCCCGGAAACACGGGGCAGAGCCTAGCGCGTGCCGTGAGGAAGGAAAGAGCCGATGGACTGGACCCGGGCGGTGGATGCCTATTGCGAACGCACCGGGCCGGACTACTGGTCGGAGCCGGTGAACGCCCTGACGAACCTCGCTTTCCTGCTCTCGGCGGCGGTGATGTGGCGACGCTGTGCAGGGCTGGCGACGGGCCGGATCACGGGCCGGGTGCTCTGCGCCATCCTCTTCGTGATCGGGATCGGCTCGTGGCTGTTCCACACCCATGCGCAGGCCTGGGCCGGGATGGCCGACACGCTGCCGATCCTCGTCTTCATCCTCGCCTATATCTTCGTGGCGAACCGGGATTTCTGGGGCATGCGCCCGCTTTATGCCGCCCTCGCGGTGCTGGCCTTCTTTCCCTTCGTCGCGCTGACGCTGCCGCTCTTCCGGCTGATCCCGGGCATCGGCTCCTCGGCGGGCTATGCGCCGGTGCCGCTCCTGATCGCGCTCTATGCCATCGGGCTGCGGGGGCGGGCGCCGGAACTGGCGCGCAACCTCGCCCTCGGGGCGGGTCTGCTGGTGCTCTCGATCACCTTCCGGGCGCTGGACGGGCCGCTCTGCACGGCGCTGCCGGGGGGCACGCATTTCCTCTGGCACCTGATGAATGCGCTCATGCTGGGCTGGATGATCGAGACATGGCGGCGCCACCGCCTTGCGGGCGCGGGGCGCGGGCGGTAAAGGCTTGCGGGACCAAAGGAGAGACGCGCCATGTCGATCGACACCGATACCGCCGCCCGCGTGGCCAAGCTGGCCCGGATCAAGGTTGAACCCGACCAGCTTCCCGCGCTTGCGGAGGAGTTCAACAACATCCTCGGCTTCATCGAACAGCTGAACGAGGTGGACGTGGAGGGCGTGGAGCCCATGACCTCCGTCACCCCGCAGCGCCTGAAGCGGCGCGAGGACGTGGTGACCGAGGGCGACCAGCAGGACAAGATCCTCGCCAATGCCCCCGATGCCCGCGAAGGGTTCTTCGCCGTGCCCAAGGTGGTCGAATAAGCCACGCTGGCCCGGGGACGCGCCTGCCTGCGCGCCCGACCCCCTGCCGCCCCCTGCCGCGCTGTGCCCCCACAGCTGACGATGTGCCTGCCGAGAGAGGCGAGACCCGATGACCGAACTGAACAAGCTGACCATTGCCGAGGCCCGCGACCTGCTGCGCAGCGGTGACGTGACCTCGAAGGCCCTGACCGAGGCCTGCCTGAGCGCCGTCGAAGGCGCCGGTGCGCTGAACGCCTTCGTCCACAAGACCCCCGAGATCGCGCTGCAACAGGCCGAGGCCGCCGATGCCCGCCTCAAGGCCGGCGACGCGCCCGCGCTCTGCGGCATTCCGCTGGGGATCAAGGACCTCTACTGCACCAAGGGCGTGCCCAGCCAGGCGGCGAGCAGCATCCTCGAAGGCTTCAAGCCCGAGTACGAGTCGACCGTCACGCAGAACCTCTTCGACGATGGCGCGGTCATGCTGGGCAAGCTCAACATGGACGAATTCGCCATGGGCTCCTCGAACGAGACCTCGGCCTATGGCAACGCGGTGAACCCCTGGCGGCGCGGCAACGACGACACCGCGCTGACGCCCGGCGGCTCTTCCGGTGGCTCGGCCGCGGCCGTGGCGGCGGACCTCTGCCTCGGCGCGACGGGCACGGACACCGGCGGGTCGATCCGCCAGCCCTGTGCCCTTACCGGCACCGTGGGGATCAAGCCGACCTATGGCCGCTGTTCCCGCTGGGGCATCATCGCCTTCGCCTCCTCGCTGGATCAGGCCGGGCCGATGACCAAGACCGTGCGCGACAGCGCGATCATGCTGCAGTCCATGTGCTCGCACGATGCCAAGGACAGCACTTCGACCGACCTGCCCGTGCCCGATTTCGAGGCCGCGCTGACCGGTGACATCCGGGGCAAGACCATCGGCATCCCGCGCGAGTACCGGATCGACGGCATCCCCGACGAGATCGACGCGATCTGGAAACGCGGCACCGAGATGCTGAAGGACGCGGGCGCCAAGGTGGTGGACATCTCGCTGCCCCACACCAAGTACGCGCTGCCCGCCTACTACGTGATCGCGCCGGCCGAGGCCTCCTCGAACCTCGCGCGCTATGACGGCGTGCGCTATGGCCACCGCGCCAAGCTGGCGCAGGGCGACGGCATCACCGAGATGTACGAGAAGACCCGCGCCGAAGGCTTCGGCCACGAGGTGCAGCGCCGGATCATGGTCGGCACCTACGTGCTCTCCGCCGGGTTCTACGACGCCTACTACAACCGCGCGCGCAAGGTCCGCACCCTGATCAAGCGCGACTTCGAAGAGGCCTTCGCACAGGGCGTGGATGCCATCCTGACGCCCGCCACCCCCTCCGCCGCCTTCGGCCTGGGCGAGATGAAGGACGCCGATCCGGTTCAAATGTACTTGAACGATGTGTTTACCGTGACGGTGAACCTTGCGGGCCTGCCCGGCGTTTCGGTACCAGCGGGGCTGGACAAGCAGGGCCTGCCCCTCGGGCTGCAACTCATCGGCCGGCCCTGGGAAGAGGCAGATCTGCTGAATACCGCCCTCGCGCTGGAGACGGCCGCGGGCTTCGTGGATAAGCCGGCCAAATGGTGGTAAACCTGCCCGTCAGGAGCAGGCGATAGAGAGGACAGACATGTCCAAGCGGATGATTTCCTGCGGAGTTGTGGCCCTGGTGGCGCTCTCTGCATGTGCCCCGACGGTGCCCGACAGCGCCGCGGGTGTGGGCTTTGGCGACTACGACAGCTACCAGCAGCAGCGGGAAGCCGCCCTCGCCACCGGCGGCGGGCGGACCTACTCCCTGCCGCCGCAGCGCAACGGGGCCGCAGGCAGCGCCCCGATGTCCGCGATGACCAGCGACAGCCCGGTCAACGCCATGCCGGCCCCGGCCCAGATCACCGCGCAACCGCTGGACGGCGGCACCGTCAACGTGCCCTCGGGCCTGTCGCAACCGGTCGCCACCGGGTCCGCCGCCACTGCCACGGGCGGGGCGGATGACATCGCCGCCGAGACCCGCGCAGCCCTGAACGCGGCGCAGCGGAACTCCGGCCAGCAGCCGCTGCAGGCCAGCCCGAACAACCCGCCGCCCGAGGCCGTGGGCCCGATGGGCCTGTCGCGCGAGAATGACTTCAGCGCCGTCGGTGACCTGCGCTCGATCGAGGGCGACAAGGAACGCATGGCCGAGAACCGGGCCAACTATCAGGTCATCCAGCCCGAGGCCCTGCCCGAGCGGACCTCGACCGGGCCGAACATCGTGGCCTACGCGTTGCAGACCTCGAACCCGGTGGGCCAGCAGGTCTTCAGCCGCGGTGGCTTCAACGTGGCCGCACGCAACGCGCGCAACTGCGCGAAATACGCCTCGCCCGACCTCGCGCAGGAGGATTTCCTGAGCAATGGCGGCCCGCAGCGGGACCGCATGAGCCTCGACCCCGATGGCGACGGCTACGCCTGCAGCTGGGATCCGCGGCCGTTCCGCCGCGCCGGCGCCGCGGCCCGGCAGGGTGGCTGAGGACGCAAGCGTCCCGTCCGGCGCACCGGACGGGGCTGCCGCCGAGGGGCTGGCTGACTGGCAGGCCTCGCCCAACGTGAATGCCCGCCGCCACGGCGGTGACCCGGACATGGTGGTTGTGCATTACACCGCCATGGCCAGCGCCGAGGACGCCCTGCGCCGCCTCTGCGACGCTTGCCCGCCCGAGGGGCTGGGCCCCGTCTCCTGCCATTACCTGATCTCGGAAACCGGCCGCATCTGGCAGATGGTGCGCGAGCGCGACCGCGCCTGGCACGCCGGGGTCGGTGCATGGGGCGGGCGCGAGGACGTGAATTCGCATTCCATCGGGATCGAACTGGCCAACACCGGCCTGCATCCCTTCCCCGAGCCGCAGATGGCGGCGCTGGAGGCGCTGCTGCCGGGTATACTCGCGCGGTGGGCCATCGCGCCTGCGCGGGTGATCGGCCATTCCGACATGGCGCCGGGCCGCAAGATCGACCCGGGCCCGCGCTTCGACTGGCGCAGGCTGGCGCGGCAGGGCCTCTCGGTCTGGCCGGGGGCGGCGGGGGAGGGGGATTTCCACGCCGATCTGGCGCGCTTCGGCTACCCGGTGGAGGCGGTGGCGGAGGCGGACCTGCTGGAGGCCTTCCGGGCGCGCTTCCGGCCCCATGGCCGTGGCCCCGTCAGCGCCGAGGACCGTCGCATCGCGCGCGATCTGGCAGAGCGCTTCCCGGCCCGTGCGGGGGCGCACAGCCCCACCGCTTGATCGCCGGGCCCGGCCTGCGCCAGATGGCCCCATCGGCGCAGGAGGCCCCCATGGACGATCAGGTCTTTACCTCTCACATCCGCTGGACCGGGAACCGGGGCGACGGCACGGCCCATTACCGCGCCTATGACCGGACATGGGACGTGGCCGCGCCGGGCAAGGCGCCGATCCCCTGTTCCAACGATCCGATGCTGGGCGGCGATCCTGCGAAGATGAACCCGGAGGACCTGCTGCTCTCGGCCCTCGCCGGGTGCCACATGCTGTGGTTCCTGCATTATGCCTCGGATGCGGGGATCGTCGTGCTGGGCTACGAGGACAGCCCGCACGGGGTCGGGGAACATGGTGCAGGCGGGGCAGGGCGCTTCCTGCGGGCCGAGCTGCGGCCGCGGATCACCGTTGCGGCAGGGACCGACATCCATGTGGCCGATGCGATCCACAGGCGTATCCACGAGGTCTGTTTCATCGCGCGGTCGGTCTCCTTCCCGGTGGGGATCCGGGCGCGGTACCGCCTGGGGTGAGACCCGGGGGCTGTCTGCCCCCGGACCCCCGAGAGTACTTCAGGAAAGATGAAGGGGCTTACTCCGCCGCGACCTTCTGCGGATCGGCGAGGGTGACGATGTCCTTCATGATCGCGTTCAGCTCGAAGTCCTTGGGGGTGTAGACCTTGGCCACTCCCATCTCGAGCAGGCGCCGGGCGTCCTCGTCGGGGATGATGCCGCCCACGATGACCGGCAGGTGGTCGAGCCCCGCCGCCCGCAGGCGCGCGAGCGTGTCTTCCACCAGCGGCATGTGGGAGCCCGAGAGGATCGAGAGCCCGACCACATGGGCGCCCTCCTCCTGCGCGCGGGAGACGATCTCCTCCGGGGTCAGGCGGATGCCCTCGTAGCTGATGTCCATGCCGCAGTCGCGGGCGCGGAAGGCGATCTGCTCGGCGCCGTTGGAGTGGCCGTCGAGGCCGGGCTTGCCGATGATGAACTTGAGCCGCCGCCCGAGACGGGAGGAGACGGTGTCCACCGCGTCGCGGATGTCTTCCAGCCCCTCGGTCTTGTTCGAGGGCGCGCCGGAGACGCCGGTGGGGCCGCGGTACTCGCCGTGGACGACGCGCATCTGGGCGGCCCACTCGCCGGTGGTGGCCCCGGCCTTCGCCGCCGCGATCGAGGCGGGCATGATGTTCTGGCCCTTTTGGGCGGCCTCCCGCAGGGCGGAGAGGGCGGCCTGCACGGCAGCCTCGTCCCGCTGGTCGCGCCACTCCGTCAGCCGGGCGATCTGGTCGGCCTCGACCGCCGCGTCCACGGTCATGATGCCGCCATCCTCGCCCATCAGCGGCGACGGCTCGGCCTCCTTCCAGCGGTTCACGCCGACGACGACGGTCTCCTCGCGCTCGATCCGGTTCACCCGGTCGGCGTTGCTGTCCACGAGGCGGGACTTCATGTAGTCGATCGCGCCGATCGCCCCGCCCATGGAGCCGAGGTTGGCAAGCTCGGCGCGCGCGCCGGCCTTCAGCTCCTCCACCTTCGCGTCGATGGCGGGGTTGCCATCGAAGAGGTCGCCGAACTCCAGCAGGTCGGTCTCGTAGGCGAGGATCTGCTGCATCCGGAGCGACCACTGCTGGTCCCAGGGCCGCGGCAGGCCAAGCGCCTCGTTCCATGCCGGCAGCTGAACCGCGCGGGCACGGGCCTTCTTGGAGAGCGTGACGGCCAGCATCTCGATCAGGATGCGGTAGACGTTGTTCTCGGGTTGCTGCTCGGTCAGGCCGAGGGAGTTCACCTGCACGCCATAGCGGAAGCGGCGGTACTTGGGGTCCTCGACGCCATACCGCTCTTCGAGGATCTCGTCCCAGAGATCGACGAAGGCGCGCATCTTGCACATCTCGGTGACGAAGCGGATGCCCGCGTTCACGAAGAAGGAGATCCGCCCGCAGAGCGCCGGGAAATCCTCTGCCGCCACCCGCGGGCGCAACTCGTCCAGCACGGCGATGCCGGTGGCGAGGGCATAGGCCAGCTCCTGCTGCGGCGTCGCGCCTGCCTCCTGCAGGTGGTAGGAGCAGACGTTCATCGGGTTCCACTTGGGCACGTGCGTGTAGCAGTACTCGGCCACGTCGGCGATCATCTTGAGCGAGGGCTTGGGCGGGCAGATGTAGGTGCCGCGGCTGAGGTATTCCTTGATCAGGTCGTTCTGCACGGTGCCCTGCAAGGTGGTGGTGTCGGCGCCCTGTTCCTCGGCCACGGCGATATAGAGCGACAGCAGCCAGGGCGCGGTCGCGTTGATCGTCATGGAGGTGTTCATCTCGGCCAGCGGGATCTGGTCGAAGAGGGTGCGCATGTCACCGAGGTGGCAGACCGGCACGCCGACCTTGCCCACCTCGCCGCGCGCCAGCACGTGATCGCTGTCATAGCCGGTCTGGGTCGGCAGGTCGAAGGCCACGGAAAGGCCGGTCTGCCCCTTGGCGAGGTTCGAACGATAGAGCGCGTTGGACTTCGCAGCCGTGGAGTGGCCCGAATAGGTCCGGAAGAGCCAGGGGCGGTCTTTCTTGGTCTCGGTCATCTTATCGGTCATGGCACCCTCGTGCGGCAGGGCGGGAGATCCCGGGTGAGCAACAATCTTACGTCGAGCGGGTCTTAGCGGACAGAATATGGCTTTGTCAATTCGCCGCAACGCGGCGTCACGGCCCATCCTACACCTGTTGCGCCCGTCGCGCAGGCGGTTGCCGCGCAAAGACAGGCCTGCAGGCCGACGTTGGGGAAACTTTCCTGACGGTTTTACCGATTCTCGCGTATTTTAAGGGCTATGGGCCACAACCGGCAGCGGATCGCCGCGCCGGACCGGCTGAAACGTCGGTTTTAGTGCGACACAAAATTACAAAAGTTACGTTTCTGGCATTGCAAAGTTGCGTGGCGGATTATATCCGATGAGCACCCACCGCGATTCTGCATCGCGGCAATCGCATGAGGAGGCTGTCATGGCGCTTGATACGGAAACGGGCATCGCGGCTTACGACGCGCCCGAGAAGGACCTTTACGAGATCGGCGAGCTGCCGCCGCTGGGTTACGTGCCCAAGAAGATGTACGCGTGGGCGATCCGGCGCGAACGGCACGGAGAGCCCGACAAGAGTTTCCAGGTCGAGGTGGTGGATACCCCGGTCCTCGACAGCCACGAGGTTCTCGTGCTCGTGATGGCGGCCGGCGTGAACTACAACGGCGTCTGGGCCGGTCTGGGCGTTCCGATCAGCCCCTTCGACGTGCACAAGGCCGAGTATCACATTGCCGGCTCCGATGCCGCGGGCGTCGTCTGGGCGGTGGGTGACAAGGTCAAGCGCTGGAAGGTGGGCGACGAGGTCGTGATCCACTGCAACCAGGACGATGGCGACGACGAGGAATGCAACGGCGGCGATCCGATGTTCTCCGACAGCCAGCGGATCTGGGGCTACGAGACGCCCGACGGCTCCTTCGCGCAGTTCACCAACGTGCAGGCGCAGCAGCTCATGCCGCGGCCCAAGCACCTGACCTGGGAGGAGAGCGCCTGCTACACGCTGACGCTGGCCACCGCCTACCGGATGCTCTTCGGCCACGAGCCGCATGACCTGAAGCCGGGTGACAACGTTCTGGTCTGGGGCGCCTCGGGGGGGCTCGGCTCCTTCGCGATCCAGCTGATCAATACGGCGGGCGCGAATGCGATCGGCGTGATCTCGGAAGAGGACAAGCGCGACTTCGTCATGAGCCTCGGCGCCAAGGGGGTGATCAACCGGAAGGAGTTCAACTGCTGGGGGCAATTGCCCAAGGTGAACACGCCCGAGTACAAGGAGTGGTTCGGCGAGGTCCGCAAGTTCGGCAAGGCGATCTGGGACATCACCGGCAAGGGCGTGAACGTCGACATGGTCTTCGAACATCCCGGCGAGGCGACCTTCCCGGTCTCCACCTTTGTCTGCAAGAAGGGTGGCATGGTCGTGATCTGCGCGGGGACCACCGGCTATAACCTGACGATGGACGCGCGCTATGTCTGGATGCACCAGAAACGCATTCAGGGTTCGCATTTCGCCCATCTGAAACAGGCCGCGGCCGCGAATAAATTGATGGTGGAGCGCCGGATCGACCCGTGCATGTCCGAGGTCTTCCCCTGGGAGCAGATCCCGGATGCCCATATCAAGATGCTGAGAAACCAGCACAAACCTGGCAACATGGCGGTGCTGGTCCAGGCCCCGCGCACCGGGTTGCGCACGGTCGAGGATGTCCTCGCCGCCCGCGCCTGACGCCCGCGCGCCGGTCCCTCACGGGGCCGGCGCTCTTATTGACGCGAGGTCTCCATTCCCCGGGGTGTGCAAGACACATTCTTATGACATGCGCGTTTTCGATTTTCCCAATGATTTAATGTATTTCCGCGCCAATCCTCCGAAATAGGGGGATTGATTGCTTGCCACTGACAATATCTAGTTGTCTCGCGACGCGATGATCCGTTGCCTTCCCCTTGTGCCGGTCCAGCTCACGGACTGACCGGGCAAGCGGTCCGACCCGGCGCGGTCTCCCTGCGGGGGCAGGGGGGCCCCTTTGTGCGGCCAGTGCGAGAGGTCGGGCGGGAGGCGCGGATCTGGAACGTCGCAGTGCTGTGTTCGCGTCGGGGTAGTGCCGGCGTGACGGAAAAGGCCTTTTGGGATGCGATATTCGAGCGCCGACAGGATGGAGGCGAACTGTCAGACGGTAGAAGCCGTCGGCGGGAGCGATGAACTGCAGGAACTCCTCGTGCGGTTCCGGGACGACTTCGGGCTGCAGCACCTGTCCTACAACTGGGTGACCGCGCCGGTTCGCCCCTGCCGGTTCGGCACCCTGCCGGAGGCCTGGCTCGACTATTACAAGCAGCGCAATTACGCGATGATGGACCCGGTGATCCTCGGGGCGTCGCGGCATTTCGGCGTGGTGAACTGGGCCGATCTGGATTGGTCCAGCCGGATCGCCCGCGACATGCGCGCCGAGGCCAACGCCCATGGGGTCGGCTGGCAGGGGCTCAGCGTGCCGGTGCGTGGCCCGCGCGGGCAGTTCGCCCTGCTCACCGCGACCAGCGATGTCTCCGACGAGGACTGGGCGCTGTTCGTGCGCCAGCAGAGCAACGCGCTGCTGCTTCTCGGCCACACCATCCACCGCAAGGTGCTGGCGCTCTGCGATCACAGCGGGCCCGAGACGACGGCCCTGCTGTCGCCCCGGGAATGCGAGACGATGACCCTGCTGGCCCAGGGCAAGAGCCGCGCGCAGGTGGCGCAGGAGCTGTCGATTTCCGAGCATACGCTGCGGGATCACATCAACTCGGTGCGCAACAAGCTGAAGGCGGGCAATACCGTGCAGGCGGTGGCGCTTGCACAGGCCTACGGGCTGATCGTCGTCGTCTGACCCCCGCGCTGCGGAAACCTGTGGTGCAGGCACTGGCGCCCGCCCGCCGGCCCGGATAGATTGCCCCCATGGCCGGGACTTCGCTCACCTTTTCCCACGATCAGGCGGAGGCCTGGGACCGTATCGCCGAGATGCTCCGCGAGGCGGGCGTCGATGTCGAGGATGGCACGACACGTCCCGACAGCGGCACGAGGTCCCGCGTCCTGGCCGTCACCGGCAAGGCCGGCTCCGGCAAGACGCTGCTGCTGGCCGAACTGTCGCGCACCTGTGCCGAGGCCGGGCTGGCCGTGGTCTCCGGCGACTACGAGCCGAAGAAATCGAGGGAGCGGCGCACGCTCTCGATCCTCGCGCCCACCAACAAGGCGGCCTCGGTCCTGCGTCTGCGCGGCGTGCCCGCGACGACGATCCACCGCATCCTCTACACCCCGGTCTATGATCCCGACTACGAGAAGATCGCCGAATGGCTGGCCGAGGATGGCGAACGCCCGGTGATCGAGGGGCTCAGCGATGTGGCGCTCGACCGGGCGCTGGCCTTCTACCAGACCAACAAGTCGATCCCCGGGGCGCTGGCCGCCGCCGGGCTGCGCGGCTCGGACTTCATCACCGGCTGGAAACGGCGCGAGGACCCGCTCGACGTGGGCTTCGTGGACGAGGCCTCGATGCTGGACGAGAAGCAGTTCGAGGACCTCAAGGAGATCTTCCCTACGCTGATCCTCTTCGGCGATCCGGCCCAGCTGGCCCCCGTGGGCCAGTCCGGGCAGATGGTCTTTGACCGGCTGCCGGAACCGGCGGTGCTCTCGCTGAACCGCATCCACCGGCAGGACGCCGACAACCCGATCCTCGACCTTGCCCATGCGCTTGCCGATCCCGACCTGACCTTCGAGACCTTCGAGCGCATGATCGAGGAGGCCTCACGCAAGGACGACCGTGTCCGCTGGGCCCAACGGGTCGAGGTCGACCTCATGGCACGGTCCCCGGTGCTGGTCTGGCGCAACGTGACCCGGATCAAGCTGATCAACGCCTTCCGCGCGGTCTACAATGCTCCCGACGACGCCCTCCTGCCCGGGGAGCCGCTGATCTGCGACGGGATCGAACTGCCCCTGAAGCACCGCAAGAAGCGCCTCGATCTGGAGGCGCGCGGGCTGATCAAGGGCGCGCAGGCGATCTACCTCGGCCCCGGGCGCCGCGCCGGCTTTTCCCGGCTGCACCTGATGGGGGCGGAGGATCCGCAGCTCTCCGCCGCCTCGATCGTGAAGATCGAGAAACCGGACGAGGAAGAACCCTTCATCCCTTATGCCGCTCACATGGGCGCGACCTTCCTGCATGGCGCGGCGGTGACGATCCACAAGGCGCAGGGCTCGCAATGGTCCGACGTGCAGGTCTTCGCGCCCGACCTCTATGCCGCCGCCCGCGCAGGCCGCAACGAGGCCGGTCAGCCGCTCTGGAAACGCCTCGCCTACGTGGCGATCACCCGGGCCGAGGAGCGCCTGCACTGGGTCGTGCGCAACCGCCTCGCCCGGCCCAGCCACGAACTGCGCCTCGACGATCTCAAGGCCGCCGCGCCCGCGGCCCTTCAGCTCGAAATGCAGGAGCCGGAGGGGGAGTAGCCCTCATCTTTCGCTTACAAATATCCCCGCCGGAGGCCTCAAATCTCTTCTGTCGGAACAGAAGATTTAAAGCCTCCGGCGGGGATATTTTCGAGCAAGAGATGGGCCAGGACAGCCCGCCCTATCAGCGGGTGGGGACGGGCGTCTCGCCGCGGTAGTCGTAGAAGCCGCGGCCGGTCTTGCGGCCCAGCCAGCCGGCTTCGACGTATTTCGTCAGCAGCGGGCAGGGGCGGTACTTGGTATCGGCGAGCCCGTCGTGCAGCACGTTCATGATGGCGAGGCAGGTGTCGAGGCCGATGAAATCGGCCAGCTCCAGCGGGCCCATGGGGTGGTTCGCACCCAGCTTCATCGCCTCGTCGATCGAGCGCACGTTGCCGACGCCTTCGTAGAGCGTGTAGACCGCTTCGTTGATCATCGGGACAAGGATGCGGTTCACGATGAAGGCCGGGAAATCCTCGGCCGAGGCCGCGGTCTTGCCGAGGCGTTCCACTACGTTGAGGCAGGCCTTGTAGGTCGGCTCGTCGGTGGCGATGCCGCGGATCAGCTCCACCAGCTTCATCACCGGCACCGGGTTCATGAAGTGGAAGCCCATGAACTTCTCGGGGCGGTCGGTGCGGCTGGCCAGCCGGGTGATCGAGATCGAGGAGGTGTTCGAGGTCAGGATCGTGTCAGGCTTCAGCGCGGGCAGGAGCTCCTTGAAGATCTGGTCCTTCACCGTCTCCCGCTCGGTTGCGGCCTCGATCACGAGGTCGGTCTGGCCGAGGTCGGTCAGCGTCAGCGTGGTGGAGATCCGGCTCATCGCGGCATCGCGATCCGCCTGCGCGATCTTCTCGCGGCTGACCTGCCGGTCGAGGTTCTTGCCGATGAGGGCGACGGCCTTGTCCAGGGCATCCTGGCTGATGTCCGTCATCATCACGTCGTAGCCTGCAAGGGCCATCACATGGGCAATCCCGTTGCCCATCTGCCCCGCGCCGATCACGCCGACCTTTTCGATCTCCATTTATCCCTCGCTGCGGTGGCTTGAAAACTGGCCGCAGAATAGGCCCCGGACGGGGGGAACCGCAAGGGAGGGGGCGGGTCCGGAGGGAAGTTAAATTTATCGAAAAATGAGAGGCTTAGGCGGATGGAAAGTGTTTTGGGGGAATCTGGCCCGGTGGACTGAAGTGGTGGGAACCATGACTTACGAGAAACTGGGGCAAGAAGCCCTGGAATATTACCCGTGCCGGTATGGCCGGTCGAAGATCCTGTTCCGGGGGCCCAAACGCGCGCTGGAAGGGGGCTACGTCGCCTTCCTCGGCGGGTCGGAGACCTATGGCAAGTTCATCCCGCGGCCCTTTCCGGGGCTGGTGGAAGATGCCCTGGGCACGACCTGCGTGAACCTCGGCTGGATGAACGCGGGCGTCGATGCCTTTTTGCATGACCCGGCGATCCTGCAGCTCGCCTCGGGGGCGAAGGCGGTGGTGATCCAGGTGATGGGGGCGCAGAACATGTCGAACCGGTTCTACGGGGTGCATCCGCGGCGCAACGATCGCTTCCTGCAGGCCTCGGACCTACTGCGCACCGTGTTCCGGGACGTGGATTTCACCGAGTTCCATTTCACCCGGCACATGCTGCAGCATCTGCGCACCCAGTCTGAGGAGCGGTTCGACATGGTGCGGAGCGAGCTGAAGGCGGCCTGGTCGGCCCGGATGGAGCGGCTGCTGTCGCGGATTTCCGCGCCGGTGGTGCTGCTCTGGCTGTCGAATCATGCGCCGGGCGATGCGGCGCTGGAGGCGGAGATGCGGTCGGACCCGCTCTTCGTGGATCGCGCCATGATCGAGGCCCTGCGGCCCCGGGTGCAGCAGGTTGTCGAGGTCGTGGTAAGCGCCGAGGCGCAGGAGCGACGCGGCGAGGGGATGGTCTTTGGCCAGTTGGAGGCGCCGGCGGCGGCAGAGATGCTGGGCACAGGCGCGCAGATGGAGGCCGCGGAGGCGCTGCGAGAGGTGCTGCCGGGATTGATCGAGAGCCGCGGAGGCCGGGAGCGCGGAGCAATGTGACGAGATGCGGCGGTCGCGGTGGGTTAACGGGCCAGGTTGCGGAGGGCCGGTGGCCGCATCGCGGGCTGGGGCGGGGCTCCGGGCCCAGAGGGGACGGCTGCGTGCGGATGGCATGTGTGGAAGACGTGCGCTGATGGCATGTGTTGAGGCTGAGCGCGCGCGACATGTGCAGAGGGCGCGCACTGATGGCACGCGCGGACGGCAAGGATGGAAGGTAAGCGTTGAAGGTGGGACACGACGGCGCCCCCAGAAGGGACACGTTGCCGGCACTCGACGGGCCAGCGGACCCTCCGCAACGAAAAAGGCCCGCGCGGGGCGCGGGCCTTTCGAAGATCGGATCGGGCCGGAGCCCGCAGGATCAGAGCTTTTCGATCAGCGCGGGGACGGCCTCGAAGAGGTCGGCCACGAGGCCGTAGTCGGCGACCTGGAAGATCGGTGCTTCTTCGTCCTTGTTGATCGCGACGATGACTTTCGAGTCCTTCATGCCGGCGAGGTGCTGGATCGCGCCGGAGATGCCCACGGCGACGTAGAGCTCGGGGGCGACGACCTTGCCGGTCTGACCCACCTGCCAGTCGTTGGGCGCGAAGCCCGAGTCGACGGCGGCGCGCGAGGCACCGACGGCGGCGCCCAGCTTGTCGGCCAGCTTCTCGATCAGCGCGAAGTCTTCCTGCGAGCCCACGCCGCGGCCGCCGGAGACGACGACACCGGCCGAGGTCAGCTCGGGACGGTCGCTCTCGGCCACCTTGTCCTCGACCCACTCGGAGATCGCGGGATCTTCGGCAGCGCCGATGGCATCGACCGAGGCGGAGCCGCCGGTGGCGGCCGCGTCGAAGGTCGAGGTCCGGAAAGTGATCACCTTGGTGGCGTCCTTGGACTTCACGGTCTGGATCGCGTTACCGGCGTAGACCGGGCGCTCGAAGGTGTCGGCGTCGACCACGGCGGTCACGTCGGTCAGGATCATCACGTCCAGCAGCGCGGCCACGCGGGGGAAGATGTTCTTCGCGTCGGTGGTCGCGGGGGCCACGATGTGGCTGTAGTCGCCGGCCAGCGACACGATCAGCGCCGCGGTCGGTTCCGCGAGGCGGTGACCGTAAAGCGCGTCCTCGGCGACCAGCACCTTGGCGACGCCATCGATGGTGGCGGCCTCGTCGGCGGCGGCCTTGGCGGTGGCGCCAACGGCCAGAACGGTCACGTCACCGAGCGCTTTCGCCGCGGAAACGGCCTTGGCGGTGGCGTCCATGGACAGGGTGCCGTCCTGGATCTCGGCAAGCAGAAGAACAGCCATTACACGATCCCCTTCTCTTTGAGTTTCGCCACCAGCGTGTCCACGTCGGGCACGATTTCACCGGCCTGGCGGGATTCCGGCTCGGAGGTCTTCACGATCTCGAGGCGCGGGGCGACATCGACGCCAAGGTCGGCGGCGGTCTTCTCGTCCAGCGGCTTCTTCTTCGCCTTCATGATGTTCGGCAGCGAGGCGTAGCGCGGCTCGTTCAGGCGCAGGTCGGCGGTGACGATGGCGGGCAGCTTGACCTTCACGGTCTGCAGGCCGCCGTCGACCTCACGCGCCACGGTGGCGCTGTCGCCGTCCACGTCAAGCGTGTTGGCGAAGGTCGCCTGCGACCAGCCGAGCAGGGCCGCCAGCATCTGGCCGGTGGCGTTCATGTCGTTGTCGATCGACTGCTTGCCCGCGATGATCAGGCCGGGCTGCTCTTCTTCCGCAACTTTGGCGAGGATCTTGGCGACGGCGAGGGGCTCGATGTCGGTGTGCACGTCATCGGCGGCCACGACGAGGATCGCACGGTCGGCGCCCATGGCGAGTGCGGTGCGCAGGGTTTCCTGCGCCTGCTTGACGCCGATCGAGACGACGACGACTTCCTCGGCCTTGCCGGCTTCCTTCAGACGGATCGCCTCTTCCACGGCGATTTCATCGAAGGGGTTCATCGACATCTTCACGTTGGCCAGATCGACACCGCTGCCATCCGCTTTCACGCGGACTTTCACGTTGTAGTCGATCACACGTTTCACAGGTACGAGTACCTTCATAAGTGTGGTCTCCCATAGTGATGCCGCGCAAGATTCGTGCGCGGCGCATACTTCTCCCGCGTGTTGATATCGGCTTGGGGCCGGGGACAACAGTACAAAAACCGACGCTTGGCAGCCGGGAACGCCGCGTTTTCGCCTTTCTCACGGATTCGTTGCCGCAGTGCGGAAATTCGCGAGGTCGGATTTTTGCCCCTACGTCGCAAATGAGACGATTTGCGTCGGCTGGGCACTGCGGGAATCCGCTGGCCTGCTATCGCTGGATCCGCGTCCAGTTCAGGGAGTCCCTCGCGCCATGAAAACCCATGTCAAAGCCCTTGTCGTCGGCGGTGGTGCCGTCGGGACGGCGATCGCTTATCACCTTGCCAAGGCCGGCTGGTCCGACGTGGTCCTGCTGGAGCGGGACGAGCTGACCTCCGGCTCGACCTGGCATGCCGCGGGCCTGCTGCCGCTCTTCAACATGAGCTATGCCACGACCCACATCCACAAGTACTCGGTCGAGTTCTACAAGTCGCTGGAGGCCGAGACGGGCCTGAACGCCGGCTTCTCCATCGTCGGCAACCTGCGCATGGCGCAGACGCAGGACCGGATGGACGAATACATGCTCTATGCCTCGACCGCCGAAACCGCGGGCGTGCCCTACGAGTGGATGAGCCCGGCGCAGATCAAGGAGCGCTGGCCGCTGGTGAACATCGACGGCCTGAAGGGCGCGATTTTCCACCCGACCGATGGCTACATCAACCCTGCCGACGTCACCATGGCGATGGCCAAGGGCGCTCGGCAGCGCGGCGTCACCATCGAGCGCAAGTGGCAGGTCGACGCCTACGAATGGACCGGGTCCGAGTGGAAGGTCACCTGCACCAAGATGGGTGAGAAGGGCGGCAACCTCGTGCCGACCGAAGAGACCACCGTGGTCTATGCCGAACATGTCGTCACCGCGACGGGCAACCATGCGCAGCGCACCGCCAAGATGCTGGGCATCAAGATCCCCGCGATCCCGGTCGAGCACCAGTTCATCGTGACCGAACCCGATCCCGCGCTGGTCGAATTCCGCGCGAACGGCGGGGCAGAGCACCCGGTGCTGCGCGATGCCGACGCCAAGTGGTACGTCCGCGAAGAGCGCGGCGGCTGGATCCTCGGCCCCTACGAGCGTGGCGCGCCCGCCCGCTTCCAGTATGGCGTGCCCGACAGCTTCCGCGCCGACCTCTTCCCGCTCGACCTTGAGCGGATCGAGGAAGAATACATGTCGATGATCCATCGTCTGCCCTCGTCGGAAACGGTGGGCCTGAAGGACGATTTCAACGGCCCGATCTGCTACACGCCCGACGGCAACCCGCTGGTCGGCCCGGCGCCGGGCCTGCGCAACATGTGGCTGGCCGAGGGCTTCTCCTTCGGGATCACCGCCGCGGGCGGCACCGGCCACTACCTTGCGCAGATGATGGTGGAGGGCGAGGCCGAGATCGACATGGCCAGCCTCGACCCCAAGCGCTATGGCAGCTGGATGACCACCGAATATGCGGTGAAGAAGAACGAGGAAGCCTACGAGCACGTCTTCATCCTGCACCACCCGGACGAAGAGCGCGAAGCGGCCCGTGGCCTGCGCACCTCGCCCGCCTACGACCGCCAGAAGGCCCGTGGTGCGCAATTCGGTCAGGTGAACGGCTGGGATCGTCCCAACTACTTCGCCCCCGAAGGCTTCGACGATCACGCCGCGCGCTCCTTCCGCCGTGGCGGCTGGTGGCAATATGCCGTGGAAGAGGCCAAGGCGATCCGCGAGGGCGTCGGCCTTGTCGATGCGACGGCCTTTACCAAGCACGTGGTGAAGGGCCCCGGCGCGACGGCCTTCCTCGACTGGTTCACCTGCAACAAGCTGCCCAAGGTCGGCCGGATCAACCTGACCTACGCCCTGACCGCCGCCGGCACGACCCGCACGGAATACACCATCGTCCGCATGAAGGAGCACGAATACTACCTCGTCTCCGCGGGGGCATGGACGGCCTATGACGCCGACTTCCTGCGCAAGGCCGCCGAGGACAAGGCCGAGGAGTTCGGCTACATCGAGATCCAGGATGTCACCACGCAGTGGGGCGTCTTTGCCGTGGCTGGCCCGAAATCGCGCGACCTGCTGAAGGCCGTGATCAAGGATGCCGATCCGGAAACCGCCCTCTCCAACAAGCGCTTCCCCTGGCTGTCGGCGCGTCCGATCGAACTGGGCATGTGCCCGGTCAACGCGATCCGCGTGGCCTATACCGGCGAGCTGGGCTGGGAACTGCACCACCCGATCGAGATGCAGAACTACCTCTTCGACCTGCTCGAAGAGGCCGGCAAGCCGCTGGGGATGAAGCTGGTGGGCGCGCGCGCCCAGAACTGGCTGCGTCAGGAGAAGAGCTACCGCGCCTTCGGCACCGAACTGGGCCGCGACGCGACCCCGGCCGAGGCCGACCTGCCGCGCTTCATCGACCTGAGCAAGGAGTTCCACGGCAAGGAAGCCATGGAGAAGACCGGCATCCGCGCGAAATGCGTCACCGTCCTGATCGACGGGCCGGAGGATGCGGACCCCTGGGGCCGCGAGGCACTCTATGTCGAGGGCACCAAGGTCGGTCGTCTGACCTCGGGCGGCTACTCGGTGGCCTTCGGCAAGTCCATCGGCATGGGCTACGTCAGCCCCGATCTGGCCGTGGTCGGCCAGAAGCTGAAGGTCAAAATGTTCGACCAGCTCTGGGACGCCGAGATCGTGGAGGACAGCCCCTACGATCCCACCAACGCCCGCATCCGTCAGGACGGATGAACGCGGCGATCAGCGCAGGATAAGACGGGGGGCCGGTCCGATGGGGATCGGCCCCAGTCGCATCATCCCCCCGGTGAAGGTCAGCGTGACGTTCAGCGAATTGCGGTTGCCCGAGAAGCCCGCCAGCAGGGTCAGCCCCTGTTCGATGGCCTTGGCCACATCCGCGTTCAGCGCGTCCGAACTGACCGCCATCTGCAGCATCTCGCGCCAGTGCTCCGCCTTGACCGAAACCTCGCCCTCAGGCGTGCCCTCGTCATCCACGTCCAGCGTGCCGGTGGCCTCGATTGCCATCTCGCCCCATTGCGCGCGGGCGGTCTTCAGCTCCAGCCGGCGCGGCTGCGGGCGGCTGTCGTCGAGGGCGTGGATGTTCCACGGCCGGTTGAAACTCGCCGTCATGTCCATCCGCACGTCGGAGAGCGCATCGGGCAGGGCCAGACCCTCGGAAATCCGGTTGCGCCAGCCCTCGGGCGGGGTCAGCGCCGTGGCCGCGAGGCCGAGGTGGTAGGTCGCGGGCTCTGCCACCCGCTCGACGCCGAGGCGCAGCTCGTCCGCGTGCAGCGGATCGCTGCGCGAGCCGCGGGCGATGTCCATGCCCTTGCCGATGACGGTGGCGCGCTGCAGCTCCAGCGTGGGGCTGGCATCGGTGATCAGGCTGGCGCGAAGGTCCTCGTTGGTGACGACGTAGCTGTCCACCGGCGTGTCCAGCAGGAAGGAATGGTCCGCCACCGCGATGACATGCTGCGGCTGGTAGGAGAGCATGAGGAGCTGGAACAGCGGCATCTCGACCGCCCAGCCGGTGTCGGGATCGCCCAGCTTCAGCCCGGTCCACGTCGAATCGAACCGGTTCGGGAAGCCCTGCAACGTGAAGTCGGCATATTGCGCCTGCCAGCCGTCGGCCTGCCGGGCGGTGAACCACTCCTCGAACCCGGTGCGCAGCTTGCTGGCGCCCCAGTACCAGTAGCCGCCCCATGCGGCGGCGGCCGCGAAGATCAGGATAATCAGCAGGCTCAATGCGCGTTTCATGGCGTTCCCTCTCCGCGACCCCTTCAAATCGGGCCCATTGAGGTGTTTATAGGGCCCCATGCACGACACGCCAGAGACAGACGGCCCGATGTGGGTCTTCGGTTACGGATCGCTCATCTGGAACCCCGGCTTCACACCCGTCGAAACCGCCATCGCCACCCTTTCGGGCTGGGCCCGCAGCTTCTGCATGCGCTCCATCCACCACCGCGGCACGCCGGAGGACCCGGGCCTCGTGCTGGCGCTGGACGAGATGGAGGGCGCGGAATGCCACGGCGTCGCCTTCTGCGTGGCCGAACCGGAGCGCATCCGCGTGCTGGAGTACCTCCGCGAGCGGGAGCTGGTCTCCTCCGCCTATCTGGAGACATGGCAGCAGGTGCGTCTGGCCGATGGCCGCACCGTGCAGGCGGTGACCTACGTGATCGATCCGGCCCATGTGCAATATTGCGCCCTCGCGCTGGAGGAGCAGGCCGAGATCATCGCCTCTGCCCATGGCGGACGCGGCCCGAACCACGAGTACCTCACCAATACGGCCGATCATCTGGCCGAACTGGGCATTGAGGACACAGACCTGACCTATCTTGCGAGACGTGTTCGGAGTTTACGGGATAACTCCTTGGCTTGATCCGGCGAAATCTCTAGAATCAGGCGCGAAATCAAAGTCAGGAGCTGTCCGCATGGACCAGCCCGCCCGCGAGGCAGAGCCGCAGTTTTCCCAACCCGTCCGCCAGATCCTGCTGATGCTGATCGTTCTGGGGCTGACGGGTGTCGTCGCCTTCTTCATCGCGCCGCGGGTCCTGCCGGTATTCCTGTCGAACCCCTACCTGAACGGGCTGATCGGCTTCGTCTTCGTGGTGGGCGTCGTGTCCTGCTTCTGGCAGGTGGCACAGCTCGTCTCCTCCGTCCGCTGGATCGAGGCCTTCGCCTCGGACCGGCTGGAGGCCGAGGGCGTGCAGGCGCCACGCCTTCTGGCGCCGCTGGCCACGCTGCTGCGGTCGCGCAGCAAGCGGATGCAGATCTCCTCCTCCTCCTCGACGTCGATCCTCGAATCCGTCGTGACCCGGATCGAGGAACAGCGCGAGATCACCCGCTACGTGGTGAACGTGCTGATCTTCCTCGGCCTGCTGGGGACGTTCTATGGCCTCGCCACCACCGTCCCCGCCGTGGTCGACACCATCCGCAGCCTCGCGCCGCAGGAAGGCGACAGCGGGGTCGAGGTGTTCAACCGCCTCATGACCGGGCTCGAGGCCCAGCTGGGTGGCATGGGCACGGCCTTCTCCTCCTCGCTGCTGGGTCTGGCTTTCTCGCTGGTCGTGGGCCTGCTGGAGCTCTTCGCCGGGCACGGCCAGAACCGTTTCTACCGCGAGCTGGAGGAATGGCTGTCCTCGATCACCCGGGTCGGCTTTGCCGGGGGCGAAAGTGACGGGCAGAGCGATCAGTCCATCCTCGCCACCGCCATGGACCAGATGGTCGAGAACATGCAGACGCTGGTGGAGATGAACGCCGCCACTGACGCGAACCGCGCCATGCTGGACGAGAAACTGGCCAACCTTGCGGATGCGGTGGAGCGGCTGGCCTATCGTCTCGGCGATCAGAACCCGACACAGGCCGCCCTGCTGCGGGTGGCCGAGGGGCAGGAGAAACTGATCGACCGCTTCAACCGCAGCGAGGCCGGCGAGGGGATCGATGCCGAAAGCCGGATGCGCCTGCGCTCGATCGACGTGCAGATGCTGCGCATCCTCGAAGAGATCTCCGCCGGGCGTCAGGAAACCATGTCCGAGCTGCGCACCGATATCGCCGCCCTGTCCCGCGTCGTGGCGCAGAGCGCCAGCGGCCAGCCGGGCGCGCGCCGCCTTGGCGGGCAGGTGAAGAAACCCAGCGGGCAGGAGGGCTGACCCATGGCGCTGTCGCGCCGCACCGGCAACCGCTTCCAGTCCTCGATCTGGCCCGGCTTCGTCGACGCCATGACCGGGCTGCTGCTGGTGCTGATGTTCGTGCTGACCATCTTCATGGTGGTGCAGTTCACCCTGCGCGAGACGATCTCGGGGCAGGAAAGCGAACTCGATGAGCTGTCGTCGCAGGTGGCCGAACTCTCCCGTGCCCTCGGGCTGGAGCGCGATCGCAGCGACCGGCTTCAGGGGGAGCTGGGGCAGCTGAACGCAACGCTGTCCACCGCGCAGGATCAGGTCGCCTCGCAGCAGGCGCTGATCGCCTCGCTGACACAGGAACGCGATGCGCAGGCCACGGCACTGGATGCGGCGCAGACGCAGATCACCGCCTTCGAGGCGCAGGTTGCCGCGCTCCTGAACCAGCAGAGCCGCAACGAGACCACCATCGCCGACCTGCGCGCCACGCAGGAAGACCTGGAGACGGCCCGCGATCAGCTGCTTTCGGAGCAGGAGGCGCTGAACCTCGCCCTCGCACAGGCCCGCAGCGAGACCGATGCGCAGGCCGAGGCCGCGCGCCTCGCCGCTGCCCGCAGCGATGCGCTCGACGCGCTTGTGGCCGACCTGCGCCGTCAGAATGCCGAAGGCGAGGAGCAGCAGGCCGCGCTCTCGACGCAGGTCGACAGCCTGCAACAGCAGCTCAGCGACGAGGAAAAGGCCAAGCTGGCCGAGGCCGCCGCCGCGCAGGCCCTGCGCGCGCGACTGGCGAACTCGGAGGATGAGCTGACGGCGATGACGCTGGCGCTGGAAGAACAGCGCAAGAAGGCCGAGGACACGCTGACCCTTCTGGCCGCCGCCCGCGAGGCGCGCGAGGATCTCGCCGTCAAGCTGGCCGCCGCGCTGGTGGATCAGGACAGCCTGCCGCAACTGCGCGCCGACCTTGCGGCCCGCGAGACGGAGTTGGCCACCGCACGGGACGCCCGCAGTCAGGCCGAGGCCTCGCTGGCCGAGCTGGAGGCCCGGGTGGCCGCGCTCGAAGCCTCGCTCTCGGGCGCGCGCGAGGAGCGCGACGGCCTGCAGGAGCGTCTCACTGCCGCGCTCGACACGCAGGATGCCAATGCTGCGCTGGAGGCCGACAAGCAGGCGCTGGAGCAGGAACTGGCCACCGCGCGCGGCGCGCTCGAAGACGGGCAGGGCCGCGTTTCGGCGCTGGAGGCCCGGGTCGCCGCGCTTCGGGTGCAGCTCTCCGATGCCGAGCAGGCACAATCGGACAGCGCGGCGAAACAGGCCGACCTCGAACAGCAGCTCGCCGCCATGATCGCCGCACGCAACGCCGCGCAGGCCGATGCGGTGGACATGGAGCAGGTGGAGCAGCAGCTTGCCGCGGCCCTTGCCGCCAAGCTGAAGGCCGAGCAGGCGGCGCAGGAGCAGCTGAGCGCCGCCGAACAGCGTGACGTCCTGCTGCAACAGGCCAACGCGGCGCTGTCGCAGGAAGAGGCCCGTTCTGCCGAATCCGCGCGGCGGGCGGCGCTGCTGAACCAGCAGGTCAACGCGCTGCGCTCGCAGCTGTCGAGCCTGCAGGCGCTGTTGGACGATGCCAAGGACCGCGACGAGGCCGCGCAGGTCGAGATGACCTCGCTCGGCAACGAGTTGAACGCGGCGCTGGCGCGGGCGGCGGCCGAAACCAAGAAGCGCCTCGCCCTCGAGGAGGCCGAACGCAAGCGCCTTGAGGCCGAGAAGCAGCAGCTTGAGAACTACCGGTCCGAGTTCTTCGGGCGGATGCGCGAGGTGCTGTCCGGCCTCGACGGCGTGCGCATCGTGGGCGACCGGTTCGTCTTCTCCTCCGAGGTGCTCTTTGCCCCCGGAGAGGCGACGCTGTCGCCCGATGGCGAGGAGCAGATCGCCCGGATCACCCGGGTGCTGAGCGATATTTCCGGCGACATCCCTGCGGGCATCGACTGGGTGCTTCAGGTGGATGGCCACACCGACAACGTGCCGCTCTCGGGTTTTGGCCAGTTCCGCGACAACTGGGAGCTCAGCCAGGCGCGCGCCCTGTCGGTGGTGCGCTTCATGTCGCAGAACCTCGGCTTCCCGCCCGGGCGGCTCTCGGCCAACGGCTTCGGGGAATACCAGCCGATCGCCGCGGGCGACAGCGAGGAAGCCCGCGCGCTGAACCGCCGGATCGAGCTGAAGTTTACCGAGAAGTGAGGGGCAGGGGGCGGCGCGCCCGCGCGGAGCGGCCCCGCCGTGCCGTCCGGGGATGTATCCGCGCCGCGCTCAGTCCGGGATCGTCAGGGTCATCTCGCGTGTCACGGGGGCCAGCCCGTCGCGCGTGAGCGTGACCTCGCCCCGGTACGCCCCGGCCTTCAGCGGCGCGTGCAGGCGTTTGCCCGCGGCCTGATAGTAGAGGATCTGCTGCTTCTTCAGGTCGACGGCGCTGTCCAGCAGGGGCCCGTCGGGCCCGTCGATCCGGAACTGCAGGCTGTCGCCCGGCTGCGCGCCGTAGCCATAGGCCCACAGCACCAGCGCCGCCGCATCGCGCCCCGGGCGGACCTCCGACGCGATGCCTGACTTGATGGTGTCGTAGTCCGGCAAGCCGTCGGAAAAGCCGAGCGCGATGAGGCCGGTGGGCTGGTAGGCCGGCGTCTCGGCCCAGAGGGAGCGCCCCGGCGCGCCGCATCCGCCGCCGGCCGCGAAGGGATCGACGACCGTGTCGCCTTGGCGCACGGACATGTGGACATGGGGAAACTGCGTGCGTCCGGAGAGTCCGACCTGGCCCAGCACGTCGCCGCGCGCCATTCGATCGCCTGTCTTCACCCGGATCGAGCCCCGGCGCATGTGGCAGTACTGGGTCACCCAGCCGTCGCCGTGGTCGATGGCAGCGCCATTGCCGCAGGCGGGTCGGTCGTCGCCGCCGGCCGGCATGATCCGGTCCTCGACCCCGTCGCGGGTGCCGATCACGCGGCCCGGCGCCGCGGCGATGACGTCGACGCCCGCGAGCATCGCGGCGATCGAGGGCAGGGCGAGGTCGGTGCCCTTGTGGCCGTCATAACTGAGGGCGCCGCAGGTGAAATCCTGCGCGCCCGGCCCGGCGTCGTGATCGACATATTGCTGGAAATAACAGGTCTCGCCCAGGGTGCAGTCGGCAAAGAGGGTCAGAGACGGTTCCGCCGCCGAGGGACCGGCGGCGGAAAGCAGGGCGAAGGTCAGGGCCGCGAGGGCCCCGACTGGTCTCATTCGGCCGTCAGGAGCGGCGGCTTGTTGCCCGAGAGGCGCGGATTGCCCGGCCCCTGGATCTGCAGGTCGATCTCGCCGCTCTTCACGGCGACACGGACCAGGCCACCCTTGGCCAGCTTGCCGAAAAGCAGTTCCTCGGCCAGCGGCTTCTTGATGTACTCCTGAATGACGCGGCCCAGCGGGCGGGCGCCCATCTTGTCGTCGTACCCCTTCTCGGCCAGCCATTCGGCCGCCGGGCGGGTCAGTTCGATGGTCACGCCGCGGTCCAGAAGCTGGGCTTCCAGTTGCAGCACGAACTTCTCGACCACCTGCAGGATGGTTTCCTTCGGCAGCGGCGCGAAGCTGATGACCGCGTCCAGACGGTTGCGGAATTCCGGCGTGAAGGTCCGCTCGATCGCGGCGGTGTCTTCACCCTCGCGACGGTCGCGGCCGAAGCCGATGGCCGATTTGGCCTGTTCCGCGGCACCCGCGTTCGAGGTCATGATCAGGATCACGTTGCGGAAGTCCACCGTGCGACCGTTGTGGTCGGTCAGGCGGCCGTGGTCCATCACCTGCAGCAGGATGTTGTAGACATCCGGGTGCGCCTTCTCGATCTCGTCGAGCAGGAGCACGCAATGCGGGTGCTGGTCGACGCCGTCGGTCAGCAGACCGCCCTGGTCGAAGCCCACGTAGCCCGGAGGCGCACCGATCAGGCGCGAGACCGCGTGTTTCTCCATGTACTCGGACATGTCGAAGCGCAGCAGTTCCACACCCAGCGTATCCGCCAGCTGTTTCGCCACCTCGGTCTTGCCGACGCCGGTCGGGCCGGCGAAGAGGTAGTTGCCGATGGGCTTCTCGGGTTCGCGCAGGCCGGCACGGGCCAGCTTGATCGCCGAGGAGAGGGCCTCGATCGCGTTGTCCTGACCGAAGACCACGCGCTTCAGCGTGCCTTCCAGATCCTTCAGTACCTCTGCATCGTCCTTGGAGACGTTCTTCGGCGGGATGCGGGCGATCTTGGCCACCACGGCCTCGATCTCCTTGGGGCCGATGGTCTTGCGCCGCTTGCTCTCGGTGACCAGATGCTGCGCCGCGCCGGCCTCGTCGATCACGTCGATGGCCTTGTCGGGCAGCTTGCGGTCATTGATGTAGCGCGCGGACAGTTCCACAGCCGTCTTGATCGCCTCGGCGGTGTAGCGGATGTGGTGGTGATCCTCGAAGTAGGGCTTGAGGCCCTGAAGGATCTTCACCGTGTCCTCGACCGAGGGTTCGCTCACGTCAATCTTCTGGAACCGGCGCGACAGGGCGCGGTCCTTCTCGAAGTGCTGGCGGAACTCCTTGTAGGTGGTGGAGCCCATGCAGCGCAGCTTGCCGCCCTGAAGTGCGGGCTTCAGCAGGTTCGAGGCATCCATGGCCCCGCCGGAGGTGGCGCCGGCGCCGATGACCGTGTGGATCTCGTCGATGAAGAGCACCGCATCGGGGTGTTCCTCAAGCTCGGTCACCACGGCCTTCAGCCGTTCCTCGAAGTCGCCGCGGTAGCGGGTGCCGGCCAGCAGCGCGCCCATGTCGAGCGAGAAGATGGTGGTGTTTTCCAGCACGTCCGGGGTTTCGCCGGCCACGATCTTGCGAGCGAGGCCCTCGGCGATGGCGGTCTTGCCGACGCCGGGATCGCCCACGAGAAGCGGGTTGTTCTTGCGCCGGCGGCAGAGGACCTGGATGCAGCGTTCCACCTCGGACTCGCGTCCGATGAGCGGGTCGACATCGCCGATCCGGGCCTTGGCGTTCAGGTCCACGCAATACTTCGACAGGGCGCTCTCCTTCCCGTCAGATTGCTCGGCGGTGGAGGAGCTGGAGGAACTGGTGCTCTCGCTGTCCTCGTCGGTCGAGCCGGTGACCGGGCGGCTTTCGCCGTAGGCCGGATCCTTGGCCACGCCATGGGCGATGAAGTTCACCGCGTCGTAGCGCGTCATGTCCTGCTCCTGCAGGAAGTAGGCGGCGTTGGATTCCCGTTCGGCGAAGATCGCGACGAGCACGTTGGCCCCCGTCACTTCGGTCCGGCCGGAGCTTTGCACGTGGATGGCCGCGCGCTGGATCACGCGCTGGAAGGCCGCGGTGGGAACCGCTTCCGAGCCGTCAACATCGGTCACGAGGTTCGAGAGATCATCCTCGATGAACTCCACAAGCGTCTTGCGGAGATCCTCTGTGTCGACCGAGCAGGCTTTCATCACCTTTACGGCGTCGGGTTCATCGATCAGCGCCAGAAGCAGATGTTCGAGCGTTGCGAATTCGTGTCGGCGTGCATTGGCAAGCGCCAATGCCGCGTGAATTGCCTGTTCAAGCGTCGTCGAGAATGAAGGCACTCTGATGCTCCTTTCAACTGCGTTCTGGAGCGGGGTGCGGGCCCCGGTCCCACCATGGCCTCATAGTGTTAAAGTTTGGTCGAGTTTCGCCACGCTTCAAGGGTTTTCTGTGATCTCCCGTTCACATTTAAGATTTTGCTGCAACGCCGCGTGAGTTTGCGGCAGCGGGATAAGGGTCAGAAATTGTCCTTGGCCTTGCGCACGGCGGCGAAGACGGCGACGGGATCTCCGCCGGGCAGACCCACGGCGGCCTGGACCTCGGGTTGATCGACTCGGAGGAAGGGGTTGGTGGCCAGCTCCTCGCTGAGGAGGCTCGGCACGGTTGGGAGATTGTCGGCGCGGGCGGCGGCGACCTGTTCGATACGCGATATAAGCGCTGCGTTGCCGGGTTCAATGGTCAGGGCGAACTTGCCATTCGACGTCGTATATTCGTGACCGGAGCAGATCACCGTCTCGCCGGGCAGGGCGGCCAGCTTCTGGAGGCTGGCATGGAACATCTCGGGGTTGCCTTCAAACATCCGCCCGCAGCCGAGCGCCATGAGGCTGTCGGCGGTGAAGGCGATGCCGCTGTCGGGGAAGTAGAAGGCGAGGTGGCCCACGGTATGCCCCGAGACGTCCAGAACCTCGCCGCTCTCGCCCCCCAGCACCAGCTTGTCGCCCTCGGCAAGGTCGACGTCGAGATCGGGCAGGCGGTAGGCGTCGCCGCGTCCGCCGTAGACCTTGGCGGGATGGGCCATGAGAACCTCGGCCAGCCCCTGCACATGGTCGTCGTGGTGGTGCGTGATCCAGATCTGGTCCAGCGTCCAGCCGCGGGTCGCGAGCTCTTCGAGGATGGGCGCGGCCTCGGGAATGTCGATCAGGGCCGTCTCGCCGCTTTCGGGGTCGTGAAGCAGGTAGGCATAGTTGTCCGAAAGGCAGGGCACGGTCACGAGGTCGAGGGGCATGGATTTTCACCGGTCGGTTGCTATTGTCCTCTCAGACTTGCAGCTAAGCGGGCCGAAGGCAAATGCATCTCGATGTTCAGGATCTGCGGAATTTCTACTACCGCTCCACCCTTGGTCGGGCGGCGCAGCACCAGGTGCGCACGCAGATGCTCAAGCTCTGGCCCGAGGCGCAGGGGCAGACGGTCGCGGGCTTCGGTTTCGCCGTGCCGCTGCTGCGCCCCTACCTGCCAGAGGCGCGCCGGGTGATCGGGCTGATGCCGGCGCCGCAGGGCGTGATGCCGTGGCCGGCCGGGATGCCCAACGTCTCGGTCCTCTGCGAGGAGACGAACTGGCCGTTGGACACCGGCCAGGTGGACAAGCTGGTGCTGATGCACGGGCTCGAAACCTCGGAGAACCCGACCGACCTGCTTGAGGAATGTTTCCGCGTCCTTGGACCCGGGGGCAAGGCGCTCTTCGTCGTGCCGCACCGGGCCGGGCTCTGGTCCCGGTCGGACCGGACGCCCTTCGGCTACGGGCGGCCCTACAGTCAGGGCCAGCTTGAGGCCCAGCTCAAGCGGCACTCCTTCCTGCCCGAGACGGCGATCCACACGCTCTACCAGCCGCCCTCCAGTCGCCGGTTCTGGCGCAAGACGGCGGGGTTCTGGGAAAAGGTCGGTGCCTCGCTCTCGATGGTGATCTCGGGCGGGGTGCTGATGGTCGAGGCGACGAAGCGGGTGCAGGCGCCCTCCGGCCCGGGCGAGCGGATCCGCAAGCCCTCCGGCCTGCGGGTGCTCGAGGGGCTCGGGGCCGCGAAGCCGGAGGGTGCGCTTTCCCGCGGAGAGGGGCGTTTCTGAGGGGGAAACGCGGGCTTTCGCGAATCCTGCCCTCGCGTCATGCTGGCCTGCGGGCAGCGTTCGGTGCCTTGCAGGGGGCGCGAAATGCCGCAGGTAAAAAAAATATTGTCAGGCGTTAGCGATATCCGGTGCCCTTGCAACAGGCGCATGGGTCGATGTTAGCGCCTGACGGATTCGCAAAAGGTAAAGGAATCGTGAGTGTTTCCACCCGGATGCGCCCCCGTATCAGTCGTGAGAGACTGACGTGCGGCAGAGAACCGCCTGAAAAACAAGGCCGTCCGAATGCTCCCCTAATCATTGCAAGCAGGTTGATAGGCGGGGTGGGCTCTGCTAGACCCACGGCGATTTTGATGCTTCGGCGCGGCTTCGGCTGCGCTGTCTTGCTGCCAACCCCCCGGGCCCGCACCCTCACGGCGGATCGGGGCCTGACATCGGAAGGGTGGACGTGTCCGAACCAGCTTCGATCTCCTCCGGCATTGCGCACCGCTATGCCACCGCCATCTTCGAGATTGCCCGTGACAACAACAGCCTGTCTCAGCTTGAGACCGGCGTTGAGGATCTGTCCGCGGCTCTGGCGGAAAGTGACGACCTCAAGGCGCTGATCTCGTCGCCGGTCTACACGCGCGAGGAACAGGCCAAGGCGATTGCCGCCGTGGCAAAAAAGATGGGTCTGGCCGATGTGCTTGGCAATGCCCTGCAACTGATGGCGCAGAAGCGCCGTCTGTTCGCCCTTCCCCAGCTCGTCGAGGCGCTGCGCGCCCTGCTGGCGGAGCACAAGGGTGAAGTGACCGCAGAGGTCACCAGCGCCAAGGCGCTGACCAAGACCCAGTCCGAGAAGCTGGCCAAAGTGCTGTCGGCTTCCGTGGGCAAGGATGTGAAGATTGTGGCGGCCGTCGATGAAGCGCTCATCGGTGGCCTCGTTGTTAAGGTGGGCTCGAAGATGATCGACACCTCGATCAGCTCGAAGCTCAACTCCCTCCAGAATGCAATGAAAGAGGTCGGATAAGATGGGTATCCAAGCAGCCGAAATCTCTGCGATCCTCAAGGAGCAGATCGCAAACTTTGGCCAGGAAGCAGAAGTGGCCGAAGTTGGCCGCGTGCTCTCCGTCGGCGACGGGATTGCCCGCGTCTACGGTCTGGACAACGTCCAGGCCGGTGAGATGGTCGAATTCCCCGGCGGCATCATGGGCATGGCCCTGAACCTTGAGAGCGACAACGTCGGTGTCGTGATCTTCGGTTCGGACCGTGACATCAAGGAAGGCGACACCGTCAAGCGGACGAACTCGATCGTGGACGTTCCGGCAGGCGACGCCCTGCTGGGTCGCGTTGTCGACGGCCTCGGCAACCCGCTGGACGGCAAGGGCCCGATCGAGGCTTCCGAGCGTCGCGTGGCCGACGTGAAGGCGCCGGGCATCATTCCCCGTAAATCGGTGCACGAGCCGATGGCGACCGGCCTGAAATCGGTCGACGCAATGATCCCGATCGGCCGTGGCCAGCGTGAGCTGATCATCGGCGACCGTCAGACCGGCAAGACCGCCGTTGCTCTCGACGCGATCCTGAACCAGAAGTCCTACAACGAAGCCGCCGGCGACGACGAGAGCAAGAAGCTCTACTGCGTCTACGTCGCCATCGGCCAGAAGCGCTCGACCGTTGCGCAGCTGGTGAAGCGTCTCGAAGAGACCGGCGCGATCGAATACTCGATCGTCGTGGCCGCAACCGCCTCGGACCCCGCGCCGATGCAGTACCTCGCGCCCTACACCGCGACCGCGATGGCGGAATTCTTCCGCGACAACGGCCGTCACGCGCTGATCATCTACGATGACCTGTCCAAGCAGGCCGTGGCCTACCGCCAGATGTCCCTGCTGCTCCGCCGTCCGCCGGGGCGTGAAGCCTACCCGGGCGACGTGTTCTACCTCCACTCCCGGCTGCTGGAACGTTCGGCAAAGATGGGTGACGCGGCTGGCAACGGCTCGCTGACCGCACTGCCGATCATCGAAACCCAGGGCGGCGACGTGTCGGCGTTCATTCCGACCAACGTGATCTCGATCACCGACGGCCAGATCTTCCTGGAAACCGAACTGTTCTACCAAGGTATCCGCCCGGCCGTGAACACCGGTCTGTCGGTGTCCCGCGTGGGCTCCTCGGCCCAGACCAAGGCGATGTCCTCGGTGGCTGGCCCGGTGAAACTGTCGCTCGCCCAGTACCGCGAGATGGCCGCCTTCGCCCAGTTCGGTTCGGACCTCGACGCCTCCACGCAGCGCCTGCTGAACCGTGGTGCCCGCCTGACCGAGCTGATGAAGCAGCCGCAGTACCAGCCGCTGACCAACGCAGAGATCGTCACCGTGATCTTCGCCGGCACCAACGGCTACCTCGACAAGATCGACGTCAAGGACGTCGGTCGCTACGAGGCAGAGCTGCTCAAGTTCATGCGCACCAAGAAGAAGGACGTTCTTGACTGGATCACCAACGAAGATCCCAAGATCAAGGGCGAACCCGCTGACAAACTGAAGGCTGTGCTGGACGAGTTCGCGGCAGACTTCGCGTAAGGGAGAGACTTAATGCCTTCTCTCAAGGACCTAAAAAACAGGATCTCGTCGGTCAAATCGACCCGCAAGATCACCAAGGCCATGCAGATGGTTGCCGCGGCGAAGCTTCGCCGCGCGCAGGACGCTGCCGAAGCCGCACGCCCCTACGCCGAGCGTTTCAACGCGGTGATGGGTCAGCTGGCGGCCTCGGTCGGCGGGTCGGATACGGCACCGCTGCTGCTGAAAGGCACCGGCAAGGACGACGTGCACCTGCTCGTCGTCATGACGTCGGAGCGCGGTCTGTGCGGCGGGTTCAACGCGAACATCGCCAAGCTGGCCCGTCAGCACGCCCGTGACCTGACCCAGAAGGGCAAGACGGTGAAGATCATCACCGTCGGCAAGAAGGGTCGCGAAGCAATGAAGCGCGACCTGGGTGAGCTGTTCATCGGCCACGTCGACCTGTCCGACGTCAAGCGTATCGGTTACGGCACCGCCACCGATATCGCCAAGGACGTTCTGGGCAAGTTCGACGCGGGCGAGTTCGACGTGGCGACGATCTTCTACTCGAAGTTCGTCAACGTCGTGACGCAGACCCCGACCGCCCTGCAGGTCATCCCGGCCAAGTTCGACGCCCCCGAAGAGACGGGCGCGGCCTCGGCCCTCTATGAATACGAGCCCTCGGAGGAGGAGGTCCTTGCCGACCTGCTGCCCCGTGGCGTGGCGACGCAGATCTTTGCGGCGCTGCTCGAAAACGCAGCCTCGGAACAGGGGGCGCGGATGTCCGCCATGGACAACGCGACCCGCAACGCTGGCGAAATGATCGACAAGCTGACCATCGAGTACAACCGCTCGCGTCAAGCCGTGATCACCAACGAGCTGATTGAAATCATTTCGGGCGCCGAGGCGCTCTAAGGAACCGGAGAAACGACATGGCAAACGCAAAAGGCAAGGTGACTCAGGTCATTGGCGCCGTTGTGGACGTGCAGTTCTCGGATCACCTGCCGGAGATCCTGAACGCTCTGACCACCGAAAACAACGGTAAGAAGCTGGTTCTGGAAGTTGCTCAGCACCTCGGCGAAAACACCGTTCGCACCATCGCAATGGACGCAACCGAAGGTCTGGTTCGCGGTCAGGAAGTCGTCGACACCGACGGCCCGATCTCGATCCCCGTCGGCAACGCCACCCTGGGCCGCATCCTGAACGTCGTCGGCGAACCGGTCGACGAACAGGGCCCCGTTGTTGCGGAAGAGACCCGCGCGATCCACCAGCCTGCTCCGGAGTTCTCCGAGCAGGCGACCGAGACCGAGATCCTCGTGACCGGCATCAAGGTGATCGACCTTCTCGCACCCTACTCCAAGGGTGGTAAGATCGGCCTCTTCGGCGGCGCCGGTGTGGGCAAGACCGTTCTGATCATGGAACTGATCAACAACATCGCAAAGGTGCACTCGGGCTACTCCGTGTTCGCCGGTGTTGGCGAGCGGACCCGTGAAGGGAACGACCTCTACCACGAGATGATCGAATCCAACGTCATCAAGCCCGACAACCTGTCGGAATCGCAGGTGGCCCTGGTTTACGGTCAGATGAACGAGCCTCCGGGGGCCCGTGCCCGCGTTGCACTGACCGGCCTGACCCTGGCCGAGCAGTTCCGCGACCAGTCCGGGACCGACGTTCTGTTCTTTGTCGACAACATCTTCCGCTTCACGCAGGCAGGTTCCGAGGTGTCCGCACTTCTGGGCCGTATCCCCTCCGCAGTGGGCTACCAGCCGACGCTGGCCACCGACATGGGCGCCATGCAGGAACGGATCACCTCGACGAAAGCCGGCTCGATCACCTCGATCCAGGCCGTCTACGTTCCCGCGGATGACCTTACCGACCCCGCACCGGCCACGACCTTCGCGCACCTCGACGCGACGACGGTTCTCAACCGTGCCATCTCGGAACTCGGCATCTACCCGGCGGTTGACCCGCTCGACTCCAACTCGCGGATCCTCGACCCGCAGATCGTTGGCGAAGAGCACTACAACGTCGCCCGTGAGGTTCAGGGTATCCTCCAGCGCTACAAGTCGCTGCAGGACATCATCGCGATCCTCGGCATGGACGAACTGTCGGAAGAGGACAAGCTGACCGTGGCCCGCGCCCGGAAAATCCAGCGTTTCCTCTCGCAGCCGTTCGACGTGGCAAAGGTCTTCACCGGCTCCGACGGTGTTCAGGTTCCGCTGGAAGACACCATCTCGTCCTTCAAGGCGGTTGTCGCCGGCGAATACGATCACCTGCCCGAAGCAGCCTTCTACATGGTCGGCGGCATCGAAGAGGTGAAAGCCAAGGCCGAGAAACTCGCCGCTGAAGCGGCCTGAGGGGTATCCTGATGGCGAATACGACGCAGTTCGACCTGGTCTCGCCCGAGCGCAAGCTCGTGTCGGGTCCGGTCACCGCCGTCGAGATCCCCGCGGCTGCGGGCGATCTCACGGCGATGCAGGGCCATTCGCCGCTGATCACCACCCTGCGTCCCGGCGTGCTGAAAGTCAGCGGCCCGGACGGGGAGCAGGAATACGTGGTCACCGGCGGCTTCGCCGAGATCTCTGGCGACAGCATCTCGGTGCTGGCAGAGACGGCGCTGCCCAAGGGGGAAGTCACCCAGGGTCACATCGACGACTGGGTCGCTCAGGCGCATGCTGCCAAGCAGGACGCACCGGAGCACCTGACCGAAGCAGCCACCAAGCTGCTGGCCGACATGGTTGCCCTTGGCACCCACATCGGTCTGGACCCGAACCAGCCCAGCATCTGATCCCCGCGGATCTGACGCTTTGTGAAATTTCGGTAAAGGCCCCCTTTGCGGGGCCTTTTTCCGTTCTAGGATCTTGGCAGTGGAAACGGCCGACCTATCTACGGTATACGGCAGTATACAGTAGTGGGAAAACGCTATGATCCTCGACATGCACCATGTTCAGCTCGCCATGCCGCAGGGGCAGGAACCGGCGGCGCGTGCCTTCTACGGAGATGTCCTCGGCCTGGCCGAGGTGGTGAAGCCCGACCCCCTCCGGGCCCGCGGGGGCGTCTGGTTCGAACAGGGCGCCCTGCGTCTGCACCTTGGTGTCGAAACCCCCTTCAAGCCGGCCCGCAAGGCCCATCCCGCGTTCCGCGTCGCCTCGCTGCCCGCCATGGTCGAACGTCTGGATGATCGCGACGTGAAGTGGCGCATGGACATCGACCTGCCCGGCCTGCGCCGGGTCTACGTGGATGACCCCTTCGGGAACCGCATCGAACTGCTGGAGACCGATCCCGACGGCGCAGACGATTATTGACCAATCGGCAAAATTTTGCGCATTGTAGCTGCGCTGATCCAGACAGAAGACGACGACTTGACCACGCCCCTTGACCCGTATCGCGCGACGCGCACCCCAACCAGCGGCGGCGCGTCGGCATGAAGCGCCTTCGCAAGAGCATGATCGGCGTGGATCAGGGCGAAGACCTGATCTTCTCGGACTTCGAAGAGGGCGGCGACATGTGGACCGGTGACGGTCCGCGCGAACGCCGCCTCGCGATCACCTTCTCGGAAAACTTCCGCACGCCGCCGGTGGTGCATTGCGCGCTGTCGCTCTGGGATGTCGGGCAGGGGGCCAACCTGAGGGCCGATGTGACGGCCGAGGAGATCACGCCGACCGGCTTCGACCTCGTGTTCCGGACCTGGGGCGATACCAAGATCGCCCGGGCGCGGGCCCGCTGGATGGCCATCGGCGAGCTGTCGGACGAGGATGAGTGGGACGTCTGAGACGCCCCACCCGAAACTCGCTTACTTGAAGAAGCCTTCGTAGATCGGCTCCAGCGTGTTCGCCTCGAAGAGCGAGGACACCGAGGTGCCGTTCCAGATGTTCAGGATCGCCTGGGCGAACATCGGGGCCGTCGGCACGATGCGGATGTTCGGCGCATCCAGCACCGGCTGGGGGGCCGCGATCGAGTCGGTGATCACGAGGCTCTTCATGACCGAATTGGTCACGCGCTCCACCGCGGGGCCGGACAGAACGCCGTGCGAGATGTAGGCGTGCACTTCCTTCGCGCCGTGATCGACCAGCAGCTGCGCTGCCTTGCAGAGCGTGCCGGCGGTGTCGCACATGTCATCGACGATGATGCAGACCTTGTCCTGCACGTTCCCGATGACGGTCATCTCGGCGATTTCGCCCGGCTTCTCGCGGCGCTTGTCCACGATCGAGAGCGGCGCGTTGATCCGCTTCGCCAGTTCCCGGGCGCGCGCCACACCGCCCACGTCGGGCGAGACGACCATGATGTCTTCCATCTGGCCGGCGAACTTGTCGCGGATATCCAGCGCGAAGATCGGCGAGGCATAGAGGTTGTCGACGGGGATGTCGAAGAAGCCCTGAATCTGCGCCGCGTGCAGGTCCATGGTCAGGACGCGCTCGATCCCGGCCTCGACCATCATGTTGGCGACCAGCTTGGCGCTGATCGGCGTGCGGGCCTTGGTGCGGCGGTCCTGACGAGCATAGCCGAAGTAGGGCACCACGGCGGTGATCCGGCTGGCCGAGGAGCGCCGCAGTGCGTCGGTCATGATCAGCAGTTCCATCAGGTTGTCGTTCGCCGGGTTCGACGTCGACTGGATGATGAACATGTCCTCGCCGCGGACGTTCTCGTAGACCTCGACGAAGATCTCCTGATCGTTGAACCGCTCGACCCGCGCATCGACGAGGCCGACGTTCATTCCGCGATGCATCGACATGCGACGGCAGATGGCATTGGCCAAGGGTTTGTTGGCGTTGCCAGCAATGAGTTTAGGTTCGTTCAGCATGGGCATCTTCGACTCCGGGAGGAACGGGTGACAGATTCGTGACGTTGACACCGCTTACCACCCGGATACGGTCTTGCCAAACCGCGACAGGGCCCTAGGAGGAGCAGATGGCACATATCGACTATTACTTTACGACGATTTCGCCGTGGACCTACCTCGCCGGGCTCCGGCTCGAGGACATCGCCGCGAAACATGGGGCCACGATCACCTACAAGCCCGTCGACCTGCCCAAGGTCTTCTCGCAGACCGGAGGGCTGCCGCTGGCCGAACGGCCCGTCGCACGGCGCAATTACCGGATGCAGGAACTACGTCGGGGCGGGGCCAAGACCGGCCTGCCGCTGACCCTGCAGCCTGCGCATTTCCCGACCAATCCCGCGCCCTCCTGCTACGCGATCATCGCGGCGCAGGCGGCGAACGAGAAGGGCGCCGGCGGCGACCTTGCCGGGCTGGTGCACGGCTACCTGCGCGCCTGCTGGGCCGAGGAGAAGAACATCGCCGAAGACGACGTGATCCGCGCCGGTCTTTCCGCGGCTGGCTTCGATCCGGCGCTCGCCGACAGCGGGCTGCTCATGGGGGCCGAGACCTTCGCCCGCAACACCGAGGAAGCTGTGCAGGCCGGTGTCTTCGGCTCGCCCTTCTACGTGGTGGATGGCAGCGAGTGCTTCTGGGGGCAGGACCGGCTGGAGGACCTCGACCTCTTCCTCGCAGGCAAGCTCTGATGCCCAAGGACATGATCGCCGGCCGCACTGTCGGCTGGCGCGAATGGGGCACGCCCGGCGACCGTCCCGCGCTGATGATCCACTGCGCGCTCGCTCATTCCGGCGCATGGGGCCCGGTGGCAGAGATGCTGACCGACAGGCTCTGGATGCGGGGCTTCGACCTGCCGGGCCATGGCGGCACCGATCCCTGGGACGGCACCGGCACCTATCAGGAGGCCGCCCGCGACATCGCCATCCCCATGGCCGAGGAGATGGGGCAGGGCGCGCCCATCGACCTGATCGGGCATTCCTTCGGCGCGACCACTGCCCTGCGCCTCGCTGTGGACCGGCCTGACCTCGTGCGCAGCCTCGTTCTGGCAGAGCCGGTGTTCTTCACCCCCGCCTTCGCGGATGACCCCGCGCTCAAGACACGTCACGACCGGGAACAGACCCCCTATGCCGAGGCTGTCGCCTCCGGCGATCCCGAGGCCGCGGCCAAGGCCTTCATGTCGGTCTGGGGGGGTGGCGTCAGCTGGGAGCTGCTGCCGGAGGAGATGCGCAAACAGTTCGTTGCGCAGATCCCCATGGTCGAGGCCTTTCGCGCCACCAACTACGGCGATCCCGCGGGCATGGTCTCGCGCAATACGCTGGCGGATGTCTCGGTGCCGGTGCTGCTGATCGACGGCGGTGACAGCCCGATCTACATGAACGCGATCAACCGGGCCCTGGCGCGGCGGTTGCCGGATGCGCAGGTGATGACGGTGCCCGGCGCGCGGCATATGGTCCCGATCACCCACCCCACCCCGGTGGCGCAGGCGATCCGCGAATTTCTCTGACAGCAGGGCAAGAAGACAGGCCGGTCCCGCGGGGCCGGCCTGTCGCCTTTCCGTGTCTCAGCCCTGCCGGGCGAGGTCGAGGTAGCGGTCGATATCCGCGTCCGTCAGCGCCCAGTCGGCGACGTAGCGCGCCATCAGGGGCTCCTCGTCCGGGCCGCTGTCGAGGTCGCCGTCATAGAAGGCATAGCGCGCGCCTTCGGCCTGAAGCTTGCGGTGCAGGCCACGCGGCAGCCAGGCAAAGAGCATGTTGGCTTCGGGCTCATGCAGGAAGCGGGCGCCGGGGATGTCGCGAAGGCCCGTCGCCAGCCGGGCCATGGCGGCGTTCGACCGGCGCGCGAGGTCGAGCCAGAGGTCGTCCTCGAGGTAGGCCATCATCTGGGCCGAGAGGTAGCGGTGCTTGGAGAAGAGATGCGCCCCGCGCTTGCGGCGCAGCTCGAATTCCCAGGATTTCGCGGGATCGAAGATCACCACCGCCTCGACGCCCATGCAGCCGTTCTTGGTACCGCCGAAGGACACGGCGTCCACGCCCGCCTTCCACGTCATCTCGGCCGGGGTACAGCCGAGCGCAATCATCGCATTGGCAAACCGCGAGCCGTCGAGATGCACCTTGAGGCCGAAGTCCCGGGCCACGTCGCAGAGCGCGCGGGTCTCGTCCAGCGAATAGGCGCGGCCCTTCTCGGTCAGGTTGGTGATCGAGACCGGCCCGCGCTGCGGCCCGTGAACGCCGCGGCTTTCCTCCGCCGCGATGGCGGTGCGCAGCGCCTCGGGGGCGATCTTGTCGGAGCCGGGCACGAGGGTCAGCTTGGCCGCGCCCATGTAGAACTCGGGCGCGTTGCACTCGTCCTCGTGGATATGGGCCACGGGCGAGCAGAAGGCGGTCTCCCACGGCTGGGTCAGCGTGGCGAGCGCCAGCGAGTTCGCGGCGGTCCCGGTGGCGACGAAGTGGACCATCGCCTCGGGCGCCTCGAAGACCTCGCGCACGCGCGCCTGCGCGGCGGCGGTCAGGTCGTCGGCGCCGTAGCTGGCGACATAGCCGGTGTTCGCGCGGGCCAGCCCGTCGAGGATCGCGGGGTGCACGGTGCCGGCGTTGTCGGAGGCAAAGAACATGTCAGAGAGGTTCCTCTATGATGTAGTCCTCCCACTCGTCCTCATCGATCTCGAACTCGGACACGGTCATGCCCTGCACCGAGACGCCCGCGCGATGCACCGTGGCGGGATCGCCCGAGATCAGCGGGTGCCAGTCATGGAGCGGCAGGCCCAGGTGCAGCAGCCGGTAGGCGCAGGTCTGGGGCATCCAGTAGAGGTTCTTCTCGATGTTCGAGGGGCGGAGCGTGATGCATTCCGGCACGAACTGGTGCCGGATCTCGTATTGGCTGCACAGGCAGGTGTCGTCGTCCAGCAGGCGGCAGGCGACGCGGGTCAGGGCGACCTCGCCGGTCTCCTCGTCCTCCAGCTTGTTCAGGCAGCACTTGCCGCAGCCATCGCAGAGCGCTTCCCATTCCTTCCGGGTCAGCTGCTTGAGGCTGTATTTCTCCCAGAACTTGGGGCGCAGGCCCTTCTTGCGCTCGATCGGGTCGGTCATAGGGCATCCAGAATGGCGCGGGCCTCGTCGCAGTCACGGTCCATCTGGGCGATCAGCGCATCGAGGCCATCGAACTTGAGTTCGGGGCGCAGGTAGTCGATCAGCGCGACGGAGAGCGTGGCGCCGTAGAGATCGCCGTGAAAGTCGAAGAAGTAGGTTTCGAGGTTCGGCTCCTGCCCGTTGAACATGGGCCGCATCCCGAGGGAGGCCGCGCCCTTGTACTGGCCCTTGTGGGGACCATCGAGCACATCGACCAGCACGGCGTAGACGCCGAACCTGGGTTGTTGCAGGCCGCGGATCCACATGTTCGCCGTGGGGAAGCCGAGGTCGCGACCGCGCTGGTCGCCGGTGACCACGGTGCCCTCGATCCGGTGCCAGTGGCCCAGCATCGCGGCGGCGTCGCGCGGGCGGCCTTCGGTCAGGGCCTCGCGGATCGCGGTGGAGGAGACATTGCCCGCCTCGCCGCGCAGCAGCGGCGCCACGGTGACGCCGAAGCCCATCTCGGCGCCGAAGGCCTGCAGGTCAGCGACGGAGCCGGCGCGGCCCTTGCCGAAGTGGAAATCGCCCCCCACCACGACGTGGCGCAGGCCGAGGCCAAGGATCACCTTCTCGGCAAACTCGCGCGGGCTGAGGGCGGCAAGGCCGGTGTTGAAATTGAGTTCATAGAGCACGTCGACGCCCAGCTTCTGCAGGCGGTGCGCCCGGGCGGCGGCACTGGTCAGGCGGAAGGCGGGGGCATCGGGGGCGAAGAATTCGCGCGGGTGCGGTTCGAAGGTCAGCACGCCGAGGGGGGCGCCAATCTCGGCCGCGGCCGTGCGGGCAAGGTCGATCACCGACTGGTGGCCGAGATGTACGCCATCGAAATTGCCGATGGCGACACAGGCACCGCGGTTTTCCGGGGCCACGAAGTGGTAATCACGCACGATCCTCATGGGCCGAGGGTTAGCTCCGGCGTGCAGGGGGCGCAAGGGGACAAGCGCCTTCCGGCCGGCGGCGGACTGTGCGCGGGGCCACAGGGTAGGGGGCGGTGGTGCAGAACCGGGCTTTCTCTCGATTCCCGGCGGGGGGGCGCCCAAGAATTTTCGAGAATTCTTGGCAAAATTCTTCGAAGAATTTTGCGTGCAGGGCCTCACGTGGATCGTTCCGCTCAGGCGGCCCGCGGGTGGCGTGGCTTGGGTGCGGCTGGACCCGGAAAATTCGAATTTTCCGGTCCGGAATTCTCGAAAATTCCGGGTTTGAGGGCGCCGGTGCGCAGATGCGAAAACGGGGCCCTGTGGAGGCCCCGTTCTGCAGATGAGTATTTCGGGAAAGATGAAGGTCAGGCGGCGCGGGAGGGGGCCAGCACCATGCCCTCGCCGATCAGAACCTTCTTGCCGTCCACGAGGCAGCGGCAGTCGAGTTTCACCCGGCGCTTGGCGTGGTTGATCTCGAGCACCTCGACCTCGGCGCGGACGATGTCGCCGGGGCGCACCGGGGCGAGGAAGGTGAGCGACTGGTTCATGTAGATCGTGCCATGACCGGGCAGCTGTTCGCCGATGACGGCGGAGATCAGCCCCGCCGTCAGCATGCCGTGGGCGATGCGGCCGTGGAAGATCGACTGCTTCGCATATTCGTCGTCGAGGTGCACCGGGTTGTGGTCGCTTGAGACCTCGGCAAACATCTCGATGTCGCGGTCGGTCACCTGCTTCTCGAGGTGGCGCGTCATGCCGACTTCGAGGTCTTCGAGGTAGATCGTTCCGCGCGGGGCTTGATCGAACATGGGACCCTCCGTTGGGTTGGTCGGGTAATTTTGTGCTGTAGAATATCGTTGTTTCGGCAACTTAATTACCTCGCAGCCGCAGAAAGTCAAGGGGGGATGTGATCAGCGCAACTTCCCGATCGCGAAGGTCGGGGCGGATTTTTCCTTTTCCAGGTAGTCATTTAGCGCGGTTTCGTCGGGCTGGACCTTGGTCAAGGTCTCTTTTGCCGCAAGGCCGCCGGTGATGAAGAGGGAATCGATCCCTTCGCCCATGGCCCCGAGAATGTCGGTGCGGATGCCGTCGCCGATGGCGATGATGCTGCTGTCCGGGATGTCCTTGCCGGTGGCCGCGAGGCGGCGGCGGGCGAGGTCATAGATCGGCGGATGGGGTTTGCCGAAGTAAAGGCTTTCTCCACCCATTTCGGTGTAGAGCTCGGCAATGGCGCCGGCACACCATTCCCGGGTCTCGCCGCGGTCGACCACGATGTCGGGGTTGGCGCAGAGCAGTTTGAGCCCCTTCTGCTTGGCCAGCAGAAGCTGCGGGCGCAGTTCGGAGGGATCGGCGTGGGGGTCGAAGGGGCCGGTGCAGACGATGCCCTCGGCGTCGTCCAGCGCGACCTTGGTGACCTCGACCGGGTTCTCGATGATGTGCAGGGGCTCGAAGAAGGCGGTCTCTTCCGGCACGCCGATGTGGAACACCTTGGAGCCTACGGCGCCTTCGAACATCGCCGCACGGGCACTGTCGCCGGAGGTGGTGATCGTGTCCCAGGCGTCGCTGGCGACACCGAACTGTTCGAGCTGGACCTCCACGCTGGCGCGCGGGCGGGGCGAGTTGGTGACGAGCACGACCGTGCCGCCGGCGGCGCGGTAGGCCTGCAATGCGGCGACCGCCTCGGGCAAGGCCTTCACGCCGTCGTGGACGCACCCCCACAGGTCGACGAAGGCGGCGTCGTAGTTCGTGGAGATCTCGGCAAAGGAGGAGACGATGCGGGTCATGGGGTCCTCGCGGGGTTGAAGGGGGCGATATCGAAAGGGTTCGGCCTTGGTATGGCGTATCCATGCGGCAGGGGCCAGAGCCGGCTGCCTGCGGTGAAGCGGTGAAGGGAATTGCCACCGGACTGTCATGTCGCTCGACGCGCCTGCGGATCCTCGTGACGCGGGTGCGGGCGTCTGCCCGATCGCGAGCCTGTGGCGGGCGGACGTCACCCCGGGGGTGCGACAGAACGGCAGGGAACCGATGCCTCGTCGGACCGGTTGTTCCTGCAAAACGACCTGAGCAGGAGAAAAGGATGCATTACGAAGTGACACAGACCTGGACTGCGACCGAGGCCGATCCGCTGCGCCTGCGCGCGGGGGACCCCATCGAACTGGAGGGCCCCGCGGATGAACGGGACGGGCATCGCTGGCTGCGCGTCCGGTCACGGACGGGCGGCGCGGGCTGGGTGCCCGAGGCGCTGCCGATGCCGCGCGCCGGAGGCTACGTGGCCGCGGTGGACTACACGGCGCGGGAGCTCACCTGCCGCGCGGGCGAGCGCGTGCGGGCGCTACGCGAGGGCCACGGCTGGGCATGGTGCGAGAAAGAGGATGGCACGAGTGGCTGGGTGCCCCTCGGCCACCTGCGCGAGACGAGGGCCTACAGGGCGCATTGAGCGGCCAGGGACGATCCTGGCCGAGGTCTTCGTGCGAGGGCGCTGGCTGGGATCCCTGCGCGCCTGCCTATCGGGCTGCCGGGATGGCGTGTCGTCAGGGGAGCGCGCCAGGGCCGCAGTCTTGCTGCATGGTCACCTCAGAGGCCGGCCCCTGATCCCGGCTCGTGCACGACCAAGGAGCATCCGGGCAAGGGGCATCCGGGGCACTTGGGCGCAAGTATGGGCGTCAACCGCTCGTCTGGGCGTGGAGCGCATGCGTTCTGAATGCGAAGAGGGCACCCCGTGGGATGCCCTCTTGTCTGATCTGAAAGTGGCCGGGCTGTGATCGCCACGGGTGGGTAAAGCCAAGGCAGCGCTAACTCAATCACATGGCCCCCACGCCCCAACCACATGGCGCGGGGGAGGCCGGTGCCGCTTGGCTTCACATCCCCGGTTACCGCGCCGCTCAGACTTTCAGCGACGGGATGATCTGCTTCTTGCGGCTCATGATACCGGGCAGCACCACGGTGTCGCCCTCGACGGTGGCGCCGAAGCTCTTCTCGGCCACGGTCTTCACGAGGTCATTGGGGACCATCAGGGTCGCTTCCTCGTTCAGGATGTCCACGACGAAGAGCAGCACCTGATCGACGCCATCCTCGGAGGCGACGGTCAGCATGGTTTCCATCAGGCTGTCCTTGCGGTCCAGCACGATCTTGGGCGCGGTGGTTTCCAGCACGGAAACGCGGAACTTGGTGCCGTCGACGGCATATTCCTTGCTGTCCATCCGCAGCAGTTCCGCATCGGAGAAGGCGGAGACGTCGGACTTGGCTTCGAACATCTCGGAGGCATAGGCCGAGAGGTCGAGGTTCAGCTCGGCCGCCAGTTTCACGGCCAGGTCCTTGTCCTGGTCGGTCGTGGTGGGGGAGCGGAATTCCAGCGTGTCGGACAGGATGCAGGACAGCATCAGGCCCTTGACCTGATCGGTCATCTTGGCGCGGTTTTCGCCCATCAGGTTGTACATGATGGTCGCGGTGCAGGCGAGCGGCTTGATCGTGATGTCGATCGGTGCCTTGGTCTCGATCCCGCCGGAGAGCTTGTGGTGGTCGATGATCTGGATGATCTCGGCCTCGTTGATCGCGTCGGGCAGTTCGGCCGGGTTGTTGGTGTCGACGATGACGACCTTGTCGTCCGCGCTGATCTCCGAGATGATATCGGGCTTGTCGCAGTTCCACTTCTCGAGGACGAAGGCGGCCTCGGTGTTGGGTTCACCCAGCAGCTTGGCCTCCGCGGGGGTGCCTTTCACCTCGGAGAGGTACCACGCCCAGATCAGCGGCGAGCCGGTGGAATCGGTGTCGGGGGACTTGTGGCCAAAAACCTTGATCGTCATGCAAAGATCCGTCGGTTGGAGATGTCTGTTGGGGCTGCCTTATAAGGCGCGGGCAGGGTGATGTCACCCGCCGCCAGCCCCGCCCGGGCGGGGCGTGCCGCGGCGCAGCGTCTCAGCCCGGTGTCCGCGCCGTCCGCGCCCGTCTCAGGTCCGTTTCACTCCCGGCTCCGTCCCGCCTCCGTCTCAGCCGCGGGGCTTGGCGCGCAGTGTCGGGTCGGCCTGGGTCGGGTCTTCGGGCCAGGGGTGCCGGGGGTAGCGCCCGCGCATGTCCTTGCGCACGTCGGCATAGGACGAGGCCCAGAAGCCGGGAATGTCCATCGTCACCTGGACCGGGCGTCCGGCCGGGGAGAGCAGCGTGACCCGCAGGGGTGTACCAGCGACCTTCGGGTGGGTGGTCTGGCCGAACATCTCCTGCAGGCGCAGGGTGATGCCCGGGGCCTCACCGGAATAATCGATGGCGATCTGGCGTCCGAGCGGTGTGGTGAACTTCGCCGGCACCGCCCGGTCGATGGCCTGCATCTGGTCCCACGTCAGCCGGGCGCGCAGCGCGTCGAGCATGTCGAACCGTTTCCAGCCCTCCGCGTCGCGGAGGCCGGAGAGATAGGGCAGCAGCCAGTCCTCGGCGCTCTCCAGCAGCGCGGCATCGGTCATCTCCGGCAGGTCCGGGTCCTCGGCACGTGCCAGCGTCACCCGCGCGGCAAAGAGCCGGGCCGGTTCCGACCATGACAGGCCGAGGTCGCGCACGCCCTCCAGCATGGCGCGGGCCACGGCCGCCTCGGGCGCATCGCGCCAGAGCCGGTCCTGCAGGGCGATGGCGCCGAACATCTCGCGCTGGCGGGCTTCGACCCTCCGGTGACGTCTGGACCAGACCACGTGGTCGACCCATGCGATCTGCTCCGCGAAAAGCCCGCGCACCTCGCTCTCGCCGATCTGGACCGCCTGCCGGATTGCCGCCTCGCGCGGGTCGCCGTCGGTGTCGGTGACGACGATCAGCCGGGCCCCGGCGAGCGCATCGCCGGGCTCCAGCTTCACGCCCTTGCCGCCCGAGAGCTGCCAGCGGGGCGCATCGCCCGGACGGCGCAGCCCGATCCGGTCGGGGTAGGCCAGGGCCACCTGTTCCGCGAGGGAGAGGCCCTTGGGGGCGGGCGCGGCCCGGGCCAGACGTTTGCCCTCGTCCCGGATGCGGTGCAGGGCGCCTGCGTTGGGGTCTATCCCGCGCTCCCGCGAGAAACGACGCGGATCGGCGAGGGCCTCGGCCCGCAGGGTCAGGTCGACGGAGGCGCCACGCGGCAGCGGGTCGCGGTCCGCGATGAGGGCGGCCATGCGGGCGGCATCGCGGCCCGCGCGGATCAGCATATGGGCGAGGCGCGGATGCAGCGGCAGCGCGGCCACCTCGCGGCCATGGGCGGTGATCAGGTTCTGCGCATCGAGCGCGCCGAGCATCCGCAGCAGGGCCTGTGCCTCGGCAAAAGCGCCCTCCGGCGGGGGCGTGAGGAAGGGCAGATCGCCCGGCGCGGCACCCCAGAGCGCCAGTTCCAGCGCGAGGCCCGCGAGGTCCGCGGCCTCGATCTCGGCCGGGGGGTAGGGGGCCAGCGCGCCCTCCTCGCCCCGGGTCCAGAGGCGATAGCAGGTGCCTTCCGCCACCCGGCCCGCGCGGCCGGCCCGCTGGGTCGCCTCGGCGCGGGTCACGCGCTCTGTCACCAGCCGCGCCATGCCCGAGCCGGGATCGAAGCGCAACCGGCGGGCCCGGCCTGCATCCACCACGACGCGGATATCCTCGATGGTGAGAGAGGTTTCGGCGATGGAGGTCGCCAGCACCACCTTGCGGCCCTGTTGCACCGGCGCGATGGCCGCGCGCTGGGCGGCGAAGTCCATGGCACCGAAGAGCGGGCGCAGCTGGCAGCCCCCGGGCAGGCGGGAGGAGAGCAGCGCCTCGGTGCGCCGGATCTCGCCCTCGCCGGGCAGGAAGACCAGCACGCCGCCCTCGGTCTCGGAGACGGCCTGCGCCACGAGGTCGGCGGTGGCCTCGGGCAGCCGCGTGCGGGGCGGCAGCGGCCGGTCGAGCCAGCGGGTCCCAACCGGGAAGGCGCGGCCCTCGGAGGTGACCAGCGGCGCGTCCTCCATCAGGGCGGCGACGGGGCCCGCGTCTAGCGTGGCCGACATGGCAACGAGGATCAGGTCCTCGCGCAGGGCGCCCGCGATCTCGAGGCAGAGTGCGAGGCCGAGGTCGGCGTTCAGGCTGCGTTCGTGGAATTCGTCGAAGAGCACGGCGCCCACGCCCGACAGCTCCGGATCGGACTGGATCATCCGGGTGAGGATGCCCTCGGTCACCACCTCGATCCGCGTGGCCTTCGAGGTCTTGGCCTCGCCCCGCACCCGGTACCCGACGGTCTGCCCGGCGCTTTCCCCCAGCGTTTCGGCCATGCGTTCGGCGGCGGCGCGGGCCGCAAGGCGGCGCGGCTCCAGCATCAGGATGCGGCCCGGGGTGAGGCCGGCATCGAGGATCGCCAGCGGAACGCGCGTCGTCTTGCCGGCGCCGGGCGGGGCCTGCAGCACGGCACGGCCGCGGGCGCGGAGCGCGGCGATCAGGTCGGGCAGGGCGGCGTCGATGGGCAGGTGCATGGCGCCTTATCGGATATCGGCCCTGTCGCGGCAATGGGCCCGAGGATTGGGGCGACGTCCCGAGATGAGGCCACCGGGGCGTGCGGCTCGCCTGACACGCAGGGTGCCCGGTGCCGGTGACCTGTGTCGGCCCGCGCCGGTCCCTTGCGTACGTTGGCGGACCGCGTCCGCTCTGTCCGGGCGGCCGCCCGTGTCGCGGGCGCCATCTCACGCCACCCCGCCGATACGAGGGAGGGCGCTCCTCCGCCTGCCTGCGCGATGCCCTGCGCAGCGCACGGCAAAAACCCTGCATCCCCATTGCGTTGTCCGCGAGAAACGTGCGTTATGCATCTGTTCGCGCGGGAGGGGGAGGCAGGCCTGCGCCGGGCCAATGCCATGCCTCCGATGCCGCCCGCAGGGCGCCAGCCGAGCGGAGCCCCGCGATGGAACCCAGGAGCAACACCTTCGCGCCCTTCGCGAATCCGACCTTCCGGTCGCTCTGGCTCGCCTCGCAGGTCTCCAACCTCGGCGGGCTGGTGCAGATGGTGGGCGCAGGCTGGCTGATGACCTCGCTGGCCGGAACCTCCGACATGGTGGCGCTGGTGCAGGCCTCCAACACGCTGCCGATCATGGTCTTCTCGCTGGTGTCGGGGGCGCTGGCCGACAGTTTCGACCGCCGCACCATCCTGATGAGCGCGCAGGTCTTCATGCTGGCGGTCTCGATCGCGCTGGCGGTCTGTTCCTACATGGACCTGCTGGGGCCATGGGGCCTGCTGGCCTTCACCTTCGCGATCGGCTGCGGCATGGCGCTCTACAACCCGTCGTGGCAGGCCAGCATGGGCGACATCGTCCGGCGCGAGAACCTCTCGGCCGCGGTCTCGCTCAACTCGATGGGGTTCAACCTGATGCGGTCGGTCGGGCCCGCGCTCGGCGGCCTGCTGGTGGCGCTGGCGGGGGCGGCGGCAGCCTTTGCCTTCAACGCGGTCACCTACCTGCCGAACATCCTCGCGCTCTGGCTCTGGAAGCCCGAGAAGAAGGCCGAGCGCCTGCCGCGGGAACCCCTGCCGCAGGCCCTTGGCGCCGGGCTGCGCTACATGTCGATGTCGCCGCACCTGGTCAAGGTGATGGCGCGCAGCTGCCTTTTCGGCTTCGCGGCCTCCTCGGCCATGGCGCTGCTGCCGCTGGTGGCGCGGGACATGCTGCAGGGCACCGCGCTGACCTATGGCCTGCTGCTCGGCTTCTTCGGGCTGGGGGCCATCGGCGGCGTGATGATCAACGGACGGGTCCGGTCGCGCTACCGCAACGAGCAGATCGTGGTGGCGGCCTTCCTCGGGTTCTCCGCGGGCATGGCGATCCTCTCTGTCGGGACGCATATCGCGATCTCCGCGGTAGGGCTGCTGATCTCGGGTGCCTGCTGGGTGCTGGCGCTGTCGCTCTTCAACGTGACGGTGCAGCTCTCAACCCCGCGGTGGGTCGTGGGGCGGGCGCTGTCCTTCTACCAGACCGCCACCTTCGGCGGCATGGCGCTGGGGGCCTGGACCTGGGGCCTCTTCGCCGAGGCGCATTCCGTCACCGTCGCCCTGCTGCTGGCCAGTGCGCTTTTGCTGCTGGGTGCGCTGGTGGGCCGCTGGATCGGGCTGGGGGAGTTCGGCGGTGTCGATCTCGACCCGCTAAACACCTTCCACGAGCCGGAGTTGCGGCTTGATCTGCGGGCGCGGTCCGGCCCGATCGTGATCATGATCGACTATATCATCGACGAGAAGGACGTGGATGATTTCCTCGCCGCGATCCACCGCCGCCGCCGGGTGCGGATCCGGGACGGGGCGCGGAACTGGTCGCTTCTGCGGGATCTCGAGAACCCGGACCTCTGGCGCGAACGTTTCCACGTCGCGACGTGGAACGACTACCTGCGCCACAACGCGCGGCGGACCAAGTCCGACCTCGAAGGCTACGAGGCGTTGCAGGCGCTGCACCGCGGGCCCGAGCGTCCGCAGGTCCACCGGATGATCGAACGGCAGGCCGTGCCGTTGCACGAGGACCTGCCGCTGAAACCATCCTCGGCGGAGATGCCGCATCACTGAGTCTCGCGCGCGGCACCCGGCGGGGCGCCTGCCGTGTTGGTCGTCCTCCCAGAACGTTACTTCGGCGCCATCCGCAGGGCGCCGTCGAGGCGGATCACCTCGCCGTTGAGCATCCGGTTCTCGAGGATATGTTTCGCCAACGCCGCGTATTCCGCCGGATCGCCGAGGCGGGCGGGGAAGGGCACGCTGGCGCCGAGGGAGTCCTGCACCTCCTGCGGCAGCCCGGCCATCATCGGCGTGCCGAAGATGCCCGGCGCGATGGTCACCACGCGGATGCCATGGCGTGCCAGTTCGCGGGCGGCGGGCAGGGTCAGCGCCGCGACGCCCCCCTTGGAGGCCGCGTAGGCTGCCTGTCCGATCTGCCCGTCCTGCGCCGCGATCGAGGCGGTGTTGACGATCACGCCCCGTTCGCCATCGGCACCGGGCGCGTTCTTCGCCATGGCATCGGCGGCCAGCCGCAGCATGTTGAACGTGCCGACGAGGTTGATCTGCACCGCGCGGGCAAAGCTCTCCAGCCGGTGCGGCCCCTCGCGGCCTACGATCTTCTCGCCCGGGGCGACGCCCGCGCAATTCACCAGCGCGTCGAGCTGGCCGAAGCGGTCGAGGGCGGCGGCGACCGCGGCCTGACCGTCCGCCTCGCTGGTGACATCGCAGCGCTGGAAATGCGCCTGCGGGCCAAGCGCGGCCTGTTGCGCGGCGCCCGCCTCGGCGTTCATGTCCGCCAGCACCACGCGCGCGCCAGCGTCCACTGCCATCTGTGCCACGGCGGCCCCGAGGCCCGAAGCCCCGCCGGTGATCAGGATCACCCTGTCTTCAAGTTGCATGTGTCTCGTCCTCCCTTGCCGCGCGGGGGCGGCGCCTGCTTCCCGTGATAGGGGCGGGGGCGGGAGGGATCAATTCCGGCGCATGTCGCAGGGACCGGAACGCAGCGTGCCGGACCCGATCACGGGCCCGGCACGGCCTGTCTGGCGGTGCAGCGGGGCTCAGAGCCCGGCGATCTCCACGCCCTCGGCCTCCAGCCCGCGGCGCAGGGCGCGGGCCATGTCGACGGCACCCTGCGTGTCGCCATGCAGGCAGATCGTGTCGATCCGGCACGGGATGTGCTTGCCGCTTTCGGTGATGATCGCGCCGGCCTTCAGCATCTCGAGGATGCGGGCCGTGATCGCCTCCGGATCGTGCAGCACCGCGCCGGGCTGGCCGCGCGCCACCAGCGTGCCATCGTCGTTGTAGGCGCGGTCGGCAAAGATCTCGCCCGCCCAGTTGCAGCCGATGTCGCGCACCACGTCTTCCATCGCCGTGGCGGCCAGCACCATGATCACGATGTCGGGCTGCACCTTCAGCGCGGCCTCGTAGCAGGCCCGGGCCATGTCCGCGTCTTCCGAGCACATGTTGGACAGCGCCCCGTGCAGCTTGAGGTGGCGCACCTCGCCCCCGGCGGCGTGGGCCATCGCCTGCGCCGCGCCCAGCTGGTAGGTCACCATGTTGGCCAGTTCCGCGTGGCTCATGGGGATGCGGCGGCGGCCGAAGCCCTTGAGGTCGTTGAACCCGGGATGCGCCCCGATGCCCACGCCGTTCTCCAGCGCCAGCCGCATCGTGCGGGCCATCACGTCCGGGTCACCGGCATGGAAGCCGCAGGCGATGTTGGCCGAGGAAATCACCTCCATCAGCGCGGCATCGTCGCCCTTGGTCCAGTCGCCGAAGCCTTCGCCGATGTCGGAATTCAGGTCCACCTTGAGCATGTTCACTCCTCCAGCTCTCTTCCGGCCGTGACGCCGCTGATCAATGTGTAGGCCAGCAGGTCGGGAATGCTGGCCGGGTCGCGCACCAATGGCTTGGCCGATCGGCGCAGGGTCTTGAGCCGCGCGGCATGGGTGGCGGCGAGGCGGTCCGCCTCGTCGATCCCGATACGCTGGAAGCGAAGCTGCGCGCCAAGCGGTGCCTGCGCCACGCGGGCGAGGTCGGGGCCGATGACGGTGCCGATGCGGGGGTAGCCGCCGATGGTCTGGCATTCCGCCAGCAGCACGTAGGGCTGCCCGTCGCCGGTCATCTGGAGATCGCCTTCGAGGATGAAATCCGACGACAGGCCCGAGGTGACCTCGGCCGCGAAGGGCGGGGCCTCGGTCTCCAGCCGCACGCCCTGCCGGTTGGCGGTGGCCGAGCGGGTGAAGGTCGTCTCCTCGAAACGCGCCAGCGTCTCGGGGGCGAAGAGGCCGGTCTGCGGCCCCTCGATGAAGCGCACCGTGCCGCCGGTGAACCGCGCCTCGGGGATGAGGCCCATGGCGGGCGTCTCGGGCGCGGGATCGGCGCCGAGGGGCAGGCGGTCGCCGTCTTTGAGCAGCGCGCCGAGGCCCGCGGTCAGATGCGTGCTGCGGCTGCCGAGAAGCGGCGTGGTCGCGATGCCGCCCGCGGGGGTGAGATAGCCATAAGTGCCGACCTCTGCCGCGCCGACGGTCAGGCGCTGGCCGGGTTCCAGCAGGTGGCTGGCGTTCCAGCGTATGTCGCGCTGATCGATGCGGGCCCTCATCGGGGCGCCGGTCAGGGCGATGCGCATGGGCACGTCGACCTCGAAGGTGCCGCCCATGCCCGCCATCTCGATGGCCGCCGCGGGCGCGCGCAGGCCCAGCAGGGCCGCCGCCTCGTGGAGGGCGAGGGGATCGGCCGCGCCACCGCGCGAGAGGCCGATATGCGCCATGTTCGGGCGCCCGGTGTCCTGAACGCTGACCCCCGGACCGGCAGAGCGGATGAGGAGCGTGGCGGTCATCGGCGGATCTCGCAGCGGGCGCCGCCCTCCGGATCATCCGCCGCAAGAAGGCCGTCCATCTCGCCGCCCGATACGGTGGCAAGCCTCAGCTCGTCACCGGCACGCAGCGGCACGGGGGCCTCTGCCTCGGGCCGGAAGGCGCGGAAGGCGCAGCGCCCGACCTGCCGCCAGCCGGTGGGCGAGGCATTGGGGAAAAGCACGAGCTGACGCACGGCAAGGGCGATGGCCCCGCGCGGCACCTGCGGGTTGATGCTGGACATGCGGGGCAGGTCCAGCGCCTCGGGCAGCAGGCCGAGGTAGGGCTGGCCGGGGGCAAAACCGATGGCCAGGACCCGCAGGGGCGTCTCGGCGATGGTGCGGATCACCTCTTCCGCCGCGAGGCCCGACAGCTCGGAGACCGCGTCGAGGTCGGGGCCATGGTCACCACCGAAGGCCACGGGAATGTGCCAGACCCGGGCCGCCGGCTCGGGCGTGGCCTCGCGCCAGTCGCGTCCCTCCAGCAACCGCTCGATCCGGGCGCGCAGCGCGATCCGGTCGGTGGTTTCGGGGTCATAGCGAAAGAGGACGGAGGTCAGGCTGGGCATGACCCGCAGCACGCCTTCGGGCGGATCGGCCTGTGCGCGGTCGTTGAGGACCTGCGCCGCGGCGGTCGCCCAGGGGGCGGCGGTCAGCGCGAATCGCACCAGCCAGCCATCCCGCCCGAGGGGCAGGATCTCGGCCGGTTGCTGCTCTGCACGGCCCGTCATGGCGGAGACGTCGTCGAACATGATCTGTTGTACCCTGTCGGTCGGTCCCGGCCCTGTTCTTATTGGCTCCCGGATTGATCGTGGAAGGGGCCTTGGGCGCGGGTTTCGAAGTTTTCGTTGACACATGATGCAAAATGCCGACAAATTGTCAACGTTATGACAGCGAGGTGAAGACAACTTCACCCTTTCGACAGGAGAATGAAGATGAACAAGTTCGTGCTCACCGTCGCCGCCGCGATGGGGATTGCCACTGCGGCCCAGGCCCAGACCTGGGACATGCCGACCCCCTATGGCGATGCCACCTTCCACACCCAGAACATCCGCGAATTCGCCGAGGACGTCTCGGAGGCGACCGACGGCGGCCTCACCATCGAGGTGCATTCCGCGGGCTCGCTCTTCCCCCACGGCGAGATCAAGAACGCCGTCCGCTCGGGCCAGGTCCCGGTGGGCGAGTTCTTCCTCTCCACGCTGGCGAACGAGGACCTCGCCTTCGGGATGGACAGCCAGCCCTTCCTCGCCACCAGCTACGCCGAGGCCGAGACCCTCTGGGCCGCCCAGAAGCCGGTGATCGAGGAGCTGCTGGCCAAGCAGGGCCTCAAGCCGCTCTTCTCCGTCGCGTGGCCGGCGCAGGGGCTCTACACCAACGGCGAAATCGCCACCGTCGATGACCTCGCCGGTCTGCGGTTCCGGGCCTACAACCCGGCGCTGGAGCAATTCGCCTCGCTCGCCAAGGCCGCGCCCGTGCAGGTCGAGGCCGCGGATATCCCGCAGGCCTTCACCACCGGCCAGGTCGAGGCGATGATCACCTCGCCCTCCACCGGCGCCAACTCCAAGGCCTGGGACTTCGTCGACACCTACACCCCGATCGACGCCTGGGTGCCCAAGAACATCGTCGTGGTGAACCAGCGGGCCTTCGACCGCCTGGGCGCCGACGTGCAGGAGGCCGTGCTGGCCGCCGCCGCCGAGGCCGAGACCCGCGGCTGGGAGATGTCCAGGGCCGAGGCAGAGGCCAAGACCGCCGAGATGCAGGAAAACGGCATGACCATCGCCACCCCGAGCGCCGCATTGACCGAGGGGCTTCAGGCGATCGGTGCGCAGATGCTGGCATCGTGGAAAGAGAAGGCCAGCCCCGAGGCGCTGGCGATCCTCGAGGCCTACGAAGCACAGTGATCCGGGTCCGGCCCGTCCCTCCGGGGGCGGGCCGTTCTCCATCGCCGGGCCATACGCGGGGCATCTGCGCCACAGGGTCCGGGCCGTTGCTTCGTGCGTCCCTGTCGGGTCACCCTGCGCCGATGGCCCTGAGCCTCGGGTCGAGGGCTCTTCCGACAGGTCCCCTGCCGCCGCGCGTCAGAGCGTCCGCGTGATGCGGGCCGATGCGGCGGTATCCCCTTCCCCCAGCCCATCAGGGAGGCCCCGCCATGCGCCGCCTGCTCGATACGCTCTACCTGATCTCCGGTGCGCTTGCCGCGCTGTCGATCCTCGCGATCTGCCTGCTTGTCAGTGCGCAGGTCGGGCTCAATATCCTGGCCCGTCTCGGCGGGCCGTCGCTGTCCTATACGATCCCTTCCTATGCCGATTTCGCGGGCTACATGCTGGCCGCGGCCAGCTTTCTCGCCCTCGCGCCGACCTTCCGCCACGGCGGGCACATCCGGGTGAACCTCTTCCTGTCGCGGATGGGGGCGGGCGGACGCTGGATGCTGGAGCTCTTCGCGCTTGCGGTTGCCGGCTGCGCCATGGCCTACGCGGCGTGGTACGCGCTCGCCCTGCTGCTGGAGAGCCACCACTACGGCGACAAGTCCACTGGGATGATCGCCATCCCGATCTGGATTCCCCAGATCGTCATGGTGGTCGGGCTGATCCTTCTGACCCTCTCGATCTTCGACCGGCTGGTGGAGAGCCTTCTGGCCCGCCGCCCCGTCCTGATCGACGACACGACCGAATGAGGCGCGCCTGACATGTCCGATCCCGTTGTCTTTTCGATCCTCCTCGGCCTTCTGCTGGTGCTGCTGGCCAGCGGTGTCTGGGTCGCCGTCTCGCTGCTGGTCGTGGCGCTGGCGGGGCTGACCTTCTTCTCCAACGCGCCCACGGGGCTGGTGCTGGCCACCACGCTCTGGGGGCACAGCCACAGCTGGCCGCTGGCCGCGCTGCCGCTCTTCATCCTGATGGGGGAGATCCTGCTGCGATCCTCCCTGTCGAAGGACATGTTCAGCGGGCTGGCGCCCTGGCTGACCCGCGCGCCGGGGCGGCTGCTGCATGTCAACGTGCTGGGCTGCGCGATCTTCGCCGCCGTCTCGGGCTCTTCCGCCGCCACGGCGGCCACCATCGGGCGGATGTCCGTGCCGGAACTGACCCGCCGCGGCTATCCCGAAAGCCTGATCCTCGGCACGCTGGCGGGCTCGGCCACGCTGGGCTTCCTGATCCCGCCATCGGTGATCCTGATCGTCTACGGCGTGGCGACCGAGCAATCCATCGCCCGGCTCTTCATCGCGGGCATCCTGCCGGGGATCATGCTGGTTGCGCTCTTCGGCGGCTACGTGGCACTGCGCGCGTGGATGTCGCCGGGTCTGATCCCGGTGGAGGAGGCGCAGTATTCCCTGCGGGAGAAACTGCGCGCGTCGCGCAGCCTCGTGCCCGTGGTGCTGCTTATCGGCGGGGTGATCGGGACGATCTACACCGGCGTCGCCTCGCCCACGGATGCGGCGGCGGTCGGCGTGCTCTTCTCGCTGATCCTCGCGGTCTGCACCGGCAGCTTCAGCCGAAGTGATTTCGTCGAGGCGCTGATGTCGGCCATGCGGACAAGCGCGATGATCGCCTTCATCCTGCTGGGCGCGGCGGTGCTCTCGGTCGCCATGGGCTTCACCGGCATTCCGCGCAACCTCGCCGCCTGGATCGGGACCTTCGGCCTGTCCTCCTATGCGCTGCTGGCCGTGCTGACGGTGTTCTTCATCGTGCTGGGCTGCTTCCTCGACGGGATCTCGGTCGTGGTGCTGACCACGTCGATCATCCTGCCCATGGTCGAGGCCGCTGGGATCGACCCGCTGTGGTTCGGCGTCTACCTCGTTCTCGTGGTGGAGATGAGCCAGATCACCCCGCCTGTGGGGTTCAACCTCTTCGTTATCCAGGGGCTGACCGGCTCCAACATCATGAAGATCGCCAAGGCGGCGCTGCCGTTCTTCGGGCTGCTGTTGCTGGCGGTGCTGCTGATCACGCTGGTGCCCGGGATCGTCACCTTCCTGCCCTCGGCCATGGGGAACTGAGCGCGCCGCCCGCGGCCAAGAATTTTAAGGAAAATTCTTGGGAAAAGTCTTGGTTCAAGACTTTTCCACGCCCGCGGTGAGGGAGGTTCCAGCGTGGAGAGGGCCCGCGCGCCCCACCCGGAAAATTCGAATTTTCCGGTCCGGAATTTTTGAAAAGTCCGGGGGCGTCGCAGCCCCCGGCTGGCCGGGGGACAAGACCGGTCGCCCTCAGAGCGACGAGGCCGCGCGGCTGGCCTGATCGTAGTAGCCAGACAGGACCCGGAGCGCGGCAGCCAGCTCGCTGAGCTTTTCCCCCGCCATATTGCCGTCCAGCAGCGGTTCGAGCAGGCAGTCCTCGCGCACGGCACGGTAGCTTTCGCACAGCGCGCGGCCCTTCTCGGAGGTGCGGTAGAAGACCTCCTTGCCGCGCTTTTCCGCCTCGAGGAACTCCAGCTTCACCAGCTTGCGCAGGGCATAGGTGACGGTGTGGCTGTCCTCGATGTTCAGCAGGAAGCAGATGTCGTTGAGGCGCTTGTCGCGGTTGCGGTGGTTCGTGTTGTGCAGCACGAGGATCTCCAGCGGTGACATTTCGCCCCCGCCGGCTGCCGCCATGCACCGCTGCATCCAGCGCGAAAAGCTGTTGTAGGCGATGGTGAGCCCGAATTCGAATTCCGAGGCCTCGCCAGCGGGCCCCTCGGAGAGGTGCTGGGACGAGACGATGCGGCGCTGACCTGCAGCCATTGGGATCACTCCGTTCAATTCCTGCGATATCCTTCCCGTAATGCTAACGATTTCTCAATGTCTTGCCCATGGAAACCCGAACTGTCGCGGTGCGGCGCGCGGATTTGAGGCAGTGCGTGAGGGCGCAGGCGCGGGCCACGGTTAGGGCTTTACCTTCGCCGGGCTGGGGGGGAGGCTCTGCCCGACCAAACGAGAGGACCCCCGATGACCGACCACAGCCTTTCCGCCACGCCCGACACTGTCCACTGGGGCCGCTTCTGGTCCGACCTGCCGCCGGTGAAGGAGATCGACGCGGGCGACCGGATCGTGATCGAGACGCTGTCCGGCAAGGAGGAGGTCCTGCCCTCCCCGGAGAGCGGCCTGACCGTGACCGACACCCACCGGGCGATCCTCGCCGCCGACCTGCCACGGGTCGCGCATCTGCTGACGGGACCTGTGGCCATCAAGGGCGCAATGCCCGGTGACGTGCTGAAGATCACCATCGAGAAGATCGACCTCGGCGCCGATTGGGGCTTCAACATCGTGCGGCCGACCGCGGGCACCCTGCCGGGAGAATTCCCCGTCTCGGGCAAGGCGACCACGGTGATCCCGATCGACCGGGCCGCGAAGACCGGCAAGCTGCCCTGGGGCGCGACCCTGCCGCTGGAGCCCTTCTTCGGCGTCATGGGTGTGGCCCCGCCGCCCGAGTGGGGGGAGCTGGCCTCGACCCAGCCGCGGCTGCATGGCGGCAACATGGACCTTAAACTGCTGACCGAGGGCTCGGTGCTCTACCTGCCGGTCCATGTCGAGGGCGGTCTCTTCTCCTGCGGGGATGGTCACGGCTGCCAAGGCGATGGCGAGGTCTGCATCACCGCGCTTGAGACGGCGCTGACCGGGACTTTCACCTTCGACGTGCTGAAGAAGGGCGAGACGCCGATCGACTTCCCCCGTGCGGAAACGGCGGAGGAGATCATCTCGATGGGCTTCCACGCGAGCCTCGACACCGCGCTCCAGATCGCCCTGCGCCAGATGATCGCCATGATCCGCGAGCATGTCGATATCACCGAGACGGAAGCCTACCAGCTCTGTTCCCTCGCGGCGGATTTCGCGGTGACCCAGTCCGTCAACCAGGAGAAGGGCGTGCATGGGCGGCTCAGGAAGGCGCTGCTGAAGCGGGGCTGAACCCGCGAAAGTGATTGCGAGGTGCCGGCTGTGTCCGTTTTCACCGGGCGCAGCCGCCCTGATCGGGGGCCGTGTCCGAGGCATTCTTGCACGTCTCGTTGCCGTTCCGAGGATTTCGCTCACCCAAGCCAGTAAAACATGGAGATTCGGCAAAAGCCTGCCGGCATAGGCGGGCGTGCCGAAATCATGCCTGTGAATTGGTGAAAATGCTTGTATACAGCATCTTTCCGCATCCCGAACTCTCCCGGGGGCACCGTGTCCGTTTACCAGTCCTGCAGCGAAAGTCCCCAGATGAAACGCTTCACCGACAGCCAGCGAGCGGCCGAGCGTCGCGCCAGCACCAGTCTCCGCACCTGCATCGAGGTGCCGGGCGGGGGCTGTGTCGTGACCATGGGCTTTCCCGGCCTGACCATCGGGGCGGGGGGGCACCCCGGTGCGGACCCGGAGCGGCTGGCGGCGACGCTGGATCACCCGGCACTTGCTGACTGCGGGCTGCTGGTGGTGCTGGTGGAAGAGGCGGAACTGCCGGAGGGCGCCTTTGACGGGCTGCGCATGGCGGCGGCGGCGCGGGACCTGCCTCTCGCCCATCTGCCGATCCGGGACTACGGCGTCCCGGGGCAGGAGTTCGCCGAGCAGTGGCAGGTGGTTGCACCGCAGGTGGAGGCGCTGCTGGCCGAAGGGCGGACCCTGGGGCTGTCGTGCCACTACGGTGCGGGGCGGTCCGGGACGATCGCGGCCAGCCTGCTGATCGACCGGGGCCTGTCGCTGGGAGAGGCGATCCTTGCCCTGCGCGAGCAGTTCCCGGATTCCATCGAGACGGAGGGCCAGATGGCCTGGCTCGATGCGCGGGCGCGTGGGGGTGGTGCCCCAGCCTGAGGCGGGTGTCGAGCGTCGGGGCGGACGGGCCTCGTCCGCTGAGGGCGGAAGCCGCGCGGGTCGCGGCGGAGCCTGTCGAAGAGACGGACGAGGATATGAAAAAGGGGCCGCGGTTGCGGCCCCTTTTCGTGTTTCAGGGTCTGGGGTGCTGGCTCAGTGGCCGGCGCCTGCGGCGCGCACGGCGGCCACGTCGGCTGCGGTGACGGCCCCGGCATCGTTGCCCCATGCGGAGCGGACGAAGCTGGCCAGTTCCGCGACCTCGTCATCGGACAGGCGGTCGGCGTATCCCTGCATCCGCAGCGTCATCGGGCGCTTGGCGGTGCCGGGCACTTCGGCGCCGTTCAGGATGACCGAGATCAGCGGCTTGGTCTCCGACCCGGTGACAAGCGCGTTGTGCGCCAGTTCCGGGAAGATCTCGGGCGCGCCCTTGCCGGTCACGAAGTGGCAGGCCGAGCAGTTGTCGAGGTAGAGACGTGCGCCGAGCGAGATGTCGGGGTTGGCTTCGGTCAGCATCGTGGCCGTTGCCTCGCCTGCGGCATCTGCCGGGGCCGGTTCCATGGCGCGGTGGTCGGCCGCTGCGATGGTGTCCGGCAGGTCCACGTCAGCGCCATCGATCCCCTTGAGGAACGCCGCCATGGCGATGTTGTCCTCGTCCGTCAGGTACTGGAGCGAATGCTCGACCACGAGACCCATTTCGCCGTTGGCGGCGGAATGCGCGTTGCGGCCGGTGGCGAGGTAGAGCGCCAGCTCTTCCGTGCTCCACTGCTGGGGCGCGGACTCGGCACCGCGCAGGGCGGGGGCGTTCCAGCCGTCGATCACGCCGCCGGTGAGGAAGCTCTCGTCCGAGGCGGTGATGCCGTCCTGCGACATGAAGGCGGTACGCGGGCTGTGGCAGGCCGCACAGTGGCCCGGACCTTCGACAAGGTACTGGCCGCGGGTCTCGGCTTCGGTCGAGCTGGTGGGGGTGAAGCCCGGCTCATGGGTGAGCGCCAGCCAGTTCCACGCCCGGATGCCGAAGCGCAGGTTGAACGGGAAGGAGAGCTTGGTCTCTTGCACCTTGTTCGACACCGCGGGAACCTCGGTCATGATGTAGTCGTAGAGGGCGCGCAGGTCCTCTTCCTTCATCAGGCGATAGTTCTCGTAGGGCATCGCGGGGTAGAGGTGCGTGCCGTTCGGGGTCACGCCGTCCACCATCGCGCCACGGAAATCGGCATAGGACCAGTTGCCGATGCCGGTGTCCTTGTCGGGGGTGATGTTGGTCGACCAGATGGTGCCCATGGGGCTGGCGATGGCGCGGCCACCGGCCATGCTCTCGCCCTCGTCGGAGGTGTGGCAGGCCACGCAGTCCGAGGCATGCATCACGTATTCGCCCTGACCGGGTTCCGGCTGCCAGTCAGCGGCCAGATCGGTCGCCGGTGCGCTACGCTGCACCGGCACGAAGATGAAGGCCAGCAGGGCGACGACGCCAAGAACCACCAGCCCGGCAATGATACGGAGAAAAGTTTTCATCTACGCTCTCCTCAGACCAGCGGACGCGGGTTGGACAGGTACTGCGTCCGGATGGCGTTGACCGTGTGGTAGGCCAGGCCGCCGACGAGGCCGGTGGGGTTGTACTGGGTGTTCTGCACGAAGTTGCCCGCGCCCATGGCGAAGACGTTGTGCGCCTTCCAGGTCTGGCTGAACTTGTTCACCGCGCCTTGGGTCGGGTTCGCCGACATGATGTGGCCGCCGGTGTTGTGCGTGGTCTGGTACGGACGCACGTCGTATTGCGCGCCGAGCCCCTTGAAGCCCGACTGCATGACGTCCGGGTTCAGGGAGGCCGCGAGCGGCTCCATCTGGGACTTCATGTACTGGTTCATCTTCAGGTCGTTGTCCTGCCAGTTGAACGTCATCCGCATCAGCGGACGGCCATGCTTGTCCTTGTAGGTCGGATCGAGGTCGAGGTGGTTGTTGGCATAGGACATGTGCGAGCCGTGCGACCCGATCGACATGGCGTGGCCGTACCACTCGCCGATGCCTTCCTTCCAGCCTGCGCCCCACGACGGCGTGCCCTTGGGCAGGGGCATGTTGCGGATCGGCTGACCGTTGAAGGTGCCCGAACGCCAGTAGGAGCCCCCGATGAACCCGAGCGCGCCGAAGTCGTTCTGGTTGATCGAGAAGTCGTCGATGCACATCCCGTTCGCGCCGTGGCCGACGAAGGGGTTGAAGTTCTCGTCCTTGAAGAACATCGAGACGCCACCGTTCATCTGGTAGGCGTAGTTCTTGCCGAGCGTGCCCATGCCGGTCAGCGGGTTGTAGGCTTCGCCCAGGCCCGAGAGCAGCATCAGGTGCACGTTGTTCAGCTGGTAGCTGGACAGGATCACGATGTCGGCGGGCTGGAAGACCTCTTCACCGGCCTTGTGGTCCCAGTAGGTGACGCCGGTCGCGGTCTTGCCGTCTTCGGCCAGTTCCACGCGCAGCACCTCGGACTCGGTCCGGTAGGAGAAGTTGGGCTGCATCTTCAGCGCGTCCAGGATCGCCGTCTGGGGCGAGGACTTGGAGTACTGGTAGCAGCCGTAGCGCTCGCAGAAGCCGCAGAAGTTGCAGGGGCCCATCTGCATCCCGTAGGGGTTGGTATAGGCCGTGGAGGCGATACCGGCAGGGGCAGGGAACGGGTGGTAGCCCGCGGCCAGGCAGGCCTCCTGGAACTTCGAGCTGTCGTAGGTCGTCGCCGTGGGGGGCATCGGGTAGTCTTCCGACCGCCAGCCCTCGAACGGGTTGCCGCCCTCCTGGATCTCGCCGTTCAGGTTGCCGGCCTTGCCGGAAATCCCTGCGACCTTCTCGAAGTGGGTGAAGAAGGGCTCCATCTCGTCATAGCTGACGGGATAGTCGCCGAGGTTCATGCCCTCGGGGATGATCTCTTCGCCCCAGTTCTCGGCCACGTAGGACCGCAGGCGCAGTTCCTCGGGCTGGGGGCGCCAGTTCAGGCCGTTCCAGTGCGTGCCGGCACCGCCGACGCCGTTGCCGGGCAGGAAGGAGCCGAGCGAGCGGTAGGGCAGGGCCGTTTCGCCGTCGTTGCGGCGCACGGTCACCGTCTGCTGCGACGGCTTCTGCATCATCTTCAGACGGACGCCGTACTTCAGCTCGTCGATCTGTTGCGGGTACTCGAAGTTGGGGACGGTGCTCTGGTCATGGCCGCGCTCCAGCGCGACGATTTCGAGGCCCTCGCGGCACAGTTCGATCCCTGCGATCGAGCCGGTCCAGCCGAGGCCGACGATGACCACGTCCTTTTTCTTTTCCTGACGTGCCATTCTTATGCCCTTTCACCGCTGATCGAGACGGGACCAAGCGGGTATTTCACGTTGTGCCGGGTCGGCCATTCGCGGAACGCGGCGCGCGCGCCCGGGAAGCCGATGTAGACCCAGGACTGCATTTCGAAGTTCCCGCCGTATTGCGGGTCCGCGAAGTAGCCTTCCTTGGTGTTGGCGAGCAGGATGGTGAAGAAGTCGCGCACCTCTGCGGGCAGGCCGACCTCGCCCTTCTGAAGGGCGGTCAGGGCCTCGTCCTGCTGCGCCGGTTCCAGCGCGGCGAACTCGGCCTGATAGGTCTCTTCGCACCAAGCGTTGAAGGCGGGGATCGCCTGACGGTAGACCTCGGCCGGGTTCAGCGGGGTCTGCCAGCCGCGGGCGGGCTCGGCGTTCGCGTCGTGGGGGCCTTCCATGTACCAGTCATCGGCGGTGCCGTAGTCACCGGCCAGCTGGAGGTCGATGAAGACCGGAACGCGGGCTTCGAGGGCGCCGGGGCCATCGCCCTCGGAGGGGATCAGCCGCGCGGTCGCGGCCATCACGAAGGCCCATTCATCTGCGGTCAGATAGTCGGGCTGGTATTGGTCAAGCGGCACGGGAGCGGGCGCATTCTGCGCCGAGGCGGGCAGTGCGAGCCCGCTCAGTGCCATGCCGGCGGCGGAAGCTTTGAGGAAGCTCCGGCGGCTGGGGAGTCCGGGAATGTCGGTCATATTGTAGTCCTGCCGATCTGGGTGGGAGCGTCTGCGCGGAGATGCGCAGTGACTATCTGTCGCGTAGTCGGCGACAAGATGACGCGCAAGGCGGGGGGGAGAGGTGCATTTCCGCTATGATTTCAGCGAATAACGGCTGAGTCGCCGCTCGTGTATCGTGAAGACATCTCAAAATGCTGAAGAAAATGCGTCATCCTGAAGGATTTCCTTCAGAATGGCTGATGGATTTACCCTCACACAAGGGCAAAGTTGGCCCTCTGCGCGGGATGACTGTGTACTGATGCACACAATTCTCGATGTTTGTGATCACAAAAATTGGCCAGAGACCGGTGTTTGCGATCACAAAGAGACCGGCGCGGCACCGGCCGGACCTGCCCGGCCAGCGTACCGCTGTTCCCGCGATCTGTCCCGCGAGCGACGCGCCAGCCGCGTGGCGGGCTGCGGAGAGGTCCGTCAGCGCAGGGCTTGCGAAAATACCCGTTCCGCTCCCCTGCGCTTCGGTCTAGGCTGGGGGCGGAGACGGGGATTTCCCCGGAGGAGAAGACGGCAAATCGACGCGGGCGGGGAGGCCCGGGGCGAGGCGCCGGGGCCACGGGCCCGAAGCAGGCGCAGGGCAGCCCGGTGGAGCGGGCGCCCCGCACGTCAGGGAGGAGACGTCGGATGATCCGCGATCTGGCCGGGGGCCTTGCCGCCCTCGCTTTCGCCGTTACCGCAACCGCCGCAGCCCCGGACCGGGCCGGGGCGCAGGGGCTGCCACAGCCGATCAATATCGCCAAGCCGCGCGTCGAACTGGCGCTGTCGCACTGGCTGCCCGCCGACCACCCGCTCGTCACCCATGGGTTCACACCCTGGGCGCGGGCGATCGAACGCGCGAGCGGCGGGCGCCTGGAGGTGGCGCTCTATCCAGCGCAGCAACTGGGCCGCGCGGCGGAGCACTACGACATGGCCCGCGAGGGCAGTGCCGATATCGTCTTCATCAACCAGGGCTATTCGCCGGGCCGCTTCCCGCTGCTGTCCCTGACCGAGATGCCGATGCTGGTCTCGGACGCGGTGACGGGCTCGAAAGCCATCCAGCAATGGTACGCCGAATACGCGCCGCAGGAGATGGCGGGCGTCTATCCCTGCCTCGTCTTCCAGCATGATCCCGGCACGCTGCACGCGATGTCCGGCCCGCTGAGTGCGCCGGAGGACCTGAAGGGGCGCAGCGTGCGTCCGGCCAACGGCACGATGGTGGAACTGATCCGCGACCTTGGCGGCGAGGCTGTCCTCGCCCCCGCGCCCGAGATGCAGGCGATGCTGGAGCAGGGCGCGGTCGAGGTGATCGCGGCACCCTGGGACAGTCTCGTCACCTTCGGGCTGGACCGGACGCTGACCCATCACCTGGATATGCCGTTCTACAGTTCGACCTTTGCGATCCTGATGAACGCCGCGCGGATCGAGGCGCTCGCCCCCGAGGACCGTGCCATCATCGACCGGCATTGCACGCCGGAGGCGTCGGAGCGCATGGCCGCAGGCTGGGTGGCGGAAGAGCACAAGGGTCGCGCCGTGCTGGAGGGACGCCCGGGCCACGTGACCTACAGGCCCTCGCCGAAGGAGATCGACGCGTGGAAGGCGGCGACTGCGCCGCTGATGGCGGGCTGGCGCAGGAACGTGGCGAACCAGACCGGTGTCGATCCCGACGTGGCACTTGCCGGACTGGAGCGCCGGCTGGAAGCGGCGGGCGCGCTCTACGAGTGAGGTCGCCCGGACGCCGCCCGGACGCCGCCCGGACGGGGAGGGGCGCGAGGGGGCCGCGAACCGGACCCGTGGTGCCGTGCGGGCTTGCGTGACTTCGGCGCCGCCCCGTGGGGCAGGGCGCCGCAAGAGATGTGCCCGGGACAGGACGTTCCAGCCGGTCCCGCGTGGCACGGCGGCGGAGGACAGGGGATGCCCTCCGCCGATCCATCGGCAGAGTTGTGCGGGGCGCAGGCACAAGGGGCGCGCCTGAAGTGGGCCCCCGAGGCCGGGCCACCGTCGGGGGCGGCCGCCCGATCGCCTGCTGCTCGCCTGCGACCGGGGTGCCAGGCTCAGGCTGGCAGTTGGGCCCGCAAGGGGCTGGCGAGCAGGATCAGACGCGGGTGCTGGCGCGGGCTGCGGCGACGCGGTTCAGCGCGGCGAGGATCGTCTCGGGCTCACCCGCCTCATAGGCCGCCTGCAGCGCCTCGATGTCCTTCTGGAAGGCCTCGAAGCTCTGTTCCAGATCCTGCTTCGACATCGGCATCCGCTCGTGCAGGTCGGCAAAGTTCTCGGCGCTGGTGGCGATCAGGTAGAAGGCAGCGGCGTGCTGGGGTTCGGCCACGGCCTTGGTGAAGGACTTCTTGGCCACCGCCTCGTAGGCGAGAATGCTGCGGCCCTGCTCCTTGAGCGTGTCGAGAATGAAGGTGAACATTGTCTATTCCTTTGGTCAGAAGATCAGGCGGCGGGAGCCGCCGTGGGCCGCGGACCAGTCCAGCGGCGCGTCGAGGAAGCTGGCGATACGGTCCAGTTCCTCGGGGGTGAACCATGTGCCTTCCTTGGCGACGGCAAGGATGTCACGCCAGGTGGCAAGGGCATGCAGCCGCAGCCCGTGGTCGGCAAGGGCGGCGCGTGTTTCGGGGAAGATGTCATACTGGAACAGCATGATCACGTCGCGCACCCGCACGTCGGCCTGCCGCAGCGCCTCGCAGAAGCGGATCTTGGAGGCGCCGTCCGTGGTCAGGTCCTCCACCAGCAGCACGCGCTGTCCGGGCCGGGCCTCGCCTTCGATCATCGCGGAGGGGCCGAAGCCCTGCGCGCGCTTGCGGACGTAGAGCATGGGCTTGCCGGTCATCGCGGCGATCCATGCGGCAAAGGGAATGCCGGCGGTTTCCGCGCCCGCGATGCTGTCGATCTGGTCGCGGCCGATATCGGCGTCCAGCACCTCCACGGCAAAGCGCATCAGCATCTCGCGGATCGCGGGATGCGAGATCACCTTGCGCACGTTGATGTAGACCGGGCTCGCCACGCCGGAGGACAGGATAAAGGGCCGCTCGCCGGCCAGTTCCACGGCGCCGATCTCCAGCAGCGCGCGGGCGGTGCGGCGGGCGAAATCCTGTCGGGTTTCGGGGGCGAGTGGCATGGGCAGGGGTCCGGTCATTCTTCGCCCTCCAGATAGGCGGAAAGCACCGCCGTGCCCACCATGAAATCACCGATTTCCATGGCCTCGTCGGGGTTGTGGCTGCCGTTGCGGTTGCGCACGAAGACCATGCCCGCGGGAATCCCGGCCTGCGCAAAGATCGCCGCGTCGTGTCCGCCGCCCGAGGCCATGGTGAAATGATCGCCCGTGGCGCGGGTCATCGCCGCCTCCAGCCCCGCGATGATCTGCGGGTCCATCAATGCCGGGGCGACTGCGACCTCTGCGCCGGTGTCGAAGCTGACGCCGCGCGACCGGGCGATGTCGTCCATCTGCTCGCGCAGGTAGGCGCGCATCTGGTCCAGCACCTCGACCTCCTGCGAGCGGATGTCGAGCGAGAAGGCCAGTTCGTCGGGAATCCGCGAGATCGCGTGGCGCGTGGGATCGGTGCCCACGATGCCCGAGGTCAGCACGAGGTCGCGACCGGTCTGCGACAGGTGCCGCCATGTGTCGTCGAGCCGGTGCATGAGTTCGGCAAAGGCCAGCACGGGGTCATGGCGATAGGCCCGCGGCACGGCGCCGGAGTGACCGGCCTGACCGATGCAGCGGATCTGCCGGTGGCGGAAGTTGCCCCGGATGCCCGAGACGACCGCGGCGGGAATGTTGCGTTCGACCAGCAATGGGCCCTGTTCGATGTGCAGCTCCAGATAGGCCTCGATCTTCGACAGGTCGCAGATCGGCTGGTTGGCCGCGATCGGCGCGGTGTCGATGCCAAGCGCGTCGAGATGCGCGCGCAGCGGGCGTCCGTCGGTCTTGTGGGTGGCGGCGAGTTCATCCGCGGGCAGCGACCCGGTCAGCATCTTGGAGCCGAGGTAACAGGCCCCGAACCACGCGCTTTCCTCGCCGCGCATGGCAAGGCATTTGACCGGGCGGCGGAAGCGGCTGCCAGTGCGGGCGGCGCGGATCAGCACGATCAGCCCGGCCGCGACCCCGGCGAGCCCGTCGAAGTTGCCGCCCATGGGCACGCTGTCCACGTGGGAGCCGATGAGCACCCAGCTTTCGGCCTCTGCATCCTCGGGCAGGGAAAAGAGCAGGTTGCGGCCCGCGTCCTCCTCCACCGCCAGCCCGTTGCGGCGGGCGAAGTCCGCCAGCCAGTCGAGCGTCGCCGTCTCCACCTCCGAAAAGGCCGGGCGGCTGACGCCCGCTGCATCCGGCGACAGGGCGCGGATGCCGTCGAAAATCTCCTCCGCCAGCGAGGCGAGGGCGGGATCGGCCTGTAGGTCCTTCATTCGTGCAGCCCCTCTGCCGGGGCCTCGACCGTGCCGATGATCTGCGACAGCGAGGTGACGCCCTGCGCCTGCATCCAGCCCGAAAGCTCTGCCACGAGACGCGCCATGACGGTGGGCGACTGGAAGGTCGCGGTGCCCACCTGAACGGCGGCCGCCCCTGCGATGAGGAACTCCAGCACATCGTCGAGCGTGGCGATGCCGCCGCAGCCGATCACGGGGATGCGGCAGGCCTGCGCCGTCTGGTAGGTCATCCGCAGGGCGATGGGCTTGATCGCCGGGCCGGACATGCCGCCCATGACATTGCCCAGCCTGGGCCGGCGGGTGCTGATGTCGATGGACATGCCAAGCGCCGTGTTCGCCACCACGAGGGCATCGGCCCCGGCGGCCTCGGCGGCCAATGCGACCTCCACCGGCTCACCGGTGTTGGGGGTCAGCTTGGCCCAGAGGGGCAGGTCGGTTTCCGCGCGCAGCCGGGTGACGACATCCCGGGTCGTCTCGGGGCGCATGGCGAAGGCCTGACCGTTGGCCTCGATGTTCGGGCAGGAGATATTCGCCTCGATCGCCGCCACGCCGGGCAGCGAGACCTCGGCGCAGAGTTGGGCGAATTCATCCATCGAATGGGCCGAGATCGAGACCACCAGCGGCGCGCCGTAGCGGGCCCAGTAGGGCAGCATCCGTTCCCGGAAATCCTCGATCCCCTTGGAGGGGATGCCGATGGCGTTCAGCATCCCGCCTTGCAGATCACAGACCCGGGGCGTCGGATTGCCGTCGCGCTTGCCGTGCATGATCGTCTTCAGGACATGCGCGCCGAGGATGTCGAGGTCGAAGACATCGGAGAGGTCCTCGGAAAAGGTGCCAGAGGCCGGCATGATCGGATTGGCGAGGCGCAGCGCGCCCACCTGCGCCGAAAGGTCGGGGGTCATCAGGTCCTTCATCACATCGCCTCCGCAATGGGGAAGACCGGGCCTTCGCGGCAGACCCGGCGCTGGATCACGCGCTCGCCCACCCGGAAGGGGCGCACGCAGGCCTGACACATGCCGAGACCGCAGGCCATCTGCTGTTCCATGGCGATCTCGCCGGGGATGCCGTGGGTGCGGCCAAGGTCCTGCAACAGACGCAACAGCCGCGAGGAGCCGCAGGTGTAGAAGGCATCGACCTGACCTGCCGCGATGCGGGCCTCGATCAGCGGGCGCAGTGCCTCGGGGGTGGAGGAGCCATCCTCGTCATGGACCACGATCACCTCGGCGCCGTAGTCGCGGAACAGCTCGACCGACATGGCCAGTTCCGGCCTGCGGGCGGAGCAGATGGCGGTGAGACGGCGTCCCCTGGCCTGTGCCTCGCGCGCCAGCGGGGCCAGCGTGGCAAGGCCCACGCCGCGCGCCACCAGCATCAGGTTCTGCCACTCCTCGGGCATCGAGAAGCCCTGACCCAGCGGCCCCAGCACGTTCAGGCTGTCGCCCGCGCACAGGGTGGCAAGGCCCCGGGTGCCGGCGCCTGCGACCTTGTAGAGGAACTGGAGGCGGCCCGACTCGGCGTCATAGCCATAGATGCTCATCGGGCGGCGCAGGAAGGGATGCTCCCCCTCCGGCGCGGGGCAGAGCAGCTGGAAGAACTGGCCCGGCTGGCAATTCAGCGCCTCGCGCGGCGCGTCCAGCACCAGCAGGCGATATTCGCCGTTCACGGGGGTGTTGGAGACGACGACGGCGCTTGCCTCGAGGCAACGGGCGCTCAGGCCCTCGGGCGCAGGCACCGAGAGGATCGTGGGAGACAGGGACATTTTGGACCTTTCTCAGCCGAAGAAGAGACGCGGCACGAAGAGCGAGATTTGCGGGATGTAGGTGATCAGCAGCAGGACGATCAGGTTCACCAGAACGAAGGGCCAGACACCGGCGATGATCTGCGCCACCGGGCGCCCTAGCGTCGAGGAGGCGACGAAGATGTCGAGCCCGAAGGGCGGTGTGATCATGCCGAGGCAGACGTTCAGGGTGACGATCATGCCGAAGTGCACCGGGTCGATCCCGAAGCTGAGCGCGACCGGGTAGAGCGGCGGCACCAGCACCAGCATGGTTGAGTTCGGATCGACGAACATCCCCGCGATGAAGAAGCAGACGTTGACCGCGATCAGGAAGGTGATCCGCCCGGCGTCCGCCGCGTCGAGGAAGGAGATGATCGAGTTGGGCACCTGCGCCAGCGTGACGAAGAAGGAGATCAGCCCGCCCATGGCCAGCAGCACGAAGATGATCGCGGTGTTGATCGCGCTGTCCTCGGTGATCTTGAAGAGGCCCTTCAGGTCGAGGCTGCGGAAGACGATCATTTCCACGAGGATCGCGTAGACCACGCTGACGGCGGCGGCCTCGGTGGGCGTGATGACGCCCGAGTAGATGCCGCCGAGGATGATCACCGGCATGCCGAGCGCCCATTTCGCATCCCACATGGCGCGGAAGCGCGCGGACCACGGCAGTTTCGGCCCGGGCTCCACGCCGTCCTTGATGGCCTGCAGGTGCACGAAGACCGAGAAGGCGATGCCGAGGACGACCCCCACGGCGAGGCCGCCCGCGAAGAGCTGCGAGATCGAGGTGCCGGTGATCCAGCCATAGACGATCAGCGTGATCGAGGGCGGGATCAGCAGGGCGGTCTCGGCGCTGGCGACCAGCAGGCCGAGGGAGAACTTGTCGGAATAGCCTGCCGCGCGCATCTCGGGATAGACCATGCGGCCCATTGCGGCGACCGTTGCAGGTGCCGAGCCCGAGACCGAGCCGAAGGCCATCGAGCCACCGACGACCACGTGACCGATGCCGCCGCGGGTGTGGCCCAGCAGGGCCTTCACCACGCCGACCAGCTGGCGTGCGATCTGACCCGAGCCCATGAGGTTCGCGGCGAAGATGAAGAAGGGGATCGCCAGCAGGGTGGAATGGTCGATGCCGCCCACGATCTTCTGCACCACCGCCGCATCGGGCAGCTTGCCATAGAAGGCTTCCTTGTAGGCGAGCGCAGGCACACCCAGCACCAGCAGCATCTCGAAGCCGGCGGCCAGCAGGACCACCGCGAGGAGGATAATCAGGGTGAGGATCATGCGTCGGACTCCTGCGGCGCAAAGCGGTCGATCACGCCGAAGAGGCTGAGGCCGTAACGCAGCGCCAGCAGGACGAAGCCCACCACCGGCGCGATGTAGATGTAGCCCATGGGCACGCCCAGCGTGGGCGAGCTCTGGCCGGTTTTCAGCACGAACTGCACGAGGCCCCAGCCGAGCCATGCGACGTAGAGGCTGAAGATGACCCCGACCACGTCGATGCTGCGCTGCACCAGCTTGTGCAGGTGGTCGGGCAGCTTCTCGCGCAGGTTGGTGATGCCGACGTGCTTGCCGCGCTCCAGCGCGAGGCCAAGGGCAAGGAAGACGAGGAAGAGGTTCATCAAGCGCACGGCCTCTTCGATCCAGGCGAAGCGGCTTGCGAAGGTGCCGCCGATTTCCCGCGTGATCACGGAACCGGTGTAGAGCAGCACCATGGTGAGGAAGAGCGTGACCAGCACGCTGCGTTCGATCACCCGGAGAAGGCGGAGGGCTTGCATGAGAACTCCTCTGAAACAAAGGACCCGGGCGCGGGGCAATGCCGGCCCGGGCAAGTCGGCCCGCCCGAAGGCGGGACGGGGAGATTTTCGGGGGCCGCTTACTTGGCGGTTTCTTCCATGTAGATGTCGAGCAGCTTCTGGCCGGCTTCGCCGGTCTTGGCGACATAGGCCTCGGAGGCCGGGCCGAACATCTGTTCGCGGAAGGCGGCGCGCTCTGCCTCATCCGCGACGCGGACGTTGGTGCCGGCGTCCTTGATGGCGTCCAGCGAGGCTTCGACGGCCGCGGCCTTGTGGGCGGTCATCTCGGGGATCACTTCGGCGAAGGCATCGGTGATGATGGTCTTGTAGTCGTCCGGCAGGCTTTCCCAGAACATCGGGTTGAAGAGGACGACATCCTCCATCGCACCGTGATCGGAGACGACGAGGTACTTCTGCACTTCGTAGAACTTCATCGCGCGGATGGTGTCGAGCGGGTTTTCCTCGCCGTCCACGACGCCGGTCTGAAGCGAGGTGTAGAGCTCGCCGAAGGGCAGGGCGATGGCGGAGGCGCCAAGCGCGTTGAACTGTTCGATCAGGATCGAGCTGTCCATGACGCGGAACTTCTGGCCCGAGAAATCGGAGATCGAGTCGAGCGGCTTGTTCGAGGTGAACTGCTTCTTGCCGTTCGGCCAGAGCTCGATCGCGACGAGGCCCTTGTCCGAGAAGCTGTCGAGCAGCGCCTGACCGAAGGGGCCGTCGCGCAGGGCGGCGGCGGCCTCGGCGTCCTCGGGGATCAGGTAGGGCACGTCGAGGATCGACACCAGCGGGTTGAAGCCGCCGAGGAAGGCGGCGGGGGCGACGGTCGCCTCCATCGTGCCGAGCTGCACGCCTTCGTTCATCTGGCGCTGGTTGCCCAGCTGGCCCTGCGGGAAGATCTGGAATTCGACGGCGCCCTCGGTGCGCTCCTTCACCAGTTCCGCGACCTTCTCGAGGTGGATGTGGCGGCTCTGCTGGGTGGATTCGAGATGGCCGATCTTCGCGACGTAGTCCTGCGCCATGGCAGGTGCGGCGAAGCCGAGGCCGGTTGCCGCGACGGCGGCGAAGAGGATGGAGGTGGTTTTCATTATACGCTCCCCAAGGGTCCCTTGTTGCGATGGATGCCTGAGCGTTCACTCTAGCGTGTCCTTCGTCAATGGGGAAAATCTCAAAAATGAGACGGCAGCGCAAGCCCTGACGTGCACGTTGGGTCACCTGCCGTGAATTTGGGCGCTTCGGCTCAGGTGATCCCGTGCTTCGCGATCAGCGATTCGACGTGCGCCGCGGCTTCCATTCCCTTGAGCGAGGTGGCCCAGAGCCGCTGCGCGATCCCCTCGTGCAACTCCAGCGCCTCGGGGGCCTGGGTGATCAGGCCGACGCCCACCCGGATGTTGGGATTGTGGCCCAGCCGGAAGGGGCTGATCGTCAGGGTCGAGGCGCCGCCCTTGCGGGCGATCTGGAACGAGGTCGAGGGGATCGGTTCGCGTGCGACACCGATCTGGATGCCGATATCGGGCTCGCGCAGCATCCGCACGATATGCTCCACCTCGGCCAGGGCCATGCGTCGGCGGGCCTGCCGTTCCTCCGGGGCGAGATCGAAGCGCCCCTCCAGCCCGTCGCGCAGGAATTTCTCAAGGTCCTGGTCCGAGATGATCGAGGCCAGAAGCGGACGACGCTGTTGAAAACGCTGCTTTCTCTGCGACAGGATCGACAGGATCGTATCCACGTCCGGCGCGGCACCCCCACCCACGGACTCACGCAGCACATCGGCCAGAACCCGGTCGTAGTTTTCCGTGGTGACGAGGTAGGAGATCGGGCTGAAGAGGCCGATGATCTGCTCGCTGTCGTCCTCGATCTGGCGCATGCGTTCGAAGAAGCCGACGGCATTGGCGACGTATTCGATACCGACGCCCAGCAAGGTGGGCAGCGAGACGTGAAGCTCGTCCGCGATGGCGGTCAGCATCTCGATCTTGGCGATCTCGCCTTTCTCGGCGCGGTAGAGCGCGGCGCGGGAAATTCCCAGCCTCTGCGCCAGGTCCTCGGGCGAGAGGCCGCGGCCCAGCCGGTGGGCGCGCAGCCGCGCCCCGACTTCGAGGAAGTTTACCTTGCTGGACTGGGTCACCCTGTTTCCGCCGTTCGATCCGCCTTGCGGCTCGTTCGGCCGCGTCTCGAAAATGATCCAATCATGTGTCGAGCCGGTCTGCAACGGGGGCACAACGGCGGGCGCGGGCAGAATCAGCGAAAATGGCTGTCTTGTCAGGGCTGCGGGGCGTCTGTGGGCCTGCCTCGAATTCTGGACGTCCGAGGGAGGCTGCCGGGTTTTCGGGCATTTTGGCTCTGGCCGGGCGCGGTGACCCCGTTCTTCTCACTCCTGAGACGGCGCGGGGAAACGGGGCGCCCGGAGGCGCCCCGGGGCCTCAGCCCATGCGGAAGTCGCGGATATGCGCGGGCATCTCGACGCCGTCCAGATTGCGCGGATCGGGAATCGGCTCGCCCACGACGGTCTGCACGGGAATCACCCCGGCCCAGATCGGCAGGGCGTAATCCTCATCCTCGTCCGACGGCTGGCCGGTGCGGACCTTGGCGCTGCCTTCCTCGATCTTCATGCCGAGGACCATGGTCGCCTTCAGGTCCTGTTCATGATCGGGGCGCAGCCCGTCGTACCGGCCCGGGAAGAGGCCGTTCACGAAGCGCGCCAGCTTGGCCAGCTTCTCGTCCGGGTCCTCCACCTTGAAGGCGGTGCCGAAGAGCGTGACCGAGCGCGAGTTGACCGAATGGTGCATCCCGGAGCGGGCCATGACGAACCCGTCGAGGATCGAGACCGAGAGGCAGACCTCGGCCTCCTTGCCCGCGCGCAGCGCGCGGCTGGCCGAAGAGCCGTGCCAGTAGACGTGATCGCCCTCGCGCCATTGCAGCGTCGGCGTGACATAGGGCTTGCCGTCCATGACGTATCCGACGCTGCACAGCGGCTGCGCGTCGAGGATCGCGTCGATGGTCTCGCGGTCGAAATGCCCCCGCTGGTGCGAACGGCGCAGGCGGCTCCGGTCCGTGACGGGAAGGCTGTCGGCCATGGGATGTTCCTTTCTCTTCGATTGCCCGATGGGGGATACCGCGCTATTGGCGTGTTCGACATGTCCACCTCTGCGATTTCTCACCAGTCCAATCTGGACGCCGCCCTGTTCCGCCTGACACTGGACCGGCAGGGGGCGCAACCGCTGCAACAGCAGCTGGCGGAAGAGTTGCGCGGGCTGATCCGCACCGGGCGCCACGCGGGCGCGCGGCTGCCGGCGAGCCGGACGCTGGCGGCGGAGCTGTCGGTCTCGCGGATGACGGTGACCACGGCCTACGATCAGCTCACCGCCGAGGGGTACCTGGTGGCGCGGCGCGGGGCCGGGACCTACGTCGCGGCAGACCTGCCGCATCTGGCGCCGCCGGCCCCGCGCCGGGCCCCGCCACTGGCCGCGCCGGCGCCCTACCTGCCGTTCCAGCCGGGCGTGCCGGACCAGCGGCTCTTTCCCCATCGCCTCTGGGCGCGGCACCTCGAACGGGCGTGGCGCCATCCGCCGCCCGCGCTGCTGGCACGCGCCGATCCCTTCGGTTGGGGCCCGCTGCGGGTGGCAATCAGCGAGCACCTTGCCGCGTGGCGCGGGCTGGAGGCGGCGCCGGACCAGATCGTCATCACCGGCGGCGCCTGGGATGCCTTCGACCTGATCAGCCAGCAGGTGGCCCTGCGCGGAGGCGCGATCGCGGTGGAGGACCCGGGCTGGCCCACGCTGCACCGACTGCTGACACGGCGCGGGGTGACGCCGCATCCGGTGCGCATCGACGAGAGCGGCTTCGATCCGGCGGCCTGTCCGGCGGGGACGGCGGCGGCCGTGGTCACGCCCTCGCGCCACTATCCGACCGGGCGGGCGATGCCGTTGTCCCGGCGGCTGCAGGTGCTGCACTGGGCTGAGGCCGAAGGCGCGCTGGTGGTGGAGGACGACTATGACAGCGAATTCCGCTACCAGGGGCAGCCGCTGCCCTCGCTCGCGGGTCTCGATGGTCTGCGTCGCACGATCTACATGGGCAGCTTTTCCAAGCTGCTGAGCCCGGCACTGCGGATCGGCTACCTCGTCCTGCCCGAAACGCTGGTGGGGGCGGTGCGGGAGGACCTTGCCGTGACCGGGGTGCGGGCGTCGCTGCTGCCACAGCCCGCCCTGGCGGAGTTCATGGCAAGCGGAGACTTCGCCACCCACCTGCGCCGGATGCGGCGGGTCTATGCCCGGCGGCAGGGTCATCTGCTGGCCGCGCTGGAGGCGGCAGGTGCGGGCGCGGCACTGGCGTTGAAGCCGGACCCCTCCGGGATGCACCTGGTGCTGTCCCTGTGCGACGGGCAGAGCGATGCCGCCATCGCCGCCGGGGCGGAAGCGCGGGGGATCGGGCCCCGGGCGCTGAGCTCCCACGCGCTGCTGCCGGAGGCGCCGCAGGGCCTGATACTGGGCTACGCGGCCTTCGAGCCGGAGGAACTGGATGCCGCCGCCCGCGTGTTGGCAGAGGTGCTGGCGCAGGGCTGAGGCACGGGACGGGCGACGTGGCGCGCGTCCGGTTGGAGGACAGGCGGGGCTCCGCTGGCGGGACCTTCTCGGGGGGGTGACTCTTGTCCGCCCTGCTAGGTCGGGCTAGATCAACCCTTGGTTGTTTTAGTCGCGCGTTGGGTTGATCGGGCAGTGCGCCGCTCACATGGGGCTTGGGCAAGGCGTGCGGTGGTCCGCATGCCTCGGTATAGGCAAGGCTGCCTTTGCCCGATGGGGAGGGTTTTCGCCGGGTGCCCCGGCCCGGTATCTGTTAACGTGTTGGGGACGCAGGTATTCGAAGGCGACGGGCCGACACACGGCCCCGCAGAGCCCTGAAGGGGCCAGGTGAGGCGAGGACGTGACATGACAGGCCGCAAGACAATGGATCGGGCCGCAGTAGCGGCATGGGATCGCGCCGCCATGGCGGTATGTCTGAGCGCGGGGCTGGCCCTGCTGCCCGCAGGGACCCTGCGGGCGGACGGGCTGTTCTTCAAGACCGACGTCTCGGAGAACAGCGTCGACACCGTCGGTGTCATGGCCCGCGGTCCGCTGACCTTCGGCGTCAACTACTCCGATTACGTGGGCGGCCACTCGGTGAGCCTGACGGCGACCTATGCGTTCCCGCTGGGGGATGTCGCGACCTTGCGGGTCGGTCCCAGCCTCGGGCGCGCCTATGGTGACGGGGCGGAGGAGGACTGGCGGCTGGGGGCCAAGCTGGCGGTGGACCGCTACCAGACCACGCGCTTCGGCTATGTCTACCTGCTGGGGGAATACAACACGATCGACAACGACTGGTACGTCGGCGCCCAGGCTGGCGTGCCCTCGGGCTGGGGCATCGAGGTCTCGGCCGGGGGCAGTGACGCCTATGACGCGCGTACGGTGGCCCTGACCCGCCGGATCGGCGAGGGGCCGGTGACCCTGCGCGCCGGTTACAAGCTGCTGGCGGAAGAAGCCTTCATCGGCGTCTCGATCAACACCTTCTGAGCGGCCCCCGGGACCCGTTCCCGGGCACAGAGAGCCGGTCGGGACACTGGCCACAGACCAACGGAACAGAGCGATGACCGACACCTCCCACACCTCCGCCCTGCCACGCCTCTCGCTCCGGCGGGCGGCGGCGCTTTTCGTGCTGGTGACCGTGCTGCTGGCCGGTCTCGCGATCACGCTGATCTTCGGCAACCGCAGCGACGACCTCGTCGATCAGGCGCTGGACCGCGCGGTGACCCTGCGCACCACCGCCGCCGGCGAGGTCGTGGCCCGCGCGATCCAGGACGATTGGCAAGACCTCGTGTTCCTGTCGAACATGCTGGCGACGGCGGACGAGGAACGGATCACCGGGATCATCGAGGGGTTGCAGGGCGAGGGGACCCGTCTGTCCTGGGTCGGCTACGCCGGAACGGACGGGATCGTGCGCGCGGCCTCCGACGGGCTTCTGGTGGGCGCGGACGTGAGCCAGCGGCCGTGGTTCCGCAACGGGCTGCAAAACGGCTTTGCCGGAGACGTGCACGAGGCGGTGCTGCTGGCCAACGCGTTGCAGAAGGAGGGGGAGGAGCCGCTGCGCTTCATCGACCTCGCGCAGCCGGTGCGCGATGCCGACGGCAGTGTCGTCGGCGTGGTGGCGATGCATATCAACATGAACTGGCTGGTAGACACGGTGCGCGAGACGGGCCGCATCATGGCGATCGACCTCTTCCTGATCAACGCGGCCGGGGATGTCATCGTCGCACCCGAAGGCACCGCGCCCGGGGCCGAGGAACTCTCGCTGCTGCGCGCGGCGCGTATCGGGAGCAGCAGCGCCACGCGGGCGACATGGCCGGACGGGCAGGATTACTTCACCTCCCTCGTGCCCAGTGTCACCTATGGCGATCTGCCCTCCTTCGGCTGGCGCCTGGCCGGGCGGATCGAGAGCGACAGCTTCCGGCCCGGCCTGTCCAGCCTGCGCTCGACCGTGCTGATCGCCGCCGCCGTGGTGGTGGTGATCTTTGCCGTGATGACCGTGCTCTTCTCACTGATCGTGCTGCAACCGTTCCGGGTGCTGGCCACCGCGGCCCGTGGGCTGGCCGAGGGCCGCGATCCCTATCTGCCCGAGGGGGGTGTCACCCGCGAGGCGGCCCGGATCGCCTGGGCGCTCGCCCGGCTTCAATCCGGGCGGCCGAAGTCTCCGGACGCCTGAGCCCGTTCGGCGGGCCTCCGGCGGCTCCGGTCCGCTTCAGTCGGAGCGGGGCGCCCGCGACAGCCGCTGGACGACGTCACGGATCAGGGCCGAGCCGCGGACGCTGATCACGCCGGGGGCCTCGCCCTCGGCGTAGAACCGCACGAAGAGGGCCTCGCGCTGCGCTGCGTCGGGCAGCAGTTGCAGGCGCACGCCGTCCTGCGTCGTGCCGATGACATAGGCGGCGAGGTCCCCGGGCACATCCGCGATCTGCAGCGTGCCCCGTGTCTCGATCGGCAGCGAGACGCCGCGCAGCTTGACGGTGTCCGAGGTCAGCGAGGAAATCCACAGGAACCAAGACACGCCCTCGGCCTCGAAGGTCACGCGCTCGGGCTTGTCGCTGACGTGGATCTCCTGCCGGGGCAGCTCGATGCAGGCCATGGTGGTCACCGCCAGCACCAGCAGGTTGTAGAGCGTCCAGAACAGGATCACCCATTTGCCGTCGCCCGCGTCGTAGAAGGCAAAGCTGTCCGACACGATGCCGAGGCACAGGCCGACGAGGGTCAGGACGAAGCCGATCGCGAAGGGGGCCATCAGGCGCCATTGCACCTGCACCTTTGAGCGGTCGCCCCCCTTCGCCGTGACCGAGAAGGGGTGGCCGTAGGGCTTGAAGAGCCCGGTGAAGGCCGCGCGTGAAATCGGGATCGCGCCGAGCAGCTGGCTCACGTCGTTGAGGATCGGGACGACCATGCCGCGGCTGAGGATGTTCAGCACGGCGATGATCCAGATGTAGTAGCAGCCGAAATAGCTGATCACGTCGGGCAGGCGCGCATCCACCACGGTGATGTTGAAGTACCAGTAGAGCAGGGGAAAGACGATGGCCGCGATCCGGAACGGAAAGGTCGTCGTCCAGTAGAAGATCGAGTCGATCACGCTCCACCGGTCGCGCAGGCGCAGGTTGTGCTTGGCCAGCGGGCCGAGGCTGGACCGGGCGATCTGCATCAGGCCGAGGCACCAGCGGGCCCGCTGGGTGACGTATTCCTTCAGCCCTTCGGGGGCGAGGCCCTCGGTCAGGGGTTCGGACAGGTAGACTGTCTTCCAGCCGCCGTTCTGCAGCACCAGCGTCAGCATGAAGTCCTCGGTGACGCTTTCGGTGTTGAAGCCGCCCACGTCGCGCAGCGCCTCCCACCGGCAGATCGAGGAGGTGCCGCAGCAGAAGGCGATCCCCCAGCCATCGCGCGAGGGCTGCATGTGGTCGAAGAAGAAGCGCTGCTCGTCCGGGTAGGAGCGGGTCAGGCCGAGGTTGTGCTGGATCGGGTCCGGGTTGAAGAAGTGCTGCGGCGTCTGCACGAGGCCCACCTCGGGGTCGTGGAACAGGGCTAGCGTGCGCGACAGGAAGCCCCGGTGTGGCACGAAGTCCGCGTCCAGCACGGCGACGTAGTCGGGCACCACCGGATCCTCGGCCAGCCGGTCGAGGGCGTGGTTGATGTTGCCCGCCTTCTGGCCCTTGTTGTCGGGCCGGCGCATGTAGCGTACCTGCTGCTCGGCGCAGAAGTCGCGCAGCCAGTCGCGGCGGCTGTCGTCGCAGACGATGACCTCCTTGTTCTGGTGGCGCAGGGATTTCGCCCCGACGATGGTCCGCTCCAGCACGTCGCGGTCCTCGTTGTAGGTGGCGATCAGGATCGCGACGCGCGGCTCCTGCTCGCCCCACCAATGGGCGTGTTCATCGGCTTCCTTGCTGCGCTGCGTGACCCGGGACAGGATCACGAAGGCCGAGAGCGACCCGATCAGCGAGAAGAGTTCGAGCCCGAAGAGCAGGCGGCTGGCGATGGCGTCGATGCTCAACTCCAGCGGGGCCAGCGTCTCGGTCCCGCGCCACCAGGCGTAGCGCAGGATCAGCAGGTAGGCGAGGCCGAAGAGCAGGCTGCGGTGCAGGTTGCTCTCGCGGTTGATCACGTAGGGCAGCAACAGGGCGAGACCGGCCACCAGCGAGACCTGCGTGACGCTGGAGCCCAGCTCTCCGAGGTGCGGGAAGGGCAGCATCAGCCGCGCAGCCAGTCCAGCGGGCGGCGGTCGAAGAAGGCGCGGCCGGTGCGTCCGATGGCACAGGCGAGATCCGGGTCCGTGGCGAGGCCGGGCACCAGCAGCGTCACGTCGTATCGTTCGAGGTGGCGCTGGCTGGGGGCCACGGCGAGGTGTTCATAGATCGTCGCCGCCCCGCTGCCGGCCAGCCGGGCCACCGTCGCGTCGAAGACCTGCGCGCTGCCGGCGAGGCGGAACTCGGCCGTGTCGCCGACGGTGAGCGTGTTGTAGATCCGCTCCGTGACCGAAAGCGTGACGATGACATGGTCGCAGTCCAGCAGCCGCAGGATCGGGTCGCCGCGCTGCACGTTGACGCCATCGGCCTGCAGGACCTCCCAGTAGCGCCCGTTGACCGGGGCGGTGATGTCGCCGCCGCCCTGCTGGTTCACCTGCACCTGCGCCCGGGACAGGCGGTTGGCATAGGCGGTCTGACGGGCCTGTGCCTCGGCCAGGCTGTTTTCCAGCTGCGCGATCTGGGAGTCCAGCTCGGTGGCGCGCTGTTCCGCGTTGGGGCTGTCGTTGTAGCCGTCCCCGAGGAAGACGCCATCCTGCGCGGCGCGCAGGGCGATCTCCAGTACGGCGACCCGTTCGCGCGCGTGATCCAGCGCGAGCGCGTCGAGGATCGGCTCCGCGGGCAGGCGGTCCGGGGTGTCATCGACCGCGTCGCGCAGCCGCTGGCGCGTTGCATCGGTGCCTGCGCCGTTCTCCAGCAGGTCGAGCCGGCTGCGCGCGTGGTCGAGCCGGGTCTCCAACTCCTCGATGCGGGCGCTGCGGAAGGTCTCGGTCCGGTCCAGCAGCGCCTCGCGCAAGGCGCGGGTCGCGGCGAGGTCCGCCTCGGTCCGGGCGGTCTCGGCCCGGGCGAAGTCCAGCTCCATGGCGAGGTCGTCGAGGCGGATGCGGTCCACGCGCGGGTCGATCACCTGCGCGATGGTTTCGCCGGCCTCCACGCGGGCGCCGAATTCGCGGTCGGGCAGGGTCAGGTCACCGGCGGTGCCGGCGCGGATCGTCACCACGGGAGCGTTCACCACAGCGTCCGCGCTCGCGCCGGACATCTGTTCCCCGACGATCACCCAGAGGGCGAATACGATCGCGGCCAAGCCGATAATAATGCGGAATATTTTCATGATTTTCGTCCCGGTCTTCCTGCTGCAACAGTCTAGTCGCGCGCGGTCCTCTGTCGAGGGAAACACTGTTTTGCGGCGCGCAATTGGCTGTTTCCTGCTGTGCCCCGGTCACGCTGTCCCGCCACGCTTTCAAGCACCGATGTCCGGGCCGCAACGGCGCGTCAGGCGCCCGCTTCCGCCTGCGCCACCTGAGCCAGCAGAAGCAGGGTCGCGGGGTAGTAGGGTTGCGCGGCGATGGCCTGTGCATCCGCATTGATCCTGCGACCCGCGGCCAGCTCGGCGATGGCGCGATAGCCGGGGTCCGTACTGGTCCCGCGCAGGCTGCCGTCGCGCGCCCGGTCGATGGCGGTCTCGCCCGGGGCGGTGTCCTCCGTGAGGCTGCGCAGGGCCTGTTGCACCGCCGGATGCGCGGGCAGGCCCGACCAGCAGAGGTAGAGCGGCACGCGGATCGCGTCATAGCTGCTGCCCGTCGGATAGGCTTCTGGTGCCTCGAAGCCCGCCTCGGTGACGCGAACCCAGTCGGGCATCGGGCCGGCCTGCGCCAACTCTGCCAGCAGCGTCGTGCCGTGGTCCGCCGTGCGGATCAACGCATCGATGGCGGCCGCCTCGCCCAACTCCCGCAGGGCGCGCGGCAGGATGTAGGACGGATTCACCAGCACCCGTCCGGGGGTATCCTGCAACTCGGCCCCGGGAGAGAGCAGCCGTTCGTCCGGCGCGCGCGGATCGGCCGCGAGGCAGAGCGCGGCAATGTCCCGCGCGATCGCATCTCCCCGGCCCTCCGAGCCCGCCCAGCCGGAATCGCGCGCCGCCCGCAGATGCGCCCAGGCCCGGAACAGGTCGCCGTCGGTGGCATTGTGCCAGTCGGTCACGCCCTGTCCCGGCTCCCATTTCCAGCCCATCAGCCGGTCCCGACGGATCGCCAGGTGGCGCTGCGCCCAGTCCTCGATCCGGTCAAAGGCGTCCCGGTCGCCGTAGGCCTGCGCCAGCAGGAGGCCATAGCCCTGGCCCTCGGAGTGGCTGATGCCCTGCAGGTCGTCCTGCACCCGTCCATCCGCCGCCACGAACCGGTCGCGCCACAGGGTCCAGGCGGGGGACGGTCCGGCGTGGCCGGGCAGGGACAGGAACGGGGTGAGCAAGGGAGCGATCAGGAGGCTGCGGCGGTGCATGGCTGTGACAGGCGAAGCTCTAGGGGGCGAAGCTGAGGGGGCAGGGCTGCGAGGGGCGGCGTTGACAGGGTTTCGCCCTCTGTATCACAGGCGGGCCTGCCACGCGCCGGTCCCGTGCCGTCGATGACCTGACATCGGCGCCCCACCGCTCGCAGGGCGCGAGGGGCCGGAGGCTCAGGTCACGCCCCGGGTGCGGAAAGCCATCACCCGGTTGCTGTAGGCCCGCTGCGCCGTGACTTCCTGCCCGAACCACTCCGGCGGGACGAAGGCATGGGCGGCTTCCTCGCTGTCGAACTCGACCTCGACCATGGTCAGGGGCGCGAGCGGGCCCTCGAAGACATCGAGTTCGAAGATCAGGCCGTTCTCCAGCGCGCCGATATGGCGGGTCTTCTCAACGCTGCCGGCGACGCCCTGCCAGAGGACGTCGAAGGTGGCTTTCGGGATCGGGGCTTCGTGCTCCTCTCGCACCAACCCGGCCTCTCCCTTGATGGTGACGAGATAGGCCCCGTCCTTCTGGCGCAGCCGGACTTCGCAACTGTCGTCGGGACGGGTGATGTAGCCCTGCCGGATCGCCACGGCGCGCAGGGGGGCCAGATCGGGCATGCGGGCGACAAGGAACTTGCGTTCGATTTCGGTGGCCATGGCGGGGCGGCTCCCTCTTCGGGTTGGTCCGGGACAGGGTTACAGACCCGCGCGGGCAGGTCCAAGCCGAATGGCGATGCTGCGATCCTCTGTCCCGAGGGAACGACGGGGGTGCCGCCCGGGGAGGCACGGCGCGCCCGACCGGTGGGGCGGGGCGCCGCGCGCAACGTGGCGTCCCTTGTCAGGAGTGTGTCACGCTCCATCGGGCAGGAAATCGCGGCGCGGGTCGGGAAACCTCTTGCGTGATTTTTATATTTTGGTATTTCGCGAAATATGGAAAAAGAGATTCCCGATCAACTCGCCACCCTCGGCCACCCGCAGCGCCTCGCGGTGTTCCGACTGCTCATGCGCCGGTATCCCGACCGGGTGCCGGCGGGGGAACTGGCCACGGTCCTCGACCTCAAGGCCAGCACGCTCTCCGCCTATCTCGCGGCGCTGCAGCGGGCCGGGCTGGTCCAGCAGACCCGGGTGGGCACCTCGCTGCGCTACACGGTCGACATGTCAGCGTTACAGGCACTCTTTACCCATCTCTTCACCGACTGCTGCCGGGGTCGCCCCGATCTCTGCAGCCCCTTCCCAACCGGAGCAACCCCGATGGCCGACAGGACGTTCAACGTACTCTTCATCTGCGTGGGCAATTCCGCCCGCTCGATCTTTGCCGAGTCGATCCTGCGGGCGACCGCGGGCGACAGGTTCACCGTCTACTCCGCCGGCACGCGCCCCTACTCGGAGCTGAACCCCTTCGCGCTGCAGGTGCTGCGGGACAAGGGGCACGACATCTCGGTCCTGCGGGCGAAGAACGTGTCGGAGTTCTCGGGCCCGGGCGCGCCGGACCTCGATTTCGTCTTCACGGTCTGCGATCTGGCCGCGAACGAGGAATGCCCGGCCTGGGAAGGCCAGCCGATCAGCGGCCACTGGGGCATGCCCGACCCGGTGAAGGCCGACGGCACCGAGGCCGAGAAGGCGCTGGCCTTCCAGCAGGCCTATGGCGCGCTCAAGAGCCGGATCGAGGCCTTTGCGGCGCTGCCCTTAGAGAGCCTCGACCGGATCGCCCTGCAGAACGCCGTCGATGACATCGGCCGGACCAAACCCGAGGATCAAGCATGACCACCTACGCCCTCAACGGCCTTGGCCGGATCGGCAAGCTCGCCCTGAAACCGCTGCTGGAGCGCGGCGCCAAGATCGCGTGGATCAACGACGCGGTCGGCGACCCCGAGATGCACGCGCACCTGCTGGAATTCGACACGGTGCATGGCCGCTGGGATGCGCGTTTCGACCACGACGCGGAGAGCGTCACGATCGATGGCACCCGGCTGCCCTTCATCGGGACCGGGGACCTCTCCGCGCTGCCGCTGGAGGGCGTGGACGTGGTCATAGACTGCACCGGCGTCTTCAAGACCGAGGCCAAGCTGGCGCCCTACTTCGCCGCCGGCGTGAAGAAGGTCGTGGTGTCCGCCCCGGTGAAGGACGGGGCGACGGCGAACATCGTCTACGGCGTGAACGAGGCGACCTACGATCCGGCCCTGCACCAGATCGTCACCGCGGCCTCCTGCACGACGAACTGCCTCGCCCCGGTGGTGAAGGTGATCCACGAAACCTTCGGGATCCGGCACGGCTCGATCACCACGATCCATGACGTCACCAACACGCAGACCATCGTGGACCGCCCCGCCAAGGACCTGCGCCGGGCGCGCTCGGCGCTGAACTCGCTGATCCCGACCACGACCGGCTCGGCCACGGCGATCACGCTGATCTACCCGGAGCTCAAGGGTCGGCTGAACGGCCATGCCGTGCGGGTGCCGCTGCTCAATGCCTCGCTCACAGACTGCGTTTTCGAGGTCGCGCGCGAGACCACGGCCGAGGAGGTGAACGCCGCCTTCGCCGCCGCCGCCGAGGGCGAGCTCAAGGGCATTCTCGGCTACGAGACGCGGCCCCTCGTCTCGACGGATTACACCAACGACGCCCGCTCCAGCATCATCGACGCGCCCTCGACCATGGTGATCAACGGCACGCAGGTGAAGATCTACGCCTGGTACGACAACGAGTTCGGCTATGCCAACCGGCTGGTCGACGTGGCGTTGATGGTCGGCGCCGCGCTCTGAGCGTCCGCTGTCGGCACACCTTCTCTCCAACCCCGCGCGAGACCTTGCCATGACCGCCCAGACCAAACCCCAGGAGGGCCTTTCGGCCTATGTCGCCGTCACGGCGGCCTACTGGGCCTTCATGCTCACCGATGGGGCGCTGCGGATGCTGGTGCTGCTGCACTTCCACACGCTGGGCTTCTCGCCGGTGCAGCTGGCCTATCTCTTCGTGCTCTACGAAGTGGCGGGGATGGTGACGAACCTCGCCGCCGGGTGGATCGCGGCCCGGTTCGGGCTGACCTCGACACTCTATGCCGGGCTTGCGTTGCAGGTCGCAGCTCTGCTGGCGCTGACGCAGCTCGACTCGGCGTGGAGCGTGGCGGCCTCCGTGGCCTTCGTCATGTGCGTGCAGGGGGCGAGCGGCGTGGCCAAGGACCTTGCCAAGATGTCCTCCAAGTCGGCGGTCAAGCTGCTGGCGCCCTCCGAGGGGGGCGGTCTCTTTCGCTGGGTGGCGGTGCTGACCGGCTCCAAGAACGCGGTGAAGGGCGTGGGCTTCCTGCTGGGCGCGGTGCTGCTGGCTTCCTTCGGCTTCGTCTGGGCGGTGCTGGGTATGGCCGTCGTTCTGGCATTCATCCTCGTGGCGGTCATGCTCTTCATGCCCGCGGGGCTGCCGCGCGGCCGCAAGGGCGCGAAGTTCTCCGAGGTCTTCTCGAAATCCGCCAATGTGAACTGGCTCTCCGCCGCGCGGGTCTTCCTTTTCGGGGCGCGGGACGTCTGGTTCGTGGTGGGCATCCCGATCTACTTCTACGCTGTTCTTTCCGACGGGAGCGAGGCGGGCAACCGCGCGGCCTTCTTCATGATCGGCAGCTTCATGGCGCTCTGGATCATCCTCTACGGCGCGGTGCAGGCCAGTGCGCCCAAGGTCCTGCGCGCGGCAAGCCGGCCGGAGGGCGCGCTGATCCGTGCCGCGCGGGGCTGGGCCGCGCTGCTCTGCGCGGTGCCTGCGGTGCTGACGGTGGCGGTGCTGGCGGCGCCCGGGCCCGCGCCCTGGCTGACCGTGACGCTGGTGGTCGGGCTGCTGGTCTTCGGGGCGATCTTCGCGATCAACTCCTCGCTCCATTCCTACCTGATCCTCGCCTTCAGCCGGAGCGAGCGGGTCACGATGGACGTGGGCTTCTACTACATGGCCAATGCGGGCGGGCGGCTTCTGGGCACGCTGCTTTCGGGGCTGACCTACCAGCTGGGTGGCCTGCCCCTCGTGCTGGGGACCGCAACGGTGATGCTGGCGCTTGCGGCGCTGATCTCGGGCCGCCTGTCGGACGAGACGCCTCTCGCGGCCTGACGCAAGCCGGGCTCACAGCCGGGCGAGGCTGAGCCGGCTGAGGCTGGCGGTTTCGAGGATCGAATCCATCGCCATCTCCAGCCCCTTGTCCACGTGGGCGCGGGCCACCGCCTCGGCGCGGGCTGCATCGCCCGCCTTCAGCGCCTCGACGATGCTGGCGTGATCCCGGCGCATGGCCTGGAAATTCGGGTTCTTCACGAGGCCGACGAAATAGAGCCGGTCGATATCGTCGATCACCTGCTTGGCGATGGCGCTGATCCGGGGGTTCCCGGCGGCCTCGACGATATGCATGTGGAAGCAGCGGTTGTGGTCGAGAATGCGGCGCGTCAGTTCCTTCTCCCCGATGCCCGTCAGGGGCGGGGCGGTGTCGCGCAGGTCCTCGAGATAGGCGATGTCCACGCGGCCCACGGCCATCCCGGTCGCGGGCGGTTCGATCAGGCGGCGCAGGCCAAAGACCTGGTGCACGTCCGCCACGGTGATCGGGGCCACCTCGTAGCCGCGGCGGTGGATCGGCGCCACGAGGCGCAGCTGGATCAGCCGGTCGAGGGCCAGCCGCAACGACCCCCGGGCGAGGCCGAAGCGCTGTTGCAACTGGGGTTCGGAGAGCACTTCGCCGGGCAGCAGGTCGCAGGTGACGATCGCGTCATGGAGCAGGTCGAAGGCCCGGTCGCTGACCTTCTCGGCGCGCTGCGGGTCCGTGGCGAGATCGGTCATGTAAGGCGGGTCCCCCGGGAGATGCCCCGAAAGCCTAGCGCAGCGCTGCGCCCCGGGCAAGAATCTGACATTTCACTGTGCCGCAACGTTGCGGCGATGCCCCGGGCGGCCCGCTCAGGGCCGCCCGGAGACGGGATCACATCGCGTCGGCTTCGCTGCGCAGCGCGGCCTTGTCGAAGTCGTTGATCTGCTCGACGAGGTCATTGGTGTAGAGGCTGTCGACGTTGATCTCGGTGCTTTCCAGCTGGCCGCCGGTGTGCAGCACCTCGATGAAGTTCTCCCAGCCTTCACGCGGGAAGGCGCCGTAGAGCTCCTCGCCGCCCTGGAAGTCCGAGAACTTGGCGGTGCGCGAGGTCATGACCGTCACGTTGGAGGCCAGTTTCTCTTCCTCGGTGCCCTCCGAGGGCTTCTGGTTCGGGTAGGCCTCCCAGAAGGTCTTCACGCAGACCTCGGGGTTCTCGTCGCAGACCACGGTCGCCTTGGCGAAGGCGCGACCGAAGGCGGCCAGCACCTCGGGCTTCTCGGCCAGCGTGTCCTCGTGGGCGATGAAGCTGTTGGAGAAGAGGCCGGTGTACTTGGCGCCCATGTCGAGGCGGCGGATCTCGGTGCCGGCGGCTTCCATGGTGGCGTGCTGGGTGTCGAAGAGGTTCAGCGCGTCCACGGTGCCGTTTTCCAGCGCGAGGAAGGCCGGGCCGCCGACGCCCACGGGCACCATCTTGATGTCCTCGCCGACGCCATTTTCGCTCAGCAGGGCGGTGGTGATCGGGATGTTGCCCCAGGTCATGGCGCCCACGCCGAGGGTCTTGCCCTTCAGGTCGGCAATGGTCTGGATCTCGCTGTCGGCGGGCACGACGAATTCCCAGCCCGAGACGCGGGTGACGTCATAGAAGAACTTCAGCGGCAGGTGTTCCTTGCCCGGCTGACGCGAGATGATCAGCGCATCCGGGTTGGGGTAGCCGATGTCGACGCGCTTGGCGACGATCTGGGGCAGCAGCACGCCGGTGCCCTTGAATTCGAGCACTTCGACGTCGAGGCCCTCGTCCTCGAAATAGCCTGCGTCGCGGGCAAAGATCAGCGGCGCCAGCGAGATGCTGATCGAGGTCGGGTTGCCGAAGGTGACAGGGGTCAGGTCCTGTGCCGCGGCGGGCAGGGCCGCGCCGAGCGAGAGGCTGAGGGCGAGCGCGCTGATCGCGCCACGCAGCTTGGTCTGTGCAGTGGTCATGGGTAGCTCCGTTGTCGGACTGGGGGATGCGGCCGCCGCAGGATTGCGCCGGCCGGAGGGGTGCCTGCCGGTTAGCCGGTCTTGGGCACGTAGTTGGCGCGACCGATGGCCAGCAGCTTGCCGTCCTCGTTGGTCACGTCGATATCGACCACCGCGATCGACCGCCCCATGCGCCGCACGGTGGCGATGCCGATCAGGTCGGTGTTGATGGCCGGGCGCATGTAATCCACGCGCATGTTGGTGGTGGGCACGCCGCCACCGACCATCATCCCCACGGCGAAATCGCCCACCGTGTCGATGAAGGCCGCGATGGCCCCGCCGTGGAACTGGCCGGTGCCGACCCCGCGGGCCAGCTCGTCGCGCAGGGGCATCCGGGCGGTGAAGACCATGGCGTCGTAGTCCACCGTCTCGGCCTTGAGCCCCATGAAGGAGATCATGGCCGAGCGGTCAAAGATCGCCTGGATCGCGGGAACGTCGAGTTTCTCGGGTGCGTCGCTCACGGCGTCACCACGACCTTGCCGAAGACCTTGCGATCCTCGATCAGCGCGAGCGCCTCGTTGGAGGCCTCCAGCGGGAAGACGGTGTCGATCATCGGGGTCAGCTCGCCCGCGGCGACCATCTCCAGCAGCTTGTGCAGGTCTTCACGCTTCCACCCGTTCGAGCCCTGGATCGTCAGCTCGTAGGTCCAGATGAAGCGCAGGTCGGTCTTGGGGTCGTAACCCGCCGTCGCGCCGCAGGTCAGGATGCGCCCGCCGGGACGCAGGGTGCGCATGCAGCGGGCCCAGGTCTCGCCACCGGTGAAGTTGATCACCACGTCCACGCCGTTGCCGGGCTTGTGGCGGTGCGGCTTGCCGTAGCGGCTGTAGACGGCCTTGGCGATGTCTTCTTCGATGTAGTTGATGCAATCGTCCGCACCGAGGTCCTTGAGACGGTCCATCTTCTCCTGCGACGACGCGCAGGCGACGACTTCGGCGCCCACGGATTTCGCCAGCTGCACGCAGCAGGTGCCCACGCCGCCCGAAGCGCCGAGGATCAGGACACGTTCGCCCTTCTTGATCTGCCCCTGCACCATCATCATCCGGTAGGCGGTGCCATAGGCCACGGGCAGCGCCGCCGCCTGTTCCAGCGTCACCTCGTCGGGCACGGGCACCAGCGAATGGGCCTCGGCGCGGCAGTATTCGGCCAGACCGCCATGGACCATCTCACCCATCAGGCCGCGCTTGCCTTCGCGGTCGACGGGATCGACCAGCACGCGGTCGCCGATCTTCCAGCCTTCCACGCCTTCGCCCAGTTCGGCCACGGTGCCGGCCACGTCGATGCCCATGATCATGGGCATCGGCACCTTGATGCCGGGCATGCCGCGGCGGGTGAAGACATCGTGGTAGTTCAGCGAGGAGGCGCCGACGCGCAGGATCACCTCGCCGGGGCCGGCGGTTGGCTTGGGGAAGTCCTCTTCCAGTTTCAGGACCTCGGGGGCGCCATGTTCGTGGATTACAGCTGCTCTCATGTTCGGGTCGTCCTTCGTCATGTCATGTCAGGGGCGCCGCAGGGGCGCGATGGCAATAGGGGGTCAGGCGGCGGCCTCGTCGGCGGCGCGCCGGGTCAGGGCGGCACGGTCGACCTTGTTGGTGCCGGCCAGCGGCATCTCGTCGAGGAAGATCACCCGCCGCGGGTGCTGGTAGGAGGGGCCGTTCTCCAGCGCGAAGCTGCGGATCTCGGCCTCGGTCGGGGTGCCCTGCGGAACGACGAAGGCAACCGGCTTCTGGCCCTTCACCTCGTCCGGGACCGGCACGACACAGGCCTGCGCCACGCCGGGGTGGCGGTTCAGCATGTCCTCGACGTTTTCGGGATAGATGTTCTCGCCGCCGCAGGTGAACATGTTGTCGGCGCGGCCCACGAAGTAGAAGAAGCCCTCTGCATCGCGGCGCATCAGGTCGCCGGTGGCATACCAGCCCTCGGCATCCAGCACGCTGGCGGTCTTCTCGGGGTTGTTCAGGTAGCCGCGCATGACGGCGGGGGTGCGGATCAGCAGTTCGCCCCGGGTCTCGCCGCCGCGCAGCTGCAGGTCCACGTCCGGCAGGGGATAGCCCAGCGACAGCGCCGGTTTCGGCAGGCCCTCGGGGTGGGCGCCGAAGGCACAGGGGCCACTTTCCGTCGTGCCGTAGCCGAGCGAGACGATCGCGTTCGGGAAGGCCGCCTTGGTCGCCTTCACCAGCTGCTCCGTCACCGGGGCGGAGCCCATGCCGACGAAGCGCACGCCCGACAGGTCCGCCGCGGCCAGGGCCTCCCCTTCGCGCAGGGCAAGGGCGATCATCGTGGGGACGGAGGTGACCATGGTCACGTCATGGTCCGAGATCGCGGTCACGAAGCCCGCCGCATCGAAGCGGCGCATCAGCACCAGCCGCGCGCCGGAGGCGAGGGCGACCTTGGCCGTGAAGAGCGCGTTCATGTGGTAGAGCGGCGCCGCCGCGATCACCCGGTTGCTGCCGTAGGCGGGGCTGTTGTGCAGCCGGTTGCGCAGGGCCCAGAGCTGCCCGTCATGGGACAGCGGCACGCCCTTCGGCAGGCTGGTGGAGCCCGAGGTGTAGAGGATCATCGCATCGGCCCCGGGGGCGGGCAGGGTGGCGGCGGTGTTGCCGCCCGCGGCTTCCAGCGCCGCCCAGTCGTGGTCGAAGTTGATCTGTGCCAGCCCGACCGGGCAGAGGTCGCGGCGCGCGTCATCGGTGAAGACGAGCTGCATCTCCGCATCGCCGCAGAGCCAGGTGACCGTGTCGCGCGGCAGCTTGAAGTTCACCGGCACGGCGACGAAGCCCGCGGCCATGATGCCGAGGTAGGCGGCGATGTACTCCCAGCGGTTGCCGGAGATCAGCCCGACCCGTGCGCCGGGGGCGAGGCCCCGTGCCTGCAGCTGCGCGGCGACGGCATCGACTGCCGCGCCGAGGCGGGCGCGGGTGATCTCTGTCGCCGGGCCGGTCGAATCGGGATCGACCTCGATCAGGCAGGGATCCTGTCCGGCCGGGGCGAGCAGGGCGCCCAGATTGCGCAGCGCGGCCACGTCTTCAGCGGTGCGGACGGGGGCCTTGGCCACAGAATCCATCGTTTTACATCCCTTGTTCGATTTACGTCGGTTTTCTAGGAGCATCATGTTGACCGCTCTAAAATGTCAACATACGAATTTAGACAAATCAATAAGCGATCCACTCAGGCGTCGCTGCCGGTCACTTTCTGGTCGCCAGAGCTGATCGACGGGTTAGGTGTCTGGATTGATTGCCAAAAGCTGACAGGAGTACTGCCGTGGCACAGCTGAACAGGGCGCGTATCGACTCGGTGGCGGAGGTTGCCGGGCGTCAGGACCCTCTGGGGATGCCGCTGGTGGTGTCCAGAGATCTCGACGTGACATTTCAGACCAAGAAGGGCCGCATCGAGGCCGTGAAGGGCCTCTCGCTCAACGTGGGCGATGGCGAATTCGTCTCGATCCTCGGCCCGTCCGGCTGCGGCAAGTCCACCCTGCTGCGGGTCGCGGCGGGCCTGCTCAAGCCCTCGGGCGGGGCGCTCTCGGTGGGCGGTGAGACCGTTACGGGCCCGCGCTCCGACGTGGGTGTCGTGTTCCAGAAGCCCGCGCTGCTGCCGTGGAAGACGGTGCTCGACAATGTCACGCTGCCGGTCCGCAGTCAGGGCCTGAACCGCAAGGCGGGGGCCGAGCGCGCGCGCCGGCTGCTCGACATGGTTGGCCTCGCGCAGTTCGCGGACAGCTACCCGGCAGAACTCTCGGGCGGGATGCAGCAGCGCGTGGGCATCGTGCGCGGCCTCGTCAACGATCCCAAGGTCCTGCTGATGGACGAGCCCTTCTCGGCGCTCGACGCCATGACGCGCGAAACCATGATGGACGACCTGCAGCGGATCTGGACCGAGACCCGCAAGACGGTGATGTTCATCACCCACTCCATCCCCGAGGCGGTCTACCTCTCGGACCGGGTCATCGTGCTCTCGCCCCGCCCCGCGCGGCTGGTGGAGGACCTGACCATCGACCTGCCGCGCCCGCGCACCATGGACACGATGTCAGAGGCCCGGTTCACGGATTACACGCGCCACCTGCGCGGCATCTTCTCGCATCTGGATAAGTGAGGCCCGACATGAAAGAGAAACTGACAGGCGCGCTCTATCCGCTGATCACCTTCGGGGCGATCCTCGCGCTGTGGCTGGTCGCGGTCTATGTCTGGGATGTGCCGAGCTACGTCCTGCCCAAGCCGCTGGCCGTGCTGGGCGCGCTCAAGACCGGCTATATCGACGGGCTGTTCTGGCACCACTTCTTCTACACGCTCTCCTCGACCGCCATGGGCTATATCATCGGTTGCGTCGCGGCGATCTTCGTGGGGGCCATCGTCTCGGAATGGCGGATCGCGGAGCGGCTGATCAATCCGCTGGTGATCGCGCTGCAATCCATGCCCAAGGTGGCGCTGGCGCCGTTGATCCTCGTCTGGTTCGGCTTCGATCAGACGTCGAAGGTGATCATGGTGGTGCTGGTCTGCTTCTTCCCGGTCTTCGTGAACACGGTGGTCGGCCTCAAGCAGACGCCCGCGGACCTGCTGGAGATGGCGCGCGCCGCCAACACGGGCCGCTGGCGCACCTTCTGGGAAATCCGCTTCCCCAGTGCGGCGGGCCATATCTTCGCCGGCCTTCAGATCGCCATCGTCCTCAGCCTGATCGGCGCGGTGGTGGCAGAGTTCGTCTCCTCCTCCGAGGGGCTCGGCTACCTGATCAACGCCTCGGCGCTGACCATGGAGGTGAACGTCATGTTCGCGGCCCTTGTCAGCCTCGCCGCCATGGGGGTGATCGGCACGCAGATCGTGCGCTTCGCCCATTCCAAGCTGGTGTTCTGGGAAGGCAGCCTCGCCGCGACCGTGCAGGAGTGATCCCCTACACCCGGCGGGGCGGCATCAGCCCCGCTGGGTTTCGAGCCTCAGGCTCCGGAACATCTCGCTCGACAAGATCGCGTCCATCACCAGCCGGCGAGAAGTCAGCACCTCTTCCCGGGTGACGGCCTCCACGGCCTCGCCATCCTCGCGCCGCAGGGCGTCGATCAGGGCGCTGTGGGTGGTGCGGTCATCGCGGCTGCGGTTCTGGTGGCTGAGCCCGAGGTGCAGCACCCGGGTCGACTCGTCCAGCACCCGCGCCAGCGTCTCCGTCATCAGCGCATTGCCGCAGAGCCGCACGAGGTAGAGGTGAAACTCGCGGTTGGCGACGAGGTAGTCCATCCGGCCATCCGTCGTCCCGTCGCGCCCCGCCCGCAGGCAGGCGTCGTTCAACGCCTCCAGATGCGCGAAATCCACCTTGCCCACGGCCTTCCGCAGGGCGGCGGGCTCCAGCAGCAGGCGCATCTCGAAGACGTCGCGCACGGTCTGAAGGGTCAGCGGCGCCACGATATAGCCCCGACGCGGCACCGCGCCGACGAGGCCATGCTGCTCCAGCCGGGCAAGCGCGGCGCGGATCGGGGCAAGGCCCAGTCCCAGCCGGTCACAGAGCTGCGCTGCCGAGATCTCGGCCCCCGGTTCGAGGTCCGAGCGCAGGATCAGTTTGCGGATCCGCTCGAAGGCCTGATCGGTCAGCGAAGGTTCTGGCGCGGCGTGTGTCATCTGTCGTCCCGGTTGTCCTCCCAGCCATAGAGGGCCGGTGACGGGGCGGCAAGCCAAGGCGCGGTCGCATGGCGGGCGGGGGGCGGTATCCGGGGCGAGGGGCGGTATCCGTTGTCGAGCCGCTCAGGCGGCGTCGTTCAGGTGGCAGGCGGCCTGATGCTCCGTCGCGACCTGCTTCAGCACCGGCGCCTCCTTGCGGCAGCGGTCGAAGGCCAGCGGGCAGCGGGTGTGGAAGCGGCAGCCTGCGGGCGGGTTCAGCGGGCTGGGCACATCGCCGGGGATGATCCGCCCGGCCTCCAGCCGCCGCTTCGGGTCCGGCACGGGCACCGCGTCCAGCAGGGCGCGGGTGTAGGGGTGGCGCGGCTGCGCGAAAAGGCTGCGCTTCTCGGCCAGTTCGACGATCTGGCCAAGGTACATCACCGCGATCCGGTGCGAGATATGTTCCACCACTGCAAGGTCATGGGCCACGAAGAGCAGGGCGATGCCATGCTCGCGCTGCAGCTTGGTCAGCAGGTTGATCACCTGCGCCTGCACCGAGACGTCGAGCGCCGAGACCGCCTCGTCGCAGACGATGATATCGGGCTGGAGGCCGAGGGCCTTGGCGATCACGAGGCGCTGGCGCTGCCCGCCGGAGAACTGGTGCGGGAAGTTGTCCATCTGGTCCCGGCGTAGGCCCACCTGCCGGAAGAGATCGGCGATGATCTCGCGGGTGACCGGGCGGCCGAAGTTGCGCAGCGGCTCCGCCACGAGGTCGAAGGCCCGCATCCGCTGGTTCAGCGAGGAATAGGGGTCCTGAAAGATCGCCTGAAGGTTCTGGCGATGGGCCCGCATCTCGCCCCGCTCAAGGTGGGTGATGTCGGTGTCGCCCAGCAGGATCTTGCCCCGAGTCGGCTCCACCAGCCGCAGGATCGAGCGGCCCACGGTGGACTTGCCGCAGCCGCTTTCCCCCACGAGGCCCAGCGTTTCGCCCTTGCGCAGGGTGAAGCTGACATCGTCGGCGGCATGGACATATTGCACCTGCCGCCCCAGCATCCCCTTGCGGACCGGGTAGTGGACAGTCAGCCCCTCGACGCTGAGAACGGTGTCCTGTGACGTTTGTGCGGCATCAAGCATCGGCCGTCTCCTTGGTGTCGGCCAGCAGGCGCTGGTATTCGTAGCAGGCGGTCTTGCGGTCGCTGCCGGTGCCCATCGGGTCGATGGAGGTCAGCGGCGGCGCGGTCTCGCGGCACTTGGGCTGCACGTAGGGGCAGCGGTCGGCAAAGCGGCAGCCGGCGGGCATCTCGGTGAGGGCGGGGACCTGCCCGGGCAGTTCCGGCAGCGGCGCGGCCTCTGCCTCGATCGGGCGGCCGGGGTCCGGCAGGCGCGGGATCGAGTTCAGCAGGCCTTTCGTGTAGGGATGCAGCGGGCGCTCGAATATCTCGGCGACGGAGCCGCTTTCGACCACTTCACCGGCATACATGACGCAGACCCGGTCACAGGTCTCGGCCACGACGCCGAGGTCGTGAGTGATCATCAACACGCCCATCCCCAGTTCCTTCTGGAGGTCGGCGATCAGCTGCAGGATCTGCGCCTGGATCGTCACGTCGAGCGCTGTCGTCGCCTCGTCCGCGATCAGCAGGGCAGGGCGGCAGGCGAGCGCGATGGCGATCATCACCCGCTGGCGCATCCCGCCGGAGAGTTCGAAGGGAAACTGCTTGAGGCGCCGTTCCGGCTCGGGGATGCGCACGAGGCGCAGGATCTCGAGGATGCGTTCGCGGGCGGCCTCGCCGCGCAGGCCCTGGTGGCGGCGCACGGCCTCGCCGATCTGCCAGCCGATCCGCAGCACGGGGTTCAGGCTGGTCATCGGCTCCTGGAAGACGATGCCCATGGCATTGCCGCGCAGCTCGCGCATCCGGGACTCGCTGGCGCCGACGAGTTCCTCGCCCAGAAGGCGGACGGACCCGGCCGCGATCCTGGCGTTGCGCTTCGGCAGCAGTTGCAGGATCGACAGCGCTGTGACGCTCTTGCCCGAGCCGCTCTCGCCCACGAGGCCGAGGGTTTCGCCCCGGCGGATCTCGAAGGAGACGTTCTGGATCGCCGCGACCGGTCCCTTGGCGCCCGAGAAGTGGGTTTCGAGCCGGTGGACAGCGAGGACGGGCGCGTCGGATGGCTGTGTCGTCTCCCGTGCCGGTACGGCGGCGGGTCCTGCGGCTGTGGCCTCGGCCATGGCGCGCTCCTCTGCGTATTGGCGGTGCAAGTGCTGGCTTTTCCAGCAGGCTTGTCCGGATATCTCGGATTTCTTGTTCTTCGTACAATAAATGTCTTTTGATTAAATCAAAAAACGATCAAACCTCGGGTATGTAGGCAGGATTACCTATTTCTGCCTTGCAATTGACCAGTCCCCGCTGACGTCGGCGGGGATCATGGTGACGCATTGTTTGCGTCGTAACAAAAATAAACAATACAACAGGGAGCCAATAATGGCTGTACAAAGTTTTGGAAGGACTGTGTCCGGTACGATCCGCATGGCGCTCGCCGCCGCGGCCATCGCCGGTGGTCTGACCGGTCCGGCGCTGGCGCAGGACAAGGTTCTGAACGCGGTCCCCTACGCCGACCTTCGCAACCTCGATCCTGTCTGGACAACTGCGATCATCACCCGGCACCACGCCTACATGATCTATGACACGCTGTTCGCGATGAACAGCAAGCTGGAGCCGAAGCCCCAGATGATCGGGGACTACTCCATCTCCGATGACGGGATGAGCTATTCCTTCACCCTGCGCGACGGGCTCAAGTTCCACAACGGCGATCCGGTCACCACCGCGGACGTCATCGCCTCGATCACCCGCTGGGAAGCGCGTGACAACGCTGGCGGGGCGCTGGCCAATGCGACCGAGAGCCTGACGGCCGTCGACGACAAGACCTTCGAGCTCAAGCTGGCCTCGCCATTCGGCCTCGTGCTCGACACGCTGGCCGGTCTCTCCGGCCCCTTCATCATGCCCGAGGCCGTCGCCCAGACCGATCCCTTCGAGCAGGTGAAGGACTACACCGGCTCCGGTCCCTTCGTCTTCAACGAGGCGGAATGGGTGCCCGGCAACAAGGTCGTCTATGACAAGTTCGAGGACTACGTGCCCCGTGACGAACCCGCCGACGGCGCCGCGGGCGGCAAGGTGGTGAAGGTCGACCGCGTGGTCTGGTCCTACCTGCCCGATCCCGCCACCGCGCTGGCCGCGCTGCAGACCGGCGAGATCGACTTCTGGGAAGCGCCGCCCGCCGACCTGCTGCCGGTGGTCGAAGCCAACCCCGACACCGAGGCCGGTGTGCTCGATCCCTTCGGCCTGATCGTGATCCTGCGTCCGAACCACCTCTACCCGCCCTTCGACAAGAAGGAAGCGCGGCAGGCGATGATGTATGCGGTCAAGCAGTCCGACTACATGACCGCCATGGTCGGCAACCCCGACTACTGGCAGGAATGCCCCTCGCTGATGATGTGCAACACGCCGATGGAAACCAGCGCCGGCGGTGGTGAGATCATGCTCGACAGCGACATGGACAAGGCCAAGGAGCTGATGTCCTCGGTCTATGACGGCGAGACCGTGATCGTCATGCACCCGACCGACCACCCCTCCGGCCCGACTGCCCTGCTGACCGCCGACCTGCTGCGCCAGATGGGCGTGAAGGTCGAGCTTCAGGCGATGGACTGGGCGACGCTGACCTCGCGCCGGTCCTCGAAGAACGCGCCGGATGACGGCGGCTGGAGCATCTTCCACACCCGTACGGGCGTGGGCTCTGCCTCGCCGATCTCGCACTCGGGCGTGGCTGCCGGTGAAACCGCTTGGTTCGGCTGGCCGCAGAACGAGGAAGTCGAGGCCCTGCGCGCCAAGTGGGCGGCAGAACCCGACCAGGCCAAGCGCTTTGCCATCATGGAAGAGCTGGAAACGCTGATGATGGACACCGCGCCCTTCGTAATGCTGGGCCAGATCACCTCGCCCTCCGCATGGCGCTCGAACGTGTCGGGGATGCTGTCCTCGCCGGTGCTCGGCTTCTGGAACATCGAGGTCGAATAAGACCTTCCGGCCGACCTTCCGGGCCGGGTCCTTCGGGTCCCGGCCCGTCTCCAGGACCCCTTCAAGACCCCTTTAAAGACAACGGACGCGATACTGCCCATGCTCGGCTACATCCTGCGACGCCTTCTGGCGACGATCCCCGTACTTTTCGTCGTCTCGGTGCTGATCTTCATGCTTCTGCACCTTGGCCCCAGCGATCCCGCCGCCGTCATCGCGGGCGATTTCGCGCAACCCGAGGACGTGGAGAAAATCCGCATCCAGCTCGGCCTCGACCGGCCGCTCTACATCCAGTTCGGGGATTGGATCCTCGGCGTGCTGCAGGGCGACTTGGGCTCCTCGATCTATTCCGACATGCAGGTCTCGGCGCTTATGATGCAGCGGATCGAACCGACGCTGTCGCTGACCATCACCACCATCAGCTTCGCGATCCTCGTGGGTGTGCCCGCGGGCACCTTCGCGGCGTGGCGTGCCGGCAGCCTCTTTGACCGGGGCGTGATGATGACCGCGGTCATGGGCTTCTCGCTGCCGGTCTTCGTGCTGGGATACGTGCTGGTCTACCTCTTCGCGCTCAAGGCGCAGATCCTGCCGGTGCAGGGCTACAAGCCGATCTCGGGCGGGCTCTGGCCCTGGCTGCGGTCGCTGATCCTGCCGACGCTGTCGCTGGGGATGATCTACGTGGCGCTGATCGCCCGGATGACCCGGGCCAGCGTGATCGAGATCCTCGGCAACGACTACATCCGCACCGCCCGCTCCAAGGGGCTCTCGACCCCGCCGATCCTGATCTTCCACGCGCTCAAGAACGCCGCGATCCCGATCGTCACCACGATCGGCGTGGGTATCGCGATGCTGATTTCCGGCGTCGTGGTGACCGAGACGGTCTTTGCCCTGCCGGGGCTGGGGCGGCTGACCGTCGATGCCATCGTGCGCAAGGACTATCCCGTGATCCAGGCGATGCTGCTGGTCTTCACCGTGGCCTATGTCCTGATCAACCTGCTGGTCGATCTCAGCTACTCGCTGTTCGATCCGCGCATCAAGTACCAGAAGTGAGCCCGCGATGAGCGATCAGACCTCCCCCGCCGCCCCCCGGTCCGTGCTGGCGCCGCTGCGTGCCGTGCCCGCCTTCGTGGCCGAGAACATCTGGCTCTCCATCGGGATATTCCTGCTGGGCGGGCTGGCGCTGCTGTCCTTCGGGGCACCGCTCTTCACCGCCTTCGATCCCGTCGCGCTGAACGTCACCCAGCGGCTGAAACCCGCGGTCGAGGGCCAGCCCTTCGGCACCGACCTGATGGGCCGCGATGTCTTTGCGCGGGTGCTCTACGGCGGGCGGATCTCGCTCACCGTGGGGCTGACGGTGGCCTGCGTCGCCTCACTGATCGGGCTGGCCATCGGCATCGCCGCCGGGCTGATCCGCTGGGTCGACGTGGTGGTCATGCGGGTGATGGACGGGCTGATGGCGATCCCCTCGGTGCTGCTGGCGATTGCCTTCATGGCGCTGGCCGGCTCCTCGATCCGCAACATCGTCATCGCGATCACCATCCCGGAGGTGCCCCGCGTGGCGCGCCTTGTCCGCGGCATCGTGATGAGCGTGCGCGAACAGCCATTCGTCGAGGCGGCGGTTGCCGCCGGCACGCCGGACAAGCAGCTTGTGCTGCGCCATATCCTGCCCAGCACCCTGACCCCGCTGGTGGTGCAGGCGACCTACATCTGCGCCTCCGCGATCATCTCCGAGGCCTACCTCAGCTTCCTCGGCGCGGGCACCCCGCCGGAGATCCCCAGCTGGGGCAACGTGGTGGCCGAAGGGCGCTCGATGTTCCTCGTGAACCCGGGGCTCGTGCTCTATCCCTCGCTCTTCCTCGCGGCGACGGTGCTGGCGGTGAACATCGTGGGCGACGGGCTGCGCGACCGGCTTGACCCGCAGATGACCAAGGCGCTGCGCTGACCGGGAGGGGGCTTTGGCCTGTGCAGATCGCGGCGCCGCCGGGCATCCGTCCCGGCAATTGGGGCCTCCGGCGACGCCCTTGCCCGCCAGCCCTTGCCTTCGCGCGGGTTCGGCACATTTAGTGCGTCTGACAGTCAACAATCGCAGACCCCATGGATAACGTCTCGAGCCTGCCTTCAGCGCTTGCGCAGTACCTGAACAAATCGACGGTGGCCCTTGCCCTCTCCGAGACCGGGGGGGACACGCCGCTCGTGCTGGTCAATGACGCCTTCTGCAAGCTGACCGGTTATGACGCGGACGATGTGCTGAATCGCAACTGCCGGTTCCTGCAGGGCCCCGGGACGACCGAAGAGACCCGCCGTGCGCTGGGGGATTTCGTGCGAGGGCAGGGGCCCGATCAGGGGCGTTTCCCGATCCTGAACTACCGCAAGGATGGCACGACGTTTCACAACTACGTCTTCATGACCCGGCTGAAGGACAACGCGGGCCGGACCCGCTACATCCTCGCCTCGCAATTCGACATGACCACGGCGCTGATGCGCTCCAGGCTGCGCGCGAACGACGAGAAGCTGCGCCGCGCCCTGACCGACGTGGAGCAGATCGGACGTGAAAGCGGGCTTGCAATGATGGAGTCGGCCAAGCTGCTTGCAGACAGCGTCGCGGTGATGGCACAGCTTTCGCTTCGGGATACCGAAACGTGACGCGACAACAGGCGGGCCTGCCACGCAGGCATGAGGCATGAGAGACGAAGACGAGACCCTCCGCGACGGCGGAAAAGACACCCCTGACCGCGAGCGTCTCTGCGTCGTGGGTATCGGGGCCTCTGCCGGTGGGCTGGAGGCGATCCGCGAAATGCTGGCGGGCGCGCAGCGCGACAACAACCTCGCCTATGTCGTGGTGCAGCATCTGGACCCCAACCACGAGAGCCTGCTGGCCGAATTGCTGGCGCGGCACACGGATCTGCCGGTGCGGCAGGTGTCGGGGGGCGAGAAGGTGACGGCGGGCCATGTCTACATCATCCCGCCCGGCTCGGGCCTGTCGATCCGCGACGGGGTGCTGGACCTGACGGAATTCCGTCAGCCGCGCGGGTTGCGCCGCCCGATCGACGATTTCTTCGAGAGCCTCGCGCTGGATCAGGGCCGCTTTGCCGCCTGCGTGATCCTCTCCGGCACCGGGGCCGACGGCAGCGCGGGTCTGCGCGCGATCAAGGAACATGGCGGGCTCTGCATCGTGCAGGACCCCGAGACCGCCAAGTACGACGGCATGCCGACCTCGGCGCAGGGCACCGGGCTGGTGGATTTCGTGCGCCGTCCCTCGCTGATCGTGGAGGCGATCCAGCAGTTCTACGCCCACAGCTTCCTCGACAAGTCGGACCGGGCGCTGGCCAGCACGGTCGAGAGCAACCTTGCCGATATCTGCACCGTCGTTCGCAACTTCGTCGGCCACGACTTCTCGGGCTACAAGAAATCCACGCTGGTGCGTCGGGTGCAGCGCCGGGTACAGGTGCTCGCCCTCGAGGATGCGGACCAGTACCTGCGTCACATCCGTGCCGACCCCAGCGAATGCGAGTTCCTGTTCCGCGACCTGCTGATCAACGTCACCCGCTTCTTCCGGGATGAAGAGCATTTCGAACAGCTGCGCGAGCGCTGCGTGAAGCCGCTGGTGCGCGGCAGTGGAAACGAGGACGAGATCCGGGTCTGGGTGCCGGGCTGCTCCAGCGGCGAGGAGGCCTATTCCATCGCCATGCTCTTCGCCGAGGAGTGCCGGCTGCAGAAACGATCGGTCAACATCCAGATTTTCGCCACCGACATCGACGAGCAGATGCTGCGCCTCGCGCGGGAGGCCTCCTATCCGCAGGCGGCGCTGGTCGATATCCCGGAAGAGATGCGCGACACCTACACCGTGGCGCGGGACGGCCGGTTCCAGATCTCCGCCAAGATCCGCGACATGATCCGCTTCTCGGTGCACAGCATCGTGCGCGATCCGCCGTTCTCGAACATCGACCTGCTGTCGTGCCGCAACCTGCTGATCTACTTCGGCGACCAGTTGCAGGCCGCCGCATTGCCGATCTTCCAGTACGCGCTCAAGCCCGGGGGGACATTGTTCCTCGGCCCCTCCGAGACGGTGGGCCGGTTCGACCATGCCTTCCGTCCCATCGAGCAGGGCGCGCGGATCTTCGAGCGGACCGAAGGGCGGCCGGAATATCCGCTGCACCTGCGCGGGCAGGACGGGCGCGACATGCCGGCCCGCCGCCGACCGCGCGAAGACGATCAGCGCTCCACCCGGCTGGAGTGGGGCGACGGCGGGGCGATCGAGCGCATCCTCGCGACCTATGCGCCGCCGACCCTGCGGGTCTCCTCCAGCGGCGAGATCCTTCGGACCACCGGCCGGCTGGGCAAGTATCTCGACTTCTCGCACGGGGCGGAGGGCAACCGCTTTGCCCCCGCGGTCGCGCGCCCCGGCGTGCGCGAGGGGATCTCGGCCATGATCCGGCAGATCAGCCGAAGCAAGAAGCGCACGATCTCGCGCGGGCTGGTGGCGCAGTCCGAATTCGGGCGGCAGGCCTTCGACATGATCGCCGAGCCGCTGACCGACGGCACCTTCCTCGTTGTCTTCCGGGACACCGACCGTTTCGAATCCGCCGAGGAGGATGATTTCGACTCCCTCGAGCCGATGGACAGCCACGTCCAGAGCCTCGAGGACGAGCTGCGTTCGACCCGCGTCAGGCTGCACACCACGGTCGAGGAACTGGAGACCGCGAACGAGGAGCTGAAGAGCTCCAACGAAGAGATGATGTCGATGAACGAGGAGCTCCAGTCGACGAACGAGGAGCTCTCCACGGTCAACGACGAGCTCAAGGGCAAGGTGGACGAACTCTCCGTCGCCAACGCCGACCTGTCGAACTTCTTTGCCTCCACCGCGATGCCGCTGCTGGTGCTGGATGCCAACATGGACATCCGGAACTTCACCGACGCGATCCAGTCGATCTATCCCTTCCGCAGCTCCGACCGGGGGCGTCCGCTGACCGAGGTGACGAGCACCCTGCGCGAGAACGACGAGGTGCTGGAGGCGACGCGCGAGGTGTTGCGCGACGGCAAGGTCCGTCACCTGCGGGTCGCCGACCGCGAGGACGAACGCACGTGGTCGCTCCTGATCACGCCCTACGTCAGCCGCGACAAGGACCTCGACGGGGCCACGCTGGTCTTCAGCGAGGTCACCGATGCGCTGCGGCTGGAAGAAGCGCTTCAGCAGGAGGGGGAACGGCTCCGCCTCGCCCTCGACGTGTCGCTGCTCTCGGTCTGGGAATGCGATCCGCGGGCCCGCACGATCCGGCTGGATCACACCGGGTCCTCCATGCTCGCGGCCTCGGACCCCGAGCTTGCGATCGCGGAGTTCATCAACACCGTGCACCCGGAGGACCGGGACCGCGTGGCAAGGGCCTTTGCGGACGTCAGCGAAGACGGCGATGCCATCGACATCACCTTCCGGATCGACGGGGAGGGGCCGCGCTACACCTCGGTCCAGATGGTGGGCAAGCGGATGCACAGCCGCCGCACCGCGCGCATCCTCGGCGTGGTCTTCGACGTCACGAACGAGCAGGAAGACCGCGACATCCGCGAGATGATGCTGCGCGAGATGAACCACCGCGTGAAGAACATGTTCTCGATCATCTCGGGCATGGTGCGGATCGCCGGCCGGTCCACCTCCTCCGTCCCGGACCTCGTGCAGGGGATCCAGTCGCGGGTGAACGCGCTGGCCCGCTCCCATGACCTGACCCAGCGGTCCCATGCCAATGCCCGGCAGGTGCTGTCGCTGGAGGATGCGGTGCGTGCCTCGCTGGAGCCCTACGACGGCCTCGCGCCCATGGACCTGCAGGGCCCCCTGATCGAGATCGGCGGCCATGAGCTGACGGCGCTGTCGCTGCTGCTGCACGAGTGGGCCACCAATGCCGCGAAATACGGCGTGCTTGGCCAGCCCGGCGGGCGGCTCGAGGTGCGCTGGTCCCGCGATGCGACCGGAGAAGTGCGGATCGAGTGGAACGAAATCCACGCCACGCGTGTTGACCCGGGTGAAGAGAGCAGCGGTTTCGGCTCCACCCTCATCCAGTTGTCGGCAGCCCAGCTGAACGGACGGATCGACGTGGTGCATACCGGGACCGAAAGAAGGATGACCCTAGCCTATGTCCCTGACGCAAGCAGCTGAAGATCGCAAGAAACGTGTATTGGTCTGCGAGGACGAGCATATCGTCGCGCTGGACCTGAAGCTGCTCGTGGAAGAGTTCGGCTACGAGGTGATCGGTCCCTTCGCAACCGTATCGAGCGCGGCCCGGATCATAGAGCGGGAACGCCCCGACATGGCGATCCTCGACGTGAGCCTGAAGGACGGCGAGGTCTATCCGCTGGCCGATCAGCTTGACGGCATGGGGGTGCGGCTGGTGTTCCACTCGGGCCATGTGAACGATGCCGAGATCTCCGAGCGCTATCCCGGCGCGGCCTGCTGCCAGAAACCTGTGAACACCGGCGCGCTGCAGGATGCGCTGAGCGAGGGCTGAACGCTGCCACGCAGGAGCGGGTGTCGCTGAGATCTGAGTCCCGGCTGAATTCCTGCGTCGGGGTCCTGTTTTCGCCTGACCCTGTGTCTGCGAACCTTATGTTTGCCACCCCGATGTCTGGGACTGCCCCGGCCTTCGTGCCGCCTTCGTCCCGCGGTCGCGGTTTCCGGCGAAGCCCTCCCGAATGGTATTGAAATTCTCAATGCGCCCCATGGTCAAAGAATAGTGGCCTTCACCTCTCGCGCTGCCCACCTTGGCGGAAAGTTCCTCTGCCCCAGTTCCTCTGCCCCGGTGAGCCCATGACCCAGAACCTCCTCTTCATCTTTTCCGACCAGCACCAGTCCACGGCGCTGTCCTGTGCCGGGCATCCCTATGTGAAGACGCCGAACCTCGACCGGCTCGCCGCGCGGGGCCAGCGGATGACCTCGGCCTATACGCCCTGTCCGATCTGCGTGCCGGCGCGGGCCTCCGTCCAGACCGGGCGGCACGTGCACGAGACGGGCTGCTGGGACAACGCGATGCCCTATACCGGCACGCCGATCGGCTGGGCCCATGACCTCGCTGCCACCGGCATGCCCGTCGAGTCGATCGGCAAGCTGCACTTCCGGAACGTGATGGATGACACAGGCTTCACCGCCCAGACGGTGTCGATGCACGTGAAGGACGGGATCGGGATGCTCTGGGGCTCGGTCCGCGATCCGATGCCGCCGCGGCGCGAGGACGTGGTGCTCTTCGACTATATCGGGGCCGGGCATTCCTCCTACAACATCTTCGACGAGGCCGTGACCGAAGCCGCCACCGCGCGGCTGAGGGAGTTGGCCGCCAGCGGGCAGCGCTTCTTCCTGCAGGCCGGCTATGTCGCGCCGCACTTCCCCCTCGTGGTGCCGCAGAAATACATGGACATGTATCCCGAGGACGCGCTGCCGCTGCCTGATCTGATGCCACGGGACGGCTACGTGCGGCATCCCTGGGTCGAGACGATGGAGCGGTTCTTCGACACCGATGGCGAGTTCGGCGCGGACGATGCGCTGCGCCGCCGGGCAATCTCGGCCTATTTCGGGCTCTGCAGTTTCCTCGACGATCAGGTGGGGCAGCTGCTCGACGTGCTGGAGGAGACCGGCCTCGCCGAGACGACGACGGTGATCTACAGCTCCGACCACGGGGAGGACCTCGGCAAGCGGGGCCGCTGGGGCAAGTCGCATCTCTACCGCGAGGCGACCGAGGTGCCGCTGATCGTCGCCCGTCCGGGTGAACGCCCCGGCACCTGCGACACGCCGGTCTCCCTGATCGACCTCGCCCCGACCTTCCTGCAGCACTTCGGCCTTTCCGACGACAGCCTGCCGGGCAAATCGCTCTTCGATATCATCGACGGCGCCCCGGCGCCGGACCGGGTGGCCTTCTCCGAGTATCACGCGGTCGGCGCCGAAAGCGCGGGCTACATGATCCGCAAGGGGCCGTGGAAGTATCACTATTACGTGGGCTTTGCGCCCGAACTCTTCGACCTGCGCAGCGATCCGGACGAGGCGGTGAACCTTGCCGGAGACCCGGCCCATGCCGCGCGGCTGGCCGAGATGGAGGCGGAGCTGCGGCGCATCTGCGATCCGGAGGCGACCGACCGCCGGGCCAAGGCCGATCAGGCCGCCCTCGTGGAGCGCCACGGCGGGCGCGAGGCGGCCTATGGCGTGGGGCCCACGGGTGCGACGCCGGCCGAGGTGGAGACGGGCCCTGCTTGACACCCTCCGCCCCGGTGCGAATGTTCCTGAGGGACCGGCGCGCGAGGACGGGTGCCGCATCCCGCCGAAGGAGACGACCCGGCCCATGTCGGACAGAGGCAGAGTATCCCGCCATCTCGACTGGAACCTGCTGCGCAGCTTCGTGACCATCGCGCAGTCGAGCTCGATCACGGATGCGGCGCAGCGGCTCAACCTCACGCAGCCCACGGTTTCCGTCAGCCTGCGGCGGCTGGAGGAGCAGATCGGGCGCAAGCTGATCGACCGCAGCCCCACCAGCTTTGGCCTGACCGAGGCGGGGCGCGTGGTGCTGGCCGATGCGATGGAAATCCACGGATCGGTCGAGCGTTTGCAGGCGCGGCTGGATGCCGCCGACAACGTGATCCGGGGCGAGGCGCGGATCGCGCTTGCCAGCTACGTGGTGAGCGATCTCTTCGACGCGGCGCTCGCGCTCTTCACGGACCGCCACCCGGAGGCCAGCCTGTTCCTCGACGTGGTGTCGAGCCGCGTGGCGCTGGGCATGGTGGCGGCGCGGGAGGCCTCGCTGGGCATCTGCCTCGTCTCGGAGCGCGATCCGATGCTCGACTACACCTACTTCTATCGCCAGCATTACGGCCTCTTCTGTGGCCCTCGGCATCGGCTCTTCGGGCAGGGCGGGCTGGCGCTGGAGGCGTTGCGCGACGAGGTCTCGGTCGGCTTCATGGCGGATCGGACCGACAAGGCCTTCCTCGAAGTGGCGGGCATGCGGTTTCGCGCCGGGCTGCGGCCCGAGGTGGCGGGGCGCTCGCGCAACCTCGAGGAGGTCCGCCGCATGATCGTGGCCGGGGTGGGCATCGGTCCGCTGCCGCTGCACGTGGCCGCGCCCGATTGCGCCGCCGGGCGGCTCTGGCGTCTGCCGCCCTATACCGACACGCCGATGACCGAGGTCAGCATCGTCAGCGCGGCGGATGCGGCGCTGAGCCCGCTGGAGCGCGCCGTGAAGGCGGCGTTCCTCGACGTGCTGGCCGATATCGCACCGGAGGACCGGGTCTATGGACTCTGAGGCGGCACCGAAGGCCTGCTGTGGCGGCGTGGGGCAGGGGGCGGGGTGTGGTGCAGGGCAGGGCGTCGGCGACGCATTCGAGGCGGCCGCGCTGTCGGTCCCGGCGGCAGACGCGCAGACGCGGGCCGCGCTGCGGGCAGAGCTGAAGCCGATCCCCGGCGGTATCTTCGAGATGGGCGCGCGGCAGTCCCGCTATCCACAGGACCTCGACAGTCCGCGCCGCAAGCTGCGCGTCTCACCCTTCCTGATGGCGCCGACCACGGTGACGAATGCGCAATACGCGCGGTTCGTGGCGCAGACCGGCTATCGCACCGTGGCCGAGGCGGAGGGCTGGAGCTTCGTGTTCCACCTCTTCGTGGCCGATCTGGCCGCCGCGCCCGTGCATCCCGCAGGCCTGCCGTGGTGGCGGCAGATCGAGGGCGCCTGCTGGCAGGCACCCGAGGGGCCCGGCTCCGACTGGCGGGAGAGGCCCGATCATCCGGCGATCCACATCAGCTGGTACGATGCCCTCGCCTATGCCACCTGGGCCGGGCTGCGCCTGCCGCGCGAGGCGGAGTGGGAACGCGCCGCACGGGGCGGGCTGGCACGGATGAAGTTTCCCTGGGGCAATACGCTGGTGCCCGCGGAGGGACATGCGATGAACACGTGGCAGGGCGTCTTCCCGGAAGAGAACAGCGCCGAGGACGGCCATGTGGGCCCCGCGCCGGTGCGCAGCTTCGCCGCCAATGGCTATGGCCTCCACGAGATGACGGGCAATGTCTGGGAATGGGTGCAGGACCGTTTCGGTCCGCTGCCGGGCCGGCCCGGGGCCCGCCCTGTGCTTGATCCGCAGGGGCCCGGGGAGGGGGAGGAGCGGGTCCAGCGCGGCGGCTCGTTCCTGTGCCACGAGAGCTACTGCGACCGCTATCACGTCCATTCCCGCACGCGGAGCCATCCGGACAGCTCGACCTCGAACAGCGGGTTCCGGGTGGCTGCCGACGCGTGCTGAGCGCGTTGGGGCGGAGGGCTTGCACCGGTCCGGCGCAGACCGTCTGAGCGGATCGGACCGGGCCGGACAAACAGAAAAGGCCCGCGCGGCATGCACCGCGCGGGCCTTATCAGTCTGGTGCCGCGATCAATACTTGATGACCGAGCGGATCGACTTGCCTTCGTGCATCAGGTGGAAGGCCTCGTTGATCTCTTCCAGCGGCATCGTGTGGGTCACGAAGGGCGCGAGGTCGATATCGCCCTTCATCGCATCCTCGACCATGCCCGGCAGCTGGGTGCGGCCCTTCACGCCGCCGAAGGCGGTGCCGAGCCAGCGACGGCCGGTGACCAGCTGGAACGGACGGGTCGAGATCTCCTGACCGGCGCCCGCGACGCCGATGATCACCGACTGGCCCCAGCCACGGTGCGCGCATTCCAGCGCGGCCCGCATGACGTTCACGTTGCCGATGCACTCGAAGGAGTGGTCGACGCCCCAGCCGGTCATCTCGACGATGACCTCCTGGATCGGCTTGTCGTGGTCCTTGGGGTTCACGAAGTCCGTCGCGCCGAATTCCTTGGCCAGCTCGAACTTGTCGGGGTTGGTGTCGATGGCGATGATCCGGCCGGCCTTGGCCTGACGCGCCCCCTGGATCACGGCGAGGCCGATGCCGCCGAGGCCGAAGACCGCGACCGAGTCACCGGCCTGCACCTTGGCGGTGTTGTGCACGGCGCCGATGCCGGTGGTCACGCCGCAGCCCAGCAGGCAGACGTGTTCGTGGTTCGCTTCCTCGTTGATCTTGGCCAGCGAGACCTCGGCCACGACGGTGTATTCCGAGAAGGTCGAGCAGCCCATGTAGTGGTAGATCGGCTCGCCGTTGTAGGAGAAGCGGGTGGTGCCGTCGGGCATCAGGCCCTTGCCCTGCGTGGCGCGGACCGAGATGCAGAGGTTGGTCTTGCCCGACTTGCAGAACTCGCACTCGCCGCATTCGGCGGTGTAGAGCGGGATCACGTGGTCGCCCGGCTTGACCGAGGTCACGCCCTCGCCGACCTCGATGACGACGCCTGCGCCCTCGTGGCCCAGAACGGCGGGGAAGATGCCTTCGGGGTCGTCGCCCGACAGGGTGAAGGCGTCGGTGTGGCAGACGCCGGTGTCGGTGATCTTGATCAGCACCTCGCCCTTCTTGGGCGGCGCGACGTCGATCTCGACGATTTTCAGCGGTTCGCCGGGGGCGAATGCGACAGCGGCACGGGATTTCATGCGCAGGCTCCTTCTGGCTTTCAGGCTTGGCGGGCTGGGCCGCCGGGGCGGTTATTTCAGGTAGGTTCTCACAAGGCCGATCAGGTCGTCGACCTTTTCTCCGCCGTGTTGGGTGTCAGTTGGGAACTCTTCACGGACATGGGTTTCCAGCACTTCGGCCATCAGCCCGTTCACGGCCCCGCGCACGGCGGCGATCTGTTGCAGGATCGGGCCGCAGTCCGCGCCCGATTCGAGCGCGCGCTCCAACGCCTCGCACTGGCCCTTGATGCGGCGCACGCGTGTCAGGACGCGTTTCTTGGCTTCGGGCGAATGGGGCATGGCGGGCCTACTGTGCTATACTGGGGTATAGTATAAATTCGAGGTCCGAAAATGGCAACCGGCTCTGATGCGCAGGGCACGTCGTGACGGTCCGGGCACGCGATCACGCGGCCCGGCCTCCTGTCTCGCCGGCCGCGCTCTCTCAGGCCGCAGCGCCGGAGAGGCGGCCGCGGTCCCATCCCTCCTTGTGATAGGCGCTGTCCCAGAACCGCCATTCATGCCAGCAGCAGCGGGCGAAGGCGTGATGCATCCGGGCCCGGCCCGCATCGGTCGCGGCAGCGCCAAGGCGGTCGGTCAGCGCAAGCATGCGGCGCACGCTTTCGTCGAAGGCATCGCCGGAATAGGTGGCGATCCACGCGGCATAGGGGTTTTCGGGTGCGCTGTGCTGCGCGATCTCGCGTCCGACGTCCCGGTAGATCCAGAAACAGGGCAGCAGGGCGGCCACGGTCTCGGCAAAGTCACCGGTTGCGGCCACGCGTAGCAGGGAGGAGACGTAGTGGTCGCAGGCGGCAGAGGGCTCGGTCGCCGCGAAATCCACCTCGGAGACACCGAAGAGCCCCATGTAATGCCCGTGCAACTCGCGCTCGACGGCGATGGCACCTGCGGCGGAGCCCGCCAGCTGCGCGACCGTGGGCGCGTCCGGCGCCTTGGCGGCAGCAAGCGCGAGCGCCCGGGCGAAGCCTTCGAGGTAGTGGGCATCCTGGATGATGTAGCCCCGGAAGATATCCGGGGCGAGCGTGCCCTGCGCCAGTTCGCGGTTGAAGGGCATCGTGTGGATCTGATGGCGGATCGCGGCGGTCTCCCGCGCGAGGTCTTCGGTGAAGGTCATGGCGTGGTCCGTTTCATGGCGTGGAAATGGTGGACGGGTCCGAAGCCGGACCCGACGGTCAGCGCATCCGCGGCGGCGAGCGCGGCGGTGAGATAGCTCTTGGCGCGCTGCACGGCCTCGGGCAGCGCAAGTCCCGCCCCGAGTGCGGTGGCGAGCGCCGAGGACAGGGTGCAGCCGGTGCCATGGGTGTTGCGTGTGGCGATGCGCGTGGCGTCGAAGCGCTGCAGGCCATGGTCGGTCACCAGAAGGTCGGGGCAGGCCTGCCCGGCAAGGTGGCCGCCCTTCAGCAACACCGCACGCGGGCCGAGGTCCCGCAGGGCCCGGGCCTGGGCCGCCATCTCGTCGAGGGTCCGGGCCTCGGCGCAGCCCAGCAGGTCGGCGGCTTCGGGCAGGTTCGGCGTAATGACGTCGGCGCGGGGCAGCAGCCCGCGCAGGGCCTCCACCGCCTCGGCCTGCAGGAGCCGGTCGCCGCCCTTGGCAACCATCACGGGATCGAGCACGACCGGGCCGTCGATCCCGTCGAGCCCCCGTGTCACGCAGTCGATGATCGCCGCATCGCCGAGCATCCCGATCTTGACCGCGTCGATCCGGATATCGGCACGCAGCGCCTCGATCTGGGCCGTGATCATGTCCGTGTCGCAAAGCCGCACCGCCTGAACGCCGCGGGTGTTCTGGGCGGTCAGCGCGGTGATCACGCTCATGCCATAGCCGCCATTGGCCGAGATCGCCTTGAGATCGGCCTGGATGCCGGCACCGCCGGAGGGGTCCGAGCCGGCGATGGAAAGGATGTTCGGGATCATGCGGTCCTCCAGGCGGTGCACAGGGCGCGGGCGGCCCCAACCATGTCATCGGCCCGCGAGATGGCCGAGATCACGGCCAGTCCGGCGCCGCCCGCGGCCTTCAGCGCGGCGGCATCATCCGATGTGATCCCGCCGATCGCGAGGCAGGGCAGGGCGGTGGCGCCACGGATCGCGGCAAAGCCGGCGTGGCCGATCGGCGCGGCATGGTCGGGTTTCGAACCGGTGGCATGGACGGGCCCCACGCCGAGGTAGTCGACCCCGCCTGGCACCGCGGCGATCTGGGCCTCCTCCTCGACCGACAGGCCGAGGATCATCCCCGGCCCGATGCGGCGCCGGATCGTGGCAGGATCGCCGTCGCCCTGACCGATATGCAGCCCGGCTGCGCCGCAGGCGACGGCGACATCGACCCGGTCATTCACAATCAGCGGCACACCGAGAGGTGTCAGCGCCGCGATCAGCGCCCGGGCCAGCGCCGCGAAATCCCCATCCTTCAAGGTCTTGTCGCGCAGCTGGACCCATCCGGCGCCACCCTGCGCGGCGGCGAGGGCCTGTTCGATCACGGGGCGGGCGGCCCCGGGATCGGTGATGAAGCAGAGCGGCGGGATCATGCGATGCTGATCCGTGCGCCCGCATCCAGCGCCTCTGGCCCCACCGCCGACAGCGCATCGATGAACGCCGGCTGGAACGAGCCGGGCCCCTGCGCACCGGCGCCGGCCCGCTCTCCGGCGAGGCCGTAGTAGGCGAGGGCCGCGACGGTGGCCTCGAACCTGGGTTGCCCGGCGACGAAGGCGGCGACGAGCCCGGTCAGGGAACAGCCGAGCGCGGTGACCCGGGGCATCAGCGCATGTCCGTTGGCGATCCGTGCCGCGCGCGCGCCGTCGGTGACGAAATCCACCGGGCCGGTGACGGCGACCACGGCGCCGCTGGTCCGGGCAAGGGCGCGGGCGGCCTCCTCGGCGGTGGCGACGGTCTCGGTGGCATCGGCCCCCTTGCCGGCCGCGGTGGTCCCGTCGAGGGCGAGGATCTCGGAGGCATTGCCCCGGATGACCGTGGGCCGCAGCGCGAGGAGACGTGCCCCAAGGGCCCGGCGATACGCCGTCGCGCCGACGGCGACCGGGTCGAGGACCCAGGGCACCTCCTGCGCGGCCGCGGCCTGCGCCGTCGCCTCCATCGCCTCGGCCCAGGGCGGCGACACGGTGCCGATGTTGAGGCTGACCGCCTGCGCAAGCCCGGCGAATTCCGCCGCTTCCTCGCGGGCGTGGACCATCGCGGGCGAGGCACCCGCCGCCAGCAGCACGTTCGCCATGACGTTCATGGCCACGTAGTTGGTGATGTTGTGCACGAGAGGCGCGGTCTGCCGCATCTGTGCAAGGTATGAGCCGGGATGTTCCATCGTATCTCCTCCACGCGCCGGACGGCGGGAGGAACGCGAGGGGGCGGGCGGGGTGCGCCTGACCATCTCATGCGCCTCCCTCCGCCGGCATTATCCGGTTCAGGTTCTAAGGGTTCGTCTCAGCCCGGTTTCCCGAGCGCCCCTGTCGCTTCGCCCGCAGGGATGACATCCCCGCGACCGGGCGTCAAGCCGGGCCGGGGAGGCGGCGCCCCGGCGTCCCATGATCCCTGCGGTGCGGGCCGCAGGGGGCACCACTGCCCGAGGCGATGGCCGAAATGGCCGGGGGCGGGACCGCGCGCGAGGGGCAGCGCCCGCGCCGGCTGGCACGACGGGGGCGGCGGGAGAGCCATCGGCCGGTTGCTGCACGGCGGCGCCCGCGACGTCGCATGTAAGCCATTCTTTGTATGTGATTTTACGCTGCGTCACATGGGGCGTGGGGGGCTGAACAAACCACGTCGACTCGCTCCAAACGTGTGCTACGCTGACTTTGTTAATTTTTGATTCCAAGATCTTAAAGTTAGGAGCAGAGTCATGTTTAGGACTTACGTCCTCGCGCTTCCCGTCACGGCCGCGTTTATGGCAGGAGCGGCCGTCGCGCAGGAGACAGCGGAGCAGCCGAACATACTTGTAATCTGGGGCGACGACATTGGCTGGTCCAACGTCTCTGCCTACGGGATGGGGATGATGGGCTACACGACGCCCAACATCGACCGGATCGCGAACGAAGGCATCCGCTTCACCGATCACTACGCTCAGCCCAGCTGTACCGCAGGTCGGGCGGCCTTCATCACCGGCCAGTACCCGATCCGCTCGGGCATGACGACGGTGGGGCAGCCGGGCTCGGCGCTCGGGCTGCAGGCGGGCTCGCCCTCGCTGGCGGAAGAACTGAAACAGGTCGGCTACCGCACCGGCCAGTTCGGCAAGAACCACCTCGGCGACCGCAACGAACACCTGCCGACGGTGCACGGCTTCGACGAATTCTTCGGCAACCTCTACCACCTCAACACGCAGGAAGAGGCCGAACAGCGCGACTACCAGAATTTCGGCAAGGAATTCTCCGGCTCGCTGGAGGCCTATGAAGAGCAGTTCGGCACCCGTGGCGTGCTGCACACCTTCGCCACCGATACGGACGACGAGACCGAGATGCCGCGCTTCGGCAAGGTCGGGATGCAGACCATCGAGGACACCGGCCCGCTGACGCAGGAGCGGATGAAGGCCTTTGACGAGGACGAGATGATCCCCAAGGCGATCGACTTCATGGCCGCCGCCAAGGAGGCGGGCGAGCCGTTCTTCGTCTGGCTCAACACCTCGCGGATGCACCTCTACACCCGTCTGAACGACGAATGGCGCTATGCCGCGGAGCAATACACCTCCGAGGCGGACCTCTACGGCTCGGGGATGATGCAGCATGACCATGACATCGGCCTCGTCCTCGACTGGCTGGATGAGCAGGGCCTGACCGACAGCACGATCGTCTGGTACTCCACCGACAACGGGCCGGAGCACAACTCGTGGCCCCATGGCGGTACGTCGCCGTTCCGCGGCGAGAAGATGACCACCTACGAAGGCGGCATCCGGGTGCCCTCGATGATCCGCTGGCCGGGCCACCTGCCCGAGCGCACCACGCTGAACGGCATCCAGGGCCACCAGGACATGTTCACCAGCCTGGCCGCCGCCGCCGGGATCGAGGACGTGGCCGCCGAGGTCATGGAAGAGAAGCAGCAGTATATCGACGGTGTGAACAACCTGCCCTACTGGATGGGCGAACAGGACCGCTCGAACCGCACCAGCATCTTCCACTACTACGAGAGCAAGCTGACCGCCGTGCGCATGGGGCCGTGGAAGTTCCACTTCTCCACCAAGGAAGACTACTACGACAACCTCGTGGGTCGCACCGCGCCGATGGTCTTCAACATCCGGATGGACCCCTTCGAGAGCTATTCCAGCGTCGATGCCTACGGGCACCTGATGCAGAAGGTCTCGTGGCTGATGCAGCCGATGAACGTGCTGATGCAGCAGCATCTCCAGACGCTGGCAGAGTATCCGCCTGTGCAGGGGGGCGCTTCCTTCGACATGTCGAACGTGGTGGAGCAGTTCATCAGCAAGTCGATGCAGTAACGCCGGCTTTTCCCGGTTCTGTTTCCCTCGTGCGGGCGGCCTGCGCCCGCCGTCTCCTCTCTCCCGGGCCCTCGTGGTTCGGGAGTTTTTTCATGCCTTCAGTGTCGTGGTCGACGGGCAGGCGCCTTCGGCGCGCGGCATCTGTGAGACGGGGGGGCGCCCCCGCTGTCCGGGTAAGGACACTCGGAGCAACGAAACTCAGGGCAAGGAAAAACGCCCCGCGCGGTCATCGCGCGGGGCGTTTCAGTCGTGTGTCCGGGTCTCAGGCGAGGGCTTCCATCTCCGGGTGCTTGCGCTGGAACAGGCCCAGCGTCACCATCGTCACCCCGCTGGAGATCAGCTCGATCGCCAGCAGGATGCCCAGCATGGTCAGCGAGGCCTGCAGGAAGTTCGAGAAGACCATCAGCGCGAGCGCCACGGAGACCACGCCGGAAATCAGCGACAGCCAGAAGAGCCCGGTGCCGCGCAGGCTGAAGGCCAGCACGATCTTCAGCACCCCGTTCACGAGGAACATCACCGCGACCATCATGGTCAGCGTGACGATGCCCACGAGCGGGTGGAAGAGGAGCCCCGCGCCCAGCACGAGGTAGGCCACCGCCAGCACGAGGCCGAAGATGCGGCCGCCCCAGCCCTCGTTGCGGAAGGCGGCGACGAACTGCATCACGCCACCTATCAGGAAGCACCAGGCCGCGATCTGCTCGGCGGCGACGGTTGCGGCGAAGGGGTTCATCAGGGCGAAGATGCCCCCGATGATGAGCAGGATACCCGCGATGATCCAAAGTAGGCTGTTCTTCATGTCCCGTCCTCCAGACTGGGTGCCGCACGCGGCCCGCTCCGGCTCCGGGAGAACAAGGACAGGCGGCCACTCAAATTCCGGCCGGATGGCACTCTTACCCGGAATGGGCGCGCAGGGCTCATTCCTCTACAAATGCAGGCCTCTCGAAACAGAGGCGGGTGGAGCGCCGGGGCGCAGAACGGATCGCGAAACAGATCCCGCCCCGGGCTACGCCCGATGTGGACGCCACCCGGGGGAAGCTTAACGCGGAACCGACGGGCTGCGTTACCTAAAGTTGCGAAATCCCCGAAGTAATCCGCCTTGCGGCAGGTTTGGACGCAACGTTTCTCGACCCTTACGGCGAGCGGCGCGGCTGGGGCGCTTCGAGTTGCGCGAGCAGGTCACGCAGCACCGCGTTGTCCGGGTTCGCGCCGATGGCCCGGGCGAGGATGCGCACGGCGGCCTCCTGTCCTTCGGTCGCGGCGGCGATCCGGGCGCGCATGACCCAGGCGTCGACGTGCTGCGGGTCGAGCCGTGTCACCTCGGCGAAGGCCTGCGCGGCGGCGGGCAGGCGGCGCATGGAGAGCGCGATGCCCCCGAGTTGCAGGTGCGTTTCCGGATAGTCGAGGCGGGCCATCATCGTCGCCTGCCATTCGCCCTGCGCCCGTTGCAGCGATTGCGCCATGGGCCCGGGCAGATGGGCGATGGGCGCGGCCAGCATCGCCTTGGCCGCCGCGATCCGCACACTGCGGGAGGGATCGTCCAGCATCCCCGCCACGCGCATCACCTGCTGCGGATCACCAGCGCCCTGCAACGCGCCGACGGTCGCGGCGCGCACCATCGGGTCGGGATCGGCCAGCAGGGTCTCGATCATCCCGGGCGCCATCCGGCTGCCCTCGGCCCCCATGAGCCAGAGCGCGGTCGCCCGGGCGATGGCCGGCTGATCGGGCTGGGAGGCGAGATCGGCAAGGTCGTCCCAGGCCTGCGCCGGGCTCTCGATCCCATGGGCGAGGGTCTGGCCATAGTGCGGCCCGCGGTGGCTGCTGTCGGGGAACCACTCCTCCAGCACGTCGGCGGCCCATGCGGGCGTCCGATCCGCGTGGCAGGTGGTGCAGGCATCGGGCGCACCGGTCTCGGCGCTCAGGTCCGGGCGCGGAATGCGGAAGGAGTGATCCGCGCGCCAGTCGTTGCCCATGTAGACCTGCTCGGGCATGTGGCACGACTTGCACTGCGCGCCTGCGCTGCCCTCGGGATGGCGGTGATGCGCGGGCGTGTCGAATTCCTGCAGCGGCAGGCTGGGGAACTCCGGGTTGCCGGCGGGGCTGTGGCAGGTGGCGCAGACCGCGTTGCCCTCGGCGATCAGCGTGGCGCTGTGGGGCGCGTGACAATTGGTGCAGGTGACACCCTTGGCGTTCATCTTCGACTGCAGGAAGGAGCCAAGTACATAGACCTCGTCGCGGATCTGCCCGTCCGGCCAATAGAGCCCAGGGCGCAGCAGCGCGAGGTTGTAGGCGTCGTGGTAGGCCGTGCCCGGGGGCGGGGTGCCGTCGTAGAAGGCTTCGCGCCGGGAATGGCAGCCACCGCAGGTGTCGAGGAAGCTGGCCGGATCGGAAAGGTCCACCGGCAGGCCGTGGTTGGGCGGCGGCGCGGCGCGGGTCGTCTCCCACTGCTGTGCCCAGTCCACATGGGCGGCGGCGGGGCCGTGGCAGCTTTCGCAGCCCACGCCGATCTCGGCCTGGGTGGAGGCATAGCTGCGGGTCTGCTGGTCGTAATTCGTCTCGTAGCCGGTGGCGTGACAGGTGGCGCAGCGTGAATTCCACGTCTTGTAGGGCCCGGTCCAGTGCAGCGCGTCGCGGGGCGGCGGGTTGTCCTCGGGATAGAGGTGGAACCACGCGCCCTTCTCCGTGTCCCAGACCACGTCGAAGCTCTGAAGTTTGCCGGGCTCCGTTTCGAAGAGGTACTGCTGGAGCGGCGCCACGCCCACAACGGAGTGCACAGCGTAATCGGTGGTCTTGCCGTCCAGCTCCGTCACCGAGGCGATGTGCCGCCCGTCGCCGTCGATGCGGAAGGCCACCTCCATGTCGCCAAGCGCGAAGCGCGTGCCATCGAAGTCGGCGAGGATGTTGGCGGGCTCCGGTTCGGTCCAGGCGAGCGCGTGGTGCGAGCCCTCCCAGGCCTCGGTCTCCGAGGCGTGGCAGGCGGCACAGACCTGCGAGCCGACATAGGCCGCGTCCTGCGCCCGGGAGGCACCCGGTACAAGCGCAAGGGCGAGGGCCGCGACGATGGCACGCGCGATCTGGGGGAGGGGCGCTGCGGGCTGGTGGACCATGCGGGGAATTCCTGTGTCGTGCGGGAGGGCCGTCGCACCGCTTTGCGGGGCTCTGACCGGGCAATGGCGCCGGAACCTGGCGCCTGGAATGGGCTTGTCGAAATAGGGTTGGACCGCGGCGGGCGGCGCGAATGGGGGCTCTCGCAAGAGCTTAGGGGAGCACGTCAAAGTTGTGCAAGCCCGACGTCCGATTTTCCGCAGCGTCGCGGCAAGGCGGCGGGCGCGGGCGGCATTTTTCTTGACGCCCCGGATGTTTGGGCCAAGGCTGCGGATGCAGAGGGCCGGGGACGCACGCCTGTCCTGCCCTCTGGTGACGGTGTTGGCGGCATTCGGTTTGCCGGGTCATGGGAGGTTCAGGGATGGTCACACGACGCCTCGGGCGCACGCTGGGAAATCTGGCCCTCGCCCTTCTGAATGCCACCCTGATCCTTTTTGCCCTCTGCCTGTGGCTGGCGTGGAGCCTGACCTCGAAGGTTGAACATGTGACCGCCAACATGGCCGAGGTGACCGGCGCCATCCTCCCGGTCCGGTCGGAACTGCGCGATCTCACCACGCAGATCGGCGGCGCGCGCGAGGGCCTGGCCGCCTTGCGGGACGGCGACGGCCCCGGGCTGCAGGTCTGTACCGAGCTGGAGGGCGGGCTCGCGCAGGTCGAGACGCGCCTCGCGGAGCTGAACACCACGTTGCAGCAGATCGAGGCGGGCGTCGGGCCCGCCGTGGAAGAGGCCGTGGGCACCGCCTTCGGGGACTTCGGTCGCGGCTTTGCGGCGGGGCTGATGGGGGCCATCGGCCTCACCGGCGCCGCCGGCGATCAGGGCACCGCCGCCCGCTGACCCAAATCCGGACACATGGGGGGACGGCGCCCGCGTGAGGCGCCGCCCGCCGCGCGACGTCCTCCGCAGGGCCCGTGCGGCCCGGCAAACGGGCGGTTCCCTGTCGGATGTCGCCGTCCCTGCCACCTGCCGCGCGGGTGCAGAACCCGGGGACCGGCGGCCCGCTGCCACTCCCCGCCGCGGGGGGCCGCCATTCCGCTCCACGGGCCGCAGAAGACAGGTGCGCCCGGTTGTTTTTCTGCTATTTCCGACACATGGACATCATCCTCGTCACGACCGTCATTGCCTCGCTCTTCCTCGTCATCGGCGCTGCCGAGCCCTTTGCCGCGCGCCTGCGATTGCCTTACAGCGTGATCCTCGCGGTGCTGGGCATCCTGATCGGGGCGGGCGCGACCTTCTTCCTGCGGACGGACCTGACGGATGCCCTCAATCCCGTGGCAGAGGCGATCCTCGGCCTGCCGATCCGGTCCAATGTCTTCCTCTACGTGTTCCTGCCGACCCTGCTGTTCCAGGCGACGCTGGAGATGAACCTGCGGCGGATGCTGGACGACTGGGTGCCGATCCTCGTGCTGGCCGTCGTGGCGGTGGTGGTGGCCACGCTCTCCGTCGGCTACGCGCTGTCCTGGGCGAGCGGGCTGCCCCTCGCGGCCTGCCTGCTGGTCGGCTCCATCGTCTCGACCACCGATCCCTCGGCCGTGGTCTCGATCTTCCGCTCGATCTCGGCGCCGCGGCGGCTGGCGCGGATCATCGAGGGCGAGAGCCTGCTGAACGACGCCGCGGCCATCGCGCTCTTCGGCCTCTTCATGGGCTTCGTGATGCTGGGCCTGCCGGACCCGGACCTGGGCGATGCCCTGGCGCAGTTCCCGATGCTCATCCTTGGCGGCGGCGTGACCGGCTGGCTCGCCGCGCGGATCGGTGTCTGGGTGATGGCCGGGTTCAGCCGTCACGAACTGGCCCAGCATTCGATCTCGGTCGCGCTGCCCTATCTCGCCTATATCGTGGCCGAACAGGGGGTCGGGGCCTCGGGCGTGATCGCCGTCGTGGCCGCCGGCCTGACCCTGAACCTGACCGCGCCCGGGCGGCTGCCGCCACAGGCCTGGGCCAACCTGCGCGATCTCTGGGGCGTGCTGGCGCATTGGTCGGGGGCGCTGATCTTTATCCTTGCCGCGCTGCTGATCCCGCGCCTGCTGGAGGAGATCCGGCTGTCCGATGTCCTGCTGGTCGGTGTCGTCGTGATCGCGGCCATTGTCGCGCGCACGGCGATCCTCTTCGGGCTGATGCCCCTGCTGACGGCGCTGAAGCTCTCGCCCACGGTGGAGAGGCCCTACCGGGTGGCGATCCTCTGGGGCGGGCTGCGGGGGGCGGTGACGCTGGCTCTGGCGCTGGCCGTGACCGAGAGCTACCGGGTGCCGGACGACATCCAGCGGCTCGTCGGCATTCTGGCCACGGGCTTCACGCTCTTCACGTTGCTGGTGCAGGGGACGACGCTGCGGTGGGTGATCGGGCGGCTCGGCCTCGACCGGCTCTCGCCCATCGACGAGGCCTTGTCGCGGCAGGTGGTCGCCGTGGCCCTGCAGACCGTGCGCGAGGACGTGGCCCGCACGACCGAGAACTACGAGCTCAACCGCGACACCGTGCGCTCCGAGGCGAAGCGCTTCGGCGAGCGGCTCGACCTGGCGGTGAAGACGGCGGAGGAGAACGCCGACATCCTCGACCGGGACCGGATCGCCCTCGGCCTCATCGCCCTCGCGGGGCACGAGCGTGACACGATCCTCGCCCGGGTACGGGAGCGCACGATCTCCTCGCGGATGGCGGACCTTGTGCTGTCCGACGCCGACCGGCTGATCGAGGGCGCCCGGACGCAGGGCCGTACCGGCTACCAGCGGGCGGCGCGGCGGAGCGTGGCCTACGGGCAGGCCTTCCGGACCGCGGTCCGGGTGCACGCACGCTTTGGCATATCGGGCCCGCTGGCCCGGCTGACCGCCGACCGGTTCGAACTGCTGCTGTCGCAGCGCCTGATCCTGCGCGACCTCGGCACGTTCATCGACGGCCGTATCCGCCGGATCCACGGACGCCGCGTGGCGGAACTTCTGCATGAGCTGCTCTCGCGCCGGATCGAGACCGTCGAGACCGCGCTGGAGGGGCTGCGCCTGCAGTATCCCGGCTATGCCGAGGAACTGGAGCGGCGCTTCATCCGGCGTACGGCGCTGCGGCTGGAGGAGCGGGAATACGTGGCGATGCGCGATGACGGGCTGATCGGGGCCGAGGTCTATACCGCGCTGATGCAGGACCTTGGCGCGCGCCGCGTGGCCGCCGAGGAACGTCCGGGCCTCGACCTCGCGATCCGGCGGGCGGATTTCGTGCAGCAGTTCCCGCTTTTTGCCGATTTCGACGAGGGCGTGATGAAGCGCCTCGGGCGGTCCTTGCAGACCCTCTATGTCGATGCGGGCGAGGTTGTGCTGCGCAAGGAAAGTGTGGCGCGAAGCGTGTTCTTCATCGCCTCCGGCGCCGTGGAACTGGAGACCGCGGGCCAGACCTGGCGTCTGGGGCGGGGCGAGATGTTCGGGCAGATGGCGATCCTGACCAACAAGCGCCGCCGCGCGGATGTCCGCGCCATTGCGCCGACAACGCTGCTGGTGCTCGACGAGGACCGGTTCCGCCGCCTGCTGGAGCGCAGTCGCGCCCTGCGCGAGGCGGTGCGCGCCAGTGCCGAGAAACGCGGCATCGACCCGGCCCGCCTGCTGCCGGACGAGTGAGCCCGCGCGGCGTGATGCGTCGCGCGGGCCCGATCCGGGTGATCCCGATCTTCTTGATACCGGTCTTGTCGGCACCGGTCCGGGCTTGCACCGGACCGGCTTGCCGGGGCTCGGCTTACTCCGCCGCGATCTCCGTGGCGGCGTCGCCGGGCCGGTAGTTGAGGACCGGGGCAAGCCAGCGTTCGACCTCCTCGACCGCCATGCCCTTGCGGGCGGCGTAATCCTCGACCTGGTCGCGCTCCACCTTGGCGACGCCGAAGTAGTAGGCATCGGGGTGGCCGATATAGAGGCCCGAGACCGAGGAGCCGGGCCACATGGCCATGCTCTCGGTCAGTTCGACACCGGTGTTGGCCTCGGCGTCGAGCAGCTTGAACAGGGTGACCTTCTCGGTGTGGTCGGGCTGCGCCGGATAGCCGGGGGCCGGGCGGATGCCGCGATAGGGCTCGCCGATCAGCTCCTCAGGGGCAAAGCGCTCGTCCGCGCCGTAGCCCCAGTGCTCCTTGCGCACCCGCTCGTGCATCATCTCGGCCATCGCCTCGGCGAAGCGGTCGGCGAGGGCCTTGACCATGATCGAGCCATAGTCGTCGCCGCGCTTCTCGTAGCCTTCGGCGATGGCGATCTCCTCGGGGCCCGCCGTCACGACGAAGCCGCCGACCCAGTCGGGCGTGCCCTCGGGCGCCACGAAATCGGCGAGCGCGAGGTTCGGGCTGTCCTTCCGCTTGGAGGTCTGCTGGCGCAGGGTGAAGAAGGTGTCGAGCGCGGTGTCCCGGCTGTCGTCGGTGTAGAGGCGGATGTCGTCGCCGACCCGGTTCGCAGGCCAGAAGCCCACCACGGCCCGGGGCTTGAACCACGCCTCGCCGATGATCTGCTGCAACATCGCCTGCGCGTCGCTGAAGAGGTTGCGCGCGGCTTCGCCGTATTTCTCATCCTCGAGAATGCGGGGATAGACGCCCTTCAGCTCCCACGTCCGGAAGAACGGGGTCCAGTCGATGTAGCGGGCGATCTCGGCCAGATCCCAGCCCTCGATCACCTTGGGGCCTGTGAAGCGGGGCGCGGCGACCGCGTAGTCCGTCCAGTCGATCTTCATGGCATTGGCGCGGGCGGCGGCCAGCGGCAGGCGCTGCTTGGCCCGTTCGGCGCGTTCGTGACGCTCGGCCACCTCGGAGTATTCCGTCCGGATGCCCTCGATATAGCCCGGCTTCTGGGTCTTGCTCAGCAGCGAGGAGACGACGCCGACGGCGCGGCTGGCATCGGTGACGTAGATCGCCTGGCTCTTCTTGTACTGCGGAGAGATCTTCACCGCCGTGTGCACCTTGGAAGTGGTGGCGCCCCCTATCAGCAGCGGCACGTCGAAGCCTTCGCGCTCCAGCTCGGTGGCGAGGTGCACCATCTCGTCCAGCGAGGGGGTGATCAGCCCGGAGAGGCCGATGATGTCGACGTTGTGGGCCTTGGCCTCTTCGAGGATCTTCTGCGGCGGGACCATGACGCCGAGGTCGATGATCTCGTAGTTGTTGCAGGCCAGAACGACGCCGACGATGTTCTTGCCGATGTCGTGGACGTCGCCCTTCACGGTCGCCATCAGGATACGGCCCGCGCTCTCGCGCTGCCCTTCCTTCTCGGCCTCCATGTAGGGCAGCAGGACGGCGACGGCCTGTTTCATCACGCGGGCGGATTTCACCACCTGCGGCAGGAACATCTTGCCCGCGCCGAAGAGGTCACCGACCACGTTCATGCCCGCCATCAGCGGGCCCTCGATCACGTCGAGCGGCTTCTCGGCGGCCAGCCGGGCGGCCTCGGTGTCCTCGTCCACGTATTCGGTGATGCCGTTCACGAGGGCATGTTCCAGACGCTTCTCGACCGGCCATTCGCGCCACGTCAGGTCCTTCTCGCGGCCCTTGGCGCCGCCCTGTCCGCGGTATCTCTCGGCCACGTCCAGCAGGTTCTCGGTCGCGTTGCCGCCGTTCGCGGGCGTACGGTTCAGCACCACGTCCTCGCAGGCCTCGCGCAGCTCCGGGTCGATCTGGTCATAGACCGCCAGCTGCCCGGCGTTCACGATCCCCATGTCCATGCCGACCTTGATGGCATGGTAGAGGAAGACCGCGTGCATCGCCTCGCGCACCGGCTCGTTGCCGCGGAAGGAGAACGACAGGTTCGAGACCCCGCCGGACACGTGGCAGTGGGGCAGGTTCTTGCGGATCCATTCCGTCGCGCGGATGAAGTCGACGCCGTAGTTGTCGTGCTCCTCGATGCCGGTCGCCACGGCAAAGACGTTGGGATCGAAGATGATGTCCTCGGGCGGGAAGCCGACCTTCTCGGTCAGCACCTTGTAGGCCCGTTCGCAGATCTCGATCTTGCGCTCGTAGCTGTCGGCCTGACCGCTCTCGTCGAAGGCCATGACCACGACGGCCGCCCCGTAGGCGAGGCAGAGCGAGGCCTGTTCGATGAAGTTCTCCTCGCCTTCCTTCAGCGAGATGGAGTTCACCACCGGCTTGCCCTGCACGCATTTCAGACCGGCCTCGATCACCTCCCACTTGGAGCTGTCGATCATGACGGGCACGCGGGCGATGTCGGGCTCGGCGGCGACGAGGTTCAGGAAATCGATCATCGCCTGTTTCGAGTCGATCAGGCCCTCGTCCATGTTGACGTCGATGATCTGGGCCCCGTTCTCGACCTGATCGCGCGCCACGTCGAGCGCGGTGGCATAGTCGCGGTTGGTGATCAGCTTGCGGAACTTGGCCGAGCCGGTGACGTTCGTCCGCTCACCCACGTTCACGAAGGGGATGTCCCTGGTCAGGACGAAGGGCTCGAGCCCCGAGAGGCGCAGCAGCGGTTCACGCATCGGCCAGCTCCTTGATCTTGCGCGGGGCATAGCCCGCGACATGGTCCGCGATGGCCGCGATATGCTCGGGCGTGGTGCCGCAGCAGCCGCCTGCCACGTTGATCAGGCCTTCCTTGGCAAAGACCTCGACCAGTGCCGCGGTCTGGTCCGGCGTCTCGTCGTACTGGCCGAAGGCATTGGGCAGGCCCGCGTTGGGATAGGCACAGATCAGCGTGTCGGCCACGCCGGAAAGTTCTGTCAGGTGGGGGCGCATCGCATCGGCGCCAAGGGCGCAGTTCAGCCCCACGGTGAAGGGCCGCGCGTGGCGCACGGAATGCCAGAACGCCGTCGGGGTCTGCCCCGACAGGGTCCGCCCCGAGGCATCGGTGATCGTGCCCGAGATCATGATCGGCAGGCGCTTGCCCACCTTGGCGAAGCTTTCCAGCGCCGCGAAGATCGCCGCCTTGGCGTTCAGCGTGTCAAAGATCGTCTCGATCAGGATCAGGTCCGACCCGCCCTCGATCAGCCCGTCGATCTGCTGTCCGTAGGCGGTGCGCAGGTCATCGAAGGTCACCGCGCGGTAACCGGGATCGTTCACGTCCGGGCTGATCGAGGCGGTCCGGTTCGTCGGCCCGACGGCCCCGGCGACGTAGCGCGGCTTGCCGTCGGCGGCCTGCGCACGGTCGGCGGCGCGGCGCGCCACCTGCGCCCCCGCGACGTTGAGGTCATGCACCGCGCCTTCCAGCCCGTAATCGGCCTGCGCGATGGTGGTGGAGGAGAAGGTGTTGGTCTCGAGGATGTCCGCGCCCGCGAGGGCGAATTTCAGCTGGATGTCCTCGACCGCCTGCGGCTGGGTCAGCACCAGCAGGTCGTTGTTGCCCTTCTGCGGGTGATCCGAGTGGTGATGCCGGCAGCCGGGGCCATGGATATGGCCCTGTGCCGTGAAATCCTCCTCGGTCATGTTCAGCGTCTGGATCATCGTGCCCATGGCGCCGTCGAGGAGGAGGATGCGCTCGCGCGCGGCGGCCTGGAGCGCCTTGAAGCTGTCCGTGGGGGGGAGCGAGAAGTTGATCATGTCGAATCTGCCTTTCAAGTCGCCTCGATAGGACAGATTTGCACCGAGTGCCTAACTCATAATTTTCGTAACGGATATGAGGTTCGCTCACATTCGCGGGGTGGGTGTCACGTCAGTGCTCTCTGCCTGGGGGCTGAATGGGCACCTCCATGGCCCGGTATTGCTTCAGCGCCCTCAGTGCCCCGGTATTACATCGGCGCCCTTCGGGCCCCGGTTTTACATCAGCGCCCTCCGGGCCCCGGTGTTACATCAGCGCCCTCCGGGCGCGGGCCCCACCCCGGCGTCTTGGCAGCGGCAGGGGCACCTCGACCGGCTGGGCGCGGCGCGACAGGGACTCGCGCACCAGCCGCGTAAAGACCGCGATGGCCGGATCGGTGCCCTCGAAAGGGGCGGCCAGGGTCAGTGCGCGCCGCGCCTCCTCGGGATAGCTCGCCTCGGGTCTGAGAAGCATCATCCACTGCAGGAACCCGAGCCGACCCAGTTCACGGGCGCGCTCGGGGCTTTCGGCCCGGGATTGGAGTGTGGTGAGTGTGCGTTCCAGAAGCATGGCGCCCTCCGCGCTGCGACAGCGGGACAGGGGCGAGTGGCCTGGGACCGGCAGAATAGAAGTCCATGTCTTGCCTCCGCGCCCCCGGCTCCCCGCCAGGATCAAGGTGACTGCAGCGCGGGAACCGCGCCGGAGATGGCAGGTCTCCTGACTTGCGGGTCGATGCTGTTCCGAACCTTCCCGGACCCTGGTCCAGTGGCGTTAATCGGAACCGCTCTCCGCCTACAGTTGCGGGGGCAGTCACGGATTTGGGCAGAGCCCGTACCGTGTTCCCTTTTCAGCCGCACCCGGAGGATGCGGCACCATCGGGCGCGAAGGTGGCATGGCCCGGGGCCTGTGTCCAGCCGCAACGCCCGGGCGGCTGCAAGGGGCGCGGCGGGCGGAGGCGATGGGGGCGGGGCGAGGGAAGCGGGGCGGGGCTCTCAGCCGCGCAGGTCCGCTCCCCTCGACAGGTCCGGTCCGGCTCAGAGCGCGCGGACGATGGCCTCCAGCACCTTCTGGGCGCGGTCGCCGGCCACCCAGCGAAGCACCACGACCACGTCGTGATCCGGGTCGATCCAGATCTGGTGCGTGCCCGCCCCCTGCGCGGCGAAGGCGCTGGAGGGCAGGGCGGGATTGGCCGCCGGCCCCTTGTTCAGCCACCACAGGAAGCCATAGTTCGCCAGCGTGGGCGAGGGGGTCACCGCCTGCGCCATCCAGCCCTCGGGCAGCAGGCGCTGGCCCGCGTGCACGCCGTCCCGCAGGATCAGCTGGCCGAAGCGCGCATGGTCGGAGGCCGAGATGAACAGTCCTCCGCCCCAGTGCCCGCCGCCGGGCACCGACTGCATGCGGCGGCCGTCGATCTCGACCCAGGAGGTTTCGTAGCCTTCCCACCGCCAGTCCGGCGAGGCGCCGATCGGGTCCATGATCCGCTCGCGCAGGACCTCGGGCAGCGGGCGGCGGAACAGCGACATCAGCGCGAAGGACAGGGCGTTCACGCGGACGTCGTTGTATTCGTAGAAGGTGCCGGGCGTCTTCATCTCGCGCATCTCGCCCTTGCGGCTGTTGTCGGCGCCGACGCCGATCTGGCGGTAGTGATCCACCTGGTCGGCCTTGCCGAAGAGTTCACCGCTCCACTCGCTGTTCATGTTCAGGAGGTGGCGCCAGGTGATCTGGCCATTGTGCGGGCCCTCGAAGGCCGGGCCGGGCACGCGGGTGCAGACCGGCTCGTCCAGATCCGGCAGCAGGCCGTCACCATGGGCCACGCCCGCGAGGGTCGAGAGGTAGCTCTTGGCGATCGAGAAGGTCATGTCGGCCCGCTCCACATCGCCCCAGCGGGCGATTTCCTCGCCGCCGCGCAGGATCAGCCCGGCCGGGCCGCCGCGGGGTTTCACCGGGCCGACGATCTCGGTCCAGGGGCCGGTCTCGTTCCACTCGACGTTCCCGACATAGCTGCCGTCGTCGTAGTACATCGACCGCGGCCAGGGGGACTCGCTCTCCTGCGCGAGGGTGACCGCCTGGGCGAGGAGATCGGGATCGAAACCGGAGGTCATGCTGTTTTCCTTTACAGTGTCAGTGACATCACCGGCTTGACGCCTGTGCCCCGCAACCGCAAGGGGCGGCGGCCCGGGCAGCGCATGGCCCTGCCGCAGGTCATGATATTCGACCGATATTTCGGCGTCCTCCGATCCCGCGACGGGACCGGAGAGGGGCCCGCAGGCCGGGCAGGGGCGTGGCGGCCGGCGCCACGCCCCCCCCGGGATGACGTGTGGATCACGTGGGGATCGCCCGAGGGTCAGGCTCAGGTCAGGGTGATCGTCGTACCCCAGTCGTCCTCGTAGCGGCGCGTCTCGCCGGGGGTCCGGCGCAGCAGGTCCACGCTGTCGAGCCCGGTTTCCCGGTCCGAGCGCCGCCCGGCGCCGGCGCTCATCCACTCGTTCACCGCGACATGGTGGTGATAGCCCCCGGTTGAGAGGAAGACCGCATCGTCCCGGGCGTTCACGGCGTCGAATCCCAGCGTCTCGCGCCACCAGCGCCCGGCCTGACGCGCGTTGCCGACCTTCATGTGGACATGGCCGACGCGGGTGCCGGCGGGCGCGCCGCGCCAGCTGGGCGGCAGCAGGCCCAACGTGCCCATGATGCCGTCCACGTCCATTGCGAAGGTGCCCATCTGCACCTGTCCGTCGACCCATTGCCAGCTGTCCTGCGGCCGGTCGGCATAGATCTCGACCCCGTTGCCTTCCGGGTCGGTGAGGTAGATCGCCTCGCTCACCCGGTGATCTGCGGTGCCGGTGACGGGCACCCGCTGGTCGATCGCCATTGCGATCCACATGGCGAGGTCCCGGCGCGTGGGCAGCAGGAAGGCGGTGTGGAACAGGCCCGCCGCCCGTGGCCCGGCGAGGGAGAGCCCCTCGTGCTGGGTCAGGGTAAGCAGTGTCTCCCCTCCCGCGCCCAGCCGGATGGTCGCGCCGTCGCGCCCGATCTCCCGCAGGCCGAGCGCCTGCTGGTACCATGTCGAGAGCGCCTCGGCGTCGCGGACCCGCAGGCCGACGTGCCCGACGTGGATCGGGGCCTCGACCGGCAGGCTGTTGGCCGCCTGCGCGGCCCGGGGCAGGCTGCCTGCAAGCGCCGCCGCGCCAAGGCTGCCCAGAAGGGTTCTCCGGTCCATCACAGCTCCTTTCCGAGCAGCCGGTCGAGCGAGTAACGGCCTCCGCCATGGGCGAGGAAGCTGAGGGTGACCGCGGACCAGATGAGCGACAGCTCGGCCCCGCGGTAGCCCTGATCCTTCACGATCCAGTGGAAGTAGATCGTGGTCAGCAGGATAACCGAGGTGCCGCCCGCGGCAAGACGGGTCAGCAGCCCGAGGGCGAGCAGGAGGCCGCCGGTGAATTCCGTCACCGAGAGCAGGATGGACCAGAGCCATCCGGGGGCGAAGCCGAGGCCGCTCACCATCTCGGCGGCACCAGTGGGGTTCTGGATCTTGGGCCAGCCGTGGATCATCAGGGCGACGCCGCTGATGACACGCAGCCAGAGGGTCGAGAGTGGGCCCACGACGGCATAGACGGGGGCGAGAGCCGGCAGCAGAAGGGCCGGGCGTTTGGGGGTGGTGGTCATGGTCATATCTCCAAAGGGGCGAGCGCCGGGGGCGTCGCATCAGGGCTGGTGCGCGGGGCGCACCGGTTTCCGGGGATGGAGATCAGGCGCGCGGAGGGCGCGCGTCGGGCGGGATGACGCGCCCGGACCCCTGCGGGGTCTCCGCCACGACATGGCGCAGCGGCCCGGCGAGGGGGCCCGGGGGCAGCGCGGCGGTGTCGGTCAGGGCACAGCTGAGGCAGGGCTTCTTGGCCGGGGCCCGGTCCGGCAGGGCGGCTCCGGGGGCGTAGCAGACATCCACCTGGGCCCGCGCGCTGCCACAGCCGCTTGTCTGCGGCGCCTGCGCCGACACGAGGGTCGTCAGGAGCAGGACCGCGAGGGTCGCACAAAGGGTGGCGTAGCGGAGCATCCGTCGTCCCGGGTGGCTGTCGTCACGGGTGTTCTGGGGCCCGCCCGCCTTGCCCGCAAGCCTGCGGCCCCGAGTTCACGGGGAAGTTACGGGCCCGGGAAAGCCGCCGCGCGGAGCGGTGCCGACCGCGGTGAGGGCCGAGGCTCCACGCCGCCGCCCGAAGCCGGGCGCGGGCCTCGCCTTAGCTGGCCGGTGCGCCGGTCATCTCCACGATCCGTTGCACCAGCAGGTCGAAGGAGAAGGGCTTGAGCAGCACGTCCGCCTCGCCGAGCGCCGGGCCCGAGGCCGCTTCCTCGTCATAGCCGGTCATGAAGCAGACCTTGAGGTCGCGGTAGAGCTCCCGCGCCTTGGCGGCGAAGACACGGCCCGTCATGCCGCCGGGCAGGCCCACGTCGGTCAGCAGGACCGAGATCTCGGGCCGTTCGCTCAGCCGCTTGAGGCCCTCGGCGCCGGTGCCGGCCTCGACGACATCGAAGCCCGCGTCGGTCAGGGCCTCGACCACGACCATGCGCACCAGCACCTCGTCGTCGACCACGAGGATCGTGGTGCCGCTGCCGTCGGGCACCTCCGCGCCCTGATGCGCTTCGGCCTGTGCCACGGGCGCCGAACTGGAGCGCGGCAGGTAGAGGTCCACCGTGGTGCCCTCGCCGACGGTGGAGCGGATCACCGCCGCGCCGCCGCTCTGCCGCGTGAAGCCATAGACCATCGAGAGCCCCAGCCCGGTGCCCTTGCCGCTCGGCTTGGTGGTGAAATAGGGGTCGAAGGCCTTCTCGATCTGCTCCGCCGTCATCCCGGTGCCGCTGTCCTGCACCGAAAGCCGCAGGTAGTCACCGGGATCAAGGGCATCGTTCCCCGCGCCGATGGTCTCGTTCGCGACTTCGATCCCGATCCGCCCGCCCTCCGGCATGGCGTCGCGGGCGTTGAGGCAGAGGTTCAGCAGCGCGTTCTCGAGCTGGTTTGCATCGACCATCGCCCCCCATGGTGCGTCGGGGAAGCAGGTCTCGACCGTGACATGCGGGCCGATGGAATGGCGGATAAGGTCCTCCATCCCGCGCACCAGATCGGGCACGTCGGTGGCACTTGGCAGCAGCGACTGGCGGCGCGAGAAGGCCAGCAGCCGCTGGGTCAGCGTCGCCGCCCGCTCGGCCGAGGATTGCGCGGCTTCGAGGAAGCGGGCGGCCTCCTCGGTGCGGCCCTCGCGCAGCCGCGAGGTGATCAGGTCGAGCGAGCCGGAGATCGCCGTCAGAAGGTTGTTGAAGTCATGCGCCAACCCCCCGGTGAGCTGCCCCACGGCCTCCATCTTCTGTGCCTGCCGGAGGGCCTCTTCCTGCGCCATCAGCTTGGAGGTCTGCTGTGCCACGCGCTCCTCCAGCGTCTGGTTGAGGCGGAAGACCTCGGCGGTGGCGCGGTCGCGTTCTTCGAGGATCGCGAGGCGGTCGTCGAGGTCCATCAGCACGCCCGCGAAGACGCGGGTGCCGCATTCCTCGACGCGGCCGTTGGTCTCGATCCAGTGGTAGCGCCCGTCGGCCTGCCGCACCCGGAACTGGAAGGCGATCGGCACGCCATCCTCGATCGCGCGGTCGATCGCCTCCATCAGGGCGGGCTTGTCGTCCGGATGGACGTGTTCGGCGACAAGGTCGAGGGTCACGGCCTCGGGGGCGAGGGCCGGGTCCAGCCCCATGGCGGTCGAGAACCCCTGGTCGAGCTCGAAACGATCCGCGCCGAGCTCCCAAGCCCATGTGCCGAGGATCGCGCCCGCCGACAGGGCGCGAGCCACGTGGCGGGCGTTGCGCACCGCGCTCTGCTCGCTCTCGCGCAGCGCTTGCTCGGTCCGCTTGCGCTCGGTGATGTCGCGGAACAGCACGGCGACCTGTGCCTTCTCGACCGGTTCGACCAGCGTGGCAGAGACCTCGATATAGCGGTCGACCTCGGCAAAGCGGCGTTCGAACCGGATCGGGCGCCCGGTCTCCAGCACGACCCGGTAGATCTTCACCCACTCGGCCCCGTCCTGCGGCGAGACGTCGAACACCGACTTGCCGACGATGTCGCTGATGCCGGTGTGGCGCTCGTAGCCGGAGTTCGACTCGATGTGGATGTAGTTGCTGAGCGGTCCGTCGGGGCCGTCGATGAACTGGATGATGCAGAACCCGTCGTCGACGAGGTCCATCAGCGCCTGGTAGCCCGAGGCGGCCCCCGGTGTCTTCTTCTGTCCGCTGAAGCGAAGGCTGTCCCGCAGGTTCACGGTGCTGGTCTCTCCAAGAGAGTTTCTACGCCGCAACAAGCTAGGCCGATTCCTGCCGAAAACAACGGGGCTTGTGCCGGACGGTACGTCATCATGGCGGGCTGCCGGCGAACCGGGGGCCCGGCACCGTCACGCCCGCCCTTGCACAAGTCGCCGGCCCGGCTGCGCGGACCTGCGGGCCCCAGCGGAATAACAGCGGAACAAGGGTCGCGGGCCGCTGTCGCGTGGTCATGCCCGGGGTGGCCGTCAAGTCTGCTCTTGTGAACGTGATGAAGTTGGACCTAGATTTGCCGCAGTCATTTCAATGGAAGTTGGGAGCTACCATGAAACACATGAAAATTATCGCAGGCGTCGCCCTGGCCCTGGGCCTCTCCGCCCCGATGGCAAGCGCGCAGGACATGGCGTTCTTCCGCATCGGCACCGGCGGCACCGCGGGCACCTACTACCCGATCGGCGGCCTTCTCGCGAACGCGATCTCGAACCCGCCGGGCTCGCGCGCCTGCGACCAGGGCGGCTCCTGCGGCGTGCCCGGGCTGATCGCCTCCGCGCTGTCGGCCAACGGCTCGGTCGCCAACATCAACGCCATCGCGGGCGGCTCGCTCGAGTCGGGCTTCTCGCAGTCCGACGTGGCCACCTGGGCCTACACCGGCACCGGGATCTGGGAAGGCAAGGAGCCGGTCGAGAAGCTGCGCGCCATCGCCAACCTCTACCCCGAGAGCATCCACCTCGTCGCCAGCGCCGCATCGGGCATTTCGAGCGTCGCGGACCTGAAGGGCAAGCGCGTCTCGATGGACGAGCCCGGCTCCGGCACGCTGGTTGACGCCAAGATCATCCTCGAGGGCTACGGCATCGCCGAGGGCGACATCCAGCCCGAGTACCTGAAGCCCGACCAGGCCGCCGACCGCATGCGCGACGGGGCGATGGACGCCTTCTTCTTCGTGGGCGGCTACCCGGCCGGCGCGATCTCGGAGCTGGCCAGCCAGCACGAGGTCAAGCTGATTCCGATCACCTGTGACGAAGCCCCCAAGATCTGCGAGGACTTCGGGTTCTTCGCCCCGGACACCGTGCCCGGGGGCACCTACGAGGGCAACGCGGACGACGTGCAGACGCTCTCCGTCGGCGCCCAGTGGGTCACCAGCGCGGACCAGCCCGAAGAGCTGATCTACGAGATCACCAAGGCGCTCTGGAACGACAACACCCGCAAGCAACTCGACGCGGGTCACGCCAAGGGCAAGATGATCACCAGTGACACCGCCCTGAACGGTATCGGCATCCCGCTGCACCCCGGCGCCGAGAAGTTCTACAAGGAAGCGGGTCTGCTTCAGTAAATCGGTCCGGCGCGGCTCTGTCCCGCGCCCGCCCATTTTCAGGGGGTTGCGAGCATGATCGCGGCCCCCTTTTTCCTCTACCCTCACAGGAGCGTCGCAGATGACCGAGGACCGCAGCAAGCCGGGCATGGACGATGTCCGTGAACTGAGCGCCGATGAACTGCAGGCCATCGAAGAGGAGTTCGATCCGGAACTCCGCTTCCGTGTCCTGGTCTGGCCGCTGACATTGATCAGCGCGGCGATCCTGTTCCTGCTGTCGTGCTACCACTTCTACACCGCGGGCTTCGGCATCCCGCAGGCGACCGTGCACCGCGGGTTCCACCTCGGGGTTACGCTGCTGGTCGTCTTCCTCAGCTTCGCGGCCTTCGGGCGCAAGGAGATGGGCCATGGCTGGCGCTCGCCCTTCGGGCTGCCGCTGCTGGACTGGGGGCTGGCCATCGCGGGCATCGTCAGCGCACTCTACGTGCCGTGGATTTACAGCGAACTGGCCTTCCGGGTCGGGAACCCGCTGCCGATCGACGTGGCCATGGGGACGATCCTGATCGTCGTGCTGCTGGAGGCGGTGCGCCGTTCCATGGGCTGGCCGCTGCCGGTGATCGCGATCCTCTTCATCGCCTATGCCTACTTCGGCAAGTCGATGCCCGGCATCCTCGTCCATCCCGGGGCAAGCTGGTCGAACATCGTCAACCACCTCTACCTAACCTCGCAGGGCATCTACGGCACCGCGCTCGGGGTGATCGCGACCTACGTGTTCCACTTCGTGCTCTTCGGCGTGATGGCGACGCGGATCGGCCTCGGCCAGCTCTTCATCGACATCGCCTCGGCGCTCGCGGGGCGCTACGCGGGCGGCCCGGCCAAGGTTTCGGTCCTGTCCTCGGCGCTGCTCGGCTCGATCTCGGGCTCCTCGATCGCGAACACGGTGACCACCGGCGCGCTGACGATCCCGGCGATGATCCGCATCGGCTATCCCCGCCATTTCGCTGCCGCCGTGGAGGCCGCCGCCTCGACGGGCGGGCAGATCACGCCGCCGGTCATGGGGGCCGTGGCCTTCCTGATGATCGAATACCTCGGCGTGCCGTTGACCACGATCCTCACTGCGGCGCTGGTGCCGGCCTTCATGCACTTCTTCGGCGTGCTGGTGCAGGTGCACCTCGAAGCCCGGCGACTCGGCCTGCGTGGCCTGTCGGCGGCGGAGCTGCCGAACGCGTGGAAGGTGCTGAAGGCGGGCTGGCTCTCGGTCGTGCCGCTGGTGATCCTCGTGGCGGTGCTGCTGTCGGGCCGCACGCCCTTCGCGGCGGCCTTCTGGTCGATCTCCGCCTGTATTGTCGTGCTGGCGATCCAGCAGATCAGCGCAGGCGGGCTGATGGACGGCCTCAAGGGCACGGCGCATGGCATCTGGGAAGGTTTCATCCTCGGCGCCAAGCAGTCGCTCTCGGTCACGGCCGCGGCGGCGCTGGTGGGCGTGGTGATCGGTGTCGTCACCCTGACCGGTGTCGGCTTCAAGATCGCCTACATGGTCACCAGCATCGCGCAGGGCTGGGCGACCTCGCTGCACGAGACGCTGGCCTTCCTGCCGTTCGAGCTGATGACCGTGCCCTCGCTGACGCTGCTCTTCACGCTGATCCTGACGGCGATCGTCTGCATCCTGATGGGCTGCGGCATCCCCACCACGGCGAACTACATCATCATGGTGGCCGTGGCGGCGCCGATCCTGGGCATGCTGGGCGTGGAGCAGATGGTCGCCCATTACTTCGTCTTCTACTACGGGGTGCTGGCGGATGTGACGCCACCGGTGGCGATGGCGGCCTATGCGGGCGCGGGGATCGCCGGGGCGAATGCCTTCAAGGCGGGCAACACCGCCTTCCGGCTCAGCATGGGCAAGGCGCTGGTGCCCTTCGTCTTCGCCTTCCAGCCCGCGCTGCTGATCGTGACCGACGGCTTCACCTGGCAGGCCTTCGCGCTCGCCTTCAGCGGGGCGACGCTGGGCATCTGGATCCTCGCCTCCGCCGTGTCGAGCTGGCTGTTCGCGCCGCTCTACTGGTTCGAGCGTCTGGTGCTGGTCCTTGCCGCGCTGCTGCTGGTGGCACCCGACCTGACGGCCAGCGTCATCGGCCTGCTGCTGGTGGTGCCGATCGCCCTGCGGCAGCTGCTGCCGAAGTGGCGTGGCGGGGCGGCCGCCTGACCCGGCAGCGAGGCCGGGCCTGACAGCACGGCCGCTAATCATTGGCCTGAAACGCGAGAGCCCGGGGGCGACATCCGTCACCCCCGGGCTCTTTTGCGTCAAGCGGTTTGTCGGCCGGCGCAGCCCACCGGGCCTGTCGCAGGTGTCAGCCCGCCAGCAGCCTCGGCACCAGCAGGGTCAGCGCGGGGAGGGCGAGGATCAGCCCGACGCGGATCACCTCGGCGGCGAGGAAGGGCAGCACGCCCCGGAAGACTGTCGACATCGGCGTGTCCCGCGCGAGCGAGGCGATGATGAAGACGTTGAGGCCCACCGGCGGCGTGATCAGCCCCAGTTCGACCACGATCAGCGCGAGTATCCCGAACCAGATCTTCAGGCTGTCGCTGTCCATGCCGAAGGCCGCCGTGTCCGCCGTGGCGTAGTCTCCGCCGTTGAGCGCGATGAGCGTCGGCCAGAAGAAGGGCACCACGACGAGGATCATGGCGAGGCTTTCCATGAAGCAACCGAGGATGACAAAGGCCACCAGCATCAGGATCAGCACCAGCATCGGGTCCAGCCCGCTGGTCGCGGCCCAGTCGCTGAGCGCCTGCGGCAGGCCGGTGCGGGTGAAGAAGCCTTTCAGCACCTCTGCGCCGAAGAGGATCAGGTAGATCATCCCCGCAGTGACCGCCGTGGCGCGGATCGCCCGCAGCAGGCCGCCGAGGCCCAGCCCCTCGCCGGTGCGCCAGCGCAGGACGAAGCCGTAGACGGTGATCACGAAGACCCCGATCGACGCCGCGGGCGTCGGGGTGAAGAGCCCGAAGCCGAGGCCGAGGATGATCGAGCCGAAGATCGCGATCACCGGGATCAGGCGGCGCAGGGCGATGCGGCGCGCCTCGGGCGCCATGGGCGCGGGGGCAGGGGCGCTCGACGGGTTCAGCCGGACCGTCACGGCGATGACGAGGATGAAGCCCAGCACCGCCAGCAGGCCGGGGACGATGGCCGCCTGGAACATCTTGAGGATCGAGCCCTCGACGATGATGGCGTAGATCACCAGTGCCACCGAGGGCGGGATCAGGATGCCCAGCGTGCCGCCCGCCGCCAGCGCACCGGAGGCCAGCCTGGGCGAGTAGCCGAGTGCGCGCAGTTCCGGCAGGGCGACCTTGCCCATGGTCGCCGCCGTCGCCAGCGACGAGCCGCAGACCGCGCCGAAGCCGCCGCAGGCCGCAACCGCGGCCATGGCCACGCCGCCCCGGATGCGCGACATCAGCGCCTCGAGCCCCTTGAAGAGGTCCGAGGACAGGCGCGCCTCGGCGGCGATGTAGCCCATCAGGACGAAGAGCGGCACGACCGAGAGGTCGTAGTTCGCCACGTTCTCCCACAGCAGCGACTTGAACTGCCGGATGTAGGGCACGAAGCGCACGAAGGGCACCGCGAGGCTGAGTACCCATGTGCCGCCGATGCCCACGAGGATCATCGCGATGCCTACCGGCATCCGCAGCAGAAGCAGCACGAAGAGAACGACGAGGCCCAGAACCCCGATGGTGATCGGATCAGCCATGACGCAGGTCCCCGCGGATCTGGACCAGCGCCACGAGGCCCCAGAGGGCCATCGACAGGATGCCGGGAATGTAGAAGGGCCAGACGCTCCAGCCGAGGACCGAGGTCACGGCGCCGTCCTCGCGGGCCTCGATCAGGCCCTGCACCATCCAGTAGGCGAGGAAGACCGCCATGCCGGCGGTCAGCAGCAGCCAGAGCTTGTCGACCGCGCCCTGCACGCGCTCGGGGAGGCGTTCCATGAAGAGGTCGACCGAGACGTGACCGCGGTTGGCCTGACAGAAGGGGAAGAACATCAGGGCGATGCCGCTGATGGCCAGCTGGACGAAATCCTCGTAGCCCGGCAGGCCGGGCACGTCGACGCCCAGCGGGCCGGTGATCCGGTCGAGGATGAAGGCCCCGGTATTGGTCGTGGTCACGGCCACGATCACGAAGAGCGCGACACCGGCCAGCACGGCGAATAGGTCCGCTGTTCGCCACAGAACGGCAGTCATCTTGCGCCCCCTCTGAATAGCTTGGTTTCGATGGGTCGGGTGGGGCGGGCGCTGTGGCCGGCCCCGTCCGGTCGCAGGGCCGGTGAGGTTACCGGCCCTGTCGGAAGCCTGCGGCGTTACTTGGCCGCGGCGATCGCCGCGCGCGCGCCCTCGACGAGGGCCGCGCCGTCGATGCCCTTGGAGGCGACGTCGTCGACCCACTGCTGCACGACCTTCTCGCTCACCGCGTCGAACTTGGCGCCTTCCTCCTCGGAGAGGACGATGCGCTCCACCCCGGCGCCGTCGAGCGCGGCAATGCCGGTGTCCTCGAAGCCCTCCCAGAGCGCGCCGATCTCGGCCGCGACATTCATGCCGGAGTTGGCGTCGATCACGGCCTTCAGGTCGTCGGGCAGGTCATCGTAGATGTCCTTGTTCATCGCCAGCATGAAGACCGAGGTGCCGAAGCGATCCCCGTCGGGCAGTTCGGTCGTGTACTTGTCGAGCTCCTGCAGGTTCAGCGCCGGCACGATCTCGTAGGTGGTCAGCGCCCCGTCCACGACGCCCTTCGACATCGCCTCGGGCAGGGCGGGCACCGGCAGGCCGACCGGTTCGGCGCCCATCTCGGTGATCTCCCATGCGCCGGTGCGGCTGGGGGTGCGGAGCTTCATGCCTGCCACGTCCTCGAAGCTGCGGACCGGCTTGGTGGCGCTGTGGATCAGGTTGCCCTCGTGGCTGTGCAGGAAGAGGACCTTCACGTCCTTGAAGTCCTCCGCCAGCATGTCGAGGGAGGCGTTGAGCGCGATGGTGGTCTGCCGCGCCGATCCGGCATGGACCAGCGGCAGCTCGAAGACCTCGCTGCGCGGGAAGACGCCGGGGGTATAGCCGAGGATCGTCCAGATGATATCGGCCGCCCCGTCCCGGACCTGCCCGTAAAGCTCGTTCGGTTTGCCGCCCATGGACATCGACGGCGCGATCTCCACGTGGATGCGGCCATCGCTCTCGGCCTCGATCTTCTCGGCCCAGGGGGCGAGCATGTCCTTGTGCGCGTTCGAGACGGGCGGCAGGAAGTGATGCATGATCAGCGTGACGTCCTGCGCCGCGGCCGATCCGGCCAGGGACGCAACAGCCGCCGCCGTGCACAGAAGTTTGGTAAGTCCCGACATCCACTCCTCCTTTGGATGGCTCAGGCCGTGCCCGGCCTTTAATATGTAGACTTATCATACCCGACTTGACTAAGCTTGGGTCAACAGAAAAAGTAAGTTGACGTTTTATTTTTGGTAACGCTCTGCCATAGAACGATTTAACGGAAGAATACGCCGTTTCGGCGCAGGGGCCCGGGTGGGGGACGCGCCGGAATCACGCCGGAAACCGGCAGCGTAGACCGGCAAGGCTAGCCGGCAGGGCGCGAGGAGACGAAATGACCGTTCACGATATGGCAGGGCACCTGATCCGCAGGATGCACCAGACTTCGGCCCATGTCTTCGCGGCTCAGACCAAGGCGGCCGGGCTTGACGTGACGCCGGTGCAATTCGCCGCCATGGATGCGATCCGGGACAATCCCGGGATCGATCAGGCCGGGATCGCCGCCGCCATCGCCTATGACCGGGCGACCATCGGCGGGGTGATCGACCGTCTGGAACAGAAGGGCTGGATTTCCCGCAGTGTCAGCAAGCGCGACCGCCGGGCGCGCGTCGTGACCCTGACCGATGCGGGCACCGCGATGTTCGAACGTATCCTTCCCGTGGTGCGGGACCTGCAATCCGATATCCTACCCGGCCTGACCGAGGAGGAGCGCCGCCATTTCCTCGAACTGGCGCATAAATCCTCGACCGCCGCCGCCCAGTCCTGACGGCCGCGCGGCCCTTTTCCGAATCGAGATGTGATCCGAACGCGGTCCGCCCTGCGGGCGGCGCTCTGCAAGTATGTATTGATTTCAGACTATTGCCTGAATTTTGTCAGTACACTTATCAGTATTGACCCGAGATAGTAAGTGTAGCTACCATATGCCTCGTCGGGGCGCTGGCCTCTGGCTGCATGGCGAGGAGGAGCGAGGATGCAGTATTATCTGAACGGGTTTCGTGGCGGGGATCCCGACCTGCAGGATGCGGCCGCCTGCCGCCGTGAGTACGGTGCCTTCGCCCCCCTGCCAGAGACGGTGGATGTGCTGATCGCGGGCTGCGGGCCGGCCGGTCTGTGCCTCGCGGCCCAGCTGTCGCAGTTTCCCGGGATCGATGTGATGATCGTCGAGCGCAAGCCCGGCCCGATGGAGAAGGGGCAGGCCGACGGCGTGAATACCCGCTCGATGGAGATGTTCCAGGCCTTCGGCTTCGGCGAGACCGTCAAGCGCGAGAGCTACTGGGTGAACCAGACGGCCTTCTGGACCCCGGACCCGGCCAACCGGGCCCATGTGCGTCGCGTCGGGCGGGTACAGGATGTCGCGGACGATTCCTCCGAGATGCCGCATACGCTGATCAACCAGGCCCGTATCCACGAGCTGTTCCTAGACGTGATGCGCAAGTCGCCGAAGCGGTTGCAGCCCGACTATGGCTGGGCCGTCAGCGACCTGAGCATCGACACCCGCACCCAGGACCACCCGGTCACCGTCACGCTGGAGAACACGGGCGTCAATGCGGGCACCACGACCACGGTACGCGCCAACTACGTCGTCGGCTGCGATGGGGCGCGGTCCAATGTCCGCTCGGCCATCGGCGGCACGCTGCACGGCGACGCGGCGCATCAGGCCTGGGGCGTGATGGATATCCTCGCCAACACCGATTTCCCGGACATCCGGCAGAAGTGCATCGTCTCCTCCGCGACGGAAGGCAACGTGCTGATCCTGCCCCGCGAGGGCGGTTATCTCTTCCGGATGTATGTCGAACTCGACAAGCTGAACCCGGACGAGCGGGTGTCGAGCCGCAACCTCACCTCCGCGCATATGATCGCCGCCGCCAACCGGATCATGGCGCCCTACACGATCGACGTGAAGGAGGTGGTCTGGTGGTCGGTCTACGAGATCGGGCACCGGATGACCGACCGGTTCGACGATGTGCCCGAGACGGAGAAGGCCACGCGGACGCCGCGGGTCTTCACCGCGGGGGATGCCTGTCACACCCACAGCCCTAAGGCGGGGCAGGGGATGAACGTGTCGATGCAGGACAGTTTCAACCTCGGCTGGAAGCTGGCCCATGTGCTTCAGGGCCGCGCCGGGCCCGAGCTGCTGCACAGCTACTCTGCCGAACGCTGGGCCGAGGCCAAGCGGCTGGTGGACACGGATCACAAGTGGGCGCGGATCATGTCGGCCCCGCCGGGTCAGTCCGAGCTGGACGGCGCCGACATGCCGCGCGTGCAGAAGCAGTTCATCGAGAACCTCGAATTCACCGGCGGCCTCGCGGTGCATTACGCGCCCTCCGCGCTGATCGGCCCGGCAGACCACCAGGCGCTGGCTGAAGGGCTGACCATCGGCAAGCGGTTCCATTCCGCGCCCGTGGTGCGTCTGGCCGATGCGATGCAGATGCAGTTGGGCCATGTGGCGCAGGCCGATGGCCGCTGGCGGCTCTATGCCTTTGCGGGGGCCGGGGACAGCGGCCAGCCGGGGGGCGCGATCCATGACCTCGCCGAGTGGCTGCTGCGCGATCCCGCCTCGCCGGTGGTGCGTTACACCCGTCCGGGAGAGGACATCGACAGCGTTCTCGACCTGCGGGCGGTGTTCCAGCAGACCTTCGAGGCGCTCGCCTACGAGCCGATGCCGCCGCTGCTGAAACCGGCAAAGGGCCGCCATGGCCTGCAGGATCACGAAAAGGTCTTCTGCACCGATCACAAGGGCCTCGGCGATATCTTCGACATGCGCGGGATCGACCGGGCGGCGGGCTGCATGGTGCTGGTGCGCCCCGACCAGTATGTCGCCCATGTGCTGCCGCTCTCGGGGCGCGAGGCGCTGGCCGATTTCCTGTCGGGCGTGCTGAAGGGATAGCGGCGCGCGGCGTCCCCGGCGCCGGACATAGAGTAAAGGCCCCGTCGGACAGGCGGGGCCTTTCTCGTGGCGGGAGGTGCCAGTCAGGCCAGCGTCAGGCGAGCTCGGCCATGCGGCCCGGGCTCCAGGGCATGTGCCGCGCTGCCCGCATCTGGGTCTGGCGGATCTTGCCCGGGGCAAAGAACATGGTGCGCGTCGCGCCATGGCTTTCCGAGATCTCGCGGGCGACCGAGCCGCGCAGGAGGGAGAACCGTGTCTCGGCCCCCTTGCGGAACCGCTTGGCGAAGTCGGGGAAGAGCGTCGCGATCTCCGAGCGCAGGGAGGGCGCGAGGTTCTGCGCGGTGTAGGGGCCGATGTACATGCTCTCCGCGGGAAGGTTCTCGGCCCAGATCACCTCGTGGGTGGGCAGGAGGATGTGGAAGTAGGTGATGTCATCCGGCTGTCGAACCACGCTGATCCCGCTGAGCTTGGTCAGATGCTTGGCCGCGATCAGCCCCGCCGCGCAGTCGGTGACCTCCTCGATGGCCTTGCCGTTCACGTAGATCCGATGCTGGGGCGAGACCTCCACGTCGCGGGCCGGGAACCCCTTGCCGAGCGCGTTGCGCTTGATCCGGATCGGCCAGAGGTTCGGCAGCAGGTCGAGGCGCGTCGCGTCGAGGTGGCTGGAGCCGACCCAGAGAATGGGCGCAAGCCCGCCCTCCAGCGTGCGCAGCAGCATCCCCTCGCGCAGGTCCTCGACGGCGATGTAGCCCTCTGCGGTCAGGATGCGGGTGCCGGCGCGGAAGCAGACGATGGCGCCGGGATAGACGAAGGTATCGCCGGAGAGATAGGCCGAGGGATCGGCCTGGTAGATCAGGTAATCCGCCGCCGACATCTCGACGTTCATGACCACTGTCTGTTCGAGAAGCCCGGCGGAGGTCAGCGTCAGGATGCCGGTGCCGCTGTCGTAGCTGCCGTTGTCCCAGTTCTGCCCGCCGAGGTCGAGCGTGTCGCCCGCCTGCATCCCCGTGACGTCGAAGCTGATCGAGCCGAGGATCGAGACCGCGGGAGGATCGTAGACGAAGGTCCCCACGTCCGTGCCGGAGAAATCGACGGTGTAGCTGTTGAGCAGGTTCGTCACGTCGCTCAGCAGGTCGAGGGCTGAACCGTCGAGTGTGATCATCCCGTCATCGACGATGTTGAAGGTCATGGAGTTCAGGGCGGCGATGTTCAGCAGCCCCTGGTCGATGGTGAGGTTGCCGCCGTTCTGGGCCTGGAAGGTCGGGTTCGACGCGGCCTCTACGCCGGCGATGCTGTCCAGCGAGACCGTGACCCCGTCCACGATGAGCGTATGGGACCCGAGGGCGTCGACGGCAATGGTATCGCCGTCGTTGGCGTTGCTCTGATCGATGGTTGTAGTCCCGGAGCCGCCGAGATTGAGGTTGATAAGTGCCATGCAGCCTCCTGCCTGTCCGGCCGGACCCGAAGGCGCAGGCCGATAGGGAATTGGATGCAAGTACCCAGAGGCCGGGCGCACGGAGGCACACGGACCTGGAAAGGCTGGAGAAGATCCACCGCTTGGGCGTCAGAACAGGGCGTCAGAGACGCGGACCTGTGACGTGGGGACGCGGACAGGACAGGTGCGGATGCACCCACCTGCGGTGTGGTCTGCTTAGGGGAGAAGTCCTTCTGCGATCATACTCGTAACCATCCCGCAACATGCGGGTACCTGCCAAAAAACACGCGGGCACGTTGGACTTGTTTTAACATATGTGTGCCCATCTTCAGGATGCCGGACTTGGCTCAAAATGCAACCTTTAATAGAAGCCCGCGAAATACACCTTTCCGGGTGTTGCGGGTTTGCGCAAATCCATCGCCGCACTGCGGCGGGCCGGACATGCCCCGCTCTGCGATCCCCGGCGGGGCGCAGGGGCCGTCGTACGCGACGCGGCTGCGAGGCGGGCAGGGGCCATTCCGGGGGGCGTCACACCCTCCGCGTGGTGCGAATTGCCCACGCTGGGGCCGTCAGCACTGGCCGCCTGCCGCTCGCCGCCTATAGTCAACCGGAACACGGACAACCGCAGGGCACCATGAGCTACGGCATTCTCGCACTCCTCGACGACATCGCGGCCCTCACCAAGATGGCGAGCGCTTCCCTCGACGACATCGCGGCGCAGTCGCTCAAGGCCAGCAGCAAGTCGATCGGCGTTGTCATCGACGACGCGGCGGTGACGCCGAAATACGTGACCGGGGTCAGTCCCCGGCGCGAACTTCCCTCGATCTTCCGCATCGCCAAGTGGTCGCTCTTCAACAAGACGGTGGTGATCACCCCGGCGGCGCTGCTGTTGAGCGCCTTCGCGCCATGGGTGATCCAGCCGCTCCTGATGCTGGGGGGGCTCTACCTCGCCTTCGAGGGGGCGGAGAAGGTGATGGAGATGCTGGGCCTCGTGTCCCACCACGGGCCTTCCAAGGCGGAGACACCGCGCAGCCCCGAGGCGGTGGAGAACGCGACGGTGAAATCCGCGATCCGCACGGATTTCATCCTGTCGTCGGAGATCATGGTGCTGACGCTCTCGCAGGTGTCCGAGCTGGAAATGGTGGTCCGGGTCGGCGTGATGCTGGCGATCGCGGTGATGTTCACCCTGGGCGTCTACGGCGTGGTGGCCGTGATCGTGCGGGCCGATGACTTCGGTCTCGCCCTCGCGAAACGGTTCGAGGACCGGTTCCTCGGACGACTGGGGCGCGGGATCGTGCGCACGGTGCCGCCCTTCCTGAAGGCGCTGACTGTGGTGGGCACGCTGGCGATGCTCTGGGTCGGCGGCAGCCTGCTGCTGCACGGAATGGCGCACTACGGCTACGACGCGCCCGAGCACTGGATCGCCCATCTGGCCGAGGTGGCGGCCCATGCGGTGCCCGCGATCGGCGGGGCGCTGAACTGGCTGGTGACGGCGACGCTGTCCGGTGTGCTGGCGCTGGTGGTCGGCGGCGTGCTGGCCGCGGTGGTCAGTCTCTTCTCGGGCGACAAGAGCGCCGAAGGCCAGCACTGACGCCTGCGCGTCCCCTCGGCATCTCCGCCGCGTTGCCCGGTCCTGCGCCGCTCCCGCGCCAATCTGCCATGGATGGCCCGTGGCGGACGCATGGTCGTGTGCGATAGAACCTACACCCCGCCCTGCAACTGTGCGAGGAACCGGGAAAAGGGCGCGCCACGCGGCGCAGGAGATCAGGAGCGGACATGACGGTCAAGGTAGCGATCATCGGGTTGGGGATCATGGGGCGGCGGATGCTGGAGCATATGCAGCGCCACGAGGGCTATGCGCCGGTCGCGCTCTGGGACCCGTCGGCAGAGGCCTGCGACGCGGCCCGCGCGATCGCGCCCGAGGCGCCCATCGCAGGCTCGCTCGAGGCGGCGATTGCGGCGGCGGACCTCGTCTATCTTGCCTGCCCGCCGGTGCCGCGCAAGACCTACGCCCTTGCCGCTGCGGCGGGGGGCAAGGCGGTGTTCCTCGAAAAACCGCTCGGCGTCGACGTGGCCGAAAGCGAGGATCTCGTGGCGCAGCTGGAGGCCGGGGGCATCCGCGCCGCGGTGAACTTCACCCAGGCCGCGGGCGAACCGCTGGCGCATATCTCCGCCGCGGCCGCCGCGGGCGAGATGGGCGATCTGGCAGGGGTCGACATGGTCGTCACCTATGCCGCGTGGCCGCGCGACTGGCAGGTCGCGGCCGACTGGCTCCGCTTCCGGGACGAGGGCGGCATGACCCGCGAGGTGCTGTCGCATTTCCTCTTCTTCACCCAGCGTATCCTCGGCCCGCTGTCGGTGGTCTTCGCGCATCCCTCCTATCCCGCCGAGCCGGCGCTCTGCGAAACCGCGCTGCTGGCACGGTTGGAGAGTGGCGCAGGCGTGCCCGTGTCGATCCTGGCCAGCGTGGGCGGGGCCCAGCCTGACCGGCAGGAGTTCACCGTGAAGGGCAGCCGGGCCAGCCACCGGGTCTCGAACTTCTCGGAGCGGTCGGTTTCGGACGGCGGCGCCTTCGTCCCCGTGGCGGAGCTTCCGGAAGACCGCCGCGCCGTCGCCCTGCGGGCGCAGCTTGACGACCTTCTGCTCTGCGTGGCGGGGCAGCCGCACCGGCTGGCGACCCCGCGCGAGGCGCTGAACGTGCAGCGCCTCGTGGAGGAGATGCTGCGCGGTCAGGGCTGATCGGGGCCTGATCCGAAGGTCATCCCGGGGCGTGGTCAGAGGGATCGGATCACGACCACCGCGCCCCAGAGGATCAGCGCCGCACCGGTGACGCGGGCAATCCGCGCGCCCTGCGGCGCCAGTTTCTCCACCGCCACGAAGGCGGCGAGGCCGACGATCCAGTAGAGGTTCATGATCCCGCCGACGAAGAGCAGCGCCATCAGGAACCAGCAGCAGCCGAGGCAATAGGTCCCGTGGTCCATGCCCATGCGGAAGGCCCCGGTGACCCCGGGCCGCCGCCGGTCGGTGAGGAAGCGGATCGGGTCGCGGCACTGGGTCAGGCAGGCGGCCTTGAGCGGGGTGAACTGGAAGGCCCCCGCGGCGATCAGCACCAGCCCGCCGGGCAGCGTGTCGATGAGCGTCATCATCGTGGCCGAGACGATGCCGCGCGCTTCCAGCGCCCATTGCGTCAGCGTCGCGATCAGGCTGAACCCCGCCCAGACGGCGAGGTAGCCGCCGAGGAAGGCGGCGGAGATCGCCGGGACCGCCTGCGCCTGCCCGGCATGGCGCCGAAGCGCCGCGTTGAGCAGCACCGTGGGGGCCACGCTGGGCAGCATCATTGCCACCATCATGACCCACCACATCAGGAAGACGAGCAGCGCATGGCCCGCGCTCCACGCCCCCGGTGTCGCCATGCCCGGCATGTCCCGCATGTCGCGCATGGCCGTCATCTGCAGCGCCGTCATCTCCATGCCCAAACCAAGGAGCGTGTAGAGCCCGGCCAACAGGAACAGCGTCGAGATCAGCGCGACCAGCAGCAGCCGGTCGCGCCGCAGGGCGCGTTCCATCAGGGGAATGTCCTGCATCTGGTCTGCGCCCGGATCAGGCCGCTTCGAGGACGCCGGCGTTGTTCATGTGCAGCTCGCAGAAATGCGCGTGGCTGCCCGTGTTCTCGGTGATCGCGATTGCGCCGGTGGTTGTCGTGGTCGCCTTGGCGACCTCTGCGAACCGGTATTCGAACCCGTGAGGCAGGTTGATCCGCGCCCGGTGCTCGACCCCGGTGATCGGGTTGGTCAGGGGCTCGAAGGCGGTCTCGAAGACATCCGGCACCTTGGCGGAGCCGCTGCGGCCGTCGAAGTCCATCTTGATGTCGAGGGGCTTGTAGAGGGTTTCGAGCTTGTGCGGGCTCATCGCGGAATAGACCCACCAGAAGGTGGCCATGTCCTCGGTGTCCTGCCCGGTGGCGATCTTCTCCAGCGCGTTGCGTTGTTCGGGCGTCGCGCTCTCGTCGATGATCGTCTGCATCGTGCCGTTGCCCTCGTGCACCGCGCCGGGCCACTTGAAGACCTGCGCCAGCCTGGTGCCGGAGAGGTCGACATCGCCGTAGTGCCCCTTTTCGATGATGAAGGCGACCGCGGCCTCGCAATGGCCCTTGGTCGGAAGCGACATGAACTGGCACGGGCAGCCCGTGTCACAGTTGCAGTTCGCCAGTTCGAAGCCGTGAATTTCCCAGGGTGTCATGTCAAATTCCTTATGAAAACTGCGCCAGCTGTATACCGGTTGTAACATAATTATTCACGATTCGTGAATAAATGGCGGCCAGCCTCAGGCCGAAATCCGGTCAGATCAGGGGGCGACGGAGGACAGCATGCCTGCACGCGGCCCGTGGCTGGGCGCCGCGCTGTGGTGCTGACCGGCCAAGCAGGGCAGGACACGCCCCGTGGTCGGGGCGCGGGGGATACTCGTGCGATATTGAGTGGGCTTAGTGTGGCGCTCCACCTGACATTACCTATCAGCTTCTAAAAAACTCTTTTCTCTTCAATTCGCTTTGGTCCCACCGGCACAGCTTATTGACACAAAATTTCATAATAAATGACCTTCATCCAAAGAGTTTGGTGCGGTTAAGGAGCGCAACTCCCTGCCTTCGCTGAGGAGCGGCAGAGCGTTCCGCGTTAGCCGGGGCAGTCATCTCGGCTGCCCAACCTCACAAGAACGGGCATCAGTCTCCTCATGCAGCATGCCTCTGGCACGCCAAGGCCGAAAGAGGAGAGACAGCGGACGATAGGTATGTGTGACAAATAGTTAGCTTCAGATCGATGAAGGTTGATCGCGCCGATCAGGAGGAGACCTTGGCCAAGCTTCACCCTCGAAAAATTCAATACACTTATTCTGCCCTAGATCGACATTGCCTCGCAGAGCTATCGCAACCATTCTCAAATAAGGCGGTGAAGCACAGGATGGTCGATTGTATGCGAAAAAGCTCTGGAGATTTTGTCATTCGTAAGCCGCCTGACGCCGATGTCGGCCGCTGGCGCATTCGTTTCTCTCGCTCGGACCGGCTTGGGGCCGACCGGCATACTCTCTTAAAGGTCACACATAATGGGCGCAGCGGCTATTTTGTGGGGCTGGGACACGAGGAAGGAAACGGAGTTGTCTTAGCCGACTACGATGTCCGTGAACACTTGGGCTTGGGCAAAGTGAACTCGAACGTAAGACTGGACGTCGAACTGGTGACCGGTTGGCGTGTCCTGTGCTGGTACCTTCAGCACAGAGACCCGTATGTGTATGTGCCAGCTTGGGTTGGCGCCTGGTCGTTAGTCATAGGCATGATTGGAGTTGTCTTAGGTCTTGTTGGTCTCTGGCACTAGCGGGCAACTCGTAGTTGCGTGCGTTTTCGGTTCCCGCCATCATCATCCCGTGGTTTTCTCGATGGTAGATTGAAGATGAAGGATTTTGGGCCGGGCTTCCCGGAGTGGACTGAACTTGGACAGGATGGCGGCCTTGATCCCCTTGGAATGCAGCGCCCTATAGAAGCGATTTATCAGTCCCTGCTGCCCGGGATCAGCACTATCACACTTCGCTTCAGGTACTATTCGTTCTTCGTTTGGATGCTCGAAGTTTACGCAAGAGATCAAGGAAACACCGATCCTGTTTCCTTCCGGGCGTTCCAGCGGCGCTGTGAAACCCTCTTTGCCCTTATTGCTGCGCGAGGCTCGACTGAATTGGGCGTTGCCGGGATAGACTGGGCGCAGAAGCAACTGAACGACGTTCCGAACGATCCGGAGGCGATCATCGATTTTTCAATTGGGGCCGATCCGGACACGGACGTCGACCAGCGTTACTTGCGCAACAAGGGCGGCGCATTCGGTGGCATCTACGCCACCCAGATGTTCGAGATGGGCCTGATCACACTTGGCGATGATCGGAACCCGATTGCAGTCTGCACGAACCGCGCACTTCCATTAGCAGAGGCTTTCGCCGTGGAGATTGGCGAGCTCGGGACTGCATTCCTGCGCTGCGTGAAAGGCGGAACAGTGACACTCGCCGACCTCGACCGGATGGCGCCAATGCAGCCCTCCGAGATCCTTGCAGGCAGCGCCGAACATCGGCTGCTCGTTCAAATCTTGCTTGGCCAGGTGTCGCCAGCAATCGCGCCCGACAAACTGCGAAGATCCACCGCGCTTATGCTTCTGCAGCTCATTGGCGCGACGAAGGAGGTGCCGCGCGCTGAGGCGGTGAAATGGGAATGGTTCGGTGCTGGCCATCATGCCGCCGCACCCGTTCCCGCGACCGAGGACGTTCGCAACTTATGGGCGCTCTATCAGGCATGTGACCTTATGCGCCTCGCCTATGAGAACATCCTCGATCTTGCCTTGGACTTTTTACAAGAAGCAGAATTGCGGCGGATGCCGCTCGGTAGGGTGGTCACGGAATTGGTCGGCCTTGTCGACGTGCCCGGTGGCACGACGTGGCGGGGCTACTCCGCGAGCCTGCTCGAAGGCTTGGACCCGTCCAAGGCCGCGAAGTTAGCTGAAGAGCGCATGGTCGAGGCCCGAGCTTCGGGGGACCGGGCAACACGAATGCAATCTGTCGTGGCGCTTGTGTCCGCGCTAGTTGAACGGACGGCAGCCTTCGGCGAACTGCTGGACAGCGCACTGAATGCGCCGGACCACTTCCAGTCGCTGCGGACAGAAGTCAAATACCTGCAGGCGCCAGAGCAGGAGAATGCCCGTACTGTCCTTGACGCCTTAGTTCGTGAACGTGTCCTGAAACGCCATCTCTGGGTGGCGTCGCGTAAGTTCCGCAACCAAAAAGCCTATACCTTCCTGATCGAGCCCGAGGAGGGATTGCTGCGGTACAGGGATCGTTTCCGGGTGTCGCCAAGCAGCCCACGCCTGGATCAAGCCATGCGGTTCCTTCGGGACGTCAAGCTGATTGACAATGCAGGCCTGACCGACTTCGGCCGCGCGGAGCTTGATGCCGCATGAAGTACTTTGATGTATTCGCCGAAAGCGGTTTTCACTCGGCATTTCTGACAACTTACGCCTTCGGGGCGCAGGCCTTCGAGGACGTGCCATTCTCGCGGCTGCGCGGATCTGGCTGCCGGAACATCGTGATCCTTGCCGATCGGCAGATGGTCAACCAGAGCTTTGCCGAACTGGGTCCGCCGAAATTTGCAGGAAGCAGCTATCACCTTGTCAAGGCCGATGCCCCGGGTGCCTTTCACCCGAAGATCACCTTGCTTGTCGGTGCGAAGAAGGGCCGATTGCTGATTGGCTCGGCCAATTTGACCGCGCTCGGCCTCGGTGGAAACAGGGAACTAGTCGCCAGCCTCTCCTACGACGAAGACGCGACAGGCAACGCCTACCACTTCGCTGCGGCGCTGAACTACATTCGCAGCAAGGTCCCCTCGGATGACCTTTGGTTTGCAACGGCGATGCAGCGGGCACTTCGATCGTCGCCATGGCTGCGCGACGTGATGGAAACCCCTTTTCCAGAGAAAGAGGCCGAGCATGAAGTCGCCCTGCTGCACGATCGTCCGGACGAGACCATCCTCGACCAGATCGCTGCCAGCGTGGGCGATGATCGGATAGAGCGCTTGATCGTCGTGTCGCCCTATTGGGACATGAAGCTCGAAGGGCTGGCGCGATTGAGGGCCATCATGGGTGAACCGCCGACCGATCTGCTGATCGACGCCGCTTCGACCTACTTTCCGAAATCCGAACTGCCGCGGTTCTCGGACATCGGGATTTTCAAGGTCGACACGTCCGACAGCAAGAGGTTTGTCCACGCCAAGCTCGTGATTGCACAAGGCCAGGCATGGGATCACGTGATTTCGGGCAGCATGAACTGTACCTTGCCTGCCTTGCTCGGCCCAACGATTGTCCGCGGCAACGCCGAGGCCGGGATCTACAAACGCGTTCCGCCCGGAACGGCCCTCGCCGCGCTCGGCTTGGAGAATTACCGCGATGCGCCGTTGCCGCCGACTGATCTCCAGGACCTGGCTTCCGCCACCGCGAAAAGTCCAACGGGTCAGGAGTACACCGATGGCGGGACGATGATCTTGCAGTCGGGACGATTAGTCTGGAAGCCGCCAGCCGGTTTTGTACTCGGCTCGGCCACTGCTATCACCCTGCAGGACCGGGAAGAGGTTCAGTTCGGCAATCGGATTGACCTCGTGCAAGGAGGCGACACGGCTTGGCGCTTGGACCTCGAAGCAGGACGTCCCAAGTTCGGCATCATCCATTTTTCCGATGGCTTCGCATCCGCGCCGGTCCAAGTCATTGATCTCGATGTCCTCGCTGTCCGCACGCTACCACCCGCGCAAGGTCGCAAGAAGTCGCTGACGGATATCCTCGCCGAGGCGATGAACGAAGACCTCATCCTGATCGAAACCCTGAACCAGCTCGAAGCGCTGGAGCTTGAAGAAACCGGTGCGACTGCCGATCCTGCACCGAAGGCATTTTCCCCTCCCTCGACTGCATCAACCGAGCAGGCCCATGCGATCCTGGCCTATGACGAATTCGTAAGGGCACGCAGCAGTGCAATGGCGCAGGGAAGCCAGATTTCGGGCGGGTTTTTCGGTCGACACGACAGCCCGGCCAACACCCTGAGCGCGGCGCTCAACCGGATCATTGGCCTAGTCGGGCTGGACCTAGACGCTGATGAAGATCGAGAATTGAAGGCGATTGCGGCTATGGACTTCCGCATGACCGAACCTGCGACACCCAGTGATGCCGCCCCATTCACGCCGCAAGAGGAACCGACGAAGCCAGCAAGGGCCACAAAGCAGGCGGTGGCCACCGCAAAAAAGATGAAAGAGGCAGTCGATGCATTCGAGGCAAGATGCCGATTGATGAGAGGTAAGCCGATCAGTACCGCGGAACTTGTGCGACTTCGTGCGCTCCTCCAAATCCTGCTTTCCCATGCCCAACCGATCCGAGGGGCTGCGCTGCCAACTCAGATCCTGCCAATCCATACAAAGGACAGCTATGACTGGCCGCGGCTGGTCGGGCGATTGCTCAAGCAACATTTCGGTACCGCTCGGGCGTTGCAGACTCTGCAGGTGGCGCAAGATGAAGGCGAGCAGAAGCGCGTACTTGAATACCTCGCCATGGCCGACTGGGCGGCAAAGGCAGCAGCAACCGCGGCAGCCTCACATCCCAAGACAGCTGACCTTCGTGGCCCCTTGGAAAGTCTGGCGAAAGCCCTCGCGGCACAAGTCGCTTTGATCATCGGCGCGATTGACGAGGACAGGCGGTATTTCGATGAGTTCACAGTACGGCTGGATGAAAGATTTGCTGATCGCTTGGCGCTGAATCCCGGTGTGCGCCTGCCATGTGTGTGACCCTATTGCCCGTCAGGCGCGATATGGGCCGCTCCTCGTGTGATGCAAGCTGGTGGCAGCGTGTCAATCGACGTTGCTGCAAGTCAAAAAGTCCGCAGACCGACATCCAGCATTCCGGCAGCAAAAAACTGCTCTCCGCCGTTCGGGTCCAAGCCTGGCGTCATGCCGGGTCTTGCCGAGTTGGCGTAGACGGTTGAACACCGGTCACTCCAGAGAGCAAACCTTGCATCACAGGTCAGGCCAAGCGATGTCGTCGTGCTTCAGAGAGCGCAAGCGATTGCCTCGTTCCCTCAGACCGCAGGACACGTCAGCGCGTAGGAACACACGCCCCCTACCCGCTGGTGACAATGGAATCGGCTTCAACCCGATTGCTTCAAACTGGTCACCGACACTCCGCGTGCCTTCCCCTACGAATTCGGCAAGGTGTTTGCAGGGGACATATCTCTCCAGGAAACGATCGACGGACTCGTAGGTCACAACCCTGATCGACTTCCGTGAGTGCGGGTGCCGTGCCCGAACTTGCGTCAGGTAGCCCGCCTCCACCAAGTACCGGACGGCAGTTTCATTGATCCCCAGATAACGTGCTAGCGTGGACCGAAGGTAGCCTTCTGGCTTGAGTAGACACAACGCCGCGGCAACCTCTTGTGGGTCCAGCCGCATAGCCAGGTAGCCACTTTCCTCAGACGACTTGGCGACCGTTTTCAGCGCCCCTTTCTGGATCAAGCGAACAACGTCAGCCGCGCCTGCGACGGCTTTCCGGCAGGTCGTCTGAATCCCGACCAGGCGCTCCGCGCCGCCATCACCTTCGCCCACTTCGACGCGAGGTTTGATGCTGGCGAGGAATGCATCAAGCTGGCCTTCGTCGTAATAGGGACGCCCAACGGGCGATCCGGCAATCGGTGACAAGATACCGCCCGCAACGAGTGCATCGAACTGAGCTCTGGGAGCATTGACCCTTCTTTGCGCAGCTACCTGGCAAATGGCCCCGGAAAAGCGCTCCACGATCGGCTTCAGCGCCTGCGCGTCCAACAGCGCGCCCTTGCCGACATCCCCACCGGAAGTCAGGAAGCCGTTGGCCTGCAACAGCTCCAACGTTTGACGATATCCCAGACCCAGATCACGCCGCAAAGCTTCGACACTGTACACGCGCCGAGCGGCACAAGGCTTGCCGAAGAGCATGTCCCCCTCACCGATGGGGTACGTCTCCGCCATGAAATCCCGCACGATGGCTCTTAAGGGTTCATATTGGTCCGCGTGTGACTCTCCAGCCAGTTGAACAGACAGCCATAGTGCCTGCGGGACAGGGAGACCGGCGATCCAGCATCACGATGGATGGCACCGAGCAAATCTCGCAGCCCGAGCTCACCTCGCGACAGGATTTCAAAGCCTCGCGCACCTGCCTGGCTCTTGTCACTTTCCGACAAGAACTTCGGCTTCGCCCCAACGCCGAAGAGGTCTACGATACCCAGGATCTCGGCACCGAGTGCTACGGCACCGAAGCCCAGATCATCGAGCCAGCGGTCCTGGCGTTCACCTGCCATTCTGCGAGCCAGGTAACTTTCCAGACCGGTCGGTGCCTGAGGAACGACCAGTTGTTCCAGTTGCTCAGGCTCAAGTCCCAGATCGCGAATGCGGCCTGCAAAGTCGTGTGGGCCACGGCTATGCGAATAGCTGTCGTCCTCGTGGAGCCTGCAACCATGTTGCGGGCAGGCCCGGATCGAGGGGATGTGCCAAACGCACCGTTGGGCGGCACCACCGACCGCAGACGCAGCTATGTCTTCGGCCACACATTGCGGGCAAAACCTCAGCCGTCTACGTGTGATCCACCGCTTCTCAACAAGTTGCCCGGCGACCAGGTACTGACCCGTCGAGGTCTTGGTCACGAGTCCTCGCAAGAGCTTGGCGCGGTCGACACCACCAAGCTGAGCAAGGATGGACAGCGCGCCCTCCTCGCCATCAGCAAGAGATTGCAGCGCAAATCCTTGATCAGCACAAAACTCCGATGCGAAAGACAGGCCGTTGGCCCAGGCCAGCCGTGACGCAAAGGAGGCCGGGGGCTCCCCCGCCACCAACGCTACCAGGATCGGTAAGCGACGGATCATGCCGCGCCCCTGTTCTTGACTGGCGGCGCCTCGAGGTCCGCGCCGCCCAACAGCTGCCCGGTGTTGATGGCGCGGAAGTTCTCCACGATGAAGGGGTTCAATGCGTCCACACAGCCTTTCTGCTTGCGATAGGCGGTCGCAAAGTGCGCTTGTTCCACCGACGCACTCCCCTCAAGCAACGCGATCTTGATGGCTTCGATGATCAGTCGCGTCGTCAGCCCGAACTCGTACCGGGAAGCATGCAGCAGACGCTGAACGGAGGACGCAGCCTGAAAAGACTGCCCCCGCCCGAGCTTCGCTGCCGAGAGGTAAGCTTCCAGCACCCCGACGACCTCATGCCCGTGCGCAGCGTATGTCATCGGGGCGAAATGCACGGGCTCAAACCGCCGCTTCAGCTGATCATCCCGATTGATCAAGTCCAGGAGCTCGCAGGTCCCACTCAAGATCAGGCTGACAGGCCAAGTGGCGTATTCCAGACAGGATTTCCACACGAGCATAACCTGGTCCAGATCATGCTTCGACTTGGATCTCAGGATGTGCTGAGCCTCATCGAAGTGAAAGAACAACGTCTTATGCGCCCGCGCTTGGCGCATCACCTGCTGCCAGATGGAATGCGCGTTTCGCTCGCTCTTACTCTCGTATCCAAACGCATCGAGAGTATCGACGCCAACCCCTTTGATCGTTGCACCAGTCTCAAGCCGAACGGTCAGTGCTTCTCGCAGGGGCGACCCATACGAAATTTGGGGATGCTGCTCCAAGGCATGCGTTGTACTGACCGTCTTGCCAGCCCCGGCGTTCCCGATGACAACAATACCGCGTTCCGCGGGCATCCGCCCGGCGGCCATGTGCGCCTTACGGCGATAAAAGATGTCATCGATCTGATCTTGGAGGTCACGATAGGCGTCATGAGCGATGAAGCGGCTTTCAAGGTCAGCCACGATGTGGCTGACCTCCTCACGCGAGATGCGGGTCATTCACCCTCCTCCATGCGCCACCGCGGCCGTTGTGAGGAAGGCGTGCTGACCACGTCCTCTTCCGATGGAAGAACAGTCAAGGGGGCCGGAAGCGCGTTCTCGGCCTTAGGGATCACGCCGGACAGCAGCCCACGCTTCTTTCTGGAAACCGCAGGACAGTGCCCGGCAACGACATCCAGACCAAGCCAAAGCTGCTGCCGATTACGCTCGACGTCGGCCCGTGTCGGCGCGAGAGCGGAAATACCGAGCCGTTGTGAGGCTGCGCGATCCTCTTCCGAAAAATCGGCCAGAGCCTGATCAATGACATCTTGAGTCAGCTCCGCCTCTGCCTCGAAACGCCGCCGCAGGTTGGTGCAGGCTTCTGTCCAAAGATCCAGAGACAGGCCGTCGAACCCCTTTGCGCGGGTGCGCGCCACGACCCATACACCATCAAGGTGAACCTCAATCAGCCCCAGGTCTTCATGATCTACCCGGATTTCGACTTCAAGATCAGGGTTGGAGAGGAAGTAGTCCTCCACCGCCTGGCAGGTGTAGAAGATACCAGCAAATCGAACACCGCGCCCGGAAATGGTCCGGGTATACTTCCGGCCGAACGCACCCAACCGCTCGAACCGGCCTGGTTGCCGAGGTTTCCCGACCGTCGAGCATAGCTCCCGCCAACAGTTCAGTGGCGTCTGTCCACCAAGGCCTCCATGGGGCTTGTTGTTGTACACGTCGACAACGAAGCGCACCAAGATCCGTGTCAGCTCGTCATCGGCAAGCGCCGCATAGTCTTCAGGCTCGAAGTCGCCCTTTTCGACGATGTTCGAATACGTGCGCGCACTCAGGCACTGCATTAGGTCCACACCGAAGGTCCGGAAACACCGTTCGACATGTCCCCGCAACTTGGGCACGCCCGCGGGAGGAAACATGACCGTACCACGCAGGTCGGTCACAGCAGCCCGGAAGTCGAAGTTCGCAAAGGCAACGCCTTGGTCAGAGGCAACGGTCTCGAACCCGGTCCCCGGCCAATAGGGCTGTTTGCACCCGAAGAGCTTTGCCAACTCAGTCTTGTCGCGCGTGGCAAGGTCCAACGCGGCAATCGCGTCTTCAGTGTTGGGGGCAGCACATACCTTCACCGAGAGGATCAGCCGCGTTCGGACATCGATCACCACGTAGATCCAGCGTCGACCCTTCGGCAACATCTTGATCTGTTCTTCGGTCAGATGCCCGAACACGCCGGCTTCCGCGAAAAAAGTGATCAGATCGACCTTCCACTCATCAACCTCGAGCCGCTCTCCGGGACGCAGGACGTTGAGGCCCTCTCCGATGATTGCAAAATGCCTGTTGGCCGCCTCCAGCCCCTGACGCTGGCACATGACGTAATAGGGCTCGAGACGGTTGATCTCCCTATAGATGGTACTATCGGACGGCACTTCCAAAGCCGGTAGGCCGCGGTCTACCCGAAAGGCATTGGCCAGCCGAAACGCCCGCTTTGCCTGCCGAATGACACTTTTCTTGGACGGCCGTTTGAAGCTGGCATAACGATCTGCGCACTTCCGCAGCAGTGCCGCGCTCTCTGGGCCGAATTTCACCTTTGTACGACCGGCCAAGTGCCTCTTATCGATAAGCGCCAGAACGGAACGCCCTGCATCCTGGTACTTTCGCACCCATCGCAATAGGGCCGACGAGCTTGGCGGGTCGATTTCGTTTCGCGAGCGTTTCTTGCCGCAGTACTTGCGTTTCTGGGCAGGCCCATCGGGTTGAGGGATATGCTTCTCTATCTGCGGGGCGACCTTGAGAATCCAAGCGTCGACGTCCCTCCAATCCCGTCCGATTTCTTCGCGCGCCTCGGCATCCAGAAAGAAATCGCACCATGTCTGTCGGAAGAAGACCTTCCCGCGTTGCTTGCGCGGCAACTGGGAGACGACCTGCTCTCCGAACTTGGTTCGCTGTCGCGCCGCCTCCTCGCTGTGGTAGCCGTCCTGTACAACGATATGACCCGTCCTCAGGCCATCGTTGATCTCATCGTAGGTCAGCTCATCAAAAGCAACATTTCCGTCAACTTCGCGCGTGACGGTAACCCCCAAAGGCCCCTGGTCGACGACCAAGCTGGCTATGCCGCCATGGCGGATTTGCGAGTATGGCTCTAGACGAATGATCTCGTTCATTTCGAGCCTCCTTCGACCAGCATCTCGAGGTCGATGATGCCGTCCTCAAGCGGCCGCAGCACACCAGCATAGATCGCCTTGAAGACCTCAGGCCATGCCCTCCCCCCGATGTCAGCCTGCGCGATCAGCTCGCGGATGGTAACCGGCAGCTCAAGCTCGGCCGCCAAGCCTGCAATGATAGACGCGGCTTCCGGATCGTCTTCACGCCTGTACGCCAAGAGGCGGCGCGCATTCAGGGCTTCCCACTGATCGTAATTTTCCTCGGTGATCAGAACCAAGGTCTCGGCGAACTCTGGTGGCATCGCCGCCGCCACAAAGCTCAGCTGCTCTTCAAGGTTCTGAGCCTTGGCGCGTGCCGCAGGTTTCACCTCGGCGGCGACCTTGGTGCCATCAGCAAAGGTATAAAGCTGGTCAATCACCTTGCGTCTGGGGCGCCCCTCTGCGTCGACGTACTCGATAGCTGGAGGTTGCTCTACCATGTCAGCGACGCGATAGATGGCGGTGGTCGTGGCAAAAGCGTCGAACTCGCCAAGGCTGTCGAATTTCACTTTCTGACTCGCGCCGCCATAAGGCCGGAAGGCACCTGTCTCTAAATAGGTTCGCACCTTGGAGCGTTCCGGAAGGTTCCGCGTTGCACGGCTGGCCTGAGGGGCCACGAAGATTTCTTTTTCCATGTTTTTTCAGTGTGCGGGATCGCCCGTGGGTCATACTGACCACGGTGAACCGCTCACGATCCTCTTGTCGAATGATGGAAGACGGCCGAGCACGACCGATCGGGTCAGGTGACCCGGCCGCCAGACTTGACTTTTGAGGGGAATCGAGAGACCTTCAGATTGTCGGGTACCAATCGACATGAAGGCCCTTGAGAGTCCGCTCTCGGGGCTTTTCTCTTTTCTAGATCATCCCTTCTGACCTCCCTTTTTTCTCACACCGGCAGCAGGCCACAGATCGTCTGCGCGAAACCCAGTGCGCTCGGCGATTGCCGCTTCGATCCGCGGCGATCTCTTCCTACCGGCCAACACGTTCGACACCGCAGGTCGACTGTATCCGATACTCTCAGCAAGCTCGGTGATCGTCGTCCCGGACATGCCGAGATGCAGCTTCACGATCTGCTGGCGCATTTTGTCTGCGTCCATATCTTGCAGCCTTCAGTGGGAACAAACGTTTCTGATCAAGCCGGGCTCGCTTTCCCGACCTGAACCGATTCTAGGAAGGCCCCAGAGCAGCTTGCAAGGGGAATATGAGGACTTTCACCTAAGAAGTCTCAATTAGTTCTGACACTTAACCTACATTACCCTTGGAATGTCAGATGGCGATTTCACATTGGACATTGGCTGAGGAAAGAAGGTTTCAAACGGCACCGGGAACCCTGCGCCACACAAAAAGAGGTCCTCGGCTTTTGTGCAGTCACATGCCAATGTCTGGGACGGATTCAGACGAAAGCGGAGGGCATGCATTTGGCCAACTGGTATTCGTCCGACCTGCACTTCGGCCATCATCGCATCATCGACTTCTGCAAGCGCCCGTTTGCCTCGACAGCCGAGATGAACGCCGCGTTGATCGCAAACTTCCAGGCCTGCGTCCGTCATGACGATGACCTGTGGATTCTGGGGGATTTCGCGTTCGGACGCGCCGAGAATACGACCCAGTTCGAAAGCTGGTTTCATAGCCTCCCCGGGCGCAAGCACCTGATCATCGGCAACCACGATGATGAAGCGGTGATTTCGCTACCCTGGGCAAGCACCGAGTACATGGCAGAGATCAAGGACGGCAATCAAAGCCTCGTACTGTGCCACTACCCGATGATCACATGGAACGGCGCTCGGCGGGGTGCTTTGCAGCTCTTCGGCCATGTTCACGACCAATGGCCCGGCTCCCGCAACAGCGTGAACGTCGGCGTCGACCAGTGGGACTTCCGTCCCGTACGGGCTTCCGACATCGTAAATCGGGCTGCAAAACTGCCCGTAAACAAGCACTGGCATGATGTGGAGCACGGGAACGAGCTCAATTGAGAATTGCAGTGCCCGGTATGTGCCCAGCGGTACCGCTGCAGGTAGCTCCCGTAGCTCGCAGACCTTGCCTACTGTTATGACCGATGCACCTTCGCACCAGTCTTTGGCGCGAGGGGCATATTTTGGTGAAAACGTTAAGTAGCTTTATAAATTGGGCCTTGCCGAACGGCTAGTTACTTCCCCGCCGATCTTTCTCCCAAGATGGAACACATATCGAACCACCGCTGGTCGACTGCATCGGCGTGAACCCGGCCGCTTCAATCATCTCGCATCGCTTTCTGCATTCCCCATGAACATGAGGAACAAAGGCCATCAAGGGTGTTGTAGTCTTCCGGATCACACTCGGTTTCGCATAGATCGCAGATCAACCGGTCTTCGTTGCAAAAGACGCATTTGCGATCACAGCGGCTCCAAGAATCTCGGTCGCAGATCGGACAAGTTGTGACCGAAGGCATTCCGCCATCTTTCGCCACAGAGTAGGCCTCTTGATCGTTCACATCGCCAAAGGCTTTTTCAAACAAAGGTTCTCGGTCGATTTCCTCACCGCATTCAGCACACTCAACCCAGAGATTATCGAACGCCATGTTCTCAGTCTCAACACACCGGACCAGCGGCGAAGAACAATGTGGACACCTGAGAAATGGCAAAGCACGTGTGAATATCTCACCGCTCCAGGCCACGGTCTTGAAAGTCTCGCGGCACCGGGCCTGTTGCGTGTCAAATATCTCTCTGTTTTCTAGAAGCTTCTGCCAAACCGTATCTTCAAATACCTCCAGTGGCTCCTCTTCCAGATGGTCGACCATCAGCCGCTCAATTAGGGGCATCGCGGAGGCCAGCACCTCGCGCGCAACGGTAGGCGTCGCCTTAAGGAACAAGTGCTCGGCATCGTTGCGGATGTTCGCCAACTTCGTAAGCCGATTCCAGTCGAGTTCGAGATCGAGGCTCTTGAACCGCTCTTCGATGAGGCGTCGATCGACAGTATTGCGGTGTGCCTTCTTGGGCTTCATAAGCACAGTGCCGTCGGCCTGTTTCTCCGGCACCAAATCCTTATAGATCAAGGCCCCTTCCGACCCCGCAGGGGAAACATTCCAGAGTACCTGCTTGCAGAGCAAAAGAACGCCCGCGTAGAGGTTTCGGATTGCGGAAAGCAAGCGGCGCTCTTCGTCGGCCTCAAAATCTTCGACGCCAAGTTCGATAGACAGAACCGCATTCTCTAACAGTTCTTTCATGTTCAGTAGTACTCTCGGATGTAGCCGTAGGCTCGCTCGAACAACTCGGCGTCCTGGTGAAGTTTGTACTTGAAGAGGGTTTGTCGAAGCGCCTTCTTCACTTCCCGTTCGCCAGCATGTGTCGCCTGCCATCCATCGAAACGCACTGCACGGACGATCTCGTCGATGTCGTCCACGACGCGTTTGACCATGATCGGCGTTTGGCCATTTCTTGCGTCCTCGAAGAGCTCGGTGAGAGCAGCTTTGCCTCGGTCAATGTCTTCCTCGACGGGCGTTTCACGCTCTATCTTCACAACATCCTTTGCGAGTTCGAGCAACTCTTTCAGAAAATCGATGCTAAGCAACAGCCCCTGCTGGTGGCGGTTCTTTAGATCCTCGAGACGCTCGGCCAACGCCTTGTACTGAGGATTGCCGGTGTGTTTGCGTAACCGGCCAGTCAGCTTGACGGAGATTTCCTTCGCTTTCTTATCGGGGTCCGGGTTGCCGAGAACCGCCTCCAGCAGTTCTGCGTCCATCACCAGTGTGTCGAGGTCATCCCGCACGGCATCGACATGAACATTTTCGTGGATCAGCTCGATCGTCTTCGCGCCCAGACGATGCCAGAGCAGCCGCCCAGTGCCCGTAGACGGCTTGAGCGACTCGTAGACCTGCGCCAGCCAGCGATAGTCCTTCTCGTGGGGCGTCAGGACCGGGTCCGGCGATAGCGCCTCCCAGATGCGGCTGAGGATGCTGAAATCCGATGCAAAGGCGTCACGGCGCTCATCGTTCGGAAGGCAGTCCTGTGCAGCGATCAGGCCCTCATAGCCGGTGAGAGTGCGGTCAACGCCAGCGAAGTACTCAAGGCACTTTTGGATCGCCGACGGCAGCATTGCCGCCAGTTCGGCAATATTCGAGACGGCTTTCTGGACGCCCTTCTCGTCGAACTTCAGAGCCTGCGCGACGTCGTCAAAGATCCCGAGGTAGTCAACGATCAGCCCGTGGGTCTTCTGAACACCGTAGGGGCGGTTCGTCCGGCAGATTGCCTGCAACAACGTGTGATCGCGCAGCGGCTTGTCCAAGTACATCGTCTGAAGGATCGGGGCGTCGAAACCAGTCAGTAGCTTTGATGTCACGATGATGATCTTCAGCGGATCCTTTGGGTCGCGAAACCGGTCGAGAAGCTTTTCTTCGGCATCCCGGTCGCGCCGATATGCAGCGTACTCATCCTCGCCGCTATTGACCGACATAACAATGTCGGAGGTCTCCGGCGGCAGGTGCTTGTCGAGTTCCCGCTTGTAGAGAAGGCAGCTCTCGCGGTCGAAGGTCACCACCTGAGCCCCGAAGCCGTTCGGCTGTACCTTCGTCTGGAAATGCTGCGCGATGTCGGCGCAAATCGCGCTGATGCGTTTCGGCGCTTTGACCAGGATCGCCATCTTCGCAGCGGCGCGCCCGAGCTTATCCCTGTCCTCGTCTGTGAGCCCCTTGGTCAGTTCGGCATATGCCGCCTCAATCGCCTGCTGGTCGATGTGTAGGTCAACCAAACGTGGTTCGAAATGCAGTTCTTTGGTTGCGCCGTCCCGGATCGAGTCGTTGAGCCCGTAGCGGCTCATGTAGCCGTTCTCGTCGATCTCCGAACCAAAGGCATAGAAGGTGTTGCGGTTAGCGCGATTGATGGGTGTGCCGGTCAGGCCGAACAGAAACGCGTTCGGAAGCGCCTCGCGCATCTTGCGGCCGAGGTCGCCCTCCTGCGTGCGATGCGCCTCATCGACCATGACGATGATGTTGTCGCGGTCGTTCAGCACGCCGTCCGCCTCGGCGAACTTGTGGATCGTGGTAATGACGACCTTGCGCACGTCCTTGGCCAGCAGGTCGGACAGCTCCTTGCGGCTGTCGGTGCGCACCAGGTTGGCCATGTCGGCGGCATAAAACGTACCGGCGATCTGGCTGTCGAGGTCGATGCGATCAACCACCACCAGAACGGTCGGGTTCTTTAGTGCAGGGTGAAGCCTCAGCTTCTTTGACGCGAACAGCATCAGCAACGATTTGCCGGAGCCCTGGAAGTGCCAGATCAGCCCCTTGCGCACTTGTCCGGCCACCACGCGCTCAACGATCTTGTTGACGCCTTCTACCTGCTGGTAGCGGGCGATGATCTTGATGCGTTGCTTGCCCTTCTGCGTGGCGAAAGCCGTGAAGTTAGCGAGCAGATCCAGCACCATCGCCGGACGCAGCATATCGGTGACGGCCTTTTCGACCTCTCCCATCGATTGCAGAGCACCGTCGTCGGTGCGCCATGGGCCCCAGAGATCGACGGGCATGCGGACAGAGCCGTAGCGGTATTCCTTCCCTTCGGTGGCGACCGAGAAGACGTTCGGCACAAACAATTCCGGTATGTTCTTCTCGTAATCGTCATGGACCTGGAGCGCGCCATCAAGCCAGCTTTGGCTGGAGCGGACCGGCGTTTTGGCCTCGATCAGGACAAGCGGCAGACCATTGACCAGCAGCATCAGGTCCGGGCGTTTCTCGGTCTTGCCGGCGCGGAAGGTGAACTGCTGGGTGACGACAAAGCTGTTCTGCTCGATGTCGTCGAAGTCGATCAGTCGGATAGTGACATGCTGGCCGTCCGCGCCGAAGGGCATAGAGCGTTCGCCGAGCATCCAGGCGGCGAATTCCTCGTTCGCCTTCACCAGCCCGTCCGAGCGCGCGCTCATGACGATGGCGCGCAGGCGGTAGAGCACGTCGTCCACGCGCGACGGGTTGGCGGCGATGTCGGGGTTCAGGCGGATCAGGGCGTCGCGCAGATAGGGTTCGACCAGCGCCTCCTGCGCCTGCCGTGGCAGGTCGGCAGGGCCGACGAAATGCCAGCCGAGGCCGGAGATACGGCTTCCATGGCGCGCGAGACCATGCTCGGCCAAGGCCGGGCCATCATTCCCAGCAAGGCGATCCCGAATGAACGCCTCCACCGTATTCGCTTCGTTAAAATTGCTCATCCGTCTATCATTTCCCTCGAAATTCGAAGGCACATCGCCATTTGCAGAAATACTAATCAGTCTGATTGGATTCAAAAGAGCGCGCAATTGCTCATGTGCCTTTGGCGACAACAGCAATCTTTGCGCCGCTTCCCCCGGGACGGAGACTGTCAAGATCACGCTGCCTTGCTCGACGGAGACAACAAAAATATCTTTGGGACACGCATCGAGCACCGCCGACAAAGCGGCCAGTACGCGTTCTTTCTCGGTCTCGAAAGCCTCTGTCGTCATGTCCAGCTTCAACGACAGCACCTGCTTGGGTCCAACCGTATCGGGCACGCCCCGGTACCGGGCCACCCAAGGCTTGGCCTTGTAAAGCTGCATGGTTTTCTTGTCCCAGCCTTCATCATGGGACTTTTTGTGGCAAAGGCTGCAGAGCACGATCAGGTTTTCAAACGAATGATCCTGCGTTTCTGCCCAAGGAATAATGTGGGCTTTTTCGAGTGAGACATGCTCCCCACAGGCACAACAGCGGTGGCCGCATTCGACCATGAGTTCTCGCTGAGTATCAGCAGGTATTGCGGGACGAGACGACACTATGACAAAGCCGTTCGACGAGCATCAGTCGGGGCAACGAGTCTCGAGAGGAGGACACAGATGAAGGCTTCGACGATTTTGACTTCGTTGATACTCATTGATCAACGCACTCCTGAAGAATGGACCTCCGCAAATTCTGCGCGGCAGATATTCGGGCACGGAGAGATTTGGTCGATTCTTCAAAGCCTCGTGCGCGCTCAATGAATTCATCCTGAACGTCGAGCGGGGGAACCGGAATCCGCAGCTTCTTGAACAGAGATACATTGAAGTGAAGCTGGGCTGTTCCGGCGATACCGGAAGCGAATTGCTTCCGGCCCGCGATAGAGTTCAGGAAGCGGCAGAAGAATTCTGAACGAAGCCTCGGGCCGGGTGTTGAAACGATCAGATCGACAGCGTTTAGACCATGATCGAGTTCCGGAATGACGGCGGCATCGCCTGGACGACCAGAGCGCACAATCACAACGTCACCAGCGTGCAGGGCGCTTTTCTGATTGTTCGCGTGTCCGCCGTCCGAAATCCGAACGCAATCATCCCATGACAGCCGGTTCTTTAGAACGTTCAGTGACCGCAGTGCCGGAACGCCGCTCCCGTCATTTACATAGAGGTCTGCAGGCTTAATCACGATCCCGACAGTAGCTCTATCAAGTAGATCAATGGCGACTTCTTCTGGCCAGCCGTGATCATGAAGCTCGTGTTCGATCCACGCCTCATATGTCATTTGGGCGGCGTCTTCCGTTTCTCTCAGTCGTTCGTAGAACGCTCGCGAAGCGACCAAAGGTTCCAGCATCCGAGCCTGTTCTTGGATTGGCGGCAACGAAAACTCAAATGCGGCGATATCGGAGAAATTCACATACGGATTCACGGAGCCTTTCGACCGAGCGATCGAATGCGCGTGGAACGCTTCCGTCTGCATGATGAAGGGCAGCAGTTCCGGCATCAACACGTTAGGATCTTTGGTTGCGAGCACGTATGTCGTGTTCGCCGTGATCCCCTCGAAATCCGCGAGCGCCACCTTGCGCAGATAAGTCCGGCGCGAGCCATAGAGCACATGCCCGGGCTTGAAGCGCATATGGAAAGCCGGACCAAGATAGTCGTCGCCGATCAGCCCCCACCGACGGATGCGGAGATCGTCGGTGTCCATGTGTTCCCCGGCGACATACCGCTCCAGCCCGGACTCCCAAGGATCGACCTTGTCGCTGACCTTGCACACGACATCCCCGAACGCCACGCGCGCCCATCCGGCCTTGTTAGAGATCACCTGCTCAAGCATCGGCGTCCTCCGCCGGCGCGAGACCGTCGAGCATGTCGACCAGCCCATCCATGCCGGTCCAGAAGTCCCGCCCCTCGGCATCGAACGCGCTCCACGCCGCCGTGAGGGTCACGGCATCCTCCGCCGCCACCGTGGGCTTCTGCTTTTTCACGTAGCGGGCGATAGCTAAGTTTCCTTCAACCGCCAGCACGTCGGCGTTGCTGACCACGGCGGCGAAACCGGACTCCTCCGCGAATGCCTGATAGGCCGCAAAGATGCGCTCTTGATGCGCGTCGCGCAGAAAGCTCTGCGCCCGCTCGCGCGCGATCTCGGCCGCTGCGTCGATGAACAGGATGCGTCCCTGCCGCTCGCCCGGCTTGCGGCTGCGGCAGATGATGACGCAGGCCTCCATCGGCGAGTTGTAGAACAGCCCCGGCCCAAGCCCGAGCACGCATTCCACCAGATCGGCCTCGATCAGCTTGCGCCGCATCTCGGCCTCTTCGTTGCGGAAAAGCACGCCGTGCGGGAACAGGATTGCGCAGCGGCCTGTCTCGGGGTCCATGGCTTTCAGGATGTGCTGAAAGAAGGCGTAGTCCGCGCGCCCCTGCGGCGGGGTGCCGAGGAAGTTGCGCCCCCAGACATCCTTCTCCCAGGCGCCGCGGTTCCATTTCTTGATAGAGTACGGCGGATTGGCGAGGACCACGTCGAAGGTGCGCAGCGCGTCGCCTTGCGCGAAAGCGGGGGCGGCGAGCGTGTTGCCGCTGGAGATCTGGAAGTCCGACACGCCGTGAATGACCAGGTTCATCCGGGCGATGGCGGCGGTGATGGTGATGAGTTCCTGCCCGTAAAGGCCCATGGTGCGCGTCTCGCCGCCACGCCGCTTCACCTCGGAAAGGCAGGAGATCAGCATCCCGCCGGTGCCGCAGGTCGGGTCATAGATACTTTCACCCGACTTCGGCTCGAGCATTTGCGCCATGAGGTGGACCAGCGTACGGTTGGTGTAGAATTCCTGCGCGGTGTGGCCACTGTCGTCGGCGAACTTCTTGATGAGGTATTCGTAGCCGTTGCCAAGCTCATCCTCGGGCACGGCAGCCAGCGTCAGGTCGTGCTTGGAGAAGTGTTCGATCAGGTTCTTGAGCGTGGCGTCGGGCATCTGGCCCTTGTCGGTCCAGGGCGCGTTACCGAAAACGCCCTGGAGCCGCTCGGGGTTGGCCGCCTCGATCGCCAGGAAGGCCGAGAGTAGCGCCCGCCCAACATCCTTCGGCGCGCTTCGCACGTCATTCCAATGCGCACCCTCAGGTATGACGAAGCGGTCGTTCGCGGTGGCGGTCGCGTAGCCCTCGTCGCCGGTGTCGTCGAGCGCCTCCTGGTAATCCTCATCCCAGACGTCAGAGAGGCGTTTGAAGAACATCAGCGGAAAGATGTACTGCTTGTAGTCGCTGGCATCGACGAGGCCCCTGAGCAGCGTCGCCGCGCCCCAGAGATAGCTTTCGAGCTCGCGCTGGGAGAGGTGGTCGGTCATTGCAGCCAGCCTCCCTCGGTCAGCACCTTGCGCAGGTGATCCTCGGCCGCGCGCGCGTCTGCAATAGCCGTCTTGAAGGCATCTACGGCCTCGGGAAGCGGGGGAATGTCCTCGCCGATGGGCGGCAGCACGTAGCGTGAAATGTTGAGTGTCCAGCCTTCCTTCTTGATCTCGTCGATGGTGGCGACCTTGGCGCGATCCTCGACATTCTCGAAGGCGCGATACCAGGCGACGATCTGGTCGCTGTGCTCCTGATCGAGGAAGTTCTGTGCGCGGCCTTTTCGGAACAGGCTCGACGCGTCGATAATCAGGACCTTGTTCTTGCGTTCGGCCGGCTTCTTGCGCCGAAGCACGACCACGCAGCCGGCAAGCTGTGTGCCGTAGAACAGGTTCGGCGCCAGGCCGATGACAGCCTCGATCAGGTCGTTCTCCAGCAGCGCCTGACGGATGGTCCCCTCGGCCGACTTCCGGAACAGGGCGCCCTGTGGAAGGACAACGGCCATCCGGCTGTTTCCTGTCAGCGCCATCGACGAGATCATGTGCTGCACAAAGGCATAATCGCCATAACTCTCGGGCGGGATGCCGTACTGGGCGCGCCCCCATGGATCGGCTTCCCACAGCTCACGCCCCCATTCCTTCAGCGAAAAAGGTGGGTTCGCAATGACGCAGTCGAACGTGGCGATGCCACTAGTGCTGGAATCCGTGAAGGCCGGGCTGCGCAACGTGTCCTCGCGGGCGATCTGAAAGTCCTCAATTCCATGCAAAACCAAGTTCATGCGCGCAATAGCGGAGGTGGTGAGGTTCTTCTCTTGGCCGTAGATCTTGCCATAGAAGGTTCGCGGATCGCCGCCTTTGCGCATGACATATTCGATCGCACCAAGCAGCATGCCGCCCGTTCCGCAGGCGGGGTCATAGATACTCTCACCTTCCTGGGGATCAAGTATTTCGACCATCATCCGCACGACGCTACGCGGAGTATAGAATTCGCCTGCTTTGTTGCGGCGCGTCACGTCGGCGAACTTGCCGATCAGGTATTCGTAAGCATCGCCGAGGACATCTGTGCTAACCACCTTGTTGCCGAGCCCGATATCCGAAAAACCCTCGATCAGATCCTTGAGGAGTTCGTCTGAGAACTTCTCCTTGTTGCCCCAGTCGGCGGTGCCGAAAACGCGGAAAAGCGTGTCTGGGTTTGCTCGCTCGATCTCCTGCATGGCGCGGTGCAGCGCCGCACCAACGTTCGTCGCGGTTTCGCGAACGTCACTCCAATGACAACCTTCGGGAACGATAAAACGGTGGCTCTCGGGGAACAGCGAAGGATCCGCCTCGCCGTAGATCTCCTGCGCTTCGGCGGTCTCCTCGTCCCAAACATCGGAAATGCGTTTGAAGAACAAAAGCGGAAGGATGTAACCCTTCCAGTCAGTCCGATCTACGGCTGAACCCCGCAGTGTGTTTGCTGCGCCCCACAGGGCAGATTTGATACCATTGTCACTCAAGGCCGACCGATCCCTTTTTGTGGTTTTTAGGTGGGTTAGCTCATTCAAATTTATGCCCCATCAACGGCCATGGTCTTCCACATTGGCTATACGAAAGGCTCTCTCAAAGAAACCGGATTGTTCCGCGCGAGGATCGGCGCGGCCATGGTCGAAGGACTGTTTCGACGTTCAAGCGCATTCTTCTGGATCGCAGCGATCTTTCTATTGATGGGGACCGCTTAAGACCGACACCAGCCGCAATCAGCTCTAAGATCAACGGAGCAAGGGGCCGACTCCTGACAAACTAAGATCTGATGCACGCGGAACCGCTGCCACTTACTGCGCCTGCCTTCGTTCATATGATCACACGATGCGCAACGAAGGTCGGCTTGGCCTACTGCCCAGCAAAACACCACCAGGCATCGCCACAACCAGACATACAAACGGCCCCGGGTACGCCCCGAGGCCGTTTCCTATCTATTCAGCCAAAATGACCTTGTGAGACGGTTAGGTCATGTCGCGTGGCACGCCACACTTAGAGCACGGCGCAGCCGCTCAGCCGCATTTCGAATGTCCGCAGGACGTACAGGTCATGCAGCCTTCGATCATCTGCAACGTGTACTGGCCGCAGGACGGGCAGGCCTTGCCGCGCTTGCCGCTCTCCAGTCCGATCACCTTGGCCTGCGGGTCGGTCTTCAGGCCGGTGCCCTCGCCCTCGATGAAGCCGATGGAGACGAGGTGCGTCTCGATCACACCGCCGATCGCCGCGAGGATGGAGGGGATGTACTTGCCCTTCACCCAGGCCCCGCCGCGCGGGTCGAAGACGGCCTTGAGTTCCTCCACCACGAAGCTCACGTCGCCGCCGCGCCGGAATACGGCCGATATCATCCGCGTCAGCGCCACGGTCCAGGCGTAGTGCTCCATGTTCTTGGAGTTGATGAAGACTTCGAAGGGCCGCCGGTGGCCGTTGATGACGATGTCGTTGATCGTGATGTAGATCGCGTGCTCGCTGTCCGGCCATGTCAGCTTGTAGGTGTTGCCCTCCAGCGCCTGCGGCCGGTCCAGCGGCTCGGACATGTAGACCACCTCTCCGCCCTCGCCCGGCAGCGGCAGGTCGATGCTTTCGCCCGGGGCGGCCTCGGTCGTTTCCGAGACGGAGAGGACGGAGCCGGTGACATCGTTGGGCCGGTAGGTGGTGCAGCCCTTGCAGCCCAGATCCCAGGCCTGCATGTAGACGTCTTTGAAGGCATCGAAGGAGATGTCCTCGGGGCAGTTGATCGTCTTGGAGATCGAACTGTCGACCCATTTCTGCGCCGCCGCCTGCATCTTGACGTGATCGGCGGGGGGCAGGGTCTGGGCGTTGACGAAGTGATCGGGCAGGGGGCTGTCGCCCTTCAGCTGGGTCCAGAGAGAGACGGCATAATCCACCACCTTTTCCTCGGTCCGCGAGCCGTCCTTCTGCAGCACCTTGCGCGTGTACTCATAGGCAAAGACCGGCTCGATCCCCGAGGAGACGTTGCCGGCGTAGAGCGAGATCGTGCCGGTGGGCGCGATCGAGGTCAGCAGGGCGTTGCGGATGCCGTGCTCCGCGATGGCGGCGCGCACGTCCTCGTCCATCTGCCGCATCGTGCCGGAGTTCAGGTAAGGCTCCGCCTCGAAGAGCGGGAACGCGCCCTTCTCCTTCGCCAGGTCGACGGAGGCGAGGTAGCTTTCGCGCGCGATCAGGTGCAGCCAGTCCTCGGTCTGCTGCGCGGCCTCGTCAGAGCCGTAGCGCAGCCCGACCATGAGCAGCGCATCCGCCAGCCCGGTGACGCCCAAACCGATGCGGCGCTTGGCCTGCGCCTCGGCAGCCTGCGCGTCGAGCGGGAATTTGGAGGCATCGACCGTGTTGTCCATCATCCGCACCGCCACCCGCACGAGGTCCGACAGCGCGGCGGGGTCGAGGCGGGCGTCCTCGGTGAAGGGATCGGTGACGAGACGGGCGAGGTTCACGGAACCCAGCAGGCATGCCCCATAGGGCGGCAGGGGCTGTTCGCCGCAGGGGTTGGTGGCCGCGATCGTCTCGACGTAGTTCAGGTTGTTCGCGGCATTGATGCGGTCGATGAAGATCACGCCCGGTTCGGCGTAATCGTAGGTCGCCTGCATGATCTGGTTCCACAGGTCGCGGGCCTTCAGCGTGTGGTACACCTTGCCGTCAAAGACCAGCTCCCACGGGCCGTCGGCCTTGACCGCCTCCATGAAGGGATCGGTGACGAGGACGGACATGTTGAACATCCGCAGCCGGGCCGGGTCGGACTTGGCGGCGATGAAGGCCTCGATATCCGGGTGGTCACAGCGCATGGTCGCCATCATCGCCCCCCGGCGCGATCCGGCGGACATGATCGTGCGGCACATGGCGTCCCAGACATCCATGAAGGAGAGCGGGCCGGAGGCATCCGCCGCCACGCTCTTCACGTCCGCGCCCTTGGGCCGGATGGTCGAGAAGTCGTAGCCGATGCCACCGCCCTGCTGCATGGTCAGCGCGGCCTCCTTCAGCATCTCGAAGATGCCGCCCATCTCGTCCGGGATCGTGCCCATGACGAAGCAGTTGAAGAGCGTCACCTTGCGCCCGGTGCCCGCCCCGGCAGTGATCCGGCCTGCAGGCAGGTACTTGAAGTCTTCCAGCGCGGCATAGAAGCGGTCCTCCCAGGCGGCGGGCTCGGCCTCGACGGCGGCAAGGGCGCGGGCGATACGCCGCCACGTATCCTCGACAGAGCGGTCGATGGGCGTGCCGTCGGCCTCCTTCAGCCGGTACTTCATGTCCCAGACCTGTTCTGCGATGGGGGCGGCGAAACGGCTCATGACGGGCTCCTCGGCACTCTGGTCGTCACACTTGGCGGCGTCAGTCTGGCGGGCCGGGCGGTTGCTCTCGTCCCGCAGACACCTAATATAGACGCAAGACCTTGGAGAGTCAGCCCTTGCCCCACGTACATATCGTCAAACTGTCGGTCGGGACCGAAAGCGTCGCGGATCTCGCTGCATGGCAACAAATGCGCATCGCGCAGGCCCCGGACGGCCTGCCGCGGCATGTCACGCGCATGTGGCCCAAGCGCGAGGCCGAGATCCTCGACGGTGGGTCGATCTACTGGGTGATCAAGGGCGTGATCCAGGCGCGGCAGAAGATCCTGCGCCTTGACGAGGTGATGGGCGAGGACGGGGTGCGCCGCTGCGCCATCGTGCTGGACCCGGAACTGATCGAGACAAGGCCCGCCCCGCGCCGCCCGTTCCAGGGCTGGCGCTACCTCAAGCCGGAGGAGGCGCCCGGAGACCTCGACGCCCGCGCCCGGGAAGAGGCCGATCTTCCGGCAGAGCTGCGCGCGGTTCTCAACGATATCGGCGTGCTGTGATCTGACCCCGCTGCGGCCGGGGCGGCGCAGGGGAGCCCCTGTCCCGTCAGGTCAGCCGCCGGATGCCATTCGGTGTGGCGATTTCCGCCACCAGCGACAGGGCGCCGGTGCCGATCTCGATCCGCTGATCGTCGAGCCAGGGCTTGAGCGTGGTCGCGATCTCCAGGCCCTCGGGGTGGCGGATTTGCAGCCGGGTCAGGGTGCAGCCGAGGTCGGGCATCTGCCGCGGCGGCAGGGTGCCGGGCGTCCACTGGATCAGCGTCGGAAAGGCCCCGCCATAGGGCAGGGCGCCGTCCTCGGGCACGGTGATCTGCCAGCGCAGATCGCCCCGGGTGGCTTCGATCGCGGGCCCCGAGGCGGCGGGCAGCCCAGGGTGCAGCGCCGCCATGTCCACCGTGCGGATCACCCAATGCGCCAGCCGCGGCTCGGCCGGGGGCTGGTCCAGGCCGAACCACCGCGGGCGGGCGGGGGCCGGGGCCCCGGGATCAGGGGCGATCACCTCGAGGAAGGAGGCCGGGCCGATCCGCATCAGGCAGTTGTGAGTGCCCATCATCGGATGCGCGCCGCCCTGCGGCACCATCACGCCAAGCGCGCGGCCCACGTGGGCCAGCCCGCTCTTCAGGTCGCGGGCGGCGACGACGATATGGTCGAATTCGGCTAGTGGCATCGGGGCTCCTCCTGCCGCGCAGCCTGCGCCCGCCCCGCGCTGCGGGCAAGCGGAAACGCTTCGCCACCGTTACAAGCTCGGGGGCAAGAACGAGGCAAGCCTGCGCGAGAACGGCAGAAGGGCGGACCCTGGGTCCGCCCTCTTTTCCGTCGTTGCCGATGGCCTGCCTGCGTCCATGACGGACGGTCCGGACGGCCGTGTCAGTCCCGGGTCACTGCAGGTCGCCGAAGGCCTGCTGCAGCCGGCCCACCGCCTCCTCCACCAGCGCGCGGCGGGTGGCGAAGTTGAACCGGTTGTAGCTCTCGCCGCCCTTGCCGAAGGGCACGCCCTCGTTCACGGCGATCCTGGCGTCCTGCGAGATGCGCTTCATCACCTCGGCGCGGTCCATGCCGGTGCCCGAGAAATCGACCCATGCGAGGTAGGTGCCCTGCAGCGGCATCGAGGTCACGCCGGGGATCGAGTCGATGCCCGCGTCGAAGATCTTGCGGTTGCCGTCGAGGTAGAGGCAGAGCGCGTCGATCCATTCGGCCCCCGCAGGCGACATGGCGGCGGTGGCCATGTGCAGCCCGAAGGCATTGGGCGAGATGCCGAGACCGCCCATCACCGCGGCGAAGCGTTCGCGCAGCTTGGGATCATGGATGATCACGTTGCCGGTATGGGCGCCCGCGATGTTGAAGCTCTTCGTCGTGGCGGTCATCATCACGAGGCGATGCGCGATCTCGGGCGCGGCCACGGCCATGGGGATGTGCTTGTGGCCCGGCAGGATCAGGTCATTGTGGATCTCGTCCGAGACGAGGATCAGGTCGTGCTTCTCGGCGAAGGCCGCGACCTGCTGCAGCTCTGCCTTGCTCCAGACCCGGCCGCCGGGATTGTGCGGCGAACACAGCAGGATGATCTTTTCCTTGCCGGTCATCAGCGCATCGTAGGCGTCGAAGTCCATTTCATAGCGGCCGTCGGTCAGCGCCAGCGGCAGCTGGGTGATGCCGCGGTTCGCCGCCGAGATCACCCGGTGGAAGGCGTGGTAGACCGGCGTGAAGAGAACGACCGCATCGCCCGGCTCGGAATAGGCCTCGATGCAGAGGCCCGCGCCGTTGACGAGGCCATGGGTGGTAAAGACCGCATCGGTGTCGATCTCCCAGCCGTGGCGGTTGGACTGCCACCAGCGGATCGCTTCGAGGTAGGCGCTGTCATCGCCGAAGTAGCCGTAGACGCCGCCGTCGACGTAGCGGCGCAGCGCATCCACCACGCAGTCCGGCGCACGGAAGTCCATGTCCGCCACCCACATGGGGATGCCATCATCAGGCGACACGCCCGACACCGTTTCCATCTTGTCCCATTTCGCGGAGTGGGTGCCGCGACGCTCGATCACTTCGTCAAAATTCATGGAGGGGCCTTTCCGTCAGCATCCGGCGGACGCTATCGAAATAGATGACAGGCGCAAGTACCTCTGCTGCACAACTCGCAAGGGCCGTTGCGCGGCGGCAGGGCATCGCCTAAATGGGGCGCATGAAACGCCCGATCCTGATCCACCCCGATCCCCGCCTCAAGAAGGTCGCCGCCCCCGTCGCAGATCTCTCCGACGAGCTGCGCGTTCTGGCGGATGACATGCTCGAAACCATGTACGACGCGCCGGGCATCGGGCTGGCCGCGCCCCAGATCGGCATGGGGCACCGGCTGATCGTGTTGGATTGCGTCAAGGAAGAGGGCGAGACGCCGCGCCCGCTGATCATGTTCAACCCCGAGGTCATCGCGAAATCGGATGAGACCAGCGTCTACGAGGAAGGCTGTCTCTCGATCCCCGAGCAATACGCCGAGGTGACCCGCCCGGCCGAGGTCGAGGTGCGCTGGATCGACCGCGACGGCAAGGAGCAGACCGAGACCTTCGATCACCTTTGGGCGACCTGCGTCCAGCACGAGATCGACCACCTCGATGGCAAGCTCTTCATCGACTACCTGACGCCGATGCGCCGCCAGATGATCACCCGCAAGATGCAGAAGCTCAAGCGCGAGCGGGCGCGGGACTGAGGATGGCCGTCCTGCCGATCCTTGCGTGGCCCGATCCCCGGCTGGCCCGGACCTGCACCCCGCTGGAGCACGGCGAGGACGTGACCGCCCTCGTGGCCGACATGTTCGACACGATGTATGCCGCGCCGGGCCGGGGCCTTGCCGGGCCGCAGGTCGGCGTGATGAAACGCCTCTTCGTCATCGACGTGACGTGGAAGGAGGGCGACAGGAGCCCCGTCGCCTGTCTCAACCCCGAGATCGTCGCCGCCTCCGGGGAGCTGTCGACCGCGCAGGAGGCCTGCCTCTCGATCCGCGGCGTGGCGATGCCGGTGGCGCGGCCCGCACGGATCACCCTGCGCTGGTGGGATGCCGCCTGGCAGATGCACCAGCAGGAGATGACCGGGGCATGGGCCACCTGCGCCCAGCATGAACTGGATCACCTGGACGGCACCGTGATCTTCGACCGCGTGGGGGCAGAGCTGCGCGCCGGACTGGAAGCCGATTACGCCGCCGCCAAGGAGGCCTCTGCATGACCGCCCGCCGCTGTATCCCCTGGCCCGATGCCCGCCTGCGCACCGCTGCCGAAGACGTGACCGAGATCGACGACGAGGTGCGCGCGATCTGGGACGACATGATCGACACGATGGAGGCGATGCCCGGCGTCGGCCTGGCCGCCGTGCAGATCGGCGTGATGCGTCGCCTCGCCGTGGTCGATGCCTCCGAGGAGCGCGGCAAGGTCGTGCGGATGGCCAACCCCGAGGTGCTCCATGCCTCGGTCCAGTTGCGCCCGCACGAGGAGGCCAGCCCGAACCTGCCCGGCGTCTCGGCCCGGATCGAGCGGCCCCGTGCCGTGACGGTGCGCTTCCTGAACGCGGCGGGCGAGGTCGAGGAGAAGGATTTCGTCGGCCTCTGGGCGACCTCGGTCCAGCACCAGATCGACCACCTCGCGGGCAAGATGTACTTCGACCGGCTGTCGAAGCTGAAACGCGACATGCTGCTGCGCAAGGCCAAGCGCCTCAAGAACTGAGCGGCTGCCTGAGCGGCCACCTCGGTGGCCGGCCCGCGGAACTGCGCGGCCACGGGCGCCACACGCACGGAAAGGGACACGCGATGCGGATCATCTTCATGGGCACGCCCGATTTCTCGGTTCCCGTACTGGAGGCGCTGGTCGGCGCCGGTCACGAGATCGCCGCGGTCTATTGCCAGCCGCCGCGCCGCGCTGGTCGCGGCAAGAAGGAAACGCCCACGCCCGTCCATGCCCGGGCCGCCGAACTGGGGCTGGAGGTGCGCCACCCCGTCCGCCTGAAGGGCGCCGAGGAGCAGGCGGAGTTTGCCGCGCTTCAGGCTGATGTGGCCGTCGTGGTGGCCTATGGTCTGATCCTGCCGCAGGCGGTGCTGGACGCGCCGCGGCTTGGCTGCCTCAACATCCATGCCTCGCTGCTGCCCCGCTGGCGCGGCGCCGCGCCGATCCACCGGGCGATCATGGCGGGTGATGCCGAAACGGGCGTCTGCATCATGCAGATGGAGGCCGGGCTTGACACCGGGCCGGTGCTCCTGCGCAAGGCGGTTGAAATCGGCACGGAGGAAACCACGGCAGAGCTGCACGACCGGCTCTCGGCGCTCGGCGCCGGGGCGATCCTCGAGGCGCTCGGCCGGATCGATAGCCTGACGCCCGAGGTCCAGCCCGAGGAGGGCGTGACCTACGCCAGCAAGATCGACAAGGCCGAGGCGCGGATCGACTGGACCCGCGACGGGGCCGAGATCGACCGGCTGATCCGCGGCCTCTCGCCCTTCCCGGGGGCGTGGTGCGACTGGGAGGGGGAGCGGCTGAAGCTGCTGGCCTCCCGGGTCGCAGACGGCTCCGGCACGCCGGGCACCGTGGTCTCTGCCGGTGATACGGGCCTCGTGGTGGCCTGTGGCTCGGGCGCCGTGGCCGTGACCCGCGCGCAGCGCGCAGGCCGCGGGGCGCAGGAAATCGGGGAGTTCCTGCGCGGATCGCAGATCGCACCGGGCGGCACGCTGGCCTGATGGGCGGTTGCTTGGCGGGGTGAGGCCTGCCGGGTGGGGCCTGACGGACGGGGCGTGATCGACGGGGGCCCGATGGGCAACGTCCAGACAGGTGTCCTGAGGAGGTGACCGACGCGGCCGGATTGGAGGCCTTCCAAGCGCATTACGCTGACGAGACAGCGCCCGTCCCCCCTGAGAGTGCGCGCCCTCCAGACTGCGCCTCCCGCATCTGCGCCGGTCGGGACGCTCCGTCGCGCCGGGCCTCGCGGGGTTGCGCGTCGGCGTCCTCTGGGGAATGCTGGACCCGTCAACGAGGGAGACACGCAGATGGCCATCGTCTGGTTGCTGATCATCGGGGCTGCGGCCGGGTTCTTTGCCACGCGGATCATGAACATTCAGGCCAACGTCGTCACCACGGTCGTCATCGGCATCGGGGGCGCGCTGATCGGCGGGCTGGTGGTGCGGATGCTGCTGACCGCCATGGGGATGCTCGGCGGGCTGATCGGGGCCGTGCTGGGCGCGATTGTGCTGATCTGGCTCTGGCAAACCTACATCGGGCGCTGATCCATGCTGGCGCAATTCCTGATCGGCTCGGGGCTGACCATCGTCTCGACGATGATCGCGGCGCTTGTCTTCGGTGGGATCAGCTACGTGTTGGGCCGGCTCCGTGGCTGGCTGGAGCGACCCCCGCACGCGGGCAAGCAGATGCTCATGCTGGCCTTCGGCCTCGTGGGGGCAATGCTGATGATCACCGCCTCGGTCTGGGTCTGGGCGGCGGCCTACCGCCATCTCGGCATCTTCGAGACGCTGGAGGAGTCGCTCTACTTCTCGCTGGTGGCCTTCACGACACTGGGCTTCGGGGACATCGTGCTGCCGCAGGAGTGGCGGCTGCTCTCGGGGCTGACCGCGGTCAACGGCATCCTGAACGTCGGCGTCACCTCGGCCATGATCATGAACCTGCTGCGCGAGATGCGGCCGAACCGGCCCGGCCCGCGCCTCTTCTGATCCTGCGCCACGGCCTCAACCTTGCCCGTTTTCTGCGAAGAAAACGGTCCGGAAAATGCGCATTTTCCGGGTAGGGCCGCGCTGTTGCGGCCCCGTCGGGCGAGGGATCAGGACTTGAAGGGCGCCATGCCCGCGCGCGCCAACTCGTCGGCGCGTTCGTTCTCGGGATGGCCGGCGTGGCCCTTGACCCATTTCCACGTCACCGCGTGGCGCTTCTGGGCCTCGTCGAGGCGCTGCCAGAGCTCGGCGTTCTTCACCGGCTTGCGGTCCTTGGTCTTCCAGCCATTCCGCTTCCAGCCATGGATCCAGCTGGTCACGCCGTTCTTCACGTAGGCGCTGTCGGTCACCACGGTGATCGTCGTGTCCCGGCCAAGGGCCTCCAGCGCCGAGATCGCCGCCAGAAGTTCCATCCGGTTGTTGGTGGTGTCCGCGTCGCCGCCGTTGAGCTCGCGTTCCTTCAGGACCGACTCGCCTTCCTTGGCCTGCAGCAGCACGCCCCAGCCCCCGGGGCCCGGATTTCCGGAACAGGCGCCATCGGTATAGGCGTAGAACTCAGGCATGATGTCTCCGATCCGTCAGGTCGCGCGGGCGGTCAGGAAACACCATGCGAAGCCGGCCTCGTCAAGCCCGGTTCCGGTGCCCGTCCTGGTGCCCGTGACGGCAAAGCCCGCGGCGATCACCAGCTCGGCCAGCTCCTCCTCGCCGTAGTAGGCGTAGAACCGGCCAAGGGTATCGCGGGCCTCGCCTTCGCCCATCTTCATGCCGAGGTGCAGCAGGCCGCCGTCCTTCAGCGCGCGCCGGATGCGGGCGAGGTGGCCGGGGAACTCCGCCTTGGGGGCGTGGAGCAGCGAGAAGTTCGCCCAGACGGCGTCATAGGCCGCCTCCGCCGCGAGATCCGAGAACGCGGCCTGCCGGGCCAGAAGCCCGTATTCGCGGGCCGCATGGGCAACCATTTCGGCGGAGGCATCGACCGGATCGGGGGAGAGGCCCGCCCGTGCCATGGCGGCAGAGAAATGCCCCGGCCCGCAGCCGAGGTCGAGCACCCGCGCCCCGGGGGGCAGCGCGTCGATCATCGCCTGCAGGGCGGCGCTTTCACTGGGTTCGCCCTGCGCCCGGGCGGCGTAGCGCGCCGTCTGGCTGTCGTAGACATCGAGGGTCTGACGATCGGCCATGGCGCGCTCCTCTCAGGCCGGGACCCGCAGGACGCGGGGCACCTTGAATTCGACGTTTTCCTGCGCCGTCTCGACCAGCTCCTGCGTAACATCGTAGCGGTCGGAAAGCGCGGCGATGACCTCGTCCACCAACACCTCGGGGGCGGAGGCCCCGGCGGTGATGCCGATGGCGCGGATGCCCTCCAGCGCGCGCCAGTCGATGTCACCCGCACGCTGTACCAGCTGGGCATAGCCGCAGCCATTGCGCGCCGCGACCTCGACGAGGCGGCGGGAGTTCGAGGAGTTGGGCGCGCCCACCACAAGCATCGCGTCGATCTTGCCGGACATGGCCTTCACGGCCTCCTGCCGGTTGGTGGTGGCGTAGCAGATGTCTTCCTTGTGCGGGCCCACGATGGCCGGGAAGCGCGCCTGTAGCGCGGCCACGATCCCCTTGGTGTCATCCACCGACAGCGTGGTCTGGGTGACGAAGGCCAGCTGCGCCGGATCGCGCACGTCGAGCGTGGCCACGTCGGCCTCGGTCTCCACCAGCAGCACCTCGCCCTGCGGCAGCTGGCCCATGGTGCCGATCGTCTCGGGGTGGCCGGCATGGCCGATCATGACGATCTGGAGGCCGTTCTCATGGTGCCGCTCGGCCTCGATATGGACCTTGGAAACGAGGGGGCAGGTGGCGTCGACATAGATCATCTCGCGGCGGGCGGCCTCGGCCGGGACGGCCTTGGGCACGCCATGGGCCGAGAAGATCACCGGCCGGTCGTCGGGGCAGTCGTCCAGCTCCTCGACGAAGACCGCGCCCTTGTCGCGCAGCCCGTCCACGACGAACTTGTTGTGCACGATCTCATGGCGGACATAGACCGGCGCGCCCCATTTCTGCAGCGCCATCTCGACGATCTTGATCGCGCGGTCGACGCCGGCGCAGAAGCCGCGCGGGGCGGCGAGGTAGAGGGTGAGGGGCGGTTTCTGGGTCATCGGTCCTGTTTCCGGTGCGTCCCGGGGCGGGATCCTGCGGGTCTGTCCCGGATCTAAGGGTCACACCCCGGCGAGTAAAGAGGCGGTGCCGAAGAGCTGCGCCGTGAGCGCCGCCAGCAGGATGTAGCGCAGGGTCTTCGCCAGTCCGACGAGCGTCAGGAAAAGCCAGAGCGGCGTGCGCATGATCCCCGCGATCACGGTGATCGCATCCCCCAGCGGTGCCCAGGACAGCAGCAGCGTCCAGATGCCCCAGCGGCTGTACCACTCCTGCGCGCGGGTCAGCTGCGCCTCGCTCACCGGGAACCAGCGGCGGTGGCGGTAATGCTCGATCCCGCGCCCCAAGGCGTAGTTCACGGCAGAGCCCAGCGTGTTGAAGACGCTGGCAACGATGATCAGGGGAACGAGGGGCGCGGTGCCCTGGGTCTGGAAGGCCGCGAAGACCACCTCTGACTGGAAGGGCAGGAGGGTGGCGGCGCCGAAGGCGGCGAGGGCCATGGTGGCGAGGGCGGCAAGCGGGCTCATGCGCTCCGACGTGGGCTCGATGGCGCTGTCGTCAAGGTCGGCGCGCGGAGGCCCCGCCTGTCGGGGTGCGGGTCCGGGCTTGTCGCGGGCGGAGTGACGCCCTGACAGGCCCCGACGCGCCCCGATGGCGGGACTGTCCGGTTGCCGGCTGTGGATGTCCGGGGCCGGAGGGCCGGCCCGCGGAGGCTGTCAGTGGTTCGCGACGGCGCGCACGCGCTCTTCGTCGTTGTTATGCTCGCGCGGAGGGCGGCCGATCACTTCCTTCAGCTCGTCGAGCTCGATGAAATTGTCGGCCTGGCGGCGCAGCTCGTCGGCGATCATCGGCGGTTGCGAGCGGATGGTGGAGACCACCGAGACGCGCACGCCCTGACGTTGCAGGCTCTCCACCAGCGGGCGGAAATCCCCGTCGCCCGAGAAGAGAACGATGTGATCGACGCGCGGGGCGAGTTCCATGGCATCGACGGTCAGTTCGATGTCCATGTTGCCCTTGACCTTACGGCGGCCCTGGCTGTCGGTGTATTCCTTGGCGGGCTTGGTCACCATGGTGAACCCGTTGTAATGCAGCCAGTCCACCAGCGGCCGGATCGGCGAATATTCGTCGTTCTCGAGCAGCGCAGTGTAATAGAAGGCTCTCAGCAACTTGCCGCGGCGCATGAATTCCTGGCGCAGAAGCTTGTAGTCGATGTCGAAGCCGAGTGCCTTCGCGGCAGCGTACAGGTTGGACCCATCGATGAACAGCGCGAGCCGTTCGTCCTTGTAAAACATAAAACTACCTTTCTGGTCAAAATCCCGCACGCTTGTCCGTGAGTGTGTGAGTGGTAATGAATTCAGCGGCGGAATAAGGGTGGAAAAATAGAAGTGCTTCACTCTTACCGCAAGAGTGGCGCCCCGTCCAAAAGTATAGGTTGCAGGAAATTTATGGGAAGTTACCTCGTCGCCTTCGGAGGCAATTTAGATTCCAAAGTCGGGAAACCCCTTGAAACATTGCACGCTACGGTTGATGCGCTGTCCGTTTTAGGGGTAAATATTCTTAATATAAGCAGATTTTATGCCACTCCATGCTTCCCCGCCGGGGCCGGTCCGGACTACGTCAACGGTGCGCTGGAGGCCGAATCACCCCTCCAACCCACCGCATTCCTCGCCCTGCTGAACCGCATCGAGGCACAGTTCGGCCGGGTCCGTGCCGGTCGCTGGACCGGGCGCACGGTCGACCTGGATGTCATTGCCTGCGGTCAGGCGATCCTGCCCGATGCCGCCACGCAGACCCTCTGGCGACGCCTGCCGCCGGACGAGCAGCAGCGACAGACCCCGGACCGGCTGATTCTGCCCCACCCGCGCCTGCAGGACAGGGCCTTCGTCCTCGTGCCGCTGATGGACGTCGCACCGCACTGGCGCCACCCGCTTCTCGGTGCTACGATCTCCGAAATGTGTGCGGATCTGCCCGTGGAGGAGCGGAGATCCGTCGTCCCGCTGTGACTCTTGCCTTGTCAATAGGCAGCAGGGGCTTTACACACACATCCTCTAGCCGCCCAAAGACCGGAGTGCCCCCATGGCCCGAGTTACCGTTGAAGATTGTGTCGACAAGGTTCCGAACCGGTTCGAGCTTGTCCTTCTTGCCGCCCACCGCGCCCGGGAGATCTCCTCCGGTGCCGCGATCACCGTGGACCGCGACAACGACAAGAACCCGGTGGTGAGCCTGCGCGAAATCGCAGACGAGACCCAGTCCGCCGACGAGCTGCGCGAGCGTCTGATCGAGGCCAACCAGAGCCAGATCGAGGTCGACGAGCCCGAGGACGACAGCATGGCCCTGCTCATGGGCGCCGAGGCAGACCGCCCGGCCGAGGACGACATGTCCGAGGAAAAACTGCTGCGCGCCCTGATGGAAGCACAGGGGCAGGGCTGACAGGGTCAGCGTCTCAGGGGAAAGGCGCAGTAAGATGACGTCCGCCGACGATCTGGTTGGTCTGGTCCGCGCCTACAACCCGAAGTCCAATGCAGACCTGATCCGCGCGGCCTATGATTTCGGCCGCGCGATGCACGAGGGGCAGTTCCGCCACTCGGGTGAGCCCTATTTCACCCACCCGGTCGCGGTGGCGGTGATCCTGACCCAGCAGAAGCTGGACGATGCGACCATCATCACCGCCCTGCTGCACGACACGATCGAGGACACCAAGGCCTCCTATTCCGAGGTCGCCGACAAGTTCGGCCGCGAGATCGCGGATCTTGTCGATGGGGTGACCAAGTTGACCAACCTGCAGCTCTCCTCGAAGGAGACCAAGCAGGCCGAGAACTTCCGCAAGCTCTTCATGGCGATGTCCCGCGACCTGCGGGTGATCCTCGTCAAGCTGGCCGACCGGCTGCACAACATGCGCACGATCAAGTCCATGCGCCCCGAGAAACAGGCCCAGAAGGCCTGGGAGACGATGGACATCTTCGCCCCGCTGGCGGGCCGCATGGGGATGCAGTGGATGCGCGAGGAGCTGGAAGACCTCGCCTTCAAGGTGCTGAACCCCAAGGGCCGCGACAGCATCATCCGCCGCTTCGTCACGCTGCAGAACGAAGCCGGCGACGTGGTCGAACGCATCAAGACCGACATGCGCAGCCTGCTGGCCGAGAGCCAGATCGAGGCCGAGGTCTTTGGTCGCGCCAAGAAGCCCTATTCCATCTGGCGCAAGATGGAGGAGAAGGCGCAGGGCTTCTCGCGGCTCTCCGATATCTACGGCTTCCGCATCATCACCCGGACCGAGGATGACTGCTACCGCGCGCTCGGCGTGATCCACCGTCGCTGGCGCTCGGTCCCCGGGCGGTTCAAGGATTACATCAGCCAGCCGAAATCCAACGGCTACCGTTCGCTGCACACCACCGTGTCGGGCCGTGACGGCAAGCGGGTGGAGGTGCAGATCCGCACCATCCAGATGCACGAGGTCGCCGAGGCCGGCGTCGCCGCGCACTGGTCCTACCGCGATGGTATCCGGGCCGAGAACCCCTTTGCCGTCGATCCTGCCAAGTGGATCGCCTCGCTCTCCGAAAGCTTCACCGCCGAGGATGATCACGAGGACTTCTTCGAAGCGGTCAAGCTGGAGATGTACACCGACAAGGTGTTCTGCTTCACGCCCAAGGGCGAGGTGGTCAAGCTGCCGCGCGGCGCCACGCCCATCGACTTCGCCTATGCGATCCACACAAGGATCGGCAACGCCTGTGTCGGTGCCAAGATCGACGGCATGCGCGTGCCGCTCTGGACCCGGGTGAAGAACGGCCAGTCGGTCGAGATCATCACCGCCGAGGGCCAGATGCCGCAGGCTACGTGGCTCGATATCGCGCATACCGGCAAGGCCAAGACCGCCATCCGCCGTGCCCTGCGCGAGGTGGACCGCGAGCGCTTCATCAAGCTGGGCCGCGAACTGGCGCGGGTCGCCTTCGAACACGTGGGCCGCAAGGCCACCGACCGCGCGCTGGAAGCCGCCGCCGACAAGCTGCGCCTTGCCGGACCCGACGAGCTGCTGGCCCGTCTCGGCTCGGCCGAGCTTTCGGGCCGCGAGGCGGTGAATGCCGTCTACCCCGATCTCGCCCCGGTCGAGGGCGAGGCGGTGGAGTGGGACCGCGCCGTCATCGGCCTCTCCGAGGGGCAGAGCTTCGAACGCGCAAGCTGCTGCCAGCCGCTGCCGGGCGAGCGGATCGTGGGCATCACCTTCCGGGGCCGCGGCGTGGTGGTGCATGCCATCGACTGCGAGTCGCTGGCCGCCTACGAGGATCAGCCCGACCGCTGGATCGACCTGCACTGGCACGACGGCAAGCACCAGGCGATCTACCCGGTGACGCTGGAAGTCACGCTTCGGAACGATGCCGGGGTCCTTGGCCGGATTTGCACATTGATCGGAGAGCAGAAGGCCAATATTTCCGACATGACATTCAGGGATACGAAACCTGACTTTCACAAAGTGGAAATAGATCTGGAGCTGCGGGACGCCGAGCACCTGCACACGATCACCTCGGCCCTCGCGGCGGAAAGTGACGTGGCCGCCATCGAACGGCGTCGCCGGCCGGTCTATCAGGACCGCCACGCAGAAACGACAGAAGGAGAGACCGTTGGTCTTTAAACGCCGCGACAAACGGCCATTCTGGATCATCCTTCGGGATTTCCTGTGGCCGCGCGGGGGGTGGACCCGGGCCTTTCACTACGTCAAGCATCGCCTCCGTCGTCTGCCGGACACGCCGCACCGCATTGCACGCGGCATCGCGGCGGGGGTCTTCACCGTCTTCACGCCGTTCTACGGGCTGCATTTCGTGGTCGCCGCCACGCTGGCATGGATCCTGCGGGGCAATATCCTCGCCTCCCTGCTGGGGACCTTCGTCGGCAACCCGCTGACCTACATCCCGATCGGTGTGATCTGTCTGCAGACCGGACATTTCCTGCTGGGCCGCCCGCCCAAGCCCGAGGGCGAGATCCGCGACGGGATCGCGATCAAGTTCCTTCATGCCGCCGATGACCTGAAGGACAATTTCGCCGCGATCTTCACCGACCGGCAGGCGGAATGGCATGGGCTGTCGATCTTCTACCACGAGATTTTCTTCCCCTACATGATCGGCGGGATCATCCCGGGGCTCATCGCGGCGGCAGCGGCCTATTACGTCAGCCTTCCGCTGATCAAGGCCTATCAGGCCCGGCGGCGCGGTGCTATTCAGGCCAAGCTGAAGGCCATCAAGGCCAAGACCCACAAGGTCGAGGGCCGCTGAGACCTGCACGACAGGAGAGACCATGAACGACGCCCCCAAACTGCGCCTTGGCGTGAACATCGACCATGTCGCCACTGTCCGTAACGCCCGTGGCGGCGCCTATCCCGATCCGCTGCGCGCCGCGAAACTGGCCGAGGACGCCGGCGCCGACGGGATCACCGCCCACCTGCGTGAAGACCGCCGCCACATCTCCGACGCCGATATCGACGGGCTGATGGAGGTCCTCTCGGTGCCGCTCAACTTCGAGATGGCCGCGACCGACGAGATGCAGGCCATTGCCCTGCGCCACAAGCCCCACGCCGTCTGCATCGTCCCCGAGAAGCGCGAGGAGCGCACGACCGAGGGTGGGCTGGAAGTGGCGCGCGAAGAGAACAAGCTCGCGCATTTCATCGCGCCGCTGCGCGACGCGGGTTGCCGGGTCTCGATCTTCATCGCCGCCGACCGGCCCCAGATCGAAGCTGCGCACCGCATCGGTGCCGAGGTGATCGAACTGCACACCGGCGCCTATTGCGATGCCCATGCCGAGGGTCGCTTCGCCGAGCGGGACGCGGAGCTTGAACGCCTGCGGGAGATGGCCAGCTTCGCCCATTCGCTGGGGCTCGAGGTCCACGCCGGGCACGGGCTGACCTACGAGACCGTGGCGCCGATCGCCGCCTTCCCCGAGGTGCGCGAACTCAACATCGGTCACTTCCTCATCGGCGAGGCGATCTTCCGCGGCCTGCAGCCGGCCATCGCCGAGATGCGCCGCCTGATGGACGAAGCCCGCGCCTGAGGCCTCCGCCTGACATCTCGAAGCCGCGGCGCCACGGAAGGCTCCGCGGCTTCCTCTTTCCCCAAGTCCTCATCCCATGCCCGAGGCCGCGAGCGCCTCCTTGAGCCATGCGCGGAACTGCCGCTGCGGCGTCGAGAGTGACCGGTCCGCCGCAGAGACCAGCCAGTAGCTCAGCCCCGTCGGGTGATAGCGGGGGATCGGCGCGCTGATCTGGCCGCGCTCCAGCGCATCGTGGCAGAGCGTCTCGAAGGCCAGCAGCACCCCTTCGCCCGCCATCGCGGCGTCGAGCCCCAGCGAGGCCTCGTTGAAGACCGGCCCCTCGCCGAGGATCGCCGCGCTTTCGCCCTCCGGGCGCAGCCAGACATCCCAGTCGAACATGGCGCGGGCATCGCGGATGATCGGCACTTTTCCGAAATCGGCGGGGGTCTTGATTCGGGCGGCCCAGTCGGCGTTGCAGACCGGGATCACCAGCTGGTCCAGCAGGTGATCGGCGGTCAGCCCGGGGTAGGGGCCGCGCCCGATGCGGATCGCGAAGTCCACGTCGCCCGCATTGGGATCGACCAGCGTCACGTCGGAATCGAGCCGCACCTTGATCTCGGGGTGGGCGCGGGTGAATTCCGGCAGGCGCCAGATCAGCCAGCGGGCGGCAAAGATCGGCGCGACCGAGATCGTGAGGATTTGCGCCCGGTCGCGTTTGGACAGGTCCACCGCCGCCGCGATCCGCCCGAAGCCGTCCGAGAGCAGGCGCATCACGTCTTCCGCCCCGGGCATCACCTGAAGGCCGCCCGGTGCCCGGTCGAACAGCTGCCGTCCAAGCGCCGCCTCGGTGCGGGCGACCTGCTGGCTGACCGCCCCGGTCGAGACACCCAGTTCCTGCGCGGCGGCCCGCAGGCTGCCCAGTCGGGCCACCGCCTCGACCGCGCGCAATCCGTTCAGGGGGGCGTTCCGCAATCTTTCCATTTCAGAAAAGCTAAACAGGATTTCAGCTCTTGGCCAGTTTTAAGGCGAAACCAGGTGCCCCATATTGCCAATATCTGAAACCAGAACAGAAGGAGAAGACCATGACAAACTGGTTCAAGACGTTCTTTGCCGCCCCGGCCCGCCCGGACGGGCATCGCGGAGATCCCTTTGCGGATCCGCAGATTGCCCGGATGAGCCACCGGGATCTGGCAGATCTGCCGCTGACCCCGCCACCGGCCCCGGGCCGTGCCGCGGAGACGGCGGCACGCTGCGCGCAACCGCGCGTGCAGCGGGCCTGAAGAGGGCCCCACACGGGCCCCGCACGGGTCTGACACGGGCCACCACATACGGGCCTGGCCCACGCCTCCCCCCTGACAATCGCGCCTCGGCGCGGTAAGCGGGGCGGGACCAGCGAAAGGGCCCCCAACATGATCCTCGGCATCGGCAGCGACCTTGCGAACATCGACCGGATCGGCGGCACGCTGGCCCGCTTCGGCGATCGGTTCCGCACGCGTGTCTTCACCGAGGAGGAGCGCCGCCGCTCCGACCGCCTCGCCGATCCGGTGGCCAGCTATGCCAAGCGGTGGGCGGCCAAGGAGGCCTGCTCGAAGGCGCTCGGCACCGGGCTTGCCATGGGTATCTCCTGGCGCGACATGAGCGTGACCAACCTGACAAGCGGACAGCCCGTGATGCATCTGACCGGCTGGGCCGCCGAGCGGCTGGCCGCCCTGACCCCCGCGGGCCATATCTCCCATGTTCACGTGACTTTGACCGATGATGCCCCCTGGGCGCAGGCTTTCGTGGTGATCGAGGCCCGCCCGGCGGCCTGACGACGCCTTGACACCATTGTGCCCGCCCCGCATGAAGCCCCGGACGGCTTAGCAAAGAGGCAGGAACATGGCTTCCAAGGACGGCTCGGGCAACGCGATCTGGGAAACGATCAAGACGATCTTCTGGGCTCTGATCATCGCGGGGCTCTTCCGCACGATCCTGTTCCAGCCCTTCTGGATCCCTTCGGGCTCCATGAAGGACACGTTGCTGATCGGCGACTTCCTCTTCGTGAACAAGATGGCCTACGGCTATTCCTACGCCTCCTGCCCGACGATCCGCATCGCGTCGCTGGGGGTCGAAGTGGACGCCAAGGACATCTGCGGCTTCCTCGACGGCGACAACACCCGCCTGCTGGGCAGCGAGCCCGAGCGCGGCGACGTGGTGGTCTTCCGCCACCCGGTGACCGGGCAGGACTACATCAAGCGGCTGATCGGCCTGCCGGGCGACAAGATCCAGGTCCGCGACAGCGTGCTCTACATCAATGACGAGGCCGTTGGTCTCGAAGATGCAGGCAACTTCTCCGAGGTCTACGAGCGTCAGGGGCCGGAAGGCCGCTACCCGCGCTGCGAGAACGGCCCGGTGGGCGAGGGGGCGGAATGCCTCAAGTCGCGCCAGACCGAGACGCTGCCCGGTGGCTCCTCCCATGACATCCTGAACATCGGCTACCAGCCGCGCGCGGACGACACGGATGTCTTCACCGTGCCCGAGGGCCACTATTTCATGATGGGCGACAACCGCGACAACTCGACGGACTCGCGCTTCTCGCAGATGGCCGGCGGCGTCGGCATGGTGCCCTTCGAGAACATCATCGGTCGCGCCGACCGGATCATGTTCTCCTCGGCCGGGCGTTCGATGCTCTTCTTCTGGACCTGGCGCGGCGACCGGTTCTTCAAGGCGATCGAGTGAAACTGTCGGCGGAACTGAAGGCCTTCCAGGGCCGGATCGGGCATACGTTCTCCCAGCCCGAGCTCCTGGCGCGCGCGGTGACGCACTCCTCGATGGCCTCGGTCCATCGGGATGACAACCAGCGGCTGGAGTTCCTCGGCGACCGGGTGCTGGGCCTCGTCATGGCGCAGGCCCTGCTGGAGGGCGATCGTGCTGCCTCCGAGGGGCAGCTCGCGCCGCGGTTCAACGCGCTCGTGCGCAAGGAGACCTGCGCCGATGTCGCGCGCGAGGTCGACCTTGGCGCGGTGCTGCGGCTGGGACGGTCCGAGATGATGTCCGGCGGGCGGCGCAAGCTGGCCCTGCTGGGCGACGGGATGGAAGCAGTGATCGCGGCGGTCTACCTCGACGGTGGTCTCGACGCCGCGCAGGCGATGATCCTGCGGCTCTGGGGCGACCGGATCGGCAAGGTCGAGGCCGACGCCCGCGACCCCAAGACCGCGCTTCAGGAATGGGCGCAGGCCCGCGGGCTGCAACCGCCGACCTATGTCGAGACCGGCCGGCGCGGCCCCGACCATGCGCCCGTCTTCACCATCGAGGCGCGGCTGGAGAACGGCGAGAGCGAAGCCTCCACCGCCGCCTCCAAGCGCAAGGCGGAACAGGCGGCGGCCAAGGCCCTGCTGGACCGGCTCGAGGGCGGGGCTTGAGCGATAACGCCCGCGGCGCGCTCTTCATGGTCCTCGCCATGATGGCCTTCGCCGGCGAGGATGCCTTCTACAAACATGTGACCGCCAGCCTGCCGCCGGGCTTTGCGCTGCTGCTCTTCGGGCTGGCGGGGCTGGCGATCTTCTCGGGCCTCGCGCTGCGGGCGGGGCAGGCGCCGTTGCACCCGGCGTCCTTCTCGCGGCCCCTGCTGATCCGCTCCGCCTTCGAGACCGCGGGCCGGCTCTTCTTCGCGCTCAGCCTTGCCTACACGCCGCTCTCCACCACCTCGGCCATCCTGCAGGCGACGCCGCTGGTGGTGACGGCAGGGGCGGCGGTTCTGCTGGGCGAACAGGTCGGACCCCGGCGCTGGATCGCCATGTCGGTGGGCTTCCTCGGCGTGCTGCTGATCCTGCGCCCCACGCCCGAGGCCTTCCGCGCCGACGTGATCCTCGCGGTGATCGCCATGGTGGGCTTCGCGGGCCGCGACCTTGCCACGCGCACCAGCCCCCCGGCGGTGTCCCGCTGGCAGTTGGGCGTGCTGGGCTTCGGGGTGGTCGCCCTCTCCGGTGCGGTACTGATGCTGATCGACCCGGCCCCGCCGCGGATGCCCGATGGCGAGACGCTGCTCTCGCTGGCGCTGACCGCCGCCTTCGGGGTGACGGCCTACACGTTGCTGACGCAGGCGATGCGCACCGGCGAGATCTCGGTTGTGGCGCCGTTCCGCTACTCGCGGCTACTGGTTGCCCTCGTCATCGCCATCGTCTTCTTCGGGGAACGGCCCGATCTGCGGACCCTCGCCGGGGCCGTTCTGATCGTCGGCAGCGGGATTTACACCCTCCTGCGGGGCGCCCGCGTGCAGAGGACCGCAGACAGGGCTGGCCGTGCAGGTTAAACTGCCCTATGAGGCCCGCCAGCCAACAAAGGACATCCCATGACCACTCGCGCAGGTTTCGTCGCCCTGATCGGAGAGCCGAACGCCGGTAAATCCACCCTGCTGAACCGCATGGTGGGGGCCAAGGTTTCGATCGTGACGCACAAGGTGCAGACCACCCGCGCCCGCATCCGCGGCGTGGCCCTCGAGGGCGAGGCGCAGATCGTCTTCGTCGACACGCCCGGCCTCTTCAAGCCGCGCCGCAGGCTGGACCGCGCCATGGTCGCCGCCGCCTGGGGCGGGGCCGCCGATGCCGACGTGGTCGTGCTGATGGTCGAGGCGCACCGCGGCGTGACCGAGGGCGTCGAGAAGATCCTCGAAGGGCTTGCCGAGATCGGCAAGGGCCGTACCGTTGCCCTTGCGATCAACAAGATCGACCGGGTCGAGGCGCCCGTGCTGCTGGCCCTGACCGAGAAGCTGAACGCCGCCTATGACTTTGCCCAGACCTTCATGATCTCGGCCGAGAAGGGCTATGGCGTCGACGACCTGCGCAAGTGGCTGGCGGGTGAAGTGCCCGAGGGCCCGTGGCTCTACCCCGAGGACCAGATCGCCGACCTGCCGATGCGCATGATCGCCGCCGAGATGACCCGCGAGAAGCTGACCCTGCGCCTGCACCAGGAGCTGCCCTACCAGCTGACGGTCGAGACCGAGAACTGGGAAGAGCGCCCCGATGGCACCGCCCGGATCGACCAGATCGTCTATGTCAGCCGCGACGGCCACAAGGGCATCGTGCTGGGCAACAAGGGCGAGACGATCAAGGCTGTCTCCAAGGCCGCGCGCGAAGAGCTGGAGGAATTCCTCGGCCGCCGGGTCCACCTCTTCCTGCAGGTGAAGGTGCGCACCAACTGGCTCGACGAGGCCGAACGCTATTCCGAGATGGGCCTCGACTTCAAGGACGGGAACTGAGCCCATGTCCCCCCGCCTGACGGCGCAATTCTGGGTGCAGGCCTACCTCGCCCGGCTGCGGCTGGCCGACATTCCGGCCTTCGTCGTGGCCCATGGCGACGACACGGCGGGCGCGGTGCTGGTGAAGCTGGCGACGCTGGACGGGCAGGCACGGGCCTTCACCCGCGGCTTCGACCTGATGTCGGGCGCGCGCCGCTGGGAGGTGCTGGCAGAGGGCGCCGAGGCCGAGGTGGATGCCGCCGTCACCCGCCAGCGGGGCTATGATCCCGATCTCTGGGTGATCGAGGTGGAGGACCGCCATGGCCGCCACCTGCTGGACGAACCGGGCCTGTCGGAGTGAGGGGCTGCGCCCCGGAGCGTGGCCTTGAAAGAAAGGCGTAGGGCGGCGAGAAACATCGCCCCGCGCCCGTTGACTCCCCGCAAATCCCGCGTATAAGCGCGGCTTCATTGGTGTTGGTGGGCCCCGCAAGGGGATTCCTGTCATGGGTTCACGCCCAAGAGGACAACGCCCTTCATAGCCGCCCCCGGGCGGCGCTCTGACGAAGGAGATCAGCCGTGACCAAACGCACGTCTGCCAAGTACAAAATCGACCGCCGCATGGGCGAAAACATCTGGGGCCGCGCCAAGTCCCCGGTCAACCGCCGCGAATACGGCCCCGGCCAGCACGGTCAGCGCCGCAAGGGCAAGATGTCGGACTTCGGTCTGCAGCTGCGCGCCAAGCAGAAGCTGAAAGGCTACTACGGCGACCTGACCGAGAAGCAGTTCCGCCGCATCTTCGCCGAAGCTGAGCGTGTGAAGGGCGACACCGGTGAGAACCTGATCGGCCTGCTCGAGCGCCGTCTGGACGCCGTCGTCTACCGCGCCAAGTTCGTGGCGACCATCTTCGCTGCACGTCAGTTCGTGAACCACGGCCACGTGACCGTGAACGGCCAGCGCGTGAACATCCCCTCCTACCGCGTGAAAGAGGGTGACGTCATCGAGGTCCGCGACAAGTCCAAGCAGATCGCCGTCGTCATGGAAGCCACCCAGCTGCCCGAGCGTGACGTCCCCGACTACATCGAGGCCGACCACTCGAAGATGACCGCGACCTTCGTGCGCACCCCGGCCCTGGGCGACGTTCCCTACGCCGTGCAGATGGAACCGCACCTCGTCATCGAATTCTACGCGCAGAACTGATCCTGCGCCGATCCGATCCGGAAAGGGCCGCACCTCTGGTGTGGCCCTTTTTGCTTTTGGGGGGGCGTCGGGCAGGGCGCACGTTCGGCTGGTCCGGGCGGGGGTCTGGTGAGGGGCCTGGCCGGGCGGCGCGGGCGCAGTTTTCCGGGACCTCGGTCGTGTCGCGCCCCGTGTCGCGCACCGTGCCTCAGGCCGCCGCGGCGATGATCCCGGCGGCCTGCCGCAGGTCGGCCTCGAAAGCCGCCTCGGCCTGCGGACGCTCCGACGGGGGCAGGCGCAGCAGGTAGGAGGGGTGCATCGTGATCAGCACCGGGGTGCCGTCCTCCGCCGCCTCCAGCCGCCCGCGCCGTTTCATCAGGTCGCGCCGGTCGCCGGTCAGGCTTTCCAAGGCCGTGGCCCCCATGGCGAGGATCAGCCGGGGCTTGACCATCTCGCGCTCCAGATCCAGCCACCAGCGGCAGTGCCGGATCTCGCCGCCATTGGGGGCCTGATGCAACCGCCGCTTGCCGCGCGGGGTGAACTTGAAGTGTTTCACCGCATTGGTCACGAAGGCCCGGTCGCGCCGGAGGCCCGCCCGCGCCGCCACCACGTCGAAGAGCTGCCCCGCCGGCCCCACGAAAGGCCGCCCGGCGAGGTCCTCGTGATCGCCGGGCTGTTCACCCACGATCATCAGCGGCGCATCCAGCGGGCCCTCGCCCGGCACCGGCTGGGTGGCGTTCTCCCACAGGGGACAGCGGCGGCAGCCTGCCAGCCCGGCCTTCAGCGCGTCGAGCCCCTGCGGCACCTCGGCCGCCTCGGGGGCGCGCAGCCGGGCGCCGATCCTGGCCGCGCGCGCCGGGGCCAGTGTCGGCGCGGCCTCGGCCATGGCGCGGGCGCGGCTCTGCGCGGTGGCGATCAGCTCGGGGATCAGCTCGGCCTCGGGCATGTTGCGCCAGTACTTGCGCGGCATCTCGGCCTGCATCGCCTTCACCTTCAGCCGCGCGGGGTTGAAGATGTTGCGGAAGTAGGTCCGCCAGAGCTCCTCCGCTGCGTCCTGCGGCAGGTCGGGCCGAGCCACGGCAGGCTCGAACCGGGTCTGTCCGTCCACGAAATGCGCCGTCAGGTCGGGGGTGAAGATCGACCAGTCCATGTCGCCGAAGCGTTTCTCGAAGAAGGGCGCGGTGGGCTCAAGGATCAGGTGCGTCGGCTCGAACCACGCAGCAAAGCGGCGGCGCGGGCCGTCATGGCCGAGGTCGCGGAAGCGTACGAAGGCGGTCATCTTGTGCTTGTCGCGGCCCACCTCCTTGGCCATGCGGTTCAGCCGGTCGACACGCGGATCGCCCCGGTCCTCCAACAGGCCACGGCTGTCGCGCAGCGCCCACAGCAGGGCATAGAGCCGGGCGAACCGTTCGGGGTCGCGGTGCCAGACCACCATCCGGGCCAGCTGGACGAAGCCCTTAGGCACGGTGACGGCTTTGGCGGGCGGGACCGGTGTGCCGCCGAAGTGGTCGCCGGACAGGGCCTGCTCCGGATCGCCCGCGACTGCGAAGAGGTCAGCCTCTGCCGCGCCGCGATGCCACAGCACCTGCTCCGGCGGCACGCCCTCGGCCAAGAGGTCGCGTGCAGCGGCGCGCCAGGCTTCGAAGGTACCGATCTCGGGCAGGGCGACGCGGCGCATCAGATCAGCTGCAATTGCTCGGGCGGCGGGGCGAAACGGGCGCGCAGGTCGGCGGAATCGGTCAGCGCGCGCGGATGCCAGTCCAGCGCCGTGAGGAAGGGCCGGGCCTGCTTCATGTTGGCGCCGATCCGCACGAGGTCCTCGTAGCGCAGCGTCCGGTGCCGCCGCGTGGCGAGGATGCGGTTCACCGACCGCACCCCGACGCCGGGAATGCGCAGCAGCATCTCGCGCTCCGCCCGGTTCACGTCCAGCGGGAAGAGATGCCGGTTCGCCAACGCCCAGGCCAGCTTGGGGTCGACCGCGAGGTCGAGGTTGCCCGTGGGCGCGGCAGCGGCGATCTCCTCCACGTCGAAGCCGTAGAAGCGCAGCAGCCAGTCCGCCTGATAGAGCCGGTGCTCGCGCATCAGCGGCGGTTTCACCAGCGGCAGCGCGGCAGAGCTGTCGGGGATCGGCGAAAAGGCGGAGTAATAGACCCGTTTCAGCCGGTAGGAGGAATAGAGCCGGGTCGAGCTGCGCAGGATCGTCGTGTCCTGCGCCCCGTCCGCACCGACGATCATCTGCGTCGACTGGCCCGCGGGGGCAAAGCGGGGCGGGCGCTTGCCGGTGAAGCTCTTTTCCTTGCGAGCCTCCTTCAGCAGGCGCACGTCGGCCATGGCGCGGCGGATGCGTTCGGGCGATTTCTCGGGCGCGTAATCGGCCACGGCCTTGTCGGTCGGCAGCTCCACGTTGATCGACAGCCGGTCGGCGTAGAGGCCCGCCGCCTCGATCAGCTCTGGCGCCGCATTGGGGATCGTCTTGAGGTGGATGTAGCCGCGAAACCCGTGCTCCTGCCGCAGCAGGCGGGCGATACGCACCATGTCGGCCATCGTGTCGTCGGGGCTGCGGATGATGCCGGAGGAGAGGAAGAGCCCCTCGATGTAGTTGCGGCGATAGAACTCCAGCGTCAGTTCCACCACCTCCTCGGGCGAGAAGCGGGCGCGTTCCACGTTGGAGGAGACCCGGTTCACGCAATAGGCGCAGTCGTAGATGCAGAAGTTCGTCATCAGGATCTTCAGCAGCGAGATACAGCGCCCGTCCGGGGCATAGGCATGACAGATGCCCGACCCGGTGACCGAGCCGATGCCCTTACCATCGCGCGAATCCCGCCTCTGGCCTCCGCTGGAGGCGCAGGAGGCATCGTACTTCGCCGCATCGGAGAGAATCGCGAGTTTCTGATCGAGAGATTTCTTACCCATGTGTTCATGGTATGTTCTGCATGGCGCCCGATCAATGGCTTGCATCCCTACTCGTGCGCTCTGCACCGTCGCAGGCGATCACATCTGCGCGGGCGGTCGGGGCGGCGTCCGCCGCCGACCGCTTTTGTCAGGAGATCGCGGATGATTGCGCGCGGGGCCATTGCATGGACGGCGCGATTGCGCACTCTAGGTTCAGACCGGACCGCCAGCAGGAGAGAGCCCGTGACCCATCCCGTCCATGCCCGTATCGACGGCCCCGTGATCCTGATCGGCTTCGGCTCGATCGGCCGGGGCACGCTGCCGCTGATCGAGCGTCACTTCGACTTCGACCGCGAGAAGCTGGTGGTGATCGAACCCAACGGTGCCGTGGCGGCCGAGCTGAAGGAGCGTGGCATCCGGCATCTGGAGGTGGCGCTGACGCCCGAGAACTACCGCGAGGTGCTGGGCGGGCTCTTCGAGACGGGCAAGGGCTTCGTGGTGAACCTCTCGGTCGATACCTCCTCGCTCGATATCCTGCGGTTCTGCCGCGAGAAGGGCGTGCTCTACATCGACACGGTGGTGGAGCCCTGGGCCGGTTACTACTTCGAGACCGAGGACAACGCCGCGCGCACCAACTATGCCCTGCGCCAGAAGGTGCGGGACGAGAAGGCGGCCAACCCCGGCGGCACCACGGCGGTCAGTTGCTGCGGGGCGAACCCGGGCATGGTCTCGTGGTTCGTGAAGGAGGCGCTGCTGAAGCTGGCCGAGGACACGGGCCACGACGCGACCCCGCCGACGGACCGTCCGGGCTGGGGGCGGCTGATGCGCGACCTCGGCGTGAAGGGTGTCCATATCGCGGAGCGCGACACGCAGGTGCGGCTGACCCAGCGCGAGCCGGGGCAGTTCGTGAACACGTGGTCGGTGGAGGGCTTCATCGCCGAGGGCTTTCAGCCCGCCGAACTGGGCTGGGGCACCGCCGAGACGTGGAAGCCCGACAATGCGCATGGCTACGACTACGGCTGCCTTGCGGGCATCTGGCTGGAACAGCCCGGCGCCAACACCCGCATCCGCACATGGTGCCCGACCCCGGGGCCGCAGTTCGGCTTCCTCGTGACCCATAACGAGGCGATCTCCATCGCGGATTACTACACCGTCGGCATGGTCGAGGCGCCGGAGTTCCGGCCCACCTGCCACTATGCCTATCACCCCTGCGACGATGCTGTGCTGTCGCTGCACGAGATGTTCGGCTCGGAGCAGATCCAGACCGATCACCACATCCTTGGCGTCGACGAGATCGAGCCGGGCGGGATCGACGAATTGGGCGTGCTGCTCTACGGCCACGAGAAGAACGCGCTCTGGTACGGCTCGCGACTGTCCAACGAAGAGACCAAGACCCTTGCCCCGGACCAGAACGCGACAGGCTTGCAGGTCTCCTCTGCCGTGCTGGCCGGGATGGTCTGGGCGCTGGAGAACCCCGAGGCCGGCATCGTCGAGACCGATGAGATGGACCACGCCCGCTGTCTGGAGATCCAGAAGCCCTACCTCGGCCCGGTCGAGGGGCATTACACCGACTGGACGCCGCTCACCAATCGCCAGACCCAGTTCCCGGAGGAGCTGGACGAGGAGAACCCGTGGGCCTTCCGCAACGTGCTGGCGGGCTGAGGCCCCCGCGCGGAAAGAGGGGGGGGCGCAGATGGATCAGGGCGCGGCCAGCAACTCGTTCGGATAGGCGCCCTCGCCGATGCGGAAGACGGTCTGGCCGATGCTGACGAAGCCGCAGGCGGCGTAGAAGGCCAGCGCCCCGGTGTTCTCGGAGTTCACCGCCAGCCACGGGCGCGGCAGCCCGCGTGCCTGCGCCGCCTCCAGCCCCGCGGCCAGCAGGGCCCGGCCCAGCCCGGCGCCGTGGAAGCGGGGGCGGACATAGAGCGTGACGATCTCGGCCTGCGAGACGCCGGGTGCCATGACCGGGGCAGGGCGGGCCTCCTCCAGCCTCAGGTAACCTACCGGCCCGGCGGTGTCGCGGGCGACGAGGAACACCCCCTCCGGCGCGGCGATCCAGCCCGCCACCGCCTCTGCGGTGAAGTGGCGCAGCGCGTAGTCGGCAAAGACCGGGGCCACGCCCTCGCGGATGTAGGTGCCGAGCCAGACCTCGATCGACAGCGCCGCCAGCGCCGGGGCCTCCTCGGCCCGTGCGGGCCCGATCTGCGGGCTGATCCCCGGGCCGATCTCTTTGCCGATCTGGCCGCTTGTGCTGGTGTCCGGCATGTCCCGCCCTTCTCGACCCGTTGAGCGGCGACCCTAGACCGGGCAGCACGGACGAAAAAGCACCCCCTGCGACCCTGTTGCAACCCTGCCGCAATGACAGGGCAGACATGATCGGCCTATGCTGGTCAGACCGGTCGGCCCTCGCTATGCAGGGCCGATATTTCAGGTGAGACACATGACCCATTCGATCAGACCTCAGCCCGGCATCATGGACATCGCGCTCTACCAGAGCGGCGCGTCCAAGGTCGCAGGCCAGACCGACGTGGTGAAACTCTCGTCGAACGAGAATCCCTTCGGCCCGGGGGAAGCGGCCGTCGAGGCCGTGCGGCGCTCCGTCTACGACCTGCACCGCTATCCTTCCACGGATCATGCCTCGCTCCGCCGGGCCATCGCGGACACCCACGGGCTCGACCCCGAGCGGATCATCTGCGGCGTCGGCTCGGACGAGATCATCGCCTTCCTGTGTCAGGCCTATGCCGGGCCGGGCGAAGAGGTGCTCTTCACCGAACATGGTTTCTCCATGTACCGGATCTCGGCCCTCGCCGCGGGCGCGACGCCCGTCGAGGTGAAGGAGCGCGAGCGTGTCACGGACGTGGACGCGCTTCTGGCGGCCTGCAACGAGCGCACGCGGCTGGTCTTCATCGCGAACCCGAACAACCCCACCGGCACGATGATCGGTGGCAACGAGGTTGCGCGCCTCGCCGCCGGCCTTCCGGAGCAGGCGCTGCTGGTCCTCGATGGCGCCTATGCCGAATATGTCGAAGGCTTCGACGGCGGCGCCGCGCTGGTGGACAGCCGGTCGAATGTCGTCATGACGCGCACCTTCTCCAAGATCTACGGCCTCGGCGGGCTGCGGATCGGCTGGGGCTATGGCCCGCAGGAGGTGATCGACGTGCTCAACCGCATCCGGGGGCCGTTCAACCTCTCCTCCACGCAGCTGGCCGCGGCCGAGGCTGCCGTGCGCGACCGTGCCCACGTGGACCGCTCGCGCTCGGAAAACGCCCGCCTGCGGACATGGCTGGCAGAGGCGCTGGCCGAGCACGGCGTGCCCTCCGACACGTCGACGGCCAACTTCATCCTTGCGCGCTTCGCCGACGAGGAAGAGGCCATGGCCTGTGATACCTACCTGAAATCCCAAGGCCTGCTCGTGCGCGGCGTGGCGGGCTACAAGCTGCCGCATTGCCTGCGCATCACGGTGGGCGACGAATCCAGCTGCCGCCGCGTGGCCCATGCCATCGGCCAGTTCAAGGGCGGCGCACGATGACCACCGACGTGACGACCCCGGCGGCCGCCGCGGCCCCCGTCTATCCCAAGCTCGCGCTGATCGGCCTCGGCCTGATCGCCTCGTCGATCGCATGGGCCACGCAGCGTGGTCAGTTGGCGGGCGAGATCATCGGCTATGACCGCGACCCGGGGGTGCGCGAGACCGCCCGCCGGATCGGCCTCTGCCACACCGTCGCCGACACCGCCGCCGAGGCCGTGGCCGACGCGGACCTCGTGATCTTCTGCGTGCCCGTGGGAGCCATGGGCGCCGTGGCCGAGGAAATCGGCGGCGCGCTGAAGCCCGGCGCCACTGTCTCCGACGTGGGCTCGGTCAAGAAATCCGTCATCGACGCCGTAGGGCCGCATATCCCCGAGGGCGTGCATTTCGTCCCGGCGCACCCGCTGGCAGGCACCGAACACTCCGGCCCCGAGGCGGGCTTTGCCGAGCTTTTCGACAACCGCTGGTGCCTGATCGTGCCCTCCGAGGGCTCCGACGCGGAGGCGATCACGACGCTGCGCCGGTTCTGGGAGGGGCTGGGCGCCAACGTCGACGAGATGGACGCCGAGCATCATGACCTTGTCCTTGCCGTCACCAGCCACACGCCGCACCTCATCGCCTACACGATGGTGGGCGTGGCCGACGACCTGCGCCGGGTGACCGACAGCGAGGTGATCAAGTATTCCGCCGCCGGTTTCCGGGACTTCACCCGGATCGCCGCCTCGGACCCGACCATGTGGCGCGACGTCTTCCTCTCGAACAAGGAGGCGACGCTGTCGATCCTCCAGCGCTTCACCGAGGAGCTCTTCCGCCTGCAGCGGGCGATCCGGCGCGACGATGGTGACCTGCTCTTCGATTACTTCACCCGCACGCGGGCGATACGGCGCGGCATCATCGAGGCCGGTCAGGACACCGCCGCCCCGGACTTCGGCCGGGGCGGGCCGCGTCAGCCCAAGGCGCCCGACGCATGACGGCCCGGGCGCGGGTCGCGGCGGCTCTGGCGCTGGCGGGATGTCTCGCCGCACCGCTGAGCCTGCTGGCGAAGGCGCCCGATCAATCGCTGCGCCCCGTGGCCCGGGGCCAGATCGTGCAAGGGCAGGTCCTGCCCGCAGAGGCCTTCATCTCGCCCGCGGACCTCGGGGTTGCGGAAAATGCCGTGCCGCCCGGGACCAGCCAACCTGCCACGCGCCCGCCCGCCCGGGAGGCTTCCCCAAGCACCTTCGGCGTCCGTCCCGAGGCCGAGCCGCTCGACCCCAACCGCTTCGCCGCGATGCGCCCCCACGCGCGTCCGCCGCAGGTCACCGAGACCGCCCGCCGGGCCGAGGCGCTGCAGCGGCAGGGCGCGGTCTGTGGCGATCCGGCGCTGCAGGGCATCCACGTGGGGCAGGTTTCGGGCAATTCCGGCTGCGGCATCGACGATGCCGTGCGGCTGCGCGCGGTCTCGGGCGTGGCGCTCTCGACCCATGCGCTGATCGATTGCACGACGGCCAGAACGCTGAAGACATGGGTCGACGGCGCGCTGAAGAAAGAGGTCGGACGGCGTGGCGGCGGTGTGTCCGAACTGAAGGTCGCGGCCCATTACGCCTGCCGGCCGCGCAACAACCAGCGCGGGGCCAAGATCTCGGAGCACGGCAAGGGGCGGGCGATCGACATCTCGGCCATAAAGCTGCGCGACGGGACCGAGATCACGGTGCTGGACGGCTGGAAGACCCGCAAGGACGGCAAGCTGCTGCGCCGCCTGCACAAGGCCGCCTGCGGGCCCTTCGGCACGGTGCTGGGGCCGGAGTCCGACCGCTTCCACCGCAACCATTTCCATTTCGATACGGCCCGTTACCGCTCGGGGGCCTACTGCCGCTGAGGCCGGGGGCAGCGCGCCAGTCACCGCTGCCGGGCCGTGGCTGCGCGTGTCACGGCCCTGTCAGTGCCCCGTCAACGTCCTGTCCGTCCGTGTCCGTGCATCTGCCTCTTCTGACCTCGGTTCCGCCGCCTGCTCAGGGAGCGGCGTCAGGGCTTCAACCGCAGGTCAACGGCCAGATGACGGCCTCGCGCCACTCGGCCGTGAACCGGCGTGCCGGGCCGTCCGTCTCATTCCCACCACGGGTCGATCCGCGCGATCTCCGCATCCGACCAGCCGAAGTGATGCGCGAACTCGTGGATCGTGACGTGGGTGATCAGGTCCTCAAGCGTCACATCGCCCCGATCCCGCCATTCCGCGAGGATCGGCTCCCGGAACAGCCAGACCGCATCGGGCTGTGTCGGCAGGTCCCAGATGGATTTCTCCGTCATCGGGATGCCCTCGTAGAGACCGGTCAGTTCCAGCGGGTCGTCGATCTCCAGTTCGGCGAGGATCTCCGCATCCGGGTAGTCGGCGACGAGGATCACCACCTCCCGCGCGCCGGCGCGGAAGGCCTCGGGCAGGTCGGCCACGGTGCCGTGGGCGATCTCTTCGAAATAGGCAAGGGAGATGTTCTGGGCCATGCCTTCGATATGGCGCAGCAGGGGGGCTCTGGAAAGGGGGCAGCGCATGGGTGACCAAGGGGAAAGCCTCTGCATCCCCGCACAGCGGGTTTGCGCCGGTGCCTGTCGCCGGAGGGCCGGAGGCGCCCTACCTTCTGTCGCAACAGCCGAAAGGAGCATCCCATGGCACCGCCGAAAATCGTCGTTCCCTTCTATTCCACCTACGGCACCAACCACGCCGTCGCCCTCGAGGCCGCGAAAGCCGCCGAGGCCGCCGGCGCCGAGGTGCGCCTGCGCCGCTTCGCCGAGACCGCGCCCATGTCGGTCGTCGAGGGGCAGGAGGCCTGGAAGGCGCAATACGACAAGATGCAGGACCTCTCCGAGGTCACGCTCGACGACATGGTCTGGGGCGATGGCTACTTCTTCATCTTCCCGACCCGCTACGGCTCCGCACCCAGCCAGGTCCGCGCGTTCATCGACACGATGGGCGGCATCTGGAACGAGGGCAAGCTGGTGAACAAGGCGGTTACCGCCTCGACCAGCGCGGGCAACGTCCACGGTGGGCAGGAGACCACGCTGCTGAGTTTCTACATCTCCGTGATGCACTGGGGCTCGGTCATCGTGGCACCCGGCTACACCGACGGGGCGATTTTCGAGGCCGGGGGCAACCCCTACGGTTATTCCGCCAAGGCCGGTGAGTTCGACGATGCCGGCAAGGCCGCCGTCGCCCACCAGGCCAAGCGCCTGACCGAGATCGCGGCGAAGCTCTCCGCCTGATCGGAGCCGCCTGATCGAAAAAAAACATCCGGGGCCGGTGGACACCGGGCCCGGAGGTGGTCTTCTCTAGGTCTCTAGGTCTCTAGGTCTCTAGGTCTCTAGGTCTCTAGGTCTCTAGGTCTCTAGGTCTCTAGGTCTCTAGGTCTCTAGGTCTCTAGGTCTCTAGGTCTCCGATCTGCGGCAGCACTCGCATTCCTCGGCACCGTTCCGAGGCATTCCGCGTCATCGCCTGCGACCCTCCGGGTCCAACGGATGCCCCGTCGCTCTCTTCACGAAACCGGCCCCAGATCGGCCCCGGACCGGCCCGCGCTTCCGTCGCAACCCGCTTTGGGCCGATTGCCGAACCGTCGTGCTGCCGCCGCCGAAAGGCCGGCCCGTCGCACCAGCCACAGCCCGCTCCTCAGATCGCAACCGGCTCTGCCAGCCTGTCCCTCAACAATCCAGCCAGGCAGGCCACGTCCCCTCCATGGGCGGCCCCCTCCCGGCGTGTGGCCTCCAACCGCTCCAGCACCCGCAACAGCGCCACGTCCTGAGCGCCGCGCGCCACGCCGAGCAGGAACTGTCGGGCATAGTCGACCACTTCGACCGGCGCGCCGGGCGCCAGCATCCCGGCCAGGTGGGCCATGTCGTCCCGATAGGCGATCGGATCCGGCTCTACCCGGTCCGAGAGCACTTCGCGCGGGCCGCGTGGATGAAACTCGGGTGGGAGGTGGCGCAGGATGGCATCCTGAAACGCCATGACACTCACCAAGGGCTTGGACAGGAACCCGTCGGCCCCCGCCGCGAGAGCCCTGTCGTGCAACTGGTCCTCCCCGCTGGTGGCAAGGATGACAGCGATCCGGGGTCGGGCGTCGGCCAGCGTGGCGATCAGGTCAAGGCCGGTGCCGTCCGGAAGCCCGAGGTCGATCACGATGACAGAGGGCCGGTAGACCCGCAGGTGACGTTCCGCGGCCGACAGGGAATCCGCTCGGCGTATCCGGGCTCCGGACCGCAGGCAGAGCAGTCGCATGGCATCGCTGGCATAGCGGCTGTCCTCGACCACCAGAACCGTGAGGCCCAGAAGCGGGCGGTCCCCGGTGGGGGCCGGCCGGCCGGACTGTCGCTCTACGTCATTCATCGCCTGTCTCCCTCGATGGCCCGTTCCCGCCGACCGCACGCATCCCCAAACGTCTGCCCGGCGCGTTCCGGCCCCTGAAGGGTAGCGATCCTCGGCTAATGAAAGCTTAAGCCATCTACGGGGGGCGACGCCGTCGCAGACCCGTCCCTGCGCGGACCTGTCGCTTGCGTGGCCAGACGCAGCCGCGCATAAGGATCGAAAGGAAGAGGAGAGAGATCATGATCGGTCGCCTGAATCACGTCGCCATCGCCGTGCCCGACCTCGAGGCCGCGGCGGCACAGTACCGCGATACCCTCGGCGCAGAGGTCGGCGCGCCGCAGGATGAACCCGATCACGGCGTCACCGTGGTCTTTATCGACCTGCCGAACACCAAGATCGAGCTGCTCTACCCGCTTGGCGACGCCAGCCCGATCCAGGGGTTCCTCGACAAGAACCCCGCCGGTGGCATCCACCACATCTGCTACGAGGTCGAGGACATCCTCGCGGCCCGGGACCAGCTCAAGGAAGCCGGCGCGCGGGTCCTCGGCACGGGCGAGCCCAAGATCGGCGCCCATGGCAAGCCGGTGCTCTTCCTGCATCCTAAGGACTTCAACGGCTGCCTCGTCGAGCTGGAACAGGTCTGATCCATGGCGATCACCTCTGCCCTCGTGCTCTTCGCGGTGATCTGGTTCCTCACCCTGCTGGTGGTCGTGCCGATCAAGCTCAAGACCCAGCAGGACGTGGGCAAGGTCACGCCGGGCACCCAGTCCGGCGCGCCCGAGCACCACTACCTCAAGCAGAAGGTCTGGATCACCACCGGGGTCACGCTGGTGCTCTGGGCCATCGTCTGCGGCATCATCCTGTCGGGCTGGGTGACCATCGCCGACATCGACCTCTTCCACCGCATGAACCCGCGCGGCCCCGTCAACTGACGGTCACCTGACTATCTCCTGACCATCACCTGACCGGTACATCTTTCGCTCGGAAATATCCCCGGGGGGCTTGCCGCCCCGCAGGGCGGCAAGGGGGGGCAGGCAGCCCCCCACGCGCGGCGCAAGCCGCGCCAGGCGTCGTGTGCGGCGCAGCCGCTCCGATCGGTCAGGCCCGCTTCAGGCCCGCTTCAGGCCGCCAGTCAGCCGGTGGAAGATATGGGTGAAGGTCGCCGCCCCGAAGATCGGGATCACGAGGTTCACCAGCGGCACCGACAGTGGCACCGCCATCAGCACGCCCGCCGCCCAGATCGACAGCCAGTTGCGGCCGCGCAGGCGCTTCGCCTCCTCCCGGCCCACGCGCCGGATCGCGGCCAGCGTGTAGTATTCCCGCCCCAGCAGGAAGCCGTTCAGCCCCCAGAAGATGAAGAGCGCGAAGGGCGGAAACAGGACGTAGAGCACAAGCGCCACGATGTTCGCCCCGATCAGCACGCCGAGGAAGCCCAGCGAGTCCTTGATCTGCTCCGGGATCGGCAGCCGGGGCACCGCGGGCAGGTGGGGATAGTGCCGGTCCTCCACCGCCTGCGCCACGTCGTCGAGGAAGAACGAGGTGATGGCAGAAGCCACCGGCACCATCAGGAAGACCGAGAGCGCCATCATGGCGAAGAAGCTGGACCATGTGACCAGCTCTCCGACCCATGTCACCTCGCCGATCAGCGGCAGGGTGGCGCTGTCGCCCACCAGCCACTGCAACAGCACGAGGAGGGCGGCATAGGTCGCCACCAGCAGCGCGAAGGTCAGCACGATCCCGAGGAAGAGCACCCGGCGGAACCGCCGGTCCCCGGCCTGCGACAGCGCGAGGGCAAAGCTCTGCAGGATCACTCCGACTGCCATGTCACCACCTTGGCGAGGTCCGGGCGCGGGCGTTCCGGCGGGGCGGCGGTTTCGGTGCCGACGTAGACCAGACCGGCGAGGCTCTCCTGCGGGGCCAGCCCCAGACCCTCTTCGAGGAACGGCCGGTCGAAGGCGTGCCAGCCGGTCAGCCAGCCCGCGCCCCAGCCCGAAGCCAGCGCCGCGTTCACGAGGCCGAGGCAGACGGCGCCCGCCGAATAGGTCTGCTCGATGACCGGGATCTTGGGGCTTTCCTTCGGGCTCTCGACCACGGCGACGCAGATCACGCCATCCTCGAACTGCTTGGCCGCCTTGGCGATATCGGCCTCGTCCTTGCCGAGTGCCGCACCCCGGGTCCGGGCCAGTCCCGCGAGGCGATCCAGCGCCGCACCGTCCAGCACGATGAAGCGCCAGGGCTCCAGCTTGCCGTGGTCGGGCACGCGGGCGGCGGCGGTCAGGATCACCTCCATCTCGTCGCGCGACGGCCCGGGGGCGGTCAGCGTCTTGGGCGGACGGGACCGGCGGGTCAGCAGGAAATCGAGGGCGGCTTGGTTTCTTTCGGGCATAGATCACTCCTGTCGCTGCCCCGACATGTCGGCGCTGCGGCGCGGGGATTCAAGCTTTAAACCCACGAAAAGCCTCAGGATCGCACCCGTCCGTCGCCGCGGGAGGACCCGGCGCCGCCCCGAGGCGGTAGATCGGACGGCTGATCGGACTGCGAAGGGCGGAGGAGCGAGTGGGGGCAGGGCGCTGCAATCGCGGCCCGGTGCTGGGCACCGGAGGCCGCCCGCAACACGCGAGGGCGGCGCGGTGCCTGCGATCTCAGGAGGCGCGGGCAGCGGCGAGGCGGGCCTGCGCCTCGGCGTCGCCGTTGGCGGCGCGGCTGATGAGGATGTCGGGCACGTGGTTCTGTGCCCAGATGCAGATCTGATCCATCAAACCGGCCAGTTCCTCTCCGAGCGGGGTGAGTTCATATTCCACCCGTGGCGGCACTTCCGCATGGACGGTGCGCAGCACCAGACCGTCATGTTCCAGGCCGCGCAGGGTCTGGGACAGCATCTTGGGCGAGATCCCCTCGATCTTGCGTGCAAGCGCGGCGTTGCGCATCCGTCCCTGCCTCAACGCGGTGACCGTAAGGTAGGTCCACTTGCCCGAGAGCAGATCAAGCACCATGTGCGAGGCGCAGTGCCGCTTGAAGACATCGAAGGGATAGCTTTCTGCCGCATTGCTAACCATGAGGTAACTACTTTCCAAAAAGGTGCCTACTTCACAAACGGAAGTTATGGTGGAATCAAGGCGCTCGTCAACGTCGCATAGAACGGCAGGAGCATTTCATGCAGATCATTACTCAAGAACGCACGGGCAGTGCGCAGGTCTTGCAGTTGTCCGAGAAACCTACGCCCGAGCCGGGACCGGGCGAGCTGCGCGTGCGTGTCGTGGCCGCGGGGGTGAACCCAGTGGATGCCGCCGTGCGCGCCGGGGATTTCCCCCTCATCGGCGCGCCGCCCTTTACCCTCGGCTGGGATCTTGCCGGCGAGGTCGAGGCCGTGGGCCCGGGCGTGCGCTGGTACCGCCCCGGTGACCGGGTGGCGGGGCTGGCGCGGTTCCCGCAGCAGGCGGCGACCTATGCCTCCCATGCCATCGTGCCCGAGGAGGAGATCGCCCGCGTGCCCTCGCAGGTAGACCTGCAGCAGGCCGGGGCCCTGCCGCTGGCCGGGCTCACCGCGTGGCAGGCGCTGGTGGTGGCCGGGGGCCTCGCGCCGCGCCAGCGGGTGCTGATCCATTCCGGCGCCGGGGGCGTCGGGCATCTCGCGGTCCAGATCGCAAAGGCGCGGGGCGCCCATGTCACCGCCACGGCGAGCGCCGGCAAGCTGGAGCTGCTGCGCGAACTGGGGGCCGACATCGCGGTGGACTACCACCGGGCGCAGCCGGTGGGGCCCTTCGACCTCGTCCTCGATCCGCAGGCCGGGGTGCAGGCGGAAACCTCCGTCGCGCTCACGCGGGCCGGGGGCAAGGTGATCACCCTGCTGGACTTCACCGAGACGGCGGCACAGCTGGCGCAGGCGCGGGGCGTGCATCTGCAACGGATCATGGTGCGGCCCGGGGCCCATCACATGGCCGCGCTGATGACGCTGATGGCCGAGGGCGCGCTGCGCGTCGTGGTCGACCGGACCTTCCCCTTGGCCGAGGCCGGGGCCGCGCAGGACTACCTCGCCGAGGCCCGCCCGGCGGGCAAGGTCGCCCTGATCCCCTGAGAAGCGCCGCGGACCGGTGCAGGCGCGCGGGCCCGGGCGGGATCAGCGCAGAAGGGCCCGCAGGCCCGTGCCCGGCGTCCAGATCCGGGCCTGCCAGCCCGCGGCCTGTGCGGCTTTGACGTTGGCCGGTGTGTCGTCGACGAACATGATCTCGGCGCCGGGCAGGGCGATGGCGGCCTGCGCCCTGGCAAAGAAGGCAGCGTTCGGCTTGGCCGCGCCGAGGGCGGCGGAGAACAGCATCCCGTCCAAATGGGAGCCGAGCGCAAGCTCCTCCATCAGGTAGCGCGCCCGCAGCGGTTCCTGATTGGTGGCAAGGAGGACGCGCCAGCCCGCGGCACGCAGGGCATCGACCTCCGCCAGGACGGCCGTATCCACAGCCGCATCGCGGGAAAACCAGTAGTCGAGGACCTCCGCCACCGTCAGGTCGCGGTGCAGCGCGGGCAGGCAGCGCGCGAGCACCGTGTCGAGCGCCTCCCGCCCGGTGAGGATCGCGGACCAATGCGGGCGGAAGAAGAGCCGCTGCAGGGCCTCCGGGTCGATCCGAAGGTCCTGCGCGATGGTTCCGGCCCAGCTGCCGCCCTGACGCGGATGGACCAGAACCCCATCCACGTCGAGCATCAGGCAGCGCGGGCCGGGGCCGGTCTCAGCCAAGATGGGCCGCGGCCATCTCGTTGATCAGGGTCGAGTGGAAGGCGCGCACCCGTTCGTTCGGCTGGCGGGTGGCCACGGTCTTGGCCATCGGATCCGGCGCGACATGCGCGCTCCCCGAGAGGGTCTCGATCACCGCGTGGCCGCAGAACGGCACGTAGGCCTCGGAATAACCGCCCTCGTGCACGGCCAGCAGCTTGCCGCCGCAGTGCCGGTCGGCGGCGGCCATCATCAGCCGGGTCATCTCGGCATAGGTCTCGGCGGTGCACATCATGTGGGCCAGCGGGTCGAAGGGCCCGGCGTCGAAGCCGCAGGCGATGATGATCACGTCCGGCTTGAAGCGGTCGATGGCGGGCACCACGATCTTCTCCATCACCTCTAGGTAGCCGTGATGGCCCACGCCCGGCGGCAGGGGGATGTTGATGTTGCAGCCCTCGCCCGCGCCTTTGCCGCGGTCTTCCACCTCGCCGCTGTCGAGCGGGTAATTGTGTTCCTGATGGATCGAGATCGTCAGCGTGTCGTCCCGATCGTAGTAGATCGCCTCGGTCCCGTTGCCGTGGTGCACGTCCCAGTCGACCACAACGGCACGGCCCAAAAGACCCTCGGCCCGGGCGGCTTCCAGTGCGACGGGGATGTTGGCCAGCAGGCAGAAGCCGTTGGGCCAGTCGGGCAGGCAGTGGTGCCCCGGCGGACGCGAGAGCGCATAGGCGTTCTTCACCTCGCCTTTCAGAATGGCGCGCAGCGAGGCCGCGGCCAGCCCGGCCGACAGCGCCGCGATTTCATAGCCGCCCTTGCCGAAGGGCGTGCGCAGGCCCAGCTCGCCGCCGCCCGCGTCGGAGGTTTCCTTGAATGTGTCGAGGAAGGCGGCGGGGTGGATGCGCTCCAGCTCCTCGCGGGTGGCCTGCGGGGCAGAGGAGACATGCAGGTCGCCCATCAGCCCGGTCACGTCCATCAGGTTCTTGAGCCGCCGCTTGGTCTCGGGGCTTTCCGGCAGGCCGCCCGCCGCGAGCGGCTGGACGAGGTCCCCCACCGGCAGGGTCAGCGCGTAGTTGCCGCCCGAGTGCCAGAAACAGCGTTCGTCCCAGTAAAAGCCCGTCTTCATCGTCGTCTCCATCGTCGTTCGGCGCGATCCGACCACTCCGGCGCGGGATTGGCAAGGGGAGGGGCCGCGGGGAGGAGGTGGCAAGTGGCCGGTGCACGCCCGGACCGGTGGGGCGTGTGGCCGTCGAGGTGCGGTCCGGCCGCCTGTCGGGGGCCGGTTTGGGGGCCGGTTGAGGGCAGGGCCGTGGCGCGGCGATTGACAGGCGCGTGGTCAGCCGCCATGCCGGGCCAATGGCACAACTTCCCGACCTCACCGACCTTGCGCAGCCCGGCACCGAAATCGCCCTGCGGGTCACGCCCAAGGCCTCGCGCAACCGGATCGAGCGGGGCGAGGACGGGGCGCTGCGGGTCTATGTCACCGTGGTGCCGGAGGACGGCAAGGCGAACGTGGCGGTGCAGAAGCTGCTGGCCAAGGCCATGGGCCTCGCGCGCTCTCGGCTCACGCTGGTGCGGGGCCAGACCGCGCGGGACAAGGTCTTCCGGGTGGAGTGAACCGCCTCAGCGCGCCTTGGGCGGCAGGACGTAGCTGCCCTCGGGCAGGTTCAGGGCCGCGGCGAGGTCGCGCAGCTGCGAGGGCGAGAGGGTGATCTTGAGCACTTCGTCGGTGCGGGCGTCGTATTGCTCCAGCGTCACACATTCGGTGAAGGCATTGATCGAGATGTCTTCCTGCAGCGGCGCCGGGCCATCGTCGACCAGCGTAATGACGGTTGCATCAAACTCGTGCTCGATCGTGAACATGATCTACCTCTTGGGCTGACGGTGTCTGTCCTTGTCCCTCGGGCGGCCCCGGGGCGCAGGCTGACGCGCGCCCGAATGGCCCGAATGGCCGGTGTCTTAGCGGCCCCCACGGTGCTTGAGAACTGCCAAACCTGCAAGCAGGCCCTTGCAGGAAGCCCGCTGTTTCAGCGTGGGACCGGCCTTGCCGCAGTCAAAACTGGCGCGACAAATCGGGAAAATTATTTTCCTGGAGGAAAATTTATACGCTAGAAGTTTGGGCAGAGAGGGCGCGCTCCGGCGTCTTCGGGATGAAACCGGGGAGACATCTGTGCGGATTGCAGTGATCGGTGCGGGAATCATCGGCGTCAACGTGGCGCTGGCGTTGCAGGCGCGTGGCGCCGAGGTGACGGTCTTCGACCGCTCGGCGCCGGGGCAGGGGGCCTCCTTCGGCAACGCGGGCTGTTTCGCCTTCTCCGAGGTCACGCCGATCGCCATGCCCGGCCTCGTCTGGTCGGTGCCGGGGATGCTGGCGGACCCCCATGGCCCGCTGGCGATCCGCTGGTCCTACCTGCCCAGGCTGGCCCCCTGGCTCGCCGCCTTCCTCAAGGCCGGTCGCCCGGGGGAGGTCGCGCGGATTTCCGATGCGCTGACGGCGCTCTGCAGCCGCGCGAAGGAGACATATGCCCCCCTGCTCGCCGCCTCCGGGGCGGAGGCGCTGGTGCGGCGCGAAGGCGCGCTCTTCATCTTCCGGAACCGCAAGGCGCTGGAAGCCGAGCTGCCCGAGTGGGAGATGAAACGCGCCCGCGGCATCGCGATCGAGGAGATCGGGCCCGAGCGCCTGCGCGAGATGGAGCCCGCGCTCTCGCCCGAGTATACCTGCGCCTTCCACGTGCCCGACTGGCACCACACCGTGAACCCCGAGGCCATCGTCACCACGCTGGCCGCCCATCTGCGGGCGCAGGGCGGGCGCATCCGCCGGGCCGAGGTCGACCGCATCGAGATGAAGGGCGAGGGCCCGCAGCTGAAGCCCGCAGGCGCCCCGGCCGAGAGCTTCGACCGCATCGTCATCGCCTGCGGGGCGCATTCCCTGAAGCTCTGCGCGCCGCTCGGCTACCGTCCGCTGCTGGACACCGAGCGCGGCTACAACCTCACGCTGCCCGATCCGCAGGTCAGCCTGACCCGCCCGGTCTGCGTGATGGACAAGGGCTACTTCATGACGCCGATGGAGATGGGTCTGCGCGTCGGCGGCGGCGTGGAACTGGGCGGCCTTGCGGCCCCGCCGAACTGGGACCGGCCCGAGCGGATGGTGGCCCATGCCGAAACCGTGGTGCCGGGCCTGAACCGCGAAGGTGGGCGGCAGTGGATGGGGTTCCGTCCCTCGATGCCCGACAGCCTGCCGGTGATCGGGCGGATGCCCGGGCAGGACAAGCTGCTGGTGGCCTTCGGCCATGGCCACATGGGGCTGACATTGGGCGCCATCACCGGCCGCCTGCTGGCCGAGATCGCCTTCGATGTCGCGCCCTGCATCGATCCCGCGCCCTATGATCCGGCGCGCTTCACCTGACCGGCCCGCGCCCTGACGGACCGCCAGTTGGCTGGCCCCAACCGACTGGCCTCACCCGACTGGCCCCCATCCGACTGGCCCCAAATTCGACTGCCCCAAATTCGACTGACCGAGGAGACGACCATGGAAACGACGACACTCACCCGCGATGACCTTGCCGCCCTGCTGGCAAAGGTCTTCACCGCCAACGGCTGCAGCGAGACCGTCGCGGGCATCCTCGCCGCCAATGTCGCGGGCGCCGAGGCGGCGCAGTCCTACAGCCACGGGGTGTTCCGGATCGAGGGCTTCGTCAGCACGCTGCGCTCGGGCTGGGTCGACGGCACGGCGGTGCCGGTGGTCGAGGACGTCGCCCCCGGGTTCCTGCGGGTCGATGCGCGCAACGGTTTCGCACAGCCAGCCCTCGCCGGCGCCCGGGACGCCTTCGTGGCGCGGGTCCGGCGGCAGGGCGTGGCGCTTCTGGCCCTGCGGGACTCGCACCACTTCGGCGCGCTCTGGCCCGATGTGGAGGCCTTTGCCGACGAGGGGCTGATCGCGCTCTCCATGGTGAACAGCATGACCTGTTCGGTGCCCGCGGGAGCGGTGAAACCGGTGCTGGGGACCAACCCCATCGCCTTTGCCGCGCCGATCGCGGGCAAGCCGCCGCTGGTCTTCGACTTCGCCACCACCACCATGGCCCACGGCGACGTGCAGATCGCCGCGCGCGAGGGGCACAGCCTGCCCGAGGGCACCGGCATGGACAGCGCGGGCCAGCTGACCGGCGATCCCAAGGCGATCCTCGACGGCGGGGCGCTGGTGCCCTTCGGCGGGCACAAGGGCTCCGCCATCTCGTTGATGGTGGAGCTGATGGCGGCGGGGATCTCGGGCGGCAACTTCTCGTTCGAGTTCGACTGGTCCGGCCATCCCGGCGCCCAGACCCCGCGCACGGGGCAGATCCTGCTGGCCATCGATCCCTCCCACGGCGCGGGCACGGCCTTCGCCGACCGGGGCCGCGTGCTGGTGGACCAGCTGGCCGAGGCGGGGTTCACCCGCTACCCCGGCGCACGGCGCCGCGCCGTGCCTGTCGGGCCCGGCACGGAGGTGCCGCTGGAGGCCCCGGTGCTGGCCCGGCTCGAGGCGCTCGCCTCGGGCGCGGCCTGATCCGATGGCGGGCGCGGTCGAGCCCCAGCTGTCCCTGCCCCCGCTCGGCGAGCGGGTGCAGGCATTGCGCAAACGGGCGGGCCTGACGTTGAACGATCTGGCCGGGCGTGCGGGGATTTCCGCCTCGGCGGTCTCCAAGATCGAGAACGGCCAGACCTCGCCCACCTACGAGACGCTGCTGCGGCTTGCGCTCGGCCTCGGGGTGGACGTGGCAGAGCTCTTCGGCGGCGCGGCGGAGAGCCCGGTGAACGGGCGCCGCACGATCACCCGCGCCGGGCAGGGCGCGGTGCAGTCGACGCCGCAGTACGACTACCGGATGCTCTGCACCGAGTTGGCGACCAAGGCGTTCAACCCCCTGCTGACGAAAATCCGCGCCCGGTCGATCGCCGAGTTCGACGGGTTGCAGAGCCACCGGGGCGAGGAGTTCTTCTATGTCCTCGATGGCGAGGTGGAACTGCACACCGAACATTACGCACCGGTCCGGCTGGGGGTGGGGGACAGCTCCTACTTCGACAGCGCCATGGGGCACGCGCTGATCTCGGTCAGCGCGCAGGAGGCCACGGTGCTCTGGATTGCCACGCGGGTGCATGGCGTGCTGGAGCGCTGAGACGGCTGCGCCAACATGTTGAAACTGTTCGGCACACTGGCCCTGTCCGTCGTGCGTGTTCGCAGGCGGCTGGCGGACGTCGGAAGGGGCTCTGGGGGCAAGGATGAGCCACTGATCCCGCGGGGGAGGCCCTTTGCGAGGTCTGCTTCGGGGCGACGCCAGACCGGCATATGGGACGGTAGACGGCGGCGGGCTTTGCGCTGACAGGCCCCTGTTCGTGGTGGCCTGTCGACGGCGAGGCCGGGTGACAGCGTGCCGGACCGGTTCCGGCGCCGCCGGTGGCAAGACCGCCGAGGGAGGCCCCGGCCGGGCCGCTTCCTGCCGGAACTGCCTGTGATAGTGGCAGATCAAAGAAATTCGGGCCCGGCGCTCCCTTACAGCGCAAAGCCGCGCGCCTCGAATCGGAAAGCAAGCTATTCAGAATCTCGATTGAATTGAGGAATTGGTGCTTGGCCCGCGCAATACCTTGGGGCTCGCCACCGTGGTATTACGATGAATCGAATTGATGGCCTTCAGTGGGGCAGAGGTATTGCGGCAGTGCTTGTCGTGCTGTGCCATGCCATCGCGCACCCGCTTCCGTCCCAACCAGAACTGACCTGGACGATCGGCGTGGCTGGTGTCACGCTCTTCTTCGTGCTGAGCGGCTTCATCATGGTCGTGACGACAGGCCATGGCCGCTTCAGCCCGGGTGCCTTCATGACGCGCCGGATCCTGCGCGTGGTGCCGCTCTACTACGTGATGTCGATCCTTGCGGCGGTGCTGGCATTGGCTCTGCCCTCCGCGTTCAAAGGCACCGTTTTCGACATCGGTCACCTGGTGAAGTCGCTCCTGTTCATCCCGGCGGAGCGCCCGGGGTCCGACGAGATCGTTCCGGTGCTCAAGCTGGGCTGGACCCTCAATTTCGAAATGTACTTCTACCTGATCTTCGCGGGGTTCGCATGGCTCGACGCCAGACAGCGCGCCCTCGCGGTGACCCTGTTCTTCGGAGCCTCGGTCGTGATCGGCGCGCTGACCCACTTCGAGAGCCCCGTGCTCGAGTTCTACACCCGGCGCGACACGCTCGCCTTCGTGGCAGGTGTCTGGATCGGCATCCTCCATATCAATGACAGGTTGTCGAACTGGGAACCTCTTGCCCTCGCGGGGCTTGTGGCGGGGTTCGCGCTGGTCATGGTGAACATCTATCTGGTCGACGTTCCGTTGATCGACCTGGTGTCGTCGGTCACGCTTTTCTGCGCCTGCGCGGTCCTGCTCCTCGCAGGGAGGGTGAACCGCTACGCGGACCGGGTGCCGCGCTGGTTCCTGCTGTCGGGCGATGCGTCCTACTCGATCTACCTTGCGCATATCTTCGCGATCGGGGCGGTCTATTTCGCCCTGTCCGGTCTGCCCTACCTGGTTCAGATCGTCGTGGCCTTCACGGCTGGCACGGCGGCGGGCTTCTTCGTGTATTTCGCGATCGAACGCCCGCTGACCCGTGCGGCGCAGCGGGCGGTGTTGCGTCCGGGCAGGCGGGCGGCGGCGCATGTCAGCCCCGGTGCCGCGGAGTGAGCGCCGCGCCCGCCAGGTCCGCCCGCCAGTGTGGCGGGATCAGGTGCTGATCCAGCGAGAGGCGCCTGCGCACCCGGGACATTGACGGACGCACATTGCCCCTGACATCAGGGTTCATCCCCGGGCCGCACGCCGCCCGCATGGCGCCATGCGGGGGCGCGCCGGCCCCCGGGGTTATCCGTCGAGTGCCTGGCGGGCGTTGGCGGCCTTTCGGAACAGCAGCGCTGCCATGACCGCCTGCCCCGCCAGAACACCTGCCAGGGACCAGACCGGCGCCGCGATCAGCAACAAGCCGACCACCAGCACGACAGAGAGGCCGCCAGACACCGCGCTGGCCCATGCGAGGGGTCGGAATTCACCGAGGGCCTGCAACAGGAGGCTCTCGGGCGTGCGGGCCGTCGTCAGCCCCGCGATCAGGAACCAGAGCGTCAGGCCGGCGATCAACGTGCCGCGGTCATACTCGGGCGGGAAGATCGTGTCGGGCAGCCAGATCCAGAGCCCCCCGGCAAGCAGCAGGGTCATCCCGTAGATCACGAACAGCATCCGGCGCAGCGTGCTCACCCGGTCGAAGGCATCATCGTAGCGGCCATTGGATAGCGCGGCCGCCAGCGGGGGGCGCTCGAAGTTGCCGAGCGCGTTCTGGGTCAGCGTGATGGGACGGATCAGCAGTTGTGCCGCGGCGATCGGGGCGAAGGCGGAGGGCCCCACGATCAGCGTCACGAGGTAGGCGTGGGCGTTCGCGGTGGCCTCTGTGGTGATCACCCCCAGCAGGGACCAGCGCGCATAGTCGCGCCAGACCTTCAGGTAGTCTTTCAGCGCACCGAGCGAGACACGGTAGAACTGGTGCAGAAGATAGCTCGGGCCGAAGGGAAGAAGCGCGGCGAAGGCGCTGAGCAGCAGCAGGCCGAAGGCCTGTGCGAGGCTGAACCCGGGCAGCCCGCGGATCGCGATCGTGCCGGCGATGACCATGGCGCCATAAGCTATGTCCGAGTAGGCGGCGCGCATGGGCTGGGCGACGGAGTAGGCGTGCGACCGGGCGAACCAGCGCAGCAGCATGACGACCGTGTAGGCCAGCAGCACCATGTTCGCCGTCGCATCAAGACCAAGCGCCAGCCCAACCATGCCGAGCACCACCGACCCGGCAAGGGCATAGAAGAGACTTCCGCTCATGAAGCAGCGGACCACCTCCTGTCGCGTGGTCTGGTCTTCGGCCTTGCCGAGCAGAAGGGGATAGGGCGCGCAGAGCAGGGCGCTGCTGATGCCGTAGCCCAATTGAACGGTGATCAGCAGGAAGGAGAAGGCGCCGAACTCCTCCGGCGGCAGCGTGTGCAGCAGTTGGAGGGAGAGAAAGAACTGTGAACCGGCAGAAGCGACCTGTCCGAGGGCAGGTGGCAGAAATCGGAGGTACTTTCGCAAGGTTTTTGCCATCTATGGTTGAATTTAAAAAGCCGGCAGGTGACGATCCCAAAAGTTGAAGTCAGTAAATTGCGTGTCGGCGCATTGCGCACGCGTTGAAGTCCTCAAATTCACTCCAACTCCCGAAGACCCTCGAAACTTGAAACGATATTGCGCCCGGACTCTGCGAATGAGGCAGGAAACCGGCGCCGGACACGGGACTTTCTAGGGTATCGCCCTGCGTCGCACAGGAAATGGGCTTGTTTCCAAGCCGTTGGCCTGCGCGTGCACAGCCGGGGTGCGCCCGACGACCCCCGGGTGCTGCCGCTGTCTTTCCTTACTTGTACCCAACTTCTGCAAGCTTTCCTCGACAGGTTGAGCGCGATGAATTCTGCATGGAGCCCATACACAATGGCCGAATACCAGAATACCCTCGAGTTCGATGTCTCGCCCGCACCGGTCCTGTCATGGACGGAGGGGGAGATCGCTGATTTCCGGAATTCCGACGTCATGAGCGGCGGCAGTATTTCACAGGTCACGCAGGCGATCAATTTCACCACGGGGACAGACGTGCTTGGCCTCCAGGTGCTCTACGAACAGGGCGGAGCCAGCAGCGGCCTGAACATCTACATCGAGGATGGTCAGCTCTTCGCTGCGGTCTGGGACGTGAATGACGGTGGCTGGGGTGTTGTGGAACTGTCGGCGGACATAGCCGGTGAGACACAGTACGAGGTGGCGCTGATCCTGGATGCGACGGTGGCAGATGGCGGGCTGGTCGCCTTGGTCCTGAACGGTGTCCAGGTGGATGCGGCCAGCGGTGTCGGTGCGATCCGGTCACTGGCGGATTCCATCGGGCTTGGCGAAGTGTCCGGCAAGACACGTATCGATGGCGCGGCCATTACCGATGACGCAACGTTCGGCGGGACGATCCACTGGGTCGAACAAATCCATGCCGTCCCGTCCGCGGCGTCCTATTCCGGCACGCCTGAGGTGGAGGGGCATGATGCCCTGATCGCCAGCCTGTCCGACGCGGCGCTCATCTTCGAATGGCAGGACGGCGACGATCTCACCATCGACAGTTCCGAGGCGCTCAACGGGGGGCTCTTCGACGAAAAGACCCAGATCGTCAGTTTCACGACCGGCGACAACATCGACGATCTCCAGATGCTCTACGAACAGGGCGGCCGGACGCGCGGGCTGAACCTCTTCATCGAGGGCGGGACGCTCTATGCGGCTGTCTGGAACGGGGCGAAGGATGCCTGGGACTACACGGAACTGTCCGCCGCCGTGGAAGCGAACACGTCCTATGACGCGGTTCTCGTGATGGACGGGAACGCGGAGCAGACCGGAACAGCCTCGCTCTATCTCAACGGTGCTCTCGTGGATGAGGCCGGAGGGATCGGTGTGCTCCGCTCTCAGACCGGGGACGGTGCCGTTGGCCACGTGGACGGAAACACGCTCGTTCATGATCAGCGTGTCGGGGACGATGCCAGTTTCACGGGCACGATATCCTATGTGGCGGGCTACAACGACGCGGCGGATCCCGAGGGCGATACGGGTGGGGGCTTCGAGGAGCCTCCCGTCGAAGAGCCGCCCGTGGAGGAGCCACCTGTGGACGGGGGCGATGATGAAACCCCGCCCGATCCGGAAGAGGGGGGCTCCGACGGTTGGGCCTTCCAGGGCATCAGCCTCGACTACGCCCGCAACGGGCTGGCCGTCCTGGCGGAATCGCAGCTTGCCATGGACGGGGTCGTCGAGATCAACGCGAACGCGGTTGCGATCGTCTCGCGCTACCAGGTCGCGCATCAATGGGCGAGCGATGTCTATGCCGATGACTACTACACGGAGTCTCTGGCCAACATCACGCAGGCGATTCAGGATGCGCAGGCCCGCGGGCTCCAGATCCTTCTGAAGCCGCATCTCGGCGGGGCCGACGGCACCTGGTCGGGGAACCTGACGCCGAACGACGCGGACGCCTTCTTCGAGAGCTACAAGGCGCATATTCTCGACCTGGCGCGGATCGCGGAAGCCAATGATGTCGAGGTCTTCTCGCTCGGCAACGAGATGGGCGAGCTCTACGGCCCGGAGTACACGGACTACTGGCTCGATATCATCACGGACGTGCGCGACATCTACAGCGGTGATGTGACCATCGCGGCGCAATACTGGCAGGCGGGCAATATCGAGTTCTGGGACGAGCTCGATTTCATCGGGATCAACGGGTATTTCCCGCTTTCCGATGCGCCGGTGCCGACGGTGGAGAAGCTCATCGCGGCCTGGACGACCATGGACTCGGGTCTCGCGCAGTGGCTCGGAATGTCGGTGGTGGACTATACGCAATCGCTCTCGGAGCAATATGACCTGCCGGTCATCTTCACGGAGATCGGCTTCCGCAGCATCGAAGGTGCGGCGAGCGATCCCGGGGACTACGACCTGGTTGGCGAGGTCAGCGAGGAAGCCCAGGCCAACATGATGGAAGCCTTCATGCAGGTCTGGGGCGAGCAGGGCGACTGGTTCGAGGGCAGCTTCCTCTGGGGCTGGAACGTCGCGCAGGGCCAGGACAACGACTACTCCGTCCAGGACCGGCTGGCCGAGGAGATCGTCGCCGACGCCTACGGCGCACAGGACGGGATCTTGCTGCCTGAAGACGAGGGCGGCCAGACCGAGATCACGCTGCGCGTGTCCGGGAAAGGGCCCGAGGACTTCACGCCGGAACTGCTCGTGAACCTCGACGGGCTGGACGTGGCCCTGCTGGACGTGACCGCAGTGCGCGCGGAGGGGGATTTCCAGGAGTTCACCATCACCGTCGACGACGCATCGCCCGAGGAATTGCGCCTGTTCTTCACCAACCCGGTCGACCAAACCGGGATCTACGTGGACTGGATCGACGTGAATGGCCTGCACATCGAGGGGGAAGATGCCACTGACAACGCGGCCATTCCCGAGGGCTACCAGGACAACTCTGAATTCGCGTCCCTCTTCATGAATGGCGCGCTCAGCTTCTCGCTGGTCGATTCGGAGCTTCTGCTGCTCTGAGAGCGGGGGGCGCCACGGTGGCTCCCGGCTCGGTATCGCAAACTGCCGGAAAATCACGCACCGCAGCCATTGGCTGCGGTGTCTTCGTTTTTGTGAACGGAACGTCAGAAGGTTTGCCGGGCCGGCCCTTGGCAGGCCGAGCGGGCCGCTCATACGATGCGGGCAATACTATGACCGATTACTAAAAATGCTTGTTCGACCACTCTGGATGGATTGCTAGAGATGAAATTGACCATTGGCATCAAGGCTCTCAACGAGAGCGAACATATCGAGAAGGTCCTGCAGAGCGCGCTGGCCGCGGCGGCGCCCTGGGGCGGCGAAGTTGTCCTTGCCGATAGCGGGTCGACCGACGGCACGGTGGAAATCGCCAACCGCTACCCGGTCCGGATCGTTCAGCTGACGAATTTTCAGGATCGCTCCTGCGGGGCGGGCGCGCAACTCGCCTTCCAGAATGCGCTGGGCGAGTATTTCTACCTGCTCGACGGGGACATGGTGCTGGACCCGGGCTTCCTGGACGAGGCCATTCCGCTGCTGGATGCCACGCCCGAGCTGGCGGGCGTCGGGGGGCAGGTGACCGAGGTGAACACCGAGGGGCACGGCTTCAAGATCCGGGCGATGGCCATGGCCGGACGGAACTGGCGCTCCGGCCCGGTGGATCATCTCGATTGCGGCGGGCTCTATCGCGCCGAGGCGGTCCGTTCCGTCGGATACCTGGCGGATCGGAACCTGCATGCCTTCGAGGAGATGGAACTGGGCGCGCGGCTGCGTGCCGGTGGCTGGTCACTCGCACGTATCGACCGTCACGCCGTGGATCACTACGGCCACCAGCAGAACGGCTATCACCTCCTTCTGCGGCGGATGCGCAGCGGCTATGCCGGGGCGGTGGGCGAGGTGCTTCGCGGGGCCGTCGGCCGATCGCACCTGCCACAGGTGCTGGGCGCTTGCACTCATATCCGGAATGCCGCGATCGTGGTGGTCTGGTGGTGCCTGCTGCTCGTCGCGCTGCTGGGGCCCTGGTCGTGGACGGCCGGGGTGCTTGCGTTCCTCGCGCTCGTCGGGGTGCCGCTGGCGGCGCTCAGCTGGCGGCGCGGGTCCCTGAACCTGGGGATGTATTCGCTGGTGTCGTGGAACGTCACGGCAATCGGGTTGATCTCGGGCTTCTTCCGGCACCGTGTGCCCGCCGAGACCCCGCTCAACTGCACGGTCCTTCAGGACCCCGAGACCTTCTCTGCGACCGCGACATGACCTTTGTGACATCCGCAGCCAGTGCGCTTCGCGCCGTTGCTTCGGTGTGCCTGCTGTCCACCGTGCCGGCCGCCCACGCCGAGACCTACGCCTGGAAAGAGGTCGCCATCGGCGCGGGGGGCTTCATCACAGGCTATTCCACCGACCGGACCGGGACGACACGAGTCATTCGCGCCGACGTCTACGGGGCGTACCGCTGGGAGGACGATGCGGACCGATGGGTGCAGATCGTCACCAGTGATGCCATGCCGGACGCGTTCCGGGACCAGAACGGCATGGTCGAGGGCGTCTATGCCCTGACCGTCGCGCCGACGGACCCGGATCGGCTCTACATGGCCGCGCGTGACCGGCTCTTCACCTCTCGGGATGCGGGCCGGAGCTGGGCCGTCGCGGCCCCCCCGGCCGCGGGGGAGCTGGAGTTCGATCCGAACGATGCCTTCCGTCATTCCGGGCCCGCGCTTGCGGTCCTGCCCGACGACCCCGATCGCGCGTTCTTCGGGTCTCCGCAGCAGGGCGTCTGGCGGACGCTCAACGGCGGCGACACCTGGGAGCATGTCCCGGACATACCGGCCTCCGCGCCGCCCGCCGACGCGCCCGAGGCAGGCCTGCCCGGGATCCCGATCTGGACGCCGGGACCGGCACAGGTCTGGGCCTATCCGCCGGGCGGCGGCCTCTATGGCTCCACGGACGGCGGGATGACCTTCGCCAAGGTCGACACGGTGGGGGACACCGCGCCCTATCGCATCCGGCGTGCCGCGTTTCGGGGGAATGACTTCTATGCTGTCGGCGATGGCATCGACGGCCGTCCCGGCATCTGGCGGCTGAGGGACGGCACATGGGCGAACCTTGCCGATCGTGCGGGGCTGTCGCCGCGGCGTGCCTTCGCGGGCATTGCCATGCTGGGAACGCCGGGGCACTTCATCGTCTCCGGCATCGGCGGCACGATGATGGTCACGCGGGACGACGGGCGCAGTTGGGCCCCTCTCGGGCGCGATGTCGTGATCCCGCCGAAGGAGCCGCCCTGGTTGCGGGTATCGGATCGCAGCTATTTCTCGGTCGGGTCCGTCATGACCGATCCGCTGGACCCGGACCTCCTGTGGCTGCCGACAGGGGTCGGCGTCTTCTCCGGCCGCGTCATCGGTGGCGAGATCCGCCTCGAGAGCCAATCCCGCGGGATCGAGGAGCTGGTCGCGAACGACGTGATCCACCCGGCCGGTCAGGCGCCGCTCTTCGCGGCCTGGGACTTCGGCATTCACCGCCGCGAGGACCTCGACAGTTTCTCGACGGGCTATGGCCCGCGGGAGCGGGTCCTGATCGCCGCGCAGCAACTGGACTGGAGCGCCGGAACACCCTCCTTCATCGTCACGAACGCCTCCGACACGCTGAGATGCTGCGACTATGACGGGGACGCGGTCCTGGCGGGCTACAGCGAAGACAGCGGGCGGACCTGGCAGAAGTTTGCGACCCTGCCGACGCCTCCGGGGCAATCCGCCGACGATCCCTTCCGCATGTCCTTCGGCAGTATCGCGGTGGCTTCGGATGACGTGAACACCATCGTCTGGATGCCGAGCTTTGGCCGGGCCCCGTTCTACACCCGCGACCGGGGGAAAACCTGGACCCGGGTCGTCTTCGAGGGCGAGGTCCTGCCCAACACCGGCGCGCATCAGGCCTTCTATCTGAACCGCAAGGTCGTCACGGCGGATCGGACCCAGCCGGGCACGTTCTATATCCTTCACGATGGCGGGGCCGAGAACGGGCCGCTCGCAGGGCTCTGGCGGTCCGAGGACTACGGCCAGAGTTGGCAGCAGGTTCATCGGGGCCCGGTGGCCGGAGACAGTGGCCAAAGCGCCAAGCTCCGCAGTGTTCCTGGGCACGCCGGCATGCTCTACGCCACGCCGGGCACGGCCCATGACGATCCGGGGCTGTTCCGGTCCACGGACGGGGGCGCACATTGGGAGCGTCTGCCGCGGATTTCCCAAGTCGACGACATTGCCTTCGGCGTCGCCGCGGAGGGCGCGGAGTTCCCAGCGATCTACATTTCGGGCCGGGTCGAGGGTGTCTTTGGCATCTGGCGCTCGGTCGACGAGGGCGGGACTTGGCACAGGCTGGTCGATTTTCCCCTCGGGCGGCTCGATCAGGTCACCGCGCTCGCTGCGGACCCGACGGATGAATTCGGCCTCGTCTATATCGCCTACCGGGGGTCAGGATGGGTCTATGGCCGACCCGAGGCCTGTTCCCCCGGCGCCTACGAGCAAGGCGACACGTCCTATTGTTTCGAGGTTGAGGGTCAATAACAGATATTTCGGGCGTTGTTCTGTTATTGTGCTCAATTCACGGCCTTTTGTCATAAAGTTCCAGGGCGCCTGCCATGTTTGATTGTTTTATTGCTTGCCTGGCGCGCAAATTCCGGCTGCTCTAGGTCAGGTTTATCGGTCGCGGGGCCGTGGAGGGGGGGTACCGTCCAAAGCTTTCAGACGGCAGCGTGGCGTGAGTGCCCGAGGGCTCCCATGAACACAATGCGCCATGTCTATGCAGGTCCTGCGGGCAAAGGAGGGAGGCCGGTCGGGGGAGGACCACGGTGCCGGATGAGCGATCTGCCTGATCGTGCGCGCCGGAGGAGGCACCAAATCGCATGAATTGTGGGCTTTCGATTCGCCTTTTCGCGAGGCGGGTTCATTTTTTGCGGTTATTCACCGGCTGAAATCACCTCTTGGTTGTGCGAGGCGCTGGCATTGTGTTTCACTGTGCAGTGTAGATGCCTTGAAACCGCGCAATTCCGGCGCTTTCCCGAGATTTCCGGCGTCCTGCCTGCTGTATACGGCTGCCGATCTTGCCGCACTGCAGAGATTAAGTTTTGATTAAGACAAGAATGCGGCTGAATTTCGTCGCGCCCAAGCTGCCAACTTTCATCGACTGCATTTTCATGGGGATTTCTCAATGAATGACTATGCAATGAGACAAGAAATTTTTCCTTTGGTGTCAAAGCCTCTGACCTGGGGTGACGCCGTCAAGGGTCGCTCCGCAATTCGCTCCGATGTGCCCAGTGTCGACGAGATGCAGACACTGCCTCGCGTCATCTTGCGCCGTTACACCGGGCACGCCTACGACCAGTTTCCCGGCGACCGCCACGACGAGTGGCTCATGCGCCTGCAGGACATCGTCATTGCCTCTGCCGCGCTCTTCCTTCTGTTGCCGTTCTTCATCGTCGCGGCCCTGGCCATCAAGCTCTCCTCGCGCGGCCCGGTGTTCTTCCGGCAGGACCGGTACGGTCTGAACGGCGAGATTTTCCGGATCTACAAGTTTCGGACCATGAAGGTCGACCAGGGGGATGCCAGCGGGCGCCAGCAAACCGTGCGCGACGACCCGCGCGTGACCTGGATCGGGAAGTTCCTGCGCAAGTCGAGCCTTGATGAACTGCCTCAGTTGCTCAACATCCTGCGCGGTGACATGGCTGTCGTCGGGCCGCGTCCCCATGTTCCGGGCATGATTGCCAACGGGGTGACGTACGAGAGCTTCGACGAGCGTTACATGGACCGCTGCAAGGTGCGCCCTGGCCTGACCGGGCTGGCGCAGATCAAGGGGTTCCGCGGAGAGACGAACAGCGAATACACCGCCCGGATGCGTCTGGAATACGATCTGCAATATATCGCGGAGCGCAGCGCACTGCTGAACCTCAAGATCTTCGTCGCGACACTGCGCGTCGAGTTCATCGGCGGTGGCGGTTACTGAAGCAGGTAGATCACGAACCGGACCGTCAGGCCGATCATGATGGCACAGGACCCCCAGACCAGGAGGTTCTTGAAGAACAGGACGGCACGGTGGTTTTCGCCACGCTCGTTGCCTGCCGGGCCCGAGCGTTGTGAGGCTGGCTTGCCTGCCGAATACTCAACAGAAGTGTCGGTTTCTTCCGTCATCTACCGCCTGTCAACTATCGGATTGCACAAAAATCACTCGTACCTTGTTCAACCTAAGGCGCCAAGAGTTCTCTCGTCAACAACTACCGCCCCGTCGCGCCCGCGGGCAGACGTGACCGACACCGCCACAGAACTCCTTTTTTTCAAAGTCTCTAACACCAGAAATCGATCGGAAGCCCATGCAGGAAAAAGATGCTCTTTATGATGTGATCTCCTCGATCTGGCGTCGCAAGTGGGTCGCCGTCGGTGTATTCGCGGCGATGATCGTTCTGCCCGTCGTCTATGTCTCCCAGTTGGAAGACGAATACACGGCGCAGTCGAAGGTGCACATTGCCCACATGCCGGGGCTGGACCCGGGCAACCGGTCCGCGGTGCAGGTCTACAATGACCCGATCTCCCTCCAGACCGAGGTCGAGGTGCTCAAGAGCGATCCCATCGCCCTGGCGGTCATCGACACCCTCGACCTGGCCGCAGAGCCCGAATTCGCGCCGCAGGGCGTGCCGCTCTCGACCCGTGTGAAGACGTTGCTGGCGTCGGTCCTGCCGATCGATCTGGGCGTCGCGGAGGCGGAGACGCCCGAGGAAATGCGCGACCGCGTGTTGAAGGAATATTACGGCGGCCTGAAGGTCAGCAATGACGGGCGCTCGGCGCTGGCCGAGATCGATTTCACCTCCAAGGACCCGGCGCTGTCGCGCGAGATCGCGAATGCCCATGCAATCGCGTATATTTCCAACCGGTCCGAACGCCGCATCGATCCCTACGACGCCACCGCCGCCCGCCTGCTTGCACCCGCGCGCACGCCGGCCGCATCGAAGCCCGGGTCCGCCAAGATGGTCCTTGGCCTCGGCGTGCTGATCGCGTTGGTTGCCGGGGCGCTCGCGGCCCTGTCGCGCGATCACTACCTCCGCCGGGACCGGCGGCTGGAAGCGGTCTCGGAAGAACTCGGGCTTGGCGGCCTCGCGGCGCTGCCGGTCAATCTGGCCAAGGTCATGGCGCCCAAGGCCGGTCGCTACCGGACCTTCTTCGACGAGCGCTGCCGCTCCGTGGCGCGGATGCTCCATGAAGATCACGTCGGTGAGAAGCGCGTCTTCATCGTGTCCTCGGCGCTGCCGGGCGAGGGGGCTGCCGTCGTCGCACACGGTCTTGCACAGGGCTTCGAAGCGCTCGGCAAGCCGGTCTGCCTCGTGGATGCCGACCTGCGGGGCAAGGGCCTCAGCGAGCAGTTCGAGCTGGAGCCGGGCGCCAAGGGCGTCTCGGAATGGCTGCTGGGCGGGCTCCAACTGCCCGAAACCAAGCGCAAAGGGGGCCTCCTCGTGCTGCCCTCGGGGCAGCGACGACAGGACGCGGCCCGTGTGATGACGCGCGACCTGTTCGAGCGCCTGTTCACCGATCTCGCCAAGGGCTTCGACAACGTCGTCGTGCTGGCGCCTCCGATGGAGCCTCTGCCCGACGTCATGCTGATGTCGCCCGAAGCGACGTCCACCGTGCTCGTGGTGCGCTCGGACGCGCGTGATCTGCAGGCGAGCAAGCGCATGATCACCAAGCTGCGCGACCGGCATGCGGCCCTGTCGGGGGTGATGCTGGCCGGGAATGACCCCGAGATCGAGGACCTGCTGTCCAACCGCGCCACCCGCGCCCTGGTCGAGGTGACGCCGGCAGACAGCCTCTCGGCACGGGGACGTCGTCCGCGTGGTGTTCTGTTGGTGGCCCCCCGCCTCGCGGGCGGTGAGGCCGCGCGCACCGGCGAACCGGTCATCACGCAACTGCCCAACTTCAAGCGGAGCGGGCATGTCGGGGCGGCGGAATGAGCCGGAACGTGATTTTCCTGCAGCGTGCGTCGCTTGCGGCCTGCCCGGAAGGAGCAATGACATGATGAATTCGATGCGTGGAGCCTTGATGGCGGTCCTGAGTGCGGTTCTCCTCACGCCAGGCGTGGCTTCGGCCCAGGGGCAGGAGGAGATCCTGCTGGGCGTCGAGGATCAGCTTACGGTCAAGATCTACCAATGGCCGGAGCTTTCCGGGGAGTTCAGCATCGGGGCCGACGGGCAGATTTCCCTGCCCCTCGTCGGGTCGATCCAGGCCGCCGGTGTGAGCACGGATGAACTCGGGCGGCGTATCTCCGAGTCCCTCAAGCAGCGCGCCCGCCTGTCCGAGGCTCCGGAGGCGGCGATCGCGGTGACGGAATATCGCCCGTTCTACATCCTCGGGGACGTGGAGCGTCCGGGCGCCTATCCCTATCGGCCCGGGGCCGTCGTGCTGAACGCCGTGTCGCTGGCCGGAGGGTACTACCGCAAGAAGACCAGTGATTGGCAGCGCGCGGAACGTGACGCGATCCAGGCGGTGGCCGACCGCGAGATCGTTGTCGGGCAGATCCTGCGCCAGTCGGTCCGTCGCGCGCGGCTCGAGGCGGAGCTGGACGGGGCCACTGCCTTCGAGGTGCCGCCGGTCGCGGCAAACAGCCCCGCGGCCCAGCCGATCATCGAGGAAGAGCGGCAGGTCATGGCGGACCGGGCCGAGCGGTTGGCCCTGTCGCTGAGCGCGATCAGCGCAGAGCGCATGGCGCTGAGTGGCCGGCTGCAACTGATCGAGGCCCAGATCGGCGAACGTGCCATCGAATTGGAAGCGACACTGAAGCAGATGGAGTCGACCAGTGCGCTGGTGACCAAGAAACTGACCTCGACCAGCGAACTCTACAACATGCAGTCGCAGGCCTCGACGGTGCGCCGCGAACGCAAGGAACTGGAAGTCCAGCTCCTCGACACCCGGCAGCAACTGCGCAAGCTGGACGAGGAGGAAGAGCGTGTGCGGCACGACTTCAAGGCCGAGGCGCTTGTGGACCTGCAAACGGTGCGTGGCACCCTGGACGATCTCGAAACGCAGCTTCAGGAGGCCCGCCAGCTCTACATGGAGGCAACCCTGGCTGGGATCGACCAGAACAGCGCGACCCTCGAATCGGAGAGCGAACGCCTCTTCACGCTCGTGCGTCAGGACGGGGCCGAGAGCCGTGAAATGGCCGTGGAGGCCACGACGGCCATCCGCCCCGGAGATATCATCACGGTGAGGACGGCGCTTCCGCTGCCGACAGTCCCGAGCCAATGACGGATATCCGGGCCAATGGAACAGGTGGCGCGGTCGGCCATGGGGCGACCGGCGCGCAGAGCGAGGCCCTGAGGCGCATCCTGCTCTCCAGCAGCCATGCCTCGGAGGGCGGTGTTTCCGTCTATCTCGATATGCTGGCACGGGTCATGCGGGCCCGTGGCTGGGATGCGCAGACAGCGGCACTCTACCGGTCTCCGCGCCCCGATCCGCGCCGGTTCGACGAAATCATGGTCGAGGTCGACACCCTCGGGGCAACCGGCTACGGGCGGGCCTTCTGGCGGTTCCTGTCGAAGGTGCGGCGGGAGAAGCCGGATGTCGTTCTGGGGGCCATGCCGCTCAGCAATGTCATGGCCGGTACGGCGGCGCTTCTGACGGGCTCGAAGGCGATTGCCACCCATCACAGCCCGCTGGAGACCCACAGCCGCCCCATTGCCATGCTCGATCGCTGGCTGGGAAGCCTCGGGGCCTATGACTCCGTGATCTGCGTCTCCGAGGCGGTGGCCCGGTCCTTCGGCAATTATCCCGAAAGCTACCTGAAGCACCTTCAGGTGGTGGCGAATGGGGTCGTGCCGGTCCGGGCGTCCTGTGACCGGGCCCACATCGTCGAGAAATACCAGCTGAACCCCGATCTGCCCTTCATCGTGATGGCCGGGCGCTTCGCGCCGCAGAAGAACCCGCTTGCCGCGATCAAGGCGGTCTCGAAGGTGCCGGGCGTCCAGCTCGTCATGGCGGGGACGGGGCCTCTGCGTCCCGATGTCGAAGCGCTCATCTCGGAGCTCGGCCTGTCTGACCGGGTGTTTCTTGTCGGCCTTCTGGATCGGCCCGACCTGCATGATCTGATGGGCACCTGCGACGCCTTCATGCAGGTCAGCCTCTACGAAGGGCAGAGCCTTGCCCTGCTCGAGGCGGTGTCGGCCGGACGCCCGATCATCATCAGTGACGTCCCGACACAGGTCGAAAGCGTGATCGGGGCCGATGGCGGGCTCGGGGCGACGATCTGTGATCCCGAGGATCCGCAATCCATTGCCGACGCGATCACGCTGGCGCTCTTCGATGACGTGCACCGCGCGCGGGTGTCGAAGACGGCCCAGGCTCTCGCGCAGGACGTTCGGACCGATGAGCAGATGCAAAGCGACTATGCCGAGTACTTCTGCTCCATCGTGGGGCGGACGGGCTGAGGCCTGTCGGCGCAGCGCGGTTTCCAACCACCAAGATCAGGAATTCTGATGCTCCCGCAGCGGCGGGAGGACGGCGTCAGGCGGGTGTCGCCTGACGCCGCGCCTTGTCCACCAGTTGCTGGGTCAGCGCCCCGCCGATCAGCGTGAACAGCCAGACCTCGGCATCGCGGTTCATCATCGTGCTCTCTGACAGGTTGTGCATCAGGCCAAAGAACAGGAGCGCGAGCGGCAGTGCGCCGTCGCGCGATGCGATGCCCCGGGTCAGGATCAATTGTCCGATCGGGATGAGGAACACCGCCGCGATGGCCAGGGCCAGCCCCGGAAAGCCGATGGCAACGAGGGTGTCCAGGTATCCGTTGTGTCCGTTGGGCGAGACTTCGACCCAGTTGTCCGCAAGCTGATGGATCGGGCTGGCATCGTTGTAGGTCCAGAATGATCCGCTGCCTGCGCCCGTCAGCGGATGCGCCATCGCGTATTCGATCAGGAAGGCCCAGATCTGCGTGCGCCCGGTGAGGGAGTCCGGTTCATTCAGATAGGCATCGAGCTTGGCGCTGAAGAGGAAGGAGCCGACCTGGTACAGGCCGACCGCGGCGAGGAGACCGATCACCAGCACCAGACGCCGGTTGTGCGGAGGTGTGTAGCGATAGAGAAGCCCGATGAGCAGCGCCGCGGACCCGACGCCCATCGAGGTTTTCGACTTCGACATGTAGAGAAAGACGCCGGCGGCGACGATCGCGAAGACCCTCAGCAGGGTGCCGACCTTGAACGGGCTGAGCAGGTAGAAGAGGATGGCCGTCGCGCAGATCGCGCCCGCCAGGTTCTTCTGCTCGCTCAGGCCCTTCCAGTTGCCGATCAGCTTGGGGTCGACGACGCCGTACTGGTGGATCGCCGAGAGCGGGAACAAGGCCACGGCGACAAAGTCCGCCAGGACGAGCCCCAGCAGGACGATCTGCAAGGTCTTGGTCGTGCGCCGGTAGCCTGCCGCATCGGTGGACAGGAAGATGGTGACCACCATGATGATCGTGAGGCCGAGCCGCTGAAGCCCGGTCATGGGTACGAGGGACCAGCTCAGGCTGATCAGGCACCACGCGAAGAGAAGCCAGTAGGGCGTCGGGACCCGGGCGAGGCGGCTGGGAAAGCTCAGCAGGTTCTGAAGCCAGACGATCAGCACGAAGACCGTCATGTAAGACAGCTGGCGGCTGGCATCGCCCCCCTGCATGTCCCGCGGCGAGGGCAGGGCAAGGGGGTTGAAGCCGACACAGGCCAGGAACAGCACCACCCCCAGTATCACGCAACCGATGGTTTCGCGGTGGCGGGCCACGAAGGGACCGGAGGAGGCCTGCCCCATGGCGGGGGGATCGGCGAGGGCGCTGGTCTGGCTCGACATGGCGGTCAGGCTTCCCGACCGCGGATATAGGCGTTCAGCCGGTTGACGAAGGCCTCCGGGGCATGATCGCTGAACTGGTCAGGGCCCGCCACGCTGTCCATTGCCTCGCTGATGGCCTGCTCGATCCCCGTTTCGTCCTCCGCGACGAAAATCCCTTCTCGTCCGCGAAGCCAGTTCGCCGTGGCGAGTTGGTGGTCCGTCGTATGTTCGCCCAGGGCTTTGCGCCGGGGCATCATCACCAGCGGCGTCCGTGCCCCGGCGGAGGTCAGGTAACTGCCGATACCGGCGTGGGCGACGACCACCTCGGCCGCTTCGACCTTCTCGCGGAAAAGGCTCGGCGCGAGGCTGCGGTCCCACTCCATCGACTTGGGCAGGTAGGTGCCGCTTCCGATCTGGGCGAAGACCGCAGTCCCGGGATGGGCGGCGGCCCATTCATCGAGCGCGATGATCAGGCGATCGAAGGGCATGACGGTTCCGACGGTTACGAAGATCATATCACGGCCCCCCAGTAGTCCGGCCCGTCCGGGCTGCTCAGGTGCGGCCATTGAGTCAGGAAGACATCCGCGATCCGGGACGCGTGCCGCCCCGACACCGAGATCTGTTCGGAGTTCGCGATCGAGTCGATCCAGATCGTCTTGGAGCGGAAGAAGACCTTGCCGAGCACCAGTGCGGTCAGCCCCGGCAGGGCGCCCGTCGTGATGATGGTATCGGGGCGTTCCTTCAGCAGCGCCCGCATCACCGTGTAGAGCGTGCGCGGCATCCGCTGCAGCGATTTGCTGTTCACTTCGCCCACCACATAGAAGCGGTGGCCCGGAACGTCCTTCTCATAGTCGGCGCGCGTGCAGGCGTAGGCCACGTCCAGACCTTCGAAGCTGCGCTGCAACCGCATGAGTTGCATCCAGTGACCACCGGAAGAGCAAATGGCGAGAACTCGTTGCGTCATCTCAAATCTCCTGAACGAAAGGGGCAGGCGCAGGCGTCGTTTCGGGCGCATCCATCGGGCTCGGGGCTGACGACGAGGGGGAGTGCGCCATCAGGCGACGGACAGTGCCGCCCGTCACGGCCCGCGGCGGGGAGGCTGTCGCAAGGCCAGGGCGAGCGGGTGCAACAGGCGTCGGCCTCCCGGCCCGGTGGGGCGGGGCGTGCCTGGCGCACGTGGCGGGGAGGGGGGCGTGCTGAGGGAAAGAAACCTGCGGATGCATCGTGAAATCATTTCGGGCAAAAAGTCGCGTTCCTCAGCGTAACCCGCACAAAAGAAGGGGGATAAGGAATTCGCAGTGGCCGAAGGGGGAAGTCGGGCGGGGCCCGGTTGCGCCTATTCCGGCGGCGCAGCGCGGGCCAATCGTTCAAAACGACAGCATCCGTGAATCGCATTTTCCCGGGCAAGGCCGGATGGGGGAAGCAAACCACCATTGTCCCGCGCGACCTGACGGGAAAGCGCTGCCAAGCGCAGGCAGATCGCGACTCGCGGCAGGCAGGCGGTACCGCCACGGGCGTCAGGGGGCAGGGCGTCAGGGGGCGGGGGCGTCAGGGGGCGGGGGCGTCGGGTGGCGGAACCCCGCATCGGATCAGGCGGGGTCGGCCAGCCCGGGTATCCGGATCGCCCAATCCTCCAGCCACTGCAGCGTTCCCGTGATTACCGCGTCATAGACCGCGCGGCCCGCGGCCTCGCCCGCCGCGGTGTGCAGCCCGCAGTAGGCTTCCGCCCCGGCGGGGGCGGCGACGGCGATGCAATCGGTCCCCGTGCCCGTGGCGCGGCCCGTCGGCAGGCGCATCGCGGCCTCGATCACCGCGGCGGTGCGGGCCTGTGTGGCGATGGACAGCGCCTCGATCAGCGCGGCCTGCGTCAGCCCGCAGGAGAGCCGCAGCGCCACGTTGATCGTGCCCCAGTCGCGGCCCGTGTAATCCATCCGGTGGCCGACGCGCTCGGCATTGGACAGGCCGACGGTGGCGACGGCGGTGGCACGGATGCCCTCCACCTCGGCCTCGGCGACCTCGTAGGCGCTGACATCGCGGGAGGTGAGGAAGGTCACGGCATTGCTGTCGCCGACCTCCTCCAGCTGCGCTGTGAGCCACGCCGTCACGTCCAGCTCCGGCGTCAGGTCTGAATTGCGGACCTCGCGCCAGAGGATGCGGTCGGCAGTGACAAGGCCGGAACGGTGCGGCGCCCAGCTGAGCACCTGCATCTCGCCGCCCAGGTCGAAGCGCAGCCAGGGCCGGTCCAGCGTCACGCTCATCCCAGGACCCCCATCGGCAGGAAGACCGGGCCGTCCTCGGTCTCGGCATGGTAGATCGAGACGCCGAAGGCCTCGGCCATGCGGGCGGGGGTCAGCACCTCGGCGGGCGTGCCGTCGGCGAGGATGCGGCCATGGGCCAGCAGCACCAGCCGGGTGCAATGCCGCGCGGCAAGGCCAAGGTCATGGAGCGAGGTCACCACCCCGCGCCCCTCGGCGGCGAGGCGGGCGAAGACCTGCATCGTGGCGATCTGGTGCGCCGGGTCCAGCCCCGCGACCGGCTCGTCCGCCAGCAGCAGCGGGCATTCCTGCGCCAGCGCCCGGGCGATCAGGGCGCGGGCCTGTTCCCCGCCCGAGAGCCGCGTGGCCGTCCGGGCCCGCAGGGGGCTGAGCTGCATCTGGGCCAGTGCCTCCTCGATGGCGGCGCGGTCGGTCTCGGTCCCGCCGCCATGGGGCAGGCGGCCGAGGGAGACCAGCGTCTCGACCGAGACGGGCCAGGCGATCTCGCGCGCCTGCGGCATCCAGGCGGCCTGTTTCGCCCGCGCGGCGGGGGAGAGGGCGGCGAGCGACGATTGCCCTGCGAAGGGCACCAGCCCGAGGGCCGCACGCATCAGTGTCGTCTTGCCTGCACCGTTGGGGCCGATGAGGCCCACGAACTCGCCTTCGCCCACGGAGAGCGTGATGCCATCCAGTACCGGACGGTTGCGCAGGGTGACGGAGAGGTCGGAGAGCGAGAGCAGCGTCATGCCTGCTCTCCCTTCGTCTTCCAGATCAGGTGCAGGAAGAGCGGCGCGCCCACGAGGGCCGTCACCACGCCGAGCTTCAGGTCCCGGTCGGGCATCACCACGCGCACCGCGATGTCGGCGGCCAGCAGCAGTGCCGCCCCGCCCGCGGCGGAGGTCCAGAGCAGGGCCGAGGGCCGCGCGCCCACAACGGGCCGCAGCAGGTGCGGCACCACAAGGCCGACGAAGCCGATGGCGCCCGCAACGGCGGTACCCGCGCCCACGACGCAGGCGGTGCCCAGCACCAGCGCCAGCCGCAGCCGTGTCAGGTGGACGCCCATGGCGCCCGCCGCATCCTCGCCCAGCGTCAGCGCGTCGAGCCCGCGGCCCGTCCGGGCCAGCAGCAGCGCGCCCGCCGCCATGAAAGGCGCTGCCAGCCAGACATGCACCATGGACCGGTCGGCGAGCGAGCCCATCATCCAGAAGACGATCTCCCCGGCGGCATAGGGCGAGGGCGAGAGGTTCAGCACCAGCGAGGTCAGCGCCGAGGCCATGGCCGAGACGGCGATGCCGGCCAGGATCAGCGTCAGGGAACCGCCACGTGGCCCGGCCAGCAGGACCAGCAGCAGCACGGCCCCCACGGCGCCCGCAAGTGCCATCAGCGGCAGGGCGAGGGCAAAGGCGGCGGAGAGGCCGGTCTGGATCGAGATCACGGCGCCGAGCGCGGCGGAGCCCGAAATGCCGATCAGCCCCGGCTCGGCCAGCGGGTTGCGCAGGTAGCCCTGCATCGCGGCCCCGGCGAGGCCGAGCGAGCCACCGATCAGGATCGCCAGCAGCATCCGGGGCAGGCGGATTTCCCGCATTACCAGCGGCAACGGGCCATCGCCACCGGCCACAAGCGCCTTGAGCGCGGCAATTGGCCCGATATCGGCCGGGCCGATGACGAGGGAGGCCAGCGCCAGCAGGGCAACCAGCGGCAGCAGGACGGCAAAGGCTTTTTTCACTGCGCGGGCCTCATCCGCTCGCGCATGTCGGTCAGTTTCTTCATCGCACCCAGGACTTTCGGGGTTCCGCAGATCCAGTCGGCATCCGACATGATCGCGCCGGGGACGGCATCGCGCAACCGTTCCACCACGGGATGTTCGAGGATTTCCTCCGACCGCGATCCGCCGGGATAGGCGCGCGATGTGATCAGGGCGTCGGGTTCGGCCATGGCGAGCAATTCCAGCGGCATCGGGCCGCCATAGGGGAAGCCCGCCTCGGCGGCGACATTGGCGAAACCGGCGGCGGCGAGGATCTGGCCCGCAAGGGTCTGGTCGCCGGTGGTGTAGCCATTGGCGTAGTAGAGCGCGGCCCGGGGGCGCGCGTCGCCCGCAGGTGCGCGCAGCGCGGCGAGATCGGCATCGAACTGCGCGGTCAGCGCCTCGGCCTTGGCTTCGCGGTGCAGCAGCGTGCCGACCTCCGCGATATGGTCGCGGACCTCCTCCAGCGAATTGGCCGGCGCGATCTGGGCGACGCGGACGCCGAGACGGCGCAGCATGGCCACGGCGGCGAGGGAGGAATACTGCCCGGCGAGGACCAGGTCGGGCTGCATCAGCCAGACTTCCTCGGCAAGGGCGTGGTTGATGTCATAGGCCTGCGCCTCCTCCACCATGGCGGAGGACCGCGGATCGGTCGCCAGCATGGAGACCGAGTGCAGCTGCCCCGGCGCGGCCAGCATCATCGCCAGCTGGTCGGTGCAGAGGTTGATAGAGACGACCCGGCGCGGCGCGGCGTCTTGCGCCTGCGCTGCGGCCGGGACGCCGAGGCAGAGGGCGGCCAGAAACGCCCGGGCGGATCGCATCCCTGATCCCCGGCCCGGACGTGGGGCTTTCCGGCCGTACCGCACCGCCTCTTACCAGGACGAGCTCAGGCCGATGTAGGCCGTGCGCCCGCGCGAGGCATAGCCCCAGGTGTCGGAGTAGTCGTCGTCGAAGAGGTTCAGCACCCGGCCCGTCACCTTCACCGTATCGGTCACCGCGTATTGCGCCGAGACGTCCACCACCGTGTAGTCGGGCAGCTTCTCGACAGCGTAGCTGCCGAAGTACTGCGCGTCGTAGTTGCCCGCGACATAGCGCAGGTCGCCGTTCAGCAGCAGGCGCCCGTCAAGCGAGGTCCAGGTCGCGCCGAGGGTGAGCGTATGCTCGGGGCGGCGCTGCTCGACCGAGCCATCGGGGTTGGTGGCGTCGAGGTAGGTATAGGCGGCGCGCAGGCTGAGTTGCTCCGTCGCTTCGAAGCGGGCCGCCAGTTCCACACCCTGCCGGTCGCTGTCGCCGGTCTGGTTGATGTAGGTGTAGGTCGTGGCATCGGCCATGACCGAGGTGATCTCGTCGGTCAGGGTCTCGTTGAAATAGGTCACGTCGATCGTGCCACGGCCCGCGGCGAAGGGCACCTCGACACCGATGTCGAAGGAGGTGTTCTCCTCCGGCTTCAGGTCGGTGTTCCCGGTGTAGGTGATGCCGCTGTAGGTGTCGTTGGCGAAGAGCTCGTAGTAGCTGGGATTGACCGAGCCCTTGCCCGCCGAGGCGTGCAGCCGGATGCCGCTGGCCAGCGTGTAGCTGACGCCCGCGTTCCAGGTGGTCACGTTGCCGAACTGGTCGTTGTCGTCATGCCGGATGCCGACCTGCAGGTCGAGACCGGGCGCGAAGCTGCCCCGGTACTCCGCCGCGATCGAGTTGGTCTCGCGGTTGTAGAGCGAATTGGTGGTCGAGCTGTCCTGCGCATTCTCCAGCATCAGCGTGACCATGTGGTTCGCCGCCGCCACGGTGCCGTCGATGCCGTAGGACAGGCGGTACTTCAGCACCTCGGTTTCGGTCTCGGTCGGGGCGACGCCATTGTAGCCCTGGTCGTAGTCGGTGCGCTCGTAGCTCAGCCGGTTGACCATGCGCCCGCCGAGGCTCTCGTATTCCAGCCAGACCTGCGCGGTCTGCTCCTCGCGGTCGCTCCACTGGGTCGGATCGTCCACGACGTATTCGCCGGCGGTGGCCGCCGTCCAGGACTCGCTGTCGTAGTCGTAGGTCTCTTCGGAATGGCGGAAGGTCGCGCCCATGGTCAGGCCGGGCAGCAGCTCGTAATCCGCGGCGAACTGCCAGGTCTCGCGGGTGATGCCGTCCTTCTCGCCGCCCGAGCCCGAGTAGTCGTAGCCCTCGTCGTTGCGCTTGGCATAGGTCAGCGAAACGCCGCCCTTCTCGCCCCGGTGGGTGACGAAGCCCGAGACGGCCCAGCCGCTGCCGGCCTCGACGGTGCCGCCGTAGTGCAGGCCGCTGCCGCTGGATTTCTTGGTGATGATGTTGATCACACCGGCCGAGGCATTGGAGCCGTAGAAGGCGGACTGCGGCCCGCGCAGCACCTCGATCCGCTCGATATTGGCGGTCTCGAGCCCGGTGAGGATGTATTCGCCATCGCCGCCGGCGGCCTCGATGCCGTCGATCAGGATCAGCGTGTGGCTCGACTCGCCGCCGCGGATGCGGACCTGCGTGTAGCTGGCGCCGCTGCCCGAAACGCTCACGCCCGGTACGAGGCGCAGGGCCTCCTGCACCGAGGCCACGCCGCGCTCTTCCAACTCCTCGCCGGTCAGCACCGTGGCCGAGCGCCCGTAGCGCGCGGCGTCGATCGGGGTCAGGCCGCCCGAGACGATGATCTCGTCCAGTTCGATCATGCTCTGCGCGCGGGCGGCAAGCGGAGAGGTGGCGGCGGTGATGGCCAGAACGGCCGTGGTCATCTTGAGTGTCATCTCTGTCCCTTCCGGGCGCCCCGTTGGTCGGGGCAGGTGCTTGCGTTCAGCGACCGGAAATGGACAGGTGACCCCCCGGCAGCGGTGCGGTGTCACCACATACGGACAGGTCCGTTGCCCCGGGCGCCCTCCGCGCCCCGAACAGGGTGAACGGCTTCGACAGGTTTCCTGACTTGCGGGTCATCGCCTTACCGGGCCTTCCCGCCGCGCCCTTGTGGCGCCGCAGTGGCATGATCCGGCATCGCTCGCCGCTTACAGTTGCGGGGGCAGTTGCGGCATTGGGCCCAAGGCCCGCACCGCATTCCCTTTTGCACCGGGCGTGGGGACACCCGGACCGAAGCTGGCCGGGACCCTAGGGCAGGAGGGGCCTTCAGTGCAAGAGCGAAAGCCCTGTCACCCGCCCTGAGACCGGGGCCTGCCCCCCCCCGCGCGCCCGGGCCGTGACGCCCTACTTGCGCATGCCCTGCGTCTGGCGGTCACATGGGGCGCGTCGCCCCATGCGGCAGGAAGACCGCTTTCCCGAAACCTGCAATCAGATTAGACCTTTGCGGGAAAGGACGGCCCCCATGTCCCGGACCTCTGCCCTCACGCGCCTCGTGGCGCCCGCCGCTGCGCGGCACCTGCGTCTCGCCTCCGGCCTTGGCCTGGCGGCCGGGTTGCTCTGGCCCGTGCAGGCGGCCGCGATCGCCTGGGCGATTCCGGCGTGGATCGAGGGGCGCTGGGTGGCGGGGCTCTGGGCCGCTGCGCTCTTCCTTGCGGCCGCGCTGATCCGGGCCGGGCTGGAGGCCCTGGCCGCCCGCCGGGCCTACCGCGGCGCGGACATGGTGATCACCGAGGCGCGCGGGGCGCTGCTCGACCGCGAGGAGGTGCAGCTCTCGGGCGGCGTCTCCTCCGCGGCGCTCGGCGCGATGGTGGCGCAGAAGCTGCCGCTGCTCTCGCCCTATCTCACCCGCTACCAGACCGCGATGGTGCGCGTCATGGTACTGCCGCTGCTCTACCTCTGCCTCGTCTTCCCGATCTCCTGGGCGGCGGGGCTCGTGCTGCTGGTGGCGGGGCCTCTGATCCCGGTCTTCATGGCCCTCGTCGGCATGGCCGCGAAGGAGGCAAGCGACCGCCAGATGGCCGAGATCGGCGACATGAACGCGCTGCTTATCGACAATATCGCCGCCCTGCCGGACATCCGCCTGCTGAACGCGACCGAACGGGCGCGTACGGATTTCGCGGCCCGGGCCGAGGCTCTGAAAACGCGCACCATGGCGGTGCTGCGGGTGGCCTTCCTCTCCTCCACCGTGCTGGAGCTCTTCGCCGCACTCGGCGTGGCGATGGTGGCGGTCTATGTCGGCTTCTCACTGCTGGGGGAGATCCCCTTCGGCGCCTATGCCACGCCGCTCACGCTGGGGCAGGGGCTCTTCCTGCTGCTCATGGCGCCCGAGTATTTCCAGCCTTTGCGCGACCTTGCCGCCGCGTGGCACGACCGGGCCGCGGCCCAGTCCGTCGCCGATGAACTGGAGGCGCTGGCCGCCCGGCCCGCCGATCCGATCCTCGGCACCGGCGACCTGGCCGCGCCGATCCCCGGGCCCGCCACGCTGACGATGACCCGCGTCGCGGTGCAGCGCGGGACGCGCCGGCTGGCGCTGCCCGACATCACGCTGGAGCCGGGCGAGATGGTCGTTCTGGCGGGCCCCAGCGGGGCGGGCAAATCCACGGCGCTCGACCTTGCGGCAGGATTACTGCGGGCCGGGGAGGGAGAGATCACGGTGGCGGGACAGACGCTCGACCGGCTCACCGCCGATGGCTGGCGTGCCCGGATCGCCTATATCCCGCAGGCCGTCCGGATGCCCGATGCGCCGCTGCGCGACATTCTCGACCCGCACGGACGGGGCGGCGACATGGCGGCGGCGCTGCGTGCCGCGCGGGCCGATCACGTCGTGGCGGCCCTGCCCGAGGGGCTGGAGACACGGCTGGGCGAGACCGGCGCAGGCGTTTCGGGCGGCGAGGCGCGGCGGCTGTTGCTGGCCCGCGCCTTCCTTGCCGGGGCCGAGGTGATCCTCGCGGACGAGCCCACCGCCGACCTTGACCACGCCACGGCGCGGCAGGTGATCGACGCGCTTGCCGCGCTGAAGGGGCAGGGGGCGGCGCTGCTGGTGGCGACCCATGACCCGGAGCTGATGCACCGCGCCGACCGGGTGGTGCGGATCGGGGAGGATGCGGCATGAGACAGCTGTGGCGCGTGTTGCGCCTGCTCTGGTCCGCGCGGCCCTGGGGCATGTGGCGCGGGGCGGTCCTCTCGGTCGTGGTGCTGGTCATGGGGGCTGCGCTGCTGGGGCTGTCGGGCTGGTTCATCACCGCGACGGGCATGGCGGGGCTCGCGGGCATCGGCATCGCCTTCGACGTCTTCCGCCCCTCGGCAGGGGTGCGGATGCTGGCGCTTGGCCGCGCCGCCGCGCGCTATGCCGAACGGCTGCTGACCCATGACGCCACGCTCTCGGCGCTGGCGGTGCTGCGGCTCGACCTGCTCAAACGCCTCTCCGCCCGTCCGCTGGCCGAGCTGCGCCAGCTGCGCGGCGGCGTGGCGCTGACGCGGATCACGGCGGATGTGGATGCGCTCGACGGGGTGGCGCTGCGGCTCGCGCTGCCGATCGCCTCGGCGCTGCTGACCCATTGCTTCGCCTTCCTGATGCTCTGGTGGCTGGTGACGCTGCCGGTCGCGCTGACGGTGACGGCGGGCTACCTCGGCGGGGCAGGGGTGATCCTCTACCGCGTGGGGCGTCGCGGCTTCGGCCCCTCCTCGCGGGCCGAGGCGGCGGGGCAGGAGATGCGCCGCGCGGCGATCGGCCTCTTCCGCGGGCAGCGCGACCTGATCCTGCAAGGCCGGATGCCCGCGGCGCGGGCCGCCCTCACCGGGGCCGAGACCGAGGCGCGGGCGGCCCATGACCTTCTCGACCGGCTGGATGCGCGGGCGGGTCTGGCGCTGGCCACGTTGGTGGCATTGGTGACAACCGCCGTGATGGTGCTGGCCCTGCACGCGGTGCAGAGCGGCGCGGCGCAGCCCGCGGCGGCAGCCATCGGGGTCTTTGCGGCACTGGCCTTGGCCGAGACGGTGATGCCCCTGCGCCGCGGGCTGGCGGAGCTGGGCCGGATGCGCGATGCCGCTGAACGGGTGCTGTCGCAGCCCGAGGCCGCCGTCGCGGGGCCGAAGGCTCCGCTGGCCGCTGACACCGCCGCCGGGCTGCGGGTGCAGGGGCTTACTCTGACCCGGCCAGACCGGGTGAAACCGCTGGCGGAGGGCCTCTCCTTCGTGGTGGCCATCGGGGAAACGGTGGCGATCCGCGGCGAGAGCGGGTCCGGCAAGTCGACGCTGCTGGATGTGCTGGCGCGGGTCACGCCCTCGGCCGGGGCGGTGCACCTTCTGGGGCAGCGGCTGGAGGACTACCCCGAGGACCAGCTGCGCCGCCTGCTGACGCTGGTCCCGCAGCGCAGCGCGCTGATGGGCGGCACGATCCGCCAGAACCTCGCCCTCGCCCGGGCCGACGTGAGCGATGACGCCGCGTGGCAGGCGCTGCGCGCCGTGGCGCTGGACGGTGTGATTGCCGAGCGCGGCGGGCTGGAGGCGATGCTGGGCGAGGGGGGCGCGGGCCTCTCCGGCGGGGAGGCGCGGCGGCTTGTTCTGGCCCGCACTCTGCTGCGGCGCCCGGCTGTGCTACTCTTGGACGAGGCGACCGAGGGGCTGGACGATGTGACCGCCCGAAAGGTCCTCTCCGGCATCCGCGAGACCCTGCCGGAGGTCGCCCTGCTGCTGGCGGCTCACCGCCATGCGGAACTGGAATTCGCGGACCGGATCATTCAGCTTTAGAAGGGAGTGTTCAAAAAACACAAGCCTGTGAATGGCATAACGTCACATTCCGCAAATCGCATCCAGTTGATGCAGATCAAACGCACACGGATTGGCGGGGTGTATTGCGCGACAGAAACCTGCATTTTCGAGACACTATACGGTTTCGGGTAACCACGGGAGTTCCCTCATGGAGTTCGACGTCGTCGAGCTGTCACGCCTCCAATTCGCGATGACAGCGCTATATCACTTCCTCTTCGTGCCGCTGACTTTGGGTCTGTCGATCCTCGTCGCGATCATGGAGACGGTCTATGTCATGACCAACCGCCCCATCTGGCGCCAGATGACGAAGTTCTGGGGGACCCTCTTCGGGATCAATTTTGTCCTCGGCGTCGCCACGGGGATCACCATGGAATTCCAGTTCGGCATGAACTGGTCCTACTACAGCCACTACGTGGGCGACATCTTCGGGGCGCCGCTGGCGATCGAAGGGCTGATGGCCTTCTTCCTCGAGGCGACCTTCGTGGGGCTCTTCTTCTTCGGTTGGGACAAGCTGTCGAAAGTCGCGCATATGATCGTTGCGTGGCTGGTGGCCATCGGGTCGAATTTTTCGGCGCTGTGGATCCTCATCGCGAACGGCTGGATGCAGAACCCGGTCGGTGCGGAGTTCAACCCCGACACGATGCGGATGGAGATGACCTCCTTCTTCGAGGTGATGTTCAACGAGGTGGCGCAGGCCAAGTTCGTGCACACCGTCTCGGCCGGCTATGTCACCGCCTCGGTCTTCGTCCTTGGCGTGTCGGCGTGGTACATGCTGAAGGGCCGTCATATCGAACTGGCGCGGCGCTCCATCGCGGTGGCCTCCTCCTTCGGACTGGCCGCGGCGCTCTCGGTCGTGGTGCTGGGGGATGAGAGCGGCTATTCCGCCTCCCATACCCAGAAGATGAAACTGGCCGCGATCGAGGCGATGTGGGAAACCCACGAGGCGCCCGCGCCCTTCACCATCGTCGGCTTCCCGGACCAGGAGGCGCGCGAGACCCATTACGCCATCCACGTGCCCTACGTGATGGGGCTGATCGGGACCCGCTCGCTGACGACCGAGATCCCCGGCATCGAGGACCTCGTCGCGGAGTCGGAGGACAAGATCCGCTCGGGGCTGATCGCCTATGACGCGCTGATGACGATCCGGGCCGAGCGCGACGCAACCCCCGCCGAGGTGCGCGCCACCTTCGAGGACCATTCCGAGGACCTCGGCTATGCCCTGCTGCTGAAGCGCTATGTCGACGACCCGCGCGATGCCACGGAAGAGCAGATCGCCATGGCCGCTGACGATACGGTGCCGCACGTCTGGCCGCTGTTCTGGGCCTTCCGGATCATGGTCGGCCTCGGCTTCTGCTTCATCGCGGTGATGGCCTCCTTCTTCGTCATGGCACAGATCAAGGGCATGCGCTTCCCGCGTCCCGCGCTCTGGCTGGCGGTGGTCATGATCCCTGCGCCCTGGATCGCGGCCGAACTGGGCTGGATCGTCGCGGAATACGGGCGGCAACCCTGGACGGTGGACGGCATCCTGCCGACCGCGCTTTCGGCCAGCCACCTCAGCGTCGGCGATCTGCTGATCACGCTGGCGGGCTTCGTCATCTTCTACTCGGTGCTCTTCATCATCGAGATGGGTCTGATGGTGAAATACATCCGCAAGGGTCCGCAGGAAGACGTCGAGGCCACCGAGGTCTGGATGCAGAAACACGAACGCCGGATGCGCAGCTCCGGTGAAGTCAGCCCCGCGGAGTAAGTGACATGATCCTTTACGAACTGATCGACTTCGACGTGCTGCGGGTCATCTGGTGGGTCCTGCTGGGCGTTCTGCTCACAGGCTTCGCCCTGACCGACGGCTTTGACATGGGCACCGCGGTGCTGCTGCCCTTCGTCGGCAAGACCGACGTGGAACGGCGCATCGTCATCAACACCATCGGCCCGGTCTGGGAAGGCAACCAGGTGTGGTTCATCCTCGGCGGGGGCGCGATCTTCGCCGCCTGGCCGCCGCTCTACGCGGTGAGCTTCTCGGGCTTCTACCTTGCCATGTTCCTCGTCCTGGCGGCGCTGATCCTGCGGCCCGTGGGCTTCAAGTACCGCTCCAAGCGGGACGGCGTGACATGGCGCCGGAACTGGGACTGGGCGCTCTTCGTCGGTGGTGCCGTGCCTGCGCTGATCTTCGGCGTGGCCATGGGCAACGTCCTGCGCGGCGTGCCCTTCCATCTGACCGAGGACCTGATGCCGATCTACGAGGGCGGCGTGCTCTGGAAGCTGCTGGGCCTGCTGAACCCCTTCGCCCTGCTGGCGGGTGTGGTCTCGCTCTCCATGCTGACGATGCACGGCGCGGCGTGGCTGTCGCTCAAGGCCGAGGAGCCGGTTGCGGGCCGTGCCCGGGCCTATGGCGCCAAGGCGGGGATCGTGGCGGGCGTTGCCTATGCGCTGGCCGGGCTCTGGCTGGCCTTCGGCATCGACGGCTATGCCATGGTCAACCCGGTGCCGGCAGACGGTCCGTCGAACCCGCTCTACAACGAGGTGGTGCGTGGCGGGTCCTGGTTCGCGGCCTATGCCCAACGGCCGTGGATCGCAATCGCGCCGATCGCGGGCTTCGTCGGCATCGCGCTGACGGTGCTGGGCCTGCGGGCCGGGCGCGAGGCCTCGACCTTCCTCGCCTCCAAGCTGGCGATCACGGGGATCATCTCCTCGGTCGGGCTGGTGATGTTCCCCTTCATCCTGCCCTCGCGCACCAATCCCGACAGCTCGCTGAGCGTCTGGGACGCCTCCTCCTCGCACCAGACGCTCTTTGTCATGCTGGTGGCGGCGGTGATCTTCATGCCCATCATCCTCGCCTACACGGCGTGGGTCTACAAAGTCCTCTGGGGCAAGGTGACGGCGGATGACGTCACCGGCGAGTCCCACAGCTACTGACCGAAAGGAACTGAACGATGTGGTATTTTGCCTGGCTCCTCGGCCTTCCGCTGGCCGCGATGTTCGCGGTGCTGAACGCGATGTGGCTTGAACTGCGCGAAGACGCGCGGATGGCCGAAGAGGGCGAAGAGTGACCTGAGGGGCCCCGCGCCCCATGAGACACCGCCGCGCCGCGTTCCGCGCGACGGCACTGGCCGGGCAGGGCAACCTGCCCGGCTTTTTTGTCTGGTGCAGGGGCGGAGGTGAGGGCCGCCGCCAGCGCCGCGCGGCGGGGGCCTTGGGTGAAGCAGGCCCGATACAGGCCCGACATGGGCTTTGCTCAGGCTGGAGGCAGGGGCTTCGTCACGGCCGCATCCGTCTGCGCGAAAGCGGCCCGCGCGGGCCTGACTGCCCGGTTCCGCGGCATCCGTTCGGTGCAGGGCGAGACGCCCCCTCACCGCATTGCTGCCTCCCGGAATTGACTCTGGTCTCTCCCCCGGTGCGCCGCCATGATCCGCGCGGGCGCCCCCGCGCCCCAATCCCTCCTCCGATCCGACAGGCTGTCATGACCCCGACTTCCCCCCTCACCGCCGCCGCTGCCCACAGCGCCGGTGCCTCGATCCGTGCCTATTTCTCCCTCACCGAACACCGCGCGCCCGCGATCAGCGGCGATGGTGGCCGGATGGTCTGGCTCTCCAATGCCAGCGGCTTCGCGCAGGTCTGGGAGGCGGACGGGCAGGGCGGCGCCGTGCAGCTGACCCGGATGGACGAGCCGGTGGGCAAGCTCAGCTTCGTGCCCGGCAGCCGCGACCTGATCCTGACCACGGACCGGGGCGGGAACGAGCGGCACCAGATCTGGCACCTGCGCGACGGGGATACGGTACCCGAGCCGCTGACCGACGCGCCCCGCGTGGTGCACGGCTTTGGCGCGATGTCCGCGGATGGCGGGCTGATGGCCTATGCCGCGAATGACCGCGACCCGGCCAAGATGGACGTGCTGGTCCGCGATATGGCCAGCGGAACGGTGCGCCGGGTCTGGCAGGGGCAGGGCTTCGGCGAGGTGCTGGCGGTCTTTCGAAATGGTGCGTCGCTGCTGGTGAAAACCTCGGAGGCGTCGAGCCGCCAGACCCTCTGGCGCATCCGGATCGCCGATGGCACCGCGACGGAGGTCTTCCCCGGTGACGGCCCGACGGAGTACCGGACCATCAAGCTTCTGAAAGACGGGGTGACGATGCTGGCGCTCTGCGATCGCGGGCGTGACCGGGCGGCGCTGATGCGGGTCTCGCTGGAAAGCGGCGCGGCGAAGGTGCTGGCTGGCTACGACGCGGCAGATATCGACGGTTTCGCGCTCAGCGGGGATGAGGCCACCGCCGCCCTGCTGGTGAACCGCGACGGGCTGGACGGGATCACGCTGCTCGACATCGCGCAGGGCACGCTCACCGATCTGCCCGCGCCGCACCCCGGTGTCCTCTCGGTGCCGGTCTTCCATCCGGCGAGTGGCGCGCTGGTCTTCTCGGCCGAGGGCGCCTGCGACGCGCCCGCGCTCTGGACGCAGGCCCTCGACGGCAGCCCTGCCACGGCGCTCGCCAAGACCCGGCCCGAGGGGCTGCCCGCCTTCCGCGAGCCTTCCCTCACCAGCTACACCAGCTTCGACGGGCAGCAGGTGCCCTGCTTCCTCTACGATCCCGAAGGCCCCGCGCCGGAGGGCGGCTGGCCGGTCATGGTGATCGTCCACGGCGGGCCGGAGTTGCAGTGGCAGCCGACCTTCCGCGCCGATGTGCAGTGGATGCTGGCGCAGGGTATCCGGGTTGCGGCGCCCAACGTGCGCGGCTCAACCGGCTATGGCCGCCAGTGGCACGAGATGGACGACCTTGGCAACCGGATGGACAGCGTGAAGGACCTGCTGGCCCTGCGCGATTGGCTGGCGGCGCAGCCCGAGGTGGACGCCGCGCGGATCGGCGTCTTCGGACGCTCCTACGGCGGCTTCATGGTGCTGGCGGCGATGGTCGAGGCGCCGGAAGCCTGGCGCATGGGCGTGAACTTCTACGGGATCGCCAACTTCTCGACCATGATGCAGACCACCGGCCCGTGGCGGCGGGACCTGCGCGCGGCGGAATACGGCGACCCGGAGGAGATGGCCGAGGCGCTGGAGGTCTTCTCGCCCATTCACCGGATCGAGAAGATCGCCGCGCCCCTGCTGCTGGTCCATGCCTTCGAGGATCCGCGCGTGCCGATTGGCGAGACGGAAATGGTCCATTCCTGCCTGACCGGGCTGCAACGGGACGTGGAGTACCTGCGTATCGCCCACGAAGGCCACGGATTCGCCCGGACCGAGAACCGGCTGACCGTGCACGAACGTCTGGCCGACTTCATCACCCGAACCCTCTGAACCTGCCTCATGCAGCACGCTGGCGGCTGCCGGTGTTGCACAGGGATTGCGCAGCATGGCGTTTTCCGTCCTCGCGGGCGGTCACGCCGGCGGCATTTCCTTGACGGGGTATAGGGTTTTTCCTCAATCGTAATTTTGTATGACAATATGGAAATAGACTGATGCCGAAGGATTCTGTGATCGGGGCCATCTCGTCCGAGCGGGCGCGCAAGCATGTCGAGGTGATCTGCAAGACGATCCCCCACCGCGCGGCCGGGGCCGAGAACGGCAAGCGGATGGCGGAATATTCCCGCGATGCGCTGCTGGCGGACGGGATCGCGGATGCCACGATCTTTGACCTGCCCGCCGTCGTCTCCTTCCCCGAACCCGCCGGGTTCAAGGTCACGGCCACCGGCGAGGACATCCCTGCCAACACGCTGGGCCACAGCACCGAGACCGGCCCTGAGGGCATCACCGGCGAGCTGGTCTATGTCGGCTCCGGCGCCTTCGAGGACTACGAAGGCCTCGACGTCACGGGCAAGATCATCCTGACCGAACTGTCCTATGCGCCCGGCCGCCACGAGAAGCAGCGCATCGCCGCGCTGAAGGGCGCCATCGGGGCGGTGATGATGAACTGGGGCGGACCGGAGAACCCGGCGGTGCCCATGGGCTCGGTCAAGCCGAACTGGGGCTCGCCCACGCCCGAGGGCATGCGGGACGAGATGCCCACGATCCCCTGCATCGGCATTGCCCGCGTCGACGGGCTGCGCCTGAAGGCCGAGGGCGAGAAGGCCCCGGTCGAGATCTGGATGCGCCCGGTGGTCGAGAACGGCTGGCGCCCGGTGCAGATCACCGTGGGCGAAGTCGCCGCCCCCGAGACCTCGCCCGAGGCGGAGGATTTCGTGCTGATCGGCGGGCATCAGGACAGCTGGCCCGGCGAGGCCGCCACGGACAACGCCGCCGGCAACGCCTGCATGCTGGAACTGGCCCGCGTGATGAACGAGAACCGAGACCAGCTGCGCCGCGGTGTCGTCTGCGGCTTCTGGACGGCGCATGAGACCGGCACCATGGCGGGCTCCGCCTGGTACGCGGATCATGAATGGGCGCGGTTGCGCGACCATGCGGTTGCGTATCTCCAGATCGACCAGCCGGCCTGCGTCGGCACCGATACGCTTTGGGCCGCGGGCTCCAACGCCGAGCTGAAGACCTTCCACGAAAGCGTCGCGGCCGAGCATCTGGAGGGCCGCGGGCAGCTCTGGCACCGCGCCGCGAAACATGGCGACAGCTCCTTCTTCGGCCTTGGCATCCCGGCCTTCGCGGGCAACGGCTCCTTCACCGAGGACGAGCTGAAGGCCACCGCGCTGGCAACGCTGGGCTGGTGGCACCACTCGACCGAGAACACGCTCGACAAGCTCGACTGGGACTGGATGCAGACCCACCTCGAGATCTATGCGGCTTGGGTCTGGGAACTCTGCACCGCGCCGGTTCTGCCTTTCACCTTCACGCCCGTCGCGGGGCAGGTGAGCGAGCGTCTGGAAGAGCTCTCGGCCCCCGGCAAGCTGATCGGGCTGGACGCCGCCGAAGCCGCCGCCGCGCGCTTTGCCGAGGCCGCCGCCGCCTTCGACGCCCGGGCCAAGGCCGCGGCCGAGGCCTTCGACGGTTCGGACGCCGCCGAGGCGATGGCCAAGCGGATCAACACCTGCATGAAGCGCCTGTCGCGCATCCTCGTCCCGCTGCAGAGCACCTCTGTCGGCAAGTACGGTCACGACACCTACGGCTACACGCCGCAAGGCTCGATGATCCCGATCCTCTACGACCTGCCCGAGCTGGCCACGCTCGAAGAAGGCGAGGATTTCTGGATGCTGCGCACGAAACTCGTCCGCAACCGGAACAAGGTCATCGACGGGCTCGACGAAGCAACAACCCTGATCGCCGACACGCTGGAAATGATCGGCGACTGACCCAACTCCGGCGGGGCGTCTCCCCTCCCGCCGGGCCAACAAGGAGAACGACACGACATGACATTCCGCACCCTTCTTCTGGCCGCGACCACTGCGCTCGCCACGGCCACGATCTCCGTCTCGGCGCAGGCCCAGACCGAGATCGTCTGGGGCGAAGGCACGCCCAAGGGCCTCGACCCGCACGTCGTCTATGACGTGCCGATGCAGCTCTACATGCTGAACGCCTACGACAGCCTCTACCGCTACATCGGCAACCCGCCGGAGCTGAGCAACTGGCTGGCCGCAAGCCACACCGTCAGCGAAGACGGCCTGACCTGGGAATTCACCCTGAAGCCGGGCATCACTTTCACCGACGGCTCCCCGATGACCTCGGAAGACGTGGTCTATTCGTTCCAGCGCCTGCTGGAGATCGGCAAAGGCCCGTCGGGCGCCTTCAAGCCCGTGCTGAAGCCGGAAAACGTTTCCGCCGTGGACGAGCTGACCACCCGCTTCGTCCTCGACAAGCCCTACGCCCCCTTCCTGTCGACGATGCCGCTGGTCGCGATCCTGAACAAGGACGTGGTGCAGGCGCATGAAACCGATGGCGACATGGGCGCCGCGTGGCTCTCGACCCATCAGGCCGGCTCGGGCTCCTACATCCTGGATGAGGCCACCTACAAGCCGCTGGAAAACGCCGACTTCAACCGCAACGTCGATCACTTCTACGGCTGGGACGACAACGCGAACCCCGTCGACGTCGTGCACGTGCCGACCTTCACCGAAACCTCGACCCGGGTTCTGGCGCTGCTGCGCGGTGACACCGACGCGACCGACGGCTACCTGCCGACCGACCAGGTGGAGCGCATCAAGGCCGCCGACGGCGTCCGCGTGCAGAGCGACGAATCCATGCGGATCATGCTGATCCGGATGAACAACCAGAAGCCGCCCTTCGACAACGTAAACTTCCGTCGCTGCGTCAGCTACGCCTTCAACTACGATGGTTTCAACGAGGTCGTCCTCGGCGGCCTGGTGAAGCGCAACGTGGGCCCGCTGCCCTCGAACCTCTGGGGCGTGGACGAAAGCGTCGAAGGCTACAGCTACGACCTCGACAAGGCGCAGGAGTTCTGTGACCTCGCCCGCGAAGAGGGCGCCGACATCGACCGCAAGATCGAGATCAAGATCCTCTCGGGCCTCGACCAGACCACCCAGGCCGCGCAGGTCATGCAGCAGGGTCTCGACGAGCTTGGCCTGAACGTCGAAGTCGTGGGTGATACCTGGGCGAACCTCGCCACCTCGACGGGCACCGTTGAATCCACCCCCGACATGTGGGTGCACTGGGTCTCGACCTACTTCGTCGACCCGGAAAACTGGATTGGCCAGATGTATTCGAGCCAGTTCAACGGCACCTGGAAAGCGTCGTCCTGGTACGTGAACCCCCACGTCGACGACCTGCTGCAACAGGCCCGCGACGTGACCGATCAGGCAGAGCGTGAAGTGCTCTACAAGGAAGCCTATCGCACCATCGTGGACGAGGCGGCCGACGTCTGGATCTACAACACCGTCGCCCTGCGCGGTCTCAGCGATCGCCTCGACGGCTTCAAGTTCTCCCCCGTCGGCTCTGGCGCCGACTTCCGCTGGCTCTCCGTCAAAGAGTAAGCGGCACTGCCCGGCCGGTTCCCCTTCCCGGCCGGGCCTTTTCTGCACGACCCGACAGGCCCCTCCCCAAAGGCACCGATCCTCCCCATGCTGTTATTCCTGATCCGCCGGCTTCTGCTGATCATCCCCGTCCTCTTCGGCCTGCTGCTGCTGACCTTCTTCATGCTGCGGCTGGGTGGCAACGATCCCGCGGCCATCATGGCCGGGGACAACGCCACGCCCGAGATGATCGCCCGCATCCGCGAGGAGCTGGGCCTGAACCAGCCGCTGGTGGTGCAGTTCTGGGACTACTTCCTCAGCGTTCTGCGCGGGGATTTCGGGGTCTCCCTCTTCTCCCAGCGGCCGGTGAGCGAGGACATCCTCGACAAGCTGCCGGCCACGCTGGAACTGACCCTCGTCGCCCTCGTCATCGCCACGGTCCTCGGCATCCTGCTGGGCACGCTGGCCGGTGTCTGGCGCAACTCGATCTTCGACCACACGGTGCGGATCGTCTCGGTGGCCGGCCTGGCCACGGCCTCGTTCTGGTTCGCGATCATGCTGCAGCTGGTCTTTGCCATGGGCTTCGAGATCCTGCCGCTGCGCGGGCGGCTGCCCACGGGCATGGCGCCGCCGCCGGACATCACCGGCATGTATATCTTCGACAGCCTCGTGACCGGGCATTTCGCCACCATGTGGCAGGCGGTGCTGCACATCATCATGCCCGCTGTCACGATCTCGCTCGGCGGTGTCGCGACGGTGGCGCGCTTCACCCGCTCCGCCGTGGTGGCCTCGCTGCAGAGCGAATACGCCAACTACGAACAGGCCGTGGGCTATCCCCGTCGCCGCGTGGTCTTCCCCTATGTGCTGCGCAACTCGCTGGTGACGCCGGTGACGCAGGTCGGCCTGCTCTTCGGTGGCTTCATCTCCAACGCCGTCGCCGTGGAGGCCGTCTTCGACTGGCCCGGCCTCGGCTCCTACCTCGTGCAGGCGATCTTCACCTCCGACTACCAGGTGGTGCTGGCGGTGACGCTGGTGATCGGCGCGATCTATGGCGTGGTGAACATCCTCGTCGACATGACCCAAGGCTTGCTCGACCCCCGCGTCGCCGAGAAAATGTGAAGGCTCCCGCATGCTGATCCTCAAGAAATTCCTGCGCGATGTCCCCGCCGTCCTGGGCGCGCTCATCGTCCTGGCCGCGGTCATCCTCGCGATCTTTCCCGAGCTGCTGGTCGACAACGTCGACCGCATAAACCGCGGCAACATCATCATGCGGCTGCAGCCGCCCTCGGCCGACATGCCGTTCGGCACCGATGACCTTGGCCGCAACATCTTTGAACGGGTGATCGTGGGCACACGCTCGGCGCTGACGATCTCGCTCTTCGTGGTGGTCGTCTCGATGATCGTGGGCGTGCCGCTCGGCCTGATCGCGGGCTACCGCAGCGGCTGGGCCTCCAGCACGATCATGCGGGTGACCGATGTCTTCCTCGCTGTGCCGCAGCTGATCCTCGCCATCGCGATCGCGCAGCTCCTTGGCCGGGGCCAGATCAGCGCGATGATCGCCCTCGCGGTGACCTACTGGCCGTTCTTCACCCGCACCGTCTATGCCGAGACGCAGAAGGTACGTGCCTCGCTCTTCGTCGAAGCGCTGGAGGGCTACGGCGCCTCCAAGACCCGGATCATGCTGTTCCACATCCTGCCCAACGTCGCGGCCCCCGTCATCGTGCGGGCCACGGTGGGCATGGGCTTCGTGATCCTCACCGCCGCCGTGCTGGGCTTCCTCGGCGTGGGCGCGGTGCCGCCGGCGCCGGACTGGGGTCTGCAAATCTCGGAAGGACGCAAGTACCTGCCCGAGCAATGGTGGTACGCAACCTTCCCCGGCCTCGCGATCCTGCTGCTGGTGCTGGGCTTCAACCTGCTGGGCGACGGTCTGCGCGACCTCGTCGATCCCCGACTGCGGAGGTCCTGAACATGAGCGACGCAATCCTCTCCGTCCGTGACCTGAAACTCTCGGTCAAGGGTGACGCCGGTCTGGCGCAGATCCTCGACCACGTCGATTTCTCGATCCACCCCGGCGAGGTGCTGGGGCTGGTGGGCGAAAGTGGCTGCGGCAAGTCCACCCTGATCCGGTCGATCATGGGGCTGCCGCCCAAGGGCGCCCGGATCGAAAGCGGCTCGGTCACCTTCAAGGGGCAGAGCCTGATGGACCCGAAGATCGCGCAGGGCCTGCGCGGTCGCGAGATCGGCTTCATCCCGCAGGACCCGTTCCAGGCCTTCAACCCGGTTTTCACCGTGGGTGACCAGATTCTCGAGATCCTGCGCTGGAGCGGGCTGCCCGACGACCCCAAGGGCGGGCGCTACACCAAGGAGCTGCGCGCCAAGCACCGCGCCCGGCTGATCGAGGTGCTGCACGCCGTGCAGATCCCCGACCCGGAAGAGGCGCTGACCCGCTTCCCGCACCAGTTCTCGGGCGGGCAGCGGCAGCGGATCCTGATCGCCGGGGCCCTTGCCTCGCGGCCTTCGGTGATCCTCGCGGACGAGCCGACCACCGCGCTCGACGTGACCACGCAGATGCAGATCCTGCGCCTGCTGCGCGAACTGGCCAAGGACTTCAACGTGGCGATGCTCTTCGTCACCCACGATTTCGGCGTGGTGGCCCAGATCTGTGACCGGGTGACGGTGATGTACGCGGGCCAGACGGTCGAGACCGGCACCACCCGCCAGATCATCGACGCGCCGCGTCATCCCTACACCGGCATGCTGATGGCCTGTCACCCCGAGCGCGCGACCGAGATCACCGGCATCCCCGGGCAGGTCTCCTCGCCGCTGACGCCGCCGCCGGGCTGCCGCTTCGCCCCGCGCTGCCCGCGCGCGACCGAGGCCTGCACCACCGCGCGGCCCGGCCTCGACCGGCGTGCCGATGGCCGCCGCATCGCCTGCATTCACGAAAAGGAAGTCGCATGACGCGCCCCCTTCTGGAAACCGTAGACCTCAAGAAACACTACGGCGGCACGCGCAAGCTTCTGCAGCGGCCCAAGCCGCTGGTGAAGGCCGTGGACGGGATCGACCTGCAGCTGGCCCCCGGCGAAGTGCTGGGGCTGGTCGGCGAAAGCGGCTGCGGCAAGTCCACCCTGGCCCGCACCCTGCTGGGGCTGGAGCGCGAGACCGAGGGCACGATCACCTTCGACGGGCAGGACGTGGGGGGGCGCGGCGCCTCTGCCGCACGCGAGATCCGGTCCGACATCCAGTACGTGCATCAGGATCCGGGCGCGGCGCTCGATCCGTGGTGGCGCATCGGCGACACGCTGCACGAGACGCTGAAGATCCACGGCGTCACCGACAAGGCCGAGCGTGACGCCCGGATCGAGGAGATGCTGCTGGCCGTGGGGCTGAACGACAGCTTCCGGCGCCGCTATCCGCATGAACTCTCGGGCGGGCAGCAACGTCGCGTCGGGCTGGCGCGGACGCTTTCGCTGCGGCCCCGGCTGGTGATCCTCGACGAGCCGACCTCGGGCCTCGACCTGTCGGTGCAGGCCACGGTGCTGAAGCTGATGCTGGAACTGCGGGCGCAATACGACCTGACCTATCTCTTCATCAGTCATGATCTGTCTGTGGTGGAGCGGCTCTGCGACCGGGTGGCGATCATGTACCTTGGCCGGATCGTCGAGATCGGCGCGGCAGAGCAGGTCTTTTCCAAGCCCGCGCATCCCTACACGCAGGCGTTGCTGGCCTCGGCCCCAACGCTGGAGCGTCAGGAGGCGGGCAAGCCCATCGAGGGCGACCCGCCGAGCCCGACCAACCGGCCCGAGGGCTGTCCCTTCCACCCGCGCTGCCCGATGGCAGAGGCGGCCTGCCGGCAGGTGGTGCCGGATCTCGCGGACCTGGCAGCGGCCCATCGTGTCGCTTGCCCGCCCGCACTGCGGACGCTGACCCCGCAGTGACAGGGCGACCGGAACGGGGCGCAGCCGGGCGGGCGCGCCCCGTCTCCGGGAGCGGACCGGGGGATGTCGGTCTCGATGGATGTCTCGATCTCTGTGCAGGCAGGCGCAGAGCGGTGCCGCGAGACCTCAGACGCTCAGGCGCCTTCTTCCTCGTTGAACCGTTCCAGCGCGTCGCGGGCGGCGTTGGCCACGTAGTGCCGCATGGCCGCATCCGCCGCATCCGCATCGCGCGTCACCAAGGCCTCGATGATCGCGTCGATCTCGTCCAGCGAGTCGTGGATGCGGGTCGGGTTTTCCATGGCGAGGAACCGCAGGCGCGAAATCCGCGCCAGCAGGCTGCGCAGCAGGTCGCCGGTCACCTGAAGGCCGGAGACGGCGATCATGTGCTCGTTCAACTGCACCATCATCCGCACCAGCCCGATCAGGTCGCGCTTCTCGGCGCCGGTCTTGTGGGCCCGGTGCAGGGCCATGAGCATCGCGTCCTCGCCCTCCGGTGCCTGCTCGCAATAGGCGCGGGCAAGGCGGGCTTCCAGCTCGGCGCGCAGGCCGAAGATCTCGGCCGCCTCGGCTTTGGTCAGCCGTGTGACGGCGGGGCCGCGGTGGGTGGTCACCGTCACCAGCCGCTCGTTCTCCAGCGTGCGCAGCGCCTCGCGGACCGAGGTGCGCGACGCGCCGAGCGCCTCGCAGATCTCGCGCTCCACCAGCCGCTGGCCGGGTTTCAGACGGCCCTCGATGATCGCGGTGCGCAGGTTCTCGACCACCGCCTCGCGGACGGTCTTGGGCTGCACAAGAGCAATGCTCAGCCCGTCGGCCAGCGTGTTCTGCTCGGCGAGCGTTTCGGTCAGGGCGGCGTGGGTGGTGATCTCGGTCAAACGGGGCCTGTCGGTCTGGGGCCGGGCCCTTGCGGGCGGCGGCAGGCCCGGCAGAGGGCGGGCACTGGAACGGAATACAGGGCCGCGGACCGGGTCGATTCGAGGCCTCTTGAATTATCATACAATATGACAAAGCTAGGCAAGCGGCATCGCTCCGGCGGTGCCGCCGCTGGGTCCGGCGATACCCATAGGAGGTTCACATGATGAATGGCAAGGCGTTCCAATGGTCTGCGGCAGAAGCCGCCGCATCCGAAGCGGTGGCGCAGTGGTCGGCGGACGGCCCGGGCGGGGCCATCGTCGGCTTCGACCGCGACGGGCTGCGTTTTGCCGTCTCGGGCGGGCTGGCGGATCTGAACCACGGGCTGCCCTTCACCCCCGACACCGTGTCGCGCTGTGCCTCGGTCACCAAGCACCTGCTCTGCGCCATGGTGCTCTCCCACCCCGAGGCAATCGGGTTGGACGATCCGCTCGGCAAGCATCTGCCGGAGTTGGCCCCGGCGCCGGCGGCGGTCACCGTGGCGCGCGCGCTCTCCATGACGGGCGGGCTGCCCGACACGCGGGAGAGCCTGTCGCTGCTGGGGCTGCCGGCCGCCGCGCCTTCCGGGGCGGAGGCGCTGATGGCCTGCCACGCCCGCATGACCGGCCTGAACTTCGCGCCCGGGGCCGAGGTCTCCTATTCCAACGCCGGCTACCGGCTGGTGGAGGAGGCGCTGAAACGGCGTGGCCTGACGCTGGCGGGCTTCGTGGCGGAGGCGATCAACGGCCCTCTCGGGACGCACTTTGCCGTGCCGGAGCATTGGGGCGACCCGGTGCCGGGCCTTGCGCCGGGCTACTGGTACGATGGCGTCCGGTGGCAGCCGGGCGGGCAGGGGATGCATCTGAGCGCGGCAGGCAGCCTTGCCGCCTCGGCCACGGACATGGCCCGCTGGATCCGGGCGCTGCTGGCCGGGCAGGGGGCCTTGGCCGGGCTCTGGGACGGGATGTCGGCGCGCCGCAGCCTGCGTGACGGCAGCGAGACGCCCTATGGCCTCGGCCTCTATCGCGTGCCGCTTGGCGTCCACCTGCTGATCGGTCACAGCGGGGCGCAGGCGGGCTACCGCGCGCAGTTCCTGACGCTGCCCGAGGCCGGTGTGGGCGTCGTGGTGCTGTCGAACCGGGACGACGTGAAGGCGCTTTCGCTGGCACTCGCCACCTTCGCGGGCCTGCTGGATGCGCCGATGCCGACGCCGGTCGTACCGGGCACCTTGCCCGAGGGTCTTTATGTCGACGAGGACGGCCCGCGGTGGGTCGAGGTGAAGGCCGCCTCGCTGGTGCACATGGGCACCGAGGAGGCGCTCTATGACGGCGGCGACGGCTGGGCCGAGAGCTGCTCCGGCACGGCGCCCATGCGCCTGCGCTGGACCGGGGCGGCGCTGGAGGGCACCATCGGCCATGCGCCCTGCCGCCTGTTGCCCGTGCAGGGGGCGGCGCTGCCTGACGGGCTCGACGGGCACTGGCATGTGCCGGGGGAGGGGGCGGTTCTGGAGATCCGGGACGGCGCCGTGATCTGGGGCATCGGCCCGGCGCGGACCGTGGCGCCCCTGACGCCGCTTGGCGGCGGGCGGGCGCTCTTCACCCTGACCGATGGGGCGTCGCGCCGCCCCGTCTGCTTGCACAAGACCGGGGCGGACAGCCTGACGCTGGGCCTCAACCGGGCGCGGGCGGTGCCCTACGTCCGGTTGAGCTGATCGGGGCGTCCTAGCCGAGCAGGGCCCGCTGGCGCAGCGGGGCCGCGATCGCGGGCACCGCGCCGAAGGGGGCGACGCCCGGCGGCATCGCCGGCGCATGGGTCGAGGCGAAGGCCGGCTTCGACGCGGGGCGCGGGGTATTGGCGGGTGCCTGTGGTGCCTTGCGCCCGCGGCGGGCCGACCGGGCCGAGGCCTCGCGGCCCCAGGCCAGCATCAGCTGCAGCGCCAGACCCAGCGGCGGCAGCACGATGGCGGGCCAAAGCAGGTGCGGATGGGTCTGTACGACGGTCTGGAACAGCAGCGCCAGCAGCGTGCCCGCGGCAAAGACCTGCAGCCCGTGGCGGCCCATCAGGCGCAGCGGCGCGGTCCAGCGGCTCTCGGCCACGGTCACAACGAAGGGCAGGCAGGACAGCACGTAGGCCAGCGACAGCGCATGGGCGAAGCGCGGCAGGGCGAGGAAGGTCTTGTCCTGGTTGGTGATGTGGAACGGGACGCCGCTGTCGCGCAGCCAGGTCATCGCCGCATCCATCCGCGGTCCCATGCCGGGCAGGTAGAGCCAGGCCAACGAGAACAGCAGGTAGCCGACGCAGGCCCAGAAGAGGCCGCGATACACGGGCACGAAGCGTTCACCGCGCCGCATGAAGATGCCGGTCAGCAGGCCGACGGTGAAGAGCGCCTGCCAGGCGAAGGGGTTGAAGAACCAGCCGCCCTCGTTCGGGAAATTCGGCAGGTTCAGCCGCAGGAGCCCGGTGACGAACCACAGCGTCAGCGAGGCCCCGAGCGTCGCGTAGGGAAACCTCTCGGCCAGCGGGATGATCGCGGGCAGCACGAAGAGAAGCACCGCATAGGCCGGCAGGATGTTCACGTAGCCCAGCTGGTGCGTCATCAGCGGGATGCCGATGACGGCCTGCAACGGGGTCTCCACCAGCGGCGCGAGGTTGATCTGCTGCAGCAGTTCCGGCGCGCGGAACATCAGCACACCGCCCGCGAAGATCGCGATGGCGGTCACGGTCAGCAGCACGTGCACCACGTAGAGCAGCCAGGCCCGGGACCAGAGCGGTGCCATGGCCTGCCAGATCCCCGTGCGTTCCACCCGCTCGGGCAGGAAGCGCCCGGAATAGGCGAGGCCCGCGGCGATGCCGGACATCAGGAAGAAGGCCTCGGCCGCATCGGAGAAGCCGATGTTGCGGACGGTGCCGTATTCATAGGGATTGCCGGGCACGTGGTCGATGAAGATCATCGCGAGCGCCAGACCGCGGAACATGTCGATCCGCAGGTCGCGCTTGGCCTTCACCGGGCCTTGGGTGCCGGGCATGGCGATCAGCTTTGCCTCAGGCTGTGACATGGGTGCCTCCTTCACCTGTGTCGGACTCGGGTGCGGCCTGCGGCTCCAGCGTGGTCGGCCAATTGGCGGCGACCCCGTGGTAGAGCGTCACGACACGGGCGGCCTCCAGCTCGCCCGGAACGCGGAACAGGCGCGAGCGCGCGGGCCGCGAGGACCAGGCCAGCAGCACCGGCGCGGCCATCATCGGCACGCAGACCGGCAGCAGCCACAGCGCCAGCGTCGGCGCGAACTGTGTCAGCGCCGCCAGCACGAGGGTGCCCCAGGTCACGATCCAGCCGCTTGCGGCCCAGGCCTCGCGCAGGCTCAGGCGGCCTTCGCCGCGCTGGTTCGCAGGCCAGCCGCCGTCGCGGCCCATCAGGACCTGCAGCACGGCGCGGGACTGGTACATCAGCATCACCGGCGCCATCAGCGAGGACAGCAGCAACTCGCCCAGGACCGAGCGGAAGGTGGTGAAGGCGCCGCCGAAGCCCTTGGTGCGACGGGTCAGCATCGCGTGCACGAGGATCAGGAACTTGGGCAGGATCAGCAGGCCGATCACACCGATGCCCAGCCCGACGATCTCCCGCGTGCGGTCCGAGGGGAAGGAGGGGAACAGCTGGTAGGGATCGGGGAAGTAGTTCGGCAGCGGCGCGGTCACGAAGGCCACGAGGCTGACGATCAGGAAGGCCGCCCAGATCAGCGAGACGATGTAGGCGGTGATCCCCTGCAGGAAGACGAAGCGGCTCCAGAACCGCAGGCCGGGGGCCGTCAGCAGGCGGGAGTGCTGCAGGTTGCCCTGGCACCAGCGGCGGTCACGCTTGGCATAGGAGACGATGTTTTCGGGGCCTTCCTCGTAGGAGCCGGTCAGGTCCTCGTCGAGCCGCACGATCCAGCCTGCCCGGGCCAGCAGCGCGGCCTCGACATAGTCATGGGACAGGATGTGCCCGCCGAAGGGCGGACGGCCCTTCAGCTCGGGGAGGCCGCAGCTTTCGGCGAAGGCGCGCACGCGCACGATGGCGTTGTGGCCCCAGAACGGACCGGTATCGCCCTGCATGTGCGCCAGCCCGCGGGAGAAGACCGGCGAGAAGAAGTTCGACGAGAATTGCATCGCGCGCCCGAAGAGCGATTGCGCGCCCACGATCTGCGGCAGGGTCTGCAGCAGGCCGAGGCGCGGCTCCGCCACCATGCGGCGGACCATCTCGGCGACGGTTTCCCCTTCCATCAGGCTGTCCGCGTCGAGGATCACGGCAAACTCGTATGCGCCGCCGGAGCGGGTGATGAATTCCTCGATGTTGCCCGCCTTGCGGCCCCAGTTGTCGGTGCGGCGGCGGTAGTAGATGCGGCCCGCGCCCTCGCGGTCGCGGTGCAGCTGGTCGAACCACTGGCGCTCGACCCGGGCCAGCGTGTCGTCACGGGTGTCCGAGAGGATGGCGAAATCGACCGCGCCGGTCAGCCCGGCCTCGGCAAGGGAGATGTCCATCGCCGCCACCCGGGAGAAGGTTGCGCGGGCGTCCTCGTTGCAGATCGGCACGAGGATGACGGTGCGGTGGTTGCGCGGGTCGATCCCCGACAGGTCGCCGGCGCCGATGCGGCGCGGGACCAGCCCCAGAAGCGCCTGCGCGGCGCCCCAGGCCAGCCAGGAGGTCGTCATCCAGATCAGCAGCGCGCGCAAGACGTCCGTGGTCTGAAGCCCGTCCTGGATGGAGGCCTCGAAGACCAACCCCGCCGCGCCGAGCCCGAGCAGGCCCGCGAAGGCGATCGCCGTCAGACGCGACGCTAAGGTATTGGCTTTCAACGGTGCACGGTCCGGCATGTTGCAAAACTCCCCTGAACGCCCGGCAACGGGCGCCATGCCGGCGCGGCCGGCGTCATCCCCAATGGTGAAGCGCGCCGGTGAGAGCTGCGCTGCAAAGCGATGTGGCGTGGCTGCCCTGACGGTCCGCTGCCGGGCCGCCGGGATCAGCCGGGCAGGTCAGCCCTGCGCCGCACGCCCGCCGAAATGCATCAGCCGGGCCAGGAAGCCGGGCGCGCGCACGGGGGCGCCTTCGAGCTGCTGGCGCGGCATGACCAGCGGCGCCTCGGGGGGCGCGATGCTGACGTGTGCGTCGGTTTCGGGGGCCTTCTCGAACAGGTGTGCTTCGTTACTCATGCTTTGATCCACTGGTTGATCCATGTCTCGGTCAGGACGCGGTCGAAACCTTCGACATGGGCTTGCAGTTCCACGACGGCGCCGTTCGCGGCCGCCACCTCGATCACCAGACGCCACGTATCGCGGCCGGGGATCTTCGACAGGATGGCCTCGACGAGGTCGCCATTTTTCACAGTCACTTGTGGTTTAACGGCTGCGTCGGCGGGAAGTTCCGCCATCAGGCCGCCGGCGAAATCAATGACGAATTTCCGCTGATCCTCGACCGCCTCGCCGCCGGAAACGCCGCCGTGACCGGCCAGCGTCCGCAGCACATGGGCCGTGTTCACGGTGTCGTCGGGGGGCAGGTCGCCCCAGTGCATCCGGTAGGAGAATTCCAGCGCCTCGCCGGCCTTGGGTTGGGCCTCGGGGACCCAGAAGGCGACGATGTTGTCGTTGGTTTCCTTGTCGGAGGGGATCTCCACCAGCCGCACGGTGCCCGCACCCCAGTCACCGATCGGCTCGATCAGGCAGGAGGGGCGGCGCTCGTAGGCCGCGCCGGCATCGAGCTGGTCGCTGAAGGCGCGGTTGCGCTGCATCAGGCCGAAGGCGCGGGGCGAGCGGCTGCCGATGTAGGAGTTGGCCAGCCGCGGCGGGTTGTTCAGCGGCCGCCAGAAGCGCCGGCCATCGGCGTTGATCAGGGTCAGCCCGTCGCTGTCATGGACCCGCGGGCGGTAATCGTCGAAATCGCCCATGTCGCCCGGCCCGAAGAGGAACATCGAGGTCAGCGGCGCCATGCCGATCTGCTCCACGTCCTCGCGCAGGTAGAGACGCGCGGTCACCTCCATGCGGGTGTCGGCGCCCGGGGTGATCAGGAACCGATAGGCTCCGGTGAGCGACTGGCTTTCCAGAGTGGCATAGACGGCGATCGTGCCCTGCCCGGCGGCGGGGCGGTCGATGTAGAAATTCGAGAACCGCGGGAATTCCTCGCCGGAGGAGAGGCCGGTGTTGAGGGCGAGGCCCCGGGCCGACAGCCCGTAGGCGTTGCCCCGGCCGAGGGCGCGGAAGTAGGAGGCGCCGAGGAAGGCCACGACCTCGTCGTAGACATCGGGCCGGTTCATCGGCGCGGTCAGGCGCATCCCGGCGACGCCGGACAGGGCGGCGTGCTCGGGGATCTTCTCGCTGAGCCCGTTCATGTAGTCGAAATCGTCGGTCGAGAAGGTCAGCGGGTGGGCCATGCCCTCGGCGACCTCGAAGACCTGCACCGGCTGCTTGAAGAGCCAGCCGAGGTGGAAGGCATGCAGCTGGAAACGGGCTCCGGTCTCGTGCCAGACGGCGCGTTCGGGCAGGAAGCGGATGTTCTGGTAATCGTCGTAGTCGAGATCGGCGACGAAACCGGAGGGCCCCTCGGGCGCCTTGTAGGCCTCGCCCGCGAGGGCCTGCATCCGGCCGCTCAGGTCGTCGAAGGAGAAGGGCGTGCCGGCAGGCGCGGCATCGGCGGCAGGCGCAGCCGCAGGGTCGGCCGGCGCGGCGGTGTCCTGCGCACGGGTCAGCCCCGGCAGCACGGTCAGACAGCTGGACCCTGCCAGCAGGCCAAGCATGCGGCGGCGGTTCAGGACAGGTTCGGTGGCAATACAGCGGGAAATCGTATTGTCAGAATACAAAGGTCAGGCCTCTTCACACGACGGTTTCCTTAGCAAAGCCAAAGACCGTCAGGGTTGCAATCGCTGGGCTGCGGCGCGGCAATTTCACGCCATTTCCCCGGGGCTTACCGGCACAGACCCGCGACCCCACAGCGCTTTAAACGCATGAGAACTCAGCAGGTTCCACGGGGTTTCTGCACCTGCGCGGATCTTCGCCGCAGCGCAGGCACGATCCCGCGTACCGGGTGTGGGTGCCGCCTTCGGATCGGACACCCACGGGATTGTCGGAAGATAAGCTCAGGCGCTTGGGTTGCAGAACAGCCTGTAAAGCAGCGCGATCACCTCGGAGGTGGCGTCGCTGGCGAGGGAATAGTAGATCGTCTTGCCGTCGCGCCGGGTCTGCACGAGGCCCTCCTCGCGCAGGCGGGCCAGCATCTGGCTGACCGCAGCCTGCCGGAAGTCCAGCAGCTGTTCCAGCTCGCCCACCGATTTCTCGCCCGAGCCGAGGTGACAGAGGATCATCAGGCGCCCCTCATGCGCCAGCGTCTTGAGAAACGCGGCGGCATTGCCCGCGGCGCGGGCCATTTCGGCAGGAGGGGCTTTGACGTCGGTCTGGTCGTCCACGGTCGTATCGGTGTCGGAGGTTACGGTGCGGTGTATGTAACACCTTTGTAGCGCGTTTTTAAGATGGGCCATGAGGCAGCCGCACCGCAGCACGATAAATTTTTCGCGCTGCGGCGTTCATGTCACCGGTATTGACCCATCAGGGACTGCGCCGGGCTCTCAGCGCAGCAGGAGCACGTTCCGCCGGGCGGTGCCGGTGACGGTATCGGCGATGGCTTCGTTGATCTCTTCCAGCCGCCAGCGGCCCGAGATCAGCTCGTCGAGCTTGATCCGGCCCTGCTGGTAGAGGTCCACGATCCACGGAATATCCCGGCGGATGATGACATTGCCCATCATCGAGCCTTCGATCCCCTGTGCCTGCCGCGCCATCAGCATCGGCGAGTAAGTGGATGATTTGTCGAGATGTGGCATCCCCACGGCGATCACCCGCCCGGTCGGAACGAGGTAACGCGGGGCGGTGTCATAGGCCGGGGCCGCCCCCACGGTGACCAGCACGCTGTCGGCGCCCTTGCCCAGAAGGGCCTTCACGGCGGCCCAGGGCTTGCCCTCGGCCAGCACGCCGTCCGTGGCGCCGAACTCCCTGGCGATGGCCAGTTTCTCCTCGGTCATGTCCACGGCGACCACGCGGCGGGCCCCGGCGAGGCGCGCGCCCTGGATCGCGTTCAGCCCCACGCCGCCCGCGCCGATCACCACCACGTCCTGTCCGGGGCGCACGTTGGCGGCGTTCACGGCCGCTCCCAGCCCCGTGATGACCCCGCAGGAGACGAGCGAGGCTGCCTCCATCGACATGTCGGAGGGAATCACCACCACCTGGCTCTGGTCCACCACGACCTTCTCGGCGAAGGCGCCGCAGGCCATCGCCTGGTAGATCGGCGTGCCGTCGGGCAGCGACAGCGGCCCGGGCTGCGGCACCGGCGTTTCGCAGGTCGTCGGGCTGGCCGAGGCGCAGCTGCGGCAGTGACCGCAGGCATGGATCAGCGTGACACAGACATGATCGCCGACCGACAGGCCCTTCACGCCCTCGCCCAGCTTGGTGATGATACCAGCCGCCTCGTGCCCGGCAACCGTCGGCAGGGTGCCGCCGAAGCCGCCCTGCAGGAAGGAGATATCGGAGTGGCAGATCGCCACTGCCGCGATCTCGACCTCGATCTGTCCCTCGCCGGGCGGGGCCAGCAGAACCTCCTCGATGGTGAGGGGTGCGTTATGTTCGCGGCAAACGGCCGCCCTGATCTTTTCCACGTCTCAACCTCCCTGGCTGCGGGCCCAGAGAACGGCCCGCAGATAGGGGTTACAATAGTGGAATAAAATTCCGCATTGGAAGGGGCTTTGAAAATCGACCTCAGCCGCGGATGCGGGCAGCGAAGGCGCGGGCCTCCGCCGGTGCGGTGCCAAGCTGGCGCGACATGTCGAAGAGATCGCCGAGATCGCGGTCGGGGAAGACCTTCTGCGCCTCGGTGGCGAGGTCCGAGCCCTCGGCCATCACCGTCTTGCAGATCTCCTTCACCTGCGCCTGTGCCGCGGGGCGGGGCATGTCGGCGGCAAGGCGGAAGGTCAGCGCCTCGGCCAGCATCAGGCCCTGACCGGCATCCAGCGTGCGCTTCATGGCGGCTGCATCGGGCTGCACCCCCGCCGTCACCTCCTGCGCCACGTTCAGCGCGGCGGCGGTGGAAAGGATCAGCTGCGGCAGGGTCAGCCATTCGGTGAACCACGCCGCGCCGTCACGTTCGTTGCGGGGCATCGCGGCGCTCTGCATCGTGGCGTTCAGCCCCGCGACCTGACGGCCAAGCGCCACGAGGGCGGAGGGCTGCACCGGGTTCTGCTTCTGCGGCATGGTCGAGGAGCCGCCGGTCGCGCCGAGGCGCACTTCGCCGATGCCGCTCATGGTCAGGGCGATGAGGTCCTCACCCATCTTGCCAAGCGCAAGGGCGAGCCGGGCCATCCATGCCGACAGCGCCAGCACCGGGCTGCGGTCCGCGTGCCACGACCGGCCCGGATCACGCAGGCCAAGCGCCTGCGCCAGTTTCGCGCGGGTCTCGAGCGCGGTGTCGCCAAAGGCCGCGCCGGTGCCCGCCGCGCCCGAGAGCGAGACCCAGAGCACCTGCTCGCGCAGCGCGGGCAGGGCATCGCGGAGGTCCGCCAGCGGCGCGCCCCAATGGGCCACCACCGCGCCGAAGCCCACGGGCGTCGCGTGCTGGCCGTAGGTGCGGCCCGCCATGGGCAGGTCGGCATGGGCCTCGGCCAGGTCGGCCAGCGTGGTCAGCAGTACGGTCAGGCCCTTTTCGGTCAGGTCCAGCACCTGCCGCATCCGCAGCATCAGCCCGGTGTCGGCGATGTCCTGCGAGGTGGCGCCCCAGTGGACGTATTGCGAATGTTCCGGCGCCTGCATCTCCTTGCGGAAGGCGGCGACGAGGCCGGGGACCGGCACACCATTGGTGGCCACGGCCTCGGACAGCCCCGCGGGGTCGAGCGGGATTTCGAGGCTGGCGCGGTGGATCGCGGCGGCCGAGACCTCTGGGATTACGCCGAGGCTGCCCTGCACCTTGGCGAGCGCCCCTTCGACCAGCAGCATGGCGCGGACCTCGGCGCTGTCGGAGAAGAGCTTGCCCAGGTCCCCTGCCGGGAACAGGCGGTGATAGATCGAGCTGTCGTGCACGGAGCCGGCCATGTCAGTGCCCTCCCGCGATCTGGTGCAGCAGCGCGGCCAGCCCGCGCGGATCGGAGAGGAAAGGGGAATGGCCGGTGGGCATGTCGTATCTGTCCTTCGGGTCGCAATCTGCCGCCATCTCCGCCTGATGGGCGGGGGCGATGGTCAGGTCCTGTGTGCAGCGGATATAGGACCGCGGGGTGTTTTGCCAGTTGGGGCCCAGCCGGATCGGCGCGGCGTGTGGGGCCATGGGTTCGGGCACGAGGTTTGCCTGCGCGACGCGGCGCAGGTCTTCGGGCACGTCGTGGTAGAACCGCAGGTCGTCGGCACCGGTGTCGACCTCATAGCCGTCTCCCTGACGCCGGGCGATGCCCTTGAGCGGTGGCTGGGGCCAGCTGTCGGCCATCTGGACCAGCGAGTGCCCGTCACGCGGCAGGAAGGCGCAGAGGTAGACAAGGCGCTGCGCGACCTCGGGCGCCAGTTCGGCCGCGCGGGAAATCGCAAAGCCGCCGGCGGAATGCCCCACGAGGATCGCCGGGGTGCCAAGATCCGTGGCGGCGTCGATCACCGTCTGCGCGTAGTCATCCAGCGTGATGTCGCCGTGCGGGCGCGGGTCGGCCCCGCGCCCGGGGAGGTCCGGGGCGACAGCCGCATGTCCCCGGGCCTCAAGCTCGGGGATCACGCGGTGCCAGCACCTGCCATCGTGGCAGGCGCCGTGGATCAGCACGAACCGTGCCATTCAGAGGTCGAGGAAGACCGTCTCGTCCTTGCCTTGAAGGACGATATTGAAGCGATAGACGCCGTCGGCCTCCTTCTTGGCGATCAGGGTGTCGACGCGGGGACGCTGCTCGATCCGCTTGAGCAGGGGATCGTTGCTGTTGTCCTCGTCCTCGAAGTAGATGCGCGTTTGCAGACCGGTGTTGATCCCGCGGGCCACGACCCAGACCGAGATGTGCGGCGCCTGCATGCCGCCGCCGCGCATCGGCACGGGGCCGGGCTTGACGGTGCGCAGGGTGAACTCGCCGGTGGTGCCATCGGCGGCAAAGCGGCAGAAGCCGGAGACCTTGGGGTCCGCGCCCTCCTGACCGGGGAACTTGCCCGCGGCGTCCGGCTGCCAGCTTTCCATCATGGCATCGCGCAGCGCCCAGCCGGTGCCGTCGAAGACCTCGCCCTTGATGGTGATGATCTCACCGGCGCAGCCGTCTTCGATCGGGCTGGTGCCGATCTCTTCCTCGTAGGCGCCAGCATTGCCGGCATGGGTCGGCATGCAGCCGATATGAACGTAGGGGCCCGCGGTCTGCGAGGCGCTTTCGGTCAGGCGGTTGTTGAGCGGTTGGACCATCTTACATCCCCTCCAGCTTGTTTTCGAACATGGTCTGGCGACGGCCGCGCAGCACGATGTCGAACTTGTAGGCCAGGAAATCCATCGGCCGCGACATGGCCATGTCGAGCGGCGCCACGAGCGCGTCGAGCTGCCCGCGATCCTTCACCGTGTGGGCGATCGGGCAAAGGTCGATCAGCGGATCGCCCTGGAAGTACATCTGGCTGATCAGCCGCTGGCCGAAGCTGTGCCCGAAGATCGAGAAGTGGATGTGCATCGGGCGCCAGTCGTTGCCGCGGTTGGGCCAGGGGTAGGCGCCGGGGCGGATCGTCAGGAACTCGTAATAGCCGTTCTCGTCCGTCAGGGTCCGGCCGCAGCCGCCGAAGTTCGGATCGAGCGGCGCGAAGTAGGTGTCCTTCACGTGGCGGTAGCGCCCGCCCGCGTTGGCCTGCCAGATCTCCACCAGCGTATGGGGCACGGGGCGGCCGAATTCGTCCAGCACGCGGCCGTGGACGAGGATCCGTTCCCCGACCGCCGGGCTCTCGCCCTTGGTCCAGTTCAGGATCAGGTTGTTGTCCAGCGCCTGGATCTTGTTGTGCCCGAACCGGGGGCCGGTTTCCTCCGAGGGCGTGGATTCCATCGACAGCAGCGCCTGGTTCGGCGAGCGGACGACGCTGGTCTTGTATCCGGGGTCATAGGCGGCGGGATGCGCGTCGCGGTTGCGCGGCACCAGCGGCCCCAAGTCGCGGGGGCTGTCAGTCATTCTGGGTCTCCTCCATTTCGGCGTAGGTGGCTTTGGCAAGTTTCAGCGCGTGGTTCGCCTTGGGAACGCCCGCATAGATGGCGACGTGCTGGAACGCTTCCTGCACATCGCTTTTGCTGGCGCCCGTGCGGGCGGTGGCGCGGATGTGCATGGGGATTTCCTCGAAGTTGCCGGTGGCGGCCAGCAGGGCCAGTGTGATCATCGAGCGTTCGCGCTGCGTGATCCCGTCAGAGGCCCAGACGGTGCCCCAGGCGCCCTCGGTGATGAGGGTCTGGAATGGTTCGTCGAATTCGGTCTTGGCGGCTTCGGCGCGGTCGACATGGGCGTCGCCCAGAACCGAGCGGCGAATTTCCATGCCCTTGTCGAATTTTGCGGTTTTCTCAGCTTTGGTGTCGGGCATGTCCGGTTCCCTTGATGAAGTCGGTAAGGAGGGCGGCGTAGGCCTCGGGCTGTTCGGCGCAGGGCAGGTGGCCGGCCTTGCGGATGACCTCGAAGCGGGAGCCGGGGATCAGGTCGATCGTCTCGCGCACGAGGTCGGCCGGGGTGGAGCCGTCATCGCTGCCCGCGATGCCGAGGGCCGGCATCCGCAGGCTGGCTGTAGGCGTGTAGAAATCGGTGCCCGCGATGGCCGCGCAGCAGCCGGCATAGCCCTCGGCGGGCTGCCGGATCAGCATGTTGCGCCAGCCGGAGAATTCCTCCGTCTCGCGAAAGGCGGGGTGGAACCAGCGCTCGAGGATGGCATCCGCCATGGCGGCGATGCCCTGCTCCTTCACCGTGCCGATGCGCTGCTGCCACATCTCGGCGGTGCCGATCTTGGCGGCGGAGTTCGAGATCACCACGGCGCGGATCAGGTCGGGCCGTTTCACGGCGAGGCCCTGCGCGATCATGCCGCCGATGGAGAGACCGACGAAGAGCGCGTCCTTCACGCCGAGGTGGTCCAGCAGGCGCTCGGCGTCGCGCACGAGCGCGCCCATGGAATAGGGGCCCTCGGGGCAGTCGGTCAGGCCGTGGCCGCGTTTGTCATAGCGGATCAGCCGAAGGCCCGCGGGCAGCAGCGGCAGCACCGCATCCCAGAGCCGCAGGTCGGTCCCCAGCGAGTTGGCAAAGACGACGGGGGCGCCGTTCGGGTCGCCCTCGTCGGTGTAGTGGACCCTGAGCCCGTCAAGATCGGCGATGTTCATGCGTGACGTTTCCTTCCTCCGGAGCCGGTGCGGGCCGAAGCCCCGCCGGACCATGTGCAGACAGGATCCCAGCCCGCGGGCAGGCTGTCAAAGCCTCCGCTCCGCGCGGGCCAAAGGCCCGGCGCGCCATGCCATAGGCATGGGGCTCGCCCCGAAATGCGCATGATGTCCTCCCTGTTCGCCACAGGAAGGAACCAAAAGTGGTTGTCTGTGTCAATTAAAATGCGCGGCAGGACGTCGCCGGAGCAGGTGTCGGCCTAGCGCCGCAGGAGCAGCCCGGGCAGGCGCCGCAGTGCGGCACGGCTGAGATCCCCATATTCGATTTCGCCGCCAAGCAGTTCAAAAGTCAGGCGGCGCAGGCGTCCCGAGGGGCGCTTGAAGGCGGCGACGATGGCGCGTTGCATGGGGCGTGCATAGACCAGCTTGCGCAGCAGGATGGCCTGCCGCAGGTCGTTGTGCATCGGGCGCAATGCCACGCGGTAGCGGGGCAGGGCGTCGTCGGGATGGCTGTGGGCGAGGGCCGCCACGGTGGCCTCGGCCGCCAGTTGCCCCGATTTCATGGCGAGGGCGATTCCCTCGCCGGTGAAGGGATCGACCAGCCCCGCCGCATCGCCCGCCAGCAGCACGCGCCCCGCGCCGGGCACCCGGCGGAAGTCGCCCGCGGGCAGGAACTGGCCCTTCACCTTCACATCCGCACCGCGTCCGATCTCGGCGACGTAGCTGGCCATCGCCTGTTTCATCGCGGGGTTGCGGGACAGGATGCCGCCGACGCCCACGGTGGAACTGACGGCCTTGGGAAAGTGCCAGCCATAGCCATAGCGCACCACGCCGAAGTCAATCCGCACCGGTGCATCGGGGTTGTCCGCGGCGGGCGGGGCCTCGACCTCCAGCCCGAAGCCCACGTGCCGCCGGTCGAAGGGCTGGCCGAAGAGGGTGCGCGCGACCTCGCTGTTCACCCCGTCCGCCCCGATCAGGACCCGGGCGTGCAGCACCCGCCCGTCCGCCAGCGCGACCGACGGCGCCGCAGGGTCGATGCCGGTGATCCGCTGCCCGGTGACATCCTCGGCCCCGGCCTCCAGCGCGCGGCGGCACATGTCCGCGTCCAGCGTACGCCGCATGGCAAGGTGGATGGGGGGGATGTCCTCCAGCACGCCGAGGGCATGGCCATGGGCGTGCAACTCCACGGCGGTGTGGGTCTCGATCAGGTCCGGGGCGATCTCCTCGCCGAAAACCTCGTGGAAGTAGCGGTAGCTGCGCCCGGTGAAGCCGCCCCCACAGAGCTTCTCGCGCGGGTGGCGGTGCCGGTCGATCAGGGCCACGCGCAGGCCGGCGCGCGCCGCGGTGAAGGCGGCGGCAGAGCCCGCGGGCCCGGCGCCGAGGACGATCACGTCCCGGAGGGTGGTGTCAGTCATCTTCCAGCCCGAAGAACCTGTGGATGTCGTCGAAGAGCGTGGGCGCCGTCACGAAGAGCAGGTGCCCCTGCTCGGGATAGGTATAGAACGCATCGGCCGGGATCTCTCCTGCGAAGCGGCGGGCGCGTCTGAGCGGGAAGAGGTTGTCGTCCCCCCCGTGGAAGAGCGCGATATTGGCGCGTTCAAGCTTGGGATCGGGGTGATAGACCCATCCCATCAGGCTGCCCGTATGGGCCAGCGTCATCTTCACCGAGGGCGTGGTGATATGGCCGCGCTGCTCCTCGGCGAGGGCCTCGCTCTTCTCGGCCAGCCCGGGCTGGTCGTAGTGCTTCCGCCCGTAGAGCAGGGTGCGGTAGTTCTCCAGCCATGCGGCGTCCATGGATGTGCCGCCCGAGCGGATGAAGGCGCTCGCCACGTCGACCGCGCCTTCCGCCGCCGCCACCAGCGTGTCCGGGAAGGAACTGGCGGAGGACACGAGGGCGACATGCACATCTGCCGTCTCCACCCGCCGTGCGGCCTCCAGCGCCACCGGGCCTCCGGTGGAAAAGCCGATCAGGTAGAGATGCTTGGGCCGGATGCGGTTGACCGCCTCGGCGATATAGGCGCCGGACTGCAGGATATCGACCCGGTGATCCAGCGGCAGTCCGTCGAGGCCGGGGAACCGGAAGGCGAGGATCGAGCTGTCGCTGTCGTCCCAGCCCAGGACCGGGCTGAAGATGTCCACCGTCGCCATGGCGCCGGGCACCAGCACGATCAGCTTGTCGACCTCGTCGTGGAGGTTCGGCTCATGAATGATCGGAGAGCTTTCTGCCTGCTGCGGGGGCGGCAGCGAGGAGCAGGCGACGGGTCCGAGGCAGAGCAGGGCGAGGGAGAGAAAACGCAGCATCTGCCCCTTCTTGACCTGCAGACCGGAGCCTGTCCAACGTCTTTTCACGCCCGCCCTCCGGGAAACCGGGCCGAGGGGCTTTTCGGTGCCTGCGGGTGATCATATATCGTATCTTGAATGAGATTATGGAGGCCGCGATGGCTGGCAAGAAGATCACGTGCCTGGACTGCGGACAGGTGAACCGGGTGCCGGAGGACAAGCTGATGTCCGCGCCCAAATGCGGGACCTGCGGCGCGCCGCTGATCTCGGACAAGGTGCAGGAGGTGGATTTCGCCACGCTGCAGAAGGCCGCGCGCACCGACGAGGTGCCGCTGGTCGTCGATTTCTGGGCGCCGTGGTGCGGCCCCTGTCGCATGATGGCGCCGGAGTTCTCCAAGGCGGCGGTGGCCATGAAGGGGCAGGCGCGGCTGGTGAAGCTGAACACGCAGGACCATCCGCAGGCCGGTCAGGCCTATGGCATCCGCGGCATTCCGACGATGGCGGCCTTTGCCGGCGGGCGCGAGAAGGCCCGCCAGTCCGGCGCGATGCCGGGCGCGCAGATCGTCGACTGGGTCAAGCGCGCACTCTGAGCGGCGCGTCGCCAAATCGAAACCGGGGGCCTGCGGGCCCCCGGCGACACACCTTGCAGGGCGCATGATCAGAGCACGGTCACCTTGGTGCCGATCGGCACCTTGTCGTAGAGCGCGCTGACATGTTCGTTCAGCATCCGGAAGCAGCCCGAGGAGGCATTGTGCCCGATGCTCGAGGGCTGCACCGTGCCGTGGATGCGGATGTAGGTGTCCTTGCCCCCCTCGTAGAGATACATCGCGCGGGCCCCCAGCGGGTTGCCCGGGCCGCCCGGCATCCGGTCCGTGTTGCCCTTGAACTTGCCATAGCTCGACGGGTTCTGCGCAATCATCTCGTCCGTCGGGCGCCATGTCGGCCATTCCACCTTGCGGCGGATCGTGGCGCTGCCGGTCCAGCCGAGGCCCGGCTTGGCGACGGCGATCCCGTAGCGGGTGGCCACACCCGGGGCGGTCACGTGGTAGAGGAAGTAGGCGCGCGGCAGGATCACGATCTCGCCGGGCTGGTAGGCCGCGTCGAAGGCGACCTCCTGCGGTTGCAGGATCGCGGGAAGCTGGAACGCCGCCTGGGCGAAGCCGGGGATCGCGGCCAAGCCGGTCGCTGCGGCGGCTGTGGCGAGGAAGGAACGGCGGGTGGTCATGCAAGAGTACCCTTCTATGACTTACCTATCAAAACGCCAGTTTCGCACGGTGGTTCCGATTCGCAATGCAAACGCCCCGGACTCCCTCGGGTGAACACGCAGAAGTGTGGCCGACTTGCACGTTTCGCGGATAACGGGTGGGGCGCAGGGCGGGCGGAGGCCTGCCATCCGGCAGGTCGTCCTGCGCGGCAGGCCGCCAGCGGTGCGCGCGGCGGCGGTCGCTCGCCACGTGGCGCGGGCGATTCTGGCGGGGGCTTGCCGGTGCGGGGTCCGGGCGGGGCGCCGGCCTTGTGTGAACCGCGGGGCGGCATAGGTCGGTGGGGACGCCGCGGAGGTTCCGCGGTGACGACCAGACCGAAAGCAGACCGAAAGGAAACGCTATGACCCTTCGCGCAAATGTTCTCAAAGCCGGTGTCATCCTCGGCCTCGCCGCCACGCCGCTCGCCCCGCTGATGGCGCAGAGCGCCGATCCCGCGGCGCCCGAGACCTCGGCCACGCCGCCTGCCGCCGCAGAGGCCCCGGCAGAGGACTACAGCGACGCGCAGCTCGACACCTTCGTGACCGCCGCGCTGGATGTGAGCGCCGTGCGTCAGGACTACACGCAGCAGATCGAGACCGCGACCGACGAGGGTGCCCGCGCCGAACTGGTGGAAGAGGCGAACCAGAAGATGCTGGATGCGATCTCGGCCGTCGAGGGCATGGACCTCGAGACCTACAACGAGATCGGCGCCGCCGCGCAGGCGGATCAGGAACTGAACACGCGGATCATGGAAATGGCGCAGGCCAAGATGTCCGCCCAGCAGAATTCGGGCGAGGGCTGAGCGCGTCCTTTGACCCGACGCCCGGACCACCCCGGCCGGGCCGCGCCGTCCCCTCGGGGGCGGCGTTTTTATGCGCGGGGGGATGTGCGTCTTCGTGGGCGGAGGCGTGACGGTGGGCTCTCTCATATCTACCAAGCTTCGGCGGCAAGGTGTCCTATAGCCAAAAGCGGGTCTTCACCGCGCTTCGGCTTCAGGTGGTGCCACCGGCATTGGCGGACGCAACGCCCAGTTCAGCCCCAAAGCGCCGTCCCCTCGAAATGTCACGCCCGGCCGTGAGGCCGGGCTGCGCCGACCCGCCCCCCGTCGCCATTGGGGCTCGGACCAATGGCGCACCAATGGCGACCGGCGCTACTGCGCCACCCCGCGGGACGGCGCTGCCCTATCTGAAGGCCGGAGAGCAGTGAGGCGGACGCGTCCCGGCGTGCCGCTTGTGGGGTAAGGGATAGCTCTGTTCAGAAAGGATAACTCTGTTCAGGCCTACACAGGCCCATCCCCGCAACGAAAAACGGCGCCCTCGCGGACGCCGTTTTCCCGTTCCACCCGGTTGCCCGGGCCGCCTCAGCGGGCGAACTTCTTGTACTTGATCCGCTTCGGCTCCAGCGCGTCGGGGCCCAGACGGCGCTTCTTGTCCTCTTCGTAATCCTCGAAGTTGCCTTCGAACCACTCCACGTGGGCGTCGCCTTCGAAGGCGAGGATGTGGGTGCAGATCCGGTCGAGGAAGAAGCGGTCGTGCGAGATCACCACCGCGCAGCCGGCGAAGTCCACGAGGGCGTCTTCCAGCGCGCGGAGCGTTTCCACGTCGAGGTCGTTGGTCGGTTCGTCGAGCAGCAGCACGTTGCCGCCCGAGCGCAGCAGCCGCGCCATGTGCACGCGGTTCCGTTCACCGCCCGACAGCAGCGAGACCTTCTTCTGCTGGTCGCCGCCCTTGAAGTTGAAGGCCGAGCAATAGGCCCGGGCGTTCACCTCGGCGTCGCCCAGCTTCACGATGTCCAGACCGTCGGCGATGGCTTCCCAGACGTTCTCGTTCGGGTTCAGGTCGTCGCGCGACTGGTCCACGTAGGACAGTTTCACCGTGTCGCCGTATTCGACGGTGCCCTCGTCGGGCTGCTCCTGCCCGGTCAGCATCCGGAACAGGGTCGTCTTACCGGCGCCGTTCGGCCCGATCACGCCCACGATGCCGCCCGGCGGCAGCGCGAAGGACAGGTCCTCGATCAGGAGCTTGTCGCCCATGGCCTTCTTCAGCCCGTTGACCTCGATCACCTTGGAGCCGAGACGGGGCCCGTTGGGGATGACGATCTGGGCGCGGGTGATCTTCTCGCGTTCGGACTGGTTGGCCAGTTCGTTGTAGGAGTTGATCCGGGCCTTGGACTTCGCCTGGCGGGCCTTGGCGCCCTGCCGCATCCACTCCAGTTCGCGCTCCAGCGTCTTCTGGCGCGACTTGTCCTCGCGGGCTTCCTGCGCGAGGCGCTTGGCCTTCTGTTCCAGCCAGGCGGAGTAGTTGCCCTCGTAGGGGATGCCCCGGCCACGGTCGAGTTCGAGGATCCAGCCGGTGATGTCGTCGAGGAAGTAGCGGTCGTGGGTCACGATCAGGATCGTGCCCTTGTAGTCGATCAGGTGCTGTTGCAGCCAGGCGATCGTCTCGGCGTCGAGGTGGTTGGTCGGTTCGTCGAGCAGCAGCATGTCGGGCGCTTCCAGCAGCAGCCGGCAGAGCGCCACGCGGCGCTTCTCACCGCCCGAGAGCTTGGTCACGTCGGCATCGTCCGGCGGGCAGCGCAGGGCTTCCAGCGAGATGTCGATCTGGCTGTCGAGATCCCAGAGGTTCTGGGCGTCGATCTCGTCCTGCAGCTTGGCCATCTCGTCGGCGGTCTCGTCCGAGTAGTTCATGGCCAGTTCGTTGTAGCGGTCGAGAATGTCCTTCTTCTCTTTCACGCCCAGCATCACGTTGCCGCGCACGTCGAGGTTCGGGTCCAGTTCCGGCTCCTGCGGCAGGTAGCCGACCTTGGCGCCCTCGGCGTGCCAGGCCTCGCCCTGGAAGTCCTTGTCGAGGCCGGCCATGATCTTGAGCAGGGTCGACTTACCGGCGCCGTTGACGCCGACAACGCCGATCTTCACGCCGGGCAAGAAGTTGAGGTGGATGTTCTCGAAGCATTTCTTGCCACCGGGATAGGTCTTAGACACCCCGGACATGTGGTAGACATACTGATACGCGGCCATGGGAGACTCCCCGACTGGGTGAAAAGGTTCGGGGGTTGATACATAAGGCAGCGGTCAGGAGCAATCGGGATGGCCGGCGCCGGAGCGTTATCCGGCGGATATTCGGCGCGGTGGGTCTGTGGCGGGTCCTGTCACTGGGCCTATCGCCGGTCCCGCCAAGGGTGGCGCGGCGCCGGCAGGAGCGAGGGGCGCGCGTTGCGGCTCCTCTCCGGCGGGGCGCGGAGGCCGGGCGCGTGCATGTGAGTATTTGCAGAAAGATGAAGCGGGCGGAGGGGTTGCGCGGTCAGGCTGCAGGGAAACGCGCGAAAGCTTCAGGAAAACCTCATGTTTCTGGAACTGGCGACTGCACCGGGCGTTGGGTCGGGTATCACGAGAGGAGAGGACAGATGGGCCAGCCATCCGACAGCCACGCCCCCGCGCCCGGCCGCGCCGCCGCGACCGATGAGGCGCCACGCGCCCCCTCCGACGACCCCGGTCAGATGCCGCGCCAGATGGGCGCCGAGGACGAGAGCCAAACGCCCCGCCCGGTGATGCGCCGCCCGCCCGCCGCGCCCGGCCGCGGCAATAACGGCAGCGGAGGTGACGGTTCCGGCGATGGCCCCGGTGCGGGGCCTGGCGGCATGGGCGGGCGGCCCGCGGCGCCCGTGACACCTCCTTCGGCATCTGCGGCACCGGCGGGCAAGACGACCGCCGACCGTCTCGCGGCGCTTGGCCGGATCGAGTACATGCTGGCGGGCCTTCTGGTCATCCTCGCGCTGTGGTCGATCTATGTCGCCAAGGTGGTGATGCTGCCGCTCGTGCTGGGGTTCCTCATCGCGCTGACGCTGGCGCCGCTGGTGCGCTGGATCGCCCGCACGGGCATCCCCGAAGGTGTGGTGGCCGTGGGGTTGATCCTCTCCATCGGCGGCGGCACGGCCCTGGGGCTCTACCTCATGTCGGGTCCGGCGGCGGACCTCGTCGATGCCATGCCCGGCATTCGTTACGAGCTCAACATGAAGCTGGCCGGCCTGACCGAGCAGATGGAGAGCGTGAAGGAGGCCTCGGAGGAGATCGAGGCGCTTGCGGGCGGCGAGGACCAGCCGGGGCAGGTGGTGATGGAGGCGCCCTCCATCGTGAACAAGGCCATCGCCTCGCTGGCGGGGACCGGCACCGCGCTGATGATCGCGATGATCCTCGCGATGTTCCTGCTGGGCTCCGGCGACATGTTCCGCCGCAAGCTCGTGGAGAGCCTGCCGCGGTTGCAGGACAAGAAGCGCGCGGTGCGGATCTCCCACGACATCGAACGCCAGATCAGCCGCTATCTCGGTGCGATCACCGTGATCAACGCCTGTCTGGGCCTCGCCATCGGCGGCACGCTGCACGTGCTGGGGATGCCCTATGCCTATCTCTGGGGCGTGGCGGCCTTCCTGCTGAACTACCTGCCCTACCTGGGCGCGATCATCGGCGCAGGCGCGGTGGGGGCCGTGGCGCTGGTGACCTTCGACACCACCGGCGAGGCGCTTCTGGTGCCCGGGGCCTACCTCGTGCTGACCTCGATCGAGGGCCAGATGATCACGCCCTGGCTGGTCGGCCGCCACCTGTCGCTGAACGCGGCGGCAGTCTTCATCGCGGTGATCTTCTGGGCCTGGCTCTGGGGCGTGGCCGGGGCGCTGATGGCGGTGCCTTTCCTCGTCTTCCTCAAGGTGCTCTGCGACCATGTTCCGGCGCTGAACGTGATCGGCAACTTCCTCAGCGGGCGGGAAGAGGTGCTGGCCGAGGAGTGAGGCTGCCCGGGACATGCGCGGTGGCCTCGGCGAGGGCCGCCAGCGGGGGTGTCGGGGCGAAGTCCGGAAGGAGCCTGTCGAAGGTGGTGCCATCGAGCCGGTGGGGCAGGGACCAGAGATAGCGCATCTCCACCAGCCCCCGGAGGAAGGGCACCGCGGGCGCGGCCAGGCGCAGCGGCAGCCAGGGCATCCGCGTGGCGCGGACGGGCTGGCCCCGGGCCTCGGTCAGCAGCGTGGCCATCTCCTCGGCGCTCAGCGTGTACCCCGGCATCGTGACCTTCTGGAACGCGGGCAGGTCGTTGCGGATCGCGGCGAGCCCCGCCGCCGCGCGGCCCGCGTCCTTCAGCCAGGCCCAGGCATGGGGTGCGTCCAGCGCGCCCGGATAGCGCAGCACGCCCCGGTCGAGCCGCGCCGCGATGATCCGGTCGAACCAGCCGCCGGTCGGTGCCTCGTCGAGGAAATCGCCCATGGTCAGCACGATCGTGCGGCAGGTGTCGCGGTACATCTGCTCCAGCTCGATCCTGAGCTGGCCGAGCGGGTTCGTGGCCCGTTGCGGGCTGTCAGGCCCCCAGGGCATCGGGCTGTCCGGGCCGTAGACATAGACATTGCCGGGCAGAAGCACGGGGAGGTCGGCGGCGCGGGCCGCCCGGGCCACGGCGCCGTGCAGCGGCATCAACTGGCGCGCCCAGAGGTGATAGGAGGGCGGGTTCGCGGCCATCACCACGATCTGCTTGCCTGCCATCGCCTGCGCGAGGTCGTCGCGGGCGCGGTCGAAGCGAGTGATCTGCCAGCCCTCCGCGGCCAGCGCGGCGGTTGCGTGGCGCCCGAACTTGCCGGAGGCGCCGATGACGAGTGCATGGGGCATTGGAGGTCCTTTCCGTCGGAAGCGGGAGAGTCGTCGGCAGGATGCGCCCATCGTAGCTGAAGCGGAATTGCGTGAAATCCGGTATCTGGTATTCATTATTGCATGGATCAGGACCTCGACTGGGCACTCGTACAGATCTTCCTCGCGGTGGCGGAGGGCGGATCGCTCTCGGCGGCGGCGCGCAGCCTCGGGCAGAGCCAGCCGACGCTGGGGCGGCAGGTGAAGCGGCTGGAGGACCGGCTGGGCCTTGCGCTCTTCGAGCGGCATGCGCGTGGGCTGGAGCTGAGCGAGGCCGGGCGCCGCCTGCTGCCTGCCGCCCGCGAGATGGCCGAGGCCATGGGCCGGATGCGCCTTGCCGCCGCCGGCCAGGACGGCGCGTTGCAGGGGCGGGTGCGGATCACCGCGAGCGAAGTTGTGGCCCATCACCTGCTGCCACCGCTGATCGCGCAGATGCGGGAGGACCTGCCGCAGGTGGGCATCGACCTCGTGCCCTCGGACACGACCGGGAACCTGCTCTTCCGCGAGGCGGATATCGCGCTGCGCATGTACCGACCCCGGCAGCTCGACCTCGTGGTGCAGCACCTGGGCGATCTGCCGGTCGGGGCTTTCGCGGCGAAGCGCTATGTGGCGCGGCGCGGGCGGCCCGCTTCGGCCGAGGACCTGCGGGATCATGACCTCGTGGGCTACGACCGGTCCGAGCTGATGCTGCGGGCGATGCGCGGGCTGGGACTTGAGATGCAGGCCACCGATTTCGCACTGCGCTGCGACAGCCAGGTTGCCTATTGGGAGCTGATACGGGCCGGCTGCGGCGTGGGCTTCATGCAATGTGGCGTGGCCCGGCGCGATCCGCTGGTGGAGGAGCTGGAGATCGGGGTGGAGATCCCGCCGCTGCCGGTCTGGATCGCGGCGCATGAGGCGATCCGTCCCGTGCCACGGGTGGCCGCGGTCTGGTCGCGACTGGTGGCGGGGCTGGGGGCGTTGACGGTGTGAGCGCGGGGGCTTCGGTCGATGGGGAGGCTGCGGCAGGTGGGCTGGCGTTCGCGGCGGGTAGGTTTCGCGCCTGCGGCGGGCGGGGCGGGGGGGCTGTCTGCCCCCTCTTGCGGGCTTTGCCCGCAATTCACCCCCGAGGATATTTGGGAGCAAAAGATGACATCTGGTGCCTGCTCATGGGGGGGCGTGTGACGGGCGGGTGGATGGAGTTGGGAGAGGGCGGGGCGCGTGGACCGGCTTTCTTGACGCAACGTGGCCTTCGGGATAGGCGATGCGGGACGTGATTTCAGGAGGATCGCCCCATGTCTAACCCCTCGCTTCTCATCCTCGCCGGGGACGGTATCGGCCCCGAGGTGATGGCCGAGGTCCGCAAGATCATCGACTGGTTCGGGACCAAGCGCGGCATCAGCTTCGACGTGACCGAGGACCTGGTCGGGGGCGCGGCCTACGACGTGCACGGCGTGCCGCTGTCGGATGCCACCATGGAGAAGGCGCAGGAGGTGGACGCGGTCCTGCTGGGCGCCGTGGGCGGGCCGAAGTACGACAAGCTCGACTTCTCGGTGAAGCCCGAGCGTGGCCTGCTGCGCCTGCGCAAGGAGATGGACCTCTATGCCAACCTGCGCCCGGCGCAGTGTTTCGACGCGCTGTCGGACTTCTCCTCGCTGAAGCAGGAGGTGGTTTCGGGCCTCGACATCATGATCGTGCGCGAGCTGACCTCGGGCGTCTACTTCGGTGAGCCGCGTGGCATCATCAAGGAAGGCAACGAGCGCGTGGGTATCAACACCCAGCGGTACACCGAGAGCGAGATCACCCGCGTGGCGCGCTCGGCCTTCGAACTGGCCCGCAAGCGCGGCAACAAGGTCTGCTCCATGGAGAAGGCCAACGTCATGGAATCGGGCATCCTGTGGCGTGACGTGGTGCAGGAAATCCACGACGCCGAATACCCGGACGTGGAGCTGAGCCACATGTACGCCGACGCCGGTGCCATGCAGCTGACCCGCTGGCCCAAGCAGTTCGACGTGATCGTCACGGACAACCTCTTCGGCGACCTGCTCTCGGACCTCGCGGCGATGCTGACCGGCTCGCTGGGGATGCTGCCCTCCGCCTCGCTGGGGGCGCCGATGGCCAACGGCCGTCCCAAGGCGCTCTACGAGCCGGTGCATGGCTCCGCCCCGGACATCGCGGGCACGGGCAAGGCCAACCCCTGCGCCTGTATTCTGAGCTTCGCCATGGCGCTGCGCTACAGTTTCGACCTCGGCGCCGAGGCGGATCGGCTCGAAGCGGCGGTCAACGCCGTGCTGGCCAAGGGCATCCGCACCGCGGACCTGCTGAACGCCGAGGGCGTGACCCCGGCCTCGACCTCGGACATGGGCGATGCGGTGATCGCGGCCCTCGACGAGAGCCTCTGAATTCATCCCTCCCGGGGATGACAGCGGCGCGGCCCCCGGGGCCGCGCCGTTTTTCATGGGGAAATCCGCCGCTTGGACGGATGGCCCCTTGCGTCCCGCGCGCGGCTCGGCTGATGCTTGGGCTGCGACGCGGGGCCGCTGGCTGGCCCCGGCCGCGACAGCAGCCGGAACGGGACAGCACAGACATGGGTACAACGGGCAGCGGCATTCTCTTCGCCCTCGGTTCCTTCGCGATCTACGCCTCGCAGGACGTGATCGTGAAACTTCTGGGCGGCAGCTATGCGCCGTTCCAGATCGTCTTCTTCTCGGTCCTCTTCTCCTTCCCGCTGGCGACCGTCCTGCTGATGCGGGACGCGCAGAAGAGCAACCTGCGCCCGGTCCACCCGTGGTGGATGGCGCTGCGCACCGGGGCGGCCGTGGGGGCGGGGGCCTTTGCCTTCTACGCCTTCTCGGTGCTGCCGCTGGCGGACACCTATGCGATTCTCTTCGCCTCGCCCCTGCTGATCACCCTGCTGGCGATCCCGATCCTCGGCGAGCGGGTGCGCCTGCGGCGGGGACTGGCGGTGGCCGTGGGCCTCGTGGGGGTGGGGATCGTGGTGCAGCCCGGCCAGACGGCGCTCAGCCTCGGGCACGCGGCGGCGCTGGCCTCGGCCTGCTGTTCGGCGACCTCCTCCGTGGTGGTGCGCAAGATCGGGCGCGAGGAACGCTCGGTCGTGCTGCTGCTCTACCCGATGATGGCGAACTTCCTGATCATGGGGGCGATCCTGCCCTTCGTCTACAAGCCGATGCCGATCGAGGCCCTCGGCGGCATGGCGGCAATCGCCTTCTGCTCCTTCATTGCGATGCTGGGGATCATCGCGGCCTACACCCGGGCCGAGGCGGCGCTGATCGCCCCGATGCAATATTCGCAGATGCTCTGGGCGCTGTTCTATGGCTGGCTGATCTTCGGGGAATGGCCCTCGGCCACGACGCTGGTGGGGGCCGGGGTGATCATCGCCTCGGGGCTCTACATCGTGTTCCGCGAGAGCCGGAGCGGCACCTCGAAGACCACGCCGGTGCTGCGGACGCGGACCCGTCCGGGCACGCCGGCGGCGCTTCGGATCGGCCCGTTCCTGCGCCGTGAGAAAAGCACCGAAATGCTGTCGTGAGGGGCTTGCAAATGCCTGCGTAAGGGGATAGTTCGCCCTCCACGGTCGGAGTGTAGCTCAGCCTGGTAGAGCACTGTCTTCGGGAGGCAGGGGTCGGAGGTTCGAATCCTCTCACTCCGACCAGATAAACAAGGCGCCCTTGGGGCGCCTTTTTTATTGGCGCGACTGCTGCGCCAATCTCATCCCCATGGAACGGGCGGGTGTCGCGGATCGGCTCCGGTGAGGGTGGTCCGCCTGGACGTCATGACGGCGCGATCCTCGGGAGCCGGGCCAGCTGCGCGAGGCGGAGTGCCGCAGGTGCAGGGCGCGCCGCGTGCGCCAGACGTGTGCCGGGTTCCGGCGGGGGCGCAGGGGGCGCCGTGAGACTCGCCTTGGGGACAAGCCGCTGATCGCGCGAGCCTTCTTGCGCGGGTGTCATTGGCCTGTGATCCCGATCCTGAAAACTTGTCTCAGCGATGGCCGGCCTGGCGAGAGGGGCGTGTCGAGCAGGGCGCCGGTTGACGTTAGGTTTCCTGTCCGAGGCAGGTTAACCAACTCGAGATAGCGCGACTATCGATTGAGGCGAATCGAAATCGGTGCAACCTTGCCGTTGTAAATTGTGTACTCAGGAACTGCGGAATGTTTTCATCACGCACCTTTGCAGCGGTTTTCGCTGCGATCTCCGCCCCCTTGCTGGCCCCCATGGCGGCCGCGGCGCAGGACGGGATGCCGATCCTCTTCACCAACGTGAACGTCTTTGACGGGGTCAACGAGACCCTGATCGAGAACGCCAACGTGGTGGTCACCGACAACCTGATCAGCGAGATCTCGACAGAGCCGCTGGCCGTGGCCGGTGGCCGGGTGATCGATGGCGGCGGGCGCACGATGATCCCGGGCCTGATCGACGTGCACTGGCACACCTCCTATTGCTGCGCCTCGCAGAGCACGGTTGTCACCGGTGATATCCTGGAGATCGCGATCCGGGGCGCGATGGGGGCAGAACGCACGCTGATGCGCGGCTTCACCACGGTGCGCGACGTGGGCGGCAACCCCTTTGCGACCAAGAAGATGATCGATGCCGGCGAGATCCCCGGCCCGCGCATCCTGCCCTCGGGGCCGCCCATCAGCCAGACCGGCGGGCACTTCGACTACCGAGGCTATCAGGACGTACCCTCGAACCCCAGCGACTCGCTCTGGTACTGGAACCAGGTCGGGCTCATGCTGACGGTCGACGGCGTGCCGGACGTCATGCTGCGCACCCGCGAGGTGATGCGCATGGGGGCCAGCCAGATCAAGATCTCGGGCGGCGGTGGCGTGTCCTCGGTCTATGACCCGCTGGACGTGAGCCAGTTCACCATGGCCGAGCTGAAGGCCTTCGTCGAAGTGGCCGAGAGCTACAACACCTATGTTGCCTCGCACATTTTCACGGACAAGGCCGCGCAGATGGCGATCGAGGCCGGGGTGAAATCCATCGAGCACGGCAACCTCATGGGCCGTGAAACCATCGAGATGATGAAGGAACACGATGTCTGGCTCTCGGTGCAGCCGATCCTGAACGACGAGGACGCCTTCACCTTCAACGATCCGGTCAGCACCGCGAAGTTCATCGACGTGACCGATGGCACAGCCGCGACGATCGAGATGGCGAAAGAGATCGGCGTGAAGGTCGCCTTCGGCACCGACATGCTCTTCGACCCGGAACTGGCCGAGAAGCAGGGCAAGTTCCTGGCCAAGATGTCCACCTGGTACTCGCCCTACGAAGTGCTGCAGATGGCGACCTCGACCAATGCCGAACTGCTGGAACTGGCGGGGCCGCGCCATCCCTATCAGGAAGGACCGCTGGGCCGTCTGGAACCGGGCGCCTATGCCGACCTGATCCTCGTCGACGGCAACCCGTTGGAAGACATCACCCTCGTGGCCGACCCGGACGCGAATTTCGACCTGATCATGAAAGACGGCGAGATCTTCAAGAACACGATTGGCGACTGATCGTTCGGAGGCGCCGTCCGAATACTGATGCCAGACTGGGGAGGAGACGGCGCGCATGGAACAGACCACATCCCGCCGGGAGGGCGGCCGACCGGACCGCGGCTACTCGGCCCTGCATTCGGAAACGGTGGAAGACTACAGCGGAACGGCCGAGCCCCTGCTCCCCGTTCTGGAGGTCTCGGCCACTCAACTTGCGCCGGGGCCGCCGCCGTCGAATGTCGGCATCTTCGCCTCTGACAAGGTCAATATCCTCGGCGTGCAGTTCAACGCGGCCTCGGTCGGCGTCGTGATCCTAAAGCCCGAGTGCTTTGGCTTCATGTGGTGGGACGGGCCGGAAGACTGCCGGATCAACGGCGTCCAGTCCGAACGCACGCTGCTTCATACGCAGGGCGAGCAGGACGGCTTTCACGCCGTGGGCGGTGTGCGCCGGACCGCTGGCCTGACAGTGCGCCGGGACGACCTGATCAGCGCGGTTGCCGCGCTGCGAGGGGTCGGCCCGGAGGACGTGCATCTCGCCCACTTCGCCCTGCGGCTGAGCGAGGCCTCTGCCACCCGGTACCGACATGATATCAATGCCTTCATGAGCGCCGCACTTGAAGACGGCGCGCGTGTTGGCAACTTGGGCGAGGGCCTGTTCGGCGTTCTGCTGGAGGCCTACGTTGGCGCGACGCCCGGGGAGAGTTTCCGTTCGACCATGCGCCCTGCGGAGCAGATCGTGCGACGTGCCGAGGAGCGCTACTTTGAGGCCGAGGGCGGCCCGGTCTCGCTTGCGGATCTCTGCGCCGGGGCAGGGGTCAGCCAGTCGGCGCTCTACCGCGCGTTTCACAGTGTGTGCGATGTGTCCCCGCTGGCCTATTTTCACAAGCGTCGGCTCGGACATGCGCGGCGCAACCTGATCCATAGTGCGCCGGGACGGGGCGCAGTGAAGAACGCCGCGCTCTCCGCCGGGCTGACCGAACTCGGCCGGTTTTCGGTGGAATACCGCAAGCTTTTCGGGGAAAGCCCCTCGGCGACGCTGGGGCGTGCGAAGACCCAATGAGAAATACGTAGAAAGCCCCATACCAGATGAAGGATTGGAAAGATCTGCATAGTGAATTCCTTCACGGGGCGTCCACTCCGGTTGTAGGCTCGAACCAGTAAAGCATACGCAAGTGCTTGATCCGGCAGGAGGCTTCCCCAGCTCTGCCGGGGTGCCCAGCCCGGTCTCACGGCTCCGCTTCGTCGGAGCATGAGGCCCCGCCGACATCCTGAGATCCGCATTTGCCAAAGATGATTTGGTCACGCGAGCGCACTGCCCGGGAGGCCAACCCCTTTTCATTCAGCGAGCCGCCCGCAGTATTCCCGCGGCCCGATACGATCGGCACAGTGTTATGAGTATCCCCATCCCCATTCTGCATCTGTCCGCGTCCCTTGCGGGTGCCGGCGGCCCTGCCGCCTTGGCACAGCCTGTGTAGTGAGACACAGATATCTTCAGTAATCCCGGAAGAGCCGAGAACACCCCGGAAGAAGCCGGATAGTCCATGAAATAAGGGGTTTATGGGCTGGCGGGCCCCGAAAGTCGCGCTGGGAAGGGTGTCTTTCAGTCGGGCCGATTTCGGCCCTTTCCGGGCCGTGAGCCTCGTCCAGGCACCTCGTGGCAAACGGCGCGCCAACAGCTCTCTTTCAGGGCGAGATCACGCCGGGGCTATTGCCGGGCGACCCTAGCGGTCCTGACAGACTGCAAGAGTGGCCAGAACCTGTCAGGAGCCGCCGGGGGTTCGCATAGATCCCTGCTTTACAAGGATATGCGGGCACTGGTGACCTGTGCCACGCTCTAGCGTACATGCAGCCGGCCTTGTCGATCGAGCGTTGCCCGCACCGTCAGAGACCGGTGTGCGTGCTGGTGCAGGTCAGGCCTGAAGGTGCCACAGGAAGCCCGACTACGGCAGGCTGAGACCTTCGGAACATGCAAATCGGCCCGCAAGTTCCTAGGCCTCTTGCATGTTCTCCGTAGTCGCCTTGCTTTATTGGTGTTTCGCGCTCTACTGGCCTCTTCCTGGCCACCCGCGAACATGCAAAGGATTTTGACCGGTTCAGGGGGGATGCGCTGTGTGGTGGAGAGTATTTGAGGTGGCGTAAACACCCGCTTAACCGACCGTCCAGGAGCCACCTCATGCCGCCGATTTTCCCGCAGCCCTTCAACGGCGCCCCGCTACGATCTGGGTTCAGCATTGCTGTCTCGGAAAGCAAGGCAGGGCAGTTCATCCGCATTGGGTTGAGTGCTGCGGCGCAGGAACTGTACTTTGGCGGCGTCCTGAAAATCGAGAGCGACGGCCTCGTTTTGGAGCTCTCCGATGTGCCGAAGGACAACCACCTAATGAAGGTTGAACTCGCTGGCGCAGACGATCCGCAGGCGTTGCCGATAACCGGTGGCATCAAGGGAAGCCTATCTGTCAAGTTGATGCCGTGGTGTCAGATCGCGGCAGGTAAGCGGTCGGCGGCTGAGCTTCAGGTCGTTTCCGCGACTGCGGGGAAGTCGGTTTCGCTGAAGCTGCCCGAATGGGCGCGGCCCGCTCTCGTGAAGATCGGCCAGGGCAAGCCGATCATGGAGATCTAGGGGGCTGGGAGAACAGCCCCCGGGGCATATCTTGGGATGGTATACCGTTTGCCGTGGGGGTGAGTGCACCCGGTTCAACATTTGTGTTTTGTTGGCGCCGCGCTCGGACTATCAACGTTTAGGAGAGGGTACTCGCATGGATAAAGTTCAGGTCTTTCTAGACCTTCCCATCTCGACGATGATCCTGCTTGCCGCAGGGTACCTTTCCTATCGCATCGCTTTTGTCGGGCGCAATGACAGCCACTCCGCAGTAGATACTGTCTTTATCGCTACTGCGTTTGCAGCACTAGCCAAGTGTGTGCTGGCGCTAGCATTGTGGCTGCCAGTGCCCTTCCAGTATGAGCACCTTGTCCGCCCGGCCGGTCTGGTTGCCGGGACGCTAACCAGCATCGTGAGCGCTTTCCTCTGGAGAAACTGTATTGAGAGTTGGCTCTTTGAAGCGCTCCAGCGACGAGACTGGCTCAATGCAGATAGGCATCGCACGGCTTGGCTGAGCTATCTCTCTCGACCGCCCAAAGTCCAACTGACACAACTTTACGTTCGCCTGAAGGATGGCACATGCCTGCTGTGCGACGAACTACACAAGTTCAACGACTTCCCATTCGGATCATGCGTTCTTGGGGAAGATGGCTCTGTCCTAATGTACCCCACTGATCGAAAGGAAACTCCAGCCGCCGAGTGGGAGCCTATCGCACCGCCGAGCAAGGAGAACATGGAGTGGGGAAACAATCTAGTCTACCTGCCGGCAAGTGAAGTAGCAGAGATTAGAGTGATGCTCCCGTATGATGCTAAGGCTTTGGCGGCTTGGGAGCGGCGGGAGCCGACGGACGAGGTTGCACGCTAGTGTCAGGGGATTTCGGGGTGATGGGAGTCATACTTGGCCTCATTTTTGCTTGGGTGGTTTCGGTGCGCTGGGTTTAGTTGCCTTAGGTTGCTGAGACTTGATGAGCAGATCCCTGTCTGGGGCTTTCCCTCCAGTTTGCAGGGGGGCTTTGCTGGTGTTTTTCCTACTCACGCCTAACTCCTATCGGCTCTTCCGGGTCCGCCGGTGGCTTAGTGACAAGATAGCTGTGCTGCGCACCTCTACCTGGGCAAAAAAGAAGGGGCCCAGAGGCCCCTTCTCGTTAGTGTGCGGAGGCCTCGCTGCCAGCGAAGGTCTTCCCCGTTTTGATCTCGCTGATCCGTCCAGGATTGACATCATAGTCGGCGGCGATCCTGTTCAGGTATTCGCCTCGCTTGATGCGCCTCTGGATTTCCACAGCATCTTCAAAGGTGAGCTTGGAGCTCGGTTTTCTATTATCAAAAGCCACGAACGGACTCCTTTTGGAGCCGAAGCGGGGTTGACTAGATACGGGAAACACGGGTACAGAACCCTTATACAGTCGATCTAGCGCCCCCTTCGGCGTTTTGGTCAGAGCCACGAGATTCTCTAGGTCTCGTGGCTCTTTTTGTAATTAGCACCAAGATTTCGTTAAGGCAACCCGCTTGCACAGCTATTGACTCCAGAAGGCCTCAAATCGGGCCGTGCAGCGCTAACACGCGTTTTTGCGATGGGTACCGCATATTTCTGAAAGCGGCCCCCCTGTGGCCCCTTACAGCGCCTCCCAGGTGTGTTCTGGGAATGTACCCTGAAGGCGACCCTGGGCAAATCTATGACGAACCGACCTTCGCTCCGCATCCGACTTCGCCAGAGCAGCCATCTTCACTCCTCGGCCGTATGGCCCCACCAGACCACCTTGCCGATGACGTTGACCTGGTCCCACTCGGCCTTTGGGATGAACTCCGGTGGATAGTCCGGGTTATCCGATACTAGGATCACCATGTCGCTCAGCTGGGCGAGCCGTTTGACCCTTGCGCCATCTTCGGTCGCGAAGGCGAAAACAGGGCTTTTGCGCGACTTGTAGTTTGCCGGCCGAGGCGGGATATCCTTCCGCGAGGTATCGATGAGCACCATGTCGCCAGGGCAGATGGTCGGCAGCATGCTCTCCCCCATCTCACCACTCGTAATTCGTGCCATCACGGCATTCGAAGCGTCTACACCGACTTTGCGAAGCCAGGACCGCCGGAACGCCAGATACTCCAAGTTGCCGTGCTCATCGTTGAACCGTCCGCCGCCTGCCGAGAGCGACGCGTCATGCAAGGGTACTTTGGCGAATTCCCGAGGCAGGGCCTGCACACGCCTCTTCTTCTTGTCTTCGGAGAAGATCGTCAGTTCCAGATCGAGATCTTCGCCGCTAGCCATTCGGGCAAAGATGTCGCCTCGAGGATAAGCCGCGTTCATTGCATGCAGCTCGAAGCTGAGAGCGCTTCCAAGTCTCTCGGCCAGCTCATCGGAAATCCTCGGCTTCGGTGGGCCTATGTAGGCTTCGAGCCCTAAAGCCTCACAAACTTCTTGCACCCGCTTGAGGTTTGGTCGCGCTCGCTTGGAGTCGTCGCGCAGAATGTTCCTCAAGGCGTCCCGAGGCAAATTGGCCTTCTGCTCGAGCGAGAAGGGTGTCTCGCCGAGTTCTTTAAGCCGGGATTTGACCCGCTCCACGAAGACTTCTTCAAGATCGCTCATCGCTCGGGAGAATGCCCGACTTCAGTCCGGTTGACAATCGGGAGAATTCCCGCCTATGGTGTTTGGGAGAACGCCCAAATGAGAGGCCGAGGCTATGAGCATTAGCGAACAGGAAATTCTGCAACTGGCGCGAGAGTATGGCGCCCATTTTGGGCTGAAGCTGTCCACGATCGGTACCTATGCGGTGAACGACGGAAAGTTCTTCGGGCGTCTTGAACAGCGGGGCTCCTGCACAGTTCGAACGTCTCGCATTGTGTTGAGCTGGTTCTCGGAAAATTGGCCTGACGCCGATCTTGTCTGGCCTGCGGGAATAGCTCGCCCCGCGCTGAGCGGTTCGGGCGCGCCGAAGAAGAAGGACGCGGCGTGATGACCAAACTGATCATCTTCCTGACGCTCGTCGCGGCGGCCCTGTGGTTCTGGATCGTGATCGCCAAGATGGCGGGGGCGCTGTGATGCCCCCGCACCAATCCCGTCCTTCGGTTGGTGACTCGCCGAAGGCCCCGGGACGCTCTGGCAGCGAGAAGGCGGCAACGCCCAGCTGCCGGAGCGCGAATTCCGCCCCCGGTTCGGGGCGGCAGAGCCTCCGCTTCGAGATCAATGCGCCCACTGCCTGCGCATCGAAGCGTGAGCCTGTCAGGTCGCGCGTGCTGCCACTCGTGCGCGCGGCCTGGCGCTGGCTCGATGGCAGTCTGCTTGGAGACCTCGTGGGGGCGCTCTGCCTCTTCGGGATCTTGTTCGGGGGGCTCTTTCTGACCCTCCTCGTTCACTGATCGGCAAGGAAGAAGGAGTCACACCATGCCGAAGCCCCGTCTTATGCAGAAGACCTCGGTCAATGTTTCTGAGGTCGAGACCACGAACCGCCTGCGCCCTGTTTCGGAAGTAGGCGTCGCCAGCCTGATTGCTTCGATCGAGGAACTTGGCGTCATGAAGGACCCTATCCACGTCCGGCAGAAGAAGGGAGGCGCGTTGGTGTTGATCGCAGGCGGTCATCGCCTTGAAGCAGCCACGCGACTCGGCTGGCAGGAGATCGAGGCCAAGGTGTGGACCGACGTGACCGACGATTGGGCGCGTCTGATGGAGATCGACGACAACCTGGCCGGCGCTGAAATGAATGTCCTAGACAGTGCAGTGTTCCTGGCTGAGCGTAAGCGCGTCTACGAAAAGCTGCACCCGGAAACGAAAGCAGGTGTGTCCGGCGGCCTAGCCAGGCAGGGTTTAGCAAACGACATGTTGTCGTTTGCTGCCGCAACTGCAGAGAAGTTTGGCGTCAGTAAGCGCAAGATCGAACGTATTGTCGCGGCTGGATACGGGTTGGCGCCCGACGAAGTAAGCCGCCTTCGCCGCGCCCCGAAAGCGGTCAGCCTGTCTGACCTGCAGCTTATCGGCAAGCTGGGGCCGTCCGACCGCTATGTTGTCGTCGATGCCCTCGCCAACGGCACCGCGAAGTCCGCCGCCAAGGCCCACAAGGCCGCGAAACACCCCGGCACCACTGTGCTCGACGTCGACCCCCACGAGGTTGCCTTCCAGAAGCTGGCGGAGCAGTGGACCCGGTCATCCGCGGTCGCACGGCGGCGCTTTATGGCGTCGTTCGGCGATCAGGTGGTGAAGTACCTGCCCGAGCGCGGGGAGGATACCGCGTGAAGGATTTCCCGATTATCAAGGAATGGTGGACCCCTGCGGAGATCGCGGCGGCCGGCCTCCCAGACATGCCTTCGACCCGTCAAGGCGTCGATGCCATGCTCAAGGCGGGTGGCTGGCGCGATACCCCTGACAAATCACGCCAGCGCCAAGGTCGTGGTGGTGGCCGGGAATACCACTGGCAGCTGTTTCCTACGGCTGCACAGCGCCATCTGATGGCCAGCGGCGATTGTGTCCCCGCCAAACCGACCTGGAAGGAGCGGGCCGAGGCTTGGGCGTATTTCGACAGCCTTCCGCAAGCGGCGAAGGCCGAGGCTCAGCGCAAGCTTGGCATCCTGACCGAGATCGAGCGCCTGTCACAGGTCACGACGAAGCAGCTGGCAATCGAGATGGTCGCGCCCTCCACGGGCAAGACGCCGCGCACAATCTGGAACTGGTTCGCCATGGTCGACGGTGTCGAGCAAGGTGACTGGCTGCCCTATCTGGCACCACGCCACCGGGACGCCGCCAAGAGCGGTGCTAAAGCCGAAGCAGATCCGCTGTTCTTCGACTGGCTCAAGGCGGACTTCTTGCGGGAGGGCGGCGGCAGCTTTGCGGCCTCCCATCGGCGGGTGATGCGCCTGTGCCAAGCGAACGGTATCAGCGGCCTGAACGTCGCCAAGACCGCGCAGCGGCAGCTGGACCTGCTCGTGCCCAAGGTCACCCAGACCTTCATGCGCGAGGGAGAAGCCGGGCTGCTCAAGCGCTACCCGCCACAGATCCGCGACCGGTCCACGCTGGGCGCCCTGGAAGGCGTCAACGCGGACTGCCACAAGATCGACGTCTTCGTGCGCTGGCCCGGCTTCGACAAGCCGATCCGCCCGCAGATCGTCGCCTTCCAGGACCTCTACTCCGGAAAAATCCTTTCCTGGAGGGTGGACGTTGACCCCAACAAGGTCGCCGTCATGTCCGCCATGCGGGAGCTTCTTGGGACCTGGGGTATTCCCCGGCATTGCCTCTTCGACAACGGCCGCGAGTTCGCCAACAAGTGGCTGACCGGCGGGGCGAAGACCCGGTTCCGCTTCAAGGTGCGCAAGGATGAGCCCCTCGGTGTCCTGGAACTGCTCGGCATCCAGATCCATTGGGCGACGCCCGGCCACGGCCAGGCCAAACCCATCGAGCGGGGCTTCCGGGACTTCGCGGATGACATCGCGCGTGACCCGCGTTTCCATGGTGCTTACACGGGCCATAAACCCGATGCCAAACCCTCCAACTACGGCGAGACGGCCATCGAGCTGGACGTGTTCCTGGAGGTGCTGGCCGAAGGTGTGGCCGAGCATAATGCCCGCCAAGGACGCCTGAGCCAGACGGCGCGTGGCCGGAGTTTCGACGACGCCTTCGCCGAGAGCTACGCCAAGCGCCCGATCACCAAGGCGACGGATGAGCAGCTGCGCCTGTGCCTCATGGCGCAGAAGGTCGGCAAATTGCACGCCACCCATGGCCGCATGACAATCGCGAAGAACGGCTACTGGTCTGAGTGGATGAACGAGTTCGCCGGTCAGGAGGTCATCGCCCGGTTCAACCCCGAGGACCTCCATGCCGGCGCATACATCTACAGCCCCAAGGGCGAATTCTTGGGCTTTGCAGCCTGCCAGGAGAAGTCCGAGTTCTTCGACCTCGCCTCGGCCAAGGCGGCTGCCCGCGATCGTGCCCGCCGGACACGCGAACAGCGGCGTCTGGCGAAGGAGCTCCGGCCGGTCTCCGTCGGCGGTCTGGCGGCTGAGCTCGACAAGCTGCCCAAGCGTGCAGAGGCCCGACCGGAGGCAAAGGTCGTGAAGCTGGCGCAGCAGACCGAGATCGCGCGCCTTGAGCAACGTCAGCGCGGCAAGCTGATCCAGCGGCCGAAACTCGCTCCGACGACCTCTCCAGAGCAGGAGGCTCAGCTGCTGCAGTTCGAGCAGGCTTTCACGTCGCCCAAGGCTCGGCCTGGTAAGTCCTGTGTCTCAGAGCAACCCAGAGACCGGTTCCTGCGGGCCATGGAACTGCAGGAGCGATCAGAGCGTGGGGAACGGATCGGCGAGGCTGAGGCACAGTGGTTCGAGCGCTACTCCTCCACTCCGGAATTCCAGTCCCAACGGACCATGTACGAGCGCTTCGGCGAACAGGGACTGGCCTGAGCCACCTCACTAACCAGCAGAAGGATAAGGCGATGAAAATGGAACGTCCAAAGGCATTCGCGCAGACGGTCGCACCCCTGCGCAACGTCATGCTGCTCAATGCGCTGATCCGCCGGGTCAACGACCGCGATCCCGACTTGCCTGGCATGGCCTGCTTCTATGGCCCCTCGGGCTACGGCAAGACCGTAGCCGCCACTTGGAACGCCAATGAGACCAGCGCCTACTGGGTCGAGATGCGCGAGAGCTGGACCCGCAAGTCGCTGTTTACGGCGATCCTGCGCAATATGGGCCTTGAGCCTCGCCGCACTATTCCTGAGATGTCTGAACAGATCTCGCGCGAGCTTGCAATCACCGGCCGTCCGCTTCTGATCGACGAGGCTGACTACCTCATGAAGAACAAGATGATTGAGCTCGTCCGTGAGCTCTACGAGGACAGCAAGTCCGCGATCATCTTAATCGGCGAGGAGCGGCTGCCTCAGAATTTGACCCGCCTGGAACGTGTCCACAACCGGATGTTGGAATGGGTTGCCGCTCAGCCGGCCGACCTGCGCGAGGTCGCCCTTCTCGCGCAGTTGAAATGCCCCGATCTCACCTTCGAGGAAGGTGTCTTCGAAGTGATCCTTGAAGCTGCAGGTGGCCGCGCCCGACGAGTCGTCACGGACCTCGATCAAGCCCGCGTTGATGCTCACACCCGAGGCGTCGATCACTTCACGTTGGCCGATGCAGCCCGGATTAACTTCTACACCGGCGACGCGCCCGCCCCGCGAGGAACCAACTGATGACCAATATGAAAAGCGGACGTCCGCCGGTCCATGAGCGGAAGCCGTCGAGGCAGGATATCTGGGAGGCGATCGTCGCCAACCGGGACGGCTTTACGATCACCCTTTTGAAGGAACGCTCCCTAGCCCATGTGAAAACGATCCGGGACTACTTGCAGTGCCTAATCGCGGCTGACTACGTGGCGAGGGATGAGAGCTCCGATCAGATTACATACCGCCTTCTGAGGGACGGCGGTCACCATGCACCGCGGCTGCGGAAGGATGGGACGCCAGTGACTCAGGGCGCCGGCACGGAGAACATGTGGCGCAGCATGTACATGCTGAAGGAGTTCACCCACGAGGATATTGCCCTCTATGCCACGACGAGCACCGTGCAGGTCAGCGGCCTGACTGCGAAGGCCTATGTGCAGCAACTGCTGCGCTGCGGCTACCTGCAGGTGATTACAAAGGCACAACCCTCGAAAGGGAAGCTGGCGAAGTACCGGCTTGTGCGGATGAACGGTCCCCTGCCGCCGAAGGTCCAACGCATAAAGCGGATCTACGACCCGAACACCCATGAGGTCTTCGAGGAGGCCCGGGTCTGATGAGCCAGGTTATGACTGCCCAGAATGCCTGGGGTGACACCATGCCCGACTGGATCCGCACGCTGGCCCAAGCCTGCGCCGACAGCAGCCAGAACCAGGTGGCCCGGCGCCTTGGCTATTCCTCCACCGTGGTGAGCCTTGTGCTCCGCAACAAGTACGTCGGCGACATCGTGGGCGTGGAACTAGCTGTTCGCGGTACCTTCGAAAACCTCTGCATCGCGTGCCCCGTGCTGGGCGAAATCCCCCTGCTGGATTGCCGCGACTGGCAGCAGAAGGCCCGGACCTACTCCAACGAGAACAGCATGCGCGTTCGGATGTTCCGGGCCTGCAATCGCTGCCCGCAGCGAAAGGAGGCCTGAGATGTCGAGCTTCGACGCAGTCGTTTCCAGGATGATCGAAGGGGCCGCTCCACGCGATATCGCCGCAGAGCTAAACCTGTCGGTCGAGACCGTCTATCACTACGCCTCGCAAGGCCGGAAGCAGGGCCTGCCGATCCCGCACCGCCGGGGCGGCGCACGCGGCTCGCGCGTGGACCGTATCGCGATCAGCAAGTCCCTTATGACATGCCTCAGCGCACAAAGCGCGGCGCGGGGGATGACCGAAAGCGAGCTGGCGAACCGCATCCTCGAGGCCGTGGTCTTCGATCGGATTGTCGATGCAGTTCTCGACGACGGGGCGCGCCATGCGTGATGCCGTTTTTACCCCGCGAGCGCTGATCGATGACCTCATCGCATCGGCGCGCGCCATTGAACCGTCCTGGAAGCTGGACCCCTGCGCCGGAACAGTTGGCTTCCTCATCGCTCACCAAATCACACCGCCCCACAAGGACGCAGACCATGACTGATCGCCACCCTATCCCCGACGGCCGCACCGAGATCAACGGGCGCGCCTACATGGCCGACGCCAAGGGCGCCCTCGTCCCCGTCGAGCTGATCAAGCCGCAGCACCTGCTGGAAGACGAGACCGTTCGCAAAGTCATGGGCTTCGCCCTCGGTCTGAGCGATCAGGTCTCGCGCTTCAAGCAGCACACCTTCGAGGACCTCGGCGCCTTCGATGCTGTTCTTCAGCAGGAATATGGCCAATCCAAGGGCGGTCCGAAGGGCAACCGCACCTACCAGTCCTACGACGGCCTGATGAAGGTCGAGGTCCGTGTCGCCGACCTGCTGGACTTTGGCCCCGAGCTGCAGGTCGCCAAGGCGATCCTGGACGAGTGCCTGACCGAATGGTCTTCCGAAAGCCGCCCTGAAATCCGGGCGCTGATCACCAAGACCTTCAACACTGATAAGGAAGGCACCGTGAACCGGGCACTGGTGTTCACGCTTCTCAGCCTGGACGTCCAGGGGGAGCCGCGCTGGAGCCGAGCCATGGACGCGCTGCGGGATGCAATCCGCGTCGTGGGCTCCAAGACCTATTACCGCATCCAGACCCGTGATGTCGTCGATGCGCCCTGGCGCACCGTCACCATCGACTTGGCCAAAGCATAAACACGGCAGCGCACCCTATGTCCGTCGGGCCTCAGTATTGGGCTGTATCAGGAACGTAATGATGAATGTACTGAAAGTACTGTTTGCAAATGTAACAGACGCCATCACCTTCGGCAGCTTGGAGAAAGCTCCGACGTCCGAGCTCGGCGCAATCCGGGCAAATGGCATCGAGCAATTCGTCTCCAGGACGCGCATCCGCCCTTACCAGTACATGAGCGCCAGCGGCTGTGCGAAACGGTCGATATCCTTCCGCCAGTTCACGTCGGCGGTCGAACTCGATCATTTGCTGCTTCACGTCACCCAGCGCCCGCAACAGAGTAAGCTGGGATTGCTGCGCTTCGATGAGCTTGTTCTGGAGCTCCAGAGTAAGCTCAGCGACTTCCCCTGGACTAATTCCGCCCTTTTCGCTGCGCTGAAGAACATCTCTGATCTTGCCCGCGATTTCTGCCCCTCCGCCCACCACATCGATGACCGAATTCGCACTTTGAAGAATTGCATCAAGGTCCATTGGGGGGCCTCCGGCTCTCGGACATACGCAGAAAGGTTGCCTGCATGAGGCTGCAATTGCAACGCACCATCTTCGCGGGTTGCCGCGAACTCGGCTTGGACGATGCCACCCGGCGCGACCTGCAGTTGCGCGTGACGGGCAAGGCCTCGCTCTCCGACATGTCCGAGCGCGAAAAGACCGCCGTGCTGGCCGAACTGCGCCAGCTAGGCTTCAAGGCGACCGGCGGGCGCCGGCCGGCCGCCAAGCGGGCCGATGTGCGCCTGGCCCATGTCCTCTGGCGCCTGCTGCATGAGAGCGGTGCCGCACGGGTGGGCGGGCCGGCCGGCCTCAATGCCTTTATCCGGGCCCGCTTTGCCAAGAGCTGGGGCGCAGCGCCGATCGACATCGACGCGATGACTGATCATGGCCAGATCGCGGACGTGATCGACGCCCTGAAGGATTGGTGCCGACGCGAGGAGATCGACCTCGATGCGTAACCCCCTGCGCCCCCATGTCACGGACCATGCCCTGGTGCGCTACATGGAGCGCGTCATGGAACTGGACCTCGGCCCGATCCGGGCCGAGATCAGCAAACTGGTCGAGCCGGCCATCGGCCTGAGTGCCACGGCGCTGCGCCATGAGGGGTATCGCTACATCCTCGTCGAGGAGCGCGTCGTGACGATCATGCCTTGCTCGTCCGAAACTGTTGGTCATCCGTCCTTCGAGGATGTGGATGATGGATAGCTGGATTGACGAGCTTGAGCGCGACCTGGGCCTGCCCGCCCGCCTAGCGGTTCTCGCCAATTGCGGCGGGCAGAACCGCGACATTCCGTCGGTCGAACGTGCAGCGCGCTCCAAATTGGCCAGCGAGATCGGCGTCGAGGCGACTATCTGGCTGGCCAAACGTTTTGCGGGAACGAAGCTGGAAATTCCATCACGCCTCGGTGCTGCGGCCCGTGATCGGGCCAGCCAGTTACGTGCAGCTGTGATGGACGCCGGTCTGGGGGAGAACCCGACCCGATCCGCGAACGACATCGCAAGCGAGTTTAACGTGACGGCGCGGTGGGTCCACGAACTGCGCGCCCAGCTTCGGAATGAGCATCTTCATGCAACCCGCCAGCTGAGATTTCCGTTCTAACCATTTCTCGCCAGACAGTTTTCTACTCTCTGCGACCAACCAAATTCGTCGTTGCGATTCCGAGGATGCCGATGGCCATGGTGCCGAAAAGACCGAGCAGCCACTTTCCTAAGTCATAAATCCTATCTATCTCAGCTCGCGTTGCAAGGTTGCCATCCCTAAGGTCACCTTGAAGAGCAGTAAGATCACGCCTGAGCATCGGAATAGACATGGCGCGCTCTGGGCTCTCCTGAATCGCAGTCTCGATCACGTCAATGATCTGCATACGCGAGAACAACTCATCTACCTTGGTTTCCAGCTGAACAAGCTGGAGGTCTTTCTCCAAACCCTCGGGCAAGGCCATGTTGGTGAACGTCGTTGTCACGATATCTTTGACTTCGCCACGGAGCTTCTGATCATAACCCTCCAACACTTGAGCTACGAAGCGATAGGTTTCATCTGCTGCCCTTGCCGCGGTGCTATCCTGACTTTCCTTGAAAATATTGAAGGCTGCTAAGCTACCCCCTAAAGCGAGGGCAGCGGTTACTGCAGTAACATAAGAAGCTAACCGCCCCGCGGCCGAGAACTTTTGTTGCTGTTCTTTAAGTTGTCTGCGGACGTGTTCTTCTTGCGCCATCAGGCCTCCAAAGGGTTGGGTGAACAGGTACAACAGAGTACCAGCCTAGCGTTCGTTTCAGAGCTCGATCTCTAACGACAATTTTGGCTGATTATATGTTGCAATCCCTGTCGATAGAGAAGCCTCAAGTTGTTCTACTCTAGTTCCCTGGCACAATCGGTTCAGGGGGCAATCTTTTCGACGAGTAAGACATAACCGACCTGTAAACAGGACGGTTGGCCATGCATTTCAAAGATCACATCCTCCAGGGCGCCCCCTACCAGCAGGCGCTTTGGATGGGCGGCGAAATCACCCCCACCATCGTCGTGCTGCACGACACGGCCAGTCCGCTCCAGCCCGGCAATGCGGCGGCCTATCTGGCCGACAACCAGGCCAAGGTTTCCGTGCATTTCGTGGTGGAGCGCGACGGTACGATCACCCAGCAGGTGCCGGTGAACCGGCGCGCCAACCACGCCGGGCAGTCGAGCTTCAACGGGCGTTCGGGGTGCAACGGCTTCTCCATCGGCATCGAGATCGTGAACCCCGGCCGCATGACGCGGGCCGGCGCGGGCAAGGCCAAGGGCTGGTGGGGCGAGACCTTCTCGATCGAGGACATGGGTGTCGAAGAGATCACCACGGCCGAGCACGGCCACGGGCTTTGGATGGGCTATCCGCAGGCCCAGCTGGCGGCGGTGTTCGGGCTCCTGGGTGCGCTCTTCGCCGAGGTGACCACGCTCTCGGACATCACCACGCATTGGTATGTCTCCCCCGGCCGCAAGGTTGATACCAACCCGCTGTTCCCGCTGGAGGCGATGCGGGCCAAGATCCTCGGCCGGGACGATCCGGCCGATCTCATGGCCGAGGGCAGCTCCATCCCGGAAAACGATCCGACCGCCTACGTCGAGATCGACGCCGGCGGCGACACGCTCAACATGCGGCGCTGGCCGTCCTTCAACCCCAATGTCCTTGTCGCGATCCCGGATGGCACGGCCGTGCCGGTCCTGCGCCGGGGCGTCTTCGACAACCGCGCCTGGCTGAAGGTCCGCTACGCCGGCCAGGAAGGCTGGGTGGTGGCCCGGTACACCGCTGCCGTCTGCATCGCGTGAGAGGCCGGCATGGGCTGGAGTTGGCGCAGCGGCTCGAAATTCACCCTTCGTCGGCAGGTCGAAGCCATGCGCGGGCAGTGGCCTCGCTGGGTTTGCCGATAGCCTGAACAAAGGAGTCTGTCATGGCGAAGAACATGTCCCTTCCGGTGCTGCCAGCCTGGCACGCGCGCAGCTTCTACGCGGCGCTGTTGCTCGCCGCGACGGTCCTGTGCAACGTGGTCGGCCTCGACCTGATGCAGCAGCTGGAGCGATTGGGCCTCGGCGCCTCGTCCGACCAGGTGGTCGATCGCATCATGATGCTGGCCCCCCTGATCTTCGGCGTCTGGGCTTGGTGGGAGCGCAAAGCGCCACACTACCGCCTTTCGCTCGATCCGGGCGATCGGCGCTCCCAGTTGCGTGCCTTCCTTGCCCGCGTCTGGACCCGGCTCACCGCGCTCTGGATCGGGGTCTTTGGCCGGTGGACCCGGCAATGAGCGCGCTGGTGGAACTTCTGGCGGGGCTCGCCGCACTGATCGCGGTCGTGTTCGCGGGCAAAGCCGTGGTGACCCGCAAAGCTAAATCCGAGGCCAAGGCTGCACAAGACCTTCAGGCCCTTACCGACACGCTGGATACCCGAAAGAGGATCGACGATGCGACCCGCCCTGTTTCTGAGCCTGATGATGCTCGTGACCGCCTGCAGCAATTCGGCAGAGGTTCCGACACCCCGCCCGAGCGGTGAGGGCATCTGCGCCGGCCTGGAGGGGCCGGCGCGAGCGCATGCCCGGGCCCTGGCCGTCAGCCCCGATGACGCGGCAGTCGTGACCGGGGATCAGCTGATCTCGGGCCTGATCGCCGCCTGCTCGTATGGCGAGGAACGCTGATCATGGAACTGGAGAACCTGCAACGGGTCTACGTCCTCTTCAGCATCTTGAGCCTGATCCTGTCCTTCGGGGCAGCGATCTACACCTGGTTCGCCAACCGGCGGAAGGATGTTGATCGGCGGTTTCACGAGGGTAGCAAGCGGATGGACCGACACGATCTGCGGCTCCAGGCGTTGGAGCAAGACGTCAAATCGATGCCGGGCAACAGCGATCTTCACCGCGTCGAGCTTTCTCTCAGTGAGATCGCCGGGGACATGAAGGCCATGTCCGCCAGCCTCCTGGGCATGCACGAGAGTCTCAAGCGAACAGAGAACGCCGTGAGCCGGCACGAAGACCACCTGCGAGGACAAGGGCAATGAACGACTACATTGAGAAGCGTGTGAAGCCGCTGCGCCGCGCGATCATCCTGCGCTTCCTGGAGAGCTGCCGGGACTACATCTCGAACGCGGATATCGTCGTGTCGGTGATCAACGCGACGCCCGACGGCGTGACCGCTTATTACAACGAGGTGGTCGAAGACCTGCGCTGGATGGAAGCCAAGGGCTACGTCCAGATCAGTGGCGAGGCCACGATCGTGGTCACGGCAACGCCGGCTGGTCTGCGCATAGCCCGTGGTGACAATATCGATCCCGGTATCTCCCGCGATATTCCGGGGGTCTGACATGCCGCCGCCCCGCAAGATCGATCGACTGCCCGAGGAGTTGCGCCGCTGGCTGCAGGAGGAACTGCGCAAGCGGAATTTCTCGGGCTATGAGGAACTGGCCGAGGACCTGGCATTCCGGTGCGAGGAAGAAGGCGTCGAGCTGCGTATCGGAAAGTCGGCCATCCACTCCTATGGGCAGGAGTTCCGCGACTATGCACGCGCCCAGGAGCAGGCCCAGGAAGAGATCCGCACGTTCCTGGAAGAGGCGAGCCTGACGGACGAAGCCAACGTCACGAAGGCGCTGTTCCAGCAGTTGACCACGATCCAATGGCGTCTGCAGATGGCCATGGCTGATCCTGAGAACATGCCAGATCCGCGCGGCATGAAGGACCTGACCACAGCGCTCAACAACCTGATCCGGTCCACGTCGCTGCGCGATGCAATCCTCACGGCCGAGCGCAAGGCACAGGGCGAGAAACTCGATGCCGCGGTCGCGGCCGGGGACATCGACAAGGCGGCCGCCGAGAAGGCTCGGTCGATCATGGGCTTCGCATGACGCGTGACTACGATATCGGGGTGCTCGTCCTGGTGGCGAGTGTTCACTACGACGCCGCAGGCCGGCTGGTCCGCCTGGCGGCGTGGTTGTTCGGCCGTCATCAGACCTTCGCGCATATGGGGCGGTCCGGGCGGATCGCGTTCTGGCGCGGGACACCCTATCTCCTGACCTTCCGCGAGGACCATTGATGGCACAGGTGGTCAATTTCTTCCCCTATCAGCAGCGATGGATACAGGACACGAGCCGGTTCAAGATCGGGATGTTCTCCCGGCAGACCGGCAAGACCTTCTCGACCTGTGGCGAATGCGTAGACGACTGCTTCCAGGGCTGGATTGACGGGCGCCGTACGCGGTGGGTGATCCTGTCGCGCGGTGAACGGCAAGCGGCCGAGGCCATGACCGAGGTGATCAAACCGTTTACCAAGGCGTTTTACGAGGTCTACAACACCCTGGTAAAGGGCGGAGAACCCGTCTTCGAGGAGACGGAATTCCGGGCGCCCCAGGAGAAGGGGCCCGATGCCGTCTACAAGGCCCTGGAGGTCACCTATCCGAACGGCAGCCGGATCACGGCCCTGCCGGCGAACCCTGACACAGCCCGCGGCTTTTCGGCCAACGTGATCCTCGACGAGTTCGCCTTCCATGCCAAGAGCCGCGAAATCTGGGCCGCCCTGTTCCCCGTCATCTCGAAGGGGCAGCAGAAGCTGCGCGTGATTTCCACGCCGAATGGCAAGGGTAACAAGTTCTTCGAGTTGATGACCGCCGAGGACAGCGTCTGGTCGCGTCACACGGTGGACATCTATCAGGCCGTCGCCATGGGGCTCGATCGAGACGTCGACATGCTGCGCGCGGGCATGGCCGACGAGGATGCCTGGGCCCAGGAATACGAGCTGAAGTGGCTCGACGAGGCCTCCTCCTGGTTGGACTACGACCTGATCTCCGCCTGCGAGCATGACACGGCCGGCAAGCCCGAACATTACCAGGGTGGGCTGTGCTACGTCGGCGTCGATATCGCGGCCCGGAACGACCTCTTTGTGATCTGGGTGGTGGAAGTTGTCGGCGATGTCCTCTGGACCCGCGAGATCATCGCCCGGCGTCGCATCAGCTTCGCCGAGCAGGATCAGTTGCTCGCCGAGGTGTTCAAGCGCTACCGCGTAGTGCGCTGCCGGATGGACCAAACCGGCATGGGCGAGAAGCCCGTCGAGGATGCCAAGCGCCGGCACGGCGAGGGTCGTGTAGAAGGCGTGCTGTTTTCCACGGCCGCCAAGCTCGACATGGCCACCTCGCTCAAGGAGAGCATGCAGGACCGCAAGACCCGGCTGCCGGCCGGGGACGTGGTGCTGCGCGCGGATCTCCACTCCATCAAGAGCCAGGTGGGTGTGACCGGCACGCGCCGGCTGATCGCGGACGGCGACAGCGATGGTCACGCCGACCGGTTCTGGGCCGGCGCGATGGCGGTTTCAGCGGCCGAGCTCGAACCCTCCTCCTACGAATACCAAGGCGTGCCCGGGGCGCGGTCCCGCTTTGCGCCCCAAGATGACGACGCAGACGATGACATGGACGGCGGCGGTGGCCGCTGGGGGTCCACGCGAGGAGCATGGTGATGCCATTGATCGACCAATACGGCCGCCCGCTGCCGATGCCGAAGAAGGCGGAAATGCTGGAACAGATCGCGCAGCCTACCATCGGCTCCGTGCGCCATATCCAGGCGGGGCACCCGGCCGACGGGATCGAGCCCGTGCGGCTCTCGGCGATCCTGCGCGAAGCAGAAACCGGCGACGCCACCTCCTACCTGGAACTGGCCGAGCAGATGGAGGAGAAAGACCTCCATTATGCTGCCGTGCTGGGGGTGCGGAAGCGGGCCATCCGCTCGCTGGAGATGCGGGTAGAGCCCGGCGATGACAGTGAGCCCGCCAAGGAGGCGGCCGAGCTCGTTCGTGAGGCGCTGTCCTCGGCCGCGATCAAGGAAGACCTGATCGACATGCTCGACGCCATCGGCAAGGGATACTCGGTCACCGAGATCATGTGGCAGTATGGCGGTGGCCGCTGGGAGGTCGCAGGGCTGGAGCAATGCGATCCGCGCTGGTTCGAATACGATCAGGTCACCGGCCGCAAGCTCCTGATGAAGGACTTCGCGGGAGCAGTGCCGCTGCCGCCCTTCAAGTTCATCGTCCACCAGGCGCGGGCCAAGTCCGGCCTGCCGATCCGCGCAGGTCTCGCGCGGCTGGCGGCCTGGGCCTACATGTTCAAGAACTTCTCGCTGCGGGATTGGGCGATCTTCGGGGAGGCCTATGGCCACCCGCTGCGCCTGGGCAAGTACGACACCAGCGCCAGCATCGAGGACCGGCGCACCCTGCTGCGCGCGGTGCGCCAGATCGGCGTGGACATGGCGGCGATCATCCCGAAGAACATGGAAGTCGAGATCGTCTCGGCCTCCTCGACGGGCGCGGACAAGCTCTACGAGGGCGCGGCGCGGTATTGGGACGAGCAGCTGTCGAAGGGCGTCCTGGGCCAGGTGGCCACGACGGATGCGATTGCCGGCGGCCATGCCGTGGGCAAGATCCACGAGGAGGTGCGCTCCGACATCCGTGATGCGGATGCCGAGCAGTTGGCCGCGACGCTGATGCGGGATCTGGCCCAGCCCCTGACGCTGCTGCATTTCGGGGACGGCCGCCGCGTGAAATGCCCGCGCATCCGGTTTCTGCAGCCCGAGGTGATCGAGCCGAAGGACCTCCTGCAGCTCATGGAAAAGGGTCCCAAGATGGGGCTGAAGATCACCATCCGGGACGTGCGCAAGACCTTCAACCTGTCCGAGCCCGAGGATGGCGAAGAGGTGTTGACCGTATCCGCCGCCGCGCCCACGGCCCCGCAACCGGCAGCGCCCGAAGATCAGCGCCAGCTCGCGGCTCGGGAGATTGAGCCCGAGATCAGCATGGATGCCATCGACCTGCTGATCGAGGAGCTGGTCCAAGACGGCGCGATGGGTGCGGCGATCGAGGAGGATCTGGCCTCGCTCATCGAGGAGATTTCCCGGGCGCGGAGCGTTGACGAGGTGCGCGCGCTTCTTGAGGGCTTCCCTGCGGTGTCCATCCCTGCCAACGTGCAGGAACTCATGACCCGCGCCAGCTTCGCGGCCCGGGTGGCCGGTGAATTGAACGCCCCGATCGAGGACTGACCATGGAACAGCTCCGCCCCCTCAAGTTCCGAGAGGCGATCGCGTATTTCCGGTCCAAGGGCTATGCGCCCGAGCTGCAGCGCTTCAGTCACCTGGACCATTGGCGCGAGGAGCATGCCCGCAACTTCGTCGTAGCGAAGGCGATGCAGGACGATGTGCTGACCACGATCCGCGAGGAACTCGACCGCACGCTCGACAGCGGTCAGACGCTGGAGCACTTCCAGAAGCAGCTGATCCCGCGCCTGCAGAAGCGCGGGTGGTGGGGCCAGCAGGAGGTGACTGATCCGCTGACCGGGGAGCGATCCCTGGTGCAGCTGGGGTCGCAGCGCCGGCTGCGGACCATCTTCGACACCAATATGCGGACGGCCCACGCTGCTGGGCATTGGGCGCAAGTCCAACGGACCAAGCGCTCATTTCCCTATCTTCAGTATCTGCAGGTCGAACGCCCGACGAAGCGGCACAGCCATGAGGCCTACGACGGCAAGGTTTTCCATGTGGATGACCCTATCTGGCTCAAAATCTACCCGCCCAATGGCTTCTTTTGCGGATGCCGTGCCCAACCGATGACCCAGAAAGAGTTCGAGCAAAGCGGTCTTGCGCTCTCTCGCGGTGAAGATGTTGAGACGCGACCCTACACCAACCCGCGCACCGGCGAGGTGACCGAGGTGCCTCTGGGTGTCCATCCCGGCTTCAGCTCCAATCCGGGCGCGGCCTGGCTGGACCTGGAGCGACAGGTCGACGAGCTGCTGCCTGAGACCAGCGCCACCGAAAGGACCCATCTGCGCGGCATCGCCCAGCATCTGCGGGTGCGTCATGCCTATGATGACCGCCGCGTGGCAGTCACCACGGATATCGTGGGCGCGCCCGTCGATACGCATTTTGCCCCCAAGGCGGACCCGGAGCGGGCTTTCCCCGAGAACCTGCCCGTTCCCCAGGGCGGCGAGATCGTCACCTTGCAGCTGACCGAAGCGCCGTTCGTCTATGATGAGCTCCACCTCATGCTGACGACGGGCGCCCGCGCGATCACCACCGTCGGACCCGGCGGTGGCTCGCTTGCCCGCGCGACGCCCGGTCCCGCCCTGCAGGCCATCATGGGCCCCGCCCGCGAAGAGGTCGACGTGATCCAGGCCATGGTCGGCCGGATGAACCAGCAGATGGAACGGCTTGCAGCTCTGTCGCAGGAAGACGCCAATGCGATCTTCCGCCACGCCTTCCTCCTGGTCCTGGAGCGGGCCGGCGCCATCCGTTACACCTTCGTGCCGTCCGAGCGGCTGCGGCAGCTCTATGAGGCGCATACTGCGCTGATTGCCGACCTGGTCGGCGAGACGCTGCTCTGACCCCTTCAGGGGTACCCCCGATTTTTGCCCTGTGAGGGCCACGGGAGGTCGCGAGGCCCACTGGGCCGTTAAATCCCGGGCCGGGTCTTTTTAAACGCGCTCCGGGATTTTTAAACACCCTCTGACATGACCCAGGCCACGGCCCGTCGCGCGGACAGCAGGCGACGGGCATAGAGTTGTTCAGGGGGGGCTTTGTTCCGGTGCCGTGGCACATCCGGGACATGAACAACACCGTCCGCCATATGTGCGCCCTGGCGCCCCTGCCGAATGAGGTGTCCGACCGGATCGAGCTGATCCCGATCGGGGCCTTCAAGACGGCCGACCCGCGCTTGTCGATGACCCTCGACGATCCCGAGGGGGTTATCGCCCGCAGCCTGGCGCTTGCGCCGGGGGGCGTGCTGCCGATCGACTTCGATCACCGCAGCTTCCGGCCACCGATCGACACCCGGGCGGCGGGCTGGATCACCGGGCTGGTAGCTGACGGTGATCGCGTAATGGCCTCGGTGGAATGGACCGAGGCCGGGCGCGCGGCGCTGGAGGATCGCAGCTACCGGTTCCTCTCCCCGGTCTTCAAGACCGACCGGCGCACCCGGCAGGTGACCCTGATCGAGGGTGCCGGCCTCGTGAACACCCCGGCGCTGCCGCAACTTCGTCAACTCGCTTCCAAGGAAATCGACATGGACCCGTTCGAGAAGATCGCGGGGCTGCTCGGCCTGACGGCCGAGGACCCCGATGCTGTCGAGACGCGCATCAACGCGCTGCTCGATGGCGAAACCCAGCTGGCCTCGGTCATCCAGGCCGCCGGCATCGAGGGCGACGACAGCGTGCGCCAGATCTGTTCGCGCCTCTCGGCCCCGACCGATCCGGACCCGGCGCGCTTCGTGCCGATGTCCATGTTCCAGGACACCCAGCGCCAGCTGGCCTCGATCCAGCAGGAACTGGATGGCGGCAAGGTGGACGATGCCCTGGAAGCCGCCCGCGCCGCAGGCAAGCTGATCCCCGGCATGGAAGCCTGGGCCCGCCAGCTCGCTTCGAAGGACCTGGGTTCGTTCCAGTCCTGGGCCGAAAGCGCACCGGTGCTCCTCTCGGGTCATCGCGTCATCGAGGGTCAGCCCGAGCCGAAGCCCGAGACGCTCACCGCCGAAGAGCGCCAGATCTGCAGCCAGATGGGCCTCTCCGAGGACACGTTCCTCGCCACCCGCAACGCCACCGTGAAGGACCGCTGATATGACGGCTCTTGCCAAGAACACGCCCCGCACCCGCGTCGGTCAGGGCGAACGCTTCGTCGATCCCGTGGCCGCAGCCGCGGTGATCTATTCCGGCGCCCTGGTCGCGCTGAATGCCGCCGGCGATGCCACCCCGGCCACGCCCACCGGCACGGTGATGCGCGGCGTGGCGGTCTCCGAGGCCGACAACGAAACCGGCGCGGCCGGTGACGCCTACGTCGAGATCGAGCGCGGTCCGTTCCTGGTCGCCAACGATGGCAGCCTCGATCGCACCGACATCGGCAGCGACGTCTTCGTCGTCGATGACAACACCGTCGGCGCGGCCGGCACGCTGGTCGCAGGCAAATGCCTCGACGTGCTGCCCGCCGGCGTCGTCGTCGAAATCCGCTGAGGAGACAGCACATGGACGTGACCAAGGCCGCGCTGGCCGCCCTGAACACCGGCATTACCACCGCCTTCAACACCCGCCTTACCGGGGTGGAAACCACCTATGGCCGCATCGCCATGACGGTCAATTCCACCACGCGCGACCAAGTTTACCCGAAGCTCTCCGAGCTGGGCCCGATGCGCGAATGGGTCGGCGAGCGCTTCATCGAGCGCCTGGAAACCTCGGGCTTTGTGATCCGCAACCGCAAGTTCGAGAAGACCATCGCCGTTCCGGTCGATGATATCGCCGATGACCAGGTGGGCATCTACACGCCCATCGCCTCCGACATGGGCCAGACGGCGGCCGAGCTGCCGGACGAACTGGTCTGGGAACAGCTGGAGAAGGGTTTCGATACGGAGCACTACGACGGCCAGAACTTCTTCGACACCGATCACCCTGTCCTCGATGCCGATGGCAATGAGGTTTCGGTTTCGAACTTCGGCGGCGGCACGGGCGCGGCCTGGTATCTGATCGACGACACCCGCGTCATCAAGCCGATGATCTACCAAGACCGCGAAGCGGCCAAGATCACGCCAAAGACCTCGCTGACCGACGACAATGTCTTCCACAAGGACGAGTTCCTCTGGGGGGCGAAACGCCGCTGCGCCGCCGGCTTTGGTGCTTGGCAACTGGTCTACGCGTCCCGCCAGGCCCTGACCCCGGAGAACTACGCGGCGGCCCGCCAGGCGATGCTCGAGATGAAGGGCCATCGCGGCCGCAAGCTGAACCTGAAGCCGAAGCTGCTGGTGGTCTCGGCCGCCAACGAAGGCGCCGCCCGCGAAATCCTCACGGCCGAGCGCAACGCGGCCGGCGCGACCAACGTCTGGCGCAACACGGCCGACCTGATGGTCGAGGGTCGCCTGACCCTCTGATCGCGCCCCCCACCGATCAGTTCCGCGAGGGGCCGGCAGGTCCGGCCCCTTTCATGAGCTGACAGGAGACTGACATGGCACGTTCCACCACCAAAAAGATCGCCACGGCTGCAAAGCCGGCCGAGGAGAAGGTCGAGGTTCCGGCGATCTCGCAGCCCCCCGTCCTGGACCAGGATAACGGCGCAGGTTCGACGGCCCCGCCAGGCGATGCCGGGACGGCCACAGCGACGGCAAAGGAGACCCTCATCACCCGGGTCACGGGCGGCACGGCCGACGAGTCCTCGCTTGAGGCGTCGGCCCTCGGGCTTGACGAGGAGGCGGCGGTGCCTGCTGCCGTGGTCATCTGCTACGCGCGGGGTGGCCGCCGGCGTGGTGGGCGGCGCTTCGATCATGGCGAAACCCATCTCGCCGAGGATGATCTGAGCGACGAGATGGTCGAGGCGCTGAAGGGCGATCCCGACTTCATGATCGTGTTGCGCCCCGACCTGGACCCGGAGGCCTGATCCGGTGCCGAGCTACGCGAGCCTCTCCGAGCTGAAGGCGGGCATCCCGCCGCGTGACTTGGTACAACTGACCGACTTCGACAGCGATGCTGATCAGGTCGACGACGCCCGCCTGCAGGCCGCGCTCGACGACGCCTCAGCCGAGATCGACAGCCGGATCGCGAAGGCGGTCACCCTGCCCATGGCGGAACCGCCCCGCATGCTCGCTGTGCTCTGCCGAGATCTGGCGGTTCACCGGCTCTATTCCAACGTCGGCATGGCAACGGAGGCGCAGACCAAGCTGCGCGCCGAGGCCGTAGCCTTCCTGGAGAAAGTCGGCCGGGGTGAGCTGTCCCTGGGCGGTACCGGGGACGCGCCGCCGCAGACCACCTCGCCGGGCGTCGCCATGACCGACGGCCCGGAACGGCTGCTCACCCGCGACCGGTTGAAGGGGTTCTGAGATGGCCGGCATCACAATCAAGCTCTCAGGCGAAGAACTGCTGGGCGATAGTGCCCTGAGACGGTTCATGGCGGCGGCCGACGATAGCACTTCCCTCATGGAGGATATCGGAACACACCTCACTCGTTCCGCAATGACGCGAATTGATCGGACCAACGTGGGCCCCGATGGCGTGCAATGGACGATGAGCCGGCGCGTCCAGAACAAGGGAGGCAAGACCCTTCTCGACAGCCATCGCCTGCGGAACTCCATCCATTTCGAGGCGGGCCCTGATTTCGTCGAGGTCGGCAGCGATGTCATCTACTCGGCCGTGCATCAGCTCGGCGCGGCGGTGGGGGCTTTCGGCCGCTGGCAGCACTTCGGGCCGAACGGGGAGGATCGGTCGCGCCCGCTGCCATTTGGCTCCATCCCGGCACGTCCCTACCTGGGCGTGTCAAACGAGGACCGGTCGGTGATCGCCGACCTGGTGAACATCTACTTCGACAATTTGGCCGGAGAACCCTGATGCTCGAAGCCGTCATCGCTCGCCTGAAGGACGAGGTGCCCGCGCTCGGCAAGCGCGTGCGCGGCTCGGCCGATCTCGTCGTCCTCCTGAAATCAGGTGCGAAGCCGCCCACCGGGGCTTCGGCCTATGTCCTGCCGCTCGGCACCCGTGGCCAGAAGCCCGACGTGATGTCGGGGGCCTATCGTCAGCCGGTCCTGCGGCACATCTCCGTGGCGCTCTTCGTCTCCTCGCTCGATCGCCTGGGCGAACGCGGCCTGGATGAGGCCGAGACGCTGATCGAGGAGATCGTCGCCGCCATGATCGGCTGGGAACCGGGTGAAGATGCGGTTGGCGTCTTCTACCTGACGGCCGCCGAGCTCATCCATTTCGTGGACGGCATCCAAGTCTATGAAATCCAGTTCGCAATCGAAGACCAGCTGAGAGGCACCGCATGAGCAAGCCGAAGACGATTTCGCGCCCGGCAACCGGTGGACGGTTCATCCGGGACAAGGCGACCGGGGCGCTGAGCTCCGACGCCGACAAACAGGCCCAGGACGCCCAGGCGGAGCTGGTGGCCGAAGCTGAACCTGCCGCGGCCAAGACGCCCGCGCGCTCCTCGAAAGGGACCTGATCATGGCCATCCGCCGCTGGCGCAAGCTCGCCATCCTGCACAAGATCGAAGCCACCTATGGCGCCGACGCGGCGCCGGCCGCCGCCGATGCGATGGTGGCCTCGAACGTCACCTTCACGCCGATGGAGGGCGAAGAGGTCAACCGCGACCTGTTGCTGCCCTACATGGGCAACCAGGGTGTCCTGCTGGCCGGGCTCTACGGCCGGCTGGAATTCGACGTCGAGATCGCGGGCGCCGGCGCGGCCGGCGACGTGCCGGCCTACGGCTCGCTCCTGCGCGTGTCCGGGCTTTCCGAGACCGTCACGGCCAGCACCTCGGTCGAATACAGCGTCGTCGAGGATGACCAGGAGAGCGGCTCGCTCTACTTCATCTCGGAGAAGGTGCAGCACGTCCTTCTCGGCGGGCGCGCCACCTTCACCATGACCTTCACGCCGAAGGGCATCCCGAAGCTCCGTTTCACCTACCAGGGCCTCTTGGGCACGATCTCGGATATCGGCGCAATGCCGGCGGTGGACCAGTCGGCCTGGACCAAGCCGGTGATCGTGTCGAAGGCGAACACCACCATGTCGCTGCACGGCTGGTCGGCCGTGGCCGAAAGCCTGAGCGTCGATCTGGGCAACACGCTTACCCCGCGCTTCTTGATCGGGGACGAGGTGATGGCGATCACCGATCGCAGCTCGACGGGCACGGCCGTGGTCGAGGCGCGGGATGTCGCGACCGTGAACTGGTTCGACATCGCCCAGCAGCGGACGCGCGGGGCACTGGCCTTGGTGCATGGCACCGTCGCCGGCAACATCGTGGAAGTGGCCGCGCCGAAGGTTGAGATCGGCCGGCCGACGCAGGGCCAGACCGATGGCATCGTGAACTATTCGCTGCCGCTCATGCTCTGCCCCGATGCCGGCATGGACGAGCTGGTGCTGACGGTTCGTTGATCCAGGCATTCCATGGGGAGCGGTGAGGCCGGGTCCGCTTCAGGACCCGGCCAAGACCCACACCAATGCACCGGGAAGGCGGGTGCGGAGGTCAGGACAAGTGCCCAACCGCAGAGAGACGACTGCGGGAGCCTTCATAACTCTGCAGCTGAGGGCAAGTGCCATGAAGACCCCAGACGTGATGTCGATCGAAATGGAAGCCGTAGCTATTGCGGCGCCGCAGGGGTCCAGCTGGAAACATGCAAAGTCCGGGGGCGAGTACGCCGTGATCGGGCATTGCTTTCTCGAAGCGGATGCCGCCCCGGCCGTGCTCTACGCCCTCACATCGGACGGTGAACATCCAATCTGGGCGCGAGCTGCGTCCGAGTTTCTGGACGGGCGCTTCACCCGCATTTCACTCACAGACTGAAGGATAGACCAGATGAAATTCACCCTCGCCAAAAGCATACGTTACTGGTGGCCGGTCACCGTGCGCATGCCCGACCCGAACACGCCCGGCAAAATCATCGAGCAGCAGCTGAAAGTGCTCTTCGAGCCCAAGGGGCGCGATGAGGCGATTGCGGCGCAGGACGCCTATGCGGCCCTCGGCAGCGTCCGTGAGCGGGCCGACCATGAGCACGCGGAGCTGCGGGACGTCGTGAAGGGCTGGGACGATGTGGTGGATGAGGACCGCAATCCGGTGCCCTTCACCGAGGAGGCGATCCAGGCGGCGCTGCAGCTGAGCTGGTTCCGGACCGGCGTTTACAACGCCTATGCGGACAGCCTGGCCGGCCAGGAGGCCCGCCTGGGAAACTGACCGAGGCGGCGCGCGTCTGGGCGCTGCATCGGACCGGCCGCGCGGATGACCGCGTGGCCACGACGCCCGACGAGGACGTCCTGGCCGACTTCCAGGCAATGGGGCTCGATCTTCCCGACCATGTCCCCAGGGAAGACGATGCCTTCGAGATTTGGCCCGAGAACTGGCACAGCCTGATCGCCTGGATCGCATGCGAGACGCAGTGGCGGGTCATGAGCGGTTCAGGGGGCAATTGGTACCTTGGCCTGGACTACACCGCAGTAGACGTGGTGATGCGACGGCTGAAGCTGGAAGACGAGGTCTTCGCTGATCTGCAGGAGATGGAGCGCACGGCGCTTGCGACCTTTGCAGAGAGTGACTGATGGCCGACCCCTTCGTGATGTCCTTCCGCTTTCAGGGCGACGGCTCGCAGCTTAAGGCTGCCTCGGCCGAAGCCCGGAAGGATATCACGTCGGTCGGCGGTGCCGCCGCCGCGACCGCGAACGATCTCGATACCCACACCCAGGCGCTGACTCGCGAAACCGCCGCTGTCCGCGAAGCTGCCGCCGCCAATCGGGAGCTCGCCGCCGCCGAGATTGAGGCGCGCGATCGGGTCGCACGGGCTCTTGGGACCACACTCCAGCCCGTCGAGCGCAAACTACCCACAAACCTCTCTGGCTTCGAAAGCGCTGCCCAACCGACGGCGGACAATCAGCGTGCGATCGTCGCCGCCACGACCTCCCAGCAGAATGCCCTGCGTGGGCTCGGTGCCGAGGTTGCGGCGACGCGCCAGGAAAGCGTGCTCTACCGGGCTGAGCTCGACGCTGTGCGCGCCCGCTACAATCCGCTTTTCGCTGCCAGCCAGCAGTATGAGCAGGAGCTGCGCGACATCGCCGAGGCCGAGCGTCTAGGTGCGCTTTCAGCGATGGAAGCGGCGCGCGCCCGGGAAGTGGCCGCGGCGCAGATCGCGCCGGCAACGGCCCTGGTGCGCGACCACACCGGCGCCATCAAGCTGGATACCTGGGAGGCCCGCAACCTCTCCTACCAGATGAACGACGTCTTCCAGTCGTTGATCCTTGGCATGCCACCCACCCAGGTGCTGCTGCAACAGGGCCCGCAGATCACACAGATCTACGGCGGCGTCGGTCGCACCTTCCGCGCGCTGACACAGGCGCTCACGCCCATGCGCGTGGGGCTTGGCCTCGCGGCTGTCTCGGTCATTGCCCTTGGCACGGCTTACAACAGCTATCTGCGGTCGACGAAGGAAGTTCAGACCGCAAGCGAAGGTCTCGGCCGGGCCGTGACCGGAACGGCGGCCGAGATGGAGGCCGCAGCGCGGGCCGGCGCGGCCGCTGCAGGTATTTCGGTGTCGGCGGCCCGCGCGATGCAGTCGTCTTTCCTGCGGACCGGGCGGATCGGGGCGGAGAACTTCGAGGCGTTGATCGGCCTGTCAAAGGACTTTTCAACGACCATGGGGCTGACGGCCGAAGCCGGCCGTGAAGCCCTGACCGAGCTCTTTGCCGATCCCGCCAACGCCGCAGACGAACTCTACAACAAATATGGGCTGATCGACGGCGCCGTCGCGCGGCAGGTCTCGCAACTGGCCGGCCAGAACCGGCTGATCGAGGCGCAAGCCCGACTTCTGGAGGCGCTGCCGGACCGGCTCGTCGATGCAGCGGACGCGACCACCCTGCTCGGGCGCGCCTGGCAAGGTGTCGCCACCGGCGCCAGTTCCGCCTTCGACTGGATCGGCAGGACCATCGATCGGGCTTTGTCGGGGCCGGAGCTGGACGAGCAAATTACCGACCTGCAGGCGCGCCTGGCACGGGCCGAGCAGGTCGCCGGAACCCGGGCCGCGAGCCGTCACAACGTCGGCGATATCGAGGAGCTCCGCGCGGAACTGGCCGCCCTGCAGGCGATCCGCGATCAGCGCGACGCGCGAAACAACCGCTCCGAGGCCTCTCAGCGCGGGGCAGCGGCCTTGCGGATCGCAGATGGTGCCGGGGTCAACGCGCGCGGGATCGAGGCCGAGCGTCTGCGCAACGAACTCGCCACGCTTCAGGGCGGGCTGGCGGCCCCGGACCTCGACGAGGTTCAGCGTGACCGGATCACCCGGGCGATCGAGGCGACCTCGGCCGCCCTCGATGCACTGAACGCCCGCAAGGAGCGCCAGGCGGCGCTCGACCGCATCGAGATCGCGCTGATCAACGAGCGCAACCCGCTGGTCCGGGCAGAGTTGGAAGGCCGCCGCGCCCTGCTTGAAGCTGAGGCCGGAGAGACGACGGCTGCCGAGCGCGCAGCAGCTGCGCAACGGGCGCGCAACCGGGTGATAGAGGAGACCATCGCCGGCGCCAGGGCCCAAGCGAGCGATCTGCGGGGCGAGACCGAGGTCCGCGCCCGGCTTGCCGCCCAGGTCGCCGCCGGCACGCTCACCGCCGAGGAGGCGAACACCGTCCTCCAGCAGGAGCTACAGCTGCGCCCCCTGATCGCGGCCGCAGCACTGGCCGAGGGCGCGGAGAAGACCCGGCTGAAGGCCGTGATCCAGGAGCTCCAATCCGCCTATGTGGCCTCGGCACGGGTTCAGCGCCAGACCGATGCGGCCACCTCGGTGCGAGACTACCTGCGGGGCCAGTCCGAGAAGCTGGAGATGCTCCGGCTGGAGGCCGCGCTGCTGGGCGAGTCGGAGGCCACACGCACCCGGCTGCTCGCGTTGGCAGAGGCGGAGCAGAAGATCCGCCAGATGCGCCTCGACCCAGCCGGGGCTTTGGCGGACGCGATGCGTCAGCAGGCCTTCGCCACGGCCGAGGCCACCCGCGAACTGGAGCGGCAGATAGACACCTGGCGCGACCTCCAGTCGGCCGGCGAAGACGCCATCGACGGGGCGCTCGACGCCCTGCGCAGCGGCGACATCCGCGGCGCGCTCAGTGAGCTTGCGGCAGACATCAGCGACACGATCTTCGAGCTCGGCGTAGGCAACCCCATCAAAAATGCACTGCTTGGCACGGATCACGGCACCTTCGATGACCTCGGTGGCTTTGCCGGCATCTGGGATCGGCTCACGGGCAAGACCCCCGCCGTGCCGACGATTTCGACCCAGTCGATGGCCACTGGCGCCATGCATGTCACCGCGGCCTCTGTGGTGATCAATGGCGGCATCACCGGCGCGCTGCCCGGGGCAGCGGCCAACCTCACCGGCGCTGCCGGCGGCGCGGGCATCGGCTCGGACGTCGCCCGGCAGGTCTGGGAGTACTTCGGCGCAAAGGGTCTCGCCCCGCACCAGATCGCAGGCATCCTCGGCAACGTCTCGGCCGAGAGCGCGTTCAACCCGCTGGCGGTCGGCGATGGCGGCACGTCCTTCGGGTTGTTCCAGCACCACGCCGAGCGCGGCCAGGGATTGCTGTCGTCTCTGGGCGGCATCGGCAATCTGGGCGATATCAAAGGCCAGCTGGAATACGTCTGGCAGGAGCTACTGACCGGCGAAAATGGTGTCCTGAAGCAGCTGCTGGCCGCGACGGACGTGACCCAGGCCACCCAGGCCTTCGTCGGCTTCGAGCGCCCTTCGGGCTGGAGTGCGGCCAACCCTATGGGCGCTCTTGGCTGGACGGACCGGCTGGGCGCCGCGCAGTCCGCGATGGACACGTTCTCGCAGTCGGCCATCGCAGCCACCGGGAACCTCGGGACACTGGGCGGCGGCTTCGAGACCTTCGGCACGGCCCTGCAACAGGCCATCGCCGGCGGCATGACCGGGGGCGGCACGGGTTCGCTGCTGTCGCTGGCGATCGGCGGCGTCGGCTCCCTCCTGGGCATTCCGGGCTTCGCGAACGGCGGGCCCACCGGCGGCAGCGATCCGACCCGTGTGGCCGGCGTGGTCCATGAAGAGGAATTCGTCTTCGACGCAGGCGCCACGCGCCGGATCGGCGTCGGCAACCTGGAGGCGCTGCGACGGGGCACCCTGCGCGGCTATGCCGACGGCGGCCACGTCAGCTCGATCGGCCCACGCTACGCCCCGGCGCTCCGTCCCGAGCCCGCCCCGCGCAGCCCTCTTCAACGCGACGACCAACCCGTCCGGGTCGAGCTGTTGGTGCAACCCTCCGGCGAGTTCGACTTCCGCACCCAGCAGGTGGCCCGCGGCGTCACCGTCGACATGATCCGCGACTACGACCGCAACGTCGCACCCGCGACCTATGCCCGCATCGCCAGCGATCCGCGGAGGGTCGGCTGATGGCGCTGACCTTTCCACTCTCCACCGCCCTCTTCTTCGACCTGCTCCCGATCAGCCGGGTGACCTTCCGGTTGGGAGCGGCCCTCACCAGCAGCGAGACCGGGGGTGGCGAGGTCATCACCCACCGGATCGGCGCGCGCCTCTGGACCGGCGAGATCACCCTCGACAAGGACCGCCACCGCGAGCTCGCCGCAGTTGAGGCCCTGATCGCCCTGCTGGAGGAGCCGGGCGCCAGCTTCCTGCTGCATGACAAGCGCCAGGTCGGCCCCCGCGCCGATCCCGACGGAACAGTGCTCGGCGCGGCTGAGCCCCTCATCGCTGATCTGGCCACCGACATGAGCGGCCTCAGCCTCCAAGGGCTGCCCGAAGGCTACTCCCTCTCGCCCGGTGACTACCTCGGCTTCAGCTATGGCAGCGCGCCCACCCGCCATGCGCTTCACCGCCTCGTGACGGGCGGCACCGCATCCGCCAGTGGGACCACGCCCACGCTGTCTGTCGTGCCGGCGCTGCGCCTCGGCGTGGCCCCAGGGACGCCGGTGCAGCTCGTCAGCCCCTCCTGCAAGGCCCGTCTCTCAAGTGCCGACTACGGCACCGGCAAGGCCGTCCTCTCGGAGGGTGGGACGCTCTCCTGGACCCAGACCCTGAGGTAGCATGCCCGAACTTGACGCATATCAGCTGGCGCAGGCCGCCGAACGGCAAGGCACCGATGCCCATGTGCTGCTCTGGATCGCGGCGCGCCACCGCACCACCCGCGTGATCGAGGGGATCGGGTTCTGGACCGGCGACGACCACCAGACCTTTATCACCAGCGGTCAGAGCCGGCTCTATTTCGGCGCGGGCGCGGTCATCGAGGTCGCCCCGATCAGGGCCGCCATCGGCCTGAAGGTGCAGACCCACCGGGTCACCCTGCCGCCGCTGCGGGACGAGGTGCGACAAGCGCTGCGCGCCTATGAGCCCCGCAACGCCGAGGTGGAGATCCACGTCTGCCCCATGGACCTGCAAAGCGGCCTCCCGGTCTCGGACCCGATCCGGATGGTGAAGGGCACCTTGAACGAAGCGCCCGAGGCCTTCGGCCCCAAAGGGGAGGCCTCGCGGGTGGAACTCAGCATTTCGACCTCGGCCCGGCGCCTGACGTTCGGGCTCCCGCTCTTCCGCTCGTCCGCCGCCCTCAAGCTGCGCAACGCCTCTGACCGCTTCCGGGAATATTCCGATGTCGCCGGTGACTGGACAGTGCCGTGGGGAGGCAAATGATGGACCGCGCCGTCCTGCTGCACCGCTATATCACCAGCCTGCGCGAAACCCCGCGCTACCGCCTCGGCCAGTTCGACGGCGCGATCTTCGCAGCGGACTGGGTCCTGTTTCTGACCGGGGCCGATCCGATCGCTGAGTTCCGCTCGGGATATGCCTCGCGCCGCGTCGCAGCCGAGCAGCTGGCAGAGGCCGGCTTCAGCGCTGCTGGTGATCTCGCGGCCGCCCGCCTGCAGGAGCTGTCGGGGTGGTGTGCCGCGCGGGTCGGCGACGTGGCGCAACTTCACCAGGGTCGCGCGGCCTGTTTCGGGATCGTCGGCGGCGCCTACATCCATGTCGTGCATCCCCGCGTCGGCCTCGACGTGATCCGGCTCAGCGCCGCGACACGAATGTTCCGGCCATGATCAGACTGGTCTCTCTCGCTCTGGCCCTTGCGATCTTTGCTGCGACCCCGGCCCAAGCAGGTGTCGCCGGCGGGCTCATCGCCGGGCTAAGTGCGGCATTCATGACCGTGATGGCCTCGACGCTCGCCGGAACGCTGATCCGCACCGGTCTCTCGATCGGCTTCTCGCTGCTCTCGCAACGGCTCCGGCAGAAGGGTGCGCGCGGCGGTGGGATCGAAACCTCGGCCACGACCTCCGGCGGGACCGATCCGCAAGGGACCGTCCTTGGCTGGGCGGCGACCGGCGGCCATGTCGTCTATCGTAACTCGCATGGGTCCAATAACCGCTACCTCACCCATGTGATCGAGGTCTCGGACCTCAAGGGCTGCACGCTCGATGGCCTCATCATCAACGGCGAGGAATGCGAGTTCGGCGAGGTGGAGCATGCCGATTTCGGGCTGCCGATCACCACGTTCAGCGACGAGGAAACCCATCGCGAAGTCGTGGGCTACAATGAGGGCACCGACCGCGACATCTACGGCGAGGTCACCCGCACCCGCGACTACGCCTGGATCCGGTTTTACGACGGCAGCCAAACTGGCGCCGATGCCCAGCTGATCGAGACCTACGGCGATGACGAGGACCGCCCCTGGAGTGCCGACCATATCGGGACAGGCGTCTGCTACGCGGTCCTGACCTTCGACTACAACACCGAAGTCTTCACCTCCGTCCCCACGGTCCGGTTCGTCTTGAACGGCATTCCCGTCTACGACCCGCGCTTGGACAGCAGCGTGGGTGGTCTCGGCGACCAGAGATGGTCGAGCCCGGAAACCTGGGCGACCTCCACCAACCCGATCGTCCTCGCCTACAATATCCATCGCGGCCTCACCCTGCCTTGCGGGTCGGTCTGGGGCGGCGGCACAGCCTTCGAGGATCTGCCACTCGACAACTGGGTCGCGGCAATGAATGCCTGCGATGAGGAGGTCGGCGACCCCGCCCGCCCGCGCTATCGGGCAGGCCTTGAACTGCGCTTTGAAGAGGGCGTTGAACCCGCCGACGTGCTCGAAGAGCTCTATGCGGCCGCCAACACCCAGGTCGCAGAACTGGGGGGCGTGTTCCGGGTTCAGGTGGCGGCCCCTGCAAGTCCGCTGATCCAGATCAGCGATGACGACCTCATCGTGACGCAGCCCCAGGACTTCGAGCCCTTCCCGGGCCTGGAGACCACCTACAACGCAGTCGCCATCACCCATCTGTCGCCCGAGGACCTTTGGAACTCGAAGGAGCTTGACCCGATCACGAATGCGGATTGGGAAATGGAGGATGGCCGGCGGCGCACGGCCTCTCTGCAGCTGCCAGCCGTTCCATGGGCAGAGCAAGCCCTGCAGCTCGGCAACGACATGCTCCGGGATGAACGTCGGTTCCGTCGTCATGGAAACAGCCTGCCGCCCGAGTTTTTCTGGCTCGAACCGCTCATGACCTTGGGCTGGACCAGCCCGTGGAACAGCTACGAGGCCAAGCTCTTCGAGGTCAGCGAGGCGGTCTATGACCTGCGTACCATGGTGGTGACGCTCTCGCTGCGCGAACGGGACCCTGAGGATTTCACCTTCACGGACGCGCTGGAATTGCCGAGCCCGCCCGCCGCTCTGACACCGCCCGCGCGGCGCGATGCAGGTGTGCCGGGGTTCGCGGTCACCGGCGTGGCAATATCCGACGGCGCCGCGCTGCGGCGTCCCGCGCTGCGCCTCTCCTGGAATGCAGCCATGATCCTCGACACCGTGGAGGGCGTGGCCTTCGAGGTGCGACGCGCCGGCTCGACCGAGGTGCTCTACCCTGCGCCCGTCAGCTACATCCGGCAGGGTGAGACGATCTTCGATGCGGTCCTGCCCGCCACGGCCTACGAGGCGCGCGCGGGGGCCCTTTCCTCCGTGCGCCGCACGCTCTGGACCGACTGGTTCCCCGCTACGACGCCCGACCTGCGCTTCACCCAGGCCGACCTCGCCGACGATCTCAACGCCCGGGTCGACGAGGCCTTCGCACGCCACGACGCGACGCTCGAAGAGGCGAGCGGCACCATCGCCGCCCTGCGCGACGCGGTGATCGAAAGCTTTGGGGAGTTGCAGCAGATCGACGGGCTGCCTCTCATCGAAGCGATCACCACCCATATCGCACCGCTCGCCCCCATCGGAGGGCTGCCGCTGGTCGAGGCCATCGAAAGCGCCCTCGGACCGCTAGAGGCCCCGGTCTCGCTCTCGACGCGGATCGACAGCGAGCGGCAGCGCCTCGATCTGGCCATGCCACGCATCTACAGCGCGGAGGACGCCGTCGATGACATCTGGCAGCGGCTGGTTGATCTCTCGGCTGCACAGTTTGCGACCGATCAGCGGTTGGTTGATGCGGGGGTATACGTCTCGCCGGAAGATGGCACCGTGCGGCTCTTCGCCCTCGAGGCGCTGGAAACGCAGGTGACCGACGTCCGGGTCGAGCTGGATGCGGTTCAGGGGCAGTTGTCTCTGGCGGCGTCCCAGGCCTGGGTCGAAGGCGCAATTTCCGACGCCCTGCTCGATCCGACCCAGATCCCGGTGATCGACGGCCTCGAAGTCCGCATGACCACGCTCGAGGTAACGCTCGATACGGAGAGCGCCCGCATCGACCTGCTGAGCGATACCCTGACGGTTTCGGGCGGGCTGGTCACGATGGCCAGCGTGACGGCCTCGCTCGACAGTCTCGAGGGAGAGCTCGCACTCCGCGCCACGCAGGCCGAGCTGGATGGGGTCGAGGCCCGGATCGGGGCGGCCGAGGTTGTCATTGCAGCCCTTCCGGAAAGCGCGTCGATCAGCCAGTCGGTCGAGGCCGCGCGCACCTTGGCCGGCGAGCTCGATGATCTGACCGAAGCCAGCATCGCAGACCGCTGGGCGCAGTTCGAAGGCGATCGCGCCGTGACCGTCGCACAAGCGCAGGCGACAAGCGATCTGCGCGCCTACGTCGACGAGCGAGGCGCGGCTGCGGCCGAGGAGGTCACCTCTTTGAGTGCCTCGGTCGGTGCCAGCTTCGCGCAGATCGAGCAGACCTTGCAGGTGCGGGCTGAGGCCAGCGAAGTGATCACCGAGAGCGTGGAGCAGCTGCAGGCCGACCTGGCCTCAGCAGAGGGCGATCTGGTGGCGCAGGCGGATGCGCTCGATGCGGTCACAGCCCGGGTCAGCGAGACCGAAACAGGGCTCTCGGCCGAGAGTGGACGCCGGCAGGTCCTCGCTGCGTCGGTGGCTGAGCTCGAGATCGATCAGGTTGAGGGGCTGGAGGCGTCCATCGGCGCGCTTTGGGAGAGTTGGCAGGCCGACGCAGACCTCCGCGCTGGCGTCGCGGTGCTGATGCAGGATCAGCGCGCCTATGTAGATGAGGGGTTGGTCGCGGAGGCCAGAGCCCGCGAAGTCCTGGGTGCTGCCCTTGGCGAGGCGCAGGCAAGCCTTGCACAGGAGACCCGCGCCCGGGCCACCGCCGACGAGGCACAGGCGGAACAGATCAGCGACTTGCAAGCGGGGCTTGGCGATGCAGAAGACGGGATCTCCGCGAACGCAGCGGCCACAACTGCCCTGACCACGCGGGTCACCTCGACCGAGGGGCAGCTCTCGGCGCAGGCGCAGGCGCTCACCGAGCTTGAAGTCGGGCTGACGGACGCCGAGGGGGAGATCGCGGCGAACGCCTCTGCGACAAATGCCCTGTCGGCACGGGTGGGCGAGACCGAGGCCGGATTGGTTGCAGAGAGCCAGCGTCGGGAGGTTCTGACGGCCTCCGTGAGCGGGGTCGAGACCGATCTGGACGTCGGCCTCGAGGCTTCGATCGGGGCGATCTGGGAGGGCTGGGCGGCCGACGAGGATATCCGCCGCGGGGTTGCGGTCCAGCTGCTGGATCAGCGCAGCTACGTGGAAGAGGGGTTGATCGCCGAGGCCAGTGCGCGCTCCCTGCTCGGGGCCGCGCTTGACGACGCGCAGGCGACACTGCGGCAGGAAGCCATCACCCGGGCCGCTGTCGATGCGGCGCAAGCGCAGCAGATCACCGACCTGCAGGCGGTGCTGACCGACCCCGAGACCGGGATCGTGATCGACGCTCAAGCCCTCAACGCGCTGACCACACGGGTCAGCGTTGCCGAGGGCGAGATTTCCGCGCAGGCGGAAGACCTGACGACGCTGCAGTCCAGCCTTGAGGGGGTCGAGGGAGATATTGCGGCCAACGCGCTCGCCACGACAAACCTGACCACGCGCGTCACCGAGGCCGAGGGAGAGATCGACAGCCAGTCGCAGGCCATTACCACGCTGGAGTCCAGCTTGGAGGACGCCGAGGGAAATATCGCTGCGAATGCGCTTGCCACGACGAACCTGACCACGCGCGTCACGGAAGCCGAGGGAGACATCGACAGCCAGTCGCAGGCTATCACCACACTGGAGTCCAGCCTTGAGGACGCCGAGGGAGACATCGCGGCCAATGCTCTCGCCACGACGAACCTGACCACGCGCGTCGCGGAGGCCGAGGGAGAGATCGACAGCCAGTCGCAGGCCATTACCACGCTGGAGTCCAGCCTTGAGGACGCCGAGGGAGATATTGCGGCCAACGCGCTTGCCACGACGAACCTGACCACGCGCGTCGCGGAGGCCGAGGGGGAGATCGACAGCCAGTCGCAGGCCATTACCACGCTGGAGTCCAGCCTTGAGGACGCCGAGGGAGATATCGCGGCCAACGCGCTCGCCACGACGAACCTGACCACACGCGTCACCGAGGCCGAGGGAGAGATCGACAGCCAGTCGCAGGCCATTACCACGCTGGAGTCCAGCCTTGAGGACGCCGAGGGGGACATCGCGGCCAATGCGCTCGCCACGACGAACCTGACCACGCGTGTCAGCGAGGCCGAGGGGGATATCGACACCCAGGCCATGGCCATTACCGATCTGCAAACCGCCCTGAGCGTTACGAAAGACGGCACAGCTGCCAATGCCGGGGCGATCACGGGGCTTACGACACGGGTCGAGGATAACGAGGATGGCCTTTCTGCTCAGGCTGGCCGGCTCGATGTTCTCGAGGCTTCGATCGACACGCCCATCACGGGGATCAGCGCCCGCCTTGAAACGGTCGAAACTGCCTATGTGGATGAGGCCGGCGCAATAGCCTCGACCGAAACGCAGATCGCGGCCAACTATGGGAGCCTTTCCGCCATGGCCAGTGCGACCGCATATGCGGAAGCGCAGGCAGATGGGATTTCAGCGGGCTTTGTCCTACGCTTGAATGGGCAAGGCGTCTTCGAGGCGGTGAGTGTATCGGACGGCACGGGCGGCGCCACGACCACGGCGCTGCTGGGGGCCGACTACGTCCGGATCACCGGGCTGACCCAGATCGAGCAGGCCGTGATCAATGACCTCGCGGTAAACAGCGGATTTATCGGCAACCTTACGGTTGGCAATGCGCAGATCGCGGGCGCGCTGAGCTCCGACAACTATGCAGAGGACGCAAACGGGAGGCCGACGGCCGGCTGGGCGCTGAACAAGGACACCGGCGCGCTCAAGCTTGCCGGGCCGGTGATCTCGCGCCAGCTGGAAATCGCCGCGGGCAGCTTTGCCCCCGGTGTCCTCACGGTGAACGACAGCGACGGGCTGAAGCTGCGCCAGAGCTGGGATCTGATCCCGACCGGCATCGCCATGCCGGTGAACCAGGTCTGGATGCCCTCGGAGCGTACGTTCCTCGCCTATGCGGCCTTCAATGGAACAGCCGAGGCCGAGGGCGCGATCTCCGGAAATGACGAGTACTGGGGCTGCATCGCGACGCTCCAGCCCTTCGCACGCTGGAATGGCCCGCAGCAGCTGTACCTGCGTATCGAGCTTTGGTCGCAAGGGGTGACCAAGCTCTATTCGAACGCTGACCCGACGGTCAGCGGCACCATCCACTGGAAACTCTACGAGGTGAGCTGATCATGGCGACATGGTATAGAACAGGGACGGCGAGCGTGACCAACGGCAGCGCCACCGTCCAGGGCAGCGGAACGGCCTGGGTCGCCAATGCCCGCATAGGCGAGGCCTTCCGACTTGAGGGTGGGCCGCTCTACGAGATCGCGGCCGTGGTCAGCGATACGCAGCTGACACTGGCGTCCCCCTACCTCGGCAGTACTCAGGCAGGTCAGGATTACGAAGTGGTCCCGATCAAGGGCTTCCTGAAATCCGCCTATGACGCCTTCACGGCGGCACTGGCCGAAATCCAGAGCCACCTGAGCGGGGCGTTGGCTGGCCGCTTTCAAAACGGCACTGTGGGCGCTCCATCGCTAAGCTTCATCAACAGCACGACGATGGGCCTCTACCGGGCGGCGTGGGATCAGATCGGGTTCTCGACCAATGGCGTGCGGCGGGTGCTGCTGGGGTCAAGTGCCATGCAGGTCGATGTGCCGATTACCGGATCGGCCGTGCAGTCCAGCTTGTCCGACGCCACCAGCGGCAAGCTCCTTAAGGTGGGGGCCTTTGGGTGCGGCGGGGAGGCGATCAATATCACCGGTGCGACGCCGCTCGCCGAACGCGACCTTGGCTCGGGTATCTACATGTTCGTCGGTTCTGACACCCCCGGCGGACCAGAGACATCGGCATATTTCTACGTGTTGCAGGTTTCAAAGAGCAGCTCGGGCCGGCGGCATCTCCTGTGCTGGCGGGACGGCAGTTCCCCAGCGGAGCCGCGGATCTGGACCGGATCTCAGGCCGCTGACGGGAGCATTGTCTGGAACCGCGTCTTGACGCGAGAGTACGGCGTCGTGGGGGCTGTTTCGGAAGACGGCGGGGTGCCGACAGGCCAGATCATCGAGGCCGGATCGAACGCGAACGGTGACTACACCAAGTTCGCGGATGGCACGATGATTTGCAGGTTCACGGTCACGTCTTCCGCCTCAGTAGAAGTGACGTGGACTTATCCAGCCGCATTCTCGGCCACGCCTGTGGTCACTGCGGCCGTCAACTCTGGGAGCTCGCGCTTCATCTACATCGGATCGCGAGGGGCGAGCAGCGTGGCCCTCAGCGTCTACACCTCGGCCGGTGCGCGTAGCGCAAACCCGGTTGACCTGATCGCCATCGGCCGCTGGTTCTGAGGAGCAAGAAGATGAACATCATTCCAGTCCCACAACGCCGTGACGATCAGTATCCGCTTACCAAAGCGGGTGACGCTCTCATGCTCGATGGCGAGATCTTTGACTTCGTCGATCTACCGAACGGCGCCACGTTGCCCCGCGAGGCAATCAACAGCCCCTGGTTCGCAGGCGATGTCAGCCGCGACGAGAATGGGGTGCTCACCGTGCCGCTGCTGCTGCCGCATGGGGCCAATGCACCGGAAAGCACGCGCTTCCCCCAGCCAATGACCGACGTGCCCGACGGCCCGGTTGCCCTGCCGCCCTATGACGCGGCCACGATCGAACCGGAGGACATCGCATGAACATCGACTGGACCAAGGTGATCACCGCCGAAGCAAAGGAGGCCGCTGCATTGGCTGAGGCGACGCAGGCCCTCCGAGCCGAGCGCGATCGCCGCCTGGCCGCCAGCGATTGGGCCATGATGCCCGATGTCACCCCACCCGGCGGGTTGCAAGCCTGGCAAGCCTATCGCCAGGCGCTGCGCGACCTGCCCGATGAGACGGTCGATCCGGCCTCGCCGCTCTGGCCGGTCGTGCCCGGGGTATGAAGATTGAGCGCCCTGTTCAGCACACGTTGAACGGGGCGTTCAACACCCCATTCCCGAAAAATCGTTTGCTGAAAATATCCGTGTCCCACACTGAAAAAATCCGTGTCGCGCTACAGCCTGCCATCCCGGCCCGCCGTGCGCCTATTCCGGCGCCTTACCCTGCGGAACGTTCAAGACCACGCTGACGTGAGACGCCCCGGCAGGCCACCTGCCGCCGCGCCAACGCCTTCTATGACCTGATCAAGCGAAAGGACGCTTCGATGAGATATGCCTTTTCCCTGGCCGCACCGCTGGCCCGGACCCTGAGCCATGGCCTGCCGGCGGCCTCGGCCCTGGTCCTTGCGACCCTTGCCGCGCCGCTTCACGCGCAGACCTCGGATTTCTCCTCGCTCCAGATGCAGGGGGTCGAGCAGATCGAGATCCCGGTCGACATCGACGGCGCAATCGAGCGGCTGTCGAAGGCGATCACCTTCCCCACGATCTCGAACCAGGACCGGGACGATTTCGACACCAAGGCCTTCGACGATTACCACGCCTTCCTCGAGGAGGCCTATCCGATGGTCCACAAGACCCTTAAGCGCGAGATCCTCGGCGATCCGCGCCCCTACAGCCTGCTCTACACCTGGGAGGGCAAGAACCCCGACCTGCCGCCCGCGCTGTTCTACGCGCATCAGGACGTGGTGCCGGTACCGCCGGATTCCCGTGACGAGTGGGAGCAGGATCCCTTCGCGGGCACGGTGGCGGATGGCTACCTCTGGGGCCGCGGCGCCATGGACGACAAGAACCAGATCCACGGAATCCTCGAAGCCGCCGAGATGAAGCTGGCCGAGGGCTGGCAGCCGGAGCGGACGCTCTACTTCGTCTTCGGCCAGGACGAGGAAGTCGGGGGTCCGGAAGGCGCGGCCCATATCGCGCAGGTGCTGGAAGACCGCGGGATCGAGCGCTTTGCCTTCGTCATGGACGAATCCGCCCCGCTGATCCCGGGCATCTTCCCCGGCCTTCCCGATAATACGGCGCTGATCGGCATCGCCCAGAAGGGCTACCTCAGTCTTGAACTGGCGATCAATGCGGTGGGGGGGCATTCCTCGCAGCCGCCCGAGGAGACCAACATCGGTATCCTCGCCGAGGCGATCACCAAGCTGGAGGACGCGCAGTTCCCCTACCGCATCCACCCGGCGCTGCGGGCCCAGTACCGCTACCTCGGGCCGGAGCTCGACGAGGCGCTGCAGCCGCTCTACTCCGCCGTGGCCTTCGGCAAGGACGGCGAGATGACGGAGGACGAGAAGAAGTTCATCGAGGTCATGACGGCCAATTCCGTCACGCGAGCCATGATGCACACCACCATCGCGGTGACGATGTTCAACGCGGGCATCAAGGACAACGTGCTGCCGCCCTCCGCCACCGCCGTGGTGAACTTCCGCCCGATGCCCGGCGACACCCCCGAGGTGATCATCCAGCACGTCAAGGACGCGATCCAGGATGACCGGATCACGGTGCGCGACATCTCGGCCTCGACGCCCGCCACAGCGATCGCCGATCCCCAGGGACCGGGCTACAAGGCGATGGAGAAGACCATCCGCCAGATCTGGGGCAACGAGCTTGTCGTGGCGCCGTTCTTCGTCATCGGGGGCTCGGACTCCAAGCACTTCCAGGCGCGCAGCTTTGCCCCGGATGTCTATACGTTCACCGCGATCCAGCTTGAAAACATGAAGGAATTCGAAGGCTTCCACGGGGTCAACGAGCGCCTGCTGGTGGATGAATACGCCAAGACGATCGGCTTCTTCTACCAGATCATGGACAACCTCGACGACCTCTGAGGGCCTCTGCCCCCACCTGGGCCATCGGCCCCCCGGTGGCACGATACGACCATATTGCAAGCTGATCGCCCGGGGCTGTCTCGCTCCGGGCGCAGGCACCGAAGACCAAGACGTTTCACGCAACCGATTTCGAAAGGATGTTACCATGAGCATCTTTAGACGTGCCGCTGGTGGCGCCGTTATGTCGCTCATCGCGTGCTGCAGCTTCGCGACCGCGGCCCTTGCACAGGACGACAGCCCGGCCACCCTGATCACCGGGGCCCGCATCTTCGACGGCGTGTCGGACACGCTGATCGAGGGGCAGGATGTCCTGATCGAGGACGGCATGATCGCACAGGTCGCCGCCGGGATCGCCGCGCCGGAGGGGGCCACGGTGATCGACGCCGCGGGCCGCGTGATGACGCCCGGCTTCATCGACAGCCACGCGCACCTGATGCTGCAGATGTCCTATGGCGAAGGGCTCAACTCCGACGAGTTCTACCACGCCTACATGAGTACGCGAACCGCGCGGCAGTACCTGATGCACGGCTTCACCACCGTGCGCGATGTGATGGGCAACACCTACTCGCTGAAGTCCGCCATCGACCAAGGCGTCGTGGTGGGGCCGAATGTCTTCCCCTCGGGGCCGATGATCTCGCAGACCTCGGGCCATTCCGACCACCGCAATGCGTCCTACAAGCCGGCGAACCTCGCCGATGAGCCGGATCTCTTCGTGAAGTACTTTCATGCCGCCATCGCCGACGGCCGGCCCGAGGTGCTGCAGGTCACGCGCGAGGCGCTGCGCCGCGGCTCGTCGCAGATCAAGATCTCGGTCGGCGGCGGCACGGGCAGCGAATTCGATCCGCTCGACGTGATCCAGTACACCGAGGACGAGATCCGCGCCGCGGTCGAGGCCGCCTCCGACTGGGGCACCTATGTCACCGCCCACGTCTACAATTCCGACGGCATCCAGCGGGCGATCCGCGCCGGGGTGAAATCCATCGAGCACGGCCAGCTGATGGATCGGGAAACCATGCAGATGATGATGGAGAACGACGTGTGGCTGTCGCCGCAGGTCATCGTCTACACCTTCATCCCCCTCGGCTACACCGAGGATCAGGCCGCCAAGCACCGTCAGGCCTATGACGGCATCGACAACATGTTCACCATGGCCAAGGAGATGGGCTTCGAGAAGATCGCCTTCGGCAGCGACATCATCACCGACCCGGGGATGATCGAGCGGATCAACGAGGAATTCGTCTACCGGACCGAGTGGTTCGACAATGCCGAGGTGCTGCGGCAGGCGACCTCCAAGTCGGCCGAGTTGCTCTCGATGGCGGGGCTGCGCGCGCCGTACAAGGGCAAGTTCGGCGTGATCGAGGAAGGCGCCCGCGCCGACCTGCTGCTGATCAACGGCAACCCGCTCGAAGATATCGAGATCCTCGTCGATTACGAGACCTCTCTCGCGCTGATCATGAAGCGCGGCGAGATCTTCAAGAACACCGTCGAGTGATCGTGCAAGGGGGGGGCGTCCGCATGATGGATCTGGCACGGCTTCTGACCTTGCAGCGCGTCTTTGCGGGCGCCTCGATCTCCTATCTGGTCGCAAGCGCGATCCGGGAACAGATGACCGGGGCCCCGCTGAGCGCCGCCGCGATCGGCCCGTCGATCCTGATGTTCCTCGTCTATCTGGGCATCCTCGTCCTGCCGCGGGCGGGGCGGATCGGGTGGTACCGGCTGGGCATGATCCCCGCGTTGCTTCTGTTCGGCGTGGGCGGCGTCATCGCCAATGTCCTGCGTTACCTCAACGGCGGCGCCGATCTCTATGCGGGTTTCCTCGCCTTTGCCGTCGCCGTCGCGATCAACCTGTTCGGCACATGCCTGAACATCGTGGCCCTCCTTGGCCGCTTCAGGACGGAAGGGAGCGTCTCATGACACCGCGTCATCGGACCAGCCAGGCGGCAGAGGGCCATGGCCGCGTCCCGGCCCAACCGGATCGTGTCCGGAACCCTGAACCCCACGGGGACGGACACGACACAGCGCGGGCGGCCCATCCCACCGCCCGCGCACCCATCCCATCACAGACCCGGGGAGGTCAAAGATGATCAGAAGAATCCTCGCGGCGTTGGCCGCAGTGTCCCTCGGCAGCGTGGCGGCAGGATCGGTGCAGGCGCAGAGCGTTCTGGACCCCTCCTTCGAGATCACAGCCTTCGGGGATTTCCCGATCGAGGGCGACAGCAGCGAAGACAGCTTCTTCAACGCCCGCCTCGATGCCTATCTCGCCGTGCGCGACATCTGGGAAGGCGGCTCGCTGAGTTTCCACCTCGAGTATCTCGACGGTGACGATTTCGAGGGGCTCGGCGGGGCAGGGGTGGTCTGGCCCACGAACGTCTACGCGGCGGTGCCCAAGGCCACGAGCAGCAATAATGCCACGCTCTCCTTCACGCTCACGCAGAAGATCACGCCCGCGACCTCGGTCACCTTCGGCAAGTTCAACGTCGTGGCGCTGGCCAAGAACACGCCGCTGCTGGGGGGCAACGGCAAGGGCGGCTTCCAGTACACCGGCATCGCGGCTTCGCCCACCTTCGTCTTCCCGCCCTATGTCTTCGGCGGCTCGCTCGCGGTGACGACCGAGCGCTGGAACTACTCGTTGATGATCTACGATCCCAACAATGCGCAGGGCGGCGACTTCTGGGATCACCTCTTCGAGGATGGCGTCGTCTTCAACGGGACGGCGACCTACAAGGCGCAGATCGGCGGGCTGCCCGGGTTCTACGCGATCAACCTGATCCACAGCACGGCGGAGGGGACGAATTACGACTCGCTCGCCAGCAACTCGGCCATCGACACCTTCAGCCAGACGACGAAGGGGATCACCGTCGCCTCGCTGAAGTTCCAGCAATACCTCTCCCACAACCCCGCCGGCACCAACGAGGGCTGGGGCGTCTTCGGGCAGCTCACCTTCGGGGACGGCAATCCCAACCAGCTCGACAATATCTTCGTGCTGGGCGTCGGGGGCACCTCGCCCATCGAGGGGCGCAGCGATGACCGCTGGGGCCTCGCATGGGCGCGGTTCAACTGGTCCGACAAGATGGTCGCCGCGCTCGAGGCCGGCGGCGGCGCGGGCCTGCGCGATGAATGGGCGGTGGAGGCCTACTACGAGGCCGCCCTCGTCAACGGGATGCGGGTCGGCGCCAACGTGATGCACATCCATCCCGGCACGCCCGGCTACGACGATTACACCCAGTTCGGGGTGCGGTTCCGGGCGACATTCTGACCCCGGCGCGGGGCCTGCCCCGCGAAGCTTTCAAAGGCGGTCGGGCCGGACAGGCCCGACACGCGGGGCCGGCAGACAGGCCCGACACCGACGTTCGACAACGTGGAGGACCCCACATGCATTTCAGGACTTTGATGCGGGCCACGGTGGCCACCCTGGCCCTTTTCCTGCCGCAGGCAGCCTCCGCGCAGGAGGGCATGTCCACGGCGGATACGCCTCTCGATCGGGTCAAGGAAATCCAGGAGTATTTCGCCGATCCAGCCAACGCGGTCAGCTTCCAGTTCGCCAGCCCGGAAACCCATTACATCTGGCAGCACGTCTCGCAGATCTTCCCGACCGCGCACTTCATGCGCTCCGGCATGCCAACGGTGCTGGAAGAGGCGCCCGACGCCTCCATCGGCGAGATCTCCTTCACCGGCAAGGAGGGCGCGGTGCGCACCGTGGCCGAGCATTTCGAAGAGATGCCGCTGGATGCCATGCTGGTCATGAAGGACGGCAAGATCCTCTACGAGCGCTACAAGACCATGTCGCCGGACATGACCCACATCACCTTCTCCGCCAGCAAGGTCTTCAGCTCCACCATCCTCGCGCTGCTGGAGGACGAGGGAAAGGTCGACCTGTCGAAGCCGGTGACCGAGTATGTCGACCAGCTGAAGGGCTCGGTCTGGGATACGGTCACCCTGCGCGAGGTCGCGGACATGCAGACCGGCCTCAACGGCACCGAGCATGACGAGCCGAACCCCGACAGCCGGACCAACCCCAAGCAGATCTGGTATCGCTGGGCCGCCACCCTCGGCATCTTCCCGAACCAGGGTGAAAGCGACACCTTCGCCGTGCTGCGCGCGATGGAACGCAACAAGCCCGGCGGGCAGGTCTTCGAGTACAACTCGATCAACACCTGGCTGCTGGCGCGGGTCGCCGAGGAGGTCGAGGACCGTCCCTTCGCCGAGATCTTCACCGACCGGATCTGGAGCAAGATCGGCGTCGACCACGACGGCAATTTCATCATGTCCCCCAACGGCTATGCGCTCGCCTTCGGCATGACCAGCGTCACCCTGCGCGACTTCGCGCGCTTCGGGGCGATGTTCACCCCCAGCGCCGAGACCGTCACCGGGGCAGACGTGATCAGCGACGAGATCGTCGAGCGCATCCAGAGCGCGGGCAACCCGGCGGCCTATCCCGACGGCTACGTGGGCCACGTGATGTCGCCGAAATTCGCGGATGCCGAGGGCCAGCTGTCCAACGCCTACATGTGGGACGCGATCCTGCCCGATGGCGACCTCTTCAAGGGCGGTGTCGGCGGTCAGGGGCTCTACGTCTCGCCGTCCAAGGACCTCGTCGCGGTCTGGTTCACCACCGGGGACGGCTCTGAATGGAACGAGGCCATGGCCCGCGCCATCGCACTGCACTTCGACTGATGGAGCGCAATTCCTGAATTGTCCGTTCCGTATTCGCGGGGCGGATGCGCCAACCGTAACAGGGAGACTAGTAACATGGCCAGTATCAACCGACGCTCATTTCTGGCAGGCACTGCAGCCACTGCATTTGCATCGCTTCTGCGCCCTGGGGGCGCTTACGCAAAGGGAGCCGCTCCCACACTCATCAGGGGCAGCAAGATTTTCGACGGCTCCTCTTCCGAGTTGATGGTGGGTATGGACGTCCTGATCGAGGATGGTCGTTTCACCAGGATCGGCGCGAACCTGTCCGCGCCTGACGGTGCCCAAGTGATTGACGCGGACGGCCGCACACTGATGCCCGGTCTGACCGATGCTCATTGGCATGTAATGCATGCCCATATCGCAAGCATGCAGATTTTCGTGAACGACATCGGTTATCTGACATTGGCGGGCGCGGAAAGCGCCGAAGCAACTCTGATGAGGGGATTTACAACGATCCGCGATGCCGGGGGACCGGTCTTTGGGATCAAGAAGATGATCGACGAAGGACGGTTCCTGGGGCCGAGAATCTATCCGTCAGGTGCATACATAACTCAGACTTCCGGTCATGGAGATTTCCGCTTCCCGACGGCGATGCCAAGGGAGCAGGGAAGAGCTCTCCTTGACGGGGAATTGATGGCATGGACAGCCATCGCCGATGGGATTCCCGAGGTGCTGAGGCGGGTGCGAGAGAATTTGATGCGAGGCGCCACGCAGATCAAGGTCATGGCGGGCGGAGGCGTGGCCTCACTCAGCGATCCTCTGGATGTAAGGCAATATACGTTTGAGGAAATGAAGGCTGCGGTGGATGCGGCAGCCACCTGGAATACCTACGTCATGGTCCATGCCTATTCGGATGTCGCAGTCCATGGTGCCTTGGAAGCGGGCGTCCAGTCCATCGAACATGGACAGATGATCACGGAAGAAACCGCCGCTCTGATCAAGGAAAAAGACGCGTGGCTTAGCCTACAGCCATTGCTAAATGATGAAGACAGAGTGCCATTTCCCGAGGATTCTTTCGAGAATCAAAAATTCCTGGAGATGACTGCCGGCACGGAAAAAGCCTACGAACTCGCCAAGAAATTTGATCTGAAAGTCGCCTTTGGCACTGATTTGCAAAACGGTGCGGCCATTGCGGCCACGCAAGGTAAAGCGCTCACAAAACTGACAAGGTGGTACGAGCCTTGGGAAGTACTGCGCATGGCCACCAGCGCGAATTATCAGCTCTTCAAGATGTGCGGTCAACGCGATCCCTATCCCGGTGAGAATGGCGTGATCAAGCAGGGCGCTCTGGCGGACATGCTGCTTGTTGATGGCAACCCGCTCGAAAACATCCAGCTTATCGCGGACCCGGAGACCAACTTCGTCGTGATCATGAAGGACGGCGTCATCTACAAGAATACATTGGAGGGATGAGGAAATGCTTAGAGTAACTACTGGAGCTTGCTTTCTCGCCCTGTTGGCATCCGCAGGGGGCGCACAGGACACTTCATCAACGACGCTCATCACCAACGCCCAGATCTTCGACGGCACATCGCCCGACCTCTCGGGCCCGATGAGCGTGCTGATCGAGGGCAACACGATCAGCTCCATCGCAGCAGAGATCACCGCGCCCGACGGCGCCACCGTGATCGACGCGGGCGGCGACACGCTGATGCCCGGCCTGACGGACTGCCACTGGCACACGATGCAGTCCAACACGACCAACGCGCTCTTCCTGACGCAGGATCTCGACTATATCGCGCTGGAGGCGGCCATCGGCGCAGAGAAGGCGCTGATGCGCGGCTTCACCACCCTGCGCGACATGGGCGGGCCGGTCTTCGGCCTGAAGAAGCTGATCGACGAAGGCACCTATGTGGGGCCGCGCATCTATCCCTCCGGCTCCTACATCTCGCAGACGTCCGGTCACGCCGATTTCCGCTCGATGCTGGAGGTGCCGCGGGACTACGCGCGCGACCTGAGCGCGCAGGAACAGCGCGGCATGCTGATCATCGCCGACGGCAAGGCCCAGGTCATGCAGCGGGCGCGCGAGAACCTGATGAAGGGCGCCGTGCAGCTGAAGGCCATGGCGGGCGGGGGCGTGGCGTCGCCGGCGGATCCGCTCGACGTGGCGCAGTTCACGCAGGAAGAGCTGCACGCCATCGTCGAGGTGGCCGAGAATTGGAACACCTACGTCTCCGTCCATGCCTACTCGGCCAAGGCGATGCAGCACGCCCTGCGCGCGGGCGTCCTGAGCATCGAGCACGGGCTGATGATGGACGAGGAAACGGCGCAGATGGTCAAGGAGGCGGACGCCTGGATCTGCATGCAGCCAATCCTCGACGACGAGGACTCGATCCCCTTCCCCGACGGCTCGTTCGAGCAGCAGAAGTTCTTCCAGTTGGTCTCGGGTGTTCCGACGGCCTACGAGCTGGCCAAGCAATATGAGCTGAACGTCGGCTTCGGCACCGACACGCAGAACTGGCCCGAGTTGCAGGACCGTCAGGGGGCACAGCTGGCGAAACTGGCCCGCTGGTTCGAGCCCTGGGAAGTGCTGCGCATGGCCACCAGCCGGAACTACGAGCTCTTCAAGAAGGTCGGCCCCCGCGATCCCTATCCCGGCAAGAACGGCGTGATCGAAGAGGGCGCGCTGGCGGACATCCTGCTGGTGGATGGCAATCCGCTCGAAGACATCAACCTGATCGCCGATCCCGAGACGAACTTCGTCGTGATCATGAAGGACGGCATCATCTACAAGAATACGCTTGAAAACTGAGGAGAACGGACCAATGAAACGTAAGTCTTCCAAGACGACGGCGGATGCCGCCGCACTCCAGGACGTCGTGGATTTCGCGGCGCCGGCCGGCACCACGCGGCGCGAGTTCATCGAGGCGTTCACCGCCATGGGCGGGGCCGCGGCAGCGGCCATGGTCCTCGGGCCCAGCAAGGCCTCGGCGGCGGACATTCCGTCCACGAATGCCTCGGTCAGCATGCCGGAGTTCGAGATCAAGGATTACTCGGACATTCCGCAGCGCTCTCATGTCTATCCTGCCTCGTCCGAGGCGGAGGCGATCGTGCAGAGCTCCAAAACCATGGACACGCTTTTCTCCGCTATCTGGCCTGACCAGTGGTCCAGCCCCGAGGCCCCGGAGTTTGCGGATGAGATGGCGCGCTGCAAGGCGGCGGGCTTCAAGGTGCTGGCGATCTGTCCTTCGGCGGATTCCCTGGACGCATCGATCCGCGGCGTCGCAGGCGCGCTGATCTTCTACCTCAACAAGATTGCCGAGCGGCCTGACCTCTACAAGATCGTCCGCAATGCCAGCGACATCGATGCCGCGATCAGGGAAGACAAGCTCGGCATCTACTTCACGCACCAGGGGACCGCATTGTTCGAGAACGATGTGGACATGGTCGGGCTGTGGCGGCAACTGGGCTACGGCTACTGCCTGCTGGCCTACAACCAGCGCAACTCCGTGGGCGACGGCTGTTTCGAGGTCGCCAACGGCGGCCTGACGGCCTATGGCAAGCGACTGATCGATGCCTACAACCTTCACGGCATGCTGGTGGACGTCAGCCACACCGGCGAACAGACCTCGCTGGACGCCATCGAACGCAGCAGCCAGCCGGTGATCTCTTCCCATTCCGGTGCCCTGGCCATCGCGGACTATCAGCGCAGCATCTCTGACGCGGTGATCAAGGCCGTTGCGGAGAGCGGCGGCGTCTGCAGCCTGAACCTGGTCGGGGCCTTCCTCGACAAGTCCAACCCGGACATCCTCTCTGTCGATGCCGTCTTCCGTCACATCGACTACATGGCCGAACTGGTGGGCATCGATTACGTCGGCTTCGGCTCCGACTACATCCCCAACATCAACTTCACCGCCTCGCTGATCCAGACCCCCATGGGCGCGGCGGTCTTCCCCGATGGCGGCTACAGCGCGGAAATGGGGGCCAAGGGCGTCCCGACGCCGGCCCCGTACCAGATCGCGGCAGCCCTCGTCGATAAGATGCTCGAGCACGGCTACTCGGCCGAGGATTGCAGCAAGTTCCTCGGCGGCAACATGTACCGGGTGATCGGGGAGGTCTGGCGGTAACGCGCCCGAAACGTCGGGGTCAGCCCGCGGCGCGACGACGGCGCGGACGACCCTCCTTGCAAACGCGGCGGTGCAACCGGCCCCCTGCCTCCGCGCAGGCGCCATCTTCACCGCCTCGTCCGAAACCTCTGACGATCAAGGCATAGACCAGCCATTCACTTTCCGGAGACCGATCCAATGACTGACGCTTCTATTTCCCGCCGCGAGTTCAATGTCGGCGCAACCGCCACCGTCGCCGCCGCCAGCCTGGCCGGAAGGGCCATGGCCCAGGCCTCGGCCCCATTCGATCTTGTGATCCTAAACGGTAGGGTCATGGACCCCGAAACCGGCTTTGACGAAGTCGCGAACGTGGGTGTGAAGGATGGCCGGATCACCGCCATCACCGCCGACGCGCTGGAGGGCACCCGCCAGATCGACGCCACCGGCCACGTGGTCTGCCCAGGCTTCATCGACACCCATTTCCACTGGGTCCGCACGATGGGCCACAAGCTGGCGCTGCGCGATGGCCGCACAACGGTGATGGATCTCGAGATGGGCACGCTCGGCACGCTGGTCAACGACTGGTACGCCATGCGGGAGGGGACCACCCAGATCAACTATGGCTGCTCCTCCTCGCACGAGATGGCCCGCGCCTACGTGCTGGACGGGATCACCACCATTGACTGCCCCGAGGCGCTGAACCACCGCGGCTCGGACAAGACCGGCTGGGCCCTGACCCGGCCGGACATCGAGCAGGGCAATGAAATCCTGCGGGTCATCGACGAAGGTCTGGCGGCCGGTGCGGTCGCGATGGGCTCGACGCTGGGGTACATGCGCGACGGTGCCAGTGCGCGCGAGGTGTTCGAGCTTCAGAAGACCGCCGGGAACTATGGTCGTCCCTCGGCCTTCCACTTCCGCTACACGCCGGGCACCGACACGACGGAATCGAATGGCATCCAGGAGATGCTGGCGAATGCCGCAGCCCTGGGCGTGCCGGCCATCGCCTGCCACTTCAACAACCCCGGCTACAACCTCGTGCACGAGCTGCTGACCCGCATGCGCGAGCGGGGGATGAATGTCTGGGGCGAGCTTTACCCCTACGCCGCGGGCTCGACGGCGCTGAATGCCGTCTTCCTTGAGCCGGAGGTCTGGGTCGACCAGCTTGGCTATCGCTACGAGGACACCATCCAGGACGTGCTGACCGGCGAATGGTACACCGCCGAAAGCCGCGCCGAGATGGTCGCCAAGGAACCCGCCCGTCTTGTCCTCGTCTACAAGATGCCGCCGGAGGCGATCGTCGACTGGCTGAAGATGCCCGGCGTGGCGATCGCCTCGGACACCGTGCCGATCATCGGGGATATTCCGTGGGACACGCCCTACGAGGACCTGCCCAACAGCCACCCGCGCGGTGCCGGCAGCTTTGCCAAGGCCCTGCGGCTGGGACGCGAGAACGGCATTTCGCTGATGCAATCGGTGGCCCAGACCAGCTGGAACTCGGCCCGCCCGTTCAGCGAGATGGGCCTGAAGGCGATGCAGGAACGCGGCCGGATGCAGGAAGGCATGATCGCCGACATCACGGTCTTCAACCCCGAGACGGTGACGGACAACGCGACCTACGAGCAGGGCACGCTGCCCTCGACCGGCATCCCCTATGTCATCGTGAACGGCACCGTGGTGGTGGACGATTCCGAGGTGCTCAAGGACGTGAACCCGGGGCAGCCGATCCGCTTCGAGCCGCAGGAGAGCCTGCTGGAGCCGCTGGAGGTCAGCACCTGGACCCAGACCTTCTACGAAGTGCCCTATGACTTCGGTGGCGGCGTGCCCGGCACCCAGCCGAAGCACGATCACCGCATCATCAACTGCTGCGAATGAAGACGGCGCCCCGAGGCAGGTGGGACAGGGGTACCGGGACAGGGCGGGGGCATGCGCACCCCGCCGGAACCCGGGACCTCTGTGCCTGCGGATCGGTGCTATACTGCGCGGGTTGTCCCGGTTTTCCGGGGCCCCGCATCGACAGGCAGGATCGGCCGCTCTGCGTGCCGGTCGCTGCCTGACCCGACACAGGCGCGAGGTGCCTTTGTGGTTCACGTCAGCTGCGGCCCGGCGCCGCGGCGAAGGGTTCGAATTGGAGACCTGTTCAATGCCTATCCGCAAGCTTCCCGTTGTCTCGGCGCTCGTCCTCGGGGCCTTTGCCCTGCCGGCGGCCGCGCAGGACAACCCGCTGCAGAAATACCTCGAAGTGCCGGGCGCCATGACGACGCTGCCCGTCGAGGCTGCGAAGGAGCCGTGGTCGCTCCAGTTCTCCCGCGATGCCCGGGCCGCCTTCGAGAACTTCCACTACCAGATGGGCGGGGATCACGCGCTCTACTACAACCAGAACCTCAGCGAGATGCTCCCCACGGCCTATTCCTCGCCGCATCCGGAGTACATTCCGCTGGAACGCGCCATCGACGACAGCATCGGCGAGAAGGTGGTCTGGTCCACGTCCGAGGGCGACATGCCGCTGTCGGAGTACATCGTGCACCCCCACCACCGGGTGCAGGGCATGATGATGATCCACAAGGGCAAGGTCGTCTACGAGCAGTACCCCGGGATGGGCCAGATGGACCGCCACGCCTGGATGTCGCCGGGCAAGGCGACTGTCGGACTGATCCTCGCGCTGCTCGAGGAAGAGGGCAAACTCGACATGTCCAAGGACGTGGTCGACTACGTCCCGGAACTGGCCGGCACGAACTGGGACGGCATCTCGGTTCTCGATGCCGCCAACATGGAAACCGGGCTGGCGCTTGAGGAAACCCTCGACGCGATCATTGACCCGTCCTCCATCATCGTGCGCTTCTTCGCGGCCGAGTTCGGATCGCCGAACCCGCTGACCGGGGAAATGGAGAACTGGCTCGACATCCTGAAGACAGCCGAGAAGATCGAGGGCGAGGAGCCCGGCGAGGTCTTCCGCTACTCCTCCGCGGTGACGCAGGTCAGCGTGCTGCTGGCCGAGAACCTCGACGACAAGACCTGGGCCGACCTGTTCCAGGAACGGGTCTGGGGCAAGGTCGGCGCGCGCGAGGACATCATGTTCCACCTGATGCCGGACGGCACTGCCGTGACCCATGGGCTGATCTCCACCACGCTGGAAGACTTTGCCCGTTTCGGCCTGATCTTCACGCCCAGCTGGGCCGCCACCGCCCATGAGGACATCGTCTCGGACGCGGCGCTCGAGCGGATGCAGAACGCGGGCAACCCCGAGGCCTTCCGCCGCGGGTCGAAGTTCGCCGGTCTGACCGACGAGTTCGGCGAGGAGCCGAAATCGAACTCGATGCAGTGGGACGCGGTCTTCGAGGATGGCGCGCTCTACAAGCACGGCAACGTCGGGCAGGGGCTCTATGTCGATCCGGAGCGGGACTTCGTGGGGGTCTACTTCTCCACCAACGGCTACATCCCGCCCTACGGCGAGGACCGGGCGCAGGGCTTCCTGCGGCAGGCCGCGAAATACCTGAACGGCGAATGATGCGCAGCGGCTGTCCCCGGGGAACTTTCCAGTGACCGGGGGCAGCCCACCCGATGCGGGGGCAGCGCGGATGGTGCGGTCCCGGAGACGGCGTCGAAAGGCGCACAGACAGAGGCGCAGGCCCGGGGCTGACCGGGCCACAACCCAAGGAGTGACCAGTATGGCTTTCAAGGCCTTTCCACCCAAGGCGCCCCGGCGACACCGCGCCGCCGTGGCCCTTGCCCTGACGACCGCGCTTGTCGGCCTGTCGTCGCCCGCCGTCGCGCAGGAGGAGACCTATCTGCCGCAGGCCCAGAAGAACTTCGAGGAGGTCAACAACGGGACCAACCCGACCCTGCTGACGACGCAGGCGGGCATCCAGTACCAGTTCAACCGGGTGACCTCGGACCTCGACTTCGGCATGACCGAGCTGCTCTATACCCAGCCCTTCGGCGGCGGGGACAAGGCCTTCCGCTTCACGCTGCCCTTCGGGAATTCGGTCTTCGATTCCGATCTCGATCTGGGTGACATCAGCCTGACCTACATCGACGTGATGCATGTGAACGCGAAGACCGGCTCGGCCTATACGGTGGAGCTATTCCTCGACACTGCCGGGCGGGACGATCTGGGCTATGGCCAGTTCGCGTTGGAGACCTCGGTCTTCTACGCGTGGTTCCTCAAGGGCGGCTCGATCTTCGCGCCGGCCTGGGTCCAGACCTTCGGGCTCGAAGGCGGCAATGACGCCGGAGGCAAGCTGAACACCACGACGGTCGATTTCTACTATGTGCCGAAACTCCCCAATCCCAAGTACTTCATGACCGTCGACCCGGCAGTGGTGCACGACTGGGAGGCGGACAAGACCTTCGGCAGCCTGTCGGTCACGATGGGCATGATGACCGGCAAGGCCTTCGGCGGCGACAGTCAGGTCTTCATCAAGCCCGGCGTGTTGATCGGCGGCGACCGACCGGCCGACTGGTCGGTGCAGGTGGGCTACAAGGTCCTGAACTTCTGAGCGGCACGGCCCGGCCGTCCTGCCCCTGCTTTCGGCCCCTATCCCGTGACGGCGGGCCGAAAGACTGGATCTGTGCGCGCGGACGGGTGACAGTGTCAGGATCGCCCCGGTGTGTTCGCCCGTGTGGCCGCATGGCGCACCGTGCCCCGCCGGGACCGTCCCTGACCCCAGCATTGCAGGCCCCATGATCTCTCTGTTGCTCACCACCTACCGGCTCCTCAAGGCGATCCTGCGTTCCTGGAAGATCGCGGAATTTCGTGCGGCGCTGCTGCTGGCCGTTGCCATCCTGCTGTCGGGCACCGTCTTCTACCGCTCGGTCGAGGGCTGGGGCTGGGTGGACTCGCTCTACTTCAGCGCCACCACGATCTCGACGGTCGGACTGGGGGATCTCTCGCCGCAGACCGAGGCCGGCAAGCTCTTTACCGTTCTCTACATCTTCGTGGGCGTCGGCATCTTCGTCGCCCTCTTCGCACAGTTAGCCCGGGCGCTGATCCAGCCGGCAAAGAAGGAGGAGAAGGCCCCGGCCGAGGACCGGCCCTGAACGGCACGGCCCTTGGCTCCCAGGCCCTCAAGGAGCGATGACCTGCGCGCCCGGGGGCCGGTCCTGTGGCGCGGACCCGACGGGAGCCAGCCCCGGCCCGGCCGCGACGGGCATCGCGCTGGACCTGCGCCGCCTATCCGCTAGTGTCGCCCCGGACATGGAGCGCTGTCCCGCTCCCGCGCATGATAGGACCGCCTGATGACCACCGCCGACACGCTGCTTTCCAATGGCCACCTCAGCCTCTCCGTTGCCTCGCTGGGGGCCGAGATGCAGGCGCTGTGCACCGCGACCGGAGGCAGCTACCTCTGGGCCGGGGACGCGGCCTTCTGGACCGGGCGGGCGCCGCTGCTCTTTCCCATCGTGGGCCGGGCCCCGGGGGACGTGATCTCGGCCGGGGGGCAGGAGGCCGCGATGAGCCAGCACGGCTTTGCCCGGCGCAGCCTCTTCGATCTGGTCGAGGCGAGCGAGACCGCCTGCCACCACGTCCTGCGCGCCTCGGAGCAGACCCGGGCGGTCTATCCCTTCGACTTTGCGCTGCATGTGACGCATCGCCTCGACGGGCGCACGGTGCAGTGCGACGTGACGGTCGAGAATGCGGGTGTGGTGCCGATGCCCTTCGGCTTCGGCTTCCACCCCGCCTTCCGCTGGCCCCTGCCGGGGGCGGAGGCCGCGCCCCACGTGGTGACGCTGGCCTCCGGTGGTAATCCGGACCGGCGCGCGCTGAACGACGGCCTGCTGGAGCCCGCGCCGCTGCCCGGCCCCTTCGTGGCGGGCCGGCTGGAGATCGAGGAGGCGCTCTTTGCCGAGGGCGCGCTGGTCTTCCCCAACGGGGCAGAGGCGCTGCGCTACGGGCCGGAAGACGGGCCGGGCCTGCGCTTCGCCTTCCGCAACCTGCCCGATCTGGCGCTGTGGAAACCGGTCGGCGCGCCCTTCCTGTGCATCGAGCCGTGGCATGGCACCGCCTCCTATGTCGGCGACGGGCCGGAGATCGCCGCCCGGCCCAACAGCCTGACGCTTGCCGCGGGCGAGACAGCCACCTTCGGCTACTCCGTCACGCTCGAAGCCTGATCCCGGGCCGCGCGGGTGACTGGGTGCCGCCCGCAGCGGCCTGCTCTCCCGGCAACAGAAAAGGGCGCGCCGGATATCCGGCGCGCCCTCGGCGTATCCCTGTTGGCCGAAGCCGGGCGTCAGTTGGTCGGTGTCCCGATCTTCTCCCGCGCGCCCAGGTCCTCGCGCATCTGCGCGACCGCTGCCGGGTCGACGGCGGCAGCGCCGTTGCCCCAGTTGTTACGCACGTAGGTCAGGATCTCGGCGACCTGCGCGTCGGACATCTTCCACGCGAAAGAGGGCATCCCGGCGGCGGTCTGAAGCACGCCGGTGTGCGGGGCGCGTGCGCCCTTCAGCATGGCGTGGATCATCCCCGTCGGGTTCGAAAGCATCGCCGTGTTGCCCGCGAAGGCCGGGACCATCCCCGTGATCCCTTCGCCCGCCAGCCCGTGACAGGCCGAGCAGTTGACCTCGTAGTCATCGGCGGCGCGCTGCATCTCGGCGGTTTCCAGAGAGAGCGGCGCGACGGGCGCGACATCGGAGGCATCGAGCGAGGTCAGGTAGCTGCCCACGGCAAGTGCGTCTTCCTGCGTCAGGTACTGCAGCGAATGTTCCACCGCCTCGGCCATCGGGCCCGCCGCGACCGAGGTGCCGTCGGAGCCGGTGCGCAGGTAGTCGGCGATCTCCTCGGCGGTGCTGCCGCCCAGACCGACGTGGGGGTTCTGGGTCAGGTCGGGGGCGTACCAGCCGTCCACGACGCCACCCTCGAGGTAGGCCGAGGCCATCTCGGCGCCCAGTTCGTTGCGCGGGCTGTGGCAGGCGGAGCAATGGCCCGCGCCATCCACGAGGTAGCGGCCGCGCTCGGCCTCCGGGTCACCGTCGAAGCCGGCGTTGTCGAAGAACAGCATGTTCCAGCCCGCCATGGCGAGACGCTGGTTGTAGGGGAAGCGCATGCCGCCGTTCTCGTCGATCGGGTTCGAGACCGGCTCGACCGTGGACATGTAGTCCCAGAGGTCGTGCATGTCCTGATCGGTGAGCTTGGCATAGGCCGTGTAGGGCATCGCCGGGTAGAGCATCCCCTCGGAGCCCTGACCGTGACGGACCGCGTTGAAGAAGTCGCGCTCGGTCATGGCGCCGATGCCGGTCTCGACGTCGGGCGTGATGTTGGAAGAGACCAGCGTGCCGAAGGGCGTTGCGATCTCGTAGCCGCCGGCGAACGCGCCCGCGCCCCGGGTGTGGCAGGCCACGCAGTCGCCCGCGCGCATGACGTATTCACCGCGCGCGATGGCGTCCTGATCCTCGCTGGTGAACTCGGCCAGCGTGAGGGTGTCATCCGCCACGGCCGAGCGCGAGGTGTTCAGCGTCTGGTAGGCCCAGACCCCCGCCCCGGCGGCGGCGATGACCGCCACCCCCAGAACGCCCGCGCCGATTTTCTTGATGCTTGCCATGGGTTACGCCTCCACCAGCGGGCCGGGGTTGTTGATGTAGGTTTCGTGGATCGCGCGGGCCGCGCGCACAGCGAGGGCGCCCACCGTGAGGGTCGGGTTGTAGCCGCCGTTGTTCGGGAAGGCGGAGGCGCCGACCGAGAACATGTTGTGGCAGTCCCAGCTCTGCAGGTAGGGGTTCAGCGCCGAGGTGCTGGGATCGGAGCCCATCACGAGGCCACCGATCGTGTGCGAGGAGTGCTGCTTGTAGGGGTTCCACGCCGCTTCGGCCTGGTTGTCGACCATGAGGTCTTCGCCGCCCGCTTCCTTCATGATCTCGATCGCCTTCTCGGTGGCGTAGTCGATCATGGACTTGTCGTTGCGGTTCCAGTCGAAGGTCAGGCGCAGCAGCGGCTGGCCATGGCGGTCCTTGTAGGTCGGATCGAGCGAGAGGTAGGCGTCGCGCGTGGGCATCGAGGTGCCCTGACAGAAGATGTTGGCCACCTCCTGGTAGTCCCGCGCATAGGCTTCCTTCCACTCCGAGCCCCAGCGCTTGTTGCCCGGACGGATGCCGTTCATGTTGGCGATCGGGCGCCCGTTGGTGGAATAGCCCATGATCCCCGCGCCGCCGATGAAGTCGAGGTCGGCGTGGTCGAAGTTGTCGCCGTTGTAATCGTCGATCTGCACGCCGAGCGCGCCGCCGCCGATGAACGGGTTCATCTTGGCGCCCGAGAAGAAGCCGGTGACCGAGGAACAGGTCTGGTAGTTGTAGTTGCGCCCGATGGTGCCCCGCATGGTGGTCGGGTCATATTGCTCGCCGATGCCCGAGAGCAGCATCAGGCGGACGTTGTCCATCTGGTAGGCGGTGATGCAGACCACGTCGGCGGGCTGGAAGCCTTCTTCGCCGTCGCGGGTGACGAATTGCACGCCCTTCACGGTCTTGCCGTCCTCGTGCTTCACGGCGTGGAGCACTTCGGTCTCGGTCAGGACGGTGAAGTTCGGGCGGCGCATCAGCGCGGGCAGGATGCAGGCCTGTGGGCTCGACTTGGAGAAGTTGCCGCAGCCGTGGAAGTCGCAGAAGCCGCAGTAGGTGCAGGGCCCCATCGTGACGCCCAGCGGGTTCACGTAGGACTGCGAGATGTTGCCCGCCGGGATCGTGAACGGGTTGTAGCCCATGCCTTCCGTGGTCTCACGGTACATGCGCATCCAGTTCGTGTCCTTCAGCTCGGGCGTCGGGTAGTCCCGCTCGCGCGGGCCTTCGAAGACGTTGCCGCCCTTGATCCGCTCGCCGTTCAGGTTGCCCGCCTTGCCGGAGGTGCCCGCGATCCGCTCGAAGCGGTCGTAGTAGGGGGCCATCTCCTCGTAGGTGACGCCCCAGTCCTGCAGTTGCAGGCCCTCGGCCATCAGGCTGTCGAGGCGTTCCTGGCCGTAGCGTTCGGCGGTCTGGGTCGCGACCTCGAAATCCCACGGCAGGAAGCGCCAGGACATGCCGGCCCAGTGGGTCCCGGCGCCGCCGACGTTCCAGCCGAACTGGAAGGCGTTCCAGTTGCGCACGGGCGCGGCGGTCTGGCCGGTCTTGTTGCGGAAGGTGGTGGTTTCCACGCTCATCGGCTGCAGCAGCTCGCGGCGGGTGTGCCAGCGCAGCTCGTCAGGGTCGACGGCGGGGGGGAAGTCGGTCGAGGTGTCGCGCCATGCGCCACGTTCGATTGCCACGACGTTGAGGCCTGCGCGGGTCAGTTCCTCGGCCATGACCGAGCCGGCCCAGCCGAGACCGACGATGACCACGTCGGCCTTGGGACGTTCGTTTGCCATTTGGGTGTCTCCTTGGCCTTAGTCGTTCGGGATCAGGCTGACGGGCGTGAGGTTCAGTTCTTCGCCGCGCTTGTCGATGTAGGGGCGGAAGTCGTAGCGCGCCCCCGGAAAGCCGATCATCTTCCAGCCGGCCATGTCACGGTTGCCGCCATAGAGCGGGTCCGCGAGGTAGCCCTCGCGGGCGTTCTGCAGCATGAGTTCGAAGAAGGCCTGACCGTCCACGTCATCGCCGAGGTCGATCTCGCCCGCTTCCAGCCCGGTCAGGATCTCGTCGATCCGGTCGGGGGAGAGGGCGGCGAAGGCGGCGCCGTCGGTGGCCTGCGCATAGGCCTCCAGCGCGGGCAGGCCCGCGGCGTAGCGGTCGCGCGGGGTGGCAAAGACCTGTGCAGCCCCCATGATCGCCGCTTCGCGTTCCCGGTTCATCGGCCCGTCGAGGTAGAGCGCCGCGCCCTCGCCGTAGGGGCGCGAGAGCTGGTCGTCGAGAAACTCGAGGCAGCCTGCCTCGGAGGCCGAGGGGCCTTGGTCATCCGCGGGGATCAGCCGGTCGAAGGCGGCCTTCAGCGTGGCGCGGTCGGTTTCGTCCGTGAGGATGCGGAAGCTGCCGCCGCGGTGGGCGGGCACGGGCAGGTGGTCTGCGGACATGGCGGTTTCATGGGGGAAACCATGCAGTTCGGCGGCGCGGCCCGTCGTGGCGAGGCCAGTGGCCGCCGCCGCGGTGCCGATCGAGAAGAGCGCCTGCCGCCGGTTCATGCCGGGGGACTTGCGGGAGGTCATGGGGACACCTCTGTCTGCTGTCGCGCGGCCTCGGGCGCGCGACGGTCTGGCCCGCCGGAGCGGCCGGCAGGGGACCGTCCGGCATGGGACGGAAGCGACATGGGTTTTCGTATGGTCAGGCCGCGCCGGAGGGGCCGGCCGGCCTGTCGGGAGGACGCACAGCCGGACAGGAGGGAACGCGCCGGATGCACTTCTGTGTCCTGCGGTATGCCGCGACGGCCCAAGCGGCAAGGCGGGACAACCGGTCGCACCCGGCGGGGATCGCTTTTGCGTCACCGTGACGGGTGATGACGGTTTTGACGTGTCAAATTGACGGGCCGTGATAGACTGGGCTTGCAGGTCCGTCGCTCTCCTGCTTAAGGGCCTGCCAGCCAGAGGCGGGGCAGGGGCCCCGCGGCAGCCGGAGGTGCCCCTTGGCCCAGCGACTCACCATGGCTGATCTCGCCCGCGAGGCGGGTGTGAGCCTCTCCACCATCGACCGCATCCTGTCGGGGCGCGGCAAGGTGAAGCCTGCCACGCTCGACCATGTGCTCTCCACCGCCGAGCGGATCGGCTTCCACGCCGTGGGCTCGATCCGGTCGCGCCGCGACATGGCGGTGCCGGAACGCACGCTCGGCTTCCTGCTCAATGACCGGGCGCGCCACTTCTACCAGGCCTTCAGCCAGCAGCTCTCCAGCGAGGTGGCGGCGCAGACCAGCATCCAGGGCCGGGCGATCTTCTCCCACGTCACGGATCTCGACCCGGCGCGAATGGCCGACGCGCTGCTGACGCTGGGCGAGAAATGCGATGCCGTGGCCGCCGTCTGCATCGACCACCCGCGGATCAACATGGCGGTGAAGGAACTCGCGGCGCGCGGTGTGCCGGTGCTGCCGATGATCTCGGACATCTCGGCGCCGGAACGCGCGGGCTTCGTGGGCGCGAACGACTGGCAGCTGGGCCGCTCGGCGGGCTGGTTCGTGCGCCGTCTGTGCCCGCGCGGCGGCAAGATCGGCCTCGTGCCCGGCAACGTGCGCTACACCTGCCAGCAGTCCCTCGCCGCCAGCTTCCGGGGCTTCATCTCGGAGATGCCGACGCCGCGGTTCACGGTGATCGACGCCCCCTCGAGCGAGGAGAGCGACCTGCGCGCCGAGGAGGTCGTGACCTCCCTGATGCGGGAACATCCCGACCTCGTGGCGATCGTCCTCTCGGGCGGCGGGCTTCAGGGCGCAGCGCGTGCCCAGCCGCCGCGTGGTGGCGCGGCCTCACCCACGCCTCTGCTGATCGGCACCGAGATCACCGAGAAGACCCGCGCCCTGCTGGTGGAGGGCCGGATCGACATGATCCTCGCCCATCCCGGCAAGGACATCGCCCGCGAGGCCGTGCGGGCGCTGGTGCGCCAGATGGAGGGGCTGGAAAAGCCGCAGGGCGTGCAGCGGGTGCTGCCCTTCGAAATCCTCATCGGCGAAAACTGCTGAGGCCCGGCCCCGGGCGCGAGATCAGACGCGACGTGCCGCCCGTAACCTGATCCAGTCCCTGATACAGTCCCGGGCCGCGCCTCAGACCCGGATGCCGTAGCGGCTGATCTTGTCGTTCAGGGTGCGCCGCGCCATGCCCAGCGACCGCGCGGCGCGCTCCGTGTTGCCGCGGCAGCGCTCCAGCGTCAGGCGGATCTCGCGGGCTTCGAAGGCGGCGACCCGGTCAGCGAGGCTCTCGGCTTCGGCCGGGGCCGCGGCGGGCCCCTCAGGCATGTCGAGCCCGAGGGCGAAGCGTTCCGCCAGCGCCTTCAGCTCGCGCACGTTCCCGGGCCACGGGCGGCGCAGCAGCGATTGCTTCAGGGCGTAGTCGATCTCGGGCAGGGGGCGGCCATAGCGGGCGGCGGCGAGGCCCGCGTAATGCGAGAAGAGCAGCAGGATGTCGTCGCCGAGGGCGCGCAGCGGCTCCACCGCGATCTCGGCACCCGCGAGGCGATAGAAGAGATCCGCGCGGAAGGTCCCGTCCAGTGTCAGCGACCGCAGGTCGGTCTTGGAGGTCGCGATGATCCGCAGGTCGAGCGGGCGCAGACGGTTCTCGCCCAGCCTCTCGACGGAGCGCTCCTGCAGGGCGCGCAGCAGCTTGGGTTGCAGGGCGGCGGGCATCGCCTCCACCTCGTCCAGCATGAGCGTCCCGCCAGAGGCCGCCTCCAGCTTGCCGGGCTTGTCCTGCGCACCGGGGAAGGCGCCCGCGACATGGCCGAAGCATTCGATCTCGAAGAGCGTCTCGGGCAGGGCGGCGCAGTTCACCGCGACGAAGGGCCCGGCGGCGCGCGGGCTGGCGGCATGCAGGGCACGGGCCACCAGTTCCTTGCCGGTGCCGGTCTCGCCGGTCACGACGATGTCGATCTCGGTGGGCGCAAGGGCCGCGATCCGGTCCCGCAGGGTGGTCATGGCCGCCGACTGGCCCAGCAGGCCCCCGCCCTCGGTCCGGGTCATGCTGTCCTGCAGGCGGCCGATCTCGGCCCGGGCGGCACGGCCACGCAGGGCGCGTTCGATGACGGTGACGAGGTGCATCCCGTCATAGGGTTTCTCGAGGAAATCCTCGGCGCCCGCCCGCATCGCCTGTACCGCCTGCGGCAGGTCGCCATGGCCCGAGATCATGATCACCGGGCAGTCGGGGTCGCGTTCCAGCGCGGCGGAGAGCACGGCGTGCCCGTCCATGCCCGGCATCCGCAGGTCAGTGATCACGAGGTCGGGCCGGGCCTCGGCGGCCATGGCGGCGCTGCCGCCGGCAAAGCCCTCGGCCCGGAAACCGGCGGCCTCCAGCAGGTCGCAGAGCGCGAGGCGGTGGTCGGTGTCATCCTCGACCACGTGGATCAGCGGGGTCATTCGGCGGCCTCCTGTCCGCTCTCGTCGGGGGCGTCCCGTTCCAACATCGGCAGCAGGACCGACACCTCGGCGCCGCCCTCGGGACGCGAGCGGAAGTCGAGCCGCCCGCCGAACTGCTGGACCACCTCGGAGGAGATCGCAAGCCCCAGTCCCAGCCCCTCGCCGCCCATCTTGGTGGAGAAGAACGGCTCGGTCACGCGGGGCAGCACCTCGGGATCGAAGCCGGGGCCGTTGTCGCGCACGGCGATGCGCAGCATCCCGTCCTCCTCGGCCAGCGCGATCACGACCTCGCCGTGGCCGGGCTCCACCGCCTCGATGGCATTGCCCAGAAGGTTGACCAGCACCTGCTCCAGCCGGGCCGTGCCGGCCTGCACCACGGGGTTGAACGTGGGCGTCTCGAAGCGCGGCTCCAGCCCGGCGACATTGGCGCGCGGCAGGACCAGTTGCAGCGCGGATTGCACCACGGGCACCACGGTGACGGGGTGCAGCGGGGCCACTTCGCGGCGCGAGAAGTTCTTGAGGTGTTTCGTCATCCGCTGCATCCGTCGGATCAGTCCCCGGGCCGATTGCAGGCGGTGAGAGGTCTGTTCCGGCGCGCGGGAGAGGCTGAACTCGGCCGCCGTCAGCGTGGCCTCCATCGCGGCGAGCGGCTGGCTCACCTCGTGCACGATGGCGGCGGACATCCGGCCGAGGGCGGCCATCTTCTCGGTCTGGACAAGGGTTTCCTGCGTGGCGCGCAGGTCGGCCTCCGCCTGCCGGCGGGCGACCACTTCGCGGGCCAGCTCGGCGGTGCGGACCTGCACCTTGCGTTCCATCATGTCGGTCTGGCGGATGCGCAGCGCGATCAGCCGCAGCCGGTGACGGCGCATGTCGGCCAGCGCCAGCCCCATCAGCCCTGCCAGCAGGACGAAGCCCGCCGTCAGCGCGGCGGCGGCGCGGGCAGGCAGCACGGGGGCGGCGGCGATCAGGCGCCAGCCCTGTTCGAACCCGGTGGAGCGCAGGACGGTGGTGCGGCCAAGGCCTGCGACCATCAGGGCGCTCTGCCCGTTCTGCATCAGCGGATCGGCCTCATCCAGCGGGGTGGAGAAGTAGAGCCGGGATTCCTGCAGCCGCGCCAGCGCCGCCTCTCCCAGCGGGTAGAGCGGGCGATAGCGCCACGCGGGCAGGGAGGAGAGGAAGATCACCCCGTCACGGTCGGTCACGGCGACATGCTGGCCGGTCTCGATCCATGCCGCCTCGAGCGGGCGCAGGTCGATCTTCACCACCATGACGCCCACGGGCATGCCGGTCTCGCCGCCGATGCGGGAGGCGATGAAATAGCCCGGCTCGCCGGTGGTGACGCCGATGCCGTAGACCGCACCGCTGCCGGTGGCGAGCGCGTCGGTGTAATAGGGCCGGAAGCTGTAGTCGGAGCCGACATAGCTCGTCTCGGTCTGCCAGTTCGAGGCGGCGATGGTCACCCCGTCGGCGTTCAGCAGGTAGAGCTGGCCCGAACTGGAATAGCGCGTGACCCGTTCGAGGTAGCGGTTCGCGGCGTCGATGGCGCGGGGATCGTCCGGGGCGATCAGCGCGTCGCGGATGCGGTCACTCTCGCCGGCGACGCGGGGCAGGTAGCGGAAGCGGTCGATCTCCGTCTGGAGCGCGTGGCTGCCGACCTGCAGGGTCTGTTCCAGCCCCTGCCGGGTCTGGAGCAGAACCCATTGCCATGCCAGCCCGCCGCAGAGCAGGGCGGCCATGGCCACCACGGCGAGCCGTGCCCACCAGACCGACCGGAGCCGGTGCCGGAAACGGACCCGGTCACGCCCGCGCATGGCTCAACTGCCGTCGCAGGGGGCGAGGTGGATGGGCGCGCCGGAGGTGCCGCCAAGCTCGACACACTCGGCACCGCAGAGCGTCCAGGCCGAGGGCGTCTCGCCGGAGGCGGCGAGCGTCAACGCGCGCACCGGGGGCAGGTCGGGCGCCCAGACCCACCAGCCGTCTTCGAAATGGCCGCCCTCGCCGGGCTCCATTCCCGCGCCGGAGCCCTTCACCGCGGCCTCGACGAGGTGAAGGCGACGGTCTCCCGTCGCCTCCATGGTCTTTGACGGGATCACTTCCCAGGTCTCGCGCCAGGCCTGCTTCTCGACGGAGTGGGTCCACTCCAGCGAGAAGCGGTCGCCTGCCGCAAGCGAAAGCACCATCGCCCCTGCCAGAAGGCAGCTGCTCACGATGCCACCGGCGCCTTGCGGCGGAACCACAGCAGCGCGGCGAAGATCGCCACGAGGGCAAAGCCGATCTCATCCGTGATCGGCAGCGCGGCCACGAGGGTGAAGGCCCCCGCCACGGCGATGGCACGTTCCCAGATCGCCAGCGGACGGCCCAGCCAGCCGATGACCGACGCCCCCCAGAGCCCGAGCGCCAGAAGCGCCTTGATCAGGATGTAGGCGACCGCCGGCCAGTAGCCGATGGCATCCGCCAGCGGGCCGCCGTCCTGCAGCATCAGGGCGGGGGTGTAGACCGCCATGAAGGGCACGACGAAGCCGGCTGCCGCCACCTTGATCGCCTCGAAGCTGATCTTCAGGCCGCTCTCCTTGGCGATCGGGGCTGCTGCGAAGCAGGCCAGTGCCACCGGCGGCGTCAGGTCGGCGAGGATGCCGAAGTAGAAGACGAACATGTGGCTGACGATCAGCGGCACACCGAGGTCCAGCAGCGCCGGGCCCGCGATGGAGGAGGTGATGATGTAGTTCGGGATCGTCGGGATCCCCATGCCGAGGATGATGCAGGTGATCATCGTCAGCACGAGGGAGAGGAACAGGCTGTTCTGCCCGACCGAGACGATGAACTGGCCAAAGGTGTTGGCCGCACCGGTCAGGGTCATCACCCCGATGATCACGCCCACCAGCGCACAGGCGATCCCGACGGGCAGGGCCGTCTTGGCACCGTCCGCGAGGCTGTCGCGGCAGATGGCCAGCGTCTCGCGCCCGCCCTTTGAGATCGCGTTGGCGGCGATCAGCAGGCCCAGCACCAGCAGCAGCGCGTTGATGCCGAACTTGAAGAAGGCCGAGGCGCCGATGCCGAGGATGATCCAGAAGATCACCCGCACCCCGGTCGAGCCCATGCCGAGCGCGATGGAGGCGCCGAGGATCAGCATGCCGGTCAGCGCGAGGCCGATGGTGCCCGCGAAGAGCGGCGTGTAGCCCGAGAACAGCAGGTAGACGAGAACCGCCAGCGGCAGGATCAGGTACCAGCCTTCCTTCAGCGCCTTGCGGGCCGAGGGCAGCGCGTCGCCGGAGAGGCCGCGCAGGTCGCGCTTGCCGGCTTCGAGGTGGACCATCCAGAAGGCGCCCGCGAAGTAGAGGATCGCGGGCACGAGGGCCGCTTTCACCACTTCGATGTACTGCACCCCCAGCGTCTCGGCCATGATGAAGGCCACGGCGCCCATGACGGGGGGCATGATCTGGCCCCCCATGGAGGAGGTCGCCTCGACACCGCCGGCGAAGGCGGGGCGGTAGCCGAAGCGCTTCATCAGCGGGATGGTGAACTGGCCGGTGGTGACCACGTTGGCCACGCCCGAGCCCGAGATCGTGCCCATCAGGCCCGAGGAGAGCACCGAGACCTTGGCCGCGCCGCCCATCTTGTGGCCCACGAGGCCCAGGGAGACATCGGTGAAGAGCTTGATCATGCCGGCCTTCTCGAGGAAGGAGCCGAACAGGATGAAGAGGAAGATGTAGGTCGCCGACACGTAGGTCGGGATGCCGTAGATGCCTTCCGTGCCGTAGGCGATCTGCTCCACCACCTGTTCGAAGGCATAGCCGCGGTGGTTGAAGGGCGAGGGCAGGTGCTGCCCGAAGAGCGCATAGGCGAGGAAGAAGCCGCAGATGATCGGAAGGGCGGGGCCCATCAGCATCCATGCGGCGATGAAGACGGTGGCCACGGCGACGCAGCCGAAGATCAGGTCGACGGTGGTCGGGTCACCGGCCCGCATCAGCAGGGGGACATACTCGATCCACTGGTAGGCGGCCACGGCGACGCCGGCGGCGCCGAAGAGCCAGCACAGCGTGCGGACGGGCGTGGAGAAGCCGCGGCCGATGGCCAGCAGCGGGAAGCCGAGCGCCATCAGGAAGGCCACGTGCACGGCCCGCATGACCTGGCTGGGCAGGTCGAAGACATGGGCGGCAATCGCGATCTGGTAGAGCGAGAAGGCAACCGCCAGCCAGAAGAGGAAGCGGCCCGCCGCGGAGGCGGGGAAGCTGTTGGCCAGCGGATCGTGGATCTCGTTCGATTCCTCGGTGCGCGTTTTGGCCGAAGTCGTAGGTTCTGTCATGATACCCTCCCGAAACAACAAAGGCGGCCCGGGGGACCGGACCGCCTTACGGTGTTGCCGGTCTTACATAAGACCTTGTTCTTTGTAGTACTTCTCGGCACCCGGGTGGAGCGGGATGGGCGAGTTTGCGATCGCGTCTTCGATGTTGATCGCGCCGGCTGCCGCGTGGGCCGCCTTCATCTGCTCGAGGTTCTCGAACAGCAGCTTGGTCATCTCGTAGGCCAGTTCATCCGACACGTCGGTGCTGGTCACGAGGATGTTGGTGATCGCCAGGGTCGGGATGTCCGCGTCCTGACCGGGGTAGGTGCCCGCGGGGATCGTGCCGGCCGCGTAGGGTGCGCCGAGGGTCTCTGCCACTTCCGCCGGAACCGACACGTAGGTCACGTCCTGGGTCGAGGAGAGGTCCTTCAGGGCTGCGGAGCCGAGGCCCGAGCTCTGCAGGGTGGCGTCGAGCTGACGGTTCTTCATCAGTTCGACCGATTCGGCGAAGGGCAGGTATTCCACCTTGCCGAGGTCGTCGTAGGTCATGCCGAGCGCGCCGAAGATCTTGCGCGCGTTGACCTCGGTACCGGACTTGGCGGCACCGACCGAGACCGACTTGCCCTTGAGGTCGGTCACCGTGGTGGCGCCCGACGCGGCTGCGGCTGCGATCTGGATGTAGTTCGGGTAGATGGCGGCGATGGCGCGCAGCTTGTCGAGCGGCTTGGAGAAGCCGACGTCTGCGTTGCCTTCGTAGGCGTCTTTCACCGAGTCGCCGAGCGCGAAGCCGATTTCGCCACGGCCCTGCTGCAGCAGGTTCAGGTTCTCGACCGAGGCTTTGGTCGACTGAACCTGCGTGCGGCTGTCGGGAATGCCCTTGGCATAGATGTCCGACAGCGCAACGCCGAGCGGATAATAGACACCCGAGGTGCCGCCGGTCAGGACGTTGATGAAGTCCGTTGCCATTGCGGCAGGGGCGGACAGGGAAAGGGTGCCGGCGACAAGTGCGCCGAGCCCAAGGCTCTTGAACATGGTAATCCTCCCAGATTCAACGCGTTCCAGTACGCGTGCGGCGCCATTCTTGGGCAGGGACTGCCCATGTGCAAGGCGGCTGACGGGATCTTGTTGCGGAATCTTCGCGGGGTTCTGCCACGGGCGGGGCGGAAATCTGCCCCGCGCCCCGCGCGGACCGGGTGCCGCAGGGACATCCGGCATCCGGCCCGTGTGGGCGGGCGCGGTACTGCCCGTCCCGGTTGCGGGCCTTCGGTCGAGCCGCGATGTGGGCCCCTGTTGGCCGCAGTGCGGGTTCCGGTGCGCGGCGTCCTGTGCAGGGCGGCGTCGCCCCTCCGTGCAGAGCCCCCGCGCCCTGCGCGCGGGTCAGTGGAAATCCCGGCTGGGGAACAGCCGCTTGGCCTGTTCGCGCGGGTGCCGCGCCGTGGGCTTGGTCCGCGCGGGCCGGGGGGCGTCGTCGGTGACGGGATTGGTGATGCCGATCGCCTCGTCCATCGGGTGGCCGAGCGCGGAGAGCCGGTGCGACACATCCTCGATCCGCTGCGCGATGACATGGGTCACGATCCCCTCGCGCTGGAGGTAACCGCTGATCCGCAGCAGCCGCCCGCCCATGACCTGCCGCCGGTTCGCCTCGTAGACCTTGGGCCAGACCACCACGTTGGAAACCCCGGTCTCGTCCTCCAGCGTCAGGAAGATCACCCCCGAGGCGGTGCCGGGCCGCTGCCGCGTGATCACGAGGCCGCAGACGGTGACCTGCCCCAGCGGGGCCTCCCGCAGGCGGTCATGGGGCAGCAGGCCGGGCGTCTCGGGGACCAGTTCGGGGCGCAGCAACTCCATCGGATGGGCGCGCAGGGTCAGCCGGGTGGCGACGTAATCCTCCACCACCTCCTCGTTCAGGTGCATCTGCGGCAGGTCGACCTGCGGCTCGCGGATCGCCTCGCCGTCGATGGGATCGTCGAAGAGCGGCAGCGGCTTGCGGTCGCGGATCGCGCGCGCCTGCCAGAGCGCATCGCGCCGGGTCAGCCCTGCGCCGAGGAAGGCATCCGCCTCGGCCAGCCGCTCCAGCACCGCGGGCGCGACGCCCGCCCTCAGCCACAGCTGTTCGGGATCGCGGAAGCCGTTGCCCCGGCTGGCGGTGATCCAGCCCGCGTCCTCCGCGCGGAAGCCCTTGATCTGGCGGAACCCCAGCCGCAGCGCCAGCGCCCCGTCGGCGCGCTTCTCCAGCGTGCAGTCCCAGGCGCTGGCATTCACGCAGACCGGGCGCACCTCGATCCCGTGTTCGCGGGCGTCGCGCACGATCTGGGCGGGGGCATAGAACCCCATCGGCTGCGAGTTCAGCAGCGCACAGGCAAAGGCCGCCGGGTGGTGGCGCTTCAGGAAGGAGGAGACATAGGTCAGCATGGCGAAGGCCGCCGCATGGCTTTCCGGGAAGCCGTAATCGGCGAACCCCTCGATCTGGGAAAAGCAGCGTTGCGCGAAATCCGGGGTATAGCCGTTGGCGAGCATCCCGGCGATGAACCGGTCACGGAACGCCCCGATGGTGCCCATGCGCCGGAAGGAGGCCAGCGAGCGGCGCAGCCGGTCGGCCTCTTCCGCGGTGAAGCCCGCGGCCACCACGGCGATCTGCATCGCCTGTTCCTGAAACAAGGGCACCCCCAGCGTCTTGCCCAGCACCCCCTCCAGCGCGCGGGAGGGGAAGTGGACCTGTTCCAGACCCTGCCGCCGCTTGATGTAGGGCTGCACCATGCCGCCCTGAATGGGGCCGGGGCGCACGATGGCGACCTCGATCACGAGGTCATAGAAGGTGCGCGGCTGCATCCGGGGCAGGAAGTTCATCTGCGCCCGGCTTTCCACCTGAAACACCCCCACCGCATCCGCGACGCAGAGCATGTCATAGGTCGCCTCGTCCTCCTGCGGGGTGCTGGCCAGCGTCAACTCGCGCCCCTCGTGCTGCGCGATCAGGTCAAAGCTCTTGCGCAGGCAGGTCAGCATCCCGAGGCTGAGGATATCCACCTTCAGGATGCCGAGCGCGTCGATATCGTCCTTGTCCCACTCGATGACGGTGCGGTCCTCCATGGCCGCATTCTCGATCGGGCAGAGGTCGTCGAGCCGCCCGCGGGTGATGATGAAGCCGCCGACATGCTGGCTGAGGTGTCGCGGGAAGCCGATGATCTCGCCGATCAGGCGCAGGGTCTGGGACAGGCGCGCATCCTCGGGGTCGAGGCCCAGTTCGCGGATGCGGCCCTCGTCCGCGCCCTTGTTGGACATGCCCCAGATCTGGCCCGAGAGGGCGGCGGTGACATCCTCGCTCAGCCCCATGACCTTGCCGACCTCGCGGATCGCCGCGCGGGAGCGGAAGTGGATCACCGTGGCGCAGAGCCCGGCCCGGTGGCGGCCATAGCGGTCATAGATCCACTGGATCACCTCCTCGCGGCGCTCGTGTTCGAAGTCCACGTCGATGTCCGGCGGCTCGCCCCGGTGTTTCGAGACGAAGCGTTCAAAGACCATGGTGATCTGGTCCGGGCTGACATCGGTCACGCCAAGCGCCCAGCACAGGATCGAATTCGCCGCCGAGCCGCGCCCCTGACACAGGATGCCCCGGCGGCGCGCCTCGGCCACGATATCATGCACGGTCAGGAAGTAGGCGGCAAAGCCCAGATCGCGGACCATGGCCAGTTCCTTGCGGGCCAGCGTGTCGAACCGTTCCGGAATGCCGCCGGGACAGCGCCGGGCCAGCCCCTCGGCGGTCAGCCGTTCCAGCCGGGCCTGCGGGGTTTCGCCCTCCGACATCTCGTCGGGGTATTCATAGCTGAGTTCATCCAGCCGGAAGGCGCAGCGCGCCGCGATCTCCAGCGTGCGGCGCAGGGCGGCGGGATGGGCGTGAAACACGCGGGCCATGTCGTCATGGCCCTTCAACCGCCGTTCCGCATTGGGCAGGGCGCGGGTGCCGATGGCATCTATGGTGATATGTTCGCGCAGGCAGGTCAGCACATCGGCCAGCTGCCGCCGGGCGGCGCGGTGCATCAGCACGTCACCCACCGCCACCATGGGGGCGGAACACTGCCGCGCCAGCCGGGCGCATTCCGCCAGCCACGCCTGATCCGATCCATCGTAGCGCGGCGCGGCGCCAAGGTGGACATGGCCGGGAAACCGCCGCTGCAACCGGCGCAGCGGGGCGGCTGCCTGCCGCAGGTCGTCGGGCGGCAGGGCGATCAGGATCATGCCCGCGCAATGGGCCTCCAGATCGGCGAGGTCGAGGTGGCACTGCCCTTTCTCGGCCCGCCGCTTGCCCAGCGTCAGCAGCCGCGACAGTCGCTCATAGGCCGCCCGGTCGCAGGGCAGGGCAATCCATTCCACCGGGCAGTCGCGCAGCACGAGGCGGCAGCCGGTGATCAGCCGGGGCAGGCGCGTTACCTGCGGCGCGGCGAGGGGCCGGGGCTGGCCGATCTCCTGCCGGGAACAGGGATCGACCCGGTGCTGCGAACGGATGCGCACCTCCTCGGCGGCCTGTTCCTCGACCGCGCGCTGCAATTCCTTCAGCGCCGAGAAGGCCCGCACGACGCCGGCCAGCGAATTGCGGTCGGTGATGGCGATCGCCTCCAGCCCCAGCTCGGCGGCGCGGGTCACCAGCTCCTCGGGGTGGGAGGCCCCGGTGAGGAAGGTGAAGTTGCTGGTCACGCAAAGCTCGGCATAGCTCATGGGAATTCCCCCTGAACGAACCAGCCGGGGTTTTGCGGCGTGTAGAAAAGCCACAGGCGGCGGCCCTGCCGGGTCTCGACCTGCCAGTAATCGCGCAGACCGCTGCGCCAGGCCTCGTCGCTCATCCACCATTCCGGGGCGATCCGTTCCGGGCCGGTGGCGCGCCCCGTTTCCAGCGCCATGCGCCGCCAGCGGAACCGCGCGGGCGGGCGCGGGCCGGTGCCGCCGATGGCCTCGGGCGGGAAAAGCCGCAGCGGACGCGGGCGGGGGCTGGCCCACGGGCCGCCCGGCTCGGACCATGCGGCGGGGGCGATCAGGAAGGCGCGTTCGGGGATATGGCTGTCGGCGGGCAGGAAGCGCTGGACGTTCTCCAGCCCGATGCGGGTGCCGATCCGGGTGATCAGGTCGCCCAGCTGGTCGCTGCGCCCCTGCGGGACGGAGCTGACCTGCTGCACCGGCAGCGGTTCGACCTGCACGGCGGCCAGCCGCAGCTGGTCGATGCCAAAGCCCGCCTCGACCTCGCCCACCCCACGCGCGAAGAGCGGCAGGATGCGGGCGGCCTCGCGCAGGGGACGGGCGAGGCGCAGCTCGACCTCCTGCGCGTCCTGATCGACCCGGCGCAGGGTCAGGCGGAACATCCGCGCGCCCGCCTCCTGCGCCTGTAGCTTGGCGCAGAGCCGCTCCAGCAGCCGGGCGAGGCCGGCCATCACGTCGTCCTGCAATCCGATCGGTTCGGGCAGGGTCATGCGCACGCCGTAATGGGGCGGATCGGACAGCGGGGTGACCTGCTCGGGCTGGCGCCCCAGCGCCTGATCCAGCCGCATCATCACCTCGGGGCCGAAGCGGCGGGTCAGGGGCGCGCGGGCGGTGGCGGTCAGATCGCCCACCGTCCGCAGGCCGAGCCGTTGCAGCGCCGTGGCGGTCGCGGGCTCCAGCCGCAGGGCGGCGACGGGCAGGGGGGCCAAGGCCTCGGCCATGCGGCCCGGCGGGGCCTCGCCCTCGCCGAAGCGGGCCAGCGCCCAGGCCGCGCCGCGGGTGTCGGCAAGCCCCAGTCGGACGCCAAAGCCTGCGCGGGCCAGCCGTTGGCGCAGATCGGCCAGCAGCAGCGGCTCGTCCCCGAAGAGATGCGCAACCCCGGTGATGTCCATGACCAGCCCGTCCTCGCCCTCGATCCCGACCCAGGGGCAATAGCGCGTGGCCCAGCGACGCAGCGCATGGAGGAAACGGGTGTCGCCCGCGGGATCGGCAATGCGGGTCTGGAGCCCGGGGCAGAAGGCGCGCGCGTCCGAGACCGGCATCCCGCGCTCCAGCCCCGCGCGTTCGGCGGCGTGGTTCAGGCAGTGCAGGCGATTGGCGTTGCCGACCTGAAGCGTCAGGGCAAAGGGCCCCTCAACCGGTCGCGTGCGCAGCGCCCGGTCGCTCGCCAGGCGCGGAAACCACGCGGAGACGATGCGTCTCCCGGTGCGCCTCTCGGTCCCAACGGACATGCCAAAACCCCAGTGTTCCTGATTTGTTCTTTATAAGATCCCAGTGCTGCAGAGTCGAGTCCAGCCCCTCCGGGTCAAAGGTCGGGGTGCAGCGCCAGCGGGTCTCGGCGGCATTGCTGCCATTGCCCTCGGAGATCAGGCAGAGCCCGGTGCTGCGCCCGTCCTTGGCCGCCAGTTGCAGCCGCCGGCCCGGGGTCAGGCCCAGCGGTTCGCCCAGTTCGGCCACCACCAGTTTGAGCGATCCGTCGCGCAGCGCCTCCTCCGCCACCGCGAGGGCATCGGTCTGGTCCTTGACCTGCGCCACCAGCAGCCGGGAGGGATCGAGGATATCGCTCAGCCCCAGCGGGTTCAGCGCCTCGGGCCGCCAGTATTCACGGATCCAGAGCACGGGCCCCTCCAGCTGCGCCGCTAGCATCGCGGCAAAGCCGGTCATGCCGGGACCACAGGCCTCGTGCACGCGGGCGCGGCGCGGCGGGAAATGGGGGGCAAGATCGGCGGACATCGGTGGACAGGGGGCCCTCTGGCGGGATTGGCTGGGGTGGCGGACAGCGGGGAATCGCCCGGGGACCCCTCTGAAGAGTCGTCCGGGGATTCGCGCCCTGCCCATTGGAACATAGGGGGAACATTTCCGGCAAGGGGGCGTCCTGTGACAGTGTGCAGGTGGCTTCCCGCCGGGCCATGCGCAGGGTCTTGCCCATTCCGGGGGCCGCCCCGATCGGGGAGCTAACGCAGGGCGGCCCGCATGCTAAATCCCGGGCCATGAAAAGACTTCTTCGAAAACTCTTCCTTCTGGGCCTCCTGGCGGCGGGGGCCGTGGTGGCCTATGGCGCCAGCGGCTTCCTTGCCGCGCGGTCCGAGGCGCTGGCGCTGCGGGACCGGGCCGATGCGCTGATCGCCGCCGAGCAGGGCGGGGCCGCGCTGGGCCCCGGGCGTCAGGCGCAGCTGCTCGAGGTGCAGGACCCCGGCTTCCTGCGTCACGGCGGGGTGGACCTGATCTCGCCCGGGGCGGGGGCCACGACGATCACGCAGGCGCTGGCACAGCGGCTGGACGCAGGCCCGCTCCCGCCCGAGATCGACCGCATCCGCCAGATCGGCTTTGCCTTCGGGCTGGAGACCCGGCTGGAGAAGGCGCAGATCCTCGCGCTCTGGCTCGACGAGGCCGAGATGGGCCGCGGCCCCGAGGGCATGATGACCGGCTTCTTCGACACCGCGCGCACGGTCTATGGCAAGCCCCCGCAGGAGCTGACGCAGGAGGAGTACCTCTCGCTCGTCGCGGTGCTGATCGCCCCGGGGCGCTACAGCCTGCAGGCCCCCGGCCCCGCGCTTGAGGAACGGCGCGACCGGATCGCCCTGCTGGTCTCGGGCAAGTGCCGCCCCGCGGGCCATGACGATGTCTGGCTGGAAGGCTGCGACCAGTCCTGAGCTGGTCCTGAACCGGCCCCGAGGCCTGCCCAGACCTCCGGGGCCTCGGCAGGCCCTAGCGCAGGAAGCTGCGGAACCGGCCGAGTGCGAGGGCGAAGAGCGCCACGGTGATCACCGCCATCGCCACCAGCTGCGGCCAGACCTCTGCCAGACCCGCGCCGCGGAACAGCACCGCCTGCGAGAGCGAGACGAAATGCGGGTTCGGCGTGAACTGCATGACGAAGCGCACCGCGGCGGGCATGTTCTCGGCCGGGGTCATCCCGCCGGAGAGCACCTGAAGCGGCAGCAGCACCAGCATCAGCAACAGCCCGAACTGCGGCATCGACCCGGCCATGGTGGCAAGGAAGATGCCCATGCAGGTCGAGGCGAAGAGCATCAGCAGCGTCCCGGCAAGGAACAGCCAGACCGAGCCGATGATCGGCACCCCCAGCAGCAGCTGCACCACCACGAGGATCGCCACCGCGGCCCCCACCAGCACCACCGCCGCCATCGCCCAGATCTTGGCCAGCATGATCTCGATCGGGCGCACGGGCATGACCAGCAGGTGCTCCACCGTGCCGTGCTCCCGCTCGCGGATCAGCGCCGCGCCGGTGAGGATGATCGACAGCATGGTGATCGAGAGGATCACGCTCTGGATCGAGCCGAACCAGCCCGCGTCCAGCGTCGGGTTGAAGCGGCTGCGGATCACGATCTCCACCGGGGAACTGCTGGCGGTGCGGGTGTGGTTCAGGAATTCCGTCACCTCCGAGGTCACGATCTGCTGCACGTAGGAGGAGCCGGTGAAGGCCTGCGTCATCCGTGTCGCATCGACATTGAGCTGGATGTCCGGCGTCTTGCCGGCCAGCAGGTCGGCCTGAAACCCGGCTGGGATCACGAGGGAGAAGGTATCGAGCCCGGCATCCATCCGCGCGTCCATCTCGGCCGCGTCGATCAGCCGTGGGGCAACGAAGTAGGGCGGATAGAAGGCCGAGACGATCATCGTCGACGCCTGCGAGCGGTCCTCGTCCACCACGGCGATGGGGGCGGCGTTCAGGGTCTCGGGCTGGGCCTTGGCGGTGGTGTAGATGTCGAGGGTGAAGGAATAGACGATCAGGACCACCAGCACCGTCTCCTGAAAGAGACCGCTGAGTTCCTTCAGCCCGAGGTGATAGACATGGCGCCAGTTCATCGGGCTATTTCTCCTGCTTGCGCAGCATCAGCGCGCCGATCAGCAGCAGCACCGGCACCGAGGCCAGCAGCGGCCAGAAGGCCTCGCCCAGGTCCCGCAGGCCGAGCCCCTTGGAGAAGGTGCCCCGCGCGATCGTGACGTAGTGGGTCATCGGGTAGACCTCGCCCACCACGCGGCCGAAGCCTTCGAGCGAGGTCACCGGGTCCAGCAGGCCGGAATACATCGTGCCCGGGATCATGGTGATCATCGCCGTGGCAAAGATCGCCGCGATCTGGCTGGAGAGGAAGGAGGAGATCACGAGGCCCATGCCGGTGGAGGCGAGGGCATAGATCGCGGTCGCCACGATCAGCGCGGGCATCGAGCCGGTGAAGGGCACCCGGAAGACGAGGATCGTCACCGCCAGCAGGATGAAGAAGCTCATCAGGGTCAGCACAGCGTAGGGCAGCTGCTTGCCCAGCAGGAATTCCAGCCGGGTGACGGGCGTGACGTAGAAGTTGGTGATCGAGCCCAGCTCCTTCTCCCGCACCACCGACAGGGCCGAGAGCATGGCCGGGATCAGCAGCAGGAGCAGCGGCATGACGGCGGGCGCCATGGCGGTGAGCGAGTCCACGTTGGGATTGTAGCGGAACCGCATCTGCACGTCGAAGGCGCCGGTTGCCGCCGCCTCGCCGTAGGCCTCACGGGCCCGCCGGGTCAGCCATGTGGCGTGCAGCCCCTCGACGTAGCCCTGTATGCTCTCGGTCAGCGCCGGGTTGGAGCCGTCCAGGAAGGCCGCGACCTGCACGTCCTCGCCCCGGGCCACCCGGGCGGCGAAATCGGGCGGGATCTCGAGGCCGAAGGAGATCTCGTTGCGCTTCAGCCGCTCGTCCATGTCGGCGTAGCTGTCCAGCGGCGGCTGTTCGAGGAAGTAGGTCGAGCCGGCGAAATCGAGGATGTAATCCTCGCTGACCGTGGTCCGGTCGCGGTCGAGCACGGCGAACTTCACGTCCTCCACGTCCATGTTGATGCCATAGGCGATCACCAGCATCAGGATCACCGAGCCGAGCAGCGCCATGGTCGCGCGGATCGGGTCGCGCTGCAGCTGAAGCGCCTCCAGAACGGAATAGCTGAACATCCGCCGGAGCGAGAAGCCGCGCCGCGGGGCGGGCGCCTCCTCGGCCACGGGGGCGGCGGGTTCGGGGGCGGTCTCGGGCGTGCCGATGGCCTCTTCGAGGTAGGCGATGAAGGCGTCTTCCAGCGTGGCGCTGCCGCGGGCCTCGATGATCGCCTCCGCCGTGTCGCTGACCAGAACCTTGCCCGCATGCATGAGCGAGATCCGGTCGCAGAGCAGGGCCTCGTTCATGAAGTGGGTCGAGACGAAGATCGTCACCCCGTCCTGCCGCGACAGGTCCGAGAGGATCTGCCAGAATTCGTCGCGCGCCACCGGGTCCACGCCCGAGGTCGGCTCGTCGAGGATCAGGATCTCGGGCCCGTGGATCATTGCCACGGCAAGCGACAGCCGCTGACGGATGCCGAGGGGCAGGGCGGCGGGGCGGGTGTGCAACACGCCAGTCAGGCCGAACCTCTCGGCCATCTCCGCGACGCGGGGCGGGATTGCCGCCTCCGCCATGTCGAAGAGCCGGGCGTGCAGTTCTAGGTTCTGCTTCACCGTCAGCTCGGTATAGAGCGAGAAGGCCTGCGTCATGAAGCCGACCCGGCGGCGCACGTTCATGTCGCCCGGATCGACCGGCCCGCCAAAAAGACGCGCGGTACCCTCCGAGGGCTCCAGCAGGCCGGTGAGCATCTTCATCGTCGTGGTCTTGCCGCAGCCGTTGGAGCCGAGGAAGCCGAAGATCTCGCCCTTGTGGATGCGGAAGGAGACATCGTGCACGGCGGTGAAATCGCCGAAGCGGCGGGTCAGGTGCTGCGCCTCGATGGCGATCTCGCCGTCCCGGTCCGGGTCGCGGGGCGGGATCTCGATCCTGTGGTGATCGCGCCGGGCGTCCTCCGGCAGCAGGGCGATGAAGGCGCGGTCGAGGTCGGGCGCGCCTGTCTGCGCCAGAAGCTCCTCCGGCGTGCCGGTGTCCAGCACGCGCCCGCCGTTCATCGCCACCAGCCAGTCGAAGCGCTGGGCTTCCTCCATGTAGGCGGTGGCGACGATGACGCTCATCTGCGGGCGGGTCAGGCGGATGCGGTCGATCAGGTCCCAGAACTGGCGCCGCGACAGCGGGTCCACCCCGGTGGTCGGCTCGTCGAGGATCAGGAAATCCGGATCGTGGATCAGCGCGCAGCAGAGCCCCAGCTTCTGCTTCATGCCCCCCGAAAGCTTGCCCGCGGGCCGGTCCCCGAAGGGCGACATGCCGGTGGCGGCCAGCAGCTCCCGGATGCGGCGGGTGCGTTCGGCCGTGTCATGGCCGAAGAGCCGCCCGAAGAAGGCGAGGTTCTCGTTCACCGAGAGCGTGGGATAGAGGTTCTTGCCCAGACCCTGCGGCATGTAGGCGATGCGCGGGCAGACCCGGTCGCGGTGGCGGGCGTCGGCGATATCGCCACCCAGCACCTCGACATGGCCCGCCTGCATCCGCCGCGCGCCCGCGAGCAGCGACAGCAGGCTCGACTTGCCCTGGCCGTCCGGGCCGATCAGCCCGACCATGCGGCCCGCGGGGATGTCCAGCGTCACCGCGTCCAGCGCCTGCACCTTGCCATAGCGCAGGCTGACGCCTTCGATCCGCGCGACGGGCGCGGACCTGTCGTCCGCGCGCGCCATCACTGACCTGCCGCGCGCGGTTCAGGCAGCTCCACCCGCGTGGTGGCGACCTCGGGCCAGTCCACGCCCGGCGATGTGCGGACATAGACCACGCCCGGCAGGCCGGTCTTCACGTAGGCGGTGTATTGCGCCAGCAGGGCGCGGTCGATCTGGGCGCGGACGCGGAACATCAGCTTGGTGCGCTCGTCCTGCGTCTCGACGCTGCGCGGGGTGAACTGGGCCACGTCCGCCACGAAGGAGATCGTCGCCGGGATCGCCACCAGCGGGGCTGCATCCAGCACGATGCGGGCCTCGTCGCCAATCTCCAGCCGCCCGGCCTGTTCGGTGGGCAGGAAGAAGGTCATGTAGACGTCGTTCAGGTCCACGAGGTTCAGCACCCGCCCGCCCGCGGCCACGATCTCGCCCGGGCGCGCCACGAGGTACTGCACCCGCCCGTCGATGGGCGAGGTCAGCGTGGCATCCTTCAGCGAGACATTGATCGCGTCGAGCGCGGCCTGCTGCGCCTCCACCGCGGCCTCGGCGTCGATGACGGCGGCCTGCGCGGCGCTGACACCGGCCTCTGCTGCGGCCTGCTGCGCTTCGGCTGCGGCCACGGCGGCCTCGGCCTGATGGGCCGCGGCGATGTTGTCTTCCAGCGTCTGCTGCGAAACCGTGTCGCTCAGCGCCAGCCTGCGGCTGCGGGCAAGGCGGCTGTCGGCGGCGGTCTTCGTGGCCTCGGCCTGCGCGACGGAGGCGACGGCGGCGCGGACCTGTGCCTCGGCCTGTTCGACATTGGTCTTGGCGGTCTCGACGCCCACCTTGGTGCGGCGCAGCGCGGCCTCGGCATGATGCTTCTGGGCCTCCAGCTGATCGGTGTCCATCTGGACGAGCGGTGCGTCCTTCTCGACGTAGTCGCCCTCGGCCGGGAGGATCTCGCGGATGCGCCCGGCGGCGAGGGCCGAGATGTCCACCTCGGTCGCCTGGATGCGGCCGTTGCCGGTGGCGATGCCCTCGGGCAGCTTGTCGGCATTGACCGAGCGCAGGATGAAGAGGACCACGAGGGCCGCCGCGACCACCGCCGCCCCCCACAGGAGATTTCGACGCGTGTGTTTCATGACCGGCTCAACCCCGCACTGGTGACTCGCGCCGCCCGACGGGGCAGCCCTTGGGTCAAGAAAACCTGCGCCGACGGTGAACTGTCAAGTTCAGCGGTGCAGCATCCGGGGGGCGAAGCGTCGCATCCGACGCAGCGTTACGCCACCGTAGGAGGGTATTGGGGTCCGGAAATCAAAGGGTTGTCCGGGCGGCAGCTTTTCGCTGGACCTGACGGGGCGCCGCCGCGGTGCAGCGACGCCCGGGGTCTCAGGTGTCCTCGGCGAGGAACCCGCCCGACTGGCGCGCCCAGAGGGAGGCATAGATGCCCTCCTTCGCCAGCAGCTCGGCATGGGTGCCGTCCTCGACCACGCGGCCCGCGTCCAGAACGACGATCCGGTCCATCTGCGCGATGGTGGAGAGTCGGTGCGCGATGGCGATCACCGTCTTGCCCTCCATCACGCCATAGAGCGTCTGCTGGATCGCCGCTTCCACCTCGCTGTCCAGCGCCGAGGTCGCCTCGTCGAGGATCAGCACGGGGGCATCCTTCAGGATCACCCGCGCGATGGCGATCCGCTGACGCTGCCCGCCCGACAGCTTCACCCCGCGCTCGCCCACATGGGCGTCATAGCCGCGGCGGCCCTGCGGGTCCTCCAGCGTCCGGATGAAGTCATCTGCCTCGGCGCGCTGCGCGGCCGTGATCATCTGCGCCTCGGTCGCCTCGGGGCGGCCATAGAGGATGTTCGCCCGGACCGAGCGGTGCAGCAGCGAGCTGTCCTGCGTGACCATGCCGATCTGCGCGCGCAGGCTGTCCTGCGTCACCGCGCCCACGTCCTGGCCGTCGATCAGGATGCGGCCCTGTTCGGCATCGCGGAAACGCAGCAGCAGGGTGACGAGGCTCGACTTGCCCGCGCCGGAGCGCCCGATCAGGCCCACCTTCTGGCCCGCGGGGATCGTCAGGTCGATGCCGTTCAGCCCGCCCTTGCCCTTGCCGTAGTGGTGGCTGACACCCTCGAAGCGGATCTCGCCCCGGTCCACCCGCAGGGCAGGCGCGCCGGGCCGGTCGACCACCGCCGGTTCCTGCGCGATGGAGCGCAGCCCCTCGCGGATGACGCCCGCATGTTCGAAGAGCCGGATCGTGATCCACATCAGCCAGCCCGACATGCCATTGATCCGGATCGTCAGCGCCAGCGCCGCCGAAACCTGCCCGATGGAGGCCGTCTCATTGGCCCAGAGCACCACGGCAGGTGCCACGACCGAGACGATCAGCAGCCCGTTGAGCACGTTCAGGCCGAACTGCATCTCGGTCATCAGGCGCATGAAACGCTGGAACCGCAGCCGCAGGCGTTTCATGGCAGAGAGGGCATAGGCCTCTTCCCGCGCGCCATGGGCGAAGAGCTTGACCGTCTCGATGTTGGAATAGGCGTCCACCACGCGCCCCGTCGCCAGCGAGCGCGCGTCCGAAAGCCGCTCGGAAGCATCCGAGACCCGAGTCGCGATCCAGCGCACGTAGGCGATGTAGAGCACGACCCAGAGCGCCAGCGGCGCCATCAGAAGCGGGTGGATCTGGCTGAGGATCAGCAGTGCGCCGAGGATATAGGCCGCGCCGTACCAGAGCCCCTCGAAGGCGATGAAGATGCTGTCCTCCACCGCCGGGCCCATCTGCATCACCCGGTTCGACAGTCGCCCGGCGAAGTCGTTCTGGAAGAAGCCGGTGGATTGCCCCAGCAGGTGCCGGTGGGCCCGCCAGCGGGCCTGCTCCGACAGGTTGGAGGACAGCGTCTGGCCGAGGAAGGCCGCGTTCAGCGCGATCAGCAGCGGGCGGATGAAGAGCACCGCGAGGGCGGCGGCCACCAGCTCGGGCCAGTGGCCGGCCCAGAAGGCGGCGGGGCCCTCGGCGGTCATCAGGTCGATCAGGCGGCCGCCGTAGTAGGTGAGCCACGTCTCGGCCAGCGCCACGATGATGCCCGCCGCGCCGATGACCGGCAGCAGCCGGTGGTAGGGTTTCAGGTGGGTCTTGATATAGGGCCAGATCCGGTCGGGCGGCGTGTCACTGCCAGCGTCGGCAAAGGGATCCACGAGGTTTTCGAAGAAGCGGTACATGGGGCCCTCCATGGGGCGGGGAAAGACGTGCGAATGGAAATGCGGCGGGCGCTTGGCCAGCCTTCAAGGACCGGCGTCTCAGGCGCGGAAACAAGTCCTTGGGTCATTCATTCGCGGCTCTCCTTCATGTCCGTGATCGTGCTGTAGCCGAGGGGTCTGGCCCTGCCAAGCCTTCTGTTGTGCATTGGCGGACAGAGGGCGACGAATCGCCGGTAGATGTGCACGAAAGCGGCACATGGGGGCGGGGGACCTGTCGTGACGGAGGACCTCTCCCCCAAGCCGACAGCAAGGCTTTGCATCTTCTGCGACATGAAGAGGACAGTCTCCGTTCCCTCCGGATGTCCCGCCCGGCCGACAGGCCGGGCAGCGCCGACCCGCCCCCATGGGGCGGCGCTCCTGCGCCACCCCGCGGGCCGGCGCTGCCCTACGCGATTGCCGGAGAGTGTGGCGGCGGCGGACCTCAGGCTGCACTCAGTCTTGCATAGCGCCCCGCCGCCTGAGCCAGTTCCTGGTGGCTGCCCAGTTCGACGATCCGCCCCTGTTCCATGACCGCGATCCGGTCGGCGTTGCGGATCGTTCCCAGACGGTGCGCGATCACCAGCGTCGTACGCCCGACCGAGAGCGCCTCCAGCGCTTCTTGGATCTGGCGCTCGGTCTCGGTGTCCAGCGCCGAAGTCGCCTCGTCTAGGATCAGCACCGGCGGGTTCTTCAGGAAGGCCCGGGCAATCGCCACCCGCTGCTTCTGCCCGCCCGACAGCATCACGCCGCGTTCGCCCACGACGGTATCGAGCCCCTCGGGCAGGCCTTCGATCAGGTCGGCCAGCTGGGCCTTGGCGGCGGCGTCGAGGATCTCGGCCTCGGTACAGCCGAGGCGGCCATAGGCGATGTTCTCGCGCAGGGTGCCGCCGAAGAGGAAGACATCCTGCGACACGAGGCCGATCTGTTGGCGCAGGCTTTGCAGGGTCATCTCGCGCAGCGGCACGCCATCGATGCGGATCTCGCCCGAGGTGGGTTCGTAGAACCGGGGCACCAGTGCCAGCAACGTGGTCTTGCCCGCGCCCGAGGGGCCGACGAAGGCCATGGTCTCGCCGGGTGCCACGTCGAGCGAGATGCCCTTGAGCACCGGACGACCGTCGCCGTAATCGAAGCCGAGGTCATCGAAGGTCACCCGCCCGGTGAAGGCCGGCGCGGGCCGCGCGCCGGGGGCGTCGGCGATGTCGGGGGCGGTGTCCAGCAGCTCCTGATAGCGGCGGAAGCCCGCGATGCCGCGGGGATAGGTCTCGATCACCGCGGCGATCTTGTCGAGCGGACGGAAGAAGACGTTCACCAGCAGCAGGAAGGCCACGAAGCCGCCCGTGGTCAGCTCGCCGCGCAGCACGAAGACCGCGCCCGCGACCATCACCACCACCTGGATGAAGCGCATGCCCATGTAGTTCAGCGCCGAGGAGGCGGCCATGACCTTGTAGGCGGCCAGCTTGGTGTCCCGGTACTTCTCGTTGTCCTTGGCGAAGAGCTTGCGCTCGTGGTCCTCGTTGGCGAAGGCCTGCACCACGCGCATGCCGCCCACGTTCTCTTCCAGCCGGACGTTGAAATCGGCAACACGGGCATAAATCGCGCGCCAGGTCGACGTCATCCGCCCGCCGTAGACCGTGACGATGGCCACGCAGGCGGGCACGATCGCGGCGGTGATGAAGGCCAGCTCGGGGTTGATCGTCAGCATCAGGAGGAAGGCGCCGACGAAGGTCATCACGGCGATGAACAGATCCTCGGGCCCGTGGTGGGCGACCTCGCCGATCTCCTCGAGGTCGCGGGTCACGCGGGCCACCAGCTTGCCGGTGCGGACCTTGTCGAAATAGGAGAAGGACAGCCGCTGCAGGTGGTCGAAGGCGCGGCGGCGCATCTCGGTCTCGATGTTGATGCCCAGCATGTGACCCCAGTAGATCACGATGGCCATCAGCCCGGTGTTGAAGATGTAGACCGCCAGCAGGCCCACGGCGGCCAGCACCGTCATGGCGATGTCGCCACTGGGCAGCAGCCGGTCGATGAAGGCCTGAATCGCGAGAGGGAAGGCCAGTTCCAGCAGGCCGGAGGCGACGGCGCAGCCGAAGTCGACCCAGAACAGGGTGCGCCACGGGCGGTAGTAATCGAAGAATTGTCGCAGCATGGGGGCTCGTGCAGCAGGGCCCGGTGCCGACGGGTGCGGGCGAGGTTGAGGGATGCCCTCGGCCCTAGCACCGGCCCGCGGTCTTGGCGAGAGCCGAGGCACACGGAAGCCGCCCGGTTCTGCGCGGGGGCGCACGGCTGTCGGCTAATGCGTCAGATCATGCGGCGCAGCAGCCCGAGAAGCTGGCGCTTGCGCGGGGTCACCGGCGGCTCCATCAGGCGGCCCGCGTTCAGGCGCGGCTGGATCATCACCGGTTTCATGTGGCTGAAGATCTCGAAGCCCGCATCGCCGTGGTAGGCACCCTGACCGGAGGGGCCGATGCCGCCGAAGGGCAGCGTGTCGAAGGCCACGTGCAGCACGGTATCGTTCACCGTCACCCCGCCCGAGCGGCTCTGCGCCAGCCAGAGGTCGATCTCCTCGCGCCGGGTGCCGAAGACGTAGAGCGCCAGCGGCGCATCCCGGACCGCGACGAAGGTCAGCGCCTCCTCGGGCGTGTCATAGGGCACCACCGGGAGCAGCGGGCCGAAGATCTCCTCGCGCATGATCTGGAGACCCGGGTGGGGATCGACGACGATGGTGGGCGGGAACTTGTGCTGCTGCGCCGGGATCGCATCCGAGGGCAGGCGGATCACCTCGGCCCCCGAGGTCTCGGCCTCGTGCAGCATGCTGCGCAGCCGGTCCCGGTGCCGCGGCGTGATGATGGCGGCGAGGTCGGGGCTCGCCGCGCCCTCGGGATAGAGCGCGAGGAAGGCCGCCTCCAGCCGCCGTACGAAGCGCGCCATCTGCGGCCGGGGCACCAGCACGTAATCGGGCGCGACGCAGACCTGCCCGGCATTCACGCCCTTGCCCCATGCGATCCGCCGCGCCGCCCGGTCGAGATCGGCGGAGGGCGTCAGCACGGCGGGCGACTTGCCCCCCAGTTCCAGCGTGACGGGCGTCATGTTGCGGGCCGCGGCCTCGGCCACCTTGCGGCCCACGGCGGTGGAGCCGGTATAGAGCAGGTGATCGAAGGGCAGGGTGGTGAAGGCGGCGGCCTCCTCCGGCCCGCCCTGCAGGACGCAGACCTCCTCGGGGGTGAAATGCGTGGTGATCGCCGCCTCCAGCGCGGCTGCGGTCTGCGGGGTCAGCTCCGAGGGTTTGACCATCGCCCTGTTGCCCGCCGCGAGGGCGGCGGCCAGCGGGGCCACGGCGAGGTAGACCGGGAAATTCCACGGCGCGAGGATGCCCACCACCCCGAGAGGCTGGGGCATAAGTCGCCCGCGCGCGGGCATCAGGTGCAGCGGCGCCCGCACCTGCCGTGGCCGCATCCAGCGCCCCAGGCTGCGACGCGCGTGCCGTATCTCGCGCAGCGAGAGGGTGATGTCGAAAAGCTCGCAGTCGGCGGCGGGCCGGTAGGAAAAATCGCGGCTCATGGCGGCGATCAGCGCCGGGGCGGCCTCTGTCAGGGCGGTTTCGAGCCGGGTGAGGCGGTCGGCGCGCAGGGCGCGCGGCACCACGGGATCGGCCTGCGCTGCCGCGCGCTGGCTCGCAAAGATCGCCTCCATCACAGGGCGCGTGGCTGGTCGCAAGATCTGGTCCATGGGCACAAATCCGTCACGTGCAGTTGCAATGTCGTCTTGTCCCCTCGCGTTCAGCTTGTCAGCTTTGCCGCGCTGCGTCCAGTCGCACAGGGCGGAAAGGCGTGGAAAATCCGGCATGACGGATGGATGCCGCGGGGCAGGGCAGTCGGCCCGGTGTGACGCGGTCGGGGCCGGCAGCCCCCGCGTGGCGCTGGCAGGGCAGCCCCGGCGCAGTCGCCGGGGCCGTCTGGGGAGGCCCGTGGAACAAGGTCGATGAAACAAGGCCGATGGATCAAGGACAGTGGGGCTGGCCTGAGGTCAGGCGGCCTGTGCCGCGGCCAGCAGGCGATCCATCTCGGCGGGACCGCGGGCGACGATGCCCGTCGGGTTCAGCGCCTTGATCGAGTAGTAGCCCTGACGGATGTGGTCGAGGCTGACGGTGGAGGCCACGCCGGGGGTGTTCAGCATCCGCACCATGTGCCCGTGGAGCCCGGCATAATCCGCCAGTCGCCGCACGTTGCACTTGAAGATGCCGTGGTAGGCCGCGTCGAAGCGGATCGAGGTGACAAAGACGCGGATGTCGGCCTCGGTCAACCGGTCGCCCAGCAGGAAGGGCCGCCGGTCGGAGAGCAGGTCTTCCAGCCGGTCCATCTCGGCGAAGAGCCCGTCGAGGGCTTCCTCGTAGGCTGCCTGGCTCGAGGCGAAGCCCGCCTTGTAGACGCCGTTGTTGTAGAGGTCGTAGGTCCGCGCGTTCAGCGTGTCGATCTCCTCGGCCAGATCGGCGGGGTAGAGCCGGTGATCGCTGTGCACCAGCCCCTCGAAGGCGGTGTCGAACATGCGCAGGATATCGGCGCTTTCGTTGTTTACCATCGTGCCGGTCTTCATGTCCCAGAGCACCGGAACCGTGGCTCGGCCGGTATAATGCGGATCGGCGTCGGTATAGAGCTGGTGCATGTAGGTCGCGCCAAGCTGCGGGTCCTCGTTGGCGCCGGGAAAGCCGCCGAATTTCCAGCCCTGATCGCTGAGCACCGGGTTCACGACGCTCACCGGGATGACGCCGTCGAGGCTCTTCAGCTTGCGGGCGATCAGCGTGCGCGAGGCCCAGGGGCAGATCAGCGCGACGTAGAGCCGGTAGCGCCCGGCTTCGGCCTTGAAGCCGCCCGTGCCGGTCGGGCCGGCGCTGCCGTCCGGGGTGATCCAGTTGCGGAAGCTCGACACCTGCCGCACGAAACGGCCCTTGTCGTCGGCCTTCTGCACGGGCTGCCAGTCTGCGGTCCATTTTCCATCGACGAGCATCTCAGCCCTCCTTTTTCTCGGTCAGGGTGAAGGTCAGGCCCCAGGGATCGGTGACCCCGGCATCCGCCTCTGCGCCGGCACGGGTGCGGATCTTCGCGATCTCCGCGCTGTCACCGAGGATCTCGACACCGCTCAGCCCGGCCATGCCCGGGGTCCGGGCCTTTGCGCCGCGGCTGTTCCAGATGTTGGTGGCAAGGTGGTGGTGATAGCCGCCCGAGCCGTAGAAGAGCGCGCCCGGGTAGTGGCTGGACACCGGGAAGCCCAGCGTCCCGGCATAGAAGCTTTCGGCCTCGGCGAGGGTGCCGGTCTGCAGGTGGACGTGGCCCACCACGGTGCCTTCGGGCGCGCCGGTCCAGCCTTTGCGGGCCGAGGAGGCGAGGCTTTGCACATCCAGCGGATCGGTGGACATCTCCACCTCGCCGCCGTTCAGGATCCACTGGCTGCGGGGCCGGTCGATGTAGATCTCGACGCCGTTGCCTTCCGGATCGCCGAGGTAGATCGCCTCGGAGACGAGGTGATCGGCGGTGCCCTGCACGGGGAAGCGCTTCTCGACCACGTATTGCACCCATGCGCCGAGGTCGGCGCGCTGCGGCAGCAGGAAGGCGGTGTGGAAGAGACCGGCCTCGCGCGGGGCATTCGGTCTGGCGGCCTTGTCCTGCCGCAGGTCCAGCAGCACGGTGTCGCCCGCGCCGTAGAGAGCCTGCTCGCCGTCGCCGGAGAGCCGTTCGAGGCCCAGCACGTCGGCGTAGAAGCGGCCGACCTTCTTCAGGTCGCGGACGGTCAGCGTCACGCGGCCGATTTCAAGCGGTGCGGTAGCGGTGGACATCTCGGGTCTCCTCGAAAAGGCGGGTGCCGGGCGATGGCCCGGACACCCTGTCATACTCTGCCCCGGTGCGCGGGGACTTTCGTTGAAGCTTTGCCAGCCCTGTCGCGGGGTCAGGCTGTGGGCAGCGTCGGCTTGAGCGCCTTTGCCCCGTCGCCGATCAGCGCGATGGCCAGCTGCACGAGGCCCCACATCACCGGGTATTCCCAGCCGCCGTTCTCGTTCGCCCAGCCGAAGCCGTTGGGCAGGTGGGCGGTGATGGCCGCGCCGAAGAGCACGAAGGCCAGCACGAAGGAAACGGCGCGGGCATAGAGGCCGAGGATCAGGGCCACGCCGCCGGCGATCTCGAGGATCATGGTGACGATGCCGAGCCAGCCGGGCAGGCCGAGCGACTGGAAGAAGCCCATCGTGCCGGCGGGGGTGAAGACCAGCAGCTTGGTCAGGCCGTGGACGAGGAAGAGCACACCGGTGGTGATGCGCAGGAGGAGGATGCCGTAAGGGGCGAGCTTGGTATCGATCATGGGTCTCTCCTTGGGACGGCCGCCGCGCGGCCCGGTCCGGATCGGGGTCAGTCTGGCACCGGCCGCAGGGCCCGTGCTGTTGAGGGCAATATGCGCCTTGCTCTTTCCCAACGAAATGGAGAATGTGTGGAATAACTTCCCATAGGGTGTTCCGAATAGCATGGATATCAGCGATCAGGTGCGGGCCTTCGTGGCCACCGTTCAAACCGGCTCCTTCACCGGGGCGGCAGAACGGATGGGCATCTCCAACCGGCTGACCTCCAAGTACGTGGCCGAGCTGGAGCAGAGGCTGGGCGTGCGGCTGCTGCAACGCACCACCCGCAAGGTCGGGCTGACGCCCGCCGGCGAGCAGCTGATGGCCCGCGCCCCGGCCTGGCTGGAGGAGATGGAGGAGATGCTGGGCGCGGTCTCGGAGGAGACGCGGGGCTTTTCCGGTACGCTGCGGATCTCTGCCCCCGTGACCTTCGGAGAGGTATTCGTCACCGACCTGCTGCGCCAGTTCTCGGCCCCGCACCCGGAGCTGCGGATCGACCTGCGGCTGTCGGATGCCTTTGTCGACCTCGCCTCCGCCGGGATCGACCTCGCCTTCCGGGTGGGCACGCCGACGGCGACCTCCGTCGTGGCCCGCAAGCTGGGGGAGATCCGCTCCGTCATGGCGGCGGCGCCGGCCTATCTCGCGCGGCAGGGCCGGCCGGGGCAGCCCGGGGACCTGCGTGACCATGCCTGCATCCTCGACACCAACCGGCGCAGCGGCACGCACTGGACCCTGCACCCGAAGGGCCAGCCGGAGGCGCCCGCCTCCATCGAGGTGCCGGGCCGCTTCATGGTGAACAGCGCCCGCATCGCCCGCGATCTCGCGGTCTGCGGCGAGGGCATCGTCTTTGCGCCGGAGTTCATCCTGCGCGACGATCTGAGGGAGGGGCGGCTGGTGCCCCTGCTGGAGGAGTACGACTCGCCCACATCGCCCCTCAGCGCGGTCTATCTTGAGGGCGCGCGCCTGCCGCGCAAGGTCCGGGCCCTGATCGATTTTTCGGTCAGCTACGCCCGCGAGCGGCTTTGACCGGGGCAGGGCAGGCGGGCCACGTCCCGGTTCCGGGTGGCCTGCAAGAAAATATCCGTCCAGACGCATTTTTCGGGGAACCGGATCGAACCTGCGGCGTTTACGCGGGAGTGCCCCACCAGAAGGGCCTTCGACAGCTGGAGCGTAAGATTTGATCACCCCCCGACGGCGCGCCCCCCGCAAAGAGGCCGCCAACCTGCGAGACGCGCTGCGCCTGCACACCACGGATGTTCACGAGGCGCTCGATGCGCGCCTCTCGACGCTCGACCTGACGTCCCCCGAGGGGCGCCGCCCTTTTTCCCGAATTCAGCTGCGCGCCTACCTGGGTCTTGCTGCCGCCTGTCAGGGCGAGGCGGCCGAGGCCACGGCGCAGCTCTCTCTCGTGATCGACGCGCTTCAGGCCGACCTGGGACGCGACGCCTGCGCCATGTCCCCGCCGCTGCTGCGCCCGGCGCTCTGCCCCGATGCGGTGGCCTATGTCACGCTGGGCTCGCAGCTGGGGCTCGCCGTGCTGCGCCGGGGCGTGCCCGAGGAGGACCGCGCCGGTCTCTTCGCGCTGACGCCTGACACCGTGGCCTGGCGGGCCTTCTGCGAACGGATGCGCGACACCTCCCCCGAGGGTCCCGCCGCCGAACAGGTTCTGGACGACGCCATCGGCGCCTTCCGGGTTTTCGACGAGGCAACCCGCGTCGAGCTTCTCTCCCATAACGAAAAGATCCAGCGACCGATTTCATGACGGACCCCTTCATCTCGACCGACACGCCCGTGGATCTGACGAACTGCGACCGGGAGCCGATCCACATCCTCGGCAACGTCCAGAGCTTCGGCGCCCTGATCGCCATCTCCGCCGACTGGATCGTGCGCCACGTCTCCGCCAACAGCGCCGAGGTGCTGGGCTTTACGCCGGAGGAGATCATCGGCCGGCCGCTCGGGGACTTCCTGCCGCGCGCCACGCTCGCCCGCTTGCGCGAGAAGCTGAGCGGCGCCTCCCACGAGCATTCCATCGGGCGGATCTTCGGCTTCGATGTCTTCGAGAACGGCACCTACTACGACATCAGCGCGCATCAGTCCGGCCTGAGCTTCATCTTCGAGTTCGAGGCCAAGTCGCGCGGCAACGATCATGACGAACTGGCCATGGTCACCCCGATGCTGAAGCGGGTCGCGGCACAAACCGACCTGCAGAGCGGGGCCGAGGTCGCGGCGGAGCAGCTGCGCGAGCTGACCGGCTTCGACCGGGTCATGGTGTACCAGTTCGGCCCCGAAGGCGACGGCACGGTGATCGCCGAGGCCAAGGACAGTCAGGACAGCGAGAGCTACCTCGGGCTGCATTTCCCGGCCTCCGACATCCCCCGTCAGGCGCGCGCGCTCTACAAGCGCAGCCTGCTGCGGCTGATCTCGGACGTGGATGACACGGTGGCGCCGATCGTGCCGCAGGTCAGCCCCGAGGGCACGCCGCTGGACCTGTCGCTGGCGGTGACGCGGGCGGTCTCGCCCATTCACCTCGAATACCTGCGCAACATGAAGGTGCGGGCCTCGATGTCCGTCTCCATCGTGATCCGGGGCGAGCTCTGGGGGCTGATGGCCTGCCACCACCGCGCGCCACTCTACATCGACTACGAACGCCGCACCGCGATCGAGCTTCTGGCGCAGTTCTACGCCTACGAGGTCGAGCGGCAGGAGAGCCGCGCCGCGAGCGAGACCTCGGGCAACGCCCAGAAGCTGCATGACCGGCTGATGATGCGCATGTCCTCGGGCGAGAGCCTCGGCGATGCCTTCCCGGCCATCGCGCGCGAGATCGGCAAGGTGATCCCCCATGACGGCATCGCGCTCTACAGCGACGGGGAATACATCGGCGAGGGCAAGATCCCCGAAAAGGCCGATTTCGAGGTCATCGCCCGGTTCCTGAACACCTCCGCCGCTTCGCGGGTCTATGCCACGGACAACCTGCTGGCACGGCTGCCGTCGATGGAGCACGTGGTGGACCGCTGTGCGGGCATCCTCGCGATCCCGGTGTCGCGCCGGCCGCGCGACTACATCGTTCTCTTCCGGACCGAGGTCGCGCAGCAGGTGAACTGGGCCGGCAACCCGAACAAGCCGGTCGAGGTCGGCGCGTTCGGCACACGGCTGACCCCGCGCAAGAGCTTCGAGCTCTGGCAGGAGGATGTGCGCAACCGGTCCGAGCAATGGTCGCCCGCCGCGCTGCGCGCCGCCGAGGCGATCCGCATCACGCTGCTGGAGGTCGTGCTGAAGCTGGCGGACGAGGTGAATGCCGAGCGCAAGCGCGCACAGGACCAGCAGGAACTGCTGATCGCCGAGCTGAACCACCGGGTGCGCAACGTTCTTGGCCTGATCCGCTCGCTGGTGGCGCAGTCGCGCAAGACGGCCACCTCGTTGCAGGAATTCACCGCCGCCGTCGACGGGCGCGTCCATGCGCTTGCGCAGGCCCATGACCAGCTGACCAACACCGAGTTCCGTCCCGTGGCCTTCCGCGAATTGCTGCGCGTGGAACTGGAGGCCTATATCGCGGGCGACGAGAGCCGGGTGGAGATCACCGGCCAGCCGATCCTTCTGGCGCCCGAGGCCTATGCCACCATGGCACTGGTGTTCCATGAGCTGGTGACCAACTCGGTCAAGTACGGCGCGCTGTCGGTGCCGACCGGTCTGGTGCGGGTGGACGTTGAGCAGAGCGGCGACGGCTTCTGGCAGATCCGCTGGAGCGAGAGCGGCGGCCCCGCCGTGCGCCCGCCGGAGCGGCGCGGCTTCGGCACTACGATCATCGAGAAGTCGATCCCCTTCGAACTGAACGGGCAGGCGAAGACCGATTTCGCGGTGACCGGCCTGCGGGCGGAGTTCATCGTGCCCGAACGCTACATCACCGCCGAGCCGCGCCAGATCGAGGTGGGCGGCAGCGACCTGCAGGCCGCGCCCGCGCAGGATGCGCCGGACCGGCTGTCGGGGCTGGCGCTGGTGGTTGAGGACAACATGATCATCGCCATGGACGCGGCGGATATCCTCACCGACCTCGGGGCCGACCGGGTGCTGACCGCCTCCAGCGTCAACGAGGCGCTGCGGATGATCGAGGCCAACACGCTGTCCATCGCCGTGCTGGACGTGCACCTCGGCTCGGAGACGAGCCTGAATGTGGCCCGGAAGCTGGACGCGCGGAACATCCCCTTCATCCTCGCCAGTGGCTACGGCAGCAGCTCGGACTCGCTGGGCCAGTATCCGCCGGCGCCGGTGATCAACAAACCCTTCACGGTCGAGACCCTGTCCCGCGCCGTGCTCAGGGTGCAGCAGGGCGCGACCGGCCCGGTGTAAGCGGCGCCTGATGTCCCTTCGGCTCTTGTCTGTCTGACGCCCGCCCCCGGGGCGGGCGCAGATCAGGCGCAAATCTGGCCGGACCCCGACGCGCCACCGTGCCTCAGCGCCCCTTGCGGGCGTGGAAGATGAAGCCGAGGAAGTTCAGCAGCAGCTGCGCGGCAAGGATCTGCGTGCTCTCCGTCGGGTCATAGGCGGGGGCGACCTCCACCAGGTCGATGCCCACCACGTCGCCCCGCTGCGCCAGCCCCTGCAGGATCTCCAGCACGTCATAGTAGAGGAAGCCGCCGTGGCTCGGCGTGCCGGTGCCCGCGGCGATCGAGGGGCAGAAGGCGTCGATGTCGATGGTGACGTAGTAGCGCGCGCCCTCGGGGATGCGGGCCAGCACCGCCTCGGTCCCCAGCTTGCGGACCTGCCGGACGGAGAGGATGTCGGAACCCCGGGCCCGCGCGTCCTCGTAGCCGTCCCGCGCGGTGGAGGAGACGTTGCGGATGCCCAGTTGGGTCATGCCCGAGACGTAGTCCTTCTCGATCGCGCGCCGCATCGGGTTGCCGTGGCCCGCCGTGACCCCGTGGCGGACATCCACGAAATCGAGATGCGCGTCGATCTGGATCACGTGCACCGGGCCCTTGGCGGCGCAGTCGGCGGCAAAGGCCTCGATACAGGGGATGTTGATCGAATGATCGCCGCCGATGACCACCGGCAGGGCGCGGGCGGCGAGGATTTTCTCCACCCCCAGCCGGATGCCGGCATGGCTCTCCTCGGTCTTGGTGTGGATGATGTCGGCGTCCCCGATGTCCACGATCCGCACCGAACCGTCGAGGTAGGTGGCGTCATCCTCGTGGTCGTAGGCCCCCGCATGGCCGAAGCTGAAGAGGGTCGAGGCCTCGCGCACCGCGCGCGGGCCGAAGCGCGCCCCGGGCCGCCACTGGGTGCCGAAGTCGAAGGGCGCGCCGAGCACCGCCACGTCGGCCTCGATCGCGTCCCAGTCCTGCACGTAGGGCGCCTTGGCGAAGGTCGAAATGCCCACGAAGGGCAGGTTCAGGCGCCCCGCATCGTAGCTGTGTCCGGTCATGCTCTGATCCCCTCTCTCTCTGGTCGGGGCATTGAAGGGCAAAGCGCTGCCGATGCCAACCGTGGAGCGCAGGGCAAAAGAGGCCCCGTGGGGCCTCCTGCCGTCGTCGATGTCCGATCCCGGGGGCTCAGGTCATCCGGTCAGGTCCACGGCCCGGGCCGCCCCGTGCGCTTGCCGGAGCGCGGCACGCGGGTGGCAGAGGTGGCCGGGTCCTGTGGCCCCGGCGCGGGCGCGCGGGTGGCGCGGGCGGGCTGGCTGCCCATCTGCGCGGCCAGTTCCTTCAGCGCGGCCACCCGGTTCTCGGTCGCGGGGTGGGTCGAGAAGAGCTTGTCGCGCCCGCCGCCATGGAGCGGGTTGATGATGAACATGTGCGCCGTTGCCGGGTTCCGCTCGGCCGCGACGTTGTCGATCCGGGCCGCGCCCTGCTGGATATGGACCAGCGCCGAGGCCAGCCAGAGCGGGTTGCCGCAGATCTCGGCGCCCGCCTTGTCGGCGGCGTATTCGCGGGTCCGGCTGATCGCCATCTGCACCAGCGCCGCCGCGATCGGGGCGAGGAACATCATCGCCAGCGTGCCCAGCAGGCCCATCCGCTCGCGGCTGCCGCCGAAGAAGAGCGCGAAGTTCGCCAGCATCGAGATCGCACCGGCGAAGGTGGCCGTGACGGTCATGATCGCCGTGTCATGGTTGCGGATATGGGCCAGCTCGTGGGCGATGACGCCGGCCAGTTCCTCCCGCGGGAGCGAGCGCATCAGCCCTGCGGTCACCGCCACGGCGGCGTTGCTGGGGTTGCGCCCGGTGGCAAAGGCGTTGGGCTGTTCGGTGTTGATCAGGTAGACGGCGGGCATCGGCAGGCCCGCGTTCTGCGCCAGCTCCGCGACGAGGCTGTGCAGCCCCATCCGGTCATTCGGCGTCACCGGCTGCGCATTGTGCATGCGCAGCACCATCTTGTCGGAATTCCACCAGGTGAAGACGTTCATCAGCGCGGCCACGATCAGCGCGATCAGCGCGCCGCCCGAGCCTCCCATCAGGTAGCCAAGCCCCATGAAGAGGGCGGTCATCGCCGCCATCAAGAGGGCCGTCTTGAAATATCCCATCGTCAACCTCCGACACATCCGTTCCAGGGGGAACGCATAGAGATATAGGTGGGGTCCATCGACACACCAGAGGGTGATGCGGATCTGCGGGCCAGCTGCGGGTGACGGCGCGGATATCGGGTTCGAGAGAGGCACCGGGGCAGGCCGGCACAGGCCGCACGGGCTGGTACAGGGGCGCCGCGGATCAGCGCCCCGCGACATTTCCCTTGGCGACCGAGACGGCCTTGAGCACGGCAAAGACCCTCTGTCCCGGCGCCAGCCCCAGCCCCTCGACCGAGCGGCGGGTGACGCGGGCCAGCAGGGCGGTCCGTCCCATCGACAGCTGCACCAGCGCCCCGGGTCCGTCGCCCCGGCGGATCGCGCGGATCTCTACCTCCAGCAGGTTCAGCGCCGAGATATGCTCGGGCCGCCGCGTCGCCAGCATGACATCCGCCGCCTCGACATAGACCCGCAGGGTCTGGCCGGGCGCGGCGGAGACCCGGGGCAGCAGCAGGCGCTGGCCCTCGACGGACAGCTCGCTGAGCCCGTCCGCATGATGCGCCACCACGCGGCTTTCCAGCAGCGCGCCCGCGGCATGGGCCCCCAGCGGGGTCACCTCCGGATCGCCCAGCACCTCCGCCGCGGCGCCCTGCCGGATCACCCGGCCGGCCTGCAGGACGACGACATGGGTGGCCAGCCGCGCCACCTCTGCCGCGGAATGGGAGACATAGAGGATCGGCGTCTCGACCTCGTCGCGCAGCCGCTCGAAGTAGGGCAGGATCTCGGCCTTGCGGGCCTCGTCGAGGGCGGCCAGCGGTTCATCCGCGAGGATCAGCTTCGGTGCGGCCAGCAGGGCCCGGCCGATGGCGACGCGGCTCTTCTCGCCCCCCGACAGGGCCCCGGGGCGGCGCGCCAGCAGCGGGCCGATGCCCAGCATCTCGACGACCCGCGCCTCGCTCTCGCGCTTGGCGCCCTTCGGCGCGAAGAAGCCGCCATAGCGCAGGTTCTGCTGCACGGTCAGGTGGGGGAAGAGCCGGCCTTCCTGAAAGATATAGCCCAGCCGACGGCGGTGCGGCGGCAGGAACCGCCCGGCGGCACTGTCGAGCAGTACCCAGTCATCGACCGCGATGCGGCCCGTGTCGGGCCGCAGCAACCCGGCCACCGCGTTGACCAGCGTCGTCTTGCCCGAGCCGGAGCGCCCGAAGAGCACGGTCAGCCCCGGCGGGGCCTCGAACCCCACGTCGAGGGCGAAGCTGCCGAAATCATGGCGGAGCGCGACCGAGAGCGTCATTGCCCCGCCACCCGTTTCGCCACCCGCCGCGCCAGCAGTTCCGAGGCCAGCAGCGCCGAGAGCGCCAGCACGACCGAGATCAGCACCAGCCGCAACGCCGCCCCCTCGCCCCCGGGCACCTGCAGGAAGGCATAGATTGCCGAGGGCAGGGTCTGGGTCTGGCCCGGGATGTTGGAGACAAAGGTGATCGTGGCGCCGAATTCCCCCATCGCCTTGGCAAAGGCGAGGATCGCGCCCGCGATGACGCCGGGCAGGATCATCGGCAGGGTGACGGTGGCAAAGACCCAGAGCCGCGGCGCGCCGAGGGTGGCGGCGGCCTCCTCCAGCTTGGGGTCCACCGCTTCGACCGAGAGGCGGATGGCGCGGACCATCAGCGGAAAGGCCATGATGCCAGCGGCCAGCGCCGCGCCCGTCCAGCGGAAGGCGAAGACGATGCCGACCTCCTGCAGGAGCCCGCCCACCGGGCCCCGGGTGCCGAAGGTGAGGAGCAGTAGGTAACCGGTGACCACCGGCGGCAGGATCAGCGGCAGGTGGACGAGGCCGTTGAGCAGCTCGCGCCCCGGAAAGCGCCAGCGGGCGAGGGCGTAGGCGGTGAACACGCCAAGCGGCAGGCTGACCAGCGTCGCCCAGAGGGAGACGCGCAGCGACAGGGCCACCGCGCTCCATTCCGCCGGGGACAGCGGCTGTGTCAGCCCGTCGAGCATTCAGTCTCCTGCCGTGGTGAAGCCGAGGGCGGTGAAGACCGCCTCGGCCTCCGGTCCCTTGAGATAGTCGAGGAAGGCTTGGGCCGCCTCGCTGCCCGCGCCGAGGGTGGCGGCAGGATAGACGATGGGCGGGTGGCTGTCGGCGGGGAAGGTGCCGAGGACGCTGACCTCCGGATCGGCGGCGGCATCGGTGGCATAGACGATGCCCATGGGCGCTTCGCCGGTCGAGACGAGCGCGAGGGCCGCGCGCACGTTGTCGGCCTGCGCGACCGAGGGTGCGACGCCGTCCCAGAGCCCGAGGTGGTCTAGCGAGGCCTTGCCGTAGATGCCCGCGGGCACGGCATCGACCAGCGCCATGGCCAGCCGCCCGCCGTCCAGCAGGGCCGTCAGGTCGAGGGCGGGGGTGATCTCCACCGGGTCGGCCCCGGCGCCGTGGCCGATCAGCACGATGGCGTTTTCCAGCAGGTCGGTGCGGGTGCCCTCGGTCAGCAGGCCCTCGTCCTCCAGCGTGTCCATCCAGCTTTCATTGGCCGAGATGAAGACATCCGCCGGCGCGCCCTGCTGGATTTGCCGCGCCAGCGCGGAGGAGCCCGCCAGCGCCACGGTTGCCTCATGGCCTGTCGCCTCGGCGAAGGCGGGCGCGATCTTGTCCATGGCGTTCTTGAGGCTGGCCGCGGCGAAGACGGTGATCTGGTCGGCGGCCGCGGGCAGGGCGGGCAGCGCCAGCATCAGGCCGAGGGCGAGGGGACGGAGCGCGGACATGGGGGACCTCCACTGGGAATGCGTCTGGATATGTTTCGCAGAACATATCGTCGGCACGGGATCGGGCAAGCGTTATTTTCCGTCAGACATATCCCGGACCATGGCGCGCAGCGCGGCGATCTCCTCGGCCCCGGCGCGGGCGGTGACCTCCTCCAGCCGCCGGTAGTGGGCGAGAACGGCCTCACCGGTCCCGGTCAGGGCGGTGCCGCCGCCCTGTGCACCGCCCCGGTTGCGCTCCACCAGCGGCGCGTGGAAGGCGGCGTTCATCTCTTCCACAAGCGACCACGCGCGCTTGTAGCTCATGGACATCGCCCGTCCGGCGGCAGCGATCGAGCCGGTCTCGCGGATGTTTTCAAGCAGATCGGCCTTGCCCGGCCCCATCATGGCGTTGCCGAAATGGATGCGCAGGCGCAGGCGGGGATCGGTGTCATGTGTCTCGCTCATGGGCGGATCATTCCCGAAGCGGCGCGGCGGGGCAAGGGATGGCGCATTTGGGTCGCCTGAAACGGCAGTTTGGAAAGGGCGAGAAAAATGACCCTCGAAGTGCCTGCGAAAAGATCAAATGATATGGTTTTGCCTCTCCGTGCGAGGAAATCGGTGAAGCAATTTGCGCGAAAGCTGTCAAACTCATGGAAACCCTCAAGGAGTCTCCCCTCATGACCGCTCTCGACCAGTTCAAATCCTCGCTCTCGCGCGCCGACCTCTGGTCGTGGATACGCGGCGGGCTGATCGGGGAGAAGGCGGTGGTCGAAGGGCCCTGGGGCGAGCATCCGATGATCTATGCCGATTACGTCGCCTCGGGCCGCGCCCTTGCACAGGTGGAGGATTTCGTCCGCGACGAGGTGCTGCCCTATTACGCCAACACCCACACGCAGGCCTCCTACTGCGGGGCGCGCTCGACCAAGCTGCGCGAGGCCGCGCGGGCCGAGATCGCCCGTATCGTCGGCGCAGGCGAGGGCACCAGCGTCGTCTTCACCGGCTCCGGCGCAACGGCGGGTCTGAACCGGATCGCGGGCCTGCTGGACATTCCCGGCGTGCTGGCCGCGGGCGGCCGCGCCGTGGTGCTGGTCGGACCCTATGAGCACCATTCCAACCTCCTGCCCTGGCGCGAGAGCGGGGCCGAGGTGATCGAGATCGCCGAGGCCGCCCATGGCGGGCCGGACATGGCGCAGATCGAGGCGGCGCTGGTGGACAATGCCGGGGCCGACCTTCTGGTGGGGACGTTCAGCGCCGCCTCCAACGTGACCGGGATCGAGACCGACACCGTGGCCGTCACCCGGCTGCTGAAGGCCCATGGTGCGCTGGCGGTCTGGGACTATGCCTGCGCCGCACCCTATGTCGCCATCGACATGGGCGAGGGCACCGATGCCGCCAAGGACGCGGTCGTCTTCTCGGCGCACAAGTTCGTGGGCGGGCCGGGCGCCTCGGGCGTCATGGTGGTGCGCGATGCCATCGCCCGGCGCCGCACGCCGACGCTGCCCGGCGGTGGCACCGTCAGTTTCGTCTCGCCCTGGGGCCATGTCTATTCCGACGATCTTGCGCATCGCGAAGAGGGCGGCACGCCCAACGTTGTGGGCGACATCCGCGTGGCCCTCGTCATGCTGGTGAAGGAGGCGCTTGGCGTTGCGGCACTGGTCGCGCGGCAGGAAGAGCTGCGCCAGCGGGCCCGGGCCGTCTGGGAGCAGAACGACCGGATCGAGATCCTCGGCTGTGCCGGGGCCGACCGGGCGCTGCCGATCTTCTCCTTCCGCATCCGCGACGCGGAGGGCGGGCTGGTGCACCACCAGCTCTTCACCCGGATGCTGAGCGATCTCTACGGCATTCAGGCGCGCGGCGGCTGTGCCTGCGCGGGCTCCTATGCGCACCACCTGCTCGGGCTCGACAAGGCGGCCTCAGACGCCACCTTTGCCGCCATCGCAGCCGGGCAGGAGACCCAGAAACCCGGCTGGGTGCGGCTCAACTTCTCGGCCCTGCTGAGCGACGAGAAGGCCGAGACGATCATCCGCGCCGTGGATGAACTGGCCCGCACGGCCGAGGCCAATGCCGCCCATTACGAAGCCGATCACGCCAACGCCCGCTTTGCGCCCATCGTGGCAGAGGCGCGCCGGAGCGCCTGAGGCCCGACGCCCGCCGGGGCCGTGCCGCTCGCGGCGCGGACGGAGAGGCCGGAGCCCCGGGGTATCGCCCGGTACTCCGGGGACAATGGGCTGGGCCTGCCGAGCGGACCAGCCGACAGGGACCAGCCAACCGGGTTCTGCACGTCTGGACCTGCCAATCGCGCCGTTGCATTCCGGCGCGATATACGGCTTTGCTACCAAGGACCTGACCGGGACCTCCTGTGCGTCGTTGCGCCCCGCAAGAGGGCGGGCGCCGCCGCGTCCGGGCCCGGACAGGCCCAGAGGTACGCATGCGTTTCGTCATCTTCATCAACGGGCTGGTGCTGGTCTTCTTCGCGGCGCTGATGGCGCTGGATGCCGCGCTCTTTCCCGATACGGCCGAGGTCTTCGGCCTTGCCGCGCTCTGCACCGGCGGGATCGGCACGCTGATCGCGGTCGCCTCCTCGGGGGGCTTCGAGGACCTCGACCGGCTGCACACCTTCCTGCTGACCTCCTCGGTCTGGCTCTCGGCGGCGCTGGCTGGCGCGGCGCCGCTCTTCTTCTGGGCGCTGACCCCGGTGGACGCGCTCTTCGAGGCGATGTCGGGGATCACCACCACCGGCTCCACGGTGATGAGCGGGCTGGACACCACGCCGCGCGGGGTCATCCTGTGGCGGGCGCTGCTGCAATGCGTGGGCGGTGTCGGCTTCATCGTCACCGGGATCGCACTGCTGCCGATCCTGAAGGTGGGCGGGATGCAGCTCTTCCGGACCGAAAGCTCCGAGAAGGGCGGCAAGGAACTGCGCAATGCCACGGTCTTCGCCTCGGCCACGCTGCAGATCTACCTCGGGCTGGTGGCGCTCTGCACTCTGGCCTACCTCGCCGGGGGCATGTCGCCCTTCGATGCGATCACCCATGCGATGACGACGCTCTCCACCGGGGGCTACTCGGGCTATGACGCCTCCTTCGGCCATTTCGAAAGCCCCTTCCTGCAATGGATGGGCACGCTCTTCATGCTGCTGGGGGCACTGCCCTTCGCCTGGTACATCCGCGCGCTGCACCGGGGCGGGGTCCGCAGCGAGCAGGTGGAGGCGATGCTGCTGACGCTTGCAACGGTGATCGGCGGGCTGACGCTCTGGCTGGTCTGGGTGAAGGACATGGAGGTCTTCACCGCCCTGCGGCAGGTGGCCTTCAACGTGGTCTCGGTTGTGACGACCACGGGCTTTGCCTCGACCGACTACACGCTCTGGGGGCCCTTCGCGGCGGTGGCCTTCTTCGTGCTGACGGCGGTGGGGGGCTGTACGGGATCGACCGCGGGCGGGGCCAAGGCGATGCGGTGGCTGGTCTTCAGTCGCGCGATGGGGGCGCATCTGCGCAGCATCCGCTATCGCCACCGGGTCACCTCCATGCGCTACGAGGGCCGCCCGATCGAGGAGGATGTGCTGTCGGGCGTGATCACCTTCTTCGTGGTCTACATGGGCACCTTCATGGTGCTGTCGATCGTGCTGGCGTTCTACGGGCTCGACTTCTCGACCGCCACAAGCGGGGCGCTGACGGCGCTGGCGAACGTCGGCCCCGGCGTGGGTGACATCATCGGGCCGGCGGGCAATTTCGCGACGCTGAGCGACCCGGTGAAACTGGTGCTGACGCTGGGGATGTACCTTGGCCGTCTTGAGATGCTGACGGTCTACGTGCTCTTCACGCCGCTCTTCCTGCGCGAGGCCGCGGCGATGGGCCCGCGCCGCTGACGGCGCGGGGCGGGCAGGGGCCGGCGCACCGGCCCCCGCGCAGGATCAATCCACCAGTGCGGCGGGGATCACCTGAAGCTCCAGCGCACAGCCTTCGCCCAGGTGCAGCGTGTTCTGCGCCACCCGCAGGTCGCGGGCGGTGCCTTCCGGCGCGCCGGTGTTGGGGTTGATGTCGTACTTGGGGAAGTTCGACGACGAGATGTCGAGCCGCAGCCGGTGCCCCTTGGCAAAGCGGTTGGCGGTGGCGAAGGGCTCGATCGTGATGTCGAAGGCGCCTTCGTCCGCGGCCACCAGTTCCGGCCTGTCGAAGCCCTTGCGGTAGCGCACGCGGAAGATGCCATCTGTGATGATCATCGCATAGCCGCGCGGGTAGTCGGCGGAGGGCGGGTAGACATCCACCAGCTTGGCGGTGAAATCCGTGTCCGGCGCATCGGTCGACACCCGCAGCCGCACGGTCACCGGGCCCGCCACGATCAGGTCTTCCTCCAGCGGCGCGGTCTCGAAGCTGACCACGTCGCGGCGTGCTATCAGCGGCATGCCCGGCGTGTCGCAGCCGAAGAACTCGGGGCTTTCGGTCTGGTCCACCGGGCCACCGGCAAAGATCGGCTCGCCCGAGGTGAGCGCGCCGCCCAGCGTCGGCACCGGGTTCGCCGGGTCGTAGCTGTAGGTGATCGTGCTCTCTGCATCCGCCGCGCCAAGGCTCATGTCCGCGCGGGGGTAGAGCGTCAGCGGCGTGGCCTCGGGCACCGGCCAGTCGGCGGTTTCGATCCATGTGCCGCCGTGGTCCAGATGGCCCTGCTCGGTCTTGGTGCCGCTGCCGCCGCCCATGATGAAGAGGTGCACGCGTTCATCGCGCGGGCTGACCGCCTCGCCCTTCAGCCACTTGGCAAAGAACTTGAGCCGGAAGGTGAGCCAGTCCTCGTCCACCTGCCCGTCGAGCGTCGCGGCGGGGCCGAAGTCCACGTCGCCAAAGACCGAACTGGAACGGTTGCCATGGGTCCACGGCCCCATGATGAGGGTGAGGGGACGATTGGCATTGCCCTTAAGGCCCTCGAAATTCTCGGTCGTGGTGCGGACATAGGCGTCGTACCAGCTGGACATGAAGATGATCGGCACTTCGGGGAAGTCGTGGTAGTAGCCCGCCGCCCAGATGCCCGCCTTCTTCCAGAAGTCATCGAAGGTTCCGTGCTGCCACTGGTCCAGCAGGTAGCTTTCGTAATCCGGATCCCAGCGGACCGGCGAACGGCCCTTGGTCCAGGGCGTCTGCTTCATCCAGTCGTGCAGGCTCTCGGCCTGGATCGCGCCGAGGATGCGGGGCTCCTGCGAGGCGAGAGGCGCCTCCATTGCGCGGTTGTAGGCCCATGTCGCCTGTTTCATCTCCAGTGCGCCGCCCTGACGGATGCCGCAGGTGAAGGCGTTGGAGAACCCGCCCGAGTCCACGGCCATGCAGGCCAGTCCCGGCGGGTTGAGGCAGGCAAGCGCCATCTGCACGTGGGCGTCATAGCTCAGCCCCATGGTGCCGACCTTGCCGTTGCCGAAGCTCTGGCCGTCGATCCAGACCATGGAATCATAGCCGTCTTCGGCCTCGTTCAGGTACTTGGTGAAACTCCCCTCCGAGGCATAGCGCCCGCGGCAGTCCTGCCAGATGACGACATAGCCTTCCTGCACCAGCTTGATCGCCAGATCGGGACGGGAGAGCGGTTCGGGGCGCGCCACGGACTTCTCGGTCCGCGGCGTGCCCGCCTTGTCATAGGGCGTGCGCTCGAAGATCACGGGGAGCGGCGTCTCGTCCGGGCCGCCATCCGCGCCCGCGGGGCGGTAGATGTCGGTGGCCAGATGCACGCCGTCCCGCATCGCGACCATCACGTCGCGATGCACGACCACCCCCGGCCCCGCCGGCTGGGCCGGCGTGAGAGTCCCGGGGAAAACAGTTGGGGCGGGGGTGGTCAGCGTCATCATTTCGTGGAGCTCACGTTCTGGGGAAGGGTCTGTTCGGAAAGGCCGGCCTCGATGTCGAGGCCATCCTTCAGGCCCCAGTGCACCTTCTGCCAGTAGAGCGGCACGATGGGCGTTTCATCGAAGGCGATCTTGGTGGCGTCGCGCAGCTTGGCCAGACGGGTGTCCTCGTCGAACTCCTGCAGCGCCTCGTCGAGGGCCGTATCGAAGGCCTCGGAGGAGAAACGCGCCCGGTTGAAGGCGCCCTTGCCGGCGTCCTTGTCGTAGGTGTGCAGCAGCGACTGGAGGTTCGGCGCCGAGGTCGGCGTGGAGGAGCCCAGCGAGAAGACGAAGGCGCCGTAGTCACCGGCGGTGGCCGCCTTGGAGTAGACCGAATAGGGCAGCGCCTCGACGCCGTTCACCTTCAGCCCGCCGCGCGAAAGCATCTGGCCGAGGGCCTGCGCCAGATCGCTGTCGCCGGGGAAGCGGTCGTTCGAGGAATAGACCGTCAGGCCGAAGCCTTCCGGGTAGCCTGCCTCGGTCAGCAGGTCCTTGGCCTTGGCGACATCGGGGGTGTCATAGCCGATCTCGGGGTTGTAGCCGCCCAGCACCTCGGGGACCAGCTGGCCCGCGGGTACGCCCGAGCCGCCGAGGATGCGGTCCACGATCAGGTCGCGGTCGATCATGAGCGAGATCGCCTTGCGGACCTTCGGATCCTTGAAGGGGTTCTCGGCCAGTTCGGCGCCGTTCAGGTCGGTCACGCCCGGCGCCTGATCGAAGCGCATGGAGAGGCCGAGGTAGATCACGCGGCCCGAGGCCTCGGAGACCACATGGGTGCCTTCGCCGCCGTCGAGGCGCTGCACGTCCTGCGGCGGCACGGCGTCGATCACGTCCACGGCGCCCGACAGCAGGGCCGCCACGCGGGCCGCGTCGTTCGAGATGTAGCGGATTTCCACGTCCTTGAACTCGGGCTGTTCACCCCAGTAGCCGTCATAGGCGTGCATGGTCAGGGTCTCGCCCGGCTTCCATTCGTCGAAGACGTAGGGCCCGGTGCCGATGGCCGCGCCGGTGGCGAAGTCTTCGCTCGCCTTGCCCTCGGTTGCGGCCTTGGAGACGATGAAGACGCGGCCGATGCTTTCCATCAGGGCGGGGTTGGGCACGTTGGTGATGATCTTGACCGTCAGGTCGTCGATCTTCTCCATGCTCTCCAGCGAGGACACCATGTCGGTGTAGGGCGCGGGGGAGTTCGGCACCTCGTCGGCGCGTTCCAGCGAGAAGATCACGTCATCGGCGGTGAAGGGCGAGCCGTCGTGGAAGGTCACACCCTCGCGCAGGTGGATCGTCCAGGTGGTCGGATCGTCGTTTTCCCAGCTTTCCGCGAGACCGGCAGAGATCTGCAGGTTCTGGTCGAAGTTCACCAGACGGTCGAAGAACATGGTCGAGGTCATCTGGTTGTTGCCGGTCCGCGAGAACTGCGGGTCGATCGAGCTTTGCTCGGACGAGCGGCCGATGGTCAGGTCCTGGGCCCAGGCGGGCGCCAGCATCGTGCTGGCCAGCAGCGCGGCGAGGGCGGCGGTTTTCGCCAGTTTCATGAGGATACTCCTTGTTGGGTTTGTTGTTGTGTCGTTGCGGGCAGGTGTCCGGCGCCGCCGTTCAGGTGGCAGGCGACGGTATGACCGGTCTCGGCCGTGACGAGCGGCGGGCGCTCCTGACGGCAGATGTCCATGGCGAAGGGGCAGCGCGGGTGGAAATGGCAGCCCTTGGGCGGGTTCACCGGCGAGGGGATTTCCCCCTTCACGGTGTTGAACCGGTGGCCGCGCCGGTCGATCCGGGGGATCTCCTCCAGCAGGGCCTGGGTGTAGGGATGGCGCGGGCGGTCGAAGATCTGATGCGTCGGTGCGCTCTCCACGACCCGGCCGAGGTACATGATCACCACCCGGTCCGAGATGTAGCGCACCACCGAAAGGTCGTGGCTGATGAAGAGCAGTGTCAGCCCGAGGTCCTGCTTGAGCTGGACCAGAAGGTTGATCACCTGTGCCTGGATCGAGACGTCGAGCGCCGCGATGCTTTCGTCGCAGACGAGGAAGTCGGGGTTCACGGCCAAGGCCCGGGCAATGCCGATCCGCTGGCGCTGCCCGCCCGAGAACTGGTGCGGATAGCGGTTGACCATGGCCGGGTCGAGGCCGACCTGACCCATCAATTTCTCCACCAGTGCGGGCACCTCGCCGCGCGGCACGATGCCATGCAGGCGGGGCGCCTCGCCGATGATCTCGCCCACCTTCTTGCGCGGGTTGAGCGAGGACATCGGGTCCTGGAAGATGATCTGCGTGGCAAGCCGGTTGTCCTTGGCCGCGCGGCCCTTCAGCGTGGCGATGTCCTGTCCGTCGCGGGCGACGGAGCCCGCGGTCACCGGCAGCATGCCGGCCACGACGCGGCCCAGCGTGGACTTGCCGCAGCCGCTTTCCCCCACGAGGCCCACGACCTCGCCCTTGGCGATCTCCAGCGAGACCTCGTCGAGGGCGTGGACGATCTTGGGTTCCTCCGCGAGGCCGGCGCGGATCGCGATCCGCTCGGCCACATCGGTCTTGCGGACGAAATGTTTGGTGACGGTGTCCACCTTGATCAGCGGCTGGTTCATGCAGAGACCTCCTGCGCAAGCGGGTGGAAGCAGCGCCAGCCCCGGCTCAGGTCGCCGGTCTCGGAGGGTTCCGACAGGCAGGCGTCGGTGGCAAAGCCGCAGCGCGGGCGGAAGGGGCAGCCCTTGGGCCGTCCCAGCGGCGGGGGGGCATTGCCGGGGATCTGCTTGAGCGGCTGGCCGCGGTCGTTTTCCATCGGCAGGCTGTCGATCAGCCCGCGGGTGTAGGGATGCATCGGCGTGTCGAGGACCTGATCCACCGTGCCGCGTTCCACGATCCGGCCCGCGTACATGACGGCCACGTTCTGGGCCAGTTCGGCCACCACGCCGAGGTCATGGCTGATCCAGATCAGGCCCATGCCCATCTCGCGGGTCAGCTTCTGCACCTCCGAGAGGATCTGCGACTGGATCGTCACGTCGAGCGCGGTGGTCGGTTCGTCCGCGATGATCAGGTCGGGCTTGTGCAGCAGCGCGATGGCGATGGCCACCCGCTGGCGCATCCCGCCCGAGAACTCGTGCGGATAGGCATCGATCCGTTCCTCGGGGCGCGGGATCCCCACCATGCCGAGTGCGTCACGCGCCATGGCGCGGGCCTCGTCCTTCGACACCTTCGCATGAGCGCGGACGGTCTCGATCATCTGGGTGCCGATGCGCAGAACCGGGTTCAGCGTCATCATCGGGTCCTGGAAGATCATCGCGATCCGGTCCCCGCGCAGCGCCTGCAGGCGTCTCACGGACGCCGCGCGCAGGTCCTCGCCCTTGAAGAGGATCGAGCCCTCGACCACCTTGCCCGGCGGGTCCACGAGGCCCAGCAGGGAGAAGCCGGTGATCGACTTGCCCGAGCCGCTTTCGCCCACGAGGCCCAGGATCTCGCCCCGGTTCAGCGTCAGGTCAACGCCGTCCACGGCCTTGACTGTGCCCTTGGGCGTCTCGAACCATGTCTTGAGGTTGCGCACCTCCAGCAGTGTCTCGCTCATTGGGCCAGCCTCGGGTTCAGGATCTCGCGCAGGCGGTCGCCCACGATGTTGACGGAGAAGACGAGCACCAGCAGCAGCAGGCCCGGGTAGACCGACATCCAGTAGAGCCCGGCCAGCATGACCTGGTAGCCGTTCGAGATCAGCAGCCCGAGAGAGGGCTGGGTGATCGGCAGGCCGATGCCGAGAAAGGAGAGCGTCGCCTCTGCCGCGATGGCCGAGGCCACCTGGATCGTGCCGATGACGATCAGCGGCGGCAGGCAGTTGGGCAGGATATGCGCGAACATGATCCGCCACGCCGGAATGCCGAGGCAGCGCGCGGCTTCCGCGTATTCCTTGCCGCTTTCCACCAGCGCCGTGGCCCGCACCGCGCGGGCGAAATAGGCCCATTGCACGAAGACCAGCGCAAGGATCACCTTGTCCACGCCCTGCCCGAAGACCACGAGGATCATCAGCGCCACGAGGATCGTCGGAAAGCCCAGCATCAGGTCGACAAAGCGCATGATCACGCTGTCGATCGCCCCGCCGCGGTAGGCGGCAAGCAGCCCCATGGCCGTGCCCACGACCATGGCCAGCACACCGGCGGTGACGCCCACGGCCAGCGAGGTCCGCAGCCCGTAGAGCATGGCCGAGAACATGTCCCGGCCCTGTCCGTCGGTGCCGAGGATATAGGTCATGCCGTTGTAGCCCACGCTCATCGGGGGCAGCTTGGCATCGAAGAAGTCGATCTCGTTCAGGTCATAGGGGTTCTGGGGCGCGATCATCGGCGCGAAGACCGCGGCGAGGATCAGCACGAGACAGACGATGAAGGCAATGGAGGCCTTGGGGCTGCCCAGCATGCCGCGGGCGATGCGGGGCACCATGCCCTCGCCTTTGAGAAGGGCGATGCTCGTCATGCGCGGCTCCGGATGCGGGGGTCGAGCAGCGAGTAGAGCACGTCGACGATCAGGTTGATCAGGATGAACATCGTGACGATCACGAGGATGTAGGCAACCACCACGGGCCGATCGAGCATGTTGATCGAGTCGATGATCAGCTTGCCGACACCGGGCCAGGCAAAGATCGTCTCGGTCACCACGGCAAAGGCGATCAGGCTGCCGAACTCGATCCCCAGCACGGTGACGATGGGGATCAGGATCGTCTTGAGCACGTGCACGAAGAGGATGCGGCGCTCGCTGAGGCCCCGGGCGCGGGCGTATTTCACGAAGTCGAGCGGCATCGTCTCCTGCACGCCGGTACGGGTCAGGCGGATGACGAGGGCGATTTGCGCCATGGCGAGGTTCAGCGCCGGCAGCAGCAGGTGCACGAAGCCATCCCACGTCGCGTAGGAGGTGCGCAGCCCCAGCACGGTGCCGGTGTCGCCGCGCCCGGTGGAGGGCAGCCAGCCCAGCCAGACCGAGAAGATCATGATCAGCATCATGCCCTGCCAGAAGTTCGGCAGCGAGAAGCCCAGGATCGAGCCGGTCATGACGCTTTCATCGGTCAGCGTCCCCGGCTTCATCCCGGCCCAGAGCCCCAGCGGCAGGCCGATCACCAGCGACAGCACCAGCGAGGTCGTGACCAGTTCCAGCGTCGCGGGGAGCCGTTCGAAGATCACCTCCAGCGCCGGGCGGTTGTAGACGAAGCTGCGCCCGAAATCGCCCTGCAGGGCCGAGGTGACGAAGTTGAGGTACTGGAGCGGCAGCGGCTGGTCGAGGTGCAGCGAGGCGGCCACCTGTGCGCGTTCGGCCATGGAGGCGTCGGCGGGCAGGAGGATCTCCAGCGGGTCGCCGATGGCATAGACCCCGAGGAAGACGATAAGCGACGTGATGGCCAGCACGAGGATGGCCTGAAGCACGCGGCGAAGGATGAAGACGGTCATTGTGGCAGGCCCCCCGAGGGGCGCGGCGCCGGGTCTGGTCGCATGGCGGTGTAGCTGTGTCCCTGTTTCGGAAAATCTTGCGAGACGATTCGAGTCTATGCAAGATTATGACAAAAGTGGCGCAGCCTATGCGGTATGGGAATACTTGAGCGATGCAACTCGGCCTTCTGGAGACCTTCCGCTCGGTGATCGAGACCGGTTCGACGCAGGCGGCGGCGGCCCATCTGGGGATCACGCAATCCGCCGTATCGCGCCGGATTTCTCAACTTGAACAAGAGCTTGGGCTTGACCTGTTTCTGCGGGACCGGGGCCGCCTGGTGCCCACGAAGGAGTGCCGCCTGCTACAGGGGCAGATCTTCGGGCTGGTGGACCGGGGGGCGCAGCTGGCGACCGTCGCGCGGGAGTTGAAACAGGGCAACTCGGCGGCGATCACCCTGCGGGTGGCGGTGCCGGGCAGCCTGACCCTGTCGATCATGCCCGGCATTCTGCGCGATTTTCTGGCAGAGAACGACCTCGTGCAGGTCGAATTGCACACCGGCCCCTACGACACGATCGAACGGATGCTGCTGGATGAGCGCGCCGAGGTCGGGTTCCTGCGGATCCCGATCCAGCGGCCCGGTCTGACCGTCACGCCGGTGATCCGCGCGCGCACCGTCTGCGTCATGCCCGATGACCATCCGCTGACGGCGAAATCCGAGATCACGGTGAACGACCTGAGGGGCGAGCCGCTGATCCTGCTGGGCCGGATGCGCGCGCCCCGGCGAGAGATCGACGAGACCTTCTGGACCGCGGGCCTCAAGCCGCAGGTGCGGGTCGAGGCGCATTCCGTCATGTCGGCCTGTTCGCTGGTGGCGGCGGGGCTGGGGGTCACGCTGGTGAACGAGCTGATGGCCCATGACTACGACCACCTGCCGATCACCCACCGGCCCATGTCGCCCGCGCTGAGCCACAACTTTGCCTTCGCGATGAGTGCGGAAACACCGCTCAGCCAGGCGGCGCAGGCCTTCGTGGACCTCAGCAGCGCCCGGTTGCAGGCGCTGCTGAGACCCTGAGTGTCAGGTCAGGCTCAGGACGGCTTCACGACGCCGGTCTGGGTCGAGATGAGGCCGTAGTGCTCGATCCGGCGGTGGGCGGCGAAGTTGAACACGTTCTGGCGGTTGAAGGCGCATTTGTCGAAGTCCGCCTCGGCCACGATCAGCTCGTCGCCCTCGCCCTCGGCCTTGGCCAGCACGGTGCCTTCCGGGCCCACGATCAGCGTGCCGCCGATCATGTGGTTGCCGTCCTCGGTGCCGCATTTCGCGATGCCCATGGCATAGCAGGCGTTCTGGTAGGCGCCGGCGCAGAAGCTGAGTTCGTTGTGGTAGAGGTTCTGCTCGATCTGAACCTCTTCGCCGTGGGTGTTCTGCGAGGGCGTGTTGTAGCCGATGGTCACGAGGTCGACGCCCTGAAGGCCCATCACGCGCCAGGTTTCCGGCCAGCGGCGGTCGTTGCAGATCGCCATGCCCATCAGCACGCCCTGGTTCTCGGCGACCTGGAAGCCGGTGTTGCCGGGCAGGAAGTAGCGTTTCTCGAGGTGCTGGTAGGCACGGTTCTCGTCGTACTCCGCATGGCCCGGCAGGTGGGTCTTGCGGTACTTCAGGACGATCTCACCCTCGGGCGACACGATGATCGAGGTGTTGTAGTGCTCGCCTTCCGGGGTCAGTTCGCAATAGCCGAAGGTGAAGCCCATCTTGTACTTCTGCGCGAGGTCGAAGAGCGGCTGGGTCGCGGCGTTCGGCATCTCGGTCTCGAACCAGCTGTCCATCTGCGCGCGGTCCTCGACGTATTCGCGCGGGAAGAAGGTGGTCAGCGTCATCTCGGGGTAGGCGAGGAATTCGACGCCCTTCTCGTGTGCTTCGTCCATCAGCTTCATCATCCGTGCAACGACCTCTTCGCGGGTCTCTGCCTTCTGGATGCCGCCAATCTGCGCGGCGCCGATCATCAGTTTCGTCATGTCGTAGGGGCCTTTTCGGAAAGCGCGGCGGGCCCTCGGGCCCGTGCCGCCGGAAAACGGGGGTGCTCCCTTCGCCCGCGTCGCGGCGGCCAAGGCCGGGACGGGCGTGCAGGTGAACAGGGCGAACCCTGTCAGTCGTACTGCGTAAAGGGAAGGGGAGGATGCGGGATTCCACGGGCCGGGCCCATCTCTGCCGCAAAGTTCAGCGCCCCGGGGGCAGGGCGGCGGGCGAAAGCCACTGGCGCGGCCGGGGAAAAGATCCTACGAGGGGCGGCGTGGCCCCTTAGCTCAACTGGATAGAGCAGCGGACTTCTAATCCGCAGGTTGAGGGTTCGAGTCCTTCAGGGGTCGCCATCTCCGCAGTAGTGATATCGTCTGCAGCCCGCTGTCTGGCAGCCTGGGGCGCAGGCGCACTTGCGTGGCCCATGATCCCCTCTGCGAGAATGGGCCGGCACAGCCTGGCGCCGGCCCGGTCGCTCATCCGCGCAGCGCGGTTTCGACCCAGCCTGCCAGGGCAAAGAGCCCGGCATCGGCGTCGCGCGTGCCGATCAGCTGCAGGCCAAGGGGCAGCCCCTCCGCCTGCAGCAGGGGCAGGCTCAGCGCCGGGGCGCCGAGAAGCGAGGCGGGCACGTTCATGGAGGGATCGCCGGTCCAGCTCAGCCCGACCGGGGCGGGGCCGGTGGCGGCCAACGTGATCAGCGCGTCGAAATCGCCCATGAGGCGCTCATGCTCGGCCCGGATGGCGGCCCGCTGCGCGATATCCTCGGCATAGCTGTCCTGCCGCGCGGGCACGGCCCAGAGGGCACGGTCGCGGATGGTCTCGCTCATCTGGTCGGCGTGGCGGGTGGCATAATCCGCCGCGGGCCAGGCGCCTTCGCGGGTGTTGATCCGCTTGCTGAGCGGCAGGGCGACGGCGATGGAGGTCGTGAAGGCCGCAAGGGCGGCGTCGGTGTCGGGCGTCAGGATCGTGCAGCCCGCCGCACTCAGGGCGTCGAGCGCCGCCTGGAAGGCCGCGCGCGCCTCGGGGCCGACCTTGTCCCAGCCCTCGGGCAGGAGCACGCCCAGGCGGGCGGGGGCCTGCGCGGGGGGCAGCGTGTCGGGGCCGGTCACGCCCACGTGGCCGGGATCGCCGCCCGCGCGCGAGGAGATCGCCCGCGCCGTGGCCCAGGCGCCCGCGAGGGTGGTCGCGAAGACGCCCATGCAGCTCTGGCTGAAGTGGTCGAAGGTGCCGCAGCGGTTCAGCCCGCCGACGCTGGGCTTGTAGCCCACCACGCCGCAGTAGCTGGCCGGGCGCAGGGTCGATCCCACCACCTGCGAGCCGAGCGCCACCTCTGCGAAGCCCGCGGCGACCGCCGCGCCGGAGCCCGAGGAGGAGCCGCCGGGCGTGCGTGCGGGATCGTGGGGGTTGGTGGTCTCATGGAAGGGTTCGGTGGCGGCGAATTCCGTGGTGGTCACCTTGCCGAGGATCACGGCCCCGGCGGCGCGCAGCGCCATGATGGCGGCGGCATCGCGCCCGGTGTGGCGTCCGGTCCAGATCGGGGAGCCCTCGCCGGTGGGCATGTCATGGGTCTCGACGATGTCCTTGGCCACGACGATCATGCCGTCCACCGGGGAAAGAGGCGCCCCGGCGGCCCAGCGGGCGCTGGAGGCCTCGGCGGCGCGCAGGGCCTCCTCCCGGGCGATGGCGGTGAAGGCGCGGATGCGGCCCTCGTCGGCGTCGATCCGGGCAAGGCAGGCCTTCAGCCGGTCGAGCGGCGTGGCTTCAGTCGTGGGCGCGGGGGCGGTATCGGTGGTCATGGGCGCTTCCTTTCAGGGGCTGGGCGCCGCGTACCGGCCTGTGCATCGGCCCGTACATCGGCCCGTGCTTGGGCCTGTACCGGAGGCGCCCGTTGCCGGTCTATAGGAGCAGATCGGGAAAGATCCCGCGTCTCGCGCTGTTTCAGCGGTCCTGCGGTGCGGGATGATGGTTTTTCAGGCGCTCGGGAGGCGCCCTGTCGTCCGCGGTGGCGCTCCGCGCCCGGAAGGGCCTTGGCGCGGGTGCCCTGAGTGGCGGTCCGGCCGGACCCCAAGGGCGGGGCGAGGCGGTTGTCACCCTATCGCCCCGTGAGGTCGCCGGGGGCGCAGCGGTCTGACGGTGCGGAGCGGTTTCGTCCGGGGCAGCTGGAGGGCGGGACCTGGACAAAAGGAACCGTAAGACGGGAGGCCAGAAAAGCGACGGGGCGGCCCGTTGGAGCCGCCCCTCGCGTGGTCCGGGCCCGATCTGGGCGAGCGCCGAGGGGATGGGTCAGATCACCCGGACCTGCGTGCCGATGGGACAGATCTCGAAGAGCTGCGCGATCATCTCGTTGTAGAGCCCGATGCAGCCATCCGAAGACCGGCGGCCGATCTTGCGCGTGTCATGGGTGCCGTGGATGATGTAGGCAGGCCAGCTCAGGTACATCGCGTGGGTGCCAAGCGGGTTTTCCGGCCCCGGGGGGATCGGCTTCCAGTCCGGGAAGCGCTCCATCTGCGAGGCGGTGGGCGTCCAGGAGGGGCCGACCTTCTTGCGGACGATGGAGGTATAGCCGCGCTTGGTCAGCTCGTCCGAGATCGGAACCGAGGTCGGGTAGACCCGGTAGTCGCTGCCATCGGCGTTCCAGTAGTGCAGCGCGCGCGAGACGGTATCGGCCACGATGGTCGACTTGCCCAGATCATCGAAGTGATCGCGCCAGTCCTGCGCTGCGAAGCTGGAGATGTTCCGGCGCGACTCGGCGCGCAGGACGCCGGGCAGGGCGAGGGTGCCTGCGGCGACGAGGCCGCCGGTCAGGGCGGCGCGGCGGGAGAGGGGGCTGCTCATGTGGGCTCCTTTCGGATTCGTTCTGTGCAGCCTGCTCACCAGCCCTGCCTTAACCCAGCCTTAAGGCGTGCGGCTCAGGCCGCGCGCGCGGCCCGGATGGCGGAAAGCAGCGTATCGCGGTCGATCGCCCCGGGGTAGAGCACCTGTCCGATCACGAAGGACGGTGTGCCCCGGAAGCCGAGAGCGGTGGCCTGCTGGTCATTGCGGCTGAGCAGGCGCTCCCATTTGCGGCGCTCGGCGTAGAAGGAGTTGTTCGCGTCCTCCACGGGGACGATGTCCTTCAGGGCCGCCTCGATCGAGGCGTCATTGAGCCGTCCGCGCGTGGCCATGAGCGCATCCACCGCCGCCGGGTACCGGCCGAGGGCGACCGTGCCAAGGGCCAGTTCCGCTGCCCGTTGGGAGCCGCGGCCGAAGATCGGCCAGTCCTTCATCACGAGGCGGACGTTGCCATCCGCCTCCACCACGTCCCGCACCAGCGGGTGCATGGATTTGCAGTAGCCGCACTGGTAGTCGAAATACTCGACAAGGGTGACATCGCCCTGCGGGTTGCCCATCACCGGCGCATCGGGATCGCGCAGCACCTCCTCCACCGTCGGGGTCTGCGCATGGGCAGCAAGAGGGGCCAGCACGACGGTCGAAGCCGCCGCGCCGGTGAGGGACAGGAATTGCCTGCGGGTCGATGTCACGGGTGTGGTCCTCACATCTGGCCTTACATCTGAACAGGGATCGGCTCACCGGCGGGCCGGGTCCACTTGCCGATCTCGTCAGCGGTCAGCACGATCACCTTGGTGCCGTTGTCCACCCGCTCGGCCAGGTACATGGCGTCCTGGTTGAAGAGCCGGATGCAGCCGGAGGAGACCGCATGGCCGACGGACCACGGGTAGGGCGTGCCGTGGATGCGGTAGAGCGTGTCACGACCGTTCTTGTAGAGATAGAGCGCCCGCGCGCCGAGCGGGTTGTCCAGCCCGCCTTCCATCCCTGCGCGGTAGGGCTCGTACTTCTCGGGCTCACGACGCAGCATGTTGCGGGTCGGCGTCCAGGTCGGCCAGTCGCGCTGGTAGGCGATGGTGGCCTCGCCGGCGAAGGCGCGGCCTGCCTCGCCCACGGCCACGGCATAGCGCATCGCCTGATTGTCGCCGAGCAGTTCGTAGAGGTGCTGGTCCCCGGTATCGACCACGAGCGTGCCCACGGGGTAGGGGGCGTAGTAGTAGACGCGCTGGCGCGGGTTCTCGCCCGTGAGATACTTGGCAGGCACGGCCGGCACGACCTTCTCGCCGTCGAGGACCTCGCTGTACATGGCCAGCGTTTCCGCGCTGGGCGGCGCCACCGTCGGGACGTTTTCCGAGGGCACATTCGGCGCGCCGCAGGCCGCAAGGGCGAGAACGACGGGAAGGGCCAGCAGGGCCAGGGATTTACGGACGAGGGGGTTCGTCATGCGGTGCCTCCATAATCTGGGTCGGTCCGCCTGAGGGCGGCGCGGATGGACCGCCCTTGCGGACGGGGTGCCAGCCGTCCGTCAGGCCATGCGGCGGGCGACAGGCTGCCCCGGGAGGCGCGAGGGCGCCGGCGGGACTTCTGGAAATCTAGCCGGATCCGGGCAGAGGCAAGGGTCTCAACCCTGCGCGCGCGAGTCCGTGATCCGAATCTGTGGCTTGAATGTGACTCCTCGCCCTCACGAGCGGTCACGGAAACGCGCAATTTCATCATGATCGACGTGCTGGACGGGAAAGCTTAAGTCAGTCTTAAGGTTCGCCGGCTCCTGCGGGCCGAGGACATTTGGGCGCGCAAGCGGGGAAGACATGCGGATTCTGGTGGTCGAGGATGACGCGATACTGGCGGACGGGATTTCCGTCGGGCTGCGGCTGAGCGGCTTCACCGCCGATCCGGTGGAGACCCTCGCCGATGCCCGGGCCGCGCTGGAGGCGACGGCCTTCGATGCGCTGGTCCTCGACATCATGCTGCCCGACGGCACCGGCCTGACCCTGCTGGAGGAGATGCGGCGCGCGGGCTCCACCCTGCCGGTCCTGCTGCTGAGCGCCCGCGATCAGGTCCGCGACCGGGTGCGGGGGCTCGACCTCGGGGCGGACGACTACCTCGGCAAGCCCTTCGATCTCGAGGAACTGGCCGCGCGGCTGCGCGCGATGCTGCGACGGCGGGGCGGCCAGCCCCGGGCCGAGCGGCAGTGCAACGGGCTGAGCGTCGATCCCGCCACGCTGACCGGGCGGATGCACGGGGCCGAACTGCGCTTCTCCCGGCGGGAGTTTGCCCTGCTCTGGGCGCTGATCGAACATCCCGGCACGATCCTGTCCAAGCCGGTTTTGGAAGAGCGTCTCTATGGCTGGCAGGAAGAGATCGAGAGCAACGCGGTCGAGGTCCATATCCACAAGCTGCGCGCCAAGCTGGGCCGCGGTTTCATCGAGACGGTGCGCGGGCTTGGCTACCGGGTGCCACGGCAGGACGGGGCGGCCACGTGAGCGGCTTTCGCACCATGTCGCTGCGGTTGCGGGTCTTCCTGCTTCTCGTGCTGGCGACTGCCGTTGTCTGGCTCTCGGCGGTGCTCTGGATCGAGACATCGACCCGCGCGCAGGTGGAACGGGTGCTGGACGCCCGGCTGGCCGAGGCGGCGCGGATGGTGTCCTCGCTGGTCTCGGATCACCGGGTGGAACTGGCCGCTGCCGATGGCGGGGCGATCCCGCTGCCGCATCCCTTTCGCTTCGGCGAGGGCTATTCGCGCCAGCTGTCGTGCCAGATCTGGTCCCTCGACGGGCAGCTGGTGGGCCAGTCGGATGGCGCACCCGACGGACAGCTGAGCACGGGTGACACCGAGGGCTGGTCCGACTCCGTCGTCGACGGGGAGCCGTGGCGGGTCTTCTCGGTGGTGAACGCCGACCTTGGCCTGCGGATCATGGTGGGCGACAGCATGGCGGTGCGCGATGGCCTCGTGCATGACGTGATCGAGGGGCTGGTGCTGCCGGCGCTGATCCTGCTGCCCCTGCTGGGCGGCCTGATCTGGCTCAGCGTCGCCCGGGGTCTCGCGCCGCTGGAGCGGCTGGCCGCCGCGCTGGCGCAGCGCAGTCCGGCGGACCTGAGCCCGCTGCCCTCCGGCCCCCTCCCGCGTGAGGTGCGGCCGGTGCGCGAGGCGCTGGACGGGCTCTTTGACCGGCTCTCGGCGGCGCGCGACGTGGAGCGCGATTTCACCACCTATGCCGCCCATGAGCTGAAGACGCCTCTCGCGGGGCTGCGGACACAGGCGCAGGTGGCGCGGATTGCCCCGGACGAGGCCACGCGCGATGCCGCGCTCGCGGCGATCGAAACCTCGGTGGCGCGGACCGATCGCATGGTGCGGCAACTGCTGGACCTCGCGGAGGTGGAGCGGGCCGAGATCGTGGCGGCGCCCTGCAATCCGGCGGCCCTGATCGCGGCGACGCTGACGGACCTGCAGCCGCTGGCGGCGCGGCGCGGTGTGACCCTGCGCTGCGAGGGCCCGGAGGAGGGCAGCGAGCAGCGGGAGTGGCTGACGAATGGTTTCCTGCTGGCGACTGCCCTGCGCAACGTCGTGGAAAACGCGGTGCTGGCCTCGCCTGAGGGCGGGGCGGTGGTGATCCTTTGGTCGGGGCATCCGGGCGGTGGCGAGATCACGGTGCGGGACAGCGGGCCGGGCATCCCCGAGGCGCTGCGCGACCGGGCCACCGACCGCTTCGTGCGCGGCGCGGGCGGCGCGCCGGGCGGCAGCGGGCTGGGGCTTTCCATCGTGGCAAGCGCCATGGAGCGGCTGAACGGCACGCTGCGGCTGGACCCGGGCGTGCCCGGGCAGCGGGTGTCTCTGGTGCTGGGAGAGATGCGCGGGACGTGAGGGATCGCCGCCAGAGCGGATGCGCAGCGCGTGAGGGAGCACGGCATGGGGGCTGGTGCGGGGACCGAGGCTGAAAGGTCTGGTGGCGGGGCGCCGCACGAGACGCCGGAGAACGCCGGACCCGGGATACGGACCCGGGACACGGGCGCAGGTTCCGGGCGCAGGTTCTGGGCGCAGGTCTCGGGCCGGGCCCGCGGCATCAGGGACGTCTGGCCCGGCGGGGTCGCAGAGACACCTGCCGTGACAGCTGCCCTGACACCGCAAGCACGCCCCGGAGAGCCGCTGGCTTCCCGGCGGCGTCAGCGGCCTGCGAGGAAGGCGGCGAAGGCTTCGAGGGTCCGGTCCGAGACGTGATGCTCGATCCCCTCGGCGTCGATCTCGGCGGTTTCGGGCGGTACGCCGAGGGCCAGCAGCAGGTCGACCACGGTGCGGTGTCGGGCGCGGACGGCCTCTGCCAGGGCGGCGCCGTCCTCGGTGAGGAAGATCCCGCGATAGGGCCGCGAGGTGGCCAGCCCCGCCCGTTTCAGCCGCGCGACGGCCTTGGTGGCGGTGGGCTGCGCCACGCCCATGCGCTGTGCGAGGTCCGCGACCCGCGCCTCGCCGTGGGCTGCGATCAGGTCGCCGATCATCTCGACGTAATCCTCCAGCACGGCACGGGCCTGTGCCTCGCGTGCGCGGGCAAAGCGGTCCGCCTGCGCCGAGGCGGCGCTGGCCTCGCAGCCGGGGGCGCCCGGGCTGCCGGTGCTGTCGTCCTGCTCTGTCATGGCGCTTCCCCTCCCGGTCCCCGTCGCACGATGGGCTCCTTCGCTAGCATAGGGAAGCACGGGAAAACAATATAGCCCAAGGCATACGTGGCGCCGGGTCAGGCCTCTTTGCCTATCCCGGAGGCAGCGCGGGCGCAGCGGGCGGTCCTGCATGGTATGCCGCGTTGCCAAGAGTGTAGCCGAGGCTATATCTGGCTCTTGAACGCAAAGAGGCCAGCAGGCGGGCGCAGGACCATGAACTCCACAGAACGAACCCGGCAGGGGATGGCCGCTGTGCTGGCGGGCGAGCGGCGCGGCCTCCTTGGCAGGCTGCTCTTCGCGGGGCCCGCGGTGATCGCCTCGATCGCCTACGTGGACCCGGGCAACTACGCCACGAACATCCAGGCCGGGGCGGGCTATGGCTACCTGCTGCTCTGGGTCGTGCTGCTGGCGAACCTGATCGCGATGCTGTTCCAGTCGCTCTCGGCCCGGCTGGGCATCGTCACCGGCAAGAACCTGGCCGAGATGTCGCGTGATCACTTCCCGCGCCCGGTGGTCTGGGTGATGTGGGCGGTGAGCGAGGTGGCCGCCATGGCGACGGACCTCGCGGAATTCCTCGGCGGGGCGATCGGCCTTGCGCTGCTCTTCGGCATCCCGCTCTTCTGGGGCATGGTCGTGACGGCCATCGTGACCTACGGCATCCTCATCTTCGAGCGTCAGGGCTTCCGCCCGATGGAGCTGATCATCGGCGCGATGATCGGGATCATCAGCCTGTGCTACCTCGTGGAGGTGTTCCTCGCCCCGATCGACTGGGGCGCGGCGGCGGTGGGGCTGACCACCCCGCAGATGCCGGATGCCAAGGCGCTGACCATCGCGGTGGGGATCATCGGGGCCACGGTGATGCCTCACGCGGTCTACCTGCATTCCGGCCTGACCCAGTCCCGCGCCGTGGTGCGCGACGATGCGGACCGGCGCCGGGTGCTGCACTTCTCCAACGTCGAGGTGGTGGTGGCGCTGGCCGTCGCGGGCATGGTGAACATGGCGATGGTGATGATGGCGGCCTCGGCCTTCCATCAGGGCCACAACGAGGTGGCCGAGATCGAGACCGCCTATCACCTGCTGACGCCGCTGCTCGGCTCCGCGGCGGCGGCGGTCTTCCTCGTCTCGCTAATCACCTCGGGCGTGTCGAGCTCGGTGGTGGGCACCATGGCGGGCCAGATGATCATGCAGGGCTTCCTGCATGTGCGGGTGCCGATCTGGCTGCGCCGGCTGGTGACCATGGCCCCGGCCTTCGCGGTGGTGGCGCTTGGCTACAACGCGACGGACGCGCTGGTGATGTCGCAGGTGGTGCTGTCCATCGCGCTGCCGGTGCCGATGATCGCGCTGATCGTCTTCATCTCGCGCCGGGACATCATGGGGGATTTCGTGGCCGGGCCGCTGATCCGCGCCCTCGCGCTGGTGGGGGCGGTCGTGGTCCTCGGCCTCAACTTCGTCCTGCTGGCGCAGACCTTCGGCCTGCCGATCCCGTTCCTCGCCGACTGACCCGGAGGGCGGCCCGAGGCAGGTCAGTCGCCCGCGCTGCGGCTGCCGGGCGCTGGCAGGGCGTGTTCCTGCAGGACGCGCAGCGGCACCACGTCGAGCGCGCGACGGTGGGTGGAGGCGAGGCTGACCTGCGGGGCGCAGCCCTCGTCATGGGCCTGCAGGAAGCGCGCCGCACAGAGGCACCAGCGATCCCCCGGGCGCAGCCCCTCGAAGCCGAACTCGGGGCGCGGGGTCGAGAGGTCGTTGCCGACGTACTTGGAATAGGCGAGGAACTCCGCCGTCATGATGGCGCAGACCGTGTGGCTGCCGGTGTCCTCGGTGCAGGTGTTGCAGGCGCCATCGCGGAAATAGCCGGTGAGCGGATCGAAGGAGCAGCTTTCCAGCGGCCCCCCGAGCACGTTGACCGGAAGATCCTGTCGGATCATGACATCTCTCCTGCATGGCGCGTGGCTGTCGGAAGGGTAGCACGAATGCGGCGCTGCGGCGAGAGGCGGCTGGTGCGGCCACGGGGCGGAGCCTCTCGCGGCGCGCCTCCGGCGTCCGGCACAGGGGGAACCGCCGGCGCTGACCGCTCCCGGCCGGTCCGTGACGGCGTTACTTGAACTTGTCGGCGAGCCGCTGCAGCGCGCTGCGGGTGTCCTCGGGGCTCTCGGGCTTGGGGGCCGACTTCGCCGCGGGAGAGGCCGACGTCGAGGATGGGGCCTCGGCCCGGGATGCGCTTGCCTGCGCCGATGTCCCGGCGGGTGCACCATCCCGAGGCTTGGCCGCCGGGGGCTTGCTGCCGCCGGAGGATCGCGGCGGGGCCACGCGCAGGGCCACGGCGTTCAGGAACTTGGCCCCGTCGCCCTTCGCCAGCGCGCCCGCCCCGTCCGAGATGCCGCGCAGCACGTCGTCCAGCCAGCCCTGTTCCTGCTTGGCGAAATCCGACAGCACGTAGCCCGCGACCCGGTCCTTGTGGCCCGGATGCCCGATCCCGAGGCGCACGCGGGGATACTCCGCCCCGATATGCTGGTGGATCGAGCGCAGCCCGTTGTGGCCCGCGTGGCCGCCGCCCTGCTTGACCCGCACCTTGCCGGGGGCAAGGTCGAGTTCGTCGTGGAAGACGGTCACATCGGCCGGGGTGAGCTTGTAAAAGCGCATCGCCTCGCCCACCGACTGGCCCGAGAGGTTCATGAAGGTGGTCGGCTTGAGTAGCAGCACCTTCTCGCCGTCGAGGGTGCCCTCGCAGATCTCGCCCTGAAAGCGCGCGCGCCACGGGCTGAACCCATGGTCCGAGGCGATCTGGTCCAGCGCCATGAAACCGATGTTGTGGCGGTTGCCCGCATATTTCGCGCCCGGATTGCCGAGCCCCACGAAGAGCTGCATCTCGCCCCCGTCTGAAAGGAATGTCAGGAGGGGATGTAAACCGCCGGGGGCGTGGTGGCAAATGTCGCGGCGCCTTCGGATGCCCTGCGACCGGGGTGGGGTGAGTCCCATTTGCCCCACCGGCGGCAAAAATGTCGGGGCCGTCTTTCCAAGAGGCCTCCGTACTCCCCATTCTGGGGGGAGGGCGGCTCAGACCGCCGGTGATCTCGAGGCAAAGGACGACAGTGTGATCGTTGCGGATTCGATCGGCTTTGCGGCCACTCATACCATTTGCGGTATCCTGTCGGAGCTTCCGGGCTTCGACGTCTCGCACGGATCCCAGAATTTCGAGACCAAGGCCCCCATCGGCCCGGATGGCCAATCTCCGGCGGCCTTTACCCGCAGCATGGCCGCCGCCGCCGCGGCCGGTCGACACCCGGTTGCCGTTCATACCAACTTCCCGCCGAAGGCGATGCAGGCGGCCTGCGCGGGCGAGGGGATCACCTATCGGCTTCTGGTGCGCGATCCGCAGGCCCAGATCGAAAGCTGCTATGCCTGGATCGCCAAGAAGGTGCTGGACGGCGATGCGCCCGGTTTCCTTGGCGCGCTGAAGGTCAGCCTCGCGCCGCTTCAGGGGGCGCAGATCGCGGCCAGCCTGCCCAACGTGCTCTATGCCTTTGCGCTGCAGCATGTCTGCGGCTTCAACCTGATGGGGCTCCAGACCGGGGCGGAGGTGCTGCGGATGGAGGACCTTCTGAGCGAGGAGGCGGCCTTCCGCGCGGCCTTCGAGGTGCCCGCCGACTGCGCGATCCCGCATTTCGAAGGCGAGGAGAAGCGCCTCGCCTCGCATCGCAGCAGGAGCCAGCTCGAGGCCCTCGGCGCGCCGGAACGCGACGTGATCCTCGACCGGCTGAAGGCGAGCGCGGGCGGGATCAGCCTGCCTGTGAGCGAGATGACGAAGCGTCTCGGCTACGCCTGACGCGCCGGTCGCGGTCTCCCGGCGCGAAACCCCTGGCACGCGAAACCCGACACGCGAAACCTGACACGAGACCCCGTGAAACGCGAAACGCCCGGTCCGAGGACCGGGCGTTGCTCTGTCTGCCTGTGGCAGGATGCGGTCGGGCGGGCTTCAGTCGGCCTGGCGGCCTTCCGTGTCGCCCATGTCGAAGCCGAGGTACTTGGCCACGGTGAAGATGTCCTTGTCGCCCCGGCCACACATGTTCATGACGATGATGTGCTCCTTGGGCAGATCGGGCGCGATCTTGGTCACATGGGCGAGCGCGTGGCAGGGCTCCAGCGCGGGAATGATGCCCTCGGTCTCGCAGCTCAGCTGGAAGGCGGCGAGCGCCTCCTTGTCGGTGACCGAGACGTATTCCGCACGCCCGATGTCATGCAGCCAGGCGTGCTCCGGCCCGATGCCCGGGTAGTCGAGGCCCGCGGAGATCGAGAAGCCTTCGAGGATCTGGCCGTCGTCGTCCTGCAGCAGGTAGGTCCGGTTGCCATGCAGCACGCCGGGCCGCCCGCCGGTGAGCGAGGCGCAGTGCTCCATCTTCTCGTCCACGCCCTTGCCGCCGGCTTCGACGCCGATGATGTTCACCGAAGGATCGTCGAGGAAGGGGTAGAAGAGGCCCATGGCGTTCGAGCCGCCGCCGATGGCCGCGATGATCGTGTCGGGCAGGCGGCCTTCGCCTTCCTGCTCGGGCAGCTGCCAGCGGACTTCCTTGCCGATGATCGACTGGAAGTCGCGCACCATCGCCGGGTAGGGGTGCGGGCCGGCCACGGTGCCGATGCAGTAGAAGGTGTCGCGCACGTTGGTGACCCAGTCGCGCAGCGCGTCGTTCATGGCGTCCTTCAGCGTGCCACGGCCGGAGGTGACGGGGATCACCTCGGCGCCCAGCAGGCGCATGCGGAAGACGTTGGGCGCCTGACGCTGGACGTCATGCGCGCCCATGTAGACGACGCACTTCAGGCCGAACTTGGCGCAGACGGTGGCGGTGGCCACGCCGTGCTGGCCGGCACCGGTTTCCGCGATGATCCGGGTCTTGCCCATGCGGCGGGCGAGGATGATCTGGCCCAGCACGTTGTTGATCTTGTGGGCGCCGGTGTGGTTCAGCTCGTCGCGCTTGAAGTAGATCTTGGCGCCGCCCAGACGTTCGGTCAGGCGCGAGGCGTAGTAGAGCGGGCTGGGCCGGCCGACGTAGTGTTTCCACAGGTCGTCCATCTCGGCCCAGAAGGTCGCGTCGGTCTTGGCCTTCTCGTACTCGGCCTCGAGGTCGAGGATCAGCGGCATCAGCGTCTCGGAGACGAAACGTCCGCCGAAGAGGCCGAAGCGGCCGTTCTCGTCCGGGCCGGTCATGAAGGAATTGGGTTGATCGTTCGCCATCGCGCACCCCCTCTCGTGGTCTCGGGACTGCATAAGTGGCGGGAGGGGCAATTTCCAGCGGATTCGCCGGAAAGCGTCGGAAGGGGGAGGGGGCTGGCCGGAAAATTCGAATTTTCCGGTCCGTTTTCTTCGAAGAAAACGGGCAGGGCGGCGAGGTTGCTGTGGACCAGAGGCCGGGGGCCCGGGCCGCGCGGCGCCGGGCAGAGGGGCAGACCTGCACTCGCACCGGGTGAGGAAGACTTTTCGAAAAGTCTTCCCAAAATTCTTCGAAGAATTTTGGCCGCTCAGACGAGGCGGGGCGGGGCCTTGTCCTCGGCGCGCGCGGCGCGGGCGAAGGCGGCGATCTTCGCGGCCTCCTTCACGCCGGGCGCGCTTTCCACGCCGGAGGACACGTCGACCTGCCGCGCGCCGGTCAGGCGCACCGCCTCGGCCACGTTCTCGGGCGTCAGGCCGCCGGCCAGCATCCAGGGCCTGGTCCAGTACTTGCGCCCCTGCAGCAGGCGCCAGTCGAAGGCCAGCCCGTTGCCGCCGGGCAGGGTGGCGTCCTTGGGTGGCTTGGCGTCGATCAGCAGCTGGTCCGCCACCTGGGCGTAGAGATCGATCGCGGGCAGGTCGGCGGCATCGCGGATGCCCACGGCCTTCATCACCGGCAGGCCGGTGCGGGCGCGGACTTCCGAGACACGCTCGGGGCTTTCCTGACCGTGGAGCTGGATCATGTCGAGCGGCACGGTCCCGGTGATCGCGTCGAGCAGGGCGTTGTCGGGGTTCACCACGAGGGCGACCTTGGCCAGCCCCGGCGGCGTGTCGATGGCCAGCATCCGCGCGGTCTCGATCGAGATGTTGCGGGGCGATTTCGGGAAGAAGACGAAGCCGCCATAGACGGCGCCGGCCGCGGCGGTGGCCGCGACGTCCTCGGGGCGGCTGAGGCCGCAGATCTTCACGCGAATGTCCATGGCAGAGGGTGTAGGGCGGTGGGGCCCGAAAGGAAAGGTGCCTGTGGCGGGGCGGGGGTGAGTATTTGGGGAAAGATGAAGGCGGGCGGGAGCAACCGGGCAGTGGGCATGGAAAAGGGGGCCGTGGGCCCCCTCTGGTCGTCGATCTGGCGCTGGCTCAGTTGTCGAGCAGGGCCAGCACCTCGTCCTTGCCCTGGTGCTTCTCGCCCTTGAGGCGCTTCACCTCGCGTTCGAGCTTGCCCACTTCCTTCTGCTTGCGGTTCACCTCGGCGCGGTGCTTGTGCTCGCGCAGCCACTCCCAGATGAAGCCGATCAGCAGGCCCGCGAGAATGCCGGCGAAGATGATCAGGAAGAGCGGCAGGTCGATCGTCGGATTCTGACCGGCGATCCGCGCCAGCCCCTCGGGCAGGAGCTGCAGCGTCACGATCTGGCGGTTTGCCAGGGCGACGGACACCAGGACCACCGCGAGGATGGCGAGGAAGGCGTAGCGGATATAGCGCATGGTGGTGTGTTTACTCTCCGTTCAGGCGGTCGCGCAGCAGCTTGCCGGTCTTGAAGAAGGGCACATGCTTCTCCTCCACTTCGACCGCCTCGCCGGTGCGCGGGTTGCGACCGGTGCGCGCGTCGCGTTTCTTGACCGAGAAGGCCCCGAAGCCGCGCAGCTCGACCCGGTCGCCCCGGGTCAGCGCATCGGTGATTTCTTCGAATATAGTGTTCACGATCTTCTCGACATCCCGCTGATAGAGATGCGGGTTCTCGTCAGCAAGTTTCTGGATCAGTTCGGAACGTATCATCCTGGTACTCTCCCCCGGCCGCCTTTGAAAAATGCACAACCTTGTCAGGGGACTATAGGTAGTTTGGTTACATTCCGAAACAGAAAGGCTTGGGCGGGGGCGGAAAATGACCGGTCGAAATGGGGTCAAACGGGCGTTTCGTGGCGGAAGACGGGGCGCAGGGGCGAAGGGACAGCCCTGTCCGCTGCCTGCGGGCCCCTGCCCGTCGAAAACGACGCCCCCCGATTCGAGGTGCGGCGCAGGTGCTTGGCACGCATGGAAAAACGGCCCCGCCGGTGGGCGGGGCCGTTCGAATTGGCTCAGGCGGACCGGAGGCCGGTCCGGGGCAGACGATTACTCGTCGCCCTTGAGGGCTGCGCCCAGGATGTCGCCGAGCGATGCGCCGGAGTCCGAGGAGCCGTACTGTTCCACGGCTTCTTTCTCTTCGGCGATCTCGCGGGCCTTGATCGACAGGCCGAGGCGACGGGTCTTGCTGTCCACGTTGGTGACGCGCACGTCGACCTTGTCACCGACCGAGAAACGCTCGGGGCGCTGGTCGGCACGGTCGCGGGCCAGGTCGGAGCGGCGGATGAAGGACTTCATGCCTTCGTATTCCACTTCGATGCCACCGTCTTCGATCGCGGTCACTTCGACGGTCACGATCGAGCCGCGCTTCACGCCGCCAACCGCTTCCGCGAACTTGTCGCCGCCGACGTTCTTGATGGAGAGCGAGATGCGCTCCTTCTCGATGTCGACTTCGGAGACCACGGCCTGAACCATGTCGCCCTTGCGGTAGTTCTGGATCGCGTCTTCACCGCGCTGATCCCAAGAGAGATCGGAGAGGTGAACCATGCCGTCGATCTCGCCGGGCAGGCCAACGAACAGACCGAATTCGGTGATGTTCTTGACTTCGCCTTCCACGACGGTGCCTTCGGGATGGGTTTCCGCGAAGACTTCCCACGGGTTGCGCATGGTCTGCTTGAGACCCAGCGACACGCGGCGCTTGGCCTGGTCGATTTCCAGGACCATGACGTCGACTTCCTGCGAGGTCGAGACGATCTTGCCGGGGTGCACGTTCTTCTTGGTCCAGGACATTTCGGACACGTGAACGAGGCCCTCGACACCCGGCTCCAGCTCCACGAATGCACCGTAGTCGGTGATGTTCGTGACGCGGCCCTTGTGGACCGAGGCCAGCGGGTACTTGGCGGCAACCAGATCCCACGGGTCTTCCTGCAGCTGCTTCATGCCGAGGGAGATACGGTGGGTGTCCTTGTTGATCTTGATGACCTGGACCTTGACGGTCTCGCCGATCGACAGGATCTCGGACGGGTGGTTCACGCGACGCCATGCCATGTCGGTGACGTGCAGCAGGCCGTCCACACCGCCGAGGTCGACGAAGGCGCCGTATTCGGTGATGTTCTTGACCACGCCGTCAACGGCCTGACCTTCTTGCAGGTTCGAGATGACCTCGGCGCGCTGTTCGGCACGCGACTCTTCGAGGATCGCGCGACGCGAGACAACGATGTTGCCGCGACGACGGTCCATCTTGAGGATCTGGAACGGCTGCTTGAGACCCATGAGCGGGCCAGCGTCGCGCACGGGGCGGACATCGACCTGCGAACCCGGGAGGAAGGCAACGGCGCCGCCGAGGTCGACGGTGAAGCCACCCTTGACGCGACCGAAGATCGCACCTTCGACGCGGGCGTCGTCGGCATAGGCCTTCTCGAGGCGATCCCAGGCTTCTTCGCGGCGGGCCATCTCGCGCGAGATGACGGCTTCGCCACGGGCGTTCTCTGCAGCGCGCAGGAACACTTCGACTTCGTCACCGACGGTGATGTCGGGCGCTTCGCCGGGGTTCGCGAATTCTTTCAGATCAACGCGGCCTTCCATCTTGTAGCCGACGTCGATGATGGCCTGGCCCGCTTCGATCGCGAGAACCTTGCCTTTGACAACCGAGCCCTCTTGGGGGGTGTCGATTTCGAGGCTTTCATTAAGGAGGGCCTCGAATTCCTCCATGGACGTGTTCTGAGCCATGTGGTCTCTGTTTTCCTTTTTCATCGTTTTCTGGCCGGGCGGTTGTCTCCGCCGGTCTTGCGGTTTGTTTGGTCAGGGGGATGCGCAAACGAAAGAGGGCCGGTGTAGTTCCGACCCTGCTCGATCTTTCGTCTGCGGTTGGCTCCGCCTTGTCGACGGGGGCGATGTAATCCCTGAGAGGCAATGTGGCAAGGCTTTTCTGGCCCGGCGGGGGGAATGCGCTGACCCGGGGGGAGGCTGTTTCGGATGCGCAAGACCGGGGTGTGTCGCCGTCCCGGCGGACTGTCCTGCCGGGGCACGGGGCCGGGTCATGCCGACTCGCACCATCGCCTGCGGGTCGCGTAGCGCGGGCGTTCGGCGCTGTCGCGGGCCGCTTCGGGATCGGCGGATCTGTCGGGACGGTGGTGAGGCAGGGCGCGGTGCGGGCCTGCGTCCGGCACCCGTCGCACACCCTGCGCGCCCCGGGCCGCGGCGCCGCCTGTCAGCCCGCCTCCCGCGACGTACCCCAACCAGCCCCTTGATCCTTCCGGCAAAACCCGGTCTCTTTCCGCAAGGGAAGAGCCGGGGAGGGCCTCCATGCAAGACACACCCAAGCTGGGCCTGCCGGGAATGCAGGCCGTGACCCTGCCCATGCTGGGCGAGGCGCTGCGCCGGGCCTGGTCCGACATGCGCCGCGCGCCACTTTACGGGCTCTTCTTCGCCTCGGCCTATGTCCTGATCGGCTGGCTGCTGGCGGCGATCACGTGGGGCACCGGGCAGAGCTACTGGCTGATCTTCGCGGCGGTGTCCTTCCCGCTGATCGGGCCCTTCGCCGCGGTGGGGCTCTACGAGGTGTCGCGCCGGCTGGAGCGCGGCCGCCCGCTGGTGCTGCGCGAGATTCTGACCGTCGTCCTGCATCAGAGCCGCCGTCAGCTGCCCTCGATCTGCGCGATCGTGATCTTTCTCTTCCTGTTCTGGTTCTTCCTCGCCCACATGATCTTTGCCCTCTTCCTCGGGCTGTCGACGATGACGAACGTCTCGTCCTCCTACGAGGTCTTCCTGACGGTGAACGGCATGACCATGCTGCTCGTGGGCTCGATCATCGGGGCGGGCTTTGCCTTGCTGCTCTACATGATCACCGTGATCTCGCTCCCGCTGCTGCTGGACCGCGAGGTGGATTTCGTCACCGCAATGATCGTGTCCTTCACCACGGTGACGCTGAACCCGGTGCCGATGCTGGTCTGGGCGGTGTTCATCGCCCTGACCACCTTCGTGGCGCTGCTGCCCGGGTTCCTCGGGCTTTTCATCACGCTGCCCCTGCTGGGCCACGCGACGTGGCATCTCTACGATCAGATCCAGACCGGCGAGGTGTCTTTCAGCCCCCGCGCCCGGGCGGGGGGCTGAAGCCGCGTCACTTGCTGTCGGGCGGGGGCGTCATGCCGCCGCCGGGGCCTCCCGGACCACCGGCCCCACCCGGGGGCGGGGCCATCTGGGCGCTGCGGTCGGCGGTGAAATCGACCGGGATCGTCACGGTGCCCGTCAGACCCTCGCTCATGTCACCGCTCACGGCGAGCGTCTGCTGGGCGATCTCGGCGTCGGAATTGTCGCCGAACACATTGTCCGAGGGGATCGTGATCCGCCCGAGGTTCCGCGTCCCGTTGGAATAGCGCGCATCCGTTTCGTAGACGGCAGCGGCCTCTTCCTCCGGCAGGGCGATCTGGGCGGTCAGGACGGAAGCCTCGCCGCTGACGGCGGCCTCCGCGCTCTCGAAGACCTCGAAGTGGATATGCGGCCAGCGGCCGTCATAGCAGCCCGGGAAGATCGTGGTGAACCGCACCTTGCCCTCGGCATCCGCCATGCCGACGCCGCGCAGGTAGTTCGCATCCGTGGTGTCGTAGAGCGAGTAGAGCCCCGTGGTGTCGCAGTGCCAGACATAGATGGCATAGCCCTCAAGCGGGGTGCATCCGTCGGCATCCTGCAATGTCAGTTCGAGGTCGAGCTTCAGCCCCTCTGCCACCGGGGTCATCTCGCCGAAGGAGGGGCGCAGGTCCTCGCGGATCACGCCGGCCTGTGTCAGGGCGTTGACGGTCTGGCCGTCCTTCACGTTGGATCCGTCGGCGGGGTAGGGGCCCGCGGTTTCCCACGGCAGGGCCACGCATTGCGCGGCCAGCGCGGGCAGCCCCGAGGCGGAGGCCAGTCCGAGGCCGCCCATGAGGGAGAGCAGCCTGCGGCGTCCGATCATCCGCGGCAGGTCGTGGGCAAATCCGAGGTCATGGTCATGGGGGCGGTGGTCGGAATGGTCGGTCATTCCCGTCTCCTTGCGATCAGCTTGGGTATGAGGGTCTAACGCGCGAGCCCCTTCAATCTGTCGCAAGTTACGTTACGAAATCTGGAAACGGAGCGAAGCCGCCCGTTGCCTGACGTGAAAACGGGGCCTGACATGAAAACGGGGCCGCGCGGGCCCCGTTCTCCTGTGTCTGCTCGGGCGCGTCAGTAGTCGCGCTGGAAGTAGAGGCCGAGGCTGGTGTTGCCCTCCGAGGAGACCGAGCCCTTGGCCGTCAGGTCGTTTGTCACGTCGAGGTTGATCGAGAACTTCGTCTCGCCCGAGCTGATCACCTCCACGTCGGTATAGACGTTCTCGTTGAGGTACTTGCCCGCCCGGACCGAGGTCTCGCCCTCGTTGTTCTGCGAGATGTCCAGATCGTCGACGCCGAGGCCCCGGCGGATATCGCCCGCGATCCCGCCGTCGCCATCGCCGGTCAGCTGGGTGACCGCCGCGGCCATCTGCGCCGCCTGGAAGGCGGAGAGCGAGGCGATGTCGCGCTCGAAGAAGAGCTGCGCCAGAACCTCGTCCTGCGGCAGGTCGGGATCGGATTCGAAGACCACCTCGGGGGCGGAGACCGGCCCCTCGATCACCACGCGGATGGTGTAGTCGCTGGTTTCGTTCTGGGCCACGAAGCGCACCAGCGGGTCGAGTGTCCCGGCCAGTTGCAGCTGGCCCTCGGTCAGGTCGAGCCGCTTGGCAAGGATCGAGAGGCGCCCGCGTTCGAGGTTGAACGTGCCCACCGGCCGGGGATCGGCGGTGGTTCCGCCCACCCGCAGCTTGCCCGACAGCTCTGCATCGAGGCCGCGGCCCCGGATGAAGATCGGCTCGTCCGCGACCACGGCGATGTTGAGGCCGAGGGCGGCGCCGCCCCCGCCACCACCGCTGGTGGTGGAGCTGCCATCCTCGTCGATGAGGCCGGCGCGCTTGCGGGTGGTGCGGCTGGCCGAGGTCTCGCCCACATGGGTGATGTCGGGGATCGCCTCGACCCCGCCGAGGCCACCTGCCGGCACCCGGATCTCGGTGTCGCTGAGGCCCACGCCGCCGCTGATGCTGCCGCCGCCGGTCAGGCCGCCGCTGATGGTCAGGGTGCTGTTCACGCGGGTCTTCACGATGCCCAGCTGTTCCAGCACGACGTCGCGGATGGCGATGTCGAGCCCAGCATTGAAGGGCGCGCTGAGGCCCACCGGGCCGTCGATCGTGACCTGCCCGCCGCCCACGGTGGCGGTGAGGTCCACGTTCGCCTGCCCGCCGTTGAGCCCGATCCGCCCGCCGAGGTCTTCGACCACGATGGAGGCGGAGGGCACCACGACCCGCGAGCCGTTGATGGTGACGGTGCCCGCAAGCGCAGAGAGCCCCGGCTGGCCGTTCATGGTCAGGTCGAAGGCGGCATTGCCGGTTATCGACTGCGGAGAGATGAAGCCGTTGGCGAGCGCCAGCGGAGCGGTGCCGTTGATCGTCAGCCCGACGGAGCCGTCGGGGCGCCCCACGGTGCCCGCAACGGTGGCCCCGGCGCTGCCCGGGCCCTGCGTCCGCAGGTTCAGCTGGTAGCCGTCCGAGACCTGCGTCACGTCGCCCGCCACGGTGACCCCGCCGGAGAGCTCCGGCGTGATGCGGCCCACGTTGTCGATGCTGGCTTCCAGCGTCAGCGCGGTGTCGGTGGCGCCGGCCTGTCCGCTGACCCGCGCGTCGATGGCGGTGCCGTCGAAGGTGGCGGTGTCGATCTGGAGCAGCCCCTCGGCGAAACGGGCGCGCAGGGTGATGTCGCTCTGCCCCGTCAGCAGCGGATCGACCGAGCCGTTGCCGATGCCGATGTTGGTGCCGTTACCATCGAGGCTGATGTCATAGCCGCCGTCGCGTTCCGCGACCGAGCCGGTCAGTTCCAGCGGGCCGGCGGTGCCGCCGGTGAAGACGGCGGTATTGGCCAGACGGGCGTTCAGGTCGATCTGCCGCGCGCCGGAGGTCAGGTCGCCCTCGGCCTCGACCCGCAGCTGCGGGTTGGTGATCAGCGCCTTGTTCAGCGTCAGGACAGAGCCGACCACGGCGTCGATGTCGAGGTCGGTGCGCCCGCGCAGCAGCCCGTCCACGGCCTCGATCCCGGTGCCGATGTTGGTGCCGCCGCCATTGGCGGTGATGCGCCAGTTCTGCCCCGCCTGCCGCGCGGTGGCGGTCAGCTCCAGCGGCCCGGCGGTGCCGCCGGTCAGCAGGGCGGAGTTGCTCATCCGCAGCCGCGAGGTGACGGCGCGCGCGCCTTCGGTCAGCTCGCCCACCGCGGTGAGGTTCAGCTCCGGTGTGGTGACATGCAGGTCTTCCAGCAGGATCTGCTCTCCGGCGGTCAGGCGCCAGCCCAGATCGGCGCGGCCTGCCAGCAGCAGGTCGGCCTGTTCGATGCCTACCCGCAGGTCGGTGCCGCCGCCCGAGCCCTCAAGCGTCCAGACGCCATCGGCCTGCGTCGCCGTACCGTCGAGGGTCAGTGGGCCGCCCTCGGCCCCGGTGAAGATGCCCGAGTTCTCGAGCCGGGCGGCATAGACGAAGCGCCCGTCGGTATTGCCGGTCTGGCCCGAGGCGGTCAGCGAGATCTCGTCATTGCGGATCTCGAAGGTCTCCAGCGCGATGCCCTCGGCGGTGCGGTTCGCGGCCAGGCGCAGCGTCGCGGGCGGGGCCAGCAGCGGGTCGACCTGCTCGATGCCGAGGGCGAGCCCCTCGGTGGTGCCCGCGGCGCCGAGCGAGAAGGTGCCCGACATCACGTCGGATTTGAAGTTCGCCTGCAGCGCGGCCTGCCCCTGAAGCGCCAGCCCGGTGAGCGGCGCGAAGGCGGACAGGTCACGGGCATCGAGGCGGGCGTCGGCCTCGACGGTGGTGCCGGTGGCGGTGTCGTCGTCCGATGCGGCGGCTTCGCCCGGGGTCACGGTGGCGTTCAGCAGCGCGCCATAGGAGGCGCCGTCGATGCGGAACTCGGTCAGGCGCAGCGGCGCGCCCTGCGCCCAGTCGATGCGTCCCGCGCCGGTGATCTCGGAGCCGAGCGCCTGTGCCACGTCCGCGTCATCGGATTGCAGGCCCTGCGCCGCCAGCGTCATGTCCGCGCCCACGGTCAGCGTGCCCTCGGTCTCGATGGTGCCATCGAGCCCGAGGTCGAGCGCCTCGGCGGCATAGCCGGGCATGGCGAAATTCGCGACCTGCGTGGAAAGGGTGAAGGCCTCGCCCGCGTCCGCGTCGAAGGTGGCGGCCAGCGTGGCCCGGTCGAGGGAGATCTCGGTGCCGGGCAGGGTGACGCGGTCGCCGCCGGTGTCCGTGATGTCGCCCGAGAGGTCGAAGCTCTGCGGCTTGCCGTCGGCGCCGATGGCGGCCTCGCCGCTCAGGCGCACGCTGGCGCTCGTCAGGTCCAGCTCGCTCAGCGTCAGGGCGCCGTCGCCCGCGCGGGTGCCGTTGACCGTGAGGCCCACGTCCGTGCCGAAGAAGTCGCGGTACTGGGGCAGGAAGAGCGCGGTGATGTCCCCGCCGATATCGGCCCCGAAGTCGAGCCCGTTGGCCCCGTCGCCCTGCAGCGTCACGGCGCCCTGAAGGCGCGGTTCGCCATCGGTCAGCAGGTTGATATCGGCGCGGTAATCGTCGATCGGGCCGGTGCCCGCGACGGTCAGGTTGACCGAGGGCCGCCCCGGCAGGCCCATCAGCCCTGAGATCAGCCCCTCCGCCGGTTCGTCGACCGCGAGGTTCAGCGTGATGTCCCTGCTGTCCGGCGCATAGGCCGCCGCCAGCTCGATGTGGCCCGGGCTGTCCTGCCGGTCGATGTTCAGGGTCACGTCCGCGCCACCGTCCGCAAGGCTGGCCGCCCCGGTGAGCGAAAGCGTCGCCGCCTCGCCCAGAACCGTCTCGCCCAGCACCACCTCGCGGGCATTGATCTCGCCCACGTTGATCGCCACGGGCAGGTCGGGGATCGAGAAGGGCGTGGCCTCGGCGCTCGGCGCGCTCGGCTCGTCGCTTTGCGGCAGGCGCTCCAGCACGATCCGGTCGGCGGTCAGGGCGTTGACGTTGAGCCGTCCGCGCAGCAGGGCCGCGCGGCTCCAGTCCAGTTCGGCCCCTTCCAGCGTCAGCCAGATGCCCTGATCGTCGGCGATGGTCATCCGCTCCATCGTCGCGGTCGAGGAGAGTGCGCCGCGGAAGCCGGTGATATCCACGTCGCGGCCCGCGCTCGACAGCTTGTCCTGCAGCAGGCGGGTCAGGAAGTTCTCGCCGTCGTCATCCTGCGATTGCGCCGGGATCGGCAGGAAGGTCATCCCGGCAAGAAGGGCGATGGTCAGATAACGGAACGGTTTCAAAACGCCTGTCCAATCCCGACATATAGTTGAACATTATCAATTTTTTCCCCGAGGGGCACGGCCACGTCGAGGCGCACCGGACCGATCGGGGTGAAGTAGCGCGCACCGACACCGGCCCCGGCGTGCCACTCGCCGTTCTCGAAGGTGGAGGAGCCGGCGATGTAGCCGGCATCCACGAAGCCCACGACGCCGATCGACTTGCCGACATCCGCGCGCACCTCGGTCGACACCCCGAAGAAGGAGCGCCCGCCGACCGTGTCGCCGTTCACCTCGACCCCGAGGGACTGGTAGCCCTGACCGCGCACCGTGTCGCCGCCGCCGGAATAGAACAGGTAGTCCGAGGGCACATCCTCGATGTCCGGCCCGAGGACGCTGCCCAGTTGCAGCCGCCCGGCCAGCACGAATTTCTCGCCGAGGGCCCGGTAGCCGCGCAGGTCGCCCTCGAAGCGGATGCCCGACTTGGAGCCGTTCACGCCGACGAAGGGGGTCAGCTCCGCCTCGGCATAGGCGCCCTTGGTGGGGTTCAGCTCGTTGTCGCGGTTGTTCCACGTCAGGCCCGCGGTGCCGATGACGTGGTAGAACTCGCGCGAGCCGAAGGCGTCGTCGGTCTGGGAATAGCGCACCCCGAAGCCCAGCGTCCCGGTGAGCCGCTCGTTGATGTAGCGCTCCACGCCCACCGCGCCCTCGATGAGGTCGGAGGTGTAGCTCGGCTCGTCCTCGTGTTCGATGTTCACGCCGTAGTAGAGCGTGTTGTCCGGGTGCAGGAAGGCCGGGCGGGTGAGCAGGGCGGAAAGCTTGTAGTCCATCCCGCCGCCGTTCAGCCCGCCGATGCCCGCGACCTCGCCGTCGATGCGCAGCCGTTCCGCGCCGCCGAAGAGGTTGCGGTGAATCCAGTAGGTCGTGATCGTCAGCCCGTCGTCGGTATCAAGCTCGATCCCCGCGCCGATGCGGCGGCGGCGGGCGTCCTCAACGTCGATGGTGACTTCCTGCGTCTGGTTCGGGCCCACGCCCTCGTCTTCCTGCACGACGACGGAGCGGAACGACCCGGCGCGCTGCAGACGGCGCTCGGCGGTCTGGACCGCCTCGGGCGAGAAGGTCTCGCCCTCGGGCACGCCGGCGATGGCGAGGATGCGTTCCGAGCGCACGCGGCTCTTGGCGCTGTTGGGCGAAAGGTGCACCTCGCCGAAGGTCAGTTTGGGGCCGGGGCTGATGTTGAAGCGGGCGTCGACCTCCTCGGTCCGGTGATCGGCGGTGATCGACTGGCCGGAGGTCTCGGCCTTGGGATAGCCGCGGTCCCGCCATGCGGTCACGGCGTCCCGCGCGGCGGTGCGCATGATCGGTGTCTGGGCCAGCTTGCCGGGCGCGAAATCCTCGGGCGGGGTGACGCCTTCGGGCAGGGGGGCCACCACGGCCTCGCCGAAGCGGAAGCGCGGGCCGGGATCGACGCTGATCTCGATCGTGTCGACGGCATCGGGTTCGTTCAGCACCGACATGTCCGCCGCTTCGCGCCCGTTGACCCGGATCGAGACCTTCGGCCCGTAGTAGGCGTGGGAATAGAGCGAGGCGACCAGCCGTTGGTAATCCGCCTGCGCCGCGGCGAGAAGTTCCTGCGGATCCGTGACCTCGTCCTGTTCCACCGCCTTGACCGCCAGCGAGGCGGAGCGCAGGTCGTCCTTCAGCCAGTCGGCGGCCTCGGGCGCGTCGAGCGTGACCTCGGTCGCCCATGCGGGCAGCGCTGTCAGCACCAGTGTCAGGGCAGCGAGGCGGCCTCGGGCCGGGCGATGGCGTTTGGGCATGGGTCCGGTCGTTTCCACAGTGTCAGGTATTGTTGAAACCCTAACCTGCCCTTTGGGCAAGGACCAGCCGAAGCTCCCGGATGCGGCCAGATTTCGGGCGGAATTCCGCGCTTGCGAGTATCGCGCAAGCCGCCTCTTGGCCGATATCTCGAGCAGTCCTCCGCGCTCTCTGCGGCACCCGCATCCACGGGCCGTTTCCGGCCCGGGTCAGGGGGCTCGCGCCTGATCTCGGCCCGATCCGCGCCGGTCCCTGCCATGGGCGGGAGCGGGGACCGCTCAGGCGGCCGTCTTCACCGGGATCACGTCGACCGAATGGCTGCTTTCCTGACCACCGGCCGTGCGCAGCACGCCCTTGACCGGGGCCACGTCGGCATAGTCGCGGCCATAGGCCACGGTGATGTGGTCGCGCCCCACGATCAGGTCGTTGGTCGGGTCGAACTCGATCCAGCCGCCCTCATGCCCGGTCCAGGCGCGGACCCAGGCGTGCATGGCGTCGGCACCGGCCAGACGTTCCTGCCCCGGTGGCGGCAGGGTGCGCAGGCAGCCCGAGACATATCCCGCCGGGATGCCGAGGCTGCGCAGGCAGGCGATCATCACGTGGGTGAAATCCTGACAGACGCCGCGGCGCTGTACGAAGGCGATGGCGGGCGGCGTGTCCACGTCCGTCGCCTCGGCGTCGAAGGTCATGTCCCCGTGCAGCGCCTTCCCGAGCGCCAGAACCACCTCCAGCGCGGTGGCGCCGGGTTTGACGTGGTCACGGGCATAGGCCGCCATGGCCGCATTGGGCGTGATCCGGGGCGAGGGCGCGAGGAAATGGTGCGGCGAGCGCGGGCCGATGTCGTTCAGTCCCGCCAGTTCGCGGGCCAGATCGGGCAGCCCGGGCGAGAGGTCCATCGGCGCGGCGGCGGTCACCAGCCGTTCGACCCGGGCGCGCAGGTGGATGCGGATCTCCTGCAGGGGGCTGTGCCAGCAGACCTCGGTCACCGGGTTGCCGAAGAAATCCACCCGGTCGCGGCGTTCGTCCGGGGCCGGGTCGCAGGTGATGACGCCCTGTTGCAGTGTCTGCCGCCCGACCAGCGTCAGCGGCAGCAGGTGCAGCAGGTTGCGCGCCCCGTCGGAGGGCGCGTCGTATTCGTAGTCGATGCCGAGTTCCAGATCGTAGAGCATGGCCGTCCCCCCTAGCCAAGATAGAGCGAGGCCAGCAGCCCCGCCAGCGACAGCAGCCGCCCGCGCAGCGCGATCAGCCGCGCGCTGTCCCAGTCGGCGGCATCGGTGGTACGCAGCTCGGTGTCGATTTCCAGCAGCGCGCGGGCCAGCGGCGACAGTCGCGCGGTGCCCGGCAGTGGCGGCAGCGCGGCCTCCAGCTGGCGCATGGCGGCGATCTGGAACAGGACTGACCGCGGATTGTCCGGGTCGAGCAGGATCAGGTCCAGCACCGTCTCGCGCCGCGGGTCGATCCGGTAGCGGCGGCGGTGGGTCATCATGCTGTCGCCCAGCTCGGTCATCAGCTCGGCACTGCCCTGCGGGGCCTCCGCGTCGCAGAGCTGCGCCAGCAGCATGGTGGTATGCTCCGACCGTTCCAGCGCCCGGCCGAAGCTGAGGAAGCGCCAGCCGGTGAAGCGGTACATGTTCTCGTGCACGAGGCCCGAGAAGCCGGTGACCCGGCGCAGCAGCTGGCCCAGCTCGCGCGAGGCCCCGTCTCCGGCCCGCGATTTGCCCGAGATCAGGTTGGCGAGGTACGAGAGTTCCCGCAGTTCGGTCCAGGCGTCGACCGAGAAGCGGTCCCGGACCTGCCCGGCGCAGTACCGCGCGGAATCGAGCTGACCGGTCAGCTGCTGCGGCACCCGCTGGGCGGGATCGAGGCTCATCAGCTCCAGCAGGCCGTTCAGCGCCTCCAGCCGGGGGGCCTCCGGGTCGCCGGTCTCGTCCAGGCGCAGGTGCCAGGCGCGCAGCATGCGGATCGTGCCCTCGGCCCGTTCCACGTAGCGCCCCAGCCAGAAGAGGTTGTCCGCCGCCCGCGACGGCAGGATCGAGGGCCGCCCGCGCAGGCCGGGGCCGTAGTCCTCGATCATCGTGTCCTGCGGCACTTCCTTGTCGGAGACGATCCAGACGTCCGCGACCGAGCCGCCGCGCTGCATCGCCAGCGCCGAGGCATCGTCGCTGCGCCCGATACGGGCATAGCCGCCGGGCATGATCTGCCAACCCGCGGGCGTGCGGGCGGCAAAGACACGGACCGTCATCGGGCGCGGCTCAAGCTTGCCGTCGTGCCAGACCGGCGTGGTCGACAGCGTCACCGCCTCCTGACCCACCAGCGTCTCGCCCAGGGCATCGATCTGCGCGGCAAGGTCGATGCCGGGCGGCAGCATCGGGTCGGGCTCGAACGGCAGCGAGGTGGAGAGGGCGCGGCCCATCATCATCTGGTCGATGTTCGCCTCGACATGGGCGCGTTCCTTGGGCTGGCCGCACCACCATGTCGCGATGTTGGGCAGCGCCAGCGGCTCCCCCAGCAGGGCGTGGCTGATGCGGGGCAGGAAGGCCATCAGCGCGCGGCTTTCCAGCACCCCGGCGCCAAGGGCGTTGACCATCGAGAGCGTGCCCTGCCGCAGTGCCGAGACAAGGCCCGGCGTGCCGATGCGCGAGGTTTCGTCCAGTTCCAGCGGATCGGCGAAATTGGCGTCGAGCCGGCGCCAGAGCACCGAGATCGGCTTCAGCCCGGACACGGTGCGCACCATCACCTGCCCGTCGCGGACGGTCAGGTCCTCGCCCTCAAGCAGCATCAGGCCGAGGTAGCGGGCAATGAAGGTATGTTCGAAATAGGTGTCGTTGCCCGGCCCGGGGGTCAGGATCGCGGGGCGCGCGGCATCGCCGGTGAAGCCCGCGGGCGTGATCTGGCCGAGCCCGTCCATCGCATCGCGGAAGGCGCGGAAGAAGGTGGCGACCCGGTGGATGTTCGACTTGCGGAACTGCTCGGGGAACATCCGCGTGCTGGCGACGCGGTTCTCCAGCGCGAAGCCCGCGCCGGAGGGCGCCTGCGCCCGGTCGCCGAGCACGAACCACGAGCCATCGGGCGAGCGTCCGATCTCGAAGGCGAGGAAATGCAGGTAGCGGCCCGAGATCGGCGGCACGCCCACCATGGGGCGCAGCCATTCCGGGTTCTGGGCGATCAGCTCGGGCGGGAGGTAGCCCCCGGAGATCAGCGACTGCGCGCCGTAGAGATCGGCCACGATCTTTTCCAGCAGCTCGGCCCGCTGGACGAGGCCCGCGCTGATGCCGGCCCATTCGTCTTCGTGCAGCAGGACGGGGACGTGGGACAGCGGCCAGGCCCGTTCGCCCAAATCCTTGTCGGAATACTGGCGATAGAACACGCCCGCATCGCGCAGGTACTGGTCGGCGCGGGCAAAGCGGGCCTCCAGCGCCTCCACGTCGAGGGTGTCGAACTGGCGCAGCAGCCAGCGCCATGCCGGGCGCATGTTGCCCTCGGCATCCACCAGTTCGTCGGCCACGCCGGGGCGTGGGCTGTAGCGTGCCAGAAGCGCCTTTTCAGGCGCCTCCGAGGGTTTGGCCGGTTTGCCGTTTCCGGCGGGCTGGCCTTGGGATTGGCCCTGCGACATGGGTCAGACTCCGGGGGACCGCCGCAGGTCCAGCGTGTGCGGGAACTCGGGGTGCGTGCTTTCCGATGGCGGCTGGTACGACCCGGGCGTGTGCCCCTTGGCCTCGAACCGGGCCAGGCGGCGGGCCTCGGCCTCGTTACCGTTCACCGGGAAGGTGTCGTAGTTGCGTCCGCCGGGATGTGCAACGTGATACGTGCAGCCACCGATCGCCCGGCCGGTCCATGTGTCGTAGATGTCGAAATGCAGCGGCGCGTTCACCGGCAGCACCGGGTGCAGCGCCTCGGGCGGTTGCCACGCCTTGTAGCGCACGCCGCCCACGAAGGTGCCCGAGGTCTCGGTCCCCGCCAGCGGCACGGTGCGGCCATTGCAGGTGACGGCATAGCGTCCGGGGTTCTTGGTGGAGAGCTGCACCTGAAGCCTTTCGACCGAGCTGTCGGTGTAGCGCACCGTGCCGCCGATGGCGCCGGTTTCGCCCAGCACGTGCCACGGCTCCAGCGCCTGCCGCAGTTCCAGCGTGCAGCCCTCGTAGGTGACCTCGCCGCAGAACGGGAAGCGGAATTCCTTCTGGGCGATGAACCATTCCTCCTCGACCGGGTAGCCGTGGTCATCGAGGTCGCGCAGCACGTCGCGGAAATCCTCCCAGACGAAATGCGGCAGCATGAACCGGTCGTGCAGGACGGTGCCCCAGCGGACCGGCTTGCCCTTGATGGGCGCATGCCACATCCGGGCGATGATCGCGCGGATCAGCACCTGCTGCGCGAGGCTCATCTTGGCATCGGGCGGCATCTCGAAGCCGCGGAATTCCACGAGGCCCAGACGGCCCGTGGGCCCGTCGGGGGAGTAGAGCTTGTCGATGCAGATCTCGGCCCGGTGGGTGTTGCCGGTGACATCGGTCATCATGTTGCGCAGCAGCCGGTCCACCAGCCACGGCAACGGCTTGGGGGCGGCCTCGTCGGGATCGGGGATCTGCGACAGGGCGATCTCCAGCTCGTAGAGCGTGTCGTGCCGGGCCTCGTCGATCCGGGGCGCCTGCGAGGTCGGGCCGATGAAGAGGCCGGAGAAGAGGTAGGACAGCGAAGGGTGCCGCTGCCAGTAGAGGATCAGCGAGCGCAGCAGGTCCGGGCGGCGCAGGAAGGGGCTGTCGTTGGGCGTGGCCCCGCCCACGACGACGTGGTTGCCCCCACCGGTGCCGGTGTGGCGCCCGTCGATCATGAACTTGTCGGCGCCAAGGCGGGTCTGCCGGGCCTCCTCGTAGATCGCCATGGTGGTGTCCACGCAGTCCTGCCAATTGTCGGCGGGGTGGATGTTCACCTCGATCACGCCGGGATCGGGGGCGACGCGGATCACGTTGATCCGGCTGTCATGGGGCGGCGCGTAGCCTTCGATATGCACCTTGAGGTCCAGCTTGCCGGCGGCCGCCTCGACCGCGGCCAGCAGGTCGAGGTAATCCTCGACGTCCTCGGTCGGCGGCAGGAAGACCGACAGCTTGCCATTGCGCGGCTCGACCGAGATCGCGGTGCGCACGGCGCCGCCCAGTTCGGCGGTCTGTTCCACGATGGTCTGCCCCACCGGCGTGGCGGTGAACGAGGCGGTGGCTTGATGCGCCCGCGCGGCATCCGCATCCTCGGGCAGGTCGTAGTCGGGCAGCGGCGGTTTCGCCTCGGTCGGGTCCGAGGGGTAGATGTAGGGATAGGCCGAGGGCTTGACGTGGGACAGCGATCCCAGCGGCAGGCGATAGCCCACGGGGCTGTCACCGGGCACCAGGAAGATGCGGCCACGGCGCAGGGACCAGCGTTCGGTCTGCCACTTGCGCCCCGACGCACGGCCCTGCCAGGCCTGCACCGGCAGCACGTAACCGGACGGCGTGGTCAGGCCCCGTTCGAAGACCTTGGCCATGCGGTGGCGTTCCTCGGGGTCCTTAAGCTTGTTGTTCTCGGGCGTGACGTTGTCGGGCAGCTGCGCTTCTTTCAGCAGCCATTCGCCCGGGTCCTCCCAGGCGGGTTCAACGAACTCGGGGCCCAGTTCCAGCTGGTTGGCGACCTCTTGCAGCAGCGCCTGTGCGTTCTCCGGCGTGGCGTGGTCGTAGGTCTGGTCCTCCTGCGCGATCAGGTCGGCGTTGCGCCAGATCGGCTTGCCGTCCTTGCGCCAGAAGAGGCTGAAGGTCCAGCGCGGCAGGGTCTCGCCCGGATACCACTTGCCCTGACCGTAATGCAGGAAGCCGCCCGGGGCGAACTTCAGCCGCAGCTTGCGGATCAGCTGATCCGCAAGGCCGCGCTTCATCGGGCCCACGGCGGCGGTGTTCCACTCGGCGCTTTCGAAATCGTCGATCGAGACGAAGGTCGGCTCGCCGCCCATGGTCAGGCGGACGTCGCCCTCGGCCAGCTTCTCGTCCACCTTCTTGCCGAGCGCGTTCAGCCGCTCCCACGAGGCATCGGAGAAGGGCTTGGTGATCCGCGGATGCTCCGACACCCGGTCGACCTTCATGTCGAACTGGAAATCCACCTCGGCATAGGAGGCCATCCCCGCGATCGGCGCGGCAGAGCGGTAATGCGGCGTGGCGGCCAGAGGAATGTGGCTCTCGCCCGTCAGCAGGCCCGAGGTAGGATCAAGCCCGATCCAGCCCGCGCCGGGGATATAGACCTCGACCCATGCGTGCAGGTCGGTGAAGTCGTGATCCGTGCCCGAGGGCCCGTCGAGCGACTTGAGGTCGGGCTTCAGCTGGATCAGGTAGCCCGAGACGAAACGCGCGGCGAAGCCGAGGTTGCGCAGTACCTGCACCAGCAGCCACGAGCTGTCGCGGCACGAGCCCGAGACCCGTTGCAGCGTCTCGTCCGGGGTCTGCACGCCCGGCTCCATCCGGATCGTGTAATCGACGTGGTTCGCCACATGGGCGTTGAGCCCGACGAGGAAGTCGATGGTGCGGTCCTGATCGCGCGGGATGCCCTCCATGAATGTCGCCAGCAGCGGCGTCATCGGCTCGGGCGTGGAATAGATCGACAGGTCGTTGCCCAGCTCCAGCGGGGCGGGGAAGGGCCATGTCTCGGCGCTTTCCTCCACGAAGAAGTCGAAGGGGTTGTAGACCGACATGTCGGCCACGAGGTCGACCTCGATCTTGAACTCGCGCACCGGCTCCGGGAAGACGAAGCGCGCCATCCAGTTGCCGTAGGGATCCTGCTGATGGTTCACGAAATGCCCGCCGGGGCTGACCTTCAGTGAATGGCTGATGACCCGGGTCCGGGAATGCGGCGCCGGGCGCAGACGGATGATCTGCGGGCCGAGCGTGACCGGCCGGTCATACTTGTAATGGGTCAGGTGGTAGATCGCGGCGTTGATCGACATGGAACGTGTCACCCTGAGTTGCTGCGCGGTGCCTTGCATCACATCCGGGACCGGGCCGGTCAGGCAAGGACAGATGTACGCTTCCCAAAGGGATAGGGGATGTGGGGACGAAAAAACAGGCTCTTGCGCGGAGACGGCGGCCACAGGTTGTGACCTCTACGGTGGAGAGGGAGCGCCAACGGCATGGAACCGCTTGATTCGGGTCGGTTCCTTGCCAAGGGTGACGCAGGGTTTGCGCAAATTCCCGGCAGCTGCCTATGATGGAGGCGGAAATTCCCGCTGCGCCGCGTGGTCAGAATCGCGCATCCCGCGGAAAGCTGGAACTGTCGGGTCTGCGGCGTCGCGCCCTGATGTCCCGAGTGGTCCTGCACTGGACCTGCCTGTATGCAGGCTATATTGATCGGGACCGCGCAACGCTCGGATGAAGGGAGAACGAGGGTGGCATGACGGACAGTAAGTTCTTTGACGAAATGATGAATCCCGGCGGGGACGCCCGCCCGCCCTATTCCAATTACGCAGACTGGTTTTCCGGCGAGGACCCCAAGAGCCTCCTGAAGAAGTCGGCCGAGGCCGAGGCCTTCTTCCGCCGCATCGGGATCACCTTCAACGTCTACGGCCAGTCCGAGGCGGATGAACGGCTGATCCCCTTCGACATCGTGCCGCGGATCATCTCGGCCAGCGAATGGCGCCAGCTGGAGCGTGGGATCGAACAGCGGGTCCGGGCGATTAATGCCTTCCTCGCGGATATCTACCACCGGCAGGAAATCCTGAAGGCCGGGCGCATCCCGCCCGAGATCATCAGCGGGAACGAGGCCTACCTGCCGCAGATGGTGGGCGTCACGCCGCCGGGCGGCGTCTATACCCATATCGTCGGCACCGACCTCGTGCGCACCGGCGAGAACGAATTCTACGTGCTGGAAGACAACGCCCGCACGCCCTCCGGCGTCTCCTACATGCTGGAGAACCGCGAGACGATGCTCCAGATGTTCCCGGAGCTCTTCACCCAGATGAAGGTGCGGCCGGTTTCGTCCTATCCGGCCGAACTGCGCCGTTCGCTGAGCGAGAGCGCACCGCCGAACTTCTCGGGCAGCAAGCCGACACTGGCCGTGCTGACGCCGGGCATCCACAACTCCGCCTATTTCGAGCACAGCTTCCTCGCCGACCAGATGGGTGCGGAGCTGGTCGAGGCGGGCGACCTGCGGATCGTGGACGGCAAGGTCAACATGCGCACGATCCGGGGCTACAAGCCGATCGACGTGATCTATCGCCGGGTCGACGATGCCTTCCTCGATCCGCTGACCTTCAACCCGGAAAGCCTGCTGGGCGTGCCGGGGATCATGGATGTCTACCGCGCGGGCAACATCACCATCGCCAACGCGCCGGGCACCGGCATCGCGGACGACAAGGCGCTCTACAGCTACATGCCGGACATCGTCGAGTTCTACACCGGCGAGAAGGCGATCCTGCAGAACGTGCCGACGTGGCGCTGCTCGGAGCCTGACAGCCTTGCCTACGTGCTCGATCACCTCGCCGAACTGGTGGTGAAGGAAGTGCACGGCTCCGGTGGCTACGGGATGCTTGTCGGGCCCGCCGCCTCCAAGAAGGAGCTGGCGGAGTTCGAGGCCAAGCTGCGTGCCAAGCCCAAGAACTACATCGCCCAGCCGACGCTGGCGCTTTCGACCGTGCCGATCATGACCAAGGCGGGGCTCGCGCCGCGCCACGTCGACCTGCGGCCCTTCGTCCTCGTCTCGCCCAAGAAGGTCCACATCACGGCGGGCGGGCTGACGCGGGTGGCGCTGAAGGAAGGCTCGCTCGTCGTGAACTCGTCGCAGGGCGGCGGCACGAAAGATACCTGGGTTCTGGGGGACTGATCGGAATGGCAATGCTGGGAAGAACCGCCGGGGGTCTGTTCTGGATGTTCCGCTACCTCGAGCGGAGCGAGAACACCGCCCGCCTGCTGGAAACCGGGTTCCGGATCGCGCTGACCTCGTCCAACGAGGCCGAGACGGAATGGGAGAGCATCGTGACCACCGCCGGTGTGCGCGAGCTCTACCTCGAGAAATACGACACCTTCGAGCAGGGGCATGTGATCAACTTCCTCCTGCGGGACAAGGACAACCCCTCTTCGGTCATGAACTCGATCGAGATGGCGCGCCAGAACGCGCGGATGGTGCGCACGGCCCTGTCTGCCGAGGTCTGGGAAGCCACCAACGAGACGTGGATGACCCTCAAGGCCGCGCTCGCGCGCCCGGTCTCGGTCAAGAACCTCGCCGAGGTGCTGACCTCGGTCCGCCAGCATTCGGCGGTGGTGCGCGGTGCCCTGCATGGCACCATGCTGCGCAACGAGATCTTCGACTTCGCCCGGATCGGCACCTTCCTCGAACGCGCGGACAACACCTCGCGGATCCTCGATGTGAAGTATTACATCCTGCTGCCGTCCTCGGCCTTCGTCGGCTCTTCGATGGACAACACCCAGTGGGAGACGATCCTGCGCTCGGTCTCGGCCCTGCGCTCGTTCCGCTGGCTGAACGAGGAAGAGACCTCGGCCATGGGGATCGCCAAGTTCCTGATCCTTGACAAGCGGATGCCGCGTTCGCTGGCGTTCTGCGCGTCGAAACTGGCAGGCAACCTTGATTACCTCCAGCGCGACCACGACGGGCCGCTGCCCTGCGTTGAGATGGCGGCACAGGTGAACGCCGAACTGGCCGCGCTGACGGTGGAGCAGATCTTCGACGACGGGTTGCACGAATTCCTCGAACGCAGCATCGTGAGGATTGCCGACCTCGCGTCGCAGATTCAGCAGGACTTTCGGTTTTACGGGTGACCCATGCGGTTGAAGATCACGCATACGACCAGCTACTCCTATGATCAGCCGCTGCATTACGCGCTGCTCCAACTGCGGCTGACGCCGCGCGACGGGCACGGGCAACGGGTCTACAGCTGGTCGTCCCATGTGACGGGGGCCACGCCGCAGGTCTCCTTCATTGATCACTTCCGCAATCACGTGGACCTCGTCCTGATGGACGAGGCCGCCCAGAAGATCGAGATCACCTGCACCGGCGAGGTCGAAACCGAGGACCGCAACGGCGTGCTGGGGCAGGACAAGGGCCACGCGCCGCTGTGGCTCTTCCTTCAGAAGACCGCCGTGACGACGCCCGGTGCCGCTGTCCGCAAGCTGGTGAAGGGGCTCGAGGGCGATGTCGCGACCGACACGCTGGCCGCGATGCACAGGCTTTCGGAGCTGGTGGGCGAGGCCGTCGCCTACGAGAAGGGCGTGACCACGGCCGCCACCACCGCCGAGGAGGCACTGGCGGGCGGCAAGGGGGTCTGCCAGGACCACGCCCATGTGATGATCGCCGCCGCGCGGCAACTGGGCGTGCCGGCGCGGTACGTCTCGGGCTACCTGATGCTGCAGGGCATGGACCAGCAGGAGGCCGCACATGGCTGGGCCGAGGTCCACGTGGGCGCCCTCGGCTGGGTCGGTTTCGATGTCTCCAACGCGATCTGCCCGGACGAGCGCTATGTCCGCGTCGCGGTCGGCCGCGACTATGGCGAGGCGGCACCGGTGCACGGGCTGCGGCATGGCTCTGCGAAGGAAGAGCTTTACGTTTCGTTGCAAGTACAGCAATAGGATCCGGTTCCTTCTCTCGGAGTTGCCCCTATGACCTATTGCGTGGGTATCCAGCTTGATCGCGGCATGGTCTTCATGTCTGACACCCGGACCAATTCGGGCGTCGACAACATCTCGACCTTCCGCAAGATGCACACCTTCGAGGTGCCGGGCGAACGCTCCATCACGATGATGACGGCGGGCAACCTTGCCACCACGCAGGCGGTGGTCAGCCTGCTGCAGGAACGCACCAAGACGGTCGAGAACCGCGAGCCCGAGATCCTGCGGCTCGACTCCATGTTCCAGGTCGCGCAACTGGTGGGGTCCACCCTGAAGGACGTGATCGCGACCCATGCGGACGTGGGCCAGAAGGCCGACTCCACCTTCAACGCGACGATCATCCTCGGCGGGCAGATCAAGGGCGGCGCGCCGCGGCTCTTCCTGATCTACCCGGAAGGCAACTTCATCGAGGCCGGCGCCGACACGCCGTTCTTCCAGATCGGCGAGACGAAGTATGGCCGCCCGATCCTGATCCGGGCCTATGATCCGGAGATGACCTTCGAGGCGGCGATGAAGCTGCTGCTGGTCTCCTTCGACAGCACCATCAAGGCCAACCTCTCGGTCGCGCTGCCGCTGGATTACCACATCTACACGCTCGACAGCTGCACCACCGGCACGCTGGGGCGCATCAAGGTGGACGACAGCTATTTCGAGACGATCTCGAACGGCTGGGGCGTCGCCCTGCGCGACGCCTTCGGGGCGCTGCCGGATTTCAAGCTGCCCGAAGGCGAGTAGGCCAGGCCTAAGGCTCACGTCTCTCGCCCGAGTCGCGCGTCCAGGGCTAGAGCCGCTTCTCCATCCGGAAATTCTCCAGCATCACGCCGCGCCGCTCGATCTGCTGCGCGGCGATCACCTGCCAGCCCTGCCGCAGCAGGAAGGGCCGGGCCAGGTGACTCGCCTCGCTGGTCAGCCGGGTCAGGCCCCGGGCGCGGGCCTCGGCCTCCAGCGCGCCGTAGAGCCGCGCCGCAAGCCCGCGTCCCATCCACTCCGGCGCGACGAAGGCAAGGTCGAGATGGCCCGTGCCTTCCATGGTGACGAAGCCTGCCAGCGTCTCTCCCTCCCACGCCGTGACGCCGAATTGTGCCGCGAACTTCCGCCGCCAGTCCTCGGGATCGGGCGGGGCAGGGGCCCATGCGGCGCGCTGCGCGGCATCGTAATGCGCCACGGTCCCCTCGCGCACCGCGCGGAAGAAGAGCGCCGCCGCCGCCCCGGCATCATCGGGGGTGAGGGCGCGGAGAGTGAGCGAATCCATGGATAACCCGATGATCTCGGACGGTTCTGCGCCGAATATGGCGAGTGTGACACCGACCTGACCAGTGCCGAAATCGACCTCTTGTGATGCTGAAACGGCATCCAGTCATGCACTCTGCGCACAAGTCTTGGGCGCTATACGCTGTATCTGCCACGATCCTGAGCAGGCCCGCGCGATTTGCATCGCCGAAGGTGCGGTATACAGGTCTTTTTTCCCCAAGGCCGCGGAAAGGCATTTTAGCTGGGCCGGCGGTCTTGGGCCGCATGAAGGGTGTGCGGTGACGAACCTGCTTGGCTGGTCGGTCGCCACCGCACGAATGCAACAGAATGTCGCCTTTGCGATATGGGGGGAAATCGGGGCGTTTCAACGACCGCGATACCATTCCTGCGCGGTGCCGGCGGCATTTCGAAGGGGTTTATTGAAACATGTCGAAATTTCTGAAGTCGATGCTCGGGGCCGCTGCCGGCTCCCTCCTGCTGAGCACCGCCGCCTTCGCGCAGGACACCATCAAGGTTGGTATCCTGCACTCGCTCTCGGGCACCATGGCCATCTCGGAGACCACTCTGAAGGACACCATGCTGATGCTCATCGACGAGCAGAACGCCAAGGGCGGCGTACTGGGCAAGCAGCTCGAAGCCGTCGTGGTCGACCCGGCCTCCGACTGGCCGCTCTTCGCCGAAAAGGCGCGCGAGTTGCTGACCGTCTCCAACGTGGACGTCATGTTCGGCTGCTGGACCTCGGTGTCGCGGAAATCCGTGCTGCCCGTGATCGAGGAACTGAACGGCCTGCTGTTCTACCCGGTCCAGTACGAGGGGGAGGAATCCTCCAAGAACGTCTTCTACACCGGCGCCGCTCCGAACCAGCAGGCGATCCCGGCCACCGATTACTTCCTCGACGAACTCGGCGTCGAGAAGTTCGCGCTGCTCGGCACCGACTACGTCTATCCGCGCACCACGAACAACATCCTCGAGTCCTACCTCGAATCGAAGGGCATCGCGAAGGAAGACATCTTCGTGAACTACACCCCCTTCGGCCACTCCGACTGGTCCAAGATCGTGTCGGACGTCGTGGCGCTCGGCGCGGACGGCAAGAAGGTCGGCGTGATCTCCACCATCAACGGCGACGCGAACATCGGCTTCTACAAGGAACTGGCGGCGCAGGGCATCTCGGCGGATGACATCCCCGTCGTGGCCTTCTCGGTCGGCGAGGAGGAACTCTCCGGTCTCGACACCTCGAACCTCGTGGGTCACCTCGCGGCGTGGAACTACTTCCAGTCCGCCGACACCGAGGAGAACGCGACCTTCGTCGAGCAGTGGAAAGCCTACGCCGGCGAAGAGCGCGTGACCAACGACCCGATGGAAGCCCATTACATCGGCTTCAACATGTGGGTGAACGCGGTCGAGGCTTCGGGCACCACCGACGTCGACACGATCATCGACGCGATGGTCGGCCAGACCTTCCCGAACCTGACCGGCGGCACCGCCGAGATGCTTCCGAACCACCATCTGACCAAGCCGGTGCTGATCGGCGAGATCCTCGCGGATGGCCAGTTCGACATCATCTCGGAAACCGATCCCGTCCCGGGCGACGCCTGGACCGACTTCCTGCCGGAATCGGCCAAGCTGAAGTCCGATTGGCCGGGCCTCGGCTGCGGCATGTACAACACCGAGACCGAAAGCTGCGTGCAGCTTCAGTCCAACTACTGATCCGCGTCTGACGCTGATCACGCGGCCCGGGCGGTTCATCCCGCCGCCCGGGTCCTGAGCGCCTCTCCGCGTGCCGCCCGCCCGGCGCGTCGCACCCCGAAAGGATCAAGTGGGTCTGATGCCGCGTAGACTTCTTTCGGCACTGTTGTGCCTGATGTCCCTCCTTGCCACGCCGCTCGCCGCCCAGGAGGGTCCGCTGCAGGACCTGCTGCAGGGCCAGCGCGAGCTGATCGAACAATCCTCCCGCCGCACCATCGGCCCGGCCATCGAGGCGATCCGCGACAGCGGTCTCGACGGCGCCGCCCTCGTGCTGGAGAAATGGGAGGCCCGCGAGATGTGGCAGCGCGAAAGCGACGGCCTCTTCTTCTACGCCGAGGAGGTGAACCGCGACACGCTGCACCTCCATGCCTTCGACGGCCCCACCGATCTCGGCGAAGTGCCCGACGAGGACTTCGACCAGCTCAAGCCGAACTCCGGCATCCGGGGGCTGATCGCCTCGGCGCTGGTGCAGTTCCAGCTCTCCGATCCCGATATTTCCCGCCGCCGCGCCGCCCTCGACGCGCTCGCCCGCGACGGCAATGCCGAGCATCTGCCGATCCTGCGCGCCGCGATCGAGAACGAGCCCGACGCCGGCATCCGCGCCCAGAAGGACCGTCTCGAACGGCTGCTGACGATCCGCTTCGGGGCAACGGACGCGGCCCGGATCGAGGCCATCGAGTCCTTCCGCGGCGATCTCGCCGTCGATGTGCGCGCGGCCCTCAACCCGATCCTCTCGACCCGGCGCGAGGTCTCCGCCGGCGATCCGCCCGCCGAGGCCAATATCGCCGCAGTGCTGAAGCCCGGCAGCGAGGCCCTGTCGGCCGAGGACGCCTATGCGCTCCTCGTCTCCGCCGGCCTGGCGCCGGCACGCCTCACCGCCGAGGCCCAGCGTCAGGCGCTCGCCGCGAACATCACCGACGGACGTGTCGGCGGTGTGCCGGTCGCCGACCTCTCCGATCCGGCCGCCCGCGACCGGGCCTATGACGCGCTGGAGGCCGCGGGCACCGTTCCCGCCGCCGCCACCCAGTCCGAGGTCGAGGCGGCGCTCGCCGCGCACAGTTTCTATGACCGCTACGGCGAACCCTCCGCCGCCGTCACCGATGCGGCCGAGGAGGCGCTGAACTCGATCGAGCTCAAGCTCGCCCTGAACCAGTTCATCGATCTTGCGCTCGACGCGCTGTCACTGGCCTCGATCTACTTCCTCGCCGCCATCGGCCTCGCCATCACCTTCGGGGTCATGGGGGTGATCAACATGGCCCATGGCGAGTTCATCATGATGGGCGCCTACACCGGCTACGTGCTGCAACAGCTGATCCCGAACTACACCGTCTCGATCCTCGTCGCGATCCCGGTGGCCTTCGCGGTGACCTTCGCGGCGGGCGTGGCGATGGAACGGCTCGTGATCCGCTGGCTCTACGCGCGCCCGCTGGAGACGCTGCTGGCCACCTTCGGCATTTCCATCGCGCTGCAGCAGCTGGCCAAGAACATCTTCGGCACCCAGGCCCGCCCGCTCACCGCGCCGGGCTGGCTCGACGGCCAATGGGTGATCAACGACATCATCGGCATCTCCTGGATCCGGGTGGCGATCTTCGTCCTCGCGCTGATCTTCCTCGGCATCTACCTCTTCATCATGCAGCGCACCCGCCTCGGGCTCGAAACCCGCGCGGTGACCCAGAATCCCCGCATGGCGGCCTCCATGGGCATCAACCCCGACCGGGTGAACATGATGACCTTCGGCCTCGGCTCCGGCATCGCGGGCATCGCGGGCGTGGCCATCGGCCTCTTCGCACAGGTCACCTCCGAGCTTGGCCAGGGCTACATCGTCCAGAGCTTCATGACCGTGGTCGTGGGCGGCGTCGGCAATGTCTGGGGCACGCTGGCGGGCGCCACGATGATCGGCTTCCTGCAGAAGGGGATCGAATGGCTGAACCCGTCGAACACGCTGGCGGCCCAGACCTACATGATCATCTTCATCATCATCTTCATCCAGTTCCGCCCCCGCGGCATCATCGCCCTCAAGGGCCGCGCGGCAGGAGATTGAGCATGACCAAAGCCCCGTTGCCCAGGCCCCCCCTCTCGTTTCCGTTTCCCAAATATCCCGGGGGGAGACGCGCAGCGCGCGTCGGGGGGCTGGCCCCCCATGCCCGCCCGCCGCAGGCGCAAGACCCGAGGGCGTCGATGATGCCCAAGTCCCAGACCCACACCCAGTCCCAGACCCAGGCCCACGCCCCGAGGACCCGGCCATGAAAAACACATTCATCGCCCGCCATCCCTCGGTGCTGATCTTCCTCGCCTGCCTCGCGGTCTTCACGCTGGTGGTGACGCTGATGTCCCATGCCTATGGCACGGGCGGCCTCTCCACCTCCTTCGTCAAGACGCTCGGCCGCACGCTCTGCCTCTGCCTCGTGGCCCTCGCCATGGACCTCGTCTGGGGCTACTGCGGCATCCTCAGCCTCGGCCATTTCGCCTTCTTCGGGCTCGGCGGTTACATGATCGGCATGTGGCTGATGTACGCCCGGACCGAGATCATCGTGACCGAGAGCCTCGCCAATTCCCCGATCCCGCCCACGGCGCAGGAGGTGCAGGATGCCATCGGCACCCAGATCTTCGGCGTGGTGGGCTCCTCCGACTTCCCGCTGATCTGGTCCTTCGCCCATTCCCTGACGCTGCAGCTCCTGCTGGTCCTGCTGATCCCGGGCGTTCTGGCCCTCGTCTTCGGCTGGCTTGCCTTCCGGTCCCGGGTGACCGGCGTCTACCTGTCGATCCTGACCCAGGCCATGACGCTGGCGCTCTCGCTCTACCTCTTCCAGAACGAAAGCGGGCTGCGCGGCAACAACGGCCTCTCGGGGCTGCAGAACCTCCCCGGTGTCAGCGCCGGTCAGGATGCGATCTCGGTCTGGTTCCTCTGGGCCTCCGCGCTTGCCCTCGGCCTCGGCTACCTGCTGGCGGCCTGGGTGGTCTCGGGCAAGTTCGGCTCGGTCGTGCGCGGCATCCGCGATGACGAGGCGCGGGTGCGCTTCCTCGGCTATTCGGTGGAGGGCTACAAGCTCTTCATCTTCACCCTGACGGCCATCATCGCCGCCATCGCCGGGGCGCTCTACTACCCGCAGGCGGGCATCATCAACCCGGGCGAAGTGGCCCCCATCGCCTCGATCTACCTGGCGGTCTGGGTGGCGATCGGGGGCCGGGGCCGGCTCTACGGCGCCGTCATCGGGGCCGCGGTCGTCTCCCTCGTCTCCACCTGGTTCACGGGCGGTCTCGTGCCCGCACTGAACCTCGGCTTCTACCGGATCGATTGGGTCGACTGGTGGCTGGTCCTGCTCGGCCTCTCCTTCGTCCTGGTCACGCTCTTCGCGCCCAAGGGCATCGGCGGGCTCTTCGACCTCGTCACCGACCGCATGGCACCCAACCGTCACGGCGCGGACTACGGCCCGGACAAGGGCAGCTTGCGCGAAGGGGAGGGGCAGGAATGAGCACGCTTCTCGAGGTCTCTGGCGTCTCCGTCACCTTCGACGGCTTCCGCGCCATCAACAACCTCTCGTTCCAGATCGGCGCGGCGGAACTGCGCGCCATCATCGGCCCCAACGGGGCGGGCAAGACCACCTTCATGGACATCGTCACCGGCAAGACCCGCCCCGACGAGGGCCGGGTGATCTGGGGCGAGAAATCCGTGAACCTGCTCAAGATGAACGAGGCCAGGATCGCCCAGGCGGGCATCGGCCGCAAGTTCCAGCGCCCCACCGTCTTCGAGGACCAGAGCGTCTACGACAACCTGCTGATGGCGGTGAAGAACGCCCGCGGCCCGCTCTCGGTGCTGTTCTACAAGCCCACCTTCCGGGACCGCGGCAAGGTCGAGGAACTGGCCTCCGAGATCGGCCTCGCGGACGAGCTCTCGCGCAAGTCCGGAGAGCTTTCCCACGGTCAGAAGCAATGGCTCGAGATCGGCATGCTGCTGGCGCAGGAGCCGCGCCTGCTGCTGGTCGACGAACCCGCCGCCGGCATGACGCTGGCCGAGCGTGAACACACCACCGACCTGCTGGTCGAGGCCGCCAAGACCCGCGCGGTCGTGGTGGTGGAACATGACATGGACTTCGTCCGCCGGCTGAACTGCAAGGTGACGGTCCTGCACGAGGGCTCGGTCCTGGCCGAGGGCTCGCTGGATCACGTCACCGCCAACCAGCAGGTGATCGATGTCTACCTGGGGCGCTGAGACATGCTGACAACCAAGGACCTTACCCTCCACTACGGCCAGAGCCAGATCCTCCACGGCATCGACGTGGAGGCCCGCACCGGCGAAGTGACCTGCATCATGGGCACCAACGGCGTCGGCAAGACCTCCCTGCTCAAGGCGATCTCGGGCACCCATCCGCTGTCGGGTGGCACGGTCACCCTCGACGGGCACAGCGTCGGCGGCCTGCCGGCCCATCGCCTAGCCCACGCGGGGATCGGCTACGTGCCACAGGGCCGGATGATCTTCCCGTTGCTGACGGTGAAGGAGAACATGGAGACGGCCTATGCCTGCCTCCCGCGTTCGGAACATCACATCCCGGACGAGATCTACGAGCTCTTCCCGATCCTCAAGGAGTTCCTCCACCGCCGCGGCGGCGACCTCTCGGGCGGCCAGCAGCAGCAACTCGCCATCGCGCGGGCCATGCTGACCAAGCCCAAGCTCCTTCTCCTCGACGAGCCGACGGAAGGCATCCAACCCAACATCATCCAGCAGATCGGCCGCGTGATCGAATACCTGCGCGACCAGGGCAACATGGCGATCATCCTCGTCGAGCAATACTTCGAATTCGCCTATGCCCTCGCGGACCGGTTCTACGTCATGAAGCGCGGCGCGGTGACCTCCTCGGGCACCAAGGGCGAGATCCCCAAGGACACCCTCATGGCCGAAGTCTCCGTCTGACGGCCCATCTTTCGCTCCGAAATATCCTCGGGGGGAGGGCGCGCAAGCGCCCGGGGGGCAGATAGCCCCCCAGCCCCCTCACATCCGCACCTACGCCCCGGGGGCCACCAACCTCCCCCCGCTGCCCGGAATTTTCAAAAATTCCGGACCGTTTTCTTCGAAGAAAACGGCCACAACCTCGCCAGTTGCGCACAGCCTTCAACCCGCGCACGCAAGATTTTTCGAAGATTCTTGCCAAAATTCTTCGAAGAATTTTGCCCGCCCGCTCTCGGGATCAGATCTCCATCCAGATCGTGGTGGGCCCGTCGTTGACCAGTTCCACCGCCATCTCGGCGCCGAATTCCCCGGTTTCCACCTTCGGGCCCAGCCGGGCCAGTTCCGCGGCAAAGGCCTCGTAGAGCTTGCGCCCTTCCTCGGGGCGCGCGGCGGTGGAGAAGCCGGGGCGGTTGCCGCTGCGGGTGTCGGCCGCGAGGGTGAACTGGCTCACCACCAGCGCCTCGCCCCCGATATCCAGCAGCGAGCGATTCATCTTGCCGGCCTCGTCGCGGAAGATGCGCATCTTGGCAATCTTCGCCGCCAGCTGGGCGGGCTTGGTGTCGTCGTCGCCCTGCATGGCGCAGACGAGGATCATCATCCCTTCGCCGCACTGGCCGATGACGGTGCCGTCCACGCGGACGGAGGCGCGGGAGACCCGCTGGATGAGCGCGCGCATGAGCTCTCCTTACTGGTTCATTGCGTAGAAATAGCCGACGACCCCGGCCAGGATCAGCCCCAGCCCGACGGCCAGTGCGATCTTCCAGCCGGACCAGGGCCGTTCGCCCTGCACCCGGCCGGTGCGCCCGTTCACCACGAAGCGGTAGGTCCTGCCCCGGTACTTGTAGGCCGCCAGCCATACCGGCAGCAGGATATGCTTGAAGGTCACATCCGAGACGGCGGTGTCGACCGAGGTGATCTGCTGTGCATCGCCGCCGATGTCGAACTTCACGTCACGCTCGATCACCCGGTCCATCCGCACGCGGGCCTCCTCGTAGCCTTCCAGCAGCTCGACCTGGTAACCCTCGGCCCGGAACCCGGCGAGGAAATCGGGGCGGTAGGGCTCCAGCGCGGCAAGGTCCCAGGGCTCCAGCGCGTCGGTGTAGCGTTTCGGAAGCGCGCGCGAGGCCAGCACCAGCACGTCGTCGAAGAAGCGCGCCACCCGGCCCGAAACCGGGCGCCAGCGGATCTTCTGCTGGCGGACCTGCTTGGGCTTGCCGTCCTGCATTACCGTGGTGGTGACGTAGTAGATCGTGCCGCGCATCCCGGCATAGCGGCTCTCGGTCTGGGCGTCGAAGGTCCAGTAGGGGACGTAGATGCCCTGCATCCGCCGCCCCTTGCGGGCATAGTCCTGCAACCCGTTGGGCGCGAACCACAGCCGGCCCAGCCAGTCGGTCATCTCCTTGCGGGCGCTGGCCTCGTCGAGGGCGAAGGGCAGGACGCCGCGCGGCTTGATCACCCGGGTGGTGCCGGTGTCCACCACCACGGGCGTGGCGCAGAAGGGGCAGTCCTTGGAATGGGTGTCGCCGTCGAATTCCAGCCGGGCGCCGCAGTTCGGACAGGAGGTGGTGCGGACCTCCTGTGTCTCGGCCTGGGGCAGGCGGGCCTCCAGCGCGGCGCGGAAATCCAACTCGCGGATCGCCTGCGGATGGGCCGCATGGGGCGCGGGCGCGCCCTCGATCGCCTCCGTGTGGCCGCAGAAGTCACAGACCAAGCGGCCCGCGGCGGGGTCGAAACGGTAATCGGCGCCGCATTGCGGACAGGGGAAGCGGTGCTCCTCCTCCGGGGTCGGAGGCGGCGGCGTGCCGTCGTAATCGCTCATGCCGTCAGATCCCGGGCGGCGGGGGCGGCGGCAGGATGGTGAAGAGCTGCGCCAGTTCGGTCACGTCCCCGGCCTTGAGCCAGCCGTCCTGCCCGGCGGTCCAGACGTATGTCTCGCGGGTCAGGGCGCCATCTGCGGCCATCCGGCCCAGTGTCGCGCGCGAGAAGGGGCCCTTGGTCTGGCCATTCTCGGCAAGGTGCCAGACCTTCTCGACCGGGGGCGGCGGCGGCGCGGCCACCGGGGCGGCAGCGGCGGCGGGCCGGGGCCCCCAGGGCCCGGCGCCGCCCGCCATCTGGCTTCCCATGGCCATGCCCATGCCTGCGCCCATCCCGGCCGCCATGCCGGAATTTGGCGTGGTGGCGGCGGCGGTCATGGCTTCGGCGGCGGAGAATTGCGTGTACTTGCCCAGATCGCCCGCCAGCCCGACCGAGGTGCGCTTGTCCAGCACCGCCTCGACCGCCTCGGGGAGCGAGATGTTCTCGATGTAGAGCTCGGGGATCTCCAGCCCGTAGTCGGTCAGCGTGGGTGCGATCTCCTTCGCCACCAGCTTGCCGAGGTCGGCGGTATTGGCCGCCATGTCCAGCACCGGGAGGCCCGAGGAGGCGATGGCGCGGGAGAATTCCTGCACGATGATGTTCCGGATCTGGTAGCTGATCTCGTCCATCGTGAATTCGCCGTCGGTGCCCACGATCTCGCCAAGGAAGCGCGCGGGATCGGAGACCCGGATCGTATAGGTGCCATAGGCGCGCAGCCGCACCGGCCCGAACTCCGGGTCGCGGGCGATGATCGGGTTCTTGGTGCCCCACTTCAGGTCCGAGAACCGCGTCGTGTTGACGAAGTAGACCTCGGACTTGAAGGGCGACTGGAAGCCGTGATCCCAGTGCTGAAGCGAGGTCAGGATCGGCATGTTGTTGGTCTCGAGCATGTAGAGACCGGGGGTGAAGACGTCGGCCAGCTGCCCCTCGTGCACGAAGACGGCGGCCTGCCCCTCGCGCACGGTCAGCTTGGCGCCGTACTTGATCTCGTGGCCTTCGCGCTCGAAGCGCCAGACCATCGTGTCGCGGGTGTCGTCGGTCCAGTGGATGACGTCGATGAACTGTCCGCTGAGGAAATCGAAGATGCCCATGGTGCTGTCCTGCTGGTCGTTGCTGTCGGTGCCGGCCCTCTCGGGGCCGGTGCGCCGCCCCGTGGCGGCAGGCTAGCGCCAAGTCCTGCCGAAGGTAAGACCGTCGCGCATGTGTCGTGTGGCGGGGCGGGGGCTCAGCCCTCGACCTCGCCGGTCAGTTCCTTGGCCATCTGCTGCACCATCGGGCGCGCGTCCTCGGCGGTTTCCCCGATCGAGAGGCGCGGATCGTAAAGCATCCGCAGCAACAACTCGTCATGGCTGGTCAGAAGGGCGAATTCATCGTCGTCGTTGAAGATCGAGGGCCGGGCCGAGAGGCTGTCGTTCGCCAGCCCCAGCCCCTGCGCCAGTTCCTCGTGGACGCAGGCACGGCGCATCAGCGGCGGATGCTCCGTCCGCACGAGGGCAATCGCCCGGCGGTAGTCGTATTCGCTGTCATCGCCCGAGAAGGCCAGCACGAGACAATGGATCTCGCGCGGAAGGTCCCGGAAGATGTCGAGCGAGCTTTGCGAGATGTTCGGCACCAGCTGCTTGATCCGGCTGATCGCCTGCGGGCGGTCGTCCTCGCTCATGAAGAGCACGTGGAAGTTGCCGCCCCGGGTCACCAGGCTGATCGGATGGGTCGTGAGAGACGCGAGGCGCGTCACGTAGCCGGCCACCTCCGCCGTGTCCGAGGCGCGTTCCTCGGCCGAGACGGAGGCGCCGAATTCCACCCGCATCCGCACCGGGCCGGACCAGCGGCGCAGCCCGCCGGGGGCCGCGCCCTCGCTGCTGCGCAACCCGCCGCCCCGGGCGTATTCGTCGTAGAAGGCGATGCGTTCGAAGTTCCGCGCGACTTCCCTCGCGCCATAAGGCGTATCGGGGCCGCCGCCGTCCTGCCGCATCAGCCCCTGCGCCAGCAGGTCTGCCTGAAGCTGCGCATAATAGGTGCGCAGCGCCCGGCTGGCCGCCGAGGGCGCTGCCGGTTTGGCGGGTTTGGCCAGCCCGGCGGGCCGCGCCTGCGGCGGGGTGCTGGGGGGCGTGGGCGGCGTGGGCAGACAGGCCGCGGTGAGCGCCACCGCGGTCAGCCCGGCCATCAGCAGAGGAAAGCGGCTGCGCATCCGCGGTCAGGCCTGCGGCACCGAGGTGGCCGTCGTATCGCCCAGCCCGTCGGCGCGGGCCTTGGCGGCGGCGAGCGTGTCGCGCAGTTCGGCTTCCATCTTCTTGAGGTCTTCCTCTGCGGCGGCGCGCTTGGCCTTGCCCTCATCGGCGATCTGCAGGCTTTCCTGGATCGTGCCGATCAGGTCGGCATTGGCCTGTTTCACGGCCTCGATGTCGAAGACGCCGCGCTCCATCTCGGTGCGGATGACCTTGTTGCTGTCGCGCAGGTTCTTGGCGTTCGCGGTCAGCAGTTCGTTGGTCAGGTCGTTGGCCTCGCGCACGGCCGAGGCCGCCTCGGCGCTGCGCTGGATCGTGACCGCCTGCGCCAGCTGGGTTTCCCACAGTGGCACGGTGTTCACGAGGGTCGAGTTGATCTTGGTCACGAGGCTCTTGTCGTTTTCCTGCACCAGCCGGATCGAGGGCAGCGACTGCATCGTCACCTGCCGCGTCAGCTTGAGGTCGTGCACCCGGCGCTCGAGGTCATCGCGGGCGGCGCGCAGGTCGCGCAGCTCCTGCGCCTTCATCACCTGCTCGCCCTCGGGCGCGGCCTGCACCTCGGCCTCCTTGGCGGGGATGTCGGTGCTGTCGAGCTCCGCGATCTTCGCCGCGCCGGCGGCGATGTAGAGCGCCAGTTCGTCGTAGAAGGCCAGCGTCTTCTCGTAGAGCAGGTCGAGCGACTTGATGTCCTTGAGCAGCTTGTGTTCGTGACCCAGCAGGTCCTCCGTCACCTTGTCGATCTGGTCCTGCACCTGTTCGAAGCGGGCGGTGAACTGGGCGAAGGGCGCGGCGCGGCCCATGATCTTCTCCCAGAAGCTGCGCTCGCGGCGCACGTCCAGCTCGCTGACGGAAAAGCCGCGGATCGTGCCGACGATGTCGCGCAGGCTGTCGCCGGCCGGGCCCACGTCCTTGTTGCGCACCTCGGCCAGCATCGACTGGCTGATCTCCTGCAACTCCGCCTGCGCGGCCGAGCCGAAGCGCACGATGGAGCCGGTATCGCCCATGTCGAGCTCGGCCATGCGGGCGCGGATCGCCTCGCTCTGGGGCGCGTCGGCGGCCTCCAGCGGGGTGATCTCGCCGCCTGGTTCGGGCAGGATGACCGCGGTCACCTCGTCGACTTCCTTCAGGCTGGCTTCGGCCTTCTGGCGGATGTTGTCGGTCATGTCGCTGTCACTCCGAGGTGGGGGCCATCGCCACGCCTTCGCGGGCGAGGCGGTCGCGCAATACGTCGATTTCGATATTCATGTCCGCGCGGTCGTCGGACAAGAGCTTGCTGGTCCGGGCGGCGAAGTTCTGCTCCAGATCGTCCAGCAGCGCGATGAAGTCGGCCCGCGCTGCGGGATCGGGGCGGCGCTGGTAGAGATCGGAGAACTTGATCGCCGCATCCTTGGCGCCCATCAGGTAGACGCTGAGATAGCGCCGCGCGGCGGTCAGGTCGCGGGGATCGTTCTCCACCGTGCGGAAGAGCGCGCGGGCAGTGGTCTGGAACTGCTCGACCCGCGCAATGACGGTGCGGTCGCCTGCGCGCTGGATCGCCTCGGACATGGCGGCGAGGTGCTTCTCGGCCTGGTCCACGGCCCGGGCGACGCGGTCGGTCTGGTGCAGGTCGACGCCGTCCATGCCCTTGTTGCGCAGCGGATCGGGCCCGAAGGCCATGAAATGCAGCGCGGCCCCCACCACGGCATAGATCACCGGCGCGGCGATCCCGCCGGTGCTGGCCCAGCCGGCGATGGCAAGGCCCGCGCCGGTCAGCAGCGAGCCCGCGATCTTGCGGGGAAAGGCGGGACGGCGGGCCACCTTGCGGGCCTCGTAGGCTTCCTCGGCCTTCAACCCCTCGCGGGTGAGCCATGCGGACAGCAGCAGCAGGCCAAGGGCTGCGAGGTTCAGCGCCAGCCCGGTGGGGCCGGAGGTGAAGGCGCGCAGCGCCAGCGGCAGGGGCGCGAGGAACAGCAGGTTGACCCGGCCACCGGCACGGGTGCGGCGCGCGCCATGGTAGGCGCCCGCCGGTGGCGTCGCCGCATCCTCGGTCGCGTCCCGGGACGTGTCGGGGGAATAGGTGCCGCCGTAGCGCCGGGCCATCATACCCCTCCCGCGATGGACACGAAGAGGATGAGGACGATCAGCAGGACGAAAGCCAGCTTCTGTAACCCGGTTCCGGACAAGGTGTCCTCCGAACAGCGAAATAACTCTGTCCGAAACCTAAGTCATGGGGCGGCGCAGTACTAGTGGCTCTGCCGCTTTTGTTCCGCCGCGCCGGACAGTTGCAGCTCGGGACGTTGCGTTTCGGCCTGTGCGGCGGGGACCGGGCGGGCTGGCACGATGCGCGGCGGCGTGCGCAGGGCGGTCTCGCGGGCGCAGGCGGCGCAGAAGATGTCGAGCTTGTGGGCGAATTCCTCGCGCGCTTCCAGCGTGTTGGCGGCGCGTTGCCGGGCGGCGAAGCGCTGCGTGCCGGCCACGGCGTCGTCGAGTTGGCGGGCCAGCACGTTCAGCTGGGTCGCGTCGTTGCGGATGGTGGAGAACAGCGTCTCGACCTCGCCGCGCACGCGCTGCATCCGCTGGTTCAGCCCCGCATCGCGCATCGGTGTCAGCTGGCGCTGCATCTCGTCGAGCTTGTTGACCGTCATGGCGGCCAGCTTGCGCTGGCGCAGGGCGTCGGGCACGGCTTCCTCGGGCGAGAGCTTCCGGCTGCGACGCCAGCTCAGCGGTCCCAGTTCGCGCCCGGCGTCGGCTTGGGCCTGCCGGCGCAGCTTGTGGACGGCATACAGACCGGTGGTGCACAGCGTGGCGATCGCCAGATGGCTGAGGGACAACATGTTTTCTACCCTTAGAATTTTTCTCTTATGCGAGCAAAATCCACGGCGATTTGGACATGAATGAGGCGTGGCAGGTGTAACATTGGGGCCAATTCGGGCGCGCCGGTGCCCGTTGCGGTGCCTCCCGGGCCCGGCGCGCAACCTATGCGGTCAAAGGGCCGGGCGGGCCTCAGGCCAGCCGCTTCTCCATGAAGACCGAGACGCCGTTGTCGGGATAGTCGCCGAAGGCCCCGCGCCGCACGAAGCCGTGCCGCTCGTAAAGCCGGCAGGCCGCGTCGAGCTTGTCCGCCGTCTCCAGCCGCAGCAGGGTCAGCCCGTTGGCCTGTGCCTCCTCCTCGACCCGGGCAACAAGCGCCGCGCCGATCCCCATGCCTCGGGCCTCGGGGGAGACGAAGAAGCTCTTCACCTCGCCATAGCCGTCCTTGATCTGCAGCGCGGCGACGCCGAGCGGGGCCGCCTCGGGACCGGCAGCGAAGAAGCGGATATCGGGCGCCCGGAGCGCCTCGTGCGAAAGGAAGTGGTTCTCTTCTGGGTTGAAGAGTGCCCGCATCAGGGCGTGGCTGGCATCCAGCAGGGCGGCGCAGCCGGGGCTTGTCGGGTCAGCGGTACGGACGGTGGGGGCCGTGGGGGTCGCGGAAGCGGGGGCAGTCGTCATGGGGAACCTCGTAACCTGTTGCCCCTTTCTGACCCGAAGCCGCGCAGGCCTCAAGCCGGGCGCGCATGAAGGACAGACCAGCCGACGCAGGGTTTCCCGCAAGGGTGGCGCAATATCTTGTGGAAAACTCCGCTCATCCTGCCAGATGCTGGGTTGGGGCGTTGACTCGGCCTGCAAGGATGCCCCACCTTTTGGGGATGTAACGGAATCAGCAGGATTCACCCATTGCGCTTCACGCGTCTCAGACTCCAAGGCTTCAAGAGCTTCGTCGACCCGACGGACCTGATCATCCATCAGGGCCTGACCGGTGTCGTCGGACCCAATGGCTGTGGCAAGTCGAACCTGCTGGAGGCGCTCCGCTGGGTCATGGGCGAGAATCGCCCGACCGCGATGCGCGGCGGTGGCATGGAAGACGTGATCTTTGCCGGGGCCGCCACGCGGCCCGCCCGGAACTTCGCCGAAGTCACCCTGCACATCGACAACGCCGACCGTCTGGCGCCCGCGGGCTTCAACGACGAGGACCAGATCGAGATCGTGCGCCGGATCACCCGCGACGTGGGCTCTGCCTACAAGTCGAACGCCAAGGACGTGCGGGCACGGGACGTGCAGATGCTCTTTGCGGATGCCTCTACCGGGTCGCATTCGCCCGCGCTGGTGCGGCAGGGGCAGATCTCCGAGCTGATCAACTCCAAGCCCAAGGCGCGGCGCCGCATCCTCGAAGAGGCGGCCGGGATCTCGGGGCTCTATGCCCGGCGCCACGAGGCGGAGCTGAAGCTGAAGGGCGCGGAGCAGAACCTGACCCGCGTCGATGACGTGATCGACCAGCTTGCGGGTCAGCTGGCCCAGCTGGAACGGCAGGCCCGTCAGGCTCAGCGCTACCGCGCCATCGGGGCCGAGCTGCGGCAGTCCGAGGGCATGCTTCTCTGGCGGCGCTGGCGCGAGGCCGACGAGGCCCGGGCCAAGGCGCGCGACCAGCTGCGCGAACTGACCGTGGCCGCCAGCCAGGCGGAGGCCGCCGCGCGCAAGGCCGGCGAGGCCCGCGCGAAGATCGAGGAAAGCCTGCCGCCCCTGCGCGAGGAGGAGGCGATCGCCTCTGCCATCCTGCAGCGGCTTCAGGTCGAACGGGATTCCCTGAAGGACGAGGAGGGCCGCGCCCTTCAGGCCATCGAGGCCCTGCGAAACCGGATCGACCAGCTGATCCGCGACATGGAGCGCGAGGCCGGGCTGAACCGCGACGCGGGCGACACGATCGCGCGGCTGGAATGGGAACAGCGCGAGCTGATCAAGGCGGGCGAGGGCCATGCCGAGAAGCTGGAAGAGGCCGCCGAGGCGGCGCAGGAGGCAGGCGATGTCCTGACCGAGCGCGAGGCGGACCTGTCGCAGCTGACCGAGGACGTGGCCCGGCTGGCCGCCCGGCACCAGTCGGCGCAGCGCCTGCTGGAAGACAGCCGCCGCACGCTGGCCCGCGCCGAGGCCGAGGCCGCGAAGGCCCGCGAGGCGGTTCTGGCCAGCCGCGAGGCCGTGGAAGAGGCCGCCGAGACCTACGAGGCCGCGGTGGAGGAAAGCGAGATTTCGCAGGCCACCGCCGAACGGGCCGAGGAAACCCTGCTGGCCGCCGAGGAGGCCCGCGCCATGACCCAGTCGCGCGAGGCCGAGGCCCGTGCCGCGCGCTCCTCCGCCGAGGGCGAGGTGAATGCGCTGAGGGCCGAGGTGACGGCGCTTGCCAAGCTGGTGCAGCGCGACACCGCCGAGGGCGGGCAGATCCTCGACAGCGTCCGGGTGAAGCCGGGCTACGAGAAGGCGCTCGGGGCGGCGCTGGCCGATGACCTGCGCGCGCCGGAAGTGGCCGGCGACGGGCCCTCGGGCTGGGTCACGCTTGACGCCTATCCGCAGGCGCAGCCGCTGCCCGACGGGGTGGCCGGCCTCTCGAACTCCGTCACCGTGCCGGGTGTGCTGGCCCGCCGCATCGGCCAGATCGGTCTTGTCGACGCCGCCGATGGCCCGCGCCTTCAGGCGCTGCTGAAGCCCGGCCAGCGTCTGGTGACGCTGGAGGGCGATCTCTGGCGGTGGGATGGGTACCGGGCCTGGGCCGAGGATGCGCCCTCTGCCGCCGCTCTGCGGCTGCAACAGCTCAACCGGCTGGAAGAGCTGAAGCAGGAGCTGGAGCGCGCCTCGGCAGAGGCCGATGGCGCCCGCGCCGCCCACGAGGCTCTGACCAAGCGGCTCTCGGACCTGACCGCCGCCGATCAGGCCGCCCGGCAGGCCCGCCGCGATGCCGACCGTCTGGTCGCCGAAGCCGCCCGCCGGGTGTCCAAGGCCGAGGCCGAACGCTCCATGGCGGAAAGCCGGCTGGAGAACCTCGGCCTCGCCGTGAAGCGGCACGAGGACGATGCGCTCGCCGCCCGCGCACAGGTCGCCGAGGCCGAGCGGGGGCTGGAGGACCTGGGCGATCTGGATGCCGCACGGCACGCCGCCGAGAACATCAAGATGACGGTCGAGGCCGCGCGGATGGCGATGATGGCCCGCCGCGCCGCCCATGACGAGCTGCGCCGCGAGGGCGATGCCCGGCTGCGCCGCACGCAGGAAGTGACCAAGGAACTCTCCGGCTGGCGGCTGCGCCTCGACAGCGCGGGCAAGCGGATCGCGGAACTGGAAGAGCGCAAGCTGGAGAGCCAGGAAGAGCTGTCCGAGGCGTCGGCCCAGCCCGAAGAGATCGCCGCCCGCCGCGAGGAGCTGAGCGCCTCGATCGAGGACGCGGAGGAGCGCCGCGCGGCCGCCGCCGATGCGCTTGCCGGGGCCGAGGCGGAGGCCCGCGAGGCCGTGGCCGCCGAGCGCGACGCCGAGCGCACCGCCTCGGAATCCCGCGAGGGGCGTGCCCGGGCCGAGGCCCGTGCGGATGCCGCGCAGGAAAATGTCGAACACGCCGCCGAGCGGATCGCCGAGGCGCAGGAGATGACGCCTAAGCAGCTGCTCGAAAGCCTCGACGTGGACCCGGACAAGATGCCGCCGTCGGATGACATCGAGAATGACGTGAACCGGCTGAAGCGCCAGCGCGACGCCCTTGGCGCCGTGAACCTGCGCGCCGAGGAGGACGCCAAGGAAGTGGCGACCGAACACATGCAGCTGGTGACCGAGAAGGAAGACCTCGAGAACGCCATCCGCGAGCTGCGCAATGGCATCTCCAGCCTCAACCGCGAGGGGCGCGAGCGTCTGCTGACGGCCTTCGAGCAGGTGAACTCGAACTTCTCGCTGCTGTTCCGGCACCTCTTTGGCGGCGGCGAGGCGAACCTCGTGCTGGTGGAAAGCGACGACCCGCTGGAAGCGGGCCTCGAGATCATGTGCCAGCCGCCGGGCAAGAAGCTCTCGGTCCTCTCGCTGCTCTCGGGCGGGGAGCAGACGCTGACCGCGCTGGCGCTGATCTTTGCGGTCTTCCTCGCCAACCCCGCGCCGATCTGCGTGCTCGACGAGGTCGACGCGCCGCTCGACGATGCCAACGTGACCCGGTTCTGCGACATGCTGGACGAGATGTGCCGCCGCACCGACACGCGCTTCCTCATCATCACCCACCACGCCGTGACCATGGCGCGGATGGATCGCCTGTTCGGCGTGACGATGCAGGAACAGGGCGTGAGCCAGCTGGTTTCCGTGGACCTCAAGAAGGCCGAGGCGCTGGTCGCCTGATCCTGGCGCGACTTCGCCGGGACAGGGACGGGGGGCTCCGCCCCCCGCCGTTTTCTTGCAAGAAAACGGTCCGGAATTTTCGAAAATTCCGGGCAGGGTGGCGAGGGCATTGCACGCACCGAACCGGGCCGAACCGGGCCGAACCGGGCGCGCGGGGCTGGCCTACCGAGCATCGCGCCAGAGGCGGCTGATCGTACACTCTGGCGTCTCGGCGCAGGCCGTGGCAGGACGGGCGCGATACAGCCCGAAAGGATCCCGCCATGAGCCGGTTCTGGAGCCCCCTCGTGTCCACCCTCGTGCCCTACACGCCCGGCGAACAGCCGCGCGACCGGGTGTTCATCAAGCTGAACACGAACGAGAACCCCCATGGGCCCTCGCCCAAGGCGGTGGAGGCGATCCATCTGGCCACGGGCGACGGGCTGCGGCTCTATCCCGATCCGCTGTCGGGCGATCTGCGCGCCTCGCTGGCCTCGGGCATGGGGCTGTCCCCGGATCAGGTCTTCGTCGGCAATGGCTCCGACGAGGTGCTGGCCCACGCCTTCAACGCCTTCTTCACCGGCAAGGCGCCGGTGGCCTTTGCGGATATCACCTATTCCTTCTACCGCACCTATTGCGAGCTCTACGGCATCGAGAGCCGGCACGTGCCGCTGACAGAGGGCTTCGGCGTCGACGTGGCCGACTACACGGGGGAGCAGGGCGGGGTGGTCCTCGCCAACCCGAATGCGCCCACGGGCATCGCCCTGCCGCTGGACGCGGTGGAGCTGGTCCTGAAACAGAACCCCGATTGCGTGGTTCTGGTGGACGAGGCCTATGTGGATTTCGGGGCCGAAAGCGCCGTCTCGTTGATCGATCGCTACGAGAACCTGCTGGTGGTTCAGACCTTCTCCAAGTCGCGGTCCCTCGCCGGGATGCGCGTGGGCTTCGCCATGGGGCAGCGGCCGCTGATCGAGGGGCTGGAACGGGTAAAGGACAGCTTCAACTCCTACCCGCTCGACCGGCTGGCACAGGTCGGCGCGCAGGCAGCGTGGGAAGACCACGGTTGGTTCGACGCCACCCGCTACGCCGTCATGGCCGAGCGGGAGCGTCTGACGGTGCGCCTGCGCGGTCTGGGTTTCAAGGTGTTGCCCTCGGCGACGAACTTCGTCTTCGCCTCGCACCCGGGCCACGCGGCGGCGGAGCTTCAGGCCGCGCTGCGCGAGGCCGGCATCCTCGTGCGCCACTTCGGGGCTGAGCGGATACGCGACTGGCTGCGGCTCTCCATCGGCACCGCCGAGGAATGCGACGCGCTGGTCGCGGCGCTGGACGAGATCCTCGCCTGACCGGCTAACGCCCGATTAACCACACCCGCCTACCGTCCCTTCGTCGCGACACATCGCGGCGGAAGGAGGTGAGGAACTTTGAGCGATGAATCGTATCGTCGGTGGATGGTGCTGATCGCGGTCGTGACCGTGGTGCTGGCCATCATCCGGCTCTGGATTGGCCGCTAGGCTGAAACAGAAAGGCCCTGCAGAGCGGCAACTCCGCAGGGCCAGATTGTGAAGTGAGGTGATGAACCCCGTATCGTCGTCGCTCTGGAATATACCCCAATCCCTACCGCTAAGTAAACGACGGTGCTGTCACCGCTCCCGGCTCACATCCGTTGCAGCAGCCCGGGCGTCGGCCAGGCGTCGGCGGGCAGGCCCATCTGCTTCTGCACGGCCTGCACCGCCTCGCGGGTCTTCTCGCCCAGGATACCGTCCACGCCGCCCACGTCGTAACCGCGGTTCACCAGCTTCTGCTGAAGCTGCTTCATCTGTGCCCCGCTGAGACCCGTGTCGGGATTGCCCGCATTGAAGACCGGCGCGCCCTCCAGCCGGGTGCCGAAATAGGCCGCCGTCAGCACATAGACGAAGCTCTTGTTCCATTCGAACAGCACGTTGTAGTTCGGGTAGACGAGGAAGGCCGGGCCGTGACGGCCCTGCGGCAGCAGGATCGAGGCCGGCAAGTTCGGCGCCAGCATCGCGCCCGAACGCGGCCTGACCCCCATCGAGGCCCATTGCGACGCGCGCAGCTGGGTCTGGAGCCCGGTCTGCGTCCAGTCGAGGCTCTCGGGCACGGTCACTTCCTGCAGCCACGGCTCGTTCGGGCGCCAGCCAAGCGAGCGCAGCATCTTCGCACCGGACATCAGCGCATCCTGCGCGCTCTCCTTCAGGCGAACATGGCCGTCGCCATCCCCGTCGACACCGTTCTCGACGATATCCTCCGGCAGCATCTGGACCTGCCCGATCTCGCCGGCCCAGGCCCCCTTGGTGCCGGTGGGAGAGAAGTCGCCGTGTTCGTAGAGCTCCAGCGCGGCGAAGATCTGCGGGCGGAAAAGCTCGGGCCGGCGACAGTCGTGTGCCAGCGTGACGAGGGCGTTCAGCGTGTTGAAATCACCCTGGTAGCCGCCGTAGTCCGTTTCGAAGGCCCAGAAGGCCATGAGGATGCCGCGCGGCACGCCGTAGGTCTGCTGGATACGTTGGAAGGTGCCCGCATATTGCTGGGCCTTGCGGGCGCCCACCTGCATCCGGTTGGCCGAGATCAGCCGCCGCGCGAAGGTGGTGAAGTCGAGCTGGAAAACCCCCTGCGCCCGGTCGGCCTTGAGCACGGCGCCGTCCTGTCGGGCGCTGGCGAAGAAGCGGTCCACCGTGGCGCGGTCATGGCCGCGGCTGACCGCCTCGGACTTCAGCCCGGTCACGAAGCTGGAGAAGGAGCCGCCGCATTGCTGCGCGGCGACGGGCGCAGCGGTCAGCAGCAGGGCGGCGAGGGCGGCGGGGAGAAAGCGCATGAAGAACCTCGTGATCAAATCCACGAGGGGAAGGGTAGCGATCTGACCGCGCGGGGCAATGGGCGATCAGAGCAGCGCCAGCAGGAGCCCGCCCACCAGCAGCGCGCCCCAGACCCGCCAGAGCAGCCGCACCGCGCCCTCGATGGCCTGCGGCCCGGGCGTGCGGTCGCCCTGCGGGTGGACCCATGGGAACTCCCGCATCTCGCCGCCGTAGGCGCGCGGGCCCGAGAGCGCGGTATCGAGGGCGCGGGCCATGGCGGCCTCGGGCCAGCCGGCGTTGGGCGAGCGGTGCTGGCGCGCCTCGGCCGCGATGGCGGGCCAGTGGCGCAGGCCCCCGGTCAGGCCAGCGAGGATCAGCGCGGTCAGCCGCGCGGGGATCAGGTTCAGCAGGTCATCTGTCCGGGCCGCGGCCCAGCCGAAGCGTGCGTGCCGTTCGCTCCGGTAGCCGATCATGCTGTCGGCGGTGTTCACGGCCTTGTAGATCAGGATGCCCGGCAGCCCGCCGATCAGGAACCAGAACGCGGGCGCCACGACCCCGTCCGAGAGGTTCTCGGCCGCGCTTTCGATGGCGGCGCGGGTGATCGCGGGCCCGTCCATGGCGGCGGTGTCGCGCCCGACGATCCGCGCCACGGCCATGCGCCCGTCCGCCACGCCAAGCCGCAGCGCGTCGGCCACCGCCTGAACGTGATCGGCCAGCGAGCGCTGCGCCAGCAGGACCGCGGCGCAGAGCACCTCGGCCCAGGCCCCGAGGGCGGCAATCGCCTGGCCGATCAGGGCCGCGCCCGCGACGAGGGCAAGCAGCAGCAGGAGCCCGCGCAGCCGGCGCGCGGCACCCCGGTTGAAGCGCCGGTCGGCCCAGCCGATGACGCGCCCGATCAGCACCGCCGGATGCGGCAGGCGCGACCAGAGCCAGTCGGGTTCGCCGAACAGCGCATCGAGCAGCAGGGCAGGGATCAGCAGCAGGGCGTGGGACATCGGGGTACTCGCGCAACGGGTCGCGCCGGTTCAAGCGGATTTGTGCCGCGCGGGCAAGAACCCTTGCGGTGGCCCGGCGCGGTTAATGTTTTATTAATCAAACTGACCGAAGACTTCACCAAGCCAGCCAGAATGCGGCGCGTGAAAAGAAACGACCGGGAAGACGGGAAGACGGGGGCGGGATCAGGGAATGCCGGGGAGGTCTGCGGACCTGTCCGGTCGTCCGTCAGAATGAGGACAGAAGTATGAGCAGGGTATTGATCGTGGAAAGCGAGCCGGGCCTCGGGCAGGCTTGGAAGCGCCACCTTGAAGCGGAGCATGTGCGGGTCTCGCTGGCCCGGGGCCAGCAGGAGGCGGTGACGCAACTGCTGCTGTACGAGTTCGACGTGATCGTGCTGGACCTCTTCCTTGCGGAAGGGTCGGCGCTGGCGGTGTCGGATTTCGCGTCCTACCGGCAGCCGGGGGCGCAGGTGATCGTCGTCAGCGGCGGGCCCGTCTTTGCCGACGGGTCGATCTTCCGGCACTGCAGCAACGCCCGCGCGATGATGCGCACCGATGCCCCGGTCGAAGACCTTGCCGCCATGGTCGAACATTTCGCCGTGCATTGAGGCCTGCATCGAGGGCCCCCGGTGGTGGCAGGCGACGCGCAGCAGGGCACGGAGGGCGGTAGCGCGCGCCGTGGGCCTGCCCTGTGGACCTGTCCTGCGGCCCTGAGGCGTGGACTGGGGACCGGGCCTCGGTGCGCCGGCCCCGGGACGGGGCTCAACCGCCGATGGCGGCGCGCCCGTGCGGCGCGTCGTAGTCCAGCACCGGGTTGATCGGGATGATCCGGTAGGGGTTAATCGTATCGTGGCTGTAGTGGTAGTGGCGGACGAAGTGATCCACCTTCACCGTCTCGGCCACGCCGGGCCACTGGTAGAGCTCACGCAGGTACCCCCAGAGGTTCGGGTAATCCACGATCCGATGCCGGTTGCACTTGAAGTGCAGGTGATAGACCGGATCGAAGCGGATCAGCGTCGGGAACAGGCGCCAGTCGGCCTCGGTCACGCGGTCGCCGGTGAGGTAGCGCTTGCGGCCCAGCAGGTCCTCCAGCCAGTCGAGACTGTCGAAGAGCGGGCCGACGGCCTCGTCGTAGGCCTCCTGCGTGGTGGCGAAGCCGGCCTTGTAGACGCCGTTGTTCACCGTGTCGTAGATGCGCGCGTTCAGGTCCTCGATCTCGCCGTGCAGGTCTTCGGGCCAGAAATCCTGATCGTCGCCGGTGATCCCGTCGAAGGCCGTGTTGAACATGCGGATGATCTCGGCGCTTTCGTTCGAGACGATCGTCTCGCGCTGCTTGTCCCAGAGCACCGGCACCGTCACCCGGCCAGAGGTCTTGGGGTCGGCCTTCAGGTAGATGTCGCGCAAGTAGGGCAGGCCGAAGAGGTCATCGCCCGTGGTGCCGGGGAAATCGGTGCGGAAGGTCCAGCCCTCGCCCAGCATCTCGGGGTGGACGACAGAGACGCTGACATGATCCTGCAGTCCCTTCAGGGCGCGGAAGATCAGGGTGCGGTGGGCCCAGGGGCAGGCATAGGAGACATAGAGGTGATAGCGTCCGCTCTCCGCCTTGAAACCCGCCTCGCCGGACGGGCCGGCGCTGCCATCGGCGGTGACCCAGTTGCGCCACTGGGTGGTCGAGCGCACGAACTTGCCGCCCGTCTTGGCGGTGTCATACCATTTGTCCTGCCAGATCCCGTCGACCAGAAGTCCCATGTCACGCTCCTTTGCTTCAGGGCCCTCAGGTGGGGCCCCGCTTGGAAAGGTGACGTAGCGGCGGCGCCCCCAAGGGCAAACCCCGATGGGGGCGCAACCCGCGTGCAGCAGTGCACAAAGGCGCGCGGGACGGGGCGCCGGCCCCGTTTGCATGAGCGTTAGCAGGGGTGTGCAGAGGGCTGGGGCCCTGTGCTGATGCAGGCAGGGCACAAGCTGCATTGCAGCGCAAAACGACTCGGTGGAATTTCCCAGCCCTCCCGCTATCTTAGGCTGGTTCACGGCAATTTAAGGATGCGCGAGGCATCCTCCGTGAGTGCCTGGAGGATGGCCATGGAAACCTATCTGCCGAAAGAGATCCGTGAAGGTCTGGACGCGGCCCGCCGCAAGGACGCGCGCCGCAAGAGCCGCCTGCGTGTCCACGTGGGGGACGAGACCTTTCCGGTGCTGCGCCTGTGGCACGACGGCTTTGCCCTTGCGATCGAGGATGCGCCGCACCTGCGCGGGCTGATCGATCTCTACGATGGCGGCCGCCACCTCTCGCAATGCCTGATCGTCGCCTCGGAGGAGGAAAACGGCGAGATGGTCTATGAATTCAAGCGCGCCACCGCCGCCGCCGATGCGCCGCCTCTGGATTTCGCCCGCGAGGACGATGCGCCCGTGGCCCTGATCGGTCGCGAGAGCGCCTGACCCCCGGGCATCGGCTGAGGACCGCGACGGGCGGCTGAGCCGCCCCGCGGGACGCCACCACAGCCGGCCCCGGCAAGGGGGCGGTCCAATTTGTCGCAGGCCCCCCGGCGGGCCGTTCGCGCTCACATCCCGAAGAGCCCCGCAGCCCGCCTGCGGGGCTTCGTCGTTTCTGTGCCGAATTTACTTTGAGAAACGGGGCGTTCTCAGGGAAATTTACATAAACCTGCGCGATCCGAAAATTGATTGACAGAAAAAGCGCGGCAATCCCGAAGGTTATAGGATCGTTTTCACCTTGTGTTAATGTGACGTCAGGAGAATCCGCCGGGGACACCTCGGCGGGGAGGGACGGGCCTTGGGCCCGGAAGGAACGAGGAGGAGTCTCATGGAGGCAGAAACCATGACGCGGCCCGCCGTGCTCATCCTGCTGGGCCCGCCGGGGGCCGGCAAGGGGACGCAGGCGCGGATGCTGGAGGAGCGCTTTGGCCTCGTCCAACTCAGCACCGGCGACCTGCTGCGCGCCGCCGTGGCCGCGGGCACCGATGCCGGGCAGCGCGCCAAGGCGGTGATGGATGCGGGCGGGCTGGTCAGCGACGAGATCGTGCTGGCGATCCTGCAGGACCGGCTGGCGGAACCCGACGTGGCCAAGGGGGTCATCCTCGATGGCTTCCCGCGCACCGAAGGCCAGGCTGCCGCGCTGGATGACCTGCTGGAGAGCACCGGTCAGAAGGTCAACGCCGCCGTCTCGCTGGATGTGGACGACGCCGCGATGGTCGACCGCGTGGCCGGGCGCTATACCTGCGCCGCCTGCGGCGAGGGCTATCACGACAGCTTCAAGCAGCCCGCCGTCGCGGGCACCTGCGACAAGTGCGGCGGGACCGAGATGAAGCGCCGCGCCGACGACAACCGCGAGACGGTTGGCTCGCGGCTCGCCGCCTACCACGCACAGACCGCGCCGCTGATCGGCTACTACGACGCCCGCGGCGTGCTGAGCCGCGTGGACGCCATGGGCGAGATCGACGCCATCGCGCAGTCGCTTCAGGACATCGTCGCCGCAGCCACGCGCTGAGGCCCCGATAGATTTCACGACAGGACCGCAGGCCTTTCGGGGCCTGCGCAGGAGGAGGGTGCGCCGTTTGCGGCGTGCCCAGGGACATCACACAGAGAGGGAGGGGGCCGCCAATGGCCGATAACTCATCCAAGAACAGCTACTGGTCGGCGAACCTGCGGCTGATCATCATCAGCCTCATCATCTGGGCCATCGTGCCCTTCGGCTTCGGCATCCTGCTGCGCCCGGCCCTGATGGGGATTTCCGTCGGCGGCGCGGACTTCGGGTTCTGGGTCGCGCAACAGGGGTCGATCCTCGTCTTCCTGGCGCTGATCTTCTTCTACGCCTGGCGGATGAACAAGCTCGACCGTGAACACGGCGTCGACGAGGAGTGATCGACCATGGACCAGTATACCCTTAACCTGCTGTTCGTGGGCGCGTCCTTCGCGCTCTACATCGGCATCGCGATCTGGGCCCGCGCGGGCTCGACCTCCGAATTCTATGCCGCCGGCCGGGGTGTTCACCCCGTCACCAACGGCATGGCCACCGCGGCGGACTGGATGTCCGCGGCCTCCTTCCTGTCCATGGCCGGCCTGATCGCCTTCGTGGGCTACGACAACTCGACCTTCCTGATGGGCTGGACCGGCGGCTACGTGCTGCTGGCGCTGATGCTCGCGCCCTACCTGCGCAAGTTCGGCAAGTTCACCGTGCCCGAGTTCATCGGCGACCGCTTCTACAGCCCGACCGCGCGCCTCGTGGCCGTGATCTGCCTGATCGTCGCCTCGGTCACCTACGTGATCGGCCAGATGACCGGCGTGGGCGTGGCCTTCTCGCGCTTCCTCGAAGTGTCGAACACCGCGGGCCTGCTGATCGGCGCCTGCGTCGTCTTCGCCTACGCCGTGTTCGGCGGCATGAAGGGCGTGACCTATACCCAGGTGGCGCAGTACTGCGTGCTGATCATGGCCTACACGATCCCGGCGATCTTCATCTCGCTGCAACTGACGGGCAACCCGGTGCCCCCGCTTGGCCTGCTGGGCGAACACCAGGGCTCGGGCGAGGCGCTGCTCAAGACGCTCGACCAGATCGTGACCGACCTCGGCTTCAACAGCTACACCGGCCACCACTCCAACACGCTGAACATGGTGCTCTTCACCCTGTCGCTGATGATCGGCACCGCGGGCCTGCCCCACGTCATCATCCGCTTCTTCACCGTGCCCAAGGTGGCCGACGCACGCTGGTCCGCCGGCTGGGCGCTGGTCTTCATCGCGCTGCTCTACCTGACGGCCCCGGCCGTGGGGGCCATGGCGCGCCTGAACATCATGACCACGGTCTACCCGAACGGCGTGACCGAGCAGCCCATCGCCTATGACTCGCGTCCGGACTGGATGAAGAACTGGGAAGTCACCGGCCTGCTCTCCTTCGAGGACAAGAACGGCGACGGCCTGATCCAGTTCTACAACGACAAGAACGCCGACTTCACCGCCACGGCAGAAGCCAACGGCTGGACCGGTTCGGAACTGGTGGTCAACAACGACATCCTCGTGCTGGCCAACCCCGAGATCGCACAGCTGCCCGGCTGGGTCATCGCCCTGGTCGCCGCAGGCGGTCTGGCCGCGGCCCTGTCCACCGCGGCAGGCCTCCTGCTCGCCATCTCGTCCTCGGTCAGCCACGACCTGATCAAGGGCCAGCTGAACCCGAACATCTCGGAGAAGGGCGAACTGATGTCGGCCCGTATCGCCATGGCTGTTGCCATCGCGGTGGCGACCTACCTCGGCCTCAACCCCCCGGGCTTTGCCGCGCAGACCGTGGCCCTGGCCTTCGGGATCGCCGCGGCCTCGATCTTCCCGGTGCTGATGATGGGCATCTTCTCGACCCGGGTGAACAACAAGGGTGCCGTGGCAGGCATGCTGACCGGCCTGATCTTCACCGTGGTCTACATCTTCCTGCACAAGGGCTGGATGTTCATCCCGGGCACCAACTCGTTCCCCGACACCGTGGATGGCTCGCTTCTGGGCATCACCTCGGTCTCGATCGGGTCGATCGGTGCGGTCCTCAACTTCGCGGTGGCCTTCATCGTGTCGCACATGACCGAGGACACCCCGCAGGAGATCAAGGACCTTGTCGAGAGCGTGCGCATCCCCCGCGGGGCCGGTGCGGCCACGGATCACTGACGATCCTCCCCGGTGTGCGGCCTGAATGAGGGCGGGCCGCGCATCGGACAGCCCGGTCCTTCCTCCTGTGGGGATCGGGCACCGACGGGGGGACTTCGTCATCCCCCTTGTCAGGGACGGCGCGGGCAGTCTTCATGACCCCGCGCCGTTTCCGTCTCTCTTAGATCGGGGAGGGGCTCATGCCCGAGGACACCCAGACCTTCCTTGCGGGGATACATCCCTACGACACGCTGCCCACCGAGGAGCGCGCGCAGCTGTGCGGCATGTTCCGGCGGCTGGACGTTCCGGCGGGGCAGGTGATCTTCCGCTTCGGTGAACGGCTCGACGGGCTCTACGTCGTGCGCGCCGGTCACGTCCGGATCGAGGGCGAACAGGGCGAGGTCCTCTCGCACCTCATGGCCCGGAATTCCTTCGGGGAACGCGGGCTGATGCGCGACGGTTTCGCCGCCTCCACCGCCATCGCCGAGGAGGACTGCACGCTCTTCCTGCTGCCTGCCGGGCGCTTCCTTGCGCTGATCGAGGCGCACGAGGCCTTCCGCCGCTTCTTCTCGCGCGGGAAGGGCGAGGCGGCAGCACCACGCCGCCCGGCGCTGACCGACATGCGCGTGGCCGAGCTGATGGCCGCCGATCCCACCACCTGCGAGGCCGACACCCCGATCCGCGATGCGGCCGCCCTGATGCGCGAGCGGCGCATCTCCTCCCTGCCGGTGCTGGAGAAGGGGGCGCTGGCCGGGATCGTCACGATCCGCGACATGTCCAACAAGGTCGTCGCCGGGGGCATCGATCCGACCGGCCCCGTGGCCGGGATCATGACGCGCAATCCCCTCGTGCTGGCGCCCTCCGCCATCGGCTCGGACGTGCTGCACGCGATGATGGAGCACCGGATCGGCCATATCCCGGTGGTCGAGGCGGGCCGGCTGGTGGGCATCGTCACCCAGACCAACCTCACCCGGGCGCAGGCCGAAAGCTCCGCCCACCTCGTGCGCGATCTGGCGCAGGCGCAGGACGTGGCCGGGCTGGCCGCCGTCACCGCCAAGATCCCCGCGCTGCTGCGGCAGCTGGTGGGCGCGGGCAACCGGCATGACGTGGTGACCCGGCTGGTCACCGATATCGCCGACACGGTCACCCGCCGCCTGCTGGCCATGGCCGAAACAGAGCTGGGCCCGCCGCCCGTGCCCTACCTCTGGGCGGCCTGCGGATCGCAGGGCCGGCAGGAGCAGACCGGCGTCTCGGATCAGGACAACTGCCTGATCCTCGACAATGCCGCGAGCGAGGCCGACATGGCCTATTTCACCCGGCTGGCGCAGATCGTCAGCGATGGGCTCAACGCCTGCGGCTACGTCTATTGCCCCGGCGACATGATGGCGACCAACCCCCGCTGGTGTCAGCCGCTGGCCACGTGGCGGCGCTACTTCGCGGGCTGGATCGCCAAGGCGGACCCGGAATCGCAGATGCTCTCCTCGGTCATGTTCGACCTGCGCGGGATCGGCGGGCAGGGCGCCCTGCTGACCCGCCTGCAGGAAGAGACGCTGGCGGCCGCTGCCCAGAACACGATCTTCGTGGCGCAGATGGTGGCCAATTCGCTCAAGCATACGCCGCCGCTGGGGCTGCTGAGGGGATTTGCCACCTTCCGCTCGGGCGAGCACAAGGACACGATCGACCTCAAGCACAACGGCGTGGTGCCGGTGACGGACCTTGGCCGGGTCTATGCGCTGCAGGGGCGGCTGCCCGCGGTGAACACCCGGGCGCGGTTGCAGGGTGCAATGGCGGCGGGCATCGTCAGCCCGGGCGGCGGGCAGGACCTGCTGGATGCCTATGACCTGATTGCCCAGACCCGGCTGGAGCATCAGGCGCGACAGGTCGCCGCCGGGGAGGCGGTTGACAATTTCATGGCCCCGGCCCGAGTGTCGGACTTCGAACGCAGCCATCTGCGCGACGCCTTCGTGGTGGTGCGGCGGATGCAATCGGCGGCCGGGTCAGGCCGCGGGGTGCCGGGGTAACGGCCGGGGAATGACCGGCACAACGGGGAAGACCCGGGTCACCCGGGGGAGGAGAGAACAGGCATGTTTCTGGAACTGATCGCCACGTTCGTGGCCGGGCTTGCCGCGGCGGGTGTCGTGCTGCTGGTGAACCGGATCGTCGGCGGGCGGCTGCCCAAGTGGATGATGCCGGTGGCGGCGGGTCTGGTGATGATCGGGATGACGGTGTCGAACGAATACACCTGGGCGCCGCGTACCAAGGCGACGCTGCCCGACACCGCCGAGATCGTGACCGAGGTGGAAACGCAAATCTTCTACCGGCCCTGGACCTATGTCCGGCCCTATGTCAGCCGCTTTGCCGTGGTCGATCACGCGGCCACGCTGCGCAACCCCGAGCAGCCCGCCCTGCGGATCACCGACGTGGTCTTCTACCAGAGGTGGGGCGCGGTGCAGCGCCTGCGGGTGATGGTGGACTGCGACGGCCACCGCCGTGCGGCGCTGGAGGACGGCGTGACCTTCGGCGCGGGCGGCGCGGTCGAGGGCGCCGGCTGGATCGACGCGGGGGTGAAGGACCCCGTCACGCAGGCGGTTTGCGCGGAGGGGTGAGATGACGCAGCGCTGGGTCGAGAGGATGTCACTGCGCCAGCGGGTGCTGCTCTTCTTTGCGGTGCTCGGTGTCGGTGGGCTGGCCCTGATCGCGCTCGGCCTGTGGTTCGGATGGCGGCACGGGGGCGGGGCCTCGGGCTACGTGATCGCGGGGCTGGTGGCGGGTTTTGGCCTCGCCGGTCTGGTGGCCGGTGTCTGGCTGCTCTTCGACGAGAATGTCGCCAAGCCGATCGAGAGGCTGGCCGCCGACATGCGCACCCGCGCCGTGGCGGGCGTGCGCTCGGACCTCGACGCGGGGCCGGCGCGCTACCTCGGGGACCTCGGGCCCGCGGCCTCGGCGCTGACGGCGCAGCTTGGCACCGCGGACCTGCAGGCGGCCGAGACGCTGGCCCGGCACACCTCGCGGCTGGAGACCGAGAAGGACCAGCTTGCCGCCGTCCTGTCCGAGATCCAGCTTGCGGTGCTGATCGTGGCGCCGGATCACCGGATCACGCTCTACGATGGTCACGCCGCCGCCTCGCTGGACGCGATGGGGCCGCTCGCCCTCGGCCAATCGGTCTTCGACTATTTCGACGAGGCGAAGCTGCGGGAGGCGGTCGCGGACCTCGACAGCCGGGGCTATCGCCGTGACCGGGTGGTGACCCTGCCGCTGGCGGGCAATGCCTCGGGCTGGCGGGTCACGCTGCATCCGCTGAAGGCGGGGGGCTACGTCCTCTCCTTCCCGCCGGAGGAGGGCATCCACGCGGAACGCCCGATGGCCTTCGACTTCTCCGCCACGCTGGGGGAGGTCCCGGCCTCGATCAGCGACACGCCGCTGCGGCAGCTGATCTACGTGGTGATGGACACCGAGACCACCGGGCTGATCCCGATGCGCGACGACATTGTCCAGATCGGGGCGATCCGCATCGTCAACGGCCAGTGCGTGCCCGGCGAGGTGGTGGATACGCTGGTCGATCCCGCGCGGCCGATCCCGCCGGGCGCGACGCGGGTGCACGGGATTTCCAACGCCATGGTCCATGGCGCGCCGACGATCCCCGAGGCGGTGGCCCGGCTGCACCGCTTCTGCCGTGGCGCGGTGATCGTGGCCCATAACGCGCCCTTCGACATGGCCTTCCTGCACCGCTACGGCGCACGGCAGGACCTGAAATTCGACCATCCGGTGCTGGACACGGTGCTGCTCTCGGCGATCCTCTTCGGGGCCTCGGCGCCCCATACGCTCGACGCGCTCGCCGGGCGGCTGGATATCGAGATCCTCGACCGCGACCGGCACACCGCCATGGGCGATGCGCGGGCGACCTCGGAGGTGCTGCTGAAGATGATCCCGCTGCTGGAGGCGCGGGGCCTCGCGACCTTCGGGCAGGTGCGGGCCGAGATGCGCAAGCACCGGCGCCTGCTGGCCGACGCCAACGACATCCACGACGCGGGCGACAGCTGAGGCGAGGGCGCCCGGGGGCGCCCTTCGCATGGTGCGATCCGGCAGGAGAACGGGCGGGCGATCCGGCGCGGCCGTCGGATGAGCCGCCCGAGATCCGGCCCGAGTTCTGGCCCGAGTTCTGGCCCGAGACCCCGCCTGTCAGGCCGGGCGCAGGCCCAGCATCTCGCGCGCTTGCGCCGTGGTGGCGACGGGGCGCTCGTACTTCTCGCACAGGTCGGTGATCCGTTTGATCAGCGCCGCGTTGGAGGGCGCGAGCGTGTCGCGGTCAAGGCGGATGTTGTCCTCCAGCCCCGCGCGGGCGTGGCCGCCCGAGGACACGGCCCAGTCGTTCAGGGTGATCTGATCCTTGCCGATGCCGGCCGCGCACCATTCGCTGTCGGGCAGCAGGCGCTTCATCGTGGCGATGTAGTAGTCGAAGACATCGCGGTCCACGGGCATGGCGTTCTTCACCCCCATGACGAACTGGACATAGGGGCTGTCCGGCAGGCGGCCGTCCTTGAACATCTTCGCCGCCTGATGGATGTGCGAGAGGTCGAAGGCCTCGACCTCGGGGCGGATGCCATAGGTCTTCATCTCGGAGGCCAGCCAGGCCACGAGGTCCGGCGGGTTCTCGTAGACCCGGGTCGGGAAGTTGTTCGAGCCGACCGAGAGCGAGGCCATGTCGGGCTTCAGCGGCAGCATCCCGCCCCGCGTCTGGCCCGCGCCGGAGCGTCCGCCCGTGGAAAACTGGATGATCAACCCGGGGCAGTGCTTCTCCAGCCCTTCCTTCAGGGCCGCGAACTTCTCGGGGTCGGAGGAGGTGGTGCCGTCGTCGTTGCGCACGTGGGCGTGGCAGATCGCGGCGCCGGCTTCCCAGGCCTCCTGCATGCTTTCCACCTGTTCGGGCACGGTGATCGGCACGGCGGGGTTGTCGGATTTCTGCGGCAGCGAGCCTGTGATGGCACAGCAGATGATGCAGGGTTTGGTCATGGGGCCTCCTCGAAGCTGACGTCCTCTGTCTCCCGCTCTTTATCGGGGTTGGGGGCGGCTTTGCCAAGGAAGCTTGCAGAGGGCAAAGAGCCCCGGCAGCGCGGGCTGCCGGGGCTCTCTTCATCGTGCGGGGCTCAGGGCCGGGGGCGGATCACTCCGCCGCTTCTGCATAGTCCGTCATGGGCGGGCAGGTGCAGGTCAGGTTGCGGTCGCCCCAGGCGTTGTCGACGCGGTTGACCGGCGGCCAGTACTTGTCGACGCGGAAGGCGCCCGGCGGGAAGCAGCCCTGCTCGCGGGCATAGGCCCGGTCCCAGTCGCCCACGAGGTCCTCGACCGTGTGCGGCGCGAACTTCAGCGGCGAGGCGTCGGGCGCCATGGCGCCGTCCTCGATCTCCGCGATCTCCGCCCGGATCGCCAGCAGCGCATCGCAGAAGCGGTCCAGCTCGGCCTTGGTCTCCGACTCGGTCGGCTCCACCATCAGCGTGCCCGGCACCGGGAAGGACATGGTCGGCGCGTGGAAGCCGCAGTCGACCAGCCGCTTGGCGATGTCGTCCACGGTCACGCCGGCGGTCTTCTCGAAGGGCCGCGTCTCGAGGATGCACTCATGCGCCACCCGGCCCGAGGGGCCCTTGTAGAGCACGTCGTAGGCGCCCTTCAGGCGGCTGACGATGTAGTTGGCGTTCAGGATTGCCACGCGGGTCGCCTGCGTCAGGCCGGCGCCGCCCATCATCATCGTGTAGGCCCAGGAGATCGGCAGGATCGAGGGCGAGCCAAAGGGTGCCGCCGAAACCGCGCCCTCGGTGCCGAAGAGCGGATGGCCCGGCAGGTGCTCGACCAGATGCGCCTGCACGCCGATGGGGCCCATGCCGGGGCCGCCGCCGCCATGGGGGATGCAGAAGGTCTTGTGCAGGTTCAGGTGGCTGACGTCGCCGCCCAGATCGCCGGGACGGGACAGGCCCACCATGGCGTTCATGTTGGCCCCGTCGATATAGACCTGCCCGCCGTGATCATGGGTGATCTGACAGACCGAGCGCACCGTTTCCTCGAACACGCCGTGGGTCGAGGGGTAGGTGATCATGCAGGCGGCAAGATCGGCCGCGTGCTTCTGCGCCTTCTCGAGGAAGTCGTCGAGGTCGATGTCGCCGTTCTCGCGGCTCTTCACGGGGACGACCTTCCAGCCCACCATCTGCGCCGAGGCCGGGTTCGTGCCATGGGCCGAGACCGGGATCAGGCAGATGTTGCGGTGCCCTTCGCCGCGCGCCTCGTGGTAGCGCGCGATGGTCAGCAGGCCCGCGTATTCCCCCTGCGCGCCGGAGTTCGGCTGCATCGAGAAATCGGCATAGCCGGTGATGTCGCAGAGCTTCTTGGTCAGGTCCCCGATGAGGTGGCCATAGCCCTCGGCCTGATCGGCGGGCACGTAGGGGTGCAGGCTTGCGAATTCATCCCAGGAGATCGGGATCATCTCGGCCGCCGCGTTCAGTTTCATGGTGCAGGAGCCGAGCGGGATCATCGCGCGGTCCAGCGCAAGGTCCCGGTCCGCGAGGCGGCGCATGTAGCGCATCATCTCGGTCTCGGCCCGGTTCATGTGGAAGATCTCATGGGTGAGATAGCTCGTCTCGCGCATCAGCCCTTCGGGCAGCTGCCAGCCGGTGGGCTCTTCCGCCACGTCCGTCAGGCCAAAGGCCTTCCAGACCGCGCGCAGGGTCTCCAGCGTGGTGCATTCGTCAAGCGTGATGCCCACCATGGTCTCGCCCACGGCGCGCAGGTTGATGCCCTCGTCCACGGCGGATTTCATCACCGCCGCCTGCAGGGGGCCCACCTCGACGGTGATCGTGTCGAAGAAATGCTCCGGCATGATCTCGAAGCCGCCGGCCTCCAGCCCCTTGGCCAGCAGGGCGGTGCGCTCGTGGATGCGCTGCGCGATGCCCTTCAGCCCGTCGGGGCCGTGGAAGACCGCATACATCGAGGCCATAACCGCCAGCAGCGCCTGCGCGGTGCAGACGTTCGACGTGGCCTTCTCGCGGCGGATGTGCTGTTCGCGGGTCTGAAGCGCCAGCCGGTAGGCCCGGTTGCCGCGCGCGTCGATGGAGACGCCGACGATCCGGCCCGGCATCGAGCGCTTGTAGGCATCGCGGCAGGCCATGTAGGCGGCGTGCGGGCCGCCGTAGCCCACGGGCACGCCGAACCGCTGGGTCGAGCCCACGGCGATGTCGCAGCCCATGGCGGCCGGTTCCTTCAGCAGGGTCAGCGCCATCGGATCGGCGATCATCACGGCAATCGCCTTGGCGGCGTGCAGCCTCTCGATCACGCCGGTGAAGTCGCGCAGGCCGCCGTAGGTGCCGGGATACTGGAAGATCGCGCCGAAGACGGCCTCGGGGTCCACGGTTTCGGGCGCGCCGACGATGACCTTGATCCCCAGCGGCTTGGCCCGGGTCTGGATCACGGCTATGTTCTGCGGGTGGCAGTTCTCGTCCACGAAGAAGCCCTTGGCCTTCGACTTGGCGACGCGCTGCGCCATGGTCATCGCCTCGGCGGCGGCGGTGGATTCATCCAGCAGCGAGGCGTTGGCGATGTCGAGACCGGTCAGGTCCGAGATCATCGTCTGGTAGTTCAGCAGCGCCTCCAGACGGCCCTGCGAGATCTCGGGCTGGTAGGGCGTGTAGGCCGTGTACCATGCCGGGTTCTCGAGGATGTTGCGCTTGATCGCGGGCGGCGTGATCGCCCCGTGGTAGCCCTGCCCGATAAGCGAGGTGAGGACCTTGTTCTTGCGCGCCACGCGGCGCATCTCGACCAGCAGTTCCTGTTCGGAGAGCGCGGGGCCGAAGGCCAGCGGCTCGACCTGGCGGATGCCCTGCGGCAGGGTCTGGTCGATCAACTCGTCGAGGGAGGAGACGCCGATCACCGCGAGCATCTCCTCCATCTCCTTGGGAGAGGGGCCGATGTGGCGGCGGTTGGCGAAATCGTAGGGATCGTAGTCTGTCTTGGTGAAGGGCATCGGAAGGCTCCTTGCCGTCTAGCTGAGATGGGTCAGGACGTTGATCAGGCGGTGGTTAGGCCGTGGGCGGGATCGTGCAGCATGAGGCGACGCACGCCCCACGGCTCATCCACCGGGCCATAGGCGATGGCGATCGACCGGGCGCGGGCGGCGTCGAGGACGGGGGCCAGATCGTCGACCTCGATCGAGAGGGCGGGCACCGGGGTGCCCGATCCTCCCTCGGAGGCCAGCGCGAGCTGGACGTCCTGCTGCGCCGCCGCTCCCAGCGTGACGATGAAGCCAAGGTCCATCGCCACGTCGAGGTCGAAAAGCGCGCGGTAGAACACCGCGAGCGCCTGCGGATCGTCACAGGCGAGGTTCGCCACGATCCGCCGCACCGCCACGGGCTCAGCCGATCAGGTCGAGGTATTCCTGCTCGGACATGTACGCTTCCATCTGGGAGGCGTCCGAGGGCTTGATCTTGAAGAACCAGCCTTCGCCCATCGGGTCGTCGTTCACGGCCCCGGGGTTGTCGGCCAGCGCCTCGTTCACTTCGACGATCTCGCCGTCCAGCGGCGCGAGGATGTCCGAGGCGGCCTTGACCGACTCGATCACCACGACCTCGTCTTCCTTCGAGACCTCGGTGCCCACTTCAGGCAGTTCGACAAAGACGATGTCGCCCAGCTGGGTGGCGGCGTGTTCGGTGATGCCCACGACGATCAGGTCGCCCTCGGGGTTCAGCCATTCGTGTTCTTCGGTATATTTCATGAGGAGTGTCTCCCAGGTCTCAGCGTTTGAAGTTGGCGGGAACGAAGGGCAGGCTGTCAACGGTCAGCGGAGCCCGCTTGCCCCGGAGTTCGCCGGAAAGCGCCGTTCCGGGCGCTGCCATGTCCGCGGGGACATAGCCCATCGACATGGGCGCCCCCAGTGTCGGGCCGAAGGCGCCCGAGGTGATGGTGCCGATGGTCTCGGTGCTGTCCGCATCGGCGAAGAGCGCCACGCCCTCGCGCATGGGCGCGCGGCCCTCGGGGCGCAGGCCCACGCGTTTGCGGGCCGGGCCCTCGGCGATCTCGCGCAGGATGCGCTCTGCCCCGGGGAAACCGCCCTCGCGGGCACCGCCTGCGCGGCGGGCCTTCTGGATCGCCCAGATCAGTCCGGCCTCGATCGGGCTGGTGGTCTCGTCGATGTCGTGGCCATAGAGGCAGAGCCCGGCTTCCAGCCGCAGGCTGTCACGCGCGCCAAGGCCGATGGGCAGGACGCTCTCATCCGCCAGCAGGGCACGGGCCAGTTCCTCGGCCTGCGCATCGGGGACGGAGATCTCGTAGCCGTCCTCGCCGGTGTAGCCCGAGCGCGAGACCCAGCAGGTCACGCCTGCCAGCGTCACGTCGCGCACGTCCATGAATGTCATCTCGGCCACCTCGGGGGCGAGCTTCGCCAGCGCCGCCTCGGCCGCGGGGCCCTGAAGCGCCAGCAGCGAGCGGCCGGTGATTTCCTCGACCTTGATGCCGGGCAGGTTGGCCGTCATATGCGCAATGTCGGCGGCCTTGCAGGCGGCGTTGACCACGACGAAGAGGTGATCGCCCCGGTTGGCGAACATCAGGTCGTCGAGGATGCCGCCGGCCTCGTTGGTGAAGAAGCCATAGCGCTGACGGCCGTCCTTCAGCCCGATGGCATCCACCGGCACGAGGCTTTCGAAGGCGGCGGCGATGGTGGCGTAATCCGCCCCGCGCAGGATCACCTGACCCATGTGGCTGACGTCGAAGAGGCCCGCGGCCTCGCGCGTGTGAAGGTGTTCCTTCATGACGCCGGCGGTGTACTGCACCGGCATCTCGTAGCCCGCGAAGGGAACCATCTTGGCCCCCAGTCCGCGGTGCAGGGCTGCCAGCGGCAGCTCTTCCAGATCGCTCATAGCGTCCCTCCGATTCGAGGGGCGGGATGACGGATTGCGCCCGGCACCGCGCCCGCGCAGGGGGTATCCCCGCGCCGCGATGCCCCCTCTGTCCGTTTGCCTGAGATCGCTATCCCTTCGGCGGACCCCATATCAAGGGGCCTCTCTCCAGAGTTTCAGTATCGGCAGGTCCGTGGGGCCTGAGAGTTTCCGGGGCGGTTGCTCCTTCGGCACCGGCTGGGCCGGTTCTCCCTGTCCGATTTCGTCAGCGATAGCCAAGCGCGCGCGCTGTGGCAAGGGGGGACATCAGGCGTGGAGCGCGGGACGCGACATGCAGGCCGCCGGTGCCATGATTTGCATCAGCGAGTCGTTGCCGCAGACCAGTTCCGAGAGCAGCATCCCGTCGAGCTCGTGATAAAAGGCCTCGGTCGCGCGGGCAATGGCCGGACGCAACTTGCAGGCGTTCACGAGCGGGCAGGTGTTCTCGCCCTCGGCAAAGCACTCGGTGATCGGCACGCTGGATTCGACCGCGCGGAAGACCTCGCCCACGGTGATCTCTTCCATCGGACGGCCCAGGGTGATGCCGCCGTTGCGGCCGCGCTGCGTATGCAGGAAGCCGAGCTGGCCAAGCCGGTTGATCACCTGCGCCAGATGGTTCTCGGAGGTGTTGCAGCACTCCGCGATTTCGGATTTCGTGACAAGTCGATCATTGTTCGCGCCGCAGTACATCAGGACGCGCATCGAAATATTGGTCCGTTTCGTCAGCCGCATAACCGTGCCTCCACAGGAACATGAGAACTCAAAAGAATGCGGAGAGGATGCAGGGCGCGAAAAGATGACTACATGATTCAGATCAAGTTCCGGAGAAAAGATGCAAAATAATCCCTACTTTTTCGGCTACGGCTCTCTGGTGAACCGCACGACCCACGATTACGGCGACATCCGGCCTGCGACGGCCCGGGGCTGGCGGCGGCTCTGGCGCCACACGGCACTGCGTCCCTTCGCGATCCTGACGGCCGTGCCCGCGCCCGGGACCGAGATCGAAGGCCTGATCGCCGCCGTGCCCGGCGCCGACTGGCAGGCGCTCGACGACCGGGAATTCGCCTATGACCGGGTGGCCCACGGCGGGGCGGTGCTGCATGATCTGAGCCATCCGGCCGAGATCGCGATCTACACCATTCCCGAGGACAAGCACCCCCGGGCGGAAGACCTGCATCCGATCCTGCTGAGCTATCTCGATGTGGTGGTGCAGGGCTACCTGCGGGAGTTCGGCGAGGACGGGGCAGCCCGGTTCTTTGCCACGACGGATGGTTGGGACAGCCCGGTGCTGGATGACCGCGCGGCGCCACTCTATCCGCGCCATCGGGAACTGGCGAAAGGCGAGCGGGCGTTTGTCGATGCAATGCTGGCGCGGCTGGGAAGCGAGCTGCGGCCGGTGGGTTGAGGCGGTTAAGCGGCGAGGAGTGACGCCGAAGTCTTGCGGCCTTTTGGCTAAACACTGAGCCGCGCATTGCCGGCGCGCGCGGAGGCGATCCGAACCTCTCTGGCGAGCAGTTTAACTCAGCCAAGCATGTCGCGTCCCGTCGAGGACCCACCCAGCCTCACCAAATCGCCGCCGCGTGGGGGCGCGCCGGCGATGCGCGGCGGCCTGCGGCCTTGTCCCGCGCGGGGGGTAATCAATGAATCGGGAAGAGGTGCCGCTGCGACCGCGGGGCAGGGGGCGAGGGGGCACAGTTGCAGCGGCGACCGTTGCGCGGACGTCGGCGGTTCCGCAAGACCGGTAGGTCTGGGTGGATGCAGCGCTCCTGCCTTCCGCCAATGAAAAAGGCGCGGGGTATCCCCGCGCCCTCTCCTCAAATCCTGAGCTTCGGAGCCTCTCAGCCCTTGGCCTTCACCGTCTGCAGCAGCGGCAGCACGGCGGACATGTCCGGCCCGTGGGCCTGACCGGTGAGGGCCTTGCGCAGCGGCATGAAGAGCCCCTTGCCCTTGCGGCCGGTCTTCTCCTTCACCTCGGCGGTGAACTTGCCCCAGGTCTCGGTGTCGTAGGGCGGCGGCGGCAGCAGGGTCATGGCCTCGGCGATGAACTCCCTGTCCTCCTCCGCGATGTCGGGCTCCGCGCCTTCCGCGAAGAGCGTCCACCATGCGTCCATGTCGTCGAGCACGGTGATGTTGTCGCGCACGACGGTCCAGAACTGCTCGGCCTTGTCGGCGGGGACGCCGGTGGCCAGCACGCGGTCCTTCACCTCGTCGAAGGATTTCTGCTGCAGGATATGGGCCGTCAGCGGGAAGAGATCGTTCTCGTCGAACTTGGTGGGCGCCGCGCCGAAATGCGTCAGGTCGAAGCCTTCCAGCAGGTCCTCGGGGCTGTCGCGCAGTTCCACCGGCTGGGACGACCCGATCCGCGCCATGAGCGAGAGCAGGGCCATCGGCTCGACACCGCGGTCGCGCAGGTCGCGGATCGACAGGGCGCCAAGGCGTTTCGACAGCGCCTCGCCGGCCGGGCCGGTCAGCAGCGAGTGGTGGGCGAAGGCGGGCGCAGTGCCACCGAGCGCCTCGATGATCTGGATCTGCGTCGCGGTGTTGGTCACGTGGTCCGAACCGCGCACGATCGAGGTCACGCCCATCTCCACGTCATCCACCACGGAGGCGAGGGTATAGAGCACCTGACCGTCGCCGCGGATCAGCACCGGGTCCGAGACGGAGGCCGCGTCGATGGAAATGTCGCCGAGGATGCCATCGGTCCACTCGATCCGCTCCTGCTTGAGCAGGAAGCGCCAGTGGCCCTGGCCGCGCTCTTCGCGCAGCTTGTCCTTGTCGGCCTCGGACAGCGTGAGGGCGGCGCGGTCATAGACCGGCGGCTTGCCCATGTTCAGCTGTTTCTTGCGCTTCAGGTCCAGCTCGACCGGGGTCTCGAAGCATTCATAGAACCGCTCCATCCCGCGCAGCTTTTCGGCGGCCTCGGCGTAGCGGTCCAGCCGCAGCGACTGACGCTCCTCGCGGTCCCACGTCAGGCCGAGCCATTCGAGGTCGCGCTTGATGCCATCGACATATTCCTCCTTCGAGCGTTCGGCGTCGGTGTCGTCGATCCGCAGGATGAAGGTGCCGCCGGCCTTCCGGGCGATCAGCCAGTTGAACAGGGCGGTGCGCAGGTTGCCCACGTGGATGTGGCCGGTGGGCGAGGGGGCGAAACGTGTGGTGGTCATGGACAAACTCCTGTTGCGCGCGCTTTGTCACGAAATGCGGCAATTGTCCATTCCGGCCAATGAAAGACGCGGGGCCTGCAACTGGCAGACCCCGCGTGATGGACGGGTGGCCGTGGGGGCGGCGCCCGCCCGGGAGGCCCAAATCAGAGGAAGTCGCAGAGATCTTCCTCGGGCTCCTCGTCGCACCATTCCTCCTCGTCATGGCCGTATTCGTCATCCAGCAGACCTGTGGACAGCAGGCCGCCCGGTCCGAGCAACTCATCCACCGCCCCGCCGTCGCCGAGGAGATCGTCCACCACGCCGTCGGTCTCGCTGTAGTCGGGGTGGTCATCCCCGGTGAGGAGATCGTCCACGAGGCCGCCGTCGCCCGCCAGTTCGTCGACCAGACCGCCTTCGCCGGTCAGGTCGTCCACGGCATCGTCGGTGCGGGTGTTGTCGGGGTGGTCGTCGCCGGTGAGCAGGTCATCGACCGTGCCGCCGTCGCCCAGCAGTTCGTCCGCGATGCCGCCTTCACCCACGAGGCTCTCGGCCAGGTCGTAGGTCCGCGAGCCGTCAGCCTCGTCGTCGCCGGTGAGGAATTCATCCACCACGCCGCCGTCGCCGGCGAGTTCGTCCACGATGCCGCCCTCGTCCAGCAACCCGTCCACGACGCCCGAGGTCTCGGTCCCGTCGCCCTCGTGGTCGCCGTTAAGCAGCCCGTCGGCCAGTCCACCATCGCCCAGAAGCTCGTCCACGGCCCCGCCCTCATCGAGGAGGTCGTTCACCACGCCGTCCTTCTCGCCGTAGTCCACGTGGCTGTCGCCGTTGACCACATCGTCCAGCGTGCCGCCGTCGCCGGTGAGCTCATCGACGGTGCCGCCATGGCCCAGCAGGCCGTCCACCACGCCATCGGTCTCGGAATGATCCGAATGGCGGTCGCCGGTGAGCAGGTTGTCCACCGTGCCGCCATCGCCGAGCAGTTCATCGACGGTGCCGCCTTCGCCCAGCAGGTCGTCGACCGCGCCGTCGGTTTCGGAATAATCCGGCTTGTCGTCGCCGGTGAGGAACTCGTCCAGCACGCCGCCATCGCCGGCGAGTTCGTCCAGGATGCCGCCTTCGCCCAGCAGGTCGTCGTCGGCCCCGTCGGTGCGGGAATGGTCCTCGGTCTCGTCATCGTTGAGAAGATCGTCGACCACGCCGCCGTCGCCCAGCAGGTCATCGACAAGGCCGTCCTCCTCCAGCAGCCCACCCAGCCCGGACCCGTGCGGGTCCGAGCTGTCGTCGTTGGACAGAAGTGTTTTGAAGATCTTGAACATGGAAATGCGCTCCTACTCGTTACCCAACCCGGACGGGATCCGGGACTACAGGCCCTCCTCCGGGCCGGGCCGCAAACACGCTGCCTGACCCTATACGGGGGGCGGAACGGGGCGTCGCGCTACCGCCAAAATCGCAACAATGGATTTCGCGGCTGGAAACATATATTCCAAAATCAAGATTTATTTTTGAATAATATTAGTCTAGAATGCACCTAAATCCTGACAAACTTGGGACAAGATTGCGATCGGGACGGCGCTCGGCGCACTCGCTCAAGTTGACGGCAACCTCCTGAAAACACGCGAAGGACGCCGGATGCATGCTTCCGTCATGTAATTGGCTTGGCCGATTGGGGCGAAAGGGCGGCTCAATTATGGCGAAAATGTGTCGAAATCAGACCGCCGCCCGCGAATCGCCCGCTTGCGTCCCGGCCTTTGAGGCACGCGCGATCACCGCGTGGACGTAGTCGAGCTTCTCGATCACCGGCTGATTGATCACTTCCGGGACAAAATCCAGCAGCCCCATTTCCCGGTTCAGCTCGTTCAGGATCAGCCCGAGGGACTGGTAGCGTCGCACCATCATCTCGGCGGTATCGGCGGGCGGGCCCAGCGTGACGCCAAGGGCGCCGGCCGTGTCCAGTACGCTGGCGATGTCGAGGTAGAGCGCCCAGGTCTCGGCCCAGTCCTCCCAGGCGTGCATCGTGGCATAGGCGCTGATGTAGCGCTGCTGCCAGTCGGGCGGCGGGCCTTCGGCATAGTGGCGCTCCATCGCGGCGGCGTAATCCTCGTTTGGATCGCCGAAGAGCGCGGCAAAGGCGGCTTCGTCCTGCCCCTTGATCAGCAGGTCCCAGTAGTAGTGGCCGACCTCGTGGCGGAAATGGCCGATGAGGGTGCGGTGCGCCTCGCCAAGGTCGACGCGCAGGCGGGCGCGCTCGGCGTCATCGGCCTCGGCAATGTTGATGATGATATGGCCGCCCGCATGGCCGGTATAGACCCGCTCCTCCGGCCCGGCAGAGCGCCAGACCTCGTTGCCTTTCAGGGTGTCGCCCATGAAGGAAAAGCTCAGCGGCGGCTCCAGGCCGCTCTCCGGCCCGCCCCAGGGCAGGCCCAGCCGGTCGAGCGCGTAGATCAGCCGGCGCTTGGCGGCCTCCAGCCGGGCCCAGCGGTCGCGGTTGCCCTCGACGCCCAGGTCGGGGATCGTCTCGTTCAGCGCGCAGCAGTCACACAGGCCCGGGCCCTGTGCCTCGGGGATCATCCGGTTGCAGACACCTTCGCCCGCGTAGTTGGCGCAACTCAGCAGCGTGCTGTCGCAGGTGGTGCAGCGCCAGCGGTCTTCGCCCATGCCCTCCAGCGAGGAGATGCCCGCGCAGCCGGGGCACCAGCCGACCCAGCGACCGCAGGCGGTGCAGGTGACATTGTCGAAGAAGAGCGGGTTGCCGCAGGTGCAGTTGAAGACGCGCATCGGGTGGTAGTGCCTCCGGATCGGTTCGGGTAGATTCCTGCGGTCTAACGTATCTCTATGACACCCTGTTCCGTCACGATCAGGTCCAGCGGCTGATCGGTCTCTTCCATCGGCAGCGCGTCGGCTTCCTGCGCGGCATAGGCAAAGCCGATGGCCAGCACGGCGTGGCGCTGCCGCAGCCGTTCCAGCGTGCGGTCGTAGAAGCCGCCGCCATAGCCCAGCCGGGCCCCCGCCCGAGTGAAGGCCACCAGCGGCACGATGAGGATCTCGGGATCCACGGGCACGGGATCGGCGGGGACCATGGCACCGAAGGGGCCCGTGATCATCTCCGCATCGGGCTCCCACGCGTGGAAGTCGAGCGGCTGGCCCGCGCCCCGGATCACCGGCACGGCGACGGGGCCGTGGGCCGCGGCCTCCGCCATGGCGGGCAGGGGGGAGATCTCGGAGCGGATCGGCATGTAGCCCGCCAGCGGCACGCCGCGATAGCCGGCCAGCACCTGTGACAGGTGTCCGGCCCGGCCCGCGCCACCCGCCGCGTGGGCCGCCTTGCGCCGGGCGAAGGCCGCCTTGCGCGCGGCTGCCTTGGCCTCCGCGAGGCTCACAGCAGGATGATCCCGGCCAGACCGAGGAAGGCGAAGAAGCCCACCACGTCGGTGACGGTGGTCACGAAGGTGCCCGAGGCCAGCGCCGGGTCGACCTTGAACTTCTCCAGCACCACCGGGACGACGGTGCCCGCCAGGCCGGCGACCAGCAGGTTGATCACCATGGCGAGCGCGATGACGAGGCCCAGCTTCGGCTCTCCGAACCAGACCATGCCGATGATCCCCATCACCACGGCGAAGGCGAGGCCGTTCATCAGCCCCACCAGCGCCTCCCGCCGGATCACCCGCCAGACGTTGGAGCCGGTGAGGTCGCGGGTGGCGATGGCGCGCACCGCGACGGTCAGGCTCTGCGTGCCCGCATTGCCGCCCATGGAGGCCACGATGGGCATCAGCACGGCCAGCGCCACGAACTGCGCGATCGTCCCCTCGAAGAGCGAGATCACCAGCGAGGCGATGATCGCCGTGGCGAGGTTCACCGCCAGCCAGGGGAAGCGTTGCTTAAGCGTCTGGAACACCCGGTCGTTGAGCGAGCTTTCCTCGCCCACACCGGCGAGGCGCAGGATGTCCTCCTCGTGTTCCTCGTCCAGCACGATCATCGCGTCGTCGATGGTGATCACCCCCACCAGACGCTCGTCCTCGTCCACCACGGGGGCCGAGATCAGGTGGTACTGGTTGAAGGCATAGGCCACTTCGCCCTCGTCCTGATCCGCGGGGATCGTGCGGAAGGAGGGTTCGGTAATCTCGGCCAGTTTCGAGGCCCGGGGCGCGGCCATCAGGCGGCCGAGCTGGACATGGGCCACCGGCTTCATCCGCGGATCGACGAGGATCACGTGGTAGAACTGGTCCGGCAGGTCGTCGCGCTCGCGCATGTAGTCGATCGCCTCGCCCACGGACCAGAACTCCGGCACGGCCACGACCTCGCGCTGCATCAGGCGGCCGGCGGATTCCTCGGGATAGGTCAGCGCCTGTTCGACGGCGACCCGGTCGCTGTCGTCGAGCGCGTCGAGGATCGCCTCCTGCTGCGGCTCCTCGAGGTATTCGAGCAGGTCGACGACGTCGTCCGAATCCAGTTCCCGGACAGCGTCGGCCAGCACCTCCGGCTTCATCAGCCGGATGACTTCCTCGCGGATCGATTCCTCGAGTTCCGAGAGGATCTCGCCGTCGAGTTCCCGGTCGTAGAGCAGGACGATCCGGCGCCGGTCGTAGGCGTTCACCTGTTCGAGGATGTCGGCGATGTCGGCCGCGTGCAGCGGCTCCATCAGCTCGGTCAGGCTCTCGCGGTCGCCGGTTTCCACGGCATAGAGGATCGCCGCGATGGTCTTGCGGTCGATATGGTAGGCCGGGGTGTCCTCGGCCTCGTCGTCCTCGGCGTCGTGGGCGGCCTCGGTCGCCTGAGCGGCGCGCGCCTCGGGGTCCGCGGCCGTCTCGGGCCGGGTGCGGGACAGGTCGTCTTCGCGGGTCTGGTCGTCTTTTCTGTCGCTCATGTCCTGCCCGTTCTGCTTTGATCCGAGAATAGAGGAGACTGCTGGCGAGACAATGCTTGGTGCGGGTTTTCAACGCGGATTTGCACGGGGGCGGACGGGCAGGGGCGGCCGTCCGGCGCTGACGTCGCGCGGCGATTTACCCGGGCGGCGGCAGGGGCTAGGCTGCCCTGCGGTGCATCGCATGGGTGCAGTCAGACCGGAGGGCGAGCAATGGGCGAGATGACACTTCTGCTGGGCCAGACACTCAGCGTGAACGGCGATCCCTTTGCCGCGGGCTGGGAGGCGGTGGCGCAGGTCGAAAGCCGCGGCGGCGTGCTGGTCGAGGATGGGCTGATCCGCTCCGTCGGGCCGGCGGACGAGCTGCGCGCGGCCCACCCGGAGGCGGAGCTGCGCGATTACGGCGACGGGCTGATCCTGCCCGGCTTCATCGACGCCCATGCCCATTTCCCGCAGACCGCGATGATCGCGTCCTGGGGCAAGCGGCTGATCGACTGGCTCAACACCTACACCTTCCCCGAAGAGATGCGCTTTGCCGATCCGGCCTACGCGGGCGAGATCGCGAAACGCTACTTCGACCTGACCGCCGCCCATGGCACCACGACGATGGCCAGTTTCTGCACCATCCACCCCGCCTCGGTGGAGGCCTATTTCGCCGAGGCCGAGGCCCGCGGGCAGCGCGTCGTGGCGGGCAAGACCTGCATGGACCGGAACGCCCCGGAGGGGCTGCGCGACACCGCGCAATCGGCCTATGACGACAGCAAGGCTCTGCTGGAGACGTGGCACGGACGCGGGCGGATCTCCTACGCGATCACGCCGCGCTTCTCGCCCACCTCCACGCCCGAGCAGCTGTCGGCCATGGGCGCACTCTGGGCCGAGCACCCCGAGTGCCTGATGCAGACCCACCTGAGCGAGCAGACCGACGAGATCGCCTGGGTGAAGGCGCTTTTCCCCACGGCGCGCGATTACCTCGACACCTACGAGGCCCACGGGCTGCTGGGGCCGGGGGGGCTCTACGGCCACGCGATCCACCTGGAGGCGCGCGAGATCGACCGGCTGAAGGAGGTCGACGCCTCGCTGGTGCATTGCCCGACCTCGAACACCTTCATCGGTTCGGGGCTCTTCGACATGATGGGGCTGGCATCCTGGGGGCTGCGCGTGGGGCTTGCGACCGATACCGGCGGCGGCTCCTCCTTCTCGATGCTGCGGACCATGGCGGCGGCCTACGAGATCGCGCAGCTGCGCGGCGAGGCGCTGCATCCCGCGCAGCTGGTCTGGCTCGCCACCGGCGGCTCGGCCCGGGCGCTCAGGATGGAGGACCGGATCGGGCGGCTGATGCCGGGGATGGAGGCGGACCTCGTGGTGCTCGACCTCGCCTCGACCCCCGCCATCGCGCAGCGCGCGGCAGAGGCCGACGACCTCTGGGAGGCGCTCTTCCCCACCATCATGATGGGCGACGACCGCGCGGTGCGCGCGGTGTGGATCAACGGGCGCGCGACCTGAGGGGCGGCGCGCCCCGGGCAGGGGCGGGGGGCTGTCTGCCCCCCGTGCCCCCCGAGGATACTTGGGAACAGTGGATGAAGGCGGTTGTGGATCGCCTTTCGGCTTCCGATATGGTTTAGCAGGGCAAACCGACGCTTTTTGGAGAGAGAACGATGTTCAAGGGTCTGGGACAGATCGGCGACATGGCCAAGATGATGAAGGCCGCGCAGGAAATGCAGCAGAAGGTGACCGAGCTGCAGGCAGAGCTGGAAACGCTCGAAGTGCAGGGCGAAAGCGGCGCGGGCCTAGTCAAGGCACGTTGCACCGCCAAGGGGGTTCTGACGGGGCTCGATATCGACCCGTCGATCTTCAACCCCGACGAGAAGGAAGTGGTCGAGGACCTGATCCTCGCGGCGATCAAGGATGCGCAGCAGAAGGCGCAGGACAAGTCGCAGGCCGAGATGTCGAAGCTGACCGAGGGTCTCGGCCTGCCGGCCGACATGAAGATGCCGTTCTGAGGGCATCTTGACCGAGGCCACCTCTGATATCGACGCGCTGATCGAGATGATGGCGCGGCTTCCCGGGCTCGGGCCGCGCTCGGCCCGGCGGGCCGTGCTGCATCTCATCGCGCGGCGGGACCTGCAGCTGATCCCGCTGGCCGACCAGATGGCCCGGGTGGCCAGCACGGTGCGCGAATGCGTGGTCTGCGGCAACCTCGGCTCTGCCGACCGCTGCGACATCTGTCTGAGCGAGAAGCGCGCCAACGGCGAGCTCTGCGTGGTGGAGGACGTGGCCGACCTCTGGGCGATGGAGCGCTCGGGCGTGTTCCGGGGGCGGTATCACGTCCTCGGCGGCACGCTGAGCGCGCTGGACGCGGTGGGGCCGGACGAGCTGGGCATCCCCAAGCTGGTGCGCCGAGTGGGGGACGAGGGCGTGAGCGAGGTGATCCTCGCGCTGAATGCCACGGTGGATGGCCAGACCACGGCGCATTACATCGCCGACCAGCTGGAAGGCCGGGTGCGGCTGACCTCGCTGGCGCAGGGCGTGCCGATCGGGGGGGAGCTCGACTACCTCGACGACGGGACGATCAGCGCGGCGCTCCGGGCCCGCAAGGACCTGTGAGCCACGCAGCTCTCCGATCCGCCGGACGCTGAGCCGGCGGGGGAGGGTGCAAGAATTTTCGAAAATTCTTGCCAAAATTCTTCGAAGAATTTTGACGCGCTCGTGGCGCTCGTGGCGCTCGTGGCGCTCGTGGCGCTCGTGGCGCTCGTGGCGCTCGTGGCGCTCGTGGCGCTCGTGGCGCCGGGGAGGCGCGGGCCGCTCGCGGGGCCTGCGCTCCGGGATCACTCCTCGGCGTTGGCCTCGGCGCGGGACTTGCCGCTGACGTCCATGGCCAGCGTTGCTGCCATGAAACCGTCGAGCGCCCCGTCGAGCACGCCGGAGGTGTCCGAGGTCTCGTGGTTGGTGCGCAGGTCCTTCACCATCTGGTAGGGCTGGAGCACGTAGGAGCGGATCTGGTTGCCCCAGCCGGCCGAGCCCTTGTTCTCATGCGCCTCGTTGATGGCCGCGTTCCGCTTGTCGAGCTCCAGCTGGTAGAGCCGCGATTTCAGGGCCTTCATGGCGATGTCGCGGTTCTGGTGCTGGGATTTCTCGGAGGAGGTCACAACGATGCCCGTGGGGTGGTGGGTGATCCGCACCGCGGAGTCGGTGGTGTTCACGTGCTGGCCGCCCGCGCCCGAGGAGCGGTAGGTGTCGATCCGGATGTCGGCGGGGTTCACCTCGATCTCGATGTTGTCGTCGACCACCGGGTAGACCCAGACGGAGGCGAAGGAGGTCTCGCGCGTGCCCTTGCCGAAGGGGGAGATCCGCACGAGGCGGTGGACGCCGCTTTCGGATTTCAGCCAGCCATAGGCGTTGTGGCCGGAAATCTTGTAGGAGACCGACTTGATGCCCGCCTCGGCGCCCGCTTCCTCCGACTGCAACTCGACCTTGTAGCCGCGCTTCTCGGCCCAGCGGACGTACATCCGCTGCAGCATCGAGGCCCAGTCACAGGCTTCGGTGCCACCTGCGCCGGCGTTGATCTCGAGGAAGGTGTCGTTGGCGTCGGCTTCGCCGTTGAGCAGCGCTTCGAGTTCCTTCTCGGCGGCCTTGGCCTTGAGCGCCTTCAGGGCGGCCTCGGCCTCGGTCACCACCTCGTCGTCGTCCTCCATCTCGCCGAGCTCGATCAACTCGACGTTGTCGGAGAGCTCCTGCTTGATGCCGTTGTAGATCGCCAGCTGGTCCACCAGCGCCTGACGGTCACGCATCAGCGCCTGCGCCTTTGCCGGGTCATCCCAGAGGTTGGGATCCTCGACGCGGGCGTTGAATTCCTCCAGCCGGTATTGTGCCGTCTCGAGACCCATGCGCTGACCCAGCAGGGTCAGGCTCTTCTCGATGTCGGAAACGATGTTCTGGGCCTCGGTGCGCATGTCACAATCCGTCTGCTTCTCGGTGCCGCGTGATAGCAGCGGACCGGGGCCGCGGCAAGCGGCAGCCCCGGTCGCGCAGCCCTGCGGCCCGCTGTTTTCCTAGTAAAGACCGCCCGAGGAGACCGAGCCGAAGCTGGCCTTGGGCCCGACGACCGCGCGTTTGCCGGTGGAGGTGGTGACCTCGCGGGCGGACTGGCCGACCTCCTCGAAGAGGGGCAGGTTCGAGCCCATGGCAAAGCCGCCGTCGTAGAAGACACCGAAGACGGGCTCTTCGCCGTCGCGGAAGTATTCCGCCACCACGTTGTTGCCCGAGGCATCGTCCGACAGGCGCGCGCCGGTGAAGCGGTCAATCTTGATGAAGTGGCCACCCGGCGGGACCTTGAACTTGCCGCCACCGTATTTCTGGACCGCCTCGGTCATGAACTCCTGGAACACCGGGCCGCACATGCCGCCGCCCGAGGCACCCCGGCCCATGGGGCGGGGATCGTCGTAGCCGATGTAGCAGCCCGCGACGATGTTCGAGGTGAAGCCGAGGAACCAGACGTCACGGGCGTCGTTGGTGGTGCCGGTCTTGCCCGCGGTGGGCACCGGCAGGTTCACGGCGCGCGAGGCGGTGCCGCGCTGGACCACGCCCTGCATCATCGAGGTCAGCTGGTAGGCGGTGATCGCATCCATCACCCGCTGGCGTTTCGACACGATCGAGGGCGCCGCATGGGCGGGCAGGTTCGGGTTGGCGCAGTCGACGCAGTCCCGCTGGTCGTGGCGGTAGATCGTCTTGCCGTAGCGGTCCTGCACGCGGTCGACGAGGGTGGGTTCCACCCGCTCGCCGCCGTTGGCGAACATCGCGTAGGCCGAGATCATTTTGTAGAGCGTCGTCTCCTCGGAGCCGAGGGCGTTGGCGAGGTAGCGGCCCATGTTGTCGTAGACGCCGAAGCGCTCCGCGTAGGAGGCCACGGTGTCCATGCCCACTTCCTGCGCGAGGCGCACGGTCATGAGGTTCCGCGAATGCTCGATCCCGGTCCGCATCGGCGTGGGGCCGTAGTACTGGTTCGAGGCGTTCTTGGGCCGCCACATGCCCTGCGGGGTGTTCACCTCGATCGGGGCGTCGATGATGATCGTCGCGGGGGTGTAGCCGCTGTCCAGCGCCGCGGCGTAGACGAAGGGCTTGAAGGACGACCCGGGCTGGCGTTCCGCCTGCGTGGCGCGGTTGAAGACCGAATGCTGGTAGGAGAAGCCGCCCTGCATCGCGATCACGCGACCGGTGTTCACGTCCATCGCCATGAAGCCGCCCTCGACCTCGGGCACCTGGCGCAGGGTCCAGCGGATGAAGCTGCCGTCGCTGTCCGAGGTCATGGCGCGCACCATGACGACGTCGCCCACCTCCAGCAGGTCGCCGGCGGTGCGGGCAGCAGAGGCAAGGCGGCCGTTTTCCAGCCGCTTGCGGGCCCATTGCACGTCATTGGCGGGGATCCAGTGGCCGTCGGCATCGTCGTCGACGCCCTCGATGCCGATGCGGGCATCGCTGCTGCCCACTTCCAGCACCACGGCGGGATGCCACTTGCCATCGACCTCGATGTCACGCGGGGCATTGAAGGAGGCGAGTGCGTCGCGCCACTTGTCGGCGGTCAGGTTCTCGGCCTCGATGGTGCCGAGACGGCCATGCCAGATCCCGCGCGAACGGTCGTATTTCTCCAGCGCGTGGCGCAGGGCCACGGCGGCCTCGACCTGCATCTCGGGGTCGATCGTGGCGCGGACGGAATAGCCGCCCGAGAAGAATTCGCCCTCGCCGAAGTCCTTGGACAGCTGGCGGCGGATCTCGTCGGTGAAGTAGTCGCGCGGGGGCAGGGTGCCCTTGAAGCTGTCGAAATCGCCGTTCTGGACCGAGCGCACGGGCTCCGCGATCTCGTGCTCCATGGTGGCCATGTCGATGTAGCCGTTGTCTTCCATCTCGCGCAGCACGTAGTCGCGGCGTTGCTTCAGCCGCTCCTTGTTGCGCACCGGGTGGAAGTCCGAGGGCGCCTTGGGCATCGAGGCGAGGAAGGCGGCCTCGTGCGGCTCAAGGTCGGCCAGCGACTTGTTGAAGTAGGTCTGGGCCGCGGCGGCGACGCCGTAGGAGTTCTGGCCGAGGAAGATTTCGTTCAGGTAGAGTTCGAGGATCTTGTCCTTCGACATCGACTCCTCGAGCCGCGAGGCAAGGATGATCTCCTTGATCTTGCGTTCGATCTTGCGGTCGCCGGAGAGCAGGAAGTTCTTCATCACCTGTTGGGTGATCGTCGAGGCGCCCCGCACGTTCTTGCCGCGCGACTTCACCGCGTCGATCCCGGCGGCCAGCATGCCGCGGGTGTCATAGCCGCCGTGGGTGTAGAAGTTCTTGTCCTCGGCGGAGATGAAGGCTTCCTTCACCAGGTCGGGGATCTCGTCCGCGGGCACGAAGATCCGGCGCTCGACGGCGAATTCGTCGATGATCTGGCCCTCGCCCGAGTAGATCCGGCTGATCGTCTTGGGCTGGTACTGCGCGAGGCTCTCATGGCTGGGCAGATCCTGCCCGTAGATCCAGAACACCGCGCCGATGCTCAGCGCGACGACCATGATCCCCATGGTGATCAGCGTGAAGATGCCGCCGAAGAAGGAAAGAATGAATCTCAGCAAGGTCTGCCCCCGATTGTTGAGGCAGTATATAGGCGCGCGTGCTGGCGCGGTCAAAACACATAGGGGTCAGGACGGGGCCGCGACGCGCCGTTTCCCTGCATGTGGTGGGTGCAGGCAGGCTGTGGCCCGCCGGTCGGGCATGGATGGGCGGAAACCCGCGGCTACTGGCGCACCAGCGGCGCATTGGCGGCATCCGCCACGACCCAGGCCTGCACCGCGTCGCGAATCGCCCCGGCCAGCCGGGCGCGGAAGGCGGGATCGGCAAGGTTGGCGCGGTCGCGGTCGTTGGAGAGGAAGCCCGCTTCGACCAGCACCGATGGGATGTCGGCGGCCTTGAGCACCGAGAAGCCCGCCGCCCGGATCGGGTGGGAGTTCAGCGGCACCTCGGCGGCGGCGATCTTGTCGGCCAGCGTCCGGGCAAAGAGTGCCGTGCGCGGCTGGGTCTCCATCCGGGCGAGGTCGAGCAGCACATCGGCGACCACGTCGTCCTTGCCGGTCAGGTCCACGCCCGAGAGCAGGTCATCGCGGTCGTGCCGTTCGGCCAGCTTGGCCGAGGCCGCGTCGGTCGCCGCCTCGGCCAGCTTGTAGACCGTGGCGCCGCGGGCCTTGCCCTCGGGCAGCAGGTCGGCGTGGAGCGAGATGAAAATCTGCGCCCGGCTCTCGTGGGCGATGGCGACGCGCCGTTCGAGCGAGACGAAGCTGTCGTCGTCCCGCGTCAGCACCACCTGCACCCCGTCGGAGCGCAGCAGCGCGTCCTTCACCTCGCGGGCCAGCGTGAGCATGAGGTCCTTTTCCACCAGCCCGTCGAATTCCGCGCCCGGGTCGATGCCGCCATGGCCCGGGTCGATCACCACGGTCACCGGGCCGTCGCCGCGCGGTTTCGGCGCGGTCAGGCTGGGTTCGGGCAGGTCCCATGCGGGATCGCGCGGCGCGCCGGAGCGGGCGGCAAAGGTCTCTGCCTCGGTCGGCGTGAAGCGGGCGGTGAGCCGGGCCCGGCCGGAGGCAGTGTCGATGGTGGTGCCGACCCGGTGCAGCGCATAGGGCCCGGCGAGGTCCATCACGAGGCGCGACCAGCCCGGCCGGAAGGGGCCGAAGCGCAGGTCGGTGACCCGGTCGGAATTCAGCAGGTTCACCTTGGCGACGCCGTCCCAGTCGACCTCGCGGAAGTCGATCACGGCGCGCGGCGGGTTGGTCAGCGTGTAAACCCGGTAGGGCACGCCCTGGCTCAGCTTCAGCTCCAGCCGGATGCCGTCGCCATCGTCGATGATCTGGCTGCCGGAGAGGTCGACGCGGGCGAGCGCGCTGAAATCCTGTTGCTGGGCGCGGCTCTGCGGGGTGCAGAGGCACAGCGCGGCGAGCGCCACGAAAAGCGCGCCGAGGGTCCTGCTCATGTCCTGCCTTTCCGGCGTTTGCTGTTTGCGCGGAGTGTAGCGGATGCCGGCGAGGATGGGAATCTGCGGATCGGGAAATTGCGGTGGCGGTGCGGTGGTGCCGATCCGCCGCTGGCGGGTAACGCCGCGAGTACGGAGCGTGTGGAGCCATGGATCGCTTGAGCTGCTCGTGAAGCTCTTGGCGCGCTCTGCTGTCAAGTAGGGCGGTATCGGCCTCTTAACGTTTGTACGCCTGAAGTCAGCGTCCCCGCACGGTGCCCTCGATATGTCCCGCCCGGCCGAGAGGCCGGGCAGCGCCGAACCGCCCCCACGGGGCGGCGCGCTCGCGCCACCCCTCGGTTCGGCGCTGCCCTTCCCGCGAGCCGGTGGATGCAGGACCTGCGTTTGGGCGCAATCGGGAGTGTTCGGCCCTGCCCGTTTTTCCCGGTCAGGGGCCCGGTCAGGGGAACGTCCGGTCCCGGATCCCCGAGAGCGTCCGGCTGGCCGAGATCGCTTCCTTCGCCAGCAGGCAGTGCAGGATCGCGGGCTTGCCGCTCTCGACGGCCCGCTCGAAGGCGGCGGGGAAGGCGGCGGTGGTCTCCACCCGTTCGCCATGGCCGCCATAGGCCATGGCCAGCGCCGCGAAATCCGGGTTCGTCAGGTCCGTGGCCGAGACCCGCGCGGGGAACTCCCGCTCCTGATGGGCGCGGATCGTGCCGTACATGCCGTTGTCCACCACCACGACCACCACCGGGATATCGTGGTGCACGGCGGTGGCGAATTCCTGCCCCGTCATCATGAAATCCCCGTCGCCCGCGATCGTCACGGCCATGCGCTCCGGGTACGTCCGCTTGGCCATGATCCCGGCCGGCAGCCCGTAGCCCATGGAGCCGCAAGTTGGCGCCAGCAGGGTCTGGTAGCCCCGGAACCGGTAGTAGCGGTTGATCCAGGTGGCGAAGTTGCCCGCGCCGTTGGCGATGTAGTCGCGCGGTCCCAGCCGGTCGCGCAGCCAGCAGATGATCTCCCCCATCTGGAGCGGGCCGGGATTGGGCTGTGGCACCTCGGACCAGTCGAGGTAGGCACCGCGGCAAGCCATGGCCCAGTCTCCCGAAGGCAGGGCCGAGGGCGTCAGCCCCTCCAGCGCCAGCATCAGCCCCATGGGCGTGGCGGTCAGCCCCAGCGTCGGCTGGTAGACCCGGCCCAGTTCCTCCGGGTCGGCATGGACATGGACCACCTGCTGCCCGGGCGTCGGAATATCGAAGAGCGTATAGCCGTTGGAGGCGATCTCGCTCAGCCGCGTGCCCAGCATGAGCACGAGGTCCGAGCCGCGGATCGCCTCGGTCAGCGCCGGGTTCGGCCCGAGGCTGAGGTCGCCCACGTAGAGGTCATGATCCGCCGGGAAGAGCCCGGTGCGCCGGAAGGAGACCGCCACCGGCAGCGCCCAGCGTTCGGCGAAATGGATCACCGACTCGCGCGCCTCGGGCGACCAGCCGCCGCCGCCGAGGATGACGATGGGGCGCTGCGCGCGTTGGAGCAGGTCCTCCAGCCGGGCGATGTCCTGTGCCACGGGGGCGATCTGCGGCGCCTCCACCCAGGGCGCATCGGGGACCGAGACCATGTCGGCCAGCATGTCCTCTGGCAGGGCGATCACCACCGGGCCGGGACGGCCCTGCATGGCGGTGCGGAAGGCGCGGGCGACGATCTCGGGGATGCGGGCAGCGTCGTCGATCTCGACCGTCCACTTCGTCATCGTGCCGAAGACCGCCTTGTAGTCGAGTTCCTGAAACGCCTCGCGCTCCTTCATCTCGCGGGCGACCTGCCCGACGAAGAGGATCATCGGGGTGCTGTCCTGCATCGCCACATGCACCCCGGCAGAGGCATTGGTGGCCCCCGGTCCGCGGGTCACGAAACAGATGCCGGGACGGCCGGTCATCTTGCCGTAGGCCTCGGCCATCATGGCGGCGCCGCCCTCCTGCCGGCAGGTCATCAGGTCGATGCCGCTGTCGATCAGCGCGTCGAGCACCGAGAGGTAGCTTTCGCCGGGCACGCAGGTCGCCCGCTCGACGCCCTGCGCCAGCAATTGATCGACCAGCACCCGCGCGCCGCTGCGCGCGCCCAGTCCGGTGGCGGTTTCATCCTTCATGGCCGGTCCTCCGATCGTCGGTGTGACAGAAGGACTGTGGCGCGAATTCCCCTGTCCGGCAAGCGCGCGGGCGGACGGGCGCCGGTTGCAGCCCCGGGGCGGGGCAGGCGTGAGAGGCTACACAGGCCGGGCCCAGGGTGCGGGCCCGGAAGACTGGTGGAGGATAGGGGGCGAAGGATAGGGACGAGGGACGCGGGTGCAAGACGCAGGCCGTGGCAGGGAGCCGCGACGCAAGGGGGCGGGGGCATGGGCCCGCTGATGGCAGAAGGCGTCACGGGCAAAGAAACACGGGCAAAGAAAAAGGCGCGGCCCCGGAGGGTCGCGCCTGATCTGAAGTCCGGTCGGGACGCGACGGGATTACTCCTCGCCGGCCTCCTCTTCGCTTTCCTCGGCGTCGCCCGACGACCGCAGGCCCGAGGGCGCGGAGATGTTGGCGATGACGAAGTCACGGTCGATGGTCGGCTTGGCGCCTTCCGGCAGGGTGATGTTCGAGATGGTCAGCGTGTCGCCGATGTCCATGCCCGAAATGTCTGCAACCAGTTTCTCGGGGATGTCGCCAGCGGTGACGACCAGTTCCACCTCGGGGCGGACCGTGGTCAGCACGCCGCCCTTGCGGATGCCCTTCGAAGCCTCTTCGCCGACGAATTCGACGGGGATGAAGAGGTTGATCTTGCTGGTACGGCGCAGGCGCATCAGGTCGAGGTGGGTCGGAAGGTCCTTCACCACGTCACGCTGCACGTTGCGGCAGATCACGCGCACGTCTTCCCGGCCTTCAACCTTCAGGTTGAACAGGGTCGAAAGGAAGCGGCCTTGCTTCAGGCGCTTCAACAGGACGTTGAACGGGATCTGAATCGACAGCGGGTCTTCGCCACCACCGTAAACAATACCAGGAACCATGCCGTCACGACGAGCTTGGCGAGCGGCGCCCTTGCCCGTCCCCGCGCGTTCCTGGACAACGAGATCAGGAATCTCTCCAGCCATAATTGTCTCTCCTAAGAACAGTTGGGCGGGCATCCTCCAAGGCTGTATGCCCGCATGAAGCCGCGCCAATACACGAGTCCCCCCAGCTTGCAAAGGGCAAAAGCGGCCTCCGCGCTGGGAAAGAGGGGGGAAGCGCGTTGGAAGACTGGCGATAGGCCGGGGGAGGGCCGGTGGCAAGGTATCTGCCGTCCCGAACCGCGCGCCGGCCGGTCCGGTCTCAAGGGCCGCACGAAGCCCAGCCCGCCAGCACGGGCGCGGTGCGGCATGGCGCGATCGGGCCGTCTCCCGGTCCCCGGGCGCCGCCGTTGGCCGCTGCCATGGGCCGCCTGCGGCGTCTCCGGTGGCGGGCATTCAAGACCTCTTGACCAGACGCCCCGCGCGGCCCTAATGGCGCCTGCACCCGCTGGGTGGTGCGCACGTGTCTCTGCCGCGTGGCCGCAAGGCCAACGAGCGGACCCCATTGAAAGTCAGCATCATGGCGGCACACAGCCTGTCGTCCGGCAACCTCATTGTCGATCGCCGCCTCGGTTTCGCCGAGGGGCTGGCGCGCGCGGGGGATCCCGCCGCTGCCGCGGATCTCCTGACCGAGGCGCTGGAGCTGGCGCCCGACTGGGCCGCGGGCTGGTATCGCCTCGGCGAGTTCCGCGAGGCCGCGCAGGATGCCCCCGGCGCCGTGGCTGCGTGGGATGCGGCGCTGCGGCTCGATCCCTCCGACCGGCTGGGCGCCGGGCTCAAGCGCGACCTGATCCGCCGCGTGCCCCTGAGCGAGGCCATGCCCTCGGCCTTCGTCGAGGCGCTCTTCGATCAATATGCCACCAAGTTCGAGGCGGCGCTGGTCGATCAGCTCGACTATTGCGCGCCCGACCTGCTGCGCCGCAGGCTGGAGGGGCAGGGGCTGGGGCAGGGGCAGGGGCTGGAGGCGCAGGGGCGCTTTGCCCGGATGCTCGACCTCGGCTGCGGCACCGGGCTGGCGGGCGTTGCCCTGCGCGACCTCTGCGACTGGATGGCGGGCTATGACATCTCTGCCGGGATGCTGGCCGAGGCCCGGGCCAAGGGGCTCTACGACCTGCTGGAGAAACGCGACCTCTCGGCGCTGGAGCCGGTGGAGCCCTCTTACGACCTGATCGTGGCGGCGGATGTCTTCATCTACCTCGGCGCTTTGGAGCAGATCGTGGGCTGGTGCGTTGGCGCCCTGCGGCCCGGCGGCACGCTGGCCTTCACGGTGGAGCGCGGCGAGGCGCCGGTGGCCCTGCGCGACAGCCGTCGCTTTGCCCATTCCGCCGACTACGTGGCGCAGTTGCTGCAAGACGCGGGGCTGGCCGAGGTGACGCTGGTCACGGCAACGCTGCGGCGTGATCGCGGGGCGGATGTGGAAGGACTGGTGGTCACGGCGCGCCGCGCGGCGCAGCCGGTCAGCCGCCTGGGCGATGGCGAGGATCTGGCGCTGGCGTGAGCGGCCCGGCCCGAGGCATGCCGGGTGGCACCGGGCCGCAGTGGCCCGGTGGAGCGGAGATCAGGCCCAGTTGCCCGAGAAATCTGCCGGGATCTGCAGGACCGAGCGGTCCAGTTCATCGATCCGCCGCTTGCCGCAGAGCGCCATGGAGATGTCCATCTCCCGGGCGATGACCTCCAGCGCGCGCGTCACGCCCGCCTGCCCCATGGCGCCGAGCCCGTAGACGAAGGCGCGGCCGATGTAGGTGCCCTTGGCGCCCATGGCCACGGCCTTCATCACGTCCTGCCCCGAGCGGATGCCGCCGTCGAGGTGCACCTCCACCTGGTCGCCCACGGCCTGCAGGATCGGGTCCAGCGCGCGGATCGAGGAGATCGCCCCGTCCAGCTGGCGCCCGCCGTGGTTCGAGACGATGATCGCATCCGCGCCCACCTTGGCGGCCATCACCGCGTCCTCGGCATCAAGGATCCCCTTCAGGATCACCTTGCCGCCCCAGTACTCCTTGAGCTTGGCGACCTTGTCCCAGTCGAGCGCCGGGTCGAACTGCTCGGCCGTCCAGGACGAGAGCGACGAGAGGTTGCTGACCCCCTTGGCGTGGCCCACGATGTTCCCGAAGGTCCGCCGCGGCGTCTGCAGCATGCCCATGCCCCAGGCCCATTTGGTCGAGAGGTCGAGGATATTCTTCGGCGTCATCTTGGGCGGGGCGGTCAGGCCGTTCTTCAGGTCCTTGTGCCGCTGGCCGAGGATCTGAAGGTCCAGCGTGATCACGAGGGCGGAGCAGTTCGCCGCCTTCGCCCGGTCGATCAGGCGATAGACGTAGTCCATGTCCTTCATGGTGTAGAGCTGCATCCAGAACGGCTTGCTGGTGTGGGCGGCCACGTCCTCGATGGAACAGATCGACATGGTGGACAGGGTGAAGGGCACGCCGAAGGCCTCTGCCGCCCGGGCTGCCTTGATCTCGCCATCGGGCGACTGCATCCCGGTCAGGCCCACCGGGGCCAGGGCCACCGGCATGGCGACCTTCTGGCCGATCATCTCGCTTTCGAGGCTGCGGCCGGTCATGTCCACCGCAACCCGCTGGCGCAGGTGGATCTTCTGGAAATCGGTGGTGTTCTCGCGGAAGGTCTGTTCGGTCCAGCTGCCGCTCTCGGCATAGTCGTAGAACATCTTCGGTGTGCGGCGGCGGTGCAGTCGCTTGAGGTCGTCGATACAGGTGATCACTGGCATGGCGGAACCTTTCCCTTTGCGCGGGTCACGCCTGTCTTAGAGCCGGAGATGGAGACGGGCAAGGGAGCGCAGCCCCGCCCTCTCATCCGTCCCGCCGAAACGTCAAAGGGGGCCGCAGCCCCCTCATCCACTGTTCACAAATATCCCCGCCGGAGGCCCCGATCTGCCGCGCAGCGGCAACCATCAGTCCGGCACAGCGGGTCAGGCGCGGTGCGCGCCTTCCGCGAGACCGCGCACGAAGGCCTCGATCTCGGCGATCGGCTTGCCCTTGGCCACTTCGCCCACGATGGCGGAGCCCACGACGCAGCCGTCGGCGACCGAGGCGATCTGCTCGGCGGTCTCGGGGGTGCGGATGCCGAAGCCCACGATGACGGGCAGGTCGGTCTTGGCCTTGATGCGGGCCACTTCCGGGCCCACGTCCACGGCCTGTGCCGCCGCCGCGCCGGTGATCCCGGTGATCGAGACGTAGTAGACGAAGCCCGAGGTGTTCTGCAGCACCTTCGGCAGGCGCTTGTCATCGGTGGTGGGCGTGGCGAGGCGGATGAAGTTCAGCCCGGCCGCCTGCGCGGGAATGCAGAGCTCGCTGTCCTCTTCCGGGGGCAGGTCCACGACGATCAGCCCGTCGATCCCGGCCTCCTTAGCATCCGCGAGGAAGGCGTCGACGCCATGGCTGTAGATCGGGTTGTAGTAGCCCATCATCACGATCGGCGTCTCGTTGTTGGTCTTGCGGAAGGCGCGCACCATGTCGAGCACCTTGTTCAGCGTCATGCCGCTTTCCAGCGCACGCTGGCCGGCCAGCTGGATGGTGGGCCCGTCGGCCATGGGATCGGTGAAGGGCATGCCCAGTTCGATCACGTCGACACCGGCGCGCGGCAGGCAGGCCAGCACCTCGGCCGAGGTCGCCTCGTCCGGGTCTCCGGCCATCATGTAGGCGACGAAGGCCTTTTTGCCTTCCGAACGGAGACGGGCGAAGGTGTCGTCGATACGAGTCATGGGCGGTCCTTTCCGATACGCCGGACGGGTTTGCAGAATGGCGGCGGGAAAATCAATGGCCCGGCGCATCTGAGGCAGCGCAGCGGGGTGCCTTTGTGGGCAAAGCGGGGCGGTTTACACCTTGGCTGGCCCCTGCGCGCTGGCCGCGGAGGCCTCACGCCTGCCGTGCCGGCGCGGCAGCCCGGCAAAGGAGAGGCAAGCGGCATCGCGCGGAGCCGGCCCCGCGATGGCCCCGCGAAGGCCGGGCGATACCCAACCTGACGCGTCTCAGCCGGGCGGCGTTGCGCGCGATCCCCGCCTGCCTGCGCGTGACGGGGCGCTGTCAGTCCTCGGCGCTGTCCTCCGCGGGGCCGCTGTCGGGCGCGCTGCCGGGGGCGCCTGGCGCTTCGGCGGCGTCGCTGTCGGCGATCAGCATCCATGTGGTGCCGAACCGATCCCGCACCATGGCATAGCCCGGCGAGAAGAACGTCGGCCCGAAGGCATGAATGACCGCCCCGCGTTCGCGCAGCGCCTCGAAGAGTTCCTCGGCGCGGGCCACCTGCTTGAGGGTCAGCGTGATCACCACCGCCTGCTGCGGCAGCCCCTCGACGCCTGGCGGGTAATCTGCCGCCATCAGCAGTTCGCCATCCGCGAAGTCGAGCTGCGCATGCATGATCTTCGCGTCCTCCTCCTCGGTGCTGGGGCCGAAATCCGCCTCGGGCGGCGCATCGGCATAGCGCGTCAGCGTCAGCTCCCCGCCGAGGATCTCGTGGTACTTGGTCATTGCTTCTTCGCAATTTCCCATGAAATGGATGTAGGCGGTCAGCATCTTCCGGCCCTCCCTTGGCGTCGGCGCCATAGGTGTCGCATTCCCGTGCCGGAACCGCAACGGCTGCTTGCCCCACTGGGGCTTTGCGCATAGAAGCACCGCGATTGCTGGAAAGGATGCACCATGGGTTTCAAGATGGGGATCGTGGGTCTGCCGAACGTCGGCAAGTCGACACTCTTCAACGCGCTGACGAAGACCGCTGCGGCCCAGGCCGCCAACTTCCCCTTCTGCACGATCGAGCCGAACGTGGGCGAGGTCGCCGTGCCCGATGCGCGGCTCGACACGCTGGCGGAGATTGCCGGGTCGAAGCAGATCATCCCCACGCGGATGACCTTCGTGGACATCGCGGGCCTCGTGAAGGGCGCGTCGAAGGGCGAGGGCCTCGGCAACCAGTTCCTCGCGAACATCCGCGAGACCGATGCCATCGCCCACGTGCTGCGCTGCTTCGAGGACGGTGACGTGACCCACGTCGACGGCCGCGTCGATCCCGTGGCCGATGCCGAGACCATCGAGACCGAGCTGATGCTGGCCGACCTCGAGTCGATCGAGAAGCGCCGCGCCAACCTCGTGCGCAAGCTCAAGGGCAACGACAAGGAAGCGCAGCAGCAGGACCGCCTGCTGGCCGCGGCCCAGGCCGCCATCGAGGACGGCAAGCCCGCCCGCGTGGTCGAGGTGGACGCCGAGGACGCGAAGGCGTGGAAGATGCTGCAACTGCTGAGCACCAAGCCGGTGCTCTACGTCTGCAACGTCTCCGAGGAAGAGGCCGCCGAGGGCAACGCCCATTCCGCCGCCGTGGCCGAGATGGCCGCCGCGCAGGGCAACAGCCATGTCATCATCTCCGCCCGGATCGAGGAGGAGATCTCCCAGCTCGACGCCGAGGAGGCCGAGATGTTCCTGGGTGAGATGGGGCTGGAAGAGCCCGGCCTCGACCGTCTGATCCGCGCGGGCTACGAGTTGCTGCACCTCGAGACCTACTTCACCGTCGGCCCCAAGGAGGCCCGCGCCTGGACCATCCGTCAGGGCACCTCGGCCCCGCAGGCCGCAGGCGTGATCCACGGTGATTTCGAGAAGGGCTTCATCCGGGCCGAAACCATCGCCTACGCCGATTTCGTGGCGAACAAGGGCGAGGCCGGGGCCAAGGAAGCAGGCAAGATGCGTGCGGAAGGCAAGAGCTATGTCGTCAAGGACGGCGACGTGCTGCACTTCCTCTTCAACACCTGATCGGGCCCGTCCCGAATGTGACAAGACCCCGCCCATGTGGCGGGGTCTTTGCGTTTCCGGGGGCTGGTTGGGCGCCCTCAACTCAGGGGCCCATTCGGGGGCCCACTCGTGGCTGCCTGTTGAGCAGCCCGGTTGCGGCCCCCGGTTCAGGTCTCCGGTTTGTGCCCCCCGGGTCCGGGCAGCGCTCTTGGCTCAGCCCCGCATGTCGCCGGTGTCGATGAACCGCTGGTGCCAGCTCAGCGACTGGCCGGGCAGCGAGGGCGCGTGTTTCCCGTAGGAGCCCGCGAGCGCACGCTTGTAGTAGTCGCGCAGCATCGGGCGGTAGTCGGGATGGGCGCAGTTCTCGATGATCACCTCTGCGCGCTGCCTGGGCGAGAGGCCGCGCAGGTCCGCAAGGCCCTGTTCCGTCACGATCACCTGCACGTCCTGCGCGATGTGGTCCACGTGGCTGGCCTGCGGCACGATGGCCGAGATCGCCCCGCCCTTGGCCGTGGAAGGCGTCATGAAGATCGAGACATAGGCATTGCGCGCGAAATCGCCCGAACCGCCGATGCCGTTCTGAATCCGCGAGCCCATGACACAGGTGGAGTTCACGTTGCCGTAGATATCCGCCTCGATCAGCCCGTTCATGGCGATGCAGCCAAGGCGGCGCACCAGTTCGGGGTGGTTCGAGATCTCCTGCGGGCGCAGCACCAGCTTGTCGCGGAAGAAGGCGGCGTTTGTGTTGAAATGCTCCGCCGCATCAGGCGAGAGCGAGAACGCCGTGGCCGAGGCCATGCGCAGCTTGCCCGCCTCCAGCAGGTCGAGCATCCCGTCCTGCACCACCTCGGTGAAGGAGGTCATGTCCTCGTAGGGCGCCTCCATCAGGCCCGAGAGCACCGCGTTGGTCACGTTGCCCACCCCCGATTGCAGCGGCAGCAGGTTCTCCGGCAGCCGCCCACGGGCGACCTCATGGGCGAAGAAGTCGAGCAGGTGGCCCGCGATGGCATTGGCCACGGCGTCGGGCTTGGCGAAGGGCAGGTTGCGGTCCGGCGTCGAGGTCTGGACCACGGCCACCACCTTGGAGGGATCGACGCGGAAATGCTGCTGGCCGATGCGGTCGTCGGGCTTCACCAGCGGGATCGGCTTGCGGTGCGGGGGCAGGGCGGTGCCGTAGTAGATGTCATGCATCCCGTCCAGCATCTCGGATTGCCACTCGTTCACCTCGAGGATGATCTTGTCCGCGGTGTCGAGCCAGGTCTTGTTGTTGCCGATGGAGGATGAGGGGATCAGGTCACCCCCGGCAGTGATGCCCGAGATCTCGACCACGGCCACGTCGAGCGGCCCGAGGAACCCCTGCCATGCCATCGGCGCGACCTGGCTCAGGTGCATGTCGAAATAGTTCATCTCGCCGTTGTTGATCTTCTCGCGGGCGATCGGGTCCGAGTTGTAGGGCAGGCGGAACTCGATCCCGTCGGCCTTGGCGAGCGCACCGTCCAGTTCCGGCCCGGTCGAGGCGCCGGTCCAGATGCGGACCTTGAAGGGATTGCCCTTGGCGTGTTCTCCCTCGATCCGCGCGGCGAGGGCCTGCGGCACGGCCTTGGGGTAGCCCGACCCGGTGAAGCCGCTCATCCCGATGGTGTCGCCATTGGCGATCAGGGCGGCGGCGTCCTCGGCGCTCATCAGTTTGGCGCGCAGGGTCTCGTTCTTGATGCGTTGGTCGGCCAGCATGGCGGTCTCCTCCGGTCGTGGCGAGGCGACGTATCGCCTTTCGCTAATGCGATATCTGTCGCGCGCCGCCGCGAGGCTGTCGAGAGCTATGCACCCAGAAATAGGGTTTTGCAGATTTGCCATGACTGAGGTGCATGGCTTGGCATGCAATTGCATGCCGAATTCTTGCCGCCGGGCACCGGCAAGGGCCCGCGCGGGGTCAGAAGACCGCTTGGCGCAGCGGCCGGGGCAGGCTATCCCGGTGGCCCCAACGTGCCTGAGCAGAGAGAGACATGCCGATTCCCTCCGATCCCGTCGCCCGTATTCCCGCCCTTATCGCCCGCGACATCCAGGCCACGCCGGATCAGGTCCGCTCGGCGGTGACGCTGCTCGACGGGGGGGCCACGGTGCCCTTCATCGCGCGCTACCGGAAAGAGGTGACTGGCGGTCTGGACGACACCCAGTTGCGGACGCTGGAAGAGCGACTGACCTACCTGCGCGAACTCGAAGACCGCCGCGCCGCCGTACTGAAAAGCGTGGACGAACAGGGCAAGCTGACCGACGACCTCAAGGCCGACATCCTCGGCGCCGAGACCAAGGCGACGCTGGAAGACATCTACCTGCCCTACAAGAAGAAGCGCCGCACCAAGGCGATGATCGCCCGCGAAAATGGGCTGGAGCCGCTGGCCCGCGCCATTCAGGACGACCGCCGCGCCGATCCGGCGAAACTGGCCGAGGGCTATATCACCGAGGCCGTGGCCGACACCAAGGCCGCCCTCGACGGGGCGCGTGATATCCTCGCCGAGGAACTGTCGGAAAACGCCGACCTGCTGGGCCGCCTGCGCGATCACCTGCGCCGCAATGGCCGGATCACCGCCAAGGTGGTCGAGGGGAAAGAGCAGGAGGGCGCCAAGTTCTCCGACTACTTCGACCATGCCGAGGGCTGGCAGGACATGCCCAGCCACCGGGCGCTGGCGATCTTCCGGGGGCGGAACGAGGGGATCCTGACCGTCGATCTGGACTGCGGCCCCGAGGATGACGGCGTGCAGGCCGAGGCGATCTGCGCCGCCGCGCTGGAGGCCAAGGGGGATCAGCCGGGCGACCTCTGGCTGCGCAAGACCGCAGGCTGGGGCTGGCGGGTGAAGCTGCGGCTCTCGCTCACGCTCGACCTGCTGGGCGAGCTGCGCAGCCGCGCCGAGGCGGATGCGATCGACGTCTTTGCCCGCAACCTCAAGGACCTGCTGCTGGCCGCGCCCGCGGGCGCCAAGGCGACGCTGGGCCTCGACCCCGGCATCCGGACGGGCGTGAAGTGCGCCGTGGTCGATCACACCGGCAAGCTGCTGGAAACGGCCACGATCTATCCGTTCCAGCCCAAGAACGACACCCGCGGGTCGATGACCACGCTGGCCAAGCTGATCGGCACCCATGGGGTCAAGCTGATCGCCATCGGCAACGGCACCGCCAGCCGCGAGACGGAAAAGCTGGTCACGGACCTGCTGTCCCACGCGCCGGGCGAGAAGCCGACCAAGGTGGTGGTGAGCGAGGCGGGCGCCTCGGTCTACTCGGCCTCGGCCCTCGCGGCGCAGGAGTTCCCGGGCCTCGATGTCTCCCTGCGGGGCGCGGTCTCCATCGCGCGGCGGTTGCAGGATCCGCTGGCGGAGCTGGTGAAGATCGAGCCCAAGAGCATCGGTGTCGGCCAGTACCAGCACGACGTGGACCAGTACCGCCTTGGCCGCTCGCTGGACGCGGTGGTCGAGGATGCGGTGAACGCGGTGGGCGTGGACCTCAACACCGCGTCCGCGCCGCTGCTGGCGCGGGTGGCGGGCATCGGCCCCTCGCTGGCCGAGGGGATCGTGACCTACCGCGACATCCACGGCGCCTTCGGCAAGCGCAAGGACCTGCTGAAGGTCTCGGGCCTCGGCCCGCGGGCCTTCGAGCAATGCGCGGGCTTCCTGCGGATCACCGATGGCGAGGAGCCGCTGGATGCCTCCGCCGTGCACCCGGAAAGCTACGAGGTGGCGCGCCGGATCGTCGCCGCCTGCGGGCGTGACCTGCGCGCGCTGATGGCCGATCCCGCCCCGCTCAAGCGCCTCTCGGCCGAGGATTTCGTGGCTGACGGCGTCGGCCTGCCCACGGTGCGCGATATCCTCTCGGAGCTGGAGAAGCCCGGCCGCGACCCGCGCCCCGAGTTCAAGACCGCGACCTTTGCCGAGGGCGTGAACGAGATTACCGACCTGCGCCCCGGGATGTCGCTGGAAGGAACGGTGACCAACGTGGCGGCCTTCGGGGCCTTCGTCGATATCGGCGTGCATCAGGACGGGCTGGTCCATGTCAGCCAGCTGGCGGATCGCTTCGTGAAGGACCCGCATGAGGTGGTGAAGGCCGGCGACGTGGTGAAGGTCCGCGTGGTCGAGGTGGATGTGCCGCGCAAGCGGATCGGCCTGACCATGCGCAAGGATGGCGGCGCGCAGCCCGCGGAGCGCGGCCAGAAGGACGCGCGCGGCAAGGGCGGCCCCGGTGGCCCCCGCGGCAAGGGCGGCAAGCCCGGCCCGCGCGGTCCCATGTCCTCGGGGCCGAAGAAGCAGGACAGTGTCGGCGGTCTGGGGGCGGCGCTGCTGGACGCGATGAAGAAGTCCTGATCCGGACTTGGAAGAACGGACAAGCCCGGTCGCTCTGGCCGGGCTTTTTCGTGGTCTCTAGCGCGGGGTGGCGGGGGTGACCTCGGCGACCTGCGCGAGGATCGCCTCTGCCGCTGCGCGCGTGCCGGGCTGTGCCTTCATGTCGGCGGAGATCCCGGCGAGCCGCCCGGCCATCGCCGTATCGCCGAGCAGGCCCATCACCGTGTCGCGCAGCACCTCCGCCGTCCAGTCGGAGCGGTGCATCCAGCGTCCCGTGCCCGTGGCCTCGGCCCGCTGCGCATTGTCGTGGCCGTCCCAGCAGTAGGGCATCACCAGCGAGGGCACCCCGTGGTAGAGCGCCTCGCAGAAGGAGTTGTTGCCGCCGTGGTGGATGAAGAGCGCCGATTGCGCCACCACCGAGGGCTGCGGGAACCAGCTGGCGAGGTAGACATTGTCCGGCACACGGTCATAGCCCTCGAGGAAGCCGCCCACGTTCACGAGGAACTGTGCGGGCAGCCCGTCGAAGGCGGCGATCATCCGGCGGATCAGCGCGGTGTCTATGGCACCGAGACTGCCGAAGGAGAGGTAGACCAGCGGCCCGCCCGCGCCAGGCAGCTCCGGCATGTCGAACTGGGTCTCCTCGCGCACGCAGCCTTCGAGATATCGGAACCTGTCGGGCGGCAGGGGCTGGGCGCGGTCATAGCGCACGGCGGCGGGCGACAGCAGCAGGTTCATGAGGGGGGAAGGCTCGAGGAACAGCCCCTCGGCCAGCGGTGCAAGGCCGCGCGCCTTGCGGAAGGCGTTGTAGCGCTGGTGCGCCGGGGCCGTTGCGGCGAGGTAGGCCGCCTCGAAGGCGGCCCGCGTCGCGGCGTCGGGGGCAAGGCCCGAGAGGTAGGGCGGCACGTTGGCGTCGGGCAGCTCCGTCTCGGCACAGGAGACGACGCGGATCCACGGGACCCCCGCCCGCACGATGGCGGGGAACTGGATCACGTTGTCGAGCACCACCGCATCGGGGCGGATCTGGTCGAGCAGGGCGCAGAGGCCGGCCTCCGCATCCATCGCGGTGTCGACGATCGCCTCCCACGTGGGGGCCACATAGGTCGGCAGCTGCGCCGCCGGGTCGAGGTCGAAGTGCGGCAGGTGGGTGTTGATGAACTCCTGCCAGTAGTCCTGCGTCTTGTCGGCACTGGAGCGCGGCGGCTCGGGCAGGTGGTATTCGCGGAAGCCGTAGTTGGCAAAGACCCCGTTGAACCCGGGATGGCAGAGGAAGACCGGCGTGCCGCCCATGCGGCGCACCTCCTGCGCGATGCCGACGCAATTGAGCGCGGCGCCGAAGCTCGCCTCGGGAAAGAAGGCGATCACGGGGGCGGGGCGGGATGTCATCGCGGGCCTCTCGTCAGCGGCGGGATACCGCGGTTGGCGGCCTCGGGGCGGCGGCGGCGCGAGCGCCGCAGGTGCAGCGTCATCAGGTCGGCGGCCACGTCGAACTGCATCTGCTCCAGCGCGTCGAGGATGTCCAGATGTTCCTCCAGCGACTGGCGCAGGCGGAAGTCGGGGATCGAGAAATCCTTCTGCGTCGCCTTCCGCAGCCGCTGGTGGGCCATCAGCGCACCACGTACGAAGCGGTTGCCCGAGCCTTCGGCGACCAGCATGTGGAACTCCACGTCGAGCCGCAGGAAGCCCGCGTTGCCGATCCCGCCCGCCGCACTTTGCAGCGCCTCCTGCATCTGGCCGCGCAAAAGGCCCGCTTTCTGGGCATCGAGGCGAAACCCCGGGGCAAGGATCGCCTGCGGCTCCAGTTGCAGGCGGAAGTGCAGGCTCTCATCCGTCGCGTTCGGCGTGTCGAGGATCGGCTGAAAGGCCCAGGATCGCCCGGGCATCTGGGTCACGATCCCGTCGCGTGAAAGTATTTTTAGCGCATTTAGTACTGACGTGCGCGATGTGCTGTATCTTCGGGCAAGGGCGCTGACCGATTGCAGGTCGTCGATCCGCCGGGCGGCCCGATCGGTCAGGATGCGGTGGGCCAGGCTGTCCTCCAGCGACTCCAGTTCCTGCGCGGCCTCGTCCAGCCCGTCATCGCGCCCCAGTTCGAGGAAGAAGCCCTCCTCCTCGCGCCAGCTTAGAATTCCTTTCTCTTCCAGAAGCTTGAAGGCAGAGCGAATGGGGGTTCTCGACACGCCGCAGGCTTCGGAGAAACTCTGCTCCGGCAGGTGATCGCCGGGGGCCATGTTCCGCTCCCGCACGATGGCAAGGATGCGCATCGCGAGGTTCAGGTGGTTCTGTCGGGCATTGCGTCGGGACTCTGGCATCATCCCTCCTGTGGGGCGCATCCGTGCTTGCCGTGATCCGGCGGCACGTAAAAGAACAGCGAATACAGTTTGACGTATTTTTGATCTCAACAATACTGTGATTATCAGCGGTCAGCAAGAACCGCACCAGATATGCCCCGCGCCGCAGACCGGAGGGCGGGGGTCCAACAGTCCATACCGGAGGAAGATATGAAATCTGATCCGTCGACCCTGATCCCGTCCCTCGCCGCGCTCTGCGCGACGTTTGGTCTTGCCGGCGCAGCCGCGGCCGAGGACCTCGTGATCTCGAACTGGGACGGCTACATGGCGCCCGATGCCGTCGACAGCTTCAACGAAGCGACCGGCAACAGCGCCGAGCTGGTCCTGCACGGCACCAACGAAGAGATCATGGGCAAGCTGATCGCCTCCAAGGGCGCGGGCTATGACGTGGTCTTCGTCTCCTCGCCCTTCGCGGAAATCCTGCACAAGATGGGGCTGGCGGAGGAGCTGGACCATGCCAAGCTGCCGAATATCGCCAATCTCTACGAGGCGGCGACCCAGCTGCCGCATGACCCGGGCAACACTTTCTCGGTCCCCTATGCCTGGGGCACCACGGGGCTGTGCTATCGCTCGGACCTGCTGGCCGAGGCGCCCGACAGCTGGTGGGACCTGCTGACCCCCTCCGAGGCGGTCGCGGGCAAGACCACGATGCTGGCCACCGACCGCTGGCTGCTGGCCGCGGCCCAACTGGCCGAGGGCTATTCGGTCAACACCACGGACGAGGCCGAGCTGGCCAAGGTCAAGGAGGACCTGATCGCCGCCAAGAAGACCCTGCTGGCCTATGACGACACCACCTTCTACGCCAAGCTTGTATCCGGCGAGGCAGAGCTGGTGCAGGCCTGGGACGGCTGGTGCAACTACGGCATCGCCGAGAATGCGGACATCAAGTACGTCGTGCCGAAAGAGGGCTCGGACCTCTGGGTGGATGAGATGGTGATCCTCAAGGCCTCCGAGCACAAGGAGGCGGCCTATGCCTTCGTGAACTGGATGCTGGATGCCGGCAACCACCGCTGGGCGGCCGAGAACATCCTCTACAAGGTGCCGAACGAGGCCGCGATGGAGGGTCTCGATCCCGCGCTGATCGAGCAATACCCGAACATGGGCATGAGCGCCGAGGACCTTCTTGGCTACGAGTTGCTGATGGACGTGGGCGAGGCGCAGCGCGCCTACGCCAAGACCGTGAGCGAGATCAAGGCGGCGAACTGATCCGCCCGATATCAAGGCCATCGGGCCCGGTGATGCAGCTGCTTGCGCTGCGCCGGGCCCGGGGCGCGGCCCGATGCCCCTGCCTGGGGTGGGTCGGGTGTATCGGGCCGCGACCCCATCGGAAATGTCCCCCGTGAAAGATCGTAAACCGCTTTACCTGATGACGCCGGCGCTGGCGTGGCTCACTGCCTTCATGGTGGTGCCCTGCCTGCTGATCCTTGCGCTGGCCTTCTTCCGGCGCGGGATCTACGGCGGCGTCGAATATGTCTTCACGCTGGAAAACCTCGCCATGGTGGTGGACCCGCTCTATGCGCGGATCTTCCTGAAATCGGCGGGGATCGCGGGGCTGGCCGCCGGGATCGCCGTGGTGGTGGGCTATGCCGCCGCCTATGCCATCGCCGCCATGCCGCGCCACCGCCAGCCTGCGCTGCTCTTCTTCGCGGTGCTGCCCTTCTGGTCGAACTACCTGATCCGCACCTACGCCTGGATCGTGCTGCTGAACCGCGAGGGGCTGATCGTGCACCTGTTCCGCTGGTTCGGATACGAGGGCGAACTGCCCCAGATGCTCTATACCGAGACGGCGGTGGTGATCGGGCTGGTCTACAACTACCTGCCCTTCGTGATCCTCGCCTGCTACGCGCCGCTCTCGCGTCTGAATCCCGAGGTGGCGGAGGCCAGCCATGACCTCGGTGCCTCGCAGTGGACGACCTTCCGGCGGATCACCCTGCCGATGACCGTGCCGGGGATCGCGGCGGGTTTCGTCTTTGTCTTCGTCCTCTCCATCGGCAACTTCGTCACGCCGGCGCTGCTGGGCGGCGGGCAGTTCCAGATGATCGGCAACCTCGTCTACGCGCAGTTCCTGACGGCGAACGACTGGCCGTTCGGCGCTGCGCTCTCCATGGCGCTGATCGCGGTGATGATGGTGCTGCTGACCGCGCAGACCTTTGCCAGCGAACGCGCCTCGGGGCAGAGGGGGCGCGATGCCTGAGCGTGGCAAGACCCGCCTGATGCTGGCGATCCTCGCGGGGGTCTTCGCATTTCTCTACGTGCCGATCTCGGTGCTGATCGCGCTCAGCTTCAACGCGGGCGGGTTGCCAACCGCCTGGACCGGGTTTTCGGTGAAGTGGTACGGCGCGCTTTTCGCCAATCGCGACATCATGCACGCGGCGCTGAACACGCTGATCGTGGCCGTGGTCTCGACCCTACTGGCGACGATCCTGGGCACGCTGCTGGCCGTGGGCGTGGAAATCCGCCGCCGCAAGGGCCGCTTCCTCGAAACCATCATCTTCGCCCCGATGATCATCCCCGACATCGTGCTGGCCATCGCGCTGCTCAGTTTCTTCTCGATGCTGAACGTGAAGATGGGCCTGCACACGATCATCGTCAGCCACGTGGTCTTCAACCTCGCCTTCGTCTGTTCGGTCGTGCGGGCGCGGCTCAAGACCTTCGACTGGTCGATCGTCGAGGCCTCGGCCGACCTGGGGGCCTCGACCGCCACGACGCTGCGCCGGGTGGTGCTGCCGGTGCTGATGCCCGCGGTGATCGCGGGGGCGCTGCTGGCCTTCACGCTGTCGGTGGACGAGTTCATCATCGCCTTCTTCACCGCCGGTGCAGGGCGGTCGTCGATCACCCTGCCGATGCAGATTTTCGCCATGATCCGCTTTGGCGTGACGCCCGAGATCAACGCGCTTGCGACGCTGGTCATGCTGTTCAGCGTGATCGCCCTTGCGCTTTCCCAGAGACTGAACCGCGGGGGTCTGCCCGGACAATGACGCAAGTGCTGCTCTCCCTTTCCGACGTGGAAAAGCATTTTGGCCGGGTGAAGGCCGTGGATGGCGTGTCGCTCGACATCGTCGAGAACGAATTCTTTGCCCTGCTGGGCGCCTCCGGCTCGGGCAAGACGACGCTGCTGCGGATGCTGGCGGGGTTCGAATTGCCCACCGGTGGCCAGATCGTGCTGGATGGCAAGGACGTCTCGCAGGTGCCGCCGAACCGCCGACCGGTGAACCTGATGTTCCAGAGCTACGCGCTCTTCCCCCACATGTCGGTGGCCAGGAACATCGCCTACGGGCTGGAGATGGAGGGGCTGCCCCGGCGCGAGATCACCGCGCGGGTGGGCGAGATACTGGAGGTGATCCAGCTGGCCCCGCTGGCCAATCGCAAGCCCGACCAATTGTCCGGCGGGCAGCGGCAGCGGGTGGCCCTGGCCCGCGCGCTGGTGAAGCGCCCGCGCCTCCTGCTGCTGGACGAACCGCTTGGCGCGCTCGACAAGAAGCTGCGCGGGGAAATGCAGCTGGAACTGAAGCGCATTCAGGCGGAGTTCGGCATCACCTTCATCGTCGTGACCCACGATCAGGAGGAGGCCCTCGTCATGGCCGACCGGATCGCGATCCTGAAGGATGGTCGGCTGCTTCAGGCAGGCACCCCGCGCGAGATCTATGAATACCCCGAAACCCGCTATGCTGCCGACTTCATCGGCCAGATGAACTTCATCCCCGTGACCCGGACGGGCGGCCTGCTCTTTGCCCGCAATGGCGCGCGCATCGGCGGCGTGATCCCGGCGGAGGCGCCAGAGAGCCTCGTGGCGGCGGTCCGGCCCGAACGGCTCTACCTCGATGCCGAGGCCGAGAACGTGGTGACGGGCACCGTGCGCTCCATCGCCTACCTCGGGCTCGACCTGCATCTGCACCTCGACACGCCGCTCTGCGACCAGCCGCTGATGGTGCGGCTGACGGCGGACGCGGCCGAGGGGCGCGATATCACCGAAGGCGCGCAGGTGACGCTGGGCTGGTCCGCCCGCGACACCCGCGTCTTCCCCGCCTGACATCCGGGGCCCGCCAATCCAAGGCCCCGAAACTCAAAGGCTCGAACTCAAAGGCCCGCCAGAGGCCGCCCCACCAGAGGAGACCCAGATGACCCAGAAAACCTTCGCCTTCTTCCCCGAAGCGGCCTTCGGCCCCGCGCTCAACTCCGTCGGCATTGCGCAGGCGGTGGAGCGGATGGGTCACAAGGCCGTCTTCCTCTCCGACCCCGGCTTTGTCGATGTCTACAAGGGCTATGGCTTCGAGGCGCATCCCGTGAACCTCTCCGAGCCGATGCCGGCCGAGCAGATGGCGAAGTTCTGGGAGGATTTCATCAACGGCCACATCCCCAACTTCCGCAAGGCGCCGATCGACCAGATCGACACCTACGTCAAGGAATGCTGGGAGGCGATCGTGGACAGCGCCAAGTGGGCCGAGAAGGACCTGCCCGCCGTGCTGGCGAGGATCAAGCCGGACGTGATCAGCGTGGACAACGTGATCCTCTTCCCAGCGATCAAGCAATACGGCGTGCCGTGGGTGCGGATCATCTCCTGCTCGGAAAACGAGATCGAGGATGACGCGATCCCGCCGCACCTCTCGGGCATGTCCGAGACGGATACCGAGGGCCACGCCGCCTTCCGGGCGAAGTTCAACGAAGTGATCAAGCCGATCCACGACGATTACAACGCCTTCCTCGCCACCACCGGCGAAGACCCCTATCCGCTGGGCCAGTTCTTCGAGGCCTCGCCCTACATGAACCTGCTGCTCTACCCCGAGCAGGTGAAGTACCACCGCTCCGAGCCGCTGGACCCGGCGCAGTTCCAGTACCTCGAAGGCTGCGTGCGGCAGGACAAGCCCTATACCGTGCCGACCTTCGCGGCGAACAACGACGGCCCGCTGCTCTACATCTCCTTCGGGTCTCTGGGGGCGGGGGACACCGACCTGCTGAAGCGGCTGATCGCGCTGATCGGCAAGACCCGCTATCGCGCGCTGGTGAACGTGGGCGATTACATCGGCGAATATGACGAGATCCCGCCGAACGTGGTCATCGACAGCTGGTTCCCCCAGCCCTCGGTCATCCCGCAGGTGGACGTGGTGATCCACCACGGCGGCAACAACTCCTTCACGGAATGCCTCTACTTCGGCAAACCCGCGATCATCATGTCCTATGTCTGGGACGGCCACGACAACGCCATGCGGGTGCAGGAAACCGGCCACGGCTTCCGCTCCGAACGCTACGACTGGACCGATGAGGAGCTGATCGCCAAGATCGAGGCCTGCCTGACGGACGCCGACATGGCCGCGAAACTGGCCGCGACCTCGGCCCACATGCAGGGCCAGAACGGGCAGGAAAAGGCCGCGAAAATCCTCGTCGATCTGGCGGAGTCGCAAGCGTGACGAACCTCGCCTCCTCCGCGCCCCACATCCATGACGCGGGCGCCTTTGACGACCTCGTGGACTGGGGCGCGCAGCCCGATGCGCTGGACGGCGCCTCGCATTCCACCGGGCGGCTGCTGCACAAGGGGCCGGGCAATATCCCCGAGACCGGCATCTGGGATTGCACCCCGGGCCGCTGGCGGCTCTCCGTCCCGCGGGACGAGTTCTGTCACTTCGTTTCGGGGCGCGCGACCTATGTCAGCGACGGGGGCGAGGTGATCGAGGTCACCCGCGCCACCTGCGTCCTCTTCCCCGCCGGCTGGACCGGCACCTGCACGGTCCACGAGACCATCCGCAACATCTACATGCTGAGTTGACCCAATGACGACACCCGTTATGACCAAGCCGCTCGAAATCACCGACACGGTGGACTGGGGCGTGATCCCGACCATGATCGAGGGCGAAAGCCGCACCTCGGGCAAGCTGCTCCACAAGGGGCCGAACGGCGAGAACGAATGCGGCCTGTGGATCTGCACGCCCGGCAAATGGGAATGCCACGTGACCCGGGACGAGTTCTGCCACTTCCTCGAGGGGCGCTGTACCTATGTCCACGAAAGCGGCGAGGTGATCGAGATCACCCCTGACACCGCCGCCTTCTTCCCGCAGGACTGGAAGGGCGTCTGCACCGTCCACGAGACGATCAAGAAGGTCTACATGATCCGCTGAGCGGATCGCGTTAACCCTGTCCGGCCCTCCGTGACGGCGGGCCGGGCGCCGCCGCGCCGCAGGGCGGGCGAGATACCGAAGGATCCGCGCGCCGGATCGGGAGAGAACAGATGTCCGATATCGACACGCCCCGCTATTACCTGACGCCCGGCCTGCGCGAGAGCGCGGGGCGCAGCGTCGACGTCATCGACCCCGCCACGTTGGAGCGCGTCGGTACCCGCGCCGTGGTGGGCACGGGCGAACTGGCCGAGGTGCTGGCGCAGGTGAACGCCGCGCAGGCGGGATGGGCCGCACTGGACGCCAAGACGCGGGCCGGGCACCTGCACCGGCTGGCGAACCGGATCGAGGCCACGGACATGACCCGCTGTGCCATCCTGATGAGCCGCGAGATGGGCAAACCCTATCCCGAGGCCATCGGCGAGGTGGCGAACTGCGCCTCGATCTTCCGCTACTACGCCGAAATGGCGCGCGACGAGGCGGGCAAGATCGCGGGCTCCACGCAGGCGGGCTCGTTCCAATACGCGCGCTACGAGCCGCTCGGCGTCTCGGCTCATATCATGCCCTTCAACTTCCCCGTGCTGCTGATGTGCTGGACGGTCGCGGCCTCGCTGGCGGCGGGCAACGGCTGCGTCGTGAAACCGGCGGAGGCGACCACGCTCTCGACGCTGGAATTCATGAAGGTCTTCGACGAGATGCCCGCGGGGCTCATCGCCTGCCTGCCGGGCGATGCAGAGGTGGGCCGCGCGCTTGTGGCCTCCGACCTGACCCACGCCGTGGCCTTCACCGGCTCTGTCGCCGGGGGGCGTGCCGTGGGGGCTGCCGCCGGTGGCCTGATGAAGCCCGCGATCATCGAGGCGGGCGGGTCCGACCCGATGATCATCACCGATCACGCGCCCCTTGCGGTGGCAGCGGCGGGGGCCGTGACCGGGGCCTTCCACCTCTCCGGGCAGGTCTGCACCTCGACCGAGCGGCTCTTCGTCACGGAAGGCATCCACGACGCCTTCGTCGCGGCCTTCGTCGAGGAGACGGCGGCCCTGCGCATCGGCAACGGATTGGACAAATCCGAGATCGGCCCGCTGGTCAGCAAGGCCGCGCGGGACAAGGTCGAGCGGCTGGTGGCCGATGCGGTTGCCAAGGGCGCCAAGGTCGAGATCGGAGGCGGCCCCCCTGCGGGACAGAACACCGGCTGGTTCTATGCCCCCACGATCCTCACCGGCTGCACCCCCGACATGGAGATCATGCACGAGGAGATCTTTGGCCCCGTCGCGGCGATTGCCAAGGTGAAGGACTTCGACGCGGCCATCGCGGCAGCGAACGACAGCCCCTTCGGCCTCGGCGCCTCGATCTTCACCACCTCGCTGGAAGAGGCGCAGGAAGCGGCTGAGCGGCTGCAGTCGGGCATGGTCTGGGTCAACAACCCGATGATCGACAACGACGCGCTGCCCTTCGGCGGCTGGAAGGCGTCGGGCATGGGGCGGGAGCTGGGGCGGCAGGGGCTGGATGCCTTCCGCCGTTCCAAGATGGTGATCATGGATCACCGGCCCGTGCGGCAGGACTGGTGGTATCCCTACCCGGACGAGTGGTTCCTCGACGCGGGTGGGCGCAAGCACGTCTGACGCAAAACGCCCCGGCCTGAGCGGGCCGGGGCGTTTCTTTGCGCGATGGCTGTTGGTCAGCGGCGGCTGGCCGCGGCGGCAAGGATCATCCCGCCCATCACCAGCGTCAGGCCGATCAGGAAGACGGGCGACAGCTGGTTGTCGAGCAGCAGGACCGAGGCGGCGACCCCGGTCAGCGGCACGCCGAGGGTGAAGTTCGACATGGCAAAGGTGCTGATCCGGCGGCCGTATTCGGAGGAGATCACGAAACAGGCCGAGGTGGCGATCGGGCCGATGTAGATCAGCAGCTGCACGAGGTGCCCGCTCCATGCGATCTGGTGCGGCGCGCCGTGGACGACAACGGCGGCAATCGCCAGCGGCACGGTGGCCAGCAGCATCTGCCACGGCGCCAGCGACAACGGCGAGGACACCCACTTGTGCCGCTTCACATGCAGGATCACCAGCGACCAGGCAATCGCGCCGATCAGGAGGAAGCCCGCCCCCATGAAGGCGCCGGGCTGGGTCCAGTCGGTCTCCAGCGGCGAGACGATCAGCGCAACGCCCGCGATGCCCACGGCAACGGCGGCCAGTTGCGCGCGGCTGGGACGGGTCCGGAAGAGCGCCCAGGCCAGCAGCACCGACCACAGTGGCGTGGTATAGGCCAGCAGCACCGAATGGCTGGTGTCTGTCTTGGTCATGGCGATCATGCCGAGGCCCGTGAAGGTCATCATTTGCAGCAGCCCGATGCTGAGCACGATGGGCATGTCGGCCTTCCTTGGCAGGCGCAGCTCACCCCGGAGCGCCACGAAGGCAAAGAGGCAGAGCGCGGCCGAGCCGAAGCGGAAGGCTGCGAGCCAGAGCGGCGGGACCGAGACCAGCGCGATCTGCGTCGCGGGCCAGCTGAGCCCCCAGAGCAGCACCATCGCCATGAGCCACAGCCGCGTGGTGTTCGCGTCATCCTGCGCGCCGGTGGTGATGCGGCCCCGGAGGGCGCCCTGAATGCTGGCCATGGTCTGTCCTGTCTCGCTGTCGTTAACAGACTGCCTCCTATACGGTGGAAAATCCTGTCTTCCTTTCTGCGCCTGCGAGAAATATAGGAGAATTTGACCCTCAGGTTGCGCCAAGGAGGAAAAACATGCCGCGAAATGCCATTCAACTGGATGATGCCAGTCTCCGCATCCTCGACGTGCTGCAGAAAAACGCCGAGATCAGCAACGCCGAGCTGGCCGAGACGGTGAACCTATCCGCCTCGCCGTGCTGGCGCCGCGTGGCCGAGATGCGCGACAAGGGCGTGATCCGGGGCTCGGTCGCGCTGGTCGATCCGGTGCAGCTGGGCCTGCTGGTGAACGTCTTCGTCCATGTCACGCTCAGCCGTCAGGACAAGGCCTCGCTCAAGGTCTTCACCGATGCGATCGAGGGCCGGCCCGAGATCATGGAGTGCTACCTCATGACCGGCGAGGCGGATTACATGCTGCGCGTCGTGGTGGAGGACCTGCTGCAATACCAGGAGCTCGTGCTCGACTGCCTGACGCAGATCCCCGGCGTCTCCAACATCCGCTCCAGCTTTGCCCTCGACCAGGTGAAATACACCACGGCGTTGCCCACGGGCCACCTTTCCGGCGGGCGGTGAGCGGGGCAGGGCGCGGGCCTTGATCCGCAGGGCCCCCGGTGCCAGATAGCGGCGCAGAGGACGACCTCTCCGCAATGGTGAATGGCCGGGACGACCCGGCGCTCAGGAAAGGTCTCCCCATGGCTTGGGCCTCTCTCTTTATCGCCGGACTGCTGGAAGTGGTCTGGGCCACCTTCATGAAGAAATCCGAAGGCTTCACCCTGCTGGTGCCCTCCGTCGTGACGCTGGTCGCCATGGCGGCCGGCTTCCTGCTGCTCGCCTCGGCCATGAAGCAGCTGCCCCTCGGCACGGCCTACATGGTCTGGACCGGGATCGGGGCCATCGGCGCCTTCGCGGTCGGCATCGCCTTCCTCGGCGAGGCGGTCAGCCCGATGCGCCTGCTGGCCGCCGGATTGATTGCCGCGGGCCTCCTGCTGATGAAGCTGGCCGAGGGCTGAGGGGATACGAAAAAGGGCCGGTGCGATGCACCGGCCCGTTCGATCTTGCGGGGAGACGGGCTTACGCCTCGCCCCAGATCTCCTTGGCGAGGTTCACCACCAGCTCCAGCTTCTTGCGCTGATCCTCGACGGTGACCTTGTTGCCGTGTTCGGTGGAGGAGAAGCCGCACTGCGGCGCGATGCCCAGCTGGTCGATGTCCACGAACTTCGAGGCCTCCTCGAACTTGCCCTTCAGCCAGTCCATCGGCTCCAGCTCGGGCGTCTTGGTGGTGATGAACCCGGCCATGACGCGCTTGGAGCCCTTGGGCAGCAGCTTCAGCGGCTCCAGACCCCCGGCGCGGTCGGTGTCATACTCCATGAAGTAGACGTCCACGTCGGTCTTGTTGAAGATCGCATCGGCCGCCATGTCGTAGCCGCCTTCGGCCACGTGGGTCGACTTGAAGTTGCCGCGGCACATGTGCATCCCGATGATCATGTCCTCGGGGCGGTCCTTGATGCATTCGTTCAGCATCCACGCGTAGCGGTCGATCAGCCAGTCGGGGTCCTGACCCATCGACTTGCGCATCTCGCGCTGCTTCTCGTCGCAGAGGTAGGCGAAGAAGATGTCATCCAGCTGCAGGTAGCGGCAGCCTGCGTCGTAGAAGGCCTGCACCGCGTCCTTGTAGGTGGCCGCGATCTCGCCAAAGAAGACATCCGCATCCTGGTAGGGCTTGTGGCGGTTGTTCTCCGGCGTGACCCGGAAATGTACACATGACGGCCCGGGGATCGAGATTTTCGGGCAGACGGAGGTATGCTCGGCCACGAACTTGAAGTGGTCCAGCATCGGGTGATCGGCGGGGAAGCTGAGCGGCCCGTTGATCACCGGGTAGACCTCGGGGTTGGTCACGCCCTGGAAGCCCAGGCCGGCGCCGTCCTGCGTCTCGAGGTCGAAGCCGTTGAGCATCCCCATGAAGTCATAATGCCAGTAGGCGCGGCGCGCCTCGCCGTCGGTGACGACCTTCAGGCCGACCTCTTCCTGCATCTTGATCAGCGCCGGGATCGCGGCGTCCTCGATGGCTTTCAGCTCGGCGCCGGTGACGCCTGTCTTGCGCGCATCGGCAATGGAAGTTGGGCGCAGAAGCGATCCGACATGGTCGGCGCGGAACGGCGGTTTCAGCGTTGCATCGCTGGGAAGGTCTTTCACGGCTGGGTCCTTTCCCCGGCTCGGGGCCGGTCGGTTGAAGGGCGGGCGCCCGGTCTTGCCGGCGGCCGCAGTGGGGCGGCACGGGCCGGCGCTGATAGGTCTTGGGACAGGAAGATGCCGGCCGGTGGGGCCGGTTGAAACGGGTGCGTGCTCCTCCTCCTCCTGCCGCCGGGGACGGGCCCGGCGCGGCTCCGGCACAGCCCGCGAGGGCGGCCCCGAGGGGCGTGCAGTGGCCGTAACAGGCCCCGCGCACCGGAGTGTCATATCTGTTCCCTGTATACGCGGCGGTGTCAAGGCAAGCCCCGGGGGCGCGCCTGCGGGCGGCCACGGCCGGTCGCGCCGCGGTCCTGTCACGGTCCAGCCGCGGGCTTGTTGCATGGGAAGCATTGCATCGGAGGAATATCGCACGCGGCGGGTTTTGCGGCTGCAGCACCCGGGGACTTCGGTCTAGATTGGTCCTGTCTCCAGACCTTTCCGGTATCGGACCTTTGCCCATGACCGCCCTGCGCCTCCTCCTCGTCGCCCTCTTCCTGCCGCTTCTGGCAGCCTGCGACGTCACCACCACCGGTCCCGTGACCGTGACGCCGGGGGCCTCTGCCCCCCGGAGCCAGCCGCGCGACCAGGCTGCGTTGCAGGCGCAGGCCCGGCAGGCGGTGAACCAGTTCGTCATGGTGGCCGACCGGCTGGAACCGGTGATGGAGCGGGAATGCCGTCGGCGTGCGCCGGAGCTGAACTGCAACTTCCAGATCGTCGTGGACCGCTCGCTGACCGATCCGCCCAACGCCTTCCAGACCCTCGATGACACCGGCCACCCGATCCTCGCGGTGAACATCGCGCTGATCGCCTCGGTCGAGAACGCGGACGAGATGGCCTTCGTCATGAGCCACGAGGCGGCGCACCATATCTCCGACCACCTCGGCCAGCAGCAGGCCAATGCCATGGCCGGGGCGCAGGTGCTGGGCGGGCTGGCGGCCGCGGGCGGGGCCAGCGGCTCCGGGCTCGAGATGGCGCAGCAACTGGGCGCGGCGCTCGGCGCGCGGCGCTACTCGCAGGACTACGAGCTTCAGGCGGATGCGCTCGGCGCGATCATCGCGCGGGCGGCAGGCTTCGACGCGCTGCACGGGGCGGAGTACTTCAACCGCATCCCCGATCCCGGGAACAGCTTCCTCGGCACCCACCCGCCGAACGCGCGGCGGCTCGAGACGGTGCGTTACGCGCTCGCCAACGGCGTGTGAGAGGCCGCCGCCTGGCCTCAGTCGCGATATTGATCAGGATCAAGGTGCCCGAGTCGCCCCTGGCGTAAACCCTCTTTCAACGAAACGAGGGAAACGCCGATGAAGCCTCTTGGAGATGTGAAAGAGCATTTCTGGCTCGTCCAGCGGATGGCCCGGGCCACGGGCACCGATCTGGACGCTGCACAGGACTGCGGTGCACTGACGGTCGAGGACTGGTCCGCCATGGTCACCCGCTGCCGCGGATGCACCGGGCCGGAGGGCTGCCGTGACTGGCTCGACCGGGCCGAGCGCGCCGAGGTCGATCCCCAGCCCGCACCGGGTATCTGCATGAACCGCGCCGCCTTTGCCCGGCTGGGCACGGCGCAGGACCGGAAGGAGACCGTGACATGCTGACGAAGTTCTTCGAGCGCCTCGATGCGCGGGCCGCGCTGGTCTCGCAGATGGCCGACCGGGTTGGCGTGGATTTCGCCGAGAACATCAACCGCTCACCGGAGGTGGTGGGCGATTACCGTGCCGCCGTGATGCGCTGCACCGGCTGCACCGAGGCGGACCGCTGCGCCAGCATTGACGCCAGCGTGCACGAGGTCCCCGGCTACTGCCGCAACAAGCGCCTGCTGGACCGGCTGGCGGTGGCCTGAGGAGAGATACCGCCCGGGAGGGTGGGACGGATTGCCAAGATCGATGTGCGGTAGGCCGGACGCTGGGGAGCGCCGCCGGTCGAGAGGGACCGCGTCTGCATTGATCCGAGCAAGCGCGCCGACGTGGATGAGGGCCACGTCGGCGCATTTTTTTATGGCGCAGGTGTCATGGCAGCCGACGGCGGTACCATCGGCCTCTGCCGTCTGACGCGCTCCCGCCATCTGCTCACACCGCGCGGCCACGTTCCCGGACGTCAGGCCTTCGCGCGACCGCGGGACGCCGGATCGATCAACCCGGCCGCCTGCCGGGCTCAGACGGCCCCGGCTTCATCTTTCCGGAAATACTCAGGTCCCGCCGCCAGCCTCGGCCGGCAGCCTCTCGTCCGAAACGCTCCGCTAACAGGATCAGGCCAGCCGACCCCAGAGGTCATATTCGCCCGCCTCGTCCACCTCGACCGTGACGATGTCACCGGGTTTCAGTGCTTCGAAGCCCTCGTCGATGAAGAGGTTGCCGTCGATCTCCGGCGCATCGGCCTTGGTCCGGCAGGTGGCGGCCTCGTCGTCGATCTCGTCCACGATGACCTCGATCCGCTGGCCGACCTTGGCGGCCAGCTTGGCCTCGGAAATCGCCTGCGCCTTCTCCATGAAGCGGTTCCAGCGGTCCTGCTTCACGTCGTCCGGCACGTGATCGGGCAGCGCGTTGGAGCGCGCGCCATCCACGTTCTCGTACTGGAAGCAGCCGACCCGGTCGAGCTGCGCCTCGTCCATCCAGTCGAGCAGCGTCTGGAATTCCGCCTCGGTCTCGCCGGGGTAGCCGACGATGAAGGTGGAGCGCAGGGTGATCTCGGGGCAGTCGCGACGCCAGGCGGCGATCTCGTCCAGCGTCTTGGCGGCAGCCGCAGGCCGCGCCATGCGCTTGAGCACATCCGGATGGGCATGCTGGAAGGGAATGTCGAGGTAGGGCAGCACCAGCCCCTCGGCCATCAGCGGGATCAGCTGGCGCACGTGGGGGTAGGGGTAGACGTAGTGCAGCCGCACCCAGGCGCCGAGCTTGCCCATCTCGCGGGCGAGGTCGGTGATATGGCTTCGGACCTCGCCATCCTTCCACGGGTGCAGGTCATGCTTGCGGTCCACCCCGTAGGCCGAGGTGTCCTGGCTGATCACCAGCAGTTCCTTCACGCCGGCCTCGACCAGCTTCTCGGCCTCGCGCAGCACGGCATGGGCCGGGCGTGACACCAGCCGCCCGCGCATGTCGGGGATGATGCAGAACTTGCACTTGTGGTTACAGCCCTCCGAAATCTTCAGATAGCTGTAGTGGCGCGGCGTCAGCGACACGCCGCTCGCCGGCAGCAGGTCCACGTAGGGATCGGGTGAGGGCGGCACGGCGGCATGGACCGCGTCCAGCACCTGCTCGTACTGATGCGGCCCGGTCACGGCCAGCACCTTGGGATGCACGCCGGTGATGTACTCGGGCTCCGCGCCAAGGCAGCCGGTGACGATCACCCGGCCGTTCTCCTTCAGCGCCTCGCCGATGGCCTCCAGGCTCTCGGCCTTGGCGCTGTCGAGGAAGCCGCAGGTGTTCACGATCACCGCGTCGGCGCCGGTGTAATCCGGGCTGATGGCATAGCCCTCGGCCCGCAGCCGGGTCAGGATGCGCTCGCTGTCCACCAGCGCCTTGGGGCAGCCGAGGCTGACCATCCCAAGCGCGGGCTGGCCGGGGCGGGCGGGCGCGTCGCCCAGGCGGGCGGCGGGGGCAAGGTCGGGGCGGAGGTTGGGCGGGTTCTGGGACATGAGCGGCCTATAGCGCTAAACGGGGCACTTGGGAATTGTTTCGGAACGGGGCCAGACGGCGGGCTGGACGCCCGCCTTTCATCTTTCCCCATATACCTCCGGGGTGAATTGCGCCGCCCCGCGGCGCAAGAGGGGCAGCGCCCCTCCCGGATTTTTCGAAAAATCCGAACCGGAAAATGCGCATTTTCCGGACGGCGTTTCCAGCAGAGTCCAGACCACTCCAGAAAATCTCGCGCGAGACGAGGCGCGCGGCCCCCGGGATGGTCTCTCGACCGGGGCACCCGGTCTCCACTGCCGCGGAAAATTCTTCGAAGAATTTTCCCAAGAATTTTGGAAATTCTTGGGCGCAAGTCTTGGTCGCGGGCCGCGCCGGGAGGCTTGCCGGGGGCTTACCGTTTCCGGTCGCGGCGCGAGGACATGGGCTGGAAGGCCACGCCCACGTGGGCCTCGCAATAGGGTTTGCCGGGCTGCACGGGCAGGCCGCAGAACCAGAAGTTCGGCGTCGCCGGATCGCCCACGGGCCATTTGCAGGTCCGCTCGGTCAGGTCCATGAGGTTCAGCTTCCGGGCCTTCTTCTCCACTTCGCTCACCTTGGCGAGGGCCTCGGGGCTGATCTCGTTGGCGGAGGGCTGCGGCGGCAGGGGCTGGCCTGCGGGAATGATCTGCTTGCGCGCGGGCACGGCGGCGGGTTCCTCGGCCTTGGCCTCTTCAGGCTCTTCCTGCTTCGGCGCGGGGGCCGCAGCGGCGGGGCGCGGCTCGCGCTTGGGCGCGGCGGCGGGCTTGGGCTTGGCCTCGGGCTTGGGTGCGGCGGCGGCAGGGGCCGCGGCGGCGGCCGCGGGGGCTGCGCCTCCGGCACGGTTGGACAGGCCCAGCCGATGGACCTTGCCGATCACCGCGTTCCGCGTGACGCCACCCAGTTCCTTCGCGATCTGGCTGGCGGATTGTCCCTCGCTCCACATCTTCTTGAGAAGTTCGACGCGTTCATCCGTCCAGGACATGTGTTTTCCCCAGCGTGAAAGGGCGGCGCCCGCAGGCCCGCCCGGTTCCGATCAGGGGGCCATATTAGCTGTGCTGCACGGGGGTCGCAAGGTGGTGGGCGATTCTATCGCATCTGCGGCGGAGACAGCGCGCTGCGGCGCCGCTTGACGCCGGGGCGGGGCAGGGCCGGGGGCCGGCCCTGCGCAGCGATGTCAGGCCAGCAGGCGGCGGGCGATGACCTGCGCCTGGATTTCAGCGGCGCCTTCGAAGATGTTCAGGATCCGCGCGTCGCAGAGGATGCGGCTGATCTTGTACTCCAGCGCGAAGCCGTTGCCGCCGTGGATCTGCAGCGCGTTGTCTGCCGCCGCCCAGGCCACGCGCGCGCCAAGCAGCTTGGCCATCCCGGCCTCGAGGTCGCAGCGGCGGTCATGGTCCTTCTCCCAGGCGGAGAAATAGGTGAGCTGACGCGCGACCATGATCTCGACCGCCATCATGGCGAGCTTGGAGGCCACGCGCGGGAAGCTCACCAGCGACGCGCCGAACTGCTTGCGGTCCTGGGCATATTGCAACCCGGTGTCCAGCGCCGCCTGCGCCACGCCGATGGCGCGGGCGGCGGTCTGGATGCGGGCGCTCTCGAAGGTCTGCATGAGCTGCTTGAAACCCTTGCCCTCTTCGCCGCCCAGCAGGTTCTCGCCCTTCACCTTGAAGCCGTCGAAGCCGAGTTCGTATTCCTTCATGCCGCGGTAGCCCAGCACCTCGATCTCGCCGCCGGTCATGCCGGGGGTGGGGAAGGGATCGTCGTCCGTGCCGGGTGTCTTCTCGGCGAGGAACATCGACAGGCCCTTGTAGTCCGAGGTCTCGGGGTCGGTGCGCGCCAGCAGGGTCATCACGTGGGTGCGTGCCGCGTGGGTGATCCAGGTCTTGTTGCCGGTCACCGTGTAATCGCCGTCCTCGCCCTTCACGGCGCGGGTGCGCAGCGAGCCGAGGTCGGAGCCGGTGTTGGGTTCGGTGAAGACGGCGGTGGGCAGGATCTCACCGCTGGCGATCCGGGGCAGCCAGCTGGCCTTCTGGTCCTCTGTGCCGCCGGCGAGGATCAGTTCCGCCGCGATTTCGGACCGGGTGCCGAGCGAGCCGACACCGATATAGCCGCGCGAGAGTTCCTCGGAGACGACGACCATGGAGGCCTTGGACAGGCCGAGCCCACCGTGCTCCTCGGGGATGGTCAGACCGAAGACGCCCATCTCGGCCAGTTCCTCGATGATCTCCATCGGGATCAGCTCGTCCTTCAGGTGCCACTCGTGGGCATTGGGCTCCACCCGGTCGAGGGCATAGCGACGGAACTGTTCGCGGATCATCTCCAGTTCCTCTTCGAGGCCGGAGGCGCCGACGGTGATATTGGCGGATTGCTCAATCATCAACTCGACGAGGCGCAGGCGCGCGGGCTGCGTGTTGGCCGCGTGCATCAGCATCCGCGTATCGGGCGTGAAGAGACCGGCGATCTCCTCGCCGCTCAGGCCGAGATCAGGCAGACGCATGATCTCGCCCTGGCTCATGGGGATGCCGCCGGCGAGCTGGTTCAGGTACTCGCCAAAGGCGATCTGGAGGATCAGCTGCTCGATCTCGCCCAGCTTGCCGGCTTCCTGAAGGCGCAGCGCCCAGGCCTGCATCTGGCGCAGTGCCTCGACATAGGTGGCCAGCCACGCCAGCCCGTGGGTCGCGCCCTGCGCGGCCTCCACGGCGCGCGAGGAAATCCGGCCATCCACGCTCAGCTCCGCCGAGAGGCGGGCGCGGGCGGCGTCCAGAAGCGCTTCTGCCGGGGCCACGGAGGCCGCGGTGAGCGAAAGAAGATCGGGAAGAAGTACCGGTCCAGCCATCGGGACCTCCTGTCCATCATGTGCCATGAATCATACCTTTCCTTGGTCGATCTGCACATAGATCATTTCGCAGTCGCAGCGCAATATAATTTCCGATGTGCGCAACATTTGGTCGCTTTCTTTCGTGCGCGATTTGCGCTGTTTCCTGCATCGGGCAGTGATATGAGGCGAGCATGGATATGCTGACCGATCTGATGTCGCCGGGGGCGCTGGCCCTGTGTCTCGCCATTGCGCTGCTTGCGGGGGTGATCAAGGGCATGGTGGGCTTTGCCATGCCGATGATCATGATCTCGGGGCTGTCGTCGGTCGTGGGGCCGGAACTGGCGCTGGCGGGGCTGATCCTGCCGACGCTGGTCACCAACGGCTGGCAGGCGCTGCGGCAGGGGCCCGAGGCGGCCTGGGAGTCGGTCAAGCGGTTCCGCCTCTTCCTGTTTGTGGGCGGCTGTGCACTGATCGTCTCGGCCCAGCTGGTGCGGCTGATCCCGGCGAACGTGCTGCTGCTGATCATCGGCGCGCCGATCGTGGTCTTCGCGATCACCCAGCTGATGGGCAAGGCGCTGCGGCTGTCGGGCTATCCCTCGCACCGGGTCGAGGCGACGGTGGGCGGTCTCGCGGGCTTCATCGGCGGCATGTCCGGCGTCTGGGGCCCGCCGACGGTGGCCTACCTGACCGCGATGGACACCCCCAAGACGGACCAGATTCGCATCCAGGGCGTGATCTACGGGCTGGGGGCGCTGCTGCTGGCGGTGTCCCACGTCGGTTCGGGCGTGCTGAGCCTCAAGACGCTACCCTTCTCGGTCGCGCTGTTGCCGCTGGCGCTGGTGGGCATGTGGATGGGCTTCCAGGTGCAGGACCGGATCGACGCGGTGGCTTTCCGCAAGGCGACGCTGGTGGTGCTGCTGGTGGCGGGCGCGAACCTCGTGCGCCGCGCGCTGATGGGCTGAGGCCCGCGCGGGGCCGGGCCGCTCAGGACAGCAGCGACGGCCCTTCACACATCTTGACCGAGATCAGCGTGTCGCCCGGCGGGACGACCGTGAAGCTCTGTCGCAGCAGGGTTTCCTCCTCGGTGACGATTTCCATCACCCAGAGGCCGGTCTGGATCTCGTAGGCCTCGGAGAAGACGAACTGCGAGAGGGAAGGGGTCTCGTCCAGCGTGACGACCCAGCTTTCGCGGGTGACCTGCGCGGGGCCGATGGGGGGATGGGTGATCACGATCCGGGCCTGCCGCGGGGCCGCGCCCTCGGCCAGCTTGAAGCGGATGCCGAACCCCATGCCAAGCTCGGCCGGGGCCACGTGCGTGGCGAAATCGACCCGCGTGCCCGCGGGCACGAGGTGGATGTAGCCCAGTTCCGTATCCGGTGCCTCGGCCCGTCCCTGGCTGTCATGGGGGCAGAAGAGGCCCGATTCGATCAGGTCGAGAGGGGCAGATACGAAATCGCCGGCCTCGCTCTGCGCGGGGCCGGCGAGCCAGCCCAGAAGGGCTGGCAGGATCAGTGCCGAAGGGGCGATCCGGGGCAGCATCAGCCGATGGCTGCCGCTTTCACGTCTTCGTCGATGTAGGGCACGTACTGCTCGAAGTTGTCGGCGAACATCTTCACCAGCTTCGCGGCCTGTGCGTCGTAGGCTTCCGGGTCCGCCCAGGTCTGGCGCGGGTCCAGCAGCTGGGTCTTCACGCCGGTCACGGCCACGGGAACGTCGAAGCCGAAGTTCGCATCCTTGCGGAATTCCGCATCGTTCAGCGAGCCGTCAAGCGCCGCGGTCAGCAGGGCGCGGGTGGCCTTGATCGGCATCCGCGAGCCGGTGCCGAAGCCGCCGCCGGTCCAGCCGGTGTTCACCAGCCAGCAGGTTGCGCCATGCTTGGCGATCTTCTCGCGCAGCAGGTTGCCGTAGGCTTCCGGGCGACGGGGCATGAAGGGCGCGCCGAAGCAGGTCGAGAAGGTCGGGATCGGCTCCACGACGCCGCGCTCGGTGCCCGGGGTCTTGGAGGTGAAGCCCGACAGGAAGTGGTACATCGCCTGCGCCGGGGTCAGCCGCGAGATCGGCGGCAGGACACCATAAGCGTCACAGGTCAGCAGGATGATGTTCTTCGGGTGGCCGCCAAGCGCGGTGTCCGACGCGTTCGAAATGTAGTCGAGCGGGTAGGCGCAGCGCATGTTCTCGGTCAGCGAGCTGTCCTCGAAGTCGAGCTCGAAGGTCTCGGGATCGTAGACCATGTTCTCGATCACGGTGCCGAACTTCGAGGTCGTCGCGTAGATCTCGGGCTCGGCCTCGGCGCTCAGGTTGATGGTCTTGGCATAGCAGCCGCCTTCGAAGTTGAAGGTGCCGCGGTCCGACCAGCCGTGCTCGTCGTCGCCGATCAGCGTGCGCGAGGGATCGGCCGAGAGGGTCGTCTTGCCGGTGCCCGACAGGCCGAAGAAGATCGCGGTGTCGACCGGGTTGCCGACGGCATGGTTGGCCGAGCAGTGCATCGGCATCACGCCCTTCTCGGGCAGCAGGTAGTTCAGCAGGGTGAAGACCGACTTCTTGTTCTCGCCGGCGTATTCGGTGCCGCCGATCAGGATCAGCTTCTTGTCGAAGTTGAGCGCGATCACGGTGTCCGAGCGGCAGCCGTGCTTCTCGGGGGTGGCCTTGAAGCTGGGGCAGTTGATGATGGTGAAGTCGGCGATGTAGGCGTCCAGCTCATCGCGCGCGGGGCGGCGCAGCAGGTGCCGGATGAAGAGGTTGTGCCAGGCCAGTTCCGACACGACGCGGACGTTGATCGCATAGGCCGGGTCGGCACCGCCGACGAGGTCCTGCACGTAGTAGTCCTTGCCCTTCATGTGGTCGATCATGTCGGCGTAGAGCGCATCGAAGCCCTCGGGCGACATCTCGGCGTTGTTGTCCCACCAGATCGTGTCCTTGACCGAGTCGGTCTTGACCACGTGTTTGTCCTTGGGGGACCGGCCGGTGTACTTGCCGGTGGTGACGAGGAAGGTCCCGCCGTTGCCGAGCGCCCCTTCGCCGTTCTTGATGGCGGCCTCGATCAGCGCGGGCTCGACCAGGTTGTAATAGACATCGCCCAGGCCGTTGATCCCCTGATCTTCAAGCCGGAATGCCGGGTTTACCCGTCCAAATGCCATTATCAATGCTCCTGTAGCCGCAGCGCGGGCGGCAGTGTCCGTTCCGGCGGAGCGCGCCCGCCGATCAGCGTCGACGGCGCCGATGAGGGGCCTCATAACATGTCGTTTATAAAAAGGAACAGGACGGTTTTGCGCAGTTAGCGCAACCAAGTCCGGTTTAGCGCAATCACCCGCCGACGCCCTGCTACACCCTGCCGCAGCGGCAGGCGAAGCGGGGGCTCTTCAGTCTTGTGTAAGACCTTTTTGCCACATTTTCGCCACGCTCGCATGGCCGATTCGTGTTTTGGGATTGATCGAACGTCGCGAAAGGGCGCATATTGAAAGAAAAAATCAGGCAATTAGAGCAGCACGAGGAAATCTTTCATGTCGAAGATCGCTCTGGTCGACGATGACAGGAACATCCTGACATCCGTTGCCATGACCCTTGAGGCGGAAGGGTTCGAGGTAGAGACGTACAACGATGGCCAGGCCGCCCTGGACGCGTTTAACAAGAAACTCCCGGACATGGCCGTTCTGGACATCAAGATGCCCAGGATGGATGGCATGGACCTGCTGCAGCGCCTGCGGCAGAAGACCACCATGCCCGTCATCTTCCTGACATCCAAGGATGATGAAATCGACGAGGTCCTCGGCCTGCGCATGGGCGCGGACGACTACGTCAAGAAGCCCTTCTCCCAGCGTCTGCTGGTCGAGCGCATCCGCGCGCTGCTGCGTCGGCAGGACGTGCAGGCGGGCGAGGTCGTGGCCGAGACCGAGGACACCAAGGTCATGGTCCGCGGTGAGCTGCGGATGGACCCGCTGCGCCACTCCGTCGCCTGGAAGGGCAAGGACGTGTCGCTGACGGTGACCGAATTCCTGCTGCTGCAGGCCCTGGCCCAGCGTCCCGGCTTCGTGAAGAGCCGCGATCAGCTGATGGACGTGGCCTATGACGATCAGGTCTACGTGGATGACCGCACGATCGACAGCCACATCAAGCGCCTGCGGAAGAAGATGCGGACGGCCGATCCCGATTTCTCGGCGATTGAGACGCTCTACGGCATCGGATACAGATACAACGAAGAGTAATGGCACTCGTCGAGAGGTTCAGCTTGCGCGATGTTGCGTCCGAACGCAGCGGAGATGTCGTGCTGGGCGACGATTATGTTGCCCCCAACGCATCCGCCGAAGAGTCCCTGCGCAGCCGTCGCGAGCGGCGCAGTGTCTTTTCGTTGCGGGCGTCCCCGCTCACGCGGAAGATCATCATCTTCAACCTGATCGCGCTCAACGTTCTGGTTGCGGGTATCCTCTATCTCAACGCCTCGCGCGACTCTCTCGTCCAGCAGCGCGTGTCCTCGCTGGTGAGCGAATCCGAACTGCTGTCGAACATCTTCGAGGCGCAGTTGCCGGTCTCCGCCGGTGCACCGCAACTCAGCGACGGGGCCGACATCACCCGCACCCTGGCCGGGCTCGACCTGCGTCCGGGGCTGGAACTTTACGTCTTCGACGCCGAGGGGGCGCTGATCGGCAAGACCGCCGGCACCATCCTGCCCGCGACTGCCACCCAGGGCCGCACGGTGATCACCGATTTCCTGACCTTCCTCTGGGACGGCATGACCTCGGTCTTCTCCTCCGGCCGTCGCGAGATCGCGCCGCCGGCGCTGACCGACCAGCTGCGCGCCCTGTCCAATGCGGCCCTGACGCAGGGCACGGTGGTGGAACGCGAGGCGCGCACCGGAGCCGGCTCCACCACGCTTTTTGCCGCCGCATCGCCGATCCGGCAGGACGGGCAGTCCGTGGGCTCGGTCGCGCTGGCTTCCACCGGCGGTGAGATCGATGCTCTTGTGCGCTCCGAACGCGAACGCGTGCTGCAGATGTTCGTGATCGCGACGCTGGTTTCCATCGGGCTCTCCATCGTGCTGGCCTCGACCATCGCCAACCCGCTCTCGGACCTTGCCGCCGCGGCGGAAGTGGGGCGTGACCGCGACACCCGCAAGAAGGCGCCGAGCCGCGTGCGCATCCCCGACCTCACGGCCCGCCCGGACGAGATCGGGCGCCTTTCGGGTGCGCTGCGTGGCATGGTCTCGGCGCTCTATGACCGGATCGACGCGAACGAACAGTTCGCCGCCGACGTGGCCCACGAGATCAAGAACCCACTCGCCTCGCTGCGCTCTGCCGTGGGCTCGCTCCGCTTCGTGAAGAAGGAAGAGCACCGCGAGAAGCTGCTCGACGTGATCGACCACGACGTGCGCCGTCTCGACCGTCTGGTCAGCGACATCTCCAATGCCTCCCGCCTCGACAGCGAGCTGGTGAAGGAGGACGAGGAGCCCTTCGACCTGCTCAAGATGCTGGGCAACCTGAACCAGTACCTCGGCGATCAGGCGGCGGAGAAGGGGATCGACTTCATCTCGGACCTGCCGGACGACAAGATCGTGATCAACGGTCTCGAGGCCCGTCTGGCGCAGGTCTTCGTCAACCTGATCACCAATGCCACCTCCTTCTGCGAAGAGGGCGACGCGATCCGGGTCTGGGCCCGGCGCCGCGAGAACCGGGTGCTGGTGGTGGTCGAGGATACCGGCCCGGGCATCCCGGACCAGTCGCTGACGAAGATCTTCAAGCGCTTCTACTCGCACCGGCCCGAGAATGACTTCGGCAACAACTCCGGCCTCGGCCTCGCGATCTCCAAGCAGATCGTCGAAGCCCATGGCGGCGTGATCTGGGCCGAGAATATCCGCCCGACCGATGCCGACATCACCTCGGAGCCGCTTGGCGCACGGTTCGTCGTCGGCCTGCCGGTCTGATCCATGATGCGCGAGATCGCGCAGGCGGGCGATGCGCCGCTGATCCTGCACGCAAGCAGCGTGGCCCTCGCGGGCCGCGCTGTTCTCGTTCTGGGGGCCGCCGGGCGCGGCAAGTCGGCGCTGGCGCTGGAGTTGATGGCCATGGGTGCGGGACTGGTCGCCGATGACCGGACCTGCGTGGCGGCGCGGGACGGTCAGGTCTGGCTCGACGCGCCCGAGACGATCCGCGGACGGATCGAGGCCCGGCAGGTGGGCATCCTGAATGCCACGCCCTGCGGACCCGCGGCGCTGGCGCTGGTGGTCGATCTGGACCGGCCCGAGGGCGAACGGCTTCCGCCGCAGCGCAGAATAAAAGTGCTGGGGTCGGACTACCCTTTGCTTCACAATAGTCCCATGCGGCACTTCCCGGCCGCGATTCTGCAATATCTCAAGGCCGGCCGCCACGCCTGAGGCGAGGCTGGCGCAACGCCGGAACGACCAGATGACCGACCAGCCCCCCACCGACAGCGCCGCCCCCGGCCCGGGTCACCCGCGCGAGCAGGCCACGGGGCCACGCCTCGTCCTCGTCACGGGGCCCTCCGGGGCGGGGCGTTCCACCGCGCTCAGGGCGCTGGAGGACCTCGACTACGAGACCATCGACAACCTGCCGCTGTCGCTGCTGCCGCGCCTGCTGACCGGGCCGCTGCCACGCTCGCTGGTCCTTGGCATCGACGTGCGGAACCGGGATTTCTCGCCGCAGAAGATGGTCGAGATCATCGACGAGCTGGGCCGTGATACGGTGGTGCCGCTGGAGGTGCTCTACCTCGACGCCCGCGCCGACATCCTCCAGCGCCGCTATTCGGAAACCCGGCGGCGCCACCCGCTGTCCTCCGAGGAGACCGCCGAGGCGGCCATCGCGATGGAACTGGACCTGCTGGGCCGCATCCGGGCCCGCGCCGACGTGCTGATCGACACCTCCGAGATGACGGTGCACGACCTGCGCGACGAGATCGGCCGCTGGTTTGCCACCGATGCGGAGCAGACGCTGGCGATCTCGGTCGAGAGCTTCAGCTACAAGCGCGGCCTGCCGCGGGGCGGGGACATGCTGCTCGACACCCGCTTCCTGCGCAATCCGCACTGGGACCGGGCGCTGCGACCGCTCGACGGGCGGGACCCGGCGGTTCAGGACTACGTGAAGGCGGACCCCCGGTTCGCACCTTTCTTCGACAAGCTCCTCGATCTGACCGAGATGCTGCTGCCGGCCTACGTGGCGGAAGGCAAGAGCTACTTCACGATCGGATTCGGGTGTACCGGCGGGCAACACCGCTCGGTTACCTTGGCGGAAACGCTGGCGAAGACCCTTGCGGAAAAGGGCTGGCAGGTGTCAATTAGACACCGAGAACTGGAACGGCGTCAGACCGCCGCCACGAAGTGAGATGCCAAGGCGCGCGGAAGGAAACCCGGCTTTGATCGGAATCGTCATCGTCGCACATGGAGGGCTGGCCACGGAGTACCTGGCCGCCATGGAACATGTGGTCGGGCATCAGCCGGGTATCCGCGCCATCGCGATCGAACCCAACCATGATCGTGGCAGCAAGCAGGCCGAGATCTGTGCGGCGGCGGACGAGGTCGACCACGGCGAGGGGGTCGTCATGGTGACCGACATGTTCGGCGGCTCGCCCTCGAACCTCTCGCTGCGGGCCTGCCAGCCGGAAAACCGCCGAATTCTCTACGGGGCCAACCTGCCGATGCTGATCAAGCTGGCGAAATCCCGCCATCTGGCCTTGCCCGACGCGGTTCGGGCTGCCACCGAGGCGGGCAGGAAATATATCGACAGTCAGAACGTCAGCGGAACCTGAGGCTTATGAGCACGACCATCACCCGCAAACTCAAGATCATCAACGAGAAGGGGCTGCACGCCCGCGCCTCGGCGAAACTGGTGGAAGTGGCGGAAGGCTTCGACGCGCGCGCGGAAATCGCCCGTGACGGCATGTCCGCCTCCGGCGACAGCATCATGGGCCTTTTGATGTTGGCAGCCTCGAAGGGAACCACTATTGAAGTCGAAACCTCCGGACCCGATGCCGAGGCCCTCGCCGATGCGCTCGAGGCGCTGGTGGCCGACCGGTTCGGCGAGGAGATGTGACGGCGCCCCGAGGGGCCAACGGGAAGAACAGGTGGCGGCCAAGTGGTAGACTCGTATCATGGCAACCGGCGGAATGCGGGCAACATCGTGAGGCCTGACAGCGGGGCCCAGACGGGCGTCCAGTCGGGCGGTCAGACGAAGTACGACCGCCGCAGCCTGACCTATTCCAACACCTTCGAAGACCCGCTGCCGCGCAACCTGATCCGCGCGATGGAGTGGATGACCGGCAAGCTGACGATCCTGCGGCTGATCCGCAAGTTCGAGAAGCAGGGCGCCCCGCAGGGGCAGGCCTTCTGGCGCGCCTGTCTGGATGTCATGGGCATCCCGCTGACCACCCCGCAGGCGCAGATCGACCTGATCCCCGAAACCGGCCCCGTGGTGCTGGTGGCGAACCATCCGCACGGCATGGTCGACGGGATGATCCTTGCCGATCTCGTGGGCCGGCGCCGGCTGGATTACAAGATCCTCACCCGCTCCGTGCTGACCGGCATCGACGAGGTGGCCTCCTCATACATGATCCCGGTGCCCTTCCCGCATGACGTGGACGTGCAGCGCAAGTCGGTCGAGATGCGCGCCAACGCCATGGCCCACCTGAAGGAGGGCGGGCTGATCAGCCTCTTCCCCTCGGGCGTCGTGGCCTCGTCCGAAACCATGTTCGGCCCGGCCATCGAGGCAGAGTGGAACGTCTTCACCGCGCAGATGATCCGCCGTTCGGGCGCGCGGGTGGTGCCGGTCTTCTTCCCCGGTTCGAACTCGCGCTGGTACCAGATCGCCAACCGGCTGTCGCCGATCCTGCGGCAGGGCCTCCTGCTGCACGAGATCGTCCACGCGCTGAACAAGCCGCAGGCGCCGGTGGTGGGCAAGCCGCTGACCGATGCACAGATGGAACGGCTGCAAAGCGATCCGCGCGGCTTCATGGCCTGGCTGCGGCAGCACACGCTCGACCTCGGACAGTAACTGATTGCTCAAGGCCCGCCGGGCCTGAAACGCAGCTGCGCCGCGGCGCCCGGGGTCAGCGGCGGAACCAGCGGAAGACGGCAGAGGCCAGCCAGCCTGCCACGACCGCGATCACCAGCGACAGCACGCCGTAGACGACGGGCTGGTTCCTTGACAGCACGAAGAGCCAGCGTTCGAGGCCGACCTTGCGCACGTCGATCACCGTCTCGAAATCCGCCACCACGGCACCGCCGCGGGTCAGGAAGATCCGCGTGGGATAGGAGCCTTCGGTCAGGTTCGAGGGCAGGGTGATCTTGGTCCGGAACAGCGTCTGCTGGTCGAAGGTCACCTCTCCGTCGAGCTGCTGGTAGACGCCCTCATTCTCGCGGATGCGGATCAGCGCATCGGTGAAATTGCCCGGATCGGCCACCACTTCGCTGACCCCGACGGAGCGCACGGCGCGCGGGATCGAGACCTCGTGGCGCAGGTCCTCGGTCTGGGACAGGATCTTGTCCAGCGGGCCGGTGGTGGCCACGGCGTAGAAGCTGGGCGCACGGTCGATCCGCACCGTGTCGGCGTTGACCCAGATGCCGGCCTTGCGGGCCTTGCGGTGCAGGGTCACGGGGCCATCGGGGCCGGCGACGGTGATGATCACCTCCATCGGCTGTTCGGGGATCGGCGCCTGCCGTTTCACCGCGCCGAAGACGAGGATTTCCGAACCGTCGAAGCTGGCGGTGATTGCCACCCGGTTCTGGGACAGGCCGAGGACGACTTCCTCGTCCTGCGCGCGCAGCGGCAGGGCCGAGATCAGGAGCAGGAGGAGGATGGCCGCGAACCGCATCTCAATCCCCGATCGTGTAGAGTTCGGAGGGGGTGAGCAGCAGGTCGAGGGCGATCTTGCCGCAGACCATCAGCACGAGGCCCGCCAGCAGGATGCGGAGCTGCTCGGCCTTCATCCGCGCGCCGATCCACGTGCCCGCCTGTGCGCCGATGACCCCGCCAAGCAGCAGCAGCACCGCCAGCGCCATGTCCACCGTCTGGTTGGTGATCGCGTGCAGCATCGTCGTGAAGGCCGCGACGAAGATGATCTGGAACAGCGAGGTGCCCACCACGACCTTGGTCGGCATGTGGAGCAGGTAGATCATGGCCGGGACCATGATGAAGCCGCCGCCGACGCCCATGATGGCGCCCAGCATCCCCACGGCCGCCCCCACGAGGAAGGGCGGAATGACCGAGATATAGAGGCCCGACACCCGGAAGCGCATCTTGAACGGCATCTTGTGGGCCCAGTTGCGGTGCCGCTTGTGCGGCGTCGCGGGGCCCGCGCGCTTGGCGCGGCGGATGGCGTTCAGGCTTTCGACGAACATCAGCGCGCCGATGATGCCGAGGAAGATCACGTAGCAGAGCTGCACCAGCAGATCGACCTGGCCGATCGACTTGAGCAGGTTGAAGATGTAGACGCCGATGCCGGAGCCCGCGAGGCCCCCTATCAGCAGGACGAAGCCCATCTGGAAATCGACCGCCTTGCGCCTGACATGGGCGAAGAGCGCCGAGACCGAGGAGGCGACGATCTGGTTGGCCGAGGTGGCCACGGCAACCGCCGGCGGAATGCCGACGAAGAACAGGAGCGGCGTGATCAGGAATCCACCGCCGACGCCGAACATGCCCGAGAGAATCCCCACCAACCCGCCGATCCCCAGCAGGAGAAAGGCGTTCACTGAAACCTCAGCAATGGGCAGGTAGATCGTCATGGCCTCTCCTAGCCCCAAATGCCGCGTTGCCGCAACGGGGGATGATCTATGGCCGCCATAGAAAAACGCGCCCCTTGGGGCGCGTTCCGTCAGCGTTCCTTGATGTAGGGCTGGCTGGCAGCCCGGGGTGGCGTGGCCTTGCCCACGAAGCCGGCGAGGATCACCACCGTCAGGATGTAGGGCAGGGCATCCATCACCTGCACCGGGATGACGATCCCGCCGAGGTTGATGTTCTGGTAGCGCAGCGCCACCGCCTGCAGCAGCCCGAAGAGCAGCGTCGCATAGAGCGCGTACCACGGCCGCCACTTGGCGAAGATCAGCGCGGCGAGGGCGATGTAGCCGCGCCCGGCCGTCATGTCCTTGGTGAAGCCCGCCTGCAGCCCGGTCGCGAGGTAGGCCCCCGCCAGCCCGCAGAGCACGCCGCAGATCACGATCGCCGCGTAGCGCAGCCGCACGACCGAGACACCGGCGGTGTCCACGGCGGCGGGGTTCTCCCCCACGGCGCGCAGACGCAGGCCGAAGCGGGTGCGGAACAGCACCCACCACGTCAGGGGCACGCAGAGGAAGGCCACGTAGACCAGCATGGAATGGCCCGAGATGAGCTCGTAGTAGAGCGGCCCGAGGACGGGCACGGGACGGAGGCTCTCGGCGAAGGGCAGGGTCAGCGGCTCGAACCTTGCGCCGCCGAAGAGCGAGGGCGTGCGCCCGCCCTGGCTGAACCAGTGCTGCGCGATCAGCACGGTGATGCCCTGCGCGAACATGGTGATCGCCACGCCCGAGATCAGCTGGTTGCCGCGGAAGGTGATCGAGGCCAGCCCATGCACCAGCGACAGCATGGTCGAGGAGACGACCGCCGCCAGCACGCCCAGCCAGACCGATCCGGTGACATAGGCGATGGCCCCCGAGAAAAGCGCGGCGATCAGCATCTTGCCCTCGAGCCCGATGTCTACGATCCCCGCCCGTTCCGAGTAGAGCCCGGCAAGGCAGGCCAGCAGCAGCGGCGTCGCAAGGCGGACGGTCGAGTCGAGGACCTGGAGCAGCGTCATGTAATCCATGGTTCAGCCCTCCTGCCGGCGGCGCAGCGCGAGGAACAGCCGTTCCAGCGGCAGGCGCACCATGTTGTCGAGCGCCCCGGTGAAGAGGATCACCAGCGCCTGGATCACCACGATCAACTCGCGCGGGATCTGGGTCCAGAGCGCCAGCTCGGCCCCGCCCTGGTAGAGGAAGCCGAAGAGGATCGCGGCCAGCAGCACGCCGAAGGGGTGGTTGCGGCCCATCAGCGCCACGGCGATGCCGATGAAGCCCGCGCCCTCGGTCGAGTTCAGCACGAGGCGCTCTGCCTCGCCCATGACGTTGTTGACGGCCATCATGCCCGCCAGCGCGCCCGAGATCAGCATCGCGATCATGATGATCTTGACCGGCGAGATCCCGGCATAGACCGCCGCGCTCTCGCTCTTGCCATAGGCGCGGATCTCGTAGCCCAGCTTGGTGCGCCAGATCAGCAGCCAGACCGCGACGCAGGCCACGAGGCCGATCAGGAAGGCCACGTTGGCCGGGGCCGCCTTGGAGAAGTTGATGCCGATGGGCGCGAGGATCTCGTGCAGCGTCGGCAGGTTGGTCGCCTCGGGGAAGCGCGCGGTGGCCGGGTCCATCGAGCCCATGGGCTTGAGGATGTTCACCAGCAGGTAGTTCAGCAGCGCGCCCGCGATGAAGTTGAACATGATCGTGGTGATCACGATATGGCTGCCGCGCTTGGCCTGAAGGTAGGCCGGGATCGCGGCCCAGAGCGCGCCGAAGGCAGCCGCTGCAAGGCCCGCGCCGAGCACCGCCAGCGTCCAGTGCGGCCACGGAATGAAGAGGCACATCAGCGCCACGCCAAGGCCCCCCAGCGTCGCCTGACCTTCACCGCCGATGTTGAACAGCTGCGCATGGTAGGCGACCGAGACGGCCAGCCCGGTGAAGATGAAGTTGGTCGCGTAGTAGAGCGTATAGCCCCAGCCGTAGGTGGAGCCGAGCGCCCCATCGACCATCAGCTTGACCGCCGCCCAAGGGTCTTCGCCGATGGCGAGGATCACCAGCGCCGAGATGACGGCGGCCAGCAGCAGCGAGATGAGCGGGATCAGGACGATATCCGCCCATGCCGGCATCTTGTCCATGGATCAGGTCTCCGTTGCGGGAAGGGGGGCGGGGGCGGTGTGACGACGGGCCGGGGCGGTCGGACGCACCGGGCCGCGACGGGCGGCGGAAGGGGCGGTGCGGGGATCAGCCATTGGGCGGCGTGCCCCCGTCTTCCACGGCCTTCATGTTTTCTTCGATTGCCTTCCACGCGGGCTGGTCGGGTTCGCCCTCGATCCCGGCCATCAGGAGGCCCAGTTCGCGTTCGTCCGCCGTGGCGGGATCGCGGAAGCCCATGATGCTGCCATCGAACATGACCGCCACCCGGTCCGAGAGCGACATGATCTCGTCCAGTTCGACCGAGACCAGCAGGATCGCCTTGCCCTGATCGCGCAGGCGCACGATTTCCTGGTGGATGAACTCGATCGCGCCGATGTCCACGCCGCGCGTCGGCTGGCCCACCAGCAGCAGGTCGGGATTGCGCTCGATCTCGCGGGCGACGACGATCTTCTGCTGGTTCCCGCCCGAGAAGTTCTTGGCCGCGAGGCGCGGGTTGGGCGGACGCACGTCGAAGCGTTCCATCTTGCCCTCGGTCTCGCGCAGGAGCCCCGCGTTATCCATCAGCAGGCCCTTCTGGTAGGCCGGATCGCGGTGATAGCCGAAGGCCACGTTCTCCCACGCGGCGAAGTCCATGATCAGGCCCTCGCGCTGCCGGTCCTCGGGCACATGGGCGATACCCGCGGCACGCCGCGCCATGCCGTCGGCACTATGGCCCGACAGGGCCAGCGGCTGGCCGTTCAGGGTGATCTCGCCCTTGGCGTTCAGGATCTGGCCGCCCAGAACCTGCATCAGTTCGGACTGGCCGTTGCCCGCCACGCCGGCGATGCCAAGGATTTCGCCCGCCTTGATGTCGAGGGAGATGCCGCGCAGCCGTTCCACGCCCTGGCCATCGGTGACCTTAAGGTTCTTGACCGACAGCACCGTTTCGCCCGGCGTCGCGGGTTTCTTGTCCACGCGCAGCAGGACCTTGCGGCCCACCATCAGCTCGGCCAGCTCCTCGGGGCTGGTCTCGGCGGTCTTCACGGTGGCCGTCATCTCGCCGCGGCGCATCACGCTCACCGTGTCGGTGATCTCCATGATCTCGCGCAGCTTGTGGGTGATCAGGATGACGGTCTTGCCCTCCTTGCGGAGGTTGTCGAGTATGCGGAACAGGTGGTCGGCCTCGGCCGGCGTCAGCACGCCGGTGGGCTCGTCCAGGATCAGGATCTCGGCCTGCCGGTAGAGCGCCTTGAGGATCTCGACACGCTGCTGGTGCCCGACGGAGAGTTGTTCGATCACCGCGTCGGGATCGACGTTCAGCTCGTATTCGCGCGACAGGTCCGTCAGCGAGCGCCGGGCCTTGGCCAGCGAGGGGCGCAGCAGGGGTCCGTCCTCGGCGCCGAGGATGACATTCTCGAGGACAGTGAAATTCTCGACCAGCTTGAAGTGCTGGAACACCATGCCGATGCCTGCCGCGATGGCGGCTTGGCTGTCGGGGATGGAGGTGGGTTTGCCGTCGATCAGGATCTCGCCGCGGTCGGCCTTGTAGAACCCGTAGAGGATCGACATGAGCGTGGATTTACCGGCGCCGTTTTCGCCGATGATCCCGTGGATCGTGCCCTTCTTGACCGAGATCGAGATGTCCTTGTTGGCCTGGACGGGTCCGAAGGCCTTGGAGATCCCTCTCAGTTCAATGGCTGGAGCGGCAGTTGCCTGCCGCTCCTCTGTCTGCGTTGCGCCGGTCACGGGATTACTGGACCGGGCAGGTGCTGTCGGCCATGTAGTCGTGCACCTCGATCTCGCCCGAGGCGATCTTGGTGGCGGCATCGTCCACGGCGGCTTTCATCTCGTCGGTGATCAGCTCGGCGTTGAACTCGTCGAGGGCATAGCCCACGCCGCCGTTGCCGAGGCCCATCACGTTGATGCCGACCTCGAGGTCGGTGCCCGCCTTCATGGCGTCATACACCGCGTTGTCGACGCGCTTCATCATCGAGGTCAGGACCGAACCGGGGTGCATGTAGTTCTGGTTGCTGTCCACGCCGATGGAGTAGATGCCTTCGTCCGCGGCGGTCTGCAGCACGCCCACGCCCGAGCCGCCGGCCGCGGCATAGACCACGTCCGCGCCCTGGCTGATCTGCGCCTTGGTCAGTTCCGAGCCCTTCACCGGGTCACCCCATGCGGCGGGGGTGGTGCCGATCATGTTCTGGATCACGGTTGCATCGGGGTTGGCCGCCTTGACGCCCTGCGCATAGCCGCAGGCGAACTTGCGGATCAGCGGGATGTCCATGCCGCCGACGAAGCCCACGGTGCCCGACTTGGAGGCCATCGCGGCCAGCATGCCGACGAGGTAGGAGCCTTCGTGCTCGTTGAAGACGACCGAGCGGACGTTGGGCTGATCGACGACCATGTCGACGATGGCGAACTTGGTGTCGGGGTAGTCGGGGGCGACCTCACCCAGCACGTCACCGAAGGCGAAGCCGGTCATGATGATCGGGTTGGCGCCCGATTCGGCGAAGCGGCGCAGGGCCTGCTCGCGCATCGCTTCCGAGGTCATCTCGATCTCGCGGAAGCTCTCGCCGGTCTCGTCGGCCCAGCGGGTCGCGCCGTTGAAGGCGGCTTCGTTGAAGCTCTTGTCGAACTTGCCGCCCAGATCGTAGATCAGCGCAGGCTCGGCGGCGACGGCACCGGCGGTCAGGGCGAGGCCTGCGGCCGCGCCGAGGAATTTCGTCATCAGGGTCATTGTCGTCTCCCGGTTGGTGTCAGGCGCCCGGTGCACTTGTCCGGCCCGGTCGCGCCTGCGGATCTTGGTTGATCAGACACGATTTAGGACTGAGCCCCCTTTGGGGGTCAATAGCAAACTGGACCGCCCCGGCGTCGGATTGCCTAACGGAACCGGGGGTTACGTCAATTGCTTGCTCAGGATTTCAGCATCCACGGCATCGCCTTGCGGCGTGTGGTAATAGCCCCGGCGCCGTCCCGTGAGTTGCCAGCCCGCACCGGTATAGAGCCGGCGCGCCGCATCGTTCGTCACCGCCACCTCGAGGAAGGCGGTCGTCGCCCCCCGTGCCCGTGCCGTCGCCTCGAACGCCGCCAGCAGGCGGGCGCCGCTGCCCCGGCGACGGGCGGTGGGCTCGACGGCGATGGTCAGCAGTTCGGCTTCATCCGCGATGACGCGGCCAAGGATGAACCCCGACGCGCCGTCCGTCTCGACAAAGCAGAGCGGCGAGGCGAGGAAATCCGCGAAATCCCGGGCGGGCCAAGGCGCGGGCATGACGAAGCTCGCCCCGTGGATGCGGGCTAGGTCGTCGGGTGTCATATCGGGCGTCATCCCGGGCGCCATTTCAGGCATCATCGAGGATACGCGGCGCCGGGTCGCGCGGCGGGGCGGCATCGGCGGGCTTGAGGTAGAGGGGCGCGGGGGCGGTGAGCCCCTCGGTCCCGGCCTGCGCGGCGACACGGGCGATGGCCTCGGCCAGCGTGGGGCCCGCTGGGGGCAGGGCGGGATCGCCGGCCTCTGCCGCGGGCAGGAGTTCGGGCGTGCCGCCGGGGGCGAGGACATAGAGGTGATCGCGCGGGGCCGGCACGGCGGCGGTGCGCCCTGGGGCCAGTAGCGCGATGGCCTCGAAGGTGCTGACCCCGACCGCGGGAATGTCGAGCGAGAGCGCCAGCCCGCGCGCGGCGGAGACGGAGATGCGGATGCCGGTGAAATTCCCTGGGCCCACGCCCACGCCGATGCGGTCAAGCTCGGCCCAGGTGACGCCGCCCTCGGCCAGCACTTCCTCCAGCAGGGGGAAGAGCCGTTCGGCCTGGCCGCGGGTCATCTCCTCGGCGCGGGAGACCAGCAGGGTGTCACCCCGCAGCAAAGCGGCCGCGCAATGCGCGGCCGATGTGTCGAACCCGAGGGTCAGAAGATCGGACATGAGACCGGGTCAGACCGCCACGGGGCGGACTTCGGTCACTTCCGGGATGTAGTGCCGCAGCAGGTTCTCGATTCCCATCTTCAGCGTCAGCGTGGAGGAGGGGCAGCCTGCGCAGGCGCCTTGCATGTGCAGGTAGACGACGCCGCGGTCGAAACCGTGGAAGGTGATGTCGCCACCGTCCTGCGCCACGGCGGGCCGGACGCGGGTGTCGAGCAGTTCCTTGATCTGGCCCACCACTTCGCCGTCGGGGCCGTCATGCTCGGCATGGCCTGCCGGTGCGACGCCTTCGCCTGCCATCACGGGCTGGCCGGACTGGTAGTGCTCCATGATCGCGCCGAGGATTGCCGGCTTGATATGGTCCCATTCCGTCGCTTCGGTCTTCGTCACGGTGACGAAGTCATTGCCGAAGAAGACACCGGCAACGCCGGGCACGGAGAAGATGCGGGTCGCGAGCGGCGACGCGGAGGCGCCCTCGGCGGTGGGGAAATCGGCTGTGCCGGTGTCCAGCACGGTCTGACCCGGCAGGAACTTCAGCGTGGCGGGATTCGGGGTGGATTCGGTCTGAATGAACATCTGTGGCCCCTGTTTTGCTGTGGCAACCTATATGCGCCTCGGCCCGCTCCGGGTCAAGGTTTGGAATCATTCTAAATTGGCGGCCATCTCTCGAGGGCCCGTCAGGTGATGGCTTCCAGCCGTTCCTTGGACATGTCGCCGGGAACGATGGTGACGGGCACCGGCAGGCTGCCGGAATTGCGCGACATCTGAGTGACGAGCGGGCCGGGGCCCGCCTTCTCGGTGCCCGCCCCGAGGACGAGGACACCGATCTCGGGGTCTTCCTTGATCTGCGCGAGGATCTCGGGCACCGCCTCGCCTTCGCGGATCACCAGCTCCGGGTCGACGCCCTGCCGGTCCCGCATCCATTTCGCGAAGACCTCGAAGTGCGCCACGATGCGCTCGCGGGCCTCTTCGCGCATGATGTCGCCCACGCCGAGCCAGTGGTTGAACTCCTCCGGCGCGATGACCGAGAGAATCGCCACCCCGCCGCCGGTGTTGGCAGCGCGCATGGCGGCAAAGCGCATGGCGTTCAGACATTCACGGCTGTCATCGAGGACGACGAGAAACTTGCGCATGGTGATATGACCCCTCTTCGGCGCGGATCATGACAGCCGGGCGAGGGGCAGGCAATGGGCTAGCGCCATGCGCGAACTGCAAGGCGCGTCCGGCAGGGCCGCCCCTTGCTGATGCCGCACCCGCGGAGACCGGCAGGGGCTAACGGGGCCCAGCAGAGGTCAACAGGGCTTGCGCGAAACCCTCCTTGCGCTATACCCCGCCCTCGCGCGGAGGGCCGGATGGCCGCGGCAGCCTGCTGTCGAGGAAAGTCCGGACTCCACAAGGCAACGGTGCCGGGTAACGCCCGGCGGGGGCAACCCCAGGGAAAGCGCCACAGAAAACAGACCGCCCTGGCCGGACCATCGGGTCCGTCTTCGCAAGAAGGGGCAGGGTAAGGGTGAAACGGTGGGGTAAGAGCCCACCGCGGGACGGGCAACCGGACCGGCACGGCAAGCCCCACCGGGAGCAATGCCAAATAGGGACCCCGTCGCGGGCCGGTCGCGCAAGCGATACCGCCGCAGGATCGCCTTGGTTCGAGGGTCCGGGTTGGCAGCTACAGGCGCGGGGGCAATCCCGCGTCCAGATGAATGGTCATCCAGGGGATTTTTTCCCCGGACAGAATCCGGCTTACAGGCCCTCCGCGCAAAAAATTCCAAGCCTCAGGGAACCCGTTGCAGGCGTTCCGGAAAATCACGGCGCCGTGCGGTCCCGGGAGGGGTGCGTGATCCATTTTCCGCCGATGATTTCGCGGCTGACAGGCGCTAACGTGCCTGCCTTCAATGATTTTTTCGGGGAACCGCAAGAGGGGAGGCGGGTTGTGCTGCCGATGACAACGCGGCCTGCCTCATCCCTCGAACGGCGGGCCTTCCTGAGGAGGACGAAGTTATGAAAACGATGTTCCAGACCACCAGCCGCGCCGCCCTGATTGCCCTGATGGCCGCTGCCCCGATTTCCGTCGCCTACGCCCAGTCGGCGACCGAAGAAGCCCCCGCTGACGCACAGGTCATGCCCGAAGCCGATGCCGCCGCCTCCGCCGAGGCAACGGCGCCTGAGGCCGGTGCCACCGACGAGATGGCCGCCGAAGAGACCATGCCGACCGAGGAGTCGACCGACATGGCCTCGGACGAGGCGATGCCCTCGGACGAGTCGACCGACATGGCCGCCGACGAGATGGCCCCGGCTGACGGTTCCACCGACATGGCGGCCGACAGCACGATGCCGGCAGACAGCGCCACCGGCATGGGCACCGATACCGCCGCCGACACGGACATGGCCGCGGCCGAAGAGCCCGCCAAGCCGGTGGATGGTCAGATCACCATGCAGGACGGCGACACGATCCTCGCACAGGATCTGCTGGGCGCCACCGTCTACAACGACATGGACGAGAACGTCGGTGACATCTCCGACTTCATCATCTCCATGGACGGCAACGTCGAAGGCGTCGTGATCGGCGTGGGTGGTTTCCTCGGCCTCGGTGAGAAATCCGTTGCCATCGAGATGGCCGCTCTGGACGTGGTCGCAGACGACGCCGGCAACCCGCGCCTCGTGACCTCGGCCACCCAGGCCGACCTCGAAGCGGCGCCCGAGTTCGTCACCGCCGACGAGCAGGCCGCAGAGGCCGACAACGATGCCATGATGAACTCCGGTTCGGCTGGCACCACGGCCCCGGTGGAATAATCCGGCCCGACACTTGGGGCCGCACTGGCGGTCCCGTGCAGGGGGGGCTTCGGCCGCCCCCTGTTTCGTTCCGGCCTGCTCCCGCCGGGAGGGGCCGTTTTTCTGCCTATTCCGCCAAAAACCTCGCCGATGGTGGTTGACTCATCGTCGGGCATCGGTAAAAGGCGGGCTTCATGAGATTTCACGGGCGACGTGCACCCTTCAGGGTGCCGCACCCCGCGCAGGAGAAGACAAATGGCGAAGCCGACCACCATTAAGATCCGCCTGAACTCGTCCGCGGGCACGGGCCACTTTTACGTGACCAAGAAGAACGCTCGCACGATGACCGAGAAGATGACCGTACGCAAGTACGACCCGGTCGCGCGGAAGCACGTCGAGTACAAGGAAGGCAAGATCAAGTAAGCCCTCCGACGGACTGACAAGATGCAAAGCCGCGCCCTTCCAGAGCGCGGCTTTTCTCTTTCCGGGTCGCGCCCTGTCTCCCTCTTCCGACAGGACATGATCCCATGTGTGACACGCTCACGATCCGCCCCGCCGCGCCCTCGGACGCCGACGCCCTCAGTCGGTTGCTCAGCCGGTCCTACCGCGCGCTCCTTGCCGCCGACTATGCCCCCGCGCTCCTGACCGAGGCGCTGCCCTATATCGGGCAGGCCCGGCCCGCGCTCTTGGGCTGCGGCACCTATTTCCTCACCCAGGACAGCGACGGCCGCCTGCTCGCCGCCGGTGGCTGGACGGACACCTCGCCCCACGGGCGCGCCGCCCGCACCGGCGAGGCTCATATCCGCCACGTGGCCGTCGACCCCGACGCCGTCCGGCAGGGCCACGGCCAGCGGCTTCTGGGCCATATCCTTGCCCATGCCCGCCACGCCGGTGTCACACGGGTGCATTGCCTCTCGACGCTCACGGCCGCAGGCTTCTACCGCGCGCAGGGCTTCGAGACGCTGGCGAAGGTCGAGACCCGCCTCGTGCCCGGCCTCTACTTCCCGGTGGTCCAGATGCAGCGCAGCCTCGCCTGACGCCCCATCCACTGTTCCCAAATATCCTCGGGGGGAGGGGCCGCCGGCCCCGGGGGGCAGACAGCCCCCTCCCACGCCCGAGGCCCGCGCAGGCGCGCCCTCGCCACGGATGCCTTGCCCGAGGCGCGGCCTTCCCCTAAGAGGCAGGGGCCGAAAAGTGGTGGGCCGGTTGGTTAACCCGGTCCCCTGTCGCCCCGCGCGGCAGGCACGCACCTCGCCCGAGGATCCCGCGGCATCCACCCGACACCGGGGGATGCTGCGTCGTGACCTGCCGGGCCCGCTGCATCTCCCCTTTAGGAGCACAGAATGCAGCACACGAAATCCCTCGTTCTCACCGCCCAGGTCTTCATCTCCCTGATGATGGCCGCCGCCATGACACTGATCATGGGTTACGTCCAGGCTGGGCCGCAGCCCGATTGGCTGGCGCACTGGGGCTGGAGCTTCCTCCGCGCCTGGCCGATCGCCTTCGTCCTGTCGCTGGCCGTGGGACCATTGGCCTTCCGCCTTGCCGTCCTCGTGCATCGCTGCCGCACCTGACGGGTGCGGTCGCATGCAGATGCGGAGGCAAAAGGCGCAGTCCCAACCAGACAGCGCCGCAAACGAAAAGGGCCGGTCCCGCAGGACCGGCCCTCGAAAGGCGTCAGGCTGGACGGGCTTACTCGCGGTTGCCCATCAGCTGAAGCAGGAACATGAACATGTTGATGAAGTCCATGTAGAGGTTCAGCGCGCCCATGATCGCGGCCTTGCCCAGCCATTCGCTGTCGCCGGTGTGGGCGTGCTGCAGGTAGGTCACCTTGATGTTCTGGGTGTCATAGGCGGTCAGGCCGGCAAAGATCAGCAGGCCGAGGATGGTGATGCCGAAGGCCAGTGCGCCCGAGCCGATGAAGATGTTCAGGATCGAGGCGACGATCAGGCCGATCACACCCATGATCAGGAAGGAGCCCCAGCCGGAGATGTCCTTCTTGGTGGTGTAGCCCCAGAGCGACAGGCCCGCGAAGGAGATCGAGGTCACGAGGAAGACCTGGGCGATCGACATGCCGGTGAAGGCCACGAAGATCCAGCTCAGCGACAGGCCCATGACGGCTGCGAAGGCATAGAAGAAGAGCTGCGCGCCAGCGGCGGACAGCCGGTTGATGGCTGCACCGAAGGCGAAGATCATGCCCAGCGGGGCGAACATGATGATCCAGCCGAGGATGTTCGGCTTGAGGGTCATCGGATCGCGGAAGACGCTCAGAAGCTCGGGGCTGGAGCCCACGGCCCATGCCACGAGGAAGGTCAGGAACATGCCCACGGACATCGTGCCGTAGACCTTGTTCATGTGGGCGCGGAGGCCCTCGTCAATCGCGGCGCTGCGCGTGCCGGCAGCGGTGCGCATCGTGTTGAATTCAGCCATTCAAGCCTCCCGAAAACAGGTCAATGTCCCATGCGGGACCGTTCGCTTCGAAATATCGGGAAGGAAGGGGCACATTTCAAGAACTTGTGTTCTCGAAATGCTGTCATCTGTCTGACAATTACGTCAGCGCCCGCCGGTCCGGCCAAATGGGCCGATCCGGCGGGCGTGCGGCCCGCGCAGCGGGCCGACGAACCGGGCCAGTTGATCTGGCGTGGATGCCCGCGGGACGCAGCGAGGGGGCGCTGTCCGCGGGCGGTCCGGTCCGCAAGGAGGCAGGGTCAGCCGCGCAGGCCGCCGAGATCCCAGATCGGGCGCTGCGCTTCCTTGAGCGCCTCGGCACGGGTCACCCCGATGTCGTTGAGCAGCGCGTCGTCCAGTTCGGCCAGCTTGGTGCGGCTGCGGGACACGGCCATGAGGGTGAACAACCAACCCAGAATCGCAAATTGCGGCCGGGGGGTCGTCACGGTGCGGGTGTTAAGTTGCGTGAAGGTCGCCATCTCTTCCATCCTTTCCGTTTGCTGATAAGTCCGGCGTATTGAATTATTTCTGTTGATGGATATGGCGCAGTATGATCAATATTGAAAATGAATGTTCTTTCGGTCTGGCATCAATATTGGTGATGATATGAGAAACCTTGACATGACCGCCCTGCGCAGCTTCGTGGCGGTGGCCGACCATGGCGGCGTCACCCGGGCGGCGGGGGTGCTGAACTTCACCCAGTCCGCCGTCTCCATGCAGCTGAAAAGGCTGGAGGATCTGCTGGGTCTTGCGCTGCTGGACCGGGCCAACCGCCGGGTGGCCCTGACCGCAGAGGGCGAGCAGCTGCTGGGCTATGCCCGCCGCATGGTGGAGATGAACGACGAGGCCATGTCGCGCCTGACCAGCAAGGTTTTCGAGGGCGAGATTCGCCTCGGCGTGCCCCATGACATCGTCTACCCGGTGCTGCCGAAGGTGCTGCAGCGTTTCAACGCCGAGTTTCCGCGCATGAAGGTGCATCTCGTCTCGGCCTACACGACCGCGCTCAAGGAGGATTTCGCGCGGGGCGAGCTCGACATCATACTGACCACCGAGGTCTCGGTGGGCGAGGGGGGGGAGACGCTGGACCAGCGCCCGCTGGTCTGGATCGGCGCGCCCGAGGGCTCGGCCTGGCGGCAGCGGCCGCTGCGGTTTGCCTCCGGTCGGAACTGCCTGTTCCGGCCTCGCGCGATTCGCGCGCTGGAGGAGGCGGGCATCGACTGGGAAAACGCGGTCGAGACCGACAGCGACCGCACCGTCGAGGCGACGATCTCGGCCGACCTCGCGGTGGGGGCGATGATCGAGGGCACGGAGGCCTCCTACCTCTCGACCATCGATCACGGCGGCGACCTGCCTCAACTGCCCGCGCAGAACATCAACATGTACCTTCAGCCCCGCACCACCGGCGAGGTGACGGAGCGGATGGCGGACATGCTGCGCGCCCACTTCCGCTGCAAATAGGTCAGATCGTTATCACCACCTTGCCGGTGGAGCGGCGGGTGCGGAGCAGGTCCAGCCCCTCCTCGGCGCGCGCCAGCGGCAGCAGGTGGCTGATGTGGGGCTTGATCCTGCCCTCGCCGTGCCAGGCGACCAGCTGGGCGAGGCTCTCGGTGATCACCTCGGGGCGGAACTTGAGGTAGCCGCCCCAGTAGAAGCCCATCAGGTCGATGTTCTTCACCAGCATGTGGTTCGGCTTCAACTCGGGCAGTTTGCCGCTGGCGAATCCGATCAGCAGGATTCGCGCCTCGGGCTTGCAGGCCCGGAAGGCCGCGGTGAAGAGATCGCCACCCACCGGGTCATAGACCACGTCGGCCCCGCCAAGCGATTTCACCATTTCGCGGAGGTCGTCGGAGCCGCTGTCGATCACGTGATCGGCACCCGCATGACGTGCAATCTCCAGCTTCTCGGCGCCACGGGCGCAGGCGATCACCCGGGCGCCCATCAGCTTGCCGATCTCCACCGCGGTCAGGCCCACGCCCCCCGCCGCCCCCAGCACCAGAAGGGTTTCACCGGGCGCCAGCCGTGCTTTGTGCTGCAAAGCAACGTGGCTGGTGCCATAGGCGATCTGCAGAGCGGCGGCGTCTTCGAAACTCATCGTTTCCGGTAGCGCAACAACCCGTTCGACGGGGAAGCACCCGTATTCGGCGAGCCCGCCCGACCCGCCGTAGATCGCGACTCGTGTGCCGGGCGCCGGTCCAGTGGTGTCAGGGCCAAGGGCCTCCACGATCCCGGCGACCTCCATCCCCATGGTGATCGGCAGCGGTGGCATGTCCTGATACTTGCCCTCGATCATCAGCGTATCGGCGAAATTCAGGCCGCAAGCCTTTATCCTCACGAGGATTTCCCCGGACGCGGGAATCGGTGTCCCGGTTTCGGTCCAGACCGGCGCCGCGCCCAATGTTTTGATTTGTAGGGATTTCATCAGAACCTCATCCTGTGGAGCCGGTGCAGCGTAGCGGCGGAGGCGCCCGGGGCGCAACGCTCCTCTGGAAGGGCTGAAAACAAGGGGTTTGGCCGTCTATTGTCGCATCTGGAGACAGCTATGCAGGGTTCCCGCTAGAATTGTCGCCGCTGCGCGGAGTTACTCGCGTGTCGTGTGTATCTTTCTTGATTTGAAGGTCAAAGCTGTTACGATCAACGCCACGCTGAAGGGATGCACGGCGTAATTTAACTAGGGACTGGGTTGGGGCGGCGTTCAGGCGCTCCTCTTCTTATGCCCGCACTAGTAAGGTAGTTGAAGGAGCCGCCATATGACTCACCCTGTAGATGTTCATGTTGGTAAACGCATCCGTCATCGTCGCTGGCTTGTCGGAATGACCCAGCAACAATTGGCAGAGCGTGTCGGGATCAAGTTTCAGCAGATCCAGAAGTACGAGACCGGTGCCAACCGTGTCAGCGCGTCCCGCCTTTGGGACATCGCCGATGCGCTGGACGTGCAGGTCAGTTTCTTCTTCGAAGGGCTGGAAGACGGTCAGACCGAACGTGAACAGGGCAATGTGCCCGCCGACCTGATGGGCGACAAGGAAGCCCTGGACCTGATCCGGTCCTACTATTCCATCCCGGAGAATCAGCGTCGTCGCCTGTTCGAGCTTGCCCGCGTCCTGTCCGACGTGGCTTGAGCGAAACGCTCTGCTGCGGTAGCCCTGCCCCCTGTACCACAGAGGCGGGGCGGACATGACACCTGAGCAGATCGCAGACATCATCGACACGGCCCATGCGTTGGCAGATGCCGCACGCCGGGCCGTGTTGCCCCATTTCCGGCGCACCGATCTGACCGCGGACAACAAGGATGCCGCGGCCTTCGATCCGGTCACGGTGGCCGACCGCGCCGCCGAGGCCGCCATGCGCGAGATCCTCGCAGCCCGCCGTCCCGAGGATGGCATCCTCGGAGAGGAGATGGGCAATTTCGAGGGCACCAGCGGCCTGACATGGGTGCTGGACCCGATCGACGGCACCCGCAGTTTCATCAGCGGCACGCCCACTTGGGGCGTCCTGATCGCCCTTTCCGACGAAAGCGGCCCGATCTTCGGCATCATCGACCAGCCCTATACCGGCGAACGTTTTGTCGGCGGCCTTGGCGTCTCCGAGATGACCGGCCCGCTAGGCAAGGTGGCCCTTGGCGTCCGGCCCGCGCGGCCGCTTGCCGAGGCGACGCTCTTCTCCACCTTCCCCGAGGTCGGCACCCCCGCCGAGGGCGCGGCCTTCCGTGAGGTGGCGTCGCGGGTGCGCCTCGTCCGCTACGGCACCGATTGCTACGCCTATGCGCTGCTCGCGGCGGGGCAGATCGACCTCGTGATCGAGGCCGGGCTGCATCCCTACGATGTCGGTGGGCCGATCGCCGTGATCGAGGCGGCGGGCGGCCTCGTCACCAACTGGGCGGGCGGCAAGGCCCATGGCGGCGGCCGGGTGCTGGCGGCGGCCAATGCCGAGGTCCACGCGGCGGCGCTGGCGATCCTGTCCGACGCCGGTCTCGACTGATCGGCGCGGGCGGCGTTCTTCAACTGCCCTGCCTCAGATGGCCGGCCTCGACAGACCGTCGCTGGCCGCCACCGACCGTGTCCAAACGGCGATCCGCTGCCTCTGACCCGTGCACATGGACGTGCCTACCCGAGGCCTCGCCATCCGCGTTGTCCCCTGCGGTCCCGCTCCGCCGCCCGGTCACACTGGCGTCGGGCGGGCTCTTCTGCGTAACTTATCCCGATCCCGCCACCGGAGGAGCGCCCCATGCCCGAGACCTTGATCCGCGGTGCAGACCGCATACTCACAATGGACGACGACCGCAGCGAGCTGTCGGGCGCGGATATCCTGATCCGCGACGGCAAGGTTGCCGCCATCGGGCAGGGGCTGGAAACGACGGGCGAGGTCATCCCGGCCAGCGGCTGCGTCATCACGCCCGGCCTCGTGAACACGCATCATCACCTCTACCAGAGCCTCACCCGCGCGGTGCCCGGCGGTCAGGACGCGCTGCTCTTCGGCTGGCTGCGCACGCTCTACCCGATCTGGGAACGCTTCGGCCCCGAGGAGATGCATGTCTCCGCCCTCACCGGGCTGGCGGAGCTTGCGCTCTCCGGCTGCACGATGACCTCGGACCATCTCTACCTCTATCCCAACGGCGCGCGGCTCGAAGACACCATCGCCGCCGCGCGCGAGATCGGCCTGCGATTCCATCCCACCCGCGGCGCCATGAGCATCGGCGAAAGTGCGGGCGGCCTGCCGCCGGACAGCCTCGTGGAGCGGGAAGCCGCCATCCTCGAGGACATGATCCGCGTGGTCGATGCCTTCCATGATCCCTCCGAGGGCGCCATGGTCCGCGTCGGCCTCGCGCCCTGTTCGCCCTTCTCGGTGAGCCGCGAGCTGATGCGTGACGCCGCGCTGCTGGCCCGCGACAAGGGGGTGATGCTGCACACCCACCTGGCCGAGAACGACGAGGACGTGGCCTATTCGCTGGCGACCTTCGGCTGCCGCCCCGGACAATACGCCGAAGACCTCGGCTGGACCGGCCCCGACGTCTGGCACGCCCATTGCGTGAAACTCGATGGGCAGGAGATCGACCTCTTCGCCCGCAGCCGGACCGGCGTTGCCCATTGCCCCTGTTCCAACTGCCGCCTCGGCTCGGGCATCGCGCCGCTGCGCGCCATGCGCGACGCGGGCGTGCCGGTGGGGCTCGGCGTCGACGGCTCGGCCTCGAACGATGCGGGCAACCTCGTGCTGGAGGCGCGCCAGGCGATGCTGCTGCAACGCGTCGCCCGCGGGGCCGATGCCATGTCCGCGCGCGAGGCGCTGGAGATCGCCACCCGCGGCGGCGCGGATGTGCTGGGGCGGCCCGACTGCGGCCGCCTCGCCCCGGGCAAGCGCGCCGATATCGCCGTCTGGGATGTCTCGGGGGTGGAGAGCGCGGGCAGCTGGGACCCGGCTGCGCTGCTCCTCGCCGGTCCGACCCGGGTGCGCGACCTCTTCGTTGACGGGCGCGCGGTGGTCCGGGATCATCACATGGCGACGATTGACCTTTCCTCAACCCTCGCCCGGCAGACTGCCCTCGCCCGGGCCCTGATGGGCTGAGCGGGGACTGACATCGCGAACACATCCAGCTGGCGCTGACGGCCGGTATCCCTGCCGCGCGGCGGCCGCTGATCGGAAGACACATGAGACAGAACCGGACCCGCGCGCAAAGGCCCCCTCGGCAGGGCGACGTCCAGACGGCGCGCGATCCTGCGCGTGATCCCGTGTCGGGCCTTCTGCTGCTCGGCGCGCTGCTCCTGCTCCTCTTGGCTGCGCTTCCGGTCGCCGCTTCCTCGGTGCCGACGGGCCTGCGCTTCACCGTCGATCCGGCCGCACAGGGCCAGTCGAGCGCCTCTCTCGCCGGGGAGGTGAACGAGATGCGCCGCCAGCAGGGGCTGCCGCTGTTGCGCAGCCTCTCGGAGCTGGACCGGATTGCCGCAGCCCGGGCCGCTGACATGGCGCGCAACGGCTACTTCAGTCACTACGATGGCCGCGGCGAGACGGTGGTCAAGCGCGTGCGCGAGTCAGGCCTCTCCGCCTGCCGCACCTCCGAGACCATCGCCTTCGGTCAGGACACGCCGCGACAGACCGCGATCGAGTGGATGCGCAGCCCCGGCCACCGCACGGCGATGCTCGACACGCGGGTCGACCATATCGGCACCGCCCGCGCGGTCGCGCAGGGCCGGGCCTACTGGGTCGCCGTGTTCGCGCGTCTCTGCTGACCGGCCAGTGCCGACCGCGTCTGCCGACGGGGGCAGCGGCCCTTCATCCACTGTTCCAAAATATCCTCGGGGGGAGTCGCGCCAGCGACGGGGGGCAGACAGCCCCCTTTCACCGCTGCGGACCGCACGCCGCCCGAAGGCGTGCATAGATCGCCCAAGACAAGCGCCGCCTTCGAAACGGGACCCTCGCCCACATTTCCGTCTTGCACGTAGTGCCCAGCCGTGGCCCGGTCATCCCGGTCATCCCGGTCATCCCGGTCATCCCGGTCATCCCGGTCATCCCGGTCATCCCGGTCATCCCGGGTCACGCATGGGCGGGGGCGCCGCGGTGAGGCGCGCGCGTCAGTCTTCCTCGAAGGGATCCCACTCGTCCTCGACCTCGGGCAGGGCCTGCGCCTCCGCCTCCGCGGCGAGCGCCTCGGCGGTGCGGACCTCGACGATCTTGGCCTTCGGGAAGGCCGAGAAGAGCGCCTGCACCAGCGGATGGGACGAGGCCTCGGCCTCGATCGCCAGCCGCTGCGCGTCGCGCTTCTGGGCGATGGTCTCCTCGCCCGGTTCGTTGCTGACGATCACGGCCCAGCGGTTGCCGGTCCAGCGCTGCAGGGCGCTGCCCAGCTTCTGGGCGATGTCCTTGGGGGCATCGTCGGTGGGGCGGAACTCGATCCGGCCGGGGCGATAGCTGACCAGCCGGACAAAGGTTTCCGCCTCCCATTGCAGCTTGGCGTCGCGATGGGCGCGGATCAGTTCGATGACATGGTCGTAGGTCGGATAGCGGGCGAGCGCCGCCTCGGCCTCCTGCGCGCGCAGGGCAACCGGGCCGCCGCCCCCGCCGCCGCCCGCGGGACGGCCGTAGGCCATGGTCCCGCCCGTGGCACCGGCGGGCATTCCGCCGCCCCCGTCGGGCCCGCGCCCGGGACCGCCGGTCGGGCCTCCGTTGGACCCGGCCCCCGGTCCGCCCGCGGGCCCGGAGGGCATCGGCGGCGGCGGGCTGTCCTGCAGCCGTCGGATCAGGTCCTCGGGTGAGGGCAGTTCGGCCACGTGGGTCAGGCGGATCACCGCCATCTCGGCGGCCATCATCGCGTTCGGCGCGACCGAGACCTCCTCCAGCGCCTTCAGCAGCATCTGCCACATCCGGGTCATGGCCCGCATCGGCAGCTGCTCCGCCATGGCCAGCCCGCGCTCGCGCTCGTCGGGGCTGACGGTCGGGTCCTCGGCGGCATCGGGGGTGATCTTCACCACCGAGATCCAGTGCGTGATCTCGGCCAGGTCGCGCAGCACCGCCATCGGGTCGGCGCCATCGGCATATTGCGCGGAGAGCTCGGCCAGCGCCGCGGCGGTGTCGCCGCGCATGATCGCCTCGTAGAGGTCCAGCACGCGGCCCCGGTCGGCGAGGCCCAGCATCGCGCGCACCTGTTCCGCCGTGGTCTCGCCCGCGCCATGGCTGATCGCCTGGTCCAGCAGCGAGGTGGCGTCCCGGGCCGAGCCTTCGGCGGCCCGCGTGATCAGCGACAGGGCGTCATCGGTGATCTGGGCGCTTTCCGACGTTGCGATCTTGCGCAGGAGCGCAATCATCACCTCGGGCTCGATCCGGCGCAGGTCGAAGCGCTGGCAGCGCGACAGGATCGTGACCGGCACCTTGCGGATCTCGGTGGTGGCAAAGATGAACTTCACATGGGCCGGCGGCTCTTCCAGCGTCTTGAGCAGCGCGTTGAACGCGCTGGTCGAGAGCATGTGCACCTCATCGATGATGTAGATCTTGTAGCGCGCCGAGGCCGCCCGGTAGTTCACGCTGTCGATGATCTCGCGGATGTCATTGACGCCGGTGTGCGAGGCGCCGTCCATCTCCATCACGTCGACATGGCGGCCTTCCATGATCGCGCGGCAGTGTTCGCACTGGCCGCAGGGCTCGGTGGTGGGGCCGCCCTCGCCGTCGGGGCCGATGCAGTTCATGCCCTTGGCGATGATCCGGGCCGTCGTCGTCTTCCCGGTCCCGCGGATGCCGGTCATGATGAAGGCCTGCGCGATCCGGTCGGCGGCAAAGGCGTTCTTGAGCGTGCGGACCATCGCCTCCTGGCCGACGAGGTCGGCAAAGGTCTCGGGGCGGTATTTCCGCGCGAGTACCTGGTAGGCGGGTTTGCTGTCTGTGGCGTCGCTCATGTTCGTTCCGGGCCCTGCTTCACCGCGCCAAGGTAAGGGGAGGGCGCGGCAAGATCCACCCGATAGCGGCTTCCCCCGCGCGGCACCTGTGATAGGCTCCGCCCATGCAGGCCGAGACCCCGGAAACCGCTTCGACATCGCGCGCTTCGCGTGCGCCCTCCGCGTCCCTTTACTGGACGCTTTTCGCCCTTTGGGGGCTGGCCTTCGTCGGCTCCTTCCTCGTGCCGCACCTGATCCCCGCGGGGCCCGGGATGCTCGTCTCCGGGATCGGGCGGGCCTTCTGGCTGGCCGGGCTGCAGTGCCTCGCCTCTCTGCTGGCGCTGGTGATTCTCGTGCGCGCCCGCGATTTCGCACCGGGCAGCCTGCCGCGCCGGGTGGCCTGGGGGCCGGCCGGGCTGGCGCTGCTGGTGGTCTGCGCGATGCTGCTGATGACGGTGACAGGCGCCTAGGGATCGTCCGGCGGGCCGCGCGGAATGCGCGGGATGCGGCCATCGCGGGCACCTTGTCGCAGCCGGGCCCGGAGAGGGCCGGTGCGCCTTGCCACCGGGCAGGGGGCCATGCATCGTGAGCCCGCGGGCCGGCGGGCACTCCGCCGCGGTTCGCAAAAGGCCCATAGGTTCAATGGTGTGCGCGTGTGATGTCTCCGGTTCTGGTGCTGGATAACCTCTCCTTCGGATGGCCCGGAGCGCCCAGGGGTGTGCTCGACATCCGCAGCCTCTCTCTGGCGGCGGGGGAGAACCTGTTCCTGCGCGGTCCCAGCGGGTGCGGCAAGTCCACGCTGCTGTCGGCGATCGCGGGTATGGTCAACGTGGGCCCCGGTCAGATCCGCGTCGCAGGTGTCGATGTCGGCATGCTGAAAGGCGGCGCACGGGACCGGTTCCGCGTCGAACACATCGGGATGATCTTCCAGGTCTTCAACCTCGTGCCGTGGATGAGCGCGCTCGACAATGTGCAACTGCCCTGCCGCTTCTCCGCCGCACGGCGGGCCCGCGCGGGCGGCGATCCCGGGGCGGAGGCGCATCGCCTTCTCAGCGCGCTGCACCTGCCGGAGGCGGCGCACCGGGCCCCGGCCCGCACCCTCAGCATCGGCCAGCAGCAGCGCGTCGCCGCGGCCCGGGCGCTGATCGGCGCGCCGGAGCTGATCCTCGCGGACGAGCCGACCTCGGCGCTGGACGAGGACGCCAAGGCGGCCTTCGCCGACCTGCTGGCCGCCGAATGCGCGGCGGCGGGGGCGGCGCTGCTCTTCGTCAGCCATGACCGGGGGCTGGAGGGGCGCTTCGACCGGGCGCTCGACTTCCGCGACCTGAACCGGTGGATCGCGCCATGATCGGTGTCGCGCTCGGCAGCCTGTGGAACCGGCGGTTCGTGGCGGCGCTGACCATGGCGTCGATCGCCCTCAGCGTGGCCCTGATCCTCGGGGTGGAGCGGCTGCGCACCGAGGCGCGCGACAGTTTCGCCAATTCCGCCTCGGGCATCGACCTGATCGTCGCGGCGCGGGGCAACCCGGTGCAGATCCTCATGGCGACGGTCTTCGGCGTGGGCTCCGCCGGGCCCGGGATCAGCCGCGACACCTACGAGATGGTCGCCGCCCGGCCTGAGGTCGCCTGGGCAGTGCCGATGCAGATGGGCGACAACCATCGCGGTTTCCCGGTGATCGGAACGACCGATGCCTATTTCACCCGCCTGCGCCACAGTGGCGGCCAGCCGCTTGTCTTCGCGCAGGGCGTGCCTTTCGAGGAAGGCGATGCGGCGGGCGCCGTGGTGGGGGCCGAGGTGGCCGCCCGGTTCGGCTATGCGCCCGGGACAGTCATCGTGAATGCCCATGGCGCCGGGGCCGTCGCCTTCGATGTGCATGAGGACGCGCCCTTCACCATCACCGGTGTGCTGGAGCGGACCGGCACCGCGGTGGACCGGATGGTGCTGGTCTCGCTGGCCGGGTTCGATGCGCTGCACGCGGCGCGCGGGCCGGTGGCGGCGGATCCCTTCGACGATCCGCTGGCAGGAAGCGGTCTCGCCGCGCCGGGCGCCGGTGAGCCCGCCATGCCAGGGGGGCTCGCCGTGGAAGATGATGCAACGCCGGAAGGGCACGGGGGGCATCCGGTGGACCATGTCCCGGAGGCCGAGGCGGCGCAGGACGCCGATCATGCCCAAGACGTTGATCACGCGCATGAGGCCGACCTCTCCGCAGCCGAAGATCACGAGCATGACCCCGACCACGATATGGCGACGGACCACGCCCATGATGTCAGCCCAGCTGCCGGGGGGTCAGAGGGGCAGGCGGATCACGGTGATCACGATCACGACGACCCCGAGCATGACGACCACGACGGCCACGACCACGACGACCACGGGCACGGGGCGGAGGACGTCCCCGATGCGCACGCCGGTCACGAACACACACCCGACCTGCTGAATGCGGTCTACGTCGGGCTGGCGGATCGCGGGGCGGTCCTCGGCCTCCAACGCGCCTTCTCGGAGTACCGGGGTGAGGCGATTTCGGCCGTGCTGCCCAATGTCGCCCTGCTGGAACTCTGGTCGATCACCGGCACGGCGGAGACGGCGCTGCAACTGATGGCCTGGGCCGTGGCGTTGGCGGGGATCACCGGCATGGTGGTCATGCTGAGTGCGACGCTGGAGGCCCGACGGCGCGAGTTCGCGATCCTGCGGTCGGTGGGGGCGACGCCCGCGCGGGTCTTTGCGCTGATCCTGATCGAGGCGGCGGTTCTGACGCTGGGCGGGCTGGCGCTCGGCTCCCTTCTGCTGACCGTGGCGACCCTGCTGGCCGACCCGATCCTTTCGGCCCGCTTCGGGATGCGCATCGGTGCGGGCTTGGCGGGGCGGGGAGAGCTTGCCATGATGGGGGCGATCCTGCTGGCGGGACTCGCCGCCGCGCTGCTGCCCGCGCTGCGGGTCTACCGGATGACACTCGCCGACGGGCTGAGCCCGCGCATGTAAGACTGAACGGGACCAGGGCCGGGCTTCCGGCGGAGATGAAGGGACCCTACCGATGACGACGCGACCTCTGCTGCTTTCCGCCTTCCTCCTCGCGGCCGGCGCCTCCGCTCTATGGGCCACACCGCGCGAGCTTTCCTGGGCGGATCTCTCCCCGCCGAGCACGGCGCTGGAAAATCCCTTCGAGAACCTGACGCCCGACCAGCTCGACACCCTGCGCGCCATCGTGCGGATCGAGAGTGGCGGCGGTGACATGGAGAAGGCGCAGGCCCTGCGGGCGGAGATGGCCACGCAGGGGCTCGACGTGGATGCCCTCTTCGCGGCGCGCACGGCGATCATCGAGAACCGCAGCCGTGCGGCTTCGGCGGTCAGCACCGACCTGCTGGGCGAGGACGTGCGGATGCCGGGCTACCTGCTGGCGCTGGAGTTTCGCGATGGCAAGGCGGTGGAGTTCCTGCTTGTTCCCACGGTGGGCGCCTGCATCCACACCCCGCCGCCGCCCGCCAACCAGATGATCCACGTCCGCTATCCGGAAGGTATCGAGGTCGCCGGGCTCTATACCGCAGTCTGGATCGAGGGCACGCTGGCGATGGAGACCTCGGTCCAGACGGTGCGCTATTCGGACGGCCAGTCCAATGTGGCGGTAAGCTACATGATGCAGCCGGACGCCGTGACGCTCTACTGACGGCGCGTCGCCGGAGCGCCAAAGCCCGCGCCGACTGAGCCCGTATCAGCGACACGGCCTGGCAACACACAGAGGGCCCCTGTCAGGGGCCCGTCTCTGTGACGAATGGCGGGGATAAGGTGAGAGGCTGGACAACGACCCAAGCGGGGCTCGTTACGGCTGCTTCCTTCCGGACCTGACCGGGTTGGCGAGGTGCCTGCCCGCGCCAACCTCTCAAGCGGCCATATAGGAAAGACGGGCGCGCAATGCAACCCGTCCCATCCACTGTTCGAAAATATCCTCGGGGGGTGCGGGGGGCAGACAGCCCCCCCCCCTCGATCCGGAGCGCAGGGCTCAGAGCGTGATGCGGAACCGCGCGAAACCGTCGGGGCCCTCGCCCGCCGGTTCGATCTGCACGCCCTTCACGTCGGCGGCATATTGCGTCGCCTTGGGGCCGGTGTCGAAGAGAACGGTCGTGCCGGGTATCGGCGCGAAGGTCCAGTTGGCATCGGCGGAGGGCTCGATGGTGCCCTGTTCCACGATGTAGCGCACGATCACGTCGCGGTTGGTGTCCGGGCCCTCGAAGATGATCGTGTCGCCCATGGCGCCGGGGAAGCTGCCGCCGCCGGAGGCGCGGTAATTGTTGGTGGCCACGACGAATTCCATGTCGTCGGTCACCGGCTGGCCCTCGTAGGTCAGGTTCACGATCCGCGTGGCCTCCGCATCGGCCAGCTCGCCCTTGGCGTTGAAGCGTGAGGGCTGGCTCAGGTCGATCTGGTAGCTGACCCCGTCCATCACGTCGAAGTTGTAGCTCGGGAACGCGGTGTTCAGCAGCAGCTGGTCCGCCTCTCCGGGGGTGATCTGGTTGAACATCCCGGCGGACCGCTCCAGCCAGCCCTTGAGCTGCGCGCCGGTGATCTTCACCGCGCGGATCGTGTTGGGATAGAGATAGAGATCGGACACGTTCTTGATCGCCACGTCGCCCACGGGCACGTCGGTGTAGTAGTCCGGGCCGCCGCGGCCCCCGGCCTTGAAGGGCGCCGCAGCCGAGAGCAGGGGCAGGTCGGCGTATTTCGTGCCGGCCAGCATCTGCTTGATGTACCAGGTCTGCGCGATCGAGACGATCTGCACCGAGGGATCGTCGGCCACGAGGGCAAAGTAGGAATAGAGCGGGGCCGAGGTCTTGCCCACGGCGCGGCGCACATAGGCCAGGGTTTCCTCGTGCTGCTGCCGGACGGAGCTTTCGACCGTGTCGACGCTTTCCACCAGCGGGGTGATCGAACGGTCCTCGTTGCGCTTGTAGATCGGCCGGGTGGCGACCTCGTGCATCAGCACGCGCCAGCCGCCGCCGTCGCGTTCCAGCATCAGGTCGATCACGCCGAGGTGCGAGCCCCAGAAGCCGCCCATGGTGGCGGGCTTGCCGTGGATCTCGCCTTTGGTGGCGTCCACGGCGGCAAAGCCATCATAGGTGGGCGACGGGAAGACGAGGTGCGAGTGGCCGGTGAGCAGCGCGTCGATTCCCTCGACCTCCGCCAGCGGGACGGAGGCGTTCTCCATCCCCTCGGTGTGATCGGCGGACCCGATGCCGGAGTGGCTGAGCGCGATGATGATGTCGGCGCCTTCCTCTTTCATCTGGGGCACGTAGGCGCGGGCGGTCTCGACGATGTCGCGGGTCTTCACGTTGCCTTCGAGGTGCTTGCGGTCCCAGTTCATGATCTGCGGCGGCACGAAGCCGATCAGGCCCACGCGGATCGGATGCTCCACGCCCGAGCCGTCGGTAACCATCCGGTCGAGGATCACGTAGGGCTTCATCAGGGGTTTGTCGCCGGTCGGGTTGGCGGCCATCTCCTTGACCACGTTGGCCGAGATGACGGGGAAGTTGGCGCCCGCGACCGACTTCATCAGGAAGTCGAGCCCGTAGTTGAACTCGTGGTTGCCCAGCGTCGAGGCATCGAAGCCGAGGGTGTTCATGGCGGCGATCACCGGGTGGAGGTCGCCCTCCTTCATCCCGCGCTCATAGGCGATGTAGTCCCCCAGCGGGTTGCCCTGCAGGAAGTCGCCATTGTCCAGCAGCATGGAGTTGGTCGCCTCGGCGCGGATGTCAGCCACATGGGCCGCGGTGCGCGCCAGGCCCACGGTATCGTCGGGCCGGTCAGCGTAATAATTGTACGGGAAGACATGCACGTGCAGGTCCGTCGTCTCCATGATGCGGAGATGGGCCTGGTTCACGGCCGCCCGGGCCGAGAAGGGGTGCAGGCTGAGCAAGGATGCGCCCGCCATGGTCTGTGCCAGAAAACTCCGGCGCGAAAGGACTTTGCTTCTAAACGTGGTCATCGCCTGCTCCTTGATTCCTCTGCTGGAATACTAGACACCAGCATGACGCAGGTTTGACGGACAGGTCAAAAAACAACGTTGGGATCAAGGCGACGTGACGACAGTCCCTCTGGCCGCGGCCCGGGGGGCGCGGGCCAAGGGCGGACCGCCTGTTTGCGGGGCCACGCGGTCGGAAAGGACAAGATGGGCGGACTTCAGGACGAGGTGACCTTCGGCGGGTCGGGGCTGGACCGGGCGGCGGAACTGCGCGGGCGCGATGATCTGGCGGCGCTGGCCGGGGCAGGGGGTGCCTGCCTGCTGTTCTGGCGCGGCATGGTGCTCATGGCGGGGCCGCGCGTGGCGCGGCTGCCGCTGGACCACCCGGTGCTGCAGGACCGCGAGACCCGGCCCACCCTTCTGGGCCGCGAGGAGGGGGCGCTGACCTTCGCCCTCGATATCTCGGAATGGGCCCCGGACCTGCCGCCGGACTGGCACCCGGGGATGCCCCCGCCGCCGCACCCCGAGATCGAGCCGGGGTTTGCCTTTGGCGACCTGCGCGCCGTCATGGCCGATCTCACCCCGCGCGAGGCGGAACTGGCGGCCACGGCGCGGGCGCTCTTCTCGTGGCATTCCACCCATCGCTTCTGCTCGCAGTGTGGCCAGCCGTCCGTCGTGATCCAGTCGGGATGGCAGCGGTCCTGCCCGGCCTGCGGCGGGCAGCATTTCCCGCGCACGGACCCGGTGGTCATCATGCTGATCACGCGGGGAAATTCGGTGCTTCTTGGCCGGTCTCCGGGCTGGGCCGAGGGGATGTATTCCCTGCTGGCGGGCTTCGTGGAGCCGGGCGAGACGATCGAGGCGGCCGTGCGCCGCGAGGTCCGGGAAGAGGCCAGCATCGAGGTGGGCGCGGTGCGCTACCAGCTCTGCCAGCCCTGGGCCTTCCCGAACTCGCTGATGTTCGGATGTACCGGCGAGGCGCTCTCGGAGGAGGTCACGCTGGACCCGGCCGAACTGGAGGATGCGCGCTGGTTCCACCGCGACGAAGTGGCCGAGATCTTCTCGGGCCTGCACCCCAGTGTGCGCCGCCCGCGCAGGGGCGCCATTGCCGAGTTCATCCTGCGCAACTGGCTTGCGGACCGGCTGGATTGACGCCAGATTGCCCCCGGGGCAGAGCTAAGGAACAGGACCGCCATGAAACTGACGGTGAAGGAAGATATCGAGGCGCCGATCGAGTATGTCTTCGACCGCTGCGCCGATTTCGAGACCTTCGAACGAGGCGTGCTGCGCCGGGGTGCCAAGATCGAACGCAAGGGCGGCGCGACCGAGATCGCGCCCGGCCTGACCTGGGCCGTCTCGGCGGAGTTCCGGGGCCGGACGCGCAACTTCGACGTGACCCTCAAGGAATATGACCGGCCGAACCGTCTGGAGTTCCTCGCGGAATCGGACAGCTTCGGGGCCGAGACGGTGCTGGAGTTCGTGGCCCTCGCCCCCGGGCGGACGCGGATTTCCTGTAGCTTCGAGGTCAAGCCCAAGACGCTGTCGGCGCGGCTGATGGTGCAATCGGTGAAGATGGCCAAGTCCAACCTGACCAAGCGGCTGTCGCTGCGGCTGGCGGACTTCGGCGAGGAGATCGCGGCCAGCTACCGGGCCACCACGCCCTCCGCCTGAGGCCCCCGGGGCCGTTCCCGGACCGGAACATGACAAAGCCGCGCAGGGTCCTGCGCGGCTTTTGCATTTTCATGGGCCCATGTCACGAGCGCGGGCACCGCTCGAGCGGTCAGGCCCGGCGGGCGTCCGCCGGGTAGACGCCGAGGATCTCCATCTCCTTGGTGAAGAAGCTCAGCTCCTCCAGCGCGCGCTGGACGGGCGGATCCTCGGGGTGGCCCTCGATGTCGGCGTAGAACTGCGTCGCCGTGAAGGAGCCGCCCTTCATGTAGCTTTCCAGCTTGGTCATGTTGATCCCGTTGGTCGCGAAGCCGCCAAGCGCCTTGTAGAGCGCGGCCGGGATGTTGCGGACCTGGAACACGAAGGTGGTGACCATGCCGTGCTCGCCGCGCCGGGTGGTGTCCATCTCGGGCGACATGACGAGGAAGCGGGTGGTGTTGTTCTGGAAATCCTCGATATGCCGGGCCAGCACGTCGAGGCCGTAGATCTCGCCCGCCAGCTCGGAGGCCAGCGCCCCGAGGGAGGGATCGCCCACCTCTGCTACGTGACGGGCCGAGCCCGCGGTATCGGCACCGGTTTCGCGGTGGATCTTGTGTTCGCGCAGGAAGTCCTGGCACTGGCCCAGCAGCACCGTGTGGCTCATCGCGGTGCGGATGTCCGACACCTTGGTGCCCGGCATCCCCAGCAGGTTGATATGCACCCGCACGAAGGCCTCCTCGATGATGTGGAGGCCGGATTTCGGCAGCAGCGTGTGGATGTCCGCGACGCGGCCGTAGGTGGAGTTCTCGACCGGCAGCATGGCCAGATCGGCCTCGCCCTTGCGGACGGCCTCGATCGCGTCCTCGAAGGTCCGGCAGGGCATTGCTTCAAAGTCGGGCCGCGCCTGTCGGCAGGCCTGATGAGAGTAAGCGCCGGGTTCCCCCTGGAATGCGATGCGTCTGGTCATGGAACTGTCTTTCGGTTAAACCTTTTCCCGGGAGGAGGCCCGGGCGTTTGGTCGCGGTTCGTACACCTTGCCAGACGCGAGGGGAAGCGGGTAGATACGCGCTGGAGGGCTACCGACATTCATTGAGAAGGCTAGGGCGCGCATGTTCGACACTATGACGATGACCAAGGTACTGGGGGGATTCTGCGGGGCGCTTCTCGTGTTCCTGCTGGGCAAATGGGCCGCGGAGGAAATGTATACCATCAGCGGCGGCCATGGCGCTGAACACGCCCAGGCCTATGTGATCGACACCGGCGCCGACGAGGGCGGGGCTGCCGCCGAAGAAGGGCCGAGCTTCGAGGAGGTCTTCGCCTCCGCAGATGCAGGCGCCGGCGCACGCGTCTTCAACAAGTGCAAGGCTTGCCACAAGATCGACGGCACCAATGCCACCGGTCCGCACCTCGACGGTGTCGTGGGCCGCGCGATCGACAGCGTGGACGGCTTCGGCTACTCCGGCGCGCTGGAGCAGGTCGGCGAGACCTGGACCCCTGAAAACCTGAGCCATTTCCTCGAAAACCCCAAGGCAGCGGCGCCCGGCACCAAGATGTCCTTCGCCGGTCTGGGCAAGGTCGAGGACCGCGCGAACCTGATCGCCTACCTGCAGGGTCTCTGATCGCTGCAGCCTGAGGGCACGGATTTCAGGGCCGCTCCCACCCGGGGGCGGCCTTTGCGATTCCGCCGCCGCGCTGTCCGGAAAATGCGCATTTTCCGGTCCGTTTTCTTCGAAGAAAACGGGCAGGGCGGCAGGGTTGGGGCCTGCAGGCGGGCGGTGGTGTCCCGTTCACGTGAGTGTCACGCATTCTCGCCTTGAAGTCCTGCGGGGCTCCTTTAGCTTGTGACCCCAGATGTTTCTGTCGTCTCACCGGAGGATCTTGATGCGGACTTTGCCCCTTACCCGGACCCGTCCGGCTGCTGCGACGGCCGCGAGAGCGCTGGACGCGAGGGAGGGCCGCCTGCGGCGTCAGGTCGCAGGGCTCCTGACCCTCGGCGCCCTCGTCACGGGGCTGGCGCTGGCCAATGCCGCCCGCGCGCAGGACGCAGGCGATGACCCGGTCATCAAGAGCCACGGCTATTCCTACTTCGGCGAGCTGAAGTACCCGGCCGACTATGCCCATTTCGACTACGTGAACCCGGAGGCGCCCAAGGGCGGCGAGCTGGCGATCTCCGCGGCGGGCACCTTCGACAGCCTCAACCCCTATTCGGTGCGCGGCCGGGCCGGCGCGCTCTCCTCGATGATGTACGAGAGCCTGCTCGACGGCACGGCGCCCGCCGATGAATACGGCGCGCAATACGGGCTGCTGGCCGAGAGCCTCGAATACGACGCGGACAAGACCTGGGTCATCTTCCACCTGCGCCCCGAGGCGACCTTCTCGGACGGCACGCCGGTGACGGCCGATGACGTGGTCTTCTCGCACAACCTCTTCCTCGAGCAGGGGCTGCCCTCCTACGCCGCCGCGGTGAAGAAACGCGTCCTGACCGCCGAGGCACTGGACGACCACACGGTGAAGTTCACCTTCGCCCCCGACATCTCGCGCCGGTCGCTGATCGATCAGGTCGGCTCGACGCCCGTCTTCTCCAAGGCGTGGTTCGACGAGACCGGCGCCCGGCTGGACGAGCCGCGCATGGAAACCTCGCCCGGCTCCGGCCCCTACATGCTGGACAGCTACGACGTGAACCGCCGCATCGTCTACAAGCGCAACCCTGACTATTGGGGCGCGGACCTGCCGGTGAACATCGGGCGGCACAACTTCGACACCATCCGGGTCGAGTATTTCGCGGACGAGGCGGCGGAGTTCGAGGCCTTCAAGGCCGGGGAATACAGCTTCCGGACCGAGGGCAACTCGCGCCAGTGGGCGACGGGTTACGACTTCCCCGCCGTCCAGAAGGGCTGGGTGAAGACCGAGGACCTGCCCGACGGCACCCCGCCGGACAACTCGGGCTTCGTCTTCAACCTTGGCCGTGACATCTTTGCCGACAAGCGCGTGCGCGAAGCGGTGGCGCTGGCCTACAACTTCGAATGGTCGAACGAGAGCCTGCAATACGGTCTCTTCAGCCAGCGGTCCTCCTACACGCAGGACACGCCGCTGATGGCCGAAGGCGTGCCGGAAGGCGAGGAGAAGACCTTCCTCGAAGAGCTGGGCGACCTCGTCCCGGCCGAGATGCTGACGGAGGAGCCGGTGACGGCCCATACCTCCGATCCCGCCCGGCTGAACGACCGGCGCAACCTGCGCCGGGCTGCGGGCCTGCTGGAAGAGGCCGGCTGGACCATGGGCCCGGACAACATCCGCCAGAAGGACGGTAAGCCGCTCCGCATCCAGTTCCCGATCAACTCCTCCGGTTCGGCCACACTGAACTCCGTGGTGGAGACCTACGCCCAGAACCTCGCCCAGATCGGCGTGGACCTGCAGGTGCAGAAGGTCGACCCCTCGCAGTTCACCCTGCGCCGCCGCGAGCGCGACTACGACATGATCTATGCCGCCTACCGGTCCTTCCTTGGTACCGGCACCGGGCTGATGCAGATGTACGGCTCCGCCGAGGCGGCTTTCTCGGTCTTTAACCCGGCCGGGCTTGCAAGCCCGCTGGTGGACGAGATCATCGAGAAGTCGCTGCGCACGGAAAGCCTCGAGGCACAGGATGTCTCGCTCCGGGCGCTGGACCGCGCGCTGCGCTACGAGTTCATCATGGTGCCGACGTGGTACAACCCCAGCTACTGGGTGGCCTACTACGACATGTACGAATACCCCGAGGAGCTGCCGCCCTACGATCTGGGCTACATGGACTTCTGGTGGGTGAATCCCGACAAGGAAGCGGCGTTGAAGTCCGCCGGCGCGCTGAGGTAAGCCGACCCTATGGGAGCCTACATTCTTCGCCGCCTGCTGCTGGTGATCCCCACGCTGCTGGGGATCATGGTGATCAACTTTGCCCTGACGCAATTCGTGCCCGGCGGGCCGATCGAACAGATCATCGCCCAGCAGGAAGGGCAGGGGGACGTGTTCTCGGGTTTCTCCGGGGCCGGGCAGGACGGGATGAACTCCGCCGCCGCCGCGGGGAGCGAGACCTACGCCGGGGCGCGGGGCCTGCCGCCCGAGTTCATCGAGAAGCTGGAGAAGGAATTCGGCTTCGACAAGCCGCCGCTGGAACGCTTCCTCACCATGATGTGGGGCTACATGCGGCTTGACTTCGGTGAGAGCTACTTCCGCTCGATCTCGGTCGTGGACCTCGTGCTGGAGAAGATGCCCGTGTCGATCACGCTAGGGCTCTGGTCCACGCTGATCGCCTACCTGATCTCGATCCCGTTAGGGATCCGCAAGGCGGTGCAGGACGGCTCGAAGTTCGACACATGGACCTCGGCCGCCGTGATCGTGGCCTATGCGATCCCGGGCTTCCTCTTCGGCATCCTGCTGCTGGTGCTCTTCGCCGGGGGCTCCTACTGGCGCATCTTCCCGCTGCGCGGCCTGACCTCGGACAATTTCGCGGACCTCTCGCTGATCGGCAAGATCCTCGACTACCTCTGGCACATCACCCTGCCGGTGATCGCCTCGACCATCTCGGCCTTTGCCACGCTGACGCTGCTGACCAAGAACTCCTTCCTCGACGAGATCAAGAAGCACTATGTCATGACGGCGCGGGCCAAGGGCCTGAGCGAACGCCGCGTGCTCTATGGCCACGTCTTCCGCAACGCGATGCTGATCGTGATCGCGGGCTTCCCCTCGCTCTTCATCGGCGTCTTCTTCGGCGGCTCGGTGATCATCGAGACGCTGTTCTCGCTCGACGGCCTCGGCCGGCTTGGCTTCGAGGCCGCGGTGGCGCGGGATTACCCGGTGATCTTCGGCACGCTCTTCGTCTTCGGCCTGATCGGCCTCGTGGTGGGTATCATCTCTGACCTCATGTATGTCGTCGTCGATCCGCGGATCGATTTCGAGAAGCGGGAGGGCTGACGGATGGCGCTTTCGCCCCTGAACCAGCGCCGCTGGCGCAACTTCCGCCGCAACAAGCGGGCCTATTGGTCGCTGGTGATCTTCACCGTGCTCTTCGTGCTCTCGCTCTTTGCCGAGTTCATTGCTAACGACAAACCCATCGTGGTCCGCTACCGCGGCGAGTTGATGGCGCCGATCTTCAACTTCTACCCCGAGACGGCCTTCGGTGGCGATTTCCAGACCGAGGCGGTCTATTCCGACCCGGAGGTGAAATGCCTGATCGTGTCGGGCGGGCTGGATGCCTGTTTCGATGACCCCGAAGGGATCATGGAAGAGGCGCGGACCGGCATGGTCAACGGCGAGGCGATCGAGAAGGGCTGGATGATCTGGCCGCCGATCCCCTATTCCTACTCGCGCCCCGTGGACCGTCCCGGCGCGGCTCCGCTGCCGCCCAACAGCCAGAACTGGCTGGGCACCGACGACACCAAGCGCGACGTGCTGGCCCGGGTGATCTACGGCTTCCGGCTGTCGATCCTCTTCACTCTGATCGTCACCACGCTGTCCTCGATCATCGGGGTGACGGCGGGGGCGTTGCAGGGCTTCTTCGGCGGGCGGCTGGACCTCTTCTTCCAGCGCTTCATCGAGATCTGGTCGGGCGTGCCGCAGCTCTACATCATCATCATCCTCTTCGCGATCCTCGGACGCAGTTTCTGGTTGCTGGTGTTCCTCATGGTGCTCTTCGGCTGGACCTCCCTCGTGGGGGTGGTGCGGGCGGAATTCCTGCGGGCCCGCAACCTCGAATACGTCCGCGCCGCGCGGGCGCTGGGCGTGTCGAACGCGGTGATCATGTTCCGCCACATGCTGCCCAACGCCATGGTGGCCACGCTGACCATGCTGCCCTTCATCGTGACCGGGACGATCGGGGCGCTGGCCTCGCTCGACTTCCTCGGCTACGGCCTGCCGTCCTCGGCGCCCTCGCTGGGGGAGCTGACGCTGCAGGCGAAACAGAACCTTCAGGCGCCCTGGCTGGCCTTCACGGCCTTCTTCGTGTTCGCCGCGATGCTCTCGCTCCTCGTCTTCATCTTCGAAGGCGTGCGCGATGCCTTTGACCCGAGAAAGACCTTCCAATGAGCCTGCTCGAGGTGAACAACCTGACCGTCGCCTTCCGGCAGGACGGCAAGCGGATCGAGGCGGTGCACGGCGTCTCCTTTGCCGTGGACCGGGGCGAGACGGTGGCGCTGGTGGGCGAAAGCGGCTCGGGCAAGTCTGTCTCGGCGCTTTCCACGGTGCAGCTTCTGGGCGACAGCGCCGAGGTCAGCGGTTCCGTCACCTTCGGTGGCACCGAGATGGTCGGCGCCGACATGCAGACCCTGCGGTCGGTCCGGGGCAACGAGATCAGCTTCATCTTCCAGGAGCCGATGACCTCGCTCAACCCGCTCCACACGCTGGAGAAACAGCTGGGCGAGACGCTGGCACAGCACCAGGGGGTCGTGGGTGACAAGGCCCGTGCCCGGATCATCGAACTGCTGCACCAGGTCGGCATCCGCGACCCGGAGGAGAGGCTGGGCGCCTATCCGCACCAGCTGTCCGGCGGGCAGCGGCAGCGGGTCATGATCGCCATGGCGCTGGCCAACGATCCCAAGATGCTGGTGGCGGACGAACCGACCACCGCGCTCGACGTGACGATCCAGGCGCAGATCCTCGACCTGCTGGCCAAGCTGAAGGACGAGACCGGCATGGGGATGCTCTTCATCACCCATGACCTGAACATCGTGCGCCGCATTGCCGACCGGGTCTGCGTCATGAAGGACGGCCATATCGTCGAGACCGGCCCCACGGCCGAGATCTTCGACAATCCGCAGCACCCCTATACCCAGATGCTGCTGGCGGCCCATGCCACCGGCGCGCCCCTGCCTGCGGCCGAAACCGCCCCCGTGGTGGTGGAGACCGAGCACCTGAAAATCTGGTTCCCGATCCAGCGCGGCTTCCTCAAGCGGACGGTGGGCCACGTGAAGGCGGTCAACGACACCTCGATCCGCGTCCACAAGGGCGAGACGCTGGGCATCGTGGGCGAGTCGGGCTCCGGCAAGACGACGCTGGCGCTGGCGATCATGCGGCTCATCGCCTCCGAGGGCGGCATCACCTTCGAGGGTCGCGACATCCGCAACGTCTCGACCCGGGCGCTGCGGGGCCTTCGCAAGGACATGCAGATCGTGTTCCAGGATCCCTTCGGCTCGCTCTCGCCCCGGATGACCTGCGAGCAGATCATCGCGGAGGGGCTGGGCGTTCACAAGGTCGGCGCGGGCCGCTCCAAGCGGGAGCTGGTGGCCGAGGTGATGACCGAGGTCGGCCTCGACCCGGAGGCGATGACACGCTACCCGCATGAATTCTCCGGCGGGCAGCGGCAGCGGATCGCCATCGCCCGCGCGATGATCCTGCAACCGAAACTGGTGGTGCTGGACGAGCCGACCTCGGCCCTCGACATGACGGTGCAGGTGCAGATCGTCGACCTGCTGCGCCGGCTGCAGGAGAAGCACGGGCTGACCTATCTCTTCATCAGCCACGACCTGAATGTGGTGCGCGCCATGTCGCACCGGGTGCTGGTGATGAAGCAGGGCGACGTGATCGAGGAGGGGACCGCGGCGCAGATCTTCGAGACCCCGCAGGACCCCTATACCCGCGCGCTGCTGGCCGCGGCCACGATGAACTGAACCGGCGACCGGAACGGCAACGACCGGCCCGTGGGCCGGTCGTGCATGTCGCGGGGGCGTCTCCCCAGCCTGAGATGGCGGGCCTCGGATGGCCGACCTCAGATGGCCGAGGAGTGTTTCGCCTTCGTCATGTCATAGGCGTCGAAGCTGCGCGCGATGATCCGCGTCAGCGGGCGCGCGTCCTCGGGGATCAGCAGTCCTGCGTCCGAGACCTCCAGCAGCCCCTCGAAGCCCGCCGCGGCGTGGTCGTAGAGCTGGCGCGCGGTCTCGACCGGGATGCCGAACCGGTCGCGCAGGTCCTGCGTGGACACGGAGAAATCGCACATCAGCGCCTCGATGATCCGCCCGCGCAGCAGGTCGTCCGGCGTGAAGGCATGGCCCTTGGCGGTCGAGAAGCGGCCCTCGCGGATCGCGGCGTTATGGGCCGAAGTGGCGGGCGCGTTCTGCGCGTAGCCCTGCGAGAAGCGCGAGATCGACGAGGCGCCGATGCCGATCAGCACCTCGGACTGATCGTCCGTGTAGCCCTGGAAGTTGCGGCGCAGCCTGCCCGCCTGCTGGGCGACGGCGAGGCCGTCCTCCGGCGTGGCGAAATGGTCGATCCCGATCTCGGCGTAGCCGTCCCACTTGAAGAGCTGGCGCGCGGTCTCGAAGAGGTCGAGCCGCTCGGTGGGCGTCGGCAGCGCGTCCGAGGGAATCATCGACTGCCGCCGCGCCATCCACGGCACATGGGCATAGCCGTAGAGCGCCACCCGGTCGGGGCCGAGGGCCAGCAGCTTCTGCACGCTCTCGGTGATGCGGGCGCGGCTCTGGTGCGGCAGGCCGAAGAGGATGTCGGTATTCAGGCTGTAGACGCCTGCCTCGCGCAGGGCCGCCACCGCGTCGCGGGTGATCTCGAAGCTCTGGATGCGGCCGATGGTGTTCTGGATCTCGGGGTCGAAGTCCTGCACCCCGATCGAGGCGCGGTTCATCCCGGCAAGCTTGAGCGCCTGCACCCGGTCGGCGTCGATCTCGTTCGGGTCGATCTCGACCGAGAACTCGGCCTCCGGGCCAAGCGGCACGGTGTCGAAGATCGCCCCGGCCAGCTCGGACATCATCCCGGCGGACAGCAGGGTCGGCGTGCCGCCGCCCCAGTGCAGCCGCGACAGGGTGACGCCCTCGGGCAGGCGCGCCTTCAGCAGCTGAAGCTCGGCCTTGAGAATTTGCAGGTAGGCCGCCACCGGGCTGTCGCTCTGGGTGCCCTGCGTGCGGCAGGCGCAGAACCAGCACAGACGCCGGCAAAACGGCACGTGGACATAGAGAGAGATCGACGATCCGGCGGGGATGGCGCCGATCCAGTTGCCAAAGCTCTCAGGCCCGACCGCATCGGAAAAATGCGGCGCCGTGGGGTAGCTGGTGTACCGCGGCACTTTCGCGTCAAACAGTCCCAGCCGTTCAAGTTGCGTTTTCGGTATCATGCACTTACCTTTGACGAAAGCGGCCGGCAGAAGCCTTGACCCAGATCAATCTCATGAAGTGTTATTATGTTGCAGGAAGCTTTTTCGATCGGCTCGCATGATTGTGGCGACTGCCCCATCCGCCACCGCGCCGTCTGCGCCCGCTGCGAGGCGGACGAGCTCGAGCAGCTCGAGGAAATCAAGTACTACCGCAGTTTCGAAGCCGGCCAGACCGTCATCTGGTCCGGCGACAGGATGGATTTCGTGGGCTCTGTCGTGTCGGGAATCGCCACGCTGACCCAGACCATGGAAGACGGCCGCACCCAGATGGTGGGGCTGTTGCTGCCCTCCGATTTCGTCGGTCGCCCCGGGCGTCAGGGCTCTGCCTATGACGTGGTGGCGACGACCGATCTGGTCATGTGCTGCTTCCGCAAGAAGCCCTTCGAGCAGATGATGGAGACGACGCCGCATATTGCGCAGCGCCTGCTCCAGATGACGCTCGATGAGCTCGACGCGGCACGGGAATGGATGCTGGTGCTGGGGCGCAAGACCGCGCGCGAGAAGATCGCCTCGCTGCTGGCGATCATCGCCCGGCGCGATGCGACGCTGCACCTGCGCGGCACCGACGGGCCGCTGGTCTTCGACCTGCCCCTGACCCGCGAGGCGATGGCCGATTACCTCGGCCTGACGCTGGAGACGGTGAGCCGGCAGGTCTCGGCACTGAAGCGGGACGGGGTGATCGAGTTGCAGGGCAAGCGCCACGTGACGATCCCCGATTTCGGCCGCCTGCTGGAAGAGGCGGGCGACGACAGCGACGGCGGCATGCTGGCCTGAGCTGCGTCGTATCCCTGACGTGAAAAGCCGCGGGAGACCGCGGCTTTTGCATGTCCGGACGGGCGGTGCACGACCTCAACCGAGCATCTTTTCCATGTAGACCCGGTTGCGCCCCTTCTCGGTGATCCGCGCGGTTTCGACATAGCCGCGGGCGGCGTAGATCGCGATGTTCGCGGCCATCTTCTCGTGGGTGTAGAGCCGGATGCGGTCCCGCCCCATGGCGCGGGCGATCTGCTCCGCCGCGTCGAGAAGGATGCGCCCGTGGCCCTTGCCCTTGGCCTCCGCCGCGAGCGCCACGTTGTCGAGCATCAGGGCATCCGCCTGCGGGATCAGCACCAGAAGGCCCAGCACCTCCTGCCCGTCGGGGCGGTAGATCAGCGCGTGGCCGTTGGCGATGAAGGCGGCGTAGTCGTCATCCATCGGCCCCGCCCGCTGGCCGAGGAGCGGGGTCCAGGGGCCATAGGCGGCCTCGACGATCTCCTGCACGCGGGGCAGGTCGGCGAACCGGGCGAGGGACAATCCGGCGGGAAGGGACGCGGGCAGGGGGGGCATTGGGGCCTCCGGTCTAGGATTGCCGGAAGCCTAGCGGAGGAGCGGCGCGGCCCAAAGATCCAGCGCCGGAAAAGGGGAGGGGCCACAGGGGGCCACAGGGGGCGGGGAGCCACGGGGGCCCATCAGAGGCAAGCGGGGCGGACCAGATGGCCCGCCCCGCGCGTGTTCAAACCTGATGCCGCGGGCTCAGTGGGACATGAAGACCGGCACGTGGGCCTCTTCCAGCATGTTGCGCGTGGCCCCGCCGAGGATCGCCTCGCGGAAGCGGGAGTGGCCGTAGGCCCCCATGACGATCATGTCGGCACCGATCTCGCTGGCGTGGCGGCGCAGCACGTCGGAGATGCGCGGCACCGTCTTGGAGAGCACGTCGATCTCGGCGTGGATGCCGTGCCGGGAGAGGTACTGGGCCAGCATCCCGCCCGGATCGGAGCGGTTCGGCCCATGCACCGGCGGGTCGATGACCGTGATGTGCACGTTCTCGGCGGTGATCAGGATCGGAAGGGCGGCGCGAATCGCATCCAGCGCTTCGCGGCTCTCGTTCCAGGCGACGACGATTCGCTTCGGCTTGGCAGAGGGCGTGGCGGCATCGGGGACCACGATCACCGGCACCTGTCCGTCGAACATGGCAGCCTCGACCACCGGCTCCAGTTCCATCCCGCGGCCTTCGCCGTAGGGCGTGGGCAGCACGGCGATGTCGGTGAACCGGGCCCGGGCCGCGACGTGACGACCGAGATCGCCCAACTGGGCCACGGCGGAATCGGTGGACCAGCGCCCGCCCAGCTTGGTCAGCTCGGCCTTGGCCAGCTCTTCCAGCTCGACGGCCTCGGCCTTGGTGCGCTCCATGGTTTCCTGGATCACCGCGGCAGAGGCGCCGGCGTAGTAGTAGCCCACCTGCGTCCGGTCGACGCCAAGGCAGAGCACATCGAGATGCGCCCCGTAGTCGGCGGCCAGGGCAGAGGCCTTCTCAAGAAGGGGTTTCACAAGCGCCTTATCGGTGAGCGCGGTAAAGATAGATTTGTACACCATTGGAGTCCTTCCTTTCCGAAGGTTGCTCAGACAACCTATGCGCATTTAATCTTCCTGACATTGACCCCGGTCAAGGATGCGAGTTGCGAGTGTTGATGCAGATCAAGGCGGTTCGCCGGTAGTCCCCGCATTAAGCTCTCAGTCTGAAAAGAACCTCACGTGCTCGTGACTCGTCGCGAGGGAGGGTGCGTGCGGCTGGACAAAGGGACGCGTTATGACGAATTACTTCAAGCTCATCGTGCTGGGCCTGATCACGCTTCTGGCGATGATCGCGGCCAACTTCGCACGAGACCTGGCGTACATGGTGAACGCGCTGACGATCATGCTGGTCGCTGGCGGTCTGTTCCTGTGGACGGTGAGGAAGACCGGCGAGCCGGTCAAAAAGGTCGATCTTTCAGGGGAATACATGGACGGGGTGGTGCGCTACGGCGTGGTGGCCACCGCGCTCTGGGGCGTGGTCGGCTTCGCGGCCGGGACCTTCATCGCCTTCCAGCTGGCCTTCCCCGCCCTCAACTTCGAATGGGCGCAGGGGTACATGAACTTCGCGCGTCTGCGGCCTCTGCACACCTCGGCGGTGATCTTCGCCTTTGGCGGCAACGCCCTGATCGCGACCTCGTTCTACGTGGTGCAGCGGACTTCGGCGACGCGGCTCTGGGGCGGCAACCTCGCCTGGTTCGTGTTCTGGGGCTACAATCTTTTCATCGTCCTGGCGGCCACCGGCTACATCCTCGGCGCGACTCAGTCCAAGGAATACGCAGAGCCCGAATGGTACGTGGACTGGTGGCTGACCATCGTCTGGGTCTGCTACCTCGCGGTCTTCCTCGGCACGATCATCAAGCGGAAGGAACCCCACATCTACGTGGCGAACTGGTTCTACCTCTCGTTCATCGTGACCGTCGCCATGCTGCACGTGGTCAACAACCTCGCCATCCCGGTCTCGATCTTCGGTTCCAAGTCGGTGCAGGTCTTCGCCGGTGTGCAGGACGCCATGACCCAGTGGTGGTATGGGCACAACGCCGTGGGCTTCTTCCTGACCGCAGGCTTCCTGGGCATGATGTATTACTTCATCCCCAAGCAGGCCGAGAAACCGGTCTATTCCTACAAGCTGTCGATCATCCACTTCTGGGCGCTGATCTTCATCTACATCTGGGCCGGTCCGCACCACCTGCACTACACCGCGCTGCCTGACTGGGCCTCGACGCTCGGCATGGTGTTCTCGGTCGTGCTCTGGATGCCCAGCTGGGGCGGCATGATCAACGGCCTGATGACCCTCTCGGGCGCATGGGACAAGCTGCGCACCGACCCGGTCATCCGGATGATGGTGATCGCAGTGGGCTTCTACGGCATGTCCACCTTCGAAGGCCCGATGATGTCGATCCGCGCGGTGAACTCGCTGTCGCACTACACCGACTGGACCATCGGTCACGTCCACTCCGGCGCACTTGGCTGGAACGGCATGATCACCTTCGGCGCGCTCTACTTCCTCGTGCCCAAGCTCTGGAACCGCGAACGGCTCTACAGCCTCTCGATGGTCTCCTGGCACTTCTGGCTCGCCACGATCGGCATCGTTCTCTACGCCGCCGCCATGTGGGTCACGGGCATCATGGAAGGCCTGATGTGGCGTGAAGTGGATGCGAACGGCTTCCTCGTGAACTCCTTCGCCGACACCGTCGCCGCCAAGTTCCCGATGTACGTGGTCCGTGGTCTGGGCGGGGTGCTCTACATCTCCGGTGCGATCATCATGTGCATCAACCTCTACCTGACGGTCCGCAAGGCCCCGGCGGTCGAGGCCACCAACCAGCTTGTCCCCGCGGAATAAGGAGCGAGAGAGATGGCAATTCTCGACAAGCATAAAATCCTCGAAAAGAACGCCACGCTGCTGCTGGCCTGTTCCTTCGCGGTGGTCACGATCGGCGGCATCGTTGAAATCGCCCCGCTGTTCTACCTTGAGAACACGATCGAGGAAGTGGAGGGCGTGCGCCCCTACTCCCCGCTCGAACTGACGGGCCGGGACATCTACATCCGGGAGGGCTGCTATGTCTGCCACTCCCAGATGATCCGGCCCATGCGGGACGAGGTGGAGCGTTACGGTCACTACTCGCTGGCGGCGGAATCGATGTACGACCACCCGTTCCAGTGGGGTTCCAAGCGGACGGGGCCCGACCTCGCCCGCGTCGGCGGCCGCTACTCGGACGAGTGGCACGTCGACCACCTGACCGACCCGCAGTCGGTGGTGCCGGAATCGGTGATGCCCAAGTACGGTTTCCTCAGCAACACGCTGATCGAAGGCACGTACGTGGCGGACCTGATGAGCACCCACCGCATGGTCGGTGTCCCCTACACGGACGAGATGATCGAGAACGCCGCGGCGGACTTCAAGGTTCAGATCGATCCCTGGGGCGACATCGACGGGTTGATGGAACGCTATCCCGGCGCGCAGGTCCGCAACTTCGACGGCGAACCCGGCATCACGGAAATGGATGCGCTGATCGCCTACCTGCAAATGCTCGGCACGCTGGTCGATTTCTCGACCTTCACGCCCGACGCGAGCCGGTAAGGAGGAGACGTCATGGACCTCTATTCCCTTCTCCGTCAGTTCGCGGACAGCTGGATGCTGCTGGCGCTCTTCCTGTTCTTCTTGGGCGTGATCCTCTGGGTCATCCGTCCCGGGAGCACGAAGACCTATCGCGACACGGCAAACATCCCGTTCCGTCACGAGAACGCCCCTGCCAAGGCAGAGGCCAACGCCCGCAAGGAGGCGTGAGATGAGCAAAGACCTGAAAGAGAAATACGGTACGACAGGCCATAGCTGGGACGGGATCGAAGAGCTCAACACCCCGATGCCGCGCTGGTGGCTCTGGACCTTCTATGCCTGCATCTTCTGGGCGGTGCTCTACACGATCGCCTTCCCCGCATGGCCCCTGATCACGGGCGCCACGCCCGGCGTTCTGGGGTTCTCGACCCGGGGCGAGGTGGCCGAGGAGATCGCCGCTGTCGAACAGGCCAACATGCAGATCAACCAGCAGCTCGCCTCGGTCGAGCTGACCTCGATCGCGGGCGATCCGGAGCTGAACCAATATGCCGTCTCTGCCGGTGCCGCGGTCTTCAAGACCTGGTGCGCGCAGTGCCACGGCTCGGGCGCGGCCGGTGCGGTGGGGTATCCCAACCTGCTGGACGATGACTGGCTCTGGGGTGGCGACATCGAGGCGATCCACACGACGGTGACCCACGGTATCCGCAACGACACCGATCCGGACGCGCGCTATTCGCAGATGCCCGCCTTCGGCACCGATGACCTGCTGGAAGATGCCCAGATCGACGCCGTGGTGAACTACGTCATGTCGCTGAGCGGTGAGCCGCAGGATGCCGGTCTGGTCTCCGAAGGGGCCGAGGTCTTTGCCGAAAACTGTGCCTCCTGCCACATGGAAGACGGCACCGGTGACCGGGAGCAGGGCGCGCCGAACCTGACCGACGCGATCTGGCTCTACGGCGGCGACTACGCCACCCTCAAGGAGACGGTCGAGAAGGCCCGTTTCGGTGTCATGCCGAACTGGAACAGCCGCCTGACCGAGGCGCAGATCCGCGCCGTGGCAACCTACGTCCACCAGCTGGGCGGCGGCGAGTGACCTGACAAGAACACCCCGCGCGGGCATCCCGCGCGGGGCGGCACCGGCCCGTTCGTCCTGTTCGCGCGTTTCCTGAACGGCCGGTGCCTGTTAGTCGCGTGCCTGTTAATCGCGTGCGTATTGATCCCCCGACGCGCAGAAGAGATTTGAAGCCTCCGGCGGGGATATTTCCGAACAGTGGATGAGAGGACTGGCCCCCGCGTGGGGTCATGTGCGTTTGCGCAGCCGGACCTCGTGCGGGAGGGGCTGGTCCTTCTGCCAGCCGGAGCGGCGGCGGGCTTCCTCCGCCACCACGTCGAGGGGACGCCAGAGAACGGGGCTCACTTGCCCCGCTCCCGGCGCGGTTTCCGGGGGGCAGGGCGGTCCGTCCGGGCGGCCGTCATGAAAGATTTCGCGTAGATACCGAGCATGGTCTTTCTCCTGAGCTGTCGTTTCTTGCCTTGAACATCGCGGCTGTCGCGTCACAATGCCAATCAGGAATGGTTCTGCTGTGTAAGGTAGTCTTACAGATATGGATTGGCTGTCGCTGCCGCCCCTGACCGCGCTGCGGGCCTTCGCGGCCTTTGCCGAGGCGGGCACGATGTCCGGCGCGGGGGCGGCGCTGAACGTGAGCCACGCCGCGATCAGCCAGCAGATCCGCGCGCTGGAGGAGCACATGGGCCTGCCGCTGCTGGACCGGCACGCGGGGCGCGGGGCCCTGACGCCCGCGGGCAGTACGTTGGCGCTGGCCCTGGCGGAGGGGTTCGACACGATCGAGCGCACCGTGGCCGCGCTGACCGGCGCGGATGCGGAACGCCCGCTCCAGATCACCACCACGCCGGCCTTTGCCTCGGGCTGGCTGATGCCGCGGCTTGCGGACTTCCGGGCGCAGCATCCCGGGGTCTCGCTCATGCTCGACCCCTCGCCGGAGCTGAAGCGGATCGAGCCCGGGGGGATCGACCTCGGCGTGCGCTACGGGTCCGGCACATGGCCGGGGCTGGAGGCGGAGCTGCTGGTGGAGAGCTCGATCGCCATCGTCGCCGCGCCGGCGCTGGTGGGGGAGGGCGCCTATGACGCCCCGGCGCAGCTGACCGCCTTCCACTGGCTGCAGGAACTGGGCACCAGCGAGGCCTCGGATTTCCTGGCGGAGCATGGTGCGGCGCTTGATCGCAGCAAGGGCGTCACCTCGGCCCCCGGCAACCTGATGATCGAGGCCGCCCGTAACGGGCAGGGCATCGCCGTGGTTGGGCGGGCCTTCGTCGAAGCGGACATCGAGGCCGGGCGTTTGCGGCTTCTTTTTGAGGATCGGCGCAAGAAGGGCTATTATCTGGTGACCCGGCCCGGGGTCGCCCGCCCCCCGGTGCGGGATTTCACCCGCTGGCTGAAGACACAGGCACGGGCGCAGGCACGGCGGGCGGACAAACCGGCGGGACACGGTGGCGGCCCGCCGAGCTAAGGTACGGGTGAAATTAAGGTACCGGGAAAATGTCGCATTTGACCCAAGTCAATGCCGTGATCCCCTGTCCGGGTCAGAAGACCATCAGCCAGTGTGCAGCCGGAGTGTGTTTCCTTGTCCTCGACCGAGCCCCAAGCCCCCGAGAGTCTCTATACCGCCCGTGAGCCGATCTTCCCCCGGCGCGTGAAGGGCACCTTCCGGAACCTGAAGTGGGTGATCATGGCGATCACCCTCGGAATCTACTACCTCACGCCGTGGATCCGCTGGGACCGGGGCCCGCAGCTGCCCGACCAGGCGGTGCTGGTGGACCTCGCCAACCGGCGTTTCTTTTTCTTCTTCATCGAGATCTGGCCGCATGAGTTCTACTTCATCGCGGGCCTTCTGGTGATGGCGGGGCTGGGGCTCTTTCTTTTCACCTCGGCGCTTGGCCGGGTCTGGTGCGGCTATACCTGCCCGCAGACCGTCTGGACCGATCTCTTCATCCTCGTGGAGCGCTGGATCGAGGGTGACCGCAACGCCCGCCTGCGCCTGCACCGGCAGAAGAAATGGGACGCGCGCAAGCTGCGGCTGCGGGTGACGAAATGGGTGACGTGGTTCCTGATCGCCATGGCGACGGGCGGGGCCTGGGTGTTCTACTTCACCGATGCGCCCACGCTGCTGGTGGACCTTGTCACCTTCAACGCGCATCCGGTGGCCTACACCACCATCCTCGTGCTGACCGCGACGACCTTCATCTTCGGCGGCTTCATGCGCGAACAGATCTGCATCTATGCCTGCCCCTGGCCCCGTATCCAGGCCGCCATGATGGACGAGGACACGATCACCGTGGCCTACCGCGAATGGCGCGGCGAGCCGCGCGGCAAGCACCGCAAGGCCGAAGGGGCCGAACTTCTGGGCGATTGCATCGACTGCAACGCCTGCGTGAACGTCTGCCCCATGGGGATCGACATCCGCGACGGGCAGCAGCTGGCCTGCATCACTTGCGCGCTGTGCATCGATGCCTGCGACGACGTGATGGAGAAGGTCGGCAAGCCGCGCGGGCTGATCGACTACATGGCGCTGACCGACGAACAGGCCGAGCGTCAGGGTGCCGAACCGCGCCCGATCATCAAGCACATCCTGCGTCCGCGCACGATCCTCTATACCGTGCTGTGGGCGGCCATCGGCGTGGCGCTGGTGGTGGCGCTGTTCCTGCGCTCGGATATCGACATGACCGTGGCCCCGATCCGCAACCCGACCTTCGTGACGCTGTCGGACGGGACGATCCGCAACACCTACGACGTGCGCCTGCGCAACAAGCATGGCGAGGATCGGCCCTTCCTTGTTTCGCTGGAGGGCGCGCCGGGCATGACCCTGACGCTGGAAGGGGCCGAGGACGCGGTGGTCACCGTGCCCGCGGACAGCATCCGCCTGCAGCGGGTCTATATCATGGCCGCACCCGACAGCGCCGCCGCCGGGGCCGAGCGGACCGATGTGACGATCCTTGTGGAGGACGTCTCGAGCGGCGAACATGCCGAGAAGGACACCGTGTTCAACGGAAGGACGAACTGAGATGAGCGACGCGAACCAGATCGACAGCGGTTTCCGCCTCAAGGGCTGGCACGTGCTGGCGGGCTTTGTCGGGGCCTTCGGGATCATCATCACCGTGAACGTGGTGATGGCGACCCAGGCGATCCGGACCTTCCCGGGGCTGGAGGTGAAGAACTCCTACGTGGCGAGCCAGCAGTTCGATGACCGGCGCGCGGCGCAGGAGGCGCTCGGCTGGGAGATCTACGGCGACTGGGAGGATGGCATGGTGCACCTGTCGATCACCGATGCCGCGGGTCAGCCGGTGCGGGTGAAGGACCTGCACGCCGTGGTCGGCCGCGCCACCCACGTGAAGGACGACGTGGAACCGGTCTTTGCCTTCAACGGCAAGACCTACGAGGCCCCGCTGGATCTGGCCGCGGGCAACTGGAACATCCGCATGACCGCACTGGCCGAGGACGGGACGCTCTTCGAACAGCGGGTCATCCTCCACGTGAAACGTTGAGACCATGACCGAGGCCGCCGCCTTCTCTGCCTGTCCTGCCTGCTCTGCCGCGCCCGCGGCGGATGCGCTTGCCAAGGGGCAGGCCCGCGCGCTGAGGGAGACACACATTACGCTCTCCGTGCCCGCGGTGCATTGCGCGGCCTGCATCACGACGGTGGAACACGCGCTCGCCGCGGCGCCGGGCGTTGCGGCGGCGCGGGTCAACCTGACGCTCAAGCGGGCCAGCGTGGAGACAGACGGCGCGGTCAGCGCCGAGGACCTCGTGCAGGTGCTGGCGCGGGCGGGCTTTGAGGCCCATGAACTGGACGCCGGCACGCTGGCCGCGACCCAGACCGACAGGGCGGGGCGCGACCTGCTGATGCGGCTGGCGGTGGCGGGCTTCGCCTCGATGAACGTGATGCTGCTCTCCGTCTCGGTCTGGTCCGGGGCCGAGGATGCGACCCGCGACATGTTCCACTGGATCAGCGCGGCGATCACCCTTCCGACCATCGCCTTCTCGGGCCAGCCCTTCTTCCGCAATGCGTGGTCCGCCCTGAAGGCCGGGCGGCTGAACATGGATGTGCCGATCTCGCTGGCCATCGCGCTCGCCCTCGTGACCTCGCTGTGGGAGACGATGCTGTCGGGCGAGCACGCCTATTTCGACGCGGCGCTGACGCTGACCTTCTTCCTGCTGGCGGGGCGCTACCTCGACCACCGCACCCGCGCCGTGGCGCGCTCCGCCGCCGAGGAACTGGCCGCGCTGGAGGTGCCACGCGCACAGCGCGTGCAGGCCGACGGCACCAGCGAGACGGTCGAGGTCGCGGCCCTGCGCCCCGGTGACCTGATCCTCGTGCGGCCCGGCGGGCGGATGCCCGTGGACGGCGAGATCACCGAGGGCCGCTCGGAGCTGGACCGCTCGCTGCTGACCGGCGAGACGGTGCCGGTCTTCGCGGCCCCGGGGCAGGGCGTCAGCGCGGGTGAGGTGAACCTCACCGGGCCGCTGACCGTGCGGGCCACCGCCGTGGGCCGCGATACCTCGCTGCACCGCATGGCTGAACTGGTGGCCATCGCCGAATCCGGCCGCTCGCGCTACACCTCGCTGGCGGACCGCGCGGCCAAGCTCTATGCGCCCGGCGTGCATATCCTCTCGGCCCTCGCCTTCGTGGGCTGGTGGCTCTACTCCGGCGACCTGCGCACCGCGCTCAACATCGCCGCCGCCGTGCTGATCATCACCTGCCCCTGTGCGCTCGGCCTTGCGGTGCCTGCCGTCACCACGGCGGCCAGCGGGCGGCTCTTCAAGCGCGGGATGCTGATCAAGCACGAAACCGCGCTGGAGCGTCTGGCCGAGGTCGATACCGTGGTCTTCGACAAGACCGGCACGCTGACCGCAGGCACGCCTGCGCCGCTCGACCTCGACCGCTACGACCGGCCGACGCTGGAACTGGTGCTGGCGCTGGCGGAAGGCTCCTCGCATCCGCTGTCGCTGGCGCTGTCCAAGGCGATCCGCGCCATGGGTCTGGCGCCTGCTCGGATCACCGATCTGACCGAGCGTCCGGGCTATGGCACCGAGGCCCGCATGGGCGACCGTATCGTGCGGCTTGGCCGGGCCAGCTGGCTGGGCGCCGCCGAAAGCGACACGACCGCGACCTACCTCGACGCGGGGCAGGGGGCCCCGGTGGCCTTCCGCTTCACCGATGCCCTGCGCCCCGGCGCGGCGGAGGCGGTGGCGGCGCTGCAGGCGGTGGGCAAGGAGGTCATCCTGATCTCGGGCGACAGCACGGCGGCGGTCGAGGCGCTGGCCACCCGGCTGGGCATCGGCAAGTGGATGGCGGGCGCGCTGCCCGGCGACAAGGCCGCCCGCGTGAGTGCTTTGCAAGAGAAGGGCGCCCATGTGCTGATGGTGGGCGACGGGCTGAACGACACGGCGGCGCTGACGACGGCCCATGTCTCGATCTCTCCCGCCTCGGCGCTGGACGCGGCGCGCGTCGCCTCCGACATCGTCCTGCTTGGTGGCGATCTCTCGCCCATTCCCGAGGCGCTGGTGACCGCGCAGAAGGCCACGGCCCGCATCCGCGAGAACTTCCGCATCGCCACGCTTTACAACGTCATCGCCGTGCCGCTGGCGGTCGTCGGGCTGGCCACGCCGCTGGTGGCGGCGATCGCCATGTCGACCTCCTCGATCACCGTGTCCCTGAACGCCCTGCGGCTGAGGTAGCCCCATGAACATCCTTGTCTGGCTGATCCCGATCTCCCTGCTTCTGGGCGGCGTGGGCCTGCTCGGCTTCCTCTACACGCTGCGTTCGAACCAGTACGAGGACCCCGAGGGCGACGCCCGGCGCATCCTCTCGGACGAGTGGGACGACCACCCGAAACCGTGATCGCCCCGGCCTGTCACGGGCGATGTTGCGCGAGAGACCCGCAGCCCCCGGGGTGCGGCACTTGACGTTGACCGCGGGGGACGAAACAACGATAGGGCTTCCCATGCCGACCAAGAGGAGAGGCTCATGAAGTTCCGTTTTCCCATCGTTATCATCGACGAGGATTTCCGGTCCGAGAATACCTCGGGCCTTGGTATCCGCGCGCTTGCCGAAGCCATAGAGAAAGAAGGCTTCGAGGTGCTCGGCGTTACGGGTTACAGTGATCTCAGCCAGTTCGCACAGCAGCAAAGCCGGGCGAGCGCCTTCGTTCTCTCCATCGACGACGAGGAATTCAGCCCCGGCCCCGACCTGGATCCGGCGGTGCTCTCGCTGCGCCAGTTCATCGAGGAAGTGCGCTGGAAGAACGCCGACGTGCCGATCTACGTCTATGGTGAGACCAAGACCTCGCGGCACCTGCCCAACGACATCCTGCGCGAGCTGCACGGCTTCATCCACATGTTCGAGGATACGCCGGAATTCGTTGCCAAGCACATCATCCGCGAGGCCAAGAGCTACCTCGAAGGCATCCAGCCGCCGTTCTTCAAGGCGCTGCTGGATTACGCCGAGGATGGCTCCTACTCGTGGCACTGCCCGGGGCATTCGGGTGGCGTGGCCTTCCTGAAATCGCCGATCGGCCAGATGTACCACCAGTTCTACGGTGAGAACATGTTGCGCGCCGACGTCTGCAACGCGGTCGAGGAACTGGGCCAGCTTCTGGACCACAACGGTGCCATCGGGGCGTCCGAGCGCAATGCCGCGCGGATCTTCAACGCCGATCACTGTTTCTTCGTGACCAACGGCACCTCGACCTCGAACAAGATGGTCTGGCATCATACCGTGGCGCCGGGCGACGTGGTCGTGGTGGACCGCAACTGTCACAAGTCGATCCTGCACTCGATCATCATGACCGGTGCGATCCCCGTCTTCCTGCGGCCGACGCGGAACCACTGGGGCATCATCGGCCCGATCCCGCGGTCCGAGTTCGAGCCGGAGGCGATCAAGGCCAAGATCCGCGAGAACCCCCTGCTGGAGGGCTATGACGCCGATACGGTGCAGCCCCGGATCATGACCCTGACCCAGTCGACCTACGACGGCGTTCTCTACAACACCGAAGAGATCAAGAACATGCTCGACGGCTGGGTCGAGAACCTGCATTTCGACGAGGCCTGGCTGCCGCATGCGGCCTTCCACCCGTTCTACGGCACCTATCACGCCATGGGGCTGAAGCGTGGGCGCACGCGCAAGTCGGTGACCTATGCGACCCAGTCGGTGCACAAGCTGCTGGCGGGCATTTCGCAGGCGAGCCACGTGCTGGTGCAGGACGCGGAGGAGACGAAGCTCGACCGGGCGCTCTTCAACGAGAGCTACCTGATGCACACCTCCACCAGCCCGCAGTATTCGATCATCGCCTCCTGCGACGTGGCGGCGGCGATGATGGAGCCCCCGGGCGGCACCGCGCTGGTCGAGGAAAGCATCGTCGAGGCGCTCGACTTCCGCCGCGCCATGCGCAAGGTCGACGAGGAATACGGCAACGACTGGTGGTTCAAGGTCTGGGGGCCCGAGGACTTCGACCACAATCAGGACGGCATGGGCCGCACCCGCGACTGGGAACTGAAGAAGACCGACAGCGAGGGTGTCGAAAGCTCGGGCGAGGATGCGTGGCACGGCTTCGGGGACATGGCCCGCGGCTTCAACATGCTGGACCCGATCAAGGCCACGATCATCACCCCCGGCCTGAACATCGACGGCCGCTTCGAGGAGAACGGCATCCCCGCCTCGATCGTGTCGAAGTACCTGACCGAACACGGCGTGGTGGTCGAGAAGACGGGGCTCTACTCCTTCTTCATCATGTTCACGATCGGCATCACAAAGGGCCGCTGGAACACGCTGCTGGCGGCGTTGCAGCAGTTCAAGGACGACTACGACAAGAACCAGCCGCTGTGGCGGGTGATGCCGGAGTTCTGCGCCAAGCAGCCGCGCTACGAGAAGATGGGGCTTCAGGACCTTTGCCAGCACGTCCACACGCTCTATGCGCAATACGACGTGGCGCGGCTCTCGACCGAGATCTACCTGAGCGAACACCACCCGGCGATGACGCCTTCGGATGCCTTCGCCTGCATCGCCCGGCGCAAGACCGAACGGGTGCCGGTGGACGAGCTGGAAGGCCGGATCACCACCAGCCTCGTCACCCCCTATCCGCCGGGCATTCCCCTGCTGATCCCGGGCGAGGTCTTCAACGCGCAGATCGTGGACTACCTGCGCTTCAACCGCGAGTTCGCGCTGAAGTGCCCGGGCTTCGAGACCGACATCCACGGTCTCGTGGTGGAGGAGGACGCGGACGGCCGTCCGGTCTACTTCGCCGACTGCGTGGCGGAGTGAGCCGCTGACATGATCAAGGCCCCCGGTGACGGGGGCCTTTTTCGTTTATCGGGGCAGCGGGTCGCCCCATCGGCAGGGCAGGGGGCTCAGATCGTCTCGCCCGCGCTCATCCTGTCGAGGAAGGCCGCCGCCTCCGACAGGATCGTCTCGCGCTTCTCCGCCTCCATCCGGTCCCATGTGGCATAGATCGTGCCCATGCGGTGGTTTTCGCCGAACCGGTCGCGGTGCCGGTCGAGGAAGGCCCAGTAGAGCAAGTTGAAGGGGCAGGCGCCGTCGCCCTGCTTGGTCTTCACGTCATAGGCGCAGCCGTCGCAGTAGTTCGACATCTTCGAGATGTAGTTGCCCGAGGAGACATAGGGCTTCGAGGCGATCACCCCACCGTCGGCAAACTGGCTCATCCCCACGGTGTTGGGCGCCTCGACCCATTCGAAGGCGTCGATGTAGACGCTGAGATACCATTCATGCACCTCCGCCGGGTCAATCCCGGCGAGGAGGGCAAAGTTGCCGGTCACCATCAGGCGCTGGATGTGATGGGCATAGGCCTCGGTCCTGGTCTGGCCCACGGCCTCGGCCATGCAGGTCATCTTCGTCTCGGCGCCCCAGTAGACCGGGGGCAGGGCGCGCTGGTGGTTCAGTGCATTGCGGCGCGGATAGTCGGGCCCTTCGAGGAAGTAGATGCCGCGCACGTACTCCCGCCAGCCGAGGATCTGGCGGATATAGCCCTCGGCCGAGTTCAGCGGCACATCGCCCGCCTCCCACGCCGCCTGCACGGCATCGCAGACCTCGCGCGGCGTGAGCAGGCCGATGTTCATATAGGCGGAGAGCAGGGAGTGGTTCAGGTAGGGATCGCCGCGCAGCATCGCATCCTGAATGTCGCCAAAGCCCGCCAGCTGGTGGGTCACGAAATGCGCAAGCGCCCGGCGCGCCTGACCCCGGGTGACGGCAAAGCGGAAGCCGTCGAGATCACCGAAGTTCCGGCCGAAGCGGTCGCCCACGAGGTCCAGCACCTCCTGCGTGGTCTCGTCCGGGGTGAACTGCATGGGGGCGGAGCGGAAGAGGTCCGGCTCCGCCCGCTTGCGGTTCTGCTGGTCGTAGTTCCACTTGCCGCCCGCGGGCTTGTCGCCCGTCATCAGGTAGCCGGTCTTGCGCCGCATCTGGCGGTAGAAATACTCCATCCGCAGCTCCTTGCGGCCCTCGGCCCAGTCCTCGAACGCGGCATGGGGGGCGAAGAAGCGATCATCCTCGATCAGCGAGACCTCAAGCGGGCAGTCGCGCAGCGCCTCGATCAGCCGCCATTCGCCGGGTTCGGTGGCCAGTACCTTTCCGGCGCCCGTCTCCTCCGCCCGGCGCAGGAGCTCGCCGGGGATCGAGCCTGCGGTGTCGGGATCGTCGAGGCGGGTGTAGCGGACGTCCCAGCCCTCGGCCTCCAGCTCCTGTGCGAAGTGGCGCATGGCGGCGAAGATCAGGGCGATCTTCTTGGGGTGGTGCGGGACATAGCCGGTTTCCGAGGCGACCTCGGCCATGACCACCACGTCGCGGGACTTGTCGGCCTGCCGCAGGGCTGCGACCTCCGGGCTCAGCTGGTCGCCCAACACCAGCACGAGGCGCGGATCGCTCACCATGGCACCGCCTCGCCGCGCCAGTCGTAGAAGCCGCCCGTGGCCTCGGGGCCGAGGCTCTCGATCACGCCCAGCAGGTTGGCGGCGGCCTCGTCCGGGGGGACCGCCGGGTGGCGGCCGCGGTAATCGCGCGTGAAGGGCGTGGCCACCGTGCCGGGGTGCAGCGCAAGGCAGAGCGCGTGGCGATGGCTGCGGGCCAGTTCGATGGCGCCGGTGTGGATCAGCTGGTTCAGCGCGGCCTTGGACGCGCGGTAGGAATACCAGCCCCCCAGCCCATTGTCCCCGATGGAGCCGACCCGCGCGGACAGCACGGCAAAGACCGCCCGCTGGTCGCGGGGCAGGAGGCGCGGGGCGTGTTTCAGCACGAGGGCCGGGCCAATGGCGTTGACGGCGAACTGCTGCGCCATGGCCGTGGCGTCGAGATCACGCAGGGATTTCTCGGGCCGGTCACCGGGCGCGGCAAGGGCCCCGGTGGCGCAGAGGATCAGGCCGAAGGGGCCGTCGAGCGCATCGAGGTGACGATCCACGCTGGCGGGATCGGTGATGTCGAAGCCATCCGCGCTGCGCGACAGGCAGGTGACGGGGAGGCCGCGGGCGGCGAGCGTCTCGGCAAGTGCCTGGCCGATGCCGCCGCTGGCGCCGAGGATGAGGGCGGGAAGTGTGCTGTCCATGGAGAGACTACGCATGGGGGCGCGATGAGGTTCACTCGGGTGCGCGGGGGGAGGGGGGGACTGAGTATTTGTAGAAAGATGAAGCGGGCGCTGCGGGGGGTTGCCACGGGAGCGGGAGGAGGCGGGGTAGGGGGGAGAGGGCGTATCGGGATGTGGATGAAGGCGAGGTCTGCGGGTGGCTGCGTAGGGCAGGGGGCGGACAAAGAAAAAGCCCGGCCAGTGGCCGGGCGAGATGTCCTGTTCCGAAGGTTCGGGCCTCAGGTCGGCCCGATCATGAAGCAGCTCTGGTTGCGCGCCTGAAGGCGGCGGCAGGCCAGGTCGGCGGCCTCGCGCGAGAGGCCCATGAAGTTGGCGTCGAAGCCCGTGGGCTTGCGCACCACCGTGCGGAGCGAGCCTTCCAGCGTCGACATTTCCGAGATCGCGGTCTGAAGCAGCACACGCTCGGCCCGGCTTTCGCTGGCGTAGCGGCCGATGTTGATGCCCCAGTGACGGCCGCTGGAGGTGGAGATCCGCGTCACCACTTCCTGGTCCGCCAGGCCATCGTCCTCGATCAGGTCCTCGGGGCGCATCTCGGGCACCAGCGAGGCGACCACGGCGGAACGGGCCGCGGTCTCGACCGGGGCCGGGCTCGCCGCGTCGGGGGAGGGGGCCTCTTCCAGCACGGCCTTCTGGGTGACCTGTGCCACGGCCTCGTCGATCACGTCCTTCATGGCGACCATGACCGGCGCGGTCGCGGTGACCGGGCGGGCCTGCGGGCGCAGCGAGGTGCGCACGACGCCGCTGACGCGCAGCGTCTTGCCAGCCATGTCGCCGGCCGAAACGGAGGCGTAGTTCGGGGCGCTCGGCTTCTTGGTCGGCGCATTGGAGGGCGCCCGGCGGAAACCGAGGTCCAGCAGTTCCGCGACCTTGGCATTGCGCGAGGCGGTGGAGCGGCCGCCGAAGACGGTGGCGATGATGCGCTCGTTGCCGCGTTCGGCGGAAGCCACGAGGTTGAAGCCTGCCGCGCGGGTGTAGCCGGTCTTGATCCCGTCGGCGCCGCGATAGGCGTTCAGCAGCCGGGTGTTGGTGTTGTTGACATGCTTGACCCCGGCATCGGCCGTCTTGCGGCTGAAGAGGTTGTAGTAGTCGGGGAAGTCGAACAGCAGGTGGCGCCCCAGCGTGGTCATGTCGCGCGCGGTCGAGAGGTGCCCGGCCTCGGTCAGGCCGTTGGCGTTCTTGAACGTCGTCCGCGTCATGCCGAGCGCCTGTGCCGTGCGGTTCATCCGCCGGGCGAAGGCCGCCTCGGAGCCCTCGATCGCCTCGCCGATGGCGGTGGCGGCGTCGTTGGCCGATTTCACCGCCGCGGCGCGCACGAGGTAGCGCAGCTTGATCCGCTGGCCTTCGACAAGGCCCAGCTTGGAGGGCGGCTCGGCGGCGGCGTTGCGCGAGATGCGCACCACGGTGTCCATCGAGATCTCGCCATGCTCCACCGCCTGGAAGGCGATGTAGAGCGTCATCATCTTGGTGAGCGAGGCCGGGTGCAGCCGCGCATCTGCGTTTGTTGAATGGAGGATTTCGCCTGTTCTGGCATCCATGACCAGATCTGCGTAGGGCGCCGCGGCAGCATGCCGGGGCGACAGCGCGGTCAGCGCGAGGAACAGGAGCGGAAGGAGCAGTCCCAGGCGGACTGCGCTATATGGCCGTGCCGTCACGGTTCTTGCCTTTGTTTTGCTGCCTCTCGATGCCATGCGTTCTGCACGGTCATTTTATTAACTTCAGCGTAACACATGCGCCTGACATGCACAAAGCAGTGATTTCATGTCGGCGGCTTCACGTTTGTATGACAATTGCCGAGATGTTGTAGGTGGGGAAAAAGATGCCCACTACATGGGCAATTGTGGCGGGAATGTGTCGCCTTGCAGAGGTGCAATCCCGCGTCTGCACCCGAGAATCAACTGTATACAGCTCAATCTGTGCGTGCATCTTGTGCAAACCGCAGGGGCGTGCCCGGTCCCGCCGTGGCAGGGTGGCCTCAGTGCAGCCCGGCGAGGAGATCGGGCAGGCCGCCGAGGTCTTCGAGCCGGCCATAGCGCGCCCGGCCCACCGGCTCCTCCGCGTGTTCCAGCGCCCAGGTGACGCCGTGCGGGACATAGGTGCCCCAGCCACCGGCATCGAGCACGGGGACCACGTCGGATTTCAGCGAGTTGCCGACCATCATGGCGCGGTCCGGCGCGACGCCGTGGCGTTGGAAGATCTCGCGGTAGACCGGCTCGGTCTTGTCCGAGACGATCTCGACCCCGTCGAAGAGGTCGCCGAGGCCGGACTGCGCCAGCTTGCGCTCCTGATCCAGCAGGTCACCCTTGGTGATCAGCAGGATGGTGTAGTCGTCGGCCAGCGCCTCCACCGCGTCCTGCGCATGGGGCAGCAGTTCGATGGGGTGCTGAAGCATCTCCTGCCCGGCGGCGATGAGCTGCGAGATGACGGAGGCGGGCACCTTCTGGTCGGTCACCTCGATGGCGGTCTCGATCATCGAGAGGACGAAGCCCTTGATGCCGAATCCGTAGTGCCCGAGGTTGCGCCGTTCCGCCGCCAGCAGCCGGTCGGCAAGGTGGTCGCGCTCGGCATAGTCGGCCAGCAGATCCGCGAATCGCTCCTGCGTGAGCTGGAAGAACCGCTCGTTGTGCCAGAGCGTGTCATCCGCATCGAAGGCGATCGTGGTCAATTTCTGCGACATTGTCCCCGGCTCCCGCTGCGGCCCTCTTTTCTCGCAGGGCGGCAAGGTTATATACACTCGTCATGGCGGATACCTCTTTCACAGCATCGAACGCAATGGCGACGGGACGGCTCTTCAGCATGTCGACGGACAAGGACCAGGATGACGACGGCACCTCCGTCGTGGTCGAGACGCGGCCGAAGACCAAGCGGCCGCCGCTCTACAAGGTGCTTCTTCTGAACGACGACTACACGCCGATGGAATTCGTCGTGGCCGTGCTGGAGCGCTTCTTCGGCATGACCCACGCGCAGGCCTTCGAGGTCATGCTGACCGTGCACAAGAAGGGCGTGGCCGTGGTTGGCGTGTTCAGCCACGAGATCGCCGAGACCAAGGTGGCGCAGGTGATGGACTTCGCGCGCCGTCATCAGCATCCGCTGCAATGTACCATGGAAAAGGAATAGGCCACCGGCCATGACGGGGCTGCGTTTGTCTCTCGCGCTCGACGAGGGTGGGCTTGTCCTGCCGGACGTCGGGCGTATCGCCGTGTTCGCGCCGCGCGCGGATCACGACCTCTCGGCGCTGCCCAAGGCGCGCCTTCATCTGATCACCGGGATGTACCCCGACCATGCCGCCCTGCGCGGGCAGGGCTATGACTGCGCGACCGCGCCCGAGGGGCCCTATGCCGCCGCTCTGGTCTGCCTGCCGCGGGCCAAGGCACTGGCGCAGGGCCTGATCGCGCAGGCCGCCAGCCTGACCGACGGGCCCGTGATCGTCGACGGGCTGAAGTCCGATGGCGTGGATAGCCTGCTCAAGGCCTGCCGCAAGCGGGCCGACGTCTATGGCCCGGTGAACAAGGCCCACGGCAAGCTCTTCTGGTTCACGGGCGGCGATTTCGCCGACTGGACCGGCACCGGCGAGACCGCGCTGGAGGGGGGCTTCGTCACCACGGCAGGGGTCTTCTCGGCCGACGGGATCGATCCGGCCTCGCAGCTTCTGGCGGACAGCCTGCCGGCAGAGATCGGGGCGCAGGTCGCGGATCTCGGCGCGGGCTGGGGCTATCTCTCGGCGCGTATCCTTCAGCTGAAAGGCGTCCGCGCCCTGCACCTGGTCGAGGCGGACCATGCCGCGCTGGATTGCGCGCGGCGCAATATCGACGACCCGCGGGCGCACTTCCACTGGGCCGATGCGACCGCGTGGCAGGCGCCGGCCAAGCTGGACGCGGTGGTGATGAACCCGCCGTTCCACACCTCGCGCGCCGCCGATCCCGAACTGGGGCGCCGTTTCATCCAGTCCGCGGCGCGGCTGCTGGCGCCGCGCGGGCGGCTCTGGCTGGTGGCAAACCGCCATCTGCCCTATGAGGCGACCCTCTCTGCGCATTTCGGCGAATCGACCGAGGTCGCAGGCAATTCGCGCTTCAAGATACTGCTGGCGTCGAACCCATCTCGCCAGTGGCGCGTTGATCGCCTAGCCTGACCGGACGCGCTGCGAAAGGAAAACGCATGTCATTTTCGATTGCCGGCAAGACCGCCATCGTGACCGGGGCCGCCAACGGCATCGGCTTCGCCATCGGCAAGCACTTCGCCGACCGGGGCGCGAATGTCGTCTTCGCGGACGTGGACGAGGATCGCCTGCGCGAGGAACTGGGGGAGAATGGCAGCATCGAGAACGTGCGCTACTTCGCCGGGGACCTGCGCGAGAAGCTGACCATCGCCAACCTGCTGTCGGCCACGATAGACGCCTTCGAGAAGGTGGACATCCTCGTGAACGGGTCGCGCCAGTGCCTGCCCGCCGATCCCCTGAACCCGGATGACGACGCGGTGCAGACCCTGCTGCAGCAGAACCTGATCACCTCGCTGCGCCTGACGCAGCTGATCGCCAAGCGGATGATCAAGCAGTCCGAGGGCGAGGACGAGGGCAGCGCGGGGGCGATCGTGAACATCTCCTCCATCGCTGCGCGGCGGACCCATCCGGACCTGATGGCCTATTCGGTCTCGACCGCGGCACTGGACCAGATGACCCGGTCGATGGCCGTGGCGCTGGCGCCGCACCGCATCCGCGTGAACGCGGTGGCCTTCGGCTCGGTCATGTCGGCCAGCCTGAAGACGACGCTGAAGGACAACAGCGAGTATCGCGAGACCATCGAGGACGCCACGCCGCTGTCGCGGATCGCCTCGCCGGGGGAACTGGCCGAAGCGGTGCAGTACCTCGCCTCCGATGCCTCCGGCTTCATGACCGGGCAGATCATGACGGTCGATGGCGGTCGCACGCTGCTCGACCCGGTGGACGTGCCCGCGCACTGAGCCGGGGCGGGCAAGGGCAGGGTGAACAGAGCGGAAGTGATGTCTGCGCACCCCGTCCATGTCTTCTGACTGCGCCATCTTATCCACTGACCACCCGCCCGGCCGATAGGCCGGGCAGCGTCGACCCGCCCCCCGTCGCCATTGAAGCTCGGACCAATGGCGCGCCAATGACGACCGGCGCTATCGCGCCACCCCGCGGGACGGCGCTGCCCTACGTGGTGGATCGCCGGCGTTTGCATCAGGCCCCTCCCACGCGCAGCGGGCCCGTCCCCCCGCGGCGTTTCGCATCTGGCCTGACCTTCCGCCACCTGATACCTCCCGTGCCAACCGGAGGCCCAGATGACCGAGATGCAAGACCAGAAGACCCGCGCCAGCCAGTGGTTCCGCGCCCTGCGCGACGAGATCGTCGCCACCTTCGAGGCGCTGGAGGACAGCCAGACCGAAGGCCCGTTCCGCGATCAACCGGCGGGCCGTTTCGAGGTGACGCCGACGAAACGCGCGGCCGCCGACGGCAGTGATGCGGGCGGCGGGCTGATGAGCGTCATGCGCGGCGGCCGTGTCTTCGAGAAGGTCGGCGTCAACGTCTCCACCGTCTACGGCACCTTGGGTGACCGGGCGCAGGCGGCCATGGCCGCGCGCAAGGGCCTGCCGGGCATGACCGAGGACCCGCGGTTCTGGGCCTCGGGCATCAGCCTCGTCGCCCATATGCAGAACCCGCACTGCCCGGCGGTCCACATGAACACCCGCATGTTCTGGACCCCCCATGGCTGGTGGTTCGGCGGCGGATCGGACCTGAACCCCTGCCTCGAAAAGGCCGAGGACACCGCGCATTTCCATGCCGTGCAGAAGGCCCATTGCGATCCCCATGGCGCCGATCTCTACCCGCGGTTCAAGGACTGGGCGGACGAATATTTCTACATCCCGCACCGGCACCGGGCGCGCGGGGTCGGGGGGATCTTCCTCGACGACTACTGCACCGGCGACTGGGAGGCGGACTTCAGCTTCATCCAGGACGTGGGCCGGGCCTTCCTGCCCGCCTTCGTCCCCCTGACCGAGCGCAACCGGACCCTGCCCTGGACCGAGGCCGACAAGGAGGCGCAGCTGGTGCATCGCGGTCTCTATGCCGAGTACAACCTCGTCTATGACCGGGGCACCAAGTTCGGGCTGGAGACCGGGCACGACGCCAACGCGGTGCTGATGTCGCTGCCGCCACTGGCCAAGTGGATCTGACACGCAAGGCCCGACACGCAGGGCCCGACACGCAGGGCCCGACACGCAGGGCCTGACAGGCGGCCATGACGACCCGCCGGATGCGCAAACGAAAACGGGCCCCCGCAGGGGCCCGTTCGCGTTTCAGATATCGTCGTCCTCGGGCTCCGGGGGCGGGGCCTCCTCCTCGGTCTCGGTGAAGCCGCGCAGGGCGATCTCCAGCGAGAGCCGGTAGGAGGTATCCGTCGCCTCGGTTTCGGGGCGCGAGCCGAGCTGCATCGAGAAGGCCTGGATCAGCTGGTTGCCGAGGCCGGTGCTGTCGGTCACCTCGTCCTCCGGGTCGAGACGTTCGCCGCGCGAGTTCTCGATCTCGAAGAGGAAGAGCCCGTCCGAAACCTGCTTGAGCGAGACCCGGATCCAGGGCTTCGACCCGTCCAGAGGCCGGCCGAGGTATTTCACCGCGTTGGTCGCGGCCTCGGTCGCCAGCAGCGATAGCGGCACGGCCTGGTCGGGGTAGAGGATCATCGGCTCGAAATCGAGCTTCACGTCGATCGGCTCGCTGTTGGGCAGGGCGCTGCGCAGGGTCTGCTTCAGCACGTCGTCCAGCAGGCTGTCGGCCCGCAGGCTGGCCAGCCGCGAGGTGTGGTAAAGGTTCGAATGCACGGTCGCGAGGCCCAGAACCCGGTCCTGCACCCGGCGCAGGGTGCGCCGCGTCTCGGGGGAGCGGGCCTTGCGGATCTCCATGTTCATGATCGAGGCGATGAGCTGGAGGTTGTTCTTCACCCTGTGGTGCACCTCCTTCAGCAGCACGTTCTTCTCGTGCAGGCCGTTTTCCAGCTCTGCCGTGTCCCGGGTGATCCGCTCGGCCATCCGGTCGAAGGTCTCTTCCATCTGGCGCAACTCGGCGGGGGCGCGAATGCTTTCCACCTCCTCGAACACGGCGGACCCGGGCTCGCCGTTGCCGAAGCGGCGCATCTTGGAGCGCAGCTTGCGAATGTGGCGGATCACCAGCCGGTGCACGGCGACATAGGCCACCACGAGGCTGACCAGCCACATCAGTACCGGGAAGGCGAGGGTGGCGCGGCTTGCGAAGGCCCAGCTGTTCTCGCTCCGCACGGGATCCCAGACGGCGATCACGACGACGACGCCCGGCACGATGGGCATCAGCGAGTAGGAACGCCGCTGATCATCGCCGTCCTGTGCGGTGAAGGCGGTGGCGCGACGGTAGAGGAAGGACGACGGATCGCGCTGTGTGGGCAGCAGCTTGGCGGCCTCGGCCTCGGGCAGGGAGGAGAGCACGACCTGACCTTCCTGGTTCAGGGTGATCACGTCGATCGGGTGCTGAACGCCCTCGAAGTTCGCATCGAGCCGCAGGTTCTCATGCAGCATCGAGAGCGAGACGAAGCCGATGTAGGTGTTCCCCTCGTAGACCGGCTGGGCGATGATCAGCACCGCGTCCCCGGTGACGCGCCCGCGCTGCAGGGCCTCGATCCGGGGGCGGGGCGAGTCCGCCATCGTCAGCGCCGTCTCGGAGGTGCGGAAATCGGCGGGCTGGTTGCGCGAATTGCACGTCGAGATGCCTTCGACAGGGATGAAGGCGGCATAGGAATAGAAGGGGTGGGCCCGGGTGAAGCCCTGCATCAGGTCACTGCAGGCCGCCCCGTCGTCCCTCTGCGGAACGACGGCGCCGCCCAGAACCCGGGCGGCGGCGAAGCCTTCGTAGATCACGTCGCTCTGGCCTTCGACGGCGGCGAGCGTGGCGCCCAGAAGGGCTGAGCGCGCAAGCTCGTCCGCCTGGGACACCACGTTCCGCGTCTGGTAGAGCGCGATGAGCCCAAGGGGGAGCAGCGCGACCGAGAGCATCGCGACGACGCGAACCCCCAGCCGCTCAGTGAGGCGAAATTTCATAGGATGTGGTTCACCCTGCGTTTTGCGAGTTCGCGGCGATCACCGCCATCGTGGACTGGTCTGTCAGGTCGAGGCTTTCGTGATCCTCGAGATGCATCAGCTCTGCGAGACGGGCACGCCCGCGATTGGCCCGGCTCTTGATCGTGCCGATGGCGCATTTGCACATCTCCGCCGCCTCTTCGTAGGAGAAGCCCGAGGCCCCCACGAGGATCAGGGCTTCGCGCTGCTCGGGCGGCAGTTTGGCGAAGGCGACCTCGAAGTCCTTCATCGCCAGCCGGCCGTCGTGGTCGGGCTTGGAGGCGAGGTTGGCAGAGAAGGTCCCGTCGACGTCCGCGACTTCGCGGCTCGTCTTGCGGCGGCTGGAATAGAAGGTGTTCCGGAGAATGGTGAAGAGCCACGCGCGCAGGTTGGTGCCCTGTTCGAACTTGTCGAACTTGGACCATGCCTTGACGATGGTATCCTGCACGAGGTCATCCGCCTCGGCGCTGTTGCGACACAGCGACATGGCGAAGGCCCTGAGGGCAGGCAGATGCTCCACGATCTCGTCGCGCGGATCCATAGCGCTCATTTGCTGGTATCTCCGTCCGCGTTCTGCTGTTTCAGCTGAGCGAGGAGAAGCTTGAAACGATCCGGAAGCTCTTCTTCGACCTTGGCCTGATAGACACGCTTCAGGTTCTCGTCGATTTGCCTCTGGACGTTATCGTATTCATTGTCGTGCGCCATAGTATTCCACTGACTTGACCGTTTGCCCGAAATATTTGGGAACAAAACGCCCAGACCCGTGTTGGGTTCCCAGAAAGTTCGAAAAAAGGTGACCTGGCCAATGAACCACCCGATAGCCTCCGAAGACTTCGTGATGAACGTCGCTCAGGAGCTGCCCTTCCTGCGCAGGTATGCGCGGGCCCTGACGGGGAGTCAGACCTCGGGCGACAACTATGCCGCCGCCACGCTCGAAGCCATGCTTGAGGATCCCGACCTGGTGGATCGCAGCAAGGCAACGAAGGTGGCGTTGTTTGGCGCCTTCCACGCGATCTGGACCTCCTCCGGCGCACCGGTCGCCGAGGGCGAGGTCGGTATCGCGGCGCGGGCGCAGAAGCACCTCGCCAAGCTGACCCACAACACGCGCGAGGCCCTGCTGCTGCGCACGATCGAGGAATTCAGCTTTGCGCAGATCGGCGAGATCATGAAGGTCTCGGAATCCGAGGCGCAGGAACTGGTGCGCATCGCCCAGACCGAGCTTGCCGGCACGATCACCGGCAAGGTCATGATCATCGAGGACGAGGCGATCATCGCCATGGACCTTCAGTCGATCGTCGCCGAGATGGGCCATGGCGTCACCGGCGTCGCCCGCACCCGCGACGAGGCCGTGAAGCTGGGCAAGGCCGAGCGTCCGGACCTGATCTTCGCCGACATCCAGCTGGCCGACAATTCCTCGGGCATCGATGCGGTGAACGACCTGCTGCGCGAGATGGGCGATATCCCGGTGATCTTCATCACCGCCTTCCCCGAGCGGCTGCTGACCGGCGAGAAGCCGGAGCCGGCGTTCCTGATCACCAAGCCCTACACCGAGGAGCAGGTGCGTCTGGCCGCGAGCCAGGCGATGTTCTTCTCCTCGACCGAGACCCTGCAGGGCTGAACGCCCGCGGAGCTTCTGTTCTGACCTGCTGCGCCGCGCGATCCCGGGATTGCGCGGCGTTTCCATGTGGAGCGTCCCGCTGCGGACCGCTTTGCCGCGGTGCGCTGCTCCGGGTGTCTCATGGGGCATCATCGGAGCCATCACCGGTACCGTCACAGGGATCCAACAGTACAGGGAACGAGAAGGGCGTCGGGACGTAGAAAGGGCGGCCTCCTCAAGCCGCCCTTTCGCTTGTCATATCGTCCCGTCATTGCTTAGGGCGTGCGGCCCCGCACGGCCCGGGCGATCATCGCCACGACGAAGAGGACGAGGAAGATCACGAAGAGAATTTGCGCGATCCCGGCGGATGCCGAGGCGATGCCACCAAAGCCAAAGACGGCTGCGATGATCGCCACGACAAGGAAGGTGAGTGCCCAATACAGCATGGTCTTTCCTTTCGTTACAACTTGATGCGCGCTCCGCATCGACTGTGGAAAGAACCGCGTTGACGCCCCGGAAGTTCCCGAAATTTTTTTCGTCACCGGCGGGAACCAGCCTGCTCCGGGCGCGTTAGGAAGCAAGGTCACTGCGAAGAGAAGACCTGTCCCCCCTAGTATTGGCGGGGCGCGCTTACTGACTTACCCTCGGCGCCCCGCCAATCTTTTCTCTTCCTGACATGATCTCCCTCACGCTTGCACGTCCCGACATGGAAGGCCGCAGACCTCGCTGGTCTAAAGCGCCGCGGGCCGGCCCAGACCGTGTACGGTCACGTCCTGCGTCACGTGTCAGTCTCGCGGCTCCGGACCGGTTCTGAAGAGATGCGCAGCGCATGTCCCGGTGTTGCGCGATACGCACTGCGCCTCGGGATCACCCGGCGTGGCGGACCCTTCCGGCAGACCTTCCGACAGAAACGGGAACCTTCCGCGTTCACGGGGCGTTTACCTCCCAATGCGGCAGCGAGGATCGCGGGCGTCGCAGCCCTGCATCACTGCCGCCGCGAAATGGCCGGTCCGCTTGTCATTCACCGCCCCCCCGGGCAGGTTGGTGGGACGGACCCGGCTTCACCTTTACCCGCGCGCAGCGCGCGCCATGAGAGGAAGACGTGTCATGCTAGAGATTTCCGGCCTTGGTGGCCTCATCATCCTGGCCCTCGATATCTGGGCCATCGTCTCGATCATCGGGTCGAATACCTCGACAGGGAAGAAGGTCCTTTGGGTACTCCTGGTTCTGATCCTGCCGATCCTCGGCTTCCTGATCTGGCTTCTGGCCGGTCCGCGGTCGCGCGCAAGCCGGATCTGACAGCCCGCAGCCGGGAAACGCGCAGCGCGGCTGCGCGTTTCCCGCGCGATCCGCGGCTGATCTTCACCGCGCTGCGCGGTGTCTTCAAGCAACTGGATTCTGCGAACATGGGCCTCGTCGCTGCTGGCGTGGCCTTTTTTTCGATGCTGGCGATCTTTCCGGGCCTTGCGGCGCTGATCGCGCTCTACGGGTTGATCTCCGATCCCCATGTCCTGCTGGAACAGATGGCCCTGCTGCAGGACATCGTCCCGCCGGACGTCTACAACCTCATCGCGAAGCAGGTCGAAACCCTGATCACCACCAGCGGCGATACGCTGGGCTGGACCGGGGCGGTCTCCACGGCGCTGGCGATCTGGTCCGCGCGCGCAGGCGTCGCGGCGATGATGCGGGGGCTGAACGCGATCCACGGCAGTCCGAACCGGGGCTCGCTGCGCCATTATTTCACCGCGCTGATGCTGACCGTCGCCCTGATGGGCGTCTCGATGAGCGCGATGCTTCTCGTGGTGATCGCGCCCCTGTTGCTGCAGTTCCTCTATATCGGCCCCATCGTCAGCCTGTTGGTGGACGCGGTCCGCTGGATGGCCGCCATCGGCGTGCTGCTGGTGGGGCTGGCGCTGCTCTATCGCTACGGGCCGAACACCCGCGCGAACCGCATGCACTGGGCCACGCCGGGCGGCGTGCTGGCGGTGCTGCTCTGGGCGCTGGTGTCCTGGGGGTTCAGCAAGTACCTGCAGAACTTCGGCAATTACAACGAGGTCTACGGCTCCATCGGGGCCGTCGTGGCGCTGCTGATGTGGCTCTACCTCAGCACCTTCCTCGTGCTGCTCGGGGCCTCGCTGAACGTGCACCTGAAGTCGGTGCAGACCACCGAGGCGGTCCGCCGGGCCGAGAAGGCGGCAGAGGCCGACGCCAAGGCGGCAGAGGCGGAAGCGGAGGCGGCGGAGACCGCCGCCTGACGCCACTCAGCGCGCGGCGCGCACCGTTTCGATCATCAGGGCGACGTTCTCGGGGTCCGCATCCGGCGTGATCCCGTGGCCGAGGTTGAAGATATGCGGGCCCTTCGAGAAGGCCTCGACGATCTCCCGCGTCTCGCGCACCAGCGCCTCGCCGCCCGTGACCATGTGGCTGGAGGCCAGGTTGCCCTGCACGCAGCCGTCGACCTGCACGTTCGCCGCTGCCCATTGCGCGCTGACCGAATTGTCGAGCGCCACGCAATCGGCCCCCGTCGCCTTGGCAAAGCCGATGTAGCGATCCCCGGCCTCGCGCGGGAAGGCGATGATCGGCAGGCCGGGATGGCGCGCCTTGAGCTCCGCGATGATCCGCTTGGCGGGCGTGAGGCAGAAGTCGTCGAAGTCCTGCCCCTTGAGCGAACCGGCCCAGCTGTCGAAGAGCTTGACCACCTCGGCCCCGGCCTCGACCTGCGCCGAGAGGTATTCGATCGTGCCCTCGGTGAGCCGGTCGATGATCGCCTCGAAGACGGGGCGGTTCTCGGCCTTCAGCGCGTGTGCCGGGCCCTGATCCTTGGTGCCGCGACCCGCGACCATGTAGGTCGCCACCGTCCAGGGCGCGCCGGCAAAGCCGATCAGCGTGGTGTCAGTGGGCAGGTCGCGCTTCAGGATGCGGATGGTTTCATAGACCGGCGACAGGGTGTCATGCACCGCCTCGACGGGCTTCAGCGCATCGAATTCGGCCTGCGTCGTGATGGTCGAGAGCCGCGGCCCCTCGCCGGTGACGAACCACAGGTCCGCGCCGAGCGCCTGGGGCAGCAGCAGGATGTCGGCAAAGAGGATCGCCGCGTCGAAGCCGTAGCGCCGGATCGGTTGCAGCGTGACTTCGGCGGCGAGTTCGGGGTTGTAGCACAGCGACAGGAAATCCCCCGCCTGCGCCCGGGTGGCGCGGTATTCGGGCAGGTAGCGCCCGGCCTGCCGCATCATCCAGATCGGCGGCACCGGAAGGGTCTCGCCCTTCAGCGCCCGCAGGATCAGCTTCTCGCTCATGTCAGCCCCCTTCAGCAAAGTCCCAGACACCTCGCTGCCCCCCGCCTTGATGTCAAGGACCGCCCCCCTTCATCTTTCCCCAAATACCTCCGGGGGGTGAATTGGCCGCAGGCCAAGCGGGGGGCAGCGCCCCCCGGACCGGACCGCAGACCGGACCGCAGGCTGGACCGCAGGACTGACAGGCAGGACTGGCGCATGGTCCCCTCTAGCCCGCGTCACCCAGTCCCGGCCCCGCCTCGACCGGACGGCTGTCCCGCACTTCGCAGCCCCCACTCCGGTTCCCCCACTCCAGGCCCCAATCCAGCGTGAGACCACCGCGACGGGGCGCCGCGTGCGGCCCCGCTTGCCACGGCGCAGCTGCGGCTCTATCCCTCGCCCCATGACACGCGATCTTCCCAGTCCCGCTCAACCGCTGCGCATCGGCACCCGTGGGTCCCCGCTGGCGCTGGCGCAGGCCCATGAAACCCGTGACCGCCTCGCGACCGCCTTCGACCTGCCGGCCGAGGCCTTCGAGGTCGTGGTGATCCAGACCACCGGCGACCGGGTCCAGAACCGTGCCCTGCGCGAGATCGGCGGCAAGGGGCTCTTCACCCGCGAGATCGAGGATGCGTTGCTCACCGGTGGCATCGACATCGCGGTGCATTCCATGAAGGACATGCCCGTGCTCCAGCCCGATGGGCTGGTGCTCGACTGCTACCTGCCGCGCGAGGACCCACGCGATGCCTTCGTTTCGCGCAAGTACGCGCGCCTTGCCGACGTGCCGGAAGGGGCCCGGATGGGCACCTCCTCGCTGCGGCGCCGGGCGCAGCTGCTGGTGAAACGGCCCGACCTCGAGGTGGTGGAGTTCCGCGGCAACGTGCAGACCCGCCTGCGCAAGCTCGACGAGAGCGTGGCCGAGGCGACTTTCCTCGCCATGGCCGGGCTCAACCGACTGAACCAGCCCGAGATCGCGCAATCCGCGCTGGAGCCCGAAGAGATGCTGCCCGCCGTGGCGCAGGGCGCCATCGGGATCGAACGCCGGATGGACGACAGCCGCGTGGCCGCGATGCTGGAGGCGATCCACCACGGCGAGACCGGCCAGCGACTGGCGGCGGAACGGGCCTTCCTTGCCGCGCTCGACGGCTCCTGCGAGACGCCGATTGCGGGCCTTGCGCTGCTGGAAGGCGGCGATCTCTGGCTGCGGGGCGAGATCCTGCGCCCCGATGGCTCCGAGGCGCTGTCCGATGCCGCCCGCGCCCCGATCGAGGATGGGGCGAAGCTGGGCACGGAGATGGCGCAGGGTTTGCTGGCCCGCGCCGGTGCGAACTTCTTCGACTGGCGCGGCTGAGAAAGCCGCGCCCGAAAACCTCTGATAGAGCCCCGGAAGACCATTGACGGTCAGGCCGGGGCCGCGCCTTGGGTCAACCGCAACTCTGACCGCGATGGCAGCGGCGCAGCGCGCTCAGCTGCGCCGAGGTCGGTTCGGCGAAATGCCAGCCGCCGCAGGGCGTCAGCTCCAGCCGGTAGCCTGCCTCGGTCTGTTCCAGGAACATCACCGCGTCGCCCTGCGGGACGTTGCCGGTGCACCATGGACCGTGACAGGTGAAATCCATCTCCACCTCCGTGGCGAAGGGGATGTCGAAGCCGCCACTCGACAGGGCCTTTCCCTCGATCCGGCCCGTCGTGTGCCGCTCCAGCGGTGCCTCGCTCGGGCTGGTAACCGGCGGCATGCTGGCGGGGTCGTAGCTGAGCCTGCCCTCGATCACGACATAGCGCTCCGCCGCCTCGGCCGCGCGGGTGTAGCTGGTGGCCGGATCGGGCGCCATGCAGCTGAGCGCCGACGCGGGCCCGGCAAGGGCGGCCAGCAGGGCCGGCGCGGCGAGCAGGGACGTCAGCTGGGACGGGCCACGCATCACAGGTGCTCCGCGAATTCGGCGAGCACGGCGGCATAGACCTCGCGCTTGAAGGGCACGATGTTGTCCACCACCGCGTCGGGCGCCAGCCAGCACCATTCGCTGAACTCCGGATGGGCCGTCTCGATGTTCACATCCGCATCCGTCCCGAGGAACCGCAGCAGGAACCACTTCTGCTTCTGGCCCTTGTACTTGCCGCCCCAGATCCGGCCCGCGATCTCGACCGGCAGGTCATAGGTCAGCCAGTCGGCGGTCTCGGCGGCCACTTCGACCATCGAGGGCGGCACGCCGATTTCCTCCTCCAGTTCGCGCAGCGCGGCCTCGCGGGGGGATTCGCCCTTGTCGACCCCGCCCTGCGGCATCTGCCACGCGGGCACCTCGCTGTCCTTGCGCTGACCGACCCAGACCTGCCCCTCGGCGTTCATCAGCATGACGCCCACGTTGGGGCGATAGGGCAGGGCGGCGATCTCTTCCGCGGTGGGGACGTGTTTGGACGACATGGCGAACCTCCGGATTGCGCGGCGATCCTACGCCCCCGGCGGGCAGTGTCCAGCAAGCGCCCGCGCGGTGATCATTTTCGCGCCAATTCGGGGGAGGTTACGCAGGAATGCGATAGCTTCCGACGCGCCGAGATTGCCGCAGCCCGCAAACTGCGTCATCTCCACCTCATGCAAGACGGATTGAAGATCGTTCTGGTCGAAGAAGACGCCGACCGCGCGCGGACCCTGATCGAGGGGCTGGCGGATGACGGCTGGGGCGATGTGACGGTGCTGGGGGACGCGCGGATGCTCGCCCGCCAGATGGACAAGCTGAACCCCGACGTGGTGCTGGTGAACCTTGCCGACCCGGGCCGCGACACGCTGGAGCAGCTCTGCATGGTCTCCGGCGCGAACGAGCGCCCGGTGGCCGTCTTCGTGGACCGCACCGATCCCGCCACCACCAAGGCCGCCATCGAGGCGGGCCTGTCTGCCTACGTGGTGGGCGGGCTGGAGGCCAAGCGCGTGCGTCCCATCGTGGATGCGGCGATTGCACGGTTCCATATGTTCAGCCAGATCCGGAGCGAGCTGGAAGCGGCCAAGACCGCGCTCTCCGAACGCAAGATGGTCGATCGCGCCAAGGGCCTGCTGATGAAGGCCAAGGGCATTTCCGAGGACGAGGCCTATGCGCTGCTGCGCAAGGCCGCGATGGATCAGGGCAAGCGGCTCGCCGCCGTGGCCGAGGCCATCGTCACCGCGGCGAACCTGCTGAAATGAGCCGCTATGCCGTCACCTGCGGTTTCGTGCCGCTGACCGACGCCGCCCCGCTGGTGGTGGCGAAGGAAATGGGGTTCGCGGCGGAAGAGAACATCGACCTGACCTTGCAGGCCTTCCCCTCGTGGTCGTCGATCCGGGACATGCTGGCCTTCGGCCATCTGGACGCGGCGCATCTGCTGGCGCCGATGCCGATCGCCATGTCGCTGGGCCTCGGCGCTCTGCCCGAGCGGATCGACGCGCTGCAGGTGCTGTCGATGAACGGCAATGTCATCGGCGTGTCCGGCGATCTGGCCGACAAGATGCGGGCCGAGGGCTGGACAGGCGGCTGTGCCTCGCCCGCCGACGTGGCCGCGGCCCTGCGCGCGGCGCGGGACGGGCGGCTGGTGATCGGCGTGCCCTTCCCCTTCTCCATGCACGCGGAACTGCTGCACTACTGGATGGAGGCCGAGGGCGCGACCGAGGGGCGGGACTACGAGATTCGCTCCGTCCCGCCGTCCCAGATGGGTGCGGCGCTGGCGGCCAAGCGGATCGATGCCTTCTGCGTGGGCGAACCCTGGGGCAGCCAGGCCGTGGATGCGGGCGTGGGCGAGATCATCCTGACCGGCACCGCGATCTGGCGCATGGCACCGGAAAAGGTGTTGGCGGCGCGCCACGACTGGGCCGAGGAAGACCCGGCACGGGCCGCGGCCCTGATGCGCGCCGTGGCACGTGCGGGGCGCTGGCTGGACCAGCCCGGAAACCGGATGATCGCGGCAGAGCTGCTGAACCGGGCAGATTACCTGAACCTTCCCGTGCGTCTTCTGGACCGCGCCCTGACCGGGCGTCTGGTCTGTGACGGCAGTGGCGAGGAGGCCGAGATCGCGGGCTTCATGCGGTTCTTCGACGGCGCGGCCACCTTCCCGTGGCGCAGTCAGGCGAAATGGATCGCACGGCGGATCGCGGCCCGCTCCGGCGTGGCCCTGGCCGAGGCGGAGGCCGTCGCCCATGGCTGCTTCCGCACCGATCTCTACCGCATGGCGATGGCCGGCACCGGCATCGACCTGCCCGGCGCCTCGGAGAAGCTGGAGGGGGCGCTGAGCGCGCCCACCGCCGTCGCCTCGCAGCGGGGCGAGATGATTCTGGGCCCGGACCAGTTCTATGACGGCAAGGTTTTTGACCCTTCCGCCGGGTAACGCCCAAATTCTGATCAATCCTTCGTCGTGAACGCATGTTTGGCCCTCCGGCGGGCCGGAATTCGCCATTTTTGCGAAAAATGTCTCGCGTCAGGGGGCGGCGTCAGGCATTCAGGGATCAACAGCGGTCAGGCAACGGTGCCGGCCACGCTGTCCACCCCCAAAGCCGAGGGTAGATGAGCATTGTCGCTCATTGCCGTTTCCGCAGGATGCGGAACACGTCCGAGCGACAACAGAACGTCACGCCCCGAGCCCGAGATCAGATAGAACGCTGCCGGGGCATTTGCTTAAGGGAATACCTACCATGCGTAAGGCACTTCTTCTGGCACTGAGCACCACTGCCCTCTCCACCGGCGCCTTCGCCGAAATGCTGGATGTGGAAAAGGACGAACTGAAGTTCGGCTTCATCAAGCTGACCGACATGGCGCCGCTGGCCGTCGCCTATGAGAACGGCTACTTCGAGGACGAAGGTCTCTTCGTCACGCTGGAGGCGCAGGCGAACTGGAAAGTCCTGCTCGACGGCGTCATCGGCGGCCAACTCGACGGCGCGCATATGCTGGCCGGTCAGCCCCTCGCGGCGACCATCGGCTACGGCACCGAGGCCCACATCGTTACCCCCTTCTCCATGGACCTGAACGGCAACGGCATCACCGTGTCGAACGAGATCTGGGAGCAGATGAAGGAATACGTGCCGGAAGAGAACGGCAAGCCCGTGCACCCGATCTCGGCCGAGGCGCTCGCGCCGGTCGTGAAGAAGTACCAGAACGAGGGCAAGCCCTTCAACATGGGCATGGTCTTCCCGGTCTCGACCCACAACTACGAACTGCGCTACTGGCTGGCCGCCGGTGGGCTGCAGCCGGGTTACTACAGCCCGCAGGACGTGACCGGCCAGATCGGCGCCGACGTGCTGCTCTCCGTCACCCCGCCGCCGCAGATGCCCGCCACCATGGAGGCCGGCACCATCTACGGCTACTGCGTGGGTGAGCCGTGGAACCAGCAGGCCGTGTTCAAGGGCATCGGCGTTCCGGTCATCACCGACTACGAACTGTGGAAGAACAACCCCGAGAAGGTCTTCGGCATGTCGGCCTCCTTCGTGGAAGAGAACCCGAACACCGCCATCGCCGTGACCAAGGCGCTGATCCGTGCCGCCATCTGGCTGGACGAGAACGACAACGCCAACCGCATGGAAGCCGTCGAACTGCTGTCCCGCCCGGAATACGTGGGTGCAGACTCGGAAGTGATCGCCAACTCCATGACCGGCACCTTCGAGTACGAGAAGGGCGACAAGCGCGAGGTCCCCGACTTCAACGTGTTCTTCCGCTACAATGCGACCTATCCCTTCTACTCCGACGCTGTCTGGTACCTGACCCAGATGCGCCGCTGGGGCCAGATCGCCGAAGCCAAGCCGGACAGCTGGTACGACGAGATCGCCAAGTCCGTCTACAAGCCGGAAATCTACCTCGAAGCCGCCCGTCACCTCGTTGACGAAGGTCTGGCGAACGAGGCCGACTTCCCCTGGGACAGCGATGGCTACAAGGAACCGACCCCCGCTGCTGACGTGATCGACGGCATTCCCTACGATGGGCGTCAACCGAACGCCTACCTGGAAAGCCTGCCGATCGGTCTGAAAGGCGACCAGACCGTCGTCGGCAACGAGGTCAAGGGCTGAGCCGCAAGGCAAAGCTCCTCCCCGTCAGGCAGCGCCTCTTCCGTTCACTCGCTGCCTGACGGATCCTTTTGCCGGACGCCCGGCATCAGCCCCAGAGGATTGTTCCAATGACCGCCATCGACCCCGAAAGCTTCAACGCCGGCGCCGACGAGGCCAAGGAAGCCCGCCGCGCCCGCCTGTTCACCCGCATCAACAAGGCCGACGCCTGGTTCAAGGTCCTTGGCCTCGCCTGGATGACGCCGATCCTGAAGGCCGCCGCCGGGGACAATCCCCGCGCCCAGGTCAAGGAAATCTGGCAACTGCTGGGCGTGCCTCTGGCCGCCATCGCGGCCTTCCTGATCCTCTGGGGCGCGCTTGCCCCCAAGGTTCAGACCTCGCTCGGCGCCATTCCCGGCCCGGCACAGGTGTGGGAGCAGGTCGAGAACCTGCACGCCGACTACCTGCGCGACAAGGCGAAGGAAGCGGAGTTCTACGAGCGTCAGGACGCCCGCAACGCCAAGCTCATCGCCGCCGGCAAGGAAGACAAGGTGAAGGAACGCGCCTACACCGGCTCGCCGACCTACTACAGCCAGATCTTCACCTCGATCAAAACCGTGTTCTTCGGCTTCCTGCTGGCGACCGTGGTGGCCGTGCCCATGGGCATCGCCGCCGGCCTGTCGAAAACCGCGAACGCGGCGCTGAACCCGATCATCCAGATCTTCAAACCGGTCTCGCCGCTGGCCTGGCTGCCGATCGTGACCATGATCGTCTCTGCCACGGTCGCCAACAACGACGGCCTGTTCTCCAAGTCCTTCCTGATCTCGGCCATCACCGTGACGCTGTGTTCGCTCTGGCCGACGCTGATCAACACCGCGCTGGGCGTGGCCTCGATCGACAAGGACCTCGTGAACGTCTCGAAGGTGCTCAAGATGAACACCTGGACCAAGATCACCAAGCTGGTCCTGCCCTCCGCCCTGCCGCTGATCTTCACCGGTCTGCGTCTGTCGCTGGGTGTGGGCTGGATGGTGCTGATCGCGGCCGAGATGCTGGCGCAGAACCCCGGTCTCGGCAAGTTCGTCTGGGATGAATTCCAGAACGGCTCCTCCCAGTCGCTGGCCAAGATCATGGTCGCCGTGTTCACCATCGGCATCATCGGCTTCCTGCTGGACCGCGTGATGTTCACCCTGCAATCCCTCTTCACCTTCTCGAACAACCGGTGAGCGCCATGGGTATTCTGAATTTCCAGAACGTCTCCGTCGGTTTTGGCGAAGGGGCCGAGCGCACCGAGGTGCTGCACAACATCACGCTCGACGTGAAGGAGGGCGAGTTCCTCGCCATCCTCGGCTTCTCCGGCACGGGCAAGTCGACCCTGATGAACCTCATGGCGGGGCTGGTGAAGCCCTGCCGCGGGCAGGTGACCTTCAAGGGCGCCGAGATCGACGGCCCGGGGCCTGAGCGGGGGTTGGTGTTCCAGTCCTACTCGCTGATGCCCTGGCTGACGGTGGGCGGCAACGTGGGCCTTGCCATCGACGCGGTCTACCCGAAGATCTCGAAGAAGGAGAAGGCCGAGAAGGTCGCGCATTACGTCAAGATGGTGGGCCTGTCCCATGCCATCGACCGGCGCCCGGCGGAACTGTCGGGGGGCATGCGCCAGCGGGTTGCCGTGGCGCGGGCGCTCGCGCTCAACCCCGAGGTGCTGCTGATGGACGAGCCGCTCTCCGCGCTCGACGCTCTGACGCGCGCCAACCTCGCGGACGAGATCGAAGCGATCTGGGACGCCGACAAGAAGACCGTCGTGCTGATCACCAACGACGTCGACGAAGCCATCCAGCTGGCCGACCGGATCATTCCGCTGAACCCGGACGGCACCCTGGGTGAGCCCTTCGTCGTGGACATCCCGCGCCCCCGTGACCGGGCCGAGATGAACCATCACGACGGCTTCAAGACGCTGCGCGGCGCCGTCACGCAGTACCTGATGGACGTGGGCATCGCGGCCCGCGTGGACGGCAGCCGCGTGCTGCCCAACGTGACGCCGATCCACGCCAGCACGGTGCCGGCCGCAGTGGCCGAAGCCACAAAGGGCGGGCTTGAGGAGAAGTACCTGGAGTTCTCGCAACTCCACAAGATCTACCCCACGCCCAAGGGTCCGCTGACCGTGGTCGAGGACTTCAACCTCAAGCTCAACAAGGGCGAATTCGTCTCGCTGATCGGCCATTCCGGCTGTGGCAAGTCGACCGTCCTGACCATGACCGCCGGGCTGAACGACATCTCGAAAGGGGTGATCAAGCTCGACGGGTACGAAGTGAAAGGCGCCGATCCTGAACGCGCCGTTGTTTTCCAGTCGCCCAGCCTGTTTCCGTGGCTCACAGCAAAGGAGAACGTCAGTGTCGGGGTCGATCGAGTCTATCCGAAAGCCTCTCAGGCGGAACGTCAGGATGTCGTTGAGTATTATCTTGAACGGGTCGGCCTCGCTGATTCTATGGACAAGCAGGCCTCCGAACTCTCGAACGGAATGAAGCAGCGCGTGGGCATTGCCCGGGCCTTCGCCCTCAGCCCCAAGCTGCTGCTGCTGGACGAACCGTTCGGTATGCTCGACAGCCTCACCCGGTGGGAGCTGCAGGAGGTGCTGATGGAGGTCTGGAGCCGGACCAAGGTCACCGCCGTCTGCGTCACCCATGACGTGGACGAGGCTATCCTGCTGGCCGACCGGGTGGTGATGATGACCAACGGTCCGCGCGCCACGATCGGCAAGATCGTGGACGTGAACCTGCCGCGTCCGCGCACCCGCTCGGCCCTGCTGTCGCACCCCGACTATTACCACTACCGCGAGGAGGTCCTGACCTTCCTCGAGGAGTACGAGCACGGGCGCGATCCGCGCAAGGAGGCCGAGAAGGCCGCCGCCGCGAAATCGGCGCGCGCCGCCTGAGGAAAAGGCGAGAGAAGGGCAGGGGGCTGGACGGAACCCACGGGTCGCTGACACCCGGTCGGTCCTCCCCCGCCCCGCGCGACCGGGGCGCTTCGGTCGCGCGACAAGGTAACCCCGTGGGGGCAGCGCTGCTCTACACACTCATGGCCCGCGGACGGGACCCCGACGAAGGGGAGGCAGTCCAGAGGCTTTCTTGCCAGGCGGCACGCAGCCCGGAGGGCCCGTGATCCGCACGCGGAGTGAACCCATGGCAGAGAAACTGATCGTGATCGGGGCCGGCATGGCCTCTGGACGGGCGCTGGAGCACCTGTTCGAAACGGCGCCGGGCGCCTACGAGGTGACGCTCTTCAACGCGGAGCCGCGCGGCACCTACAACCGGCTGATGCTCTCCCCCGTGCTGGCGGGCGAGACGACCTACGAAGAGATCGTGACCCATGACGCGGCCTGGTACGAACGCCACGGCGTGACCTGCCGCTTCGGCGAGAAGGTCGCCCGGATCGACCGCGCCGCCAAGGTGGTGATCTCGAAAACCGGTGAGGAGCTGGCCTATGACCGGCTGCTGATCGCCACCGGATCGACCCCCTTCATCATCCCCCTGCCGGGGCATGACCTGAAGGGCGTGATCGCTTACCGCGATCTCGAAGACACCCACAGAATGATCGACCTTGGCGCCGGGGTGGGGCCCGAGCGTACGCCGAGGGCGGTCGTCATCGGCGGTGGCCTCCTGGGGCTGGAGGCCGCCGCCGGTATGGCGGCGCGCGGCATCGACGTCACCGTGGTCCACATCATGGGCCACCTGATGGAGCGTCAGCTGGACGAAGCCGCGGGTGCGCTGCTGAAGACGGCGCTGGAGCAGCGCGGTATCCGCGTGCTCTGCGGGGCGAACTCCAAGGAAATCGTGGGCGACAATGGCCATGTCGCCGGCCTGCGGCTGGACGATGGGCGCATCCTGCCCTGCGACCTGCTGGTGATGGCAGTGGGCATCCGGCCCAACGCGGCGCTCGCCAGGGACGCCGGGCTGGAGGTGAACCGGGCCATCACCGTGGACGATCACATGGTGACCTCGGACCCGGCGGTGCTCGCGCTTGGCGAATGCGTGGAACATGACGGTCAACTCTTCGGCCTCGTGGCGCCGCTTTACGACCAGGCCAAGGTGGTGGCGGCGACGCTCACCGGTGCGGTGGCGCATTTCGTGCCGCAGGAGCTTTCGACCAAGCTGAAGGTCACCGGCTGCGATCTCTTCTCGGCGGGCGACTTTGCAGCGGGCGAGGGGCGCGAGGACATCGTCTTTCGCGACCCGGCGCGCGGCATCTACCGCCGCCTCGTGCTGGAGGGCGACCGGCTCATCGGCGCGGTCTTCTACGGCGATACGTCGGATGCGACGTGGTTCATGGCCCTGATCCGCGACAAGGAGCCCATAGGCGACAGGCGCGACATGCTCATATTCGGGCCCGATTTCTGCGGGGGGCACCCTCTGGACCCTATGGGGGCCGTTGCAGCCTCTCCGGCTAAGGACCGGACGCAGGGCCGCAACGGCATGACCCAGAAGATCGACATGGCCGGCAACCGCTTCCGCTGGCTGGCTGACACGCTCGCAGGGAGGGCCTGACATGGCTCAGACAATCGGCGCCAAGACCATCTGCACCACCTGTCCCTATTGCGGCACCGGCTGCGGTGTCCTTGCCACGCCGGACGGGCGCGGCGGGCTGTCCGTCAAGGGCGACACCGCGCATCCGGCGAACCTCGGGCGGCTCTGCTCCAAGGGCTCGGCCCTGGGGGAGACCGTCTCGCTGGAAGGCCGCGCACTGGACCCCGTCTTCCGTGGCAGCCGCATCAAGTGGGATGATGCGCTCGACCTCGTGGCGGCGAAGTTCCTCGAAGCGGTGGATGAACACGGGCCCGACAGCGTGGCCTTCTACGTCTCGGGCCAGATCCTGACCGAGGACTACTACGTCGCCAACAAGCTGATGAAGGGCTACCTCGGCTCGGCCAATATCGACACCAACTCGCGGCTCTGCATGGCCTCGTCGGTGGCGGGCCACAAGCGCGCCTTCGGCACCGACACCGTGCCCGGCACCTACGAGGACCTCGAAGAGGCCGACCTCGTGGTGTTGGTGGGTTCGAACCTCGCGTGGTGCCACCCGGTGCTCTACCAGCGCCTCGTGTTGGCCAAGAAGATGAACCCGGCGCTGAAGGTCGTGAACATCGACCCGCGCCGCACCGCGACCTCCGACATCGCGGACCTGCACCTCTCGGTGCGGCCCGACGGGGACGTGGCGCTCTTCAACGGGCTTCTGGCGCAGATCGTGGACCGCGGGGCCGAGGATCGCGACTGGATCGACGCCCATGTCAGCGGGGCAGGGCAGGCCATCGCCACCGCACAGGCGGGCGATCCCGCCGAAAGCGGGCTGAGCGCCGAGGATCTTGCCCAGTTCTATGACCTCTGGATCGGGACCGAGAAGGTCGTGACCATGTATTCGCAGGGCGTGAACCAGTCCTCCTGCGGGGCGGACAAGGTGAATGCCATCCTGAATTGTCATCTGGCCACCGGCCGGATCGGACGGCCCGGCATGGGCCCGTTCAGCGTGACAGGCCAGCCGAACGCGATGGGAGGCCGCGAGGTCGGGGGCCTTGCGAACATGCTGGCCTGTCACCTCGATATCGAGAACGCCGCGCATCGCGATGCGGTGCAGGAGGCCTGGGGCAGCCCGCGCATCTGCGATCACGCAGGCCTCAAGGCGGTGGACCTGTTCAGCGCCTGCGGCGAGGGCAGGATCAAGGCGCTCTGGATCATGGGGACCAACCCGGCCGTCTCGCTGCCCGATGCCGAAGCGGTGAGCCAGGCCATTGCGCGGGTGCCCTTCGTGGTGGTCTCGGACGTGCTGGCGGAAACCGACACGACGCGGCTGGCGGACCTTGTGCTGCCAGCCCTCGCATGGGGCGAGAAATCGGGCACGGTGACCAACTCCGAGCGGATGATCTCGCGCCAGCGGGCGCTGCTGCCCGCGCCGGGGCAGGCGCGGGCCGACTGGCAGATCATCGCGCAGGTGGCCGATCGCATGGGCTGGGGAGATCACTTCGCCTATGACAGCGCCGCCGAGATCTTCCGTGAGTATGCCGCGCTCTCGGGCCTGGGGAAGCGCTTCGACCGCGACTTCGACATCTCGGGGCTGAAGGACATCACTGACGCCGCCTACGACGCCTTCCAGCCCATCCGCTGGCCGGTGGCGGAGCCCGGCGCCGAGGGCGGGCGCTTCTTCGCGGACGGGCAATTCTACCACGCCGACAAGCGGGCCCGGATGCTGCCCGTGGCGGCCCCCGCCGTGCAGGACCTGCCGCGCGGCTTCCACCTGAACAGCGGCCGCATCCGCGACCAGTGGCACACGATGACGCGCACCGGGCGCTCGGCCCGGCTGTCGCAGCACCTGGGCGAACCCTTCGTGGAAATCCACCCCGAGGATGCCAAGGCGCAGGGCCTCGGCCCGGCGGACCTCGCGCGGCTGACCTCGGACACCGGCGAGGCGATCCTGCGGGTGCTGATCACGGATCGCGCGGCGCGCGGATCGGTCTTCGTGCCGATCCACTGGACGCTGGCCACCGGGGCCGCAGGCCGCGTCGGGCCGCTGGTGCAGGAGGTGACCGATCCGGTCTCGGGGCAGCCTGCCTCGAAACAGGGCCGCGTGGACGTCGCGCTCTTCTCAGCCGCCTGGTACGGCTTCGCGGCCTCCTCGGCGACCTGCCGCTCGGCCCGGCCGTACTGGAGCGTGGCCCGCACCGCGACCGGCTGGTCGGCGGAACTTGCGGGTCTGCGTGCGCCGCGCGACTGGGAGGCTGAGGCGCGCTACACGCTGGGCCTCGAGACCGGAACGGCCAGCCTGCTGGAGGACCCGCGCAAGGGCACTGTCCGGGTGGCGATCCACGACGAGGCGGGTGTGCTGCAGGGGCTCTTCTTCGCGGCGACACGGCCCGTCGAGGTCGCCCGCCGCCACGCGGTCGAGATGATCGGCACCAAGGTCGCCGCCGTGGAGGCCCTCGCCGGGCGTCCGGGCTCGGATCGTCCTGATCCGGGCGCGACGGTCTGTTCGTGCTATACTGTCGGCGTGAACACCCTGCGTGCCGCCGTTGCAGGCGGGGCGGACACCGTCGAGAAGCTGGGTCGGGCCACCTGTGCCGGAACCAATTGCGGCTCCTGCAAGCCTGAGCTACAGGCCCTGATCGACGCCATGTCCAATACCTCGAAGGTCGCTGCCGAATGACACTGCTCGCCCCCTACGTCCGGATCCTGGCCCGCGGCCCGGGCCGCTCGCGCAACCTGACCCGGGGCGAGGCGGAAACCGCGATGACCCTGATCCTTCAGGGCGATGTCTCGCGCGAGGCGGTGGGGGCGATGCTGATGCTGATGCGCTACCGCGGCGAGAACGCCGAGGAACTGGCGGGCTTCGTCTCGGCCATGCGGCGCGAATGCGGGGCCTATGCCGATTTGCCCGTGGCGGTGGACTGGCCGTCCTATGCGGCGGGGCGCACGCGCGGCCTGCCGTGGTTCCTGCTGGCAGCCAAGCTGGTGGCCGAGGCGACCGGGCCGGTGCTGCTGCACGGCTGGAACTCGCACCAGGGCAGTCATGCCTCGGTCCGCGAGGCGCTGCCGGCGCTCAATATCCCCATCGCGGGTACGCCCGAGGCGCTGAAGGCCGCGCTGGAGACGTCCGGCATCGCCTACCTGCCGACGGAGACCGCCGCCCCGCGCAGCTTCGACCTGCTGCGCCTGCGCGAGGTGCTGGGCCTGCGCTCGCCGGTGAACACCGCGCTGCGGCTGCTGAACCCGGCCAATGCGCCGGTCTCGCTGCAGGGGGTCTTCCACCCGCCGTTCCTGACCCTTCAGGCCGACGCCGCGCACCTGCTGGGCCAGCCGAACCAGACCGTCCTCAAGGGGGGCGGTGGCGAGTTCGAGCGCAACCCTGCCAAGCCCGTGCCGTTGCACGGGCTGCGCGACGGCACCCCCTGGGAGGGCACCGCGCCCGCGCTGCTGGATGAGACCCGTCGACTGAGCGAGACGACCGAGGACCCGGAGATGCTGATCGCCACGTGGAACGGGACCTATAGCGATCCCTTCGTCACCGGCATCATCACCGGCACCGCCGCGCTCGCGCTGCTGACCGCGGGCAAGACGCCCTGCCTCGAACAGGCGCAGGTCATGGCCGAGGTTCTCTGGGCCGACCGGGAGGTGCTGGCGCCGGCGTGAGCGCCGGCCCTAACCGCCAATATGAGGGCTCGTCTGAACGATCATGCGAGCCCCGGTTCGAGCACCAGTCCGGGCGGCCGTCTGGCTGACCGCCCGAGCCATCCACTGACCCATCGACCGAGCCGTCGTCCGAGTCGGCAACTGGGCCGTCGCCCGGGCGCCGGCTAGAGTACGATCGCCTCCAGCCCCGCGAGGGGGATCAGCGGCCGGTCGGGCGCCTCGTCCGTTTTCTTCAGCGCATCCGCCGCCACCAGCGGGCCGAAGTCGAGCCCGGTGAGCTGCGAGAGATCACGCAGCCGCAGCTGGAACGTCCGGTAGCCCGCAAAGGCAAAGCCCTCCACCGCCTCGCTGCGGCCCCGGTCCTGCAGGTAGTCGCGCACCAGCAGCTCCTGGCTCAGCAGGTAGGCGGTGCAATGCAACCGGATCACCTCGTCGCGGTCCTCGGCCAGCATGGCGACCACCTTCCAGAAGGCCAGAGGGAGCGGCACGCCAAGCTCGGGGATCAGCGCATCCGCCTCTGACAGGACAGGGCCGGAGAGCACGCAGGCGCGGAAGCCGAAGGTGCGGGTGCTTTCGAGGATGTAATCCTCAAGCCCCAGCCACATCTCGGGCTCCCGGTTCATGCCGGGCAGCTGCGGGGCTGCGTTGGTGTAGTGGAAACTGTCGAGGTTGGCGCGCATCGCCTCCTCGTCCGTGGCGCCCCAGTTGGTCGCGGCGCGGCGCACCATGTGGCCCCGGTCGAAGCCGCTGCCGCCATAGTCGCTGGCCCCCAGCTGCACGCCGTAGGGAATGCGGGCATCCTTCCACCAGTAGGAATTCGACCGCTTGATCGCGCGGGTCTTCTCGCCGTCGATGTTCAGCGCGGCGAGGACGGGCATCCGTCTGGTGAGCGAGTGCAGCACCGAGAAATGCTGGTAGCGCAGCTCGTGCGGGCGGTCATCGGTCGCGTCCTCGGGCCGGGCGAGGTTCAGCACGGGCGGCACGCCCGGCAGCGGCACCGGCGCCACGGCGAGGAACGCCGGGTCATAGCCGGTGCGCCCGGCAAAGAAGGCGGCGTCATGCCGCTGGCCGGCTTCCTCCTCCTCGGCCGGGGGGGCCTCGGGCAGGCCGGTGCCGGGAACCTGTCCGCCCGCCATCTCGTCCAGCAGGGCGGTCAGCGTGGCGGCGGGCACGGCGCTGTTGCCCTCGCCGTACCGGCCCGCGAAATGCAGCCCCACCGCCGCCTTCTGCTCCAGCGAGATCAGCGGCGAGCCGGAGTTGCCCCCCAGCGTGGTGCAATCATGGCTGAGCACGGAGAGCCCCGGCGCGACCATCAGCTTGCCGGGCGAGAAGCGCTTCACGTCGTAGAGCCCCTGGAAGTATCGCTCCATGTAGGTGACGTTGTTGCGGTAGGGATCGGCCGCCGGGTAACCCACGGTGGCAACCCATTCCTCCGCTGCGCCCGGCGTGGCAGCCAGCGGGATCGGCTCCGGCGGTGCTGCACCGTCGCCTGCGGGCAGCGCGATGCGGGCCAGGGCCACGTCGGCGGCCATGTCCTCGGCGATGTAGGTGAACCGCTCCACCGGGCACAGCAGCGCGGGGTTCGCCGTCACGCCCTCCTCCTCGCCGAAGTCGATGAAGGCGCCGTAGCGCGCGTGGCTGAAGGGGTTGTAGAGAAACACGCCCGTGCCGGTCCAGCTGCGCCGGGCGACCAGCTTGGCTACGTGGCGGTTGGTGACGATCAGCAGGCCATCCGGCCCGTCGGTGCCGATCACCCAGCCGGTGCCGCCCCAGCTCTGATCGTGGTTGGCGAACTCGATCCGCCCGACGGCGGCGATGCGCGGCTCCACCGCCGCGATCCTCAGGTCGATATCGGCGGGAAAGTCGCTGCCGGGCCCGGCCAGCGTGGTGGCGCCCACGACGGTGCCGTTCTGCACCATCAGCGGCGGGCGTCCGGTGATCTTCACGATCGCTTCCAGCGCTGTGGGGGGCATCAAGCCCGCGCTTTCCAGCTGATCCGGGGCCGTGTCGAGCGCGTTGCGGATGCGGTCGGGATCGAGGTTCAGTTCCTTCAGCACCGGCAGGTCGCGGTCGAGCGCGGCCGCGGCCTGATCGAAGGCCCCCTTGGCAGAGAGGCGGGCGAGGCGGGAAATGCTTTCCTGAAAGGCTGGGTCTGGCATCTGGGGTCCTCCGAAGGGTCCGGGCGGGGCCCGGGAAAAGGGCATGGGTCTAAGGTATGGTGGGAAAAATCCTCGAAAGTTCGGTGCCGGTGGCTGTCAGCGCGGCAAGGGCGGCGGCCTGATCGCCGGGTACGCCCGCCTTGAGGAAGGCGGCGAGGGCGGCGAGGCCCGCGGCCTCCGGCGTGGCCTCCGGGGCCCGGCGGTGCAGCGCCCGCCGCGACCGGCGGGCATGGCGGCGCAGCAGTTCGGGCGCAGGATGCAATGGCGGGGCGGCAGGCGCGTCCCAGAGGAGGAGCGCGGCGCGGGCGCTCTCCTCGGGCCGGGGGGCGGCGAGGTGCCGGGCGAGGCCGGCGGCGCTGACGTGATCGGCCGCGGGCCCGTGCCACGCGGCGGGTGCCGCGCCATGGGACCAGAGCCCGGCCACGCTGCGCCGCCAGCGTTCCGCCGCCCCGGCCACCACCGGCAGGTCGGGCAGGGCATGGTAGAGCGCGAAGCCGGTCGACCACTCCGCGTCGAGGCCGAGGGCATTGAGCCGTTCCACCATCTCGCCCGGGGACGTGCCCCCGACCGACCCGAAGGCCGAGGGATCGGGGGCGTAGGGCGACCGGAGGCGGTCCGCGATCTCGCCCGCGACCGTGCCGATCTGGCCCAGCCAGTCTGCGAGCGTCGGGCTCTCGACCGTGATCGCAAGCTCCGTCAGGGCGGCCCGGTAGGGGGTCAGCGGCATCAGCAGGCCCGCGCGCGCGGCCGGATCGTCCGGCAGGCCGCGGTCCATCGCCAGCCCGGACACGCGGGCCCGCGCCTCGCTTTCGACCATGGCGCGGGCCTCGTCCCGGTCGATGCCGAAGGGCAGCTCCGCAAGGTGATCACTGATCAGCCCCGCGCTGCGCATCAGCTCGGAGGGCGGGGTGATGTCGGGGGGCAGGGCGGTCAGCAGCAGCAGGTCGAGCGCCCCGCCCGCCAGCCCCTGCCGCTGGGTCTCGACATAGAGGTCGAGCAGCGGGAACAGCCGGTCGGGTGACGCCAGCCGGGCCTGCAATGCCGCGGGGCGGAACTCGGCCAGCATCTCCAGCAGGACGCGCCCGGTCAGCAGGTGCTCGGGGTCCTTGGGCGGCAGCAGGCGGTCGATCCCGGTCTCCGGCAGGGCGGCGAGAAGGCGGCGGGCGGCGCCCCACTGGCCCGAGAGCCAGAGGTAGGTCAGTGCCGTCAGGCCGGCGGGGGAGTCTGCGGCGAAGCTGCCCTCGAACCCCTTCTCGAGGATATATCCCGCCTCCCTCTGCGCGCCGTCCATCAGCATCATGGCGAGGTCGCGCACGGCGCGCTCGTCCGGGGCGCCGGGGGGCAGCGGCGTGCCCGGGGCGGCGGCGCGGATACGCCCGCTGCGGGGATCGCGGTAGAAGCGGGTCTCGCGGGAGGTCTGCGGTGGGGGCGGTGGTGCAACGGGGGGCGCAGGCGTCGCGCTGTCGGGGCGTTCTTGGGGCGGTTCGGGGGGCGGGGCCGCGTCCAGAAAGCTGTCGACGGGCAGGTCCGGCGGCCCACTGGCGCGCCCGAAGTCGGAGCGCAGCCCCATCGCCTGCCGCACTGCATCGCGGGTCGCGGGCGGCAGTTCTTCGAGGATGTCCTCGGTGAAGCCCTGCACGACTTCTGTCGGCAGGTTGGGCAGGGGCGCGCCGTCGCGGGTCATCTGCAGCCGGTGATAGAGCGCCTCCGCCGGGTCGCGCCCGGCGAACCATGCGGCAGCGGCGGCGTTGATGGCGGCGGTGGCGCGGTCGCGCTCGGCATAGATCAGCGGCAGGAAGGCGCGGCGCACATCGGCGCGGTGCTGTAGCCAGCCGCCGGCCTCGTCCACCAGCCAGTGATGCGCGGCCAGCTCCTGCAACAGGGCCTCGGGCCCCTCGCGGCTCAGGTCGAGGCCAAGGGCGGGGGCCACGATCTCCTGCAGGGTTTCGGCATTGATGCGCCGCAGGATCAGCCCCTCGTTCGCGACCTGCCGCAGGGTGTCGGGCACCCGCGAGAGGATCGCGCGGTAGAGGTAACCCGCAACGGCGATGTCATCGCCCGGTGCGATGTCCGGCGGCGTGGGGACGAGGGAGAGGGAGCTGTCGCGCTCCAGCGCCGTCGCGGCCAGTCGCAGCAGCAGCGGATTGCCCCCGGCGAGGGCAAGCACCCGCTCGGTCTCCGCCGGATCGAGGCGCGTGCGGCCCAGCAGGGCCCGGGCGGCGGTCTCCTCCAGCCCGCGCAGCGCGAGATGCTGCGCGCGCCGATCCGGCGCAGGGTCGAGGGCATCGCCCCGACCGGCCGAGATCACCGCCATCGGCTGCATCCCGTGGCGCAGCATAAGGTCGAGGTGATCGAAGAGCGTGAGCACATGGGTTTCCCCGCGTGAACGCAGCACCTCCAGCGTGTCGATCACCACCAGCAGGAGGCGGCCACTGTCGCCCACCGCCGCGCCCATCCCGCGCAGCAGCGCCTCGGGGCGCGACCGCGTGGCGCCCCGGCCCCGGGTGGCGGCGGCCTCTTCGGCGCTCTGGCGGCGCAGGTCCTGCAATATGGCGGCGCGGTCCGGCAGGGCATCGGCCAGCTGGCGCGAGATCTCCTCGAAGAAGGCGTGCTGGTCGAGGATGTCGAGCCCGCCCCGGTCGAAGTCGAGCCGCAGGAGGAGAGGGGAGAGCTCCAGCCGCGCGGTCTGGATGACCTTCTCCAGCAGGAAGCTCTTGCCGATGCCGGGCAGGCCCGAGACATGGAGCGCCCGCGCCGGGGGCTTTTCGAGCGGAGCCTTGATCCAGTCGGCCATGCGCCGCAGCTCCGCCTCGCGCCCGTAGAAGCCGGAGGCCAGCTGCGCATCGTTGCGCGCGGCGCTCTGCAGCGCATTGAGCCGCGCGCGCAGGCCCGGCAGCAGGGCGGCGGCGGGCGCCAGATCCCCGGCCCGCGCAAGCGGCACGACAAGCGCGTCCAGCGCCGCGGGATCGGTGCCCTCGGCCATCTCGCGCGCCACGCTGTCCGGGGCAAAGGCGCCGCGGCCCAGCAGGGCCTCCTCGATCGGGGTGGCGCCGGTCAGCCGCGCCCGGTCCATCCCGGCCAGCTGGGCGCGGCGGGGACGGGCCCGCATCAGCCAGAGTTCGTGGCCCGCCTCGATGCGCAGGGTGCAGGCGGCCCGCAGGACAGAGAGGAGACCGGCCACCTTGAAGGGGTCGATCAGCGCGGTGCCGGTGGCGGTCAGCGCCTCGCGCGGGCTGAACTCGCCCTGCAGCGCGGCCCAGTCGAGCAGCGGCGTGGCATCGTCGAGTGTCTCGGGGTCGGGTGATTTCATGTCCAGTCCCCCCGCGCCTCGCGCACCCGCTTTCGCAGGCGCCGTGCCACTTCGCCGATCTGGCTGCCGTCGTAGCGCCCGGCGGGCGCCGCGAGGCCTGCGAGAACCGCGCTCGCGTGGTCCTCGATCGTGGTGCGGTCCCAGCCGAGGGCGAGGTCGCGGGCCATCTCGGTCAGGGTGAAGACCACCTCGGCCCGGGTGAACGGACCCAGGACCTCGCGCATCAGGCAGGGGCGGCGGGCGCTGCGGGCCTCGCCGAGGGAGGCCACGAGGTTCGAGGTCAGCGCGACGCCCTCGAAGCCCGCCAGAACGATGCGGATCAGGCCCTGCGGGGCGCAGGCGGCGATCAGGTGTTCGAGGTGCATTTGCAGCGCCCGGGGCGGGTCGCTGTCGGAGGTCTCGATGAAGAGCCAGACCGGGCGGCCCGTGGTCTCCGCCCGGTCCTGCAGCGCGGCGGCGAGCTGACGGGCCTGATCCTGCAGCACGGCGATGTCGGTGGTCTGCCCGGGCGCGACCCCCGGCTGCGCGGCGGGCCGGGCCGCAGCCCCAAGCACGGTGTCCGAGACGAGGCCCAGCAGGTCGTCGCCGCCGTCCTCGGGGGCGATGCGATGGGTTTCGTCCGGGGCCGCCATCTGGCGCAGGTAGAATTGCAGCACCGGGTAGGAGAAGCTGATGCCCGCAGACTGCCCGGCGTCGAGCCTGCGGATCCACAGGCCGCGCAGCATCTCGGCCTCGCCGGTGACGAGCGCCGCGATCCCGTCGAAGAAATCCGACCGCCCGATCAGGATATGACCGTCGAGCGAGCCGTCGTGCGACCACGGGTAGCGCGGCTGGCTGTCGTGCTGCAGCTGGCTGGCGAACTCGGCGTTGGAGACGAATTGCTCGTGCGGCACGAGACGGCGGTTGTTGTCCCACTTGCCCTGATGCAGCCCCACGAAGCGGAAGGCCCGGTCAAAGCCCGCCCCGCCCGAGGAGCCCTTGGCCGAGGGCGCGTCATGCTTGAGGCGGAGGTCCTGCGGACTGGTCCGCACCATGCGGCCGAATTCGATCCCGGCCTCGGCCCCGGCGGGAAAATGCACGAGGACGAAGCGGTGGGTGCCCGGTGCGACCTCTGCCAGCCGGCCGAGGTCGACCCGCCCGAAGAGATGCCCCAGCGGCCGGTCGAGCCGCAGGAGCGCGACATCCGGATGGGTCAATGCGGCGCCCTCGGGGGGCAGCAGGCCGCGTTCCTCGTCCGGGTGCGGCGGCAGGCAGAACCGCCGCCGGGCCGGGTAGCTCTGGCCGTCGGCGGCATGGACGCGGATCGGCTGGCCCTCGGCCCCGGTCAGCACATGGGCCGCGGTCAGCACCAGCCGGGGCGAGATCAGCACCCCGCTGCCGGTGACCGTGCCGTCCACGCTGATCCGGCAGCGAAAGGCGCGGCTGCGCCGGGCAAAGACGGCGAGCGCCTCTTCGTCGAAGCCGGGCCCTGTGACGGCGCCGAAGGCCCCCATGGCCTGCGCCCAGTCGGGCTGTGGCGGCAGGGCACCGTCGGGCAGGTCGATCCCGTCGCGCAGGAGCACGGCGGCGAACTTGTGGGTCAGCGCGTCCCTCTCGAGGTAGCGGATCAGCAGCTCGGCCAGCGGGGTGCCGAAGATCTCGGCCGTGGCGCGCAGGGTGGCGAGGTCCTGGATCACCTGCGGATCGTCGTAGGTGACGCGCAGCGCCTGTTCCACCAGCTCGGGGCGGGTGTCGATCACCGGCTGCAGCGCCGCCTGTGTCAGCCCCGAGGTCATGGCTCAGAAGACGCCGAGATGACCGGAGAGCGCGGGCCGCGCCGCCAGCCGGGCGCTCAGCCCGGGGCTGGCAGGGTCGGGTTTCAAGATCGCCTCGGTGGTGGCGCCGGCCTCGGCCGCGCGGGCCCGGGCGCCATGGCGGTAGGAGAGCCACAGCATCTCGGGCGCATAGTCGGCCAGGTCGGGGCCGTAGTCGTCGAGGGCCTGTGGCGCGTTGGCGGCCAGGTGTTCCTGCAGCACCATGTCGGTGCTCTGGACGCCCGCTGCCACGGGCGGCGTGACCGCCTCGTGCCCGGTGGCGGCGGTGGGCAGGGCGGCGTTCAGCAGCCGCTCCGCATCCAGCACGCCCGCGCCAAGCGCGCCGCTGCCGTTCCAGACCGGGGGCTTCACCATGCCATGGGTGGCGCAGTGCACGAACATCGCCTGCACCGTGGTGCCCGCCGCATCGGCCTTGGCCTTCAGCGCCGCCCGTCCGCCGTGCCGTGCCACCCAGAGCGCCGCACAGCCCGCCGTCAGCGAGGTGGCCAGCGTCGTGCCCTGTGCCGCGCGGATGCCGTTGTCCGGGTCGGAGACCGCGTTCTTGGCCGCGCCCCAGACGTTTTCCCCGGGGGCGGAGAGGGTGACGGCAGGCCCGCTGCCGGTCTTGCCCCAGGGCGTGAGCGACTGGGTCAGCGCGGCCACGGCGGTGCAGATGCCCTGCGGCGCATAGGCGGCCGGGAAGACCACCCAGGGCCAGCAGTTGCCCGCGGCGCAGCAGATCACCACGCCCGCCGCCACCGCGTCCCGCAGGGCCTTCTCCGTCGCGGCCACCCGGGTCGGCCCGCCAAGCGCCATGGCGATGACATCGGCCCCCTGGGCCACCGCATGGGCGATGGCGGGGCCGATCGTCGTCTGGTTGAAGTTCACCACCGACTTGATCGCCCGGATCGGCAGGACCTTGGCCTCCGGCGCGGCCCCGGTGATGGCGCCATGGCCGCCGGTCTCGCCGCTGGCGTCGGCGGTGCCCCGGCTGGCAATCACGGAACAGACGAGGGTGCCATGGCCGGGATGCTTCATGAACCCGGTCACGAAGCGGTCCGAGGCATCGGTGCCGCCCTCGACATAGTTCTTCTGACCCGCATTGCGGATCACGTCCCAGAGCTCCTGATGGGTGGAATGGCCGGTGTCGATCACGGCCACGGTCGCTCCCTGTCCCCGGCTCAGCGTCCAGGCCTGCGGCGTGCGGATCACCGGATGGACCCAGCCGAAGGGCCGGATGTCCGTGCGCTTCGTCTCGCAGAGCGAGAGGCTCTCGGCGGTGCCATCCCCAACGGCGGCTGCACCGTAGAGCGAATCCCGCAGCACCGGGTTGGCGTCGCTGGCCCCGAGCGCCTCCTTCAGGGCGCGGGCAAAGGCAAAGACCCGGGGCTCCTGTCCGTCGGCGGGAATGCCGGGGAAGGTGACGAAGAAGAACCGGTCGGCCTCGGCCTCGAAGGCGGGTGTGACGAGAGGCGCGGCCTCGGGCAGCAGCGCCGTCAGCGCGGCGGCGAGGTCCTGCGGGGGGCGGGGGGCGTCGAAGACAAGCTCGACGATCAGGCTCTCGTCTGCCGCGAGGTCGGGCAGGCGCTGGAGCGCGGAAAAGGCTTCGGTTGGCATCGGACTCTCCTCCGGAACCGGGAAACGACTGTAAAAACGACTTCATGCAATATGAGTCGCATCAGAGCACAATTCTGGGTTGCGTGTCAGTCCGGAATTCCCCACCTCGCCGTGGTCCGGCGCCCGGAGGGCGGTGGGATCAGGCCCAGATCTCCGCGATCTCGGCGCTCAGCCAGTCCCGGAACCGGGCGAAGGCCGGCAGGGAGAGGCTGCGCTCCGGGTAGATCAGCGTATAGGCCTCGCCGCTCTCCATCTCCCGGTCCGAGGCGCGGCGCAGGCGGCCGCTGCGCAGCGGCTCGCGGGCAAGGATCTCGGGCACCAGGGCCACGCCCAGGCCGGCGATGGCGGCATCCAGCACCATGTCGAAGTGATCGAAGCGGGCGCCCCGCAGGGTGCGGCGCGGATCGAGCCGCGCATGGCGGAACCAGTCGGGCCAGAGCGTGGGCCGGGTGGACTGCTGGAGCAGGGGCAATGAGAGAAGGTCATCGTCGCTCAGCCGTTGCCGGGGGCCGATCAGCGTGGGCGCGGCCACGACGATCAGGGTTTCGTCCAGCAGGTGCAGGTGATGCGCCCCCCGCGCCCGGTGGGTCGAGCGCTGGATGGCGAGGTCGAAGGGCTCCGCCTCGAAGTCCACGCGCCCCAGCCGGGCGGCCATGTCGAAGGTTGCGCCGGGCAGGGTGGACTGGAAGGCGCTCATCCGCGGGATCAGCCAACTGCGCCCGAAGGTGGGCAACACGGCAATGCGCAGGACCGCGCTTTGTCCGCCGAATGCCATCACGCTCACTGCCGCCTCGTTGAGCCGCGCCAGCAGGTTTTCCGCGTCCCTCTGGAAGGCCCGCCCGGCGTCGGACAGGGCCAGCCGCTGCCGCACCCGGTGGAAGAGCGCCACGCCCAGCCGGTCCTCCAGCGTACCGATGGAGCGGCTCACCGCGCTCTGCGTCAGGCCCAGATCCCGGGCCGCCCCGGTGGTGGTGCCGATGCGGGCGCATGAACAAAACGCCTCAAGCTCGGAGACGGAGGGGATGTAGGACTTGCGCATGTCAGAGGGCCTTATGCGAAAAACTCATGATCCATCACGAATATCTCGTTAGCCAAACTGCGGCGTTTTGGCTAGGGTCCGGGCAATTCCTGCAAGTGGAGATGCACGATGAACGTCCAGAAACCCGTCCTGAAGGACAAGGACCGCCCCAACATGAGCTCCTTCTCGTGGGAGGACCCCTTCCTGCTGCGTGATCAGCTGGAAGAAGAAGAGCGCATGATCGCAGACAGCGCCCATGCCTTCGCGCAGGCCGAACTCGCCCCCAAGGTCGAGAAGATGTACGAGGACGAAGGCGTCGATCCCTCCATCTTCCAGGCGATGGGTGAGGCGGGCCTGCTCGGCGTGACCGTGCCGGAACAATACGGCGGGCTCGGCGCCGGCTACGTGGCCTACGGCCTCGTCGCCCGCGAGATCGAGCGTGTCGACTCGGGCTTCCGCTCGATGGCCTCGGTGCAATCCTCGCTGGTGATGTACCCGATCTACGCCTACGGCACCGAAGAGCAGCGCATGAAATACCTGCCGAAACTCGCCTCGGGTGAGTTCATCGGCTGCTTCGGCCTGACCGAACCGGACGCGGGCTCCGACCCGGCGGGGATGAAGACCCGCGCCTACAAGACCGAGGGCGGCTACCGCCTCGTGGGCTCCAAGATGTGGATCTCGAATGCGCCGATCGCGGATGTCTTCGTGGTCTGGGCCAAGTCCGAAGCCCATGACGGCGCGATCCGCGGCTTCGTCCTCGAGAAGGGCATGAAGGGCCTGACCGCGCCCAAGATCGGCGGTAAGCTGTCCCTGCGCGCCTCGATCACCGGCGAGATCGTGATGGACAACGTGGAAGTGGGCGAAGACGCGTTGCTGCCCCATGTCTCGGGCCTGAAAGGCCCCTTCGGCTGTCTCAACCGCGCCCGCTACGGCATCGCCTGGGGCGTCATGGGCGCCGCCGAGGACTGCTGGCTGCAGGGCCGCCAGTACGGCCTCGACCGGACCCAGTTCGGCAAGCCGCTCGCCGGCATGCAGCTCTACCAGAAGAAACTGGCGGACATGCAGACCGAGATCACCCTGGGCCTTCAGGCCGCCCTGCGGGTCGGCCGTCTCTTCGACGAAGCCCGCGCCGCCCCCGAGATGGTCTCGCTGATCAAGCGCAACAACTGCGGCAAGGCGCTCGACATCGCGCGGATGGCCCGTGACATGCACGGCGGCAACGGCATCCAGATCGAGTACAAGGTCATGCGCCACGCCCAGAACCTCGAGACGGTGAACACCTACGAGGGCACCCACGACGTGCACGCGCTGATCCTGGGCCGCGCCCAGACCGGGCTGCAGGCCTTCTTCTGAGGCCAGATCGCCTGCCTCCCCGTCGGATGCCTCCGGCGGGGACACCCAGGCCAGGAACATGAAAAGGGCGGCTCCGATCTCCGGGCCGCCCTGCTTCATTTTCGTTTCCGAAGTATCCTCGGGGGGAGCCGCGTCAGCGGCGGGGGGCAGACAGCCCCCCTGCCTCCTTACTGGGCGTCCTTCGGCCCGAGGGCCGAGAGACCCTTGAGGATGTCGATCGCATAGGCGAGCTGGTAGTCCTCGTCCCGCAGCTTGGCCGCGGCTTCCGCCTTGTCGCGGTCGGCCTCGATCTGCTTGATCTCGTCCTCGGTGAGCGAGTCGTTGTTCAGGGCGCCGCGCAGGTCGGCTTCCGACCGGGTGCGGTTCACGGCGGAGGCGGGTTCCTCCTCCTCGGCCTCGGGGCGGCGCGGGGGCTGGTTCACCACGATGTCGGGCGAGATGCCGAGGTTCTGGATCGACCGGCCCGACGGCGTGTAGTAGCGCGCGGTGGTCAGGCGCATCGCGCCGTCGCCCCGCAGCGGCATGACCGTCTGGACCGAGCCCTTGCCGAAGGACTTGGTGCCCACGACGATGGCGCGGCGGTGGTCCTGCAGCGCACCCGAGACGATCTCGGAAGCGGAGGCGGAGCCGCCGTTGATCAGCACCACGATCGGCTTGCCGTCGATCAGGTCGCCCTCGGTCGCGTTGTAGCGCTCGCCGTCTTCCGGGTTCCGGCCACGGGTCGAGACGATCTCGCCCTTGTCGAGGAAGCCGTCGGAGACGCGGATCGCCTGGGTCAGCAGGCCGCCCGGGTTGTTGCGCAGGTCGATGACCACGCCGTTGATCGTGTCGAGCCCGCCATGGGCCTCGATCTGCTCCTTCAGCCCGGCCTCGAGGTTCGGGTAGGTCTGGTCGTTGAAGGTTGTGATCCGCAGCACGACGGTGTCACCCTCGGTGCGGGCGCGCACGGCGGTCAGCTTGATGGTGTCGCGGATGATCGAGACGTCGAAGGGCTCGGCCTCGCCTTCGCGGACCACGGTCACGACGATCTCGGAGCCGACCGGCCCGCGCATCATCTCGACCGCGTCGTCCAGCGTCAGGCCCAGCAGGCTCTCGCCATCGACGTGGGTGATGAAATCCCCGGCCTCGATGCCGGCCACGGCGGCGGGGGTGCCATCCATGGGCGAGACCACTTTCACGAAGCCGTCCTCCTGCGTCACCTCGATGCCGAGGCCGCCGAACTCGCCGCGGGTCTGCACGCGCATGGCAGCGGCATCATCGGGCGAGAGGTAGCTGGAATGCGGGTCGAGCGAGGTGAGCATGCCGTTGATGGCGGCTTCGATCAGTTCGCCGGGTTCCACTTCCTCGACGTATTGCGCGCGGATGCGTTCGAAGATGTCCCCGAAGAGATCAAGCTGCTCGTAGACGGAGGCCTTGCTGTCCGCTTCCTGGGCCAGGAGGGGCGCTGCGATCTGCGTCGTGACCAGCAGGCCGGTCGCGATGCCGCCCGCGGCGGCCAGTAGGGTCTTTCTCATTGCTCTCCATCCTCTTTTCCGGCGTCGAGGCCGGCGAACCATTCTGCGGGGTCCTCGGGCGTGTTGCCCTGCCTCACTTCCAGGTACAGCGTTTCCGTTCGGTCCGATCCGGTACCACCGGCACTCTGGGTCAGGATTGCGCCGATGTCCGGATCCTGTCCGCCCATCAGCCCGACGGGTGCGCCTGCCTGAAGCACCTCGCCTGCGGAACCATAGACGACATCCAGCCCGGCCAAAACGAACAATACGCCCGCCTGCGGCTCAAGGAGCATCACGTTGCCGTAATCCAACAGGGGGCCGCGATAGCGGATCGTCGCCGCGGTAGGGGAGGTGACGATGGCGCCGGGGCGCGTTGCCAGCACGATGCCCGGACGCGTGATGCCCGCGGCGTCCGCCTCGCCCGCGCGGCGCAGCAGTGCCCCCTGCACCGGCATCGGAATGCGCCCCTTGCGGTGGACCACGTCCGGGAGCGAGCCGGGCGCCTCGTTCTCGGCAATGTCGCTGAGGCCCGAGGCGAAGGCGCTGAGCGTCTCGGTTGAGGCGATGAGCAGCGCCGTCTTGATCGGGTCCTCGGTGAAGCGTTTCGGCAGGGCGGTCCGGTCGGCGATGGCCTTGCTGAGCTCCGCGCGGGCCTGCTGGACGCCGTCCATGCCCCGGGCGAGCTGGTCGGCGGCGCTCTGCTGCAGGGCGCGCAGGTCGCTGGCCTCCTGCAGCTTGGCGCGCAGGGCCTGCGCCTTCTTGTTCAGCGCGGGCGCCACGTCGGCAAGGATCATGCCCGAGCGCGCGGTGCCGAGCGGCCCGTCCGGGTGTACCATCTGCGCGGGCGGCGGCGAGGTGGCGACGGTCAGCAGAACACCCAGAAGCTGGGCGGTCTCCGCATCGCTGGCCTCCAGCTCACGCCGGATCTCGCGTTCCCGCATCGAGGCGCGGCGCAGCCCGTCGCGCATGGCCGAAAGCCCCGCCTCGTAGGCGCGCAGGGTTTCGGTCAGGGCGCGGACCCGGTCGCGGGCCTCCTCTGCGCCATCCAGCGTGCGGGCGGCGGCCTCCAGCTGGTCGGCGGCGGCGCGCGCGGCCTCGGCGGGCGTCGGCGCGGCGGTCTGCGCCTGCACCGCGCCGCTGGCAAGAGACAGCGCCAGACCTGCGAGGAGAGCGCGCAGCGAGATCATGCGAGCAGGCTTTCCCCCGTCATCTCGTCGGGCTTGGGCAGGCCCATCAGCGCCAGCAGGGTGGGGGCCAGATCGGCCAGCCGCCCGGCGCGCAGATGGGTGCCTTCGGGGCCGCCGATCAGCGCCACGGGCACGAGGTTGGTGGTATGCGCGGTGTGCGGCCCGCCGGTTTCCGGGTCCACCATCATCTCGCAGTTGCCGTGATCCGCGGTCAGGATCATTGCCCCGCCCGCCTTTTCCAGCGCGGCCACGACCCGGGCGAGGCCCCGGTCCACGGCAGAGCAGGCGGCCATGGCGGCCTTCAGGTCGCCGGTGTGGCCGACCATGTCGGGATTGGCGTAGTTGGTGACGATCAGGTCATAGCCGTGTTCGATCGCCTCGACGAACTTGTCGGTGACCTCCTCCGAAGACATCTCGGGCTGGAGGTCATAGGTGGCGACCTTGGGCGATTTCGGCATGAAGCGGTCTTCGCCGGTCTTCTCCTTTTCGACGCCGCCGTCGAGGAAGAAGGTCACATGGGGGTATTTCTCGGTCTCGGCGAGGCGGAACTGGGTCTTGCCCTGTTTCGCGACCCATTCGCCGAGCGTGTTCACGATCTCCTGCTTGGGGTAGCAGGTGGTCATGTAGGCGTTGTGGCTTTCGGAATATTCCACCATCCCCAGCAGCGCGGCGAGGTCGGGCCGGGGGCCGGTGTCGAAGCCGTCGAAATCCGGTTGGCCGATGGCGGCGAGGATTTCGCGCGCGCGGTCGGCGCGGAAGTTGAGGCAGAAGAGCCCGTCGCCGTCGTTCACGCCGTCATAGCCCGCGATGACCGTGGGCGAGATGAACTCGTCCGTCTCGCCGTTCTCGTAGGCGCGGGTCACGGCGGCATGGGGCGTGGCGGATTTCACGCCCTCGCCCTTGATCATGGCGGCATAGGCCTCGCCCACGCGTTCCCAGCGGTTGTCGCGGTCCATGGCGTAGTAGCGCCCGATCACGGTGCCCACGGCGGCGCCTTCGGGCAGCCCGTCGGTCAGGTCGTTGAAGTAGCCATAGGCGGACTTGGGCGCCACGTCGCGGCCATCGGTGATCGCGTGCAGCACCACCGGCACGCCGGCGGCGGCGATGGTGCTGACCGCGGCGAGGATGTGCGTCAGGTGGCCGTGGACACCGCCGTCGGAGACCAGCCCCATCAGGTGCGCGGTGCCGCCGGTTTTCTTCAACGTGGCGATGAAATCGTTGAGCGGGCCATTCTTGGCGAAGGAGCCATCCTCGATCGCGAGGTCGATCTGGCCGAGGTCCATGGCCACAACGCGGCCCGCGCCGATATTGGTGTGACCTACCTCGGAGTTGCCCATCTGGCCCGAAGGCAGGCCCACATCGGGGCCGTGGGTGATCAGCGTGGCATGGGGGCAGGTGGCCATGATCCGGTCGTAGGTCGGTGTCTCGGCCAGTGCGGGGGCATTGGCCTCGGTGGTCTCGCTGAGGCCCCAGCCGTCGAGAATGCACAGAACTACCGGTTTCGGGGTGGTCATCGGCCGTGGCTCCTGTCTGCCTGCTTCAGGGCCGGTTTCTAGCTGGTGACGTCCGCCGGGGGAAGAGAGGGCAGGGGGATTGTCCAAGATGCGACAGATGGTTGCGCAATCAGCGCGTCACGCTGCACCACGGGGCTGAAATCCCCGGCGCGCCGCGGCCCGGACGGCGGGCCTCAGACCCGGTGATAGGGCGAGCCCGCGAGAATCGTCGCGGCGCGGTAGAGCTGTTCCGTCAGCATGGTGCGGGCCAGCATGTGCGGCCAGACCATCTTGCCGAAGCTCAGCGCCCAGTCGGCCCGGTTGCGCAACCCGGGCGCGATGCCGTCGGCGCCACCGATCAGGAAGGCCACGTCCTGCGCACCCTGATCGCGGTGCTGCGCCAGACGGTCGGCGAAATCGGGTGAGGTCATGACGCGACCACGCTCGTCGAGGGCGACGATGACGGCACCCTTGGGCAGGGCGCGCTCCAGCAGGGCGGCCTCGGCCTCCATGCCGCCACCCTTCTTGTCCTCGACCTCGACGATATTGGCCGGCCCGAGCCCAAGGGCCCGGCCGGTTCTGTCGAAACGGGTCAGGTAATCGTCGATCAAATCACGCTCGGGGCCCGCCCGGAGGCGGCCCACGGCGCAGATGTGCAGCCGCATGAACTCAGGCGCGCGTTGCCGCGGCGGGCGAGGGGCCCCACATCTTTTCGAGCTGGTAGAACTCGCGCACTTCGGGACGGAAGACATGGATGATCACATCGCCCGTGTCGATCAGCACCCAGTCGCCGGTTTCCTTGCCCTCGATCTTGCTCAGGCGACCGTACTCCTGCTTGAGACGGTCAACCAGCTTCTCGGCGATGGCCGAGACCTGGCGGGACGACCGGCCCGAACAGATCAGCATGTAGTCGCCCATGGCCGACTTGCCGCGCAGGTCGATCTGCACGATCTCCTCCGCCTTGTCGTCGTCCAGCGATTTCAGAATGAAAGCCAGCAGCTCTTCGCTTGTCGGCTGTGCGGTTGCGGCCGTCATAGGCGCCCCCGTATTGGCGGTAATGGCCGCGTCAACGTCGAGTGACAGGACATTGTCCTCCTAGTGGCGTGCCGACAGAGCCCCGGCACTGGGTCATGATTAAAGGTAACAACCGGGGGTCGAATTTTCAACGATTTCGACCCGGCCCGGTTTCCCCGGCAAGGCGCCGCCCTTACGCGAGGTCCGTGTGGCTTGCAAGCGTCCGCGGCGCGATGTGGCGGCAGAACGGGGAAAATCTGCGTCAATCCAGTGCTTTTGACGGGGAGTCCGGGGAGGGGGACTCGTTCAGGACCCGCACCTCGCGCTGCGGGAAGGGGATGGAGATTCCATGTTCCTTGAACGCATCCCAGAGCGCCAGATAGACGTTTCCGCGGATATTGGTGAGCCCGCCGGTCGGGTCCGTGATCCAGAATCGGAGGATGTAATCCACCGAGGAATCGCCGAAGCCCACGATGTGACAGACCGGCGGCTTGAAGGTCAGCACCCGGCTGACGGATTGCGCGGCCTCGATGGCGATCTTGCGTACCGCGTGGGGGTCGTCGCCGTAAGACGTGCCGAAATAGATGTCGAGCCGGACGAAATCGTTCGAGTGCGACCAGTTCACCACCTGTCCGGTGATCAGGTCCTCGTTCGGGATCAGGTATTCCCTGCCATCCCGCGTCACGACCGAGACGTAGCGCGCGCCGAGCGCGTTGATCCAGCCGAAGGTCTCGCCAAGGCTGATCACGTCGCCGGGCTTCACCGACTTGTCCATCAGGATGATGATCCCCGACACGAGGTTCGAGACGACCTTTTGCAGCCCGAAGCCGAGGCCCACGCCGATGGCCCCCGAAAGGACCGCCAGCCCGGTCAGGTCCACGCCGACGGCGCGCAGCGCGACGAAGAAGGCCGCCCCGTAGAGCGCGACCTGCAGCCCCTTGATCACCAGTTCCTGCATCGAGGGCGAGATGTCCTCGACCCGCCGGATGTTGGCGGCCCCCGCGTGGGAGAGGAACCGCGCCAGCGTGATCAGCGCCGCCAGCAGCACGAACCCCTGAATGATCATCCACAGCGACAGCCGCATGGAGCCGAGGGTCAGCGCCATGCTGTCGAGCAGGCCCTGGGTTTCGTCCTGAAGGCCGACGATGATCAGCGTGGCCCAGACCCAGCCGCCGTAGCGCACCAGCGTGCGCAGCAGCGGGTTGCCGATGGCGCGCGTCAGCAGCGCGATCACCAGCCAGGCGAGTGCAAGGCTGCCGAGGATCGTCAGCAGGTAGGACCGGCTGGGCCACGTGGCGGCCCGCATGATCCAGATCGTGGGCCAGATCAGCGCGACGAAGAAGATGTGGCGCAGGCGGCGGTGCAGGATCAGCAGCAGGCGGATGCGCCATTTCGGCCAGCCCTCCTGCGCGCGAAGCCAGTCGTGCATCCGGGGCGCGAACCAGCGGGCCAGCCCCCAGGCAACAAGGAACAGGCCAAGCGCAATGAGCACCTGATAGGCATTCCAGGGGCGCACCAGCCCGTGAAGGAAGTTCTCTACCCGCACCCAGGCGCCGAGCGCGATCTGGATGACGGCGTCGATGGGGTCGCTTGCTGGCTCCATTCGCCTCCCCTGCGCGGCCTCGGGACAGCGTGGCACGGCGGCCAAGCTCCTGTCCAGACGCGGGAATGCTGCGGTGCCGCATGCGTGAACTGCACGCGAGGGGCCCCGGAACGCTTGCGAGACTCGGGAAGGCGGTATATCCCGCAGGCCATGAAACGTGTTTTCGACATGGATGATCGCGCGCGCCTGCCTTGGCGCTTCTTCGGCGCGTCGCTGACGGTCCTCGCCCGCCTATGAGGCGCGCGACCCATTCGTACAGCCAAAATTCAGCCAATTGAAATCGGAGAGGACCCATGTCCCCCAAGACGCTCTATGACAAGATCTGGGATGCCCACCTCGTGGATACCACCCCGGATGGCACCAGCCTGCTCTACATCGACCGCCACCTCGTCCACGAGGTGACCAGCCCGCAGGCCTTCGAAGGTCTGCGCATGGCCGGCCGCAAGGTCCATGCCCCGGACAAGACCATCGCCGTTCCGGACCACAACGTGCCCACCACCCCCGGCCGCGAAGACCCGGCGAACATGACCGAGGATTCCGCGATCCAGGTGGCGGCGCTCGACAAGAACGCCCGTGACTTCGGCGTGCACTACTATCCCGTCAGCGACATTCGCCAGGGCATCGTGCACATCGTGGGCCCGGAACAGGGCTGGACCCTGCCGGGCATGACCGTGGTCTGCGGCGACAGCCACACCGCGACCCACGGCGCCTTCGGCGCGCTCGCCCACGGCATCGGCACCTCGGAGGTGGAGCATGTGCTTGCCACCCAGACGCTGATCCAGTCGAAGTCGAAGAACATGAAGGTCGAGATCACCGGCCAGCTTCAGCCCGGCGTGACGGCCAAGGACATCACCCTTGCCGTCATCGGCAAGACCGGCACCGCCGGCGGCACCGGCTATGTCATCGAGTATTGCGGTGAAGCGATCCGCTCGCTCTCGATGGAAGGCCGGATGACGGTCTGCAACATGGCCATCGAGGGCGGCGCCCGTGCCGGCCTGATCGCGCCGGACGAGACCACCTTCGCCTACGTCCAGGGCCGCCCCCATGCGCCGAAGGGCGCCCAGTGGGAAGCCGCGCTGACCTGGTGGAAGACGCTCTTCTCCGATGACGACGCTCATTGGGACAAGGTCGTGACCATCACGGGCGAAGACATCGCGCCGGTCGTCACCTGGGGCACCTCGCCCGAGGACGTGCTGCCGATCACCGCGGAAGTGCCCGATCCCGCCAGCTTTGCCGGCGGCAAGGTCGAGGCGGCCAAGCGCTCGATCGAGTACATGGGCCTGACCCCCGGTCAGAAGCTCTCGGACATCGAGATCGACACCGTCTTCATCGGCTCCTGCACCAACGGGCGGATCGAGGACCTGCGCGCCGCAGCCGCGATCCTGAAGGGCAAGAAGATCAAGGACGGCATGCGTGCCATGGTCGTGCCCGGTTCGGGCCTCGTGCGCGCCCAGGCCGAGGAGGAGGGCCTCGCGGAGATCTTCAAGGAGGCCGGTTTCGAATGGCGCCTTGCGGGCTGCTCCATGTGCCTCGCCATGAACCCCGACCAGCTGCAGCCCGGCGAACGTTGTGCCGCGACCTCGAACCGCAACTTCGAGGGCCGGCAGGGCAAGGGTGGCCGCACGCACCTGATGTCGCCCGCCATGGCGGCTGCCGCTGCGGTAACCGGTCGTCTTACGGATGTCAGGGAACTGATGTAACGCTGGGGACCAGGAGTTAACCGGTTTCGAAAGGTGATGACATGAAGACCTGGCTTGTAATGCTCGGAATGGGGATCGTGCTGCTGATCGGCGGTATCTTTGCCCTTGCCAACCCCTTCGCCGCGACGCTGGCGGTCACGACGATCGTCGGCGTGGTCTTCCTCGCGACGGGGATCTTGCAGGCCTATTCGGTCTTTCGGGACAGCGAGGCGCATGGCCGCGTCTGGCACGGGATCAGCGCATTGCTGAGCATCCTTGCCGGTGTCTGGCTCCTTGCCAACCCGCTGGCCGGGACGGTGTCGCTGACGTTGATCGTCGGCGTGCTGTTCCTCTTCATCGGGGGCTTCCGCCTGGCTGCGGCCTGGGGGATGCGCTCCACACCTTTTTTCTGGATCCTGCTGCTCTCCGGGGCGGCCTCCATCCTCATCGGCATCATGGTGTTCTCCAACCTCCAGATGGCGGCCTTCTCCCTGCTGGGCATCCTGCTCGCGGTGGAGTTGATCGCTGACGGCGTTGGCCTGATCGCCATCGGGCTCTTCATGCGCTCCCGTTGAGCGCGCCCGACGCAACAGGGCGACCCCCCGATGGGCGGGGGGCGCTGCTTGAACCCAAGTTTCGGGATGCCCCGCATCCCGCCAGGAGACAGCCCATGGAAAAGTTCGAAAAACTTTCGGGGATCGCGGCACCGATGCCGCTGGTGAACATCGACACCGACATGATCATCCCCAAGCAATTCCTGAAGACCATCAAGCGCACCGGCCTCGGCGTGCATGCCTTCGACGAGATGCGCTACAAGGACGACGGGTCGGAAAACCCCGACTTCGTCCTGAACAAGCCCGCCTACCGCGAGGCGCAGATCATCGTCGCCGGTGACAACTTCGGCTGCGGTTCCTCGCGTGAGCACGCGCCCTGGGCGCTGGCCGACTTCGGCGTGAAGGTCATCGTCTCGACCTCCTTCGCGGACATCTTCTTCAACAACTGCTTCAAGAACGGCATGCTGCCGATCGTGCTCCCGCAGGAGCAGGTGGACCTGCTGATGAAGGATGCCGAGAAGGGCTCCAACGCGCGGATGGACGTGGACCTCGAGAAGCAGGAGATCACCACCTCCGACGGCGAGGTGATCAAGTTCGACATCGACCCGTTCCGCAAGCGCTGCCTGCTGGAAGGGCTCGACGATATCGGCCTGACGCTGGAGAAGGCGCCCGCGATCCAGAGCTTCGAGACGCAGGCCGCGCAGTCGCGCCCCTGGGTCTGAGGCGGGTCTGAGGCCAGGCCTCGCATGAATTGTGGCGGCCCCGCGCGGGCCGCCATACCGCACCGGAAATGCCCCGGAACTGCGGAAATTCAGCTAAAATACTGAATTGATTTCGCGAAAAACGCTGGCTTTTGCCGCGGTTGCGATACGAAATTGATGCAAGAACGCACCAGTTCTACCGTTTTTTTGCCTCAGAATCGTTGTCTTCTTAGCGCGCGGCTTGAGGCCGGGCGTCAAACGGGGCAACATTAAGGCAAGATTGAGGCACCTGTCTGACGACGGAATCAAGTTGGGACACAGACGCGGCAAAGTACCGGGTCGGGCCAAGTTGAAGGATAACGAGCTGTGATTGTCAGAATCACCGGTGCGCTGTTGCGCGCCCTTCTTGTCGCATTGATGGTGGTTACGCCATCCCTTCTGCTGCCGGCGGTCTCTTCCGACACGACTCAGATCGTGGTCCTGCTTGCGCTGATCGCCGGGGCCTTCGTCTTCACCGAGTACAACAGCCGGATCCCCGTTCTGCTCGAGTTCCGCTATGCGCCGCCCTACAACCGGCTGCGGTTCTACACGCTCTTCGGGATCGTGCTGCTGCTGACGACGGCGCAGGCTGGTCCCGCGCTGGATACGCCGATCGCCGATCTCTTCAATTCGATCGGCCGCATCCTCTCCACCGCGATCGATTTCCCCTATTCGCCGGTGCGCCTTGCCACGCTGACCCTGCCGGCCGGGGCGCCGGTGGAACTGGTCAACGCGGTGCGCGACGCCGCCGGCATCGCCTATATCGGCGGGATGATCGGTGTCGTGATGCTGGCGCTCTTCATCCGGCTGCATCGCTGGCCCACCCGCAACGGCGCCTTCAACGTCTGGATCAACCTGCCGATGTTCGAGCCCACCGGCGGTGGCGACGTGCTGCACCGGCTGAAACGGGATGCAGGTATTAACGTTCTGTTAGGCTTCCTGCTGCCATTCTTGACCCCGCCGCTGTTCAAGCTTCTGACCGCGGCGCTGGTGCCCTTGTCGCTGGCTCATCCGCAATCGCTGATCTGGATCATGACGGCATGGGCCTTCATCCCGGCGAACCTGATCATGCGCGGCATCGCGCTCAGCCGGATCGCCGATCTCATCGGCGAGAAACGTCGCCGCACCTATGCCGAGGAAGAGCCCGGGCTGCACCACACCGCCTGAGCCGTGATCTGATCCGGGGTGCGTTCCGGGGCCTGATCCCCGGCGTGATCCGGGGCGCGCGCGCGGTTGGCGGTTGCCGGTGCCTCCTGATCCTGCTCATCGGCCTGTCCGGCGGCTCCGCTGCCGGGGCGCAGGAAAGGCCGGCCGCGCAGGTGCTTCGCCTTGCCTTCTACCATACCGACCTGGCCCGTGACGGCCCCGGGCTGCTGCTGCGCGACCTGCGCCGGGGCGATCCTCAGACAGAGGCGGTGGCCGCTGTCATCGCGGCCTGTGCGCCCGATGTGCTGGTGCTCTCCGGGATCGACTATGACGCGGACCTTGCGGCGCTTGCGGCGCTGAACGCCCTGCTGGAGGCGCAGGGCGCCGGGTATCCGTATCTCTTCGCGGCGGTGCCGAATGCAGGGCGGCCGACGGGCCTCGATCTTGACGGCAATGGCCGGCGCGGCGAGGCGCGGGATGCGCAGGGCTACGGCCGCTTCGCGGGGCAGGGGGGCCTGGCCGTGCTGGCGCGCTGGAAGCTGAGCCTGAGCCGTGATCTCTCCTCGCTGCTCTGGCGCGATCTGCCGGACACCCTTTTCGTCGATCACGCAGGGCGGGGCGGGGAGGGCGCGCGCGGTGCCTCGGTTCAGCGCCTCTCCTCCTCGGTGCATTGGGTCGTCGAAGTGGCGACGGAGCCGCCGCTCTCGCTGCTGATCTTCCATGCCACGCCGCCTGTCTTCGATGGGCCCGAGGACCGCAACGGGCGCCGCAACCACGATGAGACCGCGCTTTGGCTGCACTTGCTTGCGGGGCGGCTGGGGCCGGTCCCGTCCGGCCCGGTCGTGCTGCTGGGGGATGCGAACCTCGATCCGCACGACAGGGAGGGGCGGGGGGAGGCGCTGCGGGCGCTGCTTGCCCATCCGGCGTTGCAGGACCCGGCCCCGGGCCGTGGGGTGGCCGGATGTGCGCCGGGGCAGGGCGGCCCGGCGCCGACGGTCGATTGGCCCGTGCCCGGGCCGGGGGCCCTGCGGGTCAGCTACGTCCTGCCGGATCGGGGGCTTCAGGTGGTCGCGGCAGGCGTCGCCTGGCCGAAGGCCGGGGCGCCACTGGCCGAGACGGTACAGCGTGCCAGCCGGCACCGGCTGGTCTGGGCCGAGGTCCGCTGGCCGCCCGAGGCGCGCGATTAGCCTGGCGCGCCGGATGACCGCTTGAATTCTCTCCCCTTTCCGTCACACCTGCGTTAGGGGAGGCCGCATGGTCGTTGCACGTCATCATCTACCGCTTGCCCGGCCGGGCGAGGTGATCGGTCTGCTGGGGGGATCCTTCGATCCGCCGCACGCCGGGCATGCGCATATCACCCGCGAGGCGCTGCGCCGCTTCGGGCTGGATCGCGTCTGGTGGCTGGTGAGCCCCGGCAATCCGCTCAAGGCCCGTGGGCCAGCCCCGCTGGAGAAGCGCCTCGAGGTCGCCCGGCAGGTGATGCAGCATCCGCGGGTCGAGGTGACCGGGATCGAGGCGCTGCTCGGCACCCGCTACACCGCGCGGACGCTGCGCCAGCTCAAGCGGCGTTATCCCGGCGTGCGCTTCGTCTGGCTGATGGGGGCCGACAACCTCGCGCAGATCGACCAGTGGCAGGAATGGCGCTGGATCATGGACAACGTGAGTGTGGGCGTGCTGGCGCGCCCCGGCGAGCGGATCTCGGCGCGGATGTCGAAGGCGGCGCGACTCTACCGTGCGCAACGGCTTCCGGCCGGTGCCAGTCAGTGCCTCGGACGCAGCGATCCGCCGGCCTGGTGCTTCGTCAACGTGCCGATGGTTGACCTCTCGTCCACAATGCTTCGCCGGCAGGGAGACTGGACGCAAACGTGATCCGTACCGCCACGCAGGGTGCTTGCGTTCGCGTAGGACGCAGCTATAGCCTGCGCGCATGAGCATGGGGTTCACACGACGACATTTCCTGAGCCGCCTCGCCGCCGGTGGCGCGGGGCTGACGGCCGCGCCCGCCTGGGCGACTGCGCCGCTCGAATCCATTCGGCCGAAGTCCCGGCCCGCGGACCTGCTGGAGCCGCCGAAAGGCGCCGACCTGGTGAAACGCGCAGGGATCGAGGGCCATGTCGCCTTCGTGGTCGCCGATGCCATGACCGGCGAACTGCTGGACAGCCTCGATGCCGCCGAGGCGGTGCCGCCGGCCTCTGTCGGCAAGACGCTGACGGCGCTCTATGCGCTGCGCTCGCTTGGCGCGGACCACCGGTTCACCACGCAGCTTCTGGCCACCGGACCGATCCGCAATGGCCGGCTGGAGGGCGATCTCGTGCTGGTGGGCGGAGGCGATCCGACGCTCGACACCGATGGCCTGGCCGACCTGGCCGCCGCGGCGAAGGAGACCGGGCTGGTCGAGGTGACGGGGCGGTTCCTCGTCTACGGTGGTGCCCTGCCGAGCGCGGTGCAGATCGATCCCGAGCAGCCGCCGCACGTGGGCTACAACCCCGCGGTGTCCGGCATCGCGCTGAACTTCAACCGGGTGCACTTCGAATGGCGCCGCGAGAGTGGCGATTACACGATCACCATGGACGCCCGCAGCGGCCGCTACCGGCCCGATGTGACCATGGCGACCATGCGGGTCGAGGACCGGTCGCTGCCGGTCTACACCTATGACGACGTCGATGGTGTCGACCGCTGGAGCGTTGCCAAGGGGGCGCTCGGGACGGGCGGGGCCCGCTGGCTGCCGGTGCGCAAGCCCGAGGCCTATGCCGGCGAGGTGATGCAGGTGCTGCTGCGCGCCCATGGCATCGTGGCCAAGGCGCCCACGGTGACCCAGAGCCTGCCGCAGGGGACGGTCTTTGCCCAGAAGCAGAGCGGCCCGCTGCGCGAGATCATCTTGGACATGCTGAAGTATTCCACCAACCTCACCGCCGAGATGATCGGGCTGGCCGCCTCCAAGGCACGCTACGGCGAGGTCGCCTCGATGCGCGATTCGGCCGAGAAGATGTCGGACTGGGCCAAGCAGACGCTGGGGCTGCGCCACGTGGCGATGGAGGATCATTCCGGCCTCGGCGATGATTCCCGGGTGACGGCGGCGGACATGGTGCTGGTGATGGTGCAGGCCCGCCAGCAGGATGCGCTGCGGCCTCTGCTGAAGCATATCCCGGTAAAGGATGGCCGCGGGCGGCCCGACCCCAAGGCGGCCATGACCGTCGTGGCCAAGACCGGCACGCTGAACTTCGTCAGCGGGCTCTCCGGCTTTGCCGAGGTGGAGGGGCGTCTGCTGGCCTTTGCGATCTTCTGCGCGGACATTGCGCACCGTGACCGGCTGACCATGGCGGAACGCGAACGCCCCGCCGGGGGCCGGGCGTGGCTGGCGCGGGCCCGGCAGTTGCAGCAGGACCTGCTGCAGTTCTGGGGCCGGACCTACAGCGGTCAGGGCTGATCTGCCTCAGCGATAGTAGACGCGTTGCGACGCCGGCAGGTCCGGCGTGGTCTGCGTTCGGGCGATCTCGACCGTCTCGGCGGGGCCGGGACTGGTGAAGGCACCGATCACCGGCAGGGTGCAGAGCATCAGCAGGGAAAGAATCAGGAAAATCGTGCGTTTGGTGGCGGGTGTCATTGCGGCGGGTCCGGGGATGGAGGTCTGCAATCAGGCTTCCATCCGCGGTGATTCCGGTCAACGCAGGTTTTCCCGACCCCGGCCTGACGCGCGGGGAACCGCCCGTGGCGGCCCCCGCATCGGCGTCATTCCGTCATGTGACGGGCCCGGGCGCCTCTTTCGATGGCAGCCGCATGCAGCCGGTCGATATTGAGCTCGTAGCGGATCTCTTCGAGCAGGCGCAGTTCGGTCTCGCGCAGGGTGCCGTCGGCCACGGCCACGTCACAGGCGAGCGCATAGGCGGTCTCGTAGAACTTCTCGGGCAGGTTGCCGCGGATCAGGCCGAAGAGCGCGTCGAGCCCGTCCTCCTCCTCGAAGAGGTCGAAGATCATCTGCGCGGTCTCGCGCATGCGGTCGAGGTCATAGGTGCCGAAGATCGGCAGGTTGTTCACCGTGGTCTCGATCTTCACCAGTTCGGAGGTGCGCAGGTTGCTGTCGGAGGCGGAGACGGCGATCATCAGCGCCACGAGGCAGTCCTGAAGGGTGAGAATATGGTCTTCGGAAGCGGCCATGGGAGGTCCTCGGCAGTGTCGTTGCGGCGCAGAATATTGACGCGGACCGTCCCGGGCAATAGGAAGCGGCCAGCCTCGCCCGGCGTCCGGGCGCGGAACAATGGAGTTATGACATGTCGGACCTGAGAGAAGCTGCAATGACCTCGAAAGCGTGGCCTTTCGAAGAGGCACGCCGGCTGCTCAAACGGTACGAGAAGACGCCGCCCGAGAAGGGATACGTGCTGTTCGAGACGGGCTATGGCCCCTCCGGCCTGCCCCATATCGGGACCTTCGGCGAAGTGCTGCGCACCACGATGATCCGCCGCGCCTTCGAGGCGATCTCGGACATCCCGACGCGGCTGATCTGCTTCTCGGACGACATGGACGGGATGCGCAAGATCCCCGGCAACGTGCCGAACCAGGACCGGCTGAAGGAAGACATCCAGAAGCCGCTGACCTCGGTCTACGATCCTTTCGAGGAGTTCGAGAGCTTCGGCCACCACAACAACGCCATGCTGCGCCGCTTCCTCGATACCTTCGGGTTCGAGTACGAGTTCTACTCGGCCACCGAGTTCTACAAGTCGGGCCAGTTCGACGAGGTGCTGAAACGCGCGGTCGAGAAATACGATGATGTCATGAAGGTCATGCTGAAGTCGCTGCGCGACGAGCGGGCCGCGACCTATTCGATCTTCCTGCCGATCCACCCGGAGACCGGCCGTGTCCTCTATGTTCCCATGAAGTCGGTGAACAAGGACGATTACACGATCACCTTCGACGACGAGGACGGCAAGGAATGGACCCTGCCGGTGACCGGCGGCAACGTGAAGCTGCAGTGGAAGCCCGACTTCGGCGCCCGCTGGGCCGCCCTCGCCGTCGATTTCGAGATGTACGGCAAGGACCACTCGACGAACACGCCGATTTATGACCGGATCTGCGAGATCCTCGGCGGCAAGAAGCCCGAGCACTTCACCTACGAGCTGTTCCTCGACGACAAGGGGCAGAAGATCTCGAAGTCGAGCGGCAACGGCATCTCGATCGACGAGTGGCTGAGCTATGCCTCGACCGAGAGCCTGTCCTACTTCATGTTCCAGAAGCCGAAGACCGCCAAGCGGCTTTACTTCGACGTGATCCCGCGGGCGATGGATGAATACCACCAGCAGCTGCGCGCCTTCCCCGATCAGACGATCGAGCAGCAGGTGGCGAACCCGGTGTTCCACATCCACAACGGCGATGTGCCGGCCTCGGACATGGTGGTGCCCTTCTCGATGCTGCTGAACCTCGCCTCGGTCTCCGGGGCGGAGGACAAGGAGGCGCTCTGGGGCTTCATCCGTCGCTATGCGCCCGAGGCCAGCCCCGAGGCGAACCCGCAGATGGATCAGGCCGCGGGCTACGCGGTGCGCTACTACAATGACTTCGTGAAGCCCGAGAAGGTCTTCCGCGCCCCCACCGAGCTGGAGCGCGAGGCGCTGATCGAACTGCGCGATGCGCTGAAGGCCTGGGACGGCCCGGTGGACGACGAGGCGCTGCAATCGGCGGTCTATGCCGCGGGCCGCGAGCGGTTCGATCCGCTGCGCGACTGGTTCAAGGCGCTCTACGAGGTGCTGCTCGGCGCAAGCCAAGGCCCGCGTTTCGGTGGGTTCATCGCCCTTTACGGTATCGAGGAAACCGTTGCGCTGATCGACAAGGGCCTCGCCGGCGAGCTGCTGAGCGACGCCGCCTGATCCAGAGGGCCGGCTGATGTGCAAAGGGGCGGTGCGTGGAGACGCGCCGCCCTTTTTGCGTGCGGCAACTGCTGTGGGAGGCGGCGGCCTGTCCCGGTTTCAGCCCGCGGCAGGGGCCACGTCGAGGGCGCCGTTGGGCGTGATGTGCCCCGAGGGGTGCAATTTTCTTCGGCTTCACATCGAGTTGAAGCAGGGGGCGATCCGCTTGAGGGCAGGCGCCGTTCGGCCCGCGTGCGTTGAGCCGGAGGCTGTGGGCAATCGTGATGGAACCCGCCGGAGCCTTGCTGGGAGGCCGGGTTCCGGACCATCCGGGCGACCGGCCATGAAACCGATCCGGCTTTCCCCCCGTTGTCAGGGCACAACGCCAGCGACATGGCTAAATGCACTGAATACTTGGAGGATATCATGAAAACCCTCGCACTTGCCGCCGCCCTGACCACCGCCGTTGCAGGCGCCGCTTCGGCCGCCGAAAACGCGAACATCGACGTCACCGGCGCGACCTTCACCCCGGGTGAGATCACGTTCCCGGAAGTGACCATCGACCAGCCCGGCTACCTCGTGGTTCACGAAGTCGTGGACGGCAAGCCCGTCGTGCCCGAGTCCGTTGGCCATATGCTGATCGAGGAAGGCACAACCGACGACGTGACCGTGCCGATCGAAGGTGGCGTGAAGAAGGGCGCCGACTACGTGGCGATGCTGCACTACGAGACCAACGGCAACACCACCTATGACTTCAAAGGTGGCGAGACGCTGGAAGATGGTCCGGCGATGGCCGCAAGCGGTGAGCCCATCGTTCAGGCCTTCAAGACCCCGATGTAAGATCGGAGGCCTCCGGACGGAGCGCATCGGCCCCCTGCCTTGGCAGGGGGCCTTTCCTGTGCGCGGGCAGGCTCTCTCTTTACGCAGGGGAAATTCGGCCTACCGTTTCCCTAGGAGCAGAGACCATGGCCCGCTTCAGTCCCTATGCCGCAGCCCTGATGATCTGCCTGCCCGCGGCCGTCGCCGCGCAGGACCAGGCAGAGATCGAGGGCGTCATTTCCGACCAGCTCGGCGCCTTTGTCGCGGGGGATGTGCCCCGCGCCTGGACCCACGCCAGCCCGATGATCCAGAGCCTCTTCGGCTCGCCCGAGAATTTCGCCCGCATGGTGCGCGAGGGCTATCCCATGGTCTGGGCGCCCAAGCGCCATGACTTCCTCGACCTGCGGGAAGAGGGCGGGCGGCTCAAGCAACGGGTCATCGTGCGCGATGGCAGGGGCGCGGAATTCGCCCTCGATTACGACATGATCCGCACCCAGAGTGGCTGGAAGATCAACGGCGTGACCTTCGCGCCCGCACCCGATCCAGCGGTCTGACGTTCGCCGTCAGGCAACGCCTACCGTCACGGCGGGGCCAGAGCCCCTTCAGACATCCCTGCTAGCCCGTTTCCGCCCGCGCCGCCCGGCGCGGGGTCCGGGGAATTGGTCAGCATCGCCCGCAGCGGGGAGATGCGGAAAGGGATGCGAATGAACAAGGCGATCACCGAGGGTATCGTTTTCATGCCGAGCACCTTCGAGGAAGGGCTCGACGTCTGGTCCAGCGGCGACGGCACGCCCGGGTCGGATACCTACGAGGGCAGCGCCAGTGCCGCCTTCGTCCCGGCGGACGCGGATTTCGGCGGCTGCCTCGAACTGCTCAAGGGCGCCTCGACGCAGAAGCTGCGCTACATGGGGCAGACCCCGATGTCGCCGGGCTGCTACCTGCGGGTCACCGCGCGGGTGAAGGCGGTCAGTGGCAACCTGCCCGCGGTGCGGATCGCGGGCTGGGCCGGCAAGGGCAGCAATGTCCACGTCAGCGGCGTGACCGAGGTCGGACCCTCCACCACGCTGACGGCCTACGGCGAGGTGGTCGAGGTCACGGCCATCGTGGGCAGCGGCAACCGCCCCGGGGTCGACATGGTCTGGGGGACCGAGCCTGGGTTCGGCTACTTCGGCCTCGACCTGACCGGCGCGAACGGGGGCGTGGTGCGGATCGACGACATCGTCATCGAGGACATCACCAGCGTCTTCCTGCGCGACATGCTGGCCTGGGTCGACGTGCGCGACTATGGCGCCATCGGCGACGGGGTGACCGATGATCTCGCCGCCTTCGAGGCGGCGGATGCGGCGGCCACCGGGCGCATGGTGATGGTCTCGGCGGGGACCTATCACCTGGCGGACAGCATGACCTTCGAAAGCCGCGTGCGCTTCGAGGGCACGGTGACGATGCCCGCCGCGGCGGTGCTGTCGCTCCAGAAGGATTTCCACCTGCCGGCCTATATCGACGCCTTCGGGGACGAGGAACTGGCCTTCAAGAAGGCCTTCCAGTCGCTGCTGAACAACTCCGGCCACGAGAGCCTCGATCTCTGCGGGCGGCGGATCGCGGTGACGGCACCGATCGACATGCAGGCGGCGGTCAACAACAGGACGAGCTATGCCACCCGGCGCCACATCCGCAACGGCCAGTTCGACAGTCAGGACGGTGCGGCCTGGGATACGGTGACGGTAACCTCGCAGGGGACCTACACGCCGTCCAACGCCAATACCCTGACCGGGGTGACCAACGTGGCGAACATCCCCGTGGGCGCCCTGGTGATCGGCAGCGGCGTGGGCCGCGAGGTCTATGTCACCGCGAAGAACGTCGGCGCCCAGACCGTGACCCTGTCGATGCCGCTCTACGATGCGGCGGGCACCCAGACGTTCACCTTCAAGCGGTTCAAGTACCTGCTGGATTTCAGCAACTTCGAGCATCTCGACAAGTTCTCGATGTCGGACATCGAGTTCCAGTGCAACGGCACCTGTTCGGCCGTCCTGCTGCCGCCCTCGGGGCTGATCTTTCACCTGCGGGATTGCTTCATCACCCGGCCCAAGGATCGGGGCATCACCAGCCATGGCAAAGGCTGCCAGGGGATGCTGATCGACCGCTGCCAGTTCCTCTCGGACGAAAGTTCGAGCCTGAGCCAGAACCGCGTCGCGATCGGGCTCAACACCAACGCCAACGACGTGAAGCTGCGCGACAACCGGGTGGTGCATTTCCGGCATTTCGCCGTCCTCGGGGGCACCGGGTCGATCATCACCGGCAACCACTGGTTCCAGGGCGACAGCGCCAGCGAGGGTGTGCGCACCGGGGGCATCGTCCTGACCCGGACCAATGCGCGGGCGACGATCAACGGAAACTATATCGACAACAACTTCATCGAATGGGCGAACGAGCATGACGAGGCGCCGGAGTTCTCCTCCGAGTTCTCGTTCAGCGGGCTGAGCATCACGGACAACATCTTCCTGTCGTCGGACGTGGCGCCGTGGTTCACCTTCATCGTGGTGAAGCCACACGGCACGGGCCACTACCTGAACGGCATGGCCGTGACGGGGAACATCTTCCGCAACATCCATGGCAATATCGACCGGGTGGAATCTGTGGATACGACTTTTGCCGACCTGGACTGGGACAAGGTGAAGAACGTCACCTTCTCGGACAACATGTTCAACGCAGTGACCACCACGGTCTCGAACCCGCTGACCCTGAAGCACACCCAGCCCACGCCGGCGGCGGTCTGGACGCTGGACTGCGCGCCCTACCTGCCGTTCGGAGGCTGGGCGCAGACGGTGGAATCACTCGTGGCGAACGGCAAGATCGCGACGGTGTCGAACGTGGCGCATTTCGGGATGCCCTATGTGAAGACCAAGGAGGGCGCGAACAAGGACAAGGTGTCCCTGACCTGGGAAAGGGACGTCTCGGGCGACGTGACGGTGCTGGTGCGGATCGACGATCCGCTCTGAGCTAGGCGGCGGCGAGGTCCGCGGGCGTCAGCCTGTAGGCCTTGCCGAAGCCGCCGTTGAGGAAGGCCGCTTCCACCGCGAAGCGGCAGAAGAAGAAATCGGCAAACCCGATGTAGAGCTTCGATTTCGGGCGTTGGGCAAGGTAGTGTTCGGCCAGAGCCGGGTAGGCGTCGTCTCCCTGCCGCACGAAGTCCGCCCGCGCCTGGATCGTCAGCCGCGGGTGGGTGAGCGGATCGCCCTTGTCGCCCGGCTCCCCCAGCAGGAGGGAACAGCGCGGATCGGCTGACAGTGCCTGGCTGTGCTGCGACAGGGTCGAGATCAGCGTGAGCGGCTGGCCATCCGGCGCGGTGGCAAGGGCGACGCGGGTCACCATCGGGTGCCCGTCGAGGAGCACGCCAAGCGCGCCGAAGCTGGCCTCGGCGATCAGGCTGCGGGCGAGGGCACGGGCCTCGTCATCGGTGGGGCGGATCGGGTCCTTCATCGGGCGGAGAGTAGCAGCGGCGGGGGTGGGCGCAAGACCGGGGGCTAAATCGGGTGCGGGTCAGAACTCGTGCCAGAAGCCGAGCTTGAACCGGTATTCATCGCCGCTGACCAGCTCGTGAAAGGCACCTATATCGAGGCGCAGACCCGGCCGTAGCCCGATCGCGGCAGAGGCGCCGAGCCAGGCAAATCCCGGGGTCTCCCACGGCTTGCCCGAGAGAAGCTGGGCATAGACCTTGGGACCTTCCCCGAAGGAGAGCCCAAAGGTTACATCCATCTGTAGATGAGCGCCCGTGAGATCCGGCGTCGAGAACCCGGCAACGTCGACGTTGAACCAGCCCCGCCCGCGGGCCCAGGCGAAGCCCTTGCCATAGGCCGCCCCGAGGCGCAGCGTGGCGGCGCTGCCGATCCAGCCGAGGCCCATGTCCCAGGCGAGGTGGCGGTCGTTCTTCTCGGGCACCAGCACGTAGCGCAGGGAGGCCACGGCCTTGGCCTCACCGCTGACCGACTGGCCGATGTCGAGCACCAGCGTCCCGGACGCGGACACGCCCAACTCATGATAGTAGGCCATGCTGCGCAGGCGGTCGTCCGGCGTCACGTGCAGCCGGTAGGAGCCGGCAATGAACTGCCGTCCTTCGCCCCGGGGCCACGCCCCCGCCAGTGCCGGCCCGGCCAGCAGCAGCAGGGCAGGCAGAAGTGCCGTCAGACCCTTGCGCCGCATCCTGGCCCTCCGCGTTCCCCGCAGCCTCGCGGGAATTGGTTAACAAGGCGCTAACGGCGGCGGAGGAAGGGGGGCGCGAGGCGGTTCGGAAGGGGCTCCCACCTCTTCAAGTCCGTGGTCCTCAGGCGGCGACGGTGCGGGCGTCTGCGGTGGCGGGCAGGCCCAGCCGGTAGCCCTGTCCGAAGCTGGTCTGGATCAGGTCGTCCGGCGCCCCCATTGTCTCCAGCTTGGCGCGGATGCGGCAGATGTAGACGTCGATGATCTTGGGATCGGGCTCATCCTCCCAGGCGTAGAGCTGCGACATGATCTGTTCGCGCGTCACCAGCGTGCCGCCGCGCAGGGCCAGCATCTCGATCAGCTCGTATTCCAGCCGGGTCAGATGCAGCCGGTCCCCGCCTACGTCGACATTCTGCCAACTGAGGTTCACGCGCACGCCCTCCCGTTCGACCAGCGGATTGGGCAGGCCGTGGGCGCGGCGGATATAGGCCCGCAGCTGCGCCACGGTTTCGCGCGGGACATCGGGCCAATCGGCCACGTCGTCCGCCCCCAGCCGCATCAGTCGGGCGCGCTGTTCCGGATCGACCCGGCGGGAGAAGACGCAGATCGGCAGCTTGGGCTGGCTGTGGCGCAGGGCGATGACCGCCTCGCTGATGGTCATGTCGGGCAGGTCGGTGTCCAGCAGGATCGCGTTCTGCTGGCCGCTGCGGGCATATTCCAGCACCTCCGCCGCATCCCGCGCGCCGGTCACGAAGAAGCCGGCGTCGCGCATCGTCTTGGCGAGGATCGCCATGTTCCAGTTGGTTTCAGACATCAGAAGGCGCATCGTCCGGTCCTTTCGCTGAAGGGCAGGCGCTGCGCGGCGATGGGGGCCGGTCAGCGGCCCACACCGTGTTGAATTGTCCGCGCCCGGGTCTGGCGGGCGCAAGGAATGGATAACCGAAACCGGGTGCGGCCGTCCCCTATCCGAAAGGATAAAATGCCGTCTTTCTGGTGGGTTGGTTAACGGGTGGCGCTTGGGGCGTGGCTGGCTGCCGACACCCCCAGCCCCCATTTCCCGGCCCCCAATTCCCCGGCCCCTACCGCTTCTTGCGCTTCACGTTCCCACCCCGCTGGCCCGGACGCCCGGCGGTCGAGCGGCCGCGCTTGCCGGTCTCGGCCTCGACGGCGGCCTCGATCGCGGATTGCCGCGCCATGGGATCGTCCGACACCGCGAGGTCCACGGCCTCCAGCCGCTTGACCTCGTCCCGCAGCCGCGCGGCCTCCTCGAACTCGAGGTTCTCGGCGGCCTTGCGCATCTGGTCGCGCAGCCCGTCGAGATGGGCCTGAAGGTTCGCGCCCGCCAGCGGCTTGTCGACCTTGGCGGTCACGCGGTTCATGTCCACATCGCCCTGGTAGAGCCCGGCGAGGATGTCCTCGACGTTCTTCTTCACCGTGGCGGGTGTGATCCCGTGTTCCTCGTTGTAGGCGATCTGCTTCTCGCGCCGGCGGTCCGTCTCGGCCATGGCGCGTTCCATGGAGCCGGTGATCCGGTCGGCGTACATGATCACCCGGCCATCGGCGTTCCGGGCCGCGCGGCCGATGGTCTGCACCAGCGAGGTCTCGGAGCGCAGGAAGCCCTCCTTGTCGGCGTCCAGAATGGCCACCAGCCCGCATTCGGGAATGTCGAGCCCCTCGCGCAGCAGGTTGATCCCGATCAGCACGTCGAAGGCCCCGAGCCGCAGGTCGCGCAGGATCTCGATCCGCTCCAGCGTGTCGATGTCGGAATGCATGTAGCGCACCTTGATGCCCTGCTCGTGCATATACTCGGTCAGGTCCTCGGCCATGCGCTTGGTCAGCGTGGTGCAGAGTGTGCGATAGCCCTCGGCGGTGACCTTGCGGACCTCGTCCAGCAGGTCGTCCACCTGCGTGTTGACGGGGCGGATCTCCACCATCGGGTCCAGCAGGCCGGTGGGGCGGATGACCTGTTCGGTGAAGACACCGCCGGTCTGCTCCATCTCCCAGTTGCCGGGGGTCGCGGAGACGAAGACTGACTGCGGGCGCATGGCGTCCCATTCCTCGAACTTGAGGGGGCGGTTGTCCATGCAGGAGGGCAGGCGGAAGCCATGCTCTGCCAGCGTGAACTTGCGCCGGTAGTCCCCCCGGTACATGCCGCCGATCTGCGGCACGGTGACGTGGCTCTCGTCCGCGAAGACGATGGCATTGTCGGGGATGAACTCGAAGAGGGTGGGGGGCGGCTCACCGGGGGCGCGGCCCGTCAGGTAGCGCGAGTAGTTCTCGATCCCGTTGCAGACGCCGGTGGCCTCCAGCATCTCGATGTCGAAATTGGTGCGCTGCTCCAGCCGCTGCGCCTCCAGCAGCTTGCCTTCGCCCACCAGTTGGTCGAGCCGCTGGCGCAGCTCCTTCTTGATGTTGATCACCGCCTGATTCATCGTGGGCTTGGGCGTCACGTAGTGGCTGTTCGCATAGACGCGGATCTGGTCGAAGGTATCGGTCTTCTCGCCGGTCAGCGGGTCGAACTCCGTGATGCTTTCCAGATCCTCGCCGAAGAAGGACAGCCGCCACGCCCGGTCCTCCAGGTGCGCCGGAAAGATCTCGAGGCTGTCGCCGCGCACCCGGAACGAGCCGCGCTGGAAGGCGTGGTCGTTGCGCTTGTACTGCTGCGCCACGAGGTCCGCGATCACCTGCCGCTGGTCATAGACGGAGCCGACCTTCAGGTCCTGCGTCATCGCCCCGTAGGTCTCGACCGAACCGATACCGTAGATGCAGGAGACCGAGGCCACGATGATCACGTCGTCCCGTTCCAGCAGCGCCCGGGTGGCCGAGTGGCGCATCCGGTCGATCTGCTCGTTGATCTGGGATTCCTTCTCGATATAGGTGTCCGAGCGCGGCACATAGGCCTCGGGCTGGTAGTAGTCGTAGTAGGACACGAAGTACTCGACCGCGTTGTCCGGGAAGAACCCCTTGAACTCGCCATAAAGCTGCGCCGCCAGCGTCTTGTTGGGCGCGAGGATGATGGCGGGGCGCTGCGTTTCCTCGATCACCTTGGCCATGGTGAAGGTCTTGCCGGTGCCTGTGGCCCCCAGCAGCACCTGCTCGCGTTCGCCGCTCAGGACCCCTGACGTGAGCTCCTTGATCGCGGTGGGCTGGTCGCCGGCCGGGGCGAAGCTGGTGTTCATGACCAGCTGCCGTCCGCCCTCCAGCTTGGGACGGGCACGGACGTCGACTTCAGGACCTAGGAGATTGCTGTCGGGCATGGGTGATTCCTCTCGAAACCCGAATCTGATCTGTTTTTGTTCTACTTCAACCCCCGACTTTCCCGATCATGGCAAGCTTTAATGTGCAGCCTCTCTGCACCTTTAAGGGGTTAACCATCTGGCGAGATTGAATTGTCCAAAAATCGCTCTGGTAGAAAAATAATAGTTGTTGCAGCGCAGCATCTGCTGACGTTACGTTTTACAGGCAAGCAGCAGACTTGGCTGTCTTTGGTGCTGCGACACCCACCCCTCGCTCCCAGCAGGGCCGGAGACAGCCAAGGCTTGCACCTGGCTTTCCCCCTTGCTCCAGCGCTGATTTTTGACGATATAAAACACGTCAAGAGGAGTAGCCTGATGCCCGCCAGAATCTACAAACCCGCCAAGACTGCCATGCAATCCGGGACCGCCCGGACGCGGCAATGGGTGCTGGAGCACACCGCAGGGTCTGCCCGCGAAGTGGATCCGCTGATGGGCTGGACCTCCTCCACCGACACGCAGGCACAGGTGAAGCTGCGCTTTGAAAGCAAGGAAGCCGCGCTGGCCTACGCGCAGGCCCATGGCATCGACGCCGTGGTGGTCGAGCCGAAGAGCCGCGCCGTGAACGTGCGCCCCAACGGCTACGGTGACAACTTCGCCACCAACCGCCGTCAGGTCTGGACCCACTGAGGTCCGGCTGGGGCGGTTCGATCGCGGCCCCGTCGTGGCCGCGGTGAGAGCCGGCCTCTGACCTCTCCCCGGCTGGCGGCCTCCGCCTCTGGCCGGACCATTCAAAGGGCGCCCGCGGGGCGCCTTTCGTCTTGATGGCGGCAGGCGATGGTCCTGTCGCCCTGTTACGGAGACCTTCATGCAGATCGGTGAACGCATCCCCCGCATCCGGGCAGCCGGCAGCGACGGCTGGGAAATCGTCTATCGGGCCCGGGCCCTCGTGGCCGCGGGCGAAGCGGTGCTGAACCTCACCATCGGCGAGCCGGACCGCACCACGGACCCGCGCGTCCTGACCGCGATGCACGAGGCGGCCATGGCCGGCCTCACCGGCTACACCTTCGGGCCCGGGCTGCCGGACCTGCGCCGCGCCATCGCCGCGCGTGTCACCCGCCGCACCGGGGTCGAGACCCGGCCCGAGAACGTCATCGTCACGCCGGGCGGGCAGGCGGCGCTCTTTGCCGCGCATATGGTGCTGCTCTCGCCGGGGGATACCGGGCTCTACGTCACGCCGCACTACCCGACCTATCCGACAACGATCCTCGCGACGGGGGCCGACGCGGCCCCGGTCGCGGCCAGTGCCGAGGACGGGTTCCAGCCCCGCGCCTCCGCCCTCCTCGACGCTCAGGCGCGCACGGGGGCGCGCAGCCTGCTGATCAACACGCCGAACAATCCCACCGGCGTCGTCTATACCGCCGACACCGTGGCGCAGATCGCCGGGGCCTGCCGCGAGGCGGACCTCTGGCTGATCTCGGACGAGGTCTATGACACCCAGATCTGGGAGGGCACGCACCACACGCCCCGCGCCCTGCCGGGCATGGTCGAGCGGACGATCATCATCGGCTCCATGTCCAAGAGCCACGCCATGACTGGCTCGCGCCTCGGCTGGCTGATCGCGCCGGAAGAGGTCGTGCAGGCCGCCACGGTGCTGGCCACCAACACGACCTACGGCGTGGTGCCCTACATCCAGAAGGGGGCACTGGCCGCGCTGGAGCTCGGGGCCGAGTTCGAGGACGAGATCGCCGCGCCCTTCCGGCGGCGGCGCGCCATCGTGCAGGCCGCCGTGGCCGACAGCCCGCGGGTCACCACCGCGCCGGCGGCCGGGGCGATGTACGTGATGCTGGACATCCGCGCCACCGGGCTCTCGGGCGAGACCTTTGCCCGCCGCCTGATCGAGGAAGAGCGCATCGCGGTCATGCCCGGCGAGAGCTTCGGCGCTGCCGCCGCAGGTCACCTGCGCGTGGCGCTGACCCTGCCGGACGAGGACCTGAAGGAGGCGCTGCGCCGGATCGTGGCCTTTGCCGAGGCGCTGCCGGGCGTCTGATCGGCCGCCCTGCGCGGCTCCGCCCGAGAGAATGAAAAAGCGGCGCGCCCGGTGGGACGCGCCGCTGTCTTGTTTCTACTCCGGCAGGCTGCACGGGGAGGCTCACCCGGGGGTCACATATGGGGCCGCACTTGGGGGTCGCTCAGAGGTCGAGGTCTTCCACGAAGCGTGCGTTTTCCTGGATGTACTGGAACCGCAGCTCGGGCTTCTTGCCCATCAGCCGCTCCACGAGGTCGCCGGTCTCGCCGGGTTCGTCCTCGTCGATGGTCACCCGGATCAGCGTGCGCGAGCCGGGGTCCATCGTGGTTTCCTTCAGGTCCTTCGCGTCCATCTCGCCCAGACCCTTGAAACGCTGCACGTCGATCTTGCCCTTGCCGCCAAGACCGATCTCCATCATGCGCTCCTTCTCGGCGTCGTCCGCCACGTAGATGCGCTTGTCGCCCTGCGTCAGCCGGTAGAGCGGCGGGCAGGCGAGGTAGAGATGCCCGTGGTCGATCAGCGGCCGCATCTGGGTGAAGAAGAAGGTCATCAAGAGCGCGGCGATATGCGCGCCGTCGACGTCTGCGTCGGTCATGATGATGATCTTGTCATACCGCAGGTCGTCGATGTTGAACTTGGTCCCCAGTCCCACGCCCATGGCCTGGCACAGGTCGTTGATCTCCTGGTTGGAGCCGATCTTGTTCGAGGCGGCGCCAAGCACGTTGAGGATCTTGCCGCGCAGCGGCAGCAGGGCCTGCGTCTTGCGGTCCCGCCCCATCTTGGCGGAGCCCCCGGCCGAGTCGCCCTCGACGAGGAACAGCTCGGTCCCGTCGCGGGTGTTGGTGGAACAGTCGGTCAGCTTGCCGGGCAGGCGCAGCTTCTTCGTCGCCGACTTCCGCTGGGTTTCCTTTTCCTGACGGCGGCGCATCCGCTCCTCGGCGCGCAGCACGAGGAAGTCGAGGATCGCGCCTGCCGACTTGGTGTCGGAGGCCAGCCAGTTGTCGAAGTGGTCGCGCACGGCGCCTTCCACCAGCTTCTGCGCCTCGGTGGTGGCCAGACGGTCCTTGGTCTGGCCCACGAACTCGGGCTCGCGGATGAAGCAGGAGACGAGGGCACAGCCCCCGGTCAGAAGGTCATCCCGCGTGATCTGCTGGGCCTTCTTGTTGTTCACCAGCTCGCCGTAGGCCTTGATCCCCTTCAGGATCGCGGACCAGAAGCCCGCCACGTGGGTGCCGCCCTCGGGCGTGGGCACGGTGTTACAGTAGGACTGGATGAACCCGTCGCGCGAGGGCGTCCAGTTGATCGCCCATTCCACCCGGCCCGGCACGCCGAAGCGTTCCTGGAACTCGACCCGCCCGCCAAAGGGCGCGTCGGCATAGGTGGAGGCGCCGTTCAGCGTCTCGTTCAGGTAGTCCGACAGGCCGCCGGGGAAGTGGAAGGTCGCCTCGGTCGGGGTCTGGCCGTCGTCGATGGCGGTCTTCCAGCGGATTTCCACGCCGGAGAAGAGATAGGCCTTGGACCGGATCGAGGCGAAGAGCCGCGCCGGCTTGAACCGGTGCGAGCCGAAGATCTCGGGGTCGGCGTGGAAGGTCGTCGTGGTGCCGCGCCGGTTGGGGGCCGCGCCGATTTCCTGCACCGGGCCCAGCGGGATGCCGCGCGAGAAGCGCTGTTCCACCAGTTTGCGGTCGCGGGCCACCTGCACGACCATCGAATCCGACAGCGCGTTCACCACCGAGGCCCCCACGCCGTGCAGGCCGCCCGAGGTCTCGTAGGCCTTGCCGCCGAACTTGCCGCCCGCGTGCAGGGTGCACAGGATCACCTCCAGCGCCGACTTGCCGGGGAACTTGGGGTGAGGGTCGAAGGGCATGCCGCGCCCGTTGTCGCGCACGCTGATCGAGTAATCGTCGTGAAGCTCGACCTCGATGCGGTTGGCGTGACCGGCGACGGCCTCGTCCATCGAGTTGTCGAGGATCTCTGCCACCATGTGGTGCAGGGCGCGCTCGTCGGTGCCGCCGATGTACATGCCGGGGCGCTTGCGGACGGGCTCCAGCCCTTCCAGCACTTCGATCGAGGATGCGTCGTAGGTATCGGCCGCTGTGGCGGCCAGAAGGTCGTCGGCCATGGGCTGCTCTGGTCTCTCTTGATTGCCGGACACTATGGCAGGCTCGCGCCCCGGAGGAAAGGGGGCTGCCCGGTTATCCACAGCAATCGACCACTGCTGGTGGTATCCGCCGTGGCGGCAGCCCCGAAATCGGCCCCTTCTGGCGCCCCGTCAGGCCGCCAGACCGGCCTGCCGGGCGGGCAGGACGGTGCGCCAGAATCGGCTCATCATCAGCGCCGCCGCCGAGGCGAGGCCCGAGGCGAGGCCCAGCCAGACGCCCACGCCGCCCATCTCCAGCACGAAGCCCAGCAGGTAGGCCATCGGCGCGCCGATCCCCCAGTAGGAGAGCGCGGCATAGAGCATCGGGCGCTGCGTGTCCTGCACCCCGCGCAGCAGGCCGAGCGCCATGACCTGGCCCGCGTCCATCAGCTGGAAGAAGGCCGCCGCCGCCAGCAGCACCTTGCCCATGGCGATCACCGTGGTACGCTGCGGATCGTCGGGCGACAGGAACAGGCTGACCAGCGTTTCGGGCAGCAGCAGGTAGAGCGCGATGGTCAGCACCACGAAACCCGCCGAGAGGGCAAGCGCCACCTCGGCCCCGCGTTTCACCCCCAGCCAGTCGCGCGCGCCCTGTGCCCGTCCGGCGCGGATCGTGGCGGCGTTGGAGAGGCCGAGGTGCACCATGAAGGTGATCGAGGTCACCTGCATCGCGATCCCGTGCGCGGCCAGCGGTACCGCTCCCAGCCAGCCCATCATCACCGCAGAGGCCGCGAAGAGACCGACCTCGGAGACGACGGTGATGCCGATCGGCCAGCCCAGCTTGAAGACCGCGGCCAGGGCCTCGACATCGGGGCGCCAGATGCGGCGGAAGAGCTCTGCCTCGGGCATGACGACCTGCACGTAGACGATGAGGCCGAGGAAGCTGAAGGCGTGCACCGCGACCGAGGAAATCGCCGCCCCGCGCAGGCCCAGTTCCGGGAAGCCCCAGTTGCCGAAGATCAGCAGCCAGTTGCCGAAGGCGTTCACGGCGACGGCAGCCAGCGTGACCCAGAACACCACCCGCGTGCGCTCCAGTGCGGCGAGGTAGTTGCGCAGCACGGTGACGCCGAGGGCCGGGAAGATCGCCCATCCGGCGATCCGCAGGTAGTCTCCCGCGCCCTGTGCCACCTCCGGCGTCTGTCCGAGCGCCGTCAGCACGCTGTCCGCCTTCAGCAGCAGCGGCATCACCGCCACGCCGTAGAGGGCCGAGAGCCAGAAGGCCATCCGCGTCAGCCGGCGCGCGCGCGTGAGGTCGCCCTGGGCTTCGGCCTCGGCCACCAGCGGCGAGAGCGCGAAGGCAAAGCCCGAGCCGAAGAGTAGCAGCACGATGAACATGGAGTTGGCCAGCACCTCGGCCGCCAGCGCCGCCACGTCGTACCAGCCGAGCATCGCCGCATCGGTGATCCCGATGAGCATCTGCGCCACCTGGCTGCCGACCAGCGGCAGGCCGAGAACCAGCACCGCGCGGGCGTGCTGGGCATATGTGAGGTCTCTTCCCATGGGAAATGGCCATAGAGCCCGGCCCCGATCCGGGCAAGAGCGCCGGGCAGGGCACGGCGCACCATGCCGCCACGTCTCTGAGCGCTATCGCACGGATCGGGCGGGGCAGGGTGCGTTCACGTGCCGGGGCGCGCTGCGGGCGCGGCAGGGTCGGGGCCGGTGCGTGGGGGAGGCGGCGCTGGCGCGGTCGGGTGCCGGGTGCCGGGTCGGATGGCCTCAGGATGCGTTGCCGTGACTGGGGCAGCCCGTCGCGCGGTCGGGCTGGAGGTCCGGGGGGGCGGCTGTGCCCGCGGTGGCGTCTACAGGGCGGGCAGCAGCATCTGCATTGCCAGCAGTGCGATCAGCACACCGGCCCCCAGTTCCAGCGCGGCCAATGCGCGGGCACAGTGGCGGGCCTCGGGCAGGGCCTCGGCCAGCCGGGCGCGGGTGCTGTCGCGAAGCGCGACCGAGATCAGCGCGACCGCCACCGTCAGGCTGGCGGTGCCGAGCCCCATGACGAAGGCCCCCGCAATGCCCGCCCCGGTCAGCCCCATGCGCCATGTCAGGATCAGCAGGAAGAGCGCCCCCGTGCAGGGCCGGATCGCGATGGCCCCGATCAGCAGCAGCGCGTCGCGCAGCCCGTGGACGTTCTCGGCGTCCTCGGGGGAGGGGCCGTGGACATGCCCGCAGGAGCAGGTCGCGCCATGGGGATGATCGTGGGCATGATCGTGAGCATGGTCGTGGACATGCGCATGGACGTGAGCGTGGTGATGCGGGGAGGCCTCGGGCGTTGCCTCCGTACCCTCAATGGGATGCGTTTCGTGGGCGTGGGCGTGGGCGTGGGCGTGGGCGTGGGCGTGGGCGTGGGCGTGGGTGCCCTGCGTCTCCTCGCCGCCGCTCCGCAGGCTCCGCCACAGGTGCCGCAGGCCGCGCAGCGCCAGCCAGAGGCCGATCATCCCCACCGCCGCGTAGGAGGCCGGCGCCAGCCAGTCCTCGGCCAGCCCGACGGTCTCCTCGCGGCCCCAGCCCAGCAGGGTCAGCGCGCCATAGACGACGATCACCGCCATGGCGGCCTGTCCAAGGCTCGACAGCACGGCCAGCAGCGATAGCCGCAGCGCGGCCACGGGTCGTCCGAGGCCATAGCCTCCCAGCAGCAGCTTGCCATGCCCCGGCCCGGCGGCGTGGAAGAAACCGTAGGCGAAGCAGAGCGTCATCAGCCCGGTCATCGCTGTCGGATCGCCGCCCTTCAGCCGCCGGATCGTGCCGGCCATGGCGTTCTGGACGTCGCGCTGATTGGCCGCCGCCCAACGGGAAATCCGCTCGGCCCCGCCAAAGCCCCAGAGCCAGAGCGCGACACCGGCGCAGGCCAGCGGCACCAGCAGCCAGAGCCACCGCATCCACCGCATCCGGGGCCGCGCGGCGGGCGCGCGGAGCGTGTCGTGCAGGCTCATGAGGCCTCCGCGCAGGTCAGGCGGATGGTGTCGGCGAAGGCCTCGCCCACCTCCGGGAAGTCGTCCGTGTCGGCGGAGCGCCCGTCGAGGGCGGCGTTCATCTCGGCCGTGGCCGCATCGAGGTCCACCTTGCTCACCGCCACGGTACAGCCGGTGCCCGCGCTCAGCGGGCGGGTCAGGTCGTAGGCGGTGTAGAAGGTGGGATCATAGGCCTTGGCGGTCAGGCCGCCCGCGGGCACGGCAAGCGGGCCGTCGGCAAGGGGGCGGAAGTGCCGGGTCTGGATGCTGGTGCCGTCCATCCGGGTCTCGCGCGGCTCGGGCGGGCCGAGGGGCACCGGCTGGCCCGCGACGGTGAGGTAGAGGTCGCCCGCGTAGCCCTCCATCCACTGCATGTCGAAGCCTTGCAGCTGCGCCAGTTCCGCCTCGGTCAGGACGCCGTCGTAGTCAGGGTCCAGCGACATGTCCTCGAGGATCAGCAGGGAATAGAGCTCGTCATAGGACCAGAGCACCTCGACCCCGGTCAGACGCCCGGCGTCATCGGTGACGAAGGTCAGGCCGGTGTCCACGAAGATATGCGGATGCGCCCCGGCCATGGCAGGCCAGAGGGAAAGGGAGGCAAGCAGGAGAGGGCGCAGGCGGAGAGGCATGGCAGATGTCTAGCCCGCCCGCCCGCGCCGAGAAAGCCCCGCGTGGCACGGGCCGATCACGATGGCGCCAAGCCGCGCATCGGGGAAGGGCACCCGACGGGCGGCAGCAGCACAGGAGAAGCCGGGGACGGCGCCGTTGGACCCTGAGAGGCGCCGCTTGCGGAGGGCGGCGTGGCGAAAGGACGGGGCGGGGCCGTGGCGGAGCGATCCGGACAGACGGGCGCCGGTGCCGTGCCACGCCGTTGCGCGCGCTGCGTACCGGGCGGGGCGTCGGGCGACTGACGCCCAAGCGTCTTGTGCTCTGCAAATGGGGGGAGACAGCGGGCGCTTCCGCGCCGGTGTTTGATCGTCCGCGGGGCGGGAACCGTGTGGCGGAGGTTCGAATGAGGCAGGGGGCAGGCCCGCCGCCGGATCACTCGTCCCGGCGGTCTTTCATCAGCCGCTCGGCCTTGCGGCGCACGAGCACCGAGCGCAGGTCGTGCATGGCCATGAGCAGCTGGTCGGTGACCGCTTCCAGCTGCAGGTCGCCGGCCTTGGACTGCGCCCATTGCGCGGTCAGGTTCAGGTGATCCACGGTGCGCAGGATGTCGTCCAGCTCCCGCGCGGCCAGCAGCTCGGCACGGTCGGTCATCCAGTCGCGGATGGCCTCCTCGTCGGCCTCGGTCAGCTTGCGATCCCCGTGGGGACGGATCTCGCCGTTGCGCAGGTTGGCGATGGCGATCTGCTCCATCTCGATCCGTCGTTGCCGGTCATCCGGGTCGATCCGGAAGACGAAGGCCCCGTTGTCCCGGACGCGGAAGTAGTATTCGGGCAGATCGCCGGCCATGTCAGCTCAGGCCTTCGCAGAAGCTGGCGATCCGGCGGCCCGCTTCGACCAGCGTCTCGTCCGAGCAGGCGTAGGAGATGCGGAACGCGGGCGCGAGGCCGAAGGCCGCCCCGAAGACCACGGCCACGCCGGTGTCTTCCAGAAGGCATTTCACGAAGGTCTCGTCATCGGTGATCTTCACGCCGGACTTGGTCGTCTTGCCGATCAGCCCCTTGATCGAGGGGTAGACGTAGAAGGCCCCGGCCGGCATCGGGCATTCGATGCCCTCGATGTCGTTCAGGATCTTCACGATCAGGTCGCGGCGCCGCTTGAAGATCACGTTGTTGGAGGGAATGAAGTCCTGCGTGCCGTTCAGCGCCTCGACGGCGGCCCACTGCGAGATGGTGCAGGGGTTCGAGGTCGACTGCGACTGGATCTTGCGCATGGCCTTGATCAGCGCGACCGGGCCCGCGGCATAGCCGATGCGCCAGCCGGTCATGGCATAGGCCTTGGAGACGCCGTTCACCGTCAGGGTGCGGTCATAGAGCTCGGGCTCGACCTGCGCCATGGTGGCGAAATCGAAGTCCTCGTAGAGCAGGTGCTCGTACATGTCGTCGGACATGACCCAGACGTGCTTCTCGCGCTTGAGCACATCGGTCAGCCCCTTGATCTCTTCCGGGGTGTAGACCGCGCCGGTCGGGTTCGACGGCGAGTTGAAGATGATCCACTTGGTCTTGGGGGTGATCGCGGCCTTCAGGGCCTCGGGGGTGATCTTGAAGCCGTCTTCCAGCTTGCCCTCGATGATGATCGGCGTGCCGCCGGCCAGCAGGACCATGTCCGGGTAGCTGACCCAGTAGGGCGCGGGGATGATCACCTCGTCACCGGGGTTCAGCGTGGCCATCAGGGCGTTGTAGAGCACCTGCTTGCCGCCGCCGGAGACCGAGACCTGGTCGGGCGTGTAGGTCAGGCCGTTGTCGCGGGCGAACTTGGCGCAGATCGCTTCCTTCAGCTCTGCGATGCCATCGGGGGCGGTGTATTTCGTTTTCCCGGCATGAATTGCCGCAATTGCCGCCTCGGAGATGTTCGAAGGCGTGGGAAAATCGGGTTCGCCGGCACCCAGACTGATGACGTCCTTGCCGCCGCGCTTGAGCTCCTCCGCGAGGGCGGTGACGGCCACGGTGGGCGAAGGTTTGACACGGTCGAGGGTGGTGGAGAGGAAGGGCATCGGAGGCGTCCGTTTGTATTAGGGGCGCCCATGTCTTAGGCTCAAGACAAAGGCCGTTCAAGCCCGTGAGCGGCGGAAAGGACCATGATGACGAGTGACAGCGACCGCGATTGGTACAGCCCCGAGAATGCCACCTTCGGGGACCGCGTGGCAGGCGCCCGCGAGGCGGCGGGGATGACCCAGCCCGAACTGGCGCGCCGGCTCGGCGTGAAGCTCTCGACCCTGCGCGGCTGGGAGGACGACGTGGCCGAACCGCGCGCCAACAAGCTGCAGATGCTGGCGGGGCTGCTGAACGTCTCGCTCACCTGGCTGCTCAACGGCGAGGGCGACGGCGTGGCCGCGCCCGAGGAGGCGGGAGAGATCTCTCCGGGGGTGAATGACATCCTGTCGGAGATCCGGGACGTGCGCGGACAGATGAACCGCTTGACCTCCCGCCTCGGTCTGCTGGAAAAGCGGCTGCGCACCGCCCTGAAGGAAGAAGCATGATCCCCGTTCCCCAGCCCCCCGCCGACGAGACCCGCGAACACCGCCTCAAGCGGCTCTACATGCGGTCGATCCGGCGGGGCATCAAGGAGATGGACATCGTCTGCACCCGCTTCGCCGATGCGGAGCTGCAGAGCATGTCCGAGGCCGACCTCGCGCTCTACGATCAGCTGCTGGGGGAGAACGACCAGGACCTGCTGCTCTGGGTCACCGGCAAGGAGCCCGCGCCCGCGCCCTATACCCTGATGATCGACCGGATGGTCGCGGTGATGGGCAAGGCCTGAGGCGCCCAGTCCCGCGCACGGTTCGGTAAGGGCCGGTTAACGCTTTCTTCGCCTTTCTCGGCGAATGTCCCGTCCGAGCAGATCGGACGGAGACAAGAATGAGCATGCACAATCCGGTGGCCCCCGGATACGGGCAGCAGGGGTTCATGACGAGCTATCTGGAGGCGCTCTCCCTCGTCGAACGCCTGCACAGGCTCCTGCTGGATGTCATCAAGGACGAGTTCGAGCGCGTCGGCGTGCTGGAGATCAACGCGGTACAGGCACTGCTGCTCTTCAATATCGGCGACCACGAGGTGACCGCGGGCGAATTGAAGAGCCGCGGCTACTATCAGGGCTCCAACGTCAGTTACAACCTGAAGAAGCTGGTGGAGATGGGCTACATGCACCATCAGCGCTGCGAGATCGACCGCCGGTCGGTCCGGGTCCGCCTGACCCAGCAGGGGCGCGAAATCCGCGACGTGGTGCGTGACCTCTTCGCCCGGCATGCGGTCGGGCTGGAGGCCAAGGGCGTTCTCGGCCCCGACGGGATCGAGGAGATCACCCATGCGCTGAAACGGGTGGAGCGATACTGGACCGAGCAGATACGATACATCTACTGACGGCAGGCCCGGCGCAGGCCCCCATGCAGGGCCGCATCCAGGCCCCGACGCAGGCTGCAACACTGCCGGGCTCTCAGGGCTTGCCCACCTCCGAGACCGCCAGCACCTCCATCTCGCGCAGCAGCTTGCGGACCATGGCGGCCTCGAAACTCTCGAAGCCGATGGCGCTTTCGATGAAGGCGCCGGGCCCCTGCAGTACATAGGCGCGGAAATAGGCCTGCAACCCGTCCGGCCTGTCCGACGCGTCCCCGATGACGAGGCCGTTGACGGTGATCCCCGCCCGGTCGAGCGACGGACCGATCCGCCGCGGATCGGGGCCTGTGTTGGACTTGCCGTCGCCCGAGACGTCTATCACCTCCCGCCAGCAGCGCGGGGCACGCTGCATCAGCGCCTGTCCCGCCAGCAGCGCCGCCCCGATTGCCGTCGAGGGATCGCCACCCTGCCGCCCGGTGGCACGCAACTGCGCCGCCACCGCGTCCACGGCCTCGGGCCCGGTGATCAGGCGCCAGTCCACCAGCAGGCGCTGGAACGCCGGCCCGCTCCATTCGTAGATCGCAAGGGCGACCGGCGCCTCGGGGATCGCGGCAAAGGCGCCACGCACCTGCGGATGCTGCAACGCCGTGGCCACCCCGTCGAGCTGCAGCCGGTACTCGCGCGGATCGACCGAGCCGGAGACATCCAGCGCAAGGGCAAGCGCCAGCCGGCAGTCCTGTGCCGAGTCCTGTGCCGCATAGGCGCTGCCCGCGAACAGCGACAGGGCGAAGGCTGGGAGCCACCTGCGGCCTTTACGCAAGAGCGGGGGGCGGACGGGCGCCGGCCTCGGGCCTGTCATCCGGGCGCCTCCGGGGGATCGCCGTGATCCGCCCCCATCTGCAGCAGGTTGATCTCCCGGTAGAGCTTGCGGGTCATCGCCTCGCGGAAGTCGGCAAACCCCTGCGCCACCTCGAGGAAGGCGCCGGGCCCGCGCAGCACTTCGCGGCGGTAGTAGGCCTCCACGTTGCTATCCTGCCCGAGGATCACGAGCCCGTTCACCACCACACCGTCGAAGGGGAAGTTCGCATAGGCCCGGTCCGGCCCGAAGCCGTCGTTGTTGATCCCGTCCCCGGAGAGGTCGATCACCCGGCGGTCACAGGCAGGCGCGCGCCGCAGGAGGCCGGCGCCATAGCCGAGGCCATAGCCCATGGCGGTGGGAAACCGGTTGTGGGAGCGTTGCGTTCCGGCCAGCCGCGCCACGGCGGCGTCGATGGCGGTGGAACTGTCCAGCACGGTCCAGTCGAGCACGACCTGCTGCTGGTAGCGGCCCGACCATTCGTAGACCGCCAGCATCACCTCGCCGGCGTCGGGCAGCCCGGCGAGGATCGCCTGCCGGACTTCGGGGGCATCCAGCGCGGCGGCGAGCCCATCGCGCTGAAGCCTGTATTCCGCACTGTTGACGGAGGTGGACACATCTACCGCCAGCACCAGCGCGAGGCGGCAATACGCCTGAGCCGCGCCGCCCGAAAGCATCAGCCCGAGGGCGAGCGCGGGGGCCAGCGCCTTGCCCACGCGGGGGCGGCGGCGCTGGCGGGCCCTTACCAATGGCCCGTGTTTTCCATGCTGGCCCAGGGCTCGGCGGGGGCAAGTGCGTCGCCTTCCTGCAGCAGTTCGATGGAGATGTTGTCGGGCGAGCGTACGAAGGCCATGTGGCCGTCGCGCGGCGGGCGGTTGATGGTCACGCCGTTGTCCATCAGGTGCTGGCACATCTCGTAGATGTTCTCGACCCGGTAGGCGAGGTGGCCGAAGTGGCGGCTGTCGGAGGGCAGGCCCTCGTCGCCGTCCCAGTTGTAGGTCAGCTCGACCGGGCAGTCCTCGTTGCCTTCGGCGGCCATGAAGACCAGCGAGAACCGGCCCTTCTCGTTGTCGATCCGGCGGGTTTCCTTCAGGCCCAGCAGGCTGAAGAAGGCCATCGTCTTCTCGAGGTCGAGAACCCGGACCATGGTGTGGAGATACTTGACGCGCATCGTGCATCCTTTCCGTTCGCTTCCCCCGGCAAGATAGCCGTCGCCCCGCCGCTGTCGAGGGGCCCCTCGGGTCACGCCCGATCGTGCCCGCAGGGCGCGCCGTGATCCGCAGACGGGATCAGCGCAGGGTGCCGCGTTTGCGGTCAGTATGCGGTACGAATGCCGATCTGCACACCCATCCTGTCGATGTCGAAGAGATCGACGCTCGACCATTGCTGGGCGGAGCGGAAGGTGACGCTGGGATTGAAGCCGAAATAGTCGATCTTGCGGAAGGTGAAGTCGGCGTAGAGGTCATAGGCCTCGTCCTGCCGGCCTTCGCCCGGCGCATAGGCCGAGACGTCGTAGTCGCGCCAGCGCCAGTCGAGCCCCAGTTGCGGCTCGGCCCCGAACCAGAGCCCGTCGGGGGCAAAGCTGACACCGACGCGGACCTCGGAATAGTCGGCAACGTCGATGGTGCTGCGGCTTTCGGTCAGGTTCACCGTGGCGCCGATGACGGAGCCGCCGGACAGGCGGTGGCTGAGCCCGCCGTTCAGCCGCCATGCGGTGGCATGGGGCGCACGGGGGCCGGTGGTGCGGTCGGCCTGCACGCCGACGGTCAGCGCGGTGCCGCGGGTCAGGGCGATCTTGGCGCCGAGGTTGCCGCGCAGGAAATTGGCATAGTGATCGCCGCCATAGGTGCTGGCCCCGACGGCACCGCCCAGCCGGTACTCCACCCGCCCGGTGCCGGGCATCATCCGGTGCAGCGCACCGATGAAGAGGACATTGGTCGCGTAGTCGCTGCCCTTGGCGTCCGGGGCGAGGTCCTTGGCCTCGGCGCTCAACTCGTACTGGTGCGTGTCGGCCTGCAGGTAGAGGTCCGTGGCATGCCGGCGGCTTTCGCTGACCCGATAGCGCGTGGTGATGCCGAGCGAGAGCTCGACCCCGGAGAGGGCCTGCGCGGCGCCGGGCAGGGCAACCTCGAACGGCAGGCCATAGAGCTCGACCGCGTTGTTGACCGAGCCGTTGTTGATGTTCGAATGGGGCGCGATGGAGAACCGCAGGCTGGTGGACCAGCGGTTGCGGCTGCGCAGGTACTGGAAGTCGCGCACGGCGAGGGCGCGGGCATCCGCGTCAGGTGCCTCCTGCGCGGCGCGGCGCAGCCAGAGCTGGCCCCATGTGCGGCGGCCCTCGGTGCTGAGCGCCTGTGCCATGGCCATCGAGGCGGCGTGGCGCAGGGCGGCTTCCTGTGCGGGGTCCTGCGAGGCGAGCTTGAGGACCCTGCGGGCGTCGGCCTTGGCCTCGCGGGTCTGTCCGAGGTTGCGGGCCGCGCGGGAGTGCAGCAGCAGGGCCTGCACATCGTCGGGATCGCGCTTCAGCAGGGCACTCGCCATGTCATAGGCGACCTGATCCTGTCCGATGGCCAGCATCTGGCCCGCGGTGGCGCGCATCTCGTCCGGGGTCAGCACCCGGCCCTCGGCCCATGCGGCGTCTGGGGCCATGCCGGTGGAGAGCCCTGCGCCGAGCGTCCCCGCAAGCAGGAGGCAGAGCGCCGTCGCGCCACGGCGCAGCAGCCCGCCCCGACCGGCCAGCCGGGGGGCGGGACGGGGCAGGGCGGGTCGATGGGTCATTGCCGGTAGAGAATGAAACCGCCGGTTTCCTGTGCGCTGACGCCGTCGACGCGGGGATCGTCGCTTTCCACGACGAGCACGCCCACGACTTCCTCGGCGCTCTGGCCCGAGAGGATGGCGTAGTAGTTGCCGCTCTCCAGCTCGGTTACAGTGCCGTCGGAGTTCTGCACGTCCGACAGGATCGTGCCGACGATTTCGCCGTTGGCATCGGCATTGTCGGGCGAGATCACCGAGCGCAGCGCCGGCATGTAGGCCCCGCCACCGGTGTTGGTGATCGTGGTGCTGTCATCCACGGCCTCGAGCGCGGTCATGTAGTTCCCGGTCACGTCGTTGCCGTTGATGTCGTAGATGCGACGGTTGTAGACGTAGAGGGCAACGCCGCTCTGGCCGTCGTTGAAGTCCTCGAAGTCGACGTACATCTCGGCGTCGCCCTGAGTGTACTCGAGCCCGCCGGAGCCGCTGAAGACGCGGATGCCCGCGTAGTCGCCGGTGTACTGCGCGGTGCAGTCGCCCGAGCAGGTCGGCACCACGAGGCTGACCTGATCGCCATTGTTGTCGGTCTGGTTGCGCCGGTAGATGAAGCCGCCGAAGCCGTAGTCGGTATAGCTGGCCGAACGGACGATGGCGAACTGGGTCTGACCGCTGAGGCTCTTGCCGTAGAGCGCACGGTAGGTCATCGCCGAGACGGTGTTGCCGGTGTCCGGGTCGACCGCCGTGGGCGAGCTCTCGTAGACCGCGTAGGAGCCGGCCGTACCCAACGAGGAGACGGCGGTGCCGCGGCTGTAGGTGTTGTCCGCATCGAAGGGCAGGTTGTCGACGTAGAATTCGTCCTGCCCGGAGTCGTTACGATACTCGTAGTTCAGCGCGGTGCCGCCCCCGGTTTCGGTCTCCGCCTCGGAGCGGGTGATCGACCGGTTCGGGGTCGGGCTGGCGGTGCCGGGCGGCAGGCCGCGATCATCGATCGTGGTGCCGTCATCGGTGCCCGAGCCGTCCTCGGTTTCGGTGTCGTCGAAAGGGTTCGTGCCGTCGCCGCTGCATGCCGAAACGGCAAGCGCAATCGCCAGCGGATAGACCACGCGATGGATCATCTGTCTGCCTCGTGCCTCTGGTGTCGTCCGGCTATCCTGCCGGTTTTGCGCAAGTTTTCGTGTGCCGGGATCAAAAGTCAATGATCGCGCGTGATCGATGTCCCGGCGATGGGCAAGTGCGGCGGAAATGCCTCTACACTATCTTGTCGTTCCATCGGTGCGCGACCCCAGATAAGGTGACGGTCGATTCATCTGGTAGAAGGATTCGCCCCATGGCCGTGACCCCCGAGCAGCAGGCAGAGATCGACGCCCTGCGTGAAACGCCCCGCCAGACCCTGCGCGCGGTGTCGGAGGGGATGGAGGCGCATCTCTACAAGGCGATCCCGGTGCTGGATCACGGGTTCGTCCGCGTCGTGGACTACATGGGCGACGATGCGGCCATCTGCCAAGCGGCCCGGGTTTCCTACGGCAAGGGCACGAAGTCGGTGCAGAACGACGAGGGCCTGATCCGCTACCTGATGCGGCACTGGCACTCGACCCCCTTCGAGATGTGCGAAGTGAAGCTGCATGTGAAGCTGCCGGTCTTCGTGGCCCGCCAGTGGATCCGCCACCGCACCGCCAACGTGAACGAATACTCGGCCCGCTACTCGATTCTCGACCGGGAGTTCTACATCCCCGCGCCCGAGCATCTGGCCGCGCAGTCCGTGGTGAACAACCAGGGCCGCGGCGACGTGCTGGAAGGCGAGGAAGCCGCGCGCGTGCTGGAGATGCTCAAGCGCGACAGCAACCTGGCCTACGATCACTACGAAGAGATGATCTCCACCGACGACCAGCAGGGCCTTGCGCGGGAGTTGGCGCGGATGAACCTGCCCGCCAACATCTACACCCAGTGGTACTGGAAGGTGGACCTGCACAACCTGCTGCACTTCCTGCGCCTGCGCGCCGATGCCCATGCGCAATACGAGATCCGCGTCTATGCCGATGCGATCTGCAACGTGGTGGCAGACTGGGTACCCTTCGCCTTCCGCGCCTTCGAGGACTACCGCCTCGGGGCCGTCACCTTCTCGTCGCAGATGGTGGACTGCATGAAGCGGATGCTGGCCGGCGAAGAGGTCACGGAAGCGAATTGCGGGATGAGCAAGCGCGAATGGCGGGAATTCCGCGCGACGCTCGACTGACAGGCATCGCCGGAGACCCGCGCGGGGAATGGGGCAGTCCCGTTTCCCGCAATGGGCATTTCCGGCCTGTCAGGCCTCCGAGGCGCTTTTTCTGCATCTTTTCTGCCTCTGCACGGGGGGGCGCGCTGATCCAATCTGCCAAGCGGCCCGTATCCTGATCAAACAATGCTCGGATACGCCCTCATGCAGACCCTCTCGCTCTATCTTGTCACCGCCGTGCTCTTCCTCGGGCTGGACGCGGTCATGCTCAAGAACGTCATCCGTCCGGTCTTCGAGGCGCGGCTTCAGGATCAGCTCCTCGAAGACCTGCGTATCGGGCCGGCGGCGGTCTTCTACCTCTTCTACGTCGCGGGGGTGGTCTGGTTCGTCTCGCTGCCCGCGCTGCGCGAAGGCGCGCCGCTGCAGGCGCTGCTGAACGGGGCGATCCTCGGGGCGCTGGCCTATGGCACCTACGAGTTCACCAATTACGCCACGCTCAAGGCCTGGGACCTGCGCATGGTCGCGCTGGACGTGAGCTGGGGCACGGTTCTGACCGGGGCCTCTGCGGCGCTGGGCGTGTTGATCCTGCGTGCTTTCCAGTAACGGCGGGGCCGCAGAAAGATTGTCAGAAAGCCGGAGCCTGCTACACTCCCCTTATCGACATTGTTTTCATTGCATTGGGGGCCAATGATGTTCCGCATTTTGACTGCTGCAGGTTTCGGTCTGCTGGCGCTTGCCGCACCGGCTGCGGCGCAATCCGTCAATACCTATCCCTATCCGGCCGCGGCGAACTACTGTCCGCATGGTCTGCAGCCCGTCGCCGTCGGCGGAGACATCTCCTGCGGGGTGCCGGATCAGGCGCAGACCTACGACCAGATGAAGCGCCACCCGGTGCAGCGTCGCAGCTACCGCCCGACCTATCGCAGGATTGATCCGGAGCTCTACGGCTCGAAGTCGCCGGGCGGGTACTGAGCGGAGCCTGAGCCCGTACCGGGCTGTGCGACACAGCTGACAGTTCCGAGAGGGCGCCCGCGTGGCGCCCTTTTCGTTACATAAACGTCGTCCGGACGTCATCAATCTGTTACACTGGGCGCAAGCAGTGAACAGGCAAACCCATGCAACAGGACCGGATCAGACATGCCGCGGCGCGCGTCCTCGCGCCCATCGCCGCATTCGTGGCCGTGCTGTCCCCCCTCGGTCATGCGGGGGCCGTACGGGCGCAATCCCCGATCGCTGAGGTGATCTGCGACAGTCCGGACAGGATGCGGGAACGGTTGGAGCGGCGCATCGGTGCCAGCCCGCAGGTCGCGGGGCTGCGGGGGCCGGATGAGCTGGTGGAGCTCTGGACGGATGCCCGCGGTGACTGGACCATGGTCATCACCTACGCCGAGGGGCGATCCTGTATCGTGGCCATGGGCGAAGCCTGGCAGTCCTACCACAAGGATCCTGCCTGACGCCCGGTTCGCACGCGGGCGCACTCCTCCCGGAGGGGTGCGGACCGGCAAAAGCCGATCCGCAGCCGATGTTCAGAGCAGCTTGAGGTCGCCGGCCATCTTGCGACCGTCGCGTCCTTCCAGAAGCTCGTAACCGACCTTCTGATTGTCGGCGAGGCCAGTCAGCCCCGAGCGTTCGACCGCGGAAATATGCACGAAAACGTCTTTGCCGCCTTCTTCGGGCTCGATGAAACCGTAGCCCTTCGTCGTATTGAACCATTTTACGGTGCCGATCGGCATTCCGTCTCTCCTTTTGCCGTACGTTCCCCGAAAATGCGGGGATCATGCGCCATGGCTTCGGCCCCCCTGCAGTTCCAGCGTACAGGCAGCCCGACATGCACCATGTCGTACAACCAGCATTTTATGGGGCATTGTAAAAATCAAGCTAAACTGGTTAATCCAGCCGGGCCCTGCACGATATTTAATCTTGGGCCAAAACAGGAGGCGCGCGATGAAGCTTTTCGGTCTGAAGACCTGCGACACCTGCCGTAAGGCGCTGAAATCCTTGGAGGGGGCCACGTTCGTGGATGTCCGCGCCGAGGGCGTCCCGGTGGAGATCCTGCAAAAGGCCCACGCGGAGTTCGGCGCATCCCTGCTCAATACGCGGTCGACGACGTGGCGGGGTCTTGCCGATGACGAGCGCGCCCGCCCCCCGCTGGAGCTGCTGGCCGACCATCCCACGCTGATGAAGCGCCCCCTTATAATCGACGGGGATCGTCTCTATCTCGGGTGGGGGCCCGAGGTGCGGGCGGCGCTCGGCGCTGCCTGATCCGGGGCCCGACGGGTAACGCAGGAGGGCGCGGATGCGCAACGCGGCATTGATCCTCGGGTTGATCGGGGGCCTCATGGGACTGGTGGTCGGGTTGGCCAGCTACGGCTACACGGCCTTCATCGACGTCTTCGGAGAGGTCGACGGGCTGTTCTACCAGGTCAACGACGTGGAGCTGATCCGCACCATGTCCGTGCTCTCGCCCATGCTGGCGATCGCCGGGGCGGGGATGGCGCGGGCCCGCGCGCTCTGGTCCGGGGTGCTGCTCCTGCTCTCGGCGGGGGGCATGTACTGGGCCTTCGGCATGGGGTTCTTCACCATCTTCCCGCTGTTCTTCTGCGGCGTGGCCGGGCTCATGGCGCTGGCTGCCGGGAAGCCGGACGAAGAGCGGGCGCACTTCTGAGCAGCGCATCGAGGGACAGCGGCCCGCCGCCGCGGTCCACCAGCGTCAGCAGCAGAATGATCCACAACATCCGCTGATCGAGGATCGCGCCATCCGGGGCGCGGTCGAACCATGCCCCCAGCGTCGGCGCATGGGCGAGGATGCCGTGGCCGAAGAGATCGGTGAAGGTCTGGATCGCCACGAAGCCGATCATGCCGAAGGCGGCCAGCCTCGTGTAGAGCCCCAGCACGATCGCCAGCGGCAGCAGGAATTCCGCCCACATGCCCCCCACGGCCACCGCCCAGTGGAACACGGTCAGTTGGTTGGGGTCATAGCCCGCCGCCGCGAAACCGTTGGGGAAGATCTGCGCATAGGCCCCGGCGGAGGGCCGGAAGAGCCCCAGCGGGCCCTCGCCCACCTTGGTCAGCGCAGAGCCCCAGTAATAGCGGAGCAGCACCGCGGCAAATGTCAGCCGTGCCAGCAGGGGCAGGGCAGCCGCGATGGTGCGGGCGAAGAGCGGGGTGGGGGTGGTCGTATCGGTCATTCGGTCGTCTCCAGTCCGGTCAGCGCCCGGCGCGCGATCAGGAGGGAGAGCAGTGCCGTCGGGTCCGTGCCCGTCTCCTCCAGCGCCGCGCCGAGGGTGGCGCCCGCCATAAGCCGCTCCAGCAGGGCGGCATCGGCCTGCGGCAGGGGATCGGTCACGGGGTCATATTCGGGCCGCGTGACGAGGGCGCATTGCCCATGGCTGCCGATGCTGTCCCCCAGCCCGAGGGCGCGGTTGCGGATGTCGATCACCGGGTAGGGTGAGCGCAGCAGTTGAAGTGCCGGCGCAAGGCGCAAGCGGGTCTGGGGCAATGCCTCGGCGGCCAGCCAGGTCAGCGCCTCGGGCGAGAGCGGCTCTGCATCCGCGGCGTGGTAGGCCTGCCGCAGGGCGTAGTCCAGCCGCGCCACGTCTCCGAGGTAGGGCCAGCGGGCCAGCGCCTCCGCGGCCTCGAGAAAGGCGGCGAACCCCGCGCCATAGAGCGGCATCACCGGCAATGTCGGTGGATGGCGGCGCAGGTAGATGCCCGCCACCATACGGAAGTTCTGCGGCCCCAGCAGCCCGGCCACGGCGGGAAAGCCGCTTTCCAGCGCCTCGCCAAGGGCCACGGCCACGTTGTTGCGGTAGACCGCGTAGCGCCGTCCGGCTGGCTGGCCCGCGCCATCGCTGAGACCCGCAGGCACCGGCACCTCCCCGTCGAGGAGAGCGGTGCGGAAGGCCTCCTCTACCTCCGAGGCTGCGGGCAGGAACAGCGGCGGGGCATTCATGTGCGCACCCCGGTTTTGATCCCGGTTGTGGGTGCGGCTGCGATCCCGGTGGTCATCCTGTCGAGGGCCCGGGCCGCGCGGGCGGCCTCGGCCTCCAGCACCGGGAAGTCCGGCACGTCGGTGTCCCATTCGATGAGCACCGGCTTCGGCCCGCCCCGCGCCAGCGTCAGGTCCAGCAAGGCCCAGACCGGATCGGCCACCGCGCGGCCATGGCTGTCGATCAGCAGCGGCGCTCCGTGGTCGTCCGCGTCCTCGTCATGGCCACCGAGGTGGATTTCACCCACGGCCTCCAGCGGGAAGGCCTCGATATAGGCGCGGGGATCAAGGCGCAGGTTCACCGCGCTCACAAAGACATTGTTCACGTCGAGCAGCAGGCCGCAGCCGGTGCGGCGGCTGATCTCGGCGAGGAAACCGACCTCGTCCCAGGTGCTCTCGTCGAAGGCGAGGTAGGAGGAGGGGTTTTCCAGCAGCATCTGCCGGCCCAGCACCTCCTGAACCTCGTCCACGTGGTCGCAGACCCGGGCAAGGGTGGCATCGGTATAGGGCAGGGGCAGCAGGTCGTTCAGGTAGGCCCCGTCATGGGTGGACCAGGCGAGGTGTTCGGAAAAACTGTGCGGGTCGAGCCAGTGGCAGAGATCGCGCAGCCGCGCGAGGTGGTCCGTGTCGAGCGGGTCCGGCCCGCCGATGGACAGGCCGACGCCGTGGACGGAGATGGGGAAGCGCTCGCGCAGGGCGCGCAGTTGCGCCAGCGGGCGGCCGCCCTGTCCCATGTAGTTCTCGGCGTGGATTTCCAGCCAGCCGACGCAGCCCGGGTCCGTGGTGAGCGCGGTGTAATGCTGTGCCTTGTAGCCGACGCCGGGGGCGGCGGGCAGGGCTTGGCTCTTGGTGCGGTCCAGCATCTCGGTCTCCTCCGTCTGCGGTCTGCGGTCTGCGGTCTGCGGTCTGCGGTCGGTCTGTCAGTGGTCTGCGTGTCAGTGGGGATGGGCGCGCCCGAGGGGGACGCGCCCGATCCGGGACGGGTCAGCCGCCCATCGGGTGGTCGCGGTCCAGCGGTTCGAGGGAACCCATGCGTGCCATGCCCTTGTCGTCGGCGGGCAGGGCGATGGTCATGCAGGTGCCTTCCTCGACCAGCTTCCAGGAGTTGCCCTGGTAGTCGACTTTCGAGGTGCCGGCGCAGGTGGTGCCGGGGCCCGCGGCGCAGTCGTTCTCGCCGGCCATGGCAACGCCGAAGCACTTCTCCATCGTCGCGGCGCCCGCCGTGGTGGCCTGGGCGGAGAGGGCTGCGGCAAAGGCGCCGGCAAGGGTCACTGCGGTGGTCTTGGTGGTCATCTTCGGTCCTCCGATGTCTGGGAGCGCCGTTGTGGCGTCCATGCTATCCCCTTCGCCGGCCTCTCCCGGACCGTTACGGGGCATTTCAGACTATCACGCATCGGTGATCGGATTTCGGATTTTCGCGAAAAGGTTGTAACGTTTCTGCAGAGCCTCGCGAATGGACCCCCAGATGACGACGCGCGACGATCTCTGGTCAGACCTCCTGCGCCGCGCCCTCGGGGGCGACGGTCCCTGTTACGCGCGCTTCCTGCACGAGGCGACGCCGGTGATCCGCAAGATCGTGCGGGCCCGCTGCACGGTGGAGGCCGAGGTGGAGGACATCGTGCAGGAGGTCCTGCTGGCGGTGCATGCCAAGCGGCACACATGGCGCAGCGATCTGCCTGTCTCGCCCTGGCTCTATGCCATCGCCCGCTACAAGGCCGCGGATGCCGCGCGCCGGAGGCGGGTGGCCGTCCCGATCGAGGACGTGGTCGAGACGCTGGAGGACGAGGCCACGGGCGACGTGACCGCCGCGCGCGATCTTGCCCGCCTGCTGGAGGGGATCGACCCGCGGGCCGCGGGCATCGTGCGCGCCGTGGGCGTCGAGGGCGAGAGCGCCGGAGAGGTCGGCGCGCGCCTGGGAATGAGCGAGGGGGCGGTGCGTGTCGCCTACCATCGTGCAATGACGAAACTGCGCCAGATGGCGGAGGCGGAAGATGACTGAGAAGACCACGACCGATGACCTGATTGCCACGCTCGCGGGCGATCCCGCCCCTGCGCCGAAGGCCGCGCCCGAGGCGCTGCTGCTGCGCCGGCTGGCGCTTGGCGTCGCGGGCACGCTGGTGCTGTTCTTCGCGCTGCTCGGCCCCCGGCCCGACGTGCTGGCGGCGCTGGCGGACCCGGTGGTGCTGGCCAAGACGGTGCTGCCCTTCGTGCTGGCGCTGCTGGCGTTGCCGCTGGCGTTGAACGCGGCCCGGCCCGCCGCCCCGCGCGGCTGGCCGGCACAGGCGATCTGGGTCCTGCCGATGGCGGCGCTCTCGCTCTTCATGCTGGCCTATGCCACCCATGCGCCCGCCGACCGGCTGCGGCTCTTCGTGGGCCATTCGATCCCGGTCTGCATGCCCGCCATCGTGACCCTGTCGCTGCCGGTGACGGCGGCGCTGATCTCGGTCCTGCGCCGGGGTGCGCCGCTGAACCCGATGGCCTGCGGGGCCTTTGCGGGGCTGGTGGCGGGGGGCCTCGCCACCACGGTCTATTCGACCTTCTGCACCGAGGATTCGCCGCTCTTCTATTCGGTCTGGTACAGCCTCGGCATCGCCCTTGCGGCAGGTGTCGGGGCCTGGGCCGGACGCCGCTGGCTGACTTGGTGAGCCGGGGCCCGCTTCTTCAAATGCAAAAGGGCAGCCCGAGGGCTGCCCTTTGATCTGTCGGAGGCGATGCTGACGCCTGTGCGGCTCAACGTTTGTCCGGCGGGGTCGTTACCGAGGCCAGTTCTGCCACGATCTCGTCCATGGTCTGCATCTTGGTCTGCTTCTCGCCAAGGCGGCGGGTCGAGACGGTGCGCTCTTCCACTTCCTTCATGCCGCAGGCGAGGATGTAGGGCACCTTGCCGACGGAATGCTCGCGGACCTTGTAGTTGATCTTCTCGTTGCGCAGGTCGGCCTCGGCGCGCACGCCCTTGGCCTTCAGCGCCGCGACCACCTCGAGGCAGTAGTCATCGGCGTCCGAGACGATCGAGGCCACGACCACCTGACGGGGCGCCAGCCAGAGCGGCAGCTTGCCTTCCGAGTTCTCGATCAGGATGCCGATGAACCGCTCGAAGGAGCCGAGAACGGCGCGGTGCAGCATGATCGGGCGGTGCTTCTCGCCGTCCTGGCCGATGTAGTTCGCGTCCAGACGCTCGGGCAGGTTCGGGTCCACCTGAAGGGTGCCGCACTGCCATTCCCGGCCGATGGCATCGGTCAGGGTGAACTCCAGCTTGGGACCGTAGAAGGCGCCTTCACCTTCCTGGATCTCGTAGTCGTAGCCGGCAGCCTTGCAGGCGTTGCCAAGCGCCGCCTCGACGCGGTCCCAGCTCTCTTCCGAGCCGATGCGCTTCTCGGGCCGGGTGGAGAGCTTGATCGTCCAGCCGGTGAAGCCAAGGTCGGCGTAAATGTCGGCGAGGAAGTCGATGAAGATCTTCGTCTCGGCCTCGATCTGGTCCTCGGTGCAGAAGATGTGCGCGTCATCCTGCGTGAAGCCGCGCACCCGCATGATCCCGTGCAGCGCGCCCGAGGGCTCGTACCGGTTGCAGGAGCCGAACTCGGCCATGCGCAGCGGCAGGTCGCGGTAGGACTTCAGGCCCTGGTTGAACACCTGCACGTGGCAGGGGCAGTTCATCGGCTTCAGGGCGTTGATCGTCTTCTCGCGGGCATGATCCTCGTCCACTTCGACGATGAACATGTTCTCCTGGTAGTTGCCCCAGTGGCCCGAGGCCTCCCACAGCTTGCGGTTCACGACCTGCGGGGTGTTCACCTCCACATAGCCGCCGCGACGCTGCTTGCGGCGCATGTAGTCCTGCAGCTCGGTGTAGATGGTCCAGCCGTTCGGGTGCCAGAACACCTGGCCGGGGGCCTCTTCCTGCATGTGGAACAGGTTCATCTCGCGGCCCAGCTTGCGGTGGTCACGCTTGGCGGCCTCTTCCAGCATGGTCAGGTGGGCCTTCAGCTTCTCCTTCGAGGTGAAGGCCGTGCCGTAGATCCGTTGCAGCATCGGGCGCGAGCTGTCGCCGCGCCAGTAGGCGCCGGCCACGTTCATCAGCTTGAAGGCATCCGCCGGAACCTGCCCGGTGTGCTGCAGGTGCGGGCCGCGGCAGAGGTCCTGCCAGTCGCCGTGCCAGTACATGCGCAGGGGCTCGTCCCCGGGGATCGAATCGATCAGCTCGACCTTGTAGGGCTCGCCGCGCTCTTCGTAGTATTTCACCGCCACGTCGCGATCCCAGACCTCGGTCTTCACCGGATCGCGCAGGTTGATGATCTCTTTCATCTTCTTCTCGATCGCGCCGAGGTCCTCGGGCGTGAACGGGTCCTGACGGTCGAAGTCGTAGTACCAGCCGTCCTTGATGACCGGGCCGATGGTGACCTTCACGTCGGGCCAGAGCTCCTGCACGGCGCGGGCCATGATATGCGCGAGGTCGTGGCGCACCAGCTCATTGGCCTGCACCTCGTCCTGAAGCGTGTGGATGGCGATCGCACTGTCGCCGGTGATCGGCCACTGAAGGTCGAAATGCGCGCCGTTCACCGTCGCGGAGATGGCCTTCTTGGCCAGCGATTTGGAGATGTCCGCAGCAACCTCGCCAGCGGTGATCCCTGCGGGATACTCGCGCGAATTGCCGTCGGGAAATGTGAGGGAGATCTGTGCCATATCGGCCTCCTCGTCAGTTTGGCGCCCACGGAACGCCCGGTTGCGGGTTATGGTGTGCGCCCTACTTGAATCTTCGCCGGAGGGGAGTCAAGCGGGAACCCGCCGGCGCCGCCAGCCGTTCCTGAAACGGGCAAGCCAGAAAGGACCGTCGATGACGACCACGGACATCCAGCACAGCCCGGCCTCCGCAGCTTTTGCACGGATCGCCGGCGTGGAGGCGGACAAGATCGATGCGACCGAGGGCCGCAACGGGCTGCGGCACATCGCGGCGCTGTCGCTCTCCAAGATCGCGGACGGGCTGATCGACCCCAAGCTGGTGCTCTCGTGGCTGCTGACCGCGCTTGGCGCGCCGGGGGCCTATGCCGGGGCGCTGGTGCCGATCCGCGAGGCCGGGGCGTTGCTGCCGCAGGTACTGCTGGCCGACGGGATCGAGCGGTTGCGCCACCGCAAGTGGGTCTGGGCCGCGGGCTCGGCGGTGCAGGGCCTTGCGGCGCTGGCCATCGCGGCGGCGGGCTGGCTGCTGGAGGGCGCGGCGGCAGGTCTTGCGATCTGTCTTGCGCTCGGCGTTCTGGCCTGTGCGCGGGCGGCCTGTTCCGTCTCCTACAAGGACGTGCAGGGCCGCACGGTGGCCAAGACCCGGCGCGGCGCGGTCACGGGGCTGGCCGGCTCCGCCGCCTCCGCCGGCGTGGTGATCTTCGCGCTGCTGCTGATCTCGGGCCTGTTGCAGGCGCGCGGGCCGGTCCTGATCGCCATCGCGCTCGCCGGGGTCTTCTGGCTCGGCGCGGCCCTCGTCTTCGCGGGGCTCGACGAACCGGAGGCCAAGCGGGGCGACAGGAAGGGCCTCGCCCTCTGGGCCGCGCTGCGCGATGACGCCGACCTGCGCCGGTTCATCCTCGTGCGCGGGCTGCTGGTCTCCACCTCGCTGGCGCCGCCATGGATCGTGATGCTGTCGGGGCAGGATCAGGAGGGCGCACTGCTTGGCCAGCTGGGGGCGATGCTGCTGGCCTCTGCCGCCGCTTCCTTCCTCAGCTCCTATGTCTGGGGCCGCCTATCCGACTATTCGTCGCGGTTGACGCTGGCGCTCTCCGGGGCCGCAGCCGCCGTGGCACTGGCCGTCGGGCTGGCGCTCGACTGGGCGGGGATGATCGGGGCGGTCTGGGCCGGTCCGGCGGTGCTCTTCGGCCTGATGATCGCCTATCACGGCGTGCGACAGGCGCGGTCCACCTACCTCGTGGACATGTCGCCGGAGGACAGCCGCACCGCCTATGCCGCCGCAGCCAACACCGTCATCGGCGTGCTGCTGCTGCTGGCGGGCGGGCTTGGCGGCGTCCTTTCCATCGTGGGGCCCGAGGCGGCACTTGCCGGATATGCCGTCATGGCGCTTGCGGGCGGGGCGCTGGCCATGACCCTGCGCGAGGTCGAGCGGATGTGACGCCGCTGGCCGATTGCGCCACCGGGCGCATCGTGCCAGACAGTCCCCAAAGAGGGGGGTATCCCATGTCCGAGCCGAGCTATCTGGAAACGCCGCAGGGCCGCAAGCTGGCCTACCACCGTACCGCGGGCAAGGGCCCCGGCGTGGTCTTCCTTGGCGGGTTCAAGTCCGACATGACCGGGACCAAGGCGCAGCACCTGCAGGACTGGGCCGAGGCCGAGGGCCGCGCCTTCCTGCGGTTCGACTATTCCGGCCATGGCCAGAGCTCGGAGGCGTTCCTTGACGGGGCCATCGGGGACTGGGCCGAGGATGCCGAGGCCGCCATCGAGATGCTGACAGAGGGGCCGCAGGTGCTCGTCGGCTCTTCCATGGGCGGCTGGATTTCCCTGCTGATGACCAAGCGCATCCCGGAACGGATCGCGGGCCTCGTCACCATCGCCGCGGCCCCCGACTTCACCGAGGACAGCATGTGGGCCGGCTTCGACGAGGCGCAGCGCGCCGCCCTCGAAATGGTGCAGCAGGTCGCGCTGCCCTCCGAGTACGGCGAACCTTACGTGATCACGAAGCGCCTGATCGAGGACGGCCGCAAGCACCTTGTCCTGCGCGGCGCCCTGCCGCTGCCCTTCCCGGTGCGTTTCCTGCAGGGCACGGCGGATGCGGACGTGGACATGTCGGTGGCGCTGCGCCTGCTGGAGCGGGCCGAGGGGCCGGACATGCGCCTGACGCTGGTGAAGGGGGCGGATCACCGCTTCTCCTCGCCCGATGACCTCGCCCATATCACCGCCGCGATCACGGATGTGCTGGTCCGCGCCGAGGGCTGATCACGTTTCGGCGATGCGCCGCTGGCGCAGGCGCGCGACGCCGCGCAAGCCATTGACCTTGCTTGCGCCGCCATGTCCTGTGGCCCGGATCGCCGCCATGCGGCGCAGGACGGGATGGAAGACATGGCAGACCCTCTGGTATTCGTGCCGGGCCTCGGCTGCGACCTGAGGCTCTTTGCCCAGCAGGCCACGGTGATGGGACGCCGGCGCATGGTCAGCGTGGCCCCCGTGGGGCAGGGCGAGCGGATGGAGGAGATCGCCTCCGAGCTGCTCAGCCAGCTGCCTGCGCGGTTTGCCCTCTGCGGCTACGGGTTCGGCGGGGCGGTGGCGATGGAGATCCTGCGCCGCGCCCCCGACCGCGTGCTGCGCCTCGCGCTGATCTCCTGCACCCCGCTGGCCGACACCCCGCAGGAGGCCGCCGCCCGCGAGCCCTGGATCGTGAAATCCCGTGCCGGGCGGCTCGATGATGCGCTGAAGGAGGCGCTGCCCGCCGCCACCCTCGCCCCGGGCCCGCGCCGGGCCGATTACATCGCCGCCTGGCAGCGGATGGCCCGCGATGGCGGGCCTCAGGCCTTCGAGAAGCAGAACCGTGCCCTGCAACGCCGCCGCGACCAGCAGGCGACGCTGCGCAAGTGCAAGGTCCCCACCCGCGTCATCTGCGGCGAATACGATACGCTGACCCCGGTGAAACGGCACGAGTTCATGGCCGAGCTGATCCCGACCGCCCGCCTCTCGATCCTGCCCGACGCCGGACACCTGCCCAGCTGGGAAAGCCCCGAGGCGCTGATCGAGGTGCTGGAAGACTGGATGAAACAGCCCGTCACCGCCTGACAAACACGAGGGAGGGGACCGCAGCCCCCTCCTTCATCTGTCCGAAAATACTCAAGAAACCGGCCCCTCAGTCCCGCGACCGCAGCACCCGCGCGGGACGCGCGGCCAGCGGCCGCCAGGCAAAGACCATCCCAGCGACGAGGTTCGCGATCAGCCCGCCTGCCACGATGGCCAGCGCCGAGGGCCAGATCACCGCATAGTCGGTCTCCATCACGTAGTGGCAGACCGCCCAGCCCCCGGCGATCCCGGCGGCCAGCGCCACCAGCCCCGCCGCAGCCCCCATGATGCCTGACCGCCACGCGAGGCTGGCCAGCACCCGGGCCCGCGTTGCCCCCAGCGTCTTCAGCACCGCCGCTTCGTAGACCCGCGCCCGCTCACCCGAAAGCGCAGCCCCGATCAGCACGAGGAAGCCGGTCAGCAGCGTCGCCCCCGCGCCATAGGAGGTGGCCGTGGCGATGCCGCCCAGAAGCTCCGACACCCGGTCGATGGCGTCGCGGACGCGGATCGCGGTGATGTTGGGATAGCTGTTGGAGAGGTCGCGCAGGATCGCCGCCTCGGCCTGCGGTTCGGCATAGACGGTGGCGATCCAGCTGTGCGGTGCGCCTGCGAGGGCCGAGGGGTTCATGGCGGTGATGAACCCCATGCCCGCGGTGGAGAAGTCCACCTCGCGGAAGGAGGTCAGCGTCGCGGTGATGTCGCGGCCAAGGATGTTGATCGTGATCTCGTCGCCCAGCTTCAGCCCCATCTCGGCGGCTTCCTCGGCGGCGAAGGACAACTGCGGCGGGCCGGTGTAATCCTCGGGCCACCATGCGCCCTCGGTGATCTTGGTGCCCTCGGGGCGGGCGGCAGAATAGGTCACGCCCCGGTCGCCGCGCAGCACCCAGTGATCGCCCGCGACCTCGCGGGCGGGGCGGCCGTTGATCTGGGTGATGATGCCGCGCAGCATCGGCGCGGCCTCCACCCGGCTCACGGCGGGGTCGGTGTCGACGCGGGTGCGGAAGCCCGCCATCTGGTCGGGCTGGATGTCGACGAAGAAATAGCTCGGCGCGCGGTCGGGCAGGTCGCGGGTGATGGCGGCGCGCAGGTTGCCGTCGATCTGCCCCACGGCGGCCAGAACGGAGAGGCCGAGGCCCAGCGACAGCACCACGGGCAGTGCCTCGTTCCCCGGTCCCGCCACGGCGGCCAGCGCCCAGCGAAGCGGTGGGCGGCCCCGCGCGACAGGGCGCAGCGCGCCGGCAAGGCGGCGGATGCCGAGGCCCGCCAGCGTCAGCAGGACAAGCGCGCCGAGGATGCCACCCGCGGTCCAGAGGGTGAGCCGCCAGTTGCCGGAAAACGCCCCCGCGGCCCCCAGCAGCAGCGCGAAGAGCGCCGCGATGGTGACGAGGTAGCGCAGCGGCGGCAGCGCCCGCCCGCCGCCAAGCGCATCGCGGAACAGGGCGGCGGCGCGGATGTCCTCGGTCCGGGCCAGCGGCCAGAGGGTGAAGATCAGCGCCGTCAGCAGGCCATAGAGCGCCGCCTCGATCAGCGGGCGCGGGTAAAGGCCGAACTCTGCCGGGATCGGCAGCTGCGCCGAGATCAGCGGGTCGAGGGCGATCGGGATGATCGTCCCCAGCACCAGCCCGATCGCGATGCCGAGCACGGCAAGGGCGCCGATCTGCAGGAAGTAGGTCAGGAACAGCACCCGCCGCTCCGCCCCCAGCGTGCGCAGGGTGGCGATGGTGGCGGTCTTGCCCGAGAGGTAGGCGCGCACGGCGGAGGACACACCGACACCGCCCACCGCAAGCCCCGAGAGGCCCACGAGGATCAGGAAACCGCCCAGCCGGTCCACGAAGGTGGCAATGCCCGGCGCGCCGTTGCGGCTGTCGCGCCACCGCATCCCGCTGTCGCGGAAATTTTCCCGCGCCTGATCGGCCAGCGGCGCCACCTCGGTGCCCTCGGGCAGGGTCAGCCGGTAGCGGCTGTCGAAGAGCGTGCCCGGCGCCAGCAGGCCCGAGCCCTCCAGCGCCTGCCGCAGCACCAGCGTGCGCGGGCCGAGGCCGAAACCGTCGGCGCCGCTGTCGGGCTCGCTCTCCAGCAGGGCGCTCAGCCGGAAGGTCGTCTCGCCCAGCCGGAAGCTGTCGCCCGGCGCGATCTGCAGCCGGTCCGCCAGCAGCGGCGCCATGATCGCGCCCGGCGTGCCGTCCTGATCGGCGAAGGCCTCGACCAGCGGGATATCGGGCGAGAGTGTCACCGCCCCCACCAGCGGATAGGCGCTGTCCACCGCCTTGACCTGCGTCAGCCCGCGCTCGGGCCCTTCCGGCCCGTCGACCACGGCCATGGAGCGGAAATCGGCGATCTCGGAGACGGCGGCGGCGTGGGTCTCCATCCACGCGCGTTCCTCGTCGGAGGCAAAGCGGTAGGTGAAGGACATCTCGGCGTCGCCGCCCAGCAGGGCCGCGCCTTCGCGGGCGAGCCCGGCCTCGATCGAGGCGCGGACCATGCCGACGCCCGCGATGGCCGCCACGCCGAGCGCGAGGCACCCCAGCAGGATGCGGAAGCCGCGCAGGCCGCCGCGCAATTCGCGCCGCGCAAAGCGGGCGGCGAGGGTGAGGGCGGCGAGGAGCCCGGGCGCTGCGGTGGCGGGCAGGGGAGCGGCGCTCACTCCGCCGCCTCCGCCAGCGGGCTGACATGGCCGTCGCGCAGGCGGATCACGCGGTCGCAGCGGGCGGCCAGCTCGTTCGAATGGGTCACCATCACCAGCGTCGCCCCGTGCCGGTCGCGCAGGCCAAAGAGCAGGTCGACGATCTGCTTGCCGGTGCTCTCGTCGAGGTTGCCGGTGGGTTCATCCGCCAGCAGGATCTCGGGCCGGGGGGCAATGGCGCGGGCAAGGGCCACGCGCTGCTGCTCGCCGCCGGACATCTGGCTGGGGTAATGCCCGCCGCGATGGCCAAGGCCCACGGCTTCCAGCTCGGCCTCGGCCCGGTCGAAGGCATCCGCAACGCCTGCCAGTTCCAGCGGCGTGGCGACATTTTCCAGTGCGGTCATCGTCGGGATGAGGTGGAAGGATTGAAAGACCACCCCCATATGTTCCCGGCGGAAGCGGGCAAGCTGGTCCTCGGTCATCGCCGTCAGGTCCTGCCCCAGCGCCGCGATCCGGCCCCCGGTGGCGCGTTCCAGCCCGCCCATCAGCATCAGGAGAGAGCTTTTGCCAGAGCCCGAAGGCCCCACCAGCCCCAGCGTTTCCCCCCGTCGGACGGTGAGCGAGATGTCCTGCAGGATATCGACGCGCCCGGCGTTGCCGTCCAGTGACAGGGCAGCCCCTTCGAGGGTCAGGATCGGATCGTTCATCGGGGTCCTTTCAGCGGTTGGCGCCTCCCTTGGGGGCTGCCTGTCATATGGGGGCGGGTTCCGCGGGGCCAAGGCCGCGGCTGGGGCGATTTCCCTCGGATTGTGCCTAATCCTCAGCCCCTTGTCCGCCCATGAAGCGCAGGCAGAGGTCACGATACTGGCATTGGGCGACAGTCTGACCCAGGGCTACGGCCTGCCGCCGGAAGAGGGTTTCGTGCCGCAGCTGCAGGGCTGGCTGCGCGATCAGGGCGCGGAGGTGACGGTGATCAACGGCGGCGTGTCGGGCGACACCACGGCGGGCGGGCTCTCGCGCGTGGAATGGTCCCTGACGCCCGAGGTGGACGCGATGATCGTGGAACTGGGCGGCAACGACCTGCTGCGCGGGATCGACCCTGCGGTCACGCGGGCCAATATCGAGGGCATCCTGAAGGTCGGGCAGGCGCGCGATCTGCCGATGATGCTGGTGGGCTTCCAGGCGGCGCGGAATTACGGCGATGGCTACAAGCGCGATTTCGATGCGCTCTATCCTGAACTGGCCGAGGCCTATGGCGCGATCCTGATCCCCAGCTTCTTTGCCGGTCTCTCGGAGGAGGCCGACCCCGCGGCCTATGCGCCCTACATGCAGGCCGATGGCATCCACCCGACGGGTGAGGGCGTGGCGCGGATCGTGGACCGGATCGGACCACAGGTGCAGGCGCTGATCGAACGGGTGGAGTAGGGCGCGGCTGTCGGCGGCTTCCTCGTGGTCCGGGGCGGAGCGTGCCGCGCTGTCGGCCCTTCACGCAAAGGGGCCTCGCATCGCAGGCGCGTGGATCACGGGGCCCGCGTTGCAGCCATCCCCCAAAAGAAAACGGGCCCCGAGGGGCCCGCAATCACCTTCTCTGACGGCAGATGCCGGATCAGAGCAGTGCCAGGTTCACAGCCGACTCGCGGCCGTCACGGCCGGGCTGGATGTCGAACGAGACTTTTTGGTTGTCGGCAAGGCCGGTCAGCCCCGAACGCTCGACAGCCGAGATGTGGACGAAAACGTCCTTGCTGCCACCTTCGGGGGCGATGAAGCCGTACCCTTTGGTGGTGTTGAACCATTTGACGGTGCCAGTGGCCATCGTCGTGCTCCTCAAAATAACTGCCCGCGGGATTGCGGCAGGTCGGCTAAGTCTTAACAAAATCGAGTGACTGAGCCGGGTCGGAGCAGGTGGTCGATAAAGGCGACGTCGCGGTCTATAGAATACAGGCCGTTCCAGCGTCGCGCAAGAGTTGTAAGACCCCTGCGACGGGGCGTTTTTCTCATTCTTCCCGGAAATTCCGGGCGAAAAGCAGCGAGAAGAGCGCCAGGGGCAGGAACAGGGACTTCACCGCGAAGAGGACGCCGATCAGTGTCCAGCTCAACCCGAGCAGCTGGGCCTCTGCGTAGAGCAGGACCAGGGCGATCGGGGCAAATAGAAGCATCACAACAGCAGGCACAGCGGGTTTTCGACCTCGATAACAGGCGTGGGTCTGGCACGTCGGCTCGACCAAAATAACGGGAACACCCCTCAAAATGACGGGATCGTTCCGGATTACAAGACTATGACCGTAATTCTGGCGCGAAAGAGCGTCGCTTTGCCGATCGATGCGCGGGATCGGCAGGATTTCGCATCGTGTTGCCCCGCGGAACGCGGGTTTCGGGGGGCGCCCCTGCCGCAGTGCGGCGACAGGGGCGAATCACCTGGCGGCGGATCAGTCCAGCATGGAGAGCGCGCGGGAGAACATCGCCGGGTCGACGTTGCCGCCGGACAGGATGGCGATCACCGGGCCGCTGCCCGGGGCCCTGGTCAGCGCGGCGGCAAGCGCCACGGAGCCGCCCGGCTCGCCCACGATCTTGAGCCGCAGGAAGGCCTGCGCCATGGCCATCAGCGCCTCGTCCTCGCTCACCACGAGGCCCGGGCCGCAAAGCCGCTGGATGTTCGGCCAGGTCAGGTCACCGGGCTGGGGCGTGATGATCGCATCGCAGATCGAGCCGGAGAGCCGGGCGTTGCGCTGGATCGCGCCGGCGGCCTGCGAGCGGACCACGTCGTCGAAGCCCTCGGGCTCCACCGGGTGCACGGTCAGGCCGGGGGCCGTCGCCTCCAGCGCCAGCGCGACACCGGAGGTCAGGCCGCCGCCGCCGCAGGGCACCAGCACGGGGGCCTCTTCGATACCCAGCTCCGCGGCCTGTTCGGCGATCTCCAGCCCGCAGGTGCCCTGGCCGGCGATAACCAGCGGCTCGTCAAAGGGTTTCACCAGCGTCAGGCCACGCTCTGCCGCCAGCCGGGCGCCGATCTCGTCCCGGTCCTCGCTCTCGCGGTTATAGGTCACCACCTCGGCCCCGTAGGCGCGGGTGTTGGCCAGCTTCAGCGCGGGCGCGTCCGACGGCATCACGATCACCGCCGGCACGCCGTGCATCTTCGCGGACCAGGCCACGCCCTGCGCGTGGTTGCCCGAGGAGAAGGCGATCACGCCGCGGGCCCGGACCTCCGGCTCCAGCGCCGAGATCGCCGACCACGCGCCGCGCGCCTTGAAGCTGCCGGTCTGCTGGAGGCATTCCGCCTTCACGTAGACCGGACGCCCGGCGAAATCGTCGAGCAGCGCGGAGTGGAGCAGCGGCGTGCGCCGCACGTGGCCCGCCAGCCGCCCGGCGGCGGCGGTGATCATGTCGAAGTTCATTTCAGTCTTTCCAGCCAGAGGGAGAGGGCGGCGAGGGCTTCGGCCTCGTCGAGGTAGGGGATGTGGCCCCGGTCGGGCACATGGGCCACGATCAGGTCGGGGTCGCGTGCCTGCATCTTCTCCACGGCGTCGTGGGTCAGCAAGTCCGAATTCGCGCCGTGGATCACCGCCAGCGGCAGGTCGGTCAGGCTGTCGAAGAGCGGCCACATGTCGGCCTTGGGCTCGGCGCCGGCCTCGATCACCGCGTCGCGCAGGCCGGGGTCGTAGTTGATCTGCAACCCCTCGGGGGTCTCGACATTGGTATGGGTGACCTCCTTGCGCCACCGTTCCATCGGCACGTTCGGGAAGGCGGTCATGTGGGTGGAGCGGAAGCGCGCGGCCTCCTCGTAGGTCTTGAAGGGCGGGTTCTTCCCGAGATAGCCCATGATCGCCTCCAGCCCGGCGGGGTTCAGTTCGGGCCCGATGTCGTTCAGGGCCACGCCCAAGAGGCGGTCCTTTGCCAGCAGCCCCAGCAGCATGGCGATGATCCCCCCGCGCGAGGTGCCGAGGATCGCCACCTTCTCCAGCCCGAGGTGGTCGAGCAGGGCAAGCGCGTCCTTGGCCTCGACCGGTACGGTGTAGGTCTTGTAATCGCCCCAGTCGGACTGGCCCCGGCCCCGGTAGTCGAGGCGGATCATCCGCACGCCCTCCAGATGCGGCGCGACGAAGTCGAAGTCGCGGGCGTTGCGCGTCAGGCCGGAGAGGCAGAGCAGCGGCAGGCCGGTGCCTTCGTCCTCGTAGTGCAGGGACAGGCCGTCGGGGGCGGTGAAACGGGGCATCAGAAAACCTCCAGGTCGGGCAGGGTGGCAAGATCGCTCAGGATATGGTGCGGGCGGCCAGGCAGCCGGTCGAGCGGCTCGCCCTTGCGGTTCACCCAGGCGGTGGTGAAGCCGTAGGCGGCGCCTGCGGCGGCGTCCCAGCCGTTCGAGGAGACGAAGAGCACCTCCTGCTTCGGCACGCCATAGGCCTGCCCCACGAGGTCATAGACTGCGCGGGCGGGCTTGAAGACGCCGACGCTCTCGACCGAGAGCACCGCTTCCAGCAGGTCGCCGATCCCGGCGGAGCCCACGGCCCCCTCCAGCATCGCCGGGCTGCCGTTCGACAGGATGCCGAGCCGCTGGCCGCGCCCTTTCAGGGTCGCCAGCATCTCCGGCACCTCCGGGAAACTGGCCAGCTCGTGGTAGAGCGCCATCAGCGCGGCGCGCATCTCGGCGTCGCCGTCCAGCCCGGTGGCCTCCAGCGACCAGTCGAGCGCCTCGCCGGTCACCTGCCAGAAATCGGCGTGATCGCCGGAGACGGCGCGGAGCCAGGAATAGGACAGCTGCTTGATGCGCCAGTGCTCTGCCAGCGCGGGCCAGTTCTCGGACAGGGCCGGAAACCGCCCCGTGGCCGACAGGTCCCGCGCGGCGGCAGCCACGTCGAAAAGCGTGCCATAGGCGTCGAAGATACAGCATGTGATCGGCATGGGGCCCTCCCTCGGTTCTCTCCCCGGGCGCCATGGCACCCGTCTCGCGGGCACCCTGCCACGGGTCTGGCAGGGGGGGAAGGCCCGGAGGCGGCGCTGCGTGCCACCGCCCGAGCCCCGCAGGCGTGGGTGCGATTGCCTGACTGACTGCGCCCGCGATTGCCCTCGTCACGGGCGCCCCCGAGCGGCTACGCTCTTTCCAGTCCCAATTGTCGCGCGAGTGCCCCCATGTCCCGTCCCGCCGAGCGCCTCCGCGCCCAGATCGCCGAGGTCCAGCAGCAGATCGCAGAGCTTCACGACCAGATCGAGGAGACGGTGGCCCGCCGCCGCGACGAATTGCGCTACCGGATCGAGAACGGCCGCGTCGTCTGGGAAGCGGACGTGCGCCGCCGCCACCGGGCACTGCGGGTCCGGCTCTCCACCTTCCTCGCGCGCACGCGGCTGCGCTACGTGATCACCGCGCCGGTGATCTATTCCCTGATCCTTCCCTTCGCCCTGCTGGACCTCTTCGTGACGCTCTACCAGGCGATCTGCTTCCCGGCCTACGGCATCCCGAAGGTCACGCGCGGCGACTATATCCGCATTGACCGCCACCACCTCGCCTACCTGAACGGCCTGCAGAAGCTGAACTGCATCTACTGTGGCTACTGCAACGGGCTGCTGGCCTATGTGACGGAAATCGCGGGCCGGACCGAGGCCTTCTGGTGCCCGATCAAACATGCCGCCCGGGTCCGCGCCCGCCACCGCCATTACGACGGCTTCCTCGACTACGGCGATGCGGAGGGCTTCGAAGACGGGGTGCAGGCGCAGCGCGACCGCATCCGCAAGGTCTGACCAGAGGAGAGGGCGGTCCCGAAAAAAAAGGGCCGTCCGGCCCCTCATCCACTGTTCGAAAATATCCCCGGGGGGCGCCGCGTCAGCGGCGGGGGGCAGGCAGCCCCCTCAGCGCCGCCGCAGCCTTATGACCACGTCGACCTTGGCCACCTCGGCGCCCTCGGGCGCCTCCGGCAGCCGCGAGATGACGAGTTCGTCGGAGGGCGCATCGGTCAGCGCCCCGTCGTCTTCCCAGAAGAAATGCGGGTGATCGTGCATGTTGGTGTCGAAGTAGCTCTTCGACCCGTCCACGGTGATCTCGCGCATCAGGCCCGCGTCGCAGAAGGCCCGCAGCGTGTTATAGACGGTGGCAAGCGACACCGACTGGCCGTGGTTCATGGCGGAGGCATAGAGGCTCTCCGCCGTCACGTGCCGGTTGCGGCCGTCGCCCACCAGAAGTGCCGCCAACGCCACGCGTTGCCGCGTCGGACGCAGTCCCGCACCGTTGAGCCATTCCGTACCGCGAAGAGAGGCTTCCGGCGCCATGCTGTCTTGTTTCCCATCCATTGCAGGACAATATATAGGGCCGGAAGCAGAGGAATTTCAATTCAATTCCCGGACGCGGCCCTGACGCCGCGGCATTTTTGCGCCCTTGCAAGGCTGGTTTTGCCGGTGATAGAGGGGGCATGAATTTTGGGACACAGACGAGGGGGCGCGCCTTAATGGCCGATTATCCGACCAGCTTCGACAAGGACGACCTGCTGAAATGCGCACGGGGCGAACTCTTCGGTCCGGGCAACGCGCAGTTGCCGGAACCTCCGATGCTGATGATGGACCGGATCACCGAGGTCAGCGCCGACGGCGGTGAGCACGGCAAGGGCCATATCGTGGCCGAGTTCGACATCCACCCGGACCTGTGGTTCTTCAAGTGCCACTTCCCCGGCAATCCCGTGATGCCGGGCTGCCTCGGCCTCGACGGCCTGTGGCAGCTGACCGGGTTCAACCTCGGCTGGCGCGGGATGCAGGGGCAGGGCTTCGCGCTCGGCGTGGGCGAGGTGAAGCTGCAGGGCATGGTGACCCCGGCCCGCAAGATGCTGACCTACCACGTGGACTTTACCCGCGTCATCGACCGCAAGCTGAAGATGGGCGTTGCAAACGGCCGCGTCTTCGCCGATGGCGAGGAAATCTATGCCGTTCAGAACATGAAGGTCGGCCTCGCGGCCGCCGACAGCTGAACCGGTACTGAAGACGCCTGTCCCGGGTGCGCCCGGCGGGAGAGGGAGTAAGCATATGCGTCGCGTCGTCGTCACCGGTCTGGGGATCGTCTCCTCGATCGGCAATAACGCCGAGGAGGTTCTCGCCTCCCTCAAGGCTGGCAAATCCGGGATCGAGGCCTCGCCCGAGATGGCAGAGCGCGGGTTCCGCAGCCAGATCGCCGGCACGCTCAAGATCGACCCCGCAGAGCACGTCGACAAGCGCGCCCTGCGCTTCATGGGCCCCGGCGCCGCCTACGCCCATATCGCCATGAGCCAGGCCATCGCCGATGCGGGCCTTGGCGAGGATCAGGTCGTCAACCCGCGCACCGGTCTCGTGGCCGGGTCCGGCGGGCCCTCGACCTCCTCGATGTTCGCCGCGCACCAGACCGTGCTGGAAAAGGGCTCGCCGAAGCGGATCGGGCCCTTCGCGGTGCCCAAGTGCATGTCCTCCACGATCTCGGCCAACCTCGCGACGGCCTTCAAGATCAAGGGCATCAACTACTCGATCACCTCGGCCTGCTCGACCTCGCTGCATTGCATCGGCAACGCGGCGGAACAGATCATGCTGGGCAAGCAGGACGTGATGTTCGCCGGCGGCGGCGAGGAGCTGGACTGGACGCTCAGCTGTCTCTTCGATGCCATGGGCGCCATGTCCTCCAAGTACAACGACGCCCCCGAGAGTGCCTCGCGCGCCTTCGACGCGGACCGTGACGGCTTCGTCATCTCCGGCGGCGGCGGCATCGTCGTGCTGGAAGACCTGGAGCATGCGCTCGCGCGCGGTGCGAAGATCTACGCCGAAGTCACCGGCTATGCCGCCACCTCCGACGGGCACGACATGGTCGCGCCCTCGGGCGAGGGCGGCGAGCGGGCCATGCGGCTTGCGCTTTCGACCCTGCCGGAAGGCCGCAAGGTCGGCTACATCAACGCCCACGGCACCTCGACCCCGGTCGGCGACGTGGGCGAGGTCGAGGCCGTGCGCCGCGTCTTCGGCGAGGGCCAGACCCCGGTGATCTCCTCGACCAAGTCGATGACCGGCCACGCGCAGGGCGCCGCTGGCGCGCTGGAGGCGATCTTCTGCCTGCTGATGCTGGAAAACGACTTCATCGCCCCCTCGATCAACGTGGCCAGCCTCGATCCGGCGCTCAAGCCCGAGGAAATCGCCACCGCGCTCAAGGAGAACGCGGGCCTCGACACGGTGATGACCAACTCCTTCGGTTTCGGCGGCACGAACGGTTCGATGCTGCTGTCCAAATATCACGGGTGACCTGACATGACCGGACCTCTCACCGGCAAACGCGGCCTGATCATGGGCGTGGCGAATGACCGCTCCATCGCGTGGGGCATTGCCAAGGCCATGGCCGAAGCCGGTGCAGAGCTGGCCTTCACCTACCAGGGCGAGAACTTCGGCCGCCGCGTCAAGCCGCTGGCCGAAAGCCTCGGCGCCTCGCTGCTGGTGGATGCGGACGTGACCGATGACGCCTCGCTCGACGCGGCCTTCGACAGGCTGAAGGCGGAGTGGGGCCAGCTGGACTTCCTCGTCCACGCCATCGCCTATTCCAACAAGGACGAGCTGGCGGGCCGGTTCGTGAACACCTCGCGGGAGAACTTCAAGCACTCGCTCGAGATCTCCTGCTATTCGCTGATCGAGGTCGCCCGACGGGCTGCCCCCCTGATGACCGAGGGCGGTACGATCCTGACCCTGACCTACCAGGGCTCGACCCGCGTGACCCCCTACTACAACGTCATGGGCGTGGCCAAGGCGGCGCTGGAAAGCGCGGTGCTCTACCTCGCCAACGACCTCGGCCCGGACGGCATCCGCGTGAACGCGATCTCCCCCGGCCCGATGAAGACGCTGGCAGGTGCGGCCATCTCGGGCGCACGCAAGACCTTCCGCCAGACCGAGGCGAACGCGCCGCTGCGTGCCAATGCCACGCTGGAGGCCGTTGGCGGCACCGCCGTCTACCTGGCTTCCGATGCCGGCGCCTGCACCACCGGCGAGACGATCCGCGTCGACGGCGGCTACCATGTGCTCGGCATGCCGCAGCCGGAAAACCTCTGAGCCATCGTTCGGGCTGACTGTTGCGCCACGCCTGCGGCGCGGCGGATCGAGGCCTCCGGCGGGGATACTTGAGAAACGGAAATCGAAAGCCTTTCTTAACCACCTCGCGCTAGACAGGACGGGCGGTACAGGCGGGGACGCCGATGACCGTAAACGGAAATGCTCCCCCGTCCGAAAGGGCGGGGGAGTTTCCATTTTCGTTTCAGAAATATCCCGGGGTCCGGGGCAGCGCCCCGGGCGCGCTCTCCGCAATGTGACGGCGCGAGCGGGCCGTGCTCCGGTCTTGCCGGGAACCATGGTGCTCCGCGGCGGGTTCTTCCCACAAAGGAGGTATCACATGACCCATACGCTCACGCTGCAACACATCGAACCCGTCACCCCCGACACCCACCGCCTGCGGTTCCGCCGACCGGATGGTTTCGACTTCACCCCCGGTCAGGCCGTCGACATGGCGCTCGACAAGGATGGCTGGCGCGACGAGACGAGGCCCTTCACCTTCGTCAGCCTGCCGGATGAGACCTGCCTCGATTTCGTGATCAAGTCCTACCCGGAGCATGATGGCGTCACCGAGCAGATCGGCAAGATGGAACCCGGTGACAAGGTGATCATCTCCGCGCCCTGGGGCGCCATCCATGACGAGGGCCCGGGCTGGTTCATCGCGGGCGGCGCGGGCATCACGCCCTTCCTCGCCGTGCTGCGGCGGCGGCTGGAGATCCATGGCACTCTGGCGGGCTGCACGCTGATCTTCTCCAACAGCACCGAGGCCGACATCATCCTGCGCCGCGAGTTGGAGGCGATGGAGGGGCTGGAGACGATCTTCACCGTCACGGACGAGGCAAACCCGGGCGAGGGCGTCCTGACCGAGAGGATCGACCGCGACTTCCTCGGTACGAGGATCAGCCCGGACATCGGTCACTACTACGTCTGCGGGCCTGAGCCGATGATCGAGGATGTTACCGAGGCGCTGAAGGGCCTCGGCGTTGCGGAGGATCGGATCGTGGTCGAGGACCTCGACTGACATCGCGGTACAGGTGTTCGGGCCTAAGGGCGCTGCGTCACTGCGCGCCCGGGAGCCCGAGCCGTGCGCGAGGCAAGATCAGGAGAGCCGGGTCAGAACCACTGGCCCGGCTCCATGAGTCCGAGGTCCAGCAACTGCCGCGAGTGCCATTCGAAGGGTGCGGAATTGTGCCAGCGGAAGCTCGAGATGTCGAAGGTCGACCCCGGGTTGCGCTTCAGTGCCTTGGCGGTCCGGAAGGAGCAGATCGCGGCGGTCAAGTTGTGGTGCCAAGGGCAGGAATAGGTGTTGTACTCCTCGTCGTCGAAAACGTGGCCGGGCAGCAGTTTCAGCCCGGGTTTGGCGCGGAAGAGCGCGATCCGGTCGATGCGCCGGCTGCGCGCGGGGATATGTTCCTCGAACCGCCACCGCAGCCCGCCGTAGAAGTCGAGCTGGCGTTCCTTCGGGTGGCCCTGCGCGGTGGCGTCCCGGCGCGCCTGAGCGTAGTAGCCGGAGCGGTCGAGATGGGCGCTGTCGAGCGAGACCGCATCGGGATGCGCCGCGAGGTCGCCGGCGTAGAGGTCCACCACGTAGGTCAGCATGGCATCGCGCCGCTCCTCGGCGTGGAAGCTCAGCATCTCGCCCACAGTGCGGGTCTCGCAGAACGGGTGGAAGAGATACTCGGCATTGAAGCAATAGTAGAGCCAGAGCCCCGGGGCGGCGCCGATCACCGCGTTCACGTGGTGCTCCAGCGCGCCGGGGCGGGAGACGTCGCAACTGATCCTGCAGGTGGTGGCGCGCAGGTCCTCGGCCAGGTCGAAGGCGTCGGGCATGAAGACCAGCACCTGCGCGAACCCGGCGACCTGATGGTGGCGGATCGTGGTGTCGATCTCGACCTCGTCCTCGACGAAGATCATCGCCACCGGTCCCTTGGCGAGCGCCGCGCGGCCCCGCGCCAGGAAATCCCCGATCGAGCTGAACCGCCTCTCTATATCCGCCACTGCGCCGTTCCTTCTGTCTTCGCCGCCAAGGTCCGTGGTTTCGTCGCACATTGCAAGTGACCCGTCGATCGGTGTATTCCCGCGCGAAATTCCCTGTCTGTCCTGTATCCGCGCGGAGGCCCCCGATGTCCGAGGCCAAGAAACTCTATATCAAGACCTACGGCTGTCAGATGAACGTCTACGACAGCGAGCGGATGGCGGAGGCTCTCGGACCCAACGGCTACGTGACCGTGGACTCGCCCGACGAGGCGGACATGATCCTGCTGAACACCTGCCACATCCGCGAGAAGGCGGCCGAGAAGGTCTATTCCGAGCTGGGGCGCCTTCGGGGGCTCAAGACCCGGCGGCCGGACCTGAAGATCGGCGTGGCGGGCTGCGTCGCGCAGGCAGAGGGCGCGGAGATCATGCTGCGTCAGCCGATGGTCGACCTGGTGGTGGGGCCGCAGAGCTATCACCGCCTGCCGGAGCTGGAGGCGAAGGCCGGGGGCGGGCAGAAGGCGCTCGACACCGATTTCCCGGAAGAGGACAAGTTCGCGGAACTGGCGGCGCGCCCCAAGGCCAAGCGCGGCCCGACCGCCTTCCTCACCGTGCAGGAGGGCTGCGACAAGTTCTGCGCCTTCTGCGTCGTGCCCTATACCCGGGGCGCGGAGGTGAGCCGACCGGTGGACCGCGTGCTGACCGAGGCGCGTGACCTCGTCTCGCGCGGGGTGCGGGAGATCACCCTGCTGGGCCAGAACGTGAATGCCTACCACGGCGAAGGCCCGGACGGGCGCGACTGGGGGCTGGCGCGGCTGGTCTATGCGCTGGCGGAGATCGACGGGCTGGCCCGCATCCGCTTCACCACCTCGCATCCCAACGACATGGACAATGCGCTGATCGCGGCACTGGGGGACTGCGACAAGCTGATGCCCTACCTGCACCTGCCGGTGCAGGCCGGCAGCGACCGTATCCTGAAGCGGATGAACCGCAGCCACACCCGCGACAGCTACTTCCGCGTGGTCGAGCGGATTCGCGAGGCGCGGCCGGATATTGCGCTGTCGGGCGATTTCATCGTCGGCTTCCCGGAGGAGACCGACGCGGATTTCGCCGAGACGATGGACCTCGTGCGGCGGGTGAACTACGCAGCCTGCTTCTCGTTCAAGTATTCCTCGCGCCCGGGCACGCCCGCGGCGGAGCGGGGCGGGCAGGTCGACCCCGAGGTCGCCTCGGCCCGGCTGATCGAGCTTCAGGCGCTGCTCAACGCGCAGCAGCTTGCGTTCATGAAGGCGATGGTGGGCCGCGAGGTCGGCGTGCTGTTCGAGAAGCCCGGGCGGCACCCGGGACAGATGGTGGGCAAGTCGGACTACCTGCACGCGGTCCATGTGACCGCCGAGGGGCTGGCCCCCGGCACGCTCGCGCGGGTGAGAATCATCGACGCCGGGGCGAACTCCCTGGCGGGCGTACTGGTCTGATCTGGCGGGGCTTTGCCCGGAATCCGGGCGGGGCGGGGCGCTGAATTGTGGCTCAATTGGGGCCTTAATCTGACGAGGGTTTGCGATTGTTCTCGCGCTCTGGACAGTAGGCGATTTTCACACGGCAGTGTTATGGCTGTGATTGAGATCGTGTTAACTTCTGATAACACCCCGTTTCGACGGGCGGTCATCCGGGCCGCAGCCTGACAGGCTGTGCCGGCGGCGGCCCGTCCCCAGCACGATCAGATAGGTCACGACATGAAGAAACTTCTCGCCGGTGCCGCCGTTGCGCTCGGGCTCGCCACGCCCGCTGTTGCCCAGTCCAACTATGCCTACACCTTCCCGCAGACCGGTCACGTCGTCTACGTGAGCTGCTTCCGCGGTCCGTGGAAAGAAGTGATCTGGGATCGTCCGAACGCCAAGTTCGTGGATAGCCTGCGGGACCTCGGCTACGACTATCCGAATGCCCACGCCATCGCCGAGCGGGTCTGCCGCGATGATGCGCTGGTCTTCAACAAGGAAGGCCTGAAGCAGGAAATGATCCGGATCTACTACGGGTCGAAGGCCTACCGCGAGAAGGGTGCGCCGAACTACATCCTGCGCTGATCGCGTGCTCCCCTTTTCCGGGGGGAAGACGCTCTCCTCTACAGGTGTCCTGCTCGACCCCGCAGCGCGGGGTCGAAGTATTTTTATCAACAAGTCCGGATTGATGGATAAGTTGATACAATATCTGGTGGAAAATTCTTCACAACGAGACACAATTCGGTAAACTGAACTTCAATAAAACATGCTGGTCCTGTGTAGCGGAGGCTCCGGGTGACGTAACGTCGGACCGGTGGGGGTAACAAAGGAACGTCAGTGGTGGCAAAAGTCATTTCATATGCGCTCCGTGGTCTGTCGGGCGGCCTGGCCGCCGCGGCGCTGGTGCTGTCGGCCCTGTCCGCCACGCCCGCGCAGGCCCGGTCCGAAAAATACATTCCCGGCATCTGGGTCGATCCCGATGGCTGCGAACACTGGGTCATGGACGACGGCGCCGAGGGCTACATGACGCCCCACGTGAACCGTCAGGGCATCCCGGTCTGCCGCCGTGGCAACGTCTGCGGCGTGATGAACTCGGACCAGTTCTTTGCCACCGACAAGTACTACATCAGCCCGGCCAACCGGCAGCGGCTGGCGCAGTTCTTCCAGCAGTCCACGGCGACGGCCTTCATCATCGCGGGCCACACCGACAGCCGCGCCTCGGACGAATACAACATGCGCCTGAGCTACAACCGGGCCAACGCGGTGGCACAGGTCGCCGCCACCACCGGGGCACGCATCGCCGATGTCCGCGGCTACGGTGAGCGGATGCCGCGCGCCACCAACAACACCGCCGCGGGGATGGCCCAGAACCGCCGCGTCGAAATCATCTGCATCCAGTAAGGGAGGGGAGAGATGAACAGCGTGAAAATCCTCGCCGGCGCCGCCCTCCTGATCGGGGTCACCGCCTGCCACCCGATTCCCGTCCCCGGTGACAAGAGCCGCGACCGCGGGTTCGACAATCATCCGGTCTCCAACCTGAAGGCCGGCATCTGGGTCGATCCCAACGGCTGTGACCACTGGATCATCGACGATGGCCTCGAAGGTTACCTGTCGCAGCGGCTCGATCCCTACGGCAAGCCGGTCTGCTCCGGCGCCTACGAGCCGAACACCGCGAACGGCGATTTCAAGCGGGGCATCTGGGACCCGTCGAACAGCTGACGATGCTGCGCCACGCACATAGTACGACCCGAATGCCGCAAGCCTCTGCTTGCGGCATTTTGCATTCCGAAGTCCGCCTAACTACATCCTGTCTGGTATCCGCGCTTGCCATGACGCGCGGTGCTTGGCACCCTGAGGACCTATACAGCGAGGAGTCCTGATTGACCGCAACTGTGCTGACCCCGCCTGCAAACCTCGACACGCTCACCGAGATACTTGTCGAGTTTCCGGACAACTTCCTTCTGATCGAGCTCTGCGGTGAATATGACCGCAACCTGACCGAGATCGAGCAGAAGCTCACGGTGCAAATTCTCCGACGAGGCAACCAGCTTGCCGTCATCGGCGAAGGCCTTGCGGCGAAGGAGGCGGCAGAGGCGTTGCAGGCGCTCTATGCCCGTCTCGAGGCGGGCCGCGAAGTGGGCCCCGGCGACATCGACCGCCAACTGCGCATGAACAAGCCCGAGGCGCCCACCCGGGACGGCAACCAGTTCGAGATGTTCCGCGGCGACACCGTGGAGATCAAGACGCGCAAGAAGATGGTCGAACCCCGGACCGAGGCCCAGAAGGCCTATGTCCAGAATCTCTTCCAGAACGAGCTGGCCTTCGGCATCGGGCCGGCGGGCACCGGCAAGACCTACCTCGCCGTGGCGGTGGGGGTCTCGATGTTCATCGAGGGCGCGGTGGACAAGATCATCCTGTCCCGTCCGGCGGTCGAGGCCGGCGAGAAGCTGGGCTATCTGCCCGGCGACATGAAGGACAAGGTCGATCCCTACATGCAGCCGCTCTATGACGCGCTGAACGACTTCCTGCCCGGCAAGCAGCTCCAGAAGATGATGGAGGAGAAGACGATCGAGATCGCGCCGCTGGCCTTCATGCGCGGGCGGACCCTGTCGAACGCCTTCGTGGTGCTGGACGAGGCGCAGAACGCCACCTCGATGCAGATGAAGATGTTCCTGACCCGTTTGGGCGAGGGCTCCCGCATGGTGATTACCGGCGACCGCAGCCAGATCGACCTGCCGCGGGGCGTCAGCTCGGGCCTGCATGACGCGGAGCGCCTGCTGAAGGCGATCCCCAAGATCAGCTTCAACTACTTCACCTCGAAGGATGTGGTGCGTCACCCCCTTGTGGCGGCGATCATCGAGGCTTACGAGGCCGACGAAGCCTGACAGCCCGCCCCTTCATCTTTCCGCAAATACTCGCGGGGGTGTGGGGGCGGCAGCCCCCACCGGACCCGGAAAGATGCTGACGGACCTGATGATCGAAGAGGCGGCCTGGGAGGCCGTCGACCTTGAGGAGATCGCCGAACGGGCCGCCCTGGCTGCGCTCGCGCATCACGACCTCGCCCCGGCGGACTGGGAAATTGCCGTTCTGGCCTGCAACGATGCCCGCATCGCCGAGCTGAACGCCGAGTTCCGCGAGAAGCCCACGCCTACCAACGTGCTGTCCTGGCCGGCCGAGGATCTGGCCCCGGAGGCGCCGGGCGAGGCGCCCTATGCCCCCACGCCCGATCCGATGGAGCCAGGTGCCACGCCACTGGGGGATATCGCCATCGCCTGGGAAACCTGCCTGCGCGAAGCAGAGGCGGGCGGCATTCCGCTGACGGATCATCTGACGCATTTGATCCTTCACGCAACGCTCCATCTTTTGGGCTACGATCACATTCGTGACGAAGATGCCACTTTGATGGAAACTATTGAGACCGGGATACTTGGCAAGATGGGTATCCCTGACCCATATTCGAGAGACGCCGGGTAGTTCCCCGGCCAGCATGGAAAGGTAAGATGGGCGAGACCACCGACGGGTCTTCTAGCGCAGCGCAAAGCGCGCTGCCTCAGAGCCAGAAAGAGACCGACGCGGGCGCAAGGCCTGCCACGGCACCGCAACAGGGCTGGCTTGGCCGGCTTTTCGGGGGCCAGCGGTCCCAGATCGATCCGCGCAGCTTGACGCAGCCGGGTCCAGTCACCTCGCCTCGTCCTGCCCACGGGATGATCAACCTGCGTCGTATGCGGGTCGAGGATGTCGCAATTCCCAAGGCCGAGATCGTGGCCGTCCCCGTGACCATCACGCGGGACGAACTGGTGCATGTGTTCCGCGAAAGCGGCATGACGCGCCTGCCGGTCTACCAGGGAACGCTGGACACGCCCATCGGGCTGATCCACCTCAAGGACTTCGCGCTTGAACACGGGTTCAACGGCAAGGCTTCGCGGTTCTCCGTGAAGCGGATGCTGCGCCCGCTGCTCTTCGTGCCGCCCTCCATGCCGATCGGCGTGCTGCTGCAGAAGATGCAGACCGAGCGCCGGCACATGGCGCTGGTGATCGACGAATACGGCGGGGTCGACGGGCTCGTGACCATCGAGGACCTGATCGAACAGGTCATCGGCGAGATCGAGGACGAGCACGACGTGGACGAGGTCGCGCCGTTCCAGAAGGAAGCATCGGGCTCCTACCTCGCGCTCGCCAAGACGCCGCTCGAGGATTTCGAGGGCGCCACGGGGGTCTCCCTGACCGAGGACGACGGCATCGACGAGGAGGAGATCGATACGCTTGGCGGTCTGGTCTTCATGCTCTCGGGCCGGGTTCCCGCCCGCGGTGAGGTCGTCCCCCATCCGGCGGGCCACGAGTTCGAGGTGGTCGATGCCGATCCGCGCCGCATCAAGCGGCTGCGCGTCCGGCTGAAGGCGCCCGAAACCGAGGCCGCCTGACGGACGCCGGGATCGGGCGCCGGGATCGGACGTCCGGATCGGGTTGGCCGGATCACCTTGGTCCGGCCTGACCTTCACAGCGTCCGATCACGCACAGGTTAACCCAAATCGACTGCGCCCCCGCATGGCCGGGGGCGCATTCCGTTTCTGGGCCTGCTAAAGCTCGGGCAAGGCGCCCTCGACACGGGCGCAAAGAGGCACGGGTCGGGGGATCATGCAGACACTCGTTCACTGGATCGCCGGTTGCAGCCGCCGCGCACGCACCGCTCAGGCCGCCGGGGCGGGGCTGCTGCTGGCCCTCGGGCAGGCGCCGGTCAACCTCTGGCCCGTGGCGCCTCTCGGGGCGGCGGGGCTTTTCCTGCTGATCGCGGCCGCCCCCAGCCGCCGCGGCGCCTTCTTCGCCGGATGGGCCGGGGGCGGGGCCTATTTCGCCCTCGCGCTCAGCTGGATCATCGAGCCCTTCATGGTCGACGTGGCCCGGCACGGCTGGATGGCCCCCTTCGCCCTCGTCTTCATGGCCTTCGGGCTGGCGCTCTTCTGGGGCGCCGCCGCCCTGCTGGCGCGCGAGGCGGTGCTGTGGCGTCGCCCGGCGTCGTCCCGAAGCGAAGCCGTGACCGAGGATGGGCGCCCCTATGCGGGCGTCGATCTGCTGTCGGTCCTGGCCGTCACCGGGGCACTCGGCGGGGCGGAGCTGCTGCGGGCCTATGTCTTCACCGGCTTCCCCTGGGCCACGATCGGGCACGGGCTGATCGACAGCCCGCTGTTGCCGCTGTCACGGATCGCCGGGGCAGGGGGCCTGACCTTCGTGCTGCTGGCGGTGGGGGCGGGGCTGACGCTCGCGCTCTGCCGCCCCTGGCCGCGGCTCGCGCTCTGGGGCGCAGGCGTCGCCATGCTCTTCGGCCTTGCCGCCGCGATCCGCCCGCAACTGCCGATCCCCGAGGACGCCCCGATCATCCGCCTCGTGCAGCCCAACGCCTCGCAGCGCGACAAGTGGCGTGACGAGATGATGCCCGTCTTCTTCGACCGGATGGTGGATTTCACCGCTGCCCCGCCGCGCCCGCCCGCGACGCGCCGTCCCGATGTGGTGGTCTGGCCCGAGACGGCACTGGCCTGGCCGCTGGAGGTGGCGGAGGTGCTGACAACCACGATCATGCGCAACGCGGGCGGCTCTGCCGTCGTCGTGGGCGCGAACCGGCGCGAAAATGGGCGGTGGTACAATGCCTTGGCCCTGCTCGGACCCGACGGAACCCCGGCGGCGGTCTACGATAAATCGCATCTGGTCCCGTTCGGGGAATACGTGCCCTTCGGCGATCTGCTGGGCGCGCTCGGCATCGAGGGCATGGCGACGCGGGATGGATACGGTTTCTCCTCCGGCCCCGGGCCGTCGCTGGTGGAACTGCCTGGCGTCGGTTCCGCGTTGCCGCTGATCTGCTACGAGGCGGTCTTCCCGCAGGACATCCTCGATGCGCCGGCGCGGCCCCGGATGCTGCTCCAGATCACGAATGACGCCTGGTTTGGAAATATTTCCGGGCCTTATCAGCATCTTGCCCAGGCCCGCCTGCGGGCCGCGGAACAGGCGCTGCCGCTGGCGAGGGTCGCCAACACCGGGGTTTCCGCGATGATCGACGCCAGCGGAACGGTCACCGGATCGCTGCCGCTGAACGCCGCCGGCTGGCGCGACCTGCCGCTGCCGCCGGCCGGTGCGCCCACGCCCTACAGCCGCACCGGGGACGGGCCGATCGCGGTGCTTTTCCTGCTCTGTCTTTTGATCGCTCCGGCCCTTCAGGGTCGCCGCAGAGTCCCGCATTCGTCGGAGAAGGACGTTGACGCACCGGAAAAGGGGGCATAGGCAAGAGGAACTGCCGCCCCAACGGCTTCCTGACGGGGTGGGTCAACACCAATGGAGCACCATAATCATGACACGTCGGAACTACATCTTCACCTCTGAATCCGTTTCAGAGGGCCACCCGGATAAGGTCTGTGACCGGATCTCCGATGCTGTCCTGGACGCGCTTCTGGCCGAAGAGCCGGAAGCCCGGGTGGCCTGTGAAACCTTCGCCACGACCAACCGGGTCGTGATCGGCGGTGAAATCGGCCTCAGCGATCAGGACAAGCTGCACCAGTACATGGAGGCAGTGGACGGCATCGCGCGCGACTGCATCAAGGACATCGGCTACGAGCAGGACAAGTTCCACCATGAGACGGTGGAAATCACAAACCTGCTGCACGAGCAGTCCGCGCATATCGCGCAGGGTGTGAACGCCTCGAACGAGAAGGACGAGGGTGCCGGCGACCAGGGCATCATGTTCGGCTTCGCCACGAACGAAACCGAGGCGCTGATGCCCGCCCCGATCCAGTACGCCCACAAGATCCTGCGCCGCCTGGCCGAGGTCCGCAAGAACGGCACCGAGCCGACACTGCGCCCCGACGCCAAGAGCCAGGTCTCGCTGCGCTACGAGAACGGCGTGCCGGTGGAGATCACCCAGCTGGTGCTCTCGACGCAGCATGCGGACGAGGCGCAGACCAGCGCCGACATCCGCGCCATCGTGGAGCCCTACATCCGCGAGGTCGTGCCCGAGGAATGGCTGACCAAGAACACCGAGTGGTGGATCAACCCGACCGGCAAGTTCGTCATCGGCGGCCCTGACGGGGACGCGGGCCTGACGGGTCGCAAGATCATCGTGGACACCTACGGCGGGGCCGCGCCCCACGGCGGCGGTGCCTTCTCGGGCAAGGATCCGACCAAGGTCGACCGCTCTGCCGCCTATGCTGCACGTTACCTCGCCAAGAACGTGGTCGCCGCCGGCATGGCCGACAAGTGCACGATCCAGCTCTCCTACGCGATCGGCATCTCCAAGCCGCTCTCGATCTACGCCGACACCTATGGCACCGGCAACGTGGACGAGGCCGAGATCGAGAAGGCCGTGGCCCGGTGCATGGACCTGACCCCGCGCGGCATCCGCGAGCACCTGGCCCTCAACAAGCCGATCTACCAGCGGACCGCGGCCTACGGCCACTTCGGTCGTCTGCCGGACGAGGACGGCGGCTTCTCCTGGGAGAAGACCGATCTCGTCGAGGCGCTGAAGAAAGCGATTTGAGCCGCAAGGCCACGACACATCGAAAGGCCCCGCCATGGCGGGGCCTTTTCGCATCCCGCGCCCAGTGGGCCCTCCCTTCATCTTTCCCCGAAATACTCCGGGGGAATTGCCCCGCCCCGCGGGGCAAGGGGGCAGAGCCCCATGCTGTCGTGGACAGCGCCCTTCAGTCTTCCCGCAACGTTCGGTTCGGAAAATTCGAATTTTCCGGTTGCAGACCCTCTTGCCCGCCACTCCGTTCCCCACGCGCGCCCAAGAATTTTCGAAAATTCTTGGGAAAATTCTTCGAAGAATTTTCCGCCCCGGCCCTCCGCCGGTGCTTCACCATTGAAAACTGCGCCTCACAAGGCTATCGGGCGGCCCATGAGCGAAGACAGACACCCCACCGGCGCCCCCTGGCGCAACTTCTATGGCCGCTTCAAGGGCAAGGGCCTGCGCAAGTCGCAGGAGGCCTATCTTGACGAGGACCTCGCAGAGCTCTCCCCCGGCAAGGTCGGCTGGGAGGAGAACCCCGACCGGCTCCCGCTCGATCTGGAGGCGCTCTTCGGGGGACGGGAGGTCTGGCTCGAAGTCGGCTTCGGCGGCGGCGAGCACCTCGTCCACCAGGCCAGCAGCAACCCGGATGTCGGCATCATCGGGGCCGAGCCCTACATCAACGGCGTCGCCATGCTGCTGGGGAAGATCCGCGAGGCGGGGGTGAGCAATCTTGCCGTCCATCCCGGCGATGCGCGCGATCTCTTCGACGTGCTGCCCGAGGCCTCGGTTTCCCGTGCCTTCCTGCTCTACCCCGATCCCTGGCCTAAGAAGCGCCACCACCGGCGTCGCTTCGTCACGCCAGAGCACCTCGAACCGCTGGCGCGGGTGCTGAAGCCGGGCGCGATCTTCCGGGTCGCCACGGATATCCCCGACTACGTGCGCCAGACGTTGCAGGAAGTGCCGAAGGCGGGCTTCGACTGGCTCGCCGAAGGGCCCACCGACTGGCGTGAGCCCTGGGGAGACTGGATTTCGACCCGCTACGAGCAGAAGGCCCTGCGCGAGGATCGTACCCCCCATTACCTGACCTTCCGCCGTCGCGAGAGCTGAGGCCAGACCCTCCGGTCCGGCCGGCTTGCACGCCGCGGTGTGTTGGCCCCCGACGTGCCTGGACATCGCCAAGGCATGATCCTCCCGCGCCGAGGGGGCGCTGACGGGGCTCCGCCAGCCGGGCGTCCGGCCGCAGGGCTCCGAGGCAGGGCGCCGTCGCAGGGCTCTGTCGGGGCCCGCCGCGCTTCCGGGCCTCAGACCGGCTCTGCCGTCAGCCAGACCCCGCCCTCGGGCCGCAGGGTGATGATCATCACCGGCTCCGGCTCCCGTCCCGGCACGGCCCGGAAGCGGTAGCGCGCCAGCAGCGTGGCCAGGATGATCACCGCCTCCTGCATCGCGAAGGAGGCCCCGATGCAGATCCGGGGCCCGTCGCCGAAGGGCAGGTAGGCGTAGCGCGGGATCGCCTTGCGGTCCGCGAACCGCCCGGGCCGGAAGCTGTCGGGCGCCTCCCAGAGCAGGTGGTTCCGGTGCAGCGCGTAGATCGGCACCATCACCGTGTCGCCGCGCCGCACCTCGCGCCCGCAGAGCGTGTCATCCTCCTGCGCCGTGCGCGAGATGATCCCGGCGGCGGGGTAGAGCCGCAGCGTCTCTTCCACGATCTGCCGGGTGAAGGGCAGCCGTGCCACGTCCTCCGCTGTGGCCGCCCGCTCGCCGAGCACGGCGCGCGCCTCTGCGCGGGCGGCCTCCTGCGCATCCTCGTCGAAGGCGCAGAGGTAGAGCCCCCAGCCCAGCGTCAGCGCCGTGGTTTCGTGGCCCGCGACGATGAAGGTCAGCAGGTTGTCGCGCAACTCGTCCCGGTTCATCTGGCGCCCGGTCTCGCCGTCCTTGGCCTGCATCAGCAGGTCCAGCAGGTCGGGCACCTCCGAGGCGCCCTGCCGCTTGCGGCGCTCGATGGCCTCATCGGCCACGCTCTTCATCTTGCGCAGGGCGGGGCCGCTCTTCAGCCGTCCGGGGCGTGGCACCCACTCGGGCATCCCCAGCAGATCGGGCAGCGAGACGCGCCCGGCGGCAGCGATATATGCGTCGATGGCGCGGTGCACGCCGCCCCGGTCGAAGCCCTCGCCGCCCGAGAAGGTCACATCCGAGATCACCTCGAAGGTGGCGCGCACCATCTGGTCGTAGAGGTCCAGCGGCTTGCCGTGGGCGGCGGCGATCCGGCGGCTGGCGGCCTCGGCGGCGGCGGACATGACGGGGGCGAGGGCGGCCACGTTGCGGTGCGAGAAGACCGGCGCGGCGGCGCGGCGCTGCCAGCGCCAGTGCGCGCCCTCGGCGATGAAGAGGCTCTCGCCGATCGCGGGGCGCAGCAGGGTCTTGGTCACGTCGGACTTGGGATAGCTCTCGACCTTTTCCAGCAGCACGCGGCGGATCGCGTCCGGATCCATCAGCATGTGCCAGCGGACCCCCATCTTGCCCGAGACGATGGGCTGGCGCGTGGCGATCTCGGGCAGGATGGTCAGCACGTTGCGCCGGGCCGCGGCGAGCGAGCCGAACAGGCCCAGCGGCCGCGTCACGAGGGGTGCGCGGACGGGCAGGGGGCCGGGCTGGTCGGGGGCCGGCGTGCGGGCGGCAGGGCCGCCGCGGGGCGGGAGGGCTGTATCGCTCATGACCGGAATATAGGGCCTGCGTGCAACAGGCCAATGTCCCCGTGCAGCCGGTGTCTTGCACCGCCGTTCAAAAAGCCTAGGTCGGGCGGGAGATTGCATGAGACGCATGGCTGGGCTATCCGGATCATGCCCCCAAGGAGGACCCGGATGTTTCGCAAACTGATCCCGCTGGCCCTGTGCATGGCCGCTGCTGCCTGTACGAACCCAAATGACATGGACGGGACCACGCCGGACCTTGGCGATTTCCTTCTGGGACACAATATCGTGGTCGCCTCCAAGGCGCAGGAAGGCCCGATGTCCCGCACCGCCTCCGAGGCGGAGTGGAAGACCGCGATGACCGACGCCATGCAGGAGCGCTTCGGCCGCTACGATGGCGATCATTACTACCACATCGGCACCAGCATCGAGGGCTACGTCCTCGCCCAGCCGGGCATTCCGCTGGTGCTGTCGCCCAAGTCGATCCTGCTGGTGAATGTCACCGTCTGGGATGACGAACTGGGCAAGAAGCTGAACGAGAAGCCGCACACCATCTCGGTGATCGAGACCTTCGGCGGCCATTCGATCATGGGCTCGGGCTACACGATGGAGCCGGAAGAGCAGATGCGCGGACTGGCGCGCAACGCCGCCAAGGAGATCGAGCGCTGGATGCTGGAAAACCGCGAGTGGTTCGGCAAGAGCGTGGCGCCGACCTCGCTGAAGGCACCGGCCCCCGCCGCCAGCATGACGGCAGGCACGACGGCTGCGACGGCCGCCAGCCCCGCGGCCACCGCCGCGACGCCGACCCCCGCCGCGAGCACCGCCACGACGGCGGTTCCGGCGGCCACCACACCCACCCCGGGTGCGCAGGCGGTCTTCGCCCCGGCGATCGAACCCGAGGTCCTGGGGCCGAACCTTCCCTGACCCCTCTTTATAGTTCATCGGCGTCCGGGGTCCGGGCGTCACACCCCGGGAATCGCAGGCGCGATCCGATGCGAGCGCTTGATTTTCCCCTTCGGAGGCAATAAATGCCGCCCGGAGACGAAACGGGCCGGGCTGGCCCCACAAACCAGAGGCTCCTTGCATCATGGCAAAGGCAAAGTTTGAACGCGGCAAGCCGCACTGCAACATCGGCACCATTGGTCACGTCGACCACGGCAAGACCACGCTGACCGCTGCGATCACCAAGTACTTCGGCGAATTCAAGGCCTACGACCAGATCGACGGCGCGCCGGAAGAAAAAGCCCGCGGCATCACGATCTCGACCGCGCACGTGGAATACGAGACCGAGAACCGTCACTACGCGCACGTCGACTGCCCCGGCCACGCCGACTACGTGAAGAACATGATCACCGGTGCTGCCCAGATGGACGGCGCGATCCTGGTGGTGAACGCGGCTGACGGCCCGATGCCCCAGACCCGCGAGCACATCCTGCTGGGCCGCCAGGTGGGTATCCCCGCCATGGTCGTGTTCCTGAACAAGGTCGACCAGGTGGACGACGAGGAACTGCTCGAGCTGGTCGAGATGGAAGTGCGCGAACTGCTGTCCGCCTACGACTTCCCCGGCGACGATATCCCGATCATCGCAGGGTCGGCCCTGGCCGCCCTCGAAGGTCGTGACGACGCGATCGGCGAGACCAAGATCCGCGAACTGATGGCTGCCGTTGACGAGTACATCCCGCAGCCGGCACGTGCTGTGGACCAGCCGTTCCTGATGCCGATCGAAGACGTGTTCTCGATCTCGGGCCGTGGTACCGTTGTGACCGGCCGTGTGGAACGTGGCGTGGTGAACGTTGGCGACGAACTCGAAATCGTCGGCATCAAGGACACCAAGAAAACCACCTGCACCGGTGTGGAAATGTTCCGCAAGCTGCTCGACCGCGGTGAAGCCGGCGACAACATCGGCGCCCTGCTGCGCGGCATCGACCGTGAAGGCGTGGAACGTGGCCAGGTGCTCTGCAAGCCCGGCTCCGTGAAGCCCCACACCGAGTTCGAAGCGGAAGCCTACATCCTGACCAAGGAAGAAGGCGGCCGTCACACTCCGTTCTTCGCGAACTACCGTCCGCAGTTCTACTTCCGCACCACGGACGTCACCGGCACCGTCAAGCTGCCCGAAGGCACCGAGATGGTCATGCCCGGCGACAACCTGAAGTTCGAAGTCGAACTGATCGCCCCGATCGCGATGGAAGAGAAGCTCCGCTTCGCCATCCGTGAAGGCGGCCGCACCGTCGGCTCGGGCGTCGTCTCGAAAATCATCAAGTAAGCGGATCGGCGTTTCGCGCCGGACCGGAAAGGGCCGTCCTTCGGGGCGGCCCTTTTGCGTTTTCAGCCCCGGGCTGCGCGGGCAGGGGGGGCGGAACCGCGGCTGCGCCCGGCAGTTGAACTGCGGGCCCGGTGTCGCGTATCCGCTGAAGGACCGGTGACATCGCGCCCTCTCGGCCCCGACGAAGGAGACCTCCATGACCGCCTGCATCGAATACGCCTACGCCCTCAACGGACCGGAGGCCGGGCAACGGCTGGAGCATGGGCATCTCGTAGAGGTGCTGCGCGCCGATCAGCTGGGCTGGGTTCACCTCGATGCCACGGACCCGCAGGCGCCCGACTGGATCGCCCGGAACCTCCCCTACCTCGATCCGGCGGTGCATGAGTCGCTTACCGTGACCGCCACCCGCTCGCGGGCGACGCGGATCGGCGACGGGATGCTGGTTGTGCTGCGCGGGGTGAACATGAACGAGGGCCGCGATCCCGAGGACATGGTTGCCGTGCGCATGTGGATCGACGCCAACCGGATCGTCACGCTCTCGCGCCAGCGTGTGCGCGCGCTGGAGGACATCTGCAAGGCGCTGGAGGCGGGGCAGGGGCCCGACACGGCGGGCGGCTTCCTCGACACGCTGGCGGACCGCCTGAACGCCCGGCTGGAGCCGCTGGTGATGGAGCTGGACGTCGAGACCGACGGGCTGGAGACGCAGGTGATCGGCGCCCCCGACCAGTCGCTGCGCAAGCGGATCGTGGCGATGCGCCTGCAGGTGATCGAGTTCTATCGCCATTGCGCGCCCCAGGTGCAGGCCCTTCGCGCGGTCGAGGAGGCGTCGCCCCCCTTCCTTGCCGAGACCGACCGGCTGGGCCTGGCGGAGACCCGGCAGAGCCTGACCCGCCAGGTGGAGAACCTCGCCGAGATGCGTGATTCCCTCGCCGTCCTGCGCGAGGAGCTGTCGGGCCAGATTTCCGACCGGCTGAACCGGCACATGTATTTCCTCTCGATCATTTCCGCGATCTTCCTGCCGCTGGGGTTCCTCACGGGGCTGCTGGGGATCAACGTCGGGGGCATGCCCGGGGCCTCCAGCCCGATCGCCTTCTGGCTCGTCTGTGGCGGGCTTTCGGCGGTGGTTCTGGCGCAACTCGCGGTGCTCCGGCGGGCCCGCTGGCTCTAGGACGCGACGGCACCCTGCGGGTGGCGCGGGAATTCTCCGACAGCGTGCAGATCCGCTCTTGATCTTGCTTTCCCAGTGCCCTATCCCACGGCACGGCCTAGGGGTATAGCTCAGTTGGTAGAGCATCGGTCTCCAAAACCGAGGGTCGCGGGTTCGAGTCCTGCTGCCCCTGCCAGTCCTCCGGACAATTCGATCTTCGGCACCGCTTCGGCGGGCTGCGATCGTTTGTCCGAGGGGGACGGCTTCAGGGATGACTTGAAAACATGCGCCGCGCGGCGTATGTGACGGCGATCCGCGGCAGGGGCCGCGGCAGGCAGACAACAGCAGAACGGACGCAACGCGCATGGCCAACCCGATCCAGTTCATCCAGCAAACCCGTGGCGAGATCGCGAAGGTCACCTGGCCGACGCGCCGTGAGGTGCTGCTGACCACGGTGATGGTCTTCGTGATGGCCTTCGTGGCCGCCGTCTTCTTCTGGCTGGTCGACTTCCTGATCCGCATGGGTCTGACCGGGCTGCTGAGCCTCTTCAGCTGATCCGGCTTCGGTCCGGCGCTGCCCGCGGGCGGCGCGGGGCCGCGACGCGCCGCAAAGGGTCTCCCGGTCTTCCGGGCATGTGCCCTTGAAATATCCGGCGCAGGGCGGTAGGGACCTCCTACTCTCGCGAGGTGGCGTGCGGCGATTCGAGTTGCGCGCCGATTTTTATTGCGGGAAGCGGCAGGTAACTGCCTGAAAGGTTTTGAATGTCCGGCTGTGGCCGGATGGGACGGGGAACGAAGGCGACATGGCAAAACGGTGGTACTCGGTTAGCGTTCTCTCGAACTTCGAGAAGAAGATCGCCGAGCAGATCAGGACTGCGGTCGTTGAGAACGGTCTCGAGGACGAAATCGAAGAAGTCCTGGTCCCGACCGAGGAAGTGATCGAGATCCGGCGCGGCAAGAAGGTGAACACCGAACGCCGCTTCATGCCGGGCTACGTGCTGGTGCGGATGGAAATGTCGGATCGGGGCTATCACCTGATCAGCTCCATCAACCGCGTCACCGGCTTCCTGGGTCCGCAGGGCCGCCCGATGCCGATGCGCGACGCCGAGGTGAACGCGATCCTGAACCGGGTGCAGGAAGGCGAAGAAGCGCCGCGCACCCTCATCCACTTCGAGGTGGGCGAGAAGGTGAAGGTCAACGACGGGCCGTTCGAGGACTTCGACGGCATGGTCGAGGAGGTCGACGAGGACAACCAGCGCCTCAAGGTCACCGTCTCGATCTTTGGCCGGGAAACCCCGGTCGAACTGGAATTCGGTCAGGTCTCCAAGCAGGCCTGATCGCTGCGGGCCTCCGGGCCCGTTCATTCGTGGGAGGCGCGGCAACCGCGGTTGCCAGACCCGACCACGCGGTAAGGCCCGGGGAGACGCGTTTCCCAAGGCCGGCAAGGACAGGGCATCCTGTCTGAGCGATGAAAAAGGAGAGGCCACATGGCCAAGAAACTGATCGGCAGCCTGAAGCTGCAAGTTAAGGCTGGTCAAGCCAACCCCAGCCCGCCCGTCGGCCCCGCACTGGGCCAGCGCGGCATCAACATCATGGAATTCTGCAAGGCGTTCAACGCCAAGACGCAGGACATGGAGCCCGGCGCGCCGTGCCCGACCGTGATTTCCTACTACCAGGACAAGTCCTTCACCATGGAAATCAAGACGCCCCCCGCGTCTTATTACCTGAAGAAGGCTGCCAAGCTGAAGTCCGGCGCCAACAAGCCCGGCCGTGAAACCGCAGGCTCGGTCACCGTTGCACAGGTGAAAGAGATCGCGGAAGCCAAGATGAAGGATCTGAACGCCAACTCCGTTGAAGCGGCGATGCAGATCATCCTGGGCTCCGCCCGCTCCATGGGCATCGAGGTGAAGTAATGGCAAAGCTCGGTAAACGTACCCGCGCCGCTCGCGAAGCCTTCGCCGGCAAGGAAGACATCACCATCGAGGAAGCGGTTTCGCTGATCAAGGCGAACGCCAACGCGAAATTCGACGAAACCGTCGAGATCGCGATGAACCTCGGCGTCGATCCCCGTCACGCAGACCAAATGGTCCGCGGCGTCGTCGGCCTGCCGAACGGCACCGGCAAGACCGTGCGCGTGGCTGTTTTCGCCCGTGGCGCCAAGGCTGACGAAGCCCAGGCTGCCGGCGCGGACATCGTCGGCGCAGAAGACCTGATGGAAGCCATCCAGGGCGGCAAGATCGACTTCGATCGCTGCATCGCCACCCCGGACATGATGCCCGTCGTCGGTCGTCTCGGCAAAATCCTCGGCCCGCGCAACCTGATGCCGAACCCCAAGGTCGGCACCGTGACCATGGACGTCGCTCAGGCCGTGACCGACGCCAAGGGCGGTCAGGTTCAGTTCAAGGCCGAGAAGGCAGGCGTCGTGCACGCAGGTGTCGGCAAGGCCTCCTTCGACGAAGCCAAGCTGATCGAGAACATCCGCGCCTTCGTGGACGCCGTCTCGAAAGCCAAACCGGCAGGCGCCAAGGGCACCTACATGAAGAAGATCGCGCTCAGCTCCTCGATGGGCCCGGGCGTGTCGGTCAGCGTCGAAAGCGCCACCGGCAACTGATCCCGCTTCACGGGTAAAGTTAGAAAGGGCGGTCCTTCGGGGCCGCCCTTTTTCATTGCCGGGCGTGGCGGGGCGTTTGGGTGTCTCGCGGGAAGGGCAGGGGGCTCGCCTGCCGGAGGCAGTGCTGGCGGGGGAGGGGTCTTCGGGCCCTCAGGCCCCGGCGGCGCGGGCCGCGTCGCGGCAGGTCTCCTCCAGCACCTTCGGCGCGTGGCGGGCGGCTTTCAAGCTCTCGTCCAGCGTTTCGCCTTCCACCGCGCCGGCGGCGATCCGGGCCATGGCGTAGCTCGGCACCCGGGCGATGCCCTTCAGCGCCTCGCGGACGACCGCATGGGTGGCGAGGTAGTCGAGGTGGCTGCCCAGCAGGCCGGCCCCCTCGGCCGTGCCGCCCTCGGCGTTCACCCGGCAGGCCTCGGCATCGGTGGACAAAAAGGACCGGCAGATCATCGGTCGCGCCTCGTAGGCCCGGCAGGTGCGTGTCTCGGGGTCGAGGGCGGGGCAGGCGGCCTTGTGCCACGCGCGCCCGTCGGGCTGCCCCGCCAGAGGCGTCAGTGCTTCGTGCAGGCGGGTGGCCTCGCTCTCGGTGATCAACCCGCCGTCGCCCTCGGTCAGGATGCAGCAGAAGGCGCAGCCCGCGGTGCAGGCGGCGTTGCGTACGGCCTCGGGCGGGGTCGCCAACATCGCGTCACGGGTGGCGATGCCGAGGCGCCAGGCGGCCTGGCCGTCGGCCATGTCGGCCACCGTGTCGCGCAGGGACAGCCCGTGTTGCTCCGCCATGTCGAGGTAGGCCGCCAGCATGCGCCGGGCCCGCTCCTCCAACGGCCGCGACATGCCGCGGGCGCGGGCCTTGGCGAGGCGCGGCTTGAGGTCGGAGGGGCGCGTGGCGGGGCCGGGCCTGTTGCTTTTCTTGTTGCTCATGGGGTCCCTCTTTGGCTGGGCGGGGCTACGACGGCAGCATAGAGCGGGGCGCGGCGGCGTCCAGCAGCCCGCAATAATGCGAATTCATTGCCTGAATGGGCGAAACGTGCCATGCTCTCCCGGACCGGTTCCTGGCAGGCGATGGCCTGTGTGGGGTGTTGCGTGGTCTTTGGACTTGCACCCACCGGTTACAGCTTCTAAACGGAACTACGCACTCAGCGCGCGATTCGTCGTGCGCTCTTTGCGTTTCGTCCGAGACGGCGGGTGGAGCAATCCATAAATCCTGCCCGAGACGGGAAAGAACCGATTTCTTCGGATGCCTCCACCGGCACCCGGGGCGAGATTGGACGGACCCGTAACAAGGACCCGCATGGCCGGGATCTTGCATCCCGGCTGAATTGAGCCGGAGGGTCTGACCCTCCCAAACTGGAGTGAAACTGTGGATAGAGCCCAGAAAGAGAAAGTGGTCGAGGAACTCGGCCAAATCTTCGAAAGCTCTGGCGTTGTGGTGGTTGCCCACTACACCGGCCTCACGGTTGCTGAGATGCAGTCGCTGCGTGCCAAGGCCAATGAGGCCGGTGGTGCAGTGCGCGTCGCCAAGAACAGGCTCGCCAAGATCGCCCTGGAAGGAAAGCCCTGCGCAAGCATGGCCCCGCTCCTGACGGGCATGACCGTTCTGACCTATTCCGAGGACCCCGTGGCAGCAGCCAAGGTGGCCGAGGACTTCGCCAAGGAAAACAAGAAGTTTGAGATCCTTGGCGGTGCAATGGGCGAGAACGCTCTTGACCGGGCCGGTGTTGAAGCCGTGTCGAAAATGCCGTCGCGCGAGGAGCTCATCGCTTCCATCGTCGGCTGCATCGGCGCACCCGCTTCGAACATCGCCGGCGCGATTGGCGCACCTGCTTCGAATATCGCCTCCATCCTGTCCACCATCGAGGACAAGGCGGCGTAAGCACCCTTCGAGACCGTCGTGGGTTGCAAACCCACACGTTGGAACACATCTAGAGAAACGGAACCTGACAAATGGCCGATCTTAAAGCCCTTGCTGAGCAAATCGTCAACCTGACCCTGCTCGAAGCCCAAGAACTGAAAACCATCCTGAAAGACGAGTACGGCATCGAGCCCGCAGCCGGTGGCGCCGTCATGATGGCTGGTCCCGCAGGCGATGCCGGCGGCGCAGCTGAAGAAGAAAAAACCGAGTTCGACGTCATCCTGAAGTCGGCCGGCGCTTCGAAAATCAACGTCATCAAAGAAGTCCGCGGCATCACCGGCCTGGGCCTCAAAGAAGCCAAAGAGCTGGTGGAAGCCGGCGGCAAGGCTGTCAAAGAAGGCGTGTCGAAAGACGAAGCCGAAGAAATCAAAGCGAAGCTGGAAGCAGCTGGCGCCGAGATCGAAGTCAAGTAATCCGGCGCTTCGGCGGACAGGCCCTGTGCCTGACCGCCAAGCCCGGCGCTGCCGAGGGGCTCTGTTTCCCACTGTGGCGACTGGACTTTTCAGGCTGGATACGGGTTCGTCCCGTGTCCAGCCGAACCTGTCTCAGAGAGGCCCTGCGCGGCGGGGCTTTTCTAAGGCGAGGTTCAACGGGTCGGGAGGCTGCCTTTGGGACGGCGGCCAGGAATTGACCCAGAACCCCAATGCCTGTCTCGAAAGGGGGCGATGCCGGGGCCCGACGGCATCACCCTCGTTGAGAAACGAAAGGTGACATCTGTCATGGCTCAGACCTACCTCGGTCAGAAACGTCTTCGCAAATACTACGGCAAGATCCGCGAAGTTCTCGAAATGCCGAACCTCATCGAGGTTCAGAAAAGCTCCTACGAACTCTTCCTGAAATCCGGCGACCAGCCCGACCCCGCAGACGGCGAAGGCATCAAGGGCGTTTTCCAGTCGGTGTTCCCGATCAAAGATTTCAACGAAACCGCCGTTCTCGAATTCGTCAAGTACGAGCTGGAAAAGCCGAAATACGACGTCGAAGAGTGCATGCAGCGCGACATGACCTACAGCGCCCCGCTGAAGGTCACCCTGCGGCTCATCGTGTTTGATATCGACGAAGACACCGGCGCCAAGTCGGTCAAGGGCGTGAAGGAACAGGACGTGTTCATGGGCGATATGCCCCTGATGACGCCCAACGGGACCTTCATCGTCAACGGCACCGAACGGGTCATCGTGTCCCAGATGCACCGTTCGCCGGGCGTGTTCTTCGACCACGACAAGGGCAAGACCCACTCCTCGGGCAAGCTCCTCTTCGCCTGCCGCATCATTCCCTACCGCGGCTCGTGGCTCGACTTCGAATTCGACGCCAAGGACATCGTGTTCGCCCGTATCGACCGTCGCCGGAAGCTGCCGGTGACGACCCTGCTCTATGCCCTCGGGCTGGACCAGGAGTCGATCATGGACGCCTACTACAACACCGTGACCTTCAACCTGCGCCGGGGCCAGGGCTGGGTGACGAAGTTCTTCCCCGAGCGGGTGCGCGGCACGCGCCCGACCTATGACCTCGTGGATGCGGACTCGGGCGAGATCATCGCCGAGGCCACCAAGAAGGTCACGCCGCGCGCGGTGAAGAAGCTGATCGACGAAGGCAACGTCAAGAACCTGCTGGTGCCCTTCGAGCACATCGTCGGCAAGTTCGTCGCCAAGGACATCATCAACGAGGAAACCGGTGCCATCTACGTCGAGGCCGGCGATGAGCTGACCCTCGAGTACGACAAGGACGGCGACGTCACCGGTGGCTCGCTGCAAGAACTGCTGGACGCGGGAATCACCGAGATCCCCGTGCTGGACATCGACAACATCAACGTCGGTGCCTACATCCGCAACACCATGGCGATGGACAAGAACATGAACCGCGACAGCGCGCTCATGGACATCTATCGCGTCATGCGTCCGGGTGAGCCGCCGACCGTCGAGGCCGCCTCGTCCCTGTTCGACACCCTGTTCTTCGACAGCGAGCGTTACGACCTCTCGGCCGTGGGCCGCGTGAAGATGAACATGCGCCTCGCACTCGACGCGCCCGACACCATGCGCACCCTGCGCCGCGAGGACATCGTGTCCTGCATCAAGGCCCTGGTGGACCTGCGTGACGGCCGTGGCGAGATCGACGACATCGACCACCTCGGCAACCGTCGTGTCCGCTCCGTCGGCGAACTGATGGAAAACCAGTACCGCGTCGGCCTGCTCCGCATGGAGCGCGCGATCAAGGAACGCATGTCGTCGGTCGAGATCGACACCGTCATGCCGCAGGACCTGATCAACGCGAAGCCCGCCGCGGCTGCCGTGCGTGAATTCTTCGGCTCCTCGCAGCTGTCGCAGTTCATGGACCAGACCAACCCGCTGTCCGAGGTGACGCACAAGCGTCGTCTCTCGGCGCTTGGCCCGGGCGGTCTGACCCGTGAGCGTGCGGGCTTCGAGGTGCGCGACGTTCACCCGACCCACTACGGCCGGATGTGCCCGATTGAGACGCCGGAAGGTCCGAACATCGGTCTGATCAACTCGCTGGCGACCTTCGCCCGCGTGAACAAGTACGGCTTCATCGAAACGCCCTACCGCACGGTCGAGAACGGCCATGTGACGGACGAAGTGAAGTACATGTCCGCGACCGAGGAAATGCGCCACACCGTGGCACAGGCGAACGCCAACCTCGACGAGAACGGCGACTTCGTGAACGACCTCGTGAACACCCGCCAGTCGGGCGAATACACGCTGGCGCCGCGCGAAAGCGTCGACCTGATCGACGTGTCGCCGAAGCAGTTGGTGTCGGTTGCGGCCTCGCTCATTCCGTACCTCGAAAACGACGACGCGAACCGCGCTCTCATGGGCTCGAACATGCAACGTCAGGCGGTTCCGCTGCTGCGGGCCGAGGCGCCGCTGGTCGGCACCGGGATCGAGGAAGTCGTCGCACGTGACTCCGGCGCGGCCATCATGGCCAAGCGGGCAGGCATCATCGACCAGGTCGATGCGCAGCGGATCGTGATCCGGGCCACCAAGGACGTCGAGATCGGCGATGCCGGCGTGGACATCTACCGGATGCGCAAGTTCCAGCGCTCGAACCAGAACACCTGCATCAACCAGCGTCCGCTGGTGAAGGTGGGTGACACGGTCGAGAAGGGCGAAGTGATTGCTGACGGTCCGTCCACGGATATGGGCGAACTGGCTCTCGGCAAGAACATCATCGTCGCGTTCATGCCCTGGAACGGCTACAACTACGAGGACTCGATCCTGATCTCCGAGCGGATCGCGCGGGATGACGTCTATACCTCGATCCACATCGAGGAATTCGAAGTCGCCGCCCGTGACACCAAGCTCGGGCCGGAAGAGATCACCCGCGACATCCCCAACGTCGGCGAGGAAGCCCTGCGCAACCTCGACGAAGCCGGTATCGTGTATATCGGTGCGGACGTGGAGCCGGGCGACATTCTCGTCGGTAAGATCACGCCGAAGGGCGAAAGCCCGATGACGCCGGAAGAGAAGCTCCTCCGCGCCATCTTCGGCGAGAAGGCCTCGGACGTGCGCGACACCTCGCTGCGCGTGAAGCCGGGCGACTACGGGACCGTCGTGGAAGTGCGCGTCTTCAACCGTCACGGTGTGGAGAAAGACGAGCGTGCGCTGCAGATCGAGCGCGAGGAAGTCGAACGTCTGGCCCGTGACCGGGACGACGAGCTGGCGATCCTCGACCGCAACATCTATGCGCGTCTGAAGTCGATGCTGCTGGGCAAGGTGGCGGTGAAGGGCCCGAAAGGGGTCAAGCCGAACTCCGAGATCACTGAGGAGCTGCTGGGCACTCTGACCCGCGGTCAGTGGTGGCAGCTGGCCCTGGGCGAAGACCAGGAAGCGCAGATCATCGAGGCCCTGAACGAGCAGTACGAAGTGCAGAAACGCGCTCTCGATGCCCGCTTCGAGGACAAGGTCGAGAAGGTCCGCCGTGGCGACGACCTGCCGCCGGGCGTGATGAAGATGGTCAAGGTCTTCGTGGCCGTGAAGCGCAAGCTTCAGCCGGGCGACAAGATGGCCGGCCGTCACGGGAACAAGGGTGTTGTGTCGCGCGTGGTGCCGATGGAGGACATGCCGTTCCTCGCGGATGGGACCCCGGTCGACTTCTGCCTCAACCCGCTGGGTGTGCCGTCGCGCATGAACGTCGGTCAGATCCTCGAGACGCACACCGGCTGGGCCTGCCGTGGCCTCGGCATCAAGGTGGACGATGCTCTGGGTGAATACCGCCGCACCGGCGACCTGACCCCGGTCAAGGAAGCGATGCGGATCGCCTATGGCGACGATGTCTACGAAGAAGGCATCGAAGGCATGGACGAGAGCCACCTCATCGAGGCGGCCAGCAACGTGACCCGCGGCGTGCCGATCGCCACCCCGGTCTTCGACGGCGCGAAAGAGCCTGACATCAACGAACGTCTGCGCAACGCGGGCTTCGACGAGTCCGGCCAGTCCGTGCTGTTCGACGGCCGCACCGGTGAGCAGTTCAGCCGCAAGGTGACGGTGGGCGTGAAGTACATGCTCAAGCTGCACCACCTCGTGGACGACAAGATCCACGCACGTTCGACCGGCCCGTACTCGCTCGTCACGCAGCAGCCGCTGGGTGGTAAGGCGCAGTTCGGTGGCCAGCGTTTCGGGGAAATGGAGGTCTGGGCCCTGGAAGCCTACGGTGCCGCCTACACCCTGCAGGAGATGCTGACCGTGAAGTCGGACGACGTGGCCGGCCGGACCAAGGTCTACGAAAGCATCGTCAAGGGCGAGGACAACTTCGAGGCCGGCGTGCCCGAATCCTTCAACGTGCTCGTGAAGGAAGTCCGCGGCCTCGGCCTGAACATGGAACTCCTGGACGCGGACGAGGACGAGTAAGGGCGTCAGCCCCCTCGGGGGCGGCCCTCCGCCGCCCCGCCCTCGCTCCAAGCCAAGTCATTTAGGAAGACGACATGAACCAGGAACTGACGAACAACCCGTTCAACCCGCTGACCCCGCCGAAGGTGTTTGACGAGATCAAGGTCTCGCTGGCGTCGCCGGAACGGATCCTCTCGTGGTCCTACGGCGAGATCAAGAAGCCGGAAACCATCAACTACCGGACCTACAAGCCCGAGCGCGACGGCCTGTTCTGCGCCCGTATCTTCGGGCCGATCAAGGACTACGAGTGCCTCTGCGGCAAATACAAGCGCATGAAGTATCGCGGCGTCGTCTGCGAGAAATGCGGTGTCGAAGTGACGCTCCAGAAGGTGCGCCGCGAGCGTATGGGCCACATCGAGCTGGCCGCGCCCGTCGCCCACATCTGGTTCCTGAAATCGCTGCCGTCCCGCATCGGCCTGATGCTGGACATGACGCTGCGCGATCTGGAACGCGTGCTGTACTTCGAAAACTACGTTGTCATCGAGCCCGGTCTGACGGACCTGACCTACGGCCAGATGATGACCGAAGAAGAGTACATGGACGCGCAGGACGCCTTCGGCATGGACGCCTTCACGGCGAACATCGGCGCCGAGGCCATCCGTGAGATGCTGGCGGCCATCGACCTCGAAGCCGAGGCCGAACAGCTGCGTGCGGACCTCGCCGAAGCCACCGGCGAACTGAAGCCCAAGAAGATCATCAAGCGTCTGAAAGTCGTTGAATCCTTCCTCGAGTCGGGCAACCGCCCCGAGTGGATGGTCATGACCGTGATCCCCGTGATCCCGCCGGAACTGCGTCCGCTGGTTCCGCTGGATGGCGGCCGCTTCGCGACCTCTGACCTGAACGACCTCTACCGCCGCGTGATCAACCGGAACAACCGTCTGAAGCGGCTGATCGAACTGCGTGCGCCCGACATCATCGTCCGCAACGAAAAGCGGATGCTGCAGGAATCGGTCGACGCACTCTTCGACAACGGCCGTCGCGGCCGCGTCATCACCGGCGCCAACAAGCGTCCGCTGAAGTCGCTGTCCGACATGCTGAAGGGTAAGCACGGTCGCTTCCGTCAGAACCTTCTGGGTAAGCGGGTCGACTTCTCGGGCCGTTCCGTGATCGTGACCGGTCCGGAGCTCAAGCTGCACCAGTGCGGCCTGCCCAAGAAGATGGCGCTCGAACTCTTCAAGCCCTTCATCTACTCGCGCCTGGAGGCCAAGGGCCTGTCCAGCACCGTGAAGCAGGCGAAGAAGCTGGTCGAGAAAGAGCGTCCCGAGGTCTGGGACATCCTCGACGAGGTCATCCGCGAGCACCCGGTTCTGCTGAACCGTGCGCCCACGCTGCACCGTCTGGGTATCCAGGCCTTCGAACCCCAGCTGATCGAAGGCAAGGCCATCCAGCTGCACCCGCTCGTCTGCTCGGCGTTCAACGCCGACTTCGACGGTGACCAGATGGCCGTGCACGTTCCGCTGTCGCTCGAAGCGCAGCTCGAAGCCCGTGTCCTGATGATGTCGACGAACAACGTTCTGTCGCCCGCAAACGGCGCGCCGATCATCGTTCCTTCGCAGGACATGATCCTTGGCCTCTACTACACGACCATCATGCGCGAAGGCATGAAGGGCGAAGGCATGGCCTTCGGCTCCATCGACGAGGTGCAGTATGCCCTCGACACCGGCGCCGTGCACCTGCACGCCAAGATCACCGCGCGCATCCTGCAGATCGACGAGGAAGGCAACGAGGTCACCAAGCGGTACGAGACCACCCCCGGTCGCGTCCGTCTCGGCGCCCTGCTGCCGATGAACGCCAAGGCGCCCTTCGAACTGGTCAACACCCTGCTGCGCAAGAAAGACGTGCAGCGGGTCATCGACACCGTCTACCGCTACTGCGGTCAGAAGGAGTCGGTCATCTTCTGTGACCAGATCATGCGCATGGGCTTCCGCGAAGCGTTCAAGGCCGGCATCTCGTTCGGCAAGGACGACATGGTCATCCCCGACAACAAGTGGGAGATCGTGGAAGAGACCCGCGAGCTGGTGAAGGACTTCGAGCAACAGTACATGGACGGCCTGATCACCCAGGGCGAAAAGTACAACAAGGTTGTCGATGCCTGGTCGAAGTGCAACGACAAGGTCACCGAAGCCATGATGGGCACCATCTCGGCCGTTCCGCGCGACGAGAACGGGGCCGAAGGCGAAACCAACTCGGTCTTCATGATGGCCCACTCCGGTGCACGGGGCTCGGTCACGCAGATGAAACAGCTGGGCGGGATGCGCGGCCTGATGGCGAAGCCGAACGGCGACATCATCGAGACCCCGATCATCTCGAACTTCAAGGAAGGCCTGACGGTTCTCGAGTACTTCAACTCGACCCACGGCGCCCGTAAGGGTCTGTCGGACACGGCGCTGAAGACGGCGAACTCGGGTTACCTGACCCGTCGTCTGGTGGACGTGGCGCAGGACTGCATCGTGCGCGAGAAGGACTGCGGCACCGACCGCGCGGTGACGGTCGAAGCGGCTGTCAACGACGGCGAAGTCGTGGCACCCATCGGCGAGCGCCTGCTGGGTCGTGTCGCGGCGGAGGACATCCTGCGCCCCGGCACCGACGAGGTCCTCGTGGCCACCGGCCAGCTGATCGACGAACGCATGGCGGATCTCGTTCAGGACGCCAACGTCCAGTCGTGCCGCGTGCGGTCGCCGCTGACCTGTGAAGCCGACGACGGCGTCTGCGCCATGTGCTACGGCCGTGACCTTGCGCGCGGTACGATGGTGAACCAGGGCGAAGCCGTGGGCATCATCGCGGCACAGTCGATCGGTGAACCCGGCACCCAGCTGACGATGCGGACCTTCCACATCGGCGGCGTTGCCCAGGGTGGTCAGCAGTCGTTCCTCGAGGCCAGCCAGGAAGGCACGGTCGTCTTCGAGAACGCGCAGCTGCTGGAGAACGCCAACGGCGAGATGCTCATCATGGGCCGGAACATGAAGCTCCGGATCATGGGCGAGGACGGGGACGAACGCGCCAGCCACAAGCTGGGCTACGGCACCAAGCTCTTCGTCAAGGATGGCGATACCGTCACCCGCGGCACCAAGCTGTTCGAGTGGGACCCCTACACCCTGCCGATCATCGCGGAGAAGGCCGGTCAGGCGAAGTTCGTCGACCTCATCACGGGTATCTCCGTGCGGGACGAGACCGACGATGCCACCGGCATGACCCAGAAGATCGTGTCCGACTGGCGTGCTGCGCCGAAGGGCAACGAGCTGAAGCCGGAAATCCTCATCGTCGACGAGGAAGGCGAGCCGCTGCGGAACGATGCCGGGAACCCGGTGTCCTACCCGATGTCGGTCGATGCCATTCTCTCGGTCGAAGAGGGGGCCACGATCAAGGCCGGTGACGTTGTCGCGCGTATCCCGCGCGAGGGTGCGAAGACGAAGGACATTACCGGTGGTCTGCCGCGTGTGGCCGAACTCTTCGAAGCCCGTCGTCCCAAGGACCACGCCATCATCGCCGAGATCGACGGCTACGTGCGCTTCGGTCGCGACTACAAGAACAAGCGTCGCATCACGATCGAACCCGCGGACGAGTCGATGGAACCCGTCGAGTACATGGTGCCCAAGGGCAAGCACATCCCGGTGGTCGAAGGCGACTTCGTCCAGAAGGGTGACTACATCATGGACGGCAACCCGGCGCCGCACGACATCCTCTCCATCATGGGTGTCGAGGCTCTGGCCGACTACATGATCAACGAGGTGCAGGACGTCTATCGACTGCAGGGCGTGAAGATCAACGACAAGCACATCGAGGTGATCGTTCGCCAGATGCTGCAGAAGTGGGAGATCTCCGACAGCGGCCAGACCACGCTGCTGAAGGGCGAGCACGTCGACAAGATCGAGTTCGACCAGGCGAATGCCAAGGCCGAGCGCGAGGGCCGTCGTCCGGCAACGGGCGAGCCGATCCTGCTCGGGATCACCAAGGCCTCGCTGCAGACCCGGTCCTTCATCTCGGCGGCCTCCTTCCAGGAGACGACCCGCGTGCTGACCGAAGCCTCGGTTCAGGGCAAGCGCGACAAGCTCGTCGGCCTGAAGGAGAACGTGATCGTGGGTCGTCTGATCCCGGCCGGGACCGGTGGGGCCACGCAGCGCGTGCGCCGTATCGCCTCCGACCGCGACAACGTGGTGCTGGACGCCCGCCGCGAAGAGGCGGAGGCCGCTGCGGCCCTCGCCGCTCCGGTGATGGACGAGGCCGACAGCAACATGGTCGACGTGCCGGAAAGCCGCGATTGATCGCCTGACGGTGAGACATGAATGACGAGAAGGGGCAGGTTTTCCTGCCCCTTTTCTTTTGGGATCAGGCTTGAGCAGAGGAGGGCGCGAGGCGATGGCGTCCCAAGCCCAAGCCCAAGCCCAAGCCCAAGCCCAAGCCCAAGCCCAAGCCCAAGCCCAAGCCCAAGCCCAAGCCCAAGCCCAAGCCCAAGCCCAAGCCCAAGCCGCCGGTAGGTCGGCTTACCGCCTCCGATGACAATCCCAGCGCGGAGCAGGGCGGCAGGCCGCCACGCATCTGTATGAAGGCCATTTGCCGGGCGGCGTTGCTCTCACGTCACCTCGGCGCGCAGGGGCAAGCCGGCAGTGGCATCCGACGAAGCCGGGGCGTCGGAGTGACCTTCGTAGCGCGCGGCGCGTTTCAACCTCGTCTTCGCGCTCCTGGGCGCCCCGCACCGCATGTGCGCGCTGACTTTCGGCGGCTTGGACTGCGGGGCAGGGGGCGAAGGGGGGGCCTGTGGGACGGTCTCGCAGACCCCCTCCGATTTGGCCCCTTCCGTCCTGCCCGCTGCCATGGCATTGCAGCCCGGCAGAGGAGGCGGTTCATGTCCGACAATATCCGCGGCGCGCTGATCATGATGGCGGCCATGATGTGTTTCACCCTCAACGACACGCTGACCAAGACGCTGGCCGGGGCGCTGCCGCCGCACCAGGTGCTGGTGATGCGCAACGGGCTGACCACGCTGGTTCTGCTGGCGGTCTCGCTCCACCTCGGGCATTTCCGCCTGAAGCTGCCGCGCCGGGACCGGGGCCTGATCCTCGCCCGGGGGCTGGCGGAGGCCGCCTCGGCCTACTTCTTCCTCAACGCGCTCTTCCACCTGCCGCTGGCCAATGTCACCGCCGTGGTGCAGTCGCTGCCGCTGGCGGTCACCCTCGCCGCGGCGGTCTTCCTGAAGGAGCCGGTGGGCTGGCGCCGGGCCTCGGCCATTGCCGTGGGCTTCGTGGGCGTGCTGCTGATCCTGCGCCCGGGGCCGGAGGGTTTCTCGCTCTACTCGTTCTACAGCCTCATGGCGGTGCTGGTGGTCACCCTGCGCGAACTCTTCACCCGGCAGGTCGCGGACGACGTGCCCTCGATGCTGATCACGACGGTCACCTCGGCCACGGTCTTTATCTCGGCGCTGCTCTACGGCGGCGCGGTGGGCGGCTGGGTTGCCCCCACGGCGGGCCAGTGGGCCACGGTGGGCGCGGCGGCGGCGATCATCCTCGTGGCCTATCTCGCCTCGGTCGTGGCGATGCGGGTGGGCGAGGTCTCCTTCGTGTCGCCCTTCCGCTATGTCTCGCTCCTCTGGGCGCTGCTGTTGGGATGGCTGGTCTTCGGCGACTGGCCCGGTCCCGTCACCCTGCTGGGCGGCGCGATCGTTATCGGATCGGGGCTCTTCATGATATGGCGGGAGCAGCGCATCGCGCGCCGGTCCGTGGCGACCGAGGCGGCGGCGGAGACAGCAGGATCGGGCCGGGGGCTGAAATGAAACAGGTGCAGATGCTGGGGCTCTGCCGCTTCTCCTATCCCACCGCGCTCGACGGGTTCGAGCGGACGGAGGGGGACGCGGCCACCAATGCCGCGCGGCTCTATGCCCCCGAGAGGCTGGACCTGCGGCTGTGGTTCTTCGAGCATGTCACCCTCCCGGCGATCCGGGCCCAGAGCGATCCCGACTTCACCATCGCCCTGCTGGCCGGGGAGGGCCTGCCGCAGCCCTACCGGGGCCGGCTGGAGGCGCTGGTGGCCGACATCCCGCAGGTGAAGGCGCAGTTCCCGCCCGAGGGACAGAAGCACCGCGCCGTCTGCAAGGCGGTGCTGACGGCCCTGCGCGACCCGGAGGCCCGGGCGGTGGGGGAGTTCACGCTGGATGACGACGACGCCGTCGCGGTGGATTTCGTGGCCTCCGCCAAGCGCCACTTCGCCGCGATGAAGGACATCTGGCGCGAGGAGAACCGCGCCGCGCTCGACTACAACGCGGGCCTCGTGCTGCGGGCGGGGGCAGGGGGGCTGGAGGCGGAGCCGGTGAACCGCCAGCAATGGGCCCCGGCACTGGCGATCTTCTCCCGCCCCTCCAGCACCCGCAGCCTGCAGGACTTCAACCACCGCCGGGTCTGGTCGCGGATTCCCACGCTGACCCTGCCCGGTCCGGTGATGTTCCTCCGCGGGGCACATGGCGGCAACGACAGCTCCGTCGCGCGCCCGGGGGAGGGCGGGCTGCCGGTCACCGATCCGCAGATCGCGGGCCTGCTGCAGACCCGCTTTGCCATTGACGCGGGGGCGCTTTCTGCGGCATGGGAGGGCCTCCGCGCGGGGTGAGGCGCGCCGGGGCCGGACGCAGGTCCCGCGACGCGGCGGCAGATCTGTCATCAGGGGGCGTTTGCCCCTGCATATGTTGACAAGGTCTCCGACTCCCCCTATACGCGCGGCAATCAGGTGGGGGGTAGTCCATCCGCCTTTCAGAATCGAAGTGGTCAAGATCCGGGCTGGTGCCCCGATCCTCTGGAAAACCCACCGCGTCGTACCCCTTAACTACGGGGGGCGAGTGCGGTTTTTTCGTTGCGCTTGTGCGCGAGTCACGGTCAGGCGCGGACGCGCACCAGGCCATTTTAGGAACCCGCACGGGCCGCACCACCGTGCAACACATGTGTTAGAGACGGGGAAAGAAACCCAATGCCCACGATCCAGCAGCTGATCCGCAAGCCGCGGCAGCCGAAAGTGAAACGCTCCAAGTCGCAGCACCTGGAAAACTGCCCGCAAAAGCGCGGCGTTTGCACCCGCGTTTACACCACGACTCCGAAGAAGCCGAACTCGGCAATGCGGAAAGTTGCCAAGGTCCGCCTGACCAACGGCTACGAAGTCATTTCCTACATCCCCGGTGAAAGCCACAACCTTCAGGAGCACTCCGTTGTCCTGATCCGTGGCGGCCGTGTGAAAGACCTTCCGGGTGTCCGTTACCACATCCTTCGTGGTGTTCTGGATACCCAGGGCGTCAAAGACCGTAAGCAGCGCCGCTCGAAATACGGCGCGAAGCGTCCGAAATAAGAGGTACAGCCGATGTCTCGTCGTCACGCCGCAGAGAAGCGCGAAGTCCTGCCCGACGCCAAGTATGGTGACCGGGTTCTGACCAAATTCATGAACAACCTGATGATCGACGGCAAGAAATCGGCCGCCGAGAAAATCGTCTACTCGGCACTCGACCGGGTGGAAGACAAGGTGAAGCGTGCGCCCGTGGAAATCTTCCACGAAGCGCTCGACAACATCAAACCCTCGGTCGAGGTTCGCTCGCGCCGTGTGGGTGGTGCCACCTACCAGGTGCCCGTCGAAGTGCGCCCCGAGCGCCGTGAAGCGCTGGCGATTCGCTGGCTGATCACTGCCTCGCGTTCGCGCAACGAGAACACGATGGAAGAGCGCCTGGCAGGTGAACTGCTGGATGCCGTGAACTCGCGCGGTTCCGCCGTGAAGAAGCGCGAAGACACCCACAAGATGGCCGACGCGAACAAAGCGTTCAGCCATTACCGCTGGTAATCTCTCAGGAAGGCAGGCCCCATGGCACGCGAATATCCGCTGACCCGGTATCGTAACTTCGGCATCATGGCCCACATCGATGCCGGCAAGACCACGACGACCGAGCGTATCCTCTACTACACCGGCAAGTCCCACAAGATCGGCGAAGTCCACGACGGCGCCGCGACCATGGACTGGATGGAGCAGGAGCAGGAGCGGGGGATCACGATCACTTCCGCTGCGACCACGACCTTCTGGCAGTGGCAGGAAGATCCGACCGCCGAAGGCACGTCGGACACGAAGTTCCGCTTCAACATCATCGACACCCCCGGCCACGTCGACTTCACCATCGAAGTCGAACGTTCGCTCGCGGTTCTCGACGGTGCGGTCTGCCTTCTTGACGGTAACGCCGGTGTTGAACCCCAGACCGAAACCGTGTGGCGTCAGGCTGACCGCTACAAGGTTCCGCGTATCGTCTTCGTCAACAAGATGGACAAGATCGGTGCTGACTTCTTCAACTGCGTGAAGATGATCAAGGACCGTACCGGTGCGACCCCCGTTCCCGTCGGCATGCCGATCGGTGCAGAGGACCAGCTGGAAGGCACCATCGACCTGATCACCATGGAAGAGTGGGTCTGGAAGGGTGACGACCTCGGCGCAGGCTGGGTCCGTCAACCGATCCGCGACGAGCTGAAAGATCTGGCCGACGAATGGCGCGCCCACATGATCGAAGCAGCCGTCGAGATGGACGACGACGCCATGGAAGCCTACCTGGAAGGCGAAGAGCCCGACGTGGCCACCCTGCGGAAACTGATCCGCAAGGGCACGCTGTCGCTCTCCTTCGTTCCGGTTCTGGGCGGTTCCGCGTTCAAGAACAAAGGTGTCCAGCCGCTGCTGAACGCCGTCATCGACTTCCTGCCGGGTCCGCTCGACGTTCCGCCGTACATGGGCTTCAGCCCGGACGACGAGACGGAAGAGCGTAACATCGCCCGTCACGCCAACGACGAAGAGCCTCTCTCGGGCCTCGCGTTCAAGATCATGAACGACCCCTTCGTGGGCTCGCTCACCTTCACCCGCATCTACTCCGGTGTGATGAAGAAGGGTGACTCGATCCTGAACTCGACCAAGGGCAAGAAAGAGCGCATCGGTCGTATGATGATGATGCACGCGATCAACCGCGAGGAGATCGAAGAGGCATTCGCAGGCGACATTATCGCGCTGGCCGGTCTGAAAGAGACCACCACCGGTGACACGCTCTGCGCTCAGAGCGCGCCCGTCGTGCTCGAAACGATGACCTTCCCCGATCCCGTGATCGAGATCGCCATCGAACCGAAGACCAAGAACGACCAGGAGAAGATGTCTCAGGGTCTGCAGCGTCTGGCGGCCGAAGACCCCTCCTTCCGCGTGGAGACCGACCTCGAGTCCGGTCAGACCATCATGAAGGGCATGGGCGAACTTCACCTCGACATTCTCGTCGACCGTCTGAAGCGCGAGTTCAAGGTCGAGGCGAACATCGGTGCGCCGCAGGTGGCCTACCGCGAGACCATCTCGAAAGAGGTCGAGCACACCTACACCCACAAGAAACAGTCGGGTGGTTCGGGTCAGTTCGGCGAGGTCAAGCTGGTCATCACTCCGACCGAGCCCGGCGAAGGCTACTCGTTCGAGTCGAAGATCGTTGGTGGTGCGGTTCCGAAGGAATACATCCCCGGCGTCGAAAAAGGGATCAAGTCGGTCATGGACTCCGGTCCGCTGGCAGGCTTCCCGGTCATCGACTTCAAGGTCGCGCTGCTGGACGGTAAGTTCCACGACGTCGACTCGTCGGTCCTCGCGTTCGAGATCGCAGCCCGTATGTGCATGCGTGAAGGCATGCGCAAAGCTGGCGCGAAACTGCTCGAGCCGATGATGAAGGTCGAAGTGATCACCCCGGAAGAATACACCGGTTCGATCATCGGCGACCTGACCTCCCGTCGTGGCCAGGTCTCGGGCCAGGAGAACCGCGGCAACGCCGTGGCGGTCAACGCCTTCGTGCCGCTGGCCAACATGTTCGGCTACATCAACAACCTGCGCTCCATGTCCTCGGGCCGCGCGCAGTTCACGATGCAGTTCGACCACTACGACCCGGTTCCGCAGAACATCTCGGAAGAGATCCAGTCGAAGTACGCATAAGCAGCGGTGCGGGGACAGCCCCGCACCCTACTACCCCGTAGGGTGCGTCAACGGACGCACCGCCAGACAGATAGGAGGCCCCAATGGGCAAGGCAAAGTTTGAACGCGGCAAGCCGCACTGCAACATCGGCACCATTGGTCACGTCGACCACGGCAAGACCACGCTGACCGCTGCGATCACCAAGTACTTCGGCGAATTCAAGGCCTACGACCAGATCGACGGCGCGCCGGAAGAAAAAGCCCGCGGCATCACGATCTCGACCGCGCACGTGGAATACGAGACCGAGAACCGTCACTACGCGCACGTCGACTGCCCCGGCCACGCCGACTACGTGAAGAACATGATCACCGGTGCTGCCCAGATGGACGGCGCGATCCTGGTGGTGAACGCGGCTGACGGCCCGATGCCCCAGACCCGCGAGCACATCCTGCTGGGCCGCCAGGTGGGTATCCCCGCCATGGTCGTGTTCCTGAACAAGGTCGACCAGGTGGACGACGAGGAACTGCTCGAGCTGGTCGAGATGGAAGTGCGCGAACTGCTGTCCGCCTACGACTTCCCCGGCGACGATATCCCGATCATCGCAGGGTCGGCGCTGGCCGCCCTCGAAGGTCGTGACGACGCGATCGGCGAGACCAAGATCCGCGAACTGATGGCTGCCGTTGACGAGTACATCCCGCAGCCGGCACGTGCTGTGGACCAGCCGTTCCTGATGCCGATCGAAGACGTGTTCTCGATCTCGGGCCGTGGTACCGTTGTGACCGGCCGTGTGGAGCGTGGCGTGGTGAACGTTGGCGACGAACTCGAAATCGTCGGCATCAAGGACACCAAGAAAACCACCTGCACCGGTGTGGAAATGTTCCGCAAGCTGCTCGACCGCGGTGAAGCCGGCGACAACATCGGCGCCCTGCTGCGCGGCATCGACCGTGAAGGCGTGGAACGTGGCCAGGTTCTCTGCAAGCCCGGCTCCGTGAAGCCCCACACCGAGTTCGAAGCGGAAGCCTACATCCTGACCAAGGAAGAAGGCGGCCGTCACACTCCGTTCTTCGCGAACTACCGTCCGCAGTTCTACTTCCGCACCACGGACGTCACCGGCACCGTCAAGCTGCCCGAAGGCACCGAGATGGTCATGCCCGGCGACAACCTGAAGTTCGAAGTCGAACTGATCGCCCCGATCGCGATGGAAGAGAAGCTCCGCTTCGCCATCCGTGAAGGCGGCCGCACCGTCGGCTCGGGCGTCGTCTCGAAAATCATCAAGTGATCTGACGAACGGGCAACCGTTCCGATTGACACATCGGCGGCTGGGCCTTAAAGCCCAGCCGACTTACCAAAACGGCGGGCTCCGGCCCGCCGCTCGGGTTCGAAGAGGGGCGGGGAATGAACCCGGCTCCTCCTCTCAACTCCAACGCCGAAGAAGGCTGAATGACATGCAAGGTCAAACCATTCGCATCCGGCTGAAGGCATTCGATTACCGCGTGCTGGACGCCAGCACCGCGGAAATCGTGAACACGGCCAAGCGCACCGGCGCTCAGGTTCGTGGCCCGATCCCGCTGCCGAACAAGATCGAGAAGTTCACGGTTCTCCGTGGCCCTCACATCGACAAGAAGTCCCGTGACCAGTTCGAGATCCGCACCCACAAGCGGCTTCTGGACATCGTGGACCCGACCCCGCAGACCGTGGACGCGCTGATGAAGCTCGACCTCGCTGCTGGCGTCGACGTCGAGATCAAGGTTTAAGGAGGGTCCAACTGATGCTCCGTTCCGGTATCATCGCTAAGAAGGTGGGCATGACCCGCCTGTTCATGGAAGACGGCAAGCAGATCCCCGTGACCGTGCTGCAGCTGGACAAGCTGCAGGTCGTGGCACAGCGGACCTCCGACAAGGACGGCTACTCGGCTGTTCAGCTCGGTGCCGGCTCGGCGAAAGCCAAGCGCACTTCCAAAGCCATGCGCGGTCACTTCTCCGCCGCCAACGTCGAACCCAAGCGCAAGGTCGCCGAGTTCCGCGTTGACGCAGAGAACCTGATCAACATCGGTGAGGAAATCACCGCTGACCACTACTTCGAAGGCCAGTTCGTCGACGTGTCCGGCACGTCGATCGGTAAGGGCTTCGCCGGTGCCATGAAGCGGCACAACTTCGGTGGTCTGCGTGCCTCGCACGGTGTCTCGATCTCGCACCGTTCGCACGGTTCGACGGGTCAGTGTCAGGACCCGGGCAAGGTGTTCAAAGGCAAGAAGATGGCAGGCCACATGGGTGCCGTCCGTGTCACCACGCAGAACCTGCAGGTCGTCAAGACCGACAGCGAGCGTGGCCTGGTCTTCATCAAGGGTGCCGTTCCCGGCTCCAAGGGTGGCTGGGTGACCGTCAAGGACGCCGTCAAGAAACCGTTCCCCGAGAACGCGATCCTGCCCGCCGCTCTGAAGTCCGCCGCTGACGAAGCCAAGCGTCTCGCCGAGGAAGCCGCCGCACAGGCCGCAGCCGAGGAAGCCGCAGCAGCAGAAGCAGCAGCAGCCGAGCAAGCCGCCGCTGAAGAGGCCGCCCTGAAAGAAGCTGAAGCTTCGATCGAGGCCGAGAAGAAGGAAGGCGAAGAATGAAACTCGACGTGATCAATCTGGACGGCTCGTCGGCCGGTTCCGTCGATCTCGGCGACGAGATCTTCGGCCTGGAGCCCCGTGCGGACATCCTGCACCGCGTGGTCCGCTGGCAGCGCGCCCGCGCGCAGGCCGGTACCCACAAGGTCCTGACCAAGTCCGAGGTGAGCTACTCGACCAAGAAGATCTATCGCCAGAAGGGCACCGGCGGCGCACGCCACGGCTCCCGCAAGGCACCGATCTTCCGTCACGGTGGTATCTACAAGGGCCCGACCCCGCGCAGCCACGCCCACGACCTGCCGAAGAAATTCCGCAAGCTGGGTCTGAAGCACGCGCTGTCGGCCAAGGCCAAAGAAGGCTCGCTGGTGATCCTGGCGTCGGCCGAGGCCGAGGGCAAGACCGCCGCACTGGCCAAACAGGTCAAGAACCTGGGCTGGAAGCGTACGCTGATCATTGACGGCGCCGCCGTCAACGAAGGCTTCGCCAAGGCCGCAGCAAACATCGATGGGCTGGACATCCTGCCGTCGATGGGCGCCAACGTCTATGACATCCTCAAGCGTGACACCCTCGTGCTCACGAAGTCGGCTGTCGAAGCACTGGAGGCTCGTCTGAAATGAGCGCGAAAGCAGAACATTACGACGTGATCCGCAAGCCGATCATCACCGAGAAGGCGACCATGGCTTCCGAAGCCAACGCCGTCGTCTTCGAAGTGTCGATCGACGCCAACAAGCCGCAGATCAAGGAAGCGGTCGAGGCGCTGTTCAATGTCAAGGTGAAGGCCGTCAACACGACCATCACCAAGGGCAAGGTCAAGCGCTTCCGCGGCATGCTGGGCAAGCGGAAAGACGTGAAGAAGGCCTACGTGACGCTCGAAGAGGGCAACACGATCGACGTGTCCACCGGGCTCTGATCGATACGGTCTGACGACTTTGGAAGGCCCTCCGCGCAAGCGGGGGGCCTTTCGCTTTGCGGGCCGGTCTGCGGGCCGCCGTGGGGGCTGCAGGAGGCGCCTGAGGTCGCAAAGGGCCCTCTGGGGGCCTCCCGCCTGCGACGTCTTCGTCGGGCCGTCCTGGGCGGCTCTCAGGGGGCAGGGGAGGGCGGCCGAGCTGCCTCTCCCGGGGCAAGGACGCAAGGGCTTTTCCCCTTCGTCACCTGAATCGCCCCGCGCTATAGACATGGTCGGGCAAGACTGCTAAACGCGCCCAATCCACGAGGCCCCGGATTCGTTCCGGGGCCTCTGGATATTTGAACTGGGGACCTTCGGGGCCCTCTACTGGCCACCTTCGGGGGGCTGAACCATAGGCGGGGCTCGACCCTGCCGCGTAGCAAACGGAAGACAGAAAGCATGGCACTCAAGTCGTATAAGCCGACGACGCCGGGCCAGCGCGGGCTGGTGCTGATCGACCGTTCGGAGCTGTGGAAAGGACGCCCCGTCAAGGCCCTCACCGAGGGTCTGACGAAGAATGGCGGCCGGAACAACACCGGACGGATCACGATGCGCCGCAAGGGCGGCGGGGCAAAGCGCCTCTATCGGATCGTCGATTTCAAACGGAACAAGTTCGATGTGAACGGCATCGTTGTCCGTATCGAATACGACCCCAACCGGACCGCATTCATCGCGCTCGTGCAGTACGATGACGGCGAAAAAGCGTACATTCTCGCCCCCCAGCGTCTGGGTGTGGGCGACAAGGTCGTCTCCGGCTCCAAGGTCGACATCAAGCCCGGTAACGCGATGCCCTTCTCGGGCATGCCGATCGGTACCATCGTGCACAACATCGAGCTGAAGCCCGGCAAGGGCGGCCAGATCGCACGCGCCGCGGGCACCTATGCCCAGTTCGTCGGCCGTGACGGTGGCTACGCTCAGATCCGCCTCTCGTCGGGCGAACTGCGCATGGTCCGTCAGGAATGCATGGCCACCGTCGGTGCCGTGTCGAACCCGGACAACTCGAACCAGAACTACGGTAAAGCCGGCCGCATGCGTCACAAGGGCATCCGCCCGAGCGTCCGCGGCGTGGTCATGAACCCGATCGACCACCCCCACGGTGGTGGTGAAGGCCGGACCTCCGGTGGTCGTCACCCGGTTACCCCTTGGGGTAAACCGACCAAGGGTGCACGGACCCGTAAGAACAAGGCGACGGACAAGTACATCGTCCGCTCGCGTCACGCTCGCAAGAAGGGCCGCTAATCTATGGCACGTTCTGTTTGGAAGGGCCCCTTCGTTGACGCTTACGTCCTGAAAAAGGCGGAAGCGGCACGCGAATCCGGCCGTAACGAAGTCATCAAGATCTGGTCGCGCCGCTCGACGATCCTGCCCCAGTTCGTGGGCCTGACGTTTGGCGTCTACAACGGTCAGAAACATGTTCCCGTCAACGTCACGGAAGACATGATCGGTCAGAAGTTCGGTGAGTACTCGCCGAGCCGGACCTATTATGGTCACGCCGCTGACAAAAAAGCGAAGCGGAAGTAAGTCATGGGCAAGGAAAAGAACCCCCGCCGCGTGGCAGACAACGAAGCGATGGCCAAAACACGCATGCTTCGCACCAGCCCGCAGAAACTGAACCTCGTTGCAGCGATGATCCGCGGCAAGAAGGTCGACAAGGCCCTTTCGGACCTGACCTTCTCCAAGAAGCGGATCGCGGAAGACGTGAAGAAATGCCTTCAGTCCGCCATCGCGAACGCCGAGAACAACCACAACCTCGACGTCGATGAACTGATCGTCGCCGAGGCCTTCGTGGGCAAGAACCTCGTGATGAAACGCGGGCGTCCCCGCGCACGTGGCCGGTACGGCAAGATCATGAAGCCGTTCTCGGAAATCACCATCCTGGTGCGTCAGGTCGAGGAGCAAGCCTAATGGGTCAGAAAGTCAATCCGATCGGCATGCGCCTTCAGGTCAACCGGACCTGGGACAGCCGCTGGTACGCGGACACCAAAGACTTCGGCGACATGCTGCTCGAAGACGTGAAAATCCGCGAGTTCATCAAGACCGAGTGCAAGCAGGCCGGCGTGGCCCGTGTGATCATCGAGCGTCCGCACAAGAAGTGCCGCGTCACGATCCACACCGCACGTCCCGGCGTGATCATCGGTAAGAAAGGCGCCGACATCGAGGTGCTTCGCAAGAAGCTCGCCAAGATGACGGACTCGGAACTGCACCTCAACATCGTTGAAGTCCGCAAGCCCGAGCTCGACGCGCAGCTGGTTGGCGAGTCCATCGCCCAGCAGCTGGAGCGCCGTGTCTCCTTCCGCCGCGCCATGAAGCGCGCCGTGCAGAACGCCATGCGTATGGGTGCCCTCGGCATCCGCGTGAACGTTGCCGGCCGTCTCGGCGGCGCCGAGATCGCCCGCACCGAATGGTACCGCGAAGGCCGTGTGCCCCTGCACACCCTGCGCGCGGACATCGACTACGCGCACTCTGAAGCCACGACCCCCTATGGCATCATCGGGATCAAGGTCTGGATCTTCAAAGGCGAGATCATGGAACATGATCCGCAGGCGCGGGATCGCAAGGCTCAGGAACTTCAGGATGGTCCGGCGCCCCGCGGTGCTGGCGGCCGTCGCTGAGGAGGATAAGAGATGCTTCAACCCAAGCGTACAAAATTCCGCAAGCAGCATAAGGGCCGTATCCACGGTCTGGCCAAAGGCGGTTCCGACCTCAACTTCGGCCACTTCGGCCTGAAGGCGACCCAACCCGAGCGCATCACCGCGCGTCAGATCGAGGCAGCACGCCGCGCCCTGACCCGCCACATGAAGCGTCAGGGCCGTGTCTGGATCCGGATCTTCCCGGACGTTGCCGTCTCCTCCAAACCCACCGAAGTCCGGATGGGTAAAGGTAAGGGTTCGGTCGACTACTGGGCAGCCAAGGTCAAGCCGGGCCGCGTCATGTTCGAGATCGACGGCGTGTCCGAAGAGATCGCACGTGAAGCGCTGCGCCTCGCAGCCATGAAGCTGCCGATCAAGACCCGCATCGTGGTCCGCGAAGACTGGTAATCGCCCCGCGGCCCCGGCCGCAGCGATGAACAAGATCGAGAGCCCCCGCCGTCACCGGCGGGGGTTTTCTGTAAGGGCAGGGGGGAAATGCGCCCCCGCGGCTATCCCGACGGGGCAAAAGACCGTATGGGGGGCCGGCAGATCGACGCCACAGGAGGCCATCATGTCCAGCATCCGTTCCCTCTTTGTCACCCGTCTCTATCAGGCCGCGCTGCGCGAGCACGGGCCGGTGATCGATACCGATGAACTCGAAGCCTCCTGCTATTCCATCGCCGAGGATGACGAGGCCGGGCAGGACTGGTGCGAGGCGCACGATTATCCGGGCTACACCTCCTATGCCTCGCTGACCGACCTGCCGTGGCGCTTCCCGATCTTCGGCGACCTGGTGAAATCGCTCGACGCCCATGTCGCGGCCTTCGCCGAGGAACTGGGCTTCGATCTGGACGACAAGCCGCTGAAGCTGGAAGACCTCTGGATCAACATCCTGCCCGAAGGCGGCACCCACGCCAGCCACATCCACCCGCATTCGGTGATCTCGGGTACCACCTATGTCGCCATGCCCGAGGGCACCTCGGCGCTAAAGCTGGAAGACCCGCGCCTGCCGATGATGATGGCCGCGCCGACCCGCAAGAAGACCGCGCCGGAAGAGCTCAAGCCCTTCATCTACGTGAAGCCTGCCGTGGGCGACGTGCTGCTGTGGGAGAGCTGGCTGCGCCACGAGGTGCCCATGAACATGACCGAAGAGGACCGGATCTCGGTCAGCTTCAACTACTCCTGGGGCTGAGGCCCGGACATGACGAACGACCATCAAGGAGACACCCAGATGGACCCGCGCAAACTGGAAATGACCGTGCTGATGACGCCGGACATGGCGAATTTCAGCGGCAAGGTGCACGGCGGTGCGCTGTTGAACCTGCTGGACCGCGTGGCCTTCTCCTGTGCCTCGCGCTACTCCAAGCAATATGCCGTGACGCTCTCGGTGGATCAGGTGATGTTCAAGGAGCCGATCAACGTGGGCGAACTGGTGACCTTCCGGGCCAGCGTGAACCACGCCGGGCGGACCTCGATGGAGATCGGGATCCGCGTCGAGGCGCAGGAGATCCGGTCCGGCAAGAGCCGGCACACGAACTCCTGCTACTTCACGATGGTCGCGGTGGACGCGCAGGGCAAGCCGGTGGAAGTGCCCGAGCTTCAGGTGCTGACCGAGGAAGAGAGCAAGCGCCTGAACGCCGCGGAAATCCGCAAGCGGTTGCGCAAGGAATTCGCCGCCGAGATGCACAAGGCGACGAAGGGATAAGAGAGACGGGCGGCCAAGGCCGCCCGTTTCTGTTTGAGGGGGCAGGTTCGGTCGGGTTTGCTGCTCGATGGCTCGCGAGTGCGCTGCGCGGGAGCAGTCCCCGGTTGCGCGCTTCCCGTCCGGATTGCCCGCCGCCCCAACCGGCTCTCAACTGCTCTGACGAACGTGCGTAGGTCCCTTTGCTCGCGCCAGATCGCCCAGCCTCACGGAATGTGCCGCCCGGCCTAGGGCCGGGCAGCGCCGACCCGCCCCCCGTCGCCATTGGTGCTCGGACCAATGGCGCACCAATGGCGACCGGCGCTATCGCGCCACCCCGCGGGTCGGCGCTGCCCTTCGTGGCAAGGTGGCGAGGTGGCGAGGCGGGTCTCGCGTTACAGCCAGAGGCATGGTGGGGCAAACACCTACGTCCGCCCCCTTAGGCCCACACCCCGCTTGACCACCTGCCCCGACGGGCCTACACCACCCGCATGACGCATCCGACCTTTCAATTCGCAACGGTCTATTACCCGCTGAACTGATCAGCGGATGCCTCGTCATGTTCTCCGCTGCCCCTGCCAGCGGTCGAACACAGCCCCCAAGCTTACCACACGGACCCTGGCCTCTCTCCCAAGGACCAGACCATGCCCGCCACACCCTCCCTCTCGCTCTTCGGCTTCGGTGCTTTCGGCCAATTGCTGGCCCGGCACCTCGCGCCCGACTTCCCGCTGACGATCTGTGACCCATGCCCCACGGCGCAGCAGCAGGCGCGCGCTCTCGGCCTCCACTGCGTGCCCCCGCAGGAGGCCGCCTGCGCGGATATCCTGATCCTCGCCCTGCCGCTCAGCCGGATCGCGCCGCTGCTGAGGGAGATCGCCCCGGACCTCCGCCCCGGCCAGATGGTGCTCGACGTCTGCTCGGTGAAGGAGGAGCCGGTCCGCGTGATGCAGGCGCTGTTGCCCGAGGGGGTCGAGATCCTCGGCACCCACCCGATGTTCGGCCCGGCGAGCGCGGCTGGCGGCCTGCACGGCGCGCAGGTGGTGCTCTGTCCGGTAAGGGGCAGGGGCTGGCGGCGGCTGGGGGCCTACCTGAGGGCGCGTCACGGGCTCAAGGTCCTGCGGGCCTCGGCAGAGGAGCATGACACCCAGGCGGCGCTCAGCCAGGGGCTGACGCATCTGCTGGGGCATGTGCTGGCGGACATGGGGCCCGCGCCCCGCATCCGGACCCGGAGTTTCGAGATGATGATGGAGGCGCTCGAGATGGTTGCGGGGGACGCGCCCGAGGTCTACGAGGCCGTCACCCGCGCCAACCGCCACGTGGCGCCACTGCGCGCCCGGCTGGTGGCCGCGCTGGCCGCCGAGGGCAGGGCGGGGGAGGGCGGACGTTAATCGCCCTTTGCCTGTTGACCCGACGGGCCGTGCCGCGTATAGGCAGCGCTCATTGTTCTGACATAACCCACCGGATTCGGGGTTACCGCTTGCGGGCCCGCCGGTGCCAGGAAGGAAAGGAAGAGTCATGAGCGCTCAAGAGCTCCGTGACAAGACCCCTGACCAGCTCCGTGAAGAGCTGGCCAATCTCAAGAAAGAGCAGTTCAACCTGCGCTTTCAGCAGGCTACCGGCCAACTGGAAAACCCCGCTCGTATGCGTCAGGCCCGCCGTCAGGCGGCCCGTGTGCTGACCATTCTGAACGAAAAAGCCGCTTCGGCTGCTGAATAAGGGGAAGACAGATGCCCAAACGTATCCTGCAAGGCGTCGTCACTTCCGACGCAAACGCACAGACCGTCACCGTGTCGGTGGAACGCCGCTTCACGCACCCGGTTCTGAAAAAGACCATTCGTAAGTCCAAGAAGTACCGGGCTCACGACGAGAACAACACCTTCAAGGTGGGCGACGCGGTCCGCATCCAAGAATGCGCACCGAAGTCGAAGACGAAGCGTTGGGAGGTGCTGGAAGCGTAAGCTTCCTCGCCTCTCCCAGCATGAGCGAAACCCTGGGGGATAAGGCCAGTCTGAGGCTGCCCCAAAGGTCGGGAGAAACCAAATGATCCAGATGCAGACCAATCTGGATGTAGCTGACAACTCCGGCGCACGCCGAGTTCAGTGCATCAAGGTCCTGGGTGGTTCCAAGCGTAAATACGCTTCGGTTGGCGACATCATCGTCGTCTCCGTGAAGGAAGCCATCCCGCGCGGCCGCGTCAAAAAAGGCGACGTGCGTAAAGCCGTCGTCGTGCGCACCGCCAAAGAAGTTCGCCGTGAAGATGGCACCGCGATCCGCTTCGATCGCAACGCAGCCGTCATCCTGAACAACAACAACGAGCCCGTCGGTACGCGTATCTTCGGCCCGGTTGTTCGTGAGCTGCGCGCCAAGAACTTCATGAAGATCATCTCGCTTGCTCCGGAGGTGCTGTAATGGCTGCTAAACTCCGCAAGGGCGACAAGGTCGTCGTGCTGGCCGGCAAGGACAAGGGCAAGGAAGGCGAGATCGTCTCCCTCGACCCGAAAGCCGGCAAAGCCGTGGTGGAAGGCGTCAACATGGCCATCCGTCACACCCGTCAGAGCCAGACCTCGCAAGGTGGCCGCCTGCCCAAGGCCCTGCCGATCGACCTGAGCAACCTGGCCCTGCTCGATGCAAACGGCAAAGCCACCCGCGTCGGCTTCCGCATGGAAGGCGACAAGAAGGTGCGTTTCGCCAAGACCACCGGGGATGCGATCGATGCTTGATACCGCGACCTATACCCCGCGTCTTAAGACGCAGTATGTCGAGACGATCCGTGCCGCTCTGAAAGAAGAGTTCGGCTATTCGAACGACATGATGATCCCCCGCCTGGACAAGATTGTCCTGAACATCGGCTGCGGTGCCGAGGCGGTAAAGGACAGCAAGAAAGCCAAGTCGGCCCAGGAAGACCTGAGCGCGATCGCCGGCCAGAAAGCTGTCGTCACCAAGGCGAAAAAGTCGATCGCAGGCTTCCGCGTCCGTGAAGAAATGCCGCTGGGTGCGAAAGTGACCCTGCGCGGCGAGCGGATGTACGAATTCCTCGACCGTCTGATCACCGTTGCGATGCCCCGTATCCGCGACTTCCGCGGCGTGTCGGGCAAGAGCTTCGACGGCCGTGGCAACTACGCCATGGGCATCAAGGAGCACATCGTCTTCCCCGAGATCAACTTCGACAAAGTCGATGAGAACTGGGGCATGGACATCGTGATCGCCACCACCGCCAAGACCGACGCGGAAGCTAAGGCGCTGTTGAAAGCTTTCAACATGCCTTTCAACAGCTGATCGCGGGAGAGAGAGACATGGCTAAAAAATCTATGATCGAGCGCGAGAAGAAGCGCGAGCGGCTGGTCAAGAAGTACGCCGCCAAGCGCGCCGCGCTTAAGGAAGTCATCGCCGACGAGTCGAAGCCGATGGAAGAGCGTTTCCGCGCCACCCTGAAGCTGGCCGAGCTGCCCCGCAACTCGTCCGCGACCCGTCTTCACAACCGTTGCCAGCTGACCGGCCGTCCCCACGCTTACTACCGTAAGCTGAAGGTCTCCCGGATCATGCTGCGGGAACTGGGCTCCAACGGCCAGATCCCCGGTCTGGTTAAGTCGAGCTGGTAAGGAGGGCATGGTATGAACGATCCTATCGGCGATATGCTCACCCGTATCCGCAACGCGCAGCTGCGCGGCAAGTCCACCGTCCTGACGCCCGGCTCCAAGCTGCGCGCCTGGGTTCTGGATGTGCTGGCGGACGAAGGCTACATCCGTGGCTATGAGAAAGGCACCGATTCCAACGGTCACCCGACCCTGGAAATCAGCCTGAAATATTTCGACGGCGCCCCCGTCATCCGTGAGGTCAAGCGGGTTTCGACCCCCGGCCGTCGCGTTTACATGGGCGTCAAGGACATCCCGTCGGTCCGTCAGGGCCTGGGTGTGTCGATTGTCAGCACGCCCAAGGGCGTGATGTCGGACGCCGCAGCCCGCGCCGCCAATGTTGGCGGTGAGGTCCTCTGCACGGTCTTCTAAGGAGCAGGATATGTCTCGTATTGGGAAAAAACCGGTCGAGCTGCCCTCGGGTGTCACCGCATCCGTGTCCGGCCAGACCGTCGAAGTGAAGGGCCCGAAAGGGACCCACAGCTTCACCGCGACCGACGACGTCAGCATCACCATCGAGGACAACGTGGTTTCCGTGAAACCCCGTGGCACCTCGAAGCGTGCGCGCCAGCAGTGGGGCATGAGCCGCACCATGGTCGCGAACCTGGTGACTGGCGTGACCTCCGGCTTCAAGAAAGAGCTTGAGATCACCGGTGTGGGTTACCGTGCTGCAGCTCAGGGCAACACCCTGAAGCTGAACCTCGGCTACTCGCACGATGTGGACTTCGCCGTGCCGGCGGGCGTGACTGTCACGACCCCGAAGCCGACCGAAGTCATCATCGAAGGCACCGACCCGCAGCTCGTCGGCCAGGTCGCGGCTAACATCCGCGAATGGCGTGCTCCCGAGCCCTACAAAGGCAAGGGGATCAAGTACAAAGGCGAGTACATCTTCCGCAAGGAAGGCAAGAAGAAGTAAGGACGTAACAGATGGCACTGAGCAAACGGGAACTGTTCCAGAAGCGCCGCCTGCGCGTCCGGAACAAGCTTCGCAAGGTGAACGCCGGTCGCGTGCGGCTGTCGGTTCACCGGTCGAACAAGAACATCAGCGTTCAGCTGATCGACGATGTGCAGGGCGTGACCCTCGCAGCAGCTTCGACCCTCGAGAAGGATCTCGGCTGCGTCGGCAAGAACAACATCGAGGCGGCCCAGAAAGTGGGCGCCGCGATTGCCGAACGCGCCAAGAAAGCCGGCATCGAGGAAGCATACTTCGATCGTGGCGGCTTCCTGTTCCACGGCAAGGTGAAGGCTCTGGCCGACGCTGCGCGTGAAGCAGGTCTGAAGCTCTGATTTCAGAACACGGGTGTGCGCGTCCCTGAGGGCGCGCGCACCTTTCTCTTTCGCCCCTCGGGGCGGCAGGGCAGGCGGGTCCCCCCGCCTCGATGATCCGGGAAGACCGCCCTCGTGGTGCTTCACCTGGATTGGACAGCAAGGGCGAAAGCCCCAGAATTATGGAGTGCCGAATGGCCAGAGACGATAACCGCCGGGACCGCCGCGACCGCGAGGAAGCCCCGGAATTCGCAGATCGCCTTGTCGCGATCAACCGTGTGTCGAAAACCGTGAAAGGTGGTAAGCGCTTTGGCTTCGCCGCACTCGTGGTTGTCGGCGACCAGAAGGGCCGCGTTGGCTTCGGCAAGGGCAAGGCCAAAGAGGTCCCCGAGGCGATCCGCAAGGCGACCGAGCAAGCCAAGCGTCAGATGATCCGCGTTCCGCTGCGCGAAGGCCGTACCCTGCACCACGACATCGAAGGTCGTCACGGTGCCGGCAAGGTCGTCATGCGGACGGCACCGCAAGGTACCGGGATCATCGCAGGTGGCCCGATGCGTGCCGTCTTCGAGATGCTGGGCGTTCAGGACGTGGTCGCCAAGTCGATCGGTTCGCAGAACCCCTACAACATGATCCGCGCCACCCTGGACGGCCTGACCAAAGAGTCGAGCCCCCGTATGGTCGCGCAGCGTCGTGGCAAGAAAGTGGCCGACATTCTGCCCAAGCGTGACGAGGCTCCGTCCGAGTCCACGCAAGTGGCCGAAGAGGCGTAAGGAGAGCGACCAATGGCAAAAACCATCGTTGTGAAGCAGGTCGGCTCGCCGATCCGCCGCCCCGCCATCCAGCGTCAGACGCTGATCGGCCTGGGTCTGAACAAGATGCACAAGACCCGTGAACTGGAAGACACCCCTTCCGTGCGCGGCATGATCAACAAGGTCTCGCACATGGTCGAGATCATCGAAGAGCGCGACTGAGCTTTCTTCCGATCATGAGATCAGCGAACGGCGCCCCTCGGGGCGCCGTTTTGCGTTTCGGGAGATGTGCGCAAGCCGCGGAAGTCCTGTGCGTCCTGTCCCCTGTGCGGCGGGGCCCGCGCGCTCTAGGTTGGGGCCAAGGATATCTGGGAGACGACCATGGAAGTGGGCCTGTACACCTTCGGCGACATCGGCAAGGACCCGGCGACGGGCAAGACCGTGAACGCGCATCAGCGGCTGAAGAACCTCATGGAAGAGATCGAACTGGCCGATCAGGTCGGGCTCGACGTCTTCGGGCTGGGGGAACATCACCGCCCGAATTACGCCATCACGACGCCGCCCGTGGTGCTGGCCGGGGCCGCGCGCACGACAAAGCACATTCGCCTGTCCTCTGCCGTCTCGGTGCTCTCCTCCGATGACCCGGTGCGGGTCTTCCAGCAATATGCCACCCTCGACAATCTCAGCGACGGCCGGGCCGAGCTGATGGTGGGGCGCGGCAGTTTCATCGAGAGCTTTCCGCTCTTCGGCTACGACCTGAACGACTACGACGCGCTCTTCGAAGAGAAGCTGCAGATGCTGCTCGCGATCAACGAGGAGGAGAAGCTGCGCTGGTCGGGCTCGGACCACACCCAGCGGGTCGAGGGTCTCGGCGTCTATCCCCGTCCGGTGAACGGCAAGTTGCCGATCTGGATCGCCGCGGGTGGTACGCCCGATTCGATGATCCGCGCCGGTGTCCTCGGCACGCCGCTGGCACTGGCCATCATCGGAGGCGCGCCGCGCCGCTTTGCGCCGCTGGCCGATCTCTACCGCCGGGCGGCGGAACAGGCGGGCAATGCCGACAAGGCGCGTGTTTCGCTCAACGTCCACGGCTTCGTCGGCGAGGACGGCAAGCGCGCGGCGGATGTCTTCTACCCGGCGCAGAAGGCGGTGATGGACCAGCTGGGACGCGAGCGCGGCTGGCCGCCGCAGACCCGTGCCCAGTTCGACGCCGGCACCGGGCCGGAGGGCGCGATGTTCGTCGGAAGCCCGGCGCAGCTGGTGGACAAGATCCTCGGCCTGAAGGATGATCTGGGCTTCGACCGGGTGACGATCCAGATGGCGATCGGGATCATTGACCACGCCGAGATGCTGAAGGCGATCGAGGTGCTGGGCACCAAGGTCGCCCCCGAATTGCGCAAGGCGGGCTGACCCGCCGGAGACGAGAGACCGATGTCCGACCTTTCCCCGAGCGGCGACCCGTTCCGCCACCATCCCGAGCTGTCGGCCCTGATCCGGCCCGCCTCTGAGAGCTTCTTCCGGACCATGGAGCCCGCCGATCTGGACGCCACCATGGCGGAGCAGGGGCAGGGGCCGGAGTGGCGCTATACCGATGCGGTCCGCGAGGAGATGCGGCACGCGGCGCTTGCCGGGCACCGGGGCCGTGACCTCTGGGTGTTTGCCTATGGATCGCTCATGTGGGACCCGGGCATCGAGTTCGCGGAGGTGCGGCAGGCCCACGTGGCCGGGCATTGCCGCAAGATGTGTCTCGTCGATCGCTCCGGCGCGCGCGGGTCCGAGGCCCGGCCGGGCCTGATGGCCGGGCTGGACCGGGGCGGCAGCTGTCATGGCCTCGTCTTCCGGATCGCCGCCGAAAAGGTCGAGGTGGAGAGCGAAGTGGTCTGGCGCCGCGAGATGATCGCGCCCTGCTACCGGGCGGTCTTCATCCCGGTGCATACCGCGCAGGGCGTGGTCGAGGCGCTGGCCTTCGAGGCCGACAACAGCACCGACATGATCGAGACCGACCTCTGCTACGACCTGCAGGTGCGCTATCTCGCCACGGGGCAGGGGATGCTGGGCACCTCGATGGAATACGTCGACAACCTGCTGGGGCATTTCGAGACGCTGGGGATCGAGGATGCGCCGCTCGCCCGGCTGGCCGCTGATGCGCGCCGCTACAGGGCCGAGCACCCCTCCGAGGTGCCGGCCTGAGCCGAGCCCCCGCAGACATGGCCGAACGGCCAAGGGCAGGGGAGGGGGCTCGGGCCCGGGAACGCCGCCCCGGGAAACACGGCCCCGGAAAACGCCGTTTCGTCCCCATGCACAGCCCTTGAAAGGCGCAGGCCTCTTCGCTATACGCGCCCGGTAGCCCCTGATGGGGCTGCGACTCGTATCATATCAACACGCCGTGTTCGGCCGCTCCCGTCGCTGGGGGCCGCATCCGGCAAGGAGAAGCGACATGAAACTGAATGAACTCCGCGACAACGCGGGCGCCGCACAGAAGGCCAAACGCGTTGCGCGCGGTCCGGGCTCGGGCAAGGGCAAGACCGCCGGCCGTGGTATCAAGGGTCAGAAATCCCGTTCGGGCGTGGCCATCAAGGGCTACGAAGGCGGCCAGATGCCCCTCTACCAACGTCTGCCCAAGCGTGGCTTCAACAAGCCGAACCGCCTGAAATTCGCCGTCATCAACCTGGGCATCATCGCCAAGTTCGTTGAAGCCGGCAAGATCGACGCCTCCGCGCCCGTCACCGAAGACGTGCTGGTTGCCTCGGGTGCCATCCGCCGCAAGCTGGACGGTGTCCGCGTCCTCGCCAAGGGTGAGATCGCAACCGCGCTGAACCTGGAAGTGACCGGTGCCTCCAAGGCTGCCATCGAGGCAGTTGAGAAGGCTGGCGGCTCGCTCAAGGTCACTGCGGCCGAAGCCGCGGAATAAGAGGTTGTGAGCGGTGAATGAGCCGCTTACATACCTTTGAGTTTTCCTGAAACGCCGCCAGAGCCGGGGAACGGCCCTTGGCGGCGTTGTCACATGAAAGAGACCCGCGCATGGTATCTGCAGCAGAACAGATGGCGGCGAATACGAGCTGGGCTGCCCTGAGCAAGGCCACCGATCTTCGCAACCGCATCCTCTTCACGCTTGGCCTCCTGATCGTCTACCGGCTGGGCACGTGGATTCCCGTTCCGGGCATCGACGGCGCCGCCCTGGAAGAGTTCATGCAGGGCGCGGCACAGGGGATCGGCGGCATCCTGTCGATGTTCACCGGTGGCGCGCTTGGCCGCATGGGCATCTTCGCCCTCGGCATCATGCCCTACATTTCGGCCTCGATCATCGTCCAGCTGCTGACCTCGATGATCCCCTCGCTTGAGCAACTCAAGAAAGAGGGCGAGCAGGGCCGCAAGAAGATCAACCAGTACACCCGCTACGGCACCGTGCTGCTGGCGACGGTCCAGTCCTACGGCATCGCCATGGGCCTGCAGACCCCGGCAGCCGATGGCTCGACCCTTGCGCTCGATCCGGGCTGGTTCTTCCTCTCGACCACGATGATCACCCTCGTCGGCGGCACCATGTTCCTGATGTGGCTGGGTGAGCAGATCACCAACCGCGGCATCGGCAACGGCATCTCGCTCATCATCTTCGTGGGCATCATCGCCGAAGTGCCCGGCGCACTGGCGCAGTTCTTCGTCTCGGGCCGTTCGGGCGCCATCAGCCCCGGCGTGATCATCGGCGTGATCGTCATGGTCATCGCGACGATCGCCTTCGTAGTGTTCATGGAACGCGCGCTGCGCAAGATCCACATCCAGTACCCGCGTCGCCAGGTCGGCATGAAGGTCTATGACGGCGGCTCCTCGCACCTGCCGATCAAGGTGAACCCGGCGGGCGTGATCCCGGCGATCTTCGCCTCCTCGCTGCTGCTGCTGCCGGTGACGATCTCGGCCTTCTCGGGCAGTCAGACCGGCCCGATCATGTCGACGATCCTGGCCTACTTCGGCCCGGGCCAGCCGCTCTACCTGCTGTTCTTCGTCGCGATGATCGTCTTCTTCGCCTACTTCTACACGCACAACGTTGCCTTCAAGCCCGAGGACGTGGCGGACAACCTGAAGAACCAGAACGGCTTCGTTCCCGGCATCCGGCCCGGCAAGCGGACGGCGGAATACCTCGAGTACGTGGTGAACCGCATCCTGATCCTCGGCTCGGCCTACCTTGCGGCAGTTTGTCTCCTTCCGGAGATCCTCCGTAGCCAATTCACGATTCCCTTCTATTTTGGCGGCACCTCGGTCCTGATCGTGGTCTCCGTGACCATGGACACCATCCAGCAGGTGCAGAGCCATCTTCTGGCGCACCAGTACGAAGGGCTGATTGAAAAGTCCCAGCTCCGCGGCAAAGGCAAGCGGCGCAACAAAAAAGGAAGCGGACGTCGATGAATATTATCCTTCTCGGACCGCCCGGCGCAGGCAAAGGCACCCAGGCAGGTTTTCTGGTCGAGGAGCGTGACATGATCCAGCTCTCCACCGGGGACATGCTGCGTGAGGCCCGCACCTCCGGGACGGAGATGGGCAAGATCGTGGCCGACGTCATGGACCGCGGTGAGCTCGTCACCGACGAGATCGTCATCGGCCTGATCCGCGAGAAGCTGGAAGGCGACGCCAAGGGCGGGTTCATCTTCGACGGGTTCCCCCGCACGCTGGCCCAGGCCGACGCGCTGGAGAAGCTGCTCGCGGAGATGGGCCAGAAGCTCGACCACGCCATCGAACTGCAGGTGAACGACGAGGTCCTCGTCGGCCGTATCGTGAACCGCGCCAAGGAGGCCGTTGCGGCCGGTGGCACGGCGCGGGCGGACGACAACGAGGAAAGCCTCAAGAAGCGCCTGATGGAATACTACAAGAAGACGTCGCCGCTGCTCGGCTACTACCACGCCAAGGGCACCCTGCGCGGCGTCGACGGCCTGGCAGAGATCGGCACCGTGAAAGCGTCGATCGCCGAGATCCTCGGCTGAGATCACGACCGGCAGGGGCGGGCAGATCACCGCCCCTGACCGAGATTGTGACTTGACGGGTTGACGATCCCTCGAAAACCCCATACCACGCCCTATCTCGGCCAGATGGTGATTCCGTCACTCTCTGTTAAGCTGCCGAGACCCCGCCGAATTCAGCTGCGGCCCGCGGTGTTCCGCCACGGGCCATATGTTGTGAAAAAAGGTTCTGGAGCTACGGAACCGCAACTATAAGGAAAGTGACACGTGGCACGTATCGCCGGCGTTAACATCCCGACTGCAAAACGGGTACCGATCGCCCTCACCTACATCACCGGTATCGGCCATACTTCGGCCAAAGCCATCTGCGACGCTGTGAACATCGACGCGACCCGTCGTGTGAACGAGCTCTCGGATGCCGAAGTTCTCGCCATCCGTGAACACATCGACGCCAACTACACCGTAGAAGGCGACCTGCGTCGCGAGACGCAGATGAACATCAAACGCCTGATGGACCTGGGCTGCTACCGTGGCCTGCGCCACCGCCGCAACCTGCCGGTGCGTGGTCAGCGGACCCACACCAACGCGCGTACCCGCAAGGGCCCCGCGAAACCCATCGCCGGCAAGAAGAAATAAGGGGGGCTCTGACCAATGGCACGTGATACCCGCCGTGGGGGCAAGAAAAAGGTCTCCAAGAACATCGCCGCTGGCGTGGCGCATGTGAACTCGTCGTTCAACAACACAAAGATCCTGATCTCTGACGTTCAGGGCAACGCCATCTCCTGGTCCTCCGCAGGGACCATGGGCTTCAAGGGCTCGCGCAAGTCGACCCCCTACGCCGCTCAGATGGCTGCCGAAGACGCAGGCAAGAAAGCTCAGGAACACGGCGTGAAAACGCTGGAAGTCGAAGTTCAGGGCCCCGGCTCGGGCCGTGAATCGGCTCTCCGCGCCCTGGCTGCTGTCGGTTTCAACATCACCTCGATCCGTGATGTGACCCCGATCGCCCACAACGGCTGCCGCCCGCCGAAGCGCCGCCGGGTCTGACCGCCCTGCAGATTTACAGGAGGCTGCGCCAAGGCGCGGCCTCCTTTACGTCATTTCAACCTCGGGAGTTTCGACCTTTGGACATGGGGACGGAACGGGAATGGAGGGACGCATGATCCACAAGAACTGGGCAGAACTCATCAAGCCGACGCAGCTCGACGTGAAACCGGGTGTAGACCCGTCGCGTCAGGCCACCGTCGTGGCTGAACCGCTGGAACGCGGCTTCGGTCTGACGCTGGGCAACGCGCTGCGCCGCGTGCTGATGTCGTCGCTTCAGGGCGCCGCCATCACCTCCGTTCAGATCGACAACGTTCTGCACGAATTCTCGTCCGTCGCGGGTGTCCGCGAAGACGTGACCGACATCATCCTCAACCTCAAGGGCGTCAGCCTGAAGATGGAGGTCGAGGGGCCGAAGCGCGTGTCGATCAACGCCAAGGGTCCGGGCATCGTCACCGCCGGTGACATCGCCGAGACCGCCGGCATCGAGGTCCTGAACCGCGAGCACGTGATCTGCCACCTCGACGAGGGCGCGGATTTCTTCGTGGAACTGACCGTCGACACCGGCAAGGGCTATGTCGCTGCCGACAAGAACAAGCCGGAAGACGCACCGATCGGCCTGATTCCTATCGACGCGATCTACTCGCCGATCAAGCGCGTGTCCTACGAAGTGACCCCGACCCGTGAAGGTCAGGTTCTCGACTACGACAAGCTGACCATGAAGATCGAAACCGATGGCTCGCTGACGCCGGACGACGCCGTGGCCTATGCCGCGCGCATCCTGCAGGACCAGCTGTCGATCTTCGTCAACTTCGACGAGCCGGAATCGGCCACCCGTCAGGACGACGACGACGGTCTCGAGTTCAACCCGCTCCTCCTCAAGAAGGTGGACGAGCTCGAACTCTCCGTGCGCTCGGCGAACTGCCTGAAGAACGACAACATCGTCTACATCGGCGACCTGATCCAGAAGACCGAAGCCGAGATGCTCCGCACCCCGAACTTCGGCCGCAAGTCCCTGAACGAGATCAAGGAAGTGCTTTCGGGCATGGGCCTGCACCTCGGCATGGACGTCGAGGACTGGCCGCCGGACAACATCGAAGACCTGGCCAAGAAGTTCGAAGACCAGTTCTGATCGACATTCCGCGAGGGGGCTGCTACGCCCCCTCCGGCACGACCCGGGCAATCCCGCCCCAAGGAGAGCCGGTGACACGCATCGCCGGCCAGACAAAGCAAAACACGTTAGGAGACTATCATGCGTCACGCACGAGGCTACCGCCGCCTGAACCGCACCCACGAGCACCGCAAGGCACTCTGGGCAAACATGGCCGGCTCGCTCATCGAACACGAACAGATCAAGACCACCCTGCCCAAGGCGAAAGAACTGCGCCCGATCGTCGAGAAGCTGATCACGCTCGGCAAGCGCGGTGACCTGCACGCCCGTCGTCAGGCCGCATCGCAGCTCAAGCAGGACGCCCTGGTCGAGAAACTGTTCGAGGTTCTGGGCCCGCGCTACAAAGAGCGTCAGGGTGGCTACATCCGCATCATGAAAGCCGGCTTCCGCTACGGTGACATGGCGCCGATGGCGATCATCGAATTCGTCGACCGCGACGTCGACGCCAAGGGCGCAGCCGACAAGGCCCGCCTGGAAGCGGAAGAAGCCGCAGAAGACTGAGAGATCGGTTAATGGGTCAAAAGGCCCGCTGATCCGAGGGACAGTGAACCCCCGCCCCCCAGAGGGCGGGGGTTTTCTTTTGCGTGATGTCGGGTGCAGGGCAGGGATCTCGCGATCCGTGTTGGCCGGGCGGGGCAGGGGGCGTCGGGGCACGGGGTGCGTGCCGGTCGACGGGCCGTGGTCGCCCCGGACAGGCCACGCGTCGGGATGTTTCATCCGCGCAGCTCCGCCATCGCGTGGTTTCACAAGGCCGGGAAGCTGGAGGTGGCGTTGTTGCAATCCCCGGCGTGCTGCGGATAGCTGGCTGCACGCAAGAAGAGGGGAAATGCCCATGGTCCGAACCGCCCTTGTCCTTCTCACCCTCAGCCTGCCCGCGGCGCTTTCCGCGCTGCCGGTGAGCGCGGAAACCCGCGTTCCCATGAGCCAGGCCGAGATCTCGATGGGTTTCGCGCCCGTGGTGAAGAAGGCGACCCCGGCCGTCGTCAACATCTATGCCAAGCGCATCGTCCAGAGCCGGTCGCCCTTCGCGGACGATCCGTTCTTCTCGGAGTTCTTCCGGAACTTCGGTCAGGGCCGACCGCAGGTGCAGAACTCGCTGGGCTCCGGCGTGCTGCTCTCGGATGACGGCATCGTGGTGACGAACTTCCACGTGGTGGGCCGCGCGGATGAGATCCGCATCGTGCTGAACAACCGCGCCGAATACGACGCCGACGTGCTGCTGGCGGACGAGGAGGCGGACCTTGCCATTCTCAAGCTGAAGGGGGCGCAGGACATGCCGCACCTGACCCTGCGCGACAGCGACGATGTCGAGGTGGGGGAGCTGGTGCTGGCGGTCGGCAACCCCTTCGGCGTCGGGCAGACCGTCAGCTCCGGCATCGTCTCGGGGCTTGCGCGGTCGGGCACGGCCACGGGCAACGCGCGGGGCTACTTCATCCAGACCGATGCGCCGATCAACCCGGGCAACTCCGGCGGGGCGCTGATCGACATCAACGGCGACCTGATCGGGGTCAATACCTCGATTCTCAGCCGCTCGGGCGGGTCGAACGGCATCGGCTTTGCCATTCCCGCCGCGCTGGTGGCGCAGTTCGTGGATCAGGCCCGCGACGGCAAGACGGATTTCGAACGCCCATGGGCGGGGATGACCGGACAGCCGGTGGACGCGCAGATGGCGCAGGCCCTCGGCCTCGACCTGCCGGGCGGGGTGCTGATCTCGGAGCTGCATGACGCCAGCCCCTTCCTCGCCGCGGGCTTCCAGGTAGGCGACGTGGTGATGGACGTGGACGGCGAGCCGGTGAACACCCCCGCCGAGATGCTGTTCCGCATGACGATCGCCGGTCTTGGCCACACGACCGAGGTCACCCGCTTCCGCGATGGCAAACCGCAGAACGTGACCGTCGACCTGATCGACGCCCCGGAGGAACCCGCCCGCAACCGGGTGACCCTGCCTGAGCGCTCGGTCATCCCCGGCCTCGTGCTGGAGCGGATCAACCCCGCCGTCATGGCCGAACTGGGCCTGCCGCTGTTAGCCTCGGGCGTCGTGGTGGCCGATCCCGGTCCGATGGGGCCGCGCGCGGGGCTGCGGACCGGTGACGTGCTGCAATCGGTGAATGGCACCAGCATCACGACCACGAAGGAGGCGCAGCGCGCGCTGTCCGATCCGGGACGCTGGTTGGAACTGGTGCTGCTGCGCGGCGGACAACGGATGCAGTTGCGTTTCCGTCTCTGACAGGTCAGATCCGGGGCATGAGCGATCTTTTCGACACTGGTCCCGGCACTGATCCTGGCGACACTCAGGCTGCGGGCGGCGGCCGTCAGGCCCCCCGCCCGCTGGCAGACCGGCTGCGCCCGGTCTCGCTGGCCGAGGTCATCGGGCAGGAACAGGTGCTGGGCCCGGACGGGCCGCTTGGCGTGATGCTGGCCTCGGGCTCGCTCTCCTCGCTGATCCTCTGGGGGCCGCCGGGCGTGGGCAAGACCACGATCGCCCGCCTGCTGGCCCATGAGACCGACCTGCATTTCGAACAGGTGAGCGCGATCTTCACCGGCGTCGCGGACCTCAAGAAGGTCTTCGAAGCGGCCAAGCAGCGCCGCCGGGCCGGGCAGGGGACACTGCTCTTCGTCGACGAGATCCACCGGTTCAACAAGGCGCAGCAGGACGGGTTCCTGCCGCATATGGAAGACGGGACGATCCTGCTGGTCGGCGCCACGACCGAGAACCCCTCCTTCGAGCTGAATGCGGCGCTTCTGTCGCGTTCGCAGGTGCTGACCCTCGAACGCCTCACGCTGGCCGAGATGGAGCGTCTGACCCAGCGGGCCGAGCAGGAGCTGGGCCGCACCCTGCCGCTGGACGGCCCCGCCCGCGAAGCGATGCAGGAGATGGCCGACGGCGACGGGCGGGCGCTGTTGAACCTCGTGGAACAGGCCACCTCGTGGAAGGTCGAGGGCAAGCTCGACACCGAGGGGCTGTCCAAGCGGCTCATGCGCCGGGCGGCGAAATACGACAAGTCCGGCGACGAGCATTACAACCTGATCTCGGCGCTGCACAAATCCATCCGGGGGTCGGACCCGGACGCGGCGATCTACTGGCTGGCGCGGATGCTGGAGGGCGGCGAGGACCCGCGCTACCTGTTCCGCAGGCTGTCGATCATGGCGGTCGAGGACATCAGCCTCGCCGATCCGCAGGCGCAGTCGGTCTGCCTCGACGCATGGCAGCTCTACGAGCGGATCGGCCAGCCGGAGGGTGAGCTGGCGCTGGCGCAGGTGGTGATCTACCTCGCCCTCGCGCCCAAGACGAACTCCTCCTACAAGGCGCTTTCGGCGGCCAAGGCGCTGGCACGGCAGACCGGGTCGGCGATGCCGCCCAAGCATATCATCAATGCGCCCACGCGGATGATGAAGGATCAGGGGTTCGGGCGCGACTACCAGTACGACCACGATGCCGAGGACGGCTTCTCGGGGCAGAACTACTTCCCCGAGGGGGTCCAGCGGCCCACGCTTTACCAGCCGGTCGAGCGCGGCTTCGAGCGCGAGCTGAAGAAGCGGGCCGAATACTTCGCGCGCCTGCGGGCGAAGCGGCAGACCGGCGGCTGAGCGCCGCGTCATGGTGCTTCCAACTCGCCCGGCATTCCTATAGGGAAGGGGATCGCGCCCCCCGGGGGCGGATTTCTTGACAACCCGCCGCTCCGGCGCGATGGAACCGCGATGATACTGACCGTTCTACAAGTTGCCCTCGGTGGCGCCATCGGCGCCTCCTGCCGCTACCTTCTGGGGGTCGGGGTGTTCCGTCTCGTGGGGCCGGGCTTTCCGCTCGGCGTGCTGAGCGCGAACATCATCGGCTGTGGGCTGATGGGAATGCTGGTGGTCTTCCTCGGAAGCAAGGGGCTGTCCCACTGGAACCCCTTCCTCGCGACCGGAGTCCTCGGCGGATTCACGACGTTCTCGTCCTTCTCGCTGGAGGCCTGGACCATGATTGAACGGGGGCAGGGCGGCAACGCGGTGCTCTATGTGGGGCTCTCCCTCCTGTTCTCCTTCGCGGCGCTGATCGGCGGCGCCGCCCTGATGCGGAGTGTACTGGCATGACCAGCAAGGTGCAGACGATCACCGTGGGCCCCGGCGACGGCGGGCAGCGGCTGGACCGCTGGCTGCGGCGTCTTTTCCCCCATGTTCCGCAGGGCCGCATCGAGAAGATGTGCCGCAAGGGCGAGCTGCGGGTGGACGGCGGCCGGGTGAAGGCCAATACGCGGCTGGAAGCCGGGCAGGACGTGCGCATTCCGCCGCTGCCCGAGCCGGAGCCCGAGGGCAAGGCGCCCAAGCCGCGCGAGCCCAAGGTCTCGGACGCGGATGCCAAGCTGATCCAGTCCTGCGTGATCTACCGCGATGATCAGGTCATCGCGATCAACAAGCCCGCGGGCCTGCCGACGCAGGGCGGCAGCAAGCAGACCCGTCACGTGGACGGGCTGGCCGAGGCGCTGAAGTTCGGGTTCGAAGAAAAGCCCCGTCTCGTGCACCGGCTCGACAAGGATACCTCGGGCGTGCTGCTGCTGGCCCGTGACCGGGCGACCGCGCAGGCGCTGACCGCCGCGCTGCGCCACAAGCAGACGCGCAAGATCTACTGGGCGCTCGTCGCCGGCGTGCCCACGCCCTACCTTGGGGAAATCCGCTATGGCCTGATGAAGGCCCCGGGCCACGGCAAGGGTGGCGAGGGCGAGAAGATGATCGCCGTGCATCCGCGCGACATCGACAAGACCCCGGACGCCAAGCGCGCCCATACGCTCTATGCCACGCTCTACCGCGTGGCGAGCCGCGCCGCATGGGTCGCGATGGAGCCGCTGACCGGCCGGACCCACCAGCTGCGCGCCCACATGGCTGAGATCGGGCATCCGATCATCGGGGACGGCAAGTACGGTGGCTCGGGTCAGGAAAACCTCGGCGATGGCTGGGGGGCACAGCTGGGCGGGATCATCTCGAAGAAGCTGCACCTGCATGCGCGCTCAATGACCTTCGAGCATCCTGTGACCCACAAGATGATCACCGTCACCGCCCCGCTGCCCGAGCACATGGCCCACAGCTGGGAGACCTTCGGCTGGACCGAGGACCTCGCCGCCGCCGACCCCTTCGAGGAGCTGCGCTGATGACGACGACGCCGAAGCTGATCATCTGGGACGTGGACGGCACGCTGTCGGACAGTCAGGGCAGCATCACGGCCTCCATGGCCGCCGCCTTCGAGGCCGAGGGCCTTGCCCCGCCGCCGCGCGATGTGATGCTCTCCATCGTCGGGCTGACGCTGGAGATCGGCATCGCGCAGATCGCACCGGGCAACGATGCCGAGCGGGTCACGCGGATGGCCGCGACCTACCGGGCGCACCATCGCGGGCTGCGTGACGCGGGCGGACGCGGCTTCATCAAGCTCTACGATCATATCCCGGCGGTGCTGGAACAGCTCAACGCCCGGCCCGACATCCTGATGGCAGTGGCTACGGGCAAATCCCGCGGCGGCCTCGTGTCGCTGCTGGAGGTGACCGGGCTGTCCAAGCATTTCCTCTCGCTCCAGACGGCGGATGACCACCCGTCCAAGCCGCATCCCTCGATGCTGCTGGCGGCCATGTCCGATTGCGGGGTGGGCCCGGAGGATGCCGTGATGATCGGCGACACCAGCTTCGACATGGACATGGGCCGTGCCGCCGGCATGCGCACCATCGGGGTCAGCTGGGGCTTCCACCCGCGCCGCGAACTGGCGCAGGCCAACGTGGTCGTGGATGATCCGCGCGACCTGCCCGACACGATTGATGCGCTCTGGCGCGAGGAGGTCGCATGAGCGGCTGGAAGGCGAAACGCTTCTGGAAGGAGGTCTCGGTCGCCGAGGCCGAGGATGGGCACCTGGTCCATCTCGATGGACGCGAGCTGCGCACGCCCCTGAAGAGCCGCCTGCCGCTGCCCTCCCGCGCCCTGGCCGAGGCCATGGCGCAGGAATGGGAGGCCCAGCAGGACGAAGTGAAGCCGCAGCAGATGCCCTTCACCCGCACCGCCAACAGCGCGGTGGACAAGGTGCGCCCGCAGCGCGACGAGGTGGCCGCCATGCTGGCCGCCTATGCCGAGACAGACCTGCTGTGTTACCGTGCCGAGGGGCCCGAGGAACTGGCCGCCCGTCAGGCCGCCGCATGGGACCCGCTGCTCGACTGGGCGGCGGAGACATATGGCGCGCGTCTCGTGGTGCAGCAAGGGATCATGCCCCGCGCGCAGGATCCCGCCGCGCTGAGCGCGCTTGCCGCCACGCTCGACGATATGGAGCCGTTCCAGCTGGCCGCCTTCCATGACCTCGTGGCGCTGCCGGGATCGCTGATTCTGGCGCTCGCCACGATCGAGGGCGTGGCCCCGGCAGAGACGCTCTGGGAGGCCGCGCGCCTCGATGACGCCTGGCAGGAAGAGCAGTGGGGCGCGGACGAGGAGGCCACGGAAGTGGCTGAAATCAAGCGCGATGCCTTCCTCCACGCCCATAAATTTTACCAAATGGTCACCGGCCGGTAGCGAGACCGCCCGATCCGCAAGCACTGCCCTGCTGACCGAGAGTAAGCAGCGCCGTAAGGCGTTGCTTTTTCTTGATGGTGCACTTGACCAATTGTGATGAATCCGCCCACACTTCGAGCACTGACGGGGGGAGAACCCGATCAGTACATCGTATCGCCCACCGGTCCGAAGGGGGCCGGTAGAAACCGCCACAGTGAACGGGCGGACAATCAGGAAGAGGTAAATATGAAAAAATCCGTATTTCTTGGCGCGCTGACGGTCGCCGGTCTGGCCGCGGGCGCCTCCGCGGCTGCGACCCTGGATGACGTCAAGGCACGCGGCAAGCTGAACTGCGGCGTGTCGACCGGCCTGGCCGGCTTCTCGGCACCCGACGCGAACGGCGAGTGGGGCGGCTTCGACGTTGCCGTCTGCCGTGCCGTTGCCGCCGCAGTGCTCGGCGATCCGTCCGCCGTCGAATTCGTCTCGACCACCGGCAAGACCCGCTTCACCGCGCTGTCCTCCGGCGAGATCGACATGCTGGCCCGGAACACCACCTGGACCCTGTCCCGTGACGTCGACCTGAAGTTCACCTTCACCGGTGTGAACTACTACGACGGTCAGGGCTTCATGGTTCCCAAGGAACTGGGTGTGTCCTCGGCCAAGGAACTGGACGGCGCGACCGTCTGCATCCAGACCGGCACCACCACCGAGCTCAACCTGGCGGACTACTTCCGCAAGAACGGCATGAACTACGAGCCGGTGCCGATCGAAACCAACGCCGAAGCGCAGCAGCAGTACCTCGCCGGTGCCTGTGACGTGTACACCACCGACGCTTCGGGCCTGGCCGCAACCCGCGCCACCTTCGAAACCCCCGCGGATCACGTGATCCTGCCCGAGATCATCTCGAAAGAGCCGCTCGGCCCGCTCGTTCGCCACGGCGACGACGAATGGGGCGACATCGTGCGCTGGACCCTCTACGCGCTGGTCGCGGCAGAGGAAATGGGCATCACCTCGACCAACGTGGGTGACCTGTCCGCCGCAGCCGGCGACAACCCCGAGATGAACCGCATGCTCGGCACCGAAGGCAACCTGGGCGAGATGCTCGGCCTCGAAGCCAACTGGGCCGTGAACGCGATCTCCGCGGGCGGCAACTACGGCGAGATCTTCGCCACGAACATCGGTGAAGAAACCCCGATCGGCCTGTCGCGCGGCCTGAACGCGCAGTGGACCGAAGGCGGCCTGATGTACGCCCCGCCGTTCCGGTAAGACCTACGGCGAAGGGCGCGGTCAAACCGCGCCCTTCGTGTTTCCTGCGCAGCCGCAACGACGGATGCGTGACAAACAAGAGACCGGCCGAAGGCGCAAAGACGCCCGACTAAAACAAGGCCGGATACGGGGAACATTCAGCGATGACCACTTTGACCGATCCTCCGTCGGAGTCCTTTCGCCTATCCATGTTGATCTACGATACGCGGTATCGGGCGATCACCTTCCAGATCATTGCGTTGATCTGCTTCCTTCTTTTCTTCGGCTGGCTGATTTCGAACACGGCACAGAACCTGGCAGACCTCGGGAAGGAGCCCAGCTTCGGCTTCCTGATGGAGCCTGCGGGCTATGACATCAACCAGCGTCTGATCGACTACAACAACCAGGACAGCCACCTGCGCGCCGCCTTCGTCGGCCTGCTGAACACGCTTCTGGTGGCCTTCCTCGGCTGCGTCACCGCAACGGTGGTCGGCGTGATCGTCGGCGTGCTGCGCCTGTCGAACAACTGGCTGATCTCGCGCCTGATGGCGGTCTACGTCGAGATGTTCCGCAACGTGCCGGTCCTGATGTGGATCGTGCTCTGCATGGCGATCCTGATCGAGAGCCTGCCGGCCCCACGCGCCTTCCGGGGCGACGATGCCGAGGCGAGCATGAAGCTCTTCGACACTGTCGCGATCACGAACCGGGGCGTCTATATCCCCGAGCCGCTGTTCTCGCGCAGTCTCGGCGACATCCCGGTCGGCAACCTGTTCAACATCAGCATCGACCTGATCGCGATCCTGATCGTCCTGGCGATCGGCTTCTACGTCTCGCACCGGATCAAGCTGAAGGCCGATGCCACGCAGGAAGCCACCGGCGTGCGGCCCAGGACGTGGTACATGCGCCTCGGCGTCATCTTCGTGCCGCTCGCGGCCCTGCTGGTGATTCTCGGCTTCCACCTCGGCTACCCGGAGCTGTCGGGCTTCAACTTCTCGGGCGGGACGCACCTGCGGAACTCGCTGATCGCGCTCTGGCTGGCCCTGTCGCTCTACACGGCGGCCTTCATCGCCGAGAACGTCCGCGCCGGTATCCTCGCGATCTCGAAAGGGCAGACCGAGGCGGCCTCCGCCCTTGGCCTGCGGCCCAGCATCACCATGCGGCTCGTCATCCTGCCGCAGGCGCTGCGGGTCATCATCCCGCCGCTGATCTCGCAGTACCTGAACCTGACCAAGAACTCCTCGCTGGCGATCGCGGTCGGATACATGGACATCACCGGCACGCTGATGGGCATCACGCTGAACCAGACCGGGCGCGAGCTCGAGACCGTTCTGCTGGGCATGCTGATCTACCTGGCGATCTCGCTGGCGATCTCGGCCGTGATGAACTTCTACAACTCCCGCGTTAAACTGGTGGAGCGGTGACATGAGCGATACGCACGCAGAAACCGTCTCCTACGTCCGCGAGACCATGCTGCCCCAGCAGGAGCCGCCGGCCTCGACCGTCGGCCCCCTGGGCTGGGCCAAGACCAACCTGTTCTCGGGCTGGTTCAACACGGTCCTGTCCGTCCTGTCGGGCCTTTTCATCCTGTGGCTGGCCTACCGGCTGCTCCCCTGGATCATCTCTCCCACCTGGCAGGCCACCAGCCTGAACGAGTGCCGCGAGATCATCGGCGCCCTCAACAAGCCCCATGGCGGGGCCTGCTGGGGCGTGATCAGCGAACGCTGGAAACAGCTGATGTTCGGCTTCTACCCGCCCGAGCATTACTGGCGCCCGGTGCTGTCGCTGATCCTGCTGCTGGTCGCCCTCGGCCCGCTGCTGTTCCGGCACCTCGTCCCGGCCAAGGTGATCTACTTCTCGATGCTCTACCCCTTCATCGCGGCCTGGCTGCTCTGGGGTGGGACGATCTGGAACCCGATCGTCGCGATCCTCGGCTTCGTCATCATCGGCCTGTCGCTGAAGTTCCTCACCTCGGTGCTGAACCCGGCGCTGGCGCTGATCATCGGCGTCGTGCTGGCCGTGATCTGGTGGGTGGCGCTTGCCGGTACCGTGGCCGGTGGCCTGTCGGCGGTCCTGCCCATCGGGATCGAGGCGATCGCCTCGCGCCAGTTCGGGGGCTTCATGCTCTCGATCACCATCGGCGTCACGGCGATCCTGTGCTCGCTGCCCATCGGCATCCTGCTGGCGCTTGGCCGTCAGTCGGACCTGCTGCTGGTCAAGGCGATGTGCGTCGGCTTCATCGAGTTCATCCGCGGCGTGCCGCTGATCACGCTGCTCTTCGTGGCTTCGGTGCTGCTGAACATCTTCCTGCCGCCGGGCACCAACTTCGACATCATCCTGCGGGTCATCATCATGGTGACGCTCTTCGCCTCGGCCTACATGGCAGAGGTGGTGCGCGGGGGCCTCGCGGCCCTGCCCAAGGGCCAGTACGAGGGCGCCGACAGCCTCGGCCTCGACTACTGGCAGTCGCAGCGGCTGATCATCATGCCGCAGGCGCTGAAGATCTCGATCCCGGGGATCGTCTCGACCTTCATCGGCGTCTTCAAGGATACCACGCTGGTCTCGATCATCTCGATGTTCGACCCGATCGGCCTCTCCAACGCGATCCGCGCCGACACGGCCTGGAACGGCGTATACTGGGAGCTGTTCATCTTCATCGGCCTGGTCTTCTTCATCTTCTGTTTCTCCATGTCCCGCTACTCGATGTATCTGGAGCGCCGTCTCCAGACCGGGCACCGCTAAGAGGAAACTTCCATGTCTGAACTTGCTATGGATACCCCAATCGACCGCTCGGCGATGAAGGTCTCGGACGAGGTCGCCATCGAAATCCGCAACATGAACAAGTGGTACGGCCAGTTCCACGTTCTGCGGGACATCAACCTGACCGTGAACCGGGGCGAGCGGATCGTCATCGCCGGGCCCTCGGGCTCGGGCAAGTCGACGCTGATTCGCTGCATCAACCGTCTGGAGGAACACCAGGCCGGGCAGATCATCGTCGACGGGACCGAACTGACCTCGGACCTCAAGAACATCGACAAGATCCGCTCCGAGGTCGGCATGTGCTTCCAGCACTTCAACCTCTTCCCGCATCTCACGATCCTGGAAAACTGCACGCTCGCTCCGATCTGGGTCCGCAAGGTTCCCAGGAAGGAGGCCGAGGAAACGGCGATGCATTTCCTCGAGAAAGTGAAGATTCCGGACCAGGCGCTGAAGTATCCGGGACAGCTCTCGGGCGGTCAGCAGCAGCGTGTGGCCATCGCGCGCTCGCTCTGCATGAAGCCCCGGATCATGCTCTTCGACGAGCCCACCTCGGCGCTCGATCCGGAGATGATCAAAGAGGTCCTCGATACGATGATCGAACTGGCGCAGGAGGGGATGACCATGCTATGTGTGACTCACGAGATGGGTTTTGCACGGCAGGTTGCGAACCGGGTGATCTTCATGGACCAAGGGCAGATCGTTGAACAGAACGAGCCCGAAGAGTTCTTCAACAATCCCCGGTCCGAACGCACCAAGCTGTTCCTGTCGCAGATCCTCGGCCACTGAGCCGGATCCGCGCAGCCGCCTTTGTGGGGAGGTCAGTCAGGGAGAGGCTGACCTTTCAGCGAGGGGCGGAAGCGCGTCGGGAGGGAGGACCCCGGCGCGCTTCCGCAGCTTCCTCAAGAGGGTGGAACGCCAGCACCGCGCAAACGAAAAGGGGCCCACTGGCCCCTTTGTCATGTCTGCCCTCTGCCTCTTCATGCCTTGATCCGCGCCCCCTTGGTCGTTCAGGCCTGTTTGCCCGGACTCGTGGCCGGTCTGTGGTGGGCAGGGCACTCCCGACGGTGCCGTCTGGTCCAGTCAGAGGCGTATGGGGCAGGGCAGGCGCTCAGGCCTGCGCCTCGCCCTCTTCGAGCAACTCGCGGGGGATGACGAAATCCAGTGCCGTGCCGCTGCCGGGCGCCAGTTTGCGCCAGTCGTCGATATCGAAGTCGGCCACGAGGGTCGCGCCGGTCGGGAAATCCTCGAACCGGGGATGGGCGGGGGCATGGTCCGTCAGGCTGAGCGCGAAATCCCCGAGGCCCGGGTTGTGGCCCAGCATCAGCACGCAGTCGCCCGTCGCCTCGCGCAGCGCGGCCATCAGGGTGGCGGGATCGGCGTGGTAGAGGTCTTCGCGCAGGTCCGCCGGGGCGTCGAGCCCGAGCCGCTCCCAGGTCTCCTGCGTGCGCACCGCGTCGGAGACGAGGGCCTCGTCCGGAAGATACCCCCGGTCCCGCAGCCAGTGGCCAAGGGCCTGGGCCGAGGCGCGACCACGGCCGTTCAGCGGACGGGCATGGTCGAAGAGCCCGGGATGCTTCCAGCTGGACTTGGCATGGCGCATCAGGATCAGGCGTCGGGGCATCGGGAACTCGTCAAAGGAAATGGCGCATGTGAAAAGCGGATTGTCCCTCGACCCTGCCATAGGCGGCGCCGGGGGGGCAAGACCGCCTGACCGCGCACCCCCGGTGCAGGCAGTCCGCGTCCGCCGGTGTCTCCAGGTAGGCCTTGCAGCGCGGCACGTCGTAGCCATCGCGTGTCAGGGCGCCCACGGGGCAGGCGGTGGCGCAGGGCGCCGCACAGGCCTCGCAGGGCGCGTCGGAGGGCGCGGGCAGGGCCACGGGCCAGTTGAGGGCGAGTGCCCCCCTGAAGGAGACGAACAGCCCGCTCTCGGGGCCGCAGAGCAACCGCACGGGGGAGGGGGCGGCAACGCCGGCCGCGACGGCCCAGCGATAGAACGGATGGTAGGGCGCGCCGCCGAAGGGATAGAGCGCGCGTGCGCCCAGATCGTCGGCCCATGCGCCGATCACCCGGGCCGACCAGCGGTCCATCGGATCGGGCAGCCCGTCGCGATACTCGGGTTGGTCGGTGAAGTGTTCCCAGAAGCCGCCCGGCTCGTCCGGCCCCAGCAGCAGGAGCGTGACGCAGCCCTCGGGGGCGTCGTCCTGCGGGCCGGGGCGGAACCCGCCCAGCAGGCGCAGGTGGCGGAGGCGCGCGGCGTCGGCGAGCGCCTCCCAGCCCGGTCCCATAACCTCAGCGGGCCCGGATGATCGACCCGGCACCGTGTTCGGTGAAGAGCTCCAGCAGGACCGAGTTCGGCGCGCGGCCGTCGAGGATAACCACGGCGCGCACGCCGCTGGCGATCGCGTCGAGCGCGGTGGTGGTCTTGGGGATCATGCCGCCAGCGATGGTGCCGTCGTCCGTCATCTCGCGGATCTGCGCGGCGGTCAGGTCGGTCATGACCTCGCCCTGCGCGTTCTTCACGCCCGCAACGTCGGTCAGCAGCAGCAGCCGGTCGGCCTTCAGCGCGCCGGCGATGGCCCCGGCGGCGGTGTCGCCGTTGATGTTGAAGGTCTCGCCGTCACGGCCCATGCCGATGGGCGCGATCACGGGGATAATCTCCTGCTTGAACATCGCGTGCAGGATGGTGGTGTCCATCTGCACCGGACGGCCCACGAAGCCGAGGTCGGGGTTGTCCTGTTCACAGATGATCAGGTTGGCGTCCTTGCCGCTGAGGCCCACGCCCTTGCCGCCCTGTTCGCCGATCGCCTGCACGATGCGCTTGTTCACCTGCCCGGAGAGAACCATCTCGACCACTTCCATGGTCTTCTCGTCGGTGACGCGCTTGCCCTTCACGAACTCGGATTTCACCTCGAGCTTTTCGAGCATCTCGTTGATCATGGGGCCGCCGCCGTGGACGATCACCGGGTTCACGCCGACCTGACGCATCAGGACGATGTCGCGGGCAAAGGTTTCCATTGCCTCGTCGTCACCCATGGCGTGGCCGCCGAATTTCACGACGACGATCGCTTCGTCATAGCGCTGCAGGTAGGGCAGTGCTTCGGAGAGGGTGCGGGCGGTGGCGATCCAGTCGCGATTCATGGTCTGTTTTCTCATCCGGATTTCCCCAAGGTTCGTCCGTTGATAGTCGCTCGCGCGGTGGGTGCCAAGCGTCAGAGCGTCAGGACCGGTCTTGCGCCCGGCCGAACCGCTTCCGGCGCTCCGGTTCCCGGGTTTTTCGAGGCTTCCGCCGGGTCATGTGAGAGGCGGATGGGGCCGGTGTCTCACCTCCGGAAATGGCGGGCGGGAAGACCACGGAGGATCAGCCATACTTGGCCGACACGAAGTCGTGTCCTTGAAAATTAAAGCTACTAAAAACAATAGTTTGTCGTGATTTCGCGACGGTTGGAAATCCTTCACACGCGCCGATTTCACGGCGCGCTGCGCGATAGGCCACTTCAAGCCTATGACCCTGCCGCCCTCTACCGAAAAGAAACCCAACTGCTATCTCAGCGTTGTCCAATCAGTGCAGCGAGCGAGTCATGCTCATCCTCGTTGCCACTGAAACGATCGAGCAACCGAACCCGGCCGGATGTCGGGCACGAATGGGCCAAACGCCCGAACGATGGAGAGTAAAGACATGATCCGTATCACCGCAATTTCCCTTGCTGCCGCCACCGCCCTCGCTTCGCCCGCTCTCGCAGGCAGCCTCGAGCCGGCGCCCATGGAACCCGCAATCACCCCCGTGCAAGCCGCGCCCGTGACCTACGGCAACGACTGGACCGGCGGCTACACCGGTCTGAGCCTCGGCTGGGCCAACGGCGAAGCCGGCAGCTTCGATGACGACGGCGTCGCCTACGGCGTGCAAGGCGGTTACGACTACGACTTCGGCAACTGGATTCTCGGTGGCGAACTGGCCTACTCGGGTACCAACCTGAGCATCGGCGGCGTCGACGTCGACAGCCTGCTGGCCGCGAAAGCCCGCGTTGGTTACGACCTTGGCCGCACGATGATCTACGCAACCGGCGGTGCCGAGCAAGCGTGGGTCGATGGCGCTGACGACACCGGCTACGTTGTTGGTGCAGGCGTCGAGCACATGCTGACCGACACCATCTCGGTCGGTGGCGAATACCTGTACCACAGCTTCGATGACTTCGACGGCTCGGGTGTGGATGCCAGCGGCAACACCCTCGCAGCCCGCGTGAACTACCGCTTCTGATCCTCGCGCCCCGAGATCGGAAGCCAACGGCCCGGCCCGCCTCCCCCGGCGGACCGGGCTTTTTCGTGCCTGATCCCTGACGCCCGCGGGTACCAGACTTGGGGAAACGGTGCTGCCGATACCTGATCCGGCGCGTCGGGCAGGGCGGCGAAAACGCGTCTCAGCGGGAACCTGCGCGTCGACAGGAAACAAATCGGCCACTTTCGGCGTTGTCCCCACACGAGAAGTTGAGATCGGGGAACCAAGTCATGCGCCGCACATCTCTCGCCATCGCCACGGCTGCCGCCACAACCGCAGCCTGTCTTGCCGCCAGCGCGGCCTCCGCCCAGTCCCGGCACGAATGGGATGGCCTCTATGCAGGCGGCAACCTCGGCCTCGCCTTCGGGGAGACCCGCGACGAGGGGATGCGCTCGCTCCACGTGGGCCGTGACTGGTCAAACGGCCATATGGTCTGGGGGACGGAACTGCAGTGGACCGATACCGGGATCGAGGTGCCCGGCGGGGATCTGAGCGATCTGGTCAGCCTCAAACTGCGGTTCGGACAGGGCACCGGTGACGTGCTCTGGTACGGGATCGCGGGGATCTCTTACGCCTCCGGCTCCTTCGGTGACGATCTCGGCTGGATGGTGGGCGTGGGCGTCGACGTGAAGGTCTATGGGCCCTTCACCGTGGGCGGCGAACTGACCCACCACGCGTTCAACGACTTCGAAGGCGGTGGCGGCTCACTGGGGCTGAATGCGATCACGGCCCGGATCAGCTACCACTTCTGACGCCCGCAAGCGCGCGACAGGTCGGCGCTCTGCCAGAGGTGTCATTCCCGACGCGGTACGCCAGACGTCTTATTCCAGACGTCTTATTCCAGACTGGCGATGATCGCGCGCAGGGTTTCGACGCCTTCCCCCTTCTCGGAAGAGGTCAGCACGATCTCGGGGTAGGCGGCGGGGTGCTTGGACAGCGCCCCCCGCACCTGCGACAGGATCTTGTCGCGTTCCGCGACCTTCACCTTGTCGGCCTTGGTCATCACCACCTGGAAGGTCACGGCAGAGCTGTCGAGCAGCGCCATGATCTCTTCGTCCACCGGTTTCACCCCGTGGCGCGTGTCGATCAGCACGAAGGCGCGGCGCAGGGTCTGGCGGCCCGAGAGGTATTGCTTCAGCAGGCGCTGCCACTTCTCCACCACGGCCAGCGGCGCATTGGCATAGCCATAGCCCGGAAGGTCGACGAGGTAGTGGCTGTCGGCCAGCGTGAAGAAGTTGATCTCCTGCGTGCGGCCCGGCGTGTTCGAGGCGCGGGCAAGCGCCTTGCGCCCGGTCAGCGCGTTGATCAGCGTCGACTTGCCCACGTTGGAGCGCCCGGCAAAGCAGACCTCCATCCGGTCGGCGGGGGGCAGGCCGTTCATGGCCACGACGCCCTTCAGGAACTCGGCCCCGGTGGCGAACAGCATCCGGCCCGCTTCACGGGTGGTGTCGTCGGGCTCTTCGGCCAGGGGGAAGGGCAGGGGGGCGCTCATTGCAGGACCACTTCGTCACCAAGGGCAATCTCGCCCCCGCGGATCACGCGGGCGTAGACGCCGAAATCAGTATGGCCGAAATGCTCCCGCAGGGCTTTCAGCGTGTTCACGTCGCGGGTGCCGGTCTCGGGGTTGGCTTCGGTGGCGCGACAGCGCCCGATCCGTTCCAACACTTCAAGCTCGGCCCCGCCGAGGGTCAGCCGCCGGCCGACCCAGTCGAATTCCGCGAAGGGCTCCAGCCCCTCGATCCAAAGATTGCCGCGAAAACGGCGTTCGTCCAGTGCCGTGCCACAGGCGGCAGAGAGCGCCTCCAGCGAGGCACGCCCCAGCAGCGCGACCGAGGGGAAATCCGCATCGGTCATGCCCTGCGCGGGCGCTGCGACCAGTTCCCGCGGGGCGGGGCGGTCGTCGGAATAGAGCGGCGCGATCCACTCGACCAGCAACCCACCGTCGCGGGCAGGGTCGAGGGTGATCGGCGCCTGATCGGGATGGCGGAAGGTGATCCGCCCGTCGTCGTGGCTGTCCGCCGTCACGGCCATGAGCCGCGGGGCATAGCAGCCGCGGGCGAAGTTGCGGCAGGGCATCCAGTCGCCCGTGGCCTGCGCGTCGCCCGTGAGGATGGCCCAGGCCCGGTCACCGGGCAGGGGCCGCGCCGCCTCCAGCCCGGTGCGGGTGAGGGGCTCGGCCCCCACACCCTTGACCGGATGGCGCCAGATGGCGGCGAGGCGGGCCATTACTTCTTGTCCCCGGCTTTCTTGCCGGCGTCCTTCTTGCCGAACTTCACCGAGTTCCGGATGTTGCCGAAGACGTCGGGCTTGAACCCGTGGCTCCGCATGATCGTGTACTGCTGGATGAAGGTGATCGTGTTGTTGGTGATCCAGTAGAGCACCAGGCCGGAGGCAAAGTTGCCCAGCATGAACATGAAGACCCAGGGCATCCAGGCAAAGATCATCGCCTGCGACTTGTCGGCGGGTGCCGGGTTCAGCTTCTGCTGCAGCCACATCGAGATACCCAGCAGGATCGGCAGCACGCCGAGGCTGAGGATGGCGATGAAGCTCTCCGGGCTCGGCGGCGCGAAGGGCAGCAGGCCGAAGAGGTTCAGGATCGACGAGGGATCGGGCGCCGAAAGGTCGCGGATCCAGCCGACCCATGCGGCGTGCCGCAGTTCGATGGTGACGAAGATCACCTTGTAGAGCGAGAAGAAGATCGGGATCTGCAGCAGGATCGGCAGACAGCCCGCGGCGGGGTTCACCTTCTCCTTCTTGTAGAGTTCCATCATCTCCTTCTGGAGCTTCTGACGGTCGTCGCCTGCGCGCTCCTTCAGCTTCTCCATCTGCGGCTGCAGTTCCTTCATCTTCGCCATCGAGGCGTAGGACTTGTAGGCCAGCGGGAAGAGCAGCGCCTTGAGCAGGATGGTCAGTGCGATGATCGCCCAGCCCATGTGGCCCTTGAGGCCCAGGCCCTCGAAGAAGACCGACAGCCAGTGCAGCACGGCGAAGATCGGCTTGGTCAGGAAGAAGAACCAGCCCCAGTCGATCGAGTCGATGAAGCGGTCGACGCCCTCGTCGTCCTGGTAGTGGCGGATGGTGTCGGTTTCCTTGGCACCGGCAAAGAGCCGGGTCTCGGAGGTGCCGGTCGCGCCGGGGGCAATCTCCTGCAGCGGCATGACCGCCTCGGTCTGGTAGATGTCCGCGTTCGGGTAGTACTTGGCGACCGAGCGGAAGGGCTGGCCCTGCTGCGGGATCAGCGTCGACATCCAGTAGTGATCGGTGAAGCCGATCCAGCCGTTCTCGGTGACCTCGACACGATCCGCCGGCGCGCCTTCGCGCGTGTCGGTGTCGAACTCGGTCATCTTCTTGTATTTCTCTTCCTGCAGCGTGCCGTCCGACATCCGGACGAGGCCTTCGTGCAGCACGAAGAAGTTCTGCAGGGTCGAGGGTTCGCCGTGGCGGCGCAGCAGGCCGTAGGGGCGCAAGTTGACGGCGGCGCCGGTGGTGTTCTCCACCGACTGGGTCACGGTGAACATGTAGTCGGGGTCGACCGCGTATTCGCGGCGGAAGACGAGGCCCGCGCCGTTGTCCCAGGTCAGGGTGACAGGGGTTTCCGGGGTCAGGGTGGCGCCGTCCTCGGCCTGCCACAGCGTGTCGGGCCCGGGCACGGCGGAGGCATCGACGCCGGCGCCCGCAGCCCAGCCGAAGAGCGCGTAGTAGGGATCCTGCGAGCCGACCGGGCTCATCAGCGTGACGAGGGGCGAGGCGTCGCTGAGTTCGACGTGGTAGTCCTTCAGCTCGACGTCATCGAGCCGGCCGCCCAGCATCGAGATCGAGCCGGAGATACGGGGCGTGTCGATGGTGACGCGCGCGGCCTCGGACTCGGCGGTCTGGGTGGCGCCCATCTCGCCCGGGGCGGTGGCCCCTGCGCTCTGTCCCGCAGGCGCATCGGCACCCGGGGTCAGTGCGGTGTCACCCGAGGCCTGATCCGTCGCCGAGGTGCTTGTCTCGGCCGGGGCGTTGGGGTCCACGGCGGGGCTCGGCGGGAAGAGCACCGTCCAGCCGACGATGACAAGCCCGCTGAGCACGGTCGCGAGAAGTAGGTTCTTGTTCTGATTGTCCATCAGAGAAAGCCGCCCTTACCTTGGAAGAAGTCAGGGGCGGTTCAACATTTCGCGGCACGAAAGGTCAAGCTCATTCTAGGGAAACCAAGCGTTCCGCGCCGATTCCACGCGGGTTCTCACGCCGATGTCAGGCTGTCCCGGTGGGAGGCAGGGGCGGAGGGCCCGTGGCACGGGTGCGCCTCGCGCCCCTGCACGGGGCCGCGTGCTGGCGTTTCCGCGTCGCGGCCGGAGCAGGAGAGACGGGGCGGTGAGGTTTGCGAGGGAGCCGAGGCCTGTATTCGGGACACGTCGCGGGAGGGACGCCGGGCCTTTCAGGGCGGCTGTCCCTTTGAGGCGGCTGGGCCCCTAGGGGAACGCGAAACCTGTCGGGGACGCGACGCTTGTCGGGGAGACTGGGCCTGTCACGGAGGCTGGGCCTGACGGGGACAACGGCCTGACGGGGACACGGGGCCTGCCGGGGACACTGGGCCAGTCAGGGGACTGGTGGCTGTAAGAGAGGACCGGGGGTGACAGAGGCTGGGACAATGCGGCAGATGAAGGGGCCAGAGAGACGGGGACTTTGAGAGAGGCGGGGCCGGCAAGAGACGTGGGGCCGTCGGTGGTGCGATCGGAGGGGACGGTTGGCGCGCCGCGCGGAGACAGGCATGCGCACGGCCCTATCCGGTGCGATGCCCGATCGCCGGTGGGGCCCCCAGCCCGGCCGTATAGGCCATGAGCCAGTCGCCTACCTGCTCGCCCGGCATCGGGCGGGCGATGCCATAGCCCTGCACGTGGCCGCAGCCCAATTGGGCCAGCATTGCATGTTCACCCGCGGTCTCCACCCCTTCCGCGAGGGTATCGAGGCCGAGACGCTCCGCCATGGTCAGGATCGCGGCCACCATGCGTTGCTGCTCCGCGTCCCGGTCGACCTTGAGCACGAAGCTGCGGTCGATCTTGATCCGCTCCACCGCAAAGCGCCGGATCGAGGAGATGGAGGCGTGGCCGGTCCCGAAATCATCCAGGTCGATCCGGCATCCGAGCTTGGCCAGCCCATTGATATTGCGGGCCACGATATCATCCGGCGAGGCGGCGACCACGGTTTCCAGAACCTCGACGCAGAGCCGCTCCGCCGCGATGTCGAAGCGGTCAAGTTCCCAGCGGACCTTTTCGATCAGGCGGGGATTGAGCAGTTCCTGCCCGGTGAAATTCACCCCGACCATGGGGATCTTCAGCCCCGCGCGATCCCAGCCCTGCAGGCTTCTGAGGGCGCTGTGCAGCATCACTTCGCCAAGACGCTCCAGCAGTCCGGCCTCTTCGAGCAGGGGCAGGAATTCGGACGGGCCGACGAGGCCGCGCTGCGGATGCTGCCAGCGGGCGAGACTCTCCAGCCCGCTGACCTGACCGGTGTCGGTGGAGACCTGCGGCTGGAAGAAGGCCACGATCTGCCCGTTCTCCAGCGCCGCCGCGGCCTCGTCACTGTCGAGGGAGGTGCTGCGCCGGGTCTGGCGCATCTCCTCGGACCAGGCGCGGATCGACGAGGGGGCGGTATTGGCCGCCTCGCGCAGGGCCTCGCTGGCGGCGTCGATCAGCGTCGCGGCCGTGCGGCGGGGCGCACGTGAGCCGAGGCAGAAGCCCACGGAGCAGGAGATGTAGATCACCGTCGAATCAAGCGAGATCGGCTCTTCCACCGCGGACTGCAGCCGGGCGGCCATCTGGATCGCCACTTCGAGGTCGAGGTGGGTCACAGGGGCGATGCCGATGCCGAACTGCGCGTCGCCCATGCGCACGATCACGTCCGCCTCCCGCAAGGCGCCGCGGAGGCGGTCCGCGGTGCGATGCAGCAGCGTTTCCCCCGCCGCCTGACCGTATCGGTTCAGCACCACGTCGAAATCGTCGATCCGGACCTGGAAACAGGCGGTGCCGGCGCGCGCGCCGGGCGTGTCGCTGAGCACCCGGTTCAACATCCGCTCCAACGTGTCGGGGGCGGGCAGGCCCGTGACGGAATCGCAGGCCCGGTGCTTGAGCGGCGGGGGCGGGCCGAAGCCGATGAGCAGGCCGAACAGCGCGGGAATCGCCAGCGAGACGATGAACAGCAGCACCTCCCCCCCGAGCCAGAAGGCCCCGAGGGTCGCGGCAGGCAGGAAGGCCAGCATATGCGGCCCCGTCATGGCGGAGCGGGTGCGGGCCAGAATCGCAGGAAGATGTGGGCCGGGCATCGCTTGTCCTTTCACGTCACGGAAAGGCTACGCGCACGGTCTGAACAGAGGCTTAATCCCGCAGGATCAAAGGTCGGGGATACCGTCGTCAGGGCTTGCCGGCGCACCGGTGCCGCGGGTAAGTCCAGCGAAATCAAAGAGTTTCGGGTCGAGGAGATGCGAGGGGCGCGTGTTCGTCAGGGCGCGGAACATCTTCTGCCGGCGGCCCGGGGCGTTCTTTTCCCAGCCGTCGAGGATCGCCTTCACCTGCTGGCGCTGGAGCCCGTCCTGCGAGCCGCAGAGGTCGCAGGGGATGATCGGGTAGTTCATCGCGCGGGCGAATTTCTCGCAATCCGCCTCGGCCACATGGGCGAGGGGGCGGTAGACGAAGAGGTCGCCTTCCTCGTTCACCAGCTTCGGCGGCATGGTGGCCAGCCGCGAGCCATGGAAGAGGTTCATGAAGAAGGTCTCGAGGATGTCGTCCCGGTGATGGCCGAGGACCACGGCGGAACAGCCTTCCTCGCGCGCGATGCGGTAGAGGTTGCCCCGGCGCAGACGCGAGCAGAGCGCACAATAGGTCCGGCCCGCGGGCACCTTGTCCATGACGATGGAATAGGTGTCCTGATACTCGATCCGGTGCGGCACGCCCATCTTCTCGAGGAACTCGGGCAGGACGGTGGCCGGGAAGCCGGGCTGACCCTGATCGAGATTGCAGGCAAGCAACTCGACCGGCAGCAGGCCGCGCCACTGCAGCTCATGCAGGACGGCGAGCAGGGTATAGCTGTCCTTGCCCCCGGAGAGGCAGACCAGCCACTTGGCGCCGCGCTCGATCATGCCGTACTGATCCACCGCCTCGCGCGTCTGTTGCACGATGCGTTTGCGGAGTTTCTTGAACTCCGTCGTCTTGGGCGCGCCGTGGAAAAGCGCGTGGATATCGTCAGCGTCGTCGAGCATGGGCGGGGTGATGCCAGAACCGGGGGCGCAAGGGAAGTCAAATCGGCGCGGGTGGCAGGGCGCGCCGGAGAGGCGGGGAGGGTGCGGGCGGCCGCGGTGCGAAGGACCGTTGGTGCGGGTCGGCAAGCGCCTCGCAGGGGGGGCGCGAGCGGCGCCGGTCAGCCGGTCACTTCGGCACGTCGTCGACGCCGAAACCGCCCCAGGGGTGGCAGCGCAGCACGCGGCGGAAGGTCAGCCAGCCGCCCTTGATCCCGCCGTGGCGGCGCAGGGCCTCCATCGCATAGGCGGAACAGGTGGGGTCGTACCGGCAATTGAAGCCCACGTAGGACGAGAAGGTCAGCCGGTAGGCCCGGATCGGCAGCGAGAGCACGTAGGCGAGCGGCGTCATGCGCGCAGGCGCCTCGGGCGCCGCGACGGGGTCCCGGTCCTCGCCGTGGGGAGGGGCGTCAGGGCCGCACATCAGGGTTTCTCGTGGAGTTTCCGAAGGGCATAGCGCAGGTCGTCACACATCTTGTCGAACGGACGCCCCGCGGTGGTCCCGGCGCGCCCGATCAGGACATAATCCCAGCCGGGCTGTCCGGTATGTGGCAGAACCGCGCGGGCGGCCTCGCGCAGCCGGCGCTTGGCGCGGTTGCGGGCGACGGCGTTGCCGACCTTCTTGGAACAAGTGAAGCCTACACGGATGCCCTCGACGGGGTCGTCGTCGCGACGCTTGCGCGCCTGCACCATCATCGAGCCGGTGCCCTGACGCCGGGCACGGGCGGCGGCGAGAAACTCGGCGCGGGTCCGCATGACGGTCAGGGCAGGGGCACTGGCGATGAGCGGCTTGGGCTCCGGGCGCGGTTTGACGCGGGCCGTGTCAGCTTGCGTGCCAGTGGCGGTGTCAGGGCCCTTCTCGGGCCCCGCGTCAGCCGCCGGTCCCGTGGTCTCCGCGGCAGGCTCCGGGCAAACGGAAACCGCCGAAGACACTTCGGCCTGCGGGGAACAGGTCCCCTTGGCGTCGGTCTCCGGCGGTGTCATCGGTCTTTAGCTGGCGCGACTTACGCGCTCAGCGATTTCCGGCCACGTGCGCGGCGGGCGTTCAGGATCTTGCGGCCGGCCTTGGTGGCCATGCGCGCACGGAACCCGTGACGCCGCTTGCGGACGAGGTTCGAGGGTTGGTAGGTGCGTTTCATCGCTCCGTCTCCGTCATGTCACCTGCGGCGGGCAGGCTGTTGATCTGGCAGGCGTCAGCGTTGCGAGAATCGCAGCGGGCCCACGCGTGTTCATTGAAGCTCGCTCTATAGGGATGCATCCGGGCACTGTCAAACCCGCATCGGGGCCGGAGGCGATGTTTTTCACAAGCCCTTCGATTCGCGTGCGACTTGCCGCAACGCCCCGCGCGACATAGGTCTAGGGATCAAGGGGGCCATGCCCCTCGCGCCCATGACACGGACATATGATGATCACCTCCCTTTCCGGCCGCTTCCTGCTTCTGACGTGCGTCTTCGTCGTGCTGGCCGAAATTCTGGTGCTGGTGCCCTCCGTGGCGCGATTCCGCGAGGATTACCTGTTCGACCGGCTGGAACGGTCGCAGATCGCCTCGCTGGCACTGCTGGCCGACGACATGATCAGCCCCGACATCGAGGAGGAACTGCTGCGCAATGCGGAGGTCTACAACGTGGTGCTGCGCCGTGACGAGGCCCGGCAGCTGGTGCTTTCCTCGCCCGTGCCGCAGCCGATCTACCAGACCTATGACCTGCGCGAGGCGACGGCGCCCGTCCTGATCCACGATGCGCTGCGCCTGCTGATGGATGGAGAGAATCGGGTGATCCGGGTGATCGGCAGCCCGGTGCGCGATGCGGGCCAGCTGATCGAGATCACCATGCCGACCCAGCCGCTGCGCACGGCGATGCTGGATTACGCGCTTGGAGTGCTCGTCCTCTCGGCCACGATCTCGCTCCTGACCGCGCTGCTGCTCTTCCTCTCGGTGCGGGTCTTCCTGATGCGGCCCATCAAGAGGGTGGTGGGGCATGTGCTCTCCTATGCCGAATCGCCCGAGGACAGCCGCCGCGTGATCGAGCCGCAGGCCGGCATCCGCGAGCTGCGCGACGTGGAGGAGGCGCTCCATACCCTGCAGACACAGCTCACCGCCGCGCTGCGCCAGAAGGAGCGGCTGGCCCAGCTGGGCGGGGCGGTGGCCAAGATCAGCCACGACCTGCGCAACATCCTCACATCGGCGCAGCTCTTCACCGACCGGCTGGAGGCCTCCGAGGACCCGGCCGTGCAGCGACTCGCGCCGAAGCTGGTGAACTCGATCACCCGCGCGGTGCACCTGTGCGAATCGACGCTCGCCTTCGGCAAGGCCGAGGAACCCGCGCCGCAGCTCTCCCACATCCGCCTCGCGGACGTGGTGGGGGACGTGATCGACAGCGAGCGGCTGGCGGTGGGCGATGCGGACATCTCCTTTGCCGAGGACATTCCCGCGACGCTGATGCTGCGGGCGGATCAGGAGCAGCTCTACCGGGTGATCTCCAACCTCGTGCGCAACGCGCGGCAGGCCATCGTGACCAGCGGCAAGCCGGGCGAGATCGCCGTGGCCGCCAGCGAGGACGACGAGGCCTGGATCATCCATGTCACCGACACCGGCCCCGGCCTGCCGCCGAAGGCGCAGGAGTTCCTCTTCACCGCCTTCCAGGGCGGGGCACGCAAGGGGGGCTCGGGCCTTGGCCTCGTGATCTCGGCAGAGCTGATCCGCGGCCACGGCGGCACGCTGAAGCTGGACCGCACCGGGCCCGAGGGGACGGAGTTCACGATTCTCCTGCCCAAGGGTGGCGTCGACCTGTCCGATCGCCGCGCCTGAGCGCAGCAGGGCCCGTAGGAGCGGCGCGGCCGGTCGAGCAGGGCCGGGGTGTGTCGGCGCGATTTGTGCTCCCCTGCTTCATGTCAGCCCGATTTCCGCCGGCCCGATTCCCGCTGGCCCGATCCCCCTCGCGCATGTGGTCCCAGAGAGCCCACCGGGTCCGCGCCCGGGCCTTTTCACCCGTTTTCGGGGTGTCGTCCGGGCCTCCGCGCCCCGTGATGTCCGGCGTCGGCCCTCTGTCATGGCACTGTCACATGGTTGTCGTCGGGGCAGCTTCGAAAAATCCGGAATTCACCCTTGCGCCCCCCCACGGGATACCGTAGATGCTCCTCCACGACGCGCTGGTAGCTCAGTTGGATAGAGTACTTGACTACGAATCAAGGGGTCGGGGGTTCGAATCCTCCCCAGCGCGCCACTTCCCTTCAAATGCCAACTGAGTGAATACGACGGTCGCCAAGCGACCGGTCGAGACGTTCAGTCCTTCCTTTTCTTGCCGTTTCCGCGCCTGACCACGGACGGAGAGACCGCTTCCTGCGTGTCCGCGCGTTTCAAGCCTCGTAAGGACGTATCGGGCAGGGGCCAACCGGTCACGATGCCGGTCCATTGGCCCATCGCTGGCCCCCGCAGCCCGGATCACTCGGCGGCTGTCAGGCAAAACTCCGGCAGCGTGTTCTCGTTCTTGTAGCTTCGCAGCAGGAACACGGTCTTGTAGTCCGCCACCGAGGCCCATTCCCCGAACACCTCCTGTGCGAAGTCGTGGTAGGCCTCGATCGAGCGCTCCTGCACGATCAGCAGGAAGTCGAAGTCCCCGGTCACCACGTGGCATTGCTGCACGGCGTCGTAGGCGCAGATTCGGCGGGCGAACTCCTGCGAGACATTGGCCTTGGGCGCGGTGAGGGAGACCATGACCGTCGCGGTCACCGGGCGCTTGAACTTGCGCCGGTCAAGAAGGGCGACGGAGCGGGCGATCAACCCTTCGGACCAGAATCGCGCCACGCGCTTGGCGCAGGCCGAGACCGAGAGGCCGACCTCCTCGGCGAGATCGGCATTGGTACGGCGCGCATCACGTTGCAGCGCCATCAGCAGTTTCCGGTCCAGCGGGTCGAGCATCTATGCCTCCAGTGTCGCGAATCCTGCGCAATATCCTCCTTAAGCTCTCCTCTTTGAAGAATTAATCTCGCAAACATCGCAAATCGCGGAACTTCGCGCCGGGGGAGCGGCTAGCATCGCAGCCAGCAACTCTCCCTCCCAGACACGAGGCTCCCATGTCTTCCTCCAATTTCCTTGCCCGCGCCGATGCCAGCCTGATCCGCTACGGCGCGCATTTCTTCGATCGTGAAATCGTCGGCTCCGAAGGCAGCTATGTCATTGCCGCCGATGGCCAGCGGGTGTTGGATTTCACCTCCGGGCAGATGTCGGGCATCCTGGGCCACCGGCACCCGGAGCTGACGCAGGTCATGCACGAGTGGATCGACAAGGTGGTGCACCTGCATTCGGGCATGCTCTCCGCGCCGGTGCTGGAACTGGCCGAGGGGCTCACCGCGATCACCCCCGAGGGGCTGGACCGCGTGCTGCCGCTGACCACCGGGGGCGAGGCGAACGACGCCGCCCTGCGCCTTGCGCGGCTGGTGACCGGTGGCTTCGAGATCGTCAGCTTCGCCTCCAGCTGGCACGGGATGACCGGCGGCGCGGCCGCGGCCACCTATGCGGCGGGGCGCAAGGGCTATGGCCCGGTCTCGGCGGGCAACTTCTCGATTCCCGTGCCCAATGCCTACCGCCCCCGCTTCGCCGGCTGCGAGATCAGCTGGCAGGCGGAACTCGACGATGCCTTCGCCCTGATCGACGCCCAGTCCACGGGCAACCTCGCCGCCTTCATCGCGGAGCCGATCCTGTCGTCGGGCGGGATCATCGAACTGCCCAAGGGCTACATCGCGGCGCTGAAGACGAAATGCGAGGAGCGCGGCATGCTGCTGATCCTCGACGAGGCGCAGACCGGCATGGGCCGCACCGGCATGGCCTTCGCCTTCGAACGCGACGGCGTGGTGCCGGATATCCTCTCGCTCTCCAAGACGCTGGGGGCGGGGCTGCCGCTGGCGGCGATCATGACCAGCGCCGAGATCGAGGCCAGGGCGGCCGAGCGCGGCTTCCTCTTCTACACCACCCATGTCTGCGATCCGCTGCCCGCCGCCGTGGGCGTGAAGGTGATCGAGATCATGCAGCGGGATGACCTGCCGGGCCGCGCCGCCGCCATGGGCGCGCGGATGACCGCCGGGCTGAACCGGCTGGCGGAAAAGCACGAGAAGATCGGCGACGTGCGCGGCCGGGGCCTGCTTCTGGGGGTCGAGGTCGTCTCGGACCGGGCGACCAAGCAGGCGGACGAAGCCTATGGCGTGCGGGTCATGGACATCTGCGCCCGCGAAGGCCTGAACATGAACATCGCCGGGCTGAAGGGGCTTGCCTCGGTCTTCCGCATCGCGCCGCCGCTGACGGTCTCGGAAGAGGAGATCGACACGGCGCTGGAGATCTTCGACCTCGCGCTTGCCGAAGCGGTCTGAGGCAGGCGGTCAGGGAAGCGGTGCGGGGGGCGGTTCGGGGCGGGGCATACCCTTTGCGTGCCATCGGAACCGGGCAGGGGGCGCTGCCCCCGTCGCGTGCCGCGACTCCCCCGGAGTATTTCGGGAAAGATGAAGGGGAGGGGCGTATCGGGCATCGCCCGTGGACGGGCGTATTGTGCGTCGCCTCTGGAGGGGCGCGTCGGGCGTTGCCCCTGGAGGGGCGCGTCGGGCGTTGCCGCTTCCGGATACGAGAACGCCCGCCGGGGGAACCGGCGGGCGTTTGCCGTGCGGCTGGGGCGGGATCAGGCGATGCTGACCAGCTCCACGTCGAAGGTCAGGGCCTTGCCGGCGAGCGGGTGGTTGGCGTCGAGCACGAGTTGCGTGTCGGTCACCTCGGCGATCACCACGTTCATCGCCTGGCCGTCCTGGGTCTGAACCTGCAGCTGGGTGCCGGGCTCGGTGGGGATGTGGTCGGGGACATTGGCGCGGTCTACGGCCTGCATCCGCTCGGGCATGTGCTCGCCGTAGGCATCCGCCGCCTCGACACGGACCTTGCGGGTCTCGCCCACTTCCATGCCCATGAGGCCGGCCTCGAGGCCGGGGATGATCTGGCCCGCGCCCAGTTCGAAGGTCAGCGGATCGCGGCCCTCGGAGCTGTCGAAGACGGAGCCGTCGTCAAGGGTGCCCTTGTAGTGGAGATTCAGGGTGTCGCCCGGCTTTGCCTGGGTCATGTCGGATATCCTTTCGGGGGGAGTGCGTGACTTTGGCGAGGCCGCTTTCAGGGCGGGTGGCTCGCGCGTTCCCCTCGAAACTGGCAACTCCGGGCCCGGATGTAAAGGTTTCCTCAGAAAATCGGTGCCTGATGCCGGGCTCACGGGGCGTAAGCTGCGGCAGAAGAGGAGCGGGCGCGGGGCCGGGGGCCGTGTCAGGGGGCGGTGTCAGGGGGCCGTGTCAGGGGGCCGGTTCCGCGTCCCCGAAGACCGACCGCCACTGCGCGATGAAGCTGGCGCGACGCTGCCGGTCGCGGGCGATCAGCAGGGTCGGGTCGATCTCCACCGCGCGTTCGGAGCTTTCCGGCAGGCCCTGCACATCGGGATCGCGTTCGAAGACGAGGCCGCTTCGGCGCAGGATCTCGCGCCCCTCGGGGCCGAGGAGGAAGTCGAGCAGGCGCTGCGCCGCCTCGGGCTTCCCGGCGCTGCGCGGGATCATGTAGGCGCGCGACAGGAAGAGCGTGTAGTCCTCGGGCAGGATCACCCCGACGTTCGCGTTCAGCCCCGGCGCGGATTGCAGCTGCAGGTAGGAGCCTAGAACGTTGTAGGCGATCAGGTAGCGCCCCTCGGACACGCCCTCGATGATCTCGGCGGAGCAGCAGGTGGCGATGGCGTCGATGCGGGCAAAGCCTTCCAGCAGCGCGCCGAAGGTGGTGGCCTCCAGGCTGTCGGCAAAGGCCAGCAGGTACCCCAGCCCCGAGGCCTCGATGTCGTAGGTCGCCACCCGGCCGAAGTAGCGCGGATCGGCGCGGCGCATCAGGTCGAGCAGTTCGAACCGGGTGCGCGGGGCCTCGCCCGGGGGCATCAGGCGGCGGTTGTAGATCGTCACCACCGGTTCGTGGGTCACGCCCCAGAGTTCGTCGCGCCAGCGGCGGGTCTCGGGCAGGGCCTGCGTGCGGGGAGAGCTGTAGGGCCGGGCGCAGGCGCTGTTCACCAGTTCCACCATCTGGTGCACGGCGGAGGAGAAGATCACATCCGCCGGGCCGGCCCCGGTGCGGCATTGCTGGCGCGCCTCCGCATAGAGCGCGTTGGAGCCCCATTGCTCGTAGCGGATCGAGAGGTCGGGATTGGCGGCGGTAAAGGCCTCGAGCGCCGGGCGGAGGATCGCGATGTCGGTGGTGGAATAGACCGCGAAGGGTGTCCCCTGTGCCGTGCCGAAGCGGGCGGTCGCCTCCTGCGCGGAGAGGGGCGGTGCGGAGAGGAGGGCGAGCGCCGTGGCGAGGGCCGCGGTGAGCCCCAGCACGATGGGGCCGAGGGCGCGGGCGCCCTCGTACGGCGCGGCAGGACCTGTTCCGGTCGGGGAGGGGCGGCACAGGCGGTGGAGCAGGGCGAAGCGGGAGATCATGCCGTCTCCTCCGGCAGGGGCAGGCGCAGGGCGACCCGGAAGCCGCCCGGGGTCACGGCGAAGGTGAGGTCACCGCCGAAGGCGGAGGCCACGGACTGCACGATCGACAGGCCGAGGCCCGCGCTCTGCCCCCGCGCGGCGGCGGAGCGTTCGAAGCGGTTGCCGATCCGCGCCAGCAGGTCGTCGGCGGGGCCGGGCCCGCTGTCCTCGACCCAGAGCACGGCATTGCCCCGTTCGGTGCTGACCCCGATCCGCACCGGGGCGACCCCGTGGCGCAGCGCGTTGGACAGCATGTTCTTGGCGGCTTCCTGCAGCGACATCTCGTCGGCCAGCACACAGACCGGCGCCTCCCCGATGACCAGTTCCAGCTCGGCTCCGGGGGCGAGCAGCTGGTGATCGCCGCTCTCCACCGCCTCCAGCGCCACGTCGCGCAGGTCGACGGCAAGACGCGGGGCGCTGTCGGTGCGGTGGATCACCAGCGCGCGCGACAGCATCTGGTCCAGCAACTCGCCCAGCGACCGGGTGCGCCCGGCCAGTCGGGCGACCATCTGCTGCCGCTTGGCCGCGTCCTCCTCCTCCAGCGCCAGCTCGGCCTGCACCCGCAGGGCGGCGACGGGGGTGCGCAGCTGGTGCGCGGTGTCCGAGATCAGGTTGCGCATGGCGCCCACCTGCCGGTCGAGCCGTCCCATGAAGCGGTTCATGGCCTCGGTCAGCACCGAGAGTTCGGCGGGCAGGGGCGTGATGATCGGGGTCAGGTCATAGGGATCGCGCGCCAGCATCTCCTCGGCGATGCGTTCCATCGGACGCAGGGCGGAGCGGATCACCAGGACCGAGAGCCCCATCAGCATCAGCCCCAGAACGCCTGCCGCGATCAGCGCGTCCCGGGTCAGCATATAGGCCATGTCGTTGCGGGCCAGCATGGTCTGGCCCACGGTCACGGTGACGACGCCGGAGTAGTCCCGTTCCGCGAAGCGACGCGGCACGCTGACGAATCGCGCCTTCTCGTCCTGCATCCGCGCGTCGTAGAAGACCGCGCCGGAGCGGTCGCGTGCCCGGGCCTCGCGTGCCTCGCGGAAGGCGGCGGGCGGGGCCACGTCCTCCTGACCGGTCAGCAGGGCTCCGCCCGCGTTGCGCACGGCGTAGAAGATGCGGTCATCCGGGGCCTGTGCGAGCAGTTCGAAGGCCGAGAGGGGCAGGGCGGTCACCGGGCCGCCGTTGATAATGGTGATCGATTCCGCGATATCCTGCGCCGCGCCGAGGAGCAGCCTGTCATAGCTCTGCCGCGCGGCCTGCTGGCCGTAGGCGAGACTGGCGATGGCGACGCCCACGCCGCCGACGAGCAGCAGCGCCAGCACGCTGGCCGTGACCCGGAGCTGGATCGAGGCCGGAGACCGCGCCCGACGCCGGAATGGCGGGCTGCCGTCGCGGCGGCCGCTGGGGCGGCCATCCGGGGTCCGGTCCGGGCCCCGATCCGAACGCGGCTCAGCCATCGGCTTCGATCCGGTAGCCCAGACCCCGCTGGGTGCTGATCGTGACGCCCGCGCCTGCGAGTTTCTTGCGCAGGCGGGCGATGTAGAGCTCGATCGCGTTCAGCCCCACATCTGCATCGTTGAAGGCGAAGAGACCGTTGTAGAGCCGTTCCTTGCTCTGCACCTGTCCGCGATGGCGCAGCAGCAGCGACAGCAGGGCGGCCTCGCGCCGGGTGAGGTCGACGGGGTCGCTGCCGATGCGCGCCGTCATCGAGGCGGGTGCGAAGCTGAGCGACCCGAGCACGAGGTCCTCGCTCTTCTGCTCCGCCTCGCGGCGCAGCAGCGCACGCAGCCGGGCCTCCAGTTCGCGCTGGTCGAAGGGTTTGACGAGGTAATCATCGGCGCCGAGGTCCAGTGCCGTCACCCGGTCGTCGACCGAGAACAGCGCGGTCAGCATCAGCACCGGGGTCCGGTCGCCGCGTGCCCGCAGGTTTTGCAGCAGTTCGGTGCCGGACCGGCCGGGCAGGTTGATGTCGAGGATCAGCGCGTCATAGCTCTGCACCGCGAGGAAATCCTCGGCGGTCTCGACACTGTCGGCGTGATCGCAGGCCATGCCCGCCCGTGACAGGCGGATCGCGACGGCCTCGGCCATGTCGACGGCGTCCTCGACGTACAGGATGCGCATGTCTGAGCCCTTCCTTCCTGCGGCGTCTCCCGCAGACCTCGCCCGGAGCTGCCCTCCGGCGGATTGCCCGGGCAGGTCAATGTCATCAGGTCCATGCCATCAGGCCCATATCTCAGGGCGAATACCAAGGCGCCTGTCCATCGGGCCGGTGCTGGCACAGCCGTTTCGGCCAACCAATCCCGGTCCACCCATCCCGTCCGGCCCTGTTTAATCAAATCCGCCGTTCTTTTTCTGCCCGCCGAATGGGCGGTGACAGGTTCGTGACAGCTTTGCCCGTTATCTCCTCTTTCTAGCCCGACTGGGGCGGAGCGCAATGCCCCGGCCCGCCGGGCGGTTCGTCCCGAGGCGCAGGAGGCGCCGCGGGCCCCGAATTTGGAGGAGCACCAACATGATCTTCAAGGCATCCCGCCTGACCCTTGCCGCTGCGCTGCTGAGCGCCAGTGCGCTGACCGTGGCCGCTCAGGGCTACACTCCCGAAAACCCCGAGTGCATCGCCCCCGCAAACCCGGGCGGTGGCTGGGACTTTACCTGCCGTCAGGTGGGCAAGCTGCTTCAGGACGAAGGCCTGATCGGCAAGACCATGCAGGTCGTCAACCTCGCCGGTGGCGGCGGTGGCGTGGCCTTCGCGGAAGTCGTCAACAAGCGCGCCGATGACAACGATCTCGTCGTTGCGGCCTCCTCGGCCACGGCCACCCGGCTGGCACAGGGTGCCTACCCGGGCAACACGATGGAGCAGGTCCGCTGGCTCGCCTCCATCGGCGCTGACTACGGCGTGATCGCCGTCGCGGCCGACAGCCCGATCCAGACGCTGCCCGAGCTGCTGGACATGATCAAGGCGGACCCGACCTCGGTCTCCGTCGCGGGCGGTTCGGCCGTGGGTGGCTGGGACCACCTCAAGGTCCTGATCGCCGCCAAGGCCGCCGGCGTCGAAGACGTGCGCCGGGTGAAGTACATCGCCTTCGATGGCGGCGGCGAAGCCGTGACCCAGCTGCTTGCCGGCTCGGTGCAGGCCTTCACCGGCGACATCTCGGAAGCCAAGGGCTTCGTCGACAGCGGTGACATCAAGGTCCTGGCCGTCCTCTCGCCCGAGCGTCTCGACGGCGAATTCGAAAGCTTCCCCACCGCGCGTGAGCAGGGTGTGGACGCGATCGGCGCCAACTGGCGCGGCTTCTACGCCCCCGGCAACATGTCGGACGCGGCCTATGACGCCTGGGTGTCGCGGATCGGCGATCTCTACGCCTCCGACGCGTGGAAAGAGACCATGGCCGCCAACGGCCTCGCACCGCTCGACCTGCAAGGTGATGCGTTCCAGTCCTTCGTGAAAGACAGCGTGGCAGAGATCCGCTCGATTTCGCAGGAAATCGGCATCATCAAGTAAGGCAGGGTCCCTCCCCCTTGCCTCAGGGGGGCGCCGTTCACCACTCCGGCGCCCCCTCTTTTCTTCCCAACACCCGCCGAATGAGGAGATCCCGATGAGTGATCGTATTTTCGGTGTCCTGGGGCTTCTCCTTGCCATCGGGTTCGCCATCGCCGCGACCCAGATCGAGGAAAGCTTCCTGTCCGACGCCGTGGGACCCAAGGCCTTCCCCCTGATCATCGCCACAATTCTCGGCGTCAGCTCGGCCATCATCGCCTTCCGCCCCGATCCTGAGCCCGTCTGGCCGAGCCTCGGTCGTCTGGTCGAACTGCTGGCCGCCGTCGTCGTGATGGTCCTTTACGCCGAATTCCTGCCGGTCGCAGGCTTCGTCTTCGCCACCGCCATTGCCGCCGCCTACCTGTCGTGGCGCCTCGGCAACGGGCCGATCGCCTCGGTCCTGACCGGCGTCGGCATCTCGGTCGGCATCTACGTCATCTTCCATCTCGTGCTCGGGCTTTCGCTGGCCCGTGGCCCGTTCGGGTTCTGAGGAGGCACCCATGGACATGCTTGCATCCCTCGGCGACGGCTTTGCCATCGCCCTGACCTGGCAGAACATCGGCCTCGCGCTGCTGGGCTGCTTCCTCGGCACCGTGATGGGCGCGCTTCCGGGCCTTGGCCCGTCGAACGGTGTCGCCATCCTGATCCCGCTTGCCTTCACCCTCGGCCTCGGCGCGACGCCCTCGCTGATCCTGCTGACCTCGGTCTACTACGGAGCCATGTACGGCGGGCGGATCTCCTCGATCCTGCTGGGCATCCCGGGTGACGAACCCGCGATGATGACCGTGCTCGACGGTTATCCGATGGCCAAGAAGGGCCGGGCCGGCGAGGCGCTCTCGCTCTCCGGTATCGCCTCCTTCGTCGGGGCCTTCTTCGCCACCTGGGGGCTGATCCTGCTGGCGCCGCAGCTGGTGAAGATCGCGCTGCTCTTCGGCCCGGCGGAATACTTCGCGCTCTTCGCGCTGGCCTTCATGACCCTCGGCGGCGTCTCCTCGACCAACCAGGCGAAATCGGCCTTTGCCGCCGCGCTGGGCCTCGGCCTTGCCATGATCGGTGTCGACACCCAGACCGGCGTGCCGCGCTTCACCTTCGGCGAGGTGCACCTCTATGACGGGCTCGACTTCCTCGTCGCCATCGTCGGCCTCTTCGCCCTGTCCGAAGTGCTGATCTTCCTCGAGGAACGCCACGGCAACGCCGATGCAGACGGCAAGAAGATCGTCGTCGGCCGCCTGACGCCCTCGTGGTCGATGCTGAAATCCTGCACGCCGACCATGCTGCGCACCTCGCTCCTCGGCTTCATCGCCGGCGTGCTGCCGGGCGCGGGCGCCTCGCTGGGCTCCTTCATCTCCTACTCGATGGAGAAGCGGCTGGTGGACAAGGAGAACACCTTCGGCACCGGCGATCCCCGCGGCGTGGCCGCCCCCGAGGCCGGCAACAACGCCGCCGCCGGTGGTGCCCTGGTGCCGATGCTGGCGCTGGGTGTGCCGGGTTCGGGCACGACGGCCGTGCTGCTGGCCGTGCTGCTGTCGCTGAACATCACCCCCGGCCCGCTGCTCTTCACCCAGAACCCCGATGTGGTCTGGGGCCTGATCGCCGCGCTCTTCATCGCCAACTTCATGCTGCTGGCCATGAACATCCCGATGGTGGGTCTCTTCACCCGCGTGCTGATGATCCCGCCGAAGGTCCTGATGCCGCTGGTGGCCATGGTGTCCTTCGTCGGCATCTACGGCATCTCGGGCTCCAGCTTCGACCTGCTGGTCATGATCGGCTTCGGCGTCATGGGCTGGGGTCTGCGGAAACTGGACGTGCCGCTGGTCCCGATCATCCTCGGCACGCTGCTGGGGAACGCGATGGAGAACAACCTGCGCCGCGCCGTGACCATCGACAACGGCAACTGGTTCACGCTGATCGACAGCCCGCTGTCCATCGCTCTCTGGGCCATCGCCATCATCGGTTTCGTGCTGCCGCTCATCATCGGCGCGCGGGTGAAATCGAGGATGCATGCCCGCAAGGATGAAGAAGGTGCGCTGTCCGACTAAGCGCATCCGCTGACCGGCCCGGGGGATGCTTGCACCCGGGCCGGAGACTGAAACGGCCGCCTCTTGGGGCGGCCGTTTTTTTATGGTCAGAAGCTCAGGTCAGGGTAGGCGTTTGCATAGGCGCGCATCTGCTTGCGGTAGGCCTGCACGGCCCGCGCCCGCTGCGACCAGAGGTCGTAGCGCGCCCGTTTCCAGGGCTTCTTTGGGCCGTGGAAGTGTACCATCACATCGGCCAGCTCGGCGGTCTCGGAGGCCTCCCCGCCAAGCTTGCGGGCAAAGCCCCGCTGCGCTGCCGTGCGGCCCCAGGATGAATTGTAGGCCGGGTTCAGCAGGTGTGCCTCGCCGGGGTAGAGCTGATTCAGGTGATCCTGATCGCCCATCCGCAGGCTCGAGGCATGGGCCACGTCCTCCAGCCGGTCCAGCCCCTCGGGGCGGCGGCGCAGGGCATCGCAATCCATCAGCAGGACGCCCGCGTTGAAATAGGTGGCGGGCGGGGCGCCCGGCTCCTCCCGGCTGGCGCGCTTGGCGGTCATGAAGTCGCGCACCGCGCCAAGGGGACTGCCGCCAAGGTCGACCCGGCGCAGGGGGGCCACGTCGCCGGTCACGCCCACGTCGCCGTCGAGGTAGAGCACCCGCCCCGAGAGGCGGCGCGGCAGGAAGAGGCGCCCCATGGTCGCGGCAGAGATATGGGCCGCCTGCGATTGCGCGCCCGCAAGCTCGTCCGCGGTGATCTCGCGCAGGTGAAGGGCGCAGCCGGGGGCGTCCCGGGCCACGGTCTCCACGGCCTGCCACTCCTCGCGGCTCAGCGCATCCCCCCAGAAGTGGAGCTTCAGCGGTTCGGAGCTGTGCCGCAGAAGGCTCCACATGGTGAAGAGCGTCGGACGGAAAAGGCCGCTGTCCGTGATCAGGGCCACCTGCAAGGTATCGGGGATCATGGGATGTCTTTGCGCGAGAGGAGAGAGGTGAGGCAGGGCGGGGGGCAGTCTGTTGCGGGCGCGTTATCTTGGGCGGGCATCACGTGGGCGCCGGGCGTCGCGGACATGATGTGGGGGCGGGATGCCGGGGTCAGGCGACCGTCAGCCCCTCTCCCTCGATCACCTCGCCCACGACACGGGCCCGGTCAAAGCCGTGGCGGGCGAAGGTGGCCAGCACCTCCGCCTCGGCCTCCGGCGTGCAGGCGACCAGAAGCCCGCCGCTGGTCTGTGGATCGCTCAGCAGCGCCTGCTCCACGGGGTCGAAGCCCACCGGCAGGGTGATGCGCGCGCCGTAGCTGTCCCAGTTCCGGCCCGAGGCACCGGTGATGTAGCCCTCCTGCGCCAGTTCGCGCGCGCCGTCGAGCAGCGGCACCCGGGCCCAGTCGATCCGCGCCCCGCAGCCGGAGCCCGCGACCATCTCCAGCGCATGGCCGCCGAGGCCGAAGCCGGTCACATCGGTGATCGCATGGACGCCCTCCAGCGCCGCAAGGTCCGGGCCCGGCGTGTTGAGCCGGGTCATGGAGGCGAGCATGGCGTCATAGGCCCCGCGCGGCAGGGCCTCCTTCTTCAGCGCGGCAGAGAAGATGCCGACGCCAAGCGGCTTGCCGAGGATCAGCCTGTCGCCGGGGCGGGCGGTGGCATTGGTCTTCAGCAGCGCCGGGTCCACGAGGCCGATGGCCACCATGCCGTAGATCGGCTCGACCGAGTCGATCGTGTGGCCGCCCGCGATGGGGATGCCCGCATCGCGGCAGGCGGCGGCCCCGCCTTCGAGGATGCGCCCGATGGTCTGGGTCGAGAGCGTGTTGATCGGCATCCCCACCACCGCCAGCGTGAAGAGCGGCGTGGCCCCCATGGCATAGACGTCACTGATCGCATTGGTCGCGGCGATCCGGCCGAAGTCGAAGGGATCGTCCACGATCGGCATGAAGAAGTCCGTGGTGGCGACGATGGCCTGCCGGTCGTTCAGCTTGTAGACCGCCGCGTCGTCCGAGGTGCCGATGCCCACCAGCAGCTCCTCCGGCACCGGCAGGGCCTTGGTCCCGCGCAGCAGGTCCGACAGGACGCCGGGGGCGATCTTGCAGCCGCAGCCGCCGCCATGGGCAAGCGAGGTCAGGCGCGGTTCGGTCGAGGGGGGGAGCAGGGTCATGGACATGGGTCCTCCGAAGCGACGGCAGGGACGGCCCGGGCCAGCTCTGCCGCGAGGGCAGGCAGGGCGGCGGGCGAGAGGTCGGGGGCAGGCAGGACGTGGCGCGGGGCCGCCATCCGGGCGCGGTGCTTGGCATAGCGCGGGTCGTAGTGTGCCCGCATTAGCCCTTCGGCCAGCGGGGTGAAATCGCCTGCCGCGGCCATCTTCTGCCAGCTCTCGATGGTCTCGGCGGCGTGGAACGGGCGCAGCCGGTCGATGGTCGCGACCAGCGTGGCGGGATCGGTGGTCAGGTCGGCATAGGCGCGGGTCAGATAGGCGGCGCGCGCCGACAGCGGGGCCTCGACGCGGATCCGGGGCGCGGCGCACATGGCTTTCCACAGCATCGGCGGCAGGCGGCATTTCCCGACCGCGGCGCTTTCGGCCTCCACCACCACCGGACGGGTCGGGTCGAGGGCGGCAAGCGCCATGGCCAGCCGGGTCTCGAAGCCGCGCTGCTGCGGCTGCGGGCCCATGTGGCCGAAGATCGAGCCGCGGTGATGCGCAAGCCCTTCGAGGTCCAGCACCTGCACGCCGTGGTGCGGCAGCCACTTCAGCAGGTCGGTCTTGGCAGAGCCGGTATTGCCGTCCAGCACCACCACGGGCGGCGCCACGGGTGTCTCGTAGAGCGCGGTGACGATCAGCTTGCGCCAGGCCTTGTAGCCGCCGGCCAGCGTCTCCACCCGCCAGCCGATCTGGCCGAGAATCGTGGCGAAGGAGCCCGACCTCTGCCCGCCGCGCCAGCAGTAGACGAGGGGCCGCCAGCCGCCGTCGCAATCCTGCAGGACCTCCTCGATATGGCGGGCGGCGTTGCGTGCCACGAGGGCACCGCCGATCTTGCGGGCGGAGAAGGGCGAGACCTGCTTGTAGATGGTGCCGACGCGGGCGCGCTCCGCGTCGTTCAGGACGGGCAGGGAGATCGCGCCGGGGAGATGGTCCTCGGCAAATTCCGACGGGGCGCGGACATCGATGATGTCATCGAAGCCGAGGGCGGCAAGATCGGTGAGCGAGGTCAGGGTCACGGCCATGGCAGAGACATAGCGCGAAGCCACGCCGCCGGGAAGCCACGGCGGCGCGTCAGGTTCAGGCCCGGCTCACGTCTGGCTCAGGGCGTCATCGTGGCGATCAGCCAGATGAAGGCGCAGCCGGTGAGCACCACGAGGGTCGTGAAGCCGCGGTTCCAGCGGAAGATGATGTCCGAGGTGCTCACGCCGCAGACCCGGGCCGTGACGATGGACATGCCGCTGACCGGCGATAGCAGCACCGAGACGATCCAGCACATGCCCAGCGTCAGGGCGAAGGCCTGCGGGTTGTCCTGTCCCAGCGGCGTGTTGCCCACCATCTGCGCCAGCGTGACCACGACGACCGAGGTCGGGATCCAGGCCAGCGCGATCAGCCCGGCCAGCATCACCATCCCCACGAGGGAGAGCGTCACCGGAAGGTCCTGTCCCAGCATCGTGTCCAGCAGGCCGCTCTGGTTCAGCAGAACGGACAGCTCGGCCCCGATCACCGCGGCGGCGGAGACGACGGTGGCTTCGTTGATCATCTCGGTGGTGCCCGAACGGATCACCTCCACCGGGCGGTCCCCGGCCAGTGCCGCCCGGCCGGCGGTCAGCAGCACGGCCGCGATGGCGGTGCAGATCGTCAGGATCGACAGCGCGCCGAAGGCCACGCCGGTAAACTCGTGCATCGTGACCAGCAGGCACAGCATGGCCGCGGCCAGCCCGCCCAGTTGCAGCACCGCGGTGCGTTCGCGCCCGGTGGGGCGGTGGAAATGGCTGCGCTCCGGCGGGCGCGGGGTGGCCAGCGGCGCGGGCAGCAGGTGGAACCGCGCCGAAACCCAGAGCACGGCGGAGGCGAAGAGCCCGGCCTCCAGCATGAAGCGCACGGGATCAAGCGTGGGGATGCTCTGGCTGACCACGGCAAAGCCGATCGAGAAGGGTGACCAGAGCGCGACCATGGTGGCCCCGCGCATCGCCCCCAGCACCACCGCATCGTGGTTTGCGGGCTGGTCCGCCTCTCCCTTGCGCCCCGAGAGCGCGCCGAAGAGCGGAATGACCGAAAGGTTGATCAGCAGGGCAAAGAAATGGCCCATGTACTGCACGAGGCCGAAGCGCAGGCGTGGCGGCTGCGACATGACGAAGCCGAAGGCCTCGCTCACTTTGTCGAGTGGCGTCAGCACGCGCTTGAAGGTCCCCAGCACGGTCATCAGGGCCACGAAGGAACAGGCCTGATGCAGGGCACGGGCCTGCGCCTCGGGGTGGGGGGCGAGGAAGACGGTGCCGAGCGCCACCGCCAGCAGCGACAGCAGCACGACCCGGTGCGCCGTGGCGCTGAGCCGGCCCCAGAGCAGCAGCACCGCGATGGTCGCGGGCAGGCTTGCCAGCGGCGGCCATGTCTCGGTCGCGCCGAGGGCATAGGCGAGGATGAAGAGGACGTTCAGCAGCAGGAAGACCGGGGCCGCCGGTTCGAGCCGGTAGAGCAGCCGCGCGGTGCGGCCGGGGGTGACGGGTTCACGCGACACTGTTGATCAGCTCCGTCTCGCCCCGGTCGAGCCGGGCGAGGTTGTCTTTCACGAGGCGGCAGATGCGCTCTTCGTAGGCCGGGGTATCGCCCGCGTTGTGGGGCGTGATCAGCACCTGCGACATGTCCCACAGGGGGCTGTCCTCGGGCAGGGGCTCGGGCGTGGTCACGTCCAGCCCCGCGCCGCGCAGGCGGCCGTCCTGAAGCGCCGCGATCAGCGCGTCCTGATCGATGACGCCGCCCCGGGCGATGTTCACCACGAAGGCGGAAGGCTTCACCTTCTCCAGCGCGGCGGCATCCAGCAGGTGGCGGGTCTCGTCGCTCAGCGGGCAGCAGAAGAGGATCACGTCGGCCTCGGCCACTTCCTCGGTAAAGGCGCTGTAGGGCTTGATGGCGGGGGTGGCCCCGGGGCGGGCCGTACGGCTCAGCACGGTCACATCCATCCCGAAGGCCGAGGCGATGGCGTGCACCCGCTGGCCGATCTCGCCGAAGCCGACCTGAAGCAGGCGCTTGCCGTGCAGCTCCATCATGGTGCGGGCCTCGGACTGCGCGGGGTCGAGACGGTTCATCTGCCACCGCTTGGCGTGCTGGTTGTCCCGCGCCCGGTGCAGCTGCCGCGACATGGCCATCATCAGGCCGATGCCGTGTTCCGCCGTGGTGGTGGCGTTCACGCCGCGTGCATTGCAGACGGCGATGCCCTTGTCCTTCAGCGCGGGCAGGTCGAAGGCCTCGGTCCCCGAGGAGACGGTCTGGAGGTAGGCCAGCCGGTCCGCCTGCGGGATCAGCCCGTTGTCCCACATGTAGCCTGTGACGACGACGTCCAGCTCCGCGATCCGCTCGGCCATGGCCTCGCGCGATTTGAGGAACAGCAGGTTGTGCCCCTCCAGCTGCCTGCGGGCCTCGGGTTCGAAGTCGCGCAGGGCATGGACGAAGGCGATGGTGCGGGTCGTCTGGGTCATCAATGGGCCTCGGTCGCCGACCACGTCATGTCACGGTCGAGCGGGTAGATGGGTCTGGGGGTCTGGGTGAAGGTGATCCGGTGCAGCATCGGCGTCGCGAGGCCGGGGACATCCACCTCGATGATCTGCGCGTCGGCAAAGGCCTCGTCCACGGCGGCGCGGAAATGGCCGCGGGATTTCACGATCAGGGCGCGGGTGTCCTGCATCCGCATCCCGAGGCATTCCAGCATCAACGGGTCGAGGAACTGGATGCGCTTCTCGGTCACCACGATGCGGATGCCGTCGCAGCGCAGCACCGCGGCGGTGCCAAGGTCGAAGCTGCGTCCGGCATACATGCCGCGCCGCCCGGTCTGGACGCCGCCGCCGAGGGCCAGAACCTCGACCTCCGCGGTCAGCGGCTGCGAGAATTCCTGCGTCTCGGCGCTGTTGAAGGTCGCGGTGAACCGCGCGCCGACGCCGAGGGAGGCGGCCTGAAGCGCCAGCGGCGCGTCGAAGAAGGGCGCCAGAATGGCGTCGCTGACGCCCGCGTCGAGGAAAGCCTTGAGGATATAGGTCGTGTTGCCGCGCCCGCCGGAGCCGGGATTGTCCGCCACATCCGCAAAGCAGAGCGGCGGCTGCGCGGGATCGTCCAACGCCTTGGCCATGGCCACGGCGTCCTCCAGCGCGGTCATGGTGATGTCGTACCGGTTGCGCTCGTCCCAGATGCGCTGCGCGATGGTGTCGGCGATGGTCTGGGCCTTGGTGCCCGCGCCCTCCACCACGGTGACCGCGACGCTCATCCCCGCCTTGGTGTTGTCCCCCAGCGAGAAGCCGGAACAGGTGCAGACCGCCATCACCTCGTCGTCGTCAAGGAAGCTCTGCCCATAGGCGATGTGCTCCCCCAGCGGGCCGCCCTTGGTGACCTGCGAGATCGAGGGCGGGATCATCGGCAGCTTGGCCAGCTTGATCTCGGTCTTCTGGCCCGCCACCAGCCGCGCCATCAGGTGCGCCGCCTCGCGGCCACGCTCCTGCTGATCGACGTGGGGGTTGGTGTGATAGGCGATGATCGCGTCGATGTTGGACAGCATCTTGGCGCTGACATTGGCATGGGGGTCGAGGGTGACGACGATCGGCACCTCGGGTCCGACCACCGCGCGGACGAGGGCATAGAAGTCGCCGTCCGGATCCTCGGACCCGGTCGAGATCGCCGCGCCGTGCTGGCAGAGGTAGACGCCCGCCACGGGGCCGAGGTCGCGCAGCCGTGCCACGGCGGCGGCCATCCAGCCGTCGATGAAGTCCTGCCCGATCCGCCCCGAGGCACCCGCCGTGGCGCTGGCCAGCGGCGCAGGCGTCAGGCCGAGGGTCTTGGCCTCGGCCATGAAGGCAGTGAGTTCGCGGGGCGCGCGCGGCGCCGGTGAGGCGATGTCGGCGAGGAGGTCATCGCCCGAGAGCTGGAAGAATTCGGAAGGCTGGCACTCCGGCGAATGCGAGTTGCTTTCAAGCTGGAAGCCCATGATCGCGATGGGGGCGGCTGTCGCCATGGCGGTATCTATCCTTGGTCTGCCCGGTGGCGCCCTCCCTGCGCATGTCCGTTGCCTTCTCGTGACGAGGGGCGCTGCGGGTGTCAATGTGATGCGCAGATATATGCAGTATGCATGTAAATTATGCCCTGAAAAGACAGGGCGCACGCGGGAGCTCTCGAAATCGCTGCCCAGAAAAGCGGCGTTGCGTTGCGGGGCAGGACGGGGTGCCGGCCTCAGGCCAGCAGTTCGACGGCCACCGCGCCGGAGTAGACGAGGATCAGCAGCACACTCTCGATTCCGATCCCGCCCGGGCCCTTCCTCTGGCGCAGGATCAGCCCGCCCAGCAGGATCGCGGTCATCAGCATACCCGTCGCCAGCCAGTAAAGGTCCGTCATGCCGACGGCGTGGTAGAGCGACCCGTCGCGATAGGCCACGTCCGAGAGGACGAGGAACAGCGTGTCGAAGGTGTTGCCGCCGATGATCCCGCCCACGGCCAGTTGCAACGCCCCGCGGCGCACGGCGGTGAGCGTTGTCACCAGTTCGGGCAGCGACGTGACCACCGCCGTCAGCAGGGAGCCCACCAGCGAGGCATTGAGCCCGAACCGCCCGACGAACTCCTGCCCGGTCTGCGAGATCACCCAGCCACAGGCCCCCATCACGGCGACGAGCCCGGCAAAGCGCAGGATCGGGCCGCGCGCGGATTTGTCCGCCTCCGCGGCGTCCTCCGGGGCGTCGTGGCGGGTCTCGCTGGTGTCCACGGGTTCCCACATCGGCTCGGCCGAGACCTCGGCCGACAGCCGGGTGCCGGCGAGGTAGACGAGGAACAGCACGATCGAGACGGGGTGCACGCCGAAATAGGCGATCTCCGGCCCGGCCATGGCGGCGATGGGCAGCGACAGCAGGATGATCAGCATGACCGCCTGAAAGAGGTTCGCGGGCTCCGCCGCCGCATGTTCGAGGTTGGCGCGCTTGTGCAGCGTGTCCGCGAGGGCAAGGAACAGCGTCTGCGCGGCGATCCCGCCCACGGCGTTGGAGAAGGCAAAGCTCGCCTCGCCCTGGGCTGCGACGGTGACCGAGACGACGATCCCCGAGAGAGAGGTCGCACCGCCGAGGACGATGCCGCCGGCCAGCGCCTCGCCCATCCGCGTGCGGTCGGCGATCACGTCGGCAAGGTGGGTGGCGCGGATCGAGACGAAGACGACGATGGCGCCCGCAAGAAGGAAGGCGGCGAAAAGCAGGGGATTGGAGAGATCAGAGAACATGGTCCGGCCGTTGGGAAAGGTCCCTTCCCAACGGTGGGACGGCGCGGGGGTTCCGATCTTTTCAGTGTCAGGGGACTGAGACGCACGCACGGGGACGGGCTGATGAACCGTAGAGCGGGGCCGCAGGAGGCACGCGGGTCAGAGCGCCTCGGCGAGGACCGCGCGGAGTTGGGCCGGGCTGAGCGTGACCGGGTTCGGCTTCATGGAGGAGGCGGCCTGCGCCTGTTCGACGACCTCGTCCAGCTGCGCCTCGGCCAGTCCCATCGCGCCGAGGCGAGGCAGGGCGTAACGATCGATGAAGCCGCGCAGCAGGGCAGCGGCACGGCCCGGGCTGTCGAAGGCCGCGCAGATTTCGCGCTCCACCGCGTCGAAGCGGGCGAGGCTTAGCCCGGCCTCGGCCATGGCGGCGCGGTTGGCCTCCAGCACCGGCGGCAAGAGGCGGGCGCAGATCGCCCCATGCGGCGCGCCGGTCAGCCCGCCGAGGACACCGGCAAAGCCATGCACAGCGCCAAGCCCCGCATTGGCAAGCGCGATGCCGCTGAGGTGCGCCGCGCGCAGCAGCGTGTCCCGGGCGGCGGGGTCCTCGCCCTGCTCCAGCCGCAGCAGCGCGGCCATGGCGGGCCGGATCGCGGGCAGGCAGAGCGCGTCCGTCGCGGGCGTGGCATTGCGCGAGAGGGCGGGTTCGACAAGCTGGGTCACCGCGTCCATCCCGGCGGCCAGCGTCACGGGCCAGGGCGTGCCGATGGTCAGCGCCGCGTCCAGAAGCGCCACGCGGGGCAGCAACCGGGGATCGCGCAGGCTGACCTTGCGGCGATGCGCCGTCACGTCGATGACGGCGTTCTTGGTGGCCTCGGCCCCGGTGCCCGCGGTGGTGGGCAGGGCGTAGAGCGGCAGGGGGGGCTGCGTCAGCGGCAGGCCCCGGCCGACGACCTCGAGGTGATCCATCAGCGCGCCATCGCCCGGCAGCAGTGCGGCGAGCGCCTTGCCCAGATCGAGGACAGAGCCGCCACCCACGGCCACCACGGCCTCGGCCCCGAAGGGCCGCAGCCGGGCGAGGGCCCCTGTCACGTCGCTGTCCTTGGGCTCGCCGTGGTGCAGGATTATCTCGACCGCGGCAAAGGCACTGAGCGCGCGGGCCAGGTCCTCCGCCCAATGGGCCGAGCCGCCGCGCACCAGCACGATCCGGCGGTGATCCTTCATGAGACCGGGCAGCAGCGCCCGGCAGCCCGGCGCCGCGAGGGTGCGGGGGGGCGTCAGCAGGCTCATCCGGCAAAGCCGATGGTGGCCTCGACCGCGCGTTTCCACGCGCCATAGCGGGCGTCGCGGTCGGCGGCCTCCATCTTCGGCGTGAACTCGGCCCCCTTGGCCCAGCTTGCGGCGAAGTCCTCCATCCCCGGCAGCACCTCGGCCTTCTGGCCCGCCAGCCAGGCCGCGCCCATGGCGGTGGTTTCCAGCACGCGGGGGCGTTCGACCGGGGCGTCGAGGATGTCGGAGAGAAACTGCATCGCCCAGTCCGAGGCGCTCATCCCGCCATCCACCCGCAGGGTGGACATGGTGGCATCGCCGTGGTCGGCGGCCCAGTCGGCGCGCATCGCCTCGATCAGGTCGCGGGTCTGGTAGCCCACGCTTTCCAGCGCGGCGCGGGCGAATTCCTCGGGGCCGGAGTTGCGCGTCAGGCCGAAGATCGCGCCACGGCAGTCGGCGTTCCAGTAGGGCGCCCCGAGGCCGGTAAAGGCGGGCACCATGATCAATTGCTGTGTTTCGTCGGCGCGCGCGGCCAGCGGGTGGGTCTCGGCGGCGTGGCGGATGACCTTCAGCCCGTCGCGCAGCCACTGCACCACGGCCCCCGCGATGAAGATCGAGCCCTCCAGCGCATAGGTCGTCTGGCCGCCGATCCGGTAGGCGATGGTGGTCAGCAGGCGGTGCTTGGAGATCACCGGCTCGGCCCCGGTGTTGAGCAGGGCAAAGCAGCCCGTGCCATAGGTCGATTTCACCATGCCGGGCTTGAAACAGGCCTGCCCGATGGTGGCGGCCTGCTGGTCGCCCGCGATGCCGAGGATCGGGATCGGCCGCCCGAAGAGATCGGCGCGGCACTCGCCATAGAAGGCATCGCAGTCACGCACCTCGGGCAGCATCGACATGGGAATGTTCAGCGCCGTGCAGATGGTCGAGGACCAGCCACCCTTGCGGATGTCGTAGAGCATGGTCCGCGCGGCATTGGTGGCATCCGTCGCATGGACCTGCCCGCCGGTCAGCTTCCAGACCAGCCAGCTGTCCACGGTGCCGAAGAGCAGGTGCCCGGCCTCGGCCTCGGCCCGCGCGCCCTCGACGTTGTCGAGGATCCACGCCAGCTTGGTCCCCGAGAAATAGGGATCAAGCAGCAGGCCGGTCTTCTCGGTGATCACCGCCTCGAAGCCGTCGGCGTGCAGCGCGCGGCACATCTCGGCGGTGCGGCGGTCCTGCCAGACGATGGCATTGTAGACCGGCTGGCCGGTGCGGCGGTCCCAGACCAGCGTTGTTTCGCGCTGGTTGGTGATGCCGATGGCGGCGATCCCCTCGGCCCGGACGCCGGCCTTTTCCACCGCGGCGCGGCAGGTGGCGGCGGTGGTGGCCCAGAGATCGGTTGGATCATGTTCGACCCAGCCGCTCTGGGGGAAATGCTGCGGGAATTCCTCCTGCGCGGAGGCGGTGATGTTCAGCGTCTGGTCGAAGAGGATCGCGCGGGTCGAGGTGGTGCCCTGATCGATGGCGAGGATATGGGTCATGGGATGCGGCGGCCTCTCTGGGGCAGTGGTCTTGAAGGCAGGGGCGGGGCTCTGCTTGGCGATGGGGAGGATGGCCCCACGGCGAAGAAGAGGAAAGGGGTGGACCCGTCAAGGTCCACCCCGGTGGTCTGGCGGTCAGTTCCAGGAGGCCACGAGTTCGTCGTAGGAGACGGTCTTGGGCTCCTCACGCTCGTTCTCGATCTTGGGCTTGGGCGCGCCCTCCATGGCCATCCACTCGGAGGCGTCCTTCTCCTCGTTCATGACAGGGCCCAGGTCGCCCTGGATGCCGGCCCGTTCGAGGCGCTCCATCACGCGTTCCATATCGGAGCAGAGGCTGTCGAGGGCGTCCTGCGCGGACTTGGCGCCCGACATGGCGTCGCCGATGTTCTGCCACCACAGCTGCGCCAGCTTGGGGTAGTCCGGCACGTTGGTGCCCGTGGGCGACCAGCGCACGCGGTCCGGCGAGCGGTAGAATTCCACCAGGCCGCCGAGTTTCGGCGCGCGGTCGGTGAAGCTCTCGTGCTGGATGGTGCTTTCGCGGGTGAAGGTCAGGCCGACGTGGCTCTTCTTCACGTCCACGGTCTTGGAGCCGACGAACTGGGCATAGAGCCAGGCCGCCTTGGCGCGGTCATCCGGGGTCGACTTCATCAGCGTCCAGGAGCCCACGTCCTGGTAGCCGACCTTCATGCCCTCTTCCCAGTAGACGCCGTGGGGCGAGGGGGCGAGGCGCCACTTGGGCGTGCCGTCCTCGTTCATCACGGCGTCGCTGTCCACGAGGGGGGCCACGAAGGTCGTGTACATGAACATCTGCTGCGCGATGTTGCCCTGGCCCGGCACCGGGCCCGCCTCGGAGAAGGTCATGCCCATGGCGGAGGGGGGCGAGTACTTGTTCAGCCAGTCGATGGCCTTCTCGACGGCATAGACCGCCGCGGGGCTGTTGGCCGCGCCGCCGCGGGACATGCAGGCGCCCACGGGCTGCGATTGCTCGTTCACCCGGATGCCCCATTCGTCCACCGGCAGGCCGTTCGGCTCGCCCTTGTCGCCCATGCCGGCCATGGACATCCACGCATCGGTGTAGCGCCAGCCGAGCGAGGGGTCCTTCTTGCCGTAGTCCATCGAGCCGTAGACATCGACGCCGTCGATGTTCCGACCGGTGAAGAACTCGGCGATGTCCTCGTAGGCCGACCAGTTGACCGGCACGCCGAGGTCATAGCCGTACTTCTCCTTGAACTCGGCCATGATCGCGGGATCGGTGAACCAGTCGTAGCGGAACCAGTAGAGGTTCGCGAACTGCTGGTCGGGCAGCTGGTAGAGCTTGCCGTCCGGTGCGGTGGTGAACTGGGTGCCGATGTAATCGTCGAGGTCCAGCGTCGGGCTGGTGACATCCGCGCCCTCGTTGGCCATCCAGTCGGTCAGGTTGCGCACCTGCTGATAGCGCCAGTGGGTGCCGATCAGGTCGCTGTCGTTGACGTAGGCGTCATAGATGTTCTCGCCCGACTGCATCTGCGTTTGCAGCTTCTCGACCACGTCGCCTTCGCCGATGAGGTCATGGGTGACGTTGATGCCGGTGATCTCGCTGAAGGCCTTGGCGAGAACCTGGCTTTCGTACTCATGCGTGGTGATCGTCTCGGAGACCACCTTGATGTCCATGCCCTTGAAGGGCTCGGCCGCATCGATGAACCACTGCATCTCGGCTTCCTGATCGGCGCGCGAGAGGCTGGACTGATCGCCGATCTCGGCGTCGAGGAAGGCTTTCGCCGCGTCCATGTCCGCCCATGCGGGGCCGCAGAGCAGCCCGAGCGCAAGCGCCATGGATGTCGTTGTCTTCAGGTTCATGGTTTCCTCCCTGTTTGAACCGTCGTTCCTGTCGTCACGGGGCCGGCCGGGGGCCGCATCCCGTGCAATCCCACGCCCCGGCCTCCCGCCGGAGCGTCTCACACCCAGCGGAAGACCGCTGCGGCGTAGACGAGGCAGACCGCCATCGCCCAGGGCTGTGCCGTGCCCACCAGCCCCAGCCATGCGAGGTTGATGAAGGCAGAGCCCAGAAGGGTGATGAAAAGCCGGTCGCCCCGTGTCGTCTCGATCCGCAGTACGCCCATGCGGGGCGTCTCGGGGAACCTGATCGCCAGCACGGTGAAGATCACCAGCAGCGTCGCGATGGTGCCGAAGAAGGCCGCCGTGGGCCATGTCCATGCCATCCAGTCCATTACGCGCTCTCCTCCTGCACAGCCCGGTCATCCACAGGGCGGTCATCCTCGGGCCTGACCCGAGGACCTCCCAAGTCCCGCGCGCCAATCAAGTTCCGCAGACCTCCTCCCAGAGATCCCGCCAGTCGGGGTTCAAGCTCTCCCCAAGCTCCAGCTTCCACTGCCGTCGCCAGCGTTTGAGGGATTTCTCCCGCTGGATTGCCTGCGTGGGGCTCTCGTGATGTTCGAACCACACGAGCCGGCCCAGGTTGTAGCGATCGGTGAAGCCGCGATGCGCGTGGGTGCGGTGTTCCCTGACCCTGCGCTGCAGGTCGCCCGTGACCCCGATGTAGAGCGTGCCCCGGGGCCGGTTCGTCATCATGTAGACATGCACCCGTCGGGGCATTGTGGGGGTGTCCTGAGGTCCTCGGGTCAAGCCCGAGGATGACGGGACGGTGGCTAACAGTGCGTTGCATCACACCCTCCCCAGGGCAAAGCCCTTGGCGATGTAGTTGCGGACGAACCAGATCACGAGCGCGCCGGGCACGATGGTCAGCACCCCGGCGGCGGCCAGCACGCCCCAGTCGACGCCCGCGGCGCCCACCGTGCGGGTCATGGTGGCGGCGATCGGCTTGGCGTTCACCGTGGTCAGGGTGCGCGAGAGCAGCAGTTCGACCCAGGAGAACATGAAGCAGAAGAAGGCCGCGACCCCGATGCCCGAGGCGATCAGCGGCATGAAGATCTTCACGAAGAAGCCGCCGAAGCTGTAGCCGTCGATATAGGCGGTCTCGTCGATCTCCTTGGGCACGCCGCGCATGAAGCCTTCGAGGATCCAGACCGCCAGCGGCACGTTGAAGAGGCAATGCGCGAGCGCCACGGCGATATGCGTGTCGAAGAGCCCGACGCTGGAATAGAGCTGGAAGAAGGGCAGGGCGAAGACCGCGGGCGGCGCCATGCGGTTGGTCAGCAGCCAGAAGAACAGATGCTTGTCGCCGAGGAAGTGATAGCGCGAGAAGGCATAGGCCGCCGGCAGCGCCACGGTGAGCGAGATCACCGTGTTCAGCACCACGTAGATCAGCGAATTGACGTAGCCCATGTACCACGCCGGATCGGTCAGGATCGTGACGTAGTTGGCAAAGGTCAGATCCTGCGGCCAGAGCGAGAAGCTGCCGAGGATCTCGGCGTTGGTCTTCAAGCTCATGTTCAGCAGCCAGTAGATCGGCAGGAGCAGGAACAGCAGGTAGAGCGTCATGACCACCGCGCGGCTGTTCACCTTGGGCAGGCTGCGCGCGCGGGCGGGGGCATTGGAAACGGTTGCGTCGGTCATCTCACATCCCCTTTTTGTCGAGGTTGGTCATCACGGTGTAGAACACCCACGAAATCAGCAGGATCACGAGGAAATACATGATCGAGAAGGCGGCAGCGGGGCCGAGGTCGAACTGGCCCAGGGCCATCTTCACGAGGTCGATGGAGAGCAGCGTGGTCGCGTTGCCGGGGCCGCCCCCGGTGACCACGAAGGGCTCGGTGTAGATCATGAAGCTGTCCATGAAGCGGAGCAGGATCGCGATCATCAGCACGCCCGCCATCTTGGGCAACTCGATGTAGCGGAAGACCTTCCAGCGGCTGGCCTGATCGATCTTGGCGGCCTGATAATAGGCGTCGGGGATCGACTTGAGCCCGGCAAAGGCCAGCAGGGCAACCAACGAGGTCCAGTGCCAGACGTCCATCACCACGATGGTGATCCATGCCGAGACGCTGTCCTGCGTGTAGTTGTAGTCAATCCCGAGCGCGGCAAGCGTATGGCCCAGCAGGCCGATATCGACGCGGCCAAAGACCTGCCAGATGGTGCCGACGACGTTCCACGGGATCAGCAGGGGCAGGGACATCAGCACGAGGCAGAAGGACGACCAGAACCCGCCCTTGGGCATGTTCAGAGCGACGAAGATACCAAGCGGAACCTCGATGGCCAGAATGACGCCCGAGAAGAGCAGCTGCCGCTTGAGGGCATTCCACATCCGGTCGTCGTGCAGCATCTCTTCGAACCATTCGAGGCCGGCCCAGAAGAACTGGTTGTTCCCGAAGGTGTCCTGCACCGAGTAGTTGACGACGGTCATCAGCGGGATCACGGCGGAAAAGGCCACGAGGATCAGCACCGGCAGGACGAGGAACCACGCCTTGTTGTTGACGGTCTTGTTCATGCCGCAGCCTCCCCGGTCACGCGCCAGTCGTTGGCATAGACGTTCACCCGCGCCGGATCGAAGACGACGCGGTTCATGTCGGCGCTGACGCGGTCGTCCTCGCCGGCGATGATGTTGATGTCATGGCCGAAGAACTCGGCCCGGATGATCTTGTGGCGGCCCGCGTCCTCGACCCGGCGCACCTTGACGGGCAGGCCCTCGCTCTGGCTCAGGCGGGCGAACTCGGGCCGGACGCCGATCTCGACCTTGCCGTCGAGCGCGCCGTAGCCTTGCCCCAGATCCACGTGGGAGCCGTTGATATAGGCCCGCGCGCCGTCGACCCGCGCCGGGATCACGTTCATGCCGGGCGAGCCGATGAAATAGCCCACGAAGGTATGCTCGGGCCGCTCGAAGAGCTCTTCCGGCGTGCCGATCTGGACGACGCGGCCGTCATACATGACCACCACCTTGTCGGCGAAGGTCAGCGCCTCGGTCTGGTCATGGGTGACGTAGATCATCGTGTGGCCGAAATCGTGGTGCAGCTTCTTCAGCTGGGTCCGCAGCTCCCACTTCATGTGCGGGTCGATCACCGTCAGCGGCTCGTCGAAGAGCAGGGCATTCACGTCCTTGCGCACCATGCCGCGGCCAAGGCTGATCTTCTGCTTGGCATCCGCCGTCAGGCCGCGCGCCTTGCGGTGGAGCATCTCCTCCATCCCGATCATGCGGGCGATTTCCTGCACGCGCTGGGCGACATAGCTCTCGTCCCGGCCCCGGTTGCGCAGCGGGAAGGCGAGGTTGTCGTGCACCGTCATCGTGTCGTAGACGACCGGGAACTGGAACACCTGCGCGATATTGCGCGCGGCGGTGGGCGCGTGGGTCACGTCCGTGTCGTCGAAGAGGATGCGCCCCTGCGACGGCTGCAGCAGCCCCGAGATGATGTTGAGCAGCGTGGACTTGCCACAGCCCGAGGCGCCGAGCAGGGCATAGGCCGCGCCGTCCTCCCAGACGTGGTTCAGCTCCTTCAGCGCGAAATCATCCTCCGACGCCGGGTTCGGGGAATAGGAATGCGCGAGGTTGTCGAGCGTGATCTTTGCCATGTCTCCTCCTCAGGCGGCCAGAGCATAGGCGGCGGGTGCGATCAGCTCGCCCCCTTCGCCGAAGATGTAGACGTGGCGCGGGTCGAGCCAGACATCGAGCGCCTCGCCGATGGCGAGGTCATGCACCCCGTGGACGAGGCCGACCCAGCGGGCGCCATGATGGTCGAGGTGCACGAAGGTCTCCGACCCCGTCAGCTCTGTCACCGTCAGCGTGGCGGTGAAGCGCAGCGCGTCGGGCGCGTGTTGCAGGATCTCGAGGTGGTTGGGCCGGAAGCCGGCGGTGTAGCGCCCGTCAGGCAGGTCGGCGAGGCGGCCGGTGGCCGGCGCGCTCTGCCCGGTGCCGAACATCAGCCGGTCGCCGGTCTTGGAGATCTGCAGGAAGTTCATCGGCGGATCGGAGAAGACCCGCGCCGTGGTGGCATCCACCGGCTGGCGATAGACCTGCGGGGTGGGGCCGAACTGCGTCACGCGCCCTTCCCAGAGCGTCGCGGTATTGCCGCCGAGCAGCAGCGCCTCTTCGGGCTCTGTCGTGGCATAGACGAAGATCGCGCCGGAGGCTTCGAAGATCTTGGGGATCTCGACGCGCAGCTCCTCGCGCAGCTTGTAGTCGAGGTTGGCCAGCGGCTCGTCCAGCAGGACGAGGCCCGCGTCCTTCACCAGCGCCCGGGCGAGGGCACAGCGCTGCTGCTGCCCGCCCGACAGCTCCAGCGGCTTGCGCTCCAGCATCGGCGTCAGCTTCATCATCTCGGCGGCCTCGCGCACGCGGCGGTCGATCTCCGAGCGCTCCACCTTCAGCAGTTTCAGGGGCGAGGCGATGTTGTCGTAGACGGTCATCGACGGGTAGTTGATGAACTGCTGGTAGACCATGGCGACGCCCCGGTCCTGCACCCGCATGCCGGTGACGTCCTTGCCGTTCCAAAGGATGCGCCCCTCGCTGGGCACGTCGAGGCCGGCCATCAGCCGCATCAGCGAGGTCTTGCCCGACAGGGTCGGCCCCAGCAGCACGTTCATCGTGCCGTTTTCGAGCGTCAGATCGGTGGGGGCGATATGCATCTGCCCCTCGACGATCTTGGATACGCCTTTCAATTCCAGCGACATAAGGTCTCCTCCCCGCGCCGTTCTGTCTTCCGCGGTTATTCCGCCGCGTCGGCCCTGCTGTCCGTCCGGTCATTGGTCCGGTCGTTTCGGCCTGTCATCCAGGCGTCCAGGGCCGCGATCTCCTCCGCGCTCAGGCGCAGCCCGAGCTTGCTTCTTCTCCAGACCACGTCCTCCGCCCGGCGGGCGTATTCGCGGTCCATCAACCATTTCACCTCGGCCTCGGTCAGCGTGGCCCCGAAGGCGCGGCCAAGGTCCCCGGCCTGCGTGGCCGGGCCGAGGATGTCCTGCGCCTCGGTACCATAGGCCCGCACGAGGCGGCGCGCCCAGGTGGCGTCGAGGAAGGGGTAGGCGGCCTGCGTCTCGCGCACGAGGGCATCGAAGCCCGCGACCGGGAAGTCGCCGCCCGCCAGCGGTACGCCTGCCGTCCACGGACCCTTGTCCAGCGACAGGTGCTCGCCGATCTTTTCCAGCGCGCTTTCGGCCAGCCGCCGGTAGGTGGTGATCTTGCCGCCGAAGACGTTCAGCACCGGCGCGCCGCCCGTGGCGTTGACCTTCAGCGTGTAATCCCGCGTGGCCGCCGTCGCGCTGGAAGCGCCGTCATCGTAGAGCGGGCGCACGCCGGAATAGCTCCAGACCACGTCCTCGGCGCTGATCGCCTTGGCGAAGTAGCGGTTGGCGAAGGCGATCAGGTAATCGCGTTCCGCCTCGGTGCAGACCGGTTTCTGAGACGGGTCGTCGTGGTCCGCGTCCGTGGTCCCGATCAGGGTGAAATCGCGCTCGTAGGGGATCGCGAAGATGATCCGCCCGTCCTCGCCCTGGAAGAAGTAGCACTTGTCGTGGTCGTAGAGCTTGCGCGTCACGATGTGGCTGCCACGGACAAGGCGCACGCCCTCGGTCGAGGGCAGGTCGATCGTGTCGTGGATGATCCGTCCGACCCAGGGCCCGCCGGCATTCACCAGCATCCGGGCGTAGTGGATGGCTTCGGCCCCGCTTTCCATGTCTTTCGTTTCGACGCGCCAGAGATCGCCCTCGCGGGTGGCATGGGTCACCTGCATGCGGGTCAGGATCGTCGCGCCACGGGCCTCGGCGTCGCGGGCGTTCAGCGCGACAAGGCGGCTGTCCTCGATCCAGCAGTCGGAATATTCGAAGGCCTTTTCGAACCTGTCCTGCAGCGGTGCCCCCTCGGGCGTGCCCTTGAGGGAGAGCGTGCGCGTCGCGGGCAGGATCTTGCGCCCGCCGAGCGTGTCGTAGAGGAACAGCCCGGTGCGGATCAGCCACGCGGGACGGCGGCCCTTCATCCACGGCATCACCCGCGACAGCAGCCGGGAGGTGGGCGTTTCGGATTCGAACCGCATATCCTTATGATACGGCAGGACAAACCGCATCGGCCAGCTGATGTGGGGCATCGCCTTCAGCAGCACTTCGCGCTCTTCCAGCGCCTCCTGCACCAGCCGGACCTCGAAATATTCGAGGTAGCGCAGCCCACCATGGAACAGCTTGGTCGAGGCGGAGGAGGTGGCCGAGGCGAGGTCGTCCATCTCCGCCAGCGTGACCGAGAGACCGCGCCCCGCCGCATCGCGCGCGATCCCGCAGCCATTGATGCCGCCGCCGATGACGAAGAGATCCACCGGCTGTGTCTGCGTGCCCTGGGTCACGGTTCACTCCTGAAAACTTGACCGGAAGCTAGCCGGGCGCCACGCAATCGCGCAAGCGAATTATTTTCGTTTCTTTTCGTTTGTGTGTTTCCAAGGGGTTAACCAGCCAAATTCTGCACCTGCAAAGAAAAATTCTCCGAATCTTCGCGTTTGCGGCAGAGAAACCGCTGGCGAAACCGGGCGGATCGCGGTTTCCTAGGGGCAGCGTCGAGCCAAGCGAAAGAAACCGAAAGCGATGTCCCAGTCCTTCCGTCATCCCGAAATCCTCGAGATCGCGCGGCGCGACGGCAAGGTGACCGTCGAGGGGCTGGCGCAGCACTTCGGCGTAACGCTCCAGACCATCCGCCGCGACCTCTCCGATCTGGCGGAATCCGGGCGGCTGGAGCGGGTCCACGGCGGCGCGGTGCTGCCCTCGGGCACCAGCAACATCGGCTACGAGGAACGCCGCCACCTGAACAGCGGGGCCAAGACCGCCATCGCGCGGGCCTGTGCGGCGCGGATTCCGAACGGCATCTCGCTTTTCCTCAACATCGGCACCAGCACCGAGGCGGTGGCGCAGGAACTGCTGCACCACAAGGATCTGATGGTGGTGACGAACAACATGAACGTGGCCAATATCCTTGTCGCGAACCCGGACTGCGAGATCCTCGTCACCGGCGGCAGCCTGCGCCGTGCCGACGGCGGGCTGATCGGCACGCTGGCGACCGAGAGCATCCGCCAGTTCAAGTTCGACCTCGCCGTGATCGGCTGCTCCGCGCTGGACGCGGATGGCGACATGCTCGACTTCGACATTCAGGAGGTGGGGGTGAGCCGCGCCATCCTGCGCCAGTCGCGCAAGGTGCTGCTGGTCTCGGACCATTCGAAATTCAAGCGCTCCGCGCCCGCACGGATCGGCTCGCTCTCCGAGGTGGATGTCTTCGTCACCGATGCGCCGCTCAGCGATCCGCTCGCAGCCGCCTGCAAGGGCTGGGCGACGGAAGTGGTGGTCGCCGGGCCCTGACGTCCGCCCTTGGGGGCTACGCCGTGTGGGCCTCGTCCGGGCGGGACCGCAGCTGTGACGGGCTCTCGCCGCGCTGATGCCGGAAGGCGGTGGCAAAGGCGGTCGCGCTCTCGTAGCCCGCGATCCTTGCCGCTTCGGCCACGCTGATCCCGGTGCGCAACGCCTCTGCCGCGCGGTCGATCCTGAGGGCGCGCAGATGCGCCAGCACGGGCCGGTCGTAGGCCCGCTGGAACAGTCGCCGCATCGAGGAGACGCTCATCCCCGCCGCCTCCGCGATCTCCGTCAGAGGGGGCAGGGGGCCGGGCCGCAGGGCGAGGCTCTCCATACGGTGCAGCCGGTCCCGCTCCTGCGGGCGCAGGCCGTCCGGGGCGGCCAGAAGGTCCTCCATCGCGTGACGCAGGAGGGCGAGGGCGAGGGCCTCCTTCTCCAGCAGGCGCAGCGCCGCGGGGCCGGTGCCGCGCAGCAGCGCCTCGGCCTGTGCCACCTCTGCCGGGGCGGCGATCCAGCTGTCGCAGCGATGGGTCCGGCCGGCCATGAGCGTCGCCTGGTCCAACCCGCGGGCCGCGAGCCAGTCCCAGGACAGCACCACGGTCACCTTGCGCAGGCGCTGCCCCCGCCGGATGCGGCGCCGGAACGGCAGCGGACGGTCGGTCGCGCTCAGGACCACGCGCACCGGATCGCCGGGCGCACGGTTCAGCCGCAGGGCCGCGCCGTCCAGCCGGGTCTCCACCGCGCCCTCCAGAACCATGTGCAGCACGAGGTTAGCGGGCCGGGTCACGCGGGTCTCGAAGGTCTCGGCCACCTCTGTGTCCTGCAGGTTCACCCGCGGGCCCGAGGGCGTGGCCAGCCCCTCGCGTCCGCCCGTCAGTACCACGCGGTCGCGGGGCAGCGTCGCGCCGAAGTCGCGCAGCGCGCCCTCCGGCCCCTGCGGCAGGCTGCGCGCGATATCCTCGAGTCGTATGTCAGCCATGGCGTTCCCCCGCGAAATTGACCGTCCTGCAAAGCTTTCTGAACGTGGCGCGAAGGTCTCTGGCTGGTTCGCGGGCATCTTAATGCTTAAAGCCTGATTGAAACAGTCGGAATTTCGGGGATATTCAGATGAACACCACCACCCGCGCCCTGCGCCTTGCGCTGCTGGCCAGCACTGCCCTTTCGGCCCCTGCCTTTGCGCAGGACGATGCCATCGTCCTGGACGAGATCCAGGTCGACGGCGCAAGCTACGAGACCGAGGGCAGCGACAGCTACACCACCGACCTGATCTCGGTCGGCGAGAAGATGACGCTCAGCCCCCGGCAGGTGCCGCAGTCGACCTCGGTGGTGACCAGCAAGCAGATCGAGGACGGCGGCTATACCGCGCTGGAAGAGGCTCTGGCCGACGTGCCGGGCATCATGATCCTAAACAACGACACCGGGCGCTCCTCGATCTACTCGCGCGGCTACGAGTTCGATTACCTCTACTTCGACGGCCTGCCCGCGCCGGTCTCCTCGATCTACGGCACCCAGCCCGACCTCTCCATCGTGGATCACGTCGAGGTCCTGAAGGGGCCGGCGGGTCTCTTCATCGGCACCGGCGAGCCCGCGGGCTCGATCAACATGCGCCTCAAGCAGGCCACCGCGACCGAGCTGAAGGGCTATGCCCTGACCTCGATCGACAGCAACGGCCAGAAGCGGGCCGAGGTCGACGTGGCCAACAAGCTGAACGCGGACGGCACCCTGCGCGGGCGCCTGGTGGCGGCCTGGGGGGACGGCGACGATTTCGTCGACGGCGTCGAGAACGGGGTGACCTCGCTCTACGGCACGCTGGCCTGGGACGTGACGCCCGACACCCAGCTGACCTTCTCGCTCAGCCACATGGAGCGTGACATCACGCCCTTCAACGGCCTGCCGACCTATGACGACGGCTCGCTGATCTGGACCGATGTCTCCTCCGGCATCGTGCCCGACTGGAACAGCTTCGACAACGAGACGACCGACGCCGTCGTCTCGGCGCAGCATTTCTTCGACAACGGCAGCCGGGTGAAATTCTCGCTGCGGCAGTCGAACCAGCAGGCGAATTTCCTCTACGGCTATTCCGGCTCCACCGCCGACGCCGACAACAACGTGTCGCGGCTGTCCTGGCTGGCGCGGGACTTCGAGCAGGACAGCCTCGCGCTCGACGTTCATGCCGAGATGCCCTTCATGCTGGGCAGCTGGGTCGGCACCGCCATCGTGGGCGCCGACTGGCAGAAGGTCGACAGCACGCTCTACGACGCGCGCGGCGCGATCTCGGGCAGCTGGAACCTCGATGATTTCGTGGGCTCCTCGGTGGCCGCGCCCGATGTCACCTACACCACCCGGACCGAGACCGAATCCACCTCGACCGGCCTCTACTCCCAGCTGCGCCTCTCCCCGGTGGAGCGTCTGACCCTGATCGGCGGCGCCCGGCTCAGCTGGTATGATGCCACGACCGAGGCGACGACGATCTCCTCCGGTGCGACCACGACCTCGAAGAGCAATGTCGATGCGCATCTGACGCCCTTCGCCGGGCTGACCTACGACCTGACCCCGCGCAGCACGCTCTACGCCTCCTACTCCGAGATCTTCATCCCCCAGACCGACGTGGACAGCAGCGGCACCCTGCTCGACCCGGTCGAGGGCCAGCAGATGGAGGCGGGCATCAAGGCCACGCTGGGCTACGGGCTGAACGTTTCGGCGGCCATCTTCAACCTGAAGGAAGTGAACCGCCCCGTCGCCGTGCCGGACGAGAGCTACTACATCGCCGAGGAAGAGGTCCGCTCGCGCGGGATCGAGCTGGAAGCGGGCGGCGAGCTCGGCAACTGGCATCTCGGCGGGGGCTATACCTACACCGATACGGAGTACCTGAACGGCGACAGCGAAGGGGAGGATTTCTCGACCTACACGCCCGAGCACATGTTCAAGCTGATGGCCTCCTACGACGTGACCCAGGGCGCGCTGCAGGGCTGGAGCTTCGGCGGGCGGCTGACGCTGATGTCCTCCTTCTCCTCCCGCGGGATCGAGGCGCCGGGCTACGGCGTGGTGGACGTGATGGCGTCCAAGACCTTCGCCAACGATTTCACCCTGCGGCTCGGCGTGGATAACCTCTTTGACGAGGACTATTACACCCGCGTCGGCTCCACGACGGTGTTCAACTTCCGCGGCGCGCCGCGCACCTTCAACGTGTCGCTCAAGAAATCCTTCTGATGCCGCCGCGCATCGTAGCCATGGTGGCCAGCGTCCTGCTGGCCACCTCCGCCACGCCCATGACAGCCCAGACCCCTCCCGCTCCCGTCCCCGCCGCCGATCTCTTCGACGGCCCCTGGACCCCGGCCCGCACCGCGCAGTTCGACCTCGGCCCCGCGGCCGCGCCCTTCCGCATCCTCGTCTCCCTGCCGGAGGCCCCGCCGCCGCCGGAAGGCTACGGCGTGATCTATGCCCTCGACGCGGGCTGGACCTTCGGCACCCTGCGCGACAGCGTGTTGATGCAGACCGGCCCGTACGCCGGGAACGGCTCTGCCCCCACGGTGGTCGTCGGCATCGGCTGGCCTACCGACACCCTTGCCGATTTCGACCGTCGCGGGCCCGACCTCGTGGGGGACCGCCGCGCGGCCATGCTCACCTTCATTGCCGAAGAGCTCATCCCCCGCGTCGAAGGCCGCCTCTCCATCGACCCGGCGCACCGAATGCTGGCGGGGCACAGCTTCGGCGGGGCCTTCGCGCTTCAGGCCCGGATCGACCGGCCCGGGCTCTTCTCCCATATCGCGGCGGGCAGCCCCTCGATCTGGACCGATCCGGAGGGCTTCTTCGCGGGCGCCACGCCCGACGGCCCCCCGGTCCTGATCACCGTGGGCGGCCTCGAGGCGCCCGAGGCAGCCGAGGCCGCGGGCACGCCCGTCGACCGCGTCGCCCGCCTGCGCGAACGCGACATGACCGGCCGCGCCGCCCGGATGGCCAAGGCGCTCCCCGGTGCCTTCGAGGTCTTCCCCGACGCCAGCCACGGCGCTTCGGTCACGCCCTTCCTCGCCCGCGCGGTTCAGTTCCTCTGGACCCGCCCCTGACGGAAAAACGCCCCCTCGACCTCTCGACGGGGCGCAGCTCTTCCATCTTTCGCTCGAAAATATCCCGGGGTGAATTGCGCGGCCCCCCGGGCCGCGCAAGAGGGGCAGCGCCCCTCGATTCCCCCGCCCTCTCAACCCGGCGCACCCACCGGGCCGCAGCTCACGCCGCCAGCCGCGCGATCAGCGCCTCGGCCATGTAGAGGTCCTGCAGCGAGATGCCCGAGCTGTCGAAGACGGTGATCTCCTCCTCCGACACCCGCCCAGGCACCGTGCCCGCGACCACCGCACCCACGGCCACCACCTCGGCACCCTCGGGCGCGTATTGCATCTCGCCGATGCTGGTGGATTGCGAGGGCAGGTCGCAGGTCAGCCGGGCGCGGGCCAGCAGGGCGGGCGGCAGCTCCTGCTTGCCGCCCCCGTCCGAGCCCATGGAGGAGACATGGGTGCCCGGTTTCACCCACGCCGCCTCGAAAAGCGGGGCCATGGCGTTGGTGGCGGTCACCACGATATCGGCGGCGCGCACCGCCTCTTCCGCGCCGCAGGCGCGGGCGGGCAGGCCGTCGGCCACGAGGTCCGCCACGAAACCCGCGGTCTTCTCGGCGTTGCGGCCCACGACGAGGATCGTCTCCAGCGCCCGCACCCGGGCCACGGCGCGCACCTCGTAGGCGGCCTGATGCCCGGTGCCGAAGAGCGCCAGCACTTTCGCATCCGCCCGGGCGAGGGCATCCACGGCCACGGCATCGGCGGCGGCGGTGCGGTAGGCGTTCACCTTGCCGCCCTCGACGATGGCCCCGATGCGCCCTTTCTCCTGATCGAAGAGCAGGGTGCAGGAATTGTGCCGCGGCATCCCGATGGCATCGTTGGTCGGGAAGTAGGAGCCGATCTTGACCCCCGCCAGCGTCGCATCCGCGCCGGACTTCAGGGTGAAGCGGCAATCGGGCCGGCTGGCATAGCCGATGACGACGGGGTAGAGCCGCGCCTCTTCGCCCGCGGCGGCCACGAGGGCGCGTTTCACCGCGTCGTAGGCCAGTTCGTGGGTGATCGCCGCGGCGGATTGCTCCTCGGTGATGTGGATCATGTCTTTCTCCTTACCAGCCGCCGAACCGGGACCAGAGCGCAAGCGGCGCCCCGGGGTCGGCGGGAATGACGTGATAGGCTTCGTGCTGGGCGCCGGTGGCGCAGGCGTGGTTCGGCAGGATACGCAGCTGCGTGCCGAGGGGAAGATCGGGCAGGGCGCCCTCCGTGCCCGGGCGCCGGGTGATGATTCCGTGTTCCTGATTGGCCGCTGACAGGATCAGGTCGGGGATCACGCGGCCCTCCGCATCGCAGACGAGGCCATAGCCCTGGTCGACGGCCTGGGCGGCGGTGCCGCGGTCGCGCGACATGGCCATCCACCCCGCGTCGACGAGGATGCGGCCCTGCGCGGGCTGGTGCCCGATCACGGTGGTCAGCACGCTGAGGGCGATATCCTCCACCTCGCAGACGGCGATCCCGGCCATGAAGAGGTCGAAGAAGACATAGACCCCCGCCCGCAGTTCGGTCACGCCGGTCAGGTCGCGGGCGGAATGCGCCGTGGGGGTCGAACCGATGCTGACCACCGGGCAGGGCAGGCCTGCCGCGCGCAGGCTTTCGGCGGCGGCCACGGCGGCGGCGCGTTCCTGTTCGGCAAAGGCGGCATGGGCGACGTGGCCGCTCACGCCATAGCTTTCGCCCGCATGGGTCAGCACGCCGCGCAGCTCAGCCCCCTGCGCGAGGCAGGCGCCGATCTCCACCAGCGCGGGATCATCCGCCTGAAGCCCGCCCCGGTGGCCGTCGCTGTCGATCTCGATCAGCGCGGGGATCGCGGCGCCCGCCGCGCGGGAGGCCGCGACGACCGCCTCGGCTTGCGGCAGGCTGTCGAGCAGCACCGTCAGGTCGCAGCCCTTCTCGCGCAGGGCCAGAACGCGGGACAGCTTGGCGGGCGAGATGCCCACGGCATAGGTGATGTCGCGGATGCCGGCCTCGAAGAAGACCTCCGCCTCCTTCAGGGTCGAGACCGTCGCCGGGCCGGTGCCGCCGGTGAGCAGGCGGCGGGCGACCTCGGTTGATTTCGCGGTCTTGAGGTGCGGGCGCAGGGCGACGCCGAGGTCGTCCGCATGCTGCGCGAGGCGGGTGATGTTGCGGGTCATCTTCGCCTCGTCCAGTAGCAGGCAGGGCGTGGGCAGGGCGGCAAGGCCGGGGTGGGGCATGGCGGGCTCTCGGTCTGGTGGGTCTTCTGGTGGTCTGATGTGCTGAGGCCAGCATAGCCACCACGCCATAAGCCGGGTATTTCTGTCTGCTGAAGTTGAGGTTAAGCTCAGGCTTAATGATTGACCTGTCCGACCTCCGCTTCTTCGGGGCCATCGCCGATGCCCCTTCGCTGGCTGCCGCGGCGCGCGCGCTTGGCATCACGCCGCCCGCCGTGTCGCAGCGCCTCGCGCAGATCGAGGCGCGGCTGGGGCTGAGGCTGGTGGACCGGGGCGGCGGGCGGCTGTCGCTGACCGCGGAGGGCGAGTTGCTGGCGCGGCGGGGTGCGGCGCTGCTCGACGCGGCGGGGGCGCTAAGCGAGGACCTGGCGCTGCGGCGCGGGGCACTGACCGGCCCGCTGCGGGTGATCGCGCCCTTCGGCTATGGCCGCATCCATATCGCGCCGCTGCTGGCGGATTTCATGGAGGCCCATCCCGACGTGGCGCCGGAGCTGACACTGGCCGAGGATCCGCGGGGCGCGATCCGGGGCAGCAGCTGGGACGTGCTGATCCACGTGGGCCGCCTGCCGGACCTCGACATGACGCAGCGCTTCCTCGCCCCGAACCGGCGGCTGCTCTGCGCCGCGCCCTTGTATCTGGAGGCGGCAGGGCGGCCCCGGCGGCCCGCCGATCTTGCGCGTCACCGCTGTGGCGTGGTGCGCGAGGATCAGGCGGACGTGACGCTCTGGCAGTTGAGCAGCGCCGAGGCGCGGCAGGGGGTGCGGATCACCCCCGCCTTTGCCTGCAACGACGGCGAGGTGGTGCGGGACTGGGCGCTGCGGGGCCTTGGCATCGTGGAGCGGTCGGAATGGAGCGTGGCACAGGACATCGCCACGGGGCGGCTGGAGCAGGTGCTGCCCGGCTGGCAGTTGCCGAATGCGGATATCGTGGCTCTACTGAACCCCCGCAGCGGGCGGGCCGTGCGGGTCGAATCCTTCCTGACGCACCTCGTGACGCGCCTGTCGCGGGGCGCGGCCTGACCCAGCGGCCCGATTGCTGTCTGTTTTGTGGGTCCCGGTCGTGACGATCGGGGGGCAATTGGGCACAGGCAGGGCCGAGGCGGTGGACAAGTCCGCCCGCCTGTCCGATGAGGGACGGGCCGAAGAACAGGCCCCGGTCCCGGCTGGCCCGCGCAGGAAGAGCCCGGACTGCCGTCAGGTGGCTGGCCGATGCGGGCGGAGCCGCCCGGACCCGCCCAGATCCGGCCCCGGATGCGCAAGGAGCGGCAGACGCCGGTCGCTGCGGCCGCGTCCTGCCACCGGCGCAGCAGACGGCCTTCCAGCAGGAGGCGCAAGAAAGAGCGAGAGATGAAAGACCACGTCGAAGACCCCGAAACGGCCCCTGTCACGCAGTTCCTGCAAGAGCTTGGGCACCGTGGCTTCAAGGGACAGGCGCGGACGTCGCGTGCTGCCCGGGTCGTGATGGCGACGGACAATTCCATCTACTACCGAGAGCCTGCCTGCGTGGTGGAGCCGAAGAGCACCGCCGATATCCGCACCGCCGTTGCCGCCGCCGCCGCCGCCGGTCTGCCGATCACGCCGCGGGGCGGGGGGACGGGCACCAATGGCCAGTCGCTGACCGGGGGCGTGGTGCTGGACACCTCGCGTTTCCTCAATCGCATCCTCTCCTTCGACGCGGAGACCGCCACCGTGCGGGTGGAGCCGGGCGTGGTGCTGGACCAGCTCAATGCCTACCTCAAGGCGCGCGGCTACTTTTTCCCGCCCGCCGTCTCGACCGGGTCGCGGGCGACGCTGGGGGGCATGGTGGCCACCGATGCCTCGGGCAAGGGCTCGCGCCGCTATGGCCGGACGTCGGACTACCTGCTCTCGGCCGAGGTCGTCCTCTCGGACGGCTCCACCGCCCATGTGGGCGACCTGCCCGCCGAGGCGCCGCTGCCTGAGGGGCCGCTTGGCACCGTGGCGGGGCTGCTGCGCGCGGAACTGGCCGGACAGGCCGGTGAGATCGCCCGCGTCTTCCCGGTGATGAACCGCGGGCTGACCGGCTACAACCTCGACGAATTGCGCGGCGACGATGGCACGCTGCGGCTGACCAAGCTGCTGGCGGGCTCCGAGGGGACGCTGGCCGTCACGGCGGAGCTGGAACTGCGCGTCGTCCGCCTGCCGAAATGCACCGGCATGGCGATCATCGGCTATGCCGACAGCCTCGTGGCGCTTGGCGCGGTCTCGGACCTGCTGCCCGCCGATCCCGAGGCGATCGAATTTCTTGACGACGTGACCGTGGGACTGGGCAAGACCACGCCCTCCTGGCCGCTGCTGGAGCCGGTGCTGGGGGCGGAACTGTCGCGCTGCGGCGGCTATCTCTTCGCCGAGGTCTCCGCCGAGACGCCGGAAGAGATCGACCGCCAGCTTGCCGCGCTGGAGGCTGCCGTGGCCGCGGGCCAGACGCCCGCCGTAGGCATCGTGGCGACCCGCGACCGCGAGGTCATGGGCGCGCTCAACGGGCTGCGCAAGGATGCGGTGGGTCTGATGGGCAAGGGCAACGGCCCCTTCAAGGGCATGGCCTTCGTCGAGGATGCCGCTGTCCCGCCCGAGAACCTCGTGGCCTTCGTGGCGGGCTTCCGCGACGTGCTCGACAGCCATGGCCTCGACTACGGCATGTATGGCCACGCCGATGTTGGCTGTGTCCACGTGCGCCCGCTGATGGACATGCGTCTGCCCGATCACCGCGACAAGATCCGCCCGATCTCGGACGCGGTGGCGGAACTGGCCCACGCGCAGGGCGGGCTGATCTGGGGCGAACACGGCAAGGGCGTGCGCGGTGAATACGTCGAATACTACTTCGGGCCGCAGCTCTTTGCCTTCCTGCGCCGGATCAAGGGGGCCTTCGACCCCGCCAACCTGCTGAACCCCGGCAAGCTGGTGACGGCGGAGGGCACAGACCTGCCCGTGGACCGGATCGACGCGATCCCCTTCCGGGGCGCGCGCGACCAGCTGATCGCGGGCCACGGTGCCTATGGCAAGGCGACCGAGTGCAACGGCAACGGCGCCTGTTTCCACTGGGATGCGGCGAACGAGATGTGCCCGTCCTACAAGGCGACACGGGACCGTGTGCAATCGCCCAAGGGCCGCGCCGCGCTCTTCCGCGACTGGCTTCATGCGCGGGAGACGGGGGGCGACGTGCAGGAGGCGGCGGATGCACTGCATGTCTCGCTGGCGACCTGCCTGTCGTGCAAGGCCTGCACCTCGCAATGCCCCGTGCAGGTGGATATCCCCACCCTCAAGGCCCAGTTCCTCGCCGAGACGGAGGAGGCCAAGCGCGGCCCGCGCGACAGGCTGATCCGGCGCATGGAAACCCTGACGCTGCTCTCCACCCGGATGCCCGGCCTTGCCAATGCCTCGCTCGCGCTCGGACGGGGTGTGATGGCGCGGGTGATGGGGCTGGTCGACCTGCCCGCCTTCGACCGCGCCGGGCTGGCGCGGCGGATGCAGGCGGCCGGGGCGCGGCGCCTCGCCCCCGGTCAGGCGCTGCCCGCGGGCGTGACGCCGGAGCATTCGGTGATCCTGCTCTGCGACAGCTTCCTCGGCCCGTTCGAGCCGCAGGTGCTGGAGGCCGCGGCCCGGGTGATGATCCGCATGGGCTATACCGTCTTCCACACGCCGGTGCTGCGCAACGGCAAGGCGTTGCAGGTGCGCGGCTTCCTCGACGCCTTCGGGCGTGCCAAGGCGCGCGCCGTCTCTGACTTGCAGAAGCTTTCGGCCACCGGCCTGCCGCTGATCAGCGTGGAGCCCGCGGCGACCATGCTCTACCGGCAGGATTTCAAGGACATGCCCGAGGGGCTGATGCCGCTGTCGCTCGACCGGTTCCTTGCCGCCCATGCGGCGGAGCTGCCCAAGGTCGCGGGCGGTGACTTCCGCATGATCGGCCATTGCACCGAAACCTCCGCCGATCCGGGCAACCTGACCCGGTGGAAGACGGTTTTCGAGGGCGCGGGCATGGCGTTGCAGACCGAACGCGCGGGCTGCTGCGGCATGGCCGGGATGTTTGGCCACGAGGCCGAGCACCGGGCGCTGTCCAAGCAGATCTTCGAACTCAGCTGGGCCTCGAAGGTGGCCGAGGGGCAGGGCCGCCTGCTGGCCACCGGCTTCTCCTGCCGCTCGCAGGCGGAGCGGTTCGCCAGCGTCGAACTGCGCCACCCGGTGCAGGCGCTGGAAGAGGCCTTCGCCGCGGGCTGACCCCGGTGCGCCGACAACGACAAAGGCCGCCCCGGGGGCGGCCTTCTGCGTTTCCGGTCAGAGGCTCAGGGCATCGGGATCGGGCCCACGTCCTTGGGTACGGCATAGCCGCGCTGTACGGCGGGACGCTCGGCGATGCGCAGGTACCATGCCTTCACGTTGGGATACTCGTCGAGGTTGATGCTCTGCCATTCGAAGCGCGAGGCCCAGGGCCAGATCGCCATGTCCGCGATGGAATAGTTGCCCGCGCCGGTGCCCGCGAGATACTCCCGCCCCTCCAGCCGGTCGTTCAGCACGCGGTAGAGCCGCGCGGTCTCCTTCAGGAAGCGGTCCTCGGCGTAGTCCGCCTTGCCGGGGTTGAAGTGGTGGAAATGGTGCGTCTGCCCCAGCATCGGGCCGAAGCCGCCCATCTGCCACATGAGCCATTCCACCACCCGCCATTCCTCGCCGCCCTCTTCGAGGAAACGGCCATGCTTGCGCGCGAGGTAGAGCATGATCGCCCCGGATTCCATCAGGCTCTGGCCGGTCTCGCTGTCATGGATCGCGGGGATCTTGTTGTTGGGCGAGATGGCGAGGAACTCGGGGGCGAACTGTTCGTCCTTGCCGATGTTCACGGCATGGGCGGTGTAGGGAATGCCCAGTTCCTCCAGCAGGATGGACACCTTGCGCCCGTTCGGCGTGGTCCAAGTGTAGAAATCGATCATGCGCTCCTCCTAAGCGGTCCCGGCGCAAGGGGAATCGCCGGTCGTCGGGCGGATCGTAGTCTGGCGAGATACTAGAATACCAGTGCGCTGCGGCGCCGGGGCCCCGCGTCGCCGTGGGCGCGGGGGTGATGCTCAGGCACTCAGCGCCGCATCTCGTCCGCGACCTGTCCGTAGGCCAGCAGTGCAAAGAGCCCGGTGCCGCCGAGGATATTGCCGATCAGCGTGCAGAAGAGCAGCGCCGCCGCATGGCCGAGGCCCGTCTCGCCCGAGACCAGCAGCAGGAAGAGCTCTGCCGAGCCCGCGATGACGTGGGTGAAATCCCCCATGGCGATCAGGTAGGTGAAGAGCATGATGACAAAGGGCGCCCCCGCCCGGGACGAGGGCAGCATCCAGACGATGGCTGCCACGTAGAAGCCCGCCGGGATGCCGTAGGTCAGCCCCTCCAGCGGGGTCAGTTCGCCATAGTGGCGCGAGATCGCCAGCATCCCCTCGACATGCTCCGCGGGGATAGAATGCGCCCAGACGGCGAGGGCCACCGCGGCGAAGGTGCCGGTGAAGTTCGCGGCAAGGATGATGCCCCAGAGCCGCGCGGTGGCCAGCAGCATCCCGGGCGTGCGCCGGGTCAGCAGCGGCAGGATCGCGGTCAGGGTGCTCTCGGTGAAGAGTTGCAACCGCCCGAGGATGACGAGCACGAAGCCCAGCGTATAGCCGAGGTTCTCGATCGCGGGGCGGTAGGGGTGATCGGCGAAGATCCCGTGCAGGATGCCCTCGGCCATGACCGATGCGGTGATCCCCAGCCCGGCCGCGACGCCGGACCACCACAGCGAGGTGCCGGGGCGGGCGAGTTCGTCGATCCCCTCCTGGTGGACGACGCCATAGACCGAAATCGCGCTGAGGCCCTGGTTCTCGGCAATGTCTTCGCGTTCCTGCCGGGAGAGGTGGGGCGTGTGATCGTCGGTGGCTGCCATGGCGGTCGCTGTCCTCGTTATCGTCAAGAGATGAGGAGATAAGGCGACAGGCCGCGCGGGCAATGGCCGACTGGCGGCCATGCAGTGGCGGCGGGGGTACGGCAGGCGGGCGCAGGCCATCGCCCCGCCCGCCGCCTGTCAGGCCCGCAAGCTGGGCACGACGGGCTGGCGCAGGATGAAGGCGGCCGGCACCAGCGACAGGAGCAGCGTCGCAGAGACGAAGCCCGCGAGGACATGAAGCTCGCTCCACCCCAGCGGGGCCGTCACGAGGACATCGGTGCGCGCCGTCACGAGCTTCGACAGCAGGGAGGCCGCGCCGACGCCGGTCAGCAGGCCAAGCGCCGACCCTGTCAGCAGCAGGGCTGCACCGAAGGACCAGACCACCGCGAAGACGAAGCGCGCGGGCGCCCCGAGGGCGCGCAGCAGGGCGATCTGGCGGTGGAAGAGCCGCGACAGGATGAAGAGCCCCAGCAGCACCGCCGAGGCGACCAGCATCTGCGTGACGAGCGCCATCAGCGACATGATCTGCCGGATATCGCCGAGCACGCGGTAAAGCTGTGCGAGGACGGTCCCCGGGAAGAAGGCCATTGTCTCGCGGTCGCGCGTGAAGGCGGACCGGAGGGCGTAGTTCGCCCACAGCGCCTCGGAGCGCACGACGATGGCGGGGGTGCCGGGGAAATAGGCCGCATCGAAGGGCGGGCCCAACTGGTCCGCCCGCTCTGGCGCGTGCCCGTTGCCGAGGCCGTGGACCTCCCAGATCGTCTCGACCGGCAGGAGGATGGCGCGGTCCCAGGGCGTTCCGCTGGCGGCCAGCCTGCCCACGACCTCGAGGTGGGCCCCGTCATGTGCGTGCTCTTCGGCGGCATCGCCGTGGCCGTGCGCCGGGGTGAATTCGTCGCCGATGGCCAGCGGCACGAGCGTGCCCACCAATGCCTCATGCGGGGTTTCCCACATCCGCCCCTCGATCCGGTCCTCCGCGAGGTGGCGGGCGAAGGCCGCCGTGGTGCCGATCACCGGGGCTGTGCCGTAGCTGTCGCCGAAGGCCAACGGCGCGGCGATCGAGACGCTTTCGTGGCCCGCGACCTCGGCGTAGGTCTCTCCATCCAGCAGGGGCATGTCAGTGGGTTGCAGGAAGACGGCCGCCATCATCACGCTGATCTCGCTGCCGGGGGCGGAGACGATGAGGTCGAACTTGTCGGCGGCCTGCGCCGTGCCATGCCGCAGACCGCGCTCCTGCGCCAGAAGCCCGATCCCCATGCCGACCGAGATCGCGATCAGCAGCACGAAGAGCGCGGAGGCGACCCGGAACCGCCAGAGGATCGCCCGGACGAGCGGCCAGGGCGCGAAGCCCCGCAGCACGATCCCGCCCACGATCAGCGCGGGCAGCAGCAACAGGAGCGTCATCACGATGTCCTGCGTCAGGGCCGAAAGGCCATTCCAGAGCGCACTCATGCCGCGGCCTTTCTGTCACCGGCGAGGCCACCATCGCGGATCGTCAGCACGCGGTCCATGCGCGAGATGAGGGCGGTGTCATGGCTGACGACGATCAGCGTGGTGCCGCTGGCGCGGGCGAGGGTGACCAGATCGTCGATCAGCCGGTCCGCCGCCGCCCGGTCGAGGCTGGCCGTCGGTTCGTCAGCCAGCAGAACGGGGGCCTCGGAGGCCATGGCGCGGGCGATGGCCACGCGCTGACGCTCACCGCCCGAGAAGCTGCTGACGGGCCGGTTCGAGATATCCCCGCCGAGCCCGAGAAACGCCAGCCGCTCGGCGGCCTGTGCGCGCAGGGCGGCCCGGTCGCAGCGCGGACGGAAGAGCGCGGAGAGGGCGGCGTTGTCGCCCGCGTTCAGCTCCTCGAACAGCAGGAAGTCCTGAAAGATCATGCCGATGCTCCGGGCGCGGAACCGGGCCCGCTTCTCGGCGCCGAGTGACAGGAGGTCCTCCGCACCCCAGCGGATATGGCCCTCCGCCTCCAGCAGGCCGGCCAGGGCGTAGAGCAGGGTGGACTTGCCGGCCCCAGAGGGCCCTTCGATGCCCACGAGCGCCCCGGCAGGCACCTCCAGCGCGGGGATGGAGAGCAGGACGCGCCCCCGGGGGGCGGAGACACGGAGATCGGAAATCGAGAGCGCCAATCCCTTGGTCAATAGTCCCTTGATCAGCCGTCCCATGGTCAGTCGTAGCTCGCGTCGGCCAGCCGCACCATGCTGAGGAAGCCGGTTTCCGGATCGCGGTAGGCGCCCAGCTCCAGCACGCCGGAGGTCACGATCTTCACGTTGTAGGGCACCACGTCGACGGTCCGCTTGGTGTAGACGGCGAGGATGTCGTTCGGCCAGTCGGCCTCGGTCTCGCAGAAGGGGCAGACCGACATCGGCCGCCGGGTCAGCACGAAGAAATTGCTCTCCGCCTTCAGGGGCGGGGCCATGTAGCCGTCCACCGCGATGCGCTTGCCCTCGCTGGCCCTGGCCAGATCGGACAGGGCCTTCCGGTCGTAGAGGTGGCGTAGCTTGATCACCTCCTGCGCGGCAAGGGCCGGGCGGGCGATCAGGGGGGCGGAAAGTGCGGCGCTCAGAAAGGTGCGGCGGGTGAACATGGGAGATCTCCTTGGGGGGCCGCGCCGGGGGAGGTCAGGCGCCCCGGAACGGGACAGGGGGCCCGGCGGCGGGCCCCCTGCGTCAGTGTCGCAGCCGGTGGATTACTCGGCGTTCACGGCGTGGTTCATCACGTGGAAGATGACGTTCTGTTCGATGGTGCCATCGAACAGATGCGCCCAGGGGCCCTTCGCGTAGACGGCCACGTCCTCACCCGAGTGGGTTTCCGAGGACATCGGCACCAGCGCCTGCTGGAGGTAGTCGAGGTCCATCGCCTCTTCCTGCGTGACCGCCGGGCGGACGCCCGCGTAGTTCATGTCCTCGCGCAGGATCGAGCCCGAGCCGTTGGCGTAGGAGATGACCGAGTAGGGCTGGCCGTCGTCGGCGAGGTTGAGCTCGTCGCTGTGGATCTCGCCGGTCTTGGCGATGCCGTAGCAGAGGCCCTGGATCGGGGTGCCGCGGCCGCAGTAGCCGTTGAAGGCAATGGCGTGCTCGTGGTCGGCGGTGACGACGATGAGGGTGTCCTCGTCATTGGTCATCTCATCGGCCAGGGCGACGGCCTCGGCCCAGATCATGCCGTCGGCGGCGGTCCGGGCGAAGTTGCCGGCGTGGTTGGCGTGGTCCACGCGACCGGCTTCGATCTCGAGGTAGAAGCCGTCTTCGTTCTGGCTCAGGAACTCGATCGCGGTGCGGGTCATGTCGGTCAGCGAGGGTTCGCTGTCCGGGCGGTCCGCCTCGTAGGAAGTGTGGCTGTCGGTCCAGAGGCCGAGGATCGGCGCGGACATCTCCAGCGCGTCGAACTCCTCCTTGTTCGAGGCATACTGGATGCCGGCCTCCGCCGCCACGGCCAGCAGGTCGGCGCCATCGGCGCGGTGGCCAGTGCCACCGTTCGGGGTGGCCGTGCCCTTGGGCACGAAGTAGCGCGCGCCGCCGCCGAGGGCGATGTCGAGCATGCCGGAGGTCATCGCGTCGATCATCTGCGCGGCGATGTCCTTCTGGGCGGTGCATCCTTCGGGCAGGGCGTCTTCCCAGTTGCGGTTCGCGGTCTTGGAGTAGACGGCGGCCGGGGTCGCATGGGTCAGCCGGGCCGAGGACACGATGCCGACGGACTTGCCCTCGGCGGCGACCAGTTCTGCGAAGGTGGTCAGCTCGTTGCCGGCCACGGTCGAGCAATCGTCATGGATCGCGTCGCCGCCGAGGTTGATCAGGTTGAAGCGCTGCTTGACCCCGGTGTTCATCGCACCGGCGGTCGGGGCCGAATCCGGGGTCTGGGCGTTGATGTTGTAGGTCTTCACCAGTGCCGAGTGGAAATCGCTGGTCTCGTAGGGCAGGACATGTTCCTCGCCCAGCTTGCCCATCTGCTGACCGACGTAGAGCCGGGTCGCGTAGTTGGTGCCCACACCGTTGCCGTCCGCGATCATCAGGATCACGTTCTTGGCCCGGCCGGTGTTCTGTTCGCGGGCGATCAGTTCCTGGATGGTGGTTTCGCCGGCCTTGAACCAGTCGCTGTTCGACTGGAGTTCGGGAATCTCTTGGGCAGATGCGGCCGTGGCCGCCGTCAGGGCCAGAGCGGAGATCAGGATGCGTTTCACGGGAGGTATCCTCTTTGCTGTTTCGGGGGCCGCTGGAAGAGTCGGCTGCGCGCGCCGAGGCTGCAGGCGGCAGCACAAGAGGGATGTAGCGATCCATTGTAACGCGAATGTTATGGGGGTAGGGCGATCTGCGCTTTTGCGCGGGGGCACTGCAGTCTGTGGGGAGGCCGTGTCGGATATGCCGAACCGCCGCCGTTCTTGCGTTGGAAGAGACCTGCGTACAGGCGAATGCCGGGCGGTGTAGCCGCGTGAGGCTTGGACGGGGCGCGCCGTCCGATCTCGCGACGGCTCAGTCGAGCGCGCGCAAGGGCGAGCTTCGCCGCAGTACGGTCAGCACGATTGTTCTGTCGGTGTGGGGGGCGGGCCACAGGGTGGCCTGTCGGATCAAACCATCTCAGACGTCATCTCGTCTGGATGATCTGGTGCGGTCGAGAAGACTCGAACTTCCACGGGAGTTACCCCACAGCGACCTCAACGCTGCGCGTCTACCAATTCCGCCACGACCGCACGTGATCAGGTAGGTGAGGGGCCGTATAACGAGTGTCTCAGCCCACCTCAAGAGCCAAATCGCATCCCTCGGTCCACTTTTTTCGTCGAGGGGCCAAGTCCCTTACGTCAACTGAAACGGCCGCCCGAAGGGGGCGGCCGTGGGGGCTGTGGCGGGCCGGGGCGGGGCCCGGAGATGCACCGCCTGATGCCCTTATTTCAGCGTGAACGTCGGCAGGGCAGTGGCCTGCGGCGTTGCGGCTTCGGGGGCGGCCATGGGCGCGGTGAGCCCGGTGGCAGCGGCGTCGATCAGCTGGGCGCGGTCGGCCTGGCCGGGGGCAAAGACCGCCTCGGCACCGTTGTTCAGCGCGGTGACGGCGGCCTTGTACCAGCCCTGCGCGAGCGCGGGGGATTCGCCGGTGCCGAAGCCCTGGCTCAGGTGGTGGCCGATGAGCTCGGCGTAGGGCGTCGACCCCGCGCCGACCAGCAGCAGGGCAGAGCCGAGCGCCACGTCCATCTTGTCGCGGCGATAGCCGGTGTAGAGGCAGATCGCGCCGGTCTGGCGGGCCTGCTCCAGCGTCATGTTGCTGTCGAGGACGAATTTCTGCACCTGCGCCGTGACCTGACCGGCATCGGTGCCGTCCAGCATCGAGACGTAGCTGGCAAGACCGGCGCCGAAGGCATCACATTGTGCGTCGATCTGGTCGGTGGTCAGGCCCTGCACCTGGCTGACCATCTCTTCGCCCTTGGCGATGGAATAGGTGCGCGACAGGCAGAACTGCTCGGACAGGGCAAGCTCGGGGTCGGCCATGGTGGCCAGCGTGGTGTAGCCGCCGTTGGAGTTGGTCAGCAGGCTGACCTTGGAGCAGTAGGAGGCCAGCGAGGGCTGCGGCGCGGCGGCCGGCGCGGCGAAGGGCAGCGGGGCCAGGGCGCCACCGCCGGCCACCGGAAGCGGCTGCGGGGCAGGGGCGGCGGGCGCGGGCTGGCTGGCCATAACGGTGCCCGACGGGGCCGAGGGCTGCGCCTGCGGCATCGGTGCGGCTGGCGCGGCCGCCATGGTGGTGCCCCCGTTCAGCGGATCGTTGATCTCGCAGCCCATGCGGTCACAGGCGAACATTGCCGTGCTGACGGTGTTGGTGAGCGTGCCATTGCGGCGATACTGGAAATCGTGCCGCTGGTAGCCGTCGTGCTTGGAGGTGAAGACCAGCGTCGAGCACTGCGACTGGCCGCACCAGTAGTTCGACCCGGTCACGGCGGTGTCGATGACGTAATCGTTGCGCCCGTCGCCGTTCAGGTCGGCCATCTGGATGAAGCCGGTGCGCTGCAGCAGCTGTTCCGCGGAAGGTTCGGTGCTGTCGGCAATCTCGTCGATGGCCTCGGAGACCTCGATCGGCAGACCGGCATAGCCGACCCCGGTCGAGCGGCCGGGCGTGCCGAACTTCTGGTCGCGCCAGGCCACCAGCAGGCTGCGCGCACCGTCGGGGTGGCGTTGCGTCGCGGTCATCACCTCGGGGCCGCCGATCTGGGCGCGGTTGTAGGAGGTGACGAGGTGATCGCGCTCGAAGGGCGTCAGCTGGCCGGTCACCGGGAAGGACATGTAGGCCTGATACTGCGAGATCGCCGAGCGCGAGCGCGAGCCCATCACGCCATCGGGCGTGCCGGCATTGAAACCGAAGTAGTTGAGCGAGGTCTGGGTCTCGCGGTTGGCCTGCCGGGCTGCGGTGTTCGCAGTCGACGTGCGCGGCTTGGAATAGGTCCGCTGTTTCTGCTTGTTCTGTGCTGCGCCGCTCATGATGGCGCCGCCGATAATGCCACCCACAAGCGCCGCGCCGAGGTCACTTGCGGCGGACTGGATCGGGGCCGCGGTGACCATCCCGGCGGCAAGGGCCACCTTCAGGGACTTGGAGATCATCTCAAACTTCTCCTATATGTAATACTGAACTGAAATTCGATGCGGGCAGTGTAGCGCGGCGGTTCCGTTGCGTCATGCATTTCTGGCCCGGCACAGGTAGGAAATCCCATAAAAATGGAATGGCTCATCTCACCCGGGCTGACCGACTACGAAACAGCCGTTTCCACCATGGAAGCGCGGGCCGAGGCCATCGCCCGGGGCGAGGCCGAGGAGCTGGTCTGGCTGGTGGAGCACCCGCCGCTCTACACCGCGGGCACCTCGGCAGACAGCAAGGACCTGCTCGCCGCCGATCGCTTCCCGGTCTACGAGACGAAGCGCGGCGGCCAGTACACCTACCACGGGCCGGGGCAGCGGGTGGTCTACGTCATGCTGGACCTGAACCGGCGCGGGCGCGACGTGCGCTGCTTTGTGCGGCAACTGGAACGCTGGGTGATCGAGACGCTGGACCAGTTCAACCTGCGTGGCGAGATCCGGCAGGGCCGGGTCGGCGTCTGGATTTCCCGGCCCGACAAGCCCGCGCTGCCCGACGGCACGATGCGCGAGGACAAGATCGCGGCCATCGGCATCCGGCTGCGCAGGTGGGTGAGCTTCCACGGCATCTCGATCAACGTGGAGCCGGAGCTGGAGCATTTCGGCGGCATCGTGCCCTGCGGCATCTCCGGCCACGGGGTGACCAGCCTCGTGGACCTCGGCCTGCCGGTGACGATGGACGACCTCGACGTGGCGCTGCGCAAGAGCTTCGATGCGGTCTTCGGCGAGGCGGCGGACGGGCCGGTCTGCGCGGGCTGATCCGGTGCGGCCCTGCGGGGACCCGTGGTGCCCGCAACGGGACGGCCCAGGCGGGGGCTCGCGGGGCCTGCGACAATTCTTCAGCGCTGCCGCATGGATAAAGTCCTATGGCCGATCCCGCTCCTGCGGTATGCCGGTGCAAACGCGCGCAAAGACTCTGGAGAACAGCCATGACCGCCACCAAGCCCCTTTCGGTTCTTGCCGCCCTTGCCCTGATGACCGCCCCGGCCCTTGCCGGCGATGCGGGGGCGGGCGAGAAGGACTTCCGCAAGTGCAAGGCCTGCCACTCGATCGAGGGCGCCGTGAAGGGCGGCCGCACCGGCCCGGACCTGCACGGCGTGATCGGCCGCACCGCCGGCACCTACGACGGGTTCAATTACGGGCCCGATCTGGTCGCGGCGGGCGAGAAGGGCCTGGTCTGGGACGAGGAGACCATCGTGGCCTACGTGGCAGACCCGCGCGGCTTCCTGCAGGAGTATCTCGGCGACAGCGGCGCCAAGTCCAAGATGACGTTCAAACTGCCCAAGGGCGGCGAGGACATCGCGGCTTACCTCGCGACCTTCACGGAGTGATCCGCACCAGATGATCTTCACCGCGCGGCGGGGCCTGCAAGGGGTCTGTCCGCCGCAACCGGGACGAGACGGGGGCCGTCCGGCGGATGCCGGGCGGCTCCTGCGCGTTTCAGGCCGGACGCGCGGCGCTGCGGTGCCGACTGCAAGGGGGGGGGTGCGACAAAATAATTTGATCTCGATCAAACCGGCCCATTGCTTGTGAAACCGGAGTCATTCTAAAAACAGCATAATTGCGCGGGCTTTCCGGGGAGACTCCCGCGGTACGTCCAGTCACACCAGAGGAGGCAAGGGCATGGCGGACGCAGCCATTCATGGCCACGAACATCATGACGCGCGGGGGTTCTTCACCCGCTGGTTCATGTCGACGAACCACAAAGACATCGGCATTCTGTACCTGATCACGGCGGCTGTCGTAGGTCTGATCTCGGTGCTGTTCACCGTTTACATGCGGATGGAGCTTATGCATCCGGGCGTGCAGTTCATGTGCCTCGAAGGCGCACGTCTGTGGCCCGCGGCGGAAGGGGAGTGTACGCCGAACGGTCACCTGTGGAACGTGATGATCACCTACCACGGCGTTCTGATGATGTTCTTCGTGGTGATTCCGGCGCTCTTCGGGGGCTTCGGTAACTACTTCATGCCGCTGCAGATCGGTGCGCCGGACATGGCGTTCCCGCGCCTGAACAACATGTCCTACTGGATGTATGTCGCGGGCGTCGGCCTCGGCATCGCCTCGCTCTTCGCGCCCGGCGGCAATGACCAGCTCGGCTCCGGCATCGGCTGGGTGCTCTACCCGCCGCTCTCGACCAACGAGGCAGGCTATTCGACCGACCTTGCGATCTTCGCGGTGCACGTCTCGGGCGCCTCGTCGATCCTGGGTGCGATCAACATCATCACCACCTTCCTGAACATGCGTGCCCCGGGCATGACCCTGTTCAAGGTGCCGCTGTTTGCCTGGTCCGTCTTCGTCACCGCGTGGCTGATCCTTCTGTCGCTGCCCGTCCTGGCCGGCGCGATCACCATGCTGCTGACCGACCGGAACTTCGGCACGACGTTCTTCCAGCCCTCGGGCGGCGGCGATCCGATCCTGTACCAGCATATCCTGTGGTTCTTCGGCCACCCGGAAGTGTACATCATCATCCTGCCCGGCTTCGGCATCATCAGCCACGTCATCGCCACCTTCTCGCGCAAGCCGATCTTCGGCTACCTGCCGATGGTTCTGGCGATCATCGCGATCGGTGTCCTGGGCTTCGTCGTCTGGGCGCACCACATGTACACGGTGGGCATGTCGCTGACGCAGCAGAGCTACTTCATGCTGGCCACGATGGTGATCGCGGTGCCAACAGGGGTGAAGGTCTTCAGCTGGATCGCCACGATGTGGGGCGGCTCGGTGGAGTTCAAGACCCCGATGCTGTGGGCCTTCGGCTTCCTGTTCCTCTTCACCGTGGGCGGCGTGACCGGCGTGGTGCTGAGCCAGGCGGGCATCGACCGGGCCTACCACGACACCTACTACGTGGTGGCGCATTTCCACTACGTGATGTCGCTGGGGGCAGTGTTTGCGATCTTCGCGGGCGTCTACTTCTACTTCGGCAAGATGACCGGCCGCCAGTATCCGGAATGGGCAGGCAAGCTGCACTTCTGGGCGATGTTCATCGGCGCGAACCTGACCTTCTTCCCGCAGCACTTCCTGGGCCGTCAGGGCATGCCGCGCCGTTACATCGACTACCCGGAGGCTTTCGCCACCTGGAACTTCTGGTCCTCGATGGGCGCCTTCCTGTCCTTCGCGTCCTTCGTGTTCTTCTTCGGGGTGATCATCTGGTCGCTCTTCCGCGGCGCCAAGGTGACCGAGAACAACTACTGGAACGAATATGCCGATACGCTGGAGTGGACGCTGCCCTCTCCGCCGCCGGAGCATACCTTCGAAATCCTCCCCAAGCAGGAGGACTGGGACAAGGGCCACGCGCATTGAGCCGGGCCTGATCCGAGACCGACGCGAGGCCCCGGCAGAGATGCCGGGGCCTTTGTCTTTCAGGACAGATCACGACTGACCGGGGGAGGGGCCGATGCCCTATGAATGGAGCGAGACGCCCGAGGGCCGCCGTCTGCGGCTCTGGCCCTATCGCTCGCTGCCGCCGCGGGGCTTCGCCTTCGTGATCGGGCTTTTCTTCCTGCTGCTGCTGATCCCGCTCTTCGGGGTGCTGGGGTCGCTTGTCCTCTGGGGGCTGCTGCCCTTCGGGCTGGGGGCGCTCTGGGCCCTCTGGTACGGGCTGCGGCGCTCCTACCGCTCGGCCGAGATCGAGGAGCTGCTGGAGATCACGCCCGAGCGGATCACGCTGCACCGCGAGAACCCCGACGGATCGCAGCAGGATTGGGATGCACAAAGCTACTGGGCCCGGGCCGAGATGCACCGGCAGGGCGGGCCGGTACCGTGGTATGTCACCCTCTCCGGCAATGGGCGCACGGTCGAGATTGGCGCCTTCCTCAGCGAGGACGAGCGCCGGGCGCTCTATGGTGAACTGGCCTCCGCGCTCGCGGAGCAGCGCCAGCCGGGGGGCTGAGGCCGTCGCCTAGTCTGTGCGCTCCGGCAGGTCGTCGTGATCGGTGCTGGCCATCTCCTCCAGCTCCGCCTCGGTCATCGTCTCGTACATGTCCTTCGCGGCGCCCTGCAGGTCCTTCACCTTGCTCTCGCCCCGCTTGGCCGAGAGGGCGGCGCCGGCGGCGCGCTGCTGTGCCTTGGATTGTGCCTTCATGTCAGCTCTCCCTTGCTGCCTCCTCAACGCAGACCCGCCGCATCGCGTTCCGCGGGCGATGGAGCCATGGGAGGGCGTGGCGGGTCGTGGGGGCTTGCAAAGCCGGGCGCGGGCGCTCAATCAGTCAGGACCCAACATGAAGACGAGACGGAGGCGCGGATGACCGGAGAGCAGGACGAGGCAGCAGAGGACCTTCTGGTTCCGGTGCTCGACGTGGAGCGGCTGGAAGAGGACTTCTACCGCGGCATCGCCACCCCGCGCGGCAAGGGCCGCAGCTTCGGCGGGCAGGTGATCGCGCAGGCGCTGATGTCCGCCACCCACACGGTCGACCCTGGCCGCCCGAACCACTCGCTCCACGCCTATTTCATGCGTCCCGGCAACGCGGCGCAGCCGGTGCTCTACCGGGTGGACCGGGACCGCGATGGCGGCTCCTTCTCGACCCGGCGGGTGGTGGCGATCCAGAACGGCAAGCCGATCCTGAACATGGCCGCCTCCTTCCACGTCGAGGAAGAGGGCTGGACCCACCAGGACGAAATGCCCGACGTTCCCGGGCCGGAGACCCTGAAGAACCAGGTCGAACTGGGGGAAGAGCTGGGCGATCAGCTTCCGGAGCGGGTGAGTCGTTTCCTATCCAGAAACCATCCGCTGGAGGTGCGCCCGGTCGAAGGCGTGCTGGCCTTCAACGCCGAGCCCGGCCGAGCGGGGCAGGACTTCTGGGTTCGCGCGCGGCATCGGCTGCCGGACAATCCCGGCCTGCACCGCGCTGCGCTCGCCTATACCTCGGACCTCGGGCTGCTTGGCGCCTCGGTGCGCCCGCACGGGGCCTCCTTCGCGGCGGGCGACGTGCAGATGGCAAGTCTTGACCACGCGCTATGGTTGCATGGCCCTTTCCGCATGGATGAGTGGCTTCTCTACTCTACCGACAGCACATGGGCGCGCGGTGCGCGTGGATTTTCGCGCGGACGAGTGTTCACGCAGGATGGCCGGCTGATCGCCGACGTGGCGCAGGAGGGGCTGATCCGCCCGATGCGCGAGACCCCGGCGGGCTGACGCCCGCCTGGCGCTGGCGCCCCTCTCAGCCGCGGCCGAGGGGGAAGCGCTCGATGGTCTGGAACCGGCCCCAGGGGTTTTCCCCCGCGAGGACCAGCGAGGAGATCCGGAAGGGCTGGCGGGTGAAGGGGGCGACATGGTCTTCCAGCGCCTCCTTGGTCCGCTCCGCCTCACCCGTGGTCAGGCGGCCGGTCAGGGTGATATGGAAGGTGAAGTCGTCCATCACGTAAGGGTAGCCCCAGCGGGCCAGATTGTCTTCCTGCGCAGGGGTCAGGGGCGCCTTGCGGCGCTTCTCCAACTCGTCCTCGGTGGGCGCGGCGCGAAAGGCGTCGAGCCCGGCCACGCAGGCGCCGGCAAGGGCGGACAGCGGTCCGAGGTCACCGGTGGGCACGAGGGCGAGGAAGCCCTTCATGCACTGCAGCGTCAGCGGTCCGGTGGTGACCGGGGCCAGACCGGCGCAGAGCCTGCGGGCGCTGTCGGCCAGCTGCTCGGGCGAGCGGCCCTCGGCCAGGCGGATCGGGGCCTTGATGGTGCCATGCAGCCCGTACTTGCGCGGCGTCGCCGTCAGGTCGGAGATGGCGCGCGGCAGGTCTTCGATCTCGGGGTGGGTCACGCCGCAGCCTTCCTGGAGGTCCCAGCCCAGCCATGCAGCGCCGAACTCGGCCAACGGGCCCGGTTCTGGAGCGTAGTAAATCGCGTAACGGTTGAATTCTGACATCATAACAATAGGGTCCGCTCGTGGTCTGTCCTCGCTATCCGGTGGGCGGTGACAGGACCATGTCAAAAGCGACTGCTTACGTCAGGTGACCGGCGGTGGCGATATTCCGGGCGTCTGGAGTGGGCGTTTGCCTATTCCGCAGGCTGAAAACCGGTGATCAGCTGCCGCAGCCCGAGGGCCGCGCCCGCAAAGATCGCCGCGAAGGTCAGCGGCGCGGACCAGGCCAGCACCGAAAACGCGGACACGCCCTGGCCGATTGTGCACCCCATGGCAACAACGGCCCCTGCGCCCATGAGCGCCGCGCCGGTGATCTGGCGGCGCAGTTCGCGCGGATCCTCGCAGGCCTCCCAGCGGAACCGGCCCTGGCTGAACGAGCCCGCGAAGGCCCCGAGCGCCACGCCCACCACGGAGCCCACGGAGAAGGAGAGATCCGCCGCAGCGCCCGTCATGGCGAAGAGCAGCGTCTCCCCCAGCGGGGCCGAGAAGGAATGCGAGACGACGGGCAGGGCGGCAAAGCCGTGGTGCGCGATCCAGCTGGTGCCGGCCCAGCCGGTGAGGATTGCCGCCGCCACCACCGCCGACCAGAAGAGCGCCCGGCCATCGCGCAGGAAGTCGCGCGAGGCCAGCACGCCCGCGCAGATCGCGAGGCCCAGGGCGAGGCCCGTGGCCCAGACCGGCGCCCCCGTCCGGGCCGCGATCATGTGGGCGATGCCGGGCACCGGGTCCCCGGGGGTGACGGGCAGCTGGTGGAAGAGGCTGTCGCGCAGTCCGGCCAGCGGCCCGCGCAGCACGAGGTAGGAGGTCAGCCCCATGACCAGCACGATGACGAAGGCCCGCAGGTCGCCGCCGCCCAGCCGGGCGATCGCCCCGAAGCCGCAGTTGCCCGCGAGCGCCATGCCATAGCCGAAGGTCAGTCCGCCGAGGATCGCGGCCACCGGCATCCAGCGGATCGAGAGGTAGAAGGTTTCCGTGGGCACGAACAGGCCCGCGCCCATGAGCCCGAAGGCCCCCACGACGGAGAGGCCGATGGCCAGCCCCCACATGCGCATCCGTTTCGAGGAGCCGCCGTAGAGCAGGTCCTCGATCGCGCCGAGGGTGCAGAACCGTCCCATCCGGGCGGCAAGGCCCAGCATCACGCCGCCCGCAAGGCCGATCAGCGCGGCAAGCGCCGGTTCTCCGAGTGCCAGAAAGTCCATGCCCGATCCTCCCCATCCGACATGTGGTCCGCGACGCGGTCGCGGTCAGTCACCGGTCCGGTGCCGCCCCCTCCCGGGCGGCGCGGGACCGGTGTCTCTCAGTCGCAGAAAAGCTCGTAGACGAGTTCGAGAACCCGCTTCGGCTTGTCATCCGCGAGGCTGTAGTAGATGGCCTTGCCCTCGCGCCGGGGCACCACGAGGCCCTCCAGCCGCAGCCGCGACAGCTGCTGCGATACGGCGGCCTGCCGGGCCGAGAGCAGGTTCTCCAGCTCGGTCACGGATTTCTCGCCGGTGACGAGGTGGCACAGGATCATCAGGCGGCCTTCGTGGCTCACCGCCTTCAGAAAGTTCGAGGCCCGGGTGGCGTTGTCCACCATCCGGTCCATTTCGGCCTCCGAGAGGTTCTCGTCGAAGGCGGGCAGGGTCGTCTCTTCGACGGATTTCGGGGCGGCGCCGGTCTGCATTGCGAGGGTCACTTCCAGAATTTCCCTTTCGAAACAGAGTATACTAAAATCTGCGGGAGGCCAGCGGCTAGCCGGCTTTATCGGTATCGACCTGCTCGGAAAGCATCTTTTCGAGCAGGCCCCAGAAAAAGTCCTCGCCCGGGTAGCCCTCGATCCGGCCCAGTTCGGCGCCCTCGTCCACGAGGACGAAGGTCGGGGTGAAGACCACGGGCCGGGTGAAGGTGACGCCTTCGGGCGGTTGCTCAGAGATATCCATGCGCACCAGCGGCGCGCTCTCTCCGGCTGCGGTCTTGGGGTAGATCGGCGCGATGGTGCGGTCCCATGCGGCGCAATAGTCGCAGCCGGGGCGTTCGACCATGATCAGCTCCAGCGCCGCAGCGGCCCCGGGCAGGAGGCTGGCGGCAAGGATGAAGGCGGGGACCAGAGCAGGGGCGAAAGCGGGCAGAAGGCGCATGGGCCGGTGTCCTGTGAAACGGGGCTGGCCCCGGGGGCTGGGGCATGCCGGAGACATGGCATAAGATATCGGGCCAGACATGGCATCGGGCGGGGTGGGCGTCAAACGCAGCCATCGTCGCATCACGGCGGATTGACGAGCCGCTGACGTTCTATCTAATGTGAATATGTTTATGGCTCAAGGGTAGGGAGGCCCTGGTGCTGGAAATCTCTTACGTCGGCGCGGCGCTTGCCGGGCTTTTGTCCTTCTTCACCCCCTGCATTCTGCCGATGGTGCCTTTCTACCTGTGCTACATGGCCGGGCTCTCCATGTCCGAGTTGCAGGGCGACGGGGATATCGCGCCCGGCGCGCGCAAGCGGTTGGTGCTGTCGGCGGTGGCCTTCGCCCTCGGCGTGACCTCGATCTTCGTGCTGCTGGGGATGGGGGCGACGGCGCTGGGGCAGGCCTTTGCCCAGTGGAAGCAGCCGCTGTCCTATGTTGCGGCCGCGATCCTGCTCCTCTTCGGGCTGCATTTCCTCGGCGTGCTGCGCATCCCGCTGCTCTACCGCGAAGCCCGCCTCGAATCGAAGGCCGAGCCGACGAGCCTGCTGGGCGCCTATGTCATGGGGCTGGCCTTCGGCTTCGGCTGGACGCCCTGCGTCGGCCCGGCGCTGGCCTCGATCCTGATGATCGCCTCGGGCATGGGGGATCTGTGGCGCGGGGCACTGCTGCTGCTGGTCTACGGGCTGGGAATGACCGCGCCCTTCGTCATCGCGGCGCTCTTCGCGCGGCCCTTCCTGGCCTGGGTCGGCCGCAACCGCCGCTACATGGGATACGTCGAGAAGGCGATGGGGGTGATGCTGATCCTCTTCGCCCTGCTGATTGCCACCAATACCGTCAACCTGATCGCGGACTGGCTGATCCGCACCTTCCCCGGCTTCCTGAACGTCGGGTGAGGCCTGCTTGCTCCCGCAAGCGGATGGCCCTGAGGAGGAGAAACCATGAAACACGTTCTGATCGCCATGGGCACCGTGCTGGCCCTGGCCACCGGTGCCGCCGCCGCCACCCTGGGCGACGACGGGCTGCACAAGGCACCCTGGATGCGCGACACCTTCAAGGACCTGCGCGAGGACCAGGCCGAGGCCCAGGCGGAGGGTCGACGCCTGATGGTCATCGTCGAGCAGCGTGGCTGCATCTACTGCACCAAGATGCACAACGAGGTCTTTCCCCAGCCCGAGATCGAGAGCCTGCTGATGGACAAGTACTTCGTCGTCCAGATCAACATGTTCGGCGACGTGGAGGTGACGGACTTCGACGGGGAATCGCTGCCCGAGAAGGAGATGGTCCGGAAGTGGGGCCTGATGTTCACGCCGACGATGATGATGTTCCCCAAGGAGGTGCCCGAGGGCCTGTCTGCCGCGCGGGCCGCGGCCGTCACCATGCCCGGCGCCTTCGGGAAGGGCACGACCTTCGACCTGCTCACATGGGTTCTGGACGAAGGATATAACGGCGAAGAGCCGTTCCAGAAGTACCACGCGCGGATGATCGAGGCGCGGCAATCTTCCAAGTGAATCCTTCGCAGGCGCAGCAATCATAAGTAAATTCGACTTATTGAATTTGATGTTGCGCGGGTTTGTCGCACCGCATATGCTGATCACGAGGACGCGACCGAAAAGGTAGCTGAGGGAGGAAAAATGACACGCAAGTTGATGCCGATGGCCTTCGTGCTGGCGGCGGGGGCGGCCACGTCCCTGGCGGCAGCGGAGGTAGCCCCGAGCGACGTGGTCTATGACGATTACGGCGCGATCGAGGCGCCGCTGACCGAGACTGCGGGCAGCGCGGAAGAGGGCGCCAAGGTCATGACGAACCGGGGCCTGGGCAACTGCGTGGCCTGCCACGCGGTGACGGCACTGGAAAGCGCCCCGTTCCATGGCGAGGTGGGCCCGCCGCTCGACGGTGTGGCGGATCGCTGGTCCGTGGCCGAGCTGCGCGGGATCGTCGCGAACGCCAAGAAAACCTACGACGGCACCATCATGCCGGCGTTCTACAAGACCAGCGGCTACATCCGCCCCGGGGATGCCTTCACCGGCAAGGCCGGGACCGAACCGCTGCCGCCCCTGCTGACCGCCCAGCAGATCGAGGATGTTGTCGCCTTCCTGACCACTCTCAAAGAGTGATCCGGACGGCCTGATCGACAAGGAGATGACTATGCAGATGACCCGACGCGACACGCTGGCCCTTGGCCTTGGCGCCGCCGCGCTGACGATCCTTCCCTTCCGTGTGAACGCGGCGGCGGAAGACAAGATCGCCGAATTCACCGGCGGTGCGGAGACCTCCGGCACCGGCCTGACCCTGACCGCCCCCGAGATCGCGGAGAACGGCAACACCGTTCCGATCAGCGTCTCGGCCCCCGGCGCGACGGCGATCCTGGTGCTGGCCACCGGCAACCCGACCCCGGGTGTGGCGACCTTCACCTTCGGCCCGCTCGCCGGCTCGCAGGATGCCTCGACCCGCATCCGTCTTGCCGGAACGCAGGACGTGGTGGCGATCGCCAAGATGGCCGACGGCAGCTTTGCCAAGGCTTCCAGCACCGTCAAGGTGACCATCGGCGGCTGCGGCGGCTGAGCTCAGGAAAGAGGATCAAGACAATGGCATCTGGTGTGAAACCCCGGGTGAAAGCCCCGAAAACCGCATCCGCTGGCGAAGTGGTCACGATCAAGACCCTGATCAGCCACCCGATGGAAAGCGGTCAGCGCAAGGACGGGAACGGCAATCCGATCCCCCGGTCCATCATCAATCGCTTCACCTGCGAGTTCAACGGCGAGAGCGTCGTGGACATCGCGATGGAGCCGGCGATCTCGACGAACCCCTACTTCGAATTCGAAGCCAAGGTTCCCGAGAGCGGCGAGTTCAAGTTCACCTGGTACGACGACGACGGGTCTGTCTACGAGGATACGAGCGCGGTGACGGTGTCCTGAGGGACACCGCACTTTCAGGGAGGAGCAACGCATGACAAGAACGAAGCTGACCCGCGCGACGTGGAGCACGACGCTGGGGCTGCTCGGCGGCCTCGCGCTCGCCGCGCCCCTCGCCGCGGACGAAAACGCTGACCTCGTGATCAACGGCGATCTCAACATCACCGTGCGCACCGAGGCACCCGCGCATCTGGACGGCGCCCTGTCGGAGATCACCTCCGGCTGGGTCTACCGCTCGGACGAGACGCAGCAACTGCAGATGGACGACTTCGACAACCCGGGCATGATCTTCGTCGATCAGGCCATGGATGTCTGGGGCACGCCCGATGGCACCGAGGGCAAGAGCTGTGCCTCCTGCCACGACGATCCCGCCGTCAGCATGAAGGGGGTCCGCGCGGTCTATCCCAAATGGAACGAGGAGGCCGGCGAGGTTCGGACCCTCGCCATGCAGATCAACGCCTGCCGTGAAAGCCGCATGGGCGCCGACAAGTGGGATATCGTGAAGTCCGACATGGTGAACATGGAGGCGCTGATCTCGGTCCAGTCGCGCGGCATGCCCGTGAACGTGGCGATCGACGGCCCGGCCCAGGAAACCTGGGAGAAGGGCAAGGAGATCTACTACACCCGCTTCGGCCAGCTCGAACTGGCCTGCGCGAATTGCCACGAGGACAACTACGGCAACTACATCCGCGCCGACCACCTGTCCCAGGGCCAGATCAACGGCTTCCCGGCCTACCGCCTCAAGAACGCCAAGCTGAACGCGGTGCAGGATCGCTTCAAGGGCTGCGTGCGCGACACCCGCGCCGAGACCTTCAAGCCCGGCAGCCCCGAGTTCAACGCGCTGGAACTCTACGTCGCCAGCCGCGGCAACGGCCTCTCGGTCGAGGGGCCCTCGGTCCGCAACTGACACCTGTCCTTGGCCAGAGTACGGCCTGAAACGAGTACCCCCTTCCGCCCCGGCGGGAGGGGACCTGTTCCCTGCATCCTGACGCCTGTTTCCAGACGCCCTACGACGGAGCCCGTCCCATGATCTCCCGCCGCGATTTCCTTCAGGTCTCCATGGCCGCCTCGGCCCTGCTGGGCGCCTCCGGCTTTGGCAGCTGGTCCCGGCTGGCCGCGCAGCAGGCGCTGACGCAGGACCAGCTGCTGCAGTTCGACACCTTCGGGAATGTCTCGCTGATCCATGTCACCGACATCCACGCACAGCTGAAGCCGCTCTATTTCCGCGAGCCCTCCGTGAACCTCGGGGTGGGTGGCAACAAGGGCGCGGTGCCCCATGTCACCGGCGCCGACTTCCGCAGGCTCTATGGCATCGACGACGGCTCGCCCTCGCATTACGCGCTCTCCTCGGGGGATTTCGCGGCGCTGGCGGGGATGTACGGCAAGGTCGGCGGCATGGACCGCGTGGCCACCGTGATCAACGCCATCCGCGCCGACCGGCCCGATGCTCTGCTCCTCGACGGCGGCGATACCTGGCACGGCTCCTACACCTGCCTCAAGACCGAGGGGCAGGACATGGTCAACGTGATGAACGCGCTCAAGCCCGACGCGATGACCTTCCACTGGGAATTCACCCTCGGCTCCGCCCGGGTGCAGGAGCTGGTGGAGGGGCTGCCCTTCGCCGCCCTCGGCCAGAACATCTTTGACGCGGAATGGGACGAGCCGGCCGAGCTCTTCAAACCCTACAAGTTCTACGAGACCGGCGGTGTGAAGGTCGCCGTGATCGGGCAGGCCTTCCCCTACATGCCGATCGCCAACCCCGGCTGGATGTTCCCGGAGTACTCCTTCGGTATCCGGGACGAGCATATGCAGCAGATGGTCGACGAGGTCCGCGCGCAGGGCGCCGAGCTGGTCGTCTGCCTCAGCCACAATGGCTTCGACGTGGACAAGAAGATGGCGGGCGTGGTGAAGGGGATCGACGTGATCCTCACCGGCCACACTCACGACGCGCTGCCCGAGCCGGTGCTGGTGGGCGAGACGATCCTGATCGCCTCCGGCTCCAACGGCAAGTTCGTCTCCCGCGTCGATCTGGATGTGCGCGACGGCCGGATGATGGGCTTCCGCCACAAGCTGATCCCGATCTTCTCGGACGTGATCACCCCGGACGCGGAGGTCGCCGCGCTGATCGACGAACAGCGCGCGCCCTACGAGGCCGAGATGAGCGAGGTCATCGGCCAGACCGAGGGGCTGCTCTATCGCCGGGGCAACTTCAACGGCACATGGGACGACCTGATCTGCGATGCGCTGCTTTCCGAGCGGGACGCGCAGATCGCCATGTCGCCCGGCGTCCGCTGGGGCCCCTCGCTGGTGCCGGGGCAGGACATCACCCGCGAGGATATCTTCAACGTCACCTCCATGAGCTACGGCAAGGCCTACCGCTCCGAGATGAAAGGCGAATTCATCAAGGTGATCCTCGAGGACGTGGCGGACAACATCTTCAACCCCGATCCCTACTACCAGCAGGGCGGCGACATGGTGCGCATCGGGGGCATGGGCTACCGGATCGACGTGTCGAAACCGCAGGGCGAACGCATCAGCGAGATGACCCTGCTGGCCACTGGCGAGCCGATCGATCCCGCCAAGTCCTACGTCGTTGCCGGCTGGGCCAGCGTGAACGAGGGCACCGAGGGGCCGCAGATCTGGGACGTGGTGGAAAGCCATATCTCCAAGCTGGGCACCGTCCCACCCATCGACCGTGACAGCGTCACGGTGACCGGAACCTGATCCCGGCCGCTCCGGTCCGCCGGGGCGGTCCCACGGGCATGAGTTTGTCAAAAATTTTTGCCCTATACATGCACAATGATGAATGAGATGATTTGTAAAAGAGTGAGGAGGTCAGCCAGATGAGTGAGACATCCAAGGGCAAGCGTCCCTCCCGCCGGGCGTTCCTGAAGGGCGCCGCTGGCGGGGCAGGGGCGGCGGTTCTGGGCGCGGGGGCCGCACGGGCCGCCGGACCCGATCCGCTGATCACGGAAGTGCAACCCTGGGCGCAGGGCCTGGGCGACGGGGTGGATGCCACGCCCTACGGGCTACCGATCGAATACGAGGCGGACGTGATCCGGCGCAACGTGCCATGGCTCACGGCGGACCCGATCAGCTCGATCAACTTCACCCCGATCCATGCGCTGGACGGCACGATCACCCCGCAGGGCTGCGCCTTCGAGCGGCACCATTCCGGCGCCATCGAGTTGCGCAAGGAAGACTACCGCCTGATGATCAACGGCCTCGTGGATCAGCCGCTGGTCTTCACCTATGCCGATCTCGAACGCTTCCCCCGGGAAAACCACGTCTACTTCTGCGAATGCGCGGCCAACACCGGCATGGAGTGGGCAGGCGCACAGCTGAACGGGGCCCAGTTCACCCACGGCATGATCCACAACATGGAATATACCGGTGTTCCCCTGCGCGCCCTGCTGGAAGAGGCGGGCGTGCAGCCGGAGGGCAAGTGGGTCTATGTCGAGGGCGCGGATGCCTCCTCCAACGGCCGCTCGATCCCGATGGAAAAGGCGCTGGACGACGTGCTGGTAGCCTTCAAGGCCAACGGCGAGGCGCTGCGCAAGGAACACGGCTATCCCGTGCGCCTCGTGGTGCCGGGCTGGGAAGGCAACATGTGGGTCAAATGGCTCCGCCGGATCGAGGTGGGCGACCAGCCCTGGGAGAGCCGCGAGGAAACCTCCAAGTACACCGACACGCTGGCCGACGGCACCAGCCGCAAGTTCACCTGGGTGATGGATGCGAAATCGGTCGTGACCTCCCCCAGTCCGCAATCGCCGATCACCCATGGCAAGGGGCCGCTGGTGATCACCGGCCTCGCGTGGTCGGGGCGCGGTGCGATCACCCGGGTCGATGTCTCCAAGGACGGTGGCAAGACCTGGGAAACCGCCCGTCTGGCCAAGCCCGGCGAGAAGATGGCGCTGACCCGCTTCTACCTCGATACCACCTGGGACGGCGAGGAGATGCTGCTGCAATCCCGCGCCATGGACGACACCGGCTATGTCCAGCCGACAAAGACCCAGCTGCGCGAGGTGCGTGGCGAGAACTCGGTCTATCACAACAATTGCATCCAGACGTGGTGGGTGAAACCGACCGGGGAGGCCGAAAATGTCGAAGTGTCCTAAGCTCGCTGCCGCGCTGCTGATCAGTGGCCTTGCGCTGCCCGTGCAGGCCGAGACGCTGGGGCTGGGCCGTCCCGCCCTGCCGGAAGAGATCGCGGCCTGGGATCTCGACGTGCGCCCCGACGGTCTGGGCCTGCCGGAAGGCTCCGGCGATGTCTGGACCGGGGACGAGGTCTTCTCCGAACGCTGCGCCTCCTGCCACGGTGACTTTGCCGAGGGTCGGGGCAACTGGCCCAAGCTGGCGGGCGGTCAGGGCACCCTCGATCACAAGGACCCGCTCAAGACCGTGGGCAGCTACTGGCCCTATCTCTCGACCGTCTGGGACTACGTGCACCGCTCGATGCCCTTCGGCGACGCGCAGAGCCTGACCGCGGACGAGGTCTATGCCATCACGGCCTACATCCTCTACTCCAACGACATCGTGGGCGATAATTTCACCCTGTCGAAGGAGACCTTCTCGGACGTCGTCCTGCCCAACACCGAGGGGTTCATCGTCGATGACCGGGCCGAGACGGAATACACGGCCTTCTCGGGCGAGCCCTGCATGACCGACTGCAAGGACACGGTCGAGATCACCATGCGCGCCGCCGTGCTGGACGTGACGCCCGACACGGAGGAGGCCAGCAGCGAGCCGGTGGTCGAAGCCGCAGCCGAAGCGCCTGCCGAAACGCCCGCCGAAGCGCCTGCCGCAGAAGCCCCGGCCACGCCGGAACCCGCCGCCGCGTCCATGCCGGACCCGGCCCTCGTCGCGGACGGCGAGAAGGTGTTCCGCAAGTGCAAGGCCTGCCACGAGGTCGGCGCAGGGGCCAAGAACCGCACCGGGCCCGAGCTCAACGGCATCGTCGGGCGCACCGTCGCCGCGGTGGATGGCTTCCGCTACTCCAAGCCGATGGACGAGATGGGCGCTTCGGGCACGATCTGGTCGATGGACGAGCTGCACGCCTTCCTCGCCAACCCGAAAAAGCACCTCAAGGGCACCAAGATGTCCTTCCCGGGCCTGAAGAAGGACGCGGATATCGACGCCGTCATCGCCTACCTGCAGGCCAACGGCGGCTGAACCACGCGGGGTGCGCCCCGGTCCGCCCCGTGGCGGGCCGGACCCCTCTACGGCCCTTCTCCGGCCCATGGGCCGGGCGGTGTCGCGGCGGGGGGCTTTTGCCCCTTCACCCCCGTCCGCACGAAAGGGCGGCGCCCAGACGGCGCCGCCCTTTTCCTTTGGCGCAGCGGCGGATAGCGACGCGGCCTTCCCCCTGTCCCGGCGTTCACCATGGACACATGATTTCGCCGCCCGGCCTTGCAGCCGGTCAGGTGCGTGACTAAGACTCTATCAGGACCTGATCACTAGGGGTCAGGCAACCAGATGAGGCGGGGCCAGAATGCGCGATCCTATTGACCATTATATGAACAACCTCGTGCCGATGGTGGTGGAGCAGACCAGCCGTGGCGAACGGGCCTACGACATTTTCTCGCGCCTGCTGAAGGAGCGGATCATCTTCCTCTCCGGGCCGGTGCACGACGGGATGTCCTCGCTGATCGTGGCGCAGCTGCTGCACCTCGAAGCCGAGAACCCCTCGAAAGAGATTTCCATGTACATCAACAGCCCGGGCGGTGTCGTGACCGCGGGCCTGTCGATCTACGACACGATGCAGTACATCAAGCCCAAGGTCTCGACCCTCGTGGTCGGTCAGGCCATGTCCATGGGCTCGCTGCTGCTGGCCGGCGGGGCCGAGGGCATGCGCTTCTCGCTGCCCAACTCCGAGATCATGGTTCACCAGCCCTCCGGCGGGTACCAGGGCCAGGCGACGGACATCCTGATCCACGCCGAGCACACGAAGAAACTGAAAGAGCGGCTCAACCGTATCTATGTCAAGCACACCGGCCAGACTTACGAAGACGTGGTCGATGCGCTGGAGCGGGACCGCTTCATGTCGGCCGAAGAGGCCAAGGATTGGGGCCTGATCGACGAGATCGTCGAGAGCCGGGACAAGGGCCCGGACACCGACGGCAAGTGACGGCCCCGGCGTCACGAAGGGGTTTGTGACGCATTTTTGACGTTGTGGTGCCGGTAGTGCTGTCCTAATCTGTCCTTTAACAGGCGGAAGGGGCGGTACGCCGGCCCCTCAAAGGCCCCGGAACCGGGGGAAAGGTGCGCAAAATGGCGAACAATTCGGGTGGCGACAGCAAGAACACGCTCTACTGCAGCTTCTGCGGGAAGAGCCAGCACGAGGTTCGCAAGCTGATTGCAGGGCCGACCGTGTTCATTTGCGACGAATGCGTCGAACTCTGCATGGACATCATCCGCGAAGAGACCAAGGCCACCGGCCTGAAGAGCTCTGACGGCGTGCCGACCCCGCAGGAAATCTGCGGCGTGCTGGATGACTACGTCATCGGCCAGAAGATCGCCAAGCGCGTTCTCTCCGTTGCCGTGCACAACCACTACAAGCGTCTGAACCATTCGTCCAAGTCCGGCGACATCGAACTGTCGAAGTCGAACATCCTGCTGATCGGCCCGACCGGCTGCGGCAAGACCCTTCTCGCGCAGACGCTGGCCCGCATTCTCGACGTGCCCTTCACCATGGCCGACGCCACCACGCTGACCGAAGCCGGTTACGTGGGTGAGGACGTGGAGAACATCATCCTGAAGCTGCTTCAGGCGAGCGAGTACAACGTCGAACGCGCGCAGCGCGGCATCGTCTACATCGACGAGGTCGACAAGATCACCCGCAAGTCGGAAAACCCCTCGATCACCCGCGACGTCTCGGGCGAGGGCGTGCAGCAGGCGCTGCTGAAGCTGATGGAAGGCACCGTGGCCTCCGTCCCGCCGCAGGGCGGCCGGAAGCATCCGCAGCAGGAATTCCTGCAGGTGGACACGACCAACATCCTCTTCATCTGCGGCGGCGCCTTCGCCGGTCTCGACCGGATCATCGCGCAGCGCGGCAAGGGTTCGGCCATGGGCTTCGGCGCCGATGTCCGTGACAACGACGACCGCGGCGTGGGCGAACTCTTCAAGGAACTCGAACCCGAGGACCTGCTGAAGTTCGGCCTGATCCCGGAATTCGTCGGCCGTCTGCCCGTGCTCGCCACGCTGGAAGACCTCGACGAGGACGCGCTGGTCACCATCCTGACCCAGCCGAAGAACGCTCTGGTCAAGCAGTACCAGCGTCTCTTCGAACTGGAGGATACCCAGCTCACCTTCACCGAGGACGCCCTGCTGGCGATCGCGAAACGCGCCATCGCCCGCAAGACCGGCGCCCGGGGCCTGCGGTCGATTCTCGAGGACATCCTCCTCGACACGATGTTCGACCTGCCCGGCATGGAAGGCGTCGAAGAGGTCGTGGTGAACGAAGAGGCCGTGAACTCCGACGCGGCGCCGCTGATGATCTACGCCGACGCCAAGAAGGAAGGCGCCAGCGCCTGATCTCCGGATCGCAACAGACAGCAAGGCCGGGCCCCGTGCCCGGCCTTTCGCGTTCCTGAAGGCCCCCTCCGCCCACGCGGACCACCGGATGGGCTCCCGAACACACCGGCAGGGCAGGGGCATCCGGCTTCATCTTTCCCCAAATACTCATCCCCTGCCCACGGCACGGCACAACCGCGCGAGGGCACGATTCCCACGTCCCCGGGGACTGGACCTTTGCCCCCGATTGCGCCATATCGGGAGGGAGATCGAAGGAGGCATTCCATGGGCATTCTCAACGGCCTGCTGCGCGGCGTTACCTGGTGGAACGGCGCCACGCTGAACACGCTGCTCTACACCCGTCGTCACGGCCAGAAAGTGGGCGAGGACGATCAGGGCAATGTCTTCTACCAGACGTCCGACGGCAAACGCCGCTGGGTCATCTACAACGGCGAGGCCGAGGCCAGCCGCGTGAGCCCCGACTGGCATGGCTGGCTGCACCACACCTACGACGAGGTGCCCACCGAAAAGCCGTTGGCGCACAAGTCCTGGGAAAAGCCCCACCTCGAGAACCTCACCGGCACCACGCTGGCCTACGCCCCCGCCGGGTCGCTGCGCCGCAAGGAGCCCGCGCCGCGCGCCGATTACGAGGCGTGGCAGCCGGAATAAGGCGAGCCTCATGTCCGAGAACACCACAGAAATCGTCGTCGGCGGTCTGGTCGTGGCGGTCGCCGCGGGCTTCCTGTTCTACGCAGGTCAGATCGTCGGCCTTGCCGCGCCCTCGGGCAGCTACCCGCTGACCGCCTCCTTCCGCTCGGCGGAAGGGATCAGCGCCGGCACCGACGTGCGTCTGGCCGGCGTCAAGGTCGGCACCGTGACCGGCATCGACCTCGATCCGCAGACCTTCCGCGCCGTCACCACCTTCTCCATGTCGACCGGCATCGAAGTGCCCGACGACAGTTCGGTCGTGGTCTCCTCCGAGGGGCTGCTCGGCGGCAACTTCGTCGAGATCCTGCCCGGCGCCTCGGCCTTCAATTACGCCGCGGGCGACGAGATCGTGGACACCCAGGGCTCCGTCAGCCTGATCTCGCTGCTGATGAAATTCGTGGCCGGCGGCGGGAGCGGCGGCGAATGATCCGCGCGCTCCTCGTGGCGGCCCTCAGCCTGGCGGCGCTGCCGCTTCAGGCCCAGCAGGTGCAGGAAGCCACCACCACCGGCACCGGCGCCGTCCTGCGCGGCCTCGACAAGATCAACGGCAACGTGGTCGACATCGACATCCAGAACGGCGGCGTGGCCCGCATGGGCGGCCTCGTGATCCGGATGCGCGAATGCCGCTACCCCGAAGGCAACCAGGCGGGGGACGCCTTCGCCTTCCTCACGGTGACCGAGCCGGAGAAGACCGACGACACGGTTTTCGAGGGCTGGATGATGGCCTCGGCCCCGGCGCTCAACGCCATGGACCACGCGCGCTACGACATCTGGGTCCTGCGCTGCAAGAGCTCCTGACCATTTGCGGGGCCCGGCCCCGTGAACTCTGCCTCGTATGACAGCGCCTCTGCCAGCTGCACCCGGTAAGCGGCGCGGCTGATCTCCACCGCGCCGAGTGAGGCGAGGTGACTGGTCAGGAACTGCGTGTCGAAGAGCGTGAAGCCCCCTGCGCGCAGCCGGTCCACAAGCCACGCAAGCGCGATCTTCGAGGCATCCCGGCGGCGGGAGAACATGCTCTCCCCGAAGTAGGCCGCCCCCAGCACAACGCCATAGACCCCGCCGATGAGCCGGTCCTCCAGGTCATAGACCTCCAGTGAATGGGCATGACCCATCTCGTGCAGCTGCTGGTAAAGCTCCGCAATCTCGGCGTTGATCCAAGTCTCGGGCCGGTCGGCGCAGGCCTCGATCACGCCGGCGAAATCCGTGTCGATCCGCACCCGGTAGTCATCGCGTCGCAGCGTCCGCGCGAGGGAGCGGGAGATGTGGAACCTGTCGAGGGGAATGACGCCGCGCCGCTTGGGATCGACCCAGAAAATTTCCGGATCGTCGCGGCCTTCGGCCATGGGAAAGACGCCGGACTGGTATCCGTAGAGCAGAAGCTCCGGTGTCAGCGCGTCGGGGTCCATGGGAGTGTCACCTGCTCTTGTCCGGCCCAGCCTGCCACGGCCCGGCCTGACACGGCGAGGCGCCTGATACGAGCGTGGAGGAAGAGGAAGCGGGGCAGGGGGCGCCGAGGCGCCCCCGCCGGTGGCGGAACGGGCTCAGTCTGCCTTGAAGGCGGTTTCGAGCCACTTTTCCAGCCAGTGGATGTTGTAGTTGCCCGACTGGATGTCGGGCTCGCGCAGCAGCGCGTCGAAGAGCGGCACGGTGTTCTCCACGCCGTCCACGATCAGCTCGCCGAGTGCGCGGTGCAGGCGGGCGAGTGCCTCGGGCCGGTCGCGGCCGTGCACGATCAGCTTGCCGATCAGGCTGTCGTAGTAGGGCGGGATCGAGTAGCCGTCGTAGAGCGCGCTGTCCATCCGAACCCCAAGGCCGCCGGGCGCATGGTAATGCGAGATCCGGCCCGGGCGGGGCGCGAAATCGGGCAGGCGTTCGGCGTTGATCCGCACCTCGATGGCGTGGCCGTTGATCGTCAGGTCGTCCTGATCGAAGGACAGCGGATAGCCTTCCGCCACGCGGATCTGTTCGCGCACGAGGTCCACGCCGAAGATCGCCTCGGTCACCGGGTGTTCCACCTGCAGACGGGTGTTCATCTCGATGAAGTAGAACTCGCCCTTCTCGTAGAGGAACTCGATCGTGCCGGCACCGGCGTAGTTGATCTTGGACACCGCGTCCGCGCAGACCTTGCCGATGGCGGCGCGCTCTTCGGGGGTGATGATCGGGCCGGGCGCCTCTTCGAAGACCTTCTGGTGGCGCCGCTGGAGCGAACAGTCCCGCTCGCCCAGGTGCACCGCCTTGCCCTTGCCGTCACCGAAGACCTGGATCTCGATGTGGCGCGGGGTGGTGAGGTACTTCTCGATATAGACTTCGTCGTTGCCGAAGGCGGCCTTGGCCTCCGAACGCGCGGTGGAGAAGGCGCGTTCGATGTCCTTCTCGCTCTGCGCCACCTTCATGCCGCGACCGCCGCCACCGGCGGTGGCCTTGATGATCACCGGGTAGCCGATCTCGGCGCCGATCTGCTTGGCGGTGGCGACGTCGGGCACGCCCCCGTCCGAGCCGGGCACGCAGGGAACGCCGAGCGCCTTCATCGTGTCCTTGGCGGTGATCTTGTCGCCCATGATGCGGATGTGTTCCGCGGTGGGGCCGATGAAGGTGATGCCGTGGTCTTCGAGGATCTGCACGAAGGCCGCGTTCTCGGACAGGAAGCCGTAGCCCGGGTGGATCGCCTGCGCACCGGTCACTTCGCAGGCCGCGATGATCGAGGGGATGCGCAGGTAGCTGTCGGTCGAGGAAGGCGGGCCGATGCAGACGCTTTCGTCCGCCATCCGCACGTGCATCGCATCCGCATCGGCGGTGGAATGCACGGCGACGGTCTGGATGCCCATCTCGCGCGCGGCACGGATGACGCGGAGTGCGATCTCGCCCCGGTTGGCAATGAGGATTTTATCGAACATGGGCACGGGCCTTATTCGATGATCATCAGGGGGGTGCCGAACTCTACCGCGCCGCCGTCTTCGACGAGGATGCGTTTCACCACGCCGCTGCGCGGGGCAGGGATGTGGTTCATGGTCTTCATGGCTTCGACGATCAGCAGGGTGTCACCTTCATCCACCGTGGCACCGACCTTGGCAAAGGCGGGTGCGCCGGGTTCGGGCTGCAGGTAGACGGTGCCGACCATGGGCGAGGTCACCGCGCCGGGGTGGCTGGCGGGGTCCTCTGCTTCGCCGGCGGCAGCAGCCGGGGCGGCGGCAGCGGCGGGCGCTGCGGCAGGGGCCGGGGCCGCGACGGGCGCGGCATAGGTCACCGGGGCGGCTTCCATCTTGCGGCTCACGCGCACGTTCAGGCTGTCGTCCTCGCCGTAGTCGCGCTTGACCTGCAGTTCGGTCAGGTCGTTGTCGCGCAGCAGTTCGGCCAGCGCCTTGATGAAGGCCACATCCGCGTCATGCGTGTTATTGGTCATGGGTTCCTCGATCGCTACATCGGCGGCCAGTGCAGTTTGGCTCTTGCAGGTGGCCCTTGTTCACGTGCGCTTATAGGCGAAGCGATCCGCAGTGAAAAGAAGGCGGAAACGCAATCGTGAGCACCATCTCGCAGGGGCAGGGATGCGAAACGGCCGCCCCGGTGTCCCGGAGCGGCCATTTCTCTCTCTCAGATGCCCCGAAGGGCAGGGTCAGGCGCGTCGCTTACGAGCGGCCGAAGGAGACGATTTCGCTGTCTTCGACAGCCTGTGCGGTCTCCTTGTCGTATTCGGCCATGCTCTTCAGCTGCTCCTCGGTGTAGCCGAAGGCGGTGACGTTCTCGCCTTCCACGTCGAGGTCACTCAGCGGAAGGGCCACTTCGTGCTCGCCGAGGCCGAGGAAGCCGCCGACGCCGATCACGGCCATCACGTCATTGTCGACCCGGACGAACTGGTCGATCTCGCCGATCTCTTCGCCGGCCGAGCTCATCACCTGCGTGCCGACCATGGAACCGGCTTCCACTTCGACGGCATTGGCCATCTCTTCACCGGCCATCTCGTCGCCCGGGGTCATCTCCGTGTCGTCCTCGGTCACGGCCAGATCGGTGGAGCTGTCCGCTTCGACGGCGGTGTCGCTCTCCATCGAATTCTCGGCGCTCTGCTGCAGCTCCGAGGCCTCTTCCGAGATCTCGTCACCCGCGTTGTCGGCGGCATCCGCGGTGGCTTCGGCACCGTCTTCGATGCTTTCGCCCGCGCTTTCAGCCATGTCGGTGGCGGCATCGGCACCGTCTTCGAGGGCCTCGCCCGTGGCGTCGATCGCGTCACCGGTGGCGTCGGCGGCCTGATCCATAAGGCTTTCGTCGTCGGCCTCGGCAGCGGTCTGGTTCTGCAGCGTGACGCTGGTGTCGGCGCTGTCGGTGGACATCTCGGTGTCCGTGGTCACGTCGGCGGTCTGGGCGGCAACCGGGCCCGAAACAAGTGCAAGGGCGGCCGCACCGGAGAGCAGGATAGCTTTCACATTGGTCATGGTCGTACTCCTCAAGGTTGTCATGTCCATCTGGGCAGACAACACGCGCCCCTCTGTCCGGTTCCGGCAATTATTTCGGGCCCCGAAGGGAACCGGCGGCGCCTCGCCTGCCGGCACGGCGCAACGAGGCGTTAAGGAATCAGGCGTAGAAATGCAGGACGGGGCCGGCATGGTGACCGACCCCGTTCCAAAGGACCCAGGCTTGAAAGGATCTCAAGCTCCAAAGGATCCAAGCCGTGTGGCTGGCTGAACGTCCAGTTGCCTGAACGTCTGGCTGGCTTGCTTGCCCGCACCACGCCTGCCTCCCCTCTCGGCAGGCATGGTGCGGGGAACTGAAGCGAGCGGGCGAACTGCCTTAGCGGTTCATCCGGTTGTCGATCAGGTCGTCCACCACCGCCGGGTCCGCCAGCGTGGAGGTGTCGCCAAGGGCGCCGTAGTCATTCTCGGCGATCTTGCGCAGGATACGGCGCATGATCTTGCCCGACCGCGTCTTGGGCAGGCCGGGGGCCCACTGGATCAGGTCGGGCTTGGCAATCGGGCCGATCTCGGTCCGGACCCAGGTTTCCAGCTCCTTACGCAGTTCGTCGGAGGGTTCGACCCCGTTCATCAGGGTGACATAGGCATAGATGCCCTGACCCTTGATGGCGTGGGGGTAGCCGACAACGGCGCTCTCGGCGACCTTGGAATGGGCGACGAGGGCGGATTCGACCTCGGCGGTGCCCATCCGGTGGCCCGAGACGTTGATCACGTCATCCACGCGCCCGGTGATCCAGTAGTAGCCATCCGCATCGCGGCGGCAGCCGTCACCGGAGAAGTAGTAGCCCTTGTAGTCCGAGAAATAGGTCTTCTCGAACCGCTCGTGATCGCCCCAGACGGTGCGCATCTGCGCGGGCCAGCTGTCCTTGATGCACAGCACGCCTTCGCACTCGGTCTCGTCGATCTCGGTACCGGAATGGGCGTCCAGCACCACCGGCTGCACCCCGAAGAAGGGCGTGGTGGCCGAGCCGGGCTTGGCCGGGGTCGCGCCGGGCAGGGGGGTCAGAAGGTGGCCGCCCGTCTCGGTCTGCCACCAGGTGTCGACGATGGGGCAGTTGCCCTTGCCGACCACGTCATTGTACCAGTTCCAGGCTTCCGGGTTGATCGGCTCGCCCACGGTGCCCAGCACCTTGAGGCTGCTCAGGTCGTATTTCTCGACCCATTCGGTGCCCTGGCCCATCAGGGCGCGGATCGCGGTGGGGGCGGTGTAGAACTGGTTCACCGAATGCTTCTCGCAGACGGCCCAGAACCGGCCCGCATCGGGGTAGGTGGGCACGCCCTCGAACATCAGCGTGGTGGCGCCATTGGCCAGCGGGCCATAGACGATGTAGCTGTGCCCTGTGACCCAGCCCACGTCCGCCGTACACCAGTAGACGTCACCGTCATGGTAGTCGAAGACCAGTTCATGGGTCATCGCGGCGTAGACGAGGTAGCCGCCCGTGGTGTGCACCACGCCCTTGGGCTGCCCGGTGGAGCCGGAGGTGTAGAGGATGAAGAGAGGGTCTTCCGCATCCATCTCCACCGGCGCGCAATAGTCGTCCGCCTCCAGTGCCAGTTCGTTGTAATCGTGGTCGCGGTCCTCGACCCAGGTGGTCTGGCCGCCGGTGCGGCGCACCATCAGCACCTTCACCGTGTCCTTGCAGTGCAGCAGGGCGGCGTCGGTGTTGGATTTCAGCGGGGTCTGGCGGCCGCCGCGCGGGGCATAGTCGGAGGTGATGACCACCTTGGCGTCACAGCCGTTGATCCGCGCGCCGAGCGCATCGGGCGAGAAGCCGGCAAAGACGATGGAATGGATGGCGCCGATCCGGGCACAGGCCAGCATGGCATAGGCGGCCTCGGGGATCATCGGCAGGTAGATCACCACGCGGTCGCCCTTGCGCACGCCCATGTCGCTGAGGATGTTGGCCATCCGGCAGACGCGGCGGTGCAGGTCGCGGTAGGTGATCGACTGGGCCTGTTCGCCCGGGTTGTCGGGCTCGAAGATGATCGCGGCCTGGTTGCCGCGCTTGGCGAGGTGCCGGTCGATGCAGTTCGCGGCCACGTTCAGGGTGCCGTCCTCGAACCACTTGATCGAGACTTCGCCGAGGGTGAAGTTCGTGTCCTTCACCTTGGTAAAGGGCTTCATCCAGTCGATACGCTGCGCCTGTTCAGCCCAGAAGCCCTCGGGGTCCGCGATCGAGGCCTTGTACATCTCGGCGTATTTCGCCGCATCGATGTGGGCGTTCGCCGCAAATTCCGCACTGGGAGGATAGGTCTGGTCCGTCATGTTGACTTTGCCTTCACTTGGGTTTCGAGCATTGGGGTTTGGAACGATGGGAGAGACGCGGCCCCCGGGGGGAGGCCGCGCGGGGTGTCAGATGGCGAGGTACTCGGCCCGCAGCTCCTCGTTGCCCAGCACCTCGGCGGCGGTGCCGTCGAAGACGATGGAGCCGGTGTCGAGGATCACCGCGCGGTCGGCCAGTTCCAGCGCGCGCACGGCGTTCTGTTCGACGAGGATCGTGGTGATGCCCTGCTCCTTGATGATCCGCAGGGTGCGTTCGATCTCGTCGACGATGACGGGGGCGAGGCCCTCGTAGGGTTCATCCAGCAGCAGCACCTTGATGTCCCGCGCCAGGGCGCGGGCAATCGCCAGCATCTGCTGCTCCCCGCCGGAGAGCGTCACGCCCTCCTGCTTGCGGCGCTCGCCGAGGCGCGGGAAGAGGTCATAGAGCCGGTCGATGGACCAGCCGATGGGCGGGGCGATTTGGGCCAGTTGCAGGTTTTCCTCCACCGTCAGGCCGGGAATGATGCTGCGATCCTCGGGCACCAGCCCGATGCCGGATTGCGCGGCCTGCCAACTGGACATGGTGTGCAGCGGCGCGTGATCCAGCCAGATCTCGCCGCGGGTGACGGCGGGGCTGTCCATCCGCGCGATCGCCCGCAGGGTCGAGGTCTTGCCCGCCCCGTTGCGCCCCAGCAGCGCGAGGATCTCGCCCTCGTGCACGTTGAAGCTGACGTTCTGGACGATGTAGCTCTCGCCGTAATAGGCCTCGACGTTCCAGACCGACAGGAACGCGGGCGCGGTCATCGCGTGATTGATGCCCTTCGAGAAGTCCGGTTTGACGTTCATGTTCTCTCCTCCTCGGACGGCGGCAGGCGGGTCTGTCCCACCTGGCCGCGTCCTCCTCCTCAGGCCGCGGCGGCCGTTTCGCCCAGATACGCTTCGCGGACCTTGGGGTGCCCCTTGATGTTTGCAGGGATGTCCTCCACCAGCGGCGTGCCCTGCGCGAGGACAGTAATCCTCTCCGCGAGGGAAAACACAACATGCATGTCATGTTCAATAATTGCGATGGTGATATCCCGCTCTTCCTTGATCTGCTTCAGCAGGTCGATGGTGTTGTTGGTATCGGCACGTGCCATGCCCGCGGTCGGCTCGTCCAGCAGCAGCAGACGCGGCTCCTGGGCAAGGCACATGCCGATTTCGAGACGCCGCTTGTCCCCGCGCGACATCGAGGCGGCATGCATGTTGCGTTTGTCGGCCATCCGCATGTCCACCAGCATCTGCTCGGCCCGTTCGAGGATGTCGCGCTGCCGGGCCACCCCGGCAAGCGCGTTCATCTCGAAGGCCCCGTCGCGCTTGGCGAAGCAGGGGATCATCATGTTCTCCATCACCGTCAGATCGCCGAAGATCTCGGGCGTCTGGAACACGCGGGAGATGCCCATCTGGTTGATCTCGTAGGGCGTGCGCCCCAGCACCGACTGGCCGTCGAACATGACCGAGCCGGTGTCCGGGATCAGCTTGCCGACGAGGCAGTTGAGCAGCGTCGACTTGCCGGCCCCGTTGGGCCCGATGATCGCGTGGACCGTGTTCTCCGCCACGCTGAGGTTGACCTCGGAGAGGGCCTTCAGCCCGCCGAAGCGCTTGTTGACGTTCTTGACTTCAAGGATGCCCATGAGCGTCTCTCCTTATTCGGCAGGGTGAGATTGGGTGGCGCCGTCCTGCGGTTCCGTGGACTTGCGGCGGAAGAGGCGCGCGATGCGTTGCCCCCCTTCGACAAGGCCACCGGGCAGGAAGGTCACGACCAGCATGAAGAGCAGGCCCAGCGTCAGGTGCCAGCCGGGGCCGACGAAATGCTCGACCACCCAGACCACGCCGTTCTCCATCCCGTCGGGCAGGAACGCGAACCATTGGTGCAGGACGCCTTCGTTGATCTTCGAGAAGATGTTCTCGAAGTACTTGATGAAGCCCGCGCCCAGGACCGGGCCGATCAGCGTACCCGCACCGCCGAGGATGGTCATCAGCACCACCTCGCCCGAGGCCGTCCACTGCATCCGCTCGGCGCCTGCCAGCGGGTCCATCGAGGCCATCAGGCCCCCGGCCAGACCGGCATACATCCCCGAGATCACGAAGGCCGCAAGCGCGTAGGGCTTGGTGTTCAGGCCAGTGTAGTTCATCCGGGTGCGGTTCGACTTGATCGCCCGCAGCATCAGCCCGAAGGGCGAGCGGAAGATGCGGATCGCGAGGTAGAAGGCCAGCAGCAGCACCGCGCCGCAGAAGTAGTAGCCGGTGTTGAACTGGAACAGCCATGCGCCTGCGTCGAGCGTGAAGGTCGAGCGCATCTCCATCCCGAAGAGCGAGGTGACGGGGATGCCGCCATCCGCCGTGGCCGAGACGCCGAGGATGCGCGGATCGTCCAGCGTCAGTTGCAGGCCCGTCTCGCCGTTGGTGATCGGGGTGAGCACCGAGTAGGCGAGGTTGAAGGACATCTGCGCAAAGGCCAGCGTCAGGATCGAGAAGTAGATCCCCGTACGCCGCAGCGAGACGAAGCCGATCACCAGCGCAAAGACGCCCGAGACGAGAACCGCGAGAAGGATCGCCGGGATCACGTTCATGCTGAGCAGCTTGAACATCCACACGGCCGAGTAGGAGCCCACGCCGAGGAAGGCCGCATGGCCGAAGGACAGGTATCCGGTCAGACCGAAGAGGATGTTGAAGCCGATGGCGAAGATCCCGAAGATCACGAAGCGCTGCATCAGGTCGGGGTAGCCCGCGTTGAACTGCGCCATGGCGCTGTCGGCGGGGAAGGGGTTGAGGATGAACGGCGCCAGGAGAACCATGGCCGCCACGATCAGCAGCAGGGTGCTGTCTTTCTTGTTGAGACCGAGCATGGCTTAGTCCTCCATCACGCCCTTGCGGCCCATCAGGCCACGGGGACGGGTCAGCAGAATGACGATGGCGACGACGTAGATGATGATCTGGTCGATGCCAGGCAGCAGCGACTTGATCTGGTTCATCGAGGCGAAGCTCTCGAGCACGCCCAGCAGGAAGCCTGCCGCGACGGCGCCCGGAAGCGAGCCCATGCCGCCCACAACGACCACGACGAAGCTGAGCACGAGGAAGTCCATGCCCATGTGGTAGTTCGGCGAGTTGATCGGCGCGTACATCACCCCCGCAAGCCCGGCCACGGCGGCGGCCAGCCCGAACATGATGGTGAAGCGCTTGTCGATGTTGATGCCCAGCAAGCCCACCGTCTCGCGGTCGGCCATGCCGGCGCGAACGACCATGCCGAAGGTGGTGAACTGCAGGAAGGCAAAGACACCGCCGATGATCACCGCCGCGAAGGCGAAGTAGACGAGGCGCCAGTAGGGGTAGATGATCACGTTGGGATCGAAGCCCAGCAGGACGCCGAAGTCGAGCGAGCCGCGGAAGGCGTCAGGCGCGGGCGTCTGGATCGGGTTCGCGCCGTAGTAGTGCTTGATCAGTTCCTGCATGACGATGGCGAGGCCGAAGGTCACGAGGATCTGGTCCGCATGGGGGCGCTTGTAGAAATGCTTGATCAGCCCGCGTTCCATGGCAAAGCCGATGCCGATCATGATCGGGATCGAGAACAGGATCGACAGTGGCACCGCCCAGTCGATCAGCGAGGCGCCCACCTCCGGGCCGAACCAGTCGACGAGGTAGGGCGTCTTCACCTTCAACGGGTTGCCGAGGAAGTCGGTCCGGGTTGGATCGACTGTCTCGAAGCTCAGCGAAAACAGCTTGTTGAGGGTAACGGCACAGAAGGCGCCGATCATGAACAACGCCCCGTGGGCAAAGTTCACGACACCCAGCGTGCCGAAGATCAGCGTCAGGCCAAGGGCGATCAGCGCATAGGCCGAGCCCTTGTCGAGGCCGTTCAGGATTTGAAGGATGATGGCGTCCATTGTCTCTCTCTCGGGGAAAGACGGGGGTGCGCCGTGACGCACCCGACCGCGATGTCAGTCCCGGTCAGAGCCCGCGGGCAGGACCGGAGAGGAGGGGCGCGCCGGGATGCTGGCGCGCCCCCTTGAGGCGGTGGCGATCAGGCGCCGGGGTTGCACGACCCGAGCGCACCACCCGCGAACATCGGGTGATCCGGGGCGTATTCCACCTGCGCACGCGGGGTGACCTCGACCACTTCCAGAAGGTCGAATTCCGAGGTCGGGTTCTCTTTGCCGCGCACCACGAGGACGTCCTTGAAGCACTGGTGGTCTTCGGCACGGTAGAGCGTCGGGCCGTTGCCGAGGCCGTCGAACTCGTAGCCTTCCAGCGCCTCTGCGATGGCGCAGGGGTTGAAGCTGCCCGCGCGCTGGGCGGCATCGGCATAGAGCAGCGTCTGCACGTAGCAGGTGTGCGCCGCCTGGCTCGGCGGGAAGCCGTACTTGGTGCCGAAGGACTTCACGAAGGCCTTGGTGCCCTCATCGGTCAGCGACCAGTGCCAGTTGGTGGAGCCGAGGATGCCCTTGATGTTCTCGCCCGCACCGCGTGCCATCAGGCGCGAGAAGAGCGGAACCACGATCTCGAACTGCTTGCCGTTGGCCATCTTCTCGCGCAGGCCGAACTGCACGGCGTTGGTCAGCGAGTTGACCATGTTGCCGCCGTAGTGGTTCAGCACCAGCACGTCTGCGCCCGAGTTCAGCACCGGCGCGATGTAGGACGAGAAGTCCGTCTGGGCCAGCGGGGTCTTGACGGTGTTCACCGTCTCCCAGCCAAGCGCCTCGGTCGCCGCAACGATGGATTCCTCCTGCGTCCAGCCCCAGGTGTAGTCGGCGGTCAGGTGATAGGCCTTGCGGTCGGTGCCGTATTGCGCCGCCAGCACCGGCGCCAGCGCCGCGCCCGACATGTAGGCGTTGAAGAAGTGGCGGAAGCCGTTGGCCTTCTTGTCCTTGCCGGTGGTGTCGTTGGAGTGGGTCAGCCCGGCCATGAAGATCACGCCGGCCTCCTGGCACAGGCCCTGCACCGCGACGGCCACGCCCGAGGACGAGCCGCCGGTGATCATGATGGCGCCGTCCTTCTCGATCATCGACTTGGCCGAGGCACGTGCGGCGTCAGACTTGGTCTGCGTATCGCCGGTGACGTATTCCACCTTCTTGCCAAGGATGCCGTTGCCTTCCAGCACCTTGGAGCTGAAGGTCTGGAGCATGCCGCCGTCGCCTTCGCCGTTCAGGTGCTCGACCGCCAGCTGGTAGGCGCGCAGCTCGTCCGCGCCTTCATCCGCGTAGGGGCCGGTCTGGGGCACGTTGAAGCCCAGCGTCACGGACGCGCCCATCGGCTCGTTCATGTAGCCGGCCCAGGCCGCCCCGGTGAACAGCGTCGGGACGGCGAGCGTGGCGCCGACACCGGCCCCCGTCTTGAGCACGCCACGGCGAGTCAGGATGTTCTTCGTCATTGATTTCCTCCCTAAAGGTTTTGGGTGCGCCTCCTCCGCGCGCCCGTGCACTCTCGTGCAAAATGATTATGGCAAGGCGTAAGAAAATATCGCAACAACTGCTTTGTTTGGTTCGATTTTTTTGTAAACAAATGAACAGTATGCTGTAGAATTCCGTAAAGGTTCTTATTCGGCAGCGCAGAAACGCGTTGAAAGGGCAGGGAAATCATCCATGGCGAGAACGACGCTCACAGGCAGCCGCATCCGGGAACGCCGGATCATGCGGGGCATGCGGCAGGCTGAACTGGCCCGGCAGGCCGGGATTTCGGCCAGCTACCTCAACCTGATCGAGCACAACCGGCGCAGAATCGGCGGGAAACTGCTGCTCGACATCGCCGCCGCGCTGGAGGTGGAGCCCTCGCACCTGAGCGAAGGGGCCGAGGCCGCGCTGATCGCGACCCTGCGGGAGGCGGCCGCCGAACGTCCCGCGGCGGGCGCCGAACTGGATCGGATCGAGGAATTCGCGGGCCGTTTCCCCGGCTGGGCGCAGCTGATCGCCGGGGGCTACCGGAGGCTGGCGGCGATGGAGCAGGAGGTCGAGGCGCTGACCGACCGGCTGTCGCACGACCCGCATCTGGCTGCCTCGCTGCACGAGGTGCTCTCGACCGTCACGGCGATCCGCTCCACCGCCTCGATCCTCGTGGACACGCCCGAGCTGGAGCCCGACTGGCAGGACCGGTTTCACCGCAACATCTCCGAGGACAGCCGCCGTCTGGCCGAGGGGGCGCAGCGGCTGGTGGCGGAACTGGACGCGGGCGAGACCCGGGAGACCGCGCAGAGCGTCCCGCAGGAGGAGGTCGAGGCCTTCTTCACGGCGCAGAGTTTCCATTTCCCGGCGCTGGAGCCGGGCGGCGGCGGTGATCCCGCGCGACTGGTGGCGGAGGCCGAGGAGCTGACCAGCAGCACGGCCCGCGCCATGGCGCAGGCGCTGTTGGAACGCTACGCCGAGGATGCCCGCCATCTGCCCGCCACGCGCCTGCTGCCGGAACTGCCGAAGACCCCCGAGACGCTGAACCCCGCCGCGCTTGCCGATGCCTTCGGGACGGATACAGCCCGCGTGCTGCGACGGCTGGCGAGCCTGCCGCCGGGGGAGGGGACGCTGGACAAGGTGGGGCTGGTGATCTGCGACGGCTCCGGCACGCTGACCTTCCGCCGCCCGCTGGAGGGCTTCCCGCTGCCGCGTTTCGGCACCGCCTGCCCGCTCTGGCCGCTGTTCCAGAGCCTCAGCCGCCCGATGATGCCCATGCGCCGCCCCGTCCGTCTGGCCGGGCGCAGCGAAGGCGCCTTCCTGACCTATGCGGTGGCGCAGCCCAAGGGCGCGCCGCGCCTGAACCGTGAACCGCTCTTCGAGGCGCATATGCTGATCCTGCCCCGGGTCCCCGGCCCGAACGAGGCGGAGGAGGCGCCGCGCGTGGGCGTCACGTGCCGGATCTGTCCGCGCAGCGATTGCCCGGGCCGACGGGAGCCCTCCCTCATGGGAGACGCCGCCTGACGGGGGTCAGGCGGCGTCTGGATGTCCGGGAGAAGAGCAGGTCGGGTCAGAAGGACGTCGGCTGGGCGGTGCCTTTGTCGAAGTCTATCCGCCAGGTGCTGCGGCTGTCGAAGCAATGCGCCCCGCCGCCGCTGCTTAGCATGAAGCTCTCGCAGCCCTCGGCATTGGCGTCGGTCAGGGCCTTGACCGCCACGTCCCAGCGGGGATCGCCCGAGGAGAGGGGCTGTAACTGGCCGTTCTGGTAGATGCTGTAGGCCTGCGAGCCCCAGCCGATTTCCGAGCTGTCGGAGGCCCAGATCAGGCGGGTGCCGCTCTGGCCGCCGGTGTGGAAGATCAGGTAGCGGCTGCGGTCCGTGCCGTCGCTGTCGCGGCTCGGCAGCATGTAGAGCATGTAGGCGCCGGTCTTTCGGTAATCCACGCCGGCCTGCGTCTCGAGGATGTTGGCCTGATGGTGGAAGGCGTGCGGCGTGTACTCCGGCACCATGGCAAGCGGAACCAGCGGGCAGCTGAACTCGGTCGCGAAGGTATCGAGCTTGGTGCCGTTGGTCTCGGAGATCGCCATGCGGAACGGGCGGTCTTGACGCACCAGTGCGCATTCCTCGGAGGAGGCGCGGGCCTGCCAGAGGCGGCTCCGGTCCAGCGGCCAGAGCATGGCGCAGCTGCCGACGGCGGTGCCGTCGATGGTGTTCATCGGATCGCAGGTATCGGTCGGCTTCTTGGGCCGGATATAGGGCTGGATCGAAGCGAGGGAGCTGGAGTCCAGCGGCACGATGGTCCCGTCGATCAGGGCCACCTGGCGGACATGTTGCATGGTGCTGAACGCCCAGTGGGCGGCAATGCCCAGGGCAAGTCCGGCGAGCAGGACAATACGCAGCGACAGTTTGCTGGCACGGGGCGCGCTTTCCTGCGCCGCCTTGGCCTGCTTATCAAACTGAGCAAGGAACTCTTTGTTCGACAGCATTTTCTCAGGTCTCTCTTCTTATTCTATCCCGGGGGAGTGCTCGGATTTGGGGAGTGCTCTATGGGAAACATTCTATTTACGATTGAGTGAAGAGAAGGGCTGCAATCAGGCACTTTTGGGGCATGTTTCGCATCGTGGGACGGCACTTGGGCGCTTCGTGGGGCAGACGCCAGGTCAGCTGTTCGAGGGCCGACATGCCGGGGGGCCAGTCCTGCTTTCCCCAAGGGGCGCAATGACGGGCCCCTCGTGGGGGGCGTGCGCGGCAACGACGCTCGGTAAAGATTGGTAAAGAAAATGCCCTGCGCGGCGCAATCTTTGACACTCCGGGCGCGACAGGCGATAGTCGCTCGGATAATAAGAACAAGATATGACACGCTCATTAGGGGGAGGGCCGGATGAGCAAGAATGTTCTCGTGATCGAGGATGAGCCCAATATCATCGAGGCGATCGGGTTCATCCTGTCGCGCGATGGCTGGCGGGTGGCGACGCATTCGAACGGGGAGGACGCCGTGGAGGCGGTGCGCAGCCGGATGCCGGATCTCGTGATTCTTGACGTGATGCTGCCGGGGCGCTCCGGCTATGACATCCTGCGTGACCTGCGCGGGGCCGAGGCGACCGCGGGGATGCCGGTGCTGATGCTGACCGCGCGCGGCCAGAACCGCGACCGCGAGATGGCCGAGGCCGCAGGCGCCAGCCGCTTCATGACCAAGCCGTTCTCCAATTCCGAGGTGCTGGCCGCCGTGAACCAGCTGATCGGGGCCTGAGCCCGGTCCGCGGGCGCAGAGGAGGGGCGGGACAGCACGCGATGACGACGCCATGAAAAGCCGCCAGACCGTCTTTCTCGAACGTCAGAGCTACCGGCTGCGCCGGCGCGGGGACGCGATGCGTTTCCTGCCGGTGCTGGGGATCATCCTGATGCTGCTGCCTCTGCTCTGGACCGAGGGGCCCGAGGGCCTGCCGGTCAGCCGGGCGATGTTCTACATCTTCGGGGTCTGGGCCGGGCTGGCCGTCACCGCAGGGCTGTTGTCCCGCGGACAGGCCGGCGCCCGCAGCGCGGCATTGCCTGCGGATGGCGTTTTGGAAACCCTGCCGGGCAGCCGGCAGGCCTGGGTCATGGAGGACGATCTGGCGGGTCCCTTCGTCCCGAGCAGCATCGTCCCCATGGATGCGGACACCACTCCGGCAGAGGCCTACGGCCTGCGGGAAGGCATGTCCCCGGCCGGGGGAGGCGGGGCCGGACAAGGCGGCTCCGGACAGGGCGGCTCCGGATTGGAGGCCTCCGGACTGGACATCTCTGCCGGGGACGCATCGACCAAGGGCAGGCCGGGCACGTCCGGACCGGAGGAGGACGGGCGCTAGATGGCCTCGCTCAATCTCCTTCTCTCGGTCTCGCTCGCCTATGTCGCGCTGCTCTTCCTCGTGGCCTTTGCGGCGGAGCGGGCGGCGCTGCGCGGGCGCGTGGGCTGGCTGCGCTCGCCGCTGGTCTACACGCTGTCGCTCTCGATCTACTGCACTGCCTGGACCTTCTACGGCGCGGTCGGCTACGCCGCGCGCTCGGGGCTGGAGTACCTGACGATCTACCTCGGGCCCTCGCTGGCGATGATCGGCTGGCTCTGGGCCGTGCGGAAGATGGTGCGCATCGGGCGCAGCCAGAAGATCACCTCGGTCGCGGACCTGATCTCGTCCCGCTATGGCAAGTCCACGCGGCTCGCGGTCTTTGTCACCATCATGGCCGTGGTCGGCACCACGCCCTATATCGCGCTGCAATTGCAGTCGGTCACCTTGTCCTTCGCCGCCTTCGCGGCCATGGACCCGGCTACCACGCTGCCCGGCGGCAGCAGCACGGCGCTCTGGGTGGCCGCGGGGCTGGCCTTCTTCACGGTGCTCTTCGGCACCCGCAACCTCGATGCGAACGAACGTCACCACGGCGTCGTCATGGCCATCGCGGTCGAGGCGGTGGTGAAGCTCTGCGCCCTTGTCGCCGTGGGGGTCTTCGTCATCTGGGGGCTTGGCGGCGGGCTGTCCGAAACGCTGGCCCGGATCGACGCCTCGCCCATCGGCCGGTGGGAGATGGTCAACGGTCGCTGGGCCGGTCTCATCTTCCTCTCTGCCGCCGCCTTCCTCTGCCTGCCACGCATGTTCCAGGTGCTGGTGGTCGAGAACGAGGACGAGCGCCACCTGCAGACCGCCACATGGGCCTTCCCGGCCTACCTGATGGTGATGAGCCTCTTCGTGGTGCCGATTGCCGTCATGGGCCTCGACCTGCTGCCCGAGGGATCGAACCCCGACCTCTTCGTGCTGACCCTGCCGCTGCACGACGGGCGCACGGGGCTGGCCATGCTCTCCTTCATCGGCGGCTTCTCCTCGGCGACCTCGATGGTGATCGTGGCCTCGATCGCGCTCTCGACCATGGTGTCGAACCATATCGTCATGCCGATCTGGCTGCGGGTCACCGGGGGCGGGGCCGTGGTCTCGGGCGATGTGCGCCACGTGGTCATGCTGGCGCGCCGGGTCTCGATCGTGGGCGTGGTCCTGCTGGGCTACATCTACTACCGCGTCTCGGGTGGGGGCGAGGCACTGGCCGCCATCGGCCTGATCTCCTTCTCGGGGGTGGCGCAGTTCCTGCCGGCGCTCGTGGGCGGCATCTTCTGGCGCGGGGCCACGCGCAATGGCGCGATGACGGGCCTCATCGTCGGATCGGCGATCTGGACGTGGTGCCTGTTCCTTCCGGGCTTCGGGGATGGCGTGGTGATCCCCGTCCATGTGCTCGAGGCCGGGCCCTTCGGTCTGGGCTGGCTGCGGCCCGAGGCGCTCTTCGGGATCGAGGGGATCGACCCGCTGGTGCATGGCGCGCTCTGGTCGCTGTTCTTCAACACACTGTCCTTCGTCATCGTCTCTCTCATGGGCTTCCCGACGCCGGTGGAGCGGCTGCAGGGCGCGCAGTTCGTCAACGTCTACCAGTATTCCGAGAGCCCGGGCCGCGGTGCCGCGGGCCCGGTCCAGACCGAGGACCTGCTGATGATGTCGCAGCGCATCCTCGGCCCGGCACAGGCGCAGGCGCTCTTCCTGCGCGAGGCGCGGGCGCAGGGCCTTGCCAGCTACCTGCCGGACCCGACGCCGGGCTTCCTTCAGGCGCTGGAGCGCGAGTTGGCAGGCTCGGTCGGGGCCGCGACGGCCCATGCGATGGTCGGCCAGCTGACCGGCGGGGCCGTCGTCTCGGTCGAGGACCTGATGGCCGTGGCGGATGAGACCGCGCAGATCATGGAATATTCCAGCCAGCTCGAAGCCAAGTCGCAGGAGCTGACCCGCACCGCGCGCCAACTGCGCGCCGCGAACGACAAGCTGACCCAGCTGTCGCTGCAGAAGGACGCCTTCCTCAGCCAGATCAGCCACGAGCTGCGCACGCCCATGACCTCGATCCGCGCATTTTCCGAGATCCTGCGCGACACCGACGGGCTGGGGACCGAGCAGCGGCTGAAGTATGCCTCGATCATCCACGACGAGGCGGTGCGGCTGACGCGGCTGCTCGATGACTTGCTGGACCTTTCGGTGCTGGAAAACGGCCAGATCAGCCTGAACCTGCAGGAGGGGCGGCTTTCGGCGCTGATCGACCATGCGATTTCCGCGACCGGCGGGGCGGCGGACCGGCTGCGCATCCGCCGCAACCGCGTGGCCGAAACACTGCTGCTCACCACGGACCTCGACCGGCTGGGGCAGGTCTTCATCAACCTGATCGCCAACGCCGCGAAATACTGCGATGCGGAGCGGCCCGAACTCTCGATCCACGTGCGGCAGCGTGGCGGCACGCTGATCGTGGATTTCATCGACAACGGCACCGGGATCGAGACTGACCAGCAGGCGGTCATCTTCGAGAAATTCGCCCGTGTGGGCGAGCAGAAGGCAGGCGGTGCGGGCCTTGGTCTCGCCATCTGCCGCGAGATCATGCAGCGGCTGGGGGGCACCATCGGCTACCTGCCGGGGCAGGGCGGGGCGGCCTTCCGGGTGACGATGCCGCTGGCCCGGGCCATGGCCGCGCAATAGCCGGGTAAAGCCTATCGTAACCATCCTCGTCCTAGGTTGGCGCGAATGCCCGCGTCACATCTGGCGGAGAGAATGGGAAAAACGTCATCCAACGCCGTGCTGCGCCGCAAGACCCTTGCTGCGCGCGAGGGTTATCAGGCGCGCGTCCTGTCGCCTGACAAGGCGCTGCGCCTTGCCCTCGCCCGTGCCGCGGACGAGGCGCTGGACCTCGCCCTCGCGGTGCGCCGGCTGGAGGTGGACGAGCTGCCGCTGGAGGATGCCGTGGCCGAGCTGCCGGAGGCGGCGCTGACCCTCCTGCTGGAGGGACCGGAGGGTCTGTCGGGCGCCATGAGCCTCGACTTCGCGCTGATGTCCTCGCTGGTGGAAATGCAGACCATGGGCCGCCTGCTGCGCTCCCCGCCCGACCCGCGCCGCCCGACCCGCACCGATGCCGCGCTGACCGCACCGCTGATCGACGCGGCCTTCACCGCGCTGGAGGGGCTGCTGGAGGCCTCCGAGGAGGGCTATTGGCTCACCGGCTACCGCTTCGGTGCGATGATGGAGGGGCCGCGGATGCTGGGGCTGGCGCTGGACGCGGGCGGTTATCACCGGCTCAGGCTGGAGCTGGACCTCGCCGGGCAGCGTGAGGGCGGGCTGCAAATCCTCCTGCCGGAGAGGGAAAAGCCCGGCGCCGCGCCCCTGCCGGAGGAGGCCGGAGACGGCCCGCCGATGGCGCGGGTCGTGGGGCAGGCACGGGCGGAGCTGACGGCGGAACTGCACCGGCTGTCGCTGCCGTGGGAGGCACTCCTGAAGCTGAAGCCGGGCGACGTGCTGCCGATCCCGCGCGCGGCGCTTGGCAGCACGATGCTGCTGGGTCCGGGCCGGCAGCGGGTGCTGAAGGTGCGGCTGGGGCAGATGAACGGGGCCCGGGCGGTCCGCCTCTCCGCCGAAGAGGGGGCGCGTACCGCGCGCAGGCTCTCCGAGGCGTGGGAGGCGGCAGAGCCACGGGCGGAAGCCCCGGCGATGGCGGCGGCCTCCACGTCCCCACCTGCGCCCGAGCCCGAGGTGCCGGAGCCCCCGCCAGATGTTCCGGACCCGCCGCCACGGGTCGAGGCGCTGGAGGACCTGCCGGACCTCTCGGATCTCCCGGGCCTCGGGCCGGAGGAGGAGGACCTCGAACCTTTGCCGATGTCCGGCTTCCCGATGGCGGATCTGTCGGACTTCGAGTGACGAAAAAGGCGCCCGGCCCTGTCGGGGGCCAGACGCCGGTGTGATCTGAAGCGCGACGGCAAGGGCCGGCGCCGGAAGGGTGGTTCGCGCGAGGCGAGGGGGCTCTCGCCGGGACCGGTTCACGCGGTCGGGCAGGTGGCGCCGGGCCGGGACGCGATCCGGCTGTGATCCACGCGCTGATCTGAACACCGCGCGACGCCTGGGCCGAGGCTCAGGCCGCCGCGCAGTCCGGGGCTCGCTCCGGGTCTCAGCCCTGTTCGAGCCGGGGACGCAGCTGCGACAGGTCGTAGCCGGCCTTGGCCGTCGCGGTGAGGATTTCGTCCGCGGGGACGCCCTGCGCGGCCTGACCCAGCGACCAGATCACCGAGCAGCGCGTGCCGGAGGCGCAATAGGCCAGCACGGGGCCCTCGGCCTCGGCCACCAGCGCCTCCTGCTTGGCGATGTTCTCGGGCGTCATGGTCTGGTGCGTCAGCGGCAGCACGACGAAGTCGAGACCCGCCGCCTGCGCGGCCTCGGCCATGGCGGCGGCCTGCAGCTCGGGCGGGTTCTCGGCGTCGGGACGGTTGCAGATCACGCGGGTGAAGCCTGCGGCCTTGATCGCCGGCAGGTCCTCGGGGAGGATCTGCGGGCTCACGGAATAGCGGGGGGTGATGTGACGAGGTTCCATGTGCAAAGCCTTATTCAGCAGGCACCGCCCTGTCCAGACGGCTCCGCAAGGCGGGCGTGGCGAGCATGCCTGCGCCCATGGCGATGACGAAGATCACGCCGCCGAGCCCGTTGTAGGACAGCGAGGCGATGGCCGGCCCCGGGCAGAGCCCGACAAGGCCCCAGCCCATGCCGAAGAGCGTCGAGCCGAGGATCAGGTTGCGGCCCAGCTTGGGGGCGGGCTTCGCCGGGAAGCTGCCGCCGGCCACCGGGGCCTTCGCGCGCTCCGCGATCAGCCAGGCGATCGCCATGGGGATCATCGCGCCGCCCATGACGAAGGCCAGCGTGGGATCCCAGGCGCCGAAGACGTCGAGCCAGCCCTGCACCTTGGCGGTGTCGGTCATGCCCGAGACATAGAGGCCGGTGCCGAACAGGCCGCCGGCGAGGAAGGCATAGAGATTGCGCATCAGATCACCCCCAGGATTTCACGGAAGATCGCCACGGTGAGGCCGCCGGCGAGGATGTAGAAGACCGTGGCCACGATGCCGCGCAGCGAGAGCCGCGAGATGCCGCAGACCCCGTGACCGGAGGTGCAGCCATTGGCAAACCGCGTGCCGACGCCGACCAGCAGGCCCGCGATGGCGATGACGAGGACGTTCGACGTCAGGTGGGTGTCGACGCGCCCGAAGACCGGCGTCAGCAGCAGCGGCAGCAGGAAGACCGCGGTGAGGAAGCTGATCCGCTCCGCCGCCGTGTCCCGGCCCGAGCCGTCCACGAGACCGCCGATGATGCCCGAGGCACCCATGATCCGTCCGTTGAAGAGAAGGTAGACCGCGCCGCCCGTTCCGATCAGCAGACCGCCGGCGAGACCGAGAATCCAGTCCATTGGCATGAGGGTATTCCGTTTGTTGGAGGAGGAGCGGGCAGGGGCCGTGCGGCCCCCGCCCAGACCGTATGGAGCGGGCCGGGATCAGAGCTTGTTGACCGGCACCTTGAGGAAGACATCGCCCTTCTCGTCCGCGGGCGGCATCTGGCCTGCGCGCATGTTCACCTGCAGCGAGGGGATGATCAGCTTGGGCATGGCCAGCGTCGCGTCGCGGGCGTCGCGCATGGCAACGAAATCCTCGGCCGACTTGCCCTGGCCCACGTGGATGTTGAGCGCCTTCTGCTCGCCCACGGTGGTTTCCCAGGCGTAGTCATCGCGGCCCGGCGCCTTGTAGTCGTGGCCCACGAAGATCCGCGTTTCGTCCGGAAGAGACAGGATTTTCTGGATCGATTCGAAGAGCGTGGCCGACGATCCGCCGGGGAAATCGCACCGGGCGGTGCCGAAATCGGGCATGAAGAGCGTATCGCCCACGAAAGCGGCGTCTCCGATCACATAGGTCAGACACGCTGGCGTATGGCCCGGTGTATGCAGAACGTCGCCGCGCAGCTGCCCGATGTGGAAGCTGTCGCCCTCGGCGAAGAGCGCGTCGAACTGCGAGCCGTCGCGCTGGAACTCGGTGCCTTCGTTGAAGACCTTGCCGAAGGTGTCCTGCACGATGCGGATGTTGTTGCCGATGCCGATCTTGCCGCCCACCTCGCGCTGGATATAGGGCGCGGCCGAGAGGTGGTCCGCATGGACGTGGCTTTCCAGAAGCCATTGAACGTCAAGGTTGTTTTCCTTGACGAAGGCGATGATCGCATCTGCCGAACGGGTGTCCGTGCGGCCGGAGGCATAGTCGAAGTCCAGAACCGAATCGATCACAGCGGCGGCGCGGCCCTCGGGCTCGCGGACGACGTAGGAAATCGTGTTCGTGGCTTCGTCGAAGAAGGCGTGAACAATGGGTTTCATGACGGTGTTCCTTTGCTTTGCGATAACATATAACAAACTTTGCATATGATGCAAGGGCCCGTGCAAGGCCCCGTGGGCGGTTTCGTGAGTACACGGCGATTGCGACGCAGCGGCAATGCCGCGCCGCGGCTTGGCAAGTCTCTGCGCCCGTGGGCTCCTTTTGAGGCCCTGCGCCAATTTGGGCGGTTGGCAGAGGCGCCGGGCGTCCCTAGTCTAACGTGGCCATGCAGGCCGTGCGTTCGAGGAGGGGACGCCGCCACCGCCACCACGCGGGCATGGAGGATCCCCGGCCGTGACGACGCCCGGGGGCCACTTGGTCAAGGGAGGAACTTTGATGACTCATGCAGAACTCGAAACCAGGCTGTCCGAGCTGAAGTCGCAGATCGCCAATGCCGCACCGGGGACGCGGCACGTGCATCTCGATGGATTGAACCGTCTGGTCACCGACTTTTCGCATCATGGCACCGAGGTGCCGTCGCATCTGCGGCGTCTCCAGGACGAACTGACGAACGAGGCCATCGAGGCGCGCTTCGACAACCTGCCGGTGTGACGCCACTTGCCCGGTGGCTGACCCGGGCCCCTCGAAGAGCAGCCGCCCGTTCCGCGAACGGGCGGTTTTCATTTGTTCGGGCAATGAAACTGGGGACGGCGCCGCGCAGGGCTCTTGCCATTCATGGTTGTATGCTGAATTCTTGCGCGACCGCAGTGAAGCGCCCGGCCAGCCTCCCGGCCACAGAGGGGCGAAGACGGAAAGAGGCAATCTTGGCAGCCAGCGTGACCTACCGGACAGAGGAGCGCGTCGCGATCATCACGCTCGCGAACCCACCCATCAACGCGCTGACGCCCCGGATGCGCAATGGTCTGGCCGCCGCGCTGAACCGGGCCGAGGCGGAGGAGGTCCGCGCCGTCGTGATCGAGGGCACGGACGAGGTCTTTGCCTCGGGTCTCACGCTCAACGAATACGATGACGGCTTGCAGGATATCACGCTCGGCGACCTGAACCGCCGGATCGAGGATTTTCCCAAGCCGGTCGTGGTGCGGCTGGCCGGTCTGGTCAGCGGCGGCGGGCTGGAGCTGGCGCTTGCCGCCCATTGGCGCGTGGGGACCGACCGGGTGCGCCTCGCGCTGCCCGACCTCGGCATCGGCCTGATCCCCGGGGCCGGGGGCACCCAGCGGCTGCCGCGGCTCGTCGGGGGCGAGGCGGCGCTGAACCTGATCCTGTCGCGGCAGGCGGCGGGGCCCAGCTGGCCTGCCTTCCGGCTCATCGTGGACGAGGTCCGCCAGCCTGCCACCACGCCCCGGGCCGCGCTGGATGCGGCCCTGCGTCTGGCCGAGCGGGGCGACTGGCCGCGCAGCGGGGCCCGCACCGGCGGGCTTGAGGAAAGCGAGGCCTTTCTTCAGGCGATCGAGAAGCGTCGCGCGGCCTATCTCGCCGCGCACCGCCGGGCCGAGCTCGAGGTGGTGAACTGCGTCGAGGCCGTCCAGCTCATGCCGTTCGAGGCCGGTCTGGAGCTCGAGGCGACGGTCTACGAGGAACTGGTCGACAGCAACCATTCCGCCGCCCTGCGCCATGCCCGCAAGGCCGAACGCCGGGCCGCCTCCATGGCACTCAAGGAGCGCGCCCATCCGCTGACCACCGTGGGGGTGGCCTATGCCGGGCCGCTGGCGGCCCATGCGGTGGCCGAGATGCTGGTCGCCGGGCTGTCTGTCCGGCTGGCCGATCCCGACGCCTCGGCGCGCGAGCGGCTGGTGCGCGACGTGACCCGCGCCCTTGAAACCATGGGCGAGGCGCGCAGCCTCGGCGCCGGGCTGGAACCGGCGGAGGTGCTGCGCCTGCTGGAGCTGTCCCCGGACATGTCCTCGCTCGCCGGTCAGAGCGTGCTGGTCGAAGGTGCCCCGGATACCGAGAAGGCCAAGCGTGCGGCGCTCTCCGCCCTGGCCATGCTGGGGCGGGTCCTTGGCGGGCCGCCCCCGATCCTGTCGCTGACCCACCATCTGAATGTCGCGGCCCTTGCGCCGGCCGCGCTCAAGGACAGGGTCGGGGGGCTCGCGCTCGCGCATCGCTCCTTCCCGGCGCCCTTGGCCGAGCTCTCGGCCCCGGAGGGCGAGGACGCGGCGCTGGTGGCCGGGGCCGTGCGCCTGGCCACGGTGCTCGGCCGTCGGGTGGTGCGGGTCTATCCCTCTGGCTCGGCGGCCTTCACGGGCATCGAGCTGACGGCGGCCCTGCTAGCGGCGGCGGATGCGCTGACCGCGCGGGGGATCGAACCGGCGCAGGTCGATGCGGCGATGCGCAACTGGGGCATGCGGCGGGGGCCCTACCAGATGATCACGGAATATCCGGCCGAGACCCTGTCCCGGGCCCGCCTGCGGTTCGGCGATCCCGGGGGGATGTCGCTGCGCCGGCTGGCCGAGCGTGGCGCGCCGGAGCCGGAGCTCCCGGCGGAGGAGCCGGAGGCGCCTGTCGGGCTGGGGCCGGGCTCGGGGGAGGATGGTGCCTGGACCCCTGTGGATGTGCGGCGGGCCTGTCTCGCTGCGGTGGTGAACACCGGCACCTGCCTGCTGGACCGGGGCCTCGTGGCCCGTCCGCTGGTGCTGGACGCGGTTGCGCTGATGGGGCTCGGTTATGCGCCGGCCACGGGCGGGCCGATGAAGGCCGCCGATCTGCGCGGTCTCTTCGAATACGTCAAGCGGTGCCGCACGCTGGCCCCGCTGAACCCCGCGCTCTGGACGCCCCATCCGCTGCTGGTGAAGCTCCAGCGCGAGGGCGTGGTCTTCGACCGGATGAACGGCTGACGGCCGATCCGGCGTACTGCGGGCTCACGGTCAATGGGTCGCCACGGGGCCGCCACCGGGCCGCCCATGGGCGTCGTCGTCGGCGGCGGGGGCAGGGTCAGCCCAGCAGGATCCCCGCGATCACCACGGCCAGCCCGAGCACGGACAGCAGCAGCGACCCGAGGTTGAGGGGGATGACCTTGCGGATCACCTCGCGCAGGGCCTCGTCGTCGAGACCGGCACGGCGGGCGCGGCTGACCTGCACGATGGCCCAGACGAGGCCGACGAGGCCGACCAGGGACAGGGCGGCGCCGCCCCAGATAAGCGTTTGCATGGCGGTCTCGTTCCCTCTTGCAGAGCCGTCGCGTGGCGTTCCCCGCGCCTAAAGGATCGGCCCGCTCCGCGCAAGCCTGCCGGGACAGGCTGCCGGGACTTGCCGTGGCCCGCGCGGGCGGCTAGCTAGGGGCACTCAGGCAAGACAGAGGTGTGCGATGGAAGACGACGCAATGGAGGCCAACTACCGCGTGACCGCGGGTGAGCTGCGCCAGTTCATCGAACGGTACGAACGGCTGGAGACCGAGAAGAAGGACATCGCCGAGCAGCAGAAGGAAGTCATGGCAGAGGCCAAGGGCCGCGGCTACGACACCAAGGTCATGCGCAAGGTGATCTCGCTGCGCAAGCGCGACAAGGACGACATTGCCGAGGAAGAAGCGATCCTCGAGATGTACAAGGAAGCGCTCGGCATGAGCTGAGCCCCCGCCCCGCGGTGAAGCGCAGAGGCGCGCTCTCCCCCCGGAGACGCGCCTTTTTGCTTGGCGTCTTCCCGCGGGACCGAGGCACGCGCGTGCCCCAAGGCGGCCCGCCTGCCCCCCCGCGTTCAAGGCCCCGGGCCGCGCCCACCGCCGCGTCGTCGGCCCCCGGCTCCCCATCCCTTTCCGTTTCGCAAATATCCTCGGGGGGAGGGGCGCAGCCCCGGGGGGCAGACAGCCCCCCTTGCAACGGCGCCGCGCCGCACGGCTTCTCCTGTCTGGGCCCTCCCGTCTGGTCCCTCTTGCCGGGCTCTTCCTGTCTGGCCCCCGGCCGCGCCGGGGCTCTCAGGTCGACAGGAACCGCACGCCTTCCATCGCCGCGATGCGGCCACAGTCGGCGTCGTATTCCTCGGTCAGGTCCTCGATGAGTTGCTCGTCCCAGCCCGGCAGGTCCAGTTCCTCCTCCAGCGCGCCTTCCAGCGCGTATTTGTCGAGGAAGGCCGCCATGACCCGGTGCTTCTGGGGATCGTTCAGGTTGGGATGCGCCTTCAGGTAGGCACGGAACCGCTGCATCCCCTCGCGGCTCATGATCTCGGTCAGCAGGTCGAAGCCGCCCGTGATCTTCTGCCCGGTCGGCAGGTCGGCCATGGCGCGGATGATCTGGGCCCAGAGGAAGGGCGTGTCCTCGTTGCTCCAGACCGTCAGCTTCAGCCGCGGCACGTAGCCCTGGATGCGCTCGATCAGGTCGGACCAGCGCAGCTGCATCGGGTCATAGCCCGACAGGAAGGCCGCGAGGTCGTCATCGGGCGCGAGGTTGAAGAGCGCGGGCAGGAAGGTGGCGGGGTTGCGCAGCGCGAGGAAGAGATGGATCTCGTCCTCGGGGAAGAGCGCGCAGAACTGGCGCAGCTTCTCTTCCGCCATCGGGTAGAGCCCGCCGGGCCCCACCGCCAGCTTGGGCACGCAGAAGAAGTTGTCGTTCGACAGCACCATGCGGCTGCCTTCCTCCTCCTCGAGGATCGCGTCCAGAAGGATGCCGCGCGCCCCCAGCGTCGGCGGCGCATAGGCCAGACCGTGCAGCGCATCGCGCAGCAGGCGGCGGTACTTGGAGGGGCCGGGGATCAGGACACCGCGCTGCAGGAAATCCTGCTTGTTGCGCAGCAGGGTCTTCATCAGCCGGTCCTCGTCCGTTGCATGGGCGCCTGCGTGAAGAATGATCTGCATCTGTCGTCCTGAACCTACACGTACCTCGGCGCAGGATAGAGCCCTGCGCTGGACAGGGAAAGCGGATTGCGGCTAGACGGATGCATGGTCTCGAACGTGTCGCCGCAACCCCACGATCCAAGCTCTCACGGGCCCCGCCCCGACGCGCCGGGCCGCCGCCTGCGCGGCTGGCCCTCGCTATGGTCGGCGGGGGCGGTGCTCATCGCGGTGATCGTGATCCTGCCGATCCTCTCGGTGCTCTGGATTGCCCTGACACCGACCTCGGCCAATATCTGGCCGCACCTGATCCAGACGACCCTGCCGCGCTATCTCAGGAACACGCTGATCCTGATGGGATCGGTCGGTCTGCTGACCGCCATGGTGGGCAGCGGGGCGGCCTGGATCGTGACGCGCTACCGTTTCCCGGCCGATCGCTGGCTGGAGTGGCTGCTGCTGCTGCCGCTGGCGATCCCGGCCTATGTCGGGGCCTATGCCTTGGTGGACCTGCTGGAATACGCGGGCCCCGTGCAGACCTGGCTGCGTGGACTGATGGGCTGGAAGACGGCGCGGGACTACTGGTTCCCCGAGATCCGCTCGCTGGGCGCCGCGATCCTCGTGCTGTCCGCAGCGCTCTACCCTTACGTCTACCTGCTGACCCGCGCGGCCTTCCGCGAGCAGTCGGGCGGCGGCGAGGAAGTGGCCCGCTCGCTCGGCGCGGGGCCCTTCGCCCGGTTCCGCAGGATCGGCCTGCCGCTGGCCCGTCCCGCCATCGCCGCCGGCGTCGCCGTGGTGATGATGGAGACGATCAACGATTTCGGCACGGTGGATTACTTCGCGGTCCAGACGCTGACCACCGGCATCTTCTCCACGTGGCTCGACGGGAACAATGCCAGCGGCGCGGCGCAGATCGCCTGCGTGATCCTCGCCATGGTGATCCTGCTGGTGCTGCTCGAGAAGGGCTCGCGCCGGCGCAGCAAGTTCTACAACCTCGGCAGCCGCCACCGGCCCGTGACCCGCGTGGCCCTGACCGGCCCGACGGCATGGGCCGCGACAGCGCTCTGCGCGCTGCCGGTCCTCGCGGGCTTCGTGCTGCCGGCGGGCGTGATCCTCAGCCACGCGGTCGACCATGCGGGTGCGTGGACCGACCCGGCGCTGCTGAGCGCGCTTCTCAACACCCTGACGGTGGGCGGCATCGCGGCGGTGCTGACGGTGCTGGCGGCGGTCTTCCTCGTCTACGGCGTGCGCCTGTCGGGGCGCCGCCTGCCGCGCCTGCTGATGCCGGTGACGACGATCGGCTATGCCGCGCCCGGCGCGGTGCTGGGGGTGGGCATCCTGATCCCGCTGGCGCAGCTGGATCACGGGCTGGCGGATTTCGTCGAGGGCACGTTGGGCGTGGACATCGGCCTGATCCTCACCGGCTCGGCCTTCGCCCTCGTGCTGGCCTATTGCGTGCGCTTCTTCGCCATCGCGCAGGGGGCCTCGGACGCCGCCATGGGGCGGGTGTCGCCCTCGCTGCCCATGGCCGCGCGCTCGCTCGGGCGCAGCCACCGCAACGTGCTGGGGGCAGTCTACTTCCCGCTGATCCGGGGCACGCTGGCCTCGGCGCTGCTGCTGGTCTTCGTGGATTGCGTGAAGGAACTGCCCGCCACGCTGCTGCTGCGGCCCTTCAACTACGACACGCTGGCGACCCGGGTGCATGAACAGGCAAGCCTTGAACGGCTGGGGCAGGCGGCCCCGGCGGCCATCCTCGTGATCCTCGTGGGGCTGGTGGCCGTGGGCCTGCTGGCGCGCTCCAGCCGTGAAAACTGGGGCCGGGACTGACGCCTGCACCGGCCGGGCACGGCGCGGATACCGCAAGTGAGAACGTCAGGAGCCGCCCGGTGGATGCGCCGGGCGGCTCCGTCCTGCGCAGGCCTGTCCCGAAGGACCCGCCTCAGCAGATCCGTGGCAGCTGCTCTCCGACCAGCATGTCCACGATCCGCTGCCCGCCGAAGGCCGTCCTCAGCACCACGGGGACCGGGCCGCGCGGGCCCGCCCGGCCCACGATTGCGGCTGTCCGGCCTGCGTCCATGGCCTGCATCGCCTCCAGCGCCGCCTGCGCCTGATCCGCCGGCACGAAGAGCGCCAGCGTTCCCTCGTTCGCGAGATAGAGCGGGTCCAGCCCGAGGATCTCGCACATGCCCTTCACCTCCGCGCGCAGCGGCAGGGCCTCTTCCTCCAGCGTCACGGTCACGCCCGCCGCCTCGGCCATCTCGTTCAGGGTCGAGGCCAGCCCGCCGCGGGTCGCGTCACGGGCGGCGCGGGTGCCCGGGGCTGCGGCCAGAACCGCCTCGATGAGGTGGTTGAGGCTCTGGCAGTCGCTTTCCAGCGGGGTGGAGAGCGCCAGATCACCGCGCGCGGCAAGGATCGTTGCCCCGTGATCGCCCAGCACCCCGTTCACCAGCACCACGTCGCCCTCGCGGATGTCCTCCGCGGCCATGTCACGGCCCGCCGGGATGACGCCCACGCCCGAGGTTGTGACGAAGACCGTGTCACAGGCCCCCCGGCCCACAACCTTGGTGTCTCCGGTGACGATGCGCACGCCCGCCGCCGCGGCCTCGCGCGCCATGGAGGCGACGATCCGGCGCAGCAGCGCGATCTCGGTGCCTTCCTCGATGATGAAGGCCGCCGACAGCCACAGCGGCCTGGCCCCGCCCACGGCGAGGTCATTGACCGTGCCGCAGACCGCCAGCTTGCCGATGTCGCCGCCGGGAAATTCCACCGGGGTGACCACGAAACTGTCGGTGGTGAAGGCGAGCCGTGCGCCGGGGGCCTGCAGGGCGGCATCCATCAGCCGCGCCTGATCTTCCGAGCCGGGCGGCTGGAAGACGTCCGTGAAGACCTCTTCGATCAGGTCGCGCATGGCACGCCCGCCGCCGCCATGGGCCAGCGTCACCCGCGCATCGCGCAGGCGGGAGGGTTTGGCAGACATGTTCATTCCGCAGCCTCCACTGACAGACGGGCCCCGCCATAGGTCCAATAGGCCGCGCAGGCCCCTTCGGAGCTGACCATCAGCGCGCCGAGCGGCGTGTCGGGGGTGCAGCCCCGGCCGAACTGCGGACATTGCGTGGGTTTCATCCGTCCCGTCATGACGGACCCGCAGGCACAGCCCTCGGGCTCAGGTGTGGGGGCGCGGCCGCCCGCCTTGGCGTAGCCGATGCCGAACTTCTCCTCCGCATCCCACGGGCGATAGGCGGCGCGGATGCGTAGCCCGCTGGCGTCGATCTCTCCCAGACCGCGCCATTCGAAGCTGGGGCGCTTCTCGTAGACGTCCTCGATCGCGGCAAGGCTGACGGCATTTCCGTGCTCGGGCACCACGCGGGCATATTGGTTTTCGATCTCGGCGCGGCCCTCGGCCAGCTGCGTCAGCACCATGAGCACCGATTGCAGCAGGTCCAGCGGCTCGAACCCGGCGACGACCAGCGGCTTGCCATAGTCGTCGGCCACGAAGTCGAGCGGGTGAATGCCGATCACCATCGAGACATGCCCCGGCCCGACGAACCCGTCGAGCACCATATGCGGGTCGTCCAGCAGCGTCTTGATCGGCGGCGGCACGGTGATGTGGTTGCAAAAGACCGAGAAGTTGGCCAGCCCCTCGCGCGCGGCCTGCTGGATCGAGAGCGCGGTCGAGGGCGTCGTCGTCTCGAAGCCGAGGCCGAAGAAGACCACCTCCCGGTCCGGATTGCGCCGCGCCAGTTCCAGCGCGTCGAGCGGAGAATAGACGGTGCGCACATCCGCGCCATCGGCCTTGGCCTGCAAGAGCGATTTCCTGGTGCCGGGCACGCGCATGGCATCGCCGAATGTGGTGAAGATCACTTCCGGCTTCTCGGCGATCTCGACGCATTCGTCGACGCGCGCCATGGGCAGGACGCAGACCGGGCAGCCGGGGCCGTGGATGAACTCGATCCCCTCGTGCACCAGCTTGTCGAGCCCGTAGCGGAAGATCGCGTGGGTGTGCCCGCCGCAGATCTCCATGATGCGCACCGGGCCTGCCTTGGTGGCGCCCAGACGGTCGGCCATGGCGCCGATGGCGGCGATCAGGGCCTTCGCGGCCTTGGGGTCGCGGAATTCCTCGACATAGCGCATGGTCAGCCCCTCCCTGCGAGGGCGCGGTCGCCCTCGGCCATCTGCTCCAACGCCTCCTGCGCCTCGCCAAGCGCGCGCAGCGCCTCTAGCGTCTCGGCAGCCTCGTGTTCGTCGATGACGGCCATGGCAAAGCCCACGTGGATCAGCACCCATTCGCCCACAAGGTCCTCAAGCGGGCCGGTGGCCACCGGGGCGAGGCTCACCTCGCGGCGCACGCCCGAGACCTCGGCCATGCCCATCTGGCGGGCGGCGTCGGTGATGGCTGTGATCTGGCCGGGAATTCCCAGACACATGGCTACTCCTCCTCTGAAACCGTGGCGTGGGGCTCGATCCCGTAGCGGTCGAGCTTGGCGCGCAGGCCCACCCGGGACAGGCCCAGTTCGGCCGCCGCGCGGGATTTGTTCCACTTCATCCGGGTCAGCGTTTCGCCCAGGATGCGCATCTCGATCATCTCGACGCGGTCCTTGAGCGTGCCGTCCATCTGGCTGAAATCGGGCAGCGGCTGGCGTTCGCCCGCACGCGGGTCGCGCGATTGCAGGATGTGGCGCGAGATCAGCTCGGCCCCCAGCGTGACCTCCTGCGCGAGGATCAGCATCCGCGTCACCTCGTTGCGCAACTCGGGCAGGTTGCCGGGCCAGTCGTAGGCTTCGAGGAAGAGCAGCGCCTCGCTGGACAGGCCGCGCACCGGCTTGCCGTGTTCGCTTGCCGCCTCCTGCACGAAGCGTTCCGCCAGCAGCGGGATGTCGTCGGCGCGCGCCCGCAGCGGCGGGATCGTCAGCTCGGTCACGGCAAGCGCGTAGTAGAGGTCGTTGCGGAACGCGCCCTCGGCCACCGCGCCGCGCAGGTCCACATGGCTGCCGGTGATGATCCGCGCGGAGGTCGTCAGCTGTTCGTGGCTGCCGATGGGCTGGAACGCGCCCGAGGTGGCCACCCGCAGCAGGGCCATCTGCATGTCGCGCGACAGCGTGTCGACGCCGTTGAGGAAGATCGTGCCCCGGTCGGCCTTTTGCAGCAGGCCCGCGCGGGCCTGCGTCTGGCCGGGCAGGGCGCCGCGCCGCGCGCCAAAGAGCTCCGCCGCAAGGGCCGTATCGTCAAGGCCCGCGCAGTTGATCTCGTGGAAGGGGCGGTCCGCGCGCAGCGAGCCGTAGTGGATCGCGCGCGCCAGATCGGTCTTGCCGGTGCCCGGCTCGCCGGTGATCAGCACGGGGACGTCGAAGCTGGCGAAATGCCGGGCGAGTGCAATGGTGCCGTTCAGCGACGAGTTCGGCCCACGCAGCACCTTGTCAAAGCCAAGCCCGGCTTGCAGCAACTCGCGCCGTTCCTGCGTGCGGGCATTGGCGGCGGTGCCGAGATAGCGCATTTCCAGCGTCATGCGTTCGTGATCGCGGGCCAGTTCAAAGAGCGAGGCCGCGTTCTTGACCGCCATCAGCAACTGGTCGGGGTGCCACGGCTTGGTGATGAACTGGTAGATCCCTGCGTCGTTGATCGCCTGGATCATGTCGCCGGTCTCGGTGTAGCCGGTGACGATGATGCGCACGGTTTCGGGCCAGCGGTCGCGCACCTCGGTCAGCAGTTCGATCCCGGTCTTGCCCGGCATCCGCTGGTCCGAGATCACGACCTGAACCCAATGCTCTTCCATCAGGCGCCAGGCCGCATCGGCGTCATAGGCTTCGAGGACGGTGAAATCGTCCTCCAGCGCCATCCGCATGGCGGCGACGGAATGGGGCTCGTCGTCGATGACGAGGATGGTGGGCAGGGTCTCGGCCATTATTCCGCTGCCTTCTCCGTCGTGCCGCGCTTGGCGGCGGCATTGCGCGCCAGCCAGTCGAGCCACTCGGGCAGGCCCTCGCCGGTGCGGGCCGAGACGCGGATCACCTCGATCAGCGGGTTCACCCGTTTCAGGTTCGCCTCGTAGAGGTCGAGGTCCACATCGCAATGGGGCGCAAGGTCGACCTTGTTGAGCAGCGCAAGCCGTGCGGCCGTGAACATATCGGGGTATTTCAGCGGCTTGTCCTCGCCCTCGGTGACCGAGAGGATGGCGACCTTGGCATCTTCGCCCAGATCGAAGGCGGCGGGGCAGACGAGGTTGCCGACATTCTCGATGAAGAGGGTGGAGGCGTCGTGCAGGTGCAGGTGCTCCATCGCGTGGCCCACCATGTGCCCGTCGAGGTGACAGCCCTTGCCGGTGTTGACCTGCACGGCGGGCGCGCCCGTCTCGCGGATGCGGTCGGCGTCATTGGTGGTCTGCTGGTCGCCCTCGATGACGGCCACGTCGCCCATCCGGGCCTCCGCCATCGCGCGGATCGTGGCGCAAAGCAGCGTCGTCTTGCCCGATCCGGGCGAGGAGACGAGGTTGACCGCATAGACGCCCTGCGCCGCAAGGCGTGCGCGGTTGTGCGCGGCGTAGCGGTCGTTTTGCGACAGGATGCCGGTCTCGATCTCGATCAGCCGTTCCTGCGACATGCCCGGCACCTCGGTGCCCGCGATGCCCTGACCGAAGTGGATGTTGCCGTGGGACTGGTGGTGTGAGTGGCCGTGACCGTGGGAATGGCCGTGATGATGCCCGTGGCCATGCCCGTGATCATGACCGTGGGAGTGCCCATCGGAATGCCCGTGGCTGTGGCCATGCTCATGTCCTTCGACGGTGGATCCGCTGCATCCGCAAACCGTGCACATCAGATGACCTCCATATCCTTGATCTGCAATTCGTCGCCCCCCTGGGGCAGTAGTTTCCCGCCGCCGCAGTCGGGGCAGGGATCGAGCCGGTTCTCGATCTCCACCTCCCTCATGCAGTCATAGCAGAGCGCGCGGCCCGGCAGGTCTATGATCTCGAGTGTCGCGCCTTCGGCCTTGGAGCCGCGCATCACCACGTCCCATGCGAAATGCAAAGCGGGTTTCTCGACCCCAGCAAAGCGGCCCACGGTCAGGCGCACGCGGGTGACGCGGGAAATGTCGGGCGCGGCGGCGGCCTTTTCGACCACCCGTCGTATGCCCTCGCACAGCGACATCTCATGCATGGGCCGCCTCCGGCTGGACCAGTTTCACGGGGCTGCAGGGGTCGAGGACCTCCAGCAGCAGGCCGCCCAGAAGGGCACGATCGGCAGGCAGCGTGGCAAGGCTGCGCTCCAGCACCCCGCCCTCGGCCAGCAGGCTGTCCGTGGGGGTGACGCGGGCGAAATGCGTGACCACGCCTCCGCTTGTGCCGATCCGCATGGCATAGGCGCCGCGCGCGGCAGGCACCAGACCCTCGCCCGGAACAGGCGCCTGTGCGGGCGGCAGGCTGCCCGTCAGCGCGGCCTCGATGTCGTAAAGCCGGGCCGCGGCGCGCCAGAGCGGCCCGCGCCCGTGGCGCTGTGCCAGACCGGTCAGCGCCGGATGCGCGACATGGCGGGCGGCCACGGAATTCTCGACCGGGGCGGTGCCCCAGATGCTGCGGGCGGTGACGGCGGGCAGGCCCTCGGCCACGGCCTCGCCGGGGGAAAACAGGCTGGCGAGCCGGGCCAGAACCGGCGCCACGCCGTGGCCCGAGACGAGGAAGGCCGCCAGCGCCCCGGCACTGTCCGGCGCCCGGCCCGCGGGGCCGAAGACGGCCTGCGCCACGGCGGCGCGGTCGCTCTGCCAGTCATCGGGCAGGCGTACGGCGGGCATCTGCATCAGCCGCGGCAGCCCGAGGTGGAATTTCATCAGGTGATCGCGGATCACCTCCTGCCGGATGCCATCGGCATCGGCGGGCTGCCCGAGGGCCGCGGCAACGGCGGCCCCCTGCGCGGCGCGGCAGAGCGCAAAGAGACGCGGAAGCAAAGCCGCCGCCTCCCCCACGGAGCGGCCAATGACCATGCGGGCCACGGGGAGACGCGGCCCGCTGTCGGCACGCAGCGGGAGAGGAGGACGGAGGGAGGCGGCGGCCTTGCTCATTCGGCGGGCGCTCCTGCGCGCGCGCCTATCTCGGAAGACGTCTCGGAAGACGTCTCGGAAGGGGTCTCGGGTGTGTCGCTCGCGTCGGGATCGGAGGCGAGCCCGGCGGTCAGCACGGCGCGGCGCGTGGGCGCATGGCCCATGGCGGAGGGGGCCTCCGCTTCGGCCTCTGCGGCCTCTGCGGCTGCGGTGGCGGCGATCTCCTCTTCCCGCGCGGCCCGGATGTCGGCGCTGCGGTCGGTCTCGGCCCGGTTCTCGGGATCGAAGAGCGCGGCCATCACGGCGCGGGCCACGTCGGTGGCATCCTTGTGGCGCTGGAAATCCCCCATCGGAGAGAAGAGCGAACAGGCCTTGTAGCCCCCGGTGGCGGGGCGGCTGTTGTGGATGAACTCGTAATCGCCGGAGGGGAAGGCGATCACCTCCTTCGCGCCGGCGGTCAGGTGATCCCAGCTGTCGCCATCGGGCATCAGCACGAGGTTCATGAACCAAGGCGAGATCAGCACGCCGAGGAATTGCCCTTCCCAGAGACGGAAGCCAACGGCCTCCACGTGCAGCGCCTTGTTGACCAGCGGCACGTCGCGCATCTTGGAATGCCAGACCTCGGTGAAGTCATCCACCAGACGGGCAGTGGCGGCGTTGATCCGCGTGGCCTCGCGCAGCGCGTCGGCGCCGGGGTCTTCCAGCACCATGAACTGTTCCTTGGGGGCCGAGCAGGTCGGGCAGGACCAGTCCCCGGGCAGTGCCGTGAAGGGCGTCCCCGCGTCGATCTGGCGGCTGTCGTCGCCCTCGGCCGGGTCGTAGGGCGTCCAGCAGACCTTGCATTCCATCACGGCCTGCGGGCTGATCTTGTCCATCGCGCCAAGGAAGGAGCCTTCGAACGTGGTCTTCACCGGATCGCCTCCGCCACTTCACGGATACGTTCCGCGCTGTCGGAGAGGTCCTCGCGGGCGGCCAGCACCACCTCGGGCATGGGCGTGATCTCGTAGGTGTCGAGGATCAGCTGATCGGTCGAGTTGTAGAACTGCACGTGCCACGTCCGGGGCAGGGCGGTCGCCCGGATGCGGCAGTTGCCATAGCCGCGCGAGAGGATGTCGACGGAGCCCTCCCCGAGGCGCGCTTCCAGCCACGCAAGATCCTCTTCCGTATGCGGCAGTAGCGACAGGTTGATCACATGCAGCGGCGCCTGCGGATTGGCGGACTGCTCCGTCAGCTCCGCCAGCAGCGAGGGCGCGTTCACCACGCCTGCGCCGGGTTTGTCGCCCGTGCCGGGGCGGACAGGCTCATGGGCGCGCGTCAGCGCATCACTGGGCACCTGCGCCACCTCGACCGCATCGACGCCAACGGCGGAGAGGACCCAGACGCCGGCAAAGACGCTTTCCTGCACGCGCAGGGCGGGGATGCCGCGCACCTTCACGGCGACTTCGCCTTCGCCCAGCGTCTCGGCCAGCACGCGGCGGCTGGCGGCATCCAGCGTCGAAAGGTCGAAGCGTTCCGCCGCGCCGCCTTCGGCCACGCGGTCCGCCGCATCGGCCAGCTGCGCCAGCAGGTCAAGCGCGCCCTTGGGCGCATGCTCCACCTCGGGCAGATGCGCGGTGTAGGTGCGCATGTCCTGCGGCAGCTGCATATATTCCAGTTCCTTGCCGTCCTCGGCCTCGGGTTGGGAGCCGGGGCCGTAGCCGGTCGGGGGCAGGTGGAAGTTCTGCATCTCAGGCCTCCTCTTCGCTGGCGGCAGGCTGTGCCGCGAGGATGCGCGGGATCCGCGCGATGTAATCGTCCCAGTCGCGCACGCGGGCGATGCCGCCGACACAGACCCCGTCACGGAAGAAGATCAGCGAGGGCGTTTTGAGCACGCGGGTCTCCTCGCGCAGGCGGGTCTCGATCGCGTCCCCGGCCACGGCGCAGTCGAAGGCGCGCTGAAAGGCAAGGTGCAATTCCGGCAAGATGATCGCCACGTCGGGCGTCTCAAGATTGCGGGCCGCATCGCCGGGCACAAAGACGACATGGGCGCCGGGGGCCTCGGCATAGCTTTCGAGCGCGGCCCAGTCGGTGAGGACGGGATAGCCCATCTCGGCCGTCAGGCGCGTGACGAGCGGGTGTTGCGGTGCAGACATCTGTGTCTCCTCAGGCGGTCGTCTTGCCCGCGGCGGCGGCCGCGGCGAGATGGGGGGGCAGGCTGGGGCTGCGGGCGTCGAGATCGGCAAAGGCATCGCCAAGGTCGCCGCCCTCCATCAGGCTGCGCAGCCCGCCGAGCGCGTCGCGGATCAGCCGCGCCTCGTCCCATGTGATGACCTCGCGGGCGGTGCCGAGGAAGGTCAGCACCCATGTGCCGGGGGCGAGAGGGCCGGTGAGCGACAGGTCGATCAACGCCTCGCGGTCCCCGTCGAGGGCCGTGGCCGCGATACCGTCGACCGAGAGGATCTTCATCGGGATGCCAAGACACATGGGCCTATTCCGCCGCCGGGAAGAAGCGCGCATCCCCGATCCGGCAGGCCACCTCCTCGGAGGGGCGGCCGCCTTCGTAGACGTCGCGGTGCAGCGCCGGATCGGCCAGGTCGTTGGTCGCGGTCTGGCCCTCTGTCGCAGTGATGCCGCGCGCGCCCAGCCAGTCGCGGGCGATGGTGACGGCCTCGGGGATGCGGGCGGCGGTCTGCGGGCGCAGGCCCCCGCCGAAATCCTCAAGTTCCACCGGCTGGCAGCCGATCAGCACGATCTGGTCCGGGCAATAGCCCATCAGCTGGGCCGTGGCGATCACGTCCTGAAACCCGGTCTGGTGCAGGGACATCTTCTTGGCGCCCATGAAGGCGGGAACCTCGTCGCCCTCGACCACCTTCATCGTGCCGGGGGGCAGGCCGTAATCCACCGCGTCGAAGACCACCATGATGTCGACCTCTTCGAGGAAGGGCAGCAGGTAGAGCCCCTGCGTACCGCCGTCGAGAATGGCGACCTCCGGCCCGTAGGCCAGCGTGCGGGCGACATGTTCGACGCAGCGGACGCCGAAGCCTTCGTCTGCCCAAAGCACGTTACCGATGCCCAGGATAAGCGCCTTGTGCGCCATGATGTCCCTCCCTTCGTGGCGTGACCGGTGCGGGCCTTGGCAGCCTGCTTTCCGGTCTCTGCTGGTTTCGAAAATAGGCTTGGCGGTCGGCTGGTGCAGCGATTCCTGAGTTTGCGGTGTATTTTATGCAAGCGTTTGATTTTAAATCGTTTATGTGGATATTGCTGCGCCGCGGCAAGTGGTGTGGTGGAAGTATTGTATCCAATGTGATCGGTTATGCGGATATTTAATTTGCATGATGCGGTTTGGCGTCGCCATTCTGGCGCCGCTATGGCCTGCCGTTCTGATCACTAACTTGCCACGGAGGCACGATTTTTCGCCTTTCCTGCGCGCCCTGAACCGGGAGGGGAGCCGCGCATTGCCGGCGCGCGCGGAGGCGTTCCAGACCTCTCTGGCCGCCACTTAATGGCAGCCAAGCTCGCCGCTCCTTTTCAAGGGACCGCCCAGCCTCACCAAATCGCCGCCGCGTGGGGGCGCGCCGGCGGTGCGCGGCGGCCTGCGGCCTTGTCCCGCGCGGGTGGTGGTCGGTGACGATGTTGCCGGGTGACGGAAGGCTGCTCGTGCGCCGGCAGCAAAGCAAAAGGGCGGGCCGAAGCCCGCCCTGTCTCACACCCTAAAAGTGGGTCTCAGTCGTCGTCGTCCTTGAAGGTCCGCGTGCCCGAGATCATGGTCGAAACCATCGACTGCCGGGACATGATGTCTTCGCGGATCGCGGCGTAGATATGGATCATCATGAAGATGAGGATCGCGTACATCCCGAGGTGATGCAGCTGGTGCAGCACCATCGAATTGCCGATCCAGTCCCGCAGCGGGCCGAACACGAGGTCGAAGATGCTGCCCTGCTGCGCGCCCTCGGCATAGAGCGCCATGCCGGTCACGATCATGAAGCTGAGCCCCACGGTCATGAAGAAGAACATGGCGATCTGTGCCAGCGGGTTGTGACCCACGTATTTCTTGGGCGTCTTCTCGAGGAAGGCGTACCACTTCATCTCGTGCCAGACCTCGGCCCACCACGCCTTCCGGTGCAGAGGCAGGATGAACATCTGCTTGGCGTGGTGGTTGCCCACGAAGGCCCAGTAGATGCGCCCGAAGAAGCCCACGGTCATGATCATGCCGGCGGCGAAATGGGCAAAGCGGATATAGCCGAAGACGAACTGGTGCGTCGCCTCGGCGATCTGCATCGAGGGCGGCGGGGCGCCGATGAACCAGCCGGTCACGATCAGGACCATGATCGCGGCGGCGTTGATCCAGTGCCACAGCCGGACCGGGGCCTCGTAGACGTAGACGCTGGTGTCGCGCCGGATCGTCGCGTGATCGGCCTCGGTCGCATCCCCGGTGAGCCGCACGGCCTTGGGGGAGGGGCTGGTCATTTGCCCCCCTCCCGGCGGCGGATCAGCAGGTAGGCGGCGACGCCCACGGCCGCCAGCAGGGCCAGCGGCCCGAGGTGGGCCGCGAGATGGCTCGCCTCGTCGTGGGTCGCCTCATGCAGCCCGTGGGCCCGTGCCGCCAGCGGCAGCGTGGCGAGTGCGGCGGTGATCGCCGCGCCTTTGCTCAGTTTACGCATCATGGTCTCCTCCCTCAGCGCACCTTGACGGTGGTCAGTTCCTCGCCGTCCGGCGACATCACGTGGGTCGAGCAGGCAAGGCAGGGGTCGAAGCTGTGCAGGGTGCGCAGGATCTCGACCGGCTCTTCCGGGCGCTCCATCGGCGTGTTCATCAGGCTGGCCTCGAAGGCCCCGATGTTGCCGGAGGTGTCGCGCGGGCTGCCGTTCCATGTGGTCGGCACGACGCATTGGTAGTTCTCGATCCGGCCGTCCTTGATCTTGATCCAGTGGCCGAGCGCGCCGCGCGGCGCCTCGGTCATGCCCACGCCCATGGCCTCGGAGGGCCAAGTGGAGGGATCCCACTTCTCGATGTTGGCGGTGCTCTCGTCGCCGTTCTTGATGTTGGTGATCAGCTTGTCGAAGAAATGCTGTTGCAGCCGCGAGCAGTATTCCGATTCCAGCGCCCGCGCCGCGGTGCGCCCCAGCGTCGAGAAGATCGCATCGAAGGGCAGGTCCATCGCGCGCAGCAGCCCGTCGACCTGATCCTTGATGTCCTCGTGCCCCTTGGCATAGCCGATGATGTAGCGGGCCAGCGGACCCACCTCCATCGCGTGACCCTTCCAGCGCGGCGCCTTGATCCACGAGTACTTCGCGGCCTCGTCCAGTTCCTGGATGTTGGTCTTGGTACCCTTGGCGTTGGGGCCCAGTTCGTACTGTGCCTTGGTCACGCCATCCCAGGGGTGCAGACCCTTGCCCGGCTCCCCGTAGGTGTACCACGAATGGTCCACGAACTCCTGGATCTGCTCGGGGTCGCGCGGATCGACGTCATGCACGACCGAGAGGTCGCCGTTGATGATCGCGCCGCGCGGCAGGTGCAGCTGCTCGGGGCTGAAATCGTTCGGGTGCTCGGGGATGTCGCCATAGGCGAGGCAGGCCTGCGAGGAGAGCCCGCCGCCATAGAGCCAGTTCTTGTAGAACCCGCCGATGGCGATCACGTCCGGGATATAGACGTTGCGGTTGAAGTCGAGCGATTGCTGGATGATCGACTGAACCATGTTCAGCCGCTCCATGTTGATCGCGCCGACCGCGCCCGTGGAATGGACGTTGATCGGGCAGGGCACGCCGCCCACCAGCCAGTTCGGATGCGGGTTCTTGCCGCCGAAGATCGTGTGGACCTTCACGATCTCCTTTTGCAGGTCGAGCGCCTCGAGGTAGTGGGTCGTGGCCATCAGGTCCGCCTCGGGGGGCAGCTTGTAGGCCGGGTTGTCCCAGTAGCCGTTCTTGAACAGGCCCAGCTGGCCGCTCTCCACGAATTTCTTCAGCCGGTTCTGCACGTCGCGGAAATAGCCGGGGGAGGACATCGGGTGGTTCGGGCCCACCATCTGCTGCAATTCGCTGGTGGCCTTGGGGTCGGCCTTCAGCGCGTTGACCGGGTTCACCCAGTCGAGCGCATGCAGGTGGTAGAAGTGCACCACGTGGTCGTGGATTTGCAGCGCCAGCTGCATCAGGTTGCGGATCGAGTTCGCATTGTCGGGGATCTGAATGCCAAGCGCATCCTCGACCGAGCGGACCGAGGTCAGCGCATGGGTCCCGGTGCAGACGCCGCAGATGCGTTCGGTGAAGGCCCATGCGTCGCGCGGATCGCGGCCCTTGAGGATCACCTCAAGCCCGCGCCACATGGTCCCGGTCGAGACGGCGTTGCGGATCACGCCCTGATCGTCGACGTTCACCTCGCAGCGCATGTGGCCTTCGATCCGGGTGACGGGGTCGACGACGATGCGACGGCCGGAATTGTCCAGCTCGAAGCCATTGGGGGTCTGGATGACCATGGCTTACACCTCCTCCTGCGCGGACTTGCGGTCCTGCGTCTTCTTCTGTGCGGATTTCAGCGCCGAGACGGCGGCGTGCAGCGCGATGCCACCGCCCACCACGCCCGCGGCGGCAAGGCCGATCTGGTCGGCGTTCTTCTCGACCCCGAACTGGGTCAGGTCGGTGACACGGTTGTAGAAGCTGCCCTGATCCCAGAACCCGTCCTCGGAACAGCCGATGCAGCCGTGGCCGGACTGGATGGGGAAGCTGACGCCCTCGTTCCAGCGCACGGTGGAACAGGCGTTGTAGGTGGTCGGGCCCTTGCAGCCCATCTTGTAGAGGCAATAGCCCTTGCGCGCGTTCTCGTCGTCCCATTCCTCGACGAACTGGCCGGCGTCGAAATGCGGACGGCGGTAGCATTTGTCGTGGATCCGCTGGCCGTAGAACATCGCCGGGCGGCCCTGACGGTCCAGCTCGGGCAGGCGGTCGAAGGTCAGCATGTAGGTGATCACCCCGGTCATGACCTCGGCGATCGGCGGGCAACCGGGCACCTTGATGATCGGCTTGTCGGTGATGACCTTGTGCACCGGCACGGCGCGGGTCGGGTTCGGCTTGGCCGCCTGAACACAGCCGTAGGAGGCGCAGGCCCCCCAGCTGATGATCGCCTTGGCGTCCTTGGCCGCGTGGCGCAGCTGCTCGACGAAGGGCTTGCCGCCGACGATGCAGAACATGCCGTCCTCGTTCAGGGGCGGGTTGCCCTCGACCGCGAGGATGTAGTTGCCCTTGTACTTCTCGATGGTCTCTTCCAGCGCCGCTTCGGCCTGATGTCCGGCGGCGGCCATCAGCGTGTCGTCGTAGTCGAGGCTGATCATCGACAGCACCACGTCCTTGGCCAGCGGGTGGGCCGAGCGGATGAAGCTCTCGGAGCAGCAGGTGCATTCGAGGCCGTGCACCCAGATGACGGGCGTCCGGGGCTTCGTTTCCATCGCGTGGGCGATCTTGGGCACGAAGGCGGGACCGAGGCCGAGGGCGGCGGCGGTCAGGGAACAATATTTCATGAAGCTGCGGCGGGTGATCCCCTGCCGGCGCATCACGTCGTAGAAGGTTTCGATCTGGCTCAAGCTGCGTCTCCTCCGAATTCGGGCGGGGGCCCTGCGCTGGTTCGGGCATCATGCAGCGGCATACCTTGGTGTGCGGAGGGAAAAGCACGGCCAGGCTTGAGGTGGATTTATGTCTTTTGGATCATGGGTTTGCGCTGAAATTGCCCGCCTTTCTGCGTCCGCAGCATGGTCAGGCGGCAGCCGTGGCCTCCGGGGCAGTGGTCAGGCGCTTTCCAGCCGCGTCAGGGCGATCACCGCCTGTCCAAGCGCCAGCCCACCGTCGTTCGCGGGCGTTTCGCGATGCAGCAGGAGCGGCAGATCCGCGAGCGCCCGGGCCGTCAGATCGAGCAGCAGCGCATTCTGGTAGCACCCGCCGGAAAGTGCCACGGCCCGCGCCGCGCCGCGCTCCACTAGCGCCCGGGCTCGGCTGGCAAAGGCGCGCGCCAGACCGGCATGGAAGCGCGCGGCGCGGATCGGATCGGCGCTCTTGTCGGTGAGCAGGGCGTGCAGCATCGGCGCAGGGTCGATCCCCGGCCCGCTGCCGAAGTCATAGCCCGGATCGCCAGCCTGTAGCGCTGCGCCGCCCTCCGGTTGGCAGGCCAGCGCCTCAAGTCGCATGGCCGCCTCGCCCTCGAAACTTTGCCGCGCGGGGCAGAGCCCGAGGAGAGCTGCCACCGCGTCGAAGAGCCGTCCGGCCGAGGACGACATCGGCGCGTTCATCCGGGCCGCCTGCCGGGCGAGCGCCAGCGGATGCCCCGCCAGATGCGCCTCGGCCGCGATCCCTGCCTGATCCAGCCGGGCGAGCGCATTGCGCCACGGCTCCTGTGCGGCGCGGTCGCCTCCGATCAGGGGCGCGGGCGTCAGGTGGGCTGTGCGGGTGCAGCCCTCGTAATCCCCTACCAGCAGCTCCCCGCCCCAGAGCGTGCCATCCGGCCCCAGCCCGGTGCCGTCCAGCACGATCCCTGCCACTGGCCCGCCGTCGCGCGGCCAGAGGTTCTCGGCCAGACAGGCGGCGAGATGCGCGTGGTGATGCGCCACCTCGATCACCGGCAGGGAGCTGGCATGGGCGTGCTGCGTGGCGCGGTAGCCGGGGTGCAGGTCACAGGCCATGGCCTGCGGGCGGTGATCGAAAAGCTGGGTATAGTCCCGCTCGGCCTGCAGGAAGGCCTGCCACGTTAGCGCCTCGTCGAGGTCGCCCAGATGGTGGCCCAGCAGGGCCTGCCCATTTTTGGTCAGGCAGAGCGCGGCCTTCATCTGACCGCCCATGGCCAGCACCTGCTGATGGGGCAGGCCGTCGGGCAGGGGCAGGGTGCCGGGCACGCGACCGCGGGCGCGGCGCAGGATCATCGGGCCCTGCGGGGTGATGCGCTCGACGCTGTCGTCCAGCCTGCGGGCGATGTCCCGGTCGTGCAGTACGAAGGCATCGGCAAAGGGCTCCAACATCTCACGCGCCTCGTCGTTGTGGATCGCCATGGGCGCGCCCGAAAGGTTGCCGGAGGTCATCACCAAGGGCCGGCCCACGGCATCGGCCAGCAGCCAGTGCAGTGGCGTGGCGGGCAGCATCCAGCCCAGCGTGGATTGGCCGGGGGCGAGGGCCTCGGGCAGGGGCTGGCCCGCCTTCTCCAGCAGGAGGATCGGCGCGGCGGGATCGGCAAGGCGGGCCTCCTCCTCCGCGCTCGGTAGGGCGTGGCGGCGGATGAGGTCGCGCGGGGCCATGAGGGCGAAGGGCTTGGACGGGCGGTGCTTGCGGGCGCGGAGCCGGGCGATGGCCTGGGCATTGGTTGCGTCGCAGGCGAGGTGGAACCCGCCGAGGCCCTTGATCGCGAGGATATGGCCCGAGGTCAGCAGGGCCGCGGCCCGCGCGATGGGATCGGGGTGCTGCGCCTTTTCACGGCTCCCTTCGGGCGCGGGGCGCTCATCTGGTCGGGAGGCAGGCGCGCGCTCCGGTCCGGTGCGACAGGCTGCGCCCCCGGCGTCCGAGGGCGCGCCGGGGCCTGTGGCTTGCGGCGCGGCTGCCTCCTCCAGCCAGACCTTTGGCCCGCAGTCGGGGCAGGCCACCGGCTGTGCATGAAAACGGCGGTCGGCGGGATCGTCGTATTCCGTCCGACAGGCGGGGCAGAGCGGGAAGGCCGCCATCGTCGTCTGCGCCCGGTCGTAGGGCAGGCCGGTCACGATGGTGAAACGCGGCCCGCAATGGGTGCAGTTGGTGAAGGCGTAGCCTGCGCGGCGGCCCTCTGTCCGGACCTCGGCGAGGCAGGCGGGGCAGGTCGCGGCGTCGGGCGTCACCCGCGTCTCGGCCCCTGCCGCGCCCGAGGCCGCGATGATGAACCCCTCACAGGCGGGCAGGTCCGCAGGCGCGCTTTCGACCGCGTCGATGCGCGCCAGCGGCGGGGCCTCGTCACGCAGTGCCGCCGCGAAGGCATCAAGGTTCGGGCCCGCGACATGGATCAGCACGCCCTCGGCATCGTTCAACACTTCGCCCGCCAGCCCCATGCGTCGCGCCAACTGCCAGACGAAGGGGCGAAACCCCACGCCCTGCACCTGCCCACGCACCCGGATGCGGCGGGCCTGCGGTGCAGGCGCGTCGTGCGGAGATGGCGCGCTTCCAGTCCGTGGAGCGAGGCCGCTCGTGCCGGGCGCACCGGTGCGGTGCGCGTTCTGCAACGCTGTCCCGGTCGCTGTGGAGGCGTCGGGCCGGGGTGCTAAGCTCTCATCCGGAACAGTTGGGGCGACCCCATCCGGCGCACTGGTGCGGTGCACTGGCGGCATGGCTGTCCCGGTGCCGTCGGACGCGCTGCCTTCCGGCGTGTCCTCGGGGCTGTCGGGGGCCGGGGTCTTGCCGGATGTCTTGGGCGGGCGCGTCATCGCGGGCGGCCTCAGTGCACCGTGCAGACCATGCAGGGGTCGAAACTGCGCACGATATGCTGGACGGAAAGCGGCGTCTCCTCGCCCTCGGCCACCTCGGCCCCGACGAGCGCCATCTCCACCGGGCCGGGCGTGCCAGTGGCGTCGCGCGGCGAGAAGTTCCACGTCGTCGGCGCGACGATCTGGTAGGACGCGATCCGCCCGCCCTCGATCCGCAGCCAGTGGCCCAGAGAGCCGCGCGCGGCCTCGACCAGCCCCGCGCCGGTCCCGGCTTTGACCGTGGGCTGGTCGCCCATGAACCGCGCGTCCGGGTCGAGCGCCCGGGCCCAGTCCTCCAGCAACAGCTGCAACCGGGCGATCTCCAGCAGGCGGCCCGCGATCCGGGCGCGGGTGGAGCCTTCGGCGGCAAGCGCCTGCGCCAGCGGATGCCCGTCGATGGCCTGCCGGGCGAGCGCCCCGACCTCGGTCACGCGACCGCCAAGGCGTGGGGCCTTGCACCAGCTGTAGGCGCTCTCGCGCATGTCCTCGTCGGGCAGGGTCTGGCCCTGGGTCGGATGCGCGGTGTCCCCCAGCATCCAGGCGTGGCTGAGGTCCTCGGTGATCTGGGTAGCGTCGTAGGGGGTGACAGCGCCGTTGTCCCACAGGCCCGGGGCCATGGCGCGACCGCCCTCCAGCGGATAGGCCCCGAAGGAGAGGTAGCGCCGCGGGCCAAAGCCACTGAGGTGCAGCCCCAGATCGGCGGAGATCGCCATGAAGAGCCCGGCATCCCCCGTCTCCCAGGCCTCAAGCTCCGCGATGGTGGTGAGGGCGGCAAACGCCTCGACCGGGGCACCGAAGAGCCCGTCTTCGAGGTAACGGCGGAAGCTGCGCAGCGTGGCCAGCATCCGCACCCGGTCCTGTGCGGCGGGCGCTCGGGTGACGCCGCCGGGCTGGATCGCCAGCGTATGGGGCCATTTGCCCCCCAGCGTGCCCGCGATGTGGAAGAGCCTTGCGCGCGCCTCGGCGGTGGCGCGGGCGGCGCTGCCCTGAAGCGCGGTGAAGCGCTGCACGGCGCGGTCGTGCCAGGCGCGGCCCGCATAGGCGGGGCGGGCGAAGTCGGGCATGAAGAAGAGGTGGAAATGCGTCACATGGTCGGCCATGTTCTCGACCCCGTGCAGGATCGCCGCCGCAAGCGCGCCTTGTGCGGGCATCCGGGCGCCCGAGGCCTCGGCCAGGGCAAAGGCCGCCGCCGCCGACTGGCTGACCGAACAGATGCCGCAGATCCGGGGCGTCAGGGTCAGCGCATCGCGCGGGTCCTTGCCGGGCAGCATCATCTCGAACCCGCGGAAGAGGGGCGAGTTCGCATAGGCCGCGGCCACCTGACCGTCGCGGATGTCGAGCTTGATTTCGAGGTCGCCCTCGACCCGGTTGAAGGGCCCGACCAGAAGTTGCCGTTCGCTCATTTGCCGCCCTTCTCTGCGCCGGGGGGGATTTTCAGCCGGTCGGAATGGGCGTTCACGTCGATCCGTTTCGGCGTGGCGGCCTTGGACAGCGAGGCCAGCGCCATGAACCACGCCTTGGGCATGTCCGAGGGCAGGCCGATGGGAATGCCCGCGAGGGTCGGCGTCTCGGTGAAGGGGTGGCGGGGTTCCTCGAACTCGGGCGCGGTGCAGTTGATGCAGGGGTAGTTCCCCCGCGTGCAGGAGCCGGAACCGTTCCATGGCCGGATGTTGCAATCGGCATGGGCCTGCGTGCCGACGCAGCCGAGGTGTTCCATCATGCAGCCCATCTCGGACAGCTCGCGGGCCGAGGCCTTGTATTCGTAGAACTCGTTCTTGGTGCAGGCGTGGTGCACGAGGTTGTCGGCGTAGAAACGGGGCCGCCCCAGCGGGTCGAGGTCTTCTGCCGCAAGGCGGTCCTCGGCCAGCAGCAGCAGCGTTTCGGTTACCCAGTCGGGGTGGGTCGGACAGCCCGCAACATTGATCACCGGACGCCCCGACCGGGCGCGGAAATCGCCGGGCAGGGCGCCGCCTTTCAGCTTGCCGTCATAGGCCAGCCCCACGGCCCCCGCCGGGTTGCCGCCCGCCGAGGTCACGCCGCCATAGGCCGCGCAGGTGCCCACGGCCACCACGTCACGGGCCAGCGGCGCGAGGCTGCGCACCCAGTCGAGCATGGGCCGCCCGGTGCCCGCCAGCATGTGATAGCGCCCGGTGCCCTTGGGGCCGGTCACGATGGAGCCCTCGACGCAGAGCACGTCGAGCGTCTCTTCGCCTGCCTCGATCCGCGCCAGCAGGCGGCGCACCTCGGCCCCGGTCTCGACCGAGATCGAGGGATGCCAGAGCAGGTCGATACCCGCGTCGGTCAGCAGGTCGAAGACATTCGGGTCCTCGGCGCAGAGCAGCGACATGGTGCAGCCGCCGCAGCCTGCGGATTGAAGCCACAGAAGGTTCACGTGTCCTCCGGTCGGTCAGGAGTGCCTGTCGTGTCGCCCGTGCGGGCGGGATCATCTCCGGTTTCGGGCCCGCCGTCTGTCTTGCTGTCTGGCCCGCTCTCAGCCCCGGTGCCAAGCGGCAGGGCGAGGCGGAAGTCGCCCCCCGGCCCGGGGCCCAGCGTCAGCGCGCCGCCATGTTCCTCGGCGATCTTCGCGCTGATGGAGAGGCCGAGGCCGGTGCCCTGTCCCACGGGTTTGGTGGTGAAGAAGGGGTCGAAGATCGCCGCGCGGTTTTCCTCCGCCACACCGGGGCCGGTGTCGCGCACGGCAAGGACGGCGCGGCCGTTCTCGATGCCGATCTCGACGGTGACGGCGGCATCGTCGCGGCCCTGCACGGCATCCATGGCGTTCTGGATCAGGTTCATGACGATCTGCTGGATATGCCCCGGCGTGCCCTGCACCTTGAGAGAGGTCATGCCGGTGAAACTGGTGGTGAGGCCGCTTTTCGACCCGCGCTCGACCCAATGGGCAGCCACGCGGGCCAGCTCCACCAGATCGAAGGCCGAGACATTGCCCGACCCTTCCGCCGAAAGACGCCGCAGGTCGGCCACGATGTCGCGCACCCGTTCGGCCCCGTCGCGGGCGCCGTCGATGGCCTGCCGCAGGTTGCGCAGGGCGCGGTCGAGCTTCAGCTCCTCGCGCAGCGAGACGAGTTCCTCCCGAGAGGCCCCGGACTGGACGCGGTCGAAATAGGTCTCGAACCGGCCCACGTAGCGCTCCAGCGCATGGGCATTGGCATAGACGAAGGAAATCGGGTTGTTCAGCTCATGGGCCACGCCCGCCAGCAGGCGGCCCAGAGAGGCGAGTTTCTCGTTGCGCACCAGCTGCATCTGCGCCTGTTGCAGGGCGCGGTGGCTTTCCTCCAGCTCGGAATAGGCGCGGCGCAGCTCTCCCAGCGGGCGGCCCACGAGGACGGCGCCGATCAGCCGGTGCCGGTCGTTGATCCGGGCGGAGAGGGTGAACTCGAAGGGGGAGGGCCCCTCGGTGGAGATCACGTTGGCCTCGAACCGCGTGTTCGAGAGGGTCAGGCGCAGGTCGGTCAGGGCTTTCGCGATGGCCTCGCCCCGTTCGGTGCGGAAGATCTCGGCCACGGGACGCCCCACGAGGTCGGAGGCCGCGCGCCCGGTGACGGTGCAGAGCGAGGCGCTGACCTCCTCGATGGTGCCGTCGCGGCCGACCACGGCCATGATCTCGCTGACGCTGTCGAGGACCGAGGCGATGAAGCGGCGCAGCTCGTGCAGCTCTTCGCCCTGCCGTTCCAGCTGCTCCTGATGGGCGACCAGATCGGCATAGGTGCGGTCCACCGCGGCCAGCACGTTGACCCAGGCCTCGTCGCTGAAATCGGTCGCTTCCGTGGATGTGTCGGTCCCGGGACCCATCGTTGCCCTTTCCCCCAGCTCCCCGCCCCATTTCACCGGCGGGCGCCGTCGCGGTCTTCAAGATGTAGCCCCTCGCGCGCGGGAAATCTACGGGTGCGCCGCTTGGCTGGCCGTCCCGCAGGGCAGGGGGCGCGACTCGGCGCCCTGCAGGGGGCTGCGAGGGGCGCGCGCGCATGGTGCGCGGGGAGACGCAGCCCTGCCGGGTGGAAAGCTGCCGTAGCGGCAGGCTGGCGCAGTGAACGATATTTGACCATTTGTGCGCCAACAAAAAAGAATCCTTCTGACACGAGGCGCGGCTTGACTTGATAGTGGCGCAAACGGCTCTACTGAAGGCATCCCGAAACGCCGGGGCGACGCCGCCCCGGTTTCACTCACGCTTACTGGACAGGTTCGCGCCATGAAAAACCTTCTCACGGTCTCCCTCCTTGCCCTGACCGCCTCGGCAGCTGCCGCGCAGGCGGAAACGCTCACCATCTCGTGGTGGGGCTACAACGGCGACAAGCTCAACGAACTGCTGATCGAACCCTTCAAGGCCGAATGCGGCTGCGACGTGGTCTTCGAGACCGGCAACAACGCCGACCGCCTTGGCAAGCTGACCGCGCGCGGCGGCAAGGGCGTCGACCTGATCTACCTGACCGACAGCTACAGCCAGGTCGGGATCGAGAACGGCGTCTTTCAGGAGTTCGACCGCTCCAAGCTGACCAACCTCGACGAGCTTTACGAAGTGGCCCGCGACCCGCAGGGCGGCTATGGCCCGGCCTACACCGTGGGCCGCATCGGCATCGTCTACGACGCCGACAGCGTCGAGCCGATCACCTCGTGGAACGACCTGTGGCGTGATGACCTGGCCGGCAAGCTGTCGCTGCCGAACATCACCACCACCGCGGGCCCGATGGTCGTGGTGCGGGCCGGTGACCTTGCAGGCACCGACGCCTACGAGGACGCGGACCCGGCCTTCGCCAAGATCGAAGAGCTGAAGCCGAACGTGGTGAAGAACTACAACACCGGCTCCGAGATGGTGAACCTTGCCTCCACCGGCGAGATCTCGGTGACCATGACGCAGGACTTCACCCTGCGCTCGCTGAAAGAGGCCGTGCCGGGTATGACCTGGGCCACGCTGGACGATGGCGACATCGCGGTGCTGAACACCGTGAACATCCCCACCGGCGCCGCGAACCCCGAACTGGCCTACAAGTTCGTCGACTTCCTGCTGTCCCATGACGTGCAGCAGGCACTGGCCGCGGCCGGTGTCGATGCGCCGATCAACAGCACCGTCGAACTGGCGCCGGAACAGGCCGCCATGTGGACCTACGGCGAAGAGGCGATCAACAGCCTGAACAAGATGGACTACGCCAAGATGAACGCGGCCAAGACCGAGTGGATCGATCGCTGGAACGAAATCTTCGGCATGTAATCCGGGCACATTTCGCCTAGACTAACCGGGCACGGCGTTTTCCACGCCGTGCCCTTCGCTCTTGATACGAAGACCAAGAAAGGCACCCCCAATGCCTCGCAAGCTGCGGCCATGGCTCCTGTCCGCTCCGGCGCTCCTGCTGGTGCTGCTGTTCCTCGGCCTGCCGGTGCTCTCGACACTGGCCACCACCTTCGGCGACCCCAAGGGGCCGCTGGCGCAATATGCCACCTTCTTCAACTCGCGCTTCCGGATGACCGTGCTCTGGCGCACGATGGAGGTCGCGCTGATCACCACCGCCGTCTCGGTCGTGGTGGGCTTCATCACCGCTTGGGTGGTGGCACAGGCCCCCGCCCGGGTGAAGAGCCTGCTGATCATCGCCGCCGTCTTCCCGCTGCTGACCGGCGTGGTCGTGCGCAGCTTTGCCTGGCTGGTGATCCTCGGCAAGAACGGCATCCTGAATGACTTCCTGCTCTGGATCGGCGTGATCAGCGAGCCGCTGACCATGCTCTACACCAAGGGCTCGGTCATCGTGGCGATGATCTACCTCTTCGTGCCGCTGATGATCCTGACGCTTGTCGGCGTGCTGGAAGGCATCCCGCAGGACCTGACCGATGCGGCCGCCAGCCTCGGCGCGAAACCCGGCGCGGCCTTCCGGCAGGTGGTGCTGCCGCTGGCGGTGCCCGGCCTGATCGTGGGCTCGGTCCTCGTCTTCACGGGCTCCTTCACCTCCTACGCGACGCCGCAGCTGCTGGGGGGCGAGGGGCAGATGATGATGGGCACCTTCCTCTACCAGCGGGCCATGGTCACCTTCGACTGGGTCGGCGCCTCGACCATCGCCGCCGTCATGGTGGTGGTGACCCTGACCACCGTGCTGATCATGTCCAAGATCGCGCGCCGCGTGAACCCGATGGCGGGGTGAGAGCATGAAACAACGTATCCATCCCCTCCTTGTCGCCTTCGCGGTGCTGGTCTTCTTCTTCCTGCTGGGGCCGCTGGTGATCATCCTCGGCTCCGCCGTGTCGGACACCAGCTACCTGACCTTCCCGCCGCAGGGGCTGACCCTGCGCTGGTTCTCCAACATCTTCGAGATCTCGGCCTTCGTGCGCACCATGAAGACCAGCTTCCTGCTGGCGGTGGGGGGCACCGCGCTCTCCATGGCGATCGGCATCCCGGCGGCCTATGCGCTGGCGCGGTTCCGGTTCCAGCTGCCGGCCTTCCTCGGCAACATCTACGTGCTGCCGATCCTGATCCCCGAGATCGTGCTGGGCTTCTCGCTGATGAAGACCGTGGCCATCGGGGCCGATGTCCCGATCATGCTGGCGCTGCTGCTGGGGCACGCGCTGATCGTGCTGCCCTATTGCGTGCGGGTCGTGGGCGCCTCGCTGAACTCCTTCGACTTCTCGATCGAGGAGGCGGCCGTCTCGCTCGGCTGCCCCCGGTGGAAGGCCTTCTTCACCGTGGTGCTGCCCAACGTCCGCGCGGGCATCATCGCGGGGTTCATCCTCGCCTTCATCACCTCCCTCAATGACGTCTCGGTCTCGATCTTCCTGACCGGCCCCGGCGTCTCCACCCTGCCGATCCAGCTTCTGGCCCATATGGAGCAGTTCTTCGACCCGACGATCGCGTCGGTCTCGGTTCTGCTTATGGGCGTGACCGTGGCCGTCATGGCCATTGTCGAGCGTACGCTCGGCCTGACTTTCCTGACAAAGTGATGGGCGTTACCACATGACCGTCTCCCTCTCTCTCGACAACGTCACCGCCCATTACGGCAGCACCAAGGTGCTGGAAGACCTCTCGCTCCACGTGGGCGAGGGCGAGCTGGTCTCGCTTCTGGGCTCCTCCGGTTGCGGCAAGACCACCACGCTGCGGCTGGTGGCGGGTTTCCTCGAACCGACCTCGGGCAGCATCAAGCTGGGCGAGCGTGACCTGACCCGCCTGCCGGCGCACGCCCGCAACATCGGGCTGGTGTTCCAGACCTATGCGCTCTTCCCGCACCTGACCGTGCGCGACAACGTGGCCTTTGGCCTGAAACAGCGTGGCGTGGGCGCGGCGGACCGCCGCAAACGCGCTGACGACATGATCGAGCGTGTCGGCCTCGGCCACCTCGCGGACCGGCACCCGGCCAACCTCTCGGGCGGTCAGCGTCAGCGGGTGGCGCTTGCCCGGGCCCTCGTGATCGAGCCGCCGCTGCTGATGTTCGACGAGCCGCTCTCGAACCTCGATGCCAAGCTGCGGGTCGACATGCGGGTCGAGATCCGTCGCCTGCAACAGGCCAATGGCACCACCGCGCTCTACGTCACCCACGATCAGGAAGAGGCCTTCAGCATCTCCGACCGCGTGGCGATCATGAACGCGGGCAAGATCATGCAGCTGGACACGCCCGAGGTGCTCTACTCGCGTCCCGCAAACGCCTTCGTGGCGGATTTCGTGGGCTTCGAGAACATGATCCCCATGCGCGCGATCTCCGAGGCCGGCGATGCCGTGCGGGCCGAGATGGCCGGCGGCGCGACCATTGACCTGCCCAAGGAGAAGTTCACCGTGCCCGCGCAGGACTTCATCCTCGCGACCCGGCCCGAGGGGCTGCTGGTGGCGGCAGAGGGGCAGGGCGTGCCGACCAAGCTGGGCCTGCGCACCTACCTTGGCCGCGCCTACCAGTACCAGTGCGACACGCCGGCAGGCGAGATCAAGGCCAACGGCCCGCTCTCGCAGCCCTTCGAAAGCGGCAGCAGTGCCGTGCTGGTCCCCCAGCCCGAGCAATGCTGCCTGCTGCCGACGGAGGCCGCGTGACCCTTCTGACCAACGCCCGCATCCTGACCATGGATGCGGGCCTGACGGAGCACGAGGCCGGCTGGCTTCGGATCGAGGGCGACCGGATCGTTGCCCTCGGCTCCGGCACCCCGCCCGGCGATGTTCCGGCGGAGGATCATCACGACATGGGCGGCGACCTGATCCTGCCCGGCATGGTCAACCCGCATTGCCACATGCCCATGACGCTGTTCCGGGGTCTGGGCGAGGACGTGGACGACCGGCTCTTCCGCTATATCCTGCCGCTGGAACGCGCCCTCGTGGATGCCGAGGTGGTGGAGATCGGATCGCGCCTCGCGGCGCTCGAGATGATCCGCGGTGGCGTGACCACGGTCGCGGACATGTACTACTTCGAGGACCGCATCGGCGCGGTGCTGAGCGAGGCCGGCATGCGCGGCGTCGTGGGCCAGACGCTGGCCGATTTCGCTGCCCCCGATCACGGCTCGATGGACGAGGGCTTTGCCCGGCTCGACGCGCTTGCCGATCTCTATGCCGATCACCCGCTGATCACCGCCTCCGCCGCGCCCCATGCGCCTTACTCCACGGGGCTCGAGACGATGACCCGCGTGGCCGCATGGAACGCGGACAAGGGCCTGCCGGTGCAGATGCATCTGGCCGAGACCAAGCCCGAGCTTGAGTGGGCCGAGAAGACCCATGGCTGCACCACGGTCGAGGTCGCGGATCGTGCGGGCCTGCTGACGCCGCAGCTCGTGGCTGCGCATTGCATGTACCCGAGTGAGGCCGACATGGACCTGATGGCCGAACGCGGCGTGAACGTGGCCTATAACGCGCGCTCCAACGGCAAGGCGGGCCGGGGCATTGCGCCCATCACCGCCCTGCGGGCGCGGGGCATCAAGGTGGGCATCGCCACCGACGGGCCGATGTCGGGCAATACGCTTGACCTCTTCAGCCAGTTCGGCCCGGCCACAATGTTCCAGAAGATCGCCGCCGGCACCCGGGGCGCGCTCCCTTGCGTCGACGTGATCCGCATGGCCACGATCGAGGGCGCGGCGACGCTGGGGATGGCCGAGAGCATCGGCTCTCTCGAACCGGGCAAGCAGGCGGATCTGATCCGCATCTCGCTGGACGATCCGCGCCTGCACCCGATCTACGACATCTATTCCATGCTCACCTATGCCACGATGCCGTCGGACGTGCGCGCGACCATGGTCGCGGGCCGCTGGCTGATGCAGGACCGCGCAGTGACGACGGTGGAGGGGCCCAAGGCCCTCGCCGACGCATTGCAGGTCGCGCGCCGCTTCAAGGCGCGGATCGTGGAAATCGACAAGACCACCTGAGGGAAGACCATGCCCGCCATCATCGACACGGACCCCGGCATCGACGACGCGATTGCCATCCTCCACGCCCTGCGGGTGCCCGATCTGGACATCCTCGCGCTGACCACCGTGGCGGGCAATATCGGCCTCTCGGTCACCACCGGCAACGCGGGCCGTATCGTCGCCTGCGCGGGCGTGCCCACGCCGGTGCACGCGGGCGCTGCCGCACCGCTGGGGCGGGAGCCCCGGCCCGAGACCGGGGTGCACGGCACGGACGGTCTGGGCGGCGTGACCTTCCCCGCGCCTCTGGCAGAGCCTGCAAGCCGCGATGCCGTGGCCTACATGGCCGAGGCGCTGATGGCGGCGGAGCCGAAGACCATCGACCTCCTCTGCCTCGCGCCGCTGACCAATGTGGCGCTGCTGCTGCGTCACCATCCCGAGGCCGCGGCCCGCATCCGCCGCATCATCGCCATGGGCGGCGCGGTGGACGAGCCGGGCAACATGGGCGCCGACAAGCGGGCCGAGTTCAACCTCGCCCATGATCCCGAGGCGGCGGCAGAGGTGCTGCACGCGGGGCTCGACCTCGTGCTGATCCCTTTGGATGCCACCCGCCAGTTCCGCGCGAACGCCGATTTCATCGCCCGCCTGCGCACCGTGGGCACCGCTCCCTCCGTGGCCTGCGCCGATCTGATCGAGGCCTATTTCGCCCAGACCGAGGGGCAGACGCAGATCCGCGAAAGCCGCCCGCTGCACGATCCCTGCGTGCCGCTCTACGCGCTGCGGCCCGATCTCTTCCGGCTTGAGACGCGGTCCTTGCAGGTGGAGCCGGAAAGCGGCGCCCTCGTGCCCGGCCCCTACCAGATGCAGGTGGCCATGGGCGTCGATGCGGATGGCCTGCGGGACGCACTTGCGGAGGGGCTGGCATGCTGAAGGACATCACGGCGGCAAACGAGGCCGACCTGCGCCGCGAGCTGATCGAGGTCGCCCTGCTGCGCCGCCCGGCGGATACGCTGATGCGGGTGGGGGCGCTGCTGGACACCAACACCGGGCTCTGGCGCGAGGACATGGAACTGGCGATCTACGGCGGGCGCATCGCCTATGTCGGCCCGCGCGGCTCCTACCGGGGCGATGCGGCGGGGACGGTGGACAAATCCGCGCTGCTGGCGGTGCCGGGTCTGGGCGAGGTGCACAAGCATATCGAAAGCTCCCACGTCACGCCGGAGTACGAGGCGGCGCTGGTGATCCCGCGTGGCAACACGTGGACCTGCGAGGCCAGCCACGAGTTCTCCAACGTGGTGCCCGACCGGACGCTGGATTTCTGGCTGGCGCCGCGCCGGGCCGGATCGCCGCTCAAGATCTTCCCGCTGCCCGGCTCTGCCGTGCCGCCGACCGCGTGGGAACATGGCGCGCATCTGGACGGCGTGGACCAGACCCGTTTCCTGAGCGAGAGCCTCGCCTGTCCGGGCCTCGACGAGGTGATGGACTGGCCCGCCGTGCGCGACCGCGACAACCCCGCCCATGACCGGCTGTGGTCGATGATGCAGGCCACCTGGGAGGCCCGCGCCGTGGTCGAAGGCCATGCCGCCGGTATCCGCGACTTGCCAAACATCAACGCCTTCGCCGCCTCCGGCATCGCCTCGGACCACGAGGCATGGACGCCCGAGGAGGCCTTTGACAAGTTGCAGGCCGGCCTCTTCGTCGAGATCCGCATCCACACCGGGCCCGAGATCATCAAGGGCCTGCTGGAGATGGGCCTGACGGACTGGAGCCAGGTGGCGCTCGCCACCGACGACCGCCCCGCGCAGGAGGTGCTGGCCACCGGCGCGACCGACCGCAACGTGCGCATGGCGATCGAGGCCGGGCTTTCGCCGGAACAGGCGATCCAGCTGGTAACGATCAACCCCGCCCGCCACATGCGCCTGACGCCCTGGGTCGGTTCGCTGGCACCGGGGCGCTTTGCCGATATCGTGCTGCTCTCCGATCCGGAAAAATTCGTGATCGAGGAAGTCTGGGCCGAGGGGCGCCGCGCTTCCAAGGGGGACGACTACCTGCTGCGGGTGCCGCAGATCGACTGGCCCGCCTGGGCGACGCAGAGCGTGAACATCGGCCGCCCCCTGACGGCCGAGGATTTCGCCATCCCCGCAGAGCCGGGCCGCGAGACCATGCAGGCCGCCGTGCTGCGCCCGTTCCACTGGACCGACGAGTTCCTCACCTTCGAAATGCCCGTGGCCGACGGCGAGGTGCAGCGCGATGCGGATCGCAACCTGACCAAGTTCGCCATCGTGGATCGCTACTCGGGGCAGGGGGCGGTGTCGAAGATGTTCTGGCTGGGCTGCGGCCCGCGGGACGCGGACACGGCGCTCTGCTGCTCCATGGCCCATGACAAGCATAACATCTGGTGCGTCGGCTCCTCCGACGCCGCCATGGCGCGGGCCGTGAATGCCTGTGCCGAAATGGGCGGCGGCTGGGTGCTGGTGCATCGCGGCGCGGTGGTGGCCACCGTGCGCTACGAGGTGGCCGGCCTGATGACGGCACGGCCCGCGCAGGAGCTCGCGGCCGACATGGCGGCACTCTACGACGCGGGGGCGCAGGTGGAGTGGATGTTCGAACCCTCCTTCCACCCCCGCTGGGCTGAAGGCTTCCCCGAACGGCTGGCCTTTGCCACGCTGACCTGTTCGCCGTGGCGCTGGAACCTCGTGGCCCCCTCCGTCCATGCGCCGCAGGGCCTCGTGCAGGTCCAGACCGGGGAAACCCACCCCGTCGTCTGGTAACGCCACCCGTCAGGGCGCAAAATTGCTGAATAAATTCCGACCCTTGCCCGGGGGCGGGGCGGGCTATCCGATTGGTTGATTGACGCATGGGTTAATAATTCCCAAAATGGGAATTATTTGCACGCAGTTGTCATCATCATGCATCTTTCGAAGTTTACCGATTACGCCCTGCGCGTCTGCCTCTACCTCGGCGCCCATCCCGAGCGGCTGGTCCCGATCTCCGAGATGGCGCGCGCCCATGACCTGTCCCAGTCGAACCTGATGAAAGTCGTTCACCAGCTGGTCGAGGGCGGTTTCCTGACCAGCACCCGGGGCCGGTCGGGCGGCATCCGCCTTGCGCGGCCGCCCGCGGAGATCCGTCTCGGCGCCGTGACGCGATTCATGGAGGGCGACGGTGGCATGGTCGATTGTTCCTCCTGCATCCTGCGCGGCTCCTGCGGGCTGGTGCCTGCGCTGCACGAGGCGCGGATGGCCTTCTACGCGGTGCTCGACAGCCAGACGCTGGACCGGGCGGTGAAATCGCACCCCCGTATGTTGCCGATCCTTCAGGCGGCCGGCGCGCGCGATGCCAGTTCGTCCCCGGCGCGCAGCCGCAAGCTGTCGGAGCCCACCCCGGTCAAATGAGCCCGGCACCGGGCGCTGCGGCCCGGCAAGGCCCCCTCCCGTGAGCCGGGCCCCAAGGGCCCCGGAACCGGCACATCGCCGGGCCGAGTCGGCCTCTTCCTGACGTCGGAGCAGCGCCGAGAGGTCGGGGGAGGGGCCTCTGCCGCCGCGGTGTCATTCCGTCTCTGCCGGGCAAGCGGGCGGGTTTTTCGAGCCTTTGACCAAAATTTGACCTCAAATCGGACGATTTCCCCGGCGGAAGGGGAAATTCACGCTGCACCCGCACATGACGCTTGTGCGAAAATACATGCTATGTCATTGCATGTATCAATCAAGGTGGAAACGCTTCCACCCACCAGCCGCAATGGCGCGGCCATTTCCGTCAAAACGCCCGTATCGGGCAGGCAGCAACGATGCTGCAGCTTCGTACCGACAGACTCGGTTCGTGGGAAAGCTGTGCATCCAAGCTTCTGCTTTTCCTGACAGAAATCGCCGCGGCCCGGACATCCGGTTCGCTCAGCCCAAGCAGACCGGAGACCTCACATGTCCAGGCAGCGACTCGTCATCATCGGCAACGGCATGGCCCCTGGCCGGATGCTGGAACACCTCTTCGAGGCCAGCGACGCTTACGACGTCACGATCTTCAACGCGGAATCCCGCGTGAACTACGACCGCATCATGCTCTCCCCCGTGCTGTCGGGCGAGAAGAGCTTCGACGACATCGTGATCCACGACGACGCATGGTATGCCTCGCATGGCATCACCCTGCACCGGGGTCAGAAGGTCGTCTCCATCGACCGCGACTCGCAGACCGTCACCAGCGAGGGCGGCATCACCGCCGGTTATGACAAGCTGGTCATCGCCACCGGCTCGAACCCCTTCATCATCCCCGTGCCCGGCCACAAGCTGCCCGGCGTGGTGGCCTACCGTGACCTCGACGACGTGCAGGCGATGAAACGCGCCGCGGCGCTCGGCGGCCGCGCGGTGGTCATCGGCGGCGGCCTGCTGGGCCTCGAAGCGGCGGCGGGCCTGAAGGCGCAGGGCATGGACGTGACCGTGCTGCACCTGATGCCCACCCTGATGGAGCGTCAGCTGGACCCGGCGGCAGGCTACCTGCTGCAGAAGGAACTGGAAGGCCGCGGGATCGAAGTGCGCTGCGGCGCCAACACCAAGCAGATCCTCGGCGAGGCGCAGGTTGAAGGCGTCGAGCTGGAAGACGGCACCGTGATCGACGCCTCCTTGGTGGTCATGGCAGTCGGCATCCGCCCGAACGTGCAGCTGGCGCAGGAGGCCGGTCTCGAGGTCGGCCGTGGCATCGTCACCGGCACCGACATGAAAACCTCGGACGCCAACATCTACTCCGTCGGGGAATGCGCCGAGGTGGAGGGCCGGGTCTATGGCCTCGTCGCGCCGCTCTACACCATGGCCAAGGTGGCCGCCGCGCATCTGGCCGGCGCCTCGGACGCCGCCTTCGCCCATGCGGAAACACCCACCAAGCTGAAGGTCACCGGCGTGAACCTTTACTCGGTCGGCGAATTCGGCGACGGGCCGGAGCTGGAGGACGTGGTCCTGCGCGACGCCAAGCGCGGCACCTACAAGCGCGTGATCCTGAAGGACAACAAGGTCGTCGGTGCCGTGCTCTACGGCGATGTGGCCGATGGCATGTGGTACAACGAACTGCTGAAGTCCGCCGACTGTGTCGAGGCCATGCGCGAGACGCTGATCTTCGGTCAGGCGCATCAGGGCGGCGGCGTGGCCGCGGACCCGCTGGCGGCGATCTCCAACCTGTCGGACGACGCGGAGATCTGCGGCTGCAACGGCATTTGCAAGGGCCAGATCGTCAATGCGATCAAGGACAAGGGCCTGACCTCGCTGGCCGAAGTCCGCGCCCACACCAAGGCCTCCGCCTCCTGCGGGACCTGCACCGGGCTGGTCGAGGGCGTCATGGCCCTGACCCTGGGCGATACCTTTGCCAAGAAGGCCGAGGGCATGTGCGGCTGCACCGATCTGGGCCACGGCGACGTGCGCCGCCTGATCGTGGCCAAGGAACTGAAATCCATCTCCGCCGTGATGCAGGAACTGGAGTGGAAATCCTCGGGCGGCTGCGCCAAGTGCCGTCCGGCGCTGAACTACTACCTCCTGTCCGACTGGCCGGGCGAATACGTCGACGACCAGCAGTCGCGCTTCATCAACGAGCGCGTGCACGCGAACATCCAGAAGGACGGCACCTATTCCGTCGTTCCCCGGATGTGGGGCGGCATGACCACTGCGGGTGAGCTGCGCGCCATCGCCAACGTGGTGGACAAGTTCAACATCCCCGACGTGAAGGTCACGGGCGGCCAGCGGATCGACCTGCTGGGCGTCAAGAAAGAGGACCTGCCAGCCGTCTGGGCCGATCTGAACGCCGCTGGCATGATCTCGGGCCACGCCTACTCCAAGGGGCTGCGCACGGTGAAGACCTGCGTCGGCTCCACCTGGTGCCGGTTCGGCACGCAGGACAGCACCGGCCTCGGCATCAAGCTCGAGAAGTTCATGTGGGGTTCATGGACGCCCGCCAAGGTGAAGCTGGCGGTCACCGGCTGCCCGCGCAACTGCGCCGAGGCGACCTGCAAGGACATCGGCGTGATCTGCGTCGATAGCGGTTACCAGATCGTCTACGGCGGTGCCGCCGGCCTGCACATCCAGGGCACGACCGAACTGGGCACCGTGAAGACCGAGGACGAGGTGATCGAGATCGCCGGCGCCATGACCCAGATGTACCGCGAGCAGGGCTTCTACCTCGAGCGGATTTACAAGTGGGCCGACCGGGTCGGCTACGACACCGTCAAATCCGTCATCTTCGACGATCTGGAGAGCCGCCGCGCCTACTACGAGCGCTTCGTCCACTCGCAGCAATTCGCACAGGTCGACCCCTGGTCCGAGCGCGTCTCGGGCGTCGACAAGCACGAGTTCAACCCGATGGCCGTCTTCGGCCTGCCCAACGACACCACCGTCCAGGAGCCCGCAGAATGAACGCCAGATTCACCAGCCCCAACGCTTCGCTTCTCGAGGGCGGCCAGAACACCGATCTCGACTGGCGCCTGATCGGCACCATCGACGACATCCCCGCCCAGGGGGCGCGCTGCGTGAAGAACGGCGAGACCACCATCGCCGTCTTCCGGACCGCGGACGACCGCATCTTCGCACTTGAAGACAAATGCCCGCATCGCAACGGGCCGCTCAGCCAGGGGATCGTGCATGACGGTTGCGTCACCTGCCCCCTGCACAACTGGGTCATCTCGCTCGAAACCGGCACCGCGCAGGGTGCCGACGAGGGCCGGACTGCCTCCTTCCCCGTCCGCCTCAGCGGTCGGGACATCTACCTCAATCTGAAACCTGGCGCCTGATCTCGGGCCCGCACTCTCTCGAAAAGGACTACGAACATGTCGTATATCGCTCCGAAGGAATTCGCGGCCAAGATGGTCGACGCCGGCGAATCCAAGATCTTCATGTCCACCAAGGACACCCTGATCCGCGCATACATGGCGGGTGCCATCCTGGCGCTTGCCGCGGCCTTCGCCGTGACCATCGCGGTCAACACCGGCAACTTCCTCGTCGCCTCTCTGCTCTTCCCGGTCGGCTTCTGCATGCTGTACCTGATGGGCTTCGACCTGCTGACCGGCGTCTTCACGCTGGCCCCGCTGGCCGTTATCGCCAAGCGTCCGGGCTGCACCTGGAAAGGCGTCCTCCGGAACTGGGGCCTCGTGTTCTGCGGCAACTTCGCAGGCGCCATGACCACCGCCATCCTGATGGCCGTCGTCTTCACCACCGGCTTCTCGACGGAACCGAACGCGGTTGGCCAGAAGATCGGGAGCATCGGTGAAGCCCGGACGCTCGGCTACGCCGCAGCCGGTGGGGCCGGCCTGCTGACGGTCTTCGTCCGCGCCGTGCTGTGCAACTGGATGGTCTCCACCGGTGTGGTCGCCGCGATGATGTCCTCCTCCACCGGCGGCAAGATCATGGCCATGTGGATGCCGATCCTCGTCTTCTTCTACCTCGGCTTCGAGCACTCGATCGTGAACATGTTCCTGTTCCCCTCGGGCATCATGCTGGGCGGTCAGTTCACCTGGTTCGACTACTTCGCCTACAACGAGATCCCCGTTGTCCTTGGCAACCTCGTCGGCGGCCTGACCTTCGTGGGCGGCATGATCTACGCCACGCACTTCCGGGAATCGCCGAAGCGCAACGCAGGCAAGGACGTGTCCGGCCTGCCGGCAGAGTAATCTCCCCTCCTTGGCCCCGCTTCGGCGGGGCCTCTTTTCTTCACCGGAGCCGATCCCATGCCAAAGGATACCGTTGCCCGCCCGTGCCTCACGGTGACGCTCGGCCAGTATTCCGGCGCGGGGCGCAAGCCGGAGAACCAGGATTTTCACGGTGCGCTGATCCCCTCTGGCAGCCCGCTGGCGTTGAAGGGGATCACCCTGGCCGTGGCCGACGGGATCTCTTCCAGCGCGGTCAGCGGGCAGGCGGCAGAGACCGCCGTGAAGGCCCTGCTGGACGATTACTACGCCACCCCCGACGCCTGGACGACGCGCACCGCCGGGACCCGCGTCATCGCCGCCACCAACGCCTGGCTGCATGGGCAGAACACCTCCGTCGCCGATGTGAACGCGGGCCATGTCTGCACCCTGTCGGCGCTGATCCTGAAGGGGCGCGAGGGCCATGTACTGCACGTGGGCGACAGCCGCGTGGCGCGGCTCTCGGGCGCCAGCCTCGAGGCGCTGACCGAGGATCACCGGCTGGTCCTCTCCCAGGCCGAGAACTACCTGGGCCGCGCCATGGGCGCCGCCCGCGAGGTCGAGGTCGACTATCGCCGCGTGAGCCTGGGCGAGGGCGATGTCTTCGTACTGACCACCGACGGCGTGCATGAGTTCATCACTGCCCGAGACGTGACCGCGGCCCTCGCCGCGCCGGACCTCGACACCGCCGCCCGGCAGCTGGCCGATGTGGCGCTGGAGCGGGGCAGCGACGACAACCTGACGGTGCAACTGCTGCGGGTCGAAAGCCTGCCCGAGGCCGGGGCCGAGCTGTCGCTGGACGCCGCCCGCCTGCCGGTGCCGCCGCTGCCGAAGGCGGGGGAGGTGATTGACGGCTTCCGCATCCTGCGCCCGCTGCACCAGACGGCCCGCAGCCACGTCTACCTTGCCGAGGACGGGCAGGGACAGCGCGTGGCGCTGAAGATCCCCGCCAGCGAGATGGCGCTGGACACCGATTACCTGCGCCGCTTCGTGCTGGAGGAATGGATCGCCCGCCGTCTTGCCTCGGCCCATGTGCTGCGCGCGGCAGAGGCGCCGGCACAGCGCAGCGCGCTCTACGTGGTCACCGAGTACGTGGAGGGCCAGACCCTGCGCGACTGGATGGCCGACCACCCGCGGCGGGATCTGGCGCAGGTGCGCGACATCGTCACCCAGATCGCCACCGGCCTGCGGGCGTTTCACCGCCGCGAGATGCGGCATCAGGATTTGCGGCCCGAGAACGTGATGATCGACCGGGAGGGAACGGTGAAGATCATCGACTTCGGCTCTGCCTCTGTTGCGGGGGTGGAGGAAGCCGCGCCGGACCTGTTGGGGGACATGCCCGGCACCTATCAGTACACCGCGCCGGAATACCTCTCGGGGCAGGGGGCGACGTGGCGGGCGGATCAATACGCCCTCGGTGTCATCGCCTACGAGATGCTGACCGGGCGGCTGCCCTACGGGGCGCAGGTGGCCCGCGTGCGCAATGCGCGCGATCAGGCCCGCCTCAGCTACGTGCCCGCGCGGGACGCCGAAAACGGGCTGCCCGACTGGATGGATGTCGCGCTGAAACGCGCGGTGCATCCCGATCCGGCCCGCCGCTACGAGGCGCTTTCCGAATTCGTCGCGGACCTGCGCCGCCCCGGCGCCAGCTACCGGGCGGGGCGGCATGTGCCGCTGGCGGAACGCAACCCGGTCCGCTTCTGGCAGGCGGTCTCGGCCGGGCTGGCGCTGCTCTGCGTCGTGCTCATGACCCGACTGGCGGGCTGATCCGCCACCAACATCGCAGGAGGACAAGAGATGAAAGACCTGGCACAGGCCGAAACCCTGACCCGAGAGGACGTCACCGCGCTGATCCTCGCCTCCAAGAAGGCGGCACTGCAGACCTGGGAAGGCATCGCCGAGGCCATCGGCATGTCCCCGGTCTGGACCCACTCGGCCTGCATGGGGATGAACGCCTTCCCGCGCGACAAGGCGGATGCCCTCGTCGCGCTGCTGGACCTGCCGGAGGCGGCGGCCGACCTGCTGGTCGAAAGCCCCACCAAGATCTGGGAGCAGACCGTCCCGACCGATCCCTGCATCTATCGCCTCTACGAGATCGTCGGCGTCTACGGCCCCACGATCAAGGCGCTGATCCACGAGGGCTTCGGCGACGGGATCATGTCGGCCATCGACTTCGACATGCAGGTCACCCGCGTGCCGCACGAGAAGGGCGACCGGGTGAAGATCGAGATGTCGGGCAAGTACCTGAGCTACAACGCCTGGTAAAAGCCCCGACGCGACCGCCGGCGGATGGGGCCCGCCGGCGGTCCATTTGTTTTCCGCGACCTGCCGCCGCGCGGGGGTGGGTCAATAGGCGTCGTCTTCCAGCGCCAGATCGGCCTCTGGCAGGAAGATGGTGAAACGGCTGCCCGCGCCGGGCGTGCTGTCCACCTCGATCCGCCCGCCCGCACGGCTCACCAGCGTCTGGCTGATGGAGAGGCCGAGGCCCGTGCCCTGCGCCTGCTTGGTGGTGAAGAACGGGTGGAAGATGCGCTGCATCGTCTCCGCTTCCATCCCGGTGCCGGTGTCCTCCACCGTGATCTCCACCCCGCCCGGGACCTCGGTCACGCCCAGTGTCAGCACGCCGCCCTCGGGCATGGCGTGCACGGCGTTGAGGATCAGGTTCACCATGATCTGCTGCAACTCCGTCCGGGCGATCAGCACGCGGCGGGTGCTTTCCAGCGCGGTGCGCAGCTCCACGCCCGCGCTTTCCGTCTGGTGCCGCGTCAGCACGAGGCAGTCGCGCACCACCTCGTCGGGGCGGATCGCGTTGGCCGCACCGGAATATTCCTCGGGCTTGGCGAATTGCAGCAGCTTCGAAACGATGGCCCCGATGCGATAGACTTGGTCGTCGATCAGGTCGAACTCGGTCTTCACCGCATCGGCGTGGTCGTCCAGCAGGGCGCGGGCCACGTCCAGGTTGCCCTGGATCACGGCGATCGGGTTGTTGATCTCATGGGCGACCGAGGCGGTGATCTCGCCCACGGCGGCCAGCTTCTCGGACAGGATCAGCCGCTCGGTCGTCTGTTCCAGCTTCTCGTTGGCGGCGCGCAGGTCGCGGGTGCGCTCCTCCACCTTCTGTTCAAGGCTCTCGGCCCAATCCCTGAGCTGGCGGTCGCGCTCCTGCACCTGATCCAGCAGGTCGTCGAGGTGGCCCGCCACCTGCGCGATCTCGCCGCTGTCGTCCTGCGGGCCATTGCGGGCCTCCATCTCGCCGGCCTCGACCCGGGCCATGGTCTGGGTCATCCGTTCCAGCGGACGGAAGATGCGCCCCGCCCATTGCAGGAAGATCGGCACCGAAAGCGCGGCGATCAGCAGGAAGAGCACGGTGACCGTCAGGACGGAGTTCGCCTTGGCCTGCAGGAACGGCGCCTCGAGAAACCCGACGTAGAGCATGCCGACGCGTTCGCCGAAGCTGTCGGTGATCGGCTGGTAGGCCGAGATGTACCAGTCGTTCACCACGAAGGCCCGATCGCGCCAGACCTGACCCTCGCCCAGCACCCGCTCACGCACCTCGGCGGAGACCCGGGTGCCGAGGGCGCGGACATTCTCGAAGAGACGCACGTTGGTCGAGACGCGCACATCGTCGAGGAAGAGCGTCGCGGTGCCCTGCGAGCCTTCGGGCAGGCTGCGGTCGCGGTAGACGAGGCCATTGATCGTGTCGATGAAATCGAGGTTCCGGTTCAGCAGTCGCCCGCCCACCAGCGCGCCCATGCGTCCGCCGGGCATCCGCACCGGGGCGGCGGAGTGGACGATCATGCCGCGGTCCTCGACGGGGCGGTCCGTGGGCACGGCATTGCGGGTGGGCACCATGGGGATCGCCGCGCGCCGGGCAAGGCCGGGAGCGAGCGCCTCCAGCGAGGGCGCGGGCAGCACGTCCACCGCGCTGCGGGCGTCGCCGTCGAGGGCGGCGCGGATCACCGGCCAGTCGCGGGGGGCGAAGCCGCGGGCGGTGCGGCTGCCGTCGGTGACATAGAGGAAATCGAGCGAGAGACGCCGCTTCTCGGCCTCCAGCAGGGCGGTGAAGGCCTCCGGATCGTCGAGGGCGTCGTGCAGGGCGACGGAGTGGGCGATCGCATCGAGCCGTTCGCCCGAGACGTCCACCAGCCGCCCGAGGTACTGTTCGGCAATGGTCAGGTCGCCGTTCACCTTGGTGATCAGGATATCGTCGATCCGGCCGGACCAGCGGATCATGGCACTGCCCAGCATCATGGGCAGCAGCACCAGCATCGGCAGCAGCGCAATGACCAGAAGCCGGACGCGCAGGGAGCGGAAGAGACGGTCCACCTGTCAGACGCCGAGGTCGGCGCACCTCTGGTCGAGGCCGGCCCGCGACAGGCCGAGGCGGCGCGCGGCCGCGTCCCTGTCGCCGGAGGTCTCCTCCAGCACGCGGCGCAGGCGCGCGGCCCCGGGCAGGGTGAGCATCTCCAACGGCAGCTGGCCGAGGATCAGCGCCCGATCGAGGAAATTGCGCAGCTCCGGGATGTTGCCGGGCCAGTCATGGGCCAGCAGCGCATCCCGCGCGGGCCCGTTGAGGGGCAGGGCCGGGCGGCGGTGGTGATGGGCGAGATCCTCCATCAGCAGGTCTGCCAGAACGATCACGTCGCGGCCACGCGCGGCGAGCGGAGGCAGGGCGACCTCCTCGACCACCAGCCCCGGGGGCAGGGTCGCCGGATCGCGCGGGCTGAGGATCGGGCGCAGGCCCCGCGCCTCCAGCTGTGCCAGCAGGGCGGGGGTGGGCTGCTCCACCAGCACGCTGCCGCCATGGGCGGCGGCCAGAAGCGCCTCGCCCGGCAGGCCTGCGAGATGCAGGAAGGGTCTGGCCGCGCGGGCCGAGGCGGCGTGCAGCACGCGGGCGGCGGCCTCCTGTCCCGTGCCGGGGGCGCCGGTCAGCAGGACGGGCCCGTCATGACGAGCGAGCGCCTGCAGCCGGTCACGCAGTGCCGTGATGGCGGGGGAGGTGCCGCAGAGGTCATGATCGCAGGGGGCGGTGCCCATGGCCTGTTCATGCCGCAGCAACACCACCTCGCGCCTGCGCCGTGCGTCGCGCAGGCAGCGCCGCACCACATGGAGCAGCTGGCTGGTGCGGAAGGGCTTCAGCACGAAATCGGCCGCGCCATGGCGCAGCGCCTCCTCCGCGCGGTCGAGGTCGGCATAGGCGGTGATCAGGATCGTCTCGGGGGCATCGGCGCTGGCCTGCTGCTCCGCCATCCACGCCTGCACCCGACGGCTGGGCGACAGGTTTGCCAGCAGCACGATGTCATAGCGCTCCCGCCCCAGCAGGGGGGCGGCCTCGGCGGTTTCGGCGGCATGGGCCACGGCTCGGCAGTAGGGGGTCAGCGCCTTCACGAGGAAATTGCGCATGCCCGGTTCGTCCTCGACGATCAGGATGCGCGCCTCGTGCAGTGGATCGAAAGCCTGCGTCTCGCGCGTTCCGTCTGGCACGATGCTCCTCCATCTTCCCGATCCGCATACTGGCAAAGAAAAAGGGGGCCTTACAGCCCCCTTTTGCGTTCGTCCGGGTATGCGCGTTCTCAGCGACGGACCTCGCTGCGGATGAACATGCCCCATGCGAAAAGCACGAGGGCGGCAAGGGCGAACCACGTCAGCGCGTATTGCAGGTGCGCGTTGCGGAACTGGATCACCGTCTGGCCGCCACGGGGCCATGCCTCGGGCGCGCCGCGCTCTTCGTCGACGAAGTAGGGCGCGGCATTGTCGAAGCCCTTGGTGGCGGTGATCGAGGCGATGTCGCGGCGATACCAGAGCTGGTTTTCCGGGTCGTTCGCCCGGGAGAAGAGCCAGCCCTTGTCCTCGGGCATGCGCAGCAGGCCGGTCACGGTCACCTCGCCCTCGGGCGCCTGCCGGGTGGCGGGCGCTTTCAGGCGCTCGGGGACCATGCCGCGGTTGACCATGACGATGGTGCCATCATCGCGCGCCAGCGGGGTCATCACCCAGTAGGAGGGGCCGAGGTCGGAGGGCACGTAGATCTGCACCTCCTCGTCGTTGAGGAAGGTGCCGGTCAGTTCGACGCGGGTGTACTCGCTGGCCTCTGCGCTGATCGAAGGCCAGTCGGCGGGGCCGGGAGCGGGGATCGGATCGGCATGCACACGGGCGTCCACGCGCTGGATCAGGTCCTCTTTCCAGCCCAGCCGGTGCACCTGCCAGACGCCGAGGCTGACGAAACCGGCGAGCCCTGCCGCCGCGACCAGCGAGACGAGCAGGGTCAAAACGAAGCGCAGCCCCCGTTGGGGGGCTGCGGCGTTGGTGTGATGCGGCTCTGCCACTGGGGTCACCCCTGGGTGCCCGGCTCGGCCGGCGTTGCGGCCGGGTCGTCGACGGGGGTGTGGCCCTCGTGACCGTGGCTGCTGCCCGGCATCTCCATGGTCGGAGACATCTCGTGCATGGGCATCATGTTCTCGTTCATGTTGTGCATGACCCAGAGCGAGCCTGCCAGCACGATGCCGAGGATGACGACCGAGAAGACCGTCGCAGCCATGGTCCAGCCCTCTTCCACCGAGGAGTTGATGTGGAGGAAGTAGACCAGGTGCACGATGATCTGGACCGCGCCGAGGCCCATGATGATGCCGACCAGCCAGTTACGCGGCAGATCGACTTCCATCATGACGAGGGCGAAGGGGATGATCGTCAGGAAGGCTGCAAGGCCGAAACCGACCATCAGCCGGCCCATGGTGCCGTGGGAATGTGCGTGATCACTCATCAGACAAGCCTCACCAGATAGACGAAGGAGAAGACCCCGATCCAGACCAGGTCGAGGAAGTGCCAGAACATCGACAGCGTCGAGAGGCGCTGCATGTTCGCCGAGGTCAGACCCTTCCAGTTCAGCTGGATGGTCAGCGTCACCAGCCAGATCAGACCGCCCGTCACGTGCAGGCCGTGGGTCCCCACGAGCACGAAGAAGGACGACAGGAAGGCCGACCGGTCAGGGCCCGCACCGATGTGGATCAGGTGATTGAACTCGTAGATCTCCATGGCGATGAAGCCGAGACCCAGGAGGCCGGTCACGATGAGCCAGAGGGTGGTGCCCTTCAGGTCGTGGGCTTCGGCGCGCAGCATGGCGATGCCGAAGGTGATCGAGGAGAACAGCAGCAGCGCGGTTTCCCAGGCCACGAAGCCGGGCTCGAACAGGTCATGCGGGGCAGGGCCCCCGGCATAGCCATAGCCGAGCACGGCATAGGTGGCGAAGAGGCACCCGAAGATGATGCAGTCGCTCATCAGGTAGATCCAGAACCCGATGGGGGTCGGGCTGGCGTGGGCATGGTCCGCCGAGTGGGCGGGGCCGGCCGGACCCTCGATCCGGCCGGTGAGCGGGGTATCCAGCATGGTCATGCCAGGGCTCCCTTCTGTTCGTGCTTGGCGACATCGGACTCAGGGATCCAGTAGTCGCGGTTATAGTTGAACGTGTGGGCGATCCCGATCGCGAGGCAGGCGAGGAAGGACACGATGGCAAGCCACCAGATGTACCAGACCATCGCGAAGCCGAGCACGAGCGCGAAGGCCGCGATCAGAACGCCGGTTGCGGTGTTCTTGGGCATGTGGATCGGTTCGTAGATTTCCGACCACTGGAAGCCTTCCTGCTTCATGCGCCACCATTCGTCACGACCGCGGACATGCACTTCCTGCGGGAAGTTGTAGGGCGCGGGCGGGCTTTGCATGGCCCATTCCAGCGTCCGGCCGTTCCACGGATCGGGACCACAGGCGAGCGCCTTGCGGTTCTTGATCGAGACGAAGAAGCCGATGAAGGTCGAGGCAATGCCGAGCGCGATCAGACCGGCACCGAAGGCGGCGACGATGAAGTAGATCTGCCAGGCGCTGTCCATGTAGGCGTTCATGCGGCGGGTCACGCCCATCAGGCCGAGCGCGTAGAGCGGCATGAAGGCGAAGTAGAAGCCGATGCACCAGAACCAGAAGCTGCGCTTGCCCCAGCGGTCATCGAGCTTGAAGCCGAAGGCCTTGGGCCACCAGAAGGTGACCGCCGCCATCACGCCGAAGACGACGCCGCCGATGATCACGTTGTGGAAGTGTGCAACGAGGAACAGGGTGTTGTGCAGCTGGAAGTCGACCGGGGGAACGGCCAGCAGAACGCCGGTCATGCCACCGATGGTGAAGGTCACCAGGAAGCCGACGGTCCAGAGCATGGGTACTTCGAACCGCACGCGGCCCTTGTACATGGTGAACAGCCAGTTGAAGATCTTCACACCCGTCGGCACGGCGATGATCATCGTCGTGATCCCGAAGAAGGTGTTCACGTTCGCGCCCGAGCCCATCGTGAAGAAGTGGTGCAGCCACACGACGAAGGACAGGACCATGATGCAGGCGGTTGCCCAGACCATCGTCTTGTAGCCGAACAGCGGCTTGCCCGAGAAGGTCGACACGATTTCCGAGAACACGCCGAAGATCGGGATGATCAGGATGTAAACCTCGGGGTGGCCCCAGATCCAGATCAGGTTCACGTACATCATGGCGTTGCCGCCCATGTCGTTGGTGAAGAAGTGGGTGCCGAGGTAGCGGTCGAGGGTCAGCAGCGCCAGCGTCGCGGTCAGCACCGGGAAGGCGGCGACGATCAGGACGTTGGTGCACAGCGTGGTCCAGGTGAAGACCGGCATGTCGAAGAGCTTCATGCCCGGCGCGCGCATCTTGAAGATGGTCGCGACGAGGTTGATGCCCGACAAGGTCGTCCCCACACCGGCGATCTGCAGCGACCACAGGTAGTAGTCCACACCCGGCCCGGTCGAGAAGTCGGACCCGGACAGCGGCGGGAAGGCCAGCCAGCCGACACGGGCGAATTCACCGACGAAGAGCGAGATGTTCACCAGCAGGGCACCGGCCACCGTCATCCAGAACGAGAAGTTGTTCAGGAAGGGGAAGGCCACGTCGCGCGCGCCGATCTGGGCAGGCATGACGTAGTTCATGATGCCGGTGACGAATGCCATCGCCACGAAGAAGATCATGATCACGCCATGGGCGGTGAAGACCTGGTCGAAGTGGTGCGGGGGCAGGTAGCCCTCGGCGCCGCCGGCGGCCATGGCCTGCTGGGCGCGCATCATCAGCGCGTCGGCAAAGCCGCGGATGAACATGATGAAGCCCAGGATCATGTACATGATCCCGATCTTCTTGTGGTCGATCGTGGTGATCCAGTCCTTCCACAGCGGCACCCAGAGGCGATACTTCGTCAGGATCGCAAGCAGGATGAGGCCGCCGAGGACGATGGCGCCGAAGGTGCCGACGAGGATCGGCTCGTGGTAGGGGATCCAGTCGAGGGTCAGGCGGCCGAAGATCGGCGTCCAGACCTCGGCCGGTTGTACGTGCTCAGTAGCCATTTTGGGCATACTCCTTGGCGGCGTCAGAGGGGTGCGCCGTCTTGTTGTCTTCGTTCATCGACATGTCGTCGTGGCCGTGACCGTGGCTCTCGCCTTCCGACGCAGGGTCGAAGGGGATCGGGTTGCCGAAGCCGTCGATGCGGCGATAGCGGTCGTATTCGTAGGCCGCACCGTTGCCGAGGCCTTCGAGGCCGCCGCCGCCCTGCATGTCCTGCATCATCATGTCGCCCATGCAGACCTTGCCGTCCTGCACGCACAGGCCGACGATCCGCTGGAACAGGCCGTCCTCGACGTCCGAGTAGTAGGACACGGGCGCGGCGATGGTGGGCGCTTCCAGTTCAAGGTAGCTGGCGCGGGTCAGCGGGGTCTCGACGCCCTTGGCGTTGGACACCCATGCCGCGAAGTCCTGATCGCTCATCGCTTGGGTTTCGAAGGTCATCTGGGAGAAGCCGGGGCCCGAGTAGTGTGCCGAACGGCCCTGGTAGACGCCTTCGTGATCCGCGACGAGGTGCAGCTTGGTCTGCATCCCGGCCATGGAATAGACCATGCCGCCGAGCGCGGGGATCGACAGCGTGTTCATCACGGTGGAGGAGGACAGTTTGAACTCGACCTGACGGCCCGCTGGGATCGCCAGCTCGTTCACCGAGGCCACGCCGAACTGCGGGTAGATGAACAGCCATTTCCAGTCGAGCGACACGGCCTGAACCTCGATCGCATCTTCTGCGGAGAGGTGTTCGATCGGTTTGTAGGGGTCGAGGCGGTGCGTGTAGATGTAGGTGTAAATGCCGAGGGCCGCCACGATCAGGATCGGAACGCCCCAGATGACCACTTCCAGCGAGGTGGAGTGCTCGAACTCGGGATCATAGTCGCTCTGGTCTTCGCGACGGGCGCGGTACTTCCACGGGAAGTAGACCGACATGATCAGCACGGGGATGATCACGATCAGCATCAGGAGGGTCGAGATGATCAGTAGATTGCGCTGCTCGAGGGCCACCCAGCCCGACGGGTTCAGCACGTCATACTGGCATCCCGAAAGCGCCAGCACAGCCAGCAGCAAAGGCGGGAGTTTCAGTCGTCTCAGCAATGTCTGTCTCTTTTTGTCCGGCCACGGCGGAGCAGGTCCGTCTGCCCGGAATGGAGGGTTCAGGGCGCGTCGCAAGGGGAGGGGCGCGTCCGCGGAATGGGCGTGGAATAAGCGCCGCGGCGCAGAAACCGAAGGCGTCAATCGGCCGCAACTGCGCCGTAAGGCCCTGCGCTCCCATGCTTTTGAATTTTCGTCACGGCGGCGTGAGGTCTTCGCGACTGCAGCAACTCGCCCCCATGTCCGTGGACGGTTTCGAGAAGGCGTGTCTGAAACTCTTGTTTTATTGACGCAAACAACCATCTCGCCGTCCCACTCATTCAGGGGGCGCGCCCGGGGGCACCGAAACAGACTCGCATTTCGTTCACGAAGCCCGTGAGGAGCCTCCCGAATTTGTCATACCGAGACTTCCGCAGCCGCATGGGAGATCTGCCCCGCTTCTGGGCGATTATTCAACCCTGGGTGGAAACGCCCCGCCCGGGCGCCGGGTGAGTCGTGCGCTGAGCGCTGTGGCGGCCCGAGTCAGGGCAGTGTCTGGGCCGGGAAATGGTGCCTGATCAGGGGCGGGCAGGGCGATCTGCTCACGGCCGGGCACCGCGTGTCGGGCGGCTGTCCGGGCCGATCTGAGAGCGGGTCGGGGGCCGGAACCGGGCGACTCCGGGGGGGGGCGGACGTCGTTCCGGTGCTGCTCCGGGCCATGAAAAACCCCCGCCGGCAGGACCGGCGGGGGCATGATCTTCAAGCGATGGGGCAAGCGATGGGCCCGCCCCGTCAGTCGGCCAAGTCAGCCGATGATGCCGTTCAGCGTGGCCGAGGGACGCATCACCGCAGCGGTCTTCTCCGCGTCGGTGTGGTAGTAACCCCCGAGGTCCGCCGGGGCGCCCTGCACCGAGGCGATCTCGCCGGTGATGGTGGCTTCGCCTTCGGTCAGCGCCTTGGCGATCGGGGCGAAGTGGGCGGCCAGCTCGGTATCTTCGGTCTGGGTGGCCAGAGCCTGTGCCCAGTACATGGCGAAGAAGAAGTGGCTGTCGCGGTTGTCGGGCTCACCCACCTTGCGCGAGGGCGACTTGTTGTTGTCGAGGATGCCCTGCGTAGCGACATCCACGGCCTTGCCGAGTACACGGGCCTTCTCGTTGCCCTTGGCGTCGGCCAGGAACTTGAGGCTTTCCCCCAGTGCGCAGAACTCGCCGAGGCTGTCCCACCGCAGGTGGTTCTCTTCCTGCAGCTGCTGGACGTGCTTGGGAGCCGAGCCGCCTGCACCGGTCTCGAAGAGACCGCCGCCCTGCATCAGCTTCACGATCGAGAGCATCTTGGCCGAGGTGGCCAGCTCGAGGATCGGGAACAGGTCGGTCAGGTAGTCGCGCAGCACGTTGCCGGTGATGGCGATCGAGTTCTCACCCTTGGTGATGGTCTCGAAGGTCTTGGTGGTCGCCTTGGCGGGGGACATGATCAGGAACTTGTCCGCGACGCCCTTGGCCTCGAGGATCGGCTTCACGTACTTGATCAGCTCCGCGTCGTGGGCGCGGTCCTCGTCCAGCCAGAAGATGGCCTCGCAGCCCTCTGCCTTCTGACGTTCGATGGCCAGGTTCACCCAGTCCTCGATCGGTGCCTTGCGCGCCGAGGCGGAGCGCCAGATGTCGCCCGCTTCGACGGCGTGGCTGTGCAGCACGGTGCCGTCTTCCAGCACCATCTTCACGGTGCCGTCTTCCGGGATCTCGAAGGTCGTCGGGTGCGAGCCGTATTCTTCCGCCTTCTGCGCCATCAGGCCGATGTTCTGAACGGTGCCGGCGGTGGCCGGGTTCAGCTTGCCGTTGGCTTTGAAGAACTTGATCGTCTCGTCGTAGACCGGCGCATAGGAGTTGTCGGGGATGACGCAGACGCAGTCATGCTCCTTGTTGTCCGGGCCCCAGCCCTTGCCGCCGGCGCGGATCAGCGCGGGCATCGAGGCGTCGATGATGACGTCGGAGGGGACGTGCAGGTTGGTGATGCCCTTGTCGGAGTTCACCATGTACATCGGCGGACGGGCCGCGGTGCACTCGTCGATGGCCGCCATGATCTCGGCGTTGTCCTTCACGCGGGCCAGCAGGTCGCCGAGGCCGGAGTTCGGGTTCACGCCGAGGGCTTTCATCTCGTCGCCGTACTTCTCGAAGACGGGCTTGAGCCATTCCTTGACCGCGTGGCCGAAGATGATCGGGTCCGAGACCTTCATCATCGTCGCCTTCAGGTGCAGGGAGAAGAGGACGCCTTCGTCCTTGGTCTTGGCGATTTCCTCGGCGAGGAAGGCATCGAGGGCCTTGGCCGACATGAAGGTCGCGTCGACGACGGTGCCCGCGGGGTAGGAGACGCCATCCTTCAGGACGGTCTCGCCGGCGGCCGTTTCCAGCACGATCTTGGCGGTCGCGGCGCCGTCGAGCGTGGCGGACACTTCGTTCGAGCAGAAGTCACCGCCCGACATGGAGGCGACGCGGGTCTTGCTGTCGGCAGACCAGTCGCCCATGCGGTGCGGGTTCGCCTTGGCGTAGTTCTTGACGGCGACGGCGGCGCGGCGGTCCGAGTTGCCTTCGCGCAGCACCGGGTTCACGGCAGAGCCCTTGATGGTGTCGTATTTCGCGCGGACGGCCTTCTCCTCGTCGGTCGAAGGCTCTTCCGGATAGTCGGGGAGGGCGTAGCCCTGCGCCTGCAGTTCCTTGACCGCGGCGACGAGTTGCGGGACCGAGGCCGAGATGTTCGGCAGCTTGATCACGTTCGCCTCGGGGGTCTTCACCAGTTCGCCGAGGATCGCAAGGTCATCGGGCTGGCGCTGCTCTTCCGTCAGGTAGTCCGGGAAGGTCGCGATGATGCGCCCGGCCAGCGAGATATCCTTGGTGCCCACCGAGACGCCTGCCGCAGCGGCGAAGGTCCGGATAATGGGCAGGAGCGAGGCGGAGGCCAGCTCCGGCGCTTCGTCCACCTTGGTATACACGATATCGGGGGTGTTCGGTTCAGCCATGTTCTCCAAGCCTTTCTTGAGCCTGCAACGGCTCTATCCGACCCTGTCGCTCAGGTCTACTGTCTGGGGGAGGGGATGCGACAATTCCCACGTAAAATGGCCGATCAGAGGGGCACGACGACCGGGGATCCGCTCTCCGGATCGGTCAGGATGCGGCAGGGAAGGTCGAAAACCGCCTCCACCGTGCGATTTGTGATCACATCCTGCGGAGCGCCCTGTGCGACGATCTCTCCCGCGCGCAGGGCGAGGATGTGATCGGCAAAACGGGCGGCCATGTTGAGGTCATGGACCACCACGATCACCGTCTTGCCGCGCACCTCCGACTGGTGGCGCAGCAGGCGGAAGATGTCGATCTGGTGGCGCGGGTCCAGCGCGCTGGTCGGTTCGTCCAGCAGCAGAGTTTCGCTGTCCTGCGCCAGCAGCATGGCAATCCACGCCCGCTGCCGTTGCCCGCCCGACAGCGCCGTCACCGGCCGGTGGGCGAGGTCGCTCAACCCGGTTTCCTCCAGCGCGGCCAAGGTGGCGGCCTCGTCCTGCGGCTCCCACTGGCGGAAGAGCCCCTGATGCGGTGTGCGCCCCTGCGCCACGAGGTCCTGTACCGTCAGCCCCTCGGGCGCGATCGGGTGCTGGGGCAGCAGGCCGATGCGTTTCGCCCGGGCCTTGGGCGCCAGCGTGGCGATATCCGTGCCCTCCAGCAGGACCCGGCCCGCAGTGGGCGTGACGATCCGGGCGAGCGCCCGCAGCAGCGTGGATTTCCCGCAGCCGTTGGGCCCGAGGATCATCGTCACCTTGCCCTGCGGCAGGCTGACAGAGAGCCCGTCGAGCACCCTGTGCCGGTCCAGCGTGACGCTGAGCGCTTCGGTCTCCAACTGGGCGGTGCGGGTCATGTCCTTCATGAGGCGTCCTTTCGGGCGGGTCCGCGGCCCTGACGGCGGATTTGCCAGATCAGCACCGGCGCGCCGCAAAGCGCGGTGAAGATGCCCACCGGCAGCTGTGTCGGCGCGAAGGCGAGGCGCGCGGCCAGATCGGCGGCGGTGAGGAAGGTGGCGCCGAGCAGGGCGCTCAGCAGCAGGGCAGGGCCGCCGCCCGCCAACCGTCGCGCCACCGGGCCCGAGACGAAGGCCACGAAGGCGACCGGCCCCGCGACATAGACCGCAAGCGCGGTGGCCAGCACGCCCGTCAGCGCGGCGGCGACCCGCAGGGCGGTCAGCGGCAGGCCAAGAGAGGCCGCCACCTCGGCCCCGAGCGCCAGCCGCGCCATGCCGCGCTCCAGCAGGGCGGCGGCGAGGAGAAGGGCCGTGATCACGGGCAGGCCGAGGGTGAGTTCGGTGGGCCCCACGGCGTTGAGCGAACCCGCAAGCCAGCGGTAGGCGGCCTCGGCCTCCATCCCGGTGGCACGGGTCAGCAGATAATCCACGGCGGCATAGAGCATCAGGCCGATGCCCACGCCCACGAGGACGAAGCGCATCGGCTGCAAGCCGTCGCGCCATGCAAGGGCTGTGATCACAAGGGCCGTCAGCGCCACGCCCGCCACTGCGCCACCTGCGACGGCAAGGCCGGTGGCGCCCATGAGGACGACGCTGGCGACCGCACCGAGGGCGGCGCCCGCGCTGAAGCCGATCAGGTCGGGCGAGGCGAGGTCATTGCGGCTCAGCGTCTGGAAGAGCGCGCCCGCAAGGCCAAAGCCCGCCCCGGCGATCAGCGCCCCGGCGATCCGGGGCAGGCGCAGGCCGGTGACGATGAACTCCGCCATCGGGTCGGGGTCCGCCCCGAAGACACCCGCGATCTGCGCCAGCGTCAGGGGATAGTCGCCATGCATCATCCCCCAGAGCGCGAGGCCCGCCAGAAACGCCAGCAGCAGCGCCGCCGTCCGCAGCGCGGCCACCCGCAGGCGGAGCGAGAGGACGGGGGTCCGGAGGGTGAGGCTGCGGCTCATCCGCGGGGCCTCCGCCGGGCGACGGCGACGAAGACCGGCCCGCCGAGCAGCGCCATCATGATGCCTGCCTGCACCTCGCCCGGGGGCAGGATCACCCGGCCCGCCGTATCCGCCAGCAGCAGGACGGCGGGGCCGATCAACAGGGTTGCGGGCAGCGCCCAGACGACGCGCGGCCCCACGAGGGCCCGGGCGAGATGCGGCGTGACGAGGCCGAGGAAGCCGATGGGGCCTGCGAGCGCCGTGGCCGCGCCCGCCAGCACCACGGCGGCGGCGAGGGCCAGCAGCCGGGTCCGGGCGGGATGGGCGCCAAGCGCACCGGCCGTCTCCTCGCCAAGGGCGAGGCTGTCGAGGCTGCGCAGGGAGAGGACCGCCAGCAGCAGGCCTGCGAGGAAGAACGGCGCAAGCTCCGCCAGTTGCGCGGCGCGGGTGGCGCCGCCGCTGGCCAGCGAGCCGACCATCCAGAAGCGGTAGACCTCCAGCGTTTCCTGCGAGGACAGCAGTATTGCCGTGGTGCCTGCCCCGGCGAGCGCCGCGACGGCGACCCCGGCCAGCACCAGCCGTGCGGGGCCGGAGTGCAGCGGGCCGCTGAGCCCCAGCGGGACGACCACGGCGGTGACGGCAGCCGCGCCCGCCAGCGAAGCCCAGCCAAGCGCCACGGTGCCGCCGAGCCCGAAGGCCCAGACCGCGATCACCACGGCCAGCCCGGCGCCGCTGGCCATGCCGAGGATGCCGGGATCGGCCAGCGGGTTGCGGGTGACGGATTGCATCATCAGCCCGGCGGTCGAGAGCGCCGCCCCCACCGCCAGCCCGGTCACGAGGCGCGGCAGGCGCAGCTCGCGGATCACCGTGGCCTCGGGCGAGAGGACGGTGGGATCGGTCAGCGCCGCCCAGACCTGTGCCGGCGTGATCGCCCGGGCGCCGATCATCAGCGCGGCGAGGCAGGCCAGCAGGAGGAGCAGGCAGGCCAGGGCCAGCCGGGCGAGGCGGCGCTGGCGCGCGACGCGGCGCAGGTCGCGGGGCGCGGGAAGCGCCCCGGCGCTGAGCCCGCCGGTCGTCATGGCGCGAGGCCGGCCTCGACGCTGGAGGGCACCGGCGTGGCAGGGTCGCCGTCCAGCGCGGCCTCGATCATCGGCACCATCCGGTCCAGGACGTAAGGAAGGCTCAGCAGGCTGGCGTGGGAGAAGGCCGAGGCGAGCAGCGCATCGACGGCCACCTCGCGGCCCTCGGTGTGGGCGCGCAATTCGGGCCGCAGGGCGAGGTCACGGATCGCCGCGACGTTCGCGGGGCTCACGAACCAGAGCAGCAGGTCCGCATCCAGCGGCGTGAGGTCCTCGTTCGAGAGCGTCATGGCAAAGGCCTCCGCGCCCGAGACGTCATCGACCGCCTGCGGCGTGCGGAAGCCGAGGCTGTCGAGGAACATCGAACGGATGTCCTTGGAGGTATAGGCGCCGGGGGCGTCATGGTAGAGGTAGGCGACCGTGGCCGTGGCGCCCTGCCAGTCGGGATGGCTGGCGCGCAACGTGGCGGCGCGGTCCTCGATGGCCTTGACCTGCGCCTCGGCTTCGGCGGCGTGGCCGGTGATGAGGCCGGTGGTCCGGGCCAGCAACTGCCAAGGCATGCCGTAGTCCTCGTAACCCTCCAGCGGGGGCACGACGGGGGCGATGCGGCTGAGCATCTCGTATTGCTGCCGCGAGATGCCGGACCACATCGCCTCGATCAGGTCGGGCTTGAGCGCGGCGATCTGCTCGAAGTTGATGTCGCCTTTCAGCAGCGTGGGCCGCGCCTCGCCAAGCGCGTCCTGTGCCCAGGGCCAGACGCCGCTTGGCTGGTTGCCGAACCAGTCGCGCAGGCCCACCGGCGTCACGCCGATGGCCAGCAGGTTGTCGTGGTTCAGAAAGGACAGCGTGACCACGCGCTGCGGCTGCGCCGGGATCTCGGTGGTGCCGTACTTGTGGGTGACGGTGAGGGGGAAGTCCTGCGCGGCCGCGGCAAGGGGGGCCAGCAGCAGGGCGAGAAGGGCAAGAATGCGGGGCATCTGGGTCTCCGGGGTGAGCGGAAGGAGAGGGCGCCCGCCGGCAGGGGCGGACGCCCGGAGCGTCAGAACTTCGTTGTCAGGGTCAGGGCCGCGGTCCGGCCTTCGCCGATGTAGCAGGCGCCCGAGCCGCAGGAGTTGACGTAGTACTCATCGGTCAGGTTGCGCACGGTGAAGGCCGCGTCGAACCGCTCCGTCTGGTAGCCGACCATGGCATCGTAGAGCGTGTAGGACGGGGTCTTCTGGGCGTCCGACCCATCCCAGGCCGCGCCGACGTAACGCACGCCCGCGCCGAAGCGCCAGCCGGGCAGGGCGTCGGGGGTGTAGTTCACCCAGAGCGAGCCGAAGTTCTCGGGCACGGTGGCGATGCGGTAGCCGTCCGAATTCTCGGTATCGAGCCAGGAGAAGCCGAAATCGACCGAGACCTCGCCGAAGTCATGCTTGGCGCCCAGTTCGAGCCCCTTCACGTTCGCCTCGCCGGTCTGGATCTGGAAGCCCGGGTTGGTCGGATCGGTGATGGCGAGGTTCGACTTGGTCAGGTCGAAGGCCGCGACGGTCAGGATCGAGCGGGTGCCGGGCATCTGGTACTTCAGGCCCAGTTCCCACTGCTTGCCTTCGGTCGGCTCGAACTGGTTGCCCTCGGCATCGGTCCCGGCCACTTCCTGGGTGAAGCTCTCGGCGTAGGAGAGGTAGGGGCTCATCCCGTTCGGCGCTTCGTAGAGGATGGCAAAGCTCTTGGACCAGGCGTCGTCCTTCGCGCTCACCGTGTTGTCGGTGAAGGTGCCCGAGGTCTCGCCGGTCTCGATGTGGGCCCACCGCAGGCCGAGGTCCACGTGCAGCCGCTCGCCGAAGGTGGCGCGGTTCGTGGCATAGACGCCGTATTCCTCGACCGTGGAGGCGGGGTAATCCGTCTGGTCGATGTCGGGATAGCCCGCGTAGACGGGGTTGTACGGGTCGATCGGCGCGATCTGTTCGCCGTAGCCATAGTCGCTGTCATAGAGCGCGCGGGAGTAGGAGGCCCCCAGCAGGGTCTTCATCCGCACGCCGTTCAGCGCCCATTGGCCCTTCAGGTTCACGTCCGCGACCGTGTCTTCCAGCGTGTTGTGCGCGGAATAGAAGGTGCGGTTGATCGTGCCGTCCGCGTTGTAGCGGTAGTTGTCGTAGTTGTCGTAGGCCCACCAGGCGTGGTTGTAGTCCGACTCCGACTCGTGGTGGCGCAGGCGCGCGTCCAGGGTCCAGCCGTTCTCGAAATCATGTTCGACCATCGCGGTGACCGATGTCTGCTCGGTGTTCAGCTTGTCGAAGCCCGGCTCGCCCACGAAGAGGCTGTCGGGCAGGCGCCCGCCGTAGGGCGAGTCGTAGAGCGTGCCCCAGGCCGAGGCGAACTGGATCAGCGGCTGGGTTTCGGTCTTCTGGTAGTTGAACAGCAGCTTGACCGTGGTCCGGTCCGTCGCGCGCCACGCGATCGAGGGCGCGAAGGCGAGGCTGTTGTCCTGCGTGTGATCGACCTGCGTGTCGCTGTCGCGCCAGAGCCCGACGATGCGGTAGGACAGCCGCCCGTCCGAGAGCGTGTCGGAGAAGTCGACGCCGATCTGCTTGCGGTTATGGGACCCGTACTGGAGCTGGACGATATTGTCGGCCGGCTGACCTGCGATCTTGGAGGTCGTGTCCACCACGCCGCCGACCGATCCGTTGCCATAGAGCGCCGAGGCCGGGCCCTTCAGCGCCGCGACGCTGTCCAGCAGGAAGGTCTCGGGCTTCGTATCGTTGTAGTAGCCGAACCGCGATTGCAGCCCGTCATGGTAGGTCGAGGGGGCGAAGCCCCGGATGTTCGACCAGTCGGAGCGGTTGTCGAGGCCCCACTGGCCCGCCACCACGCCCGGCGCATATTGCAGCGCCTGTTCGACGCTGGTCGCGCCGCGTTCGTTGATCTGCTCCTGCGTGATCACCGAGACCGACCGCGGCGTGGCCATGATCGTCTCGCCGGTCTTGGTCACCCCGGCGGTGTCCTGCGGAATGGAGGGTCCGAAGAAACCTTCGCCCGCGGTGTCCCCCGACTCGACGGTGATGGTTTCAAGATTGATGGTCTCCTGCGCGGCCACGGCCTGCGCAGAGACCAGGAACGACAAGAGCGTCGCCTGTCCCAGCTTCACTGTGTTTCTCCCCTGAGAGTGTCTTACCTGGCGGGATGGCTGGGTGGTACAGGGGGCGGTAGAGTAGCTGACTGTAATAGTCAAGTATCGGCGGGGCTGCGGGTCCAGTAGCCTGCCACGTAATGTTGCCCGCGGGGCACGGCCCAGTCCGACCGCACCAGTTTGCGCAGCCGTTGGGCATCCGATGTCTCGCCGGCGAACCAGATGTGAGTCGCGGGGCCCCGTGCTGCGGCGGCCTCCGCCAGCGCGGCGGCGGCGCTTTCGCCCCGGCTGCGCAGCAGCAGCGTGAACCGGTCGATATGGCGCGCGGGCAGGCAGTCCGCCGCCTCGGGGTCCGCCAGTTCCAGCAGGATCAGGGGCGCGTCGCCATAGGCGGCGGCATCGAGGCTGCGCACCATGGCGGGCAGGGCGGTTTCGTCCCCGGCCATGATCAGGTCTGCCGTGGGCGCCAGCCAGCCGCCACCGGGCCCGGTCAGGCCGATGGTCCGCCGCGCCTCGGTGCCCGCCACCAGCCCCTCGGCCCAGTGACAGGTCGGGCCGTTGCCGTGGGTATAGACGTCGAACTCCAGCCAGCCCGCCTCGATGTCGAGCGCGATGATCGTGTAGGCCGGCGTATGCAGCGCGTCCGGGCCCTCGGGCCAGACAGTGCGGGCGTCGGCCCCCACGATCGGCCAGACCGGCACGCGGCCCGGGCGGGGCAGGCAGAGCCGGAAGTGCAGCCCGGTCTCCGCCAGCGGCGCCAGCCCGGTGCCCTTGAGGCGAATGCGGATGTAGTCGCGCGACAGGCGCCGCGCCTCCGCCACCTCCAGCAGGTGGAAGTTGCGCGGGTGCACGCCCACGGCCCGCGTCGCGTCATCGGACCAGCTGAGCTCGTCGATGGTCAGCCCTTCGGCATGGTGCTGAAGGAAGTGCAGGACCATGTCGCGCATCACCTGCAACATGCCCTCGTCCGCGGCGTTCAGATGCAACTCCAGCCCGCGCTCTGCCCCCTGCGCCGCCATCCGGCCATAGCCGGTGTCGCAGCTGAGTGCCTGTGCATCGCCCGACATCTGAAGGCCATGTTCCTCGCCCGCGTGGCGCAGGGCGGCCAGCAGGGCGTGGCCGTCCGGGGTGCGGCAGGTGGCGCTGAGATCGAAGGAAGACTGGGGCGACTGCGCGTTCATGGCCGGGTCCTTTCGCAGAGGGAAGAGCAAACGGGGGCGGCACCCCCATGTACGCTTGCCTGATCGGGACCGGGCTGGCTGTCGCTCTCCTACAATTTCCGACTGATTTGGTCAATCATTGCGCTGCGCCAACGGCGGACCCCCGCCAGACGCCCCCGCACCGCTCTGCACCGGCCCGTATTGGCCTCGCGGCCCTGCGCTGTTGCTGAAAATCCATGCATCCTGGGTGCATGTATGTCTGTCCGCGCTGTCGTTGCGTCAATTTCCTTGCGCGACTCGCCCTCATCGGCACAGATGGACCCAGCGGCAACGGCGCCGCCGATTTCCCTACATGACGGGACCTATGAGCAAAGCTGCTCGATCCTCCGCTTCTCGCGGTGATCGGCGGCTTTTTGGCATTTGAACGGTGGTGCGACATGAAAAACTTCCCGATGTTCCTGCGGATGAACGGCCGGCGCGTGGTGATCTGCGGCGGGACCGAAGAGGCGGCGCGCAAGGCCCGCCTGATGCTCAAGACCGAGGCAGAACTTGTCATCGTGGCCGCGCGGCCCGAGCCGGAACTGGCCGCGCTGATCGCCAATGGCCGCGCCCGTGGCGTCGCCGAGGCCACGCCAGAGACCTTCGAAAACTCCGCCCTTGTCTTCATCGCCACCGGTGACGAGGCCGAGGATCTGCGCCTGCGCGCCATGGCGCGGGCTGCCGGGGCCGTGGTCAACGTGGTGGACCGGCCCGAGTATTGCGACGCCTTCACCCCCTCCATCGTGGACCGCGACCCGGTCGTCGTCGCCATCGGGACCGAGGGCGCGGCCCCGGTGCTGGGCCGGTCGATCAAGACGCAGGTGGAGGTGATGCTCTCGCCCCGCCTTGGCGGTTTCGTGGCGCTGGCCGGCCGCCTGCGCGACGCGGTGGCAGAGGCGATCCCGCAATCCCGCCGTCGTGCCTTCTGGGAAGCGGCCTTTTCCGGCGCCGCCTTCCGCGCCCATCTCGCGGGCCGCGAGCGCGAGGCCGCCCGCCTGCTGAAGACGGCCATCGCCACCGGCGAGGCGCCGGCCCCCGCGGGCCACATCGCCCTCGTCGGCGCGGGCCCCGGCGCGCGTGACCTGCTGACGTTGCGCGCGGTTGAACGGCTGCAACAGGCCGACGTCATCTTCTACGACCGCCTCGTCGACCCGGAGGTGCTGGAACTGGCCCGCCGCGACGCGGACCGGGTCTATGTCGGCAAGGAAGTGGGCGCCTGCGCCTGGCCGCAGGACAAGATCGACCGGCTGATCGTGGCCGAGGCCGCCAGGGGCCGCCGCGTCGTGCGGCTGAAATCCGGCGATCCCTCGATCTTTGGCCGGGCCACGGAAGAGATCGAGGCCGCCCGCGCCGCAGGGATCGAGATCGAGATCGTGCCGGGCATCACCGCCGCCTCTGCCGCCGCCGCCTCGCTGCTGCGGCCCCTGACCGAGCGGGGCGAGACCGACACCTTCGCCGTGACCACCGGCACCTGCCGTCCCGGCGATGCGACCCCGGACCGCGAACGCCTCGCCCATCCCGGCACCTCGATGGCCTTCTACATGGCGGTCGAGAAGGCGGGGCAGGTGCAGGGCGACCTGCTGGCCGGCGGCGCGCCCGCGGCCTGCCCGGTGGATATCGTCGCCTCCGCCTCCACGCCGAACGAGCGCCACGCCAGCACCACGCTGGGCGATCTCGCCGCCTGCATCGCGCGCGAGGGGCTGAAGAGTCCGGCGATCCTCTTCGTGCGCTATCCCAAGTCGCTGGCGGCGCAGATCGAGTCGGACGGGCGCAGCGCCGCGTAGGGAAAAGAGAGGCAGGGGCCCGCAGAGGCCCGGGTAGACAACGTCGAAGTGGCCGCGTACCGCAAGGGCGCGGCCCTTTTGCTTTCGAATTGCCAAGGAATGCAGGGAATTGACCGTGAATTAGCGGGGAAAAGCATCAAGCCTGACGGCGACAAACGGCTGCCCGAAGTCGCATCTATTCATGTGCCTGCAAAGATATCTTTCCACAACTTATTGAGTTTGTCCCCAACAAATTGCTTTACAGGTCCTGTCATCGGCACCACCATATTTGGTAAGGGAGCGGGGAAATCGCCCTGCCCCTAGAGCAGGCACCTAGCGCTTGGGGCGCTACCCGTCCCGGCGCTACAACAGAAATGAGGTGGCGCCATGGCTATGGCTGAAACGTTCCAGACGGAAGAAGTTCATCCGATCGACATCGTCGAGACACTGGCCGAATTCAACGAATGGGAATTCGACCGGATCGCAGACGATCAGATCGCCATGGCGGTCGAAGGCCAATGGCGCACCTATTCCGTCACCCTCGCATGGTCCCCCTACGACGAGACCCTGCGCCTTGTCTGCACCTTCGAGATGGAACCGCCCGAGGACAAGGAAGCGGGCCTCTACGAACTGCTGAACAAGGTGAACGACCAGTGCTGGGCCGGCTCCTTCACCTACTGGACCGAGCAGAAGATGATGGTCTTCCGCTATGGCCTGCTGCTGACCGGTGGCCAGATGGCCTCGCCGGAACAGATCGACATGCTGATCCGCGCCTCCGTCGGCTCGGCCGAGCGTTACTACCCCGCGTTCCAGCTTCAGGTCTGGGGCAACCGTACCGCCGAGGAAGCGCTGCAGGTCGCCATTGCAGAGGCCTACGGCCACGCGTAAACATTTTCCCCGTACCCGTCGCCCCGGCCCGCGCCTCCGCGCCCGCCGGGGGGGCGCGACCTGAAACGGCGAGCGACCGGGGGAAATATGACACTAGAAATCGTTGCTGAACGCGGCCTTGTGCTTCTGGGCTGCGGCAAGATGGGCAGCGCCATGCTGGCCGGATGGCTCGAGGGCGGGCTGCCTGCCACCTCCGTTTGGGTGATCGACCCGAACCCCTCCGACTGGCTGAAATCAACGGGCGTCCACATCAACACCGAGGTGCCCGCCGCGCCGGCTGTCGTGCTCGTGGCGGTGAAACCGCAGATGATGGGCGATGCCCTGCCGACGCTGGCAGCCATGGGCAACGGCGACACGCTGGTGATCTCCGTCGCCGCCGGAACCCCGATTTCCAAGTTCGCCGAGGTCTTCGGCGCGCAGACGCCGATCGTCCGCGCCATGCCGAACACGCCCGCCGCCGTGGGCCGGGGCATCACCGCCATCATCGGCAACGCCAACGTCGGCGAGGCGGGCCTCGACCTGACCGAGGCGCTGCTCTCTGCCGTGGGGCAGGTGGTGCGGCTCGAGGATGAAAGCCAGATGGATGCGGTCACCGGTGTCTCCGGCTCCGGTCCGGCCTATGTCTTCCACCTGATCGAGACGCTCGCCGCCGCGGGCGAGGCACAGGGGCTCTCGCCCGAGCTGGCGCTGCAACTGGCCCGCGCGACCGTGGCCGGGGCAGGGGCGCTGGCCGAGGGCGTGGACGAGACGCCCGCGCAGCTCCGCATCAACGTGACCAGCCCGAACGGCACCACGCAGGCCGCGCTGGAGGTGCTGATGGACGAGGCCGATGGCTTCCCCGCGCTGCTGAAGCGTGCGGTGAAGGCCGCGACGGAGCGATCGCGGGAACTGGCGAATGGCTGATATCTCCTTCGACGACTTCCTCAAGGTCGACATCCGCGCGGGCCGCGTACTGCGCGCGGAGCCCTTCCCCGAGGCGCGCAAGCCGGCCATCAAGATGTGGATCGACTTCGGCCCCGAGATCGGCGAGCGCAAGACCTCGGCGCAGGTGACGAAACACTACACCCCCGAAAGCCTGACCGGCCGCATGGTCATGGGCGTGGTGAACTTCCCGCCGCGCCAGATCGGGCCTTTCATGTCCGAGGTGCTGGTACTGGGCGTCTCCGACGCCGAGGGGGGCATCGTCCTGCTGGCCCCCGACCAGGAGGTGGCGCCCGGGGAGCGGATGCATTGAAACGGATCCTGATCACGCGGCCCCTGCCGGCCGCCGTCCTCGCCCGTGCCGAGGCCACCTACAACGTGGAACTGCGCGAGAAGAACGAGCCCATGAAACGGGCCGAGATGCGGGCCTCGCTGGCGCTCTACGACGGTGTGCTGATGACGCTGGGCGACAATTACGGCACCGAGGTCGTTGCAGATTCCGAACATCACCGGTGCAAGATCCTCGCGAATTTCGGCGTGGGCTTTAACCATATCGACATTTCGGCCGCCGCCGCCTCTGGTATCACCGTGACCAACACGCCCGGTGCGGTGACCGATGCCACCGCCGATATCGCGATGACGCTGATCCTCATGTCCTGCCGCCGCGCGGGCGAGGGCGAGCGTCTGGTGCGTGCCGGGCATTGGCAGGGCTGGTACCCGACCGAACTGCTGGGGCTCCACGTTACCGGCCGCACCGTCGGGATCGTGGGGATGGGCAACATCGGGCAGGCCATCGCGCGGCGCTGCCACCACGGCTTCGGCATGACCGTGAAGTACTTCAACCGCTCCCCGAAAGACGTTGGTTTCCCTGCCGAAAAGATCGAGAGCCTGACAGAGCTGGCGGCGTCGGTCGATATCCTCGTCGTTTCCGTGCCGGGCGGGGCGGACACGCGCCACCTGATCGACGCGCAGGTGCTGGCCGCGATGCAGCCCCATGCGCATCTGGTGAATATCGCCCGGGGCGAGATCGTCGAGGAAGCCGCGCTGATCGCGGCGCTGGAGGCCGGGCAGATCGCCGGCGCCGGGCTCGACGTCTACGAGTTCGAGCCCGAGGTGCCCGAGGCGCTGCGGAGCCGCGAGAACGTCACGCTGCTGCCCCATCTGGGCACTGCCAGCGAAGAGGTCCGCACCGACATGGGGATGATGGCGCTCGATAACCTCGACGCCTTCTTTGCAGGCGAGACGCCTCCCAATGCGGTGACCTGAGCGCGGGTCACCGGAAAATGCACATTTTCCGGACCGTTTTCTTCGAAGAAAACGGACTGGATCGAGGGCGGGGCGCCTGTGACAGGCGCTTTGCCTGCCGGTGAGGCCGGGCGCACCCGTTCGTGAGCGGGCACTGCCGCCGACGCCGGGCGGGAAGATCTATCGAAAAATCTTCCCAAAATTCTTCGAAGAAATTTGGCGCCTACGCCTCGGCGGTGTCGCCCATCTCCTCGCGCCAGTGACGGCGGCAGAGGGAGACATAGGTCTCGTTCCCGCCGATCTGCACCTGCGCGCCTTCCCGCAGGGCCTTGCCGCTGCCGTCCCGGCGCACGACCATCGTTGCCTTGCGCCCGCAGTGGCAGATCGTGCGCACCTCGCGCATCTCGTCGGCCAGTGCCAGCAGGGCCGCGGAGCCCTCGAAGAGTTCGCCCAGGAAATCCACCCGCAGGCCGTAGCACATCACCGGCACGCGCAGGTCGTCCACGGCGCGGGCCAGCTGCCAGACCTGATCGCGTTCGAGGAACTGTGCCTCGTCCACGAAGACGCAGGCGCAGGGGCCTTCGGCCAGCCGGTCGCGGATGCGGGCAAAGAGGTTCTCGCCGGGGCCGAAGGTCTCGGCCTCGGCGCCGATGCCGATGCGCGACCCGATCCGGCCTGCGCCCGCGCGATTGTCGAGCCGTGCAGTCAGCAGGAAGGTCTGCATCCCCCGCTCGCGGTAGTTGTGCGACGCCTGCAGCAGGATCGTCGATTTGCCCGCGTTCATGGTGGAGTAGTGGAAGTAGAGCTTGGCCATGGGCAGGGCATAGCCGCAGAGCCGCGGGGCTGTCCAGATCGCTTGCGCGCTCCGATCCGCGGCGGGCGATCAGGGCCCGGGCCGCAAGACTGACGGCGTCAGATCAGCGGAACCAGCGGCACGTCGCAGCCCGCCAGGGCCATCAGTCCGAGGAGCAGGCCAAGGCGCGTGAGAAGGGTCATGGGAGAACTCCGAAAGCAGAAGGGGCGCCCCGAAGGACGCCCCTGAAGTCTGTGCGATTATCCGGCCCGGGTCAAACAGAGTGGGCTCAGATAGGCCGGGTTCAGATCGACTGGAGGCTTGCCACTTCGATCTCGCCCTCGATCCGCGACTGCATCGCCTGAACGGCGGCTTTCGCGCCGGCGGCGGTGGTGAAGTAGGGGATCTTGTCATAGAGCGCGACCGAGCGGATTTCGCGGCTGTCGGAGACCGACTGCGCGCCTTCCGTCGTGTTCAGCACGAGGGCGATCTGGCCGTCCTTCAGCTGGTCCACGATGTTCGGACGGCCTTCGTAGACCTTGTTCACCGTCTCGCAGGCCACGGAGGCCCCGGCGAGCCAGGCGGCGGTGCCGCGGGTTGCCACGATGGTGAAGCCCATGGCCGCGAGCCCCTGTGCTGCCTCCAGCATCGAGGGCGTCTTGTCCTCGTCCCGGATCGACAGGAAGACGCGGCCTTCGGTCGGCAGGTCGGTGCCGGCGCCCAGCTGGGCCTTCAGGAAGGCGCGGGCGAAGGTGCGGTCATAGCCCATGACCTCGCCGGTGGAGCGCATTTCCGGCCCGAGGATCGTGTCGACGCCCGGGAAGCGGGCGAAGGGCAGCACGGCCTCTTTCACCGCGAAGCCGTCGATCTGGGGATCGACGAGGTCGAAGTTGCCCAGCTTCTCGCCGGCCATGACGCGCGAGGCGATGGAGGCGATGGGCGAGTTCACGGCCTTGGCGACGAAGGGCACGGTCCGCGAGGCGCGCGGGTTGACCTCGATCAGGTAGATCTCGCCGTCCTTCACCGCGAACTGCACGTTCATCAGGCCGACGACGCCCAGTTCCAGCGCAAGGGCAGTGGACTGGCGCTTCAGCTCGGCGATGATCTCGGGGTCGAGCGAGTAGGGGGGCAGCGAGCAGGCGCTGTCGCCCGAGTGCACGCCGGCCTCCTCGATGTGCTGCATCAGGCCCGCCACATGCACCGTCTCGCCGTCGCAGAGCGCGTCCACGTCCAGCTCCGTCGCATTGGCGAGGTAGCTGTCGAGCAGCACGGGGCTGTCGCCCGAGACGACCACGGCGTCGCGGATGTAGCGCTTGAGGCCGTCCATGTCGCGGACGATCTCCATCGCGCGGCCACCGAGGACGTAGGAGGGGCGGATCACCAGCGGGAAGCCGATCTCCTCGGCGATCTTCAGCGCCTGTTCATCGGTCGAGGCGATGCCGTTCTTGGGCTGCTTCAGGCCCAGACGGTTCACAAGATCCTGGAACCGCTCGCGGTCCTCGGCCAGGTCGATGGCGTCGGGCGTGGTGCCGAGGATCGGGATGCCGGCCTCTTCCAGCGCATTGGCCAGCTTCAGGGGCGTCTGGCCGCCGAACTGGACGATGACACCGTGCAGGTTGCCCTTGGACTGTTCGACACGGAGGATTTCCATCACGTGCTCGAAGGTCAGCGGCTCGAAGTAGAGCCGGTCCGAGGTGTCGTAGTCGGTCGAGACGGTCTCGGGGTTGCAGTTGACCATGATGGTCTCGTACCCGGCGTCCGTCAGAGCGAAACAGGCGTGGCAGCAGCAGTAGTCGAACTCGATCCCCTGGCCGATCCGGTTCGGACCGCCGCCGAGGATGACGACCTTCTTGCGCTCGGAGGGACGCGCCTCGCATTCCACCTCGCCCATGACGGGCTCTTCGTAGGTGGAGTACATGTAGGGCGTCTGGGCCTCGAACTCGGCCGCGCAGGTGTCGATCCGCTTGAAGACGGCGGTGACGCCGAGGTTGTGACGCGCGCGGCGCACGTTGTCCTCGTCCCGGCCGGCCAGCTTGGCGAGGCGGGCGTCGGAGAAGCCCATCATCTTCAGCTTGCGCAGGCCTTCCTCGGTCACCGGCAGGCCGTTGACGGCCACTTCGGCCTCGGCGCGCATGATCTCGCGGATGCGGTCGAGGAACCACGGGTCGAAGGCGGTGGCCGCGGCGATCTCGTCGTTGGTCAGGCCATGACGCATCGCCTGCGCGATGACGCGGATACGGTCGGGCGTCTGCTCGGAGAGCGCCTTGACCACGGCGGCCTTGTCGGGCGCGCCCTCGATCTCGATTTCGTCGAAGCCGGTCAGGCCGGTCTCCATCGAGGCAAGCGCCTTCTGCATCGATTCGTGGAAGGTCCGGCCGATGGCCATGGCCTCACCCACCGACTTCATGGCGGTGGTCAGGTGCGGCTTGGAGCCGGGGAACTTCTCGAAGGCAAAGCGCGGGATCTTGGTGACGACATAGTCGATGGTCGGCTCGAAGGAGGCGGGCGTGACCTTGGTGATGTCGTTGTCCAGCTCGTCCAGCGTGTAGCCCACGGCCAGCTTGGCCGCGATCTTGGCGATCGGGAAGCCGGTGGCCTTGGACGCGAGCGCCGAGGAGCGGCTGACGCGCGGGTTCATCTCGATCACGACCATGCGGCCGTCTTCGGGGTTGATCGCCCACTGCACGTTCGAGCCGCCGGTCTCCACGCCGATTTCGCGCAGCACGGCGATCGAGCCGTTGCGCATGGCCTGGTATTCCTTGTCGGTCAGCGTCAGCGCGGGGGCCACGGTGATCGAGTCACCGGTGTGCACGCCCATCGGGTCCACGTTCTCGATCGAGCAGACGATGATCGCGTTGTCCGCCTTGTCGCGGACGACCTCCATCTCGAATTCCTTCCAGCCGAGGAGGGATTCGTCGACGAGGATCTGGCCCACGGGCGAGGCTTCCATGCCCGAGCGGCAGTAATGTTCGTAGTCGTCGCGGTTGTAGGCCACGCCACCGCCGGTCCCGCCAAGGGTGAAGGCGGGGCGGATGATCGCGGGCAAGCCGATGTGCTCCAGCGCGTCGATGGCGTCCTTCAGGCCCGAGGCGATGTCATGCTTGCCGTTGGCCATCTTGGGCGCGGTGACGATGGTCGCCTTGGGGTTTTCCAGCCCGATGCGGTCCATGGCCTCGCGGAAGAGCTTGCGGTCCTCGGCCATCTCGATGGCGTCGCGGTTCGCGCCGATCAGCTCGACGTTGAACTTGTCCAGCACGCCCATGTCGGCCAGAGCCAGCGAGGTGTTGAGGCCCGTCTGGCCGCCCATGGTGGGCAGCAGCGCGTCGGGGCGCTCCTTCTCGATGATCTTGGCGACCACCTCGGGGGTAATCGGTTCGATGTAGGTCGCGTCTGCGAGGCCCGGATCGGTCATGATCGTGGCCGGGTTCGAGTTCACGAGGATGACGCGATAGCCTTCTTCGCGCAGGGCCTTGCAGGCCTGTGCCCCCGAGTAGTCGAATTCGCAGGCCTGTCCGATGATGATGGGACCTGCGCCGATGATCATGATCGATTTGATGTCTGTTCTCTTCGGCATGTCCTGTACCCCGGCGGCAAATTGATGCGGGTTATAGTCAAAGCCCCCCCGGGCGCAAGGGGCCGCGGGCAGGGTCGGGGGCCTCGTTGTGCCCCCTGTGATTTATTCTGTCCCCCGAGGGGGATGCAGGCCTTAGCCGTGGACCATGCCCACGATCTCCAGCGTGCGCTTGAGCACGGGCTGGGCGATTTCGCGGGCGCGATCGGCGCCACGGGTCAGAATCGAGTCGATTTCCTCGGGCGCTTCCATCAGCCGGGCCATCTCGGTCGAGATCGGCGAGAGCTTGGCTACGGCGAGGTCGGCGAGCATCGGCTTGAATTCCGAGAACTGCTTGCCGCCCACATCTGCCAGCACCTGCTCGACCGTCTGGTCGTTCAGCGCGGCGTAGATGTTGACGAGGTTGCGGGCCTCGGCACGTTCCTTCAGGCCCTCGGTCTCGGAGGGCAGGGCCTCCGGGTCGGTGCGGGCCTTGCGGATCTTGTTGGCGATGGCATCGGCGTCATCGGTCAGGTTGATCCGGCTCATGTCGGAGGGATCGGACTTCGACATCTTCTTGGTGCCGTCGCGCAGCGACATGACGCGGGTGGCGGCGCCCTCGATCACCGGCTCGGGCAGGGGGAAGAACTCGGTCCCGTAGTCGTGGTTGAACTTGATCGCGATGTCGCGGGTCAGTTCCACGTGCTGTTTCTGGTCCTCGCCCACGGGGACGTGGGTGGCATGGTAGAGCAGGATGTCCGCCGCCATCAGCGCCGGGTAGGCAAAGAGGCCGAGCGAGGCGTTCTGGCTGTTCTTGCCCGCCTTGTCCTTCCACTGGGTCATGCGCTGCATCCAGCCCATGCGGGCGACGCAGTTGAAAATCCACCCCAGCTGGGCGTGTTCGCCGACCTGGCTCTGGTTGTAGAGGATCGACTTTTCCGGATCGACGCCCGAGGCGATGAAGCCTGCGGCCAGCTCGCGGGTCTGGCGGCGCAGGGCGTCGGGGTCCTGCCAGACGGTGATCGCGTGCATGTCGACCATGCAGTAGATCGTCTCGACCCCCTGATCCTGCGCATCGGCAAAGCGTTTCAGCGCCCCGAGGTAGTTGCCCAGGGTCAGGCCGCCGGAGGGCTGGATGCCCGAAAAGACGCGCGGGGTGAACTGGGGGGCGGCCTCGGTCATGCTCTGGTCCTGTCTGGTTCGCTTGCTGGTCTGGATTTTCTGCCGCACCTCGCTTACCCATGCCCCCAATTATCGTCAAGGCGCTGAGCGCCCTTGCAGAGGAAGAGCCCATGTATCAGTCCGGCCAAGAGAGCCCGATCAATCCCCTTCCGACGGTCGTGCTGCTGCTCTTCGCGGGCATCATGGCGATGGAGGTCGTGCTCAGCCTCGGAAGCTGGGGCGTGGTGGGGGGGCCGCAGGCCATCGGCTGGCGCCTGACGGCGATCCAGCGGTTCTCCTTCTCGGGCGAGATCTTCGACTGGATGGTCGAGAACCGCCGCTTCCCGCCCGAGCACATGCTGCGCTTCGTGACCTATCCCTTCGTCCATCCCGCCTTCACCTCGGCGCTCTTCTCGGGCGTGATGCTGCTGGCGCTTGGCAAATGGGTGGGTGAGGTGATCCACGGGCTCGCGATGCTGGTGGTCTTCTTCGCCTCGGCCATCGTGGGTGCGCTGGCCTACGGCTTTTTCACCGAGGACCCGATGCCGCTGATGGGGGCTTTCCCGCCGGTCTACGGGCTGATCGGGGTCTTCACCCACCTGATGTGGATCCGGCTGGGCCAGATCGGCCAGAAGCAGGCCCGGGCGTTTACGCTGATCGGCATGCTGATGGCGCTGCAACTGCTCTTCGGCCTGCTGTTCGGCGCGCATTCCGACTGGGTCGCGGACCTCGCGGGCTTCGTCACCGGCTTCGTGCTGACGCCGCTGCTGGTGCCCGGTGGCTTTGCCGCGCTGCTGGCCCGCCTGCGGCGCGAGTGATCCGCGCCGCAGGGTTTTACGACATCCTCAGAACATCGCCGCCGGCACGATCGGCACGTAGCGGGCGAAGTGGCGGTTGCGCTTTTCCGGGAAGGGCATGGCGAAACCGTCGCGATCGTCGGGCTGCCGCGCCGCATTGGCCAGCGCCGCCTCGCGCCATGTGGTGACCCGGTCCACCGGCTTGCCTTCGCCGTGTGCACCCAGCCAGTTGCGCGCCAGCCGCTCACGCAGGGTGCGGATCGCCTCTGCATCGTGGAACATGACCGAGGCCTCGCTGTCCCAGAGCATCGACCGCCCGTTCAGGTTGGCAGAGCCCACGATCCCGGTGTGGTCGTCCACCAGCGTCACCTTGGAGTGGACGTAGACGATGCCCGCGCCTTCCACCGGCAGGTGTTCGCCCTCGGGCGCCCTGCGCGGCTGCACCGGCGAGACCACCGTCATGCGACGCCCGAAGGCCTTGCGCAGGATGCGCAGGCAGCGCAGCTGCAGCGCCTGCCCGTGGCGGGCGTCGACGCTGTAGTGCCCCTCGAAGATCACCCGCTCCGGCTCCGTCGGCAGGACGAGGACCAGCTCCAGCTCCGGTGACCGGGCGGCGGCCCCGGCGAGGGCGCGGGCCAGCGGCTCGTGGCGGAAGAACTGGGTCTCGAGATAGACATAGCGCTCGGCCCGCTCGAAGGCGGCCAGATGCGCGCTCACATGTTCCGAAACCGCTGTCTCGGGCGAGAAGCGGAACGGACCGGGGCAGCCGACCGAGAGGGTGCGCAGCAGGCTGGGGGCCTGCTCCTTGCCTGCCGCGGCCTCGTCGATGCGGCGCTCGATCCAGGGATCGGGGATCGTGTCGAGCGCATCCTCCTCCATCGACCCGGCCTCGGGCGAGAAGATGGTGCCGCCGTTGTGGCGCGCGCGCTCCCAGCAGGTCGCGAAGTGGCTGCGGATCTGCGGCACGATCTCGCCCGTCACCTGCATCGAGACATCGTGCCAGGTGTCGCGCGGGCGCTGGTTGTGGTCGGGCCCGTCCCAGCGGCGCTCGTCCACGTCGATGCCGCCGATGATCGCGCGGGCATTGTCGGCCACGGCGAACTTCTGGTGCAGCGTCACGGGCGCGATGAACCAGTCGCCGCCAAGGGCGCGGTGCTGCAACGGCGTCAGGGCATGGCCGGGTGCGCGTTTCAGGCTGCGCAGCTTGGATTTCACCTTGGGCAGGAAGATCCATTCATAGAGCGGCGCGGGGCGGCATTCGTGGATCGCGGTGATGATCTCTGCCTCCGGGGGCAGCCGCGCGGCGAAGATCCGGGCGCTGGCCCATGTGCCGCGGTGCAGGTCGGCGGTGAAGACCGGGTCGAAATCCGCCAGCAACAGCCGGACCTTCACGCCCTTGCGGGCCACGTGGTCCAGCAGGTCGGCCCATGTGACGAGGTCGAGCGCAAGCGCTTCCTCGCTGCGCAGGGCGGTGCGGGCATCGAAGATGCGGAACGACATCAGCAGTTCACGCTCCGCCGAGAGGGCGAGGCGCTCCAGTTCCGGGAACATCTCGGAGGCAGTGATGAGAGGCGCGAGCAACGGCGCCTCGGGCGCGGTCACGGCCGTGGCCGTGGCGCTTTCCGTTTCCTGCCGGAACACGCGGGCAAGCCGGTGGGCAAGGGAGGAGGGGAGGGGCAGTTGTCTGCGGGTCATGCGGGGCTGTGGCCTCTGCTGTCTGGGTCGTCCAGACAACGCCTCAGCCCCGCAATTGTTTCCCGCGACTTGGCTCAGCGCCGCACGGCGGCACGGAAGTCCTTGAGACGGAAGGCGCCTATCAGCTGGCCCGCGCCGAAATAAACCGCCGAGCCCCAGAGGATCAGCAGCAGAACGGCGAGGTAGCGCAGCCCGGCGGTGTTCAGCCAGCCGTGCAGCACCATGTAGCCGGGCCAGAGCGCGGCACCCATGATCAGCGCCGCGGCGGTGATCCGCCAGATCCGGCGCCGGAACTGCGCGTCGAAGCGGGCGACTTCGCCCATGCCGCGGCTGCCGCGCACCAGCAGGCCGACCATGGCCCAGCCTGCCGCCGTGGTGGCGAGCGCGGTGGCCAGCCAGCCCATCATCGGCGCCAGACCCACGGCGATGACCGCGTTCACGCCCATGGCCACGAGGGCATAGTAGAACGGCCGCCGCGTGTCTTCGCGGGCGAAGAAGAGCGGTTGCAGGATCTTCTGCAGCACGAAGGCCGGCAGGCCGAGGCCATAGATCGCCACGGCCATGGCGATCGCCTCGCTGTCGGTGCGCGTGGTTGCGCCGCGCTCGAAGAGGACGGCGACGAGGGGCAGGGGGATCACCACCAGCGCCACGGCGCAGGGGATGGTGAGGGCGAGGCTGATCTCGCCGGCCCGCGACAGCGCATGGCGCGCGCCGCTGTCGTCCCGGGCCTTCAGGCGGCGCGACAGGTCGGGCAGCAGCACGACACCCACGGCGATCCCCACCACGCCGAGCGGCAGCTGGTAGAGACGGTCGGCGGCGTAGAGCCAGCCCACCGCGCGGTCGAAGTAGGAGGCGACCTGCTGGCCCACCAGCAGGTTGATCTGCACCACGCCCCCGGCGAGGCAGGCGGGAATGGCGATCCGCACGAGGCGCTTCATCTCGGGTGTCAGGCGCGGGCGCCGGGGCCGGATGCGCAGGCCCGCACGGCCCACGGCGGTCCAGACCAGCACCATCTGCGCGACGCCGGCCACCGGGATCGCCCAGATCAGCCATTGCGCCACGTCCCCGCCCACGAGGATGCCGATGCCCATGGAGGCGACCAGCAGCACGTTCAGCAGCACCGGCGCGGCCGCGGCGGCGGCAAACCGGCCCGAGGCATTCAGCACGCCCGAGAGCAGCGCCGCGAGGGAGATGAAGAGGATATAGGGGAAGGCGATGCGCCCGAAGTCCACCGCCAGCGGGAATTGCGCCTGACCGGCAAAGCCGGAGGCAAGGGCAAGGATCAGCCACGGCATGAAGAGCTGCGCCACCAACGTCAGCAGGATCAGCACCATGGCCAGCCCCGACATCGCCTGCGAGGCAAAGCCCTCGGCGTCCTCGCCGCCTTCCAGCTTCTTCGAGAACATCGGCACGAAGGCCATGTTGAAGGCGCCTTCGGCGAAGAAGCGGCGGAACATGTTGGGCAGCCGGAAGGCCACCACGTAGGCCTCGTAGGCCGGGCCCGTGCCCAGCCATGCGAGGATCATCGCATCACGGACAAAGCCCAGCACCCGGCTGAGCATGGTCCACATCCCGACGGTGAAAAGGCCCGAGGCCAGCCGGATCGGCTTCAAGACCGGGCCCTTTCCTGGCCATCCCGGATGGCCTGTTGCAGGGCTTTCTCAAGCGCGCGGCGCTTGCTCTCGGAGTGGAGTTTCAATCCGAAGACATCCTTGACGTAGAAGGTATCGACCACCTGTTCGCCGAAGGTGGCACAGACGGTCTGGAAGATCTGGATATGCGAGGCGGCCAGCGTCCGCGCCAGATCGTAGAGCAGGCCCGGCCGGTCGCGGGTGTCCACCTCGATGATCGTGTAGATCTCGGAGCCCTCGTTGTCGAAGGCGATGGAGGTGTTCACCCGGAAGGCGCGTTCGCGCTTCTTGATCTTGTCGCGGTCCTTGATCGCATCGCGCGCCACCACTTCGCCCTTGAGGGTCTTGTGGATCATCTGGGTCAGGCGTTTCAGGCGGCTGGCCTCGTAGGGATGGCCGTCCTGATCCTGTATCCAGAAGGCCGCCGTGGCATAGCCGTCCTTGGAGGTATAGGACCGCGCATCCACCACGTTGGCCCCCACGAGGGCGAGCGCCCCCGACAGGCGGGCGAAGATTCCGGGGTGATCCGCCATGGCAAAGAGCGCGCGGGTCGCGTCGCGGTCTTCGTCCGGGTGCAGGTCGATGGCGATCTCGTCCGGGCCCAGCGTACGCAGCATGCGGGCGAATTCCGCATGAGCGGTCACGTGCAGGCCCTGCCAGTAGGGCGGGTAGTGCCGCTTGACCTCGACGGCGAGGTCCTCCCGGGGCCAGTCCTTCAGCGCATCGCGCAGCGAGGCCACGGCCTCTTCGCCGCGCCGGGTGCGGTTGAGCTCTTCCAGCCCGGTTTCCATGGCCCGCTTGGTCTGGCGGTAGAGCGAACGCAGCAGCGCCGCCTTCCAGTTATTCCACGTCGTCGGGCTGACGCCGCGGATGTCGCAGACCGTCAGAACCGTCAGCAGGTCCAGCCGCTTGACCGTCTGCACCGCCTTGGCGAAGTCGCGCACGGTGCGGGGGTCCGCGATGTCGCGTTTCTGCGCCATGTCGGACATCAGCAGGTGATAGCGCACCAGCCATTCCACGGTGGCGGATTCCTCGGGCGTGAGGCCGAGGCGCGGGGCCACCTTGCGGGCGATCTTGGCGCCAAGGACGGCGTGATCCTCGTCCCGGCCCTTGCCGATGTCATGCAGCATCAGCGCGACGTAGAGCACCTTGCGGTTGACCCCGTCCGCGAGGATCGTCGAGGCGACGGGCAGTTCCTCGCGCAGTTCGCCGTGTTCGATCTGGGCCAGCGTGCGGATGCACTGGATGGTGTGCTCGTCCACCGTGTAGGCGTGATACATGTTGAACTGCATCATCGCCACGATGGGCTCGAACTCGGGGATGAAGGCGGCGAGCACGCCGAGCTCGTTCATCCGCCGAAGCGAGCGTTCCGGGTTCCCGTGCTTGAGCAGCAGGTTGAGGAAGATCTCCTGCGCCTCGGGGGTGTTGCGCATGTCCTCGTCGATCAGTTTCAGGTTCGCGGAGACAAGGCGCATGGCATCCGGATGGATCAGCAGCCCGGTGCGCAGCCCCTCGTCGAAGAGCCGCAGCAGGTTCAGCTTGTCCGCGAGGAAGGCCTCCTCGTCGCCGATCGCCAGCCGGTTGTGCACCGTGGCATAGGGCGGCTTGACCTTGGGCGCGCGCCGGAAGAGCCGCTGCAGCAGGGGCTCTGTCTTGACGTGGGTCGCTTCCAGCTTGGTCAGGAAGATGCGGGTCAGGTCGCCCACCTGCGTGGCGTGGCGGAAATAAGCCTGCATGAAATGCTCGACCGCGCGACGCCCGCCCTTGTCGACATAGCCCATGCGCTCGGCCACCTGCACCTGCATGTCGAAGGTGAGCTGGTCCATGGGCCGTTCGGCGATCAGGTGCAGGTGACAGCGCACCGCCCAGAGGAAATCCTCGGCGGCGCGGAAGGTGCGGTATTCCTCGTCGGTGAAGACCCCGAGGCGCACGAGATCCTGCACTGACTGCACGCCGTGGACATACTTCGCGATCCAGTAGAGCGACTGCAGGTCGCGCAGGCCGCCCTTGCCCTCCTTCACGTTGGGCTCCACCACGTAGCGCTGTCCACCCTGCTTGCGGTGGCGCGCGGCGCGTTCCTCCAGCTTGGCCTCGATGAAATCGCTTTCGGTGCCGCTGAACAGTTCGGTCCAGAGCCGGCTTTCCAGCTCCAGCCCCAGCTTGCCGTCGCCGGCCAGCAGGCGGGATTCCATCAGCGCGGTGCGGATCGTGTAATCCTCCGCGCCCATCTTCAGGCAATCCTTGATGGTGCGCGAGGAGTGCCCGACCTTCAGGTGCAGATCCCAGAAGATGTAGAGCAGCGTCTCGATCAGGCTCTCGAGCCAGGGGGTGATCTTGTGATGGGCGAGGAACAGCAGGTCCACGTCGGACTGCGGTGCCATCTCGCCACGGCCATAGCCGCCCACGGCGCAGACCGCGAAGACGGTGGGCTTGCCCTTTTCCTGCGGCGTGATGTGGTGGACGGTGGCGCTCAACGCGGTGCGGATCACGCAGTCCATCAGCCAGGAGTAGGCGGCCGTGGTGGCGCGGCTGTCGAAGGGATGGGCGGCGAAGGCGGCGGCAATGGTGGTGCGGCCCTCGGTCAGGGCCTCCTGCAACAGGGGCACGAGGACGTCGCGGAACGGCTTGCCGCCGCCGGTCTCCTCGAGGGCCTTCGCGATACGGGCATCCATGGCGCCCTGGTCGAAAATCGTCTCGGCCGGACAAATCAGATCGTCCGGCCGTTCCATCGTAAGTGTCATCTAGTGGATCGTCTCCGAAAGGATCAGAAGCCGAACCCGCCGAAGGCGCGCGGGGCGGCGTCGATCACCACGACCTGGCCGTCCCGGACTGTCGCCACGGCGAGGCCGCGTTCGTTGGTGCCGTTGCCCAGCAGGCGGAACACGCCGCCCACGCCCTGGAACCCGGCGGATTGGGTCAGCGCCTGGCCGGTCAGCGCGTCGCCGCGGCCCTGCTTCACGAGCGCGCCGATGGCCGCGATACCGTCATAGGCGAGCGAGCCGATCGGGTGCGGCTGGCCGCCGTAGGCCGCCGCATAGCGCGACGAGAACTGCTGCGACAGGTTGGGGTCGGGCATGGCGAACCAGCCGCCCTGTACGCCGGGCAGTTCCAGCGTCTGGGGCGGGATGTCCCAGCGGGTCAGGCCGATGAACTGCGTCGCGGCGGGCGAGACGCCCTGTTCCGGCAGCAGCTGGCTGAAGAGCGGCAGCGCGCCCGAGGTGTCGGCGGTCAGGAAGATCGCGTCGGCGCCCTGGTCCACGGCGGATTTCACCCGCGGCACGGCACTCATCACGCCCTGCTGCGAGAATTCGTAGGTGACGCTGCTGGCGACGTTGACGCCGGCGGTCTGGGCAGCCGACTGGATCGCCTGCTGGCCCAGCTGGCCGGCCAGGTTGGTCGAGGCGACCACGACGATGTTCTGCTTGCCCTGGTCCTTGGCATAGCGCGCCAGCCGGTTGGCCGTGTTCTGGAACGTCGGGCCGAGGATGAAGACGTTGCCGCCCGCCACGGTGGGGTTGTTCGAGAAGGCCAGCACGTTGACGCCACGTTGCGCGGCGACGATGCCCACGGCATTCGCGCTCTCGCCGTAGACCGGGCCGAGGATGATCTTGGCACCGTCGTCGATCGCCTTGGAGGCGATGCTCTGCGCCGTGGCCGCATTGCCGGCGGTGTTGTAGACCCGCAGGTCGATCTGCACGCCGTCCAGGTCGTTCGCCGCGAGGCGGGCCGCGTTTTCAAGGCTTTGCGCCAGAACGTCATCACCCGAACTGCCAGACCCGCGAGGGACGAGAAGGGCGACGGGGACGGGGGCGGAGGTGTTGATCGACGGGCCCGTGGACCCCCCGCTCATGGAAACCGGCTCACAGGCGGCGAGCGTCAGGGCGGCGACACCCGCGGTGATGCTGGCAAACGCCTTGCGGGCGGCGCGCGGAAGGGCGAACATGGGAGACTCCTCGGATCCGTGGCTCGGGTCGGCCCCTTGGGGGCATATCTCCAGAGGATAATAGACGCATCGTAAACGGGGTCCAGCGATGAATGGCACAGTTTCCAAACCGGCGGGTGCATACCTGCCGCAATCCCTCGCGCCCGGGCTCTACCTCGTGGCGGTGCCCATCGGGACGGCACGGGACATCACCCTGCGGGCCCTCGACATCCTCGCCAGCGCAGACGTGATCGCGGCCGAAGACACCCGTTCCATGCGGCACCTGCTGGAAATCCACGGTGTGCCCCTCGGCGACCGGCCGCTGCTGGCTTATCATGACCACAACGGCGCGCAGGTGCGCCCGAGGCTGCTGCAGGCGCTGGCCGAGGGCAAATCCGTGGCCTATGCCTCCGAGGCGGGTACGCCCATGGTGGCCGACCCCGGCTTCGACCTCGCCCGGGCGGCGCGGGCCGAAGGCGTGGCCGTGACCTCGGCGCCCGGCGCCTCCGCTGTGATCACGGCCCTGACGCTGGCCGGCCTGCCGACGGACCGGTTTCTCTTTGCCGGCTTCCTGCCCAATGCCAGCGGACAGCGGAAATCGGCGATGACGGACCTGGCCGGCGTGCCCGCGACGCTGGCCTTTTACGAATCGCCGAAGCGGATCGCCGCCATGCTGCGCGACGCGGCCGAGGTTCTGGGCGGCGACCGGCAGGCCGCCGTCTGCCGCGAGTTGACCAAGAAATTCGAGGAAGTGCTGACCGGCACGCTCGATGAACTGGCCGCCACCTGCGCCGAGCGCAGCCTGAAGGGCGAGATCGTGGTGCTGGTGGATCGCGGGAAGAAGGCAAATATTAGCGAATCTGACTTAGACCAGATTCTGACCGAGGCGCTGGAGGATATGAGCGTCCGGGATGCGGCGGATATGGTGGCCTCGGATACCGGACTGCCGCGTCGCAAGGTGTACCAGAGGGCGCTCGCCCTCGAGAAGGCGAAGTAGGCCACGCCGGGAAGCGCAGGGAAAGGCCGGATCATGAGCTATGAAGCCCATTGGGATGTGTCAGAGGCCCGGCCGGTCTCTCCTGCGCGGCGCGCCCGTGGTCGCGCGGCCTATCAGAACGGGGCGGCGGCGGAGGAGAGCGTCCTGCGCCACTACCTGCGTGGCGGGGCCCGGCTGATGGCGCAGCGGTTTCGCGGCAAGCGCGGCGAGATCGATCTCGTCCTGCGCGACGCTACGGGGCTGATCTTCGTCGAGGTGAAACAGGGCCCGGATTTCGACCGTGCCGCAAGCCGCCTGCGCCCGGCGCAGATGCGTCGCATCGAGGCGGCGGCGCTGGAATACCGCGGACGGTTCCGGAACGCGGACTTCATCGACATGCGCATCGATGTTGCGCTCGTGAACGGGCAGGGCGCGGTACAGGTGCTGGAGAACGCTTTCGCCTACTGCTGATCCGGTGAGTTGACTGCCTCCGTGCGTGGGCTGCGACTTTCAGGTCCGTCGCGGAAGAGGCGCTGGCGGCGGCTGCGGGAACTTGCGGACGGGCTGGTCTGCGCCTCTTTCGGTCAGGCCGGCCGCGATGCGCTGCGCTGACTTCCTGCTTGGCCGTCCATCTTCTCCGGGCCCATTGCACCCCCCGGTGACTTCGGCCAATAGTCTCTCCGAACCATCCTGACGAGGAGAGTGCGCATGAAAGTCGCCATCCAGATGGACCCGATCGGGCCCATCAACATCGACGCCGACACCACCTTCCGGCTGGCGGAGGAGGCGCAGGCCCGCGGGCACGAACTCTTCTACTACACCCCGGACAAGCTGGCCTATGAAGAGGGCAGGATCACCGCGCGCGGCTGGCCGCTGACGGTGCAGCGGGTGCAGGGCGATCACTTCCGCCTGGGCGAGGAACAGGTCGTGGACCTGTCCACCTTCGACGTGGTCTGGCTGCGGCAGGACCCGCCATTCGACATGTTCTACATCACCACCACCCACCTGCTGGATCGCATCCACCCCAAGACGCTGGTGGTGAACGATCCCTTCTGGGTCCGGAACTACCCCGAGAAGCTGCTGGTCCTCGACTTCCCGCAGCTGACCCCGCCGACGACCATCGCCCGGGACATCGGCACGATCCGTGCCTTCAAGGAAAAGCACGGCGACATCATCCTGAAGCCGCTTTACGGCAACGGCGGCGCGGGGGTCTTCCGGCTCACCGAGTCCGACCGCAACCTCTCCTCGCTGCACGAGCTGTTCACCGGCTTCTCGCGTGAGCCGCTGATCGTGCAGAAGTATCTGCCGGCGGTGTCCAAGGGCGACAAGCGGGTGATCCTCGTGGACGGCGAGCCCGGCGGTGCGATCAACCGCGTCCCGGCCGAGGGCGAGACCCGCTCGAACATGCATGTGGGCGGGCGTCCCGAGAAGGTGGCCCTGACCGAGCGCGATCTCGAGATTTGCCGCACCATCGGGCCGCGGCTGAAGGAAAAAGGCCAGGTCCTCGTCGGGATCGACGTGATCGGCGACTGGCTGACGGAAATCAACGTGACCTCGCCCACGGGTATACAGGAACTGGAGCGCTTTGACGGCACCAATGTCGCGGCGCTGGTCTGGGAGGCGATCGAGGCCAAGCGGGCCTGATCTTTTCCTCGTGGCCGTCGCTGGCCCGTGTTGGCAAGGCGCTGACAGATTTTTGAAAAGGCCGCCCTTGGGTGGCCTTTTTTCTTGTCGGTTCAGGCGTGCGGCGCCAGCCGTTTCCCGGCACCCCGGCACCCCGGCACCCCGGCACCCCGGCACCCCGGCACCCCGGCACCCCGGCACCCCGGCACCCCGGCACCCCGGCACCCCGGCACCCCGGCACCCCGGCACCCCGGCACCCCGGCCAGATCGCTCGGTTACTCCGGGGCCTCCGTCGCCAGCCGGAAGCTGAGCGCCTCGGCGACATGGGGGGCGCGGATGTCGGTCTCCGCCGCGAGGTCGGCGATGGTGCGCGCCACGCGCAGGACGCGGTGATAACCCCGCGCCGTGAGGCGAAACCGCTCCGAGGCGCGTAGGAGCAGGGCCTTGCCTTCGGGATCGGGCGTGGCGATCTCCTCGAGCACCCGCCCCTCGGCGTCGGAATTCTGGCGCAGCTCCGGGTGCGCGGCGAACCGCTGTGCCTGCAGGCTGCGGGCGGCGGCGACGCGGGCGGCGACCTCGGCAGAGCCTTCGCCGGCTGCGGGCAGGTCGAGGTCGTGGACGGCGACCGGGGGCACTTCGACCCGCAGGTCGAACCGGTCCATCAGCGGGCCTGAAACCTTGCCGAGGTAATCGCGCCCGCAGTCGGGCACACGGGCGCAGGCACGCTCGGGGTCGGCCATGTAGCCGCAGCGGCAGGGATTGGCGGCGGCCACCAGCAGGAAGCGGCAGGGGTAGCGCACGTGGGCGGCGGCGCGGCTGACCATGACCTCGCCGGTTTCGACCGGCTGGCGCAGGGTGTCGAGTACGGCGCGCCCGAACTCGGGCAGTTCGTCGAGGAAGAGCACCCCGTTGTGCGCGAGCGAGACCTCGCCCGGTTTCGCGCCACGCCCGCCGCCGATCACCGCGGCCATGCTCGCGGTGTGGTGCGGGCTGCGGAAGGGACGCTGACGCGAGAGCCCGCCCTCGGGCAGGGCGCCGGCGATGGACTGGATCATCGAGGTTTCCAGCGCCTCCTGCGGGGAGAGATCGGGCAGGAGGCCGGGCAACCGGGCGGCGAGCATGGATTTTCCAGCCCCCGGAGGGCCGGAGAGGAAGAGGTGGTGACGCCCGGCGGCGGTGATCTCCAGCGCGCGCTTGGCCCGTTCCTGCCCTTTCACGTCGCGCAGGTCGCGGAAGGCGGCGGGGGCGGTCACTTCGCCCGGGCGGGCGGCGGGCAGTTCCTGCTGTCCGGTGAGATGCCGCACGAGGGCGGGCAGGTCGGGCGCGGCAATGACCCGCGTGCCCGCGCTCCAGGCGGCCTCGGCGCCGCAGGCGGCGGGGCAGAGCAGGGCGCGCTCCTCCTCGGCCGCGGCGAGGGCCGCGGGCAGTGCACCGGGCACCGCGACGAGGGCTCCGTCGAGGGTGAGTTCGCCAAGCGCCACGTGGGTTTCCAGCATGTCCGGCGGCAGGATGCCGATCGCGGCCAGCAGGGCGAGCGCGATGGGCAGGTCGAAATGGCTGCCCTCCTTGGGCAGCGAGGCGGGCGAGAGGTTCACGGTGATCCGCTTGGTGGGCAGGGCAATCCGCATCGCCTGCAGCGCGGTGCGCACCCGGTCGCGGGCTTCGGAGACGGCCTTGTCCGGCAGTCCCACGAGGGCAAAGCCCGGCAGTCCCGGCGTCAGGGCGCATTGCACCTCGACCAGCCGGGCCTCGATCCCGTCGAAGGCCACGCTGTAGGCCGTCACCGCCATTCCGGCGCCTCCCCTGCACTTTGGGCGCTGCTTTCGGCGCCCGCGCTCCGGCCCCCGCGTGGGGGCCTTGCATGTCGGGCAGGGTAGGGCCGGAAAGGTTGGTTAATGGTTAACGCGTCACCGGAGCAAGGCCATGGTGGCGGGCCATGCGGCGGGGTCGTTTACCGTCTTGTCGCGGCAGGTGGGGTTGCAGAAGCCGATCACCTTGCCGTCGATCTCGGCGAAATCGGTGACTGGATCCCCGGAATAGGGGCAGGTCTCGTTGATCGAGGGGCCGCTGGCGACGGCCCGGGCGGGGATCGGCGCGGGGCCGGGCCATGGCCCGGTGGGCAGCGGCTTGGCGTAGGGCACGGGGTCGTAGGTGACGGTGAGGCCGAGGGCGCGCCACTGGCGGAATTTCTCCTCCTCCAGCGTGAGGCGGACATAGGCGGCGGCCTCCTCGCCGACGGGCAGGGCGTAGCCCGCGATCCGCGCCGCGACAGGGGCATAGAAGACATCGGCCAGAGAGTAGCGGCCGAAGAGCCACGGGCCCTCGGCGCCAAATTGGCGGCGCGCCAGCGACCAGAGCCCCTGCAGGCGGTCGAGGTCCTTCTGCACGGCAGCCGAGACCTCGAAGCCCTTGTATTGATAGAGCAACTGGCAGGGGCATTCGTCACGCAGGGCGTTGAACCCGGCGTGCATTTCCGCCACCAGCCAGCGGGCGAAGGCCCGGGCGGCGGGCTCTTCTGGCCAGAGACCGGCCTCGGGGTGGCGTTCTGCCAGCATCTCGGCCATGGCGAGGGTTTCGCCCAGCACGATGCCCTCGGGGCTGCGCATGACGGGCACGAGGCGGGCGGGGGCGAGGCCGGCGTCGGCGAGGTCCTGCGCCATGGTGCCGGAGTAGAGGCCGATCATCCGCGAGGTGACCGGCAGGCCGAATTTCACGAACATCAACCAGCCCCGCAGGGACCAGCTGGAGAAGGCGCGATCGGCGATGAAAAGCTCGTAGGTCATCGGAAACTCCGCTGAAACGCTGCTGTGGACTGCCCGGAAGGCTAGCCCGTGCTGCAGTGCCGCAAAAGCGGTGTTTCGTGGGGAGGACCATCACGGGTGGTGATGAAGGGGGCGTTCATCATGAACGCCCGAGGTCCTTACCTGCGCAATTGTCAGCGCGGGCCCGCAGGGGTGTTCCAGTAGCGGCGCCTATGGCGCGGACTTGTCCAGGCCTCTGAGGCGGCCAGAGGCGCAATATAGGCCATCGCCACCGGGCCCACTCGCCGTCCGCCCGACACCCCCTCAGGGCACGTGGTTGATCCGGACCAGTTCCCACCCGTTGCCGGTCAGGCGCAATTCGGTCGCGGAGAGCGGATCAACCTTGTGGCCGATGGCCTCGCGCGGGGGCAAGCCGGTGGCATGGGCGACATGGCAGAGGATGGCGCCCATGTGGGCCACGATGACGAGGTCGCCGGGGGTCTCCAGCAGCGCGTCGACAGCGCGGGCGACGCGGGCGGTCAGGTCCTGCCAGCTTTCGCCGCCGGGCGGGCAGGCGCTGCCGGGATCGGTCCAGAAGGCGCGGGAGAGGTGGGGGTGGCTTTCCATCACCTCGCCCGCGCGCCGCATCTCCCAGTCGCCGAAGTGCATTTCCCGCAAGGCGGGGTCATGGGGCAGGCGGGCGCGATCCCCTTGAAGGACGTCGGCGGTGGTGACGGCGCGGGTCAGGTCGGAGGAGACGATGCGGGCCGCGTCGGGCAGCCAGTCGGAGAGCCGCGTGATCCGCGCGGTATCCGACAGATCGGCGGGCAGGTCGGTCCAGCCGACCATGCCGCGGGCGTGGGTAGGCCCGTGGCGGACCCAGATCAGCCGTCGCATGACGCCCCCTTCAGCACGCGCGGCAGGCCTACGGTGACCTGCACCACCGTCCCCGCCGCCTGTGCCAGCCGGATGTTGAGCCGCCCCTGTGCCTCGCGGAAGCGGCGGGCGAGGGCGTTTTCCGGAACAATGCCCTGGCCCACCTCGTTGGTGACGACGCAGACCTGCGCCGGGCAGGCGGCAAGGGCCGCGATCAGCGCGTCTTCGGCGGCGGCGAGATCATGATCGGCGAGCATGTGATTGGTCAGCCAGAGCGTCGCGCAATCCACCAGCACCGCGCTGTCCCCGGGCAGGGCGCGCAGCGCTGCGGCGAGGTCGAAGGGCGCCTCGATCACCGTCCAGTCGGCCCCCCGGCGGGCGGCATGGGCGGAAATCTTCGCGCGCATCTCGTCATCCCAGACCTGCGCGGTGGCGATGTAGGTCAGCGGTTTGCCCGTGTTTTTCATGGCGTTTTCGGCGTAGGCGGACTTGCCCGACGCTGCGCCTCCGACCACCAGCAGAAAAAAATTGCCCATATTCGCCATTCTTTGGTGAACCAAACCGCCTCTTCGTGCGTTTCGCAGGTGTAGCACAAAACAAAGGACGCTCCATGCGTCCAAGACACCGGGGGGTGCCATGCCGCTGGATAATCCGAACGACCTGTCCCTGTCACGCCGTGCCATGAAGGCCGAGCTTCTCGACGCGGAGACCGAGCTGGACTTGGCCCGCGCCTGGAGGGACCGGCGGGATGAAGCGGCACTGCATCGCCTCGTCACGGCCTACATGCGTCTCGCGATTTCGATGGCCTCGAAGTACCGCCGTTACGGCGCCTCGATGAACGACCTGATCCAGGAAGCGGGGCTGGGCCTGATGAAGGCGGCAGACAAGTTCGACCCGGATCGCGGTGTGCGCTTCTCAACCTATGCCGTCTGGTGGATCAAGGCCTCGATTCAGGACTTCGTGATGCGTAACTGGTCCATGGTGCGGACCGGCTCTACCTCGTCGCAGAAGTCGCTGTTCTTCAATATGCGCCGGGTGCAGGCCCGTCTGGAGCGCGAGGCCCTGTCGCGGGGCGAGAACCTCGACGGCCACCAGATGCGCCACATGATCGCGACCGAAGTGGGTGTGCCGCTGCGCGACGTGGAGATGATGGAAGGCCGCCTGTCGGGCTCCGACTTCTCGCTGAACGCCACGCAGTCCGCCGATGACGAGGGCCGCGAGTGGATCGAGACGCTGGAAGACGACAGCGTTCAGGCCGCCGACAGCGTGGCCGAGGATCACGACCGTGGCCTGCTGCGTGGCTGGCTGGCGCAGGCGATGTCGGACCTGAACCCACGGGAGCAGCTGATCGTGCGCGAACGCAAGCTGCGCGACGATCCCCGCACGCTGGAAAGCCTCGGGACCGAACTGGGGCTGAGCAAGGAACGGGTGCGTCAGCTGGAGGCTGGCGCCTTCAAGAAGATGCGCCGCATGCTGGAGCAGAACGGCACGGTGGCGCACGACCTGCTGCACTGATCCTTGCCTGACTTGACCTTGAGCGAGGGCCCCCGCGGGGGCCTTTGTCATGTCTGGTGTCATGTCCGGGGTCATGATGAGGTCTGCGCCTGCTGACCCCGCGACGCCCGGGCCCCTGGCCGGCTTGTCGCTTGTCTCTGCCGGGGCTTGCCCCTATCGTCCGCCCGCATCCGGCCCGTTGGAGGGCCGTCGAAAGAGGGGGCGAGCCTTGCTGACATCCAAGCGCATCCTGCTGGTCATCGCGGGCGGTATCGCCGCCTACAAGTCGCTAGACCTGATCCGCCGCCTGCGCGAACGCGGGGCCAGCGTCACGCCGGTGCTGACCAGGGCGGCAGAGGAATTCGTCACGCCGCTCTCGGTCTCGGCGCTGGCCGGAGCCAAGGTCTATCGCGATCTCTTCGACCTGACCGACGAGGCGGAGATGGGCCATATCGAGCTCTCCCGCTCTGCCGACCTGATCCTCGTGGTGCCCGCCACCGCGGACCTGATGGCCCGGATGGCAACCGGGCGGGCGGATGACCTTGCCTCGACGCTGCTGCTGGCGACCGACACGCCCGTCATGGTGGTGCCCGCCATGAACGTGCGGATGTGGACCCACCCGGCCACGCAGCGCAACCTTGCCACGCTGAAGGGCGACGGCATCGACATTGTCGGGCCGGTCGAGGGCTCCATGGCCTGCGGCGAATTCGGCCCCGGCCGGATGAGCGAGGTGCCCGAGATCCTTGCCACCGTTGAAGATTTCTTTGCCGAGGGGCCGCTGAAAGGCCGCCGTATCCTCGTCACCTCCGGGCCCACCCATGAGCCGATCGACCCGGTGCGCTACATCGCCAACCGCTCCTCCGGGGCGCAGGGCACGGCGATTGCCGCGGCGCTGGCCGCGCTGGGCGCCGAGGTGGTCTTCGTCACCGGCCCCGCCGACGTGCCCCCGCCTTCGGGTGTGCAGGTGGTGAAGGTGCAGAGCGCCCGCGAGATGCTGGAGGCGGTGCAGGCCGCGCTGCCCGTGGAGGCGGCCGTCTTTGCCGCCGCGGTGGCGGACTGGCGCGTCGCCTCTGCCAGCGGGTCCAAGATCAAGAAACAGCCGGGCGGCGCGCTACCGGTGCTGGAGTTCGCCGAGAACCCCGACATCCTTGCCACCGTCAGCCAGATGGGGCAGGGCCGTCCGCCGCTGGTGGTGGGCTTTGCCGCCGAGACCGACGACGTGGTGGCCAATGCCACCGCCAAGCGCGCGCGCAAGGGCTGCGACTGGATCGTCGCCAATGACGTGCGCCCCGAGACCGGGATCATGGGCGGCTCAGAGAACGCCGTAGTCCTCATCACCGACACCGGGTCCGAGGACTGGCCCCGCATGACCAAGGAGGCGGTGGCCACGCGCCTTGCCGCCCGTATCGCCGAGACGCTGGAGACCGAATGACCGCCCCCATCCCCGTGAAGCTGCAACGGCTGCCCGAGGCCGACGCCACGATCCCGCTGCCCGCCTACGAGACGACCGGCGCCGCGGGCGCAGACCTGCGCGCCAACCTGCCCGAGGCCGACCGTGCCGCGGGCATCACGCTGGCCCCGGGGGGGCGCGCCCTGATCCCCACCGGCCTGCGGCTGGAGATCCCCGAAGGCTACGAGATCCAGATCCGCCCGCGCTCGGGTCTTGCGCTGAAGCACGGGATCACCCTGCCGAACACGCCGGGCACGATCGACAGCGACTATCGCGGTCCCCTTGGCGTGATCCTGATGAACGCGGGGCAGGAGCCCTTCACCGTCGCCCATGGCGACCGCGTCGCGCAGGCCGTGCTGGCCCCCGTGGTGCAGGCGGCCTTTGCGCTGGTCGAGGAGGCCCTGAGCGAGACCGCGCGGGGCGAGGGCGGCTTCGGCTCCACCGGGCGGGGCTGAGGCGGGGCGGATGGCGCTGATCCTCGGCCTCTGCGTCCTGCTCTACGCACTGGCGGCGCTGCTGCGCCTGCCGCCTGCGCTGCGGTGGGCACTGCCGCTGGGGCTCTATGCCTTGACGCTGCTCATCCACGTGACCCTGCCCGAAGGCCATGCGCTGCGGGCTGCCACCGGCGGCAGCGCGGTGCCGTGGCTCTTCCTCGGTGCCACGGCTGCCGTGGTGCTGATCTACCGCGAGGGCCTGCGCCGCCTGCGCGCCAAGGTCGCCGCGAAGGATGCCGCGACCGCCGCCGAGGCCCCCGCACAGGGCCCGTTTAGCGCCAGCGAGTTGGACCGCTATTCCCGCCACATCATCCTGCGTGACATCGGCGGCACCGGGCAGCGCCGCCTGAAGGACGCCCGGGTGCTGGTGATCGGGGCCGGGGGACTGGGGGCGCCTGCGCTGCTCTACCTCGCCGCGGCGGGCGTGGGCCGCATCGGGGTGATCGACAACGACGTGGTGGAGGGTACCAACCTGCAACGGCAGGTGATCCATCGCGACGCGGACATCGGCACGCCCAAGGCGCTGTCTGCCGCGCGGGCCATGGAGGCGCTGAACCCTTTCATCGAGGTGCGCCCCTACAACCGGGCCCTGACCGAGGAGATCGCCGCCGATCTCTTTGCCGACTATGACCTGATCCTCGACGGTACCGACAATTTCGCCACCCGCTACCTCGCCAACCGCGTGGCGGTGGCGCAGGGCAAGCCGCTCGTCTCGGGCGCGCTGTCGCAATGGGAGGGGCAGGTCAGCACCTACGACCCCGCCAAGGGCGCGCCCTGCTACCAGTGCATCGTCCCGCAGGAACCCCCCGCCGAACTGGCCCCCGCCTGTGCCATCGCGGGCGTGCTGGGGCCGCTGCCCGGCGTCGTCGGCTCGATGATGGCGGTGGAGACGGTCAAGCTGATCACCCGGGCCGGGCAGGACCTGCGCGGCCGGATGATAATCTATGACGCACTCTGGAACGAGACCCGCCAGATCACCCTCAAGCCACGCCCGCATTGCCCGGTTTGCGGAACCGGGGGACTGGCGAAGCACACGACATCACACTAACTTTTGAGCAAAGGAGCATAACATGACAAATCCACTGCTCACGACTTGGGACACCCCTTTCGACATCGCGCCCTTCGACCGGATCAGCGATGAGGATTTCGCACCCGCCCTCGACAAGGCCCTGGCTGCGCACAAGGCCGAGATCGACGCCATCGCCGCGTCTGACGAGGCCCCGACCTTCGAGAACACGCTGGCCGCCATCGCTGCCTCGGGCGAGTCGCTGGACAAGGTACTCTCCGTCTTCTTCACCGTGGCGGGGGCCGACAGCAACGAGACCCGCGAGGCCCTGCAGCGTGACTTCTCGCCCAAGCTGGCGGCGCATTCCTCGGAATTCTACGCCAACAAGGCGTTGTTCCAGCGTATCCAGACGCTGTGGGACAGCCGCGAGAGCCTTGGGCTGGAGGCCGACGACGCCCGCCTGCTGGAGCTGACCCACCGCGATTTCGTGCGTGCCGGTGCCGCGCTGGAGGGCGCAGAGGCCGAACGGCTGAAGGAGGTGAAATCCCGCCTCGCCGTGCTGGGCACGCAGTTCACCCAGAACCTGCTGGCAGACGAGCGGGGCTGGTTCATGGAACTGGCCGAAACCGACCTCTCGGGCCTGCCGGACTTCGTGGTTTCCTCCGCCCGGGCGGCAGGCAAGGAGAAGGGCGTCGCGGGCCCCGCGATCACGCTTTCGCGCTCGCTGATCGTGCCCTTCCTGCAGTATTCCACCCGCCGCGACCTGCGCGAGAAGGCATGGCGCGCCTGGACGTCCCGCGGGGAGATGGCCGAGGCAACCGACAACCGTGCCATCGCGGCCGAGATCCTCGCGCTGCGCGACGAACGGGCGAAGCTTCTGGGTTACGAGACCTTTGCCGCCTACAAGCTGGAAACCGAGATGGCCGGGACGGCGCAGAACGTGCGCGACCTGCTGATGCAGGTCTGGAAGCCGGCCAAGTCGCAGGCCGAGGCCGACGAGTGGATCCTCGGCCAGATGATGAAGAACGACGGCGTGAACGGCGCGCTGGAGCCCTGGGACTGGCGCTTCTACTCCGAGAAGCGGCGCAAGCAGGAGCATGACCTCGACGAGACCGCGCTCAAGCCCTACCTGCAGCTCGACCGGATGATTGAGGCGGTTTTCGACACTGCGCACCGGCTCTTCGAACTGAACTTCCAGCCGCTCGACCTGCCGCTCTACCATCCTGATTGCCGGGCGTGGGAAGTGACCCGCGGCGGCGAACACGTGGGCGTCTTCATCGGGGATTACTTCGCCCGCGGCTCGAAACGCTCGGGCGCGTGGTGTTCGGCGATGCGTAGCCAGGCCAAGAAACCGCGTGTCCAGACGCCGATCGTGATCAACGTCTGCAACTTCGCCGCGCCGCCGGAAGGGGAGCCTGCGCTGCTCTCCTACGACGATGCGCGCACGCTCTTCCACGAGTTCGGCCATGCGCTGCACCAGCTGCTCTCGGACGTGAGCTGGGAACGCTACTCGGGCACCTCGGTCGCCCGGGACTTCGTCGAACTGCCGAGCCAGCTCTACGAGCACTGGCTGGAGGTACCCGAAGTGCTGCAACGCTTCGCCACCCACGCCGAGACCGGCGAGGCGATGCCGCAGGACATGCTGGAGAAGGTGCTGAAGGCCGCGACCTACGACCAGGGCTTCCAGACCGTGGAATATGTCGCCTCGGCGCTGGTGGACCTGGAATTCCACGACGGCCCGCCGCCCGCCGATCCGATGGCGAAACAGGCCGAGGTCCTCGCCGGCATCGGCATGCCGCACGCGGTGGTCATGCGGCACGCGACGCCGCATTTCGCCCATGTCTTCTCGGGCGACGGCTACTCCTCGGGTTACTACAGCTACATGTGGTCCGAGGTGATGGACGCCGACGCCTTCGAGGCCTTCGAGGAGGCAGGCGATGCCTTCGACGCGACCACCGCCCAATCGCTGCAGGAGAACATCCTCTCCAAGGGCGGATCGGTGGAGGCGGACAAGCTCTACATCGCCTTCCGCGGCCGCTTGCCGGGGGTTGATGCGCTGTTGAAGGGGCGCGGGCTGCTGCCGGTCTGACGGCGCAGCTGACAGCCTGTCTGCCGCCCGATTTCCGGGGGGTAAGCTCTTGAATTCACAAGGCCGGGCGCTAGCGTCCGGCCTTGTGCACCATTGCATACCTGCATTGACGAGGTTGCACTTTACACGGCACAGTCATGCGTCAGGGTGGCTCTGGACGGGGCAGGAGACCTCGTCCGCGAGAGGAGCTTCCCATGTTGAATTTCATCGCCCGGCCGATGGTCCGGGTCGTCGACCGTTACCTGCCGGATCCCTATATTTTCGTCATCATCCTGACCGTCGTGGTCATGGCCGCGGCCATGCTCTTCGAGGGCCAGTCGCCGATGGCCGTTGCCGCGATGTGGGGCGATGGCTTCTGGGCGCTGCTGCAATTCGCCATGCAGATGGTGCTGGTGCTGGTCACCGGCTACATGATGGCCTCCACCCCGCTGGTGCGGAAGGGGCTGGCCAAGCTGGCCGGGCTGGCCAGCAGCGCCGGGGGCGCGATCCTGCTGGTGAGCGTCGTCTCCCTGGCGGCAAGCTGGATCAACTGGGGCTTCGGCCTCGTGGTCGGTGCGCTCTTTGCCAAGGAGATCGCCAAGCAGGTGCGGGTCGACTACCGGCTGCTGATCGCCTCGGCCTATTCCGGCTTCATCGTCTGGCACGGTGGCCTCGCGGGGTCGGTCCCGTTGGCGATCGCCACGGCGGGCCATCCCTTCGAGGCGCAGATCGGCGTGATCGGCACCTCGCAGACGATCTTCTCCTTCTTCAACCTCGCCATCGTGGTGGCGCTCTTCATCGTGGTGCCGCTCGTGAACCGGATGATGCTGCCCTCCGAGGCGGACAGCGTCTTTGTCGATCCGGCCCTGCTGGAGGAGAAGGAGGTGAAACAGCCCGAGGTGATGACCCCCGCCGAGCGGCTGCAGAACTCGATGATCCTGACCGGGCTGATCGGCCTCGCCGGGATTGCCTACCTGGTCCAGTATTTCCTCGGCGGCGGCACCCTGACGCTGAACATCGTGAACTTCCTCTTCCTGATCGTGGCGATCATCCTCCACGGTACCCCGCGCAACCTGCTGGCCGCGCTGGAAGAGGGGGTGAAGGGCGCCTCGGGCATCGTGATCCAGTTCCCGTTCTACGCGGGCATCATGGCGATCATGGTGCAATCGGGCCTCGCGGCCTCGGTCTCGGAATGGCTGGTCTCGCTGGCCACGCCGGGCAGCTTCCCCTTCTTCGCCTTTATCAGCGCGGGGATCGTGAACTTCTTCGTGCCCTCGGGCGGCGGGCAATGGGCGGTGCAGGCCCCCGTGATCCTGCCCGCGGCCGAGGCGCTTGGTGTCGATGCGGCGCGTGCGGCCATGGCGGTGGCCTGGGGCGATGCCTGGACCAACATGGTGCAACCCTTCTGGGCGCTGCCGATCCTGGGCATCGCAGGGCTGAAGGCCAAGGACATCATGGGCTTCTGCACGCTGCACCTGATCCTATCCGGCGCGATCATCGCCCTGGGGCTGACGGTCCTGTGACCCTGCGGGCGGGGGAGGGGCCCGGTCTGAGCGATATCTGCCCGACCGATATCCGCAGCGCCCCCTCTCGCGGGGGGCGGCGGCCGGGCGAGACATGGCCCCCTTTGAACGGGGAAACTGTAAACGATGCAGCGAGAAGGGGGCGCTGCCCCCTCTTGGCCTGCGGCCAATTCACCCCCGGAGTATTTCGGGAAAGATGAGGGCCGGGCGCACCGTGGTGGGATGTCGGGCCTGGAACGCGAAAGGCCGCCCCTGGGGGCGGCCTTTGTCTGTTCGGGCGAGGGGGGATCAGAAGGTCTGATCGTAGTCGCCGACGCCGGGTTCGGTGCGGATCACGTCGTCGATCTCCTTGAAGATCGCGCGCAGTTCCTCTTCGCTTTCCGAGCTTTCGCAGACCACGACGAGGTTCGGCGTATTGGACGAGGCGCGGACAAGGCCCCAGGAGCCGTTCTCGAGGATCACGCGGGCGCCATTCACGGTGACGACTTCCTTGATGGGCTTGCCGGCAAAGGTGTCGCCGGCCTCGGCCTTGGCGACCAGCTTCTGCACCAGGCGCTCGAGGATGTCGTATTTCTCGGTATCCGCGGCGTAGGGCGACATGGTGGGCGTCGACCAGGTCTTGGGCAGGGCCTTGCGCAGGTCCGACATCTGCATGTCGGGGTTGCGGTCCATCAGCTTGCAGATCTCGACTGCGACGCGCATGCCGTCATCGTAGCCGCGGCCCACGGGCTCGGCCATGAAGTAGTGGCCGGATTTCTCGAAGCCGGCGAGCGCACCCAACTCGTGCACGCGGCGCTTCATGTGGGAGTGGCCGGTCTTCCAGTAATCCGCCTTGACGCCGTTTGCCTTGAGCTCGGGGTCGGAGGCGAAGAGGCCGGTGGATTTCACGTCCGCCACGAAGGTCGAGCCGGGGTAGAGCTTGGAGAGGTCGCGGGCCATGATGACACCGACCTTGTCGGCGAAGATTTCCTCGCCCTCGTCGTCCACCACGCCGCAGCGGTCGCCGTCCCCGTCGAAGCCGAGCGCGAAGTCCGCGCCGGAGGCCTTCACGCTGTCGGCCATGTCATGGAGCATCTCCATGGCCTCGGGGTTCGGGTTGTAGTTCGGGAAGGTGTAGTCGAGCGTGTTGTGGCTCTCGACAACCTCGACACCGAGACGCTCGAAGAGGGCCGGGGCGTAGGCCGCGGCGGTGCCGTTGCCGGTGGCGCAGACGACCTTCAGCTTGCGGGTCATTTTGAAGTCACCGACGAGGTCGTCCATGTAGGCATCCCAGACGCCTTCGACGAACTCGTAGGAGCCGCCGGCGCGGGCCTCGCCCTTGCCTTCCAGCACGATCTCCTTCAGCTCGCCCATCTCGTCCGGGCCGTGGGTCAGGGGCATGTCGAAGCCCATCTTCACGCCGGTCCAGCCGTTCGGGTTGTGCGAGGCGGTGACCATGGCCACGGCGCAGCCCCCGAGGTGGAAGGAGGAGAAATAGGCCATCGGCGTGATGCAGGGGCCGATGTCCTTCACCTTGATGCCGGCCTGCATGAGACCGAGGATCAGGGCGTTCTTGATGGCGAGCGAGTAGTCGCGGTAGTCGTTGCCGACCGCGATGACCGGCTCGATGCCGCGCTTGATCATCTGGGTGCCGAGGCCGAGGCCGAGGGCCGTCATGCCGGGCAGGTTGATCTCTTCGGGGTATTTCCAGCGGGCGTCATACTCGCGGAAACCCGTCGGCTTGATCATCGGATCGCGCAGGAATTCCCAGGTGTTCGGCGTCACGTCGGCAATGGGTTTGGTCACGTTGGTCTCGCTCTAATGTTCTTTTTACAAACGGATCGGGTCGGCCTTGGCCAGACGGTCGAAGGCCATCAGGCTGGCAATGAGTTTGTCCATCTCATGTAACGGGATCATGTTCGGCCCGTCGCTCGGCGCGTTATCGGGATCCTCGTGGGTCTCGATGAAAACGGCCGCGATGCCCAGAGAAACGGCAGCCCGGGCCATGACTGGCGCGAATTCGCGCTGTCCGCCGGAGGAGCCGCCCTTGCCGCCGGGCTGCTGCACGGAATGGGTCGCGTCCATGACCACGGGGTAGCCGGTCTGGGCCATCTGGGGCAGGCCGCGCATGTCGGCCACGAGGGTGTTGTAGCCGAAGGAGGTGCCGCGCTCGGTCAGCAGGATGCGCTCGTTGCCGGTGGAGGCGATCTTGGCCGCCACGTTGGGCATGTCCCACGGCGCGAGGAACTGGCCCTTCTTCACGTTGATCGCGGCCCCGGTTTCGCCGGCGGCGATCAGGAGGTCGGTCTGGCGGCAGAGGAAGGCGGGGATCTGCATCACGTCCACGACCTCGGCCACGGGGACGCATTGCGCCTCGCTGTGGATGTCGGTCAGGACCGGAACGCCGAACTTTTCCTTCACGCCCGCGAGGACCTCGAGGCCCTTGTCCATGCCAAGCCCGCGCTTGCCCGAAAGCGAGGTGCGGTTGGCCTTGTCATAGGAGCCCTTGAAGATGAACTGCGCGCCGTGGGCCGCGCAGATCTCCTTCATGGTGCCTGCGATCATGTGGGCGTGGTCTGCGCTTTCCAGCTGGCAGGGGCCCGCGATCACTGTCAGCGGGGCGTCGTTGCCCACCGAGAGTGCGCCAATCTCTACTGTTTTCATATCAGGAGGATACCTGTTCCCTCAGAATCGATGCCGTCAGCGAGATCATCAGGTAAATCCCGGAAAAGATCAAAAACGCCAGAACGGTGTTTTCGAACGCCCTCGGATAGGAGGGATCTTCCGGGGGGACCGGACGCACGCTGGTGGTCAGGTAGCGCACCTGCCGGTTGGCTTCCAGTTCCGTCTGCTTCTCGTTCTGGAGCGCGGACTGCAGGAACAGGTCGGCGGTGGCCAGATCCGCCTGTGCCATCTGGATCCGCGCCGCTTTCTCGGCAAGCGAAGAGTCGCCGGTGGTGGCGTCGGTCATCTTGCCGTTGAGGTCGTCGAGCATGCTCTGGAGCCGGTCCACGTCGCCGCGCGCGCCCTCGACCCGGGCCGAATTCGGCCGCGCGTTGTCGAGCAGGGCCTGCAGTTGCAGTTGCTTCTCCTGAAGCTGGACCTCGATATTGTTGATCTGCGCCCGGAGCCCCGCGATGATCCCCTCCGGGTCCACGACGGAGCCTTCCTGCAGCTGGACCAGCGCTTCCTGCGCCTCACGCCGTTCGGCCTTGGCCCGTTCGAGGCTTTCGCGCGCGGTGGCCATGCCGTCCTCGCGCTTGCGGCGGCTGAGTTCGTCGACGCGGTCCTCGGCATAGGAAATCAGCGCCTCGGAGAACTGCGAGGCCACGTTGGGATCGGCGGCGATCACCTCCATGCGGATCACGCCCTCGGTCGGGTCGTAGCCGATCTTCACGTCCTTCATGTAGACCTTGTAGGCCTCCTCGTTCGAGGGATCGGGGCTCAGGCGCTGGATCGGGTCGATCCAGGGCTGGCTGAAGTGGCTCTTGAAGCCGACATCCCGGTCCAGCCGGACCATGGCGTCCTTGGACTGCAGATAGGATTGCACCGCGATACTGTCCTGGTTCGTGGCGAACTGGGTGCCCGAAAGCAGCCCGCCCAGGCCCCCGCCGCCCTGGTTGTCGGCCTGAAGGATCAGGAACTCGGACTTGGCGGCATACATCGGCGTGGCGACGCCGTAGAAGTACCAGCCTGCGAGCACCGTGGGGGCGAAGACGAAGAAGGCCAGCCGGGTGAAGAGCAGCGCGGTACGGCGGCGGCGGCGCTTGGCGATGTCCTTCTGGATCTCGCCGATCTCGCGCATCCGGCGCTGCATCGGTGAGGCGAGCTCGGTCGAGGGGAGGAACTGCGCGTCCTGCTTGCCGGCCTCGACGGTCTGGGGCAGCTGGACCCGGGCCTCCTCGGACGGCTCCTTCTGGTTGTTGTTCACCACGAGGTCGAGCGTATTGGTCCGCGAGAACGGGTCGATCCCGCGGGCGCGCAACTGCCGGACCGCGTCGAAATCGGAGGTGACGGCGAGGCCGTGCTTCTGGGCCACGCGCCGTGCCATGCGCAGCTGGCGCCCGGTGAGGCCTTCCTTGCGGATCGTGTCGATGTCCTGCTCGACTTTCATGCCATGGGCCGAGGTCACCTCGCCATCGCGGGACGGCGACAGGGGGCGGGGCGCTGTGGCAGGGCGTTGGGGCGCGGCGGCCTGCGGGCCGCTGGCCGGGGCGCTGCCGGGCTGTGCCTGCGGTGGGACCGGGCGGGGGGGCTGACCCTGCGATTGGTTCTGAGGTTGGCCCTGAGGTTGACTTTGTGGCTGGCCCTGGGGCTGGCCTGCCGCGGCCCCCTGCGGGGCGCTGACGCGGCGCACCTGCACGCTGGCGGGGCGGGACGGCTGTTCGGGCGCGGGACGGGCGGCGGCCGCGGGCTGCGCCGGCGTGGGACGGGGGCGGGGGGCCGTGGCCTCCGCCTTCGGGGGCTCGGGGGCTTCGGCCTTCGGGGCGGCGGGGCGCGCGGAGGGCTGCGCCGGCGTTGCGCGGGCGGCCTGTGCGGTCTCGGCCCGTTTCAGAAGTGCCGCGCGCAGTTCGACCGGGGAGGTGGGTTTCTGCGCCTGAGGGGCGTCAGGCGTGCTGTCGGGCGTGGCTTGCGGCGTGGCCGCACCGAGGTCGACCTTGGGCGCGACGCCCGCATTGGCGCCCTGCTCAAGTCCCCGTTCAGCGCCCCGTTCAGCGCCTGTCTCGATGCAGGCCTCACCACGGGGGACTGCGCCGCCTTCGGTGCCCTCGCCGCGACGGAGACGGAATTTCTTAGCCTTGGGTTTCGTAGTCATAGAGGTGCTTCGCTTCTTCCAAGGTGTCGAACATATGCAATTGGCCGTTCATCAGGACGGCGGCCTCGCTGGCGAATTTCTGCAGGACCTGCGGCTGGTGCGAGACGATGACCACGGTGGTCGTCGCCAGCCGCTCGCGCAGGATTTCCCCGGCCTTGCGGTTGAATTCCACGTCGGTGGAGGAGGGCATGCCCTCGTCGATCAGGTACATGTCGAAGTCGAGCGCCAGCATCAGGGCAAAGCTGAACCGCGCCCGCATGCCCTGCGAATAGGTGCCGATCGGCTGCTCGAAGTAATCGCCGAGGTTGCACATCCAGCGGCAGAAGGCCTCGACGTAATCCGGATCCAGCCCGTAGAGCCGTGCGATGTAGCGGGCGTTCTCGAAGGCGGAGTGGCGCGAGATGACGCCGCCCATGAAGCCGAGGGGGAAGGAGATCTTGCACATCCGGTGGATATGCCCCTCGTCGGGTTTCTCCAGCCCGGCCATCATGTTGATCAGGGTGGTCTTGCCGGTGCCGTTGGGGGCGAGGATGCCGAGCGAGCGACCAAGCTCGACCCGGAACGAAACCTGGTCGAGGATCACCTTGCGCTGTTTGCCTGTCCAGAAGGACTTGCTGACGTTCTCGAATTCGAGCATTCGACGCTCCGGCTCTACCCTGCGTCCCCTTTGGCGAGGATCTGCTGTGGCTGCCCCATGGCGTATAGTATGCGGCAGGAGTGTGCCGTATGCCAAGTTATCGCGGCGAAATTGTGGCTTGGTTAACCAAACACCGCAGCAATCCGGTGACAGGGGCTGGATTGTTTCGCCATCTTTCGGTTCTAGCGGAGGTTGCGGGGCGCCCGTGGGGGCGCGGGCGGCATGGGTTGACCTCCTGCCGTGCCGGTGCAACCTGAGCCCATGCCAGATGACAGCCCCGCCCTCGTGCCCCCGCTGGTGGAGGAGATCCGCGCCTGCCGCGTCTGCGCCGCGCGCTTTGCCGCCACGCGCACTGCCCACAGGCCGCGTCCGGTGGCCTGGTTCCGGCCCGGGGCGCGGCTGCTGGTGGCAGGGCAGGCGCCGGGGATGCGGGTGCATGAAAGCGGCAGGCCCTTCGACGACCGATCCGGCGACCGGCTGCGCGACTGGATGGGGATCGACCGCGAGACCTTCTACGACCTGACCCGGGTGGCAGTGGTGCCGATGGCCTTCTGCTTCCCGGGCTATGACGCGAAGGGATCGGACCTGCCGCCGCCACCGATCTGTGCCGAGCTCTGGCACGAGCGGGTCATGGCCGCACTGCCGGGCATCCGGCTGAAGCTCCTGATCGGGGCCCATGCGCATCGTTGGCACCTCGGCGAGCGGATGGGCGTGACGGAGCGTGTCATGGGCTGGCGCGACCATCTTCCGGACGTCCTGCCCTTGCCTCATCCGTCGTGGCGCAATACGGCTTGGCTTCGCAGAAACCCATGGTTCGAGGACGCGCTGCTGCCCGTCCTGCGGCTGAAAGTGCAGGAGGCGCTGCAATGACAGACACACCCGAGGCAGAGCTGACCCCGCTGGATCAGGCCCACGCGGCGATGGAGGCCGCCCCCGAGGACGACGCCGCACGGCTGCGCTTCTACGAACGGCTGGCCGACAACGAACTCTTCCTGATGCTGACCGAGGAGGCCAAGCCCGAGACCGTCAGCCCGCATATCTTCGACCTCGGCGAGGGCGAACAGGTGGCGCTGGTCTTCGACCGCGAGGAACGGCTCTCCGCCTTCAGTCCGCTGCCGGTGCCCTACGTGGCGCTGTCGGGCCGGGTGATCGCCGCTGCGCTCGCGGGGCAGGGGATCGGGCTGGGGGTGAACCTCGGCGTGGCGCCCTCCTCGATCCTGCTGCCGCCCGAGGCGCTCGGCTGGTTGGCCGAGACGCTGGGCCACGCGCCCGACGAGATGGAGGCCCGGATTGCCGAGGTCCACGCGCCGGGCAAGCTGCCCGAGGTGCTGCTGCAGGGGCTCGACGTGAAGCTGGCGATGGCGGGCGGCCTCGCGGTGTCCGCGGTGCTGGCCGAGGTCGTCTATGACAGCGGCGCGCGCGGCCACATGCTGGGCTTCATCGACGTGAAGGACGGGGCCGAGGCGCCCCTGGCCAAGGCTGCGGGCGAGGCGCTCGCCTTCTCCGGGATCGACGCGGGCTGGATGGACGTGGGCTTCTTCGCCGCCGAATCTGCCGTGGGCGCGGCGCTCCTGCGGCGCGGTCTGAAGGTCGACCTGCCCGAACCTGAGGTCCAGAAACCGGCCCGGGTCGAGCGTGTGGCCCCCGGATCGGACCCCGACAAGCCGCCAATTCTGCGCTAGGGGCTGGGTTTTGCGCGGGACCGCGCCACAACGCATGGTGGTGCGGACCCCGCGGTTGACAATCTTGTCAGATTTCATCGCCCCAGATTGAAAAAATGCTGGAATTCTGGTAACACACGACCAGTTCCTAAAGTGCTGCGGGACCGGGGAAAACATCCGGACCGCGATCGAGCAGAGGCAGAAACATGAACAAGACCATTCTCGGGGCCGCCGTTCTGGCGTTGACCCTCGCCAACGTCGCAACTTCCGCAAATGCCGGCCCCATCAGCCGCGCCTGCATGAGCTCGGACCGGGGCGCGCGCTCCTCGGGGCTGTGCAGCTGCATCCAGAAGGTTGCGAACCAGACCCTGAACTGGACCGATCAGCGTCAGGCCGCCAAGTTCTTCCGCGAGCCGCAGCGCGCGCAGGACGTGCGCATGTCGACCACCCAGAACGACAACGATTTCTGGGCGCGCTACAAGACCTTCGGCGCCGAGGCCGAGCGCAGCTGCAGCTGATCGAGACGCCCCCGCCCGGGGGCGTTTTCGTTCCGGATGCGATCGCGACGGGGCGGGAGGCGCAACTGCGCCGGACCGGGCTGATCTGTCGTGGGACGTGCCGACGGGTGTACAACCTTGGCACGCCCGGCTTCAGAGCGCCCGGCTTCAGAGCGAGGTCAGGAGCCCCTGTGCGGCGGCCTCGATCAGCTCCAGCACGCCATCGAAATCGCGCGTGTAATAGGGATCGGGCACCGCGGTGACGCCGGTCTGGGGCGCGTAGTCCATGAAGAGCTTCAGCGTGGCCCCGGTGCCCGGGTCCATCGCCTTCAGGTCTACGAGGTTCTGCGCGTCCATCGCGAGGATCAGGTCGAAGTCCTTGAAATCATGCACCTTCACCTGACGGGCCCGCAGCGCCGACAGGTCGTAGCCGCGCCGTTTCGCCGCCCGCTGCATATGGCCGTAGGGCGGCTCCCCCACGTGCCAGTTGCCGGTGCCCGCGCTGTCGAGAACCAGCGGACGGCCCTCGGCGAGGCGGCGCACGACGCCCTCCGCCGCCGGCGACCGGCAGATGTTTCCGAGGCAGACGAAAAGGATGCGGGGTGGCGTTGCAGGATCGGACATGGTGAGGTGATAGGACAGCACCAGCGCGGGGGAAAGACCTGATGGAGAAGATCGTCATCCTGACCGGGGCGGGCATCTCGGCGGAAAGCGGGCTCGGCACCTTCCGGGGCGCGGGCGGCCTGTGGGAGAACCACCGCGTCGAGGATGTCGCCACGCCCGAGGCCTTCGCGCGCGATCCGAAGCTGGTGACGACCTTCTACAACCAGCGCCGCGCCGGGGCCGCCACCGCCAGGCCCAACGCTGCTCACGCGGCGCTCGCCACCCTGCAGAGGGACTACGACGGCGAGGTCATCATCGTGACCCAGAATGTCGACGGCCTGCACGAGGCGGCGGGGGCCGAGGTGTTGCACATGCACGGGCAGTTGGACCAGGCGCTCTGCGCGGCCTGCGGGCACCAATGGCCCGCGCCGATGGAGATGCAGGTGGGGGAGGTCTGCCCGTCCTGCGGCGGGGGCTTCGGGCGGCCCGACATCGTCTGGTTCGGCGAAATGCCCTATCACATGGACGAGATCTTCGAGCATCTGGTGACCTGCGGCCTCTTCGCGGCGATCGGCACCTCGGGGCAGGTCTATCCCGCCGCGGGCTTCGTGCGCGAGGCGGATGCCGCGGGTGCCCATACCATCGAGCTGAACCTCGACCCGTCCTCGGTCGTGTCGCAATTCGCCGAGACCCGCTTCGGCCCGGCGACGCAGACCGTTCCGGACTGGGTGAAGGGCCTGCTGGGCTGACCCCGGCAGGCAGAGGCGCCCCGTCTTGCGGGGCGCGCACCGGTGTCAGTTGCCCATCTTGCCGTGGTCGGGCTTGCGCTCGAGGTCGACGGGCACCGTGATCGTCACGTCGCCTGCCTTCTCGAAGGTCAGGGTCAGGTCGAAGCTCTCGCCCTGCGTCATCGGCCGGGTCAGCCCCATGAACATCACGTGCTTGCCACCCCGTTCGAGGCGCAGCTCGCCATCGGCGGGCATCTCGAAGCCTTCCTCGACATGGAGCATCTTCATCACGCCGCCGCCCATGTCCTGATGGGTATGCAGCTCGACCTTCTGGGCGATGTCGGAGGCGACGCCGATCAGACGGTCGTCCTCGGTCGAGCCATGGTTGTGGATCACCATGAAGGCCGCGCCGGACTTGGCGATCGGCGAGGCGGCGCGGGCATAGGCGTCATGTACCTCGATCCCCTCCGCGAGTGCGGGCAGGGGGGCGGCAAGGGTCAGCGCGGTCACGGCCACGCGCAGGAAATTGGGGGACATCTCGTCTCTCCTCCGGAAAATTTCGGTCGATTCGTCTGGAATCCGCTCTGGGATCAGGCGGCGTGGGGTGGATCCCGAACGCTGGAGAGAATCACCTCGGAGGGGGCGCTGCGGGCGGAGACAGCCTCGGGCTGCCAGCGATGCCAGAGCCCGGGCGGGGCGGGCAGTACCGGCTGAAGCGCCACGGCCTGCAGCAGTGAGAGCGCGAAATCGGGGCAGAGCACCGGCGGACCGACGGGCTGGCCGTCCTTGTCCACGTGGACCATCACCGGACCGGTCCCGGTGCAGAGCGTCGCCATGCCCGCGGGCAGCGGCCGGGTGCGCGCCTCGGCCATGGCCTGGGCGGTCACCAGCAGCAGAAGGGCAAGCCCGATGGCGGCGATGCGGCGCAACATGCGCCCGTTATATCCGCTGCGCGAAAGCGGACAATGCGACAAATACGGGGCGACAAATACGGGGCGACAGTCACCGGGCGACACATGCGGGGGCCCGAAACGGAAACACCCCCGCCCGGGGGGCGAGGGTGTAAAACCGTCAAAAGATCAAAGGGTTCAGGCGGTTGCCTGGGCCTTGATGATCTCCTTCTTGACCTTGAGGGCCGAGTCGGACAGCTCTGCGTCCTTGGCCTTCATCAGGAACTTGTCCAGCCCGCCGCGGTGATCCACCGAGCGCAGGGCGGAGGCCGTGATCCGCAGCTTGATGCCACGGTTCAGGGTCTCGGATTGCAGGGTCACGTCGTTCAGGTTCGGCAGGAACCGGCGACGGGTCTTGTTGTTAGCATGGCTGACGTTGTTGCCAGTCATGGGGCCTTTTCCGGTCAGTTCGCAGCGGCGCGACATGATTTCGTCCTCGTCTGGTGCAGCTCTGGATCATCAGGGCGGCAGCCGCCCTCTTCAATGCGATGGGGCACCGCCAGCGGCGGCGCCCCGGAATTCGTCCGCGCTGCATATGTCCAAACGCCGGTGGCGTCAAGCCCTGTGGGGCACCCTGTGACAGGGCCATGACAGCGCGTCTGAGCGCCGGCAGTGCCGACGCTGCGTCACCTGCGGCTTAGCCGTACCACGGGCCCATGACAACCTCCGTTTCGGCGCCCTTGTCCGAAAGCAGCTGTGCAAACTTCTCGGGATCGCTGTCGCGGTAGTGGTAGGGATAGACCACCTTGGGGGCGAAGGCGGCGACGCCGTCCGCGGCCTGCTCCTCGGTCATCGTGTAGGGCAGGTTCATCGGGACGAAGGCCACGTCGATGTCGGTCAGGGCCCGCATCTCGCGGGTGTCCTCGGTATCGCCCGCCACGTAGAGGGTGAGGCCGTCGATATGCAGCACGTAGCCGTTGTCGCGCCCCTCGGGGTGGTACTGCTTGCGCTCCTCGGTGGTGTTGTAGGCGGGCACCGCGTCGATATCGACGCCGATCACCATGGCCTTCTCGCCGTTGGCGAGCGCGGTGGCGCGGGCCTTGAGCCCATCGGGCAGCTTGTCGAAGACCGCCGGGTTGGTCACCAGCTGGGTCGAGGAGCCGACAAGGGCCGCCAGCGTCTCGGCATTGTAGTGGTCGCCGTGCTCATGGGTGATGAGGATCAGGTCCGGCGCGGGCATGTCCTCGTATTGTGCGGCCTCGCCCACAGGATCGCAGTAGATCACCCCCGAGGGCGTCTCCATCACGAAGGAGGCGTGCGAGACGGGGCGCACCACGACTTCGCCGCCATCGGTGGCGTAGCTGTCGGAAGCCCCGGCCTGCGCCATCAGCGCGGTCGGGCGGATCACGGTGGTCGCCGCACCTGCGGCAGCCACGGCGAGGAAGGTTCGTCTGGGCAGCATGGTCACTCTCTCCCGGTTTGATTTGCCAGAGAGGGTAGGCCGCCGGCACGATCCGGCATCTCACGTTTCCGTGGGGGCAGCGCCGCGGGTGGTAGACGCCAGCCTGCAGGGGCGCGCGTGGGGCGTTGCGGGCGGTCGGCAGGGCGGGGGGCGGTGGCCTCGCTGCCGGGGTGAGGCCCCGGTGAGTCGGTGTACCACTGTATCCAGATGTTTGATTTTTATGCGATTTCCACCCGGAACGGCGGAAACTGGCGGGCCCGGCCGGGAGCAAGGGCGGAAATCCTCCCGATTTATGCCGCGGTGCAGCGAAATCCCTTCCCAATTCCCGGCGGGGGACCTAGGTCACACCCCGGGAGGACAAAGATCTATCGGATGTGAAGGTATCGTCATGGAGAAGAAGCATCACGTGGTTGTCGTGGGCGGGGGATTCGGCGGTCTCGCCTGTGTCCGCGCGCTGAAGCAGGAGAGGGTGGAGATCACCCTTGTGGACCAGCGCAACCACCACCTCTTCCAGCCTCTGCTCTATCAGGTCGCGACCTCGATCCTGCCCACCTCCGAGATCGCCTGGCCGATCCGGCACCTGCTGAAGGACCGGCCCGAGGTGCGCACGCTGCTGGCCGAGGTCGAGGGCGTGGACCCGGAGGCCCGGGAGCTGCGTTTCACCGACGGCGGGCGGCTGCACTATGACACGCTGGTCCTCGCGACCGGGGCGCGGCATTCCTATTTCGGCAACGACAGCTGGGAGAGTTCCGCCCCGGGGCTCAAGACACTGGAGGATGCCACGGCGATCCGGCGCCGGATGCTCTCGGCCTTCGAGGCGGCGGAGCGGTCGTCCGATCCCGAGGAACGCCGCGCGCTGCTGACCTTCGCGGTCGTGGGCGCGGGCCCGACCGGGGTCGAGCTGGTGGGGATCATCGCCGAGCTGGCGCAGCGGGTGCTGCCCTCCGAGTTCCGCACCATCGACACCCGCGAGGCGCGGGTGCTGCTGGTGGAGGCGGGGCCGCGGGTGTTGCCGGCCTTTCCGGACGGGCTTTCCGACTATGCCACGCAGGCCCTGGCCGAACTGGGGGTCGAGGTGCGCACCGGCACCCCGGTGACGGAATGCGACGGCGACGGGATCACCATCGGCGCGGAGCGTATCCCGGCGCGGACGGCGATCTGGGCCGCCGGCGTGAAGGCCAGCCACGCGGCCGAATGGCTGGGCGTCGCGGGCGACCGGGCGGGGCGCGTGCCTGTGGGGGCGGACCTTGCCCTGCCGGGCCGGGCGGAGGTCTTCGTCATCGGGGACACGGCGGCGGTGACCAACGTGGACGGCACGCCGGTGCCCGGCGTGGCACCTGCGGCCAAGCAACAGGGCGAATACGTGGCCGGCGTGATCGCGGCGCGGGTGGCCGGTCGGGCGCTGCCGGGGCCGTTCCGCTATCGCCACCAGGGCAGCCTGGCCACCATCGGGCGCCGGGCCGCCGTGGCGGACTTCGGCCGGATCAAGTTGCGCGGGGCGCTCGCCTGGTGGGTCTGGGGCATCGCGCACATCTATTTCCTGATCGGCACCCGTAACCGCGTGGCGGTGGTCTGGAGCTGGTTCTGGTCCCACACCACGGGCAACAACTCGGCCCGGCTGATCACGCAGGGCAAGCAGGGCATCGCCGTCCCCCGCGCCCCGAGCGTGGATTAGTGAGATCCGGTTCGGGCGGCGCAGCTGCCCGACAAACGATCCGGGGGATCGTTTGAGGATCGAACGGGCGGAGCCCTTTCCGGTTCGGGCGGCGCAGCCTTGATCGGGTCTGCGGCATGGGGGCACCGGGCATGGGGACGGAGGGCTTCGGTCGGGGCAGGGGGCTGCCGTGGGGAGACCCGGACGTTTCGCATGTTCCGGTCCGGTTTCCTCGAAAAATCCGGTCGGGGGCGCTGCCCCCCTTGCGCGCGATGCGCGCAATTCCCCCCGGAGGTATTTGGAGAAAGATGAAGCGGCGATCCGCGGCGGGCGCGACGTGCCGCCACATGCCGCGCGTCCCTGCGACAGACCCTTGCCAAACGGCCTTTTCCCCCGCATATGCTGCCCATCATGACCGATCTCGCGCATATCCGTAACTTCTCCATCGTAGCCCACATCGACCACGGGAAATCCACCCTGGCCGACCGGCTGATCCAGTCCACGAACACCGTTTCCGAACGGGAGATGAAAGAGCAGCTGCTCGACGCGATGGATATCGAGCGCGAGCGCGGCATCACGATCAAGGCGAACACCGTCCGGATCGAGTATATCGCCGACAATGGCGAACTTTACATCCTCAACCTGATCGACACCCCCGGCCACGTCGACTTCGCCTACGAGGTGTCGCGGTCCATGCGCGCCGTCGAAGGCTCGCTGCTGGTGGTCGATTCGACCCAGGGCGTCGAGGCGCAGACCCTGGCAAACGTCTACCAGGCGATCGAGGCGGACCACGAGATCATCCCGGTCCTGAACAAGATCGACCTGCCCGCGACCGAGCCCGAGCGCGTGAAGGAGCAGATCGAGGACGTGATCGGCATCGACGCCTCCGAGGCGCTGATGGTCTCGGCCAAGTCCGGCATCGGCATCCACGAGACGCTGGAGGCGATCATCGCCAAGCTGCCTGCGCCCACCGGGGACCGGGACGCGCCGCTGAAGGCGATGCTGGTGGACAGCTGGTACGACCCCTACCTCGGGGTCGTGGTCCTGGTGCGGGTCATGGACGGCTTCCTGCGCAAGAACGACCGCGTGAAATTCATGCAGAACGGCACGATCCACCAGGTCGACCGGATCGGCGTCTTCCGCCCGGCGATGCAGAACGTCGATGAACTGGGCCCGGGCGAGATTGGCTTCATCACCGCCTCGATCAAGCAGGTGCGCGACACCAAGGTCGGCGACACGATCACCCACGAGAAGAAGGGCGCGGACAAGCCGCTGCCGGGCTTCAAACCCTCGGTTCCGGTGGTGTTCTGCGGTCTCTTCCCGGTGGACAGCGCCGAGTTCGAGGACTTGCGCGACGCGATCGAGAAGCTGGCGCTGAACGATGCCTCCTTCTCCTTCGAGATGGAGACCTCGGCCGCGCTCGGCTTCGGCTTCCGCTGCGGCTTCCTCGGGCTGCTGCATCTCGAGGTGATCCGCGACCGGATCGAACGCGAGTATGACATCGACCTGATCACCACGGCGCCCTCGGTGATCTACCATGTCTTCATGAAGGACGGCACGAAGGTCGACCTGCACAACCCGGCGGACATGCCTGACCTGACCCATGTGGATCACGTCGAGGAGCCCCGGATCAAGGCCACCATCATGGTGCCCGACGAGTACCTCGGCGATGTGCTGAAGCTCTGCCAGGATCGCCGCGGCATCCAGGAAGACCTGACCTATGTCGGCGGGCGTGCCATGGCGGTCTACGACCTGCCGCTGAACGAGGTCGTCTTCGACTTCTACGACCGGCTGAAATCGGTGACGAAGGGCTATGCCTCCTTTGACTACCACCTGACGGGCTACCGGCAGGACAACCTCGTGAAGATGCAGATTCTCGTCAACGACGAGCCGGTCGATGCGCTCTCGATGATGGTGCACCGCGACCGGGCCGAGATGCGCGGCCGGGCCATGTGCGAGAAGCTCAAGGACCTGATCCCGCGCCACATGTTCAAGATCCCGATCCAGGCCGCCATCGGCGGCAAGGTGATCGCGCGTGAGACGCTGGCGGCCCTGCGCAAGGACGTGACCGCCAAGTGCTACGGCGGCGACGCCACGCGGAAGAAGAAGCTGCTGGAGAAGCAGAAGGCAGGCAAGAAGAAGATGCGGCAGTTCGGCAAGGTCGAGATCCCGCAGGAGGCCTTCATCTCCGCGCTCAAGATGGACAACTGACCGGGCTTGCGGGCCGGCGACATCTGATCAGACACTGCAGGGCCGGGGCGGAATGCTCCGGCCTTTCGCGTTGTGCGTCTTGCGTTCTGGCGCGCGCGGCGGGGGCTGAGGAACGTCCGGCGGAGGGGCATCGGGGCAGGGTTTCCGGGGGAGGGCGCGCGGGGCCGCGCAGGGGAGATCGGCCCGCGCCGGATCCTGCCGAGGTCAGCTGCGGCGACACGCCCCTTGATTGTAGGGGTGGGATACGGGATCACGATGGCGTATTTTCATCACGACACCCGTTCCAAAGGCAGCCCCCATGCGACACCTCCTCGTCCCGCTTCTCTGTGCAACCGCTCTCTCCGGCTGCGCCATGCCCGGCTCCCGCGCTGACCTCGCCGGGGCCAATGTCGCCACCGCGCGCAGCTTCTGCGCCGGATCGGCCAGCCCCGAATGCCGGTTCGTCGATGCGCCGGTTCAGCTGGGCAGCACCCCCACGCGCGTGGATGGGCGGGGGCAGACCTTCTACGCGACCTCGCGGAAGCTCACTTTCGTCGACGGGTTGAACGAGACCTGGGTCGCCCCCGCGGGCACGCTGACCGACGGTGCCTCGATCCCCAAGGTCTTCCACGGGATCGTCGGCAACCCGACCTCGCCCAGCTTTGCCAATGCCGCCGCGATCCACGACGCGATCTGCGGTATCGGCAACGAGCAGGGGCAGGTCTACCACACCCGCACGTGGCAGAGCACGCACCGCATGTTCTACGATGCGCTGCGCGTGGGCGGCACCGACGAGATCACCGCCAAGGTGATGTTCGCCGCGGTCTACCTCGGCGGACCCCGCTGGGGTGTGAACGGCTACCGGAGCGACCCCCGGATCGCCAATGTGCCGGACCTCGAGATGGAGACCGCGATGCGTCAGGCCAAGCACTACATCGAGAGCGACAACCCCTCGATCCCGCGGATCGAACGCTATCTCGACCGCAAGCTCGACATCATGTTCGGCCGGCTCGACGGCGGGCGCGATGACATGGATCGCGGCGGCCCGGTCTACATCGCCGATTGAGCCGGATCACTCCCTGAGCCGCTGCCAGGCCTCCGTATCCACCGCGCGCAGACGCGCCATGGCCCGTTCGGCCTCGGCGCGGATCGCCTCGCGGCCGTCGGCCTTGGCGGCGGTGACCTTCTGCTGAAGCGTGTCGATCTCGGGCAGGGGGGCGCCTGTGGCGCGCGACAGGGTCTGCAACGCCTCGAGGATCTTGCCGAGCTGCGTTCCGTAGCTGGCGACCTCGGTCACGATCTTCTCCTCGATCTCGGGCACGCCGGCGATGTCGTCGGACAGGAACCGGGGCGAGATCGCCTGCGTCACGTCACCGGAGAAGGGGGCGCGCAGCACCGGCGCCCAGATGTCGAAAGGGGTCATACACAACACTCCTGCTGAAACACCCGTCAAGCCTGCGCGGGGCGCGGGAGGCTGTCAATTTTCGCGACGGGTGGGGGGCTCAGCCGTTGCCGGGCGCGCTGTCTCGCGCCGAAACGGCGGGCAGGGCGGCCGGATGCGGGTGCTCCGGCGCGCAGCGGAAAGCAGGAGGGTAGGACGGGGCCAGAACGGGGACAGGCAAAGGCAGGGGCGCAGCCTCCGGCCGCGCGCCCGCCGGTTCCGGTCACTCCACCGCTTCGGTCTGCTGCTCCAGCCAGCGGGTCAGGCGCGCGCCCTCGGTCTCGTCGTGTTCCCATGCGGCGCGGGCGGCGGCCTCGGGATCCTGTGCGCGCAGGGCGGCGATCAGCGGCTCGTGCTGGGCGATGATGTCTTCAGGCCCGGCGGCGACATGCTTGTTCGACGTGGCGATGAAGAGCCGCACCTGCTGTTCCACGACACGGTACTGCGAGGCGAGACGCTGGTGGCCGCTGCTTTCCACGATGGCGCGGTGCAGGGCAAAGTCGGCATCTGTCATGGCGCGCAGGTCGCCGCTCTGGCAGGCGGCCAGCAGATCCTCGATGGCGCCATCCAGACGGTCACGGACCTCCGGTTCGGTACGCGCGGCGGCGAGCCGCGAGGCGAGGCTTTCGAGGCTGCCGCGCAGGGTCCAGATCTCCCAGACGTCCTGCGGCGAGAGCGAAGCGACCTGCCAGCCGGTATATGGGATCTGGACGACGATGCCCTCCACCGCGAGCCGTTGCAGCCCCATCCGCAGGGTCGAGCGGGCGACCCCCAGTTGTTCGGCCAATGCGATCTCGGTCAGGCGACCGCCGGGCTCCACTTCGCCCGACAGGATATAGTCGCGCAGGTTTTCCGTCACGATGGCCTCGGTCGACTGGCGCGTCACCGGGCGCAGCTTGCTGATGGTCATCTCTCCCCCCTCTTTCTGCTGGCCGGGCCGTTGGGCCCGGCTGGCGTTTGCTCGGGCCGCAGGGCCCGGCTGGCGTTTGTCCGGGCCACGGGGCCCGGCTGGCTTTATTGGCTCGGCCCGCTCAGATGACGGGCTCCGCGATTGTGACGGGCGTTCCGCGTGCCTCGATCGCCTCGGCGGCGTCGAGGGCCACGTCCTCCCGGAACCGCCCGGAGACGATCTGGATGCCGAGCGGCGTGTTGTCCGCCATGAGCCCGGTGCAGAGCGTCAGGGCAGGCATCCCGGCGACGGGCAGGCCCACCATGGACATCTGCGATTTCCAGACGCGCTGATAGTCCTCGGGGCTTTTGAGGTCAAGATTGTCGGCAAAGGGCAGCTCTGCGGAGGGTGGCAGCAGGACGACGGGGTAGTCTTCGAGGAAGAGCGCCCATTTCCGCGCGATGCCCATGCGGTTGACCAGCGCCTGCGAGAACTCGGCGGCCCCGATGGTGGCGGCGAAGTCCTTCTGCCCGGCAAGGGCGGCGATGGCACCGGGATCGCCCTCGGCCTGCGCCGCGGCGACCTGACCGGCGTAGTTGTCGCCCATCCACAGGGTCAGCTGGATCGCCACTGCCTCGTCGATCGGGGGCAGCTCCTCCAGTTCGTCCACCTGCCAGCCTGCGTCGCGCAGCTTGTCGGCGGCCGCAAGCAGTTCCTTCTTCAGCTCCGGCGCCGTCTCCATCCCGTCGGGGCAGAGGCAGAGCGCGGCGCGCTTGGGCACCGAGGGGCCCACCAGCGGTGCGGGCACTGACCACGGGTCGCGCGGATCGGCCTTGGCCATCGCCTCGAAGCCGAGGCGCAGGTCCGCGATGCTGCGCGCAAGCGGGCCCGAGACGGCCATGATCTGCGGCCCCACCCCCCGGTCAGGACCGGAGGCATTGTAAGCCGCGAGCCGCCCGATGGTCGGGCGCAGCCCGTGGATGCCGCAGGCATAGGCCGGGTAGCGGACCGAGCCGGCGATGTCCGTGCCGTGGCCGATCGCGCCGATGCCCGCCGCGGTGGCCGAGCCCGCCCCGCCGGAGGAGCCGCCGGGCGTCAGCGCCTTGTTGCGGGGGTTGTAGGTGTGGCCATGGAGGAGGTTGTTGGTGAACCAGCGGTAGCTGAAGGCCGGGGTGTTCGTGCGGCCCACGGCCACGGCGCCCGCGCCCAGCAGGTTCGCGACCACGGGGTTGTGGCACTTGGCGATCAGATCCTTCTGCGCCTTCAGCCCGTTGGTGGTGGCATATCCCTTCTGGTCGACGTTGACCTTGATGGTCACGGGCACACCGGCCAGCGGACCCGGATCGCCGCCCCCGGCCACCACAGCGTCCACGGCGGCGGCGGCGGCCAGCACCTCCTCGGGGCGGCTCTCGACCACGGCGTTGATGGCGGGGTTCACGGCCTCGATCCGCGCGAGGGCGGATTTCGCCACCTCGACGGCGCTGAGTTCACCCGCGCGGACCAGCGCCGCGATACGGGTTGCGGGGAGGCTCCAGAGCGGCTGGTCTGCGATATCTGCCATGGCGGTGTCTTTCCGGTGTTTTCGGGATCAGGGGGTGATGGGGTCGATGGGCATGGGCGGGGTGCCGCGGGCCTCAATCGCCTCGCCGGCGTCGAGACAGAGGTCCTCGCGCATCCGGCCCGCGACGATCTGGATGCCGGTGGGGGCGCGGCCCGACAGGCCGGTGGCCACGGCCAGCGTCGGCAGGCCAAGGACGGGCAGGGCGGACTGGAAGAAGTTGTTGCTGATCACCCAGTCGAGGCCCCGCGACGTGTCTGCATCCGCCGCCATCGGCAGCTGCGAGGAGGTGGGGATCAGAAGCACCGGGTAGGTCTGCAGGAACCGCAGCCAGTCGCGGACGATATTGGCCCGCCGGGTCAGCGTGTCGCCGAATTCCTCCAGCGTCAGCTCGCCGGACCAGCGGCGCAGCCCCTTGAGCCAGTTGGTGATCCGGTCGAAGCCCTCGGCCTCTGCCGCGGCGATCAGCCGGTCGGGGGCATCCGCCACCCGGAAGCGGAACATCAGCTGGCTGGCCTCGCGCAGGGGCGGCAGGCTGTCCAGCTCCACCACGGTCCAGCCGGCATCGCGCAGCCGTTCGGCGGCATCGCGCAGGGCGGCCTCGACTTCGGGCGCGACCTCGATCCCGTCGGGCGAGACGCAGAAGGCCGCAAGGCGCGGGTTCGGTCCCGGGGGCGGGGGGGCAAAGGCCCAGGGATCGCGCGGGTCCGCGCCTTCCATCACCTGCAGGGCAAGGCGCAGGTCATGGACGCGCCGGGCCAGCGGGCCCTGCACCGACATGATCTGTGCCCCGATGGCGCGGTCGGGGCCGCTGTCGTTGTAGGTTGCCACGCGGCCCAGGCCGGGCCGCAGCCCGTGGATGCCGCAGGCATAGGCCGGGTAGCGGATCGAGCCGCCGATGTCGTTGCCGTGGGCAATGCAGCCGATCCCGGCCGCCGTGGCCGCCGCCGCCCCGCCGGAGGAGCCGCCGGGCGTGAGACCGGGATCGCGCGGGTTGATCGTGGGGCCGTAAAGCCCATTGTCGGTGAAGAGCCCGGCGCTGAAGGCGGGCGTATTGGTCCGCCCGAGGATCACGGCCCCCGCCGCGCGCAGCTTCTCCACGACCGGGTTGTCCTCGGTCGCGATCAGGTCGCGGTTGCGGCGCAGCCCGTTGGTGGTGGCAAAGCCCGCCTGATCCACGTTGACCTTGATGGTGACCGGCACGCCCTCCAGCAGCCGTGGGGCATGGCCTGCGGCGAGGCGGGCATCCACCGCCGCCGCTTCGGCCAGCACCTCTTCGGGGCGGTGATCCACGACGGCGTTCAGCGCCGGGTTCACCGCGTCGAGACGGGCAAGGGCCGCCTGTGCGACCTCCGTGGCGGACGCTTGCTTCAACCGGATCATATTCGCGGTCTGGCTGGCGGAGAGCGTCCAGAGGTCTGTCATGGCGGGTCCTTTCAGGCGTCGGCAGCTGTCTTCGTTTCGGCGAAGGTGGGTCCGCCGGGCATCATGCGCAGGTCTTCAGGCAGGTTGTGCCAGGTCCAGTCGGTCGAGCGCATCATCATCTCGCCCGGGGCGACGGCGGTGATGATCTCACCGGCGATGGGGCGGAAATCGGCGCGGAAGTGGATCGCGCTCTTGGCGACGATGATGTTTTCCGTCGTGGGCTCGATCCCGAGGTAGCGCAGCATCTCCTGATCGGCGAGCTGTGCCTTGGCCGAGGCGACGGCGATGCGCACCCCGCCGATGCGCAGGCAGGCGGAGGGGCCGAGCCGCATGGTCCGCCCGCCGTAGAACGGGCCCTTGGTCTGGAACACACCGTCGGAAAGGGCCTCGACGGTGAAGGTCGCCTCGAAGGGGCTGTCGCCCTTGGCGGGCGAGCGCCCGCCGAGCGCCACCGTGATCTGCCCGCCGACGCCGGCAGCGTGGGCGGCCTTGGCGGCCTCGGGGTCGTAGACGAGGCCCGCGCTTGCGCCCTGCACGTCATGGGCCACCAGCGCCTTGATCAGCCCCATCGTGTCGGAGGAACCGCCCGCACCGGGGTTGTCCTGCGCATCCGCGATGACCACGGGTGTCACGCCCGCGGCATTCAGCTCCAGCGCCTTTTCCACCGCCGCGTCGGGCGTGTAGAGCGGCCCTTCGAAGTCCATCTCGGCGGCGACGACAGCGGCGTTCAGCGGATCGCAGGCGGCAGCGGCCTGCTCGGGCTTGTCGCCATAGGCCCAGACCACCGGGCCGCACATCGGGATGTCCGCCGCCGGGAAGCCCATGCAGTAGGAGACGGAGGGCGCACCCGTCTCGGCCTCCAGCGTGCCGACGAGGGCATAAAGGTCGCGGGCGGGGGCATCCTCGGTCGATTGCCAGCAGATCGGCTTCATGTAGGGGATCCGCGCCATGGCCTTGGCGAAGGGCTTGCCATGGGCCATGCGGCGGGTGAGCAGCGCATGGGCCTTGCGGCCGGTTTCGGCCATGTCCACGTGCGGGTAGGTGCGGAAGGCCACCATCGCGTCCGACAGGTCCATCATCCGCTGCGAGACATTGGCATGCAGGTCGAGGCTGACGATGATCGGCATGTCGGGCCCGGTGACGGCGCGGATGCGCTCCAGCAGTTCGCCCTCGCCGTCCTCGGCATGTTCCGCGACCATGGCACCATGCAGGTCGAGGTAGACCGCATCGGCGGGCAGGGCGGCGGCGATCCGGTCTACGATCTCGCCCGCGATCCGGTCATAGGTCTCCTTCACCACGTAGCCCGAGGGCACCGCAGCGGTCCAGAGCAGGGTCTCCACCTCGTCGCCCGCGGCCTGCGCGGCCAGCAGGAAGCCCGCGCCGGCGAGGTTCACCTCGGGGTTCAGGGCGGTACGGACATCCGCGCCGGTGCAGAAGCCCGGGAAGCCGCCGCCGTGGGCAAAGGCCGCATCATCGGCGCGGCTGTCGGCAAAGGTGTTGGTCTCGTGGTTGAAACCGGCAAGCAGGATGCGCATTGCCTGTCCTTTCTTGGTTCTCGTCTTCGTTCCGGGATCAGACCGCGACGGCGGCGGTGGCGGGCCGGAAGTTCTGGAAATCCCAGTCCGGGGCCGGGGCCGCGTCGATCAGGGCCCGGGTATAGGCGTGCTGCGGGTTGGCGAGGATGTCGCGCGCCGCGCCGTGCTCCACGATCTTGCCCTTCTGCATCACGACCACCGTATTGCAGATCTGGGCGGCGACGCGCAGGTCGTGGGTGATGAAGAGGATCGACACGCCGGTGTTGTCCCGGATGTCCTCCAACAGCTTCAGCACCTGCGCCTGCACCGTCACGTCCAGTGCCGAGACCGCCTCGTCCGCGATCAGAAGGTCGGGCTTCATCACCACCGCGCGCGCGATGGCGACCCGCTGGCGCTGCCCGCCCGAGAACTGGTGCGGATAGCGGTTCATGACCGAGGCGGGCATGTTCACCAGCTCCAGCGTCTCGCCGACGCGCTTCTTCGCCTCGGCCTCGTCCATGCCGTAGTTGATCAGCCCCTCCATCAGGGACTGGCCGATGGTGCGGCGCGGGTTGAGCGAACGGTAGGGATCCTGGAAGATGTACTGCACCTGCTTGCGCACGTCGCGCAGGTTGTTCATCGGCACGATGTCCCGCCCGTTGACGACGACCGAGCCCTCGGTCGGATCGGTCAGCCGCATGACGCAGCGCGCCACGGTCGACTTGCCCGAGCCGCTTTCGCCGATGATGCCGGTGATCTCGCCCTTGTGGACGGTGAAGTTGATGTCCTGCGCCGCAAGCACGGTGTTGTCGGAGAGCAGGCCCTTCTTGCCGTAGCGCTTTTGCAACGAGATCACGTCCAGCACCTTGGGCTGGGCCGCGATCGGCTCGCGGCGGGGGATCAGGCTGGGCACCGAGGAGACCAGCATCCGGGTGTAGTCCTTCTTGGGCGCGGTCAGGATCTCGTCCCGCGTGCCGGTCTCCACCAGGTCACCGCGGTTCATCACCACGATGCGGTCCGCGATCTCGGACACCACGCCGAAGTCGTGGGTCACGAAGACAACGGCGGTCTTCTCCTGCTCCTGCAATTCCTTGATGAGGTAGAGGATCTGCTTCTGCGTCGTCACGTCGAGCGCGGTGGTCGGCTCGTCCGCGAGCAGCAGGCGCGGGCGCAGGATCAGCGCCATGGCGATCACGATCCGCTGCCGTTGCCCGCCGGAGAGCTCATGCGGGTAGGATTTGTAGACCCGCTCGATGTCGGGCAGGTGCACCCGGTCGAGCATGGAGAGGACCTTCTTGCGGCGCTCGGCCGGGCTGTCCTTGGTGTGCAGGCGCAGCACCTCGTCGATCTGGTCGCCCACGGTCTTCACCGGGTTCAGCGCCGTCATCGGCTCCTGGAAGACCATGGCGACGGAGGCGGCGCGCAGCTCGCGCATCCGGGCGGGGGTGACCTTCAGGATGTCTTCGCCATCCAGCATGATCCGGCCGCCGGTGACCTGCAGCGCGTCCTTGGGCAGCAGGCCCATCACCGCCATCGAGGTCACAGATTTGCCAGAGCCGGATTCGCCCACGATGCAGACCGTTTCGCCTTCCTTCACGTCGAAGGAGATGTTGCGCACGATGGGTTTCTGGCCCTTGGGGCGGGTGTCTACCGTCACGTCCTCGACCGAAAGGACGACTTGGCTGTCGGGAGTGGTCGTCATGATGATGTTCCTCGTCTCGGTCAGATACGTTTGGCCATGCGCGGGTCGAGACGGTCGCGCAGAACATCGCCCAGCATGTTCACGCTCAGCACGGTGAGCGAGACCATGACGCCGGGGTAGAGGATGAGTTCGGGCTTCACGAGGAAGTAGAGACGGCCATCGGCCATCATGTTGCCCCAGCTGGGCGTCTCGGGCGGCACGCCGGCGCCGAGGAAGGACAGGATCGATTCCGTCATGATTGCCGAGGCGAAGATATAGGTGCCCTGCACGATCAGCGGCGCGATCGTGTTGGGCAGCATGTGGCGGGTGATCATCTTGATCGTGGAGGTGCCGAGGACCGAGGCCGCCTCGACGTAGGGTTCGTTGCGCACCCCCATGATGACCGAGCGGACCATGCGCGCGACGCGGGGCACCTCGGGGATCGAGATGGCGATCAGCACGGTGGTCAGCGTGGCGCCGGAAATGGCGACAAGGGCGATGGCCAGCAGGATGCCGGGGATCGCCATGAGGCCGTCCATGAAGCGCATGATGACGATGTCGGCCCAGCGGAAGTAGCCCGTCAGCACGCCGAAGAAGACGCCCGCCAGCAGGGCGACGACGACGGTGCCGGCCCCCACGGCGAGGGAGATGCGCGCGCCGTAGACGACGCGGGAATAGAGATCGCGGCCGAAGCTGTCAGTGCCCAGCCAATGGGCGGCGGTGGAGCCCTGCAGACGCTGCGACGGGTCCAGCCGCACCGGGTCCACGGTGCCGAGGTAGGGCGCGAAGACCGCCATGAGGATGATCAGCAGCAGGACCACGGCCGAGATGCGGGCCGGCCAGGTCGAGAGGATGCCGCGGATCAGCTGTCCGAAGCCGGAGGCATTCTGCGCCTCTTCCATGTCGGGAAGATCGAGCGCCTCCTCGGCTTTCATCGTGTTTCCGCTGTCAGTGGTCATGGTGTACGTCCGTTGCTTGCGGCTCTTGGTGGGCCGCGTGTTCTTGTCCCCGTTGGACCGGCCCCCGGGGCAGGGGGCCGGCAAGCCGCCAGGTCAGTAGCGGATCCGCGGATCGAAGAGCCCGTAGAGCAGGTCGACCGACAGGTTGATGAAGACGTAGATCGTCGAGAAGAGCAGGATCACGGCCTGGATGACGGTGTAATCCCGGGCCAGCACCGCCTCGAGGACGAGACGGCCGAGGCCGGGGATGTTGAACACCGACTCGGTCACCACCACGCCGGAAATCAGCATGGCGATGGAGACACCGATGATCGTGACGATCGGCACGGCGGCATTGCGCAGCGCGTGTTCGGTCATCACCCCGCGTTCCGTCTGGCCCTTGGCCCGAGCGGTACGGATGTAATCCTCGCCCATCACCTCGATCACGTTGGTCCGCACGATGCGGGCGATCAGGGCGATATAGGGGAAGCTCAGCGCGATGGAGGGGAGAACCAGCCGCGAGGCGAATTCTCCGAACCCGTCCGCTATGGGCTTGTAGCCCTGCACGGGGAACCATCCCAGCTTGCGCGCGAAGATCAGGATCATGACGTAGCCGATGATGAACACCGGCACCGAGAAGCCGACAACCGACCCGGCCATGACCAGCCGGTCCAGCCACTTGCCCTGCTGCCAGGCCGCGATGACCCCCAGCGGCAGCGCGACGGCCACCGCCAGGATGATCGTGGTGGTGCTGAGCGCCAGAGTCGGCCACAGCCGGTCCATGACAAGCTCGGTCACCGGCTTGCCGGACACCAGCGAGGTGCCGAAGTCACCCCGGCCGATGTCGCCCAGCCAGATCACCAGCTGTTCGAGCAGCGGGCGGTTCAGCCCCATGCTCTCGCGCAGATCGGCAAGCTGTTCGGAGGTTGCGTTGGGGCCGGCGATCATGACCGCCGGGTCACCGGGCGAGAGGCGCAGGACCATGAAGACGATGACCGCCACCATGAACAGCACCGGCACCGCCGAGAGGACCCGTTTGACAACGAAGCTCAGCATACTTGATCACTCGGCCTTTTCGACGTTCCAGAACACCGGCGCCTCGGATTCCACGAGACCGGTCAGCTTGGACGAATAGGCGTTCACGTTGAAGAGTTCGCCCATCGGGACCATGACGCCGTTGTCGATGACCAGTTCGTCGATCTTCTTGGCGTATTCGATCTGCTGATCCACGTCGGCGGTCTGTGCGATCGCCATGCGCAGCTCTTCGATCTCGGGCACGTCGGGCCAGCCGAACCATGCCGAATCGCCGCCAGCCGCGACGCCGATGAAGCCGATCGGGTTGGCCACGTCGGGCAGCACGTTGGTGGTGGAGAACATGTTCCAGCCGCCGTCGGCCAGCGTCGCCTTGGAGGCGCGGCGGGCAACGACCGAGGCCCAGTCCATCGAGACCATGTCGACGGTGAAGCCTGCGTCACGCAGCTGTGCCGCGATGACCGGGCCCTGCGGGTTCAGCGTGGCGAGGTCGGTGGCGTGCATCAGCAGGATCGGGGTGCCGTCATAGCCCACTTCGTCGAGGATCGCCTTGGCCTCTTCGGGGTGCGCATTCATGATGTCATCGGCGCGGTAGTCGTAGTTGTAGATCGAGCCGCAGCCGAAGACCGCTGCACAGGCCTGCGAGTAGTCCGACCCGGCACCGACCTGCGCGTCCAGCATGGGCTGCTGGCCAAGCGCGAGCAGCACGGCTTCGCGGTACTTCGGATTGTCGAAGGGCGGCAGGGTGTGGTTCATCCGCACGAGGTTCTGCGAACCCTGCTTCTTCACCTGACGGGTGCTGATGTCGGGGTTGCCCTCGATCACCGGCAGCAGGTCATGCGGGGTCTGCTCGAGGAAGTCGATCTCGCCGGACATCAGCGCGTTGAGCGAGGTCATCGGGTCGGGCATCGTGGTCCAGACCACTTCGTCGACCTTCACGACCTTGGCGCCGGCCATGCCGTCGGACGGCTCTTCACGGGGCACGTATTCCTCGAACTTGGCGAAGGTGGCCGAGACGCCGGGACGATAGTCTTCCTCGACGAACTTGAAGGGGCCGGACCCGATGGTCGAGGTGATCGGCTCGCTCACGGGGGTGGCCGCGACCGAGGCGGGCATGATGAAGGGGGCGAGGCCCGAGGGCTTGGACAGGGCGATCAGCGCGATGCCGGTGGGCTCGCCGAAGGTCATGGTCCAGGTCTTGTCGTCGACGGCGACCATTTCGGTCATCAGCGAGGCCATCACCTGGCCGGTCTTGTCGACCTTGCTCCAGCGGGTGACCGAGGCGACGACGTCTTCCGCGGTGACGGGCGCGCCATCGTGGAAGGTCAGGCCGTCGCGCAGGGTGAAGGTGTATGTCTTGCCGTCCTCGGAGACTTCCCAGCTGGCCATCTGGGGCTGCGGGGTGCCTGCGCTGTCGAGCGCCAGCGGCGTGTCGTAGATCATGTAACCGAAGTTACGCAGGATGTAGGCGGTGCTGATGACCGGGTCCACGGCGCGCAGCGGTGCGTGCATCACGGCGGTGATGGTCTGCGCCTGAACGGCGGCGCCGGACACGGTGCCAAGCGCGAGCGCCAGCATCGTCGGCTTCAGCAGGTTGCTGCAGAAACTTTTGGTGAGCATTTCAGTCTCCCTGACAGACTTATGGGGATTATTATTCGACGATTGTCGTCAATCATCATTCCCGAGGATAGGACCGAAGTTTTTTGCGAGGCAACGATGAACCCGAGGTCGGTCCGAGATTCCTGTCATAAGACTGTCGTGCAAATGCAGAAAAGTAATTAATCTTTTAGAATCAGATACGTGGCATGTTGCGAATTTGCCGATTTTCTGTGCGTTCTGCGCTGCGGCGTAATATGCGGCCGCCTTGCCGCGGGCCCAAACGCAAAGGCCCGGCCACACGGGGTGGCCGGGAGCGCAGCGCCTTGACCTGAGTGCAGGTCAGATGTCTTCGGTGCCGCACCACTCGGCAATGAAGAGCGCCATGGACTGGGTCGTCTGGCGCAGGGATTCGAGGTTCACGCATTCATCGAACCCATGGGAGAGCTTGCCCTCGGGCCCGTAGTTCAGCACCGGGATCTTGTTGTAGAGCGCATAGACCCGCGCATCGATGTAGGCGGGGGTTGTGAAGCTTTCGAGCTTGGTGCCGAAGGTCGCCTCGTGGGCGCGGCCCAGCGTTTCCTCGGCCTCGGAGCCGGGGGCAAGGACGAAGCCTTCGGAGTTGAAGCCGTTCTGGGTGAAGGTCGGCAGGTTCTGGGCGAGGAACGGGTCCTGCTTGGCGAAGGCGAGAGCGTGGTCCGTGATCTCCTTCAGCTTGTCCTGCGCCTTCTGGCCCGGGTAGATCGACACGCGCACCTGGAACTTGCACCACGCCGGCACGGAGGAGCCCCAGTCGCCGCCCTCGATCTTGCCGATGTTGAGGTTGATCGGGTGGTCCAGATCGGCGAACTCCGGGTGCTGGTCCTTCTCGGCGTTCCACTTCTCCTCGACCTCGCGCAGGGCGCCCATCAGGCGATAGGCGCTGTCGATGGCGTTGTTGCCGGTGCCCATGACGCTGACATGGGTCGGGAAGCCGCGCACCAGCACCTCGAACCAGAGCACGCCGACGGCGCAGCGCGCCAGTTGCATGCCCGAGGGCTCGGGGATCATGGCCGCGTCGGCGGTATAGCCGCGCAGGAAGCATTGCAGCGCGCCGTTGCCGGTCGATTCCTCCTCGACCACCGATTGCAGGTGGACGGTGGCCGCCGGTTGCAGGCCGATCCGCTTCAGCGCCTCCAGTGCATAGACGTTGGCCGAGGCCCCGGCCTTCATGTCGCCCGCGCCGCGGCCGTACATCCAGCCGTCGACGATCTCGGCCGCGTAGGGGTCATGTTCCCACATCTCGCGCGGGCCCACCGGCACCACGTCGAGGTGATGCTGAAGGATCAGAGAATGGCCCGTGGCCTGCTTCGGGTGATGGGTGCCCACCACGATCGGCGCCCGCGAGTGGGTGGCGGAGAAGGGCGCGCCGCCCTCGTGGGCGGTCAGCGCGGCCTCGTCCATGGCGAAGCGGTCCATCGTCATGCCGCGCGCGGCGAAGTCCTTGTAGATGAACTCCTGCAGCGGCACTTCCTCGCCGCGCTGCGAGGCGAAGGAGACCAGCGTCTTGAGGTAGGCGGTCTGCTCCTCGAAGCCATCGTCCACGGATTTCAGGATTTTCTCTTTGAGGTCTGCGCTGAGGGGCATCGCGGTTCTTCCAGTCTGATGGTGTCGGTACAGGTCGTGAAACGGGGTCATGGAACGGGTCGTGGCGGGGCGCCGGCCCGCTGTTGGCGGCGCTGTGATGATTGTCGTCAATCCAAGCCGGGTCTGCCGCGGCGTCAATGGGCCACGTCAGCCTGCGCGCGTTTTACGCGATCACCCGCCGGACTGCGCCACTTTGGCGGGCACTGGCGGGCTGTCGTGCGACCGGGCTCAGCCGTAGACGTGGGACAGCACCTCCTCCGAGGCGGAGAGCAGCCATGCGACATCCTCCTCGGTGAAGACCACGGGCGGGCGGATTTTCAACACGTTGGCATCGGGCCCGGTGGCCGAGATCAGCACGCGCTTCTCGCGCAGGCCGTTCACGATCCGTGTGGCGGCGTCGGCATCGGGGATCTTGTTGTCCCGGTCCGTGACCAGCTCGACCCCGATGTAGAGCCCCGCGCCGCGCACGTCGCCGATACCCTCGAAGCGTTCGGCGAGCCGATTGAAGCCGTCCTGGATTTCCTGACCGCGCAGGCGGGCGTTGTCCTGAAGGTTCTCCTCGCGGATCACGTCAAACACTGCCTGTGCCGCGGCCATGGCCACGCCGTTGCCGCCGAAGGTGTTGAAATAGCGCGTGTCCTTGCCGAACTTCTCGACGATCTCGGGCACCAGCGCGATGCCCGCCACCGGGTAGCCGTTGCCCATGGGCTTGCCCATCGAGACGATGTCCGGGTCGATCCCGTGACGCTGGAAACCCCACATGGCATCGCCCGACCGACCAAAGCCCGACTGCACCTCGTCCGCCACGAAGAGCCCGCCTGCGGCATGGACCGCCTCGGCCACCGGCTTCAGCACCTCGGGCGTGGCGTAGATCCCGTCGGAGGAGAACAGGCTGTCGGCGATGAAGGCGGCCAGACCGTTGCCGTTGCGCTTGAGGTGCCATGCCTGTTCCGCGACCTCTTCCGCCATCCGCTGGCCCAGCGTCGCCGGGTCCTCGCGGTAGCTGTCGGGCGCGGAGACGGTGCGCACCCATGTCCCCAGCGGCGAGGAGGTGCCGAGCGAGGCAGAGAAGCCCGCCGTCAGGTCGGAGTTCCCGTGGTAGGCCTCGCGGGTGATGATGATCCCCTGATGGCCGGTGTAGTGCTTGGCGATCCGCATGGCGAGGTCGTTGGCCTCGGAGCCGGTGCAGGTGAACATCATGTGCCCGCCCGCCGCGATCCGCCCGCCGAAGGTCGGCAGCATCGCCTCGGCGTAATCGAGGATGCCTTCCTGGATATAGCGCGTGTGGGTGCAGAGCGTGGACATCTGCCTGTGCACCGCCTCCACCACCCTGGGGTGGCAATGCCCGACGGAAACCACGTTGTTGTAGGCGTCGAGGTATTCGCGCCCCTCGCTGTCGAAGAGCCGGGTGCCACGGCCTTCGCGCACCTCCACCGGGTCCTGGTAGAACAGGCGGTAGGCGGGGCCCAGCAGGCGGGTGCGCCGCTCGACGGCGGCCCGGCGCAGCGGGTCGAGATGGTCGAGGCTGTTCGGGTCGAAGGCGTTCACCATCTTGCCGCGGGTGGAGATCGAAGAGGTCATCTGGGGGCCTTTCGGAAGGGCTGCTCAGGCCAGCAGCGCAGAGATGTCGTCGGGATCGCGGGCGAGGAACCAGTCGAGCTGGGCCCAGCCCTGTTCCGTGTTGCGCAGGATGTAGGTCTCGTTGTCGGGGAATTCGCGGGCGCGCCACAGGGTGATCAGTGCGCGGGCAATGACCCGCCCCATCACGAGGTGCGGCAGCAGGGCGCGTTCCTCATCGGTCAGCGGGGCGACCTCAAGATAGCCGTGGAGCACCGCCCTAGGCGCGGCCAGCAGGTCCTCCACCGGGTTCTCGGCGGCGTCACGGGGCAGCTGGTTCAGAAGCGCGGTGGAAAGGTCGATGGCAATCGCCGTCTCCACGGTGTCGCCAAAGTCGATGATCCCCACGACGCTCGCGGGGCCTGAGCGGTCGACCAGAAGGTTGGAGCGGCTGAAATCGTTGTGCACCACTTGCCGGGGCAGGGCGTCGATCCGCGGGAAGAGGTCCATGTAGCGGGCGTATCCGGCCTCCAGCATGGCCTTCTGGCCCGGGTCCTTCACGTCCGCCAGCAGGGTGCCGAGGCCGGGCAGCTGCCGCACGTCCCAGGCCACGACCCGTTGCGCGCCGGGATGCGCGAACCCCGCCATCGCCAGCCGCAGCCGTGCGCACATACGCCCGATCACCGGCAGTTCCTCCTCCAGCGGCGCGATCGTGTCGAGGAGCGTGCCTTCGAGGAAGCTCATCAGCCGCACCCGCCGCGCCGCCCCCGTCCGGTCGAGGATCACCGGCTGGTCGTTCCCGGCGCGGTCCGCGAAGATGCGCGGCACCGGCAGGCCGGGGTCCGTCCGCTCGATATGGCGCAGCACCTTGATCTGAAGGTCCAGCTCCTCGGCGCTCTCGCCCGGGTTGGCGATCTTCAGGACATAGGCGTCCGTAGGCGTGCGCAGCCGGAAGGTGTCATCCTTCTCGGTGGCAAAGCGTTTCAGATCGCCCTCCAGCCCGTAGAGGTCGCGGGCGACCTCGGCGGCCTCCTCGGCGGTCATCGGGGTGAAGGGGGTGGACAGTGCGCCAATGTCGATCTCGGCACCCTGCATCTGGGTCGGTGTCATTCGGCCTCCGGGAGGTCTTGTCGGGCGGCCCGGTCCGGGCCGCCGGTCTGTACGTAGTCTCAGGCTTCGAGCGTCATGAAGAGCCCGGCCAGAAGGCGGGTGCGGGGCACGATGCTGGAGATGTCGATATGCTCTTCCAGCGTGTGCAGGCCCGCACCGGAGACGCCGAGGGAGCAGAGCGAGGGAATGCGCATCGCACCCGAGAAGTTCGCATCCGACCCGCCGCCGGAGGAGACATAGGGCAGCTCCATCCCGATCTCGGCGGCCAGCCCCTTGGCGATCTCGTAGAGCGCCATGGTCTCGGGCTGCTCGTTCTCCCAGACGGGGCGCACGACGGTGGTCGTCACGGTGAATTCCACCCCGTTGCGGGTGCCCGCAAGCGCCAGCATCGCGGCCTCGCCCGCGTCGAGGTCTTCCTGCTTCTTCGCCATGGACAGCACCTGCGCCCGGGCAAAGCTGGGCACGCAGTTCACCCATTGGCCCGAAGTGACGTCATTGCAGGAGAAGGTGCAATCCTCGGTGGTCATGGCCTCGATCTCGATGATCCGGTGCGCCAGTTCGCGCACCGCCGAGATGCCGCCCTTCACGTTGGCGCCCGCATGGCTGGGCTTGCCCGAGCAGGTGATCTCGAACCGGGCGATGGCATAGCGGCCGGTGGTGACGGCATTGTTCAGATGCGCGGGCTCGGGGCAGAGGAAATACTTGTTCTTCAGCGCCTCGCCCTCGATCAGCTCCCGCGTGGCGGGCGAGCCGATCTCTTCGTCCGGCGTGAACAGGAAGGTCACCGGCAGGGGCGTTTCCAGCCCGGCGCGGGCGATCTGGCGCATGGCCTCCAGCGCGATGTAATTGCCGGATTTCATGTCCTGGATGCCGGGGCCATAGGCCTTGTCGCCCTCCACGCGGAACGGGTTCTTGGCCAGCGTGCCGACGGGGTGCACCGTATCCATGTGGCCGGAGACGAGGATGCCGGGCTTGCCCTGGTCCTTGTGGGGCATCTTGGCGCGCACCGAGGGGCCGCAGCCCATGCGGCCGGGGATGATCTCGACCGAGGCGCCGATGGCGGCGCATTCGAAGGCCACGAGGTCCATCATCCGGGCGAGCGCCGCGGGATCGTAGGTGGGGCTCTCGCATTCGATCCAGGGCTTCAGCCCGGCGACGATCTGCTGCGCATCGAAGGGAAGATCGGGAAGGGTCATCGGGCGTCTCCGTGTGCGGACGTGGTGGACGGACAGGGGCGGGCGCAGAACCAGCCTGCGCGCGCCCGGGCGGCGCGGGCGGCCCCCGGAAGGGGGCGGGAACCTCCCGCGTCAGCCTCGAAGAGACGGCAGTTTGACGATTGTCGTCAATCCTCAATCTTTACTTCGCCCCCGGTCTTTCGCGCCGATTCCGTGCTGGCGAAGCGATTGCCCTGCGATTAGGCAGAGCCTGCGGAGCTGCGAAAATCGCGGTGAGGAGCGAATTGACCATTGTCGACAATCGGCCTAGCGTTCGGGGGAAACCGCTCTCGCCGGCCGCGGATCGTGGCTGATTTCAGGCGGTAAGGTGCTGTATCGTAAAGGATAATTCATGACGCTGACGATGAGCTGGGAAGAGTGGTTCAGTCACGATGGCATTGATCTGGCCCAGAAGGTGAAGGCCGGCGAGGTCTCGGCGGAGGAACTGGCGGCGCAGGTCGCGGCGGGAATCAGCGGCGTCAACGAGGAGATCTGCGGCGTGGTCGAGGTCTTCGACGACGCGGTGGCGGATGCCTCGGTCAATGGTGCCGACCCGGAGGGCGTCTTTGCCGGGCTGCCCTTCCTGCTCAAGGATCTCGGCCCCACGCTGGGCGGGCGCCTGCAGGAGCAGGGCTCCTTCTTCATGCAGGGCAACCGGCCGGCCAGCGACAGCTTCCTCGTCACCAAGATGAAGGCCGCGGGCCTCAACATCGTCGGACGCACCACCACGCCCGAGTTCGGCTGCTGCTCCTCGGCCGAGAACCCGGCGATGTATGTCACCCGCAACCCGTGGGACACCGGTTACACCAGCTGCGGCTCCTCCGCGGGCTCTGCCGTCATGGTGGGCGCGGGCGTGCTGCCGATTGCGCATGGCACGGACGGGGGCGGCTCTATCCGCATTCCGGCGGGCACCTGCGGCGCCATCGGGCTGAAATCCTCGCGCGGGACCTTCTCGATCTCGCCCTATTCCTCGGACTTCGCCTCCGTCGTCTCGACCCAGGGCTGCATCAGCCGCTCGGTCCGCGATACGGCGGCCTTCGTCGATGCCTGCCGGGGCGGCGCACCGGGCGAGTTCATGCCCTACTGGCACCCCGACACGCCCTTCCTGAAGCAGGTCGAACAGGACCCCAAGCCGCTGCGCATCGCCGTCTCGCACGAATGGGGACCCTACAGCGCCACGCCCCATATCGCGGCGGAGCTGGAGCGCGTCGCGGCCTTCCTCGCCACGCTGGGGCACCATGTGGAGTGGGTCACGCCCAAGGTCGACTTCGAGAAGGCCTATGCCGCGCAGACCACCTGCTACATCACCAACTTTGCCCAGACGGTGAACCGGATGCTGCGCGCCCGCGGCCTCGACACGCCTCCCGCCGAGCTGATCGAGCCGATGAATATCCGCATCTGGGAGCAGGGCATCAACGCGGGCTATACCGAACGCGCCGACATGGAGCTGGCCTTCAACGAGACCTCGCGTGCCTTCGGGGCCTTCTACGAGGACTGGGACATCATCCTGACGCCCACCACCGCCCGCGAGACGCCCCCCATCGGGACGACGGAGTACCTGACGATCACCGAGAATCCTTCGGCACTGGACTGGTTCCAGAACCTCTGGGGCTTCTTCGCCTACACGCCGCTCAACAACCTGTGCGGCACGCCGGGGATCTCACTGCCGCTGGCGAAACACGCCAATGGCCTGCCGCTCGGCATTCAGGCGCAGGCGGCACAGGGCAACGACGGGTTGCTGCTGCAACTGGCGGCACAGGTCGAACGCGCCATCGAGGGCAAGTGGTGCATGGGCGACCGGCCCGCGGTCCATGTGACCAACCTTTGAGCCGTGCAGCCCGGCGTCCCCAGCGGCGCCGGGCTGACACAGATCAAGGAAGTCGTATTCCGGTAATGTTATGTGTGCGGGGACCCCGTGACCGGAGACCCTGACGATGATGCGCCTTGCCTCGATCCTCTTCTCTCTCATCTCGACCACGCTGGCCGGGACGGCGGTGATTGCCGTCCTCGTCGCGGGCTATGACACGCTGGTGCCGATCCTCGCCGCCGCCGCGACAGGCGTCGTGCTGGCCCTGCCGGTGACGTGGATCGTGGCGAAGAAGATGGTGGAGTAGGGGCTCAGGCCCGCAGGAAAGCGCCCACGGTCTGCTCGAACTCGCGCGGCTTCTCGGCGTGGAGCCAGTGGCCGGCGCCGGGGATCTTGGCGAAGCGCGCCTTGGGGAAGAGCGCCTTGATCCGGTCCCGGTACTCGGGCTTTACGTAGGAGCTTTCCGCCCCCGACAGGAAGAGCGTCGGCTCGCCGAAGGGGCTGCCCACCTCGGGGAAGCCGATGATCCTGGGCATCTCGCGCTCCAGCACATCGAGGTTCAGCCGCCAGCGTTTCTCCGGCACGTCGAGCGACTGCGTGAAGAAGGCGGGCAGGGTGGCGTCGTCCAGCACCTCGGCCAGTTGCGCCATCGCGTCCGAGCGCCGCTCGACCTTCGACAGGTCGACCGAGCGCATGGCGTCGATGTTCTGGTTCTGGTCATGGCTGTAGGCCACGGGCGCCACATCCGCGATCACCAGCCGGTTCACCAGATCGGGCCGGGTCAGGGCCAGCACCATGGCGGCCTTGCCGCCCATGGAATGGCCCAGCACATCGGCGCGGCCCGGGCCCTGTTCGATCACCTCGGCGATGTCGGCAGCCATGCTTTCGTAGTCATGCTCGTCGAACCACGGCGAAGACCCGTGGTTGCGCTGATCCACCGCGATCACCTGCCGGTCCTCCGACAGGCGCTTGGCAATCACGCCCCAGTTCCGGCCAGAGCCGAAAAGGCCGTGGACGATGACGAGGGTGGGGTTCTCGGTGGGCTCACCGTGGAGGATCGTGTTCAGCATGGCTCTTGCATAGCGCAGCGGCCGACGCACCGCCAGAGGGCCAGTGTGCCACCGGAGTGGCGCTTGGGGCGGTACGGTGTGGGCCCTGTATCAGGCCCTGTGCCGAGCCCTGTATCAGGCCCTCTGGCGCCCCCTGCCTCGCAGCGGGTGGGAGGCCTTGTGGCGGGGGCGTCGCGGGTCTAACCTGACCGGGCAGAAGGAGCGACAAGTGATTGACACCAATGCGTTTCACACCCGCAAGGCGCGTGTGCTGAAGCTGTTCCACACGCAGTTGTCGGTGCAGGCCGAGGAATTGGCCCCGGCGCTGCACAAGGCGGGGCGCCGCCTGCCGCGCTATGCCCGCAAGGCGGGGGCGCAGCTTGTCGCGGCGGAGGGTCTGATGGGCAATCCCAAGCTTGCGGTGCAGATCGACCCGGCGGGCGTCGACAAGGCCTTTGGCCGGCTCACCCGCGCACTGGAGGCGATCGACCCCAAGGACCGCCGCATCGGCATGATCCTCGAGGTGCTCGGCTCCGTCGCGTTCAATCTGCTGCTGTTTCTGGCGATCTGTCTTGTCGTGGCCCGCTGGCGCGGCTGGCTCTGACCAGAGGTTCGCGCAGCAGCATGTCGCGGTAGACCAGCGTCACCGTCACGAAGGCCACGTAGATCAGCAGGTACCACGATCCCATCGTGCCCAGCCGGACCCGGTCCCAAGGGCTCTGGCCGTGGTAGAGCCATGTGCCGGTGAAGGTGCCGATGTTCTCGGCGATCCAGAGGCCGAAGGCGGTGGCCAGCGCCGCCAGCGGCAGGCGGATCGTCACCTCGCCCGAGCCCCCCAGACGCAGGTGCACCCGCGTCCGCCAGAACAGCAGCACGGTGCCCGCGAAGAGCACGACCCGCGCGTCCGGCAGGAAGTGGTGGCTGTAGAAGTTCACGTAGATCGCCGTGGCCAGCAGGACCGTGGTCCAGAACGGCGGGTAGGGGGCAAAGCGGATGTCGAAGAGCCGGATCGCCCGCGCCATGTAGCTGCCGACGGAGGCATACATGAACCCGGTGAAGAGCGGCACCATCCCGATCTTGAGATAGCCCGCCTCGGGGTAGGCCCAGGAGCCCGCGCTTGTCTTGAAAAGCTCCATCACCGTGCCGGTGATGTGGAAGATCAGGATGACCAGCGCCTCGTGCTTGGACTCGAGCTTGAGCGCCAGCATCAGCCCCTGCATGGCCACCGCGAAGACCACCAGCGCGTCATAGCGCCAGATCGGCCAGTCGGCCTGCCAGATCGCCTTGGAGAGGATGATCGCCGCGAGGATCGACAGGCCGAAGAGACAGGCCCAGAGCTGCTTCACGACGAAAAGAACCCAGACCCCGAGGGATCCGGGCAGGCGGGCCGAAAGCCATGCTTCGGCCCGGGCTTCGATGGGAAGATCCCGTGTCATATCAAGGGGGCGGGGGCCGGTGGCCCCCGCCTCCACCTTACATGTCGGGGTAGAGCGGGAAGCGGGCGCAGAGGGCTGCGACTTCGCCGCGAACCTTGGCCTCGACCTCGTCGTTGCCCTCTTCACCGTTGGCGGCCAGCCCGTCGACCACTTCGACGATCCAGTCCGCGATCTGGCGGAACTCGGCCTCGCCGAAGCCGCGGGTGGTGCCGGCCGGGGCACCCAGACGGATGCCGGAGGTCACGAAGGGCTTCTCTGGGTCGAAGGGCACACCGTTCTTGTTGCAGGTGATGTGCGCACGGCCCAGGGCGGCCTCCGCCGCCTTGCCGGTCACGCCCTTGGGACGCAGGTCGGCGAGGCAGAGGTGGTTGTCGGTGCCGCCGGAGACGACGTTGATCCCGCCCTTCATCAGCTGGTCTGCCATGGCTTTCGCGTTGGCGACGACCTGAACCGCGTAGTCCTGGAACTCGGGCTTGAGCGCCTCACCGAAGGCCACGGCCTTTGCGGCGATGACATGCATCAGCGGGCCGCCCTGAAGGCCGGGGAACACGGCCGAGTTGATCTTCTTGGCGATGTCCGGGTCGTTGCACAGGATCATGCCGCCACGGGGGCCGCGCAGCGACTTGTGGGTGGTGGTGGTCACGACATGGGCGTGGGGGATCGGCGAGGGGTGCACGCCACCGGCCACGAGGCCCGCGATGTGGGCCATGTCGACCATCAGGTACGCGCCCACTTCATCGGCGATGGCGCGGAACTCGGCCCAGTCCCAGACGCGGGAGTAGGCGGTGCCGCCGGCGACGATCAGCTTGGGCTTGTGCTCGCGCGCGCTCTCGCGGATCGCATCCATGTCGAGCATCTCGTCCTGCTGGCGCACGCCGTAGGAGACGACGTTGAACCACTTGCCAGACATGTTGACCGGCGACCCGTGGGTCAGGTGACCGCCCGAGTTCAGGTCGAGGCCCATGAAGGTGTCGCCCGGCTGGAGCAGCGCGAGGAAGACGGCCTGGTTCATCTGGCTGCCGGAGTTCGGCTGCACGTTGGCGAACTTGCAGTTGAACAGCTCTTTCGCGCGCTCGATGGCCAGCGTCTCGGCCACGTCCACGTACTGGCAGCCACCGTAGTAGCGCTTGCCCGGGTAGCCTTCGGCGTACTTGTTGGTCAGGACCGAACCCTGCGCTTCAAGAACCGCGGCGGAAACGATGTTTTCCGAGGCGATCAGTTCGATCTCGTCCCGCTGGCGACCCAGCTCTTTGCGGATGGCGCCGAAGATCTCGGGATCACGCTCTTCCAGCGGGGTGGTGAAGAAGCCTGCGTCTTTCATGTCTGCATCTCCGAATGGCAGTCGGGGCGTAAGGATGGGCGCGGTTTACCGAAAAGCGGTCGCAACGGAAAGGGGCGAAAACGGCACAGCGCGCCCGCAAAGCGGCCATGACTGGTCATTCGCGGCGTCCTGTGCTTCTAAATGACGGAAAGACCTGAAGAAGAGTGGGACGGGATGAGCCTGAAGATCGCCTTCGCCGCCAGCCGCGGGCCGCTTGCGCGCTCGGCGCGTGCCGCGCTCGTGGCGCGCTACGGAGATGTGCCCGAATCCGAGGCCGACGTGATCGTGGCCCTTGGCGGCGATGGCTTCATGCTGGCCACGCTGCACCGCACCCAGTCTCTGGGGGCGCCGGTCTATGGCATGAACCGGGGCACCGTCGGCTTCCTGATGAACGCCTATCACGAGGACGCGCTGATCGACCGGCTGGGCCGCGCCGAGGAGGCGCTGGTGAACCCGCTGGCCATGACCGCGACGCGGGCCGACGGCAAGGAGCACCGGGCGCTGGCGATCAACGAGGTCTCGCTGCTGCGGCAGGGGCCGCAGGCGGCCAAGCTGCGCATCCATGTGGACGGCAAGATGCGGATGGAAGAGCTGGTCTGCGACGGGGCGCTGCTTTCCACCCCCGCGGGCTCCACGGCGTACAACTACTCCGCCCACGGGCCGATCCTGCCGATCGGCTCGGACGTGCTGGCCCTGACGGCGATCGCACCGTTCCGCCCCCGCCGCTGGCGCGGGGCACTGCTGCCCAAGCGGGCCCATGTCACCTTCGAGGTGCTGGAGCACGAGAAGCGCCCGGTCATGGCCGATGCCGACAGCCGCTCGGTCCGCAACGTGGTGCGGGTCGAGATCCATTCCGACCCCACGGTCACCCACCGCATCCTCTTCGATCCCGGCCACGGGCTGGAGGAGCGCCTGATCAGCGAGCAGTTCCTGTGAGCGTCATCCTGAGGGAGCTGGTCCCCGGCGACATGGGCTGGGTCATCGACCGCCAGTCCGCGATCTATGCCGCGGACTACGGCTGGAACGGCGAGTACGAGGCGCTGGTCCTGCGCATCCTCGCGGATTTCGCCGAAACGCTGGACCCGGCGCGCGAGCGCGGCTGGATCGCCGAGGTCGAGGGGCAGCGCGCGGGCGCGGTTTTCTGCATGGCCGGGGCTGAGGGCGTGGCCAAACTGCGCCTGCTGCATGTCGAGAGCTTTGCCCGCGGCAAGGGGGTGGGCGGTGCGCTCGTGGACGCCTGCATCGCCTTCGCGAAGGATGCGGGCTACCGCGAGATGGAACTCTGGACGCAGGGCTGCCTGACCGGCGCGCGGCGCATCTACGGCGCCCGCGGGTTCGCGCTTCAGGAGGTCTCGCCGCATCATTCCTTCGGCGTGGACCTCGTCGGCGAGATGTGGCGCCGCCCGCTCTGAGCGCCACTTTTACGGGAACCGGGGCCGGGGCTGCGCCGTTGTTCACCCGAGCCGGCAAGGACGCTGGCAGAGCAATCGACAAAGGAGACCCTGTGATGAATTGGGACCGTATCGAAGGCAACTGGAAGCAGCTCAAAGGCAACGCTCTGGAGAACTGGGGCAAGCTGACGAACGACGACATGGACGTGGTGGACGGCAAGCGCGATCAGCTCGTCGGCAAGCTGCAGGAACGCTATGGCATCGCCAAGGACGAGGCGGAACGCCAGGTGGACGATTTCGCCGGCCGCTACTGAGCGACGGTGACAGGATCGGAACGGGGCGGCCAGCAGGCCGCCCTTTTCTTTTGGGGGGAAGGGTCTGTTGGGAGAGGGGCGGGGCTTTGTGTCGTGATCTTGCAAGGCTCTGAGGAATGCCGGGTGGGCCTCAAACTGCGGTGAATGACAGCTGGTCCATCAAGGGGAAGTCCTCCTGACACGCCGTGCCCTCGACATGTCCCACCCGGCCGTGAGGCTGGGCAGCGCGGACCCGCCTCCCGTCGCCATTGGCGCTCGAACCAATGGCGCACCAATGGCGACCGGCGCTATTGCGCCACCCCGCGGGACGGCGCTGCCCTAATCGCAGGCCGGATAGGGGAACTATCAGCGGGAGCGCTGAATCTCGTTAAGACCAATTCGAGCGAGTAGCCCGTGCCTCGCGGGCTTGCTACGACCAAAAGAAGGTATTGCCCCCGCCAAAACAGCCTTACTCCCCCGAAAATGAAACAGGGCGCCCGATCCAGCCGGGCGCCCCGCATGCTCCTAACGCGACCCGTCAGGTGCGTGCCGCGTATCGGTCACGCTACCCGTCAGGCGTGTGCCGGTTCACCCCCGGCATAGCCGAGCGTCCGCAGCGCCTCGCGGATTTCATCGAGGATCGCCGGATCGTCGATCGTCGCGGGCAGCTTGAAGTCTTCGCCATCCGCGATCTTGACCATGGTGGCCCGCAGGACCTTGCCCGACCGTGTCTTGGGCAGGCGGTCCACCACGACGGCCAGCTTGAAGGCCGCCACCGGACCGATCTGGTCGCGCACCAGCTTGACCACTTCCTTCACCACGTCGCCATGGGGCTTGTTGCAGCCCGCGTTCAGACACAGAAAGCCGAGCGGCATCTGCCCCTTCAGCGTGTCCGCCACGCCAATCACCGCGCATTCCGCCACATCCGGATGGGAGGCCAGAACCTCCTCCATCGCGCCGGTGGACAGCCGGTGGCCCGCCACGTTGATCACGTCATCGGTGCGCGCCATGATGTAGAGGTAGCCGTCCTCGTCGATCATCCCGGCATCCCCGGTCTCGTAGTAGCCCGGGAAATGCTCGAGGTAGCTCTTCTTGAACCGCGCCTCGGCGTTCCAGAGCGTCGGAAGGGTGCCCGGCGGCAGCGGCAGCTTGATGGCGATGGCGCCCAGCTGGCCGGGGGCGACCGGGTGGCCGGCCTCGTCCAGCACCTGCACGTCGTAGCCCGGCATCGGCACGGAAGGAGAGCCCACCTTCACCGGCAGCGGCTCGATCCCCATGGGGTTGGCCGCGATGGCCCAGCCGGTCTCGGTCTGCCACCAGTGGTCGATCACCGGCACGCCCAGCTGGTCCTGCGCCCAGAGGATCGTGTCCGGATCAGCGCGTTCGCCCGCGAGGTAGACCTGTTCGAGGCAGGAGAGGTCGTATTTCCTGACGAACTCGCCCTTGGGGTCCTCGCGCTTCACCGCGCGGAAGGCGGTGGGGGCGGTGAAGAAGCTCTTCACCTTGTAGTCCGAGATCACCCGCCAGAAGGTGCCCGCATCCGGGGTGCCGACGGGCTTGCCCTCGAAGACGATGGTGGAACAGCCCGCCAGCAGCGGCCCGTAGCAGATGTAGCTGTGCCCCACGACCCAGCCCACGTCCGAGGCGGCCCAGAAGCTGTCGCCCTGGCCCACGTTGTAGATGTTCTTCATCGTCCAGTTCAGCGCCACGATATGGCCCGCCGTGTGGCGTACCACGCCCTTGGGCTGGCCGGTCGTGCCGGAGGTATAGAGGATATAGGCCGGGTGGTTGCCCTCGACGGGCACGCAGTCCGCGGGCTCGACCCCGTACTGGAAGGAGTGCCAGCCGTAATCGCGGCCCTCCACGATCTCGGCCACTTCCTGCTCGCGCTGGAAGATCACGCAGAAATCGGGCTGGTGGGTGGATTGCTCCAGCGCGCCGTCCAGCAGGGGCTTGTAGTGGACCACGCGGCCCGGCTCGATCCCGCAGGAGGCGGCAATGATGCACTTGGGCTTGGCGTCGTCGATGCGCACCGCCAACTCATGGGCCGCAAAGCCCCCGAAGACGACCGAGTGCACGGCTCCCAGTCGGGCGCAGGCCAGCATCGCCTCCAGCGCCTCGGGCACCATGGGCATGTAGATGATGACGCGGTCGCCCTTGCCGATCCCCTTGGCGCGCAGGGCACCGGCCAGCGTGGCGACGCGGTTGCGCAGGGCGGAATAGGTGATTTTCTGGGTAACGCCGGTCACGGGGCTGTCGTGGATGATGGCCACCTGCGGGCCGCGGCCGGCCTCGACGTGGCGGTCCACGGCGTTGTAGCAGGCATTCACCATCCCGTCCGCGAACCACTCGTAAAGCGGCGCGGCCTCGTCGAACAGCGCCTTGGTCGGCTTCTGGTACCAGCTGATCCCCTCGGCGGCCTCCATCCAGAATTTCTCCGGGTCGGCCTTCCAACTGTCATAGACGTCAGCGTAGGTCGTCATCGCGGTCCTCCTCCATCCCACGTGAACACGAAACACTCTATCACACCTTGTTAGGCGCGGGGTTTCGCACCGCGCAAGTGGCCAGACTGCGCCCTTCTGCCGCCCTTCGGCGCTAACATCGAGATTTGTGCAGGGTGTTTACAGGTCTGAAAAGGCACGGTTAATAAATTTACAGCTTCCCTGCGTCACGGTGCCGCTGCTCAGCGGGTGCCATGGTGGCCGATCTCGGTCTCCAGAAGCCGGGTGAAGGGCGCGGGATCCATCGCCCCGGGACCGCCGAAGGGATCGGAGAAGGCAAAGATCACGTACATCACCAGCCCGGTGAAGCCGCCATAGATGCTCAGCAGCACGAGGTGCAGCCGGGTGGGGGCGAAGATGAAGTAGGGGATCGTCACCAGCACCACGCCCGCAAGCGCCGCGAACCAGAAGAGCGGGCTGATCCCGTGCAGCGCCGTGGCCTCGCGTTCCTGCCGCAGGGCGGCCATGGTCTGGGCCTTGCTCAGCATGTGATCACGCAGGGCGCTCTCGCGCGGCGTGTCGGGCGGCAGGTCCAGCAGGCGGCCATAGATGTCGTCCCAGATCCGCCAGCCCTCGCCGGTGAGGCGCTGCGTCTCGCCGAGGGCGGCCCACTCGGGCCCGCTCACCACCTGCAGGTAGTCCGACAGCGCCGCCTGCACCGGCGCCACGTCCTCCCCGCCGTAGCGGCGCATTTCATTGTAGATGTCGGCCACGGCGGTCGCCTCCTGCAGGACGACGCGCTGCAACTCGTTGTAGTCCAGAAGCTCCTGCGCAAAGACGAGGGCGAGGATCAGCCCGTGCAGGGCCGAGACCCGGAAGATCACCGAGGAGGCCAAGGCCTCCGTGTCGCTGCCGAAGGTCTTGCCCACCAGCGCCCGCGTCGCGAAATAGACGCTCCAGGCGATGAGGATGGTGCCCGCCACGAAAAGCAGGGCAATGCCGATTGCCGCCATCTGTCACCTTTTCGAAATGCGGGGCGTCACGCGCCCCTTGTCTTGCAAATAGGGGGCGGGGCCCCCGGCCATGAAATCGGGCCGGGGTGATGATGGGCTGGCTCTGGCCGCGCTGTAAATATCTATCTTGTGTAATGTGTTCCGGCCTGGGCGGGCGTCTGGTCCGGGCAGGCGCGGGCGCGCAACCAAACACCCGCCGGCGCGCGGCGGGTGTCCTGTCCGATGTCTGGGCTCAGCCCCTGCGCGGCGCCGCCCGGCCGCGGCGCGGGGCCTTGGGCGCCACCTTGCCCTCGATATGCTGGATGATCAGCCCGGCGATGTCCTTCTTCGACACGCCCTCGATCCCCTCCAGCCCGGGGGAGGAGTTCACCTCCAGCACCTTCGGCCCGTCCTCGCCCCGCAGCAGGTCAACGCCCGCCGCGTCCAGCTTCATGGCGCGGGCCGCGCGCTGTGCCGTGTCGCGCTCTTCCTTGCTGATGCGCACGTATTCCGCCGTGCCGCCCTGATGCAGGTTCGACCGGAACTCGTCCGGCTGGCCCCGGCGGCGCATGGCGGCCACGACCTTGCCGCCCACCACGAGGCAGCGGATGTCCTCGCCCGCGGCTTCCTTCACGAAGTTCTGCACGAGGAAATCCGCCTTCAGCCCCTGGAAGGCCGAGATCACGCTCTCCGCCGCCTTCCGGGTCTCGGCCAGCACGACGCCCTTGCCCTGGGTGCTCTCCAGCAGCTTCAGCACCAGCGGCGCGCCCCCGACGAGCGAGATCACGTTGCCTGAATCCTTCGGGCTGCGGGCGAAGGCGGTGGTCGGCGTGCCGATCCTGTGCCGCGCCAGAACCTGGTGGGCGTGGAGCTTGTCACGCGAGACAGTGATCCCCTCGGAGCCCGCGAGGCAGTAGGTGCCCATCGATTCGAACTGCCGCACCACCGCGGTGCCGTAATTGGTGATCGAGGCCCCGATGCGCGGGATCACCGCGTCGTAGTGGGGCAGGCGGCGCCCGTCGTAATGCACCTCGCCGCCCACGGCGCGGATGTTCATGTAGCACCGTGTGGTGTCGATCACCTCCATCGTGTGACCGCGCGCCTCTGCCGCCTCGATCAGGCGGCGGGTGGAGTAGTTGCGCGGCTCCCGGGTCAGCACCGCCATGCGCAGCGCCCGGCGGTGCTGCCGGTGGCGCGGCATGTCACGGTACTCGCCGAAGGAGAGCTCCGGCTGGCAGAAGCTCTGGGTCGGGGTCACCACCATGTCCTCGGCCAGGGCCGAGCGCCCCAGCAGCATTCGGTAGGCCATCGAGCCCCGGTCCGTCAGCGTCACCTCGATGGGCCAGCTGCGTCCGCCCATGGCGACCTCGGTCTCGATCACGAAGCGCAGCTCGGTCTCGCCGTTGGAGGAGGTCACCTCGCGCCGGTCCTTCAAGGGGGCGGAACAGATGATCTCCAGCGCCGGATCATGGGGATCGGGGTGGATGGCGAACCGCACCATGGGCTTCTCCGCCGAGCCGAAGGGCTCGATGGCAAAGGCATGCAGAGCCGAGGTGCGGGCGCCGGTGTCCACCTTGGCATGGATCGCCGGCAGGCCGAGGCCGGGCAGGGCCAGCCATTCTTCCCATCCGAGCGTGAATTGCGACATGTCGTTTCCTTTCGCGCCTCTCTCGCGGGCGGTCTTCTGCACGGCTCTATCCGGGCAGTGTGACAGGTGCACATAGGGGGGCGCGTCCCCCTGTGCAATCGGGGATTTTCCGGCCCGGCCGCCCCTTGCTCAGGCGGCGAGCACGCAGGGGCCAAATGGCTCTGAGGGGCCACCGGCACCGGGAGGGGCAACAGGGGGCGGCCGCACGACAGACGCCGGCAAGACCGCCGGGCCCTGGGCCGCGATGCCCCGGTGCGCGCCGGTCGAGGCGGCTTTTGCCGCCACGCAGGCCAGCGCAGGACACCACACGCAAGGACGCCTGGAAAGGGTGCAGGCTGATCTTTTGTGAAGACGGGGGCAGCCCCGGCCTCCTTGGCGGTGCGACAGGCGGATACGGTCCTATCCCGGCGCGTCTAAGACTTTTCACCGCCCCCCGGCAAGGGAACGGTGATCTCTGACGGGATCGCCTCCCGCCGCCACACTGCCCGGAATTTTCAAAAATTCCGGACCGTTTTCTGCGCAGAAAACGGCGACAGCCTCAGCCGTAATGCGCCACCGGGGTGCCGGCGATGGCCGACACGTTCAGCAGCCCGCGCGAGGTGATGGCGTTGGTCACGATATGGGCGCGGTTGCCCATGCCCATGAGGATCGGGCCGACTTCGAGGCCGCCGCCCTTCATCTTCAGGATGTTGCGCACGCCCGACGCGGCATCGGCCTGGGCGAAGACCAGCACGTTGGCCGCGCCCTTCATCCGGTTGCCGGGCAGGACGGTCTCGCGCAGGGCGGCGTCCAGCGCCGTGTCCACGTTCATCTCGCCCTCGTAGCAGAAGTCCCGGGCCTCGGCGTCGAGGATCTCGATCGCGCCGCGCAGGCGGCGGGCGGTGTCGGTGTCCTGGTTGCCGAACTGCGACCGGCCGCAGAGCGCGATGTTCGGCGTGATCCCGAAGCGCTTCACGTGCCGCGCGGCCCCGATCACCACCTCGGCCAGCTCGGCGGAACTGGGCACGGCATGGACATGGGTGTCAGCGAGGAAGAGCGGCCCGTCCTCGAGGATCATCAGCGACAGCGCGCCCACCGGGTGCAGGTCGCCGCCCGCTTTCTGGGTGCCGAGGATCTCGTTCACGTATTTCAGGTGCCAGCGATACTCGCCGAAGGTGCCGCAGATCAGGCTGTCGGCTTCCTCACGGTGCACCATGACCGCGCCGATGGCGGTGGTGTTGGTGCGCATGATCGCCTTGGCGAGGTCCGGCGTCACGCCGCGCCGCGCCATGATCTCGTGGTAGGTGCCCCAGTAGTCGCGGTAGCGCGGGTCGTTCTCGGGGTTCACCACGTGGAAGTCGCGGCCGGGGCGGATCTTGAGGCCGGCGCGTTCGCAGCGGGCCTCCAGCACCTCGGGACGGCCGATGAGGATCGGCTGCTCGGTGGTTTCCTCCAGCATCGCCTGCGCGGCGCGCAGCACGCGTTCGTCCTCGCCCTCGGCAAAGACGATCCGCCGCGAGGTGGAGGAGGCGGCCTCGAAGACCGGGCGCATCAGCAGCGCCGACTTGAAGACCGAGGAGTTCAGCTTGGCCTTGTAGGCCGCGATGTCTTCCAGCGGGCGCGTGGCCACGCCGCTTTCCATCGCCGCCTTGGCCACGGCGACCGAGACGATGCCCGACAGCCGCGGGTCGAAGGGCTTGGGGATCAGGTAATCCGCGCCGAAGGTGAGCTGTTCGCCCTGGTAGGCCGCCGCCGCCTCGGCCGAGGTGGTCTCGCGGGCCAGTTGGGCGATGCCCTCGATGCAGGCGATCTGCATGGCGTCGTTGATCTCGGTCGCGCCCACGTCCAGCGCGCCCCGGAAGATGAAGGGGAAGCAGAGGACGTTGTTCACCTGGTTCGGGAAGTCCGAGCGCCCGGTGGCGATGATCGCATCGGGGGCCACTTCGCGGGCCATGTCGGGCATGATCTCGGGCGTGGGGTTGGCGAGCGCGAAGATGATCGGCCGCTTGGCCATCTTCGCCACCATCTCGGGCTTCAGCACATTGGGGCCGGAGAGGCCGAGGAACAGGTCCGCGCCGTCGATCACCTCGTCCAGCGTGCGCTTGTCGGAGGCTTGCGCATAGAAGGCCTTCTGCGGGTTCATGTCCTCTTCGCGGCCCTCGTAGACGAGGCCGTGAATATCGCAGAGCCACACATTCTCGCGTTTCACGCCCAGCTTGAGCAGCATGTTGAGGCAGGCGATGCCCGCCGCGCCGCCGCCGGTCGAGACGATCTTCACGTCCTCGAAATTCTTGCCCGCCACCCGCAGCGCGTTGGTCGCCGCGGCACCCACGACGATCGCGGTGCCGTGCTGGTCGTCATGGAAGACGGGGATGTTCATCCGCTCGCGGCACAGCTTCTCGACGATGAAGCAGTCGGGGGCCTTGATGTCCTCGAGGTTCACCGCCCCGAAAGTGGGGGCGAGGGCGCAGACGATGTCGGCCAGTTTCTCGGGGTCGGTCTCGTCCACCTCGATATCGAAACAGTCGATGTTGGCGAACTTCTTGAAGAGGACCGCCTTGCCCTCCATCACCGGCTTGGAGGCCAGCGCGCCGATGTTGCCAAGCCCCAGAACGGCCGTCCCGTTCGAGATCACGGCAACGAGGTTGCCGCGCGCGGTGTAGCGCGAGGCATTGACCGCATCCTCCTTGATTTCAAGGCAGGCCTCGGCCACCCCCGGCGAATAGGCCAGCGACAGGTCGCGGCCGTTGGCCAGCGGCTTGGTCGCGCGTACCTCCAGTTTCCCGGGCTTGGGAAACTCGTGGTAATTCAGGGCCGCCTGGCGCAGGGTGTCGTTCGGGCCGGTGGACATGGTGCTCTCCCCTCGATCGGAATGGTTTAGCATTAAACCTTTTCTCCGGCGGGTGAAAGATGCCCTGCGCGCTGCAGGGCAGCATCCGCCGCCGGGTGCCGGTTTCCGCCGCCCGGGACGGGACGTGTCGGGACGTATCGGGGCGGGGCTGCCGGTTTCTCCGCCATATCCTGCCCGTGTTTACGTTTGTTTACGTTCGGTGACAGGGCGCGGGTCCGCCCGTGCCGGGGTTTCACACTTGCATTGGCGCGGCACCGGCGGAAGGATGGACTCCCATTCCCTGACGGAGCAGTCCGATGGACCTGAAAGAGGCCGCCGCCAAGGTGCGTGAAAACGCCTATGTTCCCTATTCCAAGTTCAAGGTCGGCGCGGCGCTGCGCGGGGCCTCGGGTACGATCTATGTCGGCTGCAATGTCGAGAACGTGGCCTACCCGGAGGGCACCTGCGCCGAGGCGGGTGCCATCGCCGCCATGGTCGCCGCCGGCGAGACCGAGTTCACCGAGGCGCTGGTCATCGCCGACAGCCCCACGCCGGTGCCGCCCTGCGGCGGCTGCCGCCAGAAGCTGGTGGAATTCGGCAAGGCCGAGGTGAAGCTGACCATGTGCACCACCGACGGCGCCGAAACGATCATGACACTGGCCGAGGTGCTGCCCGGCCGCTTCGACGCCTCGCACATGGAGCGGACCTGACGCCATGGACGCCCGCAGCCTGATCTCCGCCGTCCGTGATGGCCGCGCGCCGGGGCCAGAGGCCCTCGCATGGTTTGCCCGTGGCCTTGCCGACGGGGCGGTCAGCGATGCGCAGGCCGGGGCCTTTGCCATGGCGGTGCTGCTCAGGGGGCTGGGGGAGGAGAGCCGCGTGGCCCTGACGCTGGCGATGCGCGACAGCGGACGGCGGCTCGACTGGGACCTGCCGGGGCCGGTGCTCGACAAGCATTCCACCGGCGGGGTGGGGGATTGCGTCAGCCTCGTGCTGGCCCCGGCGCTGGCGGCCTGCGGGGCCTATGTGCCGATGATCTCGGGCCGGGGGCTGGGCCATACCGGCGGCACGCTCGACAAGATGGAGGCGATCCCCGGCGTCGAGACCGCGCTCTCCGAGACGCGGTTCCGCGACGTGGTCGCCCGCGCCGGCTGCGCCATCGTCTCGGCCTCCGCCGACGTGGCCCCGGCGGACAAGCGGCTCTACGCGATCCGCGACGTGACCGGCACGGTCGAAAGCCTCGACCTGATCACCGCCTCGATCCTGTCGAAGAAACTCGCCGCCGGGCTGGAAGGGCTGGTGCTGGACGTGAAGCTCGGCTCCGGCGCCTTCATGAAGACCGAAGCGGAGGCGCGGGCTCTGGCGGAGGCGCTGGTCTCCACCGCCAATGCCGCCGGGTGCCCGACCTGCGCCGTGCTCTCCGACATGAACCAGCCGCTGGCGCCCGCGCTCGGCAATGCGCTGGAGGTCCGCGAGGCGCTGCGCGTGCTGACCCGGCAGGTGGGCGGCCCGCTGGCCGAGCTGACCGTGACCCTCGGCGGGGCGCTTCTGGCGCAGGGCGGGCTGGCCACGGATACGGCTGCGGGCGAGGCACGGCTGCGCGAGGCGCTGGAGAGCGGGGTCGCCGCCGATCACTTCGGCCGCATGGTCGCCGCCATGGGCGGGCCGGTGCAGTTCATCGAGCAATATGACCGCTTCCTGCCCGAGGCGAACGTGATCCGCGAGGTGCCCGCGCCTGCCGCCGGCACCGTGAGCGCCATGGATGGCGAGGCGCTGGGGCTGGCGGTCGTGGCGCTTGGTGGCGGGCGTCAGGTGGAAAGCGACCGGATCGACCCGGCCGTCGGCATCGCCGATATCCTGCCGCTTGGCACGCGGGTCGCGAAGGGCGAGGCCATCGCCCGTATCCACGCCAGTCGCACCGATGCCGCCGATACCGCCGTGCGCGCCGTGCAGGCCGCCGTCACCCTCGGCCCGGGGCCCGTGACCCCGCCGCCGCTTGTCCTTGGGAGGATCGGCTGATGCCGCGTGCCTTTCTTGCCGTGATCGACAGCGTCGGCTGTGGCGGTGCCCCCGATGCCGACCGCTTCTTCAACGACGCCCTGCCGGATACCGGCGCCAACACGCTGGCCCATATCGCGCAGGCCTGCGCCGCGGGCCGGGCGGAGGACGGGCGCAGCGGCCCGCTGAAGGTGCCGCACATGGATGCCATGGGCCTCGGCGCCGCGATCCGCCTTGCCTCGGGCGCGCTGACGCCGGGGCTGGCGGCGGAGCCTGCGGGCCTCTGGGCCGTCGCGCAGGAGGAAAGCCGCGGCAAGGACACGCCCTCTGGCCACTGGGAGCTGGCGGGCGTGCCGGTGCCCTGGGACTGGGGCTATTTCACCGAAAAGGAAAACTCCTTCCCACCCGAGTTGATCGCGGAGGTCTGCCGCGCGGCGGGGACCGAGGGTATCCTCGGCAATTGCCACGCCTCGGGGACCGAGATCATCAACCGGCTGGGGGCGGAGCACATGCAGAGCGGCTGGCCGATCTGCTACACCTCCGCCGACAGCGTGTTCCAGATCGCGGCGCATGAGGAGAGCTTCGGACTCGCGGCTTTGCTGGACCTTTGCAAAGCGGTGGCCCCCACTTTGCACAGGATGAAGATCGGCCGGGTCATCGCGCGCCCCTTCGTGGGCAGCGTCGAGGCGGGCTTCACCCGGACCGGCAACCGGCATGACTACGCCGTGGCCCCGCCTGCGCCCACGCTCTGCGACTGGGTGCAGGGGGCGGGCGGCAAGGTGCACGCGGTGGGCAAGATCGGCGACATCTTCTCGATGCAGGGCATCGATGACGTGGCCAAGGGCACGGATGCCCAGCTGATGACCGCGCTGGAGGCGCTGATCGACACCGCGGAGGAGGGGAGCCTGACCTTTGCCAATTTCGTCGAATTTGACAGCCTCTATGGCCACCGCCGCGACGTCTCGGGCTATGCCCGCGCGTTGGAATGGTTCGACGCAGGCGTGGGCCGGATGCTGGACAGGCTGCGCCCGGGCGACCTGCTGGTGATCACCGCCGACCATGGCAACGATCCCACCTGGCCCGGTACCGACCACACCCGCGAGCGGGTGCCGGTGCTGGTGGCGGGGGCCGCGCCGGGCAGCCCCGGCATCGTGGCCTTCGCCGACGTGGCGGCCAGCATCGCGGCGCATCTTGGCGTCGCGGCACAGGGACCGGGGAGGCGTTTCCTGTGAGCGCGCGTCGGGGTATGAGCCGTGCGGAACGGGAGCGGGAGGAAGAAGGCCCAGCGATGAAAGAACTGCCCAAGGTCGAACTGCACCTGCACCTCGAAGGCGCCGCCCCGCCGGAGCTGATCCGCCGCATGGGGCAGGAGAAATCCATCAACCTCACCGGCGTCTTCGCCGAGGATGGCACCTACAAGTACACCGACTTCGTGCATTTCCTCGAGGTCTACGAGGCCGCGACGCAGGTCCTCAAGACGCCCGAGGACTACGCCCGGCTGACCCGCGCGGTGCTGGAGGAGAGCGCCGAACAGGGCGTCGTCTACTGCGAGACCTTCCTGTCACCCGATTTCTGCGGTGGCAGCGACGTGGGCGCGTGGCGCGAATACCTGCACGCGATGCAGGAGGCCGCCGACCGGGCGGAGCGGGACCTCGGCATCACCCTGCGCGGGATCGTCACCTGCATCCGCCACTTCGGCCCCGAGAAGGCCAGGGCCTCGGCGCTCTGTGCGGCAGAGACGGCGGGCGACTGGCTCGTGGGCTTCGGCATCGCGGGGGACGAGAACAAGGGCCGGCCGGGCGATTTCGCCTACAGCTTCGACATGGCGCGCGAGGCCGGGCTGCGGCTGACCGCCCACGCCGGCGAATGGGGCGGCCCGCAATCGGTGCGCGAGGCCCTGCGCGACCTGAAGGTCGAACGCATCGGCCACGGCGTGCGGGCCATCGAGGACCTCGCGCTGGTGGATGAGCTGGCAGAGAACGGCGTGGTGCTTGAGGTCTGCCCGGGTTCCAACGTCACGCTGGGGGTCTATCCGAAATGGTCCGCCCATCCCATCGAACGCTTGCGCGAACGGGGCGTGAAAGTCACCGTGTCCACCGATGACCCGCCCTTCTTCCACACCACGATGAGCCGCGAGTACGAGGCGCTCAACCGCACCTTCGGCTGGGACGAGGAGATCTTTGACCAGATCGCCCGGACCTCCCTCGACGCGGCCTTCTGTGACGAGGCCACCAAGACACGTATCGCCAAGCGACTGGAGACATCATGACCGAGCATCTGACCATCGTGAAACACCCCCTCGTGCAGCACAAGCTGACGATCATGCGCCAGAAGGAGACCTCGACCGCCTCCTTCCGCCGCCTGCTGCGCGAGATCAGCCAGTTGCTTGCCTACGAAGTCACCAGCGAACTGCCGATGACCACCAAGACCATCGAAACGCCCATGTGCGAGATGGAGGCCCCCACGCTGGACGGCAAGAAACTGGCGCTGATCTCGATCCTGCGGGCAGGCAACGGCCTGATGGACGGCGTGCTGGAACTGATCCCGGCGGCACGGGTCGGCTTTGTCGGGCTCTACCGTGACGAGAAGACGCTGCAGCCGATCCAGTACTATTTCAAGGTGCCGGAATCGCTCGACAACCGTCTCGTGATCGCGGTCGATCCGATGCTGGCCACGGGCAATTCCTCGGTCGCGGCCATCGATCTGCTGAAGGAAGCAGGGGCCACCAACATCCGCTTCCTCTGCCTGCTGGCCGCCCCCGAGGGCGTGGCCCGCATGAAGGAAGCCCACCCCGATGTGCCGATCGTCACGGCGGCACTGGACGAAAAGCTGAACGAACACGGCTACATCGTTCCGGGGCTAGGGGATGCGGGCGATCGCATGTTCGGCACAAAATAAGGGGCTGATCCCTGTGCGGCCGCTTTACTCGCGGCCGCAACTCGGGCAGAGTTCGGCTTAACCTGTGGGGGGTTAGAAATGCTGAACAAAGTTATTACCTCCGCCATTCTGGCGGCCATTCTCGGAACTGGGGCGGCCCGCGCCCAGTCCATCACGACGAATATCGCCCCGGCGGAATATCCGCCGTCCAGCTTCAGCGGCAACCAGTACGTCGACAGCGAAGGCTGCGTCTTCATCCGTGCCGGCGTGGACGGTGCGGTGACCTGGGTGCCGCGCATGGCGCGCAGCCGCCAGCAGGTCTGCGGCTTCCAGCCCTCGCTGGGGGCGGCGAGCACTGAGACCGCCATGGCGCCTGCCATGTCCTCGGACCGGGCCGTGACCATCGAGGCCGCCGCGCCGGAGAACACCGCCCCGGCGGCCGCACCTGCACCGCAGGCTGCACCGAACTCTGCACCGGCACCGCGTGTCGCGGCATCGGCACCCGCCCGGGCCCCGTCGCCGCTGCGGACCACCGCGCCCCTTGCCGCACCCGTGGTCAGCGCGCAGCCTGCCGCCCCGGTCCGCGTGACCTCCGCCGCGCCTCTGACCACGGTCCAGCGCCGGGGTCCGTCGCCCGCGCCGGCCCCCACGGTCTTCCCCGGTCCCAACGACACGCCTGCACCGCTGGCCACGCCGATCCGCACCACCTCTCTGGCGGTGCCGGTTCCGGCGCAGGGGTCCGTGGCGCGGGTTCCGGTGCAGGCCGCGCCCGCCCGCGGCGTGGCCCCGAAGGCCCCGCAGGTGCAATACTCCGGCCCCGCGCCGAACCCGCCGAGCCGCTACGTGGTGCGCGGGGCGACGGCCACGGGTCCGACCGGCGCAGTCCCCTCCGCCACCGTTCCCGCGCCGAGCTATCCCAGCCGTGGCGTGGCCCCGAAGGCGCCGCAGGTCACCTACACCGGGCGCGTGCCCACCCCGACTGCCGCGCCGCGCCACGTGATCACCTCGGCCAACACGCAGGGCACCGTGCTTTACAGCCGTCCCGGCGCGACGACCTATGGCGCGACCCCGGGCCGCGTCGTCACGCGGGGCGAGGTGGCGCCGACCGTCCGCGTCGTGCCGCGCCATGTCTACGAGGAGCGCGGGAACGCCGTGCAGGGCATGACGACGCCCAAGGGCTACCGCGCCGCATGGGATGACGACCGGCTGAACACGCGCCGGGCCGAGATGACCTTCAACGGCATCGCCCAGACCGATCTGATCTGGACCCGCGACCTGCCGCGCCGCCTGATCCACCGCCCCACCGGGCAGGACGTGACGGCGCGCTATCCCGGGCTCAGCTATCCCTACACGAGCATGGAGCAGCAGACCCGCGCGGCCTATCTCTCCACCTCCGGCTCCGCGGTGAAGACGGCGCCGGTGACCGCCCAGCCCGTGACCGCCAAGACCGTGCGCCGCGCCGTGCAGGACCAGCCTGCGGCGGTGGCCGTGGCACCGGCGGCGCATCGCTACGTGCAGGTCGGCACCTTCGGCCAGCCCGCCAACGCCAGCCGCACCGCCGCGCGGTTGCAGTCGCTCGGCCTGCCGGTGCGCACCGCCGGCTATACCAAGGGCGGCAAGAGCTACCAGATCGTCCTCGCCGGGCCCTTCGCCTCGCAGGGGCAGCTCAGCTCCGCGCTGCAGAGCGCGCGCCGTGCGGGTTTCTCGGACGCCTTCACCCGGCGCTGAGACCGGCAGGCGGCCGCCTGAAGGGGCGGTCGGAGATCACCCGGACATCACAGTGACGCCGCCCTTCGGGGCGGCGTTTTCTCGTGTAGGGAGGGGGATGGCGCGTCAGGCGCCGCAGATCGCCTGCAGCCGCAGCCAGTCCGCATCGGGCAGCACCGGGTCGGGGGCACCGGCGGGGAAGGGATCGGCCTCGATCAGATGCAGCGTCTTCTCGCCCGTGACGTCGAGGGCATGGGCATAGGGCGTGGCCGCCACACCCCAGGCGGTGAAGCCCGCCAGCAGCACCTCGTCGCTCAGCGGACGGGGCGGGGTGGTCAGCAGGTGCTCGGCGTATTTCTCGAGCCGCGCCTCGCCCACCTTGCCGCGCAGCAGCAGGTTGAAGGAGGCCAGCGGCCCGGCATAGTCGAGCAGGTCGCGCAGCGGATCGGCGGACCGGGCGCGCAGATGCTCGGCGATGACATAGCCCGCGGCCACGTCCGGCTCCTCGTAATCCTCGATGACCGAGCGGTTCAGCAGGATGATGTTGCCCGGCAGGTGGGTGGCATCGGGGATGCCCTGCCGCAGCACCGCAAGCTGCGGGGCGCCGTCGCGGCCGGGCAGGCGGGCCGCCATCCTGGCCAGGGCCTGTGGGCCCTGTCCCTCGCCGCAGGGCGGGCCGGACACGCGCTGGATCGCCGCCAGCAGGTTGCGCCCGACCGAGTCCCGCTTGACCTGCGGCACGACCGACAGCGCATGTTCCTTCACGGCGCCGGGCAGCCAGAAGATCCCGAGAGAGACGATCGCCACCGCCGTGGCCCCGGCGATCACCGTGCGCAGCCGCCCGGGCTTGGGCCGCCGCCGCTCGATCGCCTGCCGGACGGTCTCGATCGCGCCGATCATCTCGGCCTCGCTCTCGGCCAGTTCGAGGGTCTCGTCCGGGTCGCCATCGGGGTGGTAGAGCGCGGGCAGCTTGCCGGGGTTGGCCCGCACCACGGCGGGCAGGGACCAGTGGGTCAGCGCCTGATCGCGCATGTCGGTGATCACCAGCGTCGCATCGCCGATGGACACGATCACGTCCCGGCGCTGCGCGTCGGGGCCGTCGCGCCACAGGCCGGAGGCTTCCAGCCGCTGGTATTGGTTAAGCGCCGTCATCGGTGGGCCCGTATCCGCCTGGCTCTGCGGCCGTCAGCTGTGGCCTGCTCTTTGGTGTTTTGCAAGACAGTAACACGGTCCGCGCGGGGCGTACAATCAGGGAAGCGGGACTGACGGACAGGTGATGGCCGGAGGCAGATGCGGTCGGAAAAGCCTGTCGGAAAAGGCGGTCGGAAATGGGAGAGCGCGGCGCCTTTCCTGTCAGGAGGACATGGGGGAAAGACGCCGCGCCCGTCGCCGGCCCGGAGGAGGGAGATGTGAGCTGGTTACGCCTTGGTCAACGCTCGCAGCTCATCCGGACCGAACACGCGGGACCGGGTCAGGAACCTCTGACCGCGGTTGTTGTCGAGGCTGAAGACCCCGCCGCGCCCGGGGGCCGCGTCGAGGATCAGCTGGGTGTGTTTCCACACCTCGAACTGAGGTCCGGAGATATAGACCGGCACATCGGCGATCCGACCCAGCAGCACATCGCTGGCGCCGGGCCGGAATTCGCCGGCCGGAAAGCACATCGGCGCCGATCCGTCACAGCAGCCGCCCGACTGGTGAAACAGGATCTCGCCATGCTCGGCCCGGATCTCCTCGATGAGACGCAGGGCCGCCTCGGTGGCGGTGACGCGCTCTGGCTCTGACATAGGGGCCTCCGGCTGGGTGACGTGAGTGGTGTCGTTGATGAAGGTTTCTATCGCGTTTCGGGAACTGACGCCCGCCCGGCGCACCGGAAGTGCAGGGCCGCGCGGGGCGGCGCAGGTCCGTGCCGCCCCGCCTGCCATGTCCCGGGGTCAGCACCCGGGAGGAGGACAGGACCGGCAGGCGGGGGCTGCCCCCTGCGCCGGGAGGGACGCATGGGGCCGGCGGCACGGAACCGGTGTGGAAAGGGACGGGGCCGGGGACGGCCCCGCCATCAGGCGGCCGGGCTCAGAAGAAGCCCAGCTTGTTCGGGTTGTAAGAGACCAGCATGTTCTTGGTCTGCTGGTAGTGATCCAGCATCATCTTGTGGGTCTCCCGCCCGATCCCGGACTGCTTGTACCCGCCGAAGGCCGCGTGGGCCGGGTAGGCGTGGTAGTTGTTCACCCAGACACGTCCGGCCTGGATCGAGCGGCCGAAGCGGTAGCAGGTGTTCATGTCGCGCGACCAGACACCGGCGCCGAGGCCGTAGAGCGTGTCATTGGCGATGGCGAGCGCCTCGTCCTCGTCCTTGAAGGTCGTGACCGAGACGACGGGGCCGAAGATTTCCTCCTGGAAGACGCGCATCTTGTTGTGGCCGCGCAGGATCGTCGGCTGCACGTAGTAGCCGCCCGCAAGATCGCCGCCGAGGTCCGCCGCCGCGCCGCCGGTCAGCACCTCCGCACCTTCCTGGCGCCCGATGTCGAAGTAGGAGAGGATCTTCTGCTGCTGCTCTTCCGAGGCCTGCGCGCCCATCATCGTCTCGGCCACCCGCGGGTCACCCATCTTGATGGCGTTGGTCCGCGCAATGGCCCGCTCCATGAAGCGGTCGTAGATCGACTCGTGGATCAGCGCGCGGGACGGGCAGGTGCAGACCTCGCCCTGGTTCAGCGCGAAGAGCACGAAGCCCTCGATCGCCTTGTCGAAGAAGGCGTCATCCTCGTTGGCCACGTCCTTGTGGAAGATGTTGGGCGACTTGCCCCCCAGTTCCAGCGTCACCGGGATCAGGTTCTCGGTCGCGTATTGCATGATCAGGCGGCCGGTCGAGGTCTCGCCGGTGAAGGCGATCTTGGCGATGCGGGGGCTTTGCGCCAGCGGCTTGCCTGCCTCCAGCCCGAAGCCGTTCACGATGTTCAGCACGCCTGCGGGCAGTATGTCGGCGATCAGTTCGGCAAAGACCATGATCGTCGCCGGGGTCTGCTCCGCCGGTTTCAGCACGATGCAGTTGCCGGCGGCAAGGGCAGGGGCCATCTTCCATGCGGCCATCAGCAGCGGGAAGTTCCACGGGATGATCTGGCCGACCACGCCGAGCGGCTCATGGTAGTGGTAGGCCACGGTATCGGCGTCAATCTCCGACATGGTGCCTTCCTGTCCGCGCAGGACGCCGGCGAAGTAGCGGAAGTGGTCGACGGCCAGCGGCAGGTCGGCGGCCATCGTCTCGCGGATCGCCTTGCCGTTGTCCCAGGTCTCGCAGGTGGCGAGCAGTTCCAGGTTGGCCTCCAGCCGGTCCGCGATCTGCAGCAGGACGGCGGCGCGGGCGGCGGGGGCGGTGGCGCCCCAGGCGTCCTTGGCGGCATGGGCCGCGTCGAGGGCGAGGTTGATGTCATCCGCGTCGGAGCGGGCGATCTCGCAAATCTTGGCGCCGGTGATCGGCGTGGTGTTGTCGAAGTAGCGCCCGGCTTTCGGGGCAACGAACGTGCCGCCGATGAAGTTGTCATAGCGCTGCTTGAAGGGCGAGGCGAACTGCGTGCCTGCGGTCTGCGTCATCTCGTTCATGGTCTTCCTCCCAAATGACGAGGTCCGGACGCGGTGTCCGGAACACAAGGAGAGGATGACGTGGAGGGGCTGAGAGATCACTACACCCGAAAGGGGAGTATCCGGCCCCCTGTCTCAGCGGTGAGACACTTTTGGGTCGCTTCGACGCGGATCAGGCGGATCAGGCGGGGCGGGCGGCGGTTCGGGCCGCTCAGCCCTCGCCGATGCCGAGGCGGTTCATCCGGCGATAGAGCGTGGCGCGGCCCATGCCGAGCGCGCGTGCCGCGGCAGAGACATTGCCATCCGCCCGGGCCAGGGCCCGCACGATCGCGGCACGTTCGGCCCGGTCGAGGCCGGTCTCCGCCCCGTCGCGGCCCAGCAGGTCGGAGGCGGGGCGGGGCTTGATGCCGCCCTCCGCATCCAGCCCGAAGGTGCGGCGGGCTTCGCGCGTGGCCCCGATGACGAGGTCGTCCTTGTCCACCGCCAGAAGCGCGGCGCCCTCGGCGCTCTCGCCCTCGGCGGCGACGATCCGGGCGCGCGGGAAGGCGGCGCGGAAGAAATCGCCCTCGATCTGGCGGGCGGTCTGGGCGACGGTGGCCGCGATCAGCCGGTTGAACCCTTCCGTCTGATCGGCCCGGGCGGAGGAGACATCGAGCGCGGCCAGCAGCCGCCCGTCGGGCCCGTGGATCGGCGCGTCGAGGCAGGACATCGCGGTGTTGCGGGCATAGAAGTGGTCTTCGCGATGGATGATCACCTGCCGCCGTTCGGCAAGGCAGGTGCCGATCCCGTTGGTGCCCTCGGCGGCCTCGCTCCAGTCGGCGCCCTCCCAGAGCCCCCATTCCCGGAACACCGGGGCATCGGCCTCGCGGCAGCGCGTTTCCAGCACGACACCTTGGGCATCGGTGAGCAGCACGCCACAGCCGGACCCGCCGACAAGCTGGAACAACTGGTCGAGGCGCGGGGTGGCCAGTTGCAGGAAATCGTCAAGCGCCGCGCGACGGTCGCCAAGCGAGGTTGCCTCCACCCGGCCGGGGGCACGGCGTTCCCCGGGATCGAGCCCGTGCTTCTCCAGCGAGCGCCGCCAGGAGGCCGCCAGCCGCGAGCGGGCCGCCGCGGAGTTCGACTGCGCGGTTTCATAGACCCGGTCGATATGCCGACCGGTCCCGGCGCCCTTCCGGGCTCCACTCTGGGCACCATGATGCACGGGCGTACTCCTCCCCCGTCTGGTCTGCGTCCTGTCGCCGCGCAGGCCCTCATCGGCAGCCGCCGGGGCGAAAGACCTGTGCGAAGCGTGCCCCCGCTCCTCCAGCAGGGGTACCCAAGGATGCTAGTCCCCGCGCCGCAGTCTGGCAAGCGGGCGCTCCTGCACTGCGGCGCAACGGCGCTCAATGGCCGCGATGCGGCGCAAGGTATTGAAAATATGTCGTATATCTCGTGCGGCGTTTCTCTTGTTACCGCCGCGGCATGTCCCTGCGGCAGGCGGAAGGCTGTCACGCAGGCATGAACATACCGTGAATGTGTCCTGTGACACTGGTACACAGGCCGTGACCTCTTATTTTCCAAGCTTTGAAGCCATTTCCGGGGGACATATGACCAATACGAGCGACCGCGGCGCCCGCATGGCGCGCGAACTGGAGGGCCACCTCGGCTGGCTCGACAGTTTCACCGGGGCTGCGCTGGGCGTGCTGTCGGTGGCGTCGGGCATCTACACCTACCTCGGTGTCTCCTCGCTGCTGGATGGCGACGGGGCCATGACGGCCTTCGCGGCGATCGCCTATTCGATCGCGGTCTCCACGGGCATCTTCGTCTTCTGGTCCTACATGATGCGGCTCTTCCCGGCGATGCGCACCGCGCGTTCGCGCATGGGGCTCTTGGGCGCCATGGGGCTGGGCAGCCTCGCCATCGTTGCCATGTCGTCCTGGCTGAACGCGGCGGCACTGGCGGGTGCGGCGGCGGTTGAGCAGCACCTGGCGGAGACGGTGCAGGACTACCAGGCCTCGCTGGAGCGCGCCCACGAGATCGCGATCTCGGCGCAGGGGCTGGAGCGCGACGTAGCCCGGGTGCGCCAGAGCTTCGAAGACCTCTCGGAGCAGGAGGCGGCGGGCACGCTCTCGGGCCTCGCGGGCCGGGGCGCGGTCTTCCGGGTGCTGCGGCAGAAGTCGGCGGAGCTGACGGCGCTGGAAAGCCAGATCGCCGCGCAGGAGCCGGCCATCAGCAGCGCCTTCGTCGAGGGCAACGCGCTGCTGTCGCGGATGCGCGCGCTGACGGTGGAGCCGGGCCCGGTCGAGGCGCGGTCGGTCGAATTCTCGGAACAGGCGGTGCAGCTGGCGGGGCTCATCACGCGGCTACGGCAGCTTTCCGTGGCGCAGCTGGTGGAGCGCGCGGCCCAGGACCTCTCGGCCTCGGTGGTGCTGCCGGAACTGGACGGGCGGACCGAGGCGAACCGCACTGACCAGTCGGCCACGATCTCCTCGGTGCTGGAGGTGCTGGCGCAGCGGGCCGAGACCCTGCGCAGCGCCGCGGCAGAGGTGCTTGCCATGCCGCCGCCCGCCGAGACGACCTATACGCCGGTCTCTGCCGCCGATGCGGTGATCCTCTATGCGGGCAACTTCATTCCCAGCTGGGCCGGGGCCATCGCCATCGACCTGCTGCCGGCGGTGCTGGTGCTGATCGTGGCGATCACGCAGGGCGCCATCCGCCATGGCCGCGAGGGCGCGCCGATCGAGGATACGATGACGATCGCGGAACTGCGCGCGGCGCTCCATGCGGCGCGGGACGTGGACCGGGCGTTCCTCGCGACGGAGACGGCCAGCCTAGGCAGGGGCGTGGAGCCGGTGGGGCCTGCCTCATCCGGGTATCGGTCAGACCAGACGGCAGAGGAGGTCTCGACTCAGGCTGGTTCCGATGCGGAGGCCTCCAGCGAGCGGACGACCCCGCCGCGCGATCCCTCGGCCGGGGGCACGGCATGATCAGCGATCAGGAAAAGTTCCGCCCGATCCGGCGGATGCTGACCGGCGTGCTGGCAGTGCAGCTGGTGATCGCGGCCTTCCTCTTCCTCGGCGACGTGGGGCGCGATTTCGTCCTGCCCTCGCGCGGGCCCGCCGCGCCGGAATTCGACCGGCCCACGCGGCCCGGCGACCAGACCCGGCGGTATGACCCGACCCTGCCCTCGGGCCCGGGTGTCGAGACCGGCCCGATGCCGGAGCGGTTGATCCTCGAACGGGTGGATGACGACACCGCGCTGCTGACCGGCAAGATCGAACCGGGCGACGGGGCGCGGATTGCCAAGCAGATCGCGGCCTCCGAGGCAGGGACGATCCTGCTGCATTCGCCCGGCGGCTCTGTCCGCGATGCGATGGAACTGGGCCGCGCCCTGCGGCAGGCGGGCAAGGCCACGGCGATGCGCGAGGGCGATGTCTGCCTCTCGGCCTGTCCCTACATCTTTGCCGCCGGGACCGAGCGGCAGGCGGAGGAGGGCGCCCGCATCGGGCTGCACCAGCATTACTACGGCGAGAACACGCTGCTGCCCGCCTTCCTCGCGGTGCAGGATATCCAGCGCGGGCAGGGCGAGGTGATGGAATACCTCGAGGAGATGGGCGTGGACCCGATGCTCATGGCCCCGGGCCTCGCCACGCCGCCGCAGTCGATCTACCTGCTGAGCCGCGAGGAGATGGAGCGCTATGATCTCGTGACGTCCTGAGCGCGGCCCCGCGGGCTGCGGGGGAGGCGGGACGGCACGAACAAAAGAAGGCCCGCGCAGGGGGCGGGCCTTCGGAGACGGTGGGGGGCTGGGGCAGGCGGCGAGAGCCGCGCCCGGGACGGCCGCCGCTCAGCCCTGCCCCTGGGCGATGCCGCCGAACTGCTGGTCATAGAGTGCCCGGAACGGACCGGGGCGCAGCAGCAGGTTCTGCGGGCTGCCCGACTGGACCACGCGGCCCGCGTCGATGACGTGGATCTGGTCCGCCTCCATCACGGTCGAGAGCCGGTGCGCGATCACGATGGTCGTCGTGTTCTGGCTGATCCGGGCGAGGGCCTCCTTGATGAGCCTTTCAGACGTGGCGTCGAGGGCGCTGGTGGCCTCGTCCAGCAGCAGGATGCTGCCGCCGCGCAGGAAGGCGCGCGCAATCGCCAGCCGCTGACGCTGCCCGCCGGAGAGGAAGGCGCCGTTCTCGCCGACCTCGGTGTAGTAGCCCTGCGGCAGCGCGGTGATGAAGTCATGCGCATTGGCCTCCTTCGCGGCGGCGATGACGTCCTCCTCGCTGGCGTCGGGGCGCGCGAGGCGGAGGTTGTTCATCACCGTGGTGGAGAAGAGGAAGGTATCCTGCCCGACGTAGGACAGCCGCTGGTGCAGCGACTTGGCGGTCACGTCGCGCAGGTCCACGCCGTCGACGCTGACCACGCCGCCGGTGGGGTCGTAGAGCCGCATCAGCAGGTTGAGGATCGTCGACTTGCCGCTGCCCGACGCGCCGACGAGCGCCGTGGTCTGGCCGGCGGGGAAGGTCAGGTCGATGCCGTCCAGCACCGGCGTCTTGTCGCGGTAGCCGAAGCGGACGTCCTTCATCTCGACCGCGCCGGGGCCGGCGGGCAGGGCGCGGGCATCTGCCGGATCCTCGACGGTGAGGGGCTGGTCGATCAGGTCGAACATCATCCGCAGCGGCACGATCAGGCCCTCGATCCGCACCCGCATCCGGGTCAGCCGCTTGGCCGGCTCATAGGCCATCAGCAGCGCGGTGATGAAGGACATCAGCTGCCCCGGCGTGGTCGGCTGGCCGTCGACGAAGTCGATCGCGCTGATCAGCACCACGGCCGCGATCACGAGGCCCGAAAGCGTCTCGATCAGGGGCGAGGTGATGGCGTTCAGCCGCGCCACGGCGTTGGAGCGCTTCTCCACCTGCCGCACGGCGCCGTCCATGTGGCGCGACATCTGCGGCTCCAGCCCGAAGAGCTTGATGATCTGGAACCCTTTCGCCGTCTCCTGCGTGACCTTCACGATCTCGGTCAGCGAGGCGGTCTCCTTCTCGACGATGGTGCGGACCTTCTTGAGGATCGTGCGCACACCCAGCAGCACGATGGGCCCGCCCACCAGCGAGACGAGGGTCAGCAGCGGCTGCTGCCAGAACATGACGAAGATCAGACCGATCAGCGTCAGCAGGTCGCGCACGAAGGAGGTGACGACGAGGTCGATCATCTGCCGCGCGTTCTGCGCGCTGCGGGTCGTGTGCAGCAGCAGGTTGGAGGATTCGTTGACGTTGAAGAAGCTCACGCTCTGCGCCAGCAGGCGGTCGTAGAACTTCATCTGCAGCATCGCCACCAGCCGGTTGCCCGCGCGGGTCATGAAGACCGTCTGCACGTAGGTGGCGATGCCCTTGACGGTGAAGATCGCGGCCACGGCGATGGCGACGTACAAGACGCGCTGCCGGTTCTCGGTGTCGCTCATGGCATCGACGATGCCTTCCATCACCCAGGCCGTCAGGGCAGAGCCCGCGGCGGCCACGATCATGGCGATGATGGCGATGGCGTAGGTGCCGGCCTGCGTCGTCAGGCCGGTCATCACCAGCCGCCGGACGAAGTTCTTGTTCGTCTCCTCCTTCAGGCTCGCACGGGCGGGCTTGGCGTTCGGGGCGTCCGACGCGGGAACAAGAACGGGTTCGGGGGCGGGGCTGCCGGATGCGGCCCTGTCGGGGGTTTCTGGCATGTCTAGGTCGTCTCATTGCCCCGGGGAGGCGGGGCTGGGGATGGGGCGTGCGCTTTGGCCCGGGGGCCTCGGGGCGGTTGTCGGTACCGTCTTGCTGGCCGGCGCAGGGGCGCTGGCCGGCAAGGCGGAGGCCGTCTATCTCTGGAGAGACGATAGCAGGCCGATCCAGATACGCACAACATCAGGTTGTCCGACGCTGCGGCCACCCTTGAAAGCGTCCGCCTACTTGGGGCCTGCGCGGCGCCCTGTCCATGCCGCGCGCCGCGACATGCCGGCCGTGACCGTCACATTCGCGTGAAAGCAAACCGTCTCAGGCCGTCATGGCCGCGTCCTTGACGCTCTCCATCGCCATGTAGGTCGAGGTATGCGCCACATGCGGCAGGGCCGACAATTGCTCGCCGAGGAAGCGCCGGTAGGCGGTGATGTCCCGCGTGCGGATCTTCACGATATAGTCGAAGCCGCCGGCGATCATGTGGCACTGCTCGACCTCCGGCAGGCGCGCGATCGCGGTGTTGAACTCCTTCAGCGCCCGTTCCGTGGTGTCGCGCAGCTTCACCTCGACGAAGGCCACGTTCTCCAGCCCCAGCATCACCGGGTCGAGCTGTGCCCGGTAGCCGAGGATGTAGCCCTCCGCTTCCAGCCGCCGGATGCGCGCGGCGCAGGGCGTCTTGGAGAGGCCCACCTCGGCCGCCAGATCGGTCACGGTGATCCGGGCATTGTGACTCAGCGTGTCGAGAATCCGGCGGTCCAGCGCGTCAAGATCACTGCGAGCGACCCACGGGTCTGTCATTTTCTCTGCCATGTGGCCTCACAAAGGTCATTTCGCCTATGATTTGACGATTTTCGGAGAAAATGGAAGTCTTCAATCTGCGATACTAGAGACAAATGCCCCTCTCACCGATGGAGCCCTCCATGACCGCGCCTTTCCAAGCCCCGCTCGCCCCTCTGCCCGATGAAGCCGCCGCCCTTGCGGCGCTGCTGCAGGAGACCTCGGTCGATGCCGCCCTGCGTGGGCGCATCTCGACCCGCGCCACCCAGATGGTGCGCGACCTGCGCGGCTCCGGCGGGCCGGGGATGATGGAGCTCTTCCTTGCCGAATACGGCCTCTCGACCGAGGAGGGCGTGGCGCTGATGTCGCTGGCCGAGGCGCTGCTGCGCGTGCCCGACAGCCACACCCGCGACGCGCTGATCCAGGACAAGATCGCCCGCCACGACTGGGCCGGGCACCTCGGCCATTCCGGCAGCTGGATGGTGAACGCCTCGACGCTGGCGCTGACCACGGCGGGCAAGGTTCTGGGCGAAGGTTCGACCGGGCCGCTCTCGGGCGCACTGCACCGCGCGGTCAAGCGCGTGGGCGAGCCCGCGATCCGCAAGGCCGTGGGGCAGGTGATGGAGGCCGCGGGCCGCCAGTTCGTTCTGGGTGAGACCATCGAGGGCGCCACCAAACGGGCCGCCACGCTGGAAGCCAAGGGCGTCACCCATTCCTATGACATGCTGGGCGAGGCGGCCCTGACCGAGGCCGACGCGCAGCGCTACATCGCCGCCTACGCCAAGGCCATCGCCCATCTGGCGAGCCGGGTGAAGGGCGATGACATCCGCGCCAACCCCGGCATCTCGATCAAGCTCTCGGCGCTCTTCCCGCGCTACGAGACCGCGCAGGCCGACCGCGTGATGGTCGACCTCGTGGCGCGCACCCGGGACCTCGCCCGTCAGGCGAAGGCCGCGGGCATCGGGCTCAACATTGACGCCGAGGAGGCCGCACGGCTGGAGCTGTCGCTGGACGTGATCGCCGCCGTCATGGCCGATCCCGAACTGGCGGGCTGGGACGGCTTCGGCGTGGTGGTGCAGGCCTATGGGCTGCGCGCCGGCGAGGTGATCGACTGGCTCTACGGGCTGGCCGGGCGTCTGGACCGCAAGATCATGGTCCGTCTGGTGAAGGGCGCCTACTGGGACGCCGAGATCAAGCGCGCGCAGGTCGAGGGGCTGGAGGGCTTCCCGGTTTACACCCAGAAGGCCTCGACCGATGTCAGCTACATCTGCAACGCGGCCAAGCTGCTGGAGATGACGGACCGGATCTATCCGCAGTTCGCCACCCACAACGCGCATACCATGGCCGCGATCCTCGAAATGGCGCCCTCCAAGGACGTGTTCGAATTCCAGCGCCTGCATGGCATGGGCGAAGAACTGCACGCGCTGGTGCGCAAGGCGGAAGGCACCCGCTGCCGGATCTACGCGCCCGTCGGCTCCTACCGCGACCTGCTGGCCTACCTCGTGCGGCGCTTGCTGGAAAACGGGGCGAACTCCTCCTTCGTGCACCAGATCGCCGATGAAAACGTCGCGCCGGAAGAGATTGCCGCCGATCCCTTCCTCGCCGTCGAAGGCTGGCTTGCCGCGCCGCACAACCCGGCGATCGACCTGCCCGAGGGGCTGTTCGCGCCCGAGCGTCCGAACTCCAAGGGTTTCGACCTCGACGATCCGGCAGAGCTGGCGGGCCTCGCCGTGGCGATGGAGCCCTTTGCCACCAAGCAGTACCTCGCAGGGCCCGAGGGCGGTGAAGAGCATCCCGTGATCAATCCCGCCACCGGGGCCGAAGTGGGCCGCGTCCGCCGCGTCACTGCCGAGGGCGCCGTGGCGGCCTGTGACCGGGCGCGCGACTGGTCCGACACGCCCGTGGCCGAGCGCGCGGCGATCCTGAACCGCGCCGCAGACCTCTACGAGGCCCACGCCGCCGAGATCTTCGCCCTGCTGTCCCGTGAGGCGGGCAAGGTGCTGGCCGATGGCGTGGCGGAACTGCGCGAGGCGGTGGACTTCCTGCGCTACTACGCGGCGCAGGCCACGGCCTCGGAGGCAGCGCCTGCGGGCATCTTCGCCTGTATCTCGCCGTGGAACTTCCCGCTGGCGATCTTCACCGGCCAGATCTCGGCCGCCCTTGCCACCGGCAACGGGGTCGTGGCGAAACCGGCAGAGGCCACCTGCCTCACCGCCGATCTCGCCGTGGCGCTGCTGCACGAGGCGGGCGTGCCCGGCGACGTGCTGCAACTGCTGCCCGGCACCGGGGCCGAGGTGGGCGGCGCGATCACCGCGCATCCGCGCATCGCGGGCGTCTGCTTCACCGGCTCGACCGCCACGGCACAGCGCATCCACCGCACCATGGCCGACAGCTTGCCCGCAGGGGCGCCGCTGATCGCGGAGACGGGCGGCCTCAACGCGATGATCGTCGATGCTACGGCCCTGCCGGAACAGGCGATCACCGACATCATCGCCTCCTCGTTCCAGTCCGCCGGTCAGCGTTGCTCGGCACTGCGGGTTCTCTACCTGCAGGAAGACATCGCAGAGGGCTTCCTCGAGATGCTCTATGGCGCGATGGATGAACTGCGCCTCGGCGATCCGGCGCAGATCACCACCGACGTCGGCCCGGTGATCGACGCCGCGGCCAAGGCCAAGATCGACGCCCATGTCGAGGCCGCCCGCACGGAGGGCCGCCTGCTGCGCCAGATCGCGGCGCCGGGGCAGGGGACCTTCGTCGGCCCCGCCGTGATCAAGGTGGGCGGCATCGAGGACCTCGCCGAGGAGATCTTCGGCCCGGTCCTGCATGTGGCGACCTACCGGGCGCGGGACCTCGACCGCGTGGTCGAGGCGGTGAACGGCTGCGGCTATGGCCTGACCTTCGGGCTGCACAGCCGGATCGGCAGCCGGGTGGCGGATATCACGTCGCGCATCCGCGTCGGCAACGCCTATGTGAACCGCAACCAGATCGGCGCCATCGTCGGCTCGCAACCCTTCGGCGGCGAGGGGCTCTCGGGCACCGGTCCCAAGGCGGGCGGTCCGCGCTACCTGACCCGCTTCCGCGCCGTCGAGGCCCCGGCGCTGCCCGCGCCCGAGGGGCGCGCGGTCTCTGCCGAGGAGATCGAGGCCGCCTTCGCCGCGCTGCCGGTGCCCACGGCCTGCCTCGAAGAGGTCGAGCTGCCGGGGCCCACGGGTGAGAAGAACACGCTGCGGACCTTCGCCCGCGACCGCGTGCTCTGCCTCGGGCCGACGGCCGAGGCGGTGGCCAAGCAGGTCGCACAGGCGCGTCGTCTGGGCTGCCGGGCGGTGGGCGTGGCGCCGGGCTATGGCCTGGGGCTCGACGGCGTGGTGACGGCGGAGGTGCTGGCCGCGCTGCCCGATCTGGCCGCGGTCGTCTCGTGGCAGGCGGAGGCCGGTGACATCCGCCGCGCCCTCGCGGGTCGCGACGGGGCGCTTGTCCCTCTGCTGGCGGATCAGGACTTCACCCGCTGGCTGGTACTGGAGCGGCATTGCTGCATCAACACCGCCGCCGCCGGCGGCAACGCCGAGCTGCTGGCAGGCTGAGCCGGGCCCCGTCGTCCGACAGGCTGAGGCGGGTCCTAGGTGGGGGTGAAGACCGCACCGGCAGACCACGCCTTATGCGTCAGCTCCACATGATCACCGCCCGGGCGCCCCGCGCCCGGGCCGCGCCCGTCCCGCCCCCTGGGCGGGCGCGCTGCGCGCTTCCGGGGCTATCGCCCCCTGCGGGCTCAAAGGCTCCCCCGGAGCCTTTGCAAGACGCCCTCCGGCCCCGGGACGGGCGCGACCTTCCCGTAAGGGCAAGGGATCAGGGGTGGTTCTCCCTGACGCCCCGCTGGCACCGCCATGAAGGGCTGTCATTCCCCCGCGCTTCCGCTAGGAAAGGGGCAAGACCAACAGGGAGGTTTCCATGAAATTGATGCGTGTCGGCCCGCAAGGGGCCGAAAAACCGGCCATTCTCGCAGAAGACGGCTCGATCCGGGATCTCAGCGGCGTGGTGGAGGACATCAAGGGCGACGTGCTCTCGCCCGAGGGGCTGGCCAAGATTGCCGCGCTCGATCCGATGAGCCTGCCGGAACTGGCCGCAGACCGCATCGGTCCTTGCGTCGCGGGCACCACCAAGTTCCTCTGCATCGGCCTCAACTATGCCGACCATGCCGAGGAAGCGGGCATGCAGGTCCCGCCTGAGCCGGTGCTCTTCCTCAAGGGCCTGACCGCGATCTGCGGACCCAACGACGCCACGCCGCTGCCGCGCGGGTCCGAGAAGCTGGACTGGGAGGTCGAGCTGGCGGTGATCATCGGCAAGCCCGCGAAATACGTCTCTGAGGCCGAGGCGCTCGACTACGTCGCGGGCTACGCGGTGTCGAACGATGTCAGCGAACGCGCCTACCAGACCGAGCGCGCGGGCCAGTGGACCAAGGGCAAGAGCTGCGACAACTTCGCCCCGCTGGGGCCATGGCTGGTGACCAGGGACGAGGTCGCCGATCCGCAGGCCCTCAAGATGTGGCTGACCGTGAACGGCGAGACGATGCAGGACGGCGCCACCACGACGATGGTCTACGGCGTGGCCCATGTGGTCAGCTACCTGAGCCAGTTCATGACCCTGATGCCGGGCGACGTGATCTCGACCGGGACGCCCCCGGGCGTGGGCATGGGGATGAAGCCGCCGCGCTACCTGAAGGTGGGCGACGTGGTGGAGCTGGGGATCGAGGGCCTCGGCCAGCAGCGACAGGAGATCATCGCCGACTGAGGCGCGGGCGCGGGCTGGCCATCGGCCCGCGCTATCCTACCGCCCGGGCGGAGGTCTGAGCCGTAGCGGGGGCTACCCCTCAGGCCGTCGCAGCGCGCCCATAGGACTGCACCGCTTCCCGCGCGGCCCGGAACCGGGCCGTGGCGCCGTCTGGCAGGGCGCGCGGGTGCAGCAGGCGGCCCTTCGGTGCGGCCTCCAGCACCGTTCCCGCCCCCGCCGCCGCCATCGCCGCCGTGCCGAGCGCGGTCAGCTCCGCCTCGTCCGAGATGCGGATGTCGCGGCCGAGCGCATCGCAGAGAAACTGGCAGAAATAGGGGTTCGCGCTCATCCCGCCGTCGATGGAGACGGGGGCCGCGAGCGGCACCGCATCGCCCATGCTCTCCAGCACCTCGGCCGCGCGGAAGGCCACGCCCTCCAGCAGCGCCTGCATCATGTCCGCGGGCGAGGTGTCGAGCGAGAGCCCCATCCACGCGCCGCGCGCCGAGCGGTCCCAATGCGGGCAGGCGAGGCCCGCGAGCGCGGGCACGAAGGCGAGGCCCCGGGCGATGGCGGGCGGCGCGTCGAAGCGGGCGATCTCGTCGAAGGTCTGGAAGAGCCCGGTTTCCCGCGCCCAGTTTACCGCCGAGGAGGCGGCATAGACCCCGCCGTCGAGCGCATAGGTCGCACGGTCGCCGGCGATCTGCCAGGCGATCGTGGGGACCGGGCCGGAGGCGGGCCGGCAGAGCGTCTCTCCGGTGACCGCAAGGGCGAAGGCCCCGGTGCCGAAGGTGATCTTGGCATCCCCCGCCGCGCGGCAGCCATGGCCGTAGAGCGCCGCCTGCTGGTCCACGAGGCTGGCGGTCAGGGGTCGCGGGCCTGCGCCGGTCTGCAGGGTGCCGAGGTTCCCCGCGCAGGGCGTGATCGGCGGCAGCAGGTCTATCGGCACGCCGAAGAGCGCGCAGAGCTCCGCATCCCACTGGCCGGTGTCGAGGTCCATCAGGGAGGTCCGGGAGGCGGTGGTGATGTCGGTCTCATACCGCCCGGTCAGCCGGTCGCGGAAGAAGGCATCGGTGGTGCCGAGGCGCAGGCGGCCCCGGGCGGCGAGGGCCTGCGCCTCGGGGATGTGGCGCAGGATCCAGCCCAGCTTGGAGGCGGAGAAATAGGGGTCGAGCGGCAGGCCCGCGCGGGCCTGCGTCAGGGCCTCGGCGCCCTCGGCCTTCAGGCGCTCCGTCTCGGGCGCGGTACGGCTGTCCTGCCAGACGATGACCGGGCTGACGGCGCGCCCGGTCTCGGCGTCCCAGGCGAGGCAGCTTTCACCCTGGTTGGCGAGGCCCACCGCGGTGACATCCTCCGGAGCGGCGGCGAGGCAGGCGGCGAGATTGGCGATCAGCTCCTCGGGGTCGTGTTCGACGTGGCCCGGAGCGGGGTAGATCTGACGGTGCCCGTGGCTGGCGAGCAGGCGCAGGCGGCCGTCCGGCTGTGCCAGTAGCGCGCGTGTCGAGGTGGTGCCCTGGTCGATGGCCAGCAGGGTCATGGCTGCCTCAGGGTGATTTCTGCGGACGGCCCCCGGGGCGTGGGCAGCGGCAGGGAGAGGCGGCGCTCGGGGCGGCTGTCGATCTGGCCGAGGGCGGTCTCGGCCTCCGGCGCGGTGAGAAGGGCGGTGCCGCGGGCGGGCTCGGCAAGACGCAGGTGCAGGCGCGGGAAGGCGGGCGGCAGGTCGCCCGTGATCACGCGTTGCGGCAGGACGTAGCGGAGGGGCGCGGCGGGCGTGAGGGTGCAGCCGGTTTCGGGCGCGGGCAGGCGGCCGTCGAGATCGGCAAGGATCGCCTGGGCCACGGCGCGGCCCTCGGCCCAGCAGTGGCCCGCCGTCTCGACCCCGCGCAGCAGGTTGCCCGCCGCGAAATAGGCCGGATCGGAGCAGCGCCCGTACTGGTCGATCTGCGGCCCGCCGGTGCCGGGGTCGATCTGGACGGGACCGGGGCGGAGCAGCTGCGTCTCGGGACGGAAGAGCCCGGTGAGGATGAGCCCGTCGGCCTCGATCCGCTGCGCGCCCTTGGGCTTGGCGAGGTGGATCGCGCGAACGCGCTCCTCGCCCTCGATGGCGGTGATCTGCGTCCCGGTGAGGAGCGGCACGCCGAGGGCCTTCGGCAGCAGGGCGGCGGGGAAGCGGGCGGTGGGGCGCGGCCCGGGCTCGATCATGGCCACCGGGCGGATGCCCGCGTGGCGGCAGGTGAGCAGGGCGGAGAAGGCGACCATCTCGGACCCGAGGATCACCGGGCGGCGAAAGGGCGTGAGGTGGTCGAGGTAGACAAGGCCCTGCAGGGCGCCGGTGTTGAGCACGCCGCCGGGCTTTGTGCCGCCGATCATCCGCGCCGCGCGGGAGCTTTCCCGGCAGCCCATGGCAAGCAGCACCCGGTCGGGGGTCAACGTCTCGGGGCCCTCGGGGGCGAGCAGGTCGATCCGGCCGCCGGGATGGAGCGCGGTGACATGGGTCGAGAGGCGGATATGCGCGCCCGCCGCCCGGGCGGTTGCGGCGAGGCGGCGGGCATAGGCGCGGCCCGAGAGCAGGCGGCGGTATTCGCGAAGGCCATAGGGCGAGTGTCCGCAGTGGCGGGGAATGCCGCCCGGCTCGGGTTCGCGCTCGATCACCGTGACGGAATGGCCGGCCGCGGCGAGGCTGGCGGCGGCGGAGAGGCCGGCGGGGCCGGCGCCGATGATGGCGATCCGGGTCATGGGGCGAGCCGTGGGGCGGGTTGCGTGTGAGGGGGCTGTGCGGGAAGGGTCTGCGCCTGCGGCGGGCGGGGGAGGGGGGCTGTCTGCCCCCCGTCGCGCAGGGCGCGACTCCCCCCGAGGATGTTTTCGAGCGAAAGATGGGGCTGGGTGGCATGGGTGAGAGGAAGTGCGTGGGGCATTCAGTCCTCCATCCGGTCGGCGGGGCCGGTCATGGGCCGGGCGAGGCGGCCTTCGGTGAGCGTGGCAAGCGCGGCGGAGCAGTAGAAGCCCTGGCAGCGGCCCATGGTGACGCGGGTCCGGCGCTTGAGGCCCGCGAGCGTGTTCGGGGCGAGGGGGCCGGTAAGGGCGGCCTCGACCTCGCGGCGGGTGACCTCCTCGCAGGGGCAGATCAGGCCATCGTGGCCGGGGGCGTGGCAGTCGCGCGGGGCGGTGGTGGAGATGTTGGGCAGGCGCGGCGTGACCGGATCGGCGAGGGGGGCGGCGCGGTGGCCGAGGGTTTCTGCGAGGGCGCGGACGTGCTGCGCGGTGCCGAGCGCGGAGGAGAGGCCGGTGGAGCGGATGCCGCCCACGGTGATCAGGGCGCGGTCGGGGTGCGCCTTGATGCGGTAGTCCTTGTATTGCGTCGCGGGGCGCAGGCCGGCGTAGAGCGTGGTGACCTCGTGGTCGCGGAGCGCGGGCAGGATCTCCTCGCCCCGGGCCTTGAGGGCGGCGAGGGCCTCGGGCACGAGGGCGGCGGTGACGCGGTCGTCCTGATCCTCGGCGGTGGGGCCAACGAGGAGATTGCCGAAGGCGGTGCGGCAAAGGACGATGCCCTTGGTCTTCTCCGTGGGCACCGGCAGCAGGATGTGTCGGGCCAGGGAGGCTGCGGATTTGTCGTAGACCACGAACTGGCCCTTGCGGGGGCGGATGGTGAAATCGCGCTGGCCGAGAAGACGCTCGTCGAGCAGATCGCCCCAGAGGCCGGCGGCATTGATCACCAGGCCTGCGCGCAGCGGGCCTGCGCCCGTGTCGAGGTGCCAGTCGGTGCCGTCGTGCTGGCCGCCCGTCACCTCGGCGTTGCGCAGCAGGGTGGCGCCGTTGAGCAGCGCCTGCAGCAGGTAGGCATGGGGCGCGGACCAGGGGTCGATCAGGGATTCGCCCGGGACGCGGAAGCCGGCGCGCAGGCGGGGGGAAAGATGGGGCTCTTCCCTGCGGATCTCGGCGGCGGTGAGGGGGGCGGCATCGGTGACGCCGTTGGCATGGGCCTGGCCGAGCAGGGCGGGCAGGCGGGCCTCTTCCTCCTCGCTCCAGGCCAGCACGAGGGCGCCGCAGGGATCGAGCGGCAGGCCGAGCCCCGCGCGGATCGAGAGGTATTCGGCATGGCCAGCGGCCACGCAGCGCTGTTCCAGAGAGCCCTCGGGCGCGTCGAACCCGGTGTGGAGGATGGCGGAATTGCCCTTGGAGGCACCGTCGAGCACATCCGCTGCCTTTTCGAGCACCACGACCTTCGCCCCGTCCAGCGTGAAGGCCCGGGCGATGGCACAGCCGATCACCCCGGCCCCGATTACCGCGATATCGTAGCGTTCCGCTGCCATGCTGCCCCAGAGAGTGATGGATAGGTCGTAGGTAAAGTCGTGGATTTTGTGGCACGATTTGCCCGTTCGGTCAATTCTCCCCGGCGCGACGCAGCGGTTTTGACCGATTGATCGGAAAAAATGTTGACACGGGCGCGGGGCCTCGGATTTCCTCTGGCCATTGTTTTCACACACATGATCCTGCCGAGGTCCCCCCGATGAAACCAGCAGAGCGCCGTTCGCGGATCGCCGAGGCCGTCGCAGCGGCCGGGCAGATGTCCGTCGAGGCGCTCGCGGATCTCTTCGAGGTCTCGGCCGAGACGATCCGGCGCGACCTGGCCCAGCTGGACGAGGCCGGGCGGCTTCAGAAGATGCATGGCGGCGCGCGGCGCCCGCGGCTCCATATCGAGGGTCCGCTGCCCGAGCGGATGGAGGAAGACACCGCCGGCAAGGAAGAGATCGGCCGCAAGCTGGCGGCCCATGTGCGGCCCGGCGAGACGATCTTTGTCGACACCGGATCGACCACCGTCATTGGCGCGCGGGCGCTGGCCGAGGTGCCGGGGCTGACGGTGATCACCAATTCGCTGGGGGTCGCGCAGGTGCTGGGGCAGGCGGGGGGCACCGTGAAGGTCTTCCTGCTGGGCGGGGCCTATGGCGCGGGCAATGCCCAGACCGTGGGACCCATGGTCATCGACCAGATCGACCGCTTCCAGGCGGATCAGGCGGTGATCACGGTGGCCGCGGTGGACGCGGAAACCGGCGCCATGGATTCGGATGCGCAGGAGGCCCATGTGGCCCGCGCGATGATGGCACGCTCGGAGCGGGTGGTGGTGCTGGCCAACGGGGCCAAGATCGGCCGCCGCGCCGCCTTCCGGCTGTGCAGACTGGATGCAATCGACACGCTGATCACCAACGTCACACCGGATGAGGCTTTCATGGCTGCTCTGGCGCGGGCGAAGGTGGAGCTGCTCTGACCTCCGATCAACGGGGGCGGGGAAAAAGAACAGGGAGTACGGGCAGATGCCCAAGGCAATCAGGACCTATGTCCGGGTGGTGGACACCCTATCGCAATACGTGGGCTACGTGGCCATGTACCTCATCTTCCTCATGGTGGGGATCCTGCTGCTGGACGCGGTGACGCGCAATGTCATCGACATCCCGCTGCACTGGTGCATCGAGGCGGCGCAGTTCACGCTGGCAAGCTATTACTTCCTCGGCGGGGCGATGACCCTGAAGGACAATGACCACGTCCGGATGGACCTGCTCTATGACCGGCTCTCGGTGACGGGGAAGGCGCGGCTCGACCTGATCACGATGATCTGCCTGCTGTTCTACCTCGGCGTGCTGCTGACCGGCGCGATCTCCTCGCTGGAATACGCGATCCAGACCAACGAGCGCAGGTTCTCCATGTGGAACCCCTCGATGATCCCGATCAAGTCGCTGATGGTGGGCTGCATCATCCTGATGATCCTCCAGACCGTCTCGCTCTGCTTCAAGTACTGGGCGATCCTGCGCGGTGCGCCGCTGACGGACGAGCATGACCCGAACGAGATGGGCGAGGAGGACGTGGCATGAGCTATGAACTCATCGCGCTCTTGATGTTCGCCTCGATGATGGTGCTGCTGCTGACCGGGCAGCGGGTCTTTGCGGCCATCGGCTTCGTCGCCTCGGGGGCGGTGTTGCTGCTCTATGGCACGGGCGGGATCGAGATCCCCTTCTCGGCGGCGTTCAAGCTCTTCAACTGGTTCCCGATGCTGACGCTGCCGCTCTTCATCTACATGGGCTACGTGCTGAGCGAGGCGGGCATCGCCGAAGACCTCTACCGGATGCTCCATGTCTGGTTCGGCAAGGTCCGGGGCGGGCTGGCGATCGGGACGATCTTCCTGATGGTCATCATCTCGGCCATGAACGGGCTGTCGGTGGCGGGTATGGCCATCGGGGCCACGATCGCGCTGCCCGAGATGCTGCGCCGGGGCTACGACAAGGTGCTGATCACCGGGGTGGTGCAGGGGGGATCCTCGCTGGGCATCCTCGTGCCGCCCTCGGTGGTCATGGTGCTGTATGGCATGATCGCGCGCCAGCCGGTGAGCCAGCTGTGGCTGGCGGGCGTGCTGCCGGGGCTGATCATGGCGGGGATGTTCGTCGTCTACGTGGTGGTGCGCTGCAAGCTGAACCCCGCCCTCGCGCCGACCGTCTCGGACGAGGAGATGACCATGCCGCTGAGCGAGAAGCTCAAGCTGCTGCGCGCGGGCATCATTCCCTTCCTGATCTTCTTCGCCATGACCGGGCTCTTCGTCATGGGGATCACCTCGCTTGTGGAAAGCTCTGCCGTGGGGGCCACGGCGGCCACGCTGGCGGCTGCGGTCAAGGGGCGGCTGACCTTCCGCATGATGCACGAGACGGCGCGCAAGACGCTGGCGATCTCCTGCATGTTCCTGTGGCTGATCCTTGCAGCGCTGGCCTTTGGCGCGGTCTTCGACGGCATCGGGGCGGTGCGCGCGATCGAGAACCTCTTCATCACCCGGTGGGAACTGACGCCCTGGCAGGTGATCATCATGATGCAGCTCAGCTTCATCGTGATGGGCATGTTCCTCGATGACACGGCAATGCTGGTGATCGTGGCGCCGCTCTACGTGCCGCTCGTGAAACTACTGGACCTCGGCTTCGGCAACCAGCTGATCTGGTTCGGCGTGCTCTACACGATGACCTGCCAGATCGCCTACATCACCCCGCCCTTCGGCTATAACCTGTTCCTGATGCGGGCCATGGCGCCGAAAGAGATCACGCTACCCGATATCTACCGCTCCATCTGGCCCTTCGTGGCGATGATGGCGCTGACCATCGCACTGGTCATGATTTTCCCGCAGATCGCACTGTGGCTGCCGGAATACGTGCGGGGGCGCTGAGGCCCCCGTTCCACCAAAGGCCCGACAAGAGGCCACCCTTTAACCCCAGGAGAGAGATATGAGTGATTTGATCAAACCCACACCGTCCGAGAAGATCCTGTCGTCCCGCCGCCGCTTCCTGAAGGGCGCGGGCGTCGGTGCCGCGGCCACGCTGGCCGCCCCGGCCGTGATCGCCCAGACCGGCGCGATCAAGTGGCGCCTGCAGACCTACTCCGGCGCGCCCCTCGGGGCCCACGTCATCAAGCCGCAGATCGACGCCTTCAACGAGGCGGCGAACGGCGAGATGGAGATCGAGCTCTACTACGCTGACCAGCTGGTGCCGACGGGCGAGCTGTTCCGCGCCATGCAGAACGGCACCATCGACGCGGTGCAATCGGACGAGGCCACCATGGCCTCGCCGGTCGATATCTCGGTCTTTGGCGGCTACTTCCCCTTCGCCACGCGCTACTCGCTCGATGTGCCGGCGCTCTTCAACTACTACGGGCTGAAGGAAATCTGGGAAGACGCCTATTCCGAGGTCGACAACGTGACCTGGCTCTCCGCCGGGGCATGGGATCCGCTGCACATCTTCACCAAGGAGCCGATCCGCTCGCTCGAGGACATGCGCGGCAAGCGCGTCTTCGGCGTGCCCACCGCCGGGCGCTTCCTGTCGCAATACGGGCTGATCCCCGTGACCGTGCCGTGGGATGACGTCGAAGTGGCGCTTCAGACAGGCGAGCTGGACGGCGTCGCCTGGTGCGGCTTCACCGAGGCCTATGAGGTCGGTTGGGCTGATTTGTGCAATTATGCCCTCACCAACAGCGTCACCGGCGCGTGGTTCGGTTCGTATTTCGCAAACACCGAAAGCTGGAACAAGGTGCCGCCGCACCTGCAGGAGCTGTTCAAGATCACCATCGACCAGTCGCATTACTACCGTGCCGTCTGGTACTGGGGCGGCGAGGCCAAGCTGCGCGTCGAGGGCGAGAAGATGGAACTGACCTCGATCCCGCCCGAGGAATGGGCCACCGTGGTCAAGGACGCCGAAACCTTCTGGGACGAGATCGCGGCCCAGGGCGAGCGCCCCGCGAAGGTCGTCGAGGCCTTCAAGAAATACGCTGCAACCATGGAAAAAGCGGGCTATCCCTACCGCTGACGCCATCCGGGCCGGGCGCATCGCGCTGCCCGGCCCAACCGCAACTTCGCGCCACAGGGCGCTGATTTCCCGAAAGAAGAGACGGACATGCCTGCCAATCTGACGTTCGACAAGCTCAAGGAAATGGTCGCCGCGGGCGAGATCGACACGGTGCTGACCTGCATCGTGGACATGCAGGGGCGTCTGATGGGCAAACGCTTCCACGCGGTGCATTTCGTGAACAGCGGCTACGAGGAAACCCACGGCTGCAACTACCTGCTGGCCACCGACCTCGAAATGACCACGGTGCAGGGCTTCAAGTCCACCAACTGGGAGGCGGGCTATGGCGATTACGTGCACAAGCCCGATCTCGACACGCTGCGCCTCGTGCCCTGGCTGCCCGGCACCGCGATGGTGATGTGCGACCTGCTGGACCACCACACCCACGAACCCGTGCCCTTCTCGCCGCGCGCGATCCTCAAGAAGCAGGTGGCCCGCGCCAAGGCCATGGGCTTTGACGTCATGATGGCCACCGAGTTGGAGTTCTTCCTCTTCGAGCAGAGCTTCGACGCGATGCGCGACGGCAACTACCAGAACATGCAGACCTTCGGGCGCTACAACATCGACTACTCGATCTTCGGCACCACGAAGGAAGAGAGCGTGATGCGCGACATCCGCAACGGGCTCTACGGTGCCGGCATCCTGGTGGAGAACACCAAGGGCGAGGCCGAGGTCGGGCAGGAGGAGATCAACGTCAGGTATTCCGACGCCCTCGACACCGCCGACATGCACACGATCACCAAGAACGCCACCAAGGAGATCGCCCACAAGCACGGGCGGTCCGTCACCTTCATGGCGAAGTATCACACCGACCGGGCGGGCAATTCCTCCCATGTGCACCAGTCGCTCTGGAAGGACGGCCAGCCCGCCTTCCTCGACATGGAGGACACCTATGGCATGTCCGCGACCATGAAGAGCTACATGGCCGGCCTGCTGGAACATGCCCGCGACATGACCTATTTCCTCGCGCCCTATCCCAACAGCTACAAGCGCTTCTGCGTCGGGCTCTTCGCGCCGACCAAGGCGGTCTGGTCCACCGACAACCGCACCGCGGGCTTCCGCGTCTGCGGCGAGCGGACCAAGGGCGTGCGGGTGGAATGCCGCATCGGCGGCGCGGACCTGAACCCCTACCTGGCGCTGGCGGCACAGATTGCCGCGGGCCTCGACGGGCTGGAGCGCGGGCTGGACCTGGAACCCGCCACCCATGGTGACGTCTACCAGGCCGACAAGGTGCGCGAGGTGCCGCGCTCGCTGGACGAGGCGGCGGAGCTGCTGTGGAATTCCAGGATGCTGCGCGACGCCTTCGGCGACGATGTGGTGGAGCATTACCACCGCGCGGCCCTGTGGGAGATCGAAGAGCGGGACCGTATCGTGACCGACTGGGAAGTCCGGCACGGTTTCGAACAGGCGTAAGCCTTTACCGGAGCGTAAGACATGACTGACATGATCCAATGTATCTCGCCCGTGGACGGGCGGGTCTATGCGGAGCGTCCGGCGATGCCGCTGGACGAGGCGCGCGCCGCCGTGGCCCGCGCCGCCGCCGCGCAGGCCGAGTGGGCCGAGAAACCGCTGGCAGAGCGGATCGCCATCGTGGAGGCGGGCCTTGCCGCGCTGAACGAGGAGAGCGCCGAGGCCGTCGAGGAACTGGCCTGGCAGATGGGCCGCCCGGTGCGCTACGGCGGCGAGTTCGGCGGCATGAACGAGCGGGCAGGCTACATGGCCTCGGTCGCGGAGGAGGCCTTGGCCCCCATCGTGGTGGAAAGCTCGGACGCCTTCGAGCGGCGGATCGAACGTGCGCCCCATGGGGTGGTGCTGGTCATCGCGCCATGGAACTACCCCTATATGACGGCGATCAATGCCGTCGCGCCCGCGCTGATCGCGGGCAATGCGGTGATCCTGAAACACGCCTCCCAGACCCTGCTGGTGGGCGAGCGGATGGCCAAGGCCTTTGCGCGCGGCGGTGTCCCGGCGGAGCTTTTCCAGAACCTCTTCCTCACCCATGACGTGACCGAGGCGCTGATCGGCGAACGCGCCTTCGGCTTCATCAACTTCACCGGTTCGGTCGGCGGCGGCACGGCGATCGAGAAAGCGGCGGCGGGCACCTTCACCGGTGTCGGGCTGGAGCTGGGCGGCAAGGACCCGGGCTATGTCATGGAGGACGCGGACCTCGACTGGGCGGTGGACACGCTGCTGGACGGGGCGATGTTCAACGCGGGCCAGTGCTGCTGCGGGATCGAGCGGATCTATGTCCACGAAAGCCTCTACGATGCCTTCGTCGAAAAGGCCGTGGCCTTCGTGAACGGCCTGACACTGGGCAATCCGCTGGAGGAGGCGACGACGCTGGGGCCGATGGCCCATGCGCGCTTTGCCAAAGTGGTGCGTGAGCAGGTGGCCGAGGCGGTGGCGCAGGGCGCCAAGCCGCTGATCGATCCGGCCGATTTCCCGGCGGATGACGGCGGCGCCTACCTGATGCCGCAGATCCTCGTCGATGTGACCCACGACATGCGCGTCATGAAAGAAGAGAGCTTTGGCCCCGTCGTCGGCATCATGCCGGTGAAGGACGATGCCGAGGCGCTCGCCCTGATGAACGATTGCGACTACGGGCTGACGGCCTCGCTCTGGACGCAGGACGTGGACCGCGCCATGGCGCTGGGGCGGCAGATCGAGACGGGCACCGTCTTCCTCAATCGCGCCGATTACCTCGATCCGGCCATGTGCTGGACCGGCTGCAAGGACACCGGGCGGGGCGCCTCGCTCTCGGTTCTGGGCTTCCACGCCCTGACCCGGCCGCGCTCCTACCATTTCAGAAAGGTGAAAGCATGACCCTCGTTGGAAACTGGTCCTATCCCACGGCGATCAAGTTCGGCGCAGGCCGCATCAAGGAACTGCCCGAGGCCTGCAAGCAGGCGGGGATCTCCAAGCCCCTGCTGGTGACAGACAAGGGCCTCGCCGCCTTGCCGATCACGCAGGACACACTGGCGATCATGGAAGCCGCGGGCCTCGGGGCCGCGCTCTTTGCCGAGGTCGATCCGAACCCGACCGAGATCAACCTCGCCGCCGGGATCGAGGTCTACAAGGCCGGCGGCCATGATGGCGTGATCGCCTTCGGCGGCGGATCGGGCCTCGACTTGGCCAAGACGATTGCCTTCATGGCGGGCCAGACCCGCCCGGTCTGGGATTTCGAGGACATCGGCGATTGGTGGACCCGCGCGGATGCCGCGAAGATCGCGCCCATCGTCGCCGTGCCCACCACCGCGGGCACCGGGTCGGAGGTGGGCCGTGCCACGGTGCTCACCAACTCCGAGACCCATTACAAGAAGATCATCTTCCATCCCAAGATGCTGCCCGCGGTCGTGATCTGCGACCCTGAGCTGACGGTGGGCATGCCCAGGATGATCACCGCGGGCACCGGCATGGATGCCTTCGCCCATTGCCTCGAGGCCTATTCCTCGCCCTTCTACCATCCGATGAGCCAGGGCGTCGCGCTGGAAGGGCTGCGGCTGGTGAACGACTACCTGCCGCGCGCCTATGCCGACGGCACGGACCTCGAGGCGCGGGCGCAGATGATGTCGGCAGCGATGATGGGGGCGGTGGCCTTCCAGAAGGGCCTCGGTGTGATCCATGCGCTGAGCCATCCGGTCGGCGCGCTCTACAACACGCACCACGGCACGACGAATGCCGTCGTCATGCCCGCCTGCCTCGCCTTCAATAGGCCAAAGATCGAGGCGCGGCTGGACCGCGCCGCGGCCTACATGGGCATCGCGGGCGGCTACGAGGGCTTCTGCGCCCGCGTGGTGGAGTTGAACGAGATGCTGGGCATCCCGGCGAAGCTCTCGGCGCTTGGCGTGGGAACCGACAGGATCGACCTGCTGACCGAAATGGCGCTGACCGACCCCTCGGTGGGGGGCAACCCGGTCGCGATGACGGCCGAGAACACCAAGGCACTCTTCGAAGCGGTCATCTGACCGCAGGCACCCGGGGAGACATCCCCCGGGAAGAGAACGGGATCAGGAGACGGGGGCGTCCGCCGGGGCGTCCCCGGTCTGCGTCGCGGGCGCGGGCTGGGGGCAGGGGCCGATCTCCTGCGCGCCCTCGGGCGTGATCATGCCATGGACGATCAGGTGCACGGCCTTCCACGCCAGCGTCGGACGCTCTGCCGGCGGGTGCCCGCTGAGCATCGCGCCGATCATCCGCAGGCCAAGCGCCATGTCCTCCGCGGTCATCTCCGCGCGCAGCAGGCCCTCGGACTTGGCGGCGTCGATCGGGGCCTCGAAACAGCGGATCAGGCGGTCCTGCAACCGTTCCACCGCCTGCGGCTCGGCGGTCTGGGAGCGCCAGAAATCGTAGAGCGTGCAGTTGTCGGAGATTTCGCTGACCGTGGCGGTAAGGAGGTCGAAGAAGGCATGGGGGTCCTGCCGGCCCGCCACCAGCGTCTCGATCCGCTCGAAGGAGCGTTCCAGCAGCGCCTCCACCAGCGCCCCCCGGTCAGGGAAGTTGCGGTAGAGCGTGGCCCGACCGACACCGGCCACCTGCCGGATGTGATCCAGCGGTGCGGTGATCCCCTCATTCAGGAAGACCTCATGCGCGGCCTGCAGCAGGCGGGCGCGGTTTCGAACGGCATCGGCGCGGCGTGTCATGCGGCGGAGTATATGGGTGGCCTCGGCAGGGTCAACGCAGGGCGGGCCGTATCGGGCCTACAGAAGTGCAGCTGCCGCGCGTGCGATCACGATCTCCTCATCCGTGGGGATGACGAGCACGCGGATCTTGCCGGTTCCGATCTCCCGCGCGTTCGCGGCATTGGCCTGCGGGTCGACCGAGACCCCCAGCCAGCCCATCGGATCGCAGATCCTCTGCCGCACGGGGGCCGCGTTCTCGCCGATGCCGCCGCAGAAGACGATGCCGTCCAGCCCCTCCAGTGCGGCGGCCATGGCCCCCAGTTCGCGCCTAATGCGGAAGGTGAAGTAATCCACCGCGTTCTTCGCGTCCGCGCTGTCTGAGCCGAGCAGGTCGCGCATGTCGTGGCTGATGCCTGAAATTCCGGCAAGACCCGATTTCGTATAGAGGATTTCGGCGATCCTCTCCGGCGAGAGTTTCTCCTGCTGGAGCATGTAGAGCACCACGCCCGGGTCGAGCTGGCCCGAGCGCGTGCCCATCGGCAGCCCGTCCAGCGCCGAGAACCCCATGGTCGAGGCCAGCGACCGCCCGGCCCGGATCGCGCAGAGCGAGGCCCCGTTGCCGAGGTGGGCGACGGCGACGCGGCCTTCGTGAAGGTCGGGATACTCTGCCTCCAGCACGCCGGTGATGTAGTCGTAGCTCAGCCCGTGGAAGCCGTAGCGCCGCACGCCCTTTTCGTAATACTCCTTCGGCAGGGCGAAGGTGTCGTTCACGAAGGGATGCGAGCGGTGGAAGGCGGTGTCGAAACAGGCCACCTGCAGCGCCTCCGGGAAGGCCTCCACCGCGGCACGGACACCGGCGAGGTTGTGCGGCTGGTGCAGCGGCGCGAAGGGCGAGAGTTGGTCGAGATCGGCGATGACTTCCTGCGTCAGCCGGGCCGGGGCGGAATGCTTGCGCCCGCCATGGACGACACGATGGCCCACGGCGCGGACCCGGGCGCTGGGGTAGGCGCCCTCCAGCGCGGCAAGCGCGGCCTGCAGCGCGCCCGAATGGCTGGTGGCGGCGATGCGCTCCTCCTTCGCGATGCTGCGCCCGCTGGCGCTGTCCGTCAGGGACAGGACGGGGGCGGAGCCGATCCGCTCCACCTTGCCTACGGCGCGGGGGACGGGATCGCCCTCCGCCGTGGCATAGAGCGCGAACTTCAGCGAGGAGGAGCCCGCGTTCAGCGTCAGCAGGTGGCTCATGCCGCGCCCCCGGAGATGCGGGCATGGTGCAGCGCCGCCACCGCGCAGGAGGCGAGGCGGGCCATGTCGTCGTCGGCGCGGGAGTTCAGGATGAAGGGCACCTTGGCCCCCAGCACCAGCCCCGCGCCTTCGGCGTGGGAGATGTAGGTCAGCTGTTTCGCCAGCATGTTGCCCGCGTCGAGGTTGGGCACAACCAGCACCTCGGCCCGGCCTGCCACGGGGGAGGTGATCCCCTTGGTCCGCGCGGCGGCGAGGTCCACGGCATTGTCCATGGCCAGCGGCCCGTCCACCAGCCCGCCGGTGATCTGCCCCCGGTCCGCCATCTTGCTCAGCAACGCCGCGTCGATGGAGGAGGGCAGGTCGGGGTTCACAGTCTCCACCGCCGAGAGCACGCCGACCTTGGGCTGTTCGATCCCGAGCGACAGCGCGAGGTCGATGGCGTTCTGCACGATGTCGACCTTGGTCTTGAGGTCGGGCTGGATGTTGATCGCCGCATCGGTGACCAGCAGCGGGTGGTTGAGCCCCGGCACATCCATCACGAAGACATGGGTGAAGCGGCGCCCGGTGCGCAGGCCGCGGACCTTGTCGAGGGCCGCGCGCAGCAGGACGTCGGTGTGCAGGTGCCCCTTCATCACCGCGTGGGCCCGGCCCTCGTGCACCAGCGCCACGCCCTTCTCGGCGGCGGCGTTGTGGTCGGGCAGGTCGATCACCTCGATCCCGTCGAGGGGGCGGCCGATCTCCTCGGCGCAGGCGGCGATCTTGCGGGCGCAGCCCACGAGGATCGGCTCGATCAGCGTGTGATCGCGGCCCAGCAGCGCGCCGCCGAGCGAGTTCGGCTCCTCCGGACAGACCACGGCGGTCTTGAGCGCGGGCAGGGGCTCGGCCTTGGCCAGCAGCGCCTCGAAGTGGCGGTGGCGCTGGACGATGAGGCCCGGCAGGTCGATGGTGGAGTAATGCAGCTTGTGCCTGGGCGCCTCCACGAGGGCCTCGCCGCTGAGGATCAGCGCATCGTCCGAGACCCGGCGGATCGTGGTGTCCAGCGTCACCGTGCCGGTGGCCGCGTCCTTCGCCGTCACCGTGACGGTCGAGATCAGCTCTTCCCCGGCATGGGCGCGTTCGTGGAAGGTGAACTGCTGCGACCGGTAGCGCGTGCCCGCGCCGGGCAGCACGTTGCCGAGCACCGCGGAGATCAGCGAGCCCAGGAACATGCCCGGCGCCACGGCCTCGTGCAGGCCGTCGCCATCGCCGTCGTAGTCATGCAGGTGCAGCGGGTTGTGATTGCCCGAGACATTTGCGAAGGCGATCAGGTCATCCTGCGTGCAGAGCCGACGGATCTGGGAGGTATCCCCCGGGGAGAGCTCATCGAACGTCCGGTTCTCGATCATCATGGTGCAACACTCCTGACCTTTACGCGACGGTACCTGCCTAGCCTCCGCCTGCCTCGCGGGACAAGCTGCAACCGGCACGTGACGTTGCGGTGACAGCATAGCCGTCCATGTTCCGGGCGGATTTGCGCTGGATCATGCTGCGGTGCCGCGATCTGCGGCAGGGAGGGGGGTGAGTTGGTCGCGACAGCGCCGTGCGACCGCGATCCGCCGCGCGGGGGCCATATCGGCGCAGATGAAATTTGCACCGCGCCGGCGTCGATCCGCCGATAAATTGCGCTCAAGCGGACAGATCGGGCAGAATCTGTCGCGGAAACCCCGCCGGATTGATCCGCGTCAAATCCATGTTTCACGGCTCTGCTATGATTCCGCCCGGGGTAACCAGTTTGAAAGTCAGTTTGAAAGGACGTGCCATGTGTGCCACCAAAACCACCGCTCCGAAGGCCGCAGGCTTCTTGGACAGCAAGGACATGCCGGTCTGGCCCGCGGCGCAGTTCTTTGAAACCTGGATGGAATTCGGGTCGGAGCTGTCCACCTTCACCGCGGCGCGGATGAAGGAAGACGTGGATTTCACCCACACGATGCTGCACTGCCGCACGCCGGCGGAGCTCTACCAGGCGCAGCTCGAATTCTACAAGAAGGCCGTGAACGACTACCACGACGAAGCGGGCAAGCTGGTCGAGATCGGCCGCAAGATCGGCTTCGAAGAGGTCATCTGATCCTGCGCGGGCCCGACCGCGGCCTGACCGGGGCCCGGTTGAGATCCGTTTGAGACCTGTCCAAGGGACCGTCTTTCGTCCTGTCCGGGGGCCGGTTCGCGTGCGACGCCGGTGCCGGGTCCGTGTCGTGCTGCCCGCCGGACGGGCGGGCCGCGCAGGCGCGCGCGAATGAATGGCCGGTTTGCAGGATCGCCTCTTGCAACCCGCGCCGATCCCCTGTTCCCTCGCCGCGCCGGGCCCCGCCCGATGACGCAAGGACAGGAGACGCCCCATGACCGCAATGCCCCCCCGCCTCGGACGGATCGAGGATGACAGGCTGATCACGGGTCAGGGTCGCTACACCGATGACCTTGCGCAGCCCGGTGCGCTCAAGGCCTATTTCCTGCGCGCCAGCATCGCCAATGGCACCGTCACCACCCTGAACGTCGAGGACGCCCGCGAGATGCCCGGCGTCGTGGCGATCTTCACCGCTGCGGACCTCGAGGCCGATGGCGTCGCGGCCTATCAGGCGCCGCTGAACGTCGAGGGGCCGGACGGCACAAAGTACACCGCCACCGAACGCCCGCTGCTGGTCTCGGATCGTATCCGCTACCTCGGCGAGCCGCTGGCGATGATCCTGGCCGAGAGCCTGGCCGAGGCCATGGATGCCGCCGAGGCGATCGAGGTCGATTTCGACGATCTGGACGCGGTGGTGCATGTGACCGACGCCCGCGCCGAGGGCGCGCCGCTGGTCCATGATGACCGTGCCGGCAACATCGGCGCGATCTGGGGCCGGGGCGACTGGGACGGGACCCGCGCCGCGCTGGAGGCCTCCGACAAGGTGGTGCATCTGCGCCTGCCGATCAGCCGCGTGACCGCCGTTGCGATGGAGCCGCGCAACGCCTTCGCCCACATGGAAGAGGGCGGGCGGCTGGCGCTCTATGCCTCCTACCAGCACCCGGTGGCGCTGCGGGCCGATCTGGCGTCCTGCTTCGGCATGGAGGCGGAGAGCATCCGCGTCGTGTCCCGGGACGTGGGCGGTGCCTTCGGCATGAAGAGCGGCCCGCTCCGCGAGGAGATGCTGGTCTTCTGGGCCGCCAAGATGCTGGGACAGCCTGTGCGCTGGCGCGCCGACCGGTCGGAGGATTTCCTCTCTGACGAGGGCGGCCGCGACATGGTCTTCGATGCCAGCCTCGGGCTGGACGCCGAGGGCCATTTCACCGCGCTCTCGGTCGAGGTGCTCCAGAACATCGGCGCCTATGCCACGGGCCGCTCGATGCCCGCGATCCTGAACATCGGCGGCATCGCCGGGGTCTATCGCACCCCCGCCGTGGCCGCCCGGATCGAGCTGGTGCTGACCAACACCGTGCCTGTGACCGCCTACCGCGGTGCGGGCCGCCCCGAGGCGACCTTCATCATCGAACAGCTGGTGGACAAGGCCGCGCGGCAGCTGGGTCTCGACCCGATCGAACTGCGCCGCCGGAACCTGATCCAGCCCGACCAGATGCCCTGGACCTCTCCCTTCATCTTCGACTACGACAGCGGCGATTTCCCCGCGATCCTCGAAGCCGGGTTGAAGAATGCCGATGCGGAGGGCTTTGCCGCCCGCAAGGCCGAGAGCGAGGCCAAGGGCCTGCTGCGCGGCTTCGGCCTCGCGCTCTGCGTCGAGACCTCGGGCGGGCCCTACGGGCGCAAGTCCGATGACGCCACCGACATTTCCTTCAATGCAGACGGCACAGTGACCGTGGCCGTGGGCGCCTTCTCGGCCGGTCAGGGGCTGGAGACGGCGATGGTCGACCTCGCCGCTGCCGAACTGGGCCTGAGCCCGGACCGCATCCGCTACGTGCAGGGCGACACCGAGACGGTGAAGAAGGGCAAGGGCATGGGCGGGTCCTCGGCCATGATCCTGGGCGGCTCCGCCTTGCAGGACGGCGTGTCGCGGGTGATCGCGCAGGCCAAGGAGATCGCGGGCGACGCGCTGGAGGCGGATGCCGCCGACATCGAGTATGACGCGGGCACCTTCCGCATCGCCGGCACCGACCGCGAGATCGAGATGACCGAGGTCGCGAAGCTGGCCGCCGAAAGCGGCGTGCAACTGATCGGGCGCGGCATCTTCGAGACCGACGGGCCGACCTTCCCGAACGGCTGCCACGTGGCCGAGGTGGAGATCGACCCCGAGACCGGGCGCGCCCGGCTCGACCGCTATTCCGCCATCGAGGACATCGGCGTGGTGCTGAACCCGCAGCTGGCCGAGGGGCAGATCCACGGCGGCGCGGTGCAGGCGCTGGGGCAGGTGTTCCTGGAAGAGATGCGCTATGGCGAGGGCGACGGGCAGCTGCTGACCGGCACCTTCATGGATTACGCCATGCCGCGCGCCGAGGACATGCCGCTCTTCAACTGCGGTTTCCACGAGGTGCCGACCGCGCTGAACCCGCTGAAGGTGAAGGGCGTGGGCGAGGCCGGCTCGGTTGGGGGCATGGCAGCCGGCATGTCGGCGGTCTGCGATGCTCTCGCGCAGCGCGGGGTCGAGGATTTCGCGATGCCCGCGAGCCCGGGACGGGTCTGGGCCGCGCTGGACGCCGCGAAGGGCTGACGTGGGGCCGGGGCGTCTGACGGTGCCCTGCTGACCTCTCGATCTGTCCCGCCCGGCCTCCGGCCGGGCAGCGCGGACCCGCCCCCATGGGGCGGCGCTATAGCGCCACCCCGCGGGACGGCGCTGCCCTACGTGTTCCCTATCCGGCGATCGAGACGGCGCGCTCTGGGGACATGCCGGCTCCCGGTCCCTTTTCTCCCGGGGCAAACCTCTCGACCCCACCCGGAATTTTCGAAAATTCCGGTCCGTTTTCTTCGAAGAAAACGGGCCTCACCGCCCCCGCGCGAGACCTTCTCGACCGGCGCGCCTAGACGCCGGTCCCGCGTCGCGCCGCCGTGGCCTCGGCGTCCACCTCGGCCCCCGCCAGCACCACGCCGAAGAGCGCCTCTGCCTGCGCCGCCGTGTAGCGCCCCAGCCGCACGTCCTGCGCCACCAGCGCCGGGTCGCGCCGCATCGGGTCGCCCCAGCCGCCGCCGCCGGGCGTGCGGACGTGGACCACGTCGCCGGGGGCCAGCGGAATGTCCTGCTCCTTCGACAGATGCTCCGGCACATGGACCGCGCCGTTCCGGATCACCTCGACCCGGTTCATCGCGCCGTCCGCACCGCCCATGGCACCCTGCGGCCCGAAGCGGCCGTGGTCCATGACGAAGCTCGCCCGCGCCGATCCGCGCCGCAGCTCCAGCTTGTAGTCCAGCCCGAAGCCCCCGCGATGGGCACCGGCCCCGCCGGAGCCCTCGTGGAGCGCGTAGTGGTGGTAGAGCACCGGGAACTGCTGCTCCATGATCTCCACCGGCGGCGCCTTGGAGATGCCGATGGTGGAACAGCCGTTGGCCAGCCCGTCCTCGCCCGCGCTGCCGCCATAGCCGCCGCCCGAGAGCTGGTACATGACGAAATCGCGCCCCTTCTCGGGGTCGTGCCCGCCAAGGGCGAAGTTGCCCGAGGTGCCCGCAGGGGCCGCCGTGGCGCGGTCGGGTAGGGCGGGGGCAAGGGCGGCAAAGACCGCCTCGGCGATCCGCTGGCTGACTTCGGCCGCGCAGCCCGACACGGGGCGGGGATATTGCGCATCGAGGAAGGTGCCCGCGACGCCCGTCACCTCCAGCGGCTCGAAGGCACCGGCGGAGATCGGCACCTCGGGGAAGAGATGCCGCATGGCGAGGTAGACCGAGGAGAGCGTCGTCGCCAGCACCGAGTTCATCGGCCCGGCGCAGGGCGCGGAGGAGCCGGTGAAGTCGAAGCGCAGCCCGTCGTCCTGTCGGGTCACCGCCAGCCGGATCGCCAGCGGCTCGTTCACCACGCCATCGCTGTCGATCCAGGCCACGGCCTCGTGTGATCCTTCGGGGATCAGGGCGACGCAGGCGCGCATCTGCTGGGCGGCGCGCGCGCGCAACTCGGCAATCGCCCCGGCCACCACGTCGTCGCCGTAACGGTCGAGCAAGGCCGAAAGCCGTTCCGCCCCGACCTTCAGGGCCGCCGCCTGCGCCTGCACATCCCCGATCCGCTGATCCGCCACGCGGATGTTGGAACAGATGATCGCGTAGATCTCCGGGTCCAGCACGCCCCGTTTGAAGAGCCGCACCGGCGGCAGCCGCAGGCCCTCCTGTTCCACCGAGGTGGCGGAGGCAGAGAAGCCGCCGGGCACCGCGCCGCCGGTATCGGGCCAATGCCCGGTGTTGGACAGCCAGCAGAAGATCTCGCCATCCCGGTAGAAGGGCATGGCAAAGCGCACGTCCATCAGGTGCGTCCCGCCGAGGTAGGGATCGTTGACGATGTAGATGTCGCCCTCGACCGGCGCCGGGGTCAGCCCGTCGCGGATACGCTCCACCAGCACGCGGGTGGAATATTGCATCGTCCCCACGAAGACCGGCAGGCCGCCCGCGCCCTGCGCGATCAGCGCGCCATCCTCGGCGGCATAGATCCCGTCGGAGCGGTCGTTGGCCTCGGCGATCACGGGGGAAAAGGCCGCGCGGGAGAAGCTGAGGTCCATCTCGTCGCAGACCTGTTGCAGACCGGCCTGAATGACGCTGAGGGTGATCGGGTCGATCATGCCGCACCTCCGATGTGAACGATCAGGTTGCCCATGGCATCCGCCTCGGCCCGGTCGCCGGGCGGGATCAGCAGGGTGGTGTCCATCTGCTCGACGATCGCGGGGCCGGGGACCACCGCGCCCGTGGGCAGGTGGTCGCGCCAGTAGAGCGGCGTGTCGTGCCATTGGCCCTCGAAGCAGACCGACCGGGTGCCGCGCTGTGCCTCTGCCAGCGAGGTGCGGCGCTCCGCCGGGTCCAGCAGGATCGTCAGGTCGAGCGGCTGACGCGTCCCGATGACCGAGCAGTTGGCGTTGACCACCGCGGCGCGGATCGTTTCCAGCCGGACGCGGAAGCGGTTGAAATAGACCTCCTCGAACCGTGCCAGCAGCGCCTCTGCGGTGATTTCGGCACCATCGAGCGGCACGCGCAGCAGGTGGGTCTGGCCCATGAACTGCATGTCGAGAGAGAAGACCGCGCGCACCTCGCTGAGCGGCACCGTCTCGCGTTCGATGAGGGCGCGGCCCTCGGCCTCCTGCGCGCGCAGCACCGCGGCCAGATCGTCCATCGGCAGGGCGTCCAGCGGGCGGTTCAGCGTGGTGACGAAGTCATGGCGCAGATCGGCCACGACACAGCCAAGCGCGTTGGTGATACCGGGGCGGGCAGGGACGAGAACCTTGGGCACCCCCAACTCCCGCGCCAGAGCACAGGCATGGAGCGGCCCGGCCCCGCCAAAGGCGAAGAGCGCGAAGTCCCGCGGATCGGCGCCGAGCGAGAGTGAGACCATGCGGATCGCGCCCGACATCTTGACGTTGGCGAGGCGGATCACCGCCTCGGCTGCCTCTTCCGGCGTCAGCCCCAGCGGGTCGCCGAGCTCTGCGGCGAAGACCCTGCGCACGTCCTCCAGCGTCACACCGCCCTCGACGGAGGCGAGCTTGCCCGGATCGAGCCGCCCGAGCAGCAGGTTCGCGTCTGAAATCGTGGGCCGGGTACCGCCCCGGCCATAGCAGACCGGCCCCGGCGTCGCGCCCGCGCTTTCGGGGCCGACCTCCAGCAGGCCGGCGGCGTTCACCTTGGCGATGGAGCCGCCCCCCGCGCCCACGGTGCGCACGTCCACCATGGGGACGTGGATCGGCATGGCGTATTCCACCTCGATCTCGTTGCTGACGGCGGGCTGCGCATCGCGGATCAGCGCCACATCGGTGGAGGTGCCGCCCATGTCGTAGGTCAGCAGGTTCTCCAGACCCGCCGCGCGGCCCGTGAAGGCCGCGGCCATGACGCCGGAGGCGGGGCCCGACATCACCGTCTTGGCCGCCTCGCGCGACACCGTGCGGGCCGAGACCATGCCGCCGTTGCCGTTCATCACCAGAAGGTCGCCGCCATAGCCGCCCGCCTCCAACTCGCCGGTCAGGCGCGAAACATAGCGTTCCAGAAGCGGCTGGACCGAGGCATTCACCGCCGCCGTCACCCCGCGTTCGAACTCCCGGCTTTCCGAGAGCAGCGCATGGCCGAGGGTGACGTGATCGTTGGGCCAGACCTCGGCGAGGATCTCGCCCGCGCGCAACTCATGGGCGTTGTTGGCATAGGCATGAAGGAAGTGCACCACGACCGAGACACAGCCGGCCTCCAGCAGCTGCGCCGCGGCGGCTCGCAGGGCGTCCTCATCCAGCGCGGTGACGACGCGGCCCTGTGCATCCATCCGCTCGGGCACCTCAAGGCGCAGGTCGCGGGGGATCAGCGGGGTGAAGCTGCCCTTCATGCCATAGGCCTGCGGGCGTGTCCGGCGGCCCAGTTCGAGCACGTCGCGGAAACCGGCGGTGGTGATCAGCCCGGTGCGGGCCAGCTTGCGCTCCAGCACGGCGTTGGTGGTGGTGGTCGTGCCATGGACGATGAGGTCCACCGTCGTCAGGTCGGCCTCGGCCACTGTCACCGCGTTCATCACGCCGCGCGCCTGATTGTCGAGGGTCGAGGGCACCTTGGCCAGCCGCACGCGGCCCGTGGCCGGATCGGTCAGCACCAGATCGGTGAAGGTTCCGCCCACATCGACGCCGATCACGCGCCCCGTTGCCTCGGCCCTGCTGGTGCCCGCCATGACAGCCTCCTGAAAACCATTCGTGCACAAATGATTTCCATGGGCTGACCAAAAGTCAACGGCGCTGCGACCTGCGGCGAATTTTCCCTGTGCCCGCGGTCAGGAAAGGGGCAGTTTGGCGGCATGAGATTTCTCCTGCTCCTCCCGGTCCTCCTGTCGCTGCCCTCGATGGCGCTGGCCCATGCCTCCGAGCAGGGGTTCGTCCTGCTGCTGCCCACGGATCTCTATGTCGCGGGGGGGGCGGCCAGCGTGGCGCTGACGGTGCTGCTGATCGCGCTGGTTCCCCCTTCATGGGCGGCGGCGCTGTTCCGGCCTGTCGGGCTGGCGCGGGTGCGGCCCCTGCCGGGGCGGGCGCGGATCGGCCTTGCGGTGACGGCTGCGCTGATGGGGATGGTGGCGCTGGGCCTGACGGGGCCCCATGACCCGACGGAGAACCTGCTGCCGCTGGGGATATGGAGCCTGTTCTGGATTTTCCTCGTTTCGCTGACCCTGATCGCGGGCGGGCTCTGGCGTGTGGCGGACCCGTGGCGCGGGGTCTGGGCGCTGGCCCATGGGCTGGGCTGGCGGCGGCTGGTACGCCTGCCGCGGGCGCTGGGCAGCTGGTTGCCTCTGGCCAGCTTCCTCGCCTTTGCCGCGGTGCTGCTGGCCCATCCCGCCCCCGCCGATCCGGACCGGCTGGCGCTGATGGTGCTGAGTTACTGGGGCCTGCACATGGCGGGCACGCTGGTCTTCGGCCCCACGTGGCTGCGCCGGGCGGAGGGGCTGGGCACGCTGCTGCGGCTCTATGGCCAGATCGCCCTGCTGGCACGGCGGGGCAGGGCGCTGCGCCTTGGCCTGCCGGGTTGGCAGGCGTTGCAGATGCCCCGGCCCGCGCTGGCGCAGGCGACCTTCATGCTGACGGCGCTCGGCGTCGGTTCCTTTGACGGGCTGAACGAGACCTTCTGGTGGTTCGGGCGCATCGGGATCAACCCGCTGGAATTCCCCGGGCGCTCCGCCGTGGTCTGGCAGAGTTTCGCGGGCATGGTCGTGGCGGTGGCCCTGCTGATCGGGGCCTATACGCTCTGTATCTGGCTGGGGCTGCGGCTGGTGCGGATGCCGCTGGACCTGCGGGCGGGCTATTGCCTGCTGGCGCCCGCGATCCTGCCGATCGCACTGGCCTATCACATCGCCCACTACCTGCCCTCGTCGCTGGTGGAGGCGCAGAATGTCTGGGAGGCGCTCGGCCATCTGACGGGGCTTTGGCACTGGCATGTGACCACCGGCTTTTTCAACACGCGGGCCACGGTGCAGGTGATCTGGCTGACGCAGGCGGGCGTTGTGGTGCTGGGCCATGTCATCGCCATCCTGATGTCACACCTGATCGCGCTGCGGCTTACGGGCAACCACGCCCGCGCCGCCGTCTCGCAACTGCCGCTGGCGGTGTTCATGGTGCTCTACACGCTCTTCGGCCTGTGGCTGCTGGCCTCTCCGCGCGGCATCTGATCCCGCAGGCAGGGGCTGCCGCGGGGGCAACTGCGCCGAAGCTCTGAGCAGTTTGTTTGTGTACCTACGAGTGATCCCGCGCCGAGGTGCGGAAAAACTGGACAAGTCGTTTGCGTGCCTAAAGACTTGATTCCAAGGGTCACCCTATAAGGCCCGCGACACATCCAACCAACAGGGATACCGAGATGACCAAGCTGATCCTGCCCGCGGGAGAGGGCGCCAAGCTGCACTCCCCCGGTCGTCGTAAGGCACTGAAAACACTGGCGGCCGGCGTTGGCGCCGCGGCCACGATGCCGCTGCTGGGGCGCTATGCCTCGGCGCAGAGCACGGCCCCCATCCGCATCGGCTTCCAGAAGCATGCCACCGGCATCGGCGCCGCCTACGGTCGCTGGTACGAACGCGCCACGCTGGCCGCGGTGGAGAAGATCAACGGCGAAGGCGGCATCAACGGCCGCCCGGTGGAGATCGTGACCGAGGATGACGGCACCGATCCCAAGCGCGGCGCAGAGGTGCTGGAGAAATTCGCCAACCAGTCGAACTGTGACATCGCCTACGGCACGCTCTTCAGCCACGTGGTCATGGGCTCCGCCCCCCGCGCGGGCGAGCTGAAGCTGCCCTATTTCGTTGTCTCCGAAGGGCATCACGTCGCCTCGGGCGCGCTGAACCGCTGGACACTGCAACCGGGCATCACCGACGTGAAGAGCCAGGTTCAGGCCATGGCCCCCTTCATCGGCGATGTGCTGGGCAAGAAGGTCACGATGATCTTCCCGGACTACGCCTTCGGCTATGACCACCGCGACAACCTGCCTGCGGCAATCGCGGCGGCGGGCGGCGAGGTGATCGAGCAGATCGCCATCCCGCCGAGCGAGACCTCCTACACCAAGTACTTCCCGCGCATCCCGCGCGAGACCGAGGTGATCTATCACGTCATGATCGGCCCCGGCGTCCTGACCTTCGTCAAGGAACTGGGCGAGTTCTTCGGCCCCTCGCGGCCCGAGATCTTCGGCTTCGTCGACTCGATCGAGGCCACAGACTTGACCTCGCCGGGCCTCGAGTTCCTCGATGGCACCTACTTCTGGGAAGGCATGCCGCGCTACGCGCAGGAGGATGATACCGAGTTCTCCACCGCCTACCGCGCCGCCGTCGGCTGTGATGAAAACGGTGCCAGCCTCGCCGATCCCAAGGACGTGGCGACCTATGCCCACATGTACGGCTGCTGGGAAACGCTGCACATCATCAAGGCCGGGATGGAAGCCTGCGATTACAAGGGCATCGAGGACCGTCAGGCGCTGATCGAGGCCGTCGAGGCGATGTCCGACATGCCCGAGGGCTTCGACCATCCGCAGGGGCCGAAACGCTTCAACGGCAAGACCCACCAGACCTTCGGGCAGCAGTACATCTCGAAGGTCGAGGGCGGCAAGCTGGTCAAGGTCCACACGGCCGCGATCGACGACACGATCTACCCGGACGAGGTCGACTACACGAGCATGTCGTTCTGACGGCTGGTCTTGGCGGCTGTCCGTGACGGCTTTTCGTGACGGAGGGCCCTGCCGGGCCGGGGGACCGGGCCGGCAGGGCACGTGACGGGCGGGGCCGGTACGGGACCGGTGCGGGGGCATTCCTGCGCCCCGGCAGACTTTCAGGGGCGTGGCCCCAACCGGCGGTTGCCCCGGCATGGACATGCCGGGGACTGCCCCCTGCGTCTGCCCGCTCCCGGGCGGCGCGAGAGCTCAAGACGCGACGGACTTCATGGATTTCGGACCTTACCTGATGCTCGCCATGCTGGAGGGCGCGGTGCTGGCCTCGGTGCTGGCGCTGATGGCCTCGGGGCTCAGCCTCGTCTTCGGCGTGATGCGCGTGGTCAACGTGGCGCATGGCGAATTCTACATGCTGGGCGCGGTCATGGCCTGGGCGGTGACCTCCTTCATCGGCGGCGGCCCGGCGCTGGCCTTCATCGCCGCCGCGATCCTCGCGCCGCTGCTGGTGGGCGGGCTGGCCGCCTTGGCCGACATCGTGATCCTCAAGCGGCTGAACTACGACCCCGAGCGGACGATCGTCGCCACCATCGGGCTGCTCTACATCCTTCAGCAGGCCACGCTGATGAGCTATGGCGCAGATGCGCGCCCCGTGGTGCCGCCCTTCAACCACCGCATTGCGCTGCCCTGGATCGAATGGGGTGAGGGCGGTCTGGCGTTCTACTTCCCCTGGGGGCTGTCCACCACGTCCTACAAGCTGTTCGTCATCGGGGCCGCCGTGGTGCTGATCGCCGCGCTGCGGCTCTTCATGACCCGCTCCAGGGCCGGGTTGATCATGCGCGCCACCCAGCTGGACGGGGACATGGCCACCGCCTTCGGCATCCCGGTCGAGCGCGTCTATGCCGCCGTCTTCGGCGTGGGGGCAGGGCTCGCGGCACTTGCGGGCGTGCTGATCGTGCCGATCCAGCAGGCACATTACCTGATGGGGGGCGATGCGCTGCTGCTGTCCTTCATCGTCGTGATCATCGGCGGGCTGGGATCGCTGGCGGGCACCATCGTGGCCGCCGTGCTGATCGGCATGTCCGACGGCATCATCTCGGTCTTCTTCTCGCCCACGCTGGCCAAGATCCTCGCCACGCTGGCCGTGGCGCTGGTGCTGGTGTTCAGGCCGCAGGGCCTCTTCGGGGGCAAGGGCCGATGAGCGCACGGTATTACTGGGGCCTGCATCTGGGCCTGATCGCACTGCTGTTCGCAGGCCATTTCGTCCTGCCCGCCTACCAGCACGGCAATGTCGCCCGCATCATGGTGCTGGCGGTCTATGCCATGGGCTACAACATCGCCTTTGGCTACACCGGCCTGCTGAGCCTCGGCCATGCCATGTTCTTTGGCGCGGGCATGTACGGGATGGGGCTGCTCTCCTACCACTTCGATGCGGGCGCGCTGCCGGCGATGGCTGCGGGCATCGTGGCGGGGGCGATGCTGTCGCTGGTCGTGGGCCTGCTGGCGCTGCGCACGGCGGGCGTCAGCTTCATGATCGTGACGCTGATGTTCTCTCAGGCGCTGGCCATGACGCTGGTCTACTTCCGCGACATCACGCGGGGCGACGAGGGCTTCGTCATCCCCTCCGCCACCCGGCGGCTCTGGGGCATGGACCTTTCGGACGAGGCGCATCGCTACCTGATCGCCTGGGGGCTGTTCTCCATCGTGCTGATCTTCACCCTCTGGCTGGTGCGCCACCGCTGGGGCCGCGTCTTCGTGGCCCTGCGCGAGAACGAGGAACGCGCCAGCCTGCTGGGCTATGATGCCTTCCGCACCAAGCTGGGGGCGCTGGTGATCTCGGGCACGATCTCGGCCCTGTCCGGGGCCGCCTATGCGTTGCTCTTCGGCTATGCGGGCGCGACCTTTGCGGGCGTGCAATATTCCATCTTCCCACTGCTCTGGGTCCTCCTTGGCGGGGCGGGCACGGTGCTGGGGCCCTTCGTGGGCGCGCTCTTCATGTTCTACCTGATCGACCTCTCCTCGGGCGTGACCGATGCCTACATGCTGATCGCGGGCGTGGCGCTGGTCCTGCTGACGCTCTTCCTGCCGCAGGGGCTGGTGGGCGAGGTGAAACGCCGCCTCTGGAGGGACCTGCCATGAGCGTGATCCTCCAGACCCGCGGCCTCTCGCGCAGCTTCTCCGGCCTGCGTGCCGTGCACGAGGTGGATTTCGACCTGCCGCAGCACAAGATCCGGGCGCTCATCGGGCCCAATGGGGCGGGCAAGACGACCTTCGTCTCGATGCTGATCGGGCGGCTGCCGCCGTCCTCGGGGTCGATCACCTTCGAGGGGCGCGACGTGACCGCGCTGCCTGCGCCCAAACGGGTCGGGCTGGGGATGGCCTACACGTTCCAGATCACCTCGGTCTTCGGCAAGCTGACCTGCCACGAGAACGTGGCGCTGGCCGCCATGCGCCGCCTTGGCGGGGACACCGCGGCGGTCGACGCCGAGGTGCGCGAGGCGCTGACCCGCGTGGGTCTGGCCGACCGGGCCGCGGACGTGGCGGGAGACCTCTCCTACGGTCACCAGCGTCTGCTGGAGATCGCCATGGGGCTGGCACAGCGCCCGCGTCTCCTGATCCTCGACGAGCCGACGCAGGGGCTGGCCGAGAGCGAGATCGCCGATTTCAAGGCACTGATCCGGGCGCTGAAGGCCGAGACGACGATCCTGCTGATCGAACACAACATGTCCGTGGTGATGGAACTGGCCGACCGGGTGACGGTGCTGAACTTCGGCGAGGTGCTGGCCGAGGGCACGCCGGAAGAGATCCACGCCAGCCGCGCCGTGCAGGCCGCTTACCTCGGCACCGGAACGGAGGAGGCGTCATGCTGAAGATCGAGGGCGTGGACGTGTCCTATGGCGCGGCACAGGTGCTGCGGGGCGTGTCACTGACCGCAGAGGCCGGGCAGATCACCTGCCTGATGGGCCGCAACGGCGCGGGCAAGACGACGCTGATGAAGGCGATCATGGGGCTTTTGCCGCTGGGGTCGGGGCAGATCGCGCTGGAGGGCGCGGTGCTGTCCGATCTGCCGCCGCATGAGGTGCCGAAACAGGGGGTGGGCTATATCCCCCAAGGCCGGCGGCTTTTCGGCGAATTGACCGTGGCGCAGAACATCGACATCGGGCTGATGGCGCGAGGCAGCGATGCCAAGCTGCGCGAGGAGCTTTTGGAGATTTTCCCGCGCCTGCGCGAGCGGCTGGGACAGCGGGCCGACACGCTTTCGGGCGGGGAGCAGCAGATGCTGGCCACGGCCCGGGCGCTGGCGCTGCGGCCGAAACTGCTGCTGCTGGATGAGCCGACGGAGGGGTTGCAGCCCTCGATGATCGAGGCGATCCGGCAGGTGGTGCTGACCATGCGCGACCGGGGCGTGGCGGTGGTGCTGGTGGAGCAGCGGGTGGAGGCGGTCCTCGACATGGCGGACCGGGTCTTCGTCATCGAGATGGGCGCGAACCGGGACGAGATGGACCGCGCCACGCTGAGGGCGGATCCGGCGCGGCTGCGGGCGCACCTGGGGGTGTGATGCCGGCGAGACGCGCGCGAGGGGCCCGGAAAATTCTTCGAAGAATTTTCCCAAGAGTTTTCGAAACTTCTTGGATGCAACTGGATGAACGCGGGGGGTGATGGCGGCGGTGCTCGGAATTCTTGGAAAATTCCGGTGCGTTTTCTTCGAAGAAAACGGGGAGTGGTTCAACGCCTTTGCCGGGCCAGCGATGTGCCGCCGTGCCGTGAGGGCGGGAAGCGACCGGGCAGCCCGGGTGCCGATGGCGACGGCGGAAGGGGCGCTGCCCCCTTGGCCTGCGGCCAATTCCCCCGGGATATTTGGGAACAGTGGATGAGGTCAGGTGAGCTTGAGCAGGAGGTCGAGGAACTGGGCGCGTTCTTCCGGGGTCAGGGGCTCGAGCGTGTCGAGCGTGACGCGGTGCGCCTTTGGGAAGGTGGCCTCGTAGAGCGCGCGGCCCTGATCGGTGGGGGTTAGGTGGATGCGGCGGCGATCGTCGGGATCGGGGGTCGAGACGAGAAGGCCCTTGGCGCGCAGCCGGTCCGCCACGCCCTTGATCGTCGCGGCATCCATCGAGGTCGCCCGTCCGAGCGCGTTCTGCGACGTGGGGCCGAGTTCGCAGAGCTTGGCCAGCGCCGCGAACTGGGTCGAGGTCAGCTGCGGGATATGCTGCGAGAAGATAGAGAGGTGCCGCTGCGTCGCGCGGCGCAGCAGGTAGCCCACCTGAAGGTCGAGGCGGTAGTCGCCGGTCTCTTGCTCATTTTTCATCGCTTCTTTGTGGGAGTCCCCCGTTCCGCTGGCAAGGGCAGAAATGCATGATTGACAGGACTGGGGCGGGAGCGGCACGCTTCTGTTTGTACACCAACAATAACGGAGCCCTGCCGTGACTGCCTACCACAGGCCCGACACGCTGGACGAGGCGCTGCGGATCGCGGCCGATGGCGCCTGCATTCTGGCAGCGGGCTGTACCGACCTGTTCCCGGCCACCTCCGCGCAGGCGCTGACGGGGCCGGTGCTGGACCTGACCGGCATCGCGGCGCTGAAGGGGATCACCCGCAGCGCGGCGGGATGGCGCATCGGGGCGGGCACCTCCTGGGCCGAGATCGCGCGGGCCGACCTGCCCGAGGCCTTCGCGGGCCTGCAGGCGGCGGCGCGGGAGGTGGGATCGGTACAGATCCAGACCTCCGGCACCATCGGCGGGAACCTCTGCAATGCCTCTCCGGCGGCGGACGGCGTGCCGCCGCTGCTGACCCTGGGCGCCTCGGTGGAACTGGCGGGCCCTGCGGGGCTGCGGGTGCTGGCGCTGGAGGCGTTCATGCTGGGGCCGCGCCGGGTGGCGCTGGTGCCGGGGGAGATCCTGACGGCGGTGCTGATCCCGGAGGTGTCGGGGCAGGGGGGCTTCCTGAAACTCGGGGCGCGGGCCTATCTTGTGATCTCGATCGTCATGGGCGCGTCGCGGATCGTGCTGGACGACGGGCGCATCGCGCAGGCAGCGCTGGCCATGGGCGCGGCCTCGCCCGTCGCCCGGCGGCTGACGGCGCTGGAGGCGGCGGTGACGGGCCTGCGTCCCGCAGAGGCGGCGGGCTTCGATCCGGTGCTGGTGACCCGGGCGCTGTCGCCGCTGAGCGATCCGCGCGCGGATGAGACCTATCGCAACGAGGCGGCGGTGACGCTGATGCGCCGCCTGATCGGGGAGGCGGGCCGATGACCTTGCCACGGATGAGCCTGCGCGTGAACGGCACCGCCCGCGACGTCGAAGCAGCGCCACTGACGCGGCTGTCGGACGTGCTGCGCGAGGATATCGGGCTGACCGGCACCAAGGTGGGCTGCGACGCGGGCGACTGCGGCGCCTGCACCGTCCTGCTGGACGGCGCGCCGGTCTGTGCCTGCCTGACCCCGCTGGGGCAGGTGGCCGGGCGCGAGATCACCACGGTCGAGGGCCTGTCCGAGGCCGACGCGGGCCGGGCATTGCAGGAGAGTTTCCTGCGCCATGGGGCGGCGCAATGCGGGATCTGCACGCCGGGGATGCTGGTGGCGGCGACGGCCTTGCTGCGCGAGGTGCCCAAGCCGAGCCGGGCACAGGCCGAGGCGGCGCTTGGTGGCGTGCTCTGCCGCTGTACGGGCTATGCGAAGATCATCGATGCCGTCTGTGACGCGCGTCCGGGGGCAGTGGCCGGGATGGCTGATGAGACCCCGGCACCTGCGCTTGTGCAGGCCCCCGCGCAGGGCCGGGCCGTCGGTGCGCGGATGCCGCGTCGCGACGGGGCGCCCAAGGTGGCGGGCACCGAGGTCTTCGGTGCCGACCACCGGATGGAGGGCGAGCTCTGGGTCCGGGCGATCCGCTCGCCCCATGCTGCTGCAGCTTTCGACCTTTCGGGGCTGACCGGCTGGGCCAAGGCGCGGGGCCTCATGGCTTTCACCGCCGCCGACCTGCCGGGGATCAATGCCCACGGGGTGATCCCGCCCTTCGCGGACCAGCCTGCCCTGGCCGAGCGCGAGGCGCGGTTCCGCGGCGAGGCAGTGGCGCTGCTGGCGGGCCCGCGCGACGTGCTGGAGCCGCTGGACCTGCGCAGCGCGCCCGTGGTCTGGACCGAGTTGGAGGCCGTCCTCGACCCGGCGCACGCCATTGGCGCGCGCCCCGTGCAGGACCAGCGCCCCGACAACGTGTTGACTCGGGGCCGCGTGGCGCAGGGCGATGCGGAGGAGGGGCTGGCGCAGGCCGCCCACCTTGCCGAGGTGGAGATCACCACCGCCTATGTCGAACACGCCTATATCGAGCCCGAGGCCGGCATCGCCTGGACGGAGGGCGACGTGCTGAACATCCGCGCCTCGACCCAGGCGCCGGTGATGGATCAGGAGGACGTGGCCAAGCTGCTGGACCTGCCGCTGGAGAAGGTGCGCATCCGCCCCTCCGGCGTGGGCGGGGGCTTCGGCTCAAAGCTGGACGTGAACATCCAGCCGCTGATCGGTCTGGTGGCGCTCAAGACCGGACGGCCCGCGCGGATGGTACTGACCCGGGCGGACTCGCTGACCTCCTCCACCAAGCGGCATCCGGCGACCATGCGGGCGCGGATCGGCTGCGACGGGGAGGGCCGCCTGACGGGGATGGCCTTCGACGGGATTTTCAACACCGGGGCCTATGCCTCTTGGGGGCCGACGGTGGCGAACCGTGTGCCGGTCCATGCCTCGGGGCCCTACCGGACGCCGAACTACCGGGCCGAGACGGTGGCGGTGCATACCAACGGGCCGGTGTCCGGGGCCTTCCGGGGCTTCGGGGTCCCGCAGGCGGCGCTGGTGCAGGAAACGCTCTATGACATGCTGGCCGAGGCGACGGGGATCGACCGGCTGGCCTTCCGGCGGATCAACGCGCTGAAGGATGGTGAGCCGACGGTCTGCGGGCAAAAGCTGGGCGGTGTGGGTATCGGCGCTTGCCTTGAGGCGCTCGAGGCGCCGTGGCAGGCCGCGCTCGACCGGGCGGCGGCCAAGGACACCGAGGGCGGGCGCCTGCGTCACGGCGTTGGCGTGGCCTCCTGCTGGTACGGCTGCGGGAATACCGCGCTGCCCAACCCCTCGACCATGCGGCTGGGGCTGACGGCGCAGGGGCGGCTGGTGCTCCATCAGGGGGCGACGGACATCGGGCAGGGCTCAAACACCGTGATCCCGCAGATCTGTGCCGATGCGCTCGGCCTGCCGATCGCGCAGATGGAGACCATCGGTGCCGATACCGCGCTGACGCCGGACGGCGGCAAGACCTCCGCCTCGCGGCAGACCTATGTTTCGGGCAAGGCGGCGCTGCTGGCGGGGCAGGCGCTGAGGGCGCAGATCCTCATGCGGGCGAACCGGGCCGAGGAGGCCGTGCTGACGCTCGAGGGTGCGCGCCTGACGGTGCGCGATGCCGCTGGCGAGAGTGTCATCGACCTTGCCGCACTGCCGGTGGAGGGCGATTACGTGCTGGTGGCGGAGGAGAGCTATGACCCGCCGACCGCGCCGCTGGACGAGAACGGGCAGGGCGTACCCTATGCGGTCTACGGCTACGGCGCGCAGGTGGCGGAGGTGACGGTGGACGTCGAGCTTGGCACCACCAAGGTCACCCGGATCACCGCCGCCCATGACCTTGGCCGGGTGGTGAACCCGCTGCTGGCGGAGGGCCAGATCGAGGGCGGGATCGCACAGGGTCTCGGCATGGCGCTGATGGAGGAATACCTCCCCGGCCGCACCGAGAACCTGCACGATTACCTGATCCCCACCACCGGCGACATGCCACGGATCGACCCGATCCTGATCGAGGTGCCGGACCCGGAGGGCCCGATGGGTGCCAAGGGGCTGGGGGAGCACGTGCTGATCCCCACCGCGCCCGCGATCCTCAATGCCATCGCCCATGCCACCGGCGTGCGGGTCACCCGCACCCCCGTCCTGCCGCACCGCCTGCGCGCGGCTCTCAGAGAGGCCGGCCTATGAACTCCCCCGCGCAACCTGCTGCCAAGCCTGAGAAAATCCGCTGCGATGCCTGCCCGGTCATGTGTTTCGTGGCCGAAGGCCGCACCGGGGCCTGCGACCGCTATGCCAACGAGGGCGGCAAGATCGTGCGCTGCGATCCGATCACCGTGCTGGACCGGCGGCTGGAGGCGGGCGGCGAGATCCGGCCCTTCCTCAAGGACGACTGGGACGGCAGCGTTCTGGCGGGCGACGACCTCTTCGTCTCGGCCGTTGGGGCGGGCACGACCTATCCCGACTTCAAGCCCGCGCCCTTCATCGTCTCGCGCGAGGTCGAGGGCGTGGACACCGTCACCGTCGTGACCGAGGCGATCTATTCCTACTGCGGCGTGAAGGTGAAGATCGACACCGACCGGCACCTTGGCCACGAGGGCGCGAAGGTGCGCGCCAAGGGCGAGGTCGTGGGGCTGGTCATCACCTCCGAATACGGCTCGCAGATGCTGTCGCTGGGCGGCGTGGATCACCTGACCGGCGGCTCCAAGTCCGAGGGCCGGGTGACCTGTGACACGCTCATGGCGCTGTGCAACCGCGAGGCGGTGGAGCTGGAGATCGAAGACGGCGCCACGGTCGTCGTGCAGGCCGGTCAGCCGCCCATCGTCGATGGCAAGCGCGAGGAACGGATGCGGGTCGGCTGCGGCTCGGCCACCATCGGGATGTTCGCGGGCCACTGGCAGGGGCTGGTGGACGAGGTGGTGGTGGTCGATGACCATATCACTGGTGTCGTCAGCGAACATCAGGCGGGCAAGGTGATCGGCTGGCCCGACACCGGCATCCGCATCAACGGGCGGCGCTCGACGCCCGGACGGTATTTCCAGGTGGCCGAACCGGGCCTCGGCTGGGGCGGGACCGATATCGAGGACCCGCTTTCGATCCTCGGCGAATGGCGTGCGGCCAAGGGCGCGACCGAGGGCATGACGTTGCTCATGGTCTCGACCACCGGCGAACATGCGGCGGCCTACCGGCTGGACGCGGAGCTGCGCCCGCAGCCGGTGCCGCTGTCGCCGGACCTGCAGGAGACGGTGGACCTGATCGCCGAGAACTGCGAACCGGCGCTCTGCACGGTGATGTTCACCGGCGGCGCGGGGGGATCGTTGCGGTCAGGCGTGACCCGCAACCCGGTGCGGCTGACCCGCGCCGTGCAGGGGAGGCGCGCCACGGTGACGGTGGGCGGGGCCGAGTGTTTCGTCTGGCCCGGCGGCGGGATCACCCTGATGGCGGACGTGACGCAGATGCCGGCGCAGAGCTTCGGTTACGTGCCCACGCCCGCGCTGGTGGCACCGCTGGAGTTCACCATGCCGCGGGCGGATTACGTGGCGCTTGGCGGGCACGAGGGCGCGATCCGGGCGCTGTCGGACGTGCTGGAAAACGGTGGCGAATACGGTGCCGAGTGGCGTGCCCTGCCACGGGAGGCCGGGCGGCGGGCGCAGCCTGCGCGCGGGGCAGACGCCACCCCCGATCCGAAGCACAGGCCATGATCCAGTCCCGCCTCCTGCCCGACGGGGTGCGGCTGCACCTGCACCACGGGCCGATCGACCTGATCCTCTGGGCCGACGAGGCGGTGCGCGGGGCGGCCTATGCGGCCGCCGCCATGGCCTTCGACGGGCTGCTGGAAGACCTCGTGGCAGAGCTGCCCGCCTTGCGGAGCGAGACCCCCGGCCCGTTGCACCACCCGGTCGCGCAGGCGATGGAGGGCGCGGTGGCGCCCTTCCGGCCCGCCTTCGTCACGCCCATGGCGGCGGTGGCGGGCGCGGTGGCCGACCATGTGGCCGGTGCCATGGCGCGCACGGGCGCGCGCAAGGCCTGGGTCAACAATGGCGGGGACATCGCGCTGGTGCTCGGCCCGGGGCAGAACTTCTCGGCCGCCATGCCGGGCGGGCGGGTGACCTTGCAGGGGGCAGAGCCCTGGCGCGGGATCGCCACGTCGGGACGGGGCGGGCGCTCCCATTCACTGGGCATTGCCGATGCGGTGACCGTGGTGGCGCGCACGGCGGCGGAGGCCGATGCGGCGGCCACGATGATCGCCAACGCGGTGAACCTGCCCGGCCATCCGTCGGTCAGCCGCGCCCCGGCCTGTGATCTTTCCCCCGACAGCGACCTTGGCGCGCGGCTTGTGGTCACCGGCCTCGGCCCGCTGGCGCGCGACGAGATCGACCGTGCCCTTGCGGCGGGGCGGGCACGGGCGCAGAGATATCTTGCACGCGGCCTGATCGGCGGCGCGCATCTGGCCCTTCGCGGGCAGAGCACCGCCGTGGGCGCGATGGCCCCGGGCGGCGCATTGGCACTGGAGGAGACGGAAGATGCCTGAATTCACCCTGCGCAAGACGATGATCTTTCTGGAAGACATCGCCCATGACGGCGGCCCTGCACCGGAGGTGCCGCGCCAGCGCGGTGCCATCGTGGCGCTCGTGAAGAACCCCTTCGCCGGGCAGTATGTCGAGGACCTGAGCAGCCACATGGACGCGCTGAAACCGCTGGGCCTGATGATGACCGACCGGCTGATCGCGGCGATGGGCGGGATCGAGGGTATCGACGGCTATGGCAAGGCCGCCATGTGCGGCGAGGCGGGCGAGCTGGAGCATACCGCGCTGTGGCATGTGCCAGGCGGCTATTCCATGCGCGAGAGGCTGGGCGAGGCGCTGGCCATCGTGCCCTCCGCCATGAAGCAGGGCGGGCCGGGCACGCGGATCGACGTGCCGCTGGGGCATATCAACGCGGCCTATGTGCGCAGCCATTTCGACGCCATGGAAGTGGGGCTGCCGGACGGGCCGCGGGCGGATGAGCTGATGTTTGCCCTCGCCATGTCGCGCGGCGGGCGGGTCCATGCGCGGATGGGCGGGCTGGAAGTTTCGCAGATCGCCAAGATGGACGGGCTGCGCTGAGGCGGGCGGCCAAGAATTTCAAGGAAAATTCTTGGGAAAAGTCTTGTTTCAAGACTTTTCAGCGCGCCCGGTGAGGTAGGTGTGCCGCTGCAAGGGCTATGCCCGGCTGGGGCGGTCGCCGGAAAATTCGAATTTTCCGGACCGGACTTTTCGAAAAGTCCGGGGGGCTCTGCCCCCTTACCCCGCGGGGCGGGGCAATTCCCCCGGAGTATTTCGGGAAAGATGAAGGACTCCGGGGGTTAGCGGGTCAGGCCGGGAAGCGATCGCGTTCCACCGAGCGCAGGATCGCCGTGGCGAGCGAGAGCGTCGGTGTCGGGATGCCGAGCGCGGCTGCGACCGAGCAGGTGGCTGCGAAGATCGGTTCGATCTCCATCGGGCGGCCCTTTTCGAGGTCCTGCAGGGTCGAGGTCTTGAAGCCCCGGTTGCCCTTGGCCTTCTCCAGACGCTGATTCGGCAGGGCCGGGTCGATGGTCACGCCCTGCGCGCCGGCTATGGCGATGATCTCGTTCATGATCCCTTCGACGAACTGCGCCAGCACCGGGTCCTGCACGATGGAGGACATCGAGGCGCGACAGATCGCGGTAGTCGAGTTCATCGAGCAGTTGGCCAGCAGCTTGGTCCAGATCACCTCCTCGAAGGGTTCGGTTTCCTTGACGGTGACGCCGCCCTGCCGCAGCAGATCTGCGATCCGGGCCACGTCGGTGCGGTCCTGGCCCGAGAGGCGCCCGAGTTCGAGGAAGCCCGGCAGTTCGACGTGGATCAGACCGGGTTCGGGCACCGAGGCGCCCATGAAGGCCACCGCGCCGATGGCACGCTCCGGCCCGATCAGGGACCAGAGCTTGCCGTCCGGGTCGACCTCGGCCGCGCCGCGATAGCCGCCGGGGGCGGAGGCGTCGGGCAGGGGATACCACCACGGCACGCCGTTCACGATCGGCACGATGCGGCCATGGGGGGCCAGCAGGGCCGCGAGGGCCTCGGCCATGGCGGGCACCTGGTGGCCCTTCAGCGCCGTGATCACCACGTCCTGCGGCGGCAGGCCGGCAAGGTCCTCGACCGCGGTCACCGGGATCGCCACGGGCGGGTCGATCTCGGGCGATTTCAGCCGCAGGCCCTGACCTTGCATGGCGTCGAGGTGCGCGCCGCGGGCGACGAGGGTCAGCTGGCCCAGTTCGGGCAGGGTTCCGGCCGCGGCGGCCTGCGCCAGCGGCGCGGCAATGGCCCCGCCGATGGCGCCGACGCCCACGATGCAGACATTGAGCGGGCGGTCGGGAAGGGGGGGCAGATCGGTCATGAGAGGGCCTTTGCTTGGAAGGTGCCCAGCCGGAGAGGCCGGGGCGATTTGCGCGCAGACTAGGCGGCAGGGACGCGGGAGAGAAGGCCCCCGGATCGGTGGCGCGCGGCAAATCCGTCCCGGGCGTCAGGGGAGGTTTACAAAATGGGCGCTGCTTGCTAATGCCTTCGCCTGTCTGAACGCAGGAAGGTCTTGGCCATGCACGCGGCCCCCCTTGGACAGCGATGGCGGTGCCGGTGGAGCACCGGACGATGGCGTAGCCCCTCGTCCAACTGACATGCCGTCCCCGCGAGGGACCCACCGATGACAGGCGCCCCGAGGAATTTTCCTGTGCAGATCTCGCAGGCGCCACCCGTGAGACGAGACTTACACCATGACCGATCTGACCTTTGAAACCAAAGGCCGCGTGCGCGTGACGCGCCGCGAATTCCCCGCGACCTACATGGCCGACAGCGAGACGCTGATCGACCGGCTCGATGGTCAACGGGGCGCGCTCTTCAGCTCCAACTACGAATATCCCGGCCGCTACACCCGGTGGGAGTTCGGCTTTGCCGAGCCGCCGCTGATGGTGGAAAGCCGCGGCCGCGCCCTGCGCCTGAAAGCGCTGAACGCCCGCGGTGAAGTGCTGATGCAGATCATCCGCCCGGCGCTGGAAGACCTCGCCGCGGTGGAGAGCATGAGAGGCGACGCCAAGGTGCTGGACCTGCAGATCCGCACGCCTGAACGGCTCTACAACGAGGAAGAGCGCTCGCGGGCGCCTTCCGTCTTCTCGGTCCTGCGGGAGATCGTGGCGCTTTTCGCCACGGAAGAGGACGGCCACCTCGGGCTTTACGGCGCCTTCGGCTATGACCTCGCCTTCCAGTTCGAGCCGATCGAATACCACCTCGATCGCCCCGAGGATCAGCGCGACCTCGTGCTCTTCCTGGCCGATGACATCCTCGTCTCGGATCACTACTCGGCCCGGGCGCATCGCTATACCTACGACTTCGCGCAGGGGGCGCTGACCACCGAGGGTCTTTCCGGCGCGACCCCGGCCGAGCCCTTCACCCCCGGCCCGCAGGAGGTGCCGCGCGGCGACCACGTGCCCGGCGAATATGCCGAACTGGTGCGCGCCGCCAAGGCCAGCTTCCGCCGCGGTGACCTTTTCGAGGTGGTGCCCGGTCAGGTCTTCTACGAACCCTGCAAGGACAGCCCCGCCGCGATCTTCCGCCGGTTGCAGAAGATCAACCCCGCGCCCTTCGGCTTCCTCATGAACCTCGGTGAGCAGGAATACCTCGTCGGTGCCAGCCCCGAGATGTTCGTGCGCGTCACCGGCCGCCGGGTCGAGACCTGCCCGATCTCGGGCACGATCAAGCGCGGCGCCGATGCGATCGAGGACAGTGAACAGATCCTCAAGCTGCTTCAGTCCAAGAAGGACGAGAGCGAGCTGACCATGTGTTCCGACGTGGACCGCAACGACAAGTCGCGCGTCTGCGAGCCGGGGTCTGTCCGGGTCATCGGGCGGCGCCAGATCGAGATGTATTCCCGCCTGATCCACACGGTCGACCATATCGAGGGGCGGCTGCGCGCGGGCATGGATGCCTTCGATGCCTTCCTGTCCCACGCCTGGGCCGTGACCGTGACCGGCGCGCCGAAACTCTGGGCCATGCGCTTCATCGAGAAGCACGAGAAATCGACCCGGAAATGGTATGGTGGCGCCGTGGGCGCGATGCAGTTCAACGGCGACATGAACACCGGCCTGACCCTGCGGACGATCCGCATCAAGGACGGCATCGCCGAGGTGCGCGCCGGGGCGACGCTGCTGAACGACAGCGACCCCGAGGATGAAGAGGCGGAGACCGAATTGAAGGCAAGCGCCATGCGGGCCGCCGTGCGCGGCGATGTGCGGACCAACGAAGGCGGCGGCGACGGCACCCGCCTTCAGGTCGGGCAGGGGCGTCGCATCCTGCTGGTCGATCACGAGGACAGCTTCGTGCACACGCTGGCGAACTACTTCCGCCAGACCGGGGCCGAGGTGCTGACCACCCGCTCGCCTGTGGCACCGGAGCTGGTGGATGACTTCGCCCCCGATCTCGTCGTGCTCTCGCCCGGTCCGGGCAACCCGTCGGACTTCGACTGCCGGGCGACCATCGACACGGCACTGTCGCGCGACCTGCCGGTCTTCGGCGTCTGCCTCGGGCTGCAGGCGATCGGGGAATACTTCGGCGGCACACTGGATCAACTGGGCGAGCCGGTGCACGGCAAACCCTCGCGGATTACGGTGCATGAGCCGGGCTGTGTCTTTGCGGACCTGCCGGAACAGGTGACCGTGGGGCGCTACCACTCGCTGCATATCCGCCGCGAGAGCCTGCCCAACGACGTGACCGTGACGGCCTCGACCGAGGACGGGATCGTCATGGGGATCGAGCACCAGTCCCTGCCGGTGGCAGCGGTACAGTTCCACCCGGAATCGATCATGTCGATGGGGCAGGACGCGGGCATCAAGCTGATCGAGAACGTCGTGTCGCGCCTCGGACGCGACGGCGCGCGGAGAAATGCCGCGGAGTAAACACGCTTCGGCGATAGACTGACACGGGCGCGGATTGGAAACAATCCGCGCCCGACGCATTTCTGCCTCAATTGTGCATAATTGGCATCTCGCGTTGAGCGGTGCGTAATTGGTCTATATCATTTTGATAAGGTGTGATGCGCCTTGGCGTCTGTCTTGTCTCATTGGTATAGGTTCAATTTTGTGAACCCTAACGTTTTCTAAAAATACACTGCCGCTTTGAATGGCGGTTTCAATCCCGGGGCTTGGGGCCGGTCATTACCTTCCGGAAAGATGTGAAGATTCAGCGTTAATTCGCCTGCTGTCACAAGTGTGTTTATTGACTTTCAATCTGATCTCTCAATATTCGGGGTACCCCCTTGCAATCCCCCAAGGCAGGAAAGCTGCCGATTAAGCGGGCGTCACAGGAAAGGACAAGAATAAAGATGTCTGACTTTGCACTCGACGAAATGACTCTGGATCAACTGAAGAAGCTCCAGAAGGACACCGATCTCGCCATCAAATCCTACCAGGAGCGGGAGCGTAAAAAGGCCATCGCGGCAATCGAGGCCAAGGCCCAGGAAATGGGTTTCAGCCTCTCCGAATTGACCGGTGGCGCGGTCAAGAGCCGTAAGGTCAATCCGCCGAAATACCGCAATCCCGCCGACCCGACCCAGACCTGGAGCGGCCGTGGCCGTCAGCCCGGCTGGGTCAAGGACGTGATTGCCGCCGAGGGTAACCTCGAAGGCTGCCTGATCGGCTGAGGCGGTTCTGACTGCCAACTGACGCGGGGCGCAGGCCCGTGGCCCGCGTCAGTCCGCCCGCGCCGCAGGGCGACGGGCCACGACCTCACGCTGCGCCCGGCCGTCTGCCGCCCCGACGCGCGCGCCCTCAGCCCCCGAGGCCGAGGTAGACCGTCCGCCCGCCGCGCAGCATTCGCGTGACCGCAGGCGGCACCACCTCTCCCGCAGCGCGCTCCGGCCAGTCCACGAGGATCAGGTCCGCGCGCAGCCCTTCGGCGATCTGTCCCCTGTCTGTCAGACCCATGGCCGCCGCTGGCCCTGCCGTCACCAACGACCACAGCCGGTGCAGGGGCGCGCGCCGTTCGTGATGGAGCCGCGCCACGGCGGCCAGCATCGCGGGATAGAAGTAATCCGAGGCGAGGATATCGCAGAGCCCCGCCTCCACCATGTCCGCCGCGCCGGGCGAGCCGATGTGGCTGCCGCCGCGCATGACATTGGGCGCTCCGAAAATGATCCGGTCGCCGGCGTCCCGGGCGGCTTTCGCCACATCCACCTGCATCGGGAATTCGGAAATCCGCGCCCCGAGGCCGCGGAAGTAATCCCGGGTCTCCAATTGCGTGTCATCGTGGCTCAACATCGGGGCGCCAACGGCGCGGGCCTTTTCGGCAATGGCCGCGAGGCGGGCAGGGACCTCCGATCGGGTTGCCCATGTCGTCTTCATCAGGTCGAGGAATTCCCCCTCCCCAAGGCCGGAGCGTTTCGCCTTTGCCCCGATCCGGCCCTGCATACGGGGATCGTCCGGATCGGCCACGGCAAAGGCCGGGCTGAATTCGAAGGCACGGTCCTGGATCGGAATGTCGTAGTCGCGCATCGTCATCGAGAGATGGTCATTGAACGCCAGGGACGGGGTCAGGGGCCCGGCCAGCATCTCCTCGATCAGGGGCAGCGCCTCTGCGGCAAAGGTCTCCCATCGCAATTGCACGCGGTTTTCCGCGATCAGCCGGGGCGTCAGCCGCGCGAGCGCATCGAGAAAGGCGCGCCCGGCGGAGACGGCGCGCAGGCCCGGTTCCCAGCTCAGCGTCAGCGCGTGATAGGCCGTGGCAATGCCATTGCCCGCCAATTGCCGGTCGGTATCCAGAATGGCCGCATCGACCGGGAAAAAGACATTCGGGCGCGGCATCAATTGCCGCTCGAAGGCATCACCGTGGACATCGATCATCGCGGGCGCCAGCAGGAGGCCCGTGGCGTCCAGCTCTGTCTCGGCGCGGGTGTCGCTGCCGATGGCGGCGATCCGGCCCTCGGCGAGGGTGACGCTCGTCTCCTCGATCCCCTCCGGCAGCACCACCCGTGCGCCCGTGATCCGCATGCTCATGCCCGTCTCCTGCCCGGCTGTTCTGTGCGCAGGGAAGGGCCCGGGCCTGCCAGTGTCAATCGGGGGCGGGCCGGTGCCGGGCCTGTGCCCGGTTTTTCAGCAGATCGGCGCGGAAGCGGGGCGCGACCCCGGTTTCAAAAATTTACCATTTGATAAAATTTCGACCTGTGGCAGGCTGATTGCAACGAAAACCAAGAAAAGCCACCAACGGGAGCCAACCATGACCCTGTCCCCCAAGACGCCCGGAATCGCTGCCGGCCGCCTCGGAGCCGAGGTGCTGGCCGAGAATTTCGGCGACCTGCATCCGCCGCTGGAACGCCACGAGGCCCATGTCGCCGCGGATCGCTGCTACTTCTGCCACGATGCGCCCTGCATGACGGCCTGTCCGACCTCGATCGACATTCCGCTCTTCATCCGCCAGATCGCGACCGACACGCCCGAGGCGGCGGCGCGCACGATCCTGCAACAGAACATCCTCGGCGGCATGTGCGCCCGCGTCTGCCCGACCGAGACGCTCTGCGAAGAGGTCTGCGTGCGCGAGACGGCGGAGGGCAAGCCGGTCGAGATCGGGCGGCTGCAACGCTATGCCACCGATACGCTGATGGCGAAGAACGACCATCCCTTCACCCGCGCGGCGCCCACGGGCAAGCGCGTGGCGGTGGTGGGGGCGGGGCCTGCGGGCCTTTCCGCCGCGCACCGGCTTGCGATGAAGGGGCATGACGTGGTGCTCTTCGATGCGCGGCCCAAGCCGGGCGGGCTGAACGAATTCGGCATCGCCTCCTACAAGGCACCGGACAACTTCGCTCAGGCGGAGGTCGACTGGCTGCTGCAGATCGGGGGCATCACGGTCGAGACCGGCCAGAAGCTGGGCGCGGGCCTGACGCTGGAGGGGCTGACGGCAGAGTATGACGCGGTCTTCCTCGGCATTGGCCTCGCCGGTGTGAACGCCCTGCGCTGCGAGGGCGAGGACCGCGAGGGCGTCGAGGACGCGGTGGACTTCATCGCCACCCTGCGCCAGTCCGATGACCTCTCGACCCTGCCGGTGGGCCGCGACGTGGTGGTGATCGGCGGGGGCATGACCGCCGTGGACGCGGCCGTGCAGTCCAAGCTGCTGGGGGCCGAGAACGTCACCATCGCCTATCGCCGTGATCGTGAGGCCATGGGCGCCTCCGACTTCGAGAAGGACCTCGCGGCCTCCAAGGGCGTGCGCCTGCTGACCGACGTGCGCCCGGTGGCGGTGCATGGCAACGGCAAGGCCGTCGAGATCGAACTGGAGTACACCAAGACCGAGGATGGCGCCCTCGTCGGCACCGGCGAGACCTTCCGCCTGAAGGCCGATCAGGTCTTCAAGGCCATCGGCCAGACGCTGGAGGGTGCGCCCGAGGGGCTGGAGATCACCCGCGGCAAGATCACCGTCAGCGGGCCGGGGCGCACCACGCTGCCCGGGGTCTGGGCCGGCGGCGACTGTGCGCTTGGCGGCGAGGACCTGACCGTCACCGCCGTGGCCGAGGGCCGCGATGCCGCCGAGGACATCCACGCCACGCTGATGGGCTGACCAGCCTGCCATAGCCAGGAGAGGGGCGCCGCAAGACGCGCCCCCGCAAAGCAAACCAACGGGAGGCTGACATGGCCGATCTGACGACCGATTTCCTGGGCATCAAGAGCCCGAACCCCTTCTGGCTGGCCTCCGCGCCGCCGACCGACAAGGAATACAACGTCCGCCGCGCCTTCGAGGCGGGCTGGGGCGGCGTGGTGTGGAAGACGCTGGGCTCGGAAGGGCCGCCGGTGGTGAACGTCAACGGGCCGCGCTATGGCGCGATCTGGGGCGCGGACCGGCGTCTGCTGGGGCTCAACAACATCGAGCTGATCACCGACCGCGATCTCTACACGAACCTGGAGGAGATCACCCGGGTCAAGAAGGATTACCCCGACCGGGCGCTGATCGTTTCGATCATGGTGCCCTGCGACGAGGAAAGCTGGAAGGCGATCCTGCCGCTGGTGGAAGAGACCGGCGCCGACGGGATCGAGCTGAACTTCGGCTGTCCGCACGGCATGGCGGAGCGTGGCATGGGCTCGGCCGTGGGGCAGGTGCCGGAGTACATCCAGATGGTGACCGAGTGGTGCAAGAAGTACTACTCCAAGCCGGTGATCGTGAAGCTGACGCCGAACATCACCGACATCCGCAAGCCCGCGCAGGCGGCCAAGGCGGGCGGGGCCGATGCGGTCTCGCTGATCAACACGATCAACTCGATCACCTCGGTGAACCTCGACGCCATGGCGCCGGAGCCGATGATCGACGGCAAGGGCACCCACGGCGGCTATTGCGGCCCGGCGGTGAAACCCATCGCCATGAACATGGTGGCCGAGATCGCGCGCGACCCGGAAACCCACGGCCTGCCGATCTCGGGCATTGGCGGCATCACCACATGGCGCGACGCGGCGGAGTTCATGGTGCTGGGGGCGGGCAACGTGCAGGTCTGCACCGCGGCCATGACCTATGGCTTCAAGGTGGTGCAGGAGATGATCTCGGGCCTGAGCCAGTGGATGGACGAGAAGGGCTATACCGCGACGTCCGACTTCATCGGCAAGGCGGTGCCCAATGTGACCGACTGGCAGTACCTGAACCTGAACTACGTCACCAAGGCACAGATCAGCCAGGACGATTGCATCAAGTGTGGCCGCTGCTACGCCGCCTGCGAGGATACCTCGCACCAGGCGATCGCCATGTCGGCGGACCGGACCTTTACCGTGAAGGACGAGGAATGCGTGGCCTGCAACCTCTGCGTCAACGTCTGCCCGGTGGAGAACTGCATCACCATGGTGGAGATGGCACAGGGCGCGGTCGATCCGCGCACGGGCCGCGAGGTGGGGGATTACGCCAACTGGACGACCCACCCGAACAACCCCTCGGCCAACGTCGCGGCAGAGTGAGCGGGCCGACCTGAGGGCCTGATCGTGCGCCTTATCGAGGCGCCTGATCGGGGGGCCTGACCCACCGGCGGCGCTGATGCGCCACACGATCCCTGGCGGCCCGGTGTCCGGGCCGCGACGGGCCCCTGCGGGGGCCCTTTTCCGTGTCCCTTGACGGTCAGGGGCGGACGCGCGGTTCCGGGCGGCCGGCAATGTCCTGCACCAGCGCGTAGGTACAGCCCTGCGCCGCGTCGGGGGCGGCGATCCCCTCGCGCGCGGAGGTGACGAAGAGCGTCTTCAGCCCGGGCCCGCCGAAGGCCGGGCAGGAGGCATGGCGGCCTTCCAGTGTCACGATCCGGTCGGTCCGGCCATCGGGGGCATAGCGCACCACCCGCGCGCTGCCCCATTGGGCGTTCCAGAGCCCGCCTTCCGCATCGGTGACCGACCCGTCTGGGCTGGCACCCTGCGCGGCAACATCGACAAAGGGCACCGGATCGCCTGCGGGCCAGCCCTCGGGGTCGAGGGGGACGCGGAAGATCTGTCCTACCTTCGTGTCGGTGAAATAGGCGGCCTCCCCGCCGGGGGCGAAGCAGATCGAGTTCGGGATCGAGAGCGCGCCGTAGAGCCGGCGCACTTCCCCCATGTGGTAGCGATAGATCGCCCCGCGCCCGTCCTCGGCCGCCTTGCCCATGGTCCCGATCCAGAAACCGCCCTGCGGATCGGCCCGGCCATCGTTGGAGCGGGTCGCGGGGTCCTCTGCCTCCAGCGCACAGATCAGCCGGCGCGCGCCGCTCGCGATGTCGAAGCGCCAGAGCCCGGTTTCGGTGGCGATCAGCAGCGTGTCGCGGTCGATCCAGCCGGCGGCGGAGGCGCATTCGCCCATGTCCCACGCCAAGGGGGTGTCCCCCGCGCGAGAGAGCAGCCGGTGGCCGAGGATGTCGAACCAGAAGAGCTGCTCCCGCTCGGGATGCCAGAAGGCCCCCTCGCCGAGGTGGCAGGGGCGGGCGTCGTGAAGCGTGGCGGTCAGGGGCGCCATCTGCGTGGGGCTCGGTTCCGGGGTCATCTACCTGCTCATGTCTGTGCGCGGGGCGCGGGGCTTTTCCTTTCGGGACGGCGGGCGGAGCCGTCCCCGTGGAGCGGCCCCTGAAACACTCTGCCCGGCGCGGGGAGGGGGACAAGGGGCCGTGACGCGGCGGTTCCACGGGACCGGAACTGGGACCAGGACCGGGACCAAGACCGGGACCGGGGGCGCGAGGCAGGCGTCATCGGAGTGTCCCGGGTGACTGCGGCAGGGCTTGGCACCGCACCGGGCATCAGGCGCCCATCCCGTCGTAGCGGGCCACCAGCCGCGCGGCCTTGGCGGCGACGGTCGCGGCGCTGTCGCCGGGGGCGAAGAGCGCGGAGCCGATGCCGACGCCGGCGGCGCCTGCGGCGAACCACTCGGGCAGGTTGGCCTCGGACACACCGCCCACCGCCCAGACCCCGGCCTCGCGCGGGAGCACCGCACGCATGGCCTTCAGCCCGGCGGGACCCGCGATCTCGCCGGGGAAGAGCTTCAGCGCATCGGCCCCGGCGGCGAGGGCGGCGAAGCCTTCCGTCGGGGTCAGGACGCCGGGATAGGAGGCGAGGCCGAGGCGCTTCGTCTCGCCGATCACCGCCGGGTCCATGTTGGGCGAGACGATGAGCCGCCCGCCAGCCTGCGCCACCTGGGCCACCTGCGCGGGCGTCAGCACCGTGCCCGCGCCGATCTGCGCGCGCTCGCCACAGGCCCCGGCCATGCGGGCGATGGAGGTCAGCGGATCGGGCGAATTCAGCGGCACCTCGATCAGGGTCACGCCGGCCTCGATCAGCACCTCGGCCACGGGGACCGCATGCTCGGGCGTGAGGCCGCGCAGGATGGCGATGATGGATCGGGTCATGGGCGTGCTCCGCCAATCGGGGGCAGGCCCGCGCGTGCGAGGCGCAGCCCGGCCAGTGTGAGGGTCTCGGCATCGTGCCGGGTGAGGGTGACGCCCTGCGCGGTGAGCGGCGCGTATTGCGCCTGCTGCGCGGCACTGCCGACGAGGGCAACGCGGCCCGCCTCCCAGAAGGGGCGTGCGCCCGCCAGTTCGAGGCCGGTGAGCAGCCCCGAGAGCCGGGCCCGCGCGGCGCCCGGGGCGGGCGTGGCCAGCAGCGCCTCGGCCCGGATCGCGAAGAGGGCGGCACTGACGCTCTCGGGGGCGGCAAGCGCCTCGGCCACGGCGGCGTCGAAGGCGGGGGCGTTCCACTGGTCATCGAGGCTGAGGCGCAGGATCGACTGGGACGAAAGCAGGGCGAAAAGCTCGCCGGTCAGAAAGGTGCGAAACCCGGTGACCTGCCCGCGCGAGAGGCGGACCCACTTGGTATGGGTGCCGGGCAGGCAGAGCGCGCCGTCGAAATCGGGCTCTGCGGCCAAGAGCCCCGCGATCTGCGTCTCCTCGCCGCGCATGACGTCGGCGGGCGCGGATTGCGAAAGGCCGGGCAGGATGCGGACCCGCAGCCGTGCGTCGTGGGTGGGGGCGGGCGTTGCCTCGGCCGGGGCGGGCGCGCAGGGCACGGCGGCATAGCCTGCCTCGGCCCAGCCCCCGCGGGCACCGGCCATGCCGCAGATCAGCACCTCGGCACCCTCGGGACCGATCCAGTCACCCGCAAGGGCGAGGAGGGCGCCCTCGAACGCCTCAGGCGCCAGCCCGCCCATGCCCCGGTCGGAGCGGCGCGCCTCCAACACCGCGCCGTCGGGCGCGATGGCCCAGACCCGCAGGTTGGTGGTGCCCCAGTCGGCGGCGATCCAGTCGATGGCCTGTTTTTCCAAACCTTGCCTCCCCGCGACGGTCATGCGCCCCTCACTTGCCCCAGCGGAGCGCGATCAGGTCCAGCTCTTCGCTCAGCGAGAGCAGGCGGGCCCTGGTCCGCTCCGACATCGGCTTGAGGGGGTGGCGCACATGGTCCGAGCCGATCACGCCGCCCGCCATCATCACCGTCTTGGCGGCGCGCAGGCCGCACTGGCGGTTCTCGTGGTTGATCAGCGGCAGGCAGAGCTTCCACTGCTCCAGCGCGGCGGCGGTGTTGCCCGCGCGGTACTCGGTCACGATGGGGCGGATCTTCTCGGGTTGCAGCGCCGAGGTCATCGTGCCGGTGCAGCCTGCATCGAGGTCCGCCAGCAGGGTCACCGCCTCCTCGCCGTCGAAGGGGCCGACGATGTCGGGGCCGCCTGCCTCGATCAGCGCGGCCAGCTTGTCGGCGGCGAAGGGGGTTTCCATCTTGAAGTAGGAGACATGTTCGATCTCGCGCGCCATGCGCACCAGCAGCGGCACCGGCAGGGACACCCCGGAGAGCGGCGCATCCTGCACCATGATCGGGATGTCGATCGCCTCGGACACGGCGGCGAAATGCTCGAAGATGCCCGCCTCGGCGGGGACGAGGCCGACGCCGTGATAGGGCGGCATCATCATCAGCATCGAGGCGCCGAGGGCCTGTGCCTCCTTGGCACGGGCCACGACGATCTGCGTCGAGAAATGGCTGATCGTGACGATCACCGGCACCCGGCCCGCGACATGCTCAAGACAGACCCGGGTCAGCAGGGCGCGCTCCTCGTCCGACAGCAGGAACTGCTCGGAGTAGTTGGCGAGGATGCAGATCGCGTCGACGCCCTGATCGATCATGCAGTCGAGGACGCGGCGCATCCCCTCGGGGTCGAGGCTGCCATCGGCGTGGAAGGGCGTGGGGGCGACGGGCAGGATTCCGGTGAGCGGTTGGGTCATCTGGGCCTCTTCAGGTCTTGTGCGTCACGGCAAAGCGCGACGTCTGGCGATAGGTCTCACCGGGGCGCAGCCCGGCGGAGGGGAAATCGGGGCGGTTCGGGCTGTCGGGCCAGACCTGCGGCTCCAGCGCGATGCCGTGCTGCTGGCCGGTGTAGACCTGTACCCCCGGTTCGGTGGTCTCGACCGCGAGGCGCAGCCGGTCGGTCTCAAACAAGCAGGCCGGCGCGAGGGGGCCGCGCGCGGGGCGCAGGCAGAAATTATGGTCGAGCGTTGCGGCGGGCGGGCGTGGCTGCCGGTGATCGAAGACGGTGCCCGCAACGGGGGCAGGGCCGCCCGCAGGGATCTTGTCTGCATCGACGGGCAGGTAGCTCTCTGCCGCGACGGTCAGCCGGTGCCCCGAGAGGTCGGCACGGCCGTCGAGCGTCCAGTAGCCGTGGAAGGCGGGGGCAAAGCAGGTCTCCCGCGCGGTCTCGGCCGTGATGTCGAGGATCAGGGCGCCGCTGGCGTCGAGGCCATAGCGGGCGGTAATCTCCACCGGACCGGGGAAGCCGCCACATCCGTCGGGATGGGTGAGGGCGAGGGTGACGCTGTCCTCCTCGACCGCGCTGACCCGCCAGTTGCGGGCGTCGAGGGCGGCAGACCCGCCGTGCAGCGTCGTGCGCCCGGCCTCGTTGCGGTCCAGCGTGAGCAGGCGGCCCGCGACGGGCATCTGCCCGCCGGCAATGCGGTTTGCCACCGGCCCGACGATGGCGCCGTAGTGGCACAGCGGGCCGAGGTAATCCTCGAACCGCGCGCTGCCGAGGATCAGCGAGAAATCCACGCCCTCGATCCGGTAGTCGAGCAGGGTCGCACCCCATGTCATCACCTGAACGGTGGTCCCGGCACGGGCGAGGGTGACCACCTCCACCGCCGTGCCGTCGGGCGCGGTGCCGAAGGGCGCGATATGGGGCCGGGTGGTCACCATGCGAAGGCGGGGGCCGTCACCCGGCGGCCCAGCAGGAAGGCATCGGCCACGTGGCGCAGGGGAGAAAGGTCCATCTCGCTGCCGCCGGTCTTCACCAGCTTTGCCATCTGGTCGTAGAGGCGGGGGTATTCGCCGCTGAGCCCGGGCAGGGCCTCCTGCGCGACCCCGTCGATGGAGAGCGCGCCGCCACCCTGTTCCAGCAGCAGGACACCCGCGTCGGTCACGGCCTCTATGCTCCATGTCGGCGCGCCGGGCTCCAGCCAGTCGAGGTCCATCGTCACCTCCGCCCCCTGCGGGTGGTGGAAGCGACAGCTGGCGGCGATGGGCGTCTCGCGGTTCTCGGGGAAGTGCAGCTCGGCCCCGGTGAGGTGCACCGGATCGGGCAGGATTTCTGTCAGGATGGAGAGCGCGTTGATGCCCGGATCGAAGACGCCGAGGCCCCCGGCCTCGAAGACCCAGTCCTGCCCGGGGTGCCACTGGCGCACGTCCTCGCGCCATGTGATCGTCAGCCGCTCCAGCCGCTTGTCCTTCAGCCAGGCCTTGGCGGCGGGCACCTTGTCGGCCTGCCGCGAGTGCCATGTGGCATAGATCGAGACCCGGTGCCTGCGCGCAAGCGCCTCCAGCGCATGACATTCCGAGAGCGTGGCGCCGGGCGGTTTTTCCAGCATCACGTGGCGGCCCGCAGCGATGGCCCGGCGGGCATAGTCGAAGCGCGGCACCGGCGGCAGGCAGAGCGAGACGACGCGCACCTCCGAACGCTCCGCCAGCATCTGGTCGAAGTCGTCATAGGCCATGACGCCGGGCACCGTGCCGTGGCGCGAGACGGTGGCGGTCAGCTCCCAGTCGGGGCTGGCGGCGATGGCGGGGACGTGCTGGTCCACCGCGATCTTTCCGATGCCGACGAGTGCGATCTCCATCAATGGCTGTCCTTTCCGACGGGCGCGCCGCGGCAGCCCTTGAGGAAGTCCAGATCCGCGCCGGTGTCGGCGCCCTGCACATGGGCCTGGTGCAGCCAGGCGTAGCCGCTTTCGGGCTGCTCGTGGGAGGGCTGCCAGGCGGCCAGCCGCGCGGCCAGTTCCGCGTCGGGGATGTCGAGGTGCAGCCGCCGGGCGGTCACGTCGATCTCGATCATGTCGCCGGTGCGCACCACGGCCAGCGGGCCGCCGGCGGCGGCCTCCGGGGCGGTGTGCAGGACGACGGTGCCATAGGCGGTGCCCGACATCCGCGCATCCGAGATCCGCACCATGTCGGTGATCCCCTTGCGCAGCACCTTGGGCGGCAGCCCCATGTTGCCCACCTCGGCCATGCCGGGATAGCCCTTGGGCCCGCAGTTCTTGAGCACCATGATGCAGGTCTCGTCGATCTCCAGCGCCTCGTCGTTGATCTGCGCCTTGTAGTCGTCGATGTCCTCGAAGACGACGGCGCGGCCCCGATGCTGCAGCAGGTGGGGCGAGGCGGCGGAGGGTTTCAGCACCGCCCCGTCGGGCGCGAGGTTGCCACGCAGCACGGCAATGCCGCCCTGTCGGGTCAGCGCCTTCTCCAGCGGCAGGATGACATCCTCGTTCCAGTTGCGGACGTCCTTCACCTCGTCCCAGATCGTCGCCCCCGAGACGGTCAGCGCATCGCGGTGCAGCTGTCCGCCTTCGCCAAGGCGTTGCAGCACGACCGGCAGGCCCCCGGCATAGAAGAACTCTTCCATCAGGTACTTGCCCGAGGGCATCAGGTTCACGATCGTGGCCACGTCGCGGCCGCAGCGGTCCCAGTCATCCAGCGTCAGGTCGACGCCGACGCGCCCCGCGATGGCCAGCATGTGGATCACCGCGTTGGTGGAGCCGCCGATGGCCCCGTTGCAGCGGATCGCGTTCTCGAAGGCCTGCTTGGTCAGGATGTCCGAAGGCTTCAGGTCGTCCTTGACCATCTGCACGATGCGCCGGCCCGAAAGCTGCGCCATGACGCGGCGGCGGCTGTCCACCGCCGGGATCGCGGCATTGCCCGACAACGCCATGCCGAGCGCCTCGGCCATGGAGGCCATGGTGCTGGCGGTGCCCATCGTGTTGCAGGTGCCCGACGAGCGGCTCATGCTTTCCTCGGCCTCGAGGAATTCCTCCTGCGTCATCTCGCCCGCCTTCACGGCCTCCGAGAACTTCCACAGGTGGGTGCCGGAGCCGACACGCTCGCCCCGGAAGTAGCCGTTCAGCATCGGCCCGCCGGTGACGACGATGGAGGGCAGGTCGGTCGAGGCCGCCGCCATCAGCAGCGAGGGCGTGGTCTTGTCGCAGCCCACCAGCAGCACCGCGCCGTCGATCGGCTGGCCGCGCATCTGTTCCTCGATGGAGAGGGCCGCGAGGTTGCGGAACATCATCGCCGTGGGGCGGAAGGTGTTCTCGGAGGCGGAGAAGACCGGCACCTCGACCGGGAAGCCCCCAGCCTCCCAGATGCCGGCCTTCACCTTCTCGGCCAGTTCGCGCAGGTGCCCGTTGCAGGGCGTCAGGTCGGACCATGTGTTCAGGATGCCGATGATCGGGCGTCCGTCGAAGAGGTCATGCGGGTAGCCCTGGTTCTTCATCCAGCCGCGGTGATAGATCGTGTCGCGGCCGGTGCCGGCGTACCATTCCTGCGACCGCAGGCGGCGCGGCCAGGGGGCGGGAGTGAATGTCATGGCTCAGCCCTGCTTGCTCTTGTTGTAGACATCGAAGATCACGGCGGCGAGCAGCACGAGACCCTTGATCATCTGCTGGTAGTCGATGCCGATCCCCATGATGGACATGCCGTTGTTCAGCAGCCCCATCAGGAAGGCGCCCACGACGGCCCCCACGATCTTGCCCACGCCGCCCGACATCGAGGCCCCGCCGATGAAGACGGCGGCGATCACGTCCAGTTCCAGCGCGAAGCCGGCCTTGGGGGTGGCGGTGTTCAGGCGGGCGGCGAAGACGAGGCCCGCGGCGGCGGCGAGGATGCCCATGTTGACGAAGGCGAGGAAGGTCAGCCGCTCGGTCTTGATCCCCGAGAGCTTGGCCGCCTTCTGGTTCCCGCCGAGCGCATAGATCCGCCGCCCCAGCACCGTGCGTTCGGTGAGGAAGGCATAGATGATCGTCAGCACGCCCATGGTGATCAGCACGTTCGGCATCCCCCGGAAGGTGGAGAGCTTGAACATGATGAAGATCAGCGCCGCGCCGATGATGGCGTTGCGGGCGATGAAGAAGCCCCGCGGCTCGTCCACAATGCCGTAGGCGCGGTTGCGGGCGCGTTTGCGCATCCCGGACCAGATCACCGCTGCGGCGGCGACGATCCCGGTGCCGAGCGCCAGCACGTTCACCTGCCGCGCATCGAAGACGGGGGCGAGCGCCTGGCCGATGGAGGCCGGGAAGATATCGGGCACGAAGCCGTTGGCGATGGTCTGGAATTCCCGCGGGAAGGGGCCCACCGACTGCCCTTCGAGCAGCCAGAGCGACAGCCCGCGGAACACCAGCATCCCCGCCAGTGTCACGATGAAGGAGGGGATCTTCCAGTAGGCCACCCAGTAGCCCTGCGCGGCCCCGATCACCCCGCCCATGACGAGGCAGATGACGATGGCGATCAGGTAGGGCACGTCCATCTCGACGATCATCACGGCGGCAAGCGCCCCGACGAACCCCATGACGGAGCCGACGCTCAGGTCGATGTTGCCCGAGACGATGACGATCAGCATCCCGAGCGCCATGATGATGATATAGCTGTTCTGCAGCAGCAGGTTGGTGATGTTCACCGGACGCAGCAGCGTGCCGCCGGTCACGATCTGGAAGAACACCATGATCGCGATCAGGGCAAAGAGCAGCCCGTATTCGCGCATGTGGGCGAGGAGGTACTCCCCGACGCCCTTGGTCTCGGTGCCTGTGGGTTCCGCGATTGCCATGCCCTCTTTCCCTTATTCCGTCACGATGAGCGACATGATGCGCTCCTGGCTGGCGTCCTCGGCCGTCAGTTCCCCGACGAGGGCGCCTTCGTTCATCACGTAGATGCGGTCACACATGCCCAGGAGTTCGGGCATCTCGGAGGAGATCATCAGCACGCCTTTCCCCTGAGCGGAGAGGTCGTTGATGATCCCGTAAATCTCGAATTTGGCGCCGACGTCGATCCCGCGGGTCGGTTCGTCGAGGATCAGGATGTCGGGTTCGGCAAAGAGCCACTTGGACAGGACGACCTTCTGCTGGTTCCCGCCCGAGAGGTTCATCACCTTCTGGAAAACGCTGGGGGTGCGGATGTTCATCGCGCGCCGGTAGCGTTCCGAGACCTCGGTCTCCTCGTTCTCGTTCAGCACGCCGCCAGCAGAGACGCCTTCGAGGTTGGCCAGCGTGATGTTGCGCCGGATCGGCTCCTCGAGGATCAGGCCGAGGCTCTTGCGGTCCTCGGTGACATAGGCGAGGCCTGCGTCGATGGCGCGGTCCACGCGGCTCACGTCCGCCTCCTTGCCGTTTATCCGCACCCGGCCCGAGATGTTCTTGCCGTAGGACTGGCCGAAGAGGCTCATCGCCAGCTCCGTCCGGCCCGAGCCCATGAGCCCCGCGATGCCGACGACCTCGCCCGCGCGCACGTTGAACCGTGCCGAGCGGATGACCTGCCGGTCCACGTGCTCGGGGTGCCAGACGTTCCAGTCCTCGACCTCCAGCAGCATCTCGCCCGCGCGGCGGGTCCGCTCGGGGTAGCGATGCGCCATGTCCCGGCCCACCATGTCGCGCACGATGGCGTCCTCGGTGATCGGCTGGCTGCGGGCGTCCATGGTGGAGACGGCCGTGCCGTCGCGGATCACGGTGACCGTGTCGGCGACGCGGCGGACCTCGTTCAGCTTGTGGCTGATGATGATGCTGGTGACGCCCTGGTCCTTCAGTTCCAGCAGCAGGTCCAGCAGGGCCTGGCTGTCGCTCTCCGACAGGGCGGCGGTCGGCTCGTCGAGGATTAGCAGCCGCACCTCCTTGGAGAGCGCCTTGGCGATCTCGACCAGCTGCTGCTTGCCGACGCCCAGCTTGTCCACCAGCGTGGTGGGGGCCTCGCGCAGGCCGACCTTGCGCAGCAGGCTCTCTGTCTTGCGGAAGGTCTCGGGCCAGTGGATCACGCCGTTCTGCGCGCATTCGTTGCCCAGAAACAGGTTCTCCGCGATCGAGAGCAGCGGTACGAGGGCCAGCTCCTGATGGATGATGATGATGCCGCGCTTCTCGCTGTCCGCGATGTCGCGGAATTCGGCGAGCGCGCCGTCGTAATGGATTTCCCCGTCGTAGCTGCCAGCCGGGTAGACCCCGGAAAGCACCTTCATCAGGGTGGATTTGCCGGCGCCATTCTCGCCGACCAATGCGTGGATTTCACCCTTGCGGACGGTCAGGTTGACCCCGTCCAGCGCCTTGACCCCCGGAAAGGTCTTGGTGATCGCGCGCATCTCAAGAAGTGCCGTCATGACACAGCCTCCGCCTTGGGTGGGCCTGTTCTGCCTGATGTGCTCGTCCGGACCTGCCCGGGCAGGGCCGAAGCCGCTGCCCGGACAGACCGGGAGGACCTCGTCGGTTACTTGACCTGATCCATCGTGTAGTAGCCGGTCTCGATCAGGCGCTCTTCCCAGTTCGCCTTGGTGACCGGCAGCGGCTCCAGCAGGTAGGAGGGCACGACCTTCACGCCGTTGTCGTAGGTCGAGGTGTCGTTGATCTCGGGCTCGCCGCCGTCGAGCAGGGCATCCACCATCTTGACGGTAACGCCCGCCAGCGAGCGGGTGTCCTTGAAGATCGTCGAATACTGCTCGTCCGCGAGGATCGACTTGACCGAGGGCACCTCGGCGTCCTGCCCGGTGACGATCGGCATCTTCATGTCGCCGGAGCCGTAGCCCACGCCCTTGAGCGAGGACAGGATGCCGATGGAGAGCCCGTCGTAGGGCGAGAGCACCCCGTGCACGTCCTTGTCGGTGTAATTGGCGGAAAGCAGGTTATCCATCCGCGACTGCGCCACGGCGCCGTCCCACCGCAGGGTGCCGACGGTGTCCATGCCCATCTGGCCCGAGACCACCTCGATGTCGCCCGCGTCGATCATCGGTTGCAGCACGGACATGGCGCCGTCGTAGAAGAAGTAGGCGTTGTTGTCGTCCGGCGAGCCGCCGAAAAGCTCCACGTTCCAGGGCTTCTGGTCCGGGAAACGCTCCTTCAGCCCGTCCACCAGCGTCGAGGCCTGCTGCACGCCGACCTTGAAGTTGTCGAAGGTGGCGTAATAGTCGACGTTGCCGCTGTCGCGGATCAGGCGGTCATAGGCGATGACCTTGATGCCCGAGGCGGCGGCGTTCTCCAGCGCGTTCGACAGCGTGGTGCCGTCGATGGCCGCGATCACCAGCACGTCCACGCCCTTGGTGATCATGTTCTCGATCTGGGCCAGCTGGTTGGGAATGTCATCCTCGGCATATTGCAGGTCGGTCTCGTAGCCGGCGGCCTCGAACTGCTCGACCATCGAGTTGCCGTCCGAGATCCAGCGGGCCGACGATTTGGTCGGCATGGCAATGCCCACGGTCCCGTCTGCAAGGGCCGCGGTGGCAAGCATGGCCAGAGCACTGGCCGAGGCCAGGACTTTCGAAAGTGTCATGATGTTCCTCCTCAAGTGCGCCGGGGTCCTCCACCGGCGCCGGGTCTCCCTGTCGGGTCCTCCCGAACCCGCCTCAGGGGTAACAGGGGGGTCGCATACCCCTCAATTCAGTTTTTTCGCCATCTGCATATCGAAAGTGTTATTCATAACTTTATGGAATTCGCCCAACGCCTGCGCCCGTCCCACCTGTCTCTGTTGCTCCGCATCGCGGAGACGGGGCAGTTGCAGCGCGCGGCCCAGCTCTGCGCCATGTCCCAGCCCGCCGCCTCGCGCATCCTCGCGGAGGTGGAGGAACGCGCGGGCGGGCCGCTTTTCGAGAGACATCCCAAGGGGATGCGGCCAACGGCCCTGGGCGAGATCTGCGTGCGCCACGCGACGATCATCCTCGATCAGTTCGCAGCGCTTGAGGCCGAGAGCCGCCGGATTTCCGCAGGCGAGGTGGGGCGCGTGCGCGTCGGTGCGGTGACGGGCCCGGCGGTGGGGCTGCTGATGCCCGCCGTGCGTGACGTTAAGGCAACCACCCCGGATATCGAGATGACGATCGAGGTCGCGCCCTCCACGACGCTGGTGCGCGGGCTGGTGGATGGCAATTTCGACTTCGTCATCGCCCGCCTGCCGCCGGAACACGACAGTCGTGATTTCCGGCTCTACCCGGCGCGGAGCGAGGTCGTCTCGCTGCTGGTGCGCCCGGACCATCCGCTGGCGGGACAGGGCGAGGTGGCGCTGGAGCAGTTGCAGGGCTTCGAATGGGTGATCCAGGAGGTCGGCTCTCCGATCCGGCAGGCGGTGGAGGCGGCTTTTCTGGAACGCGAGTTGCGCACGCCTGCGCGGGTGACGAACTCCTCCTCCTTCCTCGTGGTGCTGGCGATGCTGGCCGAGAGCGACGCCATCGCGCCCCAGACCGAGGAGGTGGCGCAGATGCTGGCGGAGGGGCCGCTTGGCGGGCGGCTGGCGGCGCTGCGGCTGGCCGAGCCGATCCTCGTCTCGCCCTGCTTCATCATCCAGAACCGCTTCCGGCAGATCCCGCCCGCTGCCCGGCACGTGCTGGACCGGGTCTTTGCCCACCTGTGAGGGCCCGCTGATGGATCAGAGTCCCTCGTAGGCGCAGAGCGCGGTCACCGCATAGCCCAGCTTCTCCAGCCGGGCGCGTCCGCCGAGGTCGGGCAGGTCCACCACGAAGGCGCAGCCGGTGATCACGCCGCCCAGTTTCTCCACCAGCGTGATGCCGGCCTCGGCCGTGCCGCCGGTGGCGAGCAGGTCATCGACGATCAGCACCCGTTCGCCCGCCGTGATGGCATCGTCGTGGATTTCGACCACCGCCTCGCCGTATTCCAGCGTGTAGCTCTGTGCGATCGTGGCGGCCGGCAGCTTACCCGCCTTGCGCACCGGCACGAAGCCGCAGGACAGCTGATGCGCCACCGCGCCGCCGAGGATGAAGCCGCGCGCCTCCAGCCCCACGACCTTGTCGATGCGCGTGCCCGCGAAGGGCTGCACCAGCTGGTCCACCGCCAGCCGGAAGCCGCGGGCATGGCCGAAGAGCGTGGTCACATCGCGAAAGAGGATGCCCTCGTGCGGGAAGTCCGGGATCGTGCGGATGTAGTTGCGGATGTCGTCCATCACAGCACCCGCGCGGCCACGGCGTCGAGCTTTGCCAGTAGCGCGGGATCGCGTTTCTCGGGGGCGGTGAGCAGGGCATGCTCCAGCGACCGGTCGCAGCCTTCCGAGCAGGGCGCGGGCGAGCCTGTCAGCAGCCGCGGCAACTCCCGCACGAGGGCCCGGCCCTTGTCGGCATTGCCGAGCAGCGTGTCTCGGATCTTGGTGACGTCCACCGCGCCGTGGTCTTCGTGCCAGCTGTCGTAGTCGGTGACCATGGCGATGGGGGCGTAGCAGATCTCGGCCTCGCGGGCGAGCTTGGCCTCGGGCATGTTGGTCATGCCGATGACGTCGCAATTCCAGACGTTGCGGTACATCAGGCTCTCGGCCAGGGTCGAGAACTGCGGGCCTTCCATGGCGAGATAGGTGCCGCCGCGATGCAGGGTGATGTCGGCCGCCCGCGCGGCTTCCGCCACGAGGTCGGAGAGCCGCAGGCAGGTGGGATGGCCGAGTGAGACATGGGCCACGCAGCCGGTGCCGAAGAAGCTCTTCTCACGCGCGAAGGTGCGGTCGATGAACTGGTCGACGAGGACGAAATCGCCCGGCGCCAGCTCCTCGCGGAACGAGCCGCAGGCGGAGAGGGCGACGATATCGGTCACGCCCAGTCGTTTCATCGCGTCGATATTGGCGCGGTAGGGCACCTCGGTCGGCGAATGGACATGGCCGCGCCCGTGGCGGGGCAGGAAGGCCAGCCGGGTGCCCGCCAGCCGCCCCGTCAGGATCGCGTCGGAGGGCGCGCCCCAGGGCGTCTCGACCTCCTGCCACGTCGCCTCTTCGAGCCCCTCGATCTGGTAGAGGCCCGAGCCGCCGATGATCCCAAGTACACGTTCCATGCGCCGCTCCCCTATGCCAGTGCCAGTGCTTGTGCCTGTGGCTTTGCCCGCAGCTTACGCAGCGGCGGGCAGGGTGCAACGGCGCGCTGCGATCAGTCGTCGGGGCGTGTCAGTTCGAACACGTCGGTGACGCTTGCGTAGTCACGGTAGCCAAGCCGCGAGAGCGCCTGGAAGGTGGTGACGTCGAAGCGCCCGTCCACGAGGCAATCCTCGCGGATGTGCACGCCGGTGACCTCGCCGAGGATCAGCCAGTTGTCCGCGCCCTCCAGCTGCACGATCTGGGTCACGCGGCATTCCAGCGAGGCGGGCGCATTGGCCACGCGCGAGCAGGGGATCGTCTCGCATTCGGCGCGGTCGATCCCGGCGTGGGTGAACTCGTCGGTCTCGGGCGTCAGCGCGGCGGAGGTGGCGTTCATCACGTCGCGGGCGGCGGTCTCCACCACGTTGGCGCAGAAGACGCCGGTCTCGCTGATGTTGCGCAGGCTGTCCTTGGAGGAGGTGGAGGCGAACATCACCTGCGGCGGCACATAGGCAACCGCGTTGAAGAAGGAATAGGGCGCGAGGTTTTCGGACCCGTCCTTGCCGCGGGTCGAGATCCAGCCGATCGGGCGGGGAGAGACGATGGCGTTGAACGGGTTATGGGGCAGCCCGTGGCCGTCCTTCGGTTCGTAGAACATGTGACCTCCGATGGTTTGCCCCCGGTGTAGCGCCATGCTAACTGCCGTGCCACTGACTTCAGCCAACGGGGCCGCAGGACGCATGTTCACCGTTACACAGGAACATTCCGAGGACTGGTGGGAGGTCGAGGCGCTCTATGACCTGTGCTTCGCCCCGGGCCGGACCGCGCTGTCGTCCTACCGGCTGCGCGATGGCGTGCCGCAGGTGGCGGAGCTGAGCCGGATCGCCCGCGATGCCGATGGCATCCTTGGCGGGGCGATCCGCTACTGGCCGATCCGGGTCGGCGGGGTGATATCACTTCTTCTGGGGCCGGTGGCCGTGCACCCGACGCACCAGGGCGAAGGGCTGGGGGCGCTGCTGATCCAGGACAGTCTGGCGCTGGCCGAGGCCCGGGGCTGGGAACGGGTGATGCTGGTTGGCGATGCGCCCTATTACAGCCGTTTCGGCTTTTCCAAGCTTGACGACGTGGTGATGCCGCCGCCGACCAACCCCGACCGGGTACTGGGCCGCGCGCTGATCCCGGGCAGCTGGGACGGCATCAAGGGTGAGGTCGTGCGCGCCTATTGAGCGCGCCGCGCCGGGCGCGCCCGGTGGACAGGAGCCGCCGATCTGCGTTTGTAAATCCGATAAACATTGAAAGCGGCGCCCGTCGGCCCAATCTATCTCCCATGCAGCGGGAGTGTGAGATGCAGCAGATGGAACGCCCCGGCGCGGATCAGAGCCGCGCCCTGATCACCGACGAGACCTCGGAGGCGCTGGAGGCGCTGGCCAAGCGCTATCGCAACGCGGGCGGCATGGGGATGCAGGTCCTGTCGCTGATCGGCGGCAAGGCCGAAGGCCTGCTGGACCGGCTGCCGGGCGATGTGCGCGGCCGGCTCGACAAGGCCACCGGCATGGCGCTCAACGTCGCGGTGAAGGCGGCGCATGGATCCCGCGGGATGGTGGGGGACCAGCCCGGCTGGCTCAACACCGTGACAACGACGGCCATGGGGGCAGCGGGCGGCTTTGGCGGGGTCTCGGCCTCGCTGGCGGAGCTGCCGGTGACCACCACGGTCCTGATGCGCGCGATCCTCGGCGTGGCGGCGGAGCATGGCTTCGACCCCTCCGAGGAGAACGTGCAGTTCGACTGTATCGAGGTCTTTGCCGCCTCGGGCCCGCTGGGGGTGAACGAGGCCGCGGACTTCAGCTTCCTGACCGCCCGCTTCGCGCTGACCGGAAAGACGGTGCAGGGCGTCATTGCGCGGGTCGCGCCCAAGCTGGCGGTGGCCATGGGGCAGAAGCTGGCGGCCCAGACCGTGCCGGTGCTGGGCGCCGTGGCGGGGGCGGCGACGAACTACGCCTACACCAGCTATTACCAGGAGGTGGCCCATGTCAGCTTCGGCCTGCGCAGGCTGGCGATAGAGGCAGACGTGCCCTATCCGATCCTCGTGGAGGAGCTGCGCGCCCGCGTCACCCGCAAGCCCCTGCCGCGCCAGAGCTGAGCCGAACCGCGCTGGACATGCGAAACGCCCGCCCCGGGTCCGGGGCGGGCGTTCTGAAGTGTGTCACCTGTGGTGAGGGTGTCCGAGGACCGGTCAGCCGCGCGCCTTGGCGCCGGTCAGCTGGGTCACGTCGCGCACCGCACCCTTGGCGGCGGAGGTGGTCAGCGCCGCATAGGCCTGCAGCGCCGAAGAGACCTTGCGCGTCCGTCTCTCGACCGGTTTCCAGCCCGCGGCCTCCTGCGCGGCACGACGTGCGGCCAGCTTGGCGTCGTCCACGGCGAGGTGGATCGTGCGGTTGGGGATGTCGATCTCGATCTTGTCACCCTTCTCGACGAGGCCGATGGTGCCGCCCTCGGCCGCTTCCGGCGAGACGTGCCCGATGGAGAGGCCCGAGGTCCCGCCCGAGAACCGCCCGTCGGTCAGCAGGGCGCAGGCTTTGCCGAGGCCCTTCGACTTCAGGTAGCTGGTCGGGTAGAGCATCTCCTGCATTCCCGGACCGCCGCGCGGGCCCTCGTAGCGGATCACCACCACGTCGCCTTCCTTCACCTTGCCGGTGAGGATGTCGTTCACGGCGGTGTCCTGGCTTTCGCAGACATGGGCCGTGCCGGTGAACTTCAGGATCGAGGCATCCACGCCCGCGGTCTTCACGATGCAGCCGTCCTCGGCGATGTTGCCGAAGAGCACCGCAAGGCCACCGTCCTGGCTGAAGGCGTGTTCCTTGGCGCGGATCACGCCCTTCTCACGGTCGGTGTCGAGCTCCTTGAACCGGTTCTCGGTCGAGAAGGCCTGCGTGGTGCGCACGCCGCCGGGCGCGGCCTTGAACAGCTGCTCTGCCTCGGGGTTGTTGGCGACCTTGATGTCCCAATGGGCAATTGCCTCGCCCATGGTGGTCGAATGGACCGTGGCGCAGTCGTTGTGCAGCAGCCCCGCGCGGGACAGTTCGCCGAGGATCGAGAAGATGCCACCGGCGCGGTGGACGTCCTCCATGTGGACGTTCTCGATGTTGGGCGCGACCTTGCACAGGCAGGGCACCTTGCGCGACAGCTTGTCGATGTCGTCCATGGTGAAGTCCACGCCGCCCTCGTTGGCAATCGCCAGCAGGTGCAGCACGGTGTTGGTCGAGCCGCCCATGGCGATGTCGAGCGACATGGCGTTTTGGAACGCCTCGAAGGTCGCGATCTCGCGCGGCAGAAGCCCGTGTTCTTCCAGTTCGTAGTGGCGGCGCGTGATCTCGACGATCTTGCGGCCTGCCTCGAGGAACAGGTGCTTGCGGTCGGCGTGGGTCGCCAGCGTCGAGCCGTTGCCGGGCAGGGCAAGGCCGAGCGCCTCGGCGAGGCAGTTCATCGAGTTCGCGGTGAACATGCCCGAGCAGGAGCCACAGGTCGGGCAGGCGTTTTCCTCGATGTGCTGCAGCTGCTCGTCCGTGTAGGCGTCCGAGGCGGCGGCGACCATCGCGTCGACAAGGTCGATCTTCTTCACGTCCAGCGACTCGAGGTCGATCTTGCCCGCTTCCATCGGCCCGCCCGAGACGAAGATCGCCGGGATGTTCAGGCGCATGGCGGCCATCAGCATGCCGGGGGTGATCTTGTCGCAGTTCGAGATGCAGACCATGGCGTCGGCGCAGTGGGCGTTGACCATGTATTCCACGCTGTCGGCGATGACTTCGCGCGAGGGCAGGGAGTAGAGCATCCCGTCGTGGCCCATGGCGATGCCGTCATCCACGGCGATGGTGTTGAATTCCTTGGCGACGCCGCCGGCCTTCTCGACCTCGGCCGCGACCAGCTGGCCGAGGTCCTTGAGGTGGACGTGGCCCGGCACGAACTGGGTGAAGGAGTTCACGATGGCGATGATCGGCTTGCCGAAGTCGCCGTCCTTCATGCCGGTGGCACGCCAAAGGCCACGGGCACCGGCCATGTTGCGGCCATGGGTACTGGTTCTCGAACGATAGCGGGGCATCGAACCCTCCCTCTAAAACTGGTCGCGCGGACCCTACAGCCCTCGAAAGCGAGAGTGAAATATATTATTCTGCTCTGATTGGGTCGCTGTGGATATGAAAGGCGGATCATGGACCTGCGCCAGCTGCGCCATTTCCTCGCCGTTGCGGAGGAGCTCCACTTCGGCCGTGCCGCCGAGAAACTGGGCATGACCCAGCCGCCGCTCTCCCAGTCGATCCGCGCGCTGGAGGCCGATCTGGGCGCGCCGCTCTTTGCCCGCACCCGGCGCTCGGTGGCGCTGACGCCCTTCGGCGCGGATTTCCTGCCCCATGTGCGCCGGGCGGTTGGCGGGGTCGATGCGCTCTCCGAGACGGCGGAGCAGCTGCGCGGGGGCGCGGCGGGGCGGTTGGAGCTCTCCTTCGTCTCGACCGCCGATTATTCCGTTCTGCCTGCCCTCGTGCAGGGGTTCCGGGCGCGGTTTCCGGGGGTGGAGCTGTCGCTGACCGAGATGACCAGCGACATGCAGATCGCGGCGCTGGCGCAGGGGCGGGGGCAGGCGGGCATCCTGATCCCCCATGGCGACGATCCGCTGCCCGAGGTGCTGGCCTATCGCCGCCTGCTGGTGGAGCCGCTGGTGGCCGCCGTGCCGGAAAGCTGGTGCGCCTCGGGCCGGTTGCCGCCGGGCGCGGGCCCGCTGCCGCCGGAGGCCGTGGTGGACAAGCCGCTGATCGTCTTCCCGCGCCGGGCCGCTCCGCTCTTCCATGACCTCGTGACGGGCTTCTACACCGCGCAGGGCGTACGCCCGCAGGTGGCGCAGCACGCGATCCAGATGCAGACGATCATCAGCCTCGTCTCTGCCGGGATGGGCATCGCGCTGGTGCCCCAGTCGCTGCGCAACCTGGCCCGCGCCGGGGTCGCCTACCGCGATCTGGCAGGGGAGGCGCCGTTTCTGGAAACCGGTATCGCCTGGCGGCGGGAGGACGCGGCGCCCACGCTGCGCAATTTCCTCGCGCTCGTGGCGGAGGGCGGGGCTGCGGTCTGACCGCTGCGCCGTGCGGCGCGGGGCGCGATTGAGTATTTCTGGAAAGATGAAGCCGCTGTGGCGGAGGTCAGGCCGTGGTGTGCTCGGCGGCGCCGCGCGGGGTGAGGGCATAGACGCCGCGGGTGACCCGCTCGAACCAGCCGTAGTGGTCGTCGCGCAGCATGATCGTGGCCCGGGTGACGCCGGTGGCCTTCGCGATCTCGGCCCCGCGCGAAGGCCCGTGTTCGGCCAGATGCGCGGCCACGCGGATCGCGTCCTGCCGGTAGGCGGTGACGAGCCGGGTGCGGGTGGAGCCGCCGGTGTTGGGATCGCCCTCGCGCCGGGCGAATTCCCGCAGCAGGCGGGTCTGGCGCGGTTTCACCTTGCGCGGCGTGAACGGGCCGGGATCGCATTGCGGCGTCACGTGGCCATCCTTCAGCCGCACCGTCAGCAGCCCGAGGCCGAGGCGGCGGCAAAGGCCGACCTGTCGCGCGAGCGCCTTGCGCCCGGTGGTGCCGGGGACGGCGAGATAGACCCAGTCGCTGAGCCGCTGGCGGTCGATGCCCTGATGCAGCAGCGCGAGGGTGAAGCCGGTCTTCAGCTCGACGATGACCGGATCGGGGTCGCCGTCGCGCAGGGCCATGATGTCGACGCCCTCGACCTCGGCCTTCACCTCGTAGCCTTGACCTTCGAGGAAGGCCTTCACGGGGGCGTAGAGATCGGTTTCGCGGGGACGGGTGGCGCTCATGGCACCGGTGTAGCGGAGCGAGACGGGGGCGAGAAGAGGGTTTGGGACGGGGCCGGGCGCAGGCCGCGGGATTGGGCGTAGCGTGCCGCTGTGCCGCGGCGCGTGCTGTCGATGCGGCCGTCGGCATGACGGGGCGGGCGCAGCAACGCAAAGGCCCCCGCAATCGCTTGCGGGGGCGCGTCTTCAGGGCGGGCAGGTCGCGGCCCGCGTCTTGGCGTTTACACCCCGAGGCACCAGCGCATCACGGCCTTCTGGGCGTGAAGCCGGTTCTCGGCCTCGTCGAAGATCACCGACTGAGGGCCGTCCATGACAGAGGAGGTGACCTCCTCGTTCCGGTGCGCGGGCAGGCAGTGCATGAAGAGCGCATCGGGTTTGGCCGCCTGCATCAGCGCGTCGTTCACCTGATAGGCACGCAGCAGGTTGTGGCGTCGCTCGCGGGTCGACTGGGCGTCATGCATCGAGACCCAGGTGTCGGCCACGATCAGGTCGGCGCCGTCCACGGCCTTCCAGGGGTCGCGCTGGATGGTGAAGTCCACGCCGGCCTCGCGCGCCATCGAGACATATTCGCGGTCCGGGTCCAGCTGCTGCGGGCCTGAGAAGACCAGCTCGAATTCGAACTGCTGCGCCGCGTGGAGGAAGGAGGTGAAGACGTTGTTGCCATCGCCGGTCCAGACCACCTTCTTGCCCTTGATCGGGCCGCGGTGCTCCTCGTAGGTCATGACGTCGGCCATGATCTGGCAGGGGTGCGACCGGTCGGTCAGGCCGTTGATCACGGGGACGGAGGCATATTCCGCCATCTCCTGCACGACGCTTTCGTCGAAGGTCCGGATCATGATCAGATCGACGTAGCGCGACAGCACCCGGGCGGTGTCGGCGATGGTTTCGCCATGGCCCAGCTGCATGTCCTGCCCCGACAGCACCATGGTCTGCCCGCCCATCTGGCGCGTGCCCACGTCGAAGGAGACGCGGGTCCGGGTCGAGGGCTTTTCGAAGATCAGTGCGACCATGTGGCCCGCGAGCGGCTGCTCGTCATCGGGGGCGCCGCGCGGGCGGCCCTGACGGGCGTCCTTCATGGCGCGGCCCTGGTCGATCATGGTCCGCAGGTCTTCGGCAGTGGTGGTGTGGATGTCGAGGAAATGGTTCATTTTTCTGTCCTTTTGGTGGGGCGGGGCCGGTCGCGTGCCGGCCGCCTGCCCGGGGGCCGGGGTTACCCGGCCGTGATCTGGCTTGCGACCTCGGTGGCGGCGGCGTCGAGACGCTTGATCGCCTCGGCGGCCTCCTCCTCGCTCAGGTTGAGCGGCGGGAGCAGGCGCAGCACGTTGTCGCCCGCGGGCACGGTGATCACGAGGTTGTCGTAGCCGGCCTTCACCACTTCGCCCACGGCGGGCTTGCACTTGAGGCCCAGCATGAGGCCGCTGCCGCGCACCTCCTCGAAGATGTCGGGATGAGCGGCGATCAACCCTTCGAGACCCTGCCGCAGCTGGCCGCCGATGCGGTTCACATTGGCGAGGAAGGCCTCGTCCGAGACATGCTTCATCACCTCGAGGCCCACGGCGCAGCCCAGCGGGTTGCCGCCATAGGTCGAGCCATGGGTGCCCGCGACCATGCCCTGTGCGGCCTCTTCGGTGGCCAGCACGGCGCCGAGGGGGAAGCCGCCGCCGATGCCCTTGGCGACCATCATGATGTCGGGCGTGACGCCCGCCCATTCATGGGCGAAGAGCTTGCCGGTCCGGCCCATGCCGCATTGCACCTCGTCCAGCACCAGCAGCAGCTCCTTGTCGTCGCAGAGCTTCCGCAGCATCTTGAGGTCCGCGTCGGGCAGGGGACGGATCCCGCCCTCGCCCTGGATCGGCTCGATCATGATCGCGCCGGTGGTCTCGTCGATGGCCGCGTCGAGCGCGTCCCAGTCGCCCCAGGGGATCTGCTTGAACCCGGGCAGGAGCGGGCCGAAGCCCTTGACCATCTTCTCGGTCCCCACCGCGGCGATCGCGGCGGATGAGCGGCCGTGGAAGGCACCGGTGAAGGTCAGGATCGTGGTCTTCTGGGGCTGGCCCTTCTCGTACCAGTATTTCCGCGCCATCTTCACCGCCAGTTCCGCCGCCTCGGTGCCCGAGTTGGTGAAGAAGACGGTATCGGCGAAGGTCGCATCCACGAGGGCTGCGGCGAGCGCCTCCTGCTGGGGGATCTCGTAGAGGTTCGAGAGGTGCCAGACCTTCTGGGCCTGCTCGGTCAGCGCGGTGACAAGGGCCGGGTGGGCATGGCCGAGCGCGTTCACGGCGATGCCGGAGCCGAGGTCGAGGAAACGGCGGCCGTCCTCCTCGATCAGCCATGCGCCTTCGCCCTTCACGAAGTGAAGCGGCGCGCGGATATAGGTCGGCAGAACGGAGGGGATCATGTCACTATCCTCGTAGGGGGCCCGGAATTCATGCGCCTTGAGAGCATGAGCCTTCGGGGCAAGTCAATGTTATCGGGGGAGCTTTGATGCAGGCGCGCCGAAAGCGGCGCAGGGATCGGGCGGGCACGCAGAGACGCACCGCTGAAATTCAGCGGCGTCGGCGTCGGCAGATATGGCGTGCCAGTGCGATCATGGGGCGCGTATAGACCGAAACGCGACGCCGGGGAAGAGGGATCGCGCCATGGTCCGATCGTGCGCCGGGTCATGGCATCGCGGCCACAGGCGCCAACCATCAGGCGGAGGCTGACGGGGCAGGGGGCGGCCAAGAATTTTCGAAAATTCTTGGGAAAATTCTCCGAAGAATTTTCCGGGCCTCGCGGCGGGCGCTGTGCCCGGCCGGGAGGGGGGCCGCACCGCGCGGGGCGCGCGATGCGGCGGAAGGTCAGCTTTTCGGGCGGATGTGGTTCACATGGCCCATCTTGCGGCCCGCGCGGGTCTCGGCCTTGCCGTAGAGATGCAGCGCGGTGTTGGTTTCGCGCAGCAGATCGGGCACGCGGTCCATGTCGTCGCCGATCAGGTTCTCCATCTCGACGTCCGCATGACGCGTCCCGTCGCCGAGCGGCCAGCCCGCGACGGCGCGGATGTGCTGCTCGAACTGGTCCACGGCACAGCCGTTCTGGGTCCAGTGGCCGGAGTTGTGGACGCGCGGGGCGATCTCGTTCACCACCAGCCCCTCGGGCGTGACGAAGAGCTCGACCCCCATGACGCCGACGTAGTCGAGCGCGTTCAGGATCTTGCCCGCCATCAGCACCGCATCGGTGCGCTGCGCGGCCGAGAGCATGGCGGGCACGTTGGTGGTGCGCAGGATGCCCTCGCGGTGCACGTTCTCTCCGGGATCGAAACAGGCGACTGACCCGTCGGCGCTGCGGGCCCCGATGACCGAGACCTCGCGGCTGAAGGTGACGAAGCCTTCCAGCACCGCGGGGGCGCCGTTCATCTCGTCCAGCGCGGCCGCGCCGTCCTCGGGCACCTGCAGCCGGGCCTGGCCCTTGCCGTCATAGCCGAAGCGCCGGGTCTTGAGGATTGCGGGGGCGCCGATCTGCTCCAGCGCGGTGGCGAGGCTCTCGGCATCGTCGACGGCGGCATAGGGCGCGGTTTGCAGGCCGAGCGAGGTGAGGAAGTCCTTCTCCGTCATCCGGTCCTGGCTGACGCGCAGCGCCTCGCGGCCCGGACGGATCGGCACCAGCGCCTCCAGCAGGTCGAGGGCGGAGGTGGGGATGTTCTCGAACTCGTAGGTCACCACGTCGACCGACTCCGCAAAGGCGGTCAGCGCGTTGATGTCCTCGTAGGCCGCACGGGTCACCGCATGGGCCACGTCGGCCGCGGGCGGGTTGGCGCCGGGTTCGTAGATATGGGTCCTGAGACCCAGGCGGCTGGCCGCGACCGAGAGCATCCGGCCCAGCTGGCCGCCGCCGAGAATGCCGATGGTGGCTCCTGCGGTGAGCGGGAAATCAGTCATCTTCGGGCTCCTCGGGGATCGAGGCGGAGAGCGCCTCGCGCCAGGCGTCGAGACGTTCGGCCAGGGCGGGATCGCTGATGGCGAGGATGCCCGCCGCCATGAGGCCCGCGTTGGCCGCGCCCGCCGCGCCGATCGCCATGGTGGCGACGGGGAAGCCCTTGGGCATCTGGACGATGGAATAGAGGCTGTCGACGCCCGAAAGCGCCCGGGTCTGCACCGGCACGCCGATCACCGGCACGCGGGTCTTGGAGGCCATCATGCCCGGCAGATGCGCCGCACCTCCGGCGCCCGCGATGATCACGTGCAGGCCACGGCCCGCCGCTTCCTTGCCGTAGGTCCAGAGCCGGTCCGGCGTCCGATGCGCCGAGACGATCCTGGCCTCGTAGGCGATCCCGAGCTCGTCGAGAATGGTTGCGGCTTCCTTCATCGTGGGCCAGTCGGACTGGCTGCCCATGATGATGCCTACCTTGATGTCGGTCATAGCTGTCTCCCGCCGGTCCTGCCGATTTCGGCCTTATAGTCAAAGGGGCGGCGCATGCAATTGGGAAGGGGCGGATGGGGCTTGCCCCGGGGCGGCGCTGCAACGGCGTGTCGGGCTGTATGGGCCGGGATTTGGGAGAGGTCCTGGCGGGTGATAGCGTGGGGGATGTCAGGGCAGGAGGTCTGAGCCCGGGGCGCGTGGCGAGGGTGGAAGGGGGCCCAGACCCACTGCCAATTGCAGTGCCCCCACCTGCGCGACGTCGGGGCTTGGGACGCCACCAGAGTTGAGCCTCCAGCTTCAGTTCAAATAGCGGCGGTGCAAGGGGGCGGTGCTTTGCCGTTATTTGCACTTCTCGTGGCTTCTGCACTGCAACATCGGATGTACCTTCGAAAAACGTCGTAACACAAGGTCGATGAAGCGCTGTTGCCGCGGTTCGAAACCCCGATTATCTGACGACTGCGCAGCAGCGAACAGCTTTGCCCGGCGCCTCCCTCGAGGCGCCGGGTGATCGTATGGGAGAGCTCGAGGCTCCGCGGCCGGTATCACTGGGCCGTAGGTGTATCCTGAAGCGGCTTGGTATTGAGCCGGTCTGTCAGGATACCGTCGGTCGCTTCGGGACGAAGATCGTGGCGGCGAATGAGCTTCGCCGCACTCTCTGGAGCGATGTGCTCGAGGTCGGCGAACAGCTCTGCAGCGCGCTGCTCCGGCATCTGGTCCAGCAACTGCTCCAGCGCTTTGACCATCGCCGCGCGGATCTTCGCGCGGGTTTCAGCGTCCTTCTCGCCATCCTGACGGGCCGAGGCCTTGAGGGCCTCGATCAGGCGGTCGGTCTTCTTGCTCATGGGGTACTCCTTTGTGAGCGATGGGGTGAGCGTGACGGCGGTCACGGGGAGGAAATGGAGACGATCGATTCCGGACGGAAAGAAATCAGTCCCGGTCGGGCGGATATTCTTCGCCATGGTCAGGAGTCTCATGCCGTCGAAGGGCCATAAGGCTGCGCGCGAGGCCCTTCAGCGTGGTCTTGCCGGAGGTCGCGACCTTCCCCGACAATCTTGATACGAACCCTTGCAGCATGTCTCGCGCCTTGCGGATTTCGGCAATGTCGCGGGACATGGCCTGTTCCGCATCCGCACGGGTGCGACGTTTCAGGGCGCCGAAGAGACGGCCGACAAGCGTGGTGGCGCGCTTTGCACCCTTCGGGGACGCCATCAGACGCTGCATGAGCCGTGCAGTTTCCGGCGCAAGCTTCTCCTCGGGGGCCGTGGCTTCCAGGCGGGGAACATCGCCGCTCGCGTCGAAAGTGAGGGCCCCACTTTCGACCCCTTCGATTGCGGCATGTATGGAATCGATCTCGGCTTCGCGCACGGCCAGAGCGGCATCCCGTGTGTCCAGGCGGCCATCACGCCGATCGAGTGCCTCTTCGCGTTCGTTCAGTTCCGCCTTCTGGGCTTCCAACTTCAATTCCTGCTCGGCACGCCACTCCGACGTACGGGCATAATAGCGGCGCTTCGGCAGCGGCTGGCCCGCCGCCCGCGCATGCCGGATCGCGGCGGCGCGACGCTCACCGCGCTGCAGGTTCACGACGCTGAACGCGGCCCCGGCGCTGTCCTGCGCCTGCTCGTAGTCCTTGATCAGATCGTGCTTCGACGGCTGCAGCATGTGGCGCACCGCAATCACCTTTGTCTCGCCGGTCTTCTTGTTGGTGCGGGTCATCTCGACCCGTTCGATCGGCAGCAGAACGGCGTGAACATGGAACGCCGTCTCGTCGCGATCGACGCGCGCGTGGATGATGTCGCCCTTGAACTCCTTGCGCAGCCAGTTTTCGGCACAAGCCTGGAATTCGGCCTCGCGGTTTTCGCCGAAGAATTCGGCCATCTCGTCGTCGAAGTAGGCGCTATTGGCCGTCAAGATGATCTCCCGAAGGGGCCCGTGCCGCGTTGCTCGCCACGGGTCTTTCGGGCCTTCGGCAAGGCGCCGCTCCGCATCTTTCTTGCGTTTTCGTTTTCGTAGCGCAGTAACCTCGTCGAGGAAGTTCTGCAGGCGGATCTCCTGGATCCATTCCAGCGCCTCGGCAGCCCAGGTATCCTTGCCGATGAAGGTCTTGTTGAGGTGACTTCTGCCCCTGTCGACGTGGCTGATGTCGCCGCCCTTACGCAGGCGGTGGGCTTCGTACCCGGCAAGATCGTTGGGAAACATGCCGCGCATGCGAAGCACCACGCGGTACTTCTCGTTTTGCTGTGGTGGGGAGGCCATCGGCCGATCTCCTGCTGCTCGATGATCAGGAAATCGGTCGATGTCGGAGCGCGCGGAAACTGTGGGGGAATGGGGGCTCCGGGCGTAATGGCGCGCCAGGGTGAAGAGGAGCGGTATGGCGGAGGAAGTGGTCTATGGGAAAGGCTCGGCGATATCACAGAGAAGCAAGAACGCGGCGCCATACTGATGAGGCCAGCAGGGCCCTGAGCTCGCGACAGCGTGGCAGTCGTGGTCACAGATTGGTCTGGATAGGGTGGGTTCCCGACATCTGCAGTTCCCCTTACCCACGGCGGCTCTGCGCAGGAACCGGACGTTGCAGAGCCCCTTTGGGGCGTCCGCTGTGCGCAGTAATGCGGACATGCAAGGCGGGCTGTCTTCGGCTGCGCCCCAAGTACTTTCGGCCCAAAGCTGCAGTTCGCCCGCCTCTCAATCCCCCCAACACACATCCCCAAGACCGGACGTTCCGCGAACGCGCAGCATTTCTTCGCCAGCGAAGGTCTGCAGTGCAGGGCAGTTCGGAGGTTCGCTCAGCGATTGCGAGCCCAGGGAATGGCTCACTGATGAACCGTCTTCCCGGGGTGTTCAGTTCTCAGCGCGGAAGCCTGTTTAACCCTCAGCACGCGCGCCTGAAAATGGCGGGCAGACTAAACCCGGAGCGCGGCAGCCAGTCGAAGGGATCCGTGCCCAAAATCAATGAAGCGGCGAGGAATCCCCCTCGCCGCTTCACCTCCCGGTGAGCGTTGCAGCAGAGCCGACAACTACATTACGCACTTGCCCGCACTCCGGCGTCTCACCGAAAGACGCTTCGCCCGGCAGGGCGGATTCGTGCTATTCTTGGATGCCCCTTGGCAGGGCGTCGCGTTCATCCGAAGCACCGTCATGCGCTATGCCCTCCAACAGATCTCCCCAGCTCAGACGCGGAAAGGTTTCGTTTCGGGGGTCCTGGGTAGGATGATGATCGCTCACGTGCGGGGCCTTGCGGTCTCTCATATGTCTTTCCTCTCATCTATGGATGGGCTGGTTCCGGCGGGCGATCTGCCCGGCGGTTCATTCGGGTTTGCATGTGCGCTGCAGCGCGCCTGAGACGCCTGACACCGGGCCTTGGTCACGGCGTCAGGACAGCTGATCCGAAACCACTCCGAACCCGACAAGCTGATTTGCCCCGAAGGTATGAATCATAGGGACGTCGGAAGCATCGCGGCCGCGCGCAACGAGTACCCGACCAATGCGGGGCGTGTTGTTTCTCGGATCGAACACCCACCAGGCGCCATCCAGCCAGACTTCCATCCAGGCAGAGAAATCGCCCGGTTCATGGCGCGGTTCGATCCCGATATCACCCAAATAGCCGGTGCAGTAACGCGCGGGAATGTTCATGCAGCGGCAAAAGGTGATGGCCAGATGCGCATAATCGCGACACACGCCCTTACCCTCGGCATAAGCTTGGGTGGCACTGCGCGTCGCGCGCGCGCTAGCATAGTCAAAACGGATGTGATCGTGCACGAAGTCGCAAATTGCCTGCACCCGCGCGCCCCCACGGGGAGTGTTCTCGAAGAGACGCCAGGCCACTTCCGACAGGATATCGGTTTCGCAATAGCGGCTCCCCAACAGGAACTGCATCACTTCGTTCGGCAGGGCTTCGACCGGTTGTTCCCCGATTTCTGTCGGCTGCACGTCGAGCGCACCGCAATCCGAGATGATCGTGCGCGTGCCGATCCGGAACTCGCCGGCCGGTGCCACGAAACGCACGCACCAGTTGCCGAAACTGTCGTGGTAGGCACTGAGCGGGACTGTCGGCCATGTACCGATGAGGTCAGGTCCCTCAAGGTCATGAATTCGCGTGGCGTGAACGTTCAACATCGCGATCATCGGCGTCGCCTGGGGCAACAGAAACCGGAAGTCGCAGCCCAGCTGGATGCGTATGTTCTGTTTCAACATGGTTTGGCCGATCTTATACGAAGGTCCGGAGGGAGGGCGCCAGCAGCAGAGCTATTTTTGCCGGTCAAGCCGCGACCAGGCCTTGCGAAATTCAGCACCTTCCGGCGCGTAAGACGTGTCGAAAATCGAATTCCGAGGTTCTTTCGCGGCCACTTTCGTAGGCCGTGAAGCGGCCGGCTTGGTTTGCCCTGCCGTTTTGCCCTTAGGGGTGTCGTTGACGTTGCGTTTCATCGAGCGGCGTCCTTTCTGGAACCGAAAGCACGCGCGCAGTATAGACGTCCAAGCGAAGCGGCGGTCGTCGGGCGGGCACTTAAAATAGTCAAAACGGCGAGGCAGATGGGGCGGAACACATCGCAGGTCGGGGGATGTTCCGTTGGTCGCGGAATGATCTTGCCTAACATCAAGCCTCATTCCTGAGTATGTATATGGGCCTTCCCGGGAGGATTGCGAGTCAATTCGGGGTGCACGCTCGACAAAAGATGCTGCCCCTCAAGCGGCCGCACCAGCCCGTTCCGGTCCCTGCGCGCGCAACGCATCGCAGGACCGCTCTCCCCCGCCCGGAGCGGGATCGCAGTCCTGCGCGGCCCACCCCGGTGCGGCCACGTCGGATATTTGAACGCTGCCGACGTTCAGCCTTCCTTGCGATCGACGCGGAAGCCGGCCGTGGTCGCGGCACTGACAAAGGCACGACGGGCCTCTGCAACCGGCACAAGGCAGTTCATGGCTGCGTCGACCAGCGCGATGGCCGCATCGCGTTTGTGATCCGCCAGGGGCCACTTCCTGCGAAGCCAGTGATCGACCTGTTCAATCGTCGAGAATTTCTGTTTGTCCCCATGCGGGGATAGGACGAGCGTCATCGGACGCCCCCAAGTGACTTCCATCATGTGAAAATTTTCCGATTAATAGTTTCTTCTGCAACGCATTGCCGTTGCGGAAATAGAAAAGGGGTGGGACCGGAAGCCCGGCCCCACCCCTTCTTAATCTTGGCTGCGTGCTTACGCGAGCGCGAGGTTGGTCGCGGATTCGCGACCATCGCGGCCAGATTCGACGTCGAAGGTCACAACCTGGCCGTCGGCCAGTTGGCTGAGGCCCGAACGCTCGAGTGCGGAGATGTGCACGAAGATGTCCTTCGAACCGGTTTCCGGTGCGATGAAGCCGAAGCCTTTAGTGCTGTTGAACCATTTCACGGTGCCTTTGGCCATCGTGAGAACTCCTAGATATAATACCACCCACAGGATGCGGTGGCCCGGCTCAGTGTCGACATAGGATCAACTGAGGCCGCTAGGAGACAGATGTTCGAAGGAAGAAGCTTTGCGCTTGTGTGTATGCACCTATTCAGGCGCAAAAGCAAGGGCTATGTTTCCTGGCCGCCGCGCAACGAGGTCTGAAAAGACTTTGCTCTTCGCAGCTGTTGCCATTCAGAACTTGCCCTGTTCGGCATCGGTTCCACCCGAACAAGGCCGCGTGACGCACGCCCAGGACCGTCCCGATGTCCAGTGTAAGCGTGAAGGAGCATTGCAATAGCCACCACGCCGGAGGAAGAGCCAGAGAGGATGGTCTTGATTGCCGGCTCCGGGCCTGTGCTACCGTACCAGCGGTGCGAGGGCGCAGGGCAGCTTTTTTAGCCGGGACCAGCCATCCTATATGCCTGTCACCAAGGCCCACTCCGGGCCGGCGACTCCAGTCAGACGAGGCGTCGCCCTCCTGAATGTCATGTCCACTACCTGCGCAATGCTGCCGTTCGTGACTTGCGCAGCGAACGGCCGCTCTCCGCTCTTTGTGACACCGCGCTCGGTCGAATGCTGCGCCTTGCACCAATGTCGTGGAAGGGCGGAGAGCCGACCTTCGCTGCGGCGATGATCGGTTCGACCGACAAAGGTGGAAGCTGACATTCGGAGCGGACCAAGGTCGACGTTTGTTCCGCGCCGCCGCAAGCCCGCTCTGAGCCCTTCTACGACATCCAATTTCTTTATTCTTGACTGCCGCCACCCGAATCCGACGCAAGCTCACGCATGATCTGGGCCATCTCGTCCAGACGACTGGCAGTCAGGCGGCTGCTTGGCCCGGCGAGCCCGAAGCCCGCGCGGACTTCTCCGTCGTCGCGCCAAGGAACGGCGACGCAATTTAGGCCGGGAGACCAGTTCTCGCGGTCGAGGGCGTAGCCGCGTGCAGCTATGGTGCCAATCTCGGCTTCAATCCCGGGGCCGATGCGGTGCGCGTGAACCTCGAACATTCGGCGGCGAAGAGCCGGGAGGAATGCGAGGAAAAGAAGACCGATGGCTGAGCCCGCCATTGGGAGACGCTCACCACGTTGGCTTGAGGCTCGGAGCGAGCGTGGGCTCTCGATCGCATCCAGAAAGAAGACTTCGTCGCCAGAGGGCACAGCGAGGAAAACCGTCTCACTGGTGCGGGCTGCCATCTGCTCGAGCGTGGGACGCAAACGGCGGCGCAAGGCATCGTCGTCGCCCACCACGCGGGCAAGGTTCAGGATGCGATCCCCAAGATGATAGCGCATGTCGCCGGGGCGACGGCGGATGTAACCGGCGTCCTGAAGTGTTCTCAGGATATTGTGAGCGGTTGTCGTCTTGAGGCCCGTCTTGGCCGCAATTTCTCCGAGCGGCGCAGCGCCGCCTGCGTGGGCAACGGCGTCGAGGATCTCAAGCGCGCGGGTGATCGACTGGATCATTGGCGGTCAAATTTCCACATGAATGAAGTTCTGATAAAATATTGATGGATTTTCCATTTATGCTAGCCCTTTCCGGAACAGAGTTGGTCATGCTCCTGTTGACCCTGTGACTGCCGCAACGCGGCATCCCCAAACGGAGACAAATATGACACGGACTTTGATCGCAAGGGCCACACCAAAAGCCGGGCAAGCCGAAAGACTGGCAGCGCTGGTGGAGACGCTGGCGGAACAGGTGCGCCGCGAGGCTGGTAACATTCGCTTCGAGGCCTTTGCCGAAGACGGCGGTGCAGTGGTGATGCTTGAAGAATACCGCGACGACGCCGCCTTCAAGACGCACCTCGCCCAGCCCCATACACAAGAGTTCAACGCCGCGCTCGAGGAAGTGGCGACAGGAGGCGCGTCAACCGTGACCGACCTCGCCAGCCTCGCCAGCGGGCAGTTCGCATTGCCCGGCATTCGCGGGGTTGATCACGCGGGCCTCACGGTGCCCGACATCGATGCGGCGACCCGTTTCCTGTCCAAAGCCTTCGGGGCTGTCACCCTTTACGACGTGCTGCCGGCAGACGGCCCCGACATGGAAGGCTCGGGTCCGGAAGCCGAACTCGGCCTCTCTTCGGGCACGCGGATCACCCACATGCGCCTCGTCCGGATCGGGAATGGGCCCTGCCTTGAGCTTTTCCGCATGAAGGATGGGGCGCAATCCGATCCTGCAAGCCTTCAAGATCTGGGGCTTACACACCTCGGCCTCTACGTTGACGACATAGACGCGGCCTGCGCCGCCTTCACCGCAGCCGGAGGCACATTGCTGAAGGGGCCGCATCCGCTTGCCAACAACGAGGACAAGGACGGCAATGCGGGCATATACGGCCGCGCCCCATGGGGCACGCTGTTCGAACTCCTGACCTACCCCGGCGGTATTGACCTGCCTGCGGATGCCATGGCGCCCCGCTGGACCCCGCATCCCTGAAGGAACCACACGATGATCAAGATGACCATGCTGCTCAAGCGCAATCCAGAGATCGACCACGCCGCTTTCGTGCGGCACCATCGCGAAACGCACGGCCCTCTCTTCCGCTCGATCCCCGAAGCCCGGACCCATGTGCTGCGCTATATCCAGACTCATCCGGCCGATGGCGACTTCCCCGTTCCGCAGGCCGATTTCGATGGCACCGCCGAGATCTGGTTTGACAGCGCCGAAGGCATGCGAGCCGTGCTCGGCTCCGAAACCTACGAAAACAAGGTTTATCCGGACGAGAAGACCTTTCTCGACCATGAGAACACGCTGATCCTCGTGGGGTTGCAGACCGAGATCATAGAGGACAAGGGATAGCAGGATCATGGGCATTGAATGCGGGAACCGGCGTAAGGAAAAAGTCCGCTTTGTCCGCACTGCAGACCTTCATCCTCCGAAAATGCTGCGTGACGGACGAATGGCCGGTCTGGTGAAGCTGCACCGCGGCGATCGGCAAGGGACTGAACGGCAGGTCAGGGCCGGGAGCGACGGGCGCGCCCATGCTGCAACTGCGAACTCATCCGAGATCGACGCGGTCAATTTGGGCTCACAGCTGCCGCTAGCTGCGGACACCATGAAGGTCGGGTGCCGGCCGTGACTGAGTGTCAGCTTGCGTGCATGGTATCCTGCTCCCGTACCGAATGGGGCGCTATGCAGCACTGCGATCATGCTCATCTACCGCAGCGCTGCGCGAGCTGAGGTGCGGAGGGATTTACTCACTATTCAGATCGCACTCCGACGATAAATCGTCTGCGTTCGAGCTGTCGTTCGCCGGGGGCTATCGCCCCCGGACCCCGGCGACGCTGACGCGCCGCGCGGGAGACGCTCCGCCCTCCCGCACCCGCCAGGGGCCTTCAGCCGGACCGAGGGTCATCGTTCCGCACTCCCCCTCTGGACACCCCCTGCTCGCAGGGGCGTCGTTCGCCACTCCCCCTGCACCCCCTGGCAGCCTCCCGCTGGGCCAAAGAGGCGCGCCGCCCTCTCTGGATTCTCCGGGGCAGGGATCACTCGCCGTTCGTCCCTGCACCCTTTCCGGCGTCTCCGACGGCTCGTGGCATCGTTCTGCACGGCCCCGAGACCCTACTGCGCCCGGGGAGGTCGCTCCGCGCGCCTCCCCGAACCCCTCCTGCGTGCCATGCGCCCGAAGATTGGCCGAACGGGGAAAGCGGGTCCGAGGCTGATCTTGTTCCGCGCTGCGCGGTCGTTGTGACGCGCAGCGCGGAACAAGGTCAGCCTCTCAGAAGGGACAAGGTGCTGCGGGTCTCAACTCAACCATCCAGGAGACGATCCATGTTTCACCCTCCCAAGGCCGTCCGCGGCATCCCCCTCTGTCAAGCTGAACTCCGTCGTGGAGACATCGTCCTCTTACGTTTCCCGATAGCTGAAGTCCCACATGAGGGCGACGAGGCTGCGACGCCGAAGCTGCGCCCCTGCCTCGTTCTCGAGGTGTATGAACGTCTGGGCCGTCGCACCGCATCAATCGCCTATGGCACCTCCGCTCAAACGCGTGCGAACCGAGGCTACAGCATCATCGCTGCAACCAAGTCGGGCATGGAGACGGCGGGCCTCGATCGGCCGACACGTTTCGTCGGCCTTCGACGGATCACGGTCGGGCTCGATCAGAGCGGCTTCGAGCCTGCAGAAGGCACTGCATCGCCAATCATCGGTTGCCTGGATGCCGATCTCTGCGAGCGCATGAACGCCGTCCACGCCCGGATCCAAGCCGAGGCTGACATCGCCCGGGAGATGCGCCGGGAGCGCCGGGAAAAGCAGCGCCGCTGGCAGCAAGAAGAGCGCGATTTCCTCGAGCGGAACCGCGCCCTTCAAGCCGCCAGCCAGAAAAACAAAGGACACGCACATGACTGACCTGCTGCAGATCACCTACGACAACATCGACACCCTGGCCGCTTCGGCCTTCGCGAAATCCCGCGATGTCGCAACCGCCATCCGTGAGGATGTGGTGCACAATCTCAAGCCTCTCGAACCGTCCGGCCCGGAACGACTTCTCGAGCGGATCGAGCGTCGACGCATTTTCGACGAGGAGACCCTCGTCGAGATCGACGTGCTGACCGATCGTATCGCGCGGCTGGTGCAGGAGGGGACGACCACCGTCGAGTATGTCGATACCGACGAGTGCAACGTCACACCGGCATACTGGACAGCGCAGCGCCGCACGCGGGAGGTAGATGAACTCGGGCGCGCGCTGATGTTCCTCTACGACTTGCAAGAGACGCTTCTTGCCGTGCATGACCTGATGCACGCCGAGCGTGCGCTCGAAGCGATGCGCATGGCTTCATAATTCGGAACACGCGGGCCCAGAACACCCGCGTCAGGACGCGCCGGCGACTCCTGCTGCTGCCCGGCCGGCGCGTCCGCTTTTCTTCTCGAAATTACAGTGGGGTAAGCTGTTTTTCTCGGAAACCTGCGCCGAAAAGCCGGGCCAGCTTTTCCGTGTGGACCGAAATCATCCCCCTTCCTGTCTGAGCCCAGTTGCTCATCCCGCAACCTCGGAAGGAGAACTCTCATGACCACCGAGACCCGTCGCCTTGTCGCGGCCAACGACATCCCCGGGGGCACGACTGACGTGCAGATACCGTTCAAGTCGCTAGCGGTCCTGCTTGCCCGGGCCGAACTTCGCGCGCAATCCCGCGCGGCAGCAAACAAGGACGGTGCTCCGCGCAAGGAGGTGCAACCGTGATCCGTCCCGTTGCCGACGGCCGGCGCGCCGCGATCTATGCGCGCTACAGCTCCACGCAGCAGGAGGACACCTCGATCGAGGATCAACTCCGGATGACGCGCGAGCACTGCGAACGCCAGGGATACGAACTGGTCGAGGTCTACACGGACCACGCCATGACCGGACGGAACAAGGACCGTCCGGGCTTCCTGAAACTTCTGGCGGACGCGGAAGCCGGAGCCTTCGACACGATCGTGATCGAGGCGGTGGATCGGCTCAGCCGCAACCTCACCCATACGCTGGAAGCCTGGGACCTGTTCAAGTTTCAGGGCATCCAGCTCTATTCCGTCACCGAGGGCCCGCAGAGCTTCGTGACGGTCCTGCTGCAGGGCTACGGCGCGCAGATGTTCTCCGAGATGATCGGCGTGCACACCAAGCGCGGCATGCAGGGCGCGCTGTCTCGCAACCGGACGGATTCCTCGGCCTACGGCTACGACATCGTGGAAGATGCGGCACCGGGCGGGCCGAACCGCCGGATCAACCCGGACGAGGCCGTGGTCATACGCCGAATTTTCGAGGACACCGCCGAGGGGCTGTCCGCCGTGACCATCGCCCGGGCGCTGAACGCCGAGGGCGTGTCTGCGCCGAAGGGTGGCACCTGGGACGCGTCTACCATCCGCGGCCATGCCGCACGGGGCCACGGCATCCTGCACAACACGCTCTATCTCGGGCGCGCGGTGACCTGTGCCACGACGCGTCACTATCATCCGAAGACTGGCGTGAAGCGCACCGAGGCGACCCCGCTGGAAAAGCGCGAACAGGAGATCCCCGGTCTGCGCATCATCTCCGACGAGCTCTGGGAACGGAGCCGGTCCCAGATCACCCGCGCCGCGAAACGCGTGGCAGAAAAGCCCGGCGGCGCGAACCCCGAGGCTGCGCGTCGCAATCGATACCTGCTGTCGCGGCTGATGGTCTGCGGGTGCTGTGGCGCGAACTACGTCAAGGTCAGTGCCACCAGCTTCCGCTGCAACGAATCCCGCAAGCATGCCTGCGAGAACCGGGTCAGCATCTCGCAGAAGCGCATCGAAAGGCGTGTCTTTGGCCGCATCCGCGATGCTTTCCGTTCGGCGGAGATGCTCGAGGCCTTCTCGGCAGCCCTCGAAACGGAGCGCCGCAAGATCGAGGCATCGGACCCGCGCCGGGACATCGTCAGGCTGCAGCAGCGGCTCGGCAAGGCGGAGAGCGCCCGAAAGGCCATTCTCGACGCCATCGAGGACGGAGCGCCCTTCGCGCTCTACAGGGCACGCTCGGAAGAAGTAGAAGCCGAGATCGCCGACCTGGAACAGGCGCTGCATAGACTCCGTGCGAAGGCAGAGACCGCGGCCGCCGTGATACCGGACCCGGCCGTTCTCTTCGAGAGCGCCATCGAACGGATGGAGCAGCTCCTCGGGGATCCTGATCTCGTCGACCAGGCAAACCAGTTCCTGCGCCAAATCATCGAGCGCATCGTTCTGCTACCCGATGCTCTGGCTGAGCATGGCCTTTCGATCAAGCTGGAAACCGACTTCGCCGCACTCCTCGCGCCGGAACTCGACAGCATCGCGGCCGCACATCTCGTGTGCTGAAACCCTTGCAGCACTGACCCTGCGGGATCAGTATGCACTCCCTGACCGGGCGCCGGAGAAAACTGCAAATAACGGCAAAGCAGGGGGCGCTGCCCCCGTCGCCTTGCGACTCCCCCGGAGTATTTGCGGAAAGATGAAGAGGCGGAGCGTCGCGGGGCACGGAGCGCAGTTAAGGGGCGGGATTGACGGGCGGGGACGGCGGGCCTAGCTTGGCGGCGAGTGTGCGAAAATAAGTTCCGCATGTCGGGATTTCGCGAGGGAGGAGAGCACGATGAAGAGCCCTGACGGGGGTGCGGCAGCCATGGCTGCCCGCGCCGCGTATGATGGTTCCCGAGATGGTACTGTGAGCGGGAGCGCAGAGCGGATCGCACCGGAGGCCACGCCGCGCCCATGGTGGCGGCATTACCCGGAGGGGGTGGACCCGCTCTATCGCCCGCGGGCCGTCTGCCTCAACCGGCTGGTGGCCGAGGCCTTCGAGGCCCATGCGGGCGCGCTCTACCTCGACTACCACGGCGACCGGATGACCTATGGCGAGACCCGCGAGGCGGTCGGCCGCGCGGCGGCGGTGCTGGCCGGGCTGGGCATCGAGGCAGGGGACCGCGTGGCGCTGCACCTGCCGAACTGCCTCTGGCACCCGATCTTCTTCTTCGGAACGCTCTCGCTGGGGGCCGTGGTGGTGCATCTGTCGCCGCTGGATGCCCCCGCCGAGATTGCCAAGAAACTGGAGGACAGCGGCGCTCGGCTGGTGATCTCGCTGACGACGCCGGAGTTCACGGGCGCTCTTGCGGGCGCGGTGCCGGAGGGCGTGCAGGTGGCGCTGTTGCCCGATGCAGTCTCTGCCGCCGGGCGCGACTGCCCTTGGCCGGAGGGCGCGCTGGACCTCGCCGCGCGGCTGGAGGCCGAGACCGAACCCCGCGCCCCGCGTCCGATGGCGCCCGCCGACATCGCACTGCTGCAATATACCGGCGGTACGACGGGCGTGCCCAAGGCGGCGGTGCTGACCCATGGCAACATCGGGGCCGCGGCGCAGATGTATTGCCACGGATCGCAGGCGGAGCCCTCCTCGCGACCGGGCTCGGCCGCGCTGATCTATGCGCCGCTCTTCCACATCATGGGCCTCGTGTCCTCGATGATGAAACGCACGCTGGAGGGCGGCACGCTCTACCTGCGGCAGCGCTTCGATCCGGCGGCCTGCCTGGAGGAGATCGAGCGCAACCGGATCAACGTCATGAGCGGCGTGCCGACCGCCTGGATCGCGCTGCTGCGCCAGCCGGACCTCGGCAGCCGGGATCTCAGCTCTCTGGAATACGCGGCCTCGGGAGGGGCCCCGCTGGCGCCGGAGGTCTATGAACGGGTGCGGCAGGCGACCGGCCTGCGGCTGCGCGGCGGCTGGGGCATGACCGAGACCTGCGCGGCGGGAACCCAGGTGCCCGCCTCCCAGCCGGGGGAGAAATGCGCCTCCATCGGGATCCCGGTGCCGGGGCTGGACCTCTGCATCTTCGATCCCGACCAGCCGGGGCGGGAACTGCCGCAGGGCGAAACCGGGGAGATCGCGGTGCGAGGGCCCAATGTCACCGCCGGCTACTGGAACCGCGCCGATCTGGCGGGCACGACACATGTGGGCGAGTGGTTCCTGACCGGGGACATCGGCTACATCGACGAGGAGGGCCTCGTCTTTCTCGTGGACCGCAAGAAGGACCTGATCCTGTCGGGCGGTTTCAACGTCTATCCGCTGATGATCGAGAAGGCGATCCACGAGCACCCCGACGTGGCCGAGGCCATGGTGATCGGCATTCCCGATGCCTACCGGGGCGAAAGCGCCAAGGCCTTCGTGGTGCTGCGTCCGGGGGCGGAGCCTTTCACGCTGGAGGATTTGCAGGCCTTCCTCGCCGCGCGGCTGGGACGGCACGAGATCCCGCGCGCGCTCGCCTTCCGCAGCGATCTGCCGCGCACCAAGGTGGGCAAGGGCGATCGCCGCGCGCTCAGGGCGGAAGAGGAGGCGGCGCGGGCCGCCTCCTGAGGGCTCACCAGCCGGGGAGCGCCTTGAGGCGCGCCTTGGCGGCCTCGTATTCGCGGGCGAACTGGGCGACACGGTCTGCCGCGGGCACCACGTCGTGGATCGCGCCTATGCCCTGACCCGAGCCCCAGATTTCCTTCCAGCTCTTCGGCTTAGACGAGCCGGAACCGAAGTTCATCGCCGAGGGATCGGAGCGTTCCAGCGCCGCCGGGTCGAGGCCCGCCTTGGCGATGGAGGGCGCGAGGTAGTTCCCCAGCACCCCGGTGAAGAGGTCGGAATAGACGATGTCGTCGGCGCCGCAGTCCACGATCATCTGCTTGTAGGCGGCCTCTGCATTGGCCTCCTCGGTGGCGATGAAGGCCGAGCCGGCATAGGCGCCATCGGCCCCCATGGCCTGCGCCGCGAGGATCGCGTCGCCGCGTGCCACGGCACCGGAGAGGAAGACCGGCCCCTCGAACCAGTCGCGGATTTCCTGCACGAGGGCGAAGGGAGAGAGCGCCCCGGCGTGGCCACCGGCGCCCGCGGCCACGGCGATCAGCCCGTCGGCGCCCTTCTCGATCGCTTTCTTCGCAAAGCGGTTGTTGATCACGTCATGGAGCACCAGGCCGCCGCAGGAATGGGCCGCCGCGTTCACTTCCTCGCGCGCGCCCAGTGAGGTGATCCAGACCGGCACCTTGTATTTCGCGCAGATTTCCACGTCACGCTCCAGCCGGGCGTTGGAGCGGTGGACGATCTGGTTCACGGCGTAGGGCGCAGCGGGGCTGTCCGGGTTCGCCTGGTTGTGGCGGTCCAGCTCCTCGGTGATGCGTTGCAGCCAGAGTTCCAGCTGGATCGGCTCGCCCGCCGCCTCGCGCGCGTTCAGCGCCGGGAAGGCCCCGACGATGCCGGCCTTGCACTGGGCGATGACGAGATCGGGGTTCGAGATGATGAACAGCGGGCTGCCGATCAGCGGCAGGCGCAGGTGTCGGAAAATCTCCGGCATGGACAAGACGATATCCTCCTTATCGGTCTGACATGTTCCTGCCAAATGGGCGCGGATCTGTCATGTCCGCCGCTGCGTCACAGCGCGGGCGGGCACAGCTTTTCGCAGGCCGGGAGGGGGCGCAAGGCCGCAGCGTTTCAATCGGTGGAAAGGGGGCTTTGAAACGGGGCCATGAAAAGAGGGTCACGATCCCGGAACGGGGGCCGTCAAACACGATTCATGACACGCGGGCGGGATCAGGCGATGATGTCGGGGGTCAGCCGGTCTTCGATCAGGGCGATCATGTCCTTGAGCTGAAGCTTCTGCTTCTTGAGCCGCTGCAAGGTCAGCTGATCCGCCGTGGGCCGTTGCTGAAGCGCGGCAATGGCATCGTCGAGGTCCCTGTGACGCTGGCGGAACACCTCCAGTTCGACGCGCAGGACATCGTCGGTCTTCATGGAAATGTCGTTCTGCGCGTTCATGCGGTGATTCCCGTCCGGCCCCGTGAGAGGTCACGATAGCGGTTTCCCCGACGCAGGCAAACCTGACGGGGACTTGCACGACCGCACACATCGCCCCATATTTTCCTTAACGGGTCGCCGCAACGGGGCCCGCAACTGACTGTCGCTTATCAGGCAAGGACGTGTCGATGTCGAAGATGACCTTGGGATCCCATCCCTATCTTCTGGGGTTCGAACAGCTCGAACGCCTGCTGGAACGCAACGCGAAATCCGGCAACGAGGGCTATCCGCCCTTCAATATCGAGCAGACCTCGGAAACCTCCTACCGGATCACGCTGGCCGTCGCCGGCTTTTCCGAAGACGATCTGGCGATCACTCTGGAAGACCGGCAACTGGTCATCCGCGGGCGTCAGTCGGACGAAACGGACGGCCGTATCTACCTGCATCGCGGGATCGCGGCGCGACAGTTCCAACGCTCCTTCGTCCTGGCCGAAGGGGTCGAGGTGGGGGAGGCCGTGATGGAAAACGGCCTGCTGCACATCGACCTGAGCCGGATGGAACCGGAGAAAGTGGTGCAACGGATCGGGATCAGAAAGGGGTAAGCCATGAATGATCAAGTGACGCTGGAAAACGAGGGCGAGCGGATCGTCTACATCCGTTCGGTCGAGGTGTCGGACCTGCCCAAGGAAGTGCGGGAGCAGGCCGTGGGTCTGGACCGGCTCTATGCCGTGCACTCCGAGGACGGCGAGCGGCTGGCGCTGGTGAAGGACCGCGAGCTGGCTTTCATCCTCGCCCGGCAGAATGACCTGGAGCCGGTGACGGTTCACTGAACACGCCTGTCGCGCGCGCCGCCGGACCCTCTCCGCCGGCGCGCAGCGACAGCTGTGAGACAAAAATCTTCGAAGATTTTTGGCAGGATTCTTCGAAAAATCTTGGGTGCCCCGGTGAGACCGGGGGCGTCGTGCCGAGCGGCGCGACATGCCGCCCGTGACCTGCGTCCGGACCCGTGGAGCCGGACCGCTCAGGCCCACAAATGAAAAAGATCGCGCCAGGCCCCTGGCGCGATCTTTTCGTTTTCAGCGGGGGGAGGGGCTCAGACGCCCTCGTTCTCCGGGGCGCCGTGGCCGAGGGGCAGCGTGGTGTCGCCCTCTGCGAGGCCCGCCTCCGCGAGGAAGCGTTCTGCGTCCAGCGCGGCCATGCAGCCCATGCCGGCGGAGGTCACGGCCTGGCGGTACTTGTGGTCGGTCAGGTCGCCCGCGGCGAAGACGCCGGGCACCGAGGTCTCGGTCGAGCCGGGCTTCACCTTGACGTAGCCGCCGTGGTGCAGCTCCAGCTGGTCCTTCACCAGTTCCGAGGCCGGCGCGTGGCCGATGGCGACGAAGACGCCCTTGCAGGGGATCTCGCTGATCTCGCCGGTGTCGACGTGCTTGACCTTCACGGCGGTGACACCCTTGGGGTCGTTCTCGCCCACGACCTCTTCCAGCACGTGATGCCAGAGCGGCTCGATCTTCGGGTTCTTCATCAGGCGGTCGATCAGGATCCGCTCGGCGCGCAGTTCGTCGCGGCGGTGGATCAGCGTGACCTTGGAGGCGAAGTTGGTCAGGAACAGCGCCTCTTCCACGGCGGTGTTGCCGCCGCCGATGACCACGATCTCCTGACCGCGGTAGAAGAAGCCGTCACAGGTGGCGCAGGCGGAGACGCCGAAGCCCTTGTAGGCCTCCTCGGAGTCGAGCCCCAGCCACTTGGCGCGCGCGCCGGTGGCGAGGATCACCGCATCGGCGGTGAAGACCGTGCCGCTGTCTGCGGTGGCGGTGAAGGGACGTTTCGACAGGTCGAGGTCGTTGATGATGTCGCCGATGATCTCGCAGCCCATCTCGCGGGCGTGGCTCTCCATCCGGACCATCAGGTCGGGGCCCTGCACCTCGGTGTCGCCGGGCCAGTTCTCCACCTCGGTGGTGGTGGTCAGCTGGCCGCCGGGCTCGATGCCCTGCACGAGGACGGGGTTCAGCATCGCGCGGCTGGCATAGACGCCGGCGGTGTAGCCGGCGGGGCCGGAGCCGATGATGAGGACGCGGGTGTGTTTCTGGCCGGCCATGGAAATTCCTCTGTTGCGGTTGCTGCAGCGGCTTTCTATCTAGGCGCCGCGTCTGGACGGTGCAACCCGCCGAGCGCAGCCCCCGTTCCGTGCGCGTTTTGCCTCCGCCCCCGTCCAAGGGGCCTGGGAGGGCGACGTCGGGCAGGGCAGGCGCCGGGTGTGAACGCTGAAATTTGCATCACATGTAACCGAAACTTCGCAAAAACGGCAGTCAGCCTGTCTTGAAATTGCCGAGCCTTGAAATAATATTGCGTCCGCACGGCGGAATGATAAAAGAACCGCAAACTGGAGAGTGACTGATGGCAGGCGCACGCCTAGACCCGATCGACCGCAAGATCCTTGATGAACTGCAGGCCGACGGGCGCATGACCAACGTCGAACTGGCGAAACGGGTGGGCATTTCCGCGCCGCCCTGCCTGCGGCGTGTCCGCACGCTGGAAGAGGCTGGGTTCATCAAGGGCTACCACGCCAATGTCGACGCCCGTGAACTGGGCTTCGAGGTGCAGGTCTTTGCCAGCGTCGGGCTGCAGAGCCAGGCCGAGGCCGACCTGAACGCCTTCGAGGAACGCTGCCGCGGCTGGTCGTTGGTCCGCGAGTGCCACATGCTCAACGGCGAGGTGGATTTCATCCTGAAGTGCGTCGCTCCCGACCTGAGCACCTTCCAGAGCTTCCTGACCGAACAGCTGACCTCTGCGCCGAACGTGGCCAGCGTGAAGACCTCGCTGGTGATCCGCTGCGCCAAGGATGAACCCGGCGTTCCTTTCGACGTGCTCGAGGAGCGCCTCAGCCGCAGCGCCTGACGGTGCCGCCGCGACCGGAGGAGGTCAGGCCGCGTCCTCCAGCGCCTCAAGCTGGGCGCGGCTCATCCGGGGATGGGCCAGCAGGCCGAATTCCGACGGATCGCTGATATGCGGGAAGAGGGCGAGGAACAGCGCAAGCGCGTTGGGCCCCATGGTGCTTTCGATCCCGTAGCCGGGGTGGAAGCTTTCGAAGCGCAGGCCGCCGGCCCGGATCGTCGCGTGTTTCGGCAGGCAGAGGTGGTACATGTCCACCGGATGCAGCGGCGCGATCTCCACCACGGTTTCGCCATCGGTCATCTGCGACACGGGCGTATAGACCTGCGCGGCCCCGCCATCGCCGTTGAGGACGGAGGGACGATGCAGCATCCGCGCACCGGGGCCCACCAGCAGGTCAACCGAGGGGCGGCCGACGCCGTGGCTGTCGAGCGGCAGGCGGGACAGGCGGGCCTGCGCCGGGTCGGGCAGGGGCATGCCCGGCTCCAGCGTCATGTGGCCGATCCACTGCACGGGCTGCGGGCCGAATTCCTCGGTCTCCACCAGATCGCCGGGGCGCAGGTCCTCGATCGCGCGACGCCCGGTGGGCGTGGCGATCAGCGTGCCGCGGGCAAAGCCGTTGAAGGCGGATTCAAACCGCGCATTCGCCGGGGCGATGAGGTCCTTGAAGACGGTGTTGCCCTCGCGGTCGAGACTTTCGATCTCGTAGCGGCGGGTGATCAGCCGGGGACGGCTGGGCATGGGCAGCACAGGGGCGGTCGCGCCAAAGGGCGCGGCAAAAGGAATCGACATGACAGAACCATTTCTCGGCAGTCACGAATGCGCTGGCCCCCACCAGCAGCAACAGACGGACATCTGTTTCGCTTTCGTCGAGAAATAGCCGCAATTTCGACACGTTGTCAAAAAGTCGTGGCAATTGTGCAGGTTGGGGAAATTCCCATGCGGCGCAACCGGGGATTGTTCCGGGGTTCTGCTGCAATGCGCCACAATTCGGCCACTATTGGGCCGAATCAATGCCGCCTCCCTGTCATGGCGCCGTCACAGACAACCGTGGCGGCGGAGCTGTGATCCGGTTGGCAGGACGGGTGGCTCGGGCGCGGCCACAATTGCGTCGCAATCTGGCCGCGCGCCGCTGGTCAGCTGTCAGGCGGCGGCCTTCTTCAGCGTGGTCTTGCGGCGCAGGGCCACGGTCTTGCGGTTCTCGCGGCTGAAGGGCAGCGCGGGCGCGTCCTTCTTCGCTTCAGCGATCACCGATTTCATCCAACGCTTCTGGCTCTTCATGATCCAGCCTCCAATATGTCTACCCTGCGGCGCGTCTGTCGGCGCCGGTGGAACAGGAATGACGGCCAAAGGAGGCGCCCTTGGGGCCGAAAAGGAGGATTACCGGGGATTTAATTCGACCCGCTGGCGGCGGGAATGGGGCAGGGGGGCCGGAATGGGGCCGAATGGGGCAGCTGCCCCGGGGCAGGAGACGGCCCGTTGCAGGCCCCTGCCGGGGGGCTGCGGGGGATCAGAGCCGGATCGTGGAGATCAGGCGGCCATAATCGGCCTCCTTCCGGTGCGTCGTGCGCCGGTAGGAGAAGAAGCGATCCGGGTCGGAATAGGTGCAGTGGCGAATCCACTCCGCCTCGCCCACCCCCGCAGTGCGCAGGCAGTGCAGGCCGAAGGCGGGCAGGTCGAAGAGGTAGCGGTCGCCCTCGCCGTTGATGAAGAAGCGCATGTACTCTGGATCTTCGGTCATGAAATCCTCGAGGAATTCCGGCCCGACCTCGTAGGCCTTCTGGCTGATGGTGGGGCCGATGGCGGCCCTGATCCGTCCGCGCTCGGCGCCGAGGGCGACCATGGCATCGACGACCGAGGTCAGCACCCCGCCGAGCGCCCCGCGCCAGCCCGCATGGGCCGCGCCGATCACGCCGGCCTCTGCATCGGCCAGCAGCACGGGCTGGCAGTCCGCGGTCAGGATCGTCAGCACCACGCCGGGGGTGGCGGTGACAAGGGCATCGGCCCTGGGCTTCTCCGCCGAGGGGGCCTCGATGATGACGGTTTCGGCGGAATGGATCTGATGCACCCCCGCGAGGGCTTCGACCGGGGCATCCATGGCGGCGGCCACCCGGGCGCGGTTGATGCAGACGATCTCCGACTGGTCGGAGGAGCCGGTGCCGCAGTTCAGCCCCGCGAAGATGCCGGAGGAGGCCCCGCCCTTGCGGGTGAAGAACCCATGCTGCACCGGCTGCAGAATCGGGGAGGTCAGGATTTCGAGGGTCATGCCTGTGCTCCTGCTGGCTCCAGCCCCGGGGGCGGTTGTGCCCCTTTCGGGAAGAGAGCCATCACTTTGAACAACGTTCCCATTTCATCCGGGTGGGTCAAGCGGCGATGTGCGGCAATATGGCTGACGCGTTGAACTCCGCTCAACCGCTCGGCAAGTGCCTGCGCGCGGGCGGTGATCCCCAGACGTTCGAGGAAGACGCCCTGCGTGGTCAGAAGCGTATGGGCGGCAGGGGCGGCGGCGCGGGCCAGCGGCTCGAAGTCGACATGGGCCGTCAGGTCGGCGTTGCCGGGGGCCGCGAAGGGATCGGTGCTCTCGTGCTGGCGCAGGGCCTGAAGCGTATCGCCGAGGGAGCGCCAATCGCCGTAATCCACGATCAGTGCCGCGCCGCCACGGGCCGCGATCCGCGCGCCGATCTGGCCCGCGATGAGGGCGCCGGCGGGGCAGGTCTCGACCAGATCACCGTCCCTTGTGTCTTCGTCGCGGCCCTCGGGGCCGGGGCCCGCGGGGGCGAGGCCCGGCACCAGCCGGTCGCCCTCGGCGCCGACATGGACCTCGCGCCAGCCATCGCCCGCGCGGCGGTACTGGCGGATCGGCAGCGCGTCGAAGAACTCGTTCGCGATCAGGAAGAGCGGCAGGTCGGGCAGGTCCTCGACCCGGTCGACCCAGGTCGCCTGCGCGCCTTTCAGGCGGCTGGCCTGCTGGTCGCGCAGGGCGGGGGAGGCCTCGACGAGATGGAGGCGCAGCGCCTCGTGGAAGCCCGGCACGGCGCGGGTCGCGCGCAGCAGGTCGGCCATCAGCGTGCCGCGTCCCGGGCCCAGTTCGGCAAGGCAGAAGGGCGCGGGCATCCCCTGATCGACCCAGCATTGCGCCAGCGCCAGCCCCAGCAGTTCGCCGAACATCTGGCTGATCTCGGGGGCGGTGGTGAAATCCCCCGCCGTGCCCAGCGGATCGCGGGTGGTGTAGTAGCCATGCTGCGGGTGGAGCAGGCATTCGGCCATGTAATCGGAGAGCCGCATCGGTCCCTCCGCCGCGATCCGGGCGAGGATATGGTCCTTCAGCGCCGTCATTTCGCGGGCCGCGTCAGGGCATAGAGCACGAACCCCGCCCCGATCAGCACCATCGGCAGCGAGAGCAGCTGGCCCATGGTCAGCCCGATCGTCTCGGTGATCCGCAGCACGTGGCCATAGGGGTTGTCGGTGGTGATGAACTGCTGGTCGGCGAGGCGGAAGAACTCGACGATGAAGCGCGCCACGCCATAGCCGCCGACAAAGAGACCGAGGGTCAGCCCGGGCCGTTTCAGGGCGCCCATGCGGTAGGCCGCGAGGATCAGGATCAGCGCCAGCACCAGCCCTTCGAGCGCGGCCTCGTAGAGTTGCGAGGGGTGGCGGGCGCAGAGCCCGTCCACGATCCCTACGGGGCCGGCGCAGTCCTGCGCGGCCGCGCCGGGGAAGATCACGCCCCAGGGCGCATCGGTCGGGCGGCCCCAGAGCTCGCCGTTGATGAAATTCGCGATCCGGCCCAGCATCAGACCCAGCGGTGCGGCGAGTGCCAGACCGTCCGCCATGGAGAGCATCGGGATCCCGTGACGGCGGCAGAAGATCGCCGTGGCGATCACCACGCCGAGGAACCCGCCGTGGAACGCCATGCCGCCCTGCCAGATGCGCAGGATTTCCAGCGGGTGGGTCAGGTAATAGGCCGGCTGATAGAAGAGCACGAAGCCGAGCCGCCCGCCCACCACGATGCCGAGGATCAGCCAGGTCAGCAGTTCCTCCAGCTGAGCGCGGGTCAGGGGCGCCGTCTCCGCGGGCCAGAGCCTCGCGCGGGCGATGGCATCGCGCAGCAGGGCCCAGCCCAGCAGGATGCCCACGAGGTAGGCCATGGCGTACCACCTGAGGGCGAACTCGAACCCACCGAGGGAGATCGAGAAGATCTCGGGCGAGATGTCGGGGAAGGGCAGGGCGAACGCCTGAAGAGAGGGCAGCATCATGCGGTCTTCTTTCACTCGGCCCCGCGTGAAGTCAACGGGGGCTTTCATCCTTGTGAGCGCGGCACGCCCGGCCCATATAGGGGGCAAAGGTAACGCCGGAGAGACCCATGCAGACCCGCTCGAAATTCTTTGACGACATGTCGCAACTGATGACCAACGCCATGGGCGTGGCTCAGGGGGCCAAGGACGAGGCCGAGACCGCGTTCAACTCGATGATCGACCGCTGGCTGGCGGATCGCGATCTGGTGACGCGCGAGGAATTCGACGCCGTGAAGGCCATGGCGCTGAAGGCCCGCGAGGAGAACGCCGCGCTCAAGGCCCGGCTCGACGCACTGGAGACGAAGGGCTGAGCGATCGGCTTTTCGCTATGCGTGACGAAGGCCCCCGGTTGGGGGCCTTTTTGCTTTTCTGGGGGCGGTTGCCGGTTGCGGCCTGTCTGTTGCGCGTTGGTCTTTGTAAAGTCCCGCTCCCGCCGGTGGCCTGCCTGATCCACTGGCGGGACGACGGATGCCGCCGGTGTTCGCAAGCCCTCCACAGGGCCGACGACCGCCGCCCGCGCGGGACAAGGCCGCAGGCCGCCGCGCACCGCCGACGCGCCCCCACGCGGCGGCGATTTGGGTCGAGGCTGGGCGGTCCCCTTCGAGGGGGCGGCGAGCTTGGCTGCCATAAAGTGGTGGCCAGAGAGGTCTGGATCGCCCCCGCGCGCGCCGGCGATGCGCGGCTTCGTGGCAGGCGGTGAGGGCGAAGCGGCGGGAGTTGGCGGGGCTTGGGGCGGGTTGGACGTCGCTCGTGCCGAAGGGCCCAACGGTGCCAGAAACGGGATCGGGACCAGCGACCCCGGGCCAGCGGCGCCCTGTCGGCTGGCGGAGGCGCCACCATGATCTTCTGCGCCCCGCGCCCATGAGCAACGCCCGCAAGCGAGGCCCATGAAAAAGGCCCCGTCAGGGGCCTCTTCCTTACCTCGAGACGACCGCGGTCTTACGACTTCGCGGTCTTCTTCGGCGCCGGTTTCGCGGGCACCTCTATATTTATTTCGAGGCTCGACACGTCCTCGCCTTTCTCCATCCGGATCTCGACCGCGTCGCTGTCGATCTCCATGTGGCGGCGGATCACCTCGAGGATGTCGCGCTGCAACGCCGGCAGGTAGTCGGGCGAGCTGCCGCCCGAGCGTTCATGGGCCAGAAGGATTTGCAGCCGTTCCTTCGCGGCGCGGGCGGAGTTGGCCTTGCGCGGCCAGGGGATCAGGCCGAACGTCTTCATGTCGCCCGCCCGAACAGCCGCCCGATGAAGCCCGGCTTGCGCTCGCTCTCGATCTTGATCTCGAGTTCCTCGCCATCGAGACGGGCCACCGCGCTCTCGTAGGCGCGGCTGGCGGCGGAGGGCTCGTCCAGCACGACGGGCACGCCGAGGTTCGACGCCCGCAGGACGGCCTGGCTCTCCGGCACGATGCCGAGAAGCGGCACCGCGAGAATGTCGAGCACGTCCTCCACGGTCATCATCTCGCCGTTCTCGACCCGGGTGGCGTCGTAGCGGGTCAGCAAGACCTGCGCCTTGATGCCTTCGCCGTTCTCGGCCTTGGCGGTCTTGCTGTTGAGCAGCCCCAGCACCCGGTCGCTGTCACGCACCGAGGAGACCTCGGGGTTGGTCACGATCACGGCCTCGTCGGCGTAATACATCGCCAGATGCGCGCCACGCTCGATGCCCGCCGGGCTGTCGCAGATGATGTAGTCGAAGTCCTCGCGCAGCTCGTCGAGCACCTTCTTCACGCCTTCCTGCGTCAGCGCGTCCTTGTCGCGGGTCTGCGACGTCGGCAAGATCGACAGGTTGTCGAGCCGCTTGTCCCGGATCAGCGCCTGCTTCAGCTTGGCGTCGCCCTGGATCACGTTGATGAAGTCGAAGACCACCCGGCGCTCGCAGCCCATGATCATGTCGAGGTTCCGCAGGCCGACGTCGAAGTCGATGACCACGGTCTTGTGGCCCCGTTTCGCGAGCGCTGCACTGATCGCCCCGGCCGAGGTGGTCTTGCCGACCCCGCCCTTGCCCGAGGTGATCACGATCACCTTGCTGTTTCCGCGTTCCTCTTTCACCGTTTGCTCCTAGCTGTATCCGCGTCCGTTCCGCCCACCGGCTCGACGTGGAGGCTTTCGCCCTCCAGCCGGACCATCACGCTGCAATGGCGCAGCGCATCCCCGATGTTGTCGCTGGTGCGGTAGAGACCGGCGATCGCCAGCAGTTCCGCATCGAGGTCGTGGCAGAAGATTCGCGCGTTCTGGTCCCCGTGGACCCCGGCCATGGCGCGCCCGCGCAGGCGGCCATAGACATGGATGTTGCCCGCCGCGATCAACTCGGCACCCGAGCTGACCGGCCCGATCACGATCAGGTCGCCGCGATCCGCCATCACCGTCTGCCCCGAGCGCACCGGGCGTTCGATCACGAGGTTGTCGGGCGGCAGCAGCCGCTTGGGATCGCGCCCTGCCGGGCTGCGCCGGTCGCGCGAGGGCAGGGGGGCGTCGCGCCCCAGCGAGATGCGGATGAGCCCCGCCGCCTCGGCGGCCGCGACCTGTTCGTCGGTGGCGTTGAACACCCCGAAGGCCGACAGGCGGCGCTGTCGCAATTCACGCAGGATGGCACGGAAATCGGCGTTGCTGGCGATCTCGGGCGCCTTGCCCATGTCGAGCACCAGCGGGGCGTTTTCGAAGAAATGGGGGGTCTGGCGCAGCTTCTCGTCGAGCGCGTCCCAGAAGGCCGCGTCGGGCAGCCCGCCGGCGGGCTGTAGCGAGACGGCGGTCAGGAACCGCCCCCGGATCTGGAAGGGTCTGACGTCGGTCACGGCGCCGCCCTGACGGGCGTCGGTCTGAAACACCTGTTCACTGTTGCTCCTGCTCGGTCGTCTCCGGCGGATTGGCTCCGCCCGTTGGTATCGGCCTCTTGGCCCTTGCGCGGGGGAGTCGCATCCCCCGGTCGTGCGCCATTACGCGCCCGCGCGGGTCTCCGTCCAACAGATGTGATCGTCAAGCCATCCGCTCGGCAGAAAGGCGCTTCTTCACGCGTGGTCATGCGCGGGGCGCCGCCGGAACGCCGCGCGTAACGGCGCGGACCGCCTGCGTTTCGGGACGACGCGATGGGCGGCGGAGACGGCTGAGCCGCTGGTATCTGGCAATGTCTGGGGAACACCAATGGCAGCCCGTAGGGGAATCGAACCCCTCTTTCCAGGTTGAAAACCTGGCGTCCTAACCGATAGACGAACGGGCCGCTCTTGGCGTGAGCGGTCTTCTATGAGAGCCGGCAGACATGCGCAAGAGGGAAGATGCGGCGGGATCGAAATTTCGCATCCTGGTGACGCAAGGACATGGCTGATGCGCGCGGACGGGGCTGTCTGAAGGGACGCGGCGCGTGACGTCGAGGCCTCGCCCCCGGACGCATGGACGGGGACCGTTTCGGTGGGGCCGATCCGCCCGCCTTGGAGGGGCCGCGTGTCAGGCGCTTCAGGTGGTGGGGCGCAGGCCCGAACGATCTGCTGCGCGCTTCGGTGTCTCGCTCAAGGTGACCCATGGCCCGCACGGGGCGCGCAGGGCAGGGGGCGGATCGGATGAAATCAGACCGAGCGGGGGCGTCCGGGAGACCCTGCGGATGAAAGCGGATCAGGGACGGAGCGCAGGCGCGCCGCTGCCGTTCTGGTGCAGATTATGTCGGGGAAAAGTGGCAGCCCGTAGGGGAATCGAACCCCTCTTTCCAGGTTGAAAACCTGGCGTCCTAACCGATAGACGAACGGGCCACTCTTGGTGTGGGGCGGTGTTTAGGCAAAGCCGCGATCCGGCGCAAGGGGGAGAATGCGGTTTTCGCAGAAAATTCCCGGCGACCTAGCGGCAACGCGAGCGGCGCCGAAAATCCAAGGAAATCCGGGTGGTTACGAAGGCTGTCAGCCCTCGGAGGCCGGGGCTGCATCGTCGAGGCGCATCTGAACCGACTGCCGCCCGCCCCAATCGTTGATCTCGATCTTCCCGGCGAGGTGGAATCGCCGCCCGTTGTGCCCTTCCAGTGCCGGCCCCAGCGGGCCATCGAAGGCGCCGAAGCAGATCGCGTCGAGCCGCGCGCCCATGCCGTCGCCGAATCCGATCTTCAGGTGGCTCTCGCCCACCCGCTTGGCAAAGCTGATCTTCACGTCCGGGAAGGCAAAGCGCGGCGCCGGGGCACCCTGTCCATAGGGGCCCGCCTGTTCCAGCTGCTGCACCAGTTCGACCGTGGCGGCGCCCGGCATCAGCAGGGCATCGACGCGCAGGTCGGCGGGGCCTGCTTCGCCCGCGCCCTGTTTCGCCAGCAGCTCGGCCAAGCGCGCCATGGCGGGCTCCAGCTGGTCACGGGCCACGGTCAGGCCCGCGGCCATCTTGTGCCCTCCGCCCTTGATCAGCAGCCCCTCGGCGGCCAGCTTCTGGATTGAGGCGCCAAGGTCCACACCGGCGATGGAGCGGCCCGAGCCCTTGCCCTCGTCCCCGTCGAGGCCGATCACCACGGCGGGGCGGTTGGTGGCCTCCTTGAGCCGCGAGGCGACGATGCCGACGACGCCGGGGTGCCAGCCTTCGCCCGCCGCCCAGACGAGCGGCGCGTCGAGGCCGCGTTCCTCGGCCTGTTCCATGGCCACGTCGCGGACGCGGTTCTCGATCTCGCGCCGCTCGCGGTTGAGCTGGTCCAGGCGTTCGGCCAGGGCCGCGGCCTCGTGCGGGTCGGTGGTGGCCAGCAGCCGTGCGCCGATGTCGGCCTTGCCGATCCGCCCGCCCGCGTTGACCCGCGGCCCCAGCAGGAAGCCGAGGTGATAGGAATTGGGCATGGCGTTCATCTTGGCCACGTCGGCCAGCGCTGCCAGCCCCACGCGGTCGCGCCGCGCCATGACCTTCAGGCCCTGCCGCACCAGCGCCCGGTTCACGCCGATCAGCGGCGCCACGTCGGCCACGGTGCCAAGCGCCACGAGGTCGAGCATCGCCATCAGGTCGGGGCCCTTGGCGCCCTCGTCGCGCATCTGGCGGTTGGCCTCCACCAGCATGAGGAAGACCACGGCGGCGGCGCAGAGATGCGCGAGCGCCCCGTCCTCGTCCTGCCGGTTCGGGTTCACACAGGCCACGCAGTCGGGCAGGGTCTCGCCGCCGAGGTGGTGGTCGAGGATGACCACGTCACAGCCCGCCGCCGCCACCGGCTCGTGGGACAGGGTCCCGCAGTCGACGCAGACGATCAGGTCATGCCGGCGGCCAAGCTCCTGCATGGCGGGCACGTTGGGGCCATAGCCCTCGTCGATCCGGTCGGGGATATAGAGCGTGGCCTCGCGGCCCATCTGGCGCAGCCAGTCGATCAGCAGCGCGGCCGAGGTGCCGCCGTCCACGTCATAGTCGGCAAAGACCGCGATCCGCTGGCGCTTCTTCACGGCAGCGAGGAAGCGCGCGGCGGCCTTTTCCATGTCGCGCAGAGACCGGGGATCGGGCAGCAGGGTGCCCAGCCTGGGCTCGAGGAAGGCTGCGGCCTTCTCGGGCGGCACGCCGCGCCGCGCCAGCACCTGGCACAGCGGGCGGGGCAGGGCGGTGACCTGCTCCATCGCCTCGGCCATGCGGTCCACCTCGGCCCCCGGGCCGACCCAGCGGCGGCCCGTGAGCGAGGCGGAGATGCCGAGGAAATCCGACAAACCGGGCCTCAGACCTGTTCGATCCGCAGGGTGACCGGGCCCGAGACCACCACGCCGGTGGCCTGCATCGCCTCGATCGCGCGGTCGAGATCGTTGCGCAGGCACTTGTGGGTCACGATCAGCACCGGGGCGCAGGCGTTGTCATGATCGTACTGGCGCAGCCGGTGGATCGAGATGCCCTCGCTGCCAAGCGCGGTGGCCACCTTGGCGAGCGCGCCGGGTTTGTCCTGCAGCATCATGCGCAGGTAGTAGGGCGCGGCCGAGACCGAGCGTGCGGGCGTGGCGGCCTCCAGCGAAGCGGCGGGCTGACCGAAGACCGGCAGGCGGAAGCCGCGCGCGATGTCGCAGATGTCGGACAGCACGGCCGAGGCGGTCGGGCCTTCACCGGCGCCGGCGCCGCGCAGGACGATCTGGCCGACGGCGTCGCCTTCCAGCACCACCATGTTGGTGCCGCCTTCCAGCTGCCCCAGCGGCGAGGAGGCGGGCACGAGGCAGGGCGCCATGCGCTGTTCCAGCCCGCGGCCGGTCTTGCGGCTCACCCCCAGCAGCTTGATGCGATAGCCCATGTCGGCGGCCTGACGGATGTCGTCGATGGTGATCTCGCCGATGCCTTCCAGCTCCATGTCGTCAAAGGCAACCTGCGTGCCATAAGCGACGGATGCGAGGATCGCCAGCTTGTGGCCCGCGTCGATGCCGCCCACGTCAAGCTCGGGATCGGCCTCCAGATAGCCCAGCTGGCGGGCCTCCTCGAAGACGTCCTCGTAGGGCAGGCCCGCGCTTTCCATCCGGGTCAGGATGTAGTTGCAGGTGCCGTTCATGACACCCATGACGCGGGTGATCTCGTTCCCGGCCAGCCCTTCGAGCAACGATTTCACGACGGGGATACCACCGGCGACGGCGGCCTCGTAGCGGATCACGCGGCCTTCGGCCTCGGCCAGCTCGGCCAGGGCCTGACCGTTCACGGCCAGCATCGCCTTGTTCGCGGTGACCACGTCCTTGCCGGCCTTCAGGGCGGCCTCGGTCGCGGCCTTGGCGGGGCCGTCGGCGCCGCCCATCAGCTCGACGAAGATGTCGACGTCGTCGCGCGTGGCGAGCTTCACGGGATCGTCTTCCCAGGCGTAACCGGCGAGGGAGACGCCGCGGTCCTTGTCGCGGGTGCGGGCGGAGACGGCGGTGATGACGATCTCGCGGCCCGTGCGGGCGGTCAGCATGGCGGCCTGCCGGCGGATAATGCGGACGACGCCAACGCCCACGGTGCCGAGGCCGGCGATCCCGAGGCGGAGCGGTGCGGCGGTCTGGCTCATGCTGTTCTCCCGATGTTCAGAGTGCGGTTTCGCCGGGGATAATCGGTTCGGGGGCGGCGTGCAACGCGGCTTTGAGGACAGCGCAGGGGGCGTTGCCCTCAAAGCGCGGGGTCTGGGCTGGATCAGGGCCGGATCGACGACAGAGCGGAAGCCGGATCGGGAGCGCCGATCGGGTGTTTATTCGGCCATCGTCCGGTTGCGCAGGCGGTCCGCCCGGGCGCGCAGTCCGGCGGCGCGGGCTTCCAACTGGGCCTGTGTCTCGGGCGTTGCGGTCTGCGCGGCGGCGGCGCCGACGAGGATACGCTCGACCGGCAGCACCTTCGGGTAGGGGGCGGCGGCGGCCTCGGGGCTGATCGTGCCCTCCAGCGCGGGGATCTCGGCACAGCCCGCCGTCAGCAGGCAGCCCGCCACGAGGGCAGGCAGAAGACGGGGGGAAGGGCGGTCAGCGCGGCGCATGTCTGTTCATTGCCCCAAGCCCCGTCCGCTTGCAAGCGCGCAGAGGCGCCGGGCGGCCGCGCGCCGGATACCCGCTTGAACGCGCCGGGGGGGCAGGTAGAAAGGGCGCCATGGCCCGCACCCAAGGTTCCTTCGCCGCCCAGACCGGCCCGCGCGTCCGCGCCGCGGCCCTGACGCTCTTTGCCCGTCAGGGCTATGCTGCCGTTTCCATGCGCCAGATCGCGGCGGAAGTGGGGATGCAGGTCGGCGGGCTCTACAATTACGTCAGCGACAAGCAATCCCTGCTGATGGACCTGCTGACGGTCCACATGGAGGAGCTGCTGGCCGCGCTGGAGGCAGAGCCGCGCCCCGCCGATCCGGTGGCGGCGCTGGAGGGCTTCACCCGGTTCCACCTGCGCTTCCACTCCGCCCGGCCCGACGAGGTCTTCATCTCCTACATGGAGTTGCGCAACCTGACCGAGGAGAACTTTGCCACGCTCGAGGCGATGCGGGCCCGCTACGAGGCGCATCTGGAGGCGATCCTGTGTGCGGGGCAGGCGGCAGAGGCCTTCCAGATCACCGATGCGCGGGTCAGCACCCGGGCGCTGATCGCCATGCTGACCGGTGTCACCACCTGGTATCGGCCCGGCGGCAAGCTGACGCTGGCGGAACTGGAAGAGATCTATTGCGCCCTCGTGCTCGGCGCTGTAGGCGGGCGGCCCTGACCGGACCCAAGCGAGATCTCGCGCGGCTCTGGACAGACCCCGCCCCCGGACCGATATTCCCTGTATGAGCCTGCCACCCGGATTCCTTGATGAACTGCGCACCCGCCTGAGCCTGAGCCAGGTCGTGGGCCGCAAGGTCATGTGGGATCAACGGAAATCGAACCAGGCCAAGGGCGACTGGTGGGCGCCGTGCCCCTTCCACCATGAAAAATCCGCGTCTTTCCATGTGGATGACCAGAAGGGCTTCTACTACTGCTTCGGGTGCCACGCCAAGGGCGACGCGATTTCCTTCGTCCGCGAGACTGAGAACACCGGCTTCATGGAGGCGGTGGAGATCCTCGCCCGCGAGGCCGGTCTCCAGATGCCCGAACGGGATCCCCAGGCGCAGAAGAAGGCTGACAAGCGCAGCCAGCTGGTCGAGGTGATGGAAGCCGCGGTCCAATATTACCGGATGCAGCTCTCCACCGGGGCCGCCACCGAGGCGCGCGCCTACCTCGAACGCCGCGGGCTGCGCGGCGAGGCCCTGCAACGGCACGAGATCGGCTTTGCGCCCAATGCCCGGCAAGGCGCCTTCCAGCATCTCACCGCCAAGGGGATTTCCCCCGATCTGATCGTCGAGGCCGGCATCTGCGCCAAGCCGGACGAGCCGGGCCGCAATGCCGCGCCCTATGACCGGTTCCGCGACCGGATCATGTTCCCGATCCGCGATGCCCGGGGCCGCTGCATCGCCTTCGGTGGTCGCGCGATGGACCCGAATGCCCGCGCCAAGTACCTGAATTCGCCGGAAACGCCACTCTTTGACAAGAGCCGCTCGCTGTACAACCACGGGCCCGCACGGGCCGCTGCGGGCAAGGGCCAGCCGGTCATCGTGGCCGAGGGCTACATGGACGTGATCGCGCTGGTTGAGGCGGGCTTCGGCGGGGCCGTGGCGCCGCTGGGGACGGCGGTGACGGAACACCAGCTCCAGATGCTCTGGCAGATGTCGTCGGAGCCGGTCGTCGCTCTGGACGGCGACGCCGCGGGTTTCCGCGCCGCGCTGCGGGTGATCGACCTTGCCCTGCCGCTGCTGGAGGCGGGCCGTGCCCTGCGCTTTGCCCTGATGCCCGAAGGCAAGGACCCCGACGACCTGATCAAGGCCGAGGGCGCCGAGGCCATGCAGAAGGTGCTGGAAGGCGCCCTGCCGATGGTCAACCTGCTCTGGCAGCGCGAAGTCGAGGGCAAGACCTTCGACAGCCCGGAACGGCGTGCCGCGCTCGACAAGACGCTGCGGCTGAAGCTGCAGCAGATCAAGGACACCTCGCTGCGCCGCCACTACGGCGATGCGATCTTCGACCTGCGCCAGGACCTCTTCAAGCGGCGCCGCGACGGCGACGGCCGCGGGGAGGGGGGCTTTGGCGGTGGGTTCAACGGGGGCGGGTTCAACGGCGGTGGCTTCAACGGAGGCGGTGGCTTCTCCGGCAAACGCGGGTCGCGCAAGCCGTGGTCGCCGGGCGGGCGCAACGTGGCGTTGCCGCCCACGGCCTCGACCAAGGCCTCGCCGCTGGCAATGGACGACGACAGCGTGCAGGAGCGCCTGCGCGAGGCGGTGATCCTCGCTGCGCTGATCCTGACGCCGGAGCTGGTGCTGGAGTTCGACATGCAGGTCGAGCGGATGAGCTGTTCAGACCCCCATCACGCCGCCCTGCGCCGCCTGATCCTGACCCATGCGGGTAACGGATCGGAGGCCCTGCAGGAGGCGATCGCCTATGAAATGGGCGCCCACGCGGTTGATTCCTTCTTGTCCAATCCCCATGTGGCGCTTACGCCCCCGGTGCGCCGCCGCGGGGATGTAGAGATCGCCCGCATGACGGTGGCCGAGGAACTGGCCAAGCTGTCCGCCCAGCATGGGCTGCGTGGCGAAATAGAAGAGGCGCTGGAAGAATTCGACGGCCCTGCGGACGAGACCCTGACCTATCGTCTGGGCGAGGCTGCACAGGCGCAAAATCGTGCGGCTCGCTCCATGCAGGAGGACAAGGCCGAGTACGACCTGGGTGCGAATGGCGCCCGAATCAACCGGGAAGAACGCAGTGCGCTGGATGCGCTGATGGAAACGATTCGCTTCACCAAGACGCGCAAGTGATGACTTGGTGACGCAAATATAAAGAAAACGGGGTAAACGGGTGTGCGAATCGCGGATTCGCGTTATTGATTCGGATCATCGAATCATCCCGAGCCCGCTTTTAGGAGCACCGCATGGCCGCCAAGGACAATACCGAAGAGACCCAGCAGGAAGACCAGGAGCAGGAAGTCTCGCTCGATATGAGCCAGGCACAGGTCAAGAAGATGATTGCGGAAGCGCGCGAGCGTGGCTTCATCACCTATGACCAGCTGAACCAGGTCCTGCCGCCCGATCAGGTCTCCTCGGAACAGATCGAGGACGTGATGTCGATGCTCTCCGAAATGGGCATCAACATCATCGAGGACGACGAGGTCGAGGAAGAGGAACAGAAGTCCACCGCCGTGGTCGAGACCAACTCGAACCGCGATGTGGCGCTGTCCTCTGGCACGCAGGAGAAGCTCGACCGCACCGATGACCCGGTGCGCATGTACCTGCGCGAGATGGGCTCCGTCGAACTGCTGTCGCGCGAGGGCGAGATCGCCATCGCCAAGCGGATCGAGGCCGGTCGCAACACGATGATCGCGGGGCTCTGCGAAAGCCCGCTGACCTTCCAGGCGATCACCATCTGGCGCGACGAACTTCTCTCCGAAGACATTCTGCTGCGCGACGTGATCGACCTCGAAACCACCTTCGGCGATCAGCTGGGCGACGAAGAGGAGCCGGTCGTGGACGCGGCCAACGTCTCCACCGCGCCCAATTCCGAGCGGACCAAGGGGCAGGAGCTCGACGCGGACGGCAACCCGATTTCCTCCGACGACGAGGATGACGAGGACGATCAGGCGAACATGTCGCTGGCCGCGATGGAGGCCGCGCTGAAGCCGCGCGTGCTCGAAACGCTGGACCGCATCGCCTCCGATTACGCCACCCTGTCGGAGATCCAGGACAGCCGGATCAGCGCCACGCTGAACGAGGACGGCTCCTTCTCCGCCGAGGAAGAGGCCGAGTATCAGACGCTGCGCTCCGAGATCGTGAAGCTGGTGAACGAGCTTCACCTGCACAACAACCGGATCGAGGCGCTGATCGACCAGCTCTATGGCATCAACCGCCGGATCATGCAGATCGACAGCGCCATGGTGAAGCTGGCCGACCAGGCCCGCATCAACCGGCGCGAGTTCATCGACGAGTATCGCGGTCACGAGCTGGACCCGAACTGGATGGACCGCATGTCGGAAAAGGCCGGTCGCGGCTGGCAGATGTTCTTCGAACGCTCCGCCGACAAGGTCGAGGAACTGCGCAACGACATGGCGCAGGTCGGCACCTACGTCGGCCTCGACATCTCGGAATTCCGCCGCATCGTCCAGCAGGTGCAGAAGGGCGAGAAGGAGGCCCGTCAGGCCAAGAAGGAAATGGTCGAGGCGAACCTGCGTCTCGTGATCTCCATCGCCAAGAAGTACACGAACCGCGGCCTGCAATTCCTTGATCTTATTCAGGAAGGCAACATCGGCCTGATGAAGGCCGTGGACAAGTTCGAGTACCGTCGCGGCTACAAGTTCTCGACCTACGCGACCTGGTGGATCCGTCAGGCGATCACCCGGTCCATCGCGGACCAGGCGCGCACGATCCGGATCCCGGTCCACATGATCGAGACGATCAACAAGCTGGTCCGCACGGGCCGCCAGATGCTGCACGAGATCGGCCGCGAGCCGACCCCGGAGGAACTGGCCGAGAAGCTGCAGATGCCGCTCGAGAAGGTCCGCAAGGTGATGAAGATCGCCAAGGAGCCGATCTCCCTCGAAACGCCCATCGGCGACGAGGAAGACAGCCAGCTGGGCGATTTCATCGAGGACAAGAACGCGATCCTGCCGCTGGACAGCGCCATTCAGGAAAACCTGAAGGAGACCACGACGCGCGTTCTGGCCTCGCTTACGCCGCGCGAGGAACGCGTTCTGCGGATGCGTTTCGGCATCGGCATGAACACCGACCATACGCTCGAGGAAGTCGGCCAGCAGTTCTCGGTCACCCGCGAACGTATCCGTCAGATCGAGGCCAAGGCGCTGCGCAAGCTCAAGCACCCGAGCCGCTCGCGCAAGCTGCGGTCGTTCCTCGACCAGTAAGCCCGCCGGTCAACGGCAGAGATTTGAAAGGCGCGCGGCCCCCCGCGCGCCTTTTGCTTTGCCGGGGGTGCTTTGCCCGTGTCACATTGCCTGTGCCCACCGCCGCGTCGCCCGCCCGAAGCGGGCAACGCCCACGAGCGCTCCGCATGGCAGGGCGCGGCGCGCTGAGGTACCGTTTGGCGCGGGCCGGCCGCGACACTGCGTGCCTTTGGGCCGGCGTCCTGCGCTGATCTTGCACCGCATCGCGACGTCAGGGTCCGGAATCCCTTACTGGCGTCCGGGCGAAAGACCTTGTTATCCCTTTTCCCGTCTCATGGCCTTGGAACGTTTTCGCCATCGGGACGTTATTTTATCGAAGAACGAAGGGTGCGATTATGCGCAAGGCCATCATTTCTCTCACATTCGTCGCGGTCGCGGCGACTGCTTCCGCCGCCTATGCGGCCTATTCCGTAATTGACGGGTCCCACAATGATCTCGTCTCCCCCTCGGAATACTACGATCCCTCCGAACCGGTGCTGATCGAGGTCGCCCCCGAGGACCTCGGGCGCTGCGTGCTCACGATCGCGAATGTCTTCCAGCCGCCGGTTGAGGACAGCGCCGCCCTCCAGATGTCCTCGGACATGCCGCCCGCGCCGCCCGTGCGCTGCGTGGCGAAGTGATCTTCGCCAAGGTCTCGGCGCCGAGTTCTCCGCGCCGGGTTCTTTGGGCCGAGCTTACCATGCCATCGTTATCCCGGAGTTGACGCAGCCACGTGAATGGCTGCGCCTGTGTTGGCCCGGGTGACTTCGCCCCGTGGACGGGTGCGTGCCCCACGTGGGCTGCTTGCCCGCGGGGCAGGGGCCGAGCTAGGCTTCTGTTGATCGTCGCCCCGTTCCGGGCCCCCACAGTCCCCCTGAGTTCCAAAGCTGAGTTCCCAAAACAGGCAGCATGGCCCACACCACCTTCACGATCCCGACCCGAGGCGCCGGCCTCTACGAGTTCACCCGGCAGGTTGCGGACTGGGTCGGCGGGATCGATCCGGAGGAAGCGCTGCTGACGCTCTTCGTCCGCCATACCTCCGCCTCGCTCCTGATCCAGGAGAACGCCGACCCGGAAGTGCGCACCGATTTGACCGAGTTCTTCCACCGCCTCGTGCCGCCCTCCGATCATCCCGCGATGTCCTATCTGACCCACACCTACGAGGGGCCGGACGACATGCCCGCCCATATCAAGGCGGCGCTCCTGCCGGTCAGCCTCTCGATCCCGGTCCGCGCCGGGCGGCTGAGCCTCGGCACATGGCAGGGCCTCTATCTCTTCGAGCATCGGCGTGCGCCCCATGCCCGTCAGGTCGCAGCACATCTAGGCCACTGAATTCGGCACTACCCAAGGCTTCGTGGCTGTCCTATAGTCGCTGTGGATAAGTTGGGGCATAACCCCACAACGTGACGAGGCGGAAGTGAAAAGGGGACCGGCTGATGCGCTGTCCGTTTTGCGGCAATATTGATACCCAGGTGAAGGATTCCCGCCCGGCGGAAGATCACGCGGCCATCCGGCGCCGGCGGTTCTGCCCGGCCTGCGGCGGGCGGTTCACCACTTACGAACGCGTGCAACTGCGCGATCTCGTCGTGATCAAGTCCAATGGACGGCGCGAGGATTTCGACCGCGACAAGCTGGAGCGTTCGATCCGGATCTCGATGCAGAAACGCCCGGTGGAGCCGGAGCGGATCGACCAGATGATCAGCGGCATCGTGCGCCGTCTGGAAAGCATGGGCGAGACGGATATCCCCTCCAAGGTGATCGGCGAGATCGTGATGGAGGCCCTGGCCCGGATCGACACCGTGGCCTACGTGCGCTTCGCGAGTGTTTACAAGAACTTCCAGGCCGCCGACGACTTCGACCGCTTCGTGAGCGAACTGCGTCCCCCGGTCCTGCCCGAAGACAAACCCGGCGACGAGACGTGAGCCGGGCGTGAGCGAGACTGACGACCGCCGCTTCCTCGCGATGGCCCTCTCGCTGGGCCGTCGCGGACGCGGGCAGACATGGCCGAACCCGGCGGTCGGATGCGTTCTGGTCAAGGACGGCCGCGTCGTGGGGCGCGGCTGGACGCAACCGGGCGGGCGCCCCCATGCGGAACCCATGGCGCTCGCACAGGCGGGCAGCGCTTCGCGCGGCGCCACGGCCTATGTTTCCCTCGAACCCTGTGCCCATCATGGCAAGACGCCGCCCTGCGCCGAGGCGCTGATCGCGGCGGGCGTGGCCCGTGTCGTGGCCCCGCTGCAGGACAGCGATGCCCGCGTCTCCGGTCAGGGCTTTGCCCTGTTGCGCAAGGCCGGGATCGAGGTCTCAACCGGGCTGCTCGCGCAGGAGGCGCTGCATGATCACGCGGGCTTCTTCCTGCGCACCGAACAGGGCCGCCCCCTTGTCACGCTGAAACTGGCGCTCTCCCTCGACGGGCGGATTGCCACGGCCAGCGGTGAAAGCCGGTGGATCACGGGGCCCGAGGCCCGTCGCCACGTCCACCTGCTGCGCCATCGCCATGACGCGGTCATGGTGGGGGCCGGCACGGCGCGCGCAGACGATCCCGCACTCACCGTACGCGGCATGGGGGTGACCCGCCAGCCGGTCCGCGTCGTGGTCTCGCGCCGCCTCGACCTGCCGCTGCTGGGACAACTGGCACGCACCGCAACCGAAGTGCCGGTCTGGCTCTGCCACGGCGCCGATGCGGATGCGACGCTGGTGCGGACATGGCAGGGACTGGGGGCCCGGCTCTTTTCCTGCGCGCTGCGCGACCGTCAACTCGATCCCGCCGCGGTGCTGCAGGCGCTTGGCGGCGCCGGCCTCACGCGGGTCTTCTGCGAAGGGGGCGGGGCGCTCGCCGCCTCGCTGCTGCAGGCGGATCTTGTCGATGAACTCATCGTCTTCTCCGCCGGCGTAGCGCTTGGCGCCGAAGGCCGCCCCGGCCTCGGTGCGCTCGGCATCGACCGCCTCGCCGAGGCCCCGCGCTTCACCCTGCGCGAAACCCGCCCCCTTGGCGGTGACGTGATGCACCGCTGGCACCGCGCCACCTGTTAGGGACCACCTGCCGAGATATTGCCGGTTCAAGGCCCCGGATCACCGCCACGGGCAGCCTCTGGAGGCTTCGCCAGCCCCCGCGATCCCTCGGCGAACCCGCGCCGAAGGTCCGTCACCGAACCGTACCCCCCTCATCCACTGTTCCCAAGTATCCTCGGGGGACGGCCCGCAGGGCCGGGGGGCAGACAGCCCCCTCTTCCCTCACCGCCAGAGCGACGCCCGGCTCGCCAGCAGCCCCTGCGCCTTCGCCAGCAGCCGCAGCCCCGGCCCGCGCCGCCCGATTGCGCCCTCCGCCAGTCGCTCCAGCGCCAGTTCCACCGCGCAGGGCAGCCCGCTGACCGGATCACGGTAGCGCGGGTAGTCGATCAGCGCCGCGTGGACGAGGCCTGCGAGTGTCACATGGGCCTGCCGCCGTTCCGGTAGCGGCCCGAGGTCGCGGGTCAGGCCCCATCCGGCATAGAAGGGCGCGCCGAGCACGGTCACCCTGCGCCCGCGCAGCAGCGCCTCGAAGCCGGTGAGGGAGGTGATGGTCCAGACCTCGTCCACCGCCTCCAGCAACTGCGCCATGTCGTGCTGCGCGACCTCGGCGTCGGCCAGCGCCATGACATCCTCGGGCGGCACCGCGCCGGGCCGCAGCCCGGCGGTGACGTCCGGATGCGGGCGGTAGAGGATCACCGCCTCCGGGTTGGCCGCGCGCGCGGCCTGCAGGAGCGCAAGGTTCGTGCGGACCTCGCCCGCGCCGAGGCGGATCGAGGCATCGTCCTCCACCTGTCCGGGCACGAGGATGCGGTACCCCTCGGGCAGCGCGGCGTCGCCGCCGGGCAGGTTGTACTTGGTCAGCCCGCGCGCCACGAGGGCGCGGGTCAAGGCCTCGGCCCGCAGCTGCTGGTCGGGGCGCAGGCGGGCGCGGGCGGCGATCATCCGTTCGAGGCGGCTCTCGCGCGTCGGATCGTAGTAGATGCCGAGGTCGTCGAGCGCGAGCGACAGCGGCGGCACCAGTTCCGCGCCCAGCCCGCGGGAGCGCAGGAAGCCATCCTCCAGCCGCCAGGCGTCGCTGCCCTCGGAGGCTTTGCCGGCCCAGACCATGGTGCGGGCGGGGGGCGTGGCGTCCCGTTCGGAGAAGCGCACCCGGCGCTGCCCCCCGAAGAAGCCCTGCAGGAAGGGCCGCTTCCAGAGCCGCATCCCCCGGGCGACCCAGCCGTGGCGGTCCTCCCGCCAGGCCCGGACCTGCGCCTCGAACTGGCCGAGCGCCTCCTCGAACCGGGCCAGCCGGTCGCGGGCGGGGTCGTACCACGTGGGGTAGAGGATCATCGCCCCGGCAAAGAGCTGTGCCGCGGTCAGGCTGCGGCCCCGGCGCGGCGCGCGCAGGGGCAGGGGGTGGCGGTCCTCGGTCAGGCCCCAGCCGGCGTAGAAGGGCTGCCCGTAGACGCGCGGGCGGTGCCCGGCGAGGATCGCCTCGAAGCCAAGCTGCGAGGTCACGACATAGACCGCCACGGCCCCCTCCAACAGCGCCCAGGGGCTGACCGGATCGGAGAAGAGCGTGACGCGCTCGCTGGCATCCTGATCGGTGAAATAGCCGGGCCGGTGGCCCTGCGCGGTCTCCGGGTGGGTCTTGATCAGCACCGGCGCGCCGGGGTTTTCCTCCTGCGCGTAATAGAGCATCTCGCGGAAGGTGTTCGCATCCGCCCCGCCATGCGTGACGGAGGCATCGCCGCGGGTCTGGTCGATGACGAGGACATAGCCCGGCGCGGGCAGGGGCGCCTCGGGAACGACGGCGGAATACTTGGTGAGATGGGCCTCCCGCATCCGGGCGATGCCGCCACGGGCGCGGTTCAGGAGCGCGGTGTCATCCAGCGGATGGCTCGCCAGCAGCACTTCGAGGTCCGAAGGCTGTGCCGCATCGAAATAGGCGCCCCGCCGGTCGATCAGCAGGCTAAGCGGTGGTTCCCCGGCGCGTCCGGGGTGGAGCGAGCGCAGGAAGGCATCCTCGATTCTGAGCAGCGATGCGCCGCTTGCCTCGGCCACGGCTTCGCCCCGGTGGGCATAGGCGGCCCGGCCCCAGACCGCGATCAGGTCGTCCGGCCCCATCCGGCGGGCGGGGCGGCCCAGCGTCAGGTCATAGCCTGCCAGTGTCAGGATGCGCCGCAGGCGCCGCTGGCGCAGGAAACCGGCGGTGTAGAAATGCAGCCGCCGGCGGGAGGACCCGCCGGCGGCATCATCATGGAAACGCTCGTCCATCTCCTGCCTTAGTTGGCGATGGAGTCGATCGTGTTGAGGGTGGTCAGCGACCCGGTCAGCATCGAGATCGTCTTGTTCCACTGGGCGAAGGGCGCCTCGGTCACATAGAGCGTATCGCCGTCGCGGATCACGAAGTCGCGGGCCATGAACATCCCGTTGGGGCGCGTCAGGTCAAGGACATAGACCATGCGCTGTTCCCCCACGAGGTCGTTGCGGCCCAGCACCTGGTTCGCGATCTCCGCCGGTTCGTTGCGCAGCACGAAGACGCCGGTGGGATCGGCCCAGGCGGCCATCAGCCCGCCAACCTGCGCGATTGCCTCGAGCCCCGAGAGGTTCTGGCTCTCGAAGGGCACGCGGGCCTGCTGGCCGGTGGCGCCAAGCGCGGTGAAGGAGCGGGTGTCTTCCTCGATCAGGATCCGGTCACCGCCGCGCAGGGCGATGTCGAAGCGGGGGCTCTTGTAGAGGTCCTGGAACCAGACGGTGGATTTCTGGCCGCCGCGCATCACGCTGATCTGGGCGATCTCGGGCTCGATGGTGATGCCGCCGGCGCGGGCAATCATCGAGGAGAGCGTGCGGGTGGGGCGCTCGATCGGGTAGACACCCTGCGCGCCGATGGAGCCGACGAGGCTGACGGTGGAGCCGTCGCCTGCGAGCCGGCGCACCTGCACCTGCGGGTCCGGGGTCTGCTCTTCGAGCTTGGTGGTGATCAGCCGGCGGACCGCTTCGGGCGTGTTGCCCGAGGCTTTGACGCGCCCGGCATAGGGCACGAAGATGAAGCCCTGACCGTCGACCTGCACCTCTTCGAGCGCGGTGGAGTTCAGGCCCTCGTCGGCCAGCAGGCCGTCATCGACGTTTTCCCAGATCGTCAGGCCCAGCGTATCGCCGGGCTGGATCGTGTCGGAGCCGACCTGACCGGCGTTCACGAAGCTGTCCGAGAAGCCGAGCGCGGGCACGACGGCGGTGGCACGGGTCACGCGATCGTTCACGGAGACGACGAAGGCATCGCCCTCACGCTGGACGGACCCGGAGAAAAGTTGCTTCTTTGTCGGACCGGTGCGGGGCAGGCCACAAGCGGCGACGAGGCCCACAATGGCCAAAAGGGCGACGGATCTCGCCCAGCGGTTTGCAAGGGGTTTCACTGCTCGGTCTCCTCGACCTATTATTATTTGCCTCAAGTTTTGCTCGTAAACTAGCGGAATCCAGTCTTAAAAACCAGTCCCGTCTTTTGTGGGGATCAGTTCACGAGCCGCAATTGTTGCCGAGGTGCCGCGGTGCCCGACTTCAGGGCATCATAGGGGTCTTCGGGGGCCAGCATCATGTCCACCACGAGGCGCAGCAGTTGGCGGCGTGCGCGGGCCGAGTAGAAGCCGCCGGGAATCTGGCTGGTTTCAAGCAGATAGCGCCGATAATCCTGATAGGCCTTGCGGTCCGGGCGGCCTGGCTGGGCAAAGAATTCGGGCAGCGGCTGGGTCGAGACGAACTCCGGCTTGGCATAGACCGCATCGCCGAAGACCTTGATCGGAATGCCCCTGAACAGGACCTGCTGCGCCGCGGTGGAGTTCACGGTGACCGCGGTGCGCGCATCCGCCAGCAGCTGCGCCAGCTTGCCGCCGCGAACGTAATGGACCCGGCCTTTGAGGCCGTATTGCGCCGTCAGGCGCCGGATATCGGCGCGCAGGTTCACCCGACCGTCCTCCAGCGGATGCGCCTTGAAGACGAGGTGATGATGCAGGGGGGCACCCTCGGCAAAGCCCTTGATCACCACCTCGAGGAACTCGGTCATGGTGGAGAAGGGCGAATGCATCTGGAACGAGCTGTCGTGTTCCAGTTGCAGCAGGGCGAGGTGATAGGGGAAGCCGCCGGTGCGGATGCGCCACGTGGCGATCCAGCGTTCCAGCGCCGTGAAGGGCAGGGTCAGCAGGCGTCGGATGTAGAGCCGGAACTCCTGCGTCACCGTCAGGGCCCGGTGGGGACGGAAGCTGGCATAGCGCCCGTTCCGGAACATCACGAACCAGTGGTAGAGCGCGCCGTAGAAGATGTGATGCCGCATGTCGCCCCATTTCGCGGGCGGCAGGGGCGTGTCCATGTCGGACATCTCCAGATCGCGGCGCATCTCCTCGATGCTCATGCGCATCAGCCGCGAGTGCCCGTTGGAGCCGCCGCGCTCATAGGTGACCCAGTAGGGCCGCATGTAGCCTTCCTCGAAGACATGGACCTGAAGGCCCATGGCGCGGGCGCGTTTCACCGCCTCGGCGTGGATCGACCGCGTGTCGCCGTAAAGCACGATGTCGGTGACCTGCTTTTGCTGTGCCAGCTTTGCGAAGGTATCGGGCCAGTCCTCGGCGCTGCCCTGGTAGGGGATGTAGCTGGCCCGGTCGCGCCAGAAGGCCTGATCGCCCGCGTTGAACCCCACCCGCCAGACCTGCGTCCCGGCGCGCCGCAGCATGCGGGCCAGCCGGTTGAAGAAGGGCCCGTGTGGCCCCTGCAGGAAGAGGAAGACCCGGTTCGACGCCGGGACAGGGGGGGATTGCTGGGGCATGGATACAGGAAATCACTTGTTGTCTCAGCCTGTCACTAGCTTTCTTCTTCGGCAAAAATAAGGCGATCCGGGGCGTATTGTTGCCGCGTCCCGGCGCGGGACAGGGCGGCATGCGGTGGCTGCCCCGCGCGGCGGACCCGACCGGCGGATCGACGGGGGCCTTGTGGCGGAGCAAGTCCTTGGCTAGGCAGGAAAACGAAGGAGAAAGCCCATGTTCACCGGCCTCGTCACCGATATCGGCACCCTCGTGGAGCGCAGCGATGCCCCGGGGCTGCGGCTGAAGATCCGCACGGCCTATGACACGGCCACCCTGCCGCCCGGGGCCTCTCTGGCCTGCGACGGGGTCTGGCTGATCGTGGTGGAGACCGGCCCCGACTGGTTCGCGGTCGAGGCCTCGGAGGAGACGCAGGCGCGCACCACCGTCGGCGGCTGGCAAACGGGCCGGCGGATCAACCTCGAACGCCCCCTGCGGGTGGGGGACGAACTGGGCGGCCATATCGTCGCCGGGCACGTGGACGGCACGGCGCGGGTGGTGGAGATGACGCCGGTGGGGGGCTCCATCCGGATGCTCTTCGAGGCACCGGAGGAACTGGCGCGGTTCATTGCCGCCAAGGGCTCCGTCGCGCTCAACGGCGTCTCGCTCACGGTGAACGAGGTGTCGGGTCGCCGCTTCGGCATCACCATGATCCCGCACACCCGCTCGGTCACCAACTGGGACGACGTGCAGGTGGGCGACGCGGTCAATATCGAGATCGACACCATGGCCCGCTACGTGGCCCGGCTTCAGGAATGGCAGGACTGAGAGAGACGCCGCCTCCGCCGCCGGGGGCCGGGCACAACAACGGCCCCAGCATGGAGGCCGGGCGGGCGTGGCGTGTCCATTGCTGGACCAGGGCCCGCGCCGCGCGGGCCGAGGCCAAGCTGCCGCTGCCGATCGTCCGGATGCGGATCGCCCGGGCGCAGGAGCTGGGGCTGCCCTACAAGACCTATGCTTCGGTCCGCGCGGTGTCGGGGCGCGATGTGGCGGCGCTGCTCTTCACCTCCAACGCGCTGCGGCTCTTCCGCGAGGGTGCGCTGCCCGAGGACCGGCGCGCGGCGCTGGAGGCGGTGCGGCACTGCCTGCTGGCAGGGCTGATCCATCCGCCGCTTGCCGTGACCGCGCCCGAACCGCTGGCGCAGGCCGCCCGCGCGCCGGGGCTCTTCCACGGCTGGACCGAGACCCGCGACATGATCGCCGCCGCCCATCCGCGCCTGCCGGGGCCCGCCGTGCTGCTGATCGGGGAGACCGCGCTGGAGGAGACCTGGGCCGCGGCCGGGCGGCTGGCGGGCTATCTCGAGGGCGCGGGATATTTCGGTCCGGAAACGCGCTGACATATTCGCATCTGTTTACGGGATGCGCGGCGCGCCCTAAGCTGCGCGGCAGGAGAGAGGAGATCCCCATGCCGCTGCTGCGCCCCACCCGCCGCGACCTGCTCAAGCTGGCCGCTGCCGCCCCCGCCCTCGGGCTGTCCCGCCCCCTGCGGGCCGAGCTCGGACCGCCCGCGGGCGAGAACCCCGCGCATTTCCGCTTCACCCTCGGAGAGATGCGGCTCACCGTCGTCTCGGACGGCTATTTCCGGATCCCGGCCTCCACGCTGGGGGTGAATGCCGACCCGACAGAGGTACAGGCCTTCCTGGCGCGCTACTTCCTGTCGCCGGAGCAGAGCTATTCCCACACCAACCACCTGCTGATCGAAACCGGCGACGCCCGGGTGCTGGTGGATGTCGGCTCGGGCCACCGCTTCTTCGACACCGCCGGGCGGCTGGTGGCGAACCTCGATGCCCTCGGGCTGGGGCTGGAGGATATCACCCATGTGATCATCACCCATGCCCATCCGGATCACATCTGGGGCCTGCGCGACGAATTCGACGAGGCGCTCTTCCCCGGGGCGGCCTATACCATCGGCGCGGCGGAACATGCCTACTGGCTCGAGGATGGACTCGTGGACCGGGTGGAGCCGCAGGAACAGCAGTTCGTCGTCGGCGCGATCAACTCGCTCCAGACCGAGGGGGTGGACTGGACGCTGGCGGAGGCGGGGCACGAGGTCGTACCCGGCGTCACGATGATCGCCACGCCGGGGCACACGCCCGGGCACATGTCGGTCCGGGTGCAGAGCGGCGATGACGTGCTCTATGCCCTCGGCGATGCCATGACCCACGCCTGGCTGAACTTCGCCCGGCCGGAGTGGTTCAACACCACTGACACCGACGGGCCGCTGGCGGTGGAGACCCGGCAGCGCCTGCTGGCCACGGTGTCGGCAGAGCGTAGCACGGTGCTGGGCTATCACTTCCCCTTCCCGGGGGTGGGCCACGTGGTGGAGGAGGGCGCGGCCTACCGTTTCGTCCCCGCGCTCTGGCAGTTCGACTGACCGGGACGCCGTTTCGTGCCTGCCAAGGGTCGCGGGACGGCTGGCCCCGCTGCCGCGGCAGGGCTAGAGAAAGGGCCGGGGCTGCGCAGGACCTGTGCGTCCCGGCCCGACCGCCGGCCTAGCCTTCGCTGCCGGTCTGCGGTAAGGCCACCGAAAGTTTTGCCGAGGTGACCCATGTCCAGCACCCAACCCTACGAAGACGCCGGCCCTGTCGAACGGGACTGGCGTGACGCCATCTCCTCGATCGAGGAGATCCTCGAGGACGCCCGCAATGGCCGGATGTTCATCCTCGTCGACCACGAGGACCGCGAGAACGAGGGCGACCTCGTCATTCCCGCGCAGATGGCGACGCCCGAGGCGATCAACTTCATGGCGACCCACGGGCGCGGGCTGATCTGCCTCTCGCTCACTGGCAAGCGGGTGGACGAGCTGAACCTGCCGCTCATGGCCTCGCACAATTCCTCGCGCCACGAGACGAACTTCACCGTCTCCATCGAGGCCCGCGAGGGCGTTTCCACCGGGATCTCGGCCCATGACCGCGCGCGCACCGTCGCCGTGGCCATCGACGCGGGCAAGACCGCCTCGGACATCGCGACGCCGGGCCATGTCTTCCCGCTGCGCGCCCGCGAGGGCGGCGTGCTGGTCCGTGCCGGCCATACCGAGGCCGCAGTGGACGTCAGCCGCCTGGCCGGGCTGAACCCCTCGGGCGTGATCTGCGAGATCATGAACGAGGACGGCACCATGTCCCGCCTGCCGGAACTGGTGGCCTTCGCGCAGCGTCACAACCTCAAGATCGGCACGATTTCGGACCTGATCAAATACCGCCGCCGTCACGACAACCTCGTGCAGGTCACCCGCGAGGAGGAGATCGAGGCCGAGTTCGGGGGCACATGGACCCTGCGCGTTTACACCGATGCCATCGAGGGCGCCGAACACATCGTGCTGATCAAGGGCGATGTCTCGGGGCCCGAGCCGGTGCTGGTGCGCATGCATGCGCTCGACCCGCTCAAGGATGTCGCGGGCCTCGGCCCGTCGGGGCGCGCGGATGAATTCCGCGACGCGATGAAGATCATCGCCGAGGAGGGCCGGGGGGTTCTCGTGCTGCTGCGCGACACCCATATGAAGCTGAACGCCGACGCCGGGGTGTCGCCGCAGGTGCTGCGGCAGTACGGGCTGGGGGCGCAGATCCTCACCTCGCTCGGGATCAGCGCCATGACCCTGCTGACCAACCACGGCACGCCCTCGGTCGTGGGGCTGGATGCCTACGGGCTCGATATCGCCGGCACCCGCCGGATCAGTGGAGACAAGTGACATGGCCGCAGCCGAACAGCATTACATCCTGCCGCGCGGCAGCTTCGACAAGCCTGCCAAGGCGCTGATCGTCGTGTCGCCCTACTACAAGGACATCGCGGACGAACTGATCGCCGGCGCCCGCGCCGAGATCGAGGGCTGGGGGGCGACCCACGACCTGATCGAGGTGCCCGGCGCGCTGGAGATCCCGACTGCCATCGCCATGGCCGCGCGGATGTCGAACTACGATGCCTTCGTGGCGCTCGGCTGTGTCATCCGGGGCGAGACGACCCACTACGAAACGGTCTGCAACGACAGTTCCCGCGGTCTGACGCTGCTGGGTCTGCAGGGGCTCTGCATCGGCAATGGCATCCTCACGGTCGAGACCCGCGAGCAGGCGCTGGTCCGCGCGCGCGTGGCCGATCAGAATAAAGGTGGCGGTGCGGCCGCTGCGGCCTTGCATTTGCTGGCGCTTTCGCGCAAATGGGGCGCTCCGCGCGAAGGCGTCGGATTTCGTCCCTCGGACGAGGTCCAGATCGCCAGCGGCATCACCACGGCCTGAAAAGCGAACACCATGACCGAAGGACCCGCCCTCTCCGGCAACCAGAAGCGCAAGATGCGCAGCGCCTCGCGGCTCTATGCCGTGCAGGCCCTGTTCCAGATGGAACGCTCCGGCCAGACGATCGAAGCGGTCTGCCGGGAGTTCGAGGACTTCCGGTTCGGCGCCGTCTACGATGGCGACGAGATGGCGGAGGGCGACCTGTCGCTGTTCCGCAAGCTGGTGCGCGACGCGGTGAACCATCAGGCAAAGATCGACCAGATGACCGACCGTGCGCTGGTCGCCAAATGGCCGATCGCCCGTATCGACCCGACCCTGCGCGCGCTTTTCCGTGCCGCGGGGGCCGAGTTCGTCGAGGGTGACGCCCCGCCGCGCGTCGTGATCGTGGAGTTCGTCGACGTGGCCCGCGCCTTCTACCCGGAAGGCAAGGAGCCGAAGTTCGTCAACGCCGTGCTGGATCACATGGCCCGCGAGGCCAAGCCCGAGGCGTTCTGACCGCCTTGCGCATCGCCCTCCGCCTGCGCATTTGGTCGCGGGGGAGGGCTGCGGCTTGATATATTGGCACTTGAATGTATTCTTGTCTCCAGAGACAGGAGTCGTGTCATGCCCAAGCTCATCCGTCTGTACATCACCCATGTCCTCATCGGGTTCGCCGTTGCCGCGCTCTTCGTGGCGGCGCTGATCGGGTTCAACGTGGCCAACTTGGGTCACCTTGTCCGCAACAGTTCCTCCGGCCTGCTCGCGGTATTCCTGCTGTGGTTTTCCAACGGGATCGTCTTTGCCGGGGTCCAGTTCGCCATCGCCGTGATGCGCCTGCGCGAAGATGACGCCCCGCGCGGCGGCAGCCGGTCGCCGGTGACGTTCCACACACCCGCAGCTGTGCGCGCCGAGGCCAAGGCCCGCCGCTGAGGCGAGGCGGCCGCCTATGGCCGGTCACTCTATAGCGGATAACAGCGCTGGAGCACGGACAAGGCCCCGCACGCCATGAGCGTGATCCTCCTTGAAGACGTTGCTCTCCGCCCAGTCGTGCAGGGACGTGATGTCGATCCGGGCGCATTGCGGTCGGACACTCCAGGTGACCTGGAGGGGGGAGCAGGCGGCCTCCGAATACTTTGGGCCGGTGGTCGAGCCGAGGAACACGACAGGTGCCCCGGTGCCTTCGGGCAGCGCGCGGGGCTGGTGCAGGCCACGGTCGTCGGCCTTGCCGGGGTAGTCGAAATCCGACATCTGCAGCGCGTCGGCATTGTTCACCACGAGGAACACCTGCGATTCCACGCGCAACTCGGGGTTGGCGCAGCTGTCACTCGAACAGGCGCCCAGGCCCTCGCCGGGGCGGACATCGCAACTCGTGTGGACCCAGTGTACCTCGATCGTGTCCCCGGGCACGACGCCATGAAGGGGGCCCTCGCCGCCGGTGGGGTCCGCCTGTTCCGCCGCAGTCATGTAGGCGCTGTCGTTGCAGCGAAACCCGCCATGGGGGCCGTCACCAGCCGGGAGGGAGAAGCCGGGCCCGGAATGCTCCGCCTGCACATGCAGGTGGATATTGCACAGGTTCATATCCGTGGCGGGGGGCGCCATGGAAAAGTGCCGCGCGTTGATCCCGGCGCGCAGGGCGATGTCGCGCGGGGCCTGCGGGCCATAACCGGTGCAGAGATCGGCGGCCTGCATGGGCATCGCGAGGCCGCAGGCCATCGCCAGACTTGCGAATACCCGCAGGACCACAGCGCGCGGGGAATGTGGGGGCTGAGAAAAGGGCATCCTGCGCTCCTGTCATGCATCCATGAGAGGATGCCGCAGCGGTCCTTTCGGAACCGTGAACGCGGATGGAAAAGTGGCGGGCCCGCACGCGACCGTTTGGTTGACGCATTCCCGAGGACCTGTTCATACAGGTGGGCGCCAGGTAACCGAACCAGGGCTCGGACAGAGCCAGCTCCCTCGGATTTGCTTAAGGCCACCGGAATGTAACCGTTCACGAGAAGGGCAGCACCCGCCAAGACCCCACATAGGCCTCTGACAGGGGGGCGACAAGGGGGGAGGTGCAATCCGTCGTGCACATGTCGCTCGCGCAGAGGTGTCTGCTGCGCTCTTGCCTCTGTTCACCTTATGTTCATATGGTGAGGGCATGAGTAGTGACGCATTGCTTCCCCCCGTACCGCCGCAGCCCGGCCAGCTGATCGCGCGGGGCGTCTGCCGCCTTCTGGCTGGCTATGACTTTGCCTGTCTCGAGGAATTCGTGCCCGAGCGGGGCCGTCGTGTCGACGTCATGGCCGTGGGTCCGAAGGGCGAGATCTGGGTGGTGGAATGCAAGTCCTCCCGCGCCGACTACATGTCGGACGCGAAGTGGCAGGGCTACCTGCAATGGTGCGACCGTTTCTTCTGGGCAGTGGACGGAGAGTTCCCGGTCGAGATCCTGCCGGAGGAAACCGGGCTGATCATCGCGGATGCCTATGGCGGGGAGGTTGTCCGCATGGCGCCGGAGGACAAGCTGGCCGGCGCGCGCCGCAAGGCGCTGACGCTGAAGTTCGCCCGCGACACGGCGCGCCGCCTGCAGTCCCTGCGGGATCCGCAGGGCGGCGTGTCGCGCTAGCTCAGCGCTTCTTCTTGCCCTTGCTGGCAAGCTTCTCGGCGGCTGCGGCGGCAGCGCGGATCTCTTCAGCGATCTCCAGCGCCTCGTCGGGATCGAAATCCATCGGGATCTCGGTGCCACCCGCTTCGACAAAGATGCGGACCATGCCCTGGTCGGTCGGACCGATCTGAAGATTCGCTTCGATGTCGCGTTCCGTGTCGATGCCCATGACGCTCTCCTGACTGAATGCGACTGGCTATCGCGGACAGCGAAAAGTTGCAAGATCCGGCAGTTTCGGGGTCCGCGGGCTGCTGGTGCGCTGCGGTTTCCCCGGCGCGTCGCGCTGCACCGGAAGTGGAAAAAAGACTGCCGCCCCGCGGCGTTACTGGAAGCGTCGCGACGGGTGGTCATGTGTATACAAGCAAACGCAGGGCCCGCCCCTCCGAAAAAGGGGGGTGCGTAAGTAGTTGACTTTGAACACATATAATCTTGCGTGACTCTTGACGTAATACTTCTTAAAATCAGAACCTGAGGATGGTTCCCGACCTGTTGACATAATTTTGCCGCATTTCGGAAACATCCTGAGATGGTTAACAAGTTCGCCTCCATTTGTGTTTTGAGGAGGCAGGCAGAGGCCTCACCCTCCCGCGTCAGCGGCGGGACGGTGGTACGAAAGCCGGGGAGGGGGCACGGTCTATGATCGCGTCGCCTCTCTCGGCCGACGGAAGGTTCAAAGCCAAACGGGCCCGCGCTTTCCTTGTCGGATTGCGCGGGTTTTCTTTTGCCGGCCCGGACGGGACGGCGGCAGGATGGGAAGCCGGCGGCTGGCGCTCGAAGTGTCCGTCGGGGAAGTCGAGATTTTTCCGACACACGCTCTTGCAATCGAGGCGAGAGGGCTGTATCTCGCCCCGCAGTGCCGCCTTAGCTCAGTTGGTTAGAGCGCTGGATTGTGGATCCAGAGGTCTCCCGTTCAAACCGGGAAGGCGGTACCATTTCCCCCTTCTCAAAACGCGCGTTCCGGATGCACCGATTCTCGTCGGACTGTCCGTTTGCGGCACGTGATCGTGCGCCGGACTGCCTGCGCCGAACCGTCTCGGCGTATCCAGGGTGAACCGCCTGTCGGTGTCTGCGCGCGCCACCTGTCACCCCGCCCCGTAAGCCCTGCCTGTGCAGGGCTTTTTGCGGTTTCGCCCGCGGGGATGAGGCGTGGGCTCGAGTGATAATTCCATCTTATTGATACGTGAATAAAATGCGATTTTGGTTTATCGTCGCTCCCGGGTAGAGAGGGCCCAAGCCCCGGCGAGCGTGATCTCCTGCGCACGGGATGAGGGCGATGGGATATCCGGCGGGCCAGTGACCCGTCCGGAGCACAGGTAGCAATTCCGGAGGAAACCATGGACGGCAACGATATTCCCGCAGGCGGCAAATGCCCCGTCATGCACGGCGGTCAGACCTCGACCAAGACCTCGGTCACCAGCTGGTGGCCCAATGCACTGAACCTAGACATCCTGCACCAGCATGACACGAAGACGAAGCCGCTCGGCGCGGACTTCAACTATCGTGACGCGCTGAAGACGCTCGACGTCGAGGCGCTGAAGGACGATCTGCGCCAGCTCATGAAGGAAAGCCAGGAGTGGTGGCCCGCGGACTGGGGCTCCTACGTGGGCATGTTCGCGCGTGTCGCATGGCACGCCGCCGGCTCCTACCGTCTGGCCGATGGCCGCGGTGGCGGCGGCACCGGCAACCAGCGCTTCGCGCCGCTGAACTCCTGGCCCGACAACGTGAACACCGACAAGGGCCGCCGTCTGCTCTGGCCGATCAAGAAGAAATACGGCAATGCCGTCTCCTGGGCTGACCTGATGATCCTCTCGGGCACGATCGCCTACGAGGTCGCGGGCCTGAAGACCTTCGGCTTCGCCTTCGGCCGCGAGGACATCTGGCACCCCGAGAAGGACGTCTACTGGGGCGCTGAAAAGGAGTGGCTCGCGCCGTCCGACAGCCGCTATGGCGATGTCTCCAAGCCCGAGACCATGGAGAACCCGCTGGCCGCCGTCCAGATGGGCCTGATCTACGTGAACCCGGAAGGGGTGAACGGCCAGCCCGACCCGATGAAGACCGCGGCGCAGGTCCGCGAGACCTTTGCCCGGATGGCGATGGACGACGAGGAAACCGCGGCGCTGACCGCCGGGGGCCATACCATCGGCAAATGCCACGGCAACGGCGATGCGGCCGACCTCTCGGCCGATCCGGAAGCGGCGGACGTTGAGTACCAGGGCATCGGCTGGATGAACACCAAGGGCCGCGGCATCGGCCGTGACACCGTGGTGTCCGGCATCGAAGGCGCCTGGACCAAGAACCCCACCCAGTGGGACATGGGCTGGTTCGAGATGCTCTTCGGCCACGAGTGGGAGCTGAAGAAATCCCCCGCGGGTGCCTGGCAGTGGGAGCCGGTGGACATCAAGGACGAGGACATGCCGGTCGACGTCGAGGACCCCTCGATCAAGAAGATGCCGATCATGACCGACGCCGACATGGCCATGAAGGTGGACCCGATCTACAACGCGATCTGCCAGAAGTTCATGGCCGATCCGGCCTATTTCAACGAGACCTTCGCCCGCGCCTGGTTCAAGCTGACCCACCGCGACATGGGCCCGAAAGCGCGTTACGTCGGCCCCGACGTGCCGCAGGAAGACCTGATCTGGCAGGACCCGATCCCCGCCGGCCCGGTGAACTACGACATCGGCGGGCTCAAGTCGCAGATCGCGGCCTCGGGCCTCGGCGTCGCTGACCTCGTCTCGACCGCATGGGACAGTGCGCGGACCTACCGTGGCTCGGACATGCGCGGCGGGGCCAATGGCGCCCGCATCCGTCTGGCGCCCCAGAAGGACTGGGCGGGCAACGAGCCCGAGCGTCTGGCCCGCGTGCTGAACGTGCTGGAGCCGCTGGCCTCTGCGGCAGGCGCCTCGCTCGCCGATACCATCGTGCTGGCGGGCAACGTCGGTGTCGAGATGGCGGCCAAGGCAGCCGGTCACGATATCACGGTGCCCTTCGCCCCGGGCCGCGGTGACGCGACCGAAGAGATGACCGATGCCGACAGCTTCGACGCGCTGGAGCCGGTGGCCGATGGATTCCGCAACTGGCAGAAGCAGGACTACGTCGTCTCCGCCGAGGAAATGCTCCTCGACCGGGCGCAGCTGCTGGGCCTGACCGCGAACGAGATGACCGTGCTGGTCGGCGGGATGCGTGTCATGGGCACCAACCACGGCGGGACCAAGCATGGCGTCTTCACCCAGACCGAAGGCGCGCTGACCAATGACTTCTTCGTCACCCTGACGGACATGGTCTATGCTTGGGAGCCGAAGGGCAACGGCGTCTACGACATCCGCGACCGCAAGTCGGGTGCCGTGGCCTACACCGCCACCCGTGCGGACCTCGTGTTCGGCTCGAACTCGATCCTGCGGGCCTACGCGGAAGTCTATGCGCAGGATGACGGCATGCCCGCCTTCCTCAAGGCCTTCGTGGCAGCCTGGACCAAGGTGATGAACGCGGACCGCTTCGACATCGCCTGAGCGATCCATCCCTGAGCTTTCACCCCGCGCAGCCCATTGGTTGCGCGGGGTTTTTCGTGTCCGGCGGGTGGGTCAGGCAGCAGGGCAGAGCCGCGGTCCGGGCGGCGATCAGGCGGGCTCCAATGCCGCCACGAAGAGCGAGAAGAGCTGTGCCTGCGACGAGATGCCGAGCTTGCGATAGGCGTTCTTGCGGTGGACCTTCACCGTCTCGTCGCTGATGTCGAGCGTGGCGGCGATGGCGGCGGAGGAATAGCCCCGCAGCACCATGGCGATCACCTCGGTCTCGCGTGCGGTCAGCACGCCCTGGGCCAGCCGGTCGAGCAGGACCTGCAGCGGCGGCGTGGCGCTGGGGGCAGGGGGCTCGGGTGCGGCGCCGCGCTGGTCGCTGCCCCAATGGGCGATCATCAGCGCCTCGATTACCGGGGCGACCTCGGCCAGGCGGGTCTTGGCCCGGGCCGAGAAGAGCGGCGCACCGCGCTGACGGGTGAAGCTGAGCACGGCCACGCGCCCCGGCCCGATGGCGGCAAAGACACCGATCTCGTCCCGGATGCCGGTGCGATTGTAGTGCGTCGAATAGTATTCCGACTGGAAGAACATGTCCGGGGCCAGTTGGCGCAGGGCCACGGTGCCGCTGCGGCGCCCGGCCTCGATCTCGGCATAGATCGGGTCCAGCAGGTAGGGGCCGACGCAGTAATCCGTCACCACCACCTGCGCCGTCTGCGCAGCCATGTTGTGCCACAGGGGCACCGGCGTGCGCGCGCCCTCATAGGCGAAACACATTGAGATTTCATAGGGAAAGAGCGTCTCGCAGGCGTGGTCCAGCGCCGGGGCGAACCCCTCGGCTCCGACCTGCGAGATGGCCTCTGCCAGATATCTGTTCCAGTCACTCATGTCGTCCGTCCCACCCGTGCCGCAGCCATACCCCTCTGGGGTTATTTTTGTCAGGCGGCGATTGCCTAAGCTGGGGCCGACCCAGAAAATACGGAACGACGACAAGATGCAATCGGATGCCGCAGGGCTGGACGCCTTCAAGGAAACGCTCGACCGGATCGGCGCGACCCATGTGCACATCGGGATCTTCGACCCGGACGGCCAACTGCGCGTGAAACGCGTGGAGCGCGCCAAGGCGGAGAAGCTGCTGGCGGGCGGCTATCCCTTCTGCGACGTGCTCTACAACTGGGATATCGCCGAGGAGACCTTCGGCGGCGGGGCCTACCGCGATGTGGAGGGGCGTCTCTTCCCCGAGACCGTCCGGGCCTGGCCCTTCGAGGGACAGGAGGCGGTGTGCATCGCGGATTACAGCGCCGCCTTCGGCGAACGCTCGGCCCGGAACCAGTTGCTGCGGCAGCTGGACAAGGCCCAGGCGATGGGCTTCTCGGTTCATTCCGCCTTCGAGTTCGAGTTCTTCCTGCTGGACGAGGATGCCGCCTCGCTCCGCGCCGGGGGCTTTGCCGATCCCAAGCACTACGCCCTCGCAAACCGGACCTATTCGCTGGAAACGCTGGCCACCGAGCAGCCGCTGCTGAGCGGGCTGGAGGAGATGACCCGCGCCCTCGGCATCGGGATGGACGCGCTTCATACCGAACTGGGGCCGGGTTGCCTCGAGGTGCCGCTGACCCATGCGGAGGGCGTGAAGGCCGCCGATGACGCGGCGCTCTTCAAGAACTTCGCCAAGAGCTATTTCCGCCGCAACGGGCTGACCGCCTGCTTCATGTCCAAGCTGAAGGAGACGCTCTCGGGCCAGTCGGGGCATCTGCATGTCTCGCTGCGCGACGCGGAGGGCCGGCCCGTCTTCTCGGACCTGAATGACCCGGACCGGCTCTCGGACACCGCGCGGCATTTCATCGGGGGCCTCGTCACCCTGATGCCCGAGTTGCTGGCGCTCTGCGCGCAGACGGTGAACGCCTATCGCCGCATGGTGCCCGGCATGTGGGCGCCGACCCATGCCAGCTGGGGCATCCAGAACCGCACCGTGGCGGCGCGGGTGATGAACGACAGCCCCTCGGCCACGCGGGTCGAATTCCGCGTTCCCTCGGCCGATACGAACCCCCACGCGGCACTGGCCATGTGCCTCGGGGCCGGGCTCTGGGGGATCGAGAACCGGATCGAGCCGGGCGCGCCCTCCGAGGGCGATCTCCATGCGGAGGGGGCGGCGGAAGGCGCTGCACTGCCGATGGACCTTGGCGAGGCGGCCCGCCGTCTGCGCGCCAGCGACCGGGCGCGGGCGATCTTCGGCGATGTCTTCGTCGAGGGCTTCGCCGACGCACGGAGGCACGAATACGAGACCTACCTGCGCCATGTCTCCGCATGGGAGCGCGAGCGGTACCTCGAAGTGGTGTGAGTGAACAATCGCCCCCGCGCAACCGGGGGCGGCAACAACCAACTGGGAGTAAATCATGAAAAAGACCAATGGACTGAGCATGTTCTCACCCAACCGCCGGGCCTTCCTGCAGGGCATGGGCGCCACCGGCATGGCCGCTGCGGGGATGATGCCGCGCCGGGCCCGGGCCGCCACCTCGATGCAATACATGTGCTGGGAAGGCTACGACAAACCCTCGATCATCGAGCCCTTCGAGGCCGCGCAGGACGTCAACCTCTCCATCGATCTGATCACCGACAGCCCGGGCGGGTTCGCCAAGCTGGCCGCCGGCGCGTGGCGTGATTTCGACGTCGTCTCCACCGATAGCCCCTGGGTGCAGCGCATGGGGCCGGCCGGGATCGCCGAGTTCATCGACGATGCCGAGTTCGCGGATGTCTATGACAGCTTCTACGAGCAGTTCCGCGCGCCCTTCGGCCCGCTGCAGTTCGACGGCCAGACCACGGGCCTGCCGACCCGCTGGGGCTGGGTCGGCCCGACGGTGAACACCCAGTACGACGACCTCGACACCTGGCGCAGCTACGATCCCTGCTTCGACCCGGCCTACAAGGACAAGATCTGCGTCCTCGACTGGGGCGACTGGCCGATCATGCCGATGGCGCTGCACGCGGGGATCAACCCCTACAAGGAACTCGACCAGGCCGAGCTGAACGAGATCCGGCTTGTGCTGCGGGCGCTGTTCAAGAACACCCGCGCCGTGGTGGCCGACCTGTCGGTCGCGCAGAAGGGCCTCATGGACGGCTCCTTCCGCACGCTGATCGGCGGCGGTACCTACTGCACCTCGGCGCTGCGCAAGGACGGACAGAAGCACATCCAGTCCATCGTGCCCGAACCGAAGGACGGCCTGAACCAGGGCATCATCTGGATGGAGGCCAGCGGCATCGTGAAGGATCCGGCCGACGCCGCGAAGGCCAAGGCGCTGCTCAAGCACATGACCTCGCCGGAGGTGGCCGTGGAACTGGCCTGGACCGAGGCGACCTGCAACCTCGTGCCCTCGCAGGCGGCGGAAGGGCTCTTCTCGGACGAGCAGAAGGACGTGCTCCAGATGGATTACATGTGGGAGGCCTGGGACAAGTCGATGTTCCACGACGTGGCGCCCAACATCGACGACATGCTGGAAATCTGGCAGCAGGAGCTGGCCGCCGCCCGCTGAGCCCCTCTTTATCCCTCACGGAGAAGGGGCCCGACCGGGCCCCTTCCACCCCCTTCTGACAGGACGACCGCACGTGCCATCCCCGATCATCGAAGCGACCGGAATCCAGAAATACTACGGCGACTACCGCGCGCTGACCGACATCTCGCTGAGCGTCGCCAATGGCGAATTCCTCGCCCTCGTGGGGCCTTCGGGTTGCGGCAAGACCTCGCTGCTCAAGATCCTCGCAGGCTTCGAGGACCTCTCGGGCGGGAGCCTGACGATCGACGGGCGCGACATGGCGGGCGTGCCGGCCTCGGCCCGGCCGACGCGGATGGTGTTCCAGAAACTCGCGCTCTTCCCGCACAAGACCGTGGCCGAGAACATCGGCTTCCCGCTCAAGCTGGCCAAGCGCCCGGCAGCCGAGATCGACGCCGCCGTGCGCCACATGATCGAGCTGATGCGGCTGAAGGAAAGCTATCTCACGCGCTTCCCGCACGAGTTGTCGGGCGGCGAGCAGCAGCGCGTGGCGCTGGCCCGGTCGATGGTGTCGCAGCCGCCGGTCCTGCTGCTGGACGAGCCGATGTCGGCGCTCGACGCCAAGCTCAAGAAATCCCTTCAGGCGGAGCTGAAGCACCTGCACCGCCACGTGGGCACCAGCTTTGTCCACGTCACCCACGACCTCGAGGAGGCGATGATGCTGGCCGACCGGATCTGCGTGATGCGCGCGGGCCAGATCGTCCAGCTGGGGGCGCCGGCCGAGATCTACTATCGCCCCGCCGATGCCTTTGTCGCCGGTTTCATCGGGGACACCAACCTGCTGCCCGCCCGACTGACGCCCGAGGGGGCGGGGCTGCGGTTCGACTGCGATGCCCTCGACTGCGCCGCACCGATGCTGGCGCCCGGCCAGCTGGCGCCGGGGCTGGAGCAGGGGGGCGAGGCGCTTCTCATGATCCGCCCCGAGATGCTCCGCCTGCTGGCGCCCGGCGAAACCGCCGAGGCCACGATCGAGGGCGAGGTGGCGGAGTTCTTCATCCGCGGGGCCTCGATCCAGTACCGCGTGGCCCCCAGCGGCGGCGGCGCCGAGATCGTCATGGACCTGCCGGGCACCTCCGTCCTGCCCGCGCAGGCCGGCGATGCGGTGCGCCTCGGCCTGACGCTTTCGGACATCTTCGCGGTGAGGCCCTGAGCGATGGCGATGCAGGACAAGTCCTGGCGCGATGGCGCGCTGCAACTCTCGACGCTGCCGCTGCTGGTGATCTTCGCGGCCTTCTTCGTGATCCCGCTGGGGATGACCGCGCTGCTGTCCTTCCAGGGGACGCAGTATTACCGGCTGGTCTGGACATGGGACCTCGACATCTGGCGCGACGTCTTCGGCCAATGGCATTACTGGCGGATCATGTGGCGGACGCTGGTCATGGCGCTGGTCTGCACCGCGCTGACCACGGTGCTGGCGGTGCCGATCGCCTATGCGATGATCAACCGGCTCAGCAAGTGGTCGCACCATATCACGCTGCTCATGGTCTTTGCCTTCCTCACGGATGCGGTGCTGAAGACCTTCGGCTGGGTGCTGTTCCTCGACCGCTCGGGCGTGCTGAACGGGATGCTGGCGGGCCTGGGCTTCGGTCCCGGTGCGGTGGATGTGCTCTTCTCGCCCACGGCGACGATGATCGGCATGGTCTACAACCTGCTGCCCTACACGATCTTCACCACGGCGCTGTCCATGGCGCGGATCGACCGGGACCTCGTGCTGGCCTCCTACGATGCCGGGGCGACGCGCCTGCGCACGTTCTTCGAGGTGACGCTGCCGCTGGCAAGGCCCGGCATCCTCGCGGGCGCGGTGCTGGTCTTCGTGCTCGCGCTCGGGGTCTTCCTCGAGCCCAAGGTGATGGGCGGCGGGACCTCTCCCATGGCGGCGGAGCTGATCCGGCAGAGCTTCGAGACCCGCGTGAACTGGCCCCTCGGGGCGGCGCTGACCATCGTGCTGATCGTGATCGGCGCGCTGGTGCTGGCGGCGGCGGGTGGCCTCGCCGCGATCCGGATGCGGAGGTCCAAGGCATGAATGACCGTCTCGAAAAACGCCTCGCGGATATCGTGCTCTACGGTTCGGTCGGGGCGGTGCTGGTGTTCTTCTACATCCCCATCGCCACGCTGATCCTGTTCTCCTTCACCGAAAGCCGGTTCCTGTCGTGGCCGATCCCGGGCTTCAGCCTGCGTTGGTATGGCGAGCTTCTGGCGGATCGCAGCTTCTGGTCGGCGCTTGGCAACTCGGCGGTCCTGGCCGTGCTCGCGACGCTCTTTGCCACGGTTCTGGGCCTCGCCGGGGCCTTCGCCTGGAGCCGCTACCGCTTCCGCTTCCAGTGGGGCTTCCGGGTGCTGACCTTCGCGCCGCTGCTCTTCCCGCAGCTGTTGCTGGGGGTGGTCATGCTGCTGTGGTTCTCGGTGCTGGCGGGCTGGCTGAACATGTCGCCCGGCCTCTGGTCGGCGGTGATCGGCCACGTGGTCTATATCGTGCCCTTCTGCATCGTGATCATCTCGGTCCAGATGCAGGGCTACGACGACACGCTCGATTATGCCGCCGAGGACGCGGGCGCGACCCGCTGGCAGATCCTGCGCGAGGTCACGCTGCCGCTGCTCTGGCCCGGCATCTTCTCGGCGGCGACCTTCGCCTTCCTGCTGTCCTGGGGCAATTTCTACATCACCTACAGCCTCTCGGGCTCGGCCCGGACCCTGCCCACCTTCGTCTTCAGCGGGATCGCCGTCGGCTCCTCGCCGATCTACCCGGCACTGGCCACGCTGACCTTCGTCCCGGCGCTGGTGCTGATCTTTGCCGTGGACCGGCTGCGCCGCCGCGCCGACCGCAAGCGGGCGCTGGCCCGCGCGGCGGCCGAGGCGGGCTGAGCCCCCGCCAGCCCCGGCGGGGCTGGCAAAGCCTGACCCTCAGCCCCCTGAAGGGCGGCTGAGGCGACCGCCAGCCCCGGCGGGGCTGGCCTTCCCCTGATACCGGCCCCTGCGGGCCTTCCCCCGATCCCGGGCCGCGCCGGCGTGCCCTATCAACGGAGATATCCCATGAGCGATCTCGACTGGACCACGCTCCAGAGCCGCTGGAGCTTCCCGACCCTCGTCTGGTTCGGTGCCGGACGGCTTGCCGAACTGCCCGCGGCGCTGGCCGAACTGGGCGTGACCAAGCCGCTGCTGATCACCGACCGCGGCCTTGCCGGCGCGGGGATCATTGCCAATGCGCAGGCCGCGCTGGAGGCGGCCGGGCTGCCCCACGGGCTCTTCAGCGACGTGCAGCCCAACCCCACCAGCGACAACGTGGCGGCGGGCGTCGCGGCGCTGACGGCGGGGGGCTATGACGGGGTCATCGCCATGGGCGGCGGCTCGGCCATGGATGCGGCCAAGGCGGTGGCGATGATGGTGGGGCAGGACCGCCCGATCATGGACTTCGAGGATATCGGCGACAACTGGCGCCGCGTCGAAGCGGAGGGCATGCTGCCCGTGGTGGCCGTGCCCACGACCGCCGGGACCGGCTCGGAATTCGGGCGCTCCTCGGTGATCACCGACCCGGTGGAACACCGCAAGGCGATCATCTTCCATCCCGCGATGCTGCCCGGCCTCGTGATCCTCGACCCCGAGGTGACGGTGGGCCTGCCGGCCGGGCTGACGGCGGCCACGGGGATGGATGCGCTCTCCCACGCGATGGAAGCGCTCTGTGCGCCGGGCTGGCACCCGATGGCCGATGGTCTGGCGCTGACCGCGCTGAAGATGATCCGCGACGCGCTGCCGGCGGCGGTGGCCGAGCCCGCGAACATGGAGGCGCGCGCCAACATGCTGGTGGCCTCCGCCATGGCCTGCACCGCGCTGCAGAAGGGGCTGGGGGCGGTTCATGCGCTCGCCCACCCCCTGGGGGCGCGCTACGATGCGCATCACGGGATGCTGAACGCCGTGCTGATGCCCCATGTGCTGCGCTTCAACCTGCCCGCCGTGGCGCCGCAGATGCGGACGCTGGCCCATTGGCTGGAGCTGGAGGGCGCAGAGCCCGGTGCGGCGGTTCTGGCATGGCTGAAGGGGCTCTCGCAGGGCATCGGCATGCCTGCGACGCTTGGCGGCATGGGGCTGGAGATCGCGGCGGAGGACGAACCCGCGCTGATCCGCGACGCCCTGCGCGACCCCTGTGCAGGCGGCAACCCGGTGACCCTGACCGAGGCGGGCCTGCGGGAGATCCTCGCCGCGGCCCGGTAAGGGCGCCGGTGGGTCAACGGGGCAGGGCGACACTCTGATGACGCAGGCCCCCGTCGCCCGGCGTCACCGAGGAAGGGGACCAGCTGCGCCAAGGCGTGACGGGGCGTGACGGGGCCAGCTGCCTCTGTCATCTGCCCGCCACTGTGCGGCGTTGCCTGCGCGGACCAGCATCGGCCACCACCGGACATGAAAACGCCGGGCCCCGCAGGGTCCGGCGTCCTTCGGTTCGGGTCAGGTGCAGGGCTCAGGCGGCCTTGTCCTGCGCACTCTCGTCGCTGGAGCGGCGCGGCACGAGGGCGCGCATCACGTCGGCCATGGTGATATGGCCGATCACTGCCCCGTCCTTCACCACGCGGAAGCTGCGATCCACCGCGCCTTCCGACCGGGCGATGAGGCTTTCGAGGTTGTCGTTGGGCGCCACGTCGCCCGCAGAAGGCCCACCCTCACCGGGTTCCATGACCGAGCGGACACGCAGCACGCGGGCGCGGTTGATGTCGGCCACGAAGTCCTCGATGTAGGGATCGGCCGGGGCCAGCAGGATCTTCTGCGGTTCGCCCTGCTGCACGACGGCGCCGTCCTTCAGGATCACGAGGTGATCCGCCAGCTTCAGCGCCTCGTCGAGGTCGTGGGTGATGAAGACGATGGTCTTGTGCAGCTCGGCCTGCAACTCCAGCAGCAGGTCCTGCATGTCGGTGCGGATCAGCGGGTCGAGCGCCGAGAAGGCCTCGTCCATCAGCATGATGTCGGAGTTCGAGGCGAGCGCCCGGGCGATACCCACGCGCTGCTGCATCCCGCCCGACAGCTGGTGCGGATACTGGTCGTCCTGACCGGCCAGCCCGACCCGGTCGAGCCACTTGCGCGCCTCGCTCTCGTAGTCCTCGCGCGAGATGCCCTGCGTCGCGAGCGCCATGCCCGCGTTCTCGAGCACCGTGCGGTGGGGCAGGAGGGCGAACTTCTGGAACACCATCGACATGTTCACCCGGCGCAGCTGGCGCAGCTGTGCCTCGGAGTAGGCGAGGATGTCCTCGCCGTTCACGAGGACCTCGCCCGCCGTGGGCTCGATCAGCCGGTTCAGGTGCCGGATCAGCGTGGATTTGCCCGAGCCGGAGAGGCCCATGATCACGGTGATCTGGCCTTCCTTCATGTCGACGTTGATGTCGTTCAGCCCGAGGACGTGGTTCTCCTGCTCCAGCAGGTCGGCCTTGGTCATCCCCTCGCGGACCTTGGCGAGCGCCCCCTGCGGGTCGTCGCCGAAGATCTTGTAGAGGTTGCGGATGGAGACCTTGATGGTATCGCTCATGTCTGTCTCCTCAGCGGTTGGCCTGGCTGGCGTCGATCCGGGCCAGCGATGCCTTGGTCACGCGGTCGAGCGCGATCGCCAGCACCACGATGCCGAAGCCCGCGACGAGGCCCACGCCCAGTTCGAGGTTGCGGATGCCGCGCAGCACGAGGATGCCGAGCCCGGGGGCCGAGACCATCGAGGCGATCACCACCATGGCGAGGCTCATCATGATCGTCTGGTTCACGCCGGCCATGATGTTGGGCAGCGCCAGCGGGATCTGCACTCCGAAGAGCTTCTGCCGGTTGGTCATGCCGAAGGCGTCCGCCGCCTCGATCACGTCCTTGTCCACCAGCCGGATGCCGAGGTTGGTCAGCCGCACCACGGGCACGATGGCATAGAGGATCACCGCGATGCCGTAGAGCTTGGGCTCGGTCACAGAGAAGAGGAAGATCAGCGGGATCAGGTAGACGAAGGGGGGCAGCGTCTGCAGCATGTCGAGGATCGGCGTCACGATGTTCTGCATCCGGTCGCTGCGCGACATGGCAATCCCGATGGGCACCCCGAAGAGGACGCAGATGAAGGCGCAGACGAAGATGATCGCGAGGGTCTGCATCGCCACGTCGTAGTGATCGACGAAGGCCAGCAGCCCGATGACGAGGGCGACGAAGCCCACGATCTTCCACGACCGGGCCACGGCCCATGTGATCAGCAGCAGGATCGGCACCATGATCCACCAGGGTGTCGCGGTCATGACCCAGAGCATCTCGCGCAGCATCCAGCTGAGCGGCTGGGTCAGCGGGTCCACGACGATGCGCAGCGCATCGCGGATCGCGAGGAAGCCCGCCTCCAGCCCCTGCGTCAGGTCGCGGGTCTGGGGGATCGCGCCGCAGGCGTCGTGCAGCGCGTCGAGCGAGGGGAAGGGGAGGTCGCGGAGCGGGGTGGAGGAGGACGCGGCAGCATCGCCGCCCTTGGTCTTGGCCAGCAGGTCGGCCATGGACATCGGGCCGTCGCTGGCGCCGCCGTCGCACCACTCCCTCAGGCCCAGCGTGTCGAAGAGGCCGTCATAGGTTGCCATGAAGTTGTCGGACCCCGATGGGCCCGCCCTTGTTGTGAAACGAAAAGAACGGGGCCGGTCGACCGGCCCCGTCCGGAAGGGCGCAGGGCGCCTCGGAAAGGTGCTGTTACTGGATCAGCTGCGCGAGGTTTTCCCGAGCGGCGTCGTTGATCCAATCGGACCAGATGCCCGGGTTCTCGCTGATGAAGTGCACGGCCACTTCCTCGGCCGAGGCGTTGTTCTCGTCCTGCCACGCCAGCAGGCCCGACATCATCGATGTCTCGAAGGTCATGTTAGTGAAGAACTCGGTCACGGCCGGGTTCTCCTCCGCGAAGGCGGTGGTGACCGAGGTCAGGATCGGCGCGGCCGGGAAGTCCGAGACCTGCGGGTCCGGGGTGTCGGCGTTCTGCAGCGGCGCAAAGGCCGCTTCGTCATAGCCGCCCAGGTCGACGCGGGTCATGTCGTATTTGCCCATCGGCACGGTCGGGCCCCAGTAGTAGCCGAACCAGGGCTCGCCATCGGTGACGGCGGCGCCCATGGAGGTTGCCAGCGTCTCGCCCGAGCCGTGGTTGAAGACCTCGATGCCGCTCTCCTCGAGGTCGAGTGCGCGCACGAGGTTGTCGGACACCACGCGGCAGCCCCAGCCGTCGGGGCAGTTGTTGAAGCGGTTCCCGACCAGTTCGGGGTTCGCCATGATGCCCTCGATGGTGGTCAGCTCGGGGTGTTCCTCGGCCAGCGCGGTGGGGATCCACCAGCCTTCGACACCGCCCGGCTCCAGCACGGAGGTGAGGCGCTTGATGGTGCCGCCTTCTTCGAGGCGGTTGTAGGCGTCGCCGGCGGAGTTCAGCCAGAGGTTCGTCACCACGTCGGGCTCACCGTTCTCGGCGACCGAGGTGATCGCGGGCACCGTGTCGGACTGCACCAGCGACACGTCGCAGCCATAGCCCTGTTCCAGCAGGAACTTGGCGATGTTGGTGGTCACTTCGGCAGCGGCCCAGCCCATCTGCGCGATCGAAACCTCGCCGCAGGTGCCGGTGTCGCCATCCTGTGCCTGGGCGGCCAGCGGCATCATCAGGGTCGCGGCAACAGCCGATGTGACAAGCGTCGTCTTACGCATGGGAAACTCCTTCGATATGGAAAGTATTCATCTGGATGGCAAAGCGGGGAGACATGGGTGTCTCAGTCAATTCAAGCGCTTTCGGCGCACGATGTCGGGGGCTTTGCTTTCATCATCGAAGCAGTTGCTAACAGTCGCGCCGGGTGGACGCAACCGGATCACGTGACATTTTGGTAACAAGGTGATGCGTCAGTGCACAGAGTCGCGCGGGTCTCCCGCAGGGCCGCACAGGCCGCTGCCTTGCCGGCGCGGGGTGTCACGCTAGGTGCGGATCACGATGCAAGCGGGATCGGGCGAAACGCGGGAGACCGACCGGGCAGGGCCCGATCCGTGGGCCTGATCCGTGGGCCCGGTCCCCGGGTCACTCCGTCAGGTCGAGGCTGCCGCGCAGGGCTCCGCTTGTCGCGTCGTAGACGAGGATCTGCTGGTCGTCCGTCACCACGGCAACCCAACCCGCGCCAAAGGTGACGGCCTGCGCCGTCGCGCCCTCGGGCAGGGAAATCGCCTCCGGCAGCACCGGCAGGGCGGGGCCGGCGGGCGGGGTGGACCAGAAACGGATGACAATCAGCGCAATGAGGATTATGAGGCCCACGATCATAGTCCCGGTGAGCGCCGTCACGAGGCGCCGCAGGAACCGAAGGTTCGCGGGTTCGTTCATCTCTTGCTGCTGAGGATTGTCCTCCATGGACCTTGACCGCCTTGTCGTCACCATTGCCGCGGACCCGCCGCCCCGTCTTGATAAGGCGCTTTCGCGGGATGTGCCAGAGAGCGCCTCTCTCTCCCGGACCCGGCTGGCAAAGCTGATCGCGGAAGGCGCCGTGAGCCGCGGGGACGAGGTCCTCAGCGATCCGAAAACGAAAGTCGCCGAAGGGGAGGTCATCGAGATCACGATACCCGTACTCCACGACACGCTGGTCGCCCCCGAGGCGATCCCGCTCGACATCACCTACGAGGACGAAGACGTCATCGTGGTCAACAAGCCCGCGGGCATGGTCGTCCATCCCGCGCCCGGTTCGCCCAACGGCACGCTGGTGAACGCGCTCCTCGCCCATTGCGGCGACACGCTCTCCGGCATCGGCGGCGAGAAGCGGCCCGGCATCGTGCACCGGATCGACAAGGACACCTCCGGCCTGCTGGTGGTGGCCAAGAGCGACCGCGCCCACCACGGGCTTGCCGCCCAGTTCGAGGCCCACAGCGCCGAACGCGCCTACCAGGCGATCTGCTACGGGGCACCCGACGCGGCCGATCCCCGGCTGCGCGGAATTCGCGGTACCTCCTTCGAGCAGGGCGGGGTGCTCAAGATCACCACCCAGCTCGCCCGCCACCGGCACGACCGGCAGAAGCAGGCGGTCTTCTTCAACACCGGCCGCCACGCCGTCACCCGCGCCCGGGTCGAGGAGACCTTCGGCACGCCGCCGTCGCTCGCGCTGCTGGAATGCCGGCTGGAAACCGGTCGCACGCACCAGATTCGCGTCCACATGGCCCATGTCGGTCACGCCCTCGTGGGCGATCCGGTCTACGGCGGCAGCCGCAAGCTCTCGCCCCGCGCCGTGAGCGAGGCCGCGATTGCCGCGGTGAACGCTTTCCCGCGTCAGGCCCTGCACGCGGCCGTGCTGGGCTTCGAACACCCCGTTACCGGGGAAATGCTCCGCTTCAGCGCCCCTCTGCCCGCCGACATGTCCCGCCTGCTGGAGGCGTTGCGCAGTTCACCGGCCTGACACATCGACGTGAGTCAGCGGTAACATCGCGCTTTTTTGCGTCAGATCGCGGTATCTCGTGCGTTAAGCATAGGTAACCCACGGCGCTTGAACCGGCGTCACAGGCACCCTATCTGGATGTTAAAGCCTCTTACATGGGGCGCAGAGACGAGAGAGAACGGGACATGAGCAACTACGCCAATCTGCCGGCCCCGACGCCGGAAGGCGGGATGAACCGCTACCTTCAGGAGATCCGCAAGTTTCCCCTCCTGGAGCCCGAAGAAGAATACATGCTGGCGAAACGCTGGGTGGAAGATCAGGACACGCAGGCGGCGCACCGCCTGGTGACCTCCCACCTGCGTCTCGCGGCCAAGATCGCCATGGGCTACCGCGGCTATGGCCTGCCCCAGGCCGAGGTGATCTCCGAGGCCAACGTCGGCCTGATGCAGGCGGTGAAACGCTTCGACCCCGAGAAGGGCTTCCGCCTCGCGACCTACGCGATGTGGTGGATCCGCGCCTCGATCCAGGAATACATCCTGCGCTCCTGGAGCCTCGTGAAACTGGGCACCACCTCGGCGCAGAAGAAGCTCTTCTTCAACCTGCGCAAGGCGAAGGCCCGCATCGGCGCGCTGGAGGAGGGCGACCTGCGCCCGGAACACGTCAAGCAGATCGCCAACGACCTTGGCGTGACCGAGGATGAAGTCACCTCGATGAACCGCCGGATGTCCGGCGGCGATGCCTCGCTGAACGCCACCGTCGGCTCCGATGCCGACAGCACGATGCAATGGCAGGACTGGCTCGAGGACGAGGATGCCGATCAGGCCACCGACTACGAGGAACGCGACGAGATGACCGCCCGCCGCGAGCTGCTCGTGGAGGCCATGTCGGTGCTCAACGACCGCGAGAAGGACATCCTGACCCAGCGGCGCCTCTCGGACGAGACGGTCACGCTGGAGGACCTCTCCTCGCAATACGACGTCAGCCGCGAGCGCATCCGCCAGATCGAGGTCCGCGCCTTCGAGAAGCTGCAAAAGCGCATGCGCGAACTGGCCTCGGACAAGGGTATGCTCCCCGCAGCGTAACGCGCGCGCGGTGGGCACCATCCACTGTTCGGAAATATCCTCGGGGGGACTTGGCCCCACCGGGGCCAAGGGGGGCAGACAGCCCCCCTTTTTCATGCCCCCACCACAGGCGCCACCGCCGAGGCGTCGCCACCAAAATTCCTGAAGCAAGAATTGTAAGAAGAATTTTCCTTAAAATTTTTCCGCGCCCACCCGCAGACGTATCGCGCCGGTCGAACGGAACCCCGCCCCATCGCCGCGCATCAAGACACCTCGCGTCCATCCACCCCACAGCAAAAAGGCCCGGCCGCAGCGCGACCGGGCCTTCCACATGTCTCGGCAGGCGTTGCCTCAGTCTTCCATCGCCTCGAGCTCGTCGATCATGCCCGAGATCATCGACAGGCCCTTGTCCCAGAAGGCCGGGTCCGTGGCATCCAGACCGAAGGGCGCCAGCAGTTCCTTGTGGTGCTTCGACCCGCCGGCTTTCAGCATGTCGAAGTACTTCTCCTGGAAGCCCTCGGGCTGGTCCCGGTAGACCGCGTAGAGCGCATTCACCAGCCCGTCGCCGAAGGCATAGGCATAGACGTAGAAGGGCGAATGGATGAAGTGCGGGATATAGGCCCAGAAGGTCTCGTAGCCCTCCATGAAGTCGAAGGCCGGCCCGAGGCTCTCGGCCTGCACGGACATCCACAGCGCGTTGATGTCGTCGGGGGTCAGCTCCCCGCCGCGGCGCGCTTCGTGCAGCTTGCACTCGAAGTCGTAGAACGCGATCTGGCGCACGACCGTGTTGATCATGTCCTCCACCTTGCCGGCCAGCAGCGTCTTGCGCTCCTTGTCGTCGGCGGCATTGTCGAGCAGCCGGCGGAAGGTCAGCATCTCGCCGAAGACCGAAGCCGTCTCGGCCAGCGTCAGCGGCGTGGAGGAGAGCATCTCGCCCTGGCCCGCGGCCAGCACCTGGTGCACCCCGTGGCCCAGCTCGTGCGCCAGCGTCATCACGTCCCGCGGCTTGCCCAGGTAGTTCAGCATCACGTAGGGGTGCACGTCGGTCACGGTGGGGTGGGCGAAGGCGCCCGGCGCCTTGCCGGGTTTCACGCCCGCGTCGATCCAGCCCTTGTCGAAGAACGGCTTGGCGATCTCGGCCATGCGCGGATCGAAGGCGTCATAGGCATTCATCACCGTCTCGCGGGCCTGCGCCCAGTCGATGGTGCGGGTCTCTTCCGAGGGCAGCGGGGCGTTGCGGTCCCAGACCTGCATCCGGTCGAGGCCCAGCCACTTGCGCTTCAGCTCGTAGTAGCGGTGCGACAGCTTCGGATAGGCCGCGACCACCGCGTTGCGCAGCGCCTCGACCACTTCCGGCTCGACATGGTTCGACAGGTGCCGCCCGGTCTGGGCCGTGGGCATGCCGCGCCAGCGGTCGATGACCTCCTTCTCCTTGGCCTGCGTGTTGTGCACGCGGGCGAAGGTGCGGATGTTCTCGGAGAAGACGGCGGCCAGTTCGCGGGCCGCGGCCTCGCGCTGGCTGCGGTCCTGCTCGGTCAGCAGGTTCAGCGTGCCCTCGATGTTCAGCTCCTCGCCGTCCACCATGAAGGTCAGCCCGGCGATGGTCTCGTCAAAGAGCTTCTCCCAGGCGTCGCCCACGACGCCGAGGTCATGGAGGAACTTCTCCAGCTCGTCGGAGAGCTGGTAGGGCTTCATGGAGCGGATCCGGTCGAAGACCGGCTTGTAGCGCGCGAGATCGGCATTCGCGGCAAAGAGCCCGTCGAGGAAATCATCCGGCAGCCGGTTCAGCTCCAGCGTGAAGAAGACCAGCGGGGTGGTGAAGTTGGTCAGCCGGTCCTGCATGTCGGACATGAACTTGGCCCGCTGGCCATCGGTCGTCAGCTGGTAGTAGCGCAGCCCGGCGTAGGACATGATCCGGCCCGAGACGGACTGGATGCGCTCGTTGCGCTTCACGCAGTTCAGGAAGCCCTCGGCGTCGAGCTCGCCCAGCTTGCCCTCGTAGTCCTCGGCGAAGGAGAGGCAGGCCTGCTCCAACCAGTCGAGGTCGCGCTTGAGCTCCGGCGCATCGGGCGCGGCGTAGAGATCGGTCAGGTCCCATTCGGGCAGGTCGCCAAGACCCTTGCCGCCCTGGCTGGCATTGGCATCGGACACGGGGAAAGGCAGCGGGATCATGACGTCTCCTGTACTTGTGCTGCTCAAGACATAGGCCCCGGGGCAGGGGGTCTCAAGTCCTCTCGGCTGCCTGCCGCACAGGCAGGCGGCGCTCTCCCGCCCGAGCGGGGCAGGACGGCGCGCTCCGGCGCGGTGTCCCGGCAGGGGGGAGGGAGTGAACCGGATGCGGGCAGGGGGCTGCGCTGATGGAGGAACACCTTCCTGGTCCTTTATCCAGGTCGCCCCTGACGCGCGCCGCGCGCAGCCCTCGTTTCCCTTGCTCTATTCCCCCGAAATGTCCCGCCCGGCCGCGCGGCCGGGCAGCGCCGAACCGCCCCCACGGGGCGGCGCTCTCGCGCCACCCCTCGGTTCGGCGCTGCCCGGCGCGCGCTCCGGAGGAGCAGGTGGGAGCCGACGCGCGCGTGAAGACCGCGCGCGAAGACCGGCTTTACATCTGCGGGGCATCGCGCAGATTTTTCAGCAGGCAGCAGGCAGCAGGCAGCAGGCAGCAGGCAGCAGGCAGCAGGCAGCAGGCAGCAGGCAGCAGGCAGCAGGCAGCAGGCAGCAGGCAGCAGGCAGCAGGCAGCAGGCAGCAGG
>NZ_JAHVIT010000003.1 GCF_019801605.1 Maritimibacter alkaliphilus
TCGGCAGAGTTCGGCAATGCTGTCCTCCCCGCGCAGCCCTTCAAGGACGATGCGGATCTTCTCTTCGGCGGAATGGTGCTTCCGCGTGCGCCGGCGGATGTCCTTCACCATCGACTCCGCCCTCGGCTTCGCTGTTCCGGGTTTCTGTCTCATCTCCACTCCTTGGTGGTTACGATGAGCCAGAAACCCTCCGTTACAAAGTCAACTCAGATGTCCCAGGGGCGCTGACGGGGGACACGCGGCATGGCGGTGATGTTCATCACCCACGACTTCGGCGTCGTGGCCGAGATCGCCGATGACGTCGTCGTCATGCAATACGGCCAGATCGTCGAGCAGGGCCCGGCCCGTGCGGTGCTGGACGCGCCACAGCACGACTATACGCAGCGCCTGCTGGCGGCGATCCCGCGGCTGACGCTGGAGCCGCGCGTGCTGCCCGACTTCGCCCCGTTGCTGGAGGTCCGCGACATCCGACGCACCTATGTCTCGGGCGGGGGGCTCTTCCGCCCCGTGCGCCGGGTGGATGCGGTGCGCGACGTGTCCTTCACCCTCGGCAAGGGCGAGACATTGGGGATCGTGGGCGAAAGCGGCTCGGGCAAGTCGTCCCTCGGGCGCTGCCTCGTGCGGCTGCAACCGGCGGATGCAGGCAGCGTGACCATGGAGGGGCGGGAAATCCTCGACCTCAAGGGCGAGGACCTGCGCCAGCTCCACAGGCGGGTGCAGATGATTTTCCAGGATCCGTTCTCCTCGCTGAACCCCCGGATCACCGTGGGGCGCACCATTGCCGACGGGCCGATCGCCTTCGGGATGAGCCGGGCGGAGGCCATGGACCGGGCACGTGCCCTACTGGAACGGGTGGGGCTCAACGCCGCCGCCGCCACCCGCTACCCCCACGAGTTTTCGGGCGGACAGCGGCAGCGGATCGGCATTGCCCGGGCGCTTGCGCTGGAGCCGGAGGTGATCGTGGCGGACGAGGCGGTCTCGGCGCTCGACGTTTCCATTCAGGCGCAGGTGCTGGAGCTGCTGGACGAGATCAAGCGCGACCTCGGGCTGTCGCTGATCTTCATCACCCATGACCTGCGGGTCGCGGCGCAGATCTGCGACCGGGTGATGGTGATGCAGCAGGGCGCCTGTGTCGAGATCGGCCCGGCGCACCAGATCTTTAGCGCCCCGGAGCAGGCCTATACCCGCTCGCTTATCGAGGCGATCCCCGGGCGGGCCCGTGACCTCGCTGGGCAAGCGGCATGAGCACGGCGGGGCTTCTCGTCTGCAACCAGCTGAGCGCCGCCACCGGCGCCCGGCTGGAGGCGCATCCCGCGCACCCCCGCGTCATCACCCGGACCGAGCCGGAAGCGCCGTGGGAGCTGCCCGAGGGCACGGAGGTGCTGGTCACCCGGGGCAATCCCGCCTGGGCCAGGGCACCGGAGGTCGCGCCCGCCGCCTTTGCCGGGCTGAAGTGGATACAGGTCATGTCCGCCGGGCTGGATTTCTATCCCGACTGGCTGCTGCGGGCCTGTCCGGTCTCCACCGGGCGCGGGCTGACGGCGCATCAGATCGCGGATTACGTCATGGCCGCGCTGCTGCGCCGGGCCAAGCCGCTGGACGCGGTGGCGCTGCGCCGGGGCGACGAAGGGCAGCACCGGCTGGGCACGCTGACGGGCGCGCGTCTGGGGCTGGTGGGATATGGCGCCATCGGCGGCCAGATCGCCGCGCGGGCGCGGGCCTTCGGCATGGAGATCCGCGTGCTGCGGCGGCGGGAGGCCGCGCCGGATGCGGGGGTCTCCTTCGTCACCGAGATCGAGGCGCTGACCGGCTGGGCCGATCACCTCGTCCTCGCCGCGCCCCTGACGGAGGCGACCCGGGGCCTGCTCAGCCGCGCCCGGCTGATGGCCTGCCGGCCCGGGCTGCACCTCGTGAACATCGCGCGGGGGGAGTTGCTGGACCAGGAGGCGCTGATCGACGCGCTGGAGGCCGGGGCGCTGTCCCATGCCACGCTCGACGTGACGGTGCCAGAACCGCTGCCCAAGGGCCATCCGTTGCTGGCGCATCCAAAGGTGCTGGTCACGCCCCACGTCGCCTGGTCCGGGGTGGACCTGGAAGAGGCGCTCTGGCCCCGGCTGGCAGAGGGGCTGAGCGCCGTGGCCACGGGCGGCACGCCGCCCTATCTTGCCGCCGACCTCGGCTACTGAGCGCCCGCCGATTGCAGCGCCCGGCCCGTCGCCGTCAGCACGGCGGCGGCGTAGTCCGCCACGAAGGCCTCCACCACCGGGTTGCGGCGACTGTCCTCCTTGGTGATCAGCTCCATCTGGCTGGCATAGCGCAGCTCGGCCCCGCCGATCCGCTTCATCTGGCCCCGGGCGACCCAGCGATGGGCGACATGGTCCGGCAGGAAGCCGATGATCTGGCCCGAGAGGATGAACATCGCCCGCGCCTCCTGCGTCGGGGCAACGGCCCGCACCCGCATGCCGGGCACCACGTCGCGGATCGGCGCGGTTTCGGTCCGCAGGACGAAGTCGAAGTCCGAGAAGGCCTCGGGCGGCATATCGGCCGTCTGGCCCCCGAAGAGAGGATGGCGGCTCCCGCAGTAGAGGCTCGCCTTCTCCTCGTAGAGCGGTGTCCGGCGCACCCCCTCGCGGGCGAGGGGGAAGCTGCCGATGCCCACGTCGATGTCGCCCCGCAGCACGCCCTGGATGATGAAGGTCTGGGAGCCGATCTCCATCCTGAGCGCCACGCTGTTGTCGGGCCGCGACAGGAAGCGGTCCACCGCCTCGGGGATCAGGTATTCCGGGTGGGTGTAGTCGCCGCCATGGCCGGCGATGGTCAACTCGCCGCTCAACACGCCGCCCAGCAAGGCGATCTCGCTCGCGGCGGAACTGAAGCGGTTCAGCAGGTCGCGGGCGATGTCATAGACCACGCGCCCCTCATCGGTCAGCTCAAACCCGCCGCGGCCCCGGTGGCAGACCGTAATCCCGAAACGTTTCTCGAAGGTCGAGATGCTGGTCGAGATACTCGACAGGGTCATGTTCAGCGCAGGCTGCGCCGCGGTCATCCCCCCGGAAGAGGCGACGACAACGAAGACCTGGAGATGACGGATGTCCTGTGCGTGCAGGTTTTGGGTGCGGAGAAGGGCCATGGCTGCGCTGGTTGGCTTATGCTTCAGGCAGCCTAAAGTGAATTCAGATTGCTGTCACCAAAGCCAGAGCAATTCGGCTGGACCGCTGCCAGAACCGCCTGCTTGAGAGCGGGGGCGTGGCGGCAGGCAGTCCAGACCGTCCTGCCCGCCAGAAGATTCCGGGCCCCCAAGTGTCTGATGACAGACAAGGAGGAGGCTGCGGCAGCGCATCGTTGGCTGGTTGGCTGGTTGGAAACTGTTCATATTCAGCTGCTCCCCGACAATTCGAGGGTCGCGGAAGCCGCGATCTGACGCCTGCTGGTCTCAAAGACAGAAGAAATCAGACCATGTCGAAGCGCAGGACCCATGACGCGGGCTTCAAGGCCCGCATGGCGCTGCACGCCGTGAAGGGCGAGCGCACCGTATCGAAGCGTGTGGCGGCCTGATCAGTGCCTACCGCCGGAGGGGACGCGCGACCGTGCTCACTCCGACTTCTCCCGGACAACATAGGTGCACCGGCGGCCGCCGTTGACGATATGTTCGTCGCGCTCGATCCGGGTCCCCGTGCCGAGGGCCGACTGGAACACCGCCTTCTCGGCCCGGCAGAACCCCTGGCAAAAGGTCGCCGCGGCACAGATCGGGCAATGGCTCTCGATCAGCCGCAGGCTGCCGTCCTCCCCTTCCTCGACCGAGGCCATGTAGCCCTCGGCGCTGCGCAACTCCGCTAGTTTCTCCAGCCGGGCGCGGATGTCGGGGCAGTCCGCCATGGCGGTGCGGTAGCGCGCCAGGGTTGCCGCCTCGCGCTCCGCGATGATCCGGTCGAGCGCGTCGGGCCCCAGCACCTCCGAGATGCTGCTCAGGATCTCGACCGTCAGCGCCGCATGGGTATCGGGGAAGCGCGCCTGCCCCTTGTCGCTGAGCTGCCAGTAGACCGCGGGCCGCCCCCGGCCCAAGGCCCGGCGCTCCTCGGTCACGAGCCCGTCCTCGAGCAGGCGCTGGAGTTGCTGGCGCGCCGCCTCGCCGGTGATGCCCTGTCGGCGGCCCACCTCGGCCGACGTCTGCGCGCCGTGCATCTTGAGCGTCATCAGCAGACGCTCGGCCGGGGCGCGCGGTGACCAGCTCTGTGTTTCCGTCTCCCGAGACGACATCCTTGCCCCACATTTTCAAAGCAAATACTTGATAAAATTAGCCGAGGCGCGCCCGGATCGCAAGGTGCTGCGCCGAAACGCATACTGGCCGCGCAGCGTCCCCTGCACGGCCAGTGATGGATCGAAGAGCCCAGGGGCGGGACATGCGGGCCGCCGGAGCCATGACTGGCGACGGGATGCCCGGGCGTCCCCCGCGCCGGTCAGTCTGCGTGGGCGAACATCGGCGCCCCGGAAATTCCCAGGTCCTCGGGGAAATCGACCTTGAGGATGCTGCCGCTGTCGCTCTCGGTGATGAAGAGGCTGCGCCCCCCGGGCCCACCGAAGGCGCAGTTCGTCGTCCCAAGCCCCCGTGGAGAGCGCACCACCGCGATCGGCTGACCGAGGGCATTGTGCACCCAGACAAGCCCCATGCCGGTCTGGCAGACGACCACGCCGCCCTGCGCCGTCAGCGCCAGACCGTCCGGCCCCGCGCGCCCGCCAGAGAACTGGATGAAGAGCCCCGCCTTGTTCACCCGCCCAGAGGGCGAGAGCATCAGCCGCCAGACCGCGTTGGCCCGCGTCACCGCGAGGAAGAGCACATGTTCGGACAGGTCCAGCGCCAGCCCGTTGGGGCTGGGGGCACTGTCGATCAGACAGTCGAGCCGCCCGCTCTCCGGCGTCCAGCGATAGACGCGGCCCGTGGGATCATGCAGCCCGGTCTGGCCTTGATCGGTGAAGAACAGCGTCCCGTCGCGCCCGAAATGCAGGTCATTGCAGCCCTTGAAGCCCTCGGTGTCGCAATCGGCAAGCGCGGGCGTCACCGCGCCCGTCTCCGGGTCCAGCAGCATGATGCCGTTCTGGTAGTCGGCGAGGAAGACCCGCCCGTCGCGGTGGATCTTCAGCCCGTTCGGCTGGCCCTCGTATTCCGCCACCTGCGTGACCGCGCCCTCGGGATTGGCGCGGAACACACGGCCAAAGGGGATGTCGACGAAATAGAGGTTGCCCGCCCGATCGAAGGACGGCCCCTCGACGAAGCTGTCCACGGCCTGCCCGCGCCGGTTGCGTTCGGCCCAGTACGAGGGAACGCCGGGACGGCGCAGGTGTGGTGGCAGTTCGGTGAAGACCTCGGCGTCGAGGATCACCGGCTCGGGGGCGGGATAGGTATGGGTCGTCATCCGAACGTGACCTCCGGCAGGAAGAGCGCGATCTGCGGGAATGCGATCATCAGCAGCATGAAGAGAAGGATGATCGCGAAGAAGGGCAAGGTCCCGAGGATCACATCCTCGACCGTCACCTCGGAGGAGGAGCTTGCCACCACGAAGAGGATCACCCCCAGCGGCGGGGTCAGCTGCCCCAGTTCCACGAGGATCACCACGAAGACGCCGAACCAGATCGGGTCCACGTTCAGCGCCAGCAGCGCCGGGAAGATCACCGGCACGATGATCGCGATCATGCCCAGACCTTCCATGAAGCAGCCGAGGATCGCGAAGACCACCATGATGATCAGCAGGAAGGCGACCTTGGAGACCTCGGCGCTTTCCAGCTTGGCCACGAGGTCCTCCCCCACCCCCGACAGCGCCGTGGCGTAGGCGAAGATCATCGAGGTGAAGACGATGAAGAGGATGTTGCCGCTCATGGTCGCGGTCCGAACGAGGGCCTTGCGGATCAGGTCAAGGGACAGGCGCCGGTAGAGGGCGGAGATCAGCAACGCCCCCACGGTGCCCACGGCCCCGGCCTCGGTCGGCGTGGCAAAGCCGCCGTAGATGCTGCCCAGCACGATGACGATCAGCAGCAGGAACGGCAGGATGTCGAGCAGCGCCCGCCCCAGATCGGCCGGCGAGGCCTTGGTCTCGACCTTGGGGGCGAGCGCGGGATTGCGCAGCGCCCGCAGCATGATGAAGCCCATGTAGAGCAACGCCAGCACGATCCCCGGGATCAGCCCGGCAGCAAAGAGCCGTGCAATCGAGGTCTCGGTGAAGGTGGCGTAGATGATCATCGTGATCGAGGGCGGGATCAGGATGCCCAGCGTGCCGCCCGCGGCCAGCGAGCCCGCCACGAGGCGGCGGTCATAGCCGCGCTTGCCCAGTTCGGGCAGCGAGACGGTGGACATGGCCGCAGCGGTCGGCGCACTGCCGCCCGAGATCGCGGCAAAGATGCCGGAGCCCACGATATTGGTATGCAGCAGCCCGCCCGGCAGGCGCCGCATGAAGGGCGCGACCCCGTTGTAGAGCCGCGAGGCGAGGCCCGAGCCCAGCAGGATCTCGGCCATCAGCACGAAGAGAGGGATCGCGGCGAGGGTGAAGCTGTTGGCCGCGCCCCAGCTAACGAGGCCGAGCGCCTTCCAGCCTGCGAAGCCCTTGAGCAGCCAGAGGTAGAACAGCCCCGCGCCCGCGACGGCGAATTGCACCCACATGCCCCCGAGGATGAAGCCGATGAGCAGGCCGAAGGCAAGGATAGCGTCCATGTCAGTTGCTTTCGTTGGAAGAGCGGAAGGTGAGCAGCAGCTGCTCGACCAGGAAGAAGCCGATGACGAGGAACCCCGCCGGCATGACCATCTGCGGGATCCACAGCGGTGTGCGCAGGACCGTGGGGGCGAACTTGCCGCGCGAGAGGGAGGAGAGCATCAGGTCCTTGGTCTTCCACGCCAGCGTGACGCAGATCACGAGGGCGATCAGCACGAAGACCCGCGCGATCCATGTCTTCGCCGTCGGGGAGAGCGCGTCGAAGAGGAAATGCACCCGGAAGAGTGACCCGTGGCGCAGCGCGAGGGCGGCCCCGAGGAAGGTCAGCAGGACCACGCAGTAGCCGGTCAGCTCCTCGGCGAAGCCCAGCGAGTAGTTGAAGCCGCCGCGCAGCAGCGCCTCGGCGCAGACAAGCAGCACGAGGAAGCACAGCACCAACCCGGTCAGAAAACGCGTCAGCGTCTCGGCCAGATCGAAGACGGGGCCGGCGGAAACCGGCCCCAGGGTGTTCATGTCACTTGCCGATGGCATCGCGCACCACCTTCAGGGCCTCGACGTATTCCGGGCCGTTCTGCTCTGCCCAGGCTTCCCAGTAGGGCGCGAGTTTCTCGGTCGCCATGGCGACTTCGTCCGCATTGGAGGCGGTGATCGTCATGCCTGCCTTCTCCTGCGAGGCCTTCTGCACCTTCTCGTCCTCGATGAACTCCGCCGTGGTGGCGGTGCCCTCCTCGGCGACGATGCTGCGCAGTTTCTCCTGCGTCTCTTCCGACAGCGCGTCGAAGGCATCGGCGTTGGCGATGATCATCGAGTTGCCGTAGTTCACCGCGAACCGGTAGTCATAGGGCAGGAACTCGTGCCAGTTCTTCGCCCCGCCCGCGCTTGCGGTCAGCACGCCCTCGATCACGCCGCGCTCCAGCGACGTGGGGACTTCGCTGCCCGAGAGCGTGATCGGCGCCCCGCCGAAGTCCTCGATGAACTTGCCCTGCTCGGGCGAGGTCACGCGGATCTTGTGACCTTCGAGATCGCTCAAGCTGGTCACCGGGAAGGTGGTGAAGATGGTCTGCTCCGGGTAGCGGTAGCCCCCCAGCAGGACGACGTTCTGATCCGCGAAGGCCTCGATCAGGGTCGGCTCGATCGCGGCATAGGCCTTGGCCCATTGCTCGTCGTTCTCGATCAGCATCGGCAGGTTCAGGATCCGCGCGATCGGCACGTTGCCCGAGAAGAAGAAGTCCGCCGCAAATTCGACGATCCCGTCGCCGACCGCCTGCGTGATGTCCGCCGAGGCGATCTGCAGCGTCTTGCCGAGGTGCAGCGTGATATCCAGATCGCCGTCGGTTTCCGCCGCGACGCGATCCGCGATGCGGGTCATGCCCTTCACCGCCGCCGTGGTCGAGACCGAGGAATAGGTATAGGCGGTCCAGTCGTCGGCGTGGGCGAGGGTCGTGGTTGCAGTGAGGGCCACCGTCGTGGCCAGAACAACGTGTTTCATGGGAAGTCTCCTCCGATGTCGTCAGTGTCTTGGGGCGACCGCCCTGCCCCGGTGGCCCGGGATCAGGGGGTGTCCTTTGGCCCCGCCTCGAGGCGGGAGCCGGAGGGCGACACCTCGCCGCCCTCCGGATAGTCATCGCCGTCTGGCGTCAGGCCTGCCGACGCGCCTTCCGCGCGTCGAGGATGCGCTGCTTCAGCCCCGGCCCCACGATGACGGCGATGGTCAGCGCCACCAGCACGAGGCTCGTCGTATTGCGGAACAGCACGCTCCAGTCGCCGCGGCCGATCCGCAGGGCGAGGCGCAGGTTCTCTTCCGCGAAGGCGCCGAGGATCAGGCCCAGCACCACCGGCGGCAGCGGAAACTTCAGCTTGTCCATCACCCAGCCCACGGCGCCGAAGCCCAGCATGAGGTAGACGTCGAACATGCGACCATGGATCGAGTAGACCCCGATCAGCATCAGCACGATGATGATCGACCCCAGCAGCGGGCGCGGCAGGTTCAGCAGCCGGGCAAAGCTGTTGGTGGCCAGCGAACCGCCCAGCAGGACCAGCAGGATCGCCCCGAAGAGGAACTGCCACATGAAGCCGAAGACCACGTCCGGGTTGTCCCGGAAGAGCATCGGCCCCGGTTGCAGCCCGTGCACCAAGAGCCCGCCCAGCATGACCGCCGCAACCGCGGTGCCCGGAATGCCCAGCGTCAGCGCGGGGATCAGCGCCGAAGCCGTGTCGGCGTTGTTGGCGGTCTCGGCGGCAGCGACACCCTCGGCCTCGCCCTCGCCCCAGCGTTCGGGGTGCTTCGAGGCACGGCGAGCCTCGTTGTAGGACATGAAGGCCGCCATGGAGCCCCCCGCACCGGGCAGGATGCCGATCCAGATGCCGATGAAGGAACCCCGCAGCCAGGTTTTCCAGAACCCCTTCATCCGAGGCAGCGCCTTCCAGATCGGCTCGGTCCCCAGCTTGTCCTCGGACACGCCGGTCTTGAGCGGGGTTTCCAGCAGGTCGATCACCGGTGGCAGGGCATAGAGACCCACCAGCAGGATCACGATGCTGATGCCGTCCAGCAACTCCAGCTTGCCGAAGGTGAAGCGGTCGCTGCCGAAGATCGGATCGGAGCCGATGACCGAGACGAAGACCCCGAAACAGGCGCTGATCAGGCCCTTCACCGGGCTGCCGCCCAGCAGGAAGATGATCGAGGCGAGACCGAAGACTGCGACCCAGAAGACCTCGGCCGGGCCGAAGAGCAGCGTGACCCGCGACAGCGGCGGCGCCAGCAGCATCAGCGCGAAGGCCGAGGCGATACCCCCGATGGAGGAGGAGACCACCGCCACCTGCAGGGCAAAGCCGCCCTCGCCCTTCTGGGCCATGGGATAGCCGTCAAAGGTGGTGGCGACGGCGGCAGGCGTGCCGGGGATGCGCAGCAGCACCGCCGGTATCGCGCCGCCGTACATGGCGCCGTTGTAGATGCCCGCCATCAGGCCGAGCGCCACCAGCGGCTCCAGCCCGAAGGTGAAGGGCACGAGGACGGAGATCGCCATGGTGGCCGACAGGCCCGGCATCGCCCCCACCACGATGCCCGCGATCACGCCGATGATCACGGCAAGGAAGTTGGCGAGACCGAAGACCTCCGGCAGGGCGTTGAGAAGATCGGAATACATGGTGCCTCAGTCCTGCCAGAGCCGGCCGGCAGGGAAGTCCTGCGACATGCCGAAGTCGAAGATCAGCCAGATCGAGCCCACCACGATCGCGGTCGCGATCACGAGGCCCAGCGGACTGCGGTAGCCGAAGATCGCAGAGACCAGCGGGATGATGACGACGGTGCTGGGATAGAAGCCCAGCAGGTCGGTTGCCACGGCGTAGCCGACGATCAGGGCGAAGGCGCCGATCACCCGGCCCGGCGCGGTGGAGACCGGCTTGGCCACCTCACCTGCCGCGGCCTTGCGCTGATCGGAGACCAGCAGCAGCGCGGAGAGCACGATGAGGCCGATCAGCATGGCGGCCGGCAGAAGCGCCGAGATCGGGCGCAGGTCGAAGGTCGGGATCAGGAAACCGGTGGCGGCCACGATCAGGCCGATGGCGGTCAGGGTTTCGGGCCTCAGCAGGCGGTTCTGGCGCGCTTCGGTCATGGGTCAGCTCCGTTGGAAGTGGCGGGACGCGCGGGGCCGTGCGGACCTCCGGCGAGCCGGATACACGCGCGGGGCCCCGGCGTCGGGGACCACCGGCAGGCGCAGGGCCCGCCAGTGGGACATCAGGCTCAGTTCCAGGGGGTTTCCTGCCAGACCTTGTTGGCAAGGTCGTAGAGGTCCGAGGTGAGCTGCTTGAAGTCGTCTCCGGTGACGACTTCGATCGGGTTCGCCGTATCGGCCATGGCCTTGAGGAACTCCGGGTCGCCGGCCATCTGCTCGAAGGCGTCGTCGAGCTTGGCCACCACGTCCTCGGGCAGGCCGGCGGGCGCCACGAAGCCGCGCATGGAGCCGTTGATCAGGTCGATGCCCTGCTCGCGGAAGGTCGGCAGGTCAGGCGCGAAGTCCGACCGTTCCTCGGTGGCGACACCCAGCACGTTCAGCTCGTCCTGGAAGCTGGCCACTTCCGAGATGTTCAGGATGCCCATGGCCACATGGCCGCCCATCAGCGCGGTCCGCGCGGGCGCCGACCCCTTGAAGGGCACGATGGTGAACTCGGTCTCGGTCAGCCCTTCGAGCTTGATCAGCGCGAAGTGGTCGTCACCGCCGAGGCTCGACATGCCCACGGTGATCGCGCCCGGGTCTTCCTTGGCTGCGGCGATCAGCTTTTCCATCGTGTCAAGGCCGCTGCCCTTGGAGGTCACGATCACGTTGGGATCGTTCACCACGTTCGCGAGGTAAGTGAAGCTTTCGCGGTCATACCCGGCCTCGCGGTCGATGGTCCGCGCCATCATGCCGGGCAGGTTGAACGTGCCGATGGTATAGCCGTCGGGCTTGGCGCCCGCGACCTCGGTCACCCCGATCTGGCCCGAGGCGCCGGGCATGTTCTTGACCACGAGGCTGGCCCCGCTGCCAAGGTACTTCTCGATGAAGGGCGCCGCCGTGCGGGCCATCACATCGGTGCCGCCGCCGGCGGAATAGCCCACGATCACCTCGATCGGCTTCTCGGGGTACTCCGCCAGTGCGGCACCAGCCGCGAGGATCATGGCACCGGCTAGGGCGCCCTTCTGGATCAGTTTCAGCATGTTACTCCTCCTGTTCATGCGTAGTTCTGTTCTTGGTCTTGTCTCAGTCGGCCGGGAATTCGCAGCCGAGCTCCTTCAGCGCGGCGTCGACCCAGCTGCGGTCGTTGGTGCCCTCGGCGATGGCCTTCATCTGGCCGATCTCGGCGGCGGACTTGGCCTGGGTGCTCTTCAGCACGGCCTCGGCCTCGGCCAGCGGCACGCAATGCACGCCATCGCTGTCGCCGATCACGATGTCACCGGGGTGGATGACCATGCCGCCAAGGCTGATCGGCACGTTGATCTCGCCGGGGCCGTGCTTGTAGGGCCCGCGATGGGTGATGCCCGCGGCAAAGGTCGGCAGATTGGTCTCGACGAAGGCGTCGAGGTCGCGGATCGCCCCGTTCAGCACGAAGCCCGCCACGCCTTTCTTCACCGCGTAGGCCAGCATCAGCTCGCCCATCAGGGCGTTGGTCAGATCGCCACCCGCGTCCACCACGATCACGTCGCCCGGCACGGCCATGTCGATGGCCTTGTGCAGCATCAGGTTGTCGCCGGGGCGCGACTTCACGGTCAGCGCGACGCCGGCCATACCGCCGGAGGCGTGCATCGGGCGCAGGGTCGGACCCGCCGCGGTCATGCGAGACATGCTGTCCGAGACGTTGGCAACCGGCAGCTTGGCGTAGGCCGCGACGAGCTCCTTGGAGGCAACTTGGGTGCGGTTGAGGATGCGGAAGCCTGCGGGCATGGGTTATTTCTCCACGGAAGTGAGGGGGGCCGCGGCGGCGGCCATGAGGGTGCGGTTCACGATGCGCTCCGGCGGCACCGGCTGACCAGCGAGAATTTCGAAGATCCCACGCAGCGCCTCGGTGCCGACCCGCGCATTCGCCTGCGCGGTGACCCCACCGATGTGCGGGGTCATGACGATATTGGGCTGCGCAAAGAAAATGTGATCCGGTTCAGGCGGTTCGCTGGCAAAAGTATCAAGACCCGCGCCCGCGATATGGCCGCTCTCGACCGCCGCGACCAGCGCCGCCTCGTCGATCAGGCCGCCGCGCGCGGTGTTGACCACGTAGGAGCCTGCGGGCATCCGGGCGAGCGCCTCGGCGTTCAGGATCTGGCGCGTGGCATCGGTCAGCGGGCAATGCAGCGACAGCACGTCAGAGCCTTCCAGCAGTTCCTCGAAGCTGGCGCAGCGCCGTGCGCCTGCCGCCGCGAAGGCGCTGTCCGGGGCAAAGGGATCATAGGCGATCCGCTCCATCCCGAGACCGGCCGCCATCTGTCCCGTGGCCCGGGCGATCGCCCCGATGCCCATCAGGCCAATGGTGCTGCCTGCCAGTTCCCGGCCCTGAAAGCCCGGCTTCTCCCAGCGGCCCGCACGCAGGCCGGCATCCAGCGGAAGCACGCGCTTCACCGCGGCCAGCAGCAGTGCGATGGCATGTTCCGCGACCGAGACCGCGTTCGCCCCCGTGGCGACCAGCACCGGGATGCCCCGCTCTGCGGCGGCGGCGGTGTCGATGTTGTCGACGCCCACCCCGTGTTTCGAGATCACCTTGAGCTGCGGCGCCGCATCCATGACCGAGGCGTCGATCCGCCCCATCCGTGACACGATGCCGACGGCGCCCGAGGAGACCATGCAATCCGCGATCACCGCCGCATCGGCGTAGGGAGGGGTGTGCACCAGTGCGTAGCCATGGTCTTCGGCCAGTTGCCGCGCCGCAGGGGCAAGGTCGGGGCCGGTTACAAGGATGGTCTTGCTCATCGCGCAGGTCTCCAGTGACGTCCCGAGAGACGGGACGCGTGCAGCGGTTGTCGTTTTATCAGGGAACCGCCGCCAGCCTCCCAGCTTGGCGCGGAACACCTCCTCCATGTCAGACCTGTGTAAGGGATAGAAACTCTGCACAACAGCGATTAATAATGGTTCACACATTTAGAAAAACTGGATCAAATAATGGACACCCGCCAGCTCAAGACCCTTGTCGCCATCCACTCCCACGGCACCTTCGCCCGGGCGGCGGGGATCGTGGGGCTGACGCCCTCGGCCGTGAGCCAGCAGATCCACGCGCTGGAACAGGAACTGGCCATCACCCTGTTCGACCGCAGCTCACGCCCGCCCAAGCTGACCCCGCAGGGAATGCAGGTCCTTGAAATGGCACGGGATATCCTCCAGCGGGAAGAAGACGCGAAGGCCAGCCTGCGCGGCGATCAGATCGCGGGGACGCTGATGCTGGGCTCCGTCCGCTCCAGCGCGCTCAACCTGCTGCCGCAGGCAGTGGTCCAGATGCGCACGAAGCATCCCAAGCTGAAGGTGAACCTGCGGGTCTCGCTGTCCACGACCCTGATCGCGGACGTGGCAGCGGGCCGTCTCGACGCGGCCGTGGTCGCCGAACACGTGGGATTCCCCAATGCGCTGCGATGGTCGCCCTTCCTGAAGGAGCCCCTCTGGCTGATCGCCCCGCCGGGCACCCCCGAACGCAGCGCCATCGACCTGCTGAACACGATGCCCTACGTGCGCTTCCAGAGCGCCGTTCCGCTGGCCAACCTGATCGACACGGAACTCTCCCGGCTTGGCGTGGTGACGAAGGACGTGGCGCAGATCGACACCATCGGCTCCATCGTCACCTGCGTGCATCAGGGCCTCGGCGTGTCGGTCGCGCCCCACGCCGCCCTCAGCGCCCCCGAAGGCCGCAACCTGCTCAGGCTCCCCTTCGGCACCCCGCAAATCTCGCGCCAGATCGGGCTGGTGGAGCGAACGACATCCTCCCGCAAGAACCTCATCTTCGAGATGCACAACATGCTCGTCTCCCTCTGCGGAGAGTACGGCGTGCCCCACACCGCGCAGTAGCGCCGCGGCCCGTGTCCCGGCTCCACGCGCGCCGCCACCGCTCCCAACGGCGCCCTACCCCTGCGCGGCGCTCCCCGCGCGAGGCCAGGTCCAGTGCGCGCCTCCCCCGTCCCCCTCCCGCAACGTCCGACCGCGCGGCACCGCCTTCGCGGCCCGCGGGCGCCCGGCCTTATTCCAAGTCATCACTTGACATATTGCCGCCAATATTTTTCAAAGCCATTACTTGTTTAAAATTCCGAGGCCTGCGCGACTCACGCACCTCGGAGCGAAAGGAAACGCATATGGCTTTCGAACTCCCCGCCCTACCCTATGATCACGCCGCCCTCGCATCGCGTGGCATGAGCGAGGAAACCCTCGCCCTGCATCACGACCGGCACCACCTCGCCTATGTCACCGCGCTGAACACCTTCGTCTCGGAGAACGCCGATCTCAAGGGCAAGACCCTCGAAGAGATCATCGCGCTGACCTATGGCGATCCGGCGCGTGCGGGCGTTTTCAACCAGGCCGGCCAGCACTGGAACCACATCCACTTCTGGAACGCGCTCTCGCCCACCGGCGGCGGCATCCCCGGCAAGTTGGAGGCGAAGCTGGTGGAGGGCTTCGGTTCGGTCGAGGCCTTCAAGGCCGCCTTCAAGACCGCCGCGACCGGGCAGTTCGGCTCCGGCTGGGCCTGGCTGATCCAGAAGGCCGACGGCACCCTTGGCGTCACCAGCACGCCGAACGGGGTCAACCCGCTCGCGACCGGGGAAGGCACCGCGCTGCTCGGCCTCGACGTCTGGGAACACAGCTACTACGTCGATTTCCGCAACAAGCGGCCTGACTACGTGAGCAACTTCCTCGACAGTCTCGCGAACTACGAGTTCGCCGAAGCCAACCTCGCCTGACCTGCCAGGAGGCGCCCCGCCTCCCCCGGGGCGCTTCCGATCCGGCCATTGGAGCCAACATGACCTACGTTGTCACCGACAATTGCATCGCCTGCAAATACATGGATTGCGTCGAAGTCTGCCCGGTAGACTGTTTCTACGAGGGCGAGAATACACTGGTGATCCACCCCGACGAATGTATCGACTGCGGCGTCTGCGAGCCGGAATGCCCCGCCGAGGCGATCCGCCCGGACACTGATCCCGACATGGACCGATGGGTCGCCTTCAACCGCGAATGGGCCGAGAAATGGCCCGTCATCGTGGCGCGCGGCACACCGCCCGCAGATGCCGCAGAGATGGACGGGGTGCCCGACAAGCTCTCCACCCACTTCTCACCCAATCCGGGGCACGGCGCATGATGGCCCAACCCAAGCCCCCGGCGGACACCGAAAGCGCCGACGCTCGGGATTTCCGCGACGCCATGGCGACGCTGGCCGCCACCGTTTGCGTTGTGACCGCGCGCGACGGGGATCGCTGCCTGGGCCGCACCGTGACCGCCGCCCTGTCTCTGGGCGTAGCGCCGCCCACGATCCTCGTCTCCATCGCGGCGACATCAGAGCTGGCCCGCGTGATCCACGCCGCGGGCGGCTTCTCCTTCGCCATGCTGTCCGAGGGACTGGACGACGTGGCGGATGCCTTCGCCGGCAAACTGCCCCCGGACCAGAGGTTCTTCGATGGCGACTGGCTGGACTGGCCGTCGGGCCACCCCAGGCTGGTGGACAGCGTGGCCTCGATGGACTGCACCGTGACCGGCCAGTTCGAGGCCGAGGGCCACCAGCTCTTCATCGGGCAGGTGCGCGACATCATCCGCACCCCGCGCCGCAAACCGCTGCTTTGGTACAAGCGGAACTACGGGTCGGTCAGCGCCTTGTGATCCGCCGAGGGGCGACAGTCCCCAGCCGGCGGGGCACCGCCCCCGGAACTCCCGCGTCCGCGCGACCGCTAAGCGCATCGTCCTTGAGCGGCGGCGCGGCGCAGATGGCAGCCCGTCGCGCACCGCGCGGCCTCGACGACCAGGCTGAGCAATTGCATTGCGCAGCACCGGACGCTTCGCGTTCCGGTGCCGCACTTGGGAAATGGACCAATGGTCATGCGTGATTGATCGACGCCTGCGAAACCAATTGCGCCGCTCGCGTCTTACTTTTGCGCGAATGTCTGGAGGGTTTCGGGCATCGGGCGCTCCTGTCTGCCGGAATTGCGCCCTTTGGACACCGGAGCAGCGACCATTGCAGAGGTCTGCCAGCTTCGGGCGCCCCTTGCACAATTGCGGCCCTTGCATTTCTCACGCACCGACGCATCATGAGCGAGGTTGGTGTCCGAAGCCACGATCGTCGCAGTTTGATTGCCCGCGAATGCGGGACCTGCGAACAGCACGGCAGCCGACAATACGACAAATCTGAATTCTGACATTTGGCTTGTCTCCTTCGGGACGGACTATTGAATTATGACTATTCCAGCACCTTAGGAGACCCGCCCCGGGCTTGGCGAACGCGCTCTCCTTAAGGCCCATTAGGAGCATTCGCTTGCATCTGGACCTGAAGCATGTCGAAGCACTTGCCGCAGTCCTCGGGACAGGCAGTTTCGAAGCCGCAGCCAAGCAACTCAACCTCAGCGCGTCGGCGCTCTCACAAAGGGTCCGCCTGCTGGAAGACAGGATCGGTGCGGTGCTCCTGACGCGGGATACACCCTGCGCACCGACCGATGCGGGGCGGCTTGTGTGGCAGTATGCGCAGGAGATCATTCTGCGCGAACAGGCCCTTGTCGCCAGCCTGGCCCTCGATGCGGGCAAGGCGCGTGCTCCGGTCGCGATCGCGATCTCGCCCGACACAATGGCAACATGGCTGCTCGACGCGCTCAAGGACGTGCCCGACCGCCTCTTCGTCCTCAAGGTCGACAATTATGCGCAGGGCACCCGTCTCCTCGCACGGGGCGAAGTCCTGGCGGCGGTCACTTTCGGTCAACGTCAGGTTCAGGGCTGTGACGCATTCATCCTGGGGGCCTTGCAGTATATCCCCGTCTGCAGTCCCGCTTTTTTCACGCGATGGTTCTCGCAAGGGCTGACGGCGGATGCCTTAAAGGCGGCACCCAGCCTGACCTACAATCCTGACGATCGGCTGCAAATCGACTTCGCGGAACAGTCCACGGGGCAGAAACTGGTCCCGCCGACGCACTACATGCCGGACGCGAGAGGGCTTGCCGATGCCGCGGCCCTGGGGTTCGGATGGGTGATGTTGCCCCATTTGCTGGCGCAGCCTCTGATTGCAGAAGGACGCCTGACCTGTATCTCCGAGGACAATCACATCTTTTCGGAGCTGACATGGCAGGTGACGCGGGCATCACGGAGCATCATGCAGCCCCTCACGCGCGCCGTGCGCAAGTCCGCGCGCAACCTGCTGGTCCAGGAGTACTGACAGAAGGGATGCGATGGCGCCGAGAGACCGGGCACGCAAGGTCAGCCCGTCTTGACTGAAATGAGCCTGCCGACCCTGAGCGAGCCGACCCGCAGATTATGCTCCATTGCGCGAGATGCCGCGACCCGTTTGACCAGGACCTCCGCGGGCAGGCCATCGACCTCTCGCCCGGCGTCAGCCGCAGCGCCCCAGCGGTCGATGATCCCCATGTGAAAGCGCTGCCCCAGTTCGGAGTCATCGATGAACTCACCGGGGGAAAGTCCAAGCGCCCGCAACCGGGCCACGGCCGCCTCCAGAGGCTCCAGCGCCGACATGGCTGGTTCCGTTGCCCAGGCGAGCGGCCAGCGAAGTTCCCCCTCTCCCGAGAAAATCTCGTGCAGGGCAAGCCGCCCTCCGGGCGCGAGTGCTCTGACCAACTCGCCAAAAAGCTGCTCCTTTTCGGCGATCTGCATTGCGACATGCTGCATGACCACCACGTCGAAGCTCTCACTTGCAACCGGCAGGTCGAGAGCACTCCCGTTGATGACCGTCACTTTCGACGAAAGACCCACAAGCTCGTTCAAACGTATCGCGGTCGAGGAAAGGGTTTCCGATAGCTCGACCGCCGTGACGATTGCGCCGTAATGGTCGGCAAAGCGGCGGGACGATCCACCGACGCCGGCACCGACATCGAGAAGGCGTTCGTCCCTGCCGAGCCCGGCCTGCTGGGCAAGCGCATCAGTGGCAGCCAGCCCGCCCATGTGGATCATGTCGACCGAGTGCAGGTCTTCTGGCCTGGCGTCGGCGCGAGCAATCCCCTTGTCCTGAAGCGCCTTGACCGCTCCCTCGTAGCTGACCGCGAGCGATGACCAGTGCGCGGCGACCTTTCTTCCCTGATCGGTGATTGCTTCAGTCATGTCCGCGTCCTCACGTCGTTGGACTGGATCCATGGTCGGGACCCTGAGTGCAGTTTGCCACAAGACCCGCCAATGGCCAACGAAGCGATTGTTGCAGGGTCGGCCTGCCGTCCGCTTCTCCCGCAGTGGTCTGGACGCCTCGTGGAGCGAGCGATCCTCTCCTTCCGCCCGTCGCGCCGAAGACGCGGGTCAAGACGCGAAGGACACGATCCCCCGCGAAGGGCAGGACCCCACCATCAGCTGTGCCCGGCACAACGTTCAGCAGCGGACCGATCTTCGCGGGCTTCGCGTTCCGAGGTCGAGGCAGGACGGATGCGCAGGGCGCGGAGGGCGTTGAGGATCACCGCGACATCGATGACCTCCTGAAGAACCGCCCCCTGCACAGGCGTCAGGAAACCAAGCGCGGCAGCTATCATGCCGAGCACCGAAAGCCCGATGCCCGCGGTAACGCTCTGCATGGCTATCCGGCGAGCGCCTCGGGCAATCTCGATCCCCGCCCCCAGGTGGCCGATTTCGTCTACCAGCAGGATCGCATCCGCTGCTTCCGCAGAGGCTGCGGCCCCCCTGGCCCCCATCGCGACGCCGACGTCGGCGGCCGCAAGCGCCGGCGCATCATTGACGCCATCGCCGACCATCATGACGAGGCCATGCTTACGCTCGCCATCCACCAGCGACACCTTGCCGTTTGGCGACAGGCCGGCATGGACTGCGTCGAGGCCGAGGCCACGGGTCACGCGGTCAGCCACCTCCTTGCGGTCACCCGTTGCAAGGAGAATGCGGGCGATCCCGTTGTGGCGCAGCCTTTCGATCATCTCGACTGCCCCCGCGCGCAACGGGTCGGACATGACGAGATGCCCGGCCATGGTGCCGTCGATCGCAACCGCAACCAGAACGGAGCCCGCATCCAGATCGGAGTGACGCCCCGCCGGATGGCCGGCCTGGCGGGAGACGAAGGCATAGCCTCCGACGACAACCCGGTGACCGTCGACGCGCCCGACCAGTCCTTCGCCCGGGATCTCCTCGACCTCGGCCGGCAGCGGCAGGACGGCGCCATCCGCCTGCGCCGCCGCGACGAGGGCCTGCGCAACCGGGTGTTTCGAGGCCTGGTCGAGTGCTGCGGCGAAAAGGAGGATCTCCTCCCCGGACATCCCTCCATAGGTCGCGACGGACACGATTTGCGGCCGCCCGTCGGTCAGGGTGCCCGTCTTGTCGAGGATCAGCGTGCGGACACCAGCCATGGTCTCGAGGGGCTTGGCCCCCTTGACGAGCACCCCGAAGTGCGCCGCCCGCGACATGCCCGCGACAAGCGCGACCGGCACGGCGAGGATCAACGGGCATGGGGTGGCCACAACCAGAACCGCGACGGCGCGGACCGGATCGCCCGTGAACCACCAGGCGCCCGTGGCGATGGCAAGGGTGACAAGCAGAAAACCAAGCGACCAGCGGTCGGCCAGCCGAGACATCGGCGCCTTGGAGCGCTGCGCTTCCTCGACCAGCCTGACGATGCCTGCATAGGTGCTTTCCGCCGCAACTCGGGTCGCAGTGAGGTCGAACGCCTCGCCTGCGTTGGTTGAGCCGCTCATCACCTGATCGCCCGAGGACAATCGCGCGGGCAAGGATTCACCGGTCAGGGCAGCGGTATCGAGAAAAGCCGCTTCGGACGCGATGGTGCCATCGACCGGAACAACGTCACCTTGCCGGATCAGCAAGCGGTCGCCGGGTGCGATCTCTTCCAAAGGGACCTCTTCCAACCCGCCATTGCGGTGCCGGATCGCTGTGCGCGGCACGTGCGACAGGAGCGCCTGCATCTCGCGGCTGGCTCGTCCCTCGGCATAGCTCTCGAGAAAGGTGCCACCCGAGTACATCACCGCGACCACGGCGGCGGCCAGAGTTTCATCAAATATCAGGGCAGCCGTCATGGACAGGGCTGCCACGACATCGAGACCGATCTCGCCCCGCCCGATGCTGCGGACGATATCGACGATCAACATCAGCAGCGCAGGGACGACGCCGACGAACCAGACCCGATCGGCCACTCCCGGGTGACCCGCAAAGTGCAAAGCAAGCCCGGCGATCAGGCCCGCGGCCGAGATGCACAGGGTCAACGATTTCAAACGATCCGCGTCCAATCCGATCATGCACCCTGTCCTTTCATGATTGCGGGAGACGCGTGAAGAGCGAGCCCATCCGACCCGTTTCCATCGGACGATTCAATATCGTTGTCTCACGGAGCATCTGCGCTGCGTTCGCGCCAGTCTACGACCTCGATGCCTCGGCAGGCTCGACACCTACCGGAGGCAGGGTAGCGGTCCGCTTCCGGCTGGGTTCTGCGGTTCTCTGCGTTCGGGGCCGGTGGCTGCTTCGGGCAGGTCATTGCACGGCAGCTTCATTCGATGCGCTGCGCGCCCGCAGTGTCTGTCGGGACACCTGTGCCCTGCCCGGTTTCATACCACGTACCTCGGCCCCTTCCGGGTAAACCGACCGGGTCGGAACCAGCGGCCTTTTGTCACCACGTCGCGCCAGCCGCGGCGCCTCGGACTGCATGCAGGCCGCTAACATCGAAAAAGGAAACGGCCGCCTTTCAGCGGCCGTTCCAAAGTCTGGCGATCGTCAGGGACGTTACTCCGGCAGCGCGAAGGCCATGATGTAGTCCCCGCGGATCGGCGTCGCCCGGTTGCCGCCCACGGTGATGACCAGGAACTGCCGCCCGCTTTCGGGGGAGACATAGGTCATCGGGGTGGTTTCGCCGCCGACGGGCAGTCGGCCTTTCCACAGCTCCTCGCCGGTGTGAACATCCAGCGCACGGATGTAGTAGTCCTGCGTGCCAGCCATGAACACGAGGCCCGAGGCAGTGGTCACCGAACCGCCAAGCGTCGGCAGGCCGATCGGAATGCCGAGACCGGTGGGCATCCCCAGCGGGCCCGCATCGCGGATCGTCCCGAGCGGTTTCGACCAGAGCACCTCGTTGGTGTTCAGGTTGACGGCCGAGAGCGTCCCGTAGGGCGGTTCCTGACAGGGAATGCCGAGCGGCGACATGAAACGATCCTGCTGCAGGCCATAGGGCGTGCCGTGCTGCGGGGCGCTGCCGCCGTGGGTCGCACCTTCGGCCGCGAGGGAGTCGAAGACCTCCCGCTCAATCAGGCGCGAGATGATCGGCAGACGAATGTCGTTGACGATCATGATGCCCTCGTCCTCGTTGATCGAGACGGAGCCCCAGTTCATCCCTCCGGACCAGCCGGGGTAGATGATGGTGGGATCGGTCGTCAGCGGGGTGAAGTCACCTTCGTAGCGCGCGCCCTTGAACCGGATACGGCAATAGAGCTGATCCAGCAGGGTCGCGCCCCACATCCGGTTCTCGGCCAGCTGTTCCGTCCCGAAGGAGGGGAAGCCGACAGAGTAGGGCTGCGTGGGCGAATAGGTCTCGGAGGGGACGCCATCCGTGGGAACCGGGCGCTCCTCGACCTCGGCGATGGGCACGCCGGTTTCCCGGTTCAGCGCGAAGATCTGGCCACGCTTCGTGGGCTGGTAGACCGCGGGGATCGTGCCGCCATTGCCGTCCGGCGCATCGTAGAGCACCGGCTGCGAGGCCACGTCATAGTCCCACAGGTCGTGGTGCGTGGTCTGGAAGTGCCAGGCTTCACGGCCGGTTTCGATGTTCAGCGCCACGATGGACGAGGAGTATTCGTTCGCCGCGTCCGAGCGGTGGCCGCCCCAGAAGTCCGGGGTCGCGTTACCGACCGGCAGGTACACGAGGCCCAGCGTGTCGTCGTAGGACATGGTCGACCAGACGTTCGGCGTCCCGCGCGAGTAGCTTTCGCCCGGGGGCGGCAGCAGGGTGATCGACGGATCGCCGAGGTCCCAGGCCCAGACCAGCTCCGAGGTGCGGGCGTCGAAGGCGCGGATCACGCCCGAAGGTTCGCCCACTTCCGCGTTGTCATGGACCCAGCCGCCGATGACGATCAGCCCGCGCCCCATGGTGGGCGAGGACGTCTGGAAGTAGTAGCCGGTCTTGATCTCGCCCATGCCGTTGCGCAGGTCGAAGATGCCGTTGTCACCGAACTCCACGCAGGGGGCGCCGGTGTCCGCATCCACGGCCACGAGGCGCGCATCCACGGTCGAGGAAATGATCCGGCGGGCGCACAGTGCATCTGCCGCGAGCGGCTGCACGTCGCCGTCCCGTTCGGAGGGCGCCTGTTGCTGGGCGGTGTCATAGTAGATCACGCCACGGCAGCGCGGGAAGATGTTGCCTTCGGCCTCGGGGTCGAAGGTCCAGAGTTCCTCGCCGGTCTCGCTGTTGACCGCGAAGTGCCGCGAGGTGTGGGTGCAGCCATAGAGCTTGCCGTCGACTTCGAGCGGCACGACGATGTGGCCCTGGCCGCCCGAGGGGATCTCGCCGGTACGATAGGTCCAGGCAGGTTCGAGCCCCGCCACGTTTTCGGGCGTGAGCTGGGTCAGGCTGGTGAAGCGGGTGCCTTCGGCATTGCCGCCCCAAACGGCCCAGTTCTCGCCCGCGGGCTCCGAGACACATGCCCCGGCCGCGAGGTCCTGACGGCCTTCGGGCTTGACGATCCACTGGGTCTGGAACGCCCCGGCGAAGGTGGCGGCGATGCCAAGCGCGACCACGCCTGCCGCCACGCGCGACGGCAGGAACGAGGTCGGCTGCGTCTTGAAGTCAAAGGCAGGCCGCAGCAGCAGGACGATGACGGCCAGGACGGCCAGGACGGCCGGAGCCATCAGCCGCGAGATCAGCGGCCAGAGCGCGAGGCCGGAATCCACCAGCGCCCAGACGATCGTCGCGACGAAGGTCACGAGGAAGAGCGTCGCGCCTTCGGGGCGCCGCGCGGCGATCAGTAGGCCCGAGAGCACGAGCGCAAGCCCGGCGGGCGCGAAGTAGAGCGAGCCGCCCAGCATCAGCAGGCGGACCCCGCCGATGAGCAGGAAGGCCCCGGTGGCAAGAATGATCAGGCCCAGAAGCAGAAGCGAAATCCGCTTCCACGGCCGGACCGTGTTCGTTGGTTCTGTCAAGAGATGAACTCCTCGGTTGGCAGCCCGGTCGACCGGAGGCCTGACGCCCCCTCTCCAAGCGCGACATTTTGTCCCTCGCGTGTTCGGCGGAGAACCGCCGATTGTCCAGATGGGCGAAGACACTGGCAGTCGTGAGGGAAATTCATCAATCCCGTGCAACCTTTGCGAGAGGGCTTTGCGGTTCGTGGCTCGGAAGGCGATCAGAAGCCCACCCATGACCGCGGGCGATCAAGGCAAAGCCCCCGTCGATCACGGTCAGCGCGACGGGGCGCCGCCGGTCGAGCAGGTCGAGCAGGTTGAGCAGTCCCAGCGAGGGCGCGAGACAGAAGGTCCCGACGCCCGCCCGGGCAACGATACCCAGCGGTGCAATCGACAGCAGGCCCGAGACGAAGAAGCTGTGCCCCAGACATTCCGCCACGAGGATCAGCAGGGGCAGGGCAGTCACGTCGTTGCCCGCCGGGCGCTACCGGGCGAAGGGCCCCTGCCCCGCCAGCCCGGACCGTCGCGCGCCGTAGCGCCGGTTGTACAGCACGCCCAACCACATGATGCCCCGCAACGAGGGCCGCATCATCAACGTGTCTTCGGTCAACGGCAACAAGCCAATCTGCGGCGTGGCCTTTCCCTCAGCCAAGGGCGCGATCAACACGATGACCCTGAACATCGCCATCCGCCTCTCGGGCACCAGGATCCGATGCAATCCCATCACCCCCGGCGTGACAGGCACCGACTCCGCCCGCGCATGGGCTGCCGGTGAACAGGAAGGCGGTGGCAAGAGGCTGGAGTTCTCGGACAAGTACGTCAACACGACTGCCCCCCCGACTGAGGCGATCGACCGGGCCTGCGCGGCGCTTTACCTCGCCCCGGGCATGGGCCGCGCCGTGACCGGCCAGATGATCCAGATGGACAACGGCCAGTTTCCCTGAGGCAAGTTCTTCTGAGCCCATTGCGAGAAGCCCCAGCCGGGCTTCCCGCTGCCTGCCTGGCCCGCTCCTCCGACAGGGGTGCGCTGTCAGACGACCTCGATCCGCACCGGGTAGGTCCCCTTGTGCAGCAGCGGCGTCACCTCTCCTTCCAGATGGCCCAGCCGGATCAGGTCGTTGCGGAAGGTATAGGGGCCATGGAAGAGCGCGAGGTTGCCCCAGCCGAGGAAATAGCACAGGTCGCCGGGGGCCTCGTCTCCGAAGGGCTCGAAGCCCCGTTCGCTGAGACGCCGCGGCAGGTGGATGATCTTCTCGTTGGTCGAGAAGTCGCGGATTTCGAGGTCGAGCGGCAACAGGCTCAACAGGTCCCGCACCGTCGGGTTGTCCCGCAGCCTGTAGGTCACGATCTGGTCGTCGTAGCGGCAGCGCAGGCGCATCTCCTGCGCCCGGACGGTCGCGGGCACCATGAGCGTGGCGGCAGCGCCCGCAAGGAAGCCGCGGCGGCCGGGGCGTAAGGATCGGGTCATCGGCTGTAATCTCCTCGTCTCAATGCATTGTTGAAAGGAAACCGGGCGCGGCGCGGCGCCCGGTCAGGTCTCATTGCTCGGCCAGCGGCATGCGGGCCCGGTGCATCCCCGCGATCACGGCCAACCCGAGGAAGGCCAGCACCGCCCCGGCGACGGGCACGGCGCCATACCCCCAGCCCGCCCCGATGGCGAGACCACCCACACCCGCGCCGACCGCGTTGCCGAGGTTGAAGGCCGCGATGTTCATCGAGGCCGCCAGCGTCGGGGCGTCTTCCGCCGCCTGCATCGCGCGCATCTGGAGCGCTGGCACACAGGCAAAGGCCGCAGCTGCCCAGGCGACGAAGCCGATCACCGTGCCGACCTGTGTCGTCACCGCCAGCGGGATCATCAGCGAGGTCAGCGCCAGCGCCAGCATCGCCACCCCGGCCCCGCCGTCCAGCGACCAGTCCGCCAGCCTGCCGCCAAGCCAGTTGCCCAGCGTCAGCCCTATCCCGATCAGCACCAGCATCACGGTCACGAAGGCGGAACTCGCCCCTGCCATGGTCTGCAGGATCGGCGCAACGTAGGTGTAGACGGTAAAGAAGCCTCCCGCGAAGAGGATCGTGCTGGCCATCGTGGCCAGCATCTGCGGGCGGATGAGGGTCGAGAGTTCACGCTTCACGTCGGGCCGCTGGCCCGGTTCGCCATGCGGCAGGGCAAGGGCCAGCGCGCCGAGCGCGATCAGGCCCAGCACCACGGTCCCGGCAAAGGCCGCTCGCCAGCCGACCGCGTCGCCCAGCCATGTCGCGGCGGGCACCCCGCCGATATTGGCGATCGACGTGCCCATGAACATGATCGCCACGGCGCTCGCACGTTTCTCGGGCGGCACGAGGCTGGTGGCGGCCACGGCTCCGAACCCGAAGAAGGCCCCTTGGCACAGGCTGGTGATCAGCCGTGCCGCCATGAGCGACCAGTACTCCGGCGCCAGTGCCGAGAGCAGGTTGCCGAGGATGTAGATCCCCATGGTCGCCAGAAGCGCCCTCTTCTGACCGAAGCGGGCGAGGTAGAGCGTCATGAAGGGGGCGGAGATCATCACCCCGACCGCGTAGGCCGTCACCAGCTGCCCCGCTGCGGGAATGGAAACGTCGATGCCCTCCGCGATGGCGGGCAGAAGCCCCATGGGGGCGAACTCGGTGGTCCCGATCCCGAAGGCGCCCAGCCCGATGGCCAGCAGCGCGAGGGAGGTTGAGGAGGTCTTGGTCATGAGGAGGCTCCGGTCATCGAAATGGGGGAAGGCCACCCCTCCTCCGGGTGACCTTTGCGCGTGCCCCTGTGGGCAGGCACGAAACGAGGACAGGGCCGCCGCGCGGCCCCGTCTCAAGACACTTACTTCAGTGCGTCGGCGAAGAAGGTCTCGATCCTGGTGAAGGGGATCTTCTCGATCTGGTCATAGAGATCGACGTGGTCCGAGCCCTCGACGATGTAGAGTTCCTTCGGCTCCGACGCGGCGGCATAGACATCCTCCGAGAAGTAGCGCGAATGGGCCTCGTCCCCCATCACCAGCAGGATCGGGCGCCCGGCGAGCCAGTCGAGATCATCGAGCAGGGCGAAGTTCATCCAGCTCGGTGTCGAGGTCATGGTGAACTGCGTGGTCGACCGCGGATGATAGCCGCGCGGGCGCGAATAGAAGGCGCCGAATTCCGCGCCCACCGGGTTCGCCTCGGCGTCCCAGTCCAGCGGTGCGCCCCGGTCGGTCATCGCGGCATCGCCGCTCTCGAAATCGGCCCAGCGCTGTTCGGCCAGGGTCTTCAGAAGGCCCTGACGGTCTTCGTCGGACAGGCTGCCGCCAAAGCCCTCTTTCTGCATCCGGCTGATGTCATACATCGAGACGGTGGCCACGGCCTTGATCCGCGGGTCGATCTTAGCGGCGGAAAGCGCGAAGCCACCCGAGCCGCAGATGCCGATGGCGCCGATCTTCTCGCGATCCACGAAGGCGCGGGTGCCGAGGAAATCGACGCCTGCCATGAAGTCCTCGACCATCTGCTCGGGCGAGGAGAGATGCAGCGCGCCGCCTTCGGAGGCCCCGTTCCAGGCGGGATCGAAGGTCAGAACCACATAGCCCTTCTGCGCCAGTTCGTTCGCATAGAGGCCGGGCCCCTGTTCCTTCACGCCACCATAGGGCGCGCCGATGATCAGCGCGGGATACCGCGCCGTCTCGTCGAAATCGCTGGGGCGATAGAGATCGCCCGCGATGCCGATGCCGAAGCGGGTTTCATAGGTCACCGGCGTGCGGGTGACGTTGTCGGAGAGATCGAAGATATAGCCATCCTTGGGCATGGTCTGTCCTTTCCGGGCCTCGATGAGACCCTGTCGTGTGTCTGTCGGCCCAAACGGGCCTTTGGCGAAACGGAGGCCGAGACGGCAGAAAGACCTGCCGCCGGTCGAGTCCGTTAGGGAATGGGTGCTGCGCCCGAGCGCCTCTGGCAGTGGCGCGCTCAGCCGGCCCGGGCGAAGGTGACGGGCTTGCCGTCCTGCGACAGCAGCGCGTCGAAGGCCCCGTCGAAGGCCCCAAGCCGCACAAGGCCCGCCGCGGGCCGGAACGGCTTGTAGAAGATGGCGAGGTTGCCCCATGGCGCGTAGAGCGTGAGGTCCCCGGCCTTGGCGCCATAGCTCGGCGGCGCACCGGTGGTGTCGAGCGCCCGGGGCAGGTCCGCGACCTTCTCGATGCCGTGGTAGTCCGACAGGGTCAGCTCCAGCGGCAGCAGCGCCGCGAAGTCGCGCCCGGCGGGGGTATCGTCGAGCGTGGCGTGCAACGTGGTCTGGCCCACGGTGACGGTGATCCGGGTCATGTCGCGCTTCCTCCATGAGGTTCCTTCGCCTGCGGACGGGAAGATCCGCCGCCCGCCGCTGCATGGAACGGATCTAGACGTTTCCGCCGGCGGGATAAGCGGCCAGCACTCGCTACCACTCATGAAGGCAGTTCATCACTGGAGCGACGCCCAGGCGTTTCACGACCCTGCTCCGGGACGGCCTCTCGACACCCTGCGCCCCGGGACCGGTCCTCGAGGGAGCGGACCGACGCCGGGGTTTCATGACGCGGCCTCATTACTGGTTGCCACAATGCATCATATTCCCCCTGCCCCGCCCGCGATAGTGTCGTATCCGCAGGGGCCTGCACATGCGCCGCCCCTCCCTGGCGGCGCTTCGCCTCCCCCGGGACACCTCCTCCCGCTGGCCCCTGCCCTGCACCATTCCCCAGCCAGAGGCCTGCCATGCACACCACCGCCGCCCAGCCGACCGCTTCAGATGGCGCGTCTCCGGCCACGCTGATCCTGGTGGCCCTCGCCACCTGCCTTGCCCTCGTCGTCTTCACCGCTCCCCTGACCACGCTGGAGGCGATGACCGCCTCGCTCTCCCTCGGCGCCGGACAGCAGGCCTGGGTAATGAGCGGCATGCCCCTCGGGGCGGCCTGCGGTCTGCTGACCGCCGGGGCGCTTGGCGACACGCTGGGCCGCAAGCGGACCTTCCTCGCCGGGCTCTGGATCACGGCGCTCTCCTCGATCGCGGCAGCCATGGCGACGGGCGGCACGGTGCTGATCGTGATGCGGGTCGTGCAAGGCCTCGGCAGTGCCGGGATCATGGCCTGCGGGCTGGGCCTCCTCGGGCAGGCCTACAGCGGGGCGGTGCTGCGCCGCGCCACGGCGATCTGGGCCGCGGCCCTCGGTGCGGGGGTGGCCGTAGGGCCGCTCATCGCCTCCGGCCTGCTGGCGCTGTCGGGATGGCAGGCGGCCCACTGGCTGATCGTTGTCGTGTCCGCCGCCCTTGCCCTAGCCGCCCGCGGTCACCTGCCCGACAGCCCCAGCAGCGCCGAGAAGGTCGACGTCACGGGCAGCATCCTTCTGATCTTCGGCCTCGCCAGCTTGCTGTCTGCCCTCGTGGAACTGCGTGTTGGCACGGCGCGGCTGGTGGGGCTGCTGCTGGCGCTTGCCATGGCGCTGCTCGCCCTCTTCGCACTGGTCGAGCGACGGGCACGCAACCCGATCCTCACCTTCGGCCTCTTCGCCTATCCGCGCTTTTCCGGGGCCACGCTGGCGGCTTTCGCCTCCGGTGCGGGCGTCCTCGCGCTGATGTCGATGGTGCCGACGGTGCTTGTGCGGGGCCTTGGCCTGACGCCCATGGCGTCGGCCACCGTGCTGCTGGCCTGGTCGGGCGTGACGGTCATTGCCGCCCTCGGCGCCGTGGCACTGCCCGAGCGCCTCACCTCCCGCGATCGTGTGATCCTCTCGATCCTCGGCTGCGCCATTGGACAGCTCCTGATGCTGTGCCTCGACCTGGACCAAGGCTGGGTCAGCGCCCTGCCCGGCCTGCTGGTGGCCGGGATCTCCAATGGCATCCTGAATGCCTCCCTCGGGCACGAGGCGCTCGCCACCGTGCCCGGCCACCGCGCCGCCATGGGCTCTGCGGCGAACAATACCGCGCGCTACCTCGGCTCCGCTCTCGGCATCGCGATGATCTCGATCCTCATGTCCGGCGGAGACGGAGAAGCGCTCCTGCACGGCTGGCATGTCGCCGTGATCGCCTCAACGGGCTTCAGCCTTGTCGGAGCCGCCGCGATCTGGCTCCTGTCGCGACGCGGTGCGCCTTCGGCGGCCTGACGCCGCCACACGTCGCGAGGTGTTTGATCCAGCGGTTTCATGGTGTGATCCAGGCGTCGGACGGAAAGGGCCTTCCATGGGACAAGTGCGCCACGGCAGTACTTCGACCATGCACGCTGTCAGGGCCGGGATGCAGCGCTCCACTGCCCGGCTCTGCCTCGGCCTGTGACTGCAGATGAAACCAATGCTCATCCAATTGATCAGCGGCCTGTCTGGCGCGTGCTTCGGCGATCCGCACCGACCGGGTGCACTAAGAAAACACGATACGAGGCGAGGTGTATTGGGTCCTCAACTCGGTCGGGATGCGACGGCTGAAGCAGTAAGTCACGGACATAAGGAAGGTGAACGAGGCGCAAATGGTCTCCGACATGGTCTACGGCTCCAAGCAGCTGCGAGAAGCTGAAGCAAAACCAATGGGTTACCGGAGATGATGGTGCCCGGGGGCGGAATCGAACCACCGACACGAGGATTTTCAATCCACTGCTCTACCCCTGAGCTACCCGGGCACGGGGAGCGGCTGAGCCGCTCGGGTTGCGGCGTTTTATGGCAGCGCCGCGGAGGTGTCCAGAGGGTTTCGGCAAAATATTTGCCTGCCCCTACGGCGTCTTCAGTGCGGTTTCCCGCGGGTCCCGAAACCGGGCTCGGCGCCCTCTTCGCCGAGGCCTTTTTCCAGCGCGTCCAGCGCCTCCTCGATGTCTTCCGGATCGGTCGAGGGCACCGAATAGCCGCCCTTCAGCCAGCGGCCGAGGTCGACGTCAGCGCAATGGCGCGAACAGAAGGGACGATACTTCGCATCCACGTCCTTGCCGCAGATCGGGCAGCTCATGCGGTCCCCCCTGCCAGCGGCAGGCGGGCGCGCTTGCGCTGCAGTTCGTAGTTGCCCAGCGGCGTCCAGCCGGAGAGGTTCGTCTCCACGTCGTCAGCCCGGAAGGCGGCGCGCAGGCTGCCCTCGAAGCCGCGGCGGTCCTTCTTGGGCATCGGCGCGGGATCGAGGATCACCACCCCGCCCAGCCCCCGCAGGCGCAGTTGGCGCGGCAGTTCGCGAGCGGCAGCCGTATTGGCCTTGAGGCCCGCGGCGGGGCTCGTGTCGCCCCCGGTGTTCACGTCGACAGCGACGAAGGCCTTGGTGGGTTCGACCACCATGGTGCCGCCACCGGGCAGGGGCACCTCCGGCTCGGACAGGGCTTCGATCGCACCGGCCACGTCATCCCGCTCCAGCGCATCGGCGCCTTCGGTGACCTGGGCGGGCTCGGACCAGTCGCGCCAGGCCAGCGCATGGGGGCCGTCGCCTTCCACCAGCAACTCCGGCGCGCCCTCGACATCGGCCAGCACCTGTGTCGCCAGCGCGGCCATGGCGAGGATGTCCTCGATGACTTCCTCGGCGGAGGCCTCGGCACAGGCGGAGCGCAGGATCAGCCCCGCCCCCTCCGGCGCGCCGGCCTCGGCCCAGGTCTCATGGGCGGTGGCCAGCAGATCGTCGCGAATCTCCTCGTCGCGGATCGCGCGCGAGACGTTGAGGCCCGGGGCCTCGGGCGTGACGATGGCATAGCGGCTCTTGAAGAGCACCCGCTGGGTCACCGGGATCGCCTTGCCGGGCTCCGCGTAGCCGGTGACCTGCACCAGCAGCGGCACGCCGGGGGCGAGGCCCTTCACCTGCCGCAGGAAGGCGGACCCATCGGGGGTGGCGAGGAACATGCCCCCCTGCCCCTTCACCGGCCGGTCGGTCCGGGCCCGGTAGATGGAGCCGGGACGCGGAGCATCCCCGTCGATCAGCAGGTCCTCGAGCCGCCCGTCGCGCATCAGCGCGGCGGCCTCGCGGCCCTGCCATTCCCCCAGCAGAATCTCTGCACCCTTCATGTCGCGTCCTTCCAGATCGGCAGGCCTGCCGCCTGCAACAGCGCCGCGGTCTCGGCCAATGGCAGGCCCACCACGGCAGTGAACGAGCCTGAAATCCAGGGGATCAGGGCGCCTGCAGGCCCCTGTATCCCGTATCCGCCTGCCTTGCCCTGCCAGTCGCCACTGGCCACATAGCCCGCGATCTCAGCCTCGGAGAGGCGTTTCATCTGCACGGTGGTGACCACGTCACGCTCCCACAGGCGGCCCTCGCAGGTCACCGCCACGGCGGTGATCACCTTGTGGCGCCGCCCGGACATGAGCCGCAGGAAGCCCTCGGCCTCGCCCGCATCGACCGGCTTGCCGAGAATACGGCGGCCAAGCGCCACGGTGGTATCCGCACTGAGCACCACTTCGCCCGCGCCCGCGGGCACGGCCTGCGCCTTCTCCCGGGCCATGCGCGCGCAATAGGGGCGCGGCAGCTCGGCCTTCAGGGGCGTCTCGTCGATGTCAGGGGGGCGGATGGCGTCGGGCGTGAGGCCCAGCTGCGCCAGCAATTCCAGACGGCGCGGGCTTCCGGAGCCGAGGATGAGTTTCATGGCACTCCCCGCCAGAAGGCCACCGCCGGAACGGTGGCGGTCGAAAAGAAACCGGCGCGCCCCGGACAGGGGCGCGCGCGGGATGTTACTTGAAGCGGTAGTTGATCCGACCTTTGGTCAGATCGTAGGGGGTCATTTCGACCTGCACCTTGTCGCCGGCCAGAACCCGGATGCGGTTTTTCCGCATCTTGCCTGCCGTATGCGCGATGATCTCATGGCCGTTCTCGAGCTCGACCCGGAATGTCGCGTTGGGCAGGAGTTCCTTCACGACGCCGGGGAATTCGAGAATATCTTCCTTGGCCATGGGGTCTCCTTTAAGTGGCGCCCCCTTCGGGGACGGATGCGCCTAAATGGTCCCAATGCGCGCGATTTTCAAGGGGGATTCAGCGCAAGGCGATGACTTCGGGCGAAATGTGATCTGCGGGCTGCTCGTCCCAGTCCCGAAGGTTGCGCACATGGCCGTTGGCACGGACCTCCGCAACCTGTGCCAGATCGACCTCCGCATAGGTCCAGCCGGGCTGCCCCAGTCGCCCCTCCGCAAGCACGCCATTGGGCGGAAACCCCGCGTCCGGCGGACCGAAAATCCCGCCCATGCCGGTGTTTGCCTCCACCGCGGGCACCTTGGGATAGGCCCCCACGGTCGAGGCCATGGCCACCACGCATTGCCCTTCCAGCGCCCGCGCCTGGCTGCCGATCCGCACCCGCCAATAGCCTTCCTCGGCCTCGGTGCAGGACGGCACCAGCAGCAGTTCCGCCTCCCGCTGGGCCCGCGCCAGCAGCGGAAACTCGCTGTCATAGCAGATATTGATCGCCAGCTTGCCGAGGGCGGTGTCAAAGACCTTCAGCGGCCCCTGCCCCACGACACCCCAGGGATCGCGCTCCCAGAGCGTCATGATCACCTTGTCCTGGAACTCCACCGCGCCCGAGGGCGCCACCAGGTGCGCCCGGTTCACCAGGACCTCGCCGTCGAAGACCGGCCCCGAGGCCGCCACGATATACACCCCGTGCCGCGCCGCCAGCCGCTGCACCACCGCCACCGCGTCGCCCATGCGCCGCGCCACCTCGCGGGTTGCCACGTCCAGGTCCGTCGCCGCGTCACCGGCCAGCGAGGCCAGTTCCATCGCGCCGTACTCCGGGAAGAGCAGCAGTTCCGCGCCCTCACCCGCAGCCTCGGCCACCCAGGCCTCCTGCTTGGCCACATAGGCCTCCCAGCTCTCGAACCAGTCCAGCGGATAGGCCGCCGCCGCGATCTTCACCATGGCTTCACCATCTTTCGCTCCAAAATATCCTCGGGGGGAGTGTGCCGCAGGCACATGGGGGGCAGACAGCCCCCTCCCCGCCCGCCGCAGGCGCACTCTGCCGAAAAGGCTCAGAGCGCCCGCATCCAGACCTGCAAATCCTTGCCAGTCTGCTCGGCCGCGCCCACGTCGGTCCAGTGGTAGCGCGCCACTGCCCCCTCGACCGGCGCATAACCGCGCCCGCGCCAGAAGACATCCAGCGGACGATAGTCCGCGGGCCGCGCCGGGTGATCCGAGGGCCGCACCACCGAACAGAAGGCCGACCAGCGCCGCCCCAGGGCGCGGGCATGGGCTTCGCGCAAGTCGAAGAAGGCATGGCCCAGCCCCTGCCCCCGGTACTCCGGCAGCAGGACGGATTCGGCGCAGTAGAAGACCTCGCCCGCTTTCTCTGTCCGCCCGGCGAAGGCGGCGGCGAAATCCGCGTCCGCCTCCTCCATCCCCATGCCGGTGGCGACACCGACGACCCGGCCCGCGTCGAGCGCCGCCACGACCACCGCCGTTTCGGTGGTATAGACGTCGAGGTAGCGCCGCTCGTAGTCGAGGTCGCCCTCGTAGAGATAGGGCCAGTCCCGGAAGACGGCGATTCGCAGCCGCGCCACGTCGTCGAGCGCCGCGCCAAGCGCCTCTCCGGTCAGGACCCGCGTCTCGATCATGCCGAGACCTGCGCGATCCAGTCCGCGAGGTTGTAGTAGGTCGTCACCCGGGCGATCTTGCCATCCTTCAGGTCGAAGAAGGACCCGCCCGGCAGGTGGTAGGTCTGGCCCTTCGCCTCCGGCAGCCCGTCGTCGGTCACGAGGTAGGTGCCGTTCACGATGAACTCCGCCGCGCCACGGGTGGCGTCCGGGTTGACGAAGATCACCATGTCGGTCAGCTCTTCGCGGTAGCAGCGCTCCATGTGGGCGCAGAATTCGGCAAAGAGCGCCTTGCCCACGCGCACCTGCCCCTCGTTGACGTGATGCGCCACGTCCTCGGTCAGACAGGCCAGCATTCCCTCGGTATCGCCCGCGTTGAAGGCGGCGAAATAGGCACGGATCGTGTCGTTCATTCTGTCCTCTTTGTTGGCAGGAAATCTATGTCGGCAGGAAACCTGGCCGGGGCCAAGCCCGGCGATCAGCCGCGGATCAGACCTTTCGGGCGGGGCCCCAGCGTTCGGTCAGGTGCCGCAGGATCTGGTCGCGGCTCTGGCGATAGGCGTTGAGCTTGGTCTCGCGGGTCTCGCCCAGGCCGGTCGGGTCCATGATCGGCCAGTAATCCACCGTCAGGTGAAAGAACCGCGTCAGCTCCAGCGCGCGGTGCTGGCTGGCGGGCGAGAGCGCCACGATGTGGTCGAAGGAGGACAGGTCGTCCCCCAGTTGCTGCATCTCGTCGAAGGAACGCGAGCGGTGCCGCTCCAGCTCCACCCCGATCTCCTTGCAGACCGTGATGGCGAAACCGTCGATTTCCAGGTCGTTGTGGACGCCCGCGGACTGGACGTAGACGCCGGGGCCGTAGAGCTTCTTCATGATGCCCTCCGCCATGGGCGAGCGCACGGCATTGTGGTCGCAGCAGAAGAGAACCGAATGCGGCAGCTTGTCGGGCACCCGTCAGCCCCCGAAGTGCAGGACGCAGATCAGGGTGAAGAGACGGCGCGCCGTGTCGTTGTCGACCTCGGCCTTGCCCTCCAGGCGCTCGATCAGGACCCGGGCACCTTCGTTGTGAATGCCGCGCCGGGCCATGTCGATGGTCTCGATCTGCGCGGGCGGCAGGTTCTTCACGGCGTCGAAGTAGCTTTTGCAGATGGCAAAGTAGTCCTTCACCACCTGCCGGAACGGACCCAGCGACAGCAGGAACTGCGCCGCGGGCTGTTCATCCTCGGTCTTGATGTCGAAGACCAGCCTGCGTTCGCGGATCGACAGGCCGACGTGGTAGGGCCCGGCGGGCACCTCGCGTTCGTCCCGTTTCGGCAGGGTGAAGCTGTTCTCCTCCAGGAGGTCGAACATCGCCACCTTGCGCTCCTGCTCGATCTCCGGGGTCGGAGGCGGCAGGTTGCTGTCATCCAGCTCGATCAGGCTGATCCGGGACATCGCTCATTCCTCATTCAGATGGTCCAGACGGGCACGCACCGACAGGCCGTGAGCCTCCAGGCTCTCCGACTGTGCCAGCGTTTCGGCAGCGGGGCCAATGGCTTTCAGCGCCGCCGGGGTCATTTCTGCCAGAGTGGTGCGTTTGAGGAAGTCCAGAACCGACAGACCGGAGGAAAAACGCGCCGAGCGTGCCGTGGGCAACACGTGGTTCGGCCCGCCGACGTAGTCGCCGATCGCCTCGGGCGTCCAGCCGCCAAGGAAGATGGCACCGGCGTGGATGGTCTTTTCCGCCAGCCCGCGCGGATCGGCGACGCAGAGTTCGAGGTGTTCGGGCGCCACGCGGTTCGACAGCTCTGCCGCCTCGTCTAGGTCACGCACCACGATCACCGCGCCGTAGTCGGCCCAGCTGGCGCCCGCGATCTCGCGCCGCTCCAGCGTCTTGAGGCGGTTGTCCACCGCCTCGGCCACCTTGCGGCCAAAGGCTGCATCGTCGGTGATCAGGATGGATTGCGCCACGGGGTCGTGTTCCGCCTGGCTCAGCAGGTCCAGCGCCAGCCAGTCGGGGGTGTTGTCCGCATCGGCGATGACGAGGATCTCGGAGGGGCCCGCGATCATGTCGATGCCCACCTTGCCGAAGACGCGGCGCTTGGCGGCGGCGACGAAGGCGTTGCCGGGGCCGGTGATCTTGTCCACCGGCGCGATCGTGTCGGTGCCATAGGCCAGTGCGGCGACGGCCTGCGCCCCGCCCACGCGATAGACCTCGTCGGCCCCCGCGATGCGCGCGGCCAGCAGGACCAACGGGTTCACCACGCCGCCGGGCGTGGGCACGCACATGGCCAGACGCTCGACACCCGCCACCTTGGCGGGGATCGCGTTCATCAGCACGGAGGAGGGATAGGAGGCCAGACCGCCCGGCACGTAGATGCCCGCCGCCGACACCGGCGTCCAGCGCCAGCCCAGCGTCGCCCCGTCCGGATCGGTCCAGAGCGCGTCCTCGGGCATCTGGCGGACGTGGTAGGCGCGGATGCGCTGCGCCGCACGTTCCAGCGCCTCGCGTTCGCCAGCGGGCACCTTGGCGATCTCGGCGTCGATCTCCTCGGCGGAGAAGGCCATGGTCTCGGGGGTCAGCTCAAGCCGGTCGAACTTCGCCGTCAGCTCCAGCACCGCGGCATCGCCCCGGGCGCGCACGTCGGCGATGATCCCGGCCACCACATGATCGACATCCGGGCTGTCCTCGCGCTTGGCCGACAGCAGGGCGGCAAAGCGGGCTTCGAAATCCGGCTCGGTCGTGTCGAGAAACTGGGGCATTGGGCAACTCCTTGGTTGCCCATCCCATAATACCTGTGTCCGGCACCCTCAAGCGGCAGCGTTTCAAGGCCCGCCTGAGGCCCGCGCCCGCAGGCGCGTCACTCGTGGCTCGGCACCTTGCCCGAGGGCGCGCGGTAGGGCCGGGTCACGTCCTTCAGGCTGACATCCAGCGCCTCGACCGTCAGCCGCAGCGCGCCGTCGCCCGCGAAGGTCAGCAGCACCGCGCCGGAGGGCGGCTCCGCGTCGGCCTCGAAGCCGATGGAGAGCAGAGAGAGAACCATCTCGCGGTCCTTGGGGTCGATGCCCTGGCTCGCAACCTTCAGCACGTTCTCGATGACGAGGAGCGAGCGCACCCGCTCGGGCCCGTGACGTTCCATCCCGCGATCTTCCCACCGGAAGCGGTTCACCAGCAGCGCCAGCCGCCGCTCCTTGGGCCGCCAGGACACGTCCTTGGCCTCAAGCACCGCGTCCTGCGTCAGGGCGGCGATGACCTTGAGGTCCTCGCCATCCTCCGCTCCGAGGTTCAGCGGGCGTTCGCGCCCATCTTCGAAACGTGCGTCTTCGGTCATGAGCCCTGGATCCTTTCGATCTTTGCGCCGACCGCCGAGAGCTTCTCCTCGACCCGCTCATAGCCGCGGTCGAGGTGGTAGACGCGGTTCACCTGCGTTTCCCCCTCTGCTGCCAGACCGGCCAGAATCAGCGAGACCGAGGCCCGCAGGTCGGTCGCCATCACCGGCGCGCCCTTCAGCCGCTCGACGCCGGTCACCTTGGCGGTGCCGCCGTGCACGTCGATCTTGGCCCCCATGCGCATCAGCTCCGGTGCGTGCATGAAGCGGTTCTCGAAGATCTTCTCCTCCAGCACCGACGTGCCTTCGGCGGTGCAGAGCAGCGCCATCATCTGCGCCTGAAGGTCGGTCGGGAAGCCCGGGAACGGTTCGGTCATCACGTCCACGGCGCGGATACGGCCGTTCTTGCAAGCGACGACCAGACCGGTCGGCGTCTCCGTGACCGAGATACCGGCCGCATCCAGCTTCTCGCAGAAGGCGCCGACGAGGTCGATGCGCCCGCCCAGCAACTCCACCTCGCCACCCGCGATGGCGGGGGCCAGCATGTAGGTGCCCAGTTCGATCCGGTCGGTGACGACCGGGTGGGTCGCGCCATGCAGGCGCTCGACACCCTGAATGGTGAGGGTCGAGGTCCCCTCCCCCTCGATCTGGGCGCCCATCTTGCGCAGGCAGTGGGCCAGATCGACGATCTCGGGCTCGCGGGCCGCGTTCTTGAGCACCGTGGTGCCCTTGGCCAGCGTCGCGGCCATCAGCGCGTTTTCCGTCGCTCCGACCGAGACGATGGGGAATTCATAGGTGCCGCCCTTCAGCCCGCCGGGGGCCTTGGCAAAGACATAGCCCTCGCGCAGGTCCAGCTCCGCGCCCATGGCCTCCAGCGCCTTGAGGTGCAGGTCCACGGGCCGCGCGCCGATGGCACAGCCGCCGGGCAGCGAGACGATCGCCTCGCCATAGCGCGCCAGCAGCGGCCCCAGCACGAGGATCGAGGCGCGCATCTTGCGCACGATGTCGTATTCCGCCTTGTGGCTGGTCAGGTCGTGGCTCGACAGGGCCAGCACCTTGCCGTCCTGCAACGCCGAGACTTCCGCCCCCAGCGACTGCAGCAGCAGGGTCATCGTCTTGATGTCCGACAGCCGCGGCGCGTTGGTCAGCGTCAGCGGTTCATCGCTGAGCAGCGTCGCCGGCATCAGGGTCAGGCAGGCGTTCTTGGCCCCCGCAATGGGAATCTGCCCGTTCAGTGCACCGTTGCCGGTGACGAGAATCGAATCCATCCGCTCTCAGTCCTCTTCGCGTGTGCCGGTGTCGCCGGCTTGTTCTGTCCGTTTCTCTTCGCCAGTGGCGTCAGCGGCTTGCCGGGCACGGGCCTGCGCCTTGCGGCGGCCCATGTTGGCTTTCAGCGCGGCTTTCAGCCTGTCCTGACGGTCCTGGCCCTTCAGCCGAGAGGTACGGGATTTGTCGGTCATGCCCCTTCTCTACTTCAGACGCAAAAAAGGGTCCAGATTGCGCTTGCGCCCCGCGTCGAATGCGTCTAATCAGCCGCCCACAGCCTGACGGGCAAGCCCGCAGCTGACCGCACCGCCCGGCGATGGGCCCCTCGGATCGCGACACAAGCGCCGACGCGAGGGAAGGCGGGAAACGACAGAAAGGGTCTTGCCAGTGCCCGGTTCGGACGGTACTCACCGCCGCCAGAAACTGGAACATAGTGCTGCTGTAGCTCAGTGGTAGAGCACTCCCTTGGTAAGGGAGAGGTCGACAGTTCAATCCTGTCCAGCAGCACCATTCCACTCCCCCCGATGAAAGATCATCTAGCCGGCAACGCGGCGAGCGCATGCGGTTTCCGTGGCGTGCCTGCCTTCCGGTCTGCGGATGCCAGCCGCGCCCCTCAGTCGCAGCTGCGCAGGACGGCACCGCCCAGGCGATGCGCGGCGCGGGCGTCGACCTCGGCCAGGCTGTGAACGACGAAGAGGCGCGGACGGCTTTCGCAAATCCGGACGGCCCTGACATTCGCCTTGCGAAACGCGGCCTGCAGCGCCCTGACGGCCTTGCACGGCTGATCGAACTGGCCCAGGTCATCGACCGGCCTGCCCGACGGGTCGATCAGTTCGACCGAGACAGTTCCACGCTCCAGTGCGCAGAACTCCAGGATCTGCCCTACGGGAATGACATCCAGCTCATCCGGAAGGCTTGGCGCTCGCAGGCACCGGACCAGCACAAAGGCTGCAACTGCGGCTACCCCCGCCGCGCATATGAAATACAGCATTCAAAACGTCTCAACCAAAACGGCCCTTGCTTCATATCCCCTGAAGCACCGGCCCGGCCCCCACACTTTGACGCCCCCCGCATTTCCCTTGGCAAAATGACTAGGGCCGAGGTGCGACGTCCAGCAAGTCTACCGCAAAGAGGCGTTCCTATCCTAAAGAATAGCGCCTCGCGGGTGAATTTTATGTGACGCGGGCCGCCCGGCCTGCACCTACACACGCCGTTCCGGTCCGGCCGCGCGGCCCCGCTTCCGGGACCGCGGGCCAATCTCGGCCTCAGACCATGCGCAGGATGGTCAGCGCCATGGCCTGTGCGCGGGGCACCATGGTGCCGATGTCGAGGAACTCCTCGGGCGAATGGCCCTTGCCGCCGCGCGGGCCCGTGGCGCAGAGCGTCGGCGTCCCGGTGTAGGAGGCAATGCCGCTGTCCGCGCAGGAGCGGGTGAATTCCGCCTGCGTGGTCTGGCCAAGGTCATGGGCCGATTTTAGGTAGGCCGCGGTCAGGTCGGCGCTGCCGTCGGTCTGGAGCATGGGCAGGAAGGCCCCGAGCCGCTCGAAGGTGGCGCTGACGCCGTCCTCGCGGCAGGTCAGTGCGATCTCCTTGATGGCGGCCTCCGCCTTCTCGTATTCCTCCTTGGTGGCATAGCGCAGGTCGATCTGGCACTCCGCGTAGGGCGCGATGGTGTTGACCGACTGCCCGCCCGAGACGAGGCCCACGTTCACGTTGATGTCCCAGCTGTCCTGCTCCGGCAGCGCGTGCCAGGCCAGCGTCTTGCGGGCCAGTTCGTCGATGGCGCTGCGGCCATCCTTGGGATTCTGGCCCGCATGGGCCGCGCGACCGGTGATCGTGACCTTGTAGAAGGCCCCGCCGCGGCGGCCATTCACCACGTTCCCGCTGACCCGGCCGGGTTCCGAGTTGAAGACCGCGCGCGCATCCGCGGCCGCGGCCTCGATCACCGGGGCCGAGGCGGGCGAGCCGATTTCCTCGTCCGGGGTGAAGAGCGCGTGCAGCGGCACCGGGCTTTCGCCGGTGGCGGCAAAGGCGGCCATGACGAAAGCGTTCATCACGAGGCCTGCCTTCATGTCGGCGCAGCCGGGGCCCGAGGCGATGCCGTCCTCGACCGTGAAGGGCCGTTTCGCGGCTTCGCCGGTGGGGAAGACTGTGTCCATGTGGCCCATCATCAGCACCGGGCGATTACCGGTGCCGGAGGCGAGACGGGCGTGCAGCGCGTCGCCGCCCGGGCCGAGGGTCGTGGTGGAGGTGGTCAGCCCCTTCTCGGTCAGGAAGGCCTCGATCTGGTCCTTGACCCGGTTCACGCCCTCGCGGTCATGGGAATTGCTGTCCGTGTTCACGAGCGCCTCGAGCAGCGCATGCATGTCGGCCTCGTGCGCGGCCAGCCAGTCGAGCGTCTTCTGGGTCATCTGAGGGGTCTTTCCTGTTGCGAAACTGTCGGGCCGGAGACTGCACGGGTTATTGTCGGATGTACAATTGAAAGCGGCAGAGGCGCCGGCGGGCGCCCCGGGTTTTAGGGCAGTGCACAGGAAGTGGCAGCGCCTGTCGGGGAGCGCGACGGACATGGCATCGCGGGGCCCTTCGCCGATGGGCCATCAGGGCCAGCGTTACCCACGATGTCAGGGCACCACCAAGCCACGGCGGCCCCTCAACACAACTGCCGCGAGCCCGCGACTGACATCTCTTCAACCCACCCCCCCACAGAGTGCCACCTGCGCGGGACAAGGCCGCAGGCCGCCGCGCATCGCAGGCAGGCCCCCACGCGGCGGCGATTTGGTGAGGCTGGGCGGTCGCTTGATGGAACACGATAAGTGCGGCTGAGATAAACTGCCCGCCAGAGAGGGCTGGTTCTCCCCCGCGCGCGCCGTCGATGCGCGGCTTTGCGTGGTGCGGCGAAGGATTTGGGGCGTTAAGCGCAGCGATGGCCTCGAGCCGTGCGGGAACGATCCATCAGAGAAAGGCGTCCCCCGCCCCCTCGCAGACTTTGAACCGGACAGGCCTGCCCCCTCACAGGCCACAACACCGATTGCCCCGCCGCCCCAAAAGAAAACCGGCCCGCGAGGGGCCGGTGTCTTTATCTTTGTGAGCCCCGAGGGGCCGGTGCGGGGCGTCAGACCCGGCCGATGCCGTGGGCGCGGTAGATCGCAGCCACTTTCTCGACCGCCTGTTCGGGCGGCAGTTCCTCGCTCTCGCCGGTACGGCGGCAGGTCAGCTCGACCACGCCGTTCTTCAGGCCGCGCGGGCCCACGGTGATGCGCCACGGCAGGCCGATCAGGTCCATCGAGGCGAACTTGCCACCAGCCCGCTCGGTCGTGTCGTCGTAGAGCACCTCCAGCCCCAGTGCGCCGAAGCTGTCGTAGAGCGCGTCACAGGCTGCATCCGCCTCGGCGTCGCCCTGCTTGAGGTTCACGATACCCACGTGGAAGGGCGTGACGCCCTCGGGCCAGATGATGCCCTTCTCGTCGTGGCTCGCCTCGATGATCGCGCCCAGCAGGCGGCTGACGCCGATCCCGTGGGAGCCCATGTGCACCGGCACCGGCTTGCCGTCGGGGCCCTGAACCGTGGCGCCCATCGGCTCAGAGTACTTGGTGCCGAAGTAGAAGATCTGCCCCACTTCGATGCCGCGGGCGGTGCGGCGGCGCTCTTCGGGGATCTGCTCGAAGGCGGCGGCGTCGTGGGTCTCGTCCGTGCGGGCATAGAGCGAGGTGAATTCCTCCATCACCGCGCGGCATTCCTCGACGCTGTCGTAGTTGATCTCGCGGTCGCCGAGACGGATGTCGGTGACGGCGCTGTCGTAGAAGACCTCCGACTCGCCCGTTTCCGCCAGCACGAGGAATTCGTGGGTGTCATCGCCGCCAATCGGGCCCGAATCCGCGCGCATCGGGATCGCCTGAAGGCCCATCCGCTCATAGGTGCGCACGTAGGAGACGAGGTGCCGGTTGTAGGCGTGCAGCGCGTCTTCCTTGGTCAGGTCGAAGTTGTAGCCGTCCTTCATCAGGAACTCGCGGCCGCGCATCACGCCGAAACGGGGGCGGACCTCGTCGCGGAACTTCCACTGGATGTGGTACAGCGTCAGCGGCAGGTTCTTGTAGCTGTTGACGTGGCTGCGGAAGATGTCGGTGATCATCTCCTCGTTGGTCGGGCCGAAGAGCATGTCGCGGTCATGCCGGTCGCGGATGCGCAGCATCTCGGGGCCGTAGGCGTCGTAACGGCCGGATTCGCGCCAGAGGTCGGCCGACTGCAGCGTCGGCATCAGCATCGGGATATGGCCCGCGCGCTGCTGCTCCTCGTGGACGATCTTCTCGATGTTGCGCAGCACCTTGAAGCCGAGCGGCAGCCAGGAATAGATGCCTGCGGCCTGTTGCTTGATCATCCCGGCCCGCAGCATCAGGCGGTGGCTGACGATCTGCGCCTCCGAGGGCGTCTCCTTGAGGACGGGCAGGAAATAACGGCTCAGACGCATCTTGGACCCTTTGTGGCTTGGCGTGTTCACGTGGCTCCGCGTTGTGCGGCAAGTGAGACCGCTTGGCAAGGGAGGGGATCCCGTGCAAAACCGGGCTTTTAGGTTGAATCCGCCGCCCCCTGCCCCAAGATACCGGGGAAACAAGGAGAATCCGCCATGGGCCTGCCCGTCCGGGACCAGATGAAATACTGGGGTGTCGCCGCGGCGGTCTTCGTGCTGGCCCTGTGGTGGCTGGGCGACGTGATCCTGCCCTTCGTGCTGGGCGCCGCCGTCGCCTACTTCCTCGATCCGGTCGCGGACCGGCTGGAGGCCGCGGGGCTCAGCCGCGTCATGGCGACGGTGACGATCACGCTGGCCGCGATCCTGATCTTCGTGCTGATGGCGCTTCTCGTCATCCCGACCCTGATCGATCAGGCGATTTCGCTCTTCGACATGGCGCCCAAGCTCTTCGACGATCTCCAGACCTTCATCGAGACCCGTTTCCCGGACCTGCTGCGGCAGGATTCGATCGTGCACCAGTCGCTCACCAGCATCGGTGAGACGATCCAGTCCAAGGGCGGAGAGTTGCTGAACACCGCCCTGACCTCGGTGGGCTCGCTGATCAACATCATCATGCTCTTCGTCATCGTGCCGGTGGTGGCCTTCTACCTCCTGCTCGACTGGGACCGGATGGTGGCCGACATCGACGGGCTGCTGCCGCGCGACCACGCACCCACGATCCGCAAGCTGGCCCGCCAGATCGACGGCACGCTGGCCGCCTTCATCCGCGGCATGGGCACCGTCTGCCTGATCCTCGGCACCTTCTACGCCGCGGCGCTGATGCTGGTGGGGCTCCAGTTCGGCCTCGTCGTGGGGGCCTTCGCGGGGCTGGTCACCTTCATTCCCTACGTGGGCTCGCTCACCGGCGGCGCGCTCGCCATCGGGCTGGCGCTGTTCCAGTTCTGGGGCGAATGGGTCCAGATCGCGCTGGTCGCGGGCATCTTCGTCACCGGCCAGATCGTCGAGGGCAACTTCCTGACGCCCAAGCTGGTGGGCAATTCCGTCGGCCTGCACCCGGTCTGGCTGATCTTCGCGCTCTCGGTCTTCGGCTCGCTCTTCGGCTTTGTCGGCATGCTGGTCGCGGTGCCGCTGGCCGCCGCCCTCGGCGTGCTGGCCCGCTTCATGATCGACCAGTACAAGGACAGTCGCCTCTACCGGGGCCTCGATCAGGACGACGAGGCTGCCTGAGATGGAGCGGCAGATGAGCCTGAACCTGCCCGTGCGCACCGCAAGGGCACCGGAGGACTTCTTCACCGCCCCCTCGAATGCCATGGCCAAGGCGCTGGTGGACCTGTGGCCGCACTGGCCCGGCTCCAAGCTGGCCCTCGTGGGGCCGCGCGGCGCCGGCAAGACCCACCTCGCCCACGTCTGGGCCGCCCGCTCCGGCGCGACGATCCTGCCTGCCGATGGCCTGTCGCGCGCAGATGTGCCCATGCTGGCCCGCGGCCCCGTGGCGGTGGAGGACGTGCCCGGCATCGCCGGCGACCGCGACGCGGAGGCCGCGCTCTTCCATCTCCACAACCTCGTGCTGGCCGAGGGGCACACGCTGCTGGTCACCGGCACCGGGACGCCCGCCCGCTGGGGCCTGACCCTGCCCGACCTGCAAAGCCGGATGCAGGGCACGCAGGCCGCGGTGATCGAGGCGCCGGACGACGCGTTGCTCCAGATGATCCTGGTCAAGCTCTTCGCCGACCGGCAACTCTCGCCGCCGCCGAACCTGCTGCCCTACCTGCTGCGCCGCATGGATCGCTCCTTCGAGAGCGCGCGGCGCGTGGTCTCGGGGCTGGATGCCTATTCGCTGGCCCGGCAACGCCCCGTCACCCGCGGCTTGGCCAAGGAGTTTCTGGACAGGGGCGAGTTGCAGGGCGCATGATTTCGCTCTAACGACAGTCAATTCCGACATGTTTCCGTTACAGCGTTAGACCATATCAGCCCCATGATTTCCGCAGACTTCCTGAACGACCCGCTCCCCGCCCCCGTCGACCTGCCCGAGCTTGACCGCGAGGGCCCGGGACGGTTCTATAACCGTGAACTGTCGTGGCTGGGCTTCAACTGGCGGGTGCTGGAAGAGGCCGAGAACCCCCGCGTGCCGCTGCTGGAACGGCTGCGCTTCCTGTCGATCTCGGCCAACAACCTCGACGAATTCTACACCGTCCGCGTGGCGGGCCTGCGCGAACTGGCGAAAGAGGGCAACACCACCCCCGCGCAGGACGGGCTGACGCCGGTGGAACAGCTCAAGCTGATCAACGAGGACGCGCGCCAGCTGATGGAGCGCCAGCAGAAGGTGCTGGGGGTTCTGCGCGGGCTGATGCAGGAGGCCGGGATTACCGTCGTTCTGCGCGACGGGCTGACCCAGGGCGATCGCGACTACCTCGACAACATCTTCCTGATGAAGGTCTTCCCGGTGCTCTCGCCGCTGGCGATCGACCCGGCGCACCCCTTCCCCTTCATCCCGAACACCGGCTTTGCCCTCGCCCTTGCGCTGGAGCGCAAGAAGGACCGCCGCCCGCTGATGGCGCTGCTGCCGATCCCGCACCAGATCGACCGCTTCGTGCCCCTGCCCTCCGAAGGGGGGCAGAACCGTTTCCTGCCGCTGGAGGAGCTGCTGCTCGAGAACATCGAGCAGCTCTTCCCCGGCTACCGGACCACGGGCCATTGCGCCTTCCGCGTGCTGCGCGACAGCGACCTCGAGGTCGAGGAGGAGGCCGAGGACCTCGTGCGCGAGTTCGAGACCGCCCTGAAGCGCCGCCGCCGCGGCGAGGTGGTGCGGCTCAAGATCTCGGCCAACGCACCGGATGCGCTGAAGTCCATGATCATGCGCGAGCTCCACGTCCACGAGGACGAGGTGGTCGAGGTCGACGGCATGATCGGCATCGCCATGCTCTCGGAGCTGGTGCTCGACAGTCGGCCCGACCTGCTGTGGCCCTCCTTCGCGCCGCGGGTGCCGGAACGGGTGCAGGACCACGACGGCGACATGTTCGCGGCGATCCGCCAGAAGGATATGCTGCTGCACCACCCCTACGAGACCTTCGACATGGTGGTCCGCTTCCTGCGACAGGCCGCCAGCGACCCGGACGTGGTGGCGATCAAGCAGACGCTCTACCGGACCTCCAAGAACTCCCCCATCGTCGAGGCGCTCTGCGAGGCGGCGGAAGAGGGCAAGTCGGTCACGGCGCTGGTGGAACTGAAGGCCCGTTTCGACGAGGCCGCCAACATCCGCCAGTCGCGCCGGCTGGAACGCTCGGGCGCCCACGTGGTCTATGGCTTCGTCGACTGGAAGACCCACGCCAAGGTCTCGACCGTGGTGCGCCGCGAGGGCGACAACCTCGTGACCTACACCCACTACGGCACCGGCAACTACCACCCGATCACGGCGCGGATCTACACCGACCTCAGCTTCTTCACCTGCGACGCGGCGCTTGGCCGCGATGCGACGAAGATGTTCAACTACCTCTCCGGCTACGTGCTGCCCGAGAAGCTGGAGAACATCTCGATCTCGCCCCACTGGATGAAGGACGACCTGATCGAGATGATCGAGGCCGAGGCCGAGAATGCCCGCGCGGGCCGTCCGGCCGTGATCTGGGCCAAGATGAACTCGCTGATCGAACCCAAGATCATCGACGCGCTCTATGCCGCCTCTCAGGCGGGGGTCGAGATCGACCTCGTGATCCGGGGCATCTGCGGGCTGCGCCCCGGCATCAAGGGGCTGAGCGAGAACATCCGGGTGAAATCCATCGTCGGGCGCTTCCTCGAACATTCGCGGATCGTGTGCTTCGGCAACGGCCACGGGCTGCCGCATCAGAAAGCGCGGGTGTTCTTCTCCTCCGCCGACTGGATGAGCCGGAACCTGAACCGCCGGGTCGAAACGCTGGTGGAGGTGACCAATCCCACCGTGAAAGCGCAGATCACCAGCCAGATCATGGCCGCAAACCTGCACGATCAGGCACAGAGCTGGGTCATGCAGCCGGACGGGAAATTCCTGCGGGCGGAGCTGCCCGAGGATGCCTTCGCCTTCAACTGCCACCGCTTCTTCATGGAAAACCCCTCGCTCTCGGGCCGGGGCTCGGCGGGGGCCTCCGACGTGCCACAGCTGACACACGAGCGGAACTGACACGGCTGCGTGACGGTTGACCGGGAGAGGCCGCGCCCCGCATAAGGGTCTGGCCTGACGTGGGTTAGAATGACGTGGGTTAGAAGACGGAAAGAGCCATGGACGCCAACAACGAACCCGCCGCACATGCCGGTGAGCCGGATTGGGGCCCCTTCGGTCGGCCGCTCTTCAACGATGCCGCCGCGCGCGCGCTCAGCCGCGTGGGCGTGGTGGACGTGGGCTCGAACTCCGTCCGGCTCGTGGTCTTCGACGGGGCGGCCCGCTCGCCGGCCTATTTCTACAATGAAAAGATCATGTGCGCCCTCGGCGCGGGCCTGTCCGACACCGGACGGCTGAACCCCGAGGGCCGCCGCCGCGCGCTTGCCGCGATCCACCGGTTCCAGCTGCTGGCCCGCGGCATGGGGGCCACGCCCCTGACCGCCGTCGCCACCGCTGCCGTGCGCGAGGCCGAGGACGGCGCCGATTTCGTGGCCGAGGTCGAGAAGCAGACCGGCGTCCGCGTCCATGTCATCGACGGCAAGCAGGAGGCGCGGCTTTCGGCGCAGGGCGTCCTGCTGGGCTGGCCCGGGGCCTACGGGCTGATCTGCGACATCGGCGGCTCCTCCATGGAACTGGCCGAGATCGCGGGCGGCGAAGTGGGCCGGGCCGAAACCTCGGCGCTCGGGCCACTGAAGCTGGCCGACGTGAAGGGCGGCAAGAAGGGCCGCCGCGCCCACATCAAGGCCGAGATCGCCAAGCTGCAGGAAGCGCTCGGCGCACAGCGCAACCGGATGTTCCTCGTCGGTGGCTCGTGGCGGGCGATCGCGCGGATCGACATGGAGCGGCAGGGCTACCCAATGCACGTCCTGCACGAGTACCGGATGACCGCGACCTCGGTCCGCGAGACGGTAAAATTCATCGAGGAAAGCGACACCTCCGACCTGCGCAGCCGCTGCGGGATTTCCGCGGCCCGGATGTCCCTCGTGCCGCTGGCGGCCGAGGTTCTGCTGGAGGTCGTGCGCGCCTTCCGGCCCTATGACATCGCGATTTCCTCCTACGGGATCCGCGAGGGGCTGCTTTACGGCCAGATGCCGCAGGCGCTGCGCGACCGCGACCCGCTGATCGAGGCGGCGCGGTTCTCCGACAACAAGGACAGCCGCATCCCCGGCTTCGGGCGGGTGCTCTATACCTTCATCAAGCCACTCTTCAACGGCGCCAAGCCCGAGAAGCAGCGCCTCGTGAAGGCCGCCTGCCTGATGCATGACGTGAACTGGCGTGCCCATCCCGACTACCGGGCCGAGGTCTGCTTCGAGACCGCCACCCGTGCCAACCTCGGCGGCATGAACCACCCCGAACGGGTCTTCCTCGGCGTGGCCCTGCTGCACCGCTACAAGAACAAGCGCTCGGGCACCCATTTCGAGAACCTCTACGACTTCCTCGACGAGAAGGAATTGCTGCAGGCGGAGGTTCTGGGCAAGGCGATGCGCTTTGGCGCGATGCTGTGGCTGGAGAAGGACGCCGATCCGGGCGAGCTGGTCTGGCAGCCCAAGAAGCGGCACCTGACGCTGAAGCTCAGCCGCGCGGCCTGGCCGCTCTTCGGGGAAGTGGCGCAGGCGCGTTTTGCCTCGCTGGCCTCCTCGCTGAACGCGACGACGCAGATCGACGTGCGGGACTGAGCCCGCAGGTCAGTGCGGAGGACAGCGGTAGGCCGGAGGGGACGCCCCTGCCGACGCAGCGGTCGGTCTTCACCGTGTCGGCGTCTTGTCGCCGCGCAATAGCAGATCAGAGGTCGATCGGCCCGCTTTCCGTCCCGGGCTCCACGTCGGGCTCTTCGCCCGGCTGGCGCTTGCGCAGGATGATGTCGCCGTTCGGCAGCACCTCGGGCTTGTGGTACTGGCTGAAGTCCTTGATGTCGCCCATCAGGTCACGGAATGCCGGGCCCATCTCCTCCATGAAGGACTTCATGCCCGGCCCCACGTCGCGGGCCCAATCCTCGAGCCCCTCGATGGCGGGCGCCATCTCGTCGCGCAGGCCCCGGAAGAAGAGCTGCGCCCCCCGTCCCATAAGGCCCGCGCCGTCCTCGGCCTCTTCCATCTCGGGCGTCGGATCGGGTTCGACGATCTCGGCCACGCCGGGACCGGGCAGCAGGGCAAGCCCCATGACAAGGGACAGCGGAAGCGTCAGGCAATGTCTCATGGGCTCAATATAGGCCCGCCCCCTGCCCGCGCATAGACCCTAGAGGTCGATATCCAGCGTGACCGGGAAGTGATCCGAGGCCATGAGCAAGGCATCGCGCAGCTCCGGCTTGGACCAGCAGGCGGGATCGTCGAAGGGATGCCAGATCCGCCACTTCGGATGTTTCGCCCTGAGCGTGGGCGAGATCATGATGTAGTCGAGCAGCGCCTGCAGGTAACGGTGCTCGCTCTCGATCCAGAACCGGGCCGAGGTCGGCGCGGCATTCAGCTTCGCGGCGAGTGCCCGGCGGGCATTGGGATCGAATATCTGCAACTCCCCCGGCAGCCCCATCAGGATTTCGACCGAGGAGCGCCCGAAGAGATGTTCGAATTCATCAAGGCCGGGACCATCGTTGAGGTCCCCCATCAGCATCAGCGGCGTGCCCTCGGCCAGATGGGCCGCGATCCGCTGGCGCAGCCAGATCGCCTGCGCCAGCTGCTTGCGCCGGTTCGCGATCGAGAGCCGCATGACATCGTCCTCGCTCACCGCGCCATGGGGCGCCTTGGACTTCAGGTGCGCCCCGATCATGCGGAACTCGAACCCGCCCATGGTGCGCACCGCCAGTTCCAGCGGCGGCTTGGAAAACCGCACGAGGTCCTCCGTCGCGTCGATGTCGAGGTCGATCCGGAACACCCCGTCGAAGCGCGGCGCCTCGCTCGCGCCCTTCTTGCCCGTGGGGTCGCCCTGCGGATCGTGGCACACGTCCATCAGGTAGGGATCGTAGAGCAGCGCGATTTCCTGCTGCGTGTCGTTGGGAAAGCCGATGATCGCCGACTTCGCCCGCAGGTCGAAGGCCCGGGCGAAGGTCTCCAGCGCGGGGACGGAGGCCCGGCGGGAGTTCTGGTCCGGGGCCTCGATCACCATGATCGCATCGGCATCGAGCGCGGTGAACACGAGGCCGAGCGCCTCGATCTGCTGCGCGCGGGTGATGTCATGCCGGGCGGACCAGCGATCATCCATCAAGAGCCCACCCTGATCGTCAAAGAGCGCGTTGAACCACTCGACGTTGTAGGTGGCGATCCGCATCAGGCCGGCTGTCGGCTGGCCTGTATCTCTTCCCAGGCACGGTTGATGTCGACCATGCGCTTCTCGGCCATCTTGATGGCCTCCTCGGGCACGCCGCGGGCGATCATCTGGTCAGGGTGGCTCTCGCGCACCGCGCGACGCCACGCCTTGCGGGCATCGGCCATGGTGGCGCCCGGTTCCAGCCCCAGCACCGCATAGGGATCGCAGCAGCGCGCGACGCCGGGCGCGAAGCGCTCGCGCAGCACCCGGAACTCCGCATCCGGCAGGCCGAAGATGCGCGACACGCTGAGCAGGAATTCGTCCTCCAGCGGGTTGTAGTGCCCGTCTGCCACGGCGATGTGAAAGAGCCCCTCCATCAGGTCAAGCAGCGTACCGCGCTGGTCGCGGAACATCTCGGCGATACGGCGGGCATAGACCTCGTAGCCCGCCACGTCCTGCCGGGCGAGGTTGAAGACACGGGCCGCGTCGGCCTCGTCCTCGCGGGCGATCTGGAACACCTCGCGGAAGGCCGTGACCTCGTCGCGGGTGACCATGCCATCGGCCTTGGCCATCTTGGCCGAGAGCGCGATGACCGCGATGGTGAAGGCGACCGAGCGTTCGGGCGGGGTGCGCAGACGGTCGAAGACCTCGCTCAGGGGTTCCCCCCCGGCCAGGGCCTTCAGCGCTTCCTTGATGCGGGACCAGACAGACATGGCACCATCCTATCGGCTGCGATCCCCGCTGTCAGTGCGGCATCGCAGAATGTGTCAAGGAATCACAAGATTTTTTGCATCAGAACAAGGTCGAGCCAGCGGTCGAACTTGCGCCCCGATTGCGGCATCCGCCCGACGTGGTCATAGCCAAGCGCCGCGTGGAAGGCGATGCCGATCTCGTTCTCGCCACTGACGCCGGCCACCATCGTATGGGCCCCGGCGGCGCGGGCGTGGTCCTCGACCGCCGCCATCAGCGCACGGCCCACGCCCCGGCCCCGCGCCTGCGGGCCGAGGATGATCGTATGCTCCATCGCGTGCACATAGCCGTCGCCGCCGCGGAACTGGTCGTAGGTGGCAAAGCCCAGCATCTCGCCCGCCTCTTCGGCCACGAAGAACTCCCGGCCGCGGGCGCGGCGGCCCTCGACATACTCGACCAGCGTCGCGGGCGTCTTCAGCTCGCTGGCGAAGGTGATCGTGGTTTCACGGATGACCGGCGTCCAGATCGCGAGGATCGCATCGGTGTCGGCAGGCAGGGCGGCGGGGCGCAGGGTGATCGTCATGGCGGGCCTCGGTGGTTTGCCCCTTCCTCCGCCCAAGGCGCGCCAAGGGCAAGGGCGAACCGCGCGGAAAGCCCCGGGCGGTCCCGCCAACGGCCCCGTTATGCCAGCCGGGTGCCGCACGGGCGGGCACCACGGGGACACCGGGCAGGCCACGGACCCGCCCGCGCAACCGCGACTGTGCAGGGCTGCACGAAGGACGTGGCAGGAAATCCGCGGCCCGATGCTTGACCTTGGCCCGGATCCGCACGAAGTCGTGGCAGGCACCGCGCAGAGAGGCGCGCAGCCAGAGGAAGGACGAGATGACCGAGCAGACCGACCCGATCCGGACAGAGGTCTACCGCGAAGGCATGGCCCGCATGGGGGCGGCCATCACGGTGCTGACCACCGATGGCCCGGCGGGCAAGCACGGGATGACCGCCTCTGCCGTCTGTTCGGTGACAGACACGCCCCCGACCCTGCTGATCTGCGTGAACCGCACGTCGCGCAGCCACGACATCATCCAGCAGAACGGCGTCGTGGCGGTCAACGTGCTGGCCGGGCGGCATCAGGCCCTGTCCACCGCCTTCGCGGGCAAGGGCGACGCCGACCGGTTCGACACCGGCGACTGGCGCTCGCTGGCCACCGGCGCCCCGGTGCTGGCCGATGCCTCGGTCGCCTTCGACTGCAAGATCACCGACAGCAGCCCCGTCGGCTCCCACACCGTCTTCTTCTGCGAGGTGCAGGCGATGGAGCTGGCCGAAGGTCAGGCCGAGACGCTGATCTGGTTCGGCCGCGATTTTCACGCGCTCAAGGCACTCTGAGGCGTGCCGGGCGCGGGATCAGAGATCGCCCAGCCGGTGAAACACCCGCTCCGTCAGGCCGTTGAGCAGCTGACGCTCCTCCACCGTGAGGTCCGAGAAGGCCGCCTCGAAGACACCGTCCGCGATCGCCCGCGCCTCGCGCCGCTTGGCGTCCCCCTTGGCGGTCAGCGCGACCTCGGTCACGCGGCCATCCGTGGGCCGCGACCGCGTCGTCACCAGCCCGTCCGCCACCATGCGCTGAATGATCTTCGTCGCCGTGTTCAGCTTGATGATGCAGACATCGGCAATCTCGGAGACACTCAGATGCTCGTCCTCGTAGAGCGACATGAGCACCCGCCAGCGGGGCACGTCCAGCCCCATGGGCTTGAGCCGCTTCTCCAACGCCATGAAATAGCGGGCGGATGTGCGGGTGATCCAGTAGAAAGGCCACTCGGTCTTGCGGAATTGCCCTTCCATTCCAGTCGCGTCGTCTGGCAGGCTAGTCATTATGCCTCTTTTCTTGTCCAAGATTTCCGCTTCTTTAGGCAACGCGGCCCTGCGATGCGAGAGTGTCTTGGCGGTTATATGCAAATAAGAAGAATGTTCATGTGAATTCCGGAGCTTTCACTCCGCACGACCTCAACAACAGGGAAAGAAAAATGTTCCTCAAACGACTGATGCTGTCGACCGCGGCCGCCGTGACGCTGGCCGGCTCTGCCATGGCCCAGACCACGCTGACCGTGGCCAACTGGCTGCCGCCCTCGCATCCGCTGGTGTCCGAGGTGATCGTGCCCATGACCGAGCAGATCAAGGACGCCACCGGCGGCGAGGTCGTGGCGAACATCCTGCCCGCGCCCCTCGGGCCGCCGCCGGCGCATTTCGATTTCGCCGTCAACGGCGTGGCCGACATCACCTTCGGCGTGCAGGGCTATTCGCCGGGCCGCTTCAAGACCACCAACCTTGTCGAGCTGCCCTTCCTCGGCGAAAGCGCCGAGGCGATCTCGGTCGCCTACTGGCGCGTCTTCGACGAAATGCTGAAGGACGCGGGCGAATATGACCAGGTCAAGGTTCTGGCCGTCTTCACCCACGGTCCTGGCGAGATCTTCCTGAAGGGCGGCGACGTCAGCGCGCCCGACGTGATGCAGGGCCAGAAAATCCGCGTCGGCGGCGGTATCGTCCACGAAATCGCAAGCGCCCTCGGCGCCGTGCCGGTGGAAGGCCCCTCCTCCAAGACCTACGAACTGCTCAGCCAGGGCGTCGCGGACGGGATCTTCTTCCCCTACGAGTCGGTGAACTTCTTCGGCCTGATCCCGCAGCTGACCGATGCGATCTCGGTGCCGAACGGGCTCTACAACACCTCGTTCTACATCGTCATGAACAAGGCCAAGTGGGACAGCCTGCCGGCCGAGGTGCAGGCCCAGATCGACGGCGTGACCGGCGAGGCCCTGGCCCGGATGGCCGGCCAGATGTGGGACCGTCAGGATGCCAAGGGTCTTGCGGCCATGGACGGCAAGATCACCGTGACCCCGGCCACCGAGGCGCAGGTCTCCAGCTGGGAAGAGCAGCTCGCGCCCATCGTTCAGGCCAAGCTGGACGAAGCGGCCGAGACCGGCATCGACGCGCAGGCCGCGCTCGAGCTCTTCAAGGCCGAGATCGCCAAGGAGAGCGAATGAGCCCCCACGCGGCGGAACATTTCGCGAAAGACCCGGAGACGGCAACGTCTCCGGCCCCCGATGCCGCGGTGCGCGCCTCCTGGCCGCGCCGCCTGCTTGCGGTGCTCTGCGGGGTGATCCTGCTGGTGATGATGGGGCTGACCGTCGTGGACGTGATCGGCCGCTATGTCTTCAACAGCCCGCTGGTCGGCGCCACCGAACTGACCGAGCTGCTGCTGGCGGCGGTGGTCTTCATCGGACTGCCCGCCGTGTCGCTGGACGATGAACATGTCACCGTGGACCTGCTGACCTCGCGCCTGCCGGACTGGGTGCAGCCCTGGCGCAAGCTGGTGCTGGCGCTGGTCACCTCCGCCGTGCTGGCGGTGGTGGGCTGGCGGCTGTGGGTCTACGGATCGCAGATCGCCAGCTACAACGGCGTGACGAATTCCCTGCGCCTGCCGGTCGCGCCCGTGACCTGGCTCTGTGCGCTTTGTACCTTCGTGGCGGTTGCCGTCACGCTCTACGTGGCCCTGCGCGACGTTCTGCGCCGCTGAGACTTCCCCCGAGGATGCCGATGTCGTTTCTTTCTTCCTGGCCCCTGGGCATGGTCGCCCTCTTCGGGCTGCTGCTGGTGGGCCTGCCGATTTCCATCGCGCTGACGCTGATTGGGGTGCTGGGCACCGTCTCCATCATCGGCTGGACGCCCGCGCTGTCCCTGCTGGGCACCACCTTCTTCGACCAGGGTCGGAACTACTCGCTCTCGGTGCTGCCGCTCTTCCTGCTGATGGGCAACTTCGTGGTGCAATCGGGGATCGCGCGCGACCTCTACGACGCGGCCCATGCCTGGCTGCGCCACCGCCGCGGCGGGCTGGCACTGGCGACCGTGATCGCCTGCGGCGGCTTCTCCTCGGTCTGCGGGTCGTCGATGGCGACGGCGGCGACGATGACGCGGATCTCCCTGCCCTCGATGCGGCGCTTCGGCTATCCCGATGACCTCTCCACCGCCTCGATCGCGGCGGGCGGCACGCTGGGCATCCTGATCCCGCCCTCGGTGATCCTCGTCTTCTACGGGATCATGACCCAGCAGGACATCGGCAAGCTCTTCCTCGCGGGGATCGTGCCCGGGCTGCTCGGCATTCTCGGCTACACGCTGGCCGTGGCGCTCTCGATCCGGCTGCGCGGGATCGAGCTGGTGGCCGAACCCAAGCTGCCGCTGGCCGAGCGCTTCCGCGCCCTGCGCGGCACGCTGGGGGCCATCGTGCTCTTCGTCTTCGTCATGGGCGGCATCTACCTCGGCGTCTTCACCCCCACCGAAAGCGCGGGCATGGGGGCGGCGGGCGCCCTGCTGCTGACCATGCTGTCGGGCAAGTTTTCCCTCGCCACCACCTTCGCCACGCTCTTCGACGCGGCCAAGACCACGGCGATGATGTTCTTCATCCTCTTCGGCGCGCTCACCTTCACCAACTACGTGAACCTCAGCGGCATGACGCAGGACATGCAGCAGTTCGTGACCTATTTCGGTGACACGCCGCTGCATGTGATCCTGACGATCCTCGTGATCTACCTCCTGCTCGGCTGCGTGCTGGAGGGGCTGTCGATGATCATGCTGACGGTGCCGATCTTCTACCCGGTCGTGGCGGCGCAGGGGTTCGACCTGATCTGGTTCGGCGTCTTCGTCGTGGTGATCACCGAGATCAGCTACATCACCCCGCCGGTGGGCATGAACGCCTTCGTCCTGCGCTCGGTCGTGAAGGACGTGGAGCTGCGAACCATCTTCCGCGGGCTGCTGCCCTTCGTGGCGATGGACATCGTCCGCGTGGCGCTGATCATCGCCTTCCCGGTGCTGGTGCTGGCCCTGCCGAACTCCATGTAAGCCTTCCCGACGGTATCGGCCTGCGATACGCTCGACCCGACAGGAGAGACGCGCATGTCCGAGAGCCATGAGATCGACGAAAGGCTGTTCCTGCGCTCCGTGGCGCGGGCCTTTGCCGTGCTGGAGGTCTGGAGCGCCGAGCCGCGCGCCCTGTCGCTAGGCGAGATCGCCAAGGCCGCGGGCATCGACAAGAGTGCGGCGCAGCGCATCTGCCAGACGCTGGTGGGGCTGGGTTATCTCGAACGCGCGCCGGGCGGGCTGGTGCCGGGCAAGCGCGCGCTGGACCGGGCCTTCGACTACCTGCGGATCACGCCCCTGATCGAACGCGCGGCCCCGGTCCTTGCCACCCTGCGCGAGACCTGCGGCGAGCGGGTGGACCTGAGCCTCTTCGACGGCACCACAATCCTCTATGCCCTGCGCCTGCAATCGCGGCGCGAGGCCTTCTTTGCCACCCTGCCCGGCCGTCGGCTGCCGGCCTTCTGCACCTCCGGCGGGCGGGCCTGCATGGCGCTGATGAGCGATGCGGCGGTCGACCGGCTGCTCTCCCGGTCGGACCTGGTGGCGCGGACCCGCAAGACGCTGACCGATCCCGCAGCAGTGCTGGAGAAGGTCCGCGAGGCGCGCGAGCAGGGCTATGCCTGCGTCATGGAGGAAACGCTTCTGGGCGAGGTGGTGGTGGCCGCCCCGGTCACGGATAGCGCGGGCCGCCCGGTGGCTGCGGTGCATATCGCGGGGACGCTGGCGGAGTGGTCCGAGGCAGAGTTCCGGCGCCGCTTCGCGCCCCATGCGATTGCTGCGGCGGATGCGCTGTCGGGCTAAGATCCCAACCGCTGCCGTCACCCACCCACACCATTCGTCCTTCTCCAGCCCGCGCTCTGCGCGGGCCGCGCCCGACCCTCCCCCCCGGGGAGGGCGCCTTGCGCCTCCCCGAGTGTCGGGCGCGAGGCAGGTGGAGAGGGTGCAGTACCAGACACAGGAAAGGGCCGCCTGCGCGCGCAGACGGCCCCTCGTCCTGTCATGTGCCCCAGATCACCCTGCGGGCGTCAGAGTCACCACCGCTTCCGTCGCCGCATCCACAGCCGCGGCGGTATAGAGCAGCGGACGATAGCCACCGGTCAGCCAGTCGGTCTTCATGTCCGTGTAATGTGGCGAGCGCGGATCACCGGACTGCCCCGGCAGGTTCACGAAGACCGAGTTGTCCCAGTCGCCCACGTCCATGACGATCCGGCAGGACGGCCCGGTGAAGGTCTGGAAATCGCCCGCCCGGTAGACCGCCATGTTCGGGGTCGAGCCGGAGCCGCCAAGCGGCATCGCGGGGATCGACCAGCCCTCGGCCTCGGGATAGGCGCCCGCGAGCGCGTGGGGCAGCGGCAGCGTGTGGAGATCGCCCCAGGCCCAGCCCGCCACATCGGCACCGAAGCGCGCCTTGCAGTCCGCCCAGCCGGAGGCGAGGCTTTCCGCCAGCAGCCGGTCGCGGGTCTCGACCCCACCCTCGAACCAGTCGGCCGGAGCTTCGAGGATCGCCAGCACCGTCTGCGGTGCGCCGGTGCCGACGAGGCCGATGGCCTTGTCGCCGGCGCCGAACTCCCGCGCAATGGCGGGCACCAGATGCTTGGCCATCCAGTACTCGTAGAAGAGCCCCGGCGCACTGTCCGCCGTCAGGTGGCAATCCCAGCCCGCCAGCAGTGCCGCCGCCTCCGCCGCCGCGCCGTCAAAGCTCAGCCCTCCCAGCACCGCCTTGCAGCGCCGCGCCGGGTCCGAGAAGACGTCGTTCTGCAGCTTGCAGGCGGCCTCGATCGTATGGGCGTCGTCCTCGTCCAGCACCGAGTGGATGCGCGCCGCACGGCTGCCGTCTGTCCACTCGAAGGTCACCATATGGGCGTCGTGATCCCAGTCGTCAGGGGTGCGCTTCTCGTTCGCCGTGGCGACATAGCCGCGTTCGGGGTTCACGGAATGGGGCAGCTGTTCGACCGTCAGCTTGCCGTCCCATTCATAACGCCCGTCGCCCGGCATCGGCAGCAAGCCGTTCCAGTTCGGACGGATCGGGGTCACGCCGAGGGTCTGCCAGCCGATCTTGCCGGTGAGGTCCGCGTAGATGTGGTTGACCGAGGGCGTGCCCCAGCCCTGCACCGCCTGCATGTAGCTGTCGTGATCCTTGGCCCGCATGATCCCCAGCGAGGCCATGTAGGGCGCAGAGCCCGGTTCGCTCCACGCGGTCTTGATGCCATAGGCACGGGCGCCGTCGCGGCTGATCACCGGGCCGTGGCAGGTGTAATGCAGCTCGCGGGTCTGGTCAGGGGCGCCCTTGACCGGGATCACCTCGGTCACCACTTCCATCTCGGCCCAGCCATCCTTGTAGCGGTAGCGCAGCGGGTTCTCGGGATCGAGGTCGTAGACCATGATGTCTTCCTGATCCGCGCCAAAGATCGTCAGCGCGAAGGCGATGGCGTCGTTGTGGCCGATCATCACACCGGGGACCGAGGGCTCGCCCATGCCGATCACGTCGATGCCCGGCGCGGTCAGATGCACCACGTAGCGCAGCGAGGGCAGCGCGTGGGTGCGGTGCGGGTCGGTCGCCATGATCGGGCGGCCCGTCGCCGTGCGGTCGCCCGAAATCACCCAGTTGTTGGAGCCTTCGCTTTCCGCCGCCAGCACCACGTCACCAAGGGGGGTGACCTGCGTCCAGCGCTCGGCCTCCTCCAGCGGGGCATTCAGGCGCTCCTCGGAGAAGCGCACCGGGCCGCAGGCCAGCTTGAAATCGTTCAGAACGGACAGCGGCAGCGATCCCGGCGGCACGCTCTCGTCATAGGCGGGGGCGACGGGCGGGTTCAGCTCGGTCCGCAGGCGGTCGACCTTGCCGTCGGCCTGCCCCATCAGATGGTTGCGCACCAGTTCGGACAGCACGTTGCGGGTCAGCGTGTGGGTCCGGATACGGACCACGTCCGCCGCCTGCCAGTGCGACGGCAGGGTCCCGGCCAGCGCGAACTCGGGCGGCATCACGGCGCGGCCTGCGATGGCCTCGTCGACATAGGCATTGATGCCCCGCACGAAGGCCTCGCAGATCTCCTCGGCATCGGGGGCATAGGCGTCCCATTCCGGCTGCATGTCGCCGCGGTAAAGGAAGAGCCGCGCGCCGCGGTCCTGCTCGATGTAGCCGGGGCCGAAGTCCTGTGACAGCAGCCCGAGGCCCCGCTTGCGCCAAAGGTCGATCTGCCACAGCCGGTCACGGGCCGCGTTGAAGCCCTGCGCGAAGAAGAGATCGCCCTTGGAGCCGGCACGGATGTGGGCGACGCCGTGTTCGTCCACCTTGATCTCGACCGGGCCGTCGAGGCCCTGAAGCGAATGGTCTGTCGAAGTGTCGTGCGGCATGTGCGTCCCCATGGATGGCCCCGCGCGGGGCAGAAATCAGAACCGTATCGCCTGACGATACGGATGCATTGATTTTTGCGCGAAGTGGGGCGCGAGTCCAGAACCCCTGTCAGGAAACCGCGCTTTGGGTGGGCCAGCCCCTAACCCTGCCCCGAAGCCTCCCCCCAAAACGGCGCCGCCCCGCGGGCCGGGCGGCACGCGGGGCGGCAGAGAGAGAGCCGGGGGGCTCAATAGTGCGATTGCGGCGGCGGGGGTGGCGGCGGCGGCGTGCTGCGGGCGGCGCGCCCGGCGCTGAGCCCCTGCAGGAAGGCCCCCATCAGCCCGGGCATCGCGGCCATGGGCGCGGCCACCGGCGCGGGCGGCACCGGCACGCGCGGACGGCGCATGGCAAAGCCGAGGAACACGAGGCCGAGCCCGAAATAGACGCAGCCGATGACCGTTGCGGCGATCAGCGTGTCATAGGTGGTGGCCAGCAGGATCCATCCCGCCACGGTGAGAAAGGCCAGCCCCACAAGCATGAGGACCAGCCCAACGGCCCCGAGGGCCGATTTCTTCAGCGCCACACCGAGGCGCCATTGGACGTAACCGAACATCCGGTCTTACGAGCGGCGCGTCAGCAGCCCGACGAGGAAGCCGACACCGGCCGCCAGACCAAGCGCCATGGCAGGGTTCTCGCGCACGGAGGCTTCGGCCGAGGAATAGGCCGACTTCAGCTGCGCTTCGGCGTCGGTCAGCTGCTGCTGCGCGCGGGCCTGTGCAGTGGCTGCCGTCTCGGAGGCGGCGTCCCGCAGGTTGGCACCCTGCGCGCGACCGTAGTCGCCCATGGCCTTCGTCAGACCGGCCACATCGGCGCGCAGCGCTTCGAGCTGGGCCTGGATTTCTTCGGTGGAAGCTTCGGTCTTGGTGTTCTCGACAGCGCGAACCATGATGTGCTCCTAGCAGTATGTGTTCCGTCTTCCTGTAGCAAACGCGGGATCCCGCTCATGGTTCCAGAACTTTCTGCATCTGCGACGGGCCGCCGCATGAAAAAGCGCAGTGCCGCCAGATCACCCGCCGAGCGCCGGAGACAAGCCTCATTCTTGCCCGAATGGCAGACTAAGAAACAAAGCTGACCAAAACACCGTCATCATTTCGAGGCACCGCCCGTCATGCCCAAGCTGAAATCCCTGACCGTCCCGGCCATTGCCGTGATCCTGACGTCACTCGGTACGACGCCCCTGCTCGCCCGGGGCAGTGGTGGTGGCGGCGGTGGCGGTGGCGGCGGGTCCGAGGAATTCACCTACTCAGGCACCACGCATACGGTCTACTGGCTGGGCGCGGCCTGGTTCCCGATCCTCACCCATGTCGCCAGCGGCGACCGGATCGAGTTCAACAACCTCACCGGTTATTCGCTGAGCGTCCGGGCCAGCAACGGCTCCTGGAGCGTCAGCACCGTCTACGGCTATTCGAGCCAGACGCTGGATGTGACCAGCAGCCGCTACACCACCTTCTACGGCAGCAGCAGCAACTACTCGTCCTACGGGTACATGAGCTATGGCAGCCTCGATGACGAGGTGGATTACACCTACACGAGCAGCGACCTGCTTCAGCCGAACTGAGGCAGGCCCCGCCCTCAGCGGCTGCGCGTGAAGGCCTGCCGGGCGATGTCGACCCGCGCTTCCATCATCGAGATATCCTTCATCAGCGCGTGACGCGCCGTGCGGTCGCCCTCGCCGCGCAGTTCCTCACGCAGCTTGGCCAGCTGCCGCGAGAGGCTGACGAATTCCGGCGTCGCACCCTGTTCCTTCGCGATCCGGTTCAGCAGGGCATTCTCCGGGTCATCGCAGGCCGGCAGCGGTTTGCCCGCACCGGGCAGGTTGTCGAAGGCGCCCTCGGCCTCGGCCTCGGCGATCCGGGCATTGATCAGGTCGATCAGGGGGTGATCCATCTCAAGCGCTCCTTGTCGCTGGCCGCAATATAGGCGTCCCCGCCCTGCGGGAGAACGCCCTGCGACATCGAAACATCCTAAATAGCCCCCCTGCGACGGAACGTTCCGACCACGGCGTAGAACCCTTCGTGACACGCCAACGAGGAACCAGCCATGTCCGCCACCCTGAACCTGCGCAAATGGGCCACGCCCCTGACCGCCGCCACCTTCCTGATCGTCGCCGTGACCGGCGTCGTACTCTTCTTCCACACCGGAGGCACCCTGTCGCGGGTGGCGCACGAGTGGATCGGCTTTGCCGTCATGGCGGCCGCGGGTTTCCACATCGCGATGAACTGGCGCCCTCTGAAGGGCTATTTCCGCAAGCCTCTGGCGGTCGGCATCCTTGGCGCAGGCGTGCTGGCCACGGTGATCACCTCGGTCAACCTCACCGGGGCGCAGGCGACGGGGGTGAACCCCGGCATGATGTTCCGCGCGCTGCAGGAGGCCCCGCTGTCGGCAGTCGCGCAGGTGGTGGGCAAGACGCCCGAAACCCTCGTCGCCGCGCTTCAGGCCCGCGGCTTCGCCGCTTCGCCCGAGACCTCGATCGCGCAGATGACCGGAAACGACCGCGCGCTGAACGGACAGGCGCTGCAGGTCGCCTTCGCGCGCGACTGATCCCGCCCCTCAAGGCAGGGACCGCGCCGAAGGAGACGCCCCGCTCGGTTGAGGGACCGGGCGGGGCGCATGTCTCTTGTGGAGCGCATCGCGCCCGATGATCCGTGACCCGGGCAGAAGCGCCCGCTGCTCAAACGTCCGGGGGTCAACGGTCCGGGCGGTCACGCCCGATGATCAGACGTTCGGGCGGTCACGCCCGGGAGGGTTGCCCCCGGAACGCCGCCGCCCGATTTGCCGGCTCACTTCGTCTTGATGCGGCCGTCGGTGTAGGGCTGGTAAGGCGCGTTCACCGCCAGATACTCGGCCGTTACATCGGCCAGGTCGGGGCCGAAGTCGTAGACGTTCATCGCGTTGATGAACATCTTGTAGCCGTCACCGCCGCCCCGCATGTAGTTGTTCGACACCACGCCGTAGACCTTCTCGGGGTCCAGCGCCTCGCCACCCACGGTCACTTCGACCACGCGGCTGCCCGGCTCGGCGGCGGGATCATAGGTGAAGGCCATCCCCGCGATCTGCGGGAAGCGGCCTGCGCCTTCCTCGATCTGGCTGACGCCGTTCTCCAGCGCCTCCTTCAGGGTCATGCCCTTCACCTGGAAGGTCGCCAGCGTGTTCTGGAACGGCAGCACCGTCAGAACCTCGCCCATGGTGACCTCACCGGCATCGATGGAGGCCCGCAGGCCGCCGCCGTTGGCAATCGCCACGTCGATGCCCTGATCCTTCACCCGGTCCAGCATGGCGTCGGCCACGAGGTTGCCCATGGTGCATTCCTGCGCCCGGCAGGAGCCGCGCTCGCCGTCGATGGCCTCGGCGGCCTCGGCGACGACCTTGTTGCGGATTTCCTCCAGCGGGGCTGCGGCCTCGGCGATGCGCGACTTGACCGCCTCGTCCTCGGTCACGGCGGCATCCATGATCAGCGGCTGGCCCGAGGCCTCGATGAGCGTGCCCTCGTCGTCGAAGGTGACGTTCAGCTCGCCCAGGAACTTGCCGTAGGCATAGGCCGAGACGATGGCCGTATCACCCACCATGGTCGGATAGGGGCCCTCGGCGCCATCCATGTCACCCAGCAGGGTGTTGGTGTGGCCGCCCACGATCACGTCCACGCCGGTAGTCTTCTCGGCCACGGTCTTGTCGACGCCATAGCCCGAGTGGCTGAGCACGATGATCTTGTTCACGCCCTCGGCGGTGAGCTTGTCGACCTCGTGCTGCACGGCATCGGAGGGATCGGTGAAGATCACGTTCTTGCCGGGGCTGGCCAGTTCGTCGGTGTCCTGCGGCGTCAGGCCGATGAGGCCGATCTTCTCGCCCGCCTTCTCGATGACGGTGGATTTCATCAGCACGTCGGCCAGCAGCGGCTCGCCCGAGACATCGGCGTTGGACATCAGCACGGGGAAATCGACGGCATCCATGAAGCCGCGCAGAACCTCGGGGCCGTCGTCGAATTCGTGGTTGCCCACGGTCATCGCGTCATAGCCCATCTTGTTCATCATCTCGGCGGCGAGCTTGCCCTTGTAGTAGGTGTAGAACAGCGTGCCCTGGAACTGGTCGCCGCCATCCACGAGGATCGAATTGTCGGAGCCGGCGCGCGCCGCCTCGATCGCGGTCATCAGGCGGGCCGAGCCACCGAAGCATTTGCCCTCGGTGTTGTCCTCGGCCGAGCAGCCCGAGTCATATTTGGAAATCGGTTCGAAACGGGCGTGGAAATCGTTCGTGTGCAGAATGGTCAGGTTGTAATCTGCCATTGCTGCGCCGGCGCTGAGAGCCAGCACGGCGGCGCTCGTCAAAAGACGGACAGGCATCACTATATCCCTTCGATAACGGTATGATGTGCCGGAATGCTGCCCCGGCCCCGGGCATGAGTCAAAACCGATCTCTGAGTCACCTTCATGACGAAGCGGCAGGCTGCTCACCGCCGCTTAAGCTGTCATCAAACTGTCACACACCTGTTACATTCGGGTCGCGGATCCAGCCCTGCAGCAGGCCACGCGCCATGACATGGCCGTCCTGCCCCACCCGCCCGGTCAGCAGGCGCACCCACATGAGCGAGATGATCGCGTCGCTCAGCGCCTCGGCCTCGGCCCCTGCGCGCAGTTCGCCACGTCCGATGGCACGTTCGACCACCTTGATCAGCTGTACCTGCCGCTCCCGACGATAGGTGTTCAGCGCCTCGGCCACGCCCGGGTCGCCCTGCGCCTCGGCGATGATCTGGGCAAAGACGATGCCGCCGCTGGCCTGCCAGTGGCGCTGCACGAGGTCGTAGAAGATGCCGATGTCGTCGAGCAGGCTGCCGGTGTCGGGATAGTCGATCTCGCCCTTCATCCGGTTGTAGACCGCCAGCAGCAGCGCGCCCCGGCTGGGCCACCAGCGGTAGAGCGTCGCCTTGGAGGCCCGGGCCCGTTTCGCCACCGCCTCCATCGTCAGGCCGCGCGCGCCCTTTTCCCGCAGCAGGACCTCCGCCGCCGCAAGCACCGCCGCCTCCGTCTCGGGATTGCGGCGCGCGCCGATGGAATGCCGGCTGGTCTTACGCCGCGCCCCGCCTGTGCCTCCGCCTGTGCCTCCGCCTTCGCTTTCGCTTTCGCCTTTTTCGCTGTCGGACATCGTCCCCCCCTTTACAAAACGAAACGCATCGTACATATAACCTGTACGCCCCGTTTCGATAGGAGTTTTCGCATGTCCTCCCCCACCGGTAAAGCCCCTTCCCGCATCCGCCTCTCGCTCTTTGTCTTCCTTGTCGTCTACCCGCTGGTGACGACGCTGCTCTACGTTGCCGGGCCCCTGACGCCCGACTGGCAGATGTGGCAGCGCACGCTGATCATCGTGCCGATGGTCGTGCTCTCGATGGTCTACGTGATCATCCCGCGCATTCACCGCCACTGCCACCGCTGGCTGTAACACCCTGTTCGGGTGCCCGTTTTCCGGATCAGAAAACGGGCACCCGCCCTCGCCTTGCGCCCCCGCCGCGCAAGGTGGATTGACCTCGCGGCGGGGGGCTGGCATGGCTCGCCTCATGCTGATCTACAAGATTTTCCGTGCCGCCGAATGGCAGGCGCTCGAAGCTGCGGGAGAGACCGAGGGCGCGCCCGTCGACCTCGCCGACGGCTTCATCCACTTTTCCACCGCCACGCAGGCCGCCGAGACCGCGGCCAAGCATTTCGCCGGGGCCGAGGGGCTGATCCTCGCCGCGGTGGAAGCCGATGCGCTTGGCGACGCGCTGAAGTGGGAGGTCTCGCGCGGCGGGGCCGATTTCCCGCATCTCTACCGCAGGCTGAAGCTGTCGGACGTCGCGTGGCACGCGCCGCTGCCGCTGATCGACGGCGCGCATGTCTTTCCGGAGGCGATGGAATGAACCCGCTGGAAAGCCTCGGCCTTGGCGTCATGCAACGGATGGATCCGGAACGCGCGCACAGGCTGGCCCTGCTGGCCCTGCGCACCGGGGCCGTGCCGCTTTCCGGCCTCGTGACCTCGCCGCGCCTGCGCACACAGGTGGCGGGGCTGAGCCTCGCCAATCCCGTGGGCCTCGCCGCCGGGTTCGACAAGAACGCCGAGGCGCTCTCGCCCCTGTCCCGCGCAGCCTTCGGCTTCCTCGAGGTCGGCGCCGTGACGCCCCGGCCCCAGCCCGGCAACCCCAAGCCCCGGCTCTTCCGCCTGACCGAGGACAACGCGGTCATCAACCGCTTCGGCTTCAACAACGAGGGCATGGAGGTGGTCGGTACCCGTCTGGCACAGCGCCCCCGCGATGCGGTGATCGGCCTGAACCTCGGCGCGAACAAGGACAGCGAGGACCGGCCCGGTGACTTCGTGAAGGTGCTGGAGCATTGCGCGGCGCATCTCGACTTCGCCACGGTCAACGTCTCCTCGCCCAACACCGAGAAGCTGCGCGACCTTCAGGGCAAGGCCGCCCTCTCCGCCCTGCTGGCCCGTGTGCTGGAGGCGCGAGATGCCCTGCCCCGACCGATCCCGATCTTCCTGAAGATCGCCCCCGATCTAAGCACCGAGGAACTGGCCGACGTGGCCGAGGTCGCCCTGAGCGCGCCGGTGGACGCGGTGATCGCCACCAACACCACCCTGCGCCGCGACGGGCTGATGAGCCGCCACAAGGATCAGGCCGGTGGCCTCTCCGGCGCGCCGCTCTTCGACCTTTCGACCCGACAACTGGCCCGTCTGGCCAAGCTGACCGAGGGCCGTGTGCCCCTGATCGGCGTCGGCGGCATCAGCTCGGCTGGCGAGGCCTATGCCAAGATCCGCGCGGGCGCCTCGGCGGTGCAGCTCTACTCGGCGCTGGCCTATCGCGGCCTATCGCTGGCGGGTGACATCGCCCGGGGCCTCGACCGGCTGCTGGAACAGGACGGCTTTGCCACCGTGGCCGAGGCCGTGGGCACCGGCATCGAGGACTGGCTGTGACGGTCATCTGGCACAACCCGCGCTGCACCAAGTCGCGCGAGACGCTGGCCCTGCTGGAGGCGCGCGGCATCACCCCCGAGGTGCGCCGCTACCTCGACGACCCGCCCACGCTCGACGAGCTGAGGGCGGCACGGGAGGCGCTTGGCCTGCCGGCGGAACAGATGATCCGCCGCAAGGAGGCGCTTTTCAAGGAACTCAACCTGGCCGGTGCCGATGAGGAGGCGCTGCTGGCTGCAATGGCGGAACACCCCAAGCTGATCGAACGGCCGGTGGTGTTCCAGAATGGACGGGCCGCCCTCGGGCGCCCGCCGGAAGAGGTGCTGCGCCTCTTCGATTGACCGGCCCCACGCTACCGGGCCTGACGGAGCCTCCTCGCCGTGATCGACATCCTGCTGCTTATCGTTCCCCTCTACGCCTTGATCGTGCTGGGGTTTGGGATCGTGAAGACCAACTATTTCCCCGGCGAACACATGGGCGCGGTCAGCCAGTTCGTCGTCCGCGTCAGCCTGCCGGTGCTGATCTTCTCAGCCGTGGTCAAGGGCGCCAGCGGCGGCGGCATGAGCCCGGTCTTCATCCTTGCCTACGCCATCGGCTCGCTGATCTCGATGGCGGTGCTGTTCACGGTCATGCGGCTGTGGCTCAAGCAGCCCCCGAACCAGGCGATGATCATGACACTGGGGGCCGCTGTCTCGAACACGTCCTTCCTTGGCATCCCGATCTCGTCGGCGGTCTTTGGGGATGCGGCCGCCCCGGTCGTCGCCTCGATCCTCATCGTCGAGAACCTCGTGGTGCTGCCCGTGGCGCTGATCGTGTCGGACTACCTGCATTCCCACGGCTCGGGCTTTGCGGCTGCCGCGGCCCAGATCGGCAAGGGGCTGGCGACCAACCCGCTGGTGATCGCCCTCGCCAGCGGCCTGCTGGTCGTGGCGCTTGGGGTCCGGATCCCGACGCCGCTCCAGACCTCGATCGACATGCTGGCCTCTGTCGCGCCCGGTGCGGCACTGGTAATCGTGGGCGGGACCATCGCCATGTACGAGGTCCATGGCGTCTGGCGGCGGGTGTCGGTGCTGACGCTGGTCAAGCTGGTGGTGCACCCCGCAGCCGCCGCCCTGATGCTGGGCCTGCTGCCCGGCATCGACCCCGAGATGCGGCGCATCGGCATCGTCTTTGCCGCCCTGCCGATGCTGACGATCTTTCCGATCCTCGCCCGGCGCCATGGGGCCGAGATGCCCGCCGCCTCGGCCGTGGTGGTGGCCACCGCGCTGTCTTTCATCACGGTCAGCGCCGTGATCTGGATGGTGACGCATTGACGCCGGAACCACCCGCGCCGTGGCATCGTGACGGCGCGCCCCGACAGTCGCCTTCGTCGCACGCCCTTTGTCAGGCCCGTCTCAGCCGCGAAAGGCCGTCACCGCCCCGCGCGCGGCCTGCATCAGGAATCCCTGATCGGTGCCGAGGATGAAGAGGCTGGCCCCGATCTCGCGCCATTGCCCGGCCTGCGACGGCTGGCCGAGGAACAGCCCTGTCGCCGCCCCCTGCGCCGAGATCACCCTGCGGCACATCTCCTGAACGGCGGGCGCGGCGGGATCGGTCTCCCCCGCGGAGACGGCCAGGTCCACCGGCCCCACCAGCAGCGCATCGACGCCGGGGACCGAGGCGATCCAGCCTGCGTTCTCCACCGCCGCCGGATCCTCGATCTGGCAGATCAGCACCGCTTCCTTCTGCTGCTGCGCATGGTGGCGCGCGATCCCGCGCGCGCCGTACCCCGCCCCCGCCGTGGAGGGCGAGAAGCCGAGCTCGCCTTCGGGCGCAAAGCGCATCGCCCGCACGAGGGCCCGCGCGTGATCCGCGTCGCGCACCTGCGGCACCATCACGCCCGCCGCGCCCGCATCCAGCGCGGTGGCGATCCACGGCACCTCGCAGGGCACCCGCACCAGCGCCGCGATGCCGGCCGCCCGCGCGGCCATCAGCATCAGCGCCAGCGTGCCCCGGTCATAGGGCGCGTGTTCGGCATCCAGGATCAGGCAGTCGAAGCCCGCCTGCCCCAGAATTTCCACCGTGGCCGGGTCCTGCGATTTCACGAAGGTCCCGGTCAGCGGATCGCCTGCGCGCAGGCGGCGGGCAAAGGCCTCACGCGGGTCCATAGCCGCCGCCCCCGGGGGTGATCATGAAGACCTCGTCATCCGGCTGCATCTCGCGCTTGCGGGTGTCCTCGACGCTTTCGCCGTTGATCTGGAACACGCCCGGCTTGCCGTCGCAGCCCCCGAGCAAGCCCTCGGGCCCCGATTTCAGCCGCGAGGGGATCGTGTTCAGCAACCACGACCGCCCGGTGCGCATCCTGTAGCCGATCCGCTGGCCATCGCCGCCGGGCTGCCGCCCTGCCCCGCCCGAGCCATGTTCCAGTTCCTTGCAGGTAAAGGCGATGGGATAGGTCGCCTCCAGCACCTCTACCGGCACGGCCGAAACGCCGGTGGGATAGCACACCGCCGAGATGCCGGGCTTGGACGCCCGCGCGCCCATGCCGCCCGAATAGTTGAACATGGAGGAGGTGAAGGGCCGCCCCTCCTTGTCCTTGCCTTGAATCTGCACGGTCCAGACCGCGCCCGAGCCTTCGGCCACCACGCTGTCGGGGATCACCTGCGCGAGCGCCTTGAGGATCGGGAAGGGCACGTACATGCCGACCACGTGGCGCGCGTTCACCGGCGAGGGGTATTTCGCGTTCACCACGCACTCCTCGGGCAGCTTCAGCCGGATCGGCGCCAGCGAACCCGCGTTGTTCGGCAGGTCCGGGTTCAGCGAGGAGCGCACGGCAAAGGTGGCATAGGCGTGGGTATAGGCGGGCACGACGTTGATCCCCATGGAGGACGGCGGCGATGACCCGTCGAAGTCTACCACAATCTCGCCCGCCTCGGCATCCACCGTGACGGCGGTCTTGAGCGTGATCGTCTGCCCGCCCGGCACATCAAAGGTCGAGGCGCCGTGATAGGTGCCGCCCGGCAGCTTGCGGATCGCGTCGCGCGTGGCCTTCTCGGACCGGTCGATGATCTCCTCCGACAGCTCCGCGATATCGTCGAGGCCGTAGCGGTCACAGAGCGCATTCAGCCGGTCCGACGCGATGATGCCCGAGGACACCTGCGCGCCGAGATCGCCCATCAGCGCATCGGGCGTGCGCACGTTGCGGCGGATGATCTGGAACAGCGTCTCGTTCGGCTTGCCCGCCTCGTAGAGCCTCATGGTGGGGATCCAGAGCCCCTCCTCGTGGATGTCCCGCGCGCCGGACCCGATGCCATAGCCGCCGATATCCGCGTGGTGGATGGTGGACCCGGCATAGCCGATGATCCGCTCGCCCCGGAAAATCGGCGACAGCACGGTGATGTCGAAGAAGTGGCCCGCCGACATCCACGGATCGTTGGTGATCAGCACGTCGCCCGGTTTCAGACTGTCGCGGTCGCAGTTTTCCAGCAGGTTGCGCGCGGCGGCGGCAAGGGAGTTGATGTGCCCCGGCGTGCCGGTCACGGCCTGCGCCACCATGCGCGCCTGTTCGTCGAAGAGGCCGTTGGCCAGATCGCCCGCCTCGCGGACGATGGGGGAAAAGGCGATGCGCTGCAACGCGCGGGCCTGTTCGCTGACGATCCCGATCAGGTTGGACCAGAGGATCTGAAGTTCGACGCCATCCATGCTCATGCTGCTTCTCCCGTCTTCTCGGCCACGAGGCTGCCGCTCTCGTGGCGTGTCACGACCCAGCCGCCGAGGACAAAGATCGTCGTTTCGCGTTCTTCGATGATGACCGGACCGGCGATGCGGTCCGTTTCGCTGATGGCGCGGCGCTGCCAGACCGGCACCTCCTGCGCCTCGCCCTTGATGTGAACGGGGCGCGTCTCCTCGCCCCGGTCCCCGTCAAGGCCCGCCTGGCCGGGATCGCGTTTCGGCTGGCGGCCCGAGGCGGTGACCAGCCAGTTGACGATCTCGATCTCCATCCCGTCGAGCTTGAGGCCGTACTGCTTGTCGTATTCTTCTTCGAAGATGTCCTTGATCGCCTGCGCGTCGCGCATCTGGCGCGGGTCGGCGGGCAGGTCGATGCGCACTTCGGACTGCTGCCCGAGGTAGCGCATCTCGGCCGCGAAGGTGAAAGTGAACTCCTCCTCGCGGATGCCGGCCTCCGCCAGTGCGGTGGAGCCCTCAAGGATCATGCTGTCCAGCACCCGGTCCACGCCGCACCAGTCGATCGTGTCCAGCGTGGCCACATGGCTGCGCACAAGGTCGATCTGCGCTGGTGTCACCAGCGTGCCAAAGGCCGACAGGACCGAGGCCAGCGGCGGATAGATCACCTTGAGGCTTTCCGTCAGTTCGGCCACCATGCAGGCATGCACCGGCCCCGCCCCGCCAAAGGCGAGCAGCGGCTGCCCGCGATAATCGATGCCCCGTTCAGTGGCATGGGTGCGGGTCGCGGCGGCCATCTGTTCACAGACGACCTCGAAAACACCCCAGGCGGCCTTTTCACGGCTCAGGCCCAGCGTCTCGCCAAGGCGGTCATAGGCGGCCTCGGCCCCCGAGAGGTTCAGCTGCATATCCCCGCCAAGGAAGCGGTCGGCATTCAGGATGCCCAGCACGAGGTCCGCATCGGTGACGCAGGGGTCTTCGCCGCCGCGGCCATAGCAGACCGGCCCGGGCATGGAGCCCGCGGATTCCGGTCCGATCTTCAGCAGGCCCAGGTCGTTCACCCAGGCGATGGAGCCGCCCCCTGCCCCGATCTCGATCATGTCGATGGAGGGCACGGTGATCGGCATGCCCGAGCCGGGCTTGAACCGATAGCGGCGGTCGACCTCGAAGGTGCCGGTGACCAGCGGCTCATGGTTCTGCACCATGCAGGCCTTGGCCGTGGTGCCCCCCATGTCGAAGCTGATGAGGTCGGGAATCCCGAAGATGCGGCTGAAGTAGCAGGCCACCAGGGCCCCCGCCGCCGGGCCGCTTTCGATCATCCGAACCGGCATGGTCGAGGCGCGTTCCGCCCCGATCACCCCGCCGTTCGACAGCATGATCAGCGGCTGCTGCTTGAAGCCCCGGTCCTTCAACTCGGCGATCAGGGCGGTCAGGTAGGGCCGCGTGATCGGCACCGTGTAGGCGTTGATCGCCGTGGTCGAAGCGCGCAGATATTCCCGCATCTGCGGCGCGATGACGGAGGAGATCGAGACATAGATGTCCGGCGCTTCCTCCGCGAAGATGCGGCGCACCTCTTCCTCGTTCTTCCCGTTGCGATAGGCGTTCAGCAGGCAGACCGCGACCGACACGATGCCCTTGGCCCTGCAATCGGCGATGACCTTGAGGACCTCGTCGCGGTCCACGGGCGTGCCCACCGTGCCGTCGGCAAAGGTGCGTTCCTTCAGGGTAAAGGTCCGCTCCGCCGGGATCAGCGGTTCGGCAAACTCGATCTGCGGATCGTACATGTCATAGCGGTGTTCCTCGCGGATATAGAGGATGTCGCGGAACCCTTCGGTTAGGATCAGGCCAACGGGTGGGCCCTTGCGCTCGATCAGCGCGTTGGTCACGACGGTCGTGGCATGGACCACCACGTCGTCCACGTCGGTGGGTGCGATGCCCGCGTGGCCGGTGACCAGTTCCACCCCGCGGAAGAAACCTTCCAGCAGGTTGTTGTGGGTGGTCAGGGTCTTGTCCACGAAACTGCGGCCATCGTCGGCCAGCAGGACGGCATCGGTGAAGGTGCCGCCGATGTCGATGGCGAGGGAATATCGGGTCATACGGGGTACTCCATGCATCCAAGATCGGCCGAGATCTCGCGGGCCGCGCGCGTGACGGCGACCACGAAGGCCTCCGCCGGTTCCGGGGTGAGGTGCTGCACCGAGCCGACGATGGTCACCGTCGCCACGAAGCGTCCCTCGATGTCGAAGATCGGTGCCGAGACGGCGTTCACGCCCGGCAGGGTTTCCTGAGGGGCCACGGCCCAGCCGCTGCGCCGCGCCTCGGCCACCTGCGTGGCCAGCGGTTCGGGCAGTTCGCGCCCCGCCACAGCGGACCAGAAGGCGAGCGCCAGCTTGCCCTGCGCCGAGGTCTCCAGCGGCAGGACCGCGCCGGGCTTGGTGACGATCTGCACCGGCGTCTCGACCCGGAAAATATCGAGGACACGCATGCCGCTGGCCTCGGGGATCGAGAGGGTGACGGTCTGCTGCACCTGCGTGCGCAGCGCCTGCATGATGGGGCGCGCGGCGGCGGTCAACTGGGTGCCGTCGGCAATCGCCTGCCCGAGGTGGAAGAGCTTCAGCGTCAGCCGGTAGCGCTCCGTCTCGGGGTCCTGCCGGACATAGCCCAGCGTCACCAGCGTCTGCAGGTAGCGGTAGATCCGCGCCCGCGGCATCCCGAGGCCGTTGGCAAGGTCCGTCACCCGCGCGGGTTCGGCCACCCGGGCCATCTCCTCGAGGATCGCAAAGGCCGCCACGGTGGACTGGTTCGTCGTGTTGGAGTTGGAAATATCGCCCATGTTATCCTCCTAGAAGCGCGGGCAGGCTGAGGGTCAGCGCCGGAACGAAGGCCACCAGCAGCAGCGTGATCAGGCAGATCGCGATCATGGGCAGGATCGCCAGCGCGACCTTCTCCAGCGGCTGTTTCCCGATGGCCGACACGATGAAGAGGCACAGCCCCACCGGCGGCGTGATCATCCCGATCATCAGGTTCAGCACGACCATGATCCCGAACTGCACCGCGTCGATGCCAAGCAGCGGGAAGATCTCGTTCAGGATCGGCATTGCCAGCACCAGCGCCGCCAGCGGTTCGAGGAAGAGCCCCAGCACCAGCAGCACGAGGTTCAGCAGCAGGATCAGCACCCAGGGCTCCTCGCTGACGCCGCGGAGGGCGGCGGCAATGGCGCGCGGGATGTTCTCGATCCCGAGGATGAAGGCCGTCATCGAGGCCATGGCCACGATCAGCATCACCCCCGCCGTCATGGTCGCCGTGTCATAGAAGGTCTGCGCGATCTTGGCCGCGCTGAGGGTGCGATACAGCAGCCCGCCGATGATCAGCGCATAAAGCGCGGCCACCGCGGCGGCTTCGGTCGGGGTAAAGACCCCGCTGCGGATGCCGCCCACGATGATCACGGGCAGCAGCAGCGCGGGCAGCGCCTTGATGGCCAGCCCCTTGCGCTCCTCGGCCGGGATCGCCTCGGGCAGCGGGTGGTCCTCCACCTTGGCGCGCCACAGGGCATAGCAGATCAGCAGGGCGCAGAGCGCGAAGGCCGGCACGATGCCCGCGAGGAACAGGTCGGAGATCGAGGTGCCCGTAAGCACGCCATAGAGGATCAGCGACAGCGAGGGGGGCACCAGCGGCCCGAGGATCGAGCCCGTTGCGGTCAGTGCCGCCGCATAGGCCGCCTTGTAGCCGTCGCGCACCATGGCCGGGATCATGATCGAGCCGATGGCCGAGGCCTCGGCCGTGGCCGCCCCCGAAACGCCCGAGAACATCATCGAGGCGACCACGTTCACCACGGCCAGCCCGCCCTTCACGCGCCCCACCAGCATCTGCGCAAAGCGCACGATCTGGCGCGTCAGTTCTGCCGAGTTCATCAGGTTGCCCGCGAGGATGAAGAAGGGGATCGTCAGCAGGACGAAATTGTCGATGCCGGCGATCATCTTCTGCGGGAAGCCGATCATCAGCTGCCAGCGGTCGAAGGCAAAGAGGTAGACCACCGAGGACAGCCCCAGCGAGAAGGCGATGGGAATGCCCAGCACCATCGCGCCCACGAAGATCACGAGGTAGAGGGTCATTCGACAAGCCCCTCCTGCCCGCGTTCCAGCACCTGGCCCAGCGTCTCGCCCCGCGGGATCGCCGCAAGGCACAGCACCAGATCCCCCAGCAGCCGCAGCGCCAGCAGCCCCATGCCCACCGGCAGCGCGATATAGACCCAGAAGGTGCCGGGCGCCTGCGGGGCATTCTCGCCGAAGATATCCTCGAGGATGAAGCGCATCGCGGGGATCACCGCCCGCCCCGCCCGCTCGGCATAGAGCCAGCCGTACCAGACCAGCAGCAGGCACAGCCCCATGGAAAGCGCCGCGCAGAGTGCGGCCAGCAGGAGCGCGGGCACCCGCGGCAGGGCATTGGCCAGGAAGGTGAGCGAGGCGACCTCGCCCCGCTCGAAGGCCAGCACGGCGGCCAGGAACGACAGCCAGATCAGCATGTAGCGGCACATCTCCTCGGCCCAGAGGAGCGAGGCATTGAACCCGTAGCGCAGCACGACCTGCACGATCATCAGCGTCAGCAGCGCGCCGACCAGCGTGACCAGAAGCCAACGCAGGGCCATTCGGAACGGCCTCTGGATGGACATGTGGGTCATTCTTCCTCCTTCAGGCGCTCGGGCGCCGGGTCTTGCAGGCGCGGGGCGCCAGGGTGCAGGGCACCGGGGGACAGGCCGCGCGGGCCCGTCCCCGCGCAGCGCTCGCGGGACGGTCTGTTGAAACTCTGGATGGCGCGGGCAGCCGGGCCGCCCGCGCGACGGCTCAGGTCAGGAGAAGTCCTTCTCCTGGTACGCCGTCAGGTGCAGGTAGTCGGTCCGCGCGGGCGCGAAGACGTCGAGGTTGATTGCAACCTCCTCGCCAAGCGCCTCGCCGGCATGGACCACGTCGGGGGGGATGCGCACGACCTCGCCCGCCCCCACCTCGACCACGTCCTCGCCGATCTCGAAGCGCACGCGCCCCTGCAGGATATAGGCGAGCTGCTCGAAGGGGTGGGAATGGGGTTTCTTCTCCATGCCCGGCTCCAGCCAGTTCATGACCATGATGGCCCCGTCGCCCCGGAACGCGGTCCGGGACACCCCCGGGCGCACGTCCTCGCGGGGCAGTTCGGTCCAGCGGTAGACACTCGTGCTCATCCCTGCCCCCTCACTTCTCGGACCGGAAGGCCGCCACAAACTCGCCGATCAGCGGGTCCTTGGCGGTCCAGTCCTCGACGACAGAGGCGGTCGCCGCCTGCATCTTGTCGAGGTCCGAGAGCTCCGACACCGTCACGCCGTTCTCCTCCAGGTAGGCGCGGGTATCGGCCTCCTGGCTGGCGGCGAGGGCATAGGCCTCGGTGGTGGCTTCCTTGCCCGCGGCCTCCACCGCAGTCTTCTGGTCGTCGCTCAGCTTGTCCCAGGTCATGCCGGACAGCATGATCACGCCCGGCCAGAAGTAATGGCCGGTCATGGTCACGTTCTTGGCCGCGTCATAGAGGCTTTCCGACTGGATCGAGGAGAGGTTGATCTCCACCGCGTCGATGGTGCCGGTCTCCAGCGCCGAATAGACCTCGCCGTAGGCCATGCCGATCGGGTTGACGCCGATGCCCTCCCAGATCGCCTTGTGCAGCGGGATCGGCACGATCCGGGTCTTCAGCCCGGCAAAGCCGGCAGTCTCGGTGACCGCCTCGCCCCGGGTCAGGAAGTGCCGCTGCCCCGCCTCGACGAAGCCCAGGCCCTTGATCGCGCTGTCCTCCAGCGTCGCCAGAAGCGTGTCGCCCAGATCCGAGGTCAGCACCTCCGAAAGCTGCGCGTAGCTGTCCACCACGAAGGGCAATTGCAGCGCGTCGAAGCCCGCGGTGCCCAGCACCAGCGGCAAGGTCGCCGAGGACACCAGCGCCCCGTCGATGAGCCCGATCTGGAGCCCCTCCAGCAGCTGCTTGTCGTCGCCCAGCTGGCGGTCGCCATAGACCTCCACCTTGACCGCGCCGTCGGTCTTCTCCGCCACCTTTTCCGCAAAGATTTCCAGACCCTGCTGGAAGATATGTTTCGACGAGGCAGCATGCCCCATCTTGATCGTCACCTCCTGCGCCATCCCCGTAACCGGCAAGGCACAGGCAAGCACAGCCGTCAGACTGAACAGTTTCATGAAGGGCCTCCTCCCCTTTATGTCAAAGCGTGTTGTTTCACTCCTCAAAACACGCTATACAATAATGAAACACCGCGAATCGGATTCTGTCAACGATCCGCTTGTGCCATTTGCACCACCCCTACATCCCATTGATAAAAAACAAAAAAAACCGGCCCACCTGGGTGGCCCGGCCACTCTCCATCTCTTGCTCGAAAATATCCTCGGGGGTGAATTGCGGGTCGCAGACCCGCAAGAGGGGGCAGACAGCCCCCTCTCCCCGCCCGCCGCAGGCGCAATCCCTACCCGCCGCAGGCGCAATCGCGTCCCGCCGAACGCAGCTCAGACGCTCTCCGCGTCCCTCACCCTCAGTTCGGTCTTCAGCACCTTGCCGTAGTTGTTCTTCGGCAGGGCAGGCAGGAACACATAGGCCTTGGGCCGCTTGAACCGCGCGATCCGCTCAAGGCAGAGCGCATCCAGCGCCCCAGGCTCCGCCGCGCCCACCACGTAGGCCACCACGACCTCGCCCCACTCCGGATCGGGCCGCCCGATGACCGAGACCTCGGTGACCGCCGGATGCTCCAGCAGCGCCTCCTCGATCTCGCGGGGGTAGATGTTCGTGCCGCCCGAGATGATCACGTCCTTCGAGCGGTCGTGCAGCGTCAGGTAGCCCGCACCGTCCAGCGCCCCCATGTCCCCGGTCCAGAGCCAGCCGCCCTTCAGCGTCTCGGCCGAGGCCTCGGCCCGGCGCCAGTAGCCCCGCATCACCGGCGCGCCCTGCACGAGGATCTCGCCCACCTCGCCCGGCGGCAGGTCGCGCCCCTCGGCATCGGCCACCCGCACCCGCACGGTGCTCTGCGCCCGCCCGACGGAACCCAGCCTTGCACGCCAGTCCGGGCGGCTCCTGTCCGCCACCTCCTCCCGGCCCAGCACGGTGATCGCCATGGGGCATTCGCCCTGCCCGTAGATCTGCACGAAGCGCGGCCCCATGAGCGCCACCGCCTCGGTGATATCGGCCACGTACATCGGCCCGCCGCCGTAGACGATGGTCTTGAGCCCCTCGCCCCGGCTGCCCCGCGTCCGCGCCACATCCACCAGCCGCCGCACCATCGTGGGGGCTGCGAACATCGAGACATTGCCCAGATCCGCCGCCAGCTCCAGCACCTCGCCCGCGTCGAACCCGCCCGAAGAAGGGATGACATGGCGCGCGCCCATCATCACATGCATGAAGTTGTAGAGCCCGGCCCCGTGGGACATCGGCGCGGCATAGAGCGCCGCATCCTCCACCGTCACCGCGTCCACGTCCGCGAAATAGCCCAAGGCCATCGCCTCCAGATGCCGCGCCTCCAGCATGACGCCCTTGGGCTTGCCGGTGGTGCCGGAGGTGTAGAAGAGCCAGATCAACTCCTCCGCCGCCGTGGCATGGGGCAGCGCCTGCGGCGGCCCGGCCTCCAGCGCCTGCCACTGCGCCCCGCCGATGGCGACGACCGCGCTGCCCGGGCACAGCGCCTCCAGCCCCGCCGCATGTCCTGCGTCACAAAGGACCAGCGCCGCGCCCGCATCCTCCACGATGAAGGCCGCCTCGCGCGGGTGCAGCTTGGCATTCACCGGCACCGCCACGGCGCCGCGCCACCAGATGCCGTAAAGCGCGATCAGGTACTCGGGACAGTTCTTGGCAAAGACCGCCACCCGGTCACCGGGCCCGATCCCGCGCGCCGCAAGCCCCCCGGCCACGGCCGCCGCCCGGGCGGCGAAGGCGCCGTAATCCGCGACGACCACCCGCCCCGCCAGCAGCGCCGGGCGCGCGGGATCGCGCGCGGCACTGCGGGCCAGCCATTCGGCCGGGTTCATGCCTTGCCCCCGACCCTTTCGAGGATCGAGACGTAGTTCGCCACGCCCGAGCCGCCCATGTTGAAGACGCAGCCCAGCTCGGCCCCGGGCAGCTGCATCTCGCCCGCCTGACCCGCCAGCTGCCGCGCGGCCAGCACATGCATCGAGACCCCGGTGGCCCCCACCGGGTGGCCCTTGGCCTTCAGCCCGCCCGAGACGTTCACCGGCAGGGCGCCGCCCTTCAGCACGGTGCCCTCCTCGATGGCGCGCGCGCCCTGCCCCTTGGGCGCCAGCCCCATGGCCTCGTAGCTGAGCAGCTCGGCGATGGTGAAGCAATCATGCACCTCGGCGAAGGAGAGGTCGGTCACGCCCACACCCGCGGCCGCATAGGCGCGGCGGAAGGCCTCTGCCGGGCCGGGGAAGTCCAGCAGTTCGCGCCGGGACATGGGCAGGTAGTCGTTCACCTGCACCGCCGCGCGGAAGCCGATGGCGTGGTCGAACTCCTCGGCCATGTCGTCGGCCACGAGGATCAGCGCCGCCGCCCCGTCCGAGATCAGGGAGCAGTCGCTCATCCGCAGGGGCGGCGCGATCATCGGGTTCTTCTCGCTCACCGTGTTGCAGAACTCCTCGCCCAGGTCCTTGCGCAGATGGGCCAGCGGGTTCGCAAGCGCGTTGCGGTGGTTCTTGGCGGCGATCCTGGCCAGCGTCGTGGAATGATCGCCGTAGCGCTGGAAATAGCTCTCCGCGAAGCGGGCGAAGATCATCGGGAAGCTCTGGCCGTCATCCTCCTTGGCATAGCCCGCCTGCATCAGCGCATCGGTCACGCCGGCGGTGTCCAGCGCGGTCATCTTCTCCGCCCCGATCACCAGCGCCACCTTCGCATCACCGGCCCGGATCGCGTTGCGCGCCCCGTGAAGCGCGGCCGAGCCGCTTGCGCAGGCATTCTCGCAGCGGGTGGCGGGGGTGAAGCGCAACGCGTCATCCACCTGCAACGCCAGCGAGGAGGCGAAGCCGTCGCGCACCATGCCGGCGTTGAAATGCCCCAGCCAGATTCCGTCGATCTGCGTGGCCTCGATCCCGGCGCTCTCGATCGCTTCCGTCACGGCGAGGCCGATCAGCCCCTCCAGGTCTTCCTCCCGGCGGCCAAAGGGGGTGTGCCCCCAGCCGACGATGCAGGCGTCCTTGGTGTCCATCTTGTCTCCTCCACTTGCTGACGGTCATAGTAGACCCGAGGGGCCGCCAAGGCCCATTGGGGAAACTACGCGGTTTCGGAGGAGGTGCTGCGTGACCGACCGGCTGGAGGCGATGCGCCTCGCCTTCGACCTCGCCCCCGTGGGCCTTGCCGTGACACGGCACCGGGAGATCGAAACCTGCAACGGGGAATTCGCCGCGATCTTCGGCTATGGGCCCGCCGACCTGGCGGGGAAGTCTCTGTCGCGGCTCTACCCCTCCGCCGAGGAATACCGGCGCATCGGCGAGATCGGCCTGGCCGAGATGCGCGAGACCGGGCGCTACGGCGACACCCGGATCATGCGCCGCCGCGACGGGAGCCATTTCTGGTGCCGGGTCGAGGGCCGCTCGCTCACGCCCGGCGATCCCTTCGCCCGCGCGGTCTGGTGCATGACGGATATCTCGGAGAGCCGCCCGCTCGTGCAGCTGACCCGCCGGGAGCGGCAGGTGGCGATGCTGCTGACCGAGGGGCGGACCTCGAAGGACATCGCCCGGCTGCTGGCGATCTCGCCGCGCACCGTCGAGGCGCACCGGGCGAAGCTGAACGAGAAGATGGGGACGAAGAACACCGCCGAATGCGTGGCGCGCCTGAGCGGGCTGCCCGAGATCGGCACCGGAGGCTGAGAGATCCTAGCCTCCGGCGGGGATATTTGGGAAACGGAAAGGAAGGCCCCGGGGCTTCATCTTTCCCCAAATACTCACATCCGACGCCGCCTCAGCCCATGCGTTCGGAGGCGTAGCCGCCCGGCGACGCCGGGAAGACGATGGTCTTGTTGCCGTTCAGGAAGACGCGGTGGTGGATGTGCGCGTGGATCGCGCGGGCCAGCACCTGGGCCTCCACGTCGCGGCCGAGGCTGACGTAGTCCGAGGGCGATTGCGCATGGGTGACGCGCACGGTGTCCTGTTCGATGATCGGACCCTCGTCGAGGTCGGCGGTCACGTAGTGGGACGTCGCGCCGATCAGCTTCACGCCGCGCTCGTAGGCCTGCTTGTAGGGGTTGGCGCCCTTGAAGGAAGGCAGGAAGGAGTGGTGGATGTTGATGATCCGCCCCGACATCTTCTGGCACATCTCGTCCGAGAGGATCTGCATGTAGCGGGCCAGCACGATCAGCTCGGCGCCGGTTTCGCGGACAACGTCCATGATCGCGGATTCGGCCTGCGGCTTGTTCTCCTTCGTCACCTTGATGCAGTGGAAGGGAATGTCGTGGTTCACCACGACCTTCTGGTAGTCCATGTGGTTCGAGATCACCGCCACGATGTCGATCGGCAGTGCCCCGATGCGCCAACGGTAGAGCAGGTCGTTCAGGCAGTGGCCGAAGCGCGAGACCATGATGATGACCTTCATCTTCTCCGACTGGTCATGGAAGGCGAAGGTCATGCCGAACTCCTGCGCCAGCGGGGCGAAGGCGGCCTCGAGATCGGGCTGGGTGGCGCCGGTCTCGCTGGCGAAGGTGACGCGCATGAAGAACTGGCCGGTCTCCTGATCGTCGAACTGGTGGCTGTCGGAAATGTTGCAGCCATGTTCGGCGAGGAAGCCCGAGATACCGGCGACGATGCCGCGGCGGCTTTCGCATTGAACGGTCAGGGCGATGCTGGTCATGGAGGGGCCTCGTGAGCTGGCGATGATGCAGGCAATGTGCCGGATTGCGGGCCAGCGTCAGCGCCGGAAACGACATTCCCGGAAGACGTTGCGACCCGCGCCCTTCCCTTGGCCCTTGCCGCCCCCCTGCGCAAGGGGCAGGATGCCCCGATGTTGCGCGCGCTCGATACTCCCGTCGGCCGTCTCGTGCTGGAGGCACGGGAGGGCGCGATCACCCGGCTGGGCTGGGACAGCCTGCCCGAGAGCGCGGGCGATGACGCCGATGCAGCCCTGCTGGAGGAGGCCGCCGGCCAGCTTTCGGCCTACTTCGAGGGCAGGCGGGAGGGCTTCGACCTGCCGCTGAGTGTGGCGGGATCGGCGCTGCAACAGGCGGTCTGCGCCGAGATGGCGGCGATCCCCTTCGGCGAGACCCGGACCTATGGCGATCTGGCGAAACGGCTGGGACGGCCCGCACAGGCCATCGGGCAGGCCTGCGGTGGCAACCCGATCCCGGTGATCATCCCCTGCCACAGGGTTCTGGGGGCCAGCGGGTTGGGCGGGTTTTCCGGCGCGGGCGGGATCGAGACCAAGGTCGCGCTGCTGCGCCATGAAGGGGCCGCCGGGCTGCTGATCTGAGGGTGCCCTGCCCCGGGCCGGAACGCGAAACGGCCGCCCCGGGGGGCGGCCGTCCAAACTTTCAGGCAGGGCCTGCCGCGTCACTCGTTGATGACGAGCTGCGGCTTGGAGGCAGGCTTGCGCGCGTTGGCGTCGATGAACTCCAGCACCAGCGGGCGGATGTTGTTGCGCCACGACGAGCCGGCGAAGATGCCGTAGTGGCCCGCGCCCGGTTCGAGGTGTTCGCTCTTCTTGCTGTCCGGCACGCCGGTCATCAGCTTAAGCGCGGCGACGCACTGGCCGGGGGCCGAGATATCGTCCTTCTCGCCCTCGACGGTCTTCACGGCGACGGTGGTGATCGCGCCGATGTCGACCTTCTTGCCGTTCACGGTGAACTCGTTCTTGGCGATCTCGCAGTTCTTGAAGATCCGCTCCACCGTCGAGAGGTAGAATTCCGCCGTCATGTCCATCACCGCGAGATACTCGTCGTAGAAGCGGTTGTGGTGATCGTGGTCCGAGGCCTCGCCGCGGGCGACGCGGAAGATCTGGTCCACGAAGGCCGAGGCGTGGCGATCCGCGTTCATGGCGATGAAGGACGTCAGCTGAAGCAGGCCCGGATAGACCTTGCGGCCGACGCCGTCATACTTGAAGCCGACCTGCTGGATCATCGTCTCTTCGAGCTGGCCCATGGTCACGCGGTTGCCGAAGTCGGTCACCTCGGTCGGGGTGGCGTCCGGGTCGATCGGGCCGCCGATCAGCGTCATGGTCGCGGGCTGCGCCTCGGGCGCGTCCTTGGCAAGGTAGGCCACGGCGGCCAGCGTCAGCGGAGCGGGCTGGCAGATCGCGATGACGTTGGTTTCGGGGCCGAGCTCCTTCATGAAGTCGACGAGGTAGAGGGTGTAATCCTCGACGTCGAACTTGCCCTCGGAGACGGGAATGTCGCGCGCGTTGTGCCAGTCGGTCACGTAGAGCTCGCAATCGGGCAGGAGGCTCATCACCGTGGAGCGGCAAAGCGTCGCGTAGTGGCCGGACATCGGCGCGACGAGCAGGATTTTCCGCTTTTTCTCTTCACGTCCCTGCACCCGGAAATGGATCAGGTCACCGAAGGGCCGCTTGAGCACTGTCTCGACCGAGACGACGTGATCGCGCCCGTCTGCACAGGTTACGGTGTAGATGCCCCAGCTCGGCTTGGTCACCATCCGCTTGTAGGATCGTTCCATCACCTCGCCCCACGCCCCGAAGAGTTTCAGCGCCGGGTTCGGGATCGCGGCGAAGGCGGGATAGGACGTAATCGAAGAGGCGGAGGAGGCCATCCACTGGTTCGTGTTGCGAATGGTCTCCATAAGGTCGTAGGTTGCCATAAAGCGCATAATGCGTCTCCTTGTTCGGGCAAGCCCCGCGCTGTCAGCGGTGCTCCCCCGAGCTGGCGCCGCGACTGCGTTTGCTGCATGGCAGAAAAATAGGGGGGATTTGGCACTATGGCAACCGATCACTCGTCCGAGGGTAAAGGCGACGTCCCGTCGGATACCGTTGAACGGATCGACGAAAACCTCGCCAAGGTGGAGGCGCTTACGCAGCGGCTGTTCACCGCCGTGGCCAATCGCGACCAGCCCAACCCGGGGCTAAACGCCCCGGACACCGCGCTTTTCGCAGATGCAGCAAACGCCTATTGGGCCCAGTCGATGGAGAACCCGGCGCGCATCTTCGAGCACCAGCTGGAGTTCTGGGGGCAGTCCGTAAAACATTTTCTTGAGGCCCAGCAAACGCTGGCCAAGGGCAAATTCGAGGCTCCGCCCGACTCGACTCCCGAGGATCGGCGGTTTTCCAACCCGCTCTGGAAGACCCATCCCTACTTCAACTTCATCAAGCAGCAGTACATGCTGAACGCTCAGGCGATCTCCCGGGCGGTCGAAGACGCCGAGGACCTCGACCCGATCGAGAAGCGCCGCCTGCAGTACTTCGCGCGCCAGATCATCGACATGATGGCGCCGACCAACTTCCTCGCCACCAACCCCGACGCGCTGGAACGCGCGATCGAGACCGAGGGCGAGTCGCTGGTGAAGGGGTACGAGAACCTCGTCAGCGACATCGAGGCCAACAAGGGCCAGTTCGTCGTGAAGCTGGCCGACGACAAGGCCTTCAAGATGGGCGAGAACATCGCCTCCACCAAGGGCGAGGTCGTCTATCGCAACCGGATGATGGAGCTGATCCAGTACACGCCGACCACCGAACAGGTGCATGCGATCCCGCTGGTGATCTTCCCGCCGTGGATCAACAAGTTCTACATCCTCGACCTGAAGGCGCAGAACAGCCTGATCAAGTACATCACCGATCAGGGCTTCACGCTCTTCGTGGTGTCCTGGATCAACCCGGACGAAAGCTACCGGGACGTCGGGATGGAGGAGTATATAGAAGAGGGCTTCCTCACCGCGATCAACGAGGCCAAGGCGATCACCGGGCAGAAGCAGGTGAACGTGGTGGGCTACTGCATCGCGGGCACGACCACGAGCCTCATGCTGTCGCTGATGAAGAAGCGCGGCGACAAGTCGGTGAAGTCGGCGACCTTCTTCACCACGCTGACCGACTTCTCGGAACAGGGGGAGTTCACGCCCTTCCTGCAGAACGATTTCGTCGATGCCATCGAGGCGGAAGTCCGGGAGAAAGGTATCCTGCGCAGCCATATCATGTCGCGCACCTTCTCCTTCCTGCGCTCCAACGACCTGATCTATGGCCCGGCGATCCGCAGCTACATGCTGGGCGAGGCCCCGCCCGCCTTCGACCTGCTGCACTGGAACGGGGACGGCACCAACCTGCCGGCCAAGATGGCGATCCAGTACCTGCGCCAGCTCTGCCAGGGCAACGAGTTCACCACCACGGGGATCGAGCTCTTCGGCGAGACGCTGCATATCAGTGACATCTCGGTGCCGACCTTCTCGGTCACCTGCGAGCGCGATCACATCGCGGCGTGGAAGGACAGCTACCGCGGCTACCGGATGACCAAGTCGCGCGACCGGACCTTCATCGTCTCCGAATCGGGGCATGTCGCGGGAATCGTGAACCCGCCCTCTAAGAAGAAATACGGCCACTACACCAACGACGACCTCTCGCAGGAGGCCGATGGCTGGCTGGCCGGGGCGACCTACAACGAGGGATCCTGGTGGCCGCGCTGGTCCGAGTGGCTGGCCAAAAAATCGGGAAAAATGGTTGCCGCAAGGGAACCTGGCGATGAAAACCACCCGCCGATCGGGCCCGCGCCGGGCAAGTATGTCACCCTGACGGCGGCGGGCTGAGGCCCCCGGGCCCTGTAAATATTCTGCGACGCAGCAAGAAAGACTTGATTTTCTGCGCCGCAGCATTCATATTCCTCTCAACAGCGAATGACCCCCGGGACCGCCCGCCCGGACAGCGAAGAGAGGAAAGACCAATGGCTAAGACCCAAGATTTCACCACCATGATGAAAGACATGATGGGGGCCTTCCCCGTGGACATGTCGGTCATGGACGACGCCTTCAAAACCCAAGCATCGCTGGGTGAGAAAATGTCGGCAGTGGCTCTGGAAGCCGCCGACAAGTCGGCCGAAGTTTCGACCAAGTGGACCAAGGACACCCTGACCAAGCTGGCAGACCTGTCCAAGGCCAAGTCGGAGCCCGCAGACTACGCCAAAGCGATGACCGATTTCGCCTCGGCCCAAGCCGAAGCAACCTCGGAATACATGTCGGCCTTTGCAGAAATCGCAAAGAAGCTGCAGTCGGAAACCGTCGAACTGATGATGGCAGCCGGCAAGGACATGACCGAGGAAGCCTCGGCCGCCGTTCAGAAGGCGACCAAGGACGTGACGACCGCAGCCAAGAAAGCGGCAGCGAAGTAAGTCGCGACAGCACTCCGGCTTTCCGCTCCATACGGATGCGAAGGGCCGGAACGCTCTCGGCGCCCCGGTAGCTCCTCCCCCTTGATCAGGGGCGCCAGATGATTGGGCGGGCCATGTGCCCGCCCTTTCTTTTTTATCTAAGCTGACTTAAGCTTTGCTGCAGTGCTGCATTTGGGAGGGATTTCCGTGGCAGATACCAGCAAGCCTCTTTTGATCAAGCGTTACGCCTCGCGCCGTCTCTACAATACGGAGACGTCTGATTACGTCACGCTCGAAGATATCGCGGGCTTCATTCGCGAGGGCCGCGAAGTCCAGATCGTCGACCTGAAATCCGGCGACGACCTGACCCGGCAATACCTTCTGCAAATCGTGGCCGAGCATGAGAGCCGTGGCGAGAACGTCCTGCCGCTCGCCGTGCTGACCGATCTCGTGCGCAGCTACACCACCCAGGCGCAATCGGTGGTGCCCCAGTTCCTCGCCGCCTCCTTCGAGATGCTGCGCGACGGACAGTCCAAGATGATCGAGATGAACCCGATGGCGGCCAAGATGCCCGGGTTCGAGGCCATGCAGGCGCAGCAGGAGGCCTTCCTGAAGGCCATGACCAGCGGCTTCGCCCAGAACTGGTCCGGCCCCGGCCGCGAGGACGAGAAGACCGAGGAGAAGGACGACCTCTCCGCGATCAAGAAACAGCTCGCCGAGTTGCAGAAGAAACTGTCCGACATGGACGAGTAACCCCGAGAGGGATTGCCCATGACCGCGCCCGCCGGACGGATCACCCTGTGGGGGATCGAGGTCTTCGTGGCCACGGTCGAGGAGCGGTCGATCTCGGTCGCGGCACGACGGCTGGGGGCCAGCCCCTCGGCCGTCAGCCAGCAGCTGACCAACCTCGAGGCCGCGCTCGGGGTCACGCTGATGATCCGCTCCGCGCGGCCGCTGGAGCTGACCCCCGAGGGCGAGGTCTTTCGCCGACGGGCACAGTCGATCCTGAACGAGGCCGCTCAGGCCCGCGCGGAACTGGCACAGGCCGGGCGCTTTCGCCTGACCCGGCTGCGGCTGGGGATGATCGAGGACCTCGAGGCCGACGTCACCCCTGCCCTGCTGACCCGTATGGCCGACCGGCTGACCGGCTGCCAGTTCCTGCTGGAGACCGGGGCCAGCCACTACCTGCATGACCAGATGGAATCCGAGGCGCTCGACCTCGTGGTCGCCGCCGAGATGGGCGGGACCGAGGACTGGGCCGAACGGCATCCGCTGCTGACCGAGGGCTTCGTCGTGGCCGCCGCCCGGGGTGCGCTCGACACGCAGGCGCCGCTGCTGCCGCAGCTTCAGGCGCGCCCGCTCGTGCTCTACACCACGCGGCATTACATGGGGCGGCTGATCCAGACCCATCTGGCGCAGCAGAACCTCACGCTCTCGCACCGGTTCGAGCTGGACAGCTACCACGCCATCCTCGCCATCGTCTCGCGCGGTGCGGGCTGGACGATCCTGCCGCCGCTGGCCCTGATGCGCGCCCGACGGCTGATGCCCGATCTCGAGGTCCACCCCCTGCCCTTCGCGCCGCTCTCGCGCCGCATCGTCCTCTCGGCCCGCAAGGGCGTTCTGGGGGATCTGCCCGCGGAGCTGGCCGCCGAGACCCGCGCCCTGCTGCAGAGCGAGGTTCTGGCCCCCGCGCTTGCCGCCCACCCGGTGCTGGCCGACAGCGTGACCCTGCATGGCGCCGCCGAGGGAACGGCTGACGGCGGGGCGAGGATGGACAAAGCCTCCGCGCGCGCCGATGATCCCGCCACCCCGAAGGCGATCACGGAGAAGAGCCCCTCATGACCATCCATATCGGCGCAGAACCGCAGGACATCGCCGAAACCGTCCTGATGCCCGGCGACCCCTACCGCGCCCGCTGGGCCGCGGAGACCTTCCTCGACGACGTGAAGCTGGTGAACGAGGTCCGCGGCATGCTGGGCTACACCGGCACGTGGAAGGGCAACCGGGTGACGATCCAGGGCTCCGGCATGGGGATGCCCTCGCTCTCGATCTATGCCAACGAGCTGATCCGCGACCTCGGCGCCAAGACCCTGATCCGCATCGGCTCCTGCGGGGCGATGCAGGAGGCGGTGCAGCTGCGCGACGTGATCCTCGCCATGACGGCCAGCACGATGTCGACCCCGTCGAAGGGCTTCTTCAAGGAGCTGAACTTCGCCCCCTGCGCGGATTACGGTCTGTTGCAGGCGGCCTGGGCCGCGGCGCAGGCCAAGGGCACGCGGGTCCACGCGGGCGGGATCTACTCGGCCGATGTCTTCTATGACGAACGCCCCGACCTGAACGAGCAGATGACCCGGCATGGCATCCTCGCCGTGGAGATGGAGGCCGCCGAGCTCTACACCGTCGCTGCGCGCTTCGGCTGCCGGGCGCTTGCCGTGCTGACCGTCTCGGACCACCTGCTGCGCCACGAGGCGCTGCCCTCGGCGGACCGGCAGTCGAGCTTCGGCGAGATGGTGGAAATCGCGCTGGAGGCGGCCTTCGCCTGAGCCCGGCGGCGCCGCCTCTGCGGCGCCCTGTCTGGGGGCCGGGAAAGGGAGTAGATAAGGGGGCTGTCTGCCCCCCTTGGCCCCTGCGGGGCCAATTCCCCCCGAGGATATTTGCGAAACGGAAACCGGAGCGGGCGTCCGTTTGGCAGGCGGTGCAGCTGCGTCAGGTGCCGTGGGTGCCGTCGTAGCCATTGCGCGCGGGGCTGGACCAGCCGGCGAGGCTGGCGGGATCGGGGGTGAAGACCTCGACCAGCAACGGGTGGCAGGGGGCGGTGTCGGAGGAATGTTCCGCGCTGCAGTCCCCGCCCGGGCAGGCGGAGAGCGCACCCAGCAGGTCGATCTCGGCGAAGAACTCGAGGTAGTCGCCGGGGCGCACGGGGCTGGCCTTCATGAAGTAGCGCCCCTCCGGGGTGAAGCCCGTACACATGAAGACATTGAGCACGTCGTGGGTGGTCACCTCGGCCTCCGCAAGGGGCAGGCCCCGCGCGGCGGCCAGGGCGCGGGTCAGGTTGGACTGGCAGCAGTGGTGGTAGTGCTGGCCGGTCAGCAGGTGGTTGGTATGGGGATCGCAGCGGGTGCCGATCACGTCGTGCACCCGGCCGCCGTGGGGATCGGTGCCGTACCAGTCCAGCGTGTCGGCGGTGATCGTCGCCATCGGGCGCAGGTGCGGGAAGCGCGACCAGAGCCGGTCGCCGACCGTCAGGTGGGTGCCATGCAGGGCGCGGGTCTTGCCGGAGTAGAACCCCTCCGAGAGGTCATGGGCGTTCCAGAGGTTGAGATCGCCCACCTGCGGGCCACCGGTACAGGTGATCCGGAAGAAACTGCCCGCCGGCACCTCGAAGCTGCCGCCGTCGCGGGCGGGCACGAGGGTCTCGGCCGCCTTCTTGGCCGTGGCGCGGGCCCGGGCATAGAGCGGCAGGTCCGGCTGCGGCAGGCTGTCAGTGGGATAGCAGATCACCGGCGCGATGGCGCGGCGCAGCTCGGCATCGAGGGGGGCATGGGTCTGGGTCATGGCGGAAAGATGTCGCGCAACGCCTGTGCGATCAAGCAGATTGCGACATCGGCGCCGGGCGCGCAGGCTGGGGCCGCGCGATCAGGAGAACGAGCATGGACAGCGGACGGATCGAACTGGAAGAGACCGGCAGCAAGGGGCGCTACCTCTACCGCGACGGCGGCCACGAGGCGGAGATGACCTATTCCCGCGCCAGCGCGCGGCTGATCATCATCGATCACACCGGGGTGCCCGATGCCTTCCGTGGGCAGGGGGTCGGGCTGGCCCTCGTGCTGCGGGCCGTAGCGGACGCCCGGGCGGGGGGCTGGAAGATCCTGCCGCTATGCCCCTTCGCGGCGGCGCAGTTCCGGCGTCACCCAGACTGGGCGGACGTGCGCGACGGCGGCTGACCGCCCGCCCCGTCACGGCAGGCGCGGCGCGCGGGGAAACCTGCTATGCTGGCCCGGCGGCGTGCCTGTCGCGACCGGGAGGAGAGCCGGACATGACCCTGACCCTGCACGAGCCCTACAGGCTCGCCACCGCCGAGGATGCGGCCCAGCTGGCCGACCTCGTGTTCTTTGCCGGCGAGGGGCTGCCCCTCGTCGTCTGGCAGGGGCTGGCAGGCCCCGGCGAGGACCCCTGGGAGGTCGGCCGGCGCCGGCAGGCCGCCAAGGCCGCGGCGGGCGAGATCATCGTGGCCGATCACGACGGACATGCGGTGGCGGGCCTCACCGGCTATGTCATTGGCCCCGATCCCGAGCCGATCCCCGACGACATGCCCGCGCTCTTCCGCCCGTTGCAGGAGTTGGAGAACCTCGCCCCGGACAGCTGGTACGTGAACGTGCTGGCGACCTATCCGGGCCATCGCGGCCGGGGGTTGGGCAGCGGCCTTCTGGGGGTCGCCGAGGATTGGGCCCGGGCGGAGGGACTGGGGCTGATGAGCCTGATCGTGGCGGACAGCAACACCGGGGCGCGGCGGCTCTATGACCGGCACGGATATGGCGAGGTGGCGCGACGGCCCTGCGAGAAAGACGGCTGGGAGAGCGAGGTGGCGGAGTGGATCCTGATCACCAAGCCGCTTGGCGCGGGATGAGGGGACAGGCTGCGGCCTGATGACCCCGCCGGGAAGCCCTCGCCGTGGGAGGCAATGGACCTGCCGGAGGGAGGTCCCTGCCCCCTGAACACGGCGTCTGCGCGCCCCTGCAAGCCCCAGCCCTGAACCCCTGCGTCTGAGCCTGCGCGGCTGGACAGGGCAGAGATCTGGTCGGGGATTTGGACGGTAATTTAGACAGGCGCTCTGACGGCGGATCGAGGGGCCGATCAGGGCGTCGGCGTGGGCCCCTGCGGAAGGAGGTCCTCCAGCGCGACCGGCTGCACCGGCCCCTCCATCAGCACCTCCCAATACGCGCGGACCAGCGACCAGATCGCCGCGTCGTGGACGAGGTGGTGGGTCAGCAGGCCCAAGGGCTCCTCGGCATCGGCGCGGCCCGTGCGGCGGTCCTCCAGCAAGCGCAGCGTCTGGGCGGCGAAGGCCTCGGGCGCGACGGCGCTGCGGGTGCCGCGCCAGTCGATCGGGTCGAGATGGGTGTTGAGCTGCAACAGGCCGGGCGCCGCCTCGACCGCCGCGCGCGGGCGGAAGGTCGAGAGGCCGCGATAGCCGATCTGCGCCAAACCCGGCGCCATGTCCGCCCCGATCCGGTTCCACGGCGGCACGAAGACCGGCAGCAGCCTGCCCCCGAGGCGGGCACGCAGCGTGGCCAGGCCCTGATGCGCCTCGATCAGCCGGTCGGAGAGCGGGCGGGTGTCGCCGAACTCGGCCTTCTTGCGGTCGGCGGGAGCATGGTTTGCATGGTGCAACCCGTGCACGAGGGCGCGGAACGGCCCCTCCGCCACGGCGGGGGCCAGCGTCGGTTCCAGCCCGCACGGGATCACGGCGAGATCGACGCGCAGGCCGAAGGCGCGCGCCTCCTGCGCCAGTTGGTCCAGCTCCGGCGTGGCGGCCACCGCGTCGTCATCGCGCCACCAGACCGGCAGCACGCGGCCCTCCTCGCGCCAGAGCGCCAGTTCGCGACGCACACCGGACCAGAGGCTCATCACGTTTCTCCCATCTGCGTGACGATCCGCAGGCTCTCCCCCACCCCGTCGAGGGCGAAGCCGCCGCGCGGGCGGGGCGTATCGGCCATCACGCGACGGACGGAGGCGACGAGCGCCGCGGGCGTGACCTCTGCCGCGCGCAGCACCGTGACGCCGGGCAGCTGCGCGAGGCCCTCCGCCCGCAGGCCCTGCTCGGTTTCGCTGCCCGCGTCGAAGGGCACCAGCACGGCGGGCACGCCGGTCAGGATCAGGTCCATCGCGGTGTTGTAGCCCGCGAGGCTGACGGAGGCCCCGGCCCGGGCCAGCAGGGTGCGGAAGTCGGGCCGGGCGGGCTCCACCCGCAGGTTTGCCGGGGCGTCCTGCGCGAGGGCCGCGCAGACCTGCCCCGCATCCGCGCCACCGACCAGCAGGCGCCAGTCGAGATCGGGGGCAAGGCGCGCGGCGGCGACGGCGGCCTCGAAGACTGGGCGGCCGACGCTGCCGCCACCCGCGCTCACCAGCACCTCGCGGCCGCGCGCCTGCGGCGCGGGGGCCTCGGCCCCGGCCACGACGAAACCGGTGTAGCGCAGCTTGGCCTCCACCTCGGGCGTGATGGGCCAGCTGAGCGAGAGCGGCACGATGGCCGGGTCGGAATGCACCAGCACCGCGTCGTAGAGCTCGTCCAGCAGGGCCGCGGTGCGGTCGGCCTTCTTCTGGCTCGACGGCGGGGCGAGGATGTCCCGGATCGAGCAGAGCACCCGGACCGCCGGATTGGCCTGCCGGGCGGCCGCGATCAGGGCGCGGAATTCCCCGGCGAGGATGCGGCGGCCGAAGGGGAAGAGTTCGGTAATCACCACGTCCGGGGCAAGGGTACGGGCAGCGTCCGCAATCGCCACCCCGCGGCGCGCGAGGTAGTCGGCATCGGCAGGGCCGTCGGGCGTCAGCAGACGGGTGAAATCCGTCCCGTCGGAGCGGACGGGCGGCAGCTGCACCACCTCCAGCCCGTCGAGGGCGATATGGGCCGCGGGCATCCCGCCGCTGACGAGGACCACGCGATGCCCGGCCCCGGCGAAGCCCCGCGCGAGGGCGGCAGCGCGGGTCAGATGCCCGGCGCCGAGCAGGTGGGTGACGGCGATCAGCACCTTCATGCGCGGGCCTCCAGCCGCACCACCGGCGGCGTTCCGGGGCGCAGCACGCCCGCCTCGTAGTCCACCACGAAGAGCCGGTTGCGCTTCACCGCGAAGGGTGCTGCGCCGGAGAAGTCCCAGCCGTGCGCAAGCGCCAGCAGCACCCGCATCACGCCGATATGGGTGACGAGCACCGCGTCTCCGGTCAGCCTGTCCAGCCAGGGCAGCAGGCGCGCACGCAGGTCGGCGGGGCTCTCCCCGGCGGGCGGGCGATAGTCCCAGCCCCAGTCCTCGATATGGCGATAACGCGGGGTGGTCGCGGCCTCCAGCAGGTCTGCGCCGCGCTGTCCTTCCCACTCGCCCCAACTCATCTCGCGCAGCGCGGGGGCGATCTGCGGCGCATGACCCGCGACCAGTTCCGCGGTCTCGACCGCGCGGTGCAGCGGGCTGGCGTAGAGCGTCGCAGCATCCCATCCGGCGGGCAGGCGTTGGGCCGCCAGTTGCGCCCGCGCGTCCGGGTCGAGCGGGATGTCGGACGCGCCCTGTATCCGCCCGGCGCGGTTCCACTCCGTATGCCCGTGACGCAGCAGGCCGAGCCGGATCATGCGCCCGCCTCCCCTTGCATCGCGGGCAGCGCCGCGCGGATCGCCGCGCGGGCGGCAGGCAGCAGATGGCGGGCGGCGACTTCATCACGGGCTGCCTCGGCCAGTGCGGCGCGGTCGGGTGCGCAGGCCAGCCATGCGGCGATGCGCCCGGCAAAGGCGGCGGCATCACCTGCGGGCACCAGACCCGCCTCGGGCACGATTTCCCGCAGGCCGGGGCGGTCCTCTGCGATCACCGGGACCCCCGCCGCCATGGCTTCGAGATAGGCCATGCCGAAGGCCTCGTTCACCCCCGGCCAGACGTAGATTGCAGCTTCGGAGAGCGCCGCGGCAACACCCTCGGGCGGCAGGGCGCCAAGGAACCGCACCCGCGCGCCGAAGGGGGCGAGCAGCGCCCGCACCTCCGCCTCTGCCGCGCCGCTGCCGATCACGTCGAGGCTCCAGTCCCCGGGCACAAAGGCAAGCGCCGCGGCCAGCTGGCGATAGGAGGCCAGCTTGTCGCCCGCACGCATCATCGCCACGGTGATCAGCCGCCCCGGCACCGGGCGGGCCGCCGGTGGCAGCGCCTCGCGGTTCAGGAAGGGCGGCAGCAGCACCAGCGCCTGCCCTGGGGGCTGCGCCGCGGCGAGCGCCTCGCGATCCCGGGCCGTCAGGCAGTAGATCACCTGCGCCCGGTCGCAGGCCCTGCCCGCCGCCCGTTCGAAGCCCGCCCAGGGTCCCGCCAGCCGCTTGTCGGCGCGGCTCGCCTCGAAGAGGACATAGGGAATGCCGAGCGCCTCGGAGACGACGGGGCCCAGCAGGTCGGGCGCCTTGTAGTAGTTGTGATAGGTGGCCCAGAGACGCCAGCCCTCCGCCCGGCCCCGCTGGATCAGGCGGGCGGCCTCTGCCTCCGCCTCCACCCGCAGCCGGTCCTGCGCGGCGGGATCGCCCTGCCCTTCGTAGCTGCGGAATTCCGACACCAGCGTCGCCTCGCCCTGCCCCAGCCCCGCAAGCGCCGCCAGCAGACCGCGCGCCATTTCCCGGTCGCCCGAGGGCACCGGATGGCGCGGCGATTTCATCGGCGCATAGAAGGCGATCGCAGTCATGGGCGGCGGTCCGGCGCGGCCTCCCGCACCGCCGCTGCATGGCCTTGCCCTCGCTCCTGCCCCGTCATGGCGGCGAGGCGCGTGTAGAGATCCGCGATCCCCGGCGCCATGGAGAACTCTGCCTTGAGCCGCGCATAGGCGGCCTCTGCATAGGCCCGGCGCTTGTCGGGGTGGGCGATCATCTCCTGCAGCGCGGCGGCGAGCGCCTCGGGCGCGTCATCGCTGAGCACCCCATGGACGCCGGTATCGATGAACTCAGGGATGGCGGAGACGGGCGTCGAGAGGATCGGCAGCATCTGCGAGGCCGCCTCCATCAGCACGTTGGGCAGCCCGTCGCGGTCGCCGTCCTCGGCAATCCGGCTCGGCAGGGCAAAGATGTCGGCCTGCCGCATCGCCTCGATCACGAAGGGCTGGTTCTGCGCCCCGTGCCAGACGATCCGGTCGCCGATCCCGGCGGCCTCGGCCTGCGCCTGCAACGTCTCCTTCAGCGCACCGCCGCCGATGTGGTGCCACTCCCACTGAGCGTCCTTCAGCAACGCAAGCGCGGCAATCAGCCGGTCGAAGCCCTTCTTCTCCACCAACCGCCCGACGGAGAGGATGCGGCAGGGGCCGGTCGCGGCCCAGTCCCGCTCCGGCGGCGCGGGGAAGCGCGCGAAGTCGAGCCCGTGGTAGATCAGCCGCACGCGGGCCGGATCGTCGGCCAGCCCGGCGAGGTGCTCTGCCCCCACGCCGGTGCAGGTGGCGAGGAACTCCGCCCCCGCCGTGTCGGCGGTCAACTTCTCGCGTTTCTCCCACTCGGGTGAGGTCCAGATGTCCTTGGCATGGGCCGACACGGCCCAGGGCAGCCCGCGCATCACCGCCGCGTAGCGGGTGACAGAGGCGGGCGTATGAAGGAAATGGGCATAGAGCGCCCGGGTCCCCGGCGGCAGTTCCCGCGCCATGACGCAGGCCTGCCCGAAACGACGCACCCGGTTGCGGGTGGGATCGCGGCGCAGGTCCGCCAGCCACAGCCGCAAAGCCCGGCCGAAGCCCGGCATGACCAGCGCCGCGCCAAGCCCGCGCAGCACGCGCCCGGGTTCCTGATGCAGGTATTCCGGCAGGTAGCGCAGCGCGCCGGTGATCCGGTCATGCAGCGGGTGGGTCTTGGTGTCCGTCGGGTGGCGCAGCGACCAGATGTCGAAGGCCAGCCCGGCCTCCTGCAACGCCACCAGTTCCTGCGCGATGAAGGTCTCGGACAGGCGCGGCCAGCCCTTCACGACAACGGCGAGGCGCGGCCCCTCCGGCGTCGTGCCGCGGGCCTCTTCGTGGGTCGTATCCTTCATGGCGCCGCCTTTGCCAGTTGCGGCAGCAGCACGCCGGTGCGCCGCGTCACTTCTTCCAGCCCGCCGAGCAGGCCCTCGTAATGCCCCGCCGAGGGCGGCGGCTGGGTCGCCAGCCCGCGGATCGCCGCGATCATCGCCTCGGGCGTGAAACCGTCGCGGTGCTCGTCCAGCATCCGGATCAGCGAGAGCGCCTCGGCCCGGCTGGCGCGGATGTACTGCTCCATCCGGGGGAAGGTGCGCGGCACGACGACCGCCGGTTTGTCAAAGGACAGGATCTCGCAGAAGGTGTTGTAGCCGCCCATGGCGATCACCCCCTGCGCCCCGGCATAGAGGCTTTCGATCTGGCTCTCGAAGCCGACCGTACGCACCCGTCCGTCAAGCCGCGCGATGCGCCGCTCGAAATCCTCGCGCACGGGACCGGACAGGAACGGCCCGTAGACCAGAGCCGCGCGGGGTTCCAGCGTCGGGTCCTGCTCATAGGCCGAGATCACCATGTCCACGAGGTTCGCGCCATCGCCGCCCCCGCCGGTGGTGACGAGGATGTAGGGATCGCCCTCCTGCGCGGCCACCGGCACGGTGTCGCGGCGCAGGTAGCCGGTCCAGTGCATCCGCGCCCGGCAGGCGGGCGAGAGCGGCAGCGCCTCGGTCGGGTCGTAGATGTCCTGCAGCCCGTAGATCCAGATCTCGTGGTAGAACTTTTCCGTCGCCTCGGTCGCGCCCTTGCGGGCCCATTCGGCGCGCAGCGTCTCGGGGCTGTCGAGGACATCGCGCAGCCCGAGCACGAGCTTGCACTGGGTGTTCTCCTGCAGCCACTCGAGCGCGGGCAGAAGCTCGCCGCGGAAGCCCGTGGGCTCCTTGTCGACGATCAGCAGGTCGGGGCGATAATTCTCCGTCACCGAGCGGATGATGCCCGAGCGCAGCTCCGTCGCCTGATCGATGTCGAGGCCCGCGGTCTGCGAGACATATTGCCCCGCGCTGTTCTTGGTCACGCCGGGCAGGCGCACGTGATCGACCCCGGCCGGGAAGGTGAACCGCCCCGCCACCGGCGACCCCGTCAGGATGATCGAGGAAATCGAGGGATAGGTCTCGGTGATCGCCGTCGCCAGCGCCCGCGAACGCCGCAGGTGGCCGAGGCCGAAGGTGTCATGGCTGTAGAACAACACGCGCGGCGCCTCGCCCGCACCCTCGGCAAAGGCAGTCAGGCGGTCCGCGATCTTCAAGTCCCTCAATACCAACGCCGCTGTCCTCAAAGTCGGAGTTCTGCCTCGGACCTATCAAAAAGGCCCTTTACGTCGTACACAAGCCCCTTGTCGCCGAGCAGCGCCCGCACGCCCTGCGACCCGAGCGCGCGGAACTCGGAATGGGCAACCGCGAGTACAACCGCGTCGAACGGCCCCTCGGGCAGCGCGTCGAGCGCCTCGATCCCGTAGGACTCGCGGATCGCCTCGACACTGGCGCGGGGGTCATAGACCTCCGCGGTGACCGAGAACTCCTGCAACTCGTCGACGATGTCCGCCACGCGGGTGTTGCGGATGTCGGCGCAGTCTTCCTTGAAGGTGAAGCCCAGCACCAGCACCCGGGCCTCCCCCGGGCGCATCCCGCGCGCCAGCATCTCCTTCACGAGGCTGCGCGCCACGTGACGGCCCATGCGGTCGTTGATGCGCCGCCCCGAGAGGATCACCTCCGGGTGGTAGCCGAGGCTTTCCGCGGCATAGGTCAGGTAATAGGGATCGACGCCGATGCAGTGCCCGCCCACGAGGCCGGGCCGGAACGGCAGGAAGTTCCACTTCGTCCCCGCCGCCTCCAGCACCTCCAGCGTGTCGAGCCCCATGCGCGAGAAGATCAGCGAGAATTCGTTGACCAGCGCGATGTTCAGATCGCGCTGCGTGTTCTCGATGATCTTGGCCGCCTCGGCGGTGCGGATCGAGGAGGCCCGGTAGAGCCCGCCGCGCGCGACGGGGGTATAGAGCGCCTCCATCCGGTCGAGGGTCGGGGCATCCTGCGCGGCGATGATCTTGACGACCTTCTCCAGCGAATGTTCCGCGTCGCCCGGGTTGATCCGTTCGGGCGAATAGCCCAGCACGAAATCGGTGCCGCTGCGCAGGCCCGAGCCCGCCTCCAGCTCGGCGCCGCAGACATCCTCGGTCACGCCCGGGTAGACGGTGCTTTCCACCACCACCAGATCGCCCCGCGACAGGTTCGGCGCGATCGCGGCGCAGGCGGCGCGGATCGGGCCCAAATCGGGCACCTTGGCCTCGGTCACCGGGGTCGGCACGGCGATGATGTAGATGCTGGCCGCGGACAGGTCCGCCGCATCGTCGGTGAACCGCATGGCGGCGGCCTTCAGCGTGGCGCTGCTGACCTCGCCATTGGGATCGATGCCCTCCCGGAGGCTGTCGATATGGCTGCGTTTCACGTCGAAGCCCACGACAGGCGCGCCGGCCCGGGCCAGAGCCGCCGCAAGCGGCAGACCGACATACCCCATGCCGATCACTGCGATTGTATCACTCACACTGACCATCATTCATTGCTTCGTTTGTCTGTGTCACCGGCCGCATCTGGCACGACCATTTGTCCCCGGCTGCGTCCCGCGCAGCCTCTCTGTCCCGGCCACGTCCAAGGCGGCGGGGCCGCGCGTCAGGCCCTGTCAGGCCGGGCGCCGGTAGAGAAAACTGCGATCCCGGATCGCGCCCTCGGGCAGCGGAAGCGGCTCGAGGGTGTCGAAATACATCGGGTCGTTCGCGATCACGATCCCGCCCGGCGCCACCAGCGGCTCGATCAGCGGAGAGATCGCACGCGAGAACTTGAGGTTCTCCTGTGCGTTGCCCGCGCCGAGGTCGGAATGCACCAGCCGCGCTGTCGCCCCGAAGCGCGCGAAGGCCTGCGGCAGCGTCTCCGTCACCTCGCCGAGGATCAGCATCTCGTCCTCGGGGATCGACAGGGGATTGGCCGCAACGGCGCGCTCGAAGACATAGATCGTCTCGGGCCCGGCCTTCTCGCGCAGGTGATCGTAGGTGCGCCCGTTGCCGAGGCCAAGCTCGAGGATCGGGCCGCCCAGACCGGCGGTTTCCGCGAGGGCGAAGTCGATGCTGGCCCGCTGGGACACCATCCGTTCGATAAATCTGTCCAGACGGCTCATGGCATGTCCTTCTCGCCCTGTCACAACTGGCGCATCCTATGCACTTTCTGCAGGGGCAGAAAACCCCCGCCCCCCGGCATTTTCTGCCCTGCGGCAGGCACGCCCCCGCTTTCGCCGCGTCAAGTGGCCTGCGCGCATCAGGTTGCGGGCCCCGCGCCCGCCCCCGCGGGGAGGGCCGCGTGGTTTCCCGGGAAACACGGCGCGGACGGGTCCGAATGCCGCGGCAGCAGCATTATGAAGGCCCCCGCGGCAGGGCGCATAGCGGCCACGCGTCCCCCCGGAAAGGCCGTGATTCATCTTGCCAGTGCGCGGAAAACCTGCTCCGCTTCTACCATGATGACCGCCATTCCGGACGCCCCCCAGACCGCCCCGATCCTCGAGGTCAGGGAGCTTACAATCGGCTTCGCGCCGGGCAAGAACGTGCTGCATGACGTCAGCTTCTCGGTCCAGCCTGGACGTACGCTGGCGCTGGTGGGGGAAAGCGGGTCCGGCAAGACGCTGTCCTGCCGCGCGATCCTCAAGTTGCTGCCCGGGGCGGCCCAGGTGCGCTCCGGCACGATCGTCTACCGGGATGGCCGGGACGAGGTCGAGCCGCTGAAGCTGACACAGCGGGCCCTGCGGGCGTTCCGCGGCAATGATGTCTCGATGATCTTCCAGCAGCCGATGCACGCCTTCTCGATGATGCATACCGCCGGCAATCAGGTGGGGGAGGTCCTGCGCCTGCACAGCGACCTGTCCCCGCGCGAGGTCCGCGCCAAGGTGCTGGAAACCTTCGAAACCGTAGGGTTCACCGATCCCGAGCGGGTCTACCGGTCCTACCCGTTCGAACTGTCGGGCGGGATGCGCCAGCGGGCGATGATCGCCATGGCGACGATCAACAGGCCCAGGCTGATCATCGCGGACGAGCCGACCACCGCGCTCGACGTGACGACGCAGGCGATGGTGCTCGGCCTGCTGAAGCGGCTTCAGGCCGAAACCGGCGCGGCGCTGGTCCTCGTCACCCATGACCTTGGCGTCGTCGCCAACATGGCCGATGACGTGACCGTCATGAAGCAGGGCCGCGTGGTGGAGAGCGGGCCTGCCGCCCTCGTCCTCGGCAGCCCGTGGCATTCCTACACCCGGCGCCTGATCTCGGCCGCCCCCGAGATCCCGTCCGAACCGGAGGCGCCCGCGGAGATCGCCGTTCCGACTCAGGACACCCCGCTGCTGGAGATGCGCAACGTCTCGCGCAGCTTCATGCTGCGCAGCAAGCTGCCCTGGGCCCGCAAGGAGACCTTCGCGGCGGTGAGTGATTTCAACCTGACCGTGCCGCGCGGCACCACCGTCGCCATCGCGGGCGAAAGCGGATCGGGCAAGACCACCTGCGCCCGGATCGCCCTCGGCGCCCTGGCGCCCGATCCCGGCGGCACCGTGACCTACCGCCCCCGCACCGGCGATCCGATCGCCGTGCATACCCTGACGGCCGAGAACCGGATGCCCTTCCAGCGGCTGGCGCAGATGGTCTTCCAGGACCCCTATTCCACCCTCAACCCCCGGATGCGCATCCGCGAGGCACTCTGCGAACCGATGGAGATCCACGGCCTCGGCACCCCGGCCGAGCGGCTGGCGCGGGCCGAGGAGGTCCTCGGCTGGGTCGGCCTGTCCGGCGACATGCTGGGGCGCTATCCGCACGCCTTCTCCGGCGGTCAGCGGCAGCGGCTGTCGATTGCCCGCGCCCTGATGATCGGCCCCGAGTTCCTCGTCTGTGACGAGCCGACCTCGGCGCTCGACGTCTCGGTGCAGGCGCAGGTGCTGGACCTGCTGGCGAACCTGCAGCAGAGACTGGGGCTGTCCTATCTCTTCATCTCCCATGACCTCGCGGTGATCGCGCAGATCGCGGACGAGGTGGCGGTGATGCGGCAGGGGGTGATCGTGGAACAGGGGCCGCCGGCGATGCTGTTCAACAATCCCCGCCATCCCTATACCCGCGCCCTGATCGCCGCCCAGCCGGAGCCCGACCTGCAGCGCCCCATCGACCTTGCCGCCGTGGCGCGCGGTGCCGGCGATCCGGCCAATTGGCCAGCGGCCTATCGCCTCGACAACAACGCCCTGCCGCCGCTGCGTGCGGTGGAGGGCCCCCACCGGGTCCGAGCCCATGCCTGACGTCCATCTCTCCCAGCCTGCCCTGACGCGTCCTCTTTCTCCGGCCGGATCGCTTCGCGCCACGCTGCGCGCCGCGGCCCTTGCCCTGCTGGCGGGCCTGCCGCTTCCCGCCACCGCCCAGTCCGGCCTGCCCGCGCGGCTGGTGCCGGTGCCCGCCTTCGCCGAGAAGGTCGCCGACGGCAGCCTGCCCCCGCTGGCGGAGCGCCTGCCCGCAGAGCCGCTGGTGGTCGACCTGCCCGCCATGGGCAAGGAGACCGGCCAGTACGGCGGGACGCTCACCACGCTGATCGGGCGCCGCAAGGACACCCGGCAGATGACGGTCTACGGCTATGCCCGGCTGATGGGCTATGACGAAAACTACGAGCTTCAGCCCGACATCCTGAAAAGCGTCGATGTGGAGGACGGCCGCCGCTTCACCCTGCACCTGCGCAAGGGGCACAAGTGGTCGGACGGGGCGCCCTTCACCTCCGAGGATTTCCGCTATTACTGGGAAGACGTGGTCAACAACCCCGACCTGACGCCCGCGGGACCGGAGCCCTTCCTGCGCCCGCAGGGCGAGTTGCCCACCGTCACCTTCCCGGATGCCGAAACGGTCGTCTACGACTGGCCGGTGCGCAATCCGCGCTTCCTCCAGACGCTGGCGCAGGCCCGTCCGCCGTTCATCTATCGCCCGGCGCACTACCTGAAGACCTACCACGCCCGCTACACCGATCCCGCCTCGCTGCAGGCGGAGATGGCCACCTACAAGGTCGCCAGCTGGGCCGCGCTGCACAACAAGTTCGACAACATGTACGAATGCGACAACCCGGGCCTGCCCAGCCTTCAGCCCTGGGTGCTGGCAACCGAGGGCGGCAAGTCGCGCTTCGTCTTCGAGAGGAACCCCTACTACCACCGGGTCGACGCCACCGGGCAGCAACTGCCCTACCTCGACGCGGTCGAGATGCTGGTGGCGAGCGGTGGCCTCGTGGCGACCAAGGCCAACGCGGGGGAAACCCAGCTGCAGGCCCGCGGGCTGTCGTTCAAGGACATCGCCGTCCTCAAGAAGGGCGAGATGGACGGCGGCAACTACGCCACCCGCCTGTGGGAGAACGGCACCGCCTCGCAAATCGCGATCCATCCGAACCTGAACTACGCCGATCCGGCCTTCCGGAACCTGTTCCGGGACGTGCGCTTCCGCCGGGCGCTGTCGCTCGGGATCGACCGGCACATGGTCAACCGGGCGCTCTACTTCGGTCTCGCCGCCGAGGGCGGGATGACCGTGCTGCCGCAGAGCCCCTTCTACCGGCCCGAGAACCTGACCAAGTGGGCGACCTACGATCCGGCGGAGGCCAACGCCCTGCTGGACGAGATCGGCCTGACCGACCGCACGCCCTATGGCATCCGCCTGCTGCCCGACGGCCGCCCGCTGCGCATCGTGATCGAGACCGCGGGCGAGCGCTCCGAGGTGGAGGACGCGCTCCAGATCCTGACGGACACCTGGCGCGACATCGGGGTGGAACTGGTGCAGCGCCCGCTGGACCGGGACATCCTGCGTAACCGTGTCTTCGCCGGGCTGACCATGGCCGCCGTCTGGTACGGCTGGGACAACGGGCTGCCGCAGCCCGATACGCCCCCGGATTTCGCCGTGCCACAGCAGCAGGAATTCTTCAGCTGGCCGATGTGGGGCCAGTACTTCCAGACCCATGGCGAGGCCGGAGAAGCCCCCGACCTGCCCGCGGCGCAGCGCCTGATGGAGCTGGCCGACATCTGGGAGGCCGCGTCCACCCGCGAGGCCCGGGCCGCCGCCTGGCAGGAGATCGTCGACATCCATGCCGACCAGCTCTTCGCCATCGGGCTGATCACCCGGGCGCCGCAGCCCATCGTGGTGAACCAGGACCTGCACAACGTGCCGGTCGATGGTCTCTGGGCCTGGGACCCGGGGGCGCATTTCGGCGTCTACCATCCCGACAGCTTCTTCTTCGCACCCGGCGCCGCGGGGGCAATGAATTGAAACTGCTGCTCTACATCGGGTCGCGTACGGCCTCCATGCTGATGACGCTCCTGGTGGTCTCGGCGCTGATCTTCCTGATCATCAACCTGCCGCCGGGCGACTACCTGACCAACCAGCTGGCGGAGCTGCGCGCCACCGGCCAGGAGGCCGGCATCGCCAAGGCCGAGTTCCTGCGCCACGAATACGCACTCGACCAGCCGCTGTGGCGGCAATACCTGATCTGGCTCGGAGCGGCGCCCGGCCCGCATGGGTTCAACGGGCTGTTGCAGGGCCAGTTCGGCTGGTCCTTCGAATTCTCCGCCCCGGTCAGCGAGATCGTCGGCGAGGCGCTCTGGCTGACCATCCTGCTGAACGTCGCGACCCTCGTCTTCGTCTACGTGATGGCGCTGACCCTCGGCGTCATTGCCGCGGTGAAGGCCCGGTCGTGGATCGACTACTCCACCGCCTTCATCGGCTACCTCGGGCTGGCCACGCCGAACTTCCTGCTGGCGCTGATCCTGTTCTACTACGGCCACAAGTACCTCGACCTGCCGATCGGCGGGTTGATGGCGCCCGAGTTCGAGAACGAACCCATGAGCGTCGAGAAGGCCCGCTCGATTCTGGTCCACCTGATCATCCCGACCTTCGTGGTGGGCACCTCCGGGGCGGCGGCGATGATGCAGAGGCTGCGCGCCTCGCTCCTCGATGAACTGTCCCGGCCCTACGTGGAGACGGCGATCGCCAAGGGGATGCCGCCGGCGCGGATGCTGGTGAAATACCCGCTGCGCGCCGCGCTCAATCCCTTCGTCGCGGATATCGGCACGCTGCTGCCGGCGATGATCTCCGGCTCGGTCCTCGTGTCGGTCGTCCTCGGCCTGCAGACCATCGGCCCGGCCCTGCTGACCGCGCTCAAGACGCAGGACCTGTTCCTCTCGGCCTTCATCCTCGTCTTCGTGGCCTTCCTGACGCTGGTGGGCACGCTGATCTCGGACGTGCTGCTGGCCCTGCTGGACCCGCGCATCCGCATCGGGGAGAAACGCAAGTGATCCGCCTCGAAGACGGCCGCTACGTCGCGCCCGAAGACGACAGCCCCGAGGAAACGGCCACCCTCGCCGACACGCCGGAGGCCCGCCTCTCGCTCAGCCGCCTGACACTGCGCCGGTTCGCGCAGCACCGTCTGGGGCTGATCTCGGCGCTGTTCCTGTTGACCTGCTACCTGCTGCTGCCGCTGGTGGGCTTCATCGCCCCCTATGGCCCGAACACCCGCGACGCGGAGCACATCTTTGCCCCGCCGCAGCTGGTCCGGGTCTTCGACGAGGGCGGGCTCACTGCGCCCTATATCTACCCGCTGCGCGGCGAGGCCAACCTGGCCGAGTATCGCTGGGACTACACCCCCGACCGTGCGGCGCCCCAGACACTGCAGTGGTTCTGCCCCGGCGATCCCTACAGCCTTGCCGGGCTGATCCCCTCGACGACCCACCTCTTCTGCGCCCCCGAGGGCGAGACCGTCTTCCTCTGGGGCTCCGACCGGCTGGGGCGCGATGTCTTCTCGCGCATCCTCTACGGGGCGCAGCTCTCGCTGACCGTGGGCCTCGTGGGCATCGCGATCTCCATGGGGCTCGGCATCTTCTTCGGCTCCATCGCGGGCTATTTCGGCGGCGGCCTCGACTACGCGATCCAGCGCCTGATCGAGATCCTGCGCTCGATCCCGGAACTGCCGCTCTGGCTGGCGCTCTCGGCGGCGGTGCCCTCGCACTGGGGGCCGGTCTCGGTCTTCTTCGCGATCTCGATCATCCTCGGGCTGCTGGACTGGCCGGGGCTGGCGCGGGCCGTGCGGGCCAAGTTCTTCTCGCTGCGCGAGGAGGACTTCGTGCAGGCCGCGGAGATGATGGGCGCCAAGCCCTCCCGCATCATCCGGCGCCACCTGCTGCCGAACTTCCGCAGCCATCTGATCGCCTCCGCGGCGCTGTCGATCCCCTCGATGATCCTGGGCGAAACCGCGCTCTCCTTCCTCGGCCTCGGCCTGCGCGCCCCCGCGGTCAGCTGGGGCGTGATGCTGAACGACGCGCAGCACCTCTCCTCGATCGAGATCTACCCGTGGACCGCGCTGCCGATGCTGCCGATCATCATCGTCGTCCTCGCCTTCTCCTTCATGGGGGACGGTCTGCGCGACGCGCTCGACCCGCACCGGAGCTGAGGCCCCGGGGCGTCACGGCCCCGGCATCACCCCGGCATCGGCCCCAGCATCACCCCCGGCATCGGCCGCAGCATCACCCCCGGCATCGGCCGCAGCATCGCCCCCTGCCCCTGCCCCGCAGGCGCTTCGCCTTGCATCCCCCGAGCGCAGCGTATAGCCCGATGGCCGTCAGTCGTCCGGAGGTCTCATGCGCACTGTCCTCGTCACCGGGTCCGCCGGCTTCATCGGCTATCACATCAGCCGCCGCCTGCTCGACGAGGGCTTCCGTGTCGTGGGCGTGGATGCCCATACCGACATGGGCGATGCGGAGCTGAAACGCGACCGCGAGGCGCAGCTGCTGGCGCATCCCAACTATCGCGGCCTGCGTGCCAAGATCGAGGCGCCGGACCTGCTGCGGGACCTCTTTGCCAGCGAGCGCCCGGAGATCGTCGTGCACCTTGCCGCGCAGGCGGGCGTGCGCCAGTCGATCGACAACCCGCGCTCCTACCTCGATGCGAACATCATCGGCACCTACGAGCTGCTGGAGGCCGCCCGGGCCCATCCGCCCAAGCACATGCTGCTGGCCTCCTCCTCCTCGGTCTACGGCGCCAATGCCGCGATCCCCTATACCGAGAGCGAGCGCACGGACACGCAGATGTCCTTCTACGCCGCGACCAAGAAGGCGACCGAGAACATGGCGCATTCCTATGCCCATCTCTTCGGCCTGCCGACGACCATGTTCCGCTTCTTCACCGTCTACGGGCCCTGGGGGCGGCCCAACATGGCGATGTCGATCTTCACCCGGGCGATCCTGCGCGGGGAGCCGATCGACGTGTTCAACAACGGCGAGATGCGGCGCGACTTCACCTATATCGCGGACCTCTGCGAGGCATTGCGCCGGCTGATCGACCTGCCCCCCGCCGTGCCGCAGGACGCCGCCGAAGCTGAGGAATTCGGCCTGTCACCCGTGGCGCCCTTCCGGGTGCTGAACATCGGGCATTCGGCCCCGGTGCCGCTGACCGATTTCATTGCCGCGATCGAACGGGCCACCGGGCGCACGGCGAAGCGGAACCTGATGCCGATCCAGCCCGGCGACGTGCCGGTGACATGGGCGGATTCGACCCTGCTGCACCGGCTCACCGGCTATCGCCCCGACACCGACGTGCCAGAGGGCGTCAGCGCCTTCGTCGAATGGTACCGCGGCTACTACGGCCTCTGAGGCCGCTGATCACGACGTCTGCGCCTGCGGCCGCCACTCAGCGGTCGTCGCCCGGGGGCATGCCGCCCTCCTCGCCATCCTCGTCCATGTCGAGCGCCGCACCGGCAATCTTGCGCTTCTGCTCCTCGGTGAGCGGCGCGCTCTTGTCCGAGCGCTCGTCGGCGATATGCACCGTGACCTCGCGGTTGGCGAAGCGGATGCCTTCGCGGGCGAAGAGCTCGCGGATCTCCTGGTAGACCCGCTTGCGCACGATCCACTGGTCGCCCGGCTTGGTCATGAACTTGACCCGCAGGATCATCGCGGAATCCTGCATCTCGATTACGCCCTGCGATTTCAGCGGCTGCAGGAAGCAGGGCCCCAGATCCGGATCCTCCAGCAGTTCCAGCCCCAGCTTCTTGACCAGCTTGCGCACCTTCTCGACATCGGTGTCGTAGGTCAGGCGCAGCTTCAGCTTCATGATCACCCAGTCGCGGGAATAGTTGGTGAGGGACTTGATCTCACCATAGGGGATCGTGTGCAGCGCGCCGAGGTGATGGCGCAGCTGGAACGACCGGACCGAGACATTCTCGACCGTGCCCTTCACATCGCCCACATCGATGTACTCGCCCTTGCGGAAGGCGTCGTCGATCAGGAAGAAGGCCCCCGAGAAGATGTCACGGACGAGCGCCTGCGCCCCGAAGCCGACCGCCAGGCCGACGATCCCGGCACCGGCGAAGAGCGGGCTGACGTTGATCCCCACCTCCATCAGCACGATGAGCAGGATCGACACGGCAATCACGATCAGGATGAAGTTGCGGAACAGCGGCAGAAGCGTGCCCAGACGGCTGGCGCTGCCATGGCCGCCCTCGTCCCCCAGTTCCGCATCTCCCCCTTCGGGCTGTTCCTCGGCGATCTTGCTGTCGATCCAGACCCGGAAGGTCTGGTAGACGATATAGCCGATGAAGAGGATCACCGAGATGTCCATCAGCCGCTCGAACCGCTGCGTCCGGGTGAAATCGGTGTTCACGCCCCAGATCACGAGGCAGGCCCAGATGCCGCCCACGAGGGCGATGATCCCCGCCACGCGGTAGGCCAGCCCCTCGAAGGTCTGCACGGCATACTGCCGGCGGATGGTCGCGGCGGCGGCGGCGGCCTCTGCCGGGCCCGTCACCTCGACCTCGACACCGTCAATGACCGTGGTGGTCTTCTCGTCCGCGGCGGCGGCCTCCGCGGCCTCGTTCAGGCGGCGGATTTCCCGCGCCCGGGCCGCGTAACGTTCAATGAAATAGGCGAAGGTGGCAAAGACGATCAGCGCCGTCAGCACGGTGGCATAGGCCCCCGACACCAGCGGCACCGAGGTCGCCTCCCCGCGCACGGAGTAGATCGCCCCCTTCACCAGCGAGAGCACGATGTAGCCAAGGGCCAGCGGCGCCCAGAGGTAGGAGGCCCACTTGATGTTCTTGCTGACCGCATGGACCGGCCGCCCGCCGCGGATCGCCTCGGTGATCGGGCGCAGGTTCACGAAGATCAGCACGATGTTGTAGATGCTCACGATGCCGGTCGAGATCATCACCATGACAAGGTGGATGTCCTCGTTCAGGCCCAGTTCCAGCACCCAGATCGCCAGCATCTGCGTGAAGATCGTCAGGAAGGCCCCGATGGTCAGCCAGTAGAACAGCCGCCGGGCATCACGGTCCGAGAAATACGGGATGCGATACTGGCTCAGGAAGGGCGAGAGCACCATCCGCCACAGCAACGAGACCATGCGGAACAGGAAATAGGCCACGAAGATGACGGTGACGGTGAACTGCGCCGCCGTATCCTCGGCCCGGCCGAAGAGCAGCACGCCCGCCACGAAGCCCACGAGCATCGAGACCGCAGTGCCGAGCGCCCCCATGAAGAAGCGGAAGACGAGGAAGGGCATCTTCTCGAGGTAGCCCTCGGGCCGGTCCCGGACCCGCGACACCACGAGCCGCTTTGCCAGCCGCCGCACGAAGACCCGGTGTTCGAAGATCGTGCCCAGAACCAGCACGATGCTGGACAGCAGGAAGATCCGCACGAAGGCCCAGAGCGTGCCATCGGGCGAGGAGGCCCGCAGGATGTAGAGCACCTCGTTGTAGGCGACGGGCAGCGCGCCCAGCCGTTCTCCGACGGTCTTCCAGAAGGCATTGGCCCCCGCCTGCGCATCCATCAGCATGGAGCCCATCTCGTCCGGGTTGCGGGCACGGCCCATGCCGCCGCCCTGCCCCGGTACGCGGGTCGTCGGCGTGATCGCCTCGCCCTTCTCCATCACCGAGACCTCGCCGTTCTCGTCGATCAGGATGACCTTGACGCCGCCGGTGCCGCTCTCGGCGTCGGTTTCCGCGCCGCGCGTGGCATCGAGGATCAGCTGGGCCTGCGCTTCGGCCGGCGTCGGGCCGAGCGCCAAGGCAAGACAAAGGGCCAGCAGGCCCGCAACACACCGCATGATCACTCGACACTTCCTCCGAACCGGACCCGGGACCGGTGGCAAGCCCGCGCCAGAGGCCGGGTTGCGCTACCGTTCCGGCAGCCTAGCAAGCGTGGTGCGCCGGTCAATCTCCTGAGGTCAGGGAGTTTTCAGTGCGTGTCGTCAGGACACAGGCCCCGCGCGGGCCCCTTGCCGTCTCTGCACTGCTCACGTCGCGGCCTAGCGGATTGGCTGCGTGGCCCGGGACGGTCCCATCAGCGAATGCAGCAGGTCGAACTTCACCCGGTTCACGCTCAGCTGCCGGAAGAAGGTGATCAGCACGCTGGTCGGCCCCTGAAGACGGCCAAGCGCGGCCACCGCGGCCACCAGCGTGCCCACGTCGCTGCGCCCCTCCAGCACCAGCCAGCCCCCCAGCAGGATCACCGTCACCGTGGCGACGCCGCTGATGGTGCTCAGCAGGAACTTGGTCGAGAGCTTCCAGACGAAGATCTTCTGCCGGAAGCCATAGATCCGGTCGAAATCCGCCGTCACCGCCTCCTCGACATCCTCCAGCAGCTCCGCCGTCAGCTTGTCGGTAGCCCCGCGCAGGGTGCAGACCCGCTCGCCCACCAGCCGGTTCACCTGCCGCTGGGTGAAGACCACGATCAGCACCTGCGGCAGCACCATGGCCAGCGCCACCAGACCCAGCCGGGGCTGGGTCGCCGTGACGAAGCCGATCACGCTGACCAGCGTACCGATCTGCATCACCGGTTCCGAGAAGGCGCCGCCGATGAAACTGCCCAGTTCCTCCGCCTCCGCCGAGATCGCGGTGGACAGCGTGCCGGCCGAGACATGGTGCGGATCGGCCTCGTGCTCGCTGGCGGAATGCAGCAGGCGCTTGCGGATCGTGCGGATCACGTCCTCGCCCAGAATGCCGGAGCTGTAGCCCAGCACCCACTTGAGCCCGAGGCTGAGCAGGATCACCGACATCATCCCGGCACCGTTCAGCAGCAGCCGGTCCACCGTGCCGGTGCCGTCGGTCAGCATGTTGATGATGTCCTGCTGGAACTTCAGCGGCGCCGCCGCGAGGCCCGCGATCAGGAAGGAGACGATGATCAGGAATATCTGGCGCGGGCCGGTCAGCCGCCAGATCAGGGAATAAAGCCGAAGCATCGCGCCGTCCTGCTGCCCCGCGGGCAATCATCATGTCTGAGTGCAGGACAATCTGGCGGGTGTTCCCGCCCGCGTAAAGGCCTGTCGTGACGCGGGCGGGCGCAGTCGCCCCTCGCCCGCGGAAATGCAAATCGGGCGCGGAGGCCCCTCAACCTCCGCGCCCGGCCTGCTAGGTCTGGTCGCATCCCAGGGTCGGACCGTGTGAGCGCGGCCCGGGCCCCGGCGATTGGTCCCGCCGGGGCGCCCTGTCCTGTTGTTGTCAGATGACGACCACGTCCAGCGGCGGGAAGCCGTTGAAGCCGACCGAGGCATAGGAGGACGTGTAGGCCCCGCAGTTGCGGATGAGGAAGCGATCCCCGGCCTTCAGCGTCATCGGCAGTTCCACCGGGCGCTTCTCGTAAAGCACGTCGGCGCTGTCGCAGGAGGGACCGGCAAGGATGCAGGCCCCCATCGGGTCGCCGTCGCGATCCGTGGTGAACTGGTAGCGGATCGCCTCTTCCATCGTCTCGGCGAGACCCGAGAACTTGCCGATGTCGAGGTAGACCCAGCGGTGCAGGTCGTTGTCCGACTTGCGCGAGACGAGCAGCACCTCGGCGGCGATCATGCCGGCCTCGGCCACGAGGCCACGGCCCGGCTCTGCCATCACGTCGGGCACGTCGCCGAAGCGTTCGGTGATGAGCGACATCACCTTGGCGGCATAGGGCGTCGGGCCTTCGATCTCCTCGCCGTAGTAGGCGGGGAAACCGCCGCCGATGTTCAGCAGCGTGAGGTCATGACCGGCGTCGCGGGCGGCGTGCCAGACAGCGGCCACCTGGTCGAGCGTGGTGGTCCACATGGTGGCGCGCTTGGTCTGCGAGCCGACGTGGAACGACAGGCCGACCGGCTTGAGGCCGAGGCCGCGCGCCATGTCCATCAGGCCGATGGCCTTCTCGCGGGTGCAGCCGAACTTGCGCGACAGCGGCCAGTCGGCCTCCGACGCGTCGACGATCAGGCGGATGTAGACCGAGGCGCCGGGCGCATGGGCCGCGATCTTCTCCAGCTCCTCTTCGGCGTCCGCGGCGAAGAGGCTCACACCGGCGTGGAAGGCGAATTCGATGTCGCGCGGCTTCTTCACGGTGTTGCCGAAGGAGATGTGGTCCGGACGGGCGCCGAGCGACAGGCAGAGCTCGATCTCGGCACGCGAGGCGGCATCGAAGCCCGAGCCGACCTCGACCAGACGCTCCACGATCTCGCGGGTCGGGTTGGCCTTCACGGCGTAGTGGATGCGGGCACGGCCGAGGCCTGCCTTGAGCGCGTGATACTGATCGGCCACGCGATCCACGTCGAGCACCAGCGTCGGGCGGTCGAAGGTGGTCGAACGGATGAAGGTTTCGACGCGCGATGCGTGCACGGGGGTGCGGGCCGAGAATTCGGCGACGTAAGCGTTCATGGTCATCTCCAATAGACCCGGCCATATATGACCGCTCAGTTCCAAGGGAGACGTTACCGTCGCTACGTAAACCGCAGGGCTGAAGCCCTCTCGCCAGAGGCGCGTGCGTTGGCGTCTTGAGCGGCCATATCGGGCTTTAGCCGATTCACTTCAAGAGGGTATTTTCATCCGAGATACGATTTTTTTCGCCCCCGACCTGCCGCAGGGGCACCCCTTTTAGCACAGGGCCGTTATCGCTCACATTCCAGCCTGCCTCAGGCCTCGGGCTGGCTGCAGACCTTTGGCGGTTTTCCATCCGTGGTCCGCATCTCCGCCCCGCAGTGGATGCAGTGGAAAAGCGCGCCTTCGTCGGTGTCGCGGGTGCGGTCGGCGCGCCAGCGGCAATCGCGGGTCTCACGCTTGGCGTAGATGGCCAGCAGCACGAAAACCACGGGGATGAGGATCACGAAGAGCATCGCGCCCCCTTTCCGGCAGCGTCCCCGGAGCGATCCGGGTGCGGGCAGGCGAGATCATGTGGGGGCAGCGTCGTCATGCCCCGGATCTGACATGCTGCATTGCAGCGGGCAAGGCGCTCAGGCGAGGATTCTGCCCCAGCCCGGACAACTCGGCGTGAAGCCCGCGACGCGGCACGCCTCGAGGAAGGTCACGGCGATCGAGTCGACGATGGGCAGGCCCAGCTCGTCCTCCATCTCCGCCACCAGTGCCGTGGCTGGGAAGTTGGTGCAGACAACCGCGATGCAGTCGCCCCCCTTCTCGGCCGCGTCGCGCAGCAGCGCGCGCATCCGGTCGGCGGGCGTGTTGCCGATCTCGACGTTGCGGGCGATGCCGAGGTAGGCCGCCTTGGGCACGCTGTAGCCCTGCCGCTGGTACTCGGCCACGATCTGCTCCGACACGTCGGCGGTATAGGGCAGCGCAAGGGCGATGTCCTTGAAGCCGAAGCGGCGGTAGGTCTCGTAGAAGCCCAGCGTCGCGGTGGTGGCGGGCACGCCCGTTGCCTCGGTCAGCGCCTCGCAGAGCAGCTGATCCGTCTCCAGCCCACGCCAGCTGGCCGAGGTGCCGTTCCAGACCAGAGCGTTCAACGGCGCATCCGCCAGCAGCCGGGCCGCCGCCACCATGGGCGCATTCTGGAAATGCGCGTTGGAGGCCTCGTTCAGGGCCAGCGTCTGCACCTCCGTCCGGCTGAAATGCTGCGAGACGCGATCCGCCACCGGCATGTTCATCGCGTAGGTCAGCGGCTCGGCCCAGGTGTTCGAGGAGGGCATGATATGGCCCACGCGCAGCAGCGTGGCAGGATCGGGATAGGGATAGGGAAGCGTCATGGGGGGCTCTCTGGCTGGTCAGGCGCCGGGTTCGGGCTGACAGAGGGCGGGGGCACCGTCGGCCATGCCGCCCGCGTAGAAGAGAAGCGGTGCGCCGGGCCGCTGGGTGAGCGCCTCGACCTCGCCGATGAAGATCAGGTGATCGCCCGCCGTCACGATCTGGTCCGTCCGGCAGGTGAGCTGCGCAAGGGCACCGGGGATCAGCGGCAGCTGCGCCGCATCCCCCGCGATGGCCCGGGCCGGACCTTCGAGGGCGAGGCCATGGAACGGATCGTCGTGACCGCGCGCGAAGTGGCGGGCGAGGTGCTCCTGCTCCGCCGCCAGCACGTTGACGGCGAAACGCCCGGCCCGTTCGAAGACGGCCCGGGCGCGGGAGCGCAGGCGCAACGACCAGAGCACCAGCGGCGGCTCCACCGAGACGGAAGAGAAGCTGTTCGCGGTCAGCCCCGCGCGGGTGGTCCCGTCGGTGGTGGTGATGATCGTCACGCCGGTGGCAAAGCGCGAACAGGCGGTGCGGAACTCCTTCGGGGCGATCGCGCTCATCGCGGCCCCTCCCCCACCATGCGGGTAAAGCCGAGGTCGGGCTGGTCGCGCCCCTCCACATGGGCCACGATCAGCGGCTCCATCCGGGCAGAGAGCGCCCGGGCCTCGGCAGTGGCCGCATGCCACGCGGGCAGCTTGTCCTCGATCCGGGCGCGCAGGTCGGCCATGTCGATCGTCGTCAGCCGGCCCTCGCGCATCACCACGCGGCCCGCCGCGATCACGTCGGTCACAGAGGCGCCGTTCTCGGCCGTCACCAGCTGCGCCACCGGGTCGGTCAGCGGTAGGAAGTTCACCGAGCCGAGGTCGAGCAGAACGAGGTCCGCATCCTCTCCGGCGGCGATCCGGCCCGCGTTGGTCAGGCCCAGCACATCGGCCCCGCCCTCGGTGCCCAGCCGGAAGGCCTCGGCACAGGAGAGCCAGTCGGCACGTGGCGTACCCCAGACCCGCGAGGCGTCGGAGGCAAGGCGCATCGCCTCGAACATGTTGAGCGCGTCGGAGGAGTTGGCCCCGTCCGTCGCCAGCCCCACCCGCATCTCGCGGTCCAGCATCTGCCCCAGCGGCGCGATGCCGGTGCCCAGCCGGAAATTCGAGGCCGGGATATGGGCCACCGCCGCCCCGGCCCCAGCCAGCCGGTCGAGGTCATCGCCGTCGAGCCAGATGGCATGGGCCGCCACGAAGGACGGCCCCAACACGCCGAGGTCGTCGAGATACGCAATGGGCGAGACGCCGTAGACCTGCCGCGCGACCTCGGCCTGAAAGCGCGATTCCGCGATATGCATGTGCAGCGGGATGTCATGGCCCGCCGCAAGCTCGGCGCAGCCGGTGATCAGCCGGTCGGAACACTGGTGCGGGATCGTGGGCGCCACGGCACAGGAAATCCCCCCCGGCAGGGGCTCGGCGAATAGCGCCTTCAGCCGGGCCAACATGTCCTCGGCCTGCGGCGGCGGGCCGGTGAGTTCGGCCTGAAGGTCGGCAGGCAGCGCCTGCATCAGGCCGGGAATGGACTCGACGAAGCTGCGGTCGGCCACCATGGGCGCCAGCACCGCGCGCATGCCCGCATCGGCATAGGCCCGCGCCACGGCCGCCAGATGCGCGGGCTCCAGCCCCGGCAGCAGGTAGACGAGGTCGAAACAGGCGGTGCAGCCCTTCGACAGCATGTCCGCCGCGCCGAGCAGCGTGGAGAGATAGACCGTCTCCTCGTCCCGCGCGCCGCCCATCCACGGGCCGTTCGTCAGCGAGGCCTCCAGCGTCCAGCGGTCCGCCGCGCCCTTGGCGAGGTTGGCATGGCCGTGGGTGTGGCTGTTCACGAGGCCGGGCATGACGATCCGGTCGCTGGCATCGATCACCTGCGCCTCGGGCGCGTCGATATCGGGGGCCACCCGCAGGATGCGGCCATGGGCGATCAGGATGTCGGCACGGCGCGGGGCCTCGCCCGCCGTGCAGACCAGCCCGCCCCGGACAAGAAGCGCGCTCATGGCGCGCCCTCCGGCGGGTGATGCGCGGCCCAGTGGCGGGCGACCTCCCCGCGCGAGGCGAACCAGACGTCCTCGTGCGAGAGCGCGTGGTCGAGGAACCGCCGGATCGCGTCGAAGCGCGCGGGCTGGCCGCTGATCCGGTTGTGCAGGCTGATCGTCATCAGGCGCGGGATGCGTGCGCTTTCCGCGTGCAGCACCCGGAAGGCGGCCGAGAGGTGGTCGAGGAAATCCTCCGCCGTGCCCAGCTTGCCGGACGGCAGGCGGTTGTCGTTGAGCGTGAAGGTATGGGGCACCACCAGCCGGTCCGTGCCGTCGCAGTCCACCCAGTAGGGCAGATCGTCGGCATAGCTGTCCGCATCGTAGAGGATCGAGGGATGCCCCATCAGCAGGCGGCGGGTGTGGATCGAGGGGGCATAGCGGCTCTGCCAGCCGGAAGGCGCGCGGCCCATGATCTCCGTCAGCCCGTCAATGGCACGGGCGATGGTGGCGGCCTCCTCGGCCTCCTCCATCAGGAAGTGACGGGCGAACCGGTCGCCGTGGCAGCAGATGTCATAGCCCGCCTCGGCGATGGCCTCCGCCGCCTCCGGGTTGCGGCGCATGGCCTGCGCACAGAGCCCCATGGTCGGCGGCACGCCGGTCTCGCGGAACATCTCGTAGAGCCGCCAGAACCCCACGCGGGAGCCGTATTCGAAGAGGCTTTCCGCCACGAGGTCGCGGGTGCCGGCGGGCACCTCGCCGGGGATGCCATCGGTCAGGGCCAGCTCGGTGGCCGGGTCGCCGTCGGGGATCGAGGGCTCTGCCCCCTCCTCGAAGTTCACCACCACCACCAGCGCCAGTTTCTTAGCCCCGGGCCAATGGGTCACCGGCGGGTGCTGCCCGTAGCCCGCGAAGTCGCGCACGGGCCCGCTCATGCGGCGAGGCCCTCGGCCCAATGTGCTGCCATGGCCAGCAGGCGTTCGTCCCCGCGCGGCCCGGCGATGAAGCTGAGGCCCACGGGCACGCCCTCCACCGTGGTGGCGGGCAGGTTCAGCTGCGGCAGGCGGCAGAGGCTGGCGACGCAGGTCAGGGCCAGCGTCTTCTCGCGGAACTCGATCAGCGCCTCCAGCGGGGCCTGCCGCACCGGGGGCAGGTCATGGGCGGTGGGGATCATGATCACGCCATCCTCGCCCAGTAGGTCGGTCAGGTAGGCGGTCAGCGCCTCGCGCTGCGGGATCGCGGCGGCGATCGCCTCGGCGGGGATGGATTTCGCCAGCGCCATGCGCTCGGCGATGCTTTCGCTCACCCGGCGGCCCGGCACCTCGGACCAGTCGCCAAGGGTCGCCCAGAGGTCGCCCAGTTGCAGCGGTCGGAAGGTCGCCAGCCAGTGCTGGATGCCCTGTTGGTAGAGCGTCACCTCCGCCTCGGGCCCCAGTGCGCGCGCCTTGGGCAGCAGGGCCGCGCCAATGTCGGCGCGGGGAATGTCGAAGGCATCGCGCGCCAGCAGCAGACGGGTGCCCGTCGCCTCGGCGATCTCTCCGAAATAGGCGGTGCCCACGCGTTTGAGCACCTCTGCGTCGCGAGCGAACCAGCCCACGGTGTCGAAGCTGGGCGCCATGGCCATGACGCCCGCCGTACTGATCCGGCCATGGGTCGTGCGCAGGCCCATGACCCCGCAGAAGCTGGCCGGCACGCGCACCGACCCGCCCGTGTCGGAGCCCAGCGCGAAATCGCACAGCCCCGCCGCAACCGCCGAGACGGAGCCCGAGGAGGAGCCCCCGGGCACCCGGTCGGGCGCGGCTGGGTTCACGGGCGTGCCGAAGAATTCATTGGTGCCGAACATGCCGCAGGCGACCTCGTCGGTGTGGGTCTTGCCGATGCACTCTGCCCCCTGCGCCAGCATGGCGAGGACCGAGGGCGCGGTGGCCACCGCGGGCGTGCCCTCCAGCCGGTCGGGATTGCCGCAGGCGGTAACGGTGCCCGCGATGTCGAAGAGATCCTTCACCGCGAAGCTGAGGTCAGAGAGGGTCCCGCTCTGCGTCATGCGGAAGGGCGCGGGCCCATGGTCGACGAAGGCCTGCTGGCGGATGTGGTCGATGTCCTTCATGGCCTCACTCCGCCGCGGAACTCAGGGCATTCTCGCCCGGCAGCCCATAGGTGCCCATGAAGCCGTCGACGAAATCCTTCACCTCGCCCCAGTCGAAGAAGCGGTAGGAATTGCCCCGGGTCACGAAGGTCGCGCCGGAATAGAACATTTCGTACTGCAGATGGCGCGAGCCGAATTCGGAGCCGACCGCGTCCCAGGCCAGTTTCATCAGCTTCACCCGCTCCTCGCTGTTGGCGATGGGGGAACGCTGGGTCTTGCCGATGATCGCCGCCGTCTCGGGGTTCTCGAAGTCGGCATAGGACGACGGCACCATGATCATGCCCCCGCCCGAGAGCACGCGGATCTGCTCCACCACCTCCGGGTAGGTCGTCTGGGCGATCACCTGCGCGGTGCACAGGATCGACCGGTCGGGCACGTAATAGCCGTTGTAGTGCTCGCCCTGCGCCTCCATGGCGATGATCAGCGCGTCGATGTTGGAGACCTTGGCCGCCAGATGCCCCATCGTCTCGCGCACCTGCGGGAAGTTGATGATGTTGTTCAGTTCCGCGATCTTGCGCGCAAGGCCGAGGAGGAACTTCAGCTTCACCTTGAGGCGGATCATGCACTGGTAGTTCTGCATGACGTGGGCGCGGGTGTCATGCCACTGCGCCTGCGCCATCTTCAGGTCCTTGTGCACGAAGACCCGGTCCCACGGCACCTTCACATCGTCGAAATGCACCACCGCGTCATTCTCGTCGAAGCGTGAGGACAGCGGGTAGTCGAAGGTCGATGTCGCCTCGGCCTCGTAGGAGCGGCGGGACAGCATGCGCAGGCCCTTGGTGCCGATCGGCAGGGCGCAGGTGAAGGCATAGGCCTCGTCCCCAGCCTGGATCGCCTGGAAGCCCGAGACCATGATCTCGTTCGCCAGCACGCCCGAGGTGGCCAGCATCTTGGCGCCGCGGATGGTGATGCCCTCGCTGTCCTCGTCCACGATGGAGGCCACGAGATGCGGATCGGCCTGTCCGCCGGCGGTCTTGTTCTTGTCCGCCTGCGGATTGATGATCACGTAGGACAGGAAGTGATCGTTGTCGCGGATGTAGTCGAAGTAGCTTTCCAGCGCGCCTGCCCGCTTCGGATCGTTCTCCCTGTAGACGTTCAGCCCCATGCGGAAGCCCACGAAGGTCGAGGCGACGTGATCGGGCGAGCGGCCCAGCATGCCGCAGGTCTGGGCAGACCAGAGCTCGATGGACTTGCGCCGCTCGACCAGCTCCGCATGGCTGCGCGGCAGCATCCACGACTTGTTCACCCGCTCGCCGGTCTTGGGCGAGGCAAAGGTCATCGCCTCGATATTCTCGGGCGCGGCCTGGTAGTCGTAGAGCTGCGCGGCCGAGGCGCAGGCATTGCGGAAGGCGGGCGAGGTGGTGACGTCCTCCACCTTCTTCCCGTCGATGAAGATGCTCCGCCCGTCGCGCAGCGAGGCAAGGTGGGACGCGCCGTCCTTCGTCATGTCGGATACTCCGAGAGCTGGGTCTGAGACCGGCGCCGGATCCGATGACCCCTTGCAGCCTGCCGTCACGTATCTGTCTGAAACCCGGTGGCCGGCGGCTGCCCATCTTAGGGTCAGACCTGTGCCGGTCCCGTCTCTTGCGCTCACGCTATCGGCGGGGCGCGGCGGAGGTCAAGGCAGCGCCATCCCCGCCCCGGAACGGAAAAAGGCGCCGCCCAAGGAATGGGCAGCGCCTGTTGTGACGTCAAACGGCGGCGCGGCCTTACTGGTAGGCGCCGATGGCCTGTTCGATCTCGATCTTCGTGGCGCCGCGGCCCAGCAGCGCCGAGAGCAGCAGCCGCGTCTTCACGCCCGACAGGGCGCCCGCGAGGATCGCCCCGTTCTTGACGAAGGTCACGGCGCCGCCGTCCTCGCCATAGATCGCGCCGGTCTGGCCTTCGGCGCAGCGCGAGCAGATCAGCACGGGCACGCCCTTCTCGGTCAGACGCTTGACGGCCGCGCCCCAGCCCCGCGGGCCATTGCCGCGACCGAAGGCGTCGATCACCACGCCCCGGGTGCCGCGTTCCGCGAACCAGTCGAGGATGTCGGGCGTCATGCCGAGCGCGAGGCGCACGTAATCCACGCGCTCCTCCGGCTGCTGGTCGGCGGCCAGTGCCACCCGGTGACGATGGGCGGGCTTGCGGTAGATGTGCACGCGGCCCTGATCCACCTCGCCCAGCTTGCCGAGGCCCGGCGAGCGGAAGGTATCGGTGCGCGAGGCGTGGACCTTGGTCACCGTGGCGGCGGCGTGGATGTCGCCCTCGAAGAGGATCACCGCCCCCAGCCCCATGGCGCGCTCGCTGGCGGCCACCCGCAGGGCGTCGGCGATGTTGCGCGGCCCGTCGGTGTCGGGATCGCCCGCGTGGCGCTGCGCCCCCGTGAAGACCACCGGCTTTTCGCCCCCCACCAGCGTCTCGGCGAGGAAGACGCTTTCCTCCATCGTGTCGGTGCCATGGGTGACGATCACCCCGTGCACCTCCGAGCGTCCGACCGCCTCCGAGATCGCGCGGCAGATCGCGGTCACGTCGGGGATCGTCAGCGCGCCGGAGCCGACGGAGGGGAAGTTCACCAGCTCCACCTCGATGCCCTCGGGGCGTTCGTGCAGCATCTCCATCAGGGCGGCGCCGTCCATCGCCGCGGACACGGGACCGCCGGGGGATTGGGCCTTGCTGGCGATGGTGCCGCCGGTCGAAATCCAGACCACGCGTTTCATGATGTCGTCTCCTGTCTTTGGCCGATCTTCTGGAACAGATCGAAGGATCGGCGCAAGAGGGAAGGCTCGATCCCCTCCATGATGAAAACAAGGCGCGAACGGCGGTCCTGATCGGGCCAGTCTGTCATGTGGTGCGGCGGGTGGACCAGCCGCTGTACCCCGTGGATGGCGACCGGGCGCTCTTCGCCCTTCAGGTTCAGGATACCCTTCACCCGCAGGATGCGGTCCCCGTGCCGATTGAGCAAGAGGGTCAGCCAGACACCGAAGGCGGTCCAGTCGATCTCCTCCTCGAAGACCATGGTGGTGGAGGTCAAGCCCGCGCCATGGTCATGGTGCGTCTCCAGCGGCGGCACCTGCCGGCCCTCGCGGGCGGCCAACGCGATCTCGGCCACCGGATCGGTGCGGGCATCCAGCATCCGGGCCGTGGGGTTCAGCGCGGCCAGTTGCAGCGGCAGGCCGGGCGCGGGGGCGAGGTCCGTCTTGGTCAGCGCCAGCACATCCGCCGCCGCGATCTGGCGCAGCGCCTCGCGCCGGGTGGCGCCCGAAAGCATGGCAGGCGCGTTCACCGCGTCCACGGTGGTGATGACGCCCCCGGCCCGGACCTGGCTCTGCAGCACCGGATGGGCGCGCAGGGTCGAGAGCACGGGCCAGGGGTCCGCCAGCCCCGTCGTCTCGATCACGATCCGGTCGAAGGCGGCCCGCCCCTGCCCCCGCAGCGCGATCAGGTCGAGGATGGATTGCGCCACCTCGCCCCGCACCGTGCAGCAGATGCAGCCGGACTTCATCAGCATCACGGTCTCGTCGATCCGCTCCAGCAGGTGATGATCCAGCGCCACCTCGCCGTATTCGTTGATCAGCACGGCGGTGCCCGCCATGGCGGGATCGCCCAGCATCCGCTGCAACAGCGTCGTCTTGCCGGAGCCGAGGAAACCGGTCAGCAGGGTGACGGGGATCATCGGAAGATCAGCCTTCGAGGCGGTCGAGATAGGCGGGATCGAGCGGGTCTATCTCGCGCCCGGCCAGCGCCTCCGCCTCGGCCCAGAGGTGATTGAGCCCCTCGAAGATCGCCGTCTTGCCGGTGGGCCCGCGCAGCACGTAGGAGCGTTTCTGCCAGTCCCCGAAGGTGATCCTCAAAGGCGCCAGCGCCCGGTTCACGACCCGCGCGCGGGCGGCGGCCTCGGCCCGGTGGGCCTGTGGCGAGGTCAGGCGCGAATAGACGCCCTCCCGCGCCACGGCGGCCGTCCAGTGGTCGTCACAGCCGAGGATGCCGCAGAGCGCGCACATCAGGCCTTCCGCGGACAGCGCTTGGCGAAATCGTCGGCCATCTCTTCCATGGTGACGAAGCGCACGCCCTCGTGGCTCTTGATGTGCTTGATCAGCCGTTCCAGCATCATCAGCACCTGCGGCCGCCCCGCGACATCCGGGTGGATGGTGATCGGGAAGACGGCATAATCCATCTCGCGGTAGACCCAGTCGAACTGGTCGGTCCAGAGCTGCTCGATATCGCGCGGATTGACGAAGCCGTGGCTGTTGGGCGAGCCCTTGATGAACATCATCGGCGGCAGGTCGTCGAGGTACCACGAGGCCGGGATCTCGATCAGGTCGGTCTCCTCGCCGCGCTCCAGCGGTTTCATCCAGGTTTCGGGCTGCGCGGTGTAGTCGATCTTGGTCCATTTGTCGCCGACCCGCACGTAGTAGGGCGTGTGGTCGTCATGCATCAGCGAGTGGTCGTACTTGATGCCCTTCTTCAGCAGCAGTTCGTTGGTGACGTTCGAGAACTCCCACCATGGCGCAACGTAGCCGCGCGGCGACTTGCCCGAGACCTCGGTGATTAGGGCGATGCACTTGTCGAGGACGGCCTCTTCCTGCTCGGGCGTCATGGCGATCGGGTTCTCGTGGCTGTAGCCATGCATCCCGATCTCGTGGCCCGCGGCGACCACGGCGGCGGTCTGCTCCGGGAAGGTCTCGACCGAATGGCCGGGGATGAACCAGGTGGTCTTGATCCCCTCGCGCTCGAAGAGCTTCAGCAGGCGCGGCACGCCCACCTCACCGGCAAAGAGCCCGCGCGAGATGTCGTCCGGGCTGTCCTCGCCGCCGTAGGAGCCGAGCCAGCCCGCCACCGCGTCGACGTCGACGCCGAACCCTACCAGTATCTCCTTCGCCATTGGTCGTTCTCCCCTTTCAGGTGTCTCTGTTTCAGGTGTCAGCCATATCCGTGTCGAAGAGGTCCGCCGCGCTGAAGGCGCCCTCGATCAGCCCGTCCTCACGCGTGTAGCGGATGATCGTGTCCAGCGTGTCGCGGTTCCGGGCCAGCCCGGTGGACCAGTAATCCTTGCCCAGCTTGCGCTCGGTCATGGTCAGATGCTCCAGCGCCCAGGGCAGCATGACGCTGAGCGCGGCACTGTCATAGAGCCGCGCACGGGCCTCCTCCTGCGCCTTGGTGAAGGCATCGAAGAGCGCGCGGGTCAGGCCTGCGTTGGCCTCGGCGATCTCGCGTTTCACGCAGAGCACATGCATCGGGGGATAGATGCCCGTCATCTCGTAATAGGCCATGTCGGCAGACATGGGATCGTCGAAGAGCCGGGTCACGCTGCCCCCCTCGACATAGGTCGAGGGCGCGCGGGCGGTGTAGAGCGCGTCGATCTCGCCCCGCGCCAGCATCCCGGCCAGGCCGCCCTCGGCATGGGAATGCTCGATCTGGAAGCCTTCGGGATAGAACTGCGGATGTTCGTCCCCGGTGCGGGCCTCTTCCAGCCCGTTGGTGACATAGATCGGCGCTGTGCGCGGCAAGTCGTAGTAATCTTGGAACATCCCGCGCAGCCAGACGGCGGCGGCCATGTCCCAGACGGGGATGCCGATGCGCTTGCCCGCGAGGTCCGCAGGCTTGGTGATCCCGGCATCGCGGTGGGTGAAGACGCAGGACAGGCGGAAATGGCGCGAGGGGAAGACCGGCACGGCGAGATAGCGCCGCGCTCCTTCCATGTCGCGCAGGTAGGTGCCCAGCGGGAATTCGCAGGCGTCGTATGCGTGGTCCGACAGCTGCTTGTTGAAGAGCGCCTGCACCCCGTGGACGTTCCACGTGGCCTCGACCCCCTCGATGGGCACGGTGCCATCCACGAGAGGGCCCATGCGGTCGCTTTCACTGACGCCGAAGGTGAGTTTGATCGTCATGTCATTCCCTTAGTTCGAGAAGCCCGAGCGGTGGGCCCAGCCGGTCATCCGCTTCTCGATCCAGGCCATCACGAGGTACATCGCGATGCCCATGAACCCGAGGACGAAGAGACCGGCAAAGATCAGCGGCACCTGGAACTGTGCCTGCGCCATCATCATGAACTTGCCGATACCATGGTTCGAGGCGACGCTTTCCGACAGGACCGATCCCACGAAGGCCAGCGTGATGGCGATCTTCAGCGAGCCGAAGAAATAGGGCAGCGCGCGCGGGATGCCGACCTTGCGCATGATGTCCAGCTTGGAGGCGCCCAGCGCCTTGAGCACGTCTTCCAGCTCGCTCTCGATGGTGGCGAGGCCGGTGGCCACGTTCACCACGATCGGGAAGAAGGAGATCAGGAAGGCCGTCAGTGCCGCCGGCACCGCGCCGATGCCGAACCACAGCACGAGGATCGGCACCACCGCGACCTTGGGGATGGCGTTGAAGGCCACCATCAGCGGATAAAGCCCGGCATAGATCGTGGCCGAGTAGCCCACCAGCAGCCCCAGCGCGAGGCCGAAGACCACCGCGAGGCCGAAGCCCACCATCGTGGTGACCAGCGTGTAGGTGCTCTCGCGCAGGATCGCGGGCCAGTATTCCACGATGGCCGCGAAGATGGTCGACGGCTTTGGCAGCAGGTAGCCGGGGATGTTGAAGACGATGACGGTGAGTTCCCAGAGCGCCAGCACGATGATCAGCGAGGCAATGGGCGAGATGCGGAGAAAGAGGCTCTGTCGGTTCATTTGCGCGCCGTCACGATATGTTCGCGCAGCTCGTGCACGAGGGACTGGAACTCTGCCGTGTAGGTCAGTTCGAGGTCGCGCGGGCGCTCCAGCTCGATCCGCCGCTCGGCGAGGATGCGGCCGGGACGGGCCGACATGGCAAAGACGCGGTCGGCGAGAAAGACCGCCTCGCGCAGGTCATGGGTGACGAGGATCACGGTCACGCCGGTCTCGGCATGAAGGTCGCGGATCACGCACCACAGTTCCTCGCGGGTGAAGGCATCAAGCGCGCCGAAGGGTTCGTCCAGCATCAGCAGCTTGGGCTGGTGGATCAGCGCGCGGCACAAGGCGGCGCGCATCTGCATCCCGCCCGACAGTTCCCACGGATGCTTGTCGCCCGCACCCTTCAGGCCCACCCGCTCCAGCAGGGCCTCGGCCCGCTCGCGGTATTCCTTCTTCTTGGCGCGGAACTGCTGCCGGTGCGGGGGCACGATTTCCAGCGGCAGAAGGATATTCTCGATCGTTGTGCGCCACGGCAGCAGGTTCGGCGCCTGGAACGCCATACCCGCCATGCGCACTGGTTTCGTCACGCGCTCGCCTGCCACGGTGATCGTGCCGGCGCGGGGGAACTGAAGCCCGGTGGTCAGTTTCATGAAGGTGGACTTGCCACAGCCCGAAGGCCCCACGACGGCGGCGAACTCCCCTTCGCCGATGGAGACATGCAGGTCCTGGACCGCCAGCGGCCCCTCGGCGCCATAGCCGTGATCCACACCGTCGAATTCGATAAATGGTTGCACCCTGTCCCCCTCTAGTCGGTGCCGGTCTTGCATCGGGGGGCCGACATGCGGCCCCCCGAGAGGTCTTGCGTCCCGCTGCGGGATTATTCGACGGCCAGGTCCTCGTCCGAGGGCAGGAAGGAGCTGTCGAAGATCGCTGCCGCCTCCGGGGTGGCCTGGAAGTCGTAGGTCAGGCCCAGCTGTTCGATGGAATGCGTCAGGCGGTCCATGTCGACCTTGCCAAAGCCGTTGGCCTTCACTTCATCGGTGACGATGTTGTTTTCCAGCGCATAGGTCAGGCGCTCCAGTTCCATGTCCTTCTTGGCGACCGGGTTGCGCGACAGCACGGATTCGAGCGAGGCCTCGGGATCGGCCACCACGTCCTTCAGACCCTTGGTGAAGGCGCGCAGGAAGCCCTTCACCGCGTCCGGGTTCTCCTCGGCAAAGGCCGGGGTGACCATGATGGTGTTGCCGTAGAGATCGACACCGTAGTCCGACATCAAGAAGACGCTCACGTCCTCGGGGTCTTCCACGTTGCGGCGCACCGAGAGGTAGGTCGAGAAGGCGAAGCCGGTGATCGCGTCCACCTGGCCCGAGACCAGCATCGGCTCACGCACCGGGAAGCCGACGTTCTCGATGGTGACCTTGGAGGCGTCGATGTCGTTCTCGGCCACGAAGATCGGCCACTGGGCATAGGCCCCGTCCGGGGCGGGTGCGCCCAGCGTCTTGCCCTCGAGGTCCTTGGGCGTGGTCACGCCAAGGCTCTTGCGACCCACCACCGAGAAGGGCGGGTTGTTGTAGAGCATGTAGACCGCCTTGATCGGGGTCGCCGGGTTGGCATCGAGGAACTTGATCAGCGAGTTGATGTCGCCGAAGGCCATGTCATAGGTGCCCGAGGCCAGACGGTTCAGCGGCTCGACCGAGCCAGCGCCGGTGTCGATGGTGACGTCGAGGCCCTCTTCCTTGAAGTAGCCCTTGTCCAGTGCGACGAGGAAGGGCGCGGCAGGTCCTTCGAAGTTCCAGTCCAGCGAGAACTTGATCGGCGTCTGGGCCGAGGCCATTCCGGCACTCAGGGCAAGCCCAAGGCCAACCGCCGCACCGGCAGCGGTGCGAACGGCGCGGGAAAGGCGCGAAATCATCATCTTGTTTGTCTCCATGTTGTCTTTGACATCAGTCGTTTGCCGTCCGGGATTGTGCCCCCCGGTCCGGATGCAGGCGAGGACATCCCCGCCCCTGCATGAATCAACCAGACACGCGCGAGACGAGAACGTCCAGCAATTCCGGTAGGGCAAGCGGCGTGGCATTGGCTCCGCCGCGCGAATAGACACCACCGACCTTCGACTCGTCCGTTCCCAGCCGCTCCGCCAGCCGGCGGATCGCGTCCTTGCACTGGTCGGTGGTGGGCAGCGCCTCGATCTTGAGCCCCTCGGGCAGGTGGTCGTTCGCCCCCACGAGGTCGAGCCGCGCGTCGCCCACCTTGCGATAGGCGGGCACGTTGTGGGCGCTGCGCTCCTCGCGGCCCAGCACGAAGGACCGGTGCGTCAGCCCCGGCGCGACCCAGGCGATCCGGTCGGTGTAACAGCCGCCGATGCGCTTCAGGCTGTCGGCGAGGATCCGCGCCATTTCGTTGTGCATCAGCACATAGGCCCGCTTCTCCTCCTCGCCCCATTTCCAGCGCGTGGCCGAAACCCGCGTCGCGGTCGAATCGGCCCGCCAGGGCGCCACCGCGTTGCCGCGTTTCTCGAACAGGCCGGGATCGTCATAGGCGGTCGCGGGCGACGGGCGATCCTCGTACTCCGCGATGTTCTCGTAGGGTACCAGCGCCATCGGCTCCGAGATCACGGCGCGGTGGATCACCGTCCCCTTGCCGTTCGACAGGACCGAGAGGTTCAGCACGTCGCGCGGAAACGGCGGCTCCAGCCGGTCCTGCAGTTCCTCGGGCAGATAGCTCTGCCCCACCGGCGCGAAGCCTTCGGCCAGCAGGCGGCTGTTGATCGCCTGGTGCTCGGAGGAGAAGGGATAGGGCTTGGTCTTGGTGCAGGGCATCATCAGCAGCACCCGCTTCTCGGCCTGCGGCAGCGCGGGCTCGTAACGGTGCAGGATGTAGTCGATCCACTGGGCGATGCGCGGATGTTCGAGGCTGTCGACATTGTCCTGCGGCGAGTAGAGGCACAGCGTCGGGTCGAGCTCGAAGGGCTTCTGGATCTTCTCGCGGCTCTCGGTGATCCGGGTCTCGCGGTCATCGGTGGTGACGGTGTTCAGCATCTGCGGTCCTCCCCGGCCAGCGCGCGGGTCTCGCCCCGGGCCGCGGCCTCGTTCAGTTCGGGTTCATCATAGGCCTCGAGCGCGGCAAGATGGGCCTCCGCATCCTCGAGGAACAATCGCTCGGTCAGGCCGCGCACCAGTCGCTCGGCCCCGAATTTCAGCGCCGAGATCCCGGCAGAGCCCGCCAGGCTCGGCATGGCGGCGAAGGTGTAGCAATGCACCCGGCTGACCCAGGGCGCGCTGCCCGGCACCTTCTCCTGCAGGGCGAAATCGCGGCCCAGGTAGGGGAAGCTCTCCAGCACCGGATCATCCTCCCCTGCCGGCGCCTCGAAGCGGTCGCCCCAGAGCGCCACATGGGGCGCCATCCGCGCCAGCTCGGGCCGGGCGGCGAAATCGACCCGCAGGCCGGTGCCGACGATGAGGAAATCCGCCTCCACCACGCCTTTCGGCGTCTCGATGGCAATCCCGCCGGGCCCCTCGCGGAGCGACAGGAAGGGGCAGCCCAGGTGCACACGGAACCCGTCATACATGGCACACCGGTCATAGGTCGGCTGCGGCGGCGGCTGGTTCATGGTGAAGATGCGCCGCATGAAGCGCCACTTCAGCGCATCCGGCAGTTCGCCGAAATGGCGCAGGAAGCCCGCGAACTCCATCCAGCGGTAGGGATTTACGGCGGGCAACCGGCTGCGACGCGCGAAGAGGTCGACCGACGCCGCCCCCGCCGCCAGTGCCTCCGCCGCATTGTCGAAGGCCGAGGCTCCGGCCCCCAGCACCGCCACCCGGCGGCCCCTGAGGGCGGCAAAGTCGATGGGTTCTGAGGTATGGGCATACAGCCCGCGCGGCAGCGCCGCCGCGATCATGTCCGGCACGGTCCAGACGCCCGCGCCCTCGATCCCGCTGGCCAGCACGACGGACCGGGTGAGGATCTTCGCCACCCCCCGCGCATCGCGGGTCGTAACCTCCAGCAGGTCGTCACTGACGGGCGCGATATCCTCCACGCTGATCCCGTTGCGGATCGGCAGGTCCAGCACGGAGCGCAGCCAGAGCAGGTAGTCATGCCAGAGCATCCGGGGGATCTTCTCGACCCCGTCCCAGCTTCCGGCGCCGAACCGCGCCTCGTACCAGGCCTGCGGCAGCAGCGAGGGTACGCCGAGGTCGGGGCCGATCACGTGTTTCGGGGTGCGCAGCGTCTCCATCCGTGCAAAGCGCCGCCAGACCCCCTCCGCCCCCGCCGGATTGCGATCCAGCACCTCGACATTCTGCACCGCCTCGCGGGCCAGTCCGAAGGCGATCGTCATGCCGCTCTGCCCGCCGCCCACGATGACCACGTCCCGCACGGGCCGGCCGCCCATCGTCCGCGCCGGCACCCACGCCCGCGCAGGATAGCTCAGCCGCGCGAGGTCTTCGCGCGCCCGTGCGGTCAGGGCATCCAGCTGGGCAGAGGACATGGACGGGCTCCGGAAACGGGGTTCTGAAGGATCGCGCCGGGTTTCCCCGGTGGTGCGGTGCTTGACCCGATCTTACGGTTCTCAAAGCGTCCCACCCACTAAAGCCAGCCCGATGCACCCAGCCAAGCCCCTCCCACTCTCCAGGCCGGCTTCCGAACCCGACCGCCTGAAAAATCGCCAGACATCCACCTCCCGCTCAATTTGCAGGCGACCCATTGATCTTTCGCTTCGAAGTATCCTCGGGGGGAGTCGCGGCACGCGACGGGGGGCAGACAGCCCCCCTCCCCGCCCGCCGCAGGCGCAGGCCTGACCCGCCGCAGGCGCTCTCCCAGTCCGCCGCAGGCACCGCCCCCGAAGCGCCCCTCACAAACGAAAAAACCCTGCCGAACGGCAGGGCTTTTCGAAACCGGGAAACGGGCGCGCTCAGGCAGCGTTCGCGTAGTCGACGTAGGCGTCTTCGGCAGGTGCGTCGTCCTGCGCGGTCACGGCCGGCGCTTCCGGGGTGTAGTAGGCAAAGGCATCTTCCAGAATGGCCAGAGCCTCGGCGGGGGTGTAGTTCTGTGCGTCCATATCGGGTGCCTCAGGTCTATCATCGGCCCCCTCCCTGACCGGGTATATGCGCCAGGATCCCCGCGCTGACATCGGCCAATCTCTCAAAGCCGTTATGCTGCAGGTGCAAAGGTATCTCGCAGATGCAGAAAAGCCCCGCGATTGCGGGGCTTTACCTTTTTTCCAGGGGGACTTGCGCGGATCAGACTGCGCGTTCCACCATCATCTGCTTGATCGACGCGATCGCTTTTGCCGGGTTCAGACCCTTCGGGCAGGTCTTCGCGCAGTTCATGATCGTGTGGCAGCGGTAGAGCTTGAAGGGGTCTTCCAGCTCGTCCAGACGCTCGCCGGTGGCCTCGTCGCGGCTGTCGATGATCCAGCGGTAGGCGTGGAGCAGCGCGGCCGGGCCGAGGTAGCGGTCGGAGTTCCACCAGTAGGACGGGCAGGCCGTCGAACAGGAGGCGCACATCACGCACTCGTAGAGACCGTCGAGTTTCTTGCGATCCTCGATCGACTGTTTCCACTCCTTGGCGGGGCGGTTCGTCTTGGTCTCGAGCCAGGGCATGATCGAGGCATGCTGCGCGTAGAAGTGCGTCAGGTCGGGGATCAGGTCCTTGACCACCGCCATGTGCGGCAGCGGGTAGATCCGCACGTCGCCCTTGATCTCGTCGAGACCGTAGATGCAGGCCAGCGTGTTGATCCCGTCGATGTTCATCGCGCAGGAGCCGCAGATCCCCTCCCGGCAGGAGCGCCGGAAGGTGAGCGTCGGGTCGATCTCGTTCTTGATCTTGATCAGCGCGTCCAGAACCATCGGGCCGCACTTGTCCATGTCGAGGAAGTAGGTGTCGACACGGGGGTTTTCACCGTCGTCCGGGCTCCAGCGATAGACCTGGAACTTGCGGACATTGGTGGCACCCTCGGGCTTGGGCCAGGTCTTGCCGGTCTTCAGCTTCGAGTTCTTGGGGAGCGAGAATTGTACCATATCGTCCTCCTTAGAACGTCCGCGCCTTGGGCGCGATTTTCTTGAGCGAGATGCCGCCCTCGTCTTCGGTGGTCAGCGGGTCGACGATCACCGGCCGGTAGGTCAGCTTCACGTCTGCACCATCGACATGGGCCACCGAGTGGATGCGCCAGTTCTCGTCGTCGCGGGTGGCATAGTCCTCGTGGGCGTGCGCCCCGCGGCTTTCCTTGCGCGCCTCTGCCCCAACGATGGTGGCCATCGCGTTCGGCATGAGGTTGGTGAGTTCCAGCGTTTCCATCAGGTCCGAGTTCCAGATCAGCGACCGGTCCGTCACGGAGACGTCGGGCAGCTTCTTGGCGATCTCGGTCATCTTGGTGACGCCTTCCTTCAGCGTCTTGTCGGTCCGGAACACCGCCGCGTCGGCCTGCATGGTGCGCTGCATCTCCAGCCGCAGTTCTGCGGTGGTGACGCCACCCTTGGCGTTGCGGAAGTAATCGAACCGGTCGAAGGCCTTGTCGATCGACGCCTTGTTGAGCGTCGGGTTCGGCTTGGACGGATCGACGATCTGGCCGGCGCGGATCGAGGCGGCCCGGCCGAAGACCACGAGGTCGATCAGCGAGTTCGAGCCGAGACGGTTCGCACCGTGGACCGAGGCACAGCCCGCCTCGCCCGCGGCCATCAGGCCGGGCACGACCCCGGTGGGGTTCTCTGCGGTCGGGTTCAGCACCTCGCCCCAGTAGTTGGTCGGGATACCGCCCATGTTGTAGTGCACGGTCGGCAGAACCGGGATCGGCTCCTTTGTCACGTCCACGCCGGCAAAGATCTTCGCGCTCTCGGAGATGCCCGGCAGACGCTCGGCGAGCGCCTCGGCAGGCAGGTGCGAGAGGTTCAGGTGGATGTGGTCGCCATGCTCGCCCACGCCGCGGCCTTCGCGGATCTCCATGGTCATGGAGCGCGAGACGTAGTCGCGGGGCGCCAGGTCCTTGTACTGGGGCGCATAGCGCTCCATGAACCGTTCGCCTTCGGAGTTGGTCAGGTAACCGCCTTCGCCGCGCGCGCCCTCGGTGATCAGACAGCCAGAGCCGTAGATGCCGGTCGGGTGGAACTGGACGAATTCCATGTCCTGCAGCGCGAGGCCCGCACGGGCCACCATGCCGCCGCCGTCACCGGTGCAGGTGTGCGCCGAGGTGGCCGAGAAGTAGGCCCGGCCGTAACCGCCGGTGGCCAGAACGACCATCTTGGCCGAGAAGACGTGCATCGTGCCGTCGTCGAGCTTCCAGCAGACCACACCCTGACAGACGCCGTCGTCCGACATGATCAGGTCGATCGCGAAATACTCGATGTAGAACTCTGCGTTGTTCTTCAGCGACTGACCGTAGAGCGTGTGCAGGATGGCGTGGCCGGTGCGGTCCGCCGCGGCGCAGGTGCGCTGCACGGGCGGGCCTTCACCGAATTCGGTGGTGTGACCGCCGAAGGGCCGTTGGTAGATCTTGCCTTCTTCGGTCCGGCTGAAGGGCACACCGTAGTGCTCCAGCTCGTAGACCGCCTTGGGCGCCTCGCGGGCGAGGTATTCCATCGCGTCGGTGTCGCCGAGCCAGTCGGAGCCCTTCACGGTGTCGTACATGTGCCACTGCCAGTTGTCGGGGCCCATGTTGGACAGCGACGCGGCAATGCCGCCCTGTGCGGCGACGGTGTGGGATCGAGTCGGGAAGACCTTGGTCACGCAGGCCGTGCGCAGGCCCTGTTCGGCCATGCCGAGGGTCGCGCGCAGCCCTGCACCGCCAGCCCCGACGACCACGACGTCATATTCATGCGTCTCGTATTGGTAAGCTGCCGTCATGTTTTCTTTTCCTTCAACCCGCGAATTAGAGTGCCAGTTTGACCAGCGCGAAGAGCACCGCGACGATCATGGCGTAGGAAAACGCCTGCACGGCGACGAGCAGCAGTTTGCCCGGCGTGCCGTGGACGTAGTCGATGATGGCCTCGTCTGCTTCGCCCTTGCAGTGCAGGATCACCACGATCGCGGTCAGCGCGGTGATGATCGCCGGACAGGGGCGCCCGAAGTAGGCGAGGACCTCTTCGTAGCTGCCGCCAAGGCCCGCGCCGAAGGTGAAGACGAAGAGCGGCACGAGCACGACCATCACGGCCGAGCTGATCATCGCTTTCCAGTGGTGCTCGGTCCCGGTCCGGCCGGAGCCCAGACCCTGTGCGCGCTTGCGGTCAGTCAGAAATCGCATGAGCTGTCTCCTTACACCACGATGATCGTGAAGAGCGTCAGAACGGTGGCGCCGATGAACATGCCCCAGCCCATTTTCTCCGACACCGGAATTTCGATGCAATAGCCCAGGTCCCAGATCACGTGCCGCAGGCGGCCCAGCATGTGGTACCAGATGGCCCAGGTCGCCAGCAGCATCAGCAGGTCACCGAACCAGCTGGTCAGCAGGCCGTCCACGACCGCGAAGGCCTCGGGCGAGCTGGCCGCAGCAAGGAACCAGCAGACCAGCAGGAACGCGAAGCCAAGCGTCGCGATGCCGGTGATGCGGACCATGATGGACGAGATCGACGTCATCTGGGGGCGGTAGTACTGCCCGAGCATGAAAGGGGAGAGTGGGCGATTGCCACGGTTCACATCAGCCATGAGATGTCCTTTCCGTATTTCCCTCGGGCATCGGTTTACGCAGAAGCGCCCCCGCTTGTCATCCTCTCCGGGGGTCGCAGTCCCAAGAATTTGACAGTGGCACATAAATAATTTTCGAGTTGTGATCACAGATTTTATTTGTGTGATCACAAAATGTGCAACAAATCCGAGAGGGTGAATTCCGAGTGATTTGCTAGGTTTTACGCGTTGATTCTTGTTGTCATTTGAACGGCTGGCGGCCTTTCCCGCAAGCGTCGGGCGCGTTCGGGGCGGTCCTTGACCGCTGGCGGGCGGCCCGTCGCCGCCCTAGCCGTGGTGTTTCGTGCCGTCGCGCAGGCGGTGGCTCGGGGCCCCGTCTACAGGGCCCGCCCGCCGATCCTCAGACCGGGATCAGGGCCCAGTAGTCGAGGTCCAGCAGCACCTCGGGCAGGTATTTTCCGTCCTCGCCCTTCAGCGCACCGGCAGGGGCGCCGGTGGTCGCCACCAGCCGCAGGCGCAGGGCGCCGACTCCGGGGGCCGGGGTCTCGGCCTTGTCCAGCACCTCGGACCACGCCTTGACGGTCAGCCCGGAAAAACAGGGGTTTGCATGGGCCCCGCCGTTCAACCCGACGATCATCTGCGCATTCGCCAGCCCGTTGAAGGACAGCGCCCGCGCCATCGAGATGATGTGCCCGCCATAGATCAGCCGCTGCCCGTCGGGCCGGAAGGTCGCGTCGAAATGCACCTTGGCCGTGTTTTGCCAGAGGCGCGTGGCGATCATATGCTCGGCCTCCTCGATGGTCACGCCATCGACGTGGTCGATCACCTCGCCCACCGCGTAATCGCCCCAGCGGTGCGGCTCACCGGCCAGCGTGAAATCGTAGCCGGTGAAGTCTAGCCCCTCGGGGATCACGAGGTCCTCTGCCGCCAGAACCGGCTTCAACTCCGGCAGCACCGTCTCGGGCGCAGGCGCGTCGAGGTCGCCTTTGCGCACCATGACCCAGCGGACGTAGTCCATCACGGTCTCGCCGTGCTGGTTCAGACCGGAGGTGCGGACATAGACCACGCCCGACTTGCCGTTCGAGTTCTGCTTGAGCCCGATCACCTCGGAGCGGGAGCGCAGCGTGTCGCCGGACCAGACCGGTTTCAGCCAGCGGCCCTCGGCATAGCCGAGGTTCGCCACCGCGTTGAGCGAGACATCCGGCACGGTCTTGCCGAAGACCACGTGGAAGGCCGCGAGGTCATCCAGCGGCGAGGCCGGCAGGCCGCAGGCCTGCGCGAAGGCATCGGAGGAATAGAGCGCGTGGCGCGCCGGGTAGAGCGCGTGATAGAGCGCCCGCTCCCCCTGCCCCACGGTGCGCGGCACCGCGTGGTCGATGACCTGACCGACGGCGTAATCCTCGAAGAAACGTCCCGGATTGGTCTTGCTCATCAGAGTTGCCCCAGCTTGGTGTCGGGGGTGTACTCCGCGTCGACCTCCTTGGTCACCGCCTGCGCGCAGCGCATCACGCCCGCCGCGGCGTCGAAGGCATAGGAGGGATCGCCATAAAGCTCCCAGCCCTTGGACAGGGCTTCGGAAACCTTGTGGCAGAAGGCGGAGGTGTCGACTTCGGTCAGGAGACGATAGGCTTTCATGCGATTATCCCGGGAAAGGTGACGGGCCGATCCAGCCGTGGATCAGCGTGATGACGACAAAGGCCACGATCGTCGCGGCCAGAGTGATGAGGTCGCGCTTTGGCGACCCTGCGGCGGGGCGCTCCCACGGACCGGCCCGGTTGATCAGCACGATCTCGGCCACGGCCCAGAGAAGCATGGAGCCAAAGAGCAGGACCGAGGCCAGATCGCCGTTCACCATCAGGTGCGCGATCCCCCAGAGGATCACCGCGCTCAGCTGGGGATGGCGGAACCTGGCCTTCAGCGCGCCCTTCGATTCGCTGATCGCGAAGGCGAAAACTGCCAGCAGCATCAGCAGGTTGTTGATGTGGGTGAAGAAGGCAGGCGGGTACCAGACATTGACGAAGGGCGCCCAGCGATAGCCGAGGATCATGCAGATCAGCCCCAGCCCGACACCGATGGCGACGGGGCCGCGCCCCTTCGCGCCCATCGCCGCCCGCTTCTCGGGGGCGATGCGCTTGAAGAGATGGGCGAGGACCCAGAGAAGTATACCAAGGATGAGGAGGATCATGAGGAGCACCTGCTGCCAGAGGGGTTGCGGCGGGGCTCAGCCCGCGCTCGCCCCCACCCTGACGGTCTCAGCCCAGCTGTGCAATCGCCTCGGCCTTGGCCAGAGTCTTGCGGGCGGTTTCCACGTGCAGGTTCTCGACGATCTTGCCATCCACCACGGCCACGCCCTGCCCGGCCTTCTCGATTTCCTCGAAGGCGGCGATCTGGCGTTTCGCCAGGTCCACCTCGGCGTCGGAGGGGGCGAAGGCGGCATTGGTCACCTCGACCTGCGCCGGGTGGATCAGGGTCTTGCCGTCGAAGCCGAGGTCGCGGCCCTGGTCGCATTCGATGCGCAGGCCTTCCTCGTCCTTGAACTGGTTGTAGACCCCATCCACCGCGATCACCCCGTGGGCGCGGGCGGCCAGCAGCATCTGCTGCAGCGCGAACATCATCGGCAAGCGATCCGCCCGGCCGCGGCAGTTGAGCTCCTTGGCGAGGTCGTTGGTCCCCGCGACGAAGCCGGTCAGCTGCGGATGCGCCGCGATCTCCAGCGCGTTCAGCACGCCGAGCGGCGTCTCGATCATCGCCCAGATCGCCGTTTCAGTACCGAGGATGTCCGAAAGGGCCTGGATGTCGGCGGCGGAATTCACCTTGGGCAGCAGGAAGGCATCCGCCCCGCTGTCCTTCAGCGTGGCCACGTCGTCTGCGCCCCAGTCGGTGTCCAGACCGTTGATCCGGATGATCTTTGCCTTGGCGCCATAGCCCCCCTCGGCCAGCGCCGCCTTCAGCGTCTCGCGCGCCTCGGCCTTGGCATCGGGCGTCACCGCATCCTCGAGATCGAAGATGATCGCATCCACCGGCAGCGACCGCGCCTTGTCGAGCGCCCGCTCCTTCGAGCCGGGGATGTAGAGCACGGAGCGATAGGGACGGGTCGTGGCGTCAAGTGTCATCGGGTTCCTCCTGGGATCGCCATGTCTCGGCAATAATCTTGCGCGGGTTTGGCACTTTTTAACTCAATTGTTCAAGAGAAATTCTGCCGCAGCGCAGAGAAATTCGACGGCAGGCGCAGCAACGCCCCCGACATTAACCTTGTCTTCGTCCCTTGTCAGGCAGGCTGACAGGGAATGGAGGGCCCCGTCGCCCGCCCGGCCCCCGGAACCATCGCGGCCCGGCCCTCCCCATCGAGGAGGCAGGTCGTCGCCACGGACCGGGGCTGACCGTACGTCCGCCTGCTCCTGCAAGGGCCCGCATTTCAGGACCGGAAAGGACTGACGATGAAACTCTGCATTCCCGGCGGGCTCGGCGCCTGTCTCCTACTCCTCACGGCAGCGCCTGCCGCGGCGCAGGCGGGCAACTGCGCCCCCCGCGACAGGGTGCTCGACCGTCTGGCCACGACCTACGGAGAGACGCGCCGCGCGATCGGCCTCGGCTCCAACAACGGGGTGATGGAGGTCTTTGCGTCCGACGACAGCGGGACCTGGACCATCACGGTGACGATGACCTCCGGGCTCACCTGCCTCGTGGCGAGCGGCGAATCCTACGAGACGCTGGCAGAGGCGCTGCCCGTGCAGGACGAGGACACCTAGGGTCCGCCCTAGGCCAGCGCTACCCAGATCAGTCGGATGCCGGTGAAGGTCAGCAGCGTGTAGGTGATGCCGAAGAAGAGTTTCTCGGATACCACCTTGTGGGCCTTGATCCCGATCACCACGCCCACCATCGCAACCGGGGCGAGGATCAGATCGGCCGTCAGCGTCGACAGGCTGAAGACCCCGGCCCCGGCGTAGAAGCCCACTTTCATCAGGTTGACCGCCCAGAAAAGCAGCACTGTCGTCGCCTGGTAGGTCATCTTGTCGAGACCGCGGGACAGCAGGTAGACCGCCGCCGGCGGGCCGCCCGCGTGGCTGATGAAGGACGTGAAGCCCACCGCCATCCCCGCGGCCCCGGCGAAGCCCCTGTGCGGCTGGTCGATCCGCGCCAGCCGGATCAGCCCCGCCCCCTGCGCCAGACGCCAGGCCACGAAGGCGATGCAGATCACCCCGATCAGCAGGCGGAACACATCCGGATCGGCGTGTTTCAGAAGCAGCGCCCCCAGCAGCACACCGGGCAGCGCGCCCATGAGCATTGGGGCCGCGTCGGCCCAGCTCCAGCGCCGCCAGTAGCCCGGCAGCGCAGTCACATCCATCAGCATCAGGAGCGGCAGCATCAGCCCCAGCGCCACCGGCGGCGGCAGGTAAAGCGCCAGAATCGCAGAGGCCGCGAAGGCTGCGCCGCCCCCGAATCCCCCCTTCGACATGCCGGAAAAGATCACCGCGGGAACCGCGAAGGCGAAAAAGGCCGGGGTCAGATCGAGCATGAAAAAAGCGGGCCTCCGGACGGCAGGTTTCAGGGCAATAGCGCGGATCTAGCGCTAACGGTGGGGGTGGTCGAGGGCGGTTCCTGCCGTAACGTCCGCGTGAAACCCTTGCGCACCAAGGGGGAAGGGACTACGCCTTGCCGCGATTTTCAACCGGACCGGAGATGAAATCCAATGGCCAGACCCAAGATTGCTCTGATCGGCGCAGGTCAGATCGGTGGCACGCTCGCTCACCTCGCTGCACTGAAGGAACTGGGCGACGTCGTTCTGTTCGACATCGCTGAAGGGACCCCCGAAGGCAAAGCACTCGACATCGCCGAGTCCGGCCCCTCCGAGGGCTTCGACGCGTCGCTGATGGGCACGCAGTCCTACGAGGACATCGCAGGCGCAGACGTCTGCATCGTGACCGCCGGCGTGCCGCGCAAGCCCGGCATGAGCCGCGACGACCTGCTGGGCATCAACCTGAAGGTCATGAAGTCCGTCGGTGAAGGCATCGGCAAATACGCCCCCGACGCCTTCGTCATCTGCATCACCAACCCGCTCGACGCGATGGTCTGGGCCCTGCAGAAGTTCTCGGGCCTGCCGGCCTCGAAGGTCTGCGGCATGGCCGGTGTCCTCGACTCCGCCCGCTTCCGTCACTTCCTGTCGGTCGAGTTCGGCGTCTCGATGAAGGACGTCACCGCCTTCGTGCTCGGCGGCCACGGCGACACCATGGTTCCCTCGGTCCGTTACTCGACCGTCGGCGGCATCCCCCTGCCCGACCTCGTCGACATGGGCTGGACCACCCAGGACAAGCTGGACGCCATCGTGCAGCGCACCCGGGACGGCGGCGCAGAGATCGTCGGCCTGCTGAAGACCGGTTCGGCCTTCTACGCGCCCGCGACCTCGGCCATCGAAATGGCTGAGTCCTACCTGAAAGACCAGAAGCGCGTTCTGCCCTGCGCCGCCTACTGCGACGGCGAGCTGGGTGTGAAGGACATGTACGTGGGCGTGCCCACCGTGATCGGCGCCGGCGGCATCGAGAAGATCATCGAGATCAAGCTGACCAAGGAAGAGCAGGCCATGTTCGACAAGTCCGTCGACGCGGTCAAAGGCCTGGTCGACGCTTGCAAGGGCATCGACGGTTCGCTGGCGTAAGCCTCGACCACAGTCCTAATGGAAAAGGCGCCGGGTGTCCGGCGCCTTTTTTCGTGCGCTTCGCCTGCCGCGACGGCCATGCATGCCCCGGGTGGGTGCCACGGCCAAATCCGATGGTGACAGCACGGCCTTCATTTGCGAGGGTCTTGGCGACTTTCGAAGACGCTGCGCCGCGGGTCGCCCCCGGAGAGAGGAGAGAGGCATGGAGGAAAGGTTCGCACAGGTTCTCAGACGCCTGGGCAGCCGCGCGCCCGGCCCCTTCCACTATGCCGAACTGCGCCCGGACTGGACCGGGCTGCCCATCGGCGAGAAGGTCCAGTCGGGCCACGCCTTCCTCGACGCGGTCCGTGCCGGCCAGTTGCCCGGGGTGACCGACACCGGCGAGAAGGACGGTGCCGGGCGGGTTTACCACTGGGCCGGATCAGGGGCGGCGACGGGCGACTCGGGGCAGACATCGGGAACCGACTCGCCCAGCTAGGGTGATTTGCCCACCTTTTCGACACAGGCACTCACGCCGGAGTGAGGCGCCACGGCATTTGTGATCACACCATTTTCGCGTGTGATCACAAACCCGGAAAAATCGGCGAAATTCCCCGGTACTGCGGAAAAAACCGTTCATCCCCCGTCAAGGATGTGGCTATACCGGGTGCAATCGTAGCAACGAGGGACGGAGTTCATGAACATCCATGAATATCAGGCGAAGGCGCTGCTTCGCGAATACGGTGCGCCGGTGTCCGACGGGCGTGCAGTACTGAAAGCGGAGGAGGCCAAGACGGCCGCAGGCGAGCTCGACGGCCCGCTCTGGGTGGTCAAGGCGCAGATCCACGCCGGCGGCCGCGGCAAGGGCCACTTCAAGGAAGCCGACGCTGGCGAAAAGGGCGGTGTCCGCCTTGCCAAGTCGGTGGAAGAAGCCGCCGAGGAAGCCAAGAAGATGCTCGGCCGCACGCTGGTGACGCACCAGACCGGTCCGGCCGGCAAGCAGGTCAACCGCATCTACATCGAAGCGGGTTCGGACATCGAGCGTGAGCTGTACCTCGCGCTGCTGGTGGACCGTCAGACCTCCTCCGTGTCCGTCGTCTGCTCCACCGAGGGCGGCATGGACATCGAGGAAGTCGCCGCGTCGACCCCGGAGAAAATCCTCTCCTTCTCGATCAACACCGCGACCGGCTACCAGCCGTTCCACGGCCGCAAGGTCGCCTTCTCGCTGGGCCTCGAAGGCCAGGCGATGAAGCAGTGCGTGAAGCTGATCGGCCAGCTGTACAAGGCCTTCATGGACAAGGACATGGAGCAGCTGGAAATCAACCCGCTGATCGTCATGCCCGATGGCAACCTCAAGGTGCTGGACGCCAAGGTCGGCTTCGACGGCAACGCGATCTACCGCCACGCCGACATCGCCGCCCTGCGCGACGAGACCGAGGAAGACGCCAAGGAACTGGCGGCCTCCAAGTACGACCTGAACTACATCGCGCTCGACGGTGAGATCGGCTGCATGGTGAACGGCGCAGGCCTCGCCATGGCGACGATGGACATCATCAAGCTCTACGGTGCAGAGCCCGCGAACTTCCTCGACGTTGGTGGCGGCGCCACCAAGGAGAAAGTGACCGAGGCCTTCAAGATCATCACCTCGGACCCGAACGTGAAGGGCATCCTGGTGAACATCTTCGGCGGCATCATGCGCTGCGACGTCATCGCCGAGGGCGTGATCGCTGCGGTGAAAGAGGTCGGTCTGCAGGTTCCGCTGGTCGTGCGCCTCGAAGGCACCAACGTCGAGCTCGGCAAGGAGATCATCTCCAACTCCGGCCTCAACGTGATCGCGGCAGACAACCTGTCCGACGGCGCCGAAAAAATCGTCAAAGCAGTGAAAGGCTGAAACCATGGCAGTTCTCGTTGATGAAAACACCAAGGTGATCTGCCAGGGCTTCACCGGCTCGCAAGGCACCTTCCACTCCGAACAGGCAATCGCCTATGGCACCCAGATGGTCGGCGGCGTGACCCCCGGCAAGGGCGGCATGGAGCACCTGGGCCTGCCCGTCTTCGACGGCGTGGCCGAGGCGGTCGAGAAGACCGGCGCGAATGCCACCGTGATCTACGTTCCGCCGCCCTTCGCGGCCGACTCGATCCTGGAAGCGATCGACGCGGAAATCCCGCTCATCGTCTGCATCACCGAGGGTATCCCGGTGCTGGACATGATGAAGGTGAAAGCCGCGCTGCGCACCTCGAACTCGCGCCTGATCGGCCCGAACTGCCCCGGTGTCATCACCCCCGGCGCCTGCAAGATCGGCATCATGCCCGGCCACATCCACAAGCGTGGGTCGGTCGGCGTCGTGTCGCGCTCGGGCACCCTGACCTACGAGGCGGTCAAGCAGACCTCCGACATCGGTCTGGGCCAGTCCTCGGCCGTCGGCATCGGCGGTGACCCGATCAAGGGCACCGAGCACCTCGAAGTGCTGGAAATGTTCCTCAAGGACCCGGAAACCGAGTCGATCATCATGATCGGCGAGATCGGTGGCTCGGCCGAAGAAGAAGCCGCACAGTTCCTCGCGGACGAGAAGAAGAAGGGCCGCTGGAAGCCGACCGCCGGTTTCATCGCGGGCCGCACCGCCCCTCCGGGCCGTCGCATGGGCCACGCCGGCGCCATCGTCGCCGGTGGCAAGGGTGACGCGGAATCGAAGATCGAGGCCATGAAGTCGGCCGGGATCGTCGTTGCCGACAGCCCCGCCACTCTGGGCGAAGCCGTGATGAAAGCCATCAAGGGCTGACCTCTCGCGTCCCGGCCCCATATTGTGGCCGGGACACCCCACGCACGACCCGATCCGGGACCGCCGGGCCGGGAGATCCGCAACGAAGCGAAGCAAAGCCAAGGTCATGGGTTTTTCTGACGCCATCAGAACCTGCCTGCGCAAGTATGTGACGTTCTCCGGACGCGCCTCGCGGCCGGAGTATTGGTATTTCTTTCTCTTCACGCTGCTGCTGGGCCTCGCTGCCAGCATCATCGACAAGGCCGTCTTCGGCGTCTCGCCCGACAGCGACGGCCCCGCCAGCGTCCTGGCGTCGCTTTTCGTCTTCCTCCCGATGCTTTCCGCAGGGTTCCGGCGGATGCACGACACCGGCCGCTCCGGTCTCTACCTCTTCTACCCGCTGATCGCCCTCGTGGGCGTGATCAGCTTTGCCACCATGATGGGCGCCGCCGATGCGCTCTCGACCGGCAATTTCGAAGGCCTGTTCACCGGCCTCCTCGGCATCGTCATGATCTTTGCCGTGATCGTCCTCATCCTGTCACCGCTGATCGTCCTGTGGTGGCTCACCCGCCCGTCGCAACCCGGCGCCAATCAATATGGCGCCAATCCCAAAGAGGTCTCCTCATGACCGAGCAGTCTCCAAACGACATTTTCCATGCTTCCAGCTTCATGCAGGGGCAGAACGCCGAATACCTCGAACAACTCTATGCCCGCTATGCCAACGACCCCGCGTCGGTGGACGAAGCCTGGCAGGCCTTCTTCAGCTCGCTCGGTGACGACGGGACCGATGTGAAGAAAGAGGCCGCCGGCGCCTCCTGGGATCGCGCCGACTGGCCGCCGACGCCCAATGACGACCTGACCGCCGCGCTCGACGGGATGTGGCCCGCCCCCGCGGAAGCCAAGGACGCCGGCAAGAAGATCAAGGAAAAGGCCGCCGCCAAGGGTGTCGAGGTCTCCGACGACGCTGTGAAACGCGCCGTGCTGGATTCGATCCGCGCCCTGATGATCATCCGGGCCTACCGGATCCGCGGCCACCTGATCGCCGACATCGACCCGCTGGGGATGCGCGACAAGACCCCCCACCCCGAGCTCGACCCGAAGTCCTACGGCTTCACCGATGCCGACATGGATCGCCCGATCTTCATCGACAACGTGCTGGGTCTGCAGATCGCCACGATGCGCCAGATCATGGACATCGTGAAGCGCACCTATTGCGGCACCTTCGCCCTGCAGTACATGCACATCTCGGATCCCGAGCAGTCGGCATGGCTGAAGGAGCGCATCGAGGGCTACGGCAAGGAAATCACCTTCACCCGTGAAGGCCGCCGCGCCATCCTGAACAAGCTGGTCGAGGCCGAAGGCTTCGAGAAGTTCCTGCACGTCAAGTACATGGGCACCAAGCGCTTCGGCCTCGACGGCGGCGAAGCCCTGATCCCGGCGATGGAGCAGATCATCAAGCGGGGCGGCAACCTCGGCGCCAAGGAAGTCGTGGTCGGGATGCCCCACCGCGGCCGTCTCTCGGTGCTGGCCAACGTGATGAGCAAGCCCTACCGCGCGATCTTCAACGAATTCCAGGGCGGCTCCTTCAAGCCCGAGGACGTGGACGGCTCCGGCGACGTGAAATACCACCTCGGCGCCTCCTCCGACCGCGAGTTCGACGGCAACTCCGTCCACCTGTCGCTGACGGCGAACCCCTCGCACCTCGAGGCGGTGAACCCGGTGGTCCTCGGCAAGGCCCGCGCCAAGCAGGCCCAGTTGAACGACGCTGATCGCACCGGGGTGATCCCGATCCTGCTGCACGGTGACGCGGCCTTCGCCGGTCAGGGCGTCGTGGCGGAATGCTTCGGCCTCTCCGGTCTCGTCGGGCACCGCACCGGCGGCACGATCCACATCGTCGTGAACAACCAGATCGGCTTCACCACCGCGCCGCACTTCTCGCGCTCCTCGCCCTACCCCACCGACAACGCCCTGGTGGTCGAGGCGCCGATCTTCCACGTGAACGGGGACGATCCGGAAGCCGTGGTGCACGCCGCCAAGGTGGCCACCGAGTTCCGTCAGAAGTTCCACAAGGACGTGGTCATCGACATCTTCTGCTATCGCCGCTTCGGTCACAACGAAGGCGATGAACCGATGTTCACCAACCCGATCATGTACAAGAACATCAAGGGTCATAAGACGACCCTGTCGCTCTACACTGATCGCCTCGTGAAGGACGGCCTCATCCCCGAGGGCGAGATCGAGGACATGAAGGCCGCGTTCCAGGCCCACCTCAACGAGGAGTTCGAGGCCGGCAAGGAATACAAGCCCAACAAGGCTGACTGGCTGGACGGCAAGTGGTCGGGCCTCGACCGCGAGAAGGACGAGTACCAGCGTGGCGAAACCGCCATCGCGCCCGAGACCATGCAGGACATCGGCAAGTCGCTGACCTCCGCGCCCGCCGGCTACCCGCTGCACCGCACGGTGGAGCGTCTGCTGGATGCCAAGTCCAAGATGTTCGAAACCGGCGAAGGCTTCGACTGGGCCACCGGTGAGGCGCTGGCCTTCGGCTCGCTGCTGACCGAGGGCTACCCGGTTCGCCTGGCCGGCCAGGACTCGACCCGCGGCACCTTCTCTCAGCGCCACTCGGCCCTGATCAACCAGGAGACGGAAGAGCGCTACTACCCGCTCAACAACATCCGCGAAGGTCAGGCCCGCTACGAGGTCATCGACTCGATGCTGTCGGAGTACGCGGTGCTGGGCTTCGAATACGGCTACTCGCTGGCCGAACCCAACGCGCTGGTCATGTGGGAAGCCCAGTTCGGCGACTTCGCCAACGGCGCGCAGATCATGTTCGACCAGTTCATCTCGTCGGGTGAATCGAAGTGGCTGCGGATGTCGGGCCTCGTGATGCTCCTGCCCCACGGCTACGAAGGCCAGGGCCCGGAACACTCCTCCGCCCGCCTTGAGCGCTTCCTGCAGATGTGCGGCCAGGACAACTGGATCGTCGCCAACTGCTCGACGCCGGCGAACTACTTCCACATCCTGCGCCGCCAGCTGCACCGCGACTTCCGCAAGCCGCTGGTGCTGATGACGCCGAAGTCGCTGCTGCGCCACAAGCTGGCGGTCAGCAAGGCCGAGGACTTCACCACCGGCTCCAGCTTCCACCGCGTGCTCTGGGATGACGCCCAGTATGGCAACTCGGACACCAAGCTGGCCGCAGACGACAAGATCAAGCGCGTCGTCATGTGCTCGGGCAAGGTCTACTACGACCTGCTGGAAGAGCGTGACGCCCGTGGGATCGACGACGTCTACCTGCTGCGGGTCGAACAGTTCTATCCCTTCCCGGCGATCTCGCTGGTCAAGGAGCTGGAACGCTTCAAGGGCGCAGAGATGGTCTGGTGCCAGGAAGAGCCCAAGAACCAGGGCGCCTGGACCTTCATCGAGCCCAACATCGAATGGGTGCTGGGCCGCATCGACGCCAAGCACAAGCGGCCCGTCTACGCCGGCCGCGCCGCCTCGGCTTCGCCCGCAACGGGCCTGGCCGCACAGCACAAAGCACAGCAAGCAGCGCTCGTTGACGACGCGCTGACAGTCAAAGGGAACTAAGACGCATGACGACCGAAATTCGTGTCCCCACCCTGGGTGAAAGCGTCACCGAAGCGACGGTGGCCACCTGGTTCAAGAAACCCGGTGATGCCGTGGCCGTGGACGAGATGCTCTGCGAGCTGGAAACCGACAAGGTGACCGTCGAGGTCCCCTCCCCCGCCGCGGGCGTGCTGGCCGACATCGTCGCCGCCGAGGGCGAGACCGTGGGCGTCGACGCCCTGCTGGGCAACATCTCGGAAGAAGGCAACGCCGGCCCCGAGGAAGTGAAGCCCAAGGCCGAAGAGAAAGCCGCAGCGGCCCCCGCCGCCGCCGGTGGTACCTCGGTCGACGTCATGGTCCCCACGCTGGGTGAATCCGTGACCGAAGCCACCGTGGCGACCTGGTTCAAGAAGGTCGGCGACACCGTCGCCCAGGACGAGATGCTCTGCGAACTGGAGACCGACAAGGTCTCCGTCGAAGTGCCCTCGCCCGCAGCCGGCACCCTGACCGAGATCGTGGCGCCCGAAGGCACCACCGTCGACGCCACCGCCAAGCTGGCCGTGATCTCCTCGGGCGAAGGTGCCGCCGCCGCGGCCCCCGCCGCTGCTGCCGCTCCGGCCGCCACCACGTCCGCGCCGGCATCGTCGGGCAAGGACGTCGAGGACGCGCCCTCGGCCAAGAAGGCCATGGCAGAGGCCGGCCTCTCGGCTGGTCAGGTCTCGGGCTCCGGCCGTGACGGTCGCATCATGAAGGAAGACGTGGCCAAGGCCATCGCCGCCGGCACCTCCGCCGCCGCAGCGCCCGCCCCGGCCGCCGCACCGCGCGCGCCCGTCGCCGCCGACGACGCGGCCCGCGAAGAGCGCGTCAAGATGACCCGCCTGCGTCAGACCATTGCCCGCCGTCTGAAGGACAGCCAGAACACCGCGGCCATGCTGACCACCTACAACGAGGTGGACATGACCGAGGTCATGGCGCTGCGCAACGAGTACAAGGACCTGTTCCTGAAGAAACACGGCGTGAAGCTCGGCTTCATGTCCTTCTTCACCAAGGCCTGCTGCCACGCGCTGAAAGAGGTCCCCGAGGTCAACGCCGAGATCGACGGCACCGACATCGTGTACAAGAACTTCGTGCACATGGGCATCGCCGCAGGCACGCCCACCGGTCTCGTCGTGCCCGTCATCCGTGACGCCGACGCCATGTCGTTTGCCGACATCGAGAAGGCCATCGCCGAGAAGGGCGCCCGCGCCCGGGACGGCAAGCTCTCCATGGCGGAAATGCAGGGCGGCACCTTCACGATCTCGAACGGCGGCGTCTACGGCTCGCTGATGTCCTCGCCGATCCTGAACCCCCCGCAGTCCGGTATCCTCGGCATGCACAAGATCCAGGACCGTCCGATGGCCATCAACGGCAAGGTGGAAATCCGCCCGATGATGTACCTCGCCCTGTCCTACGATCACCGCATCGTCGACGGCAAAGGCGCCGTGACCTTCCTCGTGCGCGTCAAGGAAGCGCTGGAAGATCCCCGTCGCCTGCTGATGGACCTGTAAGATCATGACGGGGCCCGGCAGAACGGCGTCTCCGTCCGGCGGCAGGCTTCCTGCCGTCGGCGGAGGGGCGTGTCGCCGGGCCCCGCTTCTTTCTGCCTGCGCCCGACCGGCCGCAGCGCCCGTTTTCCGCTCTTGCCTTCATGGACTCCCGGATCAGGTGAAGACCTTTACGGAGGACCTCACATGACACCCGAACTCCTCGCCCTCGCCCTCGTGGCTGTCGAACACGCCGTGCTCGTCTTCTGGTCGCAGAAGCTGCTGACCCGCGATGTCGGGATGGAGGGCAACGCCGGCCCGCGCGACGACCTGCCGCCGCTGGCCGAGGACACGATGCGCCTGCGCCGCGCACTTGCCAACCATACCGAGAATTTCCCGCTCTTCATCGGGGCCGTGGTCTGCGTGCTGCTCTCCGACAGCGCCAGCTGGTTCACCGCGCTCTGTGCCGCGATCTACGTCGTGGCCCGCGGGATCTACATCCCGGCCTACAAGTACGGCTGGGCGCCCTGGCGCTCGATGATCTTCTCCGCGGGCTTCCTCGCAACGGCGGCGATGTACGTCGCCGCGGTGCTCTGAGGCCGCGATGGAACCGCATCTCACAATTCTCGCCCTCGCGGCCCTGCTTCAGGTCGGCCAGATCGTCCTGATGGCGGTGCCCGCGAACCTTGAGTTGGGCACCAAGACCACCACGGGCCCGCGCGATCCGCAGGATGCGCCGCAGGGCAATCCCTATCTGCTGATGTCGCGCCGCACCGGGCGGCTGCACCGGGCGATGAACAACCACTTCGAGGCGCTGATCCTCTTCACCATCGCCACGCTCGTCGTGGTGCTGGGCGAGGCGGCCAGCCCCCTCACCGTCACCATGGGCTGGCTCTACCTCGCCGCCCGGGTGCTCTATATTCCGGCCTATGCCTTCGGCTGGGCCCCCTGGAGGTCCTACCTCTGGGCGCTCGGCCTTCAGGCCACCGTGATCATGCTGGTGGCGGCCCTCTTCTAGGGCCCTCATCTTTCCCGAAATACTCCGGGGGGCCGCGCCATGCGCGGCGGGGGCAGCGCCCCCTCCCCGGTCCAGACCAGACCGATCCGGCGCAGAGGCGCCGCAAAGACAAAGGAGACCTCTCATGGCCCAATACGACGTCATCGTCATCGGCGCAGGCCCCGGCGGCTATGTCGCTGCCATCCGCTGCGCGCAGCTCGGCCTCAAGACCGCCGTTGTCGAAGGCCGCGAGACCCTCGGCGGCACCTGCCTCAACGTGGGCTGCATCCCCTCCAAGGCGCTGCTGCACGCCACGCACCAGCTGCACGAGGCAGAGCACAACTTCGCCACCATGGGCCTGAAGGGCAAATCCCCCTCCGTCGACTGGCCGACCATGCAGGAGTACAAGCAGTCGGTCGTGGACGGGAACACCAAGGGCATCGAGTTCCTGTTCAAGAAGAACAAGATCGACTGGCTGAAAGGCTGGGGCTCTATCCCTGCCGCCGGCAAGGTCAAGGTCGGTGAGGAAACCCACGACGCCAAGAACATCATCGTGGCCTCCGGCTCCGTGCCCTCCGCCCTGCCCGGGATCACCGTGGACAACGAGGCCGGCCTCGTGGTGGACAGCACCGGCGCGCTCGCGCTGCCGAAGATCCCCAAGAAGATGATCGTGGTCGGCGCCGGTGTGATCGGCCTCGAACTGGGCTCGGTCTACAAGCGCCTCGGCGCCGAGGTGACCGTGGTCGAATTCCTCGACAACATCACCCCCGGCATGGACGGTGAAGTGCAGAAGAACCTGCAGAAGATCCTCAAGAAGCAGGGCATGGAGTTCATCCTGGGCGCCGCCGTGCAATCGGTCGAGACCACCAAGACCAAGGCCAAGCTGACCTACAAGCTGCGCAAGGACGAGAGCGAGCACACGCTCGACGCCGACTGCGTGCTCGTGGCGACCGGTCGCAAGGCCTATACCGACGGCCTCGGCCTTGCCGACCTCGGTGTCGAGATGACCGACCGCGGTCAGGTCAAGACCGACGCCCACTGGGCCACCAACGTGAAGGGCATCTATGCCATCGGTGACGCGATCACCGGCCCGATGCTCGCCCACAAGGCCGAGGACGAAGGCATGGCCGTCGCCGAGGTCATCGCGGGCAAGCATGGCCACGTGAACTACTCGGTCATCCCCGGCGTGATCTATACCCACCCCGAGGTCGCCTCCGTCGGCGCCACCGAGGAGAGCCTGAAGGCCGAGGGCCGCGCCTACAAGGTCGGCAAGTTCCCCTTCATGGGCAACGCCCGCGCCAAGGCCGTCTTCGCCTCCGAGGGCTTCGTGAAGATCATCGCGGACAAGGACACCGACCGCGTGCTCGGCGCCCACATCATCGGGCCGGCAGCCGGCGACATGATCCACGAGATCTGCGTGGCGATGGAATTCGGCGCCTCGGCGCAGGACGTCGCCCTGACCTGCCACGCCCACCCGACCTACTCGGAAGCGGTGCGCGAAGCGGCACTCGCCTGCGGCGACGGCGCGATCCACGTCTGATCGCCCGCCCCGGGGGCGTCCCCGGCACCAAGGGTCTGAAGGGCCGCCCGCACAGGGCGGCCCTTTTTCGTGGCGGAGGACCCCGATGGTTCGGCCCCTGCGCCGGCGCCCGCGCGCATCGCCGCTCCGACCGGATCACATGCTGCCCACACCTCCACCGCGTCCCGCGCCGGTATCACCCCGCGCCGCGTCCCGCCCGTGCCGCCCCGACCCGTCGTCCCGCGCGCGCCCCTGCACCGGGTCATGCGCAAACCGCGCCTGCACCGCCCCCCGCCGGTTCCGCACCGCGCCCGCCGCCACGTTGCGCGAAAGTCTTCGCCTGGCCCGGCAAATGACCTAGCTTGCCCGGAACGCCGGCCATGCGCCCTGCCGGTCCCTGGCTTTCCCTGCCGTTTCCCCGCCGCCCGCGCCCTCAGCCAAGAGCCCGATGCCCGATCCACTCGTCTCCGTCCTGATCCCCGCCTACCACGCCGCGGCGACGCTGACCGCCGCGCTGCGCTCCATCGCCACCTGCGGCCTGCCCTCGGAGGCGGTGGAGATCGTCGTCGCCCCCGATGACGGGCAGGCCTATGGCGACCTGCTGTCTCAGACGCCGGGCTTGCGCTGCCTGCCCCCCGGCCCGGTGGCCAGCGGGCCGGGCGCCACGCGCAACCGCGCCCGGGCCGCCGCACGGGGCGCGTGGCTGGCCTTCCTCGATGCGGATGACACATGGGCGCCCGGCTACCTTGCCGCGCTCCTGCCGCTGGCACAGGCCCATGGCGCGGCCTTCGGGCGGACGCGCATCCTGCGCGGCACGGCGCCCGCGCTGGACCTGCCGGGCACCGCCCGCGCGGAGATCACGCTGGAGACTTTCGGCACCACGGGGGCAAGCTTTCACCCGGTGATGGCCGCCGCCCTCGCCCGGCCCTTCCCGGATCTGCCGGCGCAGGACGTGGCCCATGCAGTGGACCTGCTGGCCCGCCTCGGCGGCAGCGCCCCGCTGGGCGAGGCGACCTACGAGTTGCACCTGCGCTGCGACAGTACGACCGCGCAGGAGGATTTCTCCGCCCGGGTCGCCGCGGCCTATGCCGCCTACGCGCGCGCCTTCGAGGACTCGGACCTGCCGCCGGAGATGGCGCACCGCGCGGCGCGGGTGTTCCGGGACAAGGCCGCGCTGAATGCGGCCTACGCGGCCGAGGGACAGGGGCGCGCCTTCTATGATTTCGTGGCGGATCGGCTGGCGCGCACCGGGTGAGGCTCCAGCCGGAATTTTCGAAAATTCCGGTCCGTTTTCTTCAAAGAAAACGGGCAAGGCCCGCTGCCGGGCACACCCTTCAGACAGGGACGTAGAAGAATTTTAAGGAAAATTCTTCGCAAAAGTCTTGTTTCAAGACTTTTGAGGGGCTCCGCCCCCGCCGCCCGAGGGGCGGCTCCCCCGGAGTATTTCGGGAAAGCTGATGTTACCAGAGGCTCTTGGCCGCGCGCTCGGGCCAGCTGCGGTCATAGTCCGCGCCGCCGACCTCGCCACTGGTCATCTCGGCGAGGATCTGGCCCACCGTGGGCAGCCCCGCACTTTCGTCGCCGGCGGTCCAGAGCCGGGCGCGCATCAGGGCGCGGGCACACTGGCTGTAGATCTCCTCGATCGAGATCACGATCACCGTGCGGGGCTGCTTGCCCTTGAACTCGAACCGCGCCAGCAGCGCGGGATCGGCGGTGATCTTCGCGGTGCCGTTGACCCGCACCGCGTTGTTGGAGCCGGGCACGAGGAACATCAGCGACAGCCGCGGGTCGCGCACGATGTTGCGCAGCGTGTCGATCCGGTCGTTGCCCTTCCAGTCCGGCAGCGCCAGCGTCGTCTCGTCGAGCTCGGTCACCACCGGGCCGTCGTCGCCGCGCGGGCTGCCGTCGGTGCCCTCGGGCCCCACGGTAGAGACGACGCAGAAGCGGCTCGCCATGATCCACTGGCGGTAGAGCGGCGTCATCCGGTCCGCCACCTTGCGCATGGCCGCCGCGCCGGGCGTCCCGTAGTGCGCCTCCAGCGCCTCGATGCTGTCAATGAACTCCATCGGTCCGTCCTTCCGCTACATCCATGAGCCGGTCCGAGGCCGTCTCGATCCGGTCTTCCAGCGTTGCCATGAACTCGGCCCGGGGCAGGCCCGGGGGCAGCGTCTCGAGGAATTCCACCACCGCGAGCCCCGGCTTGCGCAGCATCCCCCGGCGCGGCCAGAAGAGGCCCACGTTGGTGGCGGCGGGCACGCAGGGCTGACCAGTCTCGTGATAGAGCACGGCGGTACCGGTCTTGTAGGGCATCTTGACCCGGGGCGCGACGCGGGTGCCCTGTGGGTAGATCACCAGCTGCCCGGCGGGCGCGGTGCCCGAGGTCACCTCCTGTACCATCTTGCGCATCGCCGCCGCCCGCTTGCCCCGTTTCACCGGCACGCAGCCGATGCGCTGCGCGTACCAGCCGAGGATCGGGGCAAAGCGCAGCTCGTCCTTCATGATGAACTTGGGGCGGCGCAGCTCGCTGCACAGGATGATGATGTCGAAGAAGCTCTGGTGCTTGGAGGCGATCAGCACCTCCGCATGGGGCACCGGCCCGCGCAGTTCCGAGTGCAGCCCGCAGATCACCCGCGCCGTCCAGCGGACATAGCGGCAATAGGTGTTCACGCCCCGGTACGCGCCGGTGCGGCTGAAGAGCGCCCAGGGCCCGAAGACAAGCGCCGCCACCACCATGGCGAGGTACATCTGCACCACGAAGATCACCGAGCGGATGTATTGCATCAGGCGAGGTCCTTCAGCGTACGGTTGGCCGCGCTGCGGGTGGCCCAGAAGGCCACGGCGGCGGCCACCGGGGGCACGACCAGCGGCCAGAGCCATTGCAGCCCCTGGAAGCCGAGGCCGGTGAGGAAGCCGCCCTCGTCCTGCGCCGCGGGCAGCGCGAGGATGGCGAGACAGCCCGCTATCATGCCGATGCCCGCGCCGACGAGGGCCCGGATCGTGAAGCGGCGCACGAAGGCGCGGGCGATGAAGACGTCGCGCGCGCCCACAAGGCGCAGCACGGTGATGACCTGTGCATTGGCGGCGAGGGCGGCATTGGCGGCAAGGGTGATCACCGCCCCCATCGCCCCGCCGATCAGCAGGATCGACAGCCAGCCGAGCGCGCGGAGCCTCTCCGCCGCCCGCACGAGGGGCCGCCGCCAGCGGCTGTGATCGTCGAGCACGGCGCCCGGCACCTCGGCCTGAAGGCGCAGGCGCAGGCCCGCGGCATCGAAGCCCTGGGGCTCTTCCACGATCTCGATCAGCTGCGGGATCGGCAGCTCGTCCACCGGCAGGTCGGGCCCGAACCACGGCGCCAGCAGGGCGCGCTGCTCATCCGAGCCGAGCGCACGGGCCGTAGCCACGCCCTCGGTCGTCTCCAGCACGCGCAGGGCGGCCTGGGTCTGGGCCTCGATCTGGTCTTCGGGGGCCGAGATCCGCAGCGTGGCGGAGCGTGCAAGCTCCGCGCCCCAGTCATGGGCCAGCCGCCCCGTCGCCAGCGACAGCGCCAGGGCAAAGACCGCGAGGAAGGCCATGACCGCCGAGGCAAAGAGCGTCAGCGAGGCGGTGAATCCCGTGGGCGGCACCACGCGGTCCGCCGGGCCCTCGCCCGACATCAGCGTGTTGAAACGGTCTCGCAGCGCCTTCACAGGTCCGCCCCCGCCAGTTGCAGCCGCCGGTTCACGATCCGCAGCACGCGGGCCTGGACCTGGCTCTTGGTGGAGCGGATGATGCCGAGGTCGTGGGTGGCGATCATGATGGTCTTGCCCATGCGGTTCAGCTCGATCAGCAGGGTCATCAGGCGCTGCGACATCTCGTAGTCGACGTTGCCCGTGGGTTCATCCGCGAGGATCACGTCCGGCGACATGATCACCGCGCGGGCCAGGGCCGCACGCTGCCGCTCGCCGCCCGACAGCTCCGGCGGCAGGGCCTTGGCGCGGTGACTGAGCCCGCACCAGCCCAGCAGGTCCTTGAGGTTGGTCTGCTCCTGCAGCGTGTCCCGGCCCGAGACGATCAGCGGCAGGGCCACGTTCTCGGCCAGCGGCAGGTGGTCGAGGAACTGGCAGTCCTGGTGCACCACGCCGATCCGGCGCCGGGTCATGGCGACATCGTCGCGGGTCATGTCGCGCACGTCGCGGCCGAAGAGCTGCGCATGGCCCGCGGTCGGCGTCAGCGCGCCGTAGCAGAGCCGCAGGAAGGTCGTCTTGCCGCTGCCCGAGGGCCCGGTGAGGAAGTGGAACGACCCCGGCGACAGCTTCAGCGAGACCTCGCTCAGCAGTTCGCCCCCGCCATAGCTGTAGGCCACGTTTTCCAGTTCGATCACGGCTTGCCCCTCTTCGGGCCCGGCGGACCCGCGTGATGCCGCGGCTGCATGGTGCCGCGATGATGCTTCCTTTTGCACGAGAGCGGCGCCGGTTTCAATCTCCGGGGGCCCGTCGGCGCCCCCCGGGCCACGGCTTTGATCCGGCGTGCAAACCCGCCTGTCTTTGGGACTTTTTTCCGCCGCCCGGAGACCATATGCTAGGCGGAACGGAGCGAGGCATCCGAGGGAAACGAAAGGGATAACATGCGGCTGGTCTGCCCGAACTGCGGCGCGCAATACGAGGTGCCCGACGAGGTGATCCCCGAGGCCGGGCGCGATGTGCAGTGTTCCGCCTGCGGCGACACCTGGTTCCAGCATCACCCGTCCCATGCGCCCGCCATCGAGGCGGACGAAGCTGCGCTCGCCCCCGAGGCAGCGCCCGTCGCCGCCTCAGGCCACATCACCGAGGACACAGCCGGGCCCAAGGACACAGCCGAGCCCGAGGAAGCCGCAGACCCCGTCCATGCGGAGGACGCGGCAGACGACACCGCGGGGGACGCCGACACGACCCCTGTGCGCGAGACCGCGGAGGCAGACGACGGCTTCGACGATTTCCCGGCGCCGGCCCATGATCCCGACCGTGACATCATCGAGGACGACGAGCCCGAGGATGCGATCATCCCGCCAGCCGTTCCCGCCCGGTCGCGCCGGCTGGACCCCGGCGTTCAGAACGTGCTGCGCGAGGAGGCGGAGCACGAGGCCCGCCGCCGGGCCGCCGAACAGCAGACCGGGCTCGAAAGCCAGCCGGACCTCGGGCTCACGCAGCCCTCCGAGGACCCCAAGGACCGGGCCGAGACCGCGCGCCGCCGCATGGCACAGGTGAAGGGCGAGACGACGCCCCGCGCCACCGCCTCTCCTGCCGCCATCGAGGATGCTGCCACTGCCGAGGCCACCTCGCGCCGCGACCTGCTGCCGGACATCGAGGAGATCAACTCGACCCTGCGCAGCAAGGGCGAGCGCCGGGCCGCCAGCACGCCCGCCGCCGATGCCGACACCGCCCGCGAACAGCGCCGCGGCTTCCGGATCGGCTTTGGCCTGACGCTGATGGTGACGGCACTGGCGATCATCGTCTACGTCAATGCGGACAAGCTCGCCCTGCGCTATCCGCCCGTCGCGCCGACGCTGCAGAGCTATCAGACCAATGTGAACGAAGGCCGCCGCTGGCTCGACACCAAGGTGGCGAACCTGCTGGCCTGGCTGGAGTCCGACGGCGCCTGAGCCCGTCAGCCGCCGCTCCCGCCCTATCCTGATCCACGGCCAGCGTCCTCCTGGCCGTCTTCGTCTCCGCCCCTACGCACGAAACGGCTCGGCTCGGCTCGGCTCGGCTCGGCTCGGCTCGGCTCGGCTCGGCTCGGCTCGGCTCGGCTCGGCTCGGCTCGGCTCGGCTCGGCTCGGCTCGGCTCGGCTCGGCTCGGCTCGGACAGCGGTGCTGCGGAGACAGCCGCCGCGCAAGCGCCTTTCACCGGATCAGACCGCCCTTGACGAGAAGGGCCCCGCCGCCAAGGCAGGGCCTTACAGAGAGCTTTCCATTAGGCCTCTCAGCAACCGGTCAGACGTAGGGGCTCAGAACCGGTCCAGCAGGCGGCGCAGGTAGTCGAGTTCCTCCTGCGGGCGGTCACCCTCGCCGGAGCGGCGGCGGATCTCGTCGAGGAGATCGCGGGCGCGGCGGTAGACGTCTTCGCCCTGCAACATCTCTTCCTGATTGCCCAAAGACCCGTTCGAGCCCGCGTTGCGGCCCAGCGGATCGTTCTGTTCGCCGCCCGCATTGCCCTGTGCCTGGCCCTGCTGGCCACGCATCTGGCGTTCCTCTTCGGCCACGGCCTCGCCGAGGTTGCGCATCCCCTCGCGGAGCGCCTCCATCGCCTCGGACTGGCGGTCGATCGCCTCGGCCAGATCGTCCTGCCGGAGGGCCTCCTCGGCGCCTTCCATGGCCCGTTCGGCCTGTTCCAGCGCCTCGCGGGCCGCGTCACCGGCTTCGGAGCCCGCGCCGGGCAGGTTGCCGCGCTGGCGGTTCAGCTCGTCGCGCAGGGCGCGCTGCCGCTCGGCGAGGTTCTCGCGCGGGTCGCCGCTCTGACCGTCACCTTGTCCCTGCCCGGGCTGGGCCTGCTGGCCGCCCTGTCCCTGCTGCTGGCCGCCCTGCCCCTGCTGACCCGGCGCCTGCGGCAGGCCGTCGTCGTTCTGGCCCATCTGGCCCTGACCCTGCTGGCCCTGTTGCCCCTGCTGGCCTTGCTGACCCTGGTTGAACTGCCGCTGCAGGTCCTGGAAGGCCTGGTCCGAGAGGCCCTGCTGATCGCGCAGCGTTTCCGCGAGCCCCTCCATGGCCTGCTGGCCGGGGCTCTGCTGGCCGCCGCCCTCGCCCTGGGTGACGCGCATGTTCTCCATCATCTGCTGGAGTTCCTGCAGCGCCTGCTGCGCCTCGGCCATGCGGCCCTCTTCCATCAGCTCCTGGATGCGGTCCATCATGCGCTGCAGGTCATCCTGCGTCATGCGCATGGCGTTCTCGGACATCTGCTGGTTCTGCTGGCCGTCCTGGTTTTCCTGCTGGGCCTGCCGCGACAGCTGGCGCAGGTAATCCTGCGTGGCATCGCGCAGCTCCTGCATCAGGCGGGCGATCTCCTCCTCCGAGGCGCCGCGCTTCATCGCTTCGGTCAACTGTTCCTGGGCGCGCTGCATCCGCTCCATGGCGTCGCCGATGTCGCCCTCCTCGAGCAGCAGGGCGAGGTCCCACAGGGCCTCGGCGATCTCGTCGCGCTGCGGATCGGTCAGGCGGGCGTACTGCGTGATCGTGTCGAGGCGGCGCAGCACGTGGCGGTAGCGCAGGTAGGTCGTCTCGTCATCGAAGAGCCCCTCCGGCTGCCACGAGATCGCGCGCATCACCTGCACGATGTCGCGGGCGCTGTCGCGGTTCCAGAGCAGGTCACGGCGCTGCTCGATCACCGCGGCGGCGAGCGGATCGAAGAAGGTGCGCGCGGCAAGCCGCATGGCCTGCCGTTCCGAGATGCCCGTCTGGCCGGCGGCGTCCTCGGCCTCCAGCTGCACCACGACCGGAAGATTGGCCCAGGGATGCTTGGAGAAATTCTCGATCAGCGTCTCCTCGAACTCGGCCCGGTTGCCGGCAATCGGCAGGGGCAGCGGCAGGTCGATGACGGTCTCGTCCTCCGGCTCGGGCGCGAGGCCATAGCGGCGGTCGATATTGGCCATGTCGAGCGCGATCAGCGCACGCCCCCCGATGACGCCGTAGTCGTCCATGGCCTTGAACGGCAGGGTCATCTCGCCCTCGGCCGAGGCCTCGGCCAGCGAGGTGACACCGATCTGCGGCGGCAGGTCGGGGATCACGGCGATCTTCCACGCCCGGCCGCCCGGGCCCTCGATGGCGATGGCACCGTCCTGCGAGATGGTGAAGTCCTGGCTCAGCGCCGCGCCCTCCTCGCCCGTGGCCTCCACCGGGCGGCCCGAGACCGCCTCGTTGACCACCAGCTCGCCCGGGGCGCCGTAGAGCCGCAGGGTGACGCGGCTGCCCGTGACGGCGGTGAGCTGTCCGGGCTGGATATCGTTCAGGTAGAGCACCGGCAGGCCGGTGTAGGCAGGCGGCTCAAGCCAGCCCTCCCACGAGGGACCGGCGGCCAGTGCGGCCCCGCCGGTGCCCGGCGTCATCTGGGTGACCGAGGACACCCGCCAGACCGAGCCGAAGATCAGCGCGGTGACGAAGCCCATCAGCGCGATATAGCGCAGGCCGAAGGGATCACGGGTGGACATGCGCAGGTCGGGCTTCACCGCATGGGCGCCTTCGGCGGCGCGGGCCATGCGGGTCTGGTGTGCGGCCCAGATCGCGGCAGAGGCCGCGTCCTCGCCACCGATGGCCTGCGCATCGCGCAGCGCCTGCAGCGGACGGCCCTTCAGCGAGGCATCGAGCCGCGCCTCGGCCTCGGCGGCGGAGGGGAAATTGAAGCGCCGGACCCCGCGCCAGAGGAACCAGGCCACCGCCACGAGGGCGATCACGGCCACGGCCCAGACAAGCTCCAGCGGGGCGATGTCCTGCAGGCCCAGCATCAGCGCCCCGGCCGCGGCGATCACCACGGACCACAGCGGCCAGAAGGCGCGGGTCAGGCGTTCGGCCAGCATACCGGCGCGGGTGAGCAGAAGGGCGGGCGCCAGCTGGCGCAGGGTCTGGGTCAGCGGTGTCTGTTCAGGCATCTTCCGGTCCAGCGGCCTGACACGGGCATCGCGTCAGAGCCATTCCGGAAGGGTATCGCGATTTATGATTTCCTCAAAGCTCGGTCGCTCACGGATGACAGCGAAGTGATCATCTTTAACAAGAACTTCAGGGACCAGCGGCCGGGTGTTGTACTCGCTCGCCATCACCGCGCCATAGGCCCCGGCGGAGCGGAAGGCGACGAGGTCCCCCGCCGCGAGCGTCGTCAGGCTGCGCTGCTTGGCAAAGGTGTCGCCGCTTTCGCAGACCGGGCCCACCACGTCATAGGCGGCCTGTTCGGCGCCGGCCTCGGGCTCGACCACGGGGACGATGTCGTGGTGCGCCTCGTACATGGCCGGGCGGATCAGGTCGTTCATGGCGGCGTCGAGGATGAGGAAATCGCGGCCCTCGCCCTGCTTGAGGTAGATCACCTCGGAGACGAGGATACCGGCGTTGCCCGCCACGAGCCGGCCCGGTTCGATCTCGATCTCGCAGCCCTTGTCGCCCAGTACCTCCTTGATGAGGTTGCCATATTCGACGGGCAGCGGGGGCGCCTCGTTGCCGCGGGTGTAGGGAATCCCGAGGCCACCGCCAAGGTCGAGGCGGCGGATGTCATGGCCGTCCGCGCGCAGCCGGTCCACCAACTCGCCCACCTTGGTGAAGGCGAGGCGGTAGGGTTCCAGATCAGTCAGCTGCGAGCCGATGTGCACGTCGATGCCCACGACCTCCAGCCCCGGCAAGGCGGCGGCGGTGGCATAGACCTCGGACGCGCGGGAGATCGGGACGCCGAACTTGTTCTCGGACTTTCCGGTGGCGATCTTGGCGTGGGTCTTGGCATCCACGTCGGGATTCACGCGCACGGCAATCGGCGCGATCACGCCCATCTCCGAGGCGACCTCCGAGAGTGCCTGCATTTCGGGCTCCGACTCGACGTTGAACTGGCGGATGCCGCCCTCGAGCGCCGCGCGCATCTCCTCGCGGGTCTTGCCCACACCGGAGAAGACGATCCGGTCGCCGGGCACGCCCGCCGCCTTGGCCCGCGCGTATTCCCCGCCCGAGACCACGTCCATGCCCGCGCCGAGCTGCGCCAGCGTCTTGAGGATCGCCTGGTTGCTGGCGGCCTTCATGGCGTAGCAGACCACGTGGGGCATGCCATCGAGCGCCTCGTCGAAGAGGCGGAAGTGCCGGGTCAGCGTGGCGGTGGAATAGATGTAGACCGGGGTGCCGACCTTGGCCGCGATCTCGGCCACGGGCACGTCCTCTGCGTAAAGCTGTCCATCGCGGTAGAGAAAATGATCCATGGTCGCTCCCGGTAGATATGGCCTGCAGGTCAGGGCTTGCAGCGGTCTACACGGGGTGGCGGCGCGGCGCAATTGGCGCTTGTGCGCAAGGGCGAGACCCGGGGAAGCCCCGGGGGCCAGCCCCCGGACCCCCGGGATATTTCGGAACAGCGGATGAGGGGGACGGCGGGGTGCGCGGCGGCGGGGGCTCGGGCTGTCAGATGGGGCCGTCAGATGGGGCCGTCAAATCGGGCGCGTGCGCAGGAAGAGGTAGAGCGGCAGGCCGCAGCTGACGCCGATCAGGAAGGTCGCGGGGATCGCGATCAGGGCGGTGAAGTTGCGGCGCACCGCGACCTCGGCCAAGATCCAGAGTGTCAGCGCCACGGCGGCGATGATCAGGTCCCACATCAGCCCGGTGCTGGCGGCATTGGCGGTCCAGCCCGCGGTGAGGTCCGCGAGGCTGAGACCGTGTTCGGCAATCCACCCGGCGAAGTGGATCATGGGATGGACCGCGCCCCAGAGGGCGAGGCCGAGGTAGGCCAGCCGGAGCGGGCTCATCGCCGGGTGACGACGCCGAAGCGGGCATTGCCCGACACCGTGACACCGCTGCGGGTGTCGGCGCCGAGCTCGATGTCCATGCCGTTGGCCGAGGTCGGGCGGATGATCTGCTCGCGCTCCTTCGGCGGGCCGTTCACGCCGCAGGCCGCCACAACGGCGAGCGCCGCGAGGGCGGGGATGAGACGGAGAGTGGGGCGAGTCATGACAATGTGTCCTTCCAGCGGGCGATCTGTTCGCGCACCCGCGCGGGCGCGGTGCCGCCGTAAGACATACGCGATGCGACCGAATTGTGCACGCCCAGGACGGTAAACACTTCGTCGGTGATGGCGCCGTGGACCTCCTGCATCTCGGCCAGCGAGAGATCGGGCAGGTCGCAGCCCTTCGCTTCCGCCTTGGCGACGAGGGAGCCGGTGACATGGTGCGCATCGCGGAACGGCATGCCGAGCGCGCGGACCAGCCAGTCGGCGAGATCGGTCGCGGTAGAGAAGCCCGCCCCGGCGGCGGCTTCCAGGGCCGGGCGGTTGGCGGTCATGTCGCCGACCATGCCGGTCATGGCGGCGAGCGCCAGCATCAGGTTGTCGGCGGCGTCGAAGACCTGTTCCTTGTCCTCCTGCATGTCCTTGGAATAGGCCAGCGGAAGCCCCTTCATCACCATGGTCAGCGCGACATTGGCCCCGAAGATCCGCCCGATCTTGGCGCGGATCAGCTCAGCCGCGTCGGGGTTCTTCTTCTGCGGCATGATCGAGGAGCCGGTCGAGAACCGGTCCGAGAGCACGACGAAGCGGAACTGCGCGGAGGACCAGATCACCAGCTCCTCGGCCATCCGGCTGAGGTGCATGGCGCAGATCGAGGCGCAGGACAGGAATTCCAGCGCGAAGTCGCGATCCGAGACCGCGTCGAGCGAGTTCGCCGCCGGGCGGTCGAAGCCGAGCGCCTCGGCCGTCATGTGGCGGTCGATCGGGAAGGAAGTGCCGGCCAGGGCCGCCGCACCGAGGGGCGATTCGTTCATCCGTGCGCGGGCGTCGGTGAAGCGCGAGAGGTCGCGGGAGAACATCTCGACATAGGCCATCATGTGGTGGCCCCAGGTCACGGGCTGCGCGGTCTGCAGGTGGGTGAAGCCGGGCATGACCCAGTCGGCGCCGGCCTCGGCCTGTGCCAGCAGCGCCTGCATCAGCGCCTTGAGCCCCTCGATGGCCGCGTCGACCTGGTCGCGGGTCCAGAGGCGGAAGTCGGTCGCCACCTGGTCGTTGCGCGAGCGCCCGGTGTGGAGCCGCCCGGCGGGTTCGCCGATGACCTCCTTCAGGCGGGCCTCGACGTTCATGTGGATGTCTTCGAGCGCGGTGGAGAAGGTGAAATCGCCCGCCTCGATCTCTGACAAGATCGTGAGAAGGCCTTCCCGGATCGCCTCGGCATCTTTATCGCTGATGATGCCCTGCGCCGCAAGCATCGCGGCATGGGCCCGCGAACCGGCGATGTCCTGCGCGGCCATGCGCTTGTCGAACCCGATCGAGGCGTTGATCGCCTCCATGATCGCATCGGGCCCGGCGGCGAAACGGCCGCCCCACATCTGGTTCGAGGTTTTCTGGGTCATGAGGTCCGCCTTCGGAGGAAAGATGGTCACGCTGCATCGGAGATGGCAGGAGAAAGTCAATAACGTCTCGTTCAGGGCGGTTCTTTATACGGCTCTGGCGCTCGGCGCAAATGCTGCCCTGCTGGGCCCCCTGCCCGCCATGGCCGCCCCCGAGAGGGGCGCGCTGGAGGCGCTGCGCGAAGGCTCCCTGAAGGGGCTGTCCTTCCATGCGGAGCCGAAGCCGGTGCCCGTGGAGGTGCTGGAAGACGGCGCCTCGCTGGAGGACTACCGGGGCCAGTACGTGCTGCTGAACTTCTGGGCCATCTGGTGCGCGCCATGCCGCGAGGAGATGCCGACGCTGGCGGCCCTGAACGAGGAATTCGGGGGCGAGGACTTCGCGGTGGTGACACTGGCCTCGGGGCCCAATGCGCCGCCCGCGATCAAGAAGTTCTTCGGCGAGATCGGTGTGGAGGGCCTGCCGGTGCTGCGCGATCCCCGGTCCAAGACCGCGCGGGGCGTGGGGGTGATGGGCCTGCCGGTGACCATGATCCTCGACCCCGAGGGACGCGAGATCGCCCGGCTGACGGGGCCCGCCGACTGGCATTCTGAGAGCGCGCGGGCGATCGTCTCGGCGCTGATCGAGGGTGAATGAGCGGGGTGGCTGACCGGGTGGTCAGGGCCATGTCCAGGAAGCATCCGGCCTTGGTCCGGCTCGGCGGCCGGTTCATGCGGTGAGGTCTCGCCCGTGGCTGCGCATCCGCGGGCCGGCTGGGCGGGCGAACAAGAATTTTAAGGAAAATTCTTGGGAAAAGTCTTTCTGAAAGACTTTTCCGGGGGGCTGCCTGCCCCCCTGGCCCCTGGCGGGGCCAGTCCCCCGGGGATATTTTCGAGCGAAAGATGGTCAGTAGAAGCTCTGCGGGTCGATGTCGACCGCGAGGCGCATGTCCTTGGGCAGGCGCGCGGGGGCGAGCCATTTGGTGATCGCCTGTTGCAAGGGCGCGCCCTTGGGGGCCTTCACCAGCAGGCGGACCCGGTGGCGGCCGCGGATGCGGGCGATGGGGGCGGCGGCGGGGCCGAAGAGCTGGGCGCCGATCTCGCGCAGGGCGTCGTCGTGGCGGGCCAGCGTGGTGCCGAACTGGAACGGCGCCTGCGGATCGGGCGAGGAGAGGATGATGCCCGCGAGGCGGCCGTAGGGCGGCATGCCCGCGGCGCGGCGCTGGTCGGCCTCGGCGCGCCAGAAGCTCTCCTCGTCCCCGTCGAGGATCGCGCGGATCACCGGGTGCTCGGGCTGGTAAGTTTGCAGGAGCGCCGCGCCCTTGCGCTCGGACCGCCCCGCCCGGCCCGCGACCTGCCGCATCAGCTGGAAGGTGCGCTCCGCCGCGCGCAGGTCGGAGCCCTGAAGCCCGAGGTCCGCGTCGATGACCCCCACCAGCGTGAGCAGCGGGAAGTTGTGCCCCTTGGCCACCAGCTGGGTGCCGATAATGATGTCGGCCCCGCCCTGGGCGATGGCCTCGATCCCCGCCTTCAGCGCGCGGGCCGAGCCGAAAAGGTCCGACGACAGCGTGGCGATGCGGGCGTCGGGGAAGAGTTCGGCCGCTTCCTCGGCGAGGCGTTCGACGCCGGGGCCGATGGGGGCGAGCGTGCCTTCCGCCTCGCAGGAGGGGCATTTTTCCGGCATCGGGCGGCTTTCGCCGCACTGGTGGCAGACGAGGCGCTTGAGGAAGCGGTGTTCCACCATGGAGGCGGAGCAATGCTCGCATTCGATCTGCTCGCCGCAGGCCCGGCAGAGGGTCACGGGCGCATAGCCGCGACGGTTGAGGAAGAGGAGCGCCTGCTCGCCCTTCTCCATCCGCTGGCGGACCTCGCCCTGCAGCGAGGGCGAGATCCACTTGCCGGAGCTCATCGCCTCGGCCCGCATGTCGATCGCGTCCATGTCGGGCAGGATCGCGGGGCCGAAGCGGTCGGTCATGTCGATGCGTTCGTACTTGCCCGCCTCGGCATTGGCCCAGCTTTCTAGGCTGGGCGTGGCGGAGGCCAGTACGACCCGCGCCCCGCAGATCGCGGCCCGCAGCACCGCCATGTCGCGGGCGTTGTAGAGCGAGCCGTCCTCCTGCTTGTAGGAATTGTCGTGTTCCTCGTCGACGACGATCAGGCCAAGGTCGCGGTACGGCAGGAAGAGCGCGGAGCGCGCGCCGACCACCAGCTGCGCGCCGCCCTGCCCGACCATCTTCCACGCCCGGCGCCGTTCGGTCATCGTCACGCCGGAGTGCCATTCGGCGGGCCGCGCGCCGAAGCGGGCCTCGACCCGGGTCAGGAACTCTGCCGTGAGCGCGATCTCGGGCAGCAGCACGAGGGCCTGCCGGCCGAGCTTGAGGCATTCGGCCACCGCTTCGAGGTAGACCTCGGTCTTGCCGGAGCCGGTGACGCCGCGCAGCAGCGTGGTGCCGTAGCTCTCGGACTGGAGCCCCGCACGCAGCCGGGTGGCGGCGTTCTCCTGATCCCCGGTCAGCGGCTTGCCGGAGCGGTCGAGATCGAGCGCGGGATAGGGCGCGTCGCGGGGCGTGGCCTCTTCCAGCACGGCGCCCTGGGTGACGAGGCCCTTGACGACGGAGGAGGACGTGCCGGCCATGTCGGCCAGTTCCTTGAGCGTGAAGGCAAGACCGCCGTAGTCCTCCAGCACCGCCAGCACGCGGGCGCGGGCATCGGTCATCCGGTCCGGCGTCTGGTCGCCGAGGCGATAGACCTTCTGCATCGAGGGCGGATCGGACAGGCCCGGCACCCGGGTCGCCAGCCGTAGCATCGAGTCGATCGGCGTCAGCGTGTATTCCCCGGCGCGGATCAGGAATTCGCGCAGTTCGTCCCGCATCGGAGCGACGTTCAGGACGCGGGTCACGGGACGGATCTTGGCATAGTCGAAATCGCCCCGCCCCGGGCCCCAGACCACGCCCAGCACCTGCCGCGGTCCCAGCGGCACCTGCACGTAGGCGCCCTGTGCGCAGCCGCCCTCGGGCGCGCGGTAATCCAGCGTGCGGTCGAGCGGTTGCGTCGTCAGCACGTTGACGAGCGCGCCTTCGGCATAGAATTCGGGCTGGTCCACCTGTCGCTCCCGGGCGGTGAGGGGGTTTCGGGAGGCCACACTATGCGCTAAAGCCGGGGCGAGAAAGTCAAACCCGGCGGAGGGGCTGTCATGAAATTCTTTGTCGATACCGCGGATGTGGATGCGATCCGTGAACTGAACGATCTGGGCATGGTGGACGGTGTGACCACCAACCCCTCGCTGATCCTGAAATCGGGGCGCGACATCCTCGAGGTGACCAAGGAGATCTGCGGCATCGTGGACGGCCCGGTCAGCGCCGAGGTCGTGGCACTGGAGGCAGACGCGATGATCGCCGAGGGCCGCAAGCTGGCCGAGATCGCCGACAACATCACCGTGAAGGTGCCGCTGACCTGGGCCGGCCTGAAGACCTGCAAGGTGCTCTCGGACGAGGGCCGGATGGTCAACGTGACGCTGTGCTTCTCGGCCAACCAGGCGCTGCTGGCGGCCAAGGCGGGCGCGACCTTCATCTCGCCCTTCATCGGGCGGCTGGATGACATCAACCTCGACGGCATGGACCTGATCCAGGACATCCGCACGATCTACGACAACTTCGGCTTCGAGACGCAGATCCTCGCAGCCTCGATCCGGACCGTGAACCACGTGACGCAAAGCGCGCTGATCGGCGCCGACGTGATCACCGCGCCGCCCTCCGTGATCAAGTCGCTGGCCAGCCACCCGCTGACCGACAAGGGTCTCGACGCCTTCATGAAGGACTGGGCGAAGACCGGTCAGTCGATCCTGTAAAACGGGTCGACTTGAGCTTTGAAGGGCCGCGCCTTGGGTGCGGCCCTTTTGCGTTGGGTCGCTCACGGGGCTGAGGACCAAGGGGGTGCTTCAGATAAGTCTGGTCTGGCTCCGGCTTGCCCAGATGTAGTGCGCCACGCCCAATCCTGCCGCGGAATGAACCCCCACCGGCTTTAGCAAAGGGCAGCGCCGTCCCGCGGGGTGGCGCGAAAGCGCCGGTCGCCATTGGTGCGCCATTGGTCCGAGCCCCAATGGCGACGGGGGGCGGGTCGGCGCTGCCCGGCCTCTCGGCCGGGCGGGACACTTCGAGGGGACCGAGCAAGGGCGCTTTGTCGAGAGCCTCGTTGTTTCGACAGGGCCAGAGACATGGATATGCCGATTGACCGGCGGGTGGGCGGACTGATCGTCGAAATGGTCTCGCAGCGCAGGCCGCCTTGGGTGCCGCCCCTCCCCTATCCAGACATCACCCCCTCCGCCAACGCGTGACTCCTTCGCACCACCCATGGGCGCATTTCCGCCCTTCCGGTCCAGAAAAGGGAAGCATTGACGGAATCGCTCTGCTATTCTTCAGAAAAAGACGAAACGAGCGGTCCATGAGCAGCAGCCAACCCAAGATCGAAGACGAATTGCGCGCGAAGATCATCGCGGAGCCCGATGTCATTCTCGATGATCAGGACGTCATGCGCGCCCTCGTCGCCGCCAATGAAAAGGCCATGGGCGGCAATATCATCGACCTGCGCGGCATCGCCATGGAGCGGCTCGAGGCCCGGCTCGACCGGCTGGAGGACACCCACCGCTCGGTCATCGCGGCGGCCTACGAGAACCTCGCCGGCACCAACCAGGTCCACCGCGCCCTGCTGCGCATGCTGGACCCGATGGAATTCGAGACCTTCCTGCGCGGCCTCGGCGGCGAAGTGGCCGAGATCCTCGGCGTCGACCAGATCCACCTCGTGCTGGAAAGCGTGCAGACCGACGACGACCCGGTGGTGAACCGGCTGGGCAACGTGCTGCGGGTGGTGCAGGTCGGCTTCGTGGGCGATTACATCGAGGGCGGGCGCAATGTCCCCGCCCGTCAGGTCACCCTGCGCCAGATCCAGGCCGGCAACCCCGAGATCTACGGCGACATGGCCGATTTCGTGCGCTCCGAGGCCTGCCTGCGGCTCGACTTCGGGCGCGGCCGCCTGCCGGGCATGCTGGTCATGGGCTCCGAGGACCCGCACCAGTTCACGCCCCAGCAGGGGACGGACCTGCTTTCCTTCTTCGCCGGTGTCTTCGAACGGACCATGCGCCGCTGGCTGAACTGATGGCGCTGATCTCGCCCGCCGCCCGCGACGCGCTGCAAGGCTGGATCGATGCGGAGCGCGCGCTGAAGGGCGCGGCCGAGAACACGATCACCGCCTATCAGCGCGACGTGGCGGAGTTCCTCGCCTTCATGGGGGATCACAAGGGCGCGGCGCAGGGCATCGGCCCGCTGATGCAGGTGACCGTCTCGGACATGCGCAGCTGGATGGCCTTCACCCGGGGCCATGGCATCGGCGCGCGCTCGATGGCGCGCAAGCTCTCCTCGGTCAAGACCTTCTACCGCTACCTCGCGGAGCGGGAGGACTTCGATCCGACCGCCGTGCTGTCGGCCCGCGCCCCGAAGTACCAGCGCAAGCTGCCCCGCCCCCTGCCCGAGGACGCCGCCCGCGACATGATCGAGACGGTGGGGATGCAGAGCGAGGACCGCTGGATCTCGGCCCGCGACATGGCGGTGGTGACGCTGCTCTACGGATGCGGGCTGCGGATCTCCGAGGCGCTTTCGCTCACCGGGGACGTGCTGCCGCTGGGGCGCAGCCTGCGGATCACCGGCAAGGGCGGCAAGGAGCGGATCGTGCCCCTGCTGGCGGCCGCCCGCGAGGCGGTGGACCACTACGTGACGCTCTGCCCCTTCCCGGCGGAGCCCGGCCAGCCGCTCTTTCGCGGCACCCGCGGCGGGGCGCTGAACCCGCGGGCGATCCAGAAGGCGATGGAACGGTCGCGGGCGCAACTGGGCCTGCCCGCCTCGGCCACGCCGCACGCCATGCGCCACAGCTTTGCCACCCACCTGCTGAACGCGGGCGGAGACCTGCGTGCGATCCAGGAATTGCTGGGCCATGCCAGCCTCTCGACCACGCAGGCCTATACCGGCGTGGACGCCGCGCGGCTGATGGAGGTCTACCGCGCCGCCCACCCGCGCGCCCAATCGCAGGACAGCTGATCACGGGCGTTGCAACGTGCCGCATGATGCTTCATGACGAGCGGATGACATTGCATGCCAAAGCCCTCTCCGTCCATCTTCTCACTGCAACCGGCGCCGTCTTTGCCATGCTGGCCATGCTGGCCGCCGTGGACGGGAAATGGTCGCTCATGTTCCTGTGGCTGGTCGTCGCCTTCTTCGTCGACGGGATCGACGGGCCGCTGGCGCGCAAGTACGACGTCAAGAAGAACGCGGCCACCTTCGACGGGGTGCTGCTGGACCTGATCATCGACTACCTGACCTATGTCTTCATCCCGGCCTTCGCGCTCTTCAAGAGTGACCTGCTGCCGGGCTGGACGGGCTGGATCGCGATCATCGTCATCACCTTTGCCTCGGCCATGTATTTCGCGGACACGCGGATGAAGACCAAGGACAACTCCTTCTCGGGCTTCCCGGGCTGCTGGAACATGCTGGTGCTGGTGCTCTTCGCCTGGGCGCCGAACTTCTGGGTGATCCTCAGCATCGTGACGGTGCTGGCGGTGGCGATGTTCCTGCCGCTGAAGTTCATCCACCCGGTGCGCACCGCCCGCTGGCGCAAGCTCTCGCTGCCGATCGCGCTGATCTGGACCTTCTTTGCCGGCTGGGCCGCATGGGTCGACTTCCACCCCGAAAGCTGGGCCCACTACGGCCTGCTGCTGACCTCGATCTACCTGCTCTTCGCCGGGATCGCGCAGCAGATCATCCCCGAGCGGCGCTGACCGCGAGGCCGGATCTGAGTATTTCGGGAAAGATGAAGGAGGGGGCCGCGGCCCCCTTTGTCGTCTCGCGGGTTCAGATCGACATCTTCTTGAACAGCGCCTCGGGGATGGCGCGGATCACCGCCATGACGAGGCGCCAGACCGGCTTGACGTAGATCACGTCGCGCTGCTTGGCGACCGCGGTGAAGATCGCCTGCCCGAGTGCATCGGGCGTGGCGGTCAGCACGGGCGGCAGGTCCATGCCCTCGGTCATCCGGGTCGCCACGAAGCCGGGCTTCACCGTCACCACGTGGACGCCCTTGCCCGTCATCCGGTTGCGCAGCCCCGAGAGGTAGGCCGTGAACCCCGCCTTGGCGCTGCCGTAGATGTAGTTCGAGGCCCGGCCCCGGTCGCCCGCGACGGAGGAGATGCCGACGATCGTGCTGGTGCCCGATCCCTCCATCCGGTTGGCGGCATGGGCCAGAAGGCTGGCGGGACCCTCGAAATTCGCGCGCATCACAGCGGTGGCGGAGGCGACATCGGCCTCGTCCCTTGCCTGATCGCCGAGCGCGCCCACGGCGCAGACGACCACCTGCGGAAAGGGGCTGAGCCTGTCGTAGAAGGCGGCGTGGCTGTCGAGGTCGGTGGCGTCCATCTCGTGACAGGTCGCGGCGACCCCGTGGCGCAGGGCTATGTCCTTGGCCTCTGCCTCCAGCGTCGCGGCGTCGCGGGCGGCCAGTTGCACGTCCCAGCCCGCGGCCGCGAAGGCGCGGGCCGTGGCCAGCCCGATGTCGGACCGCCCGCCGAGGACGAGGAGGGTTCCGTTGCTCATATGCCGATCCTTTCCGACTGCCCGGAGGCGAAGCGATAGCGCGGCCCGGTCTCGCGCATCTCGACGAAGGCGCCGACCCGCGGGTCGCTGGCGCGCAATGTATCCGACCGCAGCCGGCTGTCCTTGGCGAGGTAGAACCGCCCGCCGTGATCCACGGTGATCGCGTCCAGCCGCTCCAGCAGCTGCAGCGCCTTGGGCGAGACGGGGAAGTCGAGCGCCAGCGTGTAGCCCTCCATCGGGAAGGAGAAGCGGCTTTCCTGCGCGCCCAGCCGTTTCAGCACCGCGAGGAAGGAGCCCTGCCCCGAGGCGGAGATCGCCTTGAGCAGTGCCTCCAGCCCCGGCCGGGCGGTCGCCAGCGGCAGCACGCACTGGAACTGCGCGAAACCGGGACGGCCGTAGATGCGGTTCCACTCGGCAATGGTGTCGAGCGGGTAGAAGTAGCTGTCCCAGTCCACGAGGCTCTCGCCCGCCTTGCGCAGGCCCGCCCGCCAGTAGAGCGCGTTGAAGGCCTTCAGCGTGAAGCGGTTGAGCGCAAAGGCAGGCGCATCCATCGGCACCTTGAGCCGCCGCCGGCGCGGAATGTCGAAGGGGGCGGCGCGCTGTGCCTCTGTCAGGCCCTCTGGCGTGGCGTGATCGCCCAGCATGACCAGCGACCGGCCCAGGCTGGCCCCCTGCCCCAGGCAGTCGAACCACGCCACCGCATAGGTGCCGGTGTCGCGCTCGAAGACCTCCATCGCGGTGGCGAGATCGGGGGCGGGCACCATCTGCTGGCGGATCCAGCCGGTGGAGACCGGGCGCAGCCGCAGGCCCGCCCGCAGGATCACCCCGGTCAGCCCCATGCCGCCGACGGTCCATTCGAAGAGGTCATCGCCCGGCGCGGCCCGCACCACGCTGCCGTCCTGCTGCATCACCTCGACCCAGTCGAGACAGCTGCGGAAGGCCCCGTCGCGGCGGTGGTTCTTGCCATGCACATCCGCCGCGATGGCCCCGCCGAGGGTGACGAACTTGGTGCCCGGCGTGACCCATGGAAACCAGCCGCGCGGCAGGAAGGCCTCGATCAGGTCGGCCAGCAGGACGCCGGCCTCCGCCGCCACCTGCCCGGTCTCGGGATCGAAGGCGAGGAGACGGTTGAAATGGCGCATCTCGATCGTGCCGCGGCTCTGGGTGGCGGCATCGCCATAGGCGCGCCCGTTGCCCCGCGCGATCACCGGGCCGGTGGCGATGGCGGCGCGCAGGGCGGCCTCGTCCCGGGGGGCGGTCACCGCGCAGTCGACGCGGGGGAAGCGGCCCCAGCCGGAGAGTTCGCGCCTCATGCCAGCCTCCGGTCGGGGGTGAAGACATAGGCCCGGTCGAGCCGGTATTTCACCACGTAGCCGATGGCGAGACCGAGGATCGCCCCCGCCTCCCGGGCTGTGTCGGTCGCGAAGAGGTACCAGAAGAGGCTTTCCAACCCCCAGAAGATCGCCGTCGTGGCGACGCCCATGAGGGTATAGAGCGAGAACCGTTTCGAATGCGCCGCCAGCCCCGTGGCGCGGTCGACGAAGATGTAGCGCTTGTCGAGGGCGTATTTCACCACCAGCCCGACGCCGGTGCCGGTGACCAGCGCCGCCCAGTAGCCCCAGGGCCCGGTCAGCCCCAGCACCACGCGCTGCGCGGCAAGGTTCGCCAGCGTCGCCAGCACCGCGAAGGCGGCATAGACCGCGACCAGCCGCAGCCCGCTCACAACTGTGCCCCGGCGATGAAGAAGGCGAGGCAGGCAAGGAAGGAGACCTGGCTCACCCGGTCGGTGGCGGCGAAGACGACCGGATCGTCATGCATCCGCCCCCGGTGCGTCAGCATCACCATGCGGCTGATCCAGTAGAGCAGCACCGCGCAGATGCCCCAGAGCGCCTGCGGCGCGGTGTAGAGCGCGGTGACATTGGGCGCGTTGACGTAGAGCGTCATCACCAGCACCGCCACGTAGCCCGAGGCGAGCGCCATCATGGTCACGATCTCGAGGTCGCCCACCTCGTATCCGCGGCCCGCCGCCTTCTCGCCGCCCGCCATCAGCGTGTCGCGCAACTCTGCCTGACGTTTCACCGCGGCGAGGGAGAAGAAGAAGAAGGTCGAGAAGGCCAGCAGCCAGACCGAGAGCGGAATGTCCGCCGCCGCCCCGCCCGCGACGATGCGCAGGGTATAGAGCCCGGCCAGCACGCAGATGTCGATCACCGCGCGCCGCTTGAGCCACATGGAATAGGCCATGGTGGTGACGAAATAGACCAGCATCACCGCGAGGAAGAGCGGGCCCAGCAGCAGCGCGATCAGAAGGGCCGCGCCGAAGAGCGCGGGCATCAGCGCCATGCCCCGGCGCAACGGCAGGTCGCCCGAGGCGAAGGGTCTGCGGCGCTTGCGCGGATGCGCCCGGTCGGCGGAGAGGTCGAGCAGGTCGTTCAGCACGTAGACGCCCGAGGCGGTCAGGCTGAAGCAGGCGAAAGCCAGCAGCGTCTGCGTCAGCGTCGTGAGGGACAGCGCATGGGAGGCCAGCAGCGGCAGGAAGATCAGCACGTTCTTCAGCCACTGGTGCGGGCGCATCGCCTTCAGCGCCAGACGCGCGCCGGGCTGGGGCTGGTCGATGTGGCGCACGGGCCCGCCCTGCGTGACGACCCGCGCCCGCAGGCCCGGATCGGCGCCGACGGTCACCGCTTCGCGCGCACCCGCCCAGACCGGCAGGTCCGCCGGCGCATCGCCGATGTAATCATAGGCTCCTGCCCCGAAATGCTCCGCGAGGAAGGCCGCCTTGGCCGGGCCCTTGAGGTTGTTGGTGCCGTCCGAACCATGGACCTCGTCGAAGAGGCCGAGGTGATCGGCAATGGCCTGCGCCACCTGCGCATCCGCCGCCGTCACCAGCGCCGTGCGCCCGCCCGCCGCGCGATGCGCGCGCAGGCGTTCCAGCACCGGCTCCACGTAGGGCAAGGTGGCGGGGTCGATGTCGACGCGACCGGCGAGATAGGCCTTGAGCGCGGCGCGCCCCCGGGCCAGCGCCCCGATCGCCCCGAAGAAACTGCGCCAGTCGACCGAGAGCGCGGCCCAGAAGGTCTCGTCCAGCATGTCGGAGCGGATCAACGTGCCGTCCAGATCGCAGACCAGAACCACCGGCGGAATCCCTTCCGCCGCGCGGGTCTCCTCCACGGGAGACATCGCGGGTGTCGTCGCGCTCATGTCCGGCTCCTGCTCTCGCCATGCGGGCCCGGTCTATGTGCCGATTGTGGCCCTGCCTTGACAGGATAGACGAGCCCGCCGGGTCAAACAACGAAAACGGGCCCCGAAAGGCCCGTTTTGCTTTCCTTTTTCAGCACTTTCGCCGGGATCAGCCGCGGCGGGCGGCGATCAGGCGCAGGGCCTCGGCCACGGCGGCCTCGATCTCCATCTCGGAGGTGTCGAGCACGACGGCATCCTCGGCGGGCCGCAGCGGGGCCGTGTCGCGCGCGCTGTCACGGGCATCCCGCTCGCGCAGGTCGGCCAGCACCTCCTCCTCGGTCACCGCGTGGCCGCCCGCGATCAACTCGCGGTAGCGACGCCCGGCGCGGACCGCGTCGGAGGCGGTGACGAACAGCTTCACCTCGGCCTCGGGGCAGATCACCGTGCCGATGTCGCGCCCGTCCAGAACGGCCCCGCCCGCGCGGCGGGCAAAGGCGCGCTGGAAATCCACCAGCGCCGCGCGCACCTCGGGGATCGAGGCCACGCGCGAGGCGGCCTGTGCCACGGCGGGGGTCCGCAGGTCGGTCGCGGCGAGGTCCTCGGCGGTCAGCTTCTCGGCGGCCTCCAGCGGGGCCTCCCCCAGCGTGACGCGCTTGCCGGTGGCGCGGTAGAGCAGCCCGGTATCCAGATGCGCCACGCCGAGGCGCTCTGCCACGGCCTTGGAGATCGTGCCCTTGCCCGCGGCAGCAGGCCCGTCGATGGCGATGGTGAAAGGGGTCAGGTCGGTCACGATTGTCTCCACTTGTCGAAGGCCTCGCCCGCCGACATCAGCGCGCCGGGCAGGAGCGCCAGCGCCGTCAGCAGGTAGAGCACCAGCTTGATCCGCGTCAGCACCGAGGCCGGGCCCACGATGCCGGAGCTCAGCTCCGCCGGGCCCATCTCCAGCATATGCGCCAGCGCGGCATTCTCGAGGTAATCCGCCCCCACCGCCGCGATGGCAAGGCAGATCACCGCGCGGCGGACCGGGCGGGCATAGAAGGCCCGTGCCGCGAGCGCCGCCGCGGTAAAGATGGCCGCCGGCAGGAACAGGTCCAGCGTCAGCTGCACGTTGCGGTAGAAGGAAATGCCCTCGGGCCCGAGAGCCCGGAGGTAGATCCGGGCATCCACGGTGTCATAGCGCCCGAGGCGCATGTCGAAGGGGCGCAGCGTGACGCCCTCCACCACCGGCGAGAGATGCGGCACCGTCCAGAAGACATTGGCCGCCGCGAGCACCGCCAGCACCACCAGCGCCTCGCCGAGGAAGCGGATGCGGTTCCAGCGCAGCAAGTCTCAGCCCGCGGTGTCGATCTTGGCGCCCAGCTGGGTCATCAGCGGACCGAAGATCGGGAAGGAGGTGGCGATCGCCGTGCCGTCATCCACCGTGACCGGGGCCTTGGAGGCCATCCCGAGGCAGAGGAATGACATGGCGATGCGGTGGTCGAGGAAGGTCTCGCAGGTGGCACCGCCGGGGACGTTGCCCGCGCCCATGCCCTCGACGCTCCACCAGTCGGGGCCCTCCTTGACCTGCACACCGCAGGCGCGCAGGCCGCGGGCCATGGCGTCGATCCGGTCGCTTTCCTTGACCCGCAGCTCCTTGACGCCGGTCATCTCGGTCACGCCGGTGGCGCAGGCGGCCACGACGGAGAGGACGGGGTATTCGTCGATCATCGAGGCGGCGCGTTCGGGGGGCACCGAGATGCCCGTCATGTTCGGTGAGTAACGTGCGCGCAGGTCGGCGACGGGCTCGCCGCCCTCTTCGCGCGGGTTCTCGTAGGTCAGGTCCGCGCCCATGTCGCGCAGCGTCTCGAAGAGGCCGGCGCGGGTGGGGTTCAGCCCGATGTTGGGCACCAGCACGTCCGAGCCGGGCACGATCAGCGCGGCACAGACCGGGAAGGCGGCCGAGGAGGGATCGCGCGGCACGACGATGGTCTGACCGGTGAGTTCCGGCTGGCCGGTGAGGGTGATGACGCGGCCTTCCTCGGTCACCTCGGTGGTGATCTCGGCGCCGAAGCCCGCCAGCATCCGCTCGGTATGGTCGCGGGTGGCCTCCTTCTCGATCACCACGGTCTGGCCGGGGGCGTTCAGCGCCGCCAGCAGCACCGCGGATTTCACCTGCGCCGAGGGCACCGGCACCACGTAGCGCACGGGCATCGGATCGGCCGCGCCCTGGATCGTCATCGGCAGCCGCCCGCCCGAGCGGCCCATGGCCTGCGCCCCGAAGAGCGCCAGCGGATCGGTCACCCGCGCCATGGGGCGCTTGTTGAGGCTGGCGTCCCCGGTGAAGGTGGCCGTCACCGGCGAGGTCGCCATGGCGCCCATGATCAGCCGCACCCCGGTGCCGGAATTGCCGCAGTCGATCACATGGTCGGGCTCGGCAAAGCCACCGACGCCCACGCCCTGGATGATCCATTCGCCTGCCTCGGTGCGCTCGACCTGCGCGCCGAAGGCCTGCATCGCCTTGGCGGTGTCCAGAACGTCCTGCCCTTCCAGCAGGCCGGTCACCCGGGTCTCGCCCACCGAGAGCGCGCCGAGGATCAGCGAGCGGTGGCTGATGGACTTGTCGCCCGGCACATGGGCCTCGCCCGAAAGCGGGCCGGAGGCGTGCGAGGTCATCGGGATCTTGGGACCGTGGCCGGACATGGAAGGCGCCTTTCTGTCGTTCCGGGTGGTGATAGCGCAGCCTCGCCGGGCCGTCTACGCCGCTGTGGAGCGCCCGCCCCTGCCGGTCGCGCGGAAAAGTCTTCGCAAGACTTTTCACAAGAATTTTTCTTAAAATTCTTGGGCGCGGGCGGAGGGCGGATGACCGGGTGGAGGGGCTGTCCGTTTTCTTCGAAGAAAACGGGGCGGAATTTTCGAAAATTCCGGGTCGGGGGGATCGGTTGTGACAGATCTCGGAGGGCGGTGCGGAGGAAAGGCGGCAGGGGGCTGTCTGCCCCCGGGCGCTGCGCGCCCTCCCCCGAGGATACTTCGGAACAGTGGATGGGCTGTGCCGGACAGCAGAAGGGGCCCCGTGGGGCCCCTTCCGGATCATCTGACCATTCAGTTGAACTTGTTGTCGCGCGGGAAGCCGCGGGGGGCCATGCGGCCCGAGGAGGCACGCTTGCCGGCCCATTCCGCAAGGTCGGTTTCCGTGCGGGTGCGGCCCGCGGGATCGTGCCAGCTGAGGCCGTCGGCCAGCGTGAAGGTCGTGGCGTCAGAGAGGCCGCCGTCACGGTAGGCCTGCAGGCGCACGCCCTTGCCTCGACCCATCTCGGGCAGTTCGGCGACGGGGAAGACCAGTACCTTGCGGTTCTCGCCGACACAGGCGACCGTGTCGCCCGAGACCGGCTTGCAGAGCAGCGCGCGGACCTTGTCCTTCACGTTCAGCACCTGCTTGCCGGACCGGGTCTGGGCGATCACGTCCTCTTCCGGCACCACGAAGCCGTCCCCGGCGGTGGAGGCCACCAGCAGGCGGCGTCCCGGGACATGGGCGAACATGTCCACGATCTCGGCCTCGTTGGGCAGGTCGACCATCAGGCGCAGGGGCTCACCCATGCCGCGGCCGCCGGGCAGGTTCGCCGCGGAGACCGTGTAGAAGCGCCCGTTGGAGCCGAAGACCAGCAGCCTGTCGGTCGTTTCGGCGTGGAAGGCGAAGCGCGGGCCGTCGCCGTCCTTGAACTTCATCTCCTGGTCGAGGGCGATATGGCCCTTCATGGCGCGGATCCAGCCCATCTGCGAGCAGACCACGGTGATCGGCTCGCGGTCGATCATCGCCTCCAGAGGGACCTCCTCGACCTCCACCGCCTCGGAGAGGACGGTGCGGCGCGCGCCGAGCGGCGTGTTGCGGCCGAAGGTCTTCTTCACCTCGCGCATCTGGTCCGAGATCCGGGCCCATTGCACGTCCTCGTTTTCCAGCAGATCCTCGAGGGTGGCGCGTTCGGCCATGAGCGCGTCGCGCTCGCGGATCAGCTCCATCTCCTCGAGACGGCGCAGCGACCGCAGGCGCATGTTGAGGATCGCCTCGGCCTGCACTTCGGTGAGGCCGTAGTCCTCCTCCGGCACCGGGCCGCCGGCGAGGGGCGAGACGTAATCCGCCTCGGAGGTGGCGCGGGCCACCTTGCGGTCCCAGTCCTCGGCCATCAGGGCGCGCTTGGGGTCCTCGTCGTAGCGGATGATGTCGATCACCCGGTCGAGATTCAGGAAGGCGATGATGAAGCCTTCCAGCACTTCGAGCCGGTGGTCGATCTTCTCCAGCCGGTGCTGCGAGCGGCGCAGCAGCACGTCGCGGCGATGATCGAGGAAGGCGCGCAGCACCTCCTTGAGCGAGCAGACCTTGGGCGTCAGCCCGTCGATCAGCACGTTCATGTTGAGCGAGAACTTCACCTCGAGGTCGGAGTTCCGGAACAGCATGGACATCAGGACCTCGGGGTCCACGGTCCGCGTGCGCGGCTCCAGCACCATGCGGATGTCGTCGGCGCTCTCGTCCCGGATGTCGGCGAGGATCGGGATCTTCTTGGTCTGGATCAGCTCGGCGATCTTCTCGATCAGCTTCGACTTCTGGACCTGGTAGGGGATCTCGGTGACGACAATCTGCCACTGGCCGCGGCCGAGGTCCTCGACCTCCCACTTGGAGCGCAGCCGGAACGAGCCGCGCCCGGTGCGGTAGGCCTGTGCGATCGACTCGGGCGGCTCCACCAGCGTGCCGCCGGTGGGGAAGTCGGGCCCCGGAATGAAGTTCAGCAGCGTGTCGTCGCGCGCATCCGGCGTCTTGATCAGATGCAGGCAGGCGTCGCAGAGCTCGGCGATGTTGTGCGGCGGGATGTTCGTGGCCATCCCCACGGCGATCCCGGAGGAGCCGTTGGCCAGCAGGTTCGGGAAGGCGGCGGGCAGCACCACCGGCTCTTCCAGCGTGCCGTCGTAGTTGCCGCGGAAGTCGACCGCGTTCTCGGTCAGGCCTTCCATCATCATCTCGGCCACGGCGGTCAGGCGGGCCTCGGTGTACCGGCTGGCCGCCGGGTTGTCGCCGTCGATGTTGCCGAAGTTGCCCTGGCCGTCCACCAGCGGATAGCGGACGTTGAAGTCCTGCGCGAGGCGCGCCATGGCGTCGTAGATCGCCGCGTCGCCGTGCGGGTGATAGTTGCCCATCACGTCGCCGGAGATCTTGGAGGACTTCCGGAAGCGGCTCGTCGGACTGAGCCGAAGTTCGCGCATCGCGTAGAGAATCCGCCGATGCACCGGCTTGAGCCCGTCACGCGCGTCAGGCAGCGCCCTGTTCATGATCGTGGACAGGGCATAGGTCAGGTAGCGTTCCCCGATGGCCCGGCGCAGCGGCTCGGCCAAATCTCGGGGGCTCATGTTGGGGTCATCGACGGTATCGCTCATAGATAATGTGATACCTGTGCCTGTGAGAGTCGTAAAGCCGACAGATCACGCGCAAGTCACATGGGCAGTATTGCCGACTGCCCCCGCGGACAGAATCGCGGTAGGATGGAACCTATTCAATTTCAAGTCGTTCTCCCCACAGCTGCCGCCACGGAGACACGTTATGTACAAATTCATTCTTGCCACGCTCTTCTTCCTGTCCTGGGCATTCTATGAGCTGAGCGGGGGCGAAGACTTCGTTCCCGGCGCCCAGCTGGCCGGCTCCGAGGTCTCCACCACGGCCCTTCCGCAGGCTGAGCCCCAGCCGTCTGGCGGCCTGATCGCCGCCGCGCAGGCCGCTGATTCCTCCGCCCAGGTGATGCCGGCCGTCGCCTCCGCGAACGAGGCGATGCTGGCCCCTGCCCCGGCCGTGATCAACCGCAGCGACGCCGCCAAGGCACCGACCAAGGTGCTGGCCGAGGTGATCGAGGCCCCCAAGCGCGACATTCTCACCAAGCTCGACCCCTCGGTCGCGGACCTGCCGCGGGCCACGGTGTCGGAGGTGGTCTTCAACGACATGGGCATCGGGTCTGCCCTGCGCCCCGAGGGCGAGGACGCCGCCGCGCAGCCTGCCGCCGCCGCCCGCGACATCCGCACCGTCAGCGGCAACCGCGTGAACCTGCGCATGGGCCCGGGCACCAACTACAATGTCCTGACCTCGCTGACCCGCGGCGACGAGGTCGAGGTGCTGCAACAGCCCGGCAACGGCTGGGTCAAGCTGAAGTCCGTGAAGGGCAACAGCATCGGCTGGATGGCCGAGTACCTCGTCAGCGCCGCGGACTGACACCCGCACAGAGCATGTTCCGGTAGCGTCTTCCGGTTCAGGGCCCTGCCGAAAGGCGGGGCCTTTTTTCGATCCCTGCCCTGCCTGATCCGCTGCCGGCTCCCCTGCCCGATCCGCTGGCTGGACGCGGTTTCGCGCCACGCTTTGCGCCCCTTCAAAGGCCCGCCCCATTGCCCCTGCGCCGCGCAGCGGGCATCACGGCGGCATGACACGTTCGATCCTGATCACCGGATGCTCCTCGGGCATCGGATATGATGCCGCCCATGGGCTCAAGGCCCGGGGCTGGCGCGTCTTCGCCTCCTGCCGCCGGGAGGAGGACTGCGCCCGCCTGCGCGCCGAGGGGCTGGAAAGCCCGCGGCTCGACTACGCCGACAGCGCCTCAATCGCCGCAGCGCTCGACACGGTGCTGGAGGCCACCGGCGGCACGCTGGATGCGCTCTACAACAACGGGGCCTTCGCCCTGCCGGGCGCCAACGAGGACCTGCCCCGCGAGGGGCTGCGCAGCGTCTTCGAGGCCAACCTCTTCGGCCCGCACGAATTGACGACACGGGTGATCCCGGTGATGCGGCGGCAGGGCCATGGGCGGATCGTGAACTGCTCCTCCGTGCTGGGTCTGGTGACGGCGCCGTGGCGCTCGGCCTATGTCTCGTCGAAATTCGCGATGGAGGGGCTGACCGATACCCTGCGGGTCGAGATGCGCGACACGCCGATCGAGGTCATCCTGCTGGAGCCGGGGCCGATCACCTCGCGCATCCGGGCCAACTCGATCCCGCACTTCGAGAAGTGGATCGACTGGGAGGCCTCCCCCCGGGCCGAGCAATACCGCGCCAAGCTGCTGAAACGGCTCTATGAAGAGCGCGGGCCCGACCGGTTCGAACTGCCGGCCTCTGCCGTGACCGAAGTGCTGGCCCGTGCGCTGGAGGCGCCGCGCCCGAAGGCGCGGTACTACGTCACCTTCCCGACCCACGCGATGGGAACGCTGCGCCGGCTGCTGCCGACGCGGGCGTTGGACTGGCTGCTCGCAAAGGGCTAGGGTGCGCCCATGGGAGGGCCTGCGCCGATCTGGCGGCTGTGCCTCCGCGCGTCTTCATGCGAAGGGGCGCAGACGTTCAACAGGGAGAGGCGCATGGCCCGGGACCCGCTTTTCATCCTTATCGTCATCGCGATCGCGGTGGTGGTGGGCATTCTCTTCACCGGCATCGGCGGATTCGTCACCGGCAAGAATGACGGGAAGAAATCCAACAAACTGATGCAGGCGCGGGTGATCGCGCAATTCGTGGCCGTGGCGGTGATCGTTCTCATCGTCTGGCTGCGCAGCAAGGGATAACGTTTTGGTCGTACTGAACAGGATCTACACCCGCGGCGGCGACGCCGGGGACACCGCGCTTGGCGATGGCAGCCGGGTGCCGAAACCCTCGATCCGGGTCGAGGCCTATGGCACCGTGGACGAGACGAATGCCACCGTCGGCATGGCCCGCCTTCACGCCGAGGGCGAGATGGACAAGGCTCTGGAACGGATCTCGAACGACCTCTTCGATCTCGGCGCGGACCTCTGCCGCCCGAACTTGGAGAAGGACGGCGAGGCGGAGTACACGCCCCTGCGCGCCGTCCAGAGCCAGGTCGACCGGCTGGAAGCCGAGATCGACGCGATGAACGCCAACCTGTCGCCGCTGCGCAGCTTCGTCCTGCCGGGGGGCTCGGCGCTGGCCGCGCATCTGCACCTGTGCCGCACCGTCTGCCGCCGGGCCGAACGCCTGACCGTGGCGCTGATGGCGGACGAGGGCTGCAATCCGGTGGCGGTGAAGTACCTCAACCGCCTGTCGGACTGGTTCTTCGTCGCCAGCCGCGTCGCCAATGACAACGGGGCGCAGGACGTGCTCTGGGTGCCCGGTGCGAACCGCTGAAGATGGCGGACCTCGACCTTGCCGACGAGGCGCTGCTGCGCGAGATGGAAATCCTCCGCGCGGAGCAGCGTGAACAGATCGCCTATGGCCGCTCCCTGCCCGTCCGCGCGACCACCGTCGCGGGCGTGGCACTGCCGGTCACCGTTGGGTTCGTCAGCGGCGCGGTGAAGAACAACACCACCGCCGGCGTGCCGCGGATGGTGACCGACGGGGCCACGACGCTGGAGCGGCTCTTCGGCGCGCTCGGCACCGCCGCGCCGCTGATCACCTTCATTACGCTGGCGGTGGCGCTGATCTGCCTGTCCTACCTCGTGATCTACTGCGGCAGCTTCAAGCAGACCTTCCTGCTGGCGCGCTACATGCGCGAACACCTCGCCCCGGCGATCAACCACCGGGCCGCGAGCGCGGGCAACGGCGCGCCCGATCTCTACCATTGGGAGGGCTGGCTGCTGGACCACCGCAACCGCCGCGACCGGGGCCGCCACGTGGGCGATGCCAACCTGATGGCAGAGCCGGTGATCATCGCGGCCATCGTCGCGACCTACCTTGCCGTGGCAGTTGTCGCCTCGTGGAGCGGCGGGTTCCTCGTGCCCTTCGTCTGCATCGTGGCCAGCCTCGCGGTGATCGGCGCGGCCTATTGCCTGATCCAGTGCCGCAACGTGGTGCGGGACGCCGCCTGCGCGGCACAGACCCCAAGGACCAAGGCGCCCAAGAGCTAGCCCCCGTCCAGTTCGTCCCCGTCCGGGTAACGGGCCAACACCTCTTGCACGGCCCGGTCCGACAGCCGGGTCGACTGCACGAAGGCCACGTGATCGACCACGAATGGCGTGCCCCGGAAGGCCGCGTTGCGGGCCAGGAAAAGATCCAGCGCCATCGCCTCGTCCGGCCCCATCCGCTTGCGGAACCGCGCGGCGGTGACATGGGGCCGGAAGCGCCGCCGCTCGGTCTCGACGCCCGCACGGCGCACCGCGCCCGCCACCTGCCGCTGAAGGGCCGTCAGCGCGGCGCTCTCCCCCACCCCGGCCCAAAGGACGAAGGGGCTGTCGCCGAAGGTGCCGAAACTCTCCAGCGCCAGCGGGAAGGGATCGAAGGCAAGGCCCTCCATCTCCTCGTGGACCGCCTCCGCCGCGTCCTCGGTCTGGTCGCCGAGGAAGGAGAGCGTGATGTGATAGGTCTCGGGCAGCATCAGCCGCCCGGCGCCGAGGTCACTCATCACGCGGTCCAGCTCGTCCTGCGCCGCCTCCGGCAGCTGAAGCGCGAGGAAGAGCCTCACGCCGCCCCGCCGAAGAGATGCTTCACCAGCCGCAGCACGGCAAGCAGTGCCAGCGAGGGCAGCACGATCATCCGCAGCAGGAAGATGCCGGTGATGGTCAGCGAGGCATCGAGCAGGTCATCGGCATTGTCCCAGAAGCTCTGCGCCGCGTTGGTGTAGGCGGTGATCGCCTCGCGCCAGCTGCGCTCCTCCGCCAGGTCGGCGGTGCCGATCAGCTGCTCCGCCTCGCCGCCGATCCGCTCCAGCACCGCGTGGGACTGCGCCCAGGCCTCGGCTGTCAGGACCTCACCGCCCCAGATGCCCAGCACGAAGGCCAGCGGCACGCCGATCGCCATGGCAAAGCCCAAGCCCCCGCAGCCGCCGCAGGCGCGCCGGAACGGCCCCGGCGCCCGGTGCCAGCCGCCCGTCGCCTCGCAGGTCGACCGCCCCAGCAGGCCAAGCGCCAGCAGCAGGAAGCCCACCGCCGCCACCGGCCCCATGGACATGGAGAGAACGCCCGTCAGCACCGCCACGGCAAAGACGAGGCCCGAGACCCGCTCGACCGTGTCATCCACCGGCTCCAGCCACTTCAGCGGCTGCACATTGGCCGAGACCCCCAGCGTCGCGCCTACCTCGACCTCCTGCGCGAAGGAGAGCGCGGCGTTGATCGCGCGCAGCGAGATATAGGTCGCGCCGCTGGCCACGGCGATGTCGCGCTGGAAGGCCTGCGCCTGCGTGGTCAGCGGGTTCACCTTGGGCGAGAGGGCGAGGAAAAGACAAAGGGCCGCTGCAAGCAGCGACCCGAAGCCCGAGAAAAATCGGTTCATGATGCCTTCACAGGATACCGGGAACGACCTGATCCGGCGGGCGGTGGCCGTCGGCGAAGGTCTTGATGTTGATGATCACCTTCTCGCCCATCTCCATCCGCCCCTCGACGGTGGCCGAGCCCATGTGCGGCAGCAGCACGACGTTGGGCAGGGTCTTCAGCTCGGGGTTGGTGACCCGGCCGTTCTCGAAGACGTCGAGGCCCGCGCCCGCGATCTCACCGGCCAGCAGCATCCGGGTCAGGGCGTTCTGGTCGATCACCTCCCCGCGGGAGGTGTTCACGATCACCGCCTCGGGCTTCATCAGCTTGAGACGGCGGGCGTTCATCAGGTGGAAGGTCGAGGGCGTGTGCGGGCAGTTGATCGACAGAACGTCCATCCGCGCGACCATCTGGTCGAGGCTCTCCCAGTAGGTCGCGGAGAGCGCGCGCTCTGTCTCTTCGCGCAGGCGGCGGCGGTTGTGGTAATGGACCTGCATCCCGAAGGCATTGGCGCGGCGCGCCACGGCCTGCCCGATGCGGCCCATGCCGAGGATGCCGATCCGGCGGCCCGCGATGCGCCCGCCCAGCATGGAGTTCGGCGACCAGCCCTCCCACTCGCCGCCCTGCATCAGGGCCAGTCCCTCGGGGATGCGGCGGGTGACGGCAAGCACAAGCGCCATGGTCATGTCGGCGGTGTCCTCGGTCACCACGCCGGGCGTGTAGGACACGAGGATGCCGCGCTGCCGGCAGGTGGCCACGTCGATGTGATCGACGCCCGCGCCGTAGTTGGCGATCAGCCGCAGGTTGGGCCCGGCCTGCGCCAGCAGACCACTGTCGATCGTGTCACGCAGGTTCGGCACCAGCACGTCGGCGGTTTTCACTGCCTGCACAAGCTCTTCGCGGGTCATCGGACGATCCTCCGGACCCAGCTGCACGTCGAAGAGCTCCTTCATCCGGGCTTCGACACGCTCGGGCAAGCGTCGCGTAACGACAACACTCAGACGTTCAGATGGCATTCCGCCCCTCCCACAAGCTTCCAATCGGCGCACGTTACGGGCAAAGTGGCGCAGAACAGCACGGGGCACAAGAACCCCGGCAGAGGCAAAGCAAGATTATTTCGAGCAGGAAGAAGGACAGGCCGTCCCATGCGCTTCTCACGATCCGGCGCGCTTGCGCTTGGCATCGTCCTGTCGCTCTCCGGCGGCATGGGCGAGGCGAATACCGATGCCCCCGAGACCGCCCAGACGGGCCCCGCAACGGAGGCCGCGCCGCTCGACAGCATCCGCCCCCCGATGCGCCCGGCGGACCTGACCGGCCCCGATGCCGGCGAGCGGGGCGAGGACCTTGCACTGCGCGTCCCCGACCCGCAGCTGATCCCCGAGGCCGGCCCGCGCCATGACCAGCCCGAGCGCGGCCCGGTCACCAACCTGCCGATCCCCCGCTACGTCTCGATGAAGGCCAGCAAGGGCAATGCCCGCCGCGGCCCCTCGCGCACCCACAAGATCGACTGGGTCTATGTCCGCAAGGACCAGCCGCTCGAAATCACCGCGGAATTCGGCCACTGGCGCCGGGTCCGTGACCACGAGGGCCTCGGCGGCTGGGTGCATTACTCGCTGCTCTCCGGCGTGCGTACCGTGCTGGTGGAGGCCGACGAGATCCCGCTGCACAGCCGCGCCAACGACGGCGCCCCGCTGGTGGCCAAGCTGCAGCGCGGGGTGGTGGCCAAGCTGGGCGACTGCTCGCTCGAATGGTGCCGCCTGTCGGTTTCGGGCTACAAGGGCTGGGCCCACAAGGCCGGGCTCTGGGGCGTGGACGCAGACGAGGTCCGCGACTGATCGCCTGAACGCGGGACCTGACCGGGGCGCCCGACCGAAGGGCCCGAAAACGGCGCTGCCGTCGACACGGCCTGCGACGAGGGCCCGACGCCCCCTCGCATCCGCAGTCCCGCCTATTGTCTGGCATCACAGCGCGTGCTTTCCTCGGGCCAGGTGATTTGAGCCCAAGGAATTGTCCCCCATGCCGATGCGCTTTCCGCATCCGCGGTGGCTGCCGTTGCTGGTCCTGCTGCTGCTTTGCCCCGCGCCGCCGCTTTCCGCGCAGGAGAGCGACCAGCCCTCCGGCACGATCACCGTCACCGACAGCGCTGACCAGGATGCCGCCATCGCCGTGCGCATCCGCGACATCCTGCACGAGCTGGAGAGCTATGACGACGTCACCGTGACCGTCAGTTCGGGCATCGTCACCCTGCGCGGCAGCGTGCTGGACGCGGCCGACCTCGCGCGGCTGAACGTTCTGGCGGCGCGGGTGGAGGGCGTGGTGGCGATCCGCAACGAGGTCATCGAGACGACGGACGTGATCCGCAGGCTCGACCCCGCGGTCCAGCGGATGCGCGACCGGGCGTGGCAGACCATCGCCTACCTGCCGCTGCTGGCGGTGGCGGCGATGGCCTTCCTGCTGGTGCTCGGCGCGGGGCTGCTGCTGGCGCGGATGCGCCAGCCCTGGGATCGGATCGCGCCCAATGCCTTCATCGCGGACATCTATCGCCAGATCCTGCGCCTCGCCTTCACCATCGCGGGGATCGTCGTGGCGCTCGACATCCTCGGGGCGACGGCCCTGCTGTCGACCATCCTCGGCGCGGCGGGGATCATCGGGCTGGCGATCTCGTTTGCCGTGAAGGACACAGTCGAGAACTTCATCGCCTCGATCATGCTCTCCATGCGCCAGCCGTTCCGGCCCAACGACTCGGTGGAGATCAACGGCGACGAGGGCAAGGTCATCCGCCTGACCAGCCGGGCAACGATCCTGCTGTCCTACGACGGCAACCAGATCCGCATTCCCAACGCCACCGTCTTCAAGAGCCGGATCGTCAACTATTCCACCAACCTCGAGCGGCGGTTCAGCTTCGACCTCGGCGTCGCCCCGGAAACCGACCTCGCCCAGGCCCGGGCCCTCGCGGAGGAGACGCTGGCCGCCCTGCCCTACACGCTGGCCACGCCCGCCCCCACGGCCTTTGTCCACGAGGCCGGCGACAGCACGGTCACCCTGCGGATGCAGGGCTGGGTCGACCAGACGCAGACCGGCCTGCTCGCCGCCCGCGGCGAGGCGATCCGCCAGCTGATGCTCGTCTTCGCGGCCGAGGGAATCGCCATGCCCGAACCCGGCTTCCGCCTGAGCGGCGCAGGCCTTGTCGTCCCGTCCGGCGCCCCGACCGAAGCCCCGCCCGGCGCACAGTCCGGCGCACAGTCCGGCGCACAGTCCGGCGCACAGTCCGGCGCACAGTCCGGCGCACAGTCCGGCGCACAGGCAGAGCGCCTCCCGCCCCGCGACACGCCCCGCCCGGATGCGTTGCGCACCGGGAACATCCCGGACCTCGACGCCGGCACGGACCAGGCGCTGGAACGGATCGTGGAGCATGAACGGGCCGATGCGGCAGGCAAGAATCTCCTCACCCGCGACGCGCCCTCCGAGTGACGCAGGGGCCTTCCCCTGCGGCACGACGATGCTGACCCGAGGGCACCCGGCGCCCGGCGCAAAAATCGTCTTCGGCGGGTGATTTTTTTCCGGAATGGGGCTTGAACCGCCCGCAAGCTCAGAGTAATCAGCGCCCCACAGTTGGGGTGTAGCCAAGTGGTAAGGCAACTGTTTTTGGTACAGTGTACCGTAGGTTCGAATCCTACCACCCCAGCCATTTTTCCTTGAGAACTGAAAATAGACCGCGTCAGCGGTGCAGGGTCTTCGCACCGGGAACGGTCGTCCGCCTCATGTGAGCGGAAGAGTTCCACAGATGTATCGAACTCCGCGATCTGGAGGTGGCATGTGAGGGCCGCCGGACTTGGCAGCGCCTCGCAGGCACCCGAACCGAGATCACAGTCACCTGGCTGAGCGCGCGCTCAGGACCAGGGCGCGCCTCTCTCCTCAACGCCTCCGCCACGTCCCGCGAGACGTGCCTATCCCATCCAGTGCAGAGGCGGTGACCTCCTTGCCTGCGGCCTGTGAGAGTGCCCCTTCTGAGCCGGCGCGCCAGATGAATCACCGCTGCGCTCACCGCGCCCGAGCGGGCCACGTTGGGCACCGCTCCTCCGAAACCGACCCGGTTGGTCCACCAGTAGGGAGAGTGTCGTGGCCGCGGCACCGGGGCGCCGCATGTTCCCTTGCGCGCATGAGAAAGGGGCCGGAGAACTCTCCGGCCCCTTTCCTGTCGCCCCGCGTCGGAGGTCAGTCGCAGGACGTGCCTCAGACGAGGAGGTCGTACTCCGACCCGTTGATCATCACGTTCAGCGAAGTCAGGTCGGCGCCGTCCACCAGCGCAAAGAGGGTCTGGCCCGTGGTCAGGTCACTGACGAAGAGCTCGTCCGTGCCTGCGTCGCCTGCGCCCGAGTTGGCGAAGTTGACCCCGAGGTTGTCGACGGTCTGGCCCGCGGTGAAGAGCAGCACGTCCCCTTCCGAGGCGTCGTAATCGCCGATCCAGTCGGTGCCGTGGCCTTCGGCTCCCGCATGGAAGAACCGATCCGCCCCGGCGCCGCCATACACCTCGTCATGGCCGAAGCCACCGTTGATGAAGTCATCGCCGGTCCCGCCGAACAGGAAGTCGGCGAGGGCGCCGCCGCTGACGACATCATCGCCTTCATTGCCCGCCAGCGTGTCGGACCCGGCCCCGCCGGAGATCATGTCGTTGCCGGAGCCACCCCAGGCGGCGTCGTTCCCGGCGCCCCCTTCGATGGTGTCATTCCCGGCACCGCCGTAGAACATGTCCGCCGTGTCGCTGTCTCCGCCACCGCTGAACAGGAAGTCGTCACCGGTGCCGCCCATGATCGTGTCGGACCCGCCGCCACCGCCGATGTTGTCGTTGCCCGCATCGCCGAAGAGACGGTCGTTGCCGCCCGCGCCGCGCAGGATGTCGTTGCCGTCACCGCCATAGGCGACATCGGCCATCATGCCCGAGTTGGTGTTGCCAAGGCCCTGGTCACCATCGCCCCAGCTGCCGGTGTGGATTTCATCGTTGCCGGCACCGCCGAAGATCGTGTCAGAGCCATCGGCCATCTGGTCGAAGGTCTCGCCGGTGTGGGCCGAGACGCGGCTGTCGTCGTCCCCGGTGATCAGGTCATCGCCGTCACCGCCGCGGATCAGGTCGTCGCCTGCGCCACCCGCGCTGCCGTTGTCATAGTCGTCGATGGGCAGGGCCCCCGAAGCACCCCAGTCCGACCGGGTGGGCGTGTTCTCGTCACCGCTGCCGGCTTCGATCGTGTCATTGCCCATGCCGCCCGAGACGATGTCCATGCCGGCGTTGCCAAAGAGGCTGTCGTCGCCCATGCCACCTGCGATGGTGTCGTGGCCGCCGCCGCCGCCGATGTTGTCATTGCCCGCGTCGCCGGACAGCCAGTCGTTGCCGCCTGCACCCCGCAGGATGTCATCGCCGTCGCCGCCATAGGCGGTGTCGTCCATCATGCCCGTGTGGGTGTTGCCGAAGCCATCATCGCCATCGGCCCAGCTGCCGGTGTGGATTTCATCGTTGCCGGCACCGCCATAGATCGTGTCGGAGCCATCGGCGCCGGCATCGAAGGTCTCGCCCGTGACGGTGGAGACGCGGCTTTCGTCGTCGCCGGTGATGATGTCATCGCCTGCGCCACCGACCAGCATGTCGTCGCCCGCGCCACCGGCGTAGCCATTGTCATATTCGCTCAGCGGCAGGGCACCCGAGGCACCGCTGTCAGCGCCGTTTTCCATGTTGGTGTCGTCACCGGCCATCACCGTGTCGTCACCCCAGCCGCCGTCGATGACATCCATGCCGCCGTTGCCGGTCAGCATGTCGCGTCCGGCAAGGCCTGCGATCACATCGTCGCCGGCGCCACCTTCGATGACGTCGTCACCTTCGGTGCCCGAGACGTCGTTGCCGTCATCGCCCAGCATGACCTCCACGCCGAGGCTGGCCTGCATCGTGCCGAGCACCTCAAGCGCCTCGTCCAGGCGGGCGATCTCGATGCTGCCGGCTGCCGCGGGCAGGATCGGAACGAAACCATCCTGGCTGCCGTCGATTTCGCCGCCGGTGCCTTCACCGATCCCCGGCTGGACGTTCACGCCATGCAGGACGATCTCGCGCAGGGCCAGCGGCATGATGTCGGCACCGTCGTAGTCAGCGCCGGTCACCGGGCTGCCGAACAGGCTGGCATCGTTGACGTTGAAGCTGCGAATGTAGGTGAAGCTGCCGTCGGCCTCGGTGGTGGGCAGGCCGTCATCGGCCCCCATGGACAGCAGGACGTCGCCATAGCTCGGCACGCCTTCCAGCACTTCGACCATGCCGTCGCCGTCAGCGTCACTGGCAATGGTGGGCGCCATCGAGTCGATCGGGTTGCCGTCCTCGTCAAAGAGGCCGTGGATGTGCTGGGGCACCGGCGCGCCGGCCTCCATGCCGGTCACACGCACCGCAACGGTGAGAAGCTGCGTGCCGTCCTCCTGCGGCTCGCCGAGCGCCAGCACGGCATTGCCGAGCACGCCCGAATTATTCAGGGCTGCAAAGTCGACCGTGTAGGTCGATGCGGCGCCCGAGAGCGACGCGCGAAACTCTTCAAAAGACTGTTCCAAATAGGCCACAACAATTTCCTCCGTTGGTTGCGTCCGGAGTCACGTAGCGTCAAAGGGTCGAGTTTCAGACGTCTCCGGTCACGACGGCGTGAGGGCCGCGTGAGTAAAAAACATTCAATTTCAAAGGCTTGTTTCCATACTGTCCGTTTAAACCTGTAAGGCGCTGAATTTGAAACAATGTTTTGAAATATATCTTTAAGTGCGGATTTCGTGAATAATTCCCAGAGGGCCAAACAGGGACTGAAAAAAATTTCGCCCAACAGCCGATTTTTTTCCGGCGCAGGTGAAACTCGCCCCCGATCCGCGCCGCCGCCTCGGTTTCAGCGGGCACTTCGCGGCACCATTTCGGCGCATTTTCACCCGGCCCGCCTATTGCGGCGCGGGGCAGCGGCGCGGCCAATGGCGGTCGGCTGCTCGGCCCCGGCACCAGACATGGAGAACGGGCCGCCCGGTCGGACGGCCCCCGGTCCTGTCGCGAAAGGTCCGGCCCCGGACAGGCGGCAAGGCCGGAGCGACCGTGCGACCGGCCCTCGCCCGGTGGCGGCCATACGCGCCAATAGCCCCGCCGCCTGCGCAAGGTCGCGATTTCCCCGCCCTGCCTTGCAATTCCCCCTGTATCCATCCCATAAGCGCAACAAATCGCCACTCCGCCCGGCGTCTGAGAACCAAAAGCAACGGGAGGGAGCGGGTGCGCGATTGTTTGTTGCCCCGGGCGCTGCCCCATTGCGCCCCTCAGACCCGTTTGGGAGGATACATGACCTACTACGTGAAAGCGGCCGCCCTGGCCGCCCTGACGCTTGCCGGCTCGGCCCTGCCGCTGGCCGCCGAGATCAAGCCCGTGACCCTGCGCCTCGCGCATGTGGTGAACGAGCAGGACGCCTACCACGCCGCCGCCGTGAAGTTCCAGGAACTGGTCGGCGAAGCCTCCGACGGGGCGATCACCGTCGAGATCTTTCCCAACGCCACGCTGGGCGACGAGCGCACGCTGCTGGAAGGCATGCAGATCGGCACCGTGGACATGGGCCTGATCACCAACGGGCCGGTCTCCAACTTCCTCGAGGAGATGGCCGTCTTCGAACTGCCCTTCCTCTTCCCCTCCCCCGAGAAGGCCTATGAAGTCCTCGACGGCGAGATCGGCCAGGAACTGCTGGACCGGCTGTCGGAAGTGAACCTCAAGGGCCTCGCCTATGCCGAACGCGGCTTCCGCAACCTGACCAACTCCAAGAAGGCCGTGACGACGCCGGAGGACCTGAAGGGCCTGCGCATCCGCGTCATGGAAAACCCCGTCTACATCGACACCTTCCGCGAACTCGGCGCCGACGCCATCCCGATGGCCTGGACCGAAGCGCTGACCGCGATGCAGCAGGGCACCATCGACGGGCAGGAAAACCCGGTGAACGTGGTCTACTCCTTCAAGCTGAACGAGACCCAGACCAACATGACCCTGACGCGCCACACCTATGCGCCCGCCGTCTTCGTCATGGGCATGCCGAAGTGGGGCCAGCTCTCGGAAGAGGTGCAGCAGATCGTGACCGACGCCGCCCGCGAAGCGGCCCAGTACGAGCGTGACCTGAACGCCGAAGCCGCCGCCGAGCAGCTGACCGCGCTGAAGGACGCCGGCATGACCGTGGAAGAGAACCCCGACCTCTCCGCCTTCTCCGCCGCCATCGCTCCGGTCTACGAGAAGTACGGCGCCAAGTTCGGCGACTACCTGCCGCGCATCCAGGAGGCGCTGAAGTAAGATGCTCAAGGGGCTGGCGTGGATCGACCGGATGGTCGGCACGGTGCTGAAACCCGTCGTCTTCGCCGGCATGGCCGGGCTGACGGCGGTGATCACGCTGCAGATCGTGTCGCGTCTCTTCTTCACCTCCGTCAGCTGGACGGAGGAAGTGGCGCGCTTCCTGCTGATCTGGATCACCTTCATCGGTGCCACGCTGGCCTGGCAGCAGGGACGGCACATCGCCGTCACCCTGCTCCGGGACAACCTGCCCCCCATGCTGCGCCGGATCACCTCCGGCGTGGCGATCCTCGTGGCGATCGTGTTCCTTCTGACGCTGACCAGGATCGGCTGGCAGTACATGAACATGCAGAGCTTCCAGAAGTCGCCCTCGCTGCGGCTCAAGATGACTTACGTCTATGCCGTCATGCCCGCCGCCGCCCTCGTGATGGCCGGGCTTTCCGCGATCGACCTGATCCGCCTGATCGCCGGCCTGCCGCTGCGCGAGGCCCACGTGGAGATGGACGAGACGCTGGAACATGACCTCGCCCCGGAGGACCGGACATGAGCCTCGTTCTCGCCGGTCTCTTCGTTCTCTTCCTCCTGCTGGGCCTGCCGGTCGCCATCGTGATCGGCGCGGCCACCATGACGGCGCTGAACCTCTCGGGCATGCCGCTGATGGTGGTGCCGCAGCAGATGTTCTCGGGCATCAACTCCTTCGCGCTCGTCGCCGTGCCGATGTTCGTCCTCGCCGGCGATATCATGGCACAGGGAGAGATCTCGAAACGCCTCGTGGCCTTCGCCGACAGCCTCTTCGGCTTCATCAAGGGCGGCCTCTCCATCGTCTCGGTGCTGGCGGGGATGTTCTTTGCCGCGATCTCGGGCTCAGGGGCGGCCACTACGGCGGCCGTGGGCGCCAGCCTCGTGCCGGAACTCAAGCGCAAGGGCTATGACCCGGCCTCCGCCGCCTCGCTCATCGCCGCCTCGGGCACCATCGGCGTGGTCATCCCGCCCTCGGTCCCGATGATCATCTACGCGGTGATCGCGCAGGAAAGCGTGCGCGCCCTCTTCCTCAACGGCTTCATCCCCGGGGTCGCCATGGGGATCGGCCTGATCGCCGTGGCCCTGTGGCAGGGGCACAAGCGCGCCTACCCGCGGGGCACGGCGCTGAACCTGCGCACCATCGGGCGGACGTTCCTCTCCGCCAGCTGGGGCCTGATGGCGCCCGTGATCATCCTCGGCGGCATCTTCTCGGGGCAGTTCACCCCCTCCGAGGCCGCGGTCGTCGCGGTGAACTACGCGATCCTCGTCTCGCTCTTCATCTACCGCGACATGTCGCTGAAGCAGCTGTACCAGATCATGATCCGCGCCGGTGTCACCACCGCCGTGATCATGTTCGTCATCGCCGCCTCCTCGGTCCTCAGCTGGACCCTGTCGAGCTGGCAGGTGCCGAACCAGATCGCCGAATACGCGCTGTCGCTCTCCTCGAACACCTACGTGCTGCTGCTGATCATCATGGTGGTGATCCTGCTGGCCGGCGTCTTCCTCGAAACGGCCTCGGCGCTGATCATCCTGACGCCGATGCTGCTGCCGCTGGCGGCACAGCTGGGTCTGGGCACCGTGCACTTCGGCATCATCATCGTGGTGGGCCTCGCCATCGGCATGGTCACGCCCCCGGTGGCGATCAACCTCTTCGTCGCCTCCACCACCTCGGGCCTGCCGATCGAGCGGATCACCCGCGCCGTGCTGCCCTATCTGGCGGTTCTGGTGCTGGTCTACCTGCTGATCGCCTTCGTGCCGCTGGCCTTCTGACCCCGCGCGGGGCGTGATTCGCGCCCCCTGCCCGGCCAGATGCCCATCTTGCGTGCATATTTGAGAATAAATTTAGCGGCCCCGTGAGGGGCCGTTATGCGTTCGTTCAGGCGTATTTTGCGACCTGAAACTCCCCCTCGGCGCGAGGCCGCGCGGGTCAATTCTACAACGGTCAAATGGATGTAACGGGCCTGTGACGGCCTGCCCCGCGCAGTGCCTCGCAGCGCGGTCGGCGTCTGGTCGTGCGCGGCCGATGCTGCGCTGCCGCAACCCACACGGGTGTTGACAGACGGCCCTGCCGTTCCGTCAACTGGTTACAGACGCGAACAAGGTTCACATATATGAACAATCAAGTCAAGTCCGCCGCAAGGGTCCTCGACGTGCTGGAGCTGCTCTCCCGCCAGCCGGAGCCGATGCGCCTGAACGAGCTTGTGGCCCGGCTGGGCTTTCCCAAGTCCTCGGCCTACGGGCTGCTCTCGACCCTCGTGGCGCGTGGCTACGTCAAGAAGGACAGCGCCGACCGCTATGCCATCGTGGAGACCTTCCGCCAGGGCTTCGGCTGGGTCGGCGGGCTGGAGGGCTTCCTGACCTCCGTCGCCGCCCCTGTGGTGGAAGAGATGCGCGACCTGCTGGACGAGACGGTCTTCGTCTGCGTCCGCACCCCGGAACAGAACGCCCGACTGGTGACCAAGGCCGTCAGCCGCCAGCCGATCCGCTACGACGCCTCGGACCAATCCTCGCTGCCGGGCTACGGCACGGTGATGGGCCGGGTCCTGCTGGCCTTCCAGCCGGATGAGGTGATCGACGACTACTTCGCCCGGACCGAGCTGCGCGCCTTCAACGACCGGACCCCCACGGACGAGGCCACGATCCGCGCGGCCCTCGCCCAGATCCGCGCCGACGGCTTCGGCACCATCGTCGACGAATACGCCACCGGCGGGGCCGGCATCGCCGCCCCGATCCGCAACGCGGAAAGCAACGTCGTGGCCGTGATCGACGTGGCCACCGTGACCGCCCGCTACGAACAGCGCCGGGACGAGATGCTGGCCGCCGTGCTGGAGGGCGCCGCCCGGATCAGCGCGCGGCTCGGCTATCGGCCCGGCCCCGAAGACAACCAGACACTGACACCACAAGGAGACGCGTGATGGGTTATCGCGTGGGCGTGGACATCGGCGGCACCTTTGCCGACTTCTGCGCATTCGATGAAACGGCGGGCAGCATGGGCACCGTCAAGGTTCTGACCACCCCCGACAAGCCGGGACAGGAGGTCATCGATGGCCTGAAGGCGCTGGAAGACCGCTTTGGCATCGCACCCGGCGATATCTCGTATTTCACCCATGGCACTACCGTGGGCATCAACTCGATCATCATGCGCAAGGGCATCCGCCTTGCCATGTTCACCACCGAGAACTTCTGCGACGTGCTGGAACTGGCGCGCCTCAAGATGCCCGATCCCTACCACCTGCTGTCCTCCCGGCCCGAGCCGCTGGTGACCCGCGACCTCGTCTTCGGCGTGGCGGAACGGATGCTGGCCGACGGCACCGTGGACAGCCCGCTGGACGAGGACAGCCTGCGCGCCGCCGTGGCGGCAGCCAAGGCACGCGGGGCCGAAGGTGTGGTGATCTCCTTCCTGCACAGCTACCGCAACCCGGCCCACGAACAGCAGGCCAAGCGCCTGATCGCCGAAATCGCACCCGAGTTGCATGTCTTCACCTCGCACGAGGTGCGCCCGATCATCCGGGAATACGAACGCTCCTCCACCGCCGTGATCCACGGCTATGTGCAGCCCCGCGTGTCCCAGTACCTTGGCGCGCTGCAAGAGGCGCTGTCTGGCATCGGCGTGACGCCCGAGCCGATGATCACCAAGTCGAACGGCGGCATCATGTCGGTCGAGGTCGGCAAGACCGCCTGCGTCGAGATGCTGCTGTCGGGCACGGCGGCGGGCGTCATGGGCGCGGCCTTCGTCGCGCGCGAGGCCGGCGAGGACAAGGTGCTGAGCCTCGACATCGGCGGCACCTCGGCGGATGTGGCGATCATCACCGGCGGTCAGCCCGGCTATGGCATGAACGAGGTCGTGGGCGATTTCCCGATCTTCGTGCCCACCGTCTCGGTCACCTCCATCGGCGAGGGCGGCGGCTCCATCGCGCGGATCGACGCGGCGGGTATGCTGACCGTGGGGCCGGACAGCGCGGGCTCCACCCCCGGGCCTGCGGCCTATGGCCGGGGCGGCACGCAGGCGACGATCACCGATGCCTTCGTGACGCTGGGCCTGCTGGACCTTTCCGCGCTTGGCTATGGCATGGTCTCGGTCGACCGCGACAAGGCCGTCGAGGTGATCCAGCCGCTGGCCGACAGCCTCGGCAGCACGCTGGAGGAAACCGCCGAGGGCATCGTGGGCATCGCCGTCTCGGGGATGTTCCGCGAGGTGTCCAAGCTGTGTTCGCGCCGGGGCATCGACGTGGGCGAGTTCTCCCTGCTGGCCTTCGGCGGCGGCGGCCCGATGATGGCCTGCTTCCTTGCCCGCGACCTCGGCATGAAACGCGTGATCGTGCCCCCCTCCCCCGGCGTCCTTTCGGCGCTCGGCGGGCTGACGGCGGATGTGCGCAACGATTTCACCGAAACCGCCTACTACGACCTCGCCCCCGCCAATGCCCCGCGCATGGGCGAGACCATCGCCCGGCTGACCGAAAAGGCCCGCCGCTGGATGGTCGAAGAACAGCACTACGAGGGCAGGCCGGTCTTCCACGCCTCGGGCGAGATGCGCTACCGCGGGCAAAGCTTCGAGATCGAGGTGCCCATCGACCCCGCCACGCTGGCCAAGGGCGACATCACCCCGGTGGCCGAGGCCTTCCACGCCGAGCACCGCCGCCTCTATGGCCATGCCGACCCCGAGGCGCCGATCCAGATCATCGCGATCAACCTCGTGGTGACCGGCCATTCGGCCAAGCCGACCCTGCCGCGCAGCACGCCCCAGCCGAAGACGGTGACGGCGCAGGCCAGCATGTCGGCCTGGCTGGACGGCGCACGCCGCGAGGTGCCGCTTTTCAAGCGGAACGACCTGACGCCCGGTGCCACCTTCGTCAGCCCCTGCGTGATCGCGCAGGACGACACCACCACCATCGTGCCCGCCGGCTTCAGCGGCGAGGTCGATGGCCATGGCAACCTGATCCTCACCCTCGCGGAGACCGCCGATGCGCACTGATCCCGTCACCCTCAAAGTGCTGGAGAACCACGCGCAGGCCGTGGCCGAAAGCATGGCCTTCACCCTCTTCCGCACCGCGCATTCGACCTTCGTGAAAGAGACCGAGGATTTCACCACCGGCCTCGTCACGCCCTCGGGCATGACTTTCGCCAGCCCGCGAGACCTTGGCGCCACGTGGTTCATCGGCCTTGATTACAAGGGCGCGCTGGAGATGATCGACGACTACGAGGAGGGCGACATCTGCGTGACGAACGACCCCTACTCGGGCTTCGTCTGCACCCATACGCCGGACATGCACATCTGGAAGCCGATCTTCTGGGAGGGCGAGATCATCGCCTTTGCCGTCGGCCATATCCACAACACCGACATGGGCGGCGCGGTGCCCGCCTCGCTGTCGCGGGCCAATACCGAGGTCCATCAGGAGGGCATCCGCTTCCGCCCCACCAAGCTGATCAGCCGGGGCGTGATGAACGACCAGCTCATCGAGACGATGATGCTGAACGTCCGCATGCCCGATCAGAACCGGGGCGACCTGAACGCGCAGATCGCCGCCGTGAACACCGGCGAAGCCAAGATGCACGAGATGATCCGGAAGTTCGGCGTCGAGACCGTAAAGAACGGCATCGAGGACCTGCTGGACGTGGGCGAGGCGCGGGCGCGTGCCGTGATCTCGGGCCTGCCCGACGGCGACCACCGCTTTGTCGATTACCTTGACGAGGACGGGCCGGGCGGCGTGCCGGTGCGGCTGGAACTGACGCTGAAGGTGCGCGGGGATGAGGTCATCATGGACTTCACCGGCTCCGATCCACAGCTGAAATCCGCCCTCAACATGCCCACCGGAGGCAATCCCCGGCACATCCTGCTGATGGTGGGCTACAACTACTGTCTCTACACGCTCGACCCGTCGATCCCGCTGAACGGCGGCATCCTCAGGGCGGCGACATGCGTCGTGCCCGAGGGCACGGTGCTCAATCCCCAGTACCCTGCTGCAGTCGGGATGCGCTCGCTCACCTGCGGGCGGCTGCAGGGGGTCATCATGGGGGCGTTCCACGCCGCCGCCCCGGACCGTCTGCCCGTGGGCGCGGCGGGCGGCGGCGGGATCGTGAACGTCAAGACCTTCGACGCCGCCAGCGGCAAGCTCTCCATGGCCTCGATCGACCCGGTGACGGGCGGCGCGGGCGGCTCGGCGCTTGGCGATGGCACCGACGGGTCGGGGGCCAACTCGGCCTTCCTCAAGAACACCCCGGTCGAGATCAACGAGGTCGAGGTGCCGATCAAGTTCCGCCGCTATGGCCTCGTGCCCGACAGCGGCGGCCCCGGCACCGCGCGGGGCGGCATGGCGACAGAGCTGGAGGTGGAGGTCTTCACCCCGGACACCGTGATCACCGCGCGCAACCGCGACCGCACGATCTTTGCCGCCTGGGGCGGCGCGGGCGGGCAGCCCGGTGCGCCCTCGCTCTTCACCCGGGTGACGCCCAAGGGCGAGGAGATCAACCTCGGCAATACCGACGTCGTGACCATGGGGCCGGGCGACGTGTTCAACCTGACCTCGGGCGGCGGCGCGGGCTATGGCGATCCCTTCGCGCGCCCGGTGGATCTGGTGGTGCGCGACGTGCTGCGCGGCTCGGTCACGCCCGAGAAGGCCAAGGCCAGCTATGGCGTCGTCGTGGACCGCGAGGGCGTGCTGGATGCCGCCGCCACCAAGGCCCTGCGCGATGCCCATGTGGCCCCCGCCCCCACGACCTTCAGCTACAACGAAAGCCGCCGCGCCTACGAGGCGATCTGGACCGATGCCAACTACGCCGCGCTGACGCAGGCGCTGACCATGATGCCGGTGCACTGGCGCCACTTCGTCAAACGCGAGGTCTTCGACCGGATCGAGGCCCTGCCCGAAACCGCCCGCAAGGGCGACGGAAGCGAGGTCTGGGAGGCCGTGGAAGCCGTGAAGACCCGCGTGCCGGGCCTCGCCCGGTCGATGCAGGTGCAGGAGGCGGCGGAATGATCAGCTTCGACTTCTCCGGCCAGACCGTCCTCGTGACCGGGGCCGCCCGCGGCATCGGGGCGGGCATCGCGGCCGAATTCGCCGCCGCAGGCGCCCGCGTCGTGGCCGCCGATATCCTCGCCGACGAGCTGGCCGCCTTTGCCGCCGCCCATCCGGGTGTCGAGACGGAGGTGATCGACCTTGGCGATTTCGAGGCGGTCAAGGCGCGCTTTGGCGATCTGGCCCCCGATGTGGTGGTGAATTCCGCCGGCGGCGTGCGCGGCAACACCAAGAAACCTCTGGAAGAGGTCACGGACGAAGAATGGATGTCGATCTATGACGGCAATGTCATGTCGGCCTTCAACCTGATCCGCGCCGTGATCCCGGCCATGAAGGCGCGCGGCTCGGGCCGGATCGTGACGATCTCCTCCGGCGCGGGGCTGAAACCCAGCCTGACCGGCATCCAGTCTTATTGCTCGGCCAAGCACGGGCTGATCGGCCTGACCCGCCAGATGGCGCTGGAGCTGGGGCCCTTCGGGATCACCGTGAATTCCGTCGCGCCGGGCTTCCTGCGCACCTCGCCCGACTATGAAAAGCAATGGGCGGGCTACGGCGAGGAGGGCCAGAAACGCATGGTCGAGAACATTGCCATGCGCCGTCTGGGTGAGCCCGCCGACATCGCCGCTGCCTGCGCCTTCCTCGCCTCGGACCGGGCGGGGTTCATCACCGGGCAGGTGCTGCCCGTATCTGGCCACCCCTTCCCCTAAGGACCTGAGATCATGAGCATATCTGAAAACCCCTGGGAATGGCCCGAAGAGGTCTGGCGCGGCAAGGTCGATCGCGTGCGCGCCGGTGAAAGCCTCAAGCCCGCCACCTGGCCCGGTGGCGCCAAATGCGCCGTCGCCATGTCCTTCGACGTGGACCACGAGACGAACGAGCTGCGCGACGGTGGCAAGTCCATCGGCGCCATGAGCCGCGGCCAGTACGGCAACCGGCAGGGCATTCCGCGCGTCATGGAGATCATCCGCCGCCACGACATCAAGGCCAGCTTCTATGTCCCCGCCGTGGTGGCGCAGCTCTACCCCGAGGAGACCCGCATGTTCGTGGCCGAGGGCCACGAGGTCGGCATCCACGGCTGGATCCACGAACGCAACTCGGTCCTGCCCGAGCCGGTGGAACGCGATCTTCAGATGCGCTCGGCCGATATGCTGGAAAAGATCAGCGGCGCGCGCCCGGTGGGCATCCGCACGCCGTCGTGGGATTTCTCGCAGGCCACGCTGGAAATCACCCGCGACATGGGGCTGAGCTATGACAGCTCGCTCATGGCGGATGTGGATTGCTACCGCCTCCTGCTCGACGGCGCGGACACCGGCGTGGTGGAACTGCCCGTCGAATGGATCCGCGACGACGCCGTCTATTTCAACATGAACCGCTTCTCGGCGCTACGCCCCTACACGCCGCCCGAGGCCGTCTTCGACATCTTCTCGAAGGAGTTCGAAGCCGCCTACGCCGAGGGCGGGCTGTTCCAGCTGACCATGCATCCGCACATCACCGGCTATCGGTCGCGGGTCTGGATCTTCGAAGAGCTGATCAAGCTGGCAAAGGCAAAGGGCGACGTCTGGTTCGCCACCCATGCCGAGATCGTGGACTGGGTGAAGGCCAACGGCTGACCCCCGCCCCGTCATCCCCACGCGGCCCCGCACGGGCCCTTGCCGTCCCGGTCCCTCCCCGGTGCGGCCAAGACAAAGACAACAAATCAACGTCAACCAACAGAGAGATAAACGCCATGAAACATCACGTTCTGGCGCTGTGCTCCGCACTTGCGCTGATGACCCCGACCCTGGGTGTGGCCCAGGATCGCTATGTTCATGCCAACAACTCCGCCTATGACACGCTCGATCCGCACACCGTGCGCGACGTGGCCCGCGTGGCGTCGCGGCTCAACTTCTACGACGGGCTCTACCGCTGGGTGGACAATCCCCCGCAGCTGATCCCGTGGCTGGCCACCGATCACTCGGTCTCCGAGGACGGCCTGACCTGGACCTTCAACCTGCGCGACGACGTGACCTTCCACGACGGCACCAAGATGACCGCCGAGGATGTCGTCTATTCCTTCGAGCGGATGCTGGAGCTGAAGCGGGGCGCGGGCTCGCTCTTCCTGCCGATGATCGACCCGGGCCAGACCGTGGCCGTGGACGACACCACCGTCGCCTTCACCCTCAAGGAACCCTCCGCGATCTTCGCGGCGCTGGTGCCCGATATCCTCGTGGTGAACTCCACGCTGGTGAAGGAAAACGAGGTCGATGGCGACTGGGGCCAGGCCTACATGATCGACCACGTCGCGGGCTCGGGCTCGTACATGCTGCAACGCTATGACCCGGCGCGCGGCTTCATCGGCGAACGCTTTGCCGATCACTTTGCAGGCTGGGGCGAGAAGTACTTCGACGAGATCGAATTCCGCACCGTGCTGGAAACCAACACCCGGATCCAGGGCCTGATGCGCGGCGACTACCAGGGCCTCGACGGCTACCTCGCCCCCGACCAGGTGGAGCGCCTGCGCGCCGACGAGGATGTGCAGATCATGGAAGAAGAATCCATGCGCGTCTTCCACATCGCGATGCACAACGGCCGCGCGCCCCTGGACGACAAGAACTTCCGCATGGCGATGGTGCATGCCTTCGACTACGACGGCTACATCAACGAGATCATGCAGGGCACCGTCGCCCGCAACCCCACGATCATGCCGGGCAACCTCTGGGGCGCACCGGACGTGCCGGGCTACGACTACGACCTCGAAAAGGCGCAGGAATACCTCGACGCCTACAAGGCCGAACATGGCGACGACATCCGCACGATCAAGATCGGCACGCTGGCCGGCTTCTCGGAAACCGAACAGGCCGCGGCGCTGATGCAGAACGGGCTCTCGCAGCTCGGCATCGAGGTGGAGATCGAGAGCTCGCCCTGGCCGGTGATCTCCTCGGCGATGCAGAACCCCGACACGATGCCCGACATGGTGCCCTACTGGAAGTCGACCTACTACGTCGATCCGAACAACTGGGTGGGTGAGCTCTATGCCTCGCGCTATGCGCCGACGCGGAACGTCTCGGACTACCACAACGACGCGGTGGACGAGAAGCTGGAGCAGGCCCTGATCATCACCGATCAGGACGCGCGCGCGCAGCTCTACGCCGACGCCACCACGCAGATCTACGAGGATGCCGCCGGTATCTGGATCTACAACACCAAGTGGTTCGGCCCCTATGCCTCCAACGTGAAGAACGTCCGCTTCTGCCCGGTTGGCAACGGCCAGGACATGCGGTGGGCCTACCTCGAGGAGTGATCCCCTCTGACGCCCCCCTCTGACGGCCCCCTCCGGGGGGCCTGATCGGGGCGCCGCGGCCTCTCTCCCCGTCACGGTGCCTCGCCCTCTTCACCCAGCAAGACCTTCCCAGCCCGATCGGAGCTTCCTCCATGCGCAGACTGGAAATCATCCTGTCCCGCCTCGTCTGGTTCATTCCTACCCTCTTCGGCCTCGTCTTCGTGGTCTTCTTCATCTCCAACGTGATCCCGACCGACCCGGCGCGGATCATTGCGGGCGAGAACGCGACCGAGGTACAGGTGCAGGCGCTGCGCGCCGAGATGGGCCTCGACCAGCCGCTTCACGTCCAGTTCGGCCGCTATGTCGCCGACCTCGCCACAGGGGACCTCGGCAAGAGCCTCTATACACAGAGGGCGATTTCCGAAGACCTGCTGCACCGGCTGCCCGCCACGCTGGAGTTGACCATGGCCGCCATGGTCCTTGCCATCGGGCTTGGCGTGCCGCTCGGCGTCATCTCGGCGGTGAAGCGCAATTCCATGATCGACCAGACCCTGCGGGTGCTCTCGGTCTCGGGCCTCGCCGTGGCCAGCTTCTGGCTGGCGATGGAGCTTCAGATGTATTTCTCGACCAAGCTGGGCTGGACGCCGCTCAACGGCCGGATCGCCGGCTGGGGACCGGAGGAGATCACCGGCTTCTACCTGCTCGACTCGCTGCTCACCGGGGACTGGGCCTCGTTCTGGGACACGCTGCACCACATGCTGCTGCCCGCGATCACGCTGGCCCTTCCGGCCGCCGCCACGCTGGTGCGCTTCACCCGCGCGGGCGTGCTGGAGGTGATCAACTCCAACTTCGTGCTCTACGAACGCGCCATGGGCTTTCCCACCACGCTGATCACGTGGAAATACGTGCTGCGCAACGCCCTGATTTCCACCGTGACCCAGATCGGCCTGATCTTCGGCTCGCTCTTTGCCGGCGCCGTGGTGGTCGAGGCGGTCTTTGACTGGCCGGGCCTTGGCACCTACGCGGTGCAGTCGATCCTGCAATCGGACACCAAGGCGATCCTCGGCTTCTCGATCATCGTCGGCGTCGTCTTCATCGGCGTGAACCTCCTCGTCGACATCATCCACACCTTCATCGACCCGAGGACCCTGAAATGACCGCTCTGAAACGGCTTCTGGCGGACCGGGCCGCGACCATCGGGGCCGCCCTCATCCTCGGCCTGATCCTCGTCGCGATCTTCGCGCCCGTCCTGGCCCCCTACCCCGAGGACGTCACCGCCTTCCACCTGACGGAACGGCTGCAACCGCCCTCGGCCGACCACCTCTTCGGCACCGACAGGATGGGCTCCGACGTCTTCTCGCGCATCCTCTTCGGGGCGCGGATCACCATCACCATCGCGGTCATCGCCGTGGGCGTCTCGGTCGGGATCGGCGTGCCCATCGGGCTGATCGCGGGCTACTACGGCGGCTTCCCGGGCGGGTTCCTGATGCGGACCTCGGACATCTTCCTCGCCGTGCCCCAGATCGTGCTGGCCATCGCCATCGCGCAGACCCTTGGGCCCTCGGTCGAGAACGTCATCCTCGCACTGTCGCTGACCTACTGGCCGTTCTGGGCCCGCCTCGTCTACGCCGAGACGAAGTCGCTCAAGGCGCAGACCTTCGTCGAGGCGGCGCTCGCGCTTGGCGCTTCGGACTGGCGGGTGATGGTGCTGCACATCCTGCCCAACACCGCCTCCGCGATCATCGTGCGGACCTCGATCGGCATGGGGGCCACGATCCTCACCGCCGCCGCCCTCGGCTTCCTCGGCCTTGGCGCGCCGCCGCCGACACCCGAATGGGGCCGGACCATTTCCGAGGCGCGCGAGTTCCTGCCGGAAGCCTGGTGGTACGCCGCCGCCCCCGGCCTTGCGATCTTCCTTGTCGTCATGGGCTTCAACCTGCTGGGCGATGGCCTGCGCGACATCCTCGACCCGAAACTGAGAAAGGGAAGCCGATGACCGACGCGCTCCTGACCGTCGAGGGCCTGTCCCTCGGGTTCCGCGGGGATGGGGGCTTTGCCCATATCCTCGACGGCGCCAACATGACCATGAAGCGGGGCGAGATCATGGGCCTCGTGGGGGAAAGCGGCTGTGGCAAGACCACGCTGGCCAGTGCCATCCTCGGCGTGCTGCCGCGCCACGCGCTGGAGATCCGTGGCGGGCGCATCCGCTTCGACGGCATCGACATGCTGGATGCCGCGCAGGGCGCGCAGCAGCAGGCCGTCCGGGGCCGCCGCGTGACCTTCATCCCGCAGGATCCCTTCACCTCGCTGAACCCGGTCTTCACCATCGGCCAGCAGATCGAGGAATTGATGAAGTGGAAATCACCGCGCCGCCCCGTGGGCCCGTCGCGTGCGCCGACCCTGCTGACGCCCTATCCCCGCGCCCGGCGCAAGGCGGACCGCGAGAAGATCATGGAGATGCTGAACCTCGTCCAGCTGCCCCGGCCTGAACAGCTGCTGAAGAAGTACCCGCACGAGGTCTCGGGCGGACAGCGGCAACGGCTGATGATCGCCATGGCCCTCCTGCCCGAGCCCGACCTGATCATCGCTGACGAACCGACCACCGCGCTCGACGTGACGATTCAGGCGCAGATCCTTGGCCTGCTGCGCAATCTCGCCAACGACCGGGGGGTGGCGGTGATGCTGACGACCCATGACCTCGGCTCGGCCTACGAGATCTGCGACCGGATCACCGTGATGTACGCCGGTCAGGACGTCGAGGCTGCCCCGGTGGCCGAGTTCTTCAACCGCCCGACGCATCCCTACACCGCCAAGCTGCTGGCCTCGCTGCCCGAGGGCGGCGGCGGCATGACCGGCATCCCCGGCGAGTTGCCCAGCTTCTACGCGCCGCCGCCGGGCTGCCGGTTCCAGACCCGCTGCGACCGCGCGACCGAGGCCTGCCGCACCCGTCCCGCGCCCGACTTGGCCGGGCCGGCCCATGTGGTGCGCTGCGCCCATCCGCTGTTCCAGACCACCCCCGCCACCCCGCTGAAGGAGGTGCAGGCATGACAGACGCCCCGATCCTGACCGTGTCGGACCTGACGGTCCGCTTCCCGATCCGCGGCCCCTTCGCCCGCAAGCTGGGCGAGATCAAGGCCCTCGACGGGGTCGGCTTCGACCTCGCGCAGGGGGAAATCCTCGGCCTCGTGGGGGAATCCGGCTGCGGCAAGTCCACGCTCGGCAAGACGCTGATGGGCATTCAGGCGCCCACTTCCGGGTCGATCACCTTCGAGGGCAAGGAGATCGCGGGCCGTACCCCGCGCGAGGCGCGCGCCCTGCGCCGCCGCCTGCAATATGCCTATCAGGACCCCGGCGCCTCGCTCGATCCGCGCTGGAAGATCGGCAAGTCTCTGGAAGAGCCGCTGATCATCCACACCGACCTGCCCCGCAAGGAGCGGCTGGCCAAGGTGCGCGAGATCCTGACCTCGGTCGGCCTGCCGGCCGGTCACGCGGACCTTTTCCCGCATGAGATCTCGGGCGGGCAGCAGCGCCGGGTGGGCCTTGCCCGCATCCTGATGCTGAACCCCGAGGTGGTGATCCTCGACGAGCCGACGGCGGGCCTCGACGTGTCGGTGCAGGCCACGGTGCTGCGGCTCTTCCGCGACCTGCGCGAAACCTTCGACCTGACCTACATCTTCATCTCGCACGACCTGTCGGTGGTGCGGCTCATGTGTCACCGGGTGGCGGTGATGTACCTTGGCCGCATCGTCGAAGTGGGCCCGGTGGAGGAGCTGATGGACAGCCCCAAGCACCCCTATACCCAGTCGCTGTTGGCCGCGATCCCCAAGGTCAACGGCCCCCGCGTGACCGAGAACTTCTGGCTTGAGGGCGAACCGGCGGATGCCTCGAACCTGCCGCCAGGCTGCCGGTTCCAGGGCCGCTGCCCCCATGTGAAACCGATCTGCCGGCAGGAAGACCCCGCCGACCGCACCGTGGGCGCCCAGACCGTCGCCTGCCATTTCGCGGGCGAGGTCTTCCCGCCCGTCCCCACTCCGAAGGAAAGTACCCCCGCATGAGCAAGACAGCCATCGTCACCGGCGGCGGTCGCGGCATCGGCCGCGGCTGCGCCCATGAACTGGCCCGGCAGGGCTGTGACATCGTTCTGGCGGACCTGATCCCCGAGGATCTCGCCAACACCAAGGCCGAGATCGAGGCCATGGGCCGGACCTGCCGCACCTATGTCGCCGACGTGGCCGACTTTGCCCGCGCGCAAGAAATCGTGGCCGAGGTCGAGGCCGAAACCGGCCCCGTCGCCGTGCTGGTCAACAACGCGGGCAAGTCGAACACCGACGGCATCTGCGAGATCACCGAGGAGAGCTTTGACCGCACCATCGCGATCAACCTCAAGGGCTGCTTCAACTGGACCCGGGCCGTGGCACCGGGGATGATGCAGGCGCAGGCCGGGCGCATCGTCATGATGTCGTCGATCAACGCCTATACTGGCGGGGTGACGTCGGCTGTCTCGAAATTCGCCTACACCACTGCCAAAGCTGGACTTTTGGGCATGACCAAGGCCTTGGCCAAGGAAATGGCCCCCCATGTTCTGGTCAATGCCGTCTGCCCCGGTATCATCGAAACCGAACGGTCCAACGACCTGATCCGCGCCCGCAAGGACGAGTTGCAATCCGGGATCTCCCTCCAGCGGACCGGGACGCCCGCCGACGTGGCACAGGTCGTGGCCTTTCTTGCCCTGAGCGAACCCTGTTTCGTGACCGGCGAAGACATCAAGATCGACGGTTTCCAATGGGTGATCTGACCCGCCGCCGGTGAGCGCACCTGAAGGAGCCGCAATGACAGACGTCCGCACCGCCGCCGCACCCTCGTGGGTGCCCATCGTGGTGACCGTCACCCTCGTGCAGGCGGTGCTGGCCCTGATGATCCGGGTGCTGCCCCTGCTGGGGATGCCCCTGACACAGGCCAGCGGCGTCCCGCCCGAGGCAGTGGGACAGCTGTCCTCGGCGGCGGCCTTCGGCTCGATGTGCTTCTTCCTCTGGGGGCCGACGGTGCTGGTGCGCTTCTCCTCGCTGCAACAGCTGCAACTGGGGTGCGTCACCTCGGCGGCGGCGCTGCTCTTCTGCCTCTTCAACCGGTGGGAGGCGATGCTGCTGGCCAGTTTCGTCATCGGGCTGGGCTATGGCACCGCCACGCCGGCAGGCGCCGACCTGCTGATGAAGGTGGTGCCCAAGGCCCGGCGCGCGACGATCTTCTCGGTCAAGCAAGCGGGCGTGCCGCTTGGCGGTCTGGCCGCCGGGCTGCTGCTGCCCTTCGTGGCGCTGCATTTCGGTGGCGTACCGGCGGCGATGATCACGGCCTGCGTGCTCGCGCTCGGCTCTGCCGCGGCACTCGCGCTCTGGAAGGGCGCGATGGACGACAGCCCGCCGCCGACCCGCGCCCTGCCCTTCCGCGACCTCGCGCTTGCGCCGGTGCGGCTGATCGCCCTGCTGATGCGCGACCGTCAGTTGCGGCTGCTGACCGCGGCGGGCTTCTGCCTCGGCGTGGCGCAGGGCATCCTGATGGCCTTCTATGCCGTCTTCCTGTCCGACCACGCGGGCTGGTCGCTGGCCGCGGCCGGGGCGGGTTTCGCCCTGTTGCAGGGCGCGGGCGTCGCCGGGCGGATCACCATGGGCTGGCTCTCGGACCGGATCGGCGATCCGGTGCGCGCCCTCTCGGGGCTGTGCTTCGTCTCGGGCATCACCATGGCGCTGCTGGCCACCATCGGCCCGAACAGCCCGGTGGCCTGGATCGTCCTGCTCTCGGTTCTGGCCGGGATCACCGTGATCTCGTGGAACGGGGTCTTTCTGACCGGGCTGGCTGAAACCGCCCCCGAGGGCCGCGTGGGAGAGATCACCGCCGCCGGGACCTTCGTCCTCTTCAGCGGCTATGTCCTCTGCCCCGTGCTGATCCAGACCGTGTTCGCCGCCACCGAAGGCTATGCCACCGGGCTGGTGATTTCGGGGCTCGCCCCCGTTCTCGCCGGCACCGCCCTGATGATCGGCGCCCGCAGGCGCCGCGATGACAAGACGAAAGGCTGACCATGAGCAACTTCTCCAAGACCCAGAAAATCCACAAGGACGTCATCTGGACCGAGGGCGGCGTGGTCGCCTCGCAGCACCGCAAGGCGGCCGAGGTGGGCGCCGCCGTGCTGGCCGCAGGCGGCGATGCCATCGACGCGGCGGTCGCCACCTCCTTTGCCGTGGGCGTGGTGGAGCCGTGGATGTCCGGGCCCATGGGCGGCGGCATGATGACCCTCTGGCGCGCCGACGAGGAACGCGCCGAGACGATCGAGTTCGGGATGCGTTCGCCCGCCGGGCTGAAGACCGAAGACTACCCGCTGGAGCCCGGCGCCAAGGCGGGCGATCTCTTCCCCTGGACCCGCGTGAAGGGCGACCGCAACGTCTATGGCGCCACCGCCGTCGCGGTGCCCGGCACCGTCGCGGGGATGGAGCTGGCCCATGGCAAATACGGGCGCAAGGCCTGGGCCGAGCTGCTGGCGCCCGCCGTGGCCCTGGCCGGTGAGGGGATGCTGATCGACTGGTACGCCTCGCTGATGATCGCCTCCGCCACCCGGCAGCTGGCGCAGGACAAGGACGCCGCCGATCTCTTCCTCGTGGACGGGCAGTGGCCCAACATCGCGGGCTGGACCGCCCTGTCGGATGCGCGGCTGAACCAGACCGCCCATGCCGCCACGCTGCAACGGCTGGCCGAACATGGCGCGCGGGACTTCTACGAGGGCGAGGCCGCCCGGATGCTGGTCGAGGACGTGCAGGCCAAGGGCGGGTCGCTCGCGCTGGAGGACCTTGCCGCCTACCGTGCCGTGGCCTCCGAGCCGCGCACGATCCGTTACCGCGACGCGGTGATCCATGCGCCCTCGGGTCTCTCGGCCGGGGCCGAACTGGTCAAGGCGCTGGAGGCGATGGAGGCCGGCTTCACCCCCGGTGACACCCCCTCGCCCGAGAGCTATGCCACCATGGCAGGCGCGCTCGGGGCCGCGTATCGCGACCGGCTGGAACATGGCGGCGACACTGGCGAGAGCCCGCAGGCCCCCGCCTGCACCACCACCTTCAGCGTGGTGGACCGGCACGGCAACATGGTGAACGTGACCCAGACCCTGCTGTCGATGTTCGGCAGCCACGTGGTCTCCCCCCAGACCGGGATGCTGCTGAACAACGGGATCATGTGGTTCGACCCCGAACCGGGCAAGCCGAACTCGCTGGCGCCGGGCAAGCGCTGCCTGATGAACGTCTGCCCCACGGTGGGTCAGGCGGGCGACCGGATGTTCGCCATCGGCGCCTCGGGCGGGCGGAAGATCCTGCCGGCGGTGACGAATCTGACCAGCTTCATCGCGGATTTCGGCATGGATCTGGACGAGGCGATCCACACGCCCCGCATCGACGCCTCGGGCGCCAGCGGCACCGTGGTGGACGAGGACCTGCCCGGCGCGGTGGGTGAGGCGCTGGCCGCGCTCGGCCCGGTGAAGAAGGCCAAGCGCACGGTGCACCCCTATGCCTTCGCGGTGCCTGCGGGCGTGATGCGCAAGGCGGGCCGGAACTGCGGCGCGACCGAGATCATGACCCCCTGGGGCGATGCGATCCGCGAAGAGGAGGTGTGAGGGCTGGGGCCTGTGTTCCCAGTTTGATGCACATGGGGTTGCGGGGCCGATAGGCGAACAACGCTGGCGCGGTGCAGTTCCTGTGTTTCAAGCGACCGCGCGGCGTCTCCTCTTTCCCCGCGCTCTCCACTGAAGTTCCGCCCGGCCGTGAGGCCGGGCAGCGCCGACCCGCCCCCCGTCGCCATTGGGGCTCGAACCAATGGCGCACCAATGGCGACCGGCGCTATTGCGCCACCCCGCGGGACGGCGCTGCCCTGCGTGGTGGATCGAAAGGTCCTGCCCCATGTTGTGCGGGGCCCACGGGGGCCCGCTCCCCCGCGGGACCGCGCTGCCCTGCGTGGTGGATCGAGAGGTGGTGCGCGGTCCTGAGTCAGATGTGGGCGCGCTCCGTTCCGATCAGAGCATATGCTGACAACGCTGCGGCAGTCCCCCGCCCCACCAACTCCGCAAAACGAAAAAAGCCGGGCCGCCCCGCGCGCCCGGCTCTCCTCATCGCTCACACGATGTCACTCCGCCTTCGCCGCCTCGGCTTCCGCCTCGGCCACCGCCAGCCGCGCCATTTCCATCACCGCCTCGCGGCTCGAGGCCATGGCAAGGAACCGGCCCTTGTGGCAGAACTTCGCGCCCTTCACGCCCGAGGCCTCTTCCAGCGCCGCATCGGTCAGACCGGCCCATGCGGCGGGCAGGTCCGCGCGCAGCTCGAAGCCCTCGTCGCCCAGCCGGATGCCGCCCAGCGACCAGTCGTCGCCACGCGGGTTCACCACGAAGAGCAGGTGATCCGCCCCCGCCTTCTCGACGCCGGCGCGGAACGGCATGCCCATGGGCAGTTCGAGGATGCGCCCCTCGCCCGCCGCCTCGATCGAGGCCATGACCATCGACTCGGCCCGCCGCTTGGCGGCCTTGCGGGCGATGGAGGCCTCGACGAAGGAGCGTGCCACGGCGAGCGCCGCGTGGAAGGCCGCGTCATCGGCGCCCGGCGTCGTGTCGTCGAAGACCGGTTTCAGGCTTTCCAGCAGCACCGGCAGGGTCAGCGCGGACAGCGGCCCCGCGACGCCCGCGTTCAGCGCGCCGTTGTCCATCAGGTCGACCGGCAGGACGAAGCCCCGGTCGAAGGAGGCGTGCACGCCGTCGATGTCCTCCTCCGGCACGGCGAGCGCGCGCAGGTAGTCGCGGCCGAAGTGCAGCCAGACGAGGCCGAAGGAGCTGTAGGGCTGGCCATCCTCGCGCAGCGGCGCCTCGCGCTGGTGGTGGTCGAAGATGCCCGCCTCCGCGTCATAGGCCAGACCGACGTCATAGATGATCCGCCCCTCTGCCGGGGTGATCCACGCGGCATCGCGGGTGCGCAGGATGCGCGCCTCCGGGTGCAGCCGGGTCAGGATGACCGAGGACAGCAGCTCGTCGGCATGGAAACCGCCGGAGTGGGTGACAAGATGGGTAATGGACATGAAAGCTTCCCGGATGCGATGCGACCCACGGGCCCTAGCATTCCCGGCGGCGCTGCGAAAGCACCCGATCCGGGGGACATGCAGACCTCACGCCCCGGGATGCGCCTCCGACAGCTGCGCGGCCCAGTCCGCGATCGCCGCGCAGGCCGCGGCGAGGTGGTCCTGCTGGGTCAGGCCGGTCAGTCTCTTGCGCGGTTTCAGGTCGTGCTCGCCGTCCTCGAACCACGTCACGGCAATCTGCGGCGACAGGGCATAGCCGGCGACCTCCTCGCGGGTGCCGAAGGGATCGCGGGTGCCCTGACAGATCAGGGTCGGCACCGCGAGGTCCTCAAGATGCGCGACGCGCAGCTTTTCGGGCTTGCCGGTCGGGTGGAACGGATAGCCGAGACAGAGCAGCCCGGCGACCCGACCCTGCGCATGCAGGTCACCGGCGATCAGGCTTGCCACGCGGCCGCCCATGGACTTGCCCCCGATGATCAGCGGCCCCTCAGGGGCAAGCGCGTCGATGGCGGCGCGGAACTCCTCCTGCAGCAGGTCCACCTTGGGCGGCGGGCGCTTCGATCCGCCGGTCCGGCGGCTGGACATGTAGGCGAACTCGAACCGCGCCACCCGCAGGCCGCGGGCGGCCAGACCGTCCGCCACCGCGGTCATGAAGGGCGTGTCCATCGCCGCCCCCGCCCCATGGGCCAGCAGCACGGTGGTCCGCCCCGGTCCCGCACCGTCGATCCGGAAGTCAGGCCCAGTGCCGGACTCCGCGTCGGGGCCAGTGTGGGGCGCAGTGCCCGGTGCGGTATCCCGCCCGGTCATCAGCCCCGGGGCCCCGGCACCAGCCGGCCGTCCTCGAGGTAGAGCTGCCGGTCCATCCGGGCGGCAAGATCAAGGTTGTGGGTCGCGATCAGCGCCGAGAGGCCGGTATCGCGCACCAGCGTCATCAGCGCGTCGAACACCCGGTCCGAGGTGGCGGGGTCGAGGTTCCCGGTGGGCTCATCCGCCAGCAGCAGGCGCGGCGCATTGGCGAGCGCCCGGCAGAAGGCCACCCGCTGCTGCTCCCCGCCCGAAAGCGCCGCGGGGCGGTGATCCGCCCGCGCCGCCACGCCCACGCTCTCCAGCAGGCCGCGCGCGCGCTCCTGCGCCAGGCGGGGTGCGGTGCCATTGGCCAGCTGCGGCAGGGTCACGTTCTCCTGCGCCGTGAACTCGGGCAGCAGGTGGTGGAACTGGTAGACGAAGCCCACGTCCTGCCGCCGCGCCGTGGTGCGGCGCCGGTCGGAGAGGCCGGTCATCTCCTCGCCGCCGATCTTGACAGACCCGGCATCCGCCGTGTCCAGCAGCCCCGCGATATGCAGCAGCGTCGACTTGCCCGAGCCCGAGGGCGCGACGAGCGCGACCACCTCGCCCGGCTGCAACACGAGGTCCACGCCGCGCAGCACCGCGATCTCGTTCGGCTGGCCGGTATTGTAGGTCTTCTCGATCCCCGTCAGTTCCAGAACCGGTTCACTCATAGCGCAGGGCCTCCACGGGGTTCATCCGGGCGGCGCGGCGCGCGGGGAAGATGGTGACGACGAAGGACAGCCCCAGCGACAGGCCGACGGCCGAGAGCACGTCGTTCAGCTCCAGCTTGGCGGGCACCTGGTAGATGCCGCGGATCGCCGGATCCCAGACCCCGCCCCCGGCGATGTAGTTCACCACGGTGAAGATCTGGTCGATGTAGATCGCGAAGAGGCAGCCCAGCACGACGCCCACGGCGGTGCCGATCAGCCCGGTGAAGGCGCCGCAGATGAAGAAGACCCGCAGGACCGAGCCCTCGGTCAGGCCCATGGTACGCAGGATGCCGATGTCGCGGCCCTTGTTCTTCACCAGCATGATCAGGCCCGAAACGATGTTCATCGCCGCGATCAGCACGAGGATCGACATGAGGATGAACATCACGTTGTCCTCCACGTCGAGCGCACGGAGGAAGCCGCCCTGCGCATCGCGCCACGTCCAGAGCAGCGCCTTGTCCCCGGCCGCGGCCAGGAGCGCGGTGTCGAGCTTGTCGACGGTCTCGGGGTCGTCGACCATGACCTCCAGCTCATCGGCCACGCCGTCGCGGTTGAAGAAGGTCTGCGCCTCGGCGAAAGGCATGTAGACCCGCGTCCGGTCGATGTCGTAGCGCCCGGCGGTGAAGATGTAGGTGACCTCGTAGACCTTGGTCCGGGGCGAGGTGCCGAAGGCCGTCTTGACCCCGTCGGGCGAGATCAGCTTGACCTTGCCGCCCACGTCCACCCCCAGTTCCCGCGCCACGCCCGAGCCGATCGCGATCCCCTCGCCGAAGCGGGAGAAGTCGCCGCGCGCCTCCAGCGGCTCGGCGATGCGCGGCACGGTCGAGAGGTTTTCGGGCGTGATGCCGAAGACCTCGACGCCCGCGTTGCGGCCCCGCACGTTGGCCATCACCTGGCTGCGCACGAGGGGGGCAACGCGGCTGACGCCGGGCACGGCGCGGACGCGCTCTGCCATCTCCTCGTAGTCAGGCAGGGTGCGGTCGACATAGCCGCTCTCGGTGCGGACCCCGGCGGAATAGACTGTCACATGGGCGTTCGCGCCCAGGATCGTATCGACGAATTCCTCGCGGAAGCCAGAGCGCACTGCCAGCGTGGCGATCAGGGCCCAGACGGCCAGCGTGATCCCGATCAGCGAGATCCATGTCATCACGCTAACACCCCCTTCCGAGCGCCGGGCCCGCAGGTAGCGCCAGGCGATCAGCCATTCGAAGGGGGCGAAGGGGGAAACTCTGCTCTGCATCTGGTCCGTGGCTCCGCCGGGTCTGGTGCTTGATCCGGGCGGAAGGTGTCGTCTGCGCACGGGAAGGTCAAGCGCGGGCGGAGCCTTGCAGCCTCAAACCGGCGTCATCGGCGCCGGCCCGCTTCGCGCGGTCCTGCACAGAATAGGTCCGGAATTGCGGAATGGTGCGGCAGACGCGGGGCCCCTACCTTCGCGTCAACACAGGCCGGGACCCTACGGCGAAACGACACGGCCGCGCCCCACGAAGGCGCGCGGGCCCACCCGAGAAAGGACAAGACGATGACTTCCTGTACCGCCCCTGCCGGCGCCCGCGTCGGCCACGTCCACCTCAAGGTCTCCGACCTCGACCGCGCGATCGCCTTCTACGGCGACGTGCTGGGGTTCGAACTGCAACAGCGCTACGGCGCCAAGGCCGCCTTCCTGTCGGCCGGGGGCTACCACCACCACATCGGCCTGAACACCTGGCACAGCGAAGGCAGCGAACCGGCGCCGGAGCACTACCCGGGCCTCTTCCACTCCGCCTTCCTCTACCCCACGCGCCGCGACCTCGCGAATGTGCTGAAACAGCTGCGGGCCAAGGGCGTCGCCCTCGACGGTGCCTCGGACCACGGGGTGAGCGAGGCGCTCTACCTCCGCGATCCCGATGGCAACGGGGTGGAGCTCTACTGGGACCGGCCGCAGGCAGACTGGCCCCGGGACGAGGCCGGTGACCTGGTGATGTTCACCCGGCGCCTCGATCTCGACGCGCTTCTGGCCGAGGCTGACTGAAGCCGGGTGGGTTGCGGCCAGACGGCGACCAGACGACGGCCAGACCCCGGCTCGACGCGCCGGTGCGCCCGCCGCCTGCCATGAAACGTTCATCTTGCCGTTACCGGGCTGCCACCGATCCGTCATGAAGCGCCCCTAGCGTGCCGGTGGCCCGCATGCCTCTACACCGCCCTGCCTGCCCCGCGCTCGTGTCCCCAGCACAAATACGGCAAGGCCCGCAGGTGCTTGCCGGTGATTTCCGGCCACCGCGTCCGGTGGCCCCCGACCATTCTTGCTGCCGATTTCATCATCGAACGCCCCCGGCCCCGCGCCGGGGGCAATTCGGCCTCCCGCCCGGGGGGCCTTCCCCCTGCCGCCGCCTCTTGTCATAAGGGGCGCGCGACAAGAAGGAGCAAGACGATGGCAGCCGGAACCGGTATCCGCACCTACTACAACGGCACCTGGCACGAAGGCGACGTGCGCGTCCTCGGCGCGAGCGATCACGCGATGTGGCAGGGCTCCAGCGTCTTCGACGGGGCGCGGCTCTTCGACGGTCTGACCCCGGACCTCGCCAAACACTGCGCCCGGGTGAACCGCTCGGCCGAGTCGATGTGGATCAAGCCCACCGTCGCCCCCGAGGAAATGGTCGAGATCGCGCTGGAAGGCCTGCGCGCCTATCCCAAGGGTGCCGCCGTCTACATCCGCCCGATGTACTGGGCCACCGATGGTGACGAGACCGTTCTGGTGCCCAAGCACACCGAGGATGCCACCGGCTTTGCCATCGCGCTGGAGGAGATCCCCATGGCCCCCGCGGAGGCCGCCACGACCCTGTGCAAGACCTCCTTCCGCCGCCCCGTGCTGGCCGATGCGGTCTGCAACGCCAAGGCCGGTGCGCTCTACCCCAACAACGGGCGGATGCTGCGCGAGGCCCGCGCCCGCGGCTTTGCCAATGCCCTCGTGACCGATGCCATGGGCAACGTGGCCGAAAGCGCCACCGCCAACGTCTTCATGGTGCGCGACGGCGAGGTCTTCACCCCGATCGCCAACGGCACCTTCCTGTCGGGCATCACCCGCGCACGGCATATCGAGAACCTGCGCGAAGATGGCTTCACGGTGACCGAGACCGTCCTGTCCTACGCCGATTTCGAAGCGGCGGACGAGGTCTTCCTCTCGGGCAACCTGAACAAGGTGACCCCGGTCAGTGCCTTCGAGGATCGCCAGTACCAGATCGGCCCGGTGACCAAGCGCGCGCGGGAGCTGTACTGGGACTGGGCGCAGGGCGACCTGAAGGTCTGATCCACGCCCCCGACCGAATGACAGCGGCCCGCGTCTCGCCAGACGCGGGCCGTTTGCGTTTCCCCGGACCTGAGCCTCAGCCCTGCAGCGGATCGCCCGAGACCCGCACGAGGCGGGTCAGATCGCCCAGCCTCTCCTGCTGGCGGCCCTCACCATCGAAGTTCGCGGGCGAGAGCCAGACGTCGTAGGCCTCCTTCAGCGCGGGCCACTGGTCATCGGTGATGGCGAACCACGCGGTGTCACGGCTGCGACCCTTGACGATCAGGTGCTTGCGGAAGGTGCCCTCGTAGCTGAACCCCAGCCGCTGCGCCGCCCGGCGCGAGGGCATGTTCAGCGCATCGCATTTCCATTCATAGCGGCGATAGCCCGCATCGAAGGCCCACTGCATCATCAGCGCCATCGCCTCGGTCGCGGCGCGGGTGCGTTGCAGGGCGGGCGCATAGTGGATGTTGCCGACCTCGATGGACCCGGCCTCGGGCGCGATCCGCAGGTAGGAGGTGACGCCGACGCAGGCTTTCGTCTCGAGGTCCCAGAGCGCGAAGAACTTCGGATCGGTTCCACCTTCGACCCCGTGCATCCAGCGGTGATAGGCGGCGGCGGAATGGAACGGACCATAGCCCATGTAGTCCCAGATCCAGTCCTGCCCGTCGAACTGGTCATGCAGCAGCGCCGCGTGACGCTCGGCCTGCAGCGGTTCCAGCCGAACGCAGCGGCCCTCCAGCACAAGGTCGGCGGGCGGGGCGGGCGGCACCTGCCAGCCCTCGACGACGGGCCCGCGGGGGCGGTCCTCACGCATTCTCGGCATCCTTCTCTACGGTCTCTCGGGGCCGTCAGGCCCCCGGGTTAGTCTGTCGGGGCCCTCCGGCCCCGGATTTCGCGCCACCTTATCAGCGCCGCAACCGGGCGGAAGAGCCCCCCTCCACCGCGCCCGCAAAAGACGCGATCCCCGGCGCAAATCCTCCCCAATGCCGCCACAATGCGCGCCGATAAGCAGGCTGTCAGATTTAAAGAGGATAATGTTATGAAGCAATTTGGCAGCAACGGCCGTCGCCTTCCCCGTATCGGGATCGACACCGTCATCCTTGCTGCCGGAGCACTCTCGCTGATCTACGCCATCGTGCTGCTCAGCCAGACCTGACCCGGAGCAAGGCCGGCCCGTTCAGAAGACACCGCGGGCAGAATGCCCACGCCGCGCCCTTTATCCGGAACCGAACGCCCCCCTCCTCCGTTGCACGACAGACAGCAACCGACAGGAGGGGCCCATGCCGTCCATCTACGACGCCATCAAGGAAGACCACGACCGCCATCGCGAGTGGCTGAACACGATCGCCGAAACCTCGGGCGACAGTGACACCCGCCGCGAGGCCTGGGATGCCTTCTACAACGACATCAAGTCCCACTCGGCCGCGGAGGAAGAGACCTTCTACTCCAAGCTGATGGAGGACACCTGGGGCCAGGACGCCGCCCGCCACTCGGTCCATGAACATGCCGAGATGGACGAGATCCTCGAAGAGCTGCGCGAGATGGACATGTCCTCGCCCGGCTGGCTGACCCGCTTCAAGACCCTCAAGCACGACTACGAACACCATATGGAAGAGGAGGAAGACGAGGTCTTCACCCGCGCCAAGAAGGTGATCGGGGCCGAGCACAACGACGCCTTCGGCAAGAAATTCCTCGACCACAAGGCGACCGAGGAGAAGCTCGTCGAGAAGAAACGCGAAGACGCGCTGCACGACGATTGAGCCTTTTCCGACAGGCGCCTCCGGCCTGAACCGGCCGGGGGTGTGCCGTCGCGCGGGGCCGCGCCCCGCCGCGCCGGACTTTTCCACTGCTTTTTCGCGCAATCGCGCGTCACGGACGTCCAAGCCGGTTGCCGTGACCGGCGTGTTCCCCTATCGTTCCCGGATGACAGCTTCCCCAAGGCCGGGCTATATCTAGGACATGTCCAGCACCCCCTCTCAAGATTTGCGCGACTTCCTTGGCAAGGATCGGTTCGCCTGCGTCATGGCCGATCCGCCGTGGCGGTTCGCCAACCGGACCGGCAAGGTCGCTCCGGAACACAAGCGGCTGTCGCGCTATCCCACGATGACGCTGGAGGATATCTGCGCGCTGCCGGTCGAGGAGCACCTCGAGGACCGGGCGCATTGCTACATGTGGGTGCCCAATGCCCTGCTGCCCGAAGGGCTTCAGGTGCTCTCCGCCTGGGGGTTCGAGTACAAGTCCAACATCGTCTGGCACAAGATCCGCAAGGACGGCGGCTCGGACGGGCGCGGCGTGGGCTTCTACTTCCGCAACGTGACCGAGCTGCTGCTCTTCGGCACCCGGGGCAAGAACGCCCGCACCCTGCCACCGGGCCGCAGCCAGGTGAACATGCTCCAGACCCGCAAGCGCGAACATTCACGCAAGCCGGACGAACAGTACGAGCTGATCGAGAGCTGCTCCTGGGGCCCCTACCTCGAACTCTTCGGCCGCGGCGTGCGCGACGGCTGGACGGTCTGGGGCAACCAGGCGGATGCGGATTACAAGCCGAACTGGAAGACCTATTCCTACAACTCGGGCGTGGCGGCGGAATAAACCCGCCCGCGCCGGAGGGCCTCGCGCCGCCCTGCGGGGCGCATGACCCGCGCGTGGTCCAAAGCCCCCGCCTCGGCCCCCGCCTCGAGGCCTCCCTCGCAGGGTCCCGTCAGTCCCGTCGTCCAACCCCGCCTTGACGCCCGCCGCAGAGTGCGCGCGCCTCAGAAGAGCCGCGGCTCCTCCTCCGGGGCCTCCCCTGCCTCGCGCACCGTGCCCTCCGGCAGGCCGATCAACAGCAGCGGACAGGGATTGCCCACGCCGCGGGCCACCCGGGCCTCCAGCTTGGACCAGTGGGTCGAGGATGGACCATACTTGTCCATCACGAAGAACCGCGCAAAGGCCGTGGCAAAGTCATCGCCCTGCGCCTGCGCCTTGGCGACGAAGTTGCGCTGCCGGGCGGTGCGCTCCTTCATGCCGTAGGCCAGCAGCCCCTCCTCCGAGGAGATGCCCGCCCGCTTGAGGAACCCCTCCACCGTGCCCGCCATGGCGGCCTGAAGCGCCGCCCCCCGGGTCACGATGATCCCGACCGAGATGATCGACTGCGCGTGCAGCCGCTGGAAGTTCTCGAGATCCCGGTCAAAGAACGGGTCCTTGTTGTTCCACTCGATCTCCAGCGCCAGCAGCCCCTTGGGCCCGCGGCGAATGTGGTCGATCTCGTGGCTGGTGCCGTCGCCGACGGGGACGCCGTCCACCGTGGTCTCGATCCGGAAGTTGTGCTTGGCCCACCCGGCAGAGGACAGCTCGCGCCGCATCCGCTGGGTCGATTTCGCCTCGCCCCCGCCCGAGGCGATCAGCTCCGCCGCCGGGATCGAAACGCGCATCAGGGCGCCGATCAGCTCCGCCGTCTCGGTGGGGAAATCCACGCTGAGAATCGCCTCCGCGTGGTTCTTGGTCAGAACGTCGAACCCGGCATCCCGGAGGGCATCGAACATGGGCTGTCCCCGCGCGTGGTGCAAATCCTGTGAAAAAGGCCGACCCGCGAAATCGGGGCCGGCCTTGAGAGCTTAATCCTCATCTGGCGCAGGACGCCACGGCGCGGATCATTCCTGCGGGATGACCCGCAGGTTCAGTTCCATCAGCTGCTCCGGCGTCGGCTCGGAGGGCGCGCCCATCATCAGGTCCTCGGCCCGCTGGTTCATCGGGAAGAGGATCACCTCACGGATGTTCTGCTCCTCGGCCAGCAGCATGACGACGCGGTCGATGCCGGTGGCGCAGCCGCCGTGCGGGGGGGCGCCGTACTGGAAGGCGTTGACCATGCCGCCGAAGCGCTTGATCACTTCCTCGTTCGGGTAGCCCGCCAGTTCGAAGGCCTTGAACATGATCTCCGGCTTGTGGTTCCGGATCGCGCCCGAGACCAGCTCGTAACCGTTGCAGGCGAGGTCGTACTGGAAGCCCTTGACCTCCAGCGGATCGCCCTGCAGCGCCTCCATGCCACCCTGCGGCATCGAGAAGGGGTTGTGCTCGAAGTCCAGCTTGCCGGTTTCCTCGTCCTTCTCGTAGATCGGGAAGTCCACGATCCAGGCAAAGGCGAACCGGTTCAGATCGGTCAGGCCCAGTTCTTCGCCGATGACGGTCCGGGCCTTGCCCGCGACGGTCTGGAAGGACTTCGGCTTACCGCCGAGGAAGAAGGCCGCGTCGCCCACGCCGAGGCCCAGTTGCTGGCGGATCGCCTCGGTGCGCTCGGGGCCGATGTTCTTGGCCAGCGGACCGGCGGCTTCCATGCCGTCGGCGCCGTCACGCCAGAAAATGTAGCCCATGCCCGGCAGACCTTCCTTCTGGGCGAAGGCGTTCATGCGGTCACAGAACTTGCGGCTGCCGCCCTTGGGCGCGGGGATGGCGCGGATCTCGGTGCCTTCCTGCTCCAGCAGCTTGGCGAAGATGGCAAAGCCGGAGCCTGCGAAATGCTCGCTCACGACCTGCATCTTGATCGGGTTGCGCAGGTCGGGCTTGTCAGTTCCGTACCAGAGCGCGGCATCGGCATAGGAAATCTGCGGCCAGCTCTCGGGGGCGTCGACGGTCTTGTCGCCGCCGAACTCCTCGAAGACGCCCGCCAGAACCGGCGAGATCGTGTCGAAAACGTCCTGCTGGGTGACAAAGCTCATTTCCATGTCGAGCTGGTAGAAGTCGGTGGGCGACCGGTCGGCGCGCGGGTCCTCGTCGCGGAAGCAGGGCGCGATCTGGAAATACTTGTCGAAGCCCGAGACCATCAGCAGTTGCTTGAACTGCTGCGGCGCCTGCGGCAGCGCGTAGAACTTGCCGGGGTGCAGACGCGAGGGCACGAGGAAATCGCGCGCGCCTTCCGGCGAGGAGGCGGTGATGATCGGCGTCTGGTACTCGCGGAAGCCCTTGTCCCACATCCGCTTGCGGATCGAGGCCACGACGTCCGAGCGCAGGGTCATGTTCTTCTGCATCACCTCGCGGCGCAGGTCGAGGTAGCGATAGCGCAGCCGGGTCTCTTCCGGGTACTCCTGATCGCCGAAGACCATCAGCGGCAGTTCCTTCGCGGCGCCCAGCACCTCGATGTCGCGGACGAAAACCTCGACCTCGCCGGTGGGCAGCTTGGGGTTCACGAGGTCCTCGGCACGGGCTTTCACCTCGCCGTCGATCCGGATGCACCACTCCGAGCGCACCTTCTCCACCTCGGCGAAGACCGGGCTGTCGGGATCGCAGAGGACCTGCGTGGTGCCGTAGTGGTCGCGCAGGTCGATGAAGAGGATGCCGCCGTGATCGCGCACCCGGTGCACCCAGCCCGAAAGGCGGACGGTCTCGCCCACGTTGGCTTTGGTCAGAGCGGCGCAGGTATGGCTGCGAAAGGCGTGCATGGTCTCTTCCTTCGGGATGGCGCGAAACGCGGTTCGGAACAGGGGCCGATACACATGGATGCGCGCGGAAAGTCAAGGATTGGCCCTGCGGGCCAAGCCTCCGGCGGGGATATTTGCGGCAAGAAAAGCTATGGGACCCTGCCTCGGAGGGCGAGGGGACGCCGGAATCATTCTCTTGCGTCAACACTCCCCGCCGGAGGCCGCCCGGTCCCTCCGCAGGAGGGGCCGGGCAAAACATCGTGTGCGCCGCAGGCGCGCCGTCGGGTCAGACCCGCCTGCCCCGTGCGGGCGGCGGGCCGGTCCGGGGCAGCCCTCAGAGCTGCTCCATCACGTCGTCGGAGGCTTCGAAGTTCGCGGTGACGCGCTGCACGTCATCGTCATCCTCGAGCGCATCGATCAGCTTCATCAGCTTCTGCATGCCTTCGAGGTCCATGTCGGTGGTGGTGGTCGGCTTCCAGATCAGCTTGGTCGAATCCGATTCGCCCAGCTGTTCCTCCAGCGCGTTGGCCACCGCCGCGAGATCGGTGTCCGCGCAGTAGACCACGTGCCCGTCCTCGGAGCTTTCCACGTCCTCGGCGCCGGCTTCGATGGCCGCCATCATGACGTCATCGGCATCGCCCACGCTGGCGGGGTAGACCACCTCGCCCTTGCGTTCGAACATGAAGCCGACCGAGCCGGTCTCGCCGAGGTTGCCCCCGTTCTTGGAGAAGGTCGAGCGCACGTTCGAGGCGGTCCGGTTGCGGTTGTCGGTCATCGCCTCGACGATGATCGCCACGCCGTTGGGGCCATAGCCCTCGTAGCGGATTTCCTCGTAGTCGTCGCCGTCGCCCGCCTGCGATTTCTTGATCGCCCGTTCGATCACGTCCTTGGGGACCGAGCTCGACTTGGCTTCCTTCACCGCGAGGCGCAGGCGCGGGTTCTTGTCAGGATCGGGGTCGCCCATCTTGGCGGCCACGGTGATCTCTTTCGAGAGCTTGGAAAAGAGCTTCGACCGGGCGGCGTCCTGCCGCCCCTTGCGGTGCTGGATGTTCGCCCACTTAGAATGGCCCGCCATGGCTGCCCTCCGTCGTCTGTTAGATCTGGTATCAGGATTGTCGTGCAGTTCGCGCGTCCATATCCCATGCGGGGGCCGGCCTGCAATATCCCGCGGGGGTCCGCCGCCCGGGAAGCGCAGGAAACCGGGGATATTCCGCCCTGAAACCACCTGCCGCACGGCTCGGCACCGGTCCTGCCCCATCGATTGGCCGGGCGACCTGCACCGGACCTAGCGCGCCGCCGCCCGTCTCGACGTCGCCCGAAAGGCCTCTGGACGGGGCCCGCGGGTCTTCCGCCGCCGACGGGGCCACGGGACCGCGGCCCTTGCCCGGCGCTCGGGCCGCGCTACGCTCTGGATGCCGTGCCGCGGGATACGGCTTCACTTTCAGGGCGCCCATGACCTACGAACAGACCACGCTTTTCGCCATCTTCTTCGCCGTCTTCGCCCTGCTGCTCTGGGGCCGCTGGCGCTATGACCTCGTGGCCTTCACCGCGCTCATGGCGGGGGTCGCCCTCGGCGTGGTGCCGGAGGAGGACGCCTTCACCGGCTTCGGCCACGAGGCGACCATCGTCGTGGCCCTCGTCCTCGTGGTCTCGGCGGGGCTGGTGCGCTCCGGCGCGGTCTACCTGATCACCCGGACGCTGGTGGACAGTTCCCGGCGGCTCGGCACCCATATCGCGATCATGGGCGGGATCGGCGGGGTGCTCTCGGCCTTCATGAACAACGTCGCCGCCCTCGCGCTGCTGATGCCGGTGGACATCCAGACCGCGCACAAGGCGGGCCGCTCCCCGGGGCTCAGCCTGATGCCGCTGTCCTTCGCCACGATCCTCGGCGGCATGGCCACGCTGATCGGCACGCCGCCCAATATCATCATCGCCTCCTACCGCGAGAAGGCGCTCGGCGAGTCCTTCCGGATGTTCGACTTCGCCCCGGTGGGCGGGATCACCGCGCTGGCCGGTCTGGCCTTCGTGGCACTGATCGGCTGGCGCCTGATCCCGACCCGCGAGGACGCGAGTGCCGCGGGCAGCGGCGACCTCAAGCCCTACGTGGCCGAGCTGACGATCCCCGAGGGCAACAAGCAGATCGGCAAGCGCGTGGCCGAGCTGACCGAGATCGCCGACAAGGCCGACGTGGCCATCATCGGCCTGATCCGCAACGACCGGCGGCTCTACGGCAACGCGCGCCACAACCTGCTTCAGGCAGGCGACGCGCTGGTGCTGGAGGCCACGCCCGGCGCGCTGGAGGAATTCCGCTCCGCGCTTGCGCTGACCTTCTCGGACGAGAAGCGCGAGGAGCTGCTGCGCGCCGATGGCGAGGGGCTCGACATGCTGGAGGTCGTGGTCCCCGCCGAGGCGCGGATCAACGGGCGCACCGCGCAGGAGATCGGGCTGAGCTGGCGCCAGCGGGCCGTCCTGCTGGGCATCTCGCGGCAGGGCCGCCGCATCACCGAACAGGTCCGCAAGACCGAGGTGCAGCCGGGCGACATCCTGCTGTTGCTGGTACCCAAGGACACCGGCCCCGACGTGATCGACTGGCTGGGCTGCCTCACGCTGGCCAGCCGTGGCCTCGCCGTGACGCAGGACCGCATGACATGGGCGGCCATCGGGCTTTTCGCCGGGGCGGTGGCGATTGCCAGTTTCGGCCTGCTGAGCCTGCCCATTGCGCTTGGCCTCGTGGTGATCAGCTACCTTCTGCTGCGCATCGTGCCGATCAACGAACTCTACGATCACATCGAATGGCCGGTCGTGGTCCTGCTGGGCTCGATGATCCCGCTCGGCTCGGCGCTGGAGGACTCCGGCGGCACGCAGCTCATCGCTGGTTGGCTGGTGCAGCTGACGCAGGGCTGGCCCGCATGGGCGATCCTGACCGCGCTGATGCTGGTGACGATGACGCTGTCCGACGTGCTGAACAACACCGCCACGACCATCGTCGCGGCCCCGATCGGCATCCAGATGGCGCAGGCACTGGATGTCTCGGCCGATCCCTTCCTGATGGCGGTGGCGGTGGCGGCCTCCTCGGCCTTCCTGACGCCGATCGGGCACAAGAACAACACGTTGATCCTCGGCCCCGGGGGCTATCACTTCGGGGATTACTGGCGCATCGGCCTGCCGCTGGAGATCCTCGTGGTGGCGGTCTCGATCCCGACGATCCTGCTGGTCTGGGGGTTCTGAGCCCTCAGAGCGGCCAGAACACCGGGATCAGCGCCGAGACGATGACCCCCATGGAGAGGTTGAGCGGAATGCCGACCTTCAGGAAGTCCGAGAACTTGTAGCCGCCCGGGCCGTAGACCAGCGTGTTGGTCTGGTAGCCGATGGGCGTGGCGAAGGAGGCGGAGGCCGCGATCATCACTGCCATCACCAGCGGGCGCGGGTCGATGCCCATGGCCTGCGCGAGGCCGATGGCAATGGGCGTCACCACCACGGCGACGGCGTTGTTCGACACCAGTTCCGTCAGCACGGAGGTCAGCAGGTAGATCGCCCAGATCACCACCACGCCGGGCAGGTTCTGCAACAGGGGCGCGATCGCGCTCACGATGAGCTCCACGGCCCCGGAGGCCTCCAGCGCCGCGCCGATGGCCAGCATCGAGAAGATCAGCGCCAGCAGGCGGCCGTCAACGAAGGAGAAGGCCTCGTCCGCGTCGATGCAGCGCGTCAGCAGCACGGCGGCCACGGAAAAGACGGCCAGCATCAGGATCGGCGCCACGCCGAAGGCGGCAAGGCCCACGATCATGAAGAGCGAGAGGATCGCGATCGGGGCATGGCCGCGGCGGAAGGCCCGGACGTCCGGCTTGGAGACGTCGACCATGTTCATCTCCTGGCTCAGGCGGCGGATGTCGTCCGGCGCGCCTTCCAGCAGCAGCGTGTCGCCCACCCGCACCACGAGGTCGTCGAGCTGCCGGCCGATGTTCTGGTTCCGGCGGTGCACGGCCAGCGGATAGACCCCGAAGCGCCGGCGCAGCCGCATGGAGCCCAGTGTCCGCCCCACCATCTTGCAGTCCGGCGCGATCAGCACCTCCACGGTGGTGGTCTCGATCGCGGCCACCTGGTCGACGCGCTTGAGCCCCTTGTTGCGCTGCAGGCTCAGCAGTTCCGTGATCCGGCTGCGCAGCACGACACGGTCGCCGACCTGCAGGATCACGCCCTGAAGATTGCGCCGCAGCGAGTCGTCGCCCCGGATCACGTCGATCAGCCGCACGCCCTCGCGCTTGAACAGCTGGACCGAGGTCACCTCGCGGCCGATCAGGTTCGATTCCGGCGGGATGACCGCCTCGGTGAAGAACTTCATCTTCGACTTGTCGGACAGCAGGCTGGCCATGCTGTCCCGGTTCGGCAGCAGCCAGCGGCCGACGGTCAGCAGGTAGACCATGCCCCAGGCCACGACGATCAGGCCGATGGGCGTCACCTCGAAGATCGAGAAGGGCGCGAGGCCCTGCGCCCGCGCCACGCCGTCCACCAGCAGGTTCGTCGAGGTGCCGATCAGGGTCAGCGTGCCGCCCATGATCGCGCCGTAGCTGAGCGGGATCAGCAGCTTCGACGCCATGATGCCGAGCTTGCGCGACAGCTGCACGAAGACCGGGATCATGACCACCACAACCGGCGTGTTCGACACCACGGCCGAGGCCGCCACGACGAAGGTCATCATCGCCGCGATGGCGAGGCGCGGATGGGTTTCGGCGTATTTCTCGGCGGTCCGGGTAAAGGCATCCAGCGCGCCGGTCCGCACGAGGGCGCCCATCACGATGAACATCGCCGCGATGGTCCAAGGCGCGGGATTCGACAGAACGTCCACCGCCGCGTCATAGGGCAGCACGCCCGTGAGCAGCAGGACGCAGACCCCGGCAAGCGCCACGACCTCGGTGGGATAGATTTCCCGCACGAAAAGAACGAACATCGCGCACACGACCAGCAGCGCGAGGATCGCCTCGCCGTTCTGCGACATCTCGAACAGGTTCATGTCAGACTCCGGCTCCCCTCAGACGGTTCTATGGGGCGAGCCCCCTGTCTTTCAAGCGACCTTTTCAGTGCCGGAAGCATGCAACCTGCGGAGGACGCGGACAAAACGCGGCGCAGGCAGGTCTTTGCAAGGGTCGGATGGCTCGGCGCGTGACGGCCGCAGGCCCCGAAGAGACGGGGCCATGGCCGGGCACGCGCCCGGCCTTCAGTCCCTGTCACGGCCCGGATTGTTCCAGCCGCCCGCCCTGCCGCACCATGCAGATGCGCGTGGCCTGACCGGTGCGGTCGTCGGTCTCGACATAGACACCCGACAGCGTGGCCTCGCCCGCCGCGGGGGTGAACCGGGACTTGGGCATCCCGGTGATGAAACGCCGCAGGGGTTCGGCCTTCTCCATCCCGATGACGCTGTCGTAGTCGCCGCACATGCCCGCGTCCGACAGCAGCGCCGTGCCGCCGGGCAGGATCTGCGCATCCGCCGTGGGGACATGGGTGTGGGTGCCCACCACGAGGCTCGCCTTGCCGTCGCAGTAGTGGCCCATGGCCATCTTCTCGGAGGTCGCCTCGCAGTGCACGTCCACGATCGAGGCCTGCACCAACCCGCCGCGCGGGTGGGTCTTCAGCACCGTCTCCATGGCCGAGAAGGGATCGTCGAAGGGCCGCTTCATGAAGACCTGCCCCAGCACCTGCGTCACCAGCACCTTGCGCCCGCCCCGCGCCTCGAAGACGCGGAAGCCCTTGCCGGGGGCGCCCTTGGCGTAGTTCAGGGGCCGGATGATGCGCGGCTCCTTCTCGATGTACTGCAGCATGTCCTTCTGGTCGAAGGCATGGTCGCCCAGCGTCAGGCAGTCCGCGCCCGCGTCCAGAAGCAGCTTGGCGTGGTCCCCGGTCAGCCCGGCCCCGTTCGAGGCGTTCTCGCCGTTGACCACCACGAAGTCGAGCCGCCAGTCCTCGCGCAGCTTGGGCAGTCTCTCGACCACCGCGGCGCGGCCGGCCCGGCCCATCACGTCACCTAGAAATAGAAGTCTCATGGCACAGCGTTACGTCGCAGAACCGCCCGGGGCAAGAGCCTCGCGGCAGCTGCCATCGCGTCGCGGGTGCCGTGACCGGCCCGCGACGGCCATGACGGGCACGGAGGCCATCGCCTCACCCGCGCTCTGCCGGCACACGGCGGCGCTCCAGCTTCACCCGGCCTGTGGCGTCGCTTTCGAGGATGAACAGATCGCCGTAGTCGACCGGCGGCGGATCCGGCTGCGCCAACGTATCCCAGATCACGGCGAGGTTGTTCTTGTTGCCGACCCAGACCACGCTCCGGCCCGCGCCCCGTCGGATCAGCTCGGCCGTGGGGTCCTCGACGCTGAGGGTCTCAAGCGGCAGGCCCCGGGCCGCGGCCAGCGGGGCGGCCGTCTGCTCGTTGCGGTGAATGCCGGGAGTATAGATCGCATCGACGGGAAGCCCCTCCAGCGCGGTCACCAGCGCGCGGGCCCGGGCCTCACCCTTGTCGGTCAGGACCTCGCCCGCACGGTCGGCGTGGCGCAACACGATGAGCCGGCTGTTCGGCGCCATCCGTTCCCGCCCGGACAGGGCGCAGCCTGCCGCCCCGACTAGCCCGAACCCCGCGGCCATGCGGATGATCCTCCGGCGAGATACCATCGCCCCCTCCCTCGCAACACCGGGGCCACGGCCCCTTTCAAGGCTCGAGGGTAACGCAGGGGCCGCGCGAAAATCCAGTCCTTAGACCCTGATCCGCCCCGCCGGGGACCGGGGCGGGGCCGCGATCCCCTGCTGTGCCAGACCGCGCGAGGCCGAGGCGGATGGGCACCGGGTCACGCCAACGCAAAACGGGCCGGGAAACCCCGGCCCGTTGCGTCGCCCCGAGGGGGGCGTGATTACTTCAGCGCCTCATCGGTGATGTCGAGCGTGTAGGCGCCTTCCGGGGCCTTCGAGATGACGGGGTCCGAACCGCCGGCCAGCAGCGTGTCGACGGTCCGCTGGTAGTCGTCCACGTCCAGCGCGCCGGTGGAGCCCGCGGTCAGCTTGGCGATCTCGCTCATCATGCGGACCTGGTGCGCTTCGGTCTGGGCGCCGGTCTCATCGTAGTCCAGCACGATCTCGGCCGCGTCGGTCGGGTTCTCCTCGGCCCATTTCCAGCCCTTCATGGAGGCGCGCACGAAGCGGACCATCTTGTCCTTGAAGGCCGGGTCCGAGAGGTTGTCTTCCAGCACGTACATGCCGTCTTCCAGCGTGGCGACGCCCTGATCCTCGTACTTGAAGGTCACCAGTTCATCCTCGGAGACGCCCGCGTCCAGAACCTGGCCATACTCGTTGTAGGTCATGGTCGAGATGCAGTCCGCCTGACGCTGGATCAGCGGATCGACGTTGAAGCCCTGCTTCAGCACGGTCACGCCGTCATCGCCGCCGTCGGTCGAGATGCCTTCCTGGCTCATCCACGACAGGAAGGGATATTCGTTGCCGAAGAACCAGACGCCGATGGTCTTGCCCTTGAAGTCCTGCGGACCGGTGATACCGGTGTCCTTCCAGCAGGTCAGCATCAGGCCGGAGGATTTGAACGGCTGCGCGATGTTCACCACCGGCAGGCCCTTTTCACGGGCGGCCAGGGCGGAGGGCATCCAGTTCAGCATCACGTCGGCCCCGCCGCCTGCCAGAACCTGCGGCGGCGCGATGTCGGGGCCGCCGGGCAGGATCGTCACGTCGAGGTCTTCCTCTTCGTAATAGCCCTTCTCCAGCGCCACGTAGTAGCCCGCGAACTGGGCTTGGGTGACCCACTGCAGCTGCAGCTTCACCTCGTCGGCGGCGAAGGCCATGCCCGGCGCGGCCAGGGCGAGCGCCGTCGCGGCACCGGTCAGAAACGTCTTCATCTTGTTACTCCCATGGTTGGTCTAGTCCCCCGCTCTTGCGGGGTGTCGTTACCCTCTTTGCGAGGGATGCCAGAAGGTGACCCGCTTCTCGATCAGGGCCACGGTCCCGTAGAAGGCAGAGCCGGCAATGGCGGCCACCACAATCTCGGCCCAGACCATGTCGAGCGCGAGCTGCCCCACGGATGTTGAGATGCGGAAGCCCATGCCCACAATGGGCGATCCGAAGAATTCCGCCACGATGGCGCCGATCAGCGCCAGCGTCGATGAGATTTTCAGCCCGTTGAAGAGGAAGGGCATGGCCGCCGGAAGGCGCAGCTTGAAGAAGCCCTGCCAGTAGGAGGCGGCATAGGTCTTCATCAGGTCGCGCTGCATGGCCGAGGTCTCGTTCAGCCCGGCGACGATGTTCACCAGCATCGGGAAGAAGACCATGACGACGACCACCGCCGCCTTGGACTGCCAGTCGAACCCGTACCACATCACGAGGATCGGCGCGGTGCCCACGATCGGCAGCGCCGCCACGAAGGAGCCCACCGGCAGCAGCCCGCGGCGCAGGAAATCGCTCCGGTCCACGAGGATTGCCGTGGCAAAGGCCGCAAGGCAGCCGATGACATAGCCCGAGAGCGCGCCCTTCACGAAGGTCTGCACGAAATCGGCCCAGAGGGTCGGGATCTCGCTCAGGAACCGCGCGGCGATGACGCTGGGGGCGGGCAGGATCACGAGCGGGATGTCGAGGCCCCGCACCAGCAATTCCCAGACCGCCAGCAGGGTCAGCCCGAAGATCACCGGCACCGCCAGTTTCACGCCCGCGCTCTCCGCGCCCGGGCCGTTGGCCAGTTTCACGTTCAGCGCCCAGGCGAGCGCCCAGAGGAGCAGAGCTGCAATCACCAGGGTCATCGGCCCAGCCCCATCCGTTTCAGCGTGCCCCTCTCGAGGCCCGAGATCACCGCCACCAGGAGCGCCGCGAGGATCGCCGTGGCAAAGAGCGCCGACCAGATCTGGATCGTCTGCCCGTAGTAGCTGCCCGTCAGCAGCCGCGCACCGAGGCCCCGCACCGCGCCGGTGGGCAGTTCGCCCACGATGGCCCCCACGAGGCTCGCCGCGATGCCGATCTTCAGCGAGGCGAAGAAATAGGGCACCGAGCCCGGCAGCCGCAGCTTCCAGAACACCGCGCCCTTGCTGGCGGAATAGGTCTTGAGCAGGTCGAGTTGCATCTGGTCCGGGCTGCGCAGCCCCTTCACCATGCCCACGACCACCGGGAAGAACGAGAGGTAGGCCGAGATAAAGGCCTTGGGCAGCAGCCCCTGGATGCCGACCGAGTTCAGCACCACGATGATCATCGGCGCGATGGCGAGGATCGGGATGGTCTGGCTGGCAATGGCCCAGGGCATCACGGACATGTCCATCGCCCGGCTGTGGACGATCCCCACCGCCAGCACGATGCCCCCGACCGTACCGATGGCAAACCCCAGCAGCGTGGCCGACAGCGTGACCCAGCCGTGGAAGACAAGGCTGCGCTTGGAGGTGATCTTCTTGTCGATCACCGTGTCGTAGAGCTCCACCAGCACCTGGTGCGGGGCGGGCAGCCGTGGCTTGTCCTGTGCCAGCGTGTCGCCCCATTGATCCGGATTGCGCAGCGCCAGCCCGATGGCCGAGAGGTCACGCCGCGCAGCAGCCCCCTCGGGCTCGATGACGGCGCCCTCACGCTCGGCCATGGTCAGGGCGAACTTGATGTTCATCGGCACGCAGGCCGCGTACCAGAGCGCGATGATCACCGCCACGACGGTGAGAACGGGAACGATGGAGCGCATCAGACAGCCCCCGCGGCGCAGGTGGCCCACCGGGCTTCATCTTTCCCCAAGTACTCAATGCGCTGCGCCCGAGGCAGGGCCTGCGCAGTGAGTATTTTTAGAAAGATGAAAGGATTGTCGCGTTTCATGGGCGGGCGGTACAGGCTGGAGAGCCGATGACCGTGAAAGGTGAAGGCGGAGCCCGCCTCCCCACCCAAAGCGCGGGGCGGCACCGGGGTGCGCCGGGCAACCGGCACACTTCGGGCCGCAACGGGTGCGACGGCGCGGGCGCTGTTTCCCCTTTGGCGCGTGGAGCAGGCAGATGGCCCAGAGACGCAGCAGGTCGCACTCGGAGCGAAGCGATCAGTCATAGGCATGCCCCGCGCGCAGGCCCTCGCGGACGCGGTGGGCGATTTCGAGGAATTCCGGCGTATCGCGGATGTCGAGCGGGCGCTCCTTCGGCAGTGGGCTCTCGATCACGTCGGTGATCCGGCCCGGGCGCGGCGACATGACCACGATCTTGGTGGAGAGGTAGACCGCCTCGGGGATCGAATGGGTGACGAAGCCGATGGTCTTGCCGGTGCGGGCCCAGAGCTTCAGCAGTTCCTCGTTGAGGTGATCGCGGACGATCTCGTCCAGTGCTCCGAAGGGCTCGTCCATCAGCAGGATGTCGGCGTCGAAGGCCAGCGCCCGGGCGATCGAGGCCCGCTGCTGCATCCCGCCCGACAGCTGCCACGGAAACTTGCCGCCGAAGCCCGCGAGGTCGACGAGGTCGAGGACCCGCGCGACGCGCTCCTCCTGCTCGGCCTTGGAGAAGCCCATGATCTCCAGCGGCAGCTTGATGTTCTTGGCGATGGTCCGCCACGGGTAGAGCCCCGCCGCCTGGAAGACATAGCCGTAGGCGCGCTTGCGCCGGGCCTCGTCCGGGGTCATCCCGTTCACCGTCAGGCTGCCGCCCGTGGGCGTCTCCAGCGCCGCCACGCAGCGCAGGAAGGTGGTCTTGCCGCAGCCCGAGGGCCCGATGAAACTGACGAAATCCCCCTGGTCGATGGAAAGGGTCACGTCCTTCAGCGCCTGCACCGGCCCGTCGGCGGTCTGGAACGTGAGGTCGAGATGTTTCGCTTCTATGACAGTGGCTTGGCTCACGCCTGTCTCCCTTGTGCCGGCAATGCCCCTGCGGGTCTGGCCGGTCGGTTCTTGCCGGGCCCGTGCTGGCGGACCCGGATATTGCACTGCGTCCGGCTCAGATACCGGCGGGAATGTTCAGCGGATCGCGCTGGACCGAGCGGGGCGAGTTCAGCTCCTTCCACTTCGACAGCGCCTTGTGCGCCGAGGGGAAGGCCGGACGCGGCACGAAACGGCCCCGGCCCGGCTGCGGTTGCGAGTTCTGGCCCCAGGCCCAGATCACCTCGCCCCGCGAGAGGGTGAAGCGCGCCTGCGCCGAGACCTCCATGCCCTCGAAGACGTTGTAATCGAGGATCGAATGGTGGTTCGAGGCCGAGATCGTCTTGGTGATCTTCGGGTCCCAGACCACGATATCCGCATCCGCGCCTTCGACGATCGCGCCCTTCTTGGGATAGATGTTCAGGATCTTCGCCACGTTGGTCGAGGTGACGGCGACGAATTCCTCGGGCGTCAGGCGGCCAGTCTCGACGCCCCGGGTCCAGAGCACGGCGAGGCGCTCTTCCAGCCCGTTGGTGCCATTGGGGATCTTGGTGAAATCGTCGAGCCCCATCATCTTCTGCTTCGAGGAGAAGGCCGCGTGGTCGGTGGCCACCACCTGCAGCGAACCCGACTGGAGGCCGGCCCAGAGACCGTCCTGATGCTCCTTGCCGCGGAACGGCGGCGACATCACCCGGCGGGCGGAATGCAGCCAGTCCTCGCTCAGGTACTCGTCATCATCCAGCGTCAGGAACTGCGCCAGCGGCTCGCCGTAGACGCGCATCCCCTTCTGGCGCGCGCGCCGGATCGCCTCATGCGCCTGCTCGCAGGAGACATGCACGATATAGAGCGGCACGCCCGCCGCATCGGCGATGGTGATCGCCCGGTTCGCGGCCTCGCCCTCGAACTCGGCGGGGCGCGAGCGCGCGTGCCATTCCGGCCCGGTCTTGCCCTCGGCGAGGAACTTCTTCTGCATCAGGTCCACGAGGTCGCCGTTCTCGGCATGGACCATGGGCAGCGCCCCCAGTTCCTTGCAGCGCGCGAAGGAGGCGAACATCTCGTCGTCCTCGATCATCAGGGCGCCCTTGTAGGCCATGAAGTGCTTGAAGGAGTTCACGCCCGCGTCCACGGCATCCTTCATCTCGGCAAAGATCTGTTCGTTCCAGCCGGTGATCGCCATGTGATAACCGATGTCGGAGCAGATCTGCGGCGCCGACTTGCGGTGCCACTCCTGGATCGCGTTCTTGATCGACCCGTCCTCGCCCGGCAGGCAGAAGTCGATTAGCATCGTGGTCCCGCCCACGGCAGCGGCCCAGGTGCCGGTCTCGAAGGTCTCCGCCGCCGTGGTGCCCATGAAGGGCATCTCGAGGTGGGTATGCGGGTCGATCCCGCCCGGGATCACGTAGGCGCCCGAGGCGTCGATATATTCATCGCCCTTCAGGTCCTCGCCGATCTCCTTGATGGTCTCGCCCTCGATCAGCACGTCCGCTGCGCGCTGCCGGTCCGCGGTCAGGACGATGCCGCCCTTGATCACCTTGCTCATCTCTTGTCTCCCTGATGTCCGCCGGGGCGTTTGCCGCCCCTGTCATCCACTGTTCCCAAATATCCCGGGGGGCCGCCGTCAGGCGGCGGGGGCAGAGCCCCCTCCCCCGAGGCCTCAGGCGGTGATCTCCGCCGTCTCGACCACCGCGTGCAGCAGCACGTCGGCGCCCGCCGCGGCCCATTCCTTGCTGATCTCCTCGGCCTCGTTGTGGCTGAGCCCGCCCACGCAGGGGCACATGATCATCGTCGCCGGCGCCACCTTGGCGGCCCAGCAGGCATCGTGCCCGGCGCCGGAAATGATGTCCATGTGACTGTGGCCCAGCGTTTCCGCGGCACTGCGCACCCGCGAGACGAGTTCGGGCGCGAAGGTCACCGGGTCGAAATGGCCGACAGGCTCGATCGCGCAGCCAACGCCCAGTTCCTCGCAGATCGCCGCCCCGCGGGTTTCGATCTCGGCCCGCATCCGGTCCAGCTTGGCCTGATCGGGGGTGCGGATGTCGACGGTGAAGACCACCTTGCCCGGCAACACGTTGCGCGAGTTCGGGGTGAACTTCATCTGGCCGACACCGCCCACGGCGCCGGGCTGGGCGGCCATGGCCACTTCCTGCACCATCTCGAGGATCCGCCCCATGGCGAGGCCCGCGTTCACCCGCATCTCCATCGGGGTCGAGCCGGTGTGCGCTTCCTTCCCGGTCAGGGTGAACTCCAGCCACCACAGACCCTGACAATGGGTCACGACGCCGATGGATTTCTCCTCTGCCTCGAGGATCGGCCCCTGTTCGATATGGTATTCGAAATAGGCGTGCATCTTGCGCGCGCCGACCTCTTCGTCACCGACCCAGCCGATGCGCTTCAGCTCGTCACCGTAGGACGCGCCTTCGAGGTCGGTGCGCCCATAGGCATAGTCCATGTCGATCTCACCGGCGAAAACGCCCGAGGCCATCATCGCCGGGGCAAAACGTGCCCCTTCCTCGTTCGCCCAGTTGGTGATGACGATGGGATGCTTGGTCTGGACTTCCAGGTCGTTGAGCGTGCGCACCAATTCCAGCGCGGCCAGCACCCCCAGAACGCCATCGTATTTCCCGCCCGTGGGCTGGGTGTCGAGGTGGCTGCCCACGTAGACCGGCAGCGCGTCGGGGTCGGTGCCGGGGCGCGTCATGAACATGGTGCCCATCTTGTCGACGCCCATGGTGCAGCCCGCGGCCTCGCACCATGTCTGGAACAGGGCGCGGCCCTCGGCATCCTCGTCGGTCAGGGTCTGGCGGTTGTTGCCGCCCGCGACACCGGGGCCGATCTTCGCCATCTCCATGAGGCTGTCCCACAGCCTGTCCGCATTGATCCTGAAATTCTCACCGGGAGCTGGCATGATCGTCCTTCCTGTCGTTCCGGCCGGTCGCCCCCAAAAGGTACGCCGGCCTGTCGCATTTGACCAAACGGTCAAAGTCACGCTATCAAAGGGCAGTAGCCAGTCAAGAAAATCGCCGCCGCGCCGGACGGAACGGTCCGACACCGGGGCAAGTGATCAATTTGTGATCAGTCTGGACAAGCCCCTCCCCGCCCGGAACAATTGCCCACATTAAGATTAGAAGACGAGACAAGTTTTCATGAACCAAACCGCCGGCACCACGCGTATCCAGCGGCGCAATACAGCGGCCATCACCGAAGCTGCCCTGGAAGTGTTTTCCGCCAATGGGTTCCGCGGCGCGACCGTCGACCAGATCGCCAAGGCGGCGGGCCTGTCGAAGCCCAACCTGCTGTATTATTTCCCCTCCAAGGAGGCGATCCACCAGCACCTTCTGGCCACGCTGATGGACACATGGCTCGACCCGCTGCGCGAGATGGACCCGGAGGGCGATCCACTGGAAGAAATCCTCGCCTACATCCGCCGCAAACTTGAGGCGAGCCGCGATTTTCCGCGCGAATCACGTCTTTTCGCCAATGAGATCGTGCAGGGCGCGCCGCATATCCTGCCCACGCTGGAGGGCGAGCTGAAGGATCTGGTGGACGAAAAAGCCAAGGTTTTGAGCAGATGGATGGAGGAAGGCCGCATTCAGCGGGTCCATCCCTACCACCTGATCTTCTCGATCTGGTCGCTTACGCAGCACTACGCGGATTTCGACGTGCAGGTGCGTGCGGTGCTCGGCAGCGGCGACACCGACCCCTTCCCCGAGGCCGAGGATTACGTGATCACGCTCTTTACCCGGATGCTGGCGCTTAAACCTTAGGCAAAGGGATCGTCGGGGTAGCCCACTCCCGCAAGGTAAAGTCCGTGCGGCGGACACACCGGGCCGCAGCGGCTGCGGTCCGCCGCCTCAAGCGCGTCCTTCACTCTCTCCGGCGCCCATGAGCCCGCGCCGACACGCTCCAGCGTGCCGACGATGGAACGGACCTGGTTGTGCAGGAAGCTGCGCGCCCGCAGGCGGAAATGCAGCTCGGGCCCGCACTGGCCCTCGACCTCCTCGATGGTGATCTCGTCCAGCGTCTTCACCGGGCTGGCAGACTGGCAGATGGAACTGCGGAAGGTGGTGAAATCGTGATGCCCGATCAGGTGCGCCGCGCCCTCGCGCATCGCCTCGGCATCCAGTTGCTGCGCCACCTGCCACACCAGCCCGTCGATCAGCGTGGCCGGCGCGCGGCGCATCAGCAGCCGGAAGACATACCGCCGCTCCATGGCCGAGAAACGGGCGTGCCAGTCCTCCGCCACCTCGGCGCAGGCCACGATGGCCACCGGCGAAGGCTTCAGGTGATAGTTCAGCGCCCCGGCCAGCTTGAACGGGTCCCAGTCCTTCTGCAGATCGCAATGGGCCACCTGCCCCGTGGCATGGACGCCCGCGTCGGTCCGCCCGGCGGCGGCAATCGTGTGCGGCCCCGGCTCCAGCTTCGCAAGCGCGGCCTCGATCGCCCCCTGCACCGAGGGCTGGTCGGCCTGCCTCTGCCATCCGGCAAAGGGCGCACCGTGGTATTCGACTTTCAGGGCATATCTGGGCATGGCGCCCGATAGCGCGAAGCGGCCCTGCCCGGCAAGGGCCATGGCCCCCTGCGCCCCTCCCCGCCCCGGCCCCGCGCCCCTGCTGCGGGTCCTGACACTGGTCACACGCCCCGTGCGCCCCTATCTTGAGGTCAATGGACAGGACGGCAGGGTACGGCAAGTGGTGATCGGGGCAATGGCCGAGGGCGTGAGCCGCTCGGTCGAGGCAGTGGGCGACCGGGTCTCGGAGACCTTCTTCGAGCCGGTGATCCGGCTGGGGGTCACGGGGCTTGCGCGCTCCGGCAAGACCGTCTTCATCACCTCGCTGGTGGCCAACCTGCTGGACCGCGGGCGGATGCCGCAGCTGGCCGCTGCCGGTGACGGGCGCATCGCCGCCGCCTACCTGCAACCACAGCCAGACGACACGCTGCCCCGTTTCGACTACGAGGCCCACATGGCCGCCCTGACGGGCGCCGAGCCGCACTGGCCAGACAGCACCCGTACCGTCAGCCAGCTGCGCCTCTCCCTGAAGGTGCGCCCCACCGGCCTGCTCGGTGGCCTGTCCGGGCCGCGCACCGTGCATCTCGACATCGTGGATTATCCCGGGGAATGGCTGCTCGACCTCGGCCTGCTGGAGAAATCCTACGCGGAGTGGTCGCAGGAGGCGCTGGACCGGATCGCCTCCCGCCCCGCGGCCGAGGCCTTCCTTGAGCAGGCCGCCCGGATGTCGGGCCGACGCGATTGGGAGGAGGCCGATGCGCAGGCCCTCGCCCGCGGGTTCACCGCCTACCTCGAAGGCGCGCGCAAGGCCGGGTTCTCCGACCTGACGCCGGGCCGGTTCCTGCTGCCGGGCGAGATGGAGGGCTCTCCGGTCCTGACCTTCGCGCCGCTGCCACCCGAAAGCGACGCCCCCCGCCGCGGGCTCTGGCGCGAGATGGAGCGGCGCTACGAGGCCTACAAGTCCAAGGTGGTGAAGCCCTTCTTCCGCGATCACTTCGCCCGGATCGACCGGCAGGTGGTGCTGGTCGATGCGCTCGGCGCGATCCACAAGGGGCCACAGGCGGTCGAGGACCTGCGCCGCACCATGGCCGACATCCTCGGGGCCTTCCGGCCCGGGCGGAACGCCTTCCTGACCCGCATCCTCATGGGCAAGCGGGTGGAGAAGATCCTCTTTGCCGCCACCAAGGCCGATCACCTGCACCATTCCCAGCACGGCCGGTTGACCGGGATCATGCAGGCGCTGGTCCGCGATGCCGCCGACCGTGCGAATTTCGCGGGCGCGAAGACACATGCCATGGCCATCGCCGCCCTGCGCGCCACGGTGGAAGAGACGATGACCCACGAGGGCGAAAGCCTCGACTGCGTGCGCGGGCGGCTGATGGAGACCGGCAAGCTGGCCGCGCTCTATCCCGGCGACCTCCCGGAGGACCCGGCGCGCCTGCTGAACCCGGCGCGGGCCGGCGAGGCGCAGTGGCTCGACGGGGATTACCAGATCATGGGCTTTGCCCCGGCGCCCCTGCGGCTGAAACCCGGCGAGGGACCGCCGCACATCCGCCTCGACCAGGCGGCGCAATTCCTGATCGGGGACCGGCTGTGACCCGCCCCGCGCGGCCGAAAGGCCCGCCCGAGGCCCTGCGGGCCGGTGCGCCGCGCCGCGCGCGGGTCTGGCATACGCCCGCGCTGACGCGGGTGCTGTGGTCCTTCACCCGTGCGACGCCCTGGCTGCCGCAGGTGCGCAGCCGCCGGACCGACCTGCGCGTCATGCATCGCATCGTGCGCGACGGCTGGGTGCGCCATATCCGCGACCGCCGCGGCGTGGTCGCCTTCATCGCGCGGCAGGGCGAGGTGATCCACGCGCTCTACGTCCATCCCCGCGCCCGCCGCCGGGGTCTGGGCGGGCGCCTGCTGGAGGAGGCCAAGCGCGAGAGCGACCGGCTGATCCTCTGGACGCTGGAGGCCAATGCCGCCGCGCGCGCCTTCTACACCGCCCAAGGTTTTACCGAGGCCGGACGCGGCATGGGCGAGGGCAACGACGAGGCCCTGCCCGACATCAAGATGGTCTGGACGAGGGAGGCGCAGGAATGAGCCCCGACACGCGTGACGACAAGAGCGACGACGACAGGTCCCCGCGCGGGCCCCGCCGCGGGCCACGGCTTTTCGAACTGGACGAGGGCGAGGCCCGGCCCGGACCCGACAGCGCACCGCCGGTCCCCGATCCCGTGGCCCCCGCCCCCGAGGGCCGCGCGATGCAGACCGTCGCCACGCTGGCCGCACGCCGCCCCTCGCGGCTGGCGCGGTGGTTCTGGTCGCTGCTGGTCACGCTGATCGGTGTGGTGATCTCGGTCGCGGCCTGGAGCTTCGTCACCGGGCTGATCGCGCAGGTGCCCCTGCTGGGGCTCGCGGTGGCAGTGCTCTTTGCCGCCTTCGTGCTGGTGCTGCTGGCGATCGCCGTCAAGGAGATCGCCGCCTTCTCGCGCCTCGCGCGGATGGACCGGCTGCACGAGGAGGCCGTGGCCACGCTGGCCGAGGCCGACCTCGGCCGCGCCCGCAAGCTGGTGAAGCAGCTCGAGGGGGTCTTTGGCCACCGGCCCGAGCTGACCCTCGCACGCGAGACCCTCGCCCGGCAGGGGCCGGAGCAGTTCGATGCCGCCGCCCTGCTGGGCCTGACCGAGGCACAGCTGATGGCCCCGCTCGACGCTGCCGCCCGGCGCGAGGTGGAGGCCGCGGCCCGGCAGGTCGCCACGGTGACCGCGCTGCTGCCGCTGGCACTGGCCGACGTGGTCACGGCGCTGACCGCGAACCTGCGGATGATCCGGCGCATTGCCGAGATCTATGGCGGGCGGTCGGGCACGCTGGGTTCGCTCCGGCTGACGCGGGCGGTGATGACACACCTGGTGGCCACCGGCGCCGTGGCGGTGGGCGATGACCTGATCGGCTCGGTCGCGGGCGGGCACCTGCTGACGAAACTGTCGCGCCGCTTCGGCGAGGGCGTGGTGAACGGGGCGCTGACCGCCCGCGTGGGCATCGCCGCCATGGAGGTCTGCCGCCCCCTCCCCTTCGACCGGCTGCGCAAGCCGCGGGTGACGAACGTGCTGCAACGGGCGCTGACCGGGCTCTTCGACCGGGAGACCTGAGGCAGGAGGGACCAAGAATTTTCGAAAATTCTTGGGAAAATTCTTCGAAGAAATTTCGGGGCCGACGGAAAGGTCCGGGGCGCGGCCACGTCTGGGCCCCCGGAAAATTCGAATTTTCCGGACCGGACTTTTGAAAAAGTCCGTGCGGGCTGTCTGCGACAGCCCGGCGGGGGCGCTGCCCCCGCCCGCCTGCGGCGGGCGCCCCCGGAGTACTTGGGGAAAGATGAGGTGCTGCGGCCATGTCCCCCGCTGGGTGCTGGACCATCGCAGGGGCTTTGCCTATAAGGCGCCCATGACACGGATACCGGCGCTGATCATTCGAATTAGTCGCCCGGCGCTCTGAGACCTCGGAGCGGCCGGGACAAGGCGCATGGGCTGCCGCGCCGCCCTCATCCTCATTTTCCCAATTCGACGAAGGACAGACCATCCATGTCCGCCGAGACGCCTGACTACAAGACCACGCTGAACCTCCCCGAAACCGACTTTCCGATGCGCGCGGGACTTCCCAAGCGCGAGCCGGAATGGCTCGCCCGCTGGGAGAAGATCGGCGTATACGACCGCCTGCGCGAGAAGGAGGGCCGCACGCCCTTCACGCTGCATGACGGCCCGCCCTATGCCAACGGCCACCTCCACATCGGCCACGCGCTGAACAAGACGATCAAGGACATGATCGTCCGCTCGCACCAGATGATGGGCCATGACGCGCGCTATGTCCCCGGCTGGGACTGCCACGGCCTGCCGATCGAGTGGAAGATCGAGGAGCAGTACCGCGCCAATGGCAAGAACAAGGACGAGGTGAACATCGTCGACTTCCGGCAGGAATGCCGCAAGTTCGCCGAGGGCTGGGTCGAGATCCAGCGCGAGGAGTTCAAGCGCCTCGGCATCACCGGCAACTGGGACGATCCCTACCTGACCATGGACTTCCATGCCGAGCGGGTGATCGCCGAGGAGTTCATGAAGTTCCTCATGAACGGCACGCTCTACCAGGGCTCGAAACCCGTGATGTGGTCGCCGGTCGAGAAGACCGCCCTGGCCGAGGCGGAGATCGAGTACCACGATCACCAGAGCCACACGATCTGGGTGCCCTTCGAGGTGGTCTCCGGTCCGCTCTCGGGCGCGAAGGCCGTGATCTGGACCACGACGCCCTGGACCATCCCGTCCAACAAGGCCGTCGCCTACAATCCCAAGATCGCCTATGGCCTCTACGAGGTCACGGGCACGCCCGAGGAATGCTGGTGCGCCGTGGGCGACCGCTACCTGCTGGCCGATGCGCTGGCAGAGGAGACCCTCGGCAAGGCGCGCCTCGAAGCGGGCCAGTGGACCCGCGTGGGCGACGTGGCGGTCGAGGACCTTGCCGCCTCAGTCATGAAACACCCCTTCGCCGGTCTGGATGGCGCAAACGGCTTCTGGGACTACGAGGTCCCGATGATCGACGGCGACCACGTGACCGACGACGCGGGGACGGGCTTTGTCCATACCGCGCCCAGCCACGGGGCCGACGACTACGAATGCTTCGTCAAGCGCAACTGGATCGACCGGATGACCCACAACGTGGGCGAGGAATCCGAGTTCCTGCCCCATGTGCCGTTCTTCGCGGGCCTTCAGGTCTTTGACCGCAAGGGCAAGGAAGGCAAGGCGAACGGTGCGGTTATCGCAAAGCTTCAGGCAGTGGCGGAGGACGCAAATAACCCGAACGGCGGCATCATCGCGCGCGGCCGGGTCAAGCACTCCTACCCGCACTCCTGGCGCTCCAAGGCACCGGTCATCTTCCGCAACACGCCGCAGTGGTTCGCCGCGATCGACCGCGACGTGAACGACGGGCAGGACCAGAACGGCAAGACGATCCGCCAGCGGGCGCTGACCTGCATCGACCAGGTGAAGTGGACCCCGCAGTCGGGCCGCAACCGCCTCTATTCGATGATGGAAAGCCGCCCCGACTGGGTGCTCTCGCGCCAGCGGGCCTGGGGTGTGCCGCTGACCTGCTTCGTCCGGAAGGACAGGCTGCCGACCGACCCGGACTTCCTGCTGCGCGATCCGGCCGTGAACGCGCGCATCGCCGAGGCCTTCGAGGTCGAGGGCGCGGATTGCTGGTACGAGGACGGCGCCAAGGCCCGCTTCATCGGCGATGCCGCCGATCCCGAGGCCTATGAGCAGGTCTATGACGTGCTGGACGTGTGGTTCGACAGTGGCTCGACCCACAGCTTCGTGCTGCGCGACCGTCCCGACGGGACCGAGGACGGCATCGCGGATGTCTACATGGAGGGCACCGACCAGCACCGCGGCTGGTTCCACTCCTCCCTGCTGCAATCGGTGGGCACCACCGGCCGCGCGCCCTATCGCAACGTGGTCACCCATGGCTTCACGCTGGACGAGAAGGGCAACAAGATGTCCAAATCGCTCGGCAACACGATCGTCCCCGAGGAGGTCGTGAAGCAATACGGTGCGGACATCCTGCGGCTCTGGGTGGCGCAGGCCGATTACACCGCCGACCAGCGGATCGGCCCGGAGATCCTGAAAGGGACCGCCGACAGCTATCGCCGGTTGCGCAACACCATGCGCTTCATGCTCGGCTCGCTCAGCGACTTCCGCGAGGAGGACCGCGTGGCGCCCGCCGACATGCCGGAACTGGAACGCTGGGTGCTGCACCGCCTGTCGGAGCTCGACGAGGTCGTGCGCCAGGGGTATCGCAGCTTCGACTTCCAGGGCGTGTTCCAGGCGGTGTTCAACTTCTGCACCGTGGAGCTGTCGGCCTTCTACTTCGACGTGCGTAAGGACGTGCTCTACTGCGACGGCGAGACGACCCGCGCCCATGCAGCGCGCACCGTGCTGGACCTGCTGTTCCATCGCCTGACCACCTGGCTGGCGCCGGTGCTGGTCTTCACGATGGAGGACGTCTGGCTGTCCCGCTTCCCGGGCGAGGACAACTCGGTCCACCTGCAGGACATGCCCGACACCCCCGCCGACTGGCGCGACGATGCCCTGGCGGCGAAATGGGCCAAGGTCCGTGCCGCCCGCCGCGTGGTGACCGCCGCGCTGGAGGTGCAGCGCACCGACAAGGTCATCGGCGCCTCGCTGGAGGCCGCCCCGGTGGTCCACATCGAGGATGCAGAGATGCTGGCGGCGCTGAAGTCGGTGTCCTTCGAGGATATCTGCATCACCTCCGACCTGTCGCTGACCGGCGACGCGGCCCCGGCCGAGGCCTTCCGTCTCTCCGAGGTGCCGGGCGTCGGCGTGGTCTTCGAGAAGGCCGAGGGCGAGAAATGCCAGCGGTGCTGGAAGATCCTGCCGGATGTGGGAACGCATGCCCACGCCCATGTCTGCAAGCGCTGCGACGAGGCACTTGGCTGACAGGACCGGTGATCAGGGCCAGTGGCCGGGACCGGTGACTGGGCCTATGATCAGGGCCCTCGCACAAGCCTGATGAGACGAGTTCGAAAACCCCGCTTCGGCGGGGTTTTTCTTTGTGCCCATGTGCCGTCCCCTTCCAACGGCCCGAATTGCAACGAAGGGCAGTGCCGTCCCGCGGGGTGGCGCATAGCGCCGGTCGCCATTGGTGCGCCATTGGTCCGAGCACCAATGGCGACGGGGGGCGGGACGGCGCTGCCCGGCCTGAGGCCGGGCGGGGCCTTCAGAGGGGACGACTCGCTGACCGGCAACGCTGGCGAGAGGGGGCGCGGCGAAGCGAAGTCGGCCCAATCACAAGAACGTATCTCACATCCGGTGGGCCGCCTCACCCGTGCACGGTCTCGGGGTCTCGGGGTCTCGGGGTCTCGGGGTCTCGGGGTCTCGGGGTCTCGGGGTCTCGGGGTCTCGGGGAGAGATGTCGCTCGACGCCCGGGGCGTCCAGAGGCAGATTGCGCATCCTCCCTCCCCACTCCGGCAAACCTCCGCCCACCGCCTCGCATCCCTGCGGCGGCCCGCCGCAGCGGGACGGAATGTCGCTTTGCGCGACGCGGCGGAAACCCCCATCTCCCTCACATCTTCTCATTCCGGAGCCCTCAATGACCGACGCCTCCCGCCCGGCCCCCCGTGGCCTCGTCTATTCGATCCCCGTCATCGGCTGGTTCGCCCGTGACCTCGCCCGCGACTTCAAGGGCAATGCGCCCTACCTGCTCGTCATCCTCGCCACGCTGCTGATCCTCGCGATCAAGACCTGGGGCCTCGTTGCCCTCGGGCTCACCGCGCTCGCGATGGTGCCGGTGATGTTCACGATCCTGATCCTGATCACCGTCGGCAAGTAGCCCGCGCCGCTTTGCCGCTTTCCCCTCCCCGTCCCGCGCCCTAGATAGGGGCCAAGCCGCCCCGCATGGGGGCGGGGCCACCTGCGCCCGCATCGGGGCGCCAAGCGGAGGCAGCGCCGATGGACCAGCGTTACGACATCCTCATCTCCGGCGGCGGCGTCGCGGGCCTGACCGCGGCCTGCGTCATGGGCGCCGCCGCGTTCTCCGTGCTCTGCGTCGATCCCGCCCCGCCCGTCACCGATGGCGGGGCCGAGGGCGCGGACCTGCGCACCACCGCCTTCCTGCAACCGGCCCGCTCCCTGCTGGAGGAAGCGGGGCTCTGGGCGCGCCTCGATCCCCATGCCGCCGCGCTGCAGATCATGCGCATCGTGGACGCGGGCGGGACCGAGCCCACGGCCCGCCTCGTGCGCGACTTCGAGGCCTCGGACCTCGGCGACCTGCCCTTTGGCTGGAACCTGCCCAACTGGCTGCTGCGGCGCGAGATGCTGGCCCGGATCGAGGAGCTCGCCAACGTCACCTTTCGCCCCGGCACGGGGACAGAGAGCCTGCTGACCCGCGAGACGGAAGCCTTCGTGCGCCTGACCGACGGCAGCCGCATCCGCACGAAACTGGTGCTGGCCGCAGACGGGCGCAATTCACCCATGCGGCAGGCGGCAGGCATCGGCGCGAAGACGATCCGCTACGGGCAGAAGGCCCTCGCCTTCGCCGTGTCGCATCCCGTCCCGCATGAGAATGTCTCGACCGAGGTGCACCGCTCCGGCGGGCCCTTCACGCTGGTCCCCCTGCCCGACCGCGACGGCGGCCCCTGTTCGGCCATCGTCTGGATGGAGGACGGGGCCGAAGTAGACCGGCTGGCACAGCTGCCGGTCGAGGCGTTCGAGGCCGCGATGATGGAGCGCTCCACCGGCATCCTCGGGCCCCTGACGCTGCTGACGCGGCGCTCGGTCTGGCCGATCATCTCTCAGGTCGCGGACCGCATGTCGGGCCAGCGGGTCGCCCTGATGGCCGAGGCCGCCCATGTCGTGCCGCCCATCGGGGCGCAGGGGCTGAACATGAGCCTCGGCGACCTGCGCTGCCTGCGCGACCTTGCGGTGGCGCGTCCGGCAGGTCTGGGTGACCGGCAGATGATGGAAGACTACCACCGCGCCCGCCATGGCGAGGTAACGCTGCGGGCCGCCGGCATCGACATGCTGAACCGCGCCTCGCAAATCCACGCGCAGCCCCTGCGCGACCTGCGCGCGGCAACGCTGGGGGCGCTCTACGGTGCGGCCCCGGTGCGGCGGATGCTGATGCAGATGGGTCTTGGCGCAAAAGGCTGAGGGTCTCCCCTCAGCCTTTTTTTAAGTCTTCGACAGAACTGTCCGGCGAAGTGCCGGGGATCACTCCGCGGCGATGCCGTCGGTGAACTGCAGCCGCGCGAGGCGGGCATAGAGACCGTCCTGCGTGACCAGCTGATCGTGCGAGCCCTGTGCCACGATGCGGCCCTCTTCCATCACCACGATGCGGTCGGCCTTCTTCACCGTCGCGAGGCGGTGCGCGACGATCAGCGTGGTGCGGTCCTTCGACAGTTCGTCCACCGCGTGCTGCACCAGCCGCTCGCTCTCGGCGTCCAGCGCCGAAGTCGCCTCGTCCAGCAGCAGCACCGGCGCGTCGCGCAGGATCGCCCGCGCGATGGCGATGCGCTGCTTCTGCCCGCCCGAGAGCATCACGCCCCGTTCGCCCACCGGGCTGTCGTAGCCCTGCGGCAGGGCCACGATAAAGTCATGGGCCGCGGCGGCCCGCGCGGCGGCCTCGACCTCGGCATCCGAGGCCCCGGGGCGACCGAAGCGGATGTTCTCCCGCGCGGAGGCTGCAAAGATCACCGGGTCCTGCGGCACCAGCGCCAGCGACTGGCGCAGCTCGTGGCGGGTGATCTCGGAAATATCCGTGCCATCAAGGGTGATGCGGCCTGCCGCCGGGTCGTAGAAGCGCAGGATCATCTGGATGATCGTCGACTTGCCCGCCCCCGAGGGGCCGACGAAGGCCACCGTCTCGCCGGGCTGGATCGTCAGGTCGATGTCCTCCAGCGCCGATTGCGTCGGGCGCGAGGGATAGCGGAAGCTGACGCTCTCGAACCTCAGACCGCCGCGCACCGGCGCGGGCAGCGCGACAGGGCTCACCGGATCGGTAACACTGTCCTGCGCCCGCAGCAGTTCGACCAGACGTTCGGTCGCACCGGCGGCGCGCTGCAGTTCGCCCCAGATCTCGGAGAGCGCACCGACCGCGCCCGCGACCATGACCGCATAGATCACGAATTGCACCAGCGCGCCGGAGGACATGGTGCCCGCCCGCACGTCATGGGCCCCGATCCAGAGCACGCCGACGACGCCGGTGAAGATCAGGAAGATCACGATCACCGTCATCAGCGCCCGGGTCGAGATGCGGCGGCGGGCGGCGTCGAAGCTCTGCTCCGTCACCGTGTCGAAGGCCGCGCGCGAGGGTGCCTCGTGGGTGAAGGCCTGCACCGTCTGCACCGACAGAAGAGCCTCGGAGGCATTGCCGGAGGATTGCGCGATCCAGTCCTGGTTCTCGCGGCTGAGCGCCCGCAGGCGGCGGCCCAGCACGAGGATCGGCACGATCACCAGCGGGACGATCAGCAGCACCAGCCCGGTCAGCTTGGCCGAGGTGAAGAGCATCAGCACCATGCCGCCCGCAAAGATCAGCATGTTGCGCAGCGCAATCGAGACGGAGGAGCCGATCACCGACTGGATCAGCGTCGTGTCCGTCGTGATCCGGCTGAGGACCTCGCCGGTCATGTGGCTTTCGTAGAAGGTGGGGCTCATGCCGATGACACGGCCGAAGACGGCCTTGCGGATATCGGCCACCACCCGCTCGCCCAGCCGGGTGACAAGCGCATAGCGCAGCCCGGTGCCAAGCGCGAGAAGTGCGGCAATGCCGATGGCCGCGCCGAAGTAGATATCGAGGATCTGGGTCTCGCCCGCGCCGAAGTTGTCGATCACCCGGCGCACGGCCATGGGCAGGATCAGCGAGACGCAGGCCGTGAGCACAAGGGCGAGGATCGCGCCGGCCATCAGCCGGCGATAGGGGGCGATGTAGGGCCAGAGCTCGCGCAGGGCGCCCACGTTGCGGGACTTGTCCCGGTCGGCTGCGGCCGGGTCCACGGGTCTGCGCGCCATATTCACTGTCTCCCCTGCTTCACGGAACAGGAGGACGCCCCCGCCCGCCTGTGCGCGGCTGTCATGCAGGGCGGGGCCACGCGGGTCAAGGGGACAGCATGCCGCTCACGCGGGTTTGCCCGGCTGCGACATGACCCACGAGATGCAAAGAGCCCGGCCCGCTATGCGGACCGGGCCCTGCACGCCGTCCGGGCGCGGCGTGCGGGTCGTCAGAGGCCGGGAGCGCCCGCGGGGCGCACGACCTGCTGTCGCGTGCGGTTAGAGCACGACTTACGATCGCGTGCGGTTAGCGCACGACCTGAACCACTGTGCGGTCAGCGGGATTCACGATCGCCGGCACGCCGTTCATATAGACGTAGGAGTAATCGCTCTCCGGCACGGGCTGGAGCTGGACTTCCTGCGGCACGCCTGCGCCCACGACCACTTCACCGTTCAGGTAGACCGGCTGGGTCGGGTTCTGGCGCACGTAGGTCGTCACCTCGTCACCGGGCTGCGAGGCGGAGCCCGCAACGGCACCCGCGATGGCGGCACCCGCGACGCCGATCGGGCCGGCGGCCAGCGAGGCGGCAAGGGCACCGGCTGCGGCACCCCCGACCAGCGCGCCTTCTTCCTTGGTGCCGTCCTTCTCGACGGTCTGGATGTCGAGTGCCTGACGGTTGTCATAGACCACGACCGGGTCTGGCGTGCCGCTCATCGACGCGGTCAGGTAGGGGCTGTAGGCCCAGCCTTCCTGGCCGTTGTAGCTGACCTCGCACCATTCGCCGGTGCCGTAGCATTCGGTGATCGATACGGGGGACTGGTTCGGGATCACGCCGATGACGGCGGATTGCGACGAGGGGCCTGCGCGCAGGTTCAGGTCGGTGACGGCAGTCGCATCGGTGGCTGCGAAGGCTGCGGTGGTCGTCGCCAGAACGCCGGCGGTGGTGAGGGTAACGAGTTTACCGAACATGGGTGTCTCCTCTTCAGACAAGTCTTCGTTGGCTGGCCGGGGCCTCCTCGCCGCCGGCATCGTGAGGGGAGAACGGCGGCCGGCGCGGTCTGTTCCCCCCCTTTTCTGGCGGGACCGGGGCTCAGGCGATTAGGCGCTGAGAGGGAGCGCAGAAACAGGCGGGAGCGCGCGCAGGCGAATTTTGCGTGGAACTTTAGGAGGTTCAGCGGCGCGGTCTGATGCGGCACGTCCCGACGTGGTCGGTACGGCGGGCCGCCCGGTACGATGGCCACAGGCCGCGAGACCCAGCCCGGGCCGGACACGGTGAGCAGAGCAGGCCGAGCGGACCGGCTTCTGGAGCAGCCCCCGAAAGAGGCTGCCGCCCACAGGCAATCTATCAAAACAAAAGGGCCGCCCGGTCTCCCGGACGGCCCTTTCGGTGTCTCTCTTCGCCGCTCAGCGCACGCTGCCCAGCGAGCTTTCCAGCAGGTGCTGCGTGTAGGCATGGCCCGCGCTCAGCTTGCGCATGTTCTCCACGTCCAGTTCCTCGACGATCTCGCCGAACTGCATCACGGCGATCCGCTCGCACATGTGCCCGATCACGCCGAGGTCGTGCGACACCATCAGGTAGGTCAGCCCGAACTCCGCCCGCAGGTCGGTCAGCAGGTTCAGGATCTCCGCCTGAACCGAGACGTCGAGCGCCGAGGTCGGTTCGTCCAGCAGCAGGATGCGCGGCTCGGACGCCAGCGCCCGCGCGATGGCCACCCGCTGCCGCTGCCCGCCGGACAGCTGGTGCGGATAGCGGAAGCGGAACCCGCCGCCGAGGCCCACCTGCTCCAGCAGGCGGTTCACCCGGTCGTTCACGTCCTTGAAGCCATGGAGCTTGAGCACTTCGCTCAGCACCTGGTCCACGGTCATGCGCGGATGCAGCGAGGCGTAGGGGTCCTGGAAGACCATCTGTACGGTCTTGTAGAAGGCTCCGTCCCGCTTGCGGCCCAGCACCTTGCCGTCGACCTCCATCCGGCCGTCCCAGTCATCCACGAGACCGACCAGCGTGCGCAGCACGGTGGACTTGCCGGACCCGGATTCGCCCACCAGGCCGAAGCTCTCGCCCTTGGCGATCTTGAGGGAGACGTTCTTGACCGCGTGGTTGCGGTCGTCGCCTTCGCCGAACCAGACGTTCAGCGCGTTGATGTCGATCGCACTCATAGCAGGGCACTCACCGATGGGGCCTCGCGCCACGCCGGATCGCGCGTCAGCACCTCCAGCCGCGGGCGGGGATGGACGAGATCGGGCACCGAGTTCAGCAGGCCCTGGGTATAGGGATGCTTGGCCTCGTGCAGCTTGGAAGCCTCGCAGACCTCCACGATCCGCCCGGCATACATGATCACGACACGGTCGCAGAACTTGGAGACGAGGTTCAGGTCATGGCTGATGAAGATCAGCCCCATGCCCCGGTCCTTCACCAGCTTGTCCATGATCTCGAGCACCTGAAGCTGGACAGAGACGTCCAGCGCCGAGGTGGGTTCGTCCGCGATCAGGATCTCGGGGTTCGGGATCAGCATCATGGCGATCATGATCCGCTGCCCCATGCCGCCCGACACCTCGTGCGGGTAGAGCCCCATGACCCGCTCGGGATCGCGGATCGCCACGGCGTCCAGCATCTCCAGCGCGCGTTTGCGGGCCTCCGCCTGAGAGACCTTCTCATGGGTGCGCAGGGCCTCGATGATCTGCTGGCCCACGGTCATCACCGGGTTCAGCGAATACTTCGGATCCTGCATGATCATCGAGATATGGCGGCCCCGGATCTTGCGCATCGCCTTGTCGGAGGCGCCCAGCAGGTCGGTGCCGTTCATCTCCATCCGGTCGGCCTCGACCCGGCCGGGCTTGCGGATCAGCTGCAGCACGGCCCGCCCCGTCATGGACTTGCCCGAACCGGACTCGCCCACGATGCCGAGGCGCTCGCGCCCCAGCGAGAAGGAGATGCCGCGCACCGCGTCGAAGACGCCGTTGCGGGTCGGGAATTTCACCCAGAGGTTCTCAACGTCCAGAAGATGGCTCATCGTCCGGCCTCCTTCGGGTCCAGCACGTCGCGCAGACCGTCACCCAGAAGGTTGAAGGCCAGCGAGATCGAGAAGATGGCGAGACCGGGGATCGTGGCGACCCACCAGTAGTCGAGGATGTACTTGCGTCCCTCGGCGATCATGGCGCCCCATTCCGGGCTCGGCGGCTGTGCCCCGAGGCCGAGGAAGCCGAGGCCCGCCGCGGTCAGGATGATGCCCGCCATGTCCAGCGTGACGCGGATCACCAGCGAGGAGATGCAGAGCGGCCAGATGTGGCGCATGATGATCCGCAACGGACCTGCCCCCTGAAGGCGTACCGCGTGGATGAAGTCCGAGTTGCGGATGGTCAGCGTCTCGGCCCGGGCGATCCGCGCATAGGGTGGCCAGGCGGTGAGCGAGATCGCCAGCACGGCGTTCTCGATCCCGGCCCCGAGCGCGGCCACGAAGGCGAGCGCAAGGATCAGCCGCGGGAAGGCGAGGAAGATGTCGGTGAACCGCATCAGGGTCACGTCCACCCAGCCGCCGGCATAGCCCGCGATGGTGCCCACGATCAGACCCAGCAGCGGCGCCACGAGGGCCACCAGCAGCACGATGTAGATCGAGATCCGGGCCCCGAAGAGCAGCCGCGAGTAGATGTCGCGGCCGAGGCTGTCGGTGCCGAAGATATGGCCGTCCGCGCCCGGCGGCTGAAGCCGGTTGCCGAGGTTCTGCACGAAGGGATCATGCGTCGCCAGCAGCGGTGCGAAGACCGCGCAGAGGATGATGAAGAGCAGGATGACCAGCCCGACCATCGCCAGCGTGTTGGACCGGAAGCGGAGCCAGCCGTTGAACCAGGCCGCCGCCCGCGCCTGCGCGCGCGAGGCGGGCACATCCGCCGTCAGCCAGGCACGCCAGCCGAGGGTCTCTTGGGGTTTTGCTGTGGGCAGTGTCATTTCGCCCTCGGATCGAAGAAGCGGTACAGCAGGTCGGAGAAGATGTTCAGCGCCACGAAGACCGTGCCGATGACCACCGTGCCGCCGAGCACCGAGTTCATGTCATTGGAAAGCAGCGAGGTGGTGATGTAGCTGCCGATGCCGGGCCATGCGAAGATGATCTCGGTCAGGACCGAGCCTTCGAGCAGGTTGGCATAGGCCAGCGCGATCACCGTGATCAGCTGAATGGCGATGTTGCGGAAGGCGTGTTTCCAGACCACGTCCCATTCGCTCAGGCCCTTGACCCGCGCGGTGGTGACGTATTCGGCGTTCAGCTGTTCCAGCATGAACGACCGTGTCATCCGGCTGATGTAGGCCAGCGAGTAGTAGCCAAGCAGGCAGGCCGGCAGGATGATATGCGAGAGCGCGTCCTTGAAGACGGTCCAGTCGCCCGCGATCAGCGCATCGATCAGCAGCAGGCCGGTCCGCTCGGGAACGAGGCCCTGGTAGAAGACCCCCAGACGGCCCGGTCCCGCGACCCAGCCGAGAATGCCGTAGAAGATCAGCAGGCCCATCATGCCAAGCCAGAAGATCGGCATGGAATACCCGATGAGGCCGACGAAGCGCGAGATCTGGTCGATCCAGCTGCCGCGGTAGACCGCGGCCAGCACGCCCAGCGGAACGCCGAGGACGACGCCGATCAGCGTGCCCAGCGTGGCCAGTTCCAGCGTGGCGGGGAAGACGCGGGCGATGTCCTCGCTCACGTCCTTGCCGGTGCGGATCGAAGTGCCGAAGTCGCCCTGCAGCACGTCGGTGACATAGATGCCGAACTGCACCAGCAGCGGCTTGTCGAGCCCGAGCGCGAGGTAGGCCTCGTCGTATTGCGCCTGTGTGGCCCGCTCGCCGATGACGGCGAGAACCGGGTCGATCGGCATGACGCGCCCGATCATGAATGTCACGAAAAGAAGACCGAGCAGCGTGATCGCCACGGTCGCGAACGTGGTCAGCGTCTTGCGGAGCCACGAGGGGACGGGCAGCCTGCGCTGCCCGCCCGTCTGGGATGTTGTCTGTGCCACTGTCTCTGCGACTTACTTCGTGATGACCCAGTAGGAGACGGCGGTGGTTGCCCCACCGGCCACGAAGTTCTCCACGTTGGCGGCCATAGCGTTCTGTTCGATCTGCTGGAACATCATGCCGAAGGGGCTGACCTGCTGGAACTCCTTCTGAAGCTCGAGATACATCTCTTTCCGCTTCTCGGTGTCGTTCTCGACCACGGCGGCGAGGGTCTCTTCGCTCATCTCGGGGATGCCCCAGGCGTTGCGCCATGCCAGCAGGCCGGTTGCGCCCGCTTCATCCGCGTTGTCGGGGTTGTAGGCGAAGGTGCCGGCGTTGGTGTTGGGGTCGGGATAGTCCGGGCCCCAGGCGCCGACGTAGATGTCATGCTCGCGCGCACGGTAGCGGTCGAGGGTCTGGGCGCCGGTGCCGACGATCAGTTCCACGTTGATGCCGATCTGGCCCCAGGTGTTCTGAAGCGACTGCGCGATGTCGATCCGCTCCTGCGCTTCGCGCACCGAGATCTTCAGGTCGAACCCATCGGGATAGCCGCTTTCGGCCATCAGCGATTTCGCCTTCTCGATGTCGAAGTTGAAGGGCTTGTCTTCCAGCGCGCCCAGGAAGGTCAGCGGCAGGAAGGCCTGGTGCACGGTGTACTGCCCCTTGAGGAAGCTGTCGGCCATGCCCTTGTAATCGACGGCGAGTTTCATCGCCTCGAGGACCTTGGGATCGGTCAGCGCCTCGACCTTCTGGTTCGCGGACCAGTACATCAGGCGGCCGCGCAGCTCGTCCACGACCTTGACGTCGGCGTTGCCTTCGAGGCCGGCCACGTCTTCGGGCGAGAGGTTGCGCGCGATGTCGATGTCACCGCGTTCCAGCTGCAGACGCTGGGTGGCGGATTCCTGGATGTGCTGCACGATCACCCGTTTCATCGCCGGCTCGTCGCCGCCGTAGTTCGGGTTCAGGTCCATCATGACCGACTCGTTCGGCTTCCAGTCCATGACCTTGTACGGGCCCGAGCCGGCGGTATTGGTGCGCAGCCACGCGTTGCCCATGTCGCCGTCGGTCTCGTTCGCCATGACGGTTTCGCTGTCGACGATGCCGCCGATGGTGGCGGTCAGGCAGTTGAGCACGAAGGACAGCGCGTATTGCTTGTCGAGCGTGATGACGAGGGTCTTGTCATCGGTCGCCTTGATCGTGTCCTCGACGTTGTCGGCGGTGAAGCCGAACTGGGTCAGGATGAACGAGGGCGTCTTGTTCAGCAGCACCGCGCGGCGCAGCGAGAATTCCGCGTCCTTGGCCGTCACCGGGTTGCCGGAGGCGAAGACATGGCCCTCCGCCATGGTGAAGGTGATGGTCTTGCCGTCCTCGGACACGTCCCAGCTGGCGGCCAGCTGCGGCGCATAGCCCGCGTCGAGGTCGAGCGGGTCGAAGTTCACCAGTTTCTCGTAGACGTTGCGCGACACGTCGGCGCCCGCGAACTCGAAGCTTTCCGCCGGGTCGAAGGTCTTGATGTCGTCGATCCGGTTCGCGATCACCAGCATGTTCGGCGGCGTTTCCGCGAAGGCGGGCATCGCGACACTGCCGAGCAGCGTGGCGACCAGCGCCGCCTTGCCGAAGGTGGTAAACGTTTTCATTGGTACTCTCCCTGTGGTTTGTCGGGTTTTGGTGAAACCTTTACGGTTTTCTCATGCGCCCCAGGTTTTCCTGAGAACGCGCATCCAGTTGCCGTAGCAAAGCTTGTCCATCAGCGCCGCGTCGACCCCGTGGGCCCGCATCGCTTCGCGCAGGGCGGGCAGCCCCGCGATATCCTTGATGCCCTCCGGAATGGTGGCGCCGTCGAAGTCCGAGCCCATGCCGACCCGGTCCTCGCCCAGCATTTTGATCAGATGGTCAAGATGCTGCATCATCACGTCAAGGGAAAAGTCGCCATCCATCTGGCCATCCGGCCGCAGGAAGCCCGAGGCGAAGTTGATGCCCACCATGCCGTCGCTTTCCGCGATGACCGAAAGCTGCCGGTCCGTGAGGTTGCGGGCATGGGGGCAGATCGCCCAGGCGTTGGAGTGAGTCGCCACCAGCGGCGCATCCGACAGGGCCGCCACGTCGTCGAAGCCCTTCTCGTTCATATGCGACAGGTCAAGCATGATGCCGAGCGTGTTGCACTCCTTCACCAGCGCCTTGCCGGCCTCGGTCAGCCCGCCGCCGATGTCCGGCGAGGACGGGTAGCGGAAGGGCACGCCCTCGGCGAAGATCGTCGGGCGGCTCCAGACCGGGCCCAGCGACCGCAGGCCGCGGGCATGAAGCTGGTGCAGCGCCTCCATGTCGGGGCCGATCGCCTCGGCGCCCTCGATGTGGCGCACGCAGGCCATGGCATCGCCCGGCAGCGCGGCTTCCAGTTCGGCCACGGTGGTGCAGGTCTTGATGACCCCCGCCGCTTCCAGTTCGTCGAAGTGATCGAACCCCTTCAGCGTTTCCTTGAGCGCCATCTGCTGGTCCAGCATCGCGGGCAGCGGCAGGTCGTATTCCGCCGCGCGCATCGCGTCCTTGGCCAGCGAGTTGTCGGCGGGGCTGGGCACGAAGATCGCGAAGAACCCACCGGCAAAGCCGCCCGCGCGGCTGCGCGGCAGGTCGATGTGGCCGTCTTCAAGGCCTTCGGCGACCTGTGCGGCGGTGACCTTGCCGGTCAGCAGGCGAAGGACGAGGTCATTGTGGCCGTCGAAGATGAGGGGCTGGGTGGCGTCGGTGGGCATTTTGTTCAGACTTTCGCGTGGTGGGGGAATGTGGCACCGGCCTTTTGACCGATGCAAAGATGACGTCGCGGCTGCGGTCGTTGTGACGTTCAGGCAAAACCCGTTGTCAGGCCGGAGCCGCCGGCAAAGCAGGCCCGGACGCGCCGGGACAGGCGCGGCGCCCCCCGCCCGGAGGCGTTTTCGCGGCCGGCGGGGCGCGACGAACCGGTCGGGTCTCCCGGTCCGCAGCAGATACGGAGGGGCCGGTGATGTGGTCTGCCATAGGGGTCTCCTGCGCAGGGGCGTCCTGCCCCGACCTGACAAGGGATCGGGGCGCGGGCGCGGGACTCGCTGCGGGCCAGCCTATCGGCGCGGGATGCCTTGCCAAGGGGGCGGGGCAGAAAAACATGCGACAGGCATGTACCTGCGACCGATCCGGGCAGGCGTTTCCCTCTCGCCCCCTGCCCCGCAACCGGATAGAAGGCCCCATGACCCAGACCGCCACCGCCCCGACCGATTACGAGATCTTCCTCTCCTGCCCGCCGGGGCTGGAGGCGCTCCTGCTCGACGAAGTGCACGAGGCGGGGTTCAAGGGCGCCACGCAGCTGCCCGGCGGCGTCACCTGCCGGGGCGGCTGGCCCGAGGTCTGGCGCGCCAACCTCGAGCTGCGCGGCGCCAGCCGCGTGCTGGTGCGGATCGGTGAGTTCCGCGCCTTCCACCTTGCCCAGCTCGACAAGCGGTCGCGAAAATTCCCGTGGGCGGACGTGCTGCGCGCCGATGTGCCGCTGCGGGTGGAGACAACGACGCAGAAGTCCAAGATCTACCACGCCGGGGCCGCGACCCAGCGGATCGAGACCGCGCTGAAGGAAAGCCTCGGCGCCACGATCTCTCCCGAGGCATCGCTGGTGCTGAAGGTGCGGATCGACGACAACCTCGTGACCTTCAGCGTCGACACCTCCGGCGAGGGGCTGCACAAGCGCGGCCACAAGACGGCGGTGGTGAAGGCCCCCATGCGCGAGACCATGGCCGCCCTGCTGCTGCGCGGCTGCGGCTACACCGGGGACGAGCCGGTGCTGGACCCGATGTGCGGCTCGGGCACCTTCCCGATCGAGGCGGCGGAAATCGCGCTCGGGCTTCAGCCCGGCCGCGCCCGGCGCTTCGCCTTCGAGGACCTCGCCACCTATGACGCCGCCGCCTGCGAGGCCCTGCGCCGCAGCGGCCCCGCGCGCGACACGGCGCAGGTCTTCTACGGCTCCGACCGGGATCAGGGCGCGGTGCGGGCCTCCACCGCCAATGCGGAACGGGCCGGCGTGGCCGGGATCACCCGGTTCCATTGCGCGCCCCTCAGCGAGGTGCAGCGCCCCGACGGCCCGCCGGGCCTCGTCATGATCAACCCGCCCTACGGCACGCGGATCGGCAACCGGAAGATGCTCTTCGCGCTCCACGGCGCCATGGGCACGGTGCTGAAGGAACGCTTCAGCGGCTGGCGCGTGGGCATCGTGACCTCAGACGCGGGGCTGGCCAAGGCCACCGCCCTGCCCTTCCTGCCCACGCAGGCGCCGATTGCCCATGGCGGGCTGAAGGTCACGCTGTTCCGCACCGATCCCCTGCCCTGACGCGTGCCTGATCCGGGCGCCATCAGGCCCCACTTGGCCACGGCTCAGCCCGACCGTTCAGCACTCCACCACCGCCGCGTCCCGTGACGCGGCGTCACGGTTCCGACGGAATACGCCCCGCCCTGCGTGTCACGTGACGATGGAACCGGAACGCGGGGAAAGGCTGCCGGATGCCCAAATATCTGAAAATCGCGATCGTGCTGCTGCTTCTCGGGGGCGGCGGCTATGCCGTCTGGAGCCAGTTTTTCAAGCCTGAGCCGCCGGTACAGCTGACCACCGCGCCCGTCGCCCGGGGCACCGTCGAGGAAACAGTGCTCGCCTCCGGGATCATCGAGGCGCAGCAGCTGATCTCGGTCGGGGCGCGGGTCTCCGGTCAGGTCGAGACGCTGGCCGTGACCTTGGGCCAGCAGGTGCAGGAGGGCGACCTGATCGCCCAGATCGACAATCAGGACCAGCAGAACGACGTGCTTCAGGCCAAGGCGGACCTCGCCCAGATCGAGGCCCAGATCGCCGCGAACGAGGCCAACCTGCGCAAGGCGCAGCTGCTGCTGGAGCGGGCCGAGAAGCTGCAGGCGCAGAACTACACCTCGCAGGTGGACGTGGAGAGCGCGACCGCCGACGTGCAGGTCTACAAGGCCGATCTGGCCGCGCTCGCCGCCCAGAAGGACAAGGCCGAGGTCACCGTCTCTACCGCGCAGATCGCACTGGACCGCACCCGGATTACCGCGCCGATCACTGGCACCGTCGTCGCCATCGTGGTGAACGAAGGCCAGACGGTGAACGCCAACACCGATGCACCCACGATCGTGAAGCTGGCCAACCTCGACCAGATGGTCGTGAAGGCCGAGATCTCGGAGGCCGACGTGGTCCATGTGCGCGCCGGTCAGGAGGTGCGCTTCACCATCCTCGGCGAGCCGGAGCAGCAGTTCACCGCCACCGTGCGCGACGTGGAGCCCGCACCCTCCGAGATCAAGGACAGCGACACGATCTCGACCGACGAGGCGATCTACTACAACGGGCTCTTCGACGTGGAGAACCCGGATCACACCCTGCGGATCGGGATGACAACGCAGGTCTCCATCGTGCTGGACCGCGCCGAGGGCGTGCTGACCCTGCCCGCCGCCGCGCTGAAGGGCTCGGCCCGTAGCGGCTATACGGTGCAGGTGGTGGACCCGGCAACCGGCGCACCGCGCAGCGTGGCGGTCGAGGTCGGGCTGAACAACAAGGTCACGGCGCAGATCACCTCCGGCCTCTCCGAGGGCGACCGCGTGGTGACCGGCGCGGCCGTGGCAGCGGCCAGCAGCACATCGTCGAGCCGCGGGGGCCCGCCCCCGATGGGGTTCTGACATGACCGATCCGCTGATTTCCGTCCGCGGCATCACCCGCAGCTTCCAGGCGGGATCGGAGACGATCACCGTGCTGCGCGACGTGGACCTCGACATTCATCCCGGCGAACTGGTGGCGATCATCGGGGCCTCCGGCTCGGGCAAGTCGACGCTGATGAACATCCTCGGCTGTCTCGACCGGGCCACCAGCGGCACCTACCACTTCGACGGGCAGGACGTATCCCGGCTGGAGCCCGACGAACTGGCCCGGCTGCGGCGCGAGCATTTCGGCTTCATCTTCCAGCGCTATCAACTGCTGCCCGATCTCGACGCCGTGGGCAACGTGGAGGTGCCCGCGATCTACGCCGGCGAGACCCGCGCCAGCCGCCGTGACCGCGCCGCCGACCTGCTGGCGCAACTGGGGCTGGAAAGCCGCCTCGACCACCGCCCCTCGGAGCTGTCGGGCGGCCAGCAGCAGCGAGTGTCCGTCGCGCGGGCGCTGATGAACGGCGGCGAGGTGATCCTCGCGGACGAGCCCACCGGCGCGCTCGACACCAAGTCGAGCGCCGAGCTCATCGCCCTGCTGCTGGACCTGAACGCCCGCGGCCACACGATCGTCATGGTGACCCACGACCCCGAGGTCGCCGCCCACGCCCACCGGGTGATCGAGATCAGCGACGGGCGCATCACCGCGGACACCCGCAAGCAGGGCGACGCCCCGGCCCAGCCCGAGCGCCTGCCCCGAAGGCCCCGGACGAGCGGCCCGATGGCCGGGCTGCTGCGCCTGAAGGAAGCCGCGACCATGTCGCTGCGCGCCATGCTGGCGCACCGGCTGCGCAGCTTCCTGACCATGCTGGGGATCATCATCGGCATCGCCTCGGTGGTGCTGGTGGTGGCGCTCGGCACCGGGAGCCAGGAGAAAATCCTCGAGGACATCTCCTCGCTCGGCACCAACACGATCACCGTGCGGGCGGGCAGCGGCTTCGGGGCACGTGGGGCCAGCCGGATCAAGACGCTGGTGCCGGCGGATGCGGATGCGCTGAGCCTTCAGGACTATGCCCTCGGCGTTTCGCCCGCGGTCTCCTCCTCGGCCTCGGTGATCTACGGCAATACCGAGGCCACGGCCACGATCAACGGCGTCAGCGGCGACTACTTCGACGTGCATTCCTACCAGACCGTCACCGGCAGCGTCTTCGACGCCGCGCTGGTGACCGACCGGGCACAGGTCGCGGTGATCGACGAGGACACAAGCGACACCTTCTTCGCAAGCGGGCAGGACCCTATCGGCGAGGTGCTCCTGCTGGGCCGGGTGCCGGTGCGGGTGATCGGGGTGGTGCGCTCCTCCGGGGCCAGCTTCGGCCCCTCGTCGCTGAACGTCTGGGTGCCCTATACCACCTCGATGTCGCGGATCACCGGGCAGGACAACGTGGACAGCATCGGCGTGCGGGTTTCGGACGACTATGACATGGCCACCGCAGAGGCGCAGATCGAGGCGTTGATGCTGCAGCGGCACGGGACCAAGGACTTTTTCCTGCAGAACTCCGACACGATCCGCGCGACGATCACCTCCACCACCCAGACCATGACGCTGCTGGTGGCAATGATCGCCGTGATCTCGCTGATCGTGGGCGGCATCGGGGTGATGAACATCATGCTGGTCTCGGTGACAGAGCGGACGAAGGAGATCGGCGTGCGGATCGCCATCGGCGCGCGGCGCTCGGACATCGTGAGCCAGTTCCTGATCGAGGCGGTGCTGGTCTGCCTCGTGGGCGGGGTGCTGGGGGTACTGGCCGCGCTTGCGGGCGGCGCGCTGGTGAGCGAGCTCAACGCCGACCTGCGGCTCAGCTTCTCGCTGGTGGCGATGCTGGCGGCTTTCCTCTCCTCGACGCTGATCGGGGTGACCTTCGGCTTCCTGCCCGCCCGCTCGGCCGCGCAACTCGACCCGGTGGAGGCGCTGAGCCGCGAGTGAGGCACCCGCCGTTTTCTGCGCAGAAAACGGTCCGGAAAATGCGCATGTTCCGGTCAGGGGCGCGGGCAGCCCGCCCGGGGCGCGGAAAATTCTTCGAAGAATTTTCCCAAGATTTTTCGAAGAATCTTGGATGCCGGACGGAGAGGGAAACGCAAAAGGCCCCGGTTTCCCGGGGCCTTTTCCCTGTCCGTGAGGCGTGCCTCAGACGGCTTCCAGCGCGATGGCGATGCCCTGGCCCACGCCGATGCACATGCAGGCCAGCGCCCGCTTGCCGCCGTTCAGCTTCATCTCGAGCGCGGCGGTGCCGGTGATCCGGGCGCCCGACATGCCGAGCGGGTGGCCAAGCGCGATGGCGCCGCCGTTGGGGTTCACCCGGGCATCATCGTCGGCCACGCCGAGGTCGCGCAGCGTGGCAAGACCTTGGGACGCGAAGGCCTCGTTCAGCTCGATCACGTCGAAGTCGTCGATCTTCAGGCCGAGGCGCGCCATCAGCTTCTTCGAGGCAGGCGCGGGACCGAAGCCCATGATGCGCGGCGCGACACCGGCGGTGGCCCCGCCGAGGACGCGGGCGATCGGGGTCAGCCCGTGGGTCTTGATCGCGGCTTCCGAGGCGAGGATCAGCGCAGCCGCGCCATCGTTCACGCCCGAGGCGTTGCCCGCCGTCACCGACCCGCCTTCGCGGAAGGGCGTCGGCAGCTTGGCCAGCTTCTCCAGCGTGGTTTCGCGCGGATGTTCGTCCGTGGTGAAGACGATCGGGTCCTTCTTGCGCTGCGGGATGGTCACCGGGGTGATCTCCTTGGCCAGACGGCCCGAGGCGATGGCCGCGGCGGCCTTCTGCTGCGAGCGCAGGGCGAAGGCGTCCTGGTCCTCGCGCGAGATGTTGAAGTCCTCGGCCACGTTCTCGCCCGTCTCGGGCATCGAATCCACGCCGTATTGCTTCTTCATCAGCGGGTTGACGAAGCGCCAGCCGATCGTGGTGTCGAAGACCTCGTTCGAGCGGCTGAAGGCGGTGGTGGCCTTGGGCATCACGAAGGGCGCGCGGGTCATGCTTTCGACGCCGCCGGCCACGATCAGCTCGGCCTCGCCGGCCTTGATCGCGCGGGCCCCGGTGATGATCGCATCCATGCCGGAGCCGCAGAGCCGGTTGATCGTGCCGCCGGGCACGCTCTCGGGCAGGCCCGCCAGCAGCGAGGACATGCGCGCCACGTTGCGGTTGTCTTCACCGGCCTGGTTGGCGCAGCCGAAGAGCACCTCGTCGACGGCGGTCCAGTCGAAGTCATGGGCCGCCATCAGGGCCTTCAGCGGGACAGCCCCAAGGTCATCGGCCCGCACCGGGGCCAGCGTGCCGCCGAAGCGGCCGATGGGGGTGCGGGTATAGGCGCAAATGTAAACGTCGGTCATCTCTACTCCTCCTCAGAGTTCCGGCACGACGAGGTCACCGACCTCGCCCTGGGTCTTCAGCTCGGCCCCGGTGACGGCCTGCAGCTCGTCGAAGCTGATCTGCGGCAGCTTCTCGCGCAGGACGAAATGGCCGTCCTCGATGTCGACCACGGCGAGCGAGGTGTAGACCCGGGTCACGCATTGCACGCCGGTCAGCGGGAAGGTGCAGGTCTCGACCAGCTTGGGATCGCCGTTCTTGGTGACGTGATCGGTGATCACCGCCACGCGCCGGGCCCCGTGCACGAGGTCCATGGCCCCACCCACGGCGGGCACGCCCTTGTTGCCCACGCGCCAGTTGGCGAGGTCACCGGTCTGCGCCACCTGCAGCGCGCCGAGGATCGCCACGTCGAGGTGGCCACCGCGCACCATCGAGAAGCTGTCGGCATGGTGGAAGAAGGCAGCGCCCGGCTTCAGCGTCACGGCCTTCTTGCCGGCGTTGATCAGGTCCCAGTCCTCTTCGCCCGGTTTCGGCGCGGGACCGAAGCCCAGCACACCGTTCTCGGAGTGGAACACCGGCTCGCGGCCCTCGACGGTGAATTGCGCCACCTTCTCGGGGAAACCGATGCCGAGGTTCACGTAGGCGCCGTCCTCGATGTCCTGCGCGGCGCGCCAGGCGATCTGGTCGTTGGAAAGTTTGAATTCGTCCATCATGCGTAGGTCGCTCCCGAACGGATCAGCTGTTCTTCCTGCTGCGGATTCGGCACTTCGACGACGCGGTTGACGAAGATGCCGGGGGTGATCACCTGCTCGGCGTCGATCCCGCCGACCGGCACGATCTTGGACACCTGCGCGATGGTGGTGGTCGCCGCCATGCACATGATCGGGTTGAAGTTCCGTGCGGCCAGCCGGTAGGTCAGGTTGCCCATGGCATCGCCCAGCTCGGCCTTGACCAGCGCGTAGTCGGCCTTGAGCCAGCGTTCCTGCACATAGGGCCGCCCGTCGAACTCGTGGACCGGTTTGCCCTCGGCCAGTTCGGTCCCGTAGGAGGTCGGCGTGTAGAAGGCCGGGATCCCTGCGCCCGCGGCGCGGATACGCTCGGCCAGCGTGCCCTGCGGCACCAGCTCCAGCTCGATCTCGCCGGCGAGGTAGCGCTCGGTGAAGGCGCGCGGGTCGGACGACTTGGGGAAGGAGCAGATCATCTTCCGCACCATGCCGGCGTCGATCATCGCGGCGATCCCGATCCGGCCGGTGCCTGCGTTGTTGTTGATCACGGTCAGGTCCTTGGGACCGGCGTCGATCAGGGCGTGGATCAGCTCTACCGGCGCGCCGGAGCCGCCGAAGCCGCCGATCATGACCGTGGCGCCGTCGGGGATATCCGCGACGGTCTCCGCCAGGGTGGCGAGTGTCTTGTCCATGGCATTCTCCTCTGTCGCGGCCGCCCGGAAGGCCGCCGCAGCGGCATGTTGCTAGCCGCGTCGCAGCGCCATGACCATCGCTCCCGTGCGCATATTGACATTTGTTCATACTGCGGCTTCGTTTGTGCGCATGGTGAACAAGTCGACCGATTTCATCGCCTCGCTGGCGAAAGGGCTGCAGGTGATCGAGTGTTTCAGCGCCGATCACCCCCGGCTGTCCATCTCGGAGGCGGCCGAGTCGACAGGTCTCGACCGGGCCACGGCGCGGCGCTGCCTGCTGACGCTGCACCGGCTGGGCTATGCGGATTACGACGGCAAGTTCTTCCAGCTGACACCCCGGGTGATGCGGCTGGGGATGGGGGCGCTGGCCGCCCTGCCCCTGCCCCATATCGTGCAGCCGTGGCTGGACCAGCTTTCGGACCAGATCGGACAATCCACCTCGGTCTCGATCCTCGACGAGACCGAGATCGTCTACCTCGCCCGTGCGGCGCAGCGCCGGGTGATGTCGATCGGCCTGATGCCCGGCTCGCGCCTGCCCGCCCATTGCACCTCGATGGGGCGCATCCTGCTGGCCGCCCTGCCCGAGGAGGAGGCCCGCGCGGTGATCGAACGCTCCGACCTCAGCCCGCGCACGCCGCGCTCGCTCAGCGACCCGGAAGAGATCATGACCCGGCTGGCGCAGGTCCGCGCCGAGGGCTACGCCGTCATCGACCAGGAGATCGAACTGGGCCTGCGGTCGCTGGCGATCCCGCTCTACAACAGCGCGGGCCGGGTGGTGGCGGCGCTGAACACCGGCTTTGCCGCCACCCAGGACGGGCCCGAGACGGTGGTGGCGGAGTTCCTGCCGCCGCTGCTGAAGGTGCAGGCGGGGCTGCGGCGCGTACTGCCCTGAGCTGAGCCCGCCCCGCAGCCGCCCCGGACGGAACACCCCTCCTGCGCGACGCCCGGCAGAGACAGCGAGGACAGGGCCCCCGAACTGCTTCAGCAGGCAGCAACCCGCCCCGGAAAGCGGCAGCCCACGGGCCCGCCGCAGACTTACGCCGCGTTGCAGCATTTTTCTTTACGCGTTTGTCACCGCGGCGCGCGACACAGGGGCTGTCAGTTGCCAGTCCGGAGGTCCCCCATGTTCTCGCTCGCAGGCCGCAAGGCGCTCATCGTCGGTATCGCAAACGACCAGTCGGTCGCCTGGGGCTGCGCCAAGGCGCTGAAGGAGGCCGGCGCCGAGCTGGCCGTGACCTACCTGAACGCCAAGGCCGAACCCCATGTCCGCCCGCTGGCCGAGGCCCTGGGCGCCCGGGTCATCGCCCCGCTCGACGTGACCGAAGAGGCGCAGATCGACGCGCTCTTCGATACGCTGACGGCGGAGTGGGGACAGCTCGACATCCTGCTGCACTCCATCGCCTACTGCCCGAAGGAGGACCTCCACGGCCGTGTCACCGATTGCTCGCGCGCGGGCTTCCAGACCGCGATGGACATCTCCGTGGGCTCCTTCCTGCATCTCGTGCGCAAGTCCGAGCCGCTGATGACCGCGGGCGGCAGCTGTATGACGGTCAGCTATTACGGGGCCGAGAAGGTGGTGGAGAACTACAACGTCATGGGCCCGGTGAAGGCCGCGCTGGAATCCGTCACCAAGTACATGGCCGCCGAACTGGGCGAAAAGGGCATCCGGGTGAACGCCCTCTCCCCCGGCCCGCTGAAGACCCGCGCGGCCAGCGGCATCGGCCATTTCGACGACCTGCTGGCGCAGAACGCCGAGAAGGTGCCGATGCACCACCTCGCCACGCTGGACGACGTGGGGGCCTATGCGGCCTTCCTCGCCTCGGACGGGGCCAAGACGATCACCGGCGACGTGCATTACATCGACGGCGGCTATCACATCGTCGGCTGACCTGACGGGCACGACGGCAGTCGGTAACGACAAACGGCCCGGACCAGCGAGGTCCGGGCCGTCCTTGTTCAGACCGATGGCGTCAGACCGTGAGGGCCCGGATGCCCGCGATCATCACCTCGGTGAAGGTGTCGAAACTGTCGTCCATGGGCTTGGTCGCGCCGTTCTCCCACCGCAGGATGAAACTGCGGTTCTCCATCCGCGACCGCATGGCGTGCAGATGCGGATGCCGCTCGGCGTCGATCCCGCCGAGGACCTCCTTCATGCGGCTGTCCCAGCCCGCGTCCGACTGCGCGGGCACGAGGGCGAACTCCTGCGTCACGAAGCCGACCATGCCGCCCATCACGCTGTTGTAGGCCTGCACCATCCGATGCTCCGGCACGCCCGCCTCTTCCAGCCGGGTCAGCAGGGCCTCGATCATGTCGAGGTTGCCGGAGACATTGGAGATCAGCTGCCCGCCGATCAGCGGCGCCACGTTCGGATGCCGCGCAATGGCCGCCCGGAAGCGGTGCATGTAGTCCCGCAGCCAGTCTTCCCAGTGCGGCGCATGCGCCGGCACCACGTCCGAGAGCACCTCGGCCACCACGGCGCGCACGAGGTCGTGCCGCTTGGGATAATGCCAGTAGAGCGCCATGGGCGTCACGCCCAGACCCTTGGCCAGCTGCCGCATCGAGAAGGCCTCCAGCCCGTCGCTGTCGATCACCTCGATCGCCTTCGCCAGCACCTTTTCCGGTGATAGTTCTGCACGTCCGGCGCGTTTGCGCATCCCGTCGTGCCCGCCGTCGCCGACGCCCGTCCCCGTTCCATCCGCCATGGAGCTCCCCCTTCATGGTCGTATTTTCCCCAAGTCTACAGGGTATGGCCGCAATTGATGCAAGTCTAGCGCCATGTGTCGCGCTATGGCGTCAAAGGGGATTGCCAGAACAATATACGCCGTATAGCGATGAGGGATCGCCCTGTTTTTCCAGTGAGAGGTCCCGGTATGACAGCATCCCTGCCCAACAGCGCCCTTGGCCGCGCCTTCAGTGCTGCACAGGCGCGCTACGAGGACACCCGCGCCACCAGCCATGCGCGACTGGAGCAGGCCCGCGCGGTGATGCCCGGGGGCAATACCCGCTCCTCGCTCTGGTCCGGCCCCTTCCCGCTCTGCATCGCCTCCGGGGAGGGCTGCCGGCTGACCGATGTGGACGGCCACAGCTTCGTCGATTTCCTCGGTGAGTTCACGGCAGGCATCTTCGGCCATTCCTCGCCCCTGCTGGCACAGGCGGTGGCCGAGGCCCATGCCAAGGGCATCAGCCTCTCCTCCCACAGCGAGGCCGAGATCGGGCTGGCGGAGCGTCTGGTGGCGCGCTTCCCCTCGATGGAACTGCTGCGCTTCTGCAACTCGGGGACCGAGGCCAACCTGATGGCCGTGGCCCTCGCCAAGGCCGTGACCGGGCGGGGCCGCATCGTGGTCTTCGACGGCGGCTACCACGGCGGGCTGATGAGCTTTGGCGGCGGCGGGTCACCCGTGAACGCCCCCCATGACTGGCTGGTCCTGCCCTACAACGACATCTCCGCGCTGGAGGCTGCTTTCGAGGGGGGGACGGAGATCGCCGCTCTGGTGGTGGAGCCGATGCTGGGCGCGGGCGGCTGCATTCCGGCCACGCGGGCGTTTCTCGAAGCGGCGCGGCGCCTGACGGCCGAGGCCGGGGCGGTGCTGATCTTCGACGAGGTGCAGACCGCGCGGATGGCGCTTGGCGGGATGCAGGACCGGCTGGGGATCACCCCGGACCTGACGGTCATCGGCAAGTTCTTCGGCGGCGGGCTGGCCTTCGGCGCCTTCGGCGGGCGGCGGGACCTGATGGCCCGCTTCGATCCCGCGCAGCCCGGCGCCCTGCCCCACGCGGGCACCTTCAACAACAACACGCTGACCATGTCGGCTGGGATCGCCGCCTGTGACCACCTGCTGACGGGTGAGGCGCTGGAGGCGCTCTTCGACCGGGGCGAGGCCTTCCGCACCGCCCTGTCAGAGCTGTTCACGCGCCATGCGGCGCCGTATCGTATCTCGGGCCTTGGGTCGATCATGAACATCCACGGCGTCTCGCCCCAGCCGGAGCGGGCCGAGATGCTGCGCCGGCTGCTCCAGTTCGAGATGCTGGAGGCGGGCTACTACTTCGCCGCGCGCGGGCTCATTGCGCTCTCGCTGCCGCTGGGTCAGGAAGAGACGCAGGGATTTCTTGCGGCGGCAGAGGCCTTCCTGCTGCGCCACCGCGACATGCTGACCGAGGAGGCCTGAGATGGCGCTGACCCGTTCCGACCTGACCGGCAAGGTCCAGACCGTCACCGGGCTGATCGACCCCGACGACCTCGGACAGGTGCTGATGCACGAGCATCTCTTCATCGACCTGACGCCGCCGCATCTGGCGCAGGAGGACATGCGGCACGAGCCGCTCGACATCTGCAACTGCTTCCGGGCGCGCTACGGGCAGGAGTTCTTCTCGGACGAGTTCCGGATCGAGAGCGAGGACATCGTCGTCGCCGAATTGACGGAGATGAAGAAGGCAGGCGGGCGCACCGTGGTGGATCTGACCGTCGGCGGCCTCGGACCCCGGCCTGCCATGCTGCGTTCGGTGTCGGAGCGCACCGGGCTGCCGATCATCATGGGCTCGGGCCACTATGTGAACGCCTACCAGGACGCGGCCAATGCCGACCGGTCGGCCGAGAGCTTCGCGGAGGAGATCACCGGCCAGATCCTCGATCGCGCCTGGGGCGACAGTGCCCGGGCGGGCATCATCGGCGAGATCGGCTGCCAGACACCCTGGACCGATCAGGAGAAGCGGGTGATGGAGGGCGCGCTTGCGGCGCAGGCGGCCACCGGGGCCGCGCTCAACGTCCACCCGGGGCGGATGAAGGACCAGCCGCAGGAGGTGGCCGCCTTCTGCGCCGCGCGGGGCGCGCCGATGGACCGCGTGATCCTCAGCCATATCGACCGGACGATCTTCGACGAGGACACGCTCTTCCGTCTCGCCGATACGGGCGTGGTGATCGAATACGATCTCTTCGGCTGGGAGACGACCTACTACTGGCCCAACCCGGACATCGACCTGCCCAACGACGGCGTGCGCCTGAAATGGCTGCGCAAGCTGATCGCGCGCGGGCACCTCGACCAGATCCTGATCAGCCACGACATCTGCACCAAGGGGCGGCTGGAGCGGTTCGGCGGGCATGGCTTCCAGCATATCTTTGCCAACGTCCTGCCGCTGATGCGGCGGCGCGGCTTCACCGAGGCGGAGATCACCCGGATCATGGTCGAGACGCCGCGCAGGCTGCTGACCTTCGTCTGACGCCCGCCACGGGCAGGCGTCGGTTGTCATCGGTATACCCGAGATCACAACGCAAAAGGCCGCCCCGGAGGGCGGCCTTCCTGTTTGTCTCGACCTGTCAGGCCCGGATCACACCTTGCCCTTCGCCGAGGCGAAGATGCAGAGCAGCGTGATCAGCGCGGCGGCCAGCAGGTAGTAGCCGACGTAGGCCATGCCGTAGTTCGACTGCAGGTAGGTCGCGATGTAGGGCGCCAGCGAGGCCCCGAAGATCCCCGCGAAGTTGAAGGTGATCGACGAGCCGGTGTAGCGCACATGGGTCGGGAAGGGTGCGGCAAGCGCGGTCCCGATCAGGCCGTAGGTCAGGCCCATGAGCAGCATCGCCAGCGTCACGAAGGCAAAGATACGGCCTTCGTTGTCGGTCATCAGCACCGGCACGAGGAAGGAGAAGAGCGCGATCAGGATCGTGGTCACGGTCAGAACCTGACGACGTCCGAAGCGATCTGCCAGCTTGCCCGCCACCGGGATGAAGAGACCGAAGACGATCGCCCCCCAGAGCTGGATTTCCAGCGCGTCGAGGAAGGGAATGCCCACGACCTTGACGTTGTAGGACAGCAGGTAGGCGGTGCCGATGTAGAACAGCACGAAAGTCGCCAGCGCCACGAAGGTCCCCAGCACGAGGCTGACCTTGTGGTTCTTGAAGACCTCGACGACGGGCACGGAGACCCGCTCTTCCTTCTCGATGGCCTTCTGGAAGTCCGGCGTTTCGGTGATCGACAGACGCACCCACATGCCGACCACGATCAGCACGATCGAGGACAGGAAGGGCACGCGCCAGCCCCAGGACAGCAGGTCTTCCTGCGGCATGAAGTGCAGCAGGATCCAGAACATGCCGGAGGACAGGAAGAGGCCCACGGGCGCGCCGAGCTGCGGGAACATCCCGTACCAGCTGCGCTTGCCCTCGGGGGCGTTCTCGGTCGCCATCAGCACGGCGCCGCCCCACTCCCCGCCGAGGCCGAAGCCCTGGCCGAAGCGGCAGAGCGCCAGCAGCAGCGGCGCGATGACGCCGATGGTTTCGTAGGTCGGCAGCAGGCCGATCACCACGGTCGAGATGCCCATCGTCAGCAGGGCCGCGACCAGCGTGGCCTTGCGGCCGATGCGGTCGCCGTAGTGGCCAAAGACGATCGCGCCGAAGGGACGGGCGAAGAAGGCGATGGAGAAGGTCGCGAAGGAGGCCAGAAGCGCGGTCATCGGATCGCTGTTGGGGAAGAACAGCGACGGGAAGACCAGCACGGCGGCGGTCGCGTAGACGTAGAAATCGAAGAATTCGATGGTGGTGCCGATGAGGCTGGCCAGCAGGACGCGGGCCGGGGAGTTGGACGGCGTCGCGGTCCTTGCCGCACCAGCGGGCACCTCGAGGGTGGTACCGTTGGGCATGGGAGGGATTCCAGTTTCGTTAAAGTCGTATCCGTTGCGGAAACACGGCTCGTTAACGCAAGGTTGGAACGCCTGTAACCCGTATAGCGCATGAAAATTGCCGTCGCATAACGGGGTTGCGCAAAACGCCGCAGCCTGCACGGGGCATGGGGCGGCATTTCGGGGGGCGGGGGCTGTTCCGGGTGGATCGGGGCGGCCAACAGCAGGGAGGCAAGCCCAACGCCTGCCTCCCGCTCTGCCGGGCCCCGGCGCTTCCGCGCGGCGGCTCAGCGGTTGTCGGGCTGGCTGCGCACTGCGCGCCGGCCCCGGTCCGAGATCCGGTAAGGCTGCGCGTTGGTCGAGGCGATCAGCCTCTTGCGCCGCAGCTTGCCGAAGACCTCGAGCGTGCAATCCGCGAGGACGAAGCCGTCGCGGGTGAAACAGAGGACGGCGGCAATGCGTGCGCCCTCGCGTTCATGGCGGATGCAGCCGCCCTGTGCCAGCACGTGAAGCACGCGCTGTTCCTGTCGTGATATGTTCATGATGGTTGCCTGTGTCAGACGCCATGGGGGCACTGGCACACCCGGCCTCGCCGGGGCGCTGTGCGGCTGGCGTTCCCGGTCGTTCCGGAAACTCAGCGGGTCTGAACAAGCTCCAACATCTACAATTCCATGCAGGCCGCGCCCCGATGACGGGCGCCGGCGGTGTCTGGTCCCAAGATGGGCAGCCGCCCTGCCCCGGTCAAGCGCGGCAGCTGGCCGCAGGGCCGATCGCGGTCCGCCCCGCGACGCGCGGCCCCCCCGGCATCTGGCCTCACGCCTCCCAGGTCACCTGCCCGCCGCAGAGGGTCAGCTGTGCACTGGCCTTGGTGATCTCCTCGGGGTCCAGCGCCTCGAGGTCGTGGGAGAGCATCACAACGTCCGCCAGCATCCCCGGCTTCAGCTGCCCCAGCCGATCCTCCTGGAACCCGACCCAGGCGTTGTCGGCGGTGTAGCTTTTCAGCGTGTCGAAGAGCGACTGGCGCTGGTCCTTCCACGGCGCGGGCATCGCAAGCGGCGCGACGGCGGCCTTGATCGTGCGCATCACGTCCACCGGGATCACCGGCCAGTCGGTCGAGAAGCAGACCCGCGCGCCGCTCTCGCGAATGTCCTGCCACGCGAAGGCCAGCGGGATCTGATCCGCGTGCAGCCGCTCATCCAGACCGTGGGGCGGGAAGTAGCCCCCGCGCGGCGCATGGCCGGGCTGGATCGAGGCCACGACACCCAGTTCCGCGAAGCGCGGCAGGTCGTCGGGATGCAGCGTCTCGACATGTTCGATGCGGTGGCGGCTGTCTCGCACCCCGTTGGCCGCCCGCGCGGCCTCATAGGCGTCGAGGGTCTGGCGCACGGCCCGGTCACCGATGGCATGGACCGCGATCTGGAAGCCCGCCGCATCGGCCCGGGCAATCGCCGCGTTGAAGTGATCGGTCTCGAAGATCGCGTCGCCGATGCTCTCGCTGTTCGGATAGGGCCGCAGCATCAGCGCGGTGCCGCTCTCCACCACGCCGTCCATGAAGAACTTCACCCGGTTGCACCAGACACGGTCACCGGTGAAACGGCGGCGCATCTCTTCTGCTTCCTCGAACCGGTCGAGGGGATCGAAATTCTTGTAGTGGAACGGGATCTCGGTCCGGCAGAGCAGCCGCCCGTCGGCGTCGAGATCCTGCAGCAGTTCGGCAGTGTAGAAATTGCCGTCCATGTTGTGCAGCCCGGTGATCCCCTGACGGGCGCAGTGTTTCAGCCCGCGCGCCAGCACGTCGCGGTCCATCGCGCGTTCCGCCGGGCCCGCGCCCTCGGGGTCCGCGCCGGTCACCATGCCCATCAGCTCCCGCCCGCCATAGCGGGTGCAGCGCAGCACCGGCCCGAAGGCCCCGGATTCGCGCAGCTCGCCGGCGGCAAGACCGTCCGCGCCCATGACGATTTCCGAGCCCTTCTCGACCGCGCCGCCCTGCAGGACGCCCCCCATCTCCAGCGCCTTCGTATTGGCCCACATGGTGTGATGATCCGGGGCGAAGATGGCGAAGGGCCGGTCGGGCAGCACCCGGTCGAGATCGTGGCGCGTGGTCTGATGGCCTGCGCCGAAGATCGCGTACTCGGCCATGATGGCAAAGACGACCTCGCCCGCCGGGCAGGTTTCGGCATAGGCGCGGACCTTCGCGGTCACCGCGTCGAAGCCCGTCACGCCGAAGAGGTCGAGGTAGTCGAGCTCGGCCGAGCCCCCGAAGAGGTGCACATGGCTGTCGATGATGCCGGGCAGCACCGTCGCCTGCCCCGCGTCCACGATCCGGGTGCCGCGCCCGGCCAGCATGCGGATCGCGTCAGTCGTGCCGACGGCCATGATGCGGCCATCCGCGATGGCGAGCGCCTCGGCCATGGGGCGCGCCGGATCGAAGGTCATGAGGCGGCCGTTGGCAATGATCAGGTCGGGGGTCTGCATGGGGCGCTCCGTCAACGTAGGGGGCAGACAAGACGGGGCGCAGGACCGTGGCCCTGCGCCCCCAGATACATCAGAAGATCACTTCTGCAGTTCGGTCCAGATGGCGGTGTAGATCTTCTGCACCTCGGGCGGACAGACGATCGACACGACACCGGCGGCCTTCAGCTCGTCCGGCACCACCACCTCGGGCGCGGCGGACATGACCTCGTCCATGTATTGCTCCGACCCGGCGATGCCGTTGGCATAGCGGGCGAAGTTCGACAGCATGGCCGCGTTTTCGGGGTCCATGATGAAGTTCAGGAACAGCTTGGCGTTCTCCACGTTCTGCGCGTCGGCGAGGATCGCGGCGTTGTCCATCCAGATCGGGTAGCCGGTCTGGGGATAGCCGAAGGCGATGTCCTCGTTCTGGAGCCGCGCCCGCAGCGAGGCACCGTTCCAGTTCACGCCCGCGGCGAGGTCGCCCTTGGCGTACTTCTCGATGTTGCCGTAGTCCATGGAGAGCCAGGATTTCTTGGCCTCGACGAGGGTGTCGCGCACCTTCATCAGCACCTCCTTGTCGCCGGTACACTGTTCCCCGCCGAGCGCGAAGATGGCGAGACGCATCACGTCCATCATCTCGGGGACGACGTTGATCTTGCCCTTCAGCTCTTCCGGCGGGTTCAGGATCAGGTCGGCGGTGTTGATGTCGCCGCCGTAGACGGCGGTGTTCACGGTGATGCCGACGGTGCCCCACTGCCACGGAACGGTGTACTTGCGGCCCGGATCGAAGGGCACGTCGACCCACTGCGGGTCCATGTTCTTGAAGTTCTCCATCTCGCTCGGCATGGATTCCATCAGCAGACCTTCCTCGATGAAGATCGGCACATAGGTCCCCGAGGGCACGACGATGTCGAAGCCGTGGCCACCGGCCTTGATCTTGGCCAGCGCGGTGTCGTTGCTGTCGTAGTCCGTGATCGTGACGTCTACGTCGAATTCCGCCTCGAACTTCTCGATCATCTCGGGGCTGGTGTAATTGCCCCAGTTGTAGAGGTTCAGAACCCCTTCGGCATGGGCCGGAACGGTCAGGCCGATGGCGGCGGCAGTGGACAGAAGCAGCGTCCGTTTCATGTGGTTACTCCCAGTTGGATGGTTGGACCGGATCATTTTCGCGTCCGGCTGAGGAAGAAGAAGGCCACCACCAGAATGATGGAGGCGGCAAGCAACGCGGTGGAAATCGCGTTGACCTCGGGCGTGATGTTCCGCCGCAGCTGGCCCAGCATGTAGGTCGGCAGGGTGTCCTGCCCGGCGGATTTCACGAATTCGGTGATCACCACGTCATCCAGCGAGATGACGAAGGCCAGCATGGCGCCCGCGAGGATGCCCGGGAACAGCTGCGGCAGGGTGATGCGGCGGAAGGTCTGCCACGGCGTCGCGTAGAGATCCGAGGCCGCCTGTTCCAGCGTCAGGTCCATGCCCTGCAGCCGCGCCCGGATCGGCATGTAGGCGAAGGGAATGCAGAAGGCCGCGTGGGCGAGGATCAGGTACCACAACCCGGTGTAGCCGGTCTGGACCTTGATCATGGCAAAGAAGATCAGCAGCGACACGGCGGTCACGATCTCGGGCACCATGAGGGGCTGGTTGATCAGGGCAAAGACCGCGCCCTGCCCGCGCCACGGCTTGACCCGCGTGGTGGCCAGCGCCGCCAGCACCGCCGCCGTGGTCGCCAGCGCCGAGGCCGCCGAGGCGATGACGACCGAGCGGATGGTGGCGGCCTGCACGGCCTCGTTTTCCCACGCGCTTGCGTACCAGCGCAGCGAGAAGCCCTCCCACAGAGCGATGGAGGAGCCGGCATTGAAGGAATAGACCACCAGCAGGATGATCGGCAGGTAAAGCAGCACGAAGCAGAGGATGGCGAGGGGCGTGAACCCGGTCTGCTTGCGGATGTCGAAGGGTTTAGCCATGGCTCTTCTCCCCGTCCTGACCGGCGGCACGCACGTAGAAGAGCAGCGCCACCATGACGATCGCCAGCAGCGTCAGCGACAGCGCGGCCCCCAACGGCCAGTTGCGGCCCTGCCCGAACTGCAGCTCGATCAGGTTGCCCAGCATCAGGTTCTTGCCGCCGCCCAGCACCCGGGGCGTCACGTAAGCCCCGAGGCAGGGCACGAAGACGAGGATCGAGCCCGCGATGACGCCCGGCTTCACCAGCGGGAAGATCACCTTGGAGAGGACCTTCCACCGGGTCGCGTAGAGGTCATAGCCCGCCTCGACCAGCGAGAAGTCGAACCGCTCCATCGAGGCGTAGATCGGCAGGACCATCAACGGCAGGTAGACATAGACCATGCCCAGCATGATCGAGAACTCGGTGAAGAGCATCTGGATCGGCGCGTCGATGATCCCCAGCCACAGCAGCAGCGTGTTCACCGTGCCCTCGGCCCGGATCAGTTCCATGATCGCGAAGGTGCGGATCAGCAGGTTGGTCCAGAACGGGATCATGATCAGCAGCATCCATGCATCCCGGCTGCGCTTGGGCCGCGTCGCGATGAAATAGGCCGTCGGGAAGCCGAAGACGAAGGCCGCCACCGTGGTCATCAGCGACAGCTTGAGCGAGCGCCAGAAGATCGACAGGTGGGCATCGGCGAAGGTCAGCTCCTCGGTGAAGAAGTCCCGCTCCATCACCACGGAGAACCACGCATTCCACGAGAAGTCTGGCTTCACCCCGCCGTAGTCGCCCGGCGTGAGGAAGGAATAGACCACCACGATCAGCAGCGGGCCTGCGGCGGCAAAGATCAGGATCAGCAGCGCCGGACTGAGCAGAAGCCAGCGGTTGCGGCGTTCCGTGGCGCGGCGGGCGGCGGACAAGTCGCTCATGGCCTCAATCCTTCAGCAACTGGCCGACGCCGGGGGCAAGGTGGATGCCCACCCGGTCGCCCTGCGTGAAGGCATGGGCCATGTCCGGCGTGTTCTGCTGGCGCAGGGTGAAGGCCGCGCCATCGGCCAGCGTGACGTGGTAGTGGGTATCGGTGCCGAAATAGACCACCTGCGACAGCAGCCCCTCCATCACCCCCTGCCCCGCGGGGACGAGGCGCGCATGTTCAGGGCGGGTCGCCAGCGTGGCCGCGCCCATGCCGGTGCCCGCCTCTGCCGCGCCGCGCGCCGTGGTCTCGGCCCCTCCGGCAAGGCGCACGCGGGCGGCGTCGCCGGTGATCTCCAGCACCTCGACGTCGAGGAAGTTCGTATCCCCGATGAAATCCGCCACGAAGCGTTCGGCCGGCTGGTCGTAGATGTCACGCGCGCCGCCGATCTGCCGGATCTTGCCTGCGTTCATCACGGCGATCCGGTCGGACATGGTCAGCGCCTCTTCCTGATCGTGGGTGACGAAGACGAAGGTGATCCCGGTTTCGGTCTGCAGGCGCTTCAGCTCCAGTTGCATGTCCTTGCGCAGCTTGAAGTCGAGTGCCGAGAGCGGCTCGTCCAGCAGCAGCACCTGCGGACGCGGGGCCAGCGCCCGGGCCAGCGCCACCCGCTGCTGTTGCCCGCCCGAGATCTGGCCGGTCTGGCGGTCCGCCATGGGCGTCATCCGCACCAGTTCCAGCATCTCCTCGACGGTGGCCTTCACCTCGCGCTTGGGCTTGCCCAGCATCTCGAGGCCGAAGGCGATGTTCTGCGCGACGGTCATGTGCGGGAACAGCGCGTAATTCTGGAACACCGTGTTCACCGGGCGCTTGTAGGGCGGGCTTTGCAGGATGTCCTTGCCGCCCAGCCGGATCGACCCGCTGGAGGGATCGACGAAACCCGCGATGGTGCGCAGAAGCGTGGTCTTGCCGCAGCCCGAGGGCCCCAGCAGGGTGAAGAACTCGTTATCCTTGATCGTGACCGACACGTCGTCGAGGGCGCGGAAGGCGCTCTTGCCTTCGCCGTATATCTTGGTGACGTTTTCGATCTCGATCATCGGCACATGTCCTTTCCGGTCTCTGCTCGGGTCCCGGCCCGGTTCCCGGATCGGGCCCCGACTCTGGCTCCGGCACTGGTTCCAACGGCGGGCCTGCCGCGCGCGACAGGCGCGCAATCCGGCCCCGCCTGTCCCGACAGGGGTCTCCACGGGCCCGCTCCTGCCGGCATTGCGGCAAACTCCCGACACAAAATCAACGATTAACAATTCCTTGACAGCTCACCGGAGGTAGTTTGCCTACAAATGACCTAGGCCCAGCGGGCCCGGAGCCAGAACAGGCGGATCGTGACGCTGCGGCGCGGGCCCGGGCGCAGCGCCCAAAAATCGGGCAATGAGCCGATATCCCGGGGGGCCCATGCCGCAGCCCCTCCATTTTACACCATATGGGGGAATTGCTCTGTCCGCTGACTGCGGCCTAGCTTGCCCCTGCGTGCGGGGCCGCCCTGCCCCCGGATCAAGGAGAGCTCCCATGACGACCGACCTCTGGAAATGGACCGCAGCCGAGCTTGCGGACGGGATCGCCGCTGGCCGCATCACCAGCGTCGAGGCGACGGAAAGCGCACTGGCCCGCATGGCACAGGTGAACCCGGCGCTGAATGCCGTGGTCGACCCGCTGGAGGAACAGGCCATGGAGGCCGCCCGCGCGGCGGATGCCACCCTGCGCACCTCGGGCCCCAGCGGCCCGCTGCACGGGGTGCCGGTCACAGTGAAGATCAACGTCGATTACGGCGGGCGGGCCACCACCAACGGGGTCGTGGCGCAGAAGGACAATATCGCCGCCTCCGACGGGTCGGTCGTGCAGAACATGAAGGCCGCGGGCGCGGTGATCCTAGGGCGGACCAACACGCCCTGCTATTCCATGCGCGCCTTCACCAACAACGACCTGCACGGCGCGACCTACAACCCGCATGACAAGACGCTGACTCCCGGCGGTTCCTCCGGCGGGGCGGGGTCGGCCACGGCGGCGGGGATCGGCGCCATCGGCCATGGCAACGACATCGGCGGCTCGGTCCGCTACCCGGCCTATGCCTGCGGGGTCTACGGCCTGCGCCCCACCTCGGGCCTGCTGGCCGCCACCTCGCCCAGCGTGCCGCACCGGATGATCGTCTCGCAGATGGCCTCGGTGCAGGGGCCGCTGGCGCGCTCGATCGAGGATATCCGCCTCGGCGCGCTCGCCCTCTCGGGCCATGATCCGCGCGACATCTGGCAGGTGCCCGCAGGCGACATCTTCGGCCCCCTGGGCCACGCGCCCTGCAAGGTCGCCATGCTGGCCGAAACCGACGAGGCCCCGGTCGACCCCGAGGTCAGCGCCGCGATCCGGCAGGCCGGCGCGATCCTCGCCGATGCGGGCTACACCGTGGAAGAGGTCACGCCCCCCTCCTTTGCCGAACTGATGGACTACTGGCGCCTGATCCTCGGCAACGAGATGCGCGCGGGCCTTCAGGGGCTGATGATGGACAACGGCGACTGGAAGATGAAGAAATCCATCGACCTGCTGCTCGAAGGGGTGCCCGAACTCGACAGCCGCGACGCCTTCCTCAAGGCGCTGACCAGGCGCTCCGCCCTGCTGGTGGACTGGCAGATGTTCTTCCAGAAATTCCCTCTGGTGCTGACCGCCACCACATGGGCGAAACCGATGATCGACGATTACGATGTCTCGGAGGACGCGGATGCCGCGTGGTTCTACGGCATCTGTGCGCCGCTTTCGGGCACGCCGATCATCGGGCTGCCGGGGCTCTCCGTGCCGGTCGGCTCCGCGCCCGGCAAGCCGATGGGGGTGCAGCTGCTCTCCGACCGGTTCCAGGACAAGCGCCTGCTGGAGGCCGGCGCCGTGCTGGAACGCGCCATCGGGGCCATCGCGCCGATCGATCCGATCGGGTTCTGAACCCGCAGGGCCGGTCCTGCCGGATCACTTCGGCAGGATAACCCTGGCAGGATAACCCTGGCCGGATCACTTCGGCAGGATCACCTGTTCCTGCGGGTTGTCGTACTTGGACTTGTGGTCCGGCTCCACGTGGATCGTCACCTTGGTGTCGCCGATCTGGCGCTCCAGCTCCCTTTCGATCCGGTCGCAGATCTCATGCGCCTTGAAGACCGACATGGTCCCCGGCACGACAAGGTGGAAGTCGATGAAGGTCACCGGCCCGGCGTGGCGGGTGCGCAGATCGTGGGCCTCCATCGCGCCGTTCGATTCCGCCGCGATGATGTCGCGCAGCTTGGACAGCATCTCCTCCGGCACGGCCTCGTCCATCAGGCCGCTGAGGCTCTCCTGGATCACCTTGGCACCGGACCACAGGATGTTCAGCGCCACGAGGATCGCCATGATCGGGTCAAGCATCCAGATCCCCGTCGACACCGCCAGCAGCAGGCCGATGGCCACGCCGAAGGAGGTCACCACGTCGGTCATCAGGTGCTTGCCGTCGGCCACCAGCGCCGGGCTCTTCTGGCGCCGGCCGCGGGTGATGAGCATCCAGGCCCAGAACCCGTTCGCCGCCGTTGCAAGGAGGTTGATCGCAAGGCCGCCGAAGGGCGTGTCCAGCACGCGCGGCTCCTGGATGCCATGCCAGGCCTCGCGCAGGATCAGCAGCGCGGCGATGACGATCATCACCCCCTCGAAGACGGCGGCAAAGAACTCCGCCTTGTGGTGGCCGTAGGGGTGGTTGTCATCGGCGGGCCGCGCGGCGACCCGGATCGCAACCAGCGCCGCGATGGCGGTGGCCACGTTCACCGTGCTCTCCAGCGCGTCAGAGAGCAGCGCGACGGACCCGGTCATCCAATAGGCAATCGACTTCAGGAGAAGGACGGCCACCCCGACCACCAGCGAGCCGATGGCGAGTTTCATCGTGTTGGTCATGGGGCGGTCCTCTTGGCTTGGGCGCGCAACATAGCCCCGATCCCGGATCACGCAAGCCCTTGTTTTTATTAATAAGAATGACTTGCAAAGGCAGCGGGCGCCGCACCGCAACCCCTTGCCACACAATGAAAATCGCCGCGGCGCAGCACGGCCCGGCCAGCACCGCCCTGCCCCGCGCGGTCCCCCTGCGCCGTCCGGCGGGCGACTCACCCCGCCCCGCGGGCCTGCCCAGGGGCCTGCCCGCGCGTCATGCCCCCGGCGTCACGGAAGCGTCACAGCCCCCGCCTAGGAGAGGGACGCCATCCGCCCCGCGCCGCGCCCACCCTCGCCCGCCCTCCCGGACCCGGCCTTGACGTTTGCCCGCCCGCGCGGATGCTGGTCCGGGCCGGGGCAGAGAACTCCCGGCAGGGCGCGTGGCGTGGAGGACGCGGCCCGCCCGTCGTTCCGAAGGACAGAAGATGACCCGTTTCCTGCACATCACCGACCTGCATGTCTCCGCCCCGGAGACCGACGACCCCGAGCGCCACGGCGACACCGAGGCGGTCCTGCGCCGGCTGGTGGAGATCGCCAACCGCCTACACCCGGCGCCCGACCTCGTCATCGCCTCGGGCGACCTGACCAACGTGGGCGACGAGGCGAGCTATCGCCACGTGCAGCGGATCCTCGAAGGGCTCGACATGCCGGTGGTTCTGACCCTGGGCAACCACGACCGGCGCGGCCCGTTCCACGCGGTCTTCGAGGGCTACGCCACCGCCCCGGACGGCCCGGTGGACCATGAGGCGGTGCACGCGGGGCTGCATGTCATCGCACTGGACACCTCGGTGCCCGGCAAGGTGGGCGGCGCGCTGGACGAGGCGCAGTTCGCCGTCCTCGAACGCGCGCTCGGGCGGCACCTCGACCTGCCGAAGATCCTCGTCCTGCACCACCCGCCCAAGACGATCCCCGGCAGCGGCGGCCTGCCCTGGGCCACGCTGAGCGCCGAGGACAGCGCGCGCCTCCAGGCCCTGATCGCGGACCGGCAGGTGCTCTGCATCCTCTCCGGTCACGTGCACTACAACCGGATGAGCCTCTGGCACGGGGTGCCGGTGGTGATCACCAGCGGCCACCAGTCGACGGTGGACCTGACCCGGACCGATGCGCTCTCGGTGGTGGAGGGCAGCAGCTTCGCCATCTGCGACCTGCAGGAGGCCGGGCTTCAGGTGACCTTCGTCCCGCTGGAGGAACCCCGCCCGATCAAGGAAATCCCCATGGAACGCCTGCGGGCTTTTTCCTGAGGCGCGGCCTGCCCTTCCGTCGATAGCCCGCGCCGGACACGACAAAGCCCCGGGAGGTGTCCCCCGGGGCTTCATCTTTCCGAAAATACTCACGGCGCCACGCCCGACAGGGGCGCAGCCCCTGCCGTTCAGGCGAACCCGAAGAAGCCGTCGGCCTCCGAGAGTTTCGGCGCGGCCTTGAGGGCTGCGATGTCTACCTTGGGCATCCCGAACTCGGCATCATTCTTGAAGAGCGCCTCGATCTCGGCGGCCACGGCCAGCACGCCGAGGTCGTCGCCGCGCTTGCCGACGATCTGCAGGCCGAAGGGCATGCCTGCCTCGTCGCGGCCCACGGGGATGGTGATCGCCGGATGGCCCGCCACGGTCGAGGCATAGGCCAGCGACAGCCAGTGGTAGTAGCTCTCGGTCTTCTGGCCGTCGATCTCCTCGGGGTAGAGCTCGCGCCAGTTGCGCGGCGAGATGGTGACGGCGGGCGAGAGCACGTAGTCGGTGGTCTCGAAGAAGGCCTGCCAGCGGCGGTAGAAGGCCCCCTGCTGGGTCAGTGCCTGCGCCACGTCGAGACCGGAATACCCCAGCCCCTCTTCCCAGTTGGCGGTGACGTTCGGGCCCATCTGGTCGGCGTGATGCTTCATCCGGTCCTCGTGACCGGCCATCATCATCACGGCGCGCAGCACGGCAAAGATCCGGTCGCAATCGGTGCAGTCCGGCGTGCCCTCGTCCAGCTGCCCGAGATAGGGCGCGAGGCCCTTGCAGGTCTTCTGGAAGGCCCGGCGCACGATGTTCTCGGTCAGGGTGAAGCCGTAGTCCTCGGTCATCGCGAACTTCAGCGTCGTCAGGTCGACCCGCGGCAGGTTGGTGAAGGCCATCGGGTCCCAGGGCGTCTTGCCGCCGGAGACATAGGTGTAGGGATCATCGCGGTCGGGCCGCGCCAGCACTGCCAGCATCAGCGCCGCATCGGCCACGGTGCGGGCCATCGGGCCCGAGGTCGGCAGCGGGATCAGCGCCGGGCCGCGGGTGTTGCCGGGCACCACGCCGGGGGTCGGGCGATAGCCCACGACGCCACAGAAGGCCGCGGGGTTGCGGAGCGAGCCGCCGGTATCCGAGCCGGTGCAGAGCGGTGCCATGCCGGTGGCCAGTGCCACGGCAGACCCGCCCGAGGAGCCGGCGCAGCTCTTGGTCAGGTCATGCGGGTTGGCGGTGACCCCGTAGACCGCGTTGCGGGTGTTGGCCCCGGCCGAGAACTCGGGGTTGTTGGTCTTGCCCAGCACCCCTGCCCCGGCGGCGCGCATGGCGGCCACGATGGCGTCGTCCTTGGTGGCGACATTGTCCTTGTAGATGGTCGAGCCGAGGGTCGTCTTGAGGCCCGTCACGTCGATCATGTCCTTCACGCCGAAGGGCAGCCCCTCGACGAGGCCCAGCGTCTCGCCCTTGGCGACCCGCGCCTCGGAGGCCTTGGCCTCGGCCAGCGTACGCTCGAAGTCGTAGTCCACAAGCGCGTTGACGGCGGGGTTCACCGCCTCGGTCCGCGCGATGCAGGCCTCGGCCAGTTCCACCGGCGAAAGCTTGCGGCGGGCAATCAGGCTGCGGGCCTCGATCGCGCTGAGGTCCGCGGGATCGGTGGCCAGTTTCGGCGTATCGGTCATCTCGTCTTCTCCTGTCATCCGGCCCGACCCGCAGGTCAGAGCCCCAATCGTGCCGGGCGCAGAACCGGATGGGCGGTCTGTCCCGTCAGCATGTCGTCCGCCAGCAGTTCGGCGGTGGTCGGCCCCAGCGTGAAGCCCTGATGCCCGTGGCCGGTGTTCAGCCACAGGCCCTTGTGTTTCGAAAGCGCGCCCACGACCGGCAGCATGTCCGGCATGCAGGGCCGGTCGCCGTGCCAGGGCTGGGCCTCGACCCGTCGGCCGAGGTCTATGAACTCGCGGGTCTGGGCCTCGACCTTGGCCAGTTGCACCGGGTTCGGCGCGGCGCCTTCCCGCACCACCTGCGCCCCGGTCAGCAGGCGGGTGCCCATGCGCGTGGGGATCAGAACGCCGGTGCGATCCGCATCGGCAAAGATCATGTCGAGCGCGGTGCCGCCCTTGAAATGCAGGTGATACCCGCGCTTGCGTACCATGCGCAGGCGATACCCCAGCGGTGCGATCAGGCGCGGCGTCCAGGGCCCGGCGGCGAGCACCAGGTCGGCGGCCTCATGGGTCCCGGCAGAGCCATGGACGCGCCAGCCGGCCCCGATCGGGGCGATGGCGGAGATCTCGGATTTCTCGACCTTGCCGCCGCGACGGGTGAAGAGATCGGCATAGGCCTGCACGAGCGCACCGGGATCGGTGCAGGAGATCGCATCCTGCCATTCGATCGCCCCGGCGTAGCGGCGGGTCAGCGCGGGCTCCTCGGCGGCCAGTTCGTCGCCGCTCAGTACCCGCAGCTTCAGGCCCCAGCGATCGGCCACCGCCTGCGCCTCCGCCCGGCCCCGGTCGAACCCGTCCTTGCTGCCGAAGCCGGTGCGGTACCCCTTGTGGCGAATGATGTCGGAGGCGCCCGACGCCTCGATCAGCCCGTGATGGTCCGCGGGCGAGCGCGCGGTGATCGCGTGGTAGGTCTTCGACAGCTCCATGTGGCGCGCGGGCTGCGAGTGCCACCAATAGGCGAAGAGCGCGCGGGCCTGCGACGGCAGCGCGTCGAAGGTCCAGTGAATGTTGTTGTCGCGCCGCAGCGCGACGTTCCACAGCGCGGAGAGGTCCCGCGGCATCGGATAGGGTTCGGCGGCCTCACCGTGGATGAGGCCGCCGTTGCCATAGCTGGTCTCGCGCCCGGGCGCCTTGCGGTCGATCAGGAGCACATCGCGACCGCGGGCCTGCAGGGCCAGTGCGGTCGACACGCCGATCATGCCGGCGCCGAGAACGATGACGTCAGCCATGGGCGGGGATCACTTCCCCTCGGCGATGACGGTGATTTCCACCAGCGCCTCGGGCAGCATCAGCTCGATGCCGACGGTCGTGCGCGAGGGCTTGGGATCGCCGAAGTAGGAGGCATAGACCTCGTTGAACGCGCCGAAGTCGGAGGGGTTCACGAGGTAGCAGGTGGCGGTGACCACGTCGTCGAGGCTCAGGCCTTCACCGGCCAGCGTGGCCTTGATGTTTTCCAGGCACTGCTTGGTCTGACCGGCAACGCCGCCTTCGGCCAGAACGCCGGGCGCGGAGAAGCCGAGCTCACCCGAGAGGTAGTAGGTGTTGCCGAGCTTGCGGACCTTGGAAAGAGGGACAGACATTGATTTTCCTTTCACTGTCGTAAGTTGGGGCGCAGCCAAGGCCGCGCCCCGAGGGGATTTGGTTGGACGGGCGGGAACCGGCAAGCGCGTGACACTGCCCCCGACCGGGGGCGCTGTGTCAGGCCCCCGCCCGTTCCAATGCGGCGATGTCGGGAACTTCCCACCCCTGGCCCGGCATCGCGGCAAGCAGTTTCTTGGTGTACTCGTTCTGCGGGTTCGAGAAGACCTGGTCCGAGTTGCCCCGTTCCACGATCTGGCCCTTGTTCATCACCACGATGTTGTCGCTGACCTGGGCCGCGACGCGCAGGTCGTGGGTGATGAAGAGCATGGTCAGGCCCATCTCTTCCTTGATCTCGGCCAGCAGGTTCAGAACCTCCTTCTGCACCGACACGTCCAGCGCCGAGACGCTTTCATCCGCGATCAGGATTTCCGGCTCCACCATCAGGGCGCGGGCAATGCAGATCCGCTGACGCTGGCCCCCCGAGAACTGGTTCGGATAGCGGTGCAGCGCGTCCTGCTCCATCCGCACGATGCGCAGCAGCTCGCGGGCCTTCTGCATCGCCACCTTGCGCGGCACGCCGAAGTTCACCGGCCCCTCGACCAGCTGGTCGCCAATCGTGCGGCGCGGGTTGAGCGAGCCGTAGGGGTCCTGGAAGATGATCTGGATCTTCTTGCGCCAGTCATGAAGCTGCCCGCGCGGAATGCGCGAGAATTCCTTGCCGCCGATCCAGACCGCGCCATCGTCGATGTCGGTCAGGCGGATCAGGCAGCGCACCAGCGTGGACTTGCCCGACCCGGATTCGCCCACGATGCCCAGCGTCTCGCCCTTGCGGATCTCGAGGTTCACGTCCTGCACCGCCTTCACGGTGCGGGCCGGGGCAAAGAGCGTGCGCGCGGTGTGGAAGGTCTTTTCCAGCGCGACGACCTTCATCACCACCTCGTTGCCCTCGATCGAGGGCGGGGCCTCGCGGGTGCGGCGCGGCACCGCGTCGATCAGCTGACGGGTATAGGGGTGCTTGGGCCGGTTCAGGACCTCGTCCGCCGTCCCCTGCTCCACCACGAGGCCCTTCTGCATCACGACCACGCGGTCCGCGATCTCGGCCACGACGTCGAAGTCGTGGGTCACGAACATGATGCCGGCCGAATGCGTCTCCTTCAGCTGCTTGAAGAGGCTGAGGATCTGCGACTGCGTCGTCACGTCGAGCGCGGTGGTCGGCTCGTCCGCGATCAGCAGTGCCGGGTCCATGGCAAGGGCGATGGCAATGACGATCCGCTGACGCTGACCGCCCGAGAGCTGGTGCGGGAAGGAATGGTAGATCCGCTCCGGCTCGGGCAGGTGCACCTCGTCCAGCAGCTTGATCGTGCGCGCGCGGCGCTCCGACTTCGACATGCTGGAATGGGTGGCAAAGACCTCCTCGATCTGGTCCCCCACCGTATAGCAGGGGTTCAGGGCCGACATCGGCTCCTGGAAGATCATCGCCATGCGGTTGCCGCGCAGCTTGGAGTGCTGCCTGTCCGACAGCTTGAGCACGTCGGTGCCCTCGAAGAGCACCTCGCCCTGCGAGGGTTTCAGCACCCGGGGCAGCAGCCCCATGGTGGTGAAGGAGGTAATCGACTTGCCCGAACCGGATTCGCCCACGATGCAGACGATCTCGTTGCGCTTCACGTCGAGGTTCAGGTTTTCCACCGCATGGGGCCGGTCGCCGCCTTCCGGCAGGTCGATGGTCAGATTGCGGATCGAGAGGACGGTATTTTGCGTGTCGCTCATGGATCAGTTCCTTCCCTCGGGGGACGAGATATCGCGGATACCGTCGCCGAAGACGTTGATGGCGAAGACGAGCACGAAGAGGCACAGACCCGGGATCGTGATCAGCCAGCTTTCGAAGAGCAGCATCTCCTTGCCTTCCGAGATCATCAGACCCCAGGACGGAGTGGGCGGCTGAACGCCGAGGCCAAGGAAGGACAGGCCCGCTTCCAGCATGATGGCCGAGGCCATCTCGAGCGAGGCGATCACGACCAGCTGGCTGGTGACGTTGGGCAGGATGTCCTTGCGCAGGATGCGCGGCATCCGGGCGCCCAGCACTTCCGCCGCCGAGACGTACTCCATGTTGCGCAGCTGCATGGTGGCGGCGCGGATCACGACGGCGAAGCGGTCCCAGAGCAGCAGGCCCAGCGTCACGGTCACCACGGTGATCGAGCCACCGAAGAGCGACACGCAGGCCAGCGCCACGAGGATCGCGGGCAGCGCGAGGCGGACGTTGATCAGGAACTGGACGACCTGGTCGATACGGCCGCCGAAGTAGCCGGCCAGCAGGCCCATGGTGGTGCCGATGATCCCCGACATCAGCGTGGCCAGCAGGCCAACACCGAGCGAGACCCGGGCCCCGTAGAGCAGACGCGAAAGCATGTCGCGGCCAAGCGCGTCGGTGCCCAGCAGGTGGGTGCTGTCACCGCCCATGAAGGCGGGACGGACCATGCGGGCGAGCAGGTTCTGCTTGTAGGGGTCATGGGGCGCCAGAAGCGGCGCAAAGATCGCGATCAGCACGATCAGCAGCAGGATGCCGCCCGACACCATGAGGTTGCGGTTCTTGAGCGCGCGCTTCATCAGCGCCTGACGCGGAGTGATTTCTTTCTTCTGGGTCACGGTCTTGCCTTCAGAGGCAGAAGTATCGGTGGTGGACATGGATCAGCCGCTCCGCAGACGGGGGTCGAGCCAGGCGTTCAGCACGTCGGCCAGGAAGGTGAAGACGATGTAGAACATCGAGAAGATCAGGATCAGCGCCTGCATCGTCGACAGATCGTTGCGCGAGATCGACTGCCAGGCGAGGAAGCCTGCGCCATGCAGCGCGAAGACCGTCTCGGTCACGATGGAGCCGCCGAGCATGAAGCCCATCTGCACCGCCGCCAGCGAAACCACGGGAATGACCGCGTTGCGCAGCGCGTGCTTGAACAGCACCTTGCGCGGCCGCAGGCCCTTGGCCTTGGCGGTCCGGATGTAGTCGGAGGACAGCACGTCGATCATGCCCGCGCGGGTCAGTCGCATCAGGGCGGGCGTGGCGTAGTAGCCAAGCACGATCGTCGGCATGATGAAGCTTTGCCAACTGTCGGAGCCGGAGGCCGGCAGCCATCCGAGGTTGATCGAGAACAGGACGATCAGCAGCAGGCCGAACCAGAAGCTGGGGATCGCCTCCCCCACCACCGCGATGAACACGGCCACCCGGTCGAGCAGGGAGTTCGGCTTGATCGCCGAAAGCACCCCCATCGGAAGCGATATCAGCAGCGCAAAACTGATCGCGCAGAGGCCGAGGGTCACCGTAGTGCCAAGCCGGCTGAAGATCATGTCCGACACGGGCATGTTGTAATAGTAGCTGATGCCGAAATCGCCGCGCACGGCGTTGCCCAGCCAGTCGAGGTACTGCACGGGGATCGGACGGTCGAAGCCGTATTGTTCCCGGATGACGGCGATTTCCTCGTCGGTTGCGGTCTCGCCGGCCAGGGCGATCGCAGGATCGCCGGCCATGTAGACCAGCCCGAAGCTGATAATGGAAACCGTCAGCGCCACCATGGCGGCCATAACGAGTTTTGTCAGGATAAACCGGACCATCTGTCCCTCTGCCTTCCCTTTTCTAGGGTCTTATTATGTGCAACACCGGGCCGCGCTGACGCGGCCCGGCATCGGTGGTGCGATTACTTCCAGCTCATGTCGTAGAAGCGGACGACTTCGTCTTCGGTCGGGACGAAGTCCAGCTCGTCGGACAGGGCGTAGTTGATCGAGTAGGTCCAGAGCGGCAGCCAGTAGGCTTCGTCTGCGATCTTCTTCAGCGCCTTGGAGTATGCAGCCTTGCGGACTTCCGGGTCGACCGAGGAGTCGCCTTCGTCCAGCCACTGTTTGACCTCTTCGTCACGGGCGTCATCGCGGCTCTCGAACTTGAAGAAGCGCGAAGTGATGGCCGAAACGTCGGTGATCGAGCCCGAACCCCAGGTCAGGAAGGTGATCGGGATCTCGCCCTTGCCATGCGCTTCCGCGGTTGCGGCGTACTGCATGTAGGTCAGCTCGGTCTTGATGCCCACTTCGGCCAGCATGTTCAGCATGGCCTCGGTGATCGGACGGTCGCGGTAGGCGTAGAACTTGGTCGTGAAGCCATCCGGGTAGCCCGCTGCGGCCAGCAGTTCCTTGGCCTTCTCGGGGTTGTACTCGTACTTCGTCACGTCGGTTTCACAGCCGAACTGAACCGGGTTACAGGCCGAGTCGATGACCGTGTTGGCCTCCGACAGAAGCGCCTGCTTGATGGCCTGGCGGTCGATGGCATAGGACACCGCCTGACGGACTTCCTTCTTGGTGAAGGGGCCTTCGGGATCGGTCCGGCCTGCCGCGTCCATGGTGATATAGCCGACGCGCACGGCGCCCGCATTGATGATCTCGGCGCGGCCCGAGGACTGCAGCTTCTGCGCCTGGTCTTCCGGGATGTTCCACAGGAAGTCCGCGTTGCCACCGATCATCTCGGCGAGCTGGGTGTTCACGTCAGGGATCGTGCGGACGTTGATCGTGCCGATCTGCGCCTTGTGCTTGGGCCCCTCGAAGTAGTTCGGGTTTGCCTTCAGAACGTAGCCCTTGCCCGGATCGATGCTGTCGAACATGTAGGGGCCGGTGCCAACGGGCTTCTCGGCGAACTTCGACGAGCCGACTTCGGCGTAGTACTCGTTCGGGTAGATGTAGTTCGACATGGCGAGGTAGGCCATGGCGGCCGGGAACGGTGCCTTGGCATGGAAGATGACGGTGTAGTCATCCACCTTCTCCACGGACTCGATCCAGTTGAAGCCCGGACGGCCCTTGGCGACGCCATCAGGGCCACCGAAATGCTCGAAGGTGAAGACCACGTCATCGGCGTTGAAGGCTTCGCCGTTGTGGAAGGTCACGCCCTCGCGCAGGACGACCTTGAGGGTCACGTCGTCCGTCCATTCCCATTCGGTGGCGAGGTTGCCGACGTATTCACCGGTTTCGGTGTCGCGGTAGAACAGCGTGTCGAAGGCTTGGAAACCGGCGATCACCGCGGAACGCGCGGTCGAGTAGTACAGATCCGGATTGTCGAGATCTCGCATAAACACGATTTCAGCCGTGTCGTTTGCCTTGTCCGCGTAGGAGGCGGTCGCCGGCAGTGCAAGTGCGATGGCCCCTGCTGAGAGGAAACGCTTCAGGCTCATAATGTCATCCCTGTCGGTTTGTTTTTGATGCGTGAGAGTGAACCTTACCGGCCCGCTCGGGATCAATGCTTCTTCCATGGGATCGCAGGATTACATACAATTCCCCGCAAAAGTATGCGAGGGAACCTGTCCATGTCCGCGGTTGATGAAAAAATGAGCACATCAGAGCAGGTCTGCGACCAGTTGGAGCAGCTCATTGCCGCTGGTGGCTTCGAAGATGGCGAACGGCTCGACGAGAATCGGCTGGCACAGAAATTCAACACCTCCCGGACCCCCGTGCGCGAAGCCTTCCGCCTGCTTTCAGCCCGCGGACACGTTGAAATCCGGCGCAACCGGGGGGCATTCGTGCGCCTGCCGAAATTCAGCGAAGTAGTTGAAATGTTTGAGGTAATGTCAGAGATGGAGGCCTGGTGCGCCCGCCTTGCCGCGCTCCGCGCGACCCGCGCCCAGCTGATCCTGATGGAGGACCACCTCGTGCGCTGCGAAACCGCTTTCCGCGCAGCGGACGTCGCCACCTACTACACGGAAAACGCGGCCTTTCATGCGCTGATCTACGAAGCTTCCGGCAACGCATTTCTTGCACAAGAAACGCGCAAATTGCAGGAGCGGCTTGCCTCATACAGACGCATTCAGCTGGGACACGATGGCCGGATGGTCAAATCCATGACCGAACACCGGGCGATTCTGGATGCGTTGATTGACCATGACCCGGATCGCGCCGGCAAACTCATCCGTCGCCACGTCCAGGTTCAGAGCGAGTTCTACGAAGCGTTCCGCCAAGCCCGTTCCTGACAGCAAGCCCCCCCATTTCGGGCGGGCCAAAGGGGGCGACTGCTCAATCAATAGGCGGAATTATACAACGTTTTCCGCATCTTGTCCATTGTACAATAAGAGTTTTTCGCGCCAGCGAAAGACAGCCGGGCGCCTGCGCGCCCGGCTGCGAGGGCTCAACCGAGCCCGGTGATCTGCGCCACGATGGCGTCGTGATCGGAGAGCGGCGTACCATTGGGATCGAGCGAGCTGCGGATCTCCACCGCCTCCAGCGTGACACCGCGCGCAAGGAACCAGTCCAGCTTCATCGCCCGGTCGGGCCAGCGGGTGATGAGCGAGGGCCGCGTGGTCATCTGCTCTTCCGGCCCGCCATGGACAATGAACCCCGCGTCCCGGGCCACGTCGAAGAGCTCCTCGTCCCGCCACGTGCCGTCGCTGTGGTTGCCGGTGTTCAGGTCGCCCCCGATCAGCACCGGCACCCCCGGAAAGGCGTCATCGAGCGAGGCAATCAGCCCGGCGATCTGGTCGCACCGGTGCCCCTGCCCCGCCGCGCTTTCCAGATGGGTAGAGACCGCGAGCAGCGGCCCGGCGGAGGTTTCCACCACCGCGCCCACGGCCACCCGTTCGCCCAGACGGGGCTGCTCGGCGTCGGTGAACCACTGGCGATGGCCAAAGAGCCGCAGCGCGAAAGGTCGCACCAGCGTGGTGCGCGCCGCCACCGCATTGCCGTGGAAGCCCGACAGGTTGTGATCGTCGTCGCAGAACTCATGCTCGATGGGCGAGCCGAGCCCCATTTCGAGGAACTCCAGCGCGTAGGCGTAGGCATAGCCATTGGCCTCGGCCACGGCGGCGGTGGTATTGCGCTGCTTGGTCCGCGCCATGCCGCTGTCCATCTCGGAGAGCAGCAGCAGGTCGCAGTCAGCCACCTTCAGCGCCGAAGCCTCCGGGAAGAGGCAACGCTCAAGGTTCCACGCCCCCACGGTGACAGGCAGCGCCAGCGGCGCCGAGGGCGCGCTGCCGCCGGTCTCAAGCGTCTGGAAACAGGGCAGGTCGGCGATCAGGGCATCATGGGTCGGCACGTCGCGGGTGACGCCCGAGAGGTCCGGCAGGGGCGGCGCCTGAAGCTCCGCCACGGTGTTGGTGATCACAGGACAAGCTCCGCCGCGCGGGTGCGGGTCTCGATCCGCCGCCCGGTGGTGGTGTCGAAGAGATGCAGCGCCTCGGGTGCGGCGCCCACGTGCAGCACGTCCCCGATGGGCAGGCCCGGCGCCATGGAGACCGCCAGCGCCTGGCCGTCCACGTGGCCATGCACCACCCGGCCCGAGCCCAGTTCCTCCACGTGCTCCACCTTCAGGGCAACGCCCTGCGAGGCGGGCGCGGGGCGCAGGTCCTCGGCCCGGATGCCCAGCGTGACCGGCCCCTCGGCGCGACCGGCGGGCCCCATGGCGGCGCCGCCGAGCCAGACCTGCCCGCCCTCGACGCGGGCGTCGAGCAGATTCATGGCGGGCGAGCCGATGAAGCTGGCCACGAAGGTCGAGGCCGGGCGGTGGTAGACCTCCAGCGGCTTGCCGATCTGCTCCACCTTGCCGCCGTTCAGCACCACGAGGCGGTCGGCCAGCGTCATGGCCTCCAGCTGGTCGTGGGTCACGTAGAGCGAGGTGGTCCCGATGCGGCGCTGCAGCTTGCGGATTTCCATCCGCATCGAGACGCGCAGCTTGGCGTCGAGGTTCGAGAGCGGTTCGTCGAAGAGGAAGGCCGCGGGCTGGCGCACGATGGCTCGGCCCATGGCGACCCGCTGGCGCTGACCGCCCGAGAGCGCGCGCGGCTTGCGGTCGAGATAGGGCTGAAGCTCCAGCATCCGGGCCGCCTCGGCCACGCGGGCCTCGATCTCGGCCTTGGGGGTGCGGCGGTTCTTCAGGCCATAGGCCATGTTCTCTTTCACCGTCATATGCGGGTAGAGCGCATAGTTCTGGAACACCATGGCGATGTCGCGGTCCGCCGGGTCGAGCCGATTGACCACGCGGCCGGCGATGTCGATCTCGCCGTCGGTGATCTCTTCCAGCCCCGCCACCATGCGCAGCAGGGTGGACTTGCCGCAGCCCGAGGGGCCGACGAGGACGATGAACTCGCCCTCGGCCACGTCGAGGGTCACGTCAGAGACGGCGGTCACGCCACCGGCGTAGGTCTTGCCCACGGATTTGAAGGAAATCTGTCCCATCACTTGTCGCTTTCCGTCAGGCCCTTGATGAACATGCGCTGGAACACCAGCACCACCACGAGGGGCGGCACCATGGCCAGCACGGCAAGGGCAAAGGCTTCGTTGTAGTCTGGGATCTGGCTGCCGACCCAGACCTGAAGGATCGTCTTGATCCCGCGCATCAGGGTGAAGAAGCTCTCGTCCGTGGTCATGAGCATCGGCCAGAGGTACTGGTTCCAGCCATAGATGAACATGATGATGAAGATGGCCGCCATCATGGTGCGCGACAGCGGCACGAGGATGTCGATGAAGAATTTCACCGGCCCTGCCCCATCGATCCGCGCGGCCTCCAGAAGTTCGTCCGGCACGGACTTGAAGAACTGGCGGAAGAAGAAAGTGCCCGTGGCCGAGGCCAGCAGCGGCACGATCAGGCCCTGGTATGTGTTCAGCAGCTTCAGCTCGGACATGACCTGATAGGAGGGCATGATCCGCACCTCCAGCGGCAGCAGCAGCGTGGTGAAGATCACCCAGAAGATCGGCGTGGCAAAGCGGAAGCGGAAGTAGACCAGCGCATAGGCCGCCATCATCGAGAGCACGATCTTGCCCACGGCAAAGCCGACGCCGAGGATCATGGAGTTCATCAGCATGGTCAGGCCGGTCACCTCGCCGGTGAAGCCGCCACGCTGCGTCAGGACCTTGGTATAGGTCTCGGCCCCGTTGCTGCCGGGCGTCACGTAGAGCCCGTTGGAATGGATGTCGATCGCGGTGTGGGTCGAAGAGGCAAAGGCCATCACCACCGGCATGCACAGGAAGAGCGCGCCGAGGATCAGGATCAGGTGGTCGAAGGGTTTTAGTCTCTGCATCATGTCACCCGTAGTGCACGCGGCGTTCGAGGAAGCGGAACTGCGCCACGGTCAGCGCGGCCACCACGACCATCAGGATCACCGACTGGGCGGAGGAGCCGCCGATGTCATTGCCTTTGAACCCGTCGAGGTAGACCTTGTAGACCAGCGTCATCGGGTTGTTCGCCGGCTTGTCCTTCACCATCACGTCGATGATCGCGAAGGTGTCGAAGAGCGAATAGGTGATGTTGATGATCAGCAGGAAGAAGGCCGTCGGCGCCAGCAGCGGCAGCACGATGTCCTTGAACCTCCGCCAGCCCGAGCGCGCGTCGATCAGGGCCGCCTCGCGGACCGAGACGGGGACCGATTGCAGCCCCGACAGGAAGAAGATGAAGTTGTAGGGGATCTGCTTCCACACCGCGACGAGGATCAGCGCAAAGGCGGTGTCGTTGTAGTTGATGCCCACCTTCATCTCGTAGCCGAACCATGCGGCCATCTCGGTGAAGGGGCCCATGTGCATGTCGAAGAACATCATCCCGATCAGCCCCGACACCGGCGGCGCGATGGCATAGACCGCGATCAGCGCCGTCTTGTAGGCCGAGGCGCCCCGGATGACCTTGTCCGCCTTCACCGCCAGCAGCAGCCCGATGGACAGCGACAACGCGGTGACCATCACGGCGAAGAAGGCCGTGAAGCCCGCGATCCGGCGGTATTCCCGCGAGGAGATCGCATCGGTGTAATTGTCCATCCCCACAAAGGTGGAGCCGAAGCCGAAGGGGTCCTCGAGGTAGAAGGAGGAGGTCACCGCCTGCACGGAGGGCCAGTAGAAGAAGATCGCCACGATCAGCAGCTGCGGCAGCACGAAGAGCCACGGCGTCAGCGGGCGGTCGAACTGGACCCGCTTGGCGGGATTGCGGGAGGAGCCCTCCCAGAAGCCGCGCAGCCGCGCCATCAGGCCCGGGCTCGGCGGCAATGTCATCGGAGTGTCGGTCACGGGGCAGCGCCTTTGCGTCTGGCCGCGTCGCGCGCGGCCCTTTCGGAATGCCGGAAGGGCCCCGGTGCGGTCACCGGAGCCCTCCCTCGTGTGAGATCGTCAGATCAGCCGCTGGTCTTGGCGAAACGGGCCAGCAGGGCGTCGCCCTCTTGCTGGATCGTGTCGAAGGCGGCCTTGGGGGTGGTCTCACCCGAGAAGATGCGGTTGAACTCGCGTTCCATCACCGAGCGGATCTGCGGGTAGAAGCCCAGGCGGTAGCCCTTGGACCATTCGCCGCCCGGCAGCATCAGCTGCTTGATGCCAACCTCGGCAACCGGCTTCTCGTCGTAGTAGCCTTCTTCCTTGGCCAGCTCGTAGGCGGCCTCGGTGATCGGCACGTAGCCGGTGTTCTCGTGCCAGTAGACCTGCACTTCCGGCGAGGTCAGGAAGGAGAAGAACTGCGCGGTGCAGGCGTTCTCTTCATCCGACTTGCCCGCCATGGCGAAGAGGGCCGCGCCGCCGATGAACGACTGGGTGCCGGCGCCTTCGATCGAGCCCCAGTAGGGCATGAAATCGGCGGTGAAGGGCATCTGGGCCGACTTCTGCAGGCCACCGAAGGAGCCCGAGGAGCCGATCCACATGGCAACCTTGCCTTCTTCGAAGGGCTTGAGGTTGTCACCCCAGCCTGCGCCGTAGAAACCGTAGAGGCCATCGTCCGCCCAGGCTTTCAGCTTGTCGAACATCATCACGGTGTTCTCGTCGTTGACGATCAGCTGGGTGCCGTCGACGCCGTCATAGCCGTTGTTGTTCGTGGCGAACTGCTGGTTGTTCCGCGACTTGAAGTTCTCGACCATCATCCAGGTCAGCTGCGAGGCGGTCATCGGGATGTAACCGGCGTCTTTCAGCTTGGGCGCGATGGCTTCGAAGTCTTCCCAGGTCTTGGGCGCTTCGACACCGGCCTTCTCGAAGGCTTCGGTGTTCATGTACATGATCGGCGCGGAGGAGTTGAAGGGCATGCCCACGAACTTGCCTTCGCTGTCGGCGTAGAAGTTGCGCACGCCGGCGATGAAATCGTCACGGCTGAACTCTTCGCCCGCGTTGAGGATCAGGTCCTCGGCGGGGATCACGGCGCCGGGGGCGTTCATGATGGTGGCGGCGCCGGCATCGAAGACCTGCACGATGTTGGGCTGCTCGCCCGAGCGGAAGGCCGCGATCGAGGAGGACAGCGCCTCTTCGTAGGTGCCGCGCGACAGCGGGGTCAGCTTGCAGGCATCCTGCGCGTCGTTGAACTGCTGGGAGATCTCGTTGATGACCTCACCGTTGCGGCCACCCATCCCGTGCCACCAGCTGATGTCGGTCTGAGCCATGGCCGAGCCGGCGATGGTCGAGAATGCGATCGTGGAAACCGTCGCGAATTTGAGCATGATTGCCTCCTGAAAAGATTGCCGGAGGTATCAGCGCGTTCGGTGATGCATGGATGACGCTTGGGTGACAGTTTTGTAAACCACCCCTGCGTAAGGAAAATTTTAGGGCCTACACCTTGCCGTTTGCCGAAAGCATGATCGCCACGGGCCGCGTCGGCGGGATTTCGGCCAGCACGATGATCAGCGTCGCGGTCAGCGGAACCGCCAGCATCGCGCCCGAAAGCCCCCAGAGCGCACTCCAGAACGCCAGGGCCAGCAGCACCACGAAGGGCGAGAGGTTGAAGGCCCGGCTCATCATCATCGGCTCGAGGTAGGAGGCCACGCCGATCTGCGCCGTGGTCAGCAGGATCGCCAGCGCGCCCGCCCAGCCGAAGCTGCCGAACTGCGCGAGGCTCAGCAGCACCGGGAAGATCACTCCGATCATCGAGCCGATGTAGGGGATGTAGTTCAGCAGCCCGATCAGGATTGCCCAGAAAAGCGCGAACTCCAGCCCGAAGAGATACATGATCACGAAACAGAGCACGCCGAGGATGATGTTCACCACGGTCTTCACCGACAGGTATTCACCGACCCGCGCATTGATCCGCGCCAGGATCGCCAGCGCCCGCTTGCCCTTCTCCTGATCGTTCAGCGCCAGCAGCAGCTTGGAGGCCATACGCCCCCGTTCGGCCATGAAGAAGAAGGAGTAGAGCACCACGAGGAAGAGCATCCCGCTGAGGCCCTGCACCGAGTAGATCACCGGGGTGACCCATTGCTGCAGGCTGATCTGCCCCAGCGTCGCATCGCGGATCGTCTCCCACGTGGGTTCGTCATCCACCCCGAGGATACGCGCGGTGCGGGTGACGAGCGCGTTCAGGTTGCTCTCGTAGCGCGGCAGGACCGAGGCGACCTGGCTCAGCGTGCTGACGAGGTAGGTGATCACCAGCCCCACGATGGCCGCGAAGAGCAGCAGCACCAGCGCCCGGCGCAGTGGCGCAGACAGCCGCCCCATCAGCGGCACCCGTTGCAGGCGACTTGCGGCGGAGGTGACGATGTAGAGGGCGATCATGGCCAGCATGACCGGCAGCAGCACCGCCTTGCCGATGTGGAGAAGCCAGCCGAGCATGAGCACGAGCGCCGTGATATACGTGAAATTCCTCAGCTCGACATTCATGCTGCCTGCGGTTCCCCCCTTATCGGACGGGGAACACCTTACCGATCCGGGGCGCACAGGAAAGGGAAGAGCAGATCTCCGCCGATCCGCTCGCGCAAAGATGATCGTTCTGACAGCATCGCGACAGGATCGGCCTGACGCAAGCCGGCATCACGTCACCCCGGGCCCTGCTCATGGCAGGACGGCCGTCTCCGAGATCAGCCCCTCGGCCCGCAGATCGGACCAGAGCGCGGCGGGCGGCACGGCATCCAGCGCGGCGATGTTGCGGGTCACCTCCTGCGGATGCACGGCGCCCAGCACCACGCTCGCCACCGCCTGATGGCCGAGGGCGAAGTGCAGCGCCGCCACCGGCAGCGGCGTGCCGTGGGCCGCGCAGACGGCCTCGATCCGCGCCACCTGCGCCATGATCTCCTCCGGCGCCGGGTCGTAGTTGTAGCGTGCGCCCTCCACCGCCCCGGTGGCGAGGATGCCGGAGTTGAAGACCCCGCCCAGGATCACGCCCACGCCCTGCGCCGCCGCCAGCGGCAGCAACGTCGCGGCAGCGGGCTGTTCCAGCAGCGAATAGCGCCCCGCCAGCAGCAGCACGTCGAAATCGCCCGCTCGCAGGAACCGCTCTGCAAAGACGTGATCATCCAGCCCCAGCCCGATCGCGCCCACCACGCCCTCGGCCTTCAGCCGCTCCAGCGCGGGCACCGCACCTTGCATGGCCTCGGCAAAACGCGCCTCGGCGCCCTCGACCCCGTGGGTCCAGTCGTCGACATCGTGGATCAGCGCGAGATCCAGCCGGTCCGTCCCCAGCCGCAGCAGCGATTGCTCCACCGCGCGCAGGGTGCCGTCGTGGCTGTAGTCGAAGACGGCCCGGTGCGGCAGACCGCCGGTGAAGCCCCGCGCAGGCCCCGCCCCGCGTTGCGGCACCATGTAGCGCCCGACCTTGGAGGACAGCACGATCCGCCCCCGGTCCATCCCGCGCAGGGCGGTGCCCAGCCGGTGCTCTGCCAGCCCGTTGCCATAGTGCGGCGCCACGTCGAAGAGCGTGACGCCCGCCGCATGGGCGGCCGCCACCGTGTCGAGACACTGGCGCTCGTCCAGACGGTCGAAGAAATCCCCCAGCGGCGCACAGCCGAAGCCGATCCGTGAGACCGTCAGCCCCGTCCGCCCAAGCGGCGCGGAGGGCAGCCCTGCGACCGGCGCGCTCATCCCCTGCCCCCGATCGAAACACTCCCGTTCGAAACACCGGGGACCAGCGCCCGGCAGAGCGTCACCGCCCCCATCCCTCCGAGGGGCCGCGGGATCATGCCCGGGGCCGGAACTGCAGGTAGAAGGCGTAGCGTTGCGGCAGGACGAAATCCGGCTTCTCGATGTCCAGCGCCAGCGCCGCGCGGTGGGCGAAGTTGCTGTCCGCAAGCATCTCCTTGCCCAGCGCACAGAGGTCCGCCCGCCCCTGCGCCACGATCTCCTCGGCCTGCGCGGGATCGGTGATCCCGCCCACGGCCATGGTCGCGATGCCCGCCTCGGCGCGGATGCGTTCGGCAAAGCCCACCTGGAAGCCAGGGCCTTCCTTGATCTGGCCGGGATTGGTGCGCAGCAGCACGCCCCCGCCGGAGCAATCCATCAGGTCGACGCCCACGGCCTTCAGCCGCCTGGCCAGTTCGACGGTATCCTCCAGCTGGATGCCCTCGTCCCCCAGCCGGTCGATGCAGGAGGCCCGGTAGAAGAGCGGCATCTCCTCCGGCAGCACCGCGCGCACGGCGGCGGCGATCTCCAGCGGCAGGCGCATCCGGTTCTCCGCGCTGCCGCCATAGGCGTCGTCGCGCGTGTTCGAGACCGGCGAGATGAAGGAGTGGATCAGGTAGCCATGGGCGCCGTGCAGTTCCACGAAGTCGAAGCCCGCCGCCACGGCGCGTTTCGCGGCCTCGGCGAAGGCGGTGACGATGCCGGCGATCTCCTCGACCGTCAGCGCATGGGGCGCGGGGCGTTCGCCGTCGTAGGAGATGGCCGAAGGTGCCTCGCAGGTCCAGCCCTGCGGATCGCCCTCGGGCAGGCCCCGCCCGCCGTCCCACGGCGTCGCGGACGAGCCCTTGCGCCCGGCGTGGCCCAGTTGCAGCCCGATGGCCGCGCCCTGCCGCTTGAAGCTCTCCACGATCTTCGACAGGCCGCCCACATGCTCATCGGACCAGATGCCCAGACAGCCGGGCGTGATCCGCCCCTGCGGCAGCACCCCGGTGCTTTCCACGACGCAGCCGCCCACCCCGCCGAGGGCGAGGCGCGCATAGTGCTCGAAGTGCCAGTCCGTCGCGTGGCCGTCCACGGCCGCGTATTGGCACATGGGCGAAACGACGATGCGGTTCTTGAAGGTCACGCCCCGCGTGGTGAAGGGCGTGAAGAGGGCAGAGGATGTATCAGTCATGCAGATCTGTTATCAGATCTCGTCCAGCAGGGAAGGATCGAACATGTCCCGGGGCGCCTCGATTCCGATCTTCGCCAGCGAGGCGATGGAGGCGTCTATCCAGGCATCATCCATGGAGAAGACACCGCCCGGGTGATCCATCAGCGGGATCTGGATGTTGGCGTGGAACTTGGTCGCCTCGGGGGTATAGCCGTTGCCCTTGTACCAGGTCTCCTCGAACATCTTGCCGTATTTCTCGGGATCGGCGAATTCGTCCTCCCAGCCCTTCCGGCTGGCGCGCAGGAAGCCCACCACCTTCTCGCGGTTTTCGGCGAGGTACTCCTCGTTCACGGTGACGAGGTCCTGCCCGAAGGCCATGCCCGCGTCGGAGAAGAGGATGAAGGTGGTCTTCTTGCCCGAGGTCTGCTCGACGATGAAGGGCAGCGAGGTCATGAAGTCGATGACCGCATCCACCTGCCCCGTGGCCAGCGGCGTGGGGTCGAAGGTGTAGGGCACGATGGTGACGTCGCTCTTGGCCACGCCGTTCAGCTCCAGCAGCACCTCGAAGGGGCCTGCGTTCAGCGGCGGGCAGGCGACGGTCTTGCCGACGAGGTCCTGCACCGTCTTGATGCCGGTCTCCTCGAGGCTGATGATGCTGTCCGGGCTCTTCTGGAACTGCGCACCCACGACCTTGAACCTGGCGCCCTTGTTGACGATCGCCTCAGCGCATTCGATGGTCGAGGTCAGGGCGATATCCGCCTTGCCGGTCAGCAGCGAGGCCTGCGGGATCACGTCGGGCCCGCCGGGCAGGTAATTGATCTCGAGCCCTTCCTCCGCGTAGTAGCCCTCCTGCATGGCGATGTAATAGCCGCTGAACTCCGGGTCGTTGATCCAGATCGACTGGAACGAGACCTCGGTCAGGTCGGCGGCACGGGCCGGGCGGATCAGCCCGCCATAGGGCGCGGCCGCAAGGCCGGCGAGCGCGGTGCGCGTGAAGGCGCGGCGGGACATCATGGATTTCATCGGGTCTCTCCCTGTGACGGATGGCGCCGTGCTCTCCCGGTTCCGACCGGTGGCCTGCGCATTCTCCGGGCTGATTAGGAAAGCCGCCGGGGGCCAAGTCAACAAAACCGCGAGACGCGGGACAGGGGCCGCCCCGGGTGGTTCGGGCCCGCCCTATGCGCGATCCCGTCCTCCCGAAACAACGGGCGCGGGCGGCAAGCCGGTGCGCCTCGGACAACGGGCGCCCCCGCGCAGATAGCCCGGGAGAATGCACACCAAAACTTTGATTTATATAACTTTTTTAAAAAACCACTCAACGCGCCTCCCCACCCCCACCGTCCCGGGCGCGCGCAGCGGCCCTCCTTCCGCAGGCAATCGCCGTTTTCCGGCCCGCGCTGCCCGGTCCCCACGCGCCCGCCAAACCCACGCACGGACAGGCATATTTTTGCGCCACGCCGGACCAGTGCCCCAACTGGCGTCTGATCAAGCAACAGGCTTCACTTTTCCCATGCGCGGCCAGCCTGCCTTCCCTCGCCCCGATTGCCCTGCACTGCGGGCGATGGCAGGCTGGCCCCGCGTCTCAGGCAAAGGACGATCCATGACTCCCAGCAGCGACCGGCAGGCCCCGCTCCGCATCCTGATCGGGACGCTCGCGCTCTTCGCGCTGTGGGAATACGTCGGCCATACGACCGAGTGGGGCCGCTTCATCCTGCCGCCGCCGGACCGCATTCTTGCGCAGTTCTGGACGGACCGGGAGCTATACTGGCTCCACGGTCTAAGCACCCTGCGCTCCGCCGGGCTGGGGTTCCTGATCGGGACCGCCGCTGCCCTGTTGGCGGCCTTCGTCTTCTGCCTCTCCCCCGCGCTGGAGCTGGCGTTCCGGGGCCTCAACATCGCGATCTTCGCCATGCCCGCCATCGTCATCGGCCCGCTGCTGGTGATCTTCTTTCAGGGCAACTGGCCGCAGATCATCCTTGCCGCGCTGATGGTCTATTTCCCCGCCATGTCGACCTGCCTGCTGGGGCTGAAGGAGGTGGACCCGCGGCTGGCCGACCTTGTCGCCGTCTATGGCGGGGGGCCGGGCAAGCTGATGCGCCACGTACGGCTGCGCGGGGCCCTGCCCTCGCTGCTGGCCGGGTTGCGGGTGGCCGCCCCCCTCGCCGTGCTGGGGGCGGTGCTGGGGGAGTTCGGCTCCGGCGCCCGCTGGGGCTTCGGCACCTTCCTCCTTGCCGCCCTGCCGCAGGGCATTCCCGCGCGGCTCTGGGGTATCGGCATCGCCACCTCGCTGATCGCGCTTGCAGGCTTCGTGGCCTTCCTTCTGCCCGCGCGGCGGCTGGCGTCCTCGACCTCCGCCGTCACCATGGCCGCCGCCCGCCCCACCTTGCCCAGCCCCGGCGACCGCTGGCGGGTCTGGACGCTGGCGCTCGTGGCCGCCGTCCTGCCCTTCGCGCTCTGGTCCCTCGGGTTGTGGCTCACGGGGATCAACCCGATCGTCGCACCCGGCCCGCTGCGCACGCTGGACTTCGTGCTCGACGGCGGCTGGCGCGATCTCTTCGCTGCCCTCGGCCAGACCCTGCCCATGGCCGGGCTGGGACTGCTGGCGGGGCTGGCGTTCGCCTTTGTCCTCGCGGCGCTCTCGATCCTCGCGCCGACGCTGGCGCGGGCGCTGCTGCCGGTGGCGATGGTGTTGCAGAACATGCCGCTGGTGGCGCTCGTCCCCTTCGTGGTGCTGATGTTCGGGCGCGGGGTCACGGCCTCGGTCTTCATGGCGGTGCTGGTCGTCTTCTTTCCGGCCTACGTGCTGCTGAACCAAGGCTTCTCGACCATTCCGCGGGCGGCCAATGACCTCGTGCAGGTCTATGGCGGCGGGAGGATGAAGCAGCTGGTGCATGTCGCCATTCCCTATTCGATCAGCTATCTCTTTGCCGCCGCCCGGCTGGTGGCGCCGCAGGCGCTGCTGGGGGTCATGGTGGCGGAGTGGCTGTTGTCGGGGATCGGCTTGGGGAACCTTCTGAACATGGCGCGCGCACGGCTGGACTACGAGATGGTCTGGGCCGGTGCGGTGGTCTCGATCGTGATCTCGGTCGCGGTCTACGAGATCGTGGGCGCGCTGGAACGCCGGGTGCGCGTGTGATCGGCGCCCGGCTGCATCACGCCTCGCTCAGCGTGGCGGCGCTGGACCCGGCGGTGGCCTTCTTCGAGACGGTCTTCGGCTACGCCGTCGAGGTCCGCGAGGACGGCATGACCGACATCGCCGCGATGGCGGGCGAGGCCGGGCTGAGCTGCGATTTCGTCCAGATGCGCGGGCCCGCGGGCGGCGTGGTGCTGGAACTGATCTGCTTTCACCGCGCGGGCGGGGCGATGGCCGCCGATGCCGCGCCATGGCGGCCGGGTGCGGGGCATGTGGCCTTCCACGTGGCGGATTTCGATGCGGCCTTGTCGGAATGCACGGGGGCCGGGGCCGAGGTCATCGGCGCGCCAATCGACTGGCCCGGCGGCCGCGCGGCCTATTTGAAGGTGCCGGGCGGGGCCTTCATCGAGATCGAGTGGTTGAAGGGCCAGGCCTGACGCGGGACAGCCGCCCCCTCCGGCAAAGTGCAGCAAAGTCCCCTCTGCCCCCCAAGCCCCACGCTCTCCGCCCATCACCGACCGGACGTCCTGCGTCCGGGCCGCGCCCGCCCTGCCCCAGGGGCGGGTGCGCTCTGCGCACCCGGGGCTGTCGCCCCCTACGGGCTCAAAGGCTCCCCCGGAGCCTTTGCGAGACGCCCTCCGACCCCAGTGCGGGCGCGGCCCTCGGGTTTCGCGGGAGCGCAGCACCTAGCCTCGCATGCACTGCAATGCCAGTTCAGATTGATCTACGGCCTAGGGGCGGCCCTATCTCTCGGGCTCGGCTTGGGTGCAGGCATAACCTGAGCCCCTCATTCCCCTGCCACCTCCGGGTGCAGCTTGTGCATCAGCGCCTCGCAGAGCGCGTGAAACTCCGGCGCGGCGAAAAGCTCCGGCCTGCGGGGCCGCGCGAAGGGCACCTTCACCACCTCCGCGATCCGGCCCGGCTTGGCGGCCATCACCACGATCTCGTCCGCGAGGAAGACCGCCTCGTCGATCCCGTGGGTCACCAGCAGCGTCGTCGTCCGCTGCGCGGCCCAGATCCGCTGCAACTCGATGTTCATCGTCCGCCGCAGGATCTGGTCGAGCGCCCCGAAGGGCTCGTCTAGAAGCAGGACCGAGGGCTGCGTCACCAGCGCCCGCGCGATCGCCACCCGTTGCCGCATCCCGCCCGAGAGTTGCGACGGCAGCGCCTCCTCGTAGCCTTCGAGGCCGACAAGGGCGATCATCTCGCGGATGCGGGCGTCTTCGGGCTTCACCTTGCGGCCCAGCACCTGCAGCGGGAAGGCGACGTTGGCATAGACCGAGCGCCACGGCAGCAGGGCCGCGTCCTGAAACGCGATGCCAAGCCCGCCCTCGGCGCGGAAGACCTCGGGCTGCTTGCCCCGGATGCGCAGACCGCCGCCCGCGTCGGGCGTCTCCAGCCCCGCGATCATCCGCAACAGGGTAGACTTGCCGCATCCCGATGGCCCGATCAGCGCCACGAAGGAGCCGCGCGCGACCTTCAGGTTCACCGGCGCCACCGCCTGCAACGGACCCTGCGGCGTGGCGAAGGTCTTGCCCGCGTTCTCGATCACCAGATCGGCGGGCACGGCGTCAATGGGCCCGGCGTCATCGAGACGGCCCTCGCGGGGGCTGACCTCATCGGGCCCGTGGTCGGCTGGCGCCTTGGCCAAGCTCAGCCCTCCACCGGGCGCGCACCCAGCACGGCCTTGACTTCGAGGAAATCGCGCATCCCGAATTCGCCCAGCTCGCGCCCGTTGCCGGACTGCTTGTAGCCGCCGAAGGGCGCGTTGAAATCGAAGGGCGGGTTGTTGAGGAAGATGCGCCCCGCCCGCAGCCGGTCGGCAAGCGCATTGGCCCGGCCCACGTCGCGGGAATAGATATAGCCCGCAAGGCCGTAGTCGCTGTCATTGGCGATCTCGACGGCCTCGTCCTCGTCCGCATAGGTCAGCACCGAGAGCACGGGGCCGAAGATCTCCTGCCGGGCGATCTCCATGTCGTTGGTGACATCCGCAAAGATCGTCGGCCGGACATAGAAGCCGCGGTTCAGCCCCTCGGGACGGCCCAAGCCCCCCAGCACGAGCGTCGCACCCGCGTCGGTCCCCTTGCCGATCATCGCCTGCACCCGGTCGTATTGCGCGACATTGCTGACCGGCCCCATGGTGGTCGTGGCCTCGGTCGGATCGCCGACGACGACATTGGCGGCGCCGGCCACCAGCCGCGCCAGCATCTCGTCCTTCAGCGCCTCGGGCACCAGCATCCGGCTGGGGGCGATGCAGCTCTGACCCGAGTTGATGAAGATCCGCGCCAGCCCGTCCGTCACGGCCAGGTCGAGGTCCGCATCCGCCAGCACGATATTGGCGGATTTTCCGCCCAGCTCCTGATGCACCCGCTTGACCGTGGGGGCCGCGTCGATGGCCACCTGCACGCCCGCCCGGGTCGAGCCGGTGAAGGAGACCATGTCGATGCCCGGATGTTTCGAGATCGCGGAGCCCACGTCCGGCCCGGTGCCATTCACGAGGTTGAAGACCCCCGGCGGCACACCCGCCTCCTCCAGCACCTCGGCCAGCAGCAGGGCCGAGAGGGGCGAGATCTCGGAGGGCTTCAGCACCACGGTACAGCCCGCCGCCAATGCCGGGGCGAGCTTGGTCACAATCTGGTTCAGAGGCCAGTTCCACGGCGTGATCAGCCCCACGACGCCGATCGGCTCCAGCCGCAGGCGCGAGGTCTCGGCCATGCCCTGCCCCTCGGGGGCAAAGTCGAACCCGTCGAGGATATTCGCCGCCTCGCGGAAATAGGTGATCGAGGCGCCGGTCTGCATCCACATGGAGAGATCGCGGGGGGAGCCCATCTCCATGGTGACGAGGGCGGCCAGTTCCTCCTGCCGGGCCTCGAAGACATCGGCGATCCGGCGCAGCAGCATGGCGCGGCCCCGCTTGCAGGTGGCCGCGAAGGCCGGAAAGGCCCTTCGCGCGGCGGCGACGGCGCGGTCCACGTCCTCTGGCGTGCCGGCGCCGACGCGGGCGACAACCTCCTCGGTGGCGGGGTTCACGACGGGGATGGACTGCGGGCCGGTTGGGGCAACCCACTGGCCGTCGATATAGAAGAGAGCTTTGTCGGGCATTCGGGTCCGGTCTCGGAAGTTCAGATCACGCCAAAGGCCTTGGCCGTGGCATCCAGCGCCTCCCGGGCGATGTCGAACACCTCGTCCAACTGGGACTCGGTGATGATCAGGGGCGGCATGAGGCTCATCGTATCGCCATTGGCCCGGAAGGCCAGACCGCGTTTGCCCGCCTCCTCGGAACAGAAGGCCCCGATCCTCGCCTCGTAGGGGTAGGCCGCGCGGGTTGTCTTGTCGCGGACGATCTCCATCCCGCCCATCAGGCCCACGTGGCGGATGTCCCCGATCAGCGGATGATCGGCGAAACTCTCCATTTTCGCGGCGAAATAGGGCGCCAGCGTCTGGCCCGCGCGGGTGACGATGCCCTCCACCTCGAGGATGCGGATGTTTTCCAGCGCGGCGGCGCAGGAGGCCGGGTGGCCCGAGTAGGTGTAGCCATGCGCCCATTCGCCGCCCCGGTCGATCAGCACATCCGCGACCCGGTCCGACAGGACACAGGCCGAGAGCGGCATGTAGCCCGAGGTGATCGCCTTGCCGAGTTGCATCAGGTCGGGCTGAATGCCGTAGTAGTCCGCGCCGAACCACTGGCCAGTGCGGCCAAAGCCCATCACCACCTCGTCGAGAACGAGGAGCACGTCGTACTTGCGGCAGATGCGCTGGATCTCGGGCCAGTAGGTCATTGGCGGGCAGATCGCCCCGCCCGCGGATTGGGCAGGCTCCGCCACGAAGGCCGCGACATTCTCGGGGCCGAGTTCGAGGATCTTCTCCTCCAGCCAGCTGGCGGCGAGGCGGCCGAAGTCCTCCTCCGTCATGTCCGGGCCGTTGCGATATTGATAGGCCGTCCTGATCCGGTGGACCGAGGGCAGCGGGATGTCCCCCCCGGCCCCATGCATCGGCAGGATGCCCGTCAGCGAGGCCGCCATGTGGGTCGAGCCGTGGTAGGCCAACTCGCGGGCGATCAGCAGGCGCTTTTCCGGCTGGCCCTTCAGGTCCCAGTAGCGACGCACGGCACGCACAGCGGTCTCGTTCGCCTCGGAGCCGGAGCACTGGAAGAAAACGTGGTTCAGATCGCCCGGCAGCATCTGCGAGAGCTTCTGCGCCAGCAGCACCGCCGCCGGGTGGGTCGTGTTGAAGAACGACTGGCAGTAGGAGAGATCCTGCATCTCGGCCGCGACGGCCTGCACGATCTCGCTCCGGCCATAGCCAAGGTTCACGTTGCCGAGCCCGGAGAGCCCGTCGATCATCCGGTTGCCGTCGCTGTCCCAGACATGGATGCCCTCGGCGTGCATCGCCACGCGGGCGCCGGTCTGGCGCAAGGCGGCATGGTCGGTGGAGGGATGCATGTAATGGGCGCGGTCGAGAACCTGCCATTCCTGCGTGTTGCGCTGCGGGCTGTTCATGGGGTCATCCGGATTGCACCGCCCGGTAAGCGCCGGTGCTTCGGACGGATGCGGCAGTGTCCCATCGGCACCGGCGGGGGGCCAGATGGCGGGCTGGGACGGGACCGCGCCAAAACTTGTCCGCCCGTGCGGGATGCGTGGCGGGGTGGCGCGGGCTCTGTGCAACAGGGATATCCAGCAGTCCCCGGCAGTGGCCACGCCCCCTGTCCTCACCGCACCAGAGTGCCCACATCAAAATGACGTCCCGCCCGGCCGCAGGCCGGGCAGCGCCGACCCGCCCCCCGTCGCCATTGGGGCTCGGACCAATGGCGCACCAATGGCGACCGGCGCTTATGCGCCACCCCGCGGGACGGCGCTGCCCTCCGTGTGGGTCACAAGCGTTGCACCAGACAGGTCAGCTCATGCCCGCCCCCTCACACCGCCTCCAGAAACGCCCGCGCCGCAGCGCCATGCTCTTCGCGCAGCCGCATCAGGTCCACGCCCACCGGCCGGCCGTCCACGACCCGCCAGTCGCCGCCCACCATCACCCGGTCCGCCGTATGCGCCCCGCAGAGCACCAGCGCCGCCAGCGGATCGCCCGCCCCTGAGAAGCGCAATTCGTCCAGCGTGAAAAGCGCCAGATCCGCCTGATAGCCCACCGCGATCCTGCCGATGTCCCCGCGGCCAAGGCAGCGGGCCGAGCCCTCGCTCGCCCAGCGCAGCACGTCGTGATGGGTCACCGCCGCCGCGCCATAGGTCAGCCTCCCCAGCAGCAGCGCCTGCCGCACGCCTTCCATCATGTTGGAATTGTCGTTGGAGGCAGAGCCATCCACGCCCAGCCCCACCACGGCGCCCGCCGCCTCCAGGTCCTTCGTCCGGCACTGCCCCGAGGCCAGCAGCATGTTGGAGGTCGGACAATGGCAGACCCCCATCCGATGCCGCCCGATCCTCTCGATTTCGCCCGCGTCGAAGTGGATGCCATGGGCCAGCCAGACCCGGTCCGACAGCCAGCCGACCTCTTCGAGGTAATCGAGCGGACGGCAGCCGAAATGGTGCAGGCAGAAGTCGTCCTCGTCATGGGTCTCGCCCAGATGGGTGTGCAGGCGGCAATCGTGTGTCTCGGCCAGCAGGGCCGTGTCCTTCATCAGCTGTTTCGTCACGTTGAAGGGCGCGCAGGGCGCCAGCGCCACCGTGGTCATCGCCCCATGAGAGGTATCGTGGTAGCGCCCCAGCACGCGCTCGCAGTCCGACAGCACCGTGTCGTAGTCCTGCATCAGGCGTTCATCCGCGATGCCACCCGACTTGGTCCCAAGGTTGATCGCCCCCCGCGTCAGCGCCACGCGCATCCCCAGCGTCGCCGCTTCCTCCGCCTCGATATCCACGGCATCGGGCATGTCGGCGGCAAAGACGAAGAGGTGATCCGAGGCGGTGGTGCAGCCCGACATCAGCAGCTCGGTCAGCGCCAGCCGTACCGCAAGGCGGAACCTATCCCGGTTCAGGTGCTGCCCCCAGAGCGGATAGAGCGCCTTGAGCCAGGGAAAGAGCTCCTTGTTGATCGCCTCCGGATGGGCGCGGGTCAGGGTCTGGAAGAAATGGTGATGGGTGTTCACGAGGCCCGGCAGGATGACATGGCGCGACGCGTCAAAGACCTCGTCCACCGGCGCGGAGGGCCCCTGCGCGCCGACCAGTTCGGCAATCCGCCGGTCCTCGACCACCAGCCCGCCCGGGGCGGCATCGTCCAGCATGGCCAGCGGCGACTTGATCCAGAGGCGCATGGGGAGCTCCGTTCAGTGGGGAGGTCAGGGCCGACCGGTGAGGCCAGCCCCGGACCGCCGCGTTTCCAGCGGATTAGACAGCCCGCCCGGCGCCACAGCCAGAGCCGGAACATGGCCGCCTCTGCGGGAAAGGTTGACCGTCAGCGGAGGGGCTCGGCCACCCCGCGACCTCGGGCAAGCGCCCGCTTCATGCCGCGGCGCTCCTGCCGCTCAGTGCAGCTGGCTCTTGCGGAATGCCCGCGGGGAAATCCCGTAGCGGGCCCGGAACGCCCGGCTGAAGTGCGAGAAATCCTTGAACCCCCGCTTCAGGGCAATAGTGGTGATCGGCAGCCCCTGCTGCAACGGATCGCAGAGATCGGCGCGGATGCGGTCCAGCCGTTGCAGTTTGATCCACTGTGCCACCTGATGCGGTTCGCCCTCGAAAAGCTCGTACAGCGAGCGCAGAGAGATCTGCTGGGCCTGCGCGATGGCGGCGGGGGTCAGGTCCGGATCGTCGAGCCGGGCGAGGACATGGGATTTCACCCGCCCCAGCTGCGCCTGCCGCCCGGCCGAGAGCGGCACGCCCTCCCCCAGACCGGAAAGCGCAGTGGCCAGCAGGTCGATCACATGGGCCTCGATCCGCCCGGCAAACGCCTGTGCCTGCCCCTCCTGCCCCAGATCGCAGAGCGTGGTGGCAAAGTCATAGAGGAAGCGGCCCGGCAGGGTTTCCGCCGGGATCGGGCGCGCGATCAGCAGGTCGATCCCCGGCACCCGGTCGCGCAGCGCCTGCCACGGCACCTTGAGCGAGAGCTGCCGGTAATGCCCCTCGAAGAGCATCCGGTAGGGCTGCCGGCTGTCATAGAGCAGCATGGTGCGCGGGCGGGCGATCACGTCGCGCCCGCCCTGCGCGAAGGCGGTGGTACCCTCGACCTGCAGGTTCACCTCGTACCAGTCGTCGCCACTGGCGATCTGCGCCTCGGTGCGCGACACCTCGATATCGGTCGAGACGATATCCGCCAGCGTAACGCGCCCGAACTCCTGCCACGAGATGCGGCCATAGAAGCCCTCGCCGCTGGCCCGCCGCACCTGTGTCGGCGGGAACAGCGTGCTGGTGGCATGGCGCCAGAACTCCAGCCGTTCACCGGGCGCGATGCCCTCGGTGCGCAGCAGGTTCCAGCTATGGGCCGGGCGTGCCCCGGCGGCACTGAGGGCCTCGGTCATACAGGTCTCCGATCCGGCCCGGGAGTGGGGCCGGCAGTCATGTCGTCCGTGAGTGATGCTGTACGCGAGGGGCCATCGAAATGCGGGCCCCCGCGGTGCGTTCCGGCGCCAGACGCTTTCGTCCCTTGCAGCCGGCCTTGTCCCTTCAGCGTAGGAACCCGGTTTCGGCCCTGTCAAGCAAGCCGGCACGGAGGCCGGCCCCCGCCGCCGCGTCACGCTGAAAATTTGACCGCTGACCAGAGAGAGGCCGCCGGTACGGCCACTGCACAATGGGGCAGGCAGCCCTGCCGGCGCGCGCGGTGGCCATGCCTGCGCCCGCACCTTCCTCAAGTCCCCGATCCGAACCCGGCCCACAAGTTCCCGGCCCTTGTCCCTGTGCCCGTTACGGGTATCCTCGCCCCCGACAGGAGACACCGATGACCGAGATCCACGGCAGCTGCCACTGCGGCCAGATCCGCTTCCGCCTCGCCCGCGCCCCGCAAGAGGCGCGCACCTGCAACTGTTCGCTCTGCCGGCGCCGCAACGCCATCATGGCGACGGTCCCCATCGAGGAACTGACACTCGACACCCCGTGGGAGGCGCTCAGCGAGTATCGGTGGAACACGGGCGTCGCGCGGCATTTCTTCTGCCCGACCTGCGGCATCTATACCTTCCACCAGCGCCGCTCGGACCCGACGCAATACGGGGTGAACGCCACCTGCCTCGAAGACTTCGACATCGCCACGCTGGAAATCAGCCACGGCACCGGCGGCCCCACGATGTCGGTGACCGAGGAGGCCCACAGGCAGGGCCGCAGCGGGCCGGTCCTGTCGGACTGAGCGTCCCGCCGGTCCGCGGTCACGAAACCCGTACCCGGACGCCCTGTCCCGCTCGGCCACGCAGCCATCCGGCGGCAAATGGCGCGGGCGAGATGACCGTCAGGGCCCCGCAGACAGCGGGGCGCCTGAACGAAAAAGGACGCCCGAAGGCGTCCCTTGTCTTGTTCTCGCTCTTGTCTTGATCGGACCCTGTCCCGGGCCCTGTCATGCCCCTGATCCGGACCGACAGCCCGGACTTGGCTGGCAAATGGCTGGCAAGCGAGCGGTCACGGGCCGTCTCTCAGGCGGTGAGGCGCCCCTTGACCTGCGGGCCCACGGACCCGAAGTCGATCTGGCCGGTGTACTTGGACTTGAGCGAGCCCATCACCTTGCCCATGTCGCGGATCGAATCCGCGCCGGTTTCCTTGATCGCGCATTCGATCGCCTTGGCGACTTCCTCGTCGCTGAGCTGGCGCGGCAGGAATTCCTCGATCACCTCGATCTCCGAGCGCTCCTGCTCGGCGAGGTCGATGCGACCGCCTTCCTCGTAGACCCGGGCGCTTTCCTGACGCTGGCGGGACATCTTGCCGAGGATCGCGAGAACCTCTGCATCCCCGACCCCGTCCTCGTTGCCGTCGCCGCGGGCCTCTATATCCTTGTCCTTGATGGCAGCGTTGATCAGTCTCAGAGTGGAGAGCCTGTCTGCTGCCCGATCGCGCATAGCCTGTTTCAGGGCCGAATTGACCCGTTCACGCAGTTCCATACATCCCATCCCCATGGCAAAATCGGAAGCCCCACCCTACTCGAAAGGCATGGCTCCGGCAACCAATTGCGGCAGCGCAGCACGGCAGCGGGGCCGCGGACCCGTCAAAAGCCGGCCGCAAGCAGGCCGCGAAAGCCCCGCAAAACATGGGTTATCAAGGGCTTGCCCCCGGTCAACCCGTGCAGCCGCGCGCCCTTACACGCCGCAATGCAGCAGGGTCAAGTTCCAGCCCCGCCTCCCCTTGACCCTCCGGGCACTGTTGCATAGTTTCGCGCCAATTTGCCGCCCCTCACCATCGCCGGAGAATCTCCATGCCCCATACTTATGGAAAGAAGCCGACTGCCTGCCTCGCACTGGCGGACGGGACCATCTTTTACGGCAAGGGCTTCGGCGCGACCGGAGAGACCCAGGCCGAGCTCTGCTTCAACACCGCCATGACCGGCTATCAGGAGATCATGACCGATCCCTCCTATGCCGGGCAGATCGTGACCTTCACCTTCCCGCACATCGGCAACGTCGGCGTCAACGCCGAGGATGACGAGACCGCCGATCCGGTGGCCGCGGGCATGGTGGTGAAATGGGACCCGACCGAGCCGTCGAACTGGCGCGCCGCCGAACGCCTGAGCGACTGGCTCGCCAGCCGCGGCCGGATCGCCATCGGGTCCATCGACACCCGACGCCTGACCCGGGCAATCCGCCAGCAGGGCGCGCCCCATGCCGCCCTCGCCCATGATCCCGAAGGCAACTTCGACATCGCCGGCCTCGTAGCTCGCGCCCGGGGCTTCGCCGGCCTCGAAGGCATGGACCTCGCCAAGGAAGTCACCTGTGCCCAGTCCTACCGCTGGGACGAGACCCGCTGGGCCTGGCCCGACGGCTTCGGCAAGCAGGAGGCCCCGCGCCACAAGGTCGTCGCCATCGACTACGGCGCCAAGCGCAACATCCTGCGCTGCCTCGCCTCCGCCGGCTGCGACGTGACCGTGCTGCCCGCCACCGCGACCGCCGAGGACGTGCTGGCCCACAATCCCGACGGGCTCTTCCTGTCGAACGGCCCCGGTGACCCCGCCGCGACCGGCGTCTACGCCGTGCCTATGATCCAGGACGTGATGGCCAAGACCCAGATCCCCGTCTTCGGCATCTGCCTCGGCCACCAGATGCTGGCCCTCGCGCTCGGTGCCAAGACGGTCAAGATGAACCACGGCCACCACGGGGCGAACCACCCGGTGAAGGACCTCGAAACCGGCAAGGTCGAGATCACGTCGATGAACCACGGCTTCGCGGTCGACAGCCAGACCCTGCCCGAGGGGCTGAAAGAGACCCATGTCTCGCTCTTCGACGGCTCCAACTGCGGCATTCGCATGACCGACCGGCCGGTCTTCTCGGTGCAGTACCACCCCGAGGCCAGCCCGGGCCCGCAGGACAGCTTCTACCTGTTCGAGCGGTTCGCCGCCTCGATGGACAACGCGAAGGTCAGCTGATCCCCTCCGCAGAGATGACACGAGACACCCCCGGTTTCCGGGGGTGTTTTCGTTTGTGGCCCGGCAGGGGGCAGCGCCCGCGCCAGCCCGGTCGCATTGCCAGGGCGAATTAACAGGTCATTAACCATCCGTTTTCGATGAATTAACCTTCCGCACGTCAAATCCCCGGAGACCGCGCCGGAGGATACGCATGACACCGTCGGACGTTACCGCCTTTCCATCCGCCCCGCCGAACCGGTCGCTGCGCGGCGTCAGCCGCACCCTCGTGGCGGAGGGTGCCCTGCCGGCCTCGGAGATGATCGCCCTGCGGCACAGGTTGGCGTGGCAGGACACCGACCTGCAGACCCTCCTGCTGACAGACGGCTGCCTGAGCGAGGACCGCCTCCTCAGCCTGACCGCGCGCAGCCATGACCTCCCGCTCTGGGACGAGGCGGAGGGCCGCCCCATTTCGCTTCCGGAACTGCCGCCCGCGCTCTGCCTGCGCCACGCGCTGCTCCCCGCGCTGGAAACCGACGGTCGCCTTGTCCTCGTCACACCCGATCCGGAACGCCTCTCCCATCCCGACCTGCCCACGGTCTGCCGCGCACTGCCGCTCCGGATCGCCAGCCGAACCGCCATCCGGACCGCACTCGCCGCACAGCATCGCGACAGGCTGACTCTCGCCATGGCGCAGTGCACCCCGGACGCCCTGTCCTGCCGTCGCTGGCAGGGCAGACCCGCCGGGCGCAGCCTGCTGGCGCTCGGCCTGCCGCTCGCCCTCCTCTGGCTGACCCTGCTCTGGCCCGGCGCGATGCTTGCCGCGCTCTGCCTCTGGGCGCTCGTCACGCTCGGCCTCGCCGTGGGCCTGCGTGCCCTTGCCCTCGGCGCCCGGCTCCTGCCGCCGCCGCCACGGCCTCTGCATGGGTCCCAGCATCCGCTCGCCATGCCCGGGGCCATGCCGAAGCTGCCCAAGATCGCCATCCTCGTGCCGCTCTTCCATGAAGCCTCCATCGCGGAAACGCTTCTCGTCCGCCTCCAGCGTCTCGACTATCCCCGCGCCCTGCTGGAAATCGTGCTGGTGCTGGAGGAGGACGACAGCCTCACCCGCGGTGTCGTGGCCGAGACTGACCTCCCCCCGTGGTTCCGCACGGTTGTCGTCCCGCGCGGGACACCGCAGACCAAGCCGCGCGCGATGAACTACGCGCTCGATTTCTGCGAGGGCGACATCATCGGCATCTACGACGCCGAGGATGCCCCCGAAGCAGACCAGCTCCTCAAGGTCGCGCGGCAGTTCAACGACGCCGCCCCCGAGGTCGCCTGCCTGCAGGGGGCGCTCGACTACTACAACCCGCGCCAGACATGGATCGCACGCTGCTTCACCGTGGAATACGCCACGTGGTTCCGCGTCGTCCTGCCCGGCTTTGCCCGCCTCGGCCTCGGCCTGCCGTTGGGTGGCACGACGCTCTTCCTGCGACGCACCGTGCTGGAGGAGGTCGGCCGGTGGGATGCGCACAACGTGACCGAGGACGCAGATCTCGGCTACCGGCTCTACCGCCATGGCTACCGGACCGAGATCCTCGACAGCACCACGCGGGAGGAGGCGAACTGCTTCGCGCTCAAGTGGATCAAGCAGCGGTCCCGCTGGCTGAAGGGGTACATGGTCACCTATCTCGTCCACATGCGCCGCCCGGGCAGGCTGCTGAAGGACCTCGGCCTCTGGCGCTTTCTCGGCTTCAACGCGCATTTCGTCAGCGCGCTGTCGCAGTTCCTGCTGGCCCCGGTGTTCTGGTCGATGTGGCTGATCCCCTTCGGCCTGCCCCACCCCCTGCTGGACATGACCTCACCGGCCCTCTTCCGGACCCTCGCGACGGTGTTCTTTGCAACCGAATGCGTCAATGTCGCGCTCGGGATCATCGCCGTCTCGGGGCGGGAGCACCGGCACCTCATCCCCTGGGTGCCGAGCCTGATGCTCTATTTCCCGCTGGGATGCATCGCGGCCTACAAGGCGCTCTTCGAACTGGTCGCCTGCCCGTTCTACTGGGACAAGACCCAGCACGGGCATTCCGCACCGGAGGCCGACTGAGCGGATCAGTTCCCGGTCGTGCCGATCTCGCCGCTGTCGATCTTCAGACGGGTGATGAAGGCCTTGGAGATGTGATCGCGCAGCGCGGCGGAGGCCTTGGCCTCGTCCCGCTCCGAGATCGCCTGCACGATGGCCTCATGCTCTGCCAGCGCGGTGGCATCGCGCCCCTCGGCGGCCAGCGAGGTGGTCGCCAGCAGGGCCATGGTCCGGTGCACGAGGTCGAGCTGCTGCACGAGGTAGCGGTTGTGCGAGGCGAGGTGCAGCTGCTTGTGGAACCGCTTGTTGGCCCGCGACAGCGCCTTGGGATCGCCGATCAGGGTGCGGTCCTCGTCGACCATGTCGAAGAGCACGCGGATTTCCTCGGGCGTGGCATGGCGCGCGGCGAGACCGGCGGCCAGCCCCTCGAGCTCGGCCCGCACGGCATAGAGCTCGGCCAGCTGCGAATGATCCAGCGAGGCCACGATCAGCGAACGCCCGTCCCGGGTCAGCAGCGACTGGGTCTCAAGCCGTTGCAACGCCTCGCGGATCGGCGTGCGCGACACGCCGAAACGCTCGGCCAGCTCGCTTTCCACCAGCCGGTCGCCCGGGCGGTAGAGCCCCACGTCGATCGCCTCGAGGATGAGCGTATAGGCATCCTTCTGAGCCGGCTTCATGGGGCGTTTCTCTCTGATCGTTCCGTCCATCGGGGCACGTTAGTGCGCCGCTGCGTCAGGGGCAAGGCGGCAGCTTGTCCAGCCCCGCGCCCGGGCGTATGGTCCGGCCCATGGCAAAAGATGCATTCACCCACGTCACGACCTGGGTTTTCGACCTCGACAACACGCTCTATCCCCCCGCCGCCCGGCTCTTTGACCAGATCTCGGCGCGGATGACGCAATACGTGATGGACGCGCTGAAGGTCGATGCCGCCGAGGCCGACCGGCTGCGCAAGCTCTACTGGCGCGAGCACGGCACCACGCTGGCCGGGCTGATGCGCCTGCATGACGTGGACCCCGGGCCCTACCTGACCCATGTGCACGAGATCGACATGAGCCACCTCGAGGTGGACGTGCAGCTGGCCGAGGGGATCCGCGCCCTGCCCGGCCGCAAGATCGTCTACACCAACGGCTGCGCGCCCTATGCCGAGCGGGTCATCGCGGCCCGCGGGCTGAACGGGCTTTTCGATGCGGTCTACGGCGTGGAACATGCCGATTTCCTGCCCAAGCCCGAGGCCGGCGCCTTTGCCAAGGTCTTCGAGCTGGACGGCGTTCAGACCGAGACGGCGGCGATGTTCGAGGACGATCCGCGCAACCTCGCCGTGCCCCACGGGCTGGGGATGCGCACAGTTTACGTGGCCGAGGAGCCGATGGAGGCGGAGCATATCCACTTCCACACCGATGACCTCGCCGGCTTCCTGCACCGGCTGACCTGAGCGGGCCGCGCGCCCCCGGTGATGTGAAAGGGCGGCCCGCGTCTCGCGCAGGCCGCCCTTCTCTTGTCCCGTCGCCATTGCAAGGCGTCTTCCTCCCGGTCCTACCCGTTTTCTTCGAAGAAAACGGACCGGAAAATGCGCATTTTCCGGACAGGGCCGCCACTGGGGTAGCCCTGCCGGGCGAGGCTCAGCCGCGGGCTTCGCGGATCAGCTTCAGGATGTCCTGCGCCGCCTGCGGGATGTTGGTGCCGGGGCCGAAGATCGCCTTCACGCCGGCTTTCTTGAGGAAGTCGTAATCCTGCTGCGGGATCACCCCACCGCAGATCACGAGGATATCCTCGGCGCCCTTCTCCTTCAGCGCGGCAATCAGCTGCGGAGCCAGCGTCTTGTGGCCAGCCGCCTGCGACGAGATGCCGACCACGTGCACGTCGTTGTCGATGGCATCCTGCGCGGCCTCGTCCGGGGTCTGGAACAGCGGGCCCACGTCCACGTCGAAACCGATGTCGGCAAAGGCCGTGGCGATGACCTTGGCCCCTCGGTCGTGGCCGTCCTGCCCCATCTTCACCACCAGCATCCGCGGGCGGCGGCCTTCGACCTCGGCGAAGTCCTCGACCGCCTTCTGGATCGCGGCAAAGCCCTCGTCGCCCTCGTAGGCGGCCCCGTAAACCCCGGCGAGGGTCTTCACCTCGGCCCGGTGACGTCCGAATTCCTTCTCCATCGCCATGCTGATCTCTCCAACGGTGGCGCGGGCGCGCGCGGCCTCGACCGCGGCCTCCAGCAGGTTGCCTCCCTCGCGCGCGCGGCGCGTCAACTCGTCCAGCGCCGCATCGCAGGCCGCCTGATCGCGGGTGTCGCGGATCGAGGTCAGCCGGGCGATCTGGCTTTCGCGGACCTTCACGTTGTCCACGTCGAGGATGTCGATCGGGTCTTCCTTGTCCTTGCGGTACTTGTTGACCCCGACGATCACCTCCTGTCCCCGGTCGATCATCGCCTGCCGGGTCGCCGCGGTCTCCTCGATCCGCAGCTTGGGCATGCCCGAGGCCACGGCCTTGGTCATGCCGCCCATCTCCTCGACCTCCTGCATGAGGGCCCAGGCCTTCTCGATCAGCTCGGCGGTCAGGCTCTCGACGTAGTAGGAGCCTGCCAGCGGGTCGACCACGTTGGTGATCCCGGTCTCTTCCTGCAGGATAAGCTGGGTGTTCCGCGCGATCCGGGCCGAGAAGTCCGTCGGCAGGGCGATCGCCTCGTCCAGCGCGTTGGTGTGCAGCGACTGGGTGCCGCCGAGGACCGCCGACAGCGCCTCGTACGCCGTGCGGATGACGTTGTTGTAGGGGTCCTGCTCCTGCAAACTCACGCCCGAGGTCTGGCAGTGGGTGCGCAGCATCTTGGAGCGTTCGGACTTGGCGTCGAACTCCGTCATGACGCGGTGCCAGAGCGTCCGCGCGGCGCGCAGCTTGGCGGCCTCCATGAAGAAGTTCATGCCGATGGCGAAGAAGAACGACAGCCGGCCCGCGAACTTGTCCACGTCCATGCCGGCCTCGATCGCGGCCTTCACGTATTCGCGCCCGTCGGCCAGCGTGTAGGCCAGTTCCTGCACGAGGTTCGCGCCCGCTTCCTGCATGTGGTAGCCGGAAATCGAGATCGAGTTGAACCTGGGCATCTCGTTCGAGGTGTACTCGATGATGTCCGAGATGATCCGCATCGAGGGTTCGGGTGGATAGATGTAGGTGTTGCGGACCATGAACTCCTTGAGGATGTCGTTCTGGATCGTGCCCGCCAGCAGCGCCTTGTCGTGGCCCTGCTCCTCGCCGGTGACGATGAAGGAGGCCAGGATCGGGATCACCGCGCCGTTCATGGTCATCGAGACCGAGACCTGATCGAGCGGGATGCCGTCGAAGAGGATCTTCATGTCCTCGACACTGTCGATCGCCACGCCGGCCTTGCCCACGTCGCCCACCACGCGGGGGTGGTCGCTGTCATAGCCGCGGTGCGTCGCGAGGTCGAAGGCGACCGAGACGCCCTGCTGACCGGCGGCGAGGTTGCGGCGGTAGAAGGCGTTCGATTCCTCCGCGGTGGAGAAGCCCGCATATTGCCGGATCGTCCAGGGCCGGCCCGCGTACATCGTCGCCTTCACCCCGCGGGTGAAGGGGCCGAAGCCCGGCATCGTGCCCATATGCGGCAGCTCGGCCGTGTCCTCGGCGGTATAGATCGGCTGAACCGGAATTCCTTCCAGCGTGTCCCAGACGAGGCTGTCAGGGCTTTTGCCCTTCAGCTCCTTCTCGGCCAGGTTACGCCACGCGTCCTTCGTCTGTGCCATGTGCTTGTCCTCTTGTCTCTCGCCGCGCGGCGGATGTTGTCCCCGCCTGCCGCGCCTCCTTCTGTCTGACCAGGAATGTCCCGGCCCAATCCTCCTGCACCAGCCGCGCAAGGCCGTCGGCCCCGGCGCGCAGCCAGTCGAGATCCTGCCTGTAGGCGGCCTCCAGCGCCGCCCGCTGGCTGTCGTCGAAGAGCCGCCAAGGCCCCTGCCCCCCGGGCAGCCGCGCCGGATCGGCACCGCGATCCCTCAGCGCGCCGCGCAGGGCGGGCAGGTCGGGGCGGCGGTGCAGCCACTCGCGCGCATGGGTCAGCGGCGGCAGCACGGCGTGGCCTGCCATGTGCCACAGGCGTGTTTCCGGCAGCCCGGCATAGGTCTCATGCGGCAGCACCAGCACCTCGGCCCCGCCAGCCGCCGCCGCGATATCCGTGATCACCGCGCGCCAGCCGCGCGGCTGGGTCACCAGCCGGTCCAGCAGGGCGGCGTCGGGCAGGCGGTGGCCCCGCATCACCGCGAAGGCGAGGCAGGATTCCCAGTACGGCGCCTGCGCCCGGATCGACAGCGCGATGCGCCGGGGCCGGCACCCGAAGGCGGCGACGTGGCGCGCGATCCGCTCGCCCGCGTCACGGTAGAGCGTGGCCTCGCGCAGGTTGGCGCGGGGCGCGCCCAGCATGTTCTCGTCCGAGACGATCAGCCACCGGACACCATCACGCCGCGCAGCCTCGAGGTTGAGGGCGATCCGCCCCCGCGCCCGCGCGGCCCCCGGCCCGCCGTTGACACCCGCCAGCAGCCCGCGCCGGGTCCGCGTCGGGCCCCAGACGCCGATGCCATGGCCCGCCAGCTGCGCGGCATTGCCTGCCAGATAGGCCTGAAACGTGGTGGAAGCGGTGCGATGCGCCCCCGCGTGCAGGATGATCTCCATTCCTCTGCGCCCCTTCTGCTGCCGCGCCCGGAGGGCCACGATCCGTCCCCGCAACCCTGCGCGGGGAGACGTGAGAAGAGGCTTAACCTGCGGATTTGTCGCAATGTCACAAAGGATTTTCGTAGTATTTTCGTGGTCTGCGCTTATATCCGGACGGACAGGAGGGGCCATGACATCAGTGAAGACATGCCTAAGCGCCCTGTTGCTCGTGCTTGCGCCGCTCGGTGCCGCCGCGCAGCAGGCGACCAGCGTTCCCGACGCGGCGGCGCCGGACGCGCCCGTGGAAACCCCAGTGGAAGAGAGCGTGTTCTGGACTGGCGAGACACCGGACCTCGACAGCTTCCTCTGGGAAAAACGCCCCGTGGTGGTCTTTGCCGACACGCCCAATGACCCGCAGTACCGGCGCCAGATCGAGAACCTCCAAGAGCGCCCGGCCGAACTGCTGGACCGCGATGTCATCGTGCTGACCGATACCGATCCCGCCGCCAGCGGCCCGCTGCGGCGCAAGCTGCGCCCGCGCGGGTTCAACGTGGTGCTGATCGACAAGAACGGGCAGGTCACGCTGCGCAAGCCGCAGCCGCTGACCGTGCGCGAGCTGTCCGCCACCATAGACAAGACACCGCTGCGGCGGCAGGAACTGCAGGAACGGCGGCTGCTGCAATAGGATTGCAGCGTCCCCGGACCCGCGAGTTCAGCACAGGCCAGTTCGGGACAAGCCAGTTCAGGACCGGCCATTCCGGGCCGTCCGGCCCACGGGGCACGGGGCCCCGCAGGCGGTATGACGGCCCCGAAGATCACTCGAATTCCATGATCACGTCGTCGACCGCGAGGCTTGCGCCCGCAGCGGCGTTGATCTTGGTCACCACGGCCTTCTTCTCGGCGCGCAGGATGTTCTCCATCTTCATCGCCTCGATGGTGCAGAGCGGCTGGCCTTCCTGCACCTCCTGCCCCTCTTCCACGTCGATCTTAACGACGAGGCCCGGCATCGGGCAGAGCAGCATCTTGGAGGTGTCGGGCGGCAGCTTCTCGGGCATCAGCCGGGCCAGTTCGGCCTGACGCGGCGTGCGCACGTGGACCTTCATGTCGGCCCCGCGCATCCGCACCGCGAACCCGCCCGAGATGTAGGAAACCTTCATCACCAGCGGCGCGCCTTCGACCGTCATTTCGGCCAGCTGGTCGCCCGGGGTCCAGTCGCCGGCCACCCGCAGCGCGGTGCCGTCGTCAAAGGTCACCGTCGCGCCGTCGGGCGAGGCATCGACCTTCACGTCGAAGCTGGCGCCCTGAAGCGCGACGTTCCAGTCGTCGCCCACCTGACGCTCGTGGTTGCCCATCCGGCCCGAGATGCGGGTCTTGCGGATTTCGGCCACGCGGTTCATCGCGGCACAGGCGGCGGCCACGCGCTTCAGCTCGGCCTCCGGCAGGGTCACGCCGTCGAAGCCCTCGGGGTATTCCTCGGCGATGAAGGCCGTGGTCATGTCGCCGGAGACGAACTTCGGATGGTCCATCACGGCGGCGAGGAACGGCAGGTTGTGCCCGATGCCCTCGACCTCGAACCGATCGAGCGCGATGCGCATCGCCTCGATCGCCGCCTCGCGGGTCGGCGCCCAGGTGCAGAGCTTGGCGATCATCGGGTCGTAGTACATCGAGATCTCGCCGCCTTCGTAGACGCCGGTGTCATTGCGCACGGCCGTGTCGCCCGCGGGCGCATCGCCCTGCCACTTGCCGTTCACCAGGAGCGGGCCGGCGGCCTGCTCCTCGGGCGGACGGTAGCGGGTCAGGCGACCGATGGAGGGCAGGAAGTTGCGATAGGGGTCCTCGGCATAGAGCCGGTTCTCGATCGCCCAGCCGGTCAGGGTGACGTCGTCCTGCGTGATGCTCAGCGGCTCGCCGCCCGCGACGCGGATCATCTGCTCGACAAGGTCGACGCCGGTGATCAGCTCGGTCACGGGGTGTTCCACCTGAAGGCGGGTGTTCATCTCGAGGAAGTAGAAGTTCTTGGACCCGTCGACGATGAATTCGACCGTCCCGGCAGAGGCATAGCCCACGGCCTTGGCCAGTGCGACGGCCTGTTCGCCCATCGCCTTGCGGGTCTCCTCGTCGAGGAAGGGAGAGGGTGCCTCTTCGACGACCTTCTGGTTCCGGCGCTGGATCGAGCATTCCCGCTCGCCCAGGTAGATGCCGTTGCCATGGCTGTCGCAGAGCACCTGGATCTCGATGTGGCGCGGCTGGGTGACGAACTTCTCGATGAAGATCCGGTCATCGCCGAAGGAGTTCGCGGCCTCGTTCTTGGAGGACTGGAAGCCCTCGCGCGCCTCGGTGTCGTTCCACGCGATCCGCATGCCCTTGCCGCCGCCGCCGGCGGAGGCCTTGATCATCACCGGATAGCCGATCTCGCCGGAGATCTTCACCGCCTCCTCGGCGTCCTCGATCAGCCCCATGTAGCCGGGCACGGTGGAGACACCGGCCTCCTGCGCGATCTTCTTCGAGGTGATCTTGTCGCCCATGGCCTCGATGGCCTTGACCGGCGGGCCCACGAAGGCCACGCCCGCGGCCTCCAGCGCCTGCGCGAACTTGGGGTTCTCCGACAGGAAGCCGTAGCCCGGGTGCACCGCCTGCGCGCCGCTCTTCTTGATCGCCTCCATGATCTTGTCGATCACGATATAGGACTGGTTCGCCTGGGGCGGGCCGATGTGGATGGCTTCGTCGGCCATGGCAACGTGCAAGGCGTTGCGGTCGGCGTCGGAATAGACGGCCACGGTGCTGATGCCCATCTTGCGCGCGGTCTTGATGACGCGGCAGGCGATCTCGCCCCGGTTGGCGATCAGGATTTTGTCGAACATGTCATGCCCCTTCCCGGTCTTGGTTCGTGTCCCGGCCCGGCGCCACTGCGCCCGGCGTGGTGTGTCCTGCCCTCCGGAGACCCGGCCAGCGGGCACCCGTTAGACGCGAAAACGCCACCGCGGCAGGCACCGCGATGGCGTTCGGATTTTGTCGTGCAGGACCGGGTTCCGACCGGGGGGTCGGAGCGCGATCAGTTGCAGCGATGCGGATACTGGTTGCAGTAGGCGACGTTGGCCGCAGCACCGACGAGGGCGCCGGTTGCCAGGCTGCCACCCGCGACGGCCGAGCCTGCACCGCCGACACCGGCGCCGAGGACGGCTTGTTCACCGAGCGTGTCGCCACAGGCTGCGAGGCCGCCCAGAAGCGCGGTTGCCAGGATCCATTTCTTGCTGTTCTTGAGCATCGTATCTCACCCCAAATGTTTGCGTATCTGGGGGATAGAACACGCGAACGTGCCGCCGGTTCCATAGCGTTGATCACGACGCGGCGGGAAACCGCCGCAGCCCGGCGGGCCACCGGCATGAAGCCGCCACGTGACGTGGCAGGAGCGGAGTGCCCGCGCGAGATGTCCGGGAAAAAGGCGGGCGGCCGGTTGTTGGGGGAACCGGGCCGCCCATAAGGGGAAGGGTAACGGTATAGACACGCCGCTGGACGCAGGTCCTGATCGGACAAGGAAAACCGCCCTGCAGCATTCTTGATGCTGCCCGTCAGAATCGCTCCCGCCAAGATTGAAATGCGGGGCGCAACTGCGTGGGCCATTCCTTGCCGGAAAAGGGGGGTCAGCGGCAGATTCACGCCTATTCCTCCCCGTCTTCGTCGTCGCCCCAGTCGTCATCCTCCTCGTCGTCCCAGTCTTCGGCGTCATCCGCGAAGACATCGGGGAAGGACCGGCGCGCCACGGCTTCGTCGATGACGAGCAGCGCGTCGTAGCTCTTGGGATCGAAGGAATCCTCCACGGCCACGACCTCGCGGCCGAAGAGCCACGACAGGCGACCGGCGTCGAGGTTGCCGCGCTCGAAAGGCTCGGCGCCGAAATGCTCCCAGAGCGCCGCCATGAAGCCTGCATCCGCACGGCGATCGGCGGCCTTGCGGTCGCGATACCGTTCCCGTTTGGTGATCGGGGTCACGCCCTTGGGGTTGGCGCGGCGGATGGTGAACTGGAAATCCGTACCGGGCAAACGGCCCGGGAAGCCACGATGCTTGATCATGCTGCACCTCCAGACATCAGGAGGGCGGAGATCGGCAGACCGGAAACCAGTCGCGCACGGGCCTGCTTGATCGGGTCCGGCCGCAGGGCCGGACCCGGTGTCTTCACACGCGGCTTACTTGTACTTGCCGGTATAGACGGGTTCCATCGAGATCGGCTCGGGCTGGACCACGACGTATTCTTCCTCCGGCTGGGCACAGGCGCCTGCGACGGCAACCAGACCGAGAACGAGGATGCTCTTGATGCTCTTGGACATCCAATACTCCTGCTTCGTTGCTGGGGCGGGTAGTCCGCGGCCTCTGGGGCCCGGAACCCCGACCACGGGTTTGAGGTCACATGATCGCGACCTTCCGACAACATAGCGGAGTTCGGGCAAATTTCATATCCGGCACACAGCGTGCCTGCGGCCTGTGGTGGGAAAGCATCATCCCGCCGGGGGGCCCGGCAGGGTCTCTCAATATGTGGTGCGGTCATCAGAACATCTCCCAGATGCAGCGGCCTTCTTCGAGGCGGAACGCCTCGAAATACTGCGTCACATCGGGCGCCGAAACACCGAAATCAACCGCGGCGGAAGCAAGCGAGATGATCGCCTGTCCGGGCTGGTCCCCCTGCCCCGCCGCCCAGGGCAGAACCTGCCCCTCGCAGAGCGCGGCAAAGTCGCCTTCGACCCGGTCATAGGCGGCATCGGTCAGCCCGTCCGCCACGTATCTGAACCGGACGACGCCCCCCTCCGAGGCGTCGTCCAGCCTGATCTCCTGCAGATGCAGGGTCAGACCGGAGGGAACGGTCGGGGCGTCCTCCTGCCCCGCGACCGGTGCCGTCGCCCAAAAGAGGGCCCCTCCGAGAACGGCAGATGTCATGACGGCCCTAAGCATCGGACCGCTCCCCGTCACGGCGTCCACGACCGGCGTGGCGCACCCACCGCGCGCGATGCGCGGGGCTGGCCAGCAGCGCGGCAACCGCCTGCTCGGCCGCGGCGCGTCCGAACGCCCCGTCGACCCGCCCGCCGGCGGTGACCCGCAGGCCCTCGCCAGTATCCTCGACCCGCACCACCGGCGAAAAGCCGCGCAGATGCTGCAGCGCGCGCCACAGGTCCTGCCGGACCTGGTGCGCGATCGCGGTCTTCGACCCGCCCGGCAGACGCGTTTCCGCCTGCAGGTCGAAGCGCGCGGGCAGTTGGCGCGCCAGTGTCAGCGCGCCGTCCTGCCGCAGGATATGCCAACGGGTCCGGGACATGGGATCAGAGCGGGATGTTGTCGTGTTTCTTCCAGGGATTCTGCAGCTTCTTGCCACGCAGGCTGGCAAAGGCCCGCGCCACGCGCCGCCGGGTCGAGCGGGGCTGGATCACCTCGTCGATGAAGCCCTTCTCGGCCGCGACGAAGGGGTTGGCAAAGCGGTCTTCGTAGTCCTGCGTGCGGCGCGCGATCTTCTCGGCATCGCCCAGTTCGGAGCGATAGAGGATCTCGGTCGCGCCCTTGGCGCCCATCACCGCGATCTCGGCGGTGGGCCAGGCGTAGTTGAAATCGCCGCGCAGGTGCTTGGAGGCCATCACGTCATAGGCGCCGCCATAGGCCTTGCGGGTGATCACGGTCACCTTGGGCACCGTCGCCTCGCCATAGGCGAAGAGCAGCTTGGCCCCGTGCTTGATGACGCCGCCGTATTCCTGACCGGTGCCCGGCAGGAAGCCCGGCACGTCGACGAAGGTCAGGATCGGGATCTCGAAGGCATCGCAGAAGCGCACGAACCGTGCCGCCTTGCGGGAGCTGTCGATGTCGAGGCAGCCCGCGAGCACCATCGGCTGGTTGGCGACGATCCCCACCGTCTGACCTTCGAGGCGGATGAAGCCGGTGATGATGTTCTTGGCGTAGTCTTCCTGGATCTCGTAGAAATCGCCCTCGTCCGCGACCTTCAGGATCAGTTCCTTCATGTCGTAGGGGGTGTTGGCGTTGTCCGGGATCAGCGTGTCGAGGCTGGCCTCGATCCGGTCCACTTCATCGAAGAAGGGCCGCACCGGCGGCTTCTCGCGGTTGTTGAGCGGCAGGAAGTCCACGAGGCGGCGCACTTCTGCCAGCGCCTCGACGTCGTTCTCGAAGGCGCCGTCCGCGACCGAGGATTTCTTGGTGTGGGTCGACGCCCCGCCCAGTTCCTCGGCGGTGACGACCTCGTTGGTCACGGTCTTCACCACGTCGGGGCCGGTGACGAACATGTAGGAGCTGTCCTTCACCATGAAGATGAAGTCGGTCATGGCGGGCGAATAGACCGCGCCGCCGGCACAGGGGCCCATGATGACGGAAATCTGCGGCACCACGCCCGAGGCGAGCACGTTGCGCTGGAAGACCTCGGCATAGCCCGCGAGCGAGGCGACGCCTTCCTGGATGCGGGCCCCGCCCGAGTCGTTCAGGCCGATGACCGGCGCGCCGTTCTGCACGGCCATATCCATGATCTTGCAGATCTTCTGGGCGTGGGTTTCCGACAGCGACCCACCGAAGACGGTGAAATCCTGGCTGAAGACATAGACCATGCGGCCGTTGATCGTGCCCCAGCCGGTGATGACACCGTCGCCGTAGGGGCGATCCTTCTCCATGTCGAAGTCGGTGCAGCGATGGGCCACGAACATGTCGAATTCCTCGAAACTGTCCGCATCCAGCAGCAGCTCGATCCGCTCGCGCGCGGTCAGCTTGCCCTTGGCATGTTGCGCCGCGATGCGCCGTTCGCCGCCACCCAGCCGCGCAATCTTGCGGCGATCGTCGAGTTCCTGAAGAATATCCTTCATGATGGGTCCCCATGGCTCTAGTGCGATTTTCCGGGACCATAGTGGAGCGGCGCGCGCGCTCAAAGAAGAATCCGGCATATTTGCAAACCATTGGCAATGCGGCTTTTGCAAATTGCAAATATGCAAAGTCGGCCCGTGCCCGCCCCTACAGGGGATAGACAAGACGCCAGCCGCGCCATACGAGAATTGCATGACAGACGCATCTAAATCGCGGTACCTCGACCGGCGTTCAGCGCCGCATATCTCGACCCTGATCCTGATGGCCGGGGCCTCGGCCATGGCGATCAACCTCTTCCTGCCGTCGCTGCCCGCGATGGCGGTGCATTTCGGGGCCGAGTATTCCGTGATGCAGCTGGCGGTGGCGCTCTTCCTCGCCACCAACGCGGTGATGCAGATCTTCATCGGCCCGCTTTCGGACAAGTTCGGGCGCCGCCCGGTGGCGCTTGGCGGGATCGCGCTCTTCTGCCTCGCGACGGCCGGCTGCCTTGCGGCGCCGAACATCACGGTCTTCCTGATCTTCCGCATGATGCAGGCCACCATCGCCGCCTCGCTGGTGCTGTCCCGCGCCGTGGTGGGCGACATCTACTCCCGCGACAAGGCCGCCTCGATGCTGGGCTATGTCACGATGGGCATGTCGCTGGTGCCGATGCTCTCGCCGATGATCGGCGGCTTCCTCGATCAGACCTTCGGCTGGCAGGCCTGTTTCTGGGCCCTGCTGCTGATGGGGCTGGGCCTCTTCACCGTGGTCTACCTCGATCTCGGGGAGACCAAGGAAAGCAGCGGGCTGACCCTCGTCCAGCAGTTCCGCGAATACCCCGAACTGCTGACCTCGCCGCGGTTCTGGGGCTATTGCATGGCCTCCGCGCTCTCGGCCGGGGCCTTCTTCGCCTACCTCGGCGGCGCGCCCTACATCGGGACCGAGATGTATCACCTGACGCCCGCGGTCTTCGGCATGTTCACCGGGGCCCCGGCCATCGGCTACTTCGTCGGCAACTTCACCACCGCGCGGATGGCAGCGAAGGTGGGGGTGAACCTGCTGATCATCTGGGGCTCGGTCATCATGGCCTGCGGCCTTGCAGGGTCGATCCTGTTGCACGCGATCGGGCTGGGCGGGCCCTTCGTCTTCTTCGGGGCGATGATCTTCGTCGGCATGGGCAACGGGCTGACCATGCCCAATGCCACCTCCGGGATGCTCTCGGTCCGGCCGCACCTTGCAGGCACGGCCTCCGGCCTCGGCGGGACGATCATGATCGGCGGCGGCGCGATGCTCTCGATCCTCGCAGGCGTGCTGCTGCAGGGGGCCGAGGCGCCCTTCCCCCTGCTCTGGCTCCAGATGGGCTGTGGCCTCGCGGGGCTGGTGGCGATCTACCTCGTGATCCGGCGCGAAAAGAGCCTTGCCGCCGCCGGCCTGTGACCGCGGCTACGACGGCAGCTACAACGGCGGGCGCGACAGCCATTGCGACCGCAGGCAGGCCGTCAAAACAGCTTGTTAACCACAGTTTGCAAAGCTAGCGTCTCCGGCACCCGGGGCGCAGCAAATCTGCAAAGCCATCCCCGGACGACAGGACGCGGCACCACCCGCGGCGGAGGGGACAGGACATGGCGCAGAAACTCTATGCCGGGGCCAAGCTGCGCGAGACGCGGCAGCGGCTGGGGCTGACCCAGAAGGATTTCGCCGCCAAGCTCGGCGTCTCGCTGCCCTACCTGAACCAGATGGAGAACAACAACCGGCCCGTCAGCACCTCGGTCGTGCTGTCGCTGGCGCAGGAGTTCGGCTTCGACGTGACAGAGCTGTCGACCGGCGACAGCGAGCGGCTGGTCAGCGACATGCGCGAGGCCATGGCCGATCCCGTGCTGGCCGAGGTCGCCCCGCCGCTGGCGGACCTGCGGCTCACCGCATCCAACGCGCCCGCCCTCGCCCGGGCTTTCCTCGAACTGCACCGCGCCTATCGCCAGACCCATGAACGCCTCGCCTCGCTGGACGAGGCGCTTGGCCGCGACGATGCCCGCAGCCAGACCTCGCCCTGGGACGAGGTGCGCGATTTCTTCCACTACTGCGACAACTACATCGACGCGGTGGACCGCGCGGCGGAACGCTTTGCCAACCCAACGGGGCCGGAACACAATATCCGCGTCCGCGCCGTCACCGCGCTTGGCGCGCGGGGCATCACGGTGGATTTCGCCGAAACGCCGGTGCTGCGCCGCTTCGACGCCGAGGCGGGCGTGCTGACCCTCTCGCACCGCGCAGCGCCCGAGACCCAGACCTTCCAGCTGCTGTTGCAGGTGGCGCTGCTCGAACAGGACAAGCTGCTGGAGGCCACGCTGGACCTCGCCCGCTTCCAGTCCTCCGAAAGCCGCGCCATCGCCAAGATCGGGCTGGCGAACTACTTCGCCGGGGCGGCGCTGATGCCCTATACCGCCTTCCTCCACGCCGCGCAGGAGGTGCGCCACGACCTGGAGCTGCTGGCGACGCGCTTCGGGGCCTCCATCGAACAGGTGGCGCACCGGCTCTCAACGATGCAGCGGCCGGGGGCGAAGGGCATTCCCTTCTTCTTCGTGCGGGTCGATCAGGCGGGCACGATCACCAAGCGCCATTCGGCCACGCGGCTGCAGTTCGCGCGCTTCGGCGGGGCCTGCCCGCTCTGGAACGTGCACCGTGCCTTCGAGACGCCGGGCCGCTTCCTGCGCCAGCTGGCGGAGACGCCGGACGGGGTGCGTTACATCAACCTCGCGCGGGACGTTTCGAAATCGGGGGGGAGTTTCGGGGCACCGGTGCGCCGCTTCGCCATCGCGCTCGGCTGCGAGGTGGCCCATGCGCCGGCGCTCGTCTACGCGGATGACCTCGACCTGAACAAGCCCAAGGCCTTCGAACCGATCGGGATTTCCTGCCGGATCTGCGAGCGGGTGCAGTGCCACCAACGGTCGGTGCCGCCGCTGGAGCGGCGGCTGACCATTGATGTGAACACGCGGGACGTGCTGCCCTACGACGTGGGCTGATCAGCCCGCGGGCTGGGCGGCCTTCAGCAGGGCGAAAAGCTCGTCCTTCAGGGCGCTGCGCTGCTTGCGCAACTCGATGATGGCGAGGTCATCCATCGGCGTCACGTTGGTTTCGGCCAGGTGAATCTTGTCGTTCGCCTCGGCGTATTCGGCCAGCAGCCGCGCGAAATGCGTGTCCTGCGTCTTCAGTGCCGTGATCGTGGCGGCATATTCCGGGAAGTCGTCATGAAGTTGGTGCGGAGCCTTGGACATTGGCGTTCCCTTTCCTGTTGCTTTGAGGAGAGGCTAGACCCATGTCGCAGACCCTTCTTTGACAGGGATCAAGTCACGCCGCCACGCCCTGCGACAAAGCGGCCCGCCCCGTCGGGATGCGATCGCTCAGAGCTTGGTCGCGGGCGCGGGCGGGGTCACCCGGCGCTTCAGCCGGCTCTCGCGCCAGGTGATGAAGGATACCGCCGAGATGATCACCACACCGCCGAAGACCACCCAGGGGTCGATCGGCTCGCCAAAGACCAGCACGCCCAGCAGAACCGCCCAGACCAGCTGCAGGAAGGTGACCGGCTGGGTCACCGTGATCGGCGCCTCGCGGAAGGCCAGAGTCATCAGGTAGTGCCCGGCCGTCGCCACGCAGGCCACGAAGGCCAGGACCGCCCACTGCTCGCCCGTGGGCGCCTGCCAGACCGGGATCGCCGCCGGGGCCAGCCCGATGGTCACGGTCAGGGACATCAGCGCAACCACCGGCACGGGGCCGATATCGTCGGTCATCACCTTGGCGACCGAGTAGGAGACCGCGAAGAGCATCGCCGCCACCAGCATCGACAGGTGCCCGGTCCCGATCTCGCGCAGGCCGGGGCGCAGGATGATGCAGGCCCCGATCAGCCCGACGACCACGGCCACGATCCGGCGGACGGCCAGCCGTTCGCCCATGAAGAGCGCGGCCCCGATGGTCACGAGGATCGGCGTCAGGTAGCCTAGCGCCGTCACGTCGGCCAGCGGGATGCGGGCCATGGAGTAGAACCACAGGATCACGCCCGCCGAATGCACCACACCGCGCAGCCCCGCCATGCCCCACTGGCGCCGGGTCAGCTGTTGCCGTGCCAGCACGTAGAGCGCCGGGATCGTCAGGATGATGCCGAAGGCGTAGCGGATGAAGGCGCCCTGAGCGGCCGGCAGGCCGGTCCCGATGTAGCGCACGCCCGCCGTCACACCGACGAAGAGCAACCCGGCCATGACCATGTAGGCCACGCCAAGGACCGGGCGCTGCTCCGGTTTCGCCTTCGGCGCCGGGGGCACGGGACTGACCGCTGCGCGGCGAGAGGTCTTTGACATGCGCATATCCATGACATCTGCATACAGTAACGCCCGATTCCGACAACCCCCCAGAGTTGAAAATGAAACGGACGAAGCCAGATTGAAGTGCGGCCCGGGACACCGGCAAGGCCGCGAACGGGCGGGCTCAGAACTGCCCGCGCAGGAGGCTGAAGGCGACGCTCCACATGACCAGCCCCACGAGGACGTCGAGCACCCGCCACGCCACCGGCCGCGCAAAGAGCGGCGCCAGCAGGCGCGCGCCGTAACCCAGCGAGAAGAAGAAGACGAGCGAGGCGCTCATCCCGCCCGCGGCGAAGCCCAGCTTGTCATAGGGCGCCGAGACCGCGCCCATCAGCACCAGCGTATCGAGGTAGACATGCGGGTTGCCCCAGGTGAGCAGCAGGCAGGTGGCCAGCGCCCGGCCAAGGCTCTGCCCGCCCTGCCCCGCGGCCTCCAGCACCTCGCCGCCGCGCCACGCGTTGCGGAAGGCCATCGCACCGTAAACCAGCAGGAAGGCCGCCCCGCCCCATGTCATCACCGGCTCCAGCCAGACGACCCGGGCCGTCAGCGCGCCGAAGCCCGCCACGCCGGCGCCGATCAGCAGGGCATCGGAGAGGCTGCAGACAAGGCAGATCCAGAAGACATGCTCGCGCCGCAGCCCCTGCCGCAGCACGAAGGCGTTCTGCGCCCCGATCGCCACGATGAGCGAGAGGCCCAGCCCGAACCCTGCCAGATATGCCTGCATCCCTGCCTGCTCCTTGCGCACACCCGACCGCTGCCTGCGGCCCCGGAGGGCCTTCCTATCCCGCACGGTGGTGCGACCCAAGCCTTGTTTTTCAGGGCCCCACCCGGAATGTGCCCCGGCGCATAGATCCGGGTCATGCGCCATATCGCCAGCTTTTATTGGTCAGCCTCCGCGCGGCGTGCTTCGCTCACCCGGAACCGACGCCTGCGGCCCGGGACCGGGCGCGCGGCCCATGGGCCCGGCAGGATCGACACAACAGAAAAACAGGGATCAAGACAGATGGATGCAGCGCAGGACATGCGGCAGGGGATCGACGAGGCGCGGCTGTGGTCCGACCTGATGACCATGGGCGCCATCGGCGGCACGGCGGGTGGCGGCTCCATGCGGCCCGCGCTGTCGGATGCGGACCGGGAAGGCCGCGCGCTCTTCCGCCACTGGGCGCAGGAAGCGGGGCTGGAGCTGCGCACCGACCGGATCGGCAACATCTTCGCCCGCCGCCCGGGAACCGACCCGACGGCCAAGCCGGTGATGATCGGCAGCCACCTCGACACCCAGATGCCCGGCGGCAAGTTCGACGGCGTGCTGGGGGTTCTGGCCGGGCTGGAGGTCTGCCGCGCGCTGACCCGCGCCGGGGTCGAGACCACGCGCCCGATCGAGGTGGTGAACTGGACCAACGAGGAAGGCGCCCGCTTCCAGCCCGGCGTCATGGGCTCGGCCGTGCATGCCGGCACGCTGGCGCTGGAGGAGGCGCTGGCCCGCACCGACCCGCAGGGCCGCGTGCTGGGGGCGGAGCTTGAGCGCACCGGTCAGGCAGGCGATGCCGCCGTGCCCGGCGACGCGCCCGAGGCCTATTACGAACTGCACATCGAACAGGGCCCCGAACTGGAGGCCGAGGGGCTGGACGTGGCCATGGTCACCCGGTCCTCGGCCATGTGTTCCGGCTATGCCACGATCAACGGCCAGAACGGCCATACGCAGACGCTGGCCATGCCGCTGCGCCGCAATGCCCTCGTCGCCGCCGCGCAGATGATCCTCGCCATCGAGGCGATCGGCGCCTCGGTCGCCCCCGAAGGCATGGTCAGCGCCTCGGTCGTCGAGAACTGGCCCAACAACCGGGTGAACATCCCGCATCTGACCAAGCTCAGCTGGGCCGTCGTCCACATGGACCCGGCGGGCCGCGACGAGATCGTGGCGCGGATCGAGGCCGAGGTCGCCCGGATCACCGCGGAGACCGGGCTCGACATCGCGCTGGAGCACAAGCACTACCGCGAGCCCTGCATCTTCGACGCCGACCTGATCGCGGCGGGCGCGGCGAAGGCGGCGGAGATGGGCCTTGCCTGCAAGACCATGCCCACGCTGACGGCCCATGACGCGCTGACCCTGTCGTCGCGCTGCCCCACGGCGCTGATCTTCGTGCCCTGCCGGGGTGGCGTCTCCCACAGCGAGGCGGAATGGTGCACGGCACAGCAGGCCGCCAAGGGGGCGGAGCTGCTTCTGGCGATGGTCCGCGACGCGGCCGCCTGAGCCCCGGCAGATGCCTCTGGATTGCCCGTTCCGACGGGCAATCCGCCTGAAATTCCCGCAGCCGCGACGCAGTTTGCCCGCGGCCCTCACAGGCGCTTGACCTTCAAGGCGGCGCCTGATCGGTGGACTTTCCCCCGGGGCGGCCCTAGGCTGAGACACCGGCCGGGCCACCTGACATGAGGATCATGATGCGGGACGTTGGGTTTTCCCACCTCGACTGGAATCTGCTGCGCACCTTCGTGACGATCGCGCAGTCGAATTCCATCACCGATGCCGCGCAGCGGCTGCACCTGACGCAGCCGGCAGTGTCTGTCAGCCTCAAACGGCTGGAAGAGCAGGTCGGCCACCGGCTCATCGAACGCTCCTCGACCATGTTCGAGCTGACCTCCGCCGGGCGCAGCCTGCTGGCCGAGGCGCTGGAGATCACCGCCGCGGTGTCGCGTCTGCCCGCCAGCCTCGGCGCCGCCGAGAAGGTGCTGACCGGCGAGGCGACCATCGTGATGGCCTCGCACATCACCTGTGACGAGTTTGACGCCGGGCTGGAGGCCTTCCACCGCCGCCATCCGCAGGTCCGCCTGACACTGCAGGTCGAAGCCTCCCGGGAGGCGCTTGCCATGGTGGCCGCGCGCAAGGCCGAGATGGCGATCTGCCTGATCGGCGAGCGCAACCCGCAGCTGGAGTACAACTTCCTGTTCCAGGAACACTTCGGCCTCTACTGCGGGCCGACGCACCCCTTCTATGGCCGCAGTGACCTGACCATGGCCGATCTGGCGGGGCAGGACAGCGTCGGCTACCTGACCGAGCGCAGCGATCAGGCGATGCGGGAACTGGCCGCGCTGCGCCTGCGCACCGGGCTGAACCCCGTGGTTGTGGGCACCTCCCACAACCTCGAAGAGGTCAAGCGCATGGTGATCGCGGGATTCGGCATCGGCCCCCTGCCCGTGCACTGCGTCGAAGCCGACGTTCTGGCCGGGCGACTCTGGCGCCTGCCGCCCTTCGAAAGCACCCCGCGGGCCGAGATCTACTTCGTCACCCATCCGCCGTCGCTGCGCAGTCGCATAGAAAATGAACTGCACCGCGCCTTCGCGGAACAGGCGGACAAGCGCCCGCCCGAGGCGCGCGTCTACGGACAGCACAGCCCGCTGCAGCGATAAAATTCAGCATTGTAAGGGAATTATGACGCCCCCGCGCCGCGGGCCGGGGGCGCATATCCCCGTGTCATGGGCCTGCATAGCAGGGGGTAATGCGATCTATTCGTGATTATAATTCGACATAATGGAACGCGCTTCGCAGTCTTGAAAGTAGGACGACAGATGTCCTGAAACCTCTGGCGCCTCCCACCGGGACGCGCTCACCCAGACAAGGCCGGACACACGGCCACTTCAACAGGAAGGTCTACAAGATGCTTTCAACGACCGCGATGCGACGCGCGGCGATCGCTGCCGCTTGCTCGATTGCTGCCACCTCCGGCATGGCCCAGGAAACGCCCGTCAAGGGCGGCCGGCTTGACCTCGTGGTGCAGCCCGAACCCACCAGCCTGATGATCGGCATCACCACCAACGGGCCCAGCCTGCTGGTCGGCGGTTCGATCTACGAAGGCCTGCTGCGCTACGACGAGAACCTCGAGCCGATGCCCTCGCTGGCCAAGAGCTGGGAGATCTCCGAGGACGGCCTGACCTACACGTTCCACCTGCAGGAAGGCGTGACCTTCTCCGACGGTGAGCCCTTCACCTCCAAAGATGTCGTCTTCACCATGAAGGACTTCCTCATGGAGACGAAGTCCAAGTGGCGCGCCATCATGGAGCCGGTCGCCGACGTGACCGCGCCCGACGACACGACCGTCGTCGTGACCATGAAAGAGCCCTTCGGCCCCTTCATCCGCTCGCTCAGCTACAACGTGGCCCCGATGGTCCCCGCCCACGTCTACGAGGGCACGGAATACGCGACCAACCCGGCCAACGACACCCCGATCGGCACCGGCCCCTACGTTCTGGCCGAGTGGAAGCGCGGCTCCTACATCGAGCTGGACGCGAACCCGAACTACTGGCGCGAGGGCCTGCCCTACCTTGATGACGTCGTCTATCACGTCGTGCCCGATGCCGCTTCGCGCGCCACGGCCTTCGAGACCCGCGTCGTCTCCGTGCTGCCCGGCGGCTCGGTCGAGAACTTCGACATCCCGCGTCTGGCCGCCGAAGAAGGCGTCTGCACCACCGAGAAGGGCTGGGAATACAACGCGCCCCTGTCGTGGATGTGGATCAACAACCGCACCGCACCGATGGACAACAAGAAGTTCCGTCAGGCGATCATGTACGCGATGAACCGCGAGATGATGCTGAAGGTGCTGTGGAACGGCTATGGCAAGGTTGCCACCGGTCCGATCACCTCGACCATCCCGTTCTACGACGCGGTCGAGCCGACCTACGAGTACAACCCCGAGAAGGCCAAGGAGCTGCTCGAAGAGATCGGCTACGACGGCAAGGAACTGCGCCTGCTGCCGCTGCCCTACGGCGAAACCTGGCAGCGTTGGGCCGAGGTCGTGAAACAGAACCTCAAGGCCGTCGGCATCCCGGTCGAGATCGAATCCACCGACGTTGCCGGCTGGAACCAGAAGACCTCGCAGTGGGACTATGACCTCGCCTTCACCTACCTCTACGAGAACGGTGACCCGGCGATCGGCGTGGCACGGAACTACATCTCCAGCCAGATCGCGCTCGGCAACCCGTTCAACAACGTCGAGGGCTACTCGAACCCGAAGGTTGACGAACTCTTTGCCAAGGCGGCCACCGCCCCCTCCGACGAGGAGCGTCAGGCAGCCTACACCGAGGTGCAGAAAATCCTGCAGGAAGACGTGCCGGTCGCATGGCTGACCGAGCTCAGCTTCCCGACCCTCTACGACTGCTCGGTGCAGGGCCTCGTCTCGACGGCCAACGGCATCGGCAACTCGCTCGGCGAGACCTGGATCAAGAAGTAACCCTTCCTGATCGTTTTCTCCCCAGCCGGGTGCGTGCCCTCCACGCATCCGGCTCCCTCACTACCCCCGACCACGGGACCTGACCCATGCTCCGATTCATCCTGGGACGGATGGTCAAGATCGCTCTGATCCTCCTGGCCATTACCATCCTGAACTTCTGCCTGATTCACATGGCGCCGGGCGATCCCGCGCTTGTCATGGCCGGGGAAGCCGGCGATGCCGACCCGAAATTCATCGAAGACCTGCGCGCCCAATTCGGCCTCGACAAGCCGTTCATCGTGCAGCTCTGGACTTATGTCAGCCATTTCGCCACCGGCGACCTCGGCTTCTCCTATCGCCAGCAGATGCCGGTCAGCGAACTGATCCTCGACCGCCTGCCCGCGACCCTGCTGCTGTCGATCTCGGCCTTCCTGATCTCCCTCATCCTCGGCGTCGTGGCCGGCGTCATCGCCGCCGCCCGTCAGGGCAAGGCCTCCGACAGCATCATCTCGACCATCGCGCTGCTGTTCTACGCCACGCCGCTGTTCTGGATGGCGCTGATGGCGGTGCTGCTCTTCTCGGTCCAGCTGGGCTGGATGCCTGCCTTCGGCTACGAGACCGCGGCCTCCGACATGACGGGCCTTGCCCGGATGCTGGACATCGCGCACCACCTGATCCTGCCCTCGGTCGTGCTGGGGCTCTTCTTCATGGCGACCTACGTGCGGATCACCCGCGCCTCCATGCTGGAAGTGAACCGCCTCGACTTCGTCAAGACGGCCCGCGCCAAGGGTCTGAAACCCTCGGTCATCCAGCGCCGCCACGTGCTGCGCAACGCGATCCTGCCCGTCGTCACCCTTGCCGGTCTTCATGCCGGCCAGCTTGTCGGCGGCGCGGTCCTGATCGAGACCGTCTTCGCATGGCCCGGCATCGGCCGGCTGATGTTCGAAGCGCTTCAGAGCCGTGACTACAACGTCCTGCTCGGCGTCTTCACCGTCTCGGCCGCGCTCGTGCTGATGTTCAACCTGATCACGGACTTCACCTACCGTATCGTCGACCCGAGGATCCGCCTGAAATGAGCAACTTCTGGACAACCTTCAAAGGCAACAAGGGCGCCGTCGTCGGTCTCGTCATCCTCGCGATCGTCCTGCTGGCCAGCATCTTTGCCCCGATGCTCTACACCACCTCGCCCTGGGACATGGTCAACATGCCCTTCATGGCGCCCGGCGTGGACAGCTCCGTGCCGCTCGGCACCGATACGCTGGGCCGCGACATCGCCTCGGGCCTTGCCCACGGCGCCTACATCTCGCTGCTGGTCGGCTTCGTCTCGACCATCGTCAGCCTCTGCATCGGCATCCCCCTGGGCGCCGCGGCAGGCTACTTCGGCGGCTGGGTGGATGACGTGCTGATGCGGATCACCGAGTTCTTCCAGGTGATCCCCTCCTTCGCCTTCGCCATCGTGCTGGTCGCGATCTTCGAGCCCTCGATCACCTCCATGATCGTTGCCATCGCCGTCGTCAGCTGGCCCCCCGTGGCCCGTCTGCTGCGCGGCGAGGTGATGTCGCTGAAACACCGCGAGTTCATCGAGGCGGCCGAGCTCTCGGGCCAGTCGGGCTTCACGATCATCACCCGCCAGATCCTGCCGAACACGATCTCTCCGGTGATCGTTCTGGCCTCGATGATGGTCGCCACTGCGATCCTGACCGAAAGCGCGCTCTCCTTCATGGGCCTTGGCGATCCGAACGTGATGAGCTGGGGCTACATCATCGGCGCTGGCCGGACCGTGCTGCAACAGGCGTGGTGGATCAGCTTCTTCCCCGGTGTTGCGATCCTGCTGACCGTGCTTGCCTTCAACCTGATCGGCGAGGGGCTGAACGACGCCCTGAACCCGCGCCTTGCCAAACGGAGGGGCTGAGATGACCGATCCGATCGTTCGTATCGAAAACCTGAAGATCGCGCTGCCCGAAGGGGCGGACCGGCCCTACGCCGTGGACACCTGCAGCTTCGACCTCTTCCCCGGCAAGATCCTCTGCGTGGTGGGCGAATCCGGGTCGGGCAAGTCCATGTCGGCCAACGCGCTGATGGGCCTGCTGCCCGAGGGCGTCCATGTCTCCGACGGGCGTATCCGCCTGGGCGAGCGTGACCTTGTCGGGCTGACCGACGAGGAAATGCGCGACCTGCGCGGCCGCCGCGTCGCGATGATCTTCCAGGAGCCGCTGTCGGCCCTCAACCCGCTGATGCGGATCGAGGACCAGATCGCGGAGGTCTTCGAGGCCCACGGCCTGCTGAAACCGGCCGAGCGCAAGAAGCGCGCCGTGGAGCTGCTGACCGAAGTCGGGCTGCCCGATCCGGCCCGCGCCGCACGGGCCTATCCGCACCAGCTTTCGGGCGGGCAGCGGCAGCGTGTGGTCATCGCCATGGCGCTTGCGCTGGAGCCGGAAGTGCTGGTGGCGGACGAGCCGACCACCGCGCTCGACGTGACGACGCAGGCGCAGATCCTCGAACTGATCCGCACCCTGCAGGTCGAGCGGAACATGGCCGTGATGTTCATCACCCATGACTTCGGCGTCGTGGCCGAGATCGCGGACCATGTCACCGTGATGCAGCTTGGCAAGATCGTCGAGGAAGGCCCCGCGGCCAAGGTGCTGTCGAACCCGCAGCACCCCTATACCCGCAAGCTGATCGACGCGATCCCCAAGCTGCGCGCCGGGCGCGCCGCCGCCCCCGCGCGCGAGCCGCTGATGGAAGTGAAGGGCGTCTCCAAGACCTACCGCTCCGGCGGCGGGCTGTTCCGCCCGGTGCGCGAAGTGCACGCCGTGAAGGACATCAACCTGACCATCGGCCGGGGCGAGACCATCGGCATCGTGGGCGAAAGCGGCTCGGGCAAGTCCTCCTTCGGGCGCTGCCTCGTGCGGCTTCAGGACACCGACGAGGGCCAGATCCTGCTGGGCGATCAGGACATCACCAAGGCGCAGGGCAAGGACCTTCAGGAACTGCGCGCCAAGGTCCAGATGATCTTCCAGGACCCCTACAGCTCGCTCAATCCGCGCATCCGGGTGGGCCGCACCATCGCGGACGGCCCCATCGCCCACGGCACCCCCGTGGCGCAGGCCATGGCCGAGGCGGATGCCCTGCTGGAACGCGTGGGCCTGCCCGGCGCTGGCAAGCGCTATCCGCACGAGTTCTCGGGCGGTCAGCGGCAGCGGATCGGCATTGCCCGCGCGCTTGCGCTCAAGCCGCAGGTGATCGTCGCGGACGAGGCCGTCTCGGCGCTCGACGTGTCGATCCAGGCGCAGGTGCTGGAGCTTCTCGACGAACTCAAGCGCGAACTCGACCTCTCGCTGGTCTTCATCACCCACGACCTGCGCGTCGCAGCCCAGATCTGTGACCGCGTGATGGTGATGCAGAAGGGCGAATGCGTCGAGATCGGCCCGGGCTCGCAGGTCTTCGACAACCCCAGCCACCCCTACACCCGGTCCCTCATCGAGGCGATCCCGGGCAAGGACTGGGACGCCGAGGCGGCCTGAGGGCCGTCCCGCGACAGGTATATCAGCATACCCCGCCCGCAGGACGGGCGGGGACACCACCAGTGAAGGAACTCTCCCATGGATGCGAAGGTCAAACCCGCACCGAATTCGCCCGAGGCGCGCGACATCGCCTACCACATGCACCCCTCCGTCGACCTGAAGCGCTATGAGGACGAGGGCGGCCTGATCATCGAGAAGGGCAAGGGGATCTACGTCTACGACAACGCCGGCAACAAGTACATCGAAGGCCTTGCCGGGCTGTGGTCCGTGGCCGTGGGCTTCGACGAGGAACGCCTCGCCGACGTGGCCTACCAGCAGATGCGCAAGCTGCCCTACTACCACAACTTCAACTACAAGGCCGTGGGCCCCGCCGTGGACCTCGCCGAGAAGCTGGTGGAAATCTCGCCCGAGCACATCAAGAAGGTGCACTTCACCTCCTCCGGCTCGGAAGCGAACGACCTGATCGTCAAGATGATCTGGTACCGCTCGAACGCGCTGAACAAGCCCGAGAAGAAGAAGATCATCGGCCGCAAGAAGGCCTACCACGGCGTGACCATCGCAGCCGGTTCCGTCACCGGCCTCGCGCCGAACCACACCAGCTTCGACCTGCCGCTGGATCGCATGATCCACACCGAAACCCCGGACTACCCCCGCGATCACCTCGAGGGCGAGACCGAGGAGCAGTTCTCGGCCCGCATGGCACAGGCGCTCGAAGACCTGATCCTCGCCGAAGGCCCCGAGACCATCGCCGCCATGTTCGGTGAGCCGGTCATGGGCGCGGGCGGCGTGATCGTTCCGCCGAAGGGCTACTGGGACGGCATCCAGGCCGTGTTGAAGAAATACGACATCCTGCTGGTGGCGGACGAGGTCATCTGCGGCTTTGGCCGGACCGGCAAGATGTTCGCCTGCGAGACCTACGGCATCAAGCCCGACGTCATCACCACCTCGAAGCAGCTGTCCTCCTCCTACATGCCGCTTTCGGCCATCCTGATGAGCCAGGAGTTCTACGCGCCGATCGCCGAGGAAAGCCACCGTCTGGGCGTCTTCGGCCATGGCTTCACCGCCTCGGGCCACCCCGTCGCCACCGCCGTGGGCCTCGAGAACGTCAAGATCATCGAAGAGCGGGACCTCGTCGGCAATGCCGCGCGGATGGAGAAACCCTTCCTCGCGCGTCTCAAGAAGCTGGAAGACCACGGCCAGACCCTCTGGTCGCGCGGCGTGGGCCTGATCGGCGCGATCGAGCTCAAGCCGGGCGAGAAGCCGGGCCTGATGGGGCCGAAGGCACAGGCACACCTGCTCAAGCAGGGCGTCATCTGCCGCGCCATCGGCGACGCGCTGTGCTTCTGCCCGCCGCTGATCATCACCGAAGAGCAGATCAACGTCATGTTCGACGCCGTCGAGCGCGCGCTGGACGATCTGGCCGCCGAGCTGGCTGAGGAGGCCTGAGACCCATGGCCGACGTGATGGAAAAGACCGATCTGGGCGAAATGAGCGCCACCGAGCTGACCGCGGCCTATGCCGCGGGAACGGCCTCGCCGGTCGAGGCGGTGCAGGCGGCGCTGGCACGGATCGAGACGTTCGACGGGGCGGTCAACGCCTTCGTCACCGTGGTTGCGGACGAGGCGATCGCCGAGGCCCGCGCCTCGGAGGCACGCTGGAAGGCGGGCAAGCCGCTGTCGCCCATCGACGGGGTGCCGGCGACGATCAAGGAACTGACCCGCGTGAAGGGCATCCCCTTCCGCAAGGGTTCGATCCTCGGCGAGACGGACCCCTCCGAGACCGATCTGGAGATCGTGGTGAAACTGCGCGAGGCCGGCACGCCGATCCTCGGCACCACCACCTCGCCGGAATTCGGCTGGAAGGGTCTGACCCACGGTCCCGTGGGCGGCAACACCGTGAACCCCTGGGACACCACGCGCGCCTCGGGCGGTTCCTCGGGCGGTGCGGCCGTCGCGGCGGCGCTGAACATGGGCGTGCTGCACGAAGGCTCCGACGGGGCGGGCTCGATCCGCATTCCGTCGTCCTTCTGCGGCGTCTTCGGCATCAAGCCGACCTTCGGCTGGGTGCCCTCCACCGGCCCCACCGGCCTCGCTGAGCTGGCCCACCGCGGCCCGCTGACCCGCAAGGTCGAGGACTCGGGCCTCTTCCTGAACGCGGTCGCCGGTCCCTCGGTCAACGCGCTCTACGGTCGCTCGCCCGCACAGGTGCCGGACTTTGCCGCGGCCTGCCGCAAGGGGCCCGAGGGCATCAAGGGCATGCGCATCGGCTATGCCCGCACGCTGGCCGGCGCACCGGTCGACCCGCAGGTCGCCGCTGCCGTGGACCGCGCGGCAGAGCGCATGGCTGCCATGGGCGCCATCGTCGAGGAGGCCGATCCCGGCTTCGCCTCGCCGCAGAAGGCGCTGCTGGACCTCTGGTACGCCGCGCAGGCCTGGGCCGTCGAACAGGCGAACCCGACGCCCGAGCAGCGCGAGAAGATGGACCCCGGTTTCCTCTCGATCACCGAGCAGGGGCGCCTGCTGTCGGCCCGCGATTTCATCTCCGCCGATCAGGTCCGCGCGCAGCTCAAGGTCACGATGGCGAAGTTCCACCAGACCTACGACGCGCTCATGCTGCCGACGATGCCGCTGGTGGCCTTCGAGGCCGGTGTGGACGTGCCGCGGGACTCGGGCATGACCGAGTGGACCGACTGGTCGCCCTTCACCTATCCGTTCAACATGACGGAGCAGCCCGCCGTGTCGGTGAACTGCGGCTTCGATGCCGACGGCCTGCCGATCGGCCTGCAGTTCGTGGGCCGCTGGTTCGAGGACGAGACCGTTCTGGCCCTCGCCGCCGCCTATCAGGCGATGCACCCCGAGGCCTTCCCCTCGGCCCCGCGCGACTAAGGCCCCAACGCAACCGGCCGGGCCCTGCAACGGGCCCGGCCGACAGCGAAAGCAGAAGAGAATGACTGAACGCGATGCAGCGTTGACCCGGGCGCTGGAGCTGGCCGGGCAAGGTGGTCTTGCCACCGATTTCACCCGTCTGACCGCCGAGGAGGCCGCAGGCATCTGCCGCGATCTCTACGGGTTGGAGGGCACGCTCGACCGGCTCGACACCGAGAAGGACGATACCTTCCGCCTGACCACGGATCAGGGCCGCTTCATCCTCAAGGTGGCCAATCCCGACGAGGCCGAGAGCGAGCTGGACCTGCAACTCGCCGCCCTGCGGCACCTCGAAGAGACCGGCTTCCCCATCGACGTGCCCCGCGCCGTACCGCTGCAAGCGGGCGGTTACATCGCGCGGCTTGCCGGTTCCGACCGGCTGGTGCGGATGATGACCTATGTCGAGGGCGAGATGGTCGAGGATGCCGGGCTGGACGCCAACCAGCGGTATCACTACGGCCGTGCCCTTGCCGAGCTGCGCCTGGCGCTCGCCGCCTTCTCGCATCCCGCGCAGGGCCGCGTGCTGGCCTGGGATGTGCGTCACGCGGGCATCCTGCGCCCGCTGCTGACCCAGATCGACACCACGCCCGAGCGCGTCGCCCTGGCCGAGGCGGTCTTTGACCGGCTGGCCGCGCTGCAACCGCGCATCGACGCGCTGCCCCGGCAGGTGGTGCACAACGATTTCCGCGGCAACAACCTCGTCGGCGATCCCGCCACGCCCGAGTTCATCACCGGCATCATCGACTTCGGCGACGTGGTGGAAACCGCGGTGGCCATCGACCTCTCCACCGCCGTGATGAACCAGATGCTGCGGGATTTCCCGCCCGAGGCCGACATCTTCGCCCCCTCCCGCGCGGTGGTGGAGGGCTATGCTGCCCACGCCCCCATCGGCGAGGAAGAGCTGGCCATGGTGCCGCACCTCGTCATGGCCCGCGTGTTGCTGCGCGCGGTGATGAACGAATGGCGCGCCGCCCTGATGCCGAACAACCGCGAGTATATCCTGCGCAATTCCGGGCCCAGCTGGGGACAGCTGGCATGGTTCATCGCGCGCCCGGTCGAGGAGATCTCGGCCCTTCTCCTGCCCTGCCCCACCTGAAGGACACAGCCATGAACACCCAGAGCGCCCCCTCCGGCGGCAAGATGGTCAACAGCTTCGACCCCGGCACGACCCGCGACCTCGACCCCGTCCTCGCGGACCGGATCGAGCGGCGGCAGCGTCTGCTGGGACCGGCCTATCGCCTGTTCTACAAGGAGCCGCTGACCGTGGCCCGGGGCGAGGGCGCGCTGCTCTTCGATCCCGAGGGCAACGATTACCTCGACGCCTACAACAACGTGGTGTCGCTGGGCCATTCGCACCCCCGCGTGGTGGAGGCGATCACCAAACAGCTGGGCGTGCTCTGCACCCATACCCGCTACGTGCAGGAAAGCATCCTGACGCTGGCCGAGACGATGCTGCCCTCCTTCGGCGGCACGATCGCGCGGGACGGGCACATGATGTTCACCTGCACCGGCTCCGAGGCGAATGACCTCGCCACGCGGATCGCGATGCACAAGACCGGCAAGCGCGGCGTGATCGTGACCGCCGAGGCCTATCACGGCAACTCGCACCTGACGGCGGGCTATTCTCCCTCGCTGGGGGGCAAGTCGCCGCTGGGAACCTGGGTGCGCCGCGTGGCCGGGCCGGACAGCTATCGCCATGACCCCGCCACGCTGGGACAGAAGATGGCGGCCGAGGTGAAGGCGCAGATCCTCGAACTGGAACGCCATGGCGACGGGATCGCCTGTTTCATTGCGGATGGGCTCTTCTCGTCGGACGGGATCTATTCCCATCCCACCGACCTGCTGGCCCCGGTGGCCGCGGTGGTGCGCGAACACGGCGGTCTCTACATCGCGGACGAGGTCCAGTCGGGCTTTGCCCGCTCGGGCGAGGCGATGTGGGGCTATCAGCGCCACGGGCTCGACCCCGATATCGTGACGATGGGCAAGCCCATGGGCAACGGCTACCCGGTGGCGGGCATGGCGATCCGGCACGAGGTGATCGAGGGCTTCGGCGCCGACACGCGCTACTTCAACACCTTCGGCGGCAACACCGTGGCAGTGGCCGCGGCGCAGGCGGTCTTCGACACGATCCGCGACGAGAAGTTGCAGGAGAACTCGCTGAAGATGGGCACGCTGATGCGCGAGGGGCTGGAGGCGATCGCCAAGAAGGACGGACGGATCGGCGATGTACGTGGGTCGGGCCTCTACGTGGCCTGCGAGTTCGTGACCGACCACGCGGCCAAGACGCCCGACGCGGCGACCGCCGGGGCCTGCGTCAACGGGATGCGCGAGGAACGGGTGCTGATCTCGGCCACGGGGCCGGATGCGAACATCCTCAAGATCCGCCCGCCGCTGATCTTCACCGAGGCGCATGTCGACCGGTTGCTGAGCACGGTCGAGAAGGTCCTCGCCAAGATCTGAGGGGCCGTCCGCCGGCCCCCTCCCCAGCCGCTGCCCGTCGCGGTGGCGCTCAACGAGAAAGCCCCGGCACATGTGCCGGGGCTTTCCTTATTGCCGGGCCCCACGTCGCAGGGCCCCGTCATCGCGGGATTGGGCTCAGAACTTGCCGATCGACCAGAAGAAGGTCTCGCCCGAGCTGTCGTCCACGCCGTCGTTGTCGGTGGAGACGAAGACCTCGCCCGCCGCATCCACGGCCAGCCCCTCGACCTTGTCGACGACATAGCCGCCCCAGCCCTTCAGGTCGGGGATCAGGTCGCGGACCTCTTCCTTGCTGACCACGGGCAGTTCCCCGTCGAGCGGTGCAGGCACCATCTCGGCGGCGGGGATGCGGTAGATCTTCTTGGTCACGGCGGCGGCGCCGATCTGGTTGTCGCGCTCGACCACGTAGAAGTAATCGCCGTGGGCCGTGATCTCGGACAGGCCGGTCCAGCCGGTCGCGGGGGCGGCCTTCTCGTAGAGCACGGCGCCCCACTCCCCGGTCTCGATGTTGTAGGAGACGAGCTTGACGTGGTTCTTCTCGTCATCGGCCCATTCGCGCTGCACGGCCATCCAGAGCGTGTCGCCGACGCGGGTCACCCCTTCGAAGCCGAAGCGCTTCTCCACCGCCAGCAGGCTGGCAGGCAGGGCGATCTCCTTCTTGATCTCGCCCTTGGCGTTCACGTTGTAGAGCGCATGGGGCACCAGACGGTCGGTGCGGCCCTCGGAGGCGACCCAGAAGCCGCCCTTGCCGTCCAGCGTGATGCCTTCCATGTCCAGCTTCTGCGCCGGTTGACCGCCGCGGGTGACGCGCAGCGCACGGGTGATCTTGGCGGGCGTCGACGTGGCGTCGATGGTGAAGATCGTGGGCTGGTAGCCATAGAAGCTGTCGTTCACGGCGTAGAGGATGCCGGGCTGCTCCGCGTCGCCCACCATGCCGGAGATCGCGCCCCAGCCGGTCAGCTCGTCCATGCCTTCCGAGGTCAGGGTCGGATAGGCCGCCGGTGCATCCTGATATTCGAAGAGCATGACATGGGCGCGCACGCCGCCATCCTCGATCAGGTCGCTCTCGTTGGCGGACACCAGCAGGTTGCGCGCAGGGATGGCGACGTAGCCTTCCGGCCCGATGCCCGAGGGCAGCACCTGCTTGAGCACCGGCGCGGCGGGATCGGTCACGTCGTAGACGCCGACGGCCGAACCGCGCTCGGAGCCCACGAAGACCATCGGCGTGCCGCCGAAGGTGGCGGTCTCGATGCTTTCGGGCTCCACGCCCTTGGCGTCGGAACGCTTGTCCGGGTAGTGACCGATCATGATCAGCGCCTGCTCGAAGGAGGTGCCGGCTTCGTAGACCTCGGTGCCGTCCTTGGCAAAGATCGTCCAGCCGCGCGAGCCGCCGTCCATGTCGCCTTCGTTGGCGATGGCGAAGTGATCGTCGTCGATCCACTTCACCGCGTCGGGTTCGCGTTTGCGGCCCGGCTGGCTCTCGTCGAAGATCAGCGCGGCACGTTCGTCGGTGGCGTCGATGCCCTCGAGATCCACGGCCCCGGCAGAGAAATGCGACAGCACCTCACCGTCCTTCGAAACGATGACGAGGTGGTTGTTCTCCTGCAGCGTGATCACCGTCTCGCCGAGGCTGTTGATGTCGACGAACTCGGGCTCGGGGTCTTCGGGGGCGATCTCGGTCAGGCCGGTCAGGTCGACCTTGTTCAGCGTGTCGCAGGCGATCGCGCCGTCGGTCAGCTGGACCATGGCGAGGTAGCCCGCCGGCATCTGGCCCACGCGGCCGTCGCCGAGGTCTTCGTCGCGCTCGTTCTCGATGGCGACGGAGACGAAGCTGCCGTCCTTGGCCACGGCGACCGAATCGGGCTGACCGCCAAGGTCGCATTCCCCCAGAACCTCGCCGGTGGCGACGTTCAGCGCGACCAGCTTGCCCGAGGGATTGGTGAAGCTCTCGGAGGTGTTGACGCCGATGTAGGCGGTTTCACCGATGACACCGACCGAGGTCGGCTCGCCGCCCATCTCCACGTTGCCCATCGGCTGCGGATTGGCAGGATCGGTGATGTCGATCCGGCCCACGCTTTCCAGCGGGCTGTCGGTGTAGATCAGCGTCATGCCATCCGCGGTGGCGGCAATGATCTCGGCGCTGGTCTCGCGGGTGCGATCCTCACCCTCGGCCATGTTGTCCGGGGTCGCGAAGGAGGCGATGCGGTTGAAGTTCATCTCGGCCTGTGCCGCGCCTGCGCAGAGCGCGAGGACAGAGGCAGCCGTCAAAAGAGACTTGGACATGGAAACTCCCCATAGGTTCTGCGGAAGGCACTGCGCCCTGATTGCAAAAGTTGGATGACGGTTTCGTGACGACGCCGTGAAGTCCGGTGCGCCGGGGGGCGCGAGGCCATGGACGAAGCCGCGGCTTTGGGCCATGACTTTGGGGAAGGGCGCGGCTAAGGTGCCGTGGCAACGCCAAAAGAGCGTGAAAGGCAGGGCATGACGGCATCGGAGACGAGGGAGGCGCGCGGCACGAGGCTGCTGAACCGGTTCCATGCCCGCCTGTCGGGTCTGGCCCGTCCCGCGACCGCCTTCACCTCCCAGCCCGAGCCCCGCACCATCGGCTCCTTTGCCCGCGGACGGCAGCTGGTGGCGGGCAACTACCTCTTTGCCGGGCACCTCGTGGAGCAGAGCAGCGCGCCGCTCTGGGACCTGCCGGCGCCCGACCCGGCCTTCCTGAACGAGATCCACGGCTTCTCATGGCTCGACGACCTCGCCGCGGTGGGCGATCAGAGCACCCGCGCCAAGGCGCAGGAGTGGCTCTGGCTCTGGATCGACCGCTACGGGCGCGGCGGCGGGCCGGGCTGGACACCGGACCTCGCCGGTCGGCGGCTGATCCGCTGGATCAACCACGCGCTCTTCGTGATGCGCGGTCAGGACAAGGCGGCCTCGGACGCCTTCTTCCGCTCACTGGCGCGTCAGACGATCTTCCTCTCGCGCCGCTGGAAGGGCGCGGCCCCCGGCCTGCCCCGGTTCGAGGCGCTGACCGGCATGGTCTATGCCGGCCTCGCCCTGCAGGGGATGGAAAAGCATGTCGGCCCCGCCGCCCGCGCCCTGGCCCGGGAATGCGCCACCCAGATCGACGCGCAGGGCGGCCTGCCGACCCGCAACCCCGAGGAGCTGCTGGAGGTCTTCACGCTGCTGTCCTGGGCCGCCTCCGCGCTGACGGACACCGGGCAGACGCCCGGGCAGGAGCATCTGGGCGCGATCGAACGTATCGCCCCGACCCTGCGCACCCTGCGCCACGCGGACGGCAGCCTGGCCCGGTTCCACGGCGGCGGACGTGGCGCGGAGGGGCGGCTCGACCATGCGCTTGCGGCCTCGGGGGTGAAGACCCGGCACCCGGACGGGCTCTCGATGGGCTATGCCCGGCTCTCCGCCGGGCGCACCTCGGTCATCGTGGACGCCGCCGCCCCGCCCGAGGGCAAGGCCAGCATGAACGCCCATGCCTCGACCCTGGCCTTCGAATTGACCTCGGGCCGCCGTCCCGTGGTGGTGAACTGTGGCTCGGGCATCAGCTTCGGGCTGGACTGGCGCCGCGCCGGACGGGCCACGCCCTCGCATTCGACGCTGGCGCTGGAGGGTCTCTCCTCCGCCCGGCTGGGCCCGGCCACCGCCAAGGGCGAGCCGCTGATCGACGGGCCGAGGAAAGTGCCGATCCGCATGTCGCAGGCCCCCGACGGGCTGCGTTTCCAGGGCGGACACGACGGCTATCTGCGCAGCCACGGGCTGACCCACGCCCGCACGCTGGAGCTGACCTTCGACGGGCGCGGCATGGCGGGCGAGGACCTGATGCTGGCGATCGAGGACCGCGAGAAGAAGCGGTTCGACAAGGCGATGGATTCGTCCAGCCTCGCCGGAATCCCCTACCAGATCCGTTTCCACCTGCATCCGGACGTCGAAGCGCAGATCGACATGGGGGGGGCTGCGGTCTCGCTGGCGCTGAAATCGGGGGAATTGTGGGTCTTCCGGCACGACGGCAAGGCCGAATTGCGCCTCGACCCCTCGGTTTATCTCGAAAAGAACCGTTTGAAGCCCCGCGCGACCAAACAAATCGTTCTATCCTCCCGCGCGATGCTTTATGCGACCCGCATCCGCTGGTCGCTGGCCAAGGCGCAGGACACCCCTATATCCATCCGGGACCTGCACCGGGACGACGGCGACGCCGGAAGCTGACGCAACATAACTGGACCGACCCGATGACCGACCTTTACCCCGTGCGCCGCGCGCTCCTTTCCGTATCCGACAAGACCGGACTGATCGACCTGGCCCGCGAGCTGGCCGCGATGGACATCGAGCTTCTGTCCACCGGCGGCACGGCCAAGGCGATGCGCGCCGAGGGTCTGACGGTCAAGGACGTGTCCGAGATCACCAACTTCCCCGAGATGATGGACGGCCGCGTGAAGACGCTGCACCCCAACGTCCACGGCGGCCTGCTGGCCCTGCGCGATGACGAGGCGCATGTGGCGGCCATGAACCAGCACGGGATCGAAGGCATCGACCTGCTGGTCGTGAACCTCTACCCGTTCGAGGAAACCGTCGCCAAGGGTGCCGACTACGACACCTGCATCGAGAACATCGACATCGGCGGCCCCGCGATGATCCGCGCCGCGGCCAAGAACCACAAGTTCGTCAACGTCGTCACCGACGTCGAGGACTACGCGACGCTGATCGAAGAGCTGAAGGCCAATGGCGGCAAGACCCGCCTCGGCTACCGCAAGCAGCTGGCGCTGACCGCCTACGCCCGCACCGGCGCCTATGACGCCGCCGTTTCGACCTGGCTGGCAGGCGCGCTGGAGCAGACCTCGCCCCGCCGCCGCGCCTTTGCCGGCACGCTGGCGCAAAACCTGCGCTATGGCGAGAACCCGCACCAGCGCGCGGCCTTCTACACCGACGGCTCCAACCGTCCGGGCGTGGCGACCGCCAAGCAGCTGCAGGGCAAGGAACTGTCCTACAACAACATCAACGACACCGACGCGGCCTTTGAACTGGTGTCGGAATTCCTGCCCGAGAACGGCCCGGCCTGCGCGATCATCAAGCACGCCAACCCCTGCGGCGTCGCCAAGGCGGCCACGCTGAAGGAAGCCTACCAGCGGGCCTTCGACTGCGACCGCACCTCGGCCTTCGGCGGCATCATCGCGCTGAACCACCGCCTCGACCGCGAGACGGCGGAAGAGATCAGCCAGATCTTCACCGAGGTGGTCATCGCCCCCGGCGTCCATGACGACGCGCTGGACATCTTCGCCAAGAAGAAGAACCTGCGCCTGCTGGTCACCCCCGGCCTTGCCAACCCTGCCGAGGCCGCGCTGGCCTACAAGCAGGTGTCCGGCGGTCTGCTGGTGCAGGACAAGGACAACGGCTTCATCTCCGAGGACGACCTGAAGGTCGTGACCAAGCGCGCCCCCACCGATCAGGAAATGAAGGACCTGCTCTTCGCGTGGAAAGTCGCCAAGCACGTCAAGTCGAACGCGATCGTCTACGTCAAGGACGGCGCCACCGTGGGCGTGGGCGCGGGCCAGATGTCGCGCGTCGACAGCTGCCGCATCGCCGCCCGCAAGAGCCAGGACATGGCCGAGGCGCTGGAGCTTTCCACGCCGCTGACGCAGGGCTCGGTCGTGGCATCGGACGCCTTCTTCCCCTTCGCCGACGGCCTGCTGACCGCGGCCGAGGCCGGTGCCACTGCAGTGATCCAGCCCGGTGGCTCGATGCGCGATGACGAGGTGATCAAGGCCGCGGACGAGGCCGGCCTCGCCATGGTCATGACCGGCATGCGCCACTTCCGGCACTGATCCCGGACAAGATGAACACGCGGGGCGGCCTGTCTCGGGCCGCCCCGCCCTTTTCAACGACAGCGAAAGAGGTCACGCCTCGATGCGGATGCGCATTCTCTTCTGGTCGGCTTTCTGGACCTTCCTCATCGACCAGGTCAGCAAGTACGTGGTGGTGCACATGATGGACCTCCGGACCCTGGGCGAGATCGATGTTCTGCCGCCTCTGCTGAACTTCCGCATGGCGTGGAACTACGGCATCAACTTCGGCCTCTTTTCGCAGAGCGCCGACCTTGGCCGCTGGGTGCTGATCGGGCTGGCGCTGGTGATCTGCGTGGCGGTCTTCCTGTGGACCCGCAAGGAACGCCCGGGCCGCTGGGGCATGATCGCCGCCGGCCTGCTGATCGGCGGGGCGCTGGGGAATGTCGTCGACCGGCTGCTCTACGGCGCGGTGGCGGACTTCCTGAACATGTCCTGCTGCGGGATCGAGAACCCCTATGCCTTCAACGTGGCCGACATCACGATCTTCATCGGCGCGCTGGCGCTGGTGCTGCTGCCGGCCCGGAAAAAGGGCGCGTGACCTCGGTCGCGTGATCCGTTACACAGGGCGAAAGTGAGCAAGGGGGACCCGATGCACCTGACGCGCGGCATGCTTCTGATTTCGGTTCTGGCTCTCGCGGCCTGCTCCGGCACGCCCGAGGGCGTGACCCAGCTGCGGTCCTTCAAGAACTCGTCGGACGGCCCCGAGGAATTCGCGATCCTGCCCGGCAAGGAACTGCAGCAGCCCGAGAGCTATGCCAGCCTGCCGACGCCGACCCCCGGCGGCAGCAATCGCACGGACCAGACCCCCAATGCCGACGCCGTGGCCGCCCTCGGCGGCAGCCGCGCCACGCTGGCCCAGCAGGGCGTGCCCTCGGACGAAGGCCAGCTCGTCGCGCATGCGACGCGCAACGGCGTGCAGCCGGACATCCGCCAGACACTGGCGCAGGAAGACCAGGACTTCCGCAAGCGCAAACAGCGGTTCACCAAGATCCGCCTGTTCCACGTGGACCGCTATTACCAGGCCTACGGGGACGAGTCCCTGAACGGCCGTGGCACCGCGTGGCAATGGCGTACCGCCGGCGCGGAAACGCCCACCAGCCCGCCGGCCGAGTAACCCCCGGCCGAGCCCCCATGACCGTGTGGTCCGGCGCAGTCTTCACCGTGGCAGCGTGAACCGGGCAGGTCCCGTGCAGGGCGCGCCTTGAAGCGCGCGCGCTTTCGCCGGGCAGACGGCAACAGTCCAAGCCCCGACAGCCCACGCCGAGACAGCCCAAGCCGAGACAGTGCGGCGCTCCCCGGAAAATTCGAATTTTCCGGTCCGTTTTCTTCGAAGAAAACGGGCAGCGGTTCGGGCTGTGCGTGTCCGTGCGGGCCGGGGGCTCTCCTTGCGCGGCAGAGGGGGCACTGCCCCCGCCACGCCTGCGGCGTGTCCCCCCGGGATATTTGGGAACAGTGGATGAAGGCGGCGGGGCGCCGGTCTCCGGCTGTCACATCCCCGTCAGGTGTCTTGCAGGGGTGGGCCACTGGCGTATCTTGCTGGGCGAGCCCATGGGGAAAGGAACTTTCATGCAACGTGTAATCGGGCCCCTGCTGGCGCTGGGGCTGGGAGCCGCGCTTCCCGTTGCCGCCGGCGCGGCGGAACCGGGGCTGAACGACCTGGTGACGGATTTCACCCTGTCGAACGGCATGGAGGTGGTGGTGATCGAGGATCACCGCGCGCCGGTGGTGCAGCAGATGGTCTGGTACCGCAACGGCGCCGCCGACGAGACGCCCGGCGTCTCCGGCGTGGCGCATTTCCTGGAACACCTGATGTTCAAGGCCACCAAGACCATGGCCTCGGGCGAATTGTCCAAGACCGTGGCCGAGAACGGCGGGACCGACAATGCCTTCACCGGGCAGGACTACACCGCCTATTTCCAGCGCGTCGCCGCCGACCGGCTGGAACTGATGATGAAGATGGAGAGTGACCGGATGGTCAACCTGAACCTCTCCGAGGACGACATCGCCACCGAGCGGCAGGTGATCATCGAGGAGCGCAACCAGCGCACCGAGAGCAACCCGCAGGCGCTCTACCGCGAGCAGGCGATGGCGGCGCAGTACCTGAACTCGCCCTACGGCATCCCGGTGATCGGCTGGCGTCACGAGATGGAGGCGCTGAGCCGGCAGGACGCGCTCGACTACTACAAGACCTACTACGCGCCGAACAACGCGATCCTCGTGGTGTCGGGCGACGTGACCCCCGAGGGCGTGAAGGAGCTGGCCGAAAAGTACTATGGCGTGCTGCCGGCCAATCCCGACCTGCCGGAGCGCATGCGCCCGCAGGAGCCGCCCCAGACCGCCGAGCGCCGCCTGACCTATCGCGACGCGCGCATCGCGCAGCCCTATGTCAGCCGCACCTACCTTGCCCCCGAGCGGGACGCGGGCGACCAGACCGAGGCCGCCGCGCTGACGCTGCTGGCGGAGCTTCTGGGCGGCGGGCAGACCTCCTACCTGACGCAAAAGCTGCAGTACGACAGCCAGACCGCGGTCTATGCCTCGGCCTACTACGACGGCACCTCGCTCGATGACACGCTCTTCGGGGTCTACATCGTACCCTCGCAGGGGGTCTCCCTCGAGGAGGGCGAGGCAGCGCTGGACCAGGCTTTGGCCGATTTCATGGAAGACGGCGTCGACACCGAGGAACTGGACCGGATCAAGATGCAGATCCGCGCCTCCCAGATCTATGCCCGCGACGACGTGGATGCCCTCGCCCGGCGCTACGGATCGGCCCTGACGCAGGGGCTGACGGTGCAGGACGTGCAGGACTGGCCGCAGATCCTGCAGGACGTGACCGAGGACGACATCATGGCCGCCGCGCGGGAGGTCCTGAACCGGGATCGCGCCGTCACCGGCTGGCTGACCGGCGAGGAGGTGACCCAATGACCATGCTGTTCCGCCTGATGGCCCCGATCGCCCTCTCGCTTGCGGCCCTGCCGCTGCGGGCCGAGGTGAACATCCAGGAGGTGACCTCGGACGGGGGCATCACCGCCTGGCTGGTGGAGGATCACTCGATTCCCTTCACCGCGCTGGAGCTCCGCTTCCGGGGCGGCGCCTCGCTGGACGAACCCGGCAAGCGCGGCGCGACCTACCTGATGAGCGGCCTGCTCGAGGAAGGTTCCGGCGACATGGACGCGCAGGATTTCACCCGCGCGCGGGAGAACCTCGCCGCCTCCTTCAACTACGACGTGAGCGATGACACGCTCTCCGTCTCGGCCAAGTTCCTGACCGAGAACCGGGACGAGGCGATCGACCTGCTGCACCAGTCCCTGACCGAGCCGCGCTTCGACGAGGATGCGATCACCCGGGTGCGGGCGCAGGTGCTCTCGATCATCCGCTCCAACGCGCAGGACCCGAATGACATCGCCGGCGAGGCCTTTGCCCAGCAGACCTACGGGATGCACCCCTACGGCACTGCCATGGAGGGGACCGAGGAGAGCGTCAGCGCCCTGACCCGCGAGGACCTGATCCATGCCCAGCACAATGCCCTCGCGCAGGACCGGCTCTATGTCGGTGCCGTGGGCGACATCACCCCGGACGAGCTGAAGACCCTGCTCGACGACTTGCTGGGGGATCTGCCCACCGCCGGCGCCCCCCTGCCCGGTCCGGCCAACCCGGCCTTCGACGGGCAGGTGCGTCAGGTGCCGTTCAACACGCCGCAGTCGGTCGTGCTCTTCGGCCAGCCCGGCATGGGGCAGGACGATCCGGACTTCTTCGCCGCCTACCTGTTGAACACGATCCTCGGCGGCGGCGGCTTCGAAAGCCGCCTGATGAAGGAGGTGCGCGTCAAGCGCGGCCTGACCTACGGCGTCTACTCCTACCTCGTGGACCGCGACCAGGCGAAGGTCTGGATGGGCTCGCTCGCCTCCGCGAACAACCGCGTGGCCGAGGCCGTGGGCCTCGTGCGGGACGAGTGGCGCAAGGCCCGCGAGGAGGGCGTGACCGAGGAAGAGCTTTCCGCGGCCAAGAAGTACCTGACCGGCGCCTACCCGCTGCGCTTCGACGGCAACGGTCCGATCGCGAACATCCTCGTCGGCATGCAGATGTCGGGGATGCCGATCGACTACATCGCCACCCGCAACTCCAAGCTGGAGGCCGTGACGCTGGACGACGTGAACCGCGTGGCGCGCGAGCTGATGGACCCCGAGAAGCTGAGCTTCGTCGTGGTCGGCCAGCCCGAGGGGCTGGACGATGCGCCGGTGATCGCGCCCGCCAGTACCGATGCGGATGCAGAGACCGAAACCACGCCCGACGCAGTGCCGCTCGAAACCTCGAACTGAGCGGCGGATCACGGGATCGGACGGGGCCGCCGGAGCATTCGGCGGCCCCTTTTTCATGGCCCTCCCCCTTGGGACGGACAGGCCGTGCCCGGCGCCGGTGACCGGCACGCCCCTGCGGCGCGGCAGGCTGCGAAGGGCGCTCTGACAGGGCCTCACGGCTACGCGATTTTTTGCCAATCGCCCTTTCGCCTGTGGCGGAATTCGAGCTAATATTGCACTGTCGAGTGCAAAATGGCCCGATGCCGGAACAGGCGGTTGAACGCGGGCGGGGCCGATTGAGGCGCCCTCAGGGGCAAGGACAGCTTGGAGGCTGGACATATGAAATCACGAATTGCGTTCGCCGTGGCCGGCTACATCGCCCTGGCCGCTTCGGGTGCAGTTGCGCAGCAGGTCAGCGACAATCAAGTCGCCGAGCGCACGGACTGGAGTGTCTTCGAAGGCAGCGAACCCCGCGAATGCTGGGCCGTTTCGGCGCCGAAGGAGACGGTGAACACCAAGGACGGCCGGACCGTCTCGGTGCGCCGCGGGGACATCCTGCTGATGGCCTTCTTCCGCCCCGGCGCGGAAGTGGCCGGCCAGATCACCTTCACCGGCGGCTACCCGTTCCGCGATGGTTCGACCGTGAACCTGAACGTCGACGGCACCGAGTTCGAGCTCTTCACCGAGGGCGAGTGGGCCTGGCCCGCCTCCCCCTCGGAGGACAGCAAGATCCTGACCGCGATGAAGCGTGGCTCCTCTGCCGTCGTCACCGGCGTTTCGGGCCGCGGCACCGCGACCAAGGACACCTTTTCGCTTCTGGGCTTCACCGCGATGGTCGAAGAAGCCGAGAAACGCTGCACCAACTGATCCGGCCCGGGGCTTGCCCCGGCCACAGCAAACCGGGCCAGCACGGCCCCCGACAGCGCCGCGCGAACGGCGCTGTTTCCTTTTGCCCGCGAATCCGCTATTTATCTGCGCTTCGACGGGCCCTATATGCCCTATCGCCCTGATATCTGCCTGACAGACCGGACCTTTCCGATGCCCAATGACGCCACCGCGCCCATCACGCAGGATGTGATGACCATCCCGCGCAAGCTGCCCGAAACCGGCAAGCTGAACCTCGTCGGCCTGACGCGGGACGCGATGCGCGCGGCCCTGATCGAGGCGGGCACGCCCGAGAAGCAGATCAAGATGCGGCTCAACCAGGTCTGGCAGTGGGTCTATCACTGGGGCGTGCGTGACTTCGCGGAGATGACGAACCTTTCCAAGGATTACCGCGCCCTGCTGGCGGAGACCTTCACCATCGACCTGCCCGAGATCGTGTCGAAGCAGGTCTCGGCCGATGGCACGCGCAAGTACCTCGTCCGGATCGCCGGCGGTCATGAGGTCGAAGTGGTCTATATCCCCGAAAGCGACCGGGGCACGCTGTGCATTTCCTCGCAGGTGGGCTGCACGCTGACCTGCTCCTTCTGCCACACCGGCACCCAGAAGCTGGTCCGCAACCTGACCGCGGGCGAAATCGTGGGCCAGATCATGCTGGCGCGCGACGACCTGAACGAATGGCCCAAGCCCGGCGAGCCGAAGGACGAGACCCGCCTGCTGTCCAACATCGTGCTGATGGGCATGGGCGAGCCGCTCTACAACTTCGACAACGTGCGCGACGCGATGAAGATCGCCATGGACGGCGAGGGCATCGCCCTGTCGCGCCGCCGCATCACGCTGTCGACCTCCGGCGTCGTGCCCGAGATCGCGAAGACCGCGGAAGAGATCGGCTGCCTGCTGGCGGTCTCCTTCCACGCGACCACCGACGAGGTGCGCAACAAGCTGGTGCCGATCAACAAGCGCTGGAACATCGAGACGCTGATCGCCGCGCTGAAGGAATATCCGCGCCTTTCCAACAGCGAGCGGATCACCTTCGAATACGTGATGCTGAAGGACGTGAACGACACGGATGCCGATGCGCGCCGCCTCGTGAACCTGATCAAGGGCATCCCGGCCAAGATCAACCTGATCCCCTTCAACGAATGGCCCGGCGCCCCCTACGAGCGGTCGGACTGGTCGCGGATCGAGGCCTTTGCCGACATCGTGCACAAGGCGGGCTATGCCTCGCCGATCCGCACCCCGCGGGGCGAGGACATCATGGCCGCCTGCGGGCAGCTGAAATCGGCCACCGAACGCGCCCGCAAGTCGCGCGCGCAGATCGAGGCGGAAGCCTCGCAGGGCTGACAGAACGGGCAAAACCGGTCAGAAAGGGAACCGACGCAACGATCACGAGGTTGAGACACCGATGACCGAGCGCACGACCCTGACCCGCTTTACCCCCCTTCCCCGGCCTCAGACGCCGGAGGGCGATCCGCGCCTCTGCGGCGTGGAGATCGAATTCACCGGCCTGACCGAGAGTGAGACCGCGCGCCTGCTGGCCCGCGAACTGGGTGGCAAGGCCCGCTGCACCGACGAGACCGACTGGGAAATCACCGGCTCCAAGCTGGGCAAGATCGAGATCTATCTCGACACCGCCCTGCGCAAGTCCGGCTCGCGCACCGTGCGGGTCGCCGGCATGGAACTTGGCCGCGAGGTGATCCCTGTCGAGATCGTGACCGAACCGCTGGACCTCGCCGGGCTGGAGGCGCTGGAGGCGCTGCGCGGCCCGATGCGCCGCGAGGGGGCGCAGGGCTCCTCGGCCCATGTCTTCTATGGCTTCGGGCTGCACCTGAATATCCAGATCGCCTCGGAGGATGCGGCGGGGATCACCCGGCCGCTGCTGGCCTATGCGCTGATCGAGGACTGGATGCGCCGCGCCCTGCCGATCGACGACAGCCGCAAGGTGCTGCCCTTCACCGCGCCCTATCCCACCCGCCTGGTGGCCGACCTTGCCCGCCTCGGGCCGGACGCCACGCCCGACAGGGTGCAGGGCACCTACCTCGAGCATCTGCAAAGCCGGAACTTCGGCCTCGACATGTTGCCGATCTTCGCGTGGCGCGATCCGCAGACGGTGGAGCGGGCGCTGGGGCCGGACCATGGCACCGGTGCGCGGCCTGCGTTCCACTTCCGCCTGCCCGATTGCCGGATCGACGATCCGCGCTGGTCCTTCGCGGATGAATGGAACCGCTGGCTGCTGGTGGAACGGATCGCCGAGGACACGGTCCTCCTCCAACGGCTGGCGAACGCGTGGCTCGGCAGCCACGGGCCGATCACGTTGAGCCGCCAGAACTGGGCCCGGCGCTGCGGCGCGCTGCTGCATGAAAGCGGGCTGGAGCTGCCGCGATGACCTCAACCGATGGGCGGCCCCTGATCGGGGTCACCACCTCCGCCCGGTCGGGCTGGCGGATCTTTCCGCTCGTGGCGCTGAACATCTGGCTGGCCGGCGGTCAGGCAGTCCGCTGGGGTGCGGGACGGCCCGCCCACGTGGGCCTCGTGGACGGGATCGTCATCGGGGGCGGCGACGATATCTCGCCCGATCTCTACGGCGGTGCCCTCGTGGCCTCGGCCCGCTTCGATGCCGCCCGCGATGCGCTGGAGCGGCGGCTGGTCGAGGAGGCACAGGCCGCGTTCAAGCCGGTGCTCGGCATCTGCCGGGGCAGCCAGATGCTGAACGTCGCCCTCGGCGGCACGCTGGAACAGGACGCCTATGGCCGCTACATGGACAGCCGCCACATCCGCACCATCCTGCCCCGCAAGCGCGTGCAGATACAGCCCGACACGCAGCTGTCGCTGATCGCGGGCGAGGCACCGATGAAGGTCAACGCCCTGCACACGCAGGCGGTGGATTGCCTCGGCGAAGGGCTGCGCGTGGCGGCCCGGGACGAGGGCGGGATGATCCAGGCCATCGAACGGGCGGCGCCACCCTTCGCCGTGGGGGTGCAATGGCACCCGGAACATCTCTTCTACGCCAATCGTCAGCGTGCACTGTTCCGCGCGCTGGTGACCGCCGCCCGCACCGGCCGCGCCGCGCCCGAGGGCGAGCCGGGCGCGCAGCTCGACGCCGTGGCCGAGGCCCTGCGCCCGCTCTGAGACTGTCGCATCGCGCCGGTCCGGAGCGTCAGGCCCCGGCGTGCCATGTCAGTCGCGGGCGCCGAAGATGGCAGAGCCGACGCGCACATGGGTCGCGCCGAAGCTGATCGCCTTCTCGAAATCGCCGCTCATCCCCATGGAGAGACCGGCCAGCCCGTTGCGTTCGGCGATCTTGGCCAGCAGGGCGAAGTGGAGCGCGGCCTCCTCCTCCACCGGGGGAATGCACATCAGGCCCTGCACCGGCAGGTCGAGCCCGCGGCACTCCGCCACGAAGGCATCGGCGTCGGCGGGAAGGATACCCGCCTTCTGCGGCTCCTCGCCAGTGTTCACCTGAATGTAGAGCTCGGGACAGCTGCCGATCTCCTGCGCCAGACGGGCCAGCGTCGTGGCCAGCTTGGGCCGGTCCACCGAATGGATCGCCTGCGCCAGTTCCATCGCCTGCCGCGCCTTGTTGGTCTGGAGCGGGCCGATGATGTGCAGCTCGATCCCGTCATAGGTCTCGCGGAACATCGGCCACTTGCCGGCAGCCTCCTGCACGCGGTTCTCGCCGAAGACCCTCTGGCCTTCCTTCAGAACCTCCTCGACGCGGTCGTCGGGCTGCATCTTGGACACGGCGATCAGGGTGACATCGCCCGCGGGGCGGCCGGCGTCGGCCTCGGCCTTGGCGATACGGGTGCGGATCTCGGACAGGGACATGGACGGGCCTCTTGCAGTTCTGCGCCAAGGAACAACATGGCGCCCGAAATGAAAAGACCCGGAAACGAAAACACCCGGACGCGGGTCCGGGCGGCACGCCGGCGGAGAGGGCCGAGCGCGGAAAAGAAGAAGGGCGGTTCCTCGCGGAACCGCCCCCTTGTACCGAGTAACCCGGCTTCTAAGAATTAGAAGCTGAAGGTCACGCCGAGGTCGGCCTCGGTGTAACGGTCGCCGAGCGAACGGCTGTACTTGTCGAAGACGCCGGCCTTCAGAGCAGCGCCGCCGCCCAGGTCGTGTGCAACGTCTGCGCCGTATGCCCACTCTTCTGCGTCGTCGTCGTAGCCCAGGAAGCCACGGACTTTGGTTGCTGCGCCGACGTCGGTGCCGCCGTACACGGACCAGAAGCCGTAGTCGTCGTAGCCGGTGTAGCCAGCCGAGAAGTCAAACATGCCGACGGTGCCGCCAGCAGTCAGGATCCACTCGGGTGCGCCCAGTGCGTCGTCGTAGTCCGACAGGCCCAGAGCGAAGGTGTAGCCGCCGGTTTCGTACGAGATCACGCCGTCCACGTCGTCGGTGTTGACGTCGTAGGAGATGTGGCCGGTGAAGCCAGCCATCGAGTAGATCAGCGCAACGCCGGTGTTCGACGAACCGCGCGAGGAGTACGCGCTGATGCCGGCCGGGCCTTCGAAGTTCTGCAGACCGATGGTGGTGTTGAACGATGCGCCGGGCATGTTGTCCATCGCCCAGTCAACGTTGCCAACCTGCAGGGTCAGGCCGCCGGTCTTGATGAACATCTGAGCCGCGTTTGCGGTCGAGTCCAGGGTCACGTCGCCCGATTCTTGCGAACGGATACGCATCTTGCCGCCGAAGACCAGGCCGTTGTCGGCGGTGGTGGTGCCGGTGAAGGTCAGCTGGAAGCGCTGCTCGATGTAGGTCTCGTCAGCACGCGACTCGTCGTAGACAACACCGAAACGGCCATAGCCTGCGATGCTGGTTTCTGCTGCGGCGGCGCCGGCGGTCAGGGCCAGGGCAGTCGACGCGAAGAGAATCTTTTTCATGTGTTTCCCTCGGTTTCTCAGAGTGCCCCAATCGGAGAATCCGGATTGGGTATGCAGCGTCTTTCGCTCTTTTCACCCTTTCATTGCAAGTCCGCCGCCGAGGGGGGGACAAACCGGCGCCGCAATTGGTGCAAAGGTGCCACAGTTTCCGCAGCCCCCGGCCAGCGACGGCCTGCTCTGGGTCAGACGGGCGGACAGATGCAACGGCAGCCGCCGCGAGGATCAGGCAGGGCAGGCGGCAGGATGCGGACGCCGTGTGGCGCGGCGCACCGATGCGGCCCGCGCCCGCCCGGCCCGGATCGACGGGCGAAGAGGACCCGCCCAAGGCTGGCCGGGAGGGCCCCAGCTGGAGGGCCCCGGCTGGCGTCCACCCGGACCGGGTGCCCTGCCTGACTGGGCAGGCAAGCTGTCCCGCCGCCCGGATCGCATGGAGCGAGTCTATAGTAGCCGGGGCGCCGGCACAGGTTTCGGGATCGGCCACTGCCCCCTGCGGCGCAGCACCGGTCACGGCTGGTTCAGGGCCCGCGGCGGCGGGGGAAAGGCGCTTGCCCCGCGTTCCCGGCTTCGGTACATCGGTGCAGACGACTGGAACGGGATCCTCGCATGAACCTGACGCGCACCACCGCTGTTCTGGGCCTGACGGCCACGATTTTCCTGACGGGCTGTGGCGTTGGCAGCGCCCCGACCGCGGAGAACGACGCGACCATGGAGCGGATCCGCACCACCGGCGCCAACCCCGAAGGTCTGGGCGGCAGCACCATCTGGGATCTCTTCCGGCAGCGCGACGACGGCACCACCGTGGCGGTCAATCGCTACCTCTGGAATGCCTCCCTCGACGTGCTGAGCTTCCTGCCGGTCGAGTCCGTCGACCCCTTCACAGGGGTGATCACCACCGGCTACGGCGTGCCCCCGGGCGGCGGTCAGGCCTACCGCGCGACGATCCTCGTCAGCGACCCGGCTCTCGAGGCGCGCTCGCTGCACGTGGCACTGATGGATCGCTCCGGTCGGCAGGTCGCAACCTCCACGCAGCGTGCGGTCGAGGATGCGATCCTGACCCGCGCCCGCCAGCTGCGCGTTGCCGACGGCAAACGCTGAGCCGGCCCACCACGCCGCTCCGGACATGACAAGGCGCCCCGCAGGGCGCCTTTTTCATGCCGTCTCCCCGCCCGGGTTCAGAGCGGATGCCCCGCCAATGTGGCCACCCAGTCCATCTGCCGCGGCAGGCCATGCCGCTTGAGGTCATAGCCGCCCACGACCACCTCGCGCGCCGCTGCCCCGAGCCTCTGGCGCAGGCCTTCGTCCTCCAGCAGCTCCTCCACCCGGTCCACCAGCCCGGCACCGTCGAAGAAGTCGACCAGCAGCCCGGTCTCGCCATCGGTCAGGACCTCCTGCACCGGCGCGGTCGCACTGGCCACGAGGGCGCCGCCGACGCTCATCGTCTCGAGCATCGACCAGCTGAGCACGAAGGGATAGGTCAGGTAGATATGCGCCCGGCTGAGCTGCAGCATCGCCACGAACCGGTCATAGGGAATGCGGCCGAGGAAATGCACCCGGGCCCAGTCGGCATCGGAGATCTGCCCGCGGACCTCGTCGATGTAGATCTGCTTCCACGTCTTGCCGGCGGGGGGCTGCGCGCCGTAGCTCACGCCGTCGCCGCCGACCACGAGGATCTCTGCCCCCGGGCGCCGCCGCAGAAGCTCCGGCAGGGCCCGCATGAAGACATGGTAGCCGCGGTAGGGCTCGAGGTTGCGGTTCACGAAGGTGATCACCTCGTCCTCGCGGCTCAGGACGCGGCCCCCCGGCAGGGTGAAGGTCGCGCCCGGTCGGGGCTGAAGGGCATCGGTGTCGATACCGTCATGGATCACGCTGATCTTGTCGCGGAATTCCGGCGGGAAGGTATCCGCCTGGAAGGCGGTCGGGCTGATGCCCGCATCGGCAAAGGGAAACTGCAGGTGATTGTTCAGGTTCTTCAGGCGCAGGCGCAGCTTGTCCGCCTCGGGGTCCTTGCTGGTGAACTCGGGATCGAACTGCGTGTGCGGATACTCGGCCAGGTGATAGAGCTCGCAGTAGAGCCCTAGTCGCGCGCCGGGCCAGACGTCCTTGAGGAACATCGACTCGCCCCAACCGGGATGGGCGAGGATCACATCGGGCGTATAGCCGGTCTCGCGCAGGGCACGGGCCGCGCGGAAACAGGCCTCGCCCCGGGTCACCTTGCTGTCGAAATCCAGCACCCAGGGGTGGGTCTGCTGCTTCGCCTTCGTCCCGATCTTGTAGGGAATGACCCGGACACCGTTCCAGACCACCGGCTTCTCGACCCGCAGCGTGAGCGCCGTCACCTCGTGGCCGGCCCGCACCAGGGCCGGGGCGAGATGCTTGTACTGCCCCGGAAAGTTCTGGTGGATCACCAATATCTTCATTCTGCCCGCCCTTGCGCCGTTCCTGCCTCTGGTCCCCGTTATACCGGTCCGAGACCGCCGGGGAAGACCCGCCAATGCCGCAATTCCACGGGATATCCTCTGGACCCGCCCGGCGCGGGCGCATATCACGCCTCCCAAGCATTCAAACCGCAGGGGACGCCGCATGTCGCGCTATTCCGCCGCCGAAATCGAAGCCAAGTGGCAAGAGGCCTGGGACAAGGCCGGCATCTTCCGCGCCGAAGTGGCGCAGGACAAACCGAAGTACTACGTGCTCGAGATGTTCCCCTACCCGTCGGGGCGCATCCACATGGGCCACGTGCGCAACTACACGATGGGCGACGTCGTGGCGCGCTACAAGTCCTCCACCGGGCACAACGTGCTGCACCCAATGGGCTGGGACGCCTTCGGGATGCCCGCCGAGAACGCCGCAATGGCCTCGGGCGGTCACCCCAAGGAGTGGACCTACAACAACATCGCCGACATGCGCGGCCAGATGAAGCCGCTGGGCCTGTCGATCGACTGGTCGCGTGAATTCGCCACCTGCGATCCGGAATACTACGGCCAGCAGCAGGCGCTGTTCCTCGACTTCCTCGACAAGGGCCTCGTCTACCGCAAGAACGCCGTGGTGAACTGGGATCCGGTCGACATGACCGTGCTGGCGAACGAGCAGGTCGAGAACGGGCGCGGCTGGCGCTCGGGCGCACTGGTCGAACGGCGCGAGCTGACCCAGTGGTTCTTCAAGATCTCCGACTTCTCCGAGGACCTTCTCGAGGCGCTCGACGGGCTCGACGACTGGCCCGCCAAGGTCAAGCTGATGCAGGCCAACTGGATCGGCAAGTCGCGCGGCCTGCAATTCTCCTTCGGCCTCGTCGAGGGCGAGGAAGAGCTCGGCCATGACCGGGTCGAGGTCTATACCACCCGTCCCGACACCCTGCTGGGCGCCTCCTTCGTCGGCATCTCGGCCGATCACCCGCTGGCCAAGGAACTGGCCGCGAAGGACGAGAAGATCGCCGCCTTCTGCGAGGAATGCCGCAAGGGCGGCACCACCGAAGAGGCGATCGAGACCGCCGAGAAGCTGGGCTATGACACCGGCCTCAAGGCCCGCCACCCCTTTGACAACGCATGGGAACTGCCGGTCTACATCGCGAACTTCATCCTGATGGACTACGGCACGGGCGCGATCTTCGGCTGCCCGGCCCATGACCCGCGCGACTACGAGTTCGCCTCGAAGTACGAGCTGCCCATCGTCACCACCTTCGAACCGGTCGAGGGCGAGTATCCGGCAGGCGAGGCCTTCGTGCCGCTGAAGTCCGAGAAGGTCCGCTACGTGCGCGGCTTCGCGGGCGAAGAGGTCCAGACCGGCGAACAGGGCGTCGATGCCGCCATCGACTTCTGCGAGGCCAACGGCGTGGGCCGCGGCGTGACCAAGTTCCGCCTGCGCGACTGGGGCCTCTCCCGTCAGCGCTACTGGGGCTGCCCGATCCCGGTCGTGCATTGCGCCGACTGCGGCGTGGTGCCCGAGAAGAAGGAAAACCTGCCGATCAGGCTGCCCGACGATGTCACCTTCGACACGCCCGGCAACCCGCTGGACCGGCACCCGACGTGGCGCGACTGCAGCTGCCCGACCTGCGGCAAGCCCGCCCGGCGCGAGACCGACACGATGGACACCTTCGTGGACAGCTCGTGGTACTACGCGCGCTTCACCTCGCCGCGCGCCGATGTGCCCATCGACATGACCGAGGCCGCCTACTGGATGAACGTCGACCAGTACATCGGCGGCATCGAGCACGCGATCCTGCACCTGCTCTACTCGCGCTTCTTCGCCCGGGCGATGCACATCTGCGGCCACCTGCCCTCCACCGCGCAGGAGCCGTTCAACGCGCTCTTCACGCAGGGCATGGTGACCCATGAGATCTACCAGACCAAGGACGCCAACGACCGCCCCGTCTATCACTTCCCCGAGGATGTGACCGACGGCAAGCTGGCCGATGGCACCGAGGTGGAGATCATCCCCTCCGCCAAGATGTCGAAGTCGAAGAAGAACGTGGTCGACCCCGTCTCGATCATCTCTGCCTACGGCGCGGATACCGCGCGCTGGTTCGTGCTCTCCGACAGCCCGCCGGAACGGGACGTGGAATGGACCGCCGCCGGCGCCGAAGCCGCGCACCGGCACCTCTCGCGGGTCTACCGCATCGCGGCCGAGATCGACGCGGCGGCGCCTGCGGATGCGACCGAGGACGAGGCCTTGCTGCGCGAGATGCACAAGGCCGTGCGCGACGTGACGCTGGGGATCGAGAGCTTCGGCTTCAACGCCTCCATCGCGCGGCTCTATGCCTTCACCAACGCGCTCGGCAAGTCCAAGGCCGGGGGCGCGGCCAAGCGCGAGGCGGCGCTGGTTCTGGCCCAGCTGATGTCGCCGATGACCCCGCACCTCGCGGAAGAGGTCTGGTCCCTGCTGGGCGGCGAGGGCCTGATCGCAGACGCGCCCTGGCCGCAGGCCGACGAGGCGATGCTGGTCGAGGACACGGTCACCCTGCCGATCCAGGTGAACGGCAAGCGCCGGGGCGAAATCACCGTGCCGCGCGACATGCCGAAGGACGAGGTTGAAAAGCTGGCGATGTCCAGCAAAGCTGTGATCCGGACGCTGGACGGGGCCCAGCCCAAGAAGATCATCGTCGTCCCCGGACGGATCGTGAATGTCGTTGTCTGACCGACGCCGGTTTCTGACCCTGCTCGCAGCCGCGGGCGCATCCGTGGGCGGCCTTGCCGCCTGCGGCTTCACCCCCGCCTATGCGCCGCAGGGCGGGGCCACCCGGCTGGTGAACCGGATGCAGATCGAGGCCCCGCGCGACGGCGACGCCTATGACGTCGTCAGCCACCTCGAGACGCTCTTCGGCCGGTCGGGCAACCCGGATTATTTCCTCGACCTGACCCTGCGGGTGGACGAGGAGCGCATGGCGATCACCGATTCGAACATCGCGACCCGGATCAACGTGACCGGCGCGGCCATGTTCACCCTGACGGCCGTGGCCACGGGGGACGTGATCACCTCGGGCGAGGTCTCCAGCTTCACCGGCTATTCCGCCACCGGCTCCACCGTGGCGACGCAATCCGCCGCAATGGACGCCCGCGAACGGCTGATGACCATCCTCGCCGACCGGATCGCCACCCGGCTCTACGCCATCGCCCCCGATTTACCCGCCGACCCGTCGGCGGTCTGAGCCGATGAAGCTCTCGCCTCGCGACGCCCCGCGCTACTTCGCCCGGCCCGATCCCGAGGCCACGGGCCTGCTGATCTACGGGCCCGACGCCATGCGCGTGGCCCTGAAGCGGCAGGAGGTCATCGCGGCCCTGATCGGCCCCGAGGGCGAGGCCGAGATGCGCCTGACCCGGATGCAGGGCGGCGACCTGCGCAAGGACCCGGCGCAGCTTATCGACGCGATCAAGGCGCAGGGGTTCTTCCCCGGCCCGCGCGTGGCCTTCGTGGAAGAGGCGAACGAGACCGCCGCCCCCGCGATCCTCACCGCGCTGGAGGACTGGCGCCCCGGCGACGCGCAGATCGTGATCACCGCCGGCCAGCTGAAGCCCACCTCCAAGATCCGCAAGGCCTTCGAAGGCCACCGCTCGGCCTATTGCGCCGCGATCTACGACAACCCGCCCACGCAGGAGGAGATCGAGGCCGACCTGAAGCGCGCGGGCCTCAAGACCCTGCCGCCCGAGGCGTTGCGCGATCTTTCCGACCTCGCCAAGACGCTCGATCCCGGCGACTTCCGCCAGACGCTGGAGAAGCTCGCGCTCTACAAGTTCCGCGACGATACGCCGGTCACCGCGCAGGACATCGCCGAGGTCGCCCCGCGCTCGATCGAGGCCGCCCTCGATGATGCGCTCGACGTGGTGGCCGAGGGCCGAGCCAGGGACCTCGGCATGGTGCTGCGCCGCCTGCAGGGTCAGGGCGTGGCGCCGGTCACGCTCTGCATCGGGGCGATGCGCCATTTCCGCACGCTCTACACCGTCTCCTCCGCCCCCGGCGGCCCGCAGGAGGGCATCGGCCGGCTGCGCCCGCCGGTCTTCGGACCGCGCCGCGACAAGGTGCTGCGACAGGCACAGGGCTGGGACCCGCAGCGCCTGGAACAGGCGATCACCCTGCTCACGGACACCGACCTCGCCCTGCGCTCCGCCGGGCAGAGCGCCCCGCAGCAGGCCCTCGTGGAACGTGCGCTGATCCGGCTCTCCATGCTGGCGCGCCGCTAGGGCACATCCGCCTCCCCTTTACGCGCTGCCGCTTTTCGGCTCTGCTGACGCCATGGGCCGGTGGAGGAGCCGTGCCCGAGGAGGAGGACAGACATGTACACGCTGATCGGCAGCCCGATGAACCGCACCTTCCGCGTCCTGTGGGCGCTGGAGGAACTGGAGCAGCCCTACACCCGCCAGATCGAACAGCCGCGCTCCGCCGCGGTCTGTGCCCTCTCGCCCCTCGGCAAGGTGCCGATCCTTCTGGTGGATGACGAGCCGGTGACGGATTCCGTCGCAATCCTGACCTATCTCGCGGATCGCCACGGCGGCCTGACCCATCCGGCAGGCACGCTGGCCCGCGCCCGGCAGGACGCGCTGACCCACCAGGTGCTGGACGAGATCGAGGCGCTGATCTGGACCGCCGCCCGCCATACCTTCATCCTGCCCGAGGAGCGCCGCGTGCCCGACATCAAGCCCGCGCTGCGATGGGAGTACGAAAAGAACCTCACCAGCCTCGCCACGCGCCTCGCGGATCAGCCCTACCTCGCGGGCGAGGAGATGACGGTGCCCGACATCCTGGCGCTGCATTGCCTGAACTGGGCCGCCGCCGCCCGCTTCCCGGAGCCGCCCGCGCCGCTGGCTGCCTATGCCGCCCGCCTGCGCGCCCGCCCCGGCTACAAGCGCGCGGTCACCTCGGAAAAGACGGCCCAGGCCGCCTGACCAGCGCCGCCTCCCCAGGCTAAGCACCGCCCCCATAAAGAAGGCCCCGCCGCATCACGCGCCGGGGCCCTTCATTTCCGTTGCAGAAATATCCTCGGGGGGGCCGCGCCAGCGGCGGGGGGCAGACAGCCCCCCTCCAGCATGTCCCCAAGCGCAAAGGCCCCGGCACCCACCCAAGAATCTTCGAAAATTCTTGGGAAAATCCTTCGAAGAATTTTCCGCGCCCGGCCGGAACGACCTGCAGCCCCTCGCCCCAGCCCGTTTTCTTGAAAGAAAACGGACCGGAAAATGTGCATTTTCCGGACTGGGCCTCAGGCGCAGGCGCGCGCTGCGGCCAGACCGGCCCAGCGGCCGGTCGCAAGGCAGGCGGTCAGCAGGTAGCCTCCGGTAGGGGCCTCCCAGTCCAGCATCTCGCCGCAGGCAAAGACGCCCGGCCGCGCCACGACGCCAAGCTCCGCATCCAGCCCCTCGAACCGCAGCCCGCCCGCGACGGAGATCGCCTCGTCCATCGGCCGCGGACCCACGAGCGGCAGGGGCAGCGCCTTGATCGCGGCCGCCACGTCCTCCGGCAGGGGACGTGCGCATTCCATCAGAAGCGCCCGTTTCGCCGGGTCGAACTTCAGCGCCTTTCGCAGGTGGCTGGCCAGTGAATCGCCGCGCCTGCGGCGTGACAGCCGGGCCCGCACCTCCTCGAGGCCCAGGTCGGGCGCGAGGTCCAGCAGCAGCGGCACGCCCTCCCTCAGACGGTCGGCCAGGGCATAGACCGCCCCGCCCTCGATGCCCCGGGCCGAGATCACGAATTCGCCACGGCTCACCCGGTCCCCGGCGCGCAGCGCCACGGCCTTCACCGGGCGGCCGAACTGGGGTGCCATCTTCTCGGTCCAGTCCACGAGGAAACCGCAGTTCGCCGGCTGGAAGGGAGCCACCGGCGCGACCCAGGCCGCCCAGCCCCCGTCGGAGCCGAGCCGCGCCCAGCTGGCCCCTCCGCAGGCCAGCACCACCGCGTCGGGCGTCACCTCCCGCGGGCCCTCGGGCGTGTCGAAGCGCAGCGCGCGCGGGCTGTCGCCCCAGCCGGTCCAGCGCCAGCGCCGGTGCAGCACCACCCCCAGCCCGTCGAGCCGCGCAAGCCAGGCCCGCAGCAGCGGCGAGGCCTTCATCACCTTCGGGAAGACCCGCCCGGTGGAGCCGGTGAAGAGCGCCTGTCCCAGCCCCTCTGCCCAGTCCTGCACGTCGCGCGGACCGAAGGCCTCCAGCATCGGGCGCAGCACGGGCGCCGCCCCGCCATAGGCCGCGAGGACCCGGTCGAAGGGTTCGTCCTTGGTCAGGTTCAGCCCGGACTTGCCGGCCATCAGGAACTTGCGCGCAGGCGAGGGCATCGCCTCGGCCAGCACGACCCGATGGCCCTGCCCCGCCGCGGCCTCTGCCGCCATCAGCCCCGCGGGGCCCGCACCGATCACCCAGATCTCAGCCACGTCTTGCCTTTCCCGGCCCCTCGGCCAGATTAGCCCCATGACGGAGGACAGCGACGCCAGCCCGATCTGCCCGCTCTGCCTGCGGCCCATTCCGCCGCAGGCGCGCCAGAGCCTGCATCACCTCGTGCCGCGGCTGAAGGGCGGCACCCACGGGCCCAAGGTGCTGCTGCACCAGATCTGTCACACGACGATCCACAAGACCTTCACCGAGGCCGAACTGGCCCGCGATCTGAACACGCCCGAGGCGCTGCGCGCCCATCCCGATCTGCAGGGGTTCCTGCGCTGGATCGCCAGGCGCCCGCCGGAGTTTCACGCCCGCACGGCCGGCCCGCGGAGGGGGCGCCGTTAGCGGCACAGGGCCTTGATCCCGGCCGTGACCTTCGGATCGGCCGCCAGCACGTCCGCGGACATCTCCCGCGCCGCCGCCAGAACGTCACCCTCGACGATCCGGTCGATCAGCCCGAAGGCATAGGCCTCCTCCGCCGTCAGCTTCTGCGCGCCCATGAGGATCAGCTTGGTCCGCGCAGGCCCGATCAGCTGCGCCATACGGACCGGGTCCGAGGGCTGCGGCAGGAAGCCGAGCTTGATCGCGGGGTAGAAGACTTTCGCCCCCGGCACCGCGAGGCGCAGGTCGCAGGCCAGCGCCATCCCCATGGCCCCGCCCGCCAGCGTGCCGTTCAGCGCCGCGATGGTGAGGCCGGGCAGCGCCGCCACGGCACCCGAGAGACGCTCCCAGACCGGATCGGTCGCCAGCCCCGCACGGGCCTCGTCGAGGTCGGCGCCTGCGGAGAAGACCTTGCCCGTTCCGGTGATCACCAGCACCTGTGCCTCGGCCGCCGCGGTGGCGATATCCGCCAACTCGGTCAGCATCTCCCGCGTGAGGGAGTTTGCCTTCTCCGGCCGGTCGATGGTCAGGGTCCAGAAGCCGCCGTCCTTCTCAAGGCGGATCATGCGATGAGCCCCACGGTGCGGCGAACCTCCTCCTCCCGCAGGCTGATCTCCTCGCCGAGGTAACCATCGGCGGCGGGGGTGCACATCCACATCAGCGTCTTGGCGGGCCACTCGGGGGGCACGTGATCCTCCCAGTCGAGCTGGCTCACCGGGTTCACGCCGCTGGCCTTGATGTCGCGCTGCATCTGCGTCGCCACCGTGCCGGGCGAGAGGCCCATGATGCGCAGGCCCTTGTCCGCGTTTTCGAGGTGCGCCGCGCGGGTCAGCATCGCCGTGCCCGCCTTGGAGGTGCAATAGGCGCTCCAGCCTTCCAGCGGGCGGTGGGCCGCGCCGGAGCTGATGGTGATCACCGTGCCGCCGCCCTGCGCCAGCATCACCGGCATCGCCGCGCGCATCCCGTTGAAGACGCCCTTGGTGTTCACGTCGAGAACGTGGCCCCATTCCTCGGGGTCGGCCTCGATCAGCGGCGCGATGGGCTTCAGGGCCCCGGCGTTGTTGATCAGGATGTCGAGCTTGCCGAAGGCCTGCAGGCAGGCGTTCACCGCGGCCTCGACCTCCCAGTAACGCGAGATGTCGCAGGGCACGGCGATGGCATCGGGGCCGATCTCGCCGGCGATCCGGGCGATCTCGTCCCGGCCCCGGGCCAGAAGGGCAACCTTGGCGCCGGCCTCGGCAAAGAGCCGGGCGGCGGCCTCGCCGATGCCACGGCTCGCACCGGTGATCATCATGACCTTGCCTTCGAACTGCGTCATCTGCTCCTCCTTCGCGCTGCGGATCGGGTCTTTGGTAGCTTGGAGAGAAGGTAGGGTCCAGAGCCCGGGCGGCGAGGGGGATGTGGCGACGCGCCGGATGATCAAGGGCGCTGCAACGCGGGGGCGAGGGAGGGTCTGAGCGGGAAAGAGGACGCGGATGGGTCTGACGGTTCGCCGTCACGTCGCTCGACCTGCGTCCGCACACGCCACTCACGCGCATCTGCCCGGCGGGCAGCCGGGCGCCACGGCCTCGGATGGCGCACACCCGACAGGTCCCTTCCATGCCCCTATCCGGCACCCACGCAGGGCAGCGCCGGCCCGCGGGGTGGCGCAATAGCGCCGGTCGTCATTGGTGCGCCATTGGTTCGAGCCCCAATGGCGACGGGGGGGCGGGACGGCGCTGCCCGGCCTATCGGCCCGGCGGGACATGTCGAGAGGATGGCGCCTAAGGTTCATCCAGAGGCAAGAGGCGCGCCGGGGCATTCACCAGCCATCCAGCAAGCAAACCGCGCGCCACCCCCCTCCTGCCCGGAACCGCCCCCCCCTGCCCGCTCTCACGGCACTCTCCCACAGCATCGCCCTAGAGACGCAGCGCCGCCGGACGCCCCTCCCTTGCCCGTCCACCGCGCATCCGGTAGGGGAAATCAATGCCGCAAGGCCGAAAGGACCCCCCTATGACGCAAGCGCTTTCCGATCTCACGCAGGCCCTCCTCGCCGCGGCCAAGGCCGCGGGCGCCGATGCCGCCGACGCCATGGCGCGGTCCGGCACCGCCCTCGCCGTCGACATGCGGGGCGGTACGCTGGAACATGCCGAACGGTCGGAAGCCACCGAAATCGGCCTGCGCGTCCTGATCGGCCAGCGGCAGGCCTGCGTCTCGGCCTCGGACACGCGCCCCGACACGCTGGAGGCCATGGCCACCCGGGCCGTCGCCATGGCGAAGGAAGCCCCCGAGGACCCCTACGTCGGCCTCGCCGATCCCGACCAGCTGTCCGCCCGGCGCGACGCCGAAGGCCTCGAACTGGCCGATGATGCGCCTGAGCCCGCGCCCGAAACCCTTCAGGACGACGCCGCCCGGGCCGAGGCCGCCGCCATGGCCGTCGCGGGCGTCACCAAGATCGACAGTGCCTCCGCAGGCTATGGCCGGACCGAGATTTTCATCGCCGCCAGCAACGGGTTCGCCGGGGGCTACAGCCGCACGCAGCGCTCGCTCTACTGCTCGGCCATCGCGGGCGACGGTGCGGGGATGCAGCGCGACGGGGACGGCGACGGGCGGCTGATCCAGTCCGACCTGCGCAGCCCCGAGGACATCGGCCGCAGCGCCGGTGAACGCGCCGCCGCCATGCTGAATGCCCGCCGTCCCGCCACGGGCCGCTACCCCGTGCTCTACGACGAGCGCATCGCGGGCTCGCTCATCGCCCACCTGCTGGGCGCCGTGAACGGACAGGCCATCGCCCGCGGCGCCTCCTTCCTGCGCGATGCCCTCGGCGAAATCGTCCTGCCGGAGAGCCTGTCGCTGGTGGAAGACCCGCTGCGCAAGCGGACCTCCGGTTCGCGCCCCTTCGATGCCGAGGGGCTGCCCACGGCCCGGCGCACCATCGTCGAGAACGGCCGCCTGACCGGCTGGACGCTCGATCTGGCCACGGCGCGCAAGCTGGGCCTGTCCTCCACGGGCAACGCGGCGCGCGGCCTCTCGGCCCCGCCCTCGCCCAGCACGTGGAACGTGGAACTGACCCAGGGCAGCGTGACCCGCGAAGACCTGATCCGGCAGATGGGCACCGGGCTGCTGGTGACCTCGATGATCGGCTCCACCATCAACGCCAACACGGGCGAATATTCCCGTGGCGCCTCTGGCTTCTGGATCGAGAACGGCGAGATCGCCTACCCGGTGCAGGAATGCACCATCGCGGGCAACCTGCGCGACATGCTCAAGCGGATCGTGCCGGCGAACGACGCGCGGGCGCACCTGTCGCGGGTCGTGCCCTCGCTGCTGGTCGAGGGGCTGACGATTGCAGGCACCTGACCCCACCGCCCGGGATCTTGCCGACCTGACCCTGCTGGCCGAGGCCGCGCGGGAGGCAGGCCGGGTGGCCCTGCAATACACCGGCCCCACGGCGCGGGCCTGGGACAAGCCCGGCAACCTCGGCCCCGTGACCGAGGCCGACATGGCCGTGAACGAGATGCTGGAGCGCGAGCTGCGCGGGGCGCGTCCCGACTACGGCTGGCTCTCGGAAGAGAGCACCGACAGCGAGGCGCGGCTGCACCGCGACCGCGTCTTCATCGTCGATCCGATCGACGGCACCCGCAGCTTCATCGAGGGCTCCGGCTCCTGGGCGCATTCGCTGGCGGTGGCGGAGCGTGGCGAGGTGGTGGCCGCCGTCGTCTACCTGCCAGTGAAGGGCAAGCTCTATGCCGCCGCCCGGGGCCAGGGTGCGCGGATCAACAACCGGCCGATGCGCGCCTCGGAGCGCGACTCGCTGGACGGGGCCACGCTGCTGGCCGCGAAACCGGCTTGGGATCCGCAGCACTGGCGCGGGGCCGTGCCGCAGTTGATCCGCCACTACCGGCCCTCGTTGGCCTACCGGCTGTCGCTGGTGGCCGAGGGACGCTTCGATGCGATGCTCACGCTGCGCGACAGCTGGGAATGGGACATCGCCGCGGGCGACCTGATCCTGCGCGAAGCCGGCGCCACCACCTCGGACCGGCGCGGCGGCACGCTGCGCTTCAACAATCCGCATCCGCAGGTGAAGGGCGTCGTGGCCTCCGCCCCCGGCCTGCACGCCGCCCTGCTGTCGGCGCTGACGCCCTGACCGGCGACTGACTGACGGCTGACTGACGGCTGACTGACGGCGCCGGGGCGCGAGACGCCACTGCCCGCAGCCAAGAATTTTCGAAAATTCTTGGGAAAATTCTTCGAAGAATTTTCAGCGTCCGGGGCAAAGGACGTCCGCCCCCTGTTTCACACCCTGCCGCAACGGCAGCGCACGGGAAATTTCCCAAGAATCCCGCGCCTCTCGCCTGCGAAGGCCTCGGCGTGCCTTGCACCCCCGGCCCGGACGGATATTTTGACGCCAGAAGCGCCACGCGGGCGGGGAGGCCGCAGATCGCTTGATCCCGGGCCAGCCCCGCGCGGACTGCGCCTGCTCTGCCGGAAAGGAAGTGCCATGACCCAACGCCTGCATCTGGTTTTCGGGGGCGAACTCGTCGACCCGTCGAAGAACGTCTTCAAGGACGTCGAGAACCTCCACATCGTCGGCATGTACCCGAACTACGCCGCCGCCTACGACGCCTGGAAGGCCGAGGCACAGCGCACGGTCGACGACGCCCACACCCGCTACTACATCGCCCACCTGCACCGGCTGCGCGACGAGGAGATGGCTGCCTCTTCGACCGAAGAGCTGGGTAGCTGATCCAGCATGAGCCGCTCCGTCAGTCTGGCTGCCTACATGGCGCTGGCGGGGCGTGGCCTCCGCGAGGGCTACGATCCCGGTCCTGACCGGCCCGAGGGGCCTGTCATCTGGGGCCATGCCGCCCGCGGGCGCAGCCTGCCCGCGCTCGCGGAACTCGGCCAGCGCCTGATCGCACAGCGCCCGGACCTCTCGATGGTCCTTACCGCGGCCGAGGGCATCCGGCCCCCGGCCCGGCTCAAACCCGGGCTGATCTGGGCCCCCGCCCCGCCCGAGAACACCGAGGCGATCACCCGCTTCCTGAGCCACTGGCGCCCCAGTGTCGGGCTCTGGACCAGTGGCCACCTGCGGCCTGCGCTGATCACCCATGCCGGCAAGACCGGCCTGCCGCTGATCCTCGTGGATGCGGAGGAAGATGCCTTCGACGAGCTTCGCTGGCGCTGGCTTCCCGCCATGGGCCGCTCGGTCATGGCGCCGTTCCATGCCATGCTGACCGCCTCGGAGGGGGCTGCGCGGCGGCTGCGCCGGCTCGGCGTCGATCCGGCGCGGATCGCGATCACCGGCCCGATGCTGGAGGGCGGCACCGCCCTGCCCTGCGACATGGGCGAACGCGAGTCGCTGGCGCGCGAACTGGGCACCCGGCCGGTCTGGCTCGCCGCCCGCATCCAGCCGGACGAGCTGGAAACCGTGACCCGCGCCCACCGGCAGGCCAACCGCTATGCCCACCGCCTGCTGCTGATCGTCGTGCCCGACGACGAGGACGAGGGACCGGCGCTGGCGGCACAGCTGCGGCGCGAGGGCTGGCGCCTCGGGGTCTGGTCCGAGGGCGACGTGCTGCGCGAGGACACCCAGATCCTGCTGGCCGACACCCGGGGCGAGATGGGGCTCTGGTACCGGCTGGCGCCGATCACCTTCATGGGCTCCTCGCTGACGCCGGGCCACGGCGGGCGCAACCCGTTCGAGCCCGCGGCGCTCGGCTCCGCCATCCTCTACGGCCCCAATGTCAGCCGACACCTCGACGCCTATTCCCGCCTGGCGCAGGCCATGGGCGCGCGCATCGTGCGCGACGCCGACACGCTCTCGGCCGCCGTCTCGCAGCTCACCGCGCCCGACCGGGCCGCGGCCATGGCCCATGCGGCCTGGACCGTGGCGACCGAGGGCGCCGAAGTCACCGACCGGGTCCTCGACCTGGTGCAGGACCTGATGGACCTGCGGCCGGAGGCATGATGCACGCACCGCGTTTCTGGTTCACCCCACCCGCACGGCCCGACTGGCGCGCCCGCCTGCTGGCGCCGCTGGGACACCTCTATGCCGGGGCGACGGCGCGCCGCGTGGCGCAGGGGCCCGGCATCGCCCCGGGCGTGCCGGTGATCTGCATCGGCAACCTAAACGCGGGCGGCACCGGCAAGACCCCGACGGCCATCGACATGCTGATGCGCCTGCAGGCCCGCGGCATCCGCGCCCATGCGGTCAGCCGCGGCCATGGCGGCACCCTAGAAGGGCCGGTGCAGGTCGACCTGCAACGCCACAGCGCGGCAGAGACCGGCGACGAGCCGCAGCTGCTGGCCGCCTTTGCCCCCACGTGGATCGCGAGGGACCGCGCCGCGGGTGCCGCCGCCGCCGTGGCAGAGGGCGCGCAGGCCATCGTGCAGGACGACGGGTTCCAGAATCCGACCCTGCACAAGGACCTCTCGATCATCGTGGTGGATGCCGCGCGCGGCTTCGGCAACGGGCGCTGCCTGCCGGCAGGCCCCCTGCGGGAGCCGGTGACCAAGGGCCTGGCCCGCGCCGACCTGCTGCTGTCGATCGGGCCCGATGCCGCGCAGGAGAGCTTTGCCCGGGACTGGGGCGGCAGCATTGCCCTGCCGCATCTGACCGGCGCCCTCGCCCCGCTGGAGACCGGCATGGACTGGGCCGGGCAGCGCGTCCTCGCCTTTGCGGGCATCGGCCATCCCGAGAAGTTCTTTGCCACGCTGCGCGCGCTCGGGGCCGATCTCGTGGCGACCCATGCGCTTGGCGACCACCAGGCCTTCGGGTCCGCGCTGCTGACCCGGCTGGAACGGGACGCCGCCCGCCTCGGGGCGCAGATGGTCACCACCGAGAAGGATGCCGTGCGTCTGCCCCCGGCCATGCGGTCGCAGGTGCTGTCGCTTCCGGTGCGGCTCAGCCTCGCGGATGACACTGCGCTGGAGGCCGCGCTCGACCGGATCTTCGCCGCCGGCTGACCTGCCCGCCGCGAGGCAGGCCGGGCGGCAGGTGCTACCAGGGGGCCGCCGTCAGCGCCCCGGCAGGGTGCCCCGCTGCGGCGCATTCACCGGTCGCGGCAACGTCTGAATCTGAGGCTCAACCGGCGGCCAAATCAGCGCCCCGGGATGCGCGACCGCTTGGTCCCGGCACCGTCCCAATTGTCCATCGCCTCCAGCGCCTCCTCGGCGGTCTCGACGAAGCGGAAGAGCTTGAGATCCTCCTGCGAGATCGTGCCCGCATCGGCCAGCGCCTGCCAGTTCACCACCTCTTCCCAGAAGGAGCGCCCGAAGAGCAGCACCGGCACCTGTTCCATCCGCCCGGTCTGGATCAGCACGAGGCTCTCGAAGAGTTCGTCCAGCGTGCCGAATCCGCCGGGGAAGACGCAGATCGCCTTGGCGCGCATCAGGAAGTGCATCTTGCGGATGGCGAAGTAGTGGAAGTTGAACGTCAGCTCGGGCGTCACGTATTCGTTCGGCTCCTGCTCGTGCGGCAGCACGATGGAGAGGCCGATGGAACAGCCCCCCGCCTCGGCGGCGCCGCGGTTGCCTGCCTCCATCACGCCCGGTCCGCCGCCGGTGCAGATCACGTCATGCTGGCAGCCGCCCGCCAGCGAGCGTTCCGTCACCATGCGGGCAAAGCGGCGCGCCTCCTCGTACTGGCCCGAAAGCTCCGCCAGCCGCGGGGTCCGGGCCTCGCCGGCCTTCTCGGGGCGCGGGATGCGGGCCCCGCCGAAGAGCACGATGGTCGATTCCACCTTTCGCTCGTCGAGGATCATCTGGGGTTTCAGCAGTTCCAGCTGCAGGCGCACGGGGCGCAGCTCGTCGCGCAGCAGGAAGTCCTCGTCGGCATAGGCCAGCCGGTAGGACGGGCTCCGGGTCTGCTCGGTGCCGCGTGCCTCCTGTGCGGCCTCGTAATCGGAACCGGCATCACGGAACCGGCTGTGGCGGTCGTCACTCATCCGCTCTCTCCTTCTTTGCCTTCAACCTAGCCCGGCGCGGGACGCTCGGCCAGTTCCACCTGCTTTCCCCTGCGCAATTGCACCCTTCCCCCGATCTGCTATGACCGTCGCCAAGCAAAAGACATGCAGACGAGGAGCACCATGGATACCAAGGGTCTGGAAACCGCCATCGAAGCCGCGTGGGACGCGCGCGACACGATCACCTCCGCCACCACCGGCGAAACCCGCGAGGCCATCGAGGACACGCTGAACGCGCTCGACAGCGGTCAGCTCCGCGTGGCCGAGAAGCAGGCCGACGGCAACTGGCAGGTGAACCAGTGGGCCAAGAAGGCCGTGCTCCTCGGCTTCCGGATCAAGGACATGGAACTGCAGGACGGCGGCCCGCAGGGCTCCGGCTGGTGGGACAAGGTCGACAGCAAGTTCAAGGGCTGGGGCGACAACCAGTGGAAGGCCGCGGGCTTCCGCGCCGTGCCCAACTGCGTCGTTCGCAAATCGGCTTACATCGCGCCCGGCGCGGTGCTGATGCCCTCCTTCGTGAACCTCGGCGCCTATGTCGACAGCGGCACCATGGTCGACACCTGGGCCACCGTCGGCTCCTGCGCGCAGATCGGCAAGAACTGCCACATCTCGGGCGGCGCGGGCATCGGCGGCGTGCTGGAGCCCCTGCAGGCCGGTCCCGTCATCATCGAGGACAACTGCTTTGTCGGCGCGCGCTCGGAAGTGGCCGAAGGCGTGATCGTGCGCGAGGGCTCGGTCCTCGGCATGGGCGTGTTCCTCGGCCAGTCGACCAAGATCGTCGACCGCGAGACCGGCACCGTCTCCTACGGCGAAGTGCCGCCCTACTCGGTGGTCGTCGCGGGCACCATGCCCTCGAAGAACGGCGTGAACCTCTACTGCGCCGTCATCGTGAAGCGCGTGGATGAGCGGACCCGCTCCAAGACCGGCGTGAACGAGCTGCTGCGCGACTGATCGCGTCGCGGAGCGTATCGCAGACAGTATCGACAGGGGCGTGGCGCAGGCCGCGCCCCTTTTTCGTGGCCCCTTTTTCGTGGGCCCCCGGGCCTTGCGCGATGGGGCTGCATGGCGGGCCTTGTGCTGGCCGACGCACACCTGCGGGAACCTGACGCCCCCTTTCCCCGTTGTCCCGGCAACCAAACGGAAAGGATACGAGATGCAAGGACTGGGCTGGATTGCCGCCATCATCGTCGGCGCCCTCGCGGGCTGGATCGCAGAGAAACTGATGCGGGCCGATCACGGGCTGCTGACCAATATCGTGCTGGGGATCATCGGCGCGGTGGTGCTGAACTTCCTGTTGCTCGCCATCGTCGGCAGCACCCTCGGCGGCATTGTCGGCCAGCTGATCATCGGGATCATCGGCGCCTGCCTGCTGATCGCCGGCTACCGGATGCTGCGCCGGGCCTGAGAGCCGAGCCAATGAGGGGCCTGAGCCTCCGCGGAGCCCGGAGCCCCGCCTCACGGCGCGACACAAGACCCGAAACGGGGCGCCCCACGGCGTCCCGTTTTCGCGTTCCGCCCTGCCCGCCCCCTTTACAGCCGCCCTCAATTCTGAGACCTCCGGAAGACAGCCACTCCCGGCCCCGCCTTTGCGGGGTCCAGTCATGGGAAAAGAGGGTAAAAGAATGTCCGGCGAGACCAAGAAACCCAAGAAGCCCTCCCGTCAGCAGGTCTATACGCTGCTGGTGCAGGTCGGCCGCCGCGAGGGCGACGGTCTGCCGGAGAAGGCCACCGGCGCCGGGCTGCTCTGCTATGCCTCCGGCGTGGACGAGGCCGAGGCGGTGCGCGAGACGGTGGCGGTGCTGAAACAGGCCGATCTGAATCCGCTCGACGTCACCGGCTACGGCACGCTCGACGACCGGATCGCGCAGAATCACGAGATCGATCCGGACGAGCGTGAGCTGATGCAGCGCGCGCTGGAGGAGAACGCGGTGATCGTGGCGCAGATGACGCCCTTCTACCACGGCGAGGAATCGATGGAGGACGAGGACGAGGCGCCGAACTGAGCGCCCGGCGTCCCTGCCCTCTGGCCGCCCCCACCCGGACGCGTTGCCCGGGTCCGCCTCTCCCGCAGGACCTGACGGCGTCACCTGGCCCCTGACAGTCCACGCCATCTGTTGAACCGGGCCCGAGAGACGTCCCGGCAAGGGGCCCCAAACGGCCCCACAGCCATCTCTGCACCTGTCGACCTGCGCCAGCCGCCTGCGGCCCGTTCAGTCGGCGCGCCAGACCACCGGCTCAGGCCACACGCTGCGCCGCCAGCGTGACCGCCTCGTGCCGGTCCAGCACCCGTTTCGCCACCGATCCGTGATCCGGCAGCCGTCCGCGCGGCACGCCCGCCAGCAGGCTCGCCGACCACAGGCCCTTGCGCATCCGCATCCGCCCGATGGCGAGGCTCTCGAGCCCGATCCCGGCGCTCTCCAGGGCCTCGCGGGCGGGCAGCAGCACCTGCCAGTAGCGCATCACCGCCTGCGTCGGCGCCGGCAGGGCGGCCGCGCCATGCAGCATGTGCCGCGCCTCCACCAGCACGCTTTCGCAGCCAAAGAGGTAATCCACCGCAGCGCCCGCGCTTTCGAGCCGCTGGCCCGCCCCCACCACGAGGTCGCGCTGAAGCCCGAGGTAGGGCCGGCGCAGCACGAGGGGCCGGAACCGACCGCGCGCCGGCACCGTGTGAGAGAAGAGCCCCAGCACCGGCGCGACCCCACCCTGCGCCGTGCGCACGAGGTCGCCCAGCTTCAGCCGGTCCAGTTGCCGCAACTGGCCATCGGCCATCTCCACCGGGACGATCCCGGTCAGCAGCGGCATCGGTCCCACCGGCTCCACCCGGTCGGAGAGCGCGGCCCAGTCGGTCCGCCCGCCAAGCGCATGACCGCGCAGCCCCGCCACCTCCTCGGCCAGCGCCAGCGTCGGCAGCGGCGGCGGTCCCGCGAGGTCCACGCAGAACGCGGGCATGTCCCGGTCCGGGCGCTCGACCCAGAGCCGCCCCATCCGCGCCGGCGCATGCCAGAGATAGCTCAGTCTCAGCAGCTCCTCGCGGTCGGCATCGGGCAGGGCCACCTCGGCCTCCCAGACGCGCTGCTCCTGCGTCAGCCGCAGCGAGACCCGGGCCCCGGGCAACAACCGGATCTCGAGCCCGCCCGACCACGGACGCTTGTGTTTCACGGTGAAGAGACGCGCGCCCCCGCTGCCCGGCCGATAGAGGCCCTCCAGCACGAGGCTGCCCGAGGTCAGCAGCTGCGGCGCATCCGCCCGCAAGAGGGGGCCATCCTGCCCCTCGTCCAGCGGTGAAACGGCCAACCAGCCCATATGCCCTCGTCCTGCAACAGATATGGCGGTCTGCGCCGCCTCTTCCCCTATATACTGCGAAATCCCCAACCGGAAACAGACACTTGGCCGGAATACATCCCATTTCCCCATGGGAAACCCTTCCTTTGCACCGCCGCTGGCCGCTTGACAGCGTCGCACAAATGTCATGGTCTCCGCCCCGCCCGCCCCGCCTGCGGGTGACACCCGAAGGAGAGGCATGATGCCCGTTGCTGCGCCCACCGAAACCGATCCCGTCGCCCTGACCCAGGCGCTGATCCGCTGCCCCTCGGTCACCCCCGAGGAAGGCGGCGCGCTGACCCTGCTCGAGGGCATGCTGACCGAGGCCGGCTTCACCTGCACGCGGGTCGACCGCAACGGCACGTCCAACCTCTTTGCCCGCTGGGGCCTGAAGGGCGCGAACCGCAGCTTCGGCTTCAACGGCCACACCGACGTGGTCCCCGTGGGGGACGCGGCCGCCTGGACCCACGGGCCCTTCTCCGGGGACATCGACGCGGACGGCGTGCTCTGGGGCCGCGGTGCGACCGACATGAAATCCGGCGTCGCCGCCTTCGTGGCCGCCGCCATCGACTTCGTCCGGACGACGCCCCCCGACGGCGCGGTGATCCTCACGCTGACGGGCGACGAGGAAGGCCCGGCGCTCGACGGCACCACGGCGCTGCTCGACTGGATGCAGGACAATGGCGAGGCGATGACCGACTGCCTCGTGGGCGAGCCGACCTGCCCCGAGGTGATGGGCGACATGATGAAGATCGGCCGCCGCGGCTCGCTGAACGCGCATTTCACCGTGACCGGCAAGCAGGGCCATTCCGCCTATCCGCACCGGGCGCTGAACCCGCTGCCCGCCATGGCACGGCTGATGGACCGCCTCGCCTCCGAAACGCTGGACGAGGGCACCGACCACTTCGATGCCTCCACCCTCGCCGTGGTGACCATCGACACCGGCAACCCGGCCACCAACGTGATCCCGGCGCAGTGCCGCTCGACGGTGAACGTCCGGTTCAACGACACCCACACCGGCGCCAGCCTCTCGGCCTGGATGCAGCGCGAGGCCCAGCAGATCGCCACCGCCTTCGGCGTGAAGGTGGACATGGAGGTCAAGATCTCCGGCGAGGCCTTCCTGACCCCGCCGGGCCCGCTCTCGGAGCTGATCGCGAAATCCGTCACCGCCGAGACCGGCGTCACCCCCGAGCTTTCCACCTCCGGCGGCACCTCGGACGCGCGCTTCGTCCAGCACCATTGCCCGGTGGTGGAATTCGGCCTCGTCGGCAAGACGATGCACCAGGTCGACGAACGGATCGAGACCGAGCAGATCACCCAGCTCAAGCGGATCTACAGCCGCATCCTCGGCGACTACTTCGCCTGAGCCGAAGCGGCGGGCCGCCTGATCCCGGCCACCGCCCTTCATCTTTCCCCAAGCACTCTCGGGGGGATTGGCCCGCGCCCCGCGGGCCAAGGGGGGCAGACAGCCCCCCGGCCCTGCCCGGCCCGGGCAGGGCCCACGCCCGCAAGGGCGTGACTGTCAGGCCGCGCCCCGCGCGGCCGGGCATCGTGTCGCCGCAGGCGGCCATCAGGTCGTGCGACCCACGTGATGCGCCCCACGCGCCCCCGGCTCCGGCCCAGATCGCCCCGAGCCCCCGGCGGTGCCGGCCTCCCGCCCGTGCGCGCCCTCTTCCGCGCCTCTGCGCCCCGTGCTACCGCTGGCGCATGACAGATATCCCCAGCAAGGCCGAGATCCTCAAGTTCATCTCGGACAACCCGACCCAGACGGCCAAGCGCGACATCGCCAAGGCCTTCGGCATCAAGGGCGCCGCCCGGATCGACCTCAAGCGCCTGCTGAAGGAGCTCGAGGACGAAGGCCTGCTGGAGAAGCGCAAGAAGACCTACCGCGATCCCGACAGGCTGCCGCCGGTCTCCGTCCTCCTCGTGGGCGAGACGACCGATGACGGCGACCTCACCGCCCGCCCGCTGGAGTGGGAAGGCGAGGGACCGGAGCCCGAGATCCACGTGCTCCTGCGCAATTCCGACCCGGCGCTCGGGCCCGGCGACCGCATCCTCGCCCGCCTCACCCTGCTGGAGGAGGACGAGCGCGTCGGCGACCACCAGTATGACGCGCGCCTGATCCGCAAGATCGGGACCAACCCGCGCCGGATCCTCGGCATCTTCCGCAAGACCGCCGAGGGCGGGCGCATCGTGCCCATCGACAAGGGCGCCGACCTCGAATGGCTGGTGCCGGCCGGCGCGATCCACGGCGCGAAGGACGGCGAGCTGATCGAGGCCGAACAGGCAGGACCGCGCTCCCGCATGGGGCTGCCGCGCGCCCGCGTCGTGGCCCGCCTCGGCGACCCCACGGCGCCGCGCGCCGTCTCGCTCATCGCGATCCACCAGCACGGCATCCCCGACGCCTTCCCCGACCGCGTCGTGGAGGAGGCCGATGGCATGAAACCCGCGGGCCTCAAGGGGCGCGAGGACCTGCGCGAGATGCCCTTCGTCACCATCGACCCCTCGGACGCGCGCGACCATGACGACGCCTGCTATGTCGAGGCCGACAGTGCCGAGGACAACCGCGACGGCTGGGTGATCTGGGTCGCCATCGCCGACGTGGCGCATTACGTGCAGACCGGCTCCGCCCTCGACCGCGAGGCGCGCAAGCGCGGCAACTCGACCTATTTCCCCGACCGCGTCGTGCCGATGCTGCCCGACCGCCTCTCCGGCGATCTCTGCTCGCTCCACGAGGGCGTACCGCGCGCCGCCCTTGCCGTGCGGATGCGGATCACCGCGCAGGGGCACAAGATCGGCCATGATTTCCACCGGGTGCTGATCCGCTCCGCCGCCTCGCTGCACTACGCCGAGGTGCAGGCCGCCATGGACGGCCAGACCAACGACCGCACCGGCCCGCTGCTCGAGGATGTCATCAAGCCGCTCTACGGCGCCTATGCCGCCCTGCGCAGCGCCCGGCAGGACCGTCAGCCGCTCGACCTCGACCTGCCGGAACGCCGCATCGTGCTGAGCGAGGAGGGCGAGGTCACCTCGGTCAACTTCCGCGACCGCCTCGACGCGCACCGGCTGATCGAGGAGTTCATGATCCTCGCGAACGTGGCCGCCGCCGAGACGCTGATCGCCAAGAAGTCCCCCCTGTTGTTCCGCGTCCACGAGGAACCGCCCGCCGAGAAACTGGAGGCGCTGCGCGAAACCGCGCAGGCGGCAGGCTTCACCCTCGCCAAGGGTCAGGTGATCCGCACCCGGCACCTGAACGACCTGCTGAACGCCGCCGCCGGCACCGAACAGGCCGAGTTGATCAACATGTCGACCCTGCGGTCCATGACGCAGGCCTATTACTCGCCGGTGAACTTCGGTCACTTCGGGCTGGCACTGGCGAATTACGCGCATTTCACCTCGCCGATCCGGCGCTATTCCGACCTGATCGTGCACCGGGCGCTGATCTCCTCGCACAGGTGGGGCGATGACGGGCTGAAGGAAGAGGACGTGGAGCGGCTGGAAGACACCGCCGCCCATATCTCCGAGACCGAGCGCCGCTCGATGATGGCCGAGCGGGACACGACCGACCGTTACCTCGCCGCCTACCTCTCGGAACGGGTGGGCAGCGAGTTCCCGGGCCGGATCTCGGGCGTGGCGCGCTTCGGCGCCTTCGTCCGGCTGGACGAGACCGGCGCCGACGGTCTGATCCCGATCCGCTCTCTGGGGCGCGAATACTTCCACCACGACCGCGAGGAGATGACCCTCATGGGCGCCGACAGCGGCGTGGTGATCACGCCCGGTCAGCGGGTCATGGTCAAGCTGGTGCAGGCCGCCCCCGTCACCGGGGGGCTGGAACTGGAACTGCTGACCCTCGAGGACAAGGAGATGCCCGGCGGCGGCGGGTCGCAGGGCCGCAAGGGCGGCTTCAAGCCCGGTCGCAAGCGCCCCGGCACCTCGCCCAAGCGCAAGCTGGCCAAGGCGAAGAAGAAGACCGCCAAGACCAAGCGCAAGGTCACCCGCACCCGGCGCAGCTGATCCCGGACGGCGGCGGTCCCCTCGCAGGGGCCGCCGCTGCCGACCTCCCGCGCGCCCTCCCCGGCACGCACCAAGAATTTTCGAAAATTCTTGGGAAAATTCTACGAAGAATTTTATGCGCCCGGCCGGACGGCGCCGACAGGCCCGCTGCCGGTCGCAGGCCTGCCTCCTGTGCGGCGCTGTGGGGCGGTTTTCCGCGTCTCCCCGCCGCCGCGTGCCACGATCCTTCCGATTCACACTGTTTCCGGCTAGGATACGGAAAACGTCATGAAGGCGAGCAGGCACCCGATGAAACGCATTTTCCCGGCCGTACTGATTTCTTTGCCCATGGTCTCGCTGCCCGTGGTGGCAGTGAGCGCGACCGGATCGGTCGAGACGATGACCGCCACCGGATCGGTGGAGCGGTCCCTGCGGCCCATGGCGCGTCCCGCCATGATCAGCCCGCCCGCGGGTGTCGAGCTGGACCTTGTCGCCGCGACAGTGGCACAGGTGACGGCGGCACTGGCCGACGTCGAGAGCGCCCCGCGCAGCTCGCCGACGCCCCCGGCGACCGCCCCGAGCCTCGCGCCGCAGCCCGCGGTGGCCGCGATCGGCGAGGACAGCGGCAGCCCCGCCCGCAGCCTGCGTCCCCGCATCCGTCCCGCCTCGCTCAGCCTCGCGACGCCGGCGGCGCCCCCGGTTGAACAGGCCACGCCACAGCCGGTCTCGAACCCCGCAGGCTTCGACCGCTGGGTGCAGGGCTTCCGGCCGCGCGCGCTGTCGCAGGGCATTTCGCCCGCCACCTTCGATCGCGCCTTTGCCCGGGCCGAATTCCTGCCCAAGGTGATCGAGCTGGACCGCAGCCAGTCGGAATTCACCAAGACCATCGGGGATTACCTCTCCACCGCCGTTTCGGACACCCGCGTCAGCAATGGCCGTGCCGCGGTGGCACGGCACAAGGACGCCCTGACCCGGATCGAGGCCCAGTACGGCGTCGACCGGGACATCGTGGCGGCCGTCTGGGGGATGGAGACCAACTTCGGCTCCTACCGGGGCGGCAACGGCGTCGTCTCCTCGCTGGCCACGCTGGCCTTCGAGGGCCGTCGCGCCAGCTTCTTCGAGACGCAGCTGGTCGACGCGCTGAAAATCCTCGACGCGGGCGACACCACGCCGGAACGGATGAAGGGCAGCTGGGCCGGGGCCATGGGGCACACCCAGTTCATGCCCTCCTCCTACCTCGAATACGCCGTGGACTTCACCGGCGACGGACGCCGCGACATTTGGGACGACAACCCCAGTGACGCGCTTGCCTCCACCGCCAACTACCTGGCGAAGTTCGGCTGGATCGCGGGCCAGCCCTGGGGCGTGGAAGTGCGCTTGCCCGCGGGCTTCGACTATGCCCAGGCCGACGGGCGCAAGAAGATGCCCTCCGACTGGGCGGCGCTCGGCGTGCGCAACGTGGCAGGCGACCCGGTGCCCGACTTCGGGTCGGCCCGCATCCTGCTGCCCGCGGGGGCCAAAGGCGTGGCCTTCCTCGTGTTCAAGAATTTCGACGTGATCCGCCGCTACAACCCCTCGGATGCCTATGCGCTCGGCGTCGGGCACCTCGGCGACCGGATCGGCGGTGCGGGGCCCTTCGTGGCCGCCTGGCCGCAGGACGAACGCGGGCTCAAGCGGGACGAACGCAAGGAATTGCAGGCCCTTCTGGGCCGCAAGGGCCACGGCGCGGGCACGCCCGACGGCATCATCGGCCCCAATACGCAGGCCGCGATCCGCTCCTTCCAGTCGAGCGTCGGGCTCGTACCCGATGGCTATGCCTCGCTGACACTGCTGGAACGGCTGCGGCGCTGAAAGCGCCCCTGCCCCGAGCAGACGCCCGAACAGACGAAAGCCGCCCCTGGGGGCGGCTTTTTCGTTGCGTCGGAAGGCCCGCTGTCAGTCAGGCCCGCTGTCAGTTCAGCTGGAAGTGCAGCGGGTAGGAGCCATCCTCGAACGGACCGAAGAGATCGGGGATGTCCGGATGGTCCACCGGCTCGCCCGAGTAGTCCGCGACGAGGTTCTGCTCCGAGACATAGGCCACGTAGTAGCTCTGCTCGTTCTCGGCCAGCAGGTGATAGAACGGCTGTTCCTTGGACGGACGGCTTTCCTCGGGAATGGCGGCATACCATTCCTCGGTGTTGTTGAACTGGGGATCGACGTCGAAAATCACACCACGAAATGGGTGTTTCCGATGGCGTACCACCTGTCCCAGGGAATATTTCGCGCGTGTTGTCATCATAATCTTGCAGCCCATTAGCCCCATTACTACCGTGAAGCGCGGGTGGTTGTCCAACCGCCATCAAAAAACCGAAAGAAACAGTTTGTGAACCTTGTTCTGACAGTCCTCCAGACCGTCGCTCCCGTCTTCCTGCTCGCAGCCTTCGGATACGTCTGGGTCAAATCGGGACATGAGTATCGAATCAACTTCGTCACCAAGCTGACGATGACAGTGTCGGTGCCCTGCCTGATCTTCGTGGCACTGATGGAGACCGAGATCGATCCCGCCGCCCTCACGGCGCTCTCGCTGGCCTCGGTGGTGCTCTACGCGGTGCTCACGCTGGCCGCCGCCGCGGCGGTCCACGTGCTGAAACTGCCGCAGCGCACCTGGCTGGCGCCGCTAGTCTTTTCGAACACCGGCAACGTGGGCCTGCCGATCGCGCTCTTCGCCTTCGGGCAGGTGGGCCTCGGCTATGCGGTGGTGGTCTTCGCGGTCATGGCAATCTGGTCCTTCACCTTCGGCATCTGGGTCGTCTCGGGCGGCGGCAAGCCCTGGCACGCGGCGAAGGAGCCGCTGCTCTGGGGCACGATCCTGGGCGGTGTCTTCCTCTGGCAGGGCTGGACCCTGCCAGAGTTCATGACCAACACGCTGCGGCTGACCGGCCAGATGGCGATCCCGCTCATGCTGATCACGCTCGGGGTGGCGCTCGCCCGGCTCACCACCAAGGGGATGACCCGCGCCGTGGTGATGGCGATCGCCAAGTACATCCTCTGCTTCGCCGTGGCCTGGGTCACGGGGCGGGCCTTCGGCCTCAACGACATCGCCTTTGCCTGTCTCGTGCTGCAAGCCGCCATGCCCGTCGCGGTGACCTCCTACATGCTGGCCGAGAAATACGGCGCGGATGCGGAAAGCGTGGCGGCGCTGGTGGTGGCCTCGACCCTGCTCTCGGTCCTTGCCCTGCCGCTGATCCTGGCCGCCGTGATTTGACGCCGGGTCTGATCCAGATCTGATCCAGGCGCTGATCCTTCATCAGCCCCGCATCAGCCCCGGGCCTGCCCCCGGCACCGGCTCCGCCCGTGGCCCGTTACGAGATCCGAAGGCGTGCAAAGCTGCCACGCCTTCGGCCGGCCCTTGCGACCCTGCGGAAATGTGATTTCCCCATCGGCGCCTTTCCGCTAAAATCCCTTCAAAACAAAACAAGACATAGCGAGAGGCAGATGAGCAGAACTCTTCGCGCGCTTTTCATCGTGATGCTGGTGGCATCCTGCGGTGGCGGTCGGTATTCCGCGCCGAACAATCTCGATGACGCCTGCAGCATCGTGCAGGAGCGCCCCAAGTACTTCCGCGCCTTCAAGGGCGCCGAACGCCGTTACGGCGTTCCGGTCTCCGTGCAGATGGCCATCATGCACCAGGAGAGCAAATTCATCGGCAATGCCCGCACCCCGCACAAGTACGCCCTCGGGATCATTCCCATGGGGCGGCAGAGCTCGGCCTATGGCTACAGCCAGGCGCTCGACGGGACGTGGGATGACTACAAGCGCGCCTCCGGCAACCGCCGGGCGAAGCGCGACGACATCCGCGACGCGACCGATTTCATGGGCTGGTACATGAACGAGACCACCAAGAAGGTGGGCGTGCCGATCTGGGACGCGCGCAACCAGTACCTCGCCTACCACGAGGGCCGCGCGGGCTACACACGCGGCAACCACAACTCCAAGCCCTGGCTGATCGCGGTCGCCAACAACGTGCAGGAACGCTCGCGCAAGTACGAGGCGCAGCTCAACAACTGCGGCTGGCGCTACCGCTGAGCCCGGTCAGGACCCGGCCAAGCGTTCCGGCAAGTCCCCCGAGCAGACAGCAAAAGGGCCCCTGCGAGGGCCCTTCGCACGTCCGCCGGCCTGCGGCCTCAGCGGTTCCGGTCGCCCTGCGGCCGCACCATGTCCGCCAGGAACATCTGGTCCGAGAGCCGCACGCCGGTCTCCAGCCCGCCGAGCACGACCGTGGTGGTCTCCCCGGCATCGTTGCGGATCACCCACTGGCGGAGTTCCACCGGAGCCCCGGTGAAGACGAGACGGATATCACCATACTCCGGATGGTCGGGGTCCTGCGCGGTCACCGTGGTGGAGGTGCCATCGCTCTCGTGGTTGGTCACCATCCGGGCCCGGCCAAGGTCCACGTTGTCATCGAGGATGATCGACAGCGGCGTGCGCGACAGCGGATAGGTCTCCCCCTGCCCGCCCTTGCTGTCGAAGACGCTCACCGCGCCCGCGCCCGCGATCACCAGCGCCTCGTTCGGCGGATCGTATTCGAACCGCACCCGCCCGGGCCGCTTGATGTAGAGCTTCCCGGTCGAGATCGAGCCGTCGTCGTTGATCTGGGTAAAGGGGGCCTGCGCGGTCTTGATCCCGTTCAGGTAGGTGGAAATCTCGCCCAGGGGCACCGGCGCGGCCATCAGCCGCCCTGCACCGAGGACGAAGGGTGTGGCCAGCGCACCGGCGATGAGATCTCTGCGTTTCATGGGGTCAATCTACTCCCGCCCTCGTTCACGAACCAGAGGACAAACGCACACATCTGCGTAGGGTTCCCCACCCACGATCCCGCCCCTTCCCGGCCCCGCCCGCCCTTTCATCTTTCAGGCAAATACTCCGGGGGGAATTGGCCCGGCACGGGCCAAGGGGGGCAGCGCCCCCAACCGGATCGGAGCGCGCCAGCGATCCGATCCCCCTGATGAAATGAAACGGGGCGCCCCATGGGCGCCCCTCATTCAGATAGCTTTCGGCAGATGACGTCTGGCAGATCAGTCCCGGCAGACCATCACTGCTCGGGCACGAGGATCTCACGCTTGCCGACGTGGTTCGCCGGGCTCACCAGCCCCTCTTCCTCCATCTGCTCCACGAGGCGGGCCGCCTTGTTGTAGCCGATGGCCAGCTTGCGCTGGATGTAGGAGGTGGAGCACTTGCGGTCCTTGATCACCACGGCCACCGCCTGGTCGTAGAGCGCATCCTCGCCGTCGGTGTTGCCGCCGGTGGAGAGGCCCAGCACCGCGTCGATGTCGTCGGCCTTCTCCTCGTCCGGGCCCTCGACCACGCCACCGATGTAGGACGGCGGGCCATAGGCCTTGAGGTGGTTCACGATCTCCTCGACCTCTTCATCCGAGACGAAGGGCCCGTGGCAGCGGGTGATCCGCGCGCCGCCCGCCATGTAGAGCATGTCGCCCATGCCGAGCAGCTGCTCCGCGCCCATCTCGCCGAGGATCGTGCGGCTGTCGATCTTCGAGGTCACCTGGAAGGAAATCCGGGTCGGGAAGTTCGCCTTGATCGTCCCGGTGATGACGTCGACCGAGGGGCGCTGCGTCGCCATGATCAGGTGGATACCGGAGGCCCGCGCCATCTGCGCCAGACGCTGGATGCAGGCCTCGATCTCCTTGCCCGCGACCATCATCAGGTCGGCCATCTCGTCGACGATGACGACGATGTAGGGCATCTTCTCGGGCCGGATCTCCTCGGTCTCGAAGACCGGATCGCCGGTCTCGTCGTCGAAGCCGGTCTGCACCGTGCGCGAGAACATCTCGCCCTTGGCCAGCGCGTCCTGCACCCGGCCGTTGTAGCCGTCGATGTTGCGCACGCCCATCTTGGACATCTTGCGATAGCGCTCTTCCATCTCGCCCACGACCCACTTCAGGGCCACCACAGCCTTCTTGGGGTCGGTGACGACCGGAGAGAGCAGGTGCGGGATACCGTCGTAGACGGAGAGTTCCAGCATCTTCGGGTCGATCATGATCAGGCGGCACTCGTCCGGGGTCAGCCGGTAGAGCAGCGACAGGATCATCGTGTTGATCGCGACCGATTTACCCGAGCCGGTGGTCCCCGCGATCAGCAGGTGGGGCATCTTGGCAAGGTTGGCCACCACGGCGCCGCCGCCGATGTCCTTGCCGAGGGCAAGGGGCAGCTTCATGTTCTTGTCGTCGAAGTCGCGGCTGGCGAGGATCTCGCGCAGGACCACCTTCTCGCGGTTCTCGTTCGGCAGTTCGATCCCGATGACCGACCGGCCCGGCACGGTCGAGACCCGCGCGGAGAGCGCCGACATGGAGCGCGCGATGTCATCGGCCAGACCGATCACGCGGCTCGCCTTGAGGCCCGGCGCCGGCTCCAGTTCGTACATGGTGACCACGGGGCCGGGACGGACCGAGACGATCTCGCCCTTCACGCCGTAGTCGTCGAGCACGTTTTCCAGCATCCGCGCGTTCTCTTCCAGCGCCTCGTCGGAGAGGACGTGCCGCTGGATGTTCGCGGGGTTGGCCAGCAGGTTGAGCGGCGGCAGCTCGTATTCGATCGCCGGCTCTTCGAACTGCAGCTTGGGGTTGGCCTCCGCCTCGGCGCGGGCTGAGGGTTTCGAGGCCTTCATGGTGGCGGAATGCACCACGCGACGGGCGGGTTCGCCGGTGGGGATCACCGGGCGCGGCGCATCGGCGCGCGGGGCGACCATCGGGCCCTCGTCGTCGTAGGCATCGGCCCGTGGGGTGATCGCCGCAGCGTCGCCCCGGGTTTCCCCGGCGATCTCGTCACGGGGCGCATCGGCGCGCGGGCTGACGCGGGCCATGGCGGGCTCGGCACGGCGCGGGGCGGGCTCGGGCATCTCGTGGGGGACACCGTCCCAGAAGGCCTCGACCGTCTCGTCGTAGTCGTCCCACTCGGTGCCGATCGCGGCCTCGTCATAGCTCGCGTCGAAGGATTGCTCGACCTCGGCATAGGTCATCGGGGCCTCTTCCACCGGCGCAGAGGGGGCCACGGGCTGGCGCGGCTGGGGCGCCACGGCACGCGGGCTGGGGGCGGCTGCGGGGGCCTGCGGTGCGGCCATGCGTGGCTCGGCCCGCAGGGTCGGCGTCTCGACCGGCGCGGCGGGCGCCGGCGGCGCGGCGCGCGAGGCGGTCAGCGGCGGTTCCGGCGGCAGGACGACCGGGGCTGCGGTCAGCGGCGGCTCGACCCGCGAGGGCTGCGACCGTTCGCTCACGATCAGCGGCCCGGGGCGGCGGCCCCGGCCCTTGGTCAGGGGCATGTTGGCGGGGGCGGTGTGGCCCGCAACCCGGCGCGCGCGGCTGCGGACGATGTCCGCGATCTTGGCTTTGATCCGGTCGTCTCCGGTCATGTCGTCACTCATCTGGCCCTCGGCGGCCCCCGGGTAGGCGGGATCGACCCACTCCGGCTCGGGCATCTCGTCTTCGGTGCTGCGCCGTTTCAGCCCCGGCAGCGGCAGGCGGCTGAGGAAGCCCCCGCGCGGGGCCTCCTCCTCTTCGGGCGCCGCGTCGAGGACGTATTCCTCCGGCTCGGCATAGGGTTCATAGGCCGCCTCCTGCCCGTGATAGACCGGCGCCTCGTAGGCTGGTGCCTCGGGCGGGACCGGCACGGCGCGGCGCACGACCGGGGCCGAGCGGCGCGGCGCGGGAGCAGGCGCAGGCACCGGCTCCTCGTAGTCCTCGTAGACCGCGTATTCCTCGTCCTCGACAGCCTGTTCGGCCCAGAGGCGGCGTTCCTCGGCGGCGGCGGCGCGGCGGGCGCGACGCTCGACCCCCTTCTGTTGCAGGGTCTGGGCGGATTTCACCGCGCCCACGGCGCCGTGGCCCAGCAGTTTCAGCAGGTTGGCATAGAGCAGGATGACGCCCACCAGCAGGAAGCGCCCGATACGGCGCAGTTCCTCGCCGGTGAAGCCCAGCACGAAAATGCCAAGCGCCACCATGCCCGCGCCCAGCATCAGCGACAGCAGCTTGAGGCCCAGCGAGGCCGCGATCGGCGCGACGCCCAGAACCGTGGCCAGCACCGTATCGCCGAAGAGACCGCCCATGCCGAAGTTGTGGGTCCAGCCCGGGCCGGGCACCAGCGAGGCGGCATAGACCGCCAGCAGCGCCACCCAGATCGGCGAGAAGATCAGCCGCGAGAGCGCGCGCTCTTCACCGCGATGCAGCGCGAGGCGCAGGCCCCAGCCGAGCAGCAGCGCCGAGATGCCCCAGCTGCCCCAGCCCACGATCATGAAGACCGGCGCCGCGATCGAGGCCCCGATCTGGCCCAGCCAGTTCTGCACCGGCGCATCGGTGGCCGACATCCACGAGGGATCGTTCGGATCGTAGGACCCGATCATCATGGCCGCCATCAGACCGAGGGCAATCAATGCCAGCCCGCCCAGCTCCTTGCCGCGCCGCTCTATGGCGGCCTGCATGTTGCTGTCGAAAAGCGGATCGCGTCCTCTGGTCTGGAAGGCCATGTTCCTCGTTCCTCACATGTAAAGACAATCGCGCAGCGTGATCAGCGCCGGCGTCATCTCGTCTATTGGGGCCACCATGGCGACCCGGATGTATCCCTGGCCGGGGTTGTCCCCGTCCACGTCGCGGCTGAGATAGGCGCCGGGCAGGACCCGCACGCCGGTCTCGGTCCAGAGCTTGACGGCGGCCTGTTCGCCGTCTTCCACCGGAAGCCACAGGAAGAAGCCCGCGTCAGGGCCCTTGTATCCCGGCACGCCGTCAAAGACCGCGTCCGCCGCATTGTATTTCGCCTGATAGAGCGCGCGGTTCTCTTCCACGTGGGTCTCGTCGGACCAGACCCGCTCGGCCACGCGCTGCAGCGGCAGCGGCAGGGGGGCACCGGAATAGGCGCGCAGCTGGCGCACGCGTTTCATCGTCTCGACCCCGCCCGCCACGAAGCCCGAGCGCAGGCCCGGCAGGTTCGAGCGTTTCGAGAGCGACTGGAAGATCACCACCCGCTCCGGGTCGGCCCCGATCTCGGCCGCAACCTCCAGTGCGCCCGGGGGCGGCGTGTCGCGGTAGAGCTCGGAATAGCATTCGTCGGCGAAGATCTGGAAATCGTATTTCTCGGCCAGTGCCAGCAGCTCGCGCCAGTAGGCCTTGTCGGCCACCGCGCCCTGCGGGTTCGAGGGCGAGCAGACATAGGCCGCGGTGGTGCGGTTCAGCACCTCCTCGGGCAGCGCGCCGTAGTCGGGCAGATAGTTGTTCTGCCGCGTCGCGGGCACGAAGACCGGCTGCGAGCCCACGGACATCGCCGCGATCATGTAGACTTGGTAGAACGGGTTCGGCAGCAGGATCGCCGGTGTCTGGCCGTTCTTCTCCTCGGGGCAGACCGCCATCGCGATGTTGTAGAGCCCCTCGCGGGTGCCGTTGAGCGGCATCACCTGCTTGGTCGCATCCAGCGTCACGCCATAGCGACGGGTCACCCAGTCGCCGATCGCCTGCTGAAGTTGCGGCGAGCCGTCGTTGGGCGGGTAGGAGCCGAAGCCTGCCATATTCTCCGCGATGACCTCCGGCACGAAGGCCGGGAAGGCGTGCTTGGGCTCGCCAATGGTCATATGCACGACGTCGCCGCCGGCGGGACGGGAATCAAGCAACGTCCGCAGACGCGGAAACGCATACTCCGGAAGGTTCGAAAACCGCTCAGGAAACATCTATACTGCCTCGAATTCGGGATCATTTTCGCCCCGTTTGGCTGCGAAGGTAACGCATGCCGGGGGCATTCGTCCAGCGCCGCCCGTGTGGGCGGCGCCGATTTGTGTCTTTTAGGTCAGGGCCTTTTCGGCCACTGCGCCAATCCGCAGCAGGGCCTCTTCGCCCATCGCGCGGCCCATCAGCATGACCCCGCAGGAGGGCGTGCCGGTGGGCAGGGTCAGCGCCGAAAGCCCCATCATGTTGCCCACGCGGGTGTTGCGCAGCGCCAGCAGGTTCTCGGTCACGTAGTAGGCGTCATCCTCCATCAGGCGCTGCGCGTCCGGCGGCAGGATCGGCGCGGTCGGCGCCAGCACGGCGTCGAAGCCGGCCATGCGCGCGGCCCACTCCGCACGGGTCTGTTCCAGCACCTGCCACGCGGCGACGTAATCCGCGGCCAGCGCCGTGGCGCCCGCCCGGAAGCGTTCGAGGATACGGTCGAACATCACGTCCGGATTGGCCTCGATCACCTCGCGCCAGAGGCCATAGGCCTCGGCCGTGAAGAGCAGCCCGGAGAGCGCCATCGCGCGGTCCACCTCGGGGGCGGCCACCTCGACCAGTTCGGCACCCGCGGCGCGCAGCTTCTCCAGCGCGGTCTCGTAGGCGGCCTTGGGCTCGGGGCGCAGGTCATCGAGCACGCAGTTGGTCAGCACCGCCATGCGCACGCCCTTCAGCGAGGCCCCGGCGAGGTCGGCGGGCTTGCCGCCCTCGATCGCCGCCAGCAGCAGCCCCGCATCCTCGACCGAGCGGCAGAGCGGCCCGATGGTGTCGAACTTCAGGCAGAGCGGCACGACCCCCTTCAGGGTGATCCGCCCGGCGGTCGTCTTGAGGCCCACGAGGTCCTGCCACGCCGAGGGGATGCGGACCGAGCCGCCGGTGTCCGAGCCGATGCCCGCCGCCGCAAGCCCGAAGGCCACCGAGGCCGCGGCGCCGGAGGAGGAGCCCCCCGGCACCGCCCTGGGGTCGTTCACGTTGGGCGAGGTCGCGGTCGTCGGGTTCAGCCCCAGCCCCGAGAAGGCCAGTTCCGACATATGCGTCTTGCCGAGGCAGACGAGGCCCTGCGCCGTGGCATTGGCCAACACCGGCGCGTCGACATCGGGCACCCGGCCCGTCAGCAGGCGCGAGCCGGCCTCGGTCGCCACGCCGGCCGAATCGAACAGGTCCTTCCAGCTGATCGGCACCCCGTCCAGCGGCGAGATGCGCAGGCCCGCGCGGGCGCGCTCTGCCGCGGCGCCGGCCTCGGCCAGGGCGCGGTCATGGGTGACGACCGTGTAGATCCGGTCGCGGTCGGGATGGGCGTCGATGGCGTCCAGATAGGTCTTGGTCAGCGCCACCGGGTCGATGGCGCCGCTGCCGATGCCGCGGCCGAGATCGGCGGCAGTCATCCATAGCCAGTCCTGCATGCGGGTACTCCTTGCGTCGCCGGGACGGTAGCGCCAGCGGGACGCATGGACAATCCCGCCCGGGGGCGCATATTGCGCCGCATGGAACATGATGCCGATATCCTGATCACCGGGGGCGGGCTGAACGGCCCCGCGCTCGCGCTGGCCCTCGTGCGGGCCGGCTTCCGTGTCACGCTGGTGGATGCGCAGCCCGCGCAGGCGCAGGGGGCCGATGACTTCGACGGGCGCTCCTATGCGCTTGCCCTCGCCTCGGTCCGGCTGCTGACGGCCATCGGTGTCTGGGAGCGGGTCGGCGACAAGGCCCAGCCGATGCTGGACATAAAGGTCACCGACGGCCGCGCCGGCGAAGGGCCCGCGCCCTTCTGGATGCATTTCGACCACCGCGAGATCGAGGAAGGCCCGATGGGCCAGATGCTCGAGGACCGCTACCTGCGCCGCGCCTTCGCCGAGGCGATGGCGGCCGCCCCCGGCCTGACCGTCCTGCACGGCGAGACGGTGATCGCGCAGGACCCGGGCGTCGATGGCGTCACCGTCACGCTGGCCTCGGGGCAGAGCCTCTCGGCCAAGCTGCTGGTGGGCTGCGACGGGCGGAGCAGCGGCACCGCCGCGCGGGCGGGCATCAAGCGCACCGGCTGGGACTACGGCCAGACCGCGCTGGTCTGTGCCATCGCCCACGAGCTGCCCCACGAGGGCGTGGCGCATCAGTTCTTCATGCCCCCGGGCCCGCTGGCCATCCTGCCCCTGCCCGGCAACCGCTCCTCCATCGTCTGGAGCGAGCGGCACGGCGCGGCCAAGGCGATCAACGCGCTGACGGACGAGGATTACCTCGCCGTGCTGCGGCCCCGGTTCGGTGATTTCCTCGGCCAGATCAGCCTTGCGGGCAAACGCTTCTCCTATCCCCTCGGCCTGTCGCTGGCGCAGAGCTTCATCGCGCCCCGGGTGACGCTGATCGGCGATGCGGCCCACGGGATGCACCCGATCGCGGGCCAGGGGCTGAACGCGGGCCTGCGCGACATCGGGGCGCTGGCGCAGGTGCTGGACGAGGCCCAGCAGCGCGGCGAGGACATCGGCGCCGAGACGGTGCTGATGCGGTATCAGGAATGGCGGCGCTTCGACACGGCAACGCTGGCCATGGCCACCGACCTGTCGAACCGGCTCTTCTCGAACGACAACCCGCTGCTGCGGCTGGCGCGCGACGTCGGCATGGGGGCGATCAACGCCCTGCCGCCCCTGCGCCGGGGCTTCATCCGCGAAGCCGCGGGGCTGACCGGCGAGTTGCCCGCGCTGATGCGCTGATCCGGCGGCGGCGCCTCTACATTGCTGCCCCCCTGCGGCGGCCCGGCACCGGGCTGTGGCCCCCGGCCCCGTCGTCTTGCCCCGGTAAATCGGCCCAGTAAATCGGCCCGGTCCGTGGGCCGGTCCTTGGGCCCAGTGCCCTGTTCCAGTCTCCGCCCGTTTCCCTGCCCGTCCCCGCCCCGTCGCTGCACCGTCCCCGCACCGGCGCCCCTGCCCCCTCCCCCGGGGGCAGTGCAGTTGACCCCGCCGCGCCCCGCCTTACCATGCAGGGATCAATTCGCGGCCAAGGAGGCCCGCCCCAGATGTCGCCGTCCGCCCTGCCAGAGCAGGACCTTCACGACCTGATCGCCTGCCCGACCTGCGACGCGGTCTACCACATCGTGCCCCCCGAGAAGGGACAGCGCGCCGTCTGTGCCCGCTGCCACACGGTGCTGATCGCGCCGCGGCGGCGTGCGGGAGAGCAGCTGATCGCCATCGCGCTCTCCATCGTGATCCTCGTGGTGGCGGCGACGCTGTTTCCCTTCCTCTCGATCAACGTGGGTGGGCTGGGGCACGCGGCCTCGGTGCTGGATGCGGCGCTGGCCTTCTCGTCCTCGCCGCTGCTGGTGCTGCTGTCGCTGACCGTGACGGCCCTGATCATCTTCGTGCCCGTGCTGCGGGCGCTGCTGCTGATCTACGTGCTGACGCCCATCGTCCGCGACCGCCCGCCCGCAGAGCACGCGATCCGCGCCTTCCGCCTGTCGGAAGCGTTGCGTCCGTGGTCCATGGCGGAAATTTTCGCCATCGGCTGTGCCGTGGCACTGGTCAAGATCGCGGATCTGGCGCAGGTCCACCTTGGCCCCGCCTTCTGGATGTTCAGCGCCCTGATGGTGCTGGTGGTGCTGCAGGACAGTTTCATGTGCAGGTACACGGTATGGAAATCGCTGGAAAAGTGAGGACCGCCCGCGAGATGGGTCTGGTGGCCTGCGCGCGCTGCACCCGTGTGTGGCCGCGCGGCACGTCCCGCTGTGCCCGCTGCGGGCACAAGCTGCACTCCCGCGACCGGCTGGCGCTGCAGAAGGTCTGGGCGTGGTGGGTCGTGGGGCTGATGTGCTACATCCCCGCCAACCTCTACCCGATGCTGCGCACCCGGATGCTGGCCACCACCTCCGAGGACACGATCATCGCGGGCGCGGTCGAGCTGGCCCATCACGGCAGCTACGGCATCGCGCTGGTGATCCTCGTGGCCTCGGTCCTGATCCCGGTGGGCAAGTTCCTGATCATCGCGGGGCTGGCCTTCTCCGTGCGCCACGGCTCCGCGCTCAGCCCGGAACGGCGGCACCAGCTCTACGAGCTCGTGGAATACATCGGCCGCTGGTCGATGATCGACGTCTTCGTCGTGGCCATCCTGTCGTCGCTGGTGCAGCTGGGAACACTGGCCGCGATCCAGCCCGGTATCGCCAGCCTCTTCTTCGCGCTCTCGGTGATCTTCACCATGCTGTCGGCCCAGAGCTTCGACAGCCGGCTGATCTTCGACGCCGATCCGCCGGTGGAGCCCCCCCTGCCGGGCCTCTCCTCGCTGCCGCCCGTCGCACATGGCGCCTTGGCACATGGCACCGACACCGCTACACATTCTGGCCCCCGCGGGCCCCAAGACCTCACAGAAAGTCCCACACCTTGACCGAGACGACCCCGCCCGACGTGCCGGTACAACCCGCCCGCCGCAGCCTGATCGAACGCATTTCCATCGTCTGGGTGGTGCCCCTGACAGCCCTCGTGATCGCGCTTGCCGTGGCATGGCACAGCTATGCCGACCAGGGCCCGCTGATCGAGATCAGCTTTGACAGCGCCGCCGGCGTGAAGGCCAACGAGACCGAGCTGCGCTACCGCGACGTGCCCGTGGGGCTGGTCGAGAAGGTCTCCTTCTCGGATGCGCTGGAGCGTGTGGTGGTCTCGGTCCGGCTCGACAAGGACATCGCCGATTACGTCGATGACAGCGCCGAGTTCTGGGTCGTGCGCCCCGAGGTGAACACGCAGGGCGTGACCGGGCTCGACACCGTGCTGTCGGGCGTCTTCATCCAGGGCATCTGGGACAGCAGCGCGGAGGGGCTGAAGCCCGCGTTCGAGGGCCGCACCGAGGCGCCCCTGAACCGCGAGGGCCGCGAGGGGCTGCGCATCCGCCTGCGGGCCGCGAACGATGCCGGGCTCTCGGAACAGGTGCCGATCGTCTATCGCGGCATCGAGGTGGGTCAGGTCGGCCGCGCCGTGGTCTCCGCCGATGGCGCCACGGTCGAGGCCGAGGCCATCATCTACGCGCCCCATGACCGGCTGATTTCCTCCTCGACGCGGTTCTGGGACACCTCCGGCTTCAGCTTCTCGCTCGGGCCGGGCGGGGCCGAGATCGACTTCTCCTCGGTCTCCTCCCTGATCCGGGGCGGTGTGACCTTCCAGACCGTCGTCTCGGGCGGGGAACCGGCCTCGGGCGGCGACATCTTCACCGTCTACCCGGACGAGGGCGCGGCGCGCTCCTCGCTCTTCGGGGACAACGACGGCTCCGGCCGGGCGCTCAACGTCACGGCCATCTTCGAGGAGAACGTCGCCGGTCTCTCGGTCGATGCCCCCGTCGATCTGGGCGGGGTCCGCGTCGGGCGCGTCACCGCGCTGAACGGCATCGTGGACCGCGACCGCTTTGGCGACAACCGCGTGCGTCTGGCGGCCGAACTCCGCATCCGTCCCTCCAAGCTGGGCCTGGAGAGGGGCGCGACGCCGGATGAGGCGCTCGACTTCCTGCGCGATCAGGTGGCGCAGGGGATGCGTGCCCGGCTGGTGACCGCCTCGATCTTCACCGGTGGCCTCAAGGTCGAACTGTTGACCGTCGAGAATGCCGCGCCCGCCGAGATCCGCACCGAGGACGGGGCGAACCCGGTGATCCCCACCACCGCGAGCGAGATCGCCGATGTCTCGGCCACCGCGGAGGGCGTCTTCGAGCGGATCAACGCCCTGCCCGTCGAGGAGCTGATGCAGAGCGCCATCGGCGTCATGGACAATGTCAGCCGTCTCGTGGGCAGCGAGGACATCCGCGCCGTACTCGGCGAGGTGCGCGGCCTGCTGGGCGAGGCCCGCGGCTTCGTCGGCAACGAGGACCTGCAGGCGCTGCCCGGCGAGCTCTCGCAGACCGTCGCGCAGCTGCGCCAGCTGACCGCGCAGCTCAACGAACAGGACGTGGTGGGCCGGCTGGTGGCCGCGGTCGACACGATCAACACCACGGTCGGCAGCTTCGGCGCCGCCGCCGAGGGGGTCCAGCCGCTGATGGATCGCCTGAACGCCATCGCCGCCAAGGCCGAACAGGTGCCGCTGGATCAGCTCGCCACCGATCTGGACGCGCTGCTGCAAAGCGCCGATGCCCTAATCGACACCGATGCCGCCCGCGCCCTGCCGGCCGATCTCTCAGCCGCGCTGGACGAATTGCGCCAGCTGGTCGGCGAGATGCGCGAAGGCGGGCTGGTCGAGAACGCGAACCAGACGCTGGCCTCCGCCCGTCAGGCCGCGGACAACATCGCCAGCGCGGCCGAGGACCTGCCCGCGCTGCTGGACCGCACGCAGGCCCTGCTGACGCAGGCCGGCAGCACGCTGCGCACCTATGACGGACGCGACGGCGTGGGCCGCGACGTGACCCGCGCGCTGCGCGAGGTCGAACGCGCCGCCGCCGCCGTGGACTCGCTGTCCCGTGCCATCGAACGCAATCCCAATTCGCTGCTCTTCGGGAGATGACCTGATGCGTATTCTCGCCCCCCTTCTCGCGCACCTTCTCGGCGCCGCCCTGCTGGCCGGCTGTACCTCCACCGCGGAGCGCTTTGCCGTGCCCGCGCCCGCCGCCCCGATGGAACGCCAGTCGATCGCCTACCGCTCGGTCGAACTGCGCGAGGTCTCGCTTCCGACCTATGCCGCCTCCGAGGAGATCTACATGCGCGACGCCTCGGGCGCGCTGACCTCCTCGCCCTCGCTGCTGTGGGCCGATGACCCGGCGCGCGCCATGACGCTGGAAATGGCCCGGTTGATGGGGCAGGCCACCGGCGCCCGCGTGGCGCCCGAGCCCTGGCCCTTCCGCGACCGCGCGGGCGCCATCGTCGAGGTGCGTGTCGAGGAGATGCAGCCCGGGACCGACGGCAGTTTCCGCCTCTCGGGCCAGTATTTCGTGGCCTCCGACAGCGGCACCCGCGACCGGTCGGGCACCTTCGCCCTCGTGCAAAGCTTCGATCCCGCAGGGGGTGCGAGCGCCGTGGCCGCAGCCCGCGGGGCCGCCGTGCGCGACCTCACGGCCCAGATCGCCCGCGACGGGTTGCGCTGATCTCGTGATAGTCCTGGCATCCGGCGCGGTCCACCGCGCCGGGACGCCGCCTGGGCCTCAGCCCAGGTCCTGCGCCGCCTGCCCCAGCAGCGCCAGCCCGGCATCGATGCGATCCGCCTCGATGTAGGAAATCCCCAGCCGCAGGAACCGCCCCTGCCCTTCCGCATCGGTGAAGCTGTCGCCCGGCTCGGCCAGCACGCCCTTCTCCATGGCGCGGCGCACCAGCTCTCCCGCCTCCAGCCCCGCCGGCAGCTCCAGCCAGACCGAGGAGCCCCCGGTCGAAGGCGCGCGGCGGAACTCCGGCAGATGCCGCGCGCAGCCCTCGGTCACGATGTCGAACCGCTGTTGCAGCGCGCTGCGCAGGTTGCGGATCAGGGTCAGGTAGTGCCCCTCCGCCAGGAAAATCCCCGCCGTCCGCTGGTTGTTCAGCGGGGCCGAGCGGTGGATCATGCGACGCAGCCAGCGCGCCTCCTGCACCAGCGCCGCATCGGCCACCATGAAGCCCAGCCGGACCCCGGGGGCCAGCACCTTGGACATGGTCCCGAGGTAGGCCACCCGCCCGTCACGGTCCTGCGATTTCAGCGTCAGCCCGTCATCGGAAAAGGCGGTTTCGCCCTCGTAGTCATCCTCCACGATGATCGTGCCGTCACGCCGCGCCCGGTCGAGGATATCGACCCGCCGCGCCGGCGACATGGTCACCATCGAGGGGCAGTGATGCGCGGGCGTCAGCACCGCGAGGTCGAGCTTGCCCGCCTGGTCCAGCCGTGCGCCCTCGTCGTCCACCGGCAGGTCCACCATCTCGCAGCCCTCCGAGCCGAAGATGAAGCGCGAATCCGGATAGCCGGGGTTCTCGCAGCCCACCCGCGTGCCGGGCCGGGCCAGCAGGCGCGCCAGCAGGTAGAGCCCCTCCTGTGCGCCAAGCGTGATCAGGATCTCCTCGGACCGCGCAAAGATGCCCCGCTGCGGCAGGATCTGGCTGCGGATCTGTTCCACCAGCAGCGGATCATCCTCCACCGCGCGGTCCGCCGTCCACCAGTCGATCGCCGCCCGGCCAAGGGCGTCGCGCGAACAGGCCCGCCAAGTGTTGATCGGGAAGAGCCGCGGGTCCACCTGCCCGTAGACGAAGGGATAGGCATAGTCCTGCCAGTTCGCCGGCTTCTGGAAATGGCGCATCATCGAGGGCCTCAGCCGCAGCCGCGCCGACCAGTCGATGCCCGCCTGCGCCCGGCTCGGCTCCGCCGCCTCGCGCAACTCGCGCTCCGCCACGAAATACCCCTGCCGCGGCACGCTCTCGAGGTAGCCGCGCGCCACCAGTTCCTCGTAGACCGCCGTCACCGTGTTGCGCGCGATCCCCAGGCGCCCCGCCAGTTGCCGCGAGGGCGGCATTTTCTGGCCCGCCGTCATCTCGCCGCCATGGATCGCCTCCACGATCGACCGGCGCAGCTGCGCCTGGATCGGCTCGTCGCTTTCGCGGGTGATGGCAGTCAGAAGGGACATGTTTCCTTGGGGTCTGGGAGGGGGTCTGAGAGGGCTCCGGCGCCTCCTCCTGATCCTCACAAAGCGCCCTCTTGGCAAGCCGCTATCTCGGGCCCCTCTGCGTCACGCGGCAATCTGCCCATGTTTTATGCGGGTTTTGTACGGCCGTGGCCCAATGGCTTCCCCCTGCCTGGCACTGGTTCGGCGCGGATCGCGCGCGTTCTCTGGGGCCAAAGAGACCCATTCCAACCGGAGATTCGCATATGTTGGACAACGACATTTCCCGCGTGGTCGCGGCGGACCGCGCCCATGTCTGGCACCACCTGACCCAGCACAAGCCCTTCGAGACCGGCGAGCCGCGGGTCATCGTCGAGGGCAAGGGCATGCGCGTCTGGGACCAGGCGGGCCGCGAATTCCTCGACGCGGTCTCCGGCGGTGTCTGGACGGTCAACGTCGGCTACGGCCGCGAGAGCATCGCCGACGCGGTTCGCGACCAGCTGGTGAAGCTGAACTACTTCGCCGGCTCCGCGGGCTCGATCCCCGGCGCGCTCTTCTCGGAGAAGCTGATCTCCAAGATGCCCGGCATGAGCCG
>NZ_JAHVIT010000004.1 GCF_019801605.1 Maritimibacter alkaliphilus
ATCCCGAACTCGGCCGTTAAGCGCTGTCGCGTCAATGGTACTGCGTCTCAAGACGTGGGAGAGTAGATCGCCGCCAGACCTAGTAAAGAGCCACATATCTCTCAATACGTATGACAAAATACACAAAACGCCCGACGCCACAAAGCGTCGGGCGTTTTGCGTTACAGAACACTCCAAGAGAAACTAGCGTCGGCACCCCCCGGATATCGCCCCGCCCAACCCTCGGAACCGTGCAGCTCTAACAGCGCGCAGGGACGCTCGAGGGGGTGCGCCGGTAGGGGACGGAGATGCAAGGACCCAGGCGTGGCGCCTTCCCTGAAGGGGCGTTCGGGGCCGATCGAAGGCGGCCCCGGAGGTCTCAATAGCCCAGTGACCGGTCCACGAGCCCAAGCGGCGGTTCGCCGGTGAGATATCGGCGGATGTTCTGCACGGTGGCCTCCGCGGCGGTATCGGCCCGGGTGTTGCCCGCGATATGCGGTGTGAGCACGATCCGGGGGTGGCTCCACATCGGGTCCGTCTCTGGCAGTGGCTCGGGATCGGCGACGTCGATGAAGGCGCCGCCCATCTGGCCGCTGTCGAGCGCCGCGATCAGGTCGGGCTGGTTCAGGTGACCACCGCGGCCCGCCTGCACGAGGCCGGCGCCGCGGGGCAGCTTGGCGAAGAGATCGGCGTTCAGGATGTGCCGGGTTTCCTCCGTCAGGGGGAGGAGGCAGATCAGGATGTCCGTGCCCTCGAGCATGGCGTCGAGCCCCGCTGCACCGTGGTGGCAGGTGACGCCCTCGATCTCCCGGGGGGAACGACTCCAACCGGCGAGGGTGAAGCCGAAGGGGCGCAGCGCCTCGAGCGTGGCGCGGCCCATTTCCCCCAGACCCATGACCGAGATCTTGCGCTGATCGGGCCATGTGAAGCTGCGGGCTTGCCACAGTTTCTCGCGCTGCTGCGCCTGGTAGTCGATGAGCTCGCGGTGCAGGGCCAGGGTGGACATGACGCAATAGTCGCGCACTAGGGTGGTGACGCCGCTTTCCACCATGCGGACCAGTTTGGCATTTGGGGGCAGGGGGGCGTTGACCACCTGGTCGATCCCCGCACCGGTGGAGAGCACCAGTTCGAGGTTCGGGTAGCGGGTTGCGAGGTCTTCGGGGAAGACCCAGCCCATCAGGAAGCGGACCTCGGCCGGATCAACGGCAGAGGCGTCGGTGACGAAGGGGACCTCGGGTAGGTCGCGGGCAAAGACCGGCGCGAAGGCGCGGGCGCGCTCTTCGGTGGATTGCAGAAGGAAGGTCATCGGCTCTCTCAGCGGGTCTGGCGGGCGAAGTCCCGGCGGTCCTGCATCCGGTACATCTGGATGAAGGCGGGCATGAAGTAGGGTTTGCCGGCGTAAAAGGGCACGAAGGTCGGCGGCCGGAAATCGAAGGCCGACTTGGCCTTGTCGTCGTTGAGCAGCTTGCGCGCGGCCCGGTTGCCGATCCACGTCGCCCAGACCACGCCGGAGCCGCAGAAGCCGGTGGCATAGGTCAGCCCGTCATGTTCGAAGATACGGGGCAGCATGTCCCGGTGCATGGCGACATTGCCGTACCACGTGTGCGACAGGCCAACGGATTTCAGCTCGGGGAAGAGCTCGTCGAGGCCGTCTTTCAGCATGGTGACAGGCCAGTCGGGATCGCCGGCCTGGCTGGCGTCGCGGCCACCGAGCAGGATGCGGGTATGGTCGGGCGAGGGGCGGTAGTAGAAGCCGAGCTTGCGATGCTCGCCGACCATCATGCGCTTGGGCATCAATTGGTCCATGAGCGCCAGGGGGATTTCCTCGGTCGCGATCATCCGCGAGCGGACCGGGACCATGCGGCGGCGCAGGTACTTGTCGGAACCATCGGTGTAGCCATTGGTGCAAACCAGCACCTGGCGCGCCTTCACGATCCCCTTGGAGGTGGTCACCTTGAAGCCCGAGACGTCCTTCTCGACCTTCAGGACAGCGGTGCCGGAATGGACCGACACGCCGGCGGCGAGGGCCACGCGCAGCATTTCGGCGTGGAACTTGGCCGGGTGCAGTCCGCCGATGTCCATCCGCACGGCGCCGCCGCGATAATGCTCGCTGCCGAGGTAGTTCAGCTGTTCCGAACGCGGGACGGCATAGGCCTCGATCCCGAGCTTCTTCTGCAGCGTCTCGGCGTTACGGGCGCCCTTTTCGTATTGCTCCTTGCCGAGGGCGCCGTTGTAACGGCCCACCGGCTGGAAGTCGCACTCCAGCCCTTCGGTCTTGATGAAATCATAGAGGAAATCACGGGCGACCTTGCCCTCTGCCTCGATCGCGAGGGCCCGGTCCTCGCCGTGACGCTTTTTCAGCGTGTCGAAGTCGAGCCGGATGTTCCCGCTGGTGATGCCGCCATTGCGCGAAGAGGCGCCTTCGCCCGGGTTCATCTTGTCGAAGGCCGCGACCGTGCGCCCGGCGCGCACCAGTTCGATCCCCGCCGAGAGGCCAGCATAGCCCGCGCCGACGATCGCGACGTCCACCGCCGTGGCGAGCGGCGCGTCGGGGGCGGGGCCTACGGGGGCGGCTTCCCACCAGTAGGGGGTGCGTTTCTGGGCGACGGGGGTCTGGGTCATGGTCCTGTTTCGCTTTGCGGTTTCGCGGCCCTGCGCGTCTCCAGGGTCAGAGGTTGGGGTCAGAAGTGACGAGTCAGAGGTGGCGGTCGAACTGCACGGCCCCGATGATCCACAGGATGCGTGCGGTGACCGAGCCGAGATTGCGGATGCTGTGCGGGCGGGCGCTGTCGAAGACGAAGCTGTCGCCGGTGCGCAGGAGGGCGTCCTGCTCATCCACGCGCAGCACGGCCTCGCCTTCCAGCACCATGCCGCCCTTTTCGGCGGGGTAGGAGAGGGCGCGGCCACCCGACTCGCCGCCCGGTTCGATGTTCAGGATCATGATCTGCAGGTTCTGCCGGTCCGTCGTGGTCAGCAGTTCCTTGTGGATCATGCCCAGGTCGATCGTCGGGCGGTTCTCGCGGCGGCGGACGAAGCCCGGGTCGGGCGAATTCGGCGTGGGCGCGGGGTGATCGGGATCCGATTCCCCGAAGAGTTCCTGCATCGAGATGTTGAGCGCCCGCCGCAGCGAGGTCAGCAGCTTGATGGACGGATTGGCGAGACCGCGCTCGACCTGGCTGATCATGCCGACGGAGACGCCGGACTCATCCGCCAGCGCCTGAAGGGACATGCCCTTGGCCTTTCTCAGCCGGCGCAGCGTCGCGCCGACGCTCGCCTCTTCCCCATTCGCGTTCACGGGGCCTCCAGTGTCGTCCATCTGGTCTCCGGGTCGGGGGCCGTGGTGGCCGTGCAGTGTGGTCGACTCGATCTTACGGGCTGTACCCACGTTTTCAATATATACCGAGAGTGAAAACTGCCTTCACTGTGAAAAACTCGAGTGCGTAAATTTTCAACGGGAAATAATATACTATAAATCAATGTTTTAAGGTGTTGCACACCCTTTGGGCGCAAGGTTTTTCACTGAACCTTGCATCACGACGCTTGAGATAATTTTCAATATCTGCCTATTTTTCACTGAAAGTTAAGATTCACTGAAAGGCGCGACGTTGACCTCAGCACCGGCCCAAACTTCCGCGGGACACCAGCAAGCGGCGCTTTCCGTGCGCGGTCTGACCGTTGGTCTGCCGCCGGGGATGGAGCGGGCCCACGCGGTGCAGAACATCTCCTTCGACCTGATGCCGGGGCAGATCCTCTGCATCATCGGCGAGTCGGGCTCGGGCAAATCGGTCACGGCGAATGCCGTCATGGGCCTGCTGCCGAGGATCATCCGGATCGAGGGTGGCTCCATCGTGATGGACGAGACGGACGTGCTCTCTGCCGCGCCCGAGACCCTGCGCGGCCTGCGGGGCCGGGCCGTCGCGATGATCTTCCAGGATCCGCTGTCGGCGCTGAACCCGCTAATGACCGTGGGCGACCAGATCACCGAGGTGATGATGGCCCATGGCGTGGGCACGCCCGCCGATCGCAAGCAGCGCGCCATCGACCTGCTGACCGAGGTCGGCCTGCCCGATCCCGAACTGATGTACCACCAGTACCCGTTCCGCCTGTCCGGCGGGCAGCGGCAGCGGGTGATGATCGCCATGGCCCTGACGCTGGAGCCCTCGATCCTCATCGCGGACGAGCCGACCACAGCACTCGACGTGACGACGCAGGCGCAGATCCTCGACCTGATCCGCGACATCCAGCGCCGCAAAGGCATGAGCGTGATGTTCATCACCCATGATTTCGGCGTCGTGGCCGAGATCGCCGACAGCGTCGTGGTGATGGAGAAGGGCCATATCGTCGAGCAGGGCAGTGCCGACAAGGTGCTGAAATCGCCGGAACATCCCTACACGCAGCGGCTGATCGCCGCCGTGCCGCACCTGACCGGTGCCGACCGTCATCCGCCGCTGACCGAGACGGTTGCGCCGGTGCTGAAGGTCGAGGGGCTGATGAAGACCTATGCCAGCGGCAGCAAGATCTTCGGCTCCTACCGCGAGGTGAAGGCGGTGCAAGATGTCTCCTTCGAACTGGCCCCGGGCCGGACGCTGGGCGTCGTAGGCGAAAGCGGCTCCGGCAAGTCCTCGCTGGGTCGGCTGCTGGTCAAGCTGATGGAGAGCGACGGCGGCAAGATTCTCTTCGAGGGCACCGATATCGCGGCCATGAAGGAGGCGGAGTTCCGCAGCCTGCGGCCCAAGATCCAGATGATCTTCCAGGATCCCTTCGCCTCGCTGAACCCGCGGGCGACCATCGGGCATATCCTGACCGTGGGCCCCGTCGCCCATGGCATGCCCTATGCCGAGGCCCGCGAGGCCGCGAAGGAGCTGCTGACCCATGTCGGCCTCGATGCCGGGGCCTTTGGCCGCTACCCGCACGAATTCTCGGGCGGTCAACGGCAGCGCGTCGGCATCGCGCGGGCGCTGATGTTCAAGCCCAAGCTGCTGGTGGCGGATGAATCCGTCTCGGCGCTGGACGTGTCGATCCAGGCCCAGATCCTCAAGCTGCTGGACCAGGTCCAGCAGGAGACCGGCGTCTCCATGATCTTCATCACCCACGATCTGCGCGTCGCCAGCCAGATCTGCGACGAGATCGCGGTGATGCAGAAGGGCCGGGTCGTGGAAAGCGGCCCGCCGTCCCGGATCTTCCTCGATCCGCAATCGTCCTACACCCGCGAACTGGTCGCGGCCATTCCGGGCGAAGAGAGGGGCGCAAAGCCCTCGCACTGACCAACACACAGAAACGGCAGCGATGCCACCTTCAGGGAGTCACCAGATGACTGACAAGAAACACGGAATTACGCGCCGCGGGGCGATGCAGATGCTGGGCGCAAGCGCCCTGCTGGCCCCGAACCTGCTGGGCAAGCCCGCCTTCGCCCAGACCCCACCGGAAGCCCCCGCCGGCCGGATCATCGTCGGCATGTCGCAGGAAAGCACCGTCTTCAACCCGCTGATGGTGAAGATCGAGGTCGACGACAGCGTGCACTTCTCGCTCTTCGACGCGCTGTTCCGCGTGACCCCCGAGGGCGAGATCGTCCCGAACCTCGCCACCGAAGTGCCCACGCAGGACAACGGCGGCATCTCGGCTGACGGTCTGAACTGGACGATCAAGCTGCGCGACGACGTCAAATGGCATGACGGCGAGCCCTTCACCGCCGAAGACGTCAAGTTCACCCTCGAGCTGATCCTGAACCCCGATTTCCGCAGCTGGCGCACCATCGGGCACAACCTGCTCTCCGATATCGAGGTCGTCTCCCCGACCGAGATCACCTGGAAGATGGCCAAGCCCTTCGCGCCCTACCTGAACTTCCTGACCGAGACCTTCATCGTGCCCAAGCACGCCTTTGACGGTGTCGAGGATCCGAACGCGGCGCCCTTCAACTCGGCCCCGATCGGGACCGGCGCCTTCAAGTGGGGCAGCCGCACCGCGGGCGACAACGTGACCGTCGTGGCGAACCCTGGCTACCACGGCGACGGCCCCTACGTCGAAGAGCTGGTCTTCAAGTACATCCCCGACCTGACGGTGCTCTACACCCAGTTCAAGTCGGGCGACATCGACCTGACCGGCCGCCAGTACATCACCCCCGACAACTACGCCGAGGCGCAGACCCTGTCGGACCGCGAGATCGTCCTCGTGCCGGTGTCCTCGGTCGAGTCGATCTACCTCAACCAGGAGAAGCCGCAGTTCAAGGACCCGGTGGTGCGCAAGGCGCTCTATCACGCGGTGGACAAGGCCTCGATCATCGATGCGCTGTACTACGGTCTGCCTCTGCCCTCCGAGACCTTCATGCCGCAGGCGTCCTACTACTATAACGCCGAGCTGCCGGAGCATGTCTTCGACCTCGACGCGGCGAACAAGATGCTGGACGACGCCGGCTGGGCCAAGGGCGGCGACGGCATCCGCGAGAAGGACGGCGTGCGCCTGAGCTTTGCCAACTCGACCACCTCGGGCAACCACCTGCGCGAGCAGACCCAGCAGTTCCTGCAGCAGACCTTCAAGGAAATCGGCGTCGAGATGACGATCGAGAACCTGCCGGCTGCCGTGATCTGGGGCGAGTTCTGGGGCCAGTCGCAATTCGACAGCGTGATCGTCGGGATCAACTTCCTGATCGGCGCGGACCCGGACGTGACCAACCGCTTCCACTCCGATGCCATTGCGGCACAGGGTGGGCGCGGCTCGAACAACTCGCAGTACAGCAACCCGCGGGTGGACGAACTGCTGATCGAGGGCGCCGAGACCTTCGATGCGGAACGCCGCCGCGAGATCTATCGCGAGGTGCAGGCCATCATCCGCGAGGACCTGCCCTTCCTGCCGCTGTTCCAGAACCGCTCTGTCGTGGGCTGGAAAGAGGGCATCGAGGGCGTGGAGTTCAACGCGAACACCCGCACCGAGTCCTGGCACGCGGCCGCCTGGTACTGGGCGCAGTAAGCCTCGGGCCGCTCGTGAGACCGGCCCGCCACGACATGCCGCTGCCCCTCCCGGGGCGGCGGCTTCCCTGAAGACCCCAACCCGCCGAGGGCCCCATGCCTGCATTCCTCCTCAACCGCCTGTGGCAAAGCCTTGTGCTGCTGGTGATCGTCTCGATCATCGGGTTCACGGTGCTGAACCTGATCCCCGGCGGGCCGCTGGCGCAATTCGCGCTCGACCCGGGCATGACGCAGGACGACCTCGACCGGCTCGCCCGGCAGATGGGTCTCGACCGGCCGCTGCCCGTGCAATATCTCGACTGGGCCGGCAAGATGCTGGTGGGCGACTGGGGCAACAGTTTCCGCGACGGTGCGCCGGTGCTCGACGTGATCGGGCGGCACATCTTCGCGACCTTCCTGCTGATGGGGTCCTCGACCGCGCTGTCGATCGCCATCGGCACGTGGATCGGTATCCGCGGCGCGACGCATCGCTATTCCGGCTTTGACTATACCGCGACCATCGGCGCGATGATCGCCCTGTCGATCCCGACCTTCTGGTTCGGCCTTGTCGGCATCTACATCTTCTCGCTCAAGCTGGGCTGGCTGCCCGCGGGCAACATGTACACGATCGGTGACGGCTCGGTGCTGAACTACCTGCACCACCTGATCCTGCCCAGCATCGTGCTGTCCCTCGTCAACGTGGCGATCTGGTCGCGCTACATGCGCTCGGCCACGCTGGACGTGATCAACCAGGATTTCGTCAAGACGGCCCGCGCCAAGGGCCTGACCGAGCGCCGGGTGCTGATGAAACACGTGGTGGGCAACGCCCTGCTGCCGATGATCACGCTGGCGGGCATGCAACTGCCCGGCATCCTCGGCGGCGCGCTGGTGACCGAGACGGTCTTCACCTGGCCGGGGATGGGGCGCCTCTTCCTCGATAGTCTCGGCTACAGCGACTACCCGGTGATCATGGGCCTGCTGATGTTCTCGGCGATCCTCGTGATCCTCGGCAACCTGCTGGCCGATATCGTCGTCGCCCTCGTCGACCCCCGCATCCGCCTGGGCTGAGCCCGCCATCCGCCGCCGCCCGACCGAGGATCAAGACATGACCACAGCCGCCGTTCCCTCCGCCAAACCCTACCGCTGGTGGCACAGCCGCGCCGTCCGCCGGTTCTGCCGCCACAAGCTGGCCCTGACCGGCATGGCGATGATCACGCTGCTGACGCTGGCCTGCATCATCGGGCCGCATGTGCTGCCCTACGACATGCTCTACATCGACCTGCGCGCGCGGTTCTCGCCGCCGATGACCGGGGATCACTACCTCGGCACGGACCCGCTGGGACGGGACATTGCGGCACGGCTGCTGAACGCCGGGCGGATCTCGCTGCTGGTGGGCTTCTCGGCGATGCTGCTCTCGACCCTGATGGGCGCGCTTGTGGGGGTGATTGCGGGCTATCGCGGCGGGCTGGTCGGCGCGGCGCTGATGCGCTTCACCGATGCCTTCCTCGCCTTCCCCTCGATCTTCCTCGTTCTTGCACTTGCCGCGCTGCTGAAGCCGACGCCCGAGATGATCACCATCATCATCGCGCTGACCCACTGGATGGAGGTCGCCCGAATCGTCGAGGCCGAGGTCCGGTCGCTCCGCGAGCGGGAGTTCGTGCAGGCGGGCCGGATGCTGGGCCTCTCCAGCAGCCACATCATGTTCCGCGAAGTGCTCCCGAACGCCATGGGGCCGATCATCGTCGCGGCCAGCCTGACCGTGGCCCGCGCGATCCTGCTGGAGGCCTATGTCTCCTTCCTCGGCTACGGCATCCAGCCGCCGCTGCCCAGCTGGGGCAACATGCTCAACGGCGCGCAGCAATACCTCGCGCAGGCGCCCTGGCTCGCCATCGTGCCGGGGGTGACAATCACGATCGCCGTGACCAGTTTCAACTTCATCGGGGACGGGTTGCGCGACGCGCTGGATGTGCGCAGCGATCACATGTGATCGCGTCCAGCGCCGAAAATTTCGGGGCGGTCCTCGCAGGCCGCCCCGGCGTTTTTCACCGGCTTCGATCCAGCTGGCTGCATATTAACATAATGTGACTTATGGGCGCGTTGCGTTGCGGGCGTTCCCCTTGCGGACCGGACGACAGTGCGCCGCCCGGCCCGGGATCACTCCGCGCGTCACATCGACATCGGCACGATGAGCGAGATCGCCGGGATCGTGATCAGCAGCACCAGTACCACCAGATCGCTGACCAGGAACCGCATGATCCCGGTGAAGATCGTTCCGATGTCCACCTTGCGCTCTTCCAGCACCCCGGCGAGGACGAAGACGTTCAGCCCGACCGGCGGCGTGATCAGCCCGATCTCCAGCAGCTTCACGATCACCACGCCGAACCAGATCAGGTTCATGTCGTAGCTTTCCACCATCGGGATCATCAGCGGCAGGGTCAGGACCATGATCCCCACGGGATCGAGGAACATGCCCAGCAGGATGTAGATCAGGCAGACCATGACGAGGAAGGTCGTCGGGCTGACCGCATTCGCATCCAGCAGCCCCACGAGCGACCCGGACAGCCCGGTCAGCGCGATCAGCGCCACGAAGATCTTGGCGCAGGCCGCGATGAAGAAGATCGCCCCCGTGGTCACCATCGTTTCGCGCAGCAGCGGGATCACGTCCATCATGCGGATCTTGCCCCGCGCCATGCCGAGCAGTGTGGCGAAGAGCAGCGAAAGCGCCGCTGCCTCGGTCGCGGTGAAGATGCCGCCGTAGATGCCGCCGATCACCATGACGAAGAGCAGCACAGCGGGCCATGTGCCGATGGCGGCCTTCAGCTTCTCCTCGCGGGTGAAGGCCACGGCGGAGGCGGGCGCGATCTCGGGGCGGCGCTTGACCCAGACCACCACGACGAGCGCGTAGCCGAGCAGCGAGAGAACCCCCGGCAGGAAGCCTGCAAGGAAGAGCTTGCTGATCGAGGTCTCGGTGAAGATGCCGTAGATGATGAAGAGCACCGAGGGCGGGATCAGCGATCCCAGCGTGCCCCCCGCCGCGACCGAGGCGGTGGCAAGGCGCGGGTCATAGTTCAGCCGCAGCATCTCGGGCGTGCAGATGCGGCCCATGGTCGAGGCGCAGGCGATGGACGACCCCGAGATCGCCGAGAACCCGCCACAGCCGGCGATCGAGGCGATGGCGACCCCGCCGGGCAGGCGGGCCAGCCAGACCCGGGCAGCCTCGTAGATCTCGGTCGTGATCCCCGCCTTGTAGGCGATATGGCCGAGCGCGATGAACAGCGGGATCATCGACAGGTCATAGCTGTGCACGAGGTCGAAGCTGGACGAGAAGGCCAGCGAGAGGGTGGTCCAGAAGGCGCGCTCCGGCATGAAGGAGCCGGTCCGGAAGGCGAAGACCACGAAGATTGCACCCACCGCGACGCTGCCGATGGCAAAGGCGATGGGGACGCGGATTGCCAGCAGCAGGAGGACAAGCGCGCAGGCGACGTAGCCGACAGTAGCCAGATCCATGTCAGTCCTTTCCGCTCACAGCTTTTCCGGGGCCGGACGGCCGGTGACGGCCGCCTTCAGATCGACCCACAGGATGTGGAGCAGGCGAATTTCAAAGAAGAGGATGGCAAGCAGGAAGAGGGCCCGGCCCGGCCATTTCGGAAGGTGATAGGACCCGCCGAAATGCGCCCCCGAGGTGAAGGTCTTCCAGAACTCGAACCACCCGGCGATCAACAGCACGGTGGCGATGAGAAGCCCAAGAAGCGCCGCCAGCACGGCGATCCAGCGGTTCAGCCCGTCCGGGAACTGCGCGGCGATGAACTCGATCGCGATATGGGCGCGGGCGGCGGTTGCGGCGCTCAGCGGGAAGAGGATGGCGGGCACCATCAGTTCCTGCACGAAGACGATGATGTCGGGGATGCCCGAAGCAAAGACCTCGCGGGCGACGATGTTGGCGCTGATCAGGAGACAGAGCAGCAGGATGGCGATCGCGGCCATCGAATCGAGCAGGTACTCGATACGTTTCATGACGATTTCCCTGGTGATGGAACGGCAGGCGGGGGCCGGGCCGTCAGCACGGCCCCCGGCGAAGTCGTGTCAGCGTTCCCAGGGCAGGCCCTCGGTCTCCATGACCGCGGTCCACTTGTCCATCAGGGCATAGAGTTCGGCCAGCAGGGCCTCGCCATCGCCGCCGTGGTTGGCCACGTCCTGCTCCCACTTCTCGATCAGCGGCCCGGCGGTGGCATGCAGCACCGGGTATTCCTCGGCCGGGAACTCGACGAATTCCACGGCGTTCTCACCCTCCGCGAGGGCGGCCATCGCCTTGTCGTCGGCCTCCTGCAGGTATTCACCGTAGTAGTCGGTCATGTCCGCGCCGGTGCTCAGGATCGCCTCCTGCTCTTCCGGCGACAGGCTGTCGAAGGTGAACTTGTTGATGAAGGTGGCAAGGCTGGTCACGGTGCTGAGCTTCAGGTCCACCATCGTGTCGACCTGTTCGTTCAGGTTGGTCGCGACGGCGAAATAGGCATAGGTCACCGAGCAATCGACGAGCCCGGTCTCCATCCCCTGGAAGACGTCGTAGATCGGCATCTTCACCATGTTGCCGCCAAGGGCCGCGAAAATCTCGCCCGAGGCGCCGGTGTGGGCGACCTTGGTGCCCGCGATATCGGCCACGGTGCGGATGCCCTTGCCGCGACAGGCGAGGATCCCCGGCGAGAGCGAGAAGGAATTCACGTAGACGAGGTTCATCTCCTCCATACGGCCCTTCACGTACTCGTTGGTGGTGAAGAGCTCGTACATCGCCTTCATCATCACCCAGGGGTGCGCCGGCTTGAGCAGCAGGCCGCCCATCTGAAGTTCGGGGAATTCCGATTCCGCATAGGCGCCGATGATCACGCCCATGTCCGCCACACCGGCGGAGAGGCTGTCGAGCGCGGCATTGGCCTTGAAGAGCGCCCCGCCCCAGTTCTGGTCCACGGTGACGGAGCCGTTGGTGCGCTCCTTGATCTGTTCCGCGAGGAATTCGAGCGCATGGGCACGGGCGCCCCGGTTCGGTCCCGGCTCGTTGGCGATCAGCACCGTGTCAGCCTGCGCCTGCAGGGCCGAGACGGTCAGGATACCGGCCGCGGTGGCGGCTTTCAGCAAGTGTTTCATGTTGTCCTCCCTAAGCGGATGTCCCGGTCTCCCGCCGGTGCATCCTCCAGAATTTTGGTAGCATGATAATAGTTATCAAGCAATCTATTTAACCCATCCGCGGGGCCCGGATCCTCCTTCCGGACGCCGCGGAACGATCGCTCAGCTTTCGCTCAGGCACTTTGCCGCCAGGGCATCGCGCCACGGGCCAGTTGGCCTGCCAGACGGTCCTGCGCGGCGAGGAACTCCCGCTCCATCCGCGCCACGAGGTCGGCCACGGGCATCACGTCGCGCACCGCGCCGATCCCCTGGCCGGAGCCCCAGATTTCCTTCCAGCTCTTCGGCTTCTCGCGGTTCTCGCCGAAGTTCATCGCCGAGGGGTCCGACCGCTCCAGCGCGTCGGGGTCCATGCCCGCCGCCGCGATCGAGGGCTTCAGGTAATTGCCCCAGACCCCGGTGAAGAGGTTGGAGTAGACGATGTCCTCGGCCCCGGCTTCGGTGATCATCTGCTTGTAGCCCGGCACCGCGTTTGCCTCCTCGGTGGCGATGAAGGCCGATCCGGCATAGCCGCCGTCCGCCCCCATCGCGAGCGCCGCCAGCAGGCTGTCGCCGCGCGCGATGGCCCCCGACAGGAACAGCGGCCCGTCGAACCAGTCGCGGATCTCCTGGATCAGGGCCAGCGGCGATTGCGCACCGGCATGGCCCCCGGCCCCGGCCGCCACGGCGATCAGACCGTCGGCGCCCTTCTCGATCGCCTTGCGGGCAAAGCGGTTGTTGATCACGTCATGGAGGACGACACCGCCGCAGGAATGGGCGGCCTCGTTCACCTCGACTCGCGCGCCGAGCGAGGTGATCCAGAGCGGCACCTCGTGGCGGGCGCAGATTTCGAGGTCCTGCTCCAGCCGCGTGTTCGAGCGGTGGACGATCTGGTTCACTGCGTAGGGCGCGGCGGGCGTGTCGGGATGCGCCTGGTTGTGACGGTCCAGCTCTTCCTTGATCCGGGTCAGCCAGGCGTCGAGGCTCTGGCCGTCCTTCTCGCGCGCGTTGAGCGCGGGAAAGGAGCCGACGATCCCGGCCTTGCACTGCGCGATGACAAGCTCGGGCGTCGAGACGATGAAGAGCGGGCTGCCGATCAGCGGCAGGCGCAGGGTTTGCAGGATGGCAGGCAGGGTCATGTCGGGTCCTCCTCGGGATGGGCCGGGGCGCAGGCAACCGCCCCCGACCGGATCAGTTCCGCCACCTCCTCCGTGGCGAAACCGGCATCTTCCAGCACCGCGCGGCTGTCCTGCCCCGCACGGGGCGGCAGGCCGGGCAACGGTGTCGCGGCATGGGCAAAGCGCGGCGCGGGCATCGGCTGGTCGCCGCCCCCGGGGGCAAAGGCCCCGCGCGCAATGTTGTGGGGATAGGCCGCGGCCTCGGCCGGGCTGAGAACCGGGGCGAAACAGGCATCCGTCCCCTCCAGCAGCGCGCACCAGTGATCCCGGTCGGCCGAGAGGAAGACCTCGGTCAGCGTCTTGCGGATCGCGGGCCATGTGCTGCGGTCGGCGCGGTCCCCGATGGTCGCGGGGTCGAGGTTCAGCAACTCCAGCAGCTTGGCCCAGAACTGCGGCTCCAGCGCGCCGATGCTGATCCAGCGCCCGTCCGAACACTCATAGACGCCGTACCACGGCACCCCGCCGTCGAGCGCATTCGCCTGCCGGGCGTCCTGCCAGCGGCCCATGGCGCGCATCGAATGGATCATGGCCATCAGCGCATGGGTGCCGTCGCAGATCGCCGCGTCGATCACGTCGCCCTGCCCTGTGCGGGCAGCCTTGAGGAAGCCCGCGACCATGCCGTAGGCGAGGAACATGCCGCCGCCGCCGAAATCCCCGAGCAGGTTCATCGGGAAGGCAGGCGCCCGGTCCGCCGGGCCAGAGGCCCAGAGGGCGCCTGTGATCGCGATGTAATTCAGGTCATGCCCCGCGGAATGGGACACCGGGCCCGCCTGTCCCCAGCCGGTCATCCGCCCGTAGACGAGACGCGGATTGCGGGCGAGCGCCACCTCAGGCCCCAGGCCAAGGCGCTCCATCACCCCGGGACGATAGCCTTCGATCAGCCCGTCCGCGCCCTCGATCAGCCGCAGGGCGATCTCCTTCGCCTCAGGCGCTTTCAGGTTCAGCGCCAGTGAACGCCGTCCGCGGGCGAGGTAATCGAGCGTCGGGTCGGCCGTGCCGACCGTGGGGCTGACCCCGCCGCCCGGGCGGTCGATGCGGATGACCTCGGCCCCCATGTCCGCCAGCATCATGCCTGCGAAGGGACCGGGCCCCAGCCCGGCGAATTCGAGTATGCGCAGCCCCTCGAGAGGGGGCGCGGCAGAGGGTGTCTGCGTCACGGCGGTGGTCCTTTCGGATGTCGTGGCACGGGATGGCCCGGAAGCCCCCCGCGACGGCCGACCTCATCGCTGTGCGAGCGCGTCCTTCAGGTTGCCCTTCATGCGCTGCAACACGCGCAGGGTGGTTTCCAGATCCTCCTCCGGAATCCCCGCGTTGGCGATTTCATCGACCTCGTAGATGATCTTGGTCATCGCCCGGACCACATCCTTCGCCGCCTCGCTCGCATAGACCCGGTTGGACCGGCGGTCCTCCGGGTCGGGACGCCGCTCGACATAGCCGCGGGCCTCAAGCCGATCGATCAGCTTGGAGGTGGTCACCGTGGCAATATCCATGCGGTCGGCCAGTTCCGACTGCCGCAGACCGTTCTCGCGGACGAGGTGCACCAGCACCCAGCCCTGCGACATGGTCATGTCGTGCGGCTTCAGCATCGCGTCGAACAGGATCGCCCTGAACCGCGCAATGTCCTGATAGATCGGATTGTTATCTTCGCTGAGCGAAGACTTCTTGGCCATGTCCGGATCCTCGAGCACTCCCCCGTTATGGGGTCGTGCGGTCTTTACCCCAGCGGCATCCGCCGGGGCAAGCGTGGGCTTGGATGCGATCGGGCGCGGCACTCAGACCGGGTCCCAGCTGAAGATGTCGCCCGAGCGGTCCAGCGGGTAGAAGTCCGCCTTCATCGCCGGCAGCGCATGATCGCGCACCGTTTCCGGGCTCCAGCCTTCCGAGCGGTGGATCGACCGGATCGGGCGGGGCTGACTCATCAGGAAGATCTCGTTGTTGCGGATGCAGAAGATCTGGCCGCTGGTCTCGCAGGTGGGATCGGCAAGCGCCACGCAGAGCGGGGCGATCTTGGCGGGCGTCATCTCCTTGATGCGCTCGACCCGGGCCTTCTCGGCCTCGGTGTTCGCGGGGATCGTGCCGATCAGCCGCGACCAGGCAAAGGGCGCGATGCAGTTCGACCGCACGTTGAACCGCGCCATGTCGAGGGCGAGCGACTTCGACAGGCCGACGATGCCCATCTTGGCTGCCGAATAGTTTGCCTGCCCGAAGTTGCCGATCAGCCCGGAGGTGGAGGTGAAGTTCACGAAGCAGCCCGAGGCCTGCATCTTGAACTGCGCCGCGACCGCCTGCGCCATGTTGAACGAGCCCTTGAGATGCACGGCGATCACCGAATCCCAGGCCTCTTCCGTCATCTTGTGGAAGATCATGTCGCGCAGGATGCCCGCGTTGTTCACCACGATGTCGATGCCATCAAAGGTGTCCATGGCCTGTTCGTACATGGCCTTGGCGTCCTCGGGCTTGGCCACGTTGCCGAAGTTGGCGACGGCCTTGCCGCCCGCGGCGACGATCTCGTCCACGACCTGCTGTGCGGGGGTCTGATCGGCGCCCTCCCCGGCGCCGGACCCGCCAAGGTCGTTCACCACCACGGCGGCCCCGCGCGAGGCCATCATGAGTGCGATGTCGCGCCCGATGCCCCGGCCCGCGCCGGTCACGATTGCGGTTTTCCCTTCGAGCATTGCTGCCCCTCCTCCTCTTCACTGTCCCGGACCAAGTTAATTATCTTGATTACTATTTGCAAGCTAATTATAAGCGGCCCCGAGGAGAGAGCCATGCCCGGCCCCCACCGGACCGCGGGGCATGCGCGCAAAAGGGAGGAGACCGCCGATGTTCAGGCGCAGTGTATTCAATGAAGACCACGAGATGTTCCGCGACCAGGTCCGCCGCTTCGTCGAGGCCGAGATCACCCCGAACCACGCCCAGTGGGAGAAGGACGGCCGCGTCAGCCGCGAGGCCTGGCTGAAGGCGGGCGAGAACGGGTTGCTCTGCGCCGCCATGCCCGAGGAATACGGCGGGGCGGGGGCGGATTTCCTCTTCTCCATGGTGGTGATGGAGGAACTGTCGCGCGCAGGTGCCATGGGCCCGGGCTTCTCGCTGCATTCCGACATCGTGGCCCCCTATATCCTGCACTACGGCAGCGAGGCCCAGAAGGCGGAGTGGCTGCCTAAGATGGCGCGCGGCGAGGCGATCGGCGCCATCGCCATGACCGAACCCGCCGCCGGCTCCGACGTGCAGGGCATCAAGACGACCGCGGTGCGCGATGGCGATGACTTCGTCATCAACGGCCAGAAGGTCTTCATCACCAACGGCGGCAACTGCGATATCCTCGTGCTGGCCTGCAAGACCGATCCCAGCCTCGGCGCCAAGGGCACCAGCCTGATCCTCGTGCCCACCGACACCCCCGGCTTCCGCAAGGGGCAGCTGCTGGAAAAGCTCGGCTGGAAGGCGCAGGACACGGCGGAACTCTTCTTCGATGACATGCGGGTGCCTGTCTCCAACCTGCTGGGCACCGAGGGGCGCGGCTTCGTCCAGCTGATGGAGCAGCTGCCGCAGGAACGCCTGCTGCAATGCGTCCGCGCCACCGCGGCGCTGGAATCCGCGCTGGAATGGACCGTCGAACACGTCACGCAGCGCAAGGCCTTCGGCAAGACCATCGGCGATTTCCAGAACACCCGCTTCAAGCTGGCCGAGATCAAGGCGCAGGCGGTGCTGCTGCGGGTCTTCACCGACCGCTGCCTCGAAATGCACATGGCAAAGGAACTCGATTCCGTCGATGCGGCCATCGGCAAGATGCTGACCTCCGAAACCCTGTGCAAATGCCTCGATGACATGCTCCAGATGTTCGGCGGCTATGGCTACATGTGGGAATACCCCATCGCCCGGGCCTGGGCCGATGCCCGCGTCGGCCGGATCGCCGGCGGCACCGGCGAGATCATGCGCGAGATCATCGGCCGCCAGCTGACGGGGGGCCGGGGATGATCCGCTTTCCCGACTACATCCGGAAGCATGCCTTCCACCAGCCGGACAAGAAAGCCACCCACTTCGAGGGGCGTGACTTCACCTGGGCCGAGTTCTCGGCCCGGATTCACGGCATGGGGCAGGCGTTGACCGACCTCGGCGTCGCGCGCGGCGACCGGGTGGCGGTGCTGGGGAACAACTCCCACTGGATGGTGGAGATGTACTATGTCCCCTGCACCATCGGGGCGATCTGCGTGCCGATCAACTACCGCCTGTCGGAGCAGGAGATGGTCGAGGTCATCGCCGATTGCACCGCCGAGGTGCTGGTCGTCGACCGCCACCATGCCGACCGCGCCGCCGTTCTGATGGAGCGCTGCCCCTCCCTGCGCCAGCTGATCTATGCCGACTGGGATGCGCCTGCCGTGCCCCTGCCCGCCGGGACGCTCATCTACGAGGAGATCGTCGCCGGGATCGGCCCGGTGGCCGACACCGCCTTCGACGCCGTGGCGACCGGCGGCGAGGAGACGATGATCATCTTCTACACCTCCGGCACCACCGGCGTGCCCAAGGGCGTGATGCTGTCCCACAACAACCTGATGGTGAACGCCACCGGGTCGGGGCATCTCTATGGCTACCGGACCGACGACATCCTGCTGCTCTCGGGCCCGCTCTTCCACCTCGGCACTGGCAGCCGGGTCTATACCGCCGTCGCCTATGGCACGAGCATGGTGATCCAGTCCCGCTTCGAGGTCGAGGAGACGATGCACATGATCCAGAGCCAGCGGATCAGCACCATGACGCTGGTGCCGACGATGCTGCGGATGATCATGGACCACCCGGACTTCACGAAGTTCGATTTCTCCTCGATCCGGGTGCTGACCTATGGCGCGGCGCCGATGCCGCTGGCGCTGATGGAGCGCGCGATCGAGGCGATCCCCGGCGTGACCTTCTGCCAAGGCTACGGCATGACGGAAACCTCGCCCGTGGTCTCCGTCCTCGTGCCTGCCGACCATGTGCCGGGCAACCCGATGATCGGCAAGCTGGCCTCGGTCGGCAAGCCGATCCTCTATGCCGATATCCGCATCGTGGACGAGAACGACGAGCCCGTCGGCCCCGGCGAGCCGGGCGAGATCATCGTGCGCGGCCCGCAGGTGATGAACGGCTACTGGAACCGCCCCGAGGAAACCGCGCAAGCGATGCGCGGCGGCTTCTACCATACCGGCGATGCGGGCTATCTGGACGAGGACGGCTATCTCTACATCGCCGGGCGCACCAAGGAGATGATCATCTCCGGCGGTGAAAATGTCTATCCGATCGAGACCGAGAACTGCCTGTCCAAGCACCCCGCCGTGGCGCAGGCCGCCGTGCTGGGGATGCCGCACGAGAAATGGGGCGAGGCGGTGCACGCGGTCGTGGCCCTGCATCCGGGCAAGTCCGCCTCGCCGGACGAGTTGATCGCCCACTGCCGGGAGTGGATCGCCCACTACAAGGCGCCGCGCGGCGTGACGATCTGGGACGGCCCGCTGCCGCTGTCGCCAACCAACAAGATCGACAAGGGCGCGCTGAAATCCGAACTGCTGAAAGGAGTGGTGGCATGAGCGAAGGTCTCAAGCTGACCCGCGAGGGCGGCATCGCCCTGATCGAGATGTGCGAACCGTCCTCGCGCAATGCGCTCTCCGACCGGATGCGCGCCGACTTCATCCGGGTGATGGAGGAGCTGCACCACGACGAGGACCTGCGCGCCGTGGTCCTCACTGGCAGCGGGGGGGTCTTCTCCGCCGGGGGCGACCTGAAGGCGATGCTGGCGCGGCACCGCGCGGGCGAAACCTCGGGCGCCGAGGATGTGGTGGGCCGGATGAGCAAGCTGCACGGCTGGATGCGCCGCCTGCGCGACCTGCCGGTGCCGGTGATCTGCGCCATCGACGGCCCCGCCTTCGGCGCGGGCTTCGGCATCGCCTGCGCGGGCGACATCCTGATCGCCTCGGACCGGGCCAGCTTCAACGCCTCCTTCTGCAAGGTGGGCGCGGTGCCGGACGGCAACCTCTTCTATGCCCTGCCCCGGATCGTCGGGCTGCAACGGGCGAAGGAGCTGTTCTACACCGGCCGCGTCGTGGACGCGGCGGAGGCCCTGCGCATCGGCCTCGTACTGGAGGTCGTCAGCACCGAGGCGCTGTTGCCCCGCGCGATGGAGATGGCCCGCATGATGTGCGACGCCTCGCCCGTGGCCTTCCGCCTGACCAAGCAGATCGCGGGCAAGGCGCTGGAGCTGGACGACGAGGCGCTCCTCGCGATGGAGGCGCAGGCACAGGCGATCTGCCTTGCCTCCGGGTACCACCGCGAGGCGCTGCAACGGTTCACCGAGAAGCAGCCGCCGAAGTTCGACTTCCGCTGAGACGCGAACGGTAACACGGAAAAACGGCGGGGCCTGCCCCGCCGTTTCTCGTTTGCCATGCGGATGCGTTCAGTCCAACGCGCCCACGGTCCGCAGCGCGTCGATCTTGCGGGGCGAATAGCCCAGCACCTCCGCCAGAACCGCCTCGGTATCGCGGCCCAGATGGGGCGCGGAGATCCGCGGCGCGCCGGGCGTCTGGCTCAGCCGGAACCGGCAGGCCTCGACCACCGAGAGGCTCTGATCCCCGCGCGGCAGTTCGACGAAATGGCCCCAGGCCTCCAGCTGCGGATCGACGGCGAGGTCCTCGGTATCCGCCACCACCGCGGCGGGCACGCCCAGCCGTTGCAGCAACGCCTCCACCGCCCCGGCTTCCTGCCCGGCGGTCCATGCGGCCAGCGCCGCGTCGATCTCCGCCTCTGCCGCCTGCCGGTCCGCCAGCCCCGGCCAGTTTTCCGCCGGCAGCCCCACGGCCCCGGCCAGCTGTTTCCAGCTGGCGTCATCGGGGGCCGAGATCGCGACCCAGGCGGTTTCGCCCTCCGCCGCGGTGCAGGGATAGACATTGTTCGGACAGGCCAGCGGATCGCGATTGGCATGGGCCACCGGCACCGCACCAGTCGCGCCATAGGTGGCAAAGCTCTCCGCGATGAACTGCATCCCGGCCTCCGCCTGCGAGACATCCAGCCACGCCCCCTGCCCCGTTCCGCGCCGCCGCTCCAGCGCGGCCAGCAGCACCGGCAAGGCAACGCGGGGGGCCACGAAATCCGTGTACGGCCCGTATGGCCCAACCGGCGGCGCGCCCTCGCGCCCCGCGAGGATTTGCAGCCCGGACATGGCCGCGCCGATATTGCCGAAGCCCGCCAGCCGGTGCCACGGCCCGCTCTGCCCCATGAGCGAGGTCGAGAGCATGATCAGCCCCGGGTTCCCCTCCGCGAGCGTCGCGTGGGAGAGCCCCCACCGCGCCATCTGGCCCGGGGCGAAACTCTCCACCAGCACGTCAGCCTGCGCGGCGAGGTCGCGCAGCACGGCGCGCCCCTCCTCGGTGCCGAGGTCAAGGGTCACGCCCAGCTTGCCCGCGTTGCAGTTCTCGTAGAGCCCGGACTTGTCGGGGTTCTTCTCGCCGCCCGGATAGGGGCCGGTGACGCGGGCGGTCTCCAGCTTCTTGCGGCTTTCCACCCGGATCACCCGGGCGCCGAAATCGCTGAGGCAACGGCCGATCATCGGCCCGGCCACGACCCACGACAGGTCCAGCACCGTCAGCCCGGCAAAGGGCGCACCGCTGTCCTTCACATCGGGCGCGAAGGGCACCGCACCCCGCCCGGCCAGCCACTCGGCCTCCGCTTCCGCCCCGCCTTCCCCCGGCGCGGGCGCGGCACGGGGCACAACGAAGCCACCCGGGAAGCCACGCGCCAGATCGCCCGGCAGGCGCAGCCCGTCCACCGCATGGAAGAAGTCGCGCGCCGCCGCATGGGGGCTGGCATCCAGATCGGCGGTGTCCATGATCGGCGCCAGCATCAGCCGATGCTCCAGCGCCATCTCCACCGCCTCGGCCTTGGTCATGGGCGCAAGGAAGGCCGCCACCTCGGCCCGGGCCTGCTCCAGCTTCTCCTCGGGGATCTCGTCATTCTCGATCAGCGGTGGAAGCGTGACCCAGTCCCATGCCGCGAATTCCTCCGAACAGGCGCCACGGCGGTGCATCAGCGCGAAAAGCGCATTGGTGAACCGCCCCGCCGCCGGCCCGAGCGCAAGGTGCATTTCCACCAGCCCGTCGCGCACCGGCCACTTGGAGCGCTGCGTGCGCGAGCCGGAGCCGCTCAGGTCCAGCTCCCGCTTCTTCTTCGAGCGGATCTCGGGGCGGAAAACGTAATCCGGATGGCCGATCCGCGCCGCGAGGCTGAGGCTGAGCGTGGACTGCGTGATCGAGGCCTGCGCCGAGGTCACCACCCGCTGCCCCTGTCCGGTACGTCGCCGCGCCTCCAGCGCGACCATGACACCGCAGAGACCATCCGCCGCCGCATGGTGCCAGCTCTGCGGCAGGGTGATCCGCGTCGGCACCCCGCCGGCCTGCGCCTCGGTCGGCTTCAGGGCACCGCCCGCAGCCCAGAGGGTCAGGTCGCTGGAGGCGTGATCGGCCTTGGGCCCGGTCAGCCCGTAGGGCGTGACGATCAGGTGCACGAGACCCGGGTTCGCCTCCTGAAGCGCGACGGTATCAAGGAACCCCTCCGACGGCGTGCCCGCCTCGATCACCACGTCGGCCTGCGCGGCAAGCGCGGCCAGACGCCCGGCCTCGGCCCCACGGTCCAGCAGCAGCGACCGCCGCCCGGTGCCATAGGCACGCCAGTGCAACGATTGCCCCTCCGCGTCGAAGGGCGCCTGCCGCCGCGCCGCGCTGCCGCCGGGTTGTTCGATGGAGAGCACATCCGCCCCCATCAGCCCCAGCAGCCGCCCCGCCATGATGCCGCGATGATCGCTCAGATCGAGGACCCGCAGCCCCGCCAATGCCCCCTCAGCCATCGATGAAGGCCTCCATCCGCGTGGGCATCGGGTTCAACACCGCGCCGCCATCCACCGGGATCACCGCGCCGGTGATGTAGCTGGCCGCCTCGGAACAGAGGAAGCCGCAGAGCTGCGCCACGTCCTCGACCCGGCCCATGCGGCGCAGCGGGACAGAGGCGATCTTGGCCGCCAGCGAGGCTTCGTCCGGGGCGAGGCGCTTCATGCCCTCGGTGTCCCCGATCGGGCCCGGCAGCACGGAATTCACGCGGATGCCCTCGGGGCCCCATTCCAGCGCCAGCGTCCGGGTCAGCATGTCGACCCCTGCCTTGGCGGCACAGACATGGGCCTGCCCCACCATGGCGACCTGCGCCTGCGCGGCCGAGACGTTGACCACCACCGCCCCCGGCCTGCGCAGGTGCGGATAGGCCGCGTGCATCACGTGATGGGTGCCAAGCACGTCGATCTCCATGACCGCCCGGAACCCGTTCGAGGAGATGTCGCGCGCCCGCGCCACGAAGTTGCCCGCCGCGCCCGAGATCAGCACGTCAACGGGGCCGAAGACCTCTGCCGCGCGGCCGACCGCCCCGGCCACCGCCGCGGCGTCGCGCACATCGGCCACCGCGCCCTCGGCCTCGGCGCCAAGCGCGCGAAGTTCCTCTACCGCTGCCTCCACCTTCTCGGCGCTGCGCGAGAAGGTGAAGACCTTCGCCCCCTCGCGCGCGAACATCCGCGCCACGCCGAGGTTGATGCCGCTGGTCCCGCCGGAGACGAGGACATGGCGCCCCGCGAAGCGGCTCACCACTGGTCCTCCGAGGTCAGCACGACGGTGGCCGCGCCCGAGAACATGCCGCCCACGCCATGCACGACCGAGAGCTTCGCGCCCTCGACCTGCGCCGGGGAGAGGCCACGCATCTGCCGCACGCCTTCCTGCAACGCGTACATCCCGTACATGCCCGAATGCATGTAGCTGAGCCCGCCCCCGTTGGTGTTCAGGGGCAGCCTGCCCCCGGGCCGGGTGTTGCCCTCGGCGATGAAGGCCCCGCCCTCGCCCTTGGCGACGAAGCCGAGATCCTCCAGCCCGTAGACCGGCAGATGGGCGAAGGCATCGTAGATCATCAGGTGATCCACGTCCGAATGGCGGATGCCCGCGCTCTCGAACGCCGCCTTGCCAGAGACGCGGAACGCCTTGGAGGAGGTGAAATCCTCCATCTGCGAGACCATCGGCCCCTCGCAGCTCTCGCCGCCCATGCCGCGCAGGTAGACCGGCTTGGTCGGGAAATCCTGTGCGCGCTCGGCCGAGGTAAGGATCAGCGCCCCGCCCCCGTCCGAGACGAGGCAGCACATCAGCTTGGTGAAGGGCCAGGCGATCATCTTGGCCGAGAGCACGTCGTCCACGGTGATCGGATCATGGGCCGTGGCGCGCGGATGCCGGGAGGCCCATTCCCGCTGCACCACGGCCACCATGGCCAGCTGTTCCAGCGTGAGCCCGTCGTCTTTCATCTTGCGCATCACGGGGAGAGTGAAGCGCGACGGGGGAAACAGCGGGCCATAGATGGCTTCGAATTCCTGCTGCTGCATCGAGGGGAACAGCGGCCGGTGCGCCCGGTTGTTCGAGCGCCCGCTTTCCCCGTGGGTGATCAGCACCGTCTTGCACAGCCCGGTGGCTATCGCCGCCGCCGCGTGGCGCACGTGCAGGATGAAGGAGCAGCCCCCGATCGAGGTGCTGTCCTGCCACGTCGGCGTGATGCCGAGGTACTGCGCGATCTCGGCGCTGTCGTGGCCGGCGGTGGCGATCCCGTCGATGTCGGCGGGCGTCAGGCCGCACTCGGCCATGGCGTTCAGCGCGGCATCGGCATGCAGGCCGGTCTGGCTCAGTTCGGGCACCTTGCCCATGCGGGTCGTCTCGGCGGCGCCGACGATGGCGATGGAAGCCTTGCTCATGCCGCACCTCCCTTCGCGGGCCGGAACTGCGGGATCATCAGGTCCCCCCGCGCCTCGAAGGTCACCTCAAGGGCCATGTCCAGCTCCAGCGCCTCCGGGTCGGCGGGGCAGTCGAGGATATTGCTCATCATCTTCACGCCTTCCTCCAGCATCACCACGGCCACCGTGAAGGGCGGCTCATACCCGGGGGCGGGCATGTGGCTGATCACGTAGGAATGCAGGGTTCCCTTGCCCGAGGCCTCCTGCACCGTGACATCGCGGCTGCCGCATTTCGGGCAGAAGGGGCGCGGCGGGAAATACGCACCGCCGTCACAGGCGGTGCAGGCGTTGAGCAGGAGTTTCCCCGCCTTCGCGCCGTCCCAGTAGAACTGCGTCTCAGAGTAGATCGTCGGTTGCATGCGGTCGCTCATCTCGTCCTCCCTCAGCCCAGCCGGGCCAGACCGTTGTTCAGCACGATGACGTCGCGCTCCACCACCCGGGCGCGGAACGAGACCTCGTTCCCGCTGCGCCACATCTCGGTGCGGATCGTCTCGCCGGGATAGACCGGCGCGGAGAAGCGCAGCTGCAGATGGGTCAGCGCCTCGGATCGACCCTCCGCCATGGCCTGCGTCACGGACCACGCGGCGATCCCAAGGGTGCAGAGGCCATGCAGGATCGGCTTCTCGAAGCCCACGCCCTGCGCCACCGCCGGATCCGCGTGCAGCGGGTTCCAGTCGCCGCTCAGGCGATAGATCAGCGCCGCGCCGGGCTGCGTCGGGTGATCGAACGTCGCGTCCGGATCCGTCTCGGGCAGCTTGTGCACCGGCTTCACCGGCCCGTCCGGCCCGCCGAACCCGCCATCGCCCCGCGCGAAACTGGTGGAGGCGACGGTGGCGATCTTCGTGCCGCTGGCCTTGTCGGTCAGCACCCGCTCGGAATAGATCAGCGCGCCCTTGTGGGCGCCCTTGTCCACGATGCCGGTGACCTTCGTCTCGCCCACCAGCGTGCCCTCGGCGGGCAGCGGGGCGTGGAGCGTCAGGCTCTGCTCGCCGTGGAGGATCTTCTGCCATGTCAGGCCGGTGTCGGGCTCCATCGCCCAGAACCCGGGATAGGCCAGCACGTTGACCATGGCGGGCAGCGCGCCGAAGCCCTCCGCCCCCTCGTAGGTGGCGCGCAGGTGCGCCGGGTTCGACGGATCCGCGCCAAGCCCGAGGCCAAGCGCATAGAGGATCGTGTCGCGTTTCGAATAGCTGTGTTCCACCGGCGCAAACGGACGCGCCAGCAGGGCCTCATACTCAATCATGAGCCGAACTCCTCCCAAAGTTGGCCCGATGTTAGGTATCTAGATTACTATGTGCAAGCTAATTATATTTGGGGGGCTTTCGGCGGCAGGGTGAACAGCCCGGTGAAGGCCGCGATCCGTGCCGCCTCGCCGTGGATCGTGACGCCCACCTCTTCCGGTCGGACACCGCCGTAGAAGACCGCGGCCAGCGATGGCCCGCCCGGCGCGTCGAAGCGCAGATCGGCCGCCCCGGGCAGGCCGCGCTCCACCGGCATCTCGCCGCCCGCCAGCGTGGCGGTGAACTGCGCCGTCCCGATCGTGAAGGCCACGACCAGCTGCATGTCCCGCGCCGCCCGGTGATCCAGCATCGTGCGCAGCGACAGCATGAAGGAGACCGGCGACAGCGGCAGCGTGGGATCATGGAAGGGCGACGCCGCGGCCCAGCGACCCAGTTCCTGGATGATCGGCTCGGCGTCGTAGCCCCAGCGGGTCAGCCCGTATAGCTGTACCGGCGCGGGCTCGGGCGCGGTTTCACGCAGGAGGACGCCGTTCGCCTCCAACCCTGCAAGGCGTTCGGTCAGCACCTTGGCGCTGATCCCGGGCAGCGCACTGCGCAGGTCCGAGAAGCGTCGCGGGCCGAACATCAACTCGCGCACGATAAGCAGGGACCAGCGCTCGCCGAGGATCTCGAGCCCGAAGGCCGTGCCGCAGGCATCTGCGTACCACCGCCCGTGGGGGCCCCTGTCCGCGGGGCGTTCGGAGGAATTCCGCTCGTCAGTTTCTTTTTGTAACTTCATAGTTGCTATTTGTAACCTCATGCGCCTAGCCTGTCCACATCGGACAAGCCAAGGGAGGGCACGATGTCCCGGATGATCTTCATCAACCTGCCGGTCGCCGACCTCGACCGCGCCAAGGCGTTTTACGAGGCCGTCGGCTTCACCAACGTTCCACGGTTCACCAATGAACAAGCCGCCTGCATGCAACTGTCCGAGACAATTTTCGTGATGCTGCTGACCCATCCCTTCTGGGCGACCTTCACCGACCGACGGCGCGTCGATGCAAAGACCGAGGCGCAGGTGCTGCTCTGCATCAGCCGCGAGGATCGCGCCGCGGTAGATGCCATCACGCAGGCGGCAGAGGCGGCGGGCGGCATGGCCGATCCCTGCCCGATGCAGGACTATGGCTTCATGTATGGCCGCAGCTTCGCGGACCTCGACGGCCACATCTGGGAACCGATGTGGATGAGCCCGGACGCCGTCGAGAACGGCCCGGCCGCCATGTCCGCGGCGGACTGACCCCCGCCTGCCCGCTAGCCCCATCAGCCCAACGGGCCCCGCGCTTTGCCGGGCCCAGCCAAGGAGAGCCCCATGGCCAACCAGCACGGCGACTTCATCTGGTACGAACTCATGAGCCCCGACCCGGACGCGTCGGAGGCCTTCTATCGCGGGCTGATCGGCTGGAGCGTCGAGCCCGGCGACCCCACCGGCCAGGTGGACTACCGCCTGTTCCGCTCCGACAGCGCCCATGTCGGCGGCCTTCTGGGCCTTACACCGGAGGACTGCGCCGAGGGGGCCCGGCCCACGTGGGTCGGCTACATCGGCGTCGAGGACGTGGACGCCGCGACCGCCAACCTCGTGGCGCAGGGCGGGCAGGTCGTCATGGCGCCGACGACCATGGAGGGCGTCGGCCGCATGGCGATGCTGCGCGACCCGCAGGGCGCGGCGATCTACCTGATGCGCGGCGCCTCGGATGCGCCGAGCGAGGCCTTCGCGCAGGACGCGCCGCGGATGGGCCATTGCGCCTGGAACGAGTTGCGGACGCCGGATCCGTCGGCGGCACTTGCCACCTATACCGCCTGCTTCGGCTGGGAGATCGCGGACAGCATGGATATGGGGCCGATGGGCTCCTACGACATGCTGCGCAACCCGCCGCACGAGACCCTGCTGGGCGCGATGATGCGGCAGCCGGATCCGGAGGCGCGGGCGATGTGGCTGTTCTACTTCCGCGTCGCGGACATCGACGTGGCGGCGGCCTACATCACCGCGCAGGGCGGCACGGTGCTGATGGGCCCGCAGGAGATCCCGGGCGGGGAGTTCATGATCAACGCCACGGATCCGCAGGGCGCGCTGCTGGCACTGGTGGGCACGCGCGCGGGCTGAGCGTCAAGGCAGAACTTCAAAGGGTATGGGGAAGCGGACGTTTCCCCGGCCCGCCCGGTCAGCCGATCGGGAGGAGCCACAGCACCAGCGGCAGGGTGGCGAGCGCGGCCATGGTCTGAAAGGTGACGATTCCGGCCATCAACTCGCCGTCGCCCTTCAGCTGCTGGGTCAGCACATAGGCCGTGGGCGCCGTCGGCACCGCCGAGAAGACCACCAGCACCATCGCCTCGACCCCGTTCAACCCGAAGGGCAGGCAGACCAGCGCCGCCAGAGCCGGCATCGCCAGCAGCCGTGCCAGGCTGATCCCCACGAGGCCGGAAAGCCGGTGCCGCAGCGCCGTGACATTCAGCGCCGCGCCGACGCAGAGCAGGCCGAGCGGCAGGCTCCCCTGCCCCAGAAGCCTGAGGAAACTGCCCGTCCCCAACGGCAGTCCGATCCCGCTGAGTGCAAGCGCGAGACCGGTAAGGCAGGCGATGATCAGCGGGTTTTTCAGGATCGTCTTCACGAGGTCCAGCGGCCTGCGCGCCGCGCCCTCGCCGCTGAGGGCGAGGATCGAGAGGACATTCACCAGCGGCACCGCGATGGCGAGGTAGATCGCCGCGCGCGACACGCCCTCGGGCCCGCTCAGCAACGCGAGCAGCGCAAGCGCGAGGTAGGTGTTGAACCGCACCAGTCCTTGCAGGTGAGGCCCGAACCGCGCCGCCGGCATCGGGCGCAGCCGTCGCAGCAGCGCGAGCCCCGCAGAGGCGATCAGGATCGTCACCGCCGCCGCCCCGCCGAAGCGCAGCAGCGCGGGATCATGCACCGGCGCAGTGCCGAGGCTCGCCAGCAGCAGCGCGGGGAAGAGCAGGAAGTAGTTCAGCCGCTCGGCCGCGGACCAGAACTCGACCGAGGGAAAGCCCCGCCGTCTGAGGATGTAGCCCAGACAGATCAGTGCGAAGAGCGGCCAGATGGTGATCAGAAGCATATGGTGGAGCGTCCCTGCCAATGCGGTGCCCGCCCTGCACCGGGCCCGTCCCCGCTGTCTAGCCCAGGCCGGCCACGGCAACCAGAGCCAGCGGTCCGCCTATCGCGGCCGGCGGCCTGCAGGCGTGAGGGCTGCGGGAAAAGGCGGCAGGCCCCGGCGAGGCAAGGGCGATTCATCGGGACCGAACGGGGTATCGCAAAGATCGATTCTCTTCCAAGCTTTGCCGGTAGGGGCCAAGGTCACGCCTGCGGATGCAGAAGGTCATGAGCGCTAGAGCTTTATAAGAAATGAGTAAAAAGCCGTGGCGGCAGGGTGAGCTGAGCGTGCCTCACGGCCACGAAGGCCGCCCATTAAGTTATACTTGACCTATAACTTAAAAACACATATTGATTTTTGAATGAAACTGACCAGCTATTCCAACTACGCCCTCCGCTCGCTGCAACTGGCCGCGCTGAAAGACCCTCAGCTGGTCCGGGTGGATGACGTGGTGAAGGTCCACGGGGTCGCCCGGCCGCATATCGTCAAGATCGTCCACGAGCTTGGCAAGGCGGGGTTCCTCGAGACCGTGCGCGGGCGCGGCGGCGGCTTCCGCCTTGGCCGTCCCGCGGCGGAGATCGTCGTGGGCGACGTGATCCGGCTCACCGAGGGGCCGATCGAACTGGTCGAGTGTTTCAACGCCGAGACCAACACCTGCCCCCTGCTGGGCATCTGCCGCCTGTCGGCAGCGATGCAGAAAGCCACCGCGGCCTTCATGGCCGTTCTCGATGACCTGACCCTTGCCGATATCTCGGCGAACCGGGGCCAGCTTCTCGACCGGATCGCCCCGCTGGAGCAGGGCATCGTCGAACCGAAGCGCGCCCATGGCTAGATCCCCGTTTCTCGTGGAGGAAAGATGATGACCGACTACCCGATCGACCTGTCCGTGAAGCCCGACGTCACCGCCTACTTCGACCCGGACACCAACACGATCAGCTATATCGTCAAGGATCCGGGAAGCACCTCCTGCGCGATCGTCGACAGCGTCATGGACATCGACTACGCCGCCGGCCGGATCACCTATGATCACGCCGACCGGATGATCGCCGACATCGAGGCCCGCGGCCTGACGCTCGAATGGATCATCGAGACCCATGTCCACGCCGATCACCTCTCGGCCGCGCCCTACATCCAGCAGAAGCTGGGCGGCAAGATCGGCATCGGCGCCAAGATCATGGTGGTGCAGGACACCTTCGGGAAAATCTTCAACGAAGGGACCGAGTTCCAGCGCGACGGCTCGCAGTTCGACGCGCTCTTCGAGGACGGCGATACCTACCGGATCGGCGGCATGCAGGCCTTTGCCATGTACACGCCCGGCCACACCCCCGCCTGCATGGTGCACGTGATGGGCGACGCGGCCTTCGTCGGGGATACGCTCTTCATGCCCGATGGCGGCTCGGCCCGGGCGGACTTCCCCGGCGGCGATGCGGCAACGCTCTACGACTCGATCCAGAAGGTCCTGTCGCTGCCCGACGAGACCCGGCTCTTCATGTGCCACGACTACGGCCCCAACGGTCGCGACATCCAGTGGGAGACGACGGTGGGCGACGAGAAGGCGCACAACATCCACGTCGGCGGCGGCAAGACGAAGGAGGACTTCGTCCGCTTCCGCACCGAACGCGACGCGCAACTGGCCATGCCGCGGCTGATCATCCCCTCGCTGCAGGTGAACATGCGCGCGGGCGAGGTGCCGACCGACAAGGACGGCCGCCCGATGCTCAAGGTTCCGCTGAACGGCCTCTGAAGGACAGACCCATGAAACATGTAGTTCTTCTTCTGGCGCTCGCGGCCACCCCTGCCCTCGCGCAGGACAACCAGCCCGGCCAGCACTTCATCGAGGGCTGGGATGCGGACGGCGACGGCAAGGTGACCCTGGCCGAGCTCGTAACCCGCCGGGCCGATGTCTTCTACATGTTCGACGAGAACGAGGACGGGATGCTCTCGCCCGGGGAATACGATCTCTTCGACGAGACCCGGGCCGCGGACATGGAGACCAACGTCGGGCACGGAAAGGGCATGGAGACCGCGAACCGCGGGATGGAACGCGCCTTCAACGATGCCGACGGCGACGGTCAGGTGAGCGAGGCCGAATTCGCCGCCGCCGTGCCGGAATGGCTCAAGATCCTCGACCGGGACGGCGACGGCGCCGTCACCACCGCGGATTTTGGTCGCCGCTGATACGCCACGCAGGGGACCACGGCCCCCCGCCAGCCATCACCCCGTTCCGGAGGAGGAACACCATGGACATCCATACCATCGACAGCGACCTGAGCGTCGGCCCCCAGATCACCCGCGCCGACGTGGCAGAACTGGCCGCCGCCGGTTACCGCTCGATCATCTGCAACCGCCCTGACGCCGAGGCCGCGGACCAGCCCGGCCACGAGGAGATCGCACAGGAAGCGGCCGCACACGGTCTGGCGTTCCGCTTCCTCCCCGTGACCCCCGGCATGGTGACCGACGCGGATGCCGAGGGCTTTGCCGATGCCCTGCGCGCCCTGCCCGGCCCGGTCTTTGCCTACTGCCGCACCGGCACCCGCTCGACCACGCTGTGGTCGCTGGCCGAGGCCGGTCGCCGCCCCCTGCCCGAGATCCTCGCCAAGACCCGGGCCGCCGGCTATGACATGAACGGTGTCGCCCGGCGGATCGCCAACGGCGGCAAGACCCCCACCGACACCGGCGACGCGCATTACAAGGTCGTCGTCGTGGGCGCCGGTGCGGGCGGCATTGCCGTGGCCGCCAGCCTCAAGGCGCGCAAGCCCGACCTCGAGATCGCGCTGATCGACCCGGCGGGCATCCATTACTACCAGCCCGGCTGGACCATGGTCGGCGGCGGCATCTTCGAGGCCAGCGAGACCGAGCGCACCATGGGCTCTCTCATCCCGCAGGGGGTGAAATGGATCAAGGCCGCCGTCGCCGCCTTCGAGCCGCAGAACAATGCCGTCATCCTCGATGGCTGCCGGGTGGTGAAATACGACCGCCTCGTCGTGGCGCCGGGCCTCAAGCTCGACTGGGCCGGGGTCGAGGGGCTGGAGGAGACGCTGGGCCGCAACGGCGTGACCTCGAACTACCGCTACGACCTCGCGCCCTATACGTGGGAACTGGTGCAGGGGCTGAAACAGGGCCGCGCGCTCTTCACCCAGCCGCCGATGCCGATCAAATGCGCCGGTGCGCCGCAGAAGGCGATGTATCTCTCCGGCGACGCGTGGAAACGCGCCGGGGTGCTGAAGGACATCGACATCCAGTTCATGAACGCTGGTGGCGTGCTCTTCGGGGTCAAGGATTACGTCCCCGCGCTGATGTCCTACATCGAAAAATACGGCACCACGCTGAACTTCTTCCATACGCTGACCAGGATCGACGGCCCGGCCCGGACCGCCACCTTCAAGGTCGCCAAGCCCGATGAAGCGCCGACCGAGGTCACCACCGAATTCGACATGATCCACGTCTGCCCGCCGCAGACGGCGCCCGATTTCATCAAGGTCTCGCCGCTGGCGGATGCCGCGGGCTGGGTCGACGTGGACCAGGCCACCCTGCGCCACAAGACCTACGACAATATCTGGAGCCTCGGCGACGTGATGAACGCGCCCAACGCCAAGACGGCTGCCGCCGCGCGGATGCAGGCCCCCGTCGTGGCCGAGAACATCGTGGCGGACATCGCCGGGCGCTCTCCCACGGCGCAGTATGACGGCTATGGCTCCTGCCCGCTGACCGTGGAACGCGGCAAGATCGTGCTGGCGGAATTCGGTTACGGCGGCACGCTCAAGCCCTCCTTCCCCCGCTGGCTGATCGACGGCACCAAGCCGACCCGCGCCGCCTGGCTGCTGAAGGAGAAAATCCTGCCGCCGGTCTACTGGAAGGCGATGCTGAAGGGGAAGGAGTGGATGGCCAAGCCCACGCCACTCTCTGCCTCTGCCTAGTGACCCACCGCCGGGGCGCCCGCCGCGCCCCGGCCCTCCTGCCCCTCCCTGACCGAGACACGCCATGCCCGCCCGCCTTCGCCGTTACCTGCCCATCCTCGACTGGGGCCGCCGCTACGACCGCGACGCCTTCTCGAACGACATGATCGCCGCCGTGATCGTGACGATCATGCTGATCCCGCAATCGCTGGCCTATGCGCTGCTCGCCGGGCTGCCGCCCGAGGCGGGGATCTATGCCTCGATCGCGCCGATCATCCTCTACGCGATCTTCGGCACCTCCCGGGCGCTTGCCGTGGGGCCGGTGGCCGTGGTCTCGCTGCTGACCGCCTCCGCCGTGGGGCAGGTCGCCGTTCAGGGCACCGCGGGCTATGCCGTGGCGGCGCTGACACTGGCGCTGCTCTCGGGCCTCTTCCTCATGGCGCTTGGCGTGTTCCGGCTGGGCTTCCTCGCCAACTTCCTAAGCCACCCGGTGATCGCGGGCTTCATCACCGCCTCGGGCATCCTGATCGCCACCAGCCAGCTCAAGCATATCCTCGGCGTCAGCGCCGGCGGGCACACGCTGCCTGAAATGCTCATGAGCCTGCTTGAGCATATCGGCGAGACGAACTGGATCACCGTCGTGATCGGCCTTGCCGCGACCGGCTTCCTGTTCTGGGTCCGCAAGGGGCTGAAACCGCTGCTGCGCTCCATGGGGCTGGGGCCGAAGATGGCCGATGTGGCCACCAAGGCCGGCCCCGTCGCCGCCGTCGTGGTCACCACCCTGGCCGCATGGGGCCTTGGCCTTGACGGCCACGGGGTCAAGATCGTGGGCGAAGTGCCCCAGAGCCTGCCGCCCTTCACCCTGCCCGGCCTTTCGCCCGAGCTCCTGCGCCAGCTTCTCGTCCCGGCCATCGTGATCTCGATCATCGGCTTCGTCGAATCCGTCTCGGTCGCGCAGACGCTGGCCGCGAAGAAGCGCCAGAAGATCGACCCGGATCAGGAACTCATCGGCCTCGGCGCCGCCAACCTCGGCGCGGCCTTCACCGGTGGCTTCCCGGTCACCGGGGGCTTCTCCCGCTCGGTCGTGAACTTCGACGCGGGCGCCGAGACCCCGGCCGCGGGCGCCTATACCGCCGTGGGCCTTGCCATTGCCGCCGTCGCCCTGACGCCGCTGGTGCACTACCTGCCCAAGGCCACCCTGGCCGCGACGATCATCGTCGCCGTGCTCAGCCTCGTGGATTTCTCGATCCTCAAGAAGACATGGGCCTACAACCGGGCCGATTTCCTTGCCGTGGCCGCGACCATCCTGCTGACCCTGCTGGTGGGCGTCGAGGCCGGCGTCGGGGCGGGCGTGGGTCTCTCGATCCTGCTGCATCTCTACAAGACCTCCAAGCCGCATGTGGCCGAGGTGGGCCTCGTGCCGGGGACCGAGCATTTCCGCAACATCCTGCGCCATGACGTCGAGACCCACCCCGACGTGGTCATGCTGCGGGTGGATGAAAGCCTCTACTTCGCCAACGCCCGCTTCCTCGAGGACCTGTTGCAGGCCCGCGTGAGCGAAGGCACGGCGGTGCGCAACGTGGTGCTGATGTGCTCGGCCGTGAACGACGTGGACTTCTCGGCGCTGGAAAGCCTCGAGACGATCAACACGCGGCTCTGCGACATGGGCGTGGGCCTGCACCTCGCCGAGGTGAAGGGCCCGGTGATGGACAAGCTGCGCACCACCCACCTGCTGGAGCACCTGAACGGCGAGATCTTCCTGTCGCAGTACCAGGCATGGCGCAAGCTGACCGGCCCGCAGGACCGCGTCGCGGCGCAGTGATCAGGGTCGAAAACTGCCGTTAGAGACGAAAACGGGCGCGGGTTTCCCCCGCGCCCGTTTGCTTTTGACCCGGATCAATGCCCGCCGCCTGCCCCTGCCGCCCGCGGTGGCTTCATGGCCAGAGCCAGCACCGCCAGACCGGCGAAGAGCAGCGTCAGCAGGGTGAAGACATCGATGAAGGACATCACCGTCGCCTGCTGGGTCACGCGGCCCGCCATCTGCGACAGAGCGCCCCTCTCGCCATCGACGCCCTGCGCGGTCAGGTTCGCCGCCATCATGTTCAACTGGCGCAGCGCCTCGGGGTTGGACCAGCTCAACGCCTCCTTCAGCCGGGCGGCGTGCAGCGCACCGCGATCCGTCAGCAGCGTGTTGATCAGCGCCAGCCCCACGGCCCCGCCGAGGTTCCGCATCAGGTTGTAGAGGCCGGAGGCGCTCTTCATCTTCTCCGGCGGCAGCGTCCCGAGGGCGAGGTTGTTGATCGGCACCATGCAGATCATCAGCGACATCCCCCGCAGCACCTGCGGCCAGAGCAATTCGTGGAAATCCCACTCCGCCGTCATGCCGGTGAGCATCCACGACGAGGTGCCAAAGCCCACGAAGCCCAGCAGGAGCATCAACCGCAGGTCCATCTTGGACGAGAGGATCCCCGCCAGCGGTGCGGTGAAGAACATGGCAAGGCCGGAGACAAAGACCGTCTGCCCGGTCATCAGGCTGTCGTAGCCCCGGATCGAGGAGAGGTAGAGCGGGTAGAGATAGGTCATCCCGTAGAGCCCGATCCCCATGACGAAGCTGAAGATCGAACCAACGGCGAAGTTCATGTTCCCGAAGGCCGAGAAATCCACCACCGGGTTTTCCCGCGTGAAGGCCCGCCAGAAGGTCGTGATCCCGCCGATCACCATGACGACGAAGAGCACGGCCACCAGCTCGTCCTGGAACCAGTCGTTGCCCGGCCCCTCCTCCAGCACGTATTCCATCGCGCCGAGGAAACAGGCGAGCGCGCCAAGGCCGATCCAGTCGAAACTGTCGAAGAGCTTCCACTCCGGCTTGTCGAAATCCACGAGCGCCAGCACGCCGATGGTCACGCCGATCCCGGCCGGCACGTTCACGAGGAAGAGCCAGTGCCAGCTGATCGCATGGCTGAGATAGCCGCCCACGGTCGGGCCCACGGTCGGCGCCATGGTGGCGACGAGGCCGATCATCGGCGAGACGATCGAGCGTTTCGAGGCCGGGAAGATGGTGAAGGCGGCGGCGAAGACCGAGGGGATCATGCCGCCGCCGAGGAACCCCTGAAGCGCGCGCCAGAGGATCATTTCGTTGATCGTGGTGGAGGTGGCGCACATGAAGGAGGCCGCCGTGAACCCCGCCGCCGAGACGGCGAAGAGGTAACGCGTCGACATCATCCGCCCCAGCAGGCCCGAGAGCGGGATCATGATGACCTCGGCGATCAGGTAGGAGGTCTGGACCCAGCTGATCTCGTCAGACGACGCCCCGAGACCGGCCTGGATTTCCGGCAGCGAGGCCGAGACGATCTGGATGTCGAGGATCGCCATGAACATCCCGAAGACCATGACGACGAACGCCGCGACTCGGCGCGGCGTCAGTTCGGGTTCCTGTTGTTGTGCGGCGGCGCTCATTTCAGCGCCTGTGCCACGGCGGTGCCCTGCGGGGCGGTGCGCCGGTCGATCTCGACCTCGACGGAGAGGCCTGCGCGCAGGCCCTCGGTGCCCGCGGGCAGTTCGATGCGCACCGGCACCCGCTGCACGATCTTGGTGAAGTTGCCGGTGGCATTGTCCGCCGGCAGCAGCGAGAAGACCGAGCCCGTGGCCGGGGCGATGGAGACCACCTTGCCCTCGATCTCGTGCCCGTCGAAGGCATCGACGCTCAGCCGTGCCGTCTCGCCGGGGGTGATGCCGGCCAGCTGCGTTTCCTTGAAGTTCGCCTCGACGTAGAGCCCGTGATCCGGAACCACGGCGGCCAGACGGGCACCGACGCTGACCAGCTCGCCTTCCTCGATCGCGATATTCGCCACGGTGCCGTCGAAGGGCGCGCGCAGCACGGTATGATCGAGGTCACGCTGCGCCTGATCGATGTCGAGTTGCAGCTCGCGCCGGTTCGACTCGCTCTCGGCACGTTCGGCTTTCAGCACTTCAACCTGCGCCTCGGCGCCCTTGATCGCGGCCACGGCGGCGGCGCGGTTGGCCTTGGCGGTCTCCAGCGTCTCGTTGGCGTCATCCAGATCGGCCTGCGAGGTCACCTTGCGCGCGGCCAGCCCCTCGGCCCGTACCTGCGCCGTCTGCGCGGTGCGCAGCGCGGCCTCGGCAGCGGAGAGTTCGGCCTCGGCCTGGGTCACGCTGGCCTGGGCTGCGACGGTCTGGGCGTCGATCCGGGCCAGCGTCCGCTCCAGCGTGGGCAGCTTGGCCTGCGCCTGCTCCAGCGCGATGCGATAGTCGCCGTCCTCGATCCGCACCAGAACGTCGCCCTTGGCGACATGCTGGTTCGCCTGCACGGGGATCTCCTCGACATAGCCCTGCAGCTTGGAGGAGACGAGCGAGAGGTCCGCCTGCACATAGGCGTCATCGGTGCCCACCATGAAGCGACCCTCGGTCCACCAGCCATAGCCGAACCAGCCCCCGGCCAGCAGCGCGATCAGCGCAACGCCGCCCAGCACCCGTTTCTTGCGGCCCTTGGGCGGCGCGCCTGCCGGCGTGGCGGGCTTGGCGTCGGTGGCGGGGGTGGCGTCGGGTTGGATGCGGTCTTGGCGGGACATGGGGGGCGCTTTCGGATCGGCGTTCAGGGAACGCGAGCGGCCGATCGAACCGCTCGGTTCGACAGCACATAGAAAGGTCACAGTGCAAAATCAAGTCTTCATCGAACCGGGTGGTTCGATTATATGGCACCTATGACCATGCAGGATCACACAGAGAAGGCGGAGGCCTGCGCGCTCAAGCGCCGCCACGCCGCGGGCGAAGACCCGGAGAAGCGCCACCAGATCCTGGTGGGCGCCTGGCGTGTCTTCGTGGAACAGGGCTTTGACGCCGCCTCGATGAACAGCATCTGCAAGGCGGCGGGCGTGTCGAAGGGTACGCTCTACGTTTACTTCGAGAACAAGGAAGACCTCTTTGTCGCCCTCGTGGAGGAGAAGCGTCAGGATTTCTTCGACGGCATCTTCGAACGGCTCGCCGGGGCGGGCAGCATCGAGGAACGGCTGCTGGCCTATGCCATGGGCCTGTCGGAACAGCTGAACTCCGAAGAGGTGATCCGGGCGCAGCGCATCGTGATCAGCGTGGTGGAGCGGATGCCCGACCTCGGCCGCCGGTTCTATGACGCGGGGGCCGCGCATTTCCTCGGCCGGCTGCACGAGTTTCTCAGCGAAGAGATCGCGGCAGGGACGCTCGTGGTGCCGGATATCGAACTGGCGGCCTCGCAGTTCGTCGAATTGGCCACCACCGGGACATGGCGTGCGCGCATGTTCGGACGGCGCCCGGACGAGCCGACGGCGCAGGAAATAGAATACGCCGCCCGCGAGGCGGTGGCGATGTTCCTCGCCAAGTACCGCGCGTGAACGGGGCCTGATCCTGGCCTGATACCCGCCGGATCATGCGCCCGGGAACAGGCCAAAGAGACAGAAAGGCCGGACCCCTCGCAGGGCCCGGCCTTTTTTCGTGTCAGCGCGTGGCACGGGATCAGATGACCTCGCCGCCCCCGGTTTCGCCGCCCCCGGTGTTGCCGCCATCGTCCTTGCGGATCAGGAAGGGCTGCGTCTTGCCGTCCTTCGCCTCGCCCAGGTAGATCGTCTGGTGCGGGAAGGGGATCTCGATGTTGCGCTCGTCGAAGATCTCTTTCAGCACGCCGTTGTAGGCGCGGCCCACACCCCACTGGGTGCCTGCAACGCATTTGATCCGGGTCCGGACGACCATGGCACTGTCGCCGAAGCTGTTGAGCCCGAACCACTCCAGATCGCCCATGATGTTCTTGGCCTGCTCCGGATCGGCGCGCAGCTGCTCGAAGGCATCCACCATGGCCTGTTTCACCTCGGCGATATTCTCGCGGTAGGCCACGCCCATGTCGCAGACGGAATAGCCGAACTCGCGCACATAGTTCGTTACCATGTCGACCGAGGAGAACGGGATCACGTGGAACGCGCCGGTCACGTCGCGCAGGCTGACGGAGCGGATCGTCAGACGCTCGACCGAGCCGGTGGTCCCGCCCACGGTCACCACGTCGCCGACGTTCATCGCGTTCTCGAACTGAATGAAGATGCCGGTGATGATGTCCTGCACCATCTTCTGGGCACCGAAACCGATGGCCAGACCCAGCACCCCGGCAGAGGCCAGCAGCGGCGCGATGTCGAGCCCGATCTCGGACAGGACGAACATCGCCGTGATGATGATCAGCGCGATGGTGGCCGCGTTGCGCAGCAGGGTCAGCAGCGTGCGTTCCCGCGAGGTGGCGACAGAGCCGAACTCGGGGTTCAGGCGGTAATCCACCCAGGAGGTCAGCGCGACCCAGATCGCGAAGGACACCAGCAGGACAGCGGCCACGGAGAAGACCTTGCTCGTCACCTGAAGGCCGAACTGGCTGGCCATCCACGATTTGAGGTCGATCACGCTGATCGCGTTCAGGGCAAAGACCACGACCATGACGAAGATCACGAACCGCAGCACGAAGAGCGCCTTGGGCACGAAGGTATTCAGCCGTTTCTCCAGCAGCGGCAGCCGCGCGGTCACGTTGTCGGGCAGTTGCACGCCCCGCACCATGACCCGCGTCAGCACACCCGACAGCATCACGCCCAGCAGGGCCACCACCAGCACCTGCGCCGAATTCAGCATCGAGCGGAAGGCGGCATCGCCCGGCTGCACCAGAACCACCACCAGCATGCTGACGAGGTAGAGCAGGACCGGCCAGTGCCAGTGCCGCACGAGGAACTCGAAGGCATTGGCGCGGCGCTTGGGCTTCTCCGGCGTGCCCATGGGGAATTCCTCCCGCATGGTGGTCACCGTCTCGACACCTTCGCGGTCCTCGGCGGGCTCGGCCACGGCGGCGTCCAGCGCGGCCTCTTCCTGCTCGGCCTTGAGGTGGAACTCCTGCTCCTCGGCGTATTCCGCCTCGGACTGGCCACCGCGTTCAAGCCAGGCCGCCACGTCGCGGCGGTTGCGCAGCACCATCCAGATGGCGAGCGAGACGACGATCAGCGCGATCAGCGCCGAAACGGCCCGGCCGGCGGCAAAGGAGGCGTTGGTGTTGATGATCGGCACGATCAGCAACTGGCCATAGCCCACGAGGCCGACCATGAAGTTCAGCCGCCGCGTGAGGTACTTCGCCGCCTCGTTAGAGATCGGCATCGGCCGCAGGTAGCGCGCGGAGGGCGACAGCACCATGCGCACCGCCACCTTGGCCAGTTCCACCAGCAGGAAGGCGTTCAGGTACAGGGTCTGGCGAATGGCGATCTGGCCGAAATTCCCAAGGAACAGGGTCGCAATCAGGTAGCCGACCGCCCAGGCGATGACCACGATCAGCGCGTCGATCACCACCGACGCAAGGAAGAGCGCGACGGTCCGCACGATACCGCTGTTCTGCGCCGTGGCGCCCATGCGGCCATAGAGCGATTTGCCCATCCGGCGCAGCCCGAGGAAGACCACGACGGTCACCACGATGACAAGCGCCAGTTCCTTCAGCGCCTCCAGCAACACGCCCGCCTCGGAGCCGTTCAGCCCGCTGAAGACCTGCGGTGCCATGGTGATCTGATGCCACGCGCTCTCGAGGCTGGAGGCGGCGTCCTCGGCCACCTCCTGCGTGATCAGCGCGATCCGGCGCCCGAAGGACAGGCCCTCGGGCGGCACGTCACCTTCCGGGGCCAGCGTCTCGACGATCTTGTCGTCGGCAGGCGTCTCGCTCTCCGTCTGTGCGGCGCGCAACTCGTCGATCAGCGCGGCGCGGCTGTCGTCGTTCTCGATCACCTGCAACAGCAGGTCGAGGTTGCTGGGGGTCGTCGCTTCGGTTTCGACGGAGGCGGAGGAGGCCTCCTGCGCCAGGCTGGCGGTCGGACCGACCAGACCAAGGGTCACGGTCAGGAGGATCAGGAGGGAGGTGATCCAGCTCTTTGTTCTTATCATGTCACCACGTCAGGTTGTCGCGTCTCAGGGCGCCGCCGCGAGGGGAGAGCCCGCGAAAACGACGTCGATCGCGAAGCGACTTAGCGCAATCCACGGTGGCGGCCATCCCGACCGCCCTGCAAACCCTGACTTGCGTTGCCGTATCGCCGCGCGACCTCAGGCCGGTGCCACCCGCCGTCCGCGCATCCCCCTGATCTGGCGCAGCGCCGTCAGCGGCCCGATGGTGCGGAAGATGTCGCGCATCATGCCCGCATCGGACCGCAGACCGGCGATGAGGCCGTATTTCTCGTGCTTCATCGGGCTGGCCACGTCGGGCCAGTGCACCACGGCGATCTCCAGCCCCGCCGCCAGCCAGAGCCGGTTCATGAAGACCTCCAGCCCGAACCGCGGCAACCTGTCCAGCGCCGCGATCTCCTCCAGCAGCAGCGCCCGCGGCATTACCCGCTCGCCCGAGATGTAGTCGAGCCCCAGCAGGTGCCACGTCCGCGGCGCATTGCCCCGCAGGCTGATCGAGGCGCCCGCGCGCCCCTCCAGCACCGGCGCGGCGAGCTGCGCCAGATGGGCAGGCGTCAGCCCGGTCAGGTCGCTGTCGAGAAACATCACGTGATGCCCTCGCGCCGTCCGCAGCCCCTCGGCCACGGCGCGCGTCTTGCCCCCGTTGCAGGCCAGCCGGATCACCCTCAGGCGCGGGTCGTCATGGGCCTCGGCAATCGCGGCGGTGCCATCGGCGGAGCCATCGTCCACCACGATCACCTCGTCGAGGCCCGGCGTTGCCAGCGTCACCTCCAGTACCCGCCCGATCCGGGGGGCCTCGTTGTAGGCTGGGATGATGCAGCTGAGGCGCAGATCGTTCATCGGTGCGTTCTCCGGTAGAAGAGCCAGCAGCCGAGCGCGACCAGCGTCGTCACCAGCAGGATCAGCGAGACCCGCCCGATCCAGTCGTCGATCCGCGTGTAGGCATGGCCGAAGCCATAGCCGAGCGCGACGAAGAACAGGCTCTTGGGCACGGTGCCCAGCAGGTTGAACCACAGGAAGGCCGCGATCCGCATCCGCGCCATGCCCGCCGCGACAAGCACCGGAAAGCCCATCGAATGGGTGATCTTGCCGATGATCAGCGTGCGCCCGCCCTTGTCCGCGAAATGACCGCTCAGATGCCGCAGCCGCGCCCGGCGCAGGCCAAGGCGGCGCAACCAGCTGTCCGGCAGGCGGGTCAGCCCCCAGCGGCCGATACCGTAGGCGATGACATCCCCGATCAGGTCCGCAAGGATCACCACGCAGATCACCGACCAAAGGTCGAACCGCCCGGTTGAGGCCAGCCAGGCCGCGATGACGGTGACGATCGGACCTTCTATCACGGCCACGGGCGCGACGAGGGCAAGACCGTATTTCCCGATCAGCAGGGTGACGGTTTCCAGTCCCATCATCTCAGCGCACCGGTTCGGCGGCCATCGCGTTGCCGCGCCAGTCGAACCCGCGGCGGAAGAGGCTGGTCCCCCAGAGCGCCGCCAGCATCCCGTCGCGCAGCAGCATCGCGGCCAGGTCCCGCGGGGCGAAGGGCAGGCCATAGACCCGGGTGAAGAGGATCTCGGCCCCGTACCAGAGCGTCAGGTAGAGCAGCGGCAGCACCGCGGGCCCGCCGAGCAGCGTCATCAGAAGCAGCGCCAGAAGCCCGGCCACCGGGCCCTGCAGCGCTTCGGCGGCAAAGATCACCGGGAAACCCTCGCGCCGGATGATGCTCCAGCGCAGCTGCCGGTCCCAGACGGATTTCGCCGTGCGCCGCCCCACGGGATGCAGCGAGAGCCGCCGGGGCAGACGCACCCGCAGCCCCTGACCCCGCACCAGCTTGGTGGAGCCGACGTCCTCTGCCGTGTCATGTCCAAGCGCCGTCAGCCCGCCACCCGCGTTCAGGATGCGGCGGTTCCAGAACAGCGTCTTGCCCTGCGCAAAGCCCAGCCCCAGCACATCCGCGGCCAGCTGCCACCGCGCCTGGTTGGTGTTGAGGAAGGCACATTCCACCGCGCCCCAGAAATTCGCGGGCACCGCGCCCAGCGGCGGGCCCGAAACGAGGCCGGTGCCCTCGCCCCAGCTGTCCGCCAGCGTCGCGAGGTAATCAGGCCCCAGCATCAGGTTCGCATCCGCCATGACGAACCAGTCGCCGCGCGCCGCGTCACAGCCCTTCTCGACATTGTTCAGCTTGGGGTTCGCGCTGATCCGGCTTTCGCCCACCAGCAACTGTGCGGGCACCTCGGGATGCGCGGCGATCAGCGCCTCGACGAGGCCGCAGGCCGGGTCTTCCGCGTGTTCGACGCAGAAGACGATGTCATAGCTCGGGTAGTCCTGCTCGAAGGAGCTGGCCAGCGTGACCCGGTCATAGGGATCGACACCCTTCACGGGGCGGATCAGGGTCACATGGGGCCGGAAGGTCGTCTCGCTGCCACGTCGGGTCACGAAGAAGGGTCTGAGAATGGCGAGGGCGCTGCTGCCCAGGTGGGCCGTCAGGGAGGCAGCCGCGATGCCGCCAAGCAATAGTTCGTCCAACACGTCTTATACGTCCTTTGCCAAGGCCCCGAAGGGCAGGGCCGCGCCAGCTGTCGATGCCTGCGGGGCCCACTCGACCAAACGCAGCACCCCGTCGAAAGTTTCCGTCAGGGCGGTGAAACTATCGATCCAGTCGCCGCAGTTCGCATAGATCGTGCCATCGATCTCGCGCAGCATCGGCTTGTGGGAATGGCCGCAGATCACCCCGTCCGCCTTGCTGGCCCGGGCAAGTGCCACGAGGCGCCCCTCGAAGCGACCGGCCATGACGAAGAGCCCGTTGAAGGCCCCTATGGCACGTTCGATCCGGCTCGCACGGCCGGGGGTACGGGCGGGCAGGTATCGGCCCAGCCAGGCGTCGATCCCGCGCAGCAGCGCATCGGCGCGGCTGCCCAGCCGGGTCATGACATGCCACCGCATCAGGCGGCTGTCGCATTGATCGCCGTGCAGCACGAGGTAGCGCCGCCCGTCACCGGCCCTGTGGGTGATCGCCTCGCGCAGGGTCCAGCCCTCCGGCAGCGCAGCCCCGGGATAGCGCAGCACCGCGTCATGGTTCCCGGCGAGGTAGACGATGCGGGTGCCACCGGCGACGCGGCGGCGCAGGTCCTGCATCACCGCCTCGGTCGCCTCTGTCCAATGCACCCGCCCGCCATGCCAGATGTCGAGGATATCGCCGACGAGATAGATCGTCTGGGCCTCGTAGGCCCGCAGGAAGTCGAGCACCTGCTTCGGCCGCGCGGCGCGGGCGCCAAGGTGCAGATCCGAGAGGAAGAGCGTCCTGACCCGCAGCGGCGGCCGGGCCGGGCGCGGGGTGTGCGGCGGGCGCTGCTGCGCCGCCGCGGCCAGCGGGTCTGGGACCTTGGTGAACGTGGGGTCGAGGAGGGGAGAGACCACAGCCTTGGAACCGGTCGTTTGCAGTTGCAGCGACAGATGCCTGCGGGAGGTGATGGTTTCGTGACGCCCGGGTATCGGAACAGTGAAATCTGCGAAATGGGCCGTGGAACGGGCCACTTGCCCGGCGAGGGCATCACCGGATCAGCCCCGCGCGACCGCCCCACGCGCGGCGTGGCACCGCGTCTTCATGTGTCTCTGATCGGCGGATCAGAGCCTCAGGTCAGCTCGAAATCCACCGGCTCGGGCATCTCGGGCAGGTCGGTCTCTCCCAGACCGCGGCGCAGGGCGATCTCGATATGGGTGGCATAGGCGGTCAGCGGCATGGCGTTCTGGCCCCGGGCAAAGGGCATCTCCAGCTCCTCGGCAAGCGCGTCGAGCCCGAAGAAGGCATAGGCCACCAGCCCGGCGGCAAAGGGCGCGACCCATCCCAGCGTATCGGCAAAGCCGAAGGGCAGGATCACGCAGTAGATATAGGCGGTGCGGTGCAGCAGCAGCATGTAGGCGAAGGGCACCGGGGTGCTCGCCAGCCGCTCGCAGCCGAGGTGGGCCGCCGCCATGCGGTTCAGGCTCTCGTGCAGCACCAGCGTCTCGGGCGCGGTCAGCCGGCCCTCCCGCTCCAGCGTCGAGACGATCCGCCCGGCCTCGGTCAGCGCCGCGTCCGCCGTGGCGGTGCCGCCCTGCCCGCGCAACTGCGCGCCCGAGCGGCGGGCGTAGTTGATCACCGCCATCAGCAGCGCGCGCCGCGCCTCCGACCCCTCCAGCACGATGGTCTGGCGCAGGATGTCGCGTGCGGTCTGGATCATCAGGCCCCAGAGCTTGCGCGCCTCCCACCAGCGGTCATAGCAGGCGCCGTTGCGGAAGCTGAGGAAGATCGACAGCGCGATCCCGATCATGGCGAAAGGCGCCGGATCGACCGAGGGCACGAGGCCCGGCAGGTTGCGATGCGCATAGACCACGCCGATGGAGATCAGCACCACGAAGACCACCTGCACCCAGATCTGCTGGATCACGGAGCCGCGCAGCACGAAGAAGAGCGCCAGCATGCTGGGACGTTTGCGGATGATCATGGGGGCATAGCTTTCGGCAGAGCGGCAACGGCCCTCGCTATCGCTGCCGCCGTCCTCGGGCAAGGCCCGCGGGCGCATGGGTCTCATGGCGGCGCTGCATGGCAGCGCGTCGCACTCGGCCCCCGTGTGAGGTCCGAAGTCAGGCCACCGCTTCAAACAAGTGTCAGGCCCGCATCAGCCCCGGATCCGCGCCACCCAGTCGAGCACCGCGTCTTCCTCCGGCGGCAGCGCCTCGCCCATGCCTTCGGCGTACTCCTCGAAGGCCGCGATATTGTCCGGGTTCACCGCCGTCAGCACCGGCACGCCTGCGCCGAGCGCCTCGTTGATCACCGGGCGGAAGCCGCGCCCGCCGATCTCCTGCTTGCCGTACTTGTTCACGATGACGAGATCCGCACCCTCGGCCAGCGCCGCCTGCACCAGCCCCACCGCGCGCTCCAGCCCCTCCGGATCCAGCCGGCAGCCCTGTGCCAGCGTGCCGAGATCCTGCGAGATACGCACCACCTCGGTCCCCGAGAGGATGTGCAGATCCATCATGCATTTATGCGCCGGGTCGGTCTCGAGGTTCACCTGCACCGCGCCAGCCAGCCGCAGCCCCTGCCCGCGCAGCCGTGCGGCCACGGCGCGGATCAGCTCGTCCGCCTCGCCCTGTCCGGCGGCACTGACATATCCCAGCATCGGCGGCTCCTCTTGCCTCTCGCCCCATGGGCATACAAGATGTGCCCTGCGCCGAAAAGAGACGCCGCACGGCGTCCGCGTCCCGAGATTGCGACCCGGAGGCTTCATGCCCGTGCCCCCCCTGCCCCTCTTGCCCGATCCGAACGCCCCCGGCCTGACCCGGCGGGTCACCGGCTTCGACCAGACCGGCGCCGAGACCGAGATCGCGGTGGTGGAGGAACGCCCCCTCACCATCTACCTGAACCGGCAGGAGGTGGTCACCGCCATGACCATCGGCGACTACCCGGACTACCTCGCCCTCGGCTTCCTGCGGAACCAAGGGATGCTGCTCGCCGATGACGTGCTGACCGGCGTCGACTACGACGAGGAGATCGAAACCGTGGTGGTGCGGACCGAGCGTCAGACCAGCTACGAGGAGAAGATGCAGAAGAAGACCCGCACCTCCGGCTGTGCCGTGGGGACGGTCTTCGGCGACATGATGGAGGGGCTGGAGGGGCTGGAACTGCCCGCGACGCAGGTGCGCACCAGCTGGCTCTATGCCCTTGCCCGGCAGATCAACACCATGCCCTCGCTCTACCTCGAAGCGGGCGCAATCCACGGCACGGTGCTGTGTCAGGAGGATCGCCCGTTGGTCTACATGGAGGACGTGGGCCGCCACAACGCCGTGGACAAGATCGCGGGTTTCATGTTCCGCCATGATGTGGGCGCGGCGGACAAGATCCTCTACACCACCGGGCGGCTGACCTCCGAGATGGTGATCAAGACCGCGATGATGGGCATCCCGGTGCTCGCCTCCCGCTCCGGCTTCACCGCATGGGGGGTCGAGATCGCGCGGCAGGTCGGGCTGACGCTGATCGGGCGGATGCGCGGCCAGCGGTTCGTCTGCCTCTCGGGCGAAGACCGCCTGATCCGCGACGTGGACCCGGCAACGATCCCCGAAGACAGCCGCAAATCGCGCCGCAAGAGCGCCGGAGAAGACGCATGAAACAACCCCTCGGTGTGATCCTCGCGGGCGGGCTTGCCACGCGCATGGGCGGCGGCGACAAGGCCCTGCTGGAAGTGGGCGGCGAGAGCCTGCTGCGCCGGATCGTGGCCCGGCTGGAGCCGCAGGTGGAGGCCATCGCGCTCAACGCCAACGGCGATCCCGCGCGGTTCGACGCCCTTGGCCTGCCCGTCGTGGCCGACAGTATCGAGGGCTTTGCCGGCCCGCTGGCCGGGGTCCTCGCCGGGCTCGACTGGGCCGCGGAACAGGGGGCCGAAAGCATCGTCACCGTGGCCGGTGACACGCCCTTCTTCCCCTGCGATCTTGTCCCCCGCCTCCTGCTCGCCGCAGAGGGCGCGGCCCATCCGCTGGCCCTTGCCGCCACGCCGCGCTCCGGCGCGGAGGTGCTGAAATCCGGCGGCGGCAAGCGGGTGAACCGGCATCCGACCTTCGGCCTCTGGCCCGTGGCACTGCGCGATGACCTGCGCGCGGCGCTGCAGGACGGGTTGCGCAAGGTCGTCGTCTGGACCGATACCCATGGCGCGGGCGAGGCGCTCTTCCCGGCCGAACCCTTCGATCCCTTCTTCAACGTGAACACGCCCGAAGACCTCGCCCATGCCGAAACCCTCGTCCGGGCGGGGGCGGCATGAAGGTCTACGGCGTCACCGGCTGGAAGAATGCGGGCAAGACCGGGCTGATGGAGCGGCTGGTGGCCGAGTTCACGGCCCGCGGGCTCTCCGTCTCGACGATCAAGCACGCGCATCACACGACGGACGTGGACCAGCCCGGCACCGACAGCCACCGCCACCGACAGGCGGGCGCGCGCGAGGTGCTGCTGGCCTCGCCCCATCGCTGGGCCCTGATGGCGGAACTGCGCGATGCGCCAGAGCCGCCGCTGGAGGAGCTGCTGACCCGCCTCTCGCCGGTCGATCTGGTGCTGATCGAGGGCTACAAGTCCGCGCCCCATCCCAAGGTCGAGGCCCACCGCTCCGAGACCGGAAAGACCCTGATGGCGGGCGAAAACCCCAGCATCCGCGCCGTGGCCGCCGACAGCCCCGTGGCGACCGCCCTGCCCCGCTTCGAGCTGGACGACACTGCGGCAATCGCGGATTTCATCGCACGCGATCTGGGCCTGTGACCGACGCGGGCGCCCCGGGGTTCGACACGATCGTCATCGTCGACTGGTCCGCCCGGGCCGCCCTCTCGCCCGTGCGGCCCTCGGCCGATGCGATCTGGATCGCCATTGCCCGCGCCGAGGGGACCACCTGCCACTACCATCGGGGGCGTGAGGACGCATATCAGGCTCTGCAGCGCCTGTTCGAGACGGAAATCGCCGCCGGGCGGCGGGTGCTGGCGGGGTTCGATTTCGCCTTTGGCTACCCGCGCGGCTTTGCCGAGGCGCTCACCGGCAGTGCCGATCCCCTCGCCGTCTGGGCCGCTCTGGCCGCGCGGATCGAGGATGCGCCCGACAATGCCAACAATCGGTTCGAGGTCGCCGCGGCGCTGAATGCCCGGTTCCCCGGTCTCGGCCCCTTCTGGGGTCGCCCCGCCACGTGCGACCTGCCCGGCCTGCCGGACAAGGGCACCGCCCGGCACGGGCATGGCATGGCGGAACGGCGCGATTGCGAGGCGCGGGTGCCGGGCGCGCAAAGCGTGTGGAAGCTCTACACCACCGGCTCCGTCGGCTCGCAGAGCCTGCTTGGCCTGCCCCGCCTGCACAACTTGCGCCAGCACTTCGGCCCCGCCCTCTCCGTCCGGCCCTTCGAGGACCGCGCCACGCCCCTGACGCTGGTGGAAATCTTCCCCTCCCTCCTTGCCAAGACCATCCGCTTGCTTGCAGAACCGGGGGAGATCAAGGACCGCGCGCAGGTGCGCCTCCTTGCTGCCGCGCTCCGGGCCCTGCCGCCCGCGCGGCTGGAGGCACTGACCCGCGAGGGCGACCGAGAGGAGGGCTGGATCTTGGGCCTTGGGCATGAAGAGGACCTGGCCGCTGCCGCCGAACTGGCGCAGGCGAGCACGCTGACCCCGCCGCGCCTGCGCGACGATTGCTTTGCCATGCCGCAGGGCGTGTCGTGGGTGCCGGTGGACGAGGCGCTGGCGCGGCTGCGTGCCGCGCTGCACCCCGTGACGGTCACCGAGGTCCTGCCGGTCGCGCAGGCCCGGGGCCGCGTGCTGTCCGCCGACACGATTGCCCGCCGCTCCAATCCGCCGCGCCCGAATTCCGCCGTGGATGGCTATGGCTTTGCCCATGAGGCCACCGGCGAGGGCGTCCAGCGCCTGCCACTGGTGGCGGGCCGCGCCGCCGCCGGGCAACCCTTCGAGGCCGCCGTGCCCGCGGGCCATGCGATCCGCATCCTGACGGGGGCGATCCTGCCCGAGGGCGTGGATACCGTGGTGCTGGAGGAGGACTGCGCGACCGATGGCACCGTCGTGGCCTTCGACGGGCCGGTGAAGCCCCGCGCCAACACCCGCAAGGCCGGCGAGGACGTAACCGAGGGCAGCCCCGCCCTGCCCGCCGGGCATCGCCTGCGCGCGCCGGACCTCGCGCTGCTGTCGGCGCTTGGAGTGGCCGAGGTGACAGTGCATCGCCCGCTGCGCGTCGGTGTGCTCTCCACCGGGGACGAGATCGTGGGCTCCCCCGCCGATCCCGCCAAGCCGCACCAGATCTGGGACGCGAACCGGCCCATGCTGCTGTCGCTGGCGGAGGGCTGGGACTACGAGGCCATCGACCTCGGCCATGCCCGCGACGACGCAGAGGAGATCGCCGCCCGCCTCGACCGGGGCGCGCAGGCCTGCGACGTGATCCTGACCTCGGGCGGGGCCTCCGCGGGCGACGAGGACCATGTTTCGGCTCTGTTGCGGGCGAAAGGCACACTTTCAAGCTGGCGGATCGCGCTGAAACCGGGCCGGCCGCTGGCGCTCGCGCTGTGGCAGGGGACGCCCGTCTTTGGCCTGCCGGGCAACCCGGTGGCGGCGCTCGTCTGTGCGCTGATCTTCGCCCGGCCCGCCTTTTCGCTGCTCTCGGGCGCGGGCTGGCTGGCGCCGCAGGGCTTCACCGTGCCCGCCGCCTTTTCCAAGCGCAAGAAACCGGGGCGGCGCGAATACCTGCGCGCACGGCTTGACGCGGAGGGGCGGGCCGAGGTCTTTGCCTCCGAGGGCTCTGGCCGGATCAGCGGGCTTGCCTGGGCGGAGGGCCTGGTGGAGCTGCCCGACGGCGCGGTGGAGGTCACGCCCGGGACGCCGGTGCGCTTCCTGCCCTACAGCGCCCTGGGCCTGCGGTAGACGCCCGTATCAGAGCCGGATCAGCGGCGGCGGATCAGGTAGGTCTGGACGGGGCCATCCTCGGACATCCCGACCAGCTCATGACCGCTTTCGTTGCAGAAATGGGGCACGTCGATCACCGCCGCGGGATCATCCGCCAGCATGCGCAGCACCTCGCCCGTCGCCATCTGCGACAGGCGTTTGCGGGCCTTGAGCACCGGCAGCGGGCAAAGCAGCCCGACCGCGTCGAGTTCGTCTTTCACATCCATGCCGACTTGCTAGCGCGCCTGTCGGCCGCTGTCCATTCTCCCCGCAGGGCGCCCCGGCTCAGGCGACAGTTTTGGTGCGGGCCTCGGCCAGAACCTTGAGACGCGCGGCAAGGGCCGGCGGCCAGGGACGTTCGGCAGAGACGCGCTCCGTCGCCGCGCCGATATGGTGGCAGGCCACGCGCGCGGCACCGATCACCGTCTCCTCGGGCCGGGTCGTCTTGCAGACCTCGGTGGCCAGCGGACACCGCGGATGGAAGGCACAGCCCGAGGGCGGCTTCAGCGCCGAGGGCGTATCACCCTGCGCGGCCCCCTCGCGGCGGGCCAGCCCCGGCTCCGGCTTGGGCGCGGCCTCCAGCAGCATCCGGGTGTAGGGATGGCGCGGGCGGGCAAAGATCTCGTCCACCGGCGCCTCCTCGACGATCCGGCCAAGGTACATCACCGCGACCCGGTCCGAGATGTGGCGCACCACGGACAGGTCATGGCTGATGAAGACATAGGCCATGCCGAATTCGCGTTGCAGGTCCTGCAGCAGGTTGACGATCTGCGCCTGCACCGAGACGTCCAGTGCCGAGACCGCCTCGTCGCAGACGATCAGCTTGGGCCGGGTGGAGAGCGCCCGGGCGATGCAGATCCGCTGCCGCTGGCCACCGGAGAATTCGTGCGGGTAGCGATCCGCGTGGTGCGCGGATAGCCCGACGGTGGAGAGCAGCGTCTCGACCCACTTCGAAGCGCGGTTGCCGCTGGCCACACCGTGCAGCAGGACCGGCTCCAGCAGGGTTTCGCGCACGGTCATGCGCGGGTTGAGTGAGCCGAAGGGGTCCTGAAAGATCATCTGCATGTGCCGCCGCGCCGCGCGCAGCTGGCTGGGGGCGAGGCCGGTGATCTCCTCTCCGTTCAGCACAACGCGGCCGGAGGTCGGCTCCAGCAGGCGCAGGAGGGCGCGCCCGGTGGTGGACTTGCCGCAGCCGGATTCCCCCACGATGGCGAGGGTCTCGCCCGGTTTCAGGGAGAAGGAGACATCCGTCACCGCCTGCACCGCGCCGGAGGGGCCGCGGAAGAGGCCACCGCCGACGGGGAAATGCTTGGTCAGGGTCTCGACTTCGAGCAGCGGGGGCGTGGTCATGCGGCGATCTCCTCGATGGGGGCGCGCCAGCAGGCGACGAGGTGGCCGGCCCCCATCTCCTGCAGGGGCGGCTGGCTGGCGCGGCACTGGTCGGTCGCGAGCGGGCAGCGGGAGGCAAAGCGGCAGCCCTCGGGCATGGCCCAGGGCGGCGGCACGGTGCCGGGGATGGTTTCCAGCCGGTCGGAGCGGGTGTCGATCCGCGGCACGGCGGCCATGAGGCCGAGGGTATAGGGATGCATCGGCCCGGAGAAGAGCGCCGCCACCGGCGCGCGTTCCACCACCCGGCCCGCATACATGACGACAACGTCGTCGCAGGTTTCGGCCACGACGCCGAGGTCATGGGTGATCATCACGATGGCCGCCCCGGTGCGGGTGCTGAGGTCGCGCAGCAGGTCGAGGATCTGGGCCTGGATCGTCACGTCGAGCGCGGTTGTCGGCTCGTCCGCGATCAGCAGGTCCGGCTCGTTGGCAAGCGCAAGGGCGATCATCACCCGCTGCCGCTGCCCGCCGGAGAGCTGGTGCGGGAAATCATCGACCCGCTCGGCAGGCGAGGGCAGCCGCACGAGGTCCAGCAGTTCGATGGCGCGTTTGCGGGCCTTGGCCTTGTCGCGCATCCCATGGGCGCGCAGGCTTTCGATGATCTGCTGGCCGATGGTGTAGACCGGGTTGAGCGAGGTCATCGGCTCCTGGAAAATCATGCCCATGCGGCCACCGCGCAGCGACCGGCGCTCCCGGGCGGGCATGGTCAGCAGGTCGCGGCCCTCGAACTTGATCGAGCCGCCCACGTAGCGGCCGGGCGGCTGCGGGATCAGCCCCATGATGCCGAGCGAGGTCACCGACTTGCCGCAGCCGGATTCGCCCACGATGCCGAGGGTCTTGCCGCGCTCCACCGTGAAACTGACACCGTCGACGGCGCGGAAGGCGCCGCCTTCGGTGCGGAATTCGATCTTGAGGTCCTCGACCTCCAGCAAGGGGCTCTGCTGATCCTGCATCTCGGGCTCCTTTCAGCTGTCGGCGAAGGTGATGGGGGCGGCGTCGCGATCGGTCCGGCCCCGGAAGTCGAGCCCGGCAAAGGCCTCGCGCGCGCGGGCCTGCGCGGCCTCCAGCCCGTCGAGGGCGGCCTCGAAGTCGAAGGCCAGCGGCTTGCCGTCACGCACCACGGCGCGGCCGTCGACGAAGGTATCGGTCACCGCGCGTTCAGCGGCCACATAGATCAGCGAGGCCAGCGGATCGCGAACCGGGCGCATTGCCGGGTGGCGCAGGTCGGCCATGAAGAGGTCGGCCTTGAGCCCCGGCGCCAGCCGCCCGATATCGTCGCGCCCGAGGATCGCGGCGCCGCCGGTGGTGGCCGCGTTGAACACGTCCGATGTGCGCAGGTCATAGACATCGCCGCTCATCAGGCGGGAGTTGATCAGCGCGTGGCGCATCTCTTCCAGCATGTTGTGCGGGTAGGTATCGGTGCCGATCCCCATGGGAATGCCGCCCCGGATGTAGCGCCCGAGCGAGCGCATGGCGACGCCGCGGCGCTGGAAGACGGTGGGGCAATGGGCGACGGCCGCGCCGGAGGCAGCCAGAAGGTCGAAATCCTTCGAGCCGGGCCAGCCCGCCCAGGGATGATCGTTGAGGAAGATGCCGTGGCCGATGATCGTGCCGTCACGCAGCACGCCGAGGTCATGCAGCCATTCGACGGGGGTGCGCCCGTGGCGCGTGGTGATCTCGTTGAACTCCACCATGCTTTGGGCCGCGTGGATCTGCATCTTCAGCCCGCGCTCCTGCGCGGCGGCGAAGCTGTCGCGGATCAGGTCGGCGCTGCAGGTGTCGATCTGGGCGGGCGCGACCATGCCGGTCAGCCGGCCGGAGGGGTGTTTTGCAGCCGCATCGACAAGGGCAAGCGCCTCTTCCATCACGCCCCGGCCATCATCCTCGGCCCATTCATAGTCGACCGAATGGCCGGTCTTGGTGAACCAGCGGGCAGAGCGGTACATGGGGGCGGCCACGGCACGCAGGCCCGAGGCGCCCAGCAGGTCCAGCCAGCCGTCATGGGGCACGGCCAGATCGACGATCGTGGTGACGCCGGACATGGCCAGCTCACTCAGCGCCACCTGCGTGGCATAGCGCGGCCCGTCGCCATCGGGGCGGAAGAGCGGCATGAATTCGTAAAGCGAGGACATCCGCAGGCCCGGCGAGCCGAGTTCATCCAGCATGCCCTTGTTCATCGGCTCCGAGGAGAGATGCGAGTGGATGTCCACGAGGCCCGGGCAGACGATCCGGCCCGCGCCGTCGATCACCTCGTCCGCGGCGCCGGTCCAGCTGCCGCCCACCTGCACGAGGGTGTCACCGGTAAAGACGACATCGCCGCCTTCGATCAGCCGGTGGCTCTGCCGCTCGGCGTCCCAGCCGAGGATCATGGCGCAATTGCGGATCACCGTGGTGCGTGCGGTCTGGTCGGTCATGGAAGGCGCGTCCTGCTTGTGTCCGTTGAGAGGCGGTCGATGGGAGGGCGCGTGGGGGCGCCCTCCCGAAGCGGTCCCGGTAGTCTGGGACCGGGGTGTCCGTCAGGATCAGTCGACGTAGCCGAGCTGCAGGCCCTTGTAGAGACCGGCACCGTAGATGTTGTGCGCCTCGAAGGGCTTGATCTCGGTCGAGTAGGCGATCTGCATCGGCTTGTGGTAGATCGGCAGCCAGACGGCAGCCTCATGGACCTTCGTCAGCACCTGGCCGTAGTCCTCGGCGCGCACCGCGGGATCGACAGCCGTGGCGCCGTCATAGAGCAGCTTGTCGGTTTCCGGATCGTTCCAGTTCATCCGGTTCGGCGAGGGCATGTTGGCCGACAGGAAGTACAGGTTCAGCGCGTCCCCGGCAGAGATATAGGGGAAGCCCATGGTGAACATGTCGAATTCCTGCGTCGCCGCCTTGCCCCAGTAGACCGTGGCGTCGAAGGGCTGGATCTGCAGGTCGATACCGACCTTCAGCAGGTCCGCCTGCACCGCCTCGACCACCTGCGCCCAGCTACCGGTGAAGGTATAGGCGAGCGGTTGCAGCAGTTCGCCGTCCTTCTCGCGCTTGCCGTCGGCGTTCAGGGTCCAGCCCGCCTCGTCCAGCAGCGCCGCCGCCTTCTCGGGGTCGTAGGTCAGCAGCTTGTCGTCGAGGTCCGAATTCCAGTCCAGCGCGCCCGAGGAGATGTAGCTGTAGGCCGGCTCCACCTCGCCGAAGAACAGGTCTTCAGCCATGGCTTCCTGGTTCACGGCAAGGTTGATCGCCTGGCGCACCAGCGGGTCGTTGACCATGGGCTTGTCGATCTTGAAGCCGATGTAGTTGGTCCAGAACGCCTCGTCCGAACGGACGACTTCGACGTTGGGGGCCATGCGCAGCTTCTCGATGCCGATGAAGGGCACGTAGGGGCTGACCTGACCCTGGCCGGTCATCAGCGCCACGGTGCGGGTCGCGGCCTCGGGCACAACCTGCCAGGTGATCTTCTCGACCTGCGCGGGGCCGGCGTTCTCGTAGTTGGCGGGGCCCCAGTGGTAATCCTCGTGGCGGGTCATGACCATCTGGTCACGGGGGGTCCAGCTGTCCCAGCAGAACGGGCCGGTGCCGTTGAAGCCGGTGACACCGAAGTCCGCGCCGAGCGCCTCGACCGTCTCCTTGTCCACGACCGAGCCAAAGCTCTGCGCCAGCTGGTACAGCAGTTCCGAATGCGGCGCGTTCAGCTCGTAGACCAGCGTGGTCGCATCGGGGGCGGTGATCGACTTCACGTCGCCCATACGCCAGCGGACGGGGCTCTTGGTCTCGGGGTCCTGCCAGCGGTTCAGCGAATAGGCCACGTCCTCGGCGGTCATTGCCTTGCCATCGCAGAAGGTGACGTCATCGCGGATGGTGAACGTATAGGTCAGGCCGTCGTCCGAGATCTCCCAGCTGGAGGCCAGCAGCGGCTCGATCGTCTTCATGTCCTCGGCCAGGCCCACCACGGTGTCGGCCAGCATGAACAGCACTTCCGAGCCCGCAAGCGCAGCGGTGCGCGGCGGATCGTAGTGGTTCGAGTCGATCTCGCGGATGATCGTCAGGTCCTTGGCGAAGGCGGGCATCGCAAGCGCGATGGCCGTGGCCGCCAGCCCGGTCCGCAGCGCGGCGCGCTTGACGGACATGTGGGAGAGGGTCTTCATCAGGGTCACTCCTTGTTGGCCTTGTTGGGTCGCTCGATTGTTGTGGAACCGGACCGTCAGGTCTGGAGGCGCGGGTCGAGCACGTCGCGCAGGGCATCCCCCGCCACGTTGGCGGTCAGGACGATAAGGAAGATGAGAACCGAGGGGATCACCGCGATATGCGGCGCGAAGAGCAGGTACTCGCGTCCCTGCGATGCCATCATGCCCAATTCGGCGGCCGGCGGCTGTGCACCGAGGCCGAGGAAGGACAGCGTGGCGCCGATCAGGATGATCTGGCCGAAGCGCAGCGACAGGAAGATCATGATCGACGAGATGCAGTTGCGCAGCAGGTAGCGCTGGAACAGCGTCACATCCGACAGGCCCACGGCGCGGCCCGCCTCGATGAATTCCTGCTTCATCACACCCATGGCGATGCCGCGGGCGATCCGGGCGCAGTCCGGCACCGAGGAGACGGCGAGCGCGATGATCACCGGCACGATGCCCTGCCCCATCACCGCCACGAGGGCGAGGCCCAGCAGGATCGCCGGGAAGGAGAGCAGGATGTCGATGCCGCGCATCACCCAGGGGTCGAGCCTTGCATAGAAGGCCGAGAGCAGCCCGATGAAGGAGCCCACCGCGCCCCCCAGCCCCACGGCCACGAGACCGATCAGCAGGGTCAGCCGCGACCCGTAGAGCAGCCGCGAGAGGATATCGCGCCCCTGCCCGTCGGTGCCCAGAAGGTGTTCCGGCACGCCACCCTGCATGAAGGAGGGCGGCTTCATCACCGCGCGGGAGTTCAGCGCGGGATCGTAGGGCGCAAGCCAGGGCGCGAGGACCGCGCCGAGGCAGATCAGCGCCAGCAGCAGGATCGCGGCGGCGGCCGCCTTGTCGCGCAGCAGGCGGCGCAGCCAGTGCGGGCGCGGCGGCGGGGCCGCAACCTCTCCGCCCTCGTTGGCGGGCGTGGTGAGGGGGCTGTCGGCGGTGTCGGTTGCCATCGTCATTTGCGCACCCTCGGATCAAGCAGGGAGTAGAGGATATCGACGATCAGGTTGATCGTGATGAAGCCGAGCGCGAAGAGAAGCACCGCCCCCTGCGCCACGGTGAAGTCGGACGACAGGATCGCCCCCACGGCCAGCCGCCCGATGCCGGGCCAGGAGAAGATCGTCTCGGTCACCACGGCACCGCCGAGGAGATAGCCGGCCTGCAGGCCGATCAGCGTCACGACGGGGATCAGCGCGTTGCGCAGCCCGTGGGCCAGCGTCACCCGGGTTTCCGAGAGCCCCTTGGCCCGTGCCGTGCGGACATGGTCGAGCGAGAGGACCTCCAGCACCGAGGAGCGGGTCATCCGCGCCACCGGCCCGATCAGGATCAGCCCCAGGGAGAGCGCGGGCAGGAAGAGCGCCATGAAGCCCTCGGCCGTGTACCAGGGCCCCGGACGGCCGATGAAGGGGAACCAGCGCAGCACCACGCCGAGGTACTGGATCAGCAGCAGGCTGACGAAGAAGATCGGCAGCGAGACCCCGGCAACCGAGATCGCCATGATCCCGCGGTCGATCCACGAGCCGCGCGTCATGGCGGCCAGCGTCCCCATGGCGATGCCCACCGGCACCGACCACAGAAGGCTGGCCAGCATCAGCTCGACCGTGGGGCCGATGGCGGCACCCAGTTCCTCGGTCACCGCCTTGTTGGAGATCATCGAGCGGCCGAAATCGCCATGGGCCACCCGTTCGAGGTAGGCCCAGAACTGCACCAGCAGCGGCCGGTCCAGCCCCATGTCACGGCGGATCGCCTCCACCACGTCGGGCGTCGCCGTCGGCCCTGCCATCACCTGAGCCGGGTCCCCGGGGACGAGCTGCAGCAGCAGGAAGCCGAACAGCAGCACCCCCAGAAGCACCGGCACCGACAGCGCCAGGCGGTCGAGCACGGTCTTCAGCATCAGGCGAGTTCCTTCGCGACGGTCTGGCCGGTCTCATAGACGATCTCGCCGCCGAGGATGGTCATCACGCAGGAGGTCTTGAGGATCTCTTCCGGGGCCACTTCGAAGAAGTCGGTGTCGAACACCGCCACGTCGGCCAGCTGGCCGGGGATCAGGCGGCCCTTCACGTTTTCCTCGTGGACGCCATAGGCGCTTTCATAGGTGCAGCAGTGCAGCGCCTGCTCCACCGTCAGTTCCTCGCCCGCGCCCAGCTTCTGGCCGGTGTCCGAGGTCCGGGCGATCAGCCCGTAGAGCACCGGGAAGGGGCTGGCCGAGGTCACCGGGCAATCGGTGGAGCCGGAGGGATGCAGGCCGCTCTCCAGCCAGGTCTTGAACGGGTAGCAGGTGTGGGGCCGGTCCGGGCCGAGGCACATGAAGTAGCCATCGCCGAAGAAGTAGAGGAAGGACGGCTGGCCGGCAGGGATCACGCCCATCTCCTTCATCCGCTCCAGCTGATCGGGGCGGTGCCAGCCGCAATGCTCGATCCGGTGGCGCCGGTCGGGCGCGGGCATCTCGGCATAGGCCTTCTCGTAGGAGTTCAGCACCATCTCGATGGCCGCGTCACCGATGGCATGGGGCGCCATCTGGTAGCCCATCGAATGCGCCTTCAGCACCAGCTCGTCGCATTGCTCCTGCGTCAGGCAGGGCACGCCGTAGTTCTCGGGGTCGTTGAAATAGGGCTCCGACATCCACGCGGTGCCCGCGCCCGCCGAGCCATCGGTGAAGATCTTGACCGGGCCGATGCGGAACATGTCGCAGCCCGCGCCGGTCACCAGACCCTCGGCATGGCATTCCTCGATGATGTTCTTCTCGGCGTCGCCCATCAGCGTGCCCGCCACGCGCACCGGCAGCCGGCCGTCGGCGAGCGCCTTCTGGTAGGCGCGCAGCTCGGTCATGCCGAGGCCCATGATCCCGATGCCAGCTTCCATCACCGAGGTGACGCCATAGGTCAGGTAATCCTTGCCGCCGCGCTCGATCGCATCGACGAGGTCGTCGAGCGTGGGCTGCGGCATGGCCTGCTGCACCGGCTGGCGGGCGTTCTCGAAGAGCAGCCCGTTCAGGGCACCGTTGCCATGGCGGCCGATCTTGCCGCCGAAGGGATCGGGCGTGTCCTCGTCGATGCCGCCGGCTTCCAGCGCGAGGCTGTTGGCGATGGCGGTATGGCCACAGGTCCGCACGAGGAAGACGGGATTGTCGGGCGCGACGGCGTCCACCTCGGCGCGGGTGGCATGGCGCAGCTCGGTGAACTTGTCGTGGTCATAGCCCCGGCCGATGATCCACGCCCCCTTGGGCGCGCGGGCGACGGCCTCCTTCACCTTGTCCAGCATGGCCCCGATCGAGGTCACGCCGACGGCGGGGCGCAGGTCGATCTGAAGCAGGTTCAGGCCGTAGTTGTGCAGGTGCATGTGCCCGTCGTTCAGCCCCGGCGTGGCGAGACGCCCGCCGAGGTCCACCACCTTGCAGCCCGGCGCGGCCATGGCCTCGATCTCGGCGGTGGTGCCGGTGGCCAGCACGCGGCCCTCCGCCATCGCGATCGCCTCGGCAAAGCCTTCTTCGAGGCCACACCAGATTTTTCCGTTTGTCAGGAGGAGGGTGGGAGTGCTCATGGGACGCCTTTCGGGGGGATGAGGGTTAGTAACCTGCGGCGCGATCCACCGCGCCCGGGGCGGGACGCCCGGCGCGGATCGCTTCGCAGTTCTCGACAAGCTGGCGGATCGTCTCGGCCTTGGTCGAGACGGAGGCCTTGTGCGGCGTCATGACCACCGCGGGATGGGTCCAGAAGGGATGACCCTCGGGCAGCGGTTCCTGCCGGAAGACATCGAGCGAGGCGGCAGAGATCTGGCCGCTTTCGAGAGCCGCCAGCAGGTCTTCCTCCACCATGTGCTCACCGCGCCCGATATGGACCAGTACGGCCCCCTTGGGCATCAGCGCAAAGAGGCGCGCATCGAGGATGTCGCGGGTGCTCTCGGTCAGGGGCAGCACGTTCACGAGGATGTCGGCCCGGGCCGCGACCCTGTCGACGGCATCGGGCCCGCAAACCTGCTCGATCCCCGGCACTGACGGCCCGTCGCGGTGCCGCGCGGCCACCACGGTAAAGCCCGCTGCGGCAATCGCCTCGGCACAGGCACGGCCCATCAGCCCGAAGCCCAGAACCCCAACCGTCACCTCGCGCGGGGGGCGCGGGCTGAAGCTGCGGTCCCAGAGGCCTGCGGCGTGATTGCGCTGCATGTCGCCCATGCGGCGGTGATGGTGGATCACGTTCCAGACCGCGAAGCCCGCCATCATCTGCGCCTGATCCTCGTCGCGGACCCGGCCCACCACGGCGCCGTCGGGCAGCGAGGGACAGGCCACGATGGCATCCACGCCCGCGGCGATGGACATGGCCAGTTCCACGTTCGGGAACCGCGCGAAGGCGTCATCCGCCGGGCACCAGCAGAGCGCATAGCGGATCGCCTCCGGGTCGGTCACGTCCTCGGGGTTGATCAGGTTCACGCGGGGCGCGGCATCGGGTCCGAACATGGCGAGCAGATCGAAGGGGACGGAGAGGGCGACGACGTCGAAGGTCTCGCCGCCCGTACTGTCCAGTGTCATTGATCGAAGCCCGGCGCGATGCGATGGCACAGGCGCAGGTAGGCCTGCCATTCGGCATCCGGCTTGCCCGCGGCGTCATGCGCCTCGGCCCAGGCCTCCTCCTGCCCGGCGGTGAACTCGGCAAGGTCGTCGGTCAGGCGCCGGGGCTTGGCCTGCGTCTTCATGATCTCGATCTGCGCCTTGCAGGCCCGCTCGAGGTCCATCATCCGGCGGAAGGCCTCACCCACGGTCCGGCCGCACGTCAGCAACCCATGGTTGCGCAGGATCATCACGTCGCGATCGCCGAGGTCCGCCACCAGCCGCTCCCGCTCATCGAGGTTCACGGCGATGCCTTCGTAGTCGTGATAGGCAATCCGGTTGAAGAACGGCGCCGACCACTGGTTGTACGGCTGCAGCCCCTCGTCGAGCGAGGAGATCGCCACGCCGGCAATCGTATGGGTGTGCAGGACACAGGCCACGTCCGGCCGTGCGCCGTGGATGGCCGAGTGGATGACGAAGCCTGCCTTGTTGATTCCCGCCTTGCCCGGGTCGTTCAGGATATTGCCGTCGAGGTCCACCGCCACGAGGCCACCCGCATTGACCTCTTCGAATCGATACCCGTAGGGGTTGATCAGGAAGGCATGGTCACCCTCCTCGGCCGGAGCCTTTGCGGAGATATGCGTGAAGATGCTGTCATCAAGGCCGAAATGGCCGATGAGTCGGTAGGCCGCGGCCAGTTCCACACGTTCCTTAGGTTGAACGGCCTGCGAGGTCTTGTCGTCGAGCATGGGGTCCATCGTCTGTCTGGGTCTTGCCCTCAGCGTGACCCATTTCGGCAAACCGCTCAACTGTCGACAGTCGATCACCGACAAAAAACTTGTGACGCCCCCGACCGCGCCCCATATTGCCCCAATACTGCTTAGTATTAGAGCGAGCCCGGGAGAGCGGCATGATCGAACGCGAAGAGACGACGGAAAGCACTGTTTTCACGGCTCTTGTCGCGACCGACCTGACCACCCGGATTGCCGATCAGGTGCTGGAAGCGATCCAGACCGGGCGGCTGAAACCCGGTGAAAAAATAGCCGAAGCCCGACTTGCCCGCGAATTGGGCACCTCCCGCGCCCCGGTGCGCGAGGCGCTGCGGCTGGTGGAGAGCCACGGGCTCGTCGTCTCCCATCCGCGGCGCGGGTTCTTCGTCCATGCCTATGATGCCGATGAGCTCGCGGATGTCTACGATCTGCGCGAATGCCTCGAACTGCACGCGGCACAGGGCGCGGTGGACCGGCTGACCCCCGAGGCGCTCGCCCGGGTGGAGGCGCAGCTGGCGCTGCTCGTCTCGCTGGCCGAGGAAGGGAAGACCCAGAAGCAGGTCGAGGAAGACTACGCCCTGCACCGGATGTTCCTCGAGATCGCAGGCAATCGCAGGGTGCTGCGGACCTTTGACCAGATCGCCATGGAACTGCGCGCGGGCATCGCCCTGACCGGCGTGGTCTACGAGGATCCGAAGGAGTTGGCACGGTCGCACGAGGTGCTGGTGGAGGCGCTCAGGGCCCGGGACGCGGCGCGGCTGCGGGTCGAACTGGCCGAGCACCTCGAGGATGCGCGCCATCACGTGCTGGCCCTGTTCCGCGCCGGCCCGGCAGAGGCCGCCGCCCATGCCACCCCGTCGCAACTGCTGCGCTGACGCCGCAGGGGCCCAGCCAACGCTGCCGTACCTCCCGGACGACCGCCCCTGTCAGAATGGCCCTGTCAGAATGGCCTTGTCAGAACGGCCCAGTCAGAACGGATTGACGATCCTTGCGCCGGTCGGCTCGAAGTCCTGCACATTGCCCGTCACCACCACCGCATCACGGGACAGGGCCTGCGCCGCGATCATCAAATCCGCCCCCGTATGGCCTACCCGCGCCGACAGCGCGCCCCATGCGAGGGCATCCTGCGCGGTGAACGCCAGCAGGCGATCCGAGAAGAGCGTGACCGTCCGGTCGAGCCAAGTGCGCAGATCCCGGGCGAAGTCCGGGTTGCGCCCCTCCTGCAGGCGGATGCCGCGCTCGATCTCACCCAGGGTGATCACGCTGAGGTAGAGGTCCTCTTCCACCTGCCCGGACAGCCAGGCCGCCACCTGCGGCGCGCGGTCTGCCCGGCGCACGGCGGAAATCACGTTGGTGTCGAGGATGTGGATCAAAACGCCACGTCTCGCGGCGCGGCCTCGGCCCGTGGCACATCCTCGCCCGGGAAAGCCAGCAAGTGTTCCGCGAAACTGCCGCGATTGCCTTGCGCCGCCGCCACGAGGCGGGCGTATTCCGTCGCGGAGACGACCACCACGGCAGGTTTGCCGCGCTTGGTCACCTGCTGCGGGTGCCCCGCGAGCGCGGCCTCGACCACGGCGCTGAACCGGTTCTTGGCATCCTGAAGGCTGAGCATGGGCCCCTCATCTGGCTAGATACCTGTCTAGATAGGTGCGCACGACCGCTGCGTCAAGCGCCGGGCTCACTCCGTCTCGTCTGACCAGACGGCCATCTTGCGGTCGATCGTCTTGCGCGAGACACCCAGACGGCGGGCGGCTTCGGCCCGGTTGCCGCCGCTGAGGTCGAGAATGTGCATCATGTGGCGCTGCATCACGAGGTCGAGGTTCTCGACCGCCTGCACCCCGGTGACCTTCCCGGCGCCCGCGAACTCCTCGGGGAAGGCGCCGAGGATCACGGAGCGTTCGATGAGGTTGCGCAGCTCGCGCACGTTGCCGGGCCAGTCGTAGCGCCGCAGCTTCAGCAGGGTCTCGTCATTCAGCTTGAGCCCGCGCATCCCCAGCGAGGCCTGAAACTGCGCCAGGAAGAGGGCCGCCAGCTCGACGATATCCTCGGAGCGGTCCCGCAGGGGCGGCATCTCGATCTGCATGACATTGATGCGATGGTAGAGGTCGGCGCGGAAGCGGCCCGCCGCGACTTCGGCCTTGAGGTCAGCATTGGTGGCGAAGAGGAAGCGCAGGTCGAGCGGGATTTCCCGCGCGGCCCCCTCCGGGCGCAGGCGCTGATCTTCCAGCACGCGCAGCATGGCGGCCTGCAGCGGCTCGGGCATCTGGGCCACTTCATCGAGGAAGAGCGTGCCCCCGTCCGCCAGCAACAGGAGGCCCGGCGTCAGCTTGTCGGGGCCGTCCACGGTGCCGAACAGCTCGGGCACGATGCGGCCGGGTGCGATGGCGGCGCAGTTCACCGCGACGAAGGGTTTCTCGGCCCGGTCGGAGAGGCGATGCAGTTGCCGCGCGGCCAGCTCCTTGCCGGTGCCGCTGGCCCCGGTGAAGAGGACGGGCGTCGGCAGGGGCGCCAGCTTCTCCAGCATCCCGCGGACCGCGACCATGGGTTCCGACTTGCCAAGCAGCTTGCCCGCCCCGGCCCCGCCCGCGTGCAGTTCGCGCCGCAGAAGCGTGTTGTCCCGGCGCAGCGAGCGGCGGTCCAACGCCCGGGCAACGGCCCCGAGGATCTGGTTCGCGCGGAAGGGTTTCAGGACGAAATCGCCCACGCCGACCCGCAGCGCGGCAATCGCGGTGTCGAGGTCGGCATAGGCGGTGATCAGGATCGTCTCGGCAAAGAGCCCCTTGCGGCGCTGCTCGTCGAGCCAGTCGAGCCCGGTGCGCCCGGGCATGATGTTGTCGAGGATGACGAGATCGTAGTGCGTCTCGTCCAGACGGCGGGTGGCCTCGGAGGGCGAGGCCGCCTGCTCCACCAGCTTGACATGGGGGCCGAGGATCTTGGTCAGGAAGTTGCGCATCCCCGGCTCGTCATCGACCACGAGGATCGAGGCACCGCTGAGCCTGCCGCCGTATTCATCCCGTCCGTTCATGACACCTCGTTCCCCGGGTCGCGTCCCGGGTCAGTCTACCCGGACGTTCGGGCTGGAGAACACATCCTGCGACGAGAAGTCGAGGGATTCGAGCGCGTAATGCGCACCGAAGCCGATAATCACGATGGCTGCGAAGCCGCTGAACATGGCTTTCATAGGGGACCCTCCTTGAGGGACAGATAGTGTGAGGGAGAGTGCGGCGGGAGTCCTCCCCCGCCGCCGGATCGTGTCAGCGCGTCATTCCGCCGGGGTCGCGCCGGACTTGGCGGCCTTCTGGGCCTCCTCCGCCTTGACCTTGTCGAGCCAGATCGAGTGGTGCTGATGCGCCCAGTTCTCGTCCACCTGGCCGGAACCCATGGCGTCATAGGCGCCTTCCATGCCGAGCGTCCCGATGTAGATGTGCGCGAGGATCACCACCATCATCGCGAAGGCGACGATCGCGTGCCAGAGCTGCGCGAACTGCATCTCCTCCTGCGGGGCCAGCGTCACGGGCAGCGGGTCCATGCCGAACCAGCCCGGCACGCCCCAGCCGTTGAGCACCTCGAAGGTATGGGCAAAGAGCGGCATGTCGAAGGGGAAGAGCAGCGACAGGCCCGACACCGAGACCGAGCCGCCCAGCAGGATGACCGACCAGAAGATGATCTTCTGACCCGCGTTGAACTTCTTCGCGGGCGGGTGGTTGTTGCCGATGATGCCACCGGCCTGCTTGAACCACGTGATGTCGGTGCGGTCGGGAATGTTGTGCCAGACCCACATGACGAAGACGAGGATCAGCGCGACCATGAAGGCCCAGCTGACGTTGTTGTGGATGTACTTGCCGACGGTCAGGATGGTCGAGTTCGCCTCGTGCCCGATGATGTCAATCAGGTAGAGCCGCCCGAAGAGCGTGAAGAGCCCGGTGATCCCCAGCAGGATGAAGGAGCCTGCCAGCGTCCAGTGCGCCATGCGCTCGATGAACTTGAAGCGCTCGACGGTGGTGCCCGCCTTGCCGCCATCGATCCGCACGCGCCCGCGCAGCAGGTAGAAGACCGCCAGCAGGGCGAGGGTGCCCAGCAGGGCGAGGCCGCCCCATTTGGCCAGCGTGGTCTTGCGGAAAGTCTCCCACCAGATGCCGCCGGTCTGGATCAGGTAATCCCCGTTCGGGTTCAGGGTGGAGTTCCGGATATCGCCGTCGGCAAAACGGATCTGGCGCCAGATGTCGCTGTCCGAGAAGGAGCCGAGCGGCGCCATCCCCGGCACGTTCAGCGCGTCGCCGCCCAGTTCCTCGCTGCGAACCGGGTTGCGGGGTTCCTCGCCCCGTTGCCGGGCAAGGATGTCTTCGAGGGTCTGGCGACCGGTGCCCGTTGCGGGCGCATTGTCGACCGAGGTGCCGGTGACAGGGTCGAGGGTCGCGCGGTCCTGCGCCCCCGCCGCCATCGGCAGGGAGAGCAGCGTGAGGGTCAGTAGGGCCATCAGGTGGCGCAGCATGGGTTTTCTCCCTGGCATGCTTCAAAGGCCGCGAAACCCGTGGGGAGCGGGATGTCTCGCGCCAATACGTACAGGCAGGGGATCCCCCTGCCGCTGTCGGTGCAGTCGCCGGATGGGCTTGGGGCCCGGTCCGCCGGTCTTGGTCTTGAAATCAGTGGAAGCACCGGGCGGGGTCTGGCCCCGCCCGGTCCGCAAGATGTCTTACGGGTTCTTCTTCTCGTAGGCCGTACCCCAGCCCCAGGCGCCCGAGCCGAAGCCGCGGGCGACCACGCGCTCGCGGTAGATGGCCGACACCATGTCGCCATCGCCCGCCAGTAGGGCCTTGGTGGAGCACATCTCGGCGCAGATCGGCAGCTTGCCTTCCGCGATCCGGTTGCGGCCATACTTCCGGAACTCCGCCTCCGAGCCGTTCTCCTCGGGGCCGCCGTTGCAGAAGGTGCACTTGTCCATCTTGCCACGGGAGCCGAAGTTGCCAGCCTGCGGGTACTGCGGCGCGCCGAAGGGGCAGGCGTAGAAGCAGTAACCACAGCCGATGCAGAGGTCCTTGGAATGCAGGACGACGCCGTCATCGGTCTGGTAGAAGCAATCCACCGGGCAGACGGCCATGCAGGGCGCGTCCGAACAGTGCATGCAGGCGACCGAGATGGAGCGTTCGCCGGGCTTGCCGTCCTCGATCGTCACGACGCGACGACGGTTGATGCCCCAGGGCACTTCGTGCTCGTTCTTGCAGGCGGTGACGCAGGCGTTGCACTCGATGCAGCGTTCGGCGTCACAGAGAAATTTTGCGCGTGCCATTCTCTATTATCTCCTTACGCAGGCATGATCTTGCAGAGAGTCGCTTTCGTCTCCTGCATCATGGTGACCGAGTCATAGCCATAGGTCTGGGCCGTGTTGGTAGATTCCCCCAGCACGATCGGATCGGCCCCATCGGGGTAACGGGACCGCAGGTCCTCGCCCTCCATGTAGCCGCCGAAGTGGAAGGGCATGAAGGCCACGCCTTCACCCACCCGTTCGGTGACCATGGCCATCACGCGGATCTTGCCGCCTTCCGGACCTTCGACCCAGCACTGCGCCCCGTCACGCACACCGATGTTGTTGGCGTCGCGCGGGTTGATCTCGATGAACATGTTCTGCTGAAGCTCGGCCAGCCAGGGGTTCGACCGGGTTTCGTCGCCGCCGCCCTCGTATTCGACCAGACGGCCGGAGGTGAGGATGATCGGGTAGTCCTTCGAGAAGTCGTTCTTCTGGATCGACGCATAGAGGGTCGGAACCCGCCAGAAGTCCATCTTGTCGTCGTAAGTCGGGTAATCCGCCACGAGGTCGCGCCGGTTGGTGTAGAGCGGCTCGCGGTGCACGGGCACGGGATCCGGGAAGGTCCAGACCACGCAGCGCGCCTTGGCGTTGCCATAGGGGGCACAGCCGTGGGCGATTGCCACACGCTGGATACCGCCCGAGAGGTCGGTCTTCCAGTTCACGCCGCCGATCTTCTCGGCCCAGTCGGACGGATAGGGGCCGGTCTGCGATTGCTCGCCGAGCTCGGTATCCGTTTCCGGACGCGCCTCGATGTAGCCGGCGATCCACTCGATCATCCGCCGTTCGTAGGGCGTCAGATCGCTGTCCCAGCCGAGGTCGACCAGCATCTGCATCGTGAATTCCGGATACCCGTCCTGGATTTCCGAACCCACGGTGTAGGTGCCTTCCGCCAGCAGGTTCTGACCGTCACGCTCCACGCCGTAGCGGGCCCGGAACGGCAGGCCGCCTTCGGCCACCGGCAGCGAGGTGTCGTAGAGGTTGGCGGAACCGGGATGGTTCATCTCGGCCGTCCCCCAGCAGGGCCAGGGCATGCCGTAGAAGTCACCGTCGGCCGGGCCACCCACCGCGCGCAGCGTCGTCTTGTCGAACGTGTGCTGGTTTTCCATGTGCATCTTGATCCGCTCCGGGCTCTGCCCGGTATAGCCGACCGTCCACATGCCGCGGTTGAACTCGCGGGTGATGCTCTCGATGTTGGGCTCTTCCTCGCCATCCATCTCGATGTTGCGCAGCATCCGGTCGGCAAAACCGAACTTCTTCGCGAACTTCGTCATGATGACGTGGTCGGGCAGGCTCTCGAACAGCGGTTCCACCACCTGCTCGCGCCACTGGAGCGAGCGGTTGGAGGCGGTCACCGAGCCGCGAGTCTCGAACTGGCTCGAGGCCGGCAGCAGGTAGACGCCGTCGGTCCGCTCCTGCAACACCGCCGAAACGGTCGGATAGGGATCGACCACCACCAGCAGGTCCAGCTTCTCCATTGCCGTCTTCATCTCTTTCAGACGGGTCTGGGAGTTGGGCGCGTGGCCCCAGAAGACCATGGCGCGGGTGTTGTCGGGCTGGTCGAGGTTTTCCTTCGCCTCGAGCACACCGTCGATCCAGCGGCTGACGGTGATCCCCGAGAGGTTCATCATCGCCTTGTCCTTGCCGTCCCTGCCCTTCATCGTGGCAAAGCGGCCTTTCAGCCAGTCGAGGTCTTCCTGCCAGACGCGGGCCCAGTGGGCCCAGGAGCCGGCGGTCAGGCCGTAGTAACCCGGCAGCGTATCGGCCAGAACACCAAGGTCGGTCGCGCCCTGCACGTTGTCGTGGCCGCGGAAGATGTTGGTGCCGCCGCCCGCGGTGCCCATGTTGCCAAGGGCCAGCTGCAGGATGCAGTAGGCGCGGGTGTTGTTGTTGCCGTTGGTGTGCTGGGTGCCGCCCATGCACCAGATCAGGGTGCCGGGACGGTTGTTCGCCAGCGTCCGGGCCACGCGGGCCACCTGGCTTTCCGGCACGCCGGTCACGCGTTCGACCTCGTCCGGGGTCCAGCGTTTCACCTCGTCACGGATCTGGTCCATCCCCCAGACACGGGTGCGGATGAACTCCTTGTCCTCCCAGCCGTTCTCGAAGATGTGGTAGAGGATACCCCAGACCAGCGCCACGTCCGAACCGGGCCGGAAGCGCACGTATTCATCCGCATGGGCCGCGGTCCGCGTGAAGCGGGGGTCGCAGACGATCAGCGGCGCGTTGTTCTGCTCCTTCGCCTTCAGCACGTGCTGAAGCGAGACAGGGTGCGCCTCGGCGGGGTTGCCGCCGATGATGAAGATCGCCCGGCTGTTGTGGATGTCGTTGTAGCTGTTCGTCATGGCGCCGTAGCCCCATGTGTTCGCCACACCCGCAACGGTGGTCGAGTGACAGATCCGCGCCTGGTGATCCACGTTGTTCGTGCCCCAGTAGGCGGCGAACTTGCGGAACAGGTAGGCCTGTTCGTTCGAATGCTTGGCCGAGCCCAGCCAATAGACGCTGTCCGGGCCGCTTTCCTCGCGGATCGACAGCATCTGGTCGCCGATCTCGTTGATCGCCTGATCCCAGCTGATGCGCTGCCATTCGCCCCCGACCTTCTTCATCGGGTACTTGAGGCGGCGTTCGCCGTGTGCGTGTTCGCGGACCGAGGCGCCCTTGGCGCAATGCGAGCCGAGGTTGAACGGGCTGTCCCAGCCGGGCTCCTGCCCGATCCAGACGCCGCCCTGCACTTCGGCGATCACGGTGCAGCCCACGGAACAGTGGGTGCAGACCGATTTCTTGGTCACGATCTCGCCGGTGGCAACGGCCGTGGCCGCCTTCGCCTGCGTTACGGTGCCGCCTGTCGCGGCAATGGCGGCAAGGCCGCCGATGGCCAGCCCGGAGCCGCGCAGAAACGCACGGCGATCGACCGAGGCATGGGCCACGTCAGACAGGATACTTGTCCGCTGGGGGCGTCGCGCAACCCCGTTGGTCTTTTTCCTCAACATGGTTCTCACTCCCTGGGTGACAGGAACTGAGCCCTGCACCTGGTGGCTATGAATGTGGCAAGGGCAGTCGGGCGTCTCGCAACCAGTCGTCTCTTGCCGGGTCGTCCGGTCCGGGGTCCCCGGGCCTGGCTATCTCATGGGCCTGCGCGGCGGCAGGCGGGGCCCGTCAGAAACGGGCGGCGGCGTAATAGGCGCGGGTGTGCGCCGTATCCTGCATCCCGTCCTTCGACAGGTCCGGGTCCATCGGGGAGGCATCGGCCTCGGTCCCGGTGGTGGCGACGGCAATCGCCGCCAGCGGCGCGGCGGTGCCGGCCAGTTTCAGGAAATCGCGCCGGCCCTTGTCGGCCCGTTCGGTCTTTCCGGTCATGAGAGTCCTCCCTTGCTGGTTGCCCTCGGTGAAGGTGCGCGACAACGCACCGGGTGCGGGCCCGTCGGCCCGCCAGATTGCGGGGGTCAGCCCGCGCTCATTCGAAATCCTTCGGCCTCGACCTGCATGAAGCAGCGCCCCACCGTGCCCACCGGCACGTAGAAGACCGAGTTCTTGGCGCCTTCGAGGTCGGCAAAGAAATGCCCCGCCCAAGGCGCGATGTGCCGGTTGAAGAAGTCCCGCTGCTGGGTCAGCGTCGCGGGCGTGCCGAAACGGCCCACGATCATCGCGCCCATCATCTCCATCAGCGAACCGATGTTGTCCTCCGGTTCGAAGACATTCTCGGCCCGGGCCAGCCCGCGGGCCTGCATGTCCTGCCGCAGCACCGCCAGCGGCTTCTCGTTCAGGAAGCCGGTGAGGTAGTAGCTGGCATAGGGCAGCAGCTCGCCCCGGCCGAGGCCGATGAAGAGCCGGTTGAACTCGCTCTGCACGGTCTTGGGCTTGCTCAGCCGCGACAGCCTGGCCAGCGTGGTGATGCCCTGCCCCAGCTCGCTCTGGTCGCCCTGCAGCCCGGCGGTCTGCTCCAGCAGCATCCCGTCCGGCGGGCCCGACAGCAGCACGCCGAGGAAATTGTAGAGGTCCGCGCGCAGGCGGTCCTCCTCCGCGATACGGCTCTGCGTGGCTTCGCGCGTCTGGCTCATGCCGTGGTCTCCTTCGCCGTCATGTCATCTGCCGGGGCCTCGAAGCGGAACTGCATCCGGCGGAACCGCGGCGGCAGGGGCTCTGCCGCGATCTCCTCCGGCGCATCCGAGAGGGCCATGGCCTCCGAATTGTGTCCGATGGGCGCGGCAGGCTCGGCCTCCGTCACCCGGACCGAGCTCGTTTCGGCCGCGATCTCCACGGCCTCCTCTTCGACGTTTTCGTCCCCGACCGCCTCGGCCACCTCTTCGACCTTTTGGACGAAGCCGCGGCCAACCTGGTAGAGCGTCTGCACCGCCACGGGGGCCGCCCCGCCGCCGGTGAAATCCTCGTCGTAGTCGTTCAGACCGTCGAGGCAGGCCAGCACCGGATTCGACCGCCAGAGCGTGCGCAGCGCACGCCGCTTCAGCCGCTGCGGCAGATCCGCGGCGAGGAAGGCGCGCAGCTCTTCGCCGCCCGTCAGCGTCTCGGGCTCGGGCAGGCCAAGCTCGGCCAGCAGCTCCTCGTCGGTCTTCGCCTCAAGCTCGGCCTCGTGGGCCTGCGCCACGGCCTGCCGCTCGGCCTCCACCTCGCGGCGGGCCTCCTCGGCGACGGCCTGGCGACGACGGGTCCAGAAACCGCTCATTGCATCCGTCTCCGCTGCAGCGCGGGCGAGGCATAGACATCGCCCATGCCGCCGATACGGGGATCGCCGATCCCGTCCTCGACCTTGTCCATCCGCTCCTTGTGGCGGCGGCGCTTCACGAATTCCTCGTCCTCGTGGAAGAGCTCGACGAACTCGCGCACCCAGGCCAGCAGGCCGGGGGTCATGGCGACCTTCTCGACCACCTCTTCGCCGGTGTCGCAGTAATCTTGCGCCTCATAGGGCGAGGCCGTGATCAGCAGCACCTCGAAGGGATGCGCCGGGGTCTCCGGCTTCGGGCGCATGATCACGTAGACGCAGGGCACCTCGGCACCGAGGCCGTGAACATACGCCTCCGTCTCGGCTCCGAACAGTTCCAGCGTCACGGTGGCGGCGTGGTATTCCACGACCTCGCCCTCGCGGCGTAGCTCCCGCCAGTGGGCGTCAGCGGCCCCCGGCAGGATCGAGGTCGCCTTCCACGCGTACTTCGCCCAACGGGTCACCCCCGGCTGTCGCTTGATCACGACGCCGACGGGCATGTTCCGGTAGGGTTTCAGGTCTTGGGTCAATGGTCTTCCTCGCAGGGCCTCAAAATGAAGGGTTCGATGAAACGGCGAAAGGTGAAACCAGGAGGTGCCTACAAAATCGTCACGCTTCGGGACGTTCTGGCCGGCTCGGCGGAGTCCCGCGGAGACAGAGGGACATTCTGTCCATCTTGAGCATTTTACTCTGAATACGGACGCATACCGAATCGCACGGCCCCCGCCGCGAATCACCCCCGTCCCGCACCCCCGATGCTGCAATTGCAGCATCGGGAATCCTGTTGAAGCCGGTCCGGAAAACTGGCTAGCCTGCCCACGCGACCGCGCCAGAGCAGCCCCGAACAGGGCCTGAGCCAGGGGATGAGAACATGGCCAAGACACTGATAACATGCGATTGTCTGGGGACTCAGACGATTGACGCCGCAGGCCTCGCCAAGGCCACCGGTTTGCAGGTCTCTGCCCCCTGTTCGGCGCTCTGCACCTCGCAGATCGACCGCGCGGTCACCGCGCTGACCGAGGGTGACGCAGGGGACACGATTTTTTGCTGCACGCAAGAAGCACGGACCTTTCAGGCCCTCGCAGAGGAGCTGGAGGTGGAGGCCCCCGCCCTGCTCGACCTGCGGGACCGGGCCGGATGGTCGGCAGATGCCGCCCCGAAACTGGCCAAAATGTCCGCCCTCGCCGCCGAGGCCCTGCTGCCCGCCGCGCCCGAGCGGATGCTCGATGTCACCTCTCACGGTCTGTGCCTGATCCTCGGCCCGGCGGGGGCCGCGCTGGAGGCCGCGGCACAGCTCAAGGACCACCTCGGCGTGACCGTCCTGCTGGAGCGCGCGGAGGACATTCCGGACACCCGCGACTACGACGTGATCGTCGGCCGGCTGCGGCAGGCGAGAGGCGCGCTCGGCCAGTTCGACATGACGATCGACGCGCTCCAGATGGTGGAACCCGGCGGACGCGGCAGCTTCACCCTCAGCGCACCCCGCGATGGCGGGCAGAGCCAGTGCGACGTGATCCTCGACCTGCGCCGCGCGCCGCCGCTCTTCCCGGCGCACGAGAAACGCGAAGGCTACCTGCGCGCCGATCCGAACCACCCGCAGGCCGTCGCCGCCGCCGTACTGGCCGCCTCGCACCTGACCGGCACCTTCGAGAAGCCGCTCTACATCCGGGTCGAGCCGCTGCTCTGCGCCCATTCCCGCGCCGGGCAGACGGGCTGCACCCGCTGCCTCGACCTCTGCCCCACCGGTGCGATCCTGCCCGACGGCGACCACGTGACCATCGACCCGATGATCTGCGCGGGCTGCGGGGCCTGCTCCTCGGCCTGCCCCTCGGGGGCTGTCAGCTATGACGCGCCGCCGGTGGACATGACGATGCGCCGGGTCCAGACGCTGGCCAAGGTTTACCTCGACGCGGGCGGCACCGCGCCGCGCCTGCTGGTCCACGACGCCCACGGCGCCGAGATGATCCGCCTCTCCGCGCGCCATGGCCGCGGCCTGCCCGCCGACGTGATCCCGCTGGAAATGTCCGCCATCGGTACCTTCGGCCATGCCGAGGCGATGGCGGCCCTTGGCGCAGGCTTCGCCGCGCTGACCCTGCTGCCCGGCCCCGGGGCCGACCATGACGCCATGACGGCGCAGGTGGCGCTTGCCTCGGCGCTCGCCGGCGAGGGCCGCGTGGCCGTCCTCGACACCTCCGACCCCGATGCGCTGTCCGACGCGCTCTTCGGAGTCACTGTGCCGGCACCCGTCGCGACCCCGGTCCGCCCCATGGGCACCCGGCGCCAGATCACCCGCCAGGCCGCCCGCGCCCTGCATCCCGAAGGCGGCACCCTGCCCCTGCCCGAGGGCGCGCCCTACGGGGCCGTGCTGGTGAACACCGATGCCTGCACGCTTTGCCTCTCCTGCGTGTCGCTCTGCCCCTCCGGTGCGCTTGGCGACAACCCGGACCTGCCACAGCTTCGCTTCCAGGAGGACGCCTGCCTGCAATGCGGTCTCTGCGCCCATGTCTGCCCCGAGGATGCCATCGCCTACGAGCCGCGCCTGAACCTCGACGAGAGCGCGCTGTCGCAGGAGATCCTGAACGAGGAGGAGCCCTTCGCCTGCGTCGAGTGCGGCACGCTCTTCGGGGTGAAATCCACCATCGACCGGATCACCGAAAAGCTGCAGTCTCACTCCATGTTCGCCGATGGCGAGCGGCTGCGGATGATCCAGATGTGCGATGACTGCCGGGTGAATGCCCAGTATCACGCCCAGAACAACCCGATGACCGGCGCCCCCCGCCCGCGGCCCCGGACCACCGACGATTACCTGTCCAAGCGGCGCGACCATTGAGCCCTTCGAAGGAGAGACCCATGAGCGACGATTTCAATATGTCGATGCGCAAGTTCCTGAAACAGGTCGGCGTGACCTCGCAGCAGGCCATCGAGGAGGCCATGCGCGGCGCCGACACCGGCGGCAAGAGCTTCCCGGTCAAGGCCGTGATCACCATCCCCGAGCTTGGCCTGACCCATGAGGTCACCGGCGAGATCAAGGGGCAGGAATGACCTCCACGACCCTGACGCGAGACGCCGTTACCGCGGCTCTGAAAGGCATTGCAGACCCTGTTCAGGGCGGTGACATCATGGCCTCCGGCGTGGTGCGCGCCCTGACCGTGGGCGAGGACGGCACGATCCGCTTCGTGATGGAGATCGCCCCCCGCCACGCCGAGGCCTATACCCAGGTCAAGGCACAGGCCGAGACCCTGCTGGCCGCGCTTCCGGGCGTGTCCAAGGTCTCCATCGTGCTGACCGGCCACAGCGAGAAGGCCCCGCCGCCGGACCTCAAGCCGCAGCGCCCGGCCGAAGCCAAGGGCCCGCAGAAGGTGCCCGGCATCGACCGGATCCTCGCCATCGCCAGCGGCAAGGGCGGCGTGGGCAAATCGACCGTGTCCGCCAATATCGCCGTCGCGCTCGCCCAGCAGGGGCGGCGCGTGGGCCTGCTCGACGCCGATGTCTACGGCCCCAGCCAGCCGCGCATGCTGGGCGTCTCGGGCCGGCCGGCCAGCCCGGACGGCAAGACCATCCTGCCGATGCGCAACCATGGCGTCACCATGATGTCCATCGGGTTGATGACCAACGAGGATCAGGCCGTCGTCTGGCGCGGGCCCATGCTGATGGGCGCGCTGCAGCAGATGATGAATCAGGTGCAATGGGGCGCCCTCGACGTGCTGATCGTCGACCTGCCGCCGGGCACCGGGGACGTGCAGATGACGCTGAGCCAGAAGTTCAAGGTCGACGGCGCGGTGATCGTCTCGACGCCGCAGGACGTGGCCCTGCTGGACGCCCGCAAGGGGATCGACATGTTCCAGCAGCTGCACGTGCCGATCGTCGGCATGGTCGAGAACATGAGCACCCACATCTGCTCCAACTGCGGCCACGAGGAGCACGTCTTCGGCCACGGCGGTGTCGCGGCAGAGGCGGCCAAGCTGAACGTGCCGCTGCTGGCGGAGGTACCGCTCGACCTGCAGATCCGTCTGGCAGCGGACGGCGGCGCGCCGATTGCCGTCAGCCAGCCCGACAGCCCGCAGGCGCAGGCCTTCCACCAGATCGCAAGCGCCCTCGTCGCCAAGGGCGCCGCATGAGCGCGGAGGCCCTCAGCTTCCCGCCGCTGATGTACGGCGAGGAGGTGCCCTCGGAGGCCATCAACCACGCCTGCATGAAGGCGATGATGGGCTGCGACGCGGGCCTCGTCGCCTATGCGGCGGAGCGCAACCGGGTCGAGGCCGCGCTGGTCTTCGCACCCGAGGTGCCGCTGATGCGGGCCATGACCATGCTGCCGCTCTGCGGGGTCGGGTTCCAGAACGCGCTCGGCGCGCTCGCCCCGCCCGAGGTGGCAGTGCATCTTGGCTGGGACGGCACGATCTTCCTCAACGGCGCGCGCTGCGGCGCGTTCCGCTGCATGGCCTCCCGCACGGTGCCGCAGGCCGTGCCGGACTGGCTGGTGGTGGGCTTCTCCCTGCCGCTTTGGCCAGAGGATGACCGCCCGGGCGGCGAGCGCCCGGACCAGACGACCCTCTATGCCGAGGGCTGCTCCGAAGTGTACCCCCTGCCCCTCGTCGAGGCCTGGGCCCGGCACACGCTGCACCAGCTGAACCGCTGGGAGCAGGACGGCCCCCGCGCGCTTGCCGCCGAATGGCGCGGGCTGGCGCAGGACATGGGCGAGGATGTGACCCGAAACGGCGTATCAGGGACGTTTCTGGGCGTGGACGAGGACTTCGGCATGCTGCTGCGCGATGCCGAGGGCGCGACCCATCAGATCCCCCTGACGACCCTGCTGGAGAAAGCCCCATGAGCGCCCTGCAACTGGCCCGCGCGATCCATTTCGACGAAAGCGACATGCGCGTCTTCGCCAGCCCGGCCCGGACCGGGGAATGGTGTCTTTCGGGCGGGTTCGAGTTCTCGGACTGGACCGAGGGCGACCTGACCGGCAAGGCGCGACAGGCGTTCTCGAACGGCTGGCTGGGGCTCGAGACCTTCGGGCGGGTGACCTTCGTCGCGGTGACGCAGATCGAACCCGGCGAGTTGGAGCGGCTGACCGACATGCTGGCCGCGCATTTCGTGACCTACTACGGCGCGCCCTCGGCCGAGGCCGCCCGTCCGGTCGCCGCCGAGGAGCTGGCGCAGATGAGCGAACTCTGCGCCGGGCATCCGGCGAACACGCTGCTGACCGTAGCGCGGGAGCTGACCGAGGCCGGTGTGCGCGAGAGCTTCCGGGTGATCGAACCGCAGGAGGCGGAGCTGGACCTCTTCGCGGTGCACGGCTCGCTGGATGATCCGCACGAGGGGCATGGGCACTGAGGGGCGGGGCCACCTGCATGAACCATTACTGACGGGATGCGACGTCCCCTAAAGGACTGGGGGCGCCAGAGTTCACTCTAGGCTTGCGCGCGCGGCGCGAGGCGGCGGGTAAGTCCTGATGTCCTCTGAACATTCAGGGCGATCACCAGAGTCCTCCCTCTCAATAGAACGCCCGCCCGGCCTCAGGCCGGGCAGCGCCGTCCCGCCCCCATGGGGCGGCGCTCGTGCGCCACCCCGCGGGACTGTGCTGCCCTTCGCGTTTCCCTTTGCCCGAGACAGGCGACGGACCGGTGAGCGCTTCATCACCGGAGGAGCAGGGGCGCAGCCAATCAGCGGATGACTGCAAAACAGCCTCTGCACCGCACCACAGACACGAAAACGGCCGCGCGATCTCTCGCGCGGCCATCTCATTTCACCCTGCCGCGGCAGGCCGCCGGATCACTCTGCGTTCGCGTTGAACACGAAGAGCGTCTCGCCGTTGATCGTGTAGCCGTTGATCAGCTCCTCGGCGCGGTCCGACACCAGCCATTTTTCCAGCTTGTCCACCAGCGCGGTCTGCACGTGGGGGTGCAGCTCGGGGTTCACGGGCAGGTAGGCGTACTGGTTGAAGAGCACCGGGTCGCCCGCATAGAGCAGCTCGAGGTCCGCCTTGTTGCCGAAGTTCAGCCAGCTGGCGCGGTCGGCGAGGATATAGGCGTTCATGCCCGAAGCGGTGTTCAGCGCGGCGCCCATGCCGGCACCGACGGCGTTGTACCAGCTGCCGAAGCCCGCGACGTCGAGGTCGGCGGCCTTCCAGAGGCTCAGCTCCTTCTTGTGGGTGCCGCTGTCGTCGCCGCGGCTGACGAAGGTGGCCTCGGCGCCGGCGATATCCTTCAGGGCTTCCACGGCGCTCGCGTCATCCTTGATGCCCGCGGGGTCCGCCTTGGGGCCGATGAAGACGAAATCATTGTACATGATCTCGGTCCGGTGGGTGCCGAAGCCGCCGGCGAGGTACTTCTCCTCGGCGGGGCGCGAGTGCACGAGGATCGCATCTACGTCGCCCTGTTCGCCCAGCTTGATCGCCTGCCCGGTGCCCACGACCAGCAGCTGCACCTCGAGGTCGAGATCCTTCTTGATCTCGGGCAGCAGCACGTCCGCCAGACCCGAGTTGTTGAACGACGTGGTGACGGCCATCTTCATCACGTCGGTGGCCTGCGCGGCGGTGGCCATGACGGCCAGGGCGGCGCCCAGCATCAGCTTTTTCATCATCATTCGACTATGTCTCCTCGTAAAAATGCACGGGCCTGTGGGGTCGCAGGTCCGTCGAAAAAGACCCCGGCAGGGCCGCTATCGTGGATGCGGCCCCGGAACAGGAACAGCACCTCATCGGCCAGGCGACGTGCCTGACCCATATCATGTGTGGACATCACCAGCCGCGTGCCGCGGTCGCGGGCCGCCAGCAGGATCTCCTCGATCTCGCGCATGGCCCGCCCGTCGAGGGAGGCGCAGGGCTCGTCCAGAAACAGCACTTCAGGCTCTATGATCAGCGCGCGGATCAGCGCCAGTTTCTGCTGCTCGCCGCCCGAGAGCACGGTGGCGGGCCGCTCCAGCAGCGCACCGAGGCCGACCTGTTCGGCCCAGTCGGCGGCGCGCGCCCGGGCCTCGGCCTTGGCCACGCCCCGGATGCGCAGCGGGTAGGCCGCGTTCTCCAGCACGCTCCGGCGCAGCATGACGGGGCGCTGGAAGACGAAGGCCTGCGCATGGCGGGCCTCCTCGATCGGGCAGGCCCATTGCACCGTCCCGGAGGAGAGCCGCGCAATCCCGTGCAGCAGTGACAGCAGGCTGGTCTTGCCCGCGCCATTGGGGCCGATCACCACGGTGATGCCCTGCCCTTCCAGCCGGAGGGAGATGGGGCCCACGAGGGTCTGCCCACGCTTGCGGCTGACGGCCTCGGTCACGGCGAGGGGCAGCAACCTGTTCACCAGCGGCCCCCCCGTTCCGTGCGGCCCAGCCAGTGGATGCCGAGGTTCACCGCCACCGCGAGGCCGATCAGCACGAAGCCGAGCGCGAGGGCGAGGGCGAATTCGCCCTTGCCGGTCTCCAGCGCGATAGCCGTCGTCAGCACCCGCGTGGCGTGGTCGATATTGCCACCGACGATCATGATCGCGCCGACCTCGCCGATGGCGCGGCCGAAGCCCGCGAGCGCGGCGGTCAGCAGGGCGCGGCGGCTGTCCCAGATCAGGGTATGCATCTTCTGCCATTCGGTCACGTTCATCGAGATCAGCAGGTCGTGGTACTCGGCCCACAGCTCGCGGATCGACTGGTGCGCGATGGAGGCGATGAGCGGCACGATGATGATCGTCTGGGCGATGATCATGGCGGTCGGGGTGAAGAGCAGCCCCAGCACGCCGAGCGGCCCGGACCGCGACAGGAAGACATAGACGATCAGGCCCACGACCACCGGCGGCAACCCCATCAGCGCGTTCAGCAGGGCGATGATCGTCCGGCGCCAGCGGAAGCGGCGCACCGCCAGCATGGCCGCCAGCGGAAAGGCGATCAGCGAGGCGACGACAAGCGCGGAAAGTGTCACCCGGAGGGAGCGCAGCGCGATTTCGACCAGCTCGGGGTCGAGCGTCACCATCAGCCAGAAGGCCTGTGACAAACCGCTCCAGAGATCGACCATGGGCCGATGTTCCTCCCTCGTCCCGCCCTTCGGGGCGGGGTCATTTCAACGTGCGGGGACACTGTCAGGAAGCCCGTCACGCTGCCAGACCCCGTGACAGGGAAAACGTCAAACGGGACAGTCTGACCAGATCTATCTCATCCACCCCCGACATGTGGTCAAAATGTCCACCTCAGGGGGCACGAGCTCCCGCACCACACGAAACGGCCCGCCGCACGGGGCGATGGGCCGTCTTTGGCTGAGGGATGTGCGGGATCAGGCGACCTTGGGCGCCTTGTAGCGTAGGAAGTAGATGAAGAGCGCGGTCATGGCATAGAGGCCGAGGCTGATCGGACTGGAGAAGAAGGTCATCACGTCCCCGTTCGAGGTGATCAGCGCCCGGCGCATGTAGAGCTCGAGGTAGGGGCCGAGGATGATCCCCATCAGCATCGGCACCAGCGGGTAGGACATCAGCCTGAGCGCCCATGCGAAGATCCCGATCGCAAGCGCCATCCACATCTGGAAGACCGAGTAGGTCGAGGCATAGGTGCCGACCATGGCGATCATCGCGATGAAGGCATAGAGCACGCCCCGGTTCATCCGCGCCAGCCAGATGTAATAGGGCCCGAAGACGAGGACCGAGAGGAAGACGAAGACCGCCGCCACCATGAGCGCCGCGAACATCGGCGCGATCGTGGCCATCTCGTTGGTCAGCAGGCCCGGCCCCGGCACGAGGCCGTGGATCAGCAGCACGCCAAAGATGATCGCCGTCACGCTGTCTCCGGGGATGCCGAGCGTCAGCAGCGGCACGACCGCCCCGCCGCACATGGCGTTGTTGGCCGATTCCGCCGCCGCCAGCCCCTCGTGGGAGCCGTTGCCGTATTCCTCTGGCTTCTTGCTGACGCGCTTGGCCTCGGCATAGGCCACGAAGGAGGCCATCGAGGCGCCGCCACCGGGCAGCATCCCGATCAGCACGCCGATGACCGAGCTTTTGACATAGGTCCAGAAGCCGATCTCGCGCACTTCCTTCCAGTTCGGCCAGAAGTCCTTGTGGCGCACCTTGAAGGCGGGCGTGTCCTCGACCGTGCGCGGCTTGGAGCCACCCTGAAGCAGCAGCTCGCAGATCGCGAAGAGACCGATCACCGCAGGCAGCAGCTGCACGCCCTCGATCAGGTTGTAGCTGCCGAAGTCGAACCGCCCCTGCGCCACCATGTTGTCGAAGCCCACGGTGGAGATCATCAGCCCCAGCGAGACGGTGACGAGGCTTTTCCAGATCGAGCCCTTGGCCACGATGACCACCGTCACCACCGCCATGAACACGAGGGCGAACTTGTCCGGCGTGCGGAACATCAGGGCGAACTCGCTCATCGGCACCGCCACGAACATCAGCACCGCCGCGCCGAGCACGCCGCCGATGGAGGAGGCGAGCGCGTCGAGGCTGAGCGCCTTGGCCCCGTGGCCGCGCTTCATCAGGGCATAGCCCTCCATCGTCGTGATCGCGCCGGAGGCCGCGCCGGGGATGTTCACCGTGATCCCGGTGACCGAGCCCGCGTAGATCCCCGACATGAAGATCGCCATCACCATGACGAGCGCGTTGGTCAGCTCCATCGCGAAGGTGAAGGGCAGCAGCAGCGCGATCGCCAGCGTGGCCGTCAGCCCGGGGATCGCCCCGAAGACGAGGCCCATCAGGAAACCGCCGACGAGGTAGAGGAAGGTCTCGGGGTTGGCGAGGGCGGCAAAGCCCCCCATGAGTTCGGCGAACATCAGAATTGGCCCTCGGGCAGGAAGAGTTCGAAGAGGGTGACGAAGAAGAGCCAGCCCGCCGCCGCGATCCCGGCCGAGATCAGCGCCGAGGTCAGCAGCGCCTTCACCGGCCCCAGCCGCTCCTGTTCAAAGAGCCAGGCCACGCCGAAGGCATAGAGCAGCGTCGCGATCCAGTATCCCAGCGGCTCGAAAGCCCAGACGAAGCCACAGGTCAGCGCGATCAGCGCCACGGTGCGCAGCGAGAAGTTGGCGTCCTCGTCGTCTTCGTGGTCGGCGGTGCCGCGCAGTTCCTGCACCAGCACGCCAAGTGCGCCGATCCCCAGCGTGACGACAAGGATCAGCGGCATCAGGGAGGGCCCCGGCTCGCCGCTGGAGAAGGGCAGCGGCAGCAGCAGCGCCTGCTGGAGGTAGGCCGCGTCGAGGGCGAGGATCAGGAGCGCGAAGAGCGCCTGTCGTGTCATCGTCAAGGGAGGAGCCTTTCCCGGAAAGTGATCGGGCGGGGGTCGCCGGTCAGCCTGCGCCATCGTAGCACGGTCCGGCGGGTGCGCGGCACCCGGTCCGCGGACGACCCGGCCGCAGGGCACGGCCGGGTCGCGGGTCTTCGGGGCGCGTCAGGCGCGGATTACTCCAGCACGCCTGCCGCTTTCAGCTTGTCCAGCAGGGCCAGCGCGCGGGTCTGGGTCCGCTCGACGTAGGCCTCGGTCTCGGGGCCGTCCATCCAGTAGGCGTTCATGCCGGTGTCGGCAGCCTTCTGCTGGAACTCGGGATCGTCGAAGGCGGCCTTGAAGCCTTCGGTCAGCTTGGCCTTGACCTCGTCCGGGGTCTCGGCCGGAACGGCCAGCACGCGCATGCCGCCCCAGATCACGTCATAGCCCAGTTCCTTGAAGGTCGGCACGTCGGGCAGGCTGGGATCACGCTCGGCGCCCATCACCGCCAGCACCTTCACCTGACCGGCATCCGCGGCGGAGGAGACGGTGGCGTAGCTCAGGCTCGCCGCGTCGTTCTCGCCCGAGATCAGCGCCTCGCGCTGTTCGGCAGAGCCGTTCGGGAAGGGCACGTGGTTCAGCTCGACCCCCAGCTGCTCGGCCATGTCGAGCGCGTGCAGGTGCCAGATGCCGCCGATGCCCGAATCCGACACGGTGACTTCACCCGGCTCGGCCTTGGCGGCGGCGATGAAATCGTCCAGCGTTTCCCAGCCGGTGTCGGCGTTCACCGCCAGCACGGTAGGATAGAGCGTGATATTGGCAAGGTAGCTCAGCGTCGAGGTGTCATAGCCCGGCACGAGGTCCTTGTAGGGGACGGTGATCATGCTGTCCCAGGTCAGCGAGCCGATGGTGTAGCCATCGGGACGCGACTTCATCAGGCGCATGGTGCCGACGCCCGACTGTGCGCCGGTGACGTTCTGGGTGCGGATGCCCACGCCGAGCGGCTCCTCTGCGTATTGCAGGAAGGTGCGCATCACCGTGTCGGTACCGCCGCCCGCGCTCCAGGGCATGATGTGGGTGATGTCCTTGGTGGGGAAATCCTGCGCGGCCGCAGTCAGGGTTGATGCGGCAAGCAGCGCTGCGCCGGTCAGGGTCGTGAAGAGACCTTTGGCGAAAGTCATGTGAGGGACCTCTCTGTTGTGGTTGCGCGGGCTCCGGTGTTTCGGATCCGCCGGTCGTGGCGCGCCTGCTTCAGCAGGTCGCTATTTGTATACAACACAATATACAGACAAGAGTGCATTGCAACGGTTTTTCCCACGGCCCATTGTGGCAGCCGCCAGAAAGTCAGGAGACGGCCCATGAAAACAGCCAATCTGCCCGCCGCCGGAGAGGTCTCGCTCGATCATTCGGGGCATTTCGTGGGGGATGCCGACGCCGCGCGGACCGCGCTGGAGGGACTGGGCTTCACGGTCACGCCGCTCTCGGCACAGGTGCAGCCGGATCCGGTGACCGGCGAGGAGCGCCTGACCGGCACCGGCAATATCTGTGTCATGCTGCCCGAGGGCTACCTCGAGATCCTCGTGCATACCGCCGACACCGCCATCGGGCGCGAGTTCATGGCGGCGCTGGACCGGCGCGCGGGCCTGCACCTTGCCGCCTTCGGCGTGGCAGATGCCGGCGCGCGTCATGCGGAGCTGGAGACGCAGGGCCTGAACATGCGCCCCCTGGTGCATTTCTCGCGCGAGGTGGCGACCGAGACGGGACAGGAAACCGCCGCCTTCACCGTCGCCCGCCTCGCCGCCGGGGTGATGCCCGAGGGCCGCGTCCAGATCCTGACCCATCACAACGAGCCCGCCCTCTGGCAGCCTCGCTACACGACCCACACCAACGGCGCGCAGGCGCTTGCGGCCATCGTCCTCTCCGCCCCCGATCCCGCGGAAACGGCAGCACGGTTCGCCCGCTTCCTCGACCGGCCCGCACTGCCCCATGGCGCCGGGCTGCGCATCCCGCTCGACCGGGGCGCGCTGGAGATCCTGCCGGAGGCGGGGGCCACCGCCCTTGTCGGGGAGGCCGTCGACCCCGGTCGCTCCGGCTTCGTCGGACTGCGGGTCACGCTGGCCGATCCCGCCGTGCTTGCCGACAGGCCCGGGGCCCGTCAGGTGGGCGACAGCCTTGTGCTGCCGTTCGGCCCGGCCCTCGGCCCCGGTGTCTGGCTCTTCGATCGGGCCTGACCCCTCAGCCGCCCGCAAAGCTGCGCGGGCGCAGACCGGCGTGGAACCACGTGACCATGGAATAGATGTCATAGACCGGCAGGCCGGTCGCGGCCTGCACCGCGGCGGAATAGGGCGACATGTTGGTGCACTCCAGCACGATGGCGCCCACCTCGGGGTTCCGGGCCACCAACCGCTCCGCCGCCGCGACCACGTCGGCGCAGGCAAGCGCGAGGTCGAGGTCATCCTTCTCGGCCTTGATGATGGTGCGGAAGAACTCCACCCCGTCCTCGGTCCCGGTGACCGGCGTGTCGAGCGGCACGCTGATCGCTTCCAGATGCGCAGGCGTCAGACCGGCGGCGTTGATGGTGACGATCCCGGGCCTTTTGCCCGGCGGCAGGGTGGCCTGCACCCAGGGCACCTGCATCATCGAGGAGGTCGCCACCGGCACGCCCACCGCCGCCGCCAGCTCCTGCTGGTAGATCGACAGGAAGCCGCAGTTGGTGGTGATCGCCTCAGCCCCAAGGTCCACGAGATCCCGCGCGGCGGCGATGAAATCCTCCAGCAGGCCCCGCGCCCCGTCACAGACCACCCGGTCCGGGCTGGCGCCGCGCACGATCCGGTAGACGACGGGAAAGGGCCATGTGCCTGCATGGCCCATCTCGCCATAGACCCGGGCAAAGCGGGCCTCCAGCATCAGGATGCCGAGGGGTGCACCGTAAAGCGCCTTGCCACCCCGCGCGACGGTTTCGCCCGGGGCGCCATAGGGGTGGAGAGGATCGCGCATTACGAGAACCGACCGGCCGCGAATGGGGCGAGGTCTATCTCGGGCGTCTCGCCGGTGACGAGCTGCGCAGCCAGTCGCCCGCTGCGCGCGGAGGAGACCAGGCCCACATGCCCGTGGCCGAAGCAATGCACCACGCCCTCAGCGCCGCTGGCCTTGGCGATCACCGGCTTGCCGTCGGGGGTGCTGGGACGCAGGCCCAGCCAGACCTTGGCCTCGCTGGTGTCGAGCCCGGGGAAGACCGCACCGAGGTGGGTGCGCATGATCTCGGCCCGGCGCCAGTCGGGGCTGGCATCGGGACTGGCGATCTCGACCTGACCGGCGCAGCGGATACCGGTGGACAGCCGCGTCACAACAACCTTGCGGTCGCCCACCATGACGGAGGTCGTGGGCCCTGGCAGGTTCGCCCCGCCCTCCACCGTCACGTGATAGCCGCGCTCGCTCTCAAGCGGGACGCGGTCACCGGCCTTCGCCGCAAGGGCCGCCGACCGGGCACCCATGGCGATCACGGCAGAGCCGCAGGAGATGTCCCCCTGCGAGGTTTCGACCGCCACCAGCTTGCCGCCCTCGACCCGCAGGCCCGTGGCGCGGGCCGCGATCTGGCGCGCGCCCATGGTCCCGGCATAGGCCACCAGCGCCGCGCAGTAGGCGCCGGGGTTCAGGCACTGCCCGGCCTCGGGCACGTTGACGGCAAAGCCATAGTCCTTCGCGAGGTCCGGCTGGCGCCGCGCCAGTTCCTCCGCCTCGATCTCCTCGCAGGTGATGCCGAGCTCGCGCCGGATGCGCCAGCCGAGACCATCGGCCTCGTAGCCCGCCCGGTCGCGGTAGACATGCATCAACCCGCTGGTCGCGTTGATCAACTCCGGCACGCCCGCCCGCGCCGCCATCTCGGCATGGAGCTGCGGCGCGTCCTTCAGCAGGCTGCGCAGCTCGCCCGCGATCTGGCGCAACTTGGCCTCCGACGAACCGGCAGCGAGATAGCGCAGCAGCCACGGCAGCACCTTGGGCAGGTAGGCGGGCCGCAGGCTCAGCGGCCCCAGCGGATCGCGGAGCCATTTCGGCACCTGCTTCCAGACCCCCGGCGAGGCGGGCGGCGTCACCGAATGGGACGAAAGCCAGGCGGCGTTGCCATAGGTCGCCGCCTGTTCACCGCCCGGCGGGCCCGGATCGACCAGCACGACCTTCAGCCCGCGCTCTGCCAGCTGCACCGCCGTCTGGGCGCCGATCACCCCGGCCCCGATCACCGTCACGTCTGCCTTCATCTGTCGTCTCCCGCCGGCACCACGCCGTGCCATAGTTCTGGCCCCCGCGCGGGCGGCCGACAATCTCTCTCATCCCCGGGCGATGCGCCCCGTGGTACCATCGACCTGCAACGCCTCACCGCTTCGCAGCGCCTCCCAGAAGCCGGGCTCCGGCGCGACGAGCACCGGCACCTCCGCGAGGAAAGCGCCTTGCGTCACCGAAGGGTCCGGCATCTCGCGCAGGATCAGTGCCGCCGGATGGGTGCCATGGACCTTCAGCTGGTAGAGGAACCGCCACGCCCCGGCAGAGCCCCGGCTCGCGGGCAGCACGAGCACCCGGCCCGCCACGCTTTCGCCCAGCAGGTCGCTGGAGCGGCCCACCACCCGGCCCGAGCGGATGTCGAGATCGCCGAGGAAGGAGAGCGCCGTCTGCGACACGAGCGCCGCGCCCGAGGCCTGCCCCTTCACCACGCCGCGCGCCTGCCAGCCCGCCTCACCCATTGCGCCGCCTCCGGGGCAGGAACCGCCCCGTCACGGCGGAGTCCACCGCCAGTTCGCTGGTGGTGAAGAGCGTCGGGCACTGGATCATGTCGCGCACGTAATGGGCCTGTTTCGCACTGTCGACGAGGATCGTCCGCAGCTTGGGCGGCATCACCTTCAGCGCCGGATCGGGAGAGCAGGTGCAGGCGAAATGGCACGAAATCGGGCAGGTGTCCGTCACCACCCGCGCCCCTGCCGCCAGCATCGGCGCCAGCAGGCCCGCGTCCCGCGCCATCTGGCGCACCGCGCGGCTGGTGGTGACCCAGAGCTCGACACCCTCCGCCACCCGCTTGCCGGTGAGCAGCGCGGCGTAATGCTTCATCTCCTCGAAGGAGGCATGGGGACAGCCGAGGTGCACGAGGTCGAACCCCGCCTCCGCCCCGGTGCAGAACCCGTCGAAGACCCGCGCAATGTCGGCCTCGCTCACCTCGACCTCCGGCAGGCCGGGGGCATCGGCCTCCGCGCCGAAGGGCGGCGTCACGCCGGGGACAATGAACATCGCCACCCCGCCGGAGGTCGCCATGCCCACCCCCATCGCGTCGAGGTCATCCAGCGTGGGCCGTGCGGCAAGGCCCCGGATCAGCGGCACGCCGCTGCCCACCGCCGCCCCGATGGCATAGCCGAGCGCGGTGAACTCCGCCGTGCCCTGCGGACGGGCCGTCACCGTCACCCGGTGGGTGGGCTGGCGGTTGCGATCCAGATGCAGGCCGAAGCGCGGGTAGCGCCCGGTCATCCCGGCATAGACGGCAAAGAACCCGTCCCGGTTCGACCGCGCGCCAAGGACGGAATTCGCAAACACCGTCACACCGCTTTCGATCGAGGCGATATGCATGTTCCACGTCGGCCAGTGCCCGGCCCAGTAGGGCGTGCAGGTGAAGGAGGTGGCGCTGCCCATGGCACGATGCGCGGCCTCCGCCCGTTTCTGCAGCAGGCCAAGCGCCTCGGGCGCGCCGGTGCCCTGCCAGTCACCCATGTCGGCATTGGCGATATTGGTGGAGACGGGCACGACCATCTTCGCGCCCTGCGCCGCCGTCGCCTCGATCAGCTCCACGTCGCCCTTGTAGAGCGCCATGCCCGCGTGGACATGGGCATAGCCGATCTCGACCATGTCGGGGGCATCGTAAGCCTCACCCAGCTGGACCAGCGCCTCCATCGCCTGCCGCGCGGCATCGCCTTCGGCACCGTCCAGCAGGGCAAGATCGCGGTCCGAAAGCTCCATGGCTCAGCTGCCAATCCTGAGCGTCGCATTCTCGCGCCGCAGGGCGGCAAGGATGCTGAGGGCCACCACCATGCTGGTGCGGTTGTTCTGCGGCGAAGGGTAGTTCTGCGAGGTCATCTCGAGCGAGACGGAACTGGCCTCCACGCTCAGCGTGTGGCGCGCGCCGGGCAGCGTGCCGTCAGCCCGGATGCGCACCTGCGTCCGGTCCAGCCCGATGCCCACGAGGCCCAGCGTCACCGCCACGTTGAAGTGGCGCGGGAAATGACCCGCCGCCTCGCGGGCGCTGCCCTCGAAGACCGGCACCGGCCCGGTCTCGGCCGCGGCAAGGTCGATACCGTTCTCGTGGATGAAGGGTTCATGGGCGAAGGAGGCGGGCGCGATATGCGAGGTCAGCGTGACCGAGGTGATCTCGTCCTCCGAGGCGGCGCGGATGATGTCGAGGCCCGGCAGCGTGCCGCCCGCGATCTGGAGCGTCGCGCCAGCGGCCTCGGCGATGTCGATGAGGTCGAGGTTCACCGCAAGGGCGCCCACGCTCACCGCCACCACGTGACCGCCCGCGCGCAAGCACGGCTCCACCACGTCGCGGAAGCCGTCGTAGGTCGCGCATTCCACGAGGATCGCGTCGTAGGCGGGCGCCTCGGAGGCCGCGATGACGGGCACATCCAGCCCGAACTCTGCCGCCTTGGCCCGGGCCTTGGCATGATCGCGCGCGGCGATGGCCACGATCCGGATCGCCCCTGTCGGGTCCGCGGCCAGCTTGGCGGCGATCTGCTGCCCCACGTTGCCGAAGCCCCCCAAAACGATCCGCGTCTCGCCCGCCATATGCCTGCCTGCTCCATCAAAGTCTTGACTGATTTCTGTACTCTGTCATGTATACAAATAAATATGCAAGTTTAAATCCTCCCGTTATTTCCCGAAGGACCCGCCATGAGCGACCGCGCCCCCCTGACCCGTACCCTTGCCGCCTATATCGCGGGCTTCACCCCCGACGCGCTGCCCGCCGAAGTAATGGAGTACACCCGGGTGCTGGCGAAGGACGGGATCGGCGTGCTCTATGCCGCGACCCATGAGAGCGTGACCGCCGCGCAGGGCATCTGCGATTTCGTCGAGGAGATCGCGGGCCCCGGGGCCTGCACGCTGATCGGGCGCAACCGCAAGGTGGACCCGGTGAGTGCGGCGCTGGCCAACGGGACGCTGGGCTATGCCGCCGATTTCGAACCGCACCACCCCGAGGCGATCCTGCACCCGATTGCCGTGATGATTCCCACCGCCCTTGCCCTGTCGGAGGCCGAGGGCCGCAGCGGGGCCGAGGCGCTGGCCGCCGTGGCGCTTGGCTGCGAAATGACCTACCGCGCCTCCATGGCGATGAACCCGCGCGAGCTTTACGACCGCGGCTTCCACCCCTCCGCCATCGCGGGCAGCTTCGGCGCGGCCGCCGCCGCGTCCTTCCTGCTCGGGCTCACCGAGGAGCAGACGGTGCGGGCGCTCGGCCTTGCCGGGCTTCAGACCTCGGGCCTGCTGGCCTGGCAGGATGACCCGCGCGAGGATGCCCGCCCCTTCCAGATGGGTCTTGCCGCCCGGAATGGCGTCATGTCCGCGATGCTGGCGAAACGCGGCTTCGGCGCGCCGGACCGGATCTTCGACGGTGGCCACGTGGTGCTGGAGGCCTACAGCGACGTGGCCGTCGCCTCGAAGCTGACCGAGGGCCTCGGCACGATCTGGGACGGGGTGATGGAACTGGCGATCAAGCCCTATTCCTCGGTCTCCTTCCTGCATCCTGCGCTCGACGCCCTCGTGGGCCTGCTCGACGACAATGCCCTGACCTCGCAGCAGATCGAGAAGATCACCCTGCGCTTTGCCGAGGCCGGGGCCCATTGCGTCGATGACAACCCGCTCAAGGGCCACTCGGCGCAGTATATCCTGCCGGTGCGCGCGGCGATGGGGCGGCTGTCCTTCCTCGACCTCTTCATCGACCGGCGCGAGAGCGACCCGGAGGTCGCCCGCCTTGCCGCCAGTGCCGAGGTGATCCGCGACACCGGCGCGTTCAACGACGCCTTCCCGGATTTCTACATGGGCGAGATCCTCCTGACGCTGACCGACGGGCGCGTCCTCTCGGCCACCTCCAAGGTTGCGCGCGGCTACCCCGAACAGCCCCTTGCGCAGGCGGAGCTGGACCGCAAGTTCGAGGAGGTCACCGCCACGGTCTGTTCGCCCGCGCGTGCCAAGGCACTGGCGCAGGCTGCCGAAAATCTCTACAGCGCCGCGGATGTGAGCACGCTGACCGGCCTTCTGGCACAGGCGCCCGATGCCTGAGACCCGCGGCCGGTTGACGCCAAAACGCGACAGTGCATACACATTGGAATACATAATAAGATCCGAGGATGCGGACGATGGCCAAAGAGACGAAACCCGCGAAGGCAGGCGCGCCGATGTCCTCGTCCCACCGGGCCCACGCGCAGCTGCGCGAACAGCTTCTGCGGTCGAAGTTCCTGCCCGGTCAGAAGATCAACGAGGTAGAGATCGCCACCTCGCTCGAGATCAGCCGCACCCCGCTGCGCGAGGCTCTGAACCGGCTGGTGGCCGAGGGGCTGCTGGTGGATCGCGGGCGCGGCTTCTCGGTGCCGGGGCTGGAGCCGGAGATGGTCTTCGACCTCTTCGAGGCACGTGTCGAGATCGAATGCGCCACGGTGCGCCTCGCCTGCGAGCGGGCCGAGGAGACGGAACTGGAGGGGCTCTCGGACTTCCTGAAGGAGAGCATGGCCGAAAGCCCCGATGCCTCCGTCGACCGGCTGATCGAGCTGGACATCCGCTTCCACGACACGATCGCGGAACTGGCCCGCAACAAGGTGCTGCGGCAGACGCTCTCCAATCTCAACGACCGGATTCACCTGATCCGCTGGATCGCCATGGAAGGCCGGCGCGAGCGCACCCAGAGCCAGCACCGCGAGATCCTCGACCATATCCGCGCCCGCGACACCGCGGCCGCCATCGCCGCCATGCGGGAGCATATCCTGCATCGCAACGAAGACATCCTCGAGGCGATCAAGGCCGCCTACGGGCATGTCTATACCCGTTCCTCCGCCTGAGCCCCGTTGGGCTTGGGGCGGCCACCCTCAAAGAGGACGTGACCCCATGACCCGATACATCGTCATCGGCGCAGGCTCCGGCATCGGTGCCGCGCTTGCCCGCCAGCTTGCCGCGCCCGAGGTGGAGCTGCTGCTCCACACGGGCTCCAACGGGGACCGGCTCGCCCGGGTCGCCGCGGATTGCGAGAAGGCAGGCGCCAAGGTCTCCACCTGCCTCGGCCTGACCGAGGATCCCGCGCTGGTCGAGGGGATCGCCGGCTGGCTGGCCGAGGTGCCCGAGGGCGGCCTCAGCGGCTTTGCCTTCGCAGCCGGCTACGCCAAGCTCGGCACGGTCGATACCACGGACCCGGAGGCGCTGCGCACCGCGCTCGACGCGATGCCGATGGCCTTCCAGCGGCTCTGCACCCTCGTTGCGCCGAAACTGGCCGAGGGCCGGGGCCGCATCCTCTGCGTCAGCGCCTTCGGCGCCCATCGCGCCAAGACCCACAGCTACGCCCCCACCGCCCCGGCCAAGGCGGCACTGGAGGCGCAGGTCCGCGTCTTCGCCGCCAACCTCGCCCCGCGCGGGATCACGGTGAACGCGGTCGTGCCGGGCTTCATCTCCAAGGAAGCGGGCACGCCCTCCTCCCTCACGCCTGAGCAATGGGCCGAGGTCACCGCGACCATCCCCATGGCCCGGCTGGGGCAGGCGGCGGAAGTGGCGGCGACGGCGGCCTTCCTGCTCTCCGAACCGGCAGGCTATGTCACCGGGCAGTGCCTGCACGTGAACGGCGGCCTGACGCTCTGACGCTCTGACGCTCTGACGCTCTGACGCTCTGACGCGGCTGTCGGGCACGAAAGACTTTTCGAAAAGTCTTGGGAAAAGTCTTCGAAGACTTTTCAGCGCCGGTTGAGAGGGAGGCCCGCAGGTGCCTCCCGTCCCGCCCTTGGCGGAAAAGCCGATCTGCCCCATTGCGCGCTGTCGACGTTTCTGTATACAAATAGATATACACGAACAGATCCCCCGGTGCCCTGCCCCCGCTGGCACCAGAGGGCCCGGACAGGCCGACACATCGGGCCGACAAGGAGAGACAGACTTGGAAAACACGCTCAACGGCGCCGAAGCCATGGTGCGGATGCTGGAAGCCCAGGGTGTGGATCACATCTTTGGCCTCTGCGGCGACACGACCCTGCCCTTCTATGACGCGATGCACCTGCTCGATCACAAGATCAACCATGTGCTCACCCGCGACGAACGCAGCGCGGGCTACATGGCCGATGGCTATTCCCGCGTCACCGGCAAGCCGGGCGTCTGCGAGGGCCCCTCGGGCGGCGGTGCCACCTACATCCTGCCCGGGCTGATCGAATCCTCCGAAAGCTCCTATGCCACGCTGGCGATCACCACCGACATCTCGGTCTCGACCTACGGCAAGTATCCCCTGACCGAGGTCGATCAGGAGGCGCTGATGCGCCCGCTGACCAAGTGGAACACGGTGATCAAGCAATCCGCCCATATCCCCCGCATGGTCCGCGCCGCCTTCCGCGCCATGACGACCGGGCGGCCCGGGTCGGCCCACCTCGGCCTGCCCTACGACATCCAGTACGACAGCGTGGACCCCTCGGACATCTGGGCCGATCCCCGCACCGCCACCTATCCCGCCTACACCACCGGGCCCGACACCGGCTCGATCGAGGCGGCGGTGGACGCGATCCTTTCCGCCAAGAAACCCCTGATCGTCTGCGGCGGCGGTGTCGTCGTGGCCGGCGCCATGGACGAGCTTGACCGCATCGCCACCCGCCTGGACATCGCGGTCGCCACCTCGATCTCGGGTCAGGGCTCGCTGGCCGATACGCACCCGAATGCGCTTGGCGTCGTGGGCTCCAACGGCGGCACCGACCAGACCTGGGAAATGATGCAGGCCGCGGACCTGATCGTCTTCATGGGCTGCCGCGCCGGCTCCACCACCACCGCCCGCTGGGAGGCCCCCAGCGTCGGCACCCGGATCGTGCATTTCGACGTCGATCCCATGGTCATCGGGGCCAACCTGCCGACCGAAGTCGGCGTCGTGGGCGACCTGCGCATGTCGCTCGCCATGGTCAATGCCGAGCTCGACCGCCGCGCCCAGGGCGCCTCGACCTTCGGGGGCGCCGCCGCCGTGGCCGACATCAAGCGCCGCAAGTTCGAGATCTTCGACCGCATCGCGGCCGAGGACAACCGCCCGATCCGGCCCGAGCGCGTGATCTCGGACCTGATGAAGGTTCTGCCCCCGGATGCCACCGTCGTCTCCGATCCCGGCACCTCCTGCCCCTATTACTCCGCCTATTACCAGCAGCAGCTGGCGGGGCGCTACTTCATCACCAACCGTGCGCATGGCGCGCTCGGCTATTCCATGGCGGCCTCGCTGGGGGCGTGGCATGGCCGTCCCGGCAGCAAGACCGTGGCGCTGATGGGCGACGGCTCCTTCGGCTTCACCGTGGGCGAGCTGGAAACCGTCTGCCGCGCGCGGGCGCCGATCACCTTCGTGGTCTTCTCGAACTCCAACTTCGGCTGGATCAAGGCCAGCCAGATGGCGGACAAGGGGTCGCGCTACTACAACGTGGACTTCGGGCGCGTGGATCAGGCCGCCGTGGCCGCGGCCTATGGCGTGAAATCCTGGCGTGTCGAAGACCCTGCCGACCTTGAGCGGGTGCTGCGCGAGGCGGTGAACCACGACGGGCCGACGCTGGTGGACGTGATCACCCAGCCGCTGGAGGAAGCCAACGCACCGGTGCGCCGCTGGATGGGCTGAGCCCCGCCCCCACGACACAGAATGACCTGACCTGAGGAAAACCGGGGCGGCCCGACCGCCCCGGTCTTTGCACATCCGGCAACCGCGCCGCGGGCTGCGCCATTGACCCGGTGTCAGCCGCCCGCCACTCTGTCCGGACCCGGCCCCACGGGCCGCCCGGGGACAGCACGCCCGAATTTTGAAGCCCGACTATGACGACAGACTTTGAAGACCGATACCGATTTTCCGATTTCGTTCAGACAGCGGACTTTGCCATGCCGCATCGAATTCTTGCCCGGGTGCTGTGCCCGGCGCTGCTGCTTCTGGCCACCACATCCGCCCATGCGCAGCAGCTGGATGTGCCCTTCAACACCTATTGCCCGCCCAATTCGCAGGCCGCCTGCTTCGGCGTGGCCACCGTCATGGGTCTGAACCCGAACGGCGACGGCTTCCTTGCGGTGCGCACCGGGCCCGGCTCGAATTACCGCAAGATCGGCGAGGTGCATAACGGCGACCGCGTCGGCACCTACGGCAAGCGGGGCGCGTGGTACGCGATCAGCTTCGGCCCGAACGATCAGCTCGGCTGGGCCCATGGCAACTGGCTGGGCAACCATATCCCCTGAGCCTTGCGCGAAACGAAACAGGCGGCGCATGCGCCGCCTGTGAAAGTGTCGCAATGGCCCCCGCTCAGAGCGGCAGACGCTGCCGCACCAGCGTCGTCCAGTAGGAACAGCCCCAGGCGATCACGTCGTCGTTGAAGTCGTAGAGCGGGTGATGCAGGTCCGCCGAGGGGCCGTTGCCGATCTTGATCATCGCGCCCGGCACCTCGTTCAGCATGAAGGAGAAATCCTCGCCCCCCAGCGTCGGCACCATGTCCGTAGTCACGGCGCCTTCGCCCGCAACCTCGCGGGCGGCCGCCGCGGCCAGCTCGGTCTCCAGCTCGTGGTTCACGGTGACCGGGTAGTGGCGCAGGTACTCGATCGTGCCCTTGCCGCCGAAGGCCGCGGCGACATGCTCCACCATCGTGGTCAGCCGCTCTTCGACCAGATCGCGGACCTCTTCGCGCAGGGTGCGCACGGTGCCCGTCATCTCCACCGCCTGCGGGATCACGTTGAAGGCATTGCCCGCATGGATCGTGCACAGCGACACGACAGCGCTGTCCATCGGATCCATATTGCGCGATGTGATCGTCTGCGCGCCCTGCAGCAGCGCGGCGGCCACCGGCATCGGGTCGATGGCGAGGTTCGGCATCGCGGCATGGCCGCCCTTGCCGGTGATCGTGATCTTGACCTCGTCGACCGAGCCCATGATCGGCCCCGGCGCAAGCGTGAACTGGCCCACCGGCAGGTTGGGCTTGTTGTGCATCCCGTAGACCTCGTTGCAGGGCCAGCGGGTGAAGAGCCCGTCGTCGATCATCGCCTTGGCCCCGGCACCGCCCTCTTCGGCGGGCTGGAAGATCACGATGACCGTGCCGTCAAAGGCGCGGCTTTCGGCCAGATGCTTCGCGGCCCCCAGCAGCATGGTGGTGTGCCCGTCATGGCCGCAAGCATGCATCTTGCCCTCGACCAGCGAGGCGTGGGGCACGCCGGTCTCTTCCTTGATCGGAAGGGCATCCATGTCGGCGCGCAGGCCGATCATGCGGCCAGACGTGTTGCTTTGCCCCTTGATCACGCCCACGACACCGGTGCGCCCGATGCCCTCGTGCACCTCGTCAACACCGAAGGCGCGCAGCTGCTCGGCCACGTTGGATGCCGTCCGGTGAACCTCGTACAGAAGCTCCGGGTTCTGGTGCAGGTCGCGGCGAAATTCTGTGAGGGCGGCGATCTCCTTCGCCACCCAGTTCTCGACGGCCATGTCAGGCCTCCTTCTTCATGCGGTAACGGAAGTCGCAGTGGCTGGCGCCCTTCATGATCGTCTGGGTCCGGGTCATCTCGATCTCGGGGTTGTAGCCGATGCAGAAATCGCCATCGCGGTTGCACGAGAGCAGGTGGCCGATGTCGCCCAGACCCATCTCCTTGTACATCTCCGCATAGCGGCACTTCACGACGTTGAAATCCATCTTCTCCTCGGACATCTCCAGCGTCTCGATGCGCAGGGCGTCCTCGCGGGTCCAGTTCGGCTGGATCGCGGCGAAATCGGTCAGGTCGGGCGCATGGCCCAGGTCCTCGGCCAGCATCTGGCCCTGCTCGATCGCGGACTTGGAGCAGGCGGCGCCGATCACGGCCTCGGCCTCCTCGCGGCCCGAGCGTTCGGTGATCACGTCGAGGACGTGCTTGAGCATCATCGCCTCGATCCGGCGACGCAGCAGGATCGGAATGTCATTGAGGGTCATGCCCTCGGTGGGGGTCTCGGGGCTTGCCATGGGGGTTGGCTCCGTCAGAGTTTGAGTTCCTGGTGATCCTTGCGCTTGAGCCAGGCAAGGTAAGAGGGCGCGACCCGTCGCACGAGGGCATGGGCCGGGAAGGGCTTCGGCTCGGTCACCGGCAGGGCCAGTTCCTCCACCGCCTGCCCCGTGGCCGCGCGGGCCAGTTCGCGCCCCAGCGAGGTGCCGAGCGCGACGCCGCGCCCGTTGCAGCCGATCCAGGCCCAGGCATCCTGGCCCAGGCTGTGAATGCGCGGGAAACGGTCCCAGTTCATGCCGATGTAGCCGGACCAGACATGGGTCATCTCGGGCAGGCCCATCGCGGGGAAGGACTCGGCGAGGCTGGCGGCCGCCTTCTTGCGCACGCGGTTCGCCACGTCCCAGCTGCCCATGACGGCACCGCCGGTGATCAGCCGGTTGCGCGCATCGTAGCGGAAGAAGCGCAAGTCGCCCCGCGTGTCCGACACCGCCTGCCGGCCCGGCAGGATCGTCTTGCGCAGGTTGTCTCCCAGCGGCTCGGTCGACATCTGCCAGCTGAGCACGGGCACCACCGACTGCGCGATGCGCGGCGCGAGCCCCGGCGACAGCTCGCCGGTATAAGCGTTGGACGCCATGATCAGCGCACGCGCCTTCAGCGTGCCCTGCGCGGTCTTCAGCACCCATTGCGCACCCTCGCGTGCGAAGGAGATGACCGGGCTTTCCTCGTAGATCACCGCGCCGGTCGCTTCCGCCGCGCGGGCCAGTTCGCGGGCGAAGGCCAGCGGATTGATATGCCCTCCGGTGGGATTGTACATGCCGCCGTACCAGGCGGAAGAGCCGAGCAGCGCCTCGGTCTCCTCGCGGCCCTTCAGCTCGGCCGGGAAGCCGTATTTCTTCCACGCCTCGACACGCTTCTGCGAGAGTTTCACCCGGCCCGGGCTGTGCGCGGGCTGGAACCAGCCGGCCTGCTCCGCCTCGGCCTTCATGGCGAATTCCCGCGTCAGGTCAAAGAGCACGTCGGCAGAGTTGCCGATCAGGTCCACCATCCGCCGCCCGGCATCGCCGTAGCGGCTGACCCAGACATCGGGCTCTGCCGAGGTGAGGATCGGGATCACCTGACCGTTGTTGCGCCCCGAGGCGCCCCAGCCCACGGCCTTGCCCTCCAGCACGGTCACCGCATGGCCGCGGCGTGCGGCCTCCAGCGCGGCGGAAAGGCCGGTGAAGCCCGCGCCGATCACCGCCACATCGGTCTCGGCCGTGCCGGTCAGTGCCGGGGCGGGGGTCCGTTCGGGCGCGGTCGCGGCCCAGAGGGAGGGGGGGAACTCTACGGCCATCTCGGTGGCTCCTTGGTCAATCGGAAGCGGCGCGCCCATGCGGCGCGCCGGGAACGGGCGGCAGGCGGGCTCAGGCCGCGTCGGTGCGGATCACCGGCGGCGTCCAGTCGCGCCCGGGGATCGAGGACAGCAGTTTCTGCGTGTACTCGTGCTGCGGATTGGCAAAGACCTCGGCCGTGGGGCCGCTCTCGACGATCTCGCCCTTCTGCATGACGATGATCCGGTCGCAGAGCTGCGCCGCGACCCGCAGGTCGTGGGTGACGAAGAGCAGCGACAGGTTCAGCCGGTCGCGCAGCTCCGCCAGCAGCTTGAGCACCTGCGCCTGCACCGAGACATCCAGCGCCGAGACGGGTTCATCCGCCACGATCACCTTCGGCTCCAGCGCAAGCGCCCGGGCAATGCCGATCCGCTGGCGCTGCCCGCCGGAAAACTCATGCGGGAAGCGGCTGGCCGAGGCGGGCGAGAGCTCCACCAGTTCCAGCAGGCGGCGCGCGTCGGCGCGGGCCTTGGCCGGATCGGCGCCGTGCACGATCGGCCCCTGCGCGATCAGGTCCACCACCCGCTTGCGCGGGTTGAGCGAGGCCATGGGGTCCTGGAACACCATCTGGATATGCTTGCGCATCTCGCGCATCTCGCGCGGGGAGAGCGCCAGCAGGTCCTTGCCATCCATCTCGACCGAGCCCGCGTCGCATTCCAGCAGGCGGGTGACGATCCGCGACACGGTCGTCTTGCCCGAGCCACTTTCGCCCACGACGCCCAGCGTCTCGCCCTGCCGCAACTCGAAGGTCAGGTCCTTGACCGCCGTCACCGCCTTGCGTTTGCCCGACAGCATCCCGCCGCGAGCGGCAAAGGTCTTCTTCAGCCCCGTGCCCTTCAGCACCACCGGCGCGGTGGAGGGCACCTTCAGCGGCGGCGGCGTCAGCGCGGGCACGGCGCCGATCAGGGCCCGGGTATATGCGTGCTGCGGGTTGTTCAGCACCTCGCTCGCCGGGCCCTGCTCGACAAGGATGCCCTTGCGCAGCACGGCGACCTTGTCGGCGATCTCGGCCACGACGCCGAAGTCATGGGTGATGAAGAGAACCCCTGCGCCTTCCTGCTCCTGCAACTCGCGGATCAGCTTGAGGATCTGCAGCTGCGTCGTCACGTCGAGCGCGGTGGTCGGCTCGTCCGCGATGATCAGCTTGGGCGAGAGCGAGAGCGCCATGGCGATCATCACCCGCTGCCGCTGCCCGCCCGAGATCTGGTGCGGATAGGCGTTGTAGGCCGAGGGCGGATCGGGCAGGTGCACCCGCTCCAGCATCTCGATGGCGCGGGCGCGGCGCTCCTTGCGCGACATCTTCGTGTGCAGGCGCAGCACCTCGTCCAGCTGCCAGCCCACGGTCTTTTGCGGGTTCAGCGCCGTCATCGGCTCCTGAAAGATCATCGCGATGTCGCGGCCGCGGATCTGGCGCATCTCGGCCTCGGATTTCGCCACGATCTCCTCGCCGCGGAACTTGATCGAGCCTTCGGCGACATGGACATGGGGTTCGGGCAGCAGGCGCATGATCGCGCCTGCGCTCAGCGATTTGCCCGATCCGCTTTCGCCCACGAGACAGACGATCTCTCCGGGATTGATCTCGAGGTCGAGCCCTTCGAGCGCATAGGGCCGGTCCGCGCCCTTGGGCAGGGCGATCTTCAGCCCGCTGATCTGGAGGACAGGAGGGGTATCGGTCATTTCTTCTGCCTCGGATTGAGCGCGTCGTTCAGCCCCTCGCCGACAAGCGAGAAGGACAGCACGGTGAGGACGATGGCGATGCCGGGGAAGACGGCGCAATAGGCCGCGGTGCGCAACACCGACCGCCCCTGCCCGATCATGTTGCCCCAGCTGGCATAGTTCGGATCGCCGAGCCCGAGGAAGGCAAGCGCGCTTTCCAGCAGGATCGACAGCGCCATGAGGACCGAGGCATAGACCACGATCGGCGGCAGGGCGTTGGGGAGGATCTCGCGGAAGATGATCGAGGCGTTCGACACCCCGAGGTTCCGGGCCGCATCGACGAATTCCCGGCCGCGCAGCGACATGAACTCGGCCCGGACCATACGGGCCGGCGCGGTCCACGACACGATGCCGATGGCCAGCGTGATCCATTCGATCTTGGAGCCCATGATCGCCACCAGCGTCAGCAGCAGCACGAAGTTGGGGATCGTCTGGAAGGCCTCGGTCACACGCATCAGCACGTCATCGACCCAGCCGCCGAAGTAGCCCGCAAGCGCGCCGATCAGCACGCCGATGCCAATGGCCACCAGTGTCGCCACCACGCCGATCATCAGCGAGATCCGCGCGCCGTAGAAGATGCCGGCAAAGATGTCGCGGCCCAGCTGGTCGGTCCCCAGCGGCGTGGCCCAGTCGGTCAGCGGCGGCGTCAGCGGCGCGCCGGCGCGGCGCAGCGGATCGCCCGGATCGACGATGCCGGCGGTCAGCGCCATGAGCAGCACGATGACGAAGAGCGCCAGACCCAGCAGGGCCGCCCGGTTGCGCTTGTAGCGGCGCCAGAAGACGATCAGGCGCGGCGGCTCGGCAGGGGCGAGATCGGTATCAAGAGTGGTCATGCGAGTTCGATCCGGCTGTCGAGACGCGCATAGAGCACGTCGGTGAGGAAGTTCACGACCACGACGATGATGGAGCACAGGAAGATGATGCCCATCAGCGTGTTCATGTCGCGCTGCACGACGGACTGCGAGGCCAGCTGACCCAGCCCCGGCAGGGTGAAGATCGTCTCCACCACGACGGAGCCGCCGAGCACGGTGGAGAATTGCAGCCCCAGCAGGGTGATCACCGGCAGCAGCGCGTTGCGCATGATGTGGTGGATCATCAGGCGGAACTCGCCCGCGCCCTTGGCTCGCGCGGTGCGCACGAAGTCGAGGTCCGCGACCTCCAGCACCGTGGCGCGCATCAGCCGCATGTAGAAGGAGAGATAGATCAGCGACAGCGCCGCCGTCGGCATGATCAGGTGCAGCGCCACGTCCACCACGTGATCCCAGCCGGTGTAGAAGCCCGCGATGGTCTTGATCCCGCCCACCGGCAGCCAGCCCAGCTTGACCGAGAAGAGATAGATGAAGAGCAGCGACAGGAAGAAGCTGGGCGTGGCATAGAACACCAGCCCCAGCGTCGAAATCAGGTTGTCGGTCAGCGAATAGGCCTTGCGCGCGGCAATGGCGCCAAGGGCGATCCCGAGGGTGAAGGCGAGGCTCAGCGAGGCGGCCATCAGCATCAGCGTGGTGCCCAGCCGGTCCATCAGCACGACCGAGACGGGCTGTTCATAGACGAAGGACCAGCCCAGATCGAAGGTCGCCAGCTTGGCCATGTAGCGCCACAGCTGCACCCAGACCGGTTGATCGAGGCCGTATTCAGCCCGCATCCGGGCGATATAGGCCGCATCGGCCCCGCCCATGTCGCCGACGAGCGCGTCGACCGTGTCACCGGGCGCCAGCTTCAGCAGCAGGAAGGTGGCGACCATGATCAGGATGATCACCGGCACCGCCTGCAACAGCCTGCGCAGCGCATAGGCAAGGACGGGGGGGAGGCCAAAACTCATGTATTCTCATCCGTACAGAAGACGTCGGGCGCAGCGGGGCGCCCCGGAAAGGCGCGGGCGTGATCCGCCCGCGCCGCTGTCAAAGACCGTCGCTTACTGGTCGATCCAGAGGTCGTACCAGCTGGAGGAGTTCCAGCGCGGCGTGTTGTGGTGGTTCTTCAGCACCTTCGAGGTGACCGAGATGAAGGGATGCTCGATCGCGAAGATCACCGGCAGCTTGTCCATCGATTGCTTCTGCAGCTCGTGGTACATCTCGGCCCGCTTGGCGGGGTCGAGCTCGGAGGCCGCGTCGTCGATCAGCTGGTCGACTTCATCGTCCTGCCAGCCGAACTGGTTGGTCCAGGGCGAGCCCGCGGGCTGACCGGAGCGCAGCCAGACGGTGGTGGAAACCGCCGGGTCCGAGCGGAACTGGTGCCAGCCGTTCGCCGTGTCGAAGTCGTGGTCGCGATAGACGCCGGTCAGGAAGCCGGGCGCATCGTTCTGCAGCAGCTCCACGTCGATGTCGATCTCGGCCATCGCCTGCTTGAAGTACTCGGACCACAGCTGCGTGTACTCACCCCAGGGCGCCGGACGGTGCCGCAGCTTGAAGCGGAAGCCGTCGTCCTTCACCGGATAGCCCGCCTCGTCCAGCATCTGCTTGGCCAGTTCGGGATCGTAGTCGTAGGTGGTGACGTCGTCGGTGTAGTTCACCCCGCCCGCCGAGGGGATCAGGCCCCGGCCCGGCTTGGCGAAGCCGCGCATGATGGTCTCGATCGCATAGTCGATGTCGAGGCCATGGTACATCGCCTGCCGCACCTTCAGGTCGGCAAGGATCGGGTTGCGGTGGTTGAACTCGATGGTCGAGTGGGCAACGTTGTTCTCGTAGCCCTTGGTGCCCACGTCGAAACGGTCATCGTCGGAGAGCCGCGCGATGTCGGCCAGCGAGATCCCGATGAAGCCCGACTCGTGCACTTCGCCCGCCTCGATGGCGGCCGCCGCCGCGGAGGGGTCCTCGATGAAGCGCCAGACGATCCGGTCGAGGTAGGGATATTCCTCCCCGCGCCAGTAATCGTCGTTGCGCTCGGCGATCACGTACTGGCCGCGCTCATATTCCACGAACTTGAACGGGCCGGTGCCCACGGGCGCGGTGTTGTGCGGGTTCTGCATGATGTCCGTGCCCTCGTAGAGGTGCTTGGGCACGGGGTGGCCGAGGTCGGGCATGGCCGCCACGAAAAGCTGCAGCGGCATCGGCTTGGAATAGTTGAAGACGGCGGTATGGGGATCGGGACAATCCACCGATTCCAGCGCGGCCTGCAGCGAGGAGGAGTAGTTCAGCAACTCCTTCCACATGTTCATCGCGGTGAAGGAGACGTCATCGCAGGTGAAGGGCTCGCCATCGTGCCAGTTCACGCCTTCGCGCAGCTTCAGAGTGATGTGCAGACCGTCCTCGGAGGAGGACCATTCCGTCGCCAGCACCGGCACATAGCCGTCATAGGACAGGTCGATCAGCGGCTCGATGATCTTGCCGGTGATGTAATAGACGCCGGTCGAGGCGCGCAGCGCGGGGTTCAGGATACGCTGTTCCCCCTTCATCTGGATGATCGCCGTGCCGCCCTTCTTGACCTCTTCGGTCTGCGCCTTGACCGCCGGGGCGGCCAGCGCCCCTGCAGCAGCCAGCGCCAGGCCCAGGGGCCTCAGATGTCGTTTCATGATGCGTTACTCCCAGTCGGATGGGGCCCTGAGGGCCACTTTCATCTTTTCGTGAGGGTAAACTGATCCCCCCCTGGGACCCAAGTCAACAGCAATCCCACGATCCCTTGAAATGAGGTCAGTTTTGACTAGGAAGTACACATTTCGTGGTATAGCGTGACGCCAATAAGTAGAAATGCAGGGGGATCATTCTGATGCGTGAATGTGTGTGGATCACCGGCGCGGGCTCCGGCATCGGGGCGGCCATGGCACAGGCCTTCGCCACCGCCGGCTATGCCGTGGCCCTCACCGCACGTCGCCGCGACACCCTCGAAGAGGTCGCCGCCACCCTGCCCGAGGGGGCCGCGCTGATCGTCCCCGGTGATGTCACCGACCGCCCCGGAATGCAAACCGCCGCCGAGGAGATCGCCGCCTGGGCCGGCGGCATCCACGTCCTGTGCAACAACGCGGGGCTGAACATCCCCAAGCGCACCTGGGCCGATCTCGACTGGGAGAGCTGGGACCGCGTCATCGACGTGAACATCACCGGCGCGCTCAACGTGATCGCCGCCTGCCTGCCGGTCATGCGGGCGCAGCAGGACGGGGTGATGATCCACACCTCCAGCTGGGCCGGACGCTTCCACTCCCCCGGTGGCGTGGTCTACGGCGCCTCGAAACACGCGCTCTCCGACATCTCGGCCAGCCTGAACGATCAGGAGGGCCGCAACGGCATCCGCTCCACCGCGCTCTGCCCCGCCGAGGTCGCCACGCCGCTGCTGCTGAAACGCCCCGGCTTCGACGCCTCCACCATGGCGCAGATGATCCAGCCCGAGGACATGGCCAAGACCGCCCTCTTCGTGGCCCAGATGAACCCCGGCATTGCGATGCCCGAAATCACGCTGGCGCCCCTGCGCCGCTGACCAACCAGAAAGAGACCCCTCGCATGACCCACCCCGTCAAAGGCATCGACCATTGCTTCGCCCTCGTGAAAGACCTCGACAAGGCGGCCAAGCAATACGAGGCCCTCGGCTTCACGCTCTCCCCGCGCGGTGAACATTCCGCCGCCAAGGGCACCGCGAACTACACCATCATGTTCCCCGAGGATTACTTCGAACTCCTCGGCATCCTGCAGCCGACCGAGTTGAACGCCTCGCGCCGCGAGATCCTCGAGACACAGGGCGAAGGGCTGCACGCCATCGCCTGCCGCATCGGAGATGCCGAAGAGGCCGCCAAGGAGCTGGAGGCCCTCGGCCTCGCCACCATGGGCCTCGGCAGCTTCTCACGCCCGGTGCCCCTGCCCGACGGGTCCGAAGGCATCGCCGCCTTCTCCACCGTCTCCTTCACCCCCGCCGACACGCCCCTCGGCGTGGTCTTCATGTGCCAGCACAAGACCCGCGAAACCGTCTGGCTGCCGGAACTGCTGGAGCATGCCAACACCGCCTGCGGCCTCGGCGCGATCCTCGCCCTCTCGGACACGCCCGCCGAGACCGGCGCGGACTTCGCCAAGCTCTGGGCCGCCGGGACCGCGACGCCTGTCGAGGGCGGCTGTGAAGTCACCACCGGGCCCGCCTCCGCCCCGCTGATCCTGCTGACGCCCGAAGCGATGGCCGCCGCCTACCCGGGCGCGGACCTCTCCGCCACGGCGCAGGGCGCCTTCACCGTGCTGCGGGTCAAGGTCTCGGACATGGACGCCGCCGCGCTGTGCCTCTCCAAGGCCGGGATCACGCCGCTGCAAACCGCCGCCGGCCTTGCCGCCGCCCCGGAATACGCCTCTGGCGTGATCGTGGAGTTCGTACCCGCATGACGACACCGAAGCGCCGCAAGACAGGAACCAAACCCGTCGAAAGCATCACCTTCGACGAAACGGACCAGCGTATCCTCGCCATCCTGCAACAGGACAGCGACACGCCGGTTCAGGCGATTTCCGAGGCCGTCGGCCTCTCTGCCAATCCCTGCTGGCGGCGCATCAAACGGATGGAGGAGGCCGGCGTGATCAAGCGCCGGGTGGCGCTGGTCGACCAGACCCGCGCCAACGTCCCCCTCACCGTCTTCATCGGGGTCAGCACCCCCCGGCACGAGATCGACTGGCTGCGCCGCTTCCGCGAACTCATCGACGAGATCGACGAGATCGTGGAGGCCTACCGGCTGACCGGGACGGTGGATTACATCCTCAAGGTCGTGGCGCCCGACATGGAAAGCTATGACGCCGTCTACAAGCGGATGATAGAGCGGCTGGACTTCAGTCAGGTGAACTCGATGATCTCGATGGAAGAGCTGAAGTTCACCACGGCCGTGCCGACCCAGTACCTCTGAGCCCACGCCCGAAGCCGGTCCAGGGGCCGCCCCCACCTGATCGACTGCGCGGATCACTGCCGCGATCGCGCTGCCGGATCGTTCCCTGTGCGATCCCGCCCCGCGCCGAAGCAAAGTGCCTGCCGTCAGCACGCTTTCTGCGCCCGCCCCCTTGTCCCTGCCCGCGATCCCCCCTTCAGTGGCGCCGGATGCAGGACAGGAGACGGCAATGACCGCGCAGCCCGGACAATACCCCGAGATCGAGCCCTACCGGACCCACCGGATCGCGGTCGACGCGCCCCATGAGCTCTATGTCGAGGAAAGCGGCAACCCGGACGGCATCCCCGCGCTCTTCCTGCACGGCGGCCCCGGCAGCAGCGCCAAGCCCGGCGCCCGCCGCGCCTTCGATCCCGAACGCTTCCGTATTGTCCTCTTCGACCAGCGGGGCTGCGGCAAGTCCACGCCCTCCGCCGATCTGACCGACAACACCACCGATGCCCTGATCCGCGACATCGAGACGATCCGCGAGACGCTCGGCATCGACAAATGGCTGGTCACCGGCGGCAGCTGGGGCAGCTTCCTGTCGCTGGCCTATGCCATCGCCCACCCCGACCGCTGCCTCGGCCTGCGGCTTTCGGGTGTCTTCACCGGCACGAAGGCCGAAAGCCGGCACTGGTTCCACGGCATCGGCGATCTCTTCCCCGAGGCCTTCGACGACTTCGAGGGCTTCATCCCCGAGGACGAGCGTGACGACCTGCAGCGCGCCTATTACACCCGCCTCGTGGACCCGGACCCGGCGGTGCACCTGCCCGCCGCCGATCACCTGCGCGGCTTCTCGGCCCGGACCCAGACGCTGGTGCCCAACCCCGCGCATATCGCCACGCTGACGCAGCCCAAGGCGGCGCTGGAGGTCTCGCGGCTCTTCACCCACTACGGGGTGAACGGCTTCTTCCGGCCCGAGGGCTACCTGCTGGCGAACGTGGACAGAATCCGGCACCTGCCCTGCGAGATCGTGCAGGGCCGCTACGACGTGGTCTGCCTGCCCAAGGTGGCCTGGGCCCTCGCCAAGGCCTGGCCCGAGGCGACCTTCACCATGGTCGACCTCGCCAACCACGTCGCCTCCCCCGCCGCGCCGGACCTCGACCACGCCATGCGCGCTGCGACCGACCGGCTGGCAGACAGGCTCGCACCCGCCACGGATTGAGGCGCGCCCGACCGTCGGGCGAGCGACCGGCGGCCGGCGCGCCGCGTGGCCAACCGGCGCAGGACGGACGACCGCCCACGCCCCGCAGCACCCACACCCGGTGGACAACACCGGGCCGCCCGACGATACTCGCCGCTCGGGAACGAATGGCGGCGATGATGCTGAAATACGAAGGGCAGCGGTTCGACACGATGGAGCGCGAGGGCGACACGGTGGGCGAGATCGCCTATCGACGCATCCGGCTGCACATCGTCAGCGGACAGCTCAAGCCGGACGAGAAACTCAAGCTCGACGACCTCCGGCAGGTCTATGGCGCCAGCGTCACCACCCTGCGCGAGTTGCTGAACCGTCTCGCGGTGGAGGAGCTGGTGACCGCCGAGGGGCAGCGCGGCTTCCGCGTCGCCCCGGTCAGCCGGGCCGAGCTGCAGGACCTCGCCGACCTGCGCATCCTGCTGGAGACCCACGCCCTGCGCCAGTCGATCGACCGCGGCGACCTTGACTGGGAGGCCGAGGTCGTGGCCGCGCACTACAAGCTCGCCGCGATGGAACGCGACCTGATGGAGCATAACGCCGGCACGATCGAGAAATGGGTAGCCGCCGACTGGGGGTTCCACTACGCCACGATCGCGGCCAGCCGCCAGCCGGTGCTGGCGCGCACCCATGCCACGATCTTCGACCGCTTCGCGCGCTATCACATGCTGGCGCTGACCTTCCGCGGTCAGCCCGCCGCGGCGGAACACGTGGCGCTGCGCGACCTCGTCATCGCGCGCAAGGCGGATGCGGCGGTCGACCTGCTGACCCGCCACATCCACGCGGGCGTCGCGCATATCCTCGCCTCCGGCGCCTTCGACTAGACCACCGTCAGGCCCCCGGCTGTCAGACGCCCGCTGCGCCGGGAGGGGTCCGCCTCGGCGTCAGCCCGGATATCAGCCCCGCTCTTCCGCCCGCGCCCACTCTGCCAGCTTGCGCACCGCGAACTCGTAGCCCCGGATGCCAAAGCCCTCGATCTTGGCCGACGCCGCCTTCGACGGATAGGACAGGTGGCGGAATTCGTCGCGGCGGAACAGCGGCGAGATATGCACCTCGATGATCGGCCGATCATAGATCAGCAGGCTGTCGAGGATCGCGATCGAGGTCGAGGTGAAGCCCGCCGGGTTGATCAGCAGCCCCGCCGTGGTGCCCCGGCCCTGCTTTATCCACTTCATGATCTCGGCCTCGCTGTCGCTCTGGCGGAAGTCGATCCCGACGCCCTCCTCCTGCGCGACCCGCTGGCAGAGCGCCTCCACATCGGCGAGCGTGTCATGGCCGTAGACCTCCGGCTGGCGCGTGCCCAGCATGTCGAGGTTCGGGCCGTTGATGATCAGGATCGTGTCGGGCATGGGCATCTCCATTGCAGGCACGCGCATGGTGCCGAGAGGTCAGGGAACCGCGCCGCGTCAGGCACGGTGAGAGGGCCCGGTCCCCGCGCGGGGGCCCGGAAGAGAGGGCCGGGTCAGACCGGATCAGCCCTTGTAGCCGTAGAGCCGGGGCAGCCAGAGCACGAGGTCCGGCACGAAGGTGATGATCACCAGCCCCACGATCATCAGCCCGAGGAAGGGCATCAGGTAGCGGATCGTGTCGCGGATCGGCGAGCGGGTGATCGAGGTCACGACAAAGAGCAGCAGCCCGTAGGGCGGCGTCGCCAGACCGATCATCGTGTTCACCACGACGATCACGCCGAAATGCACCGGGTCCACCCCGAGGGCCACGGCCGTAGGCAGGAAGATCGGCACGATGACCAGCAGGATCGCGTTCGCCTCCAGCAGGCAGCCCAGCAGAAGCAGCATGGCATTCACCATCAGCAGGAAGCTGATCCGGCTCAGCTCCGTCCCGCCGAGCGCGTCGCGGATCACGTTGGGCACCTGCTCGATGGTCACCACGTAGTTGAAGGCAAGCGCCCCAGCGATGAGGAAGCCCACGGCGGCGGTGGACTTGGCGCTTTGCCGGACGGTGGCGTAGGCCTTGCGCAGGCTGACCGAGCGGTAGAAGACCGTCGAGACGAGGAAGGCATAGAGCGCCGCAAGCGCCGCCGCCTCGGTGGGCGTTGTGATGCCGCCGTAGATGCCCACCAGCAGGATCACCGGCATCAGCAGGGCGGGCACCGCGCGCAGGGTGATGCGGGGCAACTCGCGCAGCGGCACCGGGTCCTCGACCGGGTAGTCATGGACCCGCGCCTGCCAAGCGTTCGTGGCCATCAGCAGCACGCCGAGGATCAGCCCGGGCATCACGCCGGCAAGGAACAGGAACCCGATCGAGGTGTCCGAGACGAGGGCGAAGAGCACCATGGGGATCGAGGGCGGAATGATCGGCCCGATGATCGCCGAGGCCGCGGTGATCGCGCCGGCATAGGCGGGCGGATACTTCCCGTCCTTGGTCATCAGGTTGATGATGATCCGTCCCATCCCCACCGCATCCGCGATGGCCGAGCCCGACATCCCCGAGAAGATCAGCGAGGAGACCACGTTCACATGGCCCAGCCCGCCCCGGAACCGCCCCACCAGCGCGCGGCAGAAATCCAGCAGCCGGTCCGAGAGAGAGCCCACGTTCATCAGGTCGGCGGCGAAGATGAAGAGCGGGATCGCCAGCAGCACGTAGGAGCCGTAGAGGCCGGTCAGCATCTGCTCGAAGGCGATGGACATGTCCTGTCCCTGCAACAGCAGGTAGAAGACGGAGGAGGCCAGCATCGCGTGGCCGATGGGCAGGCCGATCAGCGCGCTCAGCACGATGGCGGCGACGGTGGCCCAGAATTCCCAGCTCATTCGCCTGCCTCCTCGCGCGCCAGCGGCACCGGGCCGTCGGCCCCGCGCAGGGCGGTCCAGAGGATCCAGAGGTAGCGCAGGATCGAGGCGACCGAGAAGATCACCGCGATGCCGTAGATCCAGTTGAACCGGATATCGAGGTAGGTTGTCTTCTCGATCTTCATGAAGGTCACGTAATCCCAGAGCGCGGGCAGCGACCACGCGTAGATCGCCAGCAGCAGCAGCGAGAAGATGATGCGGAACACCCGGCGCAGCGGCGGCCGGACGCTGCCATAGACGATGTCGAAGCGGATCTCGTCCTCCTCCGAGGCCGAGACCGACTGCCCCCAGAGCAGGATCCAGAGCCAGGCGATGACGCAGACCTCGACCGTCCAGCCGACGGGATCGTTCATCACGTAGCGCATGAAGACCTGCACGATGAAGCACAGGAACATCGCGGCCAGTAGGACGGCAGGAACCGCCTCGACGGCGGCGCGGCAACTGCGGACGAGGCGCGGGGAAAGGGACATCACGGGCATTCCGGTCGTTTGGCGGATCGGGGCAGCATATTGCCCCGATGCAGGGCTCCGGCGCGCGTCAGGCCACGCGCCGGACGGTCCGGTGGTCCGGACCTGCCTCATGGGCGGGCGGCACGGGCCCCCGCCCTCACGCTGCGCTCACTCGGAGAGGGCGTTGATCTTCTCGATCATCCCCTCGGGCCAACTGGCCGCGAAGTCGGAGGCGAGGTATTTCTGCTGCGCGTAGTCGCGGAACGCCGTCCGATCGGGTTCGTAGACCTTCAGCCCCTCGTCCTTGAAGAACTGCACCAGCTCCGCCTCGCGGGCGAGGTGACGCTCGGTGCTCTTGTCGATGGCTGTGTCCACGGCGCCCTGCAGGGCCTCCTGCTGCTCGGCGGAGAGCCCCTCCCAGATCTTCGAGCTGATCGCGAGCACGTCGAAGCCGACGAGGTGGCCGGTCAGGACGATCTGGCTGGTGACCTCGTAGAACTTCATGTTGTAGTCGTTCGGCAGCGGGTTGTCCTGCCCGTCGATGGCCCCGGTCTGCAGCGCGGTATAGACCTCGGCATAGGCCAGCGGGGTCGGGTTCGCGCCGATGGCTTCGCCCAGGAACTGCCAGGCCTCGCCGCCGGGCATCCGCAGGGTGACGCCGTTCAGGTCCTCGGGCGTCATCACCTCCTTCTCGGGCGCCAGGTTCACCTGGCGGGTGCCGAAGTAGACCGGCGCCAGCACATGGATGCCGATGTCCTCGGCCATCTGCAGCAGCTCGGCGCCCACGTCGCTCTCGAAGGTGGCCTTCAGGTGGTCCGCGTCACTGAAGAGATAGGCCGAAGTCACGATCGACCATTCCGGCACCTGCTCGGCGATCTTCTGCGGCGCGATCAGGCCCATCTCGAGGTTACCGCGCTGGATCGAGGTCAGCTCGCCGCCCTGTTTCACCAGCGTGGAGCCGTTGAAGACCTGCAGGTCGAAGTGATCTTTGACCGCCTCCGAGATCTCGGCGAAGGCCTCGGCGCGGATGTCGTTCTCGGACACGACCGACGAAAGGCGCAGCACCGGCGTGTCCGCCAGGGCCAGGCCCGGCAGGGTGAGGGCCGTGGTCGCGGCCATGGCGGCCGCAAGCGCGGTCCGGCGGGTCATCTGTGTCATTGGTCTCCTCCCTATGACGGTTTCGCCGGTCGCCCGGCACACTCCTCAAAACAACTTCTATATGATAGAATCAAAAATGTCCTACATAAATTGAAATCTCTTCCGGACGGGGAGGGGGGAGCAGACTGGACAGGACCGCCCTGCGAGAGATCGCAGAACTCAGCCCGGTCAGGAGGAGGAAAGAGACATCATGAACCGCATCCGCACTTCGACCCCCGTGGGTCTGTCGCGCTTGATCGGTCACCGCCATGGCCGGCCCGGCGACGGGCAAGGCCCCGCGGATGCCATGAAGACGGGCCTCCCCTCCCGTATCCGCGTCCAAGATGTTCCGGTTGGTACATTTCGTCAAGCCAATTGTACCGCGCGGATCATTTGCGCATCAACGCGGCTGGGGTAAACAGTGGCCATGACGATCACGACGGACACCGAAACCGAGAAACGGGGCTGGACCCAGAACCCCGATGCCGTGAAACGGGACATCCTCTCGGTCGCGATCTCGGAGTTTGCGGCCAACGGGCTCTCGGGCACGCGCGTCGATACCATCGCCTCGCGGACCCGCACCTCGAAGCGGATGATCTACTACTACTTCGGCGACAAGCAGGGCCTCTACATCAAGGCGCTGGAGGAGGCCTATCGCGTGCTGCGCGAGGGCGAGGCCGCGCTCGATCTCGACGACCTGCCCCCGCGCGAGGCGCTCGCAAAGCTGGTCGCCTTCACCTTCGACCACCACCGCCGCAACCCGGATTTCATCCGCATCGTCATGATCGAGAACATCCACCACGCCGACCACCTCGCCCAGTCCGAGGTCGCCCGGGCGATGGATGTCCCCGCGCTCGGCAAGCTGGCGGAGGTCTGCCGCAGGGGGCAGGAGGCCGGCGTCTTCCGGCCCGGCCTCGATCCCGTCGCCCTGCACTGGCAGGTCTGCGCCCTCAGCGTCTTCAACGTGTCGAACCGGCCGACCTTCTCCACGATCTTCGGCACTGCGCTCTTCGAGGAAGCGGCGCAGGAGAGGCTGCGCGCCCAGCTGGTCGAGATGATCCTCGCCCTCGTGGAACAGCCACACCCCTGACCCCACCCGGCCTCTGCCGAAACGAAACCGGCCGCCCCGCGGAACGGGACGGCCGGCGGTTCCGTGTTCGGCTGGCTCAGCGGCGCTGGATACCGGCCGAGTCGATCACCTCGTTCCAGGTCGCGACCTGGTCGGCCACCATGTCGTGGAACTCCTGCGGGGTCTGCGGGCTGACCAGCAGGCCGAGCGCCTCCAGCTTCCCGGTCAACTCCGGCGTCTCCAGCCCCCCGACGGCGGTGTCATGCAGAACCGTCGTGATCTCCTCCGGCAGGCCCGCAGGCGCGCCGAGGCCGAGCCACGAGAAGACGTTGAACCCGGGCGCGACAGTGTCCCCCACGGTGGGCACGTCGGGCGTCGTCGGCCACGGACGATCCCAGGAGACGGCCAGCAGCTTCAGGTCCCCGCTCCGCGCCTGGCTCAGCACGCTGGTCCCGGCCGAGACGATCATGTCCACCTCGCCGCCCAGCAGGGCGGTCACCGCGCCGGCATCCCCCTTGTAAGGGATGTGCAGCATCTTGGCGCCGGTTTCCTTCGCCAGCAGCTCGCCGGTCAGGTGCTGGGTGGTGCCGACCCCGGCAGAGCCGAACTTGACCCGGCCCTCCTTGCCCGCCGCGATCAGCTCCTCGATCGTGGCATAGGTGTCGGGGCGCACGGCGATGAAGAACGGGAACGACGTGATCCGGGTGATGAAGGTGAAATCCTCCACCGCGTCGAAACTGAGGTTCTGGTACAGCGCCCCGGACACGGAATGCCCGCCCACCATCAGCTGCAGCGTGTAGCCATCCGGATCCGCATGGGCCACGAAGTCCGAGGCGACATTGCCGCCCGCACCGGGCTTCGGCTCAACCACGAAGGGCTGGCCAAGCGCCTCGGTCAGGGGTTCGGCCAGCATCCGGGCCACGGTATCCGCGTTCCCGCCCGGGCCGAAGCCGTGGATGATGCGCACCGGCTGCGTCGGATAATCCGCGGCGATGGCGGGCCCCATGAGGCTGCCAAGGGCCAGCACTGCGGCGGCAAAGGTCTTTTTCATGTTGGTGGTCCTCCCATTGGATGGGCCCCTTCGGGCCCTTTCGTCTGGCCCTCTCCTCAGGCCGGTTTACGTGCGCCCCGGATCCGGCGTCGCAGGACGCCGAAAAGGGGCAGGACAAGCAGCAGCAGAGACCCCGCCATGAAGACGGCGCTCAGCGGTCGCGTGAAGAAAACGGTGATGTCGCCATCGTTCAGCAGCATCGCGCGGCGCAGGTACTCCTCCAGCATCGGCCCGAGGATGAAGCCCAGCAGGATCGGCGGCAGCGGGTAGTCCGCGCGCTTCAGGATCGCGCCGAGGATGCCGAAGGCAAGCGCGGTCCAGACGTCGATGACCGAGTTGCGGAAGCTGTAGACACCGACGCTGACGAAGGCGAGGATCGAGGGGAAGAGCAGCCAGTAGGGAATGCTCAGCAGCCGCACCCAGAGCCGGATCAGCGGAATGTTGATCAGCAGCAGCAGCACGTTGCCCACGACGAAACTGGCGATCACGCCCCAGAACAGCGTCGGGTGATCGGTCATCACCGCAGGCCCCGGCACGATGCCGTTGATGATCAGCGCCCCCAGCATCAGCGCCATGACCGCATCGCCCGGAATGCCCAGGGTCAGGGTCGGGATGAAGCCGGTGATCGCGGCGGCGTTGTTGGCGGATTCCGGTGCGACGAGGCCTTCCTCCCGGCCCTTGCCGAAGCTGCCCGGCTCGGACGAGAGACGCTTCTCGAGCGCATAGGCCACGAAGGAGGCGATGGCGGCCCCGGTCCCCGGCAGCGTGCCGAAGGCCGATCCCAGGCCCGCGCCGCGGGTGGCGGGGGGCAGCAGCCGGCCCAGCATCGCGCGCTCCGGCAGGAACTGGCGCCAGCCGCGGCCAAGCGCCGTGGTCGGCCCGCCTCTGGACTGGCCCGGCGTGCACATGATCTCGGCCACGCCGAACAGCCCGATGGCAAGCGCCACCAGCGAGATGCCGTCGGCCAGCTCGGGGATCACCACGTAGCGGTATTGCCCGGTGTTGATGTCGGTGCCGATCATCCCCAGCAGGATGCCGAAGGCCAGCATGGCGATCGCCCGGTGCATCGCCCCGTTGGCCACGACCGAGGCCCCGATCATGCCCATGACGATGAGCGAGAAATACTCCGCCGCGCCGAACTTCAGCGCCAGATGCGCCAGCGGGATCGCTCCCAGCACGAGGATCGCCACGCCGACGATGGAACCGAAGAGCGAGGCCAGCGCTGCCAGCATCAGCGCCTGCCCGGCGCGGCCCGCCTTGGCCATCGGGTGGCCCTCGAAACAGGTCACGACCGAGGAGGGCGTACCCGGCAGGGACAGCAGGATCGAGGCGATCGAGCCGCCGTACTGCGAGCCGTAGTAGATGCCGGCCAGCATGATCATCGACTGGGTCGGATCGAGGTAGAAGGTGATCGGCAGGAGCAGCGAGATCGCGGTCATCGCGCCCACGCCCGGCAGCACGCCCACGGCCTGCCCCAGCAGCACGCCGATCAGCGCGTAGAGAAGGTTGTGCCACGCAAGGGCGGTCTGGAATCCGAGGCTCAGCCCGTCGAAGAGAGTCATGGCGAACCTACCGGAAAGCCGGGATCGGCAGGCCGAGCCCGAGGATGAAGACGAGGTAGCACAGCAGCGTCAGCCCCAGCACGAAGCCAAGCGTCGCAAGCGGACGTTGCCGTATGTCGGCCAGCATCGCCACCAGTGCCGCGCCGAAGATCGCGGGCACGAAGCCGAAGGGATCGAGCAGCAGGGCAAAGACGCCCAGCGATCCGCAGATGCACAGCAGGCGCGGCCAGTTGACCGGCTCTCCTGCGTCGCCCTGATGCGGGCTGCGCAGCCGGACGGCAAGGTCGAGCGCCGCCAGCCCCGCGAGGATCAGCCCGAGGTAGAAGGGAAAGGCCCCCGCCCCGAAGTAGTCCAGCGTGCCGAGGCCATAGCCATGGGCGACACCCGCCATGCCGATCCCGGTCAGCAGAAGCGCCGCGCTGACGAAGATCGCCGGGGTCACTTTCTCTGTCATGTTCTCCTCCTTCTCCCGGTGGCGGCCTGTCAGCCGCTGCGCCCGGGTGTCTCCGCCGCGATGAAGGCCGCGAAGGCGGCCAGCCGGGCGGCGATGAATTCCGCGGTCTCCGGGTCGGAAATCCGGTCCGCCTCGCGGTCCAGCTTCCCGGCCACCCGGGCGATCTGGATCTCGGGCCGGGCGAGGATGCGGCAGTCGAGCGCGTGCAGCACCTCGCGCAGCGGCGGATGCACCCGCGCGCCGCCCAGCAGGCCCGGCGAGTTCGAGACGATCAGCACCGGCTTGCCCGCCAGCGGCATCGGCCTGAGCCGCGACAGCCAGTCGAGCGCATTCTTCAACGCCCCGGGGATCGACCAGTTGTATTCCGGCGTGACGAGGATCAGCCCGTCGAGCGCCGCCACGGCCTCCGCCAGTTGCGTCACCGCCTCCGGAGCGCCCTCGCCATCGAGGATGTCCTGATCGAAATGCGGCAGCGCCCCGACCGAGGGCAGGATGTCCAGACGGCACGCCTCCGGCGCCAGCCCCGGCAGCGCCCGGGCCAATGCCGCGCTGTTGGCCCCAACCCGCAGGCTGCCAACAAGCATTCCGATCCGTGCAGTGACCTCGCTCATGCCCTGCTCCTCCCTATGGTCGTTCCGGCGGTCTCCTCCCGCCTAGAGTCGATAGAGCACGGTTTTTTCGTAATTGTCAATTTTATCGAAAATTTTTATCAAGACCAGACGACGCTGCGGCAGCCAGCCGTGCCACCCCACCCCGCGAGCGGACCGCGGAGCGGCTAAATCATGTCTGGGCGGAGAGCGAAATGGGCGGCCGCAGCGCGCCTGATCCGCGCCCGGACGGGTTCCAAGGTCTCCGCAACGAACGCACGAAACCATGGGGCATCAACGGCTGAAGGGAGGCCACGCAAGCGCAGCCCCTTGCCCGCAGCGAAGCCACGGCACCTTGGCAAAGAGGATCAGCTGACGGTCGTCGCCCAGCCAGACGCAAGCCGGCCTCCCGCGCCAACGGCCCGGCCCTGCACAGGCCGCGCCCTCGGGCGTCAGCCCGCGGCTTTGGCGCCGCCCGGCTCTTCATCGCGGAAGAGGTGGCCGGCGAACTCGATCACGTTCTCCGTGGTCTCGCGGATGTGGCGCTCGATCAGGTCCAGCGCGGCGGGCTCACGGTCCAGTACGGCATCCATGATCGCCTTGTGCTCGGTCTCCTTGGGCCGCCACTGGGTCCGGAACTGCGAGGACATGCGGCGATAGCGGTGCGCGCGCTCGAAGAGCTTGGCGCGCATTTCCAGCAGCACAGGCGAACCGCTGGCCTTGACGAGCGCGAAGTGGAACTGGCTGTGCAGCTGCGCCCAGTCGGCGTCGAAATAGTAATGCTCCCCCAGCCGAGACTGCAGCCGGTCCATGCGGTGGTAGCTGGCGAGGATATCCGCCTCCCAGGCATCATCACCCTGCTTCATCGACAGCCGCAGGTTTTCCCGCTCCAGCAGGACGCGGGCGTTGGTCAGATCCTCCAGATCCTCGATCGACACCGGCGCCACGACGAACCCGCGCTGCCCCTCGGAGGTCACGAGGCTCTCGGCGGCCAGCCGGGCAAGCGCCTCGCGCAGGGTCGAGAAGCTGACCTCGTAGCGGTCGCGCAGCGCCTCGAAGCGGAGCTTCTCGCCGGGCTTCAACTCGCAGGACAGGATATCATCACGCAGCCGTTGCAGCACGTCGCTGGCCCGGGTTTCGCCCTTCTGCTTCACCTGATCCATGCCGTGCTCCTCTTTGTCCCATGCGGTCGGTCGGACCCGCCGCAGGTTGGCTGCCTAGTCTCCCTACCTATCCGTTTCGTCGTTATCTGGCAAGAATTTCGAAAATATTGCCGTTCGACGTGCGATATGATTATCGTCAATTATATCAATTTTCGAAAATGGAGCCCGCGATGCGCTTTGCCACCTTCGACTCGGCCGGACGGGAGCAGTATGGCTACCTCGATGGCGATACCCTTGTGAGCCTCTCCGACGGGCCCGACGCGCCGCCCGATCTCGCCAGCTACCTCGCGCTGCACCATGGCCGTTGGCAGACCAGCGCCCCGGGGCCGCGCCATGCCCTCGACAGCGTGACCCTGCTGCCGCTGATCCCCGATCCGTCCAAGGTCTTCTGCGTCGCGACAAACTTTCACGAACCCGCCCGCGGCGACAAACCGGTGCCGGCGTATCCGCTGCTCTTCACCCGCATCCCCGAGGCGCAGGTCGGCCATGGCAGTGCGATTCTCAAACCCGCCGTCTCCGAGAAATATGATTTCGAGGGCGAGTTGGCGGTGATCATCGGCCAGCCGGGCCACAAGATCCCGCGCGAGGAGGCCCTCTCCCACGTCGCGGGCTACAGTTGCTTCAACGATGGCAGCGTGCGCGACTGGCAGAAACATTCGACCCAGTTCACCCCCGGCAAGAACTTTGCCCGCAGCGGCAGTTTCGGCCCCTACCTCGTGACCCCGGACGAGGCCCCCGCCCCCGCGGACCTGCGGCTGGAGACCCGGGTCAACGGCGTGGTAAAACAGGCGATCGCCCTTGAGAACATGATCTTCGATGTCTCCTGGCTCATCGCCTATTGCTCCACCTTCGCACCGCTGCGCCCGGGCGACGTGATCGTCACCGGCACGCCCTCGGGCTTCGGCAGCACCCGCACCCCGCCGGAGTTCCTCGCCCCCGGGGACTTGGTGGAGGTCGAGATCCCGGGCATCGGCCTGCTGGCGAACCGGGTGGCGCAGGACGGGGATCCGCGCGGCCAATTTTCGTAAATCCATCGGTTTTCGAAAATTCTTGCGAACGCCTGAAATCTTTCCTATGAAGGTCACAGGAACAGAGACGGTCTGTGGGAGGATCACGACATGAGCCAACTCGTCTTCGCGATGGGGCATGTGAAGCTCAACACCAACAAGCTGGAAGAGATGATCGCGGATTCGACGGATGTCCTGGGTCTGCGCGTCACCTACCGGGACGACACCAGCGCCTGGCTCAGCTCAAACGGCCGCGCCGCGGAACTGGTGCTGGTGGAGGCAGAGGAAAACAGCTTCAACACCATCGGCCTCGAGGCCCTGACCACCGAGGCCGTCCGCGAGGCCGCCTCTCGCGTGGCGGGCGCAGGCTGCACCATCGTCACCGAAGAGCCGAGCCTGCCCTGCATGGCCGCCGGCGTCACCTTCGACACCCCCGAGGGGCTGCGCTTCGAAGTGCACACGCCCACCACCGACGACATGTACAACCCGCGCTACAAGACGGCCGGTGTCGGGCCCCGGCGGCTGGACCACGTCAACCTGATGTCGCCCGACCCCCAGACCACCATCCGCCAGCTCTCCGAGATCTGCGGCATGGGCCTGTCGGAGCGGATGGTGAACGACGCGCTCAGCTGGATGTACGGCGGCAACCGCCAGCACCACATTCTCGGCGTGGTGAAGGGCGAAGTGGGCGTGCACCACTATTCCTTCGAGTTCCCCGAGTTCCGGATGTACTGCGAGCTTGGCGACATCCTCGACCGGCATGACCGCCAGCTGATCTGGGGGCCCGGCCGCCATCGCCCCGGCGACAACACCTATGCCTACTACTACGACCCGGCGGGCTGCATCGTGGAATGCTCGGGCCCGATGGCACTGGTGGCCGATGACGCCACCTTCCAGCCGCGGATCATCACCAACCTCGAACGGCCCGGCAACGTGCGCGACATGAACGTCTGGGGCACCCCCGCCCCGCTCGAATGGCGCGAGGCGCATTTCCCCTTCGCCAAGCAGGCCTGACCTCCGGCTAATCTCGGGCCGGCGACGGGCCTCTCCCTGGCCCGCCGCAAGACAGCCGCTGGCCATCCGCCGGGCCCCCTTCCGGCCCGCATCCCCATACGACCTCCCTGCCCGCCCCTCCCGGCGGGCGGGCCGACCCCATGCGCCCCGGCGCACCGACAGGAGCATTGCGATGCAGGAACACGTCACTTTCGAATCCGACGGGCTGAAGATCTCGGGCGTCGTCCACATTCCCGACGGCTATGACGGCACCCCCCTGCCCGCCTTCATCGTCTGCCACGGCTTCGTCGGCTCCAAGGACGAGAGCCACGCCCAGATCCAGGCCGAGATGATGGAAAGCTTCGGCTATGTCGCCCTGCGCTTCGACTTCCGCAGCTGCGGCGAGAGCGAGGGCGAGCGTGGCCAGGTGCGCTGCCTGGATCAGGTCGCGGACGCCAAGAACGCGCTGACCTTCCTTGCCAAGCGCCCCGAAGTCGACCCCAAGCGGATCGGCATCACCGGCCACAGCTTCGGCGCCGCTGTCTCCGTCTACACGGCAGGCGTGGACGAGCGCGTGGCCTGCTGCCTCTCCTCCTGCGGCTGGGGCGACGGCGAGCGGAAGTTCCGCGGCCAGCACCCGACCGAGGAGGCCTGGGCCAAGTTCATGGGCATCCTCAACGAGGGTCGCAAGCACAAGCACGAGACCGGCGAGAGCGCGTGGATGTCCCGCTTTGACGCCGTGCCGATCCCGGAAAAGCTGCGCAAGAACCTCTCGCCCAAGGCGATCATGGAGATCCCGACCGAAACCGCGTGGTCGATGATGAACTTCCGCGCCGATGACGTGGTGGCCAATATCGCGCCCCGTCCCCTGCTGCTGTTCCACACCGCCGACGACATCATCACCCCCACCATCGAGTCGGTGCGCATGTGGGAGAAGGCAGGCCATCCCAAGGAACTGATGCTGATCGACACGACGGCGCATTTCCCGCTGGCCCCCAACGACGCGCCGCGCACGAAGATGATGATGAAGGGCTGGCTCGACAAGTTCTTCCCCACCCCGCTGAACAGCTGATCCAGAGCCCAAAACAGAGCCCCGATAGGAGACCTGCCGTGCCGATGCTTTCCGCCGACGACCTCCGGTCCTTCGCCACGGCCCTTCTGGGGGCCGGTGGCTTCACCCCGGATGATGCCCGACAGACCGCGGACCTGCTGGTCTGGGCCAACCTGCACGGCGTGGACAGCCACGGCGTGCTGCGCATCCCGCGCTATGTCGAAATGGTCGAGAAGGGCCTGATCGTCTCGGGCGGCACGATCGAGACGGTCCGCAGCACCGGAGCAATCACCGTGCTTGACGGGGGCAGATGCCCCGGCGCGGTCGGCCTGAACCGCGCGGTCGAGGTCGCCGCCGCACTGGCCCCGGAGCACGGGCTCGGCTGGTGCGCGATCCGCAACACCTCGCACTGCGGGGCCATCGGCTACTATACCGGCGCGCTCGCGCGGCAGGGTCTGGTGGGCATTGCCATGTCCGCCTCGAAACCGCTGATGAGCTATTACGGCGCCAAGGGCGAGGCGCTCTCGACCAACCCGCTCTCCATCGCCGTGCCCTCGGCCAGCGGGGCGCCGGTCGTGCTCGACATGTCCACCGCCGCCGTGGCGCTCGGCAAGATCATGGCCGCCAAGGACGCGGGCCGTGCCATCCCCGAGGGTTGGGGCGTCGACGCCGACGGCCAGCCCACCACCGATCCGGCGCAGGTCGATGCGCTGCTGCCCATGGCGGGGCCCAAGGGCTCGGGCCTGTCGCTGATGATCGAACTGCTGGCCAGCGTTCTGGCCGGTGCCCCGGTGATCGCCCCCAGCCTGCTGAACACCGGCAAGGGCGCCTTCAACGGCATGGTCATGGCCGTCGATCCCGCCGCCTTCGGCGCGCCCGAGGACTTCCTCACCGGCGTGGCAGAGCTGGAAACCGCGATCCAGGGGCTCTCCCCCGCGGGCGAAAGCCCGGTGCTGCTGCCCGGCGAACGCGGCCGACGGACGGCGGCAGAGCGTGCCGCCACCGGCATTCCGCTCGCCGCGGGGACCGTGGCCAAGCTCACCGCCCTCGCCACCGCGCAGGGCATCGCAGTGCCCGCCGCGCTCGGCTGATCCCGCCCCCATCACGTCCCACAGGGCCGCCCTCACCGGCGGCCCTTTTCCCGTGGCGGGCTCAGGCCACGCCGTCCCCGGGCCCTCGTTCCGGGCTTGGCTGGCCCGGCCCGATCCCCGCGTCGTCCAGCTGTTCCCGGTCCGGCAGGTCGCGCAGGCTCTCCAGCCCGAAGGTGACGAGGAACTGCGCCGTCGTCACGAAGGTATAGGGCGCGCCCCGCTGCGGGGATCGCGGCCCGGTCCCGATCAGCCCGCGCCCGTGCAGCCGCCCGATCAGGTCGCGGCTGATCTCCTTGCCGAAGATATCCTTCAGCCCCTCCCGGGTGACCGGCTGGTGATAGGCCACGGCGGCCAGCACCGCGACGTCGAAATCGCTCAGGTCCTGCACCTGGTCGTCCACGTCCGCCGCCATCCGGATCGCCGGCCCATAGGCGGCCCGGGTCCGGAACATCCAGCCCCCCGCCCCGGCCACGATCTCGAAGGCACGGCCCTCCAGCTCCGCCATCAGGTCCTCCACCAGCAGCTCCACCGGGGCCCCCTCCCCCACGACCCGCGCCAGGTCCGCCCGCGGCACCGGCGTGGCAGAGGCGAAGAGCACCGCCTCGATCCGCCGCATCCATTCCCGCCACCGCGCCTCGGGTGGCAGATCCGCCAGCTCCCGGTCCAGCCCTTCCGACCTTTTGCCCCGCGCCATCGCTCACACTCCATAGAGCCGGAACGTCTCGCGCCCGGTCAGTTCGCGCACCGCGCCGAGCGCCACCAGCCGATCGCAGAGCCGCCGCGCCGCGCGGTCCGGCAGCGGCAGCGCCCCGGGCGCCACCGCGTCACGGCTCAGGAAGACGCCGACCGCCGCCTCCGCCCCCTTGGCGCGCAGCTTGGGCGCGACCGCCCGCAGCCGTTCCGCGCGCCGGGCCAGTTCGGCGGCAAGACCCGTGGCCTCCGTCGCCGCATCGATCACCGCGCGATGACAGCTGCGCCGCAGCTCCGCCCCCCGCAGCCGCAGATCGGCCCGCCGCAGCGACACCGCCAGCAACGGCACCACGTGATCCCAGCCAAGCGCCCGGGCCAGCGTCGCCTCCGCAAGGATCAGCCCCGCCGTCTCGGCCCGTGGTGCCTCGGCCAGCACCGCCTCCAGTACCGCCGCCGCGCGCGGCACCGGCCCCGCCACGCCTGCCGCCCGCCGCCAGAGCGTGACCTGCTCCGCCCCGATCCCGGGCAGGGCGCGCTGCATCGTCTCATCGGACAAAGGCCGCTCCGCCGCACGCCGCCACGCGAGGCAGACCTCCCCCGCCGGTCCCGGCAGGTCTCCGGGCCGCAGCAGGTGCAGCGCATCGCGCAACGCAGCGGCCCGTTCGGGCCGTCCCGAGAGTGCCATGCAGGCCTCTGCCGCGCGCAGCGCCAGCCGGTCGCGCAACAAGTCCTGAGGGAGAGCCGACCCCCGGATCACCAGATCCAGATGGGCCAGCGCCGCGCCTGACAAAAACGCCACATCCTCAGAGGTTTCGTGCCGTGCCACCGTGACCCAGCCCGGCATCGGCGGTATCCTGTCGCTGTCCGTCATCGTGACCCCGCTGGCCTCGTGCCCGCGTTCAGCCTATCCGATGACGGCGCTTTCTCCTACAAATGAATGGGAATACCGCCGCCCTCTGCCGTCACACGTCATGTCCAATAATCTTGCAAAGAGGCCATGCTCGCGGCAGGCTGATCCCGGGGTCATTTCAGCCGCGCCCCGCTTATCCGAAAGCCTGTCGCAGATGCCGCAGCCCTCCGAATCCACCGCAAAGGCCTATCGCGCCGACTGGGCACATTTCACCCGCTGGTGTCGCCACCACGGGCACGCCCCCCTGCCTCCCTCGCCCGAGGTGGTCTCTCTCTATCTCCTCGATCTGGCCGCGCCCCCGGCGCTCGCGTCCGGCACCATCGAGCGCCGACTCTCCGGCCTCGTCTGGAATTGTGCGCAGCGCGGGCTCCCTCTCGACCGGCAGGACAGCCGTATCACCGCCGCCCTCGCCACGCTCCGCCGCGACGCGCCGGCCCCTGCCCGCAAGGCCATGCTGCGATTGGAAGAGGTGCACGCCATGGTCGCCACCCTGCCGAACGACCTGCGCGGCCTGCGCGACCGGGCGTTGCTGCTCCTCGGGGCCGCCGGCGGCTTGCGCCGGTCCGAGATCGTGGGCCTCGACCTCCGCCCCGAGGGCACGCCCCAGGGCACCGGCCTTCTCCGCCTCGCCCCTGACGGCATCCAGCTTCACCTCCGCGCCCGCACCGGCACGCGCCCCCTCGACATCCCGCGTCTCCCCGCCGGGCCGACCTGCCCGGTTCAGGCCGTGGAAAGCTGGCTCCATTTCGCGCAGATCCGCCATGGCCCGGTTTTCGTCGCCACCTCCCGCGATGGCACACGCGCGCTGGAGCGGCGCCTGAACGATCGTCACATCGCCCGGCTGATCAAGCGTACCGCCCTCGACGCCGGCCTGCGCCCCGACCTGCCGGAGCGGGACCGCCTCGCGCTTTTCTCCGGGCAATCGCTCCGGATCGGGCGCTGACCGCACCGCGTTTTCGCCCCTCAGAGGGAATCGCCCGCGCCTCCACACCGCCGTTCCGGCGGGGCTGAGCGCCGGATTCCCCCGAAACAGAGCCGAAAACAGGCCCCAGGGGGCGATTGTGGCGAAAAACCTTGCAAGACGCGGGCCCGTTGGGCAATAGTCACGAAAAAGCGGCGGAACACGCCATATTCCGTGAACACGACACGGTGACCGAGCAGCAAACGAGGCGTCAGGCGCATGCAGGATAGCATCGACCACGAAGATCTGAACACCGTCATTCGGCAGCATTCCGAATGGCTGACCGCGCAGCTTCATGCGCAGGCCGAGAGCCTCTTTCCGCCCGATGCGTCGAAGGAGATGCGCAAGTTCACCTCGGGCGAGGCCGCGGCCCTGCTGGGCGTGGACGACAGCTACCTGCGCAAGCTCCACCTCGACGGCAAGGGCCCCTCGCCCGAGCTGACGCCGGGCAACCGGCGCCTCTACTCTGTATATGACCTGCACGAGCTGCGAACCCTGCTGGAAAAGACCGCCCGCAAGCCCGGCGACTACCTGCCCGGGCGCCGCGACGGCGACCACATGCAGATCATCGGCGTGATGAACTTCAAGGGCGGCTCCGGCAAGACCACGAGCGCTGCGCATCTCGCGCAGCGCCTTGCGTTGCTGGGCTATCGCGTCCTCGCCATCGACCTCGATCCGCAGGCTTCGCTGACCGCGCTCCATGGCGTGCAGCCGGAATTCGACCTGCAGGAGGGCGGCACGCTCTACGACGCGATCCGCTATGACGACCCGGTGCCGATCTCGGACGTGATCCGCCCGACCTATATTCCCGGCCTCGACCTGATTCCCGGCAACCTCGAGCTTATGGAGTTCGAGCACGAGACCCCCCGCGCCCTCGCGCAGGGCAATGCCGGGCTGTTCTTCTTCCGGGTGAAGGAAGCGCTCGCGCAGGTGGATGACCGCTACGACATCGTCGTCATCGACTGTCCGCCGCAACTGGGCTTCCTCACCATGTCGGCGCTTTCGGCCGCGACCGGCGTTCTGGTCACGATCCACCCCGAAATGCTCGACGTGATGTCCATGTCGCAGTTCCTGCGCATGACCGCAGACCTGATGGACGTGATCGCCGAATCGGGTGCCGACATGAAGCACGACTGGATGCGCTACCTGCTCACCCGGTACGAGCCGACCGATGCGCCGCAGAACCGCATCCTTGCCTTCCTGCGCACCATGTTCGGGGACAAGGTCCTCAATGCGCCGATGCTGAAATCCACCGCCATCTCCGATGCCGGCCTCACGAAACAGACCCTCTACGAGGTCGAGCGCAGCGCCTTCACCCGCGCGACCTACGACCGCGCACTGGAGAGCCTGAACGCCGTGAACGACGAGATCGCGGAGCTGATCCAGAAGACCTGGGGGCGGAGATGAGCGAGAATCGCAAGAAACGCATGTCCATGCTCGACAACCTCGCCTCGGCGGGGGCGCAGTCGGGCTCACCGATGATGGCGACGAACCGGGCGCTGCGCTCGGCGCGCGATGCCGTGGACAGCCACCGGGTCTGGGAACTGGACCCGGACGTGGTCGACGACATCCGCACCCGTGACCGGCTCGACCCGGCGGATGTGGCGGATCTGCGCGCCTCGATCGAGACGAATGGCCAATCCGTGCCTATTCTCGTGCGGCGCCACCCGGAACATGACGGCCGCTACCTGCTGGTCTACGGGCGGCGCAGGCTTGAAGCGGTCCGTCTCTCGGAAAAGGTCGAAAAGGTCCGCGCGCTCGTCGCCAACCTCGATGACCGGGCCGCCGTCACGGCACAGATCTCCGAGAACATGGCGCGGCGCGATCTCTCTTACATCGAGAAGGCGCTCTTTGCGCAGGACCTCGTCGAACAGGGATTCGGCAACCAGAGCCAAGTGGCTGAGGTCCTGACCGTGACGAAATCCTCCATCTCCATGGCGCTCTCCATTGCCGAGGTGGTGGGGCGCGACCTTGCGGAGGCGATCGGCCCCGCCCATGGCATCGGCCGCCCCCGCTGGGAGGCACTGGCCCGCCGGATCGAGGAAACCGGCGCCGACCGGGAGGAGCTGGCCCGTCTCGCCGGCGAGGTCCACGACGCCGCCGAACTGGCGATGGTCAAGGGCGAAGACCTGCCCGAAGACGTCTCTATCGTGGCTTTCGAGACTGTAGCGAAGCGGCTCGGCCAGGCGCCGAAGCCCGCCGCCGCGACATCACCCGCCCCCCGGCGTCAGACCCTCACCATCGCCGGCCAGAAGGCCGGATCGGTGAAGCGGACCGCCAAGGGGCTTGCCCTCGACCTCGCCGATCCCGGCTTTGCCGATTGGATCGAACGCAAGGCGCAGGACGTCATTGAAGAGCTTCACGCCCGCTGGAAACGCGGCGCGGAAGACTGAGCAGCAACCAGAACAGAGAAATCAGGAGGCACGAGCCGGACAAAAGAAAGGCCCCGCAAAGACGACGCTCCACGAGACCTAACTTGTTTCTAGCACCTTCAAGATAGTGGTCGGAGCCGGCAACCGCAAGTCCATAGTGATTCGCGGAACGGGTATTTTTTGTCTTCGTGAATGAAAAATGGGTTATCACCCCGTGACGCCTTTCGGGCGGCCGGTGGAGTCTGTCCGGGAGGTTCTTTCCGCCCGGCAGTCCGCCAACCGTTCCGGCTATCCGACGCCCACCGCGGCCCCCTGCCCGCTCGACAAGTGGCAGATCCTGCGCGACCTCACCACCGCCCGCACGGCCTTCGGGCTCAGCGACCGCGACCTGACCGTGTTGCAGGCGCTGATCAGCTTCCACCCCGGTGCGCAGCTCGATCCCTCCGCGCCGCTGGTCGTCCATCCCTCCAACGCCTCGATCTGCGAACGGGCCCATGGCATGGCCGCCTCGACCATGCGCCGCCATCTGGCGAAGCTGGTGGAAAGTGGCCTGCTCATCCGGCGCGACAGCCCGAACGGCAAACGCTATGCCCGCCGGATGGCCGGGCAGAAGGTGGCCTTCGGCTTCGACCTTCGCCCCCTGCTCCTGCGCGCCAGCGAGATCGCGGAGGCTGCGGAGACGACCCGCCGGGCCGAGGAAGAGCTCCGCGCCCTGCGCGACACCGTCAGCCTCCTGCGCCGTGACCTTGCCGGGCTCGCCGCCCTCGGGCGCAGCGAGCAGCCGCAGGTCGGCCAGTGGGATGCCCTCGACGACCTCGCCCAGCTCTCCGCCCGGCACCTCCGCCGCAAGCTTGATCACGGCAGCCTGCGGGCGATGGAAGCGGATCTGCGCCGCGCCCTGGAGCAGGCGCTTGCCCTCCTGGAGCCGGAAACGGAAGAAGTGAGCACCAGCCCCGCTCAGAATGAGCAGCACCAACAGAGTTCACAAAAAGATCTTTCTGACTCTGAACCGGACGCGGAAGTGAAACGCGACGAAAATGCCGAGAGGACTGCGACGACCACGGGGAACCCTGACGAAAGCGATTGTACGGATACCCACCCCCCCGTCGCCTCGCCTGAGACGTCCCGGAAAGCATCGGCAACACCGCAATCGCTGAGACCCGGGACGGTGGCCCCACCCCCGCCCCTTCGCCTTGTCCTCGACAGCTGTCCCGAGATTTCCGGGTTCAGCGCTGCACCGATTTCCGATTGGCCAACGCTGATCCGGTCCGCGGATCAGATCCGTCCGATGACCGGGATTTCGGAGACCGCCTGGGAAGACGCCAAGCGCATCATGGGCCCGGTGCAGGCCTCGGTGACCTTGGCGGCGATGCTCGAAAGGTTCGGCGAGATCCGCAATCCCGGTGGCTATCTGAGGCATCTGACGTCGCAGGCCCGGGCTGGGGCCTTCTCGGCGACGCGGATGGTCATGGCCCTGTCCCGGAGGGCGGCGTGACAGGTTCACAGCTGTGAACCTGCCGTGGAGATCGGTGACCGACCGTCCCCTGCCCCGAGTTCACAGTTGTGAAATTTCCGCCTTAAGGCCCTGCCTCACGCTAGGTTCACAGCTGTGAACCTCTCTCACGCGGACCTCTGGGCATCCCGGACGAGCGCCGCCAAACGATAGAAGCCGTGCGCCATCTTCGAGTAGGGCGTCAGCAGGAAGAAGCTGAGAACAGCCCCGAGATGGAGCGCCAATAGCCCCTCCAACGCGGCGGTACCCCCGAAGGCATAGAGCGCGAGACCGGACGCGCTGACCGTGAAGAGCAGCGCGATGAAGCCGAATTCACCACCCCGCACCGCCCTCGCCTGAAGTTCCGCCCGGCCGGCCAGCTTCGCCCGCAGCATTCCGAGGCAGCCGAGGCAGAGCAGGATCCCCCCGGTCACCCCGAAGAGCTTCGGCAGGGAAAAGACCGGGTACGGTGCGGGGATGGCGAAGATGTAATGCAGGATCGTCCCTGTCACCGTCGCGGCGAAACAGAGCAGGAAACCGATGAGCACCAGCTGGTGCATGTAGCGACGATGGTGGGTAAAGCCCGCGCCGGTTTCGAAGGTACAGCCCTCGCCATGACCCCCGGCGAGGTTCCGCATCCGGGCGGCGGAGCCGAAGGCCGCGCGGAGATGGGCCAGCCGGATCGGGCCTCCCTCCACCCGCCGCCAGTAGCGCCGCAAGCCGAGGGCGATCGCCAGACAGGGCAATAGGGTCGCCGGCAAGAAGATCGCCAGCATCGCCCCGTGACCGAGGATGGCGTAGAAGCCTGTGCCCTCGCCGGGCAGATGCCGGGCCAGCCAGAAGAGCAGTGCCATGATCAGTACGGTGGCCCCGGCGATCAGCGTCCCGCTCCGGTGGAAGGCCTGTCCGAGGGCGCGTGGCACGGCTGTTTCCTCCCAGCTGTCCTGACGCACCTCGGCGAGGACCGCGGGCAGGTTCAGGGCGAATTCGTGGGGCGCGGTGTACTGGCAGGCGTCGTGGCAGTTCTGGCAGTTGTGGCAGAGGTTCGCGAGTTGGGTGATGTCGCCGTCGCTGAACGCCCGCTGCATGTGCATGGCAGGGAAGACCGCGCAGTACCCTTCGCAGTAGCGGCAGGCGTTGCAGATCTGGGCCTGACGGCGGGCTTCCTCGATCGGGGACGGGTACAGGTTATCGGGCATGGCGCGCGGCCTCCTCTCCGGCGATGCGTCCGAAGACGGTGCCGATGGTCATGCCGTATCCGGCAAGATAGCCTTGCCCGAGGATCGAGCCGGCCATGGTTTCCCCGGCGGCCCAGAGGTTCTCGACCGGGCCGCTGGCGGTGCTGCACCGGGCGGTCTCGTCCACGTGGAGCCCGAGGTAGGTGAAGGTTACGCCGGTGCGCAGGGAATAGGCGTAGAAGGGCGGCTCGCAGATCGGGCGGGCCCAGTTGGTCTTGGGCGGTGTCAGCCCTTCTGTCCGGACACCATCGAGCTCCGTGGGATGGAAGGCGGAGGTGTCGCCGCAGGCCGCGTTGAAGGCGGTGACCGTCTCGACCAGCTGGGCGGCGGGCAGGTCCATCTTCCGGGCGAGCGCCTCCAGTGTATCGGCCTCGACCGGGGGGAAGACCGAGGGCATGAAAAGCTCGATCGCCTTGCTGTCGATGATCACGTATCCGACCTGATCGGGCTGCGCCGCGATGAGCCGGCCCCAGATCGCGTAGCGCTTGGGCCAGACGTCCTCGCCCTCGTCATGGAACCGCTGGCCATCCTTGTTGACGACGATGGAGAAGGGCACGCAGTCGAGCCGCGTGACAATGCCTCCGTCGTACTTGGGCGCGCGGCCGTCGATGGCGACGGCGTGACACTGGGTCGGGTCGCCGATCTGCGAGAGGCCCTGATCTAGGAGATCGCGCAGGACGGTCCCACGGTTGTAGGGGGTGCCCCGGATCAGGAAGTTGCGGGCGGGCGGCCCCCAGGCCTCGGCCAGCCAGTCGAGATCGGCCTGGAACCCGCCGGAGGCCACGACGACCGCCCGGGGCCGGAGACTGTGGGCGCGGCCGTCATGGGTGTAATCGACCCGCGTGATCCGCTGGCCGTCGAGGGCGAGATGGGTGACGGGCGCCTCGTAGAGCACGTCCACCCCGAGCGCCTCGGCGGTGCGGTAGTAGGCATTCACGAGCGCCTTGCCGCCGCCCATGAAGAAGGCGTTGGTGCGGGCCAGGGAGAGGGTGCCGGAAAGCGAGGGCTGGAACCGGACGCCGTGGGCCTCCATCCAGGGCAGGCACGCCTGCGAGCGGCGGATGACCATGCGGGCGAGGGCCTCGTCGGTCTTGCCGCCAGTGACGCGCATCAGGTCGTCGAAATATTCTGCCTCGTCGTAGCGGTCCACCAGCACCGAGAGCGGGCCGTCATGCATGCAGCGGAAGTTGCGGGTGTGGCGCGAATTGCCGCCGCGATAGGCCTTGGGCGCGGCTTCGAGGATCAGCACGCGGGCGCCGGCTTCGGCGGCGGTCATCGCGGCGCAGAGGGCGGCATTGCCGCCGCCCACGACGACGATGTCGTATCGGGTCTCGGGATCTGTGTCTGGCTCTGTCATGGCTCTCGGTCCTTGGGTGGCCGCAGCCTAGGTCCGGCGAATTGGTTTGATAATTGCAATTGTTTCGCGGATTATGCCGAAATGCGCATTGGTTTCGATTTCGGCGACCTGGAGGCCTTTCTCGTGCTCTACGAGACGGGGTCCTTCGTCGCGGCCGCGCGGCACCTTGGGCAGTCGCAATCGGCGCTGACGCGGCGGGTGCGCAAGCTGGAGGAGGAACTGGGCACGCGGCTCTTCGATCGGACCACGCGGTCCGTGCGGCCGACGCTGGCGGCAAAGCGGCTGCGGGGCCGGGCGCAGGCGATGATGGACGATGCCCGCGAGACCCTGCGCGAGTTGCAGGATGACACGGCGCGCTACGGCTTCCAGACACGGGCCATCGTCACGCTGGCCTCGGTCCCGAGCGCGATCCCCCGGCTGGTGATCCCCGCGCTTGGCCTCTACGGCGCGGGCAGTGGGGCGTCGCGGGTGCGCCTGCTGGACCTGCTGGCGAACGAGGTGGTCGAGGCAGTGCAGGGCGGTGAGGCGGATTTCGGCATCACCTCGCTGGCGACGGAAGAGCCGGGGCTGCGGTTCGAGACGCTTTACGACGACCGCATCGTGCTGGCGGTGCCGGCGGATCACCCGATGGCCGGGGAGGGCCCCGTGAAATGGGCCGATCTGGAGGGACAGAGACTGATCCTGCCGGCGCAGGGCGGGGGCAACCGGGCGCTGATCGACCGGGCCCTTGCCGGGCGCGACCTGCGGCTGTTCTGGACCTACGAGGTGCCGCGCACCGCGACGGCGCTGGAGCTGGTCAGGGCGGAGCTGGGGGTGGCGGCGCTGCCGCTGGCGGCGGTGCCCCTGCGCGATGGCGAGGGGCTGATCCTGCGGCCGCTGGTGGAGCCTGTGGTGTCCCGGCGCTTTGGCCTCGTGACGCGGGCGGGAACGGCGCTGCCGGAGGGGGCAAAGGCGCTCTGTGACGTGATCCGGGCCGAGGCGGCGCGGCGCGGGCCGAGGGACTGAAGAGGCCCTGTAAGGCTTATCAGAGACGAAACTGCCCCGCGCGAGGGCGGGGCAGGGGGCTTTCGAGGCTGGTCTCTCTCTCAGCGCACGGCGGCGTAGTAGGCGACCTTGCGTTCGAGGTAGGCGAGAAACTCCGAGATGCTGAAGGCGAGCGCGAAGAGCACCAGCAGCACGGCCCAGAAATGCGCCATCATGAAGTTGGTCGAATAGAGCTCGAAGAGCGCGCCGAAACCGGCGATGGAGATCAGCAGCTGGCCGATGATCACGCCCTTCACCGCGCGGATGATGCCGATCCGGACGCCGCCGAGGATCTCGGGCAGGGCGGCCCAGAGATAGACCTTGAAGAAGGCCTCCACCGGCGAGGCGCCGAAGGAGCGGGCCATCTCCACCAGCGAGCGGTTGATCTGGCGGACCCCGGTGCGGGCGTTCAGGATGATGATCCAGATCGCGAAGAGCGCGGTGGTGATGATGATCGACTTCATCCCGAAGCCGAAGAGCACCATGAGCACCGGCACGAGGGCCGTCAGCGGCGCGCTGAGGAAGACGTTGACCCAGGGCAGCAGCAGTTCATCCAGCAGGCGCGAGCGGCCCATGAGGATGCCCGTGGGCACGCCGATGAGGATGGAGAAGAAGACCCCCATCCCGAAGGCATAGGCCGTCTCTCCGAGGGCGGAGAGGAAGCTGGGCGTGCCGATGATCGTGATTAGGGTGCGGACGACCTCGCTCAGCGGGGGCACGAAGAAGGTCAGCTCCGCCTGTCCCACGACCTCCCAGAGCAGGCCCCAGAGGATCAGCGAGGACATGGCGGGCAGGGTGATGCCGAAGAGTTTCATGGCTCACTCCACGTAGCTGCGCAGCGAGGCCCAGATGTCATCGACGATGTCGAGATACTCGGGATCGCGGCGGATGCTGTCGGCGGATTTCTGGCGGAATCCGGTGGGGCGGATGATCTCGGACACCCGCGAGGGGCGGGGCAGGAGGATCGCGATCTGGTCCGAGACATAGACCGCCTCCTCGATCGAGTGGGTGACGAAGATGAAGGTCTTGTTCTCGTTCTGCACCAGCGCAAGGAGGTCCTCCTGGAACTTGCGGCGGGTCTGTTCGTCCACGGCCGAGAAGGGTTCGTCCATCAGCAGGACCTGCGCATCGACCGAGAGGGCGCGCGCAAGGCCGACCCGCTGGCGCATCCCGCCCGAGAGTTCGTGCGGATAGGCCTGTTCGAAGCCGGAGAGCCCGACTTCGCGGATGTAGCGCGCCGCGATGTCCTCGCGCTCGGACCGGGCGACGCCGCGCAGTTCCAGCCCGAAGGCCACGTTGCGCAGGACCGTGGCCCAGGGCAGCAGCGCGAAGTCCTGGAACACGAAGGCGCGGTCGGGGCCGGGCCCGGTAACGGGCTTGCCGTTCACCGTGACCTCGCCCGAGGTGGGCGGCAGCAGGCCCGCGATGATCTTGAGCAGGGTCGTCTTGCCACAGCCGGAGGGCCCGAGCAGCGAGGTCAGCTGCCCGCGCGGGAACTCCAGCGTCATGTCCTTCAGCGCCTCGACGGTGCCGTAGGTCTTGCAGATGTTGCGCGTGGAGACGGCGATGTCGTCCGGCACCGGTTGCGCATGCTTGAAGGCTTCAATCTGAGACATAGCCACGGTCATTCCCCTTGAAGAGATGTTTTTCGGTGCGCTCCAGCAGGTTCAGGAAGAGAACCGCCAGAACGATGATCGAGAAGATCGCCGCATACATGCTGGGGTAGTCGGCGATCGACCGGCTGAAGGTGATGATGTCGCCCACGCCGGTGGGGGTGATCTTGAGCTCGGACAGGATCGCCCCGATGAAGCCCGCCGAGATCCCCAGCCGCAGGCCGGAGAAGATCAGCGGCGAGGCGGCCGGGATGATGATCTTGAAGAGCATGTCGATGCGCGTGCCCATGAAGGAGCTGCACATGGCCTTGATGTTCTCGGGCGTGTGGCGCACGGCGCCGGCGGTGTTCAGCACGATGACCGGCATCGCCATGATGCAGACCACGAAGACCTTGGAGGTCAGCCCGATGCCGTAGGCCATGACGAGCAGCGGGATCAGGGCCGCAAGCGGGGCCGATTGCATGACCACGAAGATCGGCGAGAAGAGCCAGTCGAAGACCCGGCTGAGGCCGATCCAGATGCCGAGCCCGATGCCGAGCACGGTGGAGATGGCGACGCCGGTGACCAGCGGTTTCAGGGTCTCGGCGTAGGCCACGAAGAGTGAGCCGTCGATGGTCATGCGCCAGAGCGCCGCCGCCGAGTCGAGAAAGGTGGGAAAGGCATAGCTGACAGGAATCCTGCCGGCGATTTCCCAGGCCCCGAAGAGGATCAGGGCGGAAAGCAGTTTGAGAAACAGCGGACGATAGACCATCGCGCCCTCCCTTCATCTGTCCAGTGATGGGGTGGGGGCCGGAGGTGGTATCCGGCCTCCAGGGGTAACGGGCGGGGGGCTGCCCCGCGGCAGGGGAGGGGGCCGGTGTGCGGCCCCCGACCTGTCATTCGGCCGCTGTCATTCGGCCGCCGCGTCGAGCGGGGCGAAGTACCAGAAGTCGTCGATGTTCAGGCTGGCCGGATCGCCGTCGAGCTGACCCGCGGCGCTGTACCATTCGAGGTCGGCCTTGGCCGCGCGGCGCCCGCCGCCGTCCATGCTGTAGAGCCCGCCCTTCACCGCGTCGGCATAGTAGCCGTCGAGGTTGCCGATCAGTTCCGGCGGCAGCCGCCCGATGGGCCCGTCGGGATCGGTCTCGCGCCGGATCACGGTGGGGTCCTCGGCCATGTCGCGGTAGACGCTGACGAGGGCATCGACGAAGGTCTGCACGTCCTCGGCGTTGTTCTGGATCCAGTCGAGGTTGGCGAAGAGCGCCTCGTCGCTGGCGTCCACGTCGAAGAGGTCGAGGACGTTGAACCGGTCGGCCGCCGGGCCGCGCATCAGCTTGTTGGTGTTCGACAGGTCGATGATCGTGGCATCGGCCTGACCGCCCAGCAGGGCCGCCACCCGGTTCGAGGAGCCGGGCACGTAGGATCGCTTGCCGAACTTGATGCCGAGGCGCTCCTCGATCACGTTGGCGATGGCATCGGTGCCGCCGCCGCGCGAATGCAGCAGGATCGGTTCCCCGTCGAGGTCCTCGAGCTTGTCATAGGTCTTGGTGGTGACCGGGAAGAACTTCAGCTTGGACAGCTGGAAGATGATCCGGATCGGCGCCCGCGAGCGCTGCATGGCCGAGTAGGGGGTGCCGAAGCCGATGTCCATCTGGCCGCTGAGCACCGCCTGGATGGCCAGCTCCTCGTCCGAGAAGGCCGTCCACTCGTAGTCGAGCCCGTTGGCCTTGGCCCGGTCGAGTGCCACGAAGAAGGCGGCCATCTCGTCCGAGGGGGTTTCGGCGAGGGCGATCTTGATCGTCTCCGCCTGCGCCGTGGCAGGCGCAAGCCCCGCCCCGGCGATGAAGCTGGCAGCCGCGAGGGCCGCCACCGATTTCAGTAACGTTTTCATGTTTTCTCCTCCCATTGTCACGGCGTCCCTCTCCTCCCAAAGCGGAGCGCCGATCTGTTGCGGCGGGGTCTCCCGTCCCCTTGGCCGCGTCATCCCGTTTCTGTCAGAGCCTCTGTCAGATCTCCCCGAATAGGCGCCCCGAGACCGAGCCGATATGCCGCCGCATGGCGTCATGGGCCCCGTTCGGGTCGCGGTTGCGGATCGCGTCGGCGATCGCGCGGTGTTCTGCGAAACTGGTGTGGCTGCGCGGCGGCCTCTCGGTGGTGCGAACCACCGAGTTCCACGCCACGGCGCGCTGCACCCCGTTGAGCTGCCGGAAGAGCGCGACCAGCAGCGGGTTGTCCGTCGCCTCGGCGATGGCATGGTGCAGCAGGTCGTCGAATTCCTCGTAGGTCTCCCAGTCCGGGGCCTCCTCGGCGCCGAGGATGGCCGCGTCGATCCGGGCGAGCGCCTCCTTGGAGGCATTCACCGCCGCCTCGCGGGCGATGGCGGGTTCGATGCTCATCCGGGCGCGCATCATCTTGACCGGGGTCAGCTGGCGGCTGACCTCGTCGAACCAGGGCATCGGCGCATCGGCGGGCCTCTCCTCGGCGAGGAAGGTGCCCTTGCCGACGTGGCGCCAGATCACGCCCTCCTGCTCCAGCGTGTCGAGCGCCCGGCGCAGCGTCGCCCGCTTGATCCCGAGCGCCTCGGTCAGGACCCGTTCGGGCGGCAGCCGGTCGCCGGGGGCGAAGTTTCCGTCCGCGATATAGGCCTTGAGGCTGGAAAGGGGCGTGGTCTGGTTCATGGTCCGTCGCTGCTTGCGTCAAAGGGCGCGAATTGGTCGATCAATTCTTGCGATATGCCCCGAGTATTGCCCGGATTCGCCAAATAGCAACCAATAAAATCGCTTTGGTTGTGATTGATTGCAATTGATCGTGGATTGGTCGCGATCTATGAATGGTACAACGAATCGCAGACAGGAGAGCGGCATGACTGACTATGTTATTGATAAGGTAGAAGTTCCGACGATCCCCGTGGCGGGAAGCGACGCGGTCTTCCCGGTGCGCCGGGTCTATTGCATTGGTCGGAATTATGCCGCCCATGCCATCGAGATGGGCCACGATCCCGACCGCGAACCGCCGTTCTTCTTTCAGAAGAACCCCGACAACCTCGATGCCTCGGGTGACTTCCCCTACCCGGTGAAGAGCGAGGACGTGCACCACGAGGCCGAGATGGTCGTGGCGCTGAAATCGGGTGGCAAGGACATCCCCGTCGAGAGCGCGCTGGACCACGTCTATGGCTATGGCCTGTCGCTGGACATGACGCGCCGCGACCTGCAGGGCGTGGCCAAGAAGATGGGCCGGCCGTGGGAAATCGGCAAGGCCTTCGAGCGCTCCGCCCCCGTGGGTCCGCTGCACCCGGTGAGCGCGGTGGGTCACCCCACCGAGGGCCGCGTCGCGCTGGAGGTGAACGGCGAGCTGAAGCAGGAAGGCGACCTGAACCAGATGATCTGGAAGGTGCCGGAAATGATCTCCTACCTGTCGGAGTACTTCGAGCTGGCGCCGGGCGACGTGATCATGTCGGGCACGCCCTCGGGCGTGGGGCCGGTGGCCAAGGGCGACGTGATGAAGCTCTCCATCGAGGGCCTGGGCGAGATGACGGTGACCGTGGTCTGAGATCACGGTCCATGTTGGGCAGGACGGTCCGGAGGTCTCCTCCGGGCCGTTTCTGTTTGCGGGCTGACGTGACGGACGGGGCAGGGGCCTCAGTCGCGGTCGTCGCGGGGGCGGCCGGCCTCGCGCACTGCTTCGGAGAGGCGGACCAGCACCTCGCCCCGGGTGGAATGGGGGCTCTGCACGATCCCGAGCCGGCGGTGGATCGGCGGATGGCCGAAGGGGAACCACCCCAGCGAGGCGGTGATCGCGTCCTGGAGCACCGCGTAGGGCACCACGGCAAAGCCGAGCCCCGCCTGCACGCAGCCGATCACCGAGGTCATCGTGTTGACCGAAACGACCTGTTCCGGCGCGGCCCCAAGCCGGGCGATCTCGGTGTCGATCTGGCGCGCCAGCGGCACCTGCGTGCGGTAGCGGATGTAGGGGATGGTGCGGACCACCTCGGCCAGCGAGCGGCTGCGGGTGCCCGGCGGCGTGATCACCACCAGCATCTCCTTCACCACTTCGGTCCAGTAGAGGCTGGGCGGCACCGCCACGTGATCGGCCACGAGGGCTGCGTCGAGCTGCCCGGTGGCGACCTCGTTCATCAGCTCCTCGGACATGCCGATGCGCATGCGGAAGGTCAGGTCAGGGTAGAGCGGGCGCAGCATGGCGAGGGCCCGGGGCAGGATCGACTGCGCCCCGGTCCGCAGCGAGCCGATCGCCAGCGTGCCGCGCACCGCACCCCCGCCGGGGGCGGCCTTGGCCTCGTTCACCAGTTGCAGGATCGTCCGGGCGGAGCGCACCATCTCGGCCCCCTTGGCGGTCAGCGCCGGGGGCCGGCGGGACCGGTCGAAGAGCGGCGCGCCGATCTCCTCCTCCAGCGCACCGATCTGCTGGCTGACGGCGGAAGCGGTGAGATGCACCGCGCGCGCGGCGGCGGCGAAACCGCCATGCTGGACGATGGCGAGGAGGGTCTGAAGCTGGCGGGTGTCCATGAAACTCAAGTTAAGCAAGACTGGAATTGATAGCAAATAATACGCGCTTTGCGTGGGTCTGTCTTGTGTTAGCCTTTGGGCTCAACCAAAACGTCCGGCGGTCCACCTCTGGTCACGCCGGGACATAAAGGGAGACCTCCAATGACCATCCGTGCGGGCCTTGCCGCTCTCTTCACCGCTGCCACCCTGGTCGCGGCTCCTGCCTCGGGGCAGGACTATCCTGATCACCCCGTTGAATTCATCGTGCCCTGGTCGCCGGGCGGTGGGTCGGACACGCTGATGCGCCTGATCGCGGGCAACATCGCGCCCTACCTCGGCGTCGAGATGCCGATCATCAACATGCCCGGCGTCGGCGGCACCGTCGGCCTGCGCGAAGCCTCGCGCCGCGATGCGGACGGCTACACCATCAGCCAGGTCCACGAAGGCCTGCTGGTCGCCCACGAGACCGACATCACCGACCAGAACTGGGACACCTTCGATCCGATCGCGCTGATGACCGCCTCGCCGCAGTACCTCGTCGTGCACCCGACCGAGGATTACACCGACTTCGACGAGTTCGTGGAATTCGCCAAGGCCCACCCCGGCGAGATCACCATGGGCGTGACCCTGGGCGGCGTGCCGCACCTGCACGCGGCGATGATCGAACAGGCCTATGGCCTGCAGTTCCAGTACGTCGGCTATGAAGGCACCGGCGAGCGCGTGCGCGCCCTCGTGGGCGGCAACCTCGACGCCGCCATCGGCGACATCTCCTCCTCGCTGCAGTTCGTCGAGAACGGCGACCTCCAGTTCCTCGCCGTCGGCTCGCCCGAGCGCATGGCCGCCACGCCCGACGTGCCGACCTTCATGGAACTCGGCTCCGACCTCGAGCTGAACGTGACCCGCGGCATCGTGATGCCCAAGGGCGCGCCGCAGGAAGCCAAGGACAAGCTGGAGGCCGCGCTGGAGGCACTCTCCAAGGATGCGACCTACATCGAGCAGACCAACAATGCCGGCGCGGAAGTGATGTTCCGCGGCCAGGAGGCCTATGCCACCTACCTCGGCAAGCTGGATGACACCGTGAAATCGCTGTCGGAGGTTCTGGCACCGTGAGCGAAAACGGCTTCAACAAGGAGCAGGCGCGGGAGGCGGGCGAGATCGCCCGCCTCCTCAGCTACGTCCTGATCCTGATCGCTTCCGTGGCCCTCTTCCTCTCGGCCGCCGCCATTCCGACCTCACGGTTCGAGCGGCTGGGGGCAGGGGCCTTTCCCAAGATCGTCTTTGCCGGTCTCGCGCTGATGGCCGTGGTCGCCATCGTGGACGCGCTGCGCAAGATCCCCGCCGGTGCCTATGGCCGGTTCGCCGTCCAGACGGTGGCCTGGGCCAAGCGCCGCTCGCTGGTCTTCATCTGCCTCGCAGCGCTTGCGCTCTACATCATGGCGATCCCCGTCCTCGGGTTCTCGATCGCCAGCTTCGTCTTCATTCTTGCGGTGGAACTCGTGCTGATGCCCCGCAGCCCCAAGACGCTGATCATCGCCGTCATCGCGGCCGCGGTCTTCTCCTTCGGGCTGAACTGGCTCTTCGCTGAGGTCTTCACCGTCTTCCTGCCGCGCGGGGTGCTGTGACATGGAAGATTTCCTCTCCGGTCTGACACAGATCTTCACGCTCGCCACGCTGGTCTACATGCTGGCGGGCTCGATCGCGGGCATCATCGCCGCGGCGATCCCGGGTTTCACGGTCACCATGGCGATCGTGCTGACCCTGCCGCTGACCTTCACGATGGAGCCGCTGCAAGGCATTGCCGTGATGCTCTCGGTCTACGTGGGCGGCTATACCGGCGGCCTGATCTCGGCCGCGCTGCTGGGGATCCCCGGCACGCCCTCCTCGGTCGCCACCACCTTCGACGCCTTCCCGATGGCGCGGAAGGGCGAACCGGGCCGCGCCCTCTCCCTCGGGGTCTGGGCCTCCTTCTTCGGCACCGTCATCTCGACCGTGGTGCTGATCGTCGCGGCGCCGCCGCTGGCGCTCTTTGCGGTCAAGCTGGGGCCGTGGGAATACTTCTCGCTCATCGTCTTTGCGCTGACCATCGTGGCCAGTCTCGTGGGCGACAGCGTGATCCGCGGGATGCTGGCCGGGCTCATCGGCCTTGCGATCTCGACCGTGGGCCCCGACCCGATGATGGGGCGTCCGCGCTTCGACTTCGGGATCGAGATGCTGCAGGCGGGCCTGCCCTTCCTCGTGGTGCTGATCGGCATCTTCGCGATCTCGCAACTGGCCTCCGAGGTGGAAAACAAGAGCGAGGTCCGCTCGGGCAATGCGCTTGTCACCGGCGCCATCGACTTCCAGACCTGGAAGGTGATGAAAGAGGTGCTGATGCGGCCGGTGAACCTGATCCGCTCCTCCATCGTGGGGGTGCTGATCGGGGCGCTGCCGGGGGCCGGGGGGTCGATCGCGAACCTCGTGGCCTATGACCAGGCGAAACGCGCCAGCAAGGACCCCGACAGCTTCGGCAAGGGCAACCCCGATGGTGTCGTGGCCTCGGAGGCGGGCAACTCCGCCACCGCGGGCGGTGGTCTGATCCCGCTGATCGGCCTCGGCATCCCGGGCTCGGCGGTGGATGCGATCCTGATGGCCTCGCTCATGGTGCACGGCATCTCGGTCGGGCCGCGGCTGATCATGGATCACGGCGATCTGGTCTATGGCATGTTCATCGCCATGGCGGTGGCCTCGCTGCTGATGCTGATCGTGTCCGTGCTTTCGATGCGGCTGTTCCTGCGGGTTGCGACCGTGCCCAAGTGGCTGATCGTCCCCGTCGTGATGGTGTGCTGCGTTGTTGGCTCTTTCGCCCTGAATAACCGGGTTACAGATCTGTATTTGCTGGGCTTTATCGGTGTGGCGGGATACGTTCTGCGGGCGCTCGGCTACTCGCTTGCCCCGCTGGTGCTGGGCGTGATCCTCGGACCCATTGCCGAGACCAACCTGCGCCGCGCCCTGATGACGGACGGTGATCCGACGCTCTTTGTCACGCGCCCGATCAGCCTGCTGTTCCTCGTCGCCGCGGTCCTGTCGATCGCATGGGCCATCCGTGGCCACCTGAAGCAACGCAACAAAGCCAAGAGGTCCTCCGATGCAGCTGCGTCATGATCCCGTCTACCCCTCCCGCCGCTCCCCCGTGCTGGCGGAAAACATGGTTGCCACCTCGCAGCCGCTGGCGACGCAGGCCGGCCTGACCATCCTGCAGCAGGGCGGCAACGCCGTGGACGCCGCCATTGCCACCGCCGCGGCGCTGACGATCGTCGAGCCCACCGGCAACGGCCTCGGCTCCGACGCCTTCTGCATCCTCTGGGACGGCAAGCAACTGCACGGCCTGAACGCCTCGGGCCGCGCGCCCGCCGCATGGTCGCCCGAGCGGTTCCCGAACGGGATGGTGCAGCATGGCTGGGATTCGGTCACCGTGCCCGGCGCCGTCAGCGCCTGGGTCGCGCTCTCCGAACGCTTCGGCAAGCTGGGCCTCGCCACGGTGCTTGCGCCTGCGATCCGCTACGCGGAAGAGGGCTTCCTCGTCTCGCCCGTGATCGCCGCGCTCTGGGAGAAGGGCGCCAAGACGCTCGGCCACCAGCCCGGCTTCGCCGAGACCTTCATGCCCGGCGGCCGTGCCCCCAAGGCCGGTGAGCGGTTCCGCAACCCCGGCGCCGCGCGCACCCTGCGCCTGATCGCCGAGACCAAGGGCCGCGCCTTCTACGAGGGCGAGATCGCGGAAGAGATCGCCGCCTTCGCCAAGGCACATGGCGGCGCCATGACGGTCGAGGACCTGGCGGCCCACGAGGCCGACTGGTGCGGGACCATCTCGCAGAGCTTCGACGACGTGGAACTGCACGAGATCCCGCCGAACGGGCAGGGGATCGCCGCGCTGATGGCGCTCGGGATGCTGCAGCACACCGCGATCCGCGACCACGGGCCGGATGACCTGACGGCGGTGCACCTGCAACTGGAAGCCATCAAGCTGGCCTACAGCGACATGCACGCCTATGTCGCCGACCGCCGCTTCATGACCGAGGTGGACGAGACCGCGCTGCTGGATGCCGACTACCTCAAGTCCCGCGCCGCGCTGATCGACCCGACCAAGGCACAGGACTTCGGCCCCGGCGCGCCCAAGCAGGGTGGCACCGTCCTGATGAGCACCGCCGATGCATCGGGCATGATGGTGAGCTTCATCCAGTCGAACTACGCCGGTTTCGGCTCGGGCGTCGTGGTGCCGGGCACGGGCGTGTCGCTGCAGAACCGCGGCTTCGGCTTCACCACCAAGGAAGGTCACCAGAACCAGGTGGCGGGCGGCAAGCGTCCGTTCCACACGATCATCCCGGGCTTTGCCATGAAGAACGGCGCGCCGCTGATGGCCTACGGCATGATGGGCGGCCCGATCCAGGCACAGGGGCATCTGCAACTGCTGCTGCGCACCCAGCTCTGGGGGCAGGACGTGCAGGTCGCCGCGGATGCGCCGCGCTGGCGGATGATCTCGGGCCTCGACGTGGCCTGCGAGCCGACGATGGATGCCGATCTGCTGGCGGGTCTCGAAGGGCTGGGTCACAAGATCACGGTCGAGACGCCGGACAATGCCTTCGGCTTCGGCGGGGCGCAGCTGATCCATCGGCTGGAAGACGGCGGCTACGTCGCCGGCTCCGATCCGCGTAAGGATGGTCAGGCCGCCGGGTTCTGAGCCTGTCGTTCGTGAGATGAGAAGAGCCTCCGCCGGGTGTGGGGGCTTTTTTCGTTTGGGGGAGATCAGTCTCTAAACTGCCGTGCAGGGTCTGATCTATCGGTGCACCAAGCGGGTGAACCGTTGCGGACACCAGGAAGCCGCGCAGTGCCGGCGCGCGCGGAGGCGATCCGAACCCTTCTGGCGAGCAGTTTATCTCAGCCAAGCATATCGTGTTCCGTCGAGGGACCGCCCAGCCTCACCAAATCGCCGCCGCGTGGGGGCGCGCCGGCGATGCGCGGCGGCCTTCGGCCTTATCCCGCGCCGGGGATGGTCGGTGATGGGGCTTGGGGGAATACTCGAAAAGGGCGGCGCGCGGCCGCCCTTTCACCTGAAACAGGGACGCGTCAGCGCTGCATCAGGTGCGCCACGGCCACATGCGAGGGCCGGGCGCGCATCCGTTCCAGATGCGCCGCGAGGTTCTCGGGCAGGGTCACGCCATCGCCGTCGGCCCAGCGGGAGGTGAAGTAGAGCGCGGTATCCGCGGCGGAGAAATCGCCCAGCAGGTACTCCTGATCGCCCAGCATATCGGAAATCAGCGCGGAGGTCTGTGCCACCTGCTCGTGCCCGTGGGCCGAGATCGCCTCATGCGCGGCCGGGTCCTCGACGAAGCGGGCGGGGCGCTTGATGAAGCTGTAGCCGCGCATGTGCTGCGAGGCGACGATGTAATCCATCGCCGCGCAGAGCTGCGCCCGCGCGACCGGATCGGCGGGGGCCAGACCGGCCTCGGGGTGGGTGTCGACGATATACTGCGCGATGGCCTGGAACTCGGTCAGGACGGTGCCGTCCTCCAGCCGCAGCGCGGGGATCTTGCCCTTGGGGTTCAGCGCCAGGTAGCTCTCGGTCCGGTGCGCGTTCTCGATGATCGGCAGGACCTCGACCTCGTAGTCGGCGCCGACCTCCTCCAGCAGCAGCAACAGGCCGTTCGAACAGCTTCCGGGCGAATGAAACAGGGTGATCATGGGGCTCTCCTCTGCGCGACATGCGCCCGACCGGCATACACCAGCCGGAGCCGCCTGTCCCCGCCTGACCTCGCGTGGTTGCGCGGATCAGGCGATGGTCATCGCCCCGGCCTGCTGGAAGAAGGCCTCGACGATCTGGCCCGACGTTTCGGCCAGGCTGAACACTGTCTCGTGGATCGGCTGCCCCTGCATCTCGGCGATCGGCAGGCGGGCCACGCCGTCGCTGCGGCTGGTGGAGCCCTGCCAGAGGAAGCCGATGCCAAGGCCGTTGGCCACCGCCTCGTAGAGCCCGTCGCGGGCGTCGAGGGTCAGGAAGGGCCGGGGCGAGAGGCCGGCGCGGGCGAACATCCGGTCCACGGCCCGCTGGGTCGAGGAGCCCGAGGCGCGAAAGATCAGCGGCTCGTCGCAGAGCATCTGGGCGGTCACTTCCTCCACCCGGGCGAGGCGATGCCCCAGCGGGGCAATGGCCACGACACGGGCGGCCGCGAGGTGGGTGCGGCGGAAGCGGGGATCGGCGGGCACATCCGGCAGCACGCCGATGTCGCATTCATGGGTCAGCACCGCGCGGGTGATCTTGGCATGGGAGCCGGTTTCGACCTTCAGGGTCACGCCCGGATAGGCGCGGTGGAAGGCCGCGACGAGCGCCATGCCCGGCATCGCGTTGCCGAGGCCCACGATGATCTGCCCCTCGCGCAGGGAGGAGCGGGAGAGCAGGAGGCGTTCGGCCTCGTCCCGGGCCTCGGCCATGCGTTCCGCCGAATCGCAGAGTTTCAGGCAGAGATCGGTCGGCATCAGCCGCCCCGATTCGCGCCGGAACAGGCGGATACCGAATTCTTCTTCCAGACCGCGCACTTGGGCCGAAATGTTGGGTTGCGTGACCGCGAGCGCCCGGGCCGCGGCGGCATAGGAGCCACCCTCGGCCACCGCCCGCACGGCATCGAGTCTTTGGGGAGAGAGGGCCATTTGCAAACTCCGGCTTTGGTTTCCCCAAGGTCTAGCCTTGGTTCGTGTCAGCCCTGTTACAAAGCCCCGTCATTGGTCTCTCCAGCAGCGGGCGCAAGACGGCCCCTGCACAGACGCAGGAGAGACAGACTTGGCCGCCGTGACGACATCGACGATTCCGACCACCCGACGCCTTGCAAAGCTTGACCCCCGAGCGGTGCAGGAGGCGCGGATCGTGCTCTGCGATCTGGACGGGTGCCTGATGTCCGAGGGGCGGCTCTTCGAGGAGACGGCGGAGTTCGTCGAAGGATGCGGCGACCGGCTCCGCGTCGTCTCGAACCGGTCCGACAGCACCGCCGCGGCCCTGTCCCGGCAGCTGTCGGACCTCGGCCTCTGCGTCCCGCCCGCGCATATCCTGATGGCGGGGGAATTCACGTTGCAGCATTTCGCACGGCAGGGGCTGCGTCACCTTGCGCTCTGCGCCGCGCCGGTGCTGGTGGAGCGCGCCCGGGCGATGGGGCTGGTGCCCGACGCGCGGGAGCCGGAGGCGGTGCTGCTGTGCCGCGATCCCGGCCAGAACCTCGACACGCTGGGCCCGCTGCTGGCGCAGCTGGCGCGCGGCGTGCCGCTCTGGGTCGCGAACGAGGATGTCTCGCATCCCGATCACGCGGGCCAGCCGGTGGCCGAGACCGGCGCGCTGCTGGCCGCGCTGCGGGCCATCCGCCCCGGGCTGGCGTGGCGCAGCCTTGGCAAGCCCTATGCGCCGATGCTGACCCATGCCCTTTCCGAGGCCGGGCTGCGGGCCGAGGACGCGGTCTTTGTCGGGGACAACGTGCAGACCGACGGCCGGGCCGCCTCGGCGGCGGGCATGTCCTTCATCCATATCCACCGGAGGGCGGCGCAATGATCCCCTACCTTCTCCGCCTCGTCGTGAAGGCGGCGGTGACACTCTTTGCCATCGTCACGGTGACCTTCGTGGCGACCCGGCTGTCGGGCAACCCGATCGACACCTTCCTGGGCGAGGGGCTGACGGAGGAGGGACGGCAGGCGCTGATTTCCTACTTCGAGCTCGACCGCTCGCTCTGGCATCAATACCTCGCCTACCTGCGCGGCGTGCTGTCGGGGGAATTCGGCCTCAGCTTCGTGGACCGGCGCCCGGTGACCACGGTGGTGGCGGAACGGCTCTGGCCCTCGGGGCAGCTGCTGCTGGCCTCGGTCGCGCTGACCGTCGCGGTCTCGCTGCCGCTCGGCGTGCTGGCGGCGGTCTACCGGCGCAGCTGGATCGGATCGGCGGTCATGGTGGTGGCCTTCACCGGCTACGCGGTGCCCTCCTTCGTGCTGGCCATCGTCATGGTGCTGACCTTCTCCTACTGGCTGAACTGGCTGCCGGTCGTGGGCAACGGGACATGGGCGCATTTCATCATGCCGACCATCGCCATGTCCGGCGTCCTTGTCGCCGCGCTGACCCGCTTCACCCGCAATGCCATGCTGGACGTGCTGGGGCAGGACTTCATCCGCACCGCCCGGGCCAAGGGCCTGCGCGAGACGCGCGTGGTGCTGAAACACGGGCTGGGGAATGCCTCGATCACCGTGATCTCGGTCATCGGGTTGCAGATCGCCGGTCTGGCCGCCGCCGGCTCGGTGGTGGTGGAGAGCATCTTCTCCTGGCCGGGCGTCGGCCAGATGCTCGTGAACGCCGCGATCCTGCGCGACTACCCGGTGCTGCAGTTCGGCGTGATCGCCGTCGCCGTGGCCGTCGTCGCCATCAACATGCTCACAGACATCGCCTATGCGCTCGCCGATCCCCGGATCCGGCTGGCCCGGGCCTGAGGAGAGAGACATGGCAAGCCTCGCCGATCCCATCCTGCGCCTGCGCCGCCGCACGTCCCACAAGGGGCAGGGTGCCGACATCATCCAGAAGATCGCCATGGTGCTGGCGGTGCTGCTGGTGGGCGCTGCGCTCTTCGCGCCCCTGCTGACCCCCTTCGACCCGTTGCAGCAGAGCCTGCTGTCGCGGCTACGCCCGCCGATGGGGTTCGACCGCTATGCGCCGGGCCATTTCGCGGGCACCGACGAATTGGGCCGCGACGTGCTGGCGCGTTCCCTCCACGGGCTGCGGCTGACGCTGGCGCTCGCCTTTGCCGGGGCGGTGATCGGGCTGGTGATCGGGGGCCTTCTGGGGCTGATCGCGGGCCTGCGCCGGGGCTGGGCCGAGGACGTGATCATGGCGCTGGTGGACATGCAGATCGCCATTCCCTTCACGCTGGTGGCGCTTCTGGTGCTGGCGCTGATGGGCTCCAGCCTGACGGTGCTGATCTTCGTCCTCGGCATTGCCGGGTGGGAGCAATATGCCCGCATCGTGCGCGGCGAGGTGCGCCGGATCGCGGCACAGCCCTACCTCGAGGCCGCAAAGACCGCCGGGGCCGGGCCCGTCTACACCGCATGGCGCCACGTTCTGCCCAACCTCGTCTCGCCGCTGGTGGTGCAGTTCACGCTGGCGCTGTCGAATATCGTCATCCTCGAAAGCACGCTCTCCTTCCTCGGCCTTGGCGTGCAGCCGCCGCAGCCCTCGCTGGGCTCCATGGTGGGGCTGGGGCGCGACTACATGCCGACCGCGCCGTGGATCGTGCTGACCCCCGCCGCGCTGATCGTCCTGCTGACCTTCACCGTGCAAATCCTGGGCGACTGGCTGCGAGACCGCGCCGATGTCCGGCTGCGCGAACGCTGATCCCCACACCAAGAGCCGGTCAACCGGCCCTCATCCAACACTCAACCTACCTTCAAACGGAGACATCCCATGTTCCGCCTGATGCTGACCACCGCCCTTGCTGCGCTGCCGCTGGCCGCCGCCGCACAGGAGATCACCGTTGGCGCCGCCAACGTGACCCCCTACGTCGATCCCGGCCGCGACCACTCCAACGTCGGTTCGCAGTTCTACTACAACACCTTCGACACGCTGATCGACCGGGACCACACCAAGCTGGAGCCCGAGTGGACCCCCGGCCTCGCCACCTCCTGGGAGCTGATCGACCCGACCACCATGGAGCTGAAGCTGCGCGAAGGCGTGAAGTTCCACAATGGCGACGAGATGACCGCCGATGACGTGGTCTTCTCGCTCAACCGGATGTTCCAGGCGACCTTCCCGCCCTACGTGGTGCGCGCCAAGGACCGGTTCGGCAACTTCACCGGCGCCGAGAAGGTGGACGACTACACCATCCGCATCCACGCCGCCCGCGAAGAGCCTCTGTGGGAAACCCTCGTCTCGATGCAGCAGGCGATGATCATCCCCGAAGCCTACACAAAGGCGCTGACCGGCGACCCGGACGTGGCCGAGGACAGCGACTTCGAGGCCTTCTCGCTCGCGCCCGTGGGCACCGGCCCCTACAAGATCGCCTCCTTCCAGCCCGGCGAGAAACTGGTCTGGGAACGGTTCGATGACTTCTGGGGCGAGGCCGCCCCGCTGGAGCGCGCGACCGTCGTCCAGATCGCCGAGACCGCCAGCCGCGTGACCGCGCTGAAGACCGGCGAGGCCGACATCATCACCAACGTGGCCCCCGACCAGCTCTCGCTGATCGACAATGATCCGAACATGAAGACCGAAGGCTCTGCCACCGCGCTCTTCCATGTCATGATCATGAACCAGAACCACCCCAAGCTGCAGGACCCGCGCATCCGTCAGGCGATGTCGCTGGCCATCGACCGCGACGCCCTGAACGAGGCGCTTTGGCTGGGCAAGGCGGTTGTCCCCTCGACCCACACGATGGCCGAGATGGGCGCACTGCATCAGCCCGACCTCGTGACCTTCGAATACGATCCCGAGCGCGCCAAGGCGCTGCTGGAGGAAGCCGGCTACGACGGGTTCGAGATCACCTATGACACCGCCGCGACCTACTACACCAACGGCCTGCTGGCCGCGCAGGCGATCATGGAGATGTGGGCCGCCGTCGGCATCAACGGTCGGGTGAACGTGCAGGACCAGTGGTCCGGCAAGGACCCCGAGATGATGACGCGCAACTGGTCGAACCCGATGTACTTCGCCGACCCGTTCGGCTCCTTCGGCGTGATGTGGGCGCCCGGTGGCCCCTCGGAAAGCGAAGGCCGGTTCAACACCGACGCCGAATATGCCGAGAAATGGGAGCGCTTCCGCTTCTCCACCGACGTCGAGGCCCGCAAGGCCGCCTACGTCGAGGTGATGGAAGAGATCAAGCAGGACCCGCCGGTTCTGCCGCTGTACCGCCCGTTCGAAAGCTGGGGCATGCAGAACGCCGTGACCTGGGCGCCGATGCCCGGCCACATCCCTTACGTTCTCGACTTCCGCGCCGGCAACATCTCCCTCGCCGGGAGCTGATCCAGCGGGGACCGGGCCCTGTGGCCCGGTCCCACCCCATTCGTTTGTCCCATTTTCCAGACACCACACCTCACGGCACACCCTCCACGGAGACCGACATGACCCGGATCGCCATCGTCACCGACATCCACCACGGCACCCCCTCGCACACCAAGCGCGGCGATACGGCGCTGGAGCTGCTCTCTGCCTTCGCGGACTGGGCCAACGACCAGAAGCCGGACCTCGTGCTCGACCTCGGCGACCGGATCTCGGACGTGGACAGCCAGACCGACGCCCGGCTGGAGCGCGAAGTGGCGGAGGTTTTCGCCCGCATCGACGCCCCCGTGCACCATGTCTGCGGCAACCATGACCGCGACCACCTGAGCGTGGCGGAGAACGAGGCGATCCTCGACGCACCTCTGGCCTCGGAGGTGATCGATCTCGGCGCGTGGCAACTGGCGCTGTGGCGGGCGGATGCGCGCATTCACCGCAACGTGCCGCGCCCCGGTTTCGACCTGCCGGAGACCGATCTGCTGTGGCTGTCGCGCATGGCGCAGCAGGCCGAGAAGCCGACGCTGCTGGCCTCCCATGTGCCGATCTCGGGTCACGCGCAGGTCGGCAACTACTACTTCCAGCGCACGCCGGGCCTCTCGACCTATCCGCAGGCCGACCGCGCCCGCGCGGCGCTTGCACAGGCCCGCGTGCCCATGGCGGCGATCGCGGGGCACGTGCACTGGAACACGGTGACCACCGTGGACGGCATCCCGCACATGACCCAGCAGAGCCTGACCGAGAGCTTCACCACTGCCGGCGCACCGGCCCGCGCTTGGGGCATGCTGGAGCTGGGCGAGACGGTGCATTGGCAGGTCTTCGGCGACGATCCCTTCGAGGCGCGTCTCTCGCCCATGCGGCACCGCTGGACCCCGCCGCTGGCCCCGCTCTTTGCCGAGCTTGCGGCGGAGTGAGCCCGATGCTGCCCAATCCTCCCGTCCTCTCCGTCAAGGACCTGCGCGTCGCCTTCGGCTCGGTCGAGGCGGTGCACGGGCTGAGTTTCGACATCCACCGCGGCGAGACGCTGGCCCTCGTGGGCGAGAGCGGCTCGGGCAAGAGCGCCACGGCGCTGTCGATCCTGCGGCTGATCGAGCGCGAGGGCGGACGGATCACCGGGGGCAGCATCCGGCTGGGCGGTGACCGCCCGGCCGAGATCACCGCGCTGCCGCCCGCCGCGCTGCGCGCAATCCGGGGCGACCGGATCGCGATGGTGTTCCAAGAGCCGATGACCTCGCTCAACCCGGTGATGACCATCGGGGCGCAGATCGGCGAGACGCTGGCGCTGCACCGGGGCCTGCGCGGCCGGGCCGCACGCGCCGCCGCCCGCGCCGCGCTGGAGCGGGTGAAGATCCCCGAGCCGGAGCAGCGGCTGGATCAATACCCCCACGAACTCTCCGGCGGTCTGCGGCAGCGGGTGATGATCGCCATGGCGCTGATCTGCGAGCCCGACGTGCTGATCGCGGATGAACCCACCACCGCGCTCGACGTCACCACGCAGGCCGAGATCCTTGCCCTGATCGCGGGGCTGCAACGGGACCTCGGGATGGCGGTGCTTTTCATCACCCATGACCTCGGCGTGGTGTCCGAGATCGCGGACCGGGTGGTGGTGCTGAAGGACGGCAACCTGGTGGAGGAGGGCCGCAAGGCCGATCTCTTCGCCGCGCCGAAATCGGACTATGCGCGCGAGCTGCTGGCCGCCACGCCGCGCCTCGGCGACGGGTCGCCCGCGCCGCTGGTCGGGGCCGCGCCGGTGCTGGAGGTGCGCGACGTTGTCACCACCTATGGCGGCGGCGGGCTCTTCTCCCGCAAGGCGCCGGTGGCGGCGGTGCGCGGTGTCTCCCTCACGCTGGGGCGGGGCGAGACGCTGGGGCTTGTGGGCGAGAGCGGCTGCGGCAAGTCCTCGCTCGCCCGCACGGTGATGCGGCTGGTGGACCCGGCCTCGGGGCAGATCGACCTGCTGGGCACGCGGATCGAGACCTTGGGGCCCGAGGCGCTGAAGCCGCACCGGGCGCAGATCCAGATGGTGTTCCAGGACCCCTATGCCGCGCTCAACCCCCGCATGGCGATCCGCGATCTGGTGACCGAACCGGCCTACCTGCACGGCATGGTCGCCCCCGCCGGGCGCGACGCACTGGCGCGCGAGCTGCTGGAGCGTGTCGGCCTGCCGGCGGATGCGGCGGAGCGGTTCCCGCATCAGTTCTCGGGCGGGCAGCGGCAGCGGATCTGCATCGCGCGGGCGCTCTCGGTGAAGCCGCAGATCATCGTCGCGGACGAGGCGGTCTCGGCGCTCGATGTCTCCAACGCGCGGCGGGTCACGGACCTGATGGCGCGCATCCAGCGCGAGGAGGGGGTCTCCTTCCTCTTCATCAGCCATGACATCGCCGTGGTGGAGCGGGTCAGCCACCGCATCGCGGTGATGTACAAGGGCGAGATCGTGGAACAGGGCGAGACGGCGCAGGTGCTCCATGCGCCGCGCCATGCCTATACCCGCCGCCTGCTGGCCGCCGTACCGCGTGCAGAGGGGCTGGCCCTGCCCGAGGCGGCAGCGACGGAGGCGGCCACGATCCCCGCCTGAGGCGGGGATTTCGACCCTGTTCCGGCGCTTCGGGCCTGTGCCCCGGATGCGCCAGCCGACAGCCATCGCCCGCGCAAGGCTTGCGCGGGCGGTCCTGCGCGACTACCCAGATCTCAGGCCCTGCGCCTTTCGGCGCAGGCGACGAGAGAGGGAGGCGGCGGCCTTGGCATCCTACAATCCGGTGGCGGCGGTCCTGCGCGGGCTTGACGTGTTGCAGGCGGTGAACGCCCATGACCCGGCGGATCTCAAGACGATCCACGCGGCGACGGGCCACGACAAGGCGACGATCATCCGCATGCTGGAGACGCTGATCCACGCCGGATACGTGGTGCAGGACCCCGAGAGCGGCACCTACCTCGTCACCGGGCGGACCCTGCAGCTGAGCGCCGGCTACGACCGGTCGCGGCAGTTCGAGCTGTTGCTGGCCCCGGCGCTGAAGGCCTTCCGGACCGAGGTCGGCTGGCCGTCGGATTTCGCCACGCTGGACGGGACCGAGATGATCGTGGTCGAAACCTCGCGCGATACCGGGCCGATGTCCTTCAACCGGCGCCGTGGGTTCCGGGCGCCGGTGCTGCGCACCTCCATCGGGCGCGCCTACCTCGCCTTCTGCCCCGAGGCGGAGCGCGAGGAGCTGATCGAGGCCCTGCGCCAGCGGGCCGAGGCGGGCGGTCCCGCCGTGCCGACGGATGCCGAGATCGGGGCGCTGCTGGAGCAGGTCCGGGCCGCGGGTTATGCGACGATGGACGAGGGCTACAGCAGCGACGAATACAACGGCTCCTTCTGGGCCGTCGCCGTGCCGGTCATGGCCGGGGACCGGATCTGGGGCGCGTTGAACCTGATGATGCTGAAACAGGCCACGACGCCGGAGCGGGTCCGCGAGGAGCTGCTGCCGAAACTGAAAGCCGCCGCCGATGGTCTGGCGGCGGCCTTTGCGGAGGCCGGGGTCTGAGAGCGGCGCCGCCCATGGTCTTTCCCCATGGGGCGTGCCGGGTGCCTTGACCGTGGCCCCGAGGGGCCGGGCTGCGCCGGACGGGTGCCGGGCAGCGGGGCCTCCGCGGTCGCTCAGACGCCGGTGAAGGCGGGGGAGCGACGGGAGATGAAGGCCTGCACCGCCTCTTCGTGATCGGCGGTGGCATGGGCGAGGGCCTGGAAGGCGGCGGAAAGCTCCAGCACCGAGGCGAGCGACTGGTTGCAGCTTTCGCGCAGCAGGCGCCGTGTCATCCGCACCGCGTGGGTGGGATGGGCGGCGATCTTGCGGGCCACGGTGCGGGCGGTCTCCATCAGGTCGGCATCCGGGACGACCTGCGACACGAGACCGATCTTCAGGGCCTCCTGTGCGTCGACCATGTCGCCGGTCAGGGCCATCTCGCTGGCCTTGGAGAAGCCGACGATGCGCGGCAGCAGCCATGCGCCGCCGTCGCCCGGCACGATGCCGAGCCGCACGAAGCTTTCGGCAAAGAGCGCCGCCTCGCCCGCCACGCGGATGTCGCACATGCAGGTCAGGTCGCAGCCCGCGCCGATGGCGGGGCCGTTCACGGCGGCGATCACGGGGATCTCCATCGCTTCCATGGCCATCGGCAGGCGCTGGATGCCATGGCGATAGCCCAGACGGGTCCGCGCCGGCAGCGGATCGGAGAGCCCGCCAGCCGCCCCCATCTTCTTGATGTTCCCGCCGGAGGAGAAGGCCTTGCCCATGCCGGTGAGGATGATCACCCGGCTGGCCGGATCGGTATTGGCCCGGTCGAGCGCGTCGAGCAGGGCCTCGATCATCGGCAGGTCGGAGATCGCGTTGCGCGTGTCCGGGTCGTTCAGGGTGAGGGTCACGATGCCCTCGGCGTCGATCTCGTGGGTGACGAGCGTCATGTCGGTCTCCTTCAGCGCAGGCCGAGCCCGCGGGCGATGATGCCGCGCAGGATCTGCCGGGTGCCGCCGCGCAGCGAGAAGCTGGGCGCGGCGAGGATGGTCTGGGCCAGTACGGCGGCGAAGGTGTCGCGTTCGCCGGGGCGGGGGGCGGTGTCGGTCAGGGCGCGGGCGATTTCGGGGATCTCCTGCTCCAGCAGCGCGCCGAGGTCCTTGACGATGGTCGCCTGCTGGGCCGGGTTCTCGCCCCGCGCCAGCATCCCGGCGACCGAGATCGACATCTGCCGCAGCACCATCAGATGGGCCGCGATCCGGCCGATGACCTGCGCCTCCAGCCGGTCGGGCTGCGTGCCGATCTGCGCGATCAAGGCGTTGATCAGCGCGAAGGAGGACAGGAAGCGATCCGGCCCGCTGCGCTCGAAGGCCAGCTCGCCCATGACCTGTTTCCAGCCCTCGCCTTCCTGCCCCAGCAGGGCATCGGCGGGCACCTCCACGTCGCGGAAGGAGACCTCGTTCATGTGATGCTCGCCCGCGATGTCGAGAATCGGGCTGATCGTGATGCCGGGGGTCGAGAGGTCGATCAGGAACTGGCTGAGGCCGCCGTGACGGTCCTCGGCCGGGCCGGTGCGGGCCAGCAGGATCATGTAATGCGCCTCATGGGCATAGGTGGTCCAGAGCTTGGTGCCGTTGATGCGGAAGCCGCTCTCGGTCCGCTCGGCCCTTGTGCGGGCGGCGGCGAGGTCGGAGCCGCTGTCGGGCTCGCTCATGCCGATGCAGAAGTAGCATTCGCCTGCGGCGATCTTCGGCAGGATCAGCTGGCGCTGTGCCTCGGTGCCGTTGTGCAGGATCAGCGGCGCGCTCTGGCGGTCGGCGATCCAGTGGGCAGCGACGGGGGCACCGGCGGCCAGCAGTTCCTCGACCACGACATAGCGGTCGAGCGCGCTGCGCTCGTGGCCGCCATAGGCGCGCGGCAGGGTCATGCCGAGCCAGCCCTGCTGGCCCAGCCTGCGGGAAAACGCCGGGTCATGGCCGCTCCACGAGCGGGCGCGGAGCGTGGGACCGTAGTCGGGGCCCAGTTCGGCGGCAAGGAAGGCGCGGACCTCGGCGCGCAGGGCGGCAGGGTCGGTCACGGCCTCGGCGGCGACGGGGGGGAAGGCGATCATGTTCATCAGGCGGCTCCGCGGATCTCGGGCTGGGTCAGCAGCGGCCAGAAGCCCTCGGCGCCGCGGGCACAGGAGGTCTCCCCGATCCAGCGCGCCCAGTGGGCCTCGCTGCCGCATTCATCGCGCCAGGCCCAGAGGCGGCGGGTGAGGGCGTGGAGCGGGTATTCATGGCTGAAGCCGATGGCGGCGATCACCTGGTGGGCGATGGCGGCGGATTTGCCCGCGGCCTCGCCCGCGCGCAGCTTGGCGGCGGCGACGGCAAGGCGCCAGTCGGCCTCGGTATCGCCGGCAAGGGCATCGGCGAAGGCACGGGCGGCCATCTCGGCGGCGGCCCCGGCGGCGGCGGTTTCACCGGCGAGCACGGCCAGCTCCTGCTGGATCGCCTGGAACTTGCCGATCGGACGGCCGAACTGCTTGCGCTCGTTGGCGTAGTCCACCGTCAGGCCGAGCAGGGCAGAGAGCGCGCCGGCCATCCCCTGCGCCCGCAGCAGGGCCCCGAGGAGCAGCATCTCCTCGCAGAGGGCGGGGGCGTCGGTGACGGCGTCGGCGGGCAGGGTCAGGTCGTAGACGAGGGTATCCTGCGGTTCGGCCACGAGGTTGTGGGCGGGCAGGGCGGTGCCTGAGGGGAGTGCCGCCATCTTGACGCCCTCGGCGGTTTCGACCCGCACGACGATGGTCTGCGCCATGCGGCCATAGGGCACCGCGTGCAGGCGTCCGGTGGCCTGCCAGCCGGAGGCTGCGGGCGTCAGGGTCAGCGCGTGGTCGGCGGTGAAGCTGGCGATGCCCTCCACCGGGTCCAGACCGGCGCGGGCCAGCAGGAGGTTGGCGATCATCGTCTCGCCCAGGGGGGCGGCGACGGCATGTTCGGCGGCCATGCGGACGAGGGCGAGCGCGCTTTCGACGGGCAGGCCGAAGCCGCCTTCGTCCTCCGAGAGCAGCGCCAGCGGGAAGCCGGCCTCCTCGATCTCGGCCCAGAGGCCTGAGGGGAGGGGGGCCGCATCGGCCCCGGCGTGGGCGGGCAGCGCCGCGAAGCTCTGCTCCCGGTAGGCCGAGAAGAGCCGCTCGGCACTGTCGGCGATCATCCTGTCCATGATGTCTCCTGGAAAGTCGGGCGCCGCCACCCCGCGGGGCGGCGGCGCGGTGTCACTCTGCGGCGACCAGCGGGCGGCGGCTGCGCGCCAGCAGGATCGGCAGCGCCACGAGCGCCGCGCCGATGAGAGCGGTTTCAGTATGGTTCAGGCCGAGGGAGCCCATGCCGGGGATCGCCACCATGAAGCCGCCCAGCAGGAGCAGCCCCCGGCCGAAGATCGCCGCAGGGCCATCCCCCAGCGGGCCGAAGCCCACCACGTAGCCCCGGAAGCCCGAGGCCATGAGCCAGATCCCCGCCATCGCCGCGGCAAGTGCCAGCAGCACCTCCGTCGCCGTGCCCTGGCCGACGAGGGCCGGGTCGAGGACGAAGAAGAAGGGGATGATGTAGATCACGGCCCCGAGGCGCATGGATTCCACGCCCACGGCAAAGGGTTTCGCCTTGGCCAGCGTCGCCGCCGAGAAGGCGCCGAGCGCCACGGGCGGGGTGATGAAGCTGACCATGCCCCAGTAGAGGATGAAGAGGTGGATCGCCATCCGGTCGATGCCGGTCTGTTCCAGCGCCGGGGCCAGCACCACGGCGAGGAACACGTAACAGGCGGTCACGGTCATCCCCATGCCGAAGACGAAGGCGGTGACGGCCCCCATGATCAGCAGTGCCACGGCGCTGTCGCCCGCGAGGAAGACGAGGTCGTTGACCAGCGTGCCCGCAAGGCCGGTGGCCGAGAAGGCGCCGACGATCAGGCCCACGCCCATCAGCACGGCGGTCAGCTCGGCCAGAGAGGCGCCGACGCTCCACATCAGGTCGCGCAGGCCCGAGAGGCTGAGCCGGCTGCTCGGGAAGAGCTGGTTCAGCGCGACCATCAGCGCGGTGGCGAAATAGGGCGCCCGGGTCTCGGCGCGCAGGCCGATCATCATCCAGATCAGCAGCGCGAAGACGAGGATGTAGATCCAGCCCTTGCGCAGCGTCTCGCCCAGCTTGGGCAGTTCGTTGCGCGGGATGCCCTTCAGGCCCTTGCCGGCGGCATAGGCGTCGATCTGCATGAAGAGACCGAAGTAGAAGAGCAGCGAGGGGATCGCGGCGGCAAGCGCCACCTCGGCATAGGGCACACCGAGGAAGGAGGCCATGATGAAGGCCGTGGCGCCCATGATCGGCGGCATCAGCACGCCCCCGGTGGAGGCGCAGGCCTCAGTCGCGGCGGCGGTCTTGGCCGAGAAGCCCGAGCGTTTCATCGCGGGGATCGAGACCGAGCCGGTGGAGAGCACGTTCGAGATCACCGAGCCCGAGAGCGAGCCCATGAAGCCCGAGGCGAAGATCGCCACCTTGGCCGCCCCGCCGCGGAAGTGGCCGACGAGGGCGAAGGCGAGGTCATTGAAGAACTGCCCGCCGCCGGTCTTGGCCAGCACCGCGCCGAAGAGCACGAAGCCCACGACCAGCTGGCCGAAGCTCTTCATCGGGATGCCGAAGGCGCTTTCCGAGGAAATGACGTGATAGGCGACCGTGTCGAGGAAGGGTTGCTGGAAGCCGTTGAGCGGCCCGGGGAAGTGGCTCGCCACCGTGGGGTAGAGCGAGACCAGGAACACGATGATCGCCAGCGGCAGGCCGCCCGCGCGGCGCGTTGCCTCGACGATCAGGGCCCAGAAGAGGATCGAGATCACCCGCACATGCATCGGGGCCGCGTATTCCCAGCCCTCGTTCAGGGATCTCTCCGACGTGGCGATGAAGTAGGCGCAGACGGCCAGCGACAGGACCAGCAGCACCCAGTCCGTGGCCTTGCCCGCAGCGCCCCGGATCCCGCCATCGAAGACGAGGAAGGCGAGCGAGAAGAAGGCCGCGGCCAGAAGGTAGAGATATTGGCCTTCCAGCAGGGTGATCCCCCCGATGCGCAGCTGGAAGATCTGGTTGACCGACAGCGCGATGCCGAAGGCGGTGCCAGCAACGACGGTGTAGAGACGGAGAGAGGGCTTGCGCCCCCTCTCGAAGATCTCCTGCGCCTGCTGGAACTCCTGCTCGTCCTGAAGCGTGGCCATGTCGGCGCCTCAGAAGACGGGCTTGAAGCCGCCCGCGGCAAGCGCGGCGTGGCGTTTCTCGGCCCATGCGGCCTCCCAGTCGGCGGGCTTCTCGGCCTTCAGCTCTTCCCACGCGGCGGCGAGGGCGTCCTGACGGGCGATCATCCGGTCGTTGTGGGCCTGTGCCGCGTCGGTCCAGATGCCGGCTTCCTTGAAGTAGCGGATCGCGCCTTCGTGGAACGGCACCAGCCATTCGAGGTTCTGGGCCTCGATGTTCCAGCCGTCGGCGGCGGGGGCTGCGTCCTTGTAGGCGTCGAAGGTTTCGACCATGGCGCGGGTCTGCTTGTAGACGAGGTCCGCGTCCTGCTCTTCCATCGCGATCAGCACCGGGTAGGGGTAGCTGGCGGCACCCACGCCATTGTCGGCGGAGAGCCCGGCCCCGTCGGTTGCCGTCATCGGCGCGAAGTAGGGGGCGACGTCCTGCATCCGCTGCACGCCTTCGGCATCGGAGGCGTCGATCGGCGGCCAGTAGAGACCGCGCGGGCCGGCCTCGACCTCGTAGGCGGTGCCGGCGGTGGTGCTGGAATAGGTCGCGTCGATGTTGCCGTCGGCAAGGCCGCGCCAGCTGTCGCCGTAGCCGCCGAAGTCGACCGCCTCGACGTCATCCCAGGTCAGCCCGCCGTAGGCCAGCAGGGCCTGGATGGCGACGTTGATCGCGGGCGAGCCCTTGATGTGGCCGACCTTGAGACCGCGCAGGTCGGAGTAGGTGAAACCTTCGCAGCCGGGCTTGCCGGCCTTCTCGCAGGTCTCCTTGGTGACGGCGAGGGCGAAGCCGAACTTGGCGCCCGCGTTCTGCAGCAGCACGCGCACCTTCTGCGGGCCCCAGCGTTCGGCGCCGAATTCGAAGACGCCTTCCTGCGCCATGTAGACGCCACCGATGCCGGCCGCGGTGAAGTCCACCTTGCCCTGGCGCAGCGGCTCGGAACGGGCGATGTCGTTCTTGCCCGGCAGCAGCCGCAGGTTGGTGCCATAGGCCGACTTCATCGCCGAGCCGATGGCCACGGCCTGGTTGTAGCCGGTCGAGCCCATGTCATAGGCCGACCAGGACAGCTGGCCCGGCATCTCCATGTCCGCGGCCTGCGCGGTGGTCGCCGTAAGGGCCAGCGTCGCTGCCAGAATCACTCGTTTCGTCATGTCTTCCTCCCAGTTTCGGGTCTGTTGCGGACCCGCTTCGCGCCAGTTTCGCGATAAAAACCCTAAGGTTGGACGCCCCTTCCTCCTCGGGACGTCCGGGTGCATCTCCGGTGGGCCTCTGCGGCCCGGACCGGTGCAGTTGAAGGCTAGGAACCGCCCGCCATGTTGTAAATGAAAAAGTATTTCACCTGCTGAAATTCAGCTGCCCTCGAAGACCGGGGTCTGTTTCGCGAAGAAGGCATCGCGGGCGCGGACGTGGTCTCCGGAGAGCATCAGGCCGGGCTGATGGTTGGCCTCGAAGGCCAGAACCTCGTCGAGCGAGGCCATGTGGCGACAGAAGGCGGTCTTGGTCGCGCCGATCGCCAGGGTCGCGGCCTCGGCATAGAGCTTCGCCTGGTCGAGGGCCACCTCCAAAGCGGTGCCGGGCGCCGCGTCAAGGTCGGCCAGCCCGATGCGCACGGCCTCTTCACCGGTGACGACTTCCGCGAGCATCGCCATGCGGCGCGCCCGGCCCATGCCCACGCGCATCGGCACCGACCAGAGCCAGCCCCAGTCCGGGGCGAGGCCGACCTTGCCGAAGACCGCGCCGAACTTCGCCTCGCGGCTGGCGACACAGAGGTCAGACATGGCCGCGATCGACATGCCCGCGCCGAAGGCCGGGCCCTCGACTGCGGTCAGCACCGGCTTGGGCCCCTCGGCGATCAGCCGCACCAGGCGGTGGCCGCGCATCATCCGGTGGCGCGCGCCCTGCAGGGTGGCGCCGACCATGGATTTCAGATCCCCGCCCGCGCAGAAGACGCCCTCCGCCCCGGTCAGGACGATGGCGCGGCAGCTGGTGTCGTTCATCAACTCATCCAGCGCCTCGGTCAGCGCGTCGCGCATCGGCGCGGCCAGGGCGTTGCGGGTTTTCGGGGAGGTCATCGTGACGATGGCGATGCTGTCCTGCCGCTCGACACGGACCAGGGAAGTCTCTGACATGGGCTCTCCTCCAAGCGCATTTCATTGATTGAAATTCTTTTTCATTTACATTCTATCTGGAGGTGGCGAGTCTGCAAGCGCTTTCGGGAGGGCGGTCTGCAGGTCCGCAACGCACAGAGATCGCACAGAGGAGGAGATGTGTATGAACAGTCCTGAGATTGGGTCTGACAAAGGGAATTCCGTGTCTGCGGTCACCGTGCTGGGGGTCGTGGGCGCCGGTGCCATGGGGCAGGGAATCGCGCAGGTGGCGATGGCGGGCGGCATTCGCACACTGCTCTACGATGTCTCCTCCGAGGCCGCCGAGACGGCCGCCGCCAGCATCGCGGGCCGCCTGCGCCGCCTTGTCGAGAAGAACAAGATGGAGAGCGCCGAGGCCGAGGCCGCCATCGCGCGCCTGACCGTCGCCACCACGCTCGAGGACCTTGCCCCCTGCGAGGCGGTGGTCGAAGCCATCGTCGAGAACATCGACGTCAAGCGCCGGGTGTTCCGCGATCTGGAGGCCGTCGTCTCGCCTGACTGCCTGCTGGCCTCCAACACCTCCTCGATCCCGATCGCCTCGATCGCCTCGGCCTGCGAACACCGGGGCCGGATCGCGGGGCTGCACTTCTTCAACCCCGTGCCGCTGATGCGCCTTGTCGAGGTGATCCGCCCGGTGGAGGCGACCGATGCCACCATCGTCACGCTGATCGACCTCGGCCGCCAGATGGGCCGCACCCCGGTCGAGGTGAAGGACAGCCCCGGCTTCCTCGTGAACATGGGTGGCCGCGCGATGACCACCGAGGGCATCCGCATCCTGCATGAAAGCGTCGCCACGCCCGAGCAGGTCGATGCGGTGATGCGCGACTGCTACGGCTTCCGCATGGGGCCGTTCGAGCTGATGGACCTGACGGGGATCGACGTGAACTACCCGGTCAGCGTCTTCGTCTGGGAAGGCTACGGCAACGATCCCCGGATCACGACCTACCCGGAACACCGCGCGCTGCTGGATGCGGGCCTCTATGGCCGCAAGAGCGGGCGCGGCTGGTTCGACTATGCCGAGGGGGCGCAGAAGCCCTCGCCCGATTTCACGACCGATGCGGCCCCTGCGAAAACCGTGGCCCTCGCCGAGCCCAACCCGGTGCTGGAAAGCTTCGTCGCCGCGGCGGGTCTGACCGTGGTACCCGATGACGGCACCGTCGCGCTGCTGGCTGCACCCGTCGGGCTGGATGCCACCTCGACCGCGCTGCGCACCGGGGCCGACAGCCGCCGCCTCGTCTGCCTCGACCTGATCGGGCGCACCGACCGCCGCGTCGTGATGATGACCGCGCCGGGCGCGGACCACGCCTTGCGCGATGCGGTGGCTGCCGCGCTCACCAGCGAGACCCGCGCGGTCACCGTCATCAAGGACAGCCCCGGCTTCATCGGCCAGCGGGTCACCGCCGCGATCTGCAACCTCGGTTGCTCCATCGCCGAAACCGGCCTTGCCGCGCCCGAGGACATCGACATGGCGCTGGAACTGGGCCTGAACTACCCGGCCGGGCCGATGCGCCTTGGCGAACAGGTGGGGGCCGGCACGATGCTGACGATCCTGACCGCCCTGCAATCCCTGACCGGCGAAGACCGCTACCGCCCGACCATGTGGCTCAGCCGCCGGGCGCGTCTCGGCCTGCCGCTGAAGACCGCGGCGTGAGGAGGCCGAGATGAGAGGAGACCCCGTGATGAGCAGCCTCGACCAGCTGACCAACCCCGCGTCCATCGCCATCGTCGGCGCGTCGGACAACCCGACGCGGATCGGCGGGCGGCCGCTGCACTACATGCTGACCAAGGGCTACAAGGGCGACATCTACGCCGTGAACCCCAAGAGCGAGACGGTGCAGGGCCTGAAGGCCTACAAGACGATCTCGGATATCCCGGGCCAGCTGGACTTCGTGCTGATCGCCATTCCCGCCCCCGCCGTGGTCGGCGCGGTCCGCGAGGCGATTGCCAAGGGCGCGCGCACGATCCTGATCTTCTCCTCCGGCTTTGCCGAGGCGGATGCCGCGGGCATCGCGGCGCAGCAGGAGATCCTGACCATGGCGCGGGCCGCGGGCGTGCGCATCCTCGGGCCGAACTGCCTGGGCGCGATCAGCCCGCGCAGCCATTTCTACCCCACCTTCACCTCGACCATCGAGAAGGGCGAGCCGCTGGCGGGCCACCTGGGCATCGCCAGCCAGTCGGGGGCCTATGGCAGCCACATCTTCCTGATCTGCCAGCAGCGCGGCCTCGGCATCTCGAACTTCATCACCACGGGGAACGAGAGCGACCTGCACGTGGGTGAGCTGATCGGCATGCTGGCCGAGGATGACAACACCCACGCCATCGCGGCCTATGTCGAAAGCATCAAGGACGGCCCGGCCTTCATCGAGAGCCTCGAAATGGCCCGTGCTGCGCGCAAGCCGGTCTTCGTCATGAAGGTGGGCCGCTCCTCTGCCGGGGCGGCGGCGGCTTCGTCCCACACCGCCTCGCTGGCGGGCGAGGACGTGGTCTATGACGCGGTGCTGCGCCAGCATGGTGCGATCCGGGTGAACTCGACCGAGGAGATGATCGACCTCGCCTATGCCGCGCGGCCCCGGATCTACCCGGCGGGCAAGCGGGTCGGGCTGGTCACCGTGTCGGGCGGGGCGGGGATCCTGATGGCCGATGCGGCCTCCGACTGCGGGCTCGACGTGGCCGAGATGCCGGAGGAGGCGCAGGCCGAGCTGAAGGCGGTCCTGCCCTTCGCCTCGCCGCGCAACCCGGTGGACGTGACCGCGCAGCTCTTCAACAACCTCTCGCTGGTGCCGCAGTTCACCACCGCCATGCTCGACCGCGGCAACTACGACGGGATGATCGGCTTCTGGACCTCGGTCGGCGGGGCACCGACGCTGGCCAAGCCGCTGATGGACGGGCTGAAACAGTCGATGGAGGGGCGCAAGGACACGCTCTTCATCCAGTCGGTCGTGGCTCCGCCCGAGATCATCGCGCAATACGAGGCCGAGGGCTTCCCCTGCTTCGAGGACCCCACCCGCGCGGTCGAGGCGCTTGCCGGGCTGATGCAGGCGGGCGCGGGTTTTGCCGCCGGTCGCCCGGCCACGCCCGCGCCGCTGGACCTGCCCGCGCTGCCCGATCACGACCTGAGCGAACTGGAGGCGAAGGAGCTGATGGCCGCAGCCGGGCTGGCGGTGGACGTGGATCGCCTCGTCACCACGCCCGGGGACGCGGCCGAGGCGGTCGCGGCACTGGGGCGCAAGGCGGTGCTCAAGATCGTCTCGCCCGATATCGCGCACAAGACGGAAGCCGGTGGCGTGAAGCTGAACGTCTCCGCCGAAGACGCGCCTGCCGCCTTCACCGCGATCATGGAGAGCGCGAAAGCCTACGACCCCAAGGCCAGGCTGGACGGCGTGCTGATCGCGCCCATGGCGGGCGAGGGGGTGGATTGCATCCTCGGCGCGCGGATCGACCCGGTCTTTGGCCCGGTGGTCCTCTTCGGGCTCGGGGGCATCTTCACCGAGGTGCTGAAGGACGTGGCCTTCCGCGCCGCGCCCTTCGACGAGGCCACCGCACGCGAGATGATCGACGAGCTGAAGGGCCGCGACCTGCTCTTCGGCGCGCGCGGACAGGCGCCCTGCGACATTGACGCGCTTGCGACACAGATCAGCCTCTTCAGCCGCGCGGCGGCAGGCTGGGCCGACCAGATCGACAGCATGGAAATCAACCCGATCCGCGCCCTGCCCGAAGGGTGTCAGGCGCTGGACGCGCTGATCCTGCGCAAGACCAAGGAGGAGAGCCATGACTGACGTGGCAGAGGCAACCGGACCGGAGGCGCAATACCGCGCCTACCTCGCCGAGGGGCGGTTCATGATCCAGAAATCGCGGAGCAGCGGGCAATATGTCTTCTATCCCCGCGTGGCAGAGCCGGGCACCGGCGCGCGCGATCTGGAGTGGGTGGCCCCCAGCGGGCTGGGGCGCGTCTGCGCCACCACCGTCACGCGGCAGCGCCCCGAGAAGGGCGGCGATTACAACATCGCCATGGTCGACCTCGACGAGGGGCCGCGCGTCCTGTCGCGGGTGACCGGCATGGCCCCGGACGAGGTAACCATCGGCCTGCGGGTCGAGGCCTATGTGGACGAACTGGATGGCGCCCCCGCGGTGCTCTTCCGCAAGGTGGAGGGCGCGCAATGAGCCACCAGTTGAGAGGCAAGGCCGCCTGCGTGGGCATGGCCACCACCGGCATGGGCGAGGCCCCGGGCCGCAGCGCGATGGACCTGATGGCGGGCGCGGTTCTGGACGCGCTGGAGGATGCGGGCATCCCGCTGGCGGAGGTCGACGGCGTCTTTGCCGCCAATGCCGTGCATTCCATGGCCAGCATGTCGCTGAGCGAACACCTCGGCATCGTGCCGGTGATCTCGGACAATTCCAACGTCGGCGGGTCGTCCTTCATGCAGCATGCGCTGCTGGCGGCCACGGCGCTGGAGGCGGGTCTGATCAACGTCGCGGTGATTGCCTATGGCTCCAACCAGCGCTCTGCCGGCGGGTTCCAGGGCGTGTCCGAGCCGCTGCCCTACGAGGCGCAGTTCAAGCCGCGCAACCCGATCACCAGCTACGCGCTCGTCACCTCGCATTACCTCGACCGCTTCGGCGTCACGCGCGAGCAGCTGGCCGAAGTGCCCGTGGCGGCCCGGGCCTGGGCGAACCTGAACCCCGAGGCCTTCATGTACGACAAGGGCCCGCTGACGGTGGAGGAGGTGCTGGCGGCACGGATGATCTCCGACCCGCTCGGCAAGCTCGACTGCTGCCTTGTCACTGACGGCGGCGCGGCCATCGTCATGACCCGTGCGGACCGGGCCAAGGACACGCGGCACACGCCGGTGCACCTGCTGGGCGCGGGCGTGGCGCATTACCACCGCATGATCTCCACCATGCCGGACCTCGCGGTGACGGCGGCGACGACCTCCGGCGAACGGGCCTATGCGATGGCGGGGCTGAGGGCGGCCGACATGGACAGCGTGCAGCTCTACGACGCCTTCTCGATCAACACGCTGCTCTTCCTCGAAGACCTCGGCTTCTGCGCCAAGGGCGAGGCGGCGGACTTCATCAAGGGTGGCCATATCGCGCCCGGGGGCGGGCTGCCGGTGAACACCAACGGCGGCGGGCTCTCCTGTGTCCATCCGGGGATGTACGGGCTCTTCGTCATGATCGAGGCGATCTCGCAGATCCGCGCGACGCTGGACGGGGCGCCTGCGCCCCGCGACGCGGGCGGCTGGGTGCCGGAGACGAAGCTGGCACTGGCCCATGGCAACGGCGGCGTCCTGTCGGCGCAGGCGACGACCATCTGGGGCGCGCCGGACACGGTCTGAGGACAACATCCCGGCCCGGGCGCGCAGGCGTCCGGGCCGGGGACTGGGTAACGAGGGGAGAGGACCATGCCAGATACGATGCCAACTGCCGATGCCGCAGCGGATGCCGCACCGAACACCGCACTGCCGGGGCCCGGCGCGCTTGACGGGTTGCGGGTGCTGGACCTGTCGCGGGTGCTGGCGGGGCCATGGTGTGCCCAGAACCTTGCCGATCTCGGCGCGGACGTGGTGAAGGTCGAAAGCCCCGACGGCGGCGACGACACCCGCAAGTGGGGCCCGCCCTTCGTGACCGAGCCCGAGACCGGGCGCCGCGACGCGGCCTATTACTTCGCCACCAACCGCAACAAGCGCTCCATCGCCGTGGACTTCCGCCAGCCCGAGGGGCTGGACCTGGTCCGCGATCTCGCGCGGCAGGCGGACGTGGTGATCGAGAATTTCAAGCTGGGCGGCCTGCGGAAATACGGGCTCGACGTGGAAAGCATCCGCGAAATCAACCCGAACGTCATCTACTGCTCGATCACCGGTTTCGGGCAGACCGGGCCCTATGCGGCGCGGCCGGGCTATGACTTCCTGTTGCAGGGCATGGGTGGGCTGATGAGCTTTACCGGCCTGCCCGATGGCGTGCCCGGTGCGGGGCCGATGAAGGTGGGCGTTGCGGTCTGCGATCTCTTCACCGCGATGTATGCCACCACTGCGATCCTTGCCGCCGTGGTCCACCGCGAGAAGACCGGCGAGGGGCAGCATATCGACTGCGCGCTCTTCGACACGCAGATCGCGGTGCTGGCGAACCAGGCGTCGAACTGGCTCAACGGCGGGACCGTGCCGCAGCGCATGGGAAACAACCACCCCAACGTGGTGCCCTACCGGGTCTACCCGGTGGCCGACGGGCATATCATCATCGCCTGCGGCAACGACCGGCAGTTCCGCGCCCTGATGGGGGCGCTCGGCGCGCCCGAACTGGCAGAGGACGCGCGCTTCGACAGCAACGAGGCCCGGGTGACCAACCGCGACGCCATTGATGCCATCATCGAACATCTGCTGAAGGACACCCCGCGCGACGCGGCGCTGCAGCGGATCGAGGCGGCGGGCGTGCCCTGCGGTCCGATCAACGACGTGGCCGATGTCTTTGCCGATCCCCATGTGCAGGCCCGCGGCGCCATGGTGGAACAGACCGACGACACCGGGCTGACGACGCGCTCCGTCGCCTTCCCGGCGCGGCTGGAGCGCACGCCCGCCAGCTATCGCCGCGCACCGCCCCGGCTGGGGCAGAACGGCGCGGAGGTCCTGTCGGACTGGGCCGGCTACGATGCCGAGCGGGTCGCGGCACTGCGCCGGGACGGGGTGATCTGACGTGGCCTCCTACAAGCCGGTGAACGCCGCGCTGCGGGTGCTGGACGTTCTGGTGGCGGTGAACCAGCAGAGCGGCCGGGCCAGCGTGGGCGGCATCCACCACCAGACCGGCATCGACAAGGCGACCATCGTGCGGATGCTGGAGACGCTGATCAGCGCGGGCTTCGTGGTGCGCGATGCGGAGGCGCCGCTCTACGAGGTGACGAGCAAGACGCTGATGCTGTCGAATTCCTACCAGAAGCACCGCGAACTCGGCCGTCTGCTGACCGCACCGCTGGAGGCCTTCCGCAAGCGGATCAACTGGCCCTCGGACGTGGCCTTCTACGAGGACGGGGTGATGCTGGTGGTCAGCAGTACCCGGCAGAGCGGGGCGCTCTCCTTCAACCGCGCGGCGGGCTTCCGCTCGCCGGTTTTCGCCAGCAGCCTCGGGCTGGCCTACATGGCCCATGCGCCGGCCGAGGAGGTCGAGGAGGCCGCCCGGCTGGCCGCGATGCAGGCCGCGCCGTGGAACGGGCTTGCCACCGATCCCGTGGCCCGCGCCGAGACGCTGGCCGGGATCCGCGCCCGGGGCTACGCCGAGATGGACTCGACCTATTCGCAGCTCGAATACCAGCGGCAGGTGACCAGCATCGGCGTGCCGGTGCTGGCGGGCGGCCGCTCCATCGCCTCGGTCAACGTGATCTACCTGCGCCGGGCGATGACACCGGAACGGGCCGTGGCAGAGGTGCTGCCGGGCCTGCAGGCGGCGGCAGGCGAGATGGCGGAGGTGCTGCAGTCCGAACTTGTCGGGGTGAGCTGACGGTCTGCAACAGCTCCGCGCTGTGTATTTCCTGATCGGTGGGGCTGGCGCAGGCGCGCTCTCACGGGAATGTGTCGCCCCGCGATGATCGGGGCCGGTGTCGTCTTTGGACGTCGGGCGCTTTGCCGCTAGGGTTCTGGTCAGGACTTCGAGACCAGCGACCCCGACGATGCGGAGGCAGACCCGATGACCCGATCCCATGAAACCCGCAGGACCTTTCTTGCTGCCGGCGGCGCGTTGCTGCTCGCCGGGACTGGCGGCGTGTGGAGCGTGCCGGCCCGTGCGGCGGGGCTTGCCCCCACGCCCTCGATGCGGGGCGGTTCGAACAATTACCGGCCGAACGCGCCCATCGTGGAGCGGATCGGAAATGGCGGTTTCTGGATGAGCGGTACGGTGAGGCGCGCGGGGGACGGGGCGCCGCTCGCCGGTCAGCGCATCCAGATCTGGGCGCATACCACCGAGGGCCACGAGCGTGAGCAGCGCAGCCATGGCGCGACGCTGACCGATGCCGAGGGCCGTTTCCGGCTGGAAATGCCGCAGATCATCCCGGCCTTCGGACAGCCACACGGCCACCTCGCCTATGACAGCGGTGAATTCGAGACGGTGTTCCTGCGCCCGGTGATGCGCAACCCCGGCGATCGCGCGCTGGAAGCGCATTTCGTGCTTCAGCCGGTCTGACCCTTGGCGTCATCACGGACGGACAGACGCCGCATCGGGCTGATCTGGGGGGCCGCCGGCCTGATCGCGCTTGTCCCGGTCCTTGCCGCGATGGGGAGCCCGCTGCTGGCATGGCGTCAGCCGGTCTATATCGCGGCAGGATTTGCGGGCATCCTTGCCCTCGCGCTGCTGCTCTTCCAGCCCCTGTTGGCGCGGGGGGGCCTGCCGGGGACCGAGGGGCGCCGCGGGCGCCGCTTGCATGCCGCGCTCGGCCTCCTGCTGGTCGGGGCGATCGTCGTGCATGTGGCGGGGCTCTGGATCACCAGCCCCCCGGACGTGATCGACGCGCTTCTTCTGGCCTCGCCCACTCCGTTCTCGCTCTGGGGTGTGCTGGCGATGTGGGGGCTCTTCGCGTTGGCCGCGTCGACCCTGATCCGGCGACGCGGACGGATCTGGCGGCGGCTGCATCGTGGGCTTGCGCTCTGCGTCGTGGCCGGCAGCGTGGTGCACGCTCTGCTGATACAGGGAACGATGGAGCCGGTGACGAAGCTGCTGCTCTGCGCCTGTGTCGGTGTCGCCGCCTGCGCTGCGGTGTTCCGGGCCCGGGGCAGCGGGGGCCTGCTACGCAAGCGGTGACCTGCCGCAGTCTGTGCGCCTGCGGAGTTCGGGGGGCGCCATCCGCCCTTGCCCCCTCGCACTGCGCCTCTGTGCACACGGGGCCCTGAGCCGCACAGGCTCTCTGCACACATGAACGTGGGACGGCGACTTTCTGCTGCCACAGGCCTCGGAATCCGTCTAACTACGCGTACTCCCCATTGCCCAGAAGAAGCCCGTTTCACGCCAAGCCATGGAAAAGTCCCTCTTTCGTTACATCTGGACCTATTCGAAGGTCGACCAGATCAAGCTGCTGATCGTGACCCTTGTCGCCTTCCCGGTGATGTATGTCTCGCTCGAGCTGCCCAAGCGGATCATCAACGATGCCATCGGCGGCACCGGTGAGGATGTCTTCGTGCTGGGGATCCGCCTGACGCAGGTGGAATTCCTGATGCTGCTCTGTTTCGGCTTCCTGCTGGCGGTGACGACCAGCGGGCTGATCAAGATGGCCCTGAACACCATGCGCGGCATCGTGGCGGAACGGCTGCTGCGGCGGGTGCGGTTCCAGATGCTGACGCGGCTGCTGCGCTTCCCGCAGCCCTACTTCCGGCGCACGAGCCAGGGCGAACTGGTGTCGATGATCACCTCCGAGGTGGAACCCATGAGCGGGCTGATGGGGGATTTCCTGTCGCAGCCGGTGTTCCAGGCCGGGCAGATGCTGACCATCCTCGCCTTCCTCTTCGCGCAGAGCTTCTGGTTCGGGCTGGCCTCAATCGCGCTGATCCCGGTGCAGGCGCTGGTGATCCCGATGCTGCAACGGCGGATCAACCTGCTGAACAAGGCCCGGATCCAGGAGATCCGGCACTTTGCCACCGACATCGGGGAATCCGTCAACGGGGTGAGCGACCTGCGGATCAACGGCGGCACGCGCTACAACCTCGCGCAGTATTCGCGTCGCCTCGGGGTGCTCTTCACGATCCGGCTGGAGATCTTCAAGAAGAAGTACTTCATGAAGTTCCTCAACAACCTGCTGAACCAGCTGACGCCGTTCTTCTTCTACTCGGTCGGCGGCCTGCTGGCGATCAAGGGAGAGATCACGGTGGGCGCGCTCGTCGCGGCGCTCGCGGCCTACAAGGACATCGCCTCGCCCTGGAAGGAACTGCTGACCTACTACAACCAGACGCAGGACATGGCCGTCCGCTGGGAGGTGCTGGTCGACAAGTTCAAGTCGAGCCCGCTGGTGGATGACGCGCTCTTCGAAGGGCGCGCGCGCCAGATCCCGCGCCTGAACGGCGATATCGAACTGCGCAACGTGACCGTGATCGACGAGGATGGCCGCCCCGTGCTGGAGGACATCAGCTGTGTCATCCCGGGCGGGTCGCGCGTGGCAATCCGGGCCGATTCCGACAATGCCGCCATCGCCTTCGCTGAACTTCTGGCGCGCGAGGTGATCCCCTACAGCGGCCGCATCCTGATCGACGGGATGGACCTGAACGCCCTGCACCAGGACGTGATCTCGACCCGGATCGGCTATGCCAACTCCAGCCCGCATTTCTTCCACGGGACGCTGCGGGAAAACATGATGATGCCGTTCCGCAGCGGCATGCCCGGCCACGAGGAACTGCCCCAGGACGTCCGCAAGTGGCAACAGGAGGCCCGGCGCAGCGGCAACAGTCCCGAGTCGCCCGACATCGACTGGGTCAATCCCGGTGTCGCCGGGTTCAGCACCATCGACGAGGTCCACGACTGGTGGTTCCAGCTGGTGCAGGCGATGGACATGGACGAGGCCCTTGTCCGGCGCGCGCTGAGCCGGCGCATCGACCCGGCGCATATGCCCGAACTGGCGGAGGCGCTGGTGCGCCTGCGGCCCGAGATCGCGCATCGCCTGCGGGTGGCGGGGCTCGACGACGTGGTGCACCGGTTTGACCCCGAGAGCTTCAACCCGGTCTCGCCGCTGGCCACGAACCTGCTCTATGCCCTGCCGCGCAAGATGCTGTCGCAGGTTTCGCTGTCGCGCAGCGTGAACTTCCTGCGCGTGCTGCGGGATCAGGGCCTGACCGGGGAACTGGCGCCCATGTCGGCCAGCGTGCTGCTGGAGATGCGGGCCACCTTTGGCGTGGATGCGACGGAGCACCCGCTGTTCCGGCGCCTGAACCTCGACCGGGACCTCTACGTGAGGCTGACGGATATCGCGGCCCGCTGGCGCGACGAGGGCGATCACGGCCTGAGCTCCGAGGAATTCGCGCTGATGCTGACGGTGCCCTTCGCCTTCTCCGCCGAGGAGATGGGGCCCAGCTTCGACGAGACCTTCCGGCAGCGCATCCTCGACATCCGCAAGCAGAACGCCGCGCATATGCTGGAGCAGCTCGACGGGCTCTTCGAGCCGATCGAGCCGGACCGCTACTTCCCGGTGATGAGCCTGCTGGGCAACGCGATCTTCGGGCGCATCTCGCGCACGGCGGGCGCCCGCGAGGAGGAGATCATCGACCTCGTTGCGCAGGTGCTGAACGAACACGGGCTGCGGCGCAGCGTTGCGCAGGCGATCCTCGACGTGGAAGTCAGCGCCGGTGGCGAGAGCCTGAAGGTGGTCAACCGCGAGCGGGTGGCCTTCACCCGCGCGGGCATCAAGAAGCCCGACATCCTGATCCTGCGCAACATCCTCGCCAGCCACTCCCGTGACGACCGCGAGGCGAGCCGCAACCGGGTCAGCCACCTGCTGCCGACCTCGACCAAGATTTTCATCGAGCGCAAGTTCTACCGGCCGGAGCAATATGATCTCTACCTCGAGATCACCGACGGGCGCATCGATGGCGCCATGTCGGAGCAGGACGAGCCGATCGACGCCCGTGCCCGCGAGAGCCTCGAACGCAAGCTGCGGGTGCTGTCGCGGACGGCGCTTTTCGGCGGGCTGGACCTGAAACAGCGCAAGCTGCTGGCCTTCAGCTCGGTCTGGTTCCGGGTCAAGGCGGGGCAGCGGATCTTCCATGCCGGGCAGGTGGCGGACGCGGCCTACCTCTGTCTGGCCGGGCGGGCTGCCGTCCACTGGCCGGGGGAGGCCGGGGGCAAGGCCCCGCCGATCACCGAGGTGGAGCCCGGCCGCCTGATCGGGGATCTGAACATCATCCTCGGCATGGCGCGGACAATGGACTTCTACGCGGTGGAGGACTGCATCTTCCTACGGATCGGGGCGGAGGAACTGCTCTCGGTCATCGAGAACGACGCGGGCGTGGCGACGGACATGCTGCGCAAGGTCTCGCGCAATCTGGTGACCGCCTCGGCCCACGGGCGGGCGGTGCATGAATATGCCGTTGCCCACGGGGTCGACTACGCCGAGTTCGATCCGGACCTGTGACCGCTGCCTCCGGCGGGCCCGACCGCCGGGATTGCCGCCCTAGTTGCCGCTGCGGGACGAGACCGGGGCCGCCGGGCCAATCTCGAATGTGGCCAGTTCGATGTCCCAGGCATAGCGCAGCTGGTAGCGGACGGTGATGCTGAAGTCCGGTCCGAGGACCTCCTTGGCGACGGAGCGGAACTCGGTCTTCTTCAGCTGCTCCGGCAGGAGGTCGGCTGCCGCGCCGACCTGGTACTGCGCCTCGGAGCTGAGATCGACGATCGCCCAGACCTCGGCGTGTTTCTCCGCCGCCCTGACGTCGACGCGGATCACCTCCACCGGGACGCCTTCGGCCCATCTCAGGATGCCGTCCGCAAGGGCGGATTCCGCCCGCGTCTCGGCATAGCGCCAGTAGGTGGTGGTGAAGAGATGCGCCATGATCCCCACGAGGAACAGCAGCGCCATGGAAAGCCCCATGGAGAACCGCAGCCGCCGCTTGCTGGAGGTCAGCAGCAGACGCCCCGCCCCGGTGGCGAGGTAGACGCCGCAGGCCGAGAGGATGATCGCACCGAAGTTGGTGGCAAAGAGCAGCACCGCCTCCAGCGCCTGCGTGGGTTCCTTGAAGTAGAGCAGGATGCCCGCCGTGGCGAGCGGCGGCACGAGGGACACGCCGATGGCCGCGCCCGGAAGCAGGCTGAGCTCGGACTTCTGGATCTGCACGTAGGCCCCGGCCAGCCCGGCGGCGAGGGCGATCACGAGGTCCTCGGCCCCCGGGTCGGTCCGGCTCAGCACTTCGCCGGGCAGCAGTACGCCGCGGGGGAAATCCGACAGCCAGACGATGAGCCACGCGATGAAGACGCTGGCGAAGGCTGCCAGCCAGACGATCGCGATCAGCCGTATGGCGCGGCCGATCCAGCCCGTGGTGATGGCCGCCGCGATGCCGAGGATCGGCGTCATGAGCGGCGCGACCAGCATCGCCGCGATGATCACCGCGCCGGAATCCCGTACCAGCCCCATGGTGGCGATGACCACCGCCAGCCCGAGGAGCATGGAGAACCGGCGCCAGTAGCCCAGCCGGTCGGTGCCTTCGAAGCGGATGATTTCCTTGACGGTTCCGAAACTGCGTACGGTCATGTGCAACACTCAGGAATGGCCGTGCGGGGGCACGGCGAGACAGGTAACCGGATGCCTCGTGTCTGCGGGACACAGGTGCACGTCTCTATCTTGAGGCTGCTTCGGGTGGAAAATCTACTGAATATTCGCAGGCGTCTGCAGGTTTTTCTGCACGCGGCCCGAAGGGCTTGGCGGCGGCATCGCGCGGGGCCTTGCGGGACCGTATGGCCGGGATACGAAAACGGCCGCTCCCGGGGGCGGCCGTCTGTGGTGATCTGCGGGAGGACCCTCGCGGGTTCAACCCTTGTAATCGGTCCAGGCCATGTCCTCGCCCTTCAGGCCGCCCTTGATGACGCGGGTCGGCAGGCCGATCCGGTCGAGCAGGGTGAAGAAGGGTTTCGGGTCCAGTTCCTCGACGTTCTTCATGGTCTTGGCATCCCATTCGCCGGTGGCGACCAGCATCGCCGCGGCGACCGGCGGCACGCCCGCAGTGTAGGAAATGCCCTGGCTGCCCACTTCCTCGTAGGCGTCCTTGTGATCGGCCACGTTGTAGACGAAGAGCTCGATCTCCTGGCCGTCCTTGGTGCCCTTCACCAGATCGCCGATGCAGGTCTTGCCGGTGTAGTCGGGCGCCAGCGAGGCGGGATCGGGCAGGCAGGCCTTGACCACCTTCAGCGGCACCACCTCGCCGCCGTCGGCCAGTGTCACCGGCTGCTCGGACAGCAGGCCGATGTTCTTCAGCACGGTGAAGACGTTGATGTAGTGATCGCCGAAGCCCATCCAGAAGCGCACATCCGCCTGCGGATAGTTGGTGGCCAGCGAATGCACCTCGTCATGGCCCGACTGGTAGGCCTTGGACGGGCCAACCACCGGCAGGTCCCATTCGTGGCCGGAGGCGAACATGGTCGTCTCCTTCCACTGCTGGTCTTCCCAGTAGTAGACCACGCCGGTGAACTCGCGGAAGTTGATCTCCGGGTCGAAGTTCGTGGCGAAATACTTGCCGTGCGAGCCGGCGTTGATGTCCACGATGTCGATCGACTTCACCTCGTCCATCTGGTCGATGGCGAACCGGGCATAGGCGTTCACCACGCCCGGGTCGAAGCCCGCGCCGAGGATCGCGGTCACGCCCTTCTCGGTGCAGGTCTCGCGGCGCTTCCACTCGTAGTTGGCATACCACGGCGGGGTCTCGCAGATCTTGTCGGGCTCTTCGTGGATCGCCGTGTCGATGTAGGCGGCGCCGGTCTCGATGCAGGCGTCGAGCACGTGCATGTTGACGAAGGCGGTGCCCACGTTGATCACGATCTCGGACCCGGTCTCGCGGATCAGGGCGGCCACCTCGGCCAGCTTGGTCGCGTCGACGGCATGGGCGGTGAACGTGCCCTCCACCTTCATCGCGCCCTTGGCATGAACGCTCTCGATGATCGCGTCGCACTTGGCCTTTGTGCGGCTGGCGATATGGAGATCTCCCAGCACGTCGTTGTTCTGGGCGCATTTGTGCGCCACCACCTGGGCGACGCCACCGGCGCCGATGATGAGAACGTTCTTCTTCAAGACAGAACTCCCTTTATGATGAGGCGTCGGAGGGACGCTCGGTCAGCATGACACCCGGTGAAGGGTGCGGGGGCAGCCTGCGCCGGGTGGCGCAGGGTCTGGCCGCGCGGAATGCGCGGAGTCTGGATGCGCCCGCAGGGGGCGCGCACCCGCGACACCCTCAGGAGAGGGCAGCCGCGAAATCCTCGTAGGTGAACCCGCGCACCAGCCGTTCGGTGCCGTCCAGTTCACGAATGGCAATGGCGGGCATCTGCACGCCGTTGAACCAGTTCTTCTTCACCATGGTATAGCCCGCCGCGTCCTGGATCGACAGGCGGTCGCCCGGTTGAAGGGCCTTCGGGAAGCGATACTCGCCAAAGATGTCACCTGCGAGACAGGATTTGCCGCAGATCATCCACTCCTGATCGCCGCTTTCCTGCATCTTGGCGCTTTCGCGGTAGATCAGCAGGTCGAGCATATGCGCCTCGATGGAGCTGTCGACGATGGCGAGGTTCTTGCCGTTGTAGAGCGTGTCCAGCACGGAGACCTCCAGCGTGGTCGACTTGGTGATCGCCGCCTCGCCGGGTTCGAGGTAGACCTGCACCTCGTTCTCGCCGGCAAAGCGTTTCAGCCGCTCGGCCAGTTTCTCCAGCGGGTAGCCCTCGCCGGTGAAGTGGATGCCGCCGCCAAGGCTGATCCATTTCATCCGCTTGATGAGCGGGCCGAAACGGTCCTCGATCTGGCCCAGCATCTCGTCGAAGCGCTCGAAGCTCGCGTTCTCGCAGTTGTTGTGGAACATGAAGCCGCTGATCAGGTCCGCCACCGGCTCGATCACCTCGGGGCTGTGTTCGCCAAGGCGCGAGAAGGGGCGGGCGGGATCGGCAAGGTCGAAGCCCGAGGTCGAGACGCCGGGGTTCACCCGTAGCCCGCGGGTATGATCGCGGCTGACCTCTTCGAAGCGCGCCAGCTGCTGTGCGGTGTTGAAGATCACCTTGTCGGAGGAGGCGAGCACCTCGTCGATCTCCTCCGGGGCCCATGCCACGGAATAGGCGTGGGTTTCGCCGGGGAATTTCTCGCGGCCCAGCTTCACCTCGAAGAGCGAGGAGGAGGTGGTGCCGTCCATGTATTCGGACATCATGTCGAAGACCGACCACGTGGCAAAGCACTTCAGCGCCAGCAGGGCTTTGGCGCCGGAAAGCTCCCGCAGGCGGGCGATCTTTTCCATGTTCGGAAGCAGGCGGGACTTGTCGATAAGATAGTAGGGCGTCTGCATGCGCGTCGGAACCTTGGTTGGAGGACAGGAGAAGCGAGGCTGCGTCAGGCAGGGGTTCAGGGGGGCAGATAGCCTGCCTTGCCCCCTCTCGCAATGGTGGCAGGGCGCTCTTTCCACAGAAAAACGGGAATCCCGCGGCCCGTCGCGGCCCGAAAGCAGGGCAGTGCGGCTGACGTAAGGGGGGATTCGTGCTATGTCCCTGTCATCCCTCCTGTCCCGCATCCCCGGAGGCGCCCATGGCCCGCTCCAGACGCAAGACGCCGATCCCCGGACTGTGCCTCGCTGCCAGTGACCGGCGCGACAGGGATGCCGATCCCCGCCGCGAGCGGCGCCGGATGCGCCAGCTCGACCTGACCGAGGCCGAGGTGCCGCCCGCGCATCATTTCGGCGATCCCGCGTGCGGGGACGCGGAGGGCAAGGTCTGGTTCGATCCCCATGGCGAGGCCCCGCGGCTGCGAAAGTGAGCACAGGTCGGGCGGCGGTTCAAACGGCATCGCTGAGGGGGCTATTGCCCCGTACGAATTGCCTGCAAGGGCGCTTTCGCCATTTGATCGCCCGGGCAGACGGGCTAGGTTGGCGGCGCGGGGGGAGACGCGCCGATGGAAACCGCCAGGACACGATGACCGAGACCCCCGCCCCGCAGACCACCCCGCAGCCAGCCCCTTCCGTCTTGCCGCCTCCCACGGGCATGACACTTCTCATCGGGGCCCTGCTGGTCGCGAATATCGCGGTCAACCTGCTGCACGGGATCGGGATCGAGGCCGGCACACCCTACATGGCCGATGTGCTCTTCGTCGTGGTGCTGGTGCTGCTGGCGCCCCGGGTCCGTGGCTCGCGGCACGTCTTCCTGACCGTCTCGACGCTGCTGGCCGCCTATTGCCTGATCATGCTGGAGCACCCCTTCGCGGTGCTGCAACCGGCGCTCGCGCAGGGCAGCTTCATCATGGCCTTCTTCTGCGCCCTTGCCAGCCTCGAACATGTCGCGGCCCGGTCGCCGGCGATCAACCGCGCCGCGGCCTTCATCGCGAATCAGCCGCCGGGGCGGCGTTACCTCGCGCTCGGCTTCGGGACGCAGGTTTTCGCGCTGATGCTGAGCTACGGGGCGCTGTCGCTGCTCGGGACCATGGCGCGCCGCTCAGCCGAGCGGGAGCCGGTGCCCGCTGTCCGCGCGCTGCGCATCCGGCGGATGCTGCAGGGCGCGCAATGCGGCTTCAGCGCCTCGCTGTGCTGGTCGCCGCTGGCCTTTGCCACGGTCATCACCTCGGCCCTCGTGCCGGGGGTGCAGATCAATTCCGTCGTGGCGCACGGGCTCGGTTCGGCACTGATCATCGTGCTCGTGGGCTGGCTGGTGGACCGGAGGCTCAAGGGCAGCCTGCCGCAGGGCACCGTCGTCGCGCCTCCGGACCAGACGGCGGCGCGGGACACCCGCGCGCTCTGGCCGCTGGCCGCGCTGCTGACGGCGGTGGCGGTGCCGGCCGTCGTGCTGGACGTCTTCGCGGGGATACCGCCATCGCGGACGGTGCTGGGGCTGGTGCCGCTGATCGCCGCCTGCTGGGTTCTGGTGGAACGCGGCACCGGCGAGAGGCTGCGGGAACTGGGGCGGCGCGCCCGGCACTACGCCTTTGGTGACCTGCCCGGCTACAAGGCCGAGATTGTGCTGCTGAGCACCGCGGGTTTCATCGGCAGCGCGGCGGGGGCGCTGCTGGCGCAGGCCATTGCCGCGGCGGGGGTCGACCTTGGCATGGTGCCTGCACGTCTGCTGCTGGTACTGCCGCTGATCCTGATCCCGCTGGCGGGACAGGCCGGGCTGAACCCGATCCTCTTCGTCTCGCTCTTCGCGCAGCTGCTGCCAAGCCCGACCGAGATGGGCGTGGCCCCGATTGCCGTGGTCCTCGCGCTGACCTCCGGCTGGGCGCTGACCGCGCCGACCTCGCCCTTCACCGCCTCGGTGATGATCATCTCGCGGCTCGGTGGGGTCACCCCGCGCGAGGTGGCGCTGAAATGGAACGGCACCTTCGTGGTGATGACGGCGCTGGCGCTCGGGCTCTGGGTCCAGCTGATGGCCTGAGCGTCCGGCCCCCGCGGGGGCCGGGCCGATGGCAGGAGGGCTCAGAAGCCCCGGCTCGGGCGGTCTGCCTCAGACGGTCCAGAGTTGGAGCGGCAGCGCGCTGAAGGTCTCGACCCCGCGGCCCTCCTCGCCGATGGCGAAGGTCTGGCCCACCCCTGCCACGAGGCCGGTTTCGGTGTCGGGGATCATGATGTGCACGAAGAAGACCATGCCGGGGGTCAGCACCAGCGGGTTGCCGGTGTAGATCATCGGCGGCACGTCCATCCAGGTCGGCTTGAAGGTACAGCCGAGCGCATAGCCGCAGGCGGCATAGCGCGCCTTGGCAAAGCCCGCGCCGTCCAGCACGCTGCGGTGGATGTCGTCCAGCGTGCCCAGCCGTTCGCCGGGCACCGCGGCCTCCTTGATCCGTTCCAGCGCCTCGATGGCGACACCCATCTGGCTGACCTGCCGCGGGTCGGTCCTGCCGACCGAGACGGTGTGTTCGATCACCACGTGGTAGCGGCAGGCAGAGCCCGCCAGTTCGATCAGGACCTGATCGTCCGCCTCGATGCGCCGCGGTCCGCCAATGCCGCGCCCGAAGAGCGCGCGGGGTCCCACGTTCACCAGCGGCCCGCCAGAGGGCATGTCCGCCCCCGCACCCAGCATCGCCGTGACCGCAGCGCCTGAGAGCGCGGAGTCGAAGGCGCCCGGCCGGGCGGCCTCGATCGCGGCCATGGTGGCGGTATCGGCGAGGCGCCCGGCGGCGCGGGTGTAGTCGAGCTCCATCGGCGATTTCACGAGGCGCTGCCCGCGCACGATGTCGGAGGCATCCTCCAGCGTGCAGAAGCCCGCCATCGCCGCCTCGACCGAGCGGCCATTGGCGGCTGTCAGACCATAGGTGGCGAATTCCACGCCCACCTTGGCGCCACGCAGCCCCATCTCGTCCAGCAGGTTGCGCAGGTCGATGGCGGGGTTGGCGTCCTCGGCGTTCAGCCAGATGCGCACGTCGTCATAGAGCGAATTGACCTCGGCCTGCCGCTTGTCCGGCGTGCGGGTCAGCAGGGTGAGGGGCCCGTCGGCCGCGGTCAGGATGCCGACCTGAAAGAAGACATACCCCGCCGTATCGAACCCGGTGAGGTAGAAGTGGCTCTCCTGCGCGAAGACCAGCAGCGCGTCGATGCCGCGCGCGGCCATCTGGGCCCGGGTGCGGGCGATGCGGGCGCGATACTCGGCTTCCGGGAACCGCAGGGAGACGGCGCCATTGGCGCTCTGGCCGGTGTATTCGAGGGCGAGGTCGGTCATGCCAGTTCACAGATATCGCAGAGGGTCATCAGGTAGATGCGGATGCAGTCGAGGTAATCGGTGATCTCGACCCGCTCGTCGGGCATGGTGTTGAACTTGCCGCCCGGGCCGCAGACGATCCCCTCCATGCCGCCATGTTCATAGAGATGCCCCGCGTCGGTGCCGAAGTAGCCCGGGGGCGTGATCGCCCCGGTGGGCTGGGGCACGCCGCGCACCGCCTCGTAGGCGGCGTTGATCGCGGTGACGATGTGGCTGTCGCGGGAGACCTCGAAGGCGGGCATGATCGGGCGGCCTTCCTTGGCCTCCGAGCGGACGGTGGCCTTGAGGCCCGGCATCCGCTCGGCCAGCCCGTCCAGCACGCGCTGGATGTCGGCGAGGGCATTCGCCTCCGTCTGGCCCGGCCCGTAGCGGCCCGAGCCCTTGAGCCGCACGAAATCGGCCACCTGCGGAGGGCGCCATTCATGCAGGTCGCGGCCGAGCGCCCCGTGCATCACGCCCACGTGGACGCGGTTGATCGAGCGGTGTTCCTCGCTCGGCGCGTCGGAGAAGGTCATCTCCGTCAGCTCGGGGATCAGGGTGCAGGCCGCGAGGATGGCATCCACCGCCGCTTCGCGTTTCGACAGGTGGCGGGTGACGCCTTCCAGCTCGATCACGAAGGTGAAGGCGGCGGCATGCATCGTCACGGCCTGAAGGTCCGAGGGTTCGGAGTTGATGAAGTAATCCGCCCGCAGCCCCGCGTTCACCGCGGCCAGCGTGCCGACCCCGCCCTGAAGCTCGCCGATGACGAAGGTCAGGATCACGTCGCCCTTGAGGCGCACGCCGTTGCGGATCAGCGTTTCGACCGCCGAGAGATAGGCCGCGTCGCCCGCCTTCATGTTCGACACGCCGATGCCGTAGATGAATTCCTCGTCGATTTTCCCTTCCCAGGGATCGACCGTCCAGCCCTCGGTGGCGGGGTTGGTGTCGAGGTGGCCGTTGAACAGCAGGCTCTTGCCGCCGCCGGTGCCGCGCCAGATGCCGATGGCGTTCACGCGCTCGCCCTCGACCGGCATCAGGTAGGCCTCGTCGAGGCCGATTTCCTGCATCACCGCGACCATGCGTTCGGCCAGCACACGCTCGCCCGGGGTTTCCGAGTAGCTCTTGTGCTGGACCATGTCCGCGAGGCGCGACAGGCAGGCGGGGGCGTCGATGCTGTCGGCAAGCGCCTTGGGGTCGAAGGTGGGCGAGGTCATGCTTGGGGCTCCATCAGGTCCGGCTGGTCTTCGGGACGGTGCGGCACCGGCACCGCGTTCAGCAGCGCCTGCGTGTAGGGGTGCCGCTCGGGCGATCCGGCGTCCGCCACGTCGAAGGCATCGACCAGCGCGCCGCGCTGGAAGACGACGATCCGATGCGCCAGCTGGCGGATCAGGTTGAGGTCATGGGTGATGAAGATGCAGGCCGCGCCGGAACGCTTTTGCAGGTCCACCAGCAGCCGCGCGACAGCAGCCTGCACCGAAACGTCGAGCGCGGCGGTGATCTCGTCGCAGATCACCAGACGCGGTTCGGCGGCAAAGGCCCGGGCGATCGCCACGCGCTGCTTTTCCCCGCCCGACAGCTGGTGCGGATAGCGGCTGGCATACTCCGCCGGCAGCAACACCATCTCCAGCAGCTCGCGCACCCGTTGGCGCACCTCGCCCGCGGGGCAGAGCTTGTAGAGCTTCAGCGGGCGCGAGAGGATGCCCCCGATGGTTTCGCGCGGGTTCAGGCTCGAATCCGGGTGCTGGAAGATGATCTGCACATCGCGGCGATACTTGCGGTCGAAAGCCTCGCGCGAGGCGAAGCTGCGCCCGTCGAAACGGATCTCGCCCTCGAAAGGGTTCAGCCCGGTTGCCGCCTTGGCGATGGTGGACTTGCCCGATCCGCTTTCGCCCACGATGCCCAGCAACTCGCCCGGGCGGACGTCCAGCGTGATGTTGCGCGCGCCCCAGTGGGCGGCGGCACTCTTGTCCAGCATCCGGGTCAGCCAGCCGGGGGCATTGTACTGCACGCCCACGTCACGCGCCTCGAAAAGCGGCGTGTCCTCGGTGGGGGCGGGCAGGGCCAGCCGGTCCTCGGGCCGGGGCAGGGCGGCCAGCAGCTTGCGCGTGTAGGGGTGCTCCGGCGCGCCAAAGACGGTTTCCAGATCGCCCTGTTCGACGATCTTGCCCTTGTGGATGACCGACACCTTCGAGGCGATCCGCGCCACCAGCCCGAGGTCATGGGTGATGTAGAGCGCGGCCACCCCGGTCTCTTCCCGCAGGCGGATGAAGAGGTCGAGGATCTGGTTCGCCGTCAGGATGTCGAGCGCGGTGGTCGGCTCGTCGAAGATGATCAGCTCGGGATTGCAGGCGAAGGCGGTGGCGATCACGACGCGCTGCTTCTCGCCGCCCGAACATTCATGCGGGTAGCGCAGCATCATCTCGGCGGGCTTGGCGATGCCGGTGCGGGCCAGGGCTGCCTCGCCCTCGGCCCAGGCCTCCTTCTGGGACATGCCGCGGTGCCGGATCAGCACCTCTGCCAGCTGTTCCCCCAGACGCATGGTCGGGTTCAGCGACGAGGAGGGGTCCTGGTAGACCATCGCGATGCGGCGGCCGCGCAGGGCCTCCAGCTCGGCCCGGCCCTTGCCGATCATGTCCTCGCCCGACAGCAGGATCGCGCCGCCGGTGTCGCGGGCGTTCTCGGCCATGTAGCGGGTGATGGCCCAGGCCAGCGTCGACTTGCCCGAGCCGCTTTCGCCGACAAGGGCGTGGGTCTCGCCGCGCCAGATCATCAGCGAGACGTCGTCGAGCGCGGTGGTGGTCCCGGACTCGGTGTCATAGGCCATCGAGTAGTGGCGCACGTCGAGGACGGGGGCCTCGGCCTGCGGTTTGCCCCGGTCGGTGCGGATACGGCTGCTCATCAGTGGCCCCTCTTCGGATCGAAGGCGTCACGCAGGGCGTCGCCGAACAGGTTGAAGCCCAAGGCGGTGATCGCGATGGCGAGGCCCGGCACGGCCACACACCACGGGTTGCGGAACATGAACTGCCGCGCCTCGGCGACCATCAGGCCCCATTCGGTCGAGGGCGGCTGCGCGCCGAGGCCGAGGAAGCCGAGGGTCGCACCGATCATGATGGCAAAGCTGACGCGGATCGTCGCCTCGACGATGATCGGGCCGAGGGCGTTGGGCAGCACCTCGCGGCCCACGATCCAGGCGCGGCTTTCGCCCCGGGCCTGGGCCGCCAGGACATATTCCCGGGTCCGGACGGAAAGCACCGCGCTGCGGGCAATCCGGGCCATGCCGGGGGTGAAGGTGACGGCCACGGCCAGCATCGCCTGCGTCGTGCCGCCGCCGAGGAAGGTGACGATCAGCAGGGTGAAGAGCAGCTCGGGCATGGCCAGCATGCCGTCGAGGATGCGCATGATGATGCTGTCGGTGCGCCCGCCCGCGACACCGGCGATCACGCCGATGACAGAGCCGACGCCGACGCCAAGCACGGTGGCGCCAAGGCCGAAGGCCACGGTGGAGGGCGCGCCGCTGAGGATGCGCGAGAGCAGGTCGCGGCCATATTGGTCGGTGCCCAGCCAATGCGCCATGGAGGGGCCCTGAAGACGGGCGCGGGCATCAAAGGCCTGCGGGTCATAGGGCGCGATCCACGGGCCGAAGACGGTGGCGAAGAGGACGATGGTCAGCAGGATCACGCCAATGATCCCGGTGGGAGACTTGAAAATCTTACGCATAGCGCACCCGCGGATCGAGCTTGGCGATGATCAGGTCGGCAATCAGGTTGGAGATGGCATAGACCACCGCCAGCAGGAGTGTGACGGCCTGAATGACGGGCAGGTCGCGGTTTTGCAGCGCGTAGATCAGCAGCCGGCCGAGGCCGGGCCAGGCAAAGATCTCCTCCACCACGATGATGCCGCCCAGCAGGTAGCCGATGTCGAGCGAGATCACCGCGACGGCCGGGGCCAGCGAGTTCGGCAGCGCGTGGCGCCGGATGACGCGGCCCTCGGGCACGCCCTTGAGGCGGGCCGCGCGGACGTAGTCGGAGGTCAGCACCTCGGAGAGCTCAGAGCGGACCTGACGCGAGATATGGGCCATCAGGATCAGCCCCAGCGTGGCCGAGGGCAGGATGGCATGTTCGATGAAGCCGCCGAAATCCTCCGCCGGCGAGACGAAGCCGCCCGCGGGCAGCAACTGGCGCACCGGATCGGCGAAGAAGACCAGCAGCAGCGTGGCGGTGACGAATTCAGGCAGCGCGGTGCCGACATAGGAAATGAGGCCGATGCCCAGATCCCAGCCGGTGCCCCGCTTCAGCGCCGCGAGCGTGCCGAGCGGGATCGCGATCACGGTGACCGCCACAAGGGCGATCGCCGCAAGGGCCATGGAGTTCCAGAAAGCCTCGCCCACGACCTCGGCGACCGGCAATTGCAGCCTCAGGGAGGTGCCGAAATCGCCGTGCAGGACGCCGCCGACCCAGTGCAGGTATTGCACGAGGACCGGCTGGTCGAGCCCGAGCTGGCGTTCCATCGCGGCGAGGTTCTCGGCAGAGGCGTTCTCTCCGAGGATCATCAGCGCGGCGTTGCCCGGCAGGATGGTGGTGATGGCGAAGACGGCAACGCTGACGATGCAAAGCACCGCCAGCACTGCGCCGAGTCGTCTTAGGAAGTAGGCGAGACTCACTGGTGTTTCCTCAGGCCTTGTTCATCCAGACATCCTCGATGAAGAAGAACCGCGAGATCGGCGCGATGTGCCAATCGACAGTGGTCTCCCGCGAGGCGGTCAGGACGTCTTCGAAGAAGGGAACGATGTAGGGGCTCTGCTCCAGCTCCAGCGCCTGCGCCTTGGCATAGATCTCGGCCCGCTTCTCGGGATCGACGGTCGAACGGCCCTCGGCCACGAGCGCGTCGAACGCCTCGTTCTTCCACTCGGTGTCTTGGTAGGAGGCGTCCGAGGTCAGCAGCAGGTTGTAGGTCGCGTCGATGGTGGGCTGCATGCCCCAGTAGCCGATGTAGAAATCGCCCTTCATCCATTCCTCTGCGAGGTAGGTGTCGTGCGGCATCGTCTTGATCTCGACGTCGAAGCCCGCGGCGCCGGCGGTCTGCTGGATCGCGATCGCGGTCTGGGCCCGGATCGCCGGACGGTCGGAGGCGACGAGGGTCACCTTCAGGCCATCGGGATAGCCGGCTTCGGCCAGCAGGGCGCGGGCGGCCTCGGGATCGTAGGGGATCACGGGCTTGTCGGTCGCGTATTCGATCTCCGGCGCGACGATCGAGTCGTAGGCCGGGCGGCCGAGACCTTCGAGGATGACCTCGACCAGCAGTTCGCGGTCCACGGCCATGCCGAAGGCCTTGCGAACGCGGACGTCGTTCCACGGTTCCTGGTCCTGACGCATGACGACGCAGACGTAGCGGCCCGAGCCGACCTGCTGTGCCTCGACGCCGGCGCTGTCCGAAATACGCTGGAAGTCGGCCTGCTGGACGGTCAGCATGACGTCGGTCGCGCCGGACAGGAAGTTGGCGGTTTCGGCCGCGAGGTCGGGGAAGAGCATCATCTCCACTGCGTCCAGGTAGGGCTGGCCGGGCTTGTAGTAGGTCTCGTTCTTCACGAGGCGGACCATGCGGGCGCTGTCATAGGTCTCCAGCTTGAACGGGCCGGTGCCGTTCGCCGTGGTGTCCAGCTTGCTCAGGTCGCCTTCGAGCGCCGCGCGCGACAGGATGCGTGCGTTGGCGTGGGCGGTGGAATAGGGCAGGTCCGCGAAGGGGGCGCTGAGGGTGAATTTCACCGTCAGGTCATCCAGGGCTTCGACCTTTTCGACCATCTTCAGCACCGAACGGGCGGCCGAGGGGATGTCGGGGTTCAGAATCGCCTCGTAGGTGGCGACCACGTCATCGGCGGTGAAAGGCGTGCCATCGTGGAAAGTGACACCTTCGCGCAGGATGAAGGTGAACTCGGTCGCGTCGTCGTTCGCGCTCCACTCGGTGGCGAGGTCCGGGTGCGGCTGGTTGTCCAGACCGGTGCGGGTCAGGCCGGAATAGAGCATGTCGATGCAGGGGTATTCCGCCGGGCCCGACAGGCTGAGGACGTTCAGGGTGGCGATCCGGGTCGAGTGGCTGATCTTCAGCGTGCCGCCCGAGACGGGCGTGGCGCCCTGGGCAAAGCTCATGCCCGGCAGGGCGGTGCTGGCCGCAAGCCCCATCAGGACGTGACGGCGGGAGAGGGTGAAGTGGCTCATTGTGGTCTCCGTGCTGGTGTGCCCTCGCGGGCGCTTTTGTTGTTTGGGGGGGTCTTCGGGATCACGTGATGACGGTCAGCTCGTCCGGCAGGTAGGTCAGTACCTCCGGCGCGCCTTCGGTGACGAGCAGCGTATGCCCGACCCCCATGGCGAGGCCGGTGTCCCCGTCGCCGTTCATCACGTGGTAGAAGAGGGTCATGCCCGGCTCGCAGCGCATCTGGGCGCCGGGGTAGATCATCGGCGGCACGTCCATCGAGGTGGGCGCATAGGAAATGCCCACCGAATAGCCCGTGGCGCCATAACGCGCGCGGCCATAGCCGGCGGCGTCGAGGCCGTTGGCATAGGCATCGAAAATCTCGCCCAGCGTCGTGCCGGGGCGGGCGAGGTCGGTCATCTTGGTCAGGACCTCGCGGCCCACATCATACATGTGGCGCTGCTTGTCGGGGACCTGGCCGAAGAGGACGGTCCACTCGGTCTTCACGTTGTAGTGGCGGTAGGCCACCGGGTACTCGACCAGGATCTGGTCCTGGGCCTCCAGCTTGCGTGGCTTGGTGACGCCCCGGCCAAAGACCGCGCGTTCGCCCGAGTTGAAGAGCGGCGCGTTCGGCGGCATGTCCGCCCCATCGCCAAGGATCGAGGCGAGGTAGGCGGCCTTCAGGTCGCTGTCGAGCAGCCCGGGGCGCGCCGTTTCGATCACCGCGTCGAGCGCGCGGTCGCAGATCTTGCCTGCGGTGCGCATGATGTCGATTTCCGCGGGGCTTTTCACCAGCCGCAGGAAGCGCAGCATCTGCTCGTCATGTTCCAGCCGGCACCAGTCGCCGAAGGTCTGCTGGCAGCGCCAGAGGTTCCAGCCGGTCAGCCCGTGGGTGTTGAGCTCGATCAGCACGCGGCCGCCTTGCAGCCCCAGTTCGTCCAGGATGGCCTTCAGGTCTGCGGCGGGGTTCGCGTCGTCGGCGTCTTGCCAGATGCGGATGTCCTCGATGGTCGAGGTCATCTTGGCCTGCAGCAGGTCGGGCCGGCGGGTCAGCAGGGTGATCGGTCGGTCATCCGCCGTCACCACCGCGCATTGGAAGAAGACGAAGCCGCCCGAATCGTAGCCGGTGAGCCAGAACAGGCTCTCCTGGCTGAAGACGAGCATCGCATCGGCACCCGTTTCGCGCAGCTTGGCGCGCAGCCTGTCCTGACGGGCAAGCAGGTCTGTCTTGGGGAAGGGAAGCATGGATTGGGGTGTGACGGACACGGGGCAGGCTCCTTCAGGCGCTTTGGCCTTCAAGTCGGAAAGTCTTTGCACTGACGTTATGCGCTCGGTATACCAGTGGTCAACCGACGGAATACATTTCGAACACCGAGATCGCGCAACTTGCCCGATATGGGGCATTTCGGGCAGAAGGCTGCAATGCGCGCACAATCGGAGACCGCCTGATGCTGACCACGCCCGACAAACGACTCGCCCTGCAGGCCTATGACCGGCTGCTCGAGCTGATTCAGGGTGCCGAGCTGAAGCCCGGCGACGTGATCAACGAACGTCGCATGGCCGAGCTGCTGGACATGTCGCGGACGCCGGTGCGTGATGCGCTCCTCATGCTCGAAGGTGAAGGGCTGCTGATCCGTTACGGCCGGGCGCTGCAGGTCAAGCAGATGCGGATCGAGGATTTCATGGACACTCTTCAGATCCGGATGCTGCTGGAACCCGCGACCGCGCGCATGGCGGCGGGTCACATGGCAGCGGAAGAGATCGCGGCGCTGCGGGCCGATCTGGAGCAGGTGCTGGCCTCCGAGGTGGATGGCCGCGCTGACCGCGCGCTCGTGCGGGACATCGACGAACGGCTGCACGGCGGAATCGCGGATGCGGCGGGCAACCCCCAGCTGGGCCAGTTGATCCGCACCCTGCGGCGCCAGACCCAGATGTTCGACCTGCGCGCCGTGCCGGAGCGCCTCGCGGACACCTGCCGCGAACATAGCATCATCCTCGACGCCATAGCGGGCGGCGACGGCGAGGCCGCCGCGGCCGAGATGAGCGCCCACCTTCAGGGCGTTCGGGACAGTATTATCAAGAGATTGAGCAGAGCATGACTTCCACTGCCGCACCGGCGGAGCTTTCCGCCATGACGCCCCCGAAGGCCACTGCAGCAGCCATCGTGCCGGACATCGCCCTTGCCGGGCGGCTGTTCGATGAGCTGCGCGCCCGCACCGGCGGGCCGAACGGCATCAACCGGGTGTCCTACGGTCTGGGAGAGCAGATCGCCCATGACATGGTGCGGCGCGAGGCGCTGAAGCTGGGCATGCGGGCCGAGATGGACGCGGCGTGCAACCTCTACCTGACCATGAAGGGGGAAGGCGACGGTCCCGCGATCATGATCGGGTCGCACCTCGACTCGGTGCCCTCGGGTGGCAACTTTGACGGAGCGGCAGGCGTTCTGGCCGGTCTCGCAGTGGCGGCGGGGTTCCATGCGGCAGGGCGGAAGCCCCCGGTGGACCTTGTCATCATGGCGGTGCGGGCCGAGGAAAGCACGTGGTTCGGCGCTTCCTACATCGGCAGCCGCGCGGCCTTCGGCAAGTTGACAGGCAAGGAGCTGGACGAGGTGCGCCGCGCCGGGGACGGCATCGCACTCGGCGTCGCGATCGACGCGGCGGGGGGCGACAGCCAGACCCTCAAGGCCGGCACGCCTCATTTGGACCCCAGACGTATCGGTCTCTTCCTTGAGCCGCATATCGAACAGGGGCCCGTGCTTGTGGCCGAAGACCTGCCCATCGGCATCGTGACCGGCATTCGCGGCAGCTTCCGCCATCGCCATGCCTCCTGCCGGGGGGAATATGCCCATTCCGGCGCCACACCGAAGCGCGTGCGGCAGGATGCGGTGCTGGCCACCAGCCAGCTGATCGTCGCCATGGACGAGGCCTGGCAGCGGCTGGAGGCCGAGGGCCGCGACCTGGCCGTCACCTTCGGGCAGAACGCCACCGTCGCGGGCGAGGCCGCCTTCTCCAAGGTCGCCGGACGCACCGATTTCGCCCTCGACACCCGCAGCGCCGAACCCGAGACGCTGGACCTCATGCGCGGTGAGTTGAAGCGCATCGTGCAGGGCATCGAACAGCGGCAGGGCGTGCGCTTCGACCTGGGGGCCGAAACCGGCAGCACGCCCGCCCGGATGGACGCGGAAGTCATCGCCCGGCTGGAGGCGAGCGCCGCGGCCAAGGGCATTCCCGCCCGGGTCATGGCCTGCGGCGCGGGTCACGACGCCGCGGTCTTTGCTGCGCAGGGGGTGCCGACGGCGATGGTCTTCATCCGCAACCGCAATGGCTCGCACAATCCGCACGAGGCGATGGAGATCTCCGACTTCGCCGCGGCGGTGCAGGTGATCGCCGGACTCTGCGAAAGCTGGGCGGCCTGACGGCGCGCGCCCGTCCCTGATCGAAAATCAAGCAACGCCGCCCTTGCCCCACCGGGGCAGGGGCCCCGCAACAGGTTTCGGTTGCCGGTCGGAATTCCCTTGGTATACCGAATTTGACTTCTGAACCGAGAGGACCCGACATGGCCAAGAAACGCCTGCTTTACCTGGGCAATGGACGCTCGCTGCAATCCGTGGCGAAGCTCGACGACCGCTTCGAGAGCTGGGGCCTCGCCGTGGATCGCTACTGGGCCTACAACGGCGAGTTTCCCGCCTCGCTCGACGGCTACGACGGCATCTTCCTCTCCGGCAGCCCGCACGGCGCCTACGAGGAGATCGACTGGATCGACCGGGAACACGACCTGATCCGCGATGCCGCCGATAAGGACATCCCGCAGCTCGGCATCTGCTTCGGCAGCCAGATCCTCGCCTCCGCCCTCTGCGGCAAGGACCAGGTGTTCCGCCGCGACTTCTGCGAGGTCGGCTACAAGGACCTCGCCGTGCATCCGGCGGCCAAGGACGATCCGCTCGCCGCCGACTGGCGCGAGACCGTGAACATGTTCGTCTGGCACAATGACGAGGTCCGGCACGGTCACGAGGACATGGTGATCCTCGCCAGTTCCGATCTCTGCCCGAACCAGGTCTGGCGCCACCGCACCGCCTCCGCGTGGGGCATCCAGGGCCACCCCGAAGTCACCCAGGCGCAGGCGCCCGAGTGGTTCGAGGGCAACCGCGCCCGCATGGTGCAGGACGGCGGCGACGTCGACGATTTCATCGCCTCCGCCCATGACGCGGCCGAGGCCAAGACAATGATCACGCGGTTCGTCGAACTCGTGCAACGGGGCTGAGACATGGTCGAGACGAATTACTGGTTCGAACCCGCTGAATACCACGCGCGCCTTGCCCGCGTGCAGGCCGCGCTGAAGGAGAAGGGGCAGGATGCGCTCCTCGCCTTCCTGCCCGAGACGGTGACATGGCTGACCGGCTATTTCACCCGCGCCTACGGCACCTTCCAGTTCGCCATCATCCCGGCCGAGGGGCAGCCCACGCTCTTTGCCCGCGATGTCGAGGAATACTACCTCGACAGCACCTGCGTCTTCCCCGACCGCGTGCTCTGGACCGACAGCGATGATCGCACCGCCGTCGCGGTCGAGGCGATCCGCAGCCGGATCGGCGCCACCGCCCGGATCGGGGTCGAGATGGACGCCTGGGTGCTGAACGCCAGCCGCTGGGAGGCGATCCGCGCGGCAATGCCCTCCGCCGAGTTCGTGAACGAATCCCCCCTCGTGCCGATGATGAAGCTGATCAAGTCCGAGGCCGAGATCGCCTATCAGCGCCGCGCCGCCCGCGCCGCGGAGGCCGGGATGCAGGCCGGTATCGACACCGCCGGCAGCGGTGTGACCGAACGCGAGATGGCCGCCGCGATCTGTGCCGCCATGATCCGCGCGGGCTCCGACCTGCCCGGTCCGGGCGTGCTCTCCTCCGGCGAGCGCGCCTATCACCTGCATGGCGGCTATTCCGACCGGGTGATGGAGCGCGGCGATATCGTCCAGCTGGAGGTGACGCCGAACAACCATCACTACCACGCCCGCTTCATGCGTCCGATCCGCGTGGCCGAGGCGAGTGACGCCGACCACCGCCTCGCCGAGCAGCTGATCGCGATCCAGGATGAGGCCCTCGCGGCCGTCGCTCCCGGTGTTGCGGCGACGGTGCCTGACAGCATCTACCGCGATGGCATCCTCTCGGCGGGCCTGCGTGAGAGCTACACGAACAAGACCTTCTACTCCGTCGGGCTCCTCCTGCAGCCCAACGGCGGCGAACCGATGGAGGCCCATCCCGGCGCCGAGTGGAGCTTCGCCGAGGGCATGGTGTTCCACAGCTACGTGCTGGCCAGGGGGTTCGGCATGTCCGAGACCATCGTGGTGCGCAAGGACGGCGCCGAGCGGCTGACGACCTTCCCGCGCCAGCTCTTCGTGACGGCCAGCTGAACCACGCGTCGGGGCGTTTGCGCCCCGGCACTCTCCCTCCTGCGAGTCGCCCGTCGCCGCCGATCGGCGAATCGCGCGACTCACTTCCGGGCCCCTCTGCCCCGACGATTCGGCCCCCGAATCGTCACTCGGGCCGAAATTCTCGATCCGACCCCACGTCACCTCGGGTCTCGCGCCCCTCGGAGCGCCCCTGACTCGGGTCTGACCGCCGATCCGACCCCGTCAAAGCCTCGGATTCCACGCCTCTCCCGCCTCCGGGCGCCGTCCATTCCGCGCGGCCGCGCCCCGATGGCCGGTCCTGTCGTAACGGCAGTCGCGTCGCCTCCGGTTTTTCGTTCGTGAAACGTGTTCCCCTGAGAACCCCTTAAAAACAAGGGTTTTGATGCGCTCCCTCGCGTGCGTGCGCGCTCACCCGTTCTCTCTCACCCGTGGGGCGGCCTGTCCCGGAGGTTTCCACGAAAGTTTTTTGAAGATCCCTCTTGCGGGTCTCCGTCACTCTCCGTAAAAGCCCCTTCACCGGCGGCGCTGAGGCGCTGACGGGGCGCTGGACGGCGCGGCGGCGAGAGCCACTGCGGTTAAGGCGGAACGGAATTCGAGATGCATTCGGGCGGGCGCGCCGCAAGTTAGGGCGCAACGGTCTGGTTTTTGTCTCTCACGCTCTTTGACATTGCTGGTATCTGAAGAGATATGTGGGCGGTTTGGTTCATTCGATGGACAAACAACT
>NZ_JAHVIT010000005.1 GCF_019801605.1 Maritimibacter alkaliphilus
TCGGCAGAGTTCGGCAATGCTGTCCTCCCCGCGCAGCCCTTCAAGGACGATGCGGATCTTCTCTTCGGCGGAATGGTGCTTCCGCGTGCGCCGGCGGATGTCCTTCACCATCGACTCCGCCCTCGGCTTCGCTGTTCCGGGTTTCTGTCTCATCTCCAATCCTTGGTGGTTACGATGAGCCAGAAACCCTCCGTTACAAAGTCAACTCAGATGTCCCAGGGGCGCTGACGGGGGACAGTCACTCACAATGTCGAACGGAAGAAGGTGCAGGCGTGGGCCCACGAACTCCAGCACACTGACGGCCTGAAGCTCCCAACGATCCGCCGGATTGTCTCCGCCGCGAGAGGCTACTGGGAATACCTGCAACGCCTGGACATCGTTCCCGACGACGTCGATCCCTTCTACAAGGCAGTGCCGATGACCAAGAAGGGCACAAAAGCAACGCTAGCGGACAAGCGCCGCGAGTTCTCGCCAAGTGAAGTGGTGTCGCTCCTGTCGGCTGCGGTCGAACGTGATGATCGTGACTTAGGCCTGCTGATCTGGCTTGGTATGTGGACAGGCTGCAGGATTGAAGAACTGTGCGCCCTCCGCGTATCCGAAGTCACTGAAGACCGCTTCGTGATTATCGACGCCAAATCCGAGGCAGGCCTCCGCGAGGTGCCGATCCACTCCATGCTGAAACCCGCGATCCGGCACATGTGTTCGACCAGCAAAGACGGGTACGTGATGTCCGGCCTGACGAACAACAAATACGATGACAGGTCCAACGCGAATGGGAAGAGGTTCGGGCGCTTGAAGACAGCTCTCGGCTTTGACCGTACGTACGTCTATCACTCACTCCGCAAGACCGTTGCCACCCAGCTTGATGCTGCAGGAATACCGGAGATCATCAGTGCAAGGATCCTCGGGCACGATCTAAAGACGATGACATACGGTCTCTACTCAGGCGGTGCGCCGTTTGAGACCAAGAGAGACGCACTGGAAGCCCTGAGCTATCCTTTGGCAGGTGATAGTCATGAGAGGCTGTGGGAAGGCCGAGGAGAGGCATAAGGCTTGTTCCCGGTCTACCTCCCCCCCGCCCGCATCAAACGGCGCTCAGAACCCGGTACACGCTTCTCTCGGAGACGCCCAGCGCTTCGGCGATTTCCTTGCGGGTGCGGCCCTCATCGCTAAGACGGCGCATTTCATCAGCCTTGGCCCGCGCAGTGGGCTGGCGACCTCTGTACTTCCCCGCAGCCTTCGCCTTGGCGATGCCCTCGCGCTGTCGCTCTAGCATGATGTTGCGCTCGAACTCTGCGACGCCGCCCAGCATCGTAAGCATGAGCTTGCCAGTGGGTGTGCCGGTATCGATGCCCATAGCGAGGATTTCCAACGCCACTCCTTTCGCCTCCAACTCTTCGACGATGCTGAGAAGGTGTTGCGTCGATCTGGCCAGGCGGTCGAGCTTTGTCACAACGAGTGTGTCGCCCTCGCGACAGAACTCCAGCGCCTCGGCCAGCTTGACCCTCTGCGCCTTGTCCACCGACGAGACCTTCTCTGCAAAGACCTTCTCGCATCCGGCGGCAGTGAGGTCCCGATTTTGAGCATCCAAGCCTGCAGTCTGATCCAGGGTCGAGGTGCGAGCGTATCCGATCTTCATGTGGCCAGCCCTTTCGCGACAATTGAGTTTGAGACCTTGTGTCATGCGAACTGCCAATGGGTCAACCCCACTCATATGTCATGCTCAGGACCAGGCGGCTGAACGTGCCACATGAGCATGCCCTGTGGCAGGCGGCAATCACTCGCACCTCCCACCAACACGCGTCGCTGCACAGTCGAAGTAACTGCGTTCTCGCTCTACACCGTGCTGCCCTTCATCGGCGCAATCCACGCCTCTTGAACGTCCAGTCTGACCGCCGGTTGTCGCGTCTTCACTTTCAAGGACACCGATACCTACGACAAGGGGCGCACCTTCGGCGCTGGTCGTTGACGTCCCTCCTTCTCACCAGCGGACACAGCTCGCCGACCCGCGCGGGCATGGAGTAACACACCGCGCAAGCCGGTTAGCTCAGATAACAAGGCGCAAGGCCGGGGCCTCCTTGCCCCTCCCCCCCGCCGCCAAGAACAGCAATGGGGGAAGAAATCCTTGCCGCTAAACCGATAAGCCTCTGAGATATGTGCCCCAAAAAGGTCGTGGGTCCCATCGGTCTAGTTCTGTAAAGCTAGGTGCAGGCAACAGCTTCCCGCTTCCGCCGCCTGCGCCGCTTCGGGATCTTGTAACGAGGTTCAGCGAAGAGAGGCTGACCTGACGCTTTGAGCCTAGCGGCGTAGCGCTCGTGGTGGACCTTTTCATTTGGCCCTCGCCGTCCGATGCAGTTCTCGCCTACGACAGCACCACACTCCGGGCAACTCACCTTGAGTGCTTCCTCTTTGCTGGTGCCGAGAGGGTATCGCACAGGCCGTTCCGGGGCCTTTCTCCACCTCTCCCCGTGTCGTGCTGCATGGCATTGCTTGCGCGGCTTACTTCGACCTCGAACCCCGACACATGGCTCGCCAGCTTCTGCCCTGCAGTAGGGACAGGCGACGGTCTTGGCATCCTGTTGGGTGCAATATCTCCGGAGATCGATTTCGTATGTTCGGGCTGGTGTCATCGCTGTGGTCGTCATGCTCAGAACTCCAGGTTTTCGACGTCGTCCAACTCATCCAGCCCGAATGGATCGTCCTCGCTGCGCCAGTAGTCGGCCCACTGCCTGAGCTTCCACCCAAGGCGCCTCTCCAACATCCGCATTACGGCTTCCGGTTGGATCTCTGACATGACGGCGATCTCTTTGCCGACCTTCTCGTCGAGGCGTCGTGTTCGCTCCTCGATCACGGCCTCCCGGTCGTCCTCAGTCAGCTCCTTGCCCTCGTGGTCCTTCAGCGCGGCAAGAGCGGCCCACCACGCGTCTGGAAGGTCCTGGTCGGCCTCTAGGAGCTTTCTGCGTGTGCTGCGCATCGTGGCTACGGTCCGCTCCGATGCACCCGTGTGCCTCGCGACCATCTGCTTGCTGTATAGATAGCCTCCGCTTGTCTTCACGAGGCAGACCAATCGCCACGCCGCATTACTCTTCTCCGTCGGGGTCATCTGGAGCCGCGCCTTGCTGTTCTCCTTTAGGGCGTGAAGCCGTGCGGCCTCCTCTGGCCCCTCGTAGATGATCGCCGGGGCGCTTGGTTTGCCCGCTCTCGCGTAGGCTCTGACGCGGTGATGCCCGTCCAGGACCACCAATTCGGCTGTCTCGGGGTCTCTCCACAGATCGATCCTGTCCAATGCGCCTTTGCTGAGGATCGTGTCCTTCAGCTCTTCGACGTGGTGCGTGTCATACTCCATTTCGCGGTACTGGAAGATTTCCGGTCGCGTGTGGATTTCAGCGAGCTTCACCTTTTGCCGCTTGAAGATGGTAAGCTCTTGTTTTTCTGCAGTCATCTTATCTATCCGATGTGTTTTGAGGTGGTCTGGTCCTCCGTTCTGCCTATGCAGGATGCACCATCTGAGGCTGCATACCTTGGCAAGCTTCCATGTCAGCCGAGGCACCGCCATCGCAGCAACCTCAGCCAACTTCGGACCAGCGTGGGAAAACACCAAGGCGGGCCTCTGCGACTGCAAAAGCTGCCAAGTCGACCTTCGTCTTCCGGTGTATTCCTCAATGGTGGCACCTAGAGAGGGAGCTGCCGTCGCGTCTGCACCGTGAGAGCGTGAAGCTCGGGACAGTCAGCGCGGCTACGACTGCTCAGGCTCAGGCCAGCTGCGCAGTGTCTCGGCCCGGGCAGCTAGCGCATCTTCACCCATCTCGCGGCGGTAGACCTCCTCTGATCCAAGTCGCTCGTCTCCCCGGTGCGGACCTTCTCCTGCCTGTCGATGTACCCGCCGTTGTTGTGCAGGGAGGGAGGGACGACCCGGTCACCCGGGAGCGGAACATCTTGGCGTCGTCACTGTGTCGTGCCCGAGCGGACAGGCCCCTGCGGCCCACTCAGGCCAAGCATCGGCTGGCAAAGCAACTACGGTTTGTATCCACGCTATAGCGAGAGATGTGGCTCCTCTCCTCGAAGAGAATGCCTCACTAAATGAACCAGAATCAGTACTGGCCGTACTGGCGGTGCAGGAAGCCTTCCCGCATGAGGTCAGCCTTGATGGCGTTGCGGTTCACGCCGCGCATCTGGCCAGCGACATGGGCGACGTTGCGGGATACATCGCCCACCCGTTCGGACATGATGCCCAGTTCCTCAGTCTTGGCGTTCAGCTTCTCGCGGAGGCCCTCCATCACGCGGAGGGACATCGCCATGAGGTCTTCCTCGGTCTCGACCTTTTCCTCGTCGCGGACGTACATGCCGTCCTTGCGGATCGCTGGGAGGACAGCTTCTGCGACCCAGTCTTGGAACGCCTCTGCGTTGGGCTTCCGCGACAGCATGATCATCTTGTAGACGCCGGTCTCGGAGATGCAGGTCATGCCCCGGTTGGGGAAGCTAATCCGTGTACTGTGCGGGTTAGAAACCTCGGACATACGCACCGGCTTTACTTCGCTGGCGCGAAGGCGACGGACGATGTTGCTCTGGTCGGTCAGGCCCAGCACGTCGCACACGTCCTTGGCCGGGAACCACGGCTTGCCGTCCATGTCGATGACGCGGATGTTGTTGCCGTTGAAGTCGAAGAGGGGGAGGCGAAAGAAAAATGTTCAGATGACCTGGCGGGGCGATGCATCACGAACGCGCATCCAAGCCAAGCACGATACACTCAACTGTAATAGCACATGCCGAGACACCTGACACCTCGGCCCATAGCCCGCCTAAAGGTCTGGAGGCCCCGCTATCCGCTCTCGGCCCTCTCCGGACATTCATCAGATTGGACCTCGCCGCATTGCAGCTTCCCCGAAGCGGTCATCCAGAACATCGTGCCATATGCCGTTGCAACCAAAGGCCCGCTGGGAGAACACGCAACGGGCTTGGGGCGAAGGTCAGCTTCTCCGGAAACGGCATCTTGAGCAGGAGAGCGGCCTGGATCGGGAGTGAAGGACTGCCCCCGCGACACGCTTGGCGTCGCGGGCACATCAATCGATAGAACGCTTACTTGGGCACCAGGACGTGATCGACCACGTGGATCACGCCATTCGACTGATCGACATCGGCGATCGTCACGCGGCCAACCGTACCGCTTTCGTCATAGACGTAAAGCATCCCGTTGCGCACTTTCGCTGACAGGGCGTCGCCCGAAACGGTCGTGAAGTTTGCCAGTCCATCCGAACTCGCCCGGGCCTTCTGCGCGATCTTCGCCGCGGTCCAGTCGCCGGCCACCACATGCGCCGTCAGAACCTTGGTCAGCATTGCCTTGTTTTCCGGCTTCAGCAGTGTTTCGACCGTACCGGCCGGAAGCATCTCGAAGGCCGCGTTGGTGGGCGCGAAGACCGTGAACGGCCCGGGGCCCTGAAGGGTCTCGACCAGGCCGGCCGCCTTGACCGCGGCAACCAGCGTCGTGTGATCGGCCGAGTTGACGGCGTTCTCGACGATGTTCTTGGTCTCGTACATCGCGGCGCCGCCGACCATCGGGTTTGCGGCAAGGGCCGGGGCCGCTGTGCCAAGGGCCGCGACGAGGCCGAGTGCCAGGGCGTTGGTGAACTTGATGTTGGTCATGATGTTTCCTCCTGAAAGCGCCGGTTTCGTCCGGGGCTACAGGGGATACGAAGGCGCGCTCGCCCGCGTTGCACATGGATACAGAAAAATCTTGGCGCTAAAGGCTGGGGATCTGCGCCGTTGCCAGTACCGGCCCGCTGGGGCCGGCGAGGGGCGAGCCCCCCGAGGGTTCCAGACTGACCGCCAGGACATCGCCCGCGCGCACCTCTGCGCGGACCTCGGTCGTCTCCGGGGCGAGCAGCCCGAGCGACGCGACCTGCCCATCGCGGATCAGCCACAGCTCGTAGGATTGCCCCTCGGGGTCGGGGGCCGCTGAGACGCGGCGGAATATCAGCCGCTGGGTGTCGCCGTGGATGGTGATTTGCAGATCCGGCGCGCTCAGGTCTGCCAGCGGCGGGCCGGAGCGGTAGAGAGGCATATCCCAGAACGCAATGAGCGCCACGGTCGTTACTGCGGCCAGCCCCAGCAAGATCGCAAACCGCGGGCGCGGCACGCCCCGGACGGTGGCCTCGGTCGTACCGCGACCTGCGCCGGCCCTGCGCAGCCAGCCCAGCACGCCACCGCGCCGCCGTTGGGGTGTTCCGAACAGGCTGCGCTCGGCCCGGTCCAGCACAGCGGCGGGGGGCGTCACGGCGTCGAATTCGGTGTTCAGCTGCGAAAGACGCGCCTGCCAGCTCTCGACCTCCTGCGCAAAGACCGGATCGCGGGCGATCCTGTCCTCGGCCCGCGCGCGCTCCTCGGCTGAGGCAAGCCCCAGTACGTAGTCGGCCGCGAGATCGGGGGTCTCGTCTTCGGTCATGCGTCCATGCACTCCTTGAGTTTGCGCAGGCCACGGTGCAGCCAGCTGCGCAGGGTGTTCACCGGGATCCCGAGGGCGCGCGCAATGGCATCATAGCTGTGCCCGTCAAGATAGGCGCTCCGGATCGCGGTGGCACGATCGGCTTCGAGCGTTGCGAGGCAGTCGGAGATGCGCCGCGCCTCGTCCTTCATCTCGACAAGAGTTTCCGGTCCCGGCCCGGTGTCGGCTACCTCCAACATGGCCCGCTCATTCGATCCGGTGGCTTCACGTTGCAATGCAGCTGTACGCGCGCGCAGGCGATCGAGGCAATGGTTGCGCGCGATGGTCACGGCCCAGGCCGTTGATCGGCCGCGCCTGGGGTCGAACTGATGTGCTTTGCTCCACAGCTTTACCAAGATCTCTTGTAGCGCATCTTCTGCTTCGGCCCTGTCCTTGAGCATACGAATGCAGACCCCGAAAAGTTTCGGGCCGGCTTCGGAATAGAGGTTGCGCAGTGCGGCGCGCTCCCCTTGCGCCATGCGCAAGAGGATCTCAGCCAGCGGTTCCTCGGTCATGGGTCCCCCTCTTGAGAGGTCAGGACGCATGCCAAACACGTCCAATGTCAAGCCCAGCGAAGAAGATGGCCATCGCCGCGGCGGAAGGCCGGCAAGCCGTGGGCCCTGCGCCAGCCTTCGCGATGGCATTGAAACACCGGCCATTTTTGAGCCGGTCAATCTACATCGGGTGAGGCGACCTGAGAGAGCACGTGCCGAAGCTCTGGTCGGAAACTTTGCTTTGATGAGATACGCTTACCTCATGTCCACTGGCTGCACTTTGTTGACGCGTGCCCAAGGCGCAACGAAGGGCACGATGGGCGTGCCGAGCATCCGGTGGGCTGGCGTATCCCGCACACCCAGGTTGTGACGGCCGTGGCGGCGGGGGCTTTCGTTCTGATCGTCGGACTGTCGACGCTGATCCTCGCAGCCGTCGAGATAGCGCCTTCACTTGACCGCAGGCGCGCCGTGGCAAGTTGATCCAGAGACAGGGCCGTTTGTACCAGTCTGCCTTCCATCCCGTCCTACTCATCTCCTCGAAAGAAAATCAGAAAAAATCTTTTCGCCATGCATCCAAACCGCATCCGCTGGGAGTCATGGGGGTAGCGAGGCCGCGGAATACCCCGCGCCGAAGCCCATTGAGGAGATTGAAGATGATGAAGACTGCAACTGCGACCCTCGGCCTGCTGGCCCTGACCGCAATCGTCGCCCACGCGGATGACCACGGCCTCAAGGCCGTTGCCCTGAGCGGTGACAAGATGCTGCACATGATCGACGCGGGCACGGCCACCGTGGGCGAAAGCATGGAAGTGACCGGCGTCGACCGCCTTCTGGGCATCGATCTGCGCCCCTCCAACGGCCAGCTGATCGGCGTCACCGATACGTTCGACATCGTCGAGATCGACCCGATGACCGGTGCGTCCACCGTGATCTCCACCATGGATGCCGAACTGCCGGTCATGGAGGGGGCACCGGTGATCGTCGATTTCAACCCGATGGCGGACAAGTTGCGCTTCATGTCCGGCACCACCAACCACCGCGTCGACATCGAAAGCGGTGCCGTGACCGTGGACGGCTCGCTTGCCTTCGAGGAGAAGGACATGCACGCGGGCGAAGCACCAGCCATCGTCGCTGCCGCCTACATCAACAGCTACGGCAAGCCCGAAGGCACCGCGATGTACGACATCGACAGCACCATCGTGGCGCTGATCCGGCAGACCTCGCCCAATGACGGTACGCTGGCCGCTGTGGGCAAGCTGGGCATCGATGCCTCCGACAGCTACGCTTTCGACATCGCCACCGATGCAGAGGGCACCAACACCGCATGGCTGGTGGCCGCCGGTCAGCTGCACACCCTGTCGCTCGAAGATGGTGCGATAATGGAAAGCTGGGACATCAAGGGGGCGGGTGACAACGTGATCCGCGACATCACCTTCATGACCGCAGACGAGATGTGAGCGACTGCGCGATATCACCCGCCGTCCCGATCGAGGGACGGCGGCCTCGGGTCCCGTCATCTGGTTTGACAGCCGACCCATCGTTGACTAGCCCTGTATCCACTGAAGGGGCGCACCCCGGCGGGAGGGGAGAGAAAGTCATCGAAACGGACCATTCCGCGCTGCTCATCGCCTGCGCATCAGGCGACCGCTCGGCCCTGAAGGCCATTGTCGATGCCGAGGGCGGGCGTATGCTGGGCGTGGCCCGGCGCATGCTGCGCCGCTCCGATCTGGCGGAAGATGCGGTGCAGGATGCTCTTGTTCTTGTCTGGCGTCGTGCGGGGCAGTTCGATCCCGCCCGCGGCAGTGCCAAGGGCTGGCTCTATACGATCTTGCGGAACCGTTGCCTGACCATGCTGCGCAGCGAAGAACGTGAGGTCACCAGCGATGCGGCGGATGTCGACCTTACCCCGGTACCCGAAGTCTTGGCCAGCGCCTATGGCGGTCTGGACGATGCCACCGGACTGCGCCAATGTCTTGACCGTCTTGACGGCCCGACCCGTGACGCCATCCTCGCGTCCTATGTGCTGGGGTACAGTCACGGTGAGATCGCCGGTCGCCTCGATAGCCCGCTGGGTACGATCAAGGCCCGGATGCGGCGCGGATTGCTCAAGCTGAGGGAGTGTCTGTCATGACAGAGTATTCTCTTGAAGTAATGATCGACGAGGTCGTTCTGGGCCTGGCCTCTGACGCGGACTGCGCGAAGCTGGACCGAATGGCAGCCGAAGATCCAGCTGTCGCAGCCCTGCTGGAGCGCGCCCGCCTGCGCTTTGCCCCACTTGATGACACAGCAGCGCCACAGCCCCTGCCTGAGGGTTTCTGGACCCGCCTCACCGACCGGCTCGACGTCCCCGACGTTCCCGCCGCACCGGCGGAGATCGTGGAGCTTGACGATGTGCGGGCCCGCCTTGCGCGCTGGCGCCGGGCGACCTACGGCGCTGTTGCGGCAACGGTGCTGCTGGCCTTCCTCACGGGATGGTCCCTGTTGACACCCACGCCGCCACTGGTGGTAACGGTCCTTCTGGATGCAAGCGGCGGCGCCGTCGCGTTGGTGGAGAGCGCACCGGACAACACCACCCGCATCACCCTGCTGGAGCAGCCTGCCGTTCCAAGTGGCCAGGTCATGCAGGTCTGGACAAAGCCCGACGACGCAGGCCCGCCAGTCTCTCTGGGGTTGCTCGCCGATGGAACCTCGGAGACACTGACCATCCGCGGGCTCACCGCCCCGACCGCTCGGCAGCTCTACGAGATAACGCTGGAACCTGCAGGCGGCTCGCCCACGAACCTTCCAACAGGTCCGATCCTGGGTGTTGGCAGGGCGAACGATCCAGTCATTTGAACCTGGCGTTGATCGATGTCTGACCGAACTTGGCCACGAGTGATCGAGACAGGTTCATCTGTCAGCTAGCCCCTGGTCGCTAAAATCACGCCGGGCGTACTATGTTCCGCGATATGGTCCGCAGACCGAAAGTCAGCTGCTTCGGTATCGCCAACAACCGTCCGCGACGCAGCGAATGCCCGCTTCCCGCCCTTCCCCGCCTTCACGCGAGAGAGCGACGCAGGTTGATTTCTTCCGCGTCCGGTTTCGCGAACAGCTTTATTCCCGGCTCGTCGGGGCTATCGCGGTTGGACCATACCGATGCTCTCCCGCGAGGCACAGCCTGGGGCTGCCGATGTTATTCGACTTCGGTCGGTCTGTGCGTCTCCGCTTCGCTCCTGCTTCCCAACAAACCGACGAACGACACCGCAACAAAGAAGTCCTCCGTCGTGCGCTTTCACTCACCGGACTTCCGGCGAACCTCGCAGCTTCCTCTTACCGCCGCGTGTGTGGAATGCGTGTGTGGAAGCAATCAGCGCGTCACCCGCAAAAGCAACAAAAATCAAACACTTACAGACATCGCGACAAAATGGCGGAGGAGGTGGGATTCGAACCCACGGTACGCTTGCACGTACGCCGGTTTTCAAGACCGGAGCAATCGACCACTCTGCCACTCCTCCACGGTCGGGCGCCACCGGCGGGTCGTCGGGCCGGGTCCGGATGTCCATAAGGGCCGGCAATTGATTCTGAAAGGGTGCCGATCACGAAGGGATTATCTGCCGATCCCCCAGCCCCTGCTTTCCTTGACACATGCAAGCCGCTACACTGCGGCGCAGGCGGCATGGGGCCGCATCAGAGGCAGGACAGCCGGAGAACGGCGCACAGGCGGCAATGACCGCGATCGGGCAGAGGACGAGGCATGACATTCCAAGAGAGCGCGACGGGCCACGAGAGCGCGACGGGCACCCGGACCGGCACCGAGGGGACCGGCGTCCTCCAGAGTGACCTGCGCACCACCCGCCGCTGGCGCGGCATCGCTGCCGCGGCCTGCGCCGTGACCCTGCTGGGCGCCTGCCAGGACGGCGGCGATTTCGCGCTCTTCAGCCCCAAGGGCGGTGCCGCCGAGGCCTCGGGCCCGGCGCGCGCCACCAAGCTCGTCGAACGCGACGTCGAGGCGCCGGAGGTCTTCCAGGTGACCGAGGCCGGTCTCTGGGACGGGCGGCCCTCGCTGGGCGGCGTCTGGGTCGCGCACCCCGACGTGACCGATCCGGAACGGGTCATCATCCGCAACGAAAGCAACGGCAACTTCGTCATCGGCGCGCTCTTCCGCCGGGAAAGGGCCATGCCCGGGCCGCGGCTTCAGGTCTCGTCTGACGCGGCGGCGACGCTGGGGATGCTGGCCGGCAAGCCGGTGGAGCTGAACGTGACCGCGCTGCGCCGCGAGGAAGTGGCCGAGGACCCGGTGCCGGCCCCCGCCGAGGCAGAGACGCTGGCAGCACCCGATGCGATCGAAGCCACCGCGCTCGATCCCGCACCCGGGGCCGCCGCGGCCCTTGACGCGGTCGAGGCCGAGAGCCCCCCCGCGCCGGTGATGGCGCCCGAGGCGATGGCCGCACCCTCCGCCGCTGCCCCGGCGCCAGCGCCCGCCGCGGCCCCGGCAAAGGCCCCGGCCAAGGCCTCGACGCTCTCCAAGCCCTACCTGCAGATCGGCATCTTCTCGGTCGAGGCCAATGCCGAGAATGCCGCCGGGCAGATGCGCAACGCGGGCATGGTGCCGACGATCCGCAAGCAGACCACCCAGGGCAAGACCTTCTGGCGCGTGGTCGTGGGCCCCGCCGCCACGGCGGGCGAACGCGACTCGCTGCTCAAGAAGATCAAGGCGACCGGTTTCACCGACGCCTATGCCGTGACAAACTGAGACGATCCAAGGCCCGGAGCCGCTGGGGCGGCGACCGGGCGGCTTTCAGAAAGAGGCCGACGACGATGATGACCGCCCTTCGCACCCGACCCGCCCGCGCGTCCACGCCGCGCAAGCCGCTCACCCGGCCCCTTTCCCGGCGCCTTGCGCAGCCCCTCGGGCGCAGCGCACGTCTGCTGGCCGGGGCCACGCCGGCCCTCGCTCTGGCCATGACGCTGGCGCTCGGGACCGCGCTGCCAGCACGGGCCTTCGACACCTCGGCCCGGGCGGCCTTCATCCTCGATCAGACCACGAACACGATCCTGCTGGCCAAGGACGCCGACACGCCGATCCCGCCGGCCTCCATGTCCAAGCTGATGACACTCTACGTCGCCTTCGAGGCGATCCGCGACGGGCGGCTGACGCTGGACGAACGGCTGCCGGTCTCGACCCATGCGATGAACTACGGCGGCTCGACCATGTTCCTCGACACCACAGACAAGGTCCGGGTGGAAGACCTGCTGCACGGGATCATCGTGCTCTCCGGCAACGACGCCTGCGCCGTGATCGCCGAGGCGCTCAGCCCGGACGGGACCGAGGCGGGCTTTGCCCGGTACATGACCCAGCGGGCGCAGCAGCTCGGCATGACCAGCTCCACCTTCACCAACTCGAACGGCTGGCCGCAGGCCGGGCACATGATGTCGGTCCGCGACCTCGCGCTGCTGGCACAGCACATCATCACCGATTTCCCCGAGTTCTACCCGCTCTTCGCGCAGCAGCGCTTCGAGTTCGATGGCCGCGCGCCGCAGAACGTCCACAACCGCAACCCGCTGCTCGGCATGGGGATCGGCGCGGACGGGCTCAAGACCGGTCACACCGAGGAAGCGGGCTATGGCCTCGTGGGCTCCGCCAAGCAGGGCGACCGCCGGGTGATCTTCGTGCTCTCCGGCATGGACAGCACCCGCACCCGGGCCGAGGAGGCACGCTCGGTCGTGAACTGGGCCTTTCGCCAATTCGCCGAAGCGGAGATAGCCACCGCCGGGACCGAGATCGCCCGCGCCGATGTCTGGATGGGGGCGCAGCCCTCCGTCGGCCTGACCGTGGCGCAGGACCAGAAGGCCCTGCTGCCGGTGCTGAACGCCGAAAGCGTCCCCGCGGAGGTGGTCTACAACGGCCCGATCCGCGCACCGATCAAGGCCGGCGACCAGATCGCGCAGCTGATCCTCAAGCCCGAGGGCCTGCCCGAGAAGAGCCTGCCGCTGGTCGCCATGTCGGATGTGACCACCGGCGGCTTCGGCGTGCGCCTGCGGACCGCATCGACCAAGCTGATCAAGCAATTGCGCGACGGGCCCGAGGGCGGTTTTTGACGGGTTTTGACAGCGGCTCCCGCGCAGCTTAGAGCAGGAGCATGACACAGGGCCTGTTTCTCAGTTTCGAAGGCATCGACGGGTCGGGCAAATCCACGCAGGCCCGGCGTCTGGCGGAGCATCTGCGCACGCGGGGCCGCGAGGTCGTGCTGACCCGCGAACCGGGTGGCTCGCCGGGGGCCGAGGAGATCCGCCGCCTCGTGCTGGAGGGAGACCCCGACCGCTGGTCGGCCGAGACCGAGGCGCTGCTCTTCACCGCCGCCCGCCGCGACCACATGGAACGCACGATCCTGCCCGCGCTGGAGCGCGGTGCCGTGGTGGTCTGCGACCGCTTCGCCGACAGCACGCGGATGTACCAAGGCCTGTCGCGGGGCGACCTGCGCGCGGTCGTGGACAAGCTGCACGCCCTGATGATCGGTCGCGAACCGGACATGACCCTGCTGATCGACATGGACCCGGAAACCGGCCTGTCCCGCGCGCTCGGGCGGCAGGGCACGGAGGAACGGTTCGAGACCTTCGGCGCCGACCTGCAACGCCGGATGCGGCAGGGGTTCCTTGCCCTAGCGGAGGAATACGCCGACCGCTTCGTGGTGATCGACGGCAACCGCACGCTGGAGGCCGTAGCCGCGGAGGTGACGCAGGTGGTCGAGGCCCGGCTTGCGGAGACCCCGGCATGAGCGACCCCGCAGACCTGCCCGAACCCGACCGGATTGAGGGCGCGCCCCATCCGCGCGACACGCCGCGCCTCTTCGGTCAGGCCGAGGCCGAGGCGGGCTTCCTCTCCGCCTACACCGGCGGGCGGCTGCACCATGGCTGGCTGATCACCGGCCCGCGCGGCGTGGGCAAGGCGACGCTGGCATGGCGCATCGCGCGCTTCCTGCTGGCCACGCCAGAGGATGACGGCGGCGGGCTCTTCGGCGCGCCGCCCCCGCCCGAGACGCTGGACATCTCCGAAGACCACCCCGTCGCGGCCCGGATGCGCGCCGGATCGGAACCCGCACTGCTGCGGTTGACCCGCCCGGTGGACGAGAAGACCGGCCGCGTCGGCCAGCAGATCAACGTCGACAGCGTGCGGCGGGTGAAGCATTTCCTGCAGATGTCGCAGGCCGATGGCGGGCGGCGGGTGATCATCGTGGATGCCGCCGACGAGATGAACGTGCAGGCTGCCAATGCCCTGCTTAAACTGCTGGAGGAGCCGCCGGCGCGCACCGTGCTGCTGCTGGTCTGCCACCGGCCCTCCGCCATTCTGCCCACCATCCGCTCGCGCTGCCGCGAGCTGCGCCTGACGCCGCTCGCGCCCTACGAGATCGCCGCCGCGCTGGAGCAGGCAGGCATCGCCACCGAAGGTGCGGAAGAGGCGCTGGCCGCCCTCGCCGCGGGCTCGGTCGGCGAGGCGGTGCGGCTGGCGCAGATGGGCGGGGTCGAGATGTACCGCGACCTGCTGGCGCTCTTCCACGACCTGCCGCGGCTGGACCGGGGCCGCGCACTCGCCCTTGCCGATGGCGCCGCCGCCCGCGGGGCGGAGGAAAAGCGCGCCCTGCTGGTGGCGCTCCTCGACCTGCTGATGATGCGCATCGCCCGCACCGGCGCGACGGGCCTGCCGCCCGAACCGCAGGCCGCCCGGGGCGAAGGGGAGCTGCTGCTGCGCCTGGCGCCCAATCCCCATGCAGCGCGTCGCTGGGCCGAGGCGGCACAGAGCATCGGCGGACGGGTGCAGCACGGGCTGGCGGTCAACCTTGACCCTGCCGCCCTGATCCTTGATACCGTCTTCAAGATACAGGAAACCGCCGCGGGCTGAGGCCCGTCTGGCGCGCCCCACCCCGCAGCCCCTGCCCTTTCGGGCCTGACGGGGCCGCGCATCCAGCATACCGGCAGGGCCCGACCGGGGCCTCGCGATCCGGGCACATCCATCCGGGCGGCGCCATCCGGGCGCGCCCCCTCCGAGACAGACATGACCGACCCGATCCAGATCACCGACAGCCATTGCCACCTCGACTTCAAGGACTTCGAAGGCGAATTGCCCGATGTCATCGCCCGCGCGGCGGAGGCCGGGGTGACGCGCATGGTCACCATCTGCACCAAGCTGGCGCAGGAGCCCAATGTCCGCGCCATCGCCGAGGCCCATCCGGGCGTCTTCTACGCCGCGGGCGTGCACCCGATGTCGGTGACCGAACAGCCCCCGGCGACCGTCGACCAGCTGGTGGGCTTCGCCGTCCATCCCAAGTTCGTGGGCATCGGGGAAACCGGGCTCGACTACCACTACACGCCCGAGACGGCGCAGGTGCAGCAGGCCAGCCTGCGGCTGCACTGCGAGGCCGCGGCCCGCACCAGGCTGCCGCTGATCATCCACGCCCGCGATGCGGACGAGGACATGGCCCGCATCCTCGCCGAGGAACACGCGAACGCGCCCTTCTCCTGCGTGATGCACTGCTTCTCCTCCTCCGCCGAACTGGCAAAGGCGGCGCTCGACCTCGGGTTCTACCTGTCGATGTCCGGCATCGCGGCCTTCCCCAAGTCGAAGGAGCTGCGCGAGATCTTTGCCGCCGCCCCCCTCGACCGGATCCTCGTGGAGACCGACAGCCCCTACCTCGCGCCGCCGCCCCATCGCGGGCGCCGCAACGAACCCGCCTATTCCGCCCTGACCGCCCGTGTGGGCGCCGAGGCCTTCGGCCTCGACTACGCGGACTTCGCGGCGCGGACGCAGGAGAATTTCGACCGGCTGTTCTGGAAAGCCGCCGCCTACGAGGCCGCCGCCTGATGAGTGAACTGCGTGCCACGATCCTCGGCTGCGGCTCCTCCGGCGGCGTGCCCCGCCTCGGCGGGCTCTGGGGCGACTGCGATCCGACCGATCCCAAGAACACCCGGCGGCGCTGTTCCCTGCTGGTGGAACGCGCGGGGCCGGAGGGCACGACCACGGTCCTGATCGACACCTCGCCCGACATGCGGGCGCAGCTGCTGGACGCGGGCGTCGCGCGGCTCGATGCGGTGCTCTATACCCATGCCCATGCGGACCATGTCCACGGCATCGACGACCTGCGCCAGATCGTCTTCAACATGAAGAGCCGCCTGCCGGTCTGGGCCGATGGCGACACGCAGAACGCGCTGATCCAGCGCTTCGGCTATGCCTTTGTCCAGCCCGAGGGGTCGCCCTATCCGCCGATCCTCGACCTGCACACCATCGACGGCGACGTGACCATCGACGGTCCCGGAGGGCCCCTGACCTTCACGCCCTTCCGGGTGAACCACGGCTCCATCGACGCGCTCGGTTTCCGGGTCGGCGGGCTGGCCTACCTGCCCGACGTCAAGGACATCCCTGCCGAGGCCTGGCCCGCACTGGCGGATCTCGAGATCTGGATCCTTGACGCGCTGCGCCGCGATCCGCATCCGACCCACTCGCATCTTGCGCAATCCTTGGGCTGGATCGACCGCATGGCCCCGAAACGCGCCGTGCTGACCAACATGCATATTGACCTCGACCATGCGACGGTCGAAGCGGAGACGCCCGGACATATCTCGGCTGCCTACGATGGCATGACCCTCACTCTCCCACTGGCCTGACCTTCCCATGGAAACCCTCTTCTACGTCGTCCTCCCCGTCTTCCTTGTGATCGGGGCCGGCTATGCCGCGACCCGGTCCGGGGGCATCTCGGCCATAGCCATCGACGGGCTGATGACCTTCGCGCAGAAATACGCCCTGCCCTGCGTGCTCTTCACCGGGGTGGCGCAGCTCGACCTTGCGCAGGCGATGCACCCGGCGCTGCTGGCCTCCTTCTACACCGGGGCGATCGCTGCCTTCGTGGTGGGCTTCCTCGTGGCGCATTTCGTCTTCGGGCGCAGCTGGCAGGACAGCGTGGTGATCGGCTTCATCGCCGAGTTCTCCAACACGATGATGTTGGGCCTGCCGGTGGTGGAACGCGCCTATGGGCAGGACGAACTGAACGCGGCCTACGCGGTGATCTCGATCCATGCGCCGGTGGGCTACACGCTGGGCACCACGGTGATGGAGGTCGTGCGCGCGCGGGAGACCGGGTTGAGCATCGCGCGGCTGCCGTTGCAAATCCTGCGCCAGCTGTCGAAGAACATGCTGGTGGTGGCGCTTCTGCTGGGCTTCATCGTGAACGTCATCAACCTGCCCCTGCCCCAGCCGATCTGGGATGCCATCGCCCTGATGAACCGCGCCGGCCTGCCGGTGGCGCTCTTCGCCGTGGGCGGCATCCTCGTGCGCTACAAGCTGGAGGGCGACGGGCGGGTGATCGCGATGATCTGCTTCCTCTCACTGATCCTGCACCCGGCGATCGCCCTTGGCATGGGGGTCCTGCTGGGGCTGTCGCCCGCGGACCTGCGCGGGGCGGTGATCATGGCCTCGGTGGCGCCGGGCATCAACACCTACGTCTTCGCCTCGATCTACGGGCGGGCGCTCAGGGTCTCCGCCTCCTCGGTGCTGGTGGCGACGGCGACGGCGCTGCTGACCGTGTGGTTCTGGCTCACCGTGCTGCCCTGAGACAGGCCCTCAGATAGGCCCCCAGACAGGCCTGACCTTGCGGCGCGGGGGCTGGCGCCCCCGCAAGCGATGTTTTGCGGCCCTGACGGGCCGCGGCCTCCGGCGGGGATATTTGGGAAACGAAAATGCCCGGTCAGAGCGCCTGACCATTGGCGTCGAAGAAGATCAGCCGCGCGGGATCGAACGCCAGGCCGGTGGTGGCACCGGGGCGCAGATCGCTGTCGCCGATCACCCGGACGGTCACCTTTTCCTCCAGCCCGCAATCGAGGACGAGGAAGGTATCCGCGCCGAGGTATTCCACCACGTCGACCGTCCCGTCCAACTGGCCCTCCCCGGGGGCGCAGAGGGCGATATGCTCGGGCCGGATGCCGAGGCGGGTGGCCGCGCCCTTGCCCGTCACCTCGCCGCCGCGACCGGCGGGCAGGCTGTAACCGGTGGCCGACATCGTCACAGGCATGACGTTCATCTTCGGGCTGCCGATGAACTGCGCCACGAAGAGGTTGGCGGGGTTCTCGTAGAGGTCGCGCGGGCGGCCGACCTGTGCGATATGGCCGCCTTCCAGCACCACGATCCGGTCCGCCAGTGTCATCGCCTCGACCTGGTCATGGGTCACGTAGATCATCGCCTTGCCGAGCCGCTGGTGCAGCTTGGCGATCTCGTAGCGCATCTCGACCCGCAGCGCCGCGTCGAGGTTCGAGAGAGGCTCGTCGAAGAGGAAGGCCGTGGGGTCGCGCACGATGGAGCGCCCGATGGCGACCCTCTGGCGCTGCCCGCCGGAGAGGTCCTTGGGCCGCCGGTCCAGCAGGGCATCGAGCTTGAGGACATCGGCAGCCGCGGCCACCTTCTGCTCGATCTCGGCCTTCGGCGCGCCGGCGGTCTTGAGCGCGAAGCCCATGTTCTCGGCCACCGACATGTGCGGGTAGAGCGCATAGGACTGGAACACCATGGAGAGGCCCCGCCCCGAGGGCCGCTGATCGGTGACATCGCGCCCGTCGATCAGGATCTGGCCGCGGCTGGTTTCTTCCAGCCCCCCGATCATCCGCAGGAGCGTGGACTTGCCGCAGCCCGAGGGGCCGACGAAGACGACGAATTCGCCCGGCTCGATCTCGAGGTCGATGCCCTTGATGACGACGACGTCGCCATACCATTTCTCCACCGCAGACAGCGTGATTGCAGACATGTCTTATCCTTTCACAGAGCCTGCGGTCAGGCCCTTGGTCATGAAACGTTCCAGCCCGAGGAAGATCACCATGATCGGCAGCGTGGCGATCACTGCCCCGGCCATCAGGTGCTGGCGCGGGATCTCGGAGGAATTGAGCATCGTCACCCCGCGGGTGAGCGTGAATTTCGACGGGTCGTCCAGCAGCATGAAGGCCAGCAGGAACTCGTTCCAGGCGATCATGAACACGTAGAGCGAGACCGAGGCCAGCGCCGGCAGCGCCAGCGGCAGGGTGATCTTCCAGATCACGGCGAGACGCGAGAGCCCGTCCATGAGGCCCGCTTCCTCCACCTCGGCCGGCAGGCCTCGGAAGTAGCCCTGCAGCATGTAGAGACCCACGGGGATCGTGGTGACCGGGTAGATGATCACGATCCCGAAGATCGTGTTGCGCAGCCCCGCCATGGAGAAGCCGATGTAGATCGGCAGGGCGAGGACGATCATCGGGACCATGTAGATCAGCAGGATCCCGCGGGAGAAGGCCTTGGCGCCCCGGAAACGCAGCCGCGCCACCGCATAGGCGCCGGGGATCGAGAAGGCGAGCGTGATGATCACCGTCAGCACCGAGACGTAGAAGGATGTCCAGAGGTAGGTGCCGAAGTTGAAATCCCGGAAAAGCTCGATGTAGGAGCGGAAGAGATCGACGCCCCGGCCGAGGTCGAGCGAGAAGTCGAGCGGGTTCTGCAACAGCGCCTGCTGGCTCTTCAGCGAGGTCATGACCATGACGTAGAAGGGGATGATCACGATCGCGGTGAAGAAGATGTAGCCGAAGCCGGTGAGGAAGCGGATCACCGCGGCCTCGAACACATGGCGGGTCAGCGGCCCGGGCCGCACCCCGGACAGGATCGCGCAGAGCCCGATGCCCGCCGCAAGCGCCGTGACCATCAGCGACAGCACGACCGCCACCGCCCCGGCGCCCGAGCCGATCAGAACCGGCCCCACGCCCGCGAAACTCAGTACGGCGACCAGCACCAGCATCAGCCCCGAGACCGCCCAGCGGTTCGGCAGGTAGAGCGGCGCCAGCCCCGAGACGAGCCCCGCGACGAAAATACCGATGAGCCCGGGCCGGAACCCGGCCCCGGTGGCGAAGGACATGGCCACCGCCACCGTCACCGCCACCACGGCCATCCAGAGCACGCCAAGCAGCGCACCGGTCACATGTCCCTGACGGATCGCAGTCATGCCCGGACCTCCCGGGCCTGCACGGGCCCTATCATCCACTGTTCGAAAATATCCCCGCCGGAGGCTCCGACGGCGCGGCCGGACGCCCGGCCCGTGGTGATCGCACAACGCATCGTCACAGCCCCTCCTCCCGGCTCATGGTCTTGAAGAAGAGGATCGAGAAAACCAGCAGGCAGAGGAAGACCACCACCGCCACAGCGGCCCCGGCCCCGATGTTGGAGAGCGCGAAGGCCTGCTCGTAGACATTCACTGTCAGGGTCCGCGTGCCTGCATTGCCCCCGGTCAGCAGGAAGATGTCGTCGAACTTGTTGAAGGTCCAGATGAAGCGCAGCAGGAAGAGGACCGAGAGGATCCCCAGCAACTGCGGCAGGGAGAGGTACCAGAACTTCTGGAACGGTGAGGCGCCGTCCATGTCCGCGGCCTCGTACATGTCGGTGTCGATCGACTGCATCCGCGCGAGGATGAAGAGGAAGGACAGCGGGAAGTAGCGCCAGATCTCGAAGAGCGTGACCATGATCAGTGCCAGCGGCCGCTCGCCGAAGAAGTTGATCGCCTGGGTGCTCACGCCCATCTGCACCAGCAGCGCATTGGCCGAGCCCGAGAAGGGATCGAAGAGCGTCACCCAGGTGAAGGCCACCGCGATCACCGGGGCCACGTAGGGGAAGAGGTAGAGCCCGCGCAGGATCCCCTGCCCGCGGAAGCTCTTGTCCAGCAGCATCGCGGCGAAGAGCCCGACGACCAGCGCCCCGACGGTGCCGAAGACCGCGTAGAAGAGCGTGATACCCAGGACGGACCAGAACTCGCCCCCGTCGAAGACCATGCGGAAGTTGTCCAGCGTGAAGGTGGCGTCGGTCAGCACGTTGCGGCCCTTGCCGGTGACGACGGGCGCACTCGCCTCGGCGGCGGCCTCCACGGCGTCTGCATCGCCGTCCAGCGTGACGGGCACGCGAATGCGGTCGCTGAACCCGCCCTCGATATCACCGAAATCACAGGTCAGCCGCTGGCCCTCGAGGGTACAGGGCCCCTCGATCTCGCCTGCGGGCTCGAGGCCCTCGGGCAGCGTATCGCTCAGGGTGACGCCCGCGATGGGATCGGTGCGGGAGGAATTGCGCAGCCGGTATTCCACCCGCATGTCGTCGCCATCACCGCGCAGGCTCTCACGGACGATGGGGGCCGTGGGGCGCAGGTCGGCCAGCTCGACCGGCTTGAAGGAAATCCAGAAGATCGCAAGCAGCGGCACGATCACCACGAGGGAGACGCTCACCAGCGTGGGCGCCAGCAGGCCCCAGGCCAGCCGGGCCTCGCGCTTGGCCAGCGGGCCTCGGCGGGTGGGAGGGGTCAAGTCGGTCATGAGGGGGCCGGTCGTTGGGTCTGGAAACAGGACAGCCCCGCCGGGAAGGGCGGGGCCGCGTCAGGATCGGCGTTACTGGATCTTGGCCAGTTCGTCGTTCATCATCTCGACGGTCGCAGCGGCATCGCGCGCGCCGTCGAGGTACTCACGCACGGCGCGGTTGATGACCTGCGAGTTCACCATCTTCGAGGCGAGGCCAAGCTGCCCGTCCTTCACGCCCCAACGCTGCGCGCTGTCGAGGCCCGCGACGATCTCCTCGATCATCTCGGGGGCATAGAGGTCGCCGAGCGGCGCCTTGCGATCCACGCCCACGGGCAGTTCCGCCCAGGCGTCCGAGAACTCGGTCGGGTTCTCCTCGGTGCCGCGGCGGATCGGGAACTTGCCCTCCGGCGCGATCGCCAGCGTGTTCATGTAGCCCTCGCCCATGGAGTACTTCACGAAGTCGATGGCCTCGTCGATCTCGGCGTCCACGGTGATGCCGAACATGTTCATCTCGGACCATGCGGCGCCATCGGGATTGGACGGCCCGGCGAAGTTGGTCACGATGCCGGTCTTGGAGGCCAGTTCGTCCGACGCGGGATCGTCATTGATCGTGGGCGGGGCGCTGTCGCGCAGGCCGGCCAGCTCGTCGAGGATGAAGGGCGACCAGATGATCATCGCCGCGTTGCCCGCGAAATAGACCTCGCGCGACTGCTTCCAGAAGAGGTCACCCGGGGGCGAGGCCTCGGCGATCTTCTTGTAGAATTCCAGCGCCTCGATCGTCTTGGCCTCGTCCAGCGCCATGAACCCGTCGGGGCCCACAGGCGTGATCCCGTTGGCGAGGAAGACATGCTCCAGCACCTGGCTCATGAAGTTGTCGTCGACCTTGGTGGCGGCGACGAAGCCATACATCTCGGGCGGGTTCGACAGCTTGTCGAGCGCGGCCTCCACGGCGGCGTAGGTGGTGGGCGGCTCCAGCCCGTTCTCCTCGAAGAGGTCCTTGCGGTAGAGGATCATCTGGGTCCAGCCGTCGACCGGCACGGAGGCCACGCCGCCGTCGAAGGCCGCCATGGCCATGGCACCGGGGGCGAAGGTGTCCTCGCCCAGGTCCTCGACCACCTCGGTCGCCGCGTCGTAGTCGAGGATCCCCGCCTCGGCCCAGGGCAGCGCGTATTGCAGCGGGTGATAGATCACGTCCGGCAGGTCGCCGGCGGCGAAGGCGGCGGTGGCACGGGTGCCCAGTTCGCTCTCCGTCACGGGGATGACCTCGACCGCGACGCCGGTCTCGGCCTCGAAGGCCTTGGCCATTTCCTGCTGCTTGGCGAGACGCTCGGGCTGTTCCTCGGTGGTCCAGAACCGCAGGTCCTGCGCCTGCGCGGCTGCGGCGCCCAGAACCAGCGCGAGCGCGGCACTGCTCAGCAGGCGGTGGGGTCGTTGAAATGTCATTCTCTTGCTCCTCCCGTCGGGTGGTACGTGCTCAAAATCTTCAGCAGTTGCCGGATGGCGGCAGTCCTGCGAACTCGCGGCATCCGGGCAGGAGAAAACGGCCCGGAGCCTTGTCATCGGCGCGGCAACTGGTCGTTTTCGACGCTGGCCCTCCCTGCAGCCTGCCTTGAATTGGCAGGCCCGGCTGCGCGTCAAAGATGACGCGGCTTCCCGGTGTGTCAAGGGCAGCCCCGTCCGCTTCGCGTCACTTATCCATTTCAGCCAATGACTTGGGCGATTTTACAGGTAAAAGGCATGCAATCATCGCCGCGCAGGCGCCAAGCCCTGAAGGACGGGGCCCCGCGTTCGGGTGCCGGAGCGGCAGGCCGGAAAGCGACATGCCGTAAGGTCACCTCGGGCCGATGACGTCAGGCGCTGATCAACCACGCCGCGAGTTTCTGGCGGGTCGCCTCATCCACGCCCACCGCGTCGAGATAGCCCGCCGCCCCGCCGAAGCCACTGTCGAGCCAGTCGATCACATGTGCCATCGCCTCCGGCGGGCTGGCGAGGATGCGGGCCGCAGCCTCAGCGGTGGTGCCGCGGTCCTGCATCCGCTCCCGCAGGAGCGCCATCAGCGCGGCCCCGTGGCTGGCGGTCAGGGCAAAATCCTCGATCACCGCCGCGCGGGTCACCCCGGCGTTCAGCAGCAGCAGCGCCACGATCAACCCGGTCCGATCCTTGCCAGCGGTGCAATGGATCAGCACCGGCCCGCTCTCCTCGGCCGCGGCGATAGTGCGCAGCGCCCGCGAGAACCCCGGTCGGCAGCTGTCGAGCGCCACAAGGTAGCGCTCCGCCATGTCGAAGCTCTCGCCCGCCTCGCGCGCGGCCTGCTCCGCCGGGGCGAGCCCGTCATAGAGCGGCACATGGGCGCGCAGGATGCCGGGGAAACGGTCAGCCGGATTGGGCGCGCGCTGCGCCTCGTCCTCGGCGCGCAGATCGACGATGTGGGTCAGCCCGCAGCGCCGCAGCGCGGCCCGGTCCGCCGCCGTCAGCCCCCGCAGCGCATCCCCGCGCCAGAGCCGGTTGGGCAGCGTCTGCCCGCCCTGCTCCAGCGGCATATGACCCAGGTCGCGCAGGTTATGCACCCCCTGGAGGTGTCGCGGCAGCTCGGGCGGCGTGTCGGTCATGTGGTCTGGTTCCCCTCGTCGCGGCCTCGTCGCGGCCTTGTCGCGGTCTGGGCCGCGTGATCCCCGGCGCAGCATCACTGGCAGGCCCCGGCCCCGCAATGGCCATTCGGCCGCACGCCGGAAATCCCGGCATTGCATGCCGACACGGCGAGGGAAAGGGCAGAGACGGGAAAACCGGGATGCCTGCGCATCCCGGTTCCTCGTGCAACCGAGGTCGCGGCCCGGGCAGGGAGGAGACATCCCGGGACTGACCCAGGGATACCACGCCCGCCCCCTCCGGCAAAACAACCCCAGATTGCACCACCCGCACCCACGCCGCGTCGCGGCATTTGCGCAACAGGCGGGCATCTGCCCGGAGAAGGAGCGCCCGAAAGCAGGCACAACACCCGAAAAACCGCGAAAAGGACGGGCATTTTGCGAACGGGGCCGAAAAACACCCACCTGCCCGGGACCAATCTCAGGGTCAGGAAACTGACGCGTTCCCCTGCTCGCCTTTTCGTGGTATACAGGAAGCCATAACCGGAGGGTCCGCCAAAGGACCCCCAACGAGCAGACAATGAGGCAGGCATGAGAACGTGCATTCGTGGCACGTTCGTCATTTCCTGGTCGCAGACAGATGTGGACGGCGTTGCCGGTGCCACGGTTTCCGCCCTTACGCCGGGCACGGTCTGGCGTTGGCATGGGGAACCGTTGCGCGTGGACGGGCCCGGTGCGGTCCTGCGACTGGAACGGACGGATGAGCAGATCGCCCTGCATCGGCGGGCGGCCCCGATGGTGCGCCGGCTCGTGGGGCGGGCACTGGCAGGGGACGCGGCCCTGCCCGATCCCACCCTTGACGACGCCCCCTTCGCGGACAGCGGCTTCGACGTGACCGACGGGCGACAGGCCTACCGGGTCACGCTGATCGACCTCGGACCGCGGTTGCAGCCGCTGCTCATGTTCGTGGATCAGATCCCGCCGGCAGACCGCGATCTGTGGATCGTGCGCTGCCGCCTCGACCGGACCCGCTCGCCGGGGCTGATGCGGGCACAGCGGGCGCCCGATGCCCCCGGGGCCGGCGTCATCTGCTTCGCCCCCGGCACCCGCATCCGCACCCCGCAAGGGCCCCGCCTGGTCGAGACCCTGCGCCCCGGCGAACTGGTGGTGACCAAGGACAGCGGCCCGTCCCCGATCCGCTGGATCGGCAAGCGCCACATGACCGGCGCCCGGCTCATGGCGATGCCGGAGTTGCGCCCGATCCGCATCCGCGCCGGTGCCTTCGGCCTGAACCGCCCCGAGGGGGAGCTGATCGTTTCGCCCGGGCACCGGATGCTGGTGCGCGGTGCCGTGGCGCAGCGGCTCTTCAACACCGAGGAGGTGCTGGTCGCCGCCCGGGACCTCGTGGACGGGCGCTCGGTCCGGCGCGATCTGGAAATGGCGGAGGTGACCTACATCCACCTGATGCTGGACAGCCACCAGATCCTCTTTGCCAACGGCACCGAGGCAGAGAGCTTCCACCCCGGCAGCGCGGACCTGTCGCTCCTGGGGGCCGAGGACCGCGCCCGGCTGCAGGAGGTCTTCCCGCAGGCGCTGCGCGATCCGGGTGCCTATGGCCACTACGCCCGCCGCCTGCTGAGCCATCCGGAAGCGGCGATCATGCGACACAAGGCAGCTTGATCGGGGCAGCCTGAACGGGGCAGCCTGATCGGGGCAGCCTGTAGCGGCTAGCCTGAGGGGGCGACCTGAAGAGGGCGGCGCGAGGGTCGCCCTGTCGGGCACGAAAAAGGCGGCCGAAGCCGCCTCCCGTCGTGCGTCTCTCGGGACCGGTTCAATCCACGCCCAACTTGGCCGCCAGCGCCGTCATGGCCGCGCGGTCGGCATCGTCCATCGGGGCCTTGCGGGCCCGGAACAGCGTCGCCTGCGAGCGCAGGATCAGCCCGTCGTCGAGGATTTTCAGGTGGTTCGCCCGCAGCGTCTCACCGGTGGAGGTAATGTCCGCGATCGCCTCGGCGGTCTCGTTCTTCACCGTGCCCTCGGTCGCGCCCTGACTGTCGACCAGCTGGTAGTCGGCCACGCCCTGATCGCGGAAGAAGTCCCGCACGAGGCGATGGTACTTGGTGGCGATCCGCATTCGGAAGCCGTGCTTGCGCCGGAAGGCCGCCGCCGCCGCGTCCAGATCGTCGAGCGTGTCGACGTCGACCCAGCACTGCGGCACCGCGATGATCAGGTCCGCCTGACCGAAGCCGAGCTCGGCCAGTTCCTCGACCTGCTGGTCCCACTGGGCCAGCTTTTCATGCACCAGATCGGTGCCCGTCACGCCGAGGTGAATGCGCCCTGCCGCCAGTTCGCGCGGGATCTCCCCCGCCGAGAGCAGCACCAGTTCCACGCCCTCCGCGCCCTCGACGCGGCCCGCATATTCGCGGTCCGATCCGGCGCGCGACAGGGTCACGCCCCGGGCGCCGAACCAGTCGAAGGTCTTCTCCATCAGCCGCCCCTTTGACGGCACGCCAAGCTTGATGGTCATGCCCGGCCCTCCTTCAGGTCCAGCATCAGGCCGGGGCGGATCACCCCGCCGACGGCCGGGATCTCGGTCCCGCCGCCCAGTACCCGGGTCAGTGCGTCATAGCGCCCGCCCACGGCCACGGGTGGCAGATCGGGGCGCCCCTCGACCGCGAAGCTGAAGACGAAGCCGTCGTAGTATTCCATCTGCGCCCGGCCATGGGCGACCTCGAAATCGAGGCCCGCCACGTCGATGCCGCGCGCGTCCAGCGCGGCGCAGCGGTTCGCGACACGCTCCACCGCCGGGACGAGGGCGGGCATGTCCACGGCGATGTCGCGCAGGCGCTCCAGCGCGAAGGGCAGCGTCTCGCGGACGTTCAGCACCGCCTCGATCAGCTCCACCTGGTCCCGGCTGAGCGGCGCGGCGGCCGCCTCCTCGCGCAGCGCGTCGAGCCGTTCGGCCACTTCCGCGCGGCTGCGCAGCCCGGTGTCGACCTTGACCCCGGCAAAGGGATCGGCCGCGGCCAGCAACTCACGACGCGGCTGCGCCATGGGCTCCTTGCCCGAGAACTTGTCGATCAGCGCCCGGAAGCGACGCGGCCGCCAGATGTGCCGCAGCAGCGCCCGCTTGCGCCGCTCCGTCGTCTCCAGCCCGGAAACGGTGGCGGCAAGAATGCCCATGTCCCCGGTCGAGGCCTTCAGCCCCAGCGGGCGCACGACGCTTTCGATCAGGGCATAGACCTCGGCATCGGCGGCGGCAGGATCGGTGCCGTCGAAGACCTCGTAGCCCACCTGCGAATATTCGCTGGGGCGGGAGGGGTCTTCCTCCTGACGGCGGAAGACCTCGCCGGCGTAGGTGTAGCGCGCGGGCTCTGCGCCCTGCGCCATGTGCATCTGCACCACCGGCACGGTGAAGTCGGGGCGCAGCATCTGCTCGCCCCGCAGCGGGTCGGAGGTGACATAGGCGCGGGCACGGATGTCCTCGCCGTAGAGGTCGAGCATGACCTCGGCGGGCTGCAGGATCGCAGGCTCCACCGGGACGGCGCCCTGTGCCTCGAAGATGGCCCGCAGGCGCGCGGCCTCGGCCCGGTAGGGGGCGCGATCGTTCACGATGCTCATGGCTCAGCCCAGCCCGTTCGCGGCGAGGATCTCGCGCAGCTTGGCCACCAGCTGGTCGCGGGGGACCTCGTACTGGCTGGGGCGTTCCTTCCACTCTTCCAGCGTTGCGTTCTCGGCGATCTTGGCGCCGAGGATCAGGTCCTTGACCTGCACCACCTTGGCATTCCATTCGTCAGGGCCCACAATGACGGCGGCGGGGCTCTGACGCTTGTCCGCGTATTTCAGCTGGTTGCCGAAGTTCTTGGGATTGCCGAGGTAGACCTCTGCCCGCAGGCCGGCGTTGCGCAACTCGGCCACGATCGCCATGTAATCGGCCATCCGGTCGCGGTCCATCACGGTCACCACGATGGGGCCAGCTTCTTTGCCGCCGATGCGGCCCTTGGCATGGAGCGCGGCCAGCAGCCGGTCGACCCCGATGGAGACGCCGACGGCAGGCACTTCCTGCCCGGTGAAGCGTTTCACGAGGCCATCGTAGCGCCCGCCGCCCGAGACCGAGCCGAACTGCCGCTTGCGGCCCTTCTCGTCGAGGATCTCGAAGGTCAACTCCGCCTCGAAGACGGGGCCGGTGTAATAGCCGAGGCCACGCACGACGGAGGGGTCGATGTCGATCCGACCGGGATTATAGTTCTGACCGGCCAGCAATTCGGCGATCTGCTCCAGCTCATCCACGCCTTCGGCGCCGACGGGAGACTGACCCACAGCGTAACGCAGATTGGACAAGGTCTTGGCCGGATGTTCAGACTTTGCGGTGAGAAACGCCAGCACAACATCAGCCTGATTTTCGTGCAAATTGACGCCATCAATGAAGGCGCCGGAGGCATCACGCCGCCCTGTTGTAAGCAGTTCACGCACACCATCGGCGCCGACTTTGTCAAACTTATCGATAGTTCTAAGAATGGCGTCGCGGTCAAGAACGTGGTTGTGGTCGATCACTTCCAGCACGCCGTTCAGCACCTTGCGGTTGTTCACCCGCACCGCGTAGTCGCCGCGCGGGATGCCGACCTCTTCGAGGCAATCGGCCAGCATAGCGCAGATCTCGGCATCCGCCGCCATGGAGGAGGTCCCCACGGTGTCCGCGTCGCATTGGTAGAACTGCCGGAAGCGGCCCGGGCCGGGCTTCTCGTTGCGCCAGACCGGACCCATGGCATAGCGCCGGTAGGGCGTGGGCAGGTCGTTGCGGTGCTGGGCATAGACGCGCGCAAGCGGCGCGGTCAGGTCATAGCGCAGGGCCAGCCAGTCGCCGGGCTTGTCGCCCTCGGCGTCCTCCTGCCAGGCGAAGACACCCTCGTTCGGGCGGTCCACGTCGGGCAGGAACTTGCCCAGAGCCTCGACGGTCTCCACCGCGCTGCTTTCCAGCGCCTCGAAGCCGTAGCGATGGTAGACCCGCGCGATCTGGCTCAGCATATGGCTGCGTTCGGTCACCTCGGTGCCGAAATAGTCGCGGAAGCCCTTCGGCGTCTCTGCCTTGGGGCGGGGGGTCTTCTTCACCTTGGCCATCGGGTGGTCCTCTCAGCCTGTCTCGCCGCGCGGTCTAGCCCAAGGGCCGGTAAGGGGCAAGCGTGGCCCTTTGCACGCGCCCTTTGCAGACAGGGCCACAACCGCTATGACAGGCTCCGCCGCACCGTGCCGGGGAGAGCACGGGCAGAGGCTGGCCGTCGTGACGGCCAGCGGGTAGCATGACACAGGGGACAACCGGGGAACCGAAATGACGGACGAGACAGCCAAAGGGCCCAGCGCCCTCGAGGAACACGTCGCCCACATGGCGCGCACGATCGAGGATCTGTCGGACGTCGTGGCCCGCCAGGAAACCGAGATCGCCATGCTGACACGGCGCGTCCAGCTCCTAATGGAGCGGGAGGCGGAACGGGAGTCCGCCGCGCCCGGATCGATCTACCTTGGCGACGAGAAACCGCCGCACTGGTAGGGCCATCGCGCCAGGCGGCGCGACGGCATCAACGTCAGCGTCCTGCGACGCCGATCCCCGTCCGGATCACTCCGGATAGATCAGCGCGACGTGGACCTTGTTGATCTTGCCCGTCGGCACGGTGTGCGGATCGGGTTGCGGTGCGGATTTGGGCTGACCGCTGTCCATGCAGCCAGCGACCATGACGGTCGTGACGACCGCGAAGAATGCTCGTTTCATCAATTCAGGCCTTTTTTTCACTGTCCCTTGCGGGGTTCATACCGTGTTCGGGGGTCTTCCGTCCAGTTTCGTGCCGCCGGATCTGATCTTTTCCCCGTCGACTGGCAGAGATACGCTGAGCCCCATGAGCGAACCGCGATTCATCCACCTCCGCACCCATACCGAATATTCGTTACTCGAAGGCGCCCTGCGGCTGAAAAAGCTGCCGGCACTTTGCGACAAAATGGATATGCCCGCCGTCGCCGTCACGGACACGAACAACATGTACGCGGCGCTGGAATTCTCCGTCTACGCCTCGGGTGCCGGGGTGCAGCCGATCATCGGCTGTCAGGTCGACGTGACCTATCTGGAAACCCAGCCGGGCGAGAAGCCCAAGCTGCCCGCAGGTGTCGTGCTGCTGGCCCAGAACGAGGCGGGCTACGAGAACCTGATGCGGCTCTCCTCCTGCCTTTACGTCGACGCGGGCGGCGCGCTGCCGCAGGTCTCGCTGGCGCAGTTGCAGGAATTCTCGGAGGGGCTGATCTGCCTTTCGGGCGGGCCGAACGGCCCCGTTGGGCAGCTTCTGCGCAGCGGGCACCGGCCCGAGGCACAGGCCTTCATGACCCGGCTGGCCGAGATCTACCCCGACCGTCTCTATGTCGAGTTGCAGCGCCACCCCGGCGAGGGCGGCCTGCCCGAGGCCGAACGCCTGACTGAGCGCGGCTTCGTCGAGATGGCCTATGCCATGGACCTGCCGCTGGTTGCCACGAACGATGTCTACTTCCCCAAGTCGGACATGTACGAGGCCCACGATGCGCTGATCTGCATCGCCGAGGGCGCCTATGTCGACCAGGCGCATCCGCGCCGCCGCCTGACGCCGCAGCACTACTTCAAGTCGCAGCAGGAGATGGTGACGCTCTTCGCGGACCTGCCCGAGGCGGTCGAGAACACCGTCGAGATCGCCAAGCGCTGCGCCTTCATGGCCTACAAGCGCGCGCCGATCCTGCCGCGATTCGCCGATGACGAGGTCGAGGAACTGCGCCGGCAGGCGAAGGAGGGTCTCGACGCCCGTCTCGCCGTGATCCCCCATGCCGCCCCGGTCGAGGAATACTACGAACGGCTCGAATTCGAGATGGGCATCATCGAGGGCATGGGCTTCCCGGGCTACTTCCTGATCGTTGCGGACTTCATCAAGTGGGCCAAGGAACACGACATCCCCGTCGGCCCGGGCCGGGGCTCGGGTGCAGGCTCGCTCGTGGCCTATGCGCTGACGATCACCGACCTTGATCCGCTGCGCTACTCGCTGCTGTTCGAACGCTTCCTGAACCCGGAACGGGTGTCGATGCCCGACTTCGACATCGACTTCTGCATGGATCGCCGCGAAGAGGTGATCCGCTACGTGCAGGAACGCTATGGCCGCGACAAGGTGGGGCAGATCATCACCTTCGGTGCGCTGCTCTCCAAGGCGGCGGTGCGCGACATCGGGCGCGTGCTGCAGATGCCCTATGGCCAGGTGGACCGGCTGTCCAAGATGATCCCGCTGGACGGGGTGAAGCCGGTCTCGATCGAGGAGGCCCTCCAGCAGGAGGAACGGTTGCGGATCGAGGCCCGCAACGAGGAGGTCGTGGACCGGCTGCTGAAATACGGCATGCAGGTCGAGGGGCTGCTGCGGAACGCCTCGACCCACGCGGCGGGCGTGGTGATCGGGGACCGGCCGCTGGACCGGCTGGTGCCGCTCTACCAGGACCCGCGCTCGGACATGCCGGCGACCCAGTTCAACATGAAATGGGTCGAACAGGCCGGGCTGGTGAAGTTCGACTTCCTCGGCCTGAAGACGCTGACGGTGATCCAGAACGCGATCCAGCAGATCCACTGGGGCGGGCGCGACCTGCACACCGCCGCCGACGGCACCCAGCTCTACGAACCCGCGCCGGGGGCCGAGAACCAGATCAACGCCATCCCGCTGGACGATGCGCGCACCTACGACCTCTATTCCAAGGCCAAGACGGTCGCGGTCTTCCAGGTGGAAAGCTCGGGCATGATGGATGCACTCAAGCGCATGAAGCCCACCTGTATCGAGGATATCGTCGCGCTCGTGGCGCTCTACCGGCCCGGCCCGATGGAGAACATCCCGGTCTACTGCGAGGTCAAGAACGGCCAGCGCGAGATCACCTCGGTCCACCCCACGATCGACCATATCCTGGCCGAGACCCAGGGCATCATCGTCTACCAGGAACAGGTGATGCAGATTGCCCAGGTCATGGCAGGCTACAGCCTTGGCGGCGCCGACCTTCTGCGCCGCGCCATGGGTAAAAAGATCAAGGAGGCGATGGACGCCGAACGCCCCAAGTTCGAGAAGGGCGCGGGCGAGAACGGCGTGGACGCCAAGAAGGCCTCGGAGGTCTTCGACCTTCTGGAGAAATTCGCCAACTACGGCTTCAACAAGTCGCACGCGGCGGCCTATGCGGTGGTGTCCTACCAGACCGCCTGGCTGAAGGCGAACCACCCGGTCGAGTTCATGGCCGGTGTCATGAACTGCGATATCCATCTCACCGACAAGCTGGGCGTCTATTTCGAAGAGCTCAAGAAGGCCCTCGGCCTGCCCTGGGTGCCGCCCTGCGTGAACCGCTCGGACGCGACCTTCAAGGTGGTGGACCAGGCGCTGGTCTATGCCCTCGGCGCGCTCAAGAACGTCGGGCTGGAGGCGATGAAGCTGGTGACCGACGGTCGCAAGGTCGATGGCCGCGACAAGCCCTTCGTGAACCTCTACGACTTTGCCCGCCGGGTGGAACTGAAGAAGGTCGGCAAACGGCCGCTGGAGATGCTGGCGCGCTCCGGCGCCTTCGACGAGATCGACAGCAACCGCCGCCGCGTCTTCGAAAGCCTCGACGGGCTGGTGCAATATTCCGCCGCGATCTGGGAGCAGAAGACCTCGAACCAGGTGTCGCTCTTCGGCGAGGCCGGCGATGACCTGCCCGAGCCGCGCCTGACGCCCTGCAACGACTGGCTGCCCGCCGAGAGGCTGGGCGAGGAGTTCAAGGCCGTCGGTTTCTACCTCTCGGGCCACCCGCTCGACGACTACGCCTCGGCGCTGAAGCGGGCGGGGGTGATGACCCTCGACGACGTGATCGCCAAGGCCCAGAACGGCCCCCACGTGGCCAAGATGGCCGGGATCGTCGCCGGACGGCAGGAACGGAAATCCGCCAAGGGCAACCGCTTTGCCTTCGTGCAGCTCTCCGACACCACCGGCGCCTACGAGACGATGCTGTTCTCGGACGTGCTGGAGGTCTCGCGCGACAACCTCGAGACCGGCTGCAAGGTGGTGCTGACGGTCGAGGCGACGATGGAGAGCGACCAGCTGCGCCTGCTCGCGCGGTCTGTCGCACCGGTGGACAACGTGGTGGCCGATGCGGGCGGCGGCGGGCTGCTCGTCTTCATCGAGGAGGCGGCGGCGATCCCTGCGGTGGCCGGCATCCTCGAAGGTGCGCGGGAGGCCGCCAAGAACGCGGCGCGCGGCCCGGTGCGCTTCTGCCTGATGGACCCGGGGCTGCCCGGCGAGGTGGAGATCGACGCGGGCCAGCAGTTCCCCGTCTCGCCCGAGATCCGCGGCGCGATCAAGAGCCTGAACGGGGTGATGGCGGTCGAGGACCTGTAACCGCCGTCCCCTCCGGGCGCCCAAGAATTTTCGAAAATTCTTGGCAAAATTCTTCGAAGAATTTTGGCGATCCCCGCGACCGGCCCGCGTCTCTGCCCGGAAAATTCGAATTTTCCGGACCGGAATTTTTGAAAATTCCGGACAGACCTGCGCGGTCGCGCGCGGGGCAGTCATAGTAGCGTTCTTCCAGCCTCGGCGCGGGGCTCGGCCCTTGATGTCTGCGCCGCAGGGGGCGCCTTCCGCGCAGGCGCCGCACCCCGCCAGCACGCTGAATTCATGAGCGTTTCCGCAGGGTCCGCCCAGCCTTTGAGCAGGAAACTCTTGCGTGGTTTCGAATCTGCCTCTTTTCTGTAGTCTGAAAACAACAAGGCCAGCGCCCTTCTACGCCGCATCGAAGGGGTGTGTGTCCGGTCAAACAGGGTAACGCGGCGGAAGATACACATGGAGATCTCCTTTCTTCTGAACGGAGAGCGGGTGGAGATGGACGTGACCGATCCGACGGTCACGGCACTCGACTGGCTGCGCGAGATCCGGGGGCTGACCGGCACCAAGGAAGGCTGCAACGAGGGCGATTGCGGCGCCTGTACCCTGATGGTCACCGATGAGCACGGCCCCAAGGCCGTGAACGCCTGCATCCTCTTCCTGCCCCAGCTGCACGGCAAATCCGTCACCACCGTCGAGGGCCTCGCCGCCCCCGACGGCACGCTGCACCCGGTGCAGCAGGCGATGATCGACAAGCACGGCAGCCAGTGCGGCTTCTGCACGCCGGGAATCGTCATGTCGCTGGCCGCCGCCCATGCCACGGGCGAGACCGATGTGGACAAGGTGCTGGCGGGCAACCTCTGCCGCTGCACCGGCTATGCCCCCATCGTGCGCGCTGCCGAGGCTGCCATGGCGGCGCCCGCCGTGGTCCCCGCCCTGCCCGGCGCCCTGCCCGCCGCCGCCTTCGACCCCGCGACCGACGTCGCCCTGCCCGAGACCTCGGACGACCTCGCCGCCTGGTACGCGGCCCATCCCGAGGGCGTCCTCGTGGGCGGGGCCACCGATCTGGGCCTGCATGTGACCAAGGCGCTGCGCCGCCTCGGCCCGGTCGCCTTCCTGCATCGCTGCGCCGATCTTCAGGGCATCGAGGAAACGGATGCGGCGCTGGTGATCGGCGCCGGTGTCACCATCAGCCAGCTGATCCCTGCCGTCAGCGGGCGCTACCCTGACTTTGCCGCGATGCTGACGCGCTACGGCTCGGTCCAGGTGCGCAATGCCGCGACCATCGGCGGCAATATCGCCAATGGTTCGCCCATCGGGGACGGCCCGCCCGCGCTGATCGCGCTTGGCGCGCGGCTGCACCTGCGCAAGGGCGAGACCCGGCGCGAGATCGCTCTGGAGGATTTCTTCCTGGAGTATGGCAAGCAGGACCGGGCACCGGGCGAATTCGTCGAGGCGATCAGCATTCCGCATCAGCCCGACCGGCTGGGCTGCTACAAGCTGTCGAAGCGGTTCGATCAGGACATCTCGGCCGTTTGCGGCTGTTTCAACGTGACGCTGGAGGATGGCCGCGTGGCCGGGGCCCGCATCGCCTTTGGCGGCATGGCGGGCATCCCGAAACGCGCCGCCGCCGTCGAGGCCGCGCTGATCGGCGCGGACTGGGGCGAGGAGGCCATCGAGGCGGCCTGGGGCGCCTGGGACGAGGACTTCCAGCCGCTCAGCGACATGCGGGCCTCGGCCGCCTACCGGCTGGAGGCGGCCCGCAACATGCTGACGCGCTACTTCCTCGAGGATATCGGCGCGGCGACGCGGGTGCGGGAGGTCTCGGCATGAGCGTCTCCTCCCCGCTGCCCCATGACAGCGCGAAGCTCCATGTCACCGGGGCGGCGCGTTATATCGACGACATCCCGCTGCCCGCCAACGCGCTGCACCTGGCCTTCGGGCTGAGCACGGTGGCGGCGGGCAAGCTCGTCTCCCTCGACCTCGACGCGGTGCGCGCCTCGGAGGGCGTCGTGGCGGTGCTGACCGCCGAGGACCTGCCCTTTGCCAACGATGTCTCGCCCTCGGCCCATGACGAGCCGCTGCTGGCCACCGGTGAGGTGCATTACCTCGGCCAGCCGGTCTTTGTCGTGGCGGCCACCAGCCACCTCGCCGCGCGCCGCGCCGCGCGCAAGGCGGCGATGGTCTTTGCCGAGGAGACGCCGGTGCTCTCCATCGAGGATGCGCTGGATTTCGACAGCCGGTTCGAGGAGGGCCCGCGGGTCTACGAGAAGGGCGATGCCCGCGCCGCGCTGGAGGCCGCGCCCCTGACGCTGGCAGGCCGGATCGAGATGGGCGGGCAAGAGCATTTCTACCTCGAGGGACAGGCCGCGCTGGTGCTGCCCATGGAGGATGGCGGGGTGCAGGTCATGTCTTCGACCCAGCATCCAACCGAGATCCAGCACAAGGTGGCCGAGGCCATCGGCCAGCCGATGCACGCCGTCCGGGTCGAGACCCGGCGCATGGGCGGCGGCTTTGGCGGCAAGGAGAGCCAGGGCAACGCGCTGGCCTGCGCCTGCGCCGTGGTGGCCCTGAAGACCGGGCGGCCCTGCAAGATGCGCTATGACCGCGACGACGACATGGTCGTCACAGGCAAGCGGCATGATTTCCGCATCGATTACGAGGTGGGCTACGACGAGACCGGTCGCGTTCGGGCCGTGGATTTCCGGCAGTACACCCGCTGCGGCTGGTCCATGGACCTCTCGCTGCCGGTCGCGGACCGGGCGATGCTGCACGCCGACAACGCCTACCTGCTGGAGCACTGCCGGATCGAAAGCCACCGGCTGAAGACCAACATGCAGAGCGCGACCGCCTTCCGGGGCTTTGGCGGGCCGCAGGGGATGCTGGGGATCGAGCGGGTGATGGACCACGTGGCCCACGCGCTCGGGCTGGACCCGCTGGAAGTGCGGCGGGTGAATTACTATGCGGAGGCGTCCGGTGTGGATGCGGATGCGGGTGCGGCGGACATGGACGCGCCTGCGGCGGGCGGGGTTGGGGGGCTGTCCGCCCCCCCTGCCGCTGACGCGGCATTCCCCCCCGAGGATATTTCCGAACAGTGGATGGACGAAGACGCAGCCTCGCGCGGGGCCACGGATGTGGGGGCGACGGGGGCGGTGCCCGAGGCGCCTTTGGGGGCGCAGACCACGCCCTATGGGCAGGCGGTTGAGGATTTCATCCTGCACGGGCTGACCGAACGGCTGGTGGAGACCTCGGACTATGCCGCGCGCCGGGCGGCGGTGGCGGAGTGGAACGCGGAGCAGCCGATCCTGAAGAAGGGCATCGCGCTGACGCCGGTGAAATTCGGGATTTCCTTCACCCTGACCCACCTGAACCAGGCGGGGGCGCTGGTGCATGTCTACCAGGACGGCTCGATCCACCTGAACCATGGCGGGACCGAGATGGGACAGGGGCTGAACCAGAAGGTGGCGCAGGTTGCCGCCAGCCGGTTCGGCGTCGGCATGGAAGCGGTGCGGATCACCGCGACCGATACCGGCAAGGTGCCCAACACCTCGGCCACGGCGGCGTCTTCCGGGTCGGACCTGAACGGGATGGCGGTGAAGGCCGCCTGCGACACGATCCGGGCGCGGATGGCGGACTGTTTGGCGGGGCTGTATCAGGCGAGCCGGTCGGAGGTGGTCTTCGAGGGGGGGGATGTGCGGATCGGGGGCGAGGTGATCTCCTTCGCCGAGGCCGCGAAACTGTCCTACGAGAACCGGGTGAGCCTGTCGGCCACGGGCTATTACAAGACGCCGAAAGTGGCCTGGGACCGCATCCGGGGCCACGGGCGGCCGTTCTTCTACTTCGCCTATGGCGCGGCGGTTTCGGAGGTGGTGATCGACACGCTGACCGGCGAGTACCGCATCCTGCGGGCCGACCTGCTGCACGATGCGGGCAGCAGCCTGAACCCGGCGCTGGACATCGGGCAGGTCGAGGGCGGCTTCGTCCAGGGCGCGGGCTGGTTGACCACCGAGGAGCTGGTCTGGGACGGCAAGGGGCGGCTGCGGACCCATGCGCCCTCGACCTACAAGATCCCCGCCTGCGGCGACCGGCCGGAGGTGTTCAACGTGGCGCTCTGGGACGGGCGCAACCCGGAGGAGACGATCTATCGCTCCAAGGCCGTGGGCGAGCCGCCCTTCATGCTGGGCATGTCGGTGCTGATGGCGCTGTCCGATGCCGTGGCGGCCTGCGGGCCGGGCTATCCCGCGCTCGACGCGCCGGCCACGCCGGAACGGGTGCTGAAGGCCGTGATGCAGGTGCGCGATGGCGTTTGATGTCGCCCAACTGAGCCGCGCCGTGGCGCGTGAGGGCCGCGCCGTGCGCGTGGTCATCGCGCAGGTGCGCGGCTCTTCCCCGCGCGAGGCGGGGGCGGCGATGGTCGTGAGCGCAGGGGCCGTCGCGGGCACCATCGGCGGCGGCGCGCTGGAGCATGAGGCGATCGCCCTCGCGCGGGCGCTGGAGGCGCCGAGGCTGGTGACCCGGGCCCTGGGGCCGGAGCTTGGCCAATGCTGCGGCGGGTCGGTCGTGCTGGCCTTCGAGCCCTATACGGCAGCGGATATGGCGGCGCTGGAGGGCGTGACGGTGGTGGCCCGTGCGGTGGGCGATGCGGGAGAGATGCCGCTGGCGCTGCGCCGGGGGCTGGCCGCGGCCCGGGCACAGGGCGCGGAGGTCGACGTGCAGCTGGACGGCGGCTGGCTGGTGGAGCCGGTTCTGGTGCCCGCCCGCGCGGTCTGGATCTGGGGCGCAGGCCACGTGGGCCGGGCCCTGGTGACAACGCTGGCGCCGCTGCCGGAGATGGCGGTGACCTGGGTCGATACCGGGGCGGAGCGGTTCCCGGACGCGGTGCCAGAGGGCGTGAGCGTGGTGCCCGTGGCAGACCCGGTCCGGCTGGCCGCCCATGCGCCGCGGGACGCCGAACATATCGTGCTGACCTATTCTCACGCGCTGGACCTCGCGCTTTGCGATGCGCTGCTGCGGCGGGGCTTCGGGCGCGCGGGCGTGATCGGATCGGCGACGAAATGGGCGCGGTTCCGCAACCGGCTGGCCGGGATGGGCCACGGGCCCGAGGCCGTCGCGCGGATCGCCTGCCCGATCGGGGACCCGGCGCTCGGCAAGCATCCCCAGGCGATCGCGCTTGGGGTCGCGACGCAGATGTTGCGCGCAGGCCCGGTCGCGGTGCACCGTGGTGCGGGCCCGGACGAAGACCTGAACGAGGGGGAATTGCGCGCGTGAGCCAGTCACTACTGTCGATCCGGGGGCTGACCAAGGCCTATCCCGGGGTGGTTGCCAATGACGATGTCTCCTTCGAGATCGGCAAGGGCGAGGTCCATGCCCTGCTGGGCGAGAACGGCGCGGGAAAATCCACGCTGGTGAAGATGATCTATGGCCTCGTGAAGCCGGATGCGGGCGAGATGGTGCTGGACGGGCGGTCCTATGTCCCGGCCGAGCCCTCGATGGCGCGCCAGTTGGGCGTGGCCATGGTGTTCCAGCACTTCAGCCTCTTCGACGCGCTGAACGTGGCGGAGAACATCGCGCTCGGCATGGAGAACCCGCCGAGGCCGCGGGACCTGGCCGGGCGGATCAGGGAGGTGTCGGAGCTCTACGGCCTGCCGCTCGATCCGTTCCGCACCGTGGGCGACCTGAGCGCGGGCGAACGCCAGCGGGTCGAGATCGTGCGCTGCCTGCTGCAGGATCCCAAGCTGCTGATCATGGACGAGCCGACCTCGGTGCTGACGCCGCAGGAGGTGGAGATCCTGTTCCGCACGCTGATGAAGCTGCGCGATGAGGGCACCGCGATCCTCTATATCTCGCACAAGCTGGAGGAGATCCGGGCGCTCTGCGACGGGGCGACGATCCTGCGGCTCGGCAAGAAGGTGGGCACCTGCGTACCGAAGGAGACCACCGCGCGGGCGATGGCCGAGATGATGGTGGGCAGCGAGCTGCACACGCCCTCGCGCGAGGCCAAGGCCCCGGGTGCGGTGCGGCTGGCGCTGAAGGGGCTGAGCGTGAAGAGCCCCGGTGAATTCGGCACCTCGCTGAAGGGCATCTCTCTGGAGGTGCGCGCGGGCGAGGTCCTGGGGCTGGCGGGTGTCGCGGGCAACGGGCAGGACGAATTGCTGGGCGCGCTCTCGGGCGAGATCCTCTCGGCCCCGGCGATGGTGGAGTTCGACGGCACGCCGGTGGGCGGGATGGGGCCGATGGCGCGGCGCCGGCTGGGGCTGCTGACCGGGCCGGAGGAACGGCTGGGCCATGCGGCGGCACCGGACATGAGCCTGACCGAGAACGCCCTGCTGACCGGTGCGGAGCGACGCGGACTGATGTCGAACGGCTTCCTGAAATGGGGCAAGGCGCGGAGCTTTGCCGAGGAGGTCATCGCCCGCTTCGACGTGCGCACCCCCGGGCCGGAGGTGGCCGCACGGGCGCTGTCAGGGGGCAACCTGCAGAAGTTCGTCATCGGCCGCGAGGTGATGCAGAACCCGCAGGTGCTGGTGGTGAACCAGCCCACCTGGGGCGTGGATGCCGCCGCCGCGGCGACGATCCGGCAGGCGATCCTCGATCTGGCAGCCGGGGGCACGGCGGTGATCGTGATCTCGCAGGACCTCGACGAATTGATGGAGATCTCGGACCGGTTCGCAGCGCTGAACGAGGGCCGGCTGAGCGACATCCGCCCTGCACAGGGGCTGACCGTGGACGAGATCGGGCTGATGATGGGCGGATCGCACGGGATGGAGGTGGCGCATGTCTGAGAGCAGGCGGCACGATCCGGGATGCGGCCACGTCGGGCGCAAGTCCGAGCGCCCTTCCGCGAGCCATTGCGGGGGCCAAACCGGGGGCCATTACGGGGGCCATACTGGGGGCCCGTCCAAGTGGTGGGGCGGGGGGCCGTCTGCCCCCCGGGCCCCCCGAGAGTATTTCCGGAAAGATGAAGGGGGGCGCGGCGCGTGCTGAAGCTGGAGAAACGACGCCAGCCGTCGCAGGTCTGGGCCTACCTGGCGCCGGTGGTGGCGGTGGTGGCCACGATGGTGGCCGGCGGGCTGCTCTTTGCCTTCCTCGGCAAGGACCCGTTGCTGGCGATCCGGACGATCTTCTGGGATCCGCTGTTCGGGGAATTCGCCTTCTACTACCGGCCGCAGATGCTGGTGAAGGGCGCGCCGCTGGTGCTGATCGCCATCGGGCTGAGCCTCGGCTTCCGGGCCGGGATCTGGAACATCGGCGCGGAGGGGCAGTACATCATGGGCGCCATCGCGGGCGCGGGGGTGGCGCTGGCCTTCTACCCGCTGGAGGCTTGGTGGCTGTTCCCGCTGATGGTGATCTGTGGTGCGCTCGGCGGGTGTCTCTGGGCGATGATCCCGGCGGCGCTGCGGGTGATCTTCGGCACCAACGAGATCCTCGTCTCCCTCATGCTGGTCTACGTGGCCGAGCAGTTCCTCGCCTCGGTCTCGTTGGGGCTGCTGAAGAACCCGGAGGGCTACGGCTTCCCGGGCTCGCGCAACCTGCAGCAGTATCCGAGCGCCCATAACGCCGAGCTGATCGCCGGATCGGGAATGCACTGGGGCGTTGTCGCCGCGCTGATCGCGGTGATCATGGCCTATATCCTGCTGAACCGGCACCTGCTGGGCTTCCAGATCCGGCTGACCGGCGAGGCGCCCCGCGCGGCGCGCTTTGCCGGCGTGAAACCGAAGCAGCTGGTGCTGCTCTGCATGGGGCTGGCGGGGGCGCTCGCCGGCATGGCGGGCCTCTTCGAGGTCGCCGGCCCCTCCGGGCGGATCAGCATCGATTTCAACGCGGGCTACGGCTTTACCGCGATCATCGTGGCCTTCCTCGGACGGCTGCACCCGGTGGGCATCCTGCTGGCCGGGCTGCTGATGGCGCTGACCTACATCGGCGGCGAGATCGCGCAGTCGAGCATGGGGCTCTCCTCCTCGGCGATCCAGGTCTTCCAGGGGATGCTGCTCTTCTTCCTGCTGATGGTGGACGTGCTGACCAACTACCGGCTGAAACTGGCGAAGGCGGAGACGGCATGAGCGGTATCGACACGATCAACGGAGGCGTGGCCCCATGGACCTGAGCGCGATCAATCCCGTCCTTCTCGTGGCCTCGCTGATGGTGGCGGCGACGCCGATCCTCCTCGCGGCCATCGGGGAGCTGGTGGTGGAGAAGGCGGGCGTCCTGAACCTCGGCGTCGAGGGGATGATGATCACCGGGGCGATCTGCGGCTTTGCCGTCGCGGTCGAGACCGGATCGCCGCTGATGGGCTTCGTCGGTGCGGCGGCGGGGGGCGCGGGGCTGTCGCTGCTCTTCGTGGCACTGACGCAATATGCGCTCGCCAACCAGGTCGCCTCGGGGCTGTCGCTGACGCTCTTCGGGCTCGGCCTTTCGGCGCTGATCGGGCAACGCTACGTGGGGGAACGGCCGCCGCCGGCGCAGCGGCTCGACCTGCCGGTGCTGAGCGACCTGCCGGTGGTGGGGCGCATCCTCTTCAGCCACGACCTGATGGTCTATGTCGGCCTTGCCCTCGTGGTCGCGGTCTGGGCGATGCTGAAATTCACCCGCGCCGGGCTGATCCTGCGCGCCGTGGGCGAGAACCACGAGGCGGCCCATGCTCTTGGCTACAAGGTGCGGCGCATCCGCATCCTCGCGATCCTCTTCGGGGGCGCCTGCGCGGGCATGGGCGGGGCCTACATCAGCCTGCTGCGCGTGCCCCAGTGGGTCGACGGGATGACCGCCGGCACCGGCTGGATCGCCCTTGCCCTCGTGGTCTTTGCCAGCTGGAAACCGGGCCGCGTCCTGCTGGGCGCCTACCTCTTCGGCGGGGTCACCGTGCTGCAGCTGAACCTGCAGGCGGCGGGCCTTGCCATCCCCGTGGAATATCTTTCCATGTCGCCATACCTGATCACCATCCTCGTGCTGGTCATCATGTCGTCCCATCGCAGCGGCGCGCCTGCCTCGCTGGGTCGGACTTTCCACGCCTCTCAATGAGGCCCTGCAATAATAATCGGGAGATGCAGATGAAGAAGAGAACGTTTCTGAAAGGGGCCGCAGCCGCCGTTGCGCTGCCGCTCGCCATGACCGGTCCGGCCTTCGCGCAGGAGAAGACCAAGGTGGGTTTCATCTACGTGGGGCCGATCAATGACGGCGGCTGGACCCAGCACCACCACGAGTCCGCCATGAAGATGGTCGAGGAGATCGGCGAGGACAAGGTCGAGATGGTCTACCAGGAATCGGTGCCCGAAGGCCCCGACGCCGAGCGCGCCATGACCCAGATGGCCCTGGGCGGCGCCGACATCATCTTCACCACCTCCTTCGGCTACATGGACCCGACGATCAACGTCGCGGCCAAGTTCCCGGACGTGAACTTCGAGCACGCCACCGGCTACAAGACCGCCGACAACGTCTCGGCCTATTCCGCGCGCTTCTACGAAGGCCGCGCCGTCATGGGCACCATCGCGGGCCACATGACCAAGTCGAACGTGCTGGGCTACATTGCCTCGGTCCCGATCCCCGAAGTCGTGCGCGGCATCAACTCGGCCTATATCCACGCCAAGAAGGTGAACCCCGACGTCGAGATGAAGATCATCTGGCTCTACACCTGGATGGACCCGGCGAAAGAGGCCGACGCGGCACGCACCCTGATCGAACAGGGTGCCGACGTGATCTTCCAGCACACCGACTCCACCGCGCCGCTGGCCGCCGCGCAGAACGCGGGCAACGTGATCGGCTTCGGCCAGGCCGGCGACATGAGCGAATACGCCCCCTCGCCGCGCGTCTCGTCGATCATCGACAACTGGGCGCCCTACTACGTCTCGCGCGTGAAGGCGACGATGGACGGCACCTGGGAAAGCCACAGCGTCTGGGAAGGCATCAACACCGGCATGGTCGGCATCGGTGACATCACCGACGCTGTCCCCGCCGAGGTGAAGGCCGAGGCAGAAGCCATGCGCGACGCCATTTCCGCGGGCGAATACCATCCGTTCACCGGCCCGCTGAAGAAACAAGACGGCAGCGACTGGCTGGCCGAAGGCGAAGTGGCCGATGACGGCACGCTGGCCGGCATGAACTTCTACGTCGAAGGCCTGACGGGCGAAATCCCCCAGTAACCCGACGGGCAGGCACCGCGGACGGTGCCCTGCGATCCTTCAGACCCGCGCTCCGGCGCGGGTCTTTTCGGTTTCGGCATTGTGCTGTTTCGCCCGGCTTCGATACAGCGGCAATTGCCGTTTCGTGCGTTGAAACCGCATATTCCCGAAACAAGACTAACGCAGCGTCACACCGCAATTCCGACCCCTTGGAATCGGCCCGCGCCCAAGAGATATGCAAATTCGGTAATACTCGTATCTCCTGATGGACTACCGCCTTTCGCAAAGCTGTGTCATTTTGTCCTAATGGGAGGACAAATTTGGCAGACATCCTGATCATCGGGGGCGGTGTTGCCGGCGTGACCGCCGCAGCCCGGCTGGCCGAGGACGCTTCGGTCACCCTGCTCGAGGCAGAACCGGCACTGGGCTACCACGCCTCGGGCCGGTCGGCGGCGATCTTCATCGCGCAATACGGCAACGAGACCATCCGCGCGCTGAACCACGCCAGCCTGGCAGAGCATCGCGAAACGGACGGCGGCGTATTGACCCGCCGCGGCCTGATGCTGGTGGGCCGCCCGCAGGAGCGCGCCGCCTTCGAGGCCGAGGCCGCCGCGAACGACATGGCCCCGATCACCGTGGCCGAGGCCCGCGCCGCCGTGCCGATCCTACATCCCGTCACCTGCGCCTACGCGGCCTGGTACGACGAGGCCTATGACATGGACACCCACCGGATCATGGAGAGCGCCCGCAAGCGCGCCCGTTCCCTCGGGGTCGAGATCGCCACCGGCGCCCGTGTCACGGCGATGCGCCGCACAGACGGCCACTGGGAGGTGGAGACCGCCGGACGCAGCTTCCGCGCCGCGACGCTGGTCAACGCCGCCGGGGCCTGGGCCGACGAGGTGGCCGCGATGGCCGGCGCACGGCCGATGGATATCCGGCCCTTCCGCCGCTCCATGGCGCGGCTGCCGGCACCGGGCGGGGCGGATACCTCCGCCTGGCCCTTCATCGATGGGGTCAACGAGAGTTGGTACGCCAAGCCCGACACCGGCGGTCTGCTGGTCTCCCCCTCCGAGGAGGACCCCGTCGCGCCCCATGACGCCTGGGCCGACGACATGGTGCTGGCCGAGGGGCTGGCCCGCTACGAGGAGATGGTCACCGCCCCGGTCACCCGGGTCGAGACCTCCTGGGCCGGGCTGCGCAGCTTCGCGCCCGACCGCACCCCGGTGATCGGCCGCGCGCCCGATTGCCCCGATTTCTTCTGGCTCGCCGGACAGGGAGGCTATGGCTTCCAGACGGCTCCGGCGGCCAGCCGCCTCGCGTCCGATCTTCTGATGGGACGTTCCCCCGCCCTGCCCGCCTCCGTGGTGGGCGCTCTCTCTCCTGAAAGGTTCGCGGCATGACGATCGACACGCTGTCCCCCACTCTCGACACCCCGCCGGCAGGCGCGTTGAGCAGCCCGGCCGCGCAGAGGAACCTTGCCCCGATCCTGCAGGCGCTGGAGACGGTGGTGCCCGAGACCGGCAAGGCGCTGGAGCTGGCCTCCGGCACCGGCGAACACGTGGTGCGCATGGCAGGCGCCTTCCCCGGCCTGACATGGCAGCCCAGCGACATCGACCCGACGCGGATCACCTCGATCGACGCCTACGTCGCCGCGGCGGGCCTGCCCAACCTGCGCCCGGCGATCCGGATCGACGCCACCCGGCACGGCTGGTCCGCGATCCACGGCGGCAACGACCTGATCATGGTGGTGAACCTGCTGCACCTGATCTCGACCCAGGACGCCGACATGGTGATCGAACAGGCCGCCAAGGCGCTGAACCGGGGCGGACGGTTGGCGGTCTATGGCCCCTTCAAGCGCTCCGGCACCCTGACCAGCGAGGGCGACTTCCGCTTCGACGCCGAGCTGAAGGCGCGCGATCCGCTGATCGGCTACAAGGACGACACGGAGATGACCAAGATGCTGCACGCCAACTGGCTGGAGCTGGAGAAAATCATCGAGATGCCCGCGAACAACCTGATGTTCGTCGCCCACCGGGCGAACTGATCCCGATCTGACGGCGCGTCATTTCCCGTGGCGCGGCCCGGATCTGGATTAAATCTGATCCGGATCAAAGTTGCAGCCTTTCGAATGTGTTTCCTGCGGGCAGGTATATTCGAAAGGACGCAGCCATGAGCTGGACGGACAAGATCGAAGGCACGCGCACCCAGTTGCGCGGTCTCTACAAGGCCATTCCCGAAACCACGCGCGCCTTTGGCGGCTTGAGCAAGGCCGTCGCCGAAAACGGCGTGCTGGACCTCAAGACCAAGGAATTCGTTGCGCTCGGCATCGCGGTGTCCCAGCGCTGCGAGGCCTGCATCGTGCTCCATGTCGAGGCGCTGATGAAAGCAGGCGCCACCCGCGAGGAACTGGGTGACGTGCTGGCGATGTCGGTGCAGATGGGCGGCGGGCCGGCCATGATGTACGCGGCCAAGGCGCTGGAGGCCTGGGACGAGTTCTCGGACAAGGCGTGAGGCCCGGTCCGCGCCCCTGAAGACCCCGCCCGGCCGCAGGGCCGGGTAGGCGCCGGGGCATTGGCCGGCTGCGGGGCCGGGCAAAGGCCGGAGCATCGGCACACCCCCGGTCGACGGAGCGCACCGGCACCCCGGCGCCGCGCCTTACGCCTCGTTGTCGCGCCACCACATCGCAATCGGATAGCGGCGGTCCAGCCAGAAGGCCTTCTTCGTCAGCCGCGCGCCCGGCGCCGACTGGAAGCGCTTGTACTCGCTGATGTAGAGCAGGTGCTCCACCCGCTTCACGTCCGCCTTGTCATAGCCCGCCGCGACGCAATCCGCGACCGAGGCATCCTGATCCACCAGCATCGTCAGGATGCCGTCCAGCACCGGGTAGTCAGGCAGCGAGTCGCTGTCCTTCTGGTCCGGGCGCAGCTCGGCCGAGGGCGGCTTGGTGATGATCCGCTCGGGGATGACCTCGCCCTCGGGGCCCATCATCCATCCGCGGTGGTTGGCGTTGCGCCAGCGACAGGTCTCGAAGACGCGGGTCTTGTAGAGGTCCTTGATCGGATTGTAGCCGCCCGCCATGTCGCCGTAGATCGTGGCATAGCCCACCGCCACCTCGGACTTGTTGCCGGTGGTCAGCAGCATCTCGTTGAACTTGTTCGACAGCGCCATCAGCAGCAGGCCGCGCAAGCGGGACTGAATGTTCTCCTCGGTCGTGTCGGCGGCCAGCCCCTCGAAGAGCGGTGCCAGCGTCGCGGTGATCGCGTCGCGGCCCGCGCTGATCGGCACGAAGTCGTAGTGGCAGCCGAGCGCGGTGGCGCAGGCCTTGGCGTCCTCCAGCGAATGCTCGGAGGTATATTCCGACGGCAGCATCACGCAGCGCACGTTCTCGGGGCCGAGTGCATCTGCGGCGATGGTCGCCACCAGCGCACTGTCGATCCCGCCGGACATCCCCAGCAGCACCTTGGCGAACCCGGTCTTGCGGCAATAGTCGCGCAGGCCCTCGACCATGACGCGGTAATCCTGCTCCCAGTCGTCGGGGATATGGGCCTTGGGGCCCTCCTCGATGCGCCAGCCCTCGGGCCCGCGGATCAGGTCCACATGGGCGATCTCCTCGTCGAAGACCGGCATGTGGAAGGCCATCTCGCCGCCCGGGTTCAGGCCGAAGGAGCCGCCGTCGAAGACCTGGTCATCCTGCCCGCCGATCATGTTCAGGTAGATCAGCGGCAGGCCGGTCTCCACCACGCGGGCGACCATGTGGTTGAACCGCGTGTCCATCTTGCCGCGGTAGTAGGGCGAGCCGTTGGGCACCAGCAGGAACTCGGCCCCGGTCTCGGCCAGCGTTTCGGAGACATCGGGGTGCCAGGCGTCCTCGCAGATCGGCGAGCCGATGCGGGTGTTGCCCACGGAATAGGGCCCGCCAAGCGGCCCGCTGTCGAAGATGCGGACCTCGTCGAAGACGGTCTCGTTGGGCAGCTCGTGCTTGAGCACGCGACTCACGACCTTGCCGCCGCGGCAGATGTGGTAGGCGTTGAAAAGCTCCGCCCCCTCGACCCAGGGGCCGCCCACGGCCAGCGCGGGGCCATCGGCACAGTCGCGGGCCAGCTGCTCGATCGCGGCGATCGCGGTCTGGTGGAAGATGGGCTTCTCCACGAGGTCCTGCGTGTTGTAGCCGGTGATGAACATCTCGGTCAGGGCGACGAGGTCGGCGCCCGCCTCGCGGCCCGCCTCCCAGGCGGCGCGCGCCTTGGCGGCATTGCCCGCGATGTCGCCGACCGTGGGGTTCAGCTGTGCCAGCGTGATGCGAAACCGTTCGGCCATCCGGCCCCCCTTTCCTGCGTTCTCCCCTGATTAGCGAGGCAAGCGGCGGAGGAAAAGGTGATTTCCCGGAAAGACATTGCCCGGCGGCAGGTGGTCCTCTACCTTGCCTACGCAACCCGCCGGTGGGGCGGAATGGGGAGTTGGTATGAAACCACGCGCGTTGATCGCAACCTGTGCGGCGCTGGCCCTTGGGGCCGGGTTTGCCATGGCGCAGGACGGAGAGGTCCAGACCAAGCAATACGAGGGAGGCGGCGTCTACGAAGGCACCTTCCTCAACGGCCTTCAGCACGGCACCGGCACCTACCGGCTACCCAACGGCTATGAATACACCGGCGACTGGGTCGAGGGCGAGATCGCGGGCCGCGGCACCGCGCGCTACCCCGACGGCTCGGTCTACGAGGGCGAGTTCGCCAAGGGCAAACCCGACGGCGTGGGCAAGATCGTCTTCTCCGACGGCGGCACCTATGAGGGCGAGTGGTCCGAGGGCAAGATCACCGGGCAGGGCGTCGTGACCTATGCCAACGGCTCGCGCTACGAGGGCCAATTCCGCAATGCGCTCCATGACGGGCGCGGCACGATGGTCGCCCCCTCCGGTTACACCTATGAAGGCGACTGGGTGAACGGCGTCGAAAGCGGTCAGGCCAAGATCTCCTACGCCGATGGCGAGGTCTACGAGGGCGCCGTGAAGGACGGCAAACGCTGGGGCGAAGGCACGCTGACCACGCCGGACGGGCTGACCTATACCGGTAGCTGGGAAGACGGCCAGATCAACGGTATCGGCACGCTGACCCAGCCCAACGGCGACGTCTACGAAGGCACGCTGATCGCGGGCCGTCGCGAGGGCGAGGGCAAGGTGACCTACGCCAACGGCGACATCTACGAGGGCGAGTTCCACGAGGACCGGCGCGATGGCACCGGCACCTTCTCGGGCGCGGACGGCTACGAGTACACCGGCAGCTGGGTGGCCGGAAAGATCGGCGGCGAGGGCCGCGTGGTCTATCCCGACGGCTCCGTCTACGAGGGCCAGTTCCGCGAGGACCTGCCCGATGGGCAGGGCAAGATCACCTACCCCGACAGCTCGACCTACGAGGGCGAGTGGACCGCCGGCGTGATCGAGGGCGAGGGCATCGCCCGCTACGCCAACGGGCTGGTCTACGAGGGCGCCTTCAAGGGCGCCAAGAACGACGGCTACGGCGTGATCACCTTCCCCGACGGCTACCGCTACGAAGGCGAGTGGTCCGAGGGGCAGCGCAGCGGGACCGGCACCGCGACCTATGCCGACGGCACCGTCTACGAGGGCGGCTTCGTCGCGGGCAAGCGCGAGGGCACGGGCAAGATCACCATGCCCGACGGCTTCACCTACGAAGGCGACTGGCAGGCGGGCGAGATCAGCGGCACCGGTGTCGCGACCTACGCCAACGGCGATGTCTACGAGGGCGAATTCCTCAGCGGCAAGCGGCATGGGCAGGGCACCATGCGCTACTCCAGCGGCGAGGAAGCCTCTGGCACCTGGGACAATGGCGCCCTCGAAGGGGCGACGACCGCGGAAGCGACGGAAGAGCCCCCGACCGCCCCGTCGGCCCCGTCGGAGTAAGCGGCATCGCAGGGCCCGCCGGGCCCTGCCGATACGTCAGCGGCCCTTCCCCAATTGCGGCACTGCAGCGGAATTTCCGGGTTTTCAATCCAGTTTCCGCGCATTACACAGCCCTCATGACCACTCAGGGCCTTCATATCTCCTTCAGCGCGACCCGCCGTTCCGGCGGCCTGTCGGCTGCCGCCCTGCTGCTTCTCCTAACGCGCCTCTGAGCGTGCCGTTTCGGCGCGACCGCTCAGAGGAACAGCCGTTTCGCGCCAAGGCACCTGGAGATTAGAGAGAACACCGACATGACCAAAGCATCCGAACAGGACCGCGTCCTCATTTTCGACACCACGCTCCGTGACGGCGAACAAAGCCCCGGCGCGACCATGACCCACGAAGAGAAGCTCGAGATCGCGGCGCTTCTCGACGAGATGGGCGTCGACATCATCGAGGCCGGCTTCCCGATCGCTTCCGAAGGCGATTTCCGCGCCGTCAGCGAGATTGCCAAGAACTCCAAGAATTCGACCATCTGCGGCCTCGCCCGGGCGAACTTCAAGGACATCGACCGCGCGTGGGACGCCGTGAAATCCGCGCCCTCGCCGCGTATCCACACCTTCATCGGCACCTCGCCGCTGCACCGTGCGATCCCGAACCTCGACATGGACCAGATGGCCGAGCGGATCCACGAGACGGTGACCCACGCGCGCAACCTCTGCGACAACATCCAGTGGTCGCCGATGGACGCGACGCGGACCGAGCATGACTATCTCTGCCGCGTGGTCGAGATCGCCATCAAGGCCGGCGCCACCACGATCAACGTGCCCGACACCGTGGGCTACACCGCCCCGCGCGAGTCCGCCGACCTGATCCGCATGCTCCTCGAGCGTGTGCCCGGCGCGGACGAGGTGATCTTCTCCACGCACTGCCACAACGACCTCGGCATGGCGACGGCCAACAGCCTCGCCGCCGTGGAAGCGGGCGCACGCCAGATCGAATGCACCGTGAACGGCCTCGGAGAGCGGGCGGGCAATACCGCGCTCGAAGAAGTGGTCATGGCGCTGAAGGTCCGCAACGACATCATGCCCTATGCCACCGGCGTGGACAGCACCAAGATCATGAACATCTCGCGCCGCGTCTCCGCGGTCTCGGGCTTCCCGGTGCAGTTCAACAAGGCGATCGTGGGCAAGAACGCCTTCGCGCATGAGAGCGGCATCCACCAGGACGGCATGCTCAAGAACGCCGAGACCTTCGAGATCATGCGCCCGGCGGACGTTGGCCTGTCGGCCACGAACCTCGTCATGGGCAAGCACTCGGGCCGCGCGGCGCTGCGCTCCAAGCTCAAGGACCTCGGGATCGAACTTGGCGAGAACCAGCTCAACGACGTCTTCGTGCGCTTCAAGGACCTCGCCGACCGCAAGAAGGAGGTCTTCGACGAGGATCTCATCGCGCTCGTGCGGGTCTCCGATGACGCGGGCGAGGACAGCCTCGTGCTGAAGTCGCTCAAGGTCGTCTGCGGCACCGAAGGTCCCCAGACCGCCGAGATGACCCTCTCGGTCGACGGCGCGGACAAGAGCGTCACCGCCACCGGCGACGGCCCCGTGGATGCCGCTTTCAACGCGGTGAAGCAGATCTTCCCGCACGGCGCCCGGCTTCAGCTCTACCAGGTCCACGCCGTGACCGAGGGCACCGATGCGCAGGCCACCGTTTCGGTGCGCCTCGACGAGGAAGGCCGCATCGTGACCGGCCAGTCCGCCGACACCGACACCGTCGTGGCGAGCGTGAAGGCCTATGTCCACGCGCTGAACCGCCTCATCGTGCGCCGCGGCAAGACCGGCTCCGACAAGGCCGAGATTTCCTACAAGGACGTCTCGTAAGCCGCAGCGCCCCTCACGGGTTCCCCGAACGCGCGCCCCTCACCGGGCGCGCGTTTTGCGTTCCGGGGGGCTCTCCGGGATCGACCAAGAATTTTCGAAAATTCTTGGGAAAATTCTTCGAAGAATTTTCTGTGCGTGGGGGAGAGGGAGCGCTTCCATCGCAGGGCGCGGTGATCGGAAAATTCGAATTTTCCGGTCCGGAATTTTTGAAAATTCCGGGGGGCTCCACCCCCTTGGGCCCATGCCGGGCCCAATTCCCCCGGAGTATTTGGGGAAAGATGAAAGCCGGGGCGCGCGTCAGCTGAGGGTCGTGGCGCGGGCCCACCAGCCAATGGGCGCGAGGCTGGCGGCAGCGGCCTCGGCGGCGCGGAGGTCCGGGTAGAGCGCGAAGCAGGTGGCGCCGGAGCCGGACATGCGCGCCAGCAGGCAGCCCGGCGTCGCGGCGAGGGCCTCGAGCACATCGCCGATCACCGGGGCGATGTCACGGGCCGGGGCCTCGAGGTCATTGCGCTGCCCGGAGAGCCAGGCCGCGCAGCTGGCCGCGTCCGGCCAGTCCGGCAGGCGGGCGGGCAGCGCGGCATTGGTGCGGCGGGTCAGCCGCTTGAAGACCGCGGGCGTCTCGACGCCCAGGCCCGGGTTCACGAGGACCGCGGGCAGCGGCGGCAGGCCGGGGACATCCTCCAGCCGTTCGCCCACGCCCTGCATCCGCAGCGCGCGGGACCGCAGGCAGGCGGGCAGGTCGGCGCCGAGGCGTTCCGCGTTCTCCGGCACGGGACGGCCCGTGGCCGCGGAGAGCGCCCGCAGGACGGCCGCGGCATCGGCGGTGCCGCCACCGATCCCCGCGGCCATGGGCAGATGCTTGGTCAGGCGGATCGCTGCGGGCTGGCCGAAGAAGCTGGCGGCGCGGAAGACCAGGTTCTCGGGGCCGGCGGGCACGCCCTCTGCGAGGGGGCCGTCGAGGGTGAGGCTGTTTTCCGGGGCCGGCGTCACCTCCAGCACATCGCCGAAATCGGCGAAGCAGACGAGGCTGTCGAGCAGGTGATAGCCATCGCCGCGCTGCCCGGTGACATGGAGGGCGAGGTTGATCTTGGCCCGCGCGATCTCGTGCCGCGTGGCGGTTGTCCCGTCCGTCATGAACTCAGCCTGCTTCCGTCCCGTCCCGATGCGCCGCCCGCCGGGGCGGCGCCCGGTCAGGCGGCCGTCAGCGGTCGTCGCCCGCCACCTGTAGCGGCTCCATGCCCTCCTGGGCAAGCACCGCGTCGAGGCCGACGTTCAGCTTGCGGCGGATGCGGTCGGCGGCCTCCGGCTCGGGGTCGAAGGAGAGCGCGCGGGTCCACTGGAACCGGGCTTCCATGTGGCGCCCGACCGCCCAGTAGACATCGCCGAGGTGGTCGTTGACCGTGGGATCCACCGGCATCAGCTCTGCCGCGTGCTCCATGTGGCCCACGGATTCCTCGTAGCGGCCCAGCGTGTAGAGCCCCCAGCCGAGGCTGTCGATGATGTAGCCGCTGTCTGGCTTCGCCTCGGCCGCGCGTTCGATCATGGCAAGCGCCTCGTCGAGGTTCTCGCGCTTCTCGACCATGGAATAGCCGAGGTAGTTCATCACCTGCGGGTCTTCCGGGTTCATCTCCAGCGCCTGCCGGAAGTCGGCCTCCGCCGCGGTCCAGTTGCCGAGGCGTTCCTGCGCGATGCCGCGGGCGTAGTGCAGGAACCACTGCGACCGATCCTCGGTGGTATAGAGCGCAAGCGCCTCGTCATAGGCCTGCACCGCTTCGCGGTAGCGCCCGGTGCCGCGCAGCATGTCGCCCATTGTGGCGTGGACCAGCGGCAGATCGCCGTGGGTGTCCGAGAGCGATGTCAGCACCTCGATCGCCGCATCGGTGCGCCCGGCGCGGCGCAGCGCATCGGCACGGCCCAGTTCGGCGGCGTGGAAGGCGGGATTGTCGCGCGGCACCCCGCGGTAGGCCGCGGTGGCGAGATCGGGCTGGCCCATGTCGTCGAGCAGCTCCGCCGAGAGCAGGATCGCGTCGATGTGGTCGGGCCGCAGGTATTCCGCGGTGCGCGAATAGATCAGCGTGTAATCGTCGGTCGCATCGCCATCGAGGGCAGCGGCGACGGAATAGAAGATCTCGGCCACGCCATCTGCAGCGTTGCGGGCATAGTCGAAATCGAGGGTCTGGCCGGCCTGCAGGGCCGCGCGCATGCCGCCGACGACCGGATCGGGATCGGGGCCGAAGAGCGCCTCGATCACGGTCAGCGCATCCTTGGGCCGGTCGAGTTGCGACAGCACCTCGATCCGCGCGAGCGCCCCGCGACGGGTCATCTGGAGCGGGCCGTCCTCCTCGCCGGAGTAGATCGCCTCGGCGCCTTCGAAGTCGCCGGCCAGCGAGAGCGCCAGCGCCTTGTGGTAGAGCGAGAAGCCGCGCAGGCCGCGTTCGTCCGCCACCGCGTCGAAGGCGACGAGCGCCTTGGCCATGTCGCCCATGCCCACATGCGCCCAGGCAACCAGCAGACCGTCGACCAGCGGGCCGACACCGCGCCCGTCCTCGATCCGCGCAAGCAGCGCGGCGAAATCGCCGGACTGCGCCTCGGCGGCGGCCAGCACCATGCGGGCGATCTGGCTCTCGGCGCCCTGTTCCTCCATCGCGCGGGCATAGGGCAGCGCCGCGTCCAGACGGCCCACGGCCATTTCGGAGAGGACGGCGCCTTCAAGCAGCGCGGGATTGCCCGGATCGGCCTTCAGCGCGGCCGCGTAATATCCGGAGGCGGAGCCGTAGTCGCTGGTCACGCGGGCCTGCCGTGCGGCGAGATACTCGCCGGCGAGACCGGGCAACGGCTCTGCCGAGGCGCCCTGTCCCAGTCCGGCGATCGCCAGACCCTGTGTCAGAACCATTGCAACTGCGCGGATCTTGCTGCCCGACATGCGCTTGCTCCCTGCCTGCTGTGTCGATCGGGAAAAAATCTCCCCGGGTTGGGAACCAAGCTAGCCGAGACGCGTTATGCAAATCAATGCGGGGTGCCCCTTCGGACACCCCGCCTGATCGGATTCTCGCTCAACCGTGATCGCCGGCGATCACATATTGGGATAATTCGGCCCGTCCCCACCCTGCGGCGTGGTCCAGTTGATGTTCTGGGCCGGGTCCTTGATGTCGCAGGTCTTGCAGTGGACGCAGTTCTGGAAGTTGATCTGGAACGTCTTCTCGTCGCCCTCGCCCACGAACTCGTAGACGCCTGCCGGGCAGTAGCGTGCGGAGGGGCCCGCATATTGCGGCAGGTTCTTCTTCAGCGGGATCTCTGGATCGGCCAGCTTGAGGTGGCAGGGCTGGCTTTCCTCGTGGTTCGTCATGGCGAAGCTCACGTTGGTCAGCCGGTCGAAGGACAGCTTGCCGTCGGGCTTGGGGTAGTCGATGGGCGTGTGCTTGTCCGCCGTCTCGGTCGCCTCGGCGTCGGTCTTGCCATGGCCGATGGTCCCGAGGAAGGAGAAGCCGAGCGTGTTGGTCCACATGTCCAGCCCGCCGAGCGCGAGGCTCGGGAAGAGGCCGTACTTGGACCACAGCGGCTTCACGTTGCGCACCTTCTTGAGGTCCTGCCCGATCTCGCCGTCGCGCACCGTGGTCTCGTAGGCCGTCAGCTCGTCCGAGGCGCGACCGGCGGCGATCGCCTCGTGGGCAGCCTCGGCGGCGGCGATGCCCGAGAGCATGGCGTTGTGGTTGCCCTTGATGCGCGGCACGTTGACCATGCCGACCGAGCAGCCCAGCAGGGCCGCGCCGGGCATGACCATCTTGGGCATCGACTGGTAGCCGCCCTCGGTGATGGCGCGGGCGCCGTAGGCCACGCGCTTGCCGCCTTCCAGCAGCTCGGCCACCATCGGGTGATGCTTGAAGCGCTGGAATTCCATGTAGGGGAAGAGATACGGGTTCTTGTAGTTCAGGTGCACCACGAAGCCGACGTAGACCTGATTGTTCTCGAGGTGGTAGATGAACGACCCCCCGCCCGCATTGGAGCCGAGCGGCCAGCCCATGGTGTGGCTGACGGAGCCAAGCTTGTGCTTGGCCGGGTCGATCTCCCAGATCTCCTTCATGCCGATGCCGAACTTCTGCGGCTCCTTGCCCTTGGAGAGGTCGTATTTCGCGATCAGCTCCTTGGCGAGCGAGCCGCGCACGCCTTCGGAGATGAAGACGTATTTGCCCAGAAGCTCCATCCCCGGCTCGTAGCCCGGGCCCTCGGTGCCGTCGGCGTTCTTGCCGAACTCACCGGCGACGACGCCTTTGACTTCGCCGTTCCCGCCGTAGACCAGCTCGGAGCAGGCCATGCCGGGGAAGATCTCGACGCCGAGTTCCTCGGCCTGCTCGGCCATCCAGCGGCAGACGTTGCCCATCGAGACGATGTAGTTGCCGTGGTTGTTCATCAGCGGCGGCATCGGGAAGTTCGGCACGCGGATCTTGCCCGCTTCGCCCAGCAGGTAGAAGTTGTCTTCCGTCACCGGGGTGTTGAGCGGTGCGCCCTTTTCCTTCCAGTCGGGGATCAGCTTGGTCAGGCCGACCGGATCCAGCACCGCACCCGAGAGGATATGCGCCCCCACTTCCGAGCCCTTTTCGAGAACGACGACCTGCAGATCGGCATCGAGCTGCTTCAGCCGGATGGCCGCCGACAGGCCCGCCGGGCCCGCCCCGACGATCACCACGTCGTATTCCATGGCTTCGCGCTGAACTTCGGTCATCTGTTTCCTCTCCCTGCAGGCCCTTGTGGGTAAGATAGTTGCGAAGGGATAGCCCGCCGCTTGCCGAGAGGTCAATTGCCGCGCGTGCAAAACGCCGCGATCCCACGGCGTTTCCAACGCAACGTTCAACCTTCGTCCGCGCCGGCCTCCCTGCGCACATCGTCCGGTGTGTCGCCCAACAGGTAGCGCGGCCCGGCGCCAAGTCGCGCCGCGCGGTCCTGCGGATTGTTCAGGCGGCAGCTTGCGAGGCTGAGACAGCCGCAGCCGATGCAGCCGTCGAGGTCGTCGCGCAGCCGCTCCAGCACCGCGATGCGACGGTCGAGATCGGCCCGGAACCGGGTCGAGATCGCGCGCCAGTCGGCCGCGTTTGGCGTGCGCCCCTTGGGCAGCCCCTCCAGCTGCGCCCGGATCTGCGCGATGGAGAAGCCCATCTTCTGCGCGATCATAATGAAGGAGAGCCGCCGCAGGTCGGCCTTCTCGAACTGCCGCTGCCCCGCCGGATTGCGTCCGGCAGTCAGAAGGCCCTCGTCCTCGTAGTACCGGATCGCCGAAACGGCGAGCCCGGTGCGCGCAGCCACTTCGCCGATCGCCAGCCCACGCCTCATCGCAACCCCCTGCCCTGCCGTATTTCTTTCCCATTGACCTCAAGTTTACTTGAGGCGGTACGCTGACACAACATCAGACGCGAGAAGAAGGAGACGACCATGATCCCGCGCCTCGAACACGCCAATGTCACCGTGACCGACCCCGACGCCACCGCCGCATGGCTGGTGGAGGTCTTCGGCTGGCACATCCGCTGGCAGGGCCCGTCCAAGGACAAGGGCCGCTCGGTCCATGTGGGCACCGACGACAGTTATATCGCGCTCTACACCCGCGCGGACGCGGTGCAGACGGGGCTGTCCAGCTATGACACCGTGGGCATGCTGAACCACCTCGCCGTCTTCACCGATGACATCGACGCGGTGGAGGCCAAGGTGGCCGCCGCGGGCTTCACCCCGGGCAACCACGCGGATTACGCGCCGGGGCGGCGGTTCTACTTCCACGACCGCGACGGGCTGGAATGGGAAGTGGCCTCGCACCAGTCCTGAGCGACGCCGGCAGGAAGACCCGACATCCCGGATCAGCAGCGGGGCCCCGCTTTGGGGGGTGACATCGAGGCCCGGATCGGCACCGGTCCCTGGGGAAGCGGGGAAGCTTGCCGACAGCGCGGGTTTTCCTTGCATTCGGGGCCCTGCTTGGGTCAGGTAGCCGAACTGATAAATTCAGCAAAGGGGCCTCTGCGGGCCCCTTTGCTACTGCTACGGATGGGCCAATGGAAAAGATACTGATGACCCGCGCGGGGGCCACCGCACTCGAAATCGAGCTGAAGAAGCTGAAATCCGAAGAGCGCCCGGCCATCATCCGGGCCATCGCGGAAGCGCGCGAGCATGGTGACCTGAGCGAAAACGCCGAGTACCACTCCGCCCGCGAGAAGCAGAGCTTCATCGAGGGCCGGATCAAGGAACTCGAAGGCATCCTCTCGCTGGCCGACGTGATCGACCCCAAGACGCTCTCCGGCACGATCAAGTTCGGCGCCACCGTCACCGTGGTGGACGAGGACACCGACGAGGAGAAGACCTGGCAGATCGTGGGCGAATACGAGGCCAACATCGAAGCCGGCCTGCTGAACATCAAGTCGCCCATTGCACGGGCGCTGATCGGCAAGGATGAGGGCGACAGCGTCGAGGTCCGCACCCCCGGCGGCGAACGTTCGTATGAAATCCTGAAAATCGTCTATAAATGACCGCAGTAGAGCCCGGCCCCGCACATGCCCCCGAGGGGCGGCGCGGGCGTCCGGGCAGGCCGGACAGGACGACGATCATGAGAGAGCCGCAGGAATCGCGCCCCACCCCCATGGGGATCTACGACCGCCCCGAACCGCCGAAATACGGCGCGGGCGAGATCATCGCGCTTGTGCTTTCGCTGCTCTGGCTGGCCGGATCGGGTGTCTTCTTCATGACGCTGACGCCCGGCCCCGACGGTCTTGCGCCGGATACGCTGCGATTCGTCCTGACCATGCTGGCGATCTTCCTGCCGGTGGCGATGATCTGGGTGGCCGCCGCCGCCGCGCGCTCGGCCCGCATCATGCGGGAGGAGAGCGCCCGCCTGCGGGCCGCCATCGACGGCATCCGGCAGGCCTATGTCGCCCAGAACCAGGGCCGGCGCGGGTCGAGCGAGGAGACGATCTCCCGCAAGCTCGACCAGATCGCCGCCGCCCAGAAGAAGACCGAGACGGCAATCGCGACCTTCACCACGATCCGGCACCAGAACGGCATCCGCCCCGACGCCGCACCGGCGGCCCCGGCAGCCCCGGCGGACGACCAGCCCGGCCTGCCCCTTGGCACGCGGCCCGAGGACATGGCACCGCCGCTGGACCGGAACACCTTCATCCGCGCGCTGAACTTCCCCGAGACCGCCGAGGACGAGGAAGGCTTTGCCGCCCTGCGCAAGGCGCTGAAGGACCGGCAGGCGGCGCAGCTGATCCAGGCCGCGCAGGACGTGCTGACCCTGATGAGCCAGGACGGCATCTACATGGACGACCTGCGCCCCGATCTGGCCCGGCCCGAAATCTGGCGCCGCTTCGCCAAGGGCGAACGGGGCCGCGTGGTTGCGGCGCTTGGCGGCGTTCGGGACCGGTCCTCGCTGGCCCTTGCCGCAGGCCGGATGAAACAGGACCCGATCTTCCGCGATGCGGCGCATCACTTCCTGCGCCACTTCGACCGGATGTTCGCGGAACTGGAACAGACCGCCTCCGATACGGAAATCAACGACTTGGCCGAAACCCGCACCGCGCGGGCCTTCATGCTGCTGGGACGGGTCGCGGGCATCTTCGACTGAACGCGCCCGGAACTTCGGCAAAGCTCCGCCTGCGGTCGGATTGCCGCAGCGCAGCGCGCTTTGTCGCCCCAGTAAAATAAGGTAAATGAGGGATTAGTGGCGCATTCCGCGCCGGAGCATCCCATGACCAGACACGTGAAGACGATTTGCCTCGCGCTTGCTCTGTCCCTGCCGCTGGTGGCCTGTGGCCACACGCCAGACGAGACGCCCGAGGTGACCCGCGCCCTTGCGACTCCGCTCTATCCCAATGAAACGCCTGAACTTCGCCAGCTGATCGTGAAGTATGCCGACACCTACGAGGTGCCGGTGCCCCTGGTGCAGCGGCTGGTCGTGCGCGAGAGCACCCACCGCCCCGAGGCCCGCAACGGCCCTTATTACGGCCTGCTGCAGATCCTGCCCGCCACCGCCCGCTCCATGGGCTTTGCCGGCAAGCCGACCGATCTGCTCGATGCCGAGACCAATCTCAAGTACGCGGTGAAATACCTCCGGGGTGCCTGGCTGCTGGCCGATGGCTCCTATGACAATGCGGTCAAATGGTATTCGCGCGGCTACTACTACGAGGCCAAGCGCCGCGGCATGCTGGAAGAGACCGGCCTGCGCTGACCGACGGCCTGCGCCGAAACGGGCCGGGAGCACCGGACCCACGCGGAAAGGGGGGCTGTCTGCCCCCCGGTCCCTGCGGGCCCTCCCCCCGAGGATATTTTCCAACAGTGGATGCAGGGGCCGCGCGCGGCCCGTCTTCGCAGCGCTGCACAGAGCGGGGCCGCTCGCCGCGCCTGCGCGCGATTGCATCGTGGCGCCGGGGCAGGTAGGCGGGTCAGCAGTTCTGTCCCAAGGTCTCCCCGCGATGTCCTCAATCTCGAAATCCGCCTTCTGGCTGGGTCTGCGCGATGGCGCCCCCTTCGCCCTCGTGGTCGGCCCCTTTGCCATGCTCTTCGGCGTGGTGGCCGCCGACGCCGGGCTGAACGCCCTCGAGGCGACCGCCGTCTCGCTGGCCGTGATCGCGGGCGCGGCACAGTTCACCGCCATCGGCCTGCTGGCGGACCATGCGCCGACCTTCGTGGCGCTGGCCTCGGCGCTGGCCGTGAACCTGCGGATGGCGATGTACTCCGCCTCGCTGACGCCGCACCTCGGCGCGGCGCCGCTCTGGCAGCGGGCGCTGGCGGCCTACCTGACGGTGGACCAGTCCTATGCCCTCGCCATGGTGACCTATCCCAAGCACCCCGACTGGGGCACGCCGCAGAAGATGGGTTATTTCCTCGGCACCGTGACGGCGATCTGCCCGTTCTGGTACCTGCTGACCATCGTCGGCGCGCTGGTGGGCAACAGGATCCCGCCGGAATTCGCGCTCGACTTCGCGCTGCCGATCACCTTCCTGGCCATGGTGGCGCCGATGCTGAAGACCCGCGCCCATCTCGCCGCGGCGCTGGTGGCGATCCTGCTGTCGCTGCTGCTGGCGTGGATGCCCTACAACCTCGGCCTGATGGTGGCCGCCATTGCGGGCATGATGGCCGGTGCGCGGGTGGAAGTGATGACCGGAGGCGCCAAATGATCGACCGTATCGACCTGTGGACCGTCGTGATACTGCTGGGGATCGGCAGCTTTTTCCTGCGGTTCGTCTTCCTCGGGGTGATCGGGGACCGGAACCTGCCCGAGTGGGTGCTGCGCCACCTGCGCTACACCGCCGTGGCGGTGCTGCCGGCGCTGGTGGCGCCGCTGGTGCTCTGGCCCGCGGCCAACGGTGGCGAGGTGGAGCCCGCCCGGCTGACCGCCGCCATCGTCACGATTGCCGTGGGCGTCCTGACCAAGCACACCTTCGCGGCGATCGCGGCAGGCGCCCTGACGCTCGCCGCGATGCTGGCACTGCTTTACTGAAGCGCGGCCATCCGCCGTTTCGGCAGGAAGATGTCATCCGCGCCCGCGACCGGCGTGAACTCCTCGTAGAGGGTGTTCGTGCGCACGCCGGGCAGCTCGGAGAAGCTGATCGCCAGCTGGCGCGGGTAGAAGGTCTGATCCACGTTTTCGAACCCCGGCAGCTGACGCAGCAGCCGCGCGGTGTGGTTGGCGCAATAGGCGCCCGGCGCCGGGCCATTGGCCTGCGCCAGTTGCAGCGCCTTTTCCGCCACCTCGGGCGAGACGGTGATCGTCTGCACCACCGCGTGATACTCGGGCCGGGCATGCATCCGCAGGTAGCCATCCTCGAAGGCCGGCGAGATGCCGTAGAGCACGTCACCCGACCGCGGGGTCTGGGGATGATGGAAGGAGCCGGCCGGATCGAAGATCACCCGCTGCGAGGCGTTGATCAGCAGCGCGGTATGACCGCCCTTGCCGGTGCGGTTCGAGATCATCGTGATCAGCTTCAGCTCGGGCTGGCCGGGCATCGAATAGGCCGCGCGGGTGACCTCGGCCTGGGGCGCGGAGGTCGGGTTGTTGGCACAGGCCGCGAGACCGAGAACGGCCGCGAGGACCAGTAGAAGGCGCATCATGCGGGGGTCGTCTCCCGTTGTGGCCCGCCTCCTCCACGAGCCGTTCCATTCCGGGGCACGGAGGCCCCGCTGTCCAGAGAGGAGGGGATCAGCTGTTGAAGACAGCCATGATCAGCAGGACCACGAAGACGATGCCCACGACGACCTTGGTCGCGGTGATGAACCCGTTGAAGGTCTTTTCCTGCGGTTCGATGTTCATCGTGCCGTGCTTGTGCTCTGCCATGGTCGCTTCCTCTCCTGTCCGGTCGCTGACCGGGTCCCTGTTGCGCGTCGACGAGACGCCAAATCGGAATTTTGTTAGCCGAATTCAGGACAGCTGTCATCACTCCTGTCCGTCCTGCGACACTTCGGGCGCGTCCTTTTCGGCCTCCTGTTCCAGATCCGCCGCAAGACGGAAGCCGATGCGCCGGGGCGCCACGGCGGGCTGGGCCTTGGGCATGGCGCGCAGGATCACGGAGAGCTGGCTGACGTGCTGAATCAGCTGGGTCTTCGCCCCGCCGGCATCGGAACCGTAGAAGGTGACGATGTCGGGCTCGAAGAAGCCCATGCCCTCGATCCGCAGCACGCCCGCGTCGGAACCGGCAAAGCCCATGGCGACCTCGTGCTCGGCATCGAGCGTGGATTCGAAGTTCTGGATGTAGAGGATCAGGCGCTCGTAGGCCCATTCCGCCGGGCTCTTGGCGCGCTGCGGCTTGGAGGTGACCTGCGCGGGCAGCTCCACCGCGGGGGCGAGGGCGGGATCGGCATGGGCCTCGTGGCGGCGCGGGCAATGCTCCTCCGCCGCTTCGGCCACCGTCCTTATGTCCTCTCCCATAGCCACGCCCCGTCCTCCCGTTTGCGCCGTGTCGCCTGTCCGTCCTCGAGGAGGTAGTTCAGGTGGGCCACGGTTTCCACAAGCGCGAGGCCGAAAACACGTTCGTCGATGGCGCGCTTGAAGAGCGGCGGGAAACACTCGACCGCGACACGCGGCGTGGCGAGGTGATCACGCAGCCGGGCGAGCGCCCCGTAGTGGTTCTCGGACATCTGGCGCAGGCGCAGGGGCAGGCCGGTGAAGGGCAGCTTGTGCCCGCCGAGGATCAGCTGGTCCTCGCGGGCGTAATCGGCAAAGCGGGCGCAGCTGTCGAGCCATTCCGCCAGCGGGTTGGCCTCGGGCTCCGAGGCATTGACGCCGATGTTCGCGCTGATCGAGGGCAGCAGCTGGTCGCCGCCGATGACAAGGTTGTCGTCGAGGCTCCAGAAGGTCGCGTGTTCCGGCGCATGGCCGTCGCCGGTGCGGATGACCCAGTCGCGCCCGCCCATGCGCCAGCGCTGCCCGTCCTTCAGGCGGGTGTAGCCGGTGGGGATGGGCCAGACCATGTCCTTGAAATTGAAGGGCCGCTCGGCCCGCTTGCGGGCCAGCATCTCGGGGCTGAGCCCGGCCGCCTGCCAGTAGGCCACGGAGGCGGCGGTCGCCTCCGTCTCCTCGTCAAGCTGGAGCATCCGCGTGGTGAGCCAGCTGGTCCGGGTGGCGGCGAGCGGGGCGCCCTGGGTCTCCATCAGCCAGCCGGCGAGGCCCGCGTGATCCGGATGGTGGTGGGTCAGCACCACCTGTCGCACGGGCTTGCCCGCCAGCGGACCGTCGAGCGCCGCCTGCAAAGCGGCAAGGCAGCCCTCGGTCCAGATGCCGGTGTCGATGATCGTCCAGCCATCGCCCTCGTCCAGCGCGTAGACATTCACATGGTCCAGCGCCATCGGCAGGGGGAGCCGCAGCCAGAGCACGCCCTCCGCCACCTCGATCGCCTCGCCCGGTGCCGGGGGAGTGTCCCAGGGTGTGCGGATCGTGCCCGCTGCGCCATCCATCATGTGCCGGTCAGCTCCTCGATGCTGAGCGCGTAGAGCCCCTCGGCCCCGGCCATCGCGTGGGTGGCCAATGCGCTGTGTTCCGGCAGCAGGCGGTCCACGTAGAACTGCGCCAGCTTGTGCCGGGGTCCCGCCTCGCCCTCCTCGGCGATGGCGGCCTTGAGGTGATAATACCCCCCCAGCACGCGGGCGAAAGCCCCCAGATAGGGGACGGAGCCCGCGAAGCGGTCGTTCATCTCCTGCCCGACCATCCATTCGGTGGCCTCGCGCAGGGTCTCGGCCGCCTGCCAGACCGGCTCGGCCAGGGTGGCGTGGCTGGTACGGGCGCTCTCCGAAAGGGCCTGGATTTCCTCTAGGAGGCCATAGGCCTGCTCGCCGCCGTCCATCATCTTGCGGCCCACGAGGTCCATCGCCTGGATGCCGTTGGTGCCCTCGTAGATCGCGGTGACGCGCACGTCGCGGAAGAACTGCGCCGCGCCGGTCTCCTCGATGAAGCCCATGCCGCCGTGCACCTGCACGCCCATGTCGGACACGCGGCACCCGACGTCGGTGCCGAAGGCCTTGGCGATCGGCGTCAGGAAGGCCGCGCGGGCGTTCCAGTCCGCATCGCCCGTGGCCCGGCCCATGTCCAACGCCACGGCGCAGGCAAGCGCGATGGCGCGCGAGGCGAAGATCTCGGCCTTCATGGTCAGCAGCATCCGGCGCACGTCGGCGTGGTCGACAATGCCGCCCGGCCCCTCGACCGGCGTCTTGCCCTGCTTGCGGTCCAGGGCATACTCCAGCGCCGCCTGATACGCCCCCTCGGCCGAGCCGATGCCCTGAACGCCCACGCCGAGGCGGGCGTTGTTCATCATGGTGAACATGGCGGCCATGCCCTTGTGGGGGGCGCCCACCAGCCAGCCTTTGGCCCCGTCGAATTCCATCACGGCGGTCGGCGAGCCGTGCAGGCCCATCTTGTGCTCCAGCGAGACGACGCGCAGGGAATTCGCCTCCCCCGGCGTGCCGTCGTCCTTCGGCAGGTACTTGGGCACCATGAAGAGGCTGATGCCGCGCGTGCCCGGCGCACCGTCGGGCAGCCGCGCCAGCACGAGGTGGCAGACGTTTCCGCCGAAGTCGTGATCGCCCCAGGAGATATAGATCTTCTGGCCCGTGACGGCATAGGTGCCATCCTCCAGCGGCTCTGCCTTCGATCGCAGCGCGCCCACGTCGGACCCGGCCTGCGGCTCGGTCAGGTTCATCGTGCCGGTCCATTCGCCGCTGATCAGCTTGGGCAGGTAGAGCGCCTTCATCTCGGCGCTGGCGTGATGTTCCAGCGCCTCGATCTGGCCCTGCGTCAGCAGCGGGTTCAGCCCCAGCGACAGGCAGGCACCGCTGATCATGTCGTTGAAGGCGGTGGTCAGCGCCAGCGGCAGGCCCATGCCGCCGAACGCCTCGGGCGCGGAAATGCCGACCCAGCCGCCCTCGGCAATCGCCTTGTAGCCCTCGTGGAACCCGGGCGAGGTCCGCACCACGCCGTTCTCCAGCACGGCAGGATGCAGGTCGCCATTCCGGCGCAGCGGCGCAAGGATGTCGTCGTTCAGGCGGGCGGCCTCGGTGAGGATCGCCTCGACCGTTTCGGCGGTCGCTTCCGCGAACATATCGGTTGCGGAAACCTGATCGAGGCCGACGACCTTGTCGAACAGGAACGTGAAGTCGCGCACAGGCGATTGATACGGCATGGCTTGGTCCTCCCCTTCGGCACCTTGGCATAGCGGCTGAGCGCCTGTAACAACTGGGTGGCACGTATCGTATGAGCGCGCCCCCTGTCATCAACTGGAACGCAGCGTCATAGCGTCGCTCCACGACGTGGCGTCCGAAGGCCGGCACGGCCCGCGCCCCCATCCCTGATCCCGGCCCGAGGTGCCCTGCCCGATGTCCCAGACCCGTCTCCTGCCCGCCGATGACACCGGAAAGGACGGCGCCGCCGCCATCCTGCGCGCCGGTGGCCTCGTCGCGATGCCGACCGAGACGGTCTACGGGCTGGCGGCCGATGCGCGCTCGGACGTCGCCGTGGCGCGGATCTTCGAGGCCAAGGGCCGGCCGCGCTTCAACCCGTTGATCGTGCACCTGCCCGATATCGCCACCGCGCGCCGCCTGGTGAAATGGGATGACCGGGCCGAGGCCGTCGCGCAGGCCTTCTGGCCCGGCCCGCTGACGCTGGTCCTGCCGCTGGCCGAAAACGCCGGGCTGTCGCCGCTGGTGACGGCCGGGCTCGACAGTGTGGCGCTGCGGGTGCCTGCGCATCCGCTGGCGCGTGACCTGCTGCTGCGCTTCGGCGGCCCGCTGGCCGCCCCCTCCGCCAACCCCTCGGGCCGGGTCAGCCCGACCGAGCCTGCCCACGTGATGGAGGCGCTCAATGGACGGATCGAGGCCGTGCTGGATGGCGGGCCCTGCGCGGTCGGGGTCGAATCCACGATCCTCGGCCTGACGCACGACACCCCGCGCCTGCTGCGCCCCGGCGGCCTGCCGGCGGAGGCTCTGGCGGAGGTGCTGGGAGCGATGCCGCAGCCGCCCGAGGCCGCGGCCGGGATCACCGCGCCCGGGCAGATGACCTCGCATTACGCGCCGCGCGGGCGGGTCCGGCTGGAGGCCATCGCGCCCGAGCCGGGCGAGACCTACCTCGGCTTCGGTCCCCTGCCGGCGGGAGCCGAGGGCGCGATGACGCTTTCCGCCTCGGGTGACATCGTGGAGGCCGCCGCGCGGCTCTTCCATTGCCTGCATGAGCTGGACCGGGCCGGGGCCGAGAGAATCGCGGTGGCCCCGGTGCCGGATCGCGGTCTGGGGCGGGCGATCAATGACCGGCTGCGCCGCGCCGCCGCCCCACGGGGAGGTCCCGAATCGACCTCCTATGCGCCGTAAAGCGATTCTGACGCCAAAGCACGTCAGGCGTGGCCGGCCTGCCCGGAAAGGTTGCGCGGAGAGATCCCCTGGGCCTGCATCGACAGCGCCCACTTCCGATCGTCGGGCGCGTGGAAGACCAGCTCCGCGCTCGCCTCGCCCAGAAGCCAGCCGTTCTCGGAAAGCTCCCGCTCCAGCTGCCCCGGCCCCCAGCCGCAATAGCCGAGCGCGACCATCGTCTCGAGCGGACCCTGCCCGCCCGCGACGTCCTCGAGGATGTCGCGGGTGGCGGTCAGGCAGATGCCGGGCCGCACGTTGATTGTTGAAAGGACAGAGGAATACTCCGCCGAATGCAGGACGAAGCCGCGCTCCGGCTCGACCGGGCCACCGGCGTAGACGATCAGGTCGTCCTCGATCCCCGGCTTGTCGATGTTGAGCTGTTCCAGCATCTGCGAGAGATGCACATCGCGGGTCGGATGGTTGACCATGAGGCCCATGGCCCCGTCCGGTGAATGGGCGCAGAGCAGGATCACGCCATGCTCGAACCGTTCATCCCGCAACCCCGGCATGGCAATCAGAAGTTGCCCTGTCAAATTGGAGATATCTGCCAAGATTCTATGCCGCCCGCGCAATGCCCTGTTCGAATACGTATCAGCATGATGCCAAAAGGCGTCACTGGCAAGCTGCTTCGCGATGTGACAATTCCCTAACCCGAATGTGAGTTGTCCGAAGGCCCGGAATGGCGCATCGATCAGGCATGAGCACCACAGTCCGACCTTCCCGCCGGAGCCGCCTTCTGGGGCTGCTGGCCGGGGCCTGCGCGGCCCTCCTGCCCGTCACGAGTCACGCCGAGACACCCGGCCTGCTGGGCGCGACGGTCTCTGCCAAGCTGGTGGAGGGCTGGCGCCTGCCGGACGGCAGCCACATGGCCGGGCTGGAACTGGACCTCGCGCCGGGATGGAAGACCTACTGGCGCGCGCCCGGTGATGCCGGCGTGCCGCCCAGCTTCGACTGGCGCGGGTCGCGCAACCTCGACCGGGTCGAGGTGATGTGGCCCACGCCCTCGGTCTTCGACAGCGGCGGCTACCGCACCATCGGCTACAAGGACCGGGTGATCCTGCCGCTGCGGATCTATCCCCGCGATGCGGGCGCCGCCGTGCGGCTTGAGGGCGAGGTCGAACTGGGCGTCTGTCAGGACACCTGCTTGCTCACGACGCTGGACCTCGACGGTGCCGTGGACGGCGCCGGCACCCGTACGCCGGCCCTCGCCGCGGCCCTCGCCGATCAGCCCTACACCGCGCGCGAGGCCCGCGTCGGTCGCGTCAGTTGCCGGATCGCCCCCGCCGCGGATGGCCTGACGCTCACCGCCGAGATCGAGATGCCCTCTGCCGGGGGGCAGGAGATCGCCGTGATCGAGACGCCGGACCCGATGATCTGGGTCGCCCCGGCCGAGACGGCGCGGCGCGGCGGCACGCTGGTGGCCCGGACGGAGCTGGTGCACAGCGCCGGCGGCGCCTTCGCGCTGGAACGGTCCCAGCTGCGCATCACAGTGCTCGGTCAGCACCACGCCGTCGATATCCACGGCTGCAAGGGCTGATCCGCCTCCTACCGCCGCCGCGATCCTGATCCGCCCGAGGCTGTCACCGGAAAATGCGCATTTTCCGGACCGTTTTCTTTGAAGAAAACGGGCAGGGCCTCGCCGGTCGTCTTCGTCCGCTCCACTTCACTCAGCCGCAAGCCGCTCAGGCCCGCCCCCTCAAGCGTGCGCGCGACGCCGCAGGGCGACGCCCCCGGCCCCGAGCGCGAAGAGCAGCACCGACAGCACCAGCGCCCCGGCCACGAAGACTGCCATGGCCGCCAGCATCGGCGCGGCCCCCGCAAGCGGCAGGGCCGCCCCCAGCCACGCGGGCAGCGCGCCGGTCACCGCGACCCAACCCATGGTCGCCGCCAGCCAGCCCAGCACCAGCACCACGCCCGCCGCCAGCAGCCCCTGCATGGCCCGCGCCGGGTGGCCACGGGCCCGCACGCTGCCGCGCAGGGCCCGGCGCAGCGCCGTCATCTGGCGCCGCAGGTCGTGCTGCATCGCCATCAGTGCCGGTACCACCAGCAGCACGAGAAGCATCCCGAACCCAAGGCCATAGACCAGCGTGATCACCGTGGGCCGCAGGAACTGCGCCTGCGAAGAGCTCTCATAGAGCAGCGGCGCAAGGCCCAGCACCGTCGTCAGCGTGGTCAGAAGGACGGGCCGCAGCCGGTCCGCCGTGCCCTCGATGATCGCGGGGAAGAGGCCCCGGCTCTCGGCGTATTCGTCGATCGTTGTCACCAGCACGATGGAATCGTTGATGATGATCCCGGTCATCCCCAGCAGGCCCACGACGGTGAACATCGACATCGGCACATCCCAGAGCCCGTGGCCGTAGATCGTGCCGACCAGCCCGAAGGGAATGATCGCCATCACCACCAGTGGCCGCGTCCAGCTGGAGAAGACCCAGGCCAGCGTCAGGTAGATCCCCGTCAGCACCATCACCAGCCCGGTGAAGGCATCGCCAAGGAACTCGTCCTCCTGCTCGCTCAGCCCCGCCATGCGCCAGTCGACCTGATGGCGCGAGGCGACATCAGGCAGGATCTCCTGTTCCAGGGCGCGGGAAATCTCGGCGGCCCGTGCCGGGTCGTCCTCGGAGATGTCGCCATTGACCGAGAGCACCCGCAGCCCGTTCTCGCGCCGCACGGTGGAGAAGCCCGACCGCCGCTCGACCCGCACGATATCCGCCAGCGGCACGTAGCTGCCCGCGGCGGTGCGCAGCTGGATGCGGGTCAGGAAGTCGGCGGTCAGCTCGTCCTCGGGCAGTTCCACCCGGATCGTCGCGCTGCGCGGCCCGTCGGGATAGGTCGCCGCCTCGATCCCGTTCAGCCGGTGGCGCAGGACGGTGCCCAGATCGGCGGTGGTGAAGCCCAGCACCTGCCCCTGCGGCGTCAGTTCGAGGATCAGCTCTTCCTTGTCGTAGGAGAGGTTGTCCTCCACTGCCGAAACCTCCGGATAGGGCAGCAGCGCCTGTTTCAGCGCCTCGGAGGCGGCCTTCAGCGTCTCGGCATTGGCGCCGTAGAACTGCACGTCCAGCGCATCGCCCCCGGGGCCGGAGCGCATGCCCCGGAAGGAGACGACCTCGGCCTGCGGGGTCTGCTGCACCTCTTCCTGGATATCGCCGAGGAAGGCGAAGCTGGAATAGGGCCGCAGGTCGGCGTCGATCAGCTCGATCGCGATGGAGCCCAGCAGGTCCCCGTCCTTGTTCTCGGTCCCCGAGAGGCCGCGCCCGGTGCTGCCGCCGACCTCGGTCAGGACATAGTCCACCGGGTTGCGGCCGTACTTCTCCTCGTAGCGCTTGGCGACCACGTTGGTGGCGCGCTGCATCTCGCGCATCATGGCAAAGGTGTCCTCGCGCGAGGCGCCCTCGACCATGGCGAAATTGCCCGAGATCGAGCCCTGTTCCGGCGAGTTGAAGAAGCGCCACGGCACGTCGCCCCGGATGAAGACCGCCACCTGCGAGGCAAAGACCGCGATCACGAGGGCCAGCACCGGGTAGCGGGCCCGGATCACCCCCGCCATCAGCGGCCGGAAGAGCCGCAGGCTCATCCAGTCGAAGCCCCGGTTCACGAAGCGCGAGGGTGCGTCGTACCAATGCCGCTCCCCCGCGTGGGCAAGGGCATGGGACATGTGGTTCGGCAGGATCAGGAAGCATTCGACCAGCGAGGCCAGCAGCACCACGATCACCGTGAAGGGAATGTCGCTGATCATCGAGCCGAAGTGCCCGCCGATCACCGTCAGCCCGAAGAAGGCGATCACCGTGGTCAGCGTCGCCGAGAAGACCGGCATCGCCATGCGGCGCGCCGCTGTCTCTGCGGCGCGGATCGGGCCCTCGCCGTAGCGGCGCAACCGGGCATCGGCATGTTCACCCACCACGATGGCGTCATCCACGACGATGCCCATGGTGATGATCAGTGCGAAGAGCGAGATCATGTTGATCGTCAGGCCGGAGGCATACATCAGCGCGATGGCCGTCAGCATCGACACCGGGATACCGGCCGCGACCCAGACCGCCGTGCGCGCGTTGAGGAACAGGAACAGCAGCACGACCACCAGCCCCAGCCCCATCAGCCCGTTGTCCACGAGGATGTCGAGCCGCGCGGTGATCGATTCCGCCCGGGTGCGGATCAGGTCGATGGAGGTGCCTTCGGGCAGCGTCGGCCGCATCTCGGCGGCGACCTCCTCCACCTGGCGCTGGATCTTGATCGCATCGCCCTTCTCGGAGCGGTCGACCCGGATCGAGATCGCCGGGTTCTCGCCCACGTAGTAGGAGCGGTTGTAGTTCGACCCTTCCACCCGGATCGTGGCCACGTCGCCCACGGTCAGGTTGGAATTATCCGCATTGGTGCGCAGCACGATGCCCGCGATCTGGTCGGCGGAGCGTTTCTCGATCCCGGTGCGGACACGGGCATTGGCCCCGGTCACGTCGCCCGCCGGATCGGCGTCCACCTCGGCCTCGATGGCATCCGCGATCTCGCGCATGGTGATGTCATGGGCGATGAGGTTGATCGAGGGCACCTCGACGACGGTATTGGGCGCGGCGACGCCCCGGATCGTGGTGCGGGTCACCCCCTCGGCAAAGAGGCGGGTGACGAACTCATCGGCGAAATTGCCCAGCTGTTCGGCGCCCACGGGCCCGGTGATCACCACGTCGGTGACCCGGTCGCGCCAGCCGCCGCGGCTGACCTCGGGGTCGTCGGCCTCCTCCGGCAGGTTGGTCACGGCGTCCACGGCGGTCTGCACGTCGTTGACGGCGCGGGCCATGTCCCAGTCCGGTTCGAACTCCACCGTCACCCGGGCCGAGCCTTCGCGCGACATGGAGGACGTCGCCGCCACGCCTTCCACCGCCAGCAGGGCAGGCTCCAGCAGCTGGACGATGGCGGCATCCACGTCCTCCGCCCCGGCACCGTCCCAGCTGACAGAAACGTCGATGTCGTCGATCACCACGTCGGGAAAGAACTGCGCCCGCATCCGGGGCACGGCGGCCATGCCGAGGGCCAGAAGCACCACCAGCAGCAGGTTGGCGGCAGTGCGGTGGCGGGTGAAATAGGACAGGAGGCCCTTTGCCTCGCCCAGATCGCGCTCCTCCCGGTGGGCCATGGGTCAGCCCCCCATCCGGTCTTCGATCCGGGCCACCACCTTGGCGGGCACCCGTTGCTGGCTCAGCTGCCCGAGGATGCGGGCCTTCACGTCCTCCGGCATCCGGGGGTTGGCCTCGATCAGCTGGATCAGCCGGGCGCGCCGGTCATCTGTCAGTTCGATCAGCTCCGCATCGTCCACGGCGGCCTCCTGCCGGGGCTCCCGTCCCGCCGGATAGACCGGGCGCACGCGGATGCCCGCGCCCAGAAGCGGCGTGCGTTCGGCGACCACGGCGCGGCCTTCCAGCCCGTCGCCGCGCACGAGGATATCGTCGCCCTGCTGGCGCACCAGTTCGACCATGACCGGCTCCAGCCGCTCGTCGGAGCCCACGACCAGAACCTGACCGGCGGCATTCATCGCCGTGGCCGGCAGCCGCACCACGTTGTCGAGCGGCGGCTCTTCGATGGCGACGGTCACGAAATCGCCGGGCTTGAGGCCGCGCGCCTGATCGAGACGGGCATAGAGCTGGCGGCCCGACTGGCCGGTCATCACCGCCGCGCTGTCGCGGCTGATCCGGCCCGTTGCCTGAAGCGCCACCCCGTAGACATCCAGCGTCACGGTCACCGGCAAGTCGCGCAGATCGCCGCTGGCATCCAGCAGCAGCGCGTATTGCGGGGTCGAGACCCGGAAGGCCACCTCCAGCGCGTCGCCGTCCACCAGCAGCGCCAGCTGTTCATTGCCCGAGACGAGGCCACCCTCGACGCCTGCCACCTCGCTGAGCGTGCCGTTGAAGGGAGCAGTAATCGTCAGGTCCTCGAGGTCCCGGGCGAGGTCGGCACGGGTGAGCCGCGCCCGGGCGAGGGAGGTATCCGCCTGATCCACCCGCGCCTCGGCCTGCGCCAGCGCCGAGCGGGACGAGAGCACCGACTGCCGGGCCGAGGAGGCGGCCAGTTCGGCCTCCTCCACCAGCGCGGCGGAGCCGACGCCCCGGTCGCGCAGGTCGCTCTGCCGGCGGAAGGCCGCGGCGCGCAGCTCGGCCTGTTCCTCGGCGGCGGTGAGCGTGTCGCGGGCGATCTCCAGCGCGCGCTCGGCGTCGCGACGCTCGGCCTCGGCATCCATCAGGTCTGCATCTGCGCGGTCCAGCGCGGCCTGCGCCGGGGCCGGGTCGAGCCGGGCCAGCACCTGCCCCGCGGTCACCGCCGCGCCATCCTCGAAATCCTCGGACAACTCCACCAGCCGCCCTGCAGCAGCAGCGCGGATCTGCAACTCGCGCCGGCTGGCGATGGCGCCGTAGGCCTCCATCACCGGGGCGATGCGTTCGCCCTGCGCGGGCACCACGTTGACTGTGAAAATCCGCTCCCGCGCCTGCGGGATGCGGGGTTCCTGGCTCATCCGGTCCTGCACCGCGTCCTTCACGAGGACACCGGCATAGAGCAGCCCCGCCAGGGTCAGGGCGAGGAGGAACAATCCAGTCAGGCTCTGGCGCAGGAAACGCATGGCACCTCGGTCAGGTCTTGAAATGGCTTACGGCCGGAACGCCCGGCAGGATGAGTCAACAGGGCAACGTCGCTTTCGCCAAGCCACGTTCCCGTTACGATCTTGAGTATAGGGTCCTACGCAGGCCCCTGTCATTTCCGTCGCAGGTGTTCATCGAGACGGGGAAAAATCTCGACGAAGTTGCAGGGCTTGTGCCGATAGTCGAACTGGTGGACGAGGATCTCGTCCCAGGCATCCTTGCAGGCGCCGGTGCTGCCAGGCAGCGCGAAGAGATAGGTCCCGCCCGCCACGCCGCCGGTGGCCCGGCTCTGCACCGCGGAGGTGCCGATCTTCTTCATGGAGACGATGGTGAAGACCGTGGCGAAGGCCTCGATCTCCTTCTCGTAGACATCGCGGTGCGCCTCGACGGTGACATCACGGCCGGTCAGCCCGGTGCCGCCGGTGGAGAGGATCACGTCGATCTCCTTGTCGGAGATCCAGGTACGCAGCTGATCGGCGATGGCGGCGCGGTCGTCGCGCAGGATCGTCCGGGCCGCGAGGTGATGGCCCGCCGCCTCGATCCGCGCCACCAGCGTGTCGCCCGAGCGGTCGTCGGCCAGCGAGCGGGTGTCGGAGACGGTCAGAACCGCGATCCGGACGGGGATGAAGGGTTTTTCCTCGGCCATGGGCCTCTCCTTGAGCAGGTCGTCGATCTGGTTTCGGTATCGTGTCTGGCTGGTCCCGCAAAATGGGCCCCGGACAGCTGCCCGGAACGGGGCGGGCGGGGCGCCGGGCGTCGGAGGCGCGCCGCTCAGGCCCCCATTTCAGGCCCCAATTTCAGGCTCCCATTTCAGGCCCCGTTCAGCCGGGCACGGATCGCCAGCAGGTCGGCCCAGGCCTCGCGCTTGGCCAGCGGCTGGCGGAGCAGGTAGGCGGGATGGGTCATGGGCATGGCGGGGCGGCCATAGGCCTCGGCCCAGTGACCGCGCAGCTTGAGGATGCCGCGCTGCCCCAGCCCGGCCTGGCAGGAGGTATTGCCCATCAGGATCAGCACGTCCGGCTTCACCAGCGCCACGTGGCGCTGGATGAAGGGCAGCATCATCGCGATTTCCTTTGGCTCGGGATCGCGGTTCTGCGGCGGACGCCAGGGCACCACGTTGGTGATGTAGACCGCCTTGGCCGGGTCGTCGGAGCGGCGGTCCATGCCGATCGCGCCCAGCATCCGGTCCAGCAGCTGGCCCGCGCGGCCGACGAAGGGCTTGCCCTCGCGGTCCTCGTCGCGGCCCGGGGCCTCGCCGATGATCATCAGTTTCGCGCCCGGGTGGCCGTCGCTGAAGACCAGCGACTTGGCCCCCTGCTTGAGCGCGCAATGTTCATAGCCCGCCAGCGCCGCCTGCAACGCCTCGAGGCTGCCGCACTGCTGGGCCGCATGGCGGGCGATCTCCACCGCGTCGGGTTCGGCCCGGTTGACGGGAGGCGGCGGCGCGACGGGGCGGCCGTCCTTCGTCTTGGGGGCCACGGCGGCGGGCTCGGCCTTGGGCAGCTCGAAGCGGTTCACCGGCGCATCGAGGATCGCCTCGGTCGCGCCGAGTTCCACCTGCCATTCCAGCAGGGCCTTTGCCATGTGCCAATCGAGTGCCGAATCCATGACGGTCAAACTATCGTGCCTTGGCCGGGGTTTGAATGCTCGTTGTTGGGGCACGCTTCGGGCGCGCAGGGGGCTGTCTGCCCCCGGCCCCTGTGGGGCCACCCCCCGAGGATACTTGGGGCAAGAAAATGAAGCGCGTCACGCGCGGCGCAGCCAGTGCAGCATCTCCTCGGCGCCCCGGGCGGGAGTGAGGCCGCCGGTGCCGACCTCCGCCGCGAGATCGGCCATCCGAGTGCGGGCCTCGGGCGTGTCGAGCTGGGACAGCAGCGCGTTGCGCACGTCCTCTCGGAACCAGTAGCGCGCCTGCGCCGCACGCATGCCATCGAAATGGCCGCTCTCGCGGCGCCATGCGGTGAGGGCCTGCATCTCGTCCCAGGCGGTCTGGAGGCCGGTTTCCTCCATGGCGGAGACCATCATCGCCTTGGGAAAGCCCTGCGGATCCTGCGGACGCTTGCGCAGCAGGCGCAGGGCCCCGGCGTAGTCCGAACAGGTGCGGGTGGCGACCGGCTTGAGATCGCCGTCGGCCTTGTTCACGAGGATGATGTCGGCCATCTCCATGATCCCGCGCTTGACGCCCTGCAGTTCGTCCCCGCCCGCGGGGGCCAGCAGCAGGATGAAGAGATCGGCCATCTCGGCCACCACGGTTTCGGACTGGCCGACGCCCACCGTCTCGATCAGCACGACATCAAAGCCCGCCGCCTCGCAGATCGCCACCGCCTCGCGACTCCGGCGCGCCACGCCGCCGAGCTGGGTCTGGCTGGGCGAGGGGCGGATGAAGGCATTCGGATCGCGCGAGAGCCGTTCCATCCGGGTCTTGTCACCGAGGATCGAGCCCCCGGAGCGGGCCGACGACGGGTCCACCGCCAGCACGGCGACGCGCAGGCCCTGCGCCGTCAGCATCATGCCGAAGCTTTCGATGAAGGTGGACTTGCCCACGCCCGGCGTGCCGGAGAGCCCGATGCGCAGCGCCTGCCGGCCCGAGCCCGCAAGACGTTCGATCAGCGCGACGGCCTGCTCCCGATGGTCCTTGCGGGCGCTTTCCACCAGGGTGATCGCCCGGCTCAGGGCCCGGCGGTCGCCCGCGATCACCTGTTCCGCCATCTGTTCCGTGTTCACCAGCCGCTCCCCCGGGAGGCCCGGGCCTCCGCTCCATCCTGTGCCGCTCCGCAATATCGTCTTTTGCGCCGTGGCGAAACCGCAAGCGCCGCCTTGCGTCGCTCTGCCCCGGCAGGCGGGGCCAGGCGGCCGGGCATGGACGGGCGCGGGAGTGCCCCCGGGGCAGCGCGACAGGGTCAGGACGGGCGCCCGCAATACCCCGGATAAGGAAGTATTATGCAAGGCTGGCTTGATCCGCTGCCGCGCTTTGCTTACGCCCGGTGCATCGGCCCGCGCGACAAGGGCCCCCTCAACCACAGGACAGAGTATGACGACCTATCCCGACACCCGGCTTTTCATCGACGGCACCTGGTGCGACGGGGCCGAAGGCCTGCGGATCGACGTGGTGGACCCCGCCACGGAGGAGGTCATCGGCCAGGTGGCCCACGCCACCAAGCCCGACATGGACCGCGCCCTCGCCTCGGTCGCGAACGGCTTCGAGATCTGGCGCGTGACGCCCGCGATGGAGCGGTCCAAGCTGATGCGCCGCGCCGCCGACCTGATGCGCGAGCGCGCCGATGCCATCGCCACCATGATGACCGCCGAGCAGGGCAAGCCCCTGCCCCAGTCGAAACTGGAAGTCGTCATGGCCGCCGACACCATCGACTGGTTCGCCGAAGAGGCGCGCCGCACCTACGGCCAGGTGATCCCCGCCCGCGCCCCGGGCGTGCTGAACATGACCCATAAGGTGCCGGTCGGACCTGTGGCCGCCTTCACGCCCTGGAACTTCCCGATCAACCAGGTGGTGCGCAAGCTCTCCGCCGCGCTCGCGGCGGGTTGCTCGATCATCGTGAAGGCCCCGGAAGAGACCCCCGCCTCCCCCGCCGAGCTGATCCGCTGCTTTGCCGATGCGGGCGTGCCCGCGGGCGTGGTGAACCTGCTCTACGGTGTTCCGGCGGAGATCTCGGAGTACCTGATCCCGCATCCGACCATCAAGAAGATCTCCTTCACCGGCTCCACCCCCGTGGGCAAGCAACTGGCCGCCCTCGCCGGGCTGCACATGAAGCGTGCCACGATGGAACTGGGCGGCCATGCGCCGGTGCTGATCTTCGATGACGCGGACATCGACAAGGCGCTCTCGCTCATGGTGGCGCACAAGTTCCGCAACGCGGGGCAGGTCTGCGTCTCTCCCACGCGCTTCCTCGTGCAGGACGGCGTCGCCGACCGCTTCACCGAGGGCTTCGCCGAGGCTGCGGCCAAGGTGAAGGTCGGCGCCGGCACCGAAGAGGGTGTCGACATGGGCCCGCTGGCCAACAGCCGCCGCATCCCCGCGCTGCAGGAGCTGATCGGCGATGCCGTGGATCAGGGCGGCCGTCTGCTGACCGGCGGCAAGCGGATCGGCAACAAGGGCTGGTTCTTCGAGCCCACGGTTGTCGCGGACGTGCCGACCTCGGCCCGGATCATGAACGAGGAGCCCTTCGGCCCCGTCGCCGTGATCAACCGCTTCTCGGACCCGGAAGAGGCCTACACCGAGGCAAACCGCCTGCCCTTCGGCCTCGCCTCCTATGCCTTCACCACCAACTCCACCACCGCCGACCAGCTGCGCTCGCGCGTGGCGGCGGGGATGATGACGGTGAACCACCTCGGCCTCGGCATCCCCGAGGTGCCCTTCGGCGGCATCCTCGACAGCGGCTACGGCACCGAGGGCGGTTCGGAAGCGATCGAAGCCTACCTCGACACCCGCTTCTTCACCCAGGCGGGCTGACCCGGACGCGGCCATCGGGCCGCAGGATGGATGCAACACGCGGAAAGGGGCGCGCCGGCAGGCGGCGCCCCTTTTCTCTTGGCCGGGACCTGCCCTGAGGGGGGGCGAAACGCAGCCCGGACCACAGGCCCCCGGCCCGCTGCCCGAGCGGCAGGCCCGGACCCGGGCCCTGCCTTGAACCGGTCCGCTACCCCGACCCCGAATACGGCCTCACGCCCGCCTCGGGCGGACATCGCGCTCCGGCGATCCGCCGGCTTCTGCCCTCGCCTCCCGCGTTCTGCGCCCTCGCAGCCGCCGGTCCGCCGGACCGGACGCCCCGCCTGCTCGCCGCTTGACACCGCCCGGCGGAGCAGGTCCCCTGCCCGGCGAGACAGCGCCGCGCATCTGCCCGAGACATCTGCCCGAGACAGGCGTCGGCCCCCGCAGGATGGAGACGACCGCCGGATGAGCGCAGGATGACAGACCTCCGGATCGAGCGTCAGGTCCCGGTGCCCGACGACCTGCGCGTCGCCCGGGCCCGCAGCGCGCCGCACCTTGGCCCGCGGGTGCTTTTCTTCAGTGGCGGCAGCGCGCTCAACGGGATCTCGCGGCAGCTCAAGACCTACACGTTCAACTCCGTGCACCTGATCACGCCCTTCGACAGCGGCGGCAGTTCGCAGGTCCTGCGCGAGGCCTTCGGCATGCCCGCCGTCGGCGACCTGCGCAGCCGGCTGATGGCCCTCGCCGACGAGACCGTGCTGGGCCAGCCGGACATCTACGCGCTCTTCAGCTATCGCCTGTCGCAGGAGGCCGCGCCCGATGCGCTGCGGGCGGAGGTGGCGCAGATCGCCGCCGGCACACACCCGCTGGCCGTCGCCGTGCCGCAGCCCATGGGCGCGCTGATCCAGACGCTGCTCGGGCATTTCCTCGAGGCGGCCCCGGCCAGCTTCGACTACCGCAATGCCAGCATCGGCAACCTGATCCTTGCCGGGGGCTACCTCAGCCACGGGCGCAAGCTGGAACCGGTGCTGTTCCTGATGTCCAAGATGGTGGACGTGCGCGGCACGGTCCGCTCCGTGGTGGACGAGACGCTGCAACTGGGTGTCGAGCTCGCCGACGGGCGGCGGGTGATCGGCCAGCGGCTGATCAGCGGCAAGGAGGCGCCGCCGCTCGACAGGCCGATCCGGCGCTGCTTCCTCAGCGATGGCGCGGGCGAAATCGCGCCCGGCCTGATCCCCCTGCCTGAGCGCAACCGCAGGCTCATCGCCCGGGCCGACGTGATCTGTTTTCCGCCCGGCAGCCTCTATTCCAGCGTCATCGCCAACCTTCTGCCCTCCGGGGTCGGGCGGGCGATCGCGGCCCGTCCCGTGCCGAAAGTCTACCTGCCCAGCCTCGGCCCCGATCCGGAGGCGCTTGGCCATGACCTCGCCGCGCAGGTGGGGGCGCTCCTCGCACCGCTGCGGGCGGATACCGGCGCGGGCCCGGCGACGGCCGATCTGATCACCCATGTGCTCTGCGACAGCTCAACCTCCGAAACGGACTGCGCCGCCGTCACGGAGCGCCACGGCATCCCCTGTCACCGGATGGCGCTGAAACAGGACAGCGCGCCGAAGTACGACCCGGTGAAAGTGGCCGAGGCGCTGGTCTCGCTCGGCTAGGACCGGCGGGGACGCTGCGGTGCCGAGGGGATGATCCGGAGCGAGAAGCTGGTGACCCCGACAGGATTCGAACCTGTAACCTGCCCCTTAGGAGGGGGCTGCTCTATCCAGTTGAGCCACGGGGCCAGCGCGCTCCGCCTAGCAAATCCCTTGGCGGATGTCTCGCGACGATTGGGAGAACCGGGCATTTTTTGCCCCGGACCGCCAAAGTTCTCCGAGATAGGAAAAATGCGCGACACTTAATCGGGGGCCTGGATCGGTGTTTTCGCCTTGCTTAAGCGCACAGAAAGATCCCCCCGCCAACACTCTGCAGGACCGCCGGCACGGGCCGGAGCAATGCAGGGGATCACAGGATGACTGATATCGCGGGTTCGTCCACCACGACGGATGCCGGCAGGCGCGGGCCGCTCCCATCGCGCGCGATACTCGGCAATCTCCGGCTGGTCGTGAAGCTGCCGCTTCTGGTCACCGGTGTCGCCCTTCTGGCGGCCTGCGTCGTCTCCGCCACCGCCTACGTGGACGCCCGCGCGATCCTTGATGAGCAGGTCTCGCACCAGCAGGGCAGCCTCGTGAAGACCTACGCCGATGCGATCCACGATGAGCTGACGGAGGTCGACGCGAGCCTTGCCGCGCAGGGCGCCAATCCGACGGTCCTCGCGGCGGCGAGCTCCTTTGCCCTCGCCTGGGGCGCGCTCGAGGGTGACCCGGGGCAGGTGCTGCGGCGGGAGTATATCACCGAGAATCCGAACCCGCCGCAGCGCCGGGATGAACTCACCAGCACGGGGACCGGCTCGCAATACGACTTCATGCACGCCAAGTATCACCCGTACTTCCGCAGCCTGATGAAGGCGCGCGGGCTGCTCGACATCGTGATCGCGGGACGGGACGGCACGGTACTCTATTCCGCGGCCAAGGAGGAGAGCTTCGGCCTGCCGCTGAGCGGCGGCGGCCTCGCCGCCAGCCCGCTTGCCAATGCCGTGCGTGCGGCCGCGGGGGCCGATGGCCCGCGGTTCGCGGATTTCGACGGCGCCCTGCCCGCCCATCCCGATGCCGCCATGGCCATCGCCCTCTATGACCGGACCGGCGCGCAGGTCGGCACGCTGGCCTATGTCCTGTCGCATCGGTGGATCGACGCGCAGCTGCGGGCCAATGGCGATGTCGGAGACACGGGCGACGCCTATGTGATCGGGCCGGACGGGCGGATGCGCTCGGGCTCTCGCTTTCCACAGGCACCCGCCTGGCTGGAGCCCGCACCCAAACTGGCGGCGGTCGACAGGGCATTCGAGGGGGTTGCGGTCAACCGGATGGAAACCACCGGCCTGCACGGGGCACCTGCGCTGCTGACCGCCCAGGTCATGTCCTTCGGCGACGCCCGCTGGGCCGTCGTGGTCCAACAGGCCGAGGCCGAACTGATGGCCCCGCTGGAGGCTCTGCGCAGCGCCATGATCCTGCAACTGGCCGGGATGATGGCGGTCATCGCGCTGATCGGCTGGCTTGCCGGGCGGGCGATCTCGCGCCCCTTCAGCCAGTTGGGTGCCCGGCTCACGGGGATGTCTCGTGGCGACTATGCCTCTCCCATCCCCTTCACCGCGCGCGGTGAGGACGTCGGCGACCTTGCCCGCAGCCTCGAGAACCTCTGCGACCGGCTGACCGAGGCCCAGGCAGAGCGCATGACCCGCGATCGGCAGGCCGCCGAGCAGCAGGTCGTCGTGGATCGCCTCAGCGCCGGGATCGCCGAGCTGGCCGCCGGCAACCTCACGGCCGAGATCGCCTCGCCCTTCGCCTCGGAATACGAGGGGCTGCGCCGAGGCTTCAATGACGCGCTGACCCGGCTGAACGAGACCATCACCTCCCTCGTTGGCGCGGCAAGCGAGATCGACAGCAACGCCCGCGAGGTGGAGAACGCCTCCAACGACCTGAGCCAGAAGGCCATCGAACAGGCCGCCAGCCTCGAGGAAACTGCGGCTGCCATCACGGAACTCTCCGCCTCGGTCAAATCCACCGCCGACTCTGCCAGCGACGCGGACAGGGTCATGGCCCGCGCCCGCGAGGACGCGGAGACCAGCGGCAGGGTCGTGGGCCACGCGATGACCGCCATGGATCAGATCTCGGGCTCGTCCCAGAAGATCACGCAGGTCACCTCGGTGATCGAGGACCTGGCCTTCCAGACCAATCTCCTCGCCCTGAACGCGGGGGTCGAGGCCGCCCGCGCCGGTGAAGCGGGCCGCGGCTTTGCCGTCGTCGCCTCCGAGGTCCGGGCACTGGCGCAGCGGTCCTCGGAAGCGGCCAAGGAGATCAACGCCTTGATCAACGAAAGCGCCGAGAATGTCGTGAACGGGGTCGATCTGGTGGACAAGGCCGGCAAGAGTTTCGAGAGCCTGATCAGCGACTTCGAGAAAGTCTCGGCCTCGGTCTCCTCCATCGCTGCCGCCGCACGCGAGCAATCCGCCGGTCTTGAGGAGATCAACACCGCCGTCGATCAACTGGATGGCGTGACCCAGAAGAATGCCGCGGTGGCGACGCAGGTGCATGGCACCGGCAAGGTCATGGTCAACGAGGCGGCGAAACTGAACCAGATCGCTGCATCCTTCCGCATCGCCCCCGGGAACACCCCCGTGATCCGGCACGGCGCCCCCAGCCGCATGGCGATGCCCCGGCAGGTGGTCAACGCGCCCCCCGCAGAGAGCCCGGTAGACGACAGTTGGGCCGAGTTCTGAGAGCGCGCTGGCCGGGTCCCGCCGCTCTGGGCGCCGGGTGCCGCCCCTCGATTCCGTGGTCCGGCGGGCCGGTGGTTGGATTGCAACCTGCGCGGCGCCTGACGGACCACGACGCGAAAGACAGATCGAAGACAGGTGCCAAGGTTTCGGTCGAGCAGGCAGAGGCAGCTGGAGCGGACACCGTGACGGCATCTCAACTCGGCGCGACGCGGCCCGGAACATGGAAAGGCCCGGCGACCACGCGCTTACGGAGTGCGGCCGGCACCGGGGGACGGTTGCCACGGCTTGATCCCTCAAGGCACTTCGCGCTACGAATTGGGTCAATCACACAGGACGCTGCCCGTGACCCGATCCGATACACGCCCGCTCACCCTTCGCGATGTGTCCGAGGCGTCAGGCGTCTCCGAGATGACCGTCAGCCGTGTGCTGCGCAACCGCGGCGATGTCTCTCCTGCCACGCGGGAGAAGGTGCTGCAGGCCGCCAAGCGCCTCGGCTACGTGCCCAACAAGATCGCAGGGGCGCTCGCCAGTCAGCGGGTCAACCTCGTGGCCGTGATCATCCCCTCCATGTCGAACCTCGTCTTTCCCGAGGTGATGACTGGCATCAGCCGCACGCTGGAAGATACCGACCTGCAGCCGGTGGTCGGTGTCACCGACTACGATCAGGCGAAGGAGGAGAAGGTCCTCTACGAGATGCTGTCGTGGCGGCCCTCGGGCGTGATCATCGCGGGGCTCGAACATTCCGACGCCTCCCGCGCCATGATGCAGGCGGCGGGCATCCCCGTGGTCGAGATCATGGACACCGACGGCACGCCGATCGATTCCGCCGTGGGCATCTCGCACCGCCGTGCCGGCCGCGAAATGGCCAAGGCGATCATCGCCGCCGGTCACCGCAAGATCGGCTTTCTCGGCACCAGCCTGGGACGGGATTACCGCGCGCGCAAACGCTACGAAGGCTTCACCCAGGCGCTTGCAAAGGCGGGAGTCGAGGTGGCGGACACGGAATTCTACACCGACGGTTCCGCACTGGCGAAGGGCCGCGAGATGACGCGCAACATGATGGTGCGCCACCCGGACCTGGATTTCCTCTATTATTCCAACGATATGATCGGGGCCGGCGGGCTGCTCTGGATGACCGAGCAGAAATACGACATTCCGAACAAGATCGGCCTCGCCGGGTTCAACGACGTCTCGCTCCTGCAGGGCCTGCCGCGCAAGCTGGCCACGATGGACAGCTGCCGGCAGGAGATCGGCAAGCTCGCGGCGAACATTATCCTCGACCGGCTGGCGGGCAAGGAGACGCCCGAGGGCAAGATCGAGCTGGCGCCCAAGATCAATTACGGCGACACGCTCCGCAAGGTCTGAGGCATGGCGCCGGCCATGCCGATCCTCGACAACACGCTGGCGCGGCGGGTCTTCCTGCACCGCCACATGCTCGGCCAACCGCCGCAGGGGCCGGGCAAGGGCGTGGACCTGCTGCAGCTGATCCGCGACCTGGGCTTCGTGCAGGTGGACAGCGTCCAGACCGTGGCCCGGGCCCATCACATGATCCTGCTGGCGCGCCGCCCGGCCTACCGCCCACACCACCTGACCCCGCTGCTGGAACGCGACCGCAGCCTTTTCGAACATTGGACCCACGACGCCGCCATCGTCCCGTCGGAGTTCTATCCTCACTGGCGCCTGCGCTTTGCCCGGGACGCGCAGAAACTGCCCGCGCGCTGGTCCGGCTGGCAGGGCGACGACTACCTGGCAGAGCTCGATCGCATCCTCGCCCATGTCCGGGATCATGGCGAGGTTTGCGCCGCCGATCTCCACGACGATCCCCGGCCCGCGGGGGAGCCCGGCTGGTGGAACTGGCACCCGTCGAAGACGGCGCTGGAATACCTCTGGCGGGCAGGTCAGCTGTCGATTGCGCGCCGGCAGGGCTTCCGCAAGCAATACGACCTGCCCGAACGCGTTCTGCCCGAGGCCGCGCGCCACCCCCAGCCCACGGCACAGGAGAGCATCGACTGGCTGAACGCCGCCGCGCTGGACCGGCTGGGCTTTGCCACCAGCGGCGAGATCGCGGCCTTCTGGGCCCATGTCACCCCGGCGGAGGCGGCGGCGTGGTGCGCGGAGGAACGCGCGGCGGGCCGGCTGGAGGAGGTGAGCCTGCTGTGTGCCGACGGCCGGGCCCGTAAGGTCCTTACCCGTCCCGGCCTTCTGGAAGAGGCCGCCACGCTCGCCCCCGCACCGGGGCGCATCCGCGTGCTCAGCCCCTTCGATCCGGCGCTGCGGGATCGCAACCGGGCGGAACGGCTCTTCGGCTTTGTCTACAGGATCGAGATCTTCGTCCCCGCGCCGAAACGGCAGTATGGCTACTACGTTTTCCCGCTGCTGGAGGGCGAACGGCTGATCGGGCGCATCGACATGAAGGTGCAGCGCGAGACGTCGACGCTGGAGGTGGCGCGGCTGTGGCTGGAGCCGGGCGTGCAAGCCTCGAAGGGACGGATGGCGCGGCTGGAGGCGGAACTTGGCCGGGTGGCGCGGTTCGCGGGCTGCGAGGCGATCACCTACGCCCCCCGATGGATCGCGGAAAGCTAGGGCGCGCGTCCTCCCGCCGACGCCGGGACGTGTCCCGGTCCGGCCCATCATCCGGGCGAGGCCTGAACCCCGTCGCCTGCGTCAGGCGCCCAGGACCGCGACACGATCAGCGAGGTTCAGGCGGCGGCCAGGCGTCTTCCGGACCCTGACGGGAGGCTGCACCCCTGCTGATGCCGGCCCGCAACGGGGCCACGCCGGGGCTCCCCATGCCAGCCCCGGCGCCTGCCTTCACATGCAGGTGCCAGCGGCAGGCTGTCAGAGGCTGGCCTCAGAGACAGGCGGCGACGGCGCGGCCGGTCAGCACCTTCACGAGGTTGGCGCGGTAGGCGGCGGTGCCGTGGAGATCGTTCATCATCCCGTCGGCCTCGACGGTCAGCTCCGCGATCGCCTCGGGGGTGAAGGAGGCGCTCAGCGCCTCTTCCGCCTCGGTCCAGCGGAACACACCGTCTTCCGAGGCGCCGGTCGCGGCGACCCGCACGCCATCGGCAAATTTCGCGACGAAGACGCCGGTCAGGGCAAAGCGCGAGGCCGGTTGCTCGAACTTGATGTAGGCCGCGGCCTCGGGGATCGGGAAGCGCACGCCGGTGACGATCTCGCCCTCGTCCAGCGCGGTGGTGAAGAGCCCCTCGAAGTAGTCGTCGGCGGGGATCTCGCGGTTGTTGGTCAGGATCACCGCATCGGAGCCGAGCGCCGCCGCCGGGTAGCAGGCCGCGGGATCGTTGTTGGCAAGGCTGCCGCCGATGGTGCCCCGGTTGCGCACCGCCGCATCACCGATGCCGCCTGCCAGCTTGGACAGCGCCGGGTAGGCCTCCGCGGTCTCCCGCGAGACGACGGCATGGGTCGTCGCGCCGCCCACGGTGATCGTGCCATCCGCGATGGTGACGCCCTGCAGTTCCGGGATCGCGGTCAGGCTGACCAGCGTTTCCGGCATGGCGAGACGCTGCTTCATGGTCGGCAGCAGGGTCTGACCGCCGGAGAGCGGCTGTGCCTCGTCGGATTGCAGGGCCTCGATGGCCTCGGCCAGGGTCGTGGGTTTGACGAAGTCGAAATTGTACATGTCGCGGGTCCGTTGCTGGCCAGAGGGCGCGGGCAGCGGCCCGCCATCGGTCGGCCACACCATCGGGCGGCAGGCGGCTGAATGTCAACAGGTGCGCCCCCAAACCCGCGGCGCAGAGACGCGACACCCCGCCGGATGGCGGGGCAGGGGGCAGTTCAGGATGCGCGAGGACGGGGCCGAGGCGCATACCGGCCCCTGCAATGGGCGCCGGCGGCGGGAGGCACCTCGGGGCCCGGCGTGGGACGCCAGCATGGCGACCCAGTGTCGGACTAAGGTGTCAGCCTCCCGTATCGGGCTCAGGCCGACCAGGTCAGGCTGTCGAAGGGCTCGCGGAAGGCGAACTTGATCAGGTGCCGCTCGATGATGCCCTTGGCCACGGTCAGCCCTTCGGCCTCCTGCGCGCGGACGGTGATGTTCAGCCCGCCGGCATCTGCGGTCATGTTCGCGGGCCCCGGCGGCAGCGCGGCCTCGGCCCGCTCGGCGTCGTAATCCACGGCCACCTTGTGCGCGAAATGCTTGCACAGCTGCTGCATGTACTTCGAGCCATTGGCGGTCTCGAACCTGGTATGCGCTTCCATCATGGCCGCTCTCCAATTCTTGATTGTTTCACTAGGTTATGACCTTGACCTCCGGTTCGCAACAGCTTTACGCAGGCCGGGACCTCAGCCAGCGCGCCGCGCCAGCCAAGAATCCGCAATCCGGAGACAGCCATGTTCACCATCGCCCCGCGCCCCGTCGCGCGTCTGAGCGCGCTTGCAGCCACTCTCGCCACCCTCGCCGCCGCCCCCGCCGTCGCGCAGGAGGTGACCTTCGACACCGCCGCCGGGCCGATGACGCTGGACGCCAAGCCCGAGACGATCATCGCACTGGACCTGCCCGCGGTGGACACGCTGACCGCGCTCGGCGTCACGCTGGCGGGCGTTCCCACGCCGCTCTACGTCGACTACCTCTCGGACATCGAGGCCCCCGCTGCGGGCACGCTCTTCGAGCCGAACTACGAGCTGATCGCCGCGACGCAGCCCGACCTGATCATCGCCGGGGGCCGCTCGCAGGCGCAGGTGGAGCCGCTCTCGCAGATCGCACCCACCGCCGACATGACGCTGGGCTTCGATGCAGTGGCCGATGGCCGCGCCCGTCTGGCGACCTATGGCAAGCTGACCGGGACCGAGGCGAAGGCCGCCGAACTGGACGCCGCTCTGGAGGCGAAGCTGGAGAAGGCCCGCGCCCTCGTCGCGGATCACGGCAATGCGCTGATCCTGATGACCAACGGCCCGAAACTCTCGGTCTACGGCAAGGACAGCCGGTTTGGCTGGATCCACAGCGAACTCGGCTGGCCGCAGGCGGTCGAGGACATCGACGGCTCCAGCCATGGCGAGGCGGTCTCCTTCGAGTACTTGGCCAAGGCCAACCCCGACACGCTGATCGTCGTCGACCGGGCGCAGGCCATCGGCGCGGATGACGCCAATGCCCGCACCACGCTGGACAACGAGTTGGTGCACGGCACCAAGGCGTGGCAATCGGGCCGGGTGATCTTCCTGCCCGCGGCGGACAGCTACATCGCCGGCGGCGGCATCCAGTCGCTGAACCGCACGCTCGACGTGCTGATCGGGGCGCTCGAAACGGCCTCCTGATCTTCCGATGCGGCGGCTGACGCTTCTCCTCGGGCTGGCACTGGTGGCAGTGCTGGCCCTTCTTTCGCTGTTCATCGGGGCGATCCCGCTGGACCCGAGGACGCTGTTCTCGGACCCGGAGGCCGCCCGGCTGATCCTGATCAGCCGCCTGCCGCGCACGCTGGCCGCGATCCTGTCCGGCGGGGCGCTCGCGGTGACCGGACAGGTCATGCAAATCCTCGCCCGCAACCGCTTCATCGAGCCGGTGACCGCAGGCGCGGGCCAGAGCGCGGCCCTCGGCATCCTGCTGGTGACGCTCTTCCTGCCCGGCGCGCCGATCTGGGCCAAGATGGCGATCGCCTCGCTGACCACGCTGGTGGGCAGCATCGGCCTGCTCGCCCTGATCCGCCCCCTGCCCCCGACCCAGCCGCTGCTGGTCCCGCTGGTGGCACTGGTCTATGGCGGGATCATCGGCGCGGTGGTGACCTTCGTGGCCTATCAGGGCGACATGACCCAGTTCATCGGCACATGGCTGTCGGGAGAGCTGTCGGGCGTGCTGCGCGGCCGGTACGAGATGCTCTGGATTGCGGGCCTTGCGGCCGCCGCCACATGGATCATCGCGGACCGGATCACGCTGCTCGGCCTCGGCGCCAGCACGGCGCGCAGCCTTGGCGTGAACGTGGCGCGGATCACCGCGCTTGGCGTGGCGGCGATCTCGGTCGTCACGGCGATGACCGTGGTGACCGTGGGGGCGATCCCCTTCATCGGCCTCGTGATCCCGAACCTCACCGCGCGCCTGCTGGGCGACAACCTGCGCCGCACGCTGCCGGTGTCGGCGCTCTTCGGCGCGGCGCTGGTGCTGGCCGCGGACATCCTCGGCCGGGTGATCCGGATGCCCTTCGAGGTGCCCGTCTCGGCCACCGTGGGCGTGGTGGGCGCGGCGCTCTTCCTCTACCTGCTCTACAGGGAGCCGCGCCATGCTGCGTAAGCGCTTCCTGATCCTCGGCACCCTGCTGGCCCTGTCCGTCGTGGGCTACATGACCCTCGGCGCGGTCGGCTCGTGGAGCTTCCTGATCCCCTTCCGCGCCTCCAAGCTGGCGGCGCTGGCGCTGGTCTCGGTCTGCCTCGCGGTCTCGACCGTGCTGTTCCAGACGATCACCGCGAACCGCATCCTGACGCCCTCGGTCATGGGCTTCGACGCGCTCTATGTCTTCATCCTGACGGCCATCGTCCACAGCTTCGGCGCGGCGGGCTATGCCGCGATCCCGGCGCCGCTGCTCTTCGTGATGAACCTCGTGCTGATGACCGGCATGGGGCTCGTGCTCTTCTCGCTGCTGATCAAGGGCGGGCGCGGGGACATCCTCAAGATGGTGCTGACCGGCATCGTTCTGGGCATCCTGATCCGGGCGCTGACCGGCTTCCTGCAACGGATGATCGACCCATCGGAATTCCAGACGATCCAGAGCGTCTCCTTCGCCCGCTTCACTTACGTCGACAAGCTGAACCTCGCCATGGCGGCCATCGTGGCGCTGCCGGCGCTGGTCATGGCGTGGCGGATGCGGCACCGGCTGGACGTGATCGCCCTCGGCCCGGTGGCGGCCACCGGTCTGGGCGAGGCGCCCCGGCGCGGCCAGCGGCAGGCGCTGGTGCTGATCTGCCTGCTGACCGCCTCGGCCACGGCACTTGCGGGCCCGATGTCCTCGGGCGGGGCGGGTCCGTCCAGCTTCTTCGGCCTGATCGTGGCAGCGCTGGCCCATATGATCACGCCCTCCTACAAGCATTCGGTGCTCCTGCCCTCGGCCGCGATGCTGGCCTGCATCACGCTGATCGGCGGCCAGACAGTGATGGAGCGCGTGCTCCACCTCTCGACCCCGCTGGCCGTGGTGATCGAGGTTCTGGGCGGCATCACCTTCCTTATCCTCCTGCTGAAGAGGCGCATGGCATGATCTCCATCCGCAACGTGAGCCATTCCATCGACCACACCCCGATCCTGCATGATGTCAGCCTCGACATTCCGCGCGGCGGGATCACGGCGCTGATCGGCCCCAACGGGGCGGGCAAGTCCACGCTGCTGTCGCTGGTGGCGCGTCTTGCCGCGCTGACCACGGGCGAGATCAGCGTCGACACGCTGAAGATCGGCCAGTGCAAGGACCGCGACCTCGCCAAGGTGCTGGCGATCATGCCGCAGAGCACGCAGGTTTCCTCCCGCCTGACGATCCGGGATCTCGTGGGCTTCGGGCGCTACCCCTGGCATCAGGGCCACCCCGGCCCCGAGGACCGCGAGAAGGTCGAGGAAACGCTCACACGCTTCGGGCTGGAGCCGCTGGCGCACCGCTTCCTCGACGAGATCTCGGGCGGGCAAAAGCAGCGCGCCTTCGCCGCCATGGCCTATGCCCAGTCAACACCCTACCTGCTGCTGGACGAGCCGCTCAACAACCTCGACATCGCGGCCTCGCGCTCGCTCATGCGGCTGCTGCGCGACATGGCCGAGGAGGACGGCAAGACCATCCTGATCGTGCTGCACGACATCAACTACGCCGCCGCCTTCGCGGACCGGCTGGTGGTGATGAAGGAAGGCCGCATCGTCGCCGACGGCAAGCCGGAGAAGGTCGTCTCGGCCAAGCTGCTCTACGATGTCTTCGGCACCGATGCCCCGGTCTGCATGATGGATGAGCGACCAGTGGTCCTCGTCTGAGATACACGCCGGCTTGACCTCTGGCGGCATGGCAATACTTGACCATTTGTGTCAGCTTATATAGCAGCACAGATAACCCGCCAGCCGCGGCGAGTCGCCCCTCGCCTGCCAGCCTCGACATCACATTGCCGGATCCGGCCAGCCGCCTGCCGCCACGGGAGTGACCGTGCGGAATTGCGCTTTGACGGGGACCGGTTCCACGACGCACCCTGTGCAGGCGACCGCCCCGGCGGGCCTGCCGGGTCAGAGGCCCGCGCCAAGCCGCGCGCCGGAGCACATCAAAGGGGGCCATTCATGGCGCGCAACTGGAACACGGAACTTCGGATCGTCCCGGCGGCCCTGCTGGCATTCGGCCTTGGCAGTGCCGCCATGGCACAGGATGCGGCCCCCAGCGTCAGCACCGACATGCCCGGCATGAACGCCCCGGCCGCCCCCGCGGATCAGGGCACCGCGCTGCCCGCCGCCAGCGACGAGGCCGCCCCGCAACGCGCCCTGCCCGGCGCCGAGACCCCCGCAGCGGACGCGGCGACGCCCGCGGCCACCACCGAGGCCCCGGCGGAGACCACCGCCGCGCCCGCAGCCGACGGCACTGCTCCGGCAGAGGCAGAGACGCCCGCGGCAGACAGCGCCGCGCCGGTGGAGGCCGATGCGCCCGCATCCGACCTCGCCGCGACCGAAGCCGCCCCCGACGCGCCCGCCGAAGAGGCCGTGCCGCTCACCGACATCTTCCTCGACGATCCGCAGGCCGCGGTGACCGAGGCCGCGGGCCGTGCGCAGAGCTTCCTCGTCGATGGCGGCCCCTCGATCTGGGCCATTGCCGCGCTCTCGGTCATCACCGTGGCGCTGATCCTGTGGAAGATCTGGCGCTTCTTCATCGCCGGTGCCTGGTCGCGCCGCGCCTCGCGCAAGGCGGTGGAATACTGGGAGGCAGGCCAGACCCGGCAGGCCTACCAGATGGTCGCCAAGCGGCGCGGCCTGCGCTCGCGGCTGACCGCGGCCACGATGCGCGCCAGCCTCGATCTGCCCGAAGACAGCGCCCGCGAGGAAGCCTCGCGCGTGGCCAAGCGCTTGCTGGGTGCCGCCGGCACTGGCCTGCGCCCGCTGGAACTGATCGCGACGATTGCCCCGCTGCTGGGTCTGCTGGGCACGGTTCTGGGCATGATCTCGGCCTTCCAGGCCTTGCAGGAGGCGGGCAACAACGCGGATCCCGCCATGCTCGCAGGCGGTATCTGGGAGGCCCTGCTTACCACTGCCGCCGGTATGGCCGTGGCGATCCCCGCCTCTGCCGCTTTGACGTGGTTCGAGGCCGTGATCGACAGCGTGCGCCAGGACATGGAAGACCTCGCCGCCCGTATCTTCATCGCCGGGCGGGGCAGCAACCTGCCGCGCGAGATGCCCCAGGATTACGCCGCTGAGATGGACGTCGCCGCGCAATGACCCTCTTCTCGGATCCACCCCGGCGTCGCCGCAGGCCCAGCCTGACGCCGATGATCGACGTGGTCTTCCTGCTGCTGGTCTTCTTCATGCTGGCCTCGCGCTTTGGCACGGATCATGTCCTGCCGATGCCGCTGGCCTCGGGCGGGGGCACCGCCTACGAGGGCCCGCCGCGGCTGGTGGACGTGACCCCGGAGGGGCTGCGCCTGAACGGCCAGCCGATGGAGGAGGCCGCGCTGATCGCCGCCATGGCCGACCTGACCGAGGCCCCGACCGATCCGATCATCCTGCGCGGCCGCGACGGCGCGGACCTGCAATCCATCGTCAGCATCGGCACCGCCCTGCGCGGTGCAGGCTATACAGCGCTGGTGCTGGTCGAATGAGCCTGAATTTCGCCTCCCCACCCAAGAAGGACCGCGGCGAATCCATCGTGCCGATGATCAACGTGGTCTTCCTGCTGCTGATCTTCTTCCTGATGACCTCGCGCCTCGCCCCGCCGGAGCCGATCGACGTCGCGCCCCCTGTCGCCACCAGTGGCGAGGAGGCCGAGAGCGCCCCGGTGCTTTTCTATTCCGCCGAGGGCGAGATCGCCTTCGAGGACCTGCGTGGCGAGGCAGCGATCGCCGCCATGGCCGCGGCGGCCGGTGCCGCGGGGCCTGACGCCCCCGCGCCGCAGCTGCGTGCCGATCAGGGGGCCGAGGCCACCGCCGTGGCCCGCCTGCTCAAGGACCTCGCCGCGGCGGGGCTCTCCAATGTCTCTCTCGTGATTGCGCCGCAATGATCCGTATCGCCGAACTCCTCGCCTTCGTGGCGCTCGCCGTCGGGGTCCATATCCTCTTCGCGCTCCGGCTCGACACCGAGGACGGCGCCGATGCCGGGGGTCAGGGGGGTGACGCCATGGTGACGCTGGCCGCCGCGACCGCGCAGATGGAAACCATGGTCGAGCAATGGGAGCGCCCGCCCGAGCTGGACACCCCGCAGGACATCGCGCCCGCGCCGGTCGAGACGCCGGTGGCCGAGGCGCCGCGCCTGAACAGCGCCCCGCCCGACCTCGCCCCGGTGCAGAGCGCCGCGATCCAGCTGCCCAGCATGACCGAGGAGCGCCCCGACACCCCCGAGATCGACCTCTCGACCCCGCCGCCGCCGGAACCTGAACCGGAACCCGAACCCGAGATCCAGCAAAGCGAGCTTGCACCGCAGTCCTCCCCCCGTCCGCCGGAGCGCCCCGAGGCCCCGCGCGAACGCCCGCAGCCCAAGCCCGAACCGAAGCGGCAGGCGCAGGTGGCGGAGAAGGCGCAGCAATCCTCCGCCGGCTCCGCGGCGCAGAAATCCGCCGGCAGCGGCGGCTCGGCCTTCGCGGGCAACTCGGGCCGGACCGAGGCCTCGACCATGAGCAAGGCGCAGTCCGCCAAGCTGGAGACCGTCTGGGGCGCCAAGATCCGCGCCAAGATCGCCCGCTACAAACGCTTCCCCCGCGGAGTGCGTGGCGGCGGGCGCGTGGTGCTCAGCATCACCGTGACGCCCTCGGGTCAGGTGGCCGGCGCAGGCATCGCGCGGTCCTCGGGCAATGGCGAGCTGGACCGTGCCGCGCTGCAGGCCGTGCAACGCGCGGGCCGGATGCCCGCCGCGCCCAGTGGGCTGACGAATGCGCGGTATTCCTTCGCCCTGCCGATGAGCTTCGACTGACGCACAGCTTGGCGATCCCCGTCCAGACACGGGGGTCTCCAATGCGAGAATCCCGCCTGATCCGGGGTCCCAAAACTTTTCCGAAAAAAGATCGTTCTCCGGCGACGGAAGAACCGGACGCCTGCGTATCACTTTTCATAACCGCCCGAACTTCGGAGACAACGGATATGAAAAAGACCCTCATCGCACTGCTCGCCGCCACCACGGTCATGGGCACCGCCCCGCTCGCCATGGCCGCCGGCAACCCCTCTCCCCAGCAGCAATGCCAGGGCAAGTCCTGCGGCAACGCCCAGAACCAGGGCCAGCACAAGGGCCAGCTGGCGCAGAAACCCGGCAACGGCCAGCAACAGCAGGCCCAGAAGCCCGGTGGCAACCAGCAAAAACCCCGGCAGCAGGCGCAACACAATCAGGGACCGCAGCGCGGTGACTCCGCCCGGAGCGCCCCGCGCCCCAGCTCGGCCCAGCTGAAGAAGCTGCCCTCGCCGCCGAAGGGTCAGGAATACCGCATCCTGAATGACCGCGTCGTGCGCGTGGACAGCGATACGCTGGCCGTTGTCGCCGTTGCGGGCCTCGTGACCGCGCTTCTGGCGAACTGATTTCAAGACGACCACCACTCACACGATACCACTCACACTCACGGAATACCGCGCCGGGCCCACTCCCCTGGACCAGCGCGGTGGCGCCCCGCCACTGCCCCCGCAGGCGGGGCGCCTTTTTGTCCATAGGCCTTGATTGTGCAGGAGCGCGACGCGCCTGAGCGCTGCGCGGCGCTCACTTCGGGCCTCGACTCGGGCTTCGACTCGGGCATCAGATCACCCGGATCACGTCCTTGCCGACCGAGAGCATGTAGCCCCGCCGGGCGATGTTCTTCACCAGCAGCTCGCTCACCAGCTGGTTGCCCAGCGTATCGCGCAGCCGCTTGATCCGCGTCGCCCCGGCGGCCTCCTCGCAGTCGTGCTCGGCCTTGCCGGAGATCATCGCCTCGATCTGCACGCCGGACAGAACCTCGTCATCCATCCGCGCCTCCGCCAGCACCGACAGCGTCTCGATTGCCGCATCGGTCAGCTTGAAGCCGAGGTTGTTGAGATAGACGGTCTTTTCCTCGCGGCTGATCAGGAGCGAGTTCACCTCGATGCCCGCCCTCTCGATCTGGGCCATGCGGCGGTTCAGCGTGACCAGCATGATCAGGAACACCAGCGCCGCCAGCAGCAGCGCCGCGGCAAAGACCAGCAGCACGAAGATCACCATGCGGTAGCTGGTCAGCGTCTCGGCAAAGGCGGTGCCGGACAGCGCGAGGATCTCCAGCAGCTTCACCTCCGCCTGATCGGTGAGGTTGTCGTTCTCGACGAAGATCTGCTCGACCCGGTCATTGAAGGCGTTGGCATCGGGCAGGGTCGCGAAGAGAACCCCCGCCGCGACCATCAGGATCAGCACGATGGCCGCCAGCCCCAGGCCGACGACCCGCGATCCGGCACGCCGCGCGTCAGAAGCGAAGATAGTATTGTCCTGCATCGGCTTTCCTGCGCTCCAGCCCGCTCTCGTCGAAGGTCGAGAGCACATTGAGCAGCGTCCAGCCCGCGGATGCAAGCCGGCCGGCGACCTCCTGCCGGGCCTCGGCAGGCGAACAGCTGCTCACCTGCATGACCCCGTAGTGCAGTTGCAGCGGCCGGTCCCGCTTTGCCTTATAATCGGCGTAGCAGGCGGCCTGTGCCGCAGCGGGCATCAGCGTGAGGGCCAGAAGGAGGCCGGATATGCGCAGGATATGGCTCATGCCGGGAACCATGCGGCCGGCCTGCGCGATATTCAATAACAATAGGGGTTTGAGCCTCTCGTTATCCGATAACACCCCGCTGTTATTGCCCGATTTCGCCCTCCGGACCGATGTTCGGGTGGCAAGGTCCGACATGGCGAGTCACGCCGGGCCAGCCTCAACGCCCCATCGAAAGGACATCCCATGTTCCGCAAGACCATCACCACCCTGGCCGCCGCCGCCATCGCGCTGACCACCTTCGCCGCCGCCCCCGTAAGCGCCCGGGATGGGGACGACCTCGTGAAGTTCCTCGCAGGCGCCACCGCGCTGGTCGTGATCGGCAATGCCATCAGCGACAGCAAGAAGGACAAGAAGAAGTACACCGAGGCGCACATGCGCCCGAAGCCCAAGCCGCAGTACCGTGATCAGCGCGACTATCGCTGGAACAACCACGACCGCCGCGACGCCTATCGCTACAACAACCACGACCGCCGCGATGCCTATCGCTACGACAACCGGCGCGATGAGCGCAGCCGCTACAACCGGCACGACGATCGCCGGCAGGGACAGGTCAGCACCTGCTACACCCGCAACGTCGGCCGGAACGACACCCGCACCTACTGCTCGCAGGGCCGCCGCTGAGCTGCCGCTGACGAACGACCGGTGCAATCGGGGGGCCTTCGGGCCCCCTTCGCCTGTCTGCCCCGGCGCGCTGCGCGGGCCGGATGGCCCGATCAGTGGCCTGTGCCAAGGCCTGTGCGAAGGCTTGTGCGAAGGCTTGTGCAAAGGCCCCCGCTGTGGTCATCCCATGACATGAGCACACCAGATTTCTCCTTCGAAGACGCCGCCCGCGCCGCTGGTGCCACCCGCATCGCCGGGGTGGACGAAGTGGGCCGTGGCCCCCTCGCCGGGCCGGTCACCGCCGCCGCCGTCATCCTCGACCCGTCGCGCCTGCCCGAGGGGCTGAACGACTCCAAGAAGCTGACGCCCAAGCGCCGCGAGGCCCTCGCCGCGATTCTGCCCGAGGTGGCGGTGGTCTGCGTCGCCCATGCCAGCGTCGAGGAAATCGACGAGCTGAACATCCTGCGCGCCAGCCACCTCGCCATGGAGCGGGCGGTGGCGGGGCTGCCCCAGGCGCCCGATCACCTGCTGATCGACGGCAACATGATTCCCCGCGGCCTGACGATCCCGGCGACCACCGTCGTGAAGGGCGATGCGCTGTCGCTCTCCATCGCGGCGGCCTCGATCATGGCCAAAATCGCCCGGGACGAGATCATGAGGGATTTGGCGCAACACTTCCCCGGTTATGGCTGGGAGAAGAACGCGGGCTACCCCTCCAAGGCCCACCAGGAGGCCCTCCTAAATCTGGGGATAACCCCGCACCATAGAAGATCCTTCAAGCCGGTCCACAATATCTTGTGTAAAGGGGTTTAGTTAACCCCCTGATTCAAAAAAGAAATTGACCCCGAATCAGGTTTGACTCATTTTTGAGGCATCAAACGAGCGCACCAAAACAGCGCCGATACTGAGGCAGAGAATGATGAAAACCAAGGTGAAGGGGGCGTCCGCGCTCCCGCTGAACTCTATTTTGGCCGGCGATTGCGTGGAGGTGATGAATTCCCTCCCGGAGTGTTCCGTCGACCTGATCTTCGCGGATCCGCCCTATAACCTGCAACTTCGGGGTGACCTTCACCGTCCGGACAATTCCCGCGTCGATGCCGTCGACGACCATTGGGACCAGTTCGACAGCTTCGCGGCCTACGACCAGTTCACCCGCGACTGGCTCAAGGCGGCCCGCCGTCTGCTGAAGCCGAACGGCGCGATCTGGGTCATCGGTTCCTACCACAACATCTTCCGCGTCGGCGCCTCGCTCCAGAACGAGGGCTACTGGATTCTCAACGACGTGGTCTGGCGCAAGTCGAACCCGATGCCGAACTTCCGTGGCAAGCGGTTCACCAATGCCCATGAGACGATGATCTGGGCATCGAAGTCGGAAGGCGCCAAGTACACCTTCAACTACGAGGCGCTGAAATCGCTGAACGAGGGCATCCAGATGCGCTCGGACTGGGTTCTGCCGATCTGCAACGGCGGCGAGCGCCTGAAGGACGCCAACGGCGACAAGGCGCATCCGACGCAGAAGCCCGAGGGCCTGCTGCACCGTGTCCTCGTCGGCTCGACCAACCCCGGCGATGTCGTGCTGGACCCGTTCTTCGGCACCGGCACCACCGGCGCCGTGGCCAAGATGCTGGGCCGCGATTTCATCGGGATCGAGCGCGAGGAAACCTACCGCGAGGTGGCCGAGAAGCGGCTGGCGAACGTGCGCAAGTACGACCGCGAGGCGCTGCAGGTCTCGACCTCCAAACGCGCCGAGCCCCGCGTGCCCTTCGGCCAGCTGGTCGAGCGCGGCATGCTGCGCCCGGGCGAGGAACTCTTCTCGATGAACGGCCGCCACAAGGCCAAGGTGCGCGCCGATGGCACGCTGATCGGGAATGACGTCAAGGGCTCGATCCACCAGGTCGGCGCCCAGCTGGAGGGGGCACCCTCCTGCAACGGCTGGACCTACTGGTGCTTCAAGCGCGACGGCAAGGTGGTCCCGATCGACCTCCTGCGCCAGCAGATCCGCGCCGAGATGAACTGAGCCCCGGTTTCAAGAGAGCTTTCCAGAACATAGAGCCGCCTGGTGTCCGCGCGCCCGTCGCGCGTGGACACGCTACCTGTGCCCCGCCTTCGTGGCGGGGCTCTTTTTTGGGGTGTGGGTCTTTCGGGAGGCCGGCTGCGGGTGGCCTCCAAGAATTTTCGAAAATTCCTGGCAAAATTCTTCGAAGAATTTTGGGCGCGGCGCGGCAGTGTCCCGCAGCGCTTCGGACCGCAGCCCATGAGGCTGGCGGAGACGGGGGGCTCTGCCCCCCGTCCGCCCGTGCCGGACGGACGTCCCCCGGAGGTATTTCGGGAAAGATGAAGCGGGGGCCTCAGGAGGCCGGGGCGGTGACGGCGACGATCGGGCCCATCTTGCGGCCGAGGTCGTTGCGGTTCAGCTCTGGTGCGTAGATCCGCGAGACATTGCCGTCGAAGTAGAGCGCGTTCGGCAGTTTCAGCAGGTCGCGGAAGACCGAGGCGAACTCGTAGAAGGTCACCACCTCGTTCGAGATCACGAAGACCGCGCGGCTGCCGTCGGCGCTGGTGCCAACACCATTGCGGACGTAGCGCGAGGTGCCGTCGGGCATGATCCGCGGATGCAGCTCGCCGTTCTGCACCAGCATCGGGCCCGACTGGGTCGCATCGCGGCAGGAGCCGGCGGGCCGGTCCTGGAAGGCCAGCGTCTCGATCACCTCGACCCGGTTCTCGTTGATGCAGAGCACCCCGTTGGGCAGCATGCCGAAGTTGCCCGGCCCCGCGTTGGGGATCACGCGCATCAGCTCCTTGCCGTTCTCGACATAATGGCCGACCGGCGAGCGGTCCTCGTGGTACATGCCCGCGTTCATGCCGAAGAGCAGCTGCTTGCCCTCCCCGGCGAGCCGGGCCTGAAGCGCGGTGAATTCGCCGTAGGGCGCGCCACCGGCATCGTAGAGGAAGAGCCGCAGGTCGGCGCGGGTCACGTCCACCTCGCAAAGCGTGAAGCTGCGGCCCTGGTAGATCTCGTTGCGGCAGGCGACGGGGGCCTCCTCGGCCTGTGCCGCTGCAGGGGCGGCGAGCGCCGTCAGCGGCAGGGCAAGGCCCAGCAGGGCCCCGGCAAGTCGGCGATGGCGGCGCTGTGTCTTACGAGCGGTCATCGGTGCGGTCGTCATCCCCGAAATCGTCGTCCTGCCCGTCGTCGTCCTGCGCGTCGTCGTCCTGCGTGTCTTCGTCCACGTCGCGGCGCACGTCGTCCTGGTTGAACAGGCGCCGGGTCTCGTCCATCCGGTCGAAGGTCTCGTCGAGGCGGAACCGCAGGTCGGGCGTGAACTTCAGCGCCACCTTCTTGCCGATCATCCGGCGCAGCTCGCTCTTGTTGCGGGCCAGCAGGGACACCGCCTCCTCCTGTCCCTGCCCGCCGAGGGGCAGCACATAGGCGGTGGCGATCTTCAGATCGGGAGAGCAGCGAACCTCTCCCACGGTGATGGAGAGGCGGTTCAGCTCCGGGTCATGCACGTCACCACGGGCCAGCACCTCCGAAAGGGCACGGCGGATGACTTCGCCGACGCGAAGCTGACGTTGCGAGGGGCCTGCGCCCATACCGGTATCTTGGTGACGTTTCATGCAACGCATCTAGACTTTCGCCGCCCCTTTGCCAAGCGTGGAGCAACCGGCTAAGCAGGGTCCGGCCCGCGAAAGGGCGAGAAAACGGAGAGTACCATGGCAGAGCTTCCCGGAATCGTGATTACCGGAGCCTCCGGGCGGATGGGCCAGATGCTGGCGCGCACCGTGCTGGACAGCGGCAAGGCCCGGCTCGTCGGCGCGGTCGAGCGCGAGGGCAGTGACTGGATCGGGCAGGATCTGGGCGAGGCGATGGGCGGCGCTGCGCTCGGCGTGACGGTCACCGATGACCCGCTGGAGGCCATGGCCAAGGCGCAGGCGGTGCTGGACTTCACCGCCCCCGCGGCCTCCGTCGCCTTCGCCGAATTGGCCGCGCAGGCCCGCGCCGTGCACGTGATCGGCACCACCGGCTTCGAGCCCGCGGACCTGGAAAAGATCGAGGCCGCCGCCCGTCACGCGGTGATCGTGCGCGCGGGCAACATGAGCCTTGGCGTGAACCTGCTGGTGAAGCTGACCCAGAAGGTCGCCGCCGCGCTGGACGAGGACTTCGACATCGAGGTGATCGAGGCGCACCACAACCGCAAGGTCGATGCGCCCTCGGGCACCGCGCTGATGCTGGGAGAGGCCGCGGCCGAGGGCCGGGGCGTGAAGCTGACCGACGTGAGCGACAGCGGGCGGGACGGGATCACCGGCGCCCGGCGGCGCGGCGACATCGGCTTCTCTGCCATTCGCGGTGGCGATATCGTGGGCGAGCATGACGTGCTCTTCGCCGGGCCCGGCGAACGGATCGTGCTGCGCCACATGGCGACCGACCGGGCGATCTTTGCCCGCGGCGCGCTCAAGGCCGCGCTCTGGGGACAGGACAAGGGGCCGGGGTCCTACGACATGATGGATGTGCTGGGGCTCTGAGCCGCCCCCGCTGGTCTGGCAGATTGGTTTGAAAGGCCCCCGCGCGGGGCCTTTCGCGTGTCCGGTCACCGCATGTTTACCGGATCAGGACAGAAACGGCCGGGTGATCCGGTCGCGGCGCGGGACCGTATACCGGGCATCACTTCAGTGCGACCGAGGGGAGACCCGTATGCCGGACCGAACGTTTTCCTTACGCTTTCCCGCCCACAGGCGACCCGAGGTGCTGTGGACGCACCTGCTGATGGCCGGGACGATCCTCCTCTCCGCTCTGCTTGGCACCGGGCTGCGGGCTGACAGCGCCTTCGACCGGGTCGAGAACCGCGAAGGCTTCGTCGCGCAGATCACGGGGCGGGAGCTGACCTATCCCGGCATTCGCCTGCAGGTAAGCGACGCGGGGCGAATCGACGGACGCGCCTTCGGCCGGCAAGTGACCGGCGACTGGCGCTGGCAGGACGGCTATTTCTGTCGGACGATGTTCTGGGGCCGCAAGGAGCTGGCCTACAATTGCCAACTGGTCGAGAAGGGCGCGGGCGCGCTGCGCTTTACCTCGGATCGCGGGACGGGCGACTCGGCCGTGCTGCGGCTGCGCTAGGCGCACCGCGCGACGGGGCCCCGGCATCGCGGGCCATCAAGGCTCTGGCCGCGCAGGAGAAACCGGCGCGGCGTTCGGGCAGGACGTCGGAAACCGCGTCAGAAATCGACGGCGAGGCCCTTCTTTTCCCAGTCGCCGAAGCGCACGGGTTCGGGGCCGTCACGGCCGCCCAGCTCGGTGGGCAGTTCGAACGCCCCGGCCTTGCGGCGGCGTTCCTCGGCTTCGGCGAGGGCGCGCTGTGCGGCGGGGGGCAGGTCGCGGGTATCGGATGTGCTCATCTTCGCTTCCTCTTTCGCTGGCCCATTGTTATAGGGGTCCGCCCCGGAAGGGCAAGGAGCCCCCATCATGAGTGACGATCGCAATTCCAAACGCCCCCGCCCGACGGCAGGAGGCTCTTCGCGCGGCGGCGGGTCGACCCCGCGCCGTGGTGCAGCCCCCGCATCGGGCGGCAGCAACCCCTGGGCCGATCCCTCGACCAGCGGACGCCGGAGCGCGGCCAAGCCAGGCGCGAAGCCGGGCAAGCCGGGCAAGCCGGGCGGCAAACCCGCAGGCAAGATGGGTGGCAAGCCCGGCGGAAAGCCCGATGGGAAATTCGGCGGCAAGTTCGGCGGCAAGCCCGAGGGCAAATCCTTCGGCAAGGGCGGTCCGCGCCGGGACGGCGAAGGCCGTGACGGGGGTCGTGACGGCGGCCCCGATGGCGGCAAACCTTGGGAAAAACGTGGCCCCGCAGGTGAGGGTGGTCGTCCGCCCCGCCGGGACGGCGACCGCCCCGAGGGACGGCGCGATGGCAAGCCGGGTGGCAAACCGGGACAGGGGCGTCCGGGCCGCGACGGCGAGGGCCGGGGCAAATTCGGCGGCAAGCCCGGTGAAGGCCGCGGCGGGTACCGTGACGACCGCGGCCCTCGCGGTGAAGGCCGCGGTGGGCCCCGCGATGATCGTAGCCCCCGTGGCGAAGGTCGTGGCGGCCCGCGTGGTGAAAACCGGGGTGGCCACCGTGGCGAAAACCGGGGCGGCCCGCGCGGTGAAAACCGGGGCGGCAACCGAGACCGGGTCGAGGGCCGCAAGCCGCGCCACGGCGCGGGCGAGCGCCCGACGCCGCAGGCCCCGCGCCTGCCGAAGGAGCCCCGCCGCGCCGCGCTGCGCCTGCTGGAGGGCGTCCTGACCGAAGGCAAGCTGCTGAGCGAAATGCACCCCGGTCTTGCGCCCATGGCACCCGAGGACCGGGCCCGCACCCAGCGGCTGACCTCGGACACGCTCCGCTTCCTGCCGCGTCTGGATCAGCTGCTGTCGCAGCACATGGAACGCCTGCCCGACCTCGAGGTGCTGAACATCCTGCGCCTCGCCGCGCTGGAGCTGGTGCAGGGCGCCGCCGCCCATGGCGTGGTGAACGAGGCCGTCGAGGCCTGTTCGAAACTGCCGCGTCACGGCCACCTCAAGGGCCTCGTGAACGCCGTGCTGCGGCGCGTCTCGGAAGGCGGGGAAGCGGCTTGGGCCGCCCTGCCCGTGCCCGAGATGCCCGAGTGGCTGCGCGAGCCGCTGATCGAGGGCTGGGGCGAAGAGGCGATCGAGGGCATGGAGGCGGCCCATGCCGCCGGGGCGCCCCTCGACATCACCCCGCGCGATCCCGCGCAGGCCGCGGCGCTGGCCGAACAACTGGGTGGCACGCTGCTGCCCACCGGATCGATCCGCCTGACGGAGCCGGGCAAGATCTCGGCCCTGCCGGGCTTCGACGAGGGCGCATGGTGGGTGCAGGACGCCGCCGCCGCCCTGCCCGCCCGCCTGCTGGCAGCCCAGCCGGGCGAGCGCGTGCTCGACCTCTGCGCGGCGCCGGGGGGCAAGACCATGCAGCTGGCGGCAGCCGGTGCCGATGTGACGGCGGTCGATGTCTCGGAGAAGCGGCTTGAAACCGTGTCCGAGAACCTTGGCCGGACCGGGCTCACGGCCTCGATCATAGCCTCCGACGCGCTTGCCTTCACCGGTGAGGCCTTCGATGCGATCCTGCTGGATGCGCCCTGTTCGGCCACCGGCACGATCCGGCGCCACCCGGACCTGCCCTATGCCAAGGACGGCAGCGACTTCGCCGGGCTCTTCGAGCTGCAGGAGAAGATGATCGACCATGCGCTCAGCCTGCTGAAGCCCGGCGGGCGGCTGGTCTACTGCACCTGCTCGCTTCTGCCGGACGAAGGCGAGGTCCAGATCGAGGAGGCACAGGTGCGCAACCCGCAGCTGACCGTTGATCCGGTGCCCGAGGACCTGCCCGGACTGGAGCCCGAGTGGCTGGCCGAGGAAGGCGGACTGCGCCTGCGGCCCGATTTCTGGGCAGAGCGCGGCGGCATGGACGGTTTCTACATGGCCGTGCTGCGCAAACCGGCCTGATCCTGCCTGTCTTCTGACCGACATTCGGCCCGGTCCCGCCTGAACGCGGGGCCGGGCCAAATTGTGATCGCCCCAGCCCCTCCGAGGCCTTGCACACGGTTGATCCCGTCCCCCCGGGTGATTACTTTGAATCACGTGAGCGCGGGAGGTTCCGATCCCCGCGTGGTGCCATGTGACATGGTTTCCGGGCGGCAACGGCGTCGCCCCGGCGGTGGGGCGCAGACGCCCATCCCGCGGACTTTCAGAAGACACGACCCGCCACGGGCCCTTCAGGGGCGTGGCCGCGCCATAGGCTTTCCGCCGTGGCAGCGATTGGAACAGACGACACGCGTTCAGCCGGGGAAGGGGGCTCTATGCGATCGGATGATGACAGGACCAGACGGTGGCCCCGCCGCGCAGCCCTGCGCAAGGCGGGTCTTACGCTGTGCGCGGCCCTCACGGCCGCCCTCACTCTCCCCGCGCCCGGTGTCCGGGCGCAGGTGGAGAGCAGCGCGACCTCCACCAGCCTCAGCCTGATGGAGGCGCGGACCAATTCCATGATCGCGCAGCAGTCCGACCTGCTGCATTTCCTGACGACCCGGCGCAAGTTCAACCTCTACAGCAAGGTGACCGGCGACGACGGCACGCTGCGCCTGAAGACCGGCAACCGCCTGCCGGTCTGGGCCGAGGCGGCGGCGAACTGGTCCAAGCTCGACGGGACCGAGACCGAGACGATGAGCGCGACCCTCGGCTTCCACATGCCCCGGGGCGAGAAGCTGGTCTATGGCGTCCTGCTGCAGGTCGACCACGGCGGCACCGGCACGACCAGCGACGACAAGTTCGCCGAGGGCTGGCTGGCCGGGCCCTACATGATCGCGCAGCTGACGGACCATCCGCTCTACTTCGAGGGGCGGCTGCTCTATGGCCAGTCGCGCAGCAAGCTGACGCTGCCCGCGGGCCGGGTGGGCTATCGCAGCCAGCGCTGGCAGACCCGGCTCAAGCTCTCGGGCGAGATGCCGCGCGAGAACGTGACATGGCGGCCCAACCTCAGCTTCATCTATGGCGCCACCAAGCATGGCGCGGTGACCGACAGCCTCGGCGCCGGGCTGCCGGCGCAGATGGTGGCGATCGGGCGGGTCACGCTGGGGCTCGATTTCGACGTCCCGCTGACAGCGGAGGTGGGCAACTTCTCCCTCGTGGGCGGGCTCTCGGGCAACTGGAACTCCACCGCCACGGGCGAGACGGCGGTCGCGCTGCCGGGCCGCAACGATGGCTGGGCCAAGGCGCGGCTCGGCTTCCGCCGCACCCTGCCGGAGGGCACGGTTCTGGGCGGGCAGGCCTATGTCGAGGGGCTGGGCTCCAACACCTACGAGAACTACGGCCTGACCCTGAACCTGACCGCGAAGTTCTGAGCTTCAGCTGCCGCGGTAGGTGGAATAGCCGAAGGGCGAGAGCAGCAGCGGCACGTGGTAATGCGCCTCCGGGTCCGAGATGCCGAAGCGGATCGGCACCCGGTCGAGGAAGCGCGGCTCTTCCGGCGGCGTACCGCTGGCATCGAGGTAAGCGCCCGCCTCGAAGACCAGCTCGTAAAGGCCCGGCGCGAAATCCTCTGCCGGCAGGATCGGCGCATCGGTGCGCCCGTCATCGTTGGTCAGCATGCAGGCCAGCTCCTCCCGGCTCTCGCCCTCGATCCGGTAGAGTGTCACGGCAAGGCCTGCGGCGGGCGTGCCGCGGGCAGTGTCCAGAACATGGGTCGTCAGATAGCCCTCGGCCATGACGCAGCCTCCCTTCGCGTATTTTCCCTTGAACTGCCCGGGCCTGCGGCGTTGAGTTGCCGGGGTCCTGACTTGAGGGAGAGAACCACATGCACCGCTACCCGCGCAACCTGATCGGTTATGGTCCCACGCCGCCGGATCCGGCATGGCCGGGCGGGGCGAAGATCGCGGTGAGCTTCGTGCTGAACTACGAAGAAGGCGGCGAGAACAACCTGCTGCACGGCGATGCCGCCTCCGAGGCCTTCCTGTCCGAGATCGTCGGCGCCGCGCCCTGGCCCGGCCAGCGGCACTGGAACATGGAAAGCAACTACGAATACGGCGCCCGCGCCGGGTTCTGGCGGCTGCACCGCCTGTTCACCGGGGCGAAGATCCCGCTGACCGTCTACGGCGTGACCACCGCGCTTGCGCGCAGCCCCGAACAGCTTTGGGCCATGCAGGAGGCAGGCTGGGAAATCGCCAGCCACGGTCTGAAGTGGATCGAGCACAAGGACATGACCGAAGAGGAAGAGCGCGGCCACATGGAAGAGGCCGTACGGCTTCATACCGAGGTCGTGGGCACCCCGCCGCAGGGCTGGTACACCGGGCGCTGCTCCATGAACACGGTCAAGCTGGCGGCGGAGCTGGGGATGGACTGGGTCTCTGACACCATCGACGACGACCTGCCCTACTGGCTGCCGGTCGGTGACCGCAACCAGCTGGTGATCCCCTACACGATGGACGCCAACGACATGCGCTTTGCCGTGGCCGCGGGTTTTGGCGGCGGGGACGAGTTCTTCACCTACCTCAAGGACAGTTTCGATGCGCTCTATGCCGAGGGGCAGGCCGGCGCGGCCAAGATGATGTCGATCGGCATGCACTGCCGCATCCTCGGCCGTCCGGGCCGCATCATGGCGCTGAAACGCTTCCTCGACTACGCGCAGTCCCACGCGGGCGTCTGGTTCCCGCGCCGTATCGACATCGCCAAGCACTGGAAGGCCGTGCATCCGCCGTCGCGCTTCGGGCTCAAGCCCTCGCAGATGGACCGCGAGACCTTCGTGAAGACCTTCGGCGGCATCGTCGAACATTCGCCCTGGGTGGCGGAGCGGGCCTTCGACCTCGAACTGGGCCCGGCACATGACCGCGCCGTGGGGCTCCAGAACGCGCTGGTCCGCGTCCTGCGCTCGGCCTCGGACGAGGAGAAACTGGCCGTGCTGAAACTGCACCCCGACCTTGCCGGCAAGCTGCAACAGGCCAAGCGGCTCACGCCCGAGAGCGAGGACGAACAATCCTCCGCCGGGCTGACCGCGCTGACGGACGCGGAACGCGCCACCTTCACGGCGCGGAACGAGGCCTACCAGTCGAAATTCGGCTTCCCCTTTATCATTGCGGCGAAAGACAATACCAAGGCGACCATCATGGCCGCCTTCGAGACCCGCCTCGCCAATGACCGCGAGACAGAGTTCCGGACGGCCTGCGCTCAGGTCGAGCGTATTGTCTATCACCGACTGAAGGATTTGCTGCCGTGACCCGCAGCTACTATGCGCCGCAAGGCGGACTGCCCGGACAGAACGAGGCGCTTTACGAGCCTGCCCGTTTCACCACCTCCTACGCGCTGATCCCGGCGGTGACGATGACCGATATCGTCACCTCCAACCTGCCGGGCTGGGACAAGACCCGCGCCTGGATCATCGCCCGCCCGATGACCGGCTTTGCCGAGACCTTCGCCCAGCTGATCGTAGAAGTGGCCCCCGGCGGCGGCGCCACCGCGCCCGAGCCCGATGCGGGCGCCGAGGGCGTGGTCTTCGTGGTCAAGGGCACCGTCACCGTCACCATCGACGGCACCGCCCATGTGTTGAGCGAGGGCGGCTATGCTTTCCTCGCGCCCGGGGCCGACTGGCAGGTGGCGAACACATCCCAAGCGCCGGTGACCTTCCACTGGGTGCGCAAGCGCTACGAGGTGGCCCCCGGTGTCGCCACACCGGACAGCTTCGTCTCCTGCGATGCCGAGGGCACGCTGATCGAGATGAAGGACACCGACGGCGGATGGGCCACCACCCGTTTCGTCGCGCCGGATGACCTGCGCCACGACATGCACGTGAACATCGTCACGATCCGCCCCGGCAACCGGATTCCCTTCGCCGAAACCCACGTGATGGAACACGGGCTCTACGTGCTTCAGGGTCGCGGCCGCTACCTGCTGAACACCGATTGGGTCGACGTGGGCCCGGGTGATTTCATGTGGCTGCGCGCCTTCTGCCCGCAGGCCTGCGTGGCCGAGGGCGACACGGACTTCCGCTACCTGCTCTACAAGGACGTGAACCGCCATCCCGGACTGACCCTGTGAGCCAGATGCCCGCCCGGATCACCGCCGAGCCGCTCAGCGCCGCCGCCTTCGCCCCCTACGGCGATGTGCTGGAGGTGACCGAGAGCTATGACAAGCTGATCAACGCCGGGATGTGCGAACGCTACAACGACCGCGCGCAGCTCGATTTCGGGCCCGGCGGCCGGGCGGGCCTCTCCATTTTCCGGGCGCAGCCGCGCAGCCTGCCCTACACGCTCGACCTGCTGGAACGGCATCCCGAGGGCTCGCAGGCCTTCGTCTCCATGTCGCAGGCGCCCTGGATGGTGATCGTCGCACCCGACGTGGACGGGCGCCCCGGCGTGCCGCAGGCCTTCCTCTGCGCCCCCGGCCAGGCGGTGAATTTTCACCGCGGGACGTGGCACGGCGTGCTTACGCCCTTGGCAGAACCCGGGCTTTTCGCCGTAATCGACCGGATCGGCGACACCGCCAATCTGGAGGAAGTGACACTGGACCCGCCGATCCTCATAGTTTCGTGATGAGAGCCGCCCGTCAGAGGCGGCCCGTTTCACGGTAAAAGAGGGATGGACGAAGATGGTGAACACCAGACTGGGCACGCATGAGCAACTGCGTGACCCCGATTACATGCCCCCGATGATCGACGCGGTGCCGCTCGGCATCCAGCACGTGCTGGCGATGTTCGCCTCGAACGTGACGCCCGCGATCATCGTGGCAGGCGCCGCGGGCTTCGGCTTCGGCTCGGACCAGGGGGCGCTCGGCTTCCCGGACATGACCTACATGATCCAGATGGCGATGCTGTTTGCCGGCATCGCCACGCTGTTCCAGTCCATCGGCTTCGGCCCGGTGGGGGCGCGGCTGCCGATCGTGCAGGGCACCTCCTTCGCCTTCCTTCCGGTGATGATCCCGGCCGTGGCGGGACAGGGCGTCGACGGGATGGCCGGGCTGATGACCGGCATCGTGATCGGCGGCCTCTTCCACTTCTCGCTCGGCACGGTGATCGGGCGCATCCGCTTCGCCCTGCCGCCGCTGGTGACCGGGCTGATCGTCCTTATGATCGGGCTGGCGCTGCTGCGCGTGGGCATCCAGTACGCGGCGGGGGGCGTGCCCCTGATCGGCAAGCCGGAGTACGGCTCGCTCGCCATGTGGTTCCCGGCGCTGGTGGTGGTCGTCGTCTCGCTGGTGCTCAGCTTCTTCGGCAAGGGGCTGCTCTCGGTCGCGGCGGTGCTGGTGGGCCTCGTCTCGGGCTACGTGGTGGCCCTCGTCATGGGGCAGGTCAGCTTTGGCAACGTGGGCCGGGCGCCGATCTTCGATGTGCCGATGCCCTTCAGATGGGGCTTCGAGTTCGACGCGGCGATCATCGTCGGCATGTGCTTCATGGCCGTGATCTCGGCGATCGAGACGGTCGGCGACGTCTCGGGCATCTGCAAGGGTGGCGCCAAGCGCGAAGCCACCGACAAGGAGATCGCCGGCGCCACCTTCGCGGATGGCCTGGGTTCCGCCGTGGCGGGGGTCTTCGGCGGGCTGCCCAACACCTCGTTCAGCCAGAACGTCGGCCTGATCTCCATGACCGGCGTGATGAGCCGTCACGTGGTGACCATCGGCGCCGTCTTCCTGATCGTCTGCGGATTGGTGCCCAAGTTCGGCGCGCTGGTCTCGACCGTGCCGATCAACGTGCTCGGCGGCGCGGTGATCGTGATGTTCGGCATGGTGGCCGCGGCGGGGGTCAATATGCTCTCCGACGTGGACTGGAACCGCCGCAACATGGTGATCTTCGCGGTCTCGCTCTCCATCGGCTTCGGCCTGCAACTGGAACCCGGCGCGCTGCAACACCTGCCACGCACGATGCAGATCCTGCTGACCTCGGGCCTGCTGCCCGCCGCAGGCCTGTCGATCGTGCTGAACCTCGTGCTGCCGGAGCATATGGACTGAACGAAAAGGCGCCCCCCCGGGACAGGGACGCGCCAGAACTTTCAAGCCTCCGGCGGGGATATTTTTGAAACAGAAATGGGGAAGCCCCCGTCATTTTCGTTTCTCAAATATCCCCGCCGGAGGCCTCAATTCTCTTGGGCGGGCCCTTGCCTCAATCGTCCTGGCCGAGCTTGGGCGAGGCGGCGGTCAGCTTCAGGTCGGCGTCCGAGAAGACCATGGGCGAGCGCACCGAGGGGATGCCGTCCAGCTCCACCTTCATACCGCGCGCCACGACCTGCGGGTCGGCAAAGACCTCGTCCATCGTGTTGATAGGCCCGGCGGGCACGCCCTGCGCCTCGCAGGCGGCCAGCAGGTCGGCCTTCGTGAAGCGCAGGCATTCGGCCTGCAGCAACTCTGTCATCTTCTCGCGATGCGCGATCCGGTCCGCGTTGGTGACGAAGGCGGGATCGGTCTTCATCCACTCCAGCCCGAGGATGTCGCAGAGCCGCTGGTACTGGCCGTCATTGCCGGTGGCGATGATGATGTGGCCGTCCGAGGTCTCGAACACCTGGTAGGGCGTGAGGTTGGGGTGGAAGTTCCCCGTCCGGCCCGGGGGCGTGCCGGTGGTCAGGTAGTTCATCGCCTGGTTGGCGGTGATCGCCACCGCCACGTCGAGCAGTGCCATGTCGATATGCTGGCCCTTGCCGGTCGTGGCCCGCTGGTGCAGCGCGGCGAGGATCGCCGTGGCCGAGTAGACGCCGGTGAAGATATCCGTGACCGCCACGCCCGCGCGCTGCGGCTGGCCGTCGGGATCGCCGGTGATCGACATCAGCCCGGACATGCCCTGGATGATGTAGTCATAGCCCGCGCGATGCGCGTAAGGGCCGGTCTGGCCGAACCCGGTGATCGAGCAATAGATCAGCCCGGGGTTCACCTCCTTCAGGCTGTCGTAGTCGAGCCCGTATTTCTTCAGCCCGCCGAGCTTGAAGTTCTCGATCAGGATGTCCGCGTCCTTGACCAGTTCGCGGACCTTGTCCTGCCCCTCGGGGGTGCGGAAGTCGACGGTGATGCTCTTCTTGCCGCGGTTGCAGGAGTGGAAGTAGGCGGCGGTCTTGTCGCCCTCCCGCTCCACGAAGGGGGGGCCCCAGCGGCGGGTGTCGTCGCCCTGCGGCGCCTCGACCTTGATCACCTCGGCGCCGAGGTCCGACAGAGTCTGACCGGCCCAGGGGCCGGCCAGGATACGGGCGAGTTCAACGACCTTCAGGCCGGCCAGCGGGTAGCTCATCCGGCGAGGGCCTCGTCGATCAGTTTCTTGAGGTCCGCGTAGTTCATGTTGGAGTGCTTGACCCCGTTGATGAAGAGCGTCGGCGTGGCGTTCACCTCGTCCGCAGTCGCGTTCTTCTGGTACCAGGCCACCAGTTCGCGGGCCTTCTGGTCATCGGCGAGGCAGGCCTCGATCGTGTCGTTGTCGAGCCCGGCGACCTTGCCGATGTTGCGCAGGTTGTTGGCGATGCCGGCCTCGGTATCGGCGGCGAGCCATTCCTTCTGGCGGTCGAAGAGCATATCCGAGATGCCGAAGAAGCGCATCGGGCCGGTGCAGCGGGCGATCATCGCGGCCCAGAGACCGTATTTGTCGAAGTAGACATCGCGGTAGATGAACTTCACCTTGCCGGTGTCGATGTATTCCGCCTTCAGCTGCTTGTAGGGGCCTGCGTGGAAATTCGCGCAGTGCGGGCAGGTGAAGGAGGCGTATTCCATCAGGGTGACGGGGGCGTTCGGGTCGCCCTGCACCATCTCGACGATGGAAGAGGTGTCGATGTCGTCCGGCGTCTCGTTCTGAGCGGCTGCGATCTGGGTCACCCCGGTGTCGCCGCCACGGGTCAGGCCGTACCAGACGCCCCCGGCTGCGGCCACGGCGGCGCCACCGGCCGCGATGAAGATCCTGCGGTCCATGGGCAGTCCTTTCCTATTGCTTGCGTTTTCCTAGAACATTCTTCGCCAGCGCCTCAAGGGCGTTGCGCAGCCCTTCGTCGCCGACATCCTGTGACACGGCCCGGGCCTGCTGCGAGACCATCGGGTCCGGCGCCACCGGGGCCTTGGGTTTCGGGCGCGAGAAATCGACCTGCCCCTCGGCAAAGCCGGTGGGGGCGGTCTGGGTCACCCGCACGCGGGAAATGGCGTTGTAGCCATAGACCGCGTTCACCCGGTCGCGCATCTTGTCCTTCTGCATCTCGACCATCTGGGCTAGCGCCCCGGTGGTCAGCACGGTCAGCGTGGCACCGAAGCCTTGCTGGCGGCCGTATTTCACGTCCACCGGGCGGGCCATGGCGGCGAGGTCCTCGCCGACGATCTCGTCCCAGTGGGTCAGCAGCCGCGTCACCGCGAAGCCCCGCGTCTCGCCGGCCTGACGGATACGGGTCTCCAGAAGCTTGGAGGTCCGGGCAAATCCATAGGTCGAGGTCTGGCGGCGGGGCATGGGTTGCATCCTGTGGTTCGGCCCTATTCTAGTGTCTCGCACCACGGGAGCCAGAGGAATGCGGCGGGAGACCATAAAGAATGCGTGAAACTGAGCTGAGCGGCGCCCTTCTGGCATGGTATGACCGCCATGCGCGCGAGATGCCCTGGCGCACGGGCCCGGCAGAGCGGCGCGCGGGCCTGCGGCCCGACCCCTACCGGGTCTGGTTGTCGGAGGTCATGCTGCAGCAGACCACCGTCGCCGCGGTGCGCGATTACTTCGAGCGGTTCACGACGCGTTGGCCCACGGTGGCCGATCTGGCCGCCGCCGAGGACGGGGATGTCATGGGTGAATGGGCGGGGCTTGGCTACTACGCCCGCGCCCGGAACCTGCTGAAATGTGCCCGCGCCGTGGTGGCGGAGCACGGCGGCACCTTTCCGGACAGCCGCGAGGGGCTGCTCTCGCTGCCGGGCATCGGGCCCTATACGGCGGGGGCCGTGGCGGCCATCGCCTTCGACCGGGCCGAGGTGGTGGTGGATGGCAACGTGGAACGGGTCATGGCCCGGCTGCATGATGTGCACACCCCCCTGCCCGCCGCCAAGCCCGAGCTGACGGCACTGGCCGAGGCGCTGACGCCCGCGGCCCGGCCCGGCGACTACGCGCAGGCGGTGATGGATCTGGGCGCGACGATCTGTACGCCGCGCAACCCGGCCTGCGGCATCTGCCCGTGGCGCGATCCCTGTGCCGCCCGCATGGCGGGGACCGCGCCGGAGCTGCCGAAGAAGACGCCGAAGAAGCCCAAGCCCACCCGCCTCGGCATTGCCTATGTGGCGCGTCGCGCGGATGGCGCATGGCTGCTGGAGCGGCGGCCCGACAAGGGTCTGCTGGGCGGGATGCTGGGCTGGCCCGGCTCCGACTGGGGCGAGGCCCCGCAGGACGCCCCGCCGCTTCAGGCGGACTGGCAGGCGCTGGAGGCCGAAGCGCTGCATACCTTCACCCACTTCCACCTGCGCCTCGCCGTCAGGGTCGCACATGTGCCCGAGGGCGCAAACCCGGAGCGCGGCAGCTTCCTGCCCCCTGCGGCCTTTCGCCCCTCGGATCTGCCCACGGTGATGCGAAAGGCGTTTGACCTCGCCCGGCCGGCGTTGGAAACTCCGTGACAGGGACGCCACGCCCGGGAGACCGGCGCACAGCCCCGGAGCACCCAGAGCACACCCCGGGTCGGCAATTGGAGGCCCTGATGATCCCATCGCAAGCTGTCGGACGGTTCTGGCGCGCCATGCCCTTCTGGATGTCGGTACTGATGGCACCGCTGGCCCTGATCGGGGCCGTCTTCGGCGGCTGGACCGTGATCCTGCTGCCGCTCTACGGGCTGGTCATGGTGACGATCCTCGACAAGATCGAGGGGCTGAACGAGGAGAATGCCGATCCCGAGACCGGGGTCGAGCAGCTCTTCTGGTATCGCCTCGTGACGCTCATCTGGGCGCCCCTGCAGTTCGTCACGCTCTACGGGCTCATCGCCTACGTGACGCGGAGCGATCATCTCTCGACGCTGGAGACGGTGGTGCTGTTCTACGGCGTGGGGGTGATGACCGGGGCCATCGGCATCGTCTACAGCCACGAACTGCTGCACCAGCGGAACAAGCTCGAACGCTGGCTGGGGGATATCCTGCTGGCGATGGTGCTCTACTCCCACTTCCGGTCGGAGCACCTGCTGGTGCACCACTGGGACGTGGGCACGCCGAAGGACGCGGTGACGGCCAAGTACAACGAGGGCTTCCACCGGTTCTTCTTCCGGGTGCTCAGGGACTGCCCGCGCTCCGCATGGCAGGCGGAGGTGCGGATGCTGGCCCGGCGCAAGCTGGGCCCGTTCCACCGGCGCAATCCGTTCTGGCGGTACTGGGCGCTTCAGGCCGTGATGCTGGCGCTCGCGCTGATCATCGGCGGCTGGGTCGGGCTGGCGCTCTTCCTCTGGCAGGCGCTGGTGGCGGTCTGGCTGCTGGAGCTGACGAACTACGTCGAACACTACGGGCTGACCCGGAAGTACCTTGGTCAGGGCAAGTTCGAACACGTGAAACCGCATCACAGCTGGAATGCCTCGCAGACCGCGTCGAACTGGCTGCTGATCAACCTCCAGCGCCACTCCGACCACCACTACAAGCCCGACCGGCGCTTCCCCCTGCTGCAGACCTATGACGAGAGCGAGGCGCCGCAGCTGCCCTACGGCTATCCCCTCATGGGGGCGATCGCCATGGTCCCGCCGGTCTGGCGGCGGATGATGAATCCCCGTGTACGCCGCTGGCGGAAGATGTATTACCCCGAGATCACCGACTGGGCGCCCTACAAGACGGGCCGCCACGCCGACTGACCGGGAAGGAACCGACATGGACATGGTGGAGCGACTGCCCGACGCGCTGCTGCGTCAGGCGGTCACCGCGGAGCATTTGTGGCATGCCGCCGGCGACCTGCTGGCGGGGGTGGATCACCCCTACGGCCCGGCGCGCGACTTCGAGGCGGTGCTGGGGGACGGCCAGCGGCTGCCGCCGGTGGCGCTCTATGCCCTTGCCGCCGCACGGGCGCTTGGCCGCGACATCGCCCCCGGAGAGATCGTGCCCGGCCCCGGCAACCCGGCCTTCGACACGATCAAGGCGGCCGGCATGCAGCTGGTCCTGCGCGGCACCGCGCGCAAGTGGCGCGAGCCGCTGACCGTCGAGGACCGGATCTGGGCCGGCCCCTCGCGGGCGCGGATCACCCACCTGATCCTCGAACGCGGCCTTGGCCTGCGGGCGGCGAAACTGGCGCAGGTCACGCGGATGTACGGCCGCGCCACCTGCTCCGCCTGCGGCTGTGACCCCGTGGCACAGCACGGGCCCGCGGGCCTTGCCGCACTGCAGGTGCACGTGGTGGGCGGACGCGATCATTTCCTCGTGCCGCTGGATGCCCTGCGCTGCCTCTGCGCCAATTGTCACGCGGTGGCGCACGACTCCCTGTTCTGAGCCACGCCCCCGCCCCGCGCTGCCCACCCCGCTGCCCCCGAAACGCGCCGATCCGCCGCCCCTGTAGGCCCGCCGTTGCCGCCCCGAGGTTGACGCCAGCGGCCCTCCTGCGCTAACCGCCACGGCTTGAAGCGCAACATTCAGGGGAGCCCCATGGCACGCAAGCGCAAGGGACGCGACATTTCCGGCTGGCTGGTGGTGGACAAGCCTGCGGGGCTGACCTCCTCCGCGGTGGTCAACAAGGTGAAATGGGCGCTCAATGCCAACAAGGCGGGCCATGCCGGCACGCTCGACCCCGAGGCGACGGGCGTTCTGGCCATCGCGCTCGGCGAGGCGACGAAGACCGTCCCCTATGTGACCGACGCCCTGAAGGCCTATGAGTTCACCGTGCGGTTCGGCGCGGCCACCAACACCGACGACGCCGAGGGCGAGGTGATCGCCACCTCCGACCTGCGCCCGACGGAAGAGGAGATCAAGGCCGCCCTGCCCCGCTTCCTCGGCGATATCGAACAGGTCCCGCCAAAGTTCTCGGCGGTGAAGATCGACGGTCAGCGCGCCTACAAGCTGGCCCGCGACGGCGAGGAGGTCGAGCTTGACGCGCGTCCGCTCTACGTCGAGTCCCTGCTGCTGCTGGACGTGCCCGATGCCGATCACGCGGTGCTTGAAATGGTCTGCGGCAAGGGCGGCTACGTGCGCTCCATCGCGCGCGACCTCGGCGCGGCGCTCGGCTGTCACGGCCATGTGTCCACGCTGCGCCGGGTCTGGTCGGGGCCCTTCGAGGCCGCCAAGGGCGTGACCCTCGAAACCATCGAGGCCCATGCCCGCACCGAGGAACTGGACCCGTACCTGCTGCCCGTGGAGACCGGCCTCGCCGATCTGCCGGAGGTGAAGGCCACCCCCGAGGGCGCGGCGCGGCTGACCAACGGCAACCCCGGCATGGTGATCGCCCATGATGTCGAATACGGCGAGGAATGCTGGGCCAGCCTCGACGGCCAGCCGGTCGCCGTGGGTATATTCAAGGGCGGTGAACTGCATCCGACCCGCGTGTTCCGGTTCTGACCGGTGATCACCCGCCGGCATGACGACGGCACCACGCGCTCCGAGGCGCTCTATTCGCCCTGCCTGCGCTATCGCTATGCGCTGACCCGCACGTGGGACGCGCAGGCGCCCCGGCTCGCCTTCGTCATGCTGAACCCCTCCAAGGCGACGGAGGCGGCGAACGACCCCACCATCGCCCGCTGTCAGGAGCGGGCGCGCCGTCTCGGCTATGGTGCGCTGGAGGTGGTGAACCTCTTTGCCTGGCGCGAGACCGACCCCAAGGCGCTGCGCGCCGCGCCCGCGCCCGTCGGCCCCGAGACTGACGCGACCCTGCTGGCCGCCTGCGCCCGGGCCGACCTGATCCTCGCGGGCTGGGGGTTTCACGGGGCGCATCTGGGCCGCGACGCGGAGGTCACGGCGCTGCTGCGCGCGGCGGGGCGCGACCTTCACGTGCTCGGGCTCACCAAGGCGGGTCAGCCGCGCCACCCGCTCTACATCTCCTACGCCACGGCGCCGCAGATCTGGCCGGCATGAGCCGTTAACCATTTGGCGCGATTGGCTTTGACCGCGCCGCGGTCCACCCCCGATACTGCGCAGCGGGGAAGGGTCTGTCCGCGAGGACGAGAGCGGAGCGTACATGTTTCTGATTGCGAGCCTTATGGGCGTCCTGCTGGCCGGGGCGACGGCCTTCCTTGGCCTGCATCCGGCCGAGGAGGAGGACGAGAGCGACCGGCCCGACGCGGAGGCGGATCGCCTCACCGATGCCGCGGGCGGCGGGTCCATGATCGACGAGATCCTCGACGACGGACCGCTGGCGGGCGATTTGCTGGCCGGTGTCGATCACGGCGGTCCTACCCTGCATGAAAACCTGCGCCCCGTGACCGACGGCGCGGCGACAGGCGATGCGGCGGGGCTGACCGATGACGCGCCCCCCTATGCCGAAGCCGATGCGGGCGCGCCCCTCGATATGTCCCCACCTTCGCTCGACACCGAGGCCTCCCTCCCCGACGCGCCGCAGCCCGACGACAGCGCGGACGACGTGGCCGACGGCCCCGCAAACGAAGGCACCCTGCCCGTCGATGGCATCCAGTGGGGCGGTCAGGGTGACGATGTCCTGCAAGGCGGGGCCGGGCCCGACCAGATCGGCGGCTACGACGGGGCGGACAGCCTCGCCGGGGCGGATGGGGACGACTGGCTTCTGGGCGGCACCGGCGACGACAGCCTCGCGGGCGGCGCGGGTGCCGACCTGATCGAGGGCAACGAGGGTCACGACAGCCTCTTCGGCGGGGCCGGGGATGACACGCTCCTCGGAGGAATGAACCGCGACCTGCTCCATGGCTGCGAGGGCAACGATTCGGCCGAGGGCGGCGCCGGGGCCGACTGGCTGGAGGGCGGCCTGGGCGACGATGCGCTTCTGGGGGGGCTTGGCAATGATACGCTCATGGGCGGAGACGGTGCCGATACGCTCTTCGGCGGCTGGGGCGCGGATGTGCTCAGCGGCGTGGTCGCCCGGCTGAACGCCGAGGGCGTCTGGAACGACACGGACACCGCAGACTATCTCAACGGCGGCGGCGGCGCCGATACGATCGTGGCCGGCAACGGCGACATCGTCACCGGCGGGCAGGGATTCGACGATATCCTCATCGGCGACTGGATGGCGGGCGGAGAGGCCGCGCGCGTGCTGGATTTCGAACCCGGCACCGATCAACTGCTGGTGGTGCATGACGGCCCCGACCCGGCCGAGGTGTCGCTGGTGGACGTGGCCGGCGAGGGGCTGCAGCAGGTCCTCCTCAACGGATCGGTTGTCGCGGTCCTGTCCGGTTCGGCCCCGGCAACGCTGGCCGACGTCGTCGTGCTGACCCAGGCCGAGGCCGACAGCCTTCTGGCAGAGGCCTGAGCTTCTGGCACAGGCCTGAGCGGGCCCCGCCGCCGGGGGCATCCGGTGCAACGAATCCCCTTTCCAAAAGGGAGAACTTGCTTTATCAGCCCGCAATCCGCGCCATGAGGGTGCGGTGACTCCATGGACCTTGCTGGACGACATCCCGGCTCGTGCCCGAACCCTTTCAACCAAGGAGACCCCGATGTCGATCACCGTTGAAGAAAAAGCCCGCGTGATGAAAGAATTCGCGACCAAGGAAGGCGACACCGGTTCGCCCGAAGTCCAGGTCGCAATCCTGTCCTCGCGCATCGCGACCCTGACCGAGCACTTCAAGACGCACAAGAAAGACAACCACGGCCGCCGCGGCCTGCTGATGATGGTTGCCCAGCGTCGTAAGCTGCTCGACTACCTGAAGGGCAAGGACCAGGCACGCTACCAGTCGCTGATCGAGCGTCTCGGCCTGCGCCGCTAAGCCTTTCCCCGGGGACACCCAGGGAACGCATCGAAGGGGTCGCCTGCGCGGCCCCTTTTTCTTTGGGCGGGTCTTCTCCCGGGACGCCCCCCGGCCGGCAGGCGGGTGGCCCCCTCCGGTCACCGCGCCGGATCCCACCCTGAAATACCATCTCCCAGGCCCCGGACCGGGGCCATCCGCCGCAGCGTTTCCCCCGCATTCGGGTCCGGAGACTGCGCCGTTTTCCTTTCTTTTCGACCAAAACTGATGTATGGCCCGCCCATCTGAGACGTAGCGCCCGGATCCCGGCGCTGTGAAGGGAATGATGATGGGGTCGGCGGCAATGGGGCCGCCACGCAAAACGGGAGGCCCGGAGGGCCGGGTGCACTCCCTCATAGGATACGCTGAATGTTCAACGTGACGACGAAAACGATGCAGTGGGGCGACGAAACCCTCACGCTGGAAACGGGCAAGGTTGCCCGTCAGGCCGATGGCACCGTCATCGCCACCCTGGGCGAAACCTCGGTCATGGCCAACGTGACCTTCGCCAAGGAACCCAAGCCCGGTCAGGATTTCTTCCCGCTGACCGTGCACTACCAAGAGAAATACTATGCTGCCGGCAAAGTGCCCGGTGGCTTCTTCAAGCGCGAGGCGCGGCCGACCGAAAAGGAAACGCTGACCGCGCGCCTGATCGACCGCCCGATCCGCCCGCTCTTCGCCCCCGGCTTCAAGCATGAAGTCCTCGTGATGTGCACCGTGCTGAGCCACGACCTGGTCAACGATCCCGATATCGTCGCCATGATCGCCGCCTCGGCCGCGCTGACCATCTCGGGCGTGCCCTTCATGGGCCCGATCGCCGGTGCCCGCGTCGGCTTCGTCGATGGCGAATACGTGCTGAACCCCTCTGTCGACGACATGCAGGGCCTGCGCAACAACCCCGAGCAGCGTCTCGACCTGGTTGTGGCCGGCACCAAGGACGCCGTCATGATGGTGGAATCGGAAGCCTACGAGCTGACCGAGGACGAGATGCTCGGCGCCGTGACCTTCGCCCATGAGCAGATGCAGCCCGTGCTGGACCTGATCATCGACCTGGCCGAAGCCGCCGCGAAAGAGCCCTTCGACTTCACCCCGCCGGATTACTCGGAGCTCTACGCTGCCGTGAAAGCCGCCGGTGAAGACAAGATGCGCGCCGCCTACGCCATCACCGACAAGCAAGAGCGTGTCGCGGCCGTTGGCGCGGCGAAGGAGGCCATCAAGGCCACCCTCACCGAAGAGCAGCTCGAAGACGCGAACCTCGGCTCGGCGCTGAAGAAGCTGGAATCCAGCGTTCTGCGCGGCGACGTGGTGAAGAACGGCAAGCGGATCGACGGCCGTGCCACCGATCAGGTGCGTGCGATTGCCGTGGAAACCGGCCTCCTGCCGCGGACCCACGGTTCGGCACTGTTCACCCGTGGCGAAACCCAGGGCCTGGTCGTGACCACGCTGGGCACCGGCGACGACGAGCAGTTCATCGACGCGCTGCACGGGAACTTCAAATCGAACTTCCTGCTGCACTACAACTTCCCGCCGTACTCCGTCGGTGAAGTGGGCCGCGTCGGCTCGCCCGGTCGTCGTGAAATCGGCCACGGCAAACTGGCATGGCGCGCCCTTCAGGCCGTTCTGCCCGCCGCGACCGACTTCCCCTACACGATCCGCATCGTGTCCGAGATCACCGAATCGAACGGCTCCTCCTCGATGGCGTCGGTCTGCGGTGGCTCGCTCTCGATGATGGACGCCGGTGTGCCGCTCAAGGCCGCCGTGGCCGGTGTGGCCATGGGCCTCGTGCTGGAAGACGATGGCGACTATGCGATCCTGACCGACATCCTCGGCGACGAGGACCACCTCGGCGACATGGACTTCAAGGTTGCGGGCACCGAGGAAGGCATCACCTCGCTGCAGATGGACATCAAGGTTCAGGGCATCACGCCCGAGATCATGAAAAACGCCCTCGCCCAGGCGAAGGCCGGCCGTCTGCACATCCTCGGCGAGATGAACAAGGCCCAGTCGGGCGTTGGCGAATTCTCGGCCCATGCACCGCGCATCGAAACCATGCAGGTGCCCACCGACAAGATCCGTGAAGTGATCGGCTCGGGCGGCAAGGTCATCCGCGAGATCGTGGAAACCTCGGGTGCCAAGGTCGACATCAACGACGACGGCATCATCAAGATCGCCTCGGCCAACGGTGAAGCCATCCAGAAGGCCTATGACATGATCTATTCGATCGTGGCAGAGCCGGAAGAGGGCAAGGTCTACAAGGGCAAGGTCGTGAAGATCGTCGATTTCGGCGCCTTCGTGAACTTCTTCGGCAAGCGGGACGGCCTCGTGCACGTTTCCCAGATCGAGAACCGTCGCCTGAACCACCCCTCCGACGTTCTGAAGGAAGGCCAGGAAGTCTACGTCAAGCTCCTCGGCTTCGACGATCGTGGCAAGGTCCGCCTCGCCATGAAGATGGTCGACCAGGAAACCGGCGAAGAGCTGGCCAAGGACGCCGAGGAAAAGGCAGAGTAATCTGCCCCTCCGCGAGAGATCAGAAAGCCCCGGCATCTGCCGGGGCTTTTTTCATGGCCTCAGGTGTCCTGCCAGGCGGGCGTCCTCCCCGCGGCCCGAAGGTGTGGACCGTCTCAATAGCCGTAAAGGGTGTAATCCCGCTCGAAGAGGTCTTCGATCTTGCGCCGCTGCGCCGCGCTCACCTCGAACGCATCGCTCGAGGAGACGTTGAACCGCCGGGCCCCGTCTTCGCCCACGAAGGGATCGCCATGTCCGGCCCGGGAAAAGGCCTCACGCAGGATCGCGGTGTGCTCGGAGATATCGCCGGTCAGGTCATAGGCGATCTCGTCATGGGCAAGGTTGATGTACTGCGGCCGCCAGTGGGGATCGCAGTAGACCAGCCCCTCGGCATGGGCTTCCTCGACATAGGCCAGAAAGACGTCGAAGTTCCGCCCCGTGTCGCCCCCACGCAGGTAGCCCCGCGCCTCGATCGGCCCCAGATGCGCGGCGGTCGACTTGTGCCCCTCGTCCACGAAGAAGTTGAAGAAGGTCGAGATCAGCCGCTCCACCGGGTGCCGGGTGATGCAGAACTTCACGCAGCGCGGGTCCTGCACCGCGGCCTCGTAGGCCTGCCAGTGCCGCTGGCCCTGCTTCACCTCCGGCGCGGCGCGGTCGAACTGCCCCGTGGCCAGCCGCACGATATGGCGCCGCGTGGTCGAGGAGGCCGCCTTGGCGTTCTTCGGAAAGAAGAGCCTGCCGTCATGGCTCAACAGGCAGTGGCTGTAGACGATCTGCTTCTGCAGGGGCAGCTCCGCCAGCCCGGCGCGGGCCCGGTAACGGCTGCTGAGCGGTGAGAGCAGGCGGGCCTTGCGCCGGTCGATGGGACGTTCACGGGGAATGGGCGGCAGGTCTTTGGGCATCTCGGGTCCGTTGTTGTGTCTCCCGGCACGCTGGCCGTGCCTGTTAAACGCCGGACGGACGCATTTCCGACGCAGCTCCTCCAGGACTCGGCACCCTTTCGCCACCCGCGCCTCCGGGCACGAGGTCAGGCGGGCCTCAGCCGTGGGGCGTCTTCGCCTCCCGCGCCTGCCCGCGCAGCAGGCCGAGGTGCCGCTCGCGCAGGATGATCACCACGCCCGCGCAGATGATGATCGCTGCCCCGACGAGGGTCTGAAGCGTCGGCACATCGCCAAAGACCGTATAGCCGATGAGGATCGCGAAGAGCATCGAGGCATAGTCGAAGGGCGCCACGACCGAGGCATCGGCAAAGCGGTAGGAGGAGGTCAGCATGATCTGCCCGACCCCGCCGATGAGACCCGTGGAGATCAGGAACACCCACTCCCAGCCCGAGGGCAGGACCCAGCCGAAGGGGATCGTCGCCAGCGACAGCAGCGTTGCGGTGGAGGAGAACCAGAACACGATGGCGGAGGTCTGCTCGACCCGCACCATGTTGCGGATGTGGATCTGCGCCAGCGCCGCACAGACCGCCCCGAAGAGTACGAGCAGCACGCCGAGCGGGGCGGCGCTGTTCATCGCCTCCTCGGGCGAGAGGGTGAGCTGCGGCACCATGACGACCATGACGCCCACGAGCCCCACCAGCACGGTCGAGATCCGGAAGATGCCGACTTTCTCGTTCAGGAACATCGCCGCGAAGACCACCACCAGCAGCGGCGTCGCATAGCCGAGCGCGGTCTGCTCCGGCAGCGGCAGGAAGGCGAGCGCGGCAAAGCCGCAGCCCATGGCCGTGGTCCCCACAAGCCCGCGCCAGAAATGCGCCGCCGGCGATTTCACCTTCAGCCCGCTGCGCAGCTGCCCCTTCAGCGCGATCCACGCAAGGATCACCGGCAGCGCACAGACCGAGCGGAAGAAGACCTGCTCCCCCGCCGGAATGCGATCCGAGGTCAGCTTGATCATCGTGCTCATGCCGATGAAGCAGAGCACCGCACCGATCTTCAGGAGGATGCCGCGAAGCGGTTGCATGGGTCTGGCCTTCTTGCGGTGGGGTCGTCCCTCCATAGGCAATCCCCGCCGGGTCTTGCAATCCGGGACGCCGTGCCGGATGACAGAAATCCGGGCCCCGGCGTCATGCCGTGCCCCCGCGACAGTACGACACCCGCGCAGGATGGCCCCGCCACGCCTGCCCCGGAGGGAGGAGAACAGCATGTACGACGAGAATTACCTGGCCAGCCGGCTGGCCCGCCACGCGACCCTGACGCCCGAGAAGCGCTTTGCAAGCCGCCCCGGGCAGGACGACGTGAGCTACGGCGCCCTCTTCGACGGGGCCGAACGCATGGCCCGCGCCCTGATCGATGCCGGGCTCCAGCCCGGTGACCGGGTGGCGGTGCAGGTGGCCAAGTCGCTCACCGCGCTGGAACTCTACATCGGCACCGTTCTTGCAGGCGGCATCTTCCTGCCCCTGAACACCGCCTATACCGGGCCCGAGGTCGCCTATTTCCTCGGCGACGCCACCCCCGCCGTGGTGGTCTGCGATCCCAGGCGCGAGGCCGAGATCGCGGCGCTGGCCGGGGCGGCCCGTCTCTTCACCCTCGGCGCCGACGGCACCGGCACCCTGGCCGAGGCGCAATCGGCCCAGCCCTCGGGCGAGTTCCACGCCGTCCCCCGCGCGGCCTCCGACCTTGCGGCGATCCTCTACACCTCCGGCACCACGGGCCGCTCCAAGGGCGCGATGCTGAGCCACGCCAACCTCGCCTCCAACGCCGAAACCCTGCGCGACCTCTGGCGCTTCACCGACAAGGACGTGCTGATCCACGCGCTGCCGATCTTCCACACCCACGGGCTCTTCGTGGCCACCAACGTGGCGCTGCTCTCCGGGGCCTCGGTGGTCTTCCTCGCGGGCTTCGACCCCGACGCGATCCTCGAGGCCATGCCCGAGGCCACCAGCCTCATGGGCGTGCCCACCTTCTACACTCGCCTGCTGGCCGATCCCCGCCTCGACCGTGAACGGGCGGCGAACATGCGGCTCTTCATCTCCGGCTCCGCCCCGATGCTCGTGGATACCCACAAGGCCTGGGAAGAGCGCACCGGCCACACGATCCTCGAACGCTACGGCATGACCGAGACCAACATGTCGGTCTCCAACCCCTACGAGGGCGAGCGCCGCATCGGCACCGTCGGGTTCCCCCTGCCCGGGGTCGAGCTGCGCATCCGCGAAGAGGGCCGCGACGTCGCCCAAGGCGAGATCGGCGTGATCGAAATCCGCGGCCCCAATGTCTTCCAGGGCTACTGGCAGATGCCCGAGAAGACCGCCGAGGAACTGGGCGCCGACGGCTGGTTCATCACCGGCGACCTCGGCTTCACCGACGCCGAGGGCTATGTCACAATCGTCGGCCGCGCCAAGGACCTCGTGATCTCGGGCGGGTTCAACGTCTACCCGAAGGAGGTCGAGGAGGTCATCGACGACCTGCCCGGCGTGCTGGAAAGCGCCGTCATCGGCGTTCCCCACCCCGATTTCGGCGAGGCGGTGGTGGCCGTGATCGTTCCCGAGGGCGCGGGCACCGATGCCCCGACGATCGCCGCCGCGCTCAACGAACGGCTCGCGAAGTTCAAGCAGCCCAAGCACATCGCCTTCCTCGACGCCCTGCCCCGCAACACCATGGGCAAGGTGCAGAAGAAGGCCCTGCGCGACGATTTCGCCACGCTCTTCACCTGATCCATCCACTGTTCCGAAATATCCTCGGGGGACGTCGCGCCAGCGACGGGGGGCAGACAGCCCCCGCCCCGCCCGAGGCCCGCGCCACGCCAGACCCGACGGACCCACGGCGCGCCGGGACCCGGAATTTTCAAAAATTCCGGACCGTTTTCTTCGAAGAAAACGGATAGCCCCTCGCGGCGGCGCACCGGTTCGAAGGGCGCAAATCCCCTCCCCCCGCGGCCAAGAATTTTGCGAAAATTCTTGGTAAAATTCTTCGAAGAATTTTACCCGTCCAGACGCACCCGCAGCGCCAGAAAAAGAGCCAGAAAAAAGGCCGGCCCCTCGGGACCGGCCTTTGGCTCATTCCGCCGCCGCGCGTTTCGGCAGCACCCAACCGGGTCGCGGGAAGTGGCAGGTATAGCCGTTCGGGATGCGTTCCAGGTAATCCTGGTGCTCCGGCTCGGCCTCCCAGAAGTCGCCCACGGGCTCGACCTCGGTCACCACCCGCCCGGGCCAGAGGCCCGAGGCCTCCACATCGGCGATGGTCTCCTCGGCACAGGCCTTCTGCGCGTCGTCGACGTAGTAGATCGCCGACCGGTAGGAGAGCCCGATGTCATTGCCTTGCCGGTTCAGGGTCGTGGGATCGTGGATCTGGAAGAAGACCTCCAGCAGCTGCCGGTAGCTGATCTTCTCCGGATCGAAAATCACCTCAATCCCCTCGGCATGGGTGCCATGGTTGCGATAGGTCGCATGGGGCACGTCCCCGCCGGTATAGCCGACGCGGGTGCTCTCAACCCCCGGCAGTTTGCGGATCAGGTCCTGCATGCCCCAGAAACAGCCGCCTGCAAGGACGGCGCGTTCGCGCGTCATGTCACATCCTCCACCTGGTCGAGATACTCGCCATAGCCTTCGTCCGCCATGTCGTCGCGATGGACGAAGCGGAGCGAGGCCGAATTGATGCAGTAGCGCAGACCGCCCCGGTCCACCGGCCCGTCCGGGAAGACGTGGCCGAGGTGGCTGTCGCCATGGGTCGACCGGACCTCGACCCGGATCATGCCATGGCTGGTGTCGCGCAGCTCGCTGACGTTGGCGGGCGCGATGGGCTTGGTGAAGCTCGGCCAGCCGCAGCCGCTTTCGTACTTGTCCGAGGAAGCAAAGAGCGGCTCGCCCGAGACGATGTCGACGTAGATCCCCGGCGCCTTGTTGCCGAGGTACTTGCCGGTGCCGGGGCGTTCGGTGCCGGCCTCCTGCGTCACCCAGTATTCCTCGGGGCTCAGCGCGGCGATCGCCGCCGGGTCCTTGTGATAGCTTGCCATGCGGTTCTCCTTGTCGGCTTCGATACGGGGTCGGTTCCCCCATGTGCCCCCGTGGCGGCCATGGGGCCCGGGCCCCGACTTGCCCCCCATGTGGGGTCTGGGGCGCAGCGGGAAAAGCCCTGTTACAGCCTGCTGCGGAGGATGTGATCCCCTGCCCGCCCTGTCCAGTGCCAGAAGCGCAGCCCCGCACCCGCGCTCTGCGGGGCTCTCCGGGACAGGCTTAGGCATCACACACCGCGGTGGGTTGGCTACCGGCGCCCATCGAAAGACAGGCACACGACCGGCCCATGGGCCCTGATCCTGCCTCAACGCGTCAGCTTGAGCTTGTGGCGCCCCTCGGACCAGGTGCCGTCACTGCAACGCGCGCGGATATAGACCTTGCGGGTCCCGTCCGGCACGACGACCTGCCGCAGCGTGCGGGTGAAGGGCTGCTCTTCCACGTGAGGATGGTGCAGCTTGCGGGCGCCAAGGACGTTTCCCCCCTCGTCCAGGACCTCCCAGAGGTCGGCGTAATGCTCCCACCCGCTGTCGTCGTGGCGCAGGGTGACCGAGATGTTCCAGCCGCCCGCCGCGCGCTTGGCCGTGGCGCCGACGATTTCGGGCGGGGAGGCGAGCGCAGGCAGCGCCGGCAGCAGGGAGAGCAACGCGGCGCAGGTCAGGGTGCGGGGCGAGGAAACGGGACAAATCTTCTGCATCGCCCGCAGCATAGGCGCGCCGGGCTGAAACAGGTGTCACACTTGCGTGTGACCGCCGCCTGACGCCACGGCGCTTGATCGGTGCAGCCCCAGCCTGTATTTCCCGCAGGACCCGGGATGGAGACCCGGCGGCCCCACGGGGCCAGAGGAGACCGGCGACGGGCGCCCCCCGGGGACCCAGACACGGCCTGGAGACTGGCCGGACAGGCCCCGGACGGCCCCCGGGCACGCTCCGGATGAGGGACCGTCACGGGCCCGTGTGAGGGGAGAGACCTATGCAGATGCCGCAGCCCGATCCGCGCGTCCTCGCGCTCAAGCCCCGGCTCCTGTCGGAATTGCGCGCCGTCCTGCCGGGCGATGCGCTGATCGACGCCCCGGCAGAGCTGCTGGCCTATGAATGCGATGCGCTCAGCGCCTACCGCTGTCCGCCGCTGGCCGTCGTCCTGCCGCGCTCGACCGAGGAAGTCGCCGCCGCGCTGAAGATCTGCCACGCCCTCGGGGTGCCGGTGGTGCCACGCGGCGCGGGCACCTCGCTGGCGGGCGGCGCCCTGCCCACGGCGGATTCCGTCGTCCTCGGCCTGATGCGCATGACCGCGGTGCTGGAAACGGATTACGCCAACCGGCTGATACGGGTCGAGGCCGGGCGCACCAACCTCTCGGTCTCCGGCGCGGTGGAGGCCGAGGGCTTCTTCTATGCGCCCGATCCCTCATCGCAGCTGGCCTGCGCCATCGCGGGCAATATCGCCATGAACTCCGGCGGGGCCCATTGCCTGAAATACGGGGTGACCACGAACAACCTGCTGGGCGTGAAGATGGTTCTCATGGATGGCGAGGTCATCGAGCTGGGCGGCGCGCATCTGGATGCGGGCGGGCTGGACCTCATGGGCCTCGTCTGCGGCAGCGAGGGGCAGCTCGGCGTCGTGACCGAGGCCACCCTGCGCATCCTGCCCAAGCCCGAGGGCGCGCGTCCGGTGCTGGTGGGCTATGCCTCCTCCGAGATCGCGGGGGCCTGCGTCTCGGATATTATCGAGGCGGGCGTCGTGCCGGTGGCGATCGAGTTCATGGACGGCCCCTGCATCCGCGCCTGCGACGATTTCTCGGGCGCGGGCTACCCGGATTGCGAGGCGCTGCTGATCATCGAGGTCGAAGGCTCCGACGCGGAGATCGAGGAACAGCTGGCCGTGATCCTCGAGATCGCCCGGCGCCACGACCCGGTGGAACTGCGCGAGAGCACCTCGCCCGAGGAGAGCGCCCGCATCTGGCTGGGCCGCAAGAGCGCCTTCGGCGCCATGGGGCAGATCAACGACTACATGTGCCTCGACGGGACAATCCCGGTGAACGCCCTGCCCCTCGTCCTGCGCCGCATCGGTGAGATGAGCCGGGACTGCGGGCTGGACGTGGGCAATGTCTTCCACGCCGGCGACGGCAACATGCATCCGCTGATCCTCTACAACGCCAATACCCCCGGCGAGCTGGAGAAATGCGAGGCCTTCGGGGCGGAGATCCTGAAGCTCTGCGTCGAGGTCGGCGGCTGCCTGACTGGCGAGCATGGTGTCGGCATCGAGAAGCGTGACCTGATGGAGGTGCAATATGCCCCCGCCGATCTGGAAGCGCAGATGGCGGTGAAGGATGTCTTTGATCCGAAGTGGCTGCTGAACCCGGCGAAGGTCTTCCCGCTGGCGGTGTCGGCACCGCGCCGGGAGGGGGACGTGCGCGATGTCGGGTGAAGGTAGAGCGCCCTGCGGGGCGGGCGGAGGGGCGCTGCCCCTCTTGGCCTGCGGCCAATTCACCCCGGGATATTTGGGAACAGTGGATGAGACCTGAAAGCGAGAGCCAGCTGGTGGAGGCCCTGCGGGACGCGGGCGGCCCCGTGGAGGTACGCGGCGGCGGCACGCGGCTGGCGTGGCGTCCGGTGGCAAGCGATGTTCTGGAGACCGGCGGGCTGTCGGGTGTGCGGCTTTACGAGCCCGGGGCGCAGACGCTGGTGGCCGGGGCCGGCACGCCCTTGGCGGAAATCGAGGCCCTGCTGGCGGAGAAGGGCCAGCGGTTGGCCTTCGAGCCGATGGAGGCCCGGGCCCTGATGGGGACCTCCGGCACGGCCACGCTGGGCGGGGTGATCGCGGCCAACGTCTCCGGACCGCGCCGGGTGCAGGCCGGTGCCGCGCGGGATTTCCTGCTCGGCGTGCGGTTCGTGGACGGGGCGGGGCGCCTCGTGTCGAATGGCGGGCGGGTGATGAAGAATGTCACCGGCTATGACCTCGTGAAGATGATGGCGGGCAGCTGGGGCACCCTCGGCGTGCTGAGCGAGGTGAGCCTGAAGGTGCTGGCGAAGCCGCCGGTGGAGTGCACGTTGATCCTGCGCGGGCTGGACGGGGCGGCGGGTGTGGCGCGGCTCTGCGCCGCCATGGGCACGCCCTATGACGTGACCGGGACGGCGCATCTGGACGCCGGGCTGGCCGGCGAGGACAGCCTGACGCTGGTGCGGATCGAGGGGCTGCCGGGATCGGTGGCCCATCGCCGCCGCGCCCTGCTGGAGGGGGCCTGCGCCGGCTGCGACAGCGTCGAGGGCGAGGAAAGTGCCGCGCTCTGGCGCGCGGTGCGCGACGTGACGCCCTTTGCGGGACGGACGGGGGCGGTCTGGCAGGTCTCGGTGAAGCCCACGGACGCCCCGCGCCTGCTGACGGCGCTGGAGGCGGCGAACCTGCGCGGGCCCGCGATCTGCGACTGGTCCGGCGGGCGCCTGTGGCTGCTGCTGGAGGAGAGTGCCGCGGCGGCGGTGGCGCTGCGGACGGAGGTGGCGGCGCTGGGGGGCCATGCGACGCTGATGCGGGCGTCGGAAGACTATCGCGCCGGGGTGCCGATGTTCCAGCCGCAGGCACCGGGCGTGGCCCGCCTGGCGGAGCGGTTGCGGGCAACCTTCGATCCGCGCGGGCTCCTGAACCCGGGGCTGATGGCCCAGACGCCGGTGGGACCATCGGTGGGAGAGCCCGCCTGATGTCGCTTCTCGTCCCCGCCCTCGCCGTGATCGTGGGGCTGATCGTCTATGGCATGCTCGTCATGCCCGCCCCGCGCGGCGGGCCGCTGCGGCTGCTGGCGGGCGGCGTGCTGCTGGCACTGCTGGCAGGGCTCTTCGTGCTGCGCATCGTCCCGCTGGATGCCGGCACCCAGCCGGGCCGGGCGCTGGTGGCCCTCGCCCTGCTCTACCTCGGCTGGGTCGGGCTGACGGCCCTCGTCGTGCAGATCCTGCGCCGCCGCGCCCCGGACCTGCCGGTCTGGGCCCCGGCGCTTGGCGCGGTTTCCACCCTCGTGCCCGTGGCGGGGCTTTTCCTGGCGGAGGCGATGGCCTGATGCAGACGACTTTCTCTCCCGAACAGCTGACGGACCCGGGCACCGCGCGGGCGAACCAGATCCTGCGGTCCTGCGTGCACTGCGGCTTCTGCACCGCCACCTGCCCGACCTACCAGGTCCTGGGCGACGAGCTCGACAGTCCGCGGGGCCGGATCTACCTGATCAAGGACATGCTGGAGAACGAGCGCGTCCCGGACGAGCGCACGGTGAAACACCTCGATCGCTGCCTCTCCTGCCTCGCCTGCATGACGACCTGCCCCTCGGGCGTGCATTACATGCATCTGATCGACCATGCCCGCGCCTATGTGGAGGACCACTATCGCAGGCCATGGTCGGACCGGGCGCTGCGCTGGGTGCTGGCGCGGATCCTGCCCTATCCCGGACGCTTCCGCATGGCGCTGCTGGGGGCCAAGCTGGGCCGTCCCTTCGCGCGGTTCCTGCCCGACCCGCGGCTGCGGGCGATGATCGCCATGGCGCCCAGGCGGGTGCCGCCGGTGTCGCCCAACGATGCGCCGCAGGTCTTCCCGGCCACGGGCCCGCGCCGGATGCAGGTGGCGCTGATGACCGGCTGCGCCCAGAAGGCGCTGAACACCGACATCAACGACGCCACCATCCGGCTGCTGCGGCGGCTGGGATGCGACGTGGTGGTGGCCAAGGGCGCCGGCTGCTGCGGGGCGCTGACCCATCACATGGGCCGCGCGGCGGAAAGCCACGGCTCCGCCGCTGCCAACATCAGGGCGTGGGGGCAGGAGATCGCGGGCGAGGGCCTCGATGCCATCGTGATCAACACCTCGGGCTGCGGCACCACGGTGAAGGATTACGGCCACATGTTCCGCAACGATCCGCTGGCGGAGGAGGCAGCACGCATCTCGGCGCTGGCCTGTGACGTGAGCGAGCTGCTGACCCGGCTTGAGATTCCCGAAGGGACGGAGAAGGGCCTGAAGGTCGCCTATCACTCCGCCTGTTCGCTGCAGCACGGGCAGAAGGTGAAGACCGCGCCCAAGGATCTGCTGAAACGCGCGGGCTTTGCCGTGGCGGAACCGGCGGAGCCGCACCTGTGCTGCGGTTCGGCGGGGACCTACAACCTGATGCAGCCCGAGATCTCGGGCCAGTTGAAGGCGCGCAAGGTGGGCAACCTCGAGGCGGTGAAGCCGGATGTCATCGCCGCGGGCAATATCGGCTGCATGATGCAGATCGGATCGGGCACCGGGGTGCCGGTGGTGCATACGGTCGAACTGCTCGACTGGGCGACCGGCGGCCCCGCGCCCCGGGCACTGGACCCGGCGGCCAAGCCCGGCCACGTCTGACGGAGCGCGCCATGTCCGCACTCGCACCGGGGCGCGGCCGCCGTGGTGCGGGGCTGTCGCGCCCCGATCGCCCCAGTCGCGCCGGGATCGTTCATCGTCTTTCCCCAATTTCGCCCCAGAGCGGGAATAAGTCCTGAGGGATCAACGATTCCGTCAGGACCGCCCATGTTCCGCCCTGCCCTTCGCCCCGTGACTCGCCCGGCGCATCTGCTCGCCCCCGCGCTGCTGCTGATCCTGCTGCTGTCCCTGCTCGGCCAGCCGCTCCACGCGCAGCAGGACAGCCGGCTGCAGCGACTCGATACGGGCGACGACTCGCGTGGCTGGGAAGCGGTCGGGCGGCTCGACATCGACGGCAAGGGCTTCTGCACCGGCGCGCTGGTGGCCGAGGACCTGGTGCTGACGGCGGCGCATTGCCTCTATGACCGCCACACCGGGACCCGGATCGACCCCACCAAGATCGAATTCCGCGCCGGCTGGCGCAATGGCCGGGCCGAGGCCTATCGCAACGTGCGCCGCGCCGTGGTCCATCCGGAATATCGCTATGGCGCCTCCGTCTCGACCAAGCGGGTGCAGGACGACGTGGCGCTGCTGGAACTCGAGATGCCGATCCGGAACACCACGGTGATCCCCTTCGAAACCGAGCCCACGGCCCGGGCGGGCACGCGGATCGGCGTCGTCTCCTATGCCCACGACCGGGCCGAGGCCCCGGCGCTGCAGGAAATCTGCTCGGTCATGGCGCGGCAGGAGGGCATCCTGATCCTGTCCTGCGACGTGGACTTCGGCTCCTCCGGCGCGCCGGTCTTCAGCATCGAGGAGGGCAAGCCGCGCATCGTCTCGGTCATCTCGGCCAAGGCCGAGGTCGAGGGCCGTCCCGTCGCCCTCGGCATGCAGCTCGACGCGCCGCTCGCAGCCCTCAAGGCAGAGCTGAGCGCCGGCAAGGGCGTCTTCCTCGGTCCTGCCCCGCGTCAGAGCCGCGTGGTGGTGGGCGGTCAGCGCAATGACACCGGTGCGAAATTCATCCGGGCCGGAAACTAGCCTCCGCTGGACGTGAGGGCCCGTGAGGACTACATTGTCCGCTACCCCTCCGTTCCCCGGATGACACATGACCCGCAGCATTCCCCATGGCCCCAAGCGGTCCGCCCCCCGGGCGGAGCGGGCGGCGCATTGGCTGCTGCAGGTTCTGACGACCCTGGCACTGGCGCTTTTTGCCGGTCAGGGCGACCGGGGCGAAGCGGCCGAGACCGCCCGGTCCTGGACCGTGTCCCAGACCGACATGGCCCTTGTGCAGCCGGTGAAGGCCAACACCCGGGCGACCGAGGATCAGCCGGACAGCGACAGCGGCAACAGTCCCACGCTGCCGGTGGAGGCCTGCGTGCTTCCGCTCGGCGACGACGAGGCGCTGCCGCAATGCATGGCCCCCGCCGACGCCCTCGATCCCCGCTCTGCCCACGGCCTGCGCCCCGAACCCCGGGCGCCCCCGTTCAGCCTCATGCCCCCGCACGACGCATGACCTGACGCGGGTCCGCGGACTCGCATTCTGAACGGAGGCTTTCATGGCCCTTTCCGCCCTTCCCTTTCAGGCGCTTCTGCCTGCGATGGGTGCGCTTGCGCTCATCGGCACCGGCATCCGCCGCTCCCGCGCCCGCCGCGCCGAGGGCCCCCGCGCCCCCCGCGCACCGATCCAGATGCCCAAGGAACTGCCGGCGCCACCCGCCCGGCGGCGCGCGGCGAAGCCCGATGCCGCGGACCTGCCCACCGTGGCCTGCAGCGGGTGCGGCACCCCCATCCCGCAGGGCGAGACCCAGTGCCGCTGGTGCGAGCTGAAGGCGGGCAAACCGTCCCAGAGCAACCGCCAGACCCTGATCAACTGGGCACTCTTCCTCGCCGGTTCTGCCGCGATCCTCGCCGTGGGCTTCTGGCTTCAATGATCCGAGGCCCGGTGGTCCGAGGTCCATTGACCTGAGGCTCCGTGGCCGTGGACGCAGCGAACCTGGGCCCACGGCGCCTGGAAGACGTGACCTGAAACCCGGGATGGCGGCGCTCGCGACAGGGTGATCCGCGCGGAGCAGGCAACAGCCTGCCGGGGGTCTTGAAACCCCGCCGCCGCCTTCCCAGATCCGAGGTACGGGACGCCGCTTCAGGGTCCCGTATCCCAGCCTGTCCCTTCGGGAAGGCACCACAGGTATCGCTTATCCAGAGGATAACCACATGCGTAACTTCGACTTTGCCCCGCTCTATCGCGCCACCGTCGGCTTCGACCAGATCGCCGACATGATGGACCGGGTCCTGACCAACGACGTCGCTCAGCCGAGCTACCCGCCCTACAACATTGAGAAAACCGCAGACAACGGCTACCGCATCACGCTCGCCGTCGCCGGTTTCTCGGACGAAGACCTCTCGGTCGAGGTCAAGGAAAAGATGCTGGTGATCGCCGCCAAGAAGGCCGATGACGACAGCCAGCGCACCTACCTGCACCGGGGTATCGCCACCCGCGCCTTCGAACGGCGCTTCCATCTGGCCGACCACATGCGCGTGACGGGGGCGACCCATGCCAACGGCATGCTGCATATCGACCTCCTGCGCGAAGTCCCCGAGGCGCTGAAACCGCGCCGCATCGAGATCGCCTCCGGCGATACGGTCGAGGCCAAGGCGCTTGAGAACGCCGAGGCATAAGGCTTCAGACCCCAAGACCCCTCGTATCTCAGTGGGCGCGGCTTCGGCCGCGCCCTTTTTTTGTGCGTGTCCCAGAGTCTGATCCAGGTTCTGATCCGCAGCCCCATCGGGGGTCCGACTCGCCGCCATGACGCACCGCAGCGCGCACGCAGACGCCGCCGGATCGCTGCAAAGCAGCATAAGCCCGCCGAAAATCGCTGGATCGGCCGCGCCCCCTGACAAAAAAGGGCGAAATTCGGCCAATCGGCACGGGATCGCCAGAAATAGTCATGCATTCATGCGGCACCGTACGTAGAGTAACGTCATGAGTCGCAAACAACGCCTTTCCCCCGACGACTGGCTGAAAGCCGGTCTTGATGCCCTCGCCGCGGCAGGGCCCGAGGCGTTGAAGGCCGAGGCGCTCGCCCGTGGCCTCGACACCACCAAGGGCTCGTTCTACTGGCATTTCCCGGACGTGCCCGCCTATCGCAAGGCCCTGCTCGATTTCTGGGGCGACAGCGCCGGTGCCGCACTCGAAGACCCCGAGGACAAGACCGAGGCGGTCGGCCAGTTGCACAAGCTGATGCAGGACGGGTTCTCCGACAGCCTGCCGGCCGAGGCCGCGATGCGGGCCTGGGCCCGGACCGAGCCCACCGCCGCCGCGACGCTGGCCGAAATCGACGCCCGCCGCCTCACCCACCTCGAGAAGCTGCTGCGCCAGATCGGCGTCACCAATCCCGAGATCGCGCGCATTCTCTACGCGGCGCAGATCGGCAGCACCCAGTTGCCGGTCGCGGACACGAAGAAGACCGCCTCCGCCATGGGCACCCTCGTGGACCTCGTGCTGGCGCTCAGATGAAACTGCTGACCCCGGCGCTTCTCGCGCTTCTCAGCACCTGCGCGACCTCCGGCCCCGAACTCGCCGATCCCAGCCGCACGTGGCACCTCGAGACGCTGAACGGCGCGCCCTTCACCTCCCGCGCGACGCTGGTGCTGGACGAGGCCCGGTTCTCGGGCCGCGCGCCCTGCAACAGCTACTTCGGCGGCGGGAGCGGGACCTACCCCGCCTTCAGCTCGACGCAGATCGGCGCCACCCGCATGGCCTGCCCCGATCTGGCCGAGGAGGATGCCTACCTCAAGGCCCTCGGCGCGGCGAACCAGGCCCGGATGGACGATGGCAGGCTGATCCTGACCGGCCCAGACGATCACGAGCTTGTCTTCGCCGAAGGCGCCCCCGCGGACTGACCTCACCCGGCAGAGAGCCTGCGGGTAAAGAGGTCGAGGTACCGCGCCCGCGCCTCCGGCAACGGCTTGCGCCCCAGTTCCGGCGCCAGGTGCTCGCTCAGGAAATGCCCCGTCACCCGCAGCGCCTGCGCGATCTCCGCATCCGGCGCATCGCCCCGCCCGGCGAGGCAGTCGGGCAGCGGCAGCAGCCGGTCCGCCCATTCCCCCGCGCCGGCCTTCGACACCGCCCGCCCGGTACGCGGCGAGACATAGACCAGCCCCTCCGTCGCGCCCGTCACCGCACAGCGCGTCAGGTCGAGGCCAAAGCCCATCTCCTCCAGCAGCGCCAGTTCCCATTGCAGGTAGGCCAGCGGCCAGACCTCGCCATGCTCCAGCAGGTCCAGCAGGCGTTCCGTGCGCAGGTAGAGCGGCCCGTGGACCTCGCGCTCGGGCAGGCAGAAGGATAGCAGCGCCGTCACGGTGTTCAGCCCGGCCAGGGCCATCCGGTCGCCCATGATCACCCCCGCGCGGGAGCGCACGGGCTCCACCGTGAAGGCGCCCATATGCTCCTCCAGCCGGGCTTTCCACGTGATGTCGAGCTGTGCGCCCGGCTGCAACACCGGCGCGATCCGGCGCGAGCCCCCGCCCCGCACCACGCCCACGTGGCGGCCATGCCCGGGCGTGAAGACCTCGGCGATCGCCGCGGATTCCCCGTGCCGCCGGACCGAGAGCAGGATACCTTCGTCGCGCCATTCCATCATGGCGCCATGAGGAGCGCCTCGGCCCGCGATTTGCAAGGGGCAACCCCTTCCCATGGCGCGCGCCCCGTGCTTTATCCCCCCGCAACAGACCGGAGGATTTCCATGTACGTCGTGACCCTCACCAGCGATCCCGCGGCCCCCGCCCTCGACGGCGCCGCCGTCAGCGCCCTGCGCAATGCCTGGGGCGGCGGCGATATCCGCTGGCTCGCCACCGGCGAGGCGGCCGAGTTCCCGCTGCCCGCCGTGCCGGACACCTTCCGTCAGGCCTGGGACGACTTCCAGAAGATGCGGATCGACCTCAACCTGCAGCCCGCCGAGGGCCGCCGGAAGAAGATGCTGCTGGCCGACATGGACAGCACGATGATCCGGCAGGAATGCATCGACGAACTGGCCGACGAGGCCGGGGTCGGCGACCGGGTGAAGGAGATCACCGCCCGCGCCATGAACGGCGAACTGGACTTCGAAGGCGCCCTGATCGAACGAGTCGGCCTGCTCAAGGGCCTGCCCGAAAGCGTCATCGGCAAGGTCCTGGCCGAGCGGATCGAGCTGATGCCCGGCGGCCCGGCGCTGGTCGCCACCATGAAGGCCCAGGGCGGCTATGCGGCGCTGGTCTCCGGCGGCTTCACCGCCTTCACGGCGCAGGTCGCCGCCCTCGTCGGCTTCGACGAGAACCGCGCCAACACGCTCCTCGTCTCCGAGGGCACGCTGACCGGCGAGGTCGGCCGCCCGATCCTCGGCCGTGCCGCCAAGGTCGAGGCGCTGGAACAGATCACTGCCCGTCTCGGCCTGAGCGAGGCCGAGGTGATGGCCGTCGGCGACGGTGCCAACGACCTCGGCATGCTGACCCGCGCGGGCGCCGGCGTCGCGCTGCACGCCAAGCCCTCGGTCGCCGCGGAATGCGAGCTGCGGATCAACTTCGGCGACCTGACCGCGCTGCTCTACCTGCAGGGCTACGCCCGCGAGGACTTCGCCGCCTGAGGCTTCGGGAGCAGCGGCAGCTCAAAACCACGCCTCGGCGGCTACGGCCTTAATTCGGGTCCTTGTTCGGGCACTGAGCGCGCATGAGCCCGGCCGCTTCACCGGCCGGGCACGAGAAAAGACTGCCAATAAGGCAGCGTACCGGCTATGCTCGCGCACAACAGGCATTAAGAACTGGCAAATGGCACAGGCATCCGCCGGGCAGGGACACGCCATGACATCACTTTCAATCGCACGGACGCTGCGCGCCGTCTCGACATTCGCATTTCTGGCTCTGGGCGTCCTTGCGGGAACGATGCAGGGCACTCCGGCGCAGGCACAGGTCAGCGTCAATCTACGCGACGCCGACATCCGCAGCTTCGTCGAGATCGTCTCGGAAGCCACTGGGCAACGGTTCGTGATCGACCCCGGCGTGCGCGGCACCGTCACGGTGCTCGCCCCCGGCGAGATGACCCCGCAGGAGCTCTACGAGGTGTTCCTGTCCGTTCTGGAAGTCAACCGTCTCACCGTCGTCGAAGGCGGTGCCGTTGATCGCATCGTGCCCATGAACACTGCCCGTGAGCTTGGTACCGGTGGCGGGGCGGCAGAGCGCGCAGACGGCGACTTTGAAACCCGCGTGATCCCCGTGCGCAATGCCCCGGTGCAGAGCATCGTCGAGGTGGTGCGCCCCCTGCTCCCGCCCGAGGCGGTCCTGAGCCCCGTTCCGGGGTCCCGGCTGCTGGTGCTCTCGGACCGTGGCCAGAATTTCCGTCGCATTTCCGCGCTGATCGAACAGCTCGATCAAGCGCAGGCCCCGCCGATCCAGATGATCCGCCTGCGGAACGCGAACGCGGCCGAGGTTATGCAAGTGATCGAAAGCATGAACGTGCTGCCGGAAGGGTCGAGCATTTCGGCCGACCGGCGTTCGAACGCGCTGGTGGTTTCTGCGCCCGATGATGTGCGTGAACGCGTCCGTATTCTGGCAGCACGCCTCGACACGCAGTCCAACAACGTCGTCAGCCGGGCAGTGGCTCTGAACTACGCGGACGCGCCAACGCTGGCGACGGTCGTGTTGCAGGCCATTCAGGCCGATGGCGCGGCCAACAGCACACCCGCACGGATCGTGCCCGAGCCCCAGACCAACTCCTTGCTGGTGTCGGCCCCTCAGGAACAGATGGGCGATATCCTGAACATGATCGCCTACCTTGATCAGCGCCCCCGACAGGTTCTGGTCGAAGCCGTGATCTTCGAAATGTCGATCAGCAGCTATTCCGACCTCGCGGTGCAATGGGGCGGGATCCTGAACAATGCCGCTGTCGGCGGCGCGACCTTCAACATCGGGACCCGGCCCAGCCTGACGAGCCTCGTGTCTTCCGTGCTAAACGGCGATGTCGCGGACCCCGGTTCTGGCGGGTTCGTCGGCGGACTGGCCGGGGACCAGAACGACGGCGTCGCGGGCCTGCTCACGGCGATTGCCTCCCAGCAGTCGACGCGCCTGCTCTCGACCCCCTCGATCATGACCCTGAACAATCAGGAAGCCGAGATCGTGGTGGCGCAGAACGTGCCCTTCGTCACGGGGTCCTACTCCACGGTGAGCGACAGCGCCGTCGAAAATCCGTTCCAGACAATCGAGCGACAGGATGTGGGTCTGACCCTGAACGTAACGCCGCAGATCAACGCCGATCGGACGGTGAAGATGACCATCGCGCAGGAGGTCTCGAACCTGACATCGTCGCAAAGTTCGGCCGGGGGCGAAATCACCGCCAAGCGCGCCCTGACCACGACCGTTCTGGTGCAGGACGGCAATGTGATCATGCTGGGCGGGCTGCTCGAAAACGGCAGTGGCAGCACCAACCAACGGGTGCCGGGCCTGTCGCGTCTGCCGCTCGTCGGAGGCCTCTTCCGCGGAAAATCGACCGACTCCGATCAACGGGTGCTACTGGTTCTGCTGCGTCCGCAGGTCGTGAGCTCGGAGCAGGAAGGGCAGCGCGTCTCGCGGCAGATCGCGGCCAAGGCCCGCGAGGCGAGTGCCGCAATCGCCCCCCTGCCCGATACGCGTTTTCCGGCCTCGTCGAGCCCGGCGCTGCCATTCAACGGCGCCGATCTGAACCAGCCCTTCGATGCGGGCTTCGTGGATGATCTCGCCCAGACCGCAGACTATCCCCCCCTGCCGAGCCGCCTGCGCTTCAGCGGCAACTGACCCCAGGCCCCCGGCATGTCGGATACGCTGCTGCCTTTCGCCTTTGCCCGGGACAACCAGGTTGCCCTCGACGGCCCGCGGCTGATCCTCGGACCCGCCGCCACCACGCTGGGACTGCGTGAAGCACAGCGCCGTCTCGGCGCCTCGGAACCGCCGCAGGTGACCGAGATGGACCAGCGCGGGTTCGAGGCGACACTGGCACGTCTCTACCAGGACGCCCACGCGGAGGCGGCCGAAGCGACGACCCAAGAGGTCTTCTTCGATCTCGAAGACGATGGTGCGCAAGCGCGACAGCGTGAGCTGCTCGAAGAACCCTCGGAGGCCCCGGTGATCCAGCTGGTGAACCGCCTGTTGCGCCGGGCCGTCGTCAGCGGCGCATCGGACCTGCATGTGGAGCCACACGAAAAGGGTCTTCGTGTGCGCATGCGCGTCGATGGCTTCCTGCATCCGGTCATGGACCGCCCCGACATCCCCGTGCGCCGCGTGGTCTCGCGGCTCAAGGTCATGGCAGGCCTCGACATCGCCGAAACCCGTCTGCCACAGGACGGACGGATCGCATTGTCCCTCGGCGGGCGGATGATCGACACGCGCGTGTCCTCGCTGCCGGGCCACTACGGCGAAAGGATCGTGCTGCGTATTCTGGATCGCTCTGCCGGGTTGATGCCCCTGAACCAGCTGGGCCTGTCAGACCGCCAGCAGGCCCTGCTGGAGCGTATGTCCGCCCTGCCGAACGGGATCATTCTGGCCACCGGACCGACCGGGGCGGGAAAGACGACGACGCTTTATTCTCTGCTGCAACTGGCCGATCACGGAAGCCGCAACATCGTCACGGTCGAAGACCCGATCGAATATGATCTGCCCGGCGTGTCCCAGAGCCAGATCAACGCAGACATCGGCATGACCTTTGCCGCCGGGCTGCGGGCCACGCTGCGGCAGGACCCGGATGTCATCCTTGTCGGGGAAATCCGCGATGGGGAAACCGCATCGGTCGCGGCTCAGGCCGCGCTGACCGGGCATCTCGTGTTCTCCTCGCTCCACGCCAACAGTTCGATCGGGGCGGTGGTCCGGTTGCGCGACCTTGGCCTCGACAATTTCCTGATCGCGGCCAGCCTGCGCGGCGTGATCGCGCAGCGCCTGTTGCGCCGGCTGTGCCCCGACTGCGCGCAGCCCACTGCACCCTCCGACAGCGAAGCCGCCCTGTTCCGGCGCCACGGCCTGACCGCGCCTGGCACGCTCTACCGGGCCACCGGCTGCGAGGCCTGCAATGGCAGTGGCTACTCGGGCCGTCTGGGGATCTTCGAAATGGCGGAGATCTCGGAGGAGATACGGATTGCCATCGATGCGGGCGCCAACGAGACCGAATTGCGCGGCATGGCTCTCGGCGCCAGTGAAAGCCTGATCGGACAGGGGTTGCTGGCCGTCTCCCATGGCCAGACCAGCCTGACGGAAGCCCTGCGGGTCGTGGGCGACGTGGCATGAAAGCCTACGGCTATATCGCCTACACCCGATCCGGCAAGCGCCGCACCGGAACTGTCGTGGCCGAGAGCGAAACGGACGCCGCCGCGCAACTGGCCCGGCAGGACCTCTTTGCCTCAGAGATCACCGCCAGAGCGTCGGCCCGCGCCCAGACAGGGACCGGTAAGCTGCGCGCCAAGCGGCACCGGCTGAACCGGGACTTGCAGGCCGTCTTCACGCGCCAGATGGCCGTGATGCTCACCGCCGAACTGCCCGTGGAAGAGGCGCTGGAGGCCGTTCGCAGCGGCGGCCACCCCGCGCTGGACACGGTGGCGGCCCAGACCCGGGCCGGCCTGCTGGAAGGCTCCAGCCTGACCACGGCCTTGCGGCAGTCCGGCGGCGGCTTCCCCTCCTATTACTTTGCAGCCCTTCAGGCGGGCGAGTCGGCCGGCGATCTGTCCGGTGTGTTCGGCGAACTGGCCGACCATCTTGAACAGCGCGAAAGTGACCGTGCCCAGATTTCTGCGGCCCTGATCTATCCTGCGTTCGTTGCGGCCGTCGCGCTTCTGGTCTGCGGCATCCTCATGACCAGCGTCGCCCCCGAGATCGTCGGCATATTCGAGATGTCGGGTCGTCCGATCCCACCGTTGACCGCCCATGTTCTGGCGCTCACGGATTGGATCGTCGCGTGGAAATGGCCGCTTCTGGCTGCCGTGGCAGCCATCACCGCACTCATGGGTCTGGCAGCACGTATTCCGTCCTGGCGCGACCGTCGCGACCGGGTGTTGCTGCGGCTGCCGCTGATCGGTCGGCTGATGTCGCTCGCCGCGGCTGTGCAGTACCTGCGCACACTCGCGCTGGTCCTCGGCAGCCGACATGCCGTTCTGGACGCGGTCGAAACCGCGGTTGACGTTCTCGACGTTGCCCGATTTCGCGATCAGGGTATCGCCGCGGCAGAGGCCGTGCGCCACGGTGAGCCCCTGTCGGCCGCGCTGCAACGCCTCAGCTTCCTTCCGCCCGTGGCGCGGCAGCTTGTCATGGCCGGCGAACGCTCGGTCCGGCTGGCCCGAATGACCGACCGGGCCGCAACCCTTGTCGAACATCGTCTATCGACAGAACGCAAACGGATCGCCACCCTGCTGGAGCCCATCTTGATGATTGCCGTTGGCGGGGTCGTCCTGCTGATCGTGCTGGCAGTGCTCCTGCCGATCTTCGATCTTCAGGCAGTCGTCGCGCCCTGACCGACGCGGCCGTCAGTCCGGGAAGCCCAGCAATTCGGCCTCGCCTCCCTGCCGCGACACCCAGACCCCGGCCTCATCGACGCGCACTACGTCTACACCCTCGGCGAGGGATTGCCCCGGACGCAGAAGGATTTCGCCCGTCGGATGAGAGACCATGGCCCATGTGCTGTCGCCACTGCGCACCACGCCCCGCAAGCTATAGCCGAGCGACGTGAGGGGAGGTTGAGGCTGCGCAGGCGGCTGCGGTTCCTCGCGCGGCGCAGCGGGCTCTGGCGGGGAGGGTGCAGGCGGCTGCGGCTCGCCGAAAAGCGCGGGCCAGCGGCGGGGCGGCGCAGAGGCCGCAGAGGGCCGAGGCTCGGCCGTGGTCGCAAGGATTTCGGCCCCGACGAGGTCCGCGTCCTGCTGGAGTTCCTCCCACAGCATGTGCCCGGACCATGCGGCAGCGGCCAGAGCCACACCAAGGAGCGCAAAAGCCACAAGTCGCATGTCGATTTCCTGCCACGCTGCGCGATTTATCCCCGCCAAGGACACCTGCCCGGCCCCGGCACGATAGACGCTTGCCCCGGCGAATGGTACCCTGTGGGCAATAAACAGGTCAGAATGGACCCCGAAATGCAGGCGAGATTACCCCGGATCGGGTTGCTTTTGGCAGCCGCAATGGCCTTGGGCAGCTGCGAAAGCCCCGCTGTCAGCCAGTCCAACTTCGAAACCCGTTATTTCGCCGCCCGCGGCGCACTAGAAGATGGCAGCTACGCACGAGCCAGCCGCGCCTACAGCAGCCTCGTGCCGACCTCCGGGCCGCTCGCGGTTCGGATCAAGCTGGAACTCGCGCACAGCGAACTGCGACGCGGGGCCTTCGCCGAGGCGGCCGCTATCGCAGGCGAAGTCGCGCAGGCCACCAACGGCACCTCACGCAGTGCTGCCCTCGCCGTACGGGGCACCGCACTGCATGAACTCGCTGTTGCACAACTCTCCGATGGAGACGCGGCGGCGGCCAAGACCTCGCTTCAGTCCGCTCACGCGGCACTGGACGAACAACTCAAGAATGACCCGGACCTCGATCCACTGGGGGCCATGGCCGGACGGCGCGCCATGATCGCCGCACGCCTCGCGCGGCTCTGACGCGCGGCGTGACATCACCCCCCGGGGCGGAGAGACAGCCTGACCGCCACGACAGATGGCCGGTCCGTCGTGTCGATGCGCAGGCTTTCGACGTCGTAGCCCCAACCGGGGTGGCTCTGCGACAGCCAGTTGGCAAACCGGCTGAAGTCCACCTCATCAAAGCCCAACTCGACCGTTCCGACAGCCCCCGCGCCTAGCGTGCTGATGTCATCGCGCAGCCCGTTTTCCACCAACGACTGTTCCACGGCACTGATCCCGATCGGGCGAAGCGACCGAGCCTGCGTGGTCCCATCAGCCGAAACGGCGGCAAGCCTCTCCTGCTCCGAAATTCGGGCGCGTATCCAGCTGTTGAGGTTCAACTCTTCTTCCAGACCGTGCAGGGCATCCATCCGCGCACGGGCCAAAGGCTCCAACAGGCCCACTGCGATACCCACGGGCAACACCAGGAAGGTCACCATTGCCAGCAGCAGCCGTTCCCGCGGGGTCCGGCGCAGGAGAGCGTCGATCAGCCGTCCACTCATGGTTGCGCCTCCGAGGACAGTTGGATGGAAACCTCGGCTTGCACGCCGGGGCCATCCTCGGAAATCCGACTGTCCGTCAGGGCCGCGCGCATGCCAGCATCCTCGAGCGCACCGACGAGTTCGTCCGCCACCGCGAAGTTCGAAACCTGAAGAACGAAACGCAGATCGTCCCCCGAGGCATAGCTCATTCGCATGGTCGTGACGTCTGGGCGTGCCAATACTTCGGCGGCACGGCCAGCGAGTTCGACGGGGTCCGTTCGCCCCTGCACCCGCCGCGCAGATGCTCGGCGTTCGGCCAGGGCAGCCGAGACCTGCGCTCTCGCATCAAGCAGAGGGCCCGCGGGCACGAAATGCCGACGCACCAGTTCTGCATTCGTGGCCGCCACCGCCGCCTGCGCCGAGGTTGCGCGTTGAAGGGCAACGATCTGCGCGCTTGACCAGATACAGGCAGCAACAGCCGCAGCCCCGAGAACCCAGAGCCATGGTACCAGTTGTCGCTTGAGGCGCCTCCGAGCCGCTTGCGGATCCTGCCGCAGGTCGCAGGTCAATTCGCCATGCTCAAGCACGACAGGCCGAGGCAGGCCACGTCCTTCGATGTCCTCGGCGCTCTGCAATACCGGCAGCCCCTGATCGGCCAACCACAGGTCAAGCCCCTCGAGTGGCGCCCCCAGCCGCAGGACAGCCCGCGGCTTGCCCTGATCCGCCAGCGCGCGCCCGATCAAGATGGAGGCAAGTTCAGAGGTGGTGGTAAAGCCGTCCTCGGGGCCGAGACGCACCATGACGACAGGAACCTGTGCCCCGTCCGCATCCACGCCGGACTGCGCCTTCGGCGCCGCAGCCTCCACCTGTATCGTCCAGACCCCTTTCGCCGCGGGCAAGGAAAGGTAGTCAGGCAGAACCGCCCGCCCGGTCAGTGTCTTCCAATGCTCGGACAGCTTGCGATCCGCGATGAACACGCGCGTCCAGTGCTGGTCGCTGCCGTCGGGCGCGTAGGGCCGGACCTCGACCCCTGACGGATCAAGGCGCAACCGGTCATGCACTTGTCGGCGGGCAACTTTCTCACGGGCTTCGCCACGCAAACCGCGCGGCAGGTCGAGCGCCAGCAAGGGCAAAGCCGCCCCGGGAACCAGTGCCACCTGACGTGCCCCCGCCGGACCACGCACGAACTGGGGCTCCTCTGCCCTGCTGTGGTTGCGCTCCGACACTTGAAGCTGTTCCCTCTATCCACGTCGACGCGCCCGATCCGATATCCGGCGGGCCAGGGTGCTATCCCCTTGGCGCCAAGGGGACATCCATGGCGGACGACTGGCGCCAGCATGGCGGCAGGGCGGGCGCACCGCAATGCGTAATCGATGCGACGGCGGACGCTGATCAGGGACGGGTGGTGATACGCCAGTTGATCGCAGGACGCTCCCCCGGCCCGCGATACTCCAGTTGAATTAGCCGGGTGGCCTGCAAATCTGCCAGTTCCGCCGTCGCGAAGGCCTCGAACCAGCGGGATTGCAATGCGATCCGGGCTTCGTCCAGACGAGGCGGCCCTGCGGCATCGGGCACAGGCGGGCTGTCCGGTGGCAACGGCATGGCGGGGGCCTCAGCCAACCCCGTGCGCAACAGGAAGTCGTTCACATCGCCAAACGGCTCGACTGCGCGACTGGACACAAGCTGCGCGATCTGCCCCGGTGTCGCCTCGGGCAGGAAGGCGGCGAGCACGTCCAGGGGGGCCGCGTTGACGTTCAGGCGGCTGTCACCGGGGATCACCGTCACGAAGGGCACCAATGCGTCTCGTGTCCGCGGGCTCAGGCCGGGCAGGTCGCGCAAGAGCGCCATCATAGGCACCGGTCCGCCGACGGGATGAACCGGCGGATCGCTCAGCGGGATCGCCTCCTGTGCCGCCGCCCCGCCCGCAAGACGTGCGACCAGCAAGTCCGCCGTATCAGGGGGCAGAGCCAATCGGTCCAACAAACGCCGGAAGGCCACATCGGCCAATTCATCTGTCGGGTTCGCCAGCCAGTTCAGGTTGAACAGACCGTCCAGCTCCCGAAGCGTACCGGACACCCGTCCGCGGGCCACCGGCACACTGAGCGCGCCATCTGCCTGCCCCTCCTGCGCAGTGCCGCCCCCGGAGAGGGCCTCAATCACCCTGCTCTGCGCATAGGCTTCGAAACTGTCGAGGATCAGCATCACCTGATCTGCATCCCGCTGGTCAGACAGCCGCACACGTCCTGTCTCTGCCCGCGTGAGAAGATAGACAGAGACCGCTGCCAAAGCTGCCACGAGGATCAATGCGTTGATCAGGACAAACCCGCCATCGCGCCTCATTGCAGGGTCTCCAGCAGGACAATGCGCCCCAAACGTTCGGTCTCGATCGTGACTTCGAATGCAAGTGGCAGGGTATCGCTGACGATGTCCACCGCGCCGCCGGCGCGGTCCTCGTCCGCCTCCCCGCCCGGAAGACGCGCGACCTGCCCGTTGGGCTGCAGGCCACGCTGCCAGCCGACTTCAGGCCAGTAGCTGCGCAGGGTCAGGCCGCGGACATCGGCCATCATCGGAACATCGGGCAACTCTGCCCCCGCAGCGGGGCTCAACGTCCGCCATCCGCCCCGCACCAAGCGCCCGTCCGGTGTTACATGCCACGTCACACGCAGCATGGCCTCTTGCGACAGAATACGCATCCCGGTCTCCCGGTCGCGGCGCAAATCCGGCCTGCCCGCTGTCGACATCTCCAACCGGTTGCCCCCCCCTCTGAGCGCAGATCTGGGACCGCCCTGAGGTTGGTAGAACAGCACTGGTACGACCGAGGTCATGTCCGCCCGCAACAGGGCCAGTGCGCGCTCCGCATCGGCGGAGGCATCGGCCCGACCGACGAGATCGTCGCGCAGTCGCAACATGCCGCTCAGGGCCTGCGCGCCGGTAACGGCGACCAACGCAAAAAGCGCCATGGCGATGACAAGCTCCAGCAGACTGAGTCCCGCATCCCGGGGCTGGCCCTGCCCCGGCACTTCCACAAGGCCGGGGCGCCCCCGTCCCGCCGAAACCCGCGCGCCTCGGAGCGTGCGACCCCATCGCCGGGGCCTCTTCATCGCCCGAAACCCGGTAGCAGGTAGATCAGCACCGAACTGCCTTCTCCGGTCTGGCTCCGCGCTGTGACACGCGCTTCGATCAATCCCCCCTCGGTTGCCTGGCGCTCTGTGGTGACCGCGAACCGCAGGCCTCCCATCTCCACCTCTTCCGGCAAACGAGGACCTGCGGTGCCATGCAGGACCAGTTCCTCGGCACGGTTGCGTGCCGCGATCTCGGACAGGACCCGCGGCCACTGGCCGCCGATCTCCCGGCGCGACTGATCCACGACGCGCAGGGCCGCGATACTGCCCACGGCCAGAATGAGGATCGCAATCGCCACCTCGAGAAGCGTCATGCCTGCGTCGGCGCCCCTGCGCGGCGTGCGTCGGATCACCCTGCGGCGCATCGGGGCAATCCGTGTCCGTCGCCGCGGCACAGAAACACCGCCCTGTCGCCGCGCCAGTTATCTTCAAGGAACGTCGCTTCAAAGGCAGAGCTCTGCCCGGTTGACAGGAAAAGAATGTCAGGAAGTCCACCGCCCGCACTGCTTACGGGCGTCTCTCGCGGGGCGAAGCGTACTGTCCCCTGCCAAGTCTGCCCACGGCCCACAGGCTGCCAGTTCCGACCTGCGGAACCGGGCACGGAGCCTGCCCATTTCAGCCCGTTTCCGGTCAAGTACAGCCCCTGCGTCTGCCCCGTTATCAACGCGCGATCCCGAGCTTGGGTGAAGAGACGTTGAAAGCGCGCAACATCGGCCTGCGCTGTAGAGGTGCCCCGTGCGCTGACCAGACTGACGCCACTCGCCAGCACTGCCATGATCGTCACGACGACGAGCAGCTCGATCAAGGTGAAGCCCGGGTCCGGCGCGATACACTCGCTCCGGCGCAAGGCGCATGTATCTCGCCGGATGCTCAGGAAGGCGGTTGCGGCACCCCGGATCGAACGAGCGCCGCGGCTCGGAGCGGCCTCAGCGTAGCGGTCGCATGCGCACGGGGGCGATGCGCGCCGTCTGGAACCGCTTACTCCACGGACCATGACCCGATGTCCGCATCCACACCGCTACCGCCTGTCACGCCATCTGCCCCGAATGAAAAGACATCGAAGTCCCCATGCACCCCGGGCGAGAGGTACTGATAGTCCGTGCCCCACGGATCCACCGGCATCCGATCCATGTAGCCGTTCGTTGCCCAGTTCTGCGGTACCGGGTCTGTGGTTGGTGGCGTCACGAGCGCTGCCAGCCCCTGTTCCGTTGTGGGATAACGAAAGTTGTCCAGTCGGTAGAGATTCACCGCGCTTGAAATAGCCGCCAGATCGGCGCGAGCCCGCGCGACACGCGCTTGGTCCGGTCGGTCAATCACGCGCGGCACGATCACCAGCGCCAGAACGGAAAGGATCACCACCACGACCATCAATTCCAGCAGCGAAAACCCCTCGTCCCCCTTCCGGGGCCGCTCGGGTCTGTCTTCGATGGTCATGGCTGTCTATCCCGTGCCGCTGCTCTGGCGCTTCGAGCCGTCATGATAGAGACTTCGCCGGGCCCATGTCCATGAGGCATATGCCCGTCAACACGGAGAAAGCCCCTGCTCCCCCAATCCCTTGATCCGCTTTCGGTCCCCGAGGACCTCATCCGGTTCCTGCCCGTGCTTCTGGGCCCTTTCATCGGGTCTTTCCTCGGCGTTCTGGTGGATCGACTGCCGCGGGGCGAAAACATCGTTGCAGCGCGCTCGGCCTGTCGATCCTGTGGCACCCGGCTCTCGGGTCGCGACATGGTTCCGCTGTTGTCATACGCGCTCTTGCGCGGGCGGTGCCGCCATTGCGGCGCGACCTTGCCCGCAGGCCTTCTCTACATCGAGATCCTCGCCACCGGGGCGGGATTGCTTGCCTGCGCTGCCGGGGGCGCCCCCGTCGCTGTGTGGTTTGCAACTCTTCTGCTGTGGCTCCTGCTGACGCTGGCTGCCTGCGACCTGCGCTGGCTACGACTGCCGGATCTCCTGACGGCCGCCCTAATGCTGCTGACGGGGGCCGCAGCGCTCTTCCACGTCCCCGGGACACCGTCCCCCGTTTCTGCGCTCATCGGCGGGCTGGCCGGCGTGGGCAGCTTCGCCCTGCTGCGCTTCGCGTACAGGCAGCTTCGCGGGGTCGAAGGGCTCGGGCTGGGAGACGTGAAACTGATGGCGGGATTGGGTGCCTATGCCGGGATTGCAGACCTCCCACTGGTGGTTCTGCTGGCCGCACTCGGCGCGCTTTCCAGCGCCATGGTGGGCGCGGTTCTGCACCCCCGAGGACACCGAAAGGCCAGCCTGGCAGCAAGCCGCCCCTTGCCCTTCGGCGCGGCCCTTTGCGGCGCCGCTGCCTTGCTGTGGCTTCTCCGCGCCGCAGGCCTGCCAATTCCCTGAGGGGCCGCCGACTCGCCGCGCACTCCTTGATGTCATCGTCAGTTGAAATGAACAGGGGCGGCTCGTAAGGTTCGTCCACGTTTCATAGTTTGTCACTTTTGCCCAAAGGATTGGACACCGAATGTCTGTCACGCAGCGCGCCCTGCCCTTCGTCATTTCCCTGCTCTTGGCGGGCAGCGCAGGCGCTCAGGAGGCGGAGAAGGGGGCGACCGTGCAGGTACCCTCCGGTGTGGATCAACCAGCCGAAGGCCGCGCGAATCCGCAGGCGGCTTATCAGGCCGCAGATGACGCCTATGCAGCCGGCGATATGGTCTCCGCCCGACGGGTCCTGTCCGCGTTGTTCAGCGCGGGCGATACCGGGAGCGAAGAGGTCCCCGCCGATGCGCATCTTCTTTATGGCCAGCTGCTGCTCAATGGGCGCGGAGGCCCGCAGGATATCGCCGGCAGCATGTTCCATCTCGAGCAGGCAGCGGGTGAGCGCCCTGAAGCCGCCACGCTTCTGGCACGGATTCACCTCTCGGGTCAGAGCCTCGGGGTTCCCCGGGACGCCGAACGCGCGCGAAGCCTCCTCGAACAGGCAAGCGAGATGGGTTACCCTGAGGCACATTACTACCTTGCCCTCCTCCTCCCCGGCGTATCCACGACCGAGGAGACCCGCGCGCGCATCCCGGTCCTTCTGGAACAGGCCGCCAAGGCCGGTCACGTCGAAGCCCAATACCAATTGAGCAGCCTGCTGTCGCGCGGGGAGGGCGTGCCCCCTGACCCGGAAGGCGCGCTGACCTGGCTGGTCCGCGCCGCGGAGAACGGACATGGCATGGCCCAGTTCAATCTCGCCTATGCGCTCGGCACCGGTCAGGGCCTGACGCAGGACCGCGAGGCGGCCGCAGGCTGGCTGCTGCGAGCGTCGGAAAACGGCCTCCCCGCCGCGCAGCGGATGCTGGGCCAATATTATCTAGAGGGGACCGGCGTGCCCGCGAACCGGGGTGAGGCCCTGCGCTGGCTGAACTCTGCGGCGGCGACGGGTGACGTGGCAGCGCAGTACTACCTCGGGCAGGCCTACCGGCGCGGTCCCGAGGATGGCTCGGAGGACGCCCTTGCGTGGAAGTGGCTCAATGAGGCTTCTGGCGCCGGGTACGCCCCGGCATCAACCGCGCTTGGTGAAATGGCGGAGCGGGGCGGCCTGACCGCCAGTGGGACCCGTCAGGCCGGCAGCATCGAACTCGCATTGCCCCGATACCTGAAAGCCGTGTCGCAAGGAGACCTCGCCGCCGCCCGCCGCCTTGGCCAGCTGGCCATTTCCGGCGAACTGGAGGGCCTGACCTCCCCGCACGAAGCTGTGCCTTGGGTGGTCGCTGCCGGCATCGCGGATGACACCGCTGGCGCGGCCGAGTGGTTGCGTGCGCAATCCGAAGCCGGCGTCAGACCTGCCCAAACCGCCTTGGGCCTGTGGCTTTTGAACCGGGAGGGCGCGGCGGAAGCCGCAGCGCCCCACTTCGAGACGGCGGCCAATGCCGGGGACACTGAAGCGCAGCTCGAGCTCGGACTGCTTTATTCCGAGGGACGCGGCGTGCCACAGGACCTGATCATGGCCCACAAATGGCTCAACATCGCGGCCTCGACCGGATCAGCCCGCGCACGTGAACGCCGTGATGCGGTTGCCGATCTGCTCACCCCTGAAGACCTGTCGAGGGCGCAGACCGCCGCGCGGCGCTTCTTCGAGGACGCGGCAGCTACGCCTCCCGCGAGATCGACCGAATGAAGGGCCTCCGGCGCCTCCGCCTGCCGTTTCTTCCGCTGGCCGCAGCACTGTGCCTGACGTCGCTTGCGGGAACCATGCTGTTTCCGGACATTGTCGCAGCACAGACCATCGCATCGATGGATCAACTCAAGCAGCGGGCCGACGCCGGAGATGCCCAAGCGCAGTTTGAACTCGGGCAACTCTACGACGAAGGCGCAGCAGTCACGCAGTCCTATGAGAGCGCGGCCGAGTGGTTTGCCCTGGCTGCTGAGCAAGGCCACGCCGCGGCCTTGAACATGCTGGGGCGCTATCGCCACAGCGGCCTTGGCGGACAACAGGATAGCGCGGAAGCGCTGCGCCTGCTGCAAGCGGCTGCAACGGCGGGCCTGCCTGAGCACATTTTCGATTATGCGACCGCGCTCGAGGCCACTGGCAATGCCGCCGCGGCGGCAAGCCTGTACCGGCAGGCCGCCGACGCCGGCCACCTGGAGGCCACGGTCAGCCTTGGGGTTCTCTTCCAGTCAGGCATCGGTGTCGCGCAGGACCTGGCGATGGCGCGCAGCCTTTTCGAACGGGCAGCCAATCAGGGCAACCCTCGCGCGATGAACAACCTGGGCGTCATGTTCGCCCGTGGCGAGGGAACGACGCAGGATTATGCCCGGGCGGTCGCTCTGTTCGAAGGTGCCGCGGATCAGGGCTTCAAGGAAGCGTACAGCAACCTCGGCACCATGTACGAAAACGCCTTTGGCGTTGCGCTGGACGAACCCCTGGCGGCGGAACTCTATCGCCTCGGCGGGCGGGGCGCGCACAGCAGCCAGACAGAACTTCTATATGACTCCCGCCTGACCCCGCCTGACAGTTCACCGGAGGGGATGCGCCGGATCAGGTTGGCGGCGGACGCAGGCGATCCCGTCGCGCGCTTCCAGCTTGGCTGGCTTCTGCTAGGCGGTCGCGTCACCTTGCCAGATCGCAGCCCAACAGAACTGGCAGAGGCCGTTCCAGCCCTGAGGATAGCTGCCGAGCAGGGCTATGGACCGGCCATGGCGGCCCTCGGGCAACTCTATTTCGCGGGCGAGGGCGTCCCGCAGGATTTCGTCTTGGGCCATATGTGGCTGGTTCTGGCCCGCCGCGCGGGCGTCGCGGCGGCAGCTGAACTGACCGCGCGATTCACCCCCCTCATGGTTCCGGAACAACTCGCGGAGGCACAGGCCCGCGCAGAGACATTCCGCCCTTCGGCGCCCCCCCTGGAATAACGGGTGCACTGCACCTTGGGCCCACAATGTATGGTCACATCCAGCTCACGCAGGCTGTTTTTAGCGTGATTTTTCAGACGTAACCTGTATACTTCGCGGGAAGTGGCCTGTTCGAGGGAGGTGTTACAAGATGTCCGACAGTTCAATTGCCGTCCGCATCGCGGGCTTGGTGATCGCCCTTGGCCTCACTGCGACGTCCGGGCTTGCAGCGGAACCGCGCCCCGTAGAGCAGCATAACTCGAACGCGATCTGGTTCGAAAACTGGTCCGGCCTGAGCAACGCACGCCTGACCATTCGCGCGCCCAACGGCGAGCTCATCACCGTCGAAGCGACCACAGGTACCCCTGTCTACCAGCTCGGACGGGAAGCGCTGGATGGGGTCTATCAGTATGAGTTACGCGCTGCGACCGAACAGGAAGAAAGAATCGTCAACCCGATCGACAACGGCCGCGGCGACGCGTCAAGGGATACGGTGAAGGTCAGCTACACCACATCCGGTCGGTTCATGGTTGCACGCGGGATCATCATCACTCCCGAAGACATTCAGGAATCCGAAGGCTGAGCCTTCTTTTGCATTTGACCCAAGTATTAAGACTGGAACACAAAATGAACATCAAGAAGATGCCTCGCCTCGCGTCCCTCCTGATTTGCACCACGTCCCTCGGTGCCAGCGCCGCGTACGCCGATTTCTTTACCACCGATGTCGAGATAAAGGGCAGCCTCTGTGTCGGTTTTGATTGCACGGATTCCGAAACGTACGGGTTCGACACGATCAAGCTGAAAGAGAACAATCTGCGCATTCTGTTTGATGACACCTCGGCCTCTGGCAGCTTCCCAGCAAATGACTGGCGCTTGGTTGCGAACGGCAGCAACAACGGTGACCCAAATTATTTTGCGATCGAGGATGCGACCGCAGGTCGAAATATCGTTTACGTCGAATCCGGCTCCCCAGCCAATACGCTTCGTGTCGACTCTGCGGGGCGCATCGGCATCCAACAAGCAAACCCGGCAGTTCTGCTGCACGTCACGGACGGAAATACGCCCACCCTGCGCCTCGACCAGGACGGCAGCGATGGCTTCGCGTCTCAGATCTGGGATGTGGCCGGGAATGAATCGAACTTCTTCGTCCGGGACGTGACGAACGCCTCCCGCCTTCCTTTCAGGATCGCACCCGGCGCTCCAACGGACGCCATCTACATCGCTGCCAACGGAAACGTCGGCATCGGAAAGGCCGGCGCACCGACTGAACTCTTTCTCCAAGGCGACGGCACAAAAGCACGCTTTCGGTTCTCGACAGGCGACGCAACCGAAGACGATTTCCTGCTGAACTGGAAGGACGAAGTGTTTCGCATGTCTTTCGTGAGCACGCCCGTTGTCGAGTTCACACTCAATAACCAAGGTGATTTGGACATTTCTGGCAGCTTGACCACTGGCACAGCTGGCTCTTGCACAAGTGCCACGCCGTGCGATGCGGTGTTCGACCCTGATGTCTATGACGTTCCTTCGATCAACAGCCACGCCGAGCAAATGTGGGCGAACAAATTCCTGCCGGCGGTCGGCCCGACGACATCAGACAAGCCACTGAACGTGACGACGAAGCTCTTGTCGATGCTGAACGAGCTTGAACACGCCCATATCTACATCGAACAACTGCACAAGCGCTTGGAGCGCCTGGAAGAAGTTCAGGCCAACGACAAGGGCTGAACGGCGCCGAACAGCTTTGCAAACGACGCCATGGGGCGGCATTCCTTGCGGAATGTCGCCCCATAGTCCATTTAGAGTCTCAGCTGGCAAACGAACGGTTCGATCACGTGCACTCTTCCAAGTACCGATTTATCTTCATCCACTACCCAAAAACTGGCGGAAACACGGTTCAATCCGTTCTCCTGCCATTCAGCGACGATCAGAAGGTCGTTGAAGCCCATCAGGATGGCGTGGATCGATTTGAAGTGAAGGGCCCCGTCACACCAGAGAAACACGCGTCGCTTCAGGACTACAGCGACAGACTCGGCGATGACTTCGCTGATCAGCTTGTACTGTCCGCCTGTCGCCACCCCTTTGAACGCATTGTCTCTGCATATTTTTCCCCGCACAAATGGATCGTCCGGGCAAGTGATGGCAGCTACGTCTCTGAGGAGCCCTACTGGGACGAGAAGCGCCTGGAAACGCTCTTGAAAATTCGGTACCAGCGCCCCCTCACGGAATACCTCACGACGGATAAGGGCTTCCACAAGCCGGATCTTCTCATTCGCCACGAGAACTATGAAGAGACGCTGAGAGGTGCGACTCAGCGCCTTGGCATTCCCCTGTCAGCGGCTGAACGGATTCCGCGCCGCAATGCTTCGGCGGCAACGCAAGACCTCAAGAAGCGCATCCTGTCGAGCAAGGAACTGCGCGACCGGATGGAGTCGTTCTACAGTGTAGACATGGCCAATTTTGGCTACGACAGCTACCCGATCCCCGGCTAATCCTTTCAGCTCTTATCCCTGTGCGCCACCTTGCTGGCGTGCCAGTCTGCAAGCGCTCGGGCGCGTTCCGCCTCTTCCAATCGCCCCTCCTGCTCCAGCCATTCCGCATGCTTGTACTTGGGGTGTATAAGCGACTGGAAGGCGCCCTTAGACCAGGAAAGTTCGCTCGCAATGGGGGGAAAAAGCGTTCTGCACTCGTCAGGTGCCGCCTGCAAACGGTGTGCATAGACATCTGCGGTCGTCTCGACGCGTTCGAAGGCCGCCAGGAGTTTCGCCCCGTAGGCAGACGTCATCGCATGGCACGGGTTCGACATTTTGACCTCGTCGACCAACCTAAAGTCGTCTTGGAGGTCATGATCTTTCGACAACGCCCATCCCAAGCGCAGCAGAAGCGGTGTCGACGGATCAGCCTTCAAGTCACCGGATCGCTTCATGCCAGTAATCGCGCGGAGTCCGTCATGCACACGAGGGGTAAACGCGACATCATCTTCGACGACGAGGTAGAAGCCAGGGTGCTCCGCAATGTACCGCCACAGCCGCAAGTAGCTTACGAAGACAGCGATCTGAGGGCCAATCAGGACATTGTTGCAGTCAGGCTTTCCACAGCTTTCCTTACCGCATCGAAAGCAGGGCGGATACTGCATCACCCCATCGGAGGCGATCAACTGCTCGACCTCCGGCGCATCAGGCAAGAGCGCATCAAAAAAAGAAAACTCTGCCAAACCGCGGGCCGCAAGATGATCTGAAACGTAGGCACGACGGTCGACAGAACTTGGCAAGCTAAGAACAATTACCTCATCAAAAGCGTCGCGCCAAAGCTCTGCGTTGTCCATAAACTCTATCCAGCGCCGATGGCGCTCCTTAAACTGAACCAAACGCTCCTGAAACTCAGGCCTCAGCCTTGCGGTTTGAAGAGGTTGGCGCTTGTATTGATGCTTGTTTAACCCACTCGGGGATTTCGATTATGTCCGGTTTTGTCGCAGAGAAGTACCAAAAACGTTTCCTCTTCGCCATGCTCATCGTGGCGATTCTCGCCTACCTCTTCTGGACAGGGTCGCGGTACCCCGCCCTGAACGAGAAAGCCGTGATGTCCGGGGCCATCCAGCTTGAGGATGTGCTCAGCTTCGAGGCCAAATACCAGATCACACCCGACATGGGCCTGATTGAGCGTATCTTCTGGTCCACGCTCAACTGGATCAACACGAACAAGAAGGGCATGACCTTCGGTGTGCTCTTCGCGGCGGCCTTCCTGACGGCCGGGTCCTATCTGACACGGAAGAGTTTCCAGGGGCGCTATTCCAACTCGCTCCTCGGCCTCGTGATCGGCACGCCGCTCGGGGTCTGCGTCAATTGTGCCGCACCGATCGCCCGGGGCATGTACACCAGCGGCCTGCGCGCGGAGACGACGCTCAGTGCCATGATCGCCTCGCCGACACTGAATGTCATCGTCCTGACCATGCTCTTCAGTCTGGTGCCGCTCTACATGGCGCTGACCAAGGTCGTGATCAGTCTGTTCATTATCCTCATTGCCGTTCCCATCATCTGCAAGTTCCTGCCCCGGACCGAGATCGAGCCGGAGAAAATCACGGTCACCCCGTGGAGCCGCAAGGAACTGGCCGCCGGGCCGGACAGTGGAAGCGAGACGCTGCCCAAGGCGATCCTGGCCGTGGCTGTCGATTACCTGCGCAACTTCTGGTACATCTTCAAAATGACAGTTCCGTTGATGATCCTGGCAGGATTTCTCGGAACGGTGATGGCTATCGCCACGCCCAGCGACATGATCATGTCACTGGGCTTTTCCCTTGGCGTGTTGGTGCTGGTCGTCATGGTGGGGGTCTTCCTGCCCGTGCCCATCGGTTTCGATGTGGTGATGGCGGGCGTCCTTCTGACGGCGGGCCTCGACCAGGGCTATGCAATGGCCCTGCTTTTCACCCTCGGCAGCTTCTCGATCTATTCGTTCTTCATCGTCGTGCAATCCATGGGGCGCCGCGCAGGCTTCGCCCTTGGTGGTACCGTGGCGCTCTGCGGCTTCCTCGCAGGGGTCGGTGTGCACCTCTACCATGAATGGCAGACCGATCGCGCCCTGCGCATGCTCATCGGCGCAAGCGATCAGGCCGCCCCTGACTATCGCCGCCCTCAGCAGAGCCTCTGGGCCGCTCAGGCGGCCGAGGCAGGGCCCTGGGCGGTCAGCAGCCCGGATTCCGCCCGGATCACGGTGGATATGAAATATCTTACGCCGGCAAGTCCGGCGGCGGCGACCGGCTTCACGCGCATGGAAGCCTCCGAGATCGGCATCGGCAAACCTGTCGAATTCTCGTTCCGCGACATGTGGCCCCCGTTCTGGGAGGGGCGCAGCGTCGCCTCCGGCGACTTCGACCGCGATGGGAATATCGACGTTGCTATCGCCTCGACCGAAGAGGGGCTTTACCTCTACCGCAACACGGGCGCGGGCCAGTTCACGCGCAGTTCCGTTGAACTCGGCGAACTGGCCGAGATACCGATCTTCAATGCGGCCTTCGCTGACATCGACAATGACGGCTGGCCCGACCTGTTCCTGACCAGCTACGGTGGCGGAAACTTCATACTCCGCAATGACGGCGGCACCTTCGGGACCGTCCCACCGCAACCCGTTGCAAACCGTCCGGAGACGCCGCTGACCCTTGCCCTCAGCTTTGCCGACGCAAACCGCAACGGGTATCTGGACGTCGCACTCGGCAACTGGGCGGCAGGCTGGTATCGCCGCGTTCCGGGAGAAGAGTCCCGCAACCGCCTGATCTGGAACGACGGAGGCCAACTGGACGGCAGCCGCTATACCGATCTCCCGGGTATCCCCGGAGAAACGCTTTCGATCCTCTTCAGCGACATCAACCTGGATGGCGCGCCGGACCTGCTGGTCGGCAATGATTTCGAAGTTCCGGATGCCTTCTACCACGGGGATGGCGAGGGCGGCTTTCGTATGATCACCCATGACGATGGCCTGATCCCCCATACCACGACAACCACAATGGCGATCAAGTCGGGGGACCTCACTGGAGATGGCGTACCCGAACTCTACTACGCCCAGATTGCCGGCAGGTCTTCTGGCGTGTCCCGAACCCTCAAGATGCAACCGCTGGAGCACTACTGCGATGTCATTGTCGATGCCGCGGCCAAGGCGACATGCGAAACCAACATGGCCATCAAGACCTGGTATCGGTCCGGCAACAGCTTCGACCCCAGCTATGCCAGCAAGTGTACCCGACTTGAGGGGCGGTATCAGGACGAATGCAAGGCGATGCTGATCAAGGACATTGCGATCCAGCGCAACGACGGCACGCTGTGCGCGATGATCCCCGAGAACCAACCCATCCCGCGCAGCTACTGCGACGTGCATTTTCTCCCCAGCCGCACGATCACCGCAGACGAGGCCGACGCCTCCATCACGCAGATCCTGCGCTCGAACGTTCTCCTGCGCTGGAACGGAGACAGCTACGAAGACGCGGCAGGCCCGATGGGCCTCGAAATTGGCGGCTGGAGCTGGGACACCAAGTTCTTCGACGCGGATATGGACGGTGACCGTGACGTCTACGTCGTGAACGGCACATGGGTCCCCAACGAGGTCTCCCCCTCGAACCTCTTCTTCGAGAATGACGGCACCGGCACCTTCACCGAGGCCAGCGGCCCCTTCGGTCTTGAGGACTACCTGATGACGGCCTCCGCCACGGCCTTCGACATGGACAACGACGGCGACCTCGACATCCTGACCCACCCGGTGAACGGTCCATTGGTGGTCTTCCGCAACAATGCACAGGGCAAAGCGATTGCATTCCGCCTGAACGACCAGGCCGGGAACCGCGACGGGATCGGCGCGCGGCTCACGATCGAGACGGCGGACGGCCGGCGGCAAATGCAGGAGATTCAACTCGGCGGCGGCTTCATGTCCTTCGATGCGCCCCGCATCAGCTTCGGCCTCGGCGACCAAACCGACGTCCGCAAATTGACCGTGAACTGGTACGACGGCAGTACAACGATCATCGACGGCCCACTCGCCGCAGGCGCGCTCTATACGATTACGCGCCTTCCGTGACGGAGCGCGCGGATCGGGGCACGTCATCTACCGGCGCGGACCACTGTCCTCCAGCGCTCAGAAACTCTCTAACACCTGAGGCCCGCAGTCGCACTGACAGGAAACGGAAAGTCCCGCGCTTGGCATCGAGGCATGCACCTAGCACATCAACATCGTCGAGTGGACCGCGCCGCTCTCGCGTAAGAGCACACGGGGCGGGCCCCCTCACCTGAGGCGCGCCGGCGGGTCTCCAGAGACCCTGGCACCAGCCCCACGCCCCTCATCCATTTTCGTTTCAGAAATATCCTCGGGGGGAGGGGCCAAAGGCCCCGTGGGGGGCAGACAGCCCCCCGGCCCCGCCGCCGCGGATCACAGCCCGTAAGGCACCCATACGGTCTTCACCTCTGTCGCCGCGTCCAGGAACGCCCGTCCCTCGCCCTCGGCCCCCAGCCAGTGACGCGCCCGCGCTTCGTTCACCCAGGTCCGCTTCAGGTTGCCCGCGGCCCCTGCTTCCACCGCCTGTGACAGGTCGGTCGAGGAGAAGCACCAGACCGCCTCAACGTCCATGTGCCTGGCCAGCACAGGGGCCAGTTCCGCATGTTCCCCGGTCAGGATGTTCACCACGCCCCCCGGCACGTCCGAGGTCTCCAGCACCTGGTAGAAATCCGTCGCCGCCAGCGGGAAGATCTCCGAGGCCACCAGCACGCAGCGGTTGCCCATGGCCAGCGCCGGTCCCATCACCGAGACCAACCCCAGCAGGGGCGCCTCGTCCGGGCAGATCGCGCCGATCACGCCCACGGGTTCGCGCAAAGCCATGGCCAGCCCCTTCATCGGCACCGCCGCGAGGTTGCCTGCGTATTTGTCCGCCCAGGCCCCCCAGGTGAAAAGCCGCTTCACGCAGGCCGCCACTTCCTCGGCCCCGCCGGCGCCGGTCAGCGCGTCAATCCGCGCGGCGAATTCCTCCGCCCGCGCCTCGAGGTTCTCCGCGATGTAGTAGAGGATCTGCGCCCGCAGGTGACCGGTGGTGCGGCCCCAGGCGGCGGCGCCCTGCGCGGCCTCGACGGCGTTGCGCACATCCTTGCGGTTGGCCGCGCCCACATGGCCCAGCAGCTTGCCCTCCGCACCATAGACCGCGCGGGAATAGCCGCCGTCGGGCCGGGCCTGCTTGCCACCGACATAGAGCTTGGCGGTGCGGTTCAGCCCGCCTCCGGGTCGGCCCTGCCCCAGCATCGGGGCCAGTTTCGCCAGCGGCGCGCCTTCGGTCACGGGCCGCGTATAGGCCATCAGCCCTTCCCAGCCGCCCTCGCGGCCGAAACCGCTCTCACGGACACCGCCGAAGCCCGCCGCCGCGTCGAACATGTTCGAGCCGTTCACCCAGACCACGCCCGCCACCAGCTTGGGCGCGACCTCCAGCGCCACGTTGATGTTCTCGGACCAGATCGAGGCCGCGAGACCGTAGCGCGTGTTGTTGGCCAGGCTCACCGCCTCTGAGGGCGTCCGGAAGGTGCCCGACACGAGGACCGGGCCGAAGATCTCTTCCTGCATCAGCGGATCGGAGGCGGAGAGCCCGGTGATCAGCGTCGGCGGATAGTAGCAGCCGCCCTCGGGCAGGGCGCAGGGCGCGGCATAGACCTCGCCCGCGTCGCTCTCAGCCACCATGCGGCTGATCCGCTCCAGCTGCGACGGGTCCACGATCGCGCCCATGTCGATGCATTTGTCGAGCGGATTGCCCACGCGCAGCTTGTCCATCCGGGCGCGCAGCTTGGCGTGGAAACGGTCGGCCACGCCCTCCTGCACCAGCAGGCGCGAGCCCGCACAGCAGACCTGCCCGCCGTTGAACCAGATCGCATCCACCAGCCCCTCGACCGCGCTGTCGAGATCGGCATCTTCGAAGACGATGTAGGGCGACTTGCCCCCCAGCTCCAGCGTCAGCCCCTTGGCCTGGCCCGCCGTGGCGGTGCGGATACGGCGGCCCACCTCGGTAGAACCGGTGAAGGCCACCTTGTCCACGCCAGCGTGGGTCACCACCATCTCGCCCACGGCACCGTCGCCGGTGACGATGTTCACGACGCCGTCCGGAAGGCCCGCCTGACGGCAGATATCCGCAAAGCACAGCGCGGTGAGCGAGGTATGTTCCGCGGGCTTCAGCACCACGGTGTTGCCCATGGCCAGTGCCGGGGCCACCTTCCACGCCAGCATCAGCAGCGGAAAGTTCCACGGGATCACCTGCCCGCAGACACCCATGGCGCGGCGGCCCGGCAGTTCGGCCTCCATCAGCTGCGCCATGCCCGCGTGGTAGTAGAAATGCCGGTGCACGAGCGCGATGTCGATGTCGCGCGCCTCACGGATCGGCTTGCCGCTGTCGAGCGTTTCCAGCACCGCCAGCAGGCGGGCATGTTTCTGCACCATCCGGGCCAGGGCATAGAGGTGCCGCGCCCGGCCATAACCGCCAAGCGCCTCCCAGCCCGGCTGGGCCGCCCGTGCGGCGGCCACGGCGGCATCCACGTCCCCGGTGCTCGCCTGTGTCACATGGGCCAGAACCTCGCCGGTGGCGGGGTTGCGGCTCTCGAAGGTTTCGCCCGGCTCGGCGAAGGCGCCGTCGATGAAACAGCCGAAACGGTCGCCCTGGTCCACCAGCCAGGCCAGGGCCTCGCCCGCGCTCTCGGGCGCCTCGCCGTAGGTCATGGTCTCGAAGATCTCTTTCACGCTCATTGCCCGCCCCCGCACGACGCCCGCTTCATCTTTCCGAAAATACTCAATCCCTCAGCCCGCCGCATGGCGCCACGAGGCCGAATAGGCGCCGGTCACATGGTGTTCCAGCTGGCGCTCGATGTCCCCCAGCAGGGAGGAGGCGCCGAAGCGGAAGAGGTCGGGCCGCAGCCAGCGGTCGCCCAGTTCTTCCTTGATCAGGCTGAGGTAGACCAGCGCGTCCTTGGCCTTGGAGATGCCGCCCGCGGGCTTGTAGCCGATGCGGATGCCGGTGCGCTCGTGATACTCGCGGATCGCGCGGATCATGACGAGGCTCACCGGCAGCGTGGCGTTCACGCTTTCCTTGCCGGTGGAGGTCTTGATGAAATCCGCCCCTGCCATCATGCACACGAGGCTGGCCTTGGCGACGTTCTGCAAGGTGCCGAGTTCGCCGGTGGCGAGGATCGCCTTCACGTGGGCATCGCCGCAGGCCTGCCGGAAGGCGCGCATCTCGTCGTAGAGCGCCTGCCAGTCGCCGGTCAGCACGTGGCGGCGCGAGATCACGATGTCGATCTCGGCGGCCCCCGCGCTGACGCTCTCGCCGATCTCGGCCACCCGCAGGTGGAAGGGCGAGAGCCCCGCCGGGAAGCCGGTGGAGACGGCAGCCACGGGAATGCCCGTGCCCTGCAACGCCTTCACCGCGGTGCGCACCATGTCATGGTAGACGCAGACCGCGCCCACCGTGAGATCCGGCAGGTCGAGCGCCGCGGCCAGATCGGCCCGCACCGGCTGGCGTGCCTTGGCGCAGAGCCGCCGGACCCGGCCCGGCGTGTCGTCGCCCGCCAGCGTGGTCAGGTCGATGCAGGAGATCGCGCGGGCCAGCCAGGCGGCCTGGTGGTCCTTCTTCACCGTGCGCCGCCCCGGCAGGGTGGCGCAGCGGCGGGTGATGGCCGGAGCATTGGCCGTGGCCGCCTCGACCCAGGCCATGTCCAGCGGCATGCCGGGATTGCGCGGTTCCACCGTCTGGGGCAGCTGGTGATGGCCGCCCTTGTCAGCCGTGTCCTGACCGGCTTGCGTGGCAGTCTGGGTGTGGTCCTGCGGCATCGGCGCCTCCCCTCGGCTCGGGCCCCAAGGCGGGCCTCAACTCAGGCCTCACATGGGCCTCCAACTCGGGCGCGACGGTCGCATGGCGGGGCAGGCTTGGCAAGCGCGGGGCGGGATCACTTGGCGGCATCGGCAGGATCGGGGGCGGGATCGGGGGCCACGGGATTTCAACCGGCGGGGCGCGGACCGCGTCGGCGAAGGGGGGCTGTCTGCCCCCCGGCCCCTGCGGGGCCTCCCCCCGAGGATATTTCGGAACAGTGGATGAGGGCTCAGCCCGGAAGGCCGAACTTCTGGGCGAGGGCGAGGAAGCCCTGCTGGGCCATGGCCTCGGGCGCGGCCTCGGTCACCGGGGCACCCTGCGCCTTGAGCGCGGCGGCATAGGCGCGTGCCAGCGTGCCCGTGCCGATGACGGCCAGTTGCTGGCCCAGCCAGAGCCCCCGGGCCGCGGCCAGTTCGGCCCCGAGCAGGTGGCCCATGGCGGCGCCGGGCTGACCGGAGAGCTCCGCCGCGCGCAGGTCGGTGGCGAGGCGCTCGGGCCGCGAGAGCGTGGTGTCGAGCGCGGCCGTATCGGGCATCTCCACCGCGCCGAGGGCGGCGGCGAGACGGCCGGTCACGCTCTGCTGGAGGAAGATCACCTCACCCGCCGAGAGGCTGGCCCAGGTGGTGACCTCGCCGGGCAGGCAGACGACACCGTCCCAGTTGGGGTTCAGGGCCATGAAGCCGATCAGCAAAAGCCGTTCGGCCCGGATGCGGGCCGCCGGGCTGGCCTGTTCCATCGGCGGCAGCACGAGGCCCCCGGGGCTGTGCAGCAGCTGGTCGGGCAGCAGGTTGGCGGGCACGGTTTCGGACGGCGCGCCCGCGGCATCGGCCATCAGGATCGCCTCGCTCGCCAGACCCTCGAGCGCCGCATCGAGGGCCGCGCCCTCCAGCGGGCCGCGCAGGTCCGCACCGTGGAAGTGCCAGCCCCTGCGGGAGTTGTCATCATGGGGGAGAATGCCGATCCAGTCGTTCATGGAGAGGGCATAGGCAAGCGGCCCCCGCCGGTCAATGGGGCGCAGGGGCCCGCGGGGGCCCCTCCCCCGAACGTGACCCGGGCGCCGCGACAGGGCGGCGCCCGGGGAGAGCGAGGCATGGGCCCGGGCTTCGGTCGCGCGAGGGTCCCGAAACTGGCCCGAAGACGGTCTGTCCCGGAGGATCAGCCCTCGTTCGCGTCGGTCACCTGCATCGCGAGGATCGCGGTGATGAAGTAGCACAGGGTGCAAACGATCGCGGTGATCTGGAAGGTCTGGCGGAAGCTCTCCAGAAGCGCCGGCTCGGGAGAGAGGACCATGATGCGGACCGCGAAGAAAATCATCGAGAGCAGCATCACCCCCGCCCCGAAGAGCATCCATTTCGCCAGCCGCGCGGTGTGGAAGCCGGAGGGGTCTTCCTCGTCGTCTTCAACTTCCGCGGCCTCTGCCTCGCGCGCCTCGCGGCGCTCCTCGTAGGCGGTGAGGGCCTCTTCCCGGGCGGCCTGCTGCTCCTCGCGCTTGGGCCAGGAGTTGCGGGCGCCCATCCGGGCGGCCAGCAGCGGGTAGAGTGCTAGGGCGATCAGGTATTCCGGGATGAAGATGAAGTAGAAGCTCATCGCGCCGGTCAGCAGCATCGTCAGGGCAAAGGCCAGCGCCACGCCCCAGGCCAGCAGCGCGGCGGGGTTCAGCTTGAGCCCGTGGTACCGCGCCCAGTAGCGGGTCAGCCCCAGCCTGGGCAGCAGGTAATGCTCGGCGATGACGATCGCGCCGACAGGGGCCAGCAGCATCGCGCCATAGACGGTCAGCGGCATGATCGACCGCGCCACGAAGGGGAAGCAGGCGGCCACGGCGATGACGACGCCGACGTAGAGCGTGACCCGCGACCGCGGCACCGAGGGCATCAGGTTCGAGGCCGCAAGCCCGGCGCGGTAGAGACAGGCGTTGGCCGTGGTCCAGCCGGCGCAGATCACCACGAGGATGCCGATGAAGCCGAGCGTCGCATAGGCGACGTCACCGCTGTCGAGCCCGGTCAGCGGCAGCCCGACGAGGACGGCCGCGCCGGCGCCCATGAGGCCCGCGGCGATCCAGCCGACGTAGTGGCCGAGGAACATGCCGATGCCGGAGAAGAGCCCGTAGCTCTTCTTGCGGGCAAAGCGGAAGATCGCCATGTCGATCAGCCCAAGGTGCACCATCGCGCCATTGGCCCAGGCGAAGGCCGCGACTTCCCACAGGGAGATGCCGGGCGCGCCGGCGGGCGTGGTGCCGGTCCAGATCTGGTCCTTCGCCACCTCGATGAAGCTGGAGAACCCGCCAAAGCCGGTCTCGCCGGTGGCGTTCAGCGCCAGCACCGGCAGCGCCACGGCGGCCCCGCAGATGAAGCAGGCCAGCATCCAGGGCGCGCAGATGGTGGCGAAATTCGCCATCGCCTCGAAGCCGTTGGCCGCCACGACCACCACGACAGCAGCGATCAGCAGCGTGACGAGGATGAACATGCCGGAGGTCGGATACCACTCCAGCTGCACCGGCACGCCGAGCGCGAACCGCAACGCATAGGCCGACACGGTGATCATCGCCGCCGCCAGCGAGCCGTAGAAGAGCAGGATCGCAACGTTGTAGATCTTGGAAAAGTAGGGCCCGGCGATCTGTTCGAGGTAGGAAAAGAGCGAGCGCCGCGTCTCGACCGCGATCGGCGCGGTGACGAGAGTCCAGCTGGCCACCGCCAGAAGGTTGCCCAGCAGGAGACCCAGAAGGACCTCGCGGGTGCCCACGCCCATGGTCACGAAAGTCACCCCGATGACGAATTCGGTGGCGGCGATGTGCTCGCCTCCGAAAAGCCCAGCGAAATACCGCCAGCCGCGGACGTGTCGTGCGGCCGCCGGAATGGCGCTGTGTCGGGGGTGGGGTTTCGTGCTTCCGGAGGAAGCCGGGGCGGGGTGGCTGGCAATGCCTTGCGTATCGGTTAGGGCCATAGGTCCTTGGAGGTTGTTTCACTGGATCGGCGGAACCGCGCCTACTCACACAGGAAGGAAAGCCCCCTTAAACCACATCGGTTCCGCGATTTTCTGCGATGCAGCGCCAAACCGGGATTTTGCCCCGGGAACCCCTCACCGTGACGTGTTTTCCCCTCATCACGCCACACGCCGTCTTGGCCTCTCACGCAAACGGGGCGGCCCGGAAGGCCGCCCCGCGCGCAGGTCCCTGCCGATGGATCGGGTCAGACCGCCATGCAGATGTACTTCATCTCGAGGTAATCCTCGATCCCGTGGTGCGAGCCTTCGCGGCCCAGACCGGACTGTTTCACGCCGCCGAAGGGGGCGACCTCGGTCGAGATGATGCCGGTGTTCACGCCGACGATGCCGTATTCCAGCGCCTCGGCGACCTTGTACACGCGGCTCAGGTCCTTGGCGTAGAAGTAGGAGGCGAGGCCGAAGATCGTGTCGTTGGCCAGTTCGATCACGTCGTCCTCGGTCTCGAACTTGAAGAGCGGGGCCAGCGGGCCGAAGGTCTCGTCGGTGGAGAAGAGCATGTCCTTCGTGGCACCGGTCACGATGGTCGGCTCCATGAAGTTGCCCTTGCCCTGCAGCACGTCGCCACCGCCGAGGATCACCTCCGCGCCCTTCGACTTGGCGTCGGCGATATGCTCCTGCACCTTCTCGATGGCGTCGGTGGTGATGAGCGGGCCCAGCTCGGTCCCTTCCTCGAAGCCGTCGCCGACCTTCATCTTGGCCACGGCGACCTTCAGCTTCTCGGCGAAGGCGTCATAGACACCGGCCTGCACGTAGATCCGGTTGGCGCAGACACAGGTCTGGCCGTTGTTGCGGAACTTGCACAGGATCGCGCCTTCGACCGCCGCATCCAGATCGGCGTCGTCGAAGACGATGAAGGGCGCGTTGCCGCCCAGCTCCATCGAGCATTTCATCACCTGGTCCGCCGACTGGCGCAGCAGGATGCGGCCCACCTCGGTCGAGCCGGTGAAGGTCAGCTTGCGCACCTTGGGGTTCTCGCAGAACTCCTTGCCCACCTCGGAGGAGGAGGAGGACGGCAGGATCGAGAAGACGCCCTTGGGGATGCCCGCGCGTTCCGCCAGCACGCCCAGCACCAGTGCCGAGAGCGGGGTTTCCGAGGCCGGGCGGCCCACGAAGGCACAGCCCGCCGCCAGCGCCGGGCCCGCCTTGCGGGTGATCATGGCGTTGGGGAAGTTCCACGGCGTGATCGATGCTGCAACCCCGATGGGCTGCTTGATCACGGTGATGCGCTTGTCACGCTGGTGGCCCGGGATCGTCTCGCCGTAGATGCGCTTGGCCTCTTCGGCAAAGAACTCGATGAAGGAGGCGCCATAGGCGATCTCGCCCTTGGCCTCGGCCAGCGGCTTGCCCTGTTCGGCGGTCAGGATCGTGCCGAGGTCCTCCTGGTTCTCCATCATCAGGTCGAACCACTTGCGCAGGATGGTCGAGCGTTCCTTGCCGGTCAGCTTGGCCCACTCCTTCTGCGCGTCGTAGGCGGCGTCGATCGCCTTGGCGATCTGGGCGCGCGACAGATCCGCGACATTGGCGATGACATCGCCGCGGGCGGGGTTCGTCACCTCGAAGGTGCCATCGTCGCCCTGCACCCACTCACCGGCCAGATAGGCCGCCTCGACCAGCAGGCTCGGGTCCTTGAGCAGGGATTTCAGATCGGTTGCGGTGTCCAGCATTGGGGGGCTCCTTTCAACTTTCCGTTGAGGAACCACTTAGTATTCCCAACGCATAGGGCCAGCGGCTATCATCTCTTTGTGCCAGAGCAGGGAGGAGCCCAGGCATGGACGTTATCGGAGTACTGGACGACGACTACGACAACCTAGGCCATATCCCCGGCGGGCCACAATATTCCGGCCAATGGGCCGAGGCCGCCGCGCAGTGGCGCAAGACCGAGTGCAACGCGGGGCGGCTGCAATCCGACCTCGCCTACGGCACGGGGGAGAGGGAACGATTCGACCTCTTCCAGCCCCATCTGCCCGGCGGCACACCGCCGAAAGGGCTTATGGTTTTCATCCACGGCGGCTACTGGATGCGCTTTGACCGCAAGCTTTTCTCGCATCTGGCGGCGGGGGCGCAGGCGGCGGGATGGGCCGTGGCGATGCCCAGCTACACGCTCTGCCCGCAGCAACGGGTCTCGGCCACGGTGCGGCAGATCGCCCGCGCCCTGCCGGTCATGGCCGCGATGGTGCCGGGGCCGCTGGTGATCGTCGGCCATTCTGCGGGCGGGCACCTGGCGGCGCGCATGCTGCAACCGGGGATGCTGCCGGCAGAGGTGGCGGCGCGGCTGCGCCGGGTGGTGCCGATCTCGCCGCTGGCGGATCTGCGGCCACTGCTGCAGACCACGATGAACGAGATCTTCCGCCTCGACATGGCCGAAGCCGCCGCGGAGAGCCCGCTGCTGATGAAGCAGCGCCTCGACGTGCCGGTGACGGTCTGGGTCGGCGCCAAGGAACGCCCGGTCTTCAAGCGCGACGCGCGGGACCTGGCGCAGGCCTGGGAGGTCGACTGCATCGTGGCCGAGGGGCGGCACCATCTCGACGTGATCGAGCCGCTGGAGATCGCGGACAGCCAGCTGCTGGTCTCGACACTGGCCTGAAGACCGGCCTGAGATCCGGCGCGCGGGGGGCAGCCCCCGCCGCCGCTTTCAGCCAAAGCGGGCGGCCCAGGCCGGCACCGGGTCGCCCGGCAGGGCGCGCGCGGCATGAACCCCGCGCGCGATCGCCCGCGCCATGCAGATCGAGGCCGCATGGCAGAGCGCCAGCAGGTCCGGCACCGGCTGCGCCAGAGGCACCGCCCCGGTGGCGGCCCCGAAGATCAGGTCTCCGTCCATCGGCGTATGGGACGGCACCAGCGCGCGGGCAAAGCCGTCATGCGCCGCCGTGGCCATGCGCGTGCACTGGGCCTGGTCCAGCACCGCATCCGTGGCCACGATCCCGATGGTCGTATTGCCGTGCATCCGCATCTTGGTGACCGGCAGATGCGGGTCAGGGAAGGCGGCGGGCAGGCCCATGCCGCCGAATTCGCCCGCCACCTCGAAGGGCGCGGCCCAGAACTCCGGCCCCTCGCCCACGATGGGCGAGCCCAGCGCGTTCACCGCCACCAGCGCCCCGACCACATGGCCCGACGGCAACACGACCGAGGCCGAGCCCAGCCCGCCCTTCACCGTCGCCGTGGTGCCACCGGTGCCCGCGCCCTCGGTGCCCAGCGCGAAATCCGGGCCCGCCGCCTCCAGCGCGGCGCGGCCCAGCGCCTTGTAGGGGTTCTCGGCCCAGTCTTTCCGCCCGCCGCCGCGCAGGTCGAAGAGGATCGCGCCGGGCACGATGGGCACCCGCACCTCCGGCGGGCCGAAGCCACGGCCGCGGGCGCGCAGCAGGTCCGCCACCCCCGAGGCCGCGTCGAGCCCGAAGGCCGAGCCCCCCGACAGCACCAGCGCATCCACCTGCTGCACCGTCTTGTCGGGCGCCAGCAGGTCCGTCTCCCGCGTGCCGGGGGCGCCGCCCATGACGTTGACACCCGCGGTGAAGGGGGCCTCGGCCGTCAGGACCGTCACCCCGGTGCGGATCTCGAGGTCCTGCGACTGGCCCACCGTCAGGCCGGGCACATCGGTGATCAGGTTGCGGGGGCCGGGGCGCAGCATTGCATGTCCTTCGTCTTGTGGTCGGGCGGATGGGCGGGGCAATACGCTGGCTGGCCGCGCATCTCGTCGTTCGGCGGACCCTAGACCGCCCCCCGCAGGCAGGAAAGACCGTAGAACGCCGGTGCCGCGTCACGCCCTCTTGCGCGTTTCCCCGGCCCCTGTACTCTCTGCCCAGGCCCGGGCGATGGCGTCGCCGAATCCCCCGCAGGGATCAGGGCCCTTCCCCTACAGTCCTGTACGCCGGGACCTCTTTCACAGGAGGTCACCTTGACCCAGCACGACCGTCCCGCCTTCTACCGTTTCCACAACGGCGAAAAGGCCCCCCTGCCCTTCGCGCCCGCCGAATACGACGCCCGCCTTGCCGGGCTGCGCGCGATCCTCAGCGCCGAGGGCCTCGATGCCGCGGTGCTCACCTCGATGCATGGCATCGCCTACTACTCCGGCTTCCTCTACTGCAGCTTCGGCCGGCCCTACGCGCTGGTGGTGACCGCCACCGACTGCGTGACCATCTCGGCCGGGATCGACGCGGGCCAGCCCTGGCGCCGGTCCCATGGCGACGCGATCACCTATACCGACTGGGCGCGTGACAATATCTGGCGCGCCGTGGCCTCGGTCACCGGCACCGGCAAACGGCTGGGCATCGAGGGCGATCACCTGACCCGCACGGTGGAGGCCGCCATGGAGGCGCTGCTCTCGCCCGCCGCGCTGGTGCCGATCCACGTCCAGTCCATGCGCCAGCGCATGTCCAAGAGCCCGGCCGAGATCGCCCTGATCCGCGAGGGCGCCCGGGTGGCGGACCTCGGCGGCGCGGCGATCCGCGACGCGATCCGCGAGGGCGTGCGCGAGATCGACGTGGCCATGGCGGGCCGCGACGCCATGGAGGCCGAGATCGCCCGCGCCTTCCCCGATGCCGAGTACCGCGACACATGGGTCTGGTTCCAGTCGGGCCTGAACACCGACGGCGCACACAACCCGGTCACCGCCCGCAGGCTGCAGCACGGCGACATCCTGTCGCTGAACACCTTCCCGATGATCTCGGGCTATTACACCGCGCTGGAGCGGACGCTCTTCCTCGGCGCGGTCGATCCCGCCTCGCTCAAGATCTGGGAGGCCAACGTGGCGACCCATGAGCTGGGGCTCTCGCTGCTCAAGCCCGGCGTCTCCTGCGCCCAGGTGACGGCCGAGTTGAACGCCTTCCTCGCCGAGCGCGACCTGCTGCAGTACCGGACCTTCGGCTATGGCCACAGCTTCGGCGTGCTGTCGCATTACTACGGGCGCGAGGCCGGGCTGGAACTGCGCGAGGATATCGACACGGTGCTGGAGCCCGGGATGGTGGTCTCGATGGAGCCGATGCTGACCCTTCCCGAGGGGACGCCCGGCGCGGGCGGCTACCGGGAGCATGACATCCTGCTGATCACCGGGGACGGGAACGAGAACCTGACGGGCTTCCCCTACGGGCCGGAGAAGAACGTGATCTGAGGGCCCGCGGGCCGTCGGATTTCAAGCCTCCGGCGGGGATATTTGGGAAACGGAAAACGACGGCGGGGCGCCCCGCTTTCCTCTTTCCCCAAATACTCATGCCATCAGAGCCGGATCACGTAGTCCTTGCGGGTGGTCTCGACCACCTGCCAGGTGCCCCGGAACCCGCGCGGGATGACGAAACTGTCGCCCGCGCGGAGCGTCACCGACGCGCCGCCCTCCTCGGTCAGGATCGAGACGCCGCAGATCAGGCGGCAGTATTCCCATTCATCGTAGGAGATGCGCCATGTGCCAGGGGTGGATTCCCAGATGCCGGCATAGAGCCCGTCCTCCTCCACGAGGTTCCATGTGGTGAAGACCGGATCGCCCGCGATCACCTTCTCGGGCGCGGGGCGTTCGATCTCGGGCAGGCCGGCGGGGGTGACGGACAGGATGGGCATGGGCGGTCTCCGGATGGTGCGTGCCATCAGAGCCCGCCCGGGGCGCGAGGTAAAGGGTCAGTTGCCGAAGCTGCCCAGCGCGGCGTAGTCGATGGTTTCCAGCAGCGCCAGCATGGTGGCCATGTCGCCGCCCTCGGCCTTGATCAGGATGCGCCCGTTCAGCAGCGCCTGTGCCGCGCCGTCCTGCACCATGAATTTCTGTCGCCCGACCCGTTCGATCTTGGCCCCGTAGGCGGCCGCGTTGGAGATCAGCGCCCCCATGCCCGCGACCATCGGGTTGTCGGCCAGAAGCTGTACCGTGAAGCTCTCGCCGCTGCCATCGATGTAGGCGGCCTCGGCCCCGACGCCGCCGCCCATCAGGGCAAGGCCCGCGTTCATGTCGGTATTGACCTCGCGGGTGTAGCCCTCGGGCGCCTCTGGCAGGAACCGGGTCAGCGCATCCTGTTTCAGCGCCATCATCTGCTGCTTGGCATATTCCAGCTCTTCGAGTGCGTAGGCGACATCCCCGTCGGTGTAGGCGTCGAGCGCGCTTTGCAGCGTATCGGAAATTTCATCCGCGCAGAGCGGCGACGTGGCGAGGGCAAAAGCCGCAGCGGCCAGAAAGGTTTTCATGAAAATATTCCTCGAAACTGGGGCAAAACAGCGCCCGGGACTTGTATCCACGGCAGAATGGCAAACGGACAGCGGCCTTGGCAAGTCCGGTTATCCTGACCCGCGACAGCCCCCTCCGGCATGAAAAACAGGTATCATCCGCTGCAGGACCGGGGCATGATCCCCATATTGCTTTTGACGACATTTCAGTGAGGAGAGTGCGATGGCCGATTTCGACGCGCAGCTGCGCCAGAGCCAGAGCGAGGTGACCGAGGCGCAGGCCAAGATCGCCGAACTGACCAGCCGGATCGAGGCGGCCCGCGCCAAGATGCAGACCGGCGGCGACGTGATCGCCGAGATCGAGAATGCCACGCTGGCCGATGTCCATGCCCACACGGAGGCGATGAACGCGAATATCGCCGAGCTGATCATGGGGCTGGACGATGTGACGGCGGGCTTCTCGAAGGACTTCGAGGAGATCCGCTCCAAGACCGGGTGGGAAAGCTTCGTCGGCATCTTCGCGCGCCACAAGTCGGACCAGATGCGGCAGGAGCGCATCCGCACCGCCTCCATCGACGACAAGCTGCAGGACCTGATTTCCAAGTCCGACGTGATCACGCGGCTGCTGCAGAGCCAGCTGGAGGTGCTCAACAGCCAGAAGACCAAGGTCGAGGCCAACCTGACCGACACGCTGGACGAGCGCGAGACCACCGTGGGCGCGCTGGAGGCCGTGCGGGCCGAGATCACGGCGATGGATCCGAAGATCATCGAACTGGAGAACAGGATCTCGGTCGAGCAGGACGCCGCAGCCCGCACCAAGCTGGAGACCGAACTGGCCGACCTGAACGGGCGCTACAACGCGCTGGTGCAGGACGAGCAGGTGAAGCTCGCCAAGTCGCAGACGCTGGAGCGCTACATCGAGAAGGGCAAGTCCTGGGTCGACAGCCTGCAGAACCAGGCGGCGACCCAGATGGTGCTGATCAACAAGCTGCAGACCGACACTAAGCAGCGGGTCGTACTCTACGATGCGCTGACCAAGTCGCTGAAGACCGCGCAGCAGCAGGACGTGGCACACCGGATCAACGAGATCGGCACCGAGACCGACAAGCAGGCGCAGCAGGCCATGGCCCAGATCGGCGCGGCCACCAATGCCCGCATGGCCGACATGCTGGAGGCCCACGAGGGCCACATGGTCTTTGCCCGCGAGGTGCTGGAGGCCAAGGCCAAGGCGGACGAACGCTTTGCCCGCCGGTTCCAGAAGATCGTCGAGAAACACGACAAGAATCTCTACGGCGCGTGAGAGACGCGGCCGCCGGCGGGGCCCATGGCCCTGCGTGCCTTCCGGCATGGCGGCCAATCGGACGGACCCGAAGATGACTGACAGCAGCAAGAGCCTTGCCAACGACCACGTGGGGATTTCCGACGGGGTCTCGGCCCGGCGCTATTTCCGCACCTTCGAGGCGATCATGGCCCACATGGGCCGGGTCGCCGGCGTGATGGAGGCGGAGGGCGATTTCACCCGGGCCGAGGTGACGGCGTTGGCACGGCACGTGACGGCGCTGACCTTCACCTTCCGCGCGCTCTCGATGAAATACCTGATGACCGGGCGTGACACGGGGCGGTTCTTCGGCTCGCTCACCATCGACAACCACGAAAGCGGCTTTCCGGCGGCGCAGGAGCTGATGGTCATGGCCAATGACGCGCAGCAGGCGCTGCGTCACCTGCGCGACATGCCCACGGTCGAAGAGTTGAAGGCGCAGATGCTGCGCAAGATCATCGGGGACCTCGAGGTGCCGACCAAGCTGCAGTTCGCACTGTCGCAGCGGCTCTACTACGAGGAACTGGCGCGGGGAGACCTCTTCTGGCCGCGCAACGATCCCGAGGCGGTCTGGCTGGGCGATCTCGGCGAGGGGCGGCGGCGCTACCTGCTGCACTGGTCGGTCTACGACACCGAGGTGAACCTGCCCTGCCTCTACCTGATGGAGGTGGAGGACACCGGAAAGGTTGCCCTGCCCAAGGACGAGCGTCGCTGGCCCGAGGCGCAGGCCCACCTGATGGCGCAGAGCCTTGGCGGGCTGAAACTGCTGACCATCGCGAGCGGCTTCGACGCGGATTTCGACCACCTGCACCCCAAGCGGCTGCGCCGCTTCCACATCGGGCCGATGCATTCCTCGGCCTATACCCGCCAGTCCGGGCCGATCCACGACGTGCTGGTTGAGGCCTCCTCGACCGAGGGGCAGGACTGGGCGCTGGTCTGGACCGAGGAGCGGCTGGAAAGCGAGCGGGTGACCACCGAGGCGCAGGGCTGGTTCGGCCGGGTGGAGCGCGAGGTCTATGCGCTCGATCCCTTCGGCGGGCGCGGCGTGGACCTAGGGGCGACGGAGATGGTCCGCTCTGTCATCCTGCCGGCGCGGCCCTTCCAGGTGCTGAGCGAGCGCAACCCGCCGGGCTTCGCCAACGTGCGCAAGTTCGTGGTGGCGCCCGACGGCGCCGTGCTGCGCTACCGGTGAGGGCGGGACATGAGATATGAGGCCTCCGGCGGGGATATTTTCGAGCGAAAGATGAGGGGGAGCGCATGAGCCTGACCGGGAACCGCATGGAGTTGCGGGAAGAGGACATCGTGAAGCACTACCCCGCGGCCTTTGCCCTGCTCGAGGGCTTTGACCATGCGCCGCGGATCGCGGCGGGCGGGGCCGCGCCGGTGGCGGAGCGCTCCTCCGGGATCGGCACGCGGCGGCGGTTCCGCTCCACCACGCCGGGACTGGCCGGGCGCAGCGTGGCCCGGCCCGAGGGCGTGCGGCTGCTGGAGCGGATCGAGAGCGCGGAGGCGGAGGACCCGCTGGTCTCGCCCCGGCAGGCGGCCGTCATGGGGGCGCTGCGCCGGGCCCTTGCCGTGGCGCTGGCCATGGGGGAGCAGGTCTCGGAGGCCACCGGGCTCGACGGGCTGAAGCGGGCGAACCTCGAAGGGGCGCTGCCGGCCGACCGGAAGGCGGACTTCGGGGCGTTGCTGACGGCGGAGGCGCTGGTGGTGCTCCATGTCTGCGCCAATACGCTGGCCTACCTGCTGGCCCCGCATCTGGGCGAGGTCACGGTGGAGCCGGGCGAGGTGGAGGAGATCCTTACCGACAATGCGCCCCTCGCGCTGCACGGGATGCTCTGGGAACTGGATCAGGACATCGCGGCGCTCGGCACCGACGAGGCGCGGCTGGTGGCCGTGGTCGCGGGCTTTGCCGAGAAGGTCATGGAGAAGGTCGCGGCCCGCGCGGCCACCGCCCCGCGGCTGGAGGCCTTCACTTCCGCCGCATGGCGGGTGGAGGCGGACGACCTGACGCTGCAGGGTTTCACCCCGGCGACGAAGGCCCGCGGCAGCGTGCTGAGCATGGCCTTCAAGAAGCCGCACGAGGTGGTGGGCAACCACATCGCCAAGTACCAGGCGATGAAGCTGGCCAAGATGCTCATGGCCTATGATTTCGAGCGGCGGCTGAACCCCTTTGCCGAGTTGGGCGGCTTCATCTTCACCTTCATGGGGGACGGCGCGCCGGGCACCGGCAAGACGACGCTGATCCAGATGATGGCGGGGCTGCTGAACGACTACTGCCAGGCGGCGGGCTATCCCTTCCGCTACCAGAACTTCGGCATCGACAATATCGACAGCTACCAGGGCAAGTCGGGGCAGAACGCCAAGGCCTTCATCCAGAACGTGCTGGACCCGGGGGTGATCGGCTTCGGCACCATCGATGACATCGACCAGATCGCGGGCAAGCGCGGGGACCGGCAGTCCTCGGCCGGGCAGCAGGAGGTGACGGCGGTCTTCATGGAGGCCTTTGCCGGGGCGAACACCGTGGTGCGGGGGAACTGCACCTTCGGCATGTTCTCGAACTATCCCGAGAACGTGGATGACGCCCTGCGGCAGCGGGCCGGCGCGCGCTTCCTCGTCGACGGACCGCAGACGCGGGAGGATTACATCGACATCCTCGCCCTTCTGCTGGGGAAGAAGCACGACATCCCGCTGGGGGCGCATGAACTTTTCGCCGCGCAGGAGATCAAGCGCGCCGTCGCCGCCTCCTTCGAGGGGCACGGGCGGCCGAAGGAAGCGGGCCTGCTGGCGGTCTGGGAGCAGGTCGAGGACCGGCTGGGGCGGCTCGATACGATTGCCAAGCTGGGGGCGTACCTGAAGGCGATCCAGCAGGCCGATCCCCGCTTCACCGGGCGGGCGATCAAGAACATCACCGATGCGGTGAAGGTGCGGGCGATGGATTTCGAGCTGCCCGATGCCTGGATGGAAGAGCCGGAGCGGTTCCTCTTCAAGGATTACGACACCAAGGCGGCGATGATCGCCGAGCTGCGCCAGCCGATCACGGTGGAGATGGTGGTGCAGGAGATCAACCGCTACGCCGACAGCGAGTTTCGCTATGCCGACAAGTCGGACGAGGTGGCGATCGAGGCCATGGTGCGGGACTTCGGACGGCAGGACGAGGCAAAACGGCGGTATCTGGAGGGGAAGGGATGAGCGCGGTTTGCCGTCCGGACACGTCCGTATGGAGCAGACGAAGCGGCCGGTCCGTCTCGATGCTGCACCCTGAGCGGAGCGGTATCGGGGCCGGTCTTCCCCTGCTCCCTCAACACGGTCAAGACCGCGCCTGGCGCGGCTGCGCCCATCCCATCTCCCCCGAGGGATGGGCGCGGACGCCCCGAACGCCTGCCGCCTCGGCACCCTTGCAGGTCAGGATGGCAAAGGCCTGCGATGCGGTGTGGATCATGCGCATCCCCGACGCGGGGGAGGCCCGCCCATGAAACGCCTGATCGAAAAAGGCCTGATGTTCGGCAACCTCGTCCACATCCAGGCGCCCTCCATGGTCGAGCGCTACAACCGCGCGCTGGAGCATCTGGCGGGCAAGCGCACAGCGCTGACGGACTTTCACGTCGACATCTCGGGCTTCAGCCCGGAGATCGGGGAGGAGCTGGACGATCCGCTCTACCTCAACCGCAACGGGGTGAACCGGCAGTTCATCCTGCTGACCACCGACCAGAAGACCGCGCCACTGCTCAATGCCAAGTTCTCGACCTCGCGGTCGATCCTGCGCAGCTTCATCGAGGAGAACGAACGCCAGCTCTTTGCGCTGACCGCGCAGGACGCGGTGGCGGGGGAACTGGTGAACTCGGTCTTCTCGGTCCGCGATCCGGCGCGGCTCTTCGACATCCGGCGGGTCGAGATCGAGGCCGACACCACCACCGGCACGGTGCGCGCGGCAGAGCAGCTGGGCCAGCTCTCGGACCGGTTCTTGCAGGAGGAGGACGCCTGGTTCGATGACGTGCTGATCGCCAAGATGATCACCACCGCGAAACGCACCGGCGACGTGACCCGCAACCCGGTGCGCCTCAAGACCATGTCGTTCCGGCAGGAGAACTTCTGGACCGCGCATTTCGGCGGTCTCTACGTCTTTCGCGGGGTGGATCATCCGGCCTGCCTGGCGGCCGGGCCGAAGGCGGCGCTGGAGGGGCTGCCGGGCGAGGTCTTCTCGCTCACCCAGCAGCGCAACCGGGTGGCGCGGTTCCTTGAACAGAACGGGCTGGTGGAGCCCATCGTGAAGGCCCGCGGCATCGATGCGGCGGCGATCCTGCGCCAGAAGATGGATTTCATCGTCGTGGATGCGGCACAGGAAAGCGGCGTGGACCTGCAGGGGGCCACCCGGCGCGACATCCGTGCCCTGGCCCGCGATCATGCCGAGGCGCTGCCAGAGGAATACCACGCCCTGCGCCTGCTGCTGGCCTGGGCCGAGGACGGCGGGCGCTGGCCGCGAATCTCCTCGGATCACCCGGCCTATTTCTACACGCTGCGCGCGGCGGACCATGCCGACCGGGACCTCGTGAACATGGTGCTGGCCGAGCTATCGCCGAAGGATGTGCGCCAGCTCTTCATCTGCCACAAGGAACTGTTCTACCGGCTCTATTCCGGCTGGGGCGAGACCAAGAAGGCCTATGTGGCCGACTTCCTCGCGCGGGAATACCAGGTGGACAAGGCGGGCGCGCGGCAGGCACTCTTCGGGCACGAGGCGACGATGGAGGCCAGCCCGCCGCCGCCGCCCGTTCCCGGGCCATGGTCGCCGCGCCCCGCGCAGGCCGCCCGGCCCGCGACCGATGACAGGATTGCGCAGGTCGGCCCCTGGGGCGCCGTGCTGCGCGGAAGGGAGTGATCCATGGTTCAGCTGTTCCGACTGGTCCTGATCGGCTTCGTCGTGCTGACGGTGCTCTATGTGATCGTGTCGATCTGGTCGCGGGAGACGCGGCGCGCCAAGCTGAAGGCACGCTGGAAGGCCGAGGGCCGCACCGGGGACCGCAGGGCGTGGATGCGCGAGGAACTGGAAGACTACGACCAGTCCTTCCGTCGAAAACTGATCCTGCTGATCTACATCGTCCCGGTGATGGTGGTGGCCTTCCTCATCTACTACGTGAACTTCTGGTAAGGGGACCCTCATGGTCTATGTGAAATGGACGTTCTGGGCGATCGTCTGGCTGCTGGTTGCGGCCTTCTTCCACTACACGCTGCCACAGCGCGACATCGTGCGGATCACCGACACCTTCGAACGGCGGATCGACTTCGGCGAGAACTCGATCTTCTGGGCCTCGCCCGGGCCGGGCAACCAGGTCGGCGGGGCGAACCGGGACGTCTTCTTCATCCAGACGATCAAGACCAACGGCAAGCCGCTGGTCTATCGCAACGAGGACACCGGCTGGGGCTGGCCGCCCTATTTCAAGTTCGACACCAACAACCTGCAGACCGAGGCGGCCGACCTGCGCTCGACCTCGGACAACCCCAAGTGGGTGGCAGTGACCCATTACGGCTGGCGCAACGAGTTCCTGTCGATCTTCCCGAACGCGGTCGGTGTCACACAGGTCGACGGGCCGGACGTGCGCTTCATCCCCTGGCTGAACATCATCATCATCGTGGTCTTCCTGGCCCTGGTCTGGGCCGTGCGCGTGCGCTGGATCCGCTTCCGGCAGCGGCGCATCGACCCGGTGGTCGCGGATGCCGGCGAGGCCTGGGACGACATGAGCGACAGTGCGCGGGAGAAGCGCGGACGTCTGGCGCGCTGGTGGCAGAGCTGGACCGGAAAGTGATCGACGGCGCGCCGGGTCGCGCGGTCTAGGCCCCGCGGATCGGCCCTCCGGGCCGGTCGGCGGGGGCGCCTGCGGCGGGCGGGGTTGGGGGCTGTCTGCCCCCCTTGGCCCTGCGGGCCAATTCCCCCCGAGGATATTTGGGAAACGGAAATGGGATAGGCCGTATG
>NZ_JAHVIT010000006.1 GCF_019801605.1 Maritimibacter alkaliphilus
TCTGAAAACACGAAAGGAGATCAAAGCCAAAACCATCGAGAAGCGCCGCTTGCTGCATCGCCAGACCGCGGCATAGACTGAAACCACAACGAGCCAGGCCCTCCGTTCTCGATCAGGCCCTCGTGTCCCAAATCATCTGACGACGGACAATCCTGAACTTCACGGGCAGCGGTCGAATGATCGAGATCCGGCAGATCAAATATTTGAACAGCATCCTCGAGCAGGACCACCGCTTCATCAAACGGGTCACCCGCCCGATGACGGGCTTAAAGGCGTTCCATTCGGCAGCCGCCACAATCGCCGGCAGCGAGACCGATCACATGATCCGCAAAGGTCGCATCGCGGCCGGTTCATTGCATCACCCGTCGGCCTGCGCGCGCCATATCCGCTTTCCAAGGCGAACGGGACAGGGTACGCACCCCGATCCTTGGAAGGGTTGGGACGATCATGGCGCAGAATGCCACCATCTACAAAATCGAACTCACCGTGTCGGACATGGACCGCCACTACTACGAGACGCACAAGCTGACCGTGGCGAAACATCCCTCCGAGACCGACGAACGGCTGATGGTCCGCCTCGTCGCTTTCGCCCTGAATGCCCACGAGCATCTGGAACTGGCCAAGGGGCTCTCTACCGATGACGAGCCCGACATCTGGCAGAAGAGCCTGAGCGGCGAGATCGATCTCTGGGTGACCCTCGGACTGCCGAGCGAGAAGGTGATCCGGCAATCCTGCAGCAAGGCGGGCAAGGTGATCGTCTATCCCTATGGCGGACGCACCGCCGATGTGTGGTGGGACAAGGTCGGCGGCAGCACCAGCCGGTTCGACAACCTGCAGGTGGTCAACCTCTCCGAGACCGACACGGCCGCGCTGGCGAGGCTGGCCGGTCGGACGATGAAGCTGCAGGTCAACATCCAGGATGGCGACGTGATGGTCGGCGTCGATGACAGCGCCGTCTACCTGACGCCGGAGACGTGGAAAGGCGCGGCCTGACCGGCCGCGGGCCCGGTTCCCTTCGCCGCAGGGCGCAGGGCGCAGGGCGCAGGGCGCAGGGCGCAGGGCGCAGGGCCAACCGGCCACCCTACGCCCCGCGAGACCACATGATTCCGGTCTCCCGGCCCGGGATCGCAGGTGGCGACAAGGGCTCAGACCCGGACTCGCGCCTCTTCTCCACATTTTCCTGTGCCGTTCAAAACCGCGGGGCGGTTCTGGTAAGCCGTTGCCCCGTCTTCGCTTTCGAATGGCCCGTCGCCGAAGCGTCCACCTCCGGGGCCTCAGCACTTCTGCACTTCTATACAGAAGTAGTTGACTCGCAGTTTCAGCCAAATTACCCGTTGCGCCGGGAAGGAGGCGCCATGATGTCACCCGACAGACTTGAACAGGACAACCGCTTGCCGGCGTATCTGCGCCTGCGCGACCGGATCGCCGCACGTGTCGCCGCCGGAGAGTGGACCGCGGAGGTCGCGCTGCCGTCCGAGAATGTCTTTGCCCGCGAGGAAGGCCTTTCGGTCGGCACCGTGCGCAAGGCGCTCCAGCAACTGGTCTCCGAAGGGCTGCTGGAACGGCGCCAGGGCGCCGGGACCTTCCTGCGCAAGCCCGCCTTCGAGCCGACGCTGTTCCGGTTCTTCGCATTGCAGGACGCGGACCGCGCCAAGACCATTCCGGTCAGCCGTCTTGTGGCCCGCAGCCTTCAGACCGCCCCCGCCGAGGTCGCCGAGGTTCTCGGCACCGCGGACTGCATCCGCATCGACCGCCTGCGCCTGCTCAAGGACCAGCCGATCCTGTCCGAGGAAATCTGGCTGCCGCGCGCCCGGTTCGACGGGATCGAGACCGTGGCCGAGGGCGAGATCGGACCGCTGCTCTATCCCTTCTACCTCGAACGCTTCGGCACATTTGTCGCCCATGCGGAAGACGAGGTGAGCTTTGCCACCCCGCCCGCGGAGATCGCGCGGCGCCTCGGGCTGGCCGCCGACGCATTCGTCGCGGTGATCGAACGCACGGCCTTTGCCCTCGACGGCAGCGCCATCGAATGGCGCCGCGCGATGGGACCCGCGCGCAGCTTCCGTTACCGCAGCCGCATCGGCTGATCCGTTTCCCGGCCCGATGCCCCCGCATCCGGCCGTCCATAGGGCTCGAGCGCGTCCTCCCCGCGCTCGCCCGACTTCCCGGCCCCTCCTCGGAGCCCTCCTCTCCCCTCCGGGAGAGGGGTCGGGACAGTATTGCCCACGCGCAGAAGGACCCGACATGACAGACAGTCTCCCGATGACCGGCATCGACACACACGCGCATATCTTCGACCCCGATGCGCCGATGGCGCCCGGACGCCGCTATGCGCCGACCTATGTCGCCTCGGTCACCTCGTGGCTGTCCCACATGGAAGAGGCCGGGATCAGCCACGGGGTGCTGGTCCAGCCCAGCTTCTACGGCACCGACAACGCCCTGATCGCCGAGGCGCTTGCCGAACATCCCGGGCGGCTGCGTGGCATTGCCGTCGTCGATCCCGACGTGTCGGAGGCGACGCTCGCCCGGCTTGACGCGCAGGGCTTCGTCGGGGCGCGGCTGAACCTCGTCGGGCGGGAGCTGGAGGACTATTCCGGCGCGGCGTGGCAGGCCTTCTTCCGGCGCCTCGCCGGGATCGGCTGGCAGGTCGAGATCCAGCGCGCCTTCGAGGATTTCGCCTTGCTCCTGCCTGCCCTCGCCCCCTCGGGCTGTGCGGTGATGATCGACCATTTCGGCCTGCCGCAGGGCGGGATCGACGCCGCGAACCCGGCCCATGCAGCCGTCCTCGACGCGCTGCGCGCCGCGCCCAATGCCTGGGTGAAGCTCTCGGCCCCCTACCGCAGCGATCAGTCTGCCGCGCAGGCCACCACGTCCCTGCGCCACCTGCGCGAGGCGCTCGGCGGCATGGAACGTTTCGTCTGGGGCAGCGACTGGCCCCACACCCAGCATGAAACCGTCACCGACTATTCCGAACAGGTGGAGCGGATGCGAACGCTGCTGCCCGATCCCGCCGATCGGCGCCGCGTCCTCGTCGAGACCCCGGCCGCGCTGTTCCGTTTCACCTGACACTGTCCGCGAGACAAGGGAGGACCCATGAGTCTCATCACCGTGCTGGCCATCGCCGCCGCCATCATCCTGGGATACAGGACGCGCATCAACATCGGCCTCTTCGCCATTGCCTTCGCCTATCTCATCGGCGCCTTCCTGATGGGCCTGAAGCCGTCCGAGATCATCGCCATGTGGCCGCTGAAGATCTTCTTCGTGATCTTCTCGGTCTGCCTGTTCTACAGCTTTGCCATGATCAACGGCACGCTCGAAAAGCTGGCCGGCCACCTGCTCTACCTCTGCCGCGGCGCGCCCTGGCTGCTGCCCTACGCGGTCTTCATGACCGCCACGGTGATCGCGGGCATGGGGGCAGGCTACTACACGGTGCTGGCCTTCATGGCCCCGATCACCCTGCTGCTCTGCCGCCGGACCGGCCTTGACCTGATCCTGGGCGGCATGGCGGTGAACTACGGCGCGCTTGGCGGGGCCAACTTCATGTCGAGCCAGTCGGGCATCATCTTCCGCGGGCTGATGACAAACGCGGGGATCGACCCCAACACGGCCTTCGTCAACACCGTGTCGATCTTTCTTGCGACCTTCCTGCTGCCGCTGGTGGTGATCACGCTCATGCTCTTCGTGACCGGCAAGCATCGCGACCTGAGCGGCGCGATGGAGATCGACCGGCCCGAACCGCTGGACCGCAAGCAGCGCCAGACCCTCTGGCTGACGCTGATCATGATGGCGATCGTGCTTGCCGCGCCGCTGGCGCACCTGGCCCTGCCCGGAAACGAGACGGTGGCCTTCATCAACTCCAAGATCGACATCGGACTGATCGCCAGCATCTTCTCGGTCATCGCGCTGATGCTGAAGCTGGGCGACGAACGCAAGGCCATCGCCTCGCTGCCCTGGCCGACGCTGATCATGATCTGCGGCATGGGCATGCTCATCTCCGTGGCGATCAAGGCCGGTACGATCGACCAGCTTTCGGCCTGGATCAGCGGCACCATTCCCCCGGTCCTGATCCCGCTGAGCTTCGGCATCGTCGCGGCGATCATGTCGCTCTTCGCCTCCACGCTGGGTGTGGTCACCCCCGCGCTGTTCCCGATGGTGCCGCCGCTGGCCGCGCAGCTCGACCTCAGCCCGATGCTGATGTTCACGGCCATCGTGGTGGGTGCGCAGGCGACGTCGATCTCGCCCTTCTCCTCGGGGGGCAGCCTGATCCTCGGCTCCGCGCCGGATGCCGAGTTGCGCCACAGCCTCTTCACCCGGCTGCTGCTGCGTGCGGCGCCCCTGGGGTTCATCGCGGCCATGCTGCTGAACCTGGCACTGACCTTCCTGCTCTGATCTCAGGCGACCCCGGGCGCTGTTTCCGGCGCCCGGGGCCTCCCCCACGCGACTTGTCCGCCCCCCCTCTCGCCACCCCTGCCGCCTCCCTGTCCCGGTGGCCCTCGAGTTGGGGCGGGCTCATGTCTCTGAACACATGTCTGCGCTCGTGACGGCCACCGGCCTCGCGTCCGCCGCGCAGGCCGACACCGAAAAGCGGATCACCTTCAAGCCGCGGGGCGCGGGGGACGCACAGGCGCTGACCACGCGATGGCTGGTCGACCAGTCCGCCGAGCGCACCGTCGGCACGCACAAGATCGAGGCCTTCTGGGCCGGCTCCATCGCCAAGACCCGTGAAATCCCCGAGGTGCTTGCCGCCGGCGTGGGCGATTTCGGGGACATCATCACCCCCTACGTCCGGGACCCCATGCCGCTCAACAACGCGGTGGGGGTCTTCATCCCGCAGCCGATGAATACCCTCGCGGTGGGGCAGTTCATGGAAGAGATGCACGCCACCTACCCGCAGTTCGAGGAGGAGTTGGCGAGCCAGAACCTCCATGCCTTCGGCTTCCGTCCGCTCGAGGATTACGGCCTGCTCTGCGCCAAGCCGGTGAAGAGCGTCACCGACATGAAGGGCCTGCGCATCCGGTCCCACGGCTTTGCCTATCCCAAGCTGATCGAGGCGCTCGGCGCCTCGCCGGTGTCGATCGCCCCCACCGAGGCCGCGCTCAAACGGCTGCTCGTGGACAACCCCGCCAGACTTTGCGACTTCGGAGAGCTCTCATGACCGGACGGCTTGACGGCAAGGTCCCCCTCATCACAGGCGCCAGTTGCATCGGCCCCGGCTGGGGCAACGGCCGCGCCGTCTGCGTGCGCTTTGCCGAGGAGGGGGCGAAGAGCTTCGCCGTCGACCTGCGCGCCGACACGATGGACGAGACCCTGACCCGCACCCGCGACGCCGGTGGCGAGGTCGAGCCCCACCTCTGCGACGTGACCGACCCGGAACGAGTCGAGGCCATGGTGGCGGCCTGCCTCGCGCGCTTCAGCGAAGTCTACATCCTGATCAACAACCGCGGAGGCTCCTTCAAGGGCGCGCGGTGCAACTGTCCGAAGAGGACTGGGACCGGCAGATGGATTTCAACCTGAAGTCGGTCTTCCTGACCTGCAAATCGGTGCTGCCGCACATGGAGGCGCAGGGCTCCGGCGCGATCGTCAACACCTCCTCGACCTCGGGCACCCGCTGGACCGGCGCGGCACAGGTGGCCAATGCCGCCTCGAAGGCGGCGGTGATCCAGTTCGGCAAGGTCACGGCAGTGGAATACGCGGCCAAGGGCGTGCGCGTGAACACGGTCGTTCCCGGGCAACTGCACACCCCGATGGTGGAGGCGCGCCTCGCGGGCCAGCGGGCGGGCGGTGACGTCGATGCGCTGCTGGCGCAGAGGCTGGCGCGCATCCCGATGGGCTGGATGGGCGACGGGCGCGACACCGCCAATGCCGCCCTTTTCCACGCCTCGGACGAGGCGCGATTCATCACCGGGACCGAGATCGTCGTCGATGGCGGCATGTCGGTGCGCTGCGACTGAGACGCGGCGCGCGCAGGCGCGCCGCGTGATCGACACCGGTGACCCGCCTGCGGGTCGTGGCAGAGGACCGGCGCAGGAGGCGCCGCGCCGGTCACCGGGTCAGCAGCGTCGCCAGTGCGGCGATTTCGCCCTGCCGGATCTCGTGTCCGCCGTTATGCACCTCGGCCTGAACCTCTGCGCCCTGATCCCCGAACCAGCGCAGCAGGCGCTCGCTCTCGGGCCAGGGGCAGATCGGATCGCGCCGACCGGCGGTGATCAGCACCTCGCGCCCGGTCAGGTCGACCGGGGCAGGGTCCCACGGGATCAGCGGGTGCAGCAGGCCGATGCGGTCGAAGAGGTCCGGATGCGCCATGACCACCGAGGCAAGGATATTCGCCCCGTTGGAATAGCCGAAGCCATAGACCGGCACGCCCGGATGGGCCGCCTTCTGCGCGGCGACGAAGGCGGCCATCTGCGCCGTCCGCCGGGCGAGGTCCGCCATGTCATAGACGCCCTCGCCGGTGCGGCGGAAGAAACGCGCCGCCCCGCCTTCCGAGACATCGCCTCGGGGCGAGACGATGCCCGCCCCGGGATGGATCTGGCGCAGGAGGTCGAAGAACTGGCTCTCGTCCCCGCCGGTGCCGTGAAAGGCAAAGATCAGCGGGGCCCCCGGATCGGGGGCACGGGTGCGGCTGATATAGCTGTTGGTCGATGTCATGGCGATCACGCTCCGAGTGCGGGCAGAAGCTCTTCGATCCGGTCGCGGTACGGCTCGTAGCGCGTCGGCAGTTTCAGCGCCTGCCCGAGATGTGCGGTGTCCTCGTCCCGGTCGAAGCCGGGTTCGTTGGTGGCAATCTCGAACAGCACCCCGCCGGGGGTGCGGAAGTAAATCGCCCAGAAGTAATCGCGGTCGATCACCGGGGTGACCTGGTAGCCCGTGTCGACCAGCGCCTCGCGCACCCGCAGCTGTGCTGCGCGGTCTTCGACCGCGAAGGCGATGTGGTGGACGGAGCCGGCCCCCTGCGCCGCCGCCTTGCCGCCCGGCACCGCCTCGAGGTCGATCGTGTCGGCGGCATTGCCACCCTCGATCCGGTAGCGGGTGACGGCGCCGTCGGTCTCGTCCTTCTGGTAGCCCATGAAGGTCAGCAGCTCGGCGGTGGCGGCGCTGTCGCGCAGCCGCATCCGGGCGCCGTGGAAGCCGAGGATGCCGGCCTCTTCCGGCACGCCCGCGCCGGTCCATGCGGTGCGGCCACGATCCGCAGCTTCAACCAGTGCAAAGCCGTCCCCGTCGGGGCCCGCGAAGTCCAGCCGGGCCTCGCCGAGGAAGCTGCCCTCGCTCAGCCCGGTGGCACCTGCGGAGGCCAGCCGATCCTTCCAGTAGCCAAGCGCGCCTTGGGGCACGGCGAATTCGGTCACGCCGACCTCGCCGGTGCCGCGGCGCCCCTTCGGCATCTGGCCGAACGGGAAATAGGTCATCACCGAGCCCGGCGTGCCGATCTCGTCGCCGTAATAGAGGTGATAGACCTCGGGCGCGTCGAAGTTGACGGTCTTCTTGACCCGGCGCAGGCCAAGGGTGTCGGTGAAGAAGCGGTTGTTCTGGGCCGCGTCCGCCGCCATCGAGGTGACGTGGTGCAGGCCTTTGATGTCGGTGATCATCTCTGTCTCCGTCATGGGATGTTGCGTTGTCCCCAAGGTAGGGCGCGCCACAGCCTTTAAGAATAGAAATAGTTGGGCATTTACTATTTCGATGGATCGCAACAAACTGCCGCGATGCAGAGCCTCAAACCGATCCGCGTTTTCCTGTCCGTCGTCGAGCAAGGCAGCTTTGCCGGGGCCGCCCGCAGCCTGCGGATGACGCCTGCGTCGATCACGCGGATCATCGCGCAGCTTGAGCAGGACCTTGGCCAGCAACTGCTTCTGCGCACGACGCGGCAGGTGTCCCTCACCGGGGCGGGGGCCTTGGTGGCCGCCCGCTACCGTCCCGTGCTGGAGGAGTTCGACCGGGTCACCGAGGAGGTCACCCGGACCACGCGCCCCGACAAGGGCCGGCTGTCGATCAATGCGCCCATGTCCTTCGGCATGCGGCTGATGCCGGGCCTCGTGGCGAGCTTCCGGCTGGCCTATCCGCATATCTCGCTCGACGTGCATCTGACAGACGTTCTGGTCGATATCCTCGACGACGGCTGCGACCTCGCGATCCGGATTTCCGATCCGCCGGCGGACAAGTCGACGATCTGGCGCAAGATCTGCCAGGTGCCCCGTCAGGTGGTCGCCGCCCCCGCGCTCTTCGAAAGGATGCCGCGCCCGGAGGTGCCCGAGGACCTGCCCCCCGAGCGCTGCCTGTCCTACGGCCACAAGGGCGCGGCCGAAACCTGGGTCCTGACCCGCGGCGGCCTGCGCCGCAGTGCGCGCGCGGGCACCGACCTCGTCTCGAACAACGGCGAGTTCCTCTACGAGATGGCGATCAGCGGCAACGGCATCGTCAACCTGCCCGACTTTCTCGTGCGGGACGGGCTGGCCTCGGGCGCGCTGGAGGTGGTCCTGCCGGACTGGCAGGTGCCGCCGCTCCACCTCATGCTGTACTACCCGCCCTACGAGCGGCTCCCCCCTCTGGTCGAGACCTTCACCGATTTCTTCGAGGCCTACATTCAGGACATCGAAAGCTTCGACTTCTGAACCGGGACCGGGCGCTGTTCGGGCACGGCGCGGCTGGCACCAAATGTCACCCCCCCTGCCTCAAAGCGAAGGCTGCGAAACGGCGCCTGATCTGCTAGACAGGACACGAGGGAGGATGCCATGCCACATACCAACAGGATGAGCCGCGACGGGCCCCCGGCGTCGGACAGCCGCGAGACCGCGCTCTTGAGCGAGATCACCACGCTGAAGAGCGACCTGCGCGCGCTGGTGGCCGTCGCTCTGCAGCACGGCCTTCGGGACTATTGCGAGGACCGCCTCCCCGAGGTCGTGCGCGATCTGGAGGAGAGCACCGCCCGCTCCGAACAGCGTGTCGAGGTCAAGTATGCGAAGATACTGGCCGCGATCCGCAAGGTTCCCGGCCTGCAGGCCACCCTCGGCGAGACCGGAGAGCGGACGTATTACCGCAACGCCATCGATCAGGTCGCCTACCTGGAGCACGCGCTGACCGAGCGGCGCTTCGTGCTCAGCGGGATCTGGGTGGTGCCGGCCTACCGCGGCAAGGGCATCGCCCACCGGCTGCTGCGGCGGCTGGTCGAGGCCGCGGACGAGGTCGAGTGCGGCATCACGCTGCAGCATGACCCCTTCGGCGAAGAGGGTCTGGACCGGGCCGAACTGGAGGCCTTCTACAACCGGCACGGGTTCCAGCAGCACGAAACCGCGGGAGACGGGCTCTACCGGTTCCCCTGCACACCGCTCGACCTCTACGCGCGACGGCGGTGAGAGGACGCCGACGACGGGCTGTCCGCCCCGGTCGGGGCTAGGCTGGCGCGGCACACGGGTCCAGGCAGGTGGGCCAACAGGTTGCACGACCGCAAGGCCCCCCTGCCCTTTTCAAAGACCCCGCACAGGCGGGGGATGGACCTCTCGCACCGGGACGCGGACAGGACGCCCGTCCCCGACAGCGACAGGCCCGTCCGCTCGGATCACCCGCCGAAGCTGCTGCGTCCGCCCCCGGTCGAGCCGAAGCCGCCCCGCGACGAGGCGGTGGCGCGCGACATCGGGGCCTTGCCCACGGTCGAGGTGGGCCGGACGAACTGCGAGGTGTTCATCTTGGCCGAGCCGGAATTGCTCGAGAAGGTGCTGGAGCGCGACGCATTGGTGAAGCGCCCGTCCGGCGTCTTGTAGAGCGGCTGTGCCGCCGCCATGCCCGAGCGACCGCCCAGCATGTTGCCCATCAGGTAACCCGCGAGCAGCGGCATGAAGATGCTGCCCGACCCGCCGGAGGTCGCTTGCGCCTCGCTGCCGCAGGCGCCCTCGCCGTGCTGTTCCTCGCAGACGGCGAGGCTGTCGTAGCGCGGTGCGGCCTCAACGTGCAGGGCCTCGGCCTCGCTGAACGCGGTCTCGCAATCCTGCTGCGAGAACATCCCGCCCGAGCGCGACTGGTCCACGCAGCTTTGCAGGTCCGGGAAGGCGGAGGCATCCACCTGTTCCTCGCGGCAGCCCGCGAGGGTGAAGGCTGCGGCACCGACGATCGCGATGGCGACATGTTTCGAACGTTTGGTCATGTGTCTCCTCCTTCTGCCGACACTGCGGCGGGGGCGCGGATCAGGCCGTGATGAAATGGGGTTTGAAGCGCGACAGGTCCTGCGTGATCCGCGACCGGTCCTCGCGCAGGCCGATGCCCGCGCAGCTTTGCCCGACGATCCAGGCCCCCACCACGGGGCGGAAGCCGTCGAACTCGGGCAGCGGCGCATAGGCCTGAAGCACGCGGGGATGCTCCGCGTAATCGGTGTTCTGGGAGGCCTCGATCACCTCGCCGCCCCGGTGGATCGACACCGAGGCGCCTTCGCGCGACAGGATCGGTTTCAGCACATGGCCGGCCTCCAGCTGGGCGGCTGCACGGGCGAAGGCCTCGGCCTGCGGGCCGCGACCGGCCTCTGCCTCGGCGACATCGGCCTCGAAGAAGGCGGGCAGCAGGTTTGGATGGCCCTCGAACATCTGCCAGAGCACCGGCAGAAGCCCCTTGTTCGACAGCAGCGCCTTCCACGCGGGTTCGAGGAACAGGCAGCCCGAGCCCATGATATGCGCGGCATAATCGTCGCGCAGCAGGTCTTCCCACGGGTAGAGCTTGAACAGCACCCCGATCCGGCGATCCTCGTCATCGACGAAGTGACCCTCGGCGCTGATCCCGATCTTGTCAAGGTCGCAGTAATGCGCCCCCAGGCCAGCCTCGCGCGCGGCCCAGCCCATGGCCTCCACCGTGCCGTAATCCTCGGGATTGCCCGCCACCGCGGTGAAATGCAGGTCGCTGCCGGGCGCGAAGACCTCGCCGAAGCGGGCCACCAGCGCCTCGTGCAGCCCGTTGAACTGGTCCGTGCCCTCGGGCAGGACACCGGCGGAGAGCTGATCCTCCAGCCATTGCCACTGGAACGCCGCGCTCTCGTAGAGCGAGGTCGGCGTGTCGGCGTTGTACTCCAGCAGCTTGGCCGGGGACTGCCCGTCGTAGGCGAAATCGAAGCGGCCATAGATCTCGGGATCGCCGTTGCGCCAGCTGGCCGCGATCAGGTCGCGGTGCTTCTCGGGAATGGCCAGCCGGTCCATCAGCTCTTCGCTGGCGACGATCTCGGCCACGGCCTCGCGGCACAGGCCGTGCAGCTCTGTGGCCGGGTCTTCCAGATCCTGCTCGATCTGGTCGAGCGAGAATTCATAGGCGGATGTCTCGTCCCAATAGGGTTCCCCGTGCATGTCGGCAAAGGTGAACCCGACCTCCCGGGCGTGGTCCCGCCAGTGGGGTCGTTCGGGCAGGATGATCTTTTGCATTGGTGGCTCCCCGGTCCTCGGGGGCGATATAGGCGGTCCGGGCGCCGACAACCAGACACGATGGCGAATTCCTCCCCGGGGCGTGGCTTGCCGGTCCTCCCGGGCGCCGCCCCCTACTCCCCGATCGCGATCCCTTCGCGCCGGGGATCGGCGCCCCCGGTCAGACCGCCCTCCCCCACTGCGATGACATGCAGCCCGCTGGTCAGCGCTCGGATCGAGGTCTTGTAGCCCGCCGCCTGCAGGGGCGCCTCCAGCGCGGCGGCGGCGGTGCCCTCCTCCAGCTCGAAGGTGCCGAAGCGGTTCAGCAGGTGCGGTGCGGCCACCGCCTGCTGCGGGTCCATGCCGAAGTCGAGCATGTTGATGATCGCCTGCGCGACGTAGCCGATGATCTGGCTCCCCCCGGGCGAGCCCACCACGAGGCGCGGCGCGCCGTCCTGCATCACGATGGTCGGCGCCATGGAGGAGCGCGGACGCTTGCCCGGCTCCAGCCGGTTGGCGATGGGGCGGCCCGCGTCATGGGTGCGGAAGGAGAAATCCGTCAGCTCGTTGTTCAGCAGGACGCCCCGCACGAAGAGCCGCGAGCCAAAGGCATTCTCGATCGTCGTCGTCATGGAGAGCGCATTGCCCGCGCTGTCCACGATGGAGATATGCGAGGTCGAGGGCAGCTCAAGCGCCGCGTCGTCGCCCCAGAGCATGGCGTGATCCCACCCCGGCTCTCCGGGCAGGGCCTCCTCCAGCGCCCGGTCGGGCGAGAGCTGCCCTGCCCGCTCCGCGAGGTAGGGCGCCGCGACCAGCCCCTTCAACGGCAGGGGCACGAAATCGCTGTCGGCGATGTAGCGGCCGCGATCCGCGAAGGCGAGGCGCGAAGCATCCCCGATCAGCGTCCACGCGGCGGGGCTCTCGGGCCCCAGTGCGGCGAGGTCCGTGCCCTCCAGCATCCCGAGGATCTGCCCCACGGTCAGCGCCCCCGAGGAGGGCGGCCCCATGCCGCAGACCTCCGCCGCGCGATAGGGCACGCAGACCGGCGGCCGTTCGATCACCCGGTAGGTGGCGAAATCCTGCGCCGCCAGCAGGCCGCCCTCCGCCTGCACCCGCGCGACGATCGCCTGCGCGATGGGGCCGTCGTAGAAGGCGGCACTGCCCCGCTGCGCAAGGGCGCGGAGCACCTGCGCGTAGTCCGGATTGCGCAGCAGCTCGCCCGCCGCGATCGGCTCGCCCCCGGGATAGAAGTAGTCGGCGGTCTCGGGGAAGCGGCGCAGCCTGTCCTCCGGCTCTTCCGCCACAAGCGTGGCGAGGCGCGGCGTAACGGTGAACCCCTCCTCCGCCAGCCGGATCGCGGGATCGAAGAGCCCGGCCCAGTCCTGTGTGCCCCAGCGGTCATGCGCCGCCTGTAGCAGCGCGGGCGTGCCCGGCGTGCCGACGGAGCGCCCGCCCACGACCGCGTCGTAGAAGGCGAGTGGCGCGCCGGTGTCGTCGAGGAAATGCGTGGGCCGCGCCGCCAGCGGTGCCGTCTCGCGCCCGTCGAGGGTGGTCACCTCCCCGCTCTCCGCGTCGTACCAGACGAGGAAGGCCCCGCCGCCGAGGCCCGAGGATTGCGGCTCCACCAGTCCGAGAACCGCCTGCACGGCGATCATCGCATCGGCCGCGCTGCCGCCGCGGCGCAGCACATCCGCGCCCGCCTCGACCGCCAGCGGATGCGCGGCGGCGACCATCCAGTCGTCCGCGCGGGCGGGCAGCCCCTGCGCCTTGGTGTCCAGCGCCTCCTGCGCGGCGGGGCTCAGCCCCAGTGCGAGGACGCCTTCGGTCGCCGCCTCGGGCGCCACCGCGTCAGCCGATTGCTGCGCCACCGCGGGCGCGGCCAGCAGCCCCGCGATCACCAGTGCCATGAACCGTGTCGTCATCGTGAAGCCCTCGCCGTTGCGCTCTGGCGCCAGACTGCGGTGTCCCGGCGGATCGGGCAACCGTTGATGGCCTTTACCGGCGGGAGCATGCCGCTGCCCGCGTGTCGGACGGCCGCGGCCAGCTGCCCGGACCACTGCGGGGGAGCCATCTGCCCCCGCGCCCGCAGGTCGTCGCTTTGCGCGGCGCCCGGAGGCACCAACGTGTCAGTCGCGCGCCATGTCATCCATGTCCAGTTGCAGCAGCACCGAGGCAAGGCACTTGCCATGGGCGTCGAGCGCGAGCGAGCGCGTGACACCCCCGGCAAGCGCGCCAAGGATCACGAAGTTCAGCGCGTGGAGCTGGGGCAGCGCAAAGCGCTCGACACCGCCGTCCTGCCCCAGGCCCAGCTGCGCGGCCACCACCTCGGGCGTCAGCGCCCGCTCCAGCAGCGGCCAGTCGTCGGGCCGATAGGCGATGACCGAGATGTTCGAGGTGTCGCCCTTGTCGCCGGTCCGGGCGTGGGCAAGGTCATGCAGTCTCATCCTGTCCCTCCATGATCTCGACCTGCTGGGCGACTTGCGCCGCAGGCAGGAAGGCGGTGGCGATGCCAAGAATCTCGCGATGCTGCCGGGTGACGCCGCCCCCGCCCGCCGGGCCGGTGAGGTAGAGCCCCTCGACCTCCTCTCCCACCTGCCGCGCGGTGGCCGCATCCCGGCAGCGCGCGGCATAGCGCAGGCGGACCTCGGCGGGCTCCGCCGCCGCCGCGACACGGGCCCCCGGCGCAATGGCATCGAGCCCGATCAGCTCGGCCCGGTCCTCGAGGATCGCCGCGCCGAGCGGGGCCAGCCGCGCGCGCAGCAGGTCGATCCCCAGCGAGCCCCGGGCCACGCAGTTGGCCCCGGCGTAGGAAATCTGCCCCTCGCCCAGCCAGCCATCGCGGTAACCGACCGAGACCTTCAGCTGCCCGGAGGCGGGATGCCCGGTCGCGCCGCACACCGCGACGCGATCAGGCCCGATCTCCTCCAGCTCCACACCGGAGAAATCGGCCACCACGTCCGGCTGCAGATAGCGGGCGGGGTCGTGGATCTCGTAGAGCAGCTGTTCGGTGCAGGTGGCGCGGGTGACCAGCCCGCCGGTGCCCGGCAGCTTGGTGATGACCGCGTTGCCGGCGCGGTCCACCTCTGCCAGCGGGAAGCCGATCCGGGCGAGGTCCGGCACGTCCTTGACGCCGGGATCGGCGAAGTAGCCGCCGGTGATCTGGGCCGAACATTCCAGCAGATGCCCCACCAGCGTTCCCCGTCCCAGCCGCACCCAGTCGTCCATCGCCCAGCCGAACCCGTGGATCAGTGGCCCGAGGAACAGCGCCGGGTCCGAGGCGCGTCCGCAGATCACCACGTCGGCGCCCTGCTCCAGCGCCGCGACGATCCCCGCCGCCCCGACGTAGGCATTGGCCGAGACGAGCCCCGCGCCAAGCGCGGCCGCCGGGGCGCCGGTCTCCTCCAGAACGCAGGGCCCGATCCGGTCGAGGACGTCGTCCCCGGTCACCGCGGCCACCTTCAGACCGGAGAGGCCCAGCTCCCGCGCCACGGCCCGGGTCGCGCGGGCGGCCGCCTGCGGATTGGCCGCACCCATGTTGGTCACGATCCGCGTGCCGTTGCGGGCACAGGCGGGCAGGACGGCCCGCATCCGGCGCTCCAGCAGTGGGTCGTAGCCCGCCTCCGGGTCCGCCAGCCGCGCCTGCTGGGCCAGCGCGATGGTCCGCTCGGCAAGGCATTCGAAGACGAGGTAGTCGAGCGCCCCGCGCTCCGCGAGGTCCACCGCCGGGTCGATGCGATCGCCCTGGAACCCGGCGCCGGTGCCGATCCGCAGGATGTCCCCGCTGCGGCCGGTCCTGTCCTTGATGGTCATGCCAGTGCCTTCCTCTGGGCCCGGCCCAGCTGATGCCCGCCCACGAGAAGCGCAAGCGCCACGAAGGGCGTGACGGGATGCGGGTAGATCGCAAGCCCGATCGCCCCCGCGTAGAGTGCAAGGTCGATGCCGCGCCGCCCGGTGATCCGGATGCCCGCCAGCAGCGCGGGCACCGCCAGCACGAGGACCAGCCCCGCCGCCACCGCCTCGGTGATCGCGAGCGGCCCGCCCTGCAGCATCATGCCGGGGTAGACCAACAGCAGGAACGGCACCAGATAGGTCACTGCCCCCAGCCGCACCGCCTCGCCCGCGGCGGGCAGCCAGTTGGTGTTCGCGATGCCCGAGCCCACGAAGACCGCCACGCAGACCGGCGGCGTGATGACCGAGATCGTCGCGAAGTAGAAGACGAAGAGATGCGCCGCCAGCGGGTCGATCCCCACCGCCGTCATGGCCGGGGCCAGCACTGCCGCGACAAGGACATAGGCCGCCGTCGTGGGCAGGCCCATGCCCATGATCATGCAGACGAAGGCCACGATGAGCGCCACCATCACGGTGCTGTCCCCCGCGACCGACACGATCAGCGAGGAGAGCGAGACGCCCACGCCGGTCAGGTTGATCATCGAGACCAGCACCTGCGCCCCGGCCAGCAGCACCCCGATGATGACAAGGCCCCGGCCCGCGTCCTCGAGCCCGGCGATGACCTTGCGCGCCATCTGCCACGGGCTCAGCCGTCCGGCTTCGGTCACCACGAAGGCGGCCAGCAGGCCGAGGATGCCGTAGAAGGCCGCCGTGGCGATCGAGCGGCCCAGCCAGATCCCGATCCCCAGCCCGCCCAGTGCCGCCAGCGTCGGCAGCACCCGGCGCGGGGCCACGATCTGCTTCCACTCCGGCAGTTCCGCCTCGGGCACCAGCGCAAGGCCCCTGCGCAGGGCGACGAAATGCACCGTCATGAAGACGGAGAGGTAGAACAGCATCGCCGGCAGGATCGCAGCGACGATGATCGTGACATAGGAGGTGCCGAGGATTTCGGCCATGACGAAGGCCGCGGCCCCCATGATCGGCGGCGCGATCTGACCACCGGTGGAGGCCACCGCCTCGACCGCGGCGGCGAAGGGCCGGGGGTAGCCGAGGCGGATCATCATCGGGATGGTGAAATTGCCCGTGGTCGCCACGTTGGCCACCGCCGAGCCCGAGATCATCCCGAAGAGCCCGCTGGCGATGGTGGCGATCTTGGCCGCGCCGCCGGGCTGGCGCCCGCCGAGCCGCATCGCCACGTCCATGAAGGCCTGCCCGCCGCCGGTGTGCAGCAGCAGCGCCCCGAAGAGCACGAAGGCCGCGATCACCGTCGCGGCGACGCCGGTCAGCATCCCCCAGATGCCGAGGTCCCCGAGGAAGATCGTCTCGGTCACGAAGGCGCTGTCGAAGCCGCGATGCCGCAGCGGCCCGGTCAGGTGGTTGCCGTAGAGCGCATAGGCCAGCCCGATCAGCACCAGCACCGGGAAGATCACGCCCACGGTGCGCCGCCCCAGTTCCAGCACCGCCAGCACGAGGCCCGCGGTCAGCGCCATGTCCAGCGTCGTGGCCCAGGGCAGTTCGGTCATGATGCGGTCGTAGTTCACCACCACGTAGGTGCAGGCCGCCAGCGTGGCAGCGACCAGCGCAAGGTCGATCGCCAGCCCCAGAGGCCGCCAGCGGCGCCCCGCCCCCAGCGGGTAGACGGCAAAGCCGAGGCTGCAGACCAGGGCCAGGAACAGCGCGCGCTGGATCAGCCCCTCGAAGGGGCCGGTGGCGGCGGTATAGAGAACGAAGGCGCCGACGAGTATGGCAAGCCCCCGCTGAATGCGGTCGAGGATCATCTCTGCCTTCCCTTCGCCCCCTGTCGCCGGCCCGCGATGGCGGACGGCGTACGGGGGCTGGCGGCACGGACCGTCGCAGCGACTATCGGGGCGGCATGCCGCGTGGCACCCCGCCCCCCGCGGCCGCGCGATGGCCCGCGCGGCGCGGCGTCACATCGCCGGTTTCAGACGTTCGGGCACCTCGATGCCCTGCTCCGCGAACCAGCGCAGCGCGCCGGGATGCAGCGGGACGGTGGCATAGTCGAGGGTCATCTGGGCGAGGTCTGCGCCCTTCACCACCGAGAAGGCGTTGGCCTGCACCTCCTTGTCCTCCATCACCGCCTTCACGATCTGGTAGGCGGTGTCGTCGGACATGGCCGAGGTCGCGGCGATCCCCACGCCGAAGCTCCAGGTCTTGTAGGCGGGGATATCCTCGCCCACGCCGGCGGCGATATCGACGATGGAGATATCCGGCATCGCCTCGGCCACGGTCCGGGCCTGCGCCTCGTCGAGGCCCAGCACCTTGATCCTGGTCGAGACGGCGATGTCCATGGTGGAACTGTCGAGCTGCTTGGGCGTGCCGGATTTCACGTAGCCCGGCAGGCGGTTGTCCTTGATCGCACCGACGATGTCGGTGGTCGAGCCGCGCACCCAGTCCGGCGCAATTCCGAGCACGTCGAAGACCGCCTCGGTCGTGGTCTCGGTGGCCGAGCCCTTGATGCCCGGGTTCAGCCGCGTGCCGCCGAGCGCCGCAAGGCTGTCGATCCCCGCGTCCGCCCGCACGATGACGTTCTGCGGCGAGGGCGCATAGACCCAGAGGAGTTGCAGGTCCTGCGGGCGGCCGTCGAACTCCTTGGTCCCCGCGACCGCGTGCTGCACCACGTTGGTGGTGATGATGCCGAGGTCGATCTGCCCGCGCTCCATCCGACGGATGTTGTCCATCGCCGCGCCGGTCTCGACGACCGTGGCGCTGAGCCCGCTGTCGCTGTCGTTGATCAGCTTGCCCACGGCAACGATGTAGCCGTAGTGGCTGGACGAGGCCGATGTGGAGCCGAACAGGATATCCTGCGCCCGAACAGCGGGCGCACACAGAACCGCCGCGCCAAGCGCGGCCAAAATCGTACGTTTCATTGGTCTCTCCTCCCCGAGACTGTGGTGTCATGCCCGCCCCCGCACCTCCTCGGGCGGTCACGGGCTTGCGGTGGCCCCCTCCTCGGGCCCGCCGCACACCGCGTATGATCTCACCGTCAGGGCGCCGCGGTGTCAACGCCCAGAAGGATCTCCTCGGCCCGGTCGCGCAGCGGCCGGTCCACCATCTTGCCGTCGACCTGCACCGCCGCCCCGCCCGCGCCCTCCAGCGCGGCAAGGATGCGGTGGGCCCAGTCGACCTCGTCCAGCGTGGGGGCAAAACCCGCGTTCACCGGCGCGACCTGCGCCGGGTGGATGCAGAGCTTGGCCCCGAAGCCCATGGTGCGGGCCCGCGCCACGTCCGCCGCGATGACCTCCGGGTCCTTCAGCGCGGTGGTCACCCCGTCCACGGGCGGCGGCAGGTTCCCCAGCCGGGCCGCCATCACCAGTTCAAACCGCGCCGGGTCCAGCACGGCCCCGCCGCCGGGAATGCGCGCATCGGCGCCGAAGTCGAGGTTCCCGAAGGCCAGCCGCGCGACGCCCGGCACATGCACCGTCTGGCGCAGCCCGGCGAGGCCCTCGACCGTTTCGACCAGCGCCGTCAGCGCCCGGCCCGGCAGGCTGCGGGCGACCTCGGCCATGGCATGGGGCGTGGCCTTGGGCACCATCACCTCGGCCCCCAGACCGGAGAGCGCGGAGAGATCGGCGGCGTGCCACGGCGTGCCGGCCGCGTTGATCCGCACCAGCGCCTGCCCGCCCGCCGCCAGCCAGTCGCGCACGTGGCCACGGGCCGCGTCCTTGTCCTGCGGGCCGACGGCATCCTCCAGGTCGAGGATCACCGCCCCGGCCCCGGCGGCCGCGGCCTTGTCGAAGCGGTCGGGCCGGTGACCGGGCACGAAGAGATAGCTGCGCGGGATCATGCGAAGGTCGCCTCCGCCTTCATCGCCAGTTCCCCCGCCGGGCCCCGGGCCCAGACCGAAAGAGCGCCGGGCGCCTCGCCCGCCCCCGCCTCCAGCCGGAAGTGCGCATCGACGAAAAGCGGCGCCATCCCCCGGAAGCTGAAGCCGGTCATCTGCGCCCCGGGGCGCATCTGCGCGGCAAAGCCCTGCAACAGGGTGGCGATCAGCGGCCCGTGGACCACGAGGCCGGGATAGCCCTCCTCGCCGGTGGCATAGGGCTGGTCGTAGTGGATGCGGTGCCCGTTCGAGGTGAGCGCCGAATAGCGGAAGAGCAGGACCGGATCGGGCCGCACCTCCGCGCTGCGCTCGGCCCCCTCGGGGGCGGCGGCGGGCACCGGCCTGGGCGCATCGGCAGCCGGCGGCTCGCGGTAGACGATGTCCTGCTCCTCCTCGATGCACAGCCTGCCACCGGTGGAGATACGGTGCCGCACGGTGACGAAGACGAGCCGCCCGGCCCGGCCGGACTTCGCGGCGACATCGATGATCTCGCTCTGCTTCTCGGCCTGCGCGCCCACGGGAAGCGGGGCGAGATAGCGCAGCCGCCCGCCCGCCCACATCCGCTGGGGCAGCCCGGTGTCGGGCAGGAAGCCGCCCAGCTTCGGATGGCCATCCGCGCCGATCTCGCCGCGCGCGACGAAGGGATTGAAGAAGAGCCAGTGCCAGCCCGCGGGCAGCGCGTCGCCCGCCCGCGGCAAGGTGTCGAGGCCCAGCGTCGCCGCGAGGGCGGCAACCCGGTCGGGCAGGATCGGTTCGGCCCGGGTCTCGATCCGGCCGATGGCCTCGGTGGGGTCGCTCAGGCGCGGGGCGGTGTCGGTGGTCACGTCTTTCTCCTCCGGTCAGTAGATCACTTGCGCATCGGCGAGGCGGTCCCGCGCGCGCCTGTCGAGGCCGAGGAGTTCGCCGTAGACATACTCCTCGTGCTCCCCCAGCCCGGGCGTGCCCCGGTCCATCCCCGGCGCGTCGCTGCGCGAGAACCCGGCCGGGAAGCCCACGGCCTTGCGGCGGCGGCCATCGCTCTCGGTCACCTCCACCACGGCGCGCCGGGCGCCCATGTGCGGATCGCCCGCGATGTCAGACGCCCGCCACGAGACATGGGCCGGGATGCCGACCCGTTGCAGGCCGTCGGCGGCCACCTCGGCCTCCTGCACGGCGGCCCAGTCCCGCACGATGGCGTCCACGGCCTCGCGCCGGGCGACACGGGCAGCGGCGGTGGCATAGGCCGGATGTGCCGCCAGTTCCGCCCGCCCCATGAGCCGCGCGAGCGCCACCCACTCGGCGTCAGTGGTGACGCAGATCGAGATCCAGCGATCCGTCTCACGCGAGGCATAGAGCCCCTGCGGCGCCCGCTGCGGATCGGCGTTGCCCATGCGGCGCGGTTCGATCCCGGCGGAGGCCGCGGTGATCGCCTCGCCCGCCATGGCCGAGGCCACCTCGCGCGCGGCCACGTCGACGTGGCTGCCCTGCCCCATACGCCGCCGCCGGTGCAGCGCGGCCATGGTGGCCAGCGCCGCGTTCATGCCGACGGAATGATCCATTACGTGGCGCATCTCCACCGGCGGCCCGTCCTCGTAGCCGGTCAGATGCCCCAGCCCGCCCCATGCGCCGAAGAGCGGCGCATAGCCCGCGAAATGGCTGTCCGGGCCGCTCTGCCCCGAGGAGGAGACCGAGGTCATGACGATATCGGGTTTCACCGCGCGCAGGTCCTCGTAGCCCAGCCCGAGACGCGCCATCACACCGGCCCGGAAGCTCTCTGCCGCCACGTCGGACACGGCGACCAGCTGCCGCGCGAGCGCCACGCCCTCGGGGTGTTTCAGGTTCAGCCGCACCGACAGCTTGTTAGAGGCCACTTGGTCGAAGGTCGCAGGCCCGGCCCGGCCATAGACGGCATGTGGCTTGCGGAAGATGTCGGGGCGCTGCGCGCTTTCGATCTTGATGCACTCTGCCCCCAGTTGGGACAGCATGTGGGTGCAGAAGGGCCCCGCCGCGTGGACGGTGAAATCGGCGATGCGGATGCCGGAGAGCGGTTTCATGCGGTGACTTTCCGTTCGGTTCCATGGCGTGCGATCAGGTGCTGGTCGGCCCCCGCCACCGGCGCGGGCCCGGCACAGCGCGGCGGCGCCTCGCCGATCCGGAAGGGCGCGGCCTGCACCGAGACCTCGCCGACCCCCGGGAGGCACTGGCGCTGGAAGATGCCCCGGGCCTGCTCATGCGCGCCCGCCAGAACCTGCGCCGGCGTATTGTACCGCGCCATGGGCACGCCCTTTTCCTGCGCCCGCGCGACGAGGTCATCGACATTCTGCCCGCGGGCCCATGCACGGATCGCACGGTTGATCTCGTCGCCGCGCGCAGAGCGTTCGACCACATCGTCGAGCGCCGGATCGCGCGACCATTCGGGCCGCCCCATGAGGTCGAGGAGCCCCTGCCACTGGCGTTCCTCCAGCGTCAGCAGTTCGACGTGACCATCGGCGCATTCGATCACCCCGCCAAAGCGGAAGGACCGCGTCAGCCTGTGTTCGACCGAGCCGTCGCCGAACCGTTGCAGGGCGAAACAGCCGACCGCGACATTCGCCTCCTGGGTGGAGGCATCGACGAATTGCCCGGTGCCGGACCAGAGCGCGGCCAGCCCGGCGAGCGCGGCAGCGGTACCGCCCTGCATCTCGGCGAAATGGCCCGCGATCTTGAGCGGGGGGCGTTCGGGGAAGAGATCGGCCGAAAGCCCGTTGGGCAGGAGGTAGCCTTCGCCCCCCGCGTGGATCAGGTTAACCTCCTCGCCCTTCCAGCCCGCCTTGGGACCCACCGCCCCGAAAGGCAGGACGGAGAGGTAGACGAGCCCCGGATGACTGGCGGCAAGGGCCTCGGGCTTCAGCCCCAGCGCCCGCCGTTCGGCCACCGGCGTGTCGTCGATGAAGATGTCGGCGCTCTCCAGCAGGGCCAGCAGCTGCCCCTGCCCCTCGCGCCCCGAGAGATCGCAGATCACGGAGCGCTTGCCCGCCGCCACGTAGGCGAAAAGCGCGCTGGACCCGTTGTCGAAGAGCGGCGCGCGGCGGCGCAGCTCCAGCCCGCCGGGCGGTTCGATCAGGATCACCTCCGCCCCGAGGGCGGCGAGAAGGCGCCCGGCCCAGGCCCCGGCCACGCCGGAGCAATGTTCGACCACGCGGAGGCCGCTGAGTATTCCGTCCTGTCGCATCGCGGGCGCCTTCTCTGTTGTCGTGTGGGTTACCGGACCACCGGCAGCTCGAGGTCGAGCGCGCTGCCGTCGAAGAACACCTTGGTGTCCGGATCCCGGCTGGGCAGGATCACGGTCGCCAGACCCGGCGTGGTGATCTCGCCGCGCTGGTTCTCGCCCCAGATCTCCAGATCGACGAGCGCGTGGCCGTCCTTGTGGTACTTGCGCGCCACCTTGCCCTTGCACCAGGTGCTGTCGCCCATGGTGTTGAAGCGGCGCATCTCGGTGCGGACCCGTTTCAGGAAGGCCGCGTCGCCCATCCAGTTGGTGACCAGCGAGGCCATCCAGGACGACCGCTGCGGGCCATAGTCATAGACGCCGGGCACGCCGACCTCCTTGGCGGTGCTTTCGCGGTGGTGGCCGATGCCGGTGTACTCGATCCCGCCGCCCGCTTCCGGGTTGCGGAAGAAGTGACCGGGGTGCTTCATCGCCGCCTGGAAGACGACGCCGTGGGTATGGCCGCGACCGCAGCCGACAAGGAAGCCCATGGTGTCCATCAGCGACAGCGGGCCGCGCACGATGGGCTCCAGGCTCTCGCCCTCCTTCACGTCTTCCCAGTAGCGCACATTGCTGCCGCGGATGCGCTCGGGCTCGCGCAGGATCGCCTCGTCAAGCGCCTCGTATTCATCGGCGGTATATTCGTGGGTGGTGATGTCCTTGTACTTGCCCGCATCCCGCGCGGCCTTGCGCTCGTGCCGGGTGCAGGTGCCGAGGGCGCGCGCCACGACTTCGCCGCGCTGGTTGGAATAGGTCGCCTCGACATATTGCAGGACGAGACGGCCGGAGAACTTGGACTGTTTCTCCTCGACGCCCACCACGCGTTCGATCGCACTGATGCGGTCGCCGGGGCGGATGTGGCGGAAGAGTTCCCAGTCGTTACCGGCGTAGAAGCCGTGCACGCCCGGCAGGCCCCAGCGGGTGCGCCCGACCCAGCCGAAGGCCATTGGGAACATCGGATGGGCCACCTGCCCGCCATAGCGCGAGTTCCGCCCGTAATCCTGTTCCCGGTAGAGCGGGTTCAGATCGCCGATGCCATTGCACCAGTTGCGCAGCGTGTCTGTGGTCGCGTCCTGAAGATAGGGGCCCTCGGGGCGCAATTGCAGGCCGATCATGCCACGGGCGGCGGCGACCGCCTCGTCTGTGATCAGCCCTTCGGCCGGGGCGCCGCCCACGTTCTTGTTGATCGGGTCCTTGGTGTCAGCCGTGGTCACGGTGTGCATCTCCTCTCTGGGGTTTCCTGGCCCGGCGCGGGGTCCTCCCCGCGTCCCGGCGGCGCCGTATCCTCCCGCGCCGTTGAGATCAGTTAATGCATTATATTTTCTCTCGTCAACCGAAGACTTGCCGGATAATGCATTTTTCTGAGGGCAATTCCGTCATTAGCGTGGAGAAACGCGCTTCAGGAGGGGAATTTACCCCCTCCCTACAGCGGAATAATGCATTTATGGATCAGAGCGCGACTTCGGCCGCCGTGGTGATCTGCGCATAGCGGCGCAGACCGGCGAGGGCGAAGTCATGCTCCTCGCTGGTGGCGCCGGCACAGCAGTCCTCCAGCACGACGCAGGCATAATCCCGGTCATGCCCTTCCCGCACCGCCGCCGAGACGACGCCATTGGTGGAGACCCCGCAGAGGATCAGCCGCTTCACGCCCTGCGCGCGCAGCAGCGGTTCCAGCTTGGTGCCGTAGAACGGGCTGACCCGGTGCTTGACGATGTCGGGGTCGCCCTCCTGCGGGGCGAAACCGTCGAAGACCTGCGTACCCCAGCTGCCCAGGGTGAAGACGCCGTTCTCCTTCGCCTTGGAAAACACCGGCGATCCGGGCGGGCACTCGGCGTAATCCGGCGAGAAGCCGACCCGCACGTAGCCCACCATGATCCCCGCCTCGCGGGCCCGGCGGATCGCCAGCTTGGTGTTGTCATAGACGCCGCGCGCCTCGCAGAGCGGCACGTAGGACGTGCCCCCCATCCCGTCGGGGTGCACGAGGTCGTTCATCATGTCCATGACAAGCAGGATGCTCTCACTGGCCATCAGGCTCTCCTTTTCTGCAGTGATCCGGTGGCGGCAGGCCAGCGGACCGGGCAGAGGCGCCTAGCCGGTGTAGCCTGCCTTGAATTCGTCCCAGCCCGCGCGGATGTGGCTGCGCAGGGCGCTCAGCATGGCGCCCTCGTCGCGCGAGAGGATCGCGCTCAGCATCTCGTGGTGCTCTTTCGAGGCCCGGTCGATGCGGTTGTCGAGCTTGTTGATCAGGTCGAAGGGATAGCGCGCCCACAGCGCCCGCACGAAGCGCAGGGTCTGCGGCAGCTCCGCGGCGAGGTAGAGCACCTCGTGGAACCGGTAGTTGATGATCCGCACCGCGTCCTTGTCCCCGGAGGCGGCAGCGGCCTCGATCTGGTCCTGAAGCGCGCGCAACTCGGCCACGTTCTCGCTGCTGAGTTTGGTCATCGCCCGCAGCGCCAGCTTGCTTTCCAGCGTCACCCGCAGGTCCACGATCTCTTCGGTCGCATCGATGTCGAAGGGCGCCACCACGGCCCCGCGATGCGAGGTCCCCAGGATGAAGCCCTCGGCCTCCAGCAGCTTGATCGCCTCGCGCACCGGGGTGATCGAGGTGCCGATCATCTCCGCGATCTCGGCCTGTTTCAGCTTCGACCCGCGCGGGAACTTGCCCGAGATAATGCCTTCCCGGAGGTAATCCGCGACGCGCTCTTCCTTGGTCTGATGCTTCAAGTGCCTGACCTTCCGTAAAACTCAGGGGCCCACTATACCACTGCTCCGCCGGGATAATGCAATATCTCATCCCCACCCCCGCGCATCGGGGGCCACGTCGAGGCGCAGGATATTCTCGGCCACCGCCGGGAACAGGTCGACCATCTGCGGATCATGGGCAGGCAGCACGTGGCTGTCGCTGTCGGCAAGGGCGCGGATCACGTCATGGGCCGCAATCATCTCGGCCGAGCTGTAGACCACGGCGAAGGGCACGCCGCGGGCGTATTCCTCGTAGTAATGCAGCGCGTCCGAGGCCAGCACGACCCAGCCCCGCGCGGTGCGGACGCGCACGATCTCCTGTCCCGCACAATGGCCGCCGACCCAGTGCACCGTCACGCCCTCGGCGATCCGGGCCTCGCGCCCGTGCAGGTCAAGGCGGCCGCCGTGGAGCAGTTGCACCAGTCGGGTGATCTCGTCCACCTCGTAGGCGCGGCGGAACCACGGCTTCATCATCCACGGACCGGTGACATAGTCCATCTCCGCCGCCTGCATGTGGAAACGCGCCGCCGGGAAGGCGTCGAGGAAGCCGAGGTGATCGTAATGGGCATGGGTCAGGATGACGGTCTCAACCTCCGCCGCCTCCACCCCCAGCGTTCGCAGGGCGTCCACCGGGCTTAGCAGGTGGTTGTGCCCATGTTTCGCGGCCTTCGCCGGGTCCATGCCCGTGTCGACGACGATCACCTCGTCGCCGCAGCGCAGGAGCCACGAATAGAAGTCGAGCGGCAGGGGCGCCTCCGGCTCGGATTCGAGGATGAAATTCTGCCCACGAACGCGGCCCCGGTTCTCCGCGTGGCGGATGCCGTAAATCTCCCAGACCTTTGTCATGCGGCCGCCGCCCCCAGGTAGGCATCCACCGCCTCGGCCCGGGCCGCCGGGTCGCGCAGTTCTTCCGCCGAGCGATGGCCGACGATCTGGCCGCCGCGCAGGAAGTGCAGCTCGTCGCAGATACGCATGGTCATGGCGAGGTTCTGTTCCACCAGCACGATGGCAAGGTCGCTTTCGCGCCGGATCGCGCCCAGCCGGTCGAAGACCCGGCGCACCAGCATCGGCGCCAGCCCCAGCGAGGGCTCGTCCAGCAGCAGAAGCCGGGGCCCGGCCATCAGCCCGCGCCCGATCGCCAGCATCTGCTGCTCGCCGCCCGACAGGCGCCAGGCGTGGCGGTCGGCCTTGTTGGCGATCTCGGGGAAGAGGTCCAGTACCATCTCGGCCCGGGTCTTCCGCTCGCGCTTGGGCAGGTGGTAGCCCCCCAGCGTCAGGTTCTCGCGCACGGTCATCTGGCCAACGATCTCGCGCCCTTCGGGCACGTAGACCACGCCGCGTTTCACCCGCTCCCGCGCCGGCAGGGCCCCGAGGGGCGCGCCGTCGAAGGTGACCTCGCCCCGCGCCGGGATCAGGCCGGACACGGCCTTCATGATCGAGGTCTTGCCGGCCCCGTTCGCCCCCAGCAACGCCACCACGGAGCCGCGCGGCACCGAGAAGGAGACCTCCTCCACCGCCTGCGCCGAGGCGCCGTAGAAGACCGAAAGGCCGCTCACTGTCAGCAGATCACTCATCGTCGCTCCCCAGGTAGATGCGGACCACCTCCTCGTCGGCGCGCACCTCGGCGGGGCTGCCGACAGCCACGAAGGCGCCGAAGTTCAGCACGTAGATCCGGTCGCAGATCGACATGACGAGGTCCATGTCATGCTCCACCACAACCATCACGAGGTCGGGCGAGGCCAGCCGTCGCAGGCTCCGCATCAGGTCGCGGGTCTCGGCGTTGTTGAGGCCCGCCGCCGGTTCGTCCAGCAGCAGCACGTCGGGCTTGCCGACGATGGCGCGGGCGATCTCCACCAGCCGCAGCATGCCGGGCGGCAGCTGCGCGGGCAGTTTCTCCGCCGCCTGCGCCAATCCCAGTTCGCTCAGCGCGGCCATGGCGGCGGCACGCATCCCGGCCATTTCGCGGCGTCCGCGCCCGGTGGGCAGGAAGGCATGGAGCCAGCCGGCATGGTGATTGCGCGCCACGCCGATCATCACGTTCTCCAGCACCGTCAGGTCGGGGCTGAGCGCCACATGCTGGAAGCTGCGCACGATCCCCCGGCTGGCCCGCGCAGCGGGTGGCAGCCCGTCGAGCGGCTGGCCGTCATAGCGGATCGAGCCCTTCTGGGGCGTATAGGCCCCGGTGAGACAGTTGAAGAGGCTCGTCTTGCCCGCCCCGTTGGGGCCGATCAGCCCGGTGATCTCTCCGGCGCGGAATTGCACGTCGAGCCCCTTGAGCACTTCGATCCCGCCGAAGGAGAGGGCGATCCCCTGCCCCGTCAGCGCCTTGGTCGTCCTGTCCATCATGCACCGCCTTTCCGGCGCGCCAGCGCCCTCAGGCGTGGCAGGTAGTGGCCGAAGAGGATCACCCCCAGCAGCGCCAGCCCGTAGAGCACCGGGATCCACGCCCCCGAGGCCGAGAGCATCTGCGGCACCAGCGTCAGGAAGGCGCCCCCGATCAGCGCGCGCGGCAGGGTGAGCCCGTAGAAGCTGACCACCGAGCCCACGAGCAGGAAGATCGCGGACCAGAGCGTGAAGCCGCTGGGGCTGACGGTGGAGCCGGCAAAGCCCAGCATCGCCCCGCAGAGCGCGGCAATCCCGCCGCTGATCCCCATGACCGCGATCCGCGCCCAGACCCGCCGGGTGCCGAAGGCATCGGCGGCGGCCGGATGGGCCTTGGCCAGCAGCAGGACCAGCCCCTGCCGCGACCGGCGCAGGCGCGACAGCCCGTAGACCACCAGCGCCAGCACGATCAGCGCGCCGTAGTAGCGCTGCAGCCCCATCTTCACGCCCGGGATCACGGGCTGCGAGACATAGAGCCCCTCGTAGCCGCCGGTGAGCCCGTCCATGTTGTTGATCATCTCGGGCACCGCGAGGGCGAGCGCCATGGTTGAGACCGCGAGGTAGATGCCGGAAAGCCGCCGGGACGGCCAGGCAAAGGCCACGCCGGCCACCACGCCAAGCGCAAGCGCGAGGGGCAGGCTGGCGATCAGCGACAGCCCGTAGCGGGTGTCGAGCACGGCCACGGAATAGGCCCCCACCGCGGCAAAGAAACTGTGCCCGATGGAGACCTCGCCGCCGTAGCGCACGAGGACCGAGACCGAGAGCACGCCGATCGCATTGGCGAAACAGACCCCCAGCGTGAAGATCCACGACCCGCCCAGCAGGAAGGGCAGCACGAGCAGCAGCAGCAGCACCGCCCAGGTCAGCGCCTCGGGCCGCAGGGCCAGACGCCCCTGCCCCACCGCGGTTCCGTTGAGACTTGCGGATTGATCAGACACGGGTCCCTCCCACGCGTTCGAGGATGCCGTTCGGGAAGATGTTCAGCGCCAGCAGGATCACCCCAAGCAGGAAGGTCGAGGAGAACTCGGGCGAGACGTAGAAGGTGAAGAGGTTCATCAGCACACCGATCAGGATGCCGCCCAGCAGGGCGCCGGGCAGGCTGGCAAAACCACCGATCACCGCCGCCGCGAAGGCCTGCAGCATGAAGGCCGCCACCGTCGTCACGGACAGGAAGGTGGTCGGCACGATCAGCAGCGCGCCCACGACCCCCAGCACCGCCGCCACCATCCACGAGAAGAGGTGGACGGAGCGCAGGTTCAGCCCGCAGACCTCGGCCGCGAAGGGGTTCTCCGAGATCGCGCGGAAGGCCACGCCCAGCTTGGTATGGTCGATGACGAAGAAGAGCGCCGCGATGGTCACGATGGCCACCGCCAGGACGGTCAGGTCATAGCCGGTGACGAAGAGCCCCAGCACCGACATCCCGAAGCGCGGGATCGGCAGGTCGAGGCTGACAATATCGGCGCCGAAGATCAGCAGCGTCGCGCCCTGCGCGATCAGCCCGATCCCCAGCGTGGCGATGGTGGCGGTCAGGTCGCTCTCGAAGACGAGGGGCGAGATCAGCGCGTAGGTCATGAAGGCGATCGCGATCACCGCGATCACCGCCAGCAGCACCGCCGCGCCCCAGCTCAGCTCCATCAGCATCCCGCTGGAAAAGCCGTAGATCAGGAAGGCGGCAAAGCCCGCCACGTTGCCGTGACTGAAGTTCACCACGCGGGAGGACTTGAAGATCATCACCAGCCCGAGCGCGCCAAGCGCATAGAGGCACCCGGTGATCATCCCCGACCAGACCAGCGGAAAGAGGTCGCGGAAGAGATCGCTCATGCCGCCTCTCCCGCCGTCTTGCGGGGCGCGGCCCCCTCCCCTGTCGCCATGTCCCCGCGTTCGACCAGCTCGATCACGCCCGGGAAGTAGCGCCCGGACAGGTCGGTGCCGGTGGCGGTCTCGTAGTAGCTGCGCGCGGTGCCCGCGGCGGGCAGCGCCACGCCGAGGTCGCCCGCCAGTTCGAACACGTAGGAGATGTCCTTGAGCACGTATTCCGGCGAGAAGGCCTTGTCCGGGAAGACCCGGGGCAGCATCGCCTTCATGCCGTGGTTGCGCAGCACGAAGCTGTCGCCCGAGCCCTTGGAGACCGCCTCCAGCAGGACCTCCGGTGCGACGCCTGCCTTCTCGCCCAGCACCATCATCTCGGCCAGGGCCACGGTATTGGCGAAGACCAGCATGTTGTTGACCAGCTTCAGCACCTGCCCTGCCCCCACGTCCCCGCCGTGGGTCACGTCGGTGGCGATGTAGTCGAGCATGGGACCGATCCGGGCAAAGACCGCGTCCGGGGCCCCCACCATGATCGCCAGCGCCCCCTTCTGCGCCGCCTCGCGGGTGCGCGCCACGGGGGCGTCGGCAAAGCCGATGCCATTGGGGGCCAGATCGGCTGCCACGCTGCGCGCGGTGGCGACCGGCGTGGTGGAGAGATCCACCACCAGGTCACAGCGCCCGCCCGCCGCGGCGATGGCGGCGCTGACCTTCTCCACCTGCGGGCCGCCGGGCAGCGAGAGGAAGATCACCTCCGCCTCCGCCGCCAGCGCCTCGACCGAGGGCACGCGGGTGGCGCCCGCCTCCTCGACCGCCCTCAGCGCGTCTTCCGACAGGTCGAAGGCCAGCACGCGGCCCGGATGTTTCCGTGCCATGTTGCGGCACATGGGGCCGCCCATGACGCCGAGGCCGATGAATCCGATGGTGTTGGTGTTGCTCATGATCTCAATCCATCAACATGCCGCCGTTCACGTCGAGAACGGTGCCGGTGATCCAGTTGGAAGCAGGCGAACAGAGGAAGAGGATCGCCTGCGCGATATCTTCGGGCTGGCCGAAGCGGCCGAGGGGCACATTGCCGTTGGCCGAGGGCGCCGCCCGTTGGGTGACGGTTTCCCACATCGGGGTCTCCACCGGGCCGGGCGCGATGATCGAGGCATAGACCCCCTTGGGCGCCCCCGCCTTGGCGACCCATTTCATAAGCCCGTGCACCGCGCTTTTCGCCGCGACGTAAGACGGCCCCGAGGCGACACCGCCGATCTTGGCCGCGATGGAGCCGAGGGCGACCATCTTGCCGAAGCCCTGCCCCTCCATCACCGGGAAGATCGCCCGGACCGGGTTCACAACCCCCATGAGGTTCACGTCGAGGATCGACCGCCATTCGTCGTCCGTGCTCTCGGCCAGCGGCCGGTGCGAGATCGTGCCGGCGCAGAGCACCAGCGCGTCGATGCGGCCATGGGCCTCCAGCACGGCGGCGACCAGCGCATCGGTCTCCTCGCGCGAGGTGACGTCGTAGCGGCGGTACTGCACCCGGTCGGTGCCGAAGTCCGCCGTCTCGGCGATGTCGGTCGCGATCACCGTCGCCCCCGCCTCGGCCAGGGCCAGCACCGTGGCCCGTCCGATCCCGCCTGCCGCGCCCGTCACGAGCGCGATCCGTCCCTCCATGCGCGCCGGCGCACTGACTGGTATCAGGGTCATCCCTGTCTCCCGAAATTTCGTCATGTAAGTTCACTGGCGTGCGCCCCGCCCGAGGCGCACGCCCTGCGGTCACTCGGTCTTCGCGTCGAAGACGACCGCGGGATAGGGCCGGAATTCCTGCACCAGCTCGAAGCCGCCATCCTTGGACTGGATGATGCCTTCCTGCCGGGTCCCCCGGTGATCGCCCGCCTCGAAGGTCACGCCGCGGGCGCCACCCACGTCCGCGTCCTTCAGGGTTTCCAGCGCCGCCACGAGGTTCGCGCGGGTCAGTTCCTTGCCCGAGGCCAGCAGCGCCTCGAACCCCTTGTGGAAGATCGCCGCGTTGGACCAGCCGTTCAGGCCGAAGACGCCCACCGGGTCCTCCGGGTAGTAGGTCTTGATCGACTCGCGGTAGGCGCTGATCCCCGCATCGTCGCTGCTCACCGGCATCAGCCAGGAGGAGAAGTGCACGCCGTCCAGCAGGTCGCCCGCCAGCTTCAGGGTCGAGGGATCGGCGGTGAAGAAGGGCGCGAACCATTCCACGTCCAGCCCCTGCAGGTCCGCGGCCTTCAGTGCCGCGGCAAGGTTGGCGTTGGAGCCGAAGAGGATCACCGCCTCGGCGCCGGAATTCGCGACGCGGCGGATATGGGCGCTGAAGCTGGTGGTCTTCACGTCGAAGGGCACCGACTCGGCGGGCTCCATCTCCATCTCGGCCATGTAGGCGTCAAAGCCGCGCTTGGCGGATTTTCCCAACTCGTCGTTCTCCCACAGCAGGGCCACCTTCTTCAGCCCCAGCGTGTTCACCGCGTAGTCGAGGTTGGACGCCGCCGACCAGCCGTAGTCCGGCAGCAGCGGAAAGACCGTCGGCTCCACGAAGAAGGCCGAGGCCCCGCCGATCGGGCCCACCACGGGCAGGCCGACCTCGCGGGCATAGGGCAGGACGGCGACATTGGTGGCCGTGCCGATGGGCGCGGCGAGGGCGAAGATGCCGTCATCCTCGACCATCTGCCGCGTCACCGCGACCGAGCGCGCCGGGTCGTAGCCGTCATCCTTGGTGACATAGTTGATCGTCCAGCCGTCGATGCCGCCATTCTCGTTGAGATTGCGGTAATAGGCCTCCGCCGCGTGGGTCAGGATGGCATAGAACGGCACCGGCCCCGTCACGGGCGTGAAGGCGCCGATCGTCACCACCTTGTTCTCCTCGTCGATCCCCGCATCTGCCGCCGCCAGCGGCCCCGCAAGGCATAGCCCCGCTGCGAGCGCGGTCGTGGCGACCGCTCCCCTGAGTACCGAAAACATGTGATCTCCTCCCATACATGCTTCGTTATTTTCAGTCGAAGCTACGCAGAGGGTCCTAGGCTGTCAATATATAATGCATCCACTAAAAGCACCTGGAATAGGCGTGGCGGCGTCAAAACTCTCATATAATGCTGTTTCAACAGGAGAAACGCGGTGTAGCAGGCGGTCTCGCCATGATAGAAACCTCGGTGGCGGCCATGATAATGCATTTTCTGACTTGCCACACTTCAGGCCTTCTGACACTTCTGAACCCGCCCTGCCCCGGCGTGGCAGGCATCCGATACGGGAGGACAAGATGACCAATGGCGTTCTGGCAGGCCGCAAGGTGGTGGAACTGGGCAGCATGATCGCAGCCCCCTTCGCCACGCATATCCTGCAACAACTGGGGGCGGAGGTGGTCAAGATCGAACCGCCCGCCGGCGAGACCACCCGCAAGCTGGTCCGCGGGGGCCCCAGCGGCAGCTACCTCGCCTTCAACCGCGGCAAGCGCAGCCTCTGCCTCGACCTCACTTCCGACGCCGGACGCGAGGCCTTCCGCAAGCTGGTCGCGCAGGCCGACATCGTCGTGCACAACCTCTCGCCCTCCGCGGCACGCAAGCTGGGGGCGACCTACGAGGACCTCTCTGTGCTCAACCCCGACCTGGTGTTCTGCCACATCAAGGGCTACGGCGCCGGCCCGCTGGAGGAGCAGGTCGCCTCGAACCCGATCGCGGAGGCCGCCACGGGGGTCATGTTCTCCAACCGGGTGGACGGGCGTCCGTCCCGGCTCGGCCCGTCCTACCATGACCAGTTCGCGGGCTGCTACGCGGTGATCGCCGTGCTCACCGCGCTGCTGTCGGACGACCCGGCAAAGCGCAACATCGAACTCGGCCTCTACGAGACGGGGCTGCACATCGCCGCGCGCGATCTGCTGGGGGTCCAGCTGAAGTCCCAGATCCTCGGCCGGCCCGAGACCGAGCCCTCGGCGGAATTCTCGATCCCCGGCTACGGCGCCTACGAAACCCGGGACGGGCGCTGGATCTACCTCGTGATGCTGACCGACGAACACTGGCGCCGGTTCTGCCGCGCCACGGGCATCCCCGCCGATCCGGCTCTGGCCGGGCTGCGGGACCGCCGCCGTGCGCGTCCCCAGGTCGAGGCCATGGTGCGTGAGGCGGTCGGCGCGCAGGACTGGGACGCGCTGGTGGCCGCGCTCTCGGCAGAGGGTGTGGGCTTCACCGAGATCCTGTCGACGGACCGTGTGTTGGAAACGCCGCAGGCGCAGGCCCCCGGCAAGGCCACGGACTTCGGCTTCAGCGCCTATGACTTCACCGCGCCCGATTTCCCGCTGCCCGCCCTGCTCCACGCCGCCGGGTTGGCCGCGGCCCCGCCCCTGCTGGGCGAGGACAGCGCCGCGATCCTCGCCGAACTCGGCTATGACGACGCGCAGCTTCAGCAGATGTTCGCCAGCGGCACGGCGGTATCCGCGGACCCGGAGGCCGCCCTCTGGGCCCTGCCCCGGACCTCCGCATCGGCTGCGGAATAGGGCAAACCCCATATCATCGACGACCTGCGGCGGCGTAATGAGGAGATTACGCCGCCGCATTCACGTCAGGAATGCTTGATTCATGAGGCGAAAAAGCAGATCAATCGCCTCATGGAGATCTGGAACACCCCCGCCTGGCCCCGCTTCCGCCATGACCCCGCTGCGACCGAGGCCCCTCTGGCCCGTGTCATGGCGCGCCTTGGGGCGATCGACGGGCTGCACGCGGGCCTTGCCCCCGAAGAGCGCGCGGAGATCTTCCTGCGGGCCGTCACCGGCGAGGCGCTCGCCAGTTTCGCCATCGAGGGTGCCCCCCTGTCATCGGGCGAGATCGAGGCCTCGGTCGTGGCCTCCCTTGCCCACAGGCAGGCCCTGCCCCAGCGGCGCAGCGATGCGATTGCCGAACTGATGCTGGAGGCCCGCGCCGGTGAGCCGCCACTGACGGCGGCCATCCTCCATCACTGGCATGATCTTCTCTTCCACGGGATCGAGGTCGAGGACCGCGGCCAATGGCGGAGCTTAGCCATGGAGATCGTGCGCGGCCCCAGCGGGCGGCGCGAGGATGTGCTCTACAGTGCGCCCCCGGCGGACCGTGTAGCAGAGGAGATGGACCGGTTCCTCGACTGGCTCGAAGCGGACCGGCATCCCCTGCCCCTGCGCGCCGCCCTCGCGCATCTGTGGTTTGAATCGATCCACCCGTTCTCCGATGGCAATGGCCGGATCGGGCGCGCGATCATGGAGCATGTCTTTGCCCGCGAGGGGGCACTGCCCTTCTCCCTGTCCCGTCAGATCGACAGCGACAAGCGCGGCTACTACGCGGCGCTGCAGTCCGGGCGTCAGGTTTCGGGCGATGTGATCGATGCCACGCCCTTCGTCGTCTGGCTGCTGGAGCGGCTCGACGCGGGCGTGACGGAGGCAGAGCGCGAGGCGCGGTTCCTCGTGCGCCGGAATGCGTTTCTCACCGCCCACGGCGACCTGCCCGAGAGGGCGCTTGCGGTGCTGCGGCGGCTCTTCCTTGAAGGTGAGGAACGGGTTGGCCTCGGCCTCTCCGCAGGGCCCTATGGTAAGATGGCCCGCATCTCTCCAGCAACGGCCACCCGGGACCTTGCGGATCTGGAACGCCGCGGTGTGGTGACACGTGCACCCGAAGGCGGCCGGTCGACGCGCTATCTTCTGAACTGGTAGATTTCGCCGAGGCCCTGGCGGTCGACAAGCGGACAAAGTCTGCAAGTTGGCCATGGCCAACTTCTGCGCGTACTCCACCAAGCGATCCTCGACGGCCATCGCCCTGCACGTGTCGATGGTCAGCAAAGTTGGCCATGGCCAACCCGCTTGCCCGAGGTGCCTTGGAGCATTGCCCGCAGATATCCATCGGGTCGGTCGATCTCATGCGCCTTCGCTGCCAGTTGGTCGAGGCTTCGGAGCGTCGGAATGATCCCGTGAGACTGTAGCGCGTCGGCGAGGGTCTCGGTTCCTATTCTCAGCATGGCTGCGAAGTCATGGAGAAGGGTCCTGAGAGCATGAGCTGTCCGTGGCGCCTCTGGGTAGAACATCGAAAGCGTCCCAAGGTCCGTCCAGACCTCGGCCACAGTCGGTGCGGTGATTTTTTTAGGATCTGAATTTTCTGGTTCTTTGTGCCGGTCATTTTGTCCGTCAGTGCCGGTCTGTTCCGCTGTTTCGGTCGTGCGCTGCGACTGATCCGGAACGCATGCCGACTGGCGCGAGGCGGGCGCCTCGTGCCGGCTGAGGAGGGCGGTGAGATCGTCCAGCATTTGGGTTGCCTCGAGACGGGTCAGGCCCACGCGGCGCAGGCTGTTGCGCAGCCCCTCGACGAAGGTCACTGCAGCCTCATCCAGGTCGAGGGCAAGGCAGCGGGCCCGCAGCTTGTGGATACAGGCCTTGAGGCCCTTCAGCTCGTCCCTCTCCCGGCGCTTGGATTCGGCGCGGGTCAGAAGCTCTTCGGAGCGGGCGAGGAGCGGAGAGAGGTCCAGCCCGAAGGCGCCGATCGTCTTGCCGCCGCGCTGCACCGGGAAGCGCTTGCCATTGGCGCTGTCGCGCCGGGCCAGCAGGCCGATCTCCTCGAACCGCTCCAGGTGCCGGCGCAGCTGACGCTCGGTGATCCCCTTGGCGCGGAAGCACAGCGTCTCGTTGGCCGCGTAGACCGTGAGCAGGGTGAGCGGTGTGATCGGCAGCTCGGCCCCTGTCTTGGGCTCCTTGCAGGGCAGGCAGCTGAGCAGCGCATCGAGCACCATGACGCCCGAGGCGCGCAGGCCAAGATCCCGCGCCAGGGTATTGACCGCGGCCATCAGGTCGCGTCGACGCACGGCCTTGAAGTAGGGTTGCTGCGCAATCGTCCCCAGTCCCGCGAAGGCTGTGCCCTGCGGGTTGGCACAGATGGACTGTGCCTCGGCCGAAACGGCCGAACCTCTGATCTCTTCCATGTGATTTCAGCAGGCAAAGCGAAGCTGTTCACCGAATTGGTGTTGCAGGATCCAAGCTTTGGGGGTACCAAGATAGTGCTAGTAAATCGGGACCCTCTGGAGTGCTTAACCGCCTTCGGGGGGTTTCTTTTTGCCTGTATCTGCCTCCTGGTTGCTCTTGTTTGCCTCAATTTTCACAGGGTTGACCATGGCCAACCCTGCATTATCAATGTGTTACGCGATCTAACTCTGCGACGACTTCCATTCGTCGTAGAGGGCCTGAAGCCGCGCTTCCACAAATCCTATGAAGGCCCGCTCGGACTCCGCCGCGACCTCGATGGTCACGCGGCGTCCGCGGGCCTTGCTGCTGACCGGACCCGATGCGTCCGGGCTCTGCGGGGCAGGGGAGGGGGCCGGGCGCCGTTCGCGCACCTGCAGGGCCGCGATCAGCTTTGCCAGCTTCTCTGCCGGGTCTCCGCTCTCCGGTACGAGGGCCTCCAGCGCGACGCCCTCGGGGGCGCCCTCGCTCTTCACCAGACGCCGCAGCTCCAGCCACGGGCGGCGGCCCGCGTCATGGGCCGCACCGATCCGGTAGATCACCCCGTCCGGCACGTCGCGGGCCACGCCCACCAGCTTGCTCAGCGTGCCCTTGTCCACGGCCAGAACCTCGCCGATCTCGGCACGGGTAAAGCCCTGGTCTTCCAGCCGGGTGGCAAAGATCGCCTGTTCGATGAAGCTCCGCTCCAGCCGGGCGGAGTTCTCCAGCGCCTGCGAGACGAGCGCCTCGCGCTGGTCCATCTCCTTGACGTAGGCCTTCACCTTGAGGCCGAGCGCCCGGCAGGCCGCGATCCGGCGGCGGCCATAGACCACCTCGTACCGCGGTCCCGATCCGCGCCTGTAGCGCAGGAGGGCCGGAAGCTGCTGCCCGGAGGTCCGGATCGACTCGATCAGGTCATCGAGACCCACGGTCACGTCGAACCGGTCCGCGATCTCGCTGTCCGCAATCTCGGCCGGGTCGATCTCCTGTGCCGCCTGTGCGGCGACCTGCGAGAGGACGTCCGACATGCTCTTCAACGAGCGCGGCGCCGTTTCCGGCGCCTTGGAGGGGGCAGGGGGGCTGTTCTCGGTCTTGCGGGTGCCCATTTGCGACAGGCTCTTGGCCAGCAGATCACGTTTCATGGCTGCCTCCCCGGTTCCACGCGGCCTGTATCATCTTCTCGATGTCGTTGGAAAACCCGATCACGGACTCGAGCGCCCGGTCATAGGTCTTGCGGTTCTTCGACCCGCTCAACTCCACCTCGAAGATCGTCTTCTGGGCCAGACCGGCCTCGCTGACCGCCGAGGACTTCACGAAGGGCGTCGGGATCACGCTGTCGCCCAGCAGTTCACGTATCCACTCGGACAGGTCCTGCTGGGTGCTGATCGCGGTGTCGAACCGGGTCAGCAGGTAGGCGAAATTGTCGTATGTCCCCACGCCGCCATTGGAATGCAGCACCTCGAGGATGCCCGACGCCATGGTCAGGAACTGGCTGGCCGAGGCGAGGTCCACCCGCTCGGGGATGATCGTCATCAGAAGCGAGGTGGAGGCACAGACCGCGGACATGGTCAGGTAGCCAAGCTGCGGCGGACAGTCGATCAGGACGATGTCGTAATCGTCCTCGACCTGCCGCAGGGGCTCCCGGATGCGGTTGAAGAACACCGGCTGCTCGCCCCGGCTGAGGGCGGTGGGGGTCTCGGTCTCGAATTCGGACAGCATGATGCCGCCCGGCACGAGGTCGAGATTGGGGAAATAGGTCGACTTCAGCACATCCGTCAGGGGCACGCGGGTCGTGTCGCCCTCGTTGTAGCGGATCGCGTCGTAGAGCGTGCCGCCCTCGCGGAAATCGATCTCGGGCTGGTAGCCGAAGAAGGTGGTGAGCGAGGCCTGCGGGTCGGCGTCGATCAGCAGAACCCGGTAGCCCCGCAGCGCGAGCCGCATGCCCAGTGTCACCGTCGTGGTGGTCTTGCTCGACCCGCCCTTGAAGTTCACCGTCGACCAGATCTGCAGCTTGTCGCCCGGCTTGCGCCCTGGGAGGAACTGGTAGGGGTCTTTGGCCGTCTGGGACAGGATATGGCGGATGTTCAGGATGTCGTCGCCGGTATAGAGCCGCTTGTTCCCGGGGCCCTGGAAAACCTCGGGCAGCTTGCCGTCGAAATGCGCCTTGCGCAGGTAGCCGTCGGACACGCGCAGAAGCTCCGCCACCTCGGAGGTGCTGAAGCTGCGCAGGGCCTTCTCCTCCTTGGGGGCAAGGAAGAGTTTCGACATGTGTTCGAGCGCCTCGGAGAGACGCTCTGCATCGGCTTTCAGCTTGTCGTGCAGCACCGGGTGCATGGAATTCCGCCTGTCACTTGCCGCTTCTTTCTGCGTTACTTTGACGAGGTGGCTGCTCAGACCCCTCAGGAAACGCGTTGGTCGGCGTTGGTATGGTTTTCGCGTTACTAGGTATGACGGGCACGTGATAAGATCTCAAGTATATTCGTGACTAACCCTGAAATACCGGTGCCGAAACAGGCTCTAACAAGGGAAATCCGTCTTCATCCGGTGCCGCAGGCGTTCGACGGAAGTCCTTGAAACAACGTGGTTTCGACTGGATTAGAGACGAATCTGCCGATCTGCGTTTCCGCAATAGGCCCCCTCTAATGCAGATGACCTGAGGGTCAAGGTAACGCTCTTTTCGTGGATTGTCAGCGACTCTGTCCCGGTCTCAGCCATTGCGCGATTCTGGTCCCGGGACAGAACCGGTGATTGCGCAGAGCTGCGGCGTTACCGGACATGCAACGGCCCGCCCCCTGTGGCAAGGGGCGGGCCGTTGGACGTCCCAGCGTGGCGCCGGCGCTCAGTTGTAGAGCCTGTCCGGCAGCCAGACGGCGAGGGCAGGGAAGAGCATCAGGAGCCCCACCAGCGCCAGCATGCAGCCCACGAAGGGCAGCACGCCCACCACCACGTCGCGCACGTCCGCGCCCGGGCGGCGGATGCCCTGCACCACGTAGAGGTTCATCCCCACGGGCGGTGTCACCAGCGACAGTTCGCACATGATCACCACGAAGACGCCGAACCAGACCGGGTCGATGCCCTGTGCCGCCACGATGGGGGCCACGATCGGCAGCGTCGTGATCAGCATCGAGAGCGTCTCCATGAAACACCCCAGGATCAGGTAGAGCGCCACCAGCAGCAGGAGCGTCATGACGGGCCCGCTGCTGATCTGCTCGACCCAGCCGGCGACCGCCTGCGGAATGCCGATCATGCCGAGGATGAAGTTCAGGAAGAAGGCCGCGATGATCAGCAGCGTGACCATGCCGGTGATCTGGATCGTCGAGCGGAAGGCCTCGGCCAGCACCCGTCCCGTCAGCTTGCCCCGCAGGGCGGCCAGCAGGGTGGCCGCGACGGTGCCAAGCGCGGCCGCCTCGGTCGCGGTGGCAAAGCCGGAATAGAGGCTGCCCATGACCACGAAGAAGATGAAGGCGATCGGCAGCAGGTCCACAAGCAGGCGCAGCCGCTCCGCCATCGGAACCCGGGTGCCGGTGGTGCCGCTGGCGCTGCGGTCGATCCGGGTCCAGACCAGGATGATCGCGATGAAGAGCGCGGTCAGCAGAAGCCCGGGCACCACGCCGGCGGCAAAGAGCCGTCCGACGGAGGTGTTGGTGATCGCGCCGTAGATCATCAGGTTGATGCTGGGCGGGATCAGGATCCCCAGCGTGCCGCCGGCGGCGATGGAGCCGAGCGCAAGCCGCTCGTTGTAGCCGCGTTCGACCATGTTGGGCATCGCCACGCTGCCGATGGTGGCGGCGGTCGCGACGGAGGAGCCGGAGGTGGCCGAGAAGATCGCGCTGGCGAAGATGTTGGAATGCAGCAGGCCGCCGGGCACCGCGCTGACCCAGGCGCTGAGGGCGGCATAGAGCCGGTCCGTGATGCCCGAGCGCAGCAGCAGCTCGCCCATCAGGACGAACATCGGCAGCGCGACCAGCAGGTAGTCGTTCGAGGTGGACCATGCGAGGCCCGCGATGTTCATCACGATGGCCGGGCCGAAGGTCATCAGCGCGCCGAGCACGCCGAGCATCGCCATGACGGCGGCGACATGCAGGCCCAGCAGCGACAGCAGGACCAGCAGGCCGATGTAGAGGGCGGCGAGGGTGGTGGTGTCCAGCATCTTACGTGTGGTCCTGCGCGCGGCGCCGGTCGAGCGAGGCGAGCTCGGCGCGGGTTTCGTCGTCGGTGTCGCCGATGTCGAGGCTCTGCGCGGCGGCCGGGATGTCGCCGCCCCGGACCAGCAGGGCCAGCGTGCTGCCCAGCTTGACGAGGATCACCAGCGTGAAGATGGCAAGGCAGATCAGCCACAGACCCTGCGGCAGGATCAGCGGTGTGCGCAGCGGCGTGGGCGCAAGCGCCTCCAGCTCGTAGGAGCGCAGCCATTGCGCGGCGGCCCGCCACGTCAGCAGCCCGGCATAGAGCAGCAGCAACCCATGGGAGATCAGGTTGAGGATCAGCCGGGGCAGGGGGCCGAAACGCGCGACGATCAGGTTGATCCGGATATGCGCATTGGCCGCGTAGGCGGCAATGAAGCCGACCGCGCCGCCGATGGCGTAGACATAGCCGCCGATCTCGTCGACGCCGGCCAGCGACTGGTTGAAGAACTTCCGCAGCAGCACTTCGAAAGCCGTAAGGAAGGCCAGCCCGAGTAAGGCGGCCCCGGCGGCGAGGGTGGCAAGATCGAGCAGTCGTTTCATCGCTTCACTTTGTCTGGTGGCCGACCCGAAGGGAGGACCGGGCCGGCCGGGGTCTTCCGGGCAGGGGAGGGCGCCCGGAAGTGTCTTGTGCGGTCCGATCAGTCGATCGAGTAGCCGGTGGCGGCGCCGACGGTCTCGTTCCAGATCGCGGTGCAAGCGTCATAGCCCGCGTTGCATTCCTCGCCCCAGCCGGGGAGGACGGCGGATTTCACCGCATCTTCCAGCAGCGCCTCGTCTTCGGCGGTGTATTCCACGAGGGTCATGTCCGCGGGCTCACCGAAGGGGCAGTCGCCACCGGTGTTGCAGGCCACGCCCTGATCAGTCGCGGTGGCGGCAACGGACCACATCTCGTCTTCCATATCCTTGAACGCGGTGGTCAGCGTGGCGCGCTGGTCCTCGGGCAGGCCGTCCCAGAAGCTGCCGTTGGCGACATGCAGTTGGGTCGCCCAGGTCAGGGGCAGGGAGAAGAGCGTGTCGGTCACCTCGTGCCACTTGGCCTCGTAGCCGGACAGCGAGGCGGCGATGGCGCAGTCGACCACGCCCCGTTGCAGGCTGGGGTAGACCTCGGAGAAGGGCAGGGTGACGCCGGTCGCCCCGAAGGTGGTGACGAGGTCGTTCAGCGCGGGCGAGAAGACGCGGACCTTCTTGCCCTTCAGGTCGGCGAGGCCGTTGAGCTCACCGCGGCAGAAGAGCATCGAGGCGGGGTAGGGCCAGATCGCCACGACTTCGCCGTCGAACTTCTCGCGCACGCGTTTCTGAAGCGGCGCGCGGTAGGCGTCGATCGCCTCCTTGGCCATGCCGATCTCGGGCATGATGCCCGGCAGGTCGAGACCGAGGACGAAGGGATCGTCGCCCGAGACGTAGCCCGGCGAGATCTCCATCACCTGGAACACGCCCGACTGCAGCTGGCGGAAGGCGTCGTAGCCCTTCAGGCCAAGCTCGTCGAGCGAGCGGAACCGCGCGGCGATCGCGCCGCCAGTGGTCTCCTCGAGACCTTCGAAGAAGGGCTTCTCGATCTCGGCGTTCTGGTACTGGTTCGAGAACCCACCCAGAACATTGATCGTGGTCTGCGCCATCAGGGGCGCGGGGGCGAGGGTTGCGGCGACCGCCAGACCCTTTGCGATGCGGGAGAGATGCGACATGGAAGCGTGTCCTTTCGAGAGAGCAGGTATCAGGCGGTGGGCAACGGCGCGAGAGTCTCGCGCAGGAAGGCGTGGAAAACCGTGTCGAATTCGTCCTTGGCTTCGAGCATCGGCGAATGGCCGCAGTCCTCGAAGATGTGCAGCCGCGCATCGGGGATGCCGGCCATCAGCAGCTCGGCATGTTCCAGCGGGCGGCCCGAATCCTCGGTCGGGTGCAGGACCAGCGTGGGCGCGACCAGCTTGGGCAGTTCATCCACGAGGTCGGTTTCCAGCAGGCTGGCCTGCACCTCGATGACGGCATCCATCGGCGCGGTCATGGCGCGGGCGACATAGGCGTCGAAGAAGCCCTCGGGCGGTTCCTTGTAGAACCACTTGGCGCTGATGCTGCGCATCAGTTCTTCGCTGATCCCGTTGGCGGCGCGCATCTGCTCCAGCAGGGCCTGCCCGGTGATGTGGTTGCGCATCGTGGGGCCGGTGCCGATCAGGACGGCACCGCCGATGATCTCGGGGTAGCGGATCGCAGCAGTCTGGCAGACCACGCCGCCCATGGAGTGACCGACGATCACCGGCTTCTCCAGCCCGAGGGCCTGCGCGAAATGCGCGACCCGGGTGGCGAGCGCCTCGATCGTGTAGCCCTCGGGCGGGGCATCGGAGCGCAGGAAGTTGTTGATCGCGTATCCGCAGATCCCCTCGGGCAGGCTGTCCATCGTCAGGTGCCACAGCTCCGAGGAGGAGCCGAAGCCACCATGGACGAAAATCACCGGCCGGCCGTCGTGATCGTTGCGGTCATAGACGACGCGGGCGCCGTCCACCACGACAGAGAGATTGTGCTGCATCGGGGTCCTTTCGATTTTGATGCAGTCTTGCCTCAGCCGCCTGTGTCACAGAAGTTTCAAGAATGGCGAAAAGTGAAAAATTCCTGTACGAATTCTCATGGTGTGAGACTCGGAGGGGGCCGGAACAGGTGGCGGACCGCAAGACGAACAGCTTTCCCGACATCGGCGAGCGCCTGCGCGCCTACCGGATCGCCTCGAACCGCAGTGTCGATGACCTTGCCAAGCGCCTCGGGGTGAGCCGCGCCGCGGTCTATCGCTACGAGAAGGGCGAGATCGTGAAGATCGAGACCGTGCAGCGCCTGGCCCGACTGCTGCATGTGCCGATGACGGCGCTGATGGGGATCGACACGGAGTTCGTCGCGGATGGCACCGTCTTCTTCGAGCGCATCCGCCAGATCGAGAGCCGTGCCCAGTCCACGGTGATCGTCTTCGGACCCATCGCCTATGTGCTGACCTCGGACGAGTACGACGTGATCCTGCGCCGCGCCCTCGGCGAGACCTACCCGGAAGTCACCCCGGGCGTGCAGGCCAAGCTGGATGTGCTCTTCGACAGCCTCGCCAAGCGCAAGGCGGCCTATCGCGAGAAGCGGCTGGGGATCGTCAGCATCTCCTCCCTGCCGGAAATCGAACGCTTCCTCGCCCATGGTCTGGTGGCGCGCACCAACGTGTCCGAGCGGACGAGCGCGGAGCGGCGGGCCCATGCGGTCCGCGAGGTCCGGCATATCGCGGCCATGCTGCGTCGTCCCCCCATGGGGGTGCAGATCGGCCTGCTGACCGAGGGGCTGCCGGTCAGCGGCTACCAGATCATCCGCGAGCCGGACCGCACACGTGTGGTGAACAGCCCGTTCCGGATCGTGGACATTCCCAACCTGCGCTTCGGCGTGGCCTCGATCATCGACATGGACCACGTTGTCCAGATGCATGAGGAAATGGCCAACGAACTCTGGTCCTCCGCCGTGACCGGCGTCGAGGCTGCCCGGATCATCGAGACCCTTGCCGACGAGGCCGAGCGGCGCCTCTGACGGGGCGCCGGCACCGCGCTCCATACCGCTACGTATGCTGATCGACGCCGGCCGGGCGCGCGCGCTGCCGCGTGCCGGTGTCTTCCTGAACGCCTGTCGCCCCGGTCCGTCGGGATCGCTGCCTTGACGGACCCATTTCGCTCGGGTACTAGATTCTAAATAATGAACGCGTTCAAAATAATGAACGCACCATGAGGAGGAATGGATGAGTTCAGGACGGGGATCGGAACGTGTGCTTCTCCTGCTGGAGTGGCTGGCCGGGCAGACCCGCGCCGTCACGCTGGCAGAGGCGAGTGCCGCGCTTGATGCGCCGAAGTCCAGCGTGCTGAACCTGCTCCGGATGCTGGTCGAGATGGGCTATGCCGAGCGGGAAGGGGAGAGCGCCTATCGGCTTGTCCGCCTGCCCGGCGAGGTGGCCGCCGGCCACGTGCTTCAGGGCACGCTGCTGCGCCGCTGCGAACCCGCGGTCCGGACGGCGGTGGCGGCCTCGAAGGAGAGCGGCTTCATCGCGGTCGTCGATGGCGCCTATGTCCGCTACCTCTGCAAGATCCTGCCCGACCGGGAAATCCGCTACGACCGCAACATCGAGATCCCGCGCCGCACGGTGCAGGTGAGCAGCGGTGTCGCGATCCTGACCGGGCTGAGCGATGCGGCCCTCGCAGACGAGGCCACCCGGGCCGAGGCCGAAGGGCTGGGCGAGGCCGCCGCACTGGTGGCCCGCGTGCAGGAGGCCCGCGCCGCGGGCTATGCCGTGACCAAACGCGGTGTCGTGGAGGGGGCCGCCGGCGTGGCCGCCCCGATCCTCGATGCCAAGGGCAAGGTCGTGGGGGCCCTGAACATCGCCGGCCCCGCCGCGCGGCTGGCGGACAACCTCGAAGAGATCATCGACATCGTGCGGGCCGGTGCAGCGGAAGCCTCCGCAGCCCTCGGCTGGCGCGGTGCGGCACACGGCGCCTGACCGGCGCCCCGAAACACACTCAACTTGGAGGAGATTGTGACTATGACGTTTCTGAGCAAGGCCGCGGGCATCGCGGCGGTCAGCCTGTCCCTGCTGGGCGCACCGGTGCTGGCAGAGGGCTTCCCCGACCGCCCGATGGAATTCGTGGCAGGCTACGGTCCCGGCGGCGGCCACGACACCATGCTGCGCACCATGGCGCGGCTGATGGAGCAGGAAGGCATCGTCGACGTGCCGATCAACGTCGTGAACAAGGAAGGCGGCAGCTCCGCCGTGGCGATGGGCTATCTCAACGCGCGCAAGGGCAGCCCCTACTACCTGATGTCGATCACCTCGTCGCATATCGCGACGCCGCTGACCTCGAACATCGGCCTGAACTACGCCGACTTCACCCCGATCGCCCGCCTGGGCATCGATCCGGAGCTTCTGGTGGTGAACACCTCCAAGGGCTACGAAAGCCTCGAGGACCTGAAGGCCGAGGGCCGGATGCTCAACGTCGGCGGCACCGCCACCGGCAGCATCGAGCATATCGTGACCATGCAACTGGCCGAGAAGGCCGGGATGGAACTGAACTTCATTCCGTTCCAGGGGGACGGCGAGGTGGTGACCGCGCTGCTGTCGAACCAGATCGACTTTGCCATCACCAACCCCGGCCCGGTGGGGGACTACCTGTCGAACGACACGTTCAAGGCGCTCGCCATCAGCACCGACGAGCGGATCGAGACCCTCCCCGACGTGCCGACCTTCACCGAGCAGGGCGTGGACATCACCATCTCGCTGTTCCGGGGCCTGACCGCCGCGCCGGACATCACCGACGAGGAGCGTGACGCGCTGATCGACATGGTGACCAAGCTCTTCGCGACCGAAGCCTGGCAGAAAGAATACATCGAACCGAACGCCGTGGTGCCGCTGGTGGTGACCGGTCAGGAGTTCACCGACTACCTGGCCAACACCGAAGAAGTCTACCACGAGACGCTCGACGATCTCGGAATGCTGGGCAACTGATCGCCCGGCTGCGCGCCGCCCCCACCCCATCCTTGCGGGGTGGCGCGCCCCCTCTTTCCACGTCCCTCAATTCACCCTTTCAGCCGGAGAACGCCATGCGGGCTTCCGAACTGCTGCTTATTGCCGGAACGGCGGTCTTCGCCCTCGTCCTGTGCGTGCAGAGCACCGACTTCCAGTATTTCTCGAGGCAGGGCTTCGGTCCCGGCTTCGTCCCGATGAACTTTGCCATCCTGACGCTGCTGCTGGCGGGCTACCTGCTGATCAAGGCGCGGCTGAAGGCCGACGGCCCGTTCCTGCCCGAAAAACTGGGCGAGCGTCTCAAGGCCGCGGCCCCCGCGCTGCTCGCCGCACTCCTGCTCTTCGCCGGCACTGCGCTCATGGCCTTCGGCTCGGTCCTCGCGCCGCTCTATGCCGTGATGGTGGTGATCTCGCTCGCCTTCCTCGGCCACGGCCTCGTGCGGGCGCTGGTCCTCAATGCCGTCACCCTCGCGGCGATCTACGCGATCTTCAGCCTCTGGCTGAACATCCCCGTCGTCTGATCGGAGACCCCTGACATGGACGCACTCAGCAACCTCATGATGGGCTTCGGCGACATCCTGACGCCCTACAACATCGCCATCATCTTTGCCGCCGGCCTGATCGGCACCGTCGTGGGCGCGCTGCCGGGCCTCGGCCCGTCGGCGGGCATCGCCCTGATGCTGCCGCTGACCTTCGGCATGCCCGAGGCCTCCGGCCTCTGCCTCCTGACCGGTGTCTACATGGGCACCATGTACGGCGGGCGCATCACCTCGATCCTGATCAACGCGCCGGGCGACGCCCCCGCGATCATCACGGCGCTGGAAGGCTACCCGATGATGCAGCAGGGCAGGGGGGCCATGGCGCTTGGAATCTCGGCCTTCTCGTCGTTCATCGGCGGTCTCTTCGGCCTGCTGGTCCTGATCTTCGCCGCGCCGGTCATCGCCTCCTACGCGATCTTCCTCGGTCCGCCGGAATACTTCCTGCTGATGGCCACCGGGCTGGCGACCGTGATGCTGCTGGCCGGCGACCAGATCGCCAAGGCCTTCCTCGTGACCTGCCTCGGCGTGCTGGTCAGCACCTTCGGCAGCGACTACGTCTCGGGGCAGATCCGCTTTGCCTTCATGCCGGAACTGATCGAGGGCATCGACTTCGTCGCGATCATCATCGGCCTCTACGGCCTGGGCGAGGTCTTCTACAACCTCGAGAAGCGGGTGAAGCTGAACCTCGGCAAGCCGGGCTTCCGGATGAAGGAATTCATTCCCGGCAAGGCAGAGCTGGGCGAGGCCGCGGCGCCCACGCTGCGCGGCTCGGTGCTCGGCACGCTGATCGGGATCGTTCCGGGGGCGGGCGCCACGGTGGCGACCTTCCTCGACTACGCGCTGGAAAAGCGCCTGTCGAAGAAGCCCGAAACCTTCGGCACCGGCAATATCGCGGGCCTTGCGGGCCCCGAGGCCACCAACAACGCCGCCGTGCCCGGCTCGCTCATCCCGCTGATCACTCTCGGCATTCCCGGCTCTGGCGGGACGGCGATCATGCTGGGGGCGCTGATCATGTTCGGCCTGCGGCCCGGTCCGCTGCTGATGACCACCTCGGGCGATATCGTCTGGGCGATGATCGCGGGCCTCGTGCTGGCGAACCTCTTCCTGCTGGCGTCGAACGTGCTGCTGATCCCGGTCTTCGTGAACCTGCTGCGCGCGGTGCAGGGCAACCTCGCCAACGTGGTGATCGCGCTCTGCGTCGTGGGGGCCTTCTCGCTCGCCTACAGCCCGTTCAACATCTGGATCATGCTGATCTTCGGCGTGCTGGGCTACCTGATGAAGAAGAACGACTACCCCACCGGGCCGTTCATCCTGGCCGTCGTCCTCGCACCCCTGGCCGAGAACTACTTCCGCCAGTCGATCATGCTGGGGCAGGGCAGCGCGGGGATCTTCCTCGACCGGCCGATCTCGCTGACGATCCTGATCGTCATGGTGCTGATCGTGGTGCTGTCGATCCTCAGCCAGATCCGCAAGAAGCGCCGCATGCGCCGCGCCGCCGTGGACGGCGAATGATGCGGCACGCCGCCAGACCTGACTGTCCTTCCCCGGCACGCCGGGGGAGGGCCCATCCGACATCCCAGAAACGGAGAGCATGACAATGACCGAACAGCACTGGCACACCCGGGATTTCGACGCAGAGGCGACGGGCCCTATGACCGGGGTGCGCGTTCTGGACCTGTCGCGTCTCGTGGCGGGGAACATGTGCTCGCTCCAGCTGGCCGATTTCGGGGCCGACGTGGTCAAGGTCGAACCCCAGCCCATGGGCGATCCGCTGCGCGCGTGGAAGCAGAAGGGTCAGAGCTCCTTCTGGAAGACCTATGGCCGCAACAAGCGCTCCATCGCGCTCGACTTCCGGGCCGAGGGCGGGCTCGAGGTGCTGGAACGTCTGATGGCGCAGGCCGACATCATGATCGAGAGCTTCCGCCCCGGCACGATGGAGAAGATGGGCCTCGGCCCCGACGTGCTGGCGCAGCGCTTCCCGCGCCTGATCCTGCTGCGGGTCTCGGGCTTTGGCCAGACCGGCCCCTATTCGCCGCGTCCCGGCTTCGGCACGCTGGTCGAGGGCATGTCCGGCTTTGCCCACCGCAACGGCGAGGCGGGGGGCGATCCGCTGCTGCCGCCGCTGGCGCTGGCCGACATGATTGCCGGGCTCTACGGCTCCAACGCGCTGATGATGGCGCTGCGCTCGCGTGAGCAGACGGGCCGCGGGCAGGTCGTCGACCTCTCGCTGCTGGAGGCCATGGTCTCGGTCCTCGGGCCCGAGCCGCTGGACTACCGCCTGACCGGCACGCCCAAGCCGCGCGTCGGCAACGGCTCCAACACCTCCAGCCCGCGCAACGTCTACCGCAGCAAGGACGGCCATTTCATTGCCGTCTCCGCCTCGGTCCAGAACGCGGCGACACGGATGTTCAACACCATCGGCCGCCCCGACATGAACACCGATCCGCGCTTTGCCACCAACGAGGAGCGCATCAAGCGCCGCGAGGAAGTCGACGCCATCGTCGGCGGCTGGATGGCGGAGCATACCCGCGAGGAACTGCTGGAGATCTTCGAACGCGACGGGATCACCGCCGCGCCGCTCTACTCCGTTGCCGACATCGTAGAGGACCCGCATTTCATCGAGCGTGAGGTCTTCGTGGAGGTGCCGGACGCGGATCTCGACCATGTTCCGATGCACAGCCCGCTGCCGCGCCTCTCGGCCACGCCGGGCACCCTGCGCCGTCCCGCGCCTGCCTTTGGCGAGCACGGACGCGCGATCCTGTCCGAGGCGGGCTACGCCGAGGCCGAGATCGACGCCATGGTCGCAGGCGGCCTGATCGCCCTGCCGGAAGAGGTGGTGGCATGAGGCTGCGCTCGCTGCTCTACGTTCCCGCCAATGCCGAGCGCTTCGTGGCCAAGGCCCATGAACGCGACGCCGATGCGGTGATCCTCGATCTGGAGGACGCGGTGGAGGAAGGCTCCAAGGACGCCGCCCGCGCGGCCCTCGCGACTGCGGTGCCGCAGGTGGCCCGGAACGGCGCCAAGGCCTATGTCCGGGTGAACACCGGCCCGCGCATGGGCGAGGACGCCCGCGCGGCGCTTGCCGCGGGGGCCGACGGGATCATGCTGCCCAAGGCCGAGACCGCCGCCTCGGTCGATGCGCTTCTAGCCGAACTGGGCGAAGCGGATGACGGCAGTACCGAGATCCTCGCCATCATCGAGGATGCGGGCGGCCTGATGGACGCCCGTCAGGTGGCGGCGCATCCGCGCGTTGTGGCGCTTGCGCTCGGGGCCGAGGATTTCGCCACCTCCACCGGCGGACAGCCCATCCCCGAGGTGCTGCGCCTGCCCAAGCTGATGGTGCATTACGCCGCCAAGGCGGAGGGCAAGCTCTCGCTCGGGATGCTGCGCTCGGTTGCGGATTTCAACGATGCCGAGGGGCTCGTCGCCGCCGCCGAGGAGGCCGCGCGCTTCGGCTTCGACGGGGCCAGCTGCATCCATCCCAAGGTTGTCGCGGTGCTCAACACCGCCTTCGCCCCTTCCGAGGCCGCGCTGACCCGCGCCCGCCGGATCGTCGCGGCGGCGGCAGAGGCCGCCGCGCAGGGCACCGGTGCCTTCATGCTGGATGGCGAATTCGTCGACCTGCCGGTCCTGACCCGTGCGAAGGCCGTGCTGGCCAAGGCAGGCGAGAGCGCCTGACCCACTGTTCCGCGAAGCTTGCCGGGCGCCCGCGCTCAGTCGCGGCCCGGGGTGATCTGCCCGCAGGGCTGCGGCACCCTCCCACCGGTCGGCTCAGACACCCATCAGCCCCGCCAGATCCTCGCCGAGGATCTGGTCGGCGTAGCCGTCGTCGTGGGCGGTGAGGAAGCGGTACACCCGCTGCGCCAGCCCGTCCTGTGCCGCGCTGCCGGGGACAAGGGCCTGCAATTCACCCTCCAACGCCTCGGGCGAGGCGGGGAGGTAGCAGGGACGGTCGTCGGCGCCGCTGTCCTCATCGCAGCGCAGCAGCACGATCCGCGTCGAGGCCGGGCGAATGAAGGCCCCGGCAAGGATCGCGCCCTGCATCCGTCCGCACATCAGGCTAACGGGCCGTCCCGGCATCAGCACGGTCAGCGCCAGATGTTCCCGCGCGCGGCTTCCGGTGGATTTCAGGTAGCATTGCAGCAGCGAGCCATCGCAGAGCACGTCGCCGCGGAACAGCACCACGCCGTCGGGCAGTTCTTCCCAATAGGTCGCCTCCAGCGCGCGCCGTCCCTTTGGCGCGATCTCGATCCATGAGCGGATCAGCTCCCCCCGGTGCTGCGGCGACCAGGCCCAGGAATAGCACAGGAAGGTCCCGCAGACCGGATCGGCGGGCTGCTCCGGCTTGTCGTCCAGCAGGGCCCGGTCACCGGAAAAGGCGCTCGCCCGCTGCAGCAGTTCCTCGCGATCGACCGAGAAGAGCGTGCAGAGGTCCTCGACGAAGGCCTCGACCGAACAGGCCGCCAGCCATGTGCCCGGCCGGTCGCTTCCGAGCACGCTGGCCCAGTCGTCGTAGATGACCTGCGAGCGCGGCAGGGCGCGGCCCTGAAGCCATTTGTAGCTGCGCTCCAGCTCGAATTCGGTGGCGGGATTGACCGTCCGGAACCGGGCGCAAAGCTCTTTCCGCGTCGCGCAATTGAGGGCGGCAGCCGTGAAAATCAACTTCTGTGCGAAAGCCCGCTTCATGCGTTCCGCCCCTCCAAACTCACACTCACTGGCCCCCGGATCCGCAATGTATTGAATTAGTTTGGATATAAAAGCGAATTCCTGGAAATTCCAACCTTTGACGTGGTTCCAGCCCTGTGCGGCGCTGTAGGTTTAAGCGGCCAGCGGCGTATCGCTGGAGTTGTATCCAACCGCCCCCACGCGAACCGGATGCTCAAACGAAAGGAGCCACGCACCAGGTACAATTACCCCCTTTTAAGAGTGCTCAGGCAGCGCGGACCGAACCCACACGCTTTGCGGCCCGCGTTGTCTTTACCAACACCCAGGTGGTCTCTCTGCCGTCATCGGCAGGGGGCCCTACCGGGTCCATTCGATTACCACGCCGCCCCGTATTCCACGTCCTGCCGGTCCCGCATTTCATTGACCGGCCTGATCCTGGCGAATGCCCATTCCCCGACCCGCGGGGGCGCCAGACCCCGATTGGCAATCCGACATCGCAGGGGAGCGCGCCGCGATGTCAGCTTTCACGCGATCTGCCGCGCCCGGGAGGGACCGCCGCGCGGTGGCCGATGACGTCCAGACCGCGGGCCATCCGGCCTGCCTCCCCCGCGAGAGGGGACCGTTTCGCACTGCCTAATGGGGTTGTCCGCCCCGTCCCACGCCCCATGTCCAGCCCCCGGACCCGATGACAGGAGACGACAATGCCCGAGACCCAGACCCAGATCGCGGACGCCGGGCCGGTCCTCGGTGCCCGGGGCCTTGCTCAGGCCGCCTGTCGCCCGCTCGTGACGCCGCTTGTCAGGCGGATCGTGACCGGGGCCGAGGCGCTGAACGCGCAACATGCGCTGAACGGCAATCCCCCGGTCCACGGCACCGCGGCCTTCCCCTGGGTCCGGGGGCTGGAGGCGGCAACCCCCGCGATCCGGGCGGAACTGGCGCAGGTGCTGATGGGGCCCGCGCGCCGCCCCCAGTTCCGGCAGGTCGCGCCGCATGTGAGGCGCATCCCGAGGGTCACGGATCGCCGGACCTTCTGTCTCTATGCCTACGGGCTGCGATCGGCGCGCAATATCGCCGAATGCCCGGACACCTGGCAGGCGGTGAAGGCGATCCCCGGCCTGCAGACCGCCGCCTTCTCGATCCTCGAGCCGCGCCAGCCGATGCCGGTCCGGCGCGCGCCCTACAACGGGGTGCTTCGGCTGCACCTCGGCCTGATCGTGCCCGAGGCGCCGGTCGCGACGCTGGGCCTGCGGGTCGACGAGCAGCTATGCCGGTGGGAGGCCGGCAAGGCGCTGATCTTTGACGGTTGCTACGACCACGCGGCCTGGAACCGGACCGACAGCGCACGGGTGGTGCTCTGCCTCGACTTCATGAAGCCGACCCGCCAGCCGGCGCAGCTGCTCAACCGGGCGCTGCTGAACCTGGCCCTGTTCCAGCCCTATGTCCGGGGGCGTGCGCAAGGCGCGGAGCGGCAGGAACCGCTGCCCGCGCGGCCCCCGTCCTCTACGGTATAGACGTTCCCCGGGGGGAAGGCGGGGTGGCGTGTCAGCGCCCGTGCGGGATCGGATCGGCCTGCGGCAGGCAGATCCGGCGCACGATGTCCTGCACGGTCGCGATATACGCCTCCATCGAGACGTCGCGGCGCTTGTACTTGGCGCGCTTCACGTACCACTCCTGCAGCAGCGGCTTGATCAGCGCGGGCAGCAGGGCGGGCACGTCGGGCCGGAAGACGCCGCGCGCGATGCCGTCCTCGATGGCCGCGACGAAGTAGCTCTCGGTCAGGGCCTCGCTTTCGACGGCGATGCGGCGTTCGGCCTGGGGGAAGTTCTTGGCTTCCATGAAGGCGAAGGTGAACCACGGCTGCATCAGCTCGGTCATGCGGATATGCGCCTCGATCAGCCAGTCGAGCCGGGCCGCCGGATCCTGCCGGACCTCCTCGGGCGGATCGGAGAGCACCCGCTTCACCGCCTCCGTCACCTCCATCAGGATCATGTTGAGCAGCGTCGTCTTGCTATCGAAATAGGCATAGAGCCCGCCCATCGAAAGCCCCGTCTCCCGCGAGAGGTCCCGCAGCGACATGGCCTGGAAGCCCTTGCTGTTCGACAGTTCGAGGGCCGCCGCGATGATCACGTTCAGCTTGCGCAGGGCGACGTCCTGCTTCTGCACGATGATCGTGCCGCGCTGCCGCTCCAGCATGTAGCGGCACAGGGTTTCGGTCGTCAGGTCGGTCGTGTCCAGCGCCAATGGGCTCTCCTTGTCGGTGCGGCGTCCGGCGCCACGGCTGGCGTCGAAGATAAACTTGCCATTCTCGATTCGTCATCCTAACGTATCGAGCGAACGCTCGCTCGAAAAAAGGAGGGGAGGCCTTTGATGTCGGAGCAGGACAGCGCCATGCCCGTGATGCAATGGCCCGGTGTGGCCGGAAAGACCGCACTCGTGACCGGAACGTCCTCCGGGCTCGGGGCGCATTTCGCCGAACTTCTGGCAGGGCAGGGGGCGCATGTGATCGCTGCCGCCCGCCGCGTGGACCGGGTCGAGGCGCTCTGTGCACGGATCGCGGCACAGGGCGGTTCGGCCGAGGCGATGGCGCTGGACGTGGCCGACGCGTCGGCCGTGGCTGCCGCGCTGAAGGGCAAGCCCATCGACATCGTGGTGAACAACGCCGGTGTCTCGACCTCGGCCCCGGCGCTGGAGCATGACGCGGCCACCATCGACCGGATTATCGACACGAACCTCAAGGGTGTCTTCCACGTCGCCCGCGAGGCTGCCGCCGGCATGATCGAACGCGGCAGCGGGGGGAGCATCGTCAACGTGGCCTCGATCCTCGCGACCCGGGTGGCGGGCCATGTCTCGGCCTACGCGGCCTCCAAGGGGGGCGTGCTGCAACTGACCCGGGCGCTGGCGCTGGAATGGGCGCGGCACGACATCCGCGTCAACGCTCTGTGCCCCGGCTACATCGAGACCGAGATCAACAGTGGCTTCTTCGCCTCGGAGGCGGGGCAGGCGCTGATCCGGCGGGTGCCGCAACGCCGGCTGGGACAGGCCGCGGACCTCGACGGGCCCCTGATGCTGCTTGTCTCCGACATGGGCCGGTTCATGACCGGCGCCGACATCGCCGCCGACGGCGGCCACCTCGTTTCTTCGCTCTGAGGACTGACATGGATTTCAAGATTTCCCCCCGCGTCGAGGACTACCGCGCCCGGATCGCCGCCTTCGTCGAGCGGGAGCTTCTGCCCGCCGAGGCGGACCGCGCGAACTACGATGCCCATGAGAACGTGCGCACCGATGTCCTCGACACGCTGCGGGCCCGGGCCAAGGCCGAGGGGCTGTGGTGCCTGCAGCTGAAGCCGGAAACCGGGGGGCAGGGGCTCGACAAGGTGGGCATGGCGGTCTGCTACGAAGAGATGAACCGCTCGATCTTCGGGCCGGTGGTCTTCAACTCTGCCGCCCCCGACGATGGCAACATGATGGTGCTGGAGCAGGCCGGGACCCCGGCACAGAAGGAACGCTGGCTGCAACCGATCGTGCAGGGCAAGGTCCGCTCTGCCTTCGCGATGACGGAACCGCACCCGGGGTCGGGCTCCGACCCGGCGGGCATGATGATCACCACCGCCAAGCGGGACGGCGACAAGTATATTGTCCGGGGCCGCAAGTGGTTCATCACCGGGGCCGAGGACGCGCAGCATTTCATCCTCGTGGCCCGCACCTCGGACGATCCGCGCAAGGGGCTTTCGGCCCTGCTCTTCGACCGCGACACGCCGGGCTGGCGGATCGAGCGGCGCATCCCGATCATGGGACCGGAGGAGCACGGCGGGCACTGCGAATTGCTGTTCGAGGACATGGAGATCCCGGCGGAGAACCTGCTGCTGAACGAGGGCGATGGCCTGAAGGTCACGCAGATGCGTCTCGGCCCGGCGCGGCTGACCCATTGCATGCGGTGGCTGGGCCTGTCCAAGCGCTGCGTCGAGATCGCCACGACCTATGCCCACGAACGCTTTGCCTTCGGCGAGCGCCTGTCGGATCGCGAAAGCATCAAGCTGATGCTGGGCGATCTGGCGATGCAGATCGAGGTCGGACGGATGCTGGTGATGAAGGCGGCCTGGGAACTGGACCAGGGGTCTTTCGCCCGCAAGGAAGTCTCGATGGCCAAGATCCACGTCGCCAACGTGCTGCACAAGGCAGCCGATACGGCGATCCAGATCAACGGGGCGCGGGGCTATTCCAAGGATACGCCGCTGGAGTGGATCTATCGCTACGCCCGTCAGGCGCGGCTCGTGGACGGGGCCGACGAGGTCCACAAGATGGTCCTCGACCGGACGCTGGGGGTGGAGGGCCGCGACTTCTGGAAATGGGACGTCGCCGGGGAGTGACCGCCGGGGCGAGACCGGGCCCCACCTGACCGAAACCTGAACCGCGACTTAGGGAGGAGACGCCGTGTTCGACGCTTCGCATCTGGCCGCAAGGCCTGCAAACACATGCCCGCTGACCCCGCTGGAGTTGCTGGCCAGGACGGTGGAACGCTACCCCGACCGGCCCGCCGTCGCCTGGCGCGACGCGACGTGGAGCTACCGCGCGTTCGCCGGGCTGGTGGCGCGGATGGCGGAGTGGCTCGACCGGCAGGGCGTCGGACCGGGCGACGTGGTCTCTCTCATGCTGGGCAACCGGCCTGAGTTGCTGGCGGCGCATTTCGCCGTGCCCGCCCGGGGCGCGGTGCTGAACACGATCAACACCCGGCTCGAGGCCGAGGACATCCGCTACGTGCTGGAACATTCCGGGGCGCGGCTGCTGATCGTCGATGCCGGCACCGGGGCTGGACTGCCGGAGGGCCTGCCGCTGCCGGTGCACCGGCTCTGTGACGGGCCGGAGGATCAGGCCGGGCTGAGCTTCTTCCACGGGCCGGTGCCCGCGCTCGACCTGACGGCGCAGGTGCGGGACGAACACCAGCCAATCGCGCTCAACTATACCTCGGGCACCACGGCGCGGCCCAAGGGCGTGGTCTATACCCACCGCGGGGCCTACCTGAATGCACTTGGCAATGTGCTTTCCCTCGGCTTCACCCGGGACACGCGGTACCTCTGGACCTTGCCGATGTTCCACTGCAACGGCTGGTGCCACACCTGGGCCGTGACGGCGGCGGGCGGGCTGCATGTCTGTCTCGACCGGGTGGACCCGGCGCTGATCCTCGACACGATCCGCGCCCGGGGGGTGACCCACATGTGCTGCGCACCCGTGGTGCTCTACATGCTGCTGCACGAGGCGGAGGACCCGGTGGCGGGCCGGGTGCTGGTGTGCACCGGGGGCGCCGCGCCCACGCCCGCGCTGCTCTCGGGGCTTGAGCGTCTGGGGTTCGACCTGCTGCACCTCTACGGGCTGACCGAAAGCTATGGCCCGGCCACGCTGAACGATCCCGAACCGGAGCCTGACGCCAGCGTCGAGGCGCGCGCCGAGGGGCTGGCCCGGCAGGGGCTACGCCACATGACCGCCGGGCGCGCCCGGGTGCTGGACGAAGCCGGGCAGGACGTGCCCGCTGACGGCCGCACCATGGGCGAGATCGTCATGGCGGGGAACACCCTCATGGCCGGCTATTTCCGCAACGAAGAGGCGACCGAAGCGGCGTTCCGTGACGGGCTCTTCCGCACCGGCGACATGGCGGTGATGCACCCCGACGGCCAGATCGAGATCCGGGACCGCGCCAAGGACGTGATCATCTCGGGCGGCGAGAACATCTCGAGCCTCGAAGTGGAAACCGCGCTGCACCGGCACGGCGACGTGTTGCTGGCCGCCGTGGTGGCTGCCCCGCACGAGAAGTGGGGCGAGGTGCCATGGGCCTTCGTGGAGCTGAAGCCCGGCGCCACCGCGGATGCGGCCACGCTCGACGCCTTCTGCCGCCAGCACCTCGCCGGGTTCAAACGGCCCAAGGGCTATGTCTTCGGACCCCTGCCCAAGACGGCCACCGGCAAGATCCAGAAATTCCGACTGCGCGAGATCGCGCGCGAAGGAGACGCTGCATGAGCGACCTGAACGAAGCTGCCCTGACCGGCTGGCTGGAGCAGAGATTTCCCGGCGAGAGCGGCCTCTCGCTGGAGCGGATCAGCGGCGGCCAGTCGAACCCGACGTGGTTCCTGACATGGGGCAACCGCCGGATGGTGCTGCGCAAGAAACCGGGCGGCGAGCTGCTGCCCGGCGCCCATGCCATCGAACGCGAGTTCCGGGTGCTCCACGCCCTCGGGCCGACGCCGGTGCCGGTGCCGCAGGCGCTGCATCTGGAAGAGGACGCGACGATCCTCGGCACGCCCTTCTACGTGATGGAGCGGCTGGAGGGGCGGGTCTTTTCCGATTGCACGCTGCCCGGCATCCCGCCCGCGGACCGGCGCGAGATGTACCTCGACATGGCGCGGACGCTGGCGCGGCTGCACGCGGTGCGCCCCGCGGAGGTCGGCCTTGGCGACTTCGGCAAGCCGGGGGATTACTTCGCCCGCCAGATCGCCCGCTGGACCCGGCAGTACCAGCAGTCCGACGGCCCCCGCATCGCCGCGCTCGACCGGCTGATCGACTGGCTGCCGGCCAACATGCCCGCCGATGACGGCGCCGTCAGCATTGCGCATGGGGATTTCCGCCTCGGCAACCTGATGTTCCACCCGACCGAACCACGGGTCGTCGCCGTGCTGGACTGGGAGTTGTCCACGCTGGGGCACCCTCTGGCCGATCTCGGCTTCTGCGTGATGCCGTGGAACTCCGCGCCGGAGGAATACGGCGGCATCCGCGGCACCGACTGGGCCGAGGGGGGCATCCCGACGCAGGCGGAGTTCGTGGCGGAATACCACGCCCATGCGCTGCCGACGGCCCCTCTGACGGCCTTCCATGTCGCCTTCGCCATGTTCCGCTTCGCGGTGATCTTCGTCGGGATCGCCGACCGGGCGCGCGCGGGCAATGCCGCCTCGGAGGAAGCCGCCCGCCTCGGCCCGCTGGCCGAACGTTTTGCCATCCGCGCCTGCGAGGTGATCGATGGGGCGCGCGTGACGACGGGAGACCCGGCATGAGTGTTCTGAGCCTGATCGACCGCTTCAACGAAGGCGTGGGCAAGCTGGTAAGCTACCTGATCTGGGCGGGCATCGTCGTGCTCTGCTACGAGGTGGTGGCGCGCTATGGCTTCGGACGGCCGACGCTGTGGGCCCATGGCTACACGCAACGCATCTTCGGTGCCTATTTCGTGCTGATCGGCGCCTACACGCTGATCCGGCGCGATCACGTGCGCGTCGACATCCTGCTGAACACCCGCTCACCGCGCTGGAACGCGGCGCTCGATGTCCTGAACTACGGGTTCCTCGTGCTCTGGGGCGCGGTGCTGACCCGCGAGGGCTGGCTCTTCTTCCTAGACGCATGGCAGTTCAACGAGCTCGATGACAGCGCGCTTGGCCATCCGATGTGGCCGATCAAGCTGGCGCTGTTCGTGGGCGCCGGGCTGATCACCCTGCAGGGCGCGGCCGAGCTGCTGCGCGCAGTGATCCATTTCGTCCGTCCCCCTGCCGATCCCGTATCCGAACCCGCCACCGGAGGTCCCGCATGATATCGCCCGAGTTCCTGACGATCGGCATGTTCGGCATGCTGCTGGTCTCCATCCTGCTGGGGGTCTCGCTGACCTTTGCCATGGGCGGGACCGCGGTCGTCTTCGGCCTGCTGATGTTCGGCCCCAATGGCATGTATTCCATCGTGACCACGATGTTCGGCAACATGTGGTCGATCCTGCTCTCGGCGGTCCCGCTCTTCGTCTTCATCGGCGTGGCCCTTGCGAAGAGCCGGATCGCCAATGACCTCTACCAGGCCTTCTATCTCTGGTCCGGGCGCACGCCGGGGGGGCTGTTGCTGGGCACCTCGGGCTTTGCCGCGACGCTGTCCGCGATGACGGGCAGCTGTGCTGCCTCCACGGTGACGACCGGGCTGGTGGGGATGCCGGCGATGGACCAGCGCGGCTATGACCGGAACTTCGTGCTGGGCACCATCGGGGCCTCGGGCACGCTGGGGATCATGATCCCGCCCTCGATCACCCTGATCCTGATCGGGATGCAGACCGGCCTGTCCGTCGGCGCGCTGTTCATGGGCGGGCTGATCGCGGGCCTTCTGCTGCTGGCGATGTTCATGGGCTACATCTACATCCGTGCCCATCTGAACCCGACGCTGGCACCCTCTGCCGGGGCGCGTGCGCCCCTGCACGAGCGGCTCCATGCGCTGCGCGCCGTGGTGCTGCCGCTGCTGATCATCCTGTCGGTTCTGGTCTCGATCTTTGCCGGCATCGCCACCCCGACCGAGGCCGCCGCCGTGGGCGCGGCCGCCGTGGTCTTTTCCGTCGCGATCCGGGGCGAGCTGTCGCTGCGCTATGTCCGCGAGGTCAGCCATGCCACGGCCACGATGACCGGCATGGTGATCTGGATCGTCTTCGGCGCCTCGGCCTTCATCGCGATCTACGGCGGGGCAGGGGGGACGCGGTTCCTGCAGGGGCTGCTGTTCCAGATGGAGGTGCATCCACTGGTGATGATCCTGCTGATGCAGGCGATCACGCTGGTGCTGGGCATGTTCCTTGATCCCATCGGGATCATCCTGCTGGTGCTGCCGATCTTCTACCCGATCGTGACGTCGCTGGGCTTTGACCCGATCTGGTTCTGCATCCTGTTCCAGCTGAACCTGTGTATCGGCTACATCTCACCGCCCTTCGGCTACAACCTCTTCTACCTGAAGAGCCTCAGCCCGGAGACGCCGATCGTCGCCATCTACCGCGCGATCCTGCCCTTCTTTGCCCTGATGATGGCGACCGGCGCCCTGATCTTCCTGTTTCCCAGCCTGATTACGCCCGGCTTCCTGTTCGGCAGCCCCTGAGAAGGGCCGCCGAACCGGTGCCAATGACCATGACGAGTTCAATGAGGAGGAGAACGACCATGACACGAGACACGACGCCGCTGACGCGCCGCAAGCTGTTCACGGCCGGGGGGGGCGCCGCCGCCGCGACCCTGGCCGCCCCAGCCGCCATCGCACAGGGCAAGGTGACCTGGCGGATGCAGACCCATTGGCCCACCGGCAACTGGTACTACGAGGACGTCTTCGTGCGGTTCTGCGACCGGATCACCGAGGCAACCAATGGCGAACTGACCGTCGAGCCGGTCCAGAACGACGGCATCGTGCCGACCGGCGAGGTGCTGAACGCCGTGCGCCGGGGCCTGCTGGAAAGCGCCTTCATCTACCCGGCCTACTGGATCGGGCGGATCCCCGTCGCGGGTCATCTGAACGGCCACATCGGGACCTGGCAACGACACGAGCAGATGCACGCCTTCTTCTACGAGGCCGGTGCGCTCGACGTGATCCGCGAGGCCTATGCCGAGCAGGGGGTCTACCAGTGCGGCCCGGTCTCCTACTCGGGCCTGGCGCTCTATTCCAACAAGCCGCTGCAGACGACCGAGGATTTCGCCGGCTGGCGCGTGCGCTCGACCGGGGCCGCGGCGCTGGTCTTCGAGAAGATGGGCGCCTCGCCGGTGTCGATCCCGGGGGCGGAGCTCTACCAGGCCCTGCAGACTGGCGTGGTCGAAGGCGCGCACTGGGGCTCCACCTCGACGGGCTGGGGGATGAACTTCCAGGAGGTGAACAAGTACATCATCGCGCCCGACCTGATCGGGCACCTCAACGGTGAGGTGATGGTGGGGCTCGACGCGTGGAACAAGATCGGCACCGATCTGCAGGCCACCGTCAACGAGATCGTGCGCGCCGCCTCCGCCGATGCCTCGGCGCATTTCCTCTATCAGGATCTGCTGCGCAAGCAGGACTTCGAGGAGATGGGCGGCGAGGTCCTGACGCTGGACGAGGAGGCGCAGGCCAACCTGCGGCGCTACAGCCTCGAGGTGGTGGACGAGTATTCCCAGAAGGACCCCAAGTACTGCGGGCGTGTCGGCGAGATGCTGCACGAGTTCCTCAAGGTCACCGACCGGGCCTGACCCGACGGCCGGCCCTGCCGCCGTCGTCCCGCACTGATCAGACACCGCCGCGCGCCTGCGGCGGTGTTCCCACTCTAGGACCCCAGCCATGACGCAGTTTCCCATTCCCGCGCGAATGACCGCCGTTGAAATCACGCAGTACGGAGCCCCCGAGGTGCTGCAGCCGACCGAGGTGCCGGTGCCCCGTCCCGGCCCCGGACAGATCCTGATCCGCATCGCCTATGCAGGGGTGAACCGGCCCGACGCACTGCAGCGCGCAGGGCTCTACGCCCCCCCGCCCGAGGCCTCGCCCCTGCCGGGGCTCGAGGCGGCGGGCCATGTCGTTGCCGTGGGCGAGGGCGTGACCCGCTGGCGCCCGGGGGACGTGGTGACGGCCCTGCTGCCCGGCGGCGGCTATGCCGAATATGCCGTAACGCAGGCCGATCACGCGCTCCCCGTGCCGGAGGGGCTGCCGCTCGACCAGGCGGCTGCGCTCTGCGAGACGTTCTTCACCGTCTGGACCAATGTCTTCCAGCGCGGCGGTCTTCAGGCCGGGGAAAAACTGCTGGTGCATGGCGGCTCCTCGGGGATCGGCACCATCGCGATCCAGCTGGCCCATCTGCGCGGCGCACGCGTCTTTGCCACCGCCGGCTCGGCACAGAAATGCGAGGCCTGCGTGGCCCTGGGCGCCGAGGCCGCCTTCAACTACCGCGAGGCCGATTTCGTCGCGGAGATGCGCGAGAGGGGCGGGGCCGACCTGATCCTCGACATGGTGGGGGGCGACTACATCCCGCGCAATCTGGATGCCCTCGCCGATGACGGGCGCCTCGTGCAGATCGCCTTCCTTCAGGGCGCTGAGGTGACGCTGAACATGACACAGGTCATGACCCGCCGCCTGACGGTCACCGGTTCGACGCTGCGCCCGCAGAGCCACGCTGCCAAGGCGCAGATCGCCCGCGCGCTGGAGACGGAGGTCTGGCCCCAGATCGCCGCGGGCCGCATCGGCCCGGTGATGGACAGCGAGTACCCGCTTTCCGAGGCCGCCGCGGCCCATGCCCGGTTGGAAGGCTCGACCCATATCGGCAAGATCGTCCTCAAGGTCAGCTGACCGCCAAAGGGGCCGCGAGGCGGTCGCTTGCGTGACCGCCTCTCCAGAACAGCAGGTCTCCGGCGGATGCTCTGCTGCGAAAGTTTCGCACAGCGGTACTCAAGGCAGAATTGCATCCCCTGTCCCGAGCTAGCGGTTGATCGGCGGGGCGGTTTCCGGTCTCCTTCCTGCATGGGGCGGCGCTGCTGAGGAGAAGCGCCGCCTGCAGCCAGAGAAGACATGGCCGGCGTTTCATGGGCGCTGCCCCCGGTGGGCAGCCCGCGTGGACCGCTGCTGGAAATCGCCTGCGCCGCGCATTCCGCGTCGCGGGCCGGGAGGGACGTGCCGTGACGACGGATCGCTGGAAGAAGAGGCCCGAGGGCTCGAACTGGGGGGATTTCGGTCCCGACGACCAGAAGGGGCGGCTGAACCTGCTGACGCCGGAACGGGTCCGCGCCGCCGTGGCCGAGGTGCGCGAGGGGCAGAGCTTCTGCCTCAGCCTGCCGCTCGACTATCCCGGCGGCAACGCGATGAACGCCAACCGCCATCCGCCGATCCTGCGCCCCAGCCTGCGCAACGGCGGGGTGAACATGAACTACGTCTACAGCGCGCAGAACGCCCATTCCCATGACGTCCTCTCGGACGATCTGGCGATCCTGCACCTGCAGTATTCGACCCAGTGGGACGGGCTCTGCCACGTCGGCGCGGTCTTTGACGTGATGGACGACGGCCAGCCTTTGCCGGTCTATTACAACGGTTTCCGCGCCGGGGAGGATGTCGTCGGCCCGGACCGGATCGAGGATTGCGGCTTGCAGGGCGAGATCCCGCCGCGCAGCACCTCGCAGGCCAAGGCGCTCGGCATCGAGAACATGGCCGCGACCGGTGTGCAGGGGCGGGGCGTGATGATCGACCTGCGGCGCCACTTCGGCGACGCCCGCACCCGGGTGGGCCATGACCTGCTGATGCAGGTGATCGAGGCCGACGGGATCGAGATCGCGCCGGGCGACATGCTGTGCCTGCACACCGGGCTGGCGGACCTGATCCTCGGGATGCGCAAGGATCCGGACCCCGCGGTGATCCACGGCAGCTGTGCCGTGCTCGACGGGGGCGATCCGGCGCTGCAGGACTGGATCCGCGACAGCGGCATCTCGGTCATCGCCAGTGACAATTACGCCGTGGAGGATTTCCCGGCGGAGCTGCCGAACCCCTGCTGCTCGATGCTGCCGCTGCACAACCTGTGCCTGTTCCGGCTGGGCATCCATCTGGGCGAGCTCTGGCACATGACCCCGCTGGCCGAGTGGCTGGCCGCACGGGGACGCCATCATTTCCTGCTGACCGCGCCGCCGCTGAGGCTGCCCGGCGCGGTGGGATCACCGGTCACACCGGTGGCGACCGTCTGAGGAGGGGTCGCAGAGCGCAACAAGACCACTGATCAACGCAAGGTCAACACTGGGAGGAGACATGATGACCAAGACGTTTCACGGAGCGGCCCTGGGCCGGAAAGCGGCTCTCGCAACGGGTCTGATCGCGGGCCTAGGGGCAACGGGCGCCATGGCCGAGGTCAAGCTGACCTTCGCCGACTGGCAGGTGCCCGCCGCCTCGACCACGCAGGAGGCCGCCAAGGTCTTCATGGACAAGGCGACGGAGCTGTCGGGCGGCGAGATCACCTTCGACTACTTCCCCGCAGAACAGCTGGGCAAGGGCGGCGAGATGCTGCGCCTGCTGCAGACCGGCGTCGCGGACGTGGCCCATGTCTCGCCCGCCTACATCACCGACAAGTTCCCGATGACCACCGTCTCGGAGCTGCCGGGGATGCCGCTCGACAGCTGTGCGCTTGCCAATGCGCTCTACGAGCTCGCCCAGCCGGGCGGGGCGCTCTACGAGGCGGAGTTCAAGCCCAACGGCATCCGCCTGCTCTTTGCCGGCAACCTCGGGCCCTACAGCATCCTGACCACCGAGAAGCCGATCGCCTCGCTGGCCGATCTTTCGGGGCTGAACATCCGCACCGCCGGTGGCCCGATGGAGATGACGGCGACCGAACTGGGCGCGAACGCGATCCGGATGACCGGTTCGGAAACGCTGCCCTCGCTGTCGCGCGGCACGCTGGACGGGCTGCTCTGGCCGGTGCCGCTGGTCGAGGACTGGGGACTGGAGGAGGCGCTTCACAACGTGACGCCGAACCTCAGCACCGGCAGCTTCGTGGTGACCTACTCGATCAGCGACAGCATCTGGGACGGCCTGAGCGAGAGCCAGCAGGAGGCCCTGACCGAGGCCGGGAAATACGCGACAGAGCAGTATTGCGGTTTCGTCAACCGGACCTGGGACGAGAGCCTGAAGCGGCTGGAAGAGGTGCATGGCATCGTGCCGCTCGACTTGCCCGAGAGCGAGCTGGCGGCCGCCGGAGAGCGCTTCGAGATGGTCCACGCCAAGTGGATCGACGGTCTGAAGGGCCGCGCCGTGTCGAGCCAGGACATCTATGACAGCTTCCGGGCACTCGCGACGGAGTGACGTTGCGGGGCCGGGCCCTGCGCCCGGCCTCATGGTCCAGATCCCGGGGGCGGTCCTGCAACCCGGTCCCTTGGGTCACGGTGCAGTGAGCTCGAACCTTTGATCCCGGTCCTTTGTTCGGGGCCCTTTGTTCGGGGCCCGTCTGATCCATCCACGACACCCGGACCGCCCGCCCCCGCGCGCGGTCCAGACGGTCGGGCCCCAGTGGCCCGCCCCTTCGGCCCACCTCTTGGAATGTGACGCCTGATGTACTCGATACCCGATCCCGAACCGACCCGGATGCAGGGCTTCTACCGCCTTGTCTATCGCCCGCTCGACCGGCTGACGACGCTGGTGGAGCAGGGGCTGCTGACGCTCTGCTCGCTGGCGATCCTTGCCGCGATGCTGCTGACCACGGTGGATGTCTTCCTGCGCTACGGCTTCAGCCGCCCGCTGGGGTGGTCCTTCGATTTCGTGATGCTCTACCTGATGCCCGCGGCCTACTACATGGCGTTTTCCTACGCGATGAAGATCGGCGCGCATCTCTCGGTCGACTTCTTTGCCGAGGCCCTGCCGCGCCGGCTGCTGCGCGTGACCTATCCTGTGCTGCTCCTGCTCTCTGCCGCGCTCGTCCTCTTCATCGGGGACCGGATCGCGGAGGAGGCGGTAGAGAGTTTCCGGGGCGGAGAGACGCTCTTCGGCTCGATCCAGTGGCTGACCTGGCCGACCAACGCGATCATCAGCGTCAGCTTCCTCGCGCTTGCGGTGCGGCTGCTGCTGGTGGCCTGTCGCGTTGCCTTCTTCGACGAGGAGTGAGCCCGTGGACATCGTTCTTCCGATCCTGCTTCTGCTCGTTCTGCTGGTGCTCAGCGTGCCCGTGGCGCTCAGCCTCGCGCTCGCCGGGGTGGTGGGGATCTACATGCTCAAGGGGCTGCCCTCGCTGATCGGCATCCTCGCCACCGCGCCGAAATCCTCGCTTTCCAGCTACGAGCTGCTGACCATCCCGATGTTCATCCTGATGGCGGAATTCACCGGGATGAGCGGCATCTCGGGCAACCTGTTCCGCGCCGTCTCGGTCTGGGCCGGGCGGCTCAAGGGGGGCTTGGGCATCTCGACCGTGATCACCGGGGCGCTCTTCGGCGCGGTCTCCGGCTCCAGCACGGCGGCGGCGGCGACACTGGCGCGCACCTCGATCCCGGCGATGCTGGAGCAGGACTACAGCGCGCGCACCGCCGCCGGCATCGTGGCCATGGCGGGAACCATCGCCATGCTGATCCCGCCGAGCGTGGCGCTGATCTTCTACGGGCTGCTCAGCGGGACCAATATCTCGCTGCTGCTGATCGCGGGGATCGTGCCGGGGCTGCTGGTGACGTTGGTGCTCTCGGTCACGATCTGGGCCACCACGGCCAGCCGGGCCGATGCGCCGCGCCACAGCTGGTCGGAACGCCTCGCCTCGCTTTGGGTGGCTCTGCCCTTCCTCGGTCTCTTCGGCGCGGTGACCGGGCTGATCTACACCGGCATCGCGACGCCGGTGGAATCCTCGGCCATCGGGGCGATGGCGGCGCTGGTCTTCACGGTGGCCAATGGCAGCTGCAGTTTCGACGGGCTGAAGAAGGCCTTCGTCAACACCTGCACCGTCACCGCGATGATCGGGCTGATCATCGTCTGCGCACAGATCTTCGGCTACTTCATCACCATGTCTGGCATCGCGCGGTCGCTGGCCGCCGCGATCAGCGGGGCGGATGTGCCGATCTGGGGCGTGATGACGGTCATCGTGCTGATGTACCTCTTCCTCGGTCTCTTCCTCGACCTGATCTCGATCCTGATCCTGACGGTGCCGGTGATGCTGCCCGTGGTGCAGCAACTGGGGCTGGACCCGATCTGGTTCGGTATCGTGATCATCCTGCTGGCGGAAATCGGCATCGTCACGCCGCCGGTGGGGATGAACGTCTTCGTGGTCTCCTCCGTTTCGGGGATCCCGCTCAAGGAATGCTTCGCCGGGGTGCTGAAGCCGATCCTTGCCGTGCTGCTGCTGGTCATCGTCCTGGTCATCTGGCCGGGGATCACCCTGTGGCTGCCCAACACCATGCATTGACCGAAGGACAGTCCCCATGGCCAAGAAGAAACTCCTCCTTTTCGGCGCGACCGGTGTCATCGGGCAGGCGGCGCTGCGCCATTTCCGCAGCCTCGACGGCTGGACCGTCGTGCCCGTCAGCCGCCGCGTGCCCGAGGGCGAGCGGCAGGCCCTCTCCCTCGACCTGCTGGACGAGGCCGCCTGCGCCGAGACGCTGGGCGCGCTCACCGACATCACACACGTTCTCTATGCCGCGGTCTACGAGAAGCCCGGCGCCCTGATCGAGGGCTGGCGCGATCCGGAGCAGATGGCCAACAACGACCGGATGCTGCGCAACGTCATGGGCCCGCTGCTGGCCAGCGGCAGCCCGCTGGAGCATGTGACCCTGTTCCAGGGCTCCAAGGCCTATGGCAGCCATATCGAGACTCAGGTGCCGATCCCGGCCAAGGAACGCTGGCCGCGCCATGACCACCGCAACTTCTACTGGTTGCAGGAGGACTACCTGCGGGAATGCCAGCAGGGGGCCGACTGGGCCTTTACCGTCCTGCGCCCCCGGATCGTCTTTGGCGGGGCCTTCGGCAGCAACATGAACCCGATCTCGGCCATCGGGGTCTATGCCGCCATCCAGCGCGAGAAGGGCGAGCCGCTGCACTATCCCGGCGGGCCCGCGCGGATCAACCAGGCGGTCGATGCCGACCTGATCGCCCGCGCCTGTGCCTGGGCCGCGACGTCGCCCAACGGCCGGAACGAGATCTTCAACATCGACAACGGCGACCTCTTCGTCTGGCAGACCGTCTGGCCCAGGATCTGCGAGGCGCTCGACATGCCCATGGGCGAGGCGCGGCCGATGTTCCTCGACACGCTGCTGGAGGAGGGCGCGGAGACCTGGGCCGCCATCGTCGACCGCCACGGCCTGAAGGCCCCGCGCGAGATCGGCCGCGTGGTGGGGCAGAGCCTGGGCTACACCGACTGGCAGATGTCCACCGGCAAGGAGGTCGCGCCGAACCCGGTCATCGCCAGCACGATCAAGATCCGGCAGGCGGGCTTTGCCGACTGCATCGACACCGAGGACATGTTCGCCAAGTGGTTCGAGCACTATCGCCGCGAGGGGTACCTGCCATGATGCTCAGGATCGGAAGCGGCTCGGGCTGGTGGGGCGACAGGATATCCCCGGCCGAGCAGAGCGCGCGCGAGGGCGCGCTCGACTACCTCTGCTTCGAGACCATGGCGGAGGCGACGATTTCCACCGCGCAGGTCCGGGCGCGGGCCGATGCCAGCTTCCCGGGCTATGACACCTACCTCGAGGATCGCATGGCGGCGGTGCTGCCCCATTGCATCGCCAACGGCACGCGGATCGTCTCGAACCAGGGCTGGATCAACCCGCTAGGCGCGGCGCGGAAGGTGCGGCAGATGCTGGACGATCTGGGCCGCCCCGACTGGAAGGTCGCCGCCGTCACCGGATCGGTGATCACCGAAGGGCTCCGCGGCTCGGAGGTGGCGATCCTCGAAACCGGCAAGCCGTTGTCGTCGCTGGGCGACACGCTGATCTCGGCCGAGGCCTACCTGGGCACCGAGGCCATCGTCGAGGCACTGGCGCAGGGGGCCCATGTGGTCATCACCGGGCGGGTGGCGGATCCCGCGCTCTTCCTCGCGCCGATGATCCATACCTTCGGCTGGGGCGCCGGGGATCACCTGCTGCGGGCCCGTGGCGCGGCCATCGGGCACCTGCTGGAATGCGGGGCGCAGCTGACCGGGGGCTATTTCTCGGACCCCGGCGTCAAGGACATCCCCGAGCCCTGGAACCTGGGTTTTCCCATCGCGGAGGTGACGCCCGACGGCAGTGCGACCTTCTCCAAGATCGCGGGCACCGGCGGGCTGCTGAACCGCCAGACCGTGCTGGAGCAGATGTTCTACGAGGTCCATGACCCCGCCAATTACATCACCCCCGATGCCGTCGTCGATTTCACCACCGCCGTGATCGAGGAGGTCGGGCCGGACCGGGTGCGGGTCAGCGGCATCTCGGGCAAACCCGCCACCGACAGCTACAAGGTCTCGATCGGCGCGCAGGAGGGGTTCGTGGGCGAGGACATGTTCTTCTATGCCGGGCCCGGTGCCCGCGCCAAGGCGGAGCTGGCCAAGCGCATCCTCGCGGAACGCTTCGACATCGTGGGGCTGCAGGCGCAGGACATCCGCATGGACATCCTCGGCGTCGATGCGATCCACGGCGCGTCCTCGCCGGACCCCGCCTGCGAGCCCTACGAGGTCGCGGTGCGCGTCGCCGCCCGCTGCCTTACCCGGGCCGAGGCCGCCAAGGTGGGCCGCGAGGTGGACGGCATGGCTGTCTCGGGCATCGCCTCCACCGGCAAGCGGGTCCCGTTCCAGGACCGCGTGCGCGAGGTGATCGGCATATGGTCCGCGCTGGTGGACCGCTCCGCGGCCCGCGGCCAAGTCGAATTCGTCTAGGAGGACCCCATGAAGGTCATGCTGCGCCGGCTGGCGCATTCCCGGTCCGGGGACAAGGGCAACACCTCGAACATCGCGGTCATCGCCTATGATCCCGCGCTCTACCCCCTGCTGCGCGCGGCCCTGACGGAGGCGCGGGTGAAACAGCGCTTCGGGGCCGCCATGACAGGGCCCGTGACCCGCTACGCGGTCGACGGGCTGGGGGTGCTGAACTTCGTTTGCGAGGGCGCGCTCGGCGGCGGGGTGTCGCGCAACCTCTGCCTCGACAACTACGGCAAGACGCTGGCGGCGGCGGTGCTCGACATCGAGATCGACGTGCCGGAGGAGCTCTGCGGCCTGCTGCGCTGACGTGCCATGTAATTTGTACCGCTGAGCGGTCCGTATCGTGCGAATCTGGAAAAGCCCCTGTTTCTGCTGTTGAGTTTGGCGGTGAATATGTTTCGCTGAGGGGGTCATGAATATGGATGCGAACAGGAACACAGGTGCTAACGCGATGCTCGGCGTGGGGCGGGCGATTGCGGTGCTGCGGCTTGTCGGCAGCGCGCCGGAGCCCGGCCTGCGGCTACGGGACATCTCCGAAGCGCTGGACCTGCACAAGACCTCGACCTCGCGGATGCTGGCCACGCTGATGAACCTCGGCGTGGTGGAGCGCGACCGGAACCGTTGCTACCGGGTGTCGGATGACTTCCGCGCCAGCTTCGGCACGCCGCTGACCACCACCCGCCTGCGGCAGGCCGCGCGGCCCGCGCTCGGGATGCTGTCGGAGCGGCTGGAGGACGTGGCCTTCCTGTCGGTGCCCGCCGGGCTCGACTCGCTCTGCGTCAGCCGCCACATCGGCACCTACCCGATCCAGGCGCTGTCGCTGAACGTCGGCGGGCGCCGCCCGCTGGGTGTCGGCGCGGGCAGCCTCGCGCTGCTGGCCTTCGCCCCCGACGGCGAGCGGGAGGACCTGATCGAGATGCAGCGCGACCGGCTGGGCAACTACCGCTGCACGGTGGAGGAGATCGCGGCGGCGGTGGAGGTCGCGCGCGGTCAGGGGTTCACCGACCTGCCGGGTTTCGTGGTGCAGGGCATGACCGGCATGGGCATCCCGCTGCGCGATCCCTCGGGGGTCGTCGTGGGGGCGCTGTCCGTCGCCGCGATCACGGACCGGCTGACCGGAAGCCGGAGAGACATGGCCATCACGGCGCTGCATGACGCCGCCGCGATGGTCGAGCGCCGCTTCAGGGAGGGAGCGGCACAGAGCGGCGGTTGGCCGAGCCATGACGGCGAGGAGACCGCCTGAGCGGAAGCCTCAATTCCAAGGAGGAGGGAATGATGAAGGCGATGACGATCGGAATGGTGCTGGGGGCGGGGCTGAGCCTTGCCGCGGCACAGGCAGGGGCCCAGACCCTCACGCTGGCCTCGGGCCCCTCGGGGGGCACGTGGTATCCGCTGGGGGCCGCGCTGGCCAAGATCATCGAGGAGGAAGTGCCGGGCACCCGCGTCAGCGTGGTCAACGGCGTGACGGTGGCGAACATCCTCGGCACCAACGCGGGGCAGTACGATCTGGCCCTGTCGCTCTCGACCTCGAACGTCGATGCGATGGCGGGCACCGGAGAGGTCTTCCCCGCCCCGCAGGAGAAGATCCGCGGCATCGCGGGCTTCTATTCGGCGCCCTACCAGATGGCCGTGGCGGCGGACAGCGACATCACCTCGGTCAAGGATTTCGCCGGCAAGGTGATCAACCCCGGCGTCGTGGGCGGCGCGACCGATGCGCTGACCCGCGTGGTGCTGGAACTCAACGACCTGAGCTATGACGACATGTCCCGGGTCGAGCGCCTGTCCTATGCCGATGCCTCGATGCAGCTGAAGGACGGGCATCTGGATGTCTTCACCGGCATCCTCTCGGTCCCCTCGGGCGCGATCGCGGAGGCCGCGCTCGGCAACGGCGTGCGCCTCGTGCCGATGAGCGACGAGACCCTCGCCGCGCTTCAGGAGCGCAACGACGGCTACGTCAAGGTCGAGATCCCGGCCGAAACCTACAAGGGACAGTCCGAGGCCGTGCAGGCGGTGGGGACCAACAACGTGCTGATCGCCAATGCCGATCTCGATCCCGCGCTGATCGAGAAGATCACCAAGGCCATCGTCGAACACGCGGAAGAGCTGCACGCGGTCAACGCGGCGCTCTCCGGCTTTGGCCGTGCGACCGCGTCCGAGGGGATCGGCGCCCCGCTGCATCCCGGCGCCGAAGCCTACTACAGCGCCAACTGAGCCGCTGACCCTTGCCGGCCATGCAGGGCGCATGGCCGGTGATGCCCCATAGGAGACGACCCATGAGAGCTGTGGCCATCGCGGCAAGCCTTGCGCTTGCGGCTTTCCACCTGTGGACAGGCCTGACCGGCGTGTTCGAGAGCTTCCTTCAGCGCAACCTGCACCTGCTGCTGGTGATCCTCGCCATCGCCGCCTTTGCCCTCTCCGACCGGGAGCAGGGCACGCGGCTGCGCCGGGGGATCCTGCTGCTCGCGGCGGCGGCCCTGTCGGTGTCGCTGGTCTACAACCTGCTGAACGCCACCCATTTCGCCAACCGCATGGCCTATGTCATCCCGCTCGACGGGCTCTCCATCGCCATGGCCCTGCTGGGGATGGCGGCGCTGCTGGTGGTGTCGGTCCTGATGATGGGGCGGGCCTTCGGGCTGATCATCGTGGTCTTCCTCGCCTACCTCGCCTGGGGGGCAGGGCTGCCCGGGGCGCTCGGCCACCGGGGCTTCGGGCTCTCGTGGTCGGTGGACCATCTCTACTACACCAAGGAGGGGGTCTTCGGCATTCCGCTGGGGGTTTCGGCCACCTACATCTACCTCTTCGTCTTCTTCGGTGCGGTACTGGACCGCTGCGGCGGCGGGCAGTTCCTGATCAACCTCGCCCTCGCCCTGACCTCGCGGCTGCGGGGCGGGCCGGCCAAGGCCTCCATCGTCGGCTCGGCGCTGATGGGCACGATCTCGGGCTCCGCGGTGGCCAACGTGGTCACCACCGGGGCCGTCACGATCCCGCTGATGAAGCGCAATGGCTACCGCCCGCATTTCGCGGCGGCGGTGGAGGCCGCGGCCTCCTCCGGTGGACAGCTGATGCCGCCGGTCATGGGCGCCACGGCCTTCGTGATCGCCGAGTTCGTCGGCCGCCCGTACCAGGAGATCGCGCTCTCCGCGCTGATCCCGGCGTTCCTCTTCTACCTCGGCCTGTTCAGCGCCGTGCATTTCGAGGCCGTCCGCCGCGGCATCCCGCGCGCCGGTGTCGGGGCGCAGGTGCGGCTGCTGGAGGGCAGCTTCTACCTGCTGCCGCTGATGGTGGTCGCGGCCGGGGTCTTCGTCTACTCGCCCATGCGGGCCGGGGTCATGGGCGTGGCGGCGGTGATCTTGGTGGCGCTTGGCTATGGCCTGCTGCGCGGGGAACTGTCCCGCCTGCCGGTCCGGCTGATGGAGGGCTGCGAGAGCGCGGCGCGCGCCATGGGGCCGGTGGCCATCGCCTGTGCGGCGTCGGGCATGATCGTCGGGGTGCTGAGCCTGACCGGGCTGGGGCTGGCGATCAACAACGCGATCCTCGCCATGGCGGGGCAGTCGCTGCTGGCGGCGCTCGTGCTGACGATGCTGTCCTCGCTGATCCTCGGGATGGGGCTGCCGACGGTGGCGGCCTACTTGGTGCAGGCAGGGGTGACGATCCCGGCGCTGATCCAGCTGGGGATCGCACCCATTCCGGCGCATCTCTTCGTCTTCTACTTCGCGATCCTCGGCAACGTGACGCCGCCCGTGGCGGTTGCGGCCTATGCCGCCGCCGGGGTGGCGGGAACCGATCCGGCGCACACCGGCTGGACCGCGCTCGCGCTTTCCGTCCCCGCTTTCGTGGTGCCCTTCATGTTCGTGCTGAACCCGGCGCTGGTGTTGCAGGGCGGCCTTGCGGTCAGCCTCGGCGCGGTGGTCACGGCGATCATCGGGGTCATCGCCCTGTCGGCGGCGATCGTGGGCTGCCTTCAGGCCCGGATCGGTGCGGGCGCGCGCCTGCTGCTGGCCGGGGGCGCGCTGATGATGCTGGCGCCCGGGCTGCTCACCGACGCGACCGGCGGGGCGCTGATCCTCGCCGGGGCGCTGCTGGGGCGGCTGCGGCCGCTCGTGGCACCGAGGACTGACAAGGGAGAAGTGGCCGGATGAGACAGGCCTTCATTGCCGGAACCGGGCTGACCGCCTTCGGTCGGTTCGAGGGGGAAAACACGCTCGACCTGATGAGCCGCGCGGCGCGGCAGGCGCTGGCCGACGCGGGGCTGGAGCGCGGGCAGGTGGATGGGCTGGTGACCGGCTATTCCACCGCCATGCCGCACCTGATGATGGCCACCCTCTTTGCCGAACACTTCGGCCTCCGGCCATCCTATGCCAATGCCCTGCAACTGGGCGGCGCGACCGGCGCCGCGCTGGTGATGCTGGCCAAGCTGCTGGTCCAGTCGGGCCAGTGCGAACGGGTCCTCGTCGTCGCGGGGGAGAACCGCCTGACCAACCAGGGCGGGCGGGATCAGGCGATCCAGACCCTCGCGCAGGTCGGCCACGCCACGCAGGAGGTGCCCTTCGGCGCCACGATCCCGGGATACTACGCGCTGCTCGCGGGCCAGTACCTCGCCCGGACCGGGGCCACCGGGGCGGACCTCGCGGCCATTGCCGTACACATGCGCCGCCATGCCATCGAGACGGAGGGCGCCCATGTGACCGCGCCGCTGACCGTGGAGGAGGCGCTTGCCTCGCGGCCCATCGCCGAGCCGCTGCGGCTGGCGGATTGCTGTCCGATCTCGGACGGGGCGGCGGCCTTCGTGATCTCCGCCGCGCCCTCGGAGCAGGGCGCGGTGCGCATCGCCGGGGCCGGGCAGGCACACCGGCATCAGCATGTCTCCATGGCGACCGAATGGGAGAATTTCGGCGCCGCCGATGCCGCCGACCGGGCCTTTGCCGAGGCCGGGATCGGACGCGACGCGATCGAGGTTCTGGGCATCTACGACAGTTTCACCGTGACCCTCGCCATGCTGCTGGAGGAAACCGGCTTCGCCCCGCGCGGGCAGGCGGGCCGCCGGATCGCGGAGGGTGCCCATGCCGTGGACGCGCTGCCGCTGAACACCCATGGCGGGCTGCTCAGCTATGGCCACCCCGGTGTCGCCGGGGGCATGGCCCATCTGGTCGAGGTGACCCGCCAGATGCAGCGCCGCGCCGGGGCGCGTCAGGTACCGGGGCCCGCGCGCGCGGGTTACGTCCATGCCGACGGCGGGGTGCTGTCGGCCCATGTGGGCCTCGTGCTCGCAACGGATCGGGGGTGAGGAATGCAGTCTCTGGAAACCCATGTCGCACAGGTCTTTGCCTCCGGGCAGATCGCCTATCAGCACTGCCCCGCCTGTGGCGCGTCGCAGGCCCTTGCACGTCCCTTCTGTGTCGCCTGCCTGCATCCCGCGCCGGAGTGGCGCCGGGCGCAGGGCACCGGCCGCGTCGTCTCCGTCACGACGATGCACCGCGCCCCCACGCCCGAGTGGAAGGGGCGGCTGCCCTATACGATCGCGCTCGTCGACCTCTCCGAGGGGCTGCGGGTGATGGCGCTTGCGACGCCCGGACTGGCTGCCGGCGATGCCGTGCGGCTGCGGCCCGAACCGCTTCATGATCTTCCCTGTTTCGAACCGATGGTGACAGAATGAGCCTCTCTGACCTTCTCAACCCCGCCAGCGTCGCCGTCTTCGGCGCCTCCCAGAACCCCGAGAAGATCGGCGGCCGGCCGATCCGTTTCATGAAGGAACACGGGTTCCGGGGCCGCATCTACCCGATCAACCCGGCGCGCGAGAGCGTGCAGGACCTGACCTGCTACCCCGATCTCGACGCGCTGCCCGAGGTGCCGACGGTGGCCATCATCGCCGTCGCCAAGGAGCGGGTGATGGACACCCTCCGGCTTTGCGCCGAGCGCGGCGTGAAGGGCTGCGTGGTCATGGCCAGCGGCTTCGGCGAGGTGGACGAGGCCGGGCGCGCCGACGAGGCGGAGATGCGGGAGATCTCGGCCCGCACCGGGATGCGCATCGTCGGCCCCAACAGCCAGGGGCTGGCGAATTTCAACAGCGGCGCGATCCTCAGCTTCTCGACCATGTTCGTCGAGGAACCGCCGACGCCCGGGCCCATCGCCTGCATCAGCCAGAGCGGCGCCATGAGTGTCGTGCCCTACGGCATGTTGCGCCAGCGGGGCATCCCGGTCGGCCATTGCCATGCCACCGGCAACGACGCCGATGTCACGGTCAGCGAACTGGCCGCCGAAGTGGTGCTGGACCCGGAGGTCAAGCTCTGCATCCTCTACCTCGAAACCCTGCGCGACCCCGAGAACCTCGCCCTTGCGGCGCGTCGGGCCAAGGAGCGCGGGGTGCCGATCATCGCGTTGAAATCGGGCCGCTCGCCCGACGGGCAGCGCGCGGCGGCCTCCCACACCGGGGCGATCGCGACCGAGGACCGGGTGATCGATGCCTTCCTCGAACGGCACGGGATCTGGCGCGCGGAGGGGACCGAGGCGTTGGTCCATGCGGCAGAGCTCTACCTGCAGGGCTGGCAGCCGAAGGGCCGCCGGATGGCCGTCGTCTCGAACAGCGGGGCGACCTGCGTGCTGACCGCGGATGCGGTGGACCGCTACGGGCTGGAGCTGGCGCAGTTCACCGCCGAGACCGAGGAACAGGTCCGGCAGGTGCTGCCCGATTTCGCCGCCAGCCGGAACCCCGTGGACATCACCGCCGCGCTGCTGAGCGACAGCGGTCTCTTCGGCAAGGTGCTGCCCCGGGTGGGCGAGGATGCGGGTGTCGATATCCTGATGATCGGCATCCCGGTCAGCGGCAAGGGGTACGACTTCGAGCGCTTCGCGCAGGACACCGCGGATTTCGTGGCGGCCTACGGCAAGCCGGTGGTCCTTGCCGCGCCGCAGGTCAGTGTCCGGGCGGCCTTTGCCCGGCACGGCATCCCCTCCTTCGAGACCGAGGATGGCGCGGTGCGGGCGCTCGCGCAGTTCGTCGATCACCTCGCCATGATGGCGCGGGCGGCGGGCGGCGTGCCGCTGCGGGGAGGGCTCTGCGATGGCGGGGCGACGCTCGATGAATTCGCCTCGCTCGACCGGGTCGCGGCGAAGGGGGTGAAGGTGCCCCTGCGGATGATCTGCCAGACGGAGGAGGAGGCGCAGGACTTCCTCGCGCGCTGCCCCGGCGGCGTTGTGCTGAAGGCCAATTCGCCGGCGATCCCGCACAAGTCGGAACACGGCCTTGTCCGGGTCGGGCTGCGGACCCCGCAGGAGGTGAGCCGCCACTTCGACGAGATCGCGGCCAAGGTGGCCGAGCTTGACGTGCCCTTCGAGGGCGTGCTGGCCGCCGAGATGCTGGGCGGCGGGCGCGAGCTGGTGGTCGGCGGGCACCTCGACCCGATCTTCGGCCCCGTCGTGGTGATCGGCGATGGCGGCGTCGCGGTCGAGGCGATGCCCGACAACCGCCTGCTGCTGCCGCCCTTCAGCGAGGGGGAGGTCGAGTCGGCCCTTGCCGGCCTGCGTATCGGTCCGCTCTTCCGCGGGGTGCGGGGGGCCAAGCCGCTCAACGCCCGCGCGGTCTACGAGGCCGCCCGCGGCGTGGCGGAACTACTGGTCGACGGCGGCGCGGTCTCGGTGGACATCAACCCGCTGATCGCGACCTCCGAAGGGGCCACGGCGGCCGACGCACTGCTCGAAGTGCGGCGCTGATTGGCGCTGTCTGACGCTGACTGCCGGGGGGGGGAGCGGCCTGCGGGCCGCCCCTCCCGGGCAACATTTTTGGCACCGTTCTTGGCCATGTTTCTGTCCGTGTAGCTAATTCGGCCGCTGATTTGGCCGCCCGCCGGGCCGCCTGCCGGGGCGCCAGTTGGGCGGCCGGTCTGGCAATATGGTCAGGCTCCGGTCACGGCGGGGCGCCGACGCATCAGGTAGATATCCATGATCCAGCCCTGCGCGGCGCGGGCCCGTGCGCGGGTCTGGCGGATCTCCTCGGCTGTCTCGGCAAGGGCGCCCGCCACCAGCACCTGCTGGCGCATGCCCACGTAGGCGCCCCACCAGATTTCGATCCCCGCCGGGTCGAGGACCTCGAAGGCGCAGCCGTTGTCGAGCAGGACCACGGCGGTATCCGCCCCCTCGGGCCAGCCCTCCGCCCGCAGCCGCCGCCCCGTGGTGACGAGCACCGGCGCGGCAAGGTCGTTGAGCGGAATCGCATGGGCCGCGCAGAGCGCCTGTATCGCGGTGATCCCGGGCAGGACGCGCAGCTCCAGCTCCATCCCCTGCCGCAGGCGGGCGGCGATGCGCAGCGTGCTGTCATAGACCGACGGGTCGCCCCAGACGAGGAAGGCCACGCGCGGTCCGCCGCCCCGGGCGAGGTGGGCGAGGATCGCCTGCTGCCAGACCTCGGCGATCCTGTCGTGCCAGTCGCCGACCCTCTGCAGGTAGTCCGGCGTACCGGGATCGCGCACCGGCAGGTCGAAGCCCTCTATCCGCGTGGCGGGGTTGGTCACGCAGCTGCGGCAGATCTCGTGCCGCAGCCCGGCGAGGTCGGACTTCTCCTCGCCCTTGAGGGGGATCAGGATCAGGTCGGCCGCGTTCATCGCGTGGATGCCCTCGCGGGTGACGTGATCCGGATTGCCGGTGCCGATGCCGATCAGGGACAGCTCGATCATCGCCTAGCCCTCCGCCAACGGGCCGACGAGGATCAGGGCCGGATGCTCGCCCGCGGTTTCGGCGATCTCCTCGGCGAGGCGCGCCAGCGGCCTGCGGGTGAGGCGGGCGTGGGGATGGCCCACGGCCTCGGCCAGCAGGGCGGGGGTATCGGGGGGCAGACCGTGGGCGATCAGCCCCTCGGCCAGCCGGGGAAAGCTGCGCTTGCCCATGTAGACCACCGTCGTCGCCCCGGGATCGGCAAGGGCGGCCCAGTTCAGCCCCTCGGGCAGCACGCCGGTGACATCGGCCCCGGTGATGAACTGCACCCGCCGGGCCGTACCGCGCCGGGTCAGGGGAATGCCCGCAGCGGCCGCGGCCGCACTGGCGGCGGTGACACCGGGCACGATCTCGAAGCCGATGCCCGCCGCGCGCAGGGCGGTGATCTCCTCCTCCAGCCGCCCGAAGATGCCCGCATCGCCGGATTTCAGCCGCACCACCCGTGCGCCGGTCCGGGCGTGATCCACCAGCAGGCGGCTCACGTGATCCTGCCGCGGAGAGGGGCGCCCGGCGCGCTTGCCCACCGCGATCAGCTCGGCCCCGTCGGCACAATGGTAGAGCAGCGCGCCGGAGGAAAGATCGTCGAAGAGCACCACCTCTGCGGCGCCCATCAGCCGCGCGGCCTTGAGGGTCAGCAGCTCCGGATCGCCGGGACCGGAGGAGACGAAGGAGACGAAACCGGTCATGGGCGGGCCTCTGCGGGGGTGATCAGGTGGAAGAAGGTGCCACTCACCCGTCCGCCCGCGTCGAGGCGGCGCAGCGAGCCGGTCTCCGCCACGGCGGCGCCGTTGGCGTCCTCCACATGGGCGAGGGGCGTATCGGGCTGGGACAGGATCGAGGCATAGTGGAACTCGTGCCCGCGCAGCGCGGCGTTGCCGATCGCGCCGGGCAACGGGTGGTGTGGACGTGCCAGCCGGTAGCCGAGGTGCATCCGGCGCTTGGCAAAGCTCGTTTCCAGCCCCAGCAGCCCGGCCATCCGGTGGCGCGTGCCGTCCGCCGCCACCAGCCCCGCGCCGAGCGCCATGTAGCCGCCGCATTCGCCATGCACCGGGCGGGTCCGGGCAAAGCGGGTGAGGGCGGTGCGGAAGCTCCCTGCCGCGGCGAGGCGGCCTGCGTGCAACTCCGGGTAGCCACCGGGCAGCCAGCAGACCGTTGCCGTCTCGTCCGGCCCCTCGTCCGCAAGGGGTGAGAACGGCAGCAGCGTCGCCCCCTGCGCCCGCCAGTCCGCCAGAAGATGCGGATAGACGAAGGAAAAGGCCGCGTCGCGGGCCAGGGCGATCCGCTCGCCGGGGGCGGGCAGGGGCGGTAGCGCGGTGACCTGCGCCGGGCGGGTGGCCGCAAGGGCGCGGATCGCGCCGAGGTCGCAATGCTCTGCCACGAAGGCCGCGGCCTCGTCGAGGATCGCCCGCAGCCGCGGCAGTTCCTCCGCCTGCACGAGGCCGAGGTGGCGTTCGGGCAGGGCGACGGTGGCGCGCCGGGGCAGCACGCCAAGGACCGGCAGGCCCGCGGCCTCCATCCCGCGCCGCACCAGCGCCTCGTGCCGGGGCGAGGCAACCTTGTTCAGGATCACCCCGGCCAGTGTCAGCCCCGGTCGGAAGGCCGCCAGCCCGGCGGCCACGGCGGCGGCGGTCTGGGCCTGCCCCGAGACATCCAGCACCGCCACGACCGGCCAGCCCATCTGCCCGGCCACGTCGGCGCTGGCGCCGATGCCGGTCTCGCCGGGCTGCGCCACGCCGTCGAAGAGCCCCATCGAGCCCTCCGCCACGATCAGGTCGGCACCCTGCGCCACCTGCGCCAGCCGGGCGATCCGCGCGGGCGACATGGCCCAGCTGTCGAGGTTGACCGAGGCGCGTCCGGCGGCAGCGGTGTGGAAGGCCGGGTCGATGTAGTCGGGGCCGCACTTGAAGGGCTGCACCACCTGACCGGCGGCCCGCAGCGCGGCGATCAGCCCGAGGGTCACCGTCGTCTTGCCCGTGCCCGAGGCGGGCGCCGAGATCAGCAGGCCCGGCGGCATCATTCGGGGAACCGGGGCTGATGGCCGACGGGGCGGTAACGACGGTCGTAGTCGCCCGCGTAGAGGCGGCTTTCATCGAACTCCTCCGCCCCCAGCGCCGGCCCCACGAGGATCAGCGCCGTCCGCTCGCCCACGCCGATGGCGGGATCGAGCGTGCCGAGCGTGGCGCGCACCACCTTCTCGTCGGGCCAGCTGGCGCGGAAGACCACGGCCACGGGACAGTCGGCGCCATACTCCGGTGTCAGGCGGCTCAGGACCTGCTCCAGCACATGGACCGAGAGGTGAATGGCCAGCGTCGCCCCGGTGCGGGCGAAGTTCTCCAGCGTCTCGCCCTCGGGCATGGCGGAGGCCCGGCCGGAGGTCCGGGTCAGCACCAGCGACTGCGCCACGCCGGGCAGCGTCAGCTCGGCCCCCAGCACGGCGGCGGCAGCGGCGAAAGCGGGCACGCCGGGGGTCACGTCATAGGGGATCTCCAGCGCGCGCAACCGGCGCAGCTGCTCTCCCATCGCCGACCAGACCGAGAGATCGCCGGAGTGCAGCCGGGCCACGTCCTTGCCTTCCGCATGGGCGGCGGTGATCTCCTCGAGGATCTGGTCGAGGCTGAACGGTGCCGTGTTCACGATCCGCGCGCCGGGCGGGCAATGGGCCAGCAGCGCCTCGGGCACGAGGCTGCCGGCATAGAGACAGACCGGGCAGGCCGCGATCAGGTCGCGCCCGCGCAGGGTGATCAGGTCGGCGGCGCCCGGGCCGGCGCCGATGAAGTGAACGGTCATGGGGAGGGCTCCTTGGACTGGGCGATGGCACAGGTGGCCATGCCGTCGGACGAGATGATCCGCGTGACGACCAGCGTCGCACCGGGGCCCGCAGCGGCGAGGGCCGCGGCCTCCGCCAGCGAGCCGGTGCCGTGCAGGGCGTGAAGGCGCGGGGATTGGGTCGGGGTGGCGATGCCGCTGACGCAGACCGCGTGGCAGGGCAGGGCGCGGGCCTCGGCCAGGGCCTGCAGCTGCGGTGCGCGGGTCTTCCCGGGCGTGCTGGCCAGCGCGGTGACGGACCCGGCGATCGCCTCGGCCTCGGCAAGGACGGCGCGGAGCGCGGCAAGCGGTGCCGTGGTGCGGAAGCCGAGGCCCGCGACGCGGGTGGGGGACCGGGGCGCGCTCATGTGGTGGCCTGCCATTGCACGATGGGCCGGGCCGCGCGCCAGTCCCGGAACCGTCCCAGCCGGGTTGCCTCCGACAGGTCGACGCGCAGTAGGCTGCCGCCGTGGCGGGCGTGACACTCGGCCAGCACGGCCTCGGTCTCCAGCGTCACGCCGTTTGCGACGATGCGCGTGCCCGCGGGCAGCAGGGACCAGAGCGCGGCGTGCAGGGCCGCATCCCCGCCGCCGCCCACGAAGACCGCATCCGGGGCGGGCAGCGTCGGGATCAGGTCGCGCGCCGCGCCGGTCAGCACACGGATCCGGTGCGACAGGCCGAAGGCCTCGGCATTGGCGGTGATATTGGCGGACCGGTCGGCGCGCCGCTCGAGGCAGAGGGCCTGCCCGCCCGCAAGGGCCCATTCGATGGCGACGGATCCGGATCCGGCGCCGATGTCCCAGAGCAGCGCCTCGGGCCGGGGCGCAAGCGCCGCGAGAGTGAGGGCCCGCACCGGCGCCTTGGTGATCTGCCCGTCGCTGAGGAAGAGATCGTCCGGCAGGCCGAAGCCCCGGGGCAGCCCGGCCTCCCGCGGCAGCCCGGCCCCGTCGATGGCCATGGCCACGGGGGTGCGGATATCGTCCCAGTCGCGGCCCGCGCGGATCCGTTCCCGCGGCCCGCCGAGCGCCTCGCAGAGCGTCAGCCGCGCCGCGCCGAAGCCGCTGTCGTCGAGCCAGCGGACCAGCGCCGCCACGGCCTCCGCATCGCGCAGGGTGCAGATCACCCGGACGCCGCGGGCCAGCACGGGACGCAGCCGGGCGAAGGGCGCGGCATGGAGACCGAGGCAGTGACAGGCCTCGATCCGCCAGCCCAGCCGGGCCGCGGCGAGGGAGAAGACCCCGGCGACGGGAAAGGCGCGCCAGTCCTCGGGTGCCAGATGCGCGGCGACGGAGCCCCCGGCGCCGAACCAGAAGGGATCGCCCGAGACCAGCATGGCCACCGGCCTGCTGCGCTGCACCAGCAGCGGCGCCAGGTCGAAGGGCACGGGCCAGGGCTCTCCCCGCGCGCCGATCCCGGCGAGGGCGAGGTGGCGGGGGGCGCCGAAGACGACCTCCGCCGCGTCAAGCGCCGCGCGGCTTGCCTCGCTCAGGCCCGCCGGTCCATCTTCGCCCAGACCGATGATCGAGAGCCAGGGATCAGACATGACACGCATTCTCCTGCTGGGCGGCACGACGGAGGCAAGCGCGATGGCGCGGGCCCTTGCCGTGGCGGGGGCCGATGCGGTCTTTTCCTACGCCGGGCGCACCGCGCGCCCCGTGGTGCAGCCGCTGCCGACCCGGGTGGGCGGCTTCGGCGGGGTGGAGGGGCTGGTGGCCTACCTGGGGCACGAGCGGATCAGTCATGTGATCGACGCCACCCATCCCTTCGCCGCGCAGATGAGCCGCAATGCCCATGCCGCCTGCGCGGCGACCGGCGTCCCGCTGATCGCCTTCGAGCGCCCTGCGTGGCGGGCGGGGCCCGGCGATCTCTGGACCTGCGTGCCGGACGTCGCGGCCGCGGTGGCCGCCCTGCCAGAAGCGCCCGCGCGGGTCTTCCTCGCCACCGGCAAGCAGGGGCTGGAGCCTTTTGCCAGCCGGTCGCAGCATCACTACCTCCTCCGGCTGGTCGATCCGCCGGAGGGGCCGCTGCCGCTGCCCGACGCCACCGTCGTCCTGGCCCGCGGCCCCTTCGCGGTGGAGGCGGACCGGGCGCTGATGGCCGCGCATGGGATCACCCATCTGGTCGCCAAGAACGCGGGCGGGGCAGGGGCGGCGGCCAAGCTCGTCGCGGCCCGTGCCCTCGCCCTGCCGGTGATCCTGATCGACCGGCCCGTGCTGCCGCCCCGGCGCAGCGCCGCGACGGTCGAGGAGGTGTTGGCTTGGCTGTCTCATGCGGGCACCGAACGCGGCGTGTAGACCCAACGGCCGACCCGCCGGGTGGCGGCGGTGCCGACGATCACCACGGTGCGCATGTCGGCCATCTCGACCGTCGCCTCGGCCAGCGGCAGGCAGGTGATCTCCTCCTCCGGCGTGCTGACGGCGCGGGCGAAGAGGATCAGCCGCTCCGCCTCGCAGTCCTCCCGCAGGATCTCCAGCACCCGGCCGAACTGATGCGGGCGGGCCCTGGAGCGGGGGTTGTAGAAGGCCATGGCAAAACCGCCGCGTACCGCATGGCGCAGGCGGCGCTCCACCTCCGCAAAGGGCTTGAGGTTGTCGGAGAGGTTGATGGCGCAGAAGTCATGCCCCAGCGGTGCCCCGGCGCGGGCCGCCGCCGCCAGCATGGCTGTGATGCCGGGCAGGACGCGGATGTCGGTGTCCTGCTGTTCGGGCCGGGCCTCCAACGCCTCGAAGAGGGCGGAGGCCATGGCAAAGACGCCCGGATCGCCGGAGGAGACGATCACCACCCGCCGCCCCTGTTCCGCGAGATCGAGGGCGAGGGCGGCGCGGTCCAGCTCGACCCGGTTGTCGGAGGCGTGGAGCACCAGCCCCGCGCGCGGGTGCACCCGGGCGACGTAGGGGATGTAGCCCACCACGTCCGTCGCCTCGGCCAGTGCGGCGGTCACCTCGGGGGTGACCAGCGCCTCGTCCCCGGGGCCGAGGCCCGCGACCGCGATCCAGCCTGCGCTCATGCCGCGTCCTCCGCTACGGGGCGGCGGCCCCGGCCATGGACCAGCACGATGGCAAAGTAGGGACAATCGGCGTCCTCCATCTCGCTCAGCGGCAGCATCCGTTCGCCGGGCATCGTGCCGCGTTCGACCAGCCAGGCATCCTGCAACCGTCCTGCGGCGGCGAGGGCGCGGCGCACGCGCGGCAGGTTGCGTCCGGTCTTCATGATCGCGAGGGCATCGGCGCTGCGCATGTGGCGGATCAGCTCGGCCTCGGGCAGGGTGCCCATCAGCACGCTGAGCACGTCATCGCCCCATGTGACCGGCGCGCCGAGGACGTTCCAGCAGCCCACCATGCCGGGAATGCCGGGCAGCACCTCGACCGGGATCACGTCCTTCAGCCGGACATGCAGGTGCATGAAGGAGCCATAGAAGAACGGGTCCCCCTCGCAGAGCACGATGATTTCCTGACCGGCCTCGACCCGTGTGCGCAGCGCCTGCGTCCAGCGGTCGTAGAAGGCCGAGAGGAGGGCGTTGTAGGCGGGGCTGTCGAAGGGGATCTCGGTGGTGACGGGATATTCCATCGCCAGCTCCTCGACCCCCGGGGCCAGCATCCCCTCGACGATGCGGCGGGCCTGCCCCTGCCGCCCGGCCTTGCGGAAGTAGGCGACGTGGCGCGCGCCGCGGATGAGGCGATCCGCCCGGACCGAGATCAGGTCAGGGTCGCCGGGGCCGAGCCCGGTGCAGATCAGGCGTCCGGTCATGGTCATTCCTTCCGGCTGGCAAGGGCGTTGACGGCGGCCACCGTGATGGCCGAGCCGCCGAGCCGCCCCTCGACGATCAGGGCGGGGCAGGGCGGGGCAGCCATCAGCGCGGCCTTGGATTCCGCCGCCCCCACGAAGCCCACGGGGCAGCCGATGATCGCCGCCGGGCGCGGACAGGCCGGGTCTTCGAGCATGTTCAGCAGGTGGAAGAGCGCCGTGGGCGCATTGCCGATCGCCACGATGGCGCCGTCGAGATGGGGCCGCCAGAGCTCCAGCGCGGCGGCGGAGCGGGTGGTGCCCATACGCGCGGCCAGGTCGGGTACCTCCGGGGCCTGAAGCTTGCAGATCACGGCGTTGTCCGCGGGCAGGCGCGGGCGGGTGATCCCCTCGCTCACCATGCGCGCATCGCAGAGGATGGGCGCGCCCGCCTCCAGCGCCGCGCGGGCGGCCACGGCCATGCCGGGGGTGAAGCGGATATCGGCCTCCAGGCCGACCAGCCCGGCGGCATGGATCATCCGCACCGCGACGATCTCCTCCTCGGGGGTGAACCGGTCGAGGGCGGCCTCGGCCCGGATCGTGGCGAAGGATTGCGCATAGATCGCAGCCCCGTCGGTTTCATAGAGATGCGGCATCAGAACAGCCCTTCCAGATCGATATCCTCGGCGGCAATCCCGCGCCGTTCGGGTGTGTCGCGCGCCGTGCCGGCGCGGATCAGGTCAAAGCCCGTGTCGGTGGCCACCAGTGTCAGCGCGGCAGGCGCGGGATGGGCGCAGCCCTTGGCGCAGCCGGAGAGGTGCAGCATCCGGCCCTCGGGCACGGATTGCGCCAGCCGCGCGGCCAGCCCGCGCACGGCGGCGTGGCCCTGCGGACAGCCGGGGGCACCGGTACAGGCCGCCACCCGGCGCAGCGGATCGGCGGCCGAGCGGATCACGCCCGGCGCGGCGGCGGGCAGGCTGTGCAGCCGTTCGATCAGCACCATCCGCCACGGCGTCAGTCGGAGCGGTCCGAGGACGGCGAGCCAGGCCAGCGTCTCTGCTGTCATCTGCCCGAAGGCGAGCCCCAGAAGCGCCCCCTGCGCCACGATCCCCGGGCCCGGTTCCGGCGCGGTTGGGGCAGGGCAGACGGTGGGCGCAAGTTCCCCCTCGGGACGGGTCCCTTGGGCGATGAGCGCGGCCATCCGCCCGCGCCCGTCCCGGATGCCGCCGGCCGCGACGAACCACTGGGCGAGCGCGCGTATCCGATCCACGGCCTCCGCCTCTGCAACGACGGCGCCCCGCGCGGCCCCGTCGCAGCGCAGCAGCAGCTGCCCGGAGGCAGTGCGTTCCAGCCGGATGTCGCCGGGGCTGTGGGTCAGGACCGGGGAAGGGCCGGTATCAAGGACAAAGCCGAACTTGCCCGGCAGCGCGGGAAGATCGTCGAGCCCTGCCGCCAGCCGTGCGGCCAGATCATCGGTCGCCCCGTCGGCGAAGGGCGTGACGAGGATATTGCGCCGGGCCTCGCCCGCTTCGCTGGCGTCGATCAGGCCGAGGGGCCGGAGCCTCTCGATCAGCGCGGGATGATCCGCCTCGCGCACCCCGCGCAGCTGCAGGTTCGCGCGCGCAGAGAGGTCGATGAGGCCATTCCCGAAATCCCGGGCCGCGCAGGCGATCTCGCTCGCCTGCCGCTGGCTCAGCCGGCCGCCGGGGGCGCGCAGCCGCACCACCAGCCCGTCTCCCGACATCATCGGGCGCAGCGCGCCGGGGCACCAGCCGCGGACGGTGAATTCGCCTGTCATGGGCCCTCTCCCAGGGCGGCGGCGATGGAATTGCGGCGCGTGACCCAGAGGCCCGCCTCCGCCAGCCGGTGGAAGAGGTCACGCAGCGCGGCGAGGGCCTCGGGGTTGGCCCCGGCCATGAAGTCCACCACCTCCGCGCGGCCCAGGGTCGCGTCGAAATAGAGGTCGAAGAGATGCGGCGGCACGACCCCTGCCAGATGGGCGAAGGCGGCCAGATGCTCGGCGGTGGCGGTGATCTCGGACGCGCCGCGGAAGCCGTGCCGCATCATCCCCTCGGCCCAGCGGGGCGCGGCGGCGCGGGCCCGGACCACGCGGGCGATCTCCTCGGTCAGGCTGCGGGCACGGGGCCTGTCGGGCCGCGTCGCGTCGAGGTGATAGAGCGCGGGCTTCGCCGTCCCCAGCCGGGCGAGGGCCGCGGCGAAGCCCGCTTCGTGGGCGGCGTAGTCGGCAGCAAGCAGCAGGTCGCTTTCGGGCAGGTCCTGCGCATGGACGAAACTGTCGGCGCCGCGCAGGCGGGCCTCCAGCCCGGCGCGGTCGTCGCGCGCGATGCCGTCCGTGCCGATCGCCCAGCTGGAGGCGGCGATCCATGCCTCGCCCGCCGCCGCGCGGGCCGTGTCGGTGAAGCTGTCCAGCGTCCCGGTCATGCCGAGGCCATAGTGCCCGGGCCGGGGGCCGAAGACCCGGGCGCCCGTGGTGCGATAGGGGTTGTCGGCGGGGTCTTCCTCCCGCTCCGCCAGCAGGGCGGCGCCGGTTTCGAAGAGCGTCGCGAGGCCGGGGAAGACATCGCGGAAGAGCCCCGACACCCGCAGCGTCACGTCGATCCGGGGCCGGTCCAGCAGCGCCATCGGCACCACCTCGACCCCCGTCACCCGGCCAGAGGCCGCGTCCCGCACAGGCGCCAGACCGGCGAGATGCAGCGCCATGGCGAAGTCCTCGCCCGCGGTGCGCATTGTGGCGCTGCCCCAGAGGTCGACGACCAGCCCGCGCGGCCAGTCGCCGTGATCCTGCAGGTGCCGGCGCAGCAGTTCCTCGGCCAGTTTCACCCCCTGCGCATGGGCGGCGGCGGTGGGCACCGCGCGGGGATCGACCGCATAGAGGTTGCGCCCGGTGGGCAGCACGTCGGAGCGCCCGCGCGCCGGGCTGCCGGAGGGCCCGGGGGCCACGGCCTGCCCCGAGAGCGCGCGCAGCAGGCCGGCACGTTCCTGCGCGCCGCAGGCCCCGCGTCCCAGCACGTGGAGCCCGTCGCCATACTGGCTTTCCTTGATGTCGCAGACGAAACTGTCGATCCGCGGGATCGCCTCGGCGGCACTGGCGGCTTCGGGGATGTCCAGATCGGCCTCGACACCCGCGGCCCGTGCCTCGGCCCGGATCGCGCCGATCAGCCGGTCGCGCCGCGCAGGATCCAGCCCATCGGCAGTGGCATATTCGTCGAGCAGCCGTTCGAGCGTGAGCAGCGCCTCGGGCACCTCTGCCTCGACCAGCGGCGGGGGCAGGTGGCCGAGGGTCAGCGCCCCGATCCGCCGCTTGGCCTGGGCCGCCTCGCCGGGGTCGTTGACGATGAAGGGATAGATGACGGGCAGGTCGCCGGTCAGCGCCTCGGGCCAGCAGGTGGCAGAGAGCGCGACGGATTTGCCTGGCAGCCATTCCAGCGTGCCATGGGCCCCCATGTGGATCATGGCGTGGAGCCCCTGCGCGTGGAGCCAGAGGTAGAAGGCGACGTAAGCATGACGCGGTACGCGGCCGAGGTCGTGGTAGGCCTCCTCCCGGTCCCGCATCCCGGCCCGTTCCGGTTGCAGCGCCACCAGCATGGCCCCGCAGCGGTGCGCGTGGAAGTGGAAGGCGCCGTCGTGGCAGGCGGGGTCGTCCTCGGGCGCGCCCCAGGTGGCGGCGAGCACGTCGCGCAGTGCCTGCGGCAGGCGGGCGAGGGCGGTGCGGTAGGCCTCGAGCGGCCAGCTGAGGGTCTCCGCGGTCAGGGTCTCTGCGAGCGGGCCGGCGTCGGGGGTGCCTGTCGCATAGCCCGCGGCGGCGAGGTCGGCGCGCAGAGCCTCGGCCGAGGCGAGCGCATCGAGGCCGACCGCATGGGCCATCTGGTGCCCGCGCCCGGGATAGGTCGAGAGCACCATGGCAAGCTGCCGCTCGGCGGCGGGGGTCTCGGCCAGGCGGAGCCAGCCCGCGACGCGGGACACCGCGGCCTCGATCCGCGCAGGCTCGGCCCGGTGGGCGAAGCGGGCATATTGCAGATCGGGATCACGCCGCCCCGGCGACTTGAACGAGACGACGCCCGCGAAGAGACGACCGTCCACCTCCGGCAGGACGACGTGCATCGCCAGATCGGAGGGCGAGAGGCCGCGGTCGGAGCCGTGCCAGTCGCGCCGCCGGGCGGTGGAGAGCGCGACCTGGAACACCGGGCGGGAGAGGCCGTCGAAGGGCGTGGCCCCCCTGTCGTCCCGGGCCGAGAAGGCGGTGGCGTTGACAACCGCCCGGGGCGCGGTACGCGTGAAGTGGGGGCGCAGCCAGTCGGTGAGGCCGGGGGCCTTCAGCGAGGGGGCGAAGAGCCCGCAGGCGGCGATCCCCCGGTCCCGGAAGGCCCGGATCAGCGCATCGACTGGCGCGGTGTCGGCGGCGGTCAGGTAGCTGCGATAGAAGGAGACCAGCACGCAGCCCGCCTGCGGGGGCGCGGGGATCACGCCGTGATCCGGATCGTAGAACCCCATCTCGGGCACGCGCTTGTCGCCGGGCACCGGCCCCGCGTAGAGGCCGGAGGCGAGGGCGAGCTGGGCCAGGGCCGCCTGTGCCGCGACCGCGCCGCCCGCATCGCAGAGGTCCTGCAACCGCCGCAGGGTCGAGACCGGCAGGGTCGAGACCGCATCCAGCGCCGGATCGGGACGTCCGTCGGCGGGCAGCACGGCAAGGGCGATCCCCTGCCGCCGGGCGAGGTCCTGCACCGAGGCCAGCCCGTAGGGCCAATAGGCCTCGCCGCCGATCAGCCGGATCAGGATCGCCCGCGCCCCGGTGAGCGTCCGCTCGACATAGGTGTCGACCGAGACCGGGTGCTTCAGCGCCACGAGGTTCTGGAGCCGCAGCGAGGGCAGCGCCCCCGCAGACCGATGCCAGCCCGCCGCGAAGGCCCCGAGGTCGCTGTCCGAGAAGGACAGGACGATCAGCTCCGCCGGGTCCTGCCCGGGATCGAAGGGGGCCTCGGCCGAGTCGAGCCCCCGGCTGTCGCGGAAGATGACGTGCATGGTGCGCTCAGCCCGCCAGCACGGCCCGGATCGCCTCCGGGTCGATGTGATCGTGCTCGGCGATCACCACCAGCTGCGAGGCGCGGGGCTGATCGCCCCAGGGCCGGTCGAACTGGTGGCGCACCCGCTCGCCCACGGCCTGCACCAGCAGCCGCATCGGGCGGCCGGTCACCGCCACGTGACCCTTCACCCGCAGGATGTCCTGCTCGCGGGCAAGGCGCTGGATGCGGGCGGTCAGGTCGGCGGGATCGGCGACCTCGGGCAGCGCGATGACGATGCTGTCGAAATCCTCGTGCTCGTGGTCGTCGTGGCCGTCGTGGTGGCTGGGCCGCGCGGCGAGGTTATCCTCGGCCGCCGCGTTCAGCCCGAGGATCACGCGCGCATCCACCGCGCCCTCGGTCACCGCGAGGATCGGCACGCGGCGCGGCAGCTCTGCCTCGATCGCGGCTTTCGCGGCGATGACACCGGCCTCTCCGGCAAGGTCGGCCTTGGTCAGCAGCACGATGTCGGCGCAGGCGATCTGGTCCTCGAAGACCTCCGAGAGCGGGGTTTCGTGGTCCAGCTCCTCGTCCGCAAGGCGCTGCGCCTCGACCGCGGCGGGATCGGGGGCAAAGCGCCCGGCGGCCACCGCCTCGGCATCGGCGAGGGCGATGACCCCGTCCACGGTGATGCGCGAGCGGATCGCAGGCCAGTCGAAGGCCTTCAGCAGCGGCTTGGGCAGGGCCAGCCCGGAGGTTTCGATCAGGATGTGATCGGGCCGCTCCTCCAGCGCCATCAGCGCCTCGATCGTGGGGATGAAATCCTCTGCCACGGTGCAGCAGATGCAGCCGTTCGCCAGTTCGACGATATTGCCGGCGGGGCAGTTTTCGTCGGCGCAGGACTTCAGGATATCGCCATCGACGCCGACGGTGCCGAACTCGTTGACGAGGATCGCCAGCCGCTTGCCCTGCGGGTTCTGCATCAGCTGGCGGATCAGCGTGGTCTTGCCCGCGCCGAGGAAGCCGGTGATCACGGTCACGGGGGTCTTGGTCAGGTCGGTCATGTCAGCTCTCCAGTGGGGGAATGCGCGCGAGGCTCTGCTTGCGGAAGATCACCGGGCGCTCGCGCCACGGCACGATGCCGGTCTCGCTTGCGGCATAGAGACCGGCGCCGCGCAGGATCTCGGACACGTCCTCCTCGGTCAGGCGGCCATAGACGTAGGACCACGCCCCCGGCTTGCTGAGCGCGAGGTTGCACCCGTGATCGCAGGCCGAGAGGCAGTCGGCGGCGCGGATCGTGACGCCCTCGGGCGCGCCCGCCGCGACGAGGGCGCGGTGCAGGCGGGTCCCGGGACAATCGGTGCCCTCAGGAACGGGCTGCCCGGCGCGGCAGGTGGTGCAGACGTGAAGGACGGCTGTCATGGCCTTCTCCCGGTTCAGCGCACGGGACGGCCGACGGCACGGACCGGGTGTACGGGTCCGCTCTCCGAAGACCACGGCACACCCCGTCCGCACGTTTCAGTTCAGGCAGTGGCAGGTCTCCCGGCTTGCGGATATCGGGTCGGGCAGGGCCAGACCCGGCGCTCTGCCCGCCTTCCCGAACCTCTCGGCCAGTGACATGGGGCAGACCTTTCCGGTCACGGTCGCGGGGGCGGCTGCGCTTCAGAGCCACGACGCGGCGCGCGTCGCATCTCCTGTCGCATTCCCTTTTCACCTGTCCTAAGACAGGCACCAGCGCCTATGCAGCCGTAGTCGGCCAGCGGGTGCGTCCTGTCAAGGAAAAGGAGAGAGCCGATGTCCGACACGGGCGAGATCCCCCCCGAGACCGAGGCCACGGCCGACACCGACGAACAGGCCCGGCACGCGGCCAAGATGGCCAAGAAGAAGGCCGCCCGCGACCGGATGATGGCCAAGAAATCCGGCGAGAAGGGTCTGGTGATCGTCCACACGGGGACCGGCAAGGGCAAGTCCTCCTCGGGCTTCGGGATGATCCTGCGCTGCATCGCCCACGAGATGCCCTGCGCCGTGGTGCAGTTCATCAAGGGCGCGTGGGACACCGGCGAACGGCGGCTGATCGAGGCGCATTTCGGCGCGCTCTGCCAGTTCCACGCCATGGGCGAGGGCTTCACCTGGGAGACGCAGGACAAGGCGCGCGACATCGCCGCCGCCCGTGCGGGCTGGGAGAAGGCCAAGGAGCTGATCCGCGACCCCGAGATCCGGTTCGTCCTGCTGGACGAGATCAACATCGCGCTGCGGTACGACTACCTCGACATCGACGAGGTGGTGACCTTCCTGCGCGAGGAAAAGCCCGAGATGACCCATGTCTGTCTCACCGGTCGCCACGCCAAGGAGCCGCTGATCGAGGCCGCCGATCTGGTCACCGAGATGAGCCTCGTGAAGCATCCCTTCCGCTCCGGCATCAAGGGCCAGCCCGGCGTCGAATTCTGACAGTCGAAGTCTGACCCGGGGCCCCTGCGCCGTCCCGATCGGCCCCGGTCAGCCCCCGAGGAGGGCGAGGAACCCCTCCGCCGTGCGGGGCAGCGGCGCCTCCTTCGGCAGCAGCCCGCGGGCGCGGGCCCCCTGCCAGAGCTCCATCAGAAGCGGCGGCTTCAGCCCGGCTTCGGCCAGCAGATCGGGGGCGGAGAGGATGGCCTCCGCCGGGCCCTGCGCAGCCACCCGGCCCGCCCGGAAGAGCGCCACGTCCTCTGCCAGCGTCAGGGCGAGGTCGATGTCGTGGGTCGAGAAGACCAGCGTCATTCCTGCCGCCGCCAGCTGGTCCAGCAGGGCGATGAGCTGCTCCGTCCCGCCCCGGTCGAGCCCGGCGGTCGGCTCGTCCAGCAGCAGGACATCGGGGCGCATCGCGACGGCCCCGGCAATCGCGACGCGTTTCTTCTGCCCGCCGGAGAGCATATGCGTCGGCCGGTCCGCCAGATCCGCGATGCCGAGCGCCTCCAGCGCCTCCGTCACCCGCTGCGCCGCCTCGGCCTCGCTCAGCCCCATGTTGAGCGGCCCGAAGGAGACATCCTCGGCCACCGTCGCGGCGAAGATCTGGTCATCCGCATCCTGAAGCACGAGGGCCACGCGGCTGCGCCATGCGATCAGGCCCCGGCGGCGGTAGTCTCCGGGCCGGCCTGCCAGCGAGACGGTGCCCCGTGCTGGCCGCAGCGTGCCGTTCAGGTGCAGCAGCAGCGTCGATTTCCCTGCACCGTTCGGCCCGAGGATCGCCAGCCTGCGCCCGCGCGCGATGCTGAGGTCGAGCCCGGCCAGTGCCTCGGCCCCGCCGGGATAGGCATAGTGCAGCCCCTCGACGCGGAGCAGCGCGCTCATATCCACCCCGCCACGAGGACGGTGGCCCCCTGCAGGGCGAGCACCGCCGCCAGCACGCCGCGCGAGGCGCGCGGGGTGGGGGCGAGCACCCGCATCTCGCCTTGCCAGCCCCGTGCCGCCAGCCCCTGCTCCAGCCGTCGCGCCCGGGCCATGGCCCGGGGCAGCAGTGCCGCGATCAGCAGCGCGGTGGAGCGCAGCCAGCGCGCGCGGCTCGCATGGCCCAGACGGGCCCGCTGGGCATGGGCCATGGCCCGGGCCTCCTCGGCCAGAAGGAAGGTGAAGCGGTAGGTCAGCAGGGTGATCTCGACGATCTCGGCGGGCAGGTGCAGCCGCCGCAGCCCGCCGATCAATGCCGCCGCCGGCGTGGTGAGGGCGAGGAACAGAAGGCAGGAGGTGGCCGCCGCCGCCCGCAGGCAGAGGAGCGCGGCCTGATGCAGCCCGGCGCGGTTCAGCGCCATTCCGTCGGGTCCCAGCTGCACCGCGAGGGCGAGCGCCCCGCAGCCGAGGAAGCCGAGCGGCAGCGCCGCCGCCGCAAGCCAGAGCCGCAGCGGCACCCGCGCGCCGAGGAAGGTGATCGCCAGCATGACGGCGCCGCTGAGCGCGGCCCCGGGCCAGGGCGGCAGGCTGACGGAGAGTGCGAGGAAGCCCAGCCCGATCAGCGCCTTCTCCGCGAGGGGACGATGCCGCCAGCGGTTCACGCTGGCAGCCCGGTCGAAGGTGGTCATCGACATGTCAGTCGCGCGCCTCTCGGCGGCCCCGGGCGCGCCCGATGGCATAGCCGATGACCAGCGCCCCGAGCGCAGCCTGAAGCGAGAAGAAGAGGCTTTCGATCTCGCCGCTCGGCGGCTCCCAGATCGGATCGAACCACGGGGTGAAGCCCTCGCGGGTCTCGATCAGGGCGGCGGCCTCGCCATCGGCCCCGGAGAATTCGCCGCCCATGAGCAGTGGCACAACAACGATCAGCGCGACACAGGCGAGCATCCAGACAGAACGTTTCGACATCATTTCACCTCCCCCGCGAGGGTCGCGATCCGCTGCCCGTCCCGGACCCGGCCCGACAGCGCCTCGATCACCACGACGGTCAGCAGCCCTTCGGCCACGGCCAGCGGCACCTGCGTGACCGCGAAGATCGCGCCGAACTTCAGCGCGGCGCCCATGAAGCCCGACACCGGGTCGGGATAGGCGAGCGCCAGTTGCAGCGAGGTCACCACGTAGGTCGCAAGGTTGCCGAGCGTCGCGGCGAGGAAGACCGAGGCCGCGAAGCCAAGCCCGGCCCGCCCGGCGAGCCGCCAGCTGCCCCAGGCGACCCAGGGCCCCACGATCGCCATGGAGAAGGCATTCGCCCCCAGCGTGGTCAGCCCGCCGTGGGCCAGCAGCAGCGCCTGGAACAGAAGGACGATCACCCCCAGCACCGCCATCACCGGCGGCCCGAAGACGATCGCCCCCAGCCCTGTCCCGGTGGGATGCGAGCAGGACCCGGTCACCGAGGGGATCTTCAGGGCCGAGAGAACGAAGGCGAAGGCGCCGGAGGCGGCGAGCGTCATCCGCGCCTCGGGGCGCTCCGCGACGAGGCGGCGCAGGCGGCGGGCGCCCAGCACCACGAACGGGGCCGAGACGGCGTACCAGCCGACGGCATGGGTCACGGGCAGAAAGCCCTCCATGATGTGCATGTCATTCCTTTCCACATCGGACGCGCTGCTATCGAGAGACCCGGAGACACCCCGCCCCGGACGGCTTGCAGCGCAAGAGCGATGGCAGGTCTCCTGACTTGCGGGTCATTGCGCCCCGGTCGCCTTCCCGGCTCATGCCCCTGTGGAACAGGGCAGCCAGTGGCATCGGACCGGGGTCTCGCCGCTCACAGTTGCGGGGGCAGTCACGGATTCGGCCCCTTTTGGGTAATCCTCACCGTGTTCCCTTTTCATCCCGTGGCTTGGGAACCATCCCGGGCAGGTAAGCGGCGGGCGGGCCTCCTGTCAATCATGGCAGGACCGGAGCGCGGTGGGCCCGGAGTGCCGGACGCCACGCCGTTCACCATTGCTCGGCCCGGTGCAGCTGGTGCTTGCCAGAGCCCTGCGTCAGGCAAATACTCGGGTCATGGTCACCACTGCACTCAACGCCCTGGGCGGGATCGGCCTCTTCCTCTTCGGCATGATATGGCTGACCGACGGCCTTCAGGCGCTGGCCGGACGACGGATGCGCGAGGCTCTCGCGCGGTTCACGAACACGCCGCTCAGCGGGGCGGCCACGGGGGCCGCGGTGACGGCGCTGATCCAGTCCTCCAGCGCGACGACGGTGATGGCCGTGGGCTTCGTCGGGGCCGGGCTGCTGACGTTCCCACAGGCGCTCGGCGTGGTTTTCGGCGCCAATATCGGCACCACGATGACCGGGTGGATCGCCGCGATCCTCGGGTTCAAGCTCGACCTCGGGCAGGTGACCCTGCCGCTGGTGTTCCTCGGGGCGATGGCCCATCTCTTTGGCAACGGGCGGCTCGCCCGGGCCGGGACGATGCTGGCGGGCTTCTCGCTGATCTTCCTCGGCATCGATGTCCTCAAGACGAGCCTCGCGGGGCTCGAAGGGGTCCTGACCCCGTCGGATTTCCCGGCAGACGATGTCATCGGGCGGCTGCAACTCGTGGGGATCGGGGCCGCGATCACGCTGGTCACGCAATCCTCCAGCGCCGGGGTCGCGACCGCGCTCGCCCTGATCGGGGCCGGGGTGATCAGCCTGCCGCAGGGGATGGCCCTCGTCATCGGCATGGACGTGGGGACCACGGGCACCGCGGCGCTGGCCACGCTCGGCGGATCGACGGCGGCCCGGCGCACGGGGCTCTCCCACGTGATCTACAACCTGCTGACCGCCGCCATGGCCTTCGCGCTGCTGGGGCCCTTCCAACGGGTCATCGGGCCTGAAGGGCTGAACTTCGACAGCCAGATCGCCCTCGTCACCTTCCACTCAGGGTTCAACATCCTCGGGGTGGTGCTGATCCTGCCTTTCACCCGCGCCTTTGCCCGCCTCGTCACGGTCCTCGTGCCGGATCGGGGGCTGGGCCTGACGCGGCGCCTTGGCAAGGAGCTGCTGCGCGATCCCCAGCTGGCCGCAGGTGCGGCGGTGGCGACGCTGGACGCCATCGTGGCGGCGCAGTTCAGCCTGCTCTCGGGCTGTCTCTGCGAGGGAGAGGGGCCGCGCGCGCGGCGGGAGGCGTTGAAGGAGATCGATGTCGCGCTGTCCGAACTGCAACGCTTCGTGGCCCAAATTCCGGCGCAGATTCCGGCCCAAATTCCGGCCCAGATCCCCGCCATGGGCCCCGACATCCCGGACGGGCAGCCCCTCGCCTCGCTGCTGCACGCGGCAGATCATGCGCGGCGGCTCCATGTCCGGCTGACCGAGGAGGCGCGGATCGAGGCGCTGCCCGGCGACCGGCGCCTGCTCCGCTATGGCCGGATGCTGGGCGGGCTCGCGCAGCAGGCCGTGGCGACGGAAGACCCGATCCTGATGGAGCCCCGGTTCAACAAGGCGCGGCGCATCCTGAGGCTCCACCGCGAGAGCTACCGCTCCAGCCTTCTCGCGGATGTCGCCGCCCGACGCGCCGCGCCCGATCTGGCGGCCGTCCGGCTGGATGCGATGCGGTGGCTGCACCGGGTGTCCTATCACCTGTGGCGGATCGAGCTGCATCGCGCCAAGACCCATGGCGGACATCAGCCGGTCCCGCAGCGGCTGGAAACGGCGATGGATGTGCTGGAAGACGGATAGGGCTGCGACCCTCCGTCGGATGCCTGCGGTCGGCGTGGCCCCAATTCGGTGCGCCCGGGTGTCCCCCGTCAGATCGGCAGCTGGGAGGTGTCCTTGACCACCTCCAGAATGACCGAGCTCTGCATTTCGCGCACCCCCGGCAGATCGACCAGACGGCTTTGCAGGAGGTGCTGGTAATGCTCGATGTCGCGCACCACGAGCCGCAGGTAGAAGTCGAAATCGCCCAGAACCAGCAGCGCGATCTGGATCTCCGGCACGGCGCGGACGGCGGTCCGGAAAGCGTCGAGCGTCTTCTTTTCGTGATTGTGCAGCTTGATCCGCACGATCACCATCGAGTTGAACCCGAGCTTCTTGGCGTTGAGGACGGTGCGGCGGTCCAGCAGGAAGCCGTCCCTCTGCAACCGCGCGATCCGGCGCGAGCACGGTGACTGGGTCATCCCGACTCGCTCCGCGATCTCCGAGACCGAGATGGCGCCGTCTGACTGCATGACGCGCAGGATGGCCATGTCGATATTGTCGAGTGTCTGCATGACCTAGACCCATTTTACCAAAAACGGGTCTACCTTCGCCCAAAGGTCGCGAAAGAGCCAGTCAATTCGCCGGAAATATGCGCGCGTGATCGGCTAAGATCCCGGGGATGCTATGACAAGGAGGAGGTCACGCATGAGCCGGATCGCGGTTCTTTCTGCACGTCGCACGCCTATGGCGGCCTTCCAGGGCCAGCTGGCCTCGGTCCCGGCGCCAAAGCTCGCCGCCACGGCCATCGCGGCCGCCGTCGCCGATGCGGGCGTCGATCCATCCACCCTCACCGAAGCGAACATCGGCCTCGTGCTGCAGGCCGGCGTCGGTCAGGCCCCTGCTCGGCAGGCGGTCCTCACGGCGGGTCTGCCGGAGGCGGTGACCGCCACGACGATCAGCAAGGTCTGCGGCTCGGGGATGAAGGCGATCATCGACACCGCCGTCCGCATCCGCGCCGGAGAGGCCGATCTTGCCATCGCCGGTGGGATGGAAAGCATGTCGAACGCGCCGCACCTGCTGCCGACCTCGCGCACGGGCAAACGTCTCGGACATGGCAGGATCGTCGACCACATGTTCCACGACGGGCTCGAGGATGCCTACGAGACCGGCACGCTGATGGGCGAATTCGCGCAGCGCTGTGCCGATGACTACCAGTTCACCCGCGAGATGCAGGACGCCTATGCCATCGGGTCGCTGGACCGGGCCCTTGCCGCGCAGGCGCGCGATGCCTTCGACGCCGAGATCGCGCCGGTCACCGTCAGCGACCGGAAAGGCGAGCATGTCGTTGATACCGACGAAGCCCCGCTGGTGGCGCGCCCCGACAAGATCCCGCACCTGAAGCCCGCCTTCCGCGCCGACGGCACGATCACGGCGGCGAGTTCCTCGTCGATCTCGGACGGCGCGGCGGCGCTGGTCCTCGCCTCCGAAGACGAAGCGGCCCGGCTGGGGCGCAGGCCCCTTGGCTGGATCGTGGGAACGGCCGCCCATGCGCAGGCGCCGTCGCAGTTTGCGACCGCCCCGGTGGCCGCAACCCGGAAACTGCTGGACCGGCTGGGCTGGCAGGCCGCGGACGTCGACCTGTGGGAGGTCAACGAGGCCTTCGCCATGGTCGCCATGGCCTTCATCCACGACCTCGGGCTGGAGCGCGACCGGGTCAACGTCAACGGCGGGGCCTGCGCCCTAGGCCATCCGATCGGCGCCTCCGGGGCACGGATCGTCGTCACGCTGCTGCATGCCCTGCAGGAACGCGGGCTGAACCGCGGCATCGCCTCGATCTGCATCGGCGGGGGCGAGGCCCTCTCCATCGCCGTGGAAAGGGACTGACATGGATATCCTGCTGACAGACGAACAGCGCCTCATCCGGCAAACGGCCCGGGAGTTCAGCCGAGACGTGCTGGCCCCCGGCGCTGCGGCCCGCGAAGCGGCGGGCGAGATCGAGGCCGATCTGCGCACCACCATGGGAGAGCTCGGCTTCCTCGGCATGACCGTGCCGGAGGAGCAGGGCGGGATCGGCGCCGATTATGTCTCCTATGCCCTCGCACTGATGGAGATCGCCGCCGGTGACGGCGCGGTCTCGACCATGATGTCGGTGCACAACGCCCCGTTCTGCGCGATCCTCAGCCGGTTCGCCGATGCGGACCAGCAGGCGCGGTGGCTGGCCCCGGCGGCGCAGGGCGCCTTCATCGGCGCCTTCGCCCTGACCGAACCGCACACCGGCAGCGATGCGGCGGCGATCCGCACCTCGGCCCGGCGCAGCGGCGAGGACTATGTCCTCAACGGGTCCAAGCAGTTCATCACCTCGGCCCGGATTGCCGGTGGCACCATCGCCTTCGCGGTGACCGATCCGGAGCAGGGCAAGAAGGGGATCAGCGCCTTCTACATCGAGGCAGGCACCCCCGGGCTGCATGTCAGCGCGCCCGAGGCCAAGCTGGGCCAGAAGGCGTCCGACACCTGCTCGCTGCAGTTCGAGGACCTCGCCCTCGGGCGGGACTGCCTGATCGGCGCCGAAGGGCAGGGGCTGTCGATCGCCCTGTCCTCGCTGGAGACCGGGCGCATCGGCATCGCGTCGCAATGTGTGGGCATGGCGCAACGGGCGCTGGAGGTCGCGGTGGACTACGCGCAGGAGCGTGTGGCCTTCGGCAAGCCGATCGCGGGCCATCAGGCGGTCGCGTTCCGGCTGGCCGAGATGGACATGCAGGTCGAAGCCGCTCGGCAGCTGGTGCTCTTTGCCGCCCGTCTCAAGGATGCCGGCCAGCCCTGCCTGCGCGAGGCGTCGATGGCCAAGCTGAACGCCAGCCAGATGGCCGAACGGGTGGTCTCCGACGCGATCCAGACGCTCGGGGGCTACGGCTACCTCGCCGATTTCCCGCTGGAGCGCATCTACCGCGATGTCCGCGTCTGCCAGATCTACGAAGGCACCTCGGACGTGCAGAAGATCAACATTTCCCGCGTATTGCTGAAAGGGGCCAAGGCATGATCATCGGGTCGAACACGCCGGTCGTCGTGACCGGGGCCGCATCGGGGCTGGGGCTCGCCACGGCGCGCGCCTTCGCGGCAAAGGGGGCCCGGGTCGGGATCCTCGACATGAACGAGGCACAGGGCGCCGCCGCCGCGGCCGAGCTGGGCGGGACCTTCGCGCGCTGCGATGTCTCGGACCCGGCATCGGTCGCCGAGGCGCTCGCCACGCTGCGCGCGGCGCAGGGGCAGGAACGGATCACCGTCAGCTGCGCCGGGATCGCGCCGGCCAGCCGGACGGTGACGCGGGACGGCGCCCATGATCCCGCGCTCTTCGCGAAGGTCTGCGGCATCAACCTGATGGGCACCTTCAACGTCGCGTCCCAGTCCGCGGCCGGCATGGCCGGTACCGATCCGGTGGAGGGCAGCGATGCCGAACGGGGCGTGATCGTGAACACCGCCTCCATCGCGGCCTGGGACGGCCAGATCGGCCAGCTCGCCTATGCGACCTCGAAAGCGGGCGTCGCGGGCATGACCCTGCCGATGGCCCGGGACCTGGCCCGGAGCGGCATCCGCGTCATGGCGATCGCCCCCGGCATCTTCGGCACCGACATGGTCACCGCCTTCCCGCAGGAGGTCCAGGACAGCCTGGCCCGCCATGCCCAGTTCCCGCCGCGCCTGGGACAGCCCGCGGAATTCGCGGCCCTCGTCGTGCATATCGCTGAAAACGCCATGCTGAACGGCGAGGTCATTCGCCTGGACGCCGCCACAAGGATGCCGCCGAAATGAGCAAGGTGACCCTCAGCTATCCCCATCCCCCGGCCCGGCCCGACCAGGCGCCGGACTTCTCCCGCATCGACCGCTCCGCGCCCGGTGCGCTGGACGTGCCGCCCCTCGACATCACGGCGCAGGATTGCTGGCCCTACGCCGTCGGGCTGATCCGCGTTCTGGACGATGACGGTCAGGCCGCCGGCCCCTGGGCCGACTACCTGGGCGACCTCACCGCCGACCGGCTGAAACAGGGCCTGCGTGACATGCTGCGGATGCGTGCCGTGGACCAGCGGATGCAGAACGCGCAACGACAGGGCAAGACCTCGTTCTACCTGCAATGCACCGGGGAAGAGGCCATCGGCTGCGGCTTCCAGCGCCAGCTGGGCGAGGGGGACATGAACTTCCCGACCTACCGCCAGCAGTCGCTGCTGATCGCCGCGGACTACCCGCTGGAATCGCTCCTCGGCCAGCTTTATTCCAATGACCTCGATCCGCTGCAGGGCCGGCAGCTGCCGATCATGCATTCGGCGCGCGATTACGGGTTCTTCTCGATCTCGGGCAACCTGGGCACCCAGTACGTGCAGGCCGTCGGCTGGGCCATGGCCTGTGCCCTGCGCGGCAACGACAAGATCGCGGCGGGCTGGATCGGGGACGGGGCCACGGCCTCGAACGACTTCCACAGCGCGCTGCTCTCCGCCTCCGTCTACCAGCCGCCGGTGGTGCTGAACGTGGTGAACAACCAATGGGCCATTTCGACCTACACCGGGGTCGCCGCCGGGCGCAGCCAGACCTATGCGGCCCGCGCCCTCGGCTACGGCATTCCCGCGATCCGCGTCGACGGCAATGACTACCTCGCCGTGCTGGCGGTGTCGAAATGGGCCATCGAGCGCGCCCGCGGCGGTCATGGGCCGGTGATCATCGAATGGTTCACCTACCGGGCGGCTGCGCATTCGACCTCGGACGATCCCTCGGCCTATCGCGCCAAGGACGAGGCCGCGGCCTGGCCCTTCGGCGATCCCGTCGAGCGGCTGAAGGCGCATATGATCCTGCGCGGCGACTGGACCGAGGACCGCCACGAGCAGACCTGGGCCGAACTGCTGGCCGAAGTGGCCGAGGTGCAGAAGCGGGTCGAGGCGCATGGCACCTTCGTGAACCCCAAGCCGGTCTCTCCGGCCGCGATTTTCACGGGCGTCTATGCGGACATGCCCGAACACCTGCGGCGCCAGCGCCAGGAAATGGGATACTGACATGGCACGGATGTCTATGATCGAGGCGCTGCGCAGCGCCATGGACGTGTCGTTGGAGCGCGATCCCTCCGTGATCGTCTTCGGCGAGGATGTCGGCTACTTCGGCGGCGTGTTCCGTTGCACCGCCGGGCTTCAGGCGAAGTACGGCGAGGCGCGGGTCTTCGACACCCCGATCAACGAAAGCGCCATCGTCGGTCTGGCGGTGGGCATGGCGGCAGAGGGGATGAAACCCTGCGTCGAGGTGCAGTTCGCCGATTACGTCTTTCCGGCCTATGACCAGATCACCCAGGAGGCGGCGCGACTGCGCCATCGGTCGAACCAGCAGTTCACCTGCCCTCTCGTGGTGCGGATGCCCACGGGCGGCGGGATCTTCGGCGGCCAGACCCACAGCCAGAGCCCCGAGGCGCTCTTCACCCATGTTGCCGGTCTGAAGGTCGTCATTCCGTCCACGCCCTATGATGCGAAGGGCCTGCTGGTCGCCGCCATCGAAGACCCGGACCCGGTGATCTTCCTGGAGCCGAAGCGCATCTACAACGGCCCCTTCTACGGCGATCACGCGGGTACCTCCGTGAACTGGTCGTCCCATCCGGCGGGCGAGGTGCCCGAGGAGCACTACACCGTCCCCCTCGGCAAGGCCGCGGTCACCCGGAGCGGATCGGACGTCACGGTCTTGACCTATGGCACGATGGTCTACGTGGCCGAGGCGGCGGTGAAGGCCGCCGGTCTCGACGCCGAGATCATCGACCTGCGGACCCTGCTGCCGCTGGACCTCGAGACGATCCGCGCCTCGGTCGAAAAGACCGGTCGCTGTGTCGTGGTGCATGAGGCGACGCGGACCAGCGGGTTCGGCGCCGAACTGATCGCCGAGGTGCAGGAGGCCTGCTTCTGGCATCTCAAGGCCCCGGTCCTGCGCGTCGCGGGATGGGACGCCCCCTATCCGCACGCGCAGGAGTGGGACTACTTCCCGAGTGCCGAGCGCATTGCGCGGGCACTGTCCAAGGTCATGGAGGACTGACATGGGTATCAGCACGATCCGAATTCCCGACGTTGGGGAAGGCGTCGCCCAGGTCGAACTGAGCGAATGGTTCGTCAAACCCGGCGATGCCGTGCGCGAGGACGATATCCTGGCCTCGGTGATGACCGACAAGGCAACAGTCGAGATCCCGAGCCTCTACACCGGCACCATCGTCTCGCTGGGGGCAGAACTGGGCGAGGTCGTCGCCGTCGGCTCGATGCTCGTCACGATCGAGCACGCGGGCGAGGGGGCCACCGAGGCCCCCGCAGCAGAGACGGCAGAAGACACGGCAGAGCCCGCGCCCGCCGCCGACGCCACTCCGGCCCCCGCGCCCAAGCTCTCCGCGGCCCCGTCGGTTGCAGCCGCGCCTGCGGGTGACGCCCGCGCGCCGCGCGCCGCGGGCGAGGCGCCGCTGGCCTCGCCCGCGGTGCGGCGCCGGGCCCGCGAGGCCGGGATCGACCTGCGCCAGGTCCGGGGCACGGGACGCGCCGGCCGGATCATCCAGGCCGATCTCGACGCGGTCTTTGCCCGTGGTCCGGGCGATGCCCCCGCCCCCTCGGGGCGGAGCCGGCGGACCGGGACCGAGGACATCCGCGTCATCGGCCTGCGCCGCAAGATCGCGGACCGGATGTCGCTGGCCAACGCGCGCATTCCGCATATCACCGTGATCGAGGAAATCGACGTCACCGCGCTGGAGGACCTGCGGGCGGCGATGAATGCCGAGCGCGGCGACCGGGCCAAGCTGACGATGCTGCCCTTCGTCACCGCTGCCCTGTCGCGCGCCGTGGCCAGGCACCCCGAGATGAACGCGCATTTCGACGATGACGCGGGGATCGTGACCCGTCATGCGGCCGTCCACATCGGCATCGCCACGATGACCGACAACGGGCTGATCGTACCGGTCCTGCGCCATGCCGAGGCGCTTGGTCCCCATGCCACCGCCACGGAGATCGGCCGCCTGGCCGAGGCCGCGCGCAACGGCAGCGCCAAGCGCGAGGAATTGAGCGGGTCCACCATCACGATCACCTCGCTCGGCCCGCTCGGGGCGATTGCCACGACGCCGATCATCAACCATCCCGAGGTCGCGATCCTGGGCATCAACAAGATGGCCGTGCGCCCGCAGTGGGACGGGCAGCAATTCGTCCCGCGCAAGATGATGAACATCTCGGCCAGCTTCGACCACCGCGTCATCGACGGCTGGGACGCGGCAAGCTTCGTCGCGCTGGTCAAACGCCTGCTGGAAAACCCGGCCCTGATCTTCATGGAGAGCGAAGCATGAAACGCGAAACCTGCAAGGTCCTCGTCATCGGGGCCGGCCCCGGCGGCTATGTCTGTGCCATCCGCGCGGGCCAGCTGGGGCTCGACACCATCGTGATCGAGGAGGGGCGACCGGGGGGCACCTGCCTGAACGTCGGGTGCATCCCGTCCAAGGCGTTGATCCATGCGGCGGAGGAATTCCACGTCGCCACGGGGCTGAGCGGTGAGAACCCCTTCGGCATCACCACCTCTGCGCCGCAGATCGACCTCGCCCGGACGGTGGCCTGGAAGGACGGGATCGTCGCGCGCCTCACCGGGGGGGTTGCCGGCCTGATGAAGAAGGCCAAGGTCCGTCACCTGGCGGGCCGGGCCCGGGTCGTCGACGGCAAGACCGTGGACGTGGATACGCCGGAGGGACCGGTGCGGGTCTCGGCCGAGTCGATCGTCATCGCCACGGGCTCACGCCCGACCGAGGTCCCGGCCCTGCCGTTCGGCGGCGACATCCTGTCCTCGACCGACGCGCTAGACCTCACGTCGGTGCCGGAGCGGCTTGCCGTCGTGGGCGGCGGCTACATCGGGCTGGAGATCGGGACCGCGATGGCCAAGCTGGGCGCGCGCGTCACCGTGGTCGAGGCCGCCGGGCGCATCCTGCCGCAGTATGATGCGGAGCTGACCCGACCGGTCAGCAAGCGTCTGGAGAGCCTCGGCGTGACGGTGCTGACCGGGACCCGGGCGGAGAAGTTCGCTGACGGCGGCCTGCATGTGACGACCGGGGAGGGGGCCGAGATCGTGCCGGCCGACAAGGTGCTGGTCGCCGTCGGACGCGCACCCGTCACCGCGGGCTTCGACCTTGAAGAGCTGGGGCTGACCATGACGGGCCCCTTCCTCGCCGTGGACGCGCAGTGCCGGACCTCGATGCGCGGTGTCTTTGCCATCGGCGACGTGACCGGCGATCCGATGCTGGCGCACCGGGCGATGGCGCAGGGCGCGATGGTGGCCGAGATCCTCGCCGGCACCGACCTGAGCTGGGACAAGCGGGCCATTCCGGCGGTCTGCTTCACCGATCCCGAGATTGTCACCGTCGGGAAGCTGCCCTCGGAGGCAGAGGGCTGCGAGGTCGCCCTGTTCCCCTTCGCCGGCAATGGCCGTGCGCTGACGCTGGGGCGGGATGACGGCTTCGTCCGGGTGGTGCATGACCGTGAGACGGGGTTGGTGCAGGGCATTCAGGCCGTGGGCCCGGGCTGTTCCGAGATGGCCGGGGAGTTCGCCCTCGCGCTGGAGATGGCGGCGACGCTCACGGATATCGCCGATACGATCCACGCCCATCCGACCCTTGGCGAAACGGTGCAGGAGGTCGCGATGAAGGGGCTGGGCCGCGCGCTTCACATCTGACCGGGCTATCAGAGCGGCCCCGGCCTCCGTCTGTCGGGCAGGGCCGGGACCCATGCAGATCCCTCGGAGCGGCGGGCCCTAGGAATGGAGGGACGCGACCGTCAGGTCGCGTCCTCTACGGTCCGCTGCTCGGTGCAGACGCAGATCACATCGGCGTCCTCCGACGTCTTGTTGACGTAGGCATGGCCCATCGAGCTGTCGAGGAACACGCCTTCGCCCTTCGCGAGCGAGATCGGTGCGTAGAACTCCGTGTGAACCTCGATCGCGCCCTCCAGCACGAAGATGAACTCTTCGCCGCCATGTCGTTCCAGCTCGCCGAAGTCTTCGATGGAGTGCGCCTTGACCCGCGCGCGGATCGGCACGAGCCGCTTTACCGAGATCTCGGAGCAGAGGTAGTTGTAGGCGTAGTTCGGCGTGTCGATCTTCACGCCGTCCTGCGCCCGGGCGACCTGCAGCCGGCTGTTCGGCAAGGTCTCGTTCGCAGGGGGCCTGTCCTCGCCCAGCAGTTGCCCGACGGTCTGGTCAAGGCCTTCGGCAATCCTGAGCAGCTTGTCCAGCGTCGGGGACAGGGTGCCGTTCTCGATCTTCGAAATCGTCGCGATGGACACGCCGGATACCTCCGCGAGTTGCGCGAGTGTCAGTTGCCGGGTCTTGCGAAGGCGACGGATGCGCGGGCCCAACTGCAGTGTCTTGGTCATGTGATCGGGCTCCCTGTTGCGATCCATCGGTAGCATAGGGTCCCGCCCTGCGATGAAAATACCTTGAGGATAAGAAAAATTTTCCCAGATCGCACACGGGTCGGAGCTGCAGGGCCCCGGTGATCCGGGAATTCGAGCGTTGCCTTGGGCGTCTTCCAGGACCGTGACCGGTTCGCTATATGTTCGGATTTCCCATGTTTCGTTGGGTCCGCAGCGGAGGCCCGGGATTCGCCTCACGCCCACGCGGCGGATAGCGCGCCTGCGTCGTGATCGCTCTCCTCGTCGTGAAAAACGAGAAAAAATTTTCGGATATGAGGCATGCTTAAATGTGGGGCAGTCCCGAAAACATCATTTTTATTACAACTGGTTAAGCCACATGGATCTATTGCTCGTGTTGAGGCATGCCTGCATTTCCACGAAAATCAGCCCTTACAAGGTAAAACAAATTTTACTTTACGAAAAATCCGGCTAGTGTGCGGTCACCTGACCCACCCTGAGGCGCGGTCGGGACGCCCAACGCCCAACCGGAGGAGACCGCAAAATGACCCGGAAAGCGATCGTCATCGGCGCTGGTCTTGCCGGACTCCAGACGGCCTGGTTCCTGCGGCAGGAGGGCTGGGATGTCACGGTCGTCGAACGCCGCGACGGCGCAGGCCTCGAAACCAGTTTTGCCAATGGCGGCTTGATCACGCCGAGCCATGCCGCGCCGTGGAATTCGCCGGGCATTTTCCGGACGCTCCTGTCGTCGATCGGCGACGAAACCTCCGCACTCTACCTGAAGCCCACGGCGATCCCCGAGTACGCCCGCTGGGGTTTGACGTTCCTCCGGAACTCGACGCCCGCGCGGTATCATCGCACGATCGAGCGCAACGGGCGCCTGGCGCGATACAGCGCGACGGTGCTCAACTCCCTGCTGGATGACCTCACGCTGAAGGTCGATGCGGAGCGGCGCGGGACGATCATGTTCTACCGCAACGCCTCCGCATTCGAGCGCGCCCAGGGCGTGAATGCCCATGTGGCCAAATCCGGTGTGGACGTCGAAACCTGCTCCCCCGAGAGGCTTGTCGCGCTTGAGCCCGCCCTGGCCGACATCGGTGACCGGATGAGCGGCGGGTTCTACTACCGTGGCGATCAGCATGGCGATGCGCATCTCTATTGTCGCGCCCTGTCCGAGAAGCTGGCCGAAGCCGGCGTGACCTTCCGGTTCGGGGAAGATGTCACCGGGTTCGAAACCGAAGGCGCCCGGGTGACCGGGGTGGTCACGGACAAGGGCCAGATCGACGGCGAGGCCGTGATCCTGGCCGCCGGGTTCTGGAGCGCCAAGATAGGCAGGCGCCTCGGCCTGCGGCTTCCGATCAAGCCGGTCAAGGGATACTCGGTCACCTACGACGCCTCGAACGGTGCGCAGCGCCCGAGCCTCCCGGTGGTCGATGACGAACTGCATATCGGCATCACGCCCCTTGGCGACAGGATCCGTTTTGTCGGCACCGCCGAGTTCAGCGGCTATTCACCCGAGATCAACCCCGCGCGGATCGAGAACCTGCGCAAGGCGGCACAGGCGACCTACCCCTCCCTGGTCGCGTCGATCGGGGAGGACAGCCCGCTGACCACATGGTGCGGACATCGCCCCATGACGCCCGACTGCCTGCCCCTGGTCGGGCAATGCGGTCCGGAGAACCTCTATCTGAACACAGGCCATGGATACCTCGGCTGGACGACAGCCAGCGGAACCTCTCGCGCCCTCTGTGACGCGATCGTCGGGCGCACGCCTGCGATCGACCTCGCCGACTATGGGCCGCAGCGGTTCTGAAAACGACTGGAACACGGAAAGGAATGCAATGGGACTCGACGTTATCGGACAGCCACTGATGTTGGCTGACGGCACGCGGCTGCCGCTTTCGAAGGCAATCCGGGCAGGGGACTTCGTCTTCCTGTCGGGCCAACTCGGCTTCGGGGCCGATGCCAGGATCGTCTCCGGCGGCATCGAGGCGCAGACCCGCCAGTGCCTGGAGAACATCAAGGCGGTTCTGGCCGAAGCGGGCGCGGAGCTTGCGGATGTGGTGCGCGCGAACATCTGGCTCACCGATGCATCGGAGTTCGGTGCCTTCAACGCGGTCTACGCGGAGTACTTCGCCCAGACCCCGCCGGCACGATCGGCCGTCTGCTCGGCGCTGATGCTGCCCGAGGCGAAGGTGGAGATCGAAGTCACGGCCTTCCGGCCGCAGCCGGACTGAGCCCTCGCGACCGGACATTGGCGCCAGGCGCAATGTGCGGTCGACCTCTCGCGGATCGCGCCAATTCGTGACGCCCCGGGCGCCCGCAATTCCAGTGCCGTCGCTCTCCCCCGGAAAGAGCGCCTGAATTGCGCAGATGTACGCGCGGATCGCGAAGGCGAGGCACCCCGTTAAGGGCAAGCCTAATTGGCGCGGTCGCCTGACGTCCGTGCCGTTTGGAAAACCGGAAGACGCAGGGCCGCATCGCGGCGCAGGACTGAAGACCAAGAAACGCGTCCAGATGCGTATCGCGCTGACGGACAGCTAACAGCGGAGAAAGAAATGCACTTGTTCGGCCCGATATCTGTGGTGTTGCTGTTCGTTTCGGGCCTTGGGCTTGCCTATTCCATCGGGGCAGGCTCGGTTCTCGCTTTCTTCATGGTGGAGAAGTCCCGTTTTCTGGCGCTGATGCCGCAAACGATCTTTTCGAAGATCGATGTCTTTGCCCTGATGGCCATGCCGCTGTTCATTCTCGCAGGCGAGATCATGAACCGGGGCGGCATCACGAAAATCCTGATCCGCTTCTCCATGGCGCTCGTCGGGCGCCTGCCGGGGGCGCTTGGAAGCGTCAACATCCTGACCAGCGTGTTCTTCGCGGGGATCTCCGGCTCTGCCGTGGCGGATTCCGCGGCGCTGTCGAATACGCTCGTCCCGGCGATGCGCGATCAGGGGTATTCGCGGACCTATGCAAGCGCGATCACGGCTGCCTCCTCGGTGATCGGCCCGATCGTGCCGCCGTCGATCATCATGATCTTCTACGGGGCGATCATGGGGACCTCCGTCGCCGGCATGTTCATCGCGGGGATCATTCCCGGGCTGCTGCTGGCCGCTTCGTTGTTGATCATGAACACGTTTTTCGCCATTCGGCACGGGCACCCCAGGCTTTCGGCCGAAGATCGGCAGCCCATCCTCCCTGCCCTCATCAAGGCGCTGCCCGCGCTGTCGCTGCCGATCATCATCGTGGGCGGTATCGTCTTCGGGTGGATGACGCCGACGGAAGCGGCGGCCCTTGCGGTACTCGTGGCGCTCGGGGCCAGTGCGATCTACGAACGGCTGTCGATTGCGACCCTGATCGAGGCGTTTCAGAAAACCGCAATCCTGTCCGGGTCGATCTTCATCATCCTCTGCGCCGTTGCGGTCTTCGGGCACCTGATCAGCCTTGAAGGCATTCCGGAAGCCCTCGCCGCGCTGGTGACGGATCTTGATCTGGGGCCTGTGCAATACCTGCTGGTTCTGAACCTCATTCTCGTCCTGTGCGGCATGTTCCTGGATATTCCCGTCGCGCTTGCGCTTGTCGTGCCGCTTTTTGCGCCGGTTGCCCTCGCGAATGGCATGGACCCGGTGCATCTGGGAATTGTGGTCTGCTTCAACCTCTGCATTGGCCTGATCACCCCGCCGCTGGGAAGCTGCCTCCTGATCGTGTCGTCGATCACCGGGGAGAATTACTGGAAGCTCTCCTATGCCGCCCTGCCCTTCGTGATCGTGGAATACATCGTCCTCGGGCTTCTGGTGGCGTTTCCCGAAATCTCGCTTTGGCTTCCGTCCGTCACGGGAATCTACACCCCAATCACTCAATAAGCCCCGAAATGGGCAGTCCTTACGCCAACATGGAGACTGAAATGGCTATCAAGACACTCTCGAAACTCAAGATGTCGCTCTTGGGCGCCGTCATCGCGATGCCTGCAAGTGCGGCGGATCTGGGGATCGCGCTCGACACCGCGCCCGATCTGGAAAATTCCGGCAGCTACGTCTGGGCGCACACCTTCGCGGAGCATCTCAATGCGATCGAAGGCTGGACCGTCAAGGAGCTGGCGCGGGGCGCCGTCGGCGGAGAGGCCGAGAAGCTCGACCAGATCCAGCAGGGCCTGCTCGAGGTGGCCATGGCCGACCTCAAGTCTGCGGGCTCACTCAATGCCTTCGCCTTCGGTCTCGGCCTTCCCTACTTCTGGGAGAGCATCGACGAGCTGGATGCCGCGCTGACCGATGGCGGCATCATGGCGCGCATCAACGAGGGCACGCAGCCCCATGGCGTCCGCGTCGCGGCGATTGCCCCGATCGGGGATTTCTCCGGCATCTTCAATACCAAGCACGCCGTGTCCTCGGTCTCCGAGATGGCGGACCTGCGGATGCGCGCGCTGGATCAGCGTCAGGTGGACCTGTTCACGGCCCTTGGCGTGAGCTCGACCATCGTGTCTTGGGACGAGGTTCCCAATGCGCTGCAGACCGGGATTGCCGATGGCTATGTGAATTCCGCGATGGTGCCGGTGATGTTCGGCCATACCGGCTTCATCAAGCATTTCACCGATGCCAAGGCGTGGTTCTCGACCCGCATCGCGATCATCTCGGACGCCTGGCACCAGGGGTTGAGCGAAGAGGATCAGGCGCATGTCGAAGACGCCACGGCCGCAGCAAACCAGGCGCATCGCGCATGGCTGGGCGAGCGCCGGGCGGCGGACCGCGAAGGGCTGAAGGCAGCGGGGATCGAGTTCACCGAACTGTCGCCCGAGGCGCGCGCGGAATTCCAGGAACTGGCTGCATCCACCTATGCAGAGACCCTGGGTGAAGACGCACTGGCCGCATACATCGCGGCGCGCAACGCCTACCAGAACTGAGCGGTACCCGAACCATGGCCACTATCGCGCGAAAGCTTCTGAGGCTCTCCTCGATGTTGAACAGGATTGCCCTCTACGGGGCGGTTCTCGGAATTTTCACGATGATCCTTGGTTCGTCGATCCAGGTCGTGGCGAGATACGTCTTCTTCTCGCCGCCGGTCTGGACGGAGGAGCTGGTGCGATATGCCATGGTTTGGGCCGGTATGCTCGGCGCATCCTGTGCCTACTGGGCGGGCGCAGACCCGTCCCTTTTCCCGGGCATGCGTCAGCCGGGAGGGATCAAGGGCAAGCTGTGGGCCACCATTCGCGTTGTCGGCACATTGCTCTTCGTGTCGCCCGTGATCTACTATTCCGTCATCGGGCTGAACGGGAAGATGAGCTTCGGCTTCCTCGGCCGCTCGCTGGCACGCACGGCTGAAACTCTTGATGTCACGATGATCTGGGTGACCGCTGCCGTGCCGATCGGGTGTGTCCTCGTGGCGTTCCACGCAATTGCCGGTCTTTGCGGCCATGTCTTCGGCGATCCGGATGATACCCGGACGCAATCCAACATCTGACACCTAGGCGAGCGTCGGGGTGCCTCACGGCCCGATACCGTGAAACGCGCCGGCGAAGAGAAGAAGGAACAGCCATGTCCTCCATGTACGACGAAACCCTGAGCATCGGCGCGCCCTACGGGTCGCGCCGGTCCCCGATCATGGCGCGGAACATGGTCGCCAGCTCCCATCCGCTGGCCGCGCAGGCGGGCCTCCGGGCGATGGACCGCGGCGGGAATGCCATCGACGCCGCGGTCGCCGCCGCGATCACGATCTCGGTGGTCGAGCCGACGATGAACGGGATCGGCGGGGACGGGTTCTCGCTGGTCTGGGACGGGACGCAACTGCACGGTCTCGTCGGGTCGGGCAAATCTCCGCATGGCTGGACGCGGGACCGGTTCGCCGGCCGCAACGGGATGCCGAAATACGGCTGGGAGTCCGTGACGGTTCCCGGAGGGGTCTCGCAGTGGGTCGCCCTGTCGAAACGTTTCGGGCAGTTGCCCTTCGCGGATCTGTTCGAAGACGCCATCCGGATCATCCACGACGGCTTCGCGGTGTCGCCGGTGCTGGCCCATTGGTGGCATATCGCGGGCGAGGAACTGAAAGGCCAGCCCGGCTTTGCCGAGGCCTTCCTGCCGGGGGGCAGGGCCCCGAGATACGGCGAGACATGGCGCTATGCGGATCAGGCCAAGACCCTGACGGACATCGCGATGACCAACGGCGAAAGCTTCTATCGTGGTCGCCTTGCGTCGGCCATTGCCGATGCTGCGCGCCAGAACGGGGCTGTCCTGTGTGAAAGGGACCTCGAGGAGCATGAAGCCAGCTGGGTGACGCCGATTTCCCAAGGCTACAAGGGCTACGAGATGCACGAGATCCCGCCGAGCGGGCAGGGGCTCACCGCGCTGATCGCCCTGGGCCTTCTCGAACGCTTCAACCTTGAAGAGGCGCCCCGCAATTCTGCGACCCGGATGCACCTGCAGATCGAGGCGATGCGCGCAGCCTTTGCCGATGCCCACGCCTATATCGCCGACCCCGCACATATGCCGGTCTCCGCGTCGGACCTGCTGGACCCGGCGTACCTCGATGCGCGCGCCCGGCTGATCGATCCGGCAAAGGCGGGCACCTATGCGCCCGGCCAGCCGCCCCGCGGTGGCACGACCTATCTGTGCACGGCGGACAAGGAGGGCCGGATGGTCTCCCTGATCCAGTCGAATTTCAAGCATTTCGGATCGGGTGTCGTGGTGCCGGGCACGGGCATCGCCATGCACAACCGCGGCTGGGGCTTCGTGCTGGAAGAGGGGCATCCCAACGACGTCGGACCGGCGAAGCGGCCCTACCACACCATCATTCCGGGCTTCCTGACCAAGGGCGGAAAACCGGTCATGGCCTTCGGGGTCATGGGCGGGCTGATGCAGCCGCAGGGGCATGTGCAGGTTGCGCTGCGCACGATCCTGGATGGGGAAAACCCGCAGACCGCACTGGATGCCCCACGGTTCCGGATCGGCGACGACGGGCGGTTGATGCTGGAAAGCGAAGTGCCGGCGGATGTCGTCGAACAGCTCGTCGCGATGGGGCACAAGCCGATCGTCACCTCCCCGGGGGCCGGCATCATCGAGTATGGCAGCGGCCAGATCATTGCCCGGCTCTCGGACGACCTGAACGGTGGTTACGTCGCCGGGTCCGACTGGCGCCGCGACGGTCAGGCCGTCGGGTTCTGACGCCGCAGTGAGACGCCCGGCCGGGTGAGGCGGATATCCGGTGACAGCGGGTGCGGCCTGTCGTCCTTTCTTTCCGCGCGAGGCGTCAGGTCGGCCCTGACGCCTCCAACCCGTCCGCCTGGAATTTCGAAACGCAGCGACCGGATCGCGGGTGAGGCGCTGATGCCTTCCCTATCCAGGCGGGGCGGCTCTGGCTGCGACGCCGCCGCGCGACCGGAGCTCTTCCTTGCGCCGTCGCGACCCGGCGCCGATCCTCCATTCCGATCCCCCATCGCGATCGCGTCTGCCGCCGGCGGGCGTCGAGCGGCATGAGCCGCTGTGGCGAGGCGGCGCCTGAGGTCCTGCGCCCGGCGCGTGGCATGCGCGGGACGCCTGTCAGGTGTTGCGACCTCGGCCCCTCGCATGCGTTCTGCCAGAGAAATCGCCTCATATTTTTCCCAATATGGAAAATGATATCGGGCCGGCTTGCGCCGTCCATTTTTCTTCATTCCTCATGCACCGCAGGTTGACCGTATTCCGGCATTGTGTGTGTAATCTCTTATGAACAGGGAAAATAGTTCCATAATATGAAAAATGAGAGGAAATCTTGTGAAGCGCACCTTACTCACCTTGGCCGCCGCGACAATCTCACTTCAGGCGCCGGCGCTCTACGCGGGACCTGATGACGACAGCCTCGTCTGGGTCACCAACCGCGAGGCCAACGTGCCCCTCGTGTGGTGGGAAAACCTCGTCGATATCGCGGCGATGCAGCACCATTTCTTCGACACGCTGGTCTACCGCAATCCCGAGACGATGGAATACGAGCCGCTGCTGGCGACCAGCTGGGAGCGGATCGATGACCTGACGCTGGAATTCAAGCTGCGCGAGGGCGTCACCTTCCACGACGGCTCCGCCTTCGATGCCGATGACGTGGTGGTGAGCTATTCCAAGCTGATCGACCCGGCGACGCAGGTGATGAACGCCAGCCTCGTGAAGTGGATCTCCTCGGTCGAGAAGGTCGATGACATGACCGTGCGCATCCATGCGGCCAAGCCCTTCCCGGCGGCGTTCGAATTCCTCTCGGGCACCCGCATGGGGATCATGCCCTCCGAGGTCTGGGAAAACCCGCCCAAGGCTGCCGATGGCTCGCCCGATTATGCCAACATGCCGGTGATCGGGACCGGCCCCTACAAGATGATCAGCTTCGAGCCGGGCGGCGACATGGTGCTGGAGCGGAACGAAGATTACTTCGACGGGCCGAAGGGGCACCCGGCGATCAAGACCGTGACCATGAAGACCGTCCTCGACAGCGAAACCGCGATTGCCGAGCTGATGGTGGGGCAGGTCGACTGGGTCACCTCGCTGACGCAGGATGCCGTGGACAGCCTGCGCGGCATGCCGGGGATCGAGGTGCTGGACGGGCCGGACATGCGGATTTCCTACCTCATGCTCGACGCCACGGGTCGGTCGGGCGAGACGCCGGTGGCCGATATCCGGGTGCGCAAGGCCATTGCCCACGCCATCGACAAGCCCAGCATCGCCAAGAACCTCGTCGGCCCGGCCGCGCAGGTGCTGAACGCGGGCTGCTACCCGACGCAGGTGGGCTGTTCGCAGGAGGTGGAGCCCTATGCCTATGATCCGGCCCTCTCCAAGGAACTGCTGGCCGAAGCAGGCTATGGCGAGGGGCTGCACATCACCATCGACGCCTACCGCGACCGCTATTTGCTGGAGGCCATCCTCGGCAACCTCGCGGAGGTCGGCATCGACGCCGATATCAACATGCTGCAATGGGCCGGCCTGCGTTCCAAGATGAACGACAGCAAGGTCGAGGTCGCGCAGACCGGCTGGGCGTCTTCGGGGCTCAACGATATCTCGGGCATCGCCTCTGTGCTGCTGAAGATGACGCCCGATGACTATTGCCAGAACCCGGAGGTGAAGGCGCTGCTCGACACCGCGGATACGACCATCGACGAGGCCAAGCGCGCGGCGACCTACAAGCAGGCGCTCGAGAAGGTGAACGAGGAGCTGTGCTGGATCCCGCTCTACAGCCACTCGAAACCCTATGCCTACAATGAACAGCTGGATTTCCACGCCACGGCCGACGGCTTCCCGCTGTTCTTCCTCGCAAGCTGGAAGTGACACCGCGCATTGCGGACCTGACGGGGTGCCCGGGCGGGCGCCCCGTTCTGTGATGAAGAAAGGAACGACATGACGAAGACGCTTGTGAAGGGCGGAGAGATCCTCTCGATGGATGACGAGATCGGGCGGATCACGGGCGATGTGCTGATCGAGGGGGACCGGATCATCGCCGTCGGCCCCGATCTGGAGGCCGAGGGCGCGGAGGTCATCGACGCCGCGGGCGCCATCGTGATGCCGGGCTTCGTGAACGCGCATCTGCACACCTGGCAGGGGTCGATCCGGGCGATCGCGGCGGACTGGCCCTCGGGCGGGTATTTCCAGCATGTGCACGCGGGCCTCTCGCCCATGTTCACGCCCGAGGATACGCGCATCGGCACGCTCATGGGGGCGCTCGCGCAGATCGAGGCCGGGACCACGACGCTTTTCGACTGGTGCCACAACAACGCAACGCCCGCGCATACCGATGCGGCCATCGACGCATTGCAGGAAAGCGGCCTGCGGGCGGTCTTCGGCCATGGCACCGTCAAGCCGCGTCCCAAGGACGGGGAGCCACATTTCTCGACCGTGCCGCACCCGGTGGGAGAGATCGACCGGCTTCGCAAGGGGCGGCTCTCGTCCGATACGGCGCTGGTGACGCTGGCGGCCTGCATCCTCGGGCCGGATTATTCCGGGATCGAGGTCTGTCGCCATGATTTCCGCATGGCGCGGGACTATGACCTGCTGTCCAGCGCGCACATCTGGGGGCTGAACCGGCTGGTGCCCGATGGCTACATCACCATTGCCAAGGAGGGCCTGCTGGGGCCGGATCACAACATCGTCCACGCGAACTACATCGGGGACGAGGAACTGAAGGTGATCCTCGACCACGGCGCCACGATCACCTCCACCCCGCCGGTGGAACTGGGCGGACACCCGGTGGAGCCCATGGTGTCCCGCGTGCTGCGCATGGGCGGGCGGCCCTCCATCGGGCCCGATATCGAAGTAGACGTGACCGGTGGCATGCTCGAGACGATCCGTGCCTCGCTGATGGGCGCGCGGCTCTGGAACACGGTCCATGCCGACAGCCTGCTGGGGGAAGAGGACACCACGGTGCGCGAGGTCGCCGTGCCGACCGCGCGGGTCAGGACACCCCCGGTGCCCTCACTGGATGCGCTGAAATGGGCCACCATCGACAATGCCCGTGCGCTGCGGCTCGATCATCGGATCGGCTCGCTGACGCCGGGCAAGCAGGCGGACCTGCTGGTGATCCGGCGCGACTCGCTGTGCATGATGGGCACGGTCGATCCGGCGCAGGCGGTGGTGCATTTCGCGCAGAACGCGGACATCGACATCGTGATGATCGCGGGCGCGGTGAAGAAGCGTGGCGGCAAGGTGCTGGGGCTCGACCTGCCGAAGCTGGCGGCGGAGCAGGCGGCCTCGAAGGAGCGGCTCTTCGCGGCCTATCCTGTCGAGATCTGATCGCCGCCTGTCCGCATGGGGATGGGGCGCCATCCGCCGCTCGACATCTGATCGCGCCGCCCGTCCTGTCGCGGGCGGCTGCGCGACGATTGACCCCCGCCGGGTGCGTTCCGGCGGGGGTTTCTTCTGCCAAAGGCTCGGGCGGGGCGTCAGCTCGTCAGCTCGACCGCGATGAAGAACGAAGGGCAGCAGAGACCCGCGGGGGGGGGCGCGAAAGCGCCGCCCCATGGGGGCGGGTCGGCGCTGCCCGGCCTGCGGCCGGGCGGGACATTCCGCGTGGCTGGGCGCTGGATGATGGGGTGAGGGTCGCAGGGGCCAGCCAAGCGCGTCATGGGCCGGAGAGACAAACCCCAAACGAAATGGGGCGCCCGAAGGCGCCCCCGTCCGGTCCCTGATCGGGATCACTCAGCCCATTTGGCGAGGTAGAACAGCGGGAAGCCGTCGGCAGTGGGGAAGAACTCCAGCGCCTCGTTTACGCCGTAGGTCTTGGAGTAGGAGAAGAGCGGGATCCAGCAGACCTCCTCCGCGACCATGGTCAGGGCCTCCTTGTAGGCGGCCTTGCGGGCCTCCGGGTCCACCGTCGTGTCGCCCTTGGCGAGCGCGGCCTGGATCTCCGGCGACTGGCAGATGTCATCCGGCGCGCCCGAGAGCTGCACCGAGGCGATGGCCGAGATGTCGTTGAGGCCCGAGGACGCCCATGTCCGCACCGCCATGTCGATGTCGCCCGCCGTGAGCCGCTCGCGCAGGCCGGACCACTGCAGGTAGGTCAGCTTGGTGTCGATGCCCGCCTGCGCGAGGTAGCCCATGATCGCCTCGGAGTGGGGCCGTTCGCGATAGGCGCCCATCTCGACGGTGATCCCGTCCGGGTAACCGGCCTCGGCCAGCAGGGCCTTGGCTTTCTCGGGGTCGTAGTCGTAGTGCGGGATGTCATCGGTGCAGCCGACCTGCGTGGGATAGCAGGCGGCGTTCACCACCTCTGCCGCCGGGCCGACGATCTGCTTGGCGATCGCCTCGCGGTCGATGGCATGGGCGATGGCCTTGCGCACGCGCACGTCAGCCACCGGCGTGTCGCCGGATTTGCCCAGCCGGTCGAGCACGAGGTAGGCGATCCGCATGTCGGGGCCGTTGATCACCTTCACGCCGGGCATGGCGCCCAGCTGGTCGATCATGTCCGAGGGCAGGTCCGTGATCCAGTCGAGCCCGCCGACCATGAGTTCCGCGACCCGGGTCTCCTGATCAGGGATGGTGCGGAAGGTGATGGTCTCGATCTCGGGCTGGCCCTTGGGCCCCTCGAAATACGCGGGATTGCGGGTCAGCACCGCCTCTTCACCGGGGATGAAGCTGGCAAGCTCGTAGGGGCCGGTCCCGATCGAGGGCATCTGCGAGAAGTCGGTGGTGCCGTCAGGCTTCTTGGGCAGGTCGTCCCAGACCTCGGCCGCGGGCACCGCCATGCGGGTGCCGGCGAGGAATTCGAGCGCCGCGGGGAAGGGTTTCTCGAGGTTCAGCCGCACGGTGTAGTCGTCGATCTTCTCCACCGCGCCCATCCAGCTGACGAAGGAGGCGTTGCGCACGCCCGTCTCCGGATCCAGCAGCATGGAGTAGCTCTTGACCACGTCGTCGGCGGTGAAGTCGGAGCCGTCGTGGTACGTGACGCCTTCGCGCAGCTTGAACTCCAGCGTGGTGTCGTCGATCCACTCCCAGCTGGTGGCGAGCAGCGGTTCGTACTCCATCGTCTCGGGGTTCCGGTACACCAGCGTGTCGTAGACGTGGTACATCATCGCGCCCATTTCGGTCACGGTGTCCCACCAGACGAAGGGCACGCTGATCTCGCGGTCGGTGGACCAGGTGAGCGAGTTGTCATCGGGCCCGGCCACGGCGGGTGTGCTCAGGCAAAGGGGCATCAGGGCCGCGCCCGCGAGCGCGACTTTCTTGAAGGTTTTCATGTGTCTCTCCTGTTGGTCTGGCGCCTGTCAGGCGTCGGTCAGTGCAATCTCCGGCAGGCCCTTGCCGGGTTCCGGTGTGAGGATCGAGTCGAGCAGCATCTGCGTGTAGGCAGAGCCGGGACGGGCGAAGAGCTCCGCCGTCGGGCGGTGCTCGACCACTTCGCCGTGGTTCATCACCATGACCTCGGTCGCGATATGTTCGACCACGGCGAGGTTGTGGGAGATCAGGACATAGGTAAGGCCCAGCTCGCGCCGCAGGTCCTGCAGCAGGTTCAGGATCTGCGCCTGGATCGACACGTCGAGGGCCGAGGTCGGCTCGTCGCAGACCACCAGTTCCGGGCGCGAGATCAGGGCGCGGGCGATGGCGACGCGCTGCCGTTGGCCGCCCGACATCTGGCTGGGGAAGGTGCCCGCCAGCCGCAGGGGCAGGCCGGTCAGCTCCATCATCTCGGCCACCCGGGTGCGAATGTCGCGTTCGGGCACCCCGGCGACGCGTAGGGGCAGGCCGATGATCGTGTCCACCCGCTTGCGCGGGTTCAGCGAGAGGTAGGGATCCTGAAAGATCGGCTGGATATGGCGGGCCCGCGTCTTGCGGTTCATGCCGGCCATGGTCTGACCCTGGAACAGCACCTCGCCGCTGGTGGCCTCGTCGAGGCCCAGAAGGATCTTCGCCAGCGTGGATTTCCCGCAGCCGGATTCCCCCACGATCCCCAGCACGCCGCCCTTCTTGACGTCGAGGCTGACGCCCCGCACGGCAGAGACGGTGCGCGCGCGCTTGCCGAAGCCTGCGGAGACGCGGAAGTCCCGGCGGATGTTGCGGGCGCTCAGAAGGATGTCATCGCTCATGCCGCGGTCTCCTCGGGGGTGTAATGGCACTCATAGACATGGGCAGCACCGTCCCGCTTGCGCTCCAGCGCCCTGGCGCAGAGCGGCGTGGCATGGGCGCAGCGGTCGCGGAAGGCGCAGCCCGACTGCGGCCCGATGAGCGAGGGCACGACACCGGGAATGGCGCCAAGCGGTTCGCCCGGGCGGGTCTTGCCCGGCACCGGAATGCAGTTGATCAGTGCGCGGGTGTAGGGGTGGCAGGGGTTGGCAAAGAGCTCTGCCACCGGTGCCGTTTCGACGATCCGGCCCGCGTACATCACCGCCACCCGGTCCGCGAAACGCGCAACGAGGCCGAGGTCATGGGTCACGAAGATGATCCCGAGGCCCATCTCCTCCTTCAGTTGCTGCATCAGGCGCAGGATCTGAAGCTGGATGTTCACGTCGAGTGCCGTCGTCGGCTCGTCCGCGATCAGCAGGTCGGGGCCGCAGATCAGCCCCATGGCGATCATCACCCGCTGGCGCAGCCCGCCCGAGAGCTGGTGCGGATATTGGTGCAACCGCTCCTCGGCGTTGCTCATGCCCACTTTCTTGAGGATCTCGATGGCCCGCGCCCGCGCGGCGGAGCGGCCACCGGGATGGTGGCGCATGTAGACCTCTTCCAGCAGCGACCCGATGGTGAAGCTGGGATTGAGCGAGGTCATCGGGTCCTGGAAGATCATCGACATCTTCAGCCCGCGCAGCTTCTGCCACTGGCGCTCCTTCAGGCGGCGCAGGTCGGTGCCGTCGAAGGACAGCGCCCCGGCCTCGACCTTGGCCACGCGGGGCGACAGGCCGAGCAGCGCGTGGGAGGTCAGCGACTTGCCGCAGCCGGACTCCCCCACGATGCAGAGCGTCTCGCCCTTCTCGACATGGAAGGAGACGCCGCGCACCGCGTGCAGGGTGCCGCGCGGATGGGCGATGTCGATGGTCAGGTTCTCAACGTTCAAAAGGCTCATGTCCGGCCCTCCGTTGCGGTGACGTCACGGATGCCGTCGCCCAGCAGGTTGATGGCCAGCACGAGGATGAAGAGCGCGGCGCCGGGCAGCGCGATCACCCAGGGGCGGAAGAACATGTGGCTTTTCCCTTCGGAAATCATCAGGCCCCAGGAGGGGGTGGGCGGCTGCACGCCAAGCCCGAGGAAGGACAGCGCGGCCTCGAAGAGGATCGCCTGCGCGATCTCCAGCGTGGCCACGACGATGAGGGCGCCAAGGACGTTCGGCATCACCTCGGTTAGCAGGATGCGCCCGACGGAGGCACCGGCCGCGCGCGCGGCCGAGAGGTAGTCGAGCGAGCGGATCTGCTGGGTCGCGGCCCGCATGACCACGGCGAAGCGGTCCCAGACGAGGAAGCCCAGCGTCCAGATCACCACGTTGAGCGACCCGCCCACCAGCGCGACCACCACCAGCGCCACCAGCATGGCGGGCAGGGCGAGTCGCACGTTCACGATGAAGCTGACGATGAAGTCGATCCTGCCGCCGAAGTAGCCGGCCAGCACGCCCATGGTGGTGCCGATGACGCCGGCAATCGCCGTGGCGCCAAAGCCGATCAGCAGCGAGATGCGCGCGCCGTAGAGCAGCCGCGAGAGGTAATCGCGGCCGAGCGCGTCGGTGCCGAGCGGATGGGCCCAGCTGCCGCCCTCGCCCCATATCGGCGAGACGAGGCGGTTGTTGAGATCCTGCAGGTAGGGATCGTGGGGGGCCAGCAACGGGGCCAGCAGCGCGATCAGCACGATCATCAGCACCAGCCCGCCGCCGATGAGCAGCCCGGTGTGACGGCGCCCGCGCCGCCAGATGTCCGAGGCGGGGCGCGGGGCGGCCTCGATGGCCGGAGCGGCCTGTGGGGAAATGTCGGTTGCAGTCATGTCTTGGGTCTCCGTCCGGTCACTGCACGCGCAGGCGCGGGTCGAGCAGACCGTTCAGCAGGTCGGCCATGTAGTTGAGGGCGAGGTAGATGACCGAGATGATCAGGACGAGCGCCTGCATCACCTCGAGGTCGGTGCGCTGGATGCTTTGCCACCCCAGACGGCCGATGCCGTTCATGGAGAAGACGGATTCGACGATGATCGACCCCGAGAGCATGAAGCCCAGTTGAACCGCGGTCAGCGACACGACGGGGATCAGCGCATTGCGCAGCGCGTGTTTCATCACCACCCGGCTGCGGGGCAGGCCCATGGCGCGCGCGGTGCGGATGTAGTCGCTGTCCAGCACCTCGATCATGCCGGCCCGTGTCAGGCGCATGATCGCGGGCGTCGCGAAATAGCCCAGGGCGATGGCGGGCATGATGTAGTGCAGGAAGGTCTTGTCCCCCGAGATCGGCAGCCAGCGGAGCCCGACGCCGAGGACGAGGATCAGCACCAGCGCGAAGAAGAAGTTCGGCAGCGCCTGTCCCACCACCGCGATGGAGAGCGCCAGCCGGTCGATGATCGTGTTGCGCTTGGCCGCCGCCACGACGCCGAGCGGGATGGCAATGATCAGCGCGAAGAGCACCGACAGCCCGGCCAGCTTGGCGGTGACAGGCAGGCGTTCCATCACCACCTCCAGCACCGGGCGCTGCAGGATGTTCGAGAAGCCGAGGTCGCCCTTCAGCACGTCGCCCAGCCAGGTGGCGTATTGCGCGGGCAGGGGGCGGTCGAAACCATAGGCGGTGCGCACCGCCTCCACTTCCTCCGACGTGGCCTCGGGCCCGGCAAGCGCGATGGCTGGATCGCCCGCCAGCCGCACCAGCGAGAAGGTGATGATCGAGACGCTGACCAGAACGAGCAAGGTGAGGCCGAGGCGTTTCAGCGCGAAAGCTAACACTGCATTTTTCCCATCGTGAAATTATATCTGAGTTCTTTTTCAGCATTTCTGGATGCAAACCCGCCTGTCAACGCGTTTCGTGAAAAATATCACCCGATTTACCCTTGTCTCTGAAAAATGACCGGGGAATAGTCAGGGTGAGTTTCGGAATTTGCTCCGATATTTTCAGATTATGAAAAAGGTGCTGAAATGGCGGATTATGTGATTCGAGGGGCGGCCATCGTCTCGGTCGACCCGGAGGTCGGGAACCTGTCGCGCGGGGACATCCTCGTGAAGGGGGACCGGATCGCGGCCATCGGCCTCGATCTCGCGGTCGAGGACGCGGAAGTGATCGAGGCAGACCGCATGATCGCCATCCCCGGGCTGGTGAACGCTCACAACCACCTCTGGCAGACGGTGATCCGCGGCATCGGCTCGAACTTCGGCGGAGCGGACTACTACAACTACCTGCACGCGGGCGCCGCGCCGCGCTACACGCCAGAGGATCTGCTCTGGTCCGAGGCCGCGGGCGGATATTCCATGATCGACGCAGGTACGACGACCGTCTTCGACTGGTGCCACAACAACCCGACGCCGGATCACAGCGATGCCGCCATCGACGGGCTCATGGCCTCGGGGGTGCGGGCGCTCTTCGGTCACGGCACGGTAAAGCCGAAGCCCAAGCCGGGCGAGCCGCACTTCTCGGAAATTCCCCATCCGCGCGACCATATCGAGCGGCTGCGCAAGGGGCGGCTGGCCTCGGACGATGCGCTTGTCACACTGGCTATGTGCGTGCTGGGGCCGGATTACTCCACCATCGACGTCTGCCGGAAGGACTTCGCCCTCGCGAAGGAACTGGGGCTGATCTCCTCCGCCCATGTCTGGGGCCGGCGCAACCGACTGAACCCCGGCGGCTACCTCGATCTTGCCAGAGAGGGCCTGCTGCCCGAACGGCACAATGTCGTCCACGCCAACTACATCTCGGACGAGGAAATCCGCCTGCTGGTGGAGTCCGGTGGCACGATCACCGCGACACCGCCGGTGGAGCTGCGCGGCCATGGCGTGCCCCCGCTGGTGGGGCGTGTCGCGGCACAGGGCGGGCGACCGTCGGTCGCGAATGATAGCGAGGTCGGCGTGGAGGGCGACATGTTCTCGACCCTGCGGATCTCGCTTCAGGCGGATCGCTTCTATCGCAACGTCCAGACCCAGCGCGAGCTGGAGGAGGGCACCAACCCCGAGGCCGCGGCCTTCGAGGCGGAGAACCTCAAGACCATCGGGACCGGCGGCGGTGTCTACCAGAAGGAGAGGATCACCACCGGTGAGGCGCTGAAATGGGCGACCCTCAACAACGCCGCCGTCATGGGGATGGAGGACAAGATCGGCTCGCTCACCGTGGGTAAGAAGGCCGATATCGTGCTGCTGCGCCGCGACGACTGGAACATGACCCCCGCGCTGAACCCGGAAAACGCCGTGGCGATGTTCGCCCACCCCGGCAATGTCGACACGGTGCTGATCGACGGCGAGATCCGAAAGCGGGCCGGCAGGCTGGTGGATGCGAGCGGCGCCGCCAGGGCGCTGGCCGAAATTCGCGAACGCGGGCCGCGCCTGATGGCCGATGCGGGATACCCCGACATTGCCTGGTGATCGCGCGGAGAGCGCAGGCCCGGCGTTCCAGCGCCTCGTCTGGCTGATGGCGGTCACGGCCGGTCTGGTCGTGGCCAACAACTACTACAATCAGCCGCTGCTGGCCGAGATCGCCGAGGATTTCTCCACCTCCGAGCGGGCCGCGGCGCTGATCGCCACGCTGACGCAGGTTGGCTATGCGGCGGGGCTGCTGTTCCTGCTGCCGCTTGGCGACATGATCGAGCGGCGGCGGATCATCTCCGTGCTGCTGGTGGCCTCCAGCGGGATGCTGGTGGCCTTTGCCCTGATGCCCGCGCTGCACCCGCTGATGCTGGTGGGCCTCCTCGTGGGCTTCTCCTCGGTCGTGCCGCAGTTCCTGCCGCCGATCGCATCGAAGCTAGCGCCCAAGGGGCAGGCGGGGCGGGCCGTGGGCCTCGTGATGGGCGGGCTTCTGCTCGGCATCATCCTGTCGCGCTTTGTCGGCGGGGTCGTGGGCGGCACGATTGGCTGGCGGACGCTCTACCTCGTGGCCGCGGGACTGATGCTGGTGCTTCTGGTGCTGCTGCGCCGGGCCCTCCCGGTGATGGAGCCCACGTTCACGGGCAGCTATCGCGGGCTGCTTTCCAGCCTCGGCGTATTGTTCCTGCGCCATTCGCGACTGCGGGTGCTGGCCTGCGTCGCGGCCCTGCAGTTCGGAGCCTTCTCGCTCTTCTGGACCACGATCATCTTCCACGTCGAGCGCTCCACCGAGGGCGAGGCCACGGTCGTCGTAGGCTTGCTGGCCCTGATCGGCGCGGTCGGCGTGCTGGCCGCGCCGATGGCAGGGCGGCTGTCGGAACGGCTCAGCTCCGACACGATCCTCGCGGTGAGCGGCGCGCTCATGGTGGCGGCCTTCGTGCTGATGGGGCTGGGGGGCGGGCCGCTCTACTGGATCATTCCGGCCGTGGTGCTGCTCGACCTAGGGATGCAGGTTTCGCATGTCACCTCCATGTCTGAGGTTCTGCAGCTGGAGCCGCAGGCGGGCAACCGGATGAACACGATCTACATGGTGATCCGCTTCGCAGGCGCGGCCATGGGGACCTTCGCGGGCAGTCAGGCGTGGCACTTCTTCGGCTGGACCGGGGTCACCCTGCTGGGCATCGGCATCACCGCGGCCGCCCTCGTGGTGGCGCGCAGCAATCGGTTTGCCTTGGGGGCGGCGACGCCCCATGATGGCGGGAGCAGCCGGGAAACCTGAGGACGGGCATGGCACAAGACATTGAAATCGCCTCCGCGCACCGGCTCGAACCCGCGGACATCACCGCTGACCGCACCAAGGTCTCGATGGAGGATGCCCATGCGCCGGTCGCCCCGGGCTGGGAAGCCGCGGCCGAAAAGCCGGGCGACCAGACCACGGTGCAGGCGGTGGACCGGGCGATCAACCTCATCGAGGTGCTGGCCGAGGCCAAGCAGGAGTTGCGGCTGCAGGACATCGCGCGGATGACCGGGCTCAAGGTCTCGACCTGCCACCACCTGCTGAACACGCTCCTGCGGCGAGGCTATGTCGCCAAGCTGGACAAGCCGCGCGCCTATTTCCTCGGCCCGCGCCTGTCCGAGGTCGCCTCGATGCGCGGCGCGCGCTTCGACCTCGTGCGCGCGGCCCGGCCCTTCCTCGAGAAGCTGGCAGAGGAGACCGGGGCCACCGTGCGCCTCGCGGCCTTCGAGGACACCGATCTGGCGGTGCTCTGCGAGGTGACGGGCCGGGCCGCCCTGCGTCCCGAACGCTCCGAGATCGTTTCCGCCGCCCACGCCACGGCGCTCGGCAAGGCGATCCTCGCCTGGCTGCCCGAGCCCGAGATCGCCCGCGTCGTGGCCGATCACGGGCTGCCCGGGTTCACGGAGCGCACGATCACCTCGCTGGGCGAACTTGTGGAAAGCCTGCGCCAGATCCGGCGCCATGGCTTCGCGGTCGAGGACCGGGAGTTTCGGGAGCGGGAGGTCGCGGTGGCCTGCGTGATCCGCGAGAAGGCCGGGGCGGTCATCGGCTCCGTCGGCGTCGCGCTCTCCGCCAGCGATGACGACGCGCCGCAGCTTCAGCGCCTGCAATTGCAGGTGAACAAGGCGGCGCGGGAAATCTCGTCGGTCTGTCGCTAGGCGATCCGTGAGGGCCGCGCCGCCTCTGCGCAATGCGCAAGCTGCCGCCCCTCTGCTCGACACGGCTTGCCCATGACGTGATCGGAGGTCCAGGACCTTTGCGGGGCAACGAACGCGCGCAGTCCGAGCCCGAGGTGCCGGCCTGCGCGAAGCCTGATCAGAACCCGAACAGCGCCGCAGGCGTGTCGCGGACGGTGCGGATCATCACCTCTTCGTCCAGCCACCCCAGAACCGTATCGGTCAGAGCCCCGTCATCGGGATACTCCGCCGCGGTCTTGGCCAGATTGTGCGGCCAGTTGGTGCCCCAGATCAGCCGGTCAGGCGCATGGGCGGCCATGGCACGGGTCATGGCGGCGATGTCGGCGTAGTCCGGGCCGCCGGTCAGCGAGCTTTCGTAGCAGCCCGCCAGCTTGTACCAGCACCGGCCCCCGTCAAGCAGGCGGCGCACCGCGTCGGCCTGAGGGCTGTCGGGCGCGGCACCCTTGAAGAACTTGCCGTGGTGATCGAGGATCCAGCGGCTTTTCAGCCCTGCGAGGCGCTCTTCATGCTCAAGGATATCCGAGCCGTCAAATTGCACCGCCAGCACCCAGTCGCGGGCGGCGGCCTTGGCATCGACCTCCTCCAACTGCGACAGGCCGACGGCACCGCCCGGCAGGTCCATGATCCGTGCGCCCACGATGCCTGCCGCGGACAGGCGGTCCAGCTCGGCCTCTGAGGTGTCACGGTCGATCACGGCCACGCCGCGCGCCCGCTCGCCCAACGCCGCGAGACAGGCCAGCAGGCAGGAATTGTCGCCCTGCTGCGCGTTGCCTTGGGTGACCACGACGCGGGAAATGCCGATCCACTTGGCCATTTGCAGGTACATGTCCGGCGTGGGCAGCGGGTCCGGCGGATTACCGGGGCCACCGGGCAGGGCCGGAAAGCCCGGCATGTATATATGGCACTGGGTGTCGATGGCGCCCTCGGGCAGGCGGATGGCGGGCGGGGCGCCGGTCAGTTTACGGTCCATGCTCAGGCCTCCTTGGGGGCGAAGTCGCGCAGCGCGTCGCGGTTGATCTCGATCCCCAGTCCGGGGCCGTCGGGAATGGCGACCACGCCGCTGTCGTGTTCGATGGGACGGGTCAGCACCGCCTGCCGGAAGGGATTGTCGGTCCGGTCGAATTCAAGGATCGGCTCGATCGGGTTCACGCGGACGGGGTTGGGCACCATCGCGGCCATGAACTGAAGCGAGGCGGCGATCTGCACCGCCGTGCCCCAGACATGGGGCACCACGCGGATGTTGTGCAGCGCGGCCAGATCGGCGATGCGCTTCATCTCGGTGAAGCCGCCACAGCCGCAGAGGTCCGGTTGCAGGATATCGACGCAGCGCGTCTCGACCGGCTCGCGCATGCCCCATCGGCTGTGCCATGTCTCACCGCCGGCTACCGGGATCGGCTGTTTTTCCCGGATCTCGCGGTAGGCGGCCAGATGTTCGGGGGTCACCGGTTCCTCGAACCAGTCGATGCCGTAGTCGGCGGCAGCGCGCCCGACGCGGATCGCTTCGATGGTGTCATAACCGTGGTTGCCGTCGATCATCAGCCGCATGTCAGGCCCCATCGCCTCGCGCACAGCGCGGATCACGGCCATGTCTTCGTCAAAGCCGAAGCCGATCTTGATCTTCATGGCGTGGAAGCCCGCGCTGCGATGGCGGGCCGCCTCCTCGGCATTGTCGGCCACCCGGTCAACGCCGTCGCGTTTGAACGCACCGGTCGCATAGGCGCGGACCGTGTCGCGGAAACGCCCGCCCAGCAGGGTCGAGACGGGCACGCCGAAATGCCTGCCCTTGATGTCCCACAGCGCGACGTCGATCCCCGACAGCGCGGTCACGGTCAGCCCGCGCTGCCCCTGATCGCGCAGCGCATTGTAGAGCGTGGCCCAGATCTTCTCGGTCTCCAGCGGGTCCATCCCGATGAGCCAGTTTGCATAGGTCTCGACCACCGCGCGGTTGGCCTTGGCAGGGCCGAGGCATTCGCCCCAGCCCACGGTGCCGTCATCGCAGATGATCTCGACCAGCAGGTGCTGGCGGCGGTCGAAGCGCATCGAGGCGCTTTCGAACGCGGTTTCGAGTTTATGTTCCAGCAGGTGGGTGCGAAGGGCCTCGATCTTCATTTCTTGTACGGGGCAATCAGGTCCGCCATCATGCCCATCTCCTCCTCGTTCAGGTCGGTCAGCGGCGAGCGCACGGGCCCGGCGTCAAAGCCCTGCAGGCGGACACCGGCCTTGATCGCCGAGACGGCATAGCCCTTGGAGCGGTTGCGGATCTCCATGAAGGGATAGAAGAAGCCGTTCAGGATTTCTTCGCACCGGGCGCGATTGCCCGCGCGCAGCGCATCGTAGAACTCGATCGCCAGACCGGGGACGAAGTTGAACACGGCCGAGGAATAGGTGGTGAACCCGGCGCCGAGGTAGGCCTCTGCAAAGAGTTCCGCCGTGGGCATCCCGCCGAGGTACATCAGCCGGTCGCCCATCTTGGCGGTGACCTGCCGGACCAGCCCGATGTCGCCCGACCCGTCCTTGAAGCCGATCAGGTTGGGGCAGGCGTCACAGAGGCGCGCCAGCGTGTCGGGCTGCAGGATGGAATTGTCGCGGTTGTAGACCATGACCCCGATTCCGATGGAATCGCAGACCGCTTTCACATGAGCGTAGAGACCCTCCTGCGGCGCATCGATCAGGTAATGCGGGATCAGCAGGATGCCGTCCGCCCCGGCCTTCTCGGCCGCCTGCGCGATCTCGACCGCGATCTCGGTGCCATAGCCACAGCCCGAAACGATGGGGACATCGCCGGCACTGGCCTTGGCGGCCTGCACGATCTCGGGGATCTCGGAGGGTTTGAGCGAGAAGAATTCCCCGGTGCCGCCAGCGGCAAAGAGCGTGGCTGCGGGATAGCTCGACAGCCAGCCGACATGCGATTCGTAGACGGGGCGGTTGAAGGCGCCATCTGCGCCGAAGGGAGTCACAGGGAAGGACAGAAGCCCTGAGCCCAGGGAAGTCTTTAGGTCTTGCGGGTCCATGATGTCCTCCGATGTCTGTTCCCGAACAGAGCTACCCGAGGCGCCGAATAAGTGTCAACAACTTGTATGATGAATTTCAGGAATTGCGCAGCAGGTTCCTGTAGCGCTGCTGACTTCCCTTAAGGTGATCCCGCATGGCATCGCGCGCCGCGTCGGCGTCACCTGCTGCAATGGCATCGGCAATCGCGCGGTGCTCGGTCGAGATCATGTTGATATAGGCATCGGGACTGCGCGGCCCGTTCGCGGTCTGCAAGGCCGAGCGGGGGATGACAGTTTGCCCCATGAGATCGAGGAATTCCGCGAATCGCGGATTGTTGGCCGCGACCGCGATGGCGCGGTGCAGTCGGAAGTCGGCCTCGGTCGTGGGTTGCCCTTGTTGGGCAAGGCGGCGAATCTCGGCCTCTGCCTCGTAGATCTCTTCTTCCTGCGCTGGGGACCGACGGACCGCGGCAAGAGCGGCGGCCTCCATCTCGACCGCCGTGCGCAGCTCAAGCACCTCGATTATCGAGGAAATCTTGTCCACATCTATGACGTGGAAGGGGCGCTGGACGCTGCTTGCGGGCTCCAGCACGAAAACACCCGCGCCCTGGCGGGGCTCCACCAGCCCATCGGCACGCAGGGCCGCGATCGCCTCCCGGACGACGGTGCGCGAGACCGAGAAGGCCTCGGTCAGCTGGGCCTCCGAGGGCAGGCGGTCCCCGACGTCGAATTCCCCCTTCTCGATGCGCCCGCGCAGCCCGGCGGCCACTTCGGACACCAGATTGCGCCTGCCGCGCGCCGAGGGTCTTTTCTGCGGGGTCTCTGCCATGGGATCATCCTTCTGTCAGGGAGCATAAGCTCAATCCTGGCCGATTTGTCAAACGCACACCAAATACATCATATGTATTGACAGCTTGTCGTATGATTATCCATACCATGTGCATCGGCGGGCAAACCGCCAGATGATTGGGAGGATGACTATGACTTTTACCCGGATCGCCCTTTGCGGCGCCATCGCGGCCCTGACGGCTGTTCCTGCCTTTGCCGAGACTTGGCGCGGCTGGAACATTCACCCCGAGGATTACCCGAACTCCATCGCGCTTGAGAGCTTTGCGAAGGAGGTGGCCGAGAAGACCGAGGGTCGGATCGAGCCGCAGGTCTATCACAACGCGGTTCTGGGCGATCAGCCCGACGCCATCGAACAGGTCCGCAACGGCGGGCTGGACTTCGCGAATTTCAACATGGGCCCCATGGGCCAGATCGTGCCGGCGACCAACGTGCTGTCGCTGCCGTTCATCTTCCGGGACGTGGACCAGATGCACGTCGTCATGGACGGCGAGATCGGCCAGCGGTTCTCGGATGCCCTGTCCGAGGAAGGCCTCGTGGCGCTGTCCTGGTTCGACAGCGGCTCGCGGTCCTTCTACAACACCAAGCACGCGATCGAGACGCCCGAAGACGTCAAGGGCATGAAATTCCGCGTGATGAACAACGATCTCTACGTGCAGATGGTCGACCAGCTGGGCGGCAACGCGACGCCGATGGCCTATGGTGAAGTCTATCAGTCGCTGAAGACCGGCGTGATCGACGGGGCGGAAAACAACTATCCGTCCTACGACAGCTCGAACCACTTCGAGGTGGCCAAGTACTACTCGATCACCAACCACCTGATCATTCCCGAGTGCCTCTGCGTGTCCACCGCAACGTGGGAGGGCCTCTCGGACGAGGACAAGGCCATCGTCAAGGAGGCTGCCGTCCATGCCGCCGAAGAGCAGCGCGAGTTGTGGGCAGACCGCGAGATGAAGAGCCGCGAGAAGGTTGAAGCGGCCGGCTCGATGGTCAACGAGGTCAAGGACCCGGCCGCCTTCCAGAGCGCCATGGCCCCGGTCTACGAGGGCTTCATCAAGGCCAACCCGGACCTTGAGAGCCTGATCAAGGACATCCAGTCCAGCAAGTGATCCCATCCAGATGCCCCGGCCAGACCACGGCCGGGGCATTTCTGTTCGGAGACCCGGATGAATTCTGACATTTCTCCCGCGCCCCGCGACCCCGTGTTCCGGGCGCTCGACCTGACCGCGCGGCTGTGCATCACCGTTGCCGGTGTCCAACTGGTCACGTTGATCGCGATGTTCGGCTGGCTCGTCTTCGGACGCTACATCCTGAACGATACGCCCACCTGGGTGGAGCAGGCCGCGCTTCTGCTGGTGGTCTGGATCACCTTCCTGGGCGGCGCGGCCGGCGTCTGGAACAAGTCGCATCTCTCGATCGATTTCGTCCGCGAGATGATGCCGCCCGCCCTTCGCATCCCCCTGCGGTGGCTGGCCGTGATCGGCGTGCTGATCTTTGCCGGCTACCTCGCCTGGTACGGGGTCGAACTGGCCGAGAAGACATGGCGCCGCCGCATTCCGATGCTGGACATCGCCGAGGGCTGGCGGGCAGTGCCGATGGCGATCTGCGGTGCGCTCAGCTTCCTCTATTCCCTCTATCACCTCGCCATGCTGCTGCGTGGCCAAGACCCGACGGAGCACTGAATGGGCCTGTCCATCCTTTTCGGCATCTTCGGCCTCGGCCTGATCTCAGGCATGCCGGTTGCCTTTGCCCTTGGCCTCGCCACGGTGGCGGGCTTCCTCTACGAGGGCCTGCCGCTCTTCATCGGGTTCCAGCGGATCATGTCCGGCATCTCGGTCTTTTCGCTGCTGGCGATCCCCTTCTTCATCTTCGCAGGCGAGTTGATGATGCAGGGCGGCATCGCGGGCCGTCTTGTGCGCCTTGCGGCCTCCGCCGTGGGCAAGTCCCGGGGCGGTCTGGGTGTGGTGAACGTCGCCTCCTCCATGCTCTTCGGGGGCATCTCGGGCTCCGCCGTGGCCGATACCTCGGCGCTTGGCTCGATCCTCATGCCCGTGATGAAGGAGAAGGGCTATGACGCGGATTACGCCGTCAACGTGACCGTGACCTCCTCGGTCGCGGGTGTGGTGATCCCGCCCTCGCACAACATGATCCTCTACGCCGTCGCGGCGGGAGGCGTTTCGGTGTCGCAACTGTTCCTCGCGGGGATCGTGCCCGGCATCCTGATGTGCCTCTGCCTCGGGCTCGTCGCCTGGTACATCGCGGTCCGGCGCGGCTATCCGGCCGAGGAGTTTCCCGGCTGGCATGCCCTGGTGATCAGCTTCGCGGCCGCCTTCCCGGGCCTCCTGACCGCCGTGATCATCGTGGGCGGCGTCCTGTCGGGCGTCATGACGGTGACGGAATCCGGGGCTTTCGGCGCGATCTGGGCCATCCTCGTGACGACCTTGGTCTACCGCGAACTCACATGGCCCCGGTTCAAGCTGGCGGTCCGCTCGGCCGTGCGGACGACCGCCCTCGTGATGATCCTCGTGGCCACGGCTTCCTCCTTTGCCTACCTGCTGGCGCTCTACCGGGTGCCGGACAACCTGGCGGCCTTCGTCACCTCGATCTCGTCGAACCCGATCGTCATCCTTCTGCTGCTGAACCTGACGCTGCTGGTGCTGGGGATGATCATGGACATGGCCGCGCTGATCCTGATCTGCACGCCGATCTTCCTGCCGGTGGTGGTGGGGCTTGGCATGGACCCGGCGCAGTTCGGCGTCATCATGATGATGAACCTCGGCCTTGGCCTGTGCACGCCGCCGGTGGGGGCCTGCCTCTTCGTCGGCTGCGTCGTCGGCGGGATCCGCATCGAACAGGCCGTGCGTACGATCTGGCCCTTCTACGCTGCGATCTTCGTCGCGCTGATGCTGGTGACCTATGTTCCGGCCTTCTCGATGACCCTTCCCAATCTGCTGAAATAGAAAGCTGACGGTATGAAACGACTGCTCATCACCGGCGCGGCCGGAAACCTTGGACAACTCGCGCGGGCGCGCCTCACCCACATGGCCGAGGTGCTGCGCCTGTCCGACATCGCCGATCTGGGCCCCGCCGGGCCCGGCGAAGAGATCGTGACCTGCGATCTCGGGGACGCGGCTGCGGTGCACGATCTGGTCAAGGATTGCGACGGCATCCTGCACCTAGGCGGCGTCTCGGTCGAACGGACATGGGACCAGATCCAGCGCGGCAACATCACGGGGGTCTACAACCTTTACGAGGCCGCCCGCGCCCATGGCCTGCCGCGCATCTTCTTTGCCTCGTCCAACCACGCCATCGGTTACTACCGCCAGGACGAGGTCATCGACGCCAAGGCCCCGCAGAAGCCTGACGGGCTCTACGGTGTCTCCAAGTGTTTCGGGGAGGCGATGGCCTCGCTCTATCACTCCAAGTTCGGGCAGGAGACGGCGCTGATCCGCATCGGCTCGTGTTTCGAGAAGCCACGGGACCGGCGGATGCTGGCGACATGGATGTCGCCGGATGATTTCGTCAGCCTCGTGGAATGCGTCTTCCGGGTGCCGATGCTGGGCTGCCCGGTCATCTGGGGCGTGTCCGACAATGACCAGGGCTGGTGGAACACCGAGACCGCACGCCTGATCGGCTGGCGACCCAAGGACAACTCCGAAGCCTTCCGCGCCGAGGTCGAAGCCGCAGCCCCGTGCCCGCCGAAGGATGCGCCCGAAAGCGTCTACCAGGGCGGCAAGTTCACCTCGGAGCCGATCTACAAGGACTGAGCCCGGCGTCGGCACGCCCGGGATTCACGTTCACCGTGTCACGGACATTGGCCGCGCCCCGCTGTGCGGCCAATCCATGGGCAGGAACGGCGCGGGATGAAGTCCTGCGAAAGGCGCTCCAGCGTGGCGCGAACAACCGCGTCCCGTCGGCGGCCCGCTGCCACCCCTGAGGGGGTAGGTTACACCACGCGAAGCCTCGAACCAGATATGCGCGCCCATCTGTGTTAACCTGTTTCTGGATAGCAGGAGGTGGTGGCCTGATGACCGCAAACAAAGCACAAGAAGACTATTGGGCTTCGCCGGCCGGCCTCAAGTGGATCGAGCACGAGCAGGCACTGGATACGGCCATGGCCGGGATGCTTGATGTTGTGCTCGATGCCGCGAGGATCGAAGAAGGTGACCGGGTCCTCGACGTGGGATGCGGCACGGGCGCCAGCACCCTCGCAACCGCAAGGCGCGCGTCTCAAGGGCATGTTGTGGGCAACGACATCTCCAGGCCTCTCCTTGACCGTGCGCGCAGCCGATCCAGTGCGGAGGGCGTCACGAACACCTCCTTTCTGCTTGCGGATGCGCAGTCACATCCGTTCGAACAACATGCGTTCGATGTTCTGGTCTCCCGGATCGGAATGAGCTTCTTCTCCGACTCCGTTGCTGCATTTGAAAACCTCTCCAACGCACTGAAACCAAACGGCCGCATGGCTTTCGTAGGTTGGGCCGCAGTGGATCGAAACCCTTGGTTCTACATCCCGAAGAAGGCGGCAGAAGCCCGGCTGGGCGGACTGCCGAAAGGAGATCCCCGCGCACCCGGCCCGACCGCATTTCAGGACATCGACTACGTCGTGGCGCTGATGTCCCGCGCCGGCCTCGCGACGATCGAGGCAAAACCGGTCGAGGTCTTCCTGACCCCGCCCGGAGGCGCGTCAGGGGGTGCCCGGGCGGCAAGCCGTGTCGGACCGGCCGCCCGCATCATGAAGGCGCACCAGGGAGATGCCGCGGACGAGGCCGGAATCGAAGCCGCGGTCAGAGAGGCTTTCCTGCGCTATGAAGAGAACGGAGAGGCCCGCGTGCCCGCGTTGGTCAACCTCTTCACATGTACGACGTAGGCCCGTCCGCGCTGGTGTCTGAGCATCTCAGACGCGACCGATTCCGTCGCTTGACCCGGACCACGCGCCGGGGTCGAACGCGCGCCGCTAGATGGCCGTGGCCTTGCGCTGCCAGGCGGTGCTGACCGCATTCAGCAGGACAGGCGCAGAGTGGTCCCGGTCGAGGACGGTGACGCCCTCGCGGAGGGTCGTGGGGCATGAGATCCGTGACCTGCTCCCCTTTGACTTCGCGTTTGTCGGCAAGTTCTGTTCAGGCTTTGATGTGCTACCCGGCCCGCCCGCGGGCGGAGCGCGCCGGCCCTTGCCCCTGTTACCTCGGCGCCCCGGCCCGGCGGGCCACCGCCCGTGCGCTCAGCAGGATCGCAAGGGTGAAGAAGAAGGGGATCAGAATCTCCAGGCTTTCTTCAATGACTTCAAAGCCCTCGCTGGTGCCTTCTTCGAACTGGATCCCGAAGGGCGCGAGTTTGCGCGCAATCCCGTCGATCGACTTGCTGGCCACGGCGAAAGCGAGGCCCGCCACGAAGGCGAAGGCCCAGGCCTCGCCGCTGCGCAGGGCGCGCAGCATTGGGGCGCCCCGCCGCCGAACCAGCGAGACCAGGGTCGCAACCAGCAAAGCCCAGATCCCGAGCGCGAGACCCTTCTCCCAGAGCGCGGTATCGCGGACGAATATCTTGGTGCTCAGGATCCCTTCGCTGGTGAAGGCTTTATCGAAATCGAGCTCTCGGGCAGCCATGAAGAGCAGGATCGACACGACCGACCAGAGCGGCGCCCGCGCTGTCCAGAGATAGGCCACCGTCGCCACGAGATAGCCCAGCATCGAGATCATCTCGATGCCGCCACCTTCCCGTGCAAGCGATCCGCCTTCGGGGAGCCGGGCCCAGTCGAGGCCCACGACGCAGGCCGCGACCACGAGGTAGGCGCCCATGCTGGCCGCGATGCTGGCCGGATCAGGAATGTTACGGTTGTTCATGTGAGGTGTTCCAAGCTGGCTTGCGCATCCCGCATTTTCGCATAAACGCAAGGCCATCTGCAAAGGCAGGTCGGAGAGCCATGAGGCGCCAATTCGAGCCGTCGGTCAAGCAAGACGCTGCGGAATGAGCTCGGGCACGATTGTCCCCTGGCCCGGTGCAGCAGGGGATCACCGCATCGGAACCGAAAATTCGCGGCGATCCCCCGGGATTGCCGCACTGTTCAATAGACCAAGCCATCGATGCGTCTACCCCTCGCGGTGTGCTTCTCCATAGTCCCGGCCGAGGGCCTCAAGCCATCGCATGAACGCCGCGACTGCCGGGCGTGGCCGCCATGGAGGTGTCACCATGAAGAACTGGTTCACGTGGTCGATCGGGATCGGCGCGACCTTCAGCGTGCCGCTGCGCAGTTGGTGCTGCACGTCGACATCGGCCTCGAGGATCACCCCGACGCCTTCCTCGGCAGCGCGGACCTTCAACGATGGGTTTCCCAGATCGAGCGTGCGGAGGGATGCCGTCGGGAGCCCGCACCGCTCCAGAACGCTCCTCTCCCACGGTGCGTCGGCGGGAAAGAGCCACGGAATGCTGGCCCAGTCGGTGGAGGGATGATCGACCAGGCCCGGAGAGGCGAAGGCCCGAATGGGCGAGCTCAGCAACAGCCGCGCCTCCAGCCCCGGCCAGTGACCACCCCCCGCCCGAACCGCAAGATCGAACCCCTCCGCCACCAGGTCCACCGGCGTGTCGGACGGGGAGAACGACACTTCGATGTCGGGGTGATCGCGCCAGAACGTGGCGATCTTCGGGAAGATGACGGCCTGTGCGAAAAGCGCCGTGGTCGTGACGCGCACAGGGCGGTTCCGGTCCCTCTCCATCAGGGCGTCCAGCCCTTCCGCGATGGCGGTGAACCCCGTGGTGAGCGCCCGGGCCAGTTCGCGGCCATCCCGTGTCAGGCTCACCCCGCGGGCCGATCTCTCCACCAGTGTTCGTCCCAGATGCTCCTCCAGAACACGCACCTGTTGCGCGACGGCAGCAGGGGTCACGTTCAGCGACCGCGCGGCCTCGGAGAAGCTGCTGGAGCGGGCGGCTGCTTCGAACGCCCGCAGGGCGGCGAGGGAGGGGAGTTTGGTCCAGTCGATCGGCATGCTGGTACCTCATCTATCAGCCGGGCATTTTTGCTGACTCCGAGAGTCACTGGTCTCATGCGAGGATTTCAATGAGAAATGCAGCATCAGAGGATCTGGATCATGCTCTCTCCGAACACGGACCTTCTACGCACGGTATCACCTTATGAGGCAAGCGGCCGTCCCCGTCCCGGCCACCCGCGGACAGTGGGTCCGGGCGCCCGCTGGAGCGGGACGTGGCTGACGAAGACGATCCGGCCTCTGGCCCTGCTGCTTCGCAACGTCTTCGCCGATCTGCCGTCAGGCCCGCTCCGCGGCCGGACGGGCGAACAACGCCGTAAAGGTCGCACCGATGCGGAAGCTGCCATCGGTCTGCCGGAACGGCGCGATGGCCCGGGCGTGCGCCTCCTCCACCGCCGCCCTGCCGGAGTGGCGGATCGCCTGCGCTGCGACGCCCGATGACAGCAGGCAGCGCAGCGCGGTCTCCTCGTCCGGATAGACCCAGGGGCTCGCGATGTTCTGCATCTCGAAAGGGTCCAGGTTTCCAGCCACGGCAAAGGCCAGCAGCCGGTCCGGCGCCGACAGGGCGAAGGGGCCCGGCGCACCCTCCGGGGCCGGCGGCAGGACGGCTTTCATCGCGCTCACGACCTGTGCGGCCTCCATCCCGTCGGGCGGGCCCCAGGTCACCACGACGACCGTCGCATCTTCGCGCGCGAGACGCACGCCTTCTTGCAGGGCACGTTGCGGATCTGCGGCGTATTGGATGGCGTTGAACCCGGTGACGACATCGAAGGCGGCATCTTCGAACGGCAATGACCCCAGATCGCAGTGGTGAAGCCTGGATGGAGGCAGCCTCTCGCTCGCGATCTCCAGCAAGCCGCTGGCAGCGTCGAGCCCGGTGACATCGGCCCCCCGCCCATGGGCCTTCGCCAGCGCCATGCCGGAGCCGCACCCCAAATCGAGGTAACGGGTTGCAGGCCCGACGGAGGCGCGCTCCAACACAGCGTCGAAGACGGGCTCCACCATCGCTTCCTGTATGTCGGCCCAATGTCGGGCGGCGTGGCCCCAAAGGGTCCCCTGTTCCGGTCCGTTCTGTGCGACTGCGGTTGTCATCTCTGTCTCCCTCCATGGCGGTTCCCGGGGAGCGTGCCTGAGGGTCCGTAGGCCTGAAAAGTGAAGGGACTGGACCTCTAGCTCCAGAAATTGAACTTGTGCGTTGAAACGGGCCGCCCGACAGTAAGGGTGGAGGAAATGCCATGGCCGGTCAGAAGTCCTATGGGCAGTTCTGCCCTGTCGCGAAGTCCGCAGAGTTGCTGTGCAAGCGCTGGACGATGCTTGTCATCCGCGAGTTGCTGGATGGGCCCCTCGGCTTCAACGACATTCGAAGCGGGGTGCTGCTCATGTCGCGCAGCCTGCTGTCCGCGCGGCTCGTCGAGTTGGAGCAGTCGGGCCTGCTGCGGCACATCTCGGCTGCACCGGGGCGGCGCGCGGGCTACGAGCTGACAGAGGCTGGCTATGCGCTGCTGCCCGTGGTCGAGGCGATGGGGCACTGGGGCCAGGAATGGATCGAGCCCGATCTGACCGTCGGGGACATCGACTTCGGCTACCTGCTGTGGAGCCTCCGCCGCTCCGTCAGGCGTGTCCCGGAGATGCCGGAGAGCTTCCTCGTGCGGCTGCATTTCACCGACGCCCCGGACGGGCACGATCTGCACTGGCTGTCCTACCGGGGGCCGGACATCGACATCTGTCACAGCGATCCGGGCGGCGAGGTCGACGTCTGGATCGAATGCGAAGTGGTCGCCTTCACCGAGATCTGGATGGGCTGGCGGTCATTTTCGAGCAGCCTGCGGGATCAAAGGCTTGTCATCGACGGGCCCCGGCAGTTCACGCAGGATCCGTTCAGATGGCTGGGGCGCAGCCGCCTTGCGGCCATCGGGAAACGGCCCCGTGCGGAGCGGGTCAAACCCGTTTGAGGCGCGCGACGGCAGCTTGACCAAGGCGATCTTCGACCTTTCGGGGGTCGCGCAGGAAGGGCTGCGCGGCGTCGTCGAGGCTCGCGCATCCGAGTGGCTTGGCCCGACCGGGAAATAGGAACCGGGGGATAAGACGTTGCGCGGTGGCGCGGCTGGCCCGTGACCGCGCCAGCGGGCCGAGCGACGGCACGGGCCCCGACGACAGGCGCCCGGCGCGAGGGCATCGCGTGCGGCAGGAAAGGGGACGCCGGTGTCAGAGTTGCAAGAGCGCCGCGATCACCACCGCGGAGGAGGAGACCGCACACACCAGCAGCACGATGCGGCGGAAGAGTTCCTCGTCCACGCGGTCTGCCAGCCGTCGGCCGATCCAGGATCCCCCAAGGACGAAGGGCAGGGCCGCCGCCGTCTGCCAGCCGAGCGGACCCCAGTCGATCCGCCCGCCCAGGCCGAGCGCGGCCAGCGAGACGATCGTGCCGAGGATGATGTTCGCCCCCAGCGTGGCCCGGATCTGTGGCCCGCCCCGGTTCTGATAGGCGATGGCCAGCGGCGGGGCGCCGACCGCCGTCAGTGTCCCGAAGAACCCGGAGAGCCCGCCCGCGATGGTCAGCACCGCGGGCGTCGGCGATAGGCTGACACGGCTCCATGTCACCGCCACCGCGCCCAGCAGGAAGAGCCCGAAGACGAGGCTCATCAGGACCGGGTCGACGCGGCTGATGGCATAGCCCGCCACGAGGGTCAGCGGCAGCCGCCCCAGCATGATGAAGCCGAAATCACGCCAGTCGATCAGCGCGCGGGTCTGCCATGTATAGCTCAGCGTCAACAGCAGGGTCAGCGCCAGCAGCGGCCCCGGCACGAGGTCCGGGGCCACGAGGGCCGCGATGGGGGCGACGATCAGCGCGAAGCCGAAGCCGGTGAAGCTTTGCAGGACGGCGCCGGCGCAGACCACGCCGGCGACCACCGCGAGTTCGAGCGGCTGCATCAGGCCTGCGCTGCGATCGCTTCGATCTGGACATGGGCGCCCTCGACCGGGCCCGGGCCGAAGACGCAGATGCCCTCCATCGCCGGCAGGGTGTCCGAGAGGCGGGCGCGGCGGATGGCCTCGAAGATCAGGAAGTCCTGCGGATCGGCCATGAAAACGGTCATCTTGGTCAGCGACGCGAGGTCGAGCGAGGCCGCCTTCAGGGTCTCCGCCATCCGGTCGAAGCTGGCCCAGCATTGCGCCGCGAGGCCCGGCACCCGTTCGAAACGCTCCAGCTCCGCCACGAGGGCGCGGCCCTCGCCCTCCTCGATGCAGGCGGAGGAGCCCGCCAGAACGCCATCGCTGGTCATCCCGATCATGCCTGAAAGGAAGCAGAACTTGTCCACCGTCACGGCAGCCGCCCCCGGCAGCGGCGCGGGGATCTGCCAGCTATGCGGCGTGACGGAGAGGCCGGCGGCGGGGTTCACGGCGACGGGCTCGATCTCCAGCAGCGTGCCCTTGTGGCCGACCTCGTCGAAGCCGGTGATGGTGATCGCGGGGCCGCCTTCGGGGAAGAATTGCGCGTGCACGCGCAGGAAGTCGGGCATGTCGCGCAGGTCGGCGAGGAAGATCGTCAGCTGGACGATATGCTCCATCCCCAGCCCCTGCGCGGCGAGGTTCTTGCGGATCTCGTCGTAGGTGAACCAGGTCTGCGCGGCGATCGGCCCGTGACGGCTGTCGGGGTGCGACCGGCCGGTGGCCATGGCGCGGCCCTCTTCGGGCACATCATCGTAGCTGGCCACGACCGGCTTGCCCGGCGCGGTGGTCTGGATCGGGATATGCCCGGCGAGGAAGACCAGCGGGCCACAGGCGACCGCCTGGCTGTAGAAGCTGGCCGAGGGGTAATCGGCATTGTCGAAGGCCTTGACCACGTCCCGCTTGGGATAGGTCTGCGACAGGCCGGGGACCGAGGCGATGGCATTGAGGCCGTAGTGCGCGCCGAACTGGCCACAGACCGTCCCCACGCCAAGGCCCGAGGAGGGGCAGGGCTCCGGCTGCCAGACCATGCGCACCTGTTCGAGGCGCGGGAACCAGCGCTTGTCCTGCTGCCAGATGTGCAGGCGCAGGATCTGGCTCTGGTCCGACCCGGCGGCGGCGAGGACCTTGGTCAGGTTCTCGAAGGCGGTCCAGGCGTCCGCGATGACGGGCCCTTCGACGGCGTTCAGCAGGCCGTAGTCCGAGGCGAGGTGCTGCGCCGTTTCGGGCAGCTCCGCGATCGACTTGGGCTCGACGCCGGGGCGGCCGCCCCGCATGCCCGAGACGAAGACCAGCCCATGCGCCTCGACGGCCAGCGGATAGTCGGGAAAGGCGGCGGTGACGCCATCGGCGAGGATTTCACGTTTCATGGTCTTGTTCATTCCGTTGAGGTTTCTGCGGTCCGGTTGCGGAACCGGTCGGTGAGGGTGCCCTTGAGGGCAAAGGCGATGACGGCGAGCGTGACGAGGCAGACGCCGAGGGCGATGGGGCGGTCCCAGAGCGGCGACAGCGAGCCGCGGCTCTGGATCAACATCCGGCGGAAGCTGTCCTCGAGGATGCCGCCGAGCACGAAGGCCAGCACCAGCGGCGCCACCGGTATGCGCAGCGCACGCATGCCCCAGCCCGCAAAGCCCGCCAGCACCATGACGCCCACGTCGAAGAGACGGGCATTGATGGCATAGGTCCCCGCGACGCAGAGCACGGCCACGGCGGTGAAAAGCAGCGGGCGCGGGATCAGGATGATCCGGCTCGCAAAGCGCATGGCGGCCAGACCCACGAAGGCCAGCATCACCATCGAGACGAAGAGCCCGGCATAGAGCGTATAGAAGAGCCCGGTGTTGTCGGTGATCAGCGTCGGCCCCGGCTGCAACCCCTGCGCGATCAGCGCGCCCATCAGGATGGAGGTCACGATGTCGCCGGGGATGCCGAAGATCAGCGTCGGGATCAGGGCCGCGCCACAGGTGGCGTTGCAGGCGACCTCCGGGGCGACGACGCCCTCGTCGGCGCCCTTGCCGAAGGCCTCGGGCGTTTTCGAGGCGCGGCGGGCGAGCGCATAGGCGACCCAGTTCGAGGTTTCGGAGCCGATGCCGGGCAGGGCGCCGATGGTGGCGCCGATCAGGGACGACCGGGCGATGGTGCGCTTCACCTGCCACAGGCGGTGCAGGATGTCGCGCAGCAGCGGCACCTCGACGGTGGGCGGCTCCATGCGGCCGGGCCGCCAGCGGGCCAGCTGGTCCAGCACCTCCGCCAGTCCGAAGAGGCCGATGGCCAGCGGGATCACCCCGATCCCGGCAGAGAGTTCGCGGATGCCGAAGGTCAGCCGGGGCGAGCCGCCGATGGGGTCGGTGCCCACCAGCGACAGGGCAAGGCCGATGCTGGCCGCGAAAAGCCCCTTCATCAGCGAGGCGCCGGAGACGTAGGCGACAAGCGTCAGCGACATGACGGTGATCGCGAACTTCTCGGCATTGCCGACCTGAAGCGCGAATTCCGCCACCAGCGGCGCGCAGAGGACGAGGGCCAGGATGCCGATCCCGTCGCCCACCACGGAGCCCCAGACCGCGAGGCCGAGGGCGCGGCCCGCCTGTCCGGCGCGGGTCATTGCATAGCCGTCGGCGACCGTGGCGGCATTGGAGGCCGTGCCCGGCGTGCCGATCAGGATGGCGGAGAGCGAGCCGCCGAAGGTGCCGCCCTTGTAGAGGGCGAGCAGGAAGGAAATCCCCTCGACCGGGGGCAGGAAGAAGGTGGCGGGGGAGAAGATCGCCATGCCCATCGTGGCCGAGAGGCCGGGCAGGGCGCCGATGATCACGCCGACCACCACGCCGAGCATCAGGGCAAGTAGCACCGTCGGGGCGGCCACGTTCGTGAGGGCTGTCAGAAGGGCGTCGGTCATCGGGTCAGAAGTCACTTTGGGGCAGGATGACCTTCATGCCGTAGCGGAAGGCGTACCAGGTGGCGGGCGGCAGCAGCAGCGCGACGCAGAGCAGCGGCACCCAGGTGCGGTAGCCGGTGGCGATCCCGCCAAGGACAATCGCCGCGATCGAAGTCAGGATGAACCCCGCCACGGGCAGCAGCGCGAGATAGGCGAGAGAGGCCGCGCAGAGCAGCAGGACCCGGGGCAGGGTGACCGGCCCGGTCTGGCCGGCACTGTCCGGGGTGGCGGCCGCCTCCTCGGGTTCGGGCGCGCGCAGCAGGGCGGAGACGAGGTTCGCCGCCGCCAGCAGCGCGACGAGGCAGAGCACGAGGCGCGGGAAGGTCGCCGGGGCCAGCGAACTGTCCGTCGTGCCCGGCATCGCAAAGGCCCAACCCCGCACGAAGCTGTCGATGTTCAGGGCGAGCCATGCGGCGCCCGCGCAGATGACGGCCGAGGTGGCCGCCATCGCGAGGCGCAGACGCTGGGAGTGGCGTCCGCTGTCCGTCATCAGTTTGCGCCGGCCGCTTCGCGCAGCAGGCCGGGGGCCTCTTCCCAGGTCTGGTCCCAGACCGCCTGGTAGTCATCGCCCCCCATGAAGCCGGAAATGTCCTGGCCCATCTTGGTGTAGACGTCGATGTACTCCGGATCGGCGGCGATCTCGGCAAAGCCGCTGCGCAGCTTGGCAACGACGTCCTCCGGGGTGCCCGCCGGGGCGAAGACGTGGATGGCGAGGCCCTCGGTCACGTCGATGCCCAGTTCCTTCATGGTCGGCACATCGGGGATCGCGGCGGAGCGCTCCTCGGCGGCGACGGCCAGAGGCTTCATCGTGCCCTCGGCCATCGGGCCCTTGACCAGCGAGGGCAACAGCATGTCGATCATGCTCTCACCCGCCAGCATGGCGCGGACCTTGGGGCCACCCCCGCCATAGGGAACCCACCGCAGGCCCGACGGGCCGATATCGGTGGTCTGGGCAAAGCGGAGCCACATGTAATGGTCGGCCGAGGCCACATCCGCGATGGCGGCGTCGATCTCGCCCGGGCGGGCAAGCGCGTCCTCGACGAAGGCTTCGGCGCTGTCCCAAGGCGCATCGCCACCGGCGGTCAGCACCCAGGGCACGAAGGTCAGCTGCGCGATCGGCACGAGGCTGTCGGCGTCGAAGTCGAGGTTCTGGGCGATCGGGCCGAAGACGGTGCCGCCAAGGTCACAGACCAGCAGCGAATAGCCGTCGGGATCGGCCTCGGAGACTTCGGTCGCGGCCAGCGTGCCGCCGGCGCCGGGCTTGTACTGCACGATGGCTGGCTGGCCGAGGTACTTCTCGACGAAGGGCGCGATGGCCTGCGTGTTCTGGTCGTTGCCGCCGCCCGCGGGCGAGCAGACGTTCATCTGGATCGGTTCGGAGGGGAAATCCTGCGCCATGGCAGGGGCGGAGGCCACGGCCATGGACAGCGCGAGGCCGGAGGAGAGGAGCTTGTTCATTACGGTTCCCTGTCGGTTGTTATGCCTCCATCGCTGGCGAGGGCCCGGCCGAATGACCAATATCAATGCGGAATGCCGCTATGCCGGCCCCGTATCGCGGCCAAGCCGTGCAGGCGCGGGCGCGGGGGCTGGAAACCCGTGCAAGCCCTTGCCTATATGCCGCAAAGCTGGCCCGACGGGGCCCGGCCTGCCGCCCGTAGCCCCCCGTGGGGGCCGCCGCAGGCGGCAGAGTTGCCTCGCTGGCGATGCCCGAAAACTGGGCGGAAAGAGACCCTGCACATGGAATTGCGTGCCCTTCGATACTTCCTCACCGTGGCCGACACGGGCTCCTTCTCGCGCGCGGCAGAGGTGCTGCACGTGGCACAGCCGGCCGTCTCGCGCCAGATACAGGCGCTGGAGCAGGAATTCGGGCTGTCCTTCCTGCGCCGCACGGCCCGCGGGGCGGTCCTGACCCGCGAGGGGCAGATGCTCTACGACCGGGCGCGCGGGCTGATCGACGGGTTCGACGAACTGGCAACCGACCTCGCGACCCAGCGGGATCGCCCGCGCGAACGGATCCGGATCGGCGTGCCGCCGACCTGCGCCGAGGATCACGGCGTGCAGCTCTTCGAGATGCTGAGCGAGGCCCTGCCCGAGGCCGATATCGAGATGACCGAGGGGCTGAGCCGCTACCTGCCGGACCTGCTGCTGGATGGCAGCCTCGACCTGATCATCTCGCTTCAGGAGAAACACACCGACGCGCTCCAGTTCCAGCTGATAGAGCGCGAGCCGATGGTCTATTTCGCCCGCAGCGACAACCCCCTGCTACGGGACGCGGCGCCGCTTCCGCTGGCAGAGCTGGCCGAGGTGCCGCTGGTGCTGTCCACGGGGTTCCTGCAACTGACGGAGGCCTTCGCGCGGGACTACGGCGTCTCCATCGCCTGCCAGATGCAGATCGATTCCATCGCTGCCACCCGGCGGATCGTGGCCAAGACAGGCCATGGCACGGTCTGGCCGCAGTCCATCGCCCGGCGCGAGGCCGAGGCGGGATCGGGGGGCTATCGCGGGTTGCAGCCCGCGCCGATGCGATCCCTTTTCATCGGCCGCAACCGGCGGCCCCTGCCGCAGGGCGTGCAGGAAGTGATCGGCGCCTTTCTCAAGGCCCGGCAGCGGCAGCATTAGGTGGGGTGGCGGGCCTGATCTCCGTGGATATGGCGCACCGGAAGATCGGCAGGCCGCACGTCAGGTGTTGCGATCCGGATCCGCGGTCGGCCCGACGATCCCGAGGAGCCAGTCTAGGAAGGTCTGCGCCGTCCCGGCGCGTGATGTGCTGGCCGTGACGTAATAGGCCGTCCCGAGATCGACCTGCGCGTCGGGCCATTCGCGCAGCGCCCCGTCGCGGACCGCGCCATGGGCGATCGAATGCCAGCCCAGCATCACGCCGCGCCCGTCCAGAACCGCCTGTGCCGCCTGAACGTAGTTGTTGAAGGTCTGGCCCGACAGCCGGGTCCGCGGGATGTCGCGCGCCTTCAGGTAATCCTCCCACCCGGCCCAGTGCTGGTTGTGCGGGCTGCGCACATGGATCAGCGGCGCGCGATCCAGCCCGATCCCCTGCGCCTGCAACTGGTCCAGAAGCGCCGGGGCGGCCACCGGGCAGACCCGCTCGTCGAAGAGTTTCGTCGTGGTGCCTTCATGCCAGCTGCCGGTGCCGTAGCGGATCGCGATGTCCACGCCGGGCGACAGGTGCGGCAGGTCCGTCGAGGGGGCCTGCACGTTCACGGTGATGTCCGGATGGGAGGCATAGAAGTCGGGCAAGCGCGGCATCAGCCAGTAGGTCGCCATCCCCAGCGTGCAGGACACGGTGACCTGCGCCCCGTCCTGACCGCTGAGGGCGCGGATGTCCTCCAGCGCGGCGGAAATCTGGCCCAGCCCGTCGCGCACGGCACGGGCCAGCAACTCGCCGGCGTCCGTCAGTTGCGCGGGCCGGGTCGCGCGGTCGAGCAGCGCGGTACCCACATGCGCCTCGAGCGTCTTCAGGGCCTGGCTGACCGCAGGCTGCGTCACGTTCAACCGCGCGGCGGCCAGTCGCATCGACCCATGCCGGGCAATGGCCTCGAAGGTGGTGAGCAAGCGCAGCGGCGGAAAACGGTCCAAGATAAATCCTAGGTTAACTTAGGTTCAGGCTAATCCGGCTGTTTCGTCTTTGGAACCCATGAGATGCTGTTTCCAGAAAATCTCCAACTCCCCACCCAAAACACTGAGATTGCTCATGAATGTAATGTCCTCCCCCGTTGCGGCCCCGATCCTCAAGGACAAGGGCCTCGAAATCGTCCTGTCGGACGGTCAGCCGCATTACTTCAACTACTACTGGCTGCGCGACAACTGCCCGACCTCCTTCAGCAGCGCCACGCGCGAGCGCAGCTTCGATATCTTCCACCTTTCGACGCCGCCCGTCGCAGCCGCGGCAGAGGTGACCGGCGACGCGCTGGAGATTAACTGGAGCGGCGAAGACCACGTCACCCGCTTCCCGCTGGCCTGGCTCGAAACCTACGCCGCGCCCGGTCCGCGCCCGGATCCGGCGGACCTGCCCCGCGAGGCGTGGTACGGCGATCACTACCCCGACGTCCCGCGTTTCCGCCAGCCTGAGCTGGTGGCCGACCCGGCGGTCCGGGCCAAGTGGATCGAGGCACTGCTGGTCGAAGGCTTCGCCATCGTCACCGACATGCCCGACAGCGATGCAGGCCTGACCGAAACCGCCGAGCTTCTGGGCCAGATCCGGCCGACCTTCTTCGGCGACTACTTCGACGTGAAGACCCACATCAACCCGACCAACACCGCCTACACGGCGGCGGCGCTGGAGCTGCACACGGATACCCCGGCCGAAGAGAACGCCCCCGGCGTCCAGTTCCTGCACTGCCGTGCGAACACGGTCGAGGGGGGCTACAGCCTCTATGCGGACGGGGTGGCCGTGGCCAACGCCTTCCGCGAGCGCGATCCCGAGGGCTTCAAGCTGCTGTCCGAGACGCCGGTGCCGTTCTTCTGCGAACATGACACCTACGACATGCGCTCGCGCCAGACGGTGATCGAACTGGACCAGCATGGCGAAGTCTCGGGGCTGACGATCAGCCAGCACATGCTGGATTTCCTCGACCTCGATCAGGCCCTGCTGGACGAGTGGTACCCGGCCTTCTGCCGCTTTGGTAAGATGCTGCAGGAAGAGAAATACATGATGACCTTCCTCATGAAGGCGGGCGAATGCATGGTCTTCGACAACCACCGCATAGTCCATGGCCGCGCCGCCTATACCGCCGAAAGCGGCGATCGCTACCTGCGGGGCACCTACGTGGACCGCGCCGAGATGCGCTCGACCTATCGGGCTCTCGTCAGCGAAGGGCGGTTCAAGGCATGAACGCCCCGACGCCGATCCCCACAACCGATCCTGCCGTGATGCGGCAGGATCTCGCGGCGGCCTTTCGCATCTGCCACCAGTTCGGGTGGAGCGAATCCGTCGGCAATCATTTCAGCGCCGCCGTGTCCGACGACGGGGGCGAGTTCCTGCTGAACGCCTGCTGGCAGCATTTCGCGACGATCCGCCCGGAAGACCTGCTGCGGATCGACGCCCGCGATGGCCGCGTGATCGAAGGGCAGGGGGCACCGGATGCCTCTGCCTGGTGCGTCCACGGCACGCTGCACCGCAAGACGCCCGAGGCGAAAGTCGTGCTGCATGCCCATTCGCCCTATGCCACGGCCCTGGCCTGTCTGAAGGACCCGACGATGGTCCCGATCGACAACAACACGGCGCGGTTCTACGGACGGACGGCCTATGACCTCGACTTCGGGGGCATCGCGGACGCAGAGGAAGAGGGCGAACGGCTGGCCGAAAGGCTGGGCGACAAGTCGGTGCTGGTCATGGGCAACCACGGCGTGACCGTGGTGGGCGAAACCGTGGCGGCCGCCTTCGAAGACCTCTATTTCTTCGAGAAGGCCGCGCAGACGCTGATCCTCGCGCGCTCCACCGGCGCACCGCTGGCGGTGCTGTCGGACGCGGTGGCGCAGAACACGGCAGATGGCTGGCGCGCCTACGCCGGCATGGCAGAGCGGCATTTCGAGTTCCTGAAGGCGCAACTGCCCGCGCTCTAAAGGCCTCGCGGATACTCGAACCTGCGCCCCCGCTGCGGTATGCAGCGGGGGCGTCTTGCGTTTGCGTCCGGTCCTGCGGGCGCCGCCCGTGACGTCTGCCACTCGACCTGCCGCCGGAGGCCCACGATGAAACGCTACCCCTCGATCCAGGCCCTGCGGGCCATCGAAAGCGTCGCGCGCAACGGCGCCCTGTGGCGGGCCGCCTCCGAGTTGAACGTGACACGCAGCGCCATCAGCCACCAGTTGCGGCTGCTGGAGAAGGACCTCGGCTTCAAGATCCTCGAGCGCAGCGGCAACCGGACCGAAATCACCCCGCGCGCCCGGGCCTACGCCGAGGACGTGCGCCGGGCGCTCAACATGATCGCCAGCTCGACCGAGCGGGTCTCGACCCACGGGCTCAGCGGGCGGCTGACCGTCAGCGCGCCGCCGGGCTTTGCTGCGGCGTGGCTGTGCCTCAACATGGCGGATTTCCTGGCCGAGAACCCGGACGTTGTCCTGAACGTCCTGAGCAGCCACAGCCTGACCGACACGAGCAATCCGGAAGCGGACACCTTCATCACCTTCGGCCACGAGGCCCGCCCGCACGTGGCCGCCGAGCCGCTGCTTTCGGTGGAATTTACGCCACTTTGCAGCCCGGCCTACCTTGGGCGCTTCAAGAACTTCAATGACCTAAGCATCCTCAAGGGCGCGACCCTGCTGCACATGACCGATTTCGCCGACTGGGAGAACTGGATGAAGCTCTCGGGCCTGCCGCCCGAGGATGCGCACCGGGGCATCTGTTACTCGGATATGAACATTGTTTTCACAGCAGTAATGGCAGGTGAGGGAATCGCGATCGGTGACACGGTTCTGTGGGGCCGGGAGATCAGGGCGGGTAAACTGATGCGCCCGTTCGACCGGTCGCTGCACTCGGACACCGGATATTTCCTTTGCACACCCGAAGCAAATCTCGAGAATCCGATCGTGCTTGAATTCCATAACTGGTTGAAAGCACGACTGGAAGTGAGCCGCATGCGCCGAGCCGAAAGGCCGTGACAAATTTCATTTGTCGAAGGGCCGAACAAGTTTCATTTGCGGTTCCTCCGACAACCTCTCTACGTTCCGGGCAATGCAGACAGGAATGAAGAAAGAGGCGCTTGTGTCGGACACAACGCAGATCGAAGCGCGTTCGGTCAGTAAGACATTCGGGAAGTTCCACGCCCTGCGGGATGTGTCCCTGAAGATCGCGGAGGGCGAGTTCCTCTCGCTCCTCGGACCGTCGGGCTCCGGCAAGACGACCTTCCTGACCCTTCTGGGGGGATACGAGCCGGCGACGCGCGGGCAGCTGTTCCTCGAAGGGCAGGACATGACCAACTGGCCCGCCAAGCAGCGCGGCTTCGGCATGGTCTTTCAGGGCTACGCGCTCTTTCCCCACCTCACCGTGGCCGAGAACATCGCCTTCCCGCTGAAGGTGCAGAAGCGCGGCAAGGCCGCCATCGCGGATCGCGTGGCGCAGATGGTGGAGATGGTGGGCCTGTCGGGCCACGAGACCAAGAAACCCGGCGCCCTGTCGGGCGGTCAGCAGCAACGGGTCGCCCTGGCCCGGGCGCTGGCCTACGAGCCGAAGGTGCTGCTGCTGGATGAGCCCTTCTCGGCGCTGGACAAGAACCTGCGCGGGCAGATGCAGGAAGAGCTGCGCCGCCTGCACCGGGACCTCGGCACCACCTTCGTTTTCGTGACCCACGATCAGGAAGAGGCCTTGGCCCTGTCCTCGCGCATCGCGATCTTCAATCATGGCGAGCTGCAGCAGGTGGGCACGCCTGACACGGTCTATGAACGCCCCGCGAACCGCTTCACCGCGGAATTCCTCGGCGACATCAACATCCTGTCGGTCGACGACAGCGCGCGCGGGATTGCCGGCACGGCGCTGGAATTGCCCGCCAACGTCCGCAGCTTCGACCACGTCGCGATCCGGCCCGAGCATATGCGCCTCGCCGACGCAGGCGATGCCATCCAGCTGCCTGCGACGGTGCGGGACCGGGTCTACCTCGGCTCCAAGTCGCGGCTCTTGCTCGAGACGCGCGCGGGCGAAGACCTGATGCTCTACCTCGACAACGGCGGCGCCCTTCAGGCGCCCGAACCCGGCGCGGACATCCGCGTCACATGGGAGACCGGCGACAGCTTCGCCCTCTGACGCCTTCCAAAAACCGCAAGCCGACCAGACCCGAAGCGCGCCCGCGTTCCGGGACGGGGAGGCTTTACCCAGAACCAGAAAAACAGGTGAGACGATGACCAGACGACATTTCCAGGAAGACCTCGTGGCGATCCTCAAGGAACGCGCGGCGAAGGGCCAGATTTCGCGCCGGCAGATGCTTCAGGGGCTGACCGCCCTGATGGGCACCACGGCGCTTGGCGCGGGCGCCGTGCGGGCGGAGGAAGGCCGGCTGGTCTTCGTCAACTGGGGCGGTGATGCGCTTGACGCGATGGACGAGGCCTTTGGCCAGCCCTTCACCGAAGAGAGCGGCACCCGCGTGCTCTACGACGGCTCCGGCCCGACCGAGGGCGCGATCACCGCGCAGGTGCAGGGCGGCCGCCCGACCTGGGACATGGTGGATGCCGATCCCTTCACCTCGCAGTCGCTGGGCCGCAAGGGCATGATGGAGCCGATCGACTATGACATCGTCGATCCCGCCAAGCAGCGCGAAGGCTTCGGCTGGGAGTACTCCTCCTCCGCCTACTTCTATTCCTACGTCATCGCCTACGACGCGACCAAGTTCGACACGCCGCCGACCTCCATCGCCGACTTCTTCGACGTCGAGACATTCCCCGGCAAGCGGTCCATGTACAAATGGGGCGCGGGCATGTGGGAGGCGGCGCTGCTGGCGGATGGCGTCGCGCCCGAAGACCTCTATCCCCTCGACCTCGAGCGCGCCCATGCCAAGATCGCAAGCTTCAAGGAGCATGTCGGTGCCTTCTGGGGCGGCGGGGCCGAAAGCCAGTCGCTGCTGCTGAACGGCGACGTCACCATGGCACTGATCTGGAACACCCGTGCCAGCCTGCTGGACAAGGATACCGAGGGCGAGATCAGCTTTGTCTGGGAGGACGGTATCGTCGGCCCGGGCGGCATCGGTGTGGTCAAGGGCAACCCCGGCGGCGCCGAGGCGGCAATGAAGTACATCGCCGCCACCCAGGCGCCCGAGCGCCAGGCGCTGTTCTTCGAACTGATGGGCAACGGCCCGTCGAACCCCGAAGCCGACAGCCTGATCCCGGCCGAGCTGCGCAAGTACAACCCGATGGATCCGGAGAACCTGCCCAAGCAGCACGCGCTGGATACGGATTGGTACGAAGAGAACTACGGCGACGCGCTGGATGCGTACCTGCAGATCATCTCTGCCTGAGCCTTCCCCTGACGCGGTTGCACCGGGGGGCCGATACATCGGTCCCCCGGCGCCCAAGAAGGAGCCTTCATGCGCGCCCTCCTCTGCCTGATATGTCCCCTGTTGCTGTTCCTGGGATGCAGCTACCTGCTGCCCTTCCTCGGCATCATGCAGCTCAGCTTCACCGATCCGGTGCCCGGCATCGACCAGTACCGCCACGTGCTGAGCGACCCGCTGACGCAAAGCGTCATCTGGCGCACGATCCGCCTGTGCGTGATCGTCACCGTGGTCTCCGTGAGCTGTGCCTATGTGATCACGCTGCTCTGGGTGCGCGGCTCGCCGATGGTGCGTCTGCTGACCGAGCTCTGCATCATGATCCCGTTCTGGATTTCCGTGCTCAGCCGGGCCTTTGGCTGGCTCTCCATGCTGTCGAACCGCGGGCTGCTGAACAAGTGGCTTCAGAACCTCGGGCTGATCGACAGCGCGATCCAGATGACCCGGAACGAATTCGCCGTCGTCGTCGGCATGTCGCATTACCTCATTCCCTTCGCGGTCTTTCCGCTGGCCACGGCCATGCGCAACGTGGACGAACGCGTCCTCACGGCCGCCGACGGTATGGGTGCGTCGCGCCTGCGGGTGTTCTGGCAGGTGTTCCTGCCGATGACCGCAAGCGGGATCATGGGGGCCACGCTGCTGGTCTTCGTCTTCTCCATCGGCTTCTACGTCACGCCGGCCCTGCTGGGCGGCGGCCAGTCGGTCCTCATCGCCGAACTGATCTACCTTTGGATCTTCCAGATCCCGCAATGGGGTGTCGCTGCCGCCATGAGCGTCGTGCTGATGATCGCGGTCGGCGGAATCCTCTACCTGCTCATGCGTCGCTACGGGGAGATGGCCAAATGAACCGACTGCGTCCCGGCCTGTTCGCCAAGCTTCTGACCTGCGTCGTCGCGCTGTTCCTGCTGATGCCGCTGATCGCGGTGGTGCCGGTCAGCTTCACCTCCCGGCGCTACCTGTCGCTGCCCAACGGCGACTGGTCCTGGCGTCACTACATCTCGCTCTTCGAGGACCCGGACTGGGGCACCAGCCTGCTGACCTCGATCCAGGTGGGCGTGCTGGCCAGCCTGCTGGCGGTGCTGCTGGCCTCGGCCTTCTGCATCGGGTTGTGGATGCTGCGCCCGCGCTTTGCGGGGCTGATGACCGGCTTTGTCCTGCTGCCGATGGTGGCGCCGCCCGTGGTGTCCTCGCTGACGCTCTACTTCTTCCTCAACAAGCTGGCGCAGTGGAACAACCTTGTGGCCTACGACAAGCTGGGCGGCGTGGTGCTGGCCCACATGGTGATGATCGTGCCCTACGCGGTCGTCGTTGTGATGGTCTCGCTCAGCCAGCTGGACCGCCGTATGGACCTCGCCGCGCAGTCCATGGGGGCCAGCGTGCCGACCCGGGTCTTCCAGGTGATCCTGCCCAACATCCGCTTTGGCCTGATCGGCGCGTTCTTCCTGTGCTTCCTGCTGTCGTGGGACGAGATCGGCGTGACGCTCTTCGTCACCTCCGTCGAGACGATCACGCTGCCGCGGCGCATGTGGATGGGCCTGCGCGACAACGTCGATCCGTCGATTGCCGCCCTCTCCGTTGTCCTCATCTGCGTGGTGACACTGGCCATCGTGGCCCGTGCGGCACTGCAATTCCGCAAGGCGCGACAAACCGGCTGATGGGCGGTGCCCTGCCGGGTTCCGCCGCAGCCCCCGCCTTCCAACCTACGAAATACCGACCCAGAAAAGAGGGTGTGACCCATGCATTTTGGCCTGACCGAAGAGCAGGAGATGATCGTCTCCACCGTGCGCAGTTTCGTCGAGAACGAAATTTATCCCCATGAAGCCGCGGTCGAACGCCTTGGAGAAGTCCCCGAGGAGATCGGGCAGGCGATCAAGCAGAAGTGCCTCGACCTGGGCTTCTACGCTTCCAACTTCCCCGAGAGCGTCGGCGGCCCGGGCCTGTCGCATCTCGAGTTCGCACTGGTCGAGCGGGAACTGGGCCGCGGCTCCATGGCGCTGACCCACTTCTTTGGCCGCCCGCAGAACATCCTGATGGCCTGCGAGGGCGAACAGGTCGAGAAATACCTGATGCCCGCCGTGCGCGGCGAGAAGATGGATGCGCTCGCCATGACCGAACCCGATGCCGGGTCGGACGTGCGCGGCATGAAGTGTCAGGCCGTGCGCGATGGGGGCGACTGGGTCCTCAACGGGTCGAAGCACTTCATCTCCGGCGCGGAACATGCCGATTTCGTTATCGTTTTCGTTGCCACAGGCGTCGATGAGACCCCGCGCGGCCCCAAGAAGCGCATCACCTGTTTCCTCGTGGACCGCGGCACGCCCGGCTTCGAGATCGCGCGCGGTTACAACTCGGTCTCGCACCGGGGCTACCAGAACTCGATCCTCTATTTCGACAACTGCCGCCTGTCTGATGCGCAGGTTCTGGGCGAGGTCGATGGCGGTTTCGACGTGATGAACGAATGGCTCTATGCCACGCGGATCACCGTTGCCACCAACTCCGTTGGCCGCGCGCGGCGGGTCTTTGACCACGCGCTCAGCTATGCTGCCGAGCGCAAGCAGTTCGGCCAGCCCATCGGCAAGTTCCAGGGCGTCAGCTTCCAGATCGCCGACATGATCACCGAGATCGACGCCGCCGACTGGATGACCCTGTCTGCCGCATGGCGTCTGGATCAGGGCCTGCCTGCGAACCGCGAGATCGCCTCAGCCAAGGTCTATGCCTCGGAAATGCTGGCGCGGGTCACCGATGCGGCGCTGCAAATCCACGGCGGCATGGGGTTGATGGACGAGTTGCCCATCGAACGCTTCTGGCGTGATGCCCGGGTGGAACGCATCTGGGACGGCACCTCGGAAATCCAGCGGCACATCATCAGCCGCGAACTCTTCCGCCCGCTGGGGGCCTGATCCATGGAGCCGCTCAGCCGTTTCCTGCAGCCCAAGGCTGTCGTCGTGATCGGCGGCGGCACATGGTGCGAAGCGGTGGTGCGCCAATGTCGCGCCACCGGTTTTGCCGGGCCGATCTGGCCCGTGCATCCCAAGAAGGCAGAGGTCGGCGGGCTGCCGGCCTATGCCAGCCTCGACGCGCTGCCCGGCGTGCCTGATGCGGCCTTCATCGGTGTGAACCGCGAAGCGACGGTGCAGGTCGCGGGCCAGCTGTCCGCAATGGGCTGTGCAGGCGCGGTCTGTTTTGCCGCCGGTTTCAGCGAGGCGGTGGCCGAGCTTGCCGATGGCGACGACCTGCAGGCGCGGCTGGTCGAAGCGGCGGGCGACATGTGTGTGCTGGGGCCGAACTGCTATGGCATCGTCAACGCGTTGGACGGGGTGGCGCTCTGGCCCGACCGGCACGGGATGGACCGGGTCGAGAGCGGCGTGGCCGTCATCGGCCAGTCGTCGAACGTGCTGATCAACCTGACCATGCAGCGCCGTGGCCTGCCTCTGGCGGCTGTGGTCGCCGCGGGCAATCAGGCGCAGACCTCGATGTCTGATCTCGGCATCGCGCTGCTGGAGGACCCGCGCATCACCGCGCTTGGCCTGCATATCGAGGGCATCAGTGACCTGCCCGCGTTCGAGGCTCTGGCCGCGCGCGCAGCCGAATTGGGCAAGCCCATCGTGGCGCTGCGCGTGGGCGCCTCGGAACAGGCGCAGGCGGCGGCGGTGTCGCATACCGCCTCGCTCACCGGGTCCAACGCGGGTGCCGTGGCGCTGCTGAAGCGCCTTGGCATCGCGCAGGTCGACACGCCGACCGAGCTGGTCGAGACGCTGAAGATCCTGCATGTGACCGGCGGCCTGACCTCAGCGCGGATCGCCTCGGCCTCCTGCTCGGGGGGCGAGGCGTCGCTGATGGCCGACATGGGCGAAGGGGCAGGGGTGGTCTATCCGTCCCTGACCGAGGCCCAGAAGACCGGGCTGCGCGCCGCGCTCGGCCCCAAGGTCGCGCTGGCCAACCCGCTGGATTACAACACCTATATCTGGGGTGACGAAGACGCGCTGACCGCCACCTTCACCGCGCTCTGCGATGCTGGGGCGAACCTTGGCATGGGCTGTGTCGTGGTGGACTACCCGCGCGACGACCGGTTCGACGCGCCCGATTACGATAAGGTGATGCGCGCCGTGGCCGCAACCAGGGCCGCGACTGGCACCCCCATGGCGATGGTCTCGCTCATGTCCGAGGGCCTGTCCGAGGCTGTGGCGCGCCGCGCGCTCGCAATGGGGATCGTGCCCCTGTGCGGCATGGGGGACGCGCTGACCGCGATCCGGGCCGCCGTACAGGCGGGCCGGGCAGGCGGGGACAACACGCGCCCTGCGCCGGTCGCGTTGCCGCTGAACGGGCAAGGCACCCCGCGGGTCTTTTCCGAGGCCGAGGCCAAGGCGCTGCTGTCCACCGTGGGCGTGCGCGTTCCCGGCGCGGCGCGGGCCGCCACAGCCGCCGACGCGGCCAGTTCGGCGGCGCAGATCGGCTTTCCGGTGGTGCTGAAGGGCGAGGGCATCGCCCACAAGACCGAGGCTGGCGCCGTGGTGCTGAATCTGGCCGATGCCGCCGCCGTCGCCGAGGCCGCAGGGGGCATGCCTGCCTCCAGCTTCCTCGTCGAGGAAATGATCACCGGCGCGCTGGCCGAGCTGATCCTCGGCGTCACCCGCGACCCGGCCCATGGCTTCGTGCTGACCCTCGGGCTCGGGGGCATCCTGACCGAGTTGATGCGTGACACGGCCTCGGTCCTGATCCCCGCCTCCCGCGACGAGGTGCGCACGGCGCTCGACAGCCTGCGCACGGCGCCGCTGCTCTCGGGCTATCGCGGCCGCCCCGCCGCCGACATCGAGGCGGTGATCGACACCGTCATGGCGCTGCAAACCCTCGTGCAGGGGAACGCAGGCGCCCTGCATGAAATCGAAATCAACCCGCTGATCTGCCGCGCCGACAGCGCCGTGGCAGCGGATGCCCTCATCAGGATGGAAGAATGACCGACACCGTTCTCACGACACGCCGCGGCGCGGTTCTGGAAGTTACGCTGAACCGGCCCAAGGCCAATGCGATCGACATGGCCACCTCCCGCCGTCTGGGCGAGATCTTCACCGACTTCCGCGATGATCCCGACCTGCGCGTGGCCATCATCACCGGGCAGGGCGAGAAGTTCTTCTGCCCCGGCTGGGACCTGAAGGCGGCAGCGGACGGCGAAGCTGCGGATGCCGACTATGGCGTCGGGGGCTTCGGCGGGTTGCAGGAGTTGCGCGGGCTGAACAAGCCGGTGATCGCCGCCGTCAACGGCATCGCCTGCGGCGGCGGGCTGGAGCTGGCCCTTGGCGCCGACATCATCCTTGCCGCCGATCATGCGACCTTTGCGCTGCCCGAGATCCGGTCGGGCACCGTCGCAGATGCGGCGACCATCAAGCTGCCCAAGCGCATTCCCTACCACATCGCGATGGAGCTGCTCTTCACCGGGCGCTGGTTCGATGTGGAGGAGGCGCATCGCTGGGGCCTCGTCAATCGGATCGTACCGTCTGCCGACCTGCTGAGCGAGGCGCGCAAGATGGCCGACGATCTGGCCGGTGGCCCGCCGCTGGTCTTTGCCGCGATCAAGGAGGTCGTGCGCGAGGCCGAGAACATGAAGTTCCAGGACGCGCTGAACCGGATCAACGGCAGCCAGTTCGAAACGGTCGAACGGCTCTACCGCTCGGACGACCAGAAGGAAGGCGCCCGCGCCTTTGCAGAGAAACGCGACCCGGTCTGGACCGGCCGGTAAGGAGACGACCATGCCTCTTGCGATGAACCGCAAACCCTTCATCACCGCTGCCATCACCGGTGCAGGTGCCACGCAGGACAAGAGCCGCCTTGTGCCGCGCTCGCCTGCCGAGATTGCCGAAGCCGCCATCGACGCGGCCAAGGCCGGCGCGGCGATCGTGCATTGCCATGTCCGCGACCCCGAAACCGGCGCGCCCTGCCGCGACCGGGCGCTGTTCCGCGAGGTGACCGACCGCATCCGGTCCTCCGAGGTGGATGTTGTCCTGAACCTGACCGCAGGCACCGGGGGCGATCTGACCTTCGGTGAGGTCGAAACGCCGATGGACATCGATGCGCCGAACACCGACATGGCGGGCGCGACCGAGCGGATGGCCCATATCCGCGACTGCCTGCCCGAGATCTGTACGCTGGACTGCGGATCGATGAACTTCGGTGACGGTACCTACGTGATGACCAACACCACCTCGATGCTGCGCGAGATGGGCCGCCAGATGACAGCCCTCGGCGTGAAGCCCGAGATCGAGGCCTTCGACACCGGGCACCTGTGGTTCGCCAAGCAACTGGTCGCCGAGGGCGTGCTGGACGATCCGGCGCTGGTGCAGCTGTGCATGGGCATCCCGTGGGGGGCGCCCAGTGACATGAACACCTTCATGGCGATGGTGAACAACGTGCCGGACAGCTGGACGTGGTCGGCCTTTGCCCTTGGCCGGGAGGAAATGCCCTTCGTCGCCGCGGCGGCCCTCGCGGGCGGCAACGTGCGCGTGGGGTTGGAGGACAACCTTTACCTCGAGCGCGGCGTCATGGCGACCAACGCGCAGCTGGTCGAGAAGGCCGTGACGATCCTCGACGGCATGGGGGCAGCCCCCATGGGCCCGGCGGAGGTGCGCGAGATGCTGGGTCTGGTCAAGCGCGACATGCCGGTGCCGGCATGAATGCTGCCGCCCGAAAGGCCGCGATCATCGGCGGCGGCGTCATCGGTGGTGGCTGGGCCGCGCGGTTCCTGCTGAACGGCTGGGACGTTGCGGTCTTCGATCCCGACCCCGAGGCGGCGCGCAAGATCGACGCGGTCCTGACCCGCGCCCGCGCTTCCCTCCCGGCGCTCTATGACCGGGCGATGCCCCCCGAGGGGACGCTGACCTTCTGCACCACGCTGGCGGAGGCCGTGACCGGCGCCGACTGGGTGCAGGAAAGCGTGTCCGAGCGGCTGGAGCTGAAGCACAGGGTCTATGACGAGATCGCGGCCGCCCTGCCGAAGGGCGGCTTCATCTCCTCCTCCACCTCGGGGTTCAAGGCCTCGGACCTTGCGGCCAAGGGCGCGCCGGTGGTCGTCGTGCATCCGTTCAACCCGGTCTACCTGCTGCCGCTGGTGGAGGTGACCGGCGCGGAGGACCTGCGCGCCCGGGCGCTGCCGGTGGTACGTGCCATCGGCATGCACCCGCTGGAGCTGAAGGTCGAGATCGACGCCTTCATTGGCAACCGGTTTCAGGAGGCGATCTGGCGCGAGGCGCTGTGGATGCTCAAGGACGGCATCGCCACAACCGCCGAAATCGACGATGCGATCCGCATGGGCTTTGGCCTGCGGCTGGCGCAGATGGGCCTGTTCGAGACCTACCGCCTTGCCGGCGGTGAAGCGGGCATGGCCAGCTACATGGAACAGTTCGGCCCCTCGCTGTACTGGCCTTGGTCCAAGCTGACGGATGTGCCCGAACTGGATGCCGCTCTGGTCCAGAAGATCAGCGACCAGTCCGACGCCCAGTCCGGCCACATGACCATCGCCGAGATGGAGACGCTGCGCGATGACAACCTCGTGGCGATCCTGCGCGGCCTGCGGCGCACCGGCTCCGGGGCCGGCGGCGTGATCCTCGCCCATGAACAGACGCTGCCCATGGGCGGAGAGATCAACGGCCTGCCCGTGACCCTGCGCCAGTCGGTGCCCGTGACATGGACCGACTACAACGGCCACATGAACGAGGCGGCGTACCTCGAACTCGGCACTTGGGCGACGGATGGCCTGATGCAGCTGGTGGGGGCGGATGCCGCCTACATCGCATCGGGCAAGAGCTTCTTTACGGTGGACACCCGGATCCGCTACCTCGACGAGGTCGCGCGCGGCGAGGTGCTGAGCGTGACCACGCAGGTGCTGGACGGCGCGGGCAAGAAGATGAAGCTCTTCCACCGGGTGCTGAAGGCCGACGGCACGCTGGCCGCCACGCTCGAGACGCTGCTGCTGCACACCGACCTGACCACCCGCCGGGCCTGCGCGCCGGAGCCGGAAGTCGCCACCCGCCTTGCCACGCTTGCCGAAAGGCATCAGGACCGCGCAGCCGAAGGTGCCGGCGGCGCCGTCGGCCAGAGAGATTGAGGACGAGACATGACCATGACCCCCGAAGAACAGAAAACACGCGAGGATCTGGCGGCCTGCTACCGGCTGGCAGCCCTGCACCGGTTCACGGACCTGATCTATACCCACATCACCGCCCGCATTCCGGGGTCCGAGGATCACTTCCTCATCAACCCCTACGGCTGGCGGTGGGAGGAGATCACGGCCTCCTCGCTGGTCAAGATCGACACCCAGGGCAACAAGGTCGACGGCAGCCCGCACCGGGTGAACCCGGCGGGTTTCACCATCCATTCCGCCGTTCACATGAACCGGCACGATGCCGCGTGGATCATGCACACGCACACCCGCGCCGGCGTGGCCGTGTCCTGCATGGAAGAAGGGCTGCTGCCGCTCAACCAGATCTCGCTGCAGTTCCACAACCGCACCGCCTACCACGACTTCGAGGGCATCGCGCTTGACCTTGCGGAGCGCGAGCGCATCGTGGCCGACTTCGGTGATCATCCGGTGATGGTCCTGCGCAACCACGGGCTGATCGCCACCGGGCGTTCCGCCGCCGAGATGTTCTCGAACATGTTCTACCTCGAGCGCTCCTGCGAAATCCAGGTGGCCGCGACTTCGTCTGGTCGCCCGCTGCGCATGGTCGACGAGGAAATCGCCTCGCACGTGCACGGCCAATATGCGCAGATGCTCGAGGGTGACGGCGACCTGCAGCTGGAATGGAACGCGCATCTGCGCTCCATCGAGGGTCTGGGAACAGACTACCGCAGCTGAGCCGGCCGCGCGCCGGTGGCAGCCGGTAACGGTCGGCGCTACCATGGCGACGGACCTTCGGCCGCGCCGGACGGGGCGGCCCCTGCAAGACGAAAGGCAATGCCATGAAACAGGTCACGATCCAGACGCCCGGCGGGCTCGACAACCTCGTGATGACGGATGTCCCGGACCCGGCTGCGCCGGCGGCGGGAGAGGTCACGGTGCGGTTGCATGCGACCTCGCTCAACTACCACGACTACCGCGTCTGCGCGATCGAGGGCGCATTGCCCCACGGACGCATCCCGATGGCCGACGGCGCGGGCGTCGTCACGGCCGTGGGTGACGGGGTGAGCGACCTTGCCGTCGGGGATGCCGTGGTCTCGTGCTTCTTCCCGGACTGGCAGGACGGGGATGACCGGCCTTTCGATTTCTCCACCACGCCGGGAGACGGCCGGGACGGCTACGCCCGCGAGGCGGTAACCCTGCCGGCCAGCTGGTTCACGCGCGCCCCGAAGGGCTGGAACCACGAAGAGGCCGCGACCATCACCACCGCCGGGCTGACGGCGTGGCGTGCGCTTGTCGTCGATGCCGGGATCAAGGCGGGCGATACGGTGGCCGTCCTTGGCACCGGCGGCGTATCGATCTACGCGCTGCAACTGGCGAAGGCCATGGGGGCAACGGTGATCGCCACCTCCTCCTCGGACGAGAAGCTGGACCGGCTGACGGCGCTCGGCGCCGATCACGTCATCAACTACCGCACGACGCCCGAGTGGGGCGCCGAGATGCAACGCCTGATCGGCGGGCGCGGCGTGGACATCGTCGTCGAGGTTGGTGGCCCCGCGACGCTGGCGCAATCCATCATCGCCGGGCGCCCCGGCGCGCATCTGGCGCTGATCGGGGTGCTGACGGGCCGTTCGGGCGAAATCCCGACCGCGCATCTCATGGCGCGCCAGCAGCGTCTTCAGGGGCTGATCGTCGGTTCGCGCGCGCATCAGGTCGACTTCGTGCGGGCGCTGGAGGCGTTGCAGCTCAAGCCCGTTGTCGATCGCAGCTTCGCACTTGCCGACCTGGCGGAAGCCTTCCGTTATCAGGAAAGTGGGGCCCATTTCGGCAAGATCTGCGTGACGATGTGACGGTCATCGCGGCCTGAGCCCGAGTGCCGGGCCGCGATGGTTTCCCGGTCGGGGATTGGCCCGCGGCCCGTGCCGCCGCCCATGCGATCCCGCGGGGACGGGCCATCCTTGATGCCCACGATCACCTTGCCGCTGATCGCCTGCAAGCCGGCATCCCCTGTGATCGGACCGTTGACGCCGAAGCCACGCCCCGCACGCCCGGGCCGTGTCCGGGCGATCAGAGATACAGCGCCTCCGTTGTGCCGCTTTCCTCGAATTCCCATGTCGCGGTCCAGCCCTGCGCCTTTCGTTCAAGCCGCAGGTAATTGCGCTCGGCCACGTAGCGCGACCGATGGCCCGGCGGGCGCTCGATACGGATCGGGTGCCCGGGCAGGGGCGCCTCGCCCAGTGAGGCCAGCGCCCCGAGGAGCCGCGCCCAGGCCTTTGGCGGCGCGCGGTGCGCGATGCCCGAGGCGACCAGCTGCTGCAGCCGCTGGCCCTGGCCCAGCTCCATGCTGGCGCGCGTGGCAAGGTGGATCTCGCCCGACACCACCGTCAGGTCATGCCCCTCAGACAGCGCGATGGCGCGCGTCAGCCTCAGCATGCGCTGCCATTCCGCCCGGTGGGCGCGGCTCTGCCACTGGTCGCGCAGGTCGTCCTCGTACTTCTGCATGCTGGGGACTGCGGCCATCAGCATCTCGAAGATCGACAGCCGGGGCCCCAGCAGCGGGACGCTCGACATCAGGAACGTGTGGCCGGGCGCGGTGCGCGCGGCTTCCTCCTCCATCATGGACCAGCCGCCCTGGCCCATGACCGCACGGCGGCTCCGCTCCGACCTCAGGTCCGGGGCAAGGATGCGCAGACCCTCCGTGCGGACCGTCCAGCCCAAGTGCTGCCCCTCCGCGTCGGCGAAGCGACCCCGCAGATCTCCGTCCGTCGCGGCGTTCTGGAACACGAGGAAGCTCTCGCGCGCAGCAGAGAACAGCGTCTGGCCCACGGCGGAATGGGTCACGTCGGAGGGCAGGGAGCCCCAGCCGTCACAGATGTCATGATCGTCCCATTGCATGAGCGAGGGCACCCGCGCCGCGAGCCAGGCAAACTCCGGCGCGGCATAGAGATTGGCATAGCGCTCGAAGAAGGCCTCCCGGAGATGCGCGCGCAGATCGGCGAGCTCTGCCTGCGACGGGTCCTCCGGAATGTCGTCGGGCCAGTTGCGGCTGAGAGGATGCCCGTCGGTGACCTCGTCGGCATAGACCTGGTCGCCGCCGTGGAGCAGAAGCACGAAGGCCTGCGCCCGGTGGTCCTCCCTGAGGCGGCCCCACATGGCGTTCCTCTCCGACCCTTCGCGCAGCAGGTCCCCGACTTCTTCGCCGTTGCAGGACACGTAGGCGATGCGTGGATCGCCCGAGAAATCGCAGCTGACCGGATAGTGGGTGCCATTCCAGCCGTATCCCGACAGGCCGCCAAGGGGCAGCGAGAACCGCGTGCGCCAGACCGTCGCCGTGCCGAAGGTCGCCAGTCGGGCGGCAGGCAACGTGCTGCCCTCTGCGGTCACGTCCGGCACGGACACGCCCTCCGGTGCGATGAAGAGCGCCGCAAGCGCGACCGAGGTTTCGGTGATGGCGTCCAGGAACAGGATCGGCCCGGTGATCTGTGATGCGTTCATGCTGCGCTATATATGCCTTGATTGGCAGCCTGTTAGGGGCTGCCACAAGGTATCTTGCGGGGCAAGACCTCGCTCGGGTGCAGGCCGCACTGGGGCCGAGCGGGAATGCTCGGTTACAGTATCTGTAATCTCGATATCGTAGCCCGCTGAGCTGACCCCAGCGCGGGGTCCGCTCACCAGAACATCGCCAAGGGCGAAATGCTCCTCACGACGCCGGATTTCGCAGATCATGCCGTTGAGGTCCCCGGTGCGGCAGAACGCGGGCTGGGGTTTGTGCATGATGGAGGGCCATCGAAGGTTGTTCTCCAGACAGCCGCCCCGTCTCCCGACCCCGCGAAGGCCCCGCCATGCTTGACCTCGACCATTCCCCGACCCGCCATGCCCTTGATCTCCTAGACCGCGAATTCGGCAGGTTCATCGAAGATCTCGTCACCCTGGCCGAGATTCCCGCGCCGCCCTCCGTCGAGGACCAGCGCGCCGTCACCTTTGCAGAACTGCTGCGCGCAGACTGGCGGCGATGCTTTCATGCTCTGCCCACTGAAAACTGGACCGTTAGAGTCTGGAGCTTCCGCTCCTTTCCCGGCAGGGGAAGGAGCGGAAACGCATGAAGGCGTTGAAGTTCACGGAGGCGCAGAAGGCGTTCACCCGAAGCAGGGCGAGCGAAGCATGCCGATCGCGAAGAACTGCTGCAGGGCTCCCTTACCTTGTGGCATGTACCGAGGGTGCCGGGTCCACGGGACTGCACTTGACCTTCCCTCGACTGACAGCAGAGCCGACTGATCGCCGTGACAGAGGCCCTAAGGTCATAGCGCCGCCCTGTGGGAAGACACACTGACGCCCCCCGCCAAGACCGATGCGACGCGATCACGCGGGCTCCGTCGGTTGCCACTCCTTGACATGGGTCAAGGCATACATGCGCGGCCGCGCATATGATGTCCTCATGCAAGTTGTTCTGAACGCCATCTCTGATCCGACGCGCCGCGCCGCACTGGCCCTGTTGAAGGATGGTGAAGAATGCTGCGTTTGCGAACTTATGGCACGGCTCAACGCAAGCCAGAGCCGGATGTCACGCCACATGAAAGTTCTGCAGGACGCCGGCCTCGTCATCGGCCGGCGAGATGGGAAATGGGTGCGGTATCGTCGGAACCGGGACCTGGCGCCGGAATTTGCAGCCGTCATCGACGCGGTACTGACCGCCTAAAGGCCCCTCGAGGAGGACATGGCATGAGCTCTGAGACACACGGCAGCATGGCCCGGCACGGCGCTCCCGACTGGGCCTGGTATCTTGGCGTACCGGTGGCTGCGGGGGCATGGTGGCTGCTCTACACTCAGCTGATCCCGTTCTCTGAATGGGTGACGTCGCTCGTCCCGGTTGCTCCGGACAGTCACACCGGCGAGGCCATCGCCTTTTTCGTCTACGATGTGCCCAAGGTCCTGCTGCTGCTCACCGGGATCGTCTTTGTCACGGGTGTCCTGCGCAGCTGGTTCAGCCCGGAAAGGACCCGCGCCATCCTCGCCGGGAAACGGGAACTCGCGGGCTATCCGCTCGCCGCGCTGCTGGGTGTCTTTACACCGTTCTGCTCGTGCTCTTCGGTGCCTCTTTTCATCGGCTTCGTCTCTGCCGGCATCCCGCTTGGTGTCACCTTCTCCTTTCTCATAGCGGGGCCGATGGTGGGTCCGGTCGGGCTGGGTCTGCTCTATGCGCTCGTCGGCTGGAAGATCGCCACCATCTACCTGGTGTTCGGCTTCAGCATCGCCACGGTCGCGGGCTTCGTCCTAGGTCGGATGGGGCTGGAACGCTACTTGCAGGACTGGGTGCGCGAGCTGAACGCGGGCCCGCCCGCCGACCTGCCGGAAGAAAGGCTGACATTGGTCGACCGGTTCAGGATCGGGCTGGAGCAGGTGCGCGAGATCGTCGGAAAGGTCTGGATCTGGGTGCTGGTCGGCATTGGCATCGGCGCGGCCATCCACGGCTACGTTCCCGAGGAGATGATGCTGAGGGTCATGGGCGGCGAAGCGTGGTGGTCCGTGCCGGCCGCGGTGATCGTGGGGGTGCCGATGTACACCAACGCGGCAGGCGTCATCCCCATCGTCGAGGCGCTGTTGGGCAAGGGCGCCGCCCTTGGCACGACGCTTGCCTTCATGATGTCGGTGATCGCCCTGTCCCTGCCCGAGATGATCATCCTCAAGCAGGTGCTGACCTATCGCCTGATCGCGATCTTTCTCGCCGTGGTCGCGGCCGGGATCCTCGCCACAGGCTACCTGTTCAACCTGATCCTCTGAAAGGCAAAAGCCATGAAAACCGTCAAGGTCTACGGCCCCGGCTGCAAACGCTGCGAAGCCACCGAAACGCTGGTGCGGGACACCGCATCGAAGCTCGGCATCGAGGTCGATGTGGAGAAGGTGACAGACGCCAAGTCCATCACCATGGCAGGAGTGATGTCCACGCCCGGCCTGAGCGTCGACGGCAAACTGGTCCATTCAGGAGGGGTGCCGGATGCCGCGAAGCTCGAAAACTGGCTGAGCACCTGAAGGGGCTGCCGCCCTGTGTCCGGGAGACGGGTCTCTCTCCCCGTATCCCGACGGTACTGCGTCTTGTGGAGGGGGCTCGATTGGCGAAAGTTGGATGATCAGCACGGTCGCGCCTGATACCGGGCGAGCCCACGCCCCGCCGTGCACCAGGCGCAGCCGGCAGCTTTGGGCTGGCAGCGGCGTTCAGTCCGGCCTGGCGCGACGGTTGGCTATGGGTTGGGAGCGAAAATGTGGTATATTTCCTGCCCGGTTTCTCAATAGAGCCCGAGTAGGAAACCGACCCCCATGAGCACGAGCGAATAGCCCCACATCAACAGGATAGAGTACCGGATATGGCGTCCGATCTCTGCCCGCGCGAGGCCAAGCGCCAGCCACATCGCCGGGGAGAAGGGGCTGATGAAGGTGCCGATGATGTTACCGATGACCAGCGCATGCACCGTTTCCGCCGCGCCCACGCCGGCAGGTTCGGTGATCTGCAACACCACGGGCAGCAGGCCGAAGTAGTAAGCGTCTGTGGACAGGATCAGCTCGATCGGCAGCGCCACGAGGCCGAGTAGCAGGTGCAGCACCCCGACGGCGCCCTCTGGCAACACGCTGACAAGAGCCTCGGCCATGGCGCGCAGCATGCCGCTGCCGTCGACGATCCCGAGGAAGCTGCCTGCGGCGAGGATAATCGCGCTCATCTGCAGGGCGGCACCGGCGTGGGCACGGATTCGGTCCATCTGCGTGGTGACATCGGGGTAGTTGACCACCATGATGACCCCCAGCCCGATCATGAAGACATAGGCGGCCGGCAGCACGCCACTGACGAGCGCGGCAAGGACCGCGAGGAAGAGCCCGGCGTTGACCCAGAGCAGGTTGGGGCGGAGCAGCGGAGCTTCCTCGTCGCTCACCTGCTTGCCGGTGCGTTCGACGCCCATCTCGGCCTGAACCTTGCTCGCGGCCTCGACGCTGATCCCGTCGGCCTGAGCAATGGCGGCCACGGGCGATCCGGCGGCGGCGATACGGCGCTGTTCGCGACGTCCGTAGACGAAGGCAATGGCAAGCAGCACGACCACACCGGCCAGCTGGACCGGGATCAGCGGCCGCCAGAGTTCGGTCACGTCGAGCCCGGTGACAGCAGCGGCGCGCCCCAGCGGACCGGCCCAGGGCAGCATGTTGGCCATTCCGGCCCCGGTGGCGAGCAGCAGCAGCATGAGGTAGCGGCTCATCCCCAGCCGGGTGTAGAGCGGCAGCAGCGCGGGGACTGTCAGCAGGAAGGTCGTGGCACCCGCCCCGTCGAGGTGGGCGAAGACGCCGATAAGCGCAGTGCCCATGGCCACATAGACCACGTTGCCGCCGGTCACCTTGATGAGCCCTTCGATGATCGGCCGGAAGAGCCCGGTGTCCTGAAGCACGCCGAAGAAGACGATGGCAAAGGCGAACATCGTCGCCACCTGCATCACCCGCCCGATCCCGGTCTCGAAGAAATCGCTGATTTCCGCAGGTCCGTATCCCGCCACGAGGGCGCCGATCAGCGGCACCAGCACCAGTGCCACGATGGGCGAGGCGCGGCCCGACAACAACAGGGCGACGACGACGATGACGATGAGCAGTCCAATGACAGCCAGCATACCTTCTCCTCCTCAGGAACTTTCGGTGGTTGGTGCTGACTGGATGGTGTGTCGCGGCCTTGTCCATAGAGCAGAGCGCAATCTGCGCAGTTGGTCAGCCTGCGGTCAGGACCCCGTCAGGGTCCCGTCATGAAGCACACGTCACGGTTGTATTTTGCGGGCGCCGATGGAATGCGCCCAGTCCTCGACAAAGGCCTCGCGCTTCATGCGGTCCTGCCACAGCAGAAGGCCCGGGCCCGGTGCCATCCGGCGCAGGGAGGCGCGCTGTCGCCCGGTCAGCCACGCGGGCCCGGCGAGCGGGGCCAGATCCGGGACGGTCTCCAGCACGCGCTGACCGGCGGGTGAAAGCAGGTAGCCGAGGAAGGCCTCCGCGGCCTCCGGCTGCGCTGCATCCCGATGAACGAAACCGGTGCGCGGAAGTGCGAGGTTGTAGTCGTCGAACAGCAGGAGCCGGGCGCGGGGATCGTCACGCAGGGCCGCGTTGGCATAGGGGCCGAGCGCGCCGACGGCGAGGGCAAGGGTGCCGTTGGTCGTGGCGCTGACCATGTCGCCCGTCGTGTCGAACAGCCGTGTGCCGGTCTGTCCCATGATCTCTGTCAGGCGGGCGTGGTCGGGCCCGAGCGCGGAGGCCTGGGTCGACAGCAAGTACCCGATCCCGGAGCGGCGGATGTCGTAGGTGCCGAGGCGCCCGGACAGGACGTCTGCGTGGTCGCGGACCAGATCGGCGAGGGCGGCATGGCTGCGCGGCTCAGGCAGGTGGGCGAAGACCTCGGTATTAAGGATCATCACCTCCGGTTCGAGGGTGAAGCCGAAGAGCTCGCGACGCCAGGACGCCGGCCCCACCGGCAAGGCGGGCAAGGGCCGCGCAAGCCCGCGATTGACGAGGTCCACCTGCAGGTCGAGCGCGAGGCTGATGACGAGGTCTGGCTCTCCCGCGCCATCGCGGATCGCGCGGTGCAGTGTCCGGGTCTCGAAGCTGCGGTAGCGCAACGCGATCTCCGGGTGCTGCCGGTTGAACTCCTCGATCAGCGGCAGGAATGCGGCGGTGTCGGTGGCGGACCAGATCGTTACAGGGGTCGCCGCGGCGGCAGGACGCGCGACGAAGGGCAGCGCCAGCGTTGCCGCGCCGATCCCGGTCAGCAGCTGACGCCGGGCCGGGTCCGGCCCCTCTGGGGCGGGACCTGCCCGGGGGAAGGCCAGGGAGACAGCCAGTCCGTCCGCCGGACTGTCCGCGAGGGTCAGACTTGCCCCATGCGCCTGCGCGACCTCGGCCACGATCGCCAGCCCCAACCCGGAGCCGCCCGAGGTGGTGCCCGTCCGGAACCGATCGAACGCCTGTACACGCGCGGCCTCAGGCAGCCCGGGGCCATCGTCGGCCACGGTCAGCGTCACGTTGTCGGCCTCCGCGGTGAGGGTGACGCTGATCGCCACATCCGCGGCGCCATGCGTGACGGCATTTTCGATCAGGTTGCGCAGGGCTTCGCGCAGGCTCACCGGATCGCCGAGGATCATGGCCGCGCGCGCCGGCATGCCGCTGTCGTCGAAGGTCAGGTCCACCGCCGCGAAGCGCGGGGCCGATAGCAACTCGACCAGCAGGTCGCGCAGCAAGGCCCGCGGGTCGAGGCGTGTGTCGGGCTGGGCATCGGCGCGGTGGATCACCATGGCCTGGGACAGCAGCTGGTTGGTCAGGCGCATGGTCCGGGCCGTTTCGGTCCGCGCGGCCTGAAGCCGGTCTATGTCACCGCCCTGTGCCTCGGCGGCCAGTTGCAATTGCGCGTCCACCGCATTGATGCCGGTGCGCATCTGATGGGCCACATCGGCGATGAACCGTTCGTTGCGCCTCTGGCTGGCATCGAGCCGCGCGATGAACCGGTTCAGCGCACGCACCAGCCCCTGAACCTCCTGCGGGACGGGCTCGGGCACCGGGCCTAGGTCTTCCGACCGGCGCGCATCGAGGTCGCGACCGATGCCGCGCAGGGGCGACAGCGCGCGTCTCGCGGCCAGCGGTACAAGCGCGAGGCAGAGGGCCGCCATCACCGTCAGCCGCAGTGCGGTCCAGCCGAAAACCTGAAGCGCCTCGGCGTTCCGCGCCCGCCGTGTCTGGCCGAGGGCAAGCGTGACGCGCTGCACCCCCTGTTCGGTCAGCAGGGGGCGGGTTTGCACCAGCAGGCGCACCGGCTCATCCGACCATGTGATGGTGCGGATGTGTGGCGGGCCGGGGGGCGGGATGTCCGCGATGGGAAACTCCGGGTTGCCGGTCATCTCGACGCCGTCGCCGGTCCGCAGCCGGTAGAAAATCCGGTCGTCCGGGGCGAAGGACAGCGTGTCGAAGGCCGCGGCCGGCAGGTCCACGCGGATCTCGGGAGCGCCCGCAGCGTCAATGCTCACCTGCAACCGCTCCAGCATGGCAAATCCTGCGCTGCGCAGGAGGTTGTCGTAGGTCCGGTCCGCCCGCCATCCGCTTTCCGCCCAACTCAGCGCAAGCAGCAGCGCATAGACGCTCGCCACCCCGAGGCACAGCCATCCAAACAGGCGCCGCGACAGGGACGTGCGGTCACGCCTCATCGAAGCGGGCGATATATCCGAGGCCCCGGAACGTCTGGAGGCGTAGCGGCGTGCCCTCGAGCTTGCGCCGCAGCCGGCCGACGAATTGTTCGATTGCGTTCAGGTTCGGCGCTTCCTCGAATGTGTAAAGCCGGTGGGCCACTTCCTCTTTGGTCATCACCCGGCCGAGATGATCGAGAAAGACCTCCAGCAGTTGCAACTCGCGCGCCGGAATGGGCACGTCCTGCCCGTCGATCTGCAAGAGGCGCGCGCCTCGGTCGAAGGAAAAGTTGCCTGCCTCCACGAGGTTGCGCACCTGTCCGGCCCGCCTCCGGGCCAACATGCGGCACCGGGCTGCCAGTTCGCCGAGATCGACGGGTTTCACGAGGAAATCATCCGCGCCGGTATCGAGCCCGAGGATGCGGTCGTCGACTTCGCTGCGCGCGGTCAAGATCAGCACCGGGGTCTCGTTGCCCGCCGTGCGCATCTGCGAGAGAATCTCGAACCCGTTGCAGCCGGGCAGGTTCACGTCCAGCAGGACGAGGTCGAATTCCTTGTGCTGCAGGAGGGTTGCCGCGGTGGCGCCATCCGCTTCGATGTCGACGCTATGCCCTTCGCGGGACAGGCGGCTTGCCACGGTGGCGGCAAAGGAGGCGTGATCTTCGACAAGCAGGATTCGCATGTGCGAGACTAGCCACAGCGCAGCGGCAGCCACAACACGCGGCAGGATCGAGCGAAGGCCCTCGCCGTTCGCTGCGCTTGGCCCCAAGGTCCGTTTCGGGTCGCGTGCGGCCACCTTCAGTTGGGCGGAAAGCGCACTTTCGCTGCGGCCTGGACGAACGGCAGCGAGATACAGAAGCGGACACGCAACACAAGCTGGCCCGAGTGAATGATCGCGGAGAATACCATTCCTAGAAGCGGCCAACTTGCCCCGTTATGGACCAGCTCACGCTTGGCGGCGCTTCTCCATCGCCTGACGGCGTCAGAATAACGCCCGTCCGTTTCTAAAGCCACATGGCGGTTCAACGCGGCGCCGTCAGTACAGCCGGTCCCGGGCGTCTTCATCATGCATCTGCTGGATCTGGGCCAGGTTCAGCTCCGACGGCGCGGCTTCTGCGGCCCATTGTGCCAGCGTCGGGGCGGCGCGTCGTTCCGGCCAGGTCTCTGACCTCCACAGGGCCGAGCGGACGAAGGCTTTCGAGCAATGCATGAAGACCCGGCGCACCGTGATCGCCAGGGCGAGGTCAGGCTTGCGGATATTGTGGGCCAGTTGCTCCAGCACGTCCGCGTCGCGCAGGATTTGCGCCTCTCCGGCGACGCGCAGGGTCTCGGCATGGCCGGGCACGAAGAAGAGAAGTCCGATATCGGGATTGGCGAGGATGTTCTCGAAGCTGTCCAGCCGGTGATTTCCCAGCAGGTCGGGCAGGAACAGCGTCCGGTCGTCATGGACCTTCACGAAGCCCGGCGCATCGCCACGGGGCGAGGTGGCGATTGCGCCGCCGGGCGCGCGCGTGGAGAGAACCGCGAAGGGGGAGAGGCCGATGAAGCTGCGCGCAAGCGCGTGCAGGTGATCCATGTCCTTGTGCAACACCCGGATTGAGGTCGGCTCGGGGATGATTTCGCGCAGCGCCTCAAGGCTCGTGACGGGGCTGTGGGGCGTGAACGACATGACATCCTCCGGGACAGGTCAGGCGGTTTTGGAGGCGGGACGGTTGACCAGCACGATACCACAGATCGTCAGCCCTGCACCGATCGCGTGGGCGGGCTGAAGTTGCTCCCCAAGTGTTCGTCGTCAGATGATTTGGGACACGAGGGCCTGATCGAGAACGAAGGGCCTGGCTCGTTGTGGTTTCAGTCTATGCCGCGGTCTGGCGATGCAGCAAGCGGCGCTTCTCGATGGTTTTGGCTTTGATCTCCTTTCGTGTTTTCAGAATAACTTCGGCCCTGCCGAGATAGACGTCGGCAGGCGCGAGGTTGCCCAGGCTCTCGTGGTAGCGGTGCTGGTTGTAGTGGTCGATGAAGTCGCCGATCGCCTGCTCCAGAGCGCCCGGCAGGTAATAGTTCTCGAGCAAGATGCGGTTCTTGAGGGTCTGGTGCCAGCGTTCGATCTTGCCCTGTGT
>NZ_JAHVIT010000007.1 GCF_019801605.1 Maritimibacter alkaliphilus
CTGCTGCCTGCTGCCTGCTGCCTGCTGCCTGCTGCCTGCTGCCTGCTGCCTGCTGCCTGCTGCCTGCTGCCTGCTGCCTGCTGCCTGCTGCCTGCTGCCTGCTGCCTGCTGCCTGCTGCCTGCTGAAAAATCTGCGCGATGCCCCGCAGATGTAAAGCCGGTCTTCACGCGCGAGTAGGCTCCCACCTGCCCCTCCGGATTGCGCGCCGGGCAGCGCCGCCCCGTGGGGGCGGTTCGGCGCTGCCCGGCCTCTCGGCCGGGCGGGACATTTCGGGGGACGAGCGTCACCGCGAGCTGAGCACAAACGGGAGCGATCGCATCTCTTCCGACCACCGCGCATCAGGTCCGCTCCGGCAACAGGCCCCGTCCCTGCCCCGACAAACGAAAAAGGGCCGCTCAAAAGAGCGGCCCTCAATCCTGCATCCCGATCCGGGATTATTCTTCGTCGAGCTCTTCGACAGCCTTGGTCAGGTCGTCCTTGCTGACTTCCTTTTCCGAGACTTCGGCCAGCTCGAAGACATAGTCCACGACCTTGTCTTCGAAGATCGGCGCGCGCAGCTGCTGCTGCATCTGTGCGTTCTGCTGGATGAACTCGAAGAACTGACGTTCCTGGCCCGGGTACTGACGCGCCTGGTTCATGATCGCCTGGGTCATCTCGGCGTCGGTCACCTGGACCTCGGCTTTCTGGCCCAGCTCGGCCAGCAGCAGGCCCAGCTTCACGCGGCGCTCGGCGAGCTTGTTGTGCTCGTCGGTCGGCTCGATCTTGTCGTGGCTGTGGTCATGCACGTCGGGGTTTTCCTCGTGCCACAGCTGGTGCGCGATCTGGCCGGCTTCGGCTTCCACCAGGCTCGGCGGCAGCTCGAAGGAGACCTTCTCGTCCAGCGCGTCCAGCAGGCCACGCTTCATGACCGCGCGGGCGGCACCGGCGTATTCGGCTTCCAGACGCTCACGGATCTGGCCTTTCAGCGCGTCGAGGTCCTCGGCGCCGTATTTCTTGGCCAGCTCGTCGTCGATCTCTGCATCCTTGGCCGCTTTCACGTCCTTGATGGTGCATTCGAAGACGGCTTCCTTGCCGGCGAGATGCGCGGCCTGGTATTCCTCGGGGAAGGTCACGGCCACGTCCTTGGACTCGCCCGCCTTCACGCCCACCAGCTGCTCTTCGAAGCCGGGGATGAACTGGCCCGAGCCGAGCACCAGCGGGTAGTCTTCCGCCGCGCCGCCCTCGAAGGCTTCGCCGTCGACCTTGCCCAGGAAGTCGAAGACCACCTGGTCGCCGTCTTCTGCCGCGCCGTCCTTGGTCTCGAAGTCCTTCACGTTCTCCGCGAGGTTCTTCAGGGCTTCGTCGACAGCCGCGTCGTCGGCCTTCACGACCATCTTCTCGAGGGTGATCGACTTCAGCTCGACCTCGGGGATCTCGGGGAGCTTCTCGTAGGACATGTCGACGACGACGTCGTCGCCCTCGTTCCAGTTCTCACCGTCCTGCATCTTCACTTCCGGCTGAAGCGCGGGGCGGTCGCCGGAGGTTTCGAAATGCTCGGACATGGCGCCGTCGATGACTTCCTGCATCGCTTCGCCGAGGAGGCGCGGGCCGAACTGCTTTTTCAGCAGGGCCAGCGGCACCTTGCCCTTGCGGAAGCCCTTCATCTCGATTTCGGGCTGCGCCTCGGTCAGTTTGTCCTGCACCTTTGCTTCGAGCTCGGCGGCGGTCACGGTGATCTGGTACCCCCGTTTGAGGCCTTCGTTCAGGGTCTCGGTGACCTGCATCGTTGTCGTCCTTCTGTCTCAGGCTATCAAGCAACGCACCGCCCGCGGGCGGTGGTAAAATCAGTCGCTCTTCTATGAGGCGGCCCGCGCTCATGCAAGGTGAAAAGACCTGATTTCACGGGCCGTGGCCCCGGAATGCGCCATTCCCCGCCCCTTCACGGGACGGTGACGCCCCGTGTCTTCCCCGCGCCGTCTCTCAGAAGATGGGAAACGCCGCCCCAGGGCCCCGGCGCAGCCTCAGCCCCAAGCGCCGCCCAATCTTTGCGCGGTCACCGCGTGATCCGGTCGGATCGCAGGGTCGTGGCGAGGCGCCAACCGCACAGCGGCACAGACGGGACCGCGGCTCAGATCGACTCGTACATCCAGACGGCGCTGTTCATCTCCTTGAGCAGCGCCTCCGTGTCGGAGAGAAATCCGCTCAGCTCCGCCCGTTCGGGCACGCCGCCGGCGGCAACGCGATCCAGTTCGGGCTTCACCCGCGCCCAGATCGATCCCACGCCCTCCAACTGGGCCATCAGCTCCCAGGTGGGCGGCAGCAGGATGTTCTGCGCCGGATCGCCCTGGATCAGCGCCGTCAGGGCCGCGTCGAAACTGGCCACCGTCTGACCAAGGTCACCGCGCGACTCCGGGGCGCCGGGCAGCTCGGTGAAGCAGTACTCCTTCAGCGCCTTCTGGCTCAGCATCCGCTGGCGCCCCGCAACGTTGATCGCATGGGCCAGGTCGGGGTGGATCAGCCCCGCGCCATAGGCCTTGTCCATGAGGCCCACGGCCTTGTTCATCGCCACCAGCACCTCGCCCGCGCCCTGCACGAAGGCGCCCACCTGCCCGGCATCGCCGGCCAGCAGCGCCTCCGCCGCGGCGCGATACGCCAGCCAGAGCGTGCCGACATGGTCTAGCTGCGCGGCGATCTCCGGGTTCACCTCGGCCTCGAGCTTGAGCTCCGCATCGCCGTGGCGCAGACCTGTCAGCACCTTGTCGAACTCGAGGATGGCCGTGCGCGCCTGATGCGCCTGCAGTTCCGCCGAGGCCCCGATGCGGTTCAGGCACACCGACTTGGCGATGCGCTGTGACAGCATCCGCTGCCGCCCGGCGATGTTGATCTTGTACTTGGCAAGCTCCGCCGCGCTGCCCTCCGCCGCCGACAGCGGCGCGGGGACCAAGAGCCAGAGTGCGAGAGCACAGAACGCGGCGATGACAGGGAATCGGGGCATGGCAGGTTTCCTCGGCTGGACGGCTCCTGCCTAGAGCGAAGGGGTTAAGAACCCTGCAACGTGGCCCAGAACGCCCTCGATAGGATCACTAGGACACGCCTGCCTTGCGCATGGCGACGGTCGCACGGCCCCGTTGCCGGCGCGCTTTCCGCGTCCACGGGGCCCGCGGGCCCCGTGCAGCTCGGACCGCTTCGCCAATCTGCCCAGCGGACAGGCGACGCCGCGCCAGTTGCGGCGAATTACGTGCACAAGGCATGGAATTGCCCGGCCCGCTGCGGCAAAGAGGGCGCGGGCCATCAGGCCAGACCATCCAGTGTTCACGGGGACCCGAACATGCAGAATACCGATCCGATCTGGGACATCGTCGACAGCCGCCGCGCCGCCTATACCGGCCTTGCAGACCGCGTCTTCGACATGCCCGAGATCGCCTATGACGAATACCGCTCGGTCGAGGAGCATCGCCGGCAGCTCGAGGCCGAGGGCTTCAAGGTGACGATGGGCGTCGCGGGCATTCCCACCGCCGTGATGGGCGAGGCGGGCGAAAGCGGCCCGGTGATCGCGATCCTCGGCGAATTCGACGCCCTGCCCGGCCTCAGCCAGGAAGCGGGCGCCACCAGCCACACCCCCCTGCCGGGCGACGGCATGGGCCACGGCTGCGGTCACAACCTGCTGGGCTCCGCCGCGCTGATGGCCGCGGCCTCGGTGAAGGAGTGGCTGGAGGCCGAAGGCATCGAGGCGCGGGTGCGCTACTACGGCTGCCCGGCGGAAGAAGGCGGCGCGGCCAAGACCTACATGGTGCGCGCGGGCCTCTTTGACGACGTGGACGCCGCGATCACCTGGCACCCGGCCCCCTTCATCGGCGTGGACCGGCCCACCTCGCTGGCGAACACCCGGATCGACTTCACCTTCACCGGCAAGGCGGCCCATGCGGCGGCCTCGCCGCACCTCGGGCGCTCGGCGCTGGACGCGGTGGAACTGATGAACGTCGGCATCAACTACATGCGCGAACACATGCCCGACGGCTGCCGCGTGCATTACGCCTACCTCGACGCGGGCGGCATCGCGCCCAACGTGGTGCCCGCCAAGGCGACCGTGCGCCAGCTGGTGCGCGCCCCGCAGCTGCCGGAGATGTTCGACCTGCTCGACCGGGTCCGCAAGATCGCCGACGGCGCGGCGCTGATGACCGGTACCACGGTGGAGGCCAAGGTCTTCTCCGGCGTATCGAACCTGCTGGGCAACCGCCCGCTGGAGGAGCTGCTGCAGGCCAACCTCGACCGTCTGGGCGCGCCCGATTTCGACGCCGAGGACCGCGCCTTCGCCGAGGAGATCCGCGCGACGCTCTCGGCCGAGGATATCGCCTCGACCCTGAACGGCGTGGGCCTACCGACCGATCCGGACATGGCACTGTGCGATTTCGTGGTGCCGCTGGACACGCCGTCAGGGCGCGGCGGGGCCGGGTCGACCGACGTGGGCGATGTCAGCTGGGCGGTGCCGACGGCGCAGTGCTGGATGGCGACCTGCGCCATGGGCACGGCCTTCCACAGCTGGCAGCTGACGGCGCAGGGCAAGTCCCCGCTGGCGCACAAGGGCATGGTGCAGGCGGCAAAGGCCATGGCCGCCACGGCGCGCGACCTGATCCGCGAGCCGCAACTGCTGGCGGCGGCAAAGGCGGTGCACGAGCAGAAGCTGGCGCGGACGCCCTACCGCTGCCCTCTGCCGGACGACGTGATGCCGCCCGTGAAGGGCTGAGCTGATCGATTGGAGACGCCCCGGCTTTTCGCCGGGGCGTTTTGTCATTTCGAGCCCTATCCCATGGCTGGCGGCTCCCCCGGGGCAGCGGTGGCAGTTCAGCGCCCCTGCCCCCCTCCGAGACAATGCGGACGAAACTCGAAGGGCAGCGCCGACCCGCGAGGAGGCGCATAGGCGCCGGTTGCCATTGGTGCGCCATTGGTCCGAGCACCGATGGCGACGGGGGGCGGGTCGGCGCTGCCCGGCCTGAGGCCGGGCGGAACACGGTAGAGGGGGCAGCGCGACGGTGTCCGATAGAGGCGACACCTTCACCTTGCCGCGAAGCACTGCTTACTGGAGCCTCAGGAAGATCAGCGAAGGTCAGTTAGTCCTAACGAAATATGTCGTCAGGATAGATGCCCCCCTCGCCGCCGAGGCGGAGTATACACCTTGCGAAGTAGCGAAAGCGCCGCACCAGGACAGGCCCTGTCGCTCTTACCGGCTCCGGTTCAACTGCCGCCGCAACTCTTCCATGAAACTCAGCAGCAGCCCCGAATGCGGCACGCCCTTGCGGGTCAGCATGGAGGCGCTCACCTCCAGCGTCGGCATGAACGGCCGCGACACCAGCCCGCGGTCGAGGTAGGGCTCGGCCGAATAGGGGTCCGTCACCGTCACGCCCATGCCATCCGCCACGAGCGCCGAGGCGGTCTGGCAGTAGCGCACCTCGATCCCCGGGCGATACTGCCCGCCGCCCTGCGCAAAGCCCTTGGCCACCAGACGACCCAGTTGCGAGGCCTGGTCGATACCAACGATCTGGCGCCCGGTCAGCGCCTCGGCCGTGACGAAGGCGCCCTCGGCCAGCGGATCGTCTTCCGGCATCAGCACGACCATCTGACTGCGCTGGATGATCTCCGAGTTCACGGTCTCCAGCCGCTCGGCGTTCAGCACGAGGCCGATGTCCGCCTGCCCGGTCTGGATCGCATCCAGCACGTTCTCGAGCCGCCGCACGTCATAGCTGATCGTGACCTCGGGCCGGGCCGCATGGAAGGCCTGCAATGCCCGCGGCCCCAGAGAATAGCCGAGCGGCGGCGTCGCCATGACCCGCAGGCGTCCGACACGGCCGGACCGGATGTCCCGCGCCCGGGTCGAGAAGGAGCGCAGGATGCCGAAGAGCGGGCGGATTTCCTCGAAGAGATCGTTGGCCTCGCCCGTGGGCGTCAGCCTGCGGCCTGTGCGTTCAAAGAGCGAGAAGCCAAGCTGGTTTTCCAGCTGTCGCAGCCCGGCAGAGACCGCGGGCTGCGAAATGCCGAGGAACTCGGCGGTTTCCACCGTGGTGGTGCAGCGCATCATGGCCGCGAAGATCTCCAGCAGACGCAGGGAGACCTCGGGCAGATCCGCCGCGCGCGTCATCCAAGCACCGCGCCGAGCGCCATGGCAGCCCCCGCCATGACCGGGTCGATGACGGCGACGCCGGTGTCACGCTCAAGGCGCGCCCGGATCGGGGCCATGCCGGCACAGCCCAGAATGATCGCGCCCGCCCCCATGTCGCGCAGCCGCGCGGCAGTCTCGCGCACCTCGGCATAGACGGTCTCATCCCGACCCGAGGCTTCGGCAGAGACACCGGAGAGCGGCAGTTCACCGGCCAGACGGGATTCGACGCCCATCATGCGGATCTTGCGGCGGTGACGGCCGATGGAATTCGGCCCCAGGGCGATGATCCCGAAGAGATCGGCCCGCGCCATGGCGGTCAGGATGCCCGCCTCCTGGATGCCGATCACAGGCTTGTCCGTCAGCGCGCGGGCCATGTCGAGGCCCGGGTCCGAGAAACAGGCGGTGACATAGGCGGCGGCGGGCGTCGTCTTGACCATCTCGGCCAGTCCGACACCGGCGCGCGCCACGTCCTCGTCCGTCGCGATGGTGGCCGGAGAACTCGGCAGATCGCAGCAGTCGAAGTGATCCCCCAGCGGCGCGAGCGCCTCCGCGATCCCCCGCGTCACCGCGGAGGAGCTGTTGGGGTTGATGACGAGGATACGGCTCATCGCAGGACCGTGCCGAAATTCTGCGCCGGGTCGAATTCCGGCGCCTGATAGCCCGGCTTGCCGCGCAGATCGACGGGCGCACGACCGAAGAACCGGCCCTGCCCTTCCTCGGCCTTCAACTCGCCATGGGCGACGATGGTGCGGCCGCGGTTCATCACGACTTCCGGCACGCCGGTCAGCTCCATCCCCTCGAAGGGGGTGTAGTCCATGTTGTCGTGCTGGTCGGCCTGAACGACGGTGCGCGTCACTTCGGGGTTCCAGATCGCGATATCGGCATCCATGCCGGGCGCGATGCGGCCCTTGGTGGTGCAGCCGAAGGTCTTGGCCGCGTTGGTCGAGGACAGCGCGACGAACTGCTCGGGCGTGATCCGGCCCTTCACCACCCCTTCGGAGAAGAGGTAGGGCAGACGCGCGGCGATCCCCGGCATCCCGTTCGAGATCTTGGGATAGGGCGCGTCGGCACCGTTCAGGAACTTGCCGGTCTCGTCGAAGCGGTAGGGCGCGTGGTCGGAGGAGACGCTTTCAAACGTGCCCTGCGCGATGTGGTGCCACAGGATCTCCTGCGTGTCGGCCCCGCGCAGCGGCGGCGAGCAGATGAACTTGGCGCCCTCCATGCCCTCGCGGTCGAGGTCGTCGCGGGTCAGCGCGAGGTACTGCGGACAGGTCTCTGCAAAGAGCTTGGCACCGTTGAACTTCTCGCGGCGCACGATCTCGGCGCCCGCCTCGGTCGAGACGTGGACGATGAAGAGCGGCGCATCGACCAGCTTGGCCAGCTGGATCGCGCGGTTGATCGCCTCTTCCTCGGCCAGCTGCGGACGGCTGATGGCGTGGTACTTCGGCGCGGTCAGGCCCTTGTCGGCCAGCCGCTTGTTCATCCACTTCACCATGTCGTTGTTTTCGGCATGGACCATGGTGATGGCGCCGTGGTGGCGCGCCACCTCGAGGATGTCGAGCATCCCGCCGTCGCCGAGGTTCATCAGGTCGTAGGTCATGAAGACCTTGAACGAGGTGATGCCGCGGGCAAAGGCGCGCGGCAGCTCGTCCGTCAGGACCGCCTCGGTCGGATCCGAGATGATGAGGTGGTAGGAATAGTCGATCACCGACCGGGCGCCGCGGGCGTCGTAGGTCTTGATCACGTCATCCACCGACTGGCCGCGCTGCTGCGCCGCGAAGGGGATGAAGGAGGAGTTGCCGCCGAAGGCCGCCGAGATGGAGCCGGACAGGTAATCATCGGCGGTCATGACGCCGGAGGAGCTTTCCTGCGCGATATGGGCATGGGCCTCGATCCCGCCGGGCATGACGAGCCGCCCGCCCGCGTCGATCCGCTCATCCCCGCCATCGAGGCTCTCGGCAACGGCCGCGATGCGGCCGTCCTTGATCCCGAGATCCCCCTTGAACTGTCCGTCGGCGGTAACGATCGTCCCGCCGTGGATCACCGTGTCAAAAGTCATTCCGAAGGTTCCTCTACGCCGGTTTGCGAAACGATCCGGCCATAGTGTTCGGTACGGCGGTGCGCGGCGAAGTTGAAGACCGTCGACTTGCCAAAGGCGCATTTGTCGAAATCTGCCTCTGCAACAAGCAGTTCGTCGCCTTCGCCTTCGGCCTTTGCGATCACGAACCCATCGGGGTCGACGATGATAGACCCGCCGATCATGTGGTTGCCGTCCTCGGTGCCGCACTTGGCGACGGCCATGGCATAGGTCGAGTTCTGGTAGGCGCCGGCGCAGACCGACAGCTCGTGGTGGTAGAGCCGTTTGGCCAGACCTTCATCCGCGGACAGGTTGTTCTGCGAGGGCGTGTTGTAGCCGATCGAGACCAGCTGCACCCCTTGCAGGCCCAGCACGCGCCAGCTTTCGGGCCAGCGACGGTCGTTGCAGATCGCCATGCCCATGATCACGCCCTGGTTGCGCACCACGTTGAAGCCGGTGTCGCCGGGCAGGAAGTAGCGCTTCTCAAGGTGCTGGTGGCTGCGCTCTTCCTCGAACTCGGCGTGGCCCGGCAGGTGCGTCTTGCGGTACTTCAGCACCACTTCGCCCTCGGGAGAGACGATGATCGAGGTGTTGAAGTGCTCGCCTTCCGGGGTCAGCTCGCAGTAGCCGAAGGTGAAGCCCATGCCGTATTCCTTCGCCTTGTCGAAGAGCGGCTGGACGGCGGCGTTGGGCATTTCCTTCTCGAACCAGTGATCGAACTCGGCGCGGTCCTCGACGTAGAAGCGCGGGAAGAAGGTGGTCAGGGTCATTTCCGGGTAGGCCAGGAATTTGACGCCCTTGGCCGCCGCTTCGTCCATAAGCGCGATCATGCGCGCGACGACGTCTTCGCGGGTCTCTGCCTTCTGGATGCCACCGATCTGGGCGGCGCCGATCATCATTTTCGTCATGGAAGGTGTCCTTTCGGGGGGATCAGTTCACGGCCAGGCCACGCTGGTAGCGGGCAATCACGCGCACCAGCGGCCAAAGCACGAGGAGATACATGCCGGCTGCGAGAACCAGCGGCGAGGCGTTATAGGTCACGGAGCGTGCCATGTTGGCGGAATAGAGCAGCTCCGACAGCGACACGACCGAGGCGAGCGAGGTGAGTTTCACCACCTCGACGGTGTTCGACAGCAGGTCCGGCAGCACGTTGCGCACGGCCTGCGGCAGCACGACGTAGGTCAGGGTCTGCGCCTGCGACAGGCCGGTGGCCCGCGCGGCCTCGGTCTGACCCTTGGGCACCGCGTTGATGCCCGCCCGGAACACCTCGGCGAAGTAGGAGGAGTTGTTCAGGAAGAAGGCGATGACCACCGCCATGAAGGGCGTCAGCCGGACGCCCGCGAAGGGCAGGCCCGAATAGACGAAGACCAGCAGAACCAGCGGCGGCAGCGCGCGGAAGAGGTCGATATAGGCGATCGCGCTCCAGCGCAGCGCCTTGTTGGTCGAGAGCGCCGCGAGCGCCAGCATCAGCCCGCCCGCGAGGCCGAAGACGATGACCACGGCGCAGAGCTTCAGGGTCATCACCGCGCCCTTGAGCAGCAGCGGGAAGGCCTGCGCCATGATGTCGAAGTTGAAGAAGGTCTGGATGAAGGTGTCCATGATGCCCCCCTCAGGTCGCGAAGTGGTAGCGCCGTTCGATCTTGTGCGATGCGATCACGGCGGGAATGAAGATGATGAGATAGGCGATGGCCGCCATGGTCAGCGGCGTGGCCGAGCCAGAGAAGCTCTGCGCCGAGGAGGAAACCGAAAGGATTTCCTTCACCCCGATGACAGAGCCGAGCGCGGTCAGCTTGGTGGTCGCCAGCACGCGGTTCACCAGCGGGGGGATGCCCCGGCGCGCGGCCTGCGGGAAGGCAATGTAGAAGAGCGTCTGCGCCTTCGAAAGGCCCGTGGCCCGGCCCGCTTCCCACTGGCCCGCGGGAATGGCGGTCAGCCCGCCCCAGAAGATCTCCTCGGAAAACGCGGTCAGCACCAGCGAGAGGACGATGTAGACCACCATCCAGCCCGAGATGTTCAGCCCCAGCGAGGGCATCCCGAAGAAGAGGATCAGGATCAGCACCAGCGGCGGCAGGGCGCGCATGATGTCGGCGAAGACGATGATGAAGAAGTTCACCAGTTTCAGCCCGGCCACCCGCAGGCAGGCCAGCGCCGCGCCGCACAGGATGCCGGTGACGATCGTCGCCACCGCGAGGCCCAGCGTCACGCCCATGGCGTGGATCAGGTCCGGCATGTAGTCCGCCATGACCTTGGTGTTGAAGAAGGTCTCGATGAACCGCATCAGACGGCCTCCGCCCCGGCGTCCTCGTGCGAGACGCGGCTGAGGAAGGTTTTCAGGCGGTCGGACTTGGGATTGCCGAAGATCTCCTCCGGGGTCCCCTGCTCCACCACGTAGCCGCCATCCATGAAGATCACGCGGTCGGCGGCTTCACGGGCGAACTGCATCTCGTGGCTGACGACGAGCATGGTCATGCCCTTGTCGCGCAGGTCCTTCATCACCTTGAGCACCGAGCCGACCAGTTCCGGGTCCAGCGCCGAGGTGGGTTCGTCGAAGAGCATCACGCCAGGGTCGAGCGCGAGCGCGCGGGCAATCGCCACCCGCTGCTGCTGACCGCCCGAAAGCTCGGCGGGCATGGCGTCGGCCTTGTGCTTCAGCCCGACCTGGTCGAGCATTTCCAGCGCGCGGGCCTCGGCCTCGGGCTTGGCGCGTTTCAGCGCCTTGATCTGGGCCAGCATCACGTTCTTCAGCACGGACATGTGCGGATAGAGGTGGAAGCCCTGGAACACCATGCCGACCTTGAGGCGCATGCGGTCGAGGTCGCGGCGCGGAATGTCGGTGATCCGCTCGCCCTCGATGAAGATCGCGCCGGAGGTGGGTTCCTCCAGCCGGTTGCAGCAGCGCAGCATCGTGGACTTGCCCGAGCCCGAGGGCCCGATCACGAAGACCAGTTCGCCTTCCTGCACCTTGAGGTCGATGCTTTTCAGCACCTCGACCTCTCCGAAGCTTTTCTCGAGCCCCGAGATTTCGAGCATGGTGCGCGGTTGGGTCATCGCTGTTGCCTTTTCTTGAGGAGGGATATGGGCGGCGGGGGCCCGGAAGAGGGAGAACAGGGGCCCCCGCCTGCTGCGAGAAGAGAGGGGAGATCAGATCTCGCAGCGAAGGGAGATCAGAACTCGCAGGTGATCTCGTGTTCGGTGGCGTCGTAGCCGTCGAAGCCCGGGGTGCCGTAGCCGGCGGTGGGCGTGATGATCGTCGCGCCTTCGGCCGGGGTCACGCCGAACCATTTCTCGGACAGGGCGGTCAGGGTGCCGTCGGTCTTGAGGCATTCCAGCACGCTGTCGACGAGGTCACGGGTGGCGGCGTCATCCTTGCGGAAGGGCAGACCCCAGACGAGGCCCGTGGGGTATTCGAAGGACAGCTCGATCTGCGGGTTCTTCTGGACGGCCCATGCGGAAACGGTGGCGCCGGCCATGTTGGCGTCGGCACGGCCCGAGGTCACGGCCTGGATCGCGTCGGTGTTCGTGCCGAAGGACACGACGGTGAAGCCGAACTCGTCAGCCTTGTCGGTCAGGAAGCGCTCGTAGACCGAGCCCTTGTTCACGGCCAGCGTCTTGCCCTTGAAGTCCTCGAGGGAGGTGAAGCCCGCCGCTTCCGAGCCCTTGGGCACGACGAAGCGGAAGTTGGTGTCCATGAAGCCTTCGGTGAAGAGCAGGTTGGCAGCGCGCTCCTCGGTCACGGTGGTCGGCGCGACGAGGAAGTCGTAGGTGCCGGCCTGCAGAGCGGGGATCAGGCCCGAGAATTGAGCGGCTGTGACATCGACCGGCACGCCCAGCTTTTCGGCGATCGCGGCAGCGAGATCGACGTTGAAGCCTTCGACGCCGCCCGACATGGTCGGCATGGCGTGGGGGGCGAAGGTGCCGTCGAGCGCGACCTTGTAGCCCTCGGGCTTGATTTCGGCCAGCTCGGCGGAGGCGGCCCCGGCAAGCGCCACGGTGGCGGCGGAGGCGAGGAGAAGATGCTTCATCATGGGTCATAATCCTGTTGGTTGCGTCTGACGGCACACCTTCTGGGGCGTGTCCTGCCCCCAGAAGACATCTGAAGCGCCTGTTTTCCAGTATAGATCAGGATTATTATACAACTATCAGTATAACTCCTAATTATATATGACGACAACATGACATCCCGGTCGAACGCGACGGATTTCGCTAGAACCCTGATAACAAAGGTGGAAAACAGAGCCTTGGGAGGTGCTGGAGCCCTGATTCCGGTGCCCTCTCCCACCCCTGCCCGCGACGGCTGCTCTCTTTACCGCTCAGCAACTGTGCGCAAGGAAGAGGCAGACGCCCCGTCAACCCGGGCCCTCCGCGGGGGGCCAACGAAAGGACAGACCATGCAATCGCTCTTCCACCTCGCCATCCATGTGAAAGATCTCGACGAGACTCGCGCCTTCTACGGCGACGTGCTCGGCTGCGAGGAAGGCCGCTCGACCGACACCTGGGTCGACTTCGACTTCTTCGGGCACCAGCTCTCCTTCCACCTCGGCGAGCCCTTCCCCACCACCCGCACCGGCAAGGTCGGCGACCACATGGTGATGATGCCCCACATGGGCGCCGTGCTGCGCCTCGATGACTGGCTGGCCCTCGCCGACCGCCTGCAGGAAAAAGGCATCGCCTTCGACATCCCCCCCGTCGTCCGCTTCGAGGGCGAGCCCGGTGAGCAGCGCACGATGTTCTTCTTCGATCCCTCGGGCAACCCGATCGAGATCAAGGGCTTTGCCGACTTCGAAGGCCTCTTCGCCAAGTGAGCGACGGCGGCGCACATGGGGACCCCGGAAGGGTCATGATCGCCGCAAAGACGCCCCACACCACGGGCCTGCAATGACAAGAGGCCGCCGTTCCCCGGGGACGGCGGCATTTTCATGCGCCCCGGCGGCTTGCGCCCGGGCCCGACGGCGGGCTTCGGCGTCCCCCTTGGCCGGCCCCCTGCCGTGACGCTTCAGCTTGTCCGCCGGCCCCGCACCGGGCATGACCGTGCGGGGCCGAACCGGCGCGAGACCACGACGACGCACCGCCGCGCCCCCTACGACCGTCCGCCCCCAGAGGGCCGGCACAGCAGTTGATATGAGGAGATCACAGATGGATTACGGACTGACGGGCAAACGCGCCCTCGTGCTCGGGGCCAGCCGCGGCCTTGGCGGCGCCTCGGCGACCATGCTCGCGGCGGAGGGCGCCGAGGTGCTCGCCGCCTCGCGCTCGGGCACCGCGTCTGGCGCGGGCGTCACCGGCGTCGCGCTCGACCTCTCCGACGAGGGATCGGTGGCCGCGATGGAGGCCCGGCTGGCGGCAGAGCCGGTCGATATCCTCGTGCTGAACTCCGGCGGGCCCAAGGCCGGCCCCGCGCGCGGCCAGTCCGCCGCCGCGTGGCGCGCGGCCTTCGAGCAGATGGCCGTGGCGCTCTTCCGCCTGACCGACGCCGCCCTGCCCGGGATGGAGGCCGCGGGCTGGGGCCGGATCGTCACCATCGGCTCCTCCGGCATGCAGGCGCCGATCCCGGGGCTGGCGCTGTCCAACGGGGTGCGCGGCGCGGTGGCGGGCTGGTCCAAGACGCTGGCCTCTGAGGTCGCGCCGATGGGGATCACCGTGAACCTCGTCCTGCCGGGCCGCATCGCCACCGACCGGGTGGCCGAGCTGGACGGCGTGCGCGCCAAGGCCAGCGGCAAGGACGTCGCCGAAATCCGCGCGGCCTCGCAGGCAACGATTCCCGCCGGGCGCTATGGCACCCCCGAGGAATTCGCCGCCGCGGTGACTTTCCTTTGCTCGGCCCAGGCAGGCTACATCACCGGCACGGCCCTGCGCGTCGATGGGGGCATGCTGCGCAGCCAGTGAGGTCCATGTGGGGTGGGCCGGGGTCTGAACGCCCGGCCTGCCCTGCACGATCAGTCGGGCTTGGGAGACAAGGGACGGTCCATCGCGGCCGCCCTGCCCCACAGGGGCGCCCGCGGCCGTCACGGTGCTTCAAGGCGCGCCCGGACACCCCGGGACCGGGCCACCAACGGCCCTGAACACCTGAAATCAAAGAATTTTCCTGAAAGCTTGGTGCGGGTGAAGGGACTCGAACCCCCACGCCAAAGGCGCCAGAACCTAAATCTGGTGCGTCTACCAATTCCGCCACACCCGCATGCGCCTGCTCCGGCGCTCGCGCTGTCTATCAAAGCGCCACGGCGGAGGCGAGAGGAAATCGCATCGCCCGGCCCGACGCGCGTTTCCGATCCAGCATCAATCCCTTGTTAACCCGAACTCTGTATCCGTGAGGCGCAGCCGGATGTGGCGCCCGTGTGGCGCAAAACCGGCGAGAACGCGGGGGTCCGGTTGGCCTCCCCACCCGAAAGGGGGCTCTGCCCCCGGAATTTCTGGAATTGCGCCCATTTCTGCCGTATTCTGACGGCAATAATGAGGCAGTGAAAACACGGGAAGAGCGCATGAAACCGAAAACGGTGCAGCGCGCGGATGGCCAGCAGGCCGTCCCTGGCGTCGACGAGTCGCAGGAGGTTGGCGAGCCCGCCGGCCTGATCGCGGGAACCACGGTCCTGACAATGGATGGCGAACTGCCGGTCGAGTTTCTCTCGCCCGGGGATCGGATCATCAGCCGGGACTACGGCATGGCGGTCATCACCTCGATGCGGGTTCGCAAGGTGACGGCCCGTGCGGTAAAGATCACGGCCGGATCGCTGGGCCACACCCGCCCCGAGGAAGACACGCTGATACCCGCGGGTCAGAAGCTGCTGGTGCGCGACTGGCGGGCGGAGACGCTCTATGGCACGCGTCAGGCAGCGATTCCCGCGGCCCGGCTGGTGGACGGACATTATGTCGTGGACGCCGGCGAGACCGAGATGCGCCTCTACGAACTCCGCTTCGAGCGCGAACAGACGATCTATGCCGGCGGCATGGAGATCGTGGCCGTCTCGGAAGCCATGGCAGAGGCCCATCTCTGATCTGAGCCCGCCCGTAAATTGATGCATGGGCCTGCTCGGAGGCACAGGTATGGTCGGAGACGCGTGTCGATTACCGGAGGCGCGCGTCTGGCCTGAGGCGCGGGCCTGATCTGGATACAACACCAAACCGACATCCACGTCTGATCGGACGTCCACGTCCAATCGGATGCAGGCCCCGGATCGGAGGAGACCTTTCGGTCCGAAGCTGGCCGGTTCACCTGACACACGGCGTTTCCTGAAACATGGTGCCCGCCGAGGCCCGCTTGGCGCGCCTCGCAGATCTCCGACGCATTCGCGGGTCAACGGTCTGGCTGTTTCCGGGCCAGATCGGGGACGAGGCGCAGACCCGATCAGGCCCCCGATGCCAGCCCTTTCAAAACGCCGGGCAGCGCCTCCGGCAGGTCCTCCGCAATCAGCCCCGGGCCAAGCGCGCGGGCGCATTCCACATGGAGCCAGGCGGCGGTGGTCGCGGCGGCCTCGGGCGCGAACCCTCGTGCAAGAAGGCCCAGTGACAGGCCGGCCAGCACGTCACCGGACCCCGCCGTGGCAAGATCGGGGGCGGCCCGGTCGTAGCAGGCATCGCAGACCCAGGCCCCACCCTCCGGCGTTGCGATCACGGTCGCCGCGCCCTTCAGCAGAACGACCGCACCGCACCGCGCCGCCGCCTGCTCCGCCGCGTCCCGGGCAGAGAAGGCGGGCCCCGAGGCCGCGGCCCCGGTCAGCGATGCAGCGAGATCGGGAAATAACCGCCGGAATTCCCCCAAATGCGGCGTCAGGAGGCAGCCACGGTGCAGCCGCCCCATCAGCGCCGGATCGCCCGCCAGCAAGGTCAGCGCATCGGCGTCCAGCACCAGCGGCCCGCCCCAGTCAAGCGCGGCGGCCAGCAGCCCCGCCTCCCGCGCCCCGAGGCCGAGGCCGGGGCCAAGCCCGAGCGCCGTGATCCGCCGGTCCTCCAGCATCTCGCGCAGCGCCGTGCCATCCTTCAGCGCACGCAGCATCACCGCATCCAGCCGGGCGGCATTTTCGATCAGAGCGGCCGGCGGCGGACAGAGCGTGACCAGCCCGGCCCCTACCCGCAGTGCGGCACGGGCCGCCATCCGGGCCGCGCCGCCGCGCCCGACACCACCGGCCAGCATCAGCGCGTGACCGTGATCGAACTTGGCCCCGGTGCGCTTGGGCAGCCGCGCCGCATCCGGCCGCGCGGGGATGAGCGCGCCCGGCACCTCCTGCTCCGGCAGACCGATATCCGCCACCACGAGGGTCCCGCAACAGGCCGGCCCCTCGCCGAGGTAGTGGCCCTGCTTCGCGGCGTGAAAGCTCACCGTCAGATCGGCCCGGACCGCGCGGCCCAGCACGCGCCCACTGTCGGCGCAGAGGCCCGACGGGATATCCACCGCGACCACCCGGGGCGCACCTGCGGGCAAAAGCGCCGCCGCTGCACCGTCCACGGGCCGGGTCAGCCCGGTGCCGAAGAGCGCGTCGACCACGAGATCGGGCGGCTCGCCCTGCCCCTCTTCTTCCGCGAGCCGAGTCGCCGCCCGAGTCGCGCCGAGGGGCTGCCAGAGCGCCGCCATCCGCGCCGCATCCGATGGCAGCCGGGCCCCGTCGCCCAGCAGGACAAGCTCAACCCGCCAGCCGCGTTCGGCCAGACGTCGGGCGATGACGAAGCCGTCGCCGCCGTTGTTGCCCGGCCCGCAGAGCACCCGCGCAGACCATGCGCCCCGGGCCAATTCCGGCCAGTGGGCCAGCACCGCATCGACCGTCGCACGGCCCGCCCGCTCCATCAGCCGCGCGCCCGTCACCCGCCCGGCATTGATCTCTGCCTGCTCCACCCGGCGCATCTGTTCCGCCGTCAGGAGTCCCCCGGACAAACCGTTCATAATCCGCTCATTTTTTAGACATCGACGCCCAGAAAACGGGCTGCAAATTTTCGCGTCACACTCTCTTGTCGCCGCCTCCACATTAGTCAATTGTGACCGTGGGACGAAAGTGGTCTGACGACCTCCGGTGGACATGTGAGGAGCTCCAGCCATGAAAAAGATCGAAGCGATCATCAAGCCGTTCAAGCTGGATGAAGTCAAAGAGGCTCTGCAGGACGTCGGTGTGCAGGGTCTGTCCGTGATCGAGGTCAAGGGCTTTGGCCGCCAGAAGGGGCACACCGAACTCTACCGCGGCGCCGAATATGTCGTGGACTTCCTCCCCAAGGTCAAGATCGAGGTCGTGCTGGACGACGACCAGGTCGATGGTGCCATCGAAGCGATCGTGGATGCCGCCAAGACCGAGAAAATCGGCGATGGCAAAATCTTCGTCAGCACCGTCGAACAGGCCATCCGTATCCGCACCGGTGAATCCGGCTCGGACGCACTGTAAGAAATTCTTCTCTAAAACGAAGGGATCAAGGGAATGAGCAAGGACGCAGTTCTCAAGCTTATCAAGGATGAGGACGTCGAATACGTCGACATCCGCTTTACCGACCCGCGCGGCAAGCTGCAGCACGTGACGGTTGTGGCGGACCTGGTCGACGAGGACTTCCTCGACGAAGGCTTCATGTTCGACGGGTCGTCGATCGCTGGCTGGAAGTCGATCGAAGCTTCCGACATGAAGCTGATGCCCGACACCGAAAGCGTGTACGTGGACCCCTTCTATGCGGAAAAGACCATCTGCATCCATTGCTCGATCGTCGAGCCCGACACCAACGAAGCCTACGAGCGCGACCCGCGGTCGACCGCTCAGAAAGCCGAAGCCTACCTGAAGTCCTCGGGCATCGGTGACGCGGCCTTCATGGGCCCGGAAGCTGAATTCTTCCTCTTCGACAACGTCAAATACGCCGTGTCGATGAACAAGGTCGCCTTCGAAGTCGACGCGCTCGACGCCTCGTGGAACACCGACACCTCCTACGAGATGGGCAACACCGGCCACCGTCCGGGCATCAAGGGCGGCTACTTCCCGGTCAACCCCGTGGATGACGGCCAGGACATCCGTGCCGAAATGCTCTCGACCATGAAGCGCATGGGCATGAAGGTCGACAAGCACCACCACGAAGTGGCGTCCTGCCAGCACGAGCTGGGCCTGATCTTCGACAGCCTGACCAAGCAGGCCGACGAGCTTCAGAAGTACAAGTACGTCATCCACAACGTGGCCCAGGCCTACGGCAAGTCGGCAACCTTCATGCCGAAGCCGATCAAGGGCGACAACGGCACCGGCATGCACGTGAACATGTCGATCTGGAAGGACGGCAAGCCGCTCTTCGCAGGTGACAAGTACGCCGACCTGTCGGACGAAGCGCTGTACTACATCGGCGGTATCCTGAAGCACGCGAAAGCGCTGAACGCCTTCACGAACCCCGGCACCAACTCCTACAAGCGCCTGATCCCCGGCTTCGAAGCCCCCGTTCTGCGCGCCTACTCGGCCCGCAACCGGTCTGGCTGCGTCCGTATTCCGTGGACCGAGTCGCCCAAGGCGAAACGTGTGGAAGCGCGCTTCCCCGACCCTTCCGCAAACCCCTACCTCTGCTTCGCAGCCCTGCTCATGGCCGGCCTCGACGGGATCAAGAACAAGATCCACCCCGGCGAAGCCATGGACAAGAACCTGTACGACCTGCCGCCCGAAGAGCTGGCCGACATCCCGACCGTCTGCGGCTCGCTGCGTGAGGCACTCGACGAACTGCAGAAGGACATGGACTTCCTGCTGGCCGGCGACGTGTTCACCAAGGACCAGATCGAAGGCTACATCGCCCTCAAGATGGAAGAGCTGGAAATGTACGAGCACACGCCGCACCCCGTGGAATACGCTCTCTACTACTCCTGCTGATCCGCTTCACGGCGATCAACGGATCGGGGCGCCCATCGGGCGCCCCTTTTCGTTTCCGGACGGTGCCACGCGCCTGCCCTGCCCCGTAGCCTCCGTCCGGGCGCATCCAAGAGAGGGCCATGCGGCCGCAACGGACACAGATTCGCCGTGCAGTGGTAAGCCCGTGGCCACCCTGGGCACATTTACGGATGAAACACTGACACAATGCTGTTTCACCCTGTATTCACCCCCCTTCGAATCGAGAAATATGTTTCCCTGAGGAGGCGTATCTGAAGTCGTGGCGGGCGATTGTTTCCTGACGCCACGTTAATAATGTGGAAAACCTGAGGTGCATGACGCTTAAACGCTGCAAACGGGCCGCCTATTTTGTGGCGACCTGACGCGGTATAGCATCACAACCTCAGGCAAATAAAAGGCAATTAAGGCGGCTCTGCCTTATTTGATCGAAGCGACCCCACGTCAAACCGAAATTATTGGCGAGGAGAGGCGCAAATCTGGCGAAAGGCCTTCCTCTCGCCCCATTTCGGTCAAAATCCCTAAAATTCTGGCCAAAATATTCCGTTTTCTCCCGACAAATATGGGTCATCAAAAATAAAGGTTCGGGAAAATGCCCTACAACATGATCAAGCACCAAGCGGGCCTCATCTTCACCGATGAAACCTCTGTGATGGTCAGTGACCTGGCCGAGCCCGTGCAGACGACATTGGAAGCCTTCGGTCAGGACGCCGTCGCGCCCGTCGAGTTCGACGAGACTGGCCTGCGCCTGCAGGGCCGCAGCCTCAATGTCGAGCTCCGGGTCTACGACGCACCGCAGAGCGACGCGGAAGCCCAGAAGCTGATGCCCGCCGCCGAGGTTCGCACCCTCGACAAGGATACCCGCGACGCGGTCGCGCACCCCTCCTGCTGGATCCAGGTGACGATCTCCGCTCATACCTCCGACGACATGATGCACCCCGAGACGCCCAAGGCCGTCCTCGCCGAGGTCCTGCACATGATCGTTGCCGAAACCGGCGCACAATACGTGCAGTGGCTGGACCGCGACGTGGTCCTCAGCGCCAAGCGTTTCCAGTCCGCCTTCACCCCGATCTGCTACCAGCGTCAAGCTGCGTCGCTGCAGGCTGCACAGGCCTCGCTGCACGCCGGCGCTGCGGCGGTGGCACAGGCACCGGCCATGGGGGCCGCCATTGCAATGGATGATGGCCGTGCCGTGCCCCGTCGGGTGCGTCCGACCGCGCACAACCGCGCCCGGGACGTCTTCCCCGCGATCAACTCGACCGAGAAGGCGCTGGACACCCGCCTGTCGGCGATGCGCGAGAAGACCGATCCGGACATGTCGCGCCTGCTGAACACCAGCAACTGGGGCCTGCACCAGCGTCAGCTGGACGCCCAGGACCCGTCGCTGGAAACGCTGGCCGCCGTGTTCCGCGAGGACCTGGAGCCCGAGGACGGGATCGAGGCCGCCCGCGGTCCGCTGGATGCACGTCTCGCCGCATGGGCGCTGAACGGGGCCGTGGCGGTCTTCTCGCCGCCGATCGCCGCCGCGCTCTTCACCTACAACATCCTGCGCAAGGAAGACTTCCGCCTGAACGCCCAGGCCCTCGGCCTGACAGGTCTCTTCGCAGGGCTCGGGATGTCCTCCACCGCGGTCGCAGACACGCTCTCGATGCTGCCCTTCTGACCTGAATGTCCCTTCCGGGCCAGAGGCCCGCAGCACCGAAAACCCCGGCCCGTCCCTGACGACGGACCGGGGTTTTGCATTCCCGGGGGCGTTTCAGGATTTTGCGTTTCGAGATTTTGCCTTTCGGGGCAAGGCCGTGCGCACGCAAGTTGACGTGGCCGACGCGGGGCCCGTGCCCCGGATCAGCCTGCGTCCGTTCGTGGCCGTGGCCCTGTCAGAGGACCTCTCAGAGGACCTCGGCCTCGCGGCGCAGGATATAGGTGTGGATCCCGAAGACCACGGCCCGGGTTTCCGGCAGGCGGCGCATGGTCTGGCGCTCCGACCGGATATAGGTCTGCGGCGCCTTCGAGTAGCTGGCATAGTCCTTCCGGGTCTCGCTCTGCGGCTGGTAAAGCGCGGGGTTGCCATGATGCAGGTAGTTGTAGCGCCAGAGCGGCCTGCCCACCTGCACCCCGTCGAAGAGGCGCTGCACTCGCTTGGCGATATTCTCGTCATAGGCCGCCACGGGACGGTGGATGCGGATCATCGGGTGCAGGAATTTCTCCGCCAGCGTCCAGCTGGCCGGGAAACAGAGCACCGCACCGGTGAGGACATGCTCCTCCTCCCCCGGGGCCTTCTCCAGCAGGCAGAAATCCTCCTGCACCAGACGGCCCAGCGTCCCCATGGGGTCGTCCCGGTCGAGGGCCACCTTCCCCCCGTCGGGGCGGGTGATCACCCCGCCCGCGCGGCTGTAACCGGGATCGGTCGCCAGGAAGGCCAGCACCGTCTCCAGCAGCTCCGCCGCCGCCGGGCGCGCCCGGTCGGAGAGCCTCACCACGTCCTCGCGCCGTGTGGAGAGCAACGCTTCCCGCAGCGCCATCTGCCCGGCGAAGGCCTCGTCCCGCAGCAGCCACTGCGCCTCGTCCAGCGGACGGGTTCCGGGCAGCCGGTGGGCCGGGTCGATCTCGTAGGGAAGTCGGGTCTGGAGAATCTCTTGCATGCCCCTGATTAGGCTGCGCCCGGCCCCGCCGCCTACGGGAAAAACGCCGCATCCCCGCCGCGACGTGGCGGCGCGGAGACCGTGGCGCGGAATTCGGCAGTGCGCGGAGAGGCCGTGGCGGCTCGGCCCGCGACACGCGCCTTGTGCTGGCGGGCCCTGTCCCGGTGGTCCCTTTACTGACGCACCTGTCCCGTTAAACCCTGTATCGTGGGGCCCTTTGCTGAGGCGCCCTCGTCTGACGGGTCGACGCGCCCTGCGGCAGACGGGACTGACCCGGTGGCCGCGCCGATCCGGCGGCCCGCTCTCAGAACTCTGGCGCTGCGCTCTGCCGTCCCGGCGCATAACGGCGACAGGCCTTACTCCGAAGCCCCGGCCTCCCCCTCACATCGGGCTGTAGAGGCTTCCCATCCAGTAGCCTTTACGCGGGCCGGTCACGCGCCATTCCGCGCGCCAGTAGGGCCAGCCGGTGAAATCGTAGACCACTTCGTAGCGGTCGGGATCGCAGTAGTGGGTCGCCTCGGCCCAGCCTCCGGCCGGGTCGAAGTCATGGAATGCGCGCCCGTCGGCAAAACGCACGGCAATCCCGCGCCCGCCCGTGCCCCAGAGATAGCGCCGCTCGGCCTTCAGGGGGGGCTGCTGCCCCAGCTTCATCGTGCCGCTCTCGTCGACGATCAGCCCGGGGCCCTCCGGGCGGAAGCTGACCTGCCCCGTGAACCGCCCATCCGGGCCCACCGCGTTCTCGATCCGCCGCTCCAGACGCCAGTGCCCCTCGAAGTCCGCCAGCCCGCGCATTCCTGCCTTCCCTTGCTCAAAACTGCACCCGGCGTTAAAGACCGCGCGAACCCGTGTAAAGGAGCGTCCGCCGATGATCCCCCGCTATTCCCGTCCCGACATGGTCGCCATTTGGGAACCCGCCACCAAGTTCCGCATCTGGTACGAGATCGAGGCCCATGCCTGCGATGCCATGGCCGAGCTGGGAGTGATCCCCAAGGAGAACGCAGACGCCGTCTGGAAGGCCAAGGACGTCGAGTTCGACGTGGCCCGCATCGACGAGATCGAGGCCATCACCAAGCACGACGTCATCGCCTTCCTGACCCACCTTGCCGAACACGTCGGTTCGGAAGAGGCGCGCTTCGTCCACCAGGGCATGACCTCCTCGGACGTGCTGGACACCTGCCTGAACGTGCAGCTGGTCCGCGCCGCGGACATCCTGCTGGCCGACATGGACAAGGTGCTGGCCGCGCTGAAGACCCGCGCCTTCGAGCACAAGATGACCGTGCGCGTCGGCCGCTCCCACGGCATCCACGCAGAGCCCACCACCATGGGCCTGACCTTTGCCCGCTTCTACGCCGAGATGGACCGCAACAAGGCCCGTCTGCAGGCCGCCCGCGCGGAGATCGCCACCGGCGCGATCTCGGGCGCTGTCGGCACCTTCGCCAACATCGACCCGCGCGTGGAAGAGCACGTCTGCGCCCAGCTGGGCCTCGAGCCCGAGCCGATCAGCACCCAGGTGATCCCCCGCGACCGCCATGCCATGTTCTTTGCCACCCTCGGCGTGATCGCCTCCTCGATCGAGAACGTGGCGATCGAGATCCGGCACATGCAGCGCACCGAGGTTCTGGAAGGCGCCGAGTTCTTCTCGATGGGCCAGAAGGGCTCCTCGGCGATGCCGCACAAGAAGAACCCCGTTCTGACCGAGAACCTGACCGGCCTGGCCCGCCTCGTGCGCATGGCTGTGATCCCGGCGATGGAGAACGTGGCGCTCTGGCATGAGCGCGACATCTCGCACTCCTCCGTCGAGCGCGGCATCGGCCCGGACGCGACCATCACGCTGGACTTCGCCCTGAACCGTCTGGCGGGCGTGGTCGAGAAGATGCTGATCTTCCCCGAGAACATGCTCGACAACATGAACAAGTTCCCGGGCCTCGTGATGTCGCAGCGTGTGCTGCTGGCCCTGACGCAGGCCGGCGTGTCGCGCGAGGACGCCTATTCCATGGTGCAGCGCAACGCCCTGAAAGTCTGGGAAGAGCGCCTCGATTTCCGCGAACTGCTGCTGGCAGACGAGGAGGTCGTGAAGGCGCTCGGCGTCGAGCAGATCAACGAGAAGTTCGACATGGGCTACCATACCAAGCACGTGGACACGATCTTCCGGCGGGTCTTCGGCGAAAGCTGAACCCTCTGATATCGGACGATCGGGGGCGGTTGCGCAGGCAGCCGCCCCTTTTTCATGGGCATCGCCCCCGGCGGCTGCCCGGGACGTTTCGATGGCTGCGGGAGGGGCGCTGCCCCTCTTGTGCGCTGCGCGCACAATTCACCCCGGAGGTATTTCGGGAAAGATGAAGGCGGGGTGCGCGCGCACCGGGTCAGGCAGGACGCGAAGGGGCTGAAATTGACGCTGGGTCATGCTAGGGTTGGAGCATCAACCAGAGGAGATGCGCCATGACGACCCGAGTGATCCTTGCCGCCTTCCTGACACTTGTCAGTGGCGGCGCCGCCTTCGCGACCTGCCCCTACGAACATGAACGCCAGGCGCAGAGCTGCGCCGAGGGCTATGTCTGGGATGGCTCCCAGGGGGCCTGCATCCGGCAGGTGACCGGCTGAATTCAGCTTTTGTTCATGCCCTTTGCCCTATGCTCCCCCGGACGGACGAGAGCGAGTATGAGGCAGGCATGGGCACTCTGGCACCGATGGGCGGTTTCGGCGGGCGCTCTGCCCCCGCTGACCTGACACGCCGTCAGAAGGCGGCTGTCATCGTGCGGCTGCTGCTCACCGAAGGGGCGGACCTGCCCCTCACGGACCTGCCGGAGGAGATGCAGGCCGACCTGACCCGGCTCATGGGCACCATGCGGCACGTGGACCGCGACACGCTGACCGGCGTGATCGAGGAATTCGCCGGGGAGTTGGAGGGGCTGGGCCTGACCTTTCCGCGCGGGGTCGCGGATGCGCTGTCGGCCCTCGATGGCCGCATCAGCGCCCATACCGCCGCGCGCCTGCGCAAGGAGGCGGGCGTGCGCCAGACCGGCGATCCCTGGGAGCGGCTGCGCGCGCTGGAGGCCAAGGCCCTGCTCCCGATCCTGCAGGACGAAAGCACCGAGGTCGCGGCGGTGATGCTCTCCAAGCTCGACACGTCGAAGGCGGCAGCCCTGCTCGGCATGTTGCCGGGCGCACGGGCGCGCCGGATCACCTATGCGGTTTCCCAGACCACGGGCATCACGCCCGAGGCCGTCGACCGGATCGGCCTGTCGCTTGCAACGCAGATCGACCAGCAGCCGGGCCGCGTCTTCGAGAAAGGCCCGGTGGAGCGCATCGGCGCCATTCTCAACCAGTCCACGGCGGCCACCCGGGACGAGGTTCTGGGCGGGCTCGAGGAGGAAGACGCCGACTTCGCCGAACAGGTGCGCAAGGCGATCTTCACCTTCCTGAACATCCCCAAGCGGATCGCCGCCCGCGACGTGCCCAAGGTGGTGCGCGGTGTCGATCAACTGGCGCTCGTCACCGCTCTGGCCGCGGCGACAGGCAATGCGGAGGCGGAGGCCGCGGCAGAGTTCATCCTCGGCAACATGTCTGCGCGCATGGCCGAACAGCTGCGGGAAGAGGCAAAGGACCTCGGCAAGGTGAAGCCCCGGGATGCGGAAGAGGCCATGAAGGCCGTCGTGGCGGTGATCCGCGAGCTGGAAGCTGCGGGGGAGATCCTGTTGCTGGCCGATGAGGAGGAGGAAGCCTAGGCAACGATATGCACCGTGAGGGTCGTCCGGAGGCACACCGCGGTGGATCAAGGTACGACGAAGCGGATCGGGCCTCCGTGAACCGGCATCGGCGGGTACGTGAGATGACGGGCAGCGGCCTCCATGCCCCTTTACCGCATGGCCCTCCCGGGGCCCTTTCGCTGCGTGGCCCACGGCGCGGCCAGCCCGCAGCACAGCATGCAGATGCAGATCAGCGGCTCTTCCGAGCGACGCCGCAGGCGCCAGCCGGGCCGAACGACTGCTCAGGTCGGCGGCTGGCTGCGATGTCGCGGCGGCGCAAGTCGGCGGCCGCGTCCGGCATTGCGACCGCGCAAGTCGGCTGCGGCGTTCGATGCCGCCGCCGCGCAGCCCCGCTGCGGGTTACCGCGGCGCAAGTCGGCGGCGGCGTCCGGCATTGCGACCGCGCAAGACGGCTGCGGCGTTCTATTTCGCGGCCGTGCAGGCCGGCGGCAGGATGCGGCCGCGCAGGTCGGCTGTGAGATGCGGCCGTCCAGGTCGGTGGCGGATTGCGGCCGCGCAGGTGAGCGGCAGGGCTTAATGCCGCGGCCCCGCAGGTCGGCGACAGGGTGCGACGTCGCGGCCGCGATCCTTGTTCTCGCAGGGGTGCAGGTCTATGTCAGGCGCAGCCTGCGCCGGCCCCCCGCCGGCCACAGGCGCCCTGTCGCACGAGAAACGGATCGCACCATGGCTGCCAAACAACTGACACCGCTGCAGAAAGCCGGCCAGTTCATGGTCAACCTTCCGCTCGAGGGGCTGATCGGCCTGACGAAGCTCCTGCCCTACGAGACCCGCGTGCCGCTGGTCGGCTGGTGCGTGAGCCGCATCGTCGCGCCCCTGGCCGGCTACGACCGGCGCATCCGCGAGAACCTTGCTCTCGTCTGGCCTGACCTGCCGGAAGCCGAGGTCAAGCGGCTGCAGCGCGAGGTGCCGGACAATGCGGGGCGCACGCTGGCGGAGCTCTATTCGACCGATGAGTTCAAGGCGCGCCTGGCCAAGCTGCCGCTGGAAGGCGACGGCGTGGAGCAGATGCTCGAGGCCCAGAAGGCCGGCCGTCCGATCATCATGGTCGGCGGACATTTCGGCAATTACGACGCCATGCGCGGGCTGCTGATCCAGCGCTACGACAGGGTCGGCGCGCTCTACCGGCCGCAGAACAACATCTACTTCAACCGGCATTACGCCGCGATGATGAACGCCATGGCGCAACCTCTCTTTCCGCGCGGGCGCCGGGGGCTTGCGGAGATGGTAAAGTTCCTGCGTGGCGGGAACATGGTGGGCCTGCTGATCGACCAGTACGTCAGCAACGGCACCGATCTGACCTTCTTCGGCCACAAGGCCCGCACCACCCTGTCGGCGGCGGAGATGGCGCTGAAATACGATGCGCTGATGATCCCCTTCCACGCGGTGCGCCAGCCCGACGGGCTGAGCTTCCAGATGATCGTGGAAACCCCGATCCCCCATTCCGATGCCGTCACCATGAGCCAAGAGTTCAACGACCGGATGGAGGCGATGGTGCGCAAGTATCCCGGGCAGTGGCTCTGGATTCACCGGCGCTGGAAAGTGAAGCCCGAGAAGCGCGCGAAGACCGACAAGGCGACCGAAAAGGCCTGAGCAGGAGGCACGGCGGCCTCGCCTTTCGCCTGACGCGCTGACGGTCCGAGGGCTCTCCGCAGAAGTGCCGCGATCTGCTCAGCCCGCCGTCCGCGCCCGGTCCAAGCGGAGCCTCGCGGCCCGCCTCAGCGCAGCCGCGCGGCGGCGACGATCTGGCCCGGGCCGGCTTTCTGCATCAGCACGACCACGGGCGCTTCGCCTTCCAGCGGCAGGGTCTCGTCCAGCGTCGAGGTACCGTCCCATTCGCCCACCACCTTCCACTCGGTGACGATGTTGGAATAGGTCAGCGTCTTGCCCGCGTTCTCGCCGCGTTTCACCTTCACCGACTGCTGGGGCACGTAGCGCACCAGCACGACCTCCACAGGGCCGAGCGGCTTGCCGTCCACGGGCCGGGCCTGCAGCCGCAGGGTGGTGCCGTCCTGCCGGGCGATCCGCAGGCTGGCCATGTAGGGCGTATTGCGGTGGGCCCGGATTAGGTCCGCGACATCCATCGGGTGATTGCCCATCACCTCGTCCACACCGCCGATGATCATCTGCGGCGTATAGACCGCGCGGCGCCCGGCCTCGCGGGCATAGGACTTCTGGCGGCGGGTGAAGGCGTGGCTGCCGAAGGTGTCTTCCCAGCCGATGTAATCCCAGTAGTCCACGTGCAGCGCGAGGGCGATGACGTCATCACGCTCGGACAGCATGGTCAGGAAACTGTCGGCAGGCGGGCAGTAGGAGCAGCCCTGCGAGGTGAAGAGCTCCACCACCACCGGCTTGTCACCGGGCTGGGACAGGCCGGAGCCCGCCCCGTCACCGAGTTGCGACATCGCCCCGTCGGAGCCCGCGGGCGCCCCCTGCGGCGTCCCCGCCGGACCGCGGTCCGACGCCGTGGCCGAAGCGGTGCCGCCCAGCGACTGGCTGCCTGCGCCGCCCTGCCCGCCGCCCTGCCCATCCGGGCCCGATTGCGCATGGGCTGCGCCCACGGCACAGGCCAGCAGTCCGGACATGATCAGGCCGATTGCGGCCTCACGGCGCCACAGTAACATGCGACAGGAACTCCCCAGTTCTACCCACCCGTGCATACCTAGAGGCCCTTGGGAGCGCCAATCAAGGTTTCGAGAAGAGCCGGTGACCCTGCTGTGGCCCGCAGGCGCCACTTTCCCGGCACGGTTGCGCGGGGCGCCCCGCGATTCGAGAGGTGCGCCCCCCTCCCCCGGTTTTCTCAAACTGCCCGGGAAACCGGCAGAGCGCCTGTCGGCGCGGGCGTCGTGCGACATCGTCTCCCCCTGCCGTGCGCCTCGGCGCCTCCCCGCCGAGGCGCGAAACCCTGTCTGGCCGGGCTCCGCCCCGCAAAGCCCGCCCAAAGCGGCCAGATACTGTGTGCAATGGTATACATTTTTGGCCAAACCCCTTGATCGTACCCCGGTCTTGGGGCAGAAGCAGCCCTAGCAACACCCCTTGTTTCATTCCTGAGAGGGAGGCCATCCATGCCCATCGTCGTCGGAAACGATACCGCCAAGACGCGCAAGACGCTGTCTGTCGGCGGCAAGTCCTTTTCCTATTACTCGATCCCCGCGGCCGAAGCGGCCGGTCTGGGCGAGTTCTCGAAACTTCCCGCGGCCCTCAAGGTAGTGCTGGAAAACATGCTCCGCTTCGAAGACGGCAAGACCGTCTCGGTGGACGACATCAAGGCCTTCTCGGACTGGGGCAAGAACGGCGGTCAGAACCCGCAGGAGATCGCCTACCGTCCCGCCCGCGTGCTGATGCAGGACTTCACCGGCGTGCCCGCCGTGGTCGACCTCGCCGCCATGCGTGACGGCATCCTCGGTCTCGGCGGCGACGCCAAGAAGATCAACCCGCTGGTGCCCGTCGACCTCGTGATCGACCACTCGGTGATGATCGACGAATTCGGCAACCCGCGCGCGTTCCAGATGAACGTCGACCGCGAGTACGAGCGCAACATGGAGCGCTACCAGTTCCTGAAGTGGGGTCAGACCGCCTTCGAGAACTTCCGCGTCGTGCCCCCGGGGACCGGCATCTGCCACCAGGTGAACCTCGAGTACCTCGCCCAGACCGTCTGGACCGACACGGACCAGAACGGTGAGGAAGTCGCCTACCCCGACACCCTCGTCGGCACCGACAGCCACACCACCATGGTGAACGGCGCGGCCGTTCTCGGCTGGGGCGTGGGCGGTATCGAGGCAGAGGCCGCGATGCTGGGTCAGCCGATCTCGATGCTGATCCCCGAAGTCGTCGGCTTCAAGCTGACCGGCGCGATGGTCGAAGGCACCACCGGCACCGACCTCGTGCTGAAGGTCGTGGAAATGCTCCGCAAGCACGGCGTGGTCGGCAAGTTCGTCGAATTCTACGGCGAAGGCCTCGACAACCTGCCGCTGGCACAGCGCGCCACGATCGCCAACATGGCGCCCGAATACGGCGCAACCTGTGGCTTCTTCCCGATCGACGCGGAAACCCTGCGCTACCTCGAACAGACCGGCCGCGACAAGGACCGGATCGCGCTCGTGGAAGCCTACGCCAAGGAGAACGGCTTCTGGCGTGACGCGGACTACAACCCGATCTACTCCTCGACCCTGCATCTGGACATGAACACCATCGTGCCCGCGATCTCGGGTCCGAAGCGTCCGCAGGACTACCTTGCCCTCGACACCGCAGCCGGCGCCTTCAAGAAGGTCGTGGCCGAGTTCCGTGGCACCGACGTCTCCGACGAAGCGCAGGAAATGGCAGATGAGGGCCCCGCCCCCACCCTGACCAAGCCGCTGATCAAGTCGGCGCCTGTCGCCGGTGAAGAGTACCAGCTGAACGACGGCTCGGTCGTGATCGCCTCGATCACCTCCTGCACCAACACGTCGAACCCCTACGTGCTGATCGGCGCAGGCCTCGTGGCCCGCAAGGCCCGTGCACTCGGCCTGAACCGCAAGCCCTGGGTGAAAACCTCGCTGGCACCGGGCTCGCAGGTCGTGACCGAGTACCTCGAGGCCGCAGGCCTGCAGGAAGACCTCGACGCCGTGGGCTTCAACCTCGTCGGCTACGGCTGCACCACCTGCATCGGCAACTCCGGTCCGCTGCAGCCCGAGATCTCCAAGGCGATCAACGAGAACGACCTGATCGCGACCTCGGTCCTGTCGGGCAACCGGAACTTCGAAGGCCGTATCAGCCCCGATGTCCGCGCCAACTACCTCGCCTCGCCGCCGCTGGTCGTGGCCTATGCGCTGGCCGGTGACATGAACATCGACATCGCGAACGACCCGATCGCCCAGACGGCGGACGGCAAGGACGTCTTCCTGAAGGACATCTGGCCGACCGACGCCGAGATCGCCGAACTGGTCGAGAAGGTCGTCACCCGCGAGGCCTTCCTGTCCAAGTATGCCGACGTCTTCAAAGGCGACGAGAAGTGGCAAGGCGTGGAAGTCTCGGGGGGTGAAACCTACGACTGGCCGGCCTCCTCGACCTACATCCAGAACCCGCCCTACTTCCAAGGCATGGGCAAGGATGCGGGCACGATCTCGAACATCGAGGGCGCCAAGGTTCTGGCCATCCTCGGCGACATGATCACCACCGACCACATCTCGCCCGCCGGGTCCTTCAAGGACACCACCCCGGCCGGCAAGTACCTGCTGGAGCGCCAGGTTCCGGTGCGCGAGTTCAACTCCTACGGCTCGCGTCGCGGCAACCACGAAGTCATGATGCGCGGCACCTTCGCCAACATCCGCATCAAGAATGAGATGCTGGACGGCGTCGAGGGCGGCTACACGCTGGCCCCGAACGGCGAACAGAGCTCGATCTACGACGCCTCGATGGAATACCAGGAAGCCGGCACCCCGCTGGTGATCTTCGCCGGCGAGCAGTACGGCGCGGGCTCGTCCCGTGACTGGGCCGCGAAGGGCACCGCCCTGCTGGGCGTGAAGGCCGTGATCGCCGAGAGCTTCGAGCGGATCCACCGTTCCAACCTCGTCGGCATGGGCGTCATTCCCTTCGAGTTCACCGGCGGTGACACCCGCAAGTCGCTGGGCCTGAAAGGGGACGAGACCGTCGCCATCGCCGGCCTCGACACGATCAAGCCGCTGCAGGAAGTACCCTGCACCATCACCATGGGCGACGGCTCGGTGAAGGAGATCACGATCAAGTGCCGGATCGATACGGCGATCGAGATCGAATACATCGAACACGGCGGCGTGCTGCACTACGTGCTGCGCAACCTCGCGGCCTCCTGATCCGTCAGGACCTGTGACAGAGATTGGAAAGGGTCCCTTCGGGGGCCCTTTTCGTTTGTCCGGTTCCCGGGGCCGGGTCCGAGGACCGGGGCGGAGCGTTGCCATGGCGGCGGGCGGGGGACCGAGGCCCGCAGAAGACCGCAGGGGACCGCGGGGGACCGCAGAGGCGCCCTGCGGGCCCCTCGACGGGCGCGCCTGCGGCGGGCGGGGCTGGGGGACGCTGTCCCCCCGGGGCCATGCGGCCCCTCCCCCCTGGAGTATTTTGGGAAAGATGAAGCGGGGGTGGCGGTGGTTCGGGGCTTCCGGCGGGGACGGCAGTGGCGGCCGTAGGCCCGGGTGGGCCGGGTCCGGGATCGCAGGGGGCGCGCGGGGGCGTCATCTGCCTCACAAACGGGCAAGGCGGTGAGGGAGAGGCCTTCGCCGCCGGGATGCGCATTTGGGCGGGAACCTGCCGGGCGCCCCGCCGTTGGCCCTGCAGGAGGTACAGCCATGAATGAATTTCTCGCCCCGGCTCTCGGCCCTGTCCTGAGCGTCGTCTCCAGCCCCTGGTTCCTGGCCGCCTGGCTGGTGCTGATGCTGCCGTCTCTGGTCATCGTGATCCGGGACCTTGCGACGAAGAACGTCCATCTCATGTCCCTGATGAAGGTCGTCTGGGGGCTGACGGTGCTCTACTCCGGGCCGCTCGGCCTGCTGATCTACTGGCGCACGGGGCGCAAGGAGATCCCCGATGACCGGCCGTGGCGCCGGGCCTTCCGGTCCGTGGCCCATTGCTATTCCGGCTGTGGGCTGGGGGAGATCATCGGCGTGCTGATCGCCGTGGGCCTCCTTGCCGCCGGGAACATCGTGACGGCGATCGTGACCTTCGCCCTCGCCTATACCATCGGCTTCGCGCTCAGCTTCGGCCCGCTGCTTCAGGACGGCGTGGCGCCATGGCAGGCGGTGAAGGATACCTTCCGGGCCGAGACGCCCTCGATCCTCGTGATGGAGATCGTCGCGATCTCCGTGGACCTGATGCTGGCGGGCAATGCGGGCATGGGCGAGGTGATCTTCTGGTCCTCGCTGATCGTCTCGCTGACGCTGGGGCTGCTGGCCGCTTACCCGGTGAACCTCGCGCTGATCAAGGCGGGGGTGAAGGAAGGCATGATGGACCCGCGGATGACGGACCATTCCCACCACGCCGAGGCGGAGGCCGATCCGATGCATCCGCGCTATCACCCCGGTCACGCCTGAAGGAGGCGTGAACTGGTGCCCGATACGGGGTCTGAGACGGGACCTTCAGATGGGGCCTTGCGCGGGATCAGGGATCGGGCCGACGCGCGGCCCGGTCTGGTTCAGTTGCCGCGGGCCTTCTCGATGGCGGGGCGGATCGTGTCCTCGATCACCCGCTGGGTGATCGGCCCCGCGAAACGGGTGACAATGGTGCCCTCGCCGTCGATGACATAGGTCTCGGGCACGCCGTAGAGGCCCCAGTTGATCGCCATGCGGCCCTGCGGGTCGGCCCCGACTGCGGCATAGGGGTTGCCGAGGTCCTCGAGGAAGCCGAGCGCCTTGCCGGTCTGGTCCTTGTAGTTCACGCCGAGGATCGTCACTCCCTCGTGCGCAAGCGCGGTGAGGTTGGGGTGTTCCACCCGGCAGGGCGCGCACCAGCTGGCCCAGAAGTTCACCAGCGTCACCTCGCCCGCGCGCAGGTCCTCATCCCCGAAGCCCGGCAGGGCGCCGAGGCTGTCCAGCACCACCGGCGGGGCCGTGCGGCCCGCAAGCGCGGTCGGCAGCTGGTCCGGATCGTCGCGCTGCATCCCGATGTAGAACATGGCGGCCAGCCCGGCAAAGATCACCGGGGGCAGCAGCATCAGCGGTTTGACCTTCATTGCGGGGCCCCTTCGGTGCGGCGGGCTTCGACGGCGGCCAGCTGGGCTTTCACCCGGCGCGCACGCCACAGGGAGGCCGCCACCAGCACCACGATCAGCCCCAGCGACGCCCCATAGGCCGAGAGCACGGCGCCCGCGTATTTTCCAAGTTCAGGCATCATCCCAGACGCTCCCGTGCCAGAAGGGCCCGCATCCGGCGGGCGCGGATCTCGGTCCGTGTGCGCAGCAGGACGAGGGCGAGGAAGAGCAGGATGAACCCCGCCATGCAGACCAGCAGCGGATACCAGAAGATGTCCGCGATGTTCTCCTTCTTGTCCATGGAGAGCGTCGCGCCCTGGTGCAGGCCCTGGTTCCAGAAGTTCACCGCGTAGCGCGAGAGCAGCGCAAAGACCGACCCCACGAGGCAGAGCACCGAGGTCAGGTCGGCGGCGGTGTCGTCATTCTCGATCGCGGCCCAGAGGGCCATGTAGCCGAGGTAGAACAGGAAGAGGATCAGGAAGGAGGTCAGCCGCGGGTCCCAGGCCCACCAGGTGCCCCACATCGGCTGGCCCCAGATCGCCCCGGTGATCAACGCGATCACCGTCATCGTGGCCCCCACGGGCGCCGCGGCGCGGGCTGCAAGGGCGCTGACGTGGTGGCGCCGCACGATCCAGATCAGCGAGGCCGCCAGCATCATCAGCCAGCCATTGATCGCCATCAGCGCCGAGGGCACGTGGAGGTAAATGATCTTGACGGTCGAGCCCTGCCGGTAATCCTCGGGCGTGAAGAAGAAGCCCCAGACCAGCCCGACCACCAGACAGAGCACGGCCGCCGCGGTCACCCACGGCAGCACCACGTCGGTCGTGCGTATGAACTTCCGCGGGTTGGCGTATTCCCAGATCGAGGCCATGGTCTTCCCTTAGCTTTGCCCCCCTCAGGGAGCCAATCACATTAGCGCAGGTTTACCCGCAATACCGCAGCGGAGGCGAAAGGCAACAGGGCGATACTGCCGCAGGTGATCCCTGCCAGCAGCAGCAGCGGTGCCTCGACCGCCAGCCCCTGCGCGCCGCGCCGGGCCACCTCCGCGCCGAAGATCAGCGTCGGCACGTAGAGCGGCAGCACCAGCAGCGACAGCAGAAGCCCGCCGCGTTTCAGCCCCACGGTCAGCGCCGCGCCGAAGGTGCCGAGCACCGAAAGCGCGGGCGTCCCGATGGCCAGCGACAGGACCAGCCAGAGGTAGCCCTCCCCCGGCAGCGACATCAGCAGGCCGAAGAGCGGCGCGGCCAGCACCAGCGGCAGGCCGGTGGTCAGCCAATGGGCGAGCGCCTTGAGCGTGACGATCGCCTCCATCGGCAGCGGCGCGGTCGCCATGAGGTCGAGCGTGCCGTCCTCCCAGTCGAGCGCGAAGATCCGGTCGAGCGAGAGCAGGCAGGCCAGCAGCGCCCCCAGCCACAGGATGCCCGGCGCGATCCGCGCCAGAAGCCCGGTTTCCGGCCCCACGGCGAAGGGCACCAGCACGGTGACGATGAGGAAGAAGGCCAGCCCGAGGCCAAAGCCCCCGCCCGCGCGCAGCGCCAGCTTCAGGTCGCGGATCAGCAGGGCGATCACAGGAAGGCCTCGTCGAAATCATCCTCGCCGCGCAGGGGGGCGCGGGCCTTGAAGGGGGTCACGTCCAGCACCTGCGCGTCGAGCCCGAGGTCGATATGCGTGGCGATCAGCGCCATGCCCCCGCCGGCGAGGTGCCTCTGCACCGCCTGCGCGAAGAGCGCGACCGACGCCACGTCGAGCGAGACGGTCGGTTCGTCCAGCACCCAGATCGGCCGCCCCGTCACCATCAGCCGCGCCAGCCCGAGGCGCCGCTTCTGCCCGGCGGAGAGCCCGCCCGCGGGCCGGTCCGTCAGCTTGGTCAGGTCGAAACCTTCCAGCGCCGGGGTGATGTCGCCGGTGCCATAGATCGCGGCCCAGAAGCGGAGGTTCTCCTCGACGCTCAGGGTGGCCTTGATCCCGTCGGCATGGGCGGCATAGGCGATCAACTCGCGGTCCGCCGAGATCTCGCCCGCCAGCGGCGGTTGCAGCCCCGCGATGGTGCGCAGCAGGGTCGTCTTGCCGATGCCATTGGGCCCGCGCAGGATCAGCGCCTCCCCCGCCGCGAGGGAGAAGCTCAGCCCCCTCAGGACGGGGATGCCGCCACGGGCGATGGCAAGGTCTTTGATCGTCAGGGACATGCAGGTTGATTAGACGAAAGCGCGCGGTCGCAAAAGCGGTTAAGCGCCGGTCAGACCGGCAGCAATGCCGCAGCCACCCGACGCGCCTCGGAGAGGAGGACGTTGAAGGTGCGGCAGGCGGAGGGGCTGCTCATGGTCTCGACGCCGAGGCCCGCGGCGCGCAACTCGGTCACGAGGTCCGCCGGCGCATGAGCGATATCCGCCCCCATGCCGATGAAGATCACGTCCACCTGCCCGGCGAGGTCCAGCAGCGCCTGCCGGTCGTCGAAGCCGGTCCAGGTCTCCACGCTGTCGGCGGTAACGAGGCAGGGGCCGTGGACGACCTCTCCGCCCACGCGGAAGAAACCGGGGCCGTAGCCGTCGATCGGGCGGGCCTTGCCATAGTCGATTTCGTTCAGACGCATCTGGGTCTCCTCATTCGAAGATCGGCAGGCCGACAACGGCGGCGAGCGCGATGGTGGTATAGGCGATCCCGCGGAAGAGTTTCTCCCGCCCGGGACGGAACAGGGCCTGCCCGGCAAGCGAGCCGAGCACGAAGGGCACCGCCAGCACGGCCGAGAGCCAGAGCGCCTGCGCCGTGACCAGATCGTTGATCCAGAGCATCGCGATGATGCCCACGTCGATCAGGCCGAGGAAGAGGATCGTGTTGGCCCGCACGGAGGCCGCAGCCGCCGCACCGGCGAGGTAGAACAGGATGACCGGCGGACCGGCCAGCCCGGTGGAGCCGCCCAGCAGACCGGCGGCCAGGCCGAGCGCCACCAGAAGGCCCCTGCCCTGCGGCCCGGTGTAACGCCAGCCCGAGATGAGCGCCAGCAGCGTCAGCGCCACGATCCCGCAGACCGCCCACCGCAGCACCGCCTCGTCCACCACGTTCAGCAGCCAGATGCCCGGCGTCATGGCGGCCACGGCGGCCACGCCCATCAGCAGCACGGCGCGCTTGTCCGCGTCGCGCAGGGCGCGCGGCACCAGCGAGGGGACGGTCGTCAGGTCGGTGAAGGACAGCACCACGATGGCCACGGGCAGTGGCAGCAGGTGGGTGGCGATGGGCATGAAGATCAGCGCGGTCCCGAAACCGGCGAAGCCGCGGACAAGGCCCGCGGCTCCCATTGCCAGGATAAGCCAGATGAGGCCCGGGCTGGCCAATGCGTCGGCCAGCCCGGAAGAGATCGTGTCAGGCATCGATGTCGGCGAACTTGTTGCCGGTGTTCTTGGGGCCGGACTTGCTCCAGTCCCGCTTCACGCCGAGGCGCAGCAGCATGGCCGAGGCCACGAAGATCGAGGAATAGGTCCCGACGATCACGCCCCAGGTCATCGCGAAGACGAAGCCCCGGATCACGTCGCCGCCCAGCACCAGCAGGGCGATCAGCGCGATCAGCGTGGTGCCCGAGGTCATCAGGGTCCGGCTCAGCGTCTCGTTGATCGAGAGGTTGAGCACGTCCTTCAAGGGCATCTGCTTGTACTTGCGCAGGTTCTCCCGCACCCGGTCGAAGACGACCACGGTGTCGTTGAGCGAATAGCCCACGATGGTCAGCAGCGCCGCGATGATCGCGAGGTCAAAGCGGATGCCCACCTCCGAGAAAATGCCGATGGTCAGGGCCACGTCGTGCACGAGCGCGATCACTGCACCCACGGCGAACTGCCATTCGAAGCGCAGCCAGATGTAGACCAGCACCGCCGCGATGGCGAGGACCACGGCGATGGCCGCGGTCTTGATCAGCTCGCCGGAGACCTTGGGCCCGACGCTCTCGACCGAGATGAAGCGGATGTCCGGCACGGCGGCGGTCATCGCGGTCTCGACCTCGGTGATGAGCTCCTGCGAGACGGAGGAGGTCTCGTCCTGCGCCTGAATTCGGATCATCGCCACGTTCTGCTCGGGACCGAAGGTCGGGTCGAAGATCTCGGTAATGGTGACATCGCCCAGGTCCAGCGCCGCCACCGCATCGCGGTAGGCCGCGATATCCACCGGCTGGGCGCTTTCGGTCCGGATCGTGGTGCCGCCGCGGAAGTCGATGCCGAAGTTCAGGCCACGGATCGAGACCGACACCAGGGCCAGCACGATCATGACGGCCGAGATACCCAGCCAAAGCTTGGACCGGTTGAAGAAGTCGAACTTCGTATCGTCAGGGATCAGCTTCAGGCGCATCTCACACCTCCAGGGTCTTGGGACGGCGCCGCTGGAACCAGATCACGATCAGCAGGCGGGTCAGGTAAATCGCGGTGAAGACCGAGGTGATGATCCCAAGGCCCAGCGTGATGGCGAAGCCGCGCACGGGGCCAGAGCCCACGGCGTAGAGGATCACGGCGGTGATGAAGGTGGTGATGTTCGCGTCGATGATCGCGGACAGCGCCTTCTGGTAGCCCAGTTCGATGGCACGCGCCGGACCCTTGGCCGTCTTCAGCTCCTCGCGGATACGTTCGAAGACCAGCACGTTGGCATCCACCGCCATACCGATCGTCAGCACGATACCGGCGATGCCCGGCAGGGTCAGCGTGGCCCCCAGCAGCGACAGCAGGCCGAAGATCAGAACCACGTTGGCCATCAGCGCCACGTTGGCGAAGATGCCGAAGAGCCCGTAGGAGGCGACCATGAAGGCCAGCACGGCAATGAAGGCGACGGTGGTCGCGATCTTCCCCGCCTCGATGCTGTCGGCGCCCAGTTCCGGGCCGATGGTCCGCTCTTCGAGGAAGTCGAGACCGGCCGGCAGCGCACCTGCGCGCAGCAGCACGGCGAGGTTGGTGCTCTCCTCGACGGAGAAGTTGCCGGTGATGATGCCCGAGCCGCCGGGAATATGCGACTGGATCACCGGGGCGCTGATCACCTCGCCATCCAGCACGATGGCGAAGGGGTTGCCGATGTTGTTGGCGGTGTAGTCGCCGAACTTGCGCGCACCGGAGGTGTTGAACCGGAAGGAGACCGCGGGCCGCCCGTTCTGGTCGAAGGAGGGCTGTGCGTCCACCAGTTCCTCGCCGGTGACGACGGGGGCGGTTTCCAGCACGTAGTAGACGCCCTCTTCGTCCAGCGAGGGCAGCACTTCGTTGCCCGCACCCGGCGCTGCGTCGGCGCTGGAGGTCCGGCTGATCACCGGCTGGAAGGTCAGCTGGGCGGTGGTGCCGATGATGTCCTTGAGTTCCGCGGCCGAGCCGACGCCCGGCACCTGGATCAGGATGCGGTCGGTGCCCTGACGCTGGATCGTGGGCTCGCGGGTGCCGACCTCGTCGATCCGGCGGCGGATGATCTCGAGCGACTGGCGCACGGTGCGGTCGTCGGTGGCCAGCTTCTCTGCCTCCGAGAGCTGCACGGTGATCACGTCGCCCTGTGCGGAGACCGTGATATCGGTGGCGCCGGCGCCGGTCAGGCTGGTGACCGGGCGGGCCAGATCCTCGATGAGCTGCACGGCGCGTTGCACGCCGCCGGCCTCACCGATGCGGATCTGCAGGACCGACGGGTCCGTGCTCTCTTGCAGGCGGATGGTGCCGACCTCTGCGCGGGCATCGCGCAGGCGGTCGCGAATCTCGGGCCACATGCTCTGCATGCGGGTGGCATAGACGTCCTGCACGCGGACTTCAGCCAGCAGGTGCGCCCCGCCCCGGAGGTCGAGACCGAGGTTCACCAGGTTCGAAGGCAGGAAGGAGGGCCAGCCCTCCCCCTCGCCCGTCGCGGCCACGCTGTCGTTGTAAGTTTCAACGCGATTGTAGAAGGCGTTCGGCAGCGCCAGCAGGAGGCCTGCCACGACCACCAGCCAGATGGCCACCTTCTTCCAAAGCTCGATTTGCAGCATCGGCCGCTCCGGGGATTATTTCAGGGATCAGGATTCGGTCGGTTCGGTCTTCGACACGACGGCCGCGAGGGTCGTCTTGACCACGCGGACGTTCACGCCCGGTGCGATCTCGACCTCGATGTCGCCATCGTCACGGACCTTCGAAACCTTGCCCTTGATCCCTCCCTGGGTGACGACCTGGTCGCCGCGGCGCACGGCGTTGACCATCGCCTGGTGCTCCTTCATCTTCTTCTGCTGCGGGCGGATCAGCAGGAAATACATGATCGCGAAGATCAGAATGAGCGGGAGAAACTGGGCGATTGCGCCACCATCCATGGGAATTGTCCTTGTTCTTTTGAGTATCGTTGAAGGGCAAAGGCCCGGCGTCCAAGTCGCCGGGAACCTATGGGGCAGCCGCGTTATTTGCAAGGCGCGAAACGCCTCCCTGCCCCGGCGCTCCTGCCGCGCCCCATGCACCTTCCCGTGAACGCGCTTCGGCCCGCCACTGTCGGTCTGCCCGGGTGCCCGGGCCGTCCGTCTTGCAGCGTCCCCTGCCCCGACCGTAGCCCGGTCCTGTGCCCGCCTGACACCACCCGTCCGGCCGGCCGCCCCCGCCCGGTTCCCCCTCGTGCGAAAATCCCGCATAAGGCGCTCACGAATCTTCATGAGGGAGACGATCATGCACGACATCCGCGCGATCCGCGAAAATCCAACCGCTTTTGATGCCGCCCTGGCCCTGCGGGGCGCCGCGCCTCTGTCGTCGTCGATCCTCTCGCTCGACGATGAGCGCCGGGCCAAGATCCACGCCGCCGAATCCGCGCAGGCCGAGCAGAACAAGGCCTCCAAGGAAGTCGGCGCCGCCAAGGGCCGCGGCGACGAGGCCGAGTTCGAACGCCTGCGCGCCCTCGTGGCCGACAAGAAGGCCGAGGTTGCGGCGATGAACGCCGAGGCCAAGGAGCTCGACGCGAAGCTGACCGACATGCTCATGGGCATCCCGAACGCGCCCTTCGCGGACGTGCCGCAGGGCGCGGACGAGGACGACAACGTCGAGATCCGCCGCTGGGGCACGCCCCGAACCTTCGCCTTCACGCCCAAGGAGCACTACGAACTGGCCGGCGTGAAACCGGGCATGGACTTCGAGACCGCGGCCAAGCTTTCGGGCGCGCGTTTCGTCGTGCTGAGCGCGGGCGTCGCCCGTATCCACCGGGCGCTTGCGCAGTTCATGATCGACACCCACGTCGAGGACCATGGCCTGAACGAGACCTGGACCCCGGTTCTGGTGCGCGACGAGATGATGCTGGGCACCGGCCAGCTGCCGAAGTTCGGCGAGGACAGCTACCAGACCCGCGAAGGCTGGTGGCTGGTGCCGACGGCAGAGGTCACGCTGACCAACATCGTCCACGGCGAGACGGTCGAGGAAGGCACCCTGCCCCGGCGCTACGTGGCCCACACCCAGTGCTTCCGCTCGGAAGCGGGCAGCGCGGGCCGCGACACCGCGGGCATGCTGCGCCAGCACCAGTTCGAGAAGGTCGAGATGGTCTCGATCACCCATCCGGACACCTCGCTGGAGGAGCACGAGCGCATGACCAAATGCGCCGAGGCGATCCTCGAAAAGCTGGAATTGCCCTACCGCACCGTGGTGCTCTGCACCGGCGACATGGGCTTCGGCGCGCGCAAGACCCACGACATCGAGGTCTGGCTGCCCGGTCAGGACACCTACCGCGAGATCTCGTCGGTCTCGGTCTGCGGGGATTTCCAGGCCCGCCGCATGAATGCCCGCTTCAAGCCCGCCGAGGGCGGCAAGCCGGAGTTCGTGCACACGCTGAACGGCTCGGGCCTCGCCGTGGGCCGCGCGCTGATCGCCGTGCTGGAGAACGGCCAGCAGGAGGACGGCTCGGTCGTGCTGCCGGCCGTGCTGCACCCCTACCTGCGCGGCAAGACCACGCTGAGCGCCGAGGGCGTACTGGTCTGATCCGGCACATTGCGGCAGGTTTGCAAGACAAGCGGCGTCCTTCGGGGCGCCGTTTTCCTTTGGGCGCTTCCCACTCGGTCCCAGATCAGACCCAGACGCAGACCCTGGCCCGTGGACCACGCCGACATCGCCCCACGCGACCAGGGATTTTCAAGAATTCTTGGGAAAATTCTTCGAAAAGTTCTCCGGGAAACCGGGACAGCGGTGCGGGGACGGCAAGGCGGGCGCTTTGCTCATGGCCGGTATTCCGCTTGAGAGTGAACCACTTGGCCGTCTGGAACGTTTCACGGACATGATGAAGATGAATGCGTTTTTCGTGCTCGCCGCGGCCCTGGCCTTTGCTGCCTCGCCGCTTGTCAGTACCGGGTTCAACGGCTTCTCGCCGGACCAGTTTCCCGTGCCCCAAACCGATCCGCCGCTGCAACCGGCGGGCTGGGCCTTCTCGATCTGGGGGGTGATCTACCTCTGGCTCATCGTCTCGGGCGGTTACGGCCTGCTGAAACGCGACACCGATCCCCGATGGGACCGGACCCGCGCGCCGCTCATCGCCAGCCTCGTGGTCGGCGCGGCGTGGATACCCGTCGCGAACCTCTCGCCGATCTGGGCCACGGTGCTGATCTGGATCATGTGGGGCACCGCCGTGCTGGCCCTGCTGCGTGCCCCCCGGGTCGATCCGTGGTGGCTGGAGGTGCCGCTGGGGCTCTACGCCGGCTGGCTCACCGCCGCCTCCTGCGTGGCGACCGCCGTGCTGGCCTCGGGCTATGGCGCCGCGCCGGTCACGCCGATCCACGTGGCCTTCCTCTGGCTGGCAATCGTGCTGGGCCTGGCGGTGCTGCGACTGCGACCGCGCAGCTGGGGCTACGCCGCGGCGCTGGTCTGGGCATTGATCGGGGTGCTGGCCTCGAACATCCAACCGCTGAACAAGGTGATGCTGATCGCCACCGGTCTGGCACTGGTGGCCGTGGGCCTCACCGCCGCCCGGCATGCGACGGCGAAGTAAGCCTCACTTCTTCTTGTCGAGGTGCTTCTTCAGGGCGCCAGCGTTCTTCTCGCGCCGGCCCTTGTAGGGGTTCTTGTTCCCCTGCCCGCGCATGGTCAGCCGGATCGGCGTGCCGGGCATGTCAAAGTCCGCCCGCAGCCCGTTCACGAGGTAACGCGAATAGCTCTCGGGGATCTTGTCGGGGTGCGAACACATCACGACGAACCCCGGCGGCCGGGTCTTCGCCTGCGTCATGTAGCGCAGCTTGATGCGGCGGCCCTGCGGCGCGGGCGGCGGGTGCTGCTCCAGCATGCCGATCAGCCAGCGGTTCAGCTTCGCGGTGGAGACGCGGCGGTTCCACGTCTCATGGGCGCGCAGGATCGCATCATGCAGCCGGTCGAGGCCGCGGCCGGTCTTGGCCGAAACGGTGACCAGCGGCGCGCCGCGCAGCTGCGGCAGGAGGCGCTCGAAGCTCTCCTTCAGGTCGCGCAGCTTCTCCTGCTTGTACTCTTCCACGTCCCACTTGTTCACCGCGATGATGACCGCGCGGCCTTCCCGCTCGGCCAGATCCGCGATGCGCAGGTCCTGCTGCTCGAAGGGGATGGCCGCATCCAGAAGCACCACCACGACCTCGGCGAATTTCACCGCGCGCAGACCGTCCGAGACCGAGAGTTTCTCGACCTTGTCCTGCACCTTGGCCTTCTTGCGCATGCCGGCGGTGTCGAAGATCCGCATCGGCGTGCCATCCCAGTCGATCCGCAGGGAGATGGCATCGCGGGTGATACCGGCCTCGGGGCCGGTCAGCAGGCGGTCCTCGCCGAGGATGCGGTTGATCAGCGTGGACTTGCCCGCGTTCGGACGGCCCACAACGGCAACCTGCAGCGGACGGAATTCGGACGGACGCCAGCTCTCGTCGTTCTCCAGCTCCTCGCCTTCGGCCTCGGTCAGGTCCTCGGGCAGCGAGACCTCGATCACCGGCGCCTCGGCGGCGGCGGCACTGACCTTCTCGGCGAATTCATCGGCGATCGGCATCAGGGCCGAATAGAGCTCGCTCATGCCCTCGCCGTGTTCGGCGGACAGGCGCAGCGGCTCGCCAAGACCGAGGTTCCAGGCCTCCAGAACGCCGGCGTCGGCGGCAGCCCCCTCGCCCTTGTTCGCGGCGAGGATCACGCGGTCGGCGCGCTTGCGCAGGATCTCGGCAAAGATCTCGTCCGTGGGCGTCACGCCGGTGCGGGCGTCGATCATGAAGAGACAGACATCGGCCATGTCCACGGCGCGTTCGGTCAGGCGCCGCATGCGGCCCTGAAGCGAGTCGTCGGTGGCGTCTTCCAGACCCGCGGTATCGATCACGGTGAAGTGGATATCCCCCAGCTTCGCCTCGCCTTCGCGCAGGTCGCGCGTCACGCCCGGCTGGTCATCGACCAGGGCCAGGCGCTTGCCCACGAGACGGTTGAACAGCGTGGACTTGCCCACGTTGGGCCGGCCCACGATGGCGAGCGAAAAAGACATCTGTCACTCCAAAGACGGATCAAGCCGCCCCGTTACACGATTTGTCCGCGCGGGGAAAGCGTCAAGCTCAGCGATAGGCGTAGAGCGTGCCGTCCGACCCCACGACATAGAGCGTGTTGCCCGCCACCACGGGGGCCGAGGTGGCACCGCCGGGGACCTCGACCTGACCGGTCAGGGTGCCGCTGGCGGGATCGAAGAAGTAGACGTAGCCCTCGTTCGACGACACGACGAGACGCCCGCCGGCGAGGATCGGCCCGTAGTAGGCGAAGACCTCTTTCTGCTTCTTCGGCTTGTCCTTGACGAAGAACCGCAGCGGCTGCGCCCAGATACGGGAGCCGTCGCTGGCGTCGAGCCGGACCAGTTCGTTCCGGTCGGAGAGCAGGAAGACCGAGCCGCCCGCAACCCAGGCAGGCGAGATCGGGCCTTCCTCGGTGCTCCAGACCCGGGCGCCGCTGGCGAGGTTCAGGGCGACCATCCGCCCCGAGGAGGAGCCGACGTAGACCGTATCGCCGACGATCACCGGATCGCCGGTGATGTCATCGACGTTGGCGCGGGCATAGCCCTCGCGGCGGCCATTGACGATCGTGTCCCAGACACGCATGCCGCCGCCCTTGTAGGCGCCCTGCACTTCGCCCGAGCCGAAGCCGAAGACGGCATATTGGTCGGTCACGGCGGGGGCCGGGCCGCCCACGATGTTGTTGATGTCCGGCGCCGCGGACAGCTGCCAGCGGATGCGGCCCGTGTCGGCCTCCACCGCCCAGGCGAGGTTGTCCCCCGAGGTCACGTAGACGACACCGTCGTGATAGGTCGGCGTGCCCGAGCCGGTGGCGTTCAACCGCTGGGTCCAGAGCTCGTTGCCGGTGGCCGGATCCAGCGCGGTCAGCATCCCGAAGGCCGAGGAGACGTAGAGACGCCCGCCGCCGGTGGCCAGCCCGCCGCCCGAGGCATCGCCGTCGCTGTCGCGCGGCGGCACGAGGTCATGGGACCACAGCACCTGTCCGCCGGTCGAGACGGCGGTCACGGTCGCCACGGCGTCGAGCGTGAAGACGCGGCCATCGGCGACCACCGGATCGGCGGTGATGCGGAACTTGCGGCTGTCGCCCTCGCCGATCGGCGCGCTCCAGGCCAGTTGCGGCGCGGGGCTCAGGGCGGCGTTCGACACGCGGGTCGCGGGCGTCGTGTGACGCTGCGGCCAGTTGGCGTTGCCCTGCACCGCGGGCAGCGAGATCGGGCGGGATTCGTTCGCCGTCTCGACCGGCAGGTCGCCGGGCGCGGGGTTCTGCAGGACCGAGCGCGGGTCTTCCCGCGTGCCGGTCAGGATCACTTCCGGTTCGGAACAGGCGGCGGTGAGGGCCAGCAGGCCGCTGAGCCCCGCGCCCAGCATCAAGCGTCCGCGGAGGCCGCGCGCGCGGCCGGTCTCGGTCCAGGTGTTGGACGTATCCTGCATCATGGCTGCCCGGCCCTCTGTCTTTACCCGTTGTCGGTCTCGGAAGCCGAAGCCGGCTCCCCAAGCGCCACAATCAACTGTGTGACGCGGCGACGCAAGCCTGAGCTTACTTCTGCATCCGATTGAATTGCCCGCAATTCCTCGATCGCGGCGGCGGTGTCGCCCTCCTCGATATAGGTCAGGGCGATCTGCTCCTGAGCCAGCAGGCGGAAGTCCGCGGCCCCGCCCTGCAGCGCCTCGTAACCGGCGCGGCGGTCGGCAGGCGACATCGTGCCGGCCTGCAGGCCGAGCGCCTTGAAGGCGGCCACGCGGCGGTAGACCATCGGCAGGTCCTGCTCGTCCGCGAGCGCTTCGAGGGCATCGGCAGCGGCGGCGGTATCGCCGGCCTCTGCGGCCTCGGAGGCTTTCAGGAAGGCGCGCAGGGCACGGCCGCCGGCGCTGTCCACCACCACGGCGTCAAGCGCGGCCACGCGGGACTCGGGCGTGTCCTGATCCAGCGCCGCCAGCAGCGCCTCGCCAAGATCCTGCGCCTGCCGCGTCTGCGTCGCGCGGCTGTACTCACGCCAGGCGGCACCGCCCACGATGACAAGGACGATCAGGATCGCGATCCAGCCATAGCGCTTGAGCAGCGCAAAAAGGCGGTCACGGCGAACCTCTTCGGTCACCTCGTCGATGAAGCTGTCAGTGTCGCTCACGTCTTCCCCCTGAACCGGATCGACCCCTCTTATCGCGTCACTTGGGGCGTGCCAAGGGGCCGGGTCCGCGCGGGCGGGGATCGGGCGGCACGCCCTCACAAACGTGAACCGCCAGAAGTGGACAGCATTGACCACACAGGCCGGTCACGCCTCCTACGCCAAACCGCCGCGACCCATTGGCGCAGCGCGACATTTCGGGCCGATATCCGCCGTCCGCACACGGTTGCGCCGCGCTGCGGAACCCCCTATTCTGAACCGGACAGTTCAGAAACTTCCGGGCCCCTCTTGCAATGCGACGGGGCCGTCCCATCTGGGCTGAAACATTACGCGCGCAGCAACAGGGTCATTTCGGTATGCGTTTGTTCCCCCTGCTGACGGCCGTTGCCGTCACGGTCTTTCTCTACCTGCTCGTGATCGAGCGCGACGCCCTGCTGGCCTTCGCACGCGGAGAGGGCCTCGAGGAGGCCGTCGCGGTGGCCCAGGCCGAGGACACCCCGGCCATGAGCCCCGAAAGCCTTGCCGCCTCCGCCGAAAAGACGCAGGAGGCCGCGCCGGTCCGCGTCGTTGCCACCCATTCCACCGCGCGGGAGATCGACAGCGCCGTCATCGTGCGCGGCCAGACCAAGGCCGCCCGCGAGGTCGACCTGATGGCCGAGACCACGGGCCGCGTCATCTCCGAGCCGCTGCGCAAGGGCACCATGGTCGAGGACGGCGCAGCGCTCTGCCAGCTCGACCCCGGCACCCGTCAGGCCACGCTGGCCCAGGCACAGGCCTCCCTGGCCGAGGCCGAGGCCGCCCGCCCCACCGCCACCGCCCGCGTGGCAGAGGCAGAGGCCGCCCTCGACGAGGCGCAGATCACCTTCACCGTCCGGGACCGGCTGAAGGGTGACGGCTTCTCCTCCGACACGCAGCTCGCCTCCGCCCGGGCCGCGGTGCGCGCCGCCGAGGCCTCGGTCGCCTCCGCCAAGTCGGGGCTGACCAGCGCCGATGCCGCTGTCGAGGCTGCGCAGGCCTCCGTCGCCTCGGCGCAGAACGAGATCACCAAGCTGACGATCACTGCGCCCTTCGGCGGCCTGCTGGAAAGCGACACCGCCGAACTGGGCACCCTCCTGCAAAGCGGCAGCCTTTGCGCCACGGTCACGCAGCTCGACCCGGTCAAGCTGGTGGCCTACGTGCCCGAGCTTCAGGTGGACCGCGTCAAGATGGGCGCCATGGCCGCGGGCCGGCTTGCTTCCGGCGGCGCGCAGGTGAGGGGCCAGGTGACCTACATCGCCCGCTCCGCCGACCCCGAGACCCGCACCTTCCAGGTCGAAGTGACGGTCGCGAACCCTGACCTTGCGATCCGCGACGGTCAGACGGTGGAAATGTCGATCTCCGCCGAAGGCGTTCTGGCGCATCTGCTGCCGCAATCGGTGCTCACCCTCAACGATGACGGGGTCCTCGGAGTGCGCGTGGTGGATGGCGACAGCAAGGCGGCCTTCGTACCCGTCACCCTGATGCGCGACACGGCCACAGGCGTCTGGCTCACCGGCCTGCCGGAGCAGGCGGACGTGATCGTCATCGGGCAGGACTTCGTCATCGCGGGCGTGCCGGTGGCGGCCACCTTCGCGCCGCCCGCAGAGGGAGCAGGCCAGTGAACGGGATCGTCGCGGCGGCGGCCAACCGCGCCCGCATGATCCTCGCCTTCATCGCGCTGTCGCTGATCGCGGGCGGCTTCACCTATGCCAACCTCCCCAAGGAGGGCGAGCCCGACATCGAGATCCCCGCGCTCTACGTCTCGGTCCAGTTCCCCGGCATCTCCGCCGCCGACAGCGAACGGCTGCTGGTCAAGCCCATGGAGACGGAGCTTTCCGATCTCGACGGGCTCGACAAGATGACCGCCACCGCTGCCGAAGGCTATGCCGGGGTCGCGCTGGAATTCGAGTTCGGCTGGGACAAGACCAAGACCATGGCCGACGTGCGCGACGCCATGCAGACCGCGGAAAGCAAGTTCCCGGAAGGCGCCGACAAGTACACGATCAGCGAGATCAACTTCTCCGAGTTCCCGATCCTCATCGTAGACCTGACGGGCGACGTGCCCGAACGCACCATGAACCGCGTGGCGCAGGACCTGCAGGACCGGATCGAGGGGCTCGACTCCGTGCTGGAGGCCGGCATCGCCGGGCAGCGCGACGAGATGGTCGAGGTGGTGATCGACCCGCTGCGGCTGGAATCCTACAACGTGACCGCGGCCGAACTGATCAACGTGGTGACCAACAACAACCAGCTGATCGCCGCGGGCGAGGTCGACAGCGCGGGCGGCACCTTCGCGGTGAAGATCCCCGGCTCGTTCCAGGAACCGCGCGACATCTATGCCCTGCCGGTCAAGATCAACGGCGACCGCGTCGTGACCCTCGGCGATCTGGCCGAGATCCGCCTCACCTTCGAGGACCGCACCGGCACCGCGCGCTTCAACGGCCAGACCACGGTCGCGCTGCAGGTGGTCAAGCGCAAGGGCTTCAACCTGATCGACACCGTGGCCGCGGTGAAGGAGGTCGTGGCCGAGGCCCGCGCGGACTGGCCCGAGGGGCTGCAATCCGCGATCCACATGGGCACCTCCAACGACCAGAGCCGCGTGGTCGCCTCCATGGTGCAGCAGCTCGAAGGCTCGGTCCTGACCGCCATCGCGCTTGTCATGATCGTCATCCTCGCCGCCCTCGGCCCTCGGCCCGCGCTGCTGGTGGGCTTCGCGATTCCCACCTCCTTCCTGCTCTGCTTCGTGCTGCTGGCCGCCATGGGGATCACGATCTCCAACATCGTCATGTTCGGCCTGATCCTCGCCGTGGGGATGCTGGTCGACGGCGCCATCGTCATCGTCGAATACGCCGACCGGCGGATCAGCGAGGGCACCGGGCCGATGCACGCCTACGTGGAGGCGGCGCAGCGGATGTTCTGGCCGGTGATCTCCTCCACCGCCACGACGCTCTGCGCCTTCCTGCCGATGCTGTTCTGGCCCGGCGTCCCGGGCGAGTTCATGGGCATGCTGCCGGTCACGCTGATCTTCGTGCTCTCCGCCTCGCTGGTGGTGGCGCTGATCTACCTGCCGGTCATGGGCGGCGTCACGGGCCGCATCGCCCGCACCTTCGAGCGCTCGGCCAGGCGGCTGACGGCCGCCCTGCCGTGGTGGGCCCGCGCGGCGCTGGTGCCGGTAGCGATGTACGCGATGTTCGTGGGCGCCATGTGGGCGGTGAACCCCGCCTATCTCACCGGCAGCGCCCTGCTGCCCGGGATGGCGGCCCCCCTGCCCGGCCTGATCCTCTTCTGCCTTGCTGCCGTCGCCGCCTCGATCACCGTGACGGCCGCGAAACTACCCCTGCGCCGGGGCGGCAAGCTCCGCGTCGGCCGCCGGCGCACTGCCTTCGGCTGGGTCATCAAGGCGCTGACCGGCAACCCGGTGATGCCGCTGGTGACCATCGGCACGGTGATCGCCTTCGTCATCGCCACGTTCATCTTCTTCGGCCAGAACAACAAGGGCGTCGAATTCTTCACCGAGAGCGAGCCGGAACAGGCCATCGTCTACGTCCGCGCCCGCGGCAACCTCAGCCTCGACCAGAAGGATGCGCTGATGCACGCGGTGGAGGACATCGTGCTTCAGCACCCCGGCGTGCTCAATGCCTTCTCCTTCGCGGGCGACGGCGGGCTCAACACCAACACCGGCGGGGCCGAGGCGCCTCTGGACACCATCGGGCAGATCCAGCTGGAAATCGTGCCCTGGGAAGACCGCAAGGGCCTGCCCGAGCTGGACGGCGACGTGGTGATCGCCGACCTGAACCGCGCCCTCGCCGAGGTGCCGGGCATCCGGGTCGAGATCCTCTCCGCCTCCATGGGCCCGGCCTCCGCCAAGCCGGTCCACCTGCAGATCCGCGGCGACGACTGGGACGCCCTCGTCGCCGCCACCGAGAAGGTGCGCGCGAAGTTCGACGCGACCGAGGGCCTCGACCTTGTAGAGGACAGCCTGCCCCTGCCCGGCATCGACTGGCAGATCGACGTGGACGTGGAGAAGGCCGGCCGCTACGGCGCCGACGTGGCCACCGTGGGTGCCATGGTGCAGCTCGTCACCAGGGGCATCCTGCTCGACACGATGTCGGTGGACAGCTCCGACGAGGAGATCGACATCCGCGTTCGCCTGCCCGCCGAGGACCGCGTGCTCTCGACCCTCGACAATCTCAAGGTCCGCACCTCCGACGGGCTCGTGCCGCTCTCCAACTTCATCACCCGCAAGCCGGTGGAGAAACTGGCCCAGATCAAGCGCGTCGACCAGACCCGCTACTTCGACGTGAAGGCCGCGGTCCTGCCCGGCCTCACCACCGAGGGCCCCGAGGGCAAGCCCCAGCCGATCACCGCCACCGAGCGGATCGAGACGCTCCAGCGCTGGCTCGACACCGAGGCCGACCTGCCCCCCGGGATCGAGACGGTCTGGACCGGCGACCAGGAGGACCAGGCGGAAAGCCAGCAGTTCCTCATGTCCGCCTTCTCCGCCGCGCTCGCGCTGATGTTCATCATCCTGCTGGCGCAGTTCAACTCCTTCTACAATTCCGTGCTGGTGCTGCTCGCCGTGGTGCTCTCCACCGCGGGCGTGCTGATCGGCATGCTGGTGATGGATCAGGCCTTCTCGATCATCATGACCGGGACCGGGATCGTGGCCCTGGCGGGCATCGTGGTGAACAACAACATCGTGCTGATCGACACCTACCAGGAATACTCCCAGTACATGCCCCGGATCGAGGCCATCATCCGCACGGCCGAGGACCGCATCCGCCCGGTGCTGCTGACCACGATCACCACCATGGCGGGCCTCGCGCCGATGATGTTCGGCCTCTCGCTCGATTTCTTCGGCGGCGGCTATTCCATCGACAGCCCCACCGCGCTCTGGTGGAAGCAGCTCGCCACGGCGGTTGTCTTTGGCCTCGGCATCGCGACGGTGCTGACCCTCGTCTTCACACCTGCGATGCTGGCGCTGCGGGTCTGGGCCTCGACCTATGTCAACCTGCTGGCCACCCTCCTCGCGCGGCTCTCCTTCGGCCGCACCAGCCAAGCCGCGCGCGACTGGACCCTGCGCCGCGCCGCCCGCCGCCTGAAGGCGCCGGAAATCCTCTGGGACGCCGGCCCCGACCACCAGATCGAGGTCCTCCCCTCCAACAAGCCCGGCCTGCGCGCCGCTGAATAACCCGCCAATCCCCCCTCGGCGCCCCCCCCTTTCATTTTCGTTTCCCCAAATATCCTCGGGGGTGAATTGCAGGCGCAGCCTGCAAGAGGGGGCAGACGGCCCCCCCCAAAATTCCTCCAGGAATTTTGGGAAGAATTTTCAAAATTCTTCCAGCCACCCCGCAGAGACCACGCAACACGACGGGCGCCCAACCTCCCCACCCTGCCCGTTTTCTGCAAAGAAAACGGACCGGAAAATCTCCATTCTCCGGTCCGGTCTCAGGGATCAGCGAAGGGTCAGAGAGATGCTGCGCTCAGCGCTCGCCCCCGATGAGCTTGCGGCGCAGCCAGCCCGAGAACCAGTCCATCACGAAGACCAGCAGGATCACGAGGATGATGAAATAGGTCACCTCCTCCCAGTCCTTCTGGGTGATCATGGCCTGGGTCAGCATCAGGCCGATGCCGCCACCGGTGATCGCGCCGATGATCGTGGCCGACCGGGTATTGCTCTCGAAGAAGTAGAGCACCTGGCTCAGCAGCACCGGCGTCACCTGCGGGATCACCCCGAAGCGGTAGCGCAGCAGCGGCTTGGCCCCGGTCGACTGCACGCCCTCGATCTGCTTGCCGTCCACGTTCTCCAGCGCCTCCGAGAACATCTTGCCGAAGCTGCCGGTGTCGGTCAGCAGGATCGCCAGTGCCCCGGTCATCGGCCCGGGCCCGAAGGCCCGCGACAGCACGATGGTCCAGATCAGCGCATCGGTGCCGCGCAGGAAGTCGAAGATCCGCCGGAAGGTGAAGCGCACCGCCATCAGGGGCGCGAAGTTGCGGGCCGCGAGGAAGGCCAGCGGCAACGCCACGATGGCCGCCCCGAAGGTGCCGAGGAAGGCCATCAGCACAGTTTCCACCAGCGCCCAGGCCACGTCCCCGTGCCGCCACATGGCGTTGTTCCAGAAATCGTGCCAGATCGCGCCCGCCTCGCCCGAAAGCGCATGGGACAGCAGCTCGCCCGGGCCCATCCCGTGATAGGGGCTGTCGAGGGTGAAGAAGAAGAGCTCCCAGCCCAGCGAGTAGCGGAAGACCTCGGTCCGGTTGCGGGTGATCGTCACGCGGCCCGCATCGGTGGTGATCGTCACCCGGTTCTTCGAGGCATTGATCCACTCCGGCAGGTCGCCGTCCGGGAAGGTCGCGTTCACGCCGCCATTGCCGGGCTGCGCGCTCACCGTGCCATAGCCCGGGATCTCGTAGGAGACGCCCTCGGCCCTGTAATGCACAAGGTGCCCGCCGCCGAGGTCGGTGATCGTGTCATCGCCCGCGACCGTCACCCAGTCCGGGTGGGTGCCCGGGGCGTATTCGCCCTTGCGCTCGCCCTCGATGGCAAAGGTCACTTCGCCCGAGCGGTTGTCGCGGGTCACATGGGTCTTGTAGCTGTAGCTGTCGCGGATCAGCGTGGCCCCGTTCTCGAGGCTCGCACCCTGCAGCAGCGCAGGCACGTTGAAGGCGAAAAGCGCGTAGACGAGGTAGGCCAGCAGCACCAGCGGCAGCGCGATGGCCACCATGCGCTTGCGGCGGAACAGCGCCTCGGCGCGGGTCTTCAGCCCGTCCATCGGCATATCGGCAGCGAGGGTCATGCCAGCATCTCCTTCTTGCGGCCGTGGGTCAGCAGGTCGCGGGCATAGGACGAGACCTGGTCCACCACGACGATGGTGAGGAACAGCAGCAGGAAGATCGCCGCCGCCTCGTCATAGCGCCCGATGCCCCAGCCGATGGCGTTCTTGAGCTCGTAGCCGATGCCGCCCGCGCCCACGAAGCCGAGGATGGCGGAGGCACGGATGTTGATCTCGAAGCGCAGCAGCGCATAGCTGAGGTAGTTCGGCGCCACCTGCGGCACGACGCCGAGGAACATGCGCTGCGACCAGTTGGCGCCCACGGAGGCGAGCCCCTCGACCGGCTTGAGCGAGGCGTTCTCGTTCACCTCGGAGAAGAGCTTGCCGAGGGCGCCGACCGTGTGGAAGGCAATGGCGATCATCGCGGGCACCGGCCCGCCGCCGAGGACGAAGATCAGCACCAGCGCGATGACGATCTCGGGCACGGCGCGCATCACGTCCATGATCCGGCGGAACACCGGGATCAGGCGCGGCCAGCGGGCCATGCCGCGGGTCGCCAGCATCGACAGGACGATCCCGCCAAGCGCGCCCAGCAGGGTGGCGGCGGCGGCGATGTTGATCGTCTCCATCAGCGCGGGGAAGAATTTCACGAGGTTCGCGGGCATCCGGTCGATCTTCTCGACCGTCTCGGCGATGACGCCGGCAGGGAAGTCGAAGATGCGGTGCAGGCCATCCCAGAAGCCCCCCGCGTTGCGGCTGTCGGCGGTGATGAAGCCCCCGGCCATGAGCGCCACGAAGACCGCCAGCAGCATCCCGCTGTAGAGGCGTTTGCGACGGGTCTGGGCAAGATAGCGTTCGCGGATCTCCGCGGGGCTTGCGTCCTCGATGGAGGCGGCGGTCTGGTCGGCCATGGGGTATCCCTGAATAAAGAAGGGCCCGCGCGGACGCGGACCCCTCGAAGCGGTCAGGATCAGTTGATCTTCGACTGGCGGGCAGCGACGATCGACTTGTAGGTCTCGTGGGTGACGGGGATGAAGTCCTTCGCGTCGCCTGCGGCCACGCCGTAGGCGCAATCGGCGTCTTCTTCCCAGAGGTTCGCGGTCAGTTCGGTCACGGTGTCCTTGACCGACTGCGGCAGGGCCTTGCGCAGGACGAAGGGACCCTCGGGGATCACGTTCGACTGCCAGATCTGCACCAGGTCGTTCATGTCGACGAGGCCCGCGTCCACGGCCTTGCGCAGCGCGCCGGAGTTGAAGCCGTCCTCCCATTCGCCCTGGCCGTCGGCCCAGGTCACGCCCGCGTCCACGTCACCGTTGTTCACGGCAACGATGGTCTGCTCGTGGCCGCCGGTGAAGACGACGTCGCCGAAGAACTGGCCGGGCTCCATCGGGAAGCCGGCCTCGGCGATCTCGATCGAGGGGATCAGGTAGCCGGAGGTCGAGTTCGGGTCACCGAAGCCGAACTTCTTGCCCTTCAGGTCGTCCAGCGAGGTCACGCCGCTGTCGGCACGGGCGAAACCGATCGAGTAGTAGCCGATGGAGCCGTCCTCGTTCTGCTTGACCAGCACGGGCTCGACCGCTTCCGGATCGGCAATGTAGGTGCCGGCATAGGAGGAGGCGCCCATCCAGGCCGCGTCGATGGTGCCGCCGAGGAGGCCCTGCATCACGCCGTTGTAGTCGGCGGGGGTGAAGACCTTCACCTCGACGCCGAGCGCATCGGCGATCTTGTCGGCAAAGCACTGGTTCGAGGCCAGGCGGTCCTGGGCGTTCTCGCCGCCGAGGATGCCGAGGCGGAATTCGGTGATGTCCTGTGCGGAAACGGCGCCGGCCAGGGTGGTGGTGGCCAGGGCGGCCGCGATCAGTTTTTTCATCGGTTGGTCTCCCAGATTGAAAAACCCCGCCGCGACAGGCGACGGGGGCAGATGAAACTCAGGCAGGAACGCGCGCGGTGGCCTTGGCGGACGGCCGGTCGAGCGCGCCGATCTCGGTGGAGGTGGCGGCCTCGCTGAACGACGCATCGGCGCCGTAGATGTCGCGGGCCGCGCCGGTGGTCAGCTGTTCGGGCAGGCCGTCGAAGACGATGCGCCCGTCGCGCATGCCGATCACCCGGTCGCAGTAGCGGCGCGCGGTGTCGAGCGTGTGCAGGTTCGCGATGACCATGCGGCCGTCTTCCTCGTGGATGCGGCGCAGGGCCTCCATCACCACCTGCGCGTTCATCGGGTCGAGGCTGGCGATGGGTTCATCGGCGAGGATGATCTGCGGGTCCTGCATCAGGGCGCGGGCAATGGCCACGCGCTGCTGCTGCCCGCCCGACAGCGCCTCGGCCCGCTTGGGGGCATGCTGCGCGATGCCCAGCCGTTCGAGGATGTCGATGGCGCGGTGGATGTCCGAGGCCGGGTAGAGGTTGAAGAGCGCGGCCAGCGTGGAATGACGGTTGAGCGTGCCATGCAGCACGTTCGAGACCACGTCCATCCGGGGCACGAGGTTGAACTGCTGGAAGATCATCGCGCAGTGCGCCTGCCAGCGGCGCATGTCGCCGCCCTTGAGCGCGGTGACGTCGAGGCCGTTGAAGGTGATCGTGCCCGAGGAATGGGGCGTCAGCCGGTTCAGCATCCGCAGCAGGGTCGACTTGCCCGCCCCCGAACGCCCGATGATGCCGATCATCATCGGCCGGTCCACGTGAATGGTGGCCCGGTCCACAGCAGTGTTGGCCCCGAAGGTCTTGGTCAGGTTGTCGATCCGCAGCACGTCTTGTCCCCACATCTTTCACGGGGGGTGCTATTGGCGGCGGGAGTCGGAAATGTATCGGTTTGGCGAAAGTTTTGTAACGCGCCCCGGGACGGGCCGCTTTCCGTCAGGGCAGCCGCCCCGCCCTGCCCCCGGCGCCTTGTTTGATGGCACTTTCGTGACAGAAGCCCGGCGGACAGCGCGCAGAGTGAAGGGCCCCGCTCCATCGGAACGGGGCCCTTGCTCCCTGAGGACCGCCCTGAGAGAGCCGGACGGCCCGCTCAGGGATATGTGTCTTGCAATCGGGGTCTGGCAGGTCCGCTCAGGCGGCGGCCTTGACCTCTTTTTCGGTCTCTTTCTCCACCGGCACCACCGCGTCATGCAGCGCGCCGACCGTGGCATCCAGCGCATCGCGCGGCACCACGAACTGCACATCGACCGAGCGGGTCGTCTGGTGCACGGCCAGCACCTCGATGCCTGCCGTCTCCAGCGCGTCCAGACCACGCGTCAGGACCTTCAGCCCCCGCAGGTCGCGCCCGATGATCGAGGCGATCGACAGCGACTGCACCGAAAGCTCGGCCGAGGGGTAGATCTCGGCCAGGTCCCGCTCCACCCGGCGCATCGCCTTGAGCGAGGCGTCGACGTAGTGCGTGATCGTGTTGGCGTTCGAGGACTTCGAGACGATCCGCACCTTGTGGCGCTTGAGCACCTCCAGCGTGGCCGCGTCGTAGCCTTTCACGCCCACCATGTCCTGCTCGAAGAGTTCGAGCGCATAGACCGGCAGACCGCAGACGATCTCGGCCGCGGGCGTCTCCGCCTTCTGGTCGTCGATCAGAGTGCCCGGGTCCTCCGGCTCGAAGGCGTTGGTCACGCGCAGCGGCACCTCGGCCTGACGCAGGGTCTTGGCCGCCTTGGGGTGGATCGCCTCCATCCCCATGTTCGACAGCTGGTCCGCCACGTCGTAGTTGGTATGGCCCAGCTTGCGCACATGGCCCCCCACGAGGTTCGGATCCGCCGAAGAAAGGTGGAATTCCTTATGGATGATCGCCTCGCGCGCCTTGGTCTGGGCGGCGATTCGGCTGAAGGTGACCTCGGAATAGCCGCGGTCGTATTCCTTCATCAGCCCCTCGGTACACTGGGCATAGCCGGTGACGATGGGCATCTCCTTCGAGGTATCCACCCCGTCGAGCGCCGTGGCGATCCGTTCCTCCAGCGTCAGCTCGCGCTCATCGCGCCAGCCGGAGAGGTCCACGAACCGGGCATCGACGTTGTGACGACGCAGCAGCAGCGTGGTGACGAAGGCCGAGTGGCTCTCCCCCAGCCCCGACAGCAGCTCGCGGATCAGGGCCATGTGTTCCGACAGGCGGAAGTGCCCGTAGGAGCAGAGGCGCTGCAGGTCGATGAGGCAGTTGCGCGCCCCTTCGATCCGGTCGCGGACGAAATCATCGGCATCCGACAGGTCGGCGGGATGATTCAGGATCTCGCGGTGCGCGGCGTTCATGGCCTCGGTGACGCGGTTGAGCGCGTCCATCCAGCCATGATCGTTCTCGGCGTTGGAGAACAGCGCATAGACCCCGGGCTCGCCGGTCTTCTTGTGCTCGAGCAGCAGGTTCGTGATGCCTCCGAAGGCGGAGACGACGAAGATGCGCTCGTAGAGGTCGGCCCCCTCCCGGCCCCCGATGAAGAGGCTGTCCACGAGTTCGTTGACCCGGGACATGGAGGTGCCACCGATTTTTTCGACGGTATGCTGTGCGTGTGTCACTGTCGTTCCGCCGGGGCTTTCCCCCGGCGGCCTTCCATTGGTCCGTTTCGTGATGAAGCCGTTCCGGATGGGATCAGGCGACTTCCTCTTCCGCCGGCGCGTAGGAACCATCGGCCTGATGGACCTCGGTGCCGGTCACGGGCGGGTTGAAGCAGCAGGCCATGACGAGTTCTTCCTCGGCCCGCAGCACGTGCTTGTCGTGCTCGTTCAGGGCGTACATGACGCCGGGCTTGATCTCGTGGGTCTCGCCGGTGGCAAGGTCGGTGATCGAGCCCTTGCCCTGCATGCAGTAGACGCTCTCGAAGTGGTTCTTGTAGTGGAACGTGTGCTCCGAACCGGCCTCGAGGAAGGTGATGTGGAACGAGAAGCCCATGCCGTCGTCGGCCAGCAGCATGCGGACCGAGGTCCACTTGGCGTCCGAAACGACGCGGTCTTTTTCTTCGGCAGTGATCTTGTTGAAGTCGCGAACGATCATGGTGTGTTACTCCGCAGCAATCTTGTGTTTGGTCTGGGTGGCGGCAGCCTGGAGGAGGATCTTCAGACCCTCCCGGAAGGTCTCCACCGGCGTGGTCAGCGGCGCGAGGACCTTGACGACCTCGTCATGGGCGCCCGAGGTCTCGATGATGAGACCGTTGCGGAACGCCTCGGCGCAGATGTCGCCTGCCAGCTCGCCCGAGCCGACGTCGACGCCCATCATCATGCCGCGACCCTTGACCTTGGAGCCGGGGATCTCCTTGGCCAGTTCGTGCATGGCCTCGGACAGGATCGCCGACTTGGTTTCAATCTCCTTCTGGAAGGTGTCGTCCTTCCAGAACTTCTCCAGCGCGACGCGGGCGGTCACGAAGGCATGGGTGTTGCCCCGGAAGGTGCCGTTGTGCTCGGCCGGCTTCCAGATGTCATGCTCCGGCTTCACCAGCAGCGCGGCAAAGGGCAGGCCCATGCCGGACAGCGATTTCGCCATCGGGATCAGGTCCGGCTCCACGTCCATCTCCTCGAAGGAGAAGAAGGTGCCGGTCCGGCCCACGCCGGCCTGGATGTCGTCGAGGATCAGCAGCGCGCCGTGCTTCTTGGCCAGCTTTGCCACGCCCTCGATGAACTCCTTGGAGGCGGCGTTCAGGCCACCCTCGCCCTGCACCGGCTCCATCAGGAAGGCAGCAGGCGCGTCGATGCCGGAGGACGGGTTCTCAAGCATCTGCTCGATGAGCGAGAGCGAGTCCACCTCGTCGCCGAAGGCACCCTCGTAGGGCATCCGGGTCACACCAGACAGGTCCATGCCTGCGCCACCGCGCTTCCCAGCATTGGCGGTCGCGGCGAGCGCGCCCAGCGTCATGCCGTGGAAGCCGTTGGTGAAGGCGATCACGTTTGTGCGCCCGGTCACCTTGCGGGCCAGCTTCATGGCGGCCTCGACGGCGTTGGTGCCGGTCGGGCCCACCATCATGATCTTGTGGTCCATGCCGCGCGGCTTCAGGATCACGTTCTCGAAGGTTTCGAGGAACGCGGCCTTGGTCTGCGTGTACATGTCCAGGCCATGGGCGATGCCGTCGTTGCTGATGTGTTCGATCAGCGCGGCCTTCATGTCCGGGTCATTATGGCCGTAGTTCAGCGAGGAACAGCCGGCCAGGAAATCGATGTAGGTGTTGCCCGCGGCGTCCTTCATCTCCGAGCCGCTGGCCGAGGTGAAGACGGTGTCGAAGCTGCGGCAGTAGGAGCGCGCCTCAGACTCGCGTCGGGCAAATACTTTCTTCTCAACTGACATGTCAGTTGCCATGGGTTCTCTCCGGTTCTCTCTCAGGGAAGGGGACGACGGTGATGTCGTGGGGCGGCCGGGCCTGCGCCTCTGGCCGCCTCTGGGACCGCAAACGCGGGCAGCGATCAGGCCGCCTGCTGGTCCGCAATGGCCATGTCGATCGTGACCATGTGTTCGGTCGCGTGCTGGCCGTCGAAGTGGTCGTCCCGCGTGAAATGGGGTTCATCGTCAAGCTCCGCGCCGCGCTTCTCGGCGAAACGGCGGAACAGGCCCCAGCTCGCGTTGTTGTCGGCGGTGATCGTTGTCTGCATCTTGGTAACGCCGTCGCAGGCATCCCGTTCCATCAGGGCATTCAACATTCGACCGCCGAGACCGTGGCCACGGGCCTTTTCGGAGACGGCGACCTGCCAGACGAACACCGTGTCCGGTGCATCGGGCTTCACATAGCCCGAGATCCAGCCCACGACGTCGCCGTTCAGTTCGGCAACGACACAGGTGTCGCGGAAGTGGTCCGCCTGGATGAGGTTGCAGTACATCGAGTTCTCATCGAGCGGCTTGCACTCACGCACCAGCTCCCAGATGGCCGCGCCATCGGTTCCTTCAGGTTTACGCAGCACGGGCTTTTCGCCCCCGCGGATGGTCTTCAGTGTCTGCACGGTCCTCATCGCCTCCGTTTTGTTTCGTGTGGCTAAATATATTTCGGCCGAGATTTATTTCAACCCTCTAAGTACTTTTCTTCCAAACGAGCAAATACGCCATATTTTTAAGGCAAAAAGCGATGTATCCCGCGGGAAATATCACTTCGCATGGCAAAGTTACTTGAGGATTCCCCTGCCCCGAAGTGCTTGCAAGAGCGGCCCAAGACTGTATCCATGTCTGAACCCTATCCGACAGACCGACACCTATGGACCGCACTGACATCAGCCTGATCGCCCTGCGCCGCATCCTGCGCGCGACCGAGCTTTACGGACGGCAGCTTGCCCGTGACGCCGGCATGACCGCCCCCCAGTTGCGGGTGCTTCAGATCGTGGCCGAGACCGGACAGGCGACGCCCAAGACGCTTTCGACCCGCATGGGGGTGACGCAGGCCACGATGACCGCGCTGATCGACAAGCTGGTGGCCCGGGGCATGGTCGAGCGGCAGCGCTCGCAGACCGACCGCCGGCAAACCAACGTCGTGCTCTCCGAAGCCGGGCGGCAGGCGCTGGAGGCCGCGCCCGATCCGCTGCAGCAGCGCTACGTCAAGCAGTTCGAGGCCCTCGCCGACTGGGAGCAGGCGATGATCGTCGCCACGCTGGAGCGGGTGGCCGGGATGCTCGACGCCGATGGCATCGACGCCGCCCCGGTGCTGGACGTCGGCGAAATCGGCAAGACGATGTAAACTGTCCCGGCGCGGTACGCCTGCCGGATCCCCGCAGGGCGGTCCGGGGACAGAAACGGGGTCTGATAAGCATCGCGCCCTCGGGCAAGGGCCTGCCCCTCGCAGGCCGAGGCATGTTTACCGCGTTTTAAGCTCCCCGATCCTAGGCTGCGGTCAGGAGGGCGCGTCATGGCATGGTCACAGGGTCAACAAGGGGAACGACGGGCGCCGCGGTACAGTCGCCGGCGGGCAAGTGCATGCCCCGACGCCAGACGTCCGGGCCCCCTCCGGCCCGGCCTCCCATGCGGCACCCTCTGCGCGCTGGAAACACCTGGGGACAGCCCATCGCCCGGATCGCCCCGGCCCATCGCGACGGCCCTGACAGGCGTCGTCTGCTCGCCTGACAGCACGCCCTCCTTGCAACCGCTCTCGTCCCTCCCCCGGACACCTGACCCCGCAGAGGCTCCGTATCATGCAGACGCCTGAAATCGGGCCGTCAGCACCAGTCGCAGGCCGCCCCCCGCCGCGTCTCTCCTCCGCTCCGACAGAGGCCGCGGAGCCACCGACGCTCGCGCAGTACCGTCTCGCATTGGACCTGTCGCCGACACCGTTGCTCCTGTGCCGCCCCGACGGCGAGATTGCCATGGCGAACACCCATATGACCTCGCTCTTCGGCTACCCCACCCACGGGCTGGACGGGCAGCGCATCGAAACCCTCGTTCCGGATGCCGCGCGCAGCCAGCACCCGCAACAACGCGCCGCCTTCCTCTATCGCCCGGCCAAGCGACGCATGGGCGCCGGCCGCGACCTCTTCGCGGTCAAGGCAGACGGCAGCCTCTTCCCGGTCGAGATCGGACTTGAGCCGCTGCGCCTAGAAGGTGAGACCTGGGTCCTGGCGACCGTGCTCGACATATCCGAACGCAAGGCCGGGGAGCGCCGCCTGCGCGACGCGCTCGACAGCTCCGCAAGCGCCATGCTGATGGTCGACGAGACGGGGCGGCTCATTCTGGTGAACCGGGCGGCCTGCACCCTTGCTGGCGCCACCGAAGACGAGATGCTCGGTCGCACGGTGGAGACCTTCCTGCCCCCCGCGCTCCGCAAGGCACACGCGGTCTTCCGGAACTCCTTCGCGGCGGCGGCAGAGGCCCGCACCATGGGCGCCAATCGCGATCTGGTCTTCCTGCGGCCGGACGGGCGCGAGGTCCCAGTCGAGATCGGCCTGACGCCCATTGCCGGCCAGCCCGGCACGCAGGTGATGGCGACGATCGTCGACATCACCGACCGGCTGGCGCACGACGCCGCGATCACCGAACGCAACACCGCCCTGAGCGAGCTGAACGCCGAACTCGCACAATTCGCCTATTCGGCAAGCCACGACCTAAAGGCTCCGCTTTCAACGATCGCAGGCTTGCTGGAACTCGCTCTCGAAGACCTGTCCGCCGGCGCGGAAGAGGAGTGCCGCCGGGCGATCTCCGAGGCCCTGAAGTCTGCCCGGCGCAATGCCGCGAAGGTTGAAGCCGTGCTCGCCCTCGCCCGGGCGGGCCAGACGGAAGGCGCCCCCGGCGACGTCCACCTCGAGCGCGCGGCCCGCGACATCTGGCAGGACCTCACGGCCAGCCAGGCCGAACCGCCTGTGCTCACGATCCAGAGCCTCGGCTCCGAAACCTTTCACACCCATCCGCAGGCCCTGCTCACCATCCTCGAGAACCTGCTGTCCAATGCCTGCCGCTTCCGGGACCCTGCAAAGCCGGATCATTGGGTCAACCTGCGCATCGAGACCTCGGAGGACACATTGAACATGATCATTTCGGACAACGGGCCCGGCATCGCCCCCGAGGACCTGCCGCACATATTCTCGATGTTCAAAAGGTTCGCAGCAGATGCGGGCCACGGCCTGGGGCTCGCCATCGTCCACAAGCACCTGCGCCGGCTCGGCGGTCAGATCGACGTGGAAAGCAGCCCCGAAGGCACGGACTTCCACCTCACCATCCCCGCCGCCCCCTCCACCGAGGTCCGGCCGTGATCCCCGCGATCGTCGTCGACGATGTTCTTGCGGATCGCTACATCGTGCGCAGGCGGCTGACGAAGAGTGGCCTCTTCTGCCCGGTCGGCGAGGCACAGGACGGCACGACCTTCCTGGACACATACCTGCCCCAGCCCGGCCTTTCGACCTTGCCGGAAGGCGATGCGCCCTGCCTCCTCCTCGTGGATATCAACATGCCAGGCCTCAACGGCTTCGAGATGATCGAGGAGATGGGGCGCAGACTGCGTGAGGTGGCGCACCCTGATCCGCTGGTCGTGATGATGTTCACATCCTCCGACAACCCGTCCGACAAGGCCCGCGCCGCGCAACAACCCCTCATCTGTCGCTACTTCGTAAAACCCATGACCGATGCGGCTGTGATGCAAATCCTGGAAGACTATGCCGCGCGGGGCTATCAACACAGTTGACGCAGCCACGTCCAACGCGCTCTCCGAGGGGCAGCCGCGACGCTCATCACGACTGCAGGTCCTGCCTTCCCGCCGGCGCACAATTGGCCATGGCATGATCTTCAAGCCTGACTGCGCGGTTCGGGATGCCTGGACAGCCGACCGTGGCTGCACGTCTTGGACGCTCCAAGCCACGCCGTCGCCAGCGAGTGCCGCAGCTGCCAACGCCAAGGACTGCCAAAGAGCGACTACCTGAGCGGATGTCGCGCCCCTGCTTAGACCTCCTGCATGGGCGTGCAGGTGCCGGCCGTTCTCAGGGGAGCCCCCCCCCGGACAGATGCTCCTCGTCCAGCATGTCCCGCGCCGCCAGCAGCAACCCCTCGATCTGGATCAACCTGTCGCGCCGCTCTTCCTCCGGCACCGCGCTGTCCGTCAGGCGACTCGACCGCATCATGCGGAGAGCGCGCGTCAGGGCCTGCGCAATGTCGCGTCGCACGCGCTCCGGCGGTCCGGCCCTGTCGGGCATGGCAGCCCCCCGGGCCTGGGCGAGGCGCCCCGCCTCTGTCACGCCACGGGCAAGCTCCGCCTCGCCGAGTTCATACTTCGCAACGAACCGCATGCCTGCCGGGGCCTGATCGGACACGCCGCTGACCAGCACGCGCACGATCCTGCGGTCGAGGCCGGCGAGGAACTCACTCCCGCGCCCGTCGGGCAGGAGATCATCGCAGATCACCAGGTCGACAGGCCCCTCCGAAAGGCGTCGTGCTGCGCTCTCGAGCGTGTCGCATTCGATAACAGCCGCGTCGGGGAGCATACGCCGGAGCGCGCGACGCACAACGACGCGGTCAACGCGGCTATCGTCGATCAAGAGCGCGCGCACGCAGTGGCCTGCGGACAGGCCGTCGCTGCCGGCACTTTCGGCGTCGAGCCCGGAGGGTGCCCAGCCCGACTGCGTCATTGTGGGCGGAAGATGAAGGTCGGGGTCTCTTCGGTCAGCAACTCCTCCCAGTGGGCCTCGCCGTTTGCAGCCGGGATGACCCCATGCGCCGCAAGCGTCCGGATCAACAGGCCTTCGTCCTGTCCCTCGCGAGACGCGGCGATTTCCTCGCGCAGCACCTCGCGGATGATCGAGATCATGTTGTCACGCGGCACCGGTGCCGACGGTTTGCCCCCCGGCTCTCTGAGGGCACGCAGGATGATTTCCTTCACCCCGCCGGGTTCGAGCCCGGATTTCGAGATATAGTCGAGGCACCCATTGCGAATGGCCGCCACGGCTACGTCATAGCGGGCGTCGTTCGTGATCATAACCGCAGGCGTATCGCCGTTCAGGTCACTGGCCCGCAGGATCTCGATCGCTTCCAGACCGTCGCCCTCGGGCAGAAGGTAGTCGATGAAGACCAGATCATAGGTCCGCTCCGCCAGGGCACTGCGAAAGTCCTCCAGCGTTCCGGCGGTGGTGACACGGATCGGCAGGTGCGTCCTGTCGAAGGACCGCTCCAGAGCCAATGCATCGAATTCGGAATCGTCCAGCACGAGGATATCGATCGGCTTCGCAGAGCTGCCAGGCCGATCAAGCCGAGCCGCGATCCGTGGCGGCGCGGGCTCCCCTCCCTGAGACTGCGGCGACTGATGCGACATCCGGGTCCTCCTCTCCTCCTCATCCGACGATGGCAACCTTGCGCCGGAGAGGTGACCCCGAGATTAATGCCGCCCTTTGAAGATCATCGAAGTTTACTCAAGATTTCACGACATCTGCTCCGGCCCCAGCCTTCGTTCGCTCTCCATTAACCTGCAAGGGATAGCTTCCTCATTACGGCCCACCACGGTGCCGTCATTCACGAGAGGCGCGCGGTCAAAGATTGGGTGCAGGCCGCGGCAAGAACGCCGGTCAGCAGGCGCAGGCGATCCCGGCGTGGGAGCATGGCGCCATTCGACGCCAAATCGGCGCATACCCCGCGCGCGGAGAGGGCAAGTCGGAGACTAGGAGGAGAGTTAAAGATGACACAGGCGCAGACGCAGGAAATCGGCCTCTCTTCTCTCCCTGCGCCGGAGACACAGGGCGCGCCCGACAGGCCCATTGCGGCCCCCACCGCGCCGCCGCGCGAACGACAGGCGGCCGGACCATCCGGGGCATCTGCCAGCGAGGACCCGGCCGAAACATTCATCTATCACGTTACCCATGATCTCCGGGCCTGCTTCCGCGCCATGAAAGTCATCCCGGAGTGGATCTGCGAGGACCTCGAGAAGTCTACCCCCGAGGCGTTGACGCTGGTGCGCCCGCATCTCGACATGCTCGCCACCCAGGCGCGCCGCGGCGATACGATCCTTCTGGACCTGAGGGAGTATTCCCGGGTCGGGCGCCTGTCCGATCCTGCGACATCCCAAACCCTCGCGACCCTGCTGGAGGAGGCGATCGCCCTCGCCGAGGTCCCGGCGAGCTTCAAGGTGGAACCCTGGCTGGAGGCGCCCCGGGTTCATGGACCGCGCAACGACCTGCTGCGCCTGTTCAAGGCATTGCTGGAAAATGCGGTGCGCCATCATGATCGCGACAGTGGACAAATCTGGGTCATCAGCGAGCCGGACGGGGCGAGGGTTTCCCTGCAGGTGATGGACGATGGGCCCGGCATCCCGGAGAGGTTTCACGAAAGAGTCTTTCAGCTGCTGACCACCCTCAAACCCCGTGACACCTGCGAGGGCAGCGGAGTCGGGCTGGCCCTCGCGCGCAAGATCGTAGAGCAGTCAGGGGGAACGATCAGCCTCGTCGGCACCGGCTCCCGGCGGGGGTGTTGCATCACCTTCTCGCTTCCCGCAGGAGAGGCCGTCGCGGACACCAGCGAAACTGACAAGGCGTCAGCGACCGAATGGTGCGGGGTCCACCCGGGGCCGGACTATTGACGCAACGCCGGCACCCTCCGCCTCGACGTGGCGCGTGGCTTCAGTCCGTGGTCTGGATTGGCGCGTCTACCGAGGGGCTCGTGGCGGGACCTGAAGACCCCATGGCGAGCCAGCCGACGCCCATCTCCATGCTGCCGGCCCATGCTCGTCGGGAGCAATCCCCTTCGCCTGCCTACGACACCTTGAGAGCAACGCGGCTCCTCTCCGCTCACCGCTTGGCCTCCGCAGCGGCACCGCCTATAAGGGCGGCGTCACCAGACAGAGGCGAAGATGCGCAGCGCAGAGATTACCCGAGACACCGCAGAGACGAAAATCCGCGTGCGGATCAACCTGGACGGCACGGGGTCCTACGACAACCGTACCGGGATCGGGTTCTTCGACCACATGCTCGACCAACTGGCGCGGCATTCGCTGATCGACATGGAGATCACCTGCGAGGGCGATCTGCACATCGACGATCACCATTCGGTCGAAGACACGGGCATCGCGCTTGGCCAGGCCCTTGCCAAGGCGCTTGGGGACAAGCGCGGGATCAAGCGCTATGGCGCCTGCCTGTTGCCGATGGACGACGCGCTGGTGCGCGCCGCACTCGACCTCTCCGCGCGGCCCTACCTCGTGTGGAACGTCGACCTGCCGACGCCGAAGATCGGCACCTTCGACACCGAACTGGTGCGCGAGTTCTTCCAGGCCTTTTCGACCCATGGCGGGATCACCCTGCACGTGGACCAGCTCCACGGGCTCAACAGCCACCATATCGCCGAAGCCGCCTTCAAGGCCGTGGCCCGCGCCCTGCGCGAGGCAGTGGAGACCGATCCGCGCAAATCCGATGCCGTGCCCTCCACCAAGGGGACGCTCTGACCGATGCTGACTGTCCTGATCGACTACGAGAGCGGCAACCTGCATTCGGCCGAAAAAGCGTTTCAACGCATGGCCGCGGAAACCGGTGGCGGCGAGGTGCTCGTCTCTTCGCGGGCCGAGGACGTGGCCCGGGCGGATCGGCTTGTCCTGCCTGGAGACGGCGCCTTCCCGGCCTGCTGCCAGGCCCTCAAGGGCCGCGAGAACCTGTACGGTGCCCTGCGCGAGGCCGTGGAGCAGAAAGGCCGCCCCTTCCTTGGCATCTGCGTCGGCATGCAGCTGATGGCAGAGCTTGGGCGCGAATATGCGACCACCGCCGGGCTCGGCTGGATCGCGGGCGAGGTGGTGAAAATCACCCCCGCCGACAGCACCCTGAAGGTGCCGCACATGGGCTGGAACGACCTGATCGTGGACCAGGCGCACCCGGTGCTGAACGGGATCGAGACCGGCCAGCACGCCTATTTCGTGCACTCCTACCAGATGCAGGTGCGCCGGGACGAGGAGCTCTTGGCCCACGTGGACTACGGCGGCGACGTCACCGCCATCGTGGCGCGCGACAACATGGTCGGCACCCAGTTCCACCCGGAAAAGAGCCAGGCCACCGGGCTTCGGCTGATTGCCAACTTCCTGCAGTGGAACCCGTGAGCGGCACTGTTCAGGCGTGAAAATCCGGAAAGGGCGCCACGGAGGCGCCCTTTTCTGTTCGTGCGAGCCATCGCCCGAGGTCGGCTTACCCCCCATCCAAGACCTGAGACCTGAGACCTGAGACCTGAGACCTGAGACCTGAGACCTGAGACCTGAGACCTGAGACCTGAGACCTGAGACCTGAGACCTGAGACCTGAGACCTGAGACCTGAGGGACCGCGTCTGGGCAGAAAGGCCAAGACCAGAAGACCTATTTCACCCGCGTCCAGGTCTGCTTCTTGCAGATCGGCCCGAAACAGCCGGAGACGGCGAGCGTCTCGCCGTTCAGCACCATCTTGGACCGATAGACCTTGTCGGTGGACGGCTGCCAGATCTTGCCGTCGCCGTAGGCCCCGCCCCCCTTCGCGGCCATGTCCCAGACCAGCTGGCGGCCGATATTCTCGCTCTTGTATTCGCCGCCGGACCGGAAGGTCCGGGCGATGGTGCCGCAGATCTGGCCGCCGCAGGGCGCCATCTTCACGATGGCATAGGCCCCATCATCGACCTGCGTCTGCCACATCCCTTCCACCGGATCGGCCATGGCGGCCCCGGTCGACAGCACGAGCGCCGCCAGGGCGGTTTTCAGGTAAGTCATGCGCTCCTCCCTTGCATGTGCCGCGATCCTTGCGCGGCGCCCAAGCGTCGGGCAAGCCCTGCGTGGGTCGCGTTGCAAATCCCGTCACGTCATGCGAAACCGCGCGCGCGGCCGGATGGGCCCGCTGGCCAGAAGAAAGGGATGCAGATGATCCTCTACCCCGCGATCGACCTGAAGGACGGCAACGCCGTACGGCTCTACAAAGGCGACATGGAGCAGGCGACAGTCTTCAACGACGACCCTGCAGCGCAGGCGCGCGCCTTCGTCGAGGCCGGCTGCGAGTGGCTGCACCTTGTCGATCTGAACGGCGCATTTGCCGGTGCCCCCGTGAACGCAGCCCCGGTCGAAGCGATCCTGCGCGAATGCAAGGTGCCCGCACAGCTGGGCGGCGGCATCCGCGACATGAAGACCATCGAGACCTGGCTCGACAAGGGGCTGGCACGGGTCATCCTGGGCACCGTGGCGGTTGAAAATCCCGCGCTCGTGCGCGAGGCGGCAGGCGCCTTCCCCGGCAAGGTGGCCGTGGGGATCGATGCCCGAAACGGCCGCGTGGCGACCCGGGGCTGGGCCGAGGAGACCGATGTCATGGTCACCGACCTGGCCAGAAGCTTCGAGGACGCCGGTGTGGCTGCGATCATCTACACCGATATCAACCGCGACGGCGCGATGCAGGGCCCGAATATCGAGGCGACAGCCGCGCTCGCCAACGCGGTGTCGATCCCGGTGATCGCCTCGGGCGGCGTCTCGTCGATCGCCGACCTGCAGGCGCTGAAGGACTGCGGCGCCGCGCTGAACGGTGCGATTTCGGGCCGCGCGCTCTATGACGGGGCCATCGACCTCGCCGAAGCGCTTGCAGTGCTGAAGGGCTGAGGCCCGCGAACGTGGCGGGCTGACAGGCGACGGCGTGACGCCGCGCCGGTTGCCCCGGACCAGTTGCATGAGACACAAGGAGGCGCCTCATCGGGCGCCTCTTTTGCTTTCGCTTCGCGGACGTGGGGCCGATGCCGAACTTTGCAAACGTCCAGGCAGAGGTTTGCAAAGTCATATCCGGGGCGGGATCGGACCGTGGGCGTCCCGACCCGCGCGGATGATCGACCTGCCCAGTCCACTCCGCCAGCTGCCCAGTCCACTTCGGCACGCCGCGTCATCCGCCCTTCTGGTAAGAAACGCCGGGCGCTGACCCGTGCGACAATAGCCGCCGGCTCAGTTGGTCAGGCCGCTTCACGTGCGATGGCGACGAGGGCGCTTTCCATCTGAGCGGCGCAGACGTCCGGGTTTGCCCTGTAGTTGTCGGCCTCGATCTCGCCGTAGCGCAGCCAGATCTCGCCGCTTTCATCCTCGTAGACCAGCACCCGCAAGGGCACCTTCTCCTCCGCCCCCGGAGGCACGAAGATCAGCAGCTGCGCCCGGGCGAGGGACTGTGCGCCCCAGACGGCGCCCTCTTCATGGTCGACCCGGGCGGAGACCGGAACGCCGATCTCGCGCAGGATATCTTCGAGCAGGTCGGTCGTGGCCGTGACGCTCCGGTCCGACCTCACGCGTTCGAGGGCGGACAGTTCGGGGTTGGCCATGATGGCCAGGAGGGAGCTTGCCAGTATCTGTTTCATGACGTGTCTCCTTTGCGCCTCAACACGTTGAGACGCGCGTCGGTTCCCGCGAGGGTCCTGTCTGGCAAGGCTCCGCCGGTCTTGGCCGAGCTGCGCAGGGCCACCTGCGGGCGGCGTGACGCGACCCGGACGCCCCCGCGATGCCGGGGATTGGCGACGGCGAGCGGCGGTCCGGCAGCGCGACCGCCCCTGCGGCATCGCGGCCTCTTGTCCCGCGTGGTGCCCCCGCTGATCCTCTGCCCGCACACCGCCCGAGGAGCCGCCCCATGCCCCTGTCCTGCGCCGCCCTGCGCCACGTCGAAATGGTCCCCCTGCCCGCCCGCAGCCAGCTCTGGTCCCATGTCCGTCCCGGCGACTTCATCGACGGCTACGCGGTGACCAGCCCCCTGCCCCTGGACCGGGCCCTCGAAACGGCCCTCGCAATGCCCGGCTGGGCGCAGCACCTGCTTGCCCTGCGCAACCTGCTCATGCGTCCCTTCGGCCTGCGCAGCGCCGCGCCGGACGCCGGGGGCAGCCTGCCCTTCCCGATCACCTACCGCGACGCGGGCAAACCCGGCGACGACACCGGGGGCGAGGTGCTGCTTGGCTTCGACGACAGCCACCTCAACTTCCGCATCGCCCTGCTGCGCGAGGGCGACCGGCTCCACATGGCGACATGGGTGCACCGCAACAACCTGCTGGGGCGGCTCTACCTTGCGGCGGTGATGCCGTTTCACAGGCTGATCGTCCGCGATGCCCTCGCCCGGGTGGCCGCCACCCGCTGAGGTGATTGCCCTTCCCGCGGCAAGCGCCTAGAGAGAGGCAACGCGACGAAGGACGACCATGCTCAAAACCCGGATCATTCCCTGCCTCGACGTGGCCGATGGCCGCGTGGTGAAAGGCGTGAACTTCGTGGACCTGCGCGATGCGGGCGACCCCGTGGATGCGGCCCGCGCCTATGACGCGGCGGGTGCAGACGAGATCTGCTTCCTCGACATCCACGCCACCCACGAGAACCGCGGCACCATGTTCGACGTGGTCACCCGCACCGCCGAGAGCTGCTATGTGCCGCTCACCGTGGGCGGGGGCGTGCGGACCGTGCAGGACGTGCGCAACCTGCTGCTGGCAGGGGCCGACAAGGTCAGCTTCAACTCCGCCGCCGTGGCGAACCCGAATGTCGTGGCCGAGGCCGCGGACCATTTCGGCGCGCAATGCATCGTCGTGGCCATCGACGCCAAGACCGTGGCGCCGGGCCGGTGGGAGATCTTCACCCACGGCGGGCGCAAGCCCACGGGCATCAACGCCGTCGAGTTTGCCCGCACCGTGGCCGAGAAGGGCGCCGGGGAAATCCTGCTGACCTCGATGGACCGCGACGGCACCCGGGCGGGCTTCAACATCCCGCTGACGCGGGCGATTTCCGATGCGGTCTCGATCCCGGTGATCGCCTCGGGCGGCGTCGGCACCCTGGACCACCTGGTCGAGGGGATCACCGAGGGCCACGCCTCTGCGGTGCTGGCGGCCTCGATCTTCCACTTCGGCGATTACACCATCGCCGAGGCCAAGGCGCATATGGCCGCGGCCGGCATCCCCATGAGGCTGTCATGAGCGTTCTGGACGAATTGTTCGCCACGATCGAAAGCCGCAAGGGCGCGGACCCGGAGAGTTCCTGGACCGCCAAGCTCTTTGCCAAGGGCCCCGAGAAATGCGCCGAGAAGTTCGGCGAGGAGGCCGTCGAGGCCATCATCGAGGCCACCAAGGGCGACAAGGCCCGGCTGACCAGCGAGGCGGCGGACGTGCTCTATCACCTGCTGGTGATGCTGGCCGCGCGCGACGTGACGCTGGACGATGTCTATGGCGAACTGGCGCGGCGCGAGGGCACCTCGGGCATCGCGGAGAAGGCAGCGCGCCCGAAGGGCTGAGCCACTGTCCTGCCGGTGGCCCCGGGTCACCGGACGATCGGCGCCCCGGCGCGGTCTCTTGCGGCGCCTTACAGTTTCGAGGAAATCACGCCGGTCGCGAAGCCGCCGAGCCGAAGCTCGCCAAAGAGCCGCTGATACTCGATCTTGGGACAGCGGTTCATGATCACCGTCTTGCCCGCCGCCCGGGCGAGCGCCGCGGCCTCGGTGTTCTCGACCCCGATCTGCATCCAGACGGTCTTGAGGCTTGGCAAGAGCTCCAGCGCCTCCTCGACGATGGGCAGCACGTGTTCCGACCGGCGAAAGATGTCGAGCATGTCCACCGGCTCGTCGATATCCGCAATCGAGGCGCGGATACGTTCGCCGAAGATCTCTGTCCCCGCATGGCCGGGGTTCACCGGGATCACCTTGAAGCCCTTCAGCTTCAGGTACCGCGCCACGTAGTAGCTGGGCCGCACCGCATTGGTGGAGACGCCCACAACGGCAACGGACTTCGTCGCGGTGAGAATCGCCTTCAGCTCTGCATCGGAATAAATCTCGCTCATGGCGCCACGCTAGCCCCCTGCCCGCCGGCAGGGAAGCGCAAAGCCTGCAGCCCCGCAGCCGACAGCCGCGCATCGCACAGGCGGCAGGCGCGCACTCGGACGCTCGAAGGCCAAGCCGCTGGGATATGGGGCGTTTCCGCCCGCCCCCGGGGCGCGGACAAAAAAAAGGCCCGGGGTCGATACCCCGGGCACAGTCACGGAACGAGGGACAGTGAAAGGAAACGCTGGGGTTCCGCACCAACGTCTCGTGATGTTACATATGGGGCACATGCGCCGATAAAAGGGGCGATCATGGAAACGTGAACAGGATGTAACGGTTGACAGCGTTTTCGGGCGTTTCATCGGCTGAGACGGCGATTTGCCCCTGGACGCCCACGGCCCGCCCTGTCGTCTGGCCTGCCACGCCGACGCACCGGCAGGCACCGCGATGTCTGGTCTGTCTGCCCTGTCAGGGACGGCATATCGCGATGAAATGGGCGCCCGGCCCCGGCCCGTCAACCGGGCAGGTCTCCCTGCCCGATCACGAAGCGGACCTCTACGCCGCCCGACCTGCGGGCGGTCGCACGTCCCCTGGCCGCCTCAGCCCTTGGCCGCGTAGAGCGCCACGGCGGCTGCGTTGGACACGTTGAGCGACCCGAAGCTGCCGGCGAATTCGATCTTCACGAGCGCATCGCAGGTCTCGCGGGTCTTCTGGCGCAGGCCCGGCCCTTCGGCCCCCAGCACCAGCGCGACGGGACGGTCACGATGGCCCTCGACCGCCTGCTCGATGGTCTGGTCCGCCTCGCCGTCCAGACCCAGCAGGAGGTAGCCCATCTTGCGCAGCTCCTCCATCGCGTCGGAGAGGTTGCGCACCCGCAGGTAGGGCTGCCGTTCCAGCGCGCCGCTGGCGGTCTTGGCCAGCGCCCCGGTCTCGGGCGCGGAATGGTGGCGCGGGGCCACCACGGCCACGGCGCCGAAGACCTCGGCCGAGCGCAGGATCGCGCCCACGTTGTGCGGATCGGTCACCCGGTCCAGCATCACCACGCGCGGCGGGCGTTCGCCATCCCCCAGGCAGCGGTCGGTCAGCGTGCCCCAGTCGAGCGGCTTGACCTCCAGCGCTGCCCCCTGGTGGACGGACTGCGCATCGATGGGCGCGCTGAACTTGCGCGGGTCCACGACCTCGGGCTCGATCCCGGCCTTGGCGATCGCCTCGGCCAGCTTGTCGGCGGCATTCTTGGTGACGATCAGGCGCAGCTTCTCGCGGGCGGGGTTTTCCAGCGCGTCGCGCACCGCATGCAGGCCGAACAGCCAGACGGTCTCTGCCGCGGCGGCCTTGCGGCCCTGCTCCTTTTCGATGACCCACTTGGGCTTTTTCATCGCGCCGATCTTTCCTGTTCCGGGCGGTTTCCGCGCCCTCTGCACTGTCTCATGTCTGTGACATTGCCCGCCCGCAGGCGCAAGTCGCTTGCCGTTGGGACCGGCACCGAAAAAGTCGGGATTTTCCTGTTGACGCCCCCGGAGCGCGCTTGTAATCACCCCCTCACATCAGCGGCGCGCTACGGCGGCTGACGGATGTGGGCGACGAGCTGCAAGGTGCGGCAGCGGACTGTAACTCCGCCGGGGAGACCCATGCCTGGTTCGATTCCAGGGTCGCCCACCATTCTCCCGGAAATCGTTACGATCCAGCGCACGAGTGACCCGCGTATGATCCGGACCTCGGGTATCAATGCCATACAGGCAGAGTGTCCTGCAGTGGAGCGCCCCGGTCTCAGCGCATCCGGCCTTCTCCGTACATTCGCCAAGTTGGGACTCGCTGCGGAGTAGCTTCTCCGAACAGGTCACTCATGTCGTCTTGCGGCATGGTCTGGCTGGCCAGTGTCAGCAATGCGGGACACCCTAATCAACGACATCAGGCCACATCAAAGCCCGTTCGCGTCCACGGCCGCCCACCACTCCCCCGATGCGCTCTTGCAATTGAGCATGTCGGCGCGGGCCGATGGTGATCGCCGCCAGTTGCACTGTCCCGATGGCGCGACCAGCCCGCAATCGTGAATCAGCCGGGACACTCCCGCTGCCAGTGGCCCAACGTTGGGTGCAGGTCACGGGACTGGCGCCGCTCAGGCATATCCTTGGACACAGGAGGCAAGTCCAAGCCGGCGCATTGCCTGCAAGCCGTTTGTTTTTGCTGTGTTTGAAGCCGGAAGGACATCACCTGAATTCAGGGCTGGTACCCAAGGCCGGACTCGAACCGGCACGCCTTGCGGCGGGGGATTTTGAATCCCCTGCGTCTACCATTCCGCCACTTGGGCCCTGCGGGCGTTGCTAGCGCACCGCGCCGGGCGCGTCCAGAGGGATCGACGCGCGAGAGGCCTCTCCCCGCAAGCGCCCCGCTGCGGCCGGTCCGGCGATGCTGCGGCTGCACAGGCGCCTCTGTCCGTCTGCACAGGTCAGCGATCTTGACGCATCACGGGCGCGGGATTAACTGGCTAACAACTTGCCTAGCTAACCATATTGACCGGAGGTCACCCATGCCCGCAGACCAGACGCAGCTCTTCGACGCGCTGCAAAACGTGGTCCGCGCCTTTCGGCGTCAGTTCGATGCCAATGCGCGCGAGATGGGGCTGACTCTGTCCCGCGCCCGGCTGATCCGCACCCTGACGCTGATCGAAGGCGCCACGCAGGCGGAACTGGCCGCGGAACTCGGGATCGAGGCGCCCTCGGCCAAGCGCCAGATCGACGCGCTCGAGCGCGATGGGTTCATCGAGAGACGCGGGCTGGAAGGCGATGCGCGCAAGCGCGCGCTCTACCTGACCGACCGGGCAAGAGAGAAGGAAATCAGCCGCTTCAGCACCCATATCAGGGCGCAGGCGCTCGAGGGCATCCCGCCCGAGGACATCGCCACCGCCCGCCGCGTGCTGGAGCAGGTCACCGAGAATATCGCGGAATACAAGTTCGAATGACCAAGAGGACCACAGAAACGTCCGATGCGGAGACCGCGTCGGAGGCGGCAGCCTCAGCCGCACCGGCATCACCGGCCGGGACAGAAGACCTGCGCACCGAGGAAGCCACGGCAGACGCCAAGCGCCCCGCCGCGCAGGCGCGTGGCGCCGCGGGGGACAGCGCCGCACCGGCCCCTGACCGCACCGCAGGAGCATCGGGCTATGGCCCCAATGGGCCCGCCGGAACGGGCGACGCGGATCGCGAAGCAGGGCCCGCCGCCACTCCTGCGCCGGAGCCCGGCCCTGAGCCTGCCGCCGAGCCCGCACATGCGGCCCCCACGCAGGCCCAACCCACACAGGCCGAAACCGTAGGGGCCGAAACCGTAGGGGCCGAAACCGTAGCGGCCGAAACCGTAGCGGCCGAAACCGCAGACCCCCAGACGGCACAGGCGCAGCCCGCGCCGCCGCCCCCTGCCCCGGCGATGTCGCCACTTCAGGCGCTGCCCTACATGTTCGCCTCCGTTCTGCTGGCGATCAGCCAGGGGCTGGGACAGGGGTTCGTCACCGTCAACATCCCGCAGTTCTCGGGCGACCTCGGCGTGACCACCACGCAGGGCACCTGGTTGCTGGCGGCCTACATGATCCCCCGCGCCTCGCTGCCGCTGATGCTGATCAAGATCCGCACCCAGTTCGGCCTGCGCCGCTTTGCCGAGGTGGGAATCGCAGCCTATGTCATCGTGGCCTTCGGCGCGCTCTGGATCACCGACCTGCGCTCGGCCGTCATCATGCAGTTCCTCTCGGGCGTGGCCGCCGCCCCGCTGGCGACGCTGGCCTTCCTCTACATGCTGGAACCGCTGGCGCCGCAGTGGAAGCTGAAGCTGGGTCTGCCCATGGTGCTGGCGCTGCTCTTCTCGGGCACGACCATCGCGCGGCTGATCTCGCCCTCGCTGATCGGCGACGGGTTCATCTGGAACGTCCACCTCGTGACGCTGGGGCTGGCGATGCTCTCGCTCGCCATGGTCTACCTGCTGCCGCTGCGCCCGGTGCCCCATGCCAAGGTGATCCAGCCCCTCGACCTCGTCAGCTTCGGGCTGATCGCCACGGGCTTCGGCGGCATGACCGTGGCCTTCGTCATGGGGCCGATCCACTGGTGGGACGATGCCGTCTGGATCGGCTGGCTGCTGGCGGGCTGTGTCGTCTGCCTGATCGTGGCCGCCGTGATCGAACTGCACCGCGAGACCCCGCTGCTGGACCTGCGCTGGATCGCGAGCCCGCCGATCCTGCACCTGACCGGCACGCTGATGATCTTCCGGCTCGTCCTGTCGGAGCAGACCTCCGGCGCGCCGCGGATGTTCCAGACCATGGGCCTCGCGCCCGAGCAGATGACCCCGCTCTTCGCGGTGATCGTGCTGGCGACCTTCGTGGGCGTGCTGGCCTCGGTCGCCTACCTGACGCCCAAGCGAGTGCCCGCCTTCCAGTTCGTAGCCCTCGTCCTGATCGCGACGGGGGCGTGGATGGACAGCCAGTCCTCCATGCTGACCCGGCCCGAGCAGATGTACATCAGCCAGGCGCTGATCGCCTTTGCCGGGATGCTCTGCCTGCCGCCGGCGATGATGTCGGGCTTCATGTCCGCGCTCGCCAAAGGGCCGAGCTACATCCTGTCCTTCGTGATCGTCTTCCTCTCGACCCAGAGCCTTGGCGCGGTCGCGGGGGCGGGTCTCTTCACCACGATCATCAACCACCGGCAGGCCGCCCACCTCCAGCACCTGCGCGAGCAGATCCAGACCAGCGACCCGCTGGCGCAGGCCGAGGTCGCCCGCAACGTGGCCGCCCTGCTCAGCCAGCAGCCCGATGCGGCTGCGCGCTCGGCGCAGGCGGTCTACCAGCTTTCCTCCACCGTTTCGTCGCAGGCCTACGTGATGGCCTACAACGACGCCTATTCCACCATTTTCCTCATCGCGACCGTCGCCGCCTCTGCGCTCCTTCTCCATGTCCTGCGGGACTGGATGGTGGCGCGGTCCCTCCGCCAGACCGAAGTGCCCGCATGAAAAAGATCCATCTCCTCCCGACCCTCCTGACCCTCGCCATCGGCGTCGCGGGCCTCGCGCTCGTGCTCTTCGCCTGGCACCTGCCGCCCTTCTCCCCGGCGCAGCCCACGACCGAGAACGCGTATGTCCGCGGCAAGGTCACGGCCCTCGCCCCGCAGCTCTCGGGCTATATCGCCGAGGTCGACGTAACCGATTTCCAGACGGTCCACGCCGGTGACGTGATCGCCCGGATCGACGACCGCACCTATACCCAGGCCCTCGCCCAGGCCGAGGCGGACCTTGCCTCCGCCAAGGCGGCGCTGGAAGTGGCCAAGCAGGACCTGAATTCCGCCAAGGCTGCCAGCCGCTCGTCCGAGGCCTCGCTCAAGGGCGCGCAATCTGCCCTCGCCACCGCCAAGTCGGAGTGGGACCGGGTGCGCGCGCTGAGTGATCGCGGCATCTCCTCGCAGTCCACCGCCGATCAGGCGGAACTCTCCTACAAGCAGGCCGAGGCCTCGCTGGCCGAGGCCGAGGCCACCGTCGAGGTGCGCAAGCAGGCCATCGCCAGTGCCGAGGTCGCCATCAGCACCCGGCAGACCGCCATCACCCGGGCCGAGGCCACGGTGGAACTGGCCCGGATCGACATGGATCGTACCGTGGTGCGCGCGCCCGCCGACGGGCGCCTCGGGCAGGTCTCGGCCCATGTCGGGCAATATGTCAGCGCGGGCACCACGCTGGTCTCCCACGTGGGCACAGACCTCTGGGTGATCGCCAACTTCAAGGAAACCGGCCTGCGCGGCGTGCAGATCGGGCAGGAGGTGAAGATCAGCGTCGATGCGCTCGACGGGCGGGTGTTCCGGGGCCATGTGCAGAACTTCTCGCCCGCCACGGCGTCCGAGTTCAGCCTGCTCTCCAGTTCCAATGCCACCGGCAACTTCACCAAGATCGCGCAGCGTCTGCCGGTACGGATCTCCATCGACCCGGATCAGGAGATGGCGGGCGCCCTCGCCCCCGGCCTCTCGGTCGAGGTGGAGGTCGATACCGACAGCACCCCGGTGCAGCAGGCACAGGCCGGCGCGATCTTCGGCTGAGCCTGCCCCCGGCCCTCGCGGCCTACAGCCTCACACAGCGCGCGCCCGGTTATCGGACCGGGCCCGCGCCCCCCTCGGCCACGGCACCGGGCAGCCGTCACCGGAGGCCGCCCCAGCGCCGCACTTGAGCGACACAGGTCCCGGCCTACCTTCAGCGTTTCAGAATACCCCGCGCCCCGCCTGCGATCAGCAGGGCGATATCGGCCATGGCCACCATCGGCGAGGTGCCCGGTGCAAGCGCGATGTAGCGCGGCCGCCACTCCGGCTGGAACTTCTGCTTGAAGCCGCGCAGCCCCTCGAAGTTGTAGAACGCCCCGCCGTGCTCGAACATGAGCCGGCCGAACTGGTTCCACATCTGCGGCGTGCGCCGTTCGCTGAGCCCCGCCAGCGGCGCCACGCCAAGGCTGAACTCCAGCGCGCCCGCATCGCGGTAATGCTCCATCAGCGAGACGAAGAGAAACTCCATCATCCCCGAGGCCTCGTCCGGCAGGTAGCGCATCAGGTCGATGGCGATGCGGTGCTGCGCGCCCGGGGCCAGCACGTTGGCAAAGGCCAGCACCCGGCCCTCGCGGCGTATCACGGCCAGCGGGAAGCGGTTCAGGTAGCCCCGGTCGAAACGCCCGATGGAGAAGCCCTTCTCGCGCCCCTTGGTGCCGAGCCACGCGCGCGAGACAACCTCGATCTCGTCCAGCAACTCCGGCGCATGGGGGGCCTGCAGGATCTCCAGCTCCAGCCCCTCGCGCTTTTTCTTGTTGTAGGCCGCGCGCATCGTCTTGAACTTGGAGCCGCCCAGCGAAAACTGGGGCAGGTGCACCACCGCCTCTTCGCCCACCTTGTGCAGCGAGAGGCCCATCTCGATCCAGACCGGCAGGGTGCGGTGGCTGACCTCGTAGAAGACCGGGCGGCAGTTGGCCTTCTGCGCCTCGTCCCAGAGCCGCCACGCCAGCTGTTCCACCGCGTGTTCCGGGCCGACCGGATCGCCCAGCACCACCATGGCCGAGCGTTGGCGGCTGTACATCAGGAAGGCATCGCCCCCTTCCGAGAACATCAGCGTCTTGTCGCCCGTCAGGGCGAGGCAGGCCTGCGGGCGCTCCTCCGTCTCGAGGATGCGGGCGGCGTGGTCCAGCGCCTCGGACGCGGTTTCGGCCCTGCGGCGCGGGCGCGTGGGTTGCAACGCCAGCCCCAGCACGAAGAACAGCATCACCGCCGAAGCCGCGAGCCCCGCGCGCAGCGAGCGCGGCGTGTTGGCGCCGGGCGCGAACTCGGTCCAGAGCGCGGCGGAGAAGGGTGTGGCCCGGTGCGCAAAAAGGAAGAAGGCCACCGCCGCCAGCACCGCCGCCGAGACGAGCGCCCACCAGCGGGCCGAGAAGACGCCCTCGGTCAGCTTGGCCTGCCGGTAGAACACCCGGCGGAACGGCAGCATCGCAAGCCCGCCAGCGCCGAAGACCGCCATGCTCTTGAGGTCGAGGTTGTTCATCAGGGCCGCGAGGATGGCGAGCGCGATCGCCGCCAGTGTCAGCCAGTAGGCCGCCGCCAGCCGCCGCAGCAGCCCGTGCGACAGGATCAGCAGCGCCACGCCGCTGACCGCCGACATCATCGTGCCGCCCTCCAGCAGCAGGGCCGCGAGGATCTCGTTCTCCTGCAGCGCATCGGCCTGAAGCGAGGGCACCAACGACACGAGGACGAGAAGCACGCCCATGCCGAAGGCAGTCACCGCCATCATCGCGGGCACCACGCCCGAGAGCGCGGCATAGCCCGGCCGCAGGGTGGCCGGGATCTCGCCCAGCACCTTCGACAGCCAGCCGCCCGCCATGCGCAGCTCGTTCAGCGACACGACGAGGAACGCCACGGCGAAGGGCAGCAGGTAGTAGATCACCCGGAACATCACCAGCGCCGCGGCGGCCTGTTCCAGCGGGGCCTCGCCCGGCAGCGCCGCCAGCACGGCGGTCTCGAAGACGCCGACGCCGCCGGGCACGTGGCTGATCAGCCCCAGAACCATGGCGCCCGCAAAGATCGCGGTGAAGGTGACGAAATCGGGCCGCCCCTCGGGCAGCAGCAGCCAGAGGCAGAGCGCCGCGGCCCCGATGTCGATGAGCGAGATGGCGATCTGCCCGGTCAGCGCCCCGGGGCGTGGCAGGCGGAAGCTCACCCGCCCTGCCTTCAGCACCGCGCCCCGGGCCGAGAAGACATAGAGCGTGACCAGCGTCCCCACGAGGATCGCCGCCGAGATCAGCCGGATCGTGGTTTCGGGCAGCGCGACCTCGGTCAGGGCACCGGGGTGGATCGCCAGCGCGCCGAGCCCGGCCAGCAGCAGGCCCACGCCGGTGGCCGCCGCGATATAGGAGGAGACCGAGGCCACCTCGAAGGCATCGAGCCCGAGAGCCGCGTAGATCCGGTAGCGCACCGCGCCCCCCGAGACGACGCTGACCCCCACGGTATTGCCCATGGCGAAGCCGAGGAAGGAGCCAAGCGCCACCGCCCGCGGCGGCAGCGGCCGGTCGATCAGCCGCAGGGCGCACCAGTCGTAGCCGATCAGCGCCACGTAGCCCACGACCATCGCCGCCGTGGCCCCCGCCAGACGGGCCGGGTGCAGCGTGCGCAGCTCTGCCAGAACGGCCCCGGGCCGCACGTCGCCCAGCATGTGGTAGAGCGCCCAGAGGCCGAGGGCAAAGAGCCCCAGCCCGAACAGGAGGGGCAGGGTCCGGCGCAGCCTCTGCCGCGTCATCGGGCCGTTTCGGAACATGCGAACTCCCCTTCGCCTTGGCCCCGTGTCACCGCAGGCCGGATCGGGCGCCTCTCCGGGCGCCGCTTCGGTCTGCCCCTGATTAACCAGCGACGGCCACGGTTTCCAGCCCAAGGCGCATCCCGCGCCCTTGCCGATGCGGCAGCCCGCCGGTCTCAGGGGCGCCACGGGCGACAGGCCGATGCGCGGGACGTCTGCCGCTCGACCAGCGACCCACCCGGACAGGTCGCGCTGAGGCAAGCCACCCCCCGCCGCCACAAGACCGGCGCGAGGGGGACGCCCCCATACGCCCCGCCGCAGCGCAGTCCGCCTGCCCCATCGGAGCCCGACCGGCGCGGCACGCTGCGGGCGCAGACGCCATTCGCGACGCCGAGACGGGCCCGAGGCCCCTGCCTGCGCCCGTCCCTTGGGCCCCGGCCGCCGCAGTCCGCGCCAACCCGCCGCAAATGCGCCCTGCCCGGCCCCGGCTCGCCCCCCGGCCATTGACCGTCAGGACCGGTCATGTTCCATGAGCCAAGGCCCCGGCGCGTCCGCGCCCGCCAGCCCGCCAGCAGGCCCCACCAGGAAGGACCCCGCAGCCGATGATCCGCCCTCTCTACGACTGGACGATCCGCCTCTCCGATCACCCCCGCGCCCTCTGGGCCCTCGCCTTCGTGGCCTTCATCGAAAGCTCCGTCTTCCCGATCCCGCCGGACCTGCTGATGATCCCGATGATCCTCGCCCGGCCGTCGCGCGCCTGGCTGATCGCGCTGGTGGCCATGGTGGCCTCGGTCCTCGGTGGCCTGCTGGGCTATGCCATCGGCGCCTTCGCCTTCGACAGCATCGGCCAGCCGATCCTCGAATCCCTCGGCAAGGGCGACTCGATGGCCTCCTTCAACGAGAAGTTCAACGACGTGGGCTTCTGGGCCGTGCTCGGCGCGGGCATCACGCCCTTCCCCTACAAGGTGATCACCATCATGTCGGGCTGGACCTCGATGCCGCTGGCGACCTTCATCGTCACCTCGATCATCGCCCGCGGCATCCGCTTCTTCCTGATCGCGGCCCTGCTGTGGAGGTTCGGCTCTCCCATTCGTGACTTCATCGAGAAGCGCCTCGGGCTTGTCTTCACGGCGTTTTTCGTGCTCCTCGTCGGGGGTTTCCTGCTGGTGAAGTATCTATGAACTATCGCACGACCGTCCTTCTTGCCGCCGGTGGCTCCGCGGCGCTGCTGCTGGGGGCGCTCGGCTTCCAGTACATCGCGGGCATTCCGCCCTGCAAACTCTGCTACTGGCAGCGCTATCCCCATGCCGTCGCCATCGTGATCGGGCTTGCGGCCCTCGTGGTGGGGGAACGGGCGCTCGGCGCGCTGCTGGCGTGGTTCGGGGCGATCGCGGCGCTTGCGACCGCGGGGATCGGCGTGTTCCACACCGGGGTCGAGCGGGGCTGGTGGGAAGGTCCGACCAGCTGCACCTCCGGCAGCATCGCGGACAAGAGCACCGGCGATCTCTTCGACCAGATCATGAACGCCCCGCTGATCCGCTGCGACGAGGTCGCCTGGTCGCTCTTCGGCCTCTCGATGGCAAGCTGGAACGCCCTCTTCTCGCTGGTGATCGCGGGCCTGTGGATCCGCGCGGCCCTCATGGCACAGCGCCCGGCCTGAGACGGCTCTCGCCAGACAGCATGACGCCGGGCGGGGGAGACACCCGCCCGGCGCGCGCCCGGGGCCATCCGGCGAAAAACGGCCCCGCCCGAACCTGACCTGTCGCAGCCCTCTTTACGGTCCCTCTCAGTGGACCTTTCTGCGGCTGGCCATGGCGGCGCGGAGCACACGGCCTTCGGCGGTGCTCAGCACGGGCAGCGCGGCAGGCATCCACTCCGCCGCCTCTGCCGTTGTCTTCAGACAGATCATCAGCTCTGCCCGCTGTGCCGGGCTCAGCGGTGCGGCCCCGACCTGCCCGATGCGCAGCGTCTCGACCGGCAGGCCATTGCCCCGCACCACCACGTGCCGGTCGCAGAGGATCTGCACATAGGTCACCTCACCCGTGGCGTGATCGAGGCAGATGTGATCCCCCACCAGCGCCTTGGCAGGCACCAGCACCTCGCGCTCGTCGAAGTAGAGCTGTGCCGCGGCATGTTCGAGGCAGACAAGGTGCTGCTGCGAGAGCCGCAGGTCCCGGTGCGGCAGCCCGCGTCCAAGCGCATCCTTCGGCAGGAGCACCGGCAGCAGCCGGTGGCGCAGCGCGCCGCCCAGCGTGTCGAGCCGGATGCGGCGGCGGAACAGCCCCTGGATCACATGGGCGCTGCCGTCGATGGCCAGCACCCTGTCACCGGGGGCGAGGTCTTCGACCGGAACCTCGCCCTCCGGCGTCGAGATCAGCGTGCCGAGTGTGAAGCAGGCAGGCATAATCCCGTCCTCGGGCACCGCGTCGATGTTGATCACGATCGCGATCGGATCAACACCCTGCGGCGGCCCGTCGGGGTAGTGGAAATAAAGCTGCCCCCCGGCCTCGAAGACCAGAAGCGGGGCCTCGGGCCCCGGCCCGTCCACGCCGCTGGCCTGCGCCGCGCCGGTGCCCACCGGCCGCATCACGGTGCCGTTGAACGTGGTCAGACCATCTTGCGACAGCACCGTACCGGCGACGGCACGGCCGAAGGCGCCCGTCTCGAGACGTGTGTCGGGGATCAGGAGTTGGCTGGGAATTTGGGTCCCCCGATAGGGAACCACAGTGATCGTAGCACTGGACATTGCGTAACCTGCTCACTCATTAACATTGCGAGGCAAACACGTCCGACAAAAACAACCAAAACGAGATCGGACCACCTCACCGGACGCTTATCCCGCGTCCTTGGGATCAAGTGTGTTAACGAATTGGGGCAAGAATGTGTCAAAATGATCTATCTGGGAGTAATTTTTTCCAGTTAGCGCCCCCGTTCTCCGCAAGCCGTTCAAGGGTCACGGTTTCTTCCCTCCACGCCCGGCCCTCGCAAATCCGCACGCCCGTCCTTGCCCGCGCTTGCCGCCTGCCCGCCCGGTCGGTAGCACGGCCAGTATCACGCAGGGCAAGGAGGACATCATGACCGGACTTTACGACGACGCGCATGTGGCCCGGCTGGCCGAGGCCCTGCCGCCGCTGCTGCCGCTCTGGGGCCTGTCCCCGGACAGCGAGGTCCGGCTGCTCAGCCTGTCGGAAAACGCCACCTTCCGCGTCACCGATCCCGCCCGGCCTGCGCCGGTGGTGCTCCGCGTCCACCGCCCCGCCTATCACCACGAGGCAGAGATCGCCTCGGAACTCGCCTGGATCGAGGCCCTGCGCGCGGCAGAGGTCCTCGACACGCCCGCGCCCCTGCCCCTGCGCGACGGCGGGCTGATCGCCCGCATGGCCCTGCCCGGCGAGACCCGCCACGTGGTGGGCTTTGCCTACATGGAGGGGCGCGAGCCCGACCCGGACGCGGCCCTGCTGCCCGGGTTCGAACGGCTTGGCGCGATCTCGGCCCGGCTGCACCGCCACGCGATGGACTGGCCCCGGCCCGAGGGGTTCACCCGCAAGACCTGGGATTTCGATGCCGCCTTCGGCCCGCACCCGCTCTGGGGGGACTGGCGCGCGGCGCCGGGGCTCGACGCCGAGGGCCGCGCGGTGCTGGAGCGGCTCTGCGAGACCCTGCACACCCGGCTTGGCGCCTATGGCACCGGGCCGGACCGCTTCGGCCTGATCCACGCCGACCTGCGCCTTGCCAACCTGCTGGTGGCGCAGGACCGCATCGGCGTGATCGATTTCGACGACTGCGGGTTCTCGTGGTTCCTCTATGACTTCGCCGCGGCGATCTCCTTCCACGAGACCCACCCGCTGGTGCCCGAGCTTCAGGCCGCCTGGCTGCGTGGCTACGCCCGCGTGGCCCCCCTCCCGCCCGAGGCGGAGGAGATGCTGCCCCTGCTGATCCTCTACCGCCGCCTGCTGCTGACCGCCTGGATCGCCAGCCACGCCGAAACCGAAACCGCCCGCGCCACCGGCCTTGCGACCTATACGCAGGGCACCATCGCCCTCGCCCGCACCCACCTCGCCGCGGTCTGACTTTCATCTTTCCCGAAATACTCCGGGGGAGTCGCGGCACGCGACGGGGGCAGCGCCCCCTGGACCGCGCGCCCCAATGAACGCAGAGCTTGCAGTCCGCCGATGAGCTCGACGCCCACAGCGCGGCGCGACGAGCGCAGGTTGCCCCGCCCGCTGATGGCCGGCCGGTCTCAGGCCAACAGGTCGATCTCAGCCCCGACCATCCGCATCATGATGGCGTCCTGAGCGGCACCATCGACAAGAGCCCAGAGGATCTGGCCTGTCGGCCGATAGATGACGAACGCTTCCGCCAGCGCGTCGCTGCCGGCGCCGGGCGTTTCAGTGATATTCACCTGGAAATCCGCGGCCGAGGCCCCCTTGCGCCGTAGATCAACACGTCGCCGTCGGTGTGCGAAAAGTCCTGTACCCAGTCGGAGCCATGCCCTTCGACACCTGCGTGGTAGAACCGATCCGCCCCGGCGCCGCCGTTCGCCCGGCCGTGACCCATACCGCCATTGAGGAAGTCCATCCCGTCACCGCCGAAGAGCACGTCCCCCGAATTGTCCGCCGGTCAGGACGTCTGCGCCGTTCCCCCCGTGGAGCACATCATTCCCCGCCTGCCCCCACAGTTGGTCGTTGCCGAACCCGCCATGAAGGCTGTCGTTTCCGTCACCCGCGAGAATCCAGTCGGCCAGATCGCGGTCCAGGCTGCCGTCTTGCAGCCCCCCGATCAGCAGGTCTTCTCCTGCCCCGCCATGGAGTGTATCTCGACCGAGGCCGCCTTCGAGTGTGTCGCTACCAGACCCTCCAAACAACTGATCCGACCGTGCGCTGCCGATCACGTGATCGTCGCCGCCCAGGGCATCGATCCAGACAGGTCGGGTTTCGGACGAAGCCTCGATGGCGTCATTCCCTTCGGTCCCGCCGTAAAGACGCCGCGCGTCGATCGTCCAGCCGTAGTCTTCGGTCAGCGTGCGAAAGGCCTCGATATTGGAATAATAAAGTCCCTCAGCCCGGCTCTGTTGCACAAAGCCCGTGAGGGATTCACCTCGTGAATCCAGGGTGATAGCTGGGGGGCATGAGCAGACTGACACCCCCAACCTACAAGATCAAGAACTGGCGGGCCTATAATGAAGCGCTGAAGCGCCGGGGCTCGCTGACGATCTGGTTCGATCCCGAGATGACGTGGGAGGCCAGTCCGACCGGCACGCGTGGCCGACAACGCACCTACAGCGACGCTGCGATCCAGGCCTGCCTGACGATGAAAGTGCTGTTCAGCATGGCGCTAAGGCAGACGACAGGCTTCGTCGAAAGCCTTCTGCAGTTGAGCGGGCTGGACTGGTCGGTGCAGGATTTCAGCACGCTTAGCCGCCGGCAAAAGACGCTTGCCGTGAACATCCCGTATCGGGGGGCGGAGGGGCCGCTACACCTCTTGATCGACAGCACCGGGATCAAGGTCGAGGGTGAAGGCGAGTGGAATGCGCGCAAGCATGGCGGCGCTAAACGGCGTATCTGGCGCAAGGTTCATCTCGGGATCGACGAGAAAACACTGGAAATCCGGGCCGTCGAGTTCACCAGCAGCGACATCGGCGATGCCCCCATGCTGCCGGAGTTGCTCGACCAGATCCCGCCCGATCAGGAGATCGGCAGCGTCACCGCAGACGGCGCCTACGATACACGCAAGTGTCACGATGCCATCGCAGACCGCGGGGCCTATGCCGTCATCCCACTCCGCAAGAATGCCAAACTCTGGAAGCCTGACAGCGCGGGTGCGACTGCCCGCAACGCGGCCCTCCGTGCATCGAAACGCCTAGGCAGGAAGATCTGGCGGAAGTGGAGCGGCTACCATCGCCGAAGTCGGGCCGAGACCAAGATGCACTGCATGAAGCTGCTGGGGCAACGCCTCATGGCGCGGGAGCCCGACCGCCAAGTCGCCGAGCTTCAGGTTCGTGTTGCCGTCATGAACGGCTTCACCGCGCTCGGCATACCCGTCACAGAGGCCATGGGATAAGTGTGTCCGGGAAAAGGGGGAGTTTGGCCGTCAGCCGTTTTGTGCAACAGAGCCCTCTCGCGCCCCACCCGAGTTTTGAGAATGCGCCGGCTCGTGGTATCCTCGGGCGCAGGCGGCACCAGATAACCGCAGTTCCCTCTTCGACACCTACATCGCCGCCGGAAATGACCAGGGGTCTCCCACTGCCGGGTATGTATTGTCATCGAGGAGGCGTGACATGACAGCCTATTCCGCCCCGATCGGTACGCCGATCCTTGTGAACACCCTGACCGCCGCCGACCAGCAGGAACCGCAGGCCGTGGCGCTTGCCGGTGGCGGCTATGCGGTGATGTGGCATTCCGGAGAGGCCGGCATCCCGGTCACCCTGCGCGGGGCGATCTTCGACAGCAGCGACCAGATCCAGGGCACCGAGTTCGAGGTCATGGATGATCTGCAATCGGCGCAGACACCCTTCTCCCTGATCGCCACCGGCGGCGGCGTGACGGCGGTCGAGGGCGCGCGCAGTTCTTCCCCGTTCAGCCTCTTCATCGAGGCCCAGGGCGTCACCGGCACCGGGGTCCTGTCCGGAGAGGGAGAGATCCTCAGTACCCTGACCAGCGTGCACCGCAATCCCGATGCCGCGGCGCTTGGCGGCGGGGCCATGGTCACGGTCTGGGAAAGCCTCGCCATCGAAGGCACGTTTGCCACGATGGGCATCGCGGGGCGGATCGTCGGCGGCCCCGGTGCCGGTGAGACGGAATTCCTCGTCAACACCACGACGGACGGGGCTCAGGACACGCCGCAGGTCGCGGCGCTGACGGGCGGCGGCTTCGTCGTGGTGTGGAACGGGCCGGCGGGGGTCTACGCCCAGCGCTTCACCGACGGTGGGGCCCCCCTTGGCGGCGAGGTCCGCATCGACACCGCCACGGACCGCACGGCCGCGGGCCAGGTCCAGGTGGCAGGCCTTGCGGGCGGCGGCTTCATGGCGGTCTGGACCCAGGCCGTGGGCGGCGACACCCGGATCTTCGGCCAGGCCTTCGACGCGACCGGTGCCCCGGTCGGCGGCGAGATCGCGGTCAGCACCACCACGGTGCACGAGGCCTACACGCCGCAGATCACGGCCCTGCAGGACGGCGGGGCGCTGATCGGCTGGTCGTCGCATGGCTTTGTCGGGGGCGTGCACCCACCGGGGTTCTACCTCCAGCGGGTCGCGGCGGACGGCAGCCTGCAGGGCAGCGAGACAGTGCTGTTCGACAGCGGGGGCGTCTCCTCGTCCGACCTGTCGCTGACCACCCTGCCCGGGAACGAGGTGCTTGCGACATGGACCGCGCAGCTCCCCGGCGGCGACGGCCTCGACATCTACGCGCAGCACGTGATCTCGGCGGGTAACATCGTCGGGACAGACCTCGCCGACCTTCTGCTGGGGGCCTACGGTGACGATCTCATCCGCGGCCTCGCGGGGAATGACACGCTGCGGGGCGAGGACGGGTCCGACACGCTGATCGGAGATGCCGGCAACGATGTCCTCATCGGCGGCGCCACCGCCGCAGACCTGCGCGACGTGATCTATGGCGGCGCGGGCCATGACAGCATCGACGGCGGTTACGGCAATGACGAATTGCGCGGCGACGGCGGCAACGACACGATTGTCGGGGGCTACGGCGCCGACACGGTGATCGGCGGGGACGGCGATGACGCCCTGACCGGTCAGACCTGGTCCGATGCGATCTTCGGCGGTGCGGGCGATGATTTCATCAACGGGGGCTTCGGCCATGACCGGGTGAACGGTGGTATCGGGGCGGATCGCTTCTACCACCTCGGCGTCGAGGGGCATGGGTCCGACTGGATCCAGGACTGCTCGAACACGGAGGGCGACGTGCTGGTCTACGGCGGCGCGGGCGCTTCTGTCGACGACTTCCAGGTGAACTTCACCGAAACGGCGAATGCCGGAGCAGCGGGGACCGCCGAGGCCTTCGTCATATTTCGACCGACCGGACAGATCCTCTGGGCGCTCGTGGACGGCGGGGCGCAGGACAGCCTCATGATCAATATTGCGGGATCGGAGTTCGACCTGCTTGCCTGAGGGCGCCGCCCGGGCCGCGCGCCGGGGGCATCCTGACGCGACGGGCCCGCCCTGCCCGACGTCCCCGGCCAACGTCTCCTCGTCGCGGCCCCGGGCGGCGGTGTCCCGCACCGCGTCGGCGCGGGCCCGCGCCGCGCGGCAGGCCCGCAGGCGCCGCAAGCCGGGTTAACAGGACTGCGACCCGCGTGCTACGCTTTGACCACTGAGTCTCCGAGCCGATCTTTTCCCGGCAACCTGCATTTTTACCCGCCGGTTGGCTCTCATTTTTCTATTTGATTTCAAGAGGTCGTCAGATGGCTGATCCCAGCGAATATACCACCGTTTCCGACAATTCCCTCCTGCCCTTCGGTCAGAACCTCATCGCGCAAGGCGATGACAACTCGGTCGAGTTCGATATCAGCGCCGTTTTCGAGGATGGCTTTCTCTTCGGAAACCGCACCTTCGACTCGCTGTTTCTGAGTACGAACGGCGGCGTGAGCTTCGTCAGTCCGACGATCCATTTCGCGGGGGTCTTCGATGACACCGACTTCATCATCGCCCCCTTCTACGATGACCTCGACAACCGGACCCTGCCGCCGGGGGCCGATCCGGGGATCTACTTCGACATCAACACCGACAGGGATTCCATCGTCGCCACGTGGGTTGGAGTCGGCATTTTCTCCAACAACGTGACGGCGCCGAACACCTTCCAGCTCGAAATCGTCGATCTGGGAGATGGCGATGCTGAGGTCATCTACCGCTACAGCGACATGGGCAATTCCCGTTTCAACAGCTTCCAAATGGGCCTCGTCGCGGACGGGGCGCCCCGCATCTTCCTGCGCGGCGGAACCGCCGGCGATGAACTGGGCCTCGCGGCCGACATGGATGAACTGGTCGGCAACACGGGGGTCGAAGGCGTCTGGCAGTTCCGGATCATCGACGGGCAACTGCAGATCGACGACCTGGAAGGGGACGTGCTGAACGGCAACGGAAACCCCAACACGATCATCGGGACGGACCGCAACGACGTCATCTCGGGCGGCGGCGGCAACGATACGATCTTCGGCAGGCTCGGCATCGACCGGCTGAGCGGCGATGACGGGGACGACTCGATCGATGGCGAAGGCGACGACGACATCCTTCACGGCAACCTCGGCAACGACACGCTGCTCGGCTCGTCCGGGAACGACACGCTCTTCGGGGACGAGGGCGATGATAGTCTCGAGGGCGGCACGGGCACCAACGAGCTGGACGGCGGGGCCGGCGCGGACGACCTTGTCGGCACCGGCGGCACCGCCTACGCCGCCTATGGCAGTTCGACCTCGGGGCTGACGATCAGCCTGGGGACACCCGGATCGAACACCGGCGACGCTGCGGGAGACACCTACACGGATATCATCGGGGTCATCGGGTCCGACTTCGCCGATGACATCGCGGGCGATGCCGGCGACAACATCCTGCGCGGCGCCGGCGGAAACGACGTAATCGAAGGCGGCACCGGCGGGGATCAGCTCTTCGGTGACGACGGGGCGGACACCCTGCTGGGTGGCGACGGCGATGACGTGCTGACCGGCGGCGGCGGCGGCGACGTCATGATCGGCGGCAGTGGCAACGACGTTGCCAGCTACGCCGAAGCGGTCGATGGCCTTACCGCCAGCCTTCAGGACGCGGCCAGCAACACCGGCGAGGCGGCCGGGGACAGCTATACCGGCATCGAGAACCTGACCGGCGGGATCGGCGACGACCTGATCACGGGCTCGGGCGGATTGAACCGCCTGCGGGGCCTCGAAGGCGACGACACGCTGATCGGCCTTGCAGGGGATGACCGGCTGTGGGGCCACCAGGGCGACGACATCCTGAACGGCGGCCTGGGGGCTGACTTCCTCAGCGGCGACGCCGGTTTCGACCTGGCAACCTACGCGACGGCGACCGAGGGCGTTCTCGCCAGCCTCAGCGCACCGGCGACCAACACCGGGGAAGCGACCGGGGACACCTACAGCAGCATCGAGGGCCTGATCGGCACCGACTTCGACGATACCCTTGCGGGCAACGCAGAGGCCAACCTGCTGCGCGGCCTCGAGGGCGACAACTCCCTCATCGGTGCCGACGGGGACGACACGCTGGTCAGCGGTGCCGGAGCGGACACGATGATCGGTGGCAACGGCAGCGATACTGCGGATTACAGCACCAGCGCCGCGGGCGTAGCCGCGGACCTCGACACGCCCACGTCCAACGCGGGCGAGGCGCGCGGGGACAGCTATTCCTCGATCGAGAACCTGACGGGGTCCGAGGCCGGGGATTCGCTGGCCGGGACCAGCGGGGCCAACGTGCTGCTCGGCCTTGGCGGGAATGACACCATCTTCGCGCGCGGCGGGGCGGACACGATCGACGGTGGCGACGGCACGGACACGGCCTCCTACGAGTCCACCGGCTTCGTCGTGATCGATCTCGAGGACGACAGCCTGAACCGCGGCGCCGCGGACGGGGCGACCTTCACGGGGATCGAGAACCTGATCGGCTCCGAAGCCTCGGACGACCTCTTCGGGGACGACGGGGCCAACGTCCTGTCGGGCCTCGGCAACGTCGACCACATCGAGGGGCGCGGCGGCAATGACACGCTGGAAGGCGGGGCCGGCAACGACCTGCTCGATGGCGGCGACGGGGATGACCTGATGTCCGGCGACGACGGCGACGATACCCTGCTCGGCGGCCTCGGCTCGGACGATCTCGGCGGCGGCCTCGGCAGCGACAGCCTCGTCGGCGGCGCGGGGGATGACTCCCTCGGCGGGGACGAGGGCAACGACTTCCTCGACGGCGGCGACGGGGACGACAACCTCGCCGGGGGCGATGGCGATGATCTCATCCTGCTCGGGCTCGGGAACGACCAGGCCGGCGGCGGCAACGGCAACGACACCATCGAAGTGGATGCGGCCGATGCCACGGACATCAACCGCGTGTGGGCCGGCGCCGGGAACGACAGCGTCACCGGCAACATCTCGGCCGATGCCCTGTCCGGCCTCGACGGGAACGACACGCTCATCGGCGCTGCGGGGAATGACACCCTCAACGGCGGCGATGGCTCCGACATCCTGAACGGCGGCGACGGGGACGATTCCATCATCGGCGGGGACACGGCGGCTGACCTGCGTGACAACGTCTTCGGTGGCGCGGGCAACGACTTCATCGACGGCGGGGCGGGCAACGACGATTTGCGCGGCGATGCCGGCAATGACGAGATCATCGGCGGCGCAGGTGTCGACACGGTCATCGGCGGCACCGGGAACGATACGCTCACCGGGCAAACCTTCTCGGACGTGATCCTCGGCGGGGACGGCGACGACTTCATCAACGGGGGCTTCGGCCATGACCGGGTGAACGGCGGGACCGGCGCGGACCGGTTCTTCCACGTCGGTGTCGAAGGGCACGGATCGGACTGGATCCAGGACTTCGACACGGCCGAGGGCGATGTGCTCGTCTATGGCGGTGCCGGGGCCACGCTCGACGATTTCCAGGTGAACTTCACCGAAACGGCGAGCGCAGGGGTGGCCGGCGTCGAAGAGGCCTTCGTGATCTTCCGGCCCACGGGCCAGATCCTCTGGGCTCTCGTCGACGGGGCGGCCCAGACCGACCTCACGATCCAGATCAACGGGACCGAGTTCTCGCTCCTCGGCTGATCCCATAGGCTCTGAACGGGAAGACGGCGGCAGCGCAAAGCTGCCGCCGTTCTCATCTGCCCTGCCCGAAATCGGAAACACGGAGAGGGACGGCCGGCTGTCCCTGAGAGAGGGCAACGCCAGCGTCAGCACCTTCTCCCGCTGCGACCGCCCCTTCCGATGACGTCAGGCGGCGAGGCGCCGGGGCCGACCGTCTGGCCCTGCCCCGGCCCCTCATGGCATCAGGATGTCCTGACGCTGAAAGCTGGTCACGATCCGGCTGAGATCGTCGAGCACCAGTTCCACCGTTGCCGTCTGCACCGATCCCAGCGGGAAGGCGATCAGCGGCAGGCCGTCGGTTTCGGTGAAGGCATTGGGCGAGGCCGTGCCCTCGTGGCAGGGCGGCATCTCCCAGCGGGACATGGGACCGCCGTTGATCGAGATGTGGAAGCCCGCCAGCCCACAGCGCCAACTGAGCACCTGCGTGCCATAGAGGTAGTCCTGCCCGTTCACCTCGTTCAGCGCCAGCCATGACCCGCGGGTCACGAGAAGCAGCTGCTTGATTTCGCCCGCGGTCGTGAACTTGCCCGTGGGCACCTGCGGTTCGGCCACGTAGCCATAGGCCACGGCCTGCTCCGGGGTGAGGTAGACATCGCCGTCCTGCGCAACGGCAGGCAGCGGGAAAAGCAAAGCGGCGGCAAGGAGATGTCGCATGAAAGGCACCTTTTGAAATCGGGGGCGCCCCGTGGCGCCGGAAAGATATTTCGTTCAATCAATGGCCTCCTTATACTCGGATGCACCCCGGCCAATCCAGCGTTTCGATCCGACGCATCCCGGCCATGGCGCAAGACCGGAGGCCCGATTGCCCAGCCCTGACCGCCCTGCCCCGCACGCCGCCGGGGGTGACTTCACGCTCTTCTGCATCGGACAGGCCGGGCGGCTGCAATACGAGGCGCTGCTCCTCGTGGCCTCTCTGCGGGCCCATGCGCCCGGGTTCACCGGCCGCGTGGTGGTGGCCGAGCCGCAGCCCGGCCCGCTCTGGGAGGCGGACCCGCGCATGGACGACAACGGCGTGCGGGACGTGCTGGAGGAGATGGGCGCCGAGATCCTGCCCTTCGAGAGCCGCCACTTCGGCGCGACCTATCCCAACGGCAACAAGATCGAGGCGCTGCTGGCCCTGCCGGAGGGGGAGCCCTTCCTCTTTCTCGACAGTGACACGCTGGTGCTGGACGAGCTTGCGCAGGTGCCCTTCGATTTCGACCGCCCCGGCGCCTCGCTGAAGCGCGAGGGCACATGGCCCGAGATCGAGCTCTACGGCCCCGGCTACTCCGCGATCTGGAAATCGCTCTACGACCGGTTCGGGCTGGACTTCGAGAGCTCCCTCGACCTGGGTCAGCCGGACGAGTTCTGGCGGCGCTACCTCTATTTCAACGCGGGCTATTTCTTCTATCGCTGTCCCCGGGTCTTCGGTCAGCGGTTCCTCGACATGGCGCTTGCGATCCGCGATGACCCGCCGGAGCAGTTGCTGGGCCAGGCGCTCTATCCCTGGCTTGACCAGATCGCCCTGCCGCTGGTGATCCACGCGCTCGGCGGCGGGCGCGACGTGCTGCCCGAGGGGCTGATGGACGGGCGCGTGACCTGCCACTACCGGCTGCTGCCGCTGCTCTACGCGCTGGAGAGCGCCGGGACGGTGGCGAAGCTGGAGCATCTGGCGCAGGACAACCAGCTGAAGAAGCTTCTGAAAAACCACGAGGCCTTCAAAAGGGTGATCTACCAGGGCAAGGGAGAGAAGGCCCGGCGGCTGTTTGCCCGGGACGAAGGGCCACTGCGCAGCGTACAGATCCGGAAGCGGCTGAAGCGGCACAACCTCTGGCTGCGGTGAGCGGCGTGCTGCGCGAAGACTGAGTGCGGCTTGCCATTCGGTTGGAGTGCGGAAGGCCCGCGCATCCTTCCCGTGGAAATCGAAGTCCCTCGGTTTCAGACGCTGCCCCTTTGCCAGGCCTTCCGGCCCGTCGGGAGGGCAGCGCCGTCCCGCGGGGGGCGGGTCGGCGCTGCCCGGCCTCACGTCCGGGCGGGACATATCGAGGGGACACGGCTCCAATGGTCAGCCTCGCTGTTTCTGTCCAGCCATGCCGCGGCGGACCTCAGCGCCCAGCCTCATCCGGCCCGACGTTTCACTCCGCCGGGTCTGCGCCCCGGCACGTCTTGCCCCCCCGTCCCGACAGCGCGCCTCAACCAGCCCATCTCCCCTCGCCCCAACCCCACCGTTGTGACGCGTTCCCCGATGTCCTATCCCTAAGGCGCGCATGCGCATATTTTGAGGGAGGTTCTTCATGTCTTACGGTTTCGACACCTTGCAGATCCACGCTGGCGCCCGGCCCGATCCGGCGACCGGCGCGCGGCAGACGCCGATCTACCAGACCACGGCCTATGTCTTCCGCGACGCGGATCACGCGGCGGCGCTGTTCAATCTTCAGGAAGTGGGCAACATCTATTCCCGCCTCACCAACCCCACCGTCAGCGTGCTGGCCGAGAGGGTCGCTACGCTGGAGGGCGGCGTCGGCGCGGTCTGCTGTTCCTCGGGCCATGCGGCGCAGATCCTCGCGCTCTTCCCGCTGATGGGGCCGGGGCGCAATGTCGTGGCCTCGACCCGGCTTTACGGCGGGACGGTCACCCAGTTCAGCCAGACCATCAAGCGCTTCGGCTGGTCCGCCAAGTTCGTGGATTTCGACGATCTCGACGCGGTGAAGGCCGCCATCGACGATGACACCCGCGCGGTGTTCTGCGAATCCGTCGCCAACCCTGGCGGCTACATCACCGATCTGGACGCCGTCGCCGCCGTCGCGGACGAGGCCGGCCTGCCGCTCATCGTCGACAACACCTCGGCCACGCCCTACCTCTGTCGCCCGATCGAACACGGCGCGACGCTGGTGGTGCATTCGGCCACCAAGTACCTGACCGGCAACGGCACGGTGACCGGCGGTGTCGTGGTGGATTCGGGTCGCTTCGACTGGTCCGCCTCGGACAAGTTCCCCTCGCTTTCGGCTCCGGAACCCGCCTACCACGGCCTCAAGTTCCACGAGACCTTCGGCCCGCTGGCCTATACCTTCCACGGCATCGCCATCGGCCTGCGCGACCTCGGCATGACGATGAACCCGCAGGGCGCGCATTACACGCTCATGGGGATCGAGACGCTCTCGCTGCGCATGGCGCGCCACGTGGAGAACGCCGTAAAGGTCGCCACGTGGCTGGAGACCGATCCCCGCGTCACCACAGTGACCTATGCCGGGCTGCCCTCCTCGCCCTACCACGACCGGGTGGCGCGGATCTGTCCCAAGGGCGCGGGCGGGCTTTTCACCTTCGGCGTGAAGGGCGGCTACGACGCCTGCGTCAAGCTGGTGGACAACCTCGAGATCTTCTCCCATGTGGCCAACCTCGGCGATACCCGGTCGCTGATCATCCATCCCGCCTCCACCACGCACCGGCAGTTGACCGCAGAGCAGCAGAAGGCCGCTTCGGCCGGACCGGAAGTGGTGCGCGTCTCCATCGGGATCGAGGATGCGGACGACCTGATCGCCGATCTCGACCAGGCGCTCACCAAGGCCACCGCCTGACGCGATACGGTGGCGCCTGCCCCCGGGGGGTGCTGCGACGCGGCATCTTCCCCCGGGGGCAAGCGCTTCTCCTGACGGGAAAACCTCGGATCAGAAATGCGGCAGCGCGGGTGGCGGCTGTTCGCCCTCGCCCCCTTGCTGGCGGGTGTTTTACTTTTCCTTGAACCTCCCGTGTATTAAGCTTCCGCACGATGGCGGCCCCCTGCGGGGCCGTATGTGGTAACTGGTTCGGGACCCCCTGCATGAAACCGAATTTCGCGCTGTCCCTCTCTGCCGATGGCATCCGCCTGATGCAGCGGTCCTCGCCCGGATGGCTGCTGGTCGGCGACGTGTCGCTGGACGAGGCGGACCTTGACGCGGCCTTCGGACAGCTGCGCCGCGATGCCGCCCTGCTGGAACCCGATCAGCAGGTCTGCAAGCTGCTGCTGCCCAATGACCAGATCCGCTACCTCACGATCCAGACCGCCCCGGCCTCCGAAAGCGCGCGGCGCGAGGCGGTGGAAGCCGCGCTCGACGGGGCGACGCCTTACGACCTGCACGAGTTGGTCTATGACTACGTGATTGCCGGCGGCGAGACCCATATCGCCGCCGTCGCCCGGGACACGCTGGACGAAGCCGAGGATTTCGCGCAGCAATACGGCTTCGACGCGCTGCGCTTCACGGCCATCCCGCCCGAGGGCGCCTACCGCGGGGAGCCCGACTTCGGCCTGACCCGCGCCGCACCGCGGCTTCTGCCCGCCGGAGAGACCGCCGAGGTCGACGCGCTGCCGGTCCGCGTGCTGGGACAGGCACGCCTTGAGGCGGAAGCCACGGCGCAAGGGGCCTCCGTATCGGAGGCGGCCAGTGTCGCGACGCCTGCCACGACGCCGGACGCCGCTGCGCAGGATGACACGTCGCATGACGACGCATCGAACGCGCCGTCCGCCCCCGCTGCGGCGGTCGCCACGCCCCTGCCCGAGACGACGGGTGCCGAGTCCGCCGAGGTCGAGGCCCCCGCCTTCACCTCGCGCCGCACCGCACCGGCAGAGGCTCAGCCCGCGGCCGAGACAGGCAAGGCCGAGGGCACCAAGGACCTCTTCGACACCCTCGATGCCGAGGACAGCATAGCGCCCAAGCTCGACCTTGCCGCCGCGCACCGCGAGGCCGGGGCGAACGAAGCGCCGCTTGCCGCACCCGACACCGCTGCCGAGGCGGGTCTCCCCGTGCCGGAGCACAGCCCGGCCCCCGACGCCCGCGCCGTGAAGGCCGCCGTCAAGGCGCCGAGCGCCGATGAGAGCCGCGCCGCCTCGATCGCCTCTCTGCGACCCGAGAAGGCCGCCGAGCCCAGCGATACGCCACGCGATGACGACGCGCCGGAGCGCCCGCGCGGCCTCCTTGCCCGGCTCGGCCTCGGCCGCGCCCAGCGTGCCGAGAGCGCGCCTGCGGAGACGCCAATGCCCCCGGAGCCAGCTCCGGCGGCACCGGTACGGACGCCCAATCCGGCGCTCGAGGCCCTTGCGGCCTCTCAGCGCGACCGCCACGGCGACAATCCGGGCCGCGCGCCCTCCGGCGAGGACCGGCAGACCTCCGTCGCGCCGCCGGTCTCTGCAGCGCATCCCGGCGCCGCCTCCGGCGCACCTACCGTCTCGCCCTCCGCCCCGATCACCGCGCCGGCTGCTGCGGCCTCGGCCAGCCTGGGCTCTGCCACGCGCCAGTCGCCCCGCGACGAGGCCGACCGGATGACCGTCTTCGGCGCCCGCGCCGGCGGCACCGCGGCCCACCGGCCACGCTACATGGGTCTGTTCCTGACCGTGGTCCTCTTGCTGCTGATGGCCGGAGTCGCGGCCTGGGCCGGCATCTTCTCGGACAGCGCCCTCTCGGCCCTCTTCCGCCGCAACGAGGCACCGGCCGCCGTCGCCGCCACGGAGGAGGCCCCCGCGCAGACCGCGGCCCTTGCGCCCACGGCGACACCCTCCGCGGACCTCTCCGCCCCGGCAGAGGACGAGACGGAGGCGCCCCGCGCCCGCGAACTCGCCGCCCTGCCGACCCCGGAAGAACAGGCCGAATCCGAGGAGCCCGTCGCCACCGACCCCGACCTCGCCGCGCTGACCGGCGCCCTGCGGGAGCAACCGCCGACGATCCGTGCCGTGCCGCGCGATCCGGCCCCGCAGGCGCAGCTGCAGGCCCAGGACAGCGCCGCGGCCACCGCGACCTATGCCGCAACCGGCATCTGGCCGCAGGCCCCCGACAAGGCGACGCCGCCCCCGGCGCCGACGCTCTCGGACCTCTACGTCGCCTCGATCGACGCGGGCGTGCCCAACCTCGACGCGATCGCGCTGCCCCTGCCCGAAGGGATCGACGCGGACCAGCGCCCGGCCACGCCCCTGAACCCGCCCCCCGCCGGCACGCAGTTCGTGCTCGACGACCGCGGGCTCGTGGTGGCGACCCCGGACGGGGCGCTGACCCCGGCAGGCGGGCGCGTCTATGCCGGCGCCCCGTCACTGCTGCCGCCCGCGCGTCCGGCAGAGACCCAGATTGCCGCCCTCGTGCCCGGCGTCCCGCGCACCATCGGCGGCGTCAACCTTGACGCCTTCCGCCCCCGCGTCCGGCCCGACGGCCTGCAGGAGCGGAACGAGCGCAGCGAGTTGGGCGGCTTCACCCGCAATGAACTGGCCGGCTTCCGGCCCCGGGTCCGCCCCGCCCTGCCCGAGCCGCGGCAGGAGACCGAGGAAAACGCACCGGGCACCGAGTTCGCCGTCGGCGCCTCGCTCTTCCCGCGCGCCCGCCCGCAGGACTTCTCCACGCGCGTGGCGGCGGCCCAGCAGGCCCCGGCCACGCCGCAGGTCAGCGCTGCGGCCGCAGCCGCCACCGCCGCCCCGGTGCGCACCGCCGCCCCCTCGATCCCGTCGAGCGCCTCGGTCACCCGGCAGGCGACGCTGAAGAACGTGATGCGGCTGAACCAGATCAACCTGATCGGCGTCTACGGCCAGCCCTCGGACCGCCGGGCGCTGATCCGGCTGTCGAACGGGCGCTACCGCAAGGTGCAGGTCGGCGATTCCATCGACGGCGGCCGGGTCGCCGCCATCGGCGACAGCGAGTTGCGCTACGTGAAGCGCGGCCGCGACGTGATCCTGCGGATGCCCACCGAGGGGTGATCTGCGCCGTCCTTGCCGGGACAGAGACCCTCGGAGGCCATTGGAGGCCTGCCCGGCAAACCCTGACCGGACCTAAGCCTGATCCGAACGCATGGCCCGAGGCGGACAGGACGCAGGCAAGCGGGCCCTCCGGTGCCCGCGTTTGTGGCTCCGCGGCTTACAGCGAGACCGGACCGGCCAGCGTATCGAACGGATCGCGCGGATCGCGGACCAAGCCGCCGGGACGGGGATCGGTCCGCCGCGGCGCAGGGGGATCAACCGGCCTCCGAGGGACGTGCGGTTCGCCACGCCATCAAACCCCTTCGGTCCCGCGCCCCGCGCAGCGTCTGTGCGCCGCATGCGGCGACCGGCCCGCGATTAGCACTGGAATTCCGCCCGCCCCTGCGAAACACTCGGGGGGCGGAATTTTCACGCCGAACGCACGATGTTTTTCATGTCCCGCACTCGCAGGCGCGACGGAGCCGATTATATGACGATCCCGACACATAGACGATAGCGGCCCCCTACCGCCCCCATGGCGGGCGGCTCCTGCCCGTTCCCTCCCCTGCAATCCCCTCGCACCTCCGGCGCTCGACCCTCAAGGACCCCCGATGGAAGGCTTTCTCTACCAGGCATCAATCTACCTCCTGGCCACGGTGATCGCCGTGCCGATCGCCGCGCGCATGGGGCTCGGCTCGGTGCTGGGCTACCTTGCGGCGGGCATCGTCATCGGCCCGGTGCTGGGCCTCGTGGCGACGGATTCCGAGGGGCTCCAGCATTTCGCCGAATTCGGCGTGGTGATGATGCTCTTCCTGATCGGGCTGGAGCTGGAACCCCGGGCGCTCTGGGACATGCGGCACCGGCTCATCGGCCTTGGCGGGCTGCAGGTGGTGGTGACCACGCTGGCGGTGACCGGGACGCTGCTGGCGCTGAACTATTCCCTCAACCATGCCCTCGCGATCGGGTTGATCGTGGCGCTCTCCTCCACGGCCATCGTGCTACAGACCCTGTCCGAGAAGGGGCTGATGCAGACCGGGGGCGGGCGATCCGCCTTCTCGGTGCTGCTGACGCAGGATATCGCGGTGATCCCGATGCTGGCCTTGATGCCGCTGCTGGCCATGGGCGCCCCCTCGACGGTTGCCCAACCGGACGGTTCGCTCGAGGCGCTGTCCCATGCGGAGGGTGTCCCGCACGAGGCCATGTCGCTGGTGGCCGGCCTGCCCGGCTGGGGCGTGACGCTGGTGACGCTGGCCGCCGTGGCGGCGGTGATCCTCGCAGGCGTCTACCTGACGCGGCCGCTCTTCCGCTTCATCCACCTCGCGCGGCTGCGCGAGATGTACACCGCCTTCTCCCTGCTCATCGTGATCGGCATCGCCTTCGTGATGAACCTCGTCGGCCTGTCGCCCGCGCTTGGCACCTTCCTCGCCGGCGTGGTGCTGGCCAACAGCGAATTCCGGCACGAGCTGGAGAGCGATATCGAGCCCTTCAAGGGGCTGTTGCTGGGGCTGTTCTTCATCACCGTCGGCTCCGGCATCAACTTCTCGGTGCTCTTCGGGGATCCGCTGGTCATCGTGGGCTTCGCCCTGGGGCTGATGGCGCTGAAGGGGGTGATCCTCTATGCCCTCGGCCGCATCTTCCGGATGCGCGGCCGCGACCTGTGGCTCTTCACGCTATCGCTGGCACAGGCGGGGGAGTTCGGCTTCGTGCTCGTCTCCTTCTCGCGCCAGCAATCGGTGCTGCCCGATGCCATCGCGGAAAGGGTCCTCCTTGTGATCGCCCTGACCATGCTGCTGACGCCGCTCTTCTTCATCCTCTACGAGAAGATCTCGACCCGCCTGAACGACGGGCGCGAGCCGCTGGAGGCCGATACGATCGACGACGAGGGGCCGGTGATCATCGCGGGCATCGGGCGTTTCGGGCAGATCGTGAACCGGCTGGTCGAAAGCTCGGGCTTCAAGACCGTGGTGCTGGATCACGACATGGAGACCATCGAGGTCATGCGTCGCTTCGGCTTCAAGGGCTACTTCGGCGATCCCACCCGGCCCGACCTGCTGCACGCCGCGGGGCTCGACAAGGCCCGGGTGCTGGTGGCCGCAATGGACAGCCCCGAGGCGACCACGCGGCTTGTCACGTACGCCCGCAAGGCGCGGCCCGATCTGCACATCATCGCCCGCGCCTATGACCGGACCCACACCTATCAGCTCTACCGTGCAGGCGCCGACGATATCGTGCGCGAACTCTTCGACAGTTCCCTGCGGGCCGGGCGCTACGTGCTGGAGCAGATCGGCCTGAGCGAATACGAGGCGGCGGAAGCCGAGGCGACCTTCTACCACCACGACCGGAAGGCAATCCGGGAGCTGGCGGAACTCTGGGATCCGAACGTGCCGACGACCAAGAACAACGAGTATATCGACCGCTCGCGCGAGCTGGACAAGGACCTCGAGTCCGCGCTTCTGGCCCAGCTCGCGGCCCGGGATCGGGACGTGGCCTGAGAGCGGCACAAGCAAGTTCTGAGGAACAAGCGAGCGGCGCGCGGCCGACCGGCAGAGGTCGGCCTCAGGGGACGACGCGACGACAGGCAGCCCAAGGCCGTGCGGCCCGGGACCGCGGCCCGGGTCACCGCTTCCGCGCAGGGCGTGTCGTGACGCCGGTCAGCCCGCGCTCACCCCCGCCTCGCCGAAGGTCGCGATGCCCGACAGGCAGGCCACCGCCCCGCGCAGGATGTTCGCCGCCAGTGCCGCGCCCGTGCCCTCTCCCAGACGCATCTGCATCGAGAGCAGCGGTGTCTTGCCAAGCTGCGCCAGAAGCGCGCCATGCCCGGCCTCCGCGCTCACATGTCCTGCGACCGCGTGGTCGAGCGCCGTGGGGGACACCGCCCGCAGGCAGGCCGCCGCCGCACAGCAGATGAACCCGTCGAGGATCACCGGGATGCCTTCGACCCGCGCCCGCGCCATGGCGCCCGCCATGGCCGCGATCTCGCGCCCGCCGAGGCAACGCAGCACCTCCAGCCCGTCGCGGTCGCCGTGCAGGGCCACGCCGCGGGCCACCACGTCGGCCTTGATCGCGAGCCCGGCATCATCGACGCCGGTCCCGCGGCCGACCCAGTCCGCGGCCGCGCCGCCGAAGAGCGCGCAGGCGATGGCCGCCGCCGGGGTCGTGTTGCCGATGCCCATCTCGCCGGTGATCAGCAGGTCGGCCGTCGCATCCACCGCCTCCCAGCCGATCCGCAGAGCCTCCAGCACCTCGGCCTCGGACATGGCGGGGGCCGCGGTGAAATCCTGCGTCGGACGGTCGAGCTCGATGGCATGCACCGACATCCGCGCCCCGGCCACGCCGGCCAGCTGGTTGATCGCGGCGCCGCCGGCCTCGAAATTGGCGACCATCTGCACCGTCACCTCTGCCGGGAAGGCCGAGACGCCCTGCGCCACGACGCCGTGATTCCCGGCAAAGACCAGCACCTGCGGCGCCTCCAGCACGGGCCGCGCCCGGCCCTGCCAGCCCGCGTACCAGATCGCGAGGTCTTCGAGACGGCCGAGCGCGCCGGGCGGTTTCGTCAACTGGCCATTGCGGGCGGCGGCCCCGGTCAGCGCGTCCTGATCCGGACCGGGCGCGGCGCGCAGCGCCTCGCGAAGCGATTGAAGGTCCCCCGGAAACTGCGTCATCTCTTGCCTCCCGCACGTAAACACTCCAGCGTGTCTAGCGGACAGCGGCGGAGGAGCAACCGGGAAGTGAAGAATACCGTATCGCCCGACTGGCGCGACATTCCGGCGGCGCTGGCGCTGCTGACCCGCCTGCCCCTGCCCGCCTCCCTTGCCCGACACTTCGACCGGGGTGCGCAGGCGGCATGGGCCTACCCGCTGGCCGGTGTTGCGGTCGCGCTCGTCGGCACGCTCGCGGCAGTGCCGCTCCTCGCCTTCGGCCTGCCGGCCGGGGCCGCAGCCCTCACCTCTCTGGCGGCCATGGTCCTCGTCACCGGGGCGCTGCACGAGGATGGGCTGGCCGATGCCGCTGACGGCTTCTGGGGCGGCTGGACCCGCGAGCGACGGCTGGAGATCATGCGCGACAGCCGGATCGGCAGCTACGGGGTGATCGCGCTGGTGCTGTCGCTGCTGGCACGCTGGTTCGCGCTGACCTCGATCTGGGCCCTGCCCGGGCTGCTGCAGGCGATCGGGGCGCTGATTACAGCGGCCGCGCTCAGCCGGGCGGTGATGCCGGTGCTCATGGCCACCCTGCCCCATGCCCGCAGCGACGGCCTGTCGCGGCAGGTGGGCCGCGCGCCCTCCCACGCGGCCTGGCTCGCCGTGCTGCTGGCGCTGGTGATCGCGGTCATCTGCTCCGGCGCGGAGGCGCTTGGCGCCGTCATCGTCGCGCTGCTGGCCGGGCTTGCCGTCAGGTGGCTGGCCCGCAGCAAGATCGGCGGCCAGACCGGCGACATCCTCGGCGCCGGGCAGCAACTGGCCGAGGTGGCCGTGCTCTTCGCGCTGATCCCGACCTGAGGACAGCCCATGAAAAAACCGCGCTCCTAAGAGCGCGGTTTTCGCAAATCTCGTAACGGGCCGGATCAGGCCGCGCGCGACACCAGCACGTCGTCCACCTTCTTGGCGGCGGCCACTTCGTCGCCACCGGTCACGGCGGCCACTTCGCGGGTCAGACGCTCGAGCGCGGCTTCATAGAGCTGACGCTCGGAGTAGGACTGCTCGCGCTGATCGTCGTTGCGGTGCAGGTCGCGCACCACTTCGGCGATGGCGATCAGGTCACCGGAGTTGATCTTCTGTTCGTACTCCTGGGCACGACGCGACCACATGGCGCGCTTCACCTTGGCCTTGCCCTTCAGGGTCGTCATGGCCTTGGACACCACATCGGGGCTCGAGAGCGAGCGCATGCCGATTTCGGTGGCCTTGTTGGTGGGGACCCGCAGGGTCATCTTGTCCTTTTCGAAGGAGATGACGAACATCTCCAGGGGAATCCCGGCGATTTCCTGGCTTTCGATCGAGATGATCTGACCGACGCCATGGGCCGGATACACAACATAGTCGTTCGGGCGGAATTCGGATTTTTTCATTTTGCTCATGCAATCCTTCCTCATGAAACATGCCCGTCTCCGCGGCCCCCAACCCGATGGGGTACCACGGCCTTTCAAGACAACAGGTCGGCCGACGCCACGGCTGTGGCCTCGTCTCACCGATATGATCTGTCAGGTTTATAACCCGCGACGGCAGCTGACGCGGGGTGATTTACAGGCAGGCTTCCTCATTTGCGAAGACTACCCTACCACAAAAAACGCCGTCTCGGAAGAGGATCGGCGCTGCGGTGCAGGAGAGACCAGGCGGAACATGGCCCAATCCCCTGTCATTTCGAGGAAAATCCCGGTTGTTTGCGCGCTAACGGATCGTGCCGCGTCTGCGCGATACGGCTGATTCGAGGTTCAGCCGCCCTCGCCCGGGGTCTCGGAGAAGTATTTCTCCAGTTTGCCCGACTCACCGTCACGCTCTTCGTAGCCCGGCAGCGGGTCCTTCTTGGTCACGAGGACCGGCCAGAGCTCGGCGTACTTGCGGTTGAACTCGACCCATTTCTCCATGTCCGGCTCGGTGTCCGGGCGGATCGCGTCAGCCGGGCACTCGGGCTCGCAGACGCCGCAGTCGATGCATTCGTCCGGGTGGATGACCAGCATGTTCTCGCCTTCGTAAAAGCAGTCCACGGGACAGACTTCCACGCAATCGGTGTATTTGCAGGCGATGCAGTTGTCGTTGACGATATAGGTCATTTCAGTCCTCGGACGTCGTTCTCAGAGGGGGGAGTACCGCGCGTGCCGGGATCATTCAAGCGCCCGGAGGCGATCAAGATCGAGTTTCCTGCGCTCGCGCTTGGTGGGGCGAGAATTGCCCTCGATTCGGGCTATGGGTGGAACCTCCTCCTTCGGCTGGGGCGGTTCCAGATCGGTGTAGAGCGCCTGCGCCTCGCTGGCCGGACCGCGCCGGGTGCCGAGCGCCTCGATCCGGATGACCCGGACCTGCCCGCCATAGGCGAAGGTCAGAACATCCCCCGGCCCCACCGCATGGGCGGATTTCGAGACCTTCTGGGAATTCACGCGGACATGACCGCCGCCGACAAGCTCGGCAGAGATCGAGCGGCTCTTCACGAAACGCGCCTGCCAGAGCCATTTGTCGAGGCGCATCCGGGGCCGTGCGGCCCCGGACGAGGATGTGTCGGACCCGCTCAGTTCTTGTCCTTCAGCCCCATGAGGGCTGCGGCGAAGGGGTTGTCCGGATCGATCGGCTTTTCCTTGCGGGGCGGACGGGCCTCGTAGGTCTTGGGACCCGCGTCGCGCGGCTTGCCCTTGCCCTTGGCGCCGCGGGGCCCCTTGTCACCACGGGGGCCGCGATCACCACGACCTTCGCCACGGTTTTCGCCGCGGGGCTTGCCACGGTTGCCGCCGTCACGGCCCTCGCGGGCGCCCTGCCCCTGCTGGCCACCACGGCGCGGGCCGCGGTTGGCCTGCCGGTTGCGGCCCCAGGTGAAGGTGTAGAACACCTCGATCTCGGGCGCGGCATCGTCCTCGGCGGCATCGCCTTCAGCTGCGGCGGGCGCCTCTGCCGTTTCGGCCGGGGTCACCACCGCCACGGGCTCTGCCGGGGTCTCGGCGACTTCAGCCGGAGCCTCGGTCGTCTCGACGGGCGCCTCAACGGGCTCTGCCGCTGCCGCCTCTGCGGGGGCCTCGGTGATTTCAGCCGCTGCCGGGGTCTCGGCCGTCTCGGCGGCGGCCTCTGCGGGCGTCTCCGGGGCGGGCTTCTGCTTCTCGCGCTCACCCTTCTCGGCCTTGTAGCCCAGACCCTGCATCAGGTCGGCGAACTGCTCCAGCGTCATGCCGGTAATCGAGAGCATGTCGGCGGTGGCCTCGAACCCCCCGCGGCTGTCCTGACCGCGCAGCAGGTCGGCGAGACGTTCCAGCATGTCGATGCGGATCGCGCGCTCCCCGGCAGCACGGTAGCCGGCCATGGTGTAATAGCCCTCGGGCGCGTCAGCGGCGGCGGGAATGGTCACCAGACCCGGCGGCGGCGCTTCAGGAAACTCCTGCAAGCCCTTGGAAAGAGACCACAGAACCAGCCGCAGCCGGGTCGGCTTGGGCTTCAGGATCAGCGGCATGAAGACGGTGAACTGGCCAAAGCGCAGCCCGTGCTTGCGCAGCGCGCCCCGGGCATCCTGGTCCAGCGACTTGACCTCGTCGGCCACCTCGCCGCGCGGCAGGACGCCGAGGCCCTCGACCATGCGGAAGGCAAAGCCACGCGCCAGACCGGTCAGGGTCTCGTCCCGCTGCAGGTTCAGCAGCGGCTCGAAGAGCGCGGCCACCTGGCGGTCGATGAAGTGCTGCAGACGGCGTTCCACCTTCTGCGCCACGTCCGGGCCCGCTTCGTCATCGACGAAGACCTGAACGGTGGGCTTCATCGGTTCGGACCCGGCCACCAGCTTGCCGACGGCCTGGTCGCCCCACATGAGGCCACCCTGTTCGGTGAAGTCGATCTCGGTATCGGGCGCGTTGTAGAACCGGTCTGCGCGCAGGTGGAAGTGCGGCACGAGCGCCTGCACCGAGGCCTGACGCAGCGTCTTGGCCTCCTGACCTGTCGCATCCTTGTCCTGCCGGAACCGGAAACCTTCGAGACGGCCGACGAATTCGCCCTCTACCGTCACTTCACCCTTGTCATTCACTTCGGCCAAGAGGGCCTCCTTCTGCTTGAGCCGCCGGAGCAGGACTGACGTCCGGCGGTCCACAAATCTCTGCGTCAGGCGCGCGTGCAGCGCGTCCGACAGGCGGTCTTCTACAGCGCGCGTTTCCTCGCGCCAATGACTTTCGTCCGAAACCCACCCGCTACGCTGCGCGACATAGGTCCATGTGCGAATATAAGCCAGCCGTTTCGACAATGCATCAATATCGCCGTCAATACGGTCAATTCGGCGGATCTGCCGCGCCATCCAGTCATCGGGGATGCGCCCGCTTTCATGGAGGAATTCATAGATCCGCCCCAGAAGGCTTGCGTGCTCGGCATGGCTGATACCGCGGAAATCGGGGATCCGGCACACATCCCAGAGCAATTTCAAGGCATTGGGAGAGGACGCGCGGGCCATGACCTCGGCTTCGCGGGACAGATTCTTGAGCACGGCGAGGTCATCTGCCTCGCGCGCCTTCATCAGCAACTCGTGCTTCGGGCCTTCCTCCAGCGAGGCGATCAGCCGGTCCAGCGATCCGAAGTTGAGGCTCGGGTTCCGCCACAGGAGTTTGCGCACCGGCGCGAAGCGATGCTCCATGATCGCCTCGGCCACCTCCTCATCGAGGGGCGGCGCCTCGCCGGTGACCCCGAAGGAGCCGTCCTGCATCCCCCGCCCGGCCCGCCCGGCGATCTGTGCCAGCTCGTGCGGGAAGAGATGCCGCATCCGGCGGCCGTCGAACTTCGACACCGAGGAGAAGGCGACGTGGTTGATATCGAGGTTGAGCCCCATGCCGATGGCATCCGTGGCCACGAGGTAATCCACGTCGCCGTTCTGGTAGAGCTCCACCTGCGCGTTGCGCGTCCGGGGGCTGAGCGCGCCCATGACGACCGCCGCGCCGCCTTTCTGGCGCCGGAGCAGCTCCGCGATGGCATAGACATTCTCGACCGAAAACCCGACGATCGCGCTGCGTGCGGGCATCCGGCTTATCTTTTTCGAACCTGCGTAGCTCAGATGGCTCATCCGCTCGCGGCGCAGGAATTGCGCGTGCGGGACCAGCTGCGCGATGGTCGGGCGCATGGTGTCGGAGCCGAGGAAGAGCGTCTCATGGGTGCCGCGCGCCCTCAGCAGGCGGTCGGTGAAGACATGCCCGCGCTCCGGATCGGCACAGAGCTGGATCTCGTCGATGGCGAGGAAGTCGGGCCCCATGCCCTCGGGCATCGCCTCCACCGTGCAGACCCAGTACTGGGTCCGAGGCGGCACGATCCGCTCCTCCCCCGTCACCAGCGCCACGACCGAGGGGCCGCGCGCCTTCACGATCCGGTCGTAGACCTCGCGGGCGAGCAGCCGCAGGGGCAGCCCGATGACGCCGGTGCGATAGCCCAGCATCCTCTCGATTGCGTAGTGAGTCTTGCCCGTGTTGGTCGGGCCAAGGACCGCGGTGATCCGCCCTTGTTCGGCCATCGCTGAATGCGTCCGTTCGTTTCGCCTGGATCAGATCTCGGTGCCGTTGACCGGAATGTCCAGACGCTGGATGCCTTCTTCGGCAGGTTCATGTGTCGGATACAGTTCCAGCACGCGTTCGTAGAGGCCATAGGCCTCCTCGACCGCGCCGGTCTGCTCGGCGATTACGGCCAGTCCGAAGATCGCTTCGAAGTGATCCGGGTTCAGGGCCAGCGTATGCTCCAGCGAGTCGACCGCGAGGCCCAGTTCGCCCTCGGCATAATAGGCCTGCGCGCGGCCGTGCCAGCCTTCGGCGAACTCCGGTGCATGGTCGGTCAGGGCCGAGAAATGCCCGATCGCCTCGTCGAGGTCCTGGGTCTCCAGCGCGTCGCGGCCACGTTGCAGCAGCAGGTCCATGGAGGGCGAGCCGGTGCGGCTCCACTCCAGTCCCAGCTCGCGGGCGATCCGCTTGGCATCGGTCGGATCGGCGTCGTGCAAGTCCTGCAGGAGCTGCTCGGACGATTCGGCCCCGGCGGTCTGGGCGACGGCCGCACCGGAAAGACCCGGCGTAACAGCCCCCGCGGCCAGAAATGCCGCCACGATATAATTGAGATGTGATGTTGACGCGCTCATAACAGGTCTAAATGTAGCGTGCTCTGAGCCGATTGGGACCCCCCTTTCAGAGCAAATTTTAAGGAGGAAACAGGATGAGCGATGTGATCACCGCGGCCGTGGCGGCCCTGAACGAGCGGCTCGACGGCAGTGGCATCGACGGGATCGCGAAGTTCGTGATCGAGGACGAGGGCGCGATCATCGTCGATGGCGACGGCGCCCGCGCCGGGGATGACGAGGCCGATGTGACGCTCACCGCCACCCGCGAGACCTTCGAGGCGATCATCGGCGGCGAGATGAACCCGACCACGGCCTTCATGACCGGCAAGCTCTCGGTCGACGGTGACATGGGCAAGGCCATGGCGCTCGGCTCGGCCCTCGCCTGAGGATAAAGGCCTGAAGACATGGAAAAAGCCCCCTTCTACGACGAGATAGCAGAAGGCCCCGCCAGCGGGCGGGCCTACTGGGTCAAGGCGTCCGACGGGGTGCGCATCCGGGTCGGCCTCTGGTCGCCGGAGGGGGCGCGGGGCACTGTCCTGCTCTTCCCCGGCCGCACCGAGTACATCGAGAAATACGGCCGCGCCGCCGTCGATCTGGCCGCGCGCGGCTATGCGACGCTGACGATCGACTGGCGCGGTCAGGGGCTCGCGGACCGGCTCTCGGGCGACCGGAGCCTCGGCCACATCGGCCATTTCACGGATTATCAGAAAGACGTGGCCGCTGCGCTGGATGTCGCCGAGGCCGAGGGGCTGCCGAAGCCCTACTACCTGATTGCCCATTCCATGGGCGGTGCCATCGGGCTGCGCGCCCTGATGGAGGGGGCCCCGGTCGAGGCCGCCATGTTCACCGCGCCCATGTGGGGCATCCGGCTGGCCGCCGCCACCCGCCCCGCCGCCTGGGCGGTGGCCTGGGGCAGCGTGCGGCTGGGGCTGGGGCATGTCTTCGCGCCGGGCACCACGGGCGCGACCTACGTGCTGACCTGCCCCTTCGAGGAGAACAAGCTCACCACCGACCGGGAGATGTGGGACTACATGTTCCACCAGGCCCGGCTCCATCCTGAGATGTCGCTGGGCGGGCCCAGCCTGCACTGGCTGCACGAATCCCTGCGCGAGATGCAGGCCCTCGGCCGCCGGGCCGCGCCGGATGTGCCCTGCGTGACCTTCCTCGGCACCGACGAGGAGATCGTCGATCCCGCGCGGATCGTCAGCCGCATGGGACAATGGCCCGGCGGACGGCTGGAGATGGTCGAGAGCGGCCGCCACGAGGTGATGATGGAAACGCCCGAGGTCCGCGCCCGGGTCTTCGACACCGCGGCGGAGCTTTTCGTGCCCCGCGCCCGCAGCCAGCCCGCCGACAGCGCCTGAGAGCCTGAAAGTCTGAAAGTCTGAAAAACTGCGGCCTCGCAGGCGTCGCGCGACCTGTGCCGGGCTGGCTGGGTCTTGAGCGCCCCCACCGCCCCACTTGCCCTGTCTTGCTGCTGCCTGCTGCCTGCTGCCTGCTGCCTGCTGCCTGCTGCCTGCTGCCTGCTGCCTGCTGCCTGCTGCCTGCTGCCTGCTGCCTGCTGCCTGCTGCCTGCTGCCTGCTGCCTGCTGCCTGCTG
>NZ_JAHVIT010000008.1 GCF_019801605.1 Maritimibacter alkaliphilus
AGTTGTTTGTCCATCGAATGAACCAAACCGCCCACATATCTCTTCAGATACCAGCAATGTCAAAGAGCGTGAGAGACAAAAACCAGACCGTTGCGCCCTAACTTGCGGCGCGCCCGCCCGAATGCCTCTCGAATTCCGTTCCGCCTTAACCGCCGCAGCTTCCGCCGCCGCGCCGTCCAGCGCCCCGTCAGCGCCTCAGCGCCGCCGGTGAAGGGGCTTTTACGGAGAGTGACGGAGACCCGCAAGGGGGATCTTCAAAGAAATCGCATCTTTTTTCAGACAGCACCCATTTCTGTGCAATATCAGCGCCTTAGGGTTGAAATTTTCTGAGCCGTACGCGCGCATTCAAGGAGACAGGCGACAGGCCGCAGAGCCCCGCCCGGGGCGCGCCGCCCATATCTGGGGTTACCCCCAGAGTTACCCACAAGACTACCCACAGGATGGCCGAGTCAGGAGCGAGTCAGGGGTGAGTCAGGGGTGAGTCACGCCGTCCGTGTCACGCGCGACTCGCAGGTCGAGTCGTGAAAAAGGCCGAAGCAAGTCGCCCTGCTCCGGCCCGCGCGGGGTATCGACGGGAGGTCACGTTCCCGGCTGGGGTGCACGCTGTCGCCTGGGACGGCGCAGGCGCAGGGCCAGCAGGGCGATGATCGCCGCGAGGTAGAGGAGCGGCTCGATCTGGAAGCCCTTCACGAGAAGCACGAAGTGCACCGCCCCCAGCAGGACCGCCGGGTAGACGAGCTTGTGCAGCCTGCGCCAGCCGGAGCCCATCCGGCGGATCGACCAGTTGTTCGAGGTCAGCGCCAGAGGAAGCAGCAGGGCGAAGGCCGCCATGCCGATGGTGATATAGGGCCGCTTGAGGATGTCGGCGACGATCTGGCTGGGGATCTGCACATCCAGCACCAGCCAGATGAGCAGGTGCAGCAGGATATAGAAGAAGGCCAGCAGGCCGACGGCGCGGCGGTATTTCACCAGCCGCAGGCCTACGAAGCGCTGCAGCGGCGTGATGGCCAGCCCGGCGATCAGAAGCCAGAGCCCCCATTCGCCCATCTGGTGCTCCATGTCCTTGACCGGGTCGACACCGAGCTGGCCGGTGAACCCGGCCCAGATCAGCCAGACCGGTGGCAGGGCCCCCAGGATATAGAGGGGCCATGCCGGGACGCGCCGGGTGGCACGGTTGAGGCGATCGACGAGGGTCATCAGTAGTTCTTCTGCAGGTCCATGCCGCTATAGAGGCTGGCGACCTCATCATAGCCATTGAACATCTCGGTCTCCTGGCGCGAGCCGAAGAGGCCCGCACCGATGACCCGTTCGGTGGCCTGCGACCAGCGCGGGTGGTTCACCTGCGGGTTCACGTTGCTGTAGAATCCGTACTCCCGGCGGTTGGCATCCTTCCAGCTGGTGAAGGGCTGCTCGTCCTGAAGCGTGATCCGGACGATCGACTTGATCGACTTGAAGCCATACTTCCACGGCACCACGAGGCGCAGCGGCGCGCCGTTCTGGTTCGGCAGGTCCTTCCCGTAGAGCCCCGTCGCCACGAGGGTCAGCGGATGCATCGCCTCGTCGAGGCGCAGCCCCTCGCGATAGGGCCAGTCGAGGACGGGATAGCGCACGCCGGGCATCTCGTCCGGGCGTAGCGCGGTTTCGAAGGCCACGTATTTCGCGCCGGACTGGACGCCGACCCGCTGCAGCAGCTTGCCCAGTTCGAAGCCGTTCCACGGGATCACCATGGACCAGGCTTCGACACAGCGCAGGCGATAGATCCGCTCCTCGATCTGCTGGCCGGAAAGGATGTCATCGAGCGCATAGTCGCCCGGCTTGTCCACCATGCCGTCGATCTTGACGGTCCAGGGCTTCACGGTCAGCGAGCCGGCGTTCCGGGCAGGGTCTTCCTTGCCGGTGCCGAATTCGTAGTAGTTGTTGTAGTTGGTGATCTCTTCCAGCGTGTTCGGCGTCAGCCCCGAGGGGGCGGCAAGCGCCGGCCCCGCGATGGAGCCGACCCCCAGGCCGATAGCCCCCGCCATGATCTGACGGCGGTTGAGGTACATCTCTTCGGGCGTGACGTCGCAGTCGCGGAAACGCCCCTTCCAGATCCGGGCCATGGTTCGGCTCCCCTGTGGTTGCTTCCCTATACTCTTCGTATACGGCACAGGAGGCGTTACAGATGCCCCGCGCACCTCACATCTTTGTGGTCGCGCTGTAACCCGGGCCCTTTTCCGGCATGACCGAGGGGCGCAGCTTGTTCATCGGGATGCTCTCGCCGTTGGACTGCACGATGCGCACATGCCGCCGCCGCATCAGCCGCGGTTCGGCCACGCCGACGGAGTGGGCGATCATCTCGACTTCCTTGATCACCTGCTTGGCGTAGTTGGCGACCTTCTCGTACTTCTGTTCCACCACGAGGCCGCGCTGCAGGTGCGGATCGTGGGTGGTGATGCCCGTGGGACAGGTGTTCTTGTTGCACTTCAGCGCCTGAATGCAGCCGAGGGCGAACATGAAGCCCCGGGCCGAAGTCACGATATCCGCCCCCGCGCAGATCGCCCAGGCCACGTCGCCGGGGTTCACCAGCTTGCCCGAGGCGATGATGCGGATGCGGTCCTTCAGCCCGTAGCGGTCGCGCATGTCGACGATCCGGGGCAGCGCCTCGCGGATCTGCATGCCGACAAGGTCCATCAGCGGCATCGGCGCGGCCCCGGTGCCGCCCTCGCCGCCGTCGATGGTGATGAAGTCGGGCGCGCAGTCCGGCCCGCGTTCGAGGATCAGCTCGAAGAGCTCCTCATAGGCGTCGGAGGACCCGATCACCGTCTTGAAGCCCACCGGGCGGCCCGTCACCTCGCGGATGTGGCCGATCATGTCGAGCAGCTGGCCGAAGTCCGCGATATCGAGGTGCCGGTTGGGCGAGATCGAATCCTGCCCCACGTGGATGCCCCGGATACGGGACACTTCCTCGTCGACCTTGGCGCCGGGCAGGATGCCGCCCTTGCCGGGCTTGGCGCCCTGCGCCAGCTTCAGCTCGAACATCTTGACCTGCGGGTGCGCCGCAACCTGCCGCAGCTTCTCGTCGTTCAGGCGGCCCTCGGCGTCGCGGACACCGTATTTCGCCGTACCGATCTGGTAGACGATATCGCAGTTGGCCTCCTCGTGGTAGGGGCTCAGCCCGCCCTCGCCGGTGTTCAGCCAGATGCCCGCCTTGGCCGCGCCACGGCTCAGCGCCTCGATCGCGGGGCGCGAGATGGCACCGTAGGACATGCCGGAGATATTGAAGATCGAATGCGCCATGTAGGGCATCCGCGCGGTCGGCCCGATCTCCATCGGCTGCGAGGCAGCGAACTGGTCATCCAGCGGCGGGAAGGTGGAGTTCACGAAGATCGTCGTGCCGGGGATCGTCAGGTTGCGGGTCGAGCCGAAGGCGATCGTGTTCCCCTCGCCCTTGCCCGCATGGTAGACCCAATCGCGCTGCGCCCGGTTGAAGGGCATCTCCTCGCGGTCCATGGCAAAGAAGTACTGCCGGAAGAACTCACCCAGCTTGGTGAAGAGCCCGCGAAACCGCCCGATGACGGGATAGTTCCGAAGGATCGCATCGTCCGACTGCCAGCGGTCGATGACATACATCCCGACCGCGAGCAGCGCCGCGAAACCGATTGCTAGGATGAAGAACAGCGCAAGATATTCCAGCGCGCTTCCCGCGAAGTCCATGACACACTCCCTCTGGCGTCTTCGGGCCGGGCCCGATTTGTCACCTCAACATCGGCGCCAGACTGCGATTATATGGTGACAGCGGCAAGTAACCTGCCGTGAAAAACCGGAGGAGGATCCCATGAAAGTTTCAGGGATGATCGGCGGCGCCCTATTGCTGGCGCTCCCGGCCCTGCCCGCCATGGCGGAGGGGCTGGTCAGCTACACGACGCAGGAGAGTTTCGAGGACGTGGTCTTCGGGCTGGAGAATGCGATCATCGACGAGGGGCTGGTGATCGACGCCACCAGCCACGTGGGCGAGATGCTGGCGCGGACCCGCGCCGACGTCGGCTCGGACGTCGAGATCTTCAAGGCGGCAGATGTCTATTCCTTCTGCTCCGCGGCGCTGTCGCGCAAGGTGATGGAGGCCGACCCGATGAACATCCGCTTCTGCCCCTATGATATCTTCGTGGCGGTGAAGGCGGACATGCCGGAGGAAACGGTGATCGGCTACCGCGCCTTTCCAGACGGCCCGATGAAGGAGGTCGAGGCCCTGCTGGATCGCATCGCCCGCAGCGCGATCGGGATGGACTGAGCCTCAGGGCCGGCCTTCGGGCCGACGGCCACATGAAATGAACGGCCAGCGCCCGCCCCGGGGTGGGCGCGGTGTCCCCCTTTGACGTGCCGGCGCGGGCAGCGACTGGCCGCCGCGCGCCGCGCCCCCACCCTCGCCCCGCGCTTCACCGGCCGATTGACCGGGACACGCCGCGCGGTACCGAGGGGCTTCGCCCACCACCGCGCCGCTGGCGCCCCCTGCCCTACGCCTCTCCCGGCCCGTCGGACGCAGAGGCGCCGGAGTGACCCGCATTTTTCCCGCTCTTAAGCCGCCCCAAGTATTTCACATCACGAAAAAATTCGAAAAGTCGGCTCAACTCGGATCACATGAAAACACCGCATCGTGACTGGAAATCTCGACAGGCCCCGGCTTGACGCGAAAGCGCCGCGCGTCAATACCGGTTCGCGATTTCTTGAGGGTGATCCGGTCCCGCCCCCGCCGGGTATCCCGTTCACTGACGCCGATGACGGCGCAGCAAACCAGAACATGGAGATATCAAGATGATCCGCCGTAGCTTTATCGCCCTCGCCGCCGTTGCCTCGCTGACCGCGCCCACCGCCCTGCTCGCCGACAACCACATGGGCAAGAAGGACATTGTCGATACCGCCACCGAAGCCGGCGATTTCGGCACCCTGCTGGCCGCAGCCGAAGCAGCCGGCCTTGTCGAGACCCTGAAAGGGGACGGTCCCTTCACGGTCTTCGCCCCCACCGACGAGGCATTCGCCGCCCTCCCCGAAGGCACCGTCGACAGCCTGCTGCTGCCCGAGAACAAGGACAAGCTGACCGAGATCCTGACCTACCACGTCGTGCCGGGCGCGGTGATGTCCGGTGACCTGACCGACGGCATGATGGCCGCTACGGTGGAAGGCGAAGAGATCGAGATCTCGCTTGGGGACAGCGTGATGGTCGACGAGGCCACCGTTGTGATGCCCGACGTGGAAGCCTCCAACGGCGTGATCCACGTGATCGACTCGGTGCTGATGCCTGACGCCGCGATGTAAGTGCCGTTTCGGCCTGCGGGGCCCCAGCCCCGCACCCGGACATGAAAAACCCCGCCGGATCGCTCCGGCGGGGTTTGTTGTTCTGCGCTGACGCAGCCCTCAGTGGACCACGGCGTCCTGCGGCTTGTCGCGGTTGCTGGCGCCCAGCTTCTCGCCCAGAAGGAGCCCTTCGGCCCCCGCCGTGACGGGGATGGTGTCGCCGTCCTTCACGTCGCCTGCCAGCAGCAGCTCGGCCAGCGGATCCTGCAACGCACGCTGGATGACCCGCTTCAGCGGCCGCGCCCCGAACACCGGGTCGTAGCCTTCGCCGGCCAGCCACTTCCGGGCGCCCTCGTCCAGCGCCAGATGGATCTTGCGACCCGCAAGGCGTTTCTCGAGACGACCCAGCTGGATCGTGACGATCCCGTCCATGTCCGCCCGGGCCAGCCGGTCGAAGACGATGATCTCGTCCAGACGGTTGAGGAACTCGGGCCGGAAGTGGGCCTTCACCGCATCCATCACGTCACGCTTCGCATCCGCCGCATCGGCCCCTTCGGGCAGTTGGCTCAGCGCCTGCGCCCCGAGGTTCGAGGTCAGCACGATGAGCGTCTGCTTGAAGTCGACCCGACGGCCCTGGCCATCGGTCAGCACACCATCGTCCAGAACCTGCAACAGCACGTTGAAGACATCCGGGTGCGCCTTTTCGACCTCGTCGAAGAGGACGACCTGGTAGGGACGCCGACGCACGGCTTCTGTCAGGACACCGCCTTCGTCATAGCCGACGTATCCCGGCGGGGCACCGATCAGACGGGCGACCGAGTGTTTCTCCATGAACTCCGACATGTCGATACGCACCATCGCGTTGTCGTCGTCGAAGAGGAACTCGGCCACGGCCTTGGTCAGCTCGGTCTTACCCACGCCGGTCGGCCCGAGGAAGAGGAACGAGCCCAGCGGACGGTTCTCGTCGTTCAGGCCCGCACGCGCCCGGCGCACGGCATTCGCCACCGCCCGAACCGCCGCGTTCTGGCCGATGACCCGCTTGTGCAGGCCGTCTTCCATGCGCAGCAGCTTCTCGCGCTCGCCTTCCAGCATCTTGGCCGTGGGAATGCCCGTCCAGCGTTCGACCACTTGCGCGATCTGCTCCGGACGCACCGCTTCCTCGACCATGACGCCGCCTTCGGCTTCCGCCGCCTCGGCCTCGCCCAGCTGTTTTTCCAGCTGCGGGATCACGCCGTAGGAGAGCTCACCGGCTTTCGCCAGATCCCCGTTCCGCTTGGCGATCTCCAGATCCGCGCGGGCGCGGTCCAGCTGTTCCTTCAGCTCGCGGGCCCCGGCCAGCTTGTCGCGTTCGGCCTGCCACTTGGCGGTCATCTCGTCAGACCGGTCCTGCAGGTCGGCCAGCTCCTTCTCGAGCGTTTCGAGACGGTCGCGGGAGGCCGCGTCATCCTCGAGCTTCAGCGCCTCGACCTCGATCTGCATCTGCAGGATCTGCCGGTCGAGCTGGTCCAGCTCTTCGGGCTTGCTGTCGACTTCCATTCGCAGGCGGCTGGCGGCCTCGTCCACGAGGTCGATCGCCTTGTCGGGCAGGAACCGGTCCGTGATGTAGCGGTTCGAGAGCGTCGCGGCCGCCACGAGGGCGCTGTCCGAGATCCGCACGCCATGGTGCAGCTCGTACTTCTCCTTGATGCCCCGCAGGATCGAGATCGTGTCCTCGACCGTCGGTTCGCTGACCATCACCGGCTGGAACCGGCGCGCAAGGGCGGCGTCCTTCTCGACATACTTGCGGTATTCGTCGAGCGTGGTGGCCCCGATGCAGTGCAGTTCCCCCCGGGCAAGCGCAGGCTTGATCAGGTTGGCCGCATCCATCGCGCCATCGGTCTTGCCGGCCCCGACGAGCGTGTGCATCTCGTCGATGAAGAGGATGACCTCTCCGGCGGCGGATTCGATCTCCGACAGGATGGACTTCAGCCGCTCCTCGAACTCGCCGCGGTACTTGGCCCCGGCAATCAGTGCGCCCATGTCCAGCGCCAGCAGGCGCTTGTTGCGCAAGGATTCCGGCACGTCGCCATTGATGATGCGCAGGGCCAGCCCTTCGGCGATGGCGGTTTTACCGACGCCGGGTTCCCCGATCAGGACCGGGTTGTTCTTGGTCCGGCGCGACAGCACCTGCATCGAGCGACGGATTTCATCGTCACGCCCGATGATCGGGTCGATCTTGCCTTCCTCGGCGGCCTTGGTCAGGTCACGGGCGTATTTCTCCAGCGCCTCGAAGGTATCCTCGGCATTCGCGCTGTCGGCCGTGCGGCCCTTGCGAATGTCGTTGATCGCCTCGTTCAGGCTCTGCGCGGACACCTTGCCCGCCTCCAGCGCGTCCTTGGCCGGGCTCTTCACCAGCGCAAGCGCGGTCAGCAGCCGTTCGACGGGGACAAAGCTGTCCTTCGCCTTCTCGGCCAGCTTCTCGGCCTCGCCCAGAACCTTCGCGGTCTGGCTGTCCATGTAGATCTGGCCGGCGTCGCCGCTCACCTGCGGGATTTTCTTCAGCGCGATCTCGACCTGCTGCTTCACCCGCTTGGCGTCGCCGCCGGCGCGGTTGATCAGGTTCGAGGCGAGACCTTCACTGTCATCCATCAGGGCCTTGAGCAGATGCTCGGGCGCCAGTTTCTGATGGCTCTCCCGCATCGCAATGGTCTGGGCGGCCTGAAGAAAACCGCGCGACCGTTCCGTGAACTTTTCCATGTTCATCGGCAAACTCCTTCCTCAATAGCACCCCTCGTTCGGAACGCCCGCTTGGCGGCGCGCTCCCGTTCGGGGCCTCGATAGACAAGATGGGGGAGCGTCCCGGGCTTTCCAAGATGTCCCGCCGCACAAACTGTGGTTTTTTTGCCGCACCCCGATCTTGCCGGGGATCGGCACTCTCTATATACTCGGGAAAATCGCAGGAGACCTCCCAATGACCGCAGATGACCGCCTGATCGTCGCTCTCGACGTACCCGATGCCCTGTCCGGGTTGCAGCTTGCCGAGACGATCGGCGACGCCGTGAGTTTCTACAAGATCGGCCTCGGGATGCTGACCGGCGGGGGCCTCGCGCTCGCCAACGAGCTCAAGCAGGAGCACGGCAAGCGAATCTTCCTCGACATGAAGCTCTTCGACATCGGCGCCACGGTGGAAAACGCGGTGCGCGGTCTGGCGGCGTTCGACCTCGACTTCCTCACGGTGCACGGCGACCCGCACGTGGTGCGCGCGGCCAAGGAAGGGGCGGGCGCCTCGCAGACCAAGATCCTCGCCGTCACCATCCTGACCTCGCTGGAGCGCTCCGATCTCGACGACGGGCTGATGAAGGCGGGCGACGTGCGCGAGATCGTCATCGAACGCGCGGCCAAGGCCTTCGAGGCCGGGGCCGACGGGATCATCGCCTCGCCTCAGGAAGCGGCGGCGATCCGCGCCCTGCCGCAGGCCGAGGGCCGGCTGATCGTGACGCCGGGCGTGCGCCCGCTGGGGGCCGACAAGGGCGACCAGAAGCGGATCGCGACGCCTTCGCTGGCGATCAAGGACGGTGTCGACCACATCGTGGTGGGCCGCCCGATCTGGCGCGCAGAAGACCCGCGCGCAGCCGCCCAGGCGATCCAGCGCGAAATCGCGGATGCGTGGAAGACCAACGCCTCCTTTGCGTAAGCGCTGACGACGTGTCGTGAGAGGGGCCGCGCTTGCGGCCCTTTTTCTTTGGCAGGGGGCTGGAGAACGTTGCACGACACCCCGTCGAGTAACAGCGCAGTCCCTGCCCCGAGTCGCCATCCCCTGCCCGTTTGCCAAGCGCCGCCTGCGCGGGACAAGGCCGCAGACCGCCACGCATCGCAGGCAGGCCCCCACGCGGCGGCGATTTGGGTCGAGGCTGGGCGGTCTCTTGAGAGGGAGCGGCGAGTGTCGCTGCGATAAAGTGGTAGCCAGAGCGGTCCGGATCACCCTCGCGCGCGCCGTCGATCCGCGGCTTGGCGTCTGGGGGCGGGCCCGAGCGACCTTGCGCCGAAGTGGCGAAGGCAGTCGTGGCTATGCCAGGGGAGACGCGATCAGTCTGTCTTCGCGGTACATACGGCGGACGCGACCCCACCCATCGCCAGCACCTGCATACCGCCAGTCCCCTCCGCCCCTCAGGCCGCCCGCTCGCTCTCCAGGTAATCCAGCAGATAGCCCCGGAAATGCGGGATCGAGTCGGGATGCGCGAGGTAGGCGTCGGCCGACATCATCTCCCAGCCCTGCCCCTCGTCGCCCAGCACCACGTCATCGACGCGCCAGTCCTCGACCCGCGCCACGAAGAACCAGACCCGCCCATGGGGCCGGTCGTAGCTGCGCCGCCAGATCAGCACCGTGTCCGGCAGGTCGAGAGAGACCTCCTCCAGCGTTTCGCGCAGCGCGCAGGCCTCGGGGCCCTCGTCGCCTTCGCGCCCGCCACCGGGGAAATCGAGGAAATCCGGCCAGGGGATATCCGGCCGGTCATCACGCCGGATGACAAGCAGCTCCTCACCGAGGAACAGCGCCAGCTTGGCGCCCACGAATCCGGTGTCACTCTCCATGGCGCCAATGTAAGATGGCTTTGCGAAACATCCATGGACCCGCCCGCGCTTTTCGTCCGATGCCAGCCCTTTGCCGCGATTGCCTCACACCTTTTGAGCAGGGTGCCTCCTGCCCCGCCTGCCGCTCCCGGCGGGTGGTCTCCCATGCGGAGCTGAACCGGCTGACCATCGCCCATATGGATTGCGACGCCTTCTATGCCTCGGTCGAGAAACGCGACAATCCCGAGCTGGCGTCCAAGCCGGTGATCATCGGCGGCGGGCGGCGCGGCGTGGTCTCGACCGCCTGTTACGTCGCGCGCATCCGCGGCGTGCGCTCGGCCATGCCGATGTTCCAGGCGCTCAAGCTCTGCCCGGACGCCGTCGTCATCAAGCCGCGGATGAGCCGCTACGTCGAGGTTTCCCGCGCGATCCGCGCCATGATGGAGGAGATGACCCCCGCCATCGAGCCGCTCTCGCTGGACGAGGCCTTCCTCGACCTGACCGGGACCGAGACACTCCACGGCGTGCCCCCCGCCACGATGCTGGCCCGCCTCGTGCGGCGGATGCGGGACGAGCTGGGGGTGACCGGGTCGATCGGGCTCAGCCACAACAAGTTCCTCGCCAAGGTGGCCAGCGACCTCGACAAGCCGCACGGGTTTTCCGTCATCGGCGAGGCGGAGACGGCGGAGTTCCTGCGCGAGAAGCCGGTGCGGCTGATCTGGGGCGTGGGCAATGCCACGCAGGCCGCGCTGGACAAGGCCGGCATCCGCACCTTCGCCGACCTGCTGCGGTGGGACCGGCAGGACCTGCACGCGCGATTCGGCTCCATGGGTGACCGGCTCTATTTCCTCGCGCGCGGCGAGGACCGGCGCCGGGTCTCGGCCCATAACCCGGTCAAATCCATCTCGAACGAGACGACCTTCTTCGAGGACACCGCCAGCCACGACATTCTCGACGGTCACCTCTGGCGCCTGTCCGAAAAGGTCTCGGACCGGGCCAAGGCCAAGCAGATGGCCGGCCGCGTGGTCACGCTGAAGCTGAAGCGCGCGAACCATGCCACGCTAACGCGGCGCATCTCTCTGCCCGATGCGACCCAGATGGCGGACGTGATCTATCGCAGGGCGCGGGCGCTCTACGACGGTGTGGGGGACGAGGGCCCCTACCGCCTGATCGGTGTGGGGATCAGCGAACTGGTGCCGGAAGCGCAGGCCGACCTCTCCGCAGACCTGCTGGACCCGGATGCCGGACGGCGCAGCAAGGCGGAACGGGCCACCGACCGCATCCGCGCGCGATTCGGGCCCGATGCGATCGTGAAGGGCCGTGCCCTGCGCTGAGGGCGCGAGTCGGCAAACGTCCGGGAGCTTACTCCGCCGCCAGCGGCATCTCGCGCTTGCGACCGATCTCGGCGATGTCCTGCGCCACCTGCCGCAGCAGGCGCTGCACCGCGCGGAAGTTGGCATTGGGGCGGATCATCTGCTCGTTCATGTAGATCGAGCGGTCGATCTCGATCTGCACCGCGTGCTGGCGCCGCGACGGCCGCCCGTAGTGCTGGGTCATGTAGGCCCCGGCGAACGGCGCATTGCGCACCACCGTCAGCCCGGCGTCCTGAAGCGCATGTTCGATCCGGTCCACAATGGCCCCGTCGGCCGAGGCGCCGAATCGATCCCCCAGCACCACGTCGGGGCGGCGCGCCCCGCTGCGGGCGATACAATCCACCGCCTCGTGCGGCATGGAGTGGCAATCCACCAGAATCGCCTCGCCGCAGAGGGCATGGGTGCGGTCCAGAAGCCCCTGAAGCGCGCCATGGTAGGGTTTCCAGTGCCGCGCGAGCCGCTCATGCGCCTCTTCCAGCGTGATCTTGCCCGAATATATCGCCCGCCCGTTCGACACGACGCGGGGAATCACCCCGAGGCCCGAGGCGATACGTGGGTTGTGGGCCTGCCGGCGCACGCCCTCGATCACTGCGGGATCAAGCTCTTCCGCGGCGCGATTCAGGTCGACATAGGCGCGCGGGACCTTTGCGGTCAGCAATTGCGCCCCGAACTCCGTCACGCAGGCAAAAAGATCGTCGACGAAAGCGTCCTCGGACGAGCGGATCGTGAAGGGATCGAGCACCGAGCGGCGCAAAAAAGCGCGCGGATAGTCCCGCCCGGAATGGGGCGAGGCGAAAATGACGCTCGTTGTGATCGCTTCAGGCTGGAAAATCTGGAAGGAATCGGCGGTCATAGGCAATCCTCGTTGCGTCATGATAGGCAGAAAAAGAAACTCGCCAAAACCCCCTTGATCCCCGCTGAGAGTCCTTTTATAGACCTCCAAACCGGCGCGGACCTCCGCGCCCTTTCACTTGAAGGGGCAGGGGAAAACGCAGGTAAGTGGGCGGTTAGCTCAGCGGTAGAGCACTTCGTTGACATCGAAGGGGTCACAAGTTCGATCCTTGTACCGCCCACCAGAATTCACCGGCACATCGCAAGATGTGCCACCCGCTTAACAGGCGCTCGCCGCGCCGCGAAATGAGGAGAAGGCCATGAAGGTCAAGAACTCGCTCCGCTCGCTGAAGCAGCGCCACCGCGACTGCCGTGTCGTGCGCCGCAAGGGCCGCGTTTACGTGATCAACAAGACGCAGCGCCGGTTCAAAGCCCGCCAGGGCTGAACCGCGAGACAGCGGAATGGTTTAAAGGCCGTCCTTCGGGGCGGCCTTTTGCTGTTCCGGATGGCGCTTTCGCATGGTCCGGGCCGAATCGTGCGACGCGCGCCAAGCCGCGACTCGCCCACCGGCGGGCCCCTCCCCCGCGAACGGAGGAGAGACTCACCCGTTCAGGCGAGCAGCCAGGCCTTGCCTGCCTCGAAGTCATCCTCGTCGAAGTACTTCGTCTTCGCCTCGAGGAACTGCGACATCAGCCCCTCGGCCATGCGCATCCATGCCGCATCGCCCACCACGGCCACCCGCGCGGGTTGCTTGTGGTGCGATTTCACCAGCGACAGGTGCTGCCCCAGCGCCGACATCCCCTGCCAGCCGTCGAATTCCCGCAGGTCCAGCAGCAGGCGGAATCGCCCGGCCTTGGCCGTCCATGCGTCCAGATCGGCGGCCTTCTCCTCGTAGACCTTGCTGTCGAGCTTGCCGAGAAGGCGGATCATCAGGGCATCCTCGCCGATCTCCTCCATGTGGAAGGCTCCCAGCGATTCGCGCAGCCAGCGCCGTGCCTCGTCGACCTCTTCCAGGTCGAAGGTCTTCACTGGGCAGGGCATGGCAAAACCGAAGAGCTTCACTGATCCGGCCAGCATCTCGCTGTCGGTGACGACGGCAACCCGGTCGAAGCCCGACCAGTGCCGCATCCCCAATCGGGCATCGGCCCACATGGCGCCGGCCGAATAGCCCTCGAATCCCGGGCCGACCTGATAGAGCAGGCGCACCTTGTCCTCGCCCGCCAGGGCCTTTTCCACCGCGGGGATGAGAACGGATTCGTAATCCTGTTCCGTCACCCGTCCGGTGGCGCGGATTTCCATGATGCCTTCGGGGGTGGTTTCCGTGATCTCGATCATCTGCGACCTCCTTCGCAAAAGGGCGCGGCACGGCGCGCCTCTGCCATGAGATAGGCATTCGCACGCCGGTTTTCAGTGGACGCGACGTTTCGCCGTGACGCAGGGGCCGGAAGGCTTTGTCATCGCCCCGTCACCCGGGATGATGAAGCTGACGCAGATCATGGTTCCAGCGCGCCCGCCGCGCCACGATGCGGGCAACCGGTTCAGAAAGGATCCCCCTTGTCCGATACGAGTCCCTCTCCCCGTTCCGCCGACACGCTGCCCGCCAGGGCCCCCGGCCTGCCCGTGCCCGTTCCGCCTGTTCCCCTGCCGCCCGCCATGGAAAGCGCGCACCGCGATCTGGACCGCACCCTGCGTGCGATCATGGCGCATTACACCGCCGGCACCTCGCCCCACGCGACGGCAACGGCGTGGAGTGACTGGGCGCTGCACCTGATGCGCGCGCCCGGCCGGCAGCTGGAACTGGTGGAGCGCGCGGCCCAGAACGCCGCCGAGATCTGGACGCTGGCCCTCAGGGGCGCGCCCGAGGACGGCACCCTGCCCTTCAAACCCAAGGACTACGACCACCGGTTCACCAATGCGGGCTGGCAGCAGATGCCCTTCCTGCTCTGGGAGCAGGGCTTCCTCGCCACGGCGGACTTCTGGGAAGAGACCACCCGCGAGTTGCGCGGCGCGCGCAAGCACAACACCGACCGGGTCGCCTTCATGCTGCGCCAGATGCTCGACATGGCGAGCCCGTCGAACTTCCCCTGGCTGAACCCCGAGATCCTCGAGGCGATCCGCGAGACCAAGGGGCGCAACCTGACCGAGGGCTTCCGGCATTTCCTGAACGATACCTCCCGCGCGATCTCGCACACCCCGCCCGAGCCGGTGGAGGGCTTCGAGGTCGGCAAGGATATCGCCTGCACCCCCGGCGAGGTGATCTTCCGCAACGAGCTCTTCGAATTGATCCAGTATGCGCCCCAGACCGACACCGTCCGGGCCGAGCCGGTGCTGATCGTGCCTGCATGGATCATGAAGTACTACATTCTCGACCTCAGCCCGCAGAACTCGCTCATCAACTACCTCGTCGGACAGGGCCACACGGTCTTTGCGATCTCCTGGACCAACCCCGGGGCCGAGATGGCGAACTACGGGCTGGAGGATTACCGCAAGACCGGGATCATAACCGCGGTGGACGAGGTTGCACGCGCGGTGCCGGGGCAGAAGATCCACGCCTGCGGCTACTGCCTCGGCGGCACGCTGCTTTCCATCGCGGCCGCGACCATGGCGCGGGACGGCGATGACCGTCTGGCCAGTGTCACCCTGCTGGCGGCGCAGACCGATTTCACCGAGGCAGGCGAGCTGCTCCTCTTCCTCGACGAGAGCCAGGTCGCCTTTCTGGAGGACATGATGTGGGATCAGGGCTATCTCGCGCAGCCCCAGATGGCGGGGGCCTTCGCCGCGATCCGCGCCGAGGACCTGATCTGGACCCACGCGGTCCGCCGCTACCTCATGGGGTTGGAGGAACGCGCCACCGACATGACGGTCTGGAATGGCGACACCACCCGGATGCCCGCCCGGATGCACTCCGAGTACCTGCGCGGTCTCTTCCTCGAAAACCGCCTCAGCGCAGGACGGTTCGCCGTGGAAGGCCGGGTGATCGCGCTCAAGGACATCACCGCGCCGATGTTCGTCGTGGGGACCGAGACGGACCATATCGCGCCGTGGCATTCGGTCTACAAGGTGAAGCTCTTCACCGACAACGACCTGCGCTTCGTGCTGACCAAGGGCGGCCACAACGGCGGCATCGTCTCGGAACCCGGGCACCGCAAGCGGCATTACCGCATCGGTCACCGCAAGGTCGGCGCGCGCTACCAGGGGCCCGATGACTGGCTCCAGCTGCACGCACCGCAGGAGGGGTCCTGGTGGGAGGAATGGGCCGGTTGGCTCAACCAGCATAGCGGCGCAGAGGTCGCGCCCCCGAAGATGGGCCGCAGCCTCGCCAAGGCGCCAGGCACCTACATCTTCCAGAAGTGACCTGCCAAAGGCCGGGACGCGGACGCGCCCCGGTCTCCCGGATCAGCGGCCCACGGCCAGCAGCCGCACCACGGTCTCCTGGTTCAGGTAGCCCGTCACCTCGAGGTTCTGGTCGCCCTGGAACCGGCGAATGGCGCGCCGGGTCTCGGGGTCGAATTCGCCATCCGGCAGGCCGGGGTAATGGCCCAGCTGTTGCAGCCGCCGCTCCACGAGGAGCCGGGCGATATCGTTGGGCATCACGCTGTTCTCCTCGGCCAGCAGGGCCTCGGGATCGGGGCCCGCCTCGCGCTCCAGCTGGGTGATCCGGGTCTCCGCTGCGTCGGCGAAGAGCCCGCGCGGGTAGAAGCGCAGGTAGTTCCGATAGGCCTCGGCCGTGTCCTCGTTGCGCGCGAAATCCCACGCCTGGCGCTCGATCTCCTGTGCCTGCCCACGCCGGTCCTCCTCGATCCGGTCGAGCCGTTCCTGCGCCACGTCGGCATAAAGCCCGTCCGGATACCGTTCGAGGTAGGCGCGCAGCCCGCTCTCCTCGCCACCGCGCCCGACATCATCCCAGTAGGCGCGATCCTCCACCTCCTGCTCCGCCCGGCGGCGGGCGGCCTCGGCCTCCAGCCGCGCGGCCTCCTCCTGCGCATCGGCGGCCAGCCGGTCGAGTTGCGGCCCGGTCAGGAAGCCGGTGGGCTCGTCACCGGTCTGCTTCTGGCGCGATATGATCGCCGAGCGCGTCGCGGGGCCAAAGAGCCCGTCGATGCCACGCGGATCATGGCCCAGCAGGGCGAGGTCACGCTGGATCTGGCGCCGGTCGTCGCGGCTGAGGTTCAGCGCGGCCTCCACTGCCTCGGCCCGGCGCACCGGCGCGTCGCGGATATCGGAGGCGCGGGCCCGCGCCTCGGCCTCGAACTTGCCGCGCGGGTAGCGCGCGATATAGGCCTCGTAGGCGTCGATCGTGCCGATGTCCTCGACCGCGGCCCAATAGGCCAGTTCACCCATGTCGGTCTCGGGCAGGCGGTCATCGCCGATGACAGGGGCGCCGCTTCCGGGCGTTGCAGGCGGCGGCGTGCCATCGCCCGGGATCAGCCCGAACACGGGCGAGAGGAAGCCCGACATGTCCACCCGACGCGGGGCGCGTTCCGCCATCGCCGCGTAGGAGAGACCGGGGCTCAGCACTTCGTCCCGCAACAGGTCGAGCAGATCGTCGAGATCCCCGCGGGCCAGCGTCACCCCCTGCGGGGCCGGGATCTCGCCCGCGCCGGGGATCAGGCCAGAGCCGGTTTCGAAATTGCCGTTGCCCTCGGCCAGCAGCATGACCGCCTGCCCCTGCGCCTGCATCGCCAGATCGCCAAGCGCGCCCACCGGCAGACCCTGCGCGCCCACGGTCAGGTTCGACGCCCGCTGCGCCTCGCGCCCCAGAAGCCAGGCCTGATCGCCCGCCCGCGCCATATGGCCGGCCAGCACGATCACGAGCCGGTTCTGCGGCTCTTCCTCCAGCGCCGAGGCCAGATCTGAAGACAACGTCTGCATCTGCCCGCCCGGGACATCCTGTCCGAGGAAGACGCGAAAGCCCGCCTCCTCCAGCGTCTGGGAATAGGCCTCGGCGAGCGAGCGATACCGCAGGTCAGGCAGGGTGTCGTACTCCCCGTTCACCAGCACCAGCGCCAGATCGGCAGCCGGTGCCGCGACGGGCGCGGCGAGGCCGGGCAGACCCACCAATACGGCGGCGAATAGATTGTGACGCATCGTCCCCTCCTTCCGGTCCCTCCGGAACGCGGGGACCTAGTCGTAGCTGCGCTGATCCTCGATCACCTTGCCATCGTTCGGCAAGGCCCCACGGGGCAGGATCTCGATCCGGCCCTTCAGCTTCAGAGCCTCAACCACCGAAGCCATGTAGTGTTCCGAGGCGCCCTCGCCCGCCGGGCTGTCGGATTCCAGCTGCACCACCATCACGTCCATCTCTCCCTCGCGCTGCGCGATGACGCGGGCGCGGTGGATCTCGGCGTGTTTGGCAACCAGCTGGGCCACCTGTTCGGGGCGGACGAACATGCCCTTGATCTTGGTGGTCTGGTCGGCGCGGCCCATCCAGCCCTTGATCCGCAGGTTGGTGCGCCCGCAGGGGCTGGTCCCCGCCATGAAGGCGCTCAGATCGCCGGTGGCGAAGCGGATCAGCGGGTAATCCGGGTTCAGCGAAGTGACGACCACCTCGCCCACCTCGCCCGGAGCGACGGGATCGCCGGTGCCGGGGCGGACGATCTCGACGATGACGCCCTCGTCCACGATCATGCCCTCCATCGCCGCGCTTTCGTAGGCGATGTTGCCGAGGTCCGCCGTGGCATAGCATTGCAGGCAGGCGATGCCGCGATCGGCATATTCCTGACGCAGCGAGGGGAAGAGCGCCCCGCCCCCCACGGCGGCCTTGGTGATCTTGAGCGGCAGGCCCATCTCCTCGGCCTTGTCGAGGATCACCTTGAGGTAGTCGGGCGTGCCCGCATAGGCGGTGACGCCGACATCATGGGCGGCGGTGGCCTGAAGCTCGGTCTGGCCGGTGCCGGCGGGCAGCACGGCGGCCCCCACGGCCCGGGCGCCGTTCTCGAAGATCATCCCGGCGGGCGTCAGGTGATAGCCGAAACAGTTCTGCACGATGTCGCCCTTGCCGATGCCGCAGGCATGCAGGAACCGGCCCGCGCGCCACCAGTCATGCCCCTGCCCGCCCGGTTCGTAGATCGGGCCCGGCGACTGGAAGATATGGGCAAAGCCCCCCACCGGCAGCGCGGTCAGCCCGCCGAAGGGCGGCGCGGCCTTCTGGGCGCGGCCGAGGTCGGACTTGCGGATCACCGGCAGCGCGGCCAGGGCGGCGGCCCCGGTGATCGCCGCGGCATCGACGCCGCCGAGGCTCTCGGCATAGCCCGGCAGGGCCTGCGCCACCGCGATCTGGCGCGGCAGCTCGCGGGACAGCGCGGCCATGCGCTCGTCCGCGCTGCGGGTTTCCAGAGTGTCGAAATAGGTGCCCATCATCTTGCCTTTCTGTCTCCGCTGCTCTTGCCGGTCCGGCTCAGCTCAGCCAGCGCTTGCGGCGCCGGTAGGAGCGCACGTCGCGGAACGACTTCCGCCCCTCGTCGGACATGCCGAGGTAAAATTCCTTCACGTCCGGGTTCTCGCGCAGGTCGGCGGCGGGGCCGTCCATCACAACGCGCCCGGATTCGAGGATGTAGCCGTAATGCGCAAAGCGCAGGGCGACGTTGGTGTTCTGCTCGGCCAGCAGGAAGGTCAGCCCCTCCTTCTCGTTCAGGTCCTTCACGATGCCGAAGATCTGCTCCACCAGCTGCGGGGCCAGACCCATCGAGGGTTCGTCCAGCAGGATCGTCTCGGGGCGCGACATGATCGCCCGGCCGATGGCGACCATCTGCTGCTCACCGCCCGAGGTATAGCCCGCCTGCGACCGGCGGCGCTCCTTCAGGCGCGGGAAATACTGGTAGACCATGTCGAGATCGGCCTCGACCTCGCCCTTGCCGGACCGCGTATAGGCGCCGGTCAGCAGGTTCTCCTCGACGGTCAGGTGCTCGAAGCAATGGCGCCCCTCCATCACCTGGATCACGCCCTTCTTCACCAGCGCGGCCGGGTCCAGATCCTGCACCCGCTCGCCGCGGTACTGGATCGAGCCCTTGGTCACCTCGCCCCGCTCCGAGTGCAGCAGGTTCGAGATCGCCTTGAGCGTGGTGGTCTTGCCCGCGCCGTTACCGCCGAGCAGGGCCGTGATGCCCCCCTTGGGCACCTTCAGGCTGACGCCTTTCAGGACGAGGATCACGTGGTTGTAGATCACCTCGATATTGTTGACTTCCAGCAGGGCCTCGTCGGTGCGTTGGGCGTCGAACATGGCTGTACCTCTTTCGGGAAAACCCCCGGCCACGCGCAGGACGCGCCGCCGGGGAGATCGGTTTACATGCAGCCCGGGGTGATCCCCGATTCCTCGGCGTAGGCCTTGCTGTCGGCCTCCACCAGCGGCGCCAGCACCTCCTGATCCGACTGCATGTAGTCGGTGATCAGGTTGAAGTGGCCCTCGGCGGCGTTCCACTGGGAGACGGCCGCAAAGCCGTTGCCGCCGTGGTTCTCGCAGGTCACCTCGAACTCGGGCCCGAAGTTCGGCAGGCCGAGGCCGGCCATCTTCTCTTCGGTGATGACGAGGTGCTCCATCCCGTCGCGCATCTGCGCCGGGGTGATCTGGGCGGTGCCGCTCATCTCCTGCGCGGTCTTGGCGGCTTCGGCGGCCAGCATCGCGGCGTACATGCCGCGGTTGTAGAGCACCGTCCCCACCTGATCGCCCGCACCCGCGGCCTTGCCCGCGTCGATGACGTATTTCTTCATGTCATCGTAGAGCGGGTAATCCATGCCCAGGTTGTGGAAGGTCAGCGCCTTGTAGCCATCGGCCTTGGGGCCCGCCGGCTTCACGTCGTTCTCGGAGCCGGACCACCAGATGCCGATGAACTGATCCATCGGATAGCGGATGTTCACCGCTTCCTGGATCGCCACCTGGTTCATCACGCCCCAGCCCCACATGATCACGTAGTCGGGCTTCTCGCGGCGGATTTGCAGCCACTGAGATTTCTGCTCTTGGCCCGGATGGTCGACCGGCAGCAGCGACAGCTCATAGCCGTGCTTCTTGGCCAGTTCCTCCAGCGTACGGATCGGCTCCTTGCCGTAGGCGGAGTTGTGGTAGACCAGCGCGATCTTCTTGCCCGACAGGTCGCCGCCGTTCTCGTCCAGCAGGTGCTTGATCGCGACCGAGGCCCCATCCCAGTAGTTGGCGGGATAGTTGAAGATATAGGGGAAGACCGCGCCGTTCTTGGCGGAGGTCCGGCCATACCCCATGGAGTGCACCGGAATGCTGTCCGCTGTGGCCTTGGGGATCAGCTGGTAGGTGATGCCCGTGGACAGCGGCTGATAGACCAGCGCGCCCGAGCCCTTGGTGCTCTCGTAGCACTCCACGCCCTTCTCGGTGTTGTAGCCGGTTTCGCATTCGACGAGGTTGATCTTCTCGCCGCCGATGCCGCCGTCACGCTCGTTCAGCAGGGTGAAATAGTCCTGGTAACCGTCCGCGAAGGGGATGCCGTTGGCGGCATAGGGCCCGGTGCGATAGCTCAGCGCGCTGAAGGTCAGATCGGCAGAGGCAGGCGCCGCCGCCATGATGGCAGCCACCGCGGCCATGGTGAACGTCAGTTTCATCGAATGTCTCCTCCCTTGGTTCTTTCGATACTGGTCTTGCCGGGGTTCCGCCCCGATCGGTCTTACTGGCCCACCGCTCTCCTCAGTGCGGGAAGGGCCAGAGTCTCAGTTTCTCCTTGGCGACGCGCCAGAGCTGCGCCAGCCCGTGCGGTTCCGCGATCAGGAAGACCACGATGAGACCGCCGAGGATCATGATTTCGAGGTGCGCGGCGAGGTCCGTCGCCCAGCCGAAGCCGCCCACGAGGACGTTCTTCAGGAAGACCGGCAGCAGCACGATGAAGGCCGCCCCCGCGAAGGAGCCGAAGATCGACCCCAGCCCGCCGATGATGATCATGAAGAGCACGAGGAAGCTCTTCTGGATGCCGAAGACCTCGCCCACCTCGACCGCGCCGAGGTAGACCGAGAAGAACAGCGCCCCGGCCACGCCCACGAAGAAGGACGAGACGGCGAAGGCCGTCAGCTTGGCCTTGAGCGGGTTCACCCCGATGATCTCGGCCGCGATGTCCATGTCGCGGATCGCCATCCAGCGCCGCCCGACGGAGCCGCGGGTCAGGTTCCGTGCCAGCCAGGCCGCGCCGAAGACGAAGACCAGGCAGATCATGTATTTTGCCCAGGAATCCGCGTTGGCCCCGGTCACGACGATCCCGAAGACCGACCGCTCCGGTGCCGAGATCTGGCCCGAGGCGGAGTAGTTGTAGAACCACGGCACCTTGTTGAAGAGCCAGACGAGGAAGAACTGCGCCGCCAGCGTGGCCACGGCGAGGTAGAACCCCTTGATCCGCAGCGATGGCAGCCCGAACAGCACGCCCACGCCCGCGGTCACGCCCCCGGCGAGGATCACGTGGATCACGATGCTGACCTCCGGGAAGGCGGTCATCAGCTTGTAGCAGGCATAGGCCCCCACCGCCATGAACCCCCCGGTGCCCAGCGACAGCTGCCCGCAGTATCCCACGAGGATGTTCAGCCCGATCGCCGCGATGGCATAGATCAGGAAGGGCAGCAGCACGGCGTTGGCCCAGTAGTCGTTCACGAGGAACGGCACGATCGCCAGCGCCACGAAGAGCACCGCGTAGTAGCGGTAGCGGTCGAACTTGATCGGGAAGGTCTGGTTGTCGTCGACGTAGGTCGTCTTGAAGTCACCGGCTTCGCGGTAGAACATGCTCTTATCCTCCGGTCCGGGTGGGTACGGGGCGGATGGGCTGCGCCGGGCGCAGCACCAGCCACATGGCGCCATGGTCGGGATGTTCAAATCCCATCAGGTTCGTGCCCATCAGCATCAGGTGATCTCCCGGCAGAGTTTCAGGTAGGTGACGAGCCCAGTGACGAGCCCTGCGAAGGCGAAGAGCGACGCGCCGGCAATGGCCCATCCGTGGATCGGATCGGCGGACAGCGCGAGGAAGCCGAAGACCCAGAACACCGACCAGCCCAGCACGCAGAGCGTGGCGGTGGTCTTGCGCCCGGCCCGGCTCAGCGGGCGATGGGGCGCGGCGTCGGGCAGCATCTCTTCGGGAAGCGGTTGCGTCAGCATGGCTCAGACCCTCTCGATGATGCGTTCGCCGAACAGGCCCTGCGGCCGGAAGACGAGGAAGACCAGCGCCAGCACATAGGCGAACCAGTTCTCGGTCGCGCCGCCCACCATGGGGCCGATGGCGAATTCGAAGAGCTTCTCGCCCACGCCGATGATCAGCCCGCCGACGATGGCCCCGGGGATCGAGGTGAAGCCGCCCAGCATCAGCACCGGCAGCGCCTTCAGCGCGATCAGCGAGAGCGAGAACTGCACCCCCGACTTGGAGCCCCACATGATCCCGGCCACCAGCGCGACGAAGCCCGCCACCGACCAGACCATGACCCAGATGAAGTTCAACGAAATGCCCACCGACAGCGCGGCCTGATGATCGTCCGCCACGGCGCGCATGGCCCGGCCCTGCTTGGTGTACTGGCTGAAGATCACCAGCGCGATCACCAGCAGCGCCGCGATCACGGTCGCCACGATGTCGAGGTTGTCGATGAAGAAGCCGTAGCCGAAGGCCTCGAAGGTGGTCTCGTCGATCCAGGTGTTGATGCCCTGCGGCAGCCCCACGTCGAGCGTCTTGATGTCCGAGCCCCACATGATGTCGCCCAGCCCCTCGAGGAAATAGGCCAGACCGATGGTCGCCATGAAGAGGATGATCGGCTCCTGGTTCACGAGGTGGCGCATCACGAACTGGTTCACCGCCCAGGCCAGCCCCACCATGACCACCATGGTCAGCACGATCGCGAGGATCCCCGGCACATGCCAGCCGAAGTGGTGGATGTCCGTGCCCAGCGTGGCATTGATCAGGTGACTGAAGGGGATCTGCCCCTCCATGATCCCGACCAGCGTCAGCGCCGCGAAAAGGGCCATGACCCCCTGCGCATAGTTGAAGATGCCGCTGGCCTTGAAGATCAGGACGAAGCCCAGCGCGACAAGCGCGTAGAGCACGCCGGCCATCAGGCCGTTCAGCGTGACCTCCATGGCGAAAAGCAATTGTTCCGGCATTCTCGGGCTCCTCCCTTGCCTCCGGTCTCTCAGTTGCGCCGCGGCCTCCCACATCCACGACACACCCCGTACGCCTCCCAACGCCGGGGTTCCCCTGCATCCAGCGCCCGGGGGGGCGATGGATGACCCAGCACCGACGGCACGCCGCCGATGCCTGACCCGCTCTCGCGGGCCTTCCTGTCCCTCACCCCTCGCTCAAGGGGATCACTCATGCGCCACGCCCAGATAGGCGTCGATCACGTCCTGGTTGTTGCGGACCTCGTCCGGCGGGCCGTCCCCGATCTTCTTGCCGTAGTCCATGACGACCACGCGGTCGGAGAGGTCCATCACCACGCCCATGTCGTGTTCGATCAGGGCGATGGTGGTGCCGAATTCATCGTTCACGTCGAGGATGAAGCGGGACATGTCCTCCTTCTCCTCCACGTTCATGCCGGCCATCGGCTCGTCCAGCAGCAGCAGCTTCGGCTCCGCCGCCAGCGCGCGGGCCAGTTCGACCCGCTTCTTCAGGCCATAGGGCAGGCGTGCGACGGGCGTCTTGCGGATGTTCTGGATCTCGAGGAAGTCGATGATCTTCTCGACGAACTCGCGGTTCTCGACCTCCTCGCGCTCGGCCTTGCCCCACCACAGCGCCTGCGCGGCCATGCCCGCCTTCATCTGGGTCAGCCGGCCGGTCATCACGTTGTCCAGCACCGTCATCCCCTCGAAGAGCGCGATGTTCTGGAACGTGCGGGCGATGCCCTGCTGTGCGACCTGGTAGGGTTTCATCGGCGCCCGGCGCTTGCCATGGAACCAGACTTCGCCCTCCTGCGGGTTGTAGAAGCCGCTGATCACGTTCAGCATCGACGACTTGCCCGCCCCGTTCGGCCCGATGATCGCGCGGATCTCGCCCTCCCGGATGTCGAAGGAGATGTCCTTGATCGCCACCACGCCGCCGAAGCGCAGGGTGATGTTCTTCATCTCCATCATCACGCCGCCGATCTTGCGGCCGTCCTCGGTGACATAGCCACCCTGATCGGTCATCGCGTTCATCTGCATGCCCCCCGTCATTCTGCCGCCACCCGTGCCGTCGTCGCCGGCATCACCTTGGCGTCCCGGATGTCCAGCGTGGCCGAGATGTAGCCCTTGCGGCCGTCCTCGTAGGTCACCTCGGTCCGCGTCGCGATCCTGTCGGACCCGTCGTAGAGCGCGGTGATCAGGTCGTGGAATTTCTCCTCGATGATCTTGCGGCGCACCTTGCGGGTGCGGGTCATCTCGCCGTCATCGGCATCCAGCTCCTTGTGCAGGATCAGGAAGCGGTGGATCTGGCAGCCCGACAGCATCTCGTCCTCGGCGACGGAGCGGTTCACCTCCTCCACGTGGCTCTGGATCGTGTCCAGCACCTGCGGATGCCCCGCCAGTTCCTGGTAGGAGGAATAGGCGATGTTGTTTCGCTCGGCCCAGTTGCCCACCGCGTTCAGGTCGATGTTGATGAAGGCAGTGCAGGTCTCGCGCCCGTTGCCGAAGACCACGGCCTCGAGGATGTTCGGGAAGAACTTCAGCTTGTTCTCCACATACTTGGGCGCAAAGAGGCTGCCATCCGCCATCTTGCCCACGTCCTTGGCGCGGTCGATGATCCGCAGGTGCCCGGTGTCCGGCTCGAAGAAGCCCGCGTCCCCGGTGGCGACCCAGCCCTCGGCATCCTTGGTCGAGGCAGTGCTGTCGGCGTTCTTGTAATACTCCACGAAGACGCCCGGCCCGCGATAGAAGACCTCGCCGCTCTCGGCGATCTTCACCTCGACCCCCGGTGAGGGCACGCCCACCGTATCGGAGCGGACCTCGCCATCGGGCTGCTGGGTGATGAAGACAGAGGCCTCCGTCTGGCCGTAGAGCTGCTTCAGGTTGATCCCCAGCGAGCGGTAGAAATCGAAGATCTCGGGCCCGATCGCCTCGCCCGCGGTATAGCCCACGCGCACCCGGCTCAGCCCGAGCGTGTTCTTGAGCGGGCCGTAGATGCAGAGATCACCCAGCTTGTACTTCAGCCGGTCGCCCGCACTCACCGGTTTGCCGTCGAGGATCATCGGCCCCACCTTGCGGGCGTGCTCCATGAAGGTCTTGAAGAGCCAGCGCTTCAGCTTGCCCGCGTCCTCCATGCGGATCATCACAGTCGTCAGCTGGCCCTCGAACACGCGCGGCGGGGCGAAGTAATAGGTCGGCCCGATCTCGCGCAGGTCGGTCATCATCGTCTCGGCGCTCTCGGGGCAGTTCACGCAGAACCCGCTCCAGTAGGCCTGCCCGATGGAGAAGATGAAATCCCCCACCCAGGCCATCGGCAGGTAGGCCAGAACCTCCTCGCCCGGGCCGAGGTGGTCGAACTCGCTGGAATTCTTCGAGGTCTCGATGATGTTGCGGTTCGACAGCACCACGCCCTTGGGCTTGCCGGTGGTGCCCGAGGTATAGAGCATCACGCAGGTGTCGTCGTAGCCGATGCCCGCGATGCGGCGGTCCAGTTCCGGGCTCAGTTCGTCGCGCGCGGCGCGGCCCTGTTCCTGGACATGCGCGAAGTCATGCAGGCGGGAATGGTCGTATTTCCGCATCCCCCGCGGGTCGAGGTAGATCATGTGCTCGAAGTTGGTCAGGCCCTCCTGCACGTCGATCACCTTGTCGACCTGCTCCTGGTCCTCGGCGATGACGAACCGCGCGCCGCAATGGTCGAGGACATAGGCCATCTCCTCGGCCGCGCTGTCCTGGTAGACCGGCACGGGGATCGCGCCCACCATCTGCGAGGCGACCATGGACCAGTAGAGATGCGGCCGGTTGGAGCCGATGATGGCAATGAAGTCGCCCGGCCCCGCGCCGAGGTTCAGCAGGCCAAGGGCGAGGCTGCGGATCTCCTCGCGGGTCTCGGCCCATGTCCAGCTTTGCCAGATGCCGAATTCCTTTTCCCGGTACGCGGGTTTGGTCCCGAAACGCTGGGCGTTCCGGTGCAACAGGCCCGGGACGGACGTCAGCCCGCCCGCGTCCTTGGACACAGGTTCCATGTAGTCTCCTCCCATCGGCCCGGGGTTTTCCCGTCGCCGGGCCTCCACCCCCGACGACTCCCCGTGCTTTCACGCAGGCTAATGCGGAGAGTTTTGCCGCATCATTTCCGGAATCTAACGAATTGTTACACGGCGTCGCAGCCCGCCCTTGGGGCTTCCCCGAAACCCGCGGGCGCGGTAGCCATGGGACAGGAGGAGACATCGTGAAGAGCATGCAGGCAGATCCGCACGCCATGATGCAGGCCGGGCTGAACCTGATCGCCCAGGCCATGTCGATCTATGACGACGACCTGCAGCTGGTCACCTGCAACCGTCCGTTCCGCGAAATGTTCGACCTGCCGCCGGAGCTGGCCCGCCCCGGCGCGCCCTTCGAGGCCACGATCCGTTTCCTCGTCCAGCGCGGCGAATATGGCCCCGTCGACGACGAGGACGTTGCCGTACGCCGCCGTGTGGAGCAGGCGCTGGCCTTCCAGCCGCACTACATGGAGCGCAGCCGCGCCAACGGCCGCACGATCAGCGTCGAGGGCGCGCCGCTGCCGCAGGGCGGCTGGGTGACCGTCTACACGGACATCACCCACATCAAGCAGCACGAGGGCCTGCTGCGCGCCCGGTCCGAGGAACTCTCGGAGCAGTTGCTGACCCGGGCCGAGGAGCTGGCCGCCGCGAACCGCAAGCTTCAGGCCACCAACGCCGCCCTCTCCGAGGCCAAGCGCGAGCTGACCGAGATGGAGGCTCGCATCCGTCTGACGACCGAGATGATGCCGGCCCACATCGCCCATGTCAGCGCGGACCGGGTCTATACCTATTCCAACCGCCGCCTGAACGCGATCATGCCGGGGCGGCCCTCGAATATCCTCGGCCTTCACATGGCCGATGTCCTTGGCACGCAGGCCTATCAGGCGGTGCTACCTTACGTGGAGATCGCGCAGGAGGGGCGGGCCTCTTCCTTCGAATTTACCGACGAGGCCAGCTCCAGACGCATCCGTACGGCCACCACCCCTGACGGGGACGGCGGGGTCTACATCCTCTCGCAGGACGTGACCGAGGAAACCCAGACCCGCAACGCCCTGCAACAGACCCGGCGGCGCGAACTGGCGGCGCAGATGACCTCGGGGATGGCGCATGACTTCTCGAACCTCTTGACGATCATCCTCGGCAGCCAGTCGCGGCTTTTGCGGATGGACCTCTCGGAGGAGGCGCAGCCGCTGGTCTCGGCCACGCTCTCGGCGGCAAAACGCGGCGGGCGCCTGCTGGACCGGATCGCGGCCATGACCACGGGACGCGACTACACACCCGCGCCCTGCGATCCCGCCGCCCTGCTGCGCGACCTGCAGACGCTGGCGACCTCGGCCCTGCCCGACGGGCTGCGCTTCACGCTGGAGGACCGTCTGGGCCCGGGGCGGCTGATGCTGGACAGCGGGCAGGTGCAGGACAGCCTGCTGAACCTGATCCTAAATGCCCGCGATGCCTGTGGCGGGGCGGGCCAGATCACCCTCACCGCCGCGCGGCTCAAGGAGACATGGCTGGAGTTCACCGTCACCGACACCGGGCCCGGCTTCTCGCCCGAGGCGCTGAAACGCGGGCTCGATCCCTTCTATACCACCAAGGGCGGCGAGGGCTCGGGCCTCGGCCTCGCCATGGTCTATGACATGGCCAAGCTGGCGGGCGGCCGCGTGCGGCTGGAAAACACCACCTCCGGCGCGCGCGTCACCCTGCGCCTGCCCCTGCGCGAGGCGCCGCGCCCGGCAGAGCCCGGCCTTGCCCTGCTGGTGGAGGACAGCCCCGACCTGCGCGACGCGATCCGCGACATGCTGCGCGCGCAGGGCCATGCGGTGATCGAGGCCGCCTCGACCGAGGAGGCGCTGACCTTGGCCACGCAGGTGCCGGGAGTCACGCTGATCCTCTCGGACATCACGCTGGAGGGCGCGTCCACCGGGCTCGACCTGCTGGACCGGCTGCCCGCCAATGCGCCGCCCTGCTACCTGATGACCTCGCTGCGCCCCGACCACCCGCTGCACCGCGCGGCCAAGTCCCGCGCCCCGGTGCTGCGCAAGCCCTTCACCGGGGCGGACCTCGGCCAGTTCCTAGCCACGGGACAACAGCCATGAGCGAACCGCTGGTCACCATCCTCGACGACGAACCGGCGATCCGCCGCCTGCTCTCCGAGGCGCTGGAGGAGGCGGGCTTCCGCACCCTCTCCTTCTCCCGCGCGACCGAGTTCGAGGCGGCGCTGAAGACCTGCTCGCCCGATCTCTGCCTCGTGGACCTCTCCCTGCCCGACCGCGACGGGCTGACGCTGGTGCATCGCCTCGCGCTGGAACAGGGGGCGGCGGTGGTGATCATCTCGGGCCGGGCCGAGGTGCAGGACCGGGTGACAGGGCTCGAACTGGGGGCGGATGACTACATCATCAAACCTTTCGAGCCCGCCGAGGTCGTGGCCCGCGTCCGCGCCCGCCTGCGCCGCGACAAGCCCGCGCCCCAGACCGGCCAGATCGCCCGCTTCGCCGGCTGGACGGCGGCCTTCGACCGCTATGCCCTCGTCGATGCCGAGGGCGGCGAAACGCCCTTCTCCCACGCCGAGGGCGAGGTCCTGCGGCTCTTCCTCGAACGGCCCAAGCGGCTGATCAGCCGCGCGATGATGCAGGAGATCCTTGGCGGCGCGGCGGGCGAAAGCTTCGACCGCGCCATGGACGTGCGCATCTCGCGCCTGCGCACCAAGCTGCGCGAGGACCCGAAGAACCCGCGGCTGATCAAGACGATCTATGGCGCGGGGTATATCTTCCTTGGGGATGTGGACTGGGACTGATCAGGCGATCTCGTCGAGGAGCCTGTCGTAGAAGTGCCGCAGGTCGGCCATCCGCTGCGCTGCCAGCCGTTGCCCCTCACCGGTGAGGAACCCGTCCCCCAGCCTCATCAGCTTGGTGCGGAAGTGATCCAGCGCATGGGCCGCGTCATCCTCCTCGCGCCGTTCCGCCGTAGGATCGGCCGGATCGTAGAGCGCCGCGCCCCATGTTCCCGCGAGGTAGAAACACCGCGCCACGCCGACCATGCCGATGGCGTCGAGCCGGTCCGCGTCGCGCAGCACACGCGCCTCGTGGCTCTCGGGCGATATCCCGGCAGAGAAGGAATGCGCCTCGATGGCATGGACCACGGCGGCGACCTCCGCCGCGTCCCAGCCCATCGCGCCCAGCATCTCCGCTGCCCGCGCACCGGCCAGCTGCGAGGCCTGCGCCCGGTGCGGCGAGGTCTTGGAGACCCAGACCCCGTCATGCAGGATCACCGCCGCCGTCAGCACCCGCAGGTCGCCCCCGTCTACCGCCGCGATCCGTGCGGCATTGCGCCAGACCCGCAGCAGATGGGCGTGATCATGGGCCCCATCCTCGCGGTCGAAGGCCTGCGGCAGCAGCGCTGCCGCAAGCTCCGGCAGGGCGAATTCGGCGGAAAGTCCCCCGGTCACAGACCCATCCGCTTCGCCATCCGCGCGGCCCCGTCCGCCAGCACCCGCAACCCGGTCACGAGGTCGGCCTCTGCGGTATCCTCGGCGAAGTCGTGGCTGATCCCGCGGATCGAGGGGACGAAGAGCATCGCCACCGGCATGTGCTCCGCCACGCTGGTGGCATCGTGCAGCGCGCCCGACTGCATGCGCCGCCAGCGGCCCGGCGCCACGGCCTCGGCGGCGGCGGCAAGGTCGTCCTGCATGCCCGCGTCCATCGGCACCGGCTCCAGCCCGAGGATGCCGGAGAAATGCACCGTCAGGCCCATGGTCGCCGCGACCTCCTCGGCGGTCTCGCGAATGATCGCCTCCATGCGGGCCATGCGCTCGACCTCCTTGTCGCGCCACTGCATCGCGAAACGGCAATGGCCCGGCACGATGGAATGGCTGCCCGGGTGCACCTCGATATGTCCCGTGGTCCAGACCGTTTCGGGCGTCACCACGTTGCGGAAGCGGTCTGCGATCAGCCCCTGGAACCGCACCGCGCCCTGGAAGGCATCCTTGCGGCGGTGCATCGGCGTGGTACCCGCGTGGTTCTGCTCGCCGCCGAAGGTAATCTCCATGTTGCGGATGCCGACGATGTTCGACACGACGCCCACCGCCTCGCCCGCCTCGTCGAGCCAGGGCCCCTGCTCGATATGGCATTCGAGGAAGCCGGCGAACCGCCCGGGCGCGACGAAACCCCCTGCCATGTCAGCCATCAGCGCGCGGGCCTCGGCAAAGCTGACGCCGTCCACGTCGGTCAGCGCGTCGGCCTCCTCCAGCGCGGTCAGGCCGCCCCAGACCCGGCTGCCGGTGGTCACGCCAAAGCGCCCCTCCTCATCCTGGAACGAGACGGCGGAGATCGCGGGCCCACCGGCCTCGCGCGCGGCGCGGGCCAGTTCCAGACCACAGATCACGCCGAGCGCCCCGTCGAGCCAGCCGCCCTCGGGCTGGCTGTCGGAATGCGAGCCGACCAGCAGGGACCTGTCCCCGGGCGCCAGTCCCCAGACCGAGCCCACGGGATCGACCTGCGCCTCCAGACCGGCGGCGGCATATTGCTCTGCCAGCCAGCGGCGCGCGGCGATGTCGGGCTCGGTGTAGGCCCGGCGGCGCACGCCCTTGCCGACGCCGCTGGCCCCGAACTGCCGCAGCGCATGAAGGTCGGCGAGGAAACGGTCGGGATTGACGGGGATCATGGGGCTACTCCTTGAGGCTACCGGGACAGGACGGGGCCACGGCCGGCGTGGCGGCGACGCAGGGGCAGCGTAACACGCTCAGCTTACCTCTGCGCCCGCCTCAATCCGGACCTGCGCCCCGTGCAGACAAGCGTGCAGACAGGCATATAGCGGGCCCGGCGCCCGCCCGCCAGTCATTGGCCGCGTGCTGCGGAGGGACGGCCCAACCCCCTTGTTTCCCTGGATATTCCACAAGCACCCCCACCGCGTCCATCGCCGGGGACCGCCGGATCGCCCTGTCCCCGCCCCTATCTTCCACGCCGCAACGTCTCCCCGCAATTCCCTTGCGTGACCCGTGCAAGCGACTACGCTGCCGCCAGAATTTGCAAGGAGACCGCCCATGAGCCCCAGCTTTGCCCCCGACACTCCGGATGCGCTGCCACTGCACATCATCGAAACCGGATCGTTGGAGGCCTGGCTGTCCGATCAGCCCGAAGCCACGCAGGCCTGGGTAACGGGCGCGGGCTTCACCGGGGCGCTCGGCAGCCTGCTGCTGCTGCCCGGTGCGCAGGGCGCGCCCTTCGGGGCGCTGATCGGCTACGGCAGCGCCGCGAAACGGCGCCGGGGCCGGTTCCACCTCGCCGATGCAGCACTGAAGCTGCCCGCCGGGACCTACCGCATCGCCTCCGGCCTGCCGGATGCTGCCGCGGAAGAGGAGGCGCTCGGCTGGCTCTTTGCCGGCTATGCCTTCGACCGCTACCACGCGGCCTCAGGCGCCAAGGCGCAGCTGATCGCGCCCGCCGGCGTCGACGCCAGGCGGCTGGAGGAGATCGCCGCAGGCGAAAGACTCACCCGCGACCTGATCAACACGCCGTCGAACGACATGGGCCCCGCCGACCTCGAAGAGGCCGCAACCCATCTCGCGGAAAGCTACGGCGCGACGATCTCGGTCACCCGGGGACGTGACCTGCTGACCAAGAACTTCCCGCTGATCCACACCGTCGGCCGCGCCAGCGAACGCGCGCCGCGGCTGATCGACATCACATGGGGCCGCGAAGGGCCGGCGCTGACGCTGGTCGGCAAGGGCGTCTGTTTCGACACCGGTGGGCTCAACATCAAGCCCGGCGCCAGCATGGGGCTGATGAAGAAGGACATGGGCGGCGCGGCCACCGTGCTGGGGCTGGCCCGGATGATCATGGGGCTGGGGCTGAAGGTGAAGCTTCGCGTGCTGATCCCCGCGGTGGAGAATGCCATCAGCGGAAATGCCTTCCGGCCCGGCGACATCCTGACGGCCCGTGACGGCCAGACGGTCGAGATCAACAATACGGATGCGGAGGGTCGCCTCGTCCTCGCGGATGCGCTCGCCCTCGCGGCGGAGAGCGCGCCGGACCTGATGATCTCCATGGCCACGCTGACCGGCGCGGCCCGGGTGGCCGTCGGCCCCGACCTCGCGCCCTACTACACCGATGACGAACCCGTCGCGGCCGCCATCGCCGAGGGCGGCGCAACCCATGCAGACCCGGTCTGGCGGATGCCGTTCCACGCGCCCTACGAGGCGATGATCGAGCCCGGCATCGCCGATCTGGACAACGCCCCGTCGGGCGGCTTCGCGGGGTCCATCACCGCGGCGCTCTTCCTCAAGCGCTTCGCTGGCGAGGCCAGCCGCTACACCCATTTCGACATCTACGGCTGGTGCCCCGCGGCCAAGCCGGGCCGCACCAAGGGCGGCACCGGACAGGGCGCCCGCGCGATCCTCGCGGCCCTGCCGAAGGCGCTCGGCCTGTGAGCGGCCCGGTGAAAAGCCCCCCGCATACCACGCCTGCTGCATCCGCGACCGGCGCAACGCCCGCCCCTGCGAGCCCCCCGGACCGCCGCCGCTGGCCCTGCAACGGGCGCGTCGCCTCGGTCGCCCTGATGGGCCGGGCGGAGGCGGAGCGCTTCGTCGAGGGGACCGTGCGCTGCATCGCCCATCCGATTGCCGACCTGCGCGCCCGCCCCGGCGGCCCGCGCGACCGGCAGATGCTGCTGGGGGAACTGGTGCGGGTCTACGAGATGCGGCAGGGCTGGGCCTTCATCGAGGCCGCCCGCGACGGCTACACCGGCTACCTGAAGGAATCCGACCTCGAGGCGCTGCCCGCCGAGGGCGCCCCCGACCACGTGGTCGCGGTGCCCGCCACGCATCTCTATACCGAGGCCGACCTCAAGAGCCCTGACATCACCCACCTGAGCCTCGGCGCCCGGGTGAAGGTCGAGGATTTCGAGGGCAAATGGGCGCGCACCAGCCATGGCCACGTCTTCGCCAGGCACCTGCGCCCGCTGCTGGAGCCGGTGGCCGATCCGGTCGCCGTGGCCGAGAGCCTGATCGGCACGCCCTACCTCTGGGGCGGCAACTCCCGCGACGGGATCGACTGCTCCGGCCTCGTGCAGGCGGGCTGCCTGATGGCGGGCATCGCCTGCCCGGGCGACAGCGACATGCAGTCCCGCGAACTGGGCCACCCCCTGCCCGAAGGCGCGCCCTACCAGCGCGGCGACCTGATCTTCTGGAAGGGGCACGTGGCCTGGGTCACCGATCCGACGACGCTGATCCACGCCAACGGCAACGACATGGCCGTGGCCTACGAAGGCATCACAGAGGCCATCGCCCGGATCGAGGACGCGGGCGAAGGCCCGGTCACGCAGCGCCGCAGGCTCTGATCCACCGCGCACCCACCTTCATCTTTCCGCAAATACTCCGGGGGAATTGGCCCCGGCACGGGGCCAAGGGGGCAGAGCCCCTCCGGACCGTCCCGTGGCCCGGAACGACGGTCGCAAGCCCCGCGGCCCGGCAGGCCCCCGCCATCCGCCCGGCACCCAAAATTCTTCGAAGAATTTTGGCAAGAATTCCCGAGAATTCTTGCTCGCCCCCAGTCCGCTCGTCCGCCTCCCGGCGGGCGGATCACTCCACCGCGCGGATCAGCTTGCGTTCCAGCACCCTGAGCACGGTGCGCAGGTCATGGCCCCGCTTGAGGATCTGACCATCCATGCTGATCACCGAGTACTGGCCCTGCTTGTTGCGCAGCGCCGGGCGTTTCTCGATCCGGTAGAGGGGGTGTTCGGCGGTCCGGCGGAAGACCGAGAAGATTGCCACGTCGCGCAGGCTGGAAATCCCGTAGTCGCGCCATTCACCTGCGGCGACCATCCTGCCGTAGAGCGACAGGATCACGTTGAGTTCCGTACGGTGAAAGGCCACCTGATTGGGCATGGGGCCCGGCGCCGGGGAAAGGGGTGCAACGCTCATGTGTCAAACCTGCGCCTCGTGCCTCGGAAAATCAAGCCCACAGGATGTAGAGGACATGGCACACCGCCGGGGCGGTGCGCCCTGCCGCAAGTCTCGGCGCCAAAAGCGCCGAAACCAGCATCAAGGACGCGCTGACGCGCGTCTCAGCGGATCGTTTCGCCGCCGTCGGCCACGATGGTCTGGCCGGTGACATAGCCTGCGGCGGGCGTGGCCAGCCAGAGCGCCGTGCCGGCGATCTCCTCGGGCGCACCGATCCGGCGCAGGGGGGTCGCATTCTCGATCGTCGCGATCCGCTTGGGGTCCTCCCAGAGCGCTTTCGCGAAATCGGTCTTGATCAGCCCCGGCGCGATGGCGTTCACCCGGATGCCCTTCGGCCCCCATTCGAGGGCGAGATTGCGCGCGAGCGCCGCCTCCGCCGCCTTGGACACGCCATAGGCGCCGATATCCGTACTGCCCCGGATGCCCGCAATGGAGGAGAGCAGGATCACGCTGCCCGCGCCCCGCTCGGCCATGCCGGGCAGGACCATGTTGCACAGGTTCAGGGTTGAGCGGACATTGGTCACCATGATCTTGTCGAAGGCCTCGTCCGAGATCCCCGCCATGGGCCCGTAGACCGGGTTGATCGCGGCATTGCAGACCAGCACGTCGATCCGGCCCCAGAGGTCCAGCGTCTGGTCCACCAGCGCCTGCAAGGCCTCGCGCCGCCCGATGTGGCAGGGGATTGCCACCGCCGTGCCGCCCGCCGCCTCGATGGCCGCGACCACCGGGGCGCAGGCCTCCTCCGTGCGGGAGGAGACGACGACTTTCGCCCCCGCCTGCGCGAAAAGCTCGGCAATCGCGCGCCCGATCCCGCGGGAGGAGCCGGTGACGATCGCCACCTTGTCTGTCAGGTCGAACATCTCGGCCTCCTCAGTTCCGGTAGGGTTTCAGTTCGAGCTTGGCGATCGCCTCGCGGTGCACCTCGTCGGGGCCGTCCACCAGCCGCAGGGTGCGGGCATGGGCATAGGCCGAGGCGAGATGCGTGTCCTGGCTGACGCCCATGGCGCCGTGCAGCTGGATCGCGCGGTCGATGACCTTCTGGACCATGTTCGGCGCCACGACCTTGATCATGGCGATCTCCTTCCGGGCGGCCTTGTTGCCCACGGTGTCCATCATGTGCGCCGCATGCATGGTCAGCAGGCGCGCCTGGTCGATCTCGCAGCGGCTCTCGGCGATCCAGTGCTTGGTCACGCCCATGTCGGCCATCTTCTTGCCGAAGGCCTCGCGGGCCATGGCCCGGCGGCACATGGACTCCAGCGCGCGTTCCGCCTGACCGATGGCGCGCATGCAGTGATGGATGCGCCCCGGCCCGAGCCGCCCCTGCGCGATCTCGAAGCCGCGCCCCTCGCCCAGCAGGATGTTCGACGCGGGCACCCGGACGTTGTCGTAGTGGATCTCGGCATGGCCGTGGGGCGCATGGTCATAGCCGAAGACGGTGAGCGGCCGCTCGATCTTCACCCCCGGTGTGTCCAGCGGCACGAGGATCATCGACTGCTGCTTGTGCTTCTCCGCCGTGGGGTCGGTCTTGCCCATGACGATGGCGATCTTGCAGGCGTGGTCCATGGCGCCCGAGGACCACCACTTGCGCCCGTTGATCACGTAGTCATCGCCGTCGCGGCGGATCTCCGTCTCGATGTTCGTGGCGTCCGACGAGGCCACCGCGGGTTCCGTCATCGAGAAGCAGGAGCGGATCTCGCCCGCCAGCAGGGGCGTCAGCCATTCGGCCTTCTGCGCCTCGGTCCCGTAGAGGTAGAGCGTCTCCATGTTGCCCGTGTCCGGGGCCGAGCAGTTGAACGGCTCCGACCCGATATGGGAGCGGCCCATGACCTCGCAGAGTTGCGCGTAGTCGAGGTTCGACAGGCCCGCGCCGCCATACTCGCCCGCATGGGGATGGAACAGGTTCCACAGCCCCGCCGCCTTTGCCTTCTGCTTCAGCTCGGCCATGATCGGCGGAGTTTTCCAGGGATCGCCCTGCGCCTTCTGCGCCTCGAAAACCGGTTCGGCCGGATAGATGTGGTCGTCCATGAAACGGATGACCTGTTCCCGGATCGCCTTGGCGCGATCGGAAATCGCAAACAGTGATGACATCGGTGTCTCCTCCTCCGATGGCCACAAGTGACACCTGATTCCCCGCCCTGTCAACTTTGCGGAATGATATTTCGTTGTGCGGAACATGTTGACGCCGTGCACGGGCCGGTGCACTCTGGCCGGACATGGCTGGACAGACAGAGCTTGGAGGAGGGCTTTGATGACCGCAGCGGCATTTCGCCTGAACGCGCCCCGGATCGAGGGCGAGGAACTTGCATGTTTCGGGGAGTTGGTGGCCGCCCATGGCCGCACCCGCCCGGACCACATCGCGCTGATCGACGGAGGCAGGCACTGGACCTGGGCCGAGTTCACGGACCTCGTGGCCCGTCTGGCCGGGGCCCTGGCCGCCCGGGGCATCGGGCGCGGCGACATGGTGGCGAGCCTGTCGGAGAACTCCGCCCCCCACGTGGCGCTCTATACCGCCGTGCTCTGGTCCGGGGCCTGCATGGTGCCGCTGCCCTTCAGTGCCAGCGAGGCCGCGCTCCAGAAGATGCTGGAGAATTGCCGCCCCCGGCTGCTCTTCGCCTCCGACACCTATGCCGCGACAGCCGCAGCCCTGCGCGCGCCGATGATGGTGCGCCTGTCCGAGCTTGACGCCTTCATCGGGGACGCCGCCCCTGCCGAGCCGGCGCAAGTGGGCCCCGACGATCTCTTCGACATGATCTATTCCTCGGGCACCACCGGTGCGCCCAAGGGCATCGCCCATGACCACCGGTTCCGCACCCGTCAGCTGAACCGGATGACGGAGCATGGCATGGACGGCGACAGCGTGGTGCTGATGTCGACGCCGCTCTATTCCAACACCACGCTGGTCTCGACCCTGAACGCGCAGGTGAAGGGCGCCACGCTGGTGGTGATGGGCAAGTTCGACGCGACGAAGTTCCTCGAGCTGTCGCAGACCCACCGGGTGACCCATTCGATGCTGGTGCCGGTGCAGTACATGCGGCTGATGGATCACCCCGAGTTCGACAGCTACGACCTGAGCAGCTATCGCTGCAAGACCAGCACCTCCGCCCCGCTGCCCGGCAGCCTGATCCAGCAGATCATGGACCGCTGGCCCGGGAACCTCGTGGAATACTACGGCATGACCGAGGGCGGTCCGACCACCTCTCTCGACTGCGGCGCCTTCCCCGAGAAATGGGATACCGTCGGCAAGGCGAACCCGGGTTGCACGCTCCACGTCATCGACGAGGCAGGCAAGCAGCTGCCCCCCGGCTCCTATGGCGAGATCGTCGGCCGCTCCATCACCATGATGCCGGGCTACTACGGCGACGAGGAAAAGACGCGCGAACTGCTCTGGGTCGACGAGGCGGGCGATCACTACATCCGCACCGGCGACATGGGCCGCATCGACGAGGACGGCTTCGTCCACCTGCTCGACCGGCGCAAGGACATGATCATTTCGGGCGGATTCAACATCTTTGCCGCCGATCTGGAGGCCGTGCTGCGCGGCCACCCCGATGTCGCCGACGTGGCGGTGATCGCGATCCCCAGCCGCGACTGGGGCGAGACGCCGCTCGGCTTCGTGGTGCCGCGCGACGGCAGTGCACCGGACCCGGAGGCACTGCGCCAATGGGCCAACGAGAGGCTGGGCAAGATCCAGCGCCTCTCGGCCATCGAACTGCGCGACGACCTGCCCCGCAGCGAGATCGGCAAGGTGCTGAAGCGCGAGCTGCGCGCGCCCTACTGGGAGAAGACCCCGGCATGACCGGACGGTTCGACGGCAAGGTGGCGATCGTCACCGGCGCGGCCAGCGGGATCGGCCGTGCCACCGCCGCGAGGCTGGCCTCGGAAGGGGCGCGCGTGGTCCTGATCGACCTCTCCGCCGAGGCGCTGGAGGCCGCGATGCCGCAGGGCGATCACCTCGCCCTGCCCTGCGATGTCTCGGACGAGGCCTCGGTCGCCGCGGCGGTCGAAACCATTCGCAGCCGCATGGGCCGCATCGACGTGGTCTGCAACAATGCGGGCATCATCTGCTCCCACGCGCCGATCACCGAGGTGGACATGACCCAGTGGCAGAGGGTCATCGGCGTGAACCTCGTCGGCCCCTCGCTATTCCTGAAATACGCGGGCCGCGCGATGATCGAACAGGGCGAGGGCGGGGCCTTCGTCAACACCGCCTCGGTTGCGGGCATCCGCTCCGGCGCGGGTGGCAACATCTACTCCGCCTCCAAGGCGGGGGTGATCAACCTGACCCAGACGGCGGCCTGCGACCTCGGCCAGCACCGCATCCGGGTGAATGCGGTCTGTCCCGGGCTGATCGAGACCGGGATGACCAAGCCGGTCTTCGACTACGCCCGCGACGCCGGCAAGGAGGCGAAGCTCGGCTCGCGCTGCGAGCTGCGCCGCTATGGCCGCCCAGAGGAGATCGCCGCCGCCATCGCCTTCCTCGCCTCGGACGATGCCTCCTACATCACAGGGCAGGCCCTGCCGGTGGATGGCGGGAATACCGCCTCGCTGAACCTGCCGGGGATGAAGGTATGAGCAGAGCCCGCCGCCGGCCTGCCCTGACACGAAATGCAGTGCGGGCAGGCTTGACCGCGGGGAAGACGGGGCGCTAGCACAGGTTTCAATTTCCGCATTGCGGGACATGGGTAGAAGACGGGAACACATCTTGCGCAAACGGGTCACAGAAACTGCGGCAACGCCCGAAGAAACCGGGTACGAGAACGACCGCCAGTTCGTCACCGCCCTGAACCGGGGCCTCCAGATCCTGCGGGCCTTCCGCCCCACGGACAAGGCCGGGCTGGGGAATTCGGAACTCGCCGAACGCACCGGCTTGCCGAATTCCACCGTCTCGCGGCTGACTTTCACGCTGCTGAAGTCGGGCTACCTCGTCTATGACGAGGCGACGGGCCGCTACCGCATGGGTGTGCCGGTGCTGTCGCTGGGCTATGCCTGCCTTGCGGGGCTGCACGTCCGCGAAACGGCGCAGGTCTACATGCAGCAACTCGCCAACGAGTGCGGCGACGGCATCCTGCTGGCGCTCGGCGGGCGCGACGACATGACGATCACCTATATCGCCTGCGCCCGGTCCACCGGGGTGATCTCGCTGCAACTCTCGGTGGGCTCGCGTATCTCGCTGGCGCGCTCCGCCATGGGGCGGGCCTATATCGCCGGCACCTCCGAGGCCGAGCGGGCCGAAATCCTCGACCGGGTGAAGGACCGCTATGCCCCGGATCAGGCGCAGGAGATCCTCGAAGGGATTGAGGACGCCGCCGAGCAGATCCGCACCAAGGGGTTCTACACCAGCGTCGGCGCCTGGCAGAAGGACGTGAACGCCGTGTCGGTCCCGTTCCGCTCGCAGCAGCCCGATACGCCGATGCTGGCCTTCAACCTCGGCGGCTATGCCTATTCGCTGCCCAAGGAGCGGCTGGAAAACGAGCTTGGCCCCAAGCTGGTGGAACTCGCCCGCAAGGTCAGCCGCGCCGAGTGAACGGCCGGATGATCGACCGAGTGATCACGGGGTGATGACCGACCGGCAGGCGCGGCCCCGAACACATCGGGGCCGCGTTTGTATCGCCTCAGGATCGGCTCAGGGCACCAGCGCCAGCTTGCCCACGGCGCCGCGCGCCAGCACCCGCTCCAGCACCTGCGCGGCCTCGGCCAGCGGATAGCGGCCCTCGACCAGCGGCGTCACCTTGCCTTCGGCCCACCAGCCCATGAGCTCTTCCATGTTGGCGCGGTAGGCGGCCGGATCGTTGCGCCGCCAGTTGCCCCAGAAGACGCCGACGACGGCATATTCCTTCACCAGCGCGAGGTTCACCGGGAACTGCGGGATCTCGCCGCTGGCGAAACCGATCACCAGCAGACGGCCTTCGCGCGCCATGAAGCGGGTGGCGGCCTTGAAGGGCTCGCCGCCCACGACGTCATAGACCACGTCCGCGCCGCGTCCGCCGGTCAGGCGCTTCACGTCGTCCTTGAGGTTGTCATAGCCGATGACGTGATCCGCCCCGGCCTCGGCCGCGATCCTGCGCTTCTCCTCGGAGGAGCAGACGCCGATGACCGTGGCACCCATGATCTTGCCGATCTGCACCGCCGCCACCCCCGTGGAGCCGGAGGCCCCGAAGACCACCAGAACCTCGCCCGGTTGCAGGTTCGCACGCTGTTTCAGCGCATGGTGCGAGGTGCCGAAGGCGACCAGCAGGGCCGTCGCCTCGGCCGCGTCGATGCCCTCGGGCAGGGTGAAGGCCTGCTCGGCCGGGCAGAGCACCTGCTCGGCATAGCCGCCCAGAGAGGTGACACCCGCCACGCGATCGCCGGGCTTCAGCTCCGTGACGCCCGCACCCACGGCCTCGACCACGCCGGCCACTTCCATGCCGGGGGTAAAGGGCGCCTCGGGCTTCATCTGGTAGAGCCCCTGCACCAGCAGACCGTCGGGGAAATTCACCCCGGCCGCTTCGGTGCGCACCAGCACCTCGCCCGCGCCGGGCACAGGCGCCGCGACCTCTTCGTAGGCGAGCGTGTCCAGCGGGCCGAACCCGTGGCAGACGATGGCTTTCATGGTGGTCCTCCTCTCGTTCCTCCGGGCCCAAGATTAGGGCCAGCGGCAGCGGGATACCATTGGAAACAGGCGGTTTCCGACGAAATTCAAACGGCGTTCCGCATTGCGGAACCGCATCATCACAAATTGCGGAATTTGGTTTCGCAAGTTGCGCGGGGGCGCTACCTTCCTGCTTGGAGGAATAGGGAGGAGGTGCCTCATGAAAGGCATGATGATGCAGCGTCCGCTGCTGATTTCGGAGATTCTCGAATACGGGGCCGAGGCCTATCCGACGGCCGAGGTCGTCTCGGTCCGGACCGAGGGCGACATCCACCGCGAGACCTTCCCCGAGTTGCGCGACCGGGCGGCCCAGTTGGCCCACGCCCTGCGCGCCGAGGGGATCGAACCCGGCGACCGGGTCGCGACGCTTGCATGGAACGGCTATCGCCACCTCGAACTTTACTACGGGATCTCGGGCATCGGGTCGGTCTGCCACACGATCAATCCCCGGCTCTCGGCCGAGCAGCTGATCTATATCGTGTCCCACGCGGAGGACCGTCTGCTGTTCCTCGACACGACCTTCGTGCCGGTGATCGCCGCCGTGCGGGACCAGCTGCCGCAGGACCTGCGCTTCGTCATCATGACGGACCGGGCCCATATGCCCGATACGCCGTTCGAGGCGCTTTGCTACGAGGAGTTCATCGAAGGCCAGCCGACCCGGATCGACTGGCCCGAGTTCCCCGAGGATACCGCCGCCGGGCTCTGCTACACCTCGGGCACCACGGGCAATCCCAAGGGCGCGCTCTACACCCACCGCTCCACCGTGCTGCACGCGATGATGGTCGGCCTGATGCAGAGCCACTCCTTCCAGGAGGGCCGCAAGGTGCTGCCGGTGGTGCCGCTCTTCCACGTGAACGCCTGGGGCCTGCCCTATTCCGCCGTGCTCTGCGGGCTGTCACTGGTGATGCCGGGGCATGCGCTCGACGGGCCGAGCCTGTTCAAGCTGATGGATGACGAGGGCGTCTATTCCGCCTGGGGCGTGCCCACCGTCTGGCAGGGCCTTCTGGCCGAGATCAAGGCGCAGGGGCGGATGCCCCGGGAATTCGCGGATGTCGTCGTCGGTGGTTCTGCCGCGCCGCGCTCGATGATCGAGGCCTTCGAGAGCCGGGGCGCCACCGTGGGCCACGCCTGGGGCATGACCGAGATGAGCCCCGTGGGCAGCCACGGCGCCCTGCCCGCCTACCTTGCCGACGCGCCTTTCGAGGAGCAGATGGCCGCCAAGGCCAAGCAGGGGCGGCGCTGCTACGGCGTCGACTTCAAGATCGTGGACGAGGATGGCCAGCGGCAGCCCCACGACGGCAAGGCCGTGGGGGAGCTCTACGTGCGCGGCAATACCGTCGTCTCGGGCTACTTCCGCAACGAGGAGGCGACCGAGGCCGCGATGGACAGCGAGGGCTGGTTCGGCACCGGGGATGTCGCCTCGATCGACCCGAAGGGCTTCCTCGTGATCCAGGACCGGGCGAAGGACCTGATCAAGTCGGGGGGCGAGTGGATCAGCTCCATCGACCTGGAGAATGCCGCCATGTCCCATCCCGCCATCGCCAGCTGCGCGGCCATCGGCGTCGCCCATCCCAAGTGGGACGAACGCCCGATCCTCGTCGCCGTCCCGGCCGGAGAGGACCGCCCGACGCTGGAAGAGATGCACGACCACCTGTCGGAGCATTTCGCCAAGTGGCAGCTGCCCGACGATCTGGTCTGGGTCGAGGCCCTGCCGCTGACGGCGACCGGCAAGGTCAGCAAGCTGACCCTGCGCAAGAAACTGGCAGAGTACGAGCATCCCGACCTGCGGGTGCCGGCGGAGTAAATCCCCCGGGGGGCCGCCTGACCGTGGCCCCCGATTGTCGCCCTCAGGACTTTTGCCTGTCTCCCCTCTGGCCGGTCTCCGCTTTTGCCTCTCTGCACCAGGGCCTGTCTCCGCCTTGGCCTCATCTGTGCTTCGGGCTCTCTTCAATCGGGCCGGTCGATGCGCGGGCCAGCCTGTCCTGCGGCCTGCCTGTGATGGCGCTGCCTGTGCTAGACTGGCCCCGGCCCCCAGCCGGGGCGGCAGCGGGAGCAGGTCACCATGACGACATTTGATTTCTGGTATTCCATCGGCAGCACCTACAGCTACCTGACCGTGATGCGCCTGCCCGAGGTGGCCGAGGCAGCGGGCCTGCGCGTCCGCTGGCGGCCGTTCAACGTGCGCCACGTGATGGTCCAGCAGAACAACATCCCCTTCAAGGACAAGCCGGTGAAGACCGCCTACATGTGGCGCGACATCGCGCGCCGGGCCGAGGGCTATGGCCTCTCTCCCGCCCTGCCCGCACCCTATCCCCTGCCGGAGCTGGTCTTTGCCAACCAGGTCGCCGTGCTGGGGGCCGATGAGGGCTGGGTCGAGGCCTATACCCGCGCCACCTATCGCCGCTGGTTCGAGGCCGGACAGCGCCCCGGGGAGGCTCCGAACCTCTCCGAGAGCCTTGCCGAGATCGGGCAGGACCCCGACCGCGTGAGGACCGAGGCCGCAAGCGACCGGATCGTGGCAAGGCTCGCCGCCGAGACCGACACCGCCATGCGCCTCGGGATCTTCGGCTCACCCTTCTTCGCCGTGGGGGAGGAGGTCTTCTGGGGCGATGACCGGCTGGAGGATGCGATCGCCTGGGCAACGCGGGACTGAGACCCATCGTCTCATACGGGCCCGGATCACGGGGAATCGCTTTCGGGGTAGCATCAACCGCATGTATCATGGTTCTCGCATATCTTGGGAGAGCCCGATGCCGTCGACCCTGCGCCGTCCTGTCCGCCATCCCGCTTCATGTCTCGCGCTTGCCGTTGCCCTGCTCTGCGCCGCCCCCGCCGCGCAGGCCCAGATGATGGGTCATGGCCCCGGGGCCGGGATGCATGGCCACGGCGCCGATGGCACCGGCCATGACGAGGTGACGATGCCCGGCCTTCAGGGCCGTAACGCCACCCCCGAGGAGAGCGCGGAACTCGCCGTGATGTTCCGCAACTTTCCCACCTTCACCCGCGAGGTGACGAACCTGCCTGATGGCATCCGCACTGTCACCCGCTCCTCCAACCCGGAGGTGATGGAGGTGCTGATCAGCCATGTCACCGGGATGATCGGCCGGGTCGAGGCGCAGGACGATCCGGAGATCTTCATCCAGAGCCCCACGCTCGACATCTTCTTCGACCGCGCCGACCGGATCGAGACCGGGATCGACGTGACGGAGGAGGGCATCGTGGTGACCCAGACCTCGACCGATCCCGACTTGGTCGAGGCCCTTCATCTCCATGCCGCCGAGGTCTCGGACATGGCCGCGCGCGGGATGCAGGCGGTGCACGAGATGATGATGCGCCGGGCCGGGAACTGACCTGACACGGCCGCGAGCCCGCGGGAAGCCGCCCGATCAGGGCGGCCTGCCCGGCGCGCGCATCCCCCCCGCCCGCGGTGATCGTGAGTCAGACCTTGGGGCGCCCATGGGCTGGACTTTGGTCTGGCCTTCGGGTGGGCGTTTGGACCGAACCATCGGTGGAAAGTCGCCGTTTTTCCCGATCCGGCGTCAGAAACCTGTCACAGTGAGGGATTACATCGTCCTGTACCCCGGTCTTGCGCCGGTAACCCTCCCGGGGGACTTGCGATACCTGCCGCTTCGTCGCATCTGAGAGGGAGGGAGAGGACCCCCTGACCGCCCTCAAACGAAAGCCTCGCCTTGTCTACACCTACGATTGCCCCCGCTTCGGCGGCCGAGGCCTCGGCCGCTATCGTCATTTTCTCGCTCGCGCTCGGTGGCTTTGCCATCGGCACGACCGAATTCGCCTCCATGGCCCTGCTGCCCTATTTCGCCCCCGAACTCGGGGTGAGCGAGGCGCAGGCCGCCCAGGCGATCAGCGCCTATGCGCTCGGCGTCGTGATCGGCGCACCGCTGCTGGCCGTGCTCGGCGCCCGGCTGCCCCGCCGCCGGTTCCTCGTCTGGCTGATGCTGGCCTTCGCCGTCTTCAACACCGCCTCGGGCCTTGCGCACAATTTCGGCACGATGCTCGTCTTCCGCTTCCTCTCGGGCCTGCCGCACGGGGCCTACTTCGGGGTCGGCGCGCTGATGGCGGCCTCCGTCGTCTCGCCCAAGAAGCGCACGCAGGCGGTGGCGATGCTCATGGTCGGCCTGACCGTGGCCACGACACTGGGTGTGCCGCTGGCGAACTTCCTCGGCCAGACGATCGGCTGGCGCTGGGGCTTCGCGCTCGTGGGCGTCCTGTCCCTGATCACCGCGGCGGCGGTCCACATCTTCGCCCCGCGCGGCACGGGCACGGCGGGCGGCAACGCCCTGCGCCAGCTCTCGGCGCTGAAGAACCGGCAGGTGCTGCTGACGCTGGCCACGGCGGCGATCGGCTTCGGCGGGTTCTTCGCCGTCTACACCTACTTCACGCTGACCGCGATGGAGGTGACCCACGTGCCCGAGGCCGTGGTCCCGGGCCTGCTGATGATCTTCGGCCTCGGCATGACCGTGGGAACGATCCTGCTCGGCTGGGCCGCGGACCGGAACCAGACCCTGTCGATCTACGGCATCATGGGCGCCAACGTGCTGGCGCTGCTGTGCTACCCGATGGCGACCGGCGCGGGCTGGTCCATGGCGCTGGTGGGCTTCTGCATCGGCATGACCTCCTCCACCGGCACGGCGATCCAGGCCCGGCTGATGGACGTAGCGGGCGATGCGCAGGAACTGGCCGCGGCGCTCAACCACTCGGCCTTCAACACCGCCAATGCCATCGGCCCGGCGGTGGCCGCCGCGGCTCTGACGCTGGGCTGGGGCCTGCCGGCCACCGGCTATGTCGGCGCGCTGCTGACGGCCATCGGGATCGTGCTCTTCACGATCACCGTGCTCGACGCCAGGCGCAACGGCACCGGCCCAACCTGACGCCGCCCCACCTGACGCAGTCTTTGACGTCCCGGGCCCATCCGGCCGCGTACGTCACGGCCCCCTGAAAGACGCAAACGGCGCGGTCCCCGCAGGGGGCCGCGCCGTTTTCAATGTGGTCAGACCGCGCCTGCCGCGCGACCGGTTGGTCTGGCCGCGCCTGCGGCGCTAGCGGGGCGGCAGGGCGCGGATCGCCTCTGGTCCGCCCACGCGGGCAAGGATGCGCGCGCCGAGGTCGGCGGGCGGTTCGTTCTTCGGCCCGTGCACGAGGTAGCGGTTCCAGAGCCAGCCGATCACCTGCCGACGGAGCCGCGGGTCGGGCCGCCAGTCGCGGGTCACCGCCAGCGCCCGGTCCAGCGCCTCCGGGTCCGGCGCATGCTGCACCAGCCCCTCAATGTTGTAGCAGGCCCGGCCCAGCGTGATCACCGGCTTGTCCAGCAGCAGCGCCTCGATCCCCACGGTGGAGTTCAGCGTGATCACCGCCCGCGCCTGCCCGATCATCTCGGAGGTGACATTGCCATTGGCAAAGATCACCCGCGGATGGTCGGGCCGCGTGCCCTTGACCGAGCGCTTGTAGCTCGGATGTTCCTTGATCACGAAGACCTCGTCCGGGTTCCGCTCCGCCGCCGCGAGGATCGCGTCGAGAAACTGCTGCATGTCGCGGATCCACGGCGAATGCAGCGTGACCTGCATGTCCGAGGGCACCTGGAACGGCACGAAGACGAAACCGGGCTCCAGCGGCACCTCTTCCATCCCGGTCTTCTTGGCGGCGCGGTTGTTCACCGCCTGCGGCAGGCCTTCGGCGGCGAAATCCTCCTCCGTGTCGAGGTAGAAGCCCGGATCGCGCGGCATGGAATTGCCGCCGTTCAGTCCCACGGGGTCGAATTGCATGGTGCGCGGGAAGAAGCCGTTCTCGATGAAGACCCGCCGCATCCCCAGCCGGCCCGAGACGTCTTTCAGCACCGACTCCGGATAGTTCGACCCGTTGTAGATGATCGCCAGATCGTCGCGGCCCGTCAGCTCAGCCTCCAGCGCGTCGCGCAGCAAGGCCGCCTCGAACCGCTTGATTGCACCGTAGACGCCCTTCACCACCGGGTTCCCGTAGAGCCACGGCAGGCGCATCGCCTTGCGGGTCAGGTTGCCCTCGACCAGCGGGGCGGCAGAGGGGCCGGTGGTCAGCGCGCGCAGCACCGCCCCCAGCACGCCAGACAGCCCGCGCCTGCGGCGCAGCTTCTGCAACGCGGCCCCGGTCCCGGTGGCGAGGGTCACCACCTCGGGCGCCAGCACCGCGTCGAAGGCCGCGATCAGCTTCGTATCCAGTTTCACGAAACGCTCGGTCATGCGGCCCCCTCGGTCAGCTCGGCCGGGGGATAGCCGATATCGAGCAGCGCGGAAACCGGCGAGGCACAGGTCAGGCGGATGCCCCGCCCCGAGGCCACATCGCGGGCAAGGGCGAAATGGGCGAGGATGCGGGCCTGCCCCTTCACGATGCCCGACCACGCCGCCTGCCCCTTCTCCTCGTAGAAGCGGGGCGCGTCGGCGTTCTTCAGGTCGATCCCCGCAAGGCAAATATCCGTCGCGCCCAGACCCATGGCGATCTGCAGCGCCGAAAAGGCCACGGTGCCGCATTTGACGACACCCCGGTCGGGCCGCAGGGAGAAGGCGGCGCCCTGCGTCGTCACCACCTCGGCGGAGCTTTCCAGCGCCCGGCGCGGCGCGTCGAAGGGCTTGCGCAGGTCATCGACCAGACCGATAGGCCGGTCGCGCAGAAGGCCCCGGTCGCGGCTGGCGATGGCGCGGATCACGGAGGGGGAGAAGAAGCAGGGCAGGTCCTCGGGCAGGTCGCGGCGCAGCATCGACAGGTGGCGCCAGACGAAACGTTCGTCCTCCACCACCAGTGCCGCAGGCCGCGGCAGGCGCGGCAGCAGGCAGAGCGCGCCGTTCAGCATCAGCGTGGGCGCGTCGAAGGCCTCGATCCGCTGATCGGCCAGCGACGGGCCGGAGCCGAGGATCACGGCCCGGTCGAGCCCCGGCAGCACCTCGCCATGGGGCCGCAGGCGGTTGAGCCCATGGCCGCGCCAGAGGATCTCGCCCCCCGCATCCACGCGGGAGAGTCGCAACCCGGGCCAGGTTTCCTCGAAATGCGCGCCCCGCCCTCCGCGCAGAAGACGGAAGGCGGGGCGGAGGATCCGCCGTGACAGCGGACGGTCAGACATGGGCGATCAGGCCGGGTTCTTGGCGAAGCGCAGGTAGGGCAGCTTCTTGTCCAGCGTGCCGAATTTCTCTTCGGCGGCGGCATCGTCCAGCGACAGGGCGACGATCACGTCTTCGCCGGTCTGCCAGTTGGCGGGCGTCGCCAGCGGCTGCTGGTAGGTGCGCTGCAGACCGTCGAGGGCGCGCAGCACCTCGGCGAAGTTGCGGCCCACGGACATCGGGTAGACCATCGACAGCTGCAGTTTCTTGTCCGGCGAGATGATGAAGACCGCGCGCACCGTGGCGCTGTCCGCGGGGGTGCGGCCATCGGGCAGGTAGGCGTCGGCGGGCAGCATGTCGAAGGCCTTGGAGACCTCCAGTCCCTTGTCCGCGATGATCGGGAAGCCGGCAGGCGCCTTGGCGAAGCTCTCGATGTCGCCCTTCCACTGCTTGTGCTCATCCACGCCGTCGACCGACAGGCCGATCACCTTGGTGCCGCGCTTGGCCCATTCGTCGGCCAGTTGCGAGACGGCGCCGAACTCGGTCGTGCAGACCGGGGTGAAATCCTTCGGGTGGGAGAAGAGGATCGCCCAGCTGTCACCGATCCAGTCATGGAAGGTGATGGTGCCCTGATCGGTTTCGGCGGTGAAGTTCGGGACGGTGTCGTTGATACGCAGAGCCATGAATTCCTCCTGTGGTCTGGCGTGGCTGACTTCTACATAGACCCCGCCCGGGATCAATTACACCCCCCTGCGACACCCCTGCGCGCGGCATGGCCACACGGTGCCGCGAGCGTCCGGGGCGCGCCTGCCCGCTGGCCCCATACAAGCGGCATCCGTGGCCCGGGCTGCTCTCTTGCGCCAACGGGGGCGGAGTGACAGAGTGCCCGGCGACTCCAGCGGAACCGCCGACCGTCTGGCGGAATGCCCCCATTGCATCCGCGGAGAATCCTTGAAGGAGACGACTATGATCGAGAAACGCCAGTTCTACATCAATGGTGCCTGGGTCGACCCTGCCGAGCCGCGCGATCTCGAGGTGATCAACCCCTCGACCGAGGAACCCTGCGCCATCATTTCGATCGGCTCGGAAGCCGATGCCAATGACGCCGTGGCCGCCGCCAAGGCCGCCTTCCCGGCCTGGGCCGCCACCCCGCCCGAAGAGCGCATCGCGCTGGTCGAGAAGTTCCTCGAAATCTACAAGGAGCGTCAGGAGGAGATGGCGCAGGCGATCTCCATCGAGATGGGCGCCCCGATCGACCTGGCCCGCAAGTCCCAGTGGGGCGCGGGCTATAGCCACACCAAGAACTTCCTGACCGCGGCCAAGAACTTCAAGTTCATCCGTCCGCTGGGCGACCATGCCCCCAACGACCGCATCGCCTACGAGCCGATCGGCGTCTGCGCCCTGATCACGCCGTGGAACTGGCCGATGAACCAGATCACGCTGAAGGTGATCGCGGCGGCCATCGCGGGCTGCACCATGGTGCTGAAACCCTCCGAGGAAAGCCCCCTCGACGCGCTGCTCTTCGCCGAGATGATGGATGCGGCAGGCTTCCCCAAGGGTGTCTTCAACCTCGTGAACGGCGACGGCGTGGGCGTGGGCTCGGTGCTCTCCAGCCACCCCGACGTCGACATGGTGTCCTTCACCGGCTCGACCCGCGCGGGCATCGCGATCTCCAAGGCGGCGGCCGACACGCTCAAGCGCGTGCACCTCGAACTCGGCGGCAAGGGCGCCAACGTGATCTTCGCCGACGCGGATGATGCGGCGGTCAAGCGCGGCGTGCTGCACATGATGAACAACTCGGGCCAGTCCTGTAACGCGCCGTCGCGGATGCTGGTGCAGAAGGGCGTCTACGACAAGGCCGTGGAAACCGCCGCGGAAGTGGCCGGCGCGATCAAGGTCGCGCCCGCCTCGGAAGAGGGCAACCACATCGGCCCGGTCGTGAACGCGACCCAGTACGAGAAGATCCAGGGCCTGATCCAGAAGGGCATCGACGAAGGCGCACGCCTTGTCGCCGGCGGCCCGGGCCGTCCCGAGGGGCTGAACCGCGGCTTCTTCGTGCGGCCCACGGTCTTTGCCGACGTGAACAACCAGATGACCATCGCCCGCGAAGAGATCTTCGGCCCCGTGCTGACGATCATCCCCTTCGAGACCGAGGAAGAGGCCGTCGAGATCGCGAACGACACGATCTATGGCCTGACCAACTACGTGCAGTCGGAAGATGGCGCGCTGCGCAACCGCATGGCGCGGGCCCTGCGCTCCGGAATGGTCGAGATGAACGGCCAGTCGCGCGGCGCCGGGGCGCCCTTCGGCGGCATGAAGGCCTCGGGCAACGGCCGCGAGGCCGGCGTCTGGGGGCTTGAGGACTTCATGGAAGTGAAGGCGATCTCCGGCTGGGCCGCCGAGTAAGCACGGCCTCCCTGCCCGGCTGATTTGCCGAAGCTGCGATCACTTAGCGCGGGCGTCCCATGGGCGCCCGCGTTTTTTTTGCCTGATGGCCTGCCGCACGCAAAAAAGTGTGATCCAAATCTTGCCAAAGACCGTTAGAAGGCTAACGCGGCAGTTCGAGAACCGCATTGGTAAGGGAAGACTTCATGAAACGTCGGTTTGCTGTGCACAGCGGGCACGTGGCCTGGGCAGTCGTCGTGATCGCCGGGCTGTCGCTCGCGGGTTGGCCCATCGGCTCCACGCTGCTCACACGGGTCAACGCCGATTTCGCCGCAATGGTTCCCAGCACGGCCATCGGTTTCCTGCTTCTGGGGGCGGCGCTTCTCCTGCGCCGCCGCGGTCTGCACCTGACAGAAACCTGCGCCAAGGTTCTTGGCGGGCTCGCCACCGTGAACCTGCTCGCCTATGCGTGGCTTGGCACCGCGGGGATCGACCCGTCGCTGCTGCCCCTCGCCCCCGGCGACGGCGTGTCTCTCTGCACCATTACCTGTTTCCTGCTGACCGCCGTGGCCCTGCTCCTGCGGCAGAGCCCGGATGCGGGCCTGCATGAGGTCGCGGACTATGTCGGGCTCGTCGGCCTCTCCACGGCGCTCGCCGTGGTCGGCGGCCATGTGCTGCGCGCGGAATTCCTCTACGAGATTTCCTTCTTCGCCGGGATGTCCCTGCCCACCTCAATGCTGTTCTGCATGGGGTTTGCCGGGCTTCTCATGACGGACGAGGACCCGCGCGCCTTCGACGACGAGATCAGCGGTCCAAACGAGGCCTGATCCCGCACGTCCCCGTCAGAGGGCCCGTCAGATAGCCTGTCAGAAGGCCGGGCACGCCTCCGGTCAGAACGGTGCCTTGGCCCGGAAGGTCACGCCCCGGCCCCCGTCGGGGTGGTTCAGGCGCAGCTCCTCCGAGTGCAGCATCAGCCGTTCATGATCCCGCGCGGCGCCCGTCGCATAGAAGGGATCACCGAGGATCGGATGCCCCAGTGCCAGCATGTGCACCCGCAGCTGGTGGCTGCGCCCGGTGAGCGGGGTCAGCCGCACGCGGCTCTCCTCCTCGCTCTGACGCAACACGCGCCAGTCGGTCTGGGCCGGCTTGCCGTTCTCGTGATCCACCATCTGCAACGGCCGGTTCGGCCAGTCCACGATCAGCGGCAGGTCCACCCGGCCGGTCTTGGGCTCCAGCTTGCCGGAGACGCGCGCGACGTAGGTCTTCTTGGTCTGGCGCTTTTCGAACTGCAGCCCGAGGTGGCGCTGCGCATGAGGCGTCAGCCCGAAGATCATCACGCCCGAGGTGTCGCGGTCGAGCCGGTGCACCAGCAGCGCGGTCGGAAAGACCGCCTGCACCCGGCTCAGCAGGCAATCGGCCAGATGCTCGCCGCGCCCCGGCACGGACAGCAGCCCGGTCGGCTTGTCCACCACGAGGATCTCGTGATCCTCGTGCAGGATCGAGAGGGGACCCTCGGGCGGGTCATAGGGCGTCTGGATCGGCCCGGTGGCGGAGGTCTGGCTGCTGTCTGACATGGCGCGGGTGATACCGCGCGGGCCAGCGCCTGTCCATCGGCCCCTGTCCAGCATGCCCCTGTCCATCTGCCCGAGTCGATCATGGTCGTGTCGATCATGCCCCGGCGGGACCACACGGAGCGCAGCAGGGCCACACGCCCTCGGGAGGCTCTCCGGTCACGCGCTCCGATCTGGCCCGCTCCAGCGGGGAAGCCGCTGGCCGACAGGTCTCCCGAGGGGCCTACCGTGTGGCCTCCCGAGGCGCCGTCACCACTTGGTAAGGTTTTCGCCCTAGCCTCGCCCGGAGCCGCCCCTCGTGCAGGAGAGTGATGTGGACTTCGTCAGCGACATGATCGGCGACCGGATGGTCGTCACCGTGCAAAGCGCGCGGATCGACGCCGCCGCCGCGCTTCAGTTCAAGGACGGGATGCGGATCGCGACCGAGGGGGCGTCTGCCCGCGTCCTGCTCGACCTCTCGCAGGTGGATTTCATCGACAGTTCCGGCCTCGGGGCCATCGTCGGCGTCATGAAATACCTCGCCCCCGAACGGCAGCTCGACCTTGCGGGGCTGCGTCCGAACGTCGAGCGCGTGTTCCGCCTGACCCGGATGGACACGGTCTTTGTCATCCATGCCACGCGAGAGGAGGCGCTGAGGGATCATGCGCACTGACATGTCGGACAGGTCCCCAACCTCCGCCCCGCCGATGCCCCCGGACATCCGCCTGTCCTTTCCGGCCAGCCCCCTCGCCGTCCGCCGCGCCCTTGCCAGCGCGCTGGAGGGCTTGGCGCATCTCGACCTGACGGCGGATGAGCAGGGCGTCGTCGAGCTGGTCCTCGCCGAAGCTTTGAACAACGTCATCGAACACGCCTATGGCTCGCAGCACCGCGGATGGGTGGAACTGGCCTGCCGCCACCTGTCGGACGGCCTGCATGTGGAGATCCGCGACGAGGGACGCCCCCTGCCGGATGGCCCGCTGCCGATCGCCCCCGACCGGGTGAACCCCGCCGCGCTGGAGACCCTGCCGGAAGGCGGCTTCGGTTGGTTCCTGATCCGGGACCTCGCCCGCGACGCGGCCTATCACCGGACGGATGAGGCCAATCACCTGACCTTCCGCATCGCCGTCGGCCTGCCGCTGCGGATGCACTGACTGGCACGCAGCTCTCCGCCGCACCCTCTCGGACCGAATCGTCCTGACGCGGCGCGCACTCCGCGCCCCCGCCGCGTCCTGCAAACCCGGCGAACGATTCGCGCCCCGCACGGTGGCAGGCCCCCTCAATCGAGGGGGTATACAGGTGCCCCGCTGCGTCGTCCTCATACCCGATACCGCCTCACACCCGCCCGGCCGGCAAGGAAAGGCGCCCCGTTAGTCACTGAATTTCTGACAGACTAACGCTATACGTGTGCACCTCCCGATCTCCCGCATCGCGGAACACATAAATGCCCCATTCGGCCCCCAATACCGTCAGAAACCCACAGCATAAATGATCCTGTAGCTGCATATAGCTTCCCTCGGCGCGGTGTATTCAAAGCCCCCACCCAGTGCACGGCGCCGAGGCACTACTCCCCCTGGAGGGAGCATCAAGCGCCCCGTCCGCGTATTCCGCAGGCGGGGTGTTCTCGTACCAGCGCGTCTCCAGAACACCCCGGGCGAAGGACTTTCACGTCGCGCTCCGCCGTCTCAGGCCGGGGGCAGCAGCTTTCCGGGGTTCAGGATATTCGCCGGGTCCAGCGCCGCCTTGATCGCCCGCATGGCCATGAGCGCTGCCGCATCCTTGCGCCGCGCCATGGAGGAGAGCTTGAACGTCCCGATACCATGTTCCGCCGAGAAGGAGCCGCCGAGGTCGAGCACGATTTCCTCGACCGCCTCCGTCACGGCATCCAGCTCCTTCTTGTCCATCTCGCCCCCGATCACGCTGTAATGCACGTTGCCATCGCCCAGATGGGCCACGATCGAGGTGCGCGAGGTCGGGTCCAGCGCGCGGCGCGCCACGTCGGCGCGGGCCAGGAACTCCTCCACCCGGTCCAGTGGCACCGCCACGTCGAGCACGACCACCGGGCCATAGCTCGTCGCCATCTCGGCGGCGGCCTCGCGCATCGCCCAGAGGCCCCGGCGCTGGCTTTCGTTCGCCGCGATCACCGCGTCGCCCACGTGGCCCGCCTCCATCTCGGCGGCCAGCACCTCCTCCAGCAGGGCCCGCATCGGGATCTCGCCGTCGGGCCCCGGGGTCGCGTCGCGCTCCGCCACCGCGCCCAGTTCGATGAGGACGTTCACCGGCCAGCTGTCCTCGAAGGGCGCGCGCACCTCGGGGAAACGCTCCAGATAGGCCGTGACATAGTCGTCGGGCATGAATTCAAAGGCCTCCACCGCCCCGCCCGTGGCCTCGCGCAGGCGATTCAGCATCGGCAGCGTATCGGCGATCTCGGCCATGCCCACCATGGCGGTCACATGGGCGCGGGGTTTCGGCACGAGCTTCACCACCGCTGCGGTGATCACCCCCAGCGTGCCCTCGGAGCCGATCAGCAGATGCCGCAGGTCGTAGCCGGAATTGTTCTTGTGCAACTCGTGCATCAGGTCCACCACCTCGCCCGTCGGCAGCACCGCCTCGATCCCCAGGACAAGGTCGCGGGTATTGCCATAGCGCAGCACGTTCGATCCGCCCGCGTTGGTGGCCAGCGCCCCGCCGATCCGGGCCGAACCACGGGCGCCGAAGAAGAGCGGGAAGCTCAGCCCCAGGTCCTCGACCGCCCCGTGCAGGTCCTCGAGGATCACCCCGGCCTCGACCACGGCGATGCGGGCATCGGGCCGGATTGCGCGGATCGCGGTCATCCGCTCGACCGAGAGCAGGATCGCCCCCTCCCCCAGGCCGCCACCGGCCAGCCCGGTCCGCCCGGCGATCGGCACCACGGGCGTGCCGGTCTCGTTCGCGAGTTTCACCACGGCAGCGACCTCCTCGGTCGAGCCGGCCCGCACCACGGCCAGCGGCTCTGCCCGCTGCGCCCCGGTCCAGTCCTCTGCCCAAGGCTCTGCCGCTGCTCCGGTGAGCACATGGTTGGGGCCGACAATGGCTGCGAGGCGGTCGATCATCACGGGTCCTTCCTTGAAACGCGCCGTACTATTGGCCCCTCTACACCGCAGAGGCAAGTCACCCAGCGTTAAGGGCAAAAAGCGGAAAATTCTGTCTTGACCTCCCCCGGCCCATCGCCTACTCAGCGCCACGGTTTGGCGGAGTAGCTCAGTTGGTTAGAGCAGCGGAATCATAATCCGCGTGTCGGGGGTTCAAGTCCCTCCTCCGCTACCAAATCCCCCCTGCAGATCAAAGTTCGAGATGACGGCGCTCACGTGCCATCTGACCTCTGCGAGCACACCATCGTCCTCCGATCCAGATACGGTGATTTCCAAGGCGAGAGCGCCACTGACCCATCAGGCGTCCAAGCACGCCCGGTGCGACGGAATCGGGACGGCGAAGACTGGGCGGCGCGTCGAGCAGGCTCAGGGCCGGGTGTCCTGTCCGCTGCTACTGCGCGATGACTGCATGCACCCGGTCCAGCCCCGCGGCAAAGGCATCGAGGACCGCCGGGTCCACCTTGTGCACCTTCAACGCGGTCTTCGGGTCCTCTGCCAGAGCAGGCGTGCGTTCGAGCAACCTCTGGTAATCCATGCGCGCGGCCGAGGCATTTGCGAGCATGGCATGCGCGACGGCTGACAGGAAGTAACTGAACCCGCTGTCATCGGCGACGGCGTAGCTCGCCGCTGATTCCATGTCCTCCCAGTCCTCGTTCATCATGTGGGCCATGGCGAGGAACTGGTAGTACCGCGGTGCCGGGGCGATCGAGCGTGCGATGGCGAATTCGAGGTGGGGCTTCGCTTCCGCAAGCTGACCCTGAAAGCCCAGCATGACCCCGAGGTTGCCGACAGTTTCCGGATCATTCGGGTTCATCTCGACGGCGCGGCGCGCATACTCGATCGATTGCTCGGCGTCTCCGGCGTAGTGCAGGATATGCGACATCGCCTTGAGCGCATCGGTGTCCCGCGGGCTCAGGGTCAGGGCGCGGGCGGCGGCCTCGCGTGCCTGCGCGAAGGCCTCTTCCTGGGTCAACGTCGTATCGTAGCCGAAACGGGACCCGTCGTTGCGGAGGTAGGCGAGCATGGCCCAGCCGCGCGCGAATTCCGGCTCCCTGCGCACGGTCTCCTCCAGACAGGCCCGCGCGTCCCAGTAGTTCTCGGCGCGGATGGTGCGCCGGTACTCGGTTGCGAGGGATATGCAGGCGTAGCTTTGCAGGCTCGGGTTCGCAGTCTCCGAGAGAAGGGTCTTGCGCGTTTCGCTCCTGACAATCCCGTACTGCTGGCCGATCACGGATGCGATCTGGGCCGAAATCTCCTCGCTCACCCCGGCGATACCATGCGCCCGGTCGCTTGCGGCAAAGAGTTCCGTCCAGAGCATCTCTCCGTCACCTGACCGCGAGAGATCGGCCCGGACGAACACCTGATCCTGGTCCCGCCAGACGCTGCCGTGGACAGCATAGGCGATCTGTCGCGGGAACGGCTTCGCAGGGACAGCGTCTGCCTCGGCATCCGTATGCGCCATGTCGGTATAGGCCCGAATGTCGGGGAACTTCAGCAGGGCCCCGGTGATGTCCTGGGCGAGCAGGTCCGCGACCAGTGTCGTGACACTGTCGGCGTTCCGCGTGTCAAAGGCCCGCACCAGGATGCTCGAGCCTTCGAAGGGCGCATCGACATAGGAAGGCTCCTGCCTGCCGCCCATCAGGGCCCAGACCAGCGCGAGGCTGACCAGACCCGACAGGACCATGCCCGACAGCAGGAGCCCGACGGAAACGCGTCTGCCGCTGTGCTCGGGGGCGTGGCTTGCGCCGTCGACGGCACCCTCCGGCACGTCGCTGTCCCGGGACGGTTCCGGCGATGCGGGGACAGCGTCGTGGCTCTCGAGCGCATCGAACACCGGAACGTAGCGCCCTTTCGGAATGGAAATCCTGATCGCGTCCTCGCGACCTGCATCCGCGTAGTAGTTGTCGAGATCCCGACGGAGTTTGCGGGCCTCGAGGCGCACGACGGGATCGGTCTGCTGATCGAAATCGGCGCCGCGGCCAAAGACGGCCATGGCGATGGTCGTCGCCTTGATCTCGGCCGTGCGCCCCTCAAGGGCTTCTTCCACGACGTAGCGCAGCATCTCGCGGCGACGGTCGCTGGCTTGAAGCTCCGGAAACGCAAGAATGCGTTCCAGTTGCCGACGCACCTCTGCGGGGCAGAAGGTCGGATGATCAAAGTCTTCCGGATTCAACATGTTTACTGGCAAACGTCACTTGGGGATCTGCCGCGACTGTAGCATGAAATTTCCAGCCATTAACACTTTTGACGGCCCTTCGACTCTACGTTGCTACATGTTCCAACGTGCCCGCCGGCCCCCCGGTCTGCGATGCCGGTCCCGAGAGGGGGCGCACGATGGGCACATATCTTCATACATTGATCTCACGATTTCCCGGCCTCGAGCTCAGCATCGCGAGGCTGCACCGGAACGATCCGGAGTTCCGGTCGATCTGCGACGAGATGGAAATGGCCGACGCCGCGCGCATGCGCTGGAACGGCCAACCGGATCGCGCCGAAGAGTATCAGAAGATTTTCGACCGGCTGCAGGACGAGTTCCTCGACCACCTTTCCAAGAAAACGCGGATCGCGTTTGCGCAATCAATTCAACAAAGGAATAGCGACAATGGCCGGAATTCTTGACGGTATCAAAGTGATCGAGGTGGCCTCGATGGCTGCCGCCCCAAACGCCACGGTGATCCTGGCCGATCTGGGCGCCGAGGTGATCAAGGTCGAACCGCTGAGCGGCGATCCATGGCGCTATGGGCACATGACGCCGGGCCTGCCGCCCAGCAAGGTGGCCTGGACGACCTACATCCAGAACCGGACCAAGAAGTCGGTGGCCATGAACCTCAAGGCCCCCGAGGCGCAGGAGGCGCTGCTGAAGCTGGCCGCGACGGCCGATGTCTTCCTGACCAACTCGCCGCACCCGGTGCAGAAGGCCCTGAAACACACCTACGAGGACATCAAGGCCGTCAATCCCACGATCGTCTATGCCTCGATCAATGGTTTCGGGAAGGCGGGGCCGGACAAGGACGCGCCCGGGTTTGACGCAACCGCCTGGTATGCCCGGACCGGGATCATGGAGGAGCTGCGCCCCAAGGACGGCGGCCCGACGGCCCTTCCCGTCGGTGTCGGTGACCTCGGGACGGCGTCCACGCTGGCCGGCGCCGTTCTGGCGGGCCTCTTCCACCGCGAACGCACCGGGCAAGGGTCCGAAGTCTTCACCTCGCTGATGCACAACGGGCTCTGGGCCAACTCCTGCATGACTCAGGCGGCGCTCGTCGGCACGCCGCCGATGGCGAAATATGCGCTCGACGAGTGGCCGAACCCGGTGTCGGGCGGGCGCTTCAAGACAAAGGACGGCCGCTACGTCATCATCATGGAGATCAATCCGAACAACATCGGAAACCTCCGCGACGCCTTCGGGGCGGACCACCTGAAGGGCGATGAACGTTTCGCGACGCCGCAATCGCGGATGCAGAACGCCAAGGCCCTCTTCGACGAGATGCAGAGCATCGTCGAGCAACACGACCTCTCGGTCGTCAAGGAACGCCTTCAGGCCTTCGCCGTGAACTTCAGCGTGGCACAGACGACCGAGGAAAACACCCGGGACGAACACATGATCGCGAACGGCTGCTTCCCGGAGGTCGAGGGCGCTGAAGGCATCCGGACCGTCGACAGCCCGATGCACATCTTTGCCGAGGGCTACGAGAAGGTGAAACCGCAAAGACCGCCCGCGGTCGGCGAACACACCGTCTCCGAGTTAACCGGCGTCGGCTTCAGCGAAGCGGACATCAAGGCCATGGCCGAGGCAAAGGCGATCGGCCTGCCGAAGTAGTGCCGCGGCACCTCACCTTGCAGCCCCCCATCCCCACAGGAAACCTGAGGTCCTGACATGTCTCATGAACAGAAATTCTTCGAAGATTTCGAAGTCGGCGACAGCTACGTGACCGCCGGCCGCACCATCACCGAAACCGACATCGTGATGCACGCCATGCACTCCGGCGACTTCATGCCCCACCACACGGACGCGGAATTCGCGGCAACGCAGCCGATCAAGCAGCGGATTGCCCACGGCAACCTGACCTTCGTCATCAGCACGGGGCTGATCTTCCAGTCCCAGGGCATGAACGCCAACGTGATGAACTACGGCTATGGCAAGATCCGTTACCCCGGCGTGGTCCACATCGGCGACACGATCAAGACCGAGGTCACGGTCGCCGAGAAGAAGGATGCCAAGCAGCCCACCCATGGTGTGCTGACGCAGACCGAGACGACCACCAACCAGCGTGGAGAGACCGTCTGCTTCGTCGAGCATCTTCTCTACGTGCGGAAGAAGTCCGCCTGAACGACGCGCTCATGCCGAGGACACTGCATGCCCCCCGTTACTGACACCCCGACGACCTCGAAAGGCGATGCGTTCCGCGGCATGAGCGTGACATGGCTGCTGGACCAATGGGTCCAGCGCCAGCCCGACAAGACCTTCGTGATCTGGGCCCCCTTCGACCAGCCCGCACGCCAGTGGACCTATGCCGAGATGGCGCGCGAGGCGAAACGCTTTGCCGCGGGCCTGCATGCGCGGGGCGTGGGCGAAGGCGATTTCGTCCTGATGCACCACGACAACGCGCCCGAATTTCTGGGCGCCTGGCTGGGCTGTGCCTATGTCGGCGCGGTGCCGGTGACGACCAACACCCGGTCGGTGGCCGAGAACGTGGCCTACTTCGCCGAACTGATGCAGCCCGCCGCCGCGATCACCCAGCCCTCCCTCGCCGCACTGGTGCGCGAGGCCTGTGGCCCCGATACGCCGACGATGGTCACCGGCGATCCGGCCACGGAGTACGATGCAGAGGCGCTTGGCGCGACACCGATTGCCGAGGTCTTCTCGGACGGGCCGCTGCCGGATCTGGCAGTCGACCACACCCGGAACTTCGCGGTGCAGTTCACCTCCGGAACGACCTCGCGGCCCAAGCCGACGGTCTGGACCAATGCCAATGCGCTCTGGGGCGGCAAGACCACGGCGATGACCCTGCGGCTGCGGCGGGACGATGTCACGCTGCTTTACCTGCCGCTGTTCCATGCCAATGCGCAGGTGACGTTCTTCTCTGCCCTCTGGGCGGGCAACACGGTGGTCGTCCATCCGCGTTTCTCCGCCTCGCGGTTCTGGGACACCTGCGCTACCCACGGCGTCACCTGGGTGTCGATGATCCCCTTCGCCTTCAAGGCGCTCAGCGGGCGGCCCGTGCCGGAGCACAGGGTGCACACCCTGATCGGGCTTGCCCATCTGCCCGACGCCGAAGCGGAGTTCCGCACCCGCACGATGGCGCTCTGGGGGATGACCGAAACCGGCACCGCCGCCATCATGACGGATGCGGATCACCCGGGCCCCGCAGGCACCATGGGCCGGCCGCTGCCGCACTACGATGTCGAGGTGCGCACATCGGACGGGACCCCCGCAGGACCCGGCGAGGAAGGCCTGCTCTACATCCGCGGCGAGCGCGGCGTGTCACTGTTCAAGGAATACTACCAGCAGCCCGAAAAGACCGCCGAGGCCTTCGACGCCAGCGGCGCGCTGGATACGGGCGACATCGTCCGCATCGACACGGATGGCTGGCTGTTCTTCGTCAACCGCGACAAGGACATGCTGCGCGTCGGCGGAGAGAACGTGGCAGCACTGGAGATCGAGACGGCGATCCTCGAGACGGGTCTGGTCCTGGAGTGCGCCGTCGTCGCGCAGAAGCACCACATGCTGGGCGACATCCCCGCCGCCTTCGTATCAACGACCGATGCCGGACAACGGCTGACCGACGCGGAACTGAGCGACCGAATTCTCGCGCATTGCACTGAAAAACTTGCCGATTTCAAGGTCCCACGTTCGGTGCATGTCGTCGACGACTTCCCCCGGTCCACGCTGGATCGGATCGCGAAGAACAAGTTGAGGGACCGACTGCCCGCCGTCGAAAGCGACTGAACCACATACGTTGCCAGCCTCCGCTGGGAGCAGATGCACTCAGACATTTCAAAGGAAGCTATAGTATGGGTTGGACAGACATATTCGTGCTCCTCTTCGTGACCGTCGGTCCGGTGAAGGCAGCCCTTTTGTTCATTGGCCTGACCAAGACCGCCGATGCCAAGCTGAAGCGCGCCATCGCGATCCGGACGGTCCTCGTATCGACGGTGATCTGTATCATCTTCGCAGTGATCGGCGCGGGGATCCTCGCGGGCCTGAAGGTCAGCACCGAGGCGCTGTTGATCGCGGGCGGCATCATCCTGCTTCTGTTCGCACTGGACCTGATCCTCGCGGACGAGAAGGCGCCCGAACAAAACGACGCGCCGCCGCCCGCACCCACGTTGGATATCGCAACCTTCCCGCTTGCCGTGCCGCTCATGGCGTCGCCGCAGGGGCTTGTGGCCATCGTCGCGATCGAAGGGACACTCCAGAGCACAGGCCAGGGCATCGTTTTCGCCTGCCTCATCCTTCTCATGATGGCGATCAACCTCGGCGTGATGCTGGCCGCGGAGAAGATCTTTTCCAAGATCCCGCCCGCGATCCTGAAGATCTTCCTGCGCATCGTCGGCCTTCTGCTCTGCGCGCTCGCCGTCCAGCTGGTGATCTATGGCCTCGATGGCCTGGGCCTGATCCCGAGCCCGGATGTCGAGCTGAACAGCCCGGCCTGAAGACCAAATGGAGACCCGCGACATGGCCGAATATCAATTCATGAAGATCGAGCGCCGGGGCAATCTGGGGATCGTGACATTTGATCGCCCGGACGCGCTGAATGCGTTGAACGAGCAGGTGGCGACAGAGGTCACCGATGCCCTGGCCGCCTTCGACGCCGACGACAGCATCGGCTGCATGATCCTCGCCGGTGGCGACAAGGCCTTCTGTGCCGGTGCCGACCTGAAATGGATCGCCAGCCAGGATTTCGAAAGCGCCTATCGCACGGATCTGGGCGCCTACATGGACAAGGTCGCCGAACTGAGGAAACCGGTCATCGCCGCAGTCCGCGGCTTCGCCTTCGGCGGCGGGACCGAAATCTCGCTCATGTGCGACATGATCGTGGCCGACACGACCGCGCGCTTCGGCCTGCCGGAGGTCACACTCGGGGTCATCCCCGGCGCCGGTGGACCGGCGCGCCTGACCCGCGCAATCGGCAAGGCGAAGGCGATGTATTTCATCCTGACCGGCGAGACGATCAGCGCGGAAGAGGCCGAGCGCATGGGCATCATCACCAAGGTCGTGCCCGACGGAACCCACCTGGAAGAAGCGATCCGGATCGGTTCGGCCATCGCGGGCAATCCCCGCCTCGCCGTGCTGGCGGGCAAGGAATCCGTGAACCAGCAGGCGGAAACGCCCCTGGCACCGGGCCTGAAGCTGGAACGGCGGCTGTTCCACGGTCTTTTCGGGACCGCCGACCAGAAGGAAGGGATGGCCGCCTTCGCCGAGAAGCGCAAGCCGAGCTTCAAGACATACTGAGACCGCGAGAGGGAGTGGCCGGCCTGTGCGACCGACGTCCTGCCGCCCGCAATTGATAGGGAAGGAAAAGATATGAGCAAAGTCATCGTCGAAAAATCCGAGGGCATCCTCCACGTGCGGATCAACCGCCCCGAGGTCTACAATGCCTGTGACGGCGAGACCTACAACGCCATCGCGGATGCCTGGGACATGCTGGAAAGCGATCCCGAGTTGCGGGTCGGCATCCTCAGCGGCGAGGGCAAGGCCTTCTGCACCGGCACCGATATCGGTTGGGTCAAGACACCCGACGCCGACGGTTTCGTGGATCGGCTCTATCCCCGGATGCTGACCCTGACCAAGCCGGTGATCGCCGCGATCCAGGGCCATTGCAACGGTGGCGGGCTGGAGCAGGCGCTTGGTGCAGACATCCGGATCTGCACCGAGGATGCCAAGTTCGGGTCAGGCGAAATCCGGCTCGGCTGGATCCCCGGCGGCTACGGGACCCAGCGACTGCCGCGCGTGATCCCCTTGGGGCCCGCGCTTGAACTTCTCTACACCGGCGGCCGGATCGGCGCGGCGGATGCCTACCGGCTGGGCCTCGTCAACCACGTGGTGGCGCCTGACGAACTGCTCGACAAGGCGCGGCAGATCGCGGGCGAGATCGTGAAGAGCGCCCCGCTCGCCGTGCAGAAGATGAAGACCACCGTGATGCAGGGCCTCGGCATGCCCCTCGAACAGGCGGTGCGGCTCGAAAAGGAAAGCTTCGACTTCCTGATGCGGACCGAGGACTCCAAGGAGGGCGCCCTGGCATTCGCCGAGAAGCGGGCCCCGAACTGGAAGGCAAAGTAAGAGCGGGCACATTTCGCCCGGTCACAGGTGGTGTCCCGGTTCGCCGGGGCACCGCAGCGCGCAGGGACCTCGCAGCGAAGCCCCCGGGGTCCCACCGGCGAGCGCCGCCCATGCCGGACGGCGCCACCTTCAATCAGGTTGGATACTAGAGGAAATCTGATCCATGCGACACTTGATCATGAGCACGTCCCTCGCGCTTCTGGCTGCCACGGCCGCCGGCGCACAGGACCGCACGCCGCTCGACGCCTTCGTCGACGGCTTCCCGATGGAACTCGAAGAAGCGACGCGGAACGCCGACTACAACGAGCTGTTCCGCGGCGGTGACCCCTCCGCCTACTTCAATGTACGGGCGTCCGAGTTCCTGCCGACGGCGATCCTGCCGTCCCGTCCCGGCGTCATGCCGCTCGCCAGCAACCCGATGCCGGAGATCGGCGAGATCGAAGTCGAGCTGACGTCCGAGAGCACGCTCGAAGGCCCGCTCAGCCTGGACGCGTTCCTCGAACAGTCCGACTTCGCGCAGGCCTTCATGGTCGTCCACAAGGGCGAGATCGTCTACGAGAAGTATCCGCGGCTGCGGCCAGAGGATTCCCATCTCTGGATGTCCGCTGCGAAGCCCACCGCCAGCCTCGTCATCGACCAGTTGATCAGCGAAGGCAAGATTGACGACAGCGAACCGATCACGACCTACATGACCGATTTCAAGGGCACCCCGTGGGACGGCGTCACGGTGAAGGACGTGATGGACATGGCGACGGGCATGGACCTTGAGGACACCAGCGAGTCCCGGTTCGACCCGGACAACATCGCGCGCCGTGTCTACGAATCCGAGTTCGGGTTTCCGAACGAGTCCCGGGGTGTAGAGAATCTCCGCGACGTTCTCAGAAGCACGCCGAAACGCGAAGAGCCCGGTCAGGCCTTCCACTATGCCTCCGGCCTCACCCAGATGCTCGTCTTCCTGGCCGAAGACGTGGAGGGCGAACGCTGGCACCAGATCTTCGACCGCCGCGTCTGGTCCAAGGTCGGGGCGGAGGGGGCGTTGCAGATGCACTTGACGCCTGATGGGATCGTAGCCGCGCACGGGCTGGTGTCGAGCAACCTGCGCGACTTTGCGCGCTTCGGCATGCTCTACACGCCCAGCTGGGACAAGATCGCCACCGAACAGGTGGTTTCCGACGAGCTCCTCGCACGCATCCGCAGCGAGGTGCGGTCGCACGAGTTCGTCATGGCCGGCTTCGATGGCGCCGTTTTCGTCGACTTCCTCGGCTCGGACGACTTCATCGCGAACAGCCGCCAGTGGGACGTCGTCTGGCCGGACGGCGACATGTGGAAAGGCGGGCTGATGACGCAGGGGCTCTATGTCTCGCCGTCCCGGGATCTCGTCATCGTTTACTTTAACGTGAACAACGACGACCATTCGGGACACCGGTACCCGCGCGCGATCGCGACGTCGGGACTGTTCGACGAGTAGGACAAAGGTTGCCTCGGCGGGCCGGCAACACGGCTGACCCGCCGGAGCACATCGCGAAGGCCGCGGGACGGTGCCATGTCGCCCCAAGGCAGATCGAGCGTCCGGGCGGGCTGCTGTGCTCTGGCCCCACCCCGCACGACGGCATCACCCAGATCGCCGATCCCGAGATGACCTTCGTCGTGATCACCAAGGACGGTCCGATCTGCACAACGAGACTGGAGACCTGACCGATGACTGCCAAATTCATGGCGGCGGCGCTTTTGACGCTTGCCGCATCTGCCGCCTCCGCGCAGGACGGCCCCATCCTGTTCACGAACGTCAATGTCTTCGACGGCATCAATGAACAACTCATCGAAAATGCCAATGTTGTCGTGACTGGCAACCTGATCACCGAGATTTCCCAGGACCCCTTGGCGGTCGCCGGGGGGACGGTCATCTATGGCAACGGGCGGACCATGATCCCGGGCCTGAGCGATGTGCACTGGCACATGACAATGGCCGAAGTCCCGCAGGCCGTGATCCTGACAGGCGATGTCTACGAAGTCGCCGCCCGGGCCGTTCCGGCCGCCGAGCGCACGCTGATGCGGGGGTTCACCACGGTTCGCGATATCGGCGGGAACGCCTTTGCGATCAAGAAGCTGATCGACAGCGGCGTCATTCCGGGCCCGCGCATGCTTGTCGCCGGGCCTCCGATCAGCCAGACCGGCGGGCATTACGACTATCGCCTTCCCTCTGCGCTGCCGTCGGACGACCCGATCGACTACTGGGGCCGGAACTCTTTCTTCATCGTCGCCGATGGCGTGGCCGAGGTGCAAAGGCGCTCCAGGGAGGTGTTCCGGATGGGGGCCAGCCAGCTCAAGATCGCCGCGGGCGGCGGGGTGGCCTCGATCTTCGATCCGCTCGACGTGCGCCAGTATTCGATGGAGGAGATGAAGGCCATCGTCGATGTCGCCGACAGCTACAACAGCTATGTCGCGGCCCATGTCTTCACCGACGAGGCGGTCCAGATGGCGGTAGAAGCGGGCATCAAGACCATCGAACACGGGATGCTCATCGGCCGGGAAACGCTGGAGATGATGCGCGACAACGACGTCTGGCTCAGCATCCAGCCGATCCTGGATGACGAGGACGCGATGGTCTTTCCGACGGAATCCTCCACCGAGAAGTTCAAGATGGCCACGGCCGGGACGGAGAACGCCTACAAGCTCGCCAAGGAACTGGGTGTGAAGGTCGCCTTCGGCACGGACTCCCTCATGGACCCGGTCGCGTCCGCCAAGCAGGGCAAGCTTCTCAGCAAGCTGGCGCGCTGGTTCACGCCCTACGAGGCGCTCAAGATGGCGACCTCCGACAATGCCGAACTGATGGAAATGGCCGGACCGCGTCACCCCTATCAGGAGGGTCCCCTGGGTCAGCTGACGGTGGGGGCCTATGCCGACCTGATCCTCGTCGACGGCAATCCGCTGGAGAACCTCGATCTGGTCGCTGACCCCGAGGCGAACTTCGACCTGATCATGAAAGACGGCGTTATCTACAAGAACACGATGGAGAATTGAGCGGCACGCCGCACGCTCGATACCGCGCTCTGAGCCCTCGGTCCGGTTGCACCGGGGGCACCAGCATGGACAACGGTCCTGCAGCGCGCGGCCTGCGGGGCATCCATCACGCCCTCCGGCTGGTGCGCCGGTTCGGAGGCGCAGCCCGACACCGCCGCCCCACAAGACCCGGAACTGGCGTGCCCGGGCCCACGACCGAAAACGCTGCGGATCTGGTTCGTCCCAAGGATGAGATGCGGTGCCGTACTGTCGGGCAGGCCCCACCGCCAGAAAACCTGCTGCGCCACCGCGATCCAGCCCTGCCTGCCGACCCGCTGAGGGCGGCGGACAGGGCTTTCGGTGCGGTGACGCGGACCCGGTGGTATGCCCGTCAGATGAGTTCGAACGTGACCGTCTCCATGCTGGTCGTTTCATCAACCCTTACGAAGATCTGATCGACGTCCTCTGTATTGTACAACTGTGCGAGGAACGCAGTGTCGGCAAAGAGCCGGACATTGGAATACGAGACATGATGGGTCCCGTCGCTGTCGACGTAGCCCCTGCGATCATACGTCACCCTCAGGTCGTCCGCGTCGAGCAGCCGGCCGTCCAGAAGGATAACGTCACCTTCGTCGGCGTTGTAGTCGTGAATGTAAGACAAGTCGCCCCCCTCTCCCGAGAGGTAGAACACATCGGCCCCTGCCCCCCCCGTCAGCTGGTCCCGGCCAAGGCCTCCGAAGAGGAAGTCATCGCCATCGCCGCCGATGAGCGTGTCATAACCGGCCCCCCCCCGCAGCAGGTCGTTGCCCTCGCCGCCGACGAGACTGTCATTGCCGCCGCCTCCATAGAGATCATCATCTCCGGCGCCGCCGAAGAGGGTATCGTCGAAGCCGTCCCAGAAGTCTTCGCCATCGCCGAGCAGCGTGTCGTTGCCGTCGCCGCCGCCAAGCAGGTCGCGGCCATCCCCGCCGACGAGGCTGTCGTTCCCGCTGCCGCCGCCAAGCGTGTCCTCGTGCAGTCCGCCGATCAGGGTGTCATCCCCGGTCATGCCATAGAGCGCATCGCGCCCCGCATCCCCCATGAGGAGATCGTTGCCGCTGCCACCATAGACCATGTCATCGCCGACGCCCGCGTCCACGACATCGTCATCACGCCCCGCCCCGATCAGGTCATTGCCAGCGCCGCCATCGATCGTGTCGTTCTGACCGCCACCTTCAATCGTGTCATTGCCGGCGCCGCCGTCGATCAGGTCCGCGCCGTCGAGGCCTTCGATGAAATCGGTCCCGTCTCCACCTTCAAGCGTGTCGTCGCCAGCAAGCCCGGATATCGTATCGGGCCCTGCACCGCCCGTCAGCAGGTCGTTCCCCTCCGAGCCGATCAGCTCGGTGCCGCCTTCGATGAGCAGACGGAGCCGCACGCTGGTGCTCTGCCCATCCGCTTCCGTTGCCGTCAGGAGCAGACCGTAGCTGGCCATTCGGCCTTCATCGACGTCGGAGGCGGAATAGCTGACCGTCCGGCTGGCGGCATCCCAGTGCAGCCAGGCCGGCAGGCCGGTGCCGTCGGCAAGCGTCAGGCCGTAGTGGAGCACGACACCCGTCGGGTCGCTGAACAGATCGTCCGAGAACTGGTAGCTGAAGTTGCTGCCATGGTACCCGGCGATGTCGGGCTGCGTGCCGTTCAGCACGGGGGGCAGATCTTCCCCGACAACAGCCACCGTAACCGTGGCCGTGTCCGTGTCGCCGGCCTCGTCGGTGACAGTATAGGTGAAGGTATCCTCCAGCCCGTCGCCTTCCGCCAGCTCCGCCAGCGTGCTGGAGGTCGTCGGATCATAGCTGATCGAACCATCCGGGTTCAGCGTGAGGGTCGCACCGAGACTGCTGGTCGCTGAGACCTCGCTGATGCTGAGCGCGCCTCCCTCCGGATCACTGTCATTTTCCAGCAAAGTTGCAGCCTCTATGCTTGCAACCGTGGCCGCATCGGTGAGCGCAGCCTGCGCCGCTGCGGTCGTGGTGATCTGCAACTGGTACGTGGCCCCGGCGGGGATCGGGTTATCCGGTGTGTTATAGCCCGAAAACCGCCCGACCGAGATGTAGTAGGTCCCCGGAGCATCGAACGTGTACCGCAATTCGCTGTCCAATCCGTTGGTCGTGCCGGGGTCCCAAGATGAGTCATCGTTGAGGGCGATCCGAGTGCCGGCGGCGTTCCACAGGTGGAGATAGCTGTCGAAGTACCCGCCCTGCGTCCCGTAATCGATGTCGAAATGCATCGTTGTTCCGGCTTCTTCCACCGTGAAACTGTAGTAATCCGGCGTGCCGTTCCCGGTCCCGATGATGCTGACGCTGGGCAGGGTTGCAGAGTTCAGGATATCGGGTGTTTCCACCAGTGCGAACAGTCCGTCGAGCGGTTGGGCCGTCGAGAACTGATCGTTCTCTTCCTCCTCTGGCACGATATTGGTCGTGGCCAGCCCCCCGATCTCGTCGTCAACCGCGATCGGCAGCTGGTTTTCAATATCCGTGGAAGCGATCTGCGGGCTGTCGGAGGTCGTCATTCTGTGGCCTTTGATTAAATAAAACTATTGCACCAAGTGTTTGCATACGACTCCCTGAACGGCAATGAATTTTATTTCAATGAAAAGGATCGAATTGATATCTTCATTGCACTGAAGCCTTGCAGGTCGGCGGGACACGGGGCGCCATCCCCGGTCAAAAGCAACGCAAGGCAAGCCCTTCAGACGTAAAGCGACGCAACGGACGGGGCAATCGCATCGACATTATATTGCGCCTTATCAAGGGCAAGCGCCGCATGGCGACCCACCGCGCGGCCTGATCCAGGACATACCTCGCCACCACCGCCCACACCGCAATTGTCAGCCTCTGCCCAAGAGGCCTGCGCCCGCAGGATGGAAGTCCACAGTCTCGGCACGTACCCGCGCAGACGCGCCTTTGCAGACATTACAGAATAACGCCGGCCCGGATATTCGACATGGACTCAGGCGCCAAATGTAATGCAAATGAAACGTCCCACTGTACAGGTTGCCGCATTTCCTCCATTCAGGCCGGGCGCGTTCGTGAAAGCCCCTGCGCCGCGACCTCTGGCTGCAAGGCCGCGCCTCCAATCGGAGCTGTCCCTGGAGGCTCAGTCTGCGATCCAGCCTGTCTTGCACCGCCTGGTCCTGACCGCTGTGCTGACGCTCGGGGCCCGGCCAGTCCTGGCCGGTACGGTCGCCCGCCTTGGCCCCGCCGGCATTGCGATGGCGCCGGCAGGGCGGTACTGGTTCCCCGCGTTGGCGTCGATGTCGCAACACGACGCTCACCGCCCGACACGCCATGACCGCGCCGCCCCGCAGGACGGACGCCCCTTCGAAACCCCGAGCGACCTCCGAGGCCCCGATGAACACCATTGACGACCTGACCGCCGAGGCCCTTGTCGCCCTCCTCCGCGAGGTGGCGGCGGAGGTGATCCTGCCCCGTTTCCGGCACCTCGACGCGAGCGAGATCGAGGCCAAGACCAGCCCGAACGACCTCGTCACCGTGGCCGACCGCGAGGCGGAGGTGCTGCTGGCCGAGGGCGTGCAGCGGATCCTGCCCGGCTGTGCCGTGGTGGGGGAGGAAGCTGTCGAGGACGATCCGGGCCTCGTGGCGCAGATCGCCGAGGCGGAGACCTGCGTGATCCTCGACCCTGTGGACGGCACCAGCAACTTCGCCCGCGGCCTCGCGGTCTTCGGCATGATCCTCGCGGTGACGCGGCGGGGCGAGACGGTCTTCGGCCTGCTCTACGATCCGGTCTGCGATGACTGGGTGATGGCGCATCGCGGCGGCGGCGCGTGGTTCGTGCGCGGCGAGACGCGGCAGCGGCTTTCGACCCGCGCCCCGCGGCCCCTGCCCGAGATCGAGGGCATGGTGCCCCTCAGCCAGGCCGACCCCGACGTGCGCGCGGCCAGCATCGCACCCTTCGACGGAATGCGTCAGGTCCAGACGCTGCGCTGCTCCTGTCACGAGTACCGGTTGCTGGCCATGGGGCAGACCGATTTCGTCACGGCGGTCACGATCAAGCCCTGGGACCACGCGGCGGGCCAGCTGATCCTCGCGGAGGCGGGCGGCGCGTCCCTGCTCGACGACGGATCGGCCTATGCGCCGACGCGCCACAGCGGACGGCTGATCTCGGCCGCCTCGCCCGAGGTGCTCGCCCTGCTGCGGGACGTGCAGCCCTTCAGCTGAGGCACCGATACCGCGCCCTCCTTGCTGAGGACGGCAGGGACGCACGCTTCCGGCTCAGATGCGCCTCTCGATCTCCGCCACGAGGCTGTCATAGGCCGCCACCGCGCCATCGGACTTCGCGAAGGTCGCCACGGGCGCCCGATGCAGCCCCATCTTCTCCACGTCGGTCGAGAAGGGCACCACGATGTCGAGACCATAGCGGGCGTGTGCCTCGCGCATCCGCGCCATCGTCTCGACGTGGAGCGTCTTCGTTGCCTGCGCCATGGAGAAGATGCCGAGGATCTTCTTCCGGCGGATGCCATGGTCCTTGAGGAAGGCCAGCAGCTGCTCGAACGAGCGTTCCGACAGCGTGGTCGGGATCACCGGGACGACGATCACATCCGCCGCCTTGAACACGTTTTCGGAGAGCGCGGAGATATTCGGCGGGCAGTCCAGCACCACCACGTCATAGTCGCGCCTGACGCTGCGCAGCGCCTTCTTGAGCCGGGACCGGCCCTGCTTCATCCGGGCGAGGAAGATGTCGAACTCCCGGAAGGCCATGTTCGCCGGCAGGATGTCGAGACCCTCGTAATCGCTGCCCCGGATCGCATCGGTGAAGCGCTTCACGTCGGAGAAGAAGAGGTCGCCGCCCAGCTTCCTCGAGGGTTTGACCCGGAAGTAGAAGCTGGATGCCCCCTGCGGGTCCAGATCGCAGAGCAGCACGCGCCTGCCCTGCCGGACAAAGCCGTAGGCGATGTTCACGGCGCTCGCCGTCTTCCCGGTGCCGCCCTTGTTGGAATAACATGCGATGATCTTCATCCGGCCCCTCCCCCGGGCTTGCAGACGGCTTCGAAGGCCCGGTGCGTTTCCGGCGCATCGAAACGGGCAAAGCGCGCCGCGACCCGGGCGCGTTCCTTGGCCTGCCGGATCTCCAGCACCGCCATCAGGGCGCCGAGGCTGGTGGCGATCTCGATCGCGTCGCGCGTGTTCCCACGCAGCTCTGCGGAAAACGCGCCGAGGGCCTGCCGCTGCACCGCGTAGTCGTTGAACCTGCCGAGGGTGTCCTGCAATGTCTTCAGCCGTTTCAGGATCCGCGCGATGTCCCGCCCGTCGAAGAGCGGCGCGAAGAATTCCACCGCGTAGCGCAGTTTCTTGCAGTGGATGCGCAGGTCGTGCACCGCGGCATCCGGCGAGGTTGCGTCGATCCGCGCCGCCACCCTCTGCACCTTGCGGTACCGCTTCCAGATCAGCGGCCGCGCGTACTCCAGGGCGCTGCGCCCTGCCTTCGGCCCCGGCGGGAGGCCGCCCGGCCCCTCCAGAAGCATCACGCACTCCTGCATCGCCTGACGATAGTCCGGGCTCTTCAGCCAGCCGGCGAGTTCTGCCTGCGCCGCCTCCCGCCTGTCCGCAAGGCGGTCGAAGAGCTTCTCGATCCCGCGCCGCCGGTCCGCGGAGACGAGGCTGGCATAGGTGTCCCGCTCGATCAGGTAGACATCCAGATCCCGCAGCGCGCCGGTCGGCGCCATCAAGGCCCCCAGCCGCCGCTTCAGCTCCTCCCGCGTCGCCGCATCGAAAACATCGCGGAAGATCGCCACCACCGAGCGCGCCCGCCGCAGGGCGACCCGGTAGTCATGCAGGAACTCCGTGTCATGGTCCGCGATGATGCCGGGTTCGTTGCGCCGGGCCACGGCAAGCTGTGCCCGCAGGAAACGGGTCGCCGTGTCGATGATCCGTTCCTCCGGCGCCAGATCGAAGACCGCGCCCGTGATCTCTTCCGGATCGACACCGCGCAGCGCGGCGCTCGCCGCGAGGGGACCGAGGTCCACCGCCATGTCGCCCTGCGTGATCGCCTCGACCAGCTTCCGGAAGGCCTTGTCATAGCCCCGCAGGGCCTCCAGCCGCAGGATCGTGACCTGCGCGCCCGTCTGACCATGCAAGGTCCAGAGCGTGCAACGCACCTGCGTCTTCTCGCGGCCATCGACGAGGTCGAGGCGCCGGTGTACCACCTCTCCCTCGGCCACGGCGATCAGCGCCCGCAGCGGCGAGACCACGCCCGCCAGCCAGGATGTCACCGGCCCCGCAGGCATCTCGCTGACGTACCCGGGCCGGCATCGGGGCTGGGAAAGCCGCGCCCCGGTGACTCCCGCCGACCCCATGAGGTCGGCACCGGCCCCGCTGCACACCAGAAGCGCCCCCCGCGCCGCCACCTCGCCATCGAAGGTGTCGAGCAGGGCAAAGCGGCTCACCTCGTCCTCCCCGGCGCGCCGCAACCGGCGCTTGCCGAGGTCGAGGGCCTCGAAGGTGTCGCCCCCCGCGCCGCGCAGGAACAGAAGCTGTGTCTCAGGCTGCATCACGATCCACTTCGCCACATCTGCGGTGGCAATTCTGCGGGGCGGATGGGCCGCCCACGCCGGATGAAAGCCTCTCACGCGCCGATGCCACTGTGCAATGATGAACGCGGCGGCGCGTGGCACGCGGGCGGTCGCAGGCCCTCGGAAACGGTCGGTGACTGGGTCGCCTACTGGGCCACTGACCGGACCGTCACACGGCCACGAATAGACCTCTCCGGGGGGATCGCCTACAAACGGACCAGCCGCCACGCCTGAAGGAGCATGTTCAGACCATGGGTCACGCCCAGATCGTTCCCCATCCGCAAGCAGACCGCTCCCGGATCACGCGGCCCATGCCATGCCGGTAGGACTGGTCCCGCAAATCCAGCAGACCGCCGCCCTGCGCTATTTCTACGAGGTTGCGCAGCACGGCTCGTTCCGGGCCGCCGGAGAGGTGCTTCACATTGCGCCAAGCGCGGTCAACCGCCAGATCAAGCTGCTGGAGGAAGAGCTCGGCACGACGCTGTTCGACCGGGCGCGCGGGCGCAACGCCTGCAAGCTGACGGCCGTCGGCGAGGCGCTGCTCTACCGGGTGAACCGCGCCATGCGCGAGCTGACCATCGCCCGGGACGAGCTGAACGCCTTTCAGGGCCTGCAGCGCGGGCGCGTCGCACTCGGGATGAACGACACGATCGGGCGCGAATTCGGCGTAGGCTTCATCGCCGAGTTCCGGGCCGAACATCCTGCCGTCTCGATCGAGGTGATGTCGGGCAATTCACCACAACTGCTGGAGCTGCTGCTGACCGACCAAGTGGATATCATCCTTGCGCTCGGGGTCGCGGCACGGCGGGAAATCGAGGTCGTCAGTTCCAGCCAGACACATCTCTGCGTGATGATGCGCGCGGACCATCCCCTTGCGCAGCAGGACAGCGTGAGCCTGTCCGACGCGGTGCGCGAGACGCTGATCCTGCCCTCGCAGGGGATCATCCTGAGGCAGGTGGTGGATACGATGCTGGCGGCGCAGGGGCTGGAGATGACGCCGGGGATCGTCAGCAACTCGTTCGAGCTCATGGCCGACATGGTCGAGGCGGGCCTCGGCTTCGGCGTGCAGGTACGCCGGCATCCCGGGCCGGACCTCGTCCGCCCGAGGCTGACCCATGTGGCGATCCGAGAGGCGCCGCCCTCGGCAGGGATGCTGGCCTGCTGCGTGCGCCGCGACCGGGTGCCGACGGCGGCGATGTCGCAATGCCTGCGGCTGATCCAGGATCGCCTGCAGGACCAGATCGGCGACTGAGCCCGCCCGCAGGGGGGGCGGGCGCGTTGCGCCACGCGGCCCGAGAGGCCCCGTGGCGCAAGCCCGTCCGGGCGGATCAGACGGCGAAGAGCGACTTGTAGGTCTCGAGCCGCGCGTTCAGGGCCTCCCACTCGGCCGGGGTATAGGTCTGCTTGCCCACGAAATCGTTGACCATCAGCTTGTCGGCGGCGGGGGCCGGGGTGCCTTCCTTGATCACGTATTCCTGTGCGAGGTTCCACATCCCCACGTATTTGTCGGCGCTCATGAAGCCGATGCCGTTCTCCTGCACCTCGGGCACGAGGTTCATGGTCTGGGTGATGCCCAGCGACAGCGCCAGCTGTTCCTTGGCGACCGCGTTCAGCGCCATTTCCGGGACCTGGCCCAGGAAGGTCTCGATCGCCTCTTCCGTGTTCAGGGCGGCGAACTTGATGGCTTCCATCATGCCGTCGACGATGGCGGCGACCATCTCGGGGTCCTTGTCCAGCATCGCCGGGGTCACGACCATGGTCTGCCCCATCAGCTGGTCCAGCCCGGCATCGTTATAGAGCATGAACTTCACCTTCTCGCCCTGCGGCAGAAGCTTTGACAGGATCGACGAACCGACGCCGGTGATCGCATCCACGGTGCCCTGCAGCAGCGCGGTTTCCCGCACCTGACTGTCCAGCTGGACCTGTTCCACCTGCGACAGGTCAAGACCGGCCGCCTTGGCGTAGGCGGGCAGGAAGGGATATTCCGACGAGCGCGGCGAGGAGCCCAGCGAATGCCCGGCCAGTTCGGCGGGCGAGGCGATGGGGGAGGAGGCCAGCAGGCCGACACCCATGGTGGTCTTGTAGTCCATCTGGCCGATGGCGATCAGGTCGACGCCGCGGGCGCGCTGCACCGGCAGGGTCGAGCCGTTGAGGAAACCGATGTCGAACTCCCCGGTCGAGATCTGCTCGCCGCTGACGCGCGGGGTGATCTCGACGTCATAGCCGCGCGCCTCCCAGTAGCCTTTTCCAAGTGCGACGTAGGCCGGCAGGTTCGAACCCTCGGGCAGCCAGGAATTCGCGAATTTCACCTTCTTGAGGCCCTGCGCCAGCAGGGGCGCGGCGAGGGTCGTGGCGCCGATGGCGGCGGCGCCGCGCAGAACGGTCCGGCGGGACATCTTCATGGAACTGGTCATTGTCACTTCTCCTGTTGGTGGGAACCTGTCCAATTCTTTGGATCAGGCGATCGCCAGCGCCTCCTGGACGCTGTTGAGCATGCATTGCTCCTTGAGGAACTCGAGACGGCGGGCCGGGTCCGCGCCCATCTGGCGCAGGGCCTCGTTACGGCGGCGGCGTTCCTCGGGTTCGCGCGTTTCCAGCCGCTGCTTGATGCGCTGCGGCTGGGTCTGGAGGATCGCCTCGGCCAGGGTGCGGCGCTGGCGGTCATAGCGATCCAGCGCGGCGTCCGCGCCGGTCTCGTAGACGCGGGCCAGCTGGTCCGCGAGGAAGATCGCGTCCTGGATGCCGAAGTTCATCCCCAGCGCGCCGGTGGGCCCGTTCACATGGGCGGCGTCCCCGGCCAGCAGGATACGGCCCTCGCGGAACCGTGCCGCGACCCGCTGGTGCACGCCGTAGAGGTTGGAATGCAGGATCTCGACGCTGTCGCCTTCATCGAGCAGGATGCGCAGCCGGTCGGCGCAGACATCGAAGCGGGCGGCCTCTTCGCGCGGGATGCCGGGCAGCACGGGCATCGAGATGCGCCAGAACGGGCGGTCCTTGCCGTTGGGGACGCGGAACAGCGTGGCCCATTCGTCGGGATCGGCGAAGTGGCAGGCGTCCTCGTAACCGTAGCGCGAGAAGTCGTGCAGGGTGGTGACGACCACGAAGAGCTCAGACAGACTGTAGCCCTCGAAGGGGATGTCCAGCGCCTTGCGGATCGTGCTGCGACCGCCGTCCGCCGCGACAAGGTAGGCGCCGGTCAGGGTCTCGGACCCGGTCGGGGTCTCGACCTCGACCTGCACGCGGTTGTCGTCCTGGGAGACACCTGTCACGCGGGTCTCGAAGCGGACCTCGGCCCCCAGCGCCTGCAGGCGCTTCAGGATCAGGCCGCACAGCACATGCTGTTCCAGCTGGATGCGGAAGGGGTGGTTGGTCAGCCCCTCCAGCTCGTCCAGGTGCAGCTTCACCACCGGCCCCTCGACCCGGTCCCAGAACTGCCAGGTGGAGACCCGGTGGCCGAGGGCCATGATCTCCTCCTCCAGGCCCAGCGGTTCCAGCAGGTCCAGCGTGGCCGGGTGGATGGACGAGGCCCGGGGATCGTCGGCAAATGTCGCGGCCGCTTCCAGCACCGTGACGGGAATGCCCTTCAGCGCCAGCGCCAGCGCCGTCGACATGCCCACCGGGCCGCCGCCTGCGATCAGAACCATGTCATTTCGTGTCGTCATCGCGTCGTCTTTCTCTTGTCGGGTGTTCGGTGTCGGCGGATCTCGCCCTGGGGCATGCCTCGCGGACACCCTGTTTCATGATCTCGGAGAGGTGGTTTCAGTCGCTGCCGAAGACCCGCCTGACGGCCCGTTCCAGCGCCAGCACGATGCCGAACTGCACCAGCCCGACGACACACAGCAGGATGACCGCGGCGAGGATCAGCGCGGTATTCGCCTGCGAGGAGGCAAAGAGGATGAGGTAGCCAAGGCCCTTCTGCGAGGCGATGAACTCGCCCACGATGATGCCGATCATCGCCATGGTGACCGAGATCTTCATGCCTGCGAAGATATAGGGGATCGCGTAGGGGAAGCGGATCGTGCGGAAGATCTGCCAGCGTGTCGCGGAGAGCGAGCGGGACAGACGGATCATCTCGGGCGGCACCTCGGTCAGGCCCTGGGCCGTCGCGATCACCAGCGGGAAGAAGGCGATGAAGGTCGCAAAGGACAGCCGCGCCGGGGCACCGATGCCGAGCCAGACCACGAAGAGCGGCGCCAGTGCCACCTTGGGGACCAGCTGGAACAGGATCAGGTGAGGATAGAAGGCCTCGCGCAGGACCGCCGAATAGGTGATCAGGATCGCCAGCGAGACGCCCGTCACCATGGCGATCAGGAAGCCCAGCGTCGATTCATAGGCCGTGTGCCACATGTGGGTCGACAGGAGCGGGAAGTTGCTCTTCAGGATCGACCAGACGTCTGCGGGATGGGGCAGCACCACCGCGGGCAGGTCTGCCCAGGAGGCAAGGGCCCACCAGATGCCCAGCAGGACGGCTGCGGTGAGGGTCGGAAGAAGGACGGGACGGGCCACGCGCAGAAGGCGGTCGTTGGTCAAGTAGGACTCCGGTTTCGGTCTGGAGGAACGTGCAGCACCTGCGGTCGGGCGGTCGGCGATATCGGAGCCGGCTTCGGACATGACGTCAGACATGGCGCTGTGCCTCCGTCTTGCCCATGGCCTCGGCGATCAGGCCGCGCAGATGCGAGGAGAAGGCAGTGAACTCCGGCGTATCCACCACGTCCATCCGGCGCGGCCGCCCGAAGGGCACGGGCACATCGGCCAGCACATCGCAGGGCCGCCGCCGCATGACGATGACACGGTCGGACAGCAGGGCGGCCTCGTGGATCGAGTGGGTCACGAAGATCGCCGTGCGCCCGCTGTTCTCGCTCCAGAGGTCCAGCATCAGCTCAGCCATCTCGTCGCGGGTGATCGCGTCCAGCGCCGAGAACGGCTCATCCATCAGCAGCAGGTCGGGGTCCTGCACGAGGGCCCGGCACAGGGCCACGCGCTGCTTCATGCCGCCCGACAGGCCGCGCGGGCGCTGATCCTCGAACCCTGCCAGCCCGACCCGGTCCAGAAGCGCGCGGGCCCGCGGCGCGTGGTCGGCCTTGCGCTGGCCAGCGATCTCGGCCGGGTAGAGCACGTTCTGAAGCGCGGTTTTCCAGCTCAGCAGGGTCGGCTCTTGAAAGACGATGCCGGTCTTGCGCCGCGGCGACAGGACAGGCGCACCCGAAATCCGGATATGCCCCGAGGTCGCCGGCTCAAGCCCGGCAAGCGCCATCAGCAGGGTGCTCTTGCCACATCCGCTGGGCCCGAGGATCGAGACGAATTCCCCCGGCGCGATGTCCAGATCGATGCCGGCCAGGGCCTCGATGGGCCCGCGCGGCGTCTCGAACGTCTTGCGCACATGGCTGATCGTGATGTCGGCGCCGGTTGCGGCTTCGGCGGGGGAGAGGGTCATCTGTTCGTCCGGAAATCATGCATTTCAGACAAAGCATCAGAACCCGGCCCGGCGGATGCAAACGCAATAATTCGCATTTAGATGTCTAGATTTGCGCTGACCGGGGCCCGGTGCGCCCCTGCCGAGTGTCCCGCGGACGGGTCGGAACGGGGCCCAAGGGCGCAAAAGCAATGAATGTTTCGGCCTTTTCCACCACCGGAGGCGGGGGCGGACCCGCGCGGGTCGCGTCATGGGCAGGGCCGAGGAGGAGCGCACTGCGAACCGGAGCGCCGTGTCGAGAGGCGCGCGACGCCTACAAGTTAAGCGCAGCGATCGGGCGCCTGTCAGGCCCTGTGACCGCCCGGCCCGGTGTCCGCCATGGTCCCCTCCGCTGGCCAACGCCGACCGGCCCCCGTAAACTCCCGCGACATCCCTGACCTGAAGTGTCCGCCCATGAGCCTTGGCATCATCCCCGAAATCCGGAACTCGGCCGCGCTGCGCTATTTCCACGAGGTGGCCGAGCATGGCTCCTTCCGCGCCGCCTCGGATGCGGTGCATATCGCCACCTCGGCGATCAGCCGCCAGATCCGCCTGTTGGAGGACGACCTCGGCGTTGCCCTCTTCGACCGCGGACCGGGGCGCGATGGCGTCACGCTGACCGCCGCCGGAGAGGTGCTTCAGGTCCGGCTGAAACAGGCCATGCGCGAACTCGCCACGGCGCATGCCGAGATACAGGCCCTGCGCGGGCTCGAAAGCGGCGCGCTGACGCTGGGATTCAACGATTCCATCGGGCGCGATTTCGGCGTGCCGCTGGTGCAGGGCTTCATGGCTGCGCACCCCGGCATCGCCGTGAACACCGTGATCGGCAACACCCCCGGCCTGACAGACCAGCTGCTGGCGGGCGAGATCGACATCCTGATCGCCTACAGCGTCCCGGACCGGCCTGACATCCGGCGCGGCCTGACCTTCGAGACGGCGCTGCACCTGATGGTGCCTGCGGATCATGACTGGGCCCGGCGGGACGCGATCCCGCTGGCGGATCTGGCCGATCAGGTGCTGATCCTGCCGGATCCGACGCTTGCGCTGCGACGCACCTTCGACAAGCTGATGGAGCGCAACGGCATCCATCCCCGCACCGTGATGACCTCGAATTCCTTCGAGACGATGGCCGATCTGGTCGCCGCGGGGCTGGGACACGGGATACAGGTCCGCCCCGCCCCGGGCCGCGATCCGCACCGCCCCGGCCTGCATTTCGTCCCGATCCGCGATCCCCGGATCGAGCGGGGCACGCTGGCGCTCTGCATGGATGCCCGCCGCGTGCCCGCACCCGCGGTGCGCGCCTGTTTCGACCAGCTGACCGCGGCCCTGCCCGATCTGGTGCAGGCGCAGCCCCTCCCCTGATATGTTCTAATTTGTAGAACTTTGCCGAAACCTTATTGATCTTTACCCCAGCCGGCCTGCCGGGTCTTCTGCGCCTCGGACGATCAGGAACGGAAGACGATGGCACAGGCACGGATCGGCATCGATGTCGGGGGGACCTTCACCGACACCTACCTCGACCTCGGCGATGGTCACGGCCTGTCGGACAAACGTCTGACAACCCTGGCCAATCCGGAAGAGGCCATTGCCGCCGCCGTGACGGAGCTGATCACCCGCGCGGGCCTGACGCCCGGGGCGATCGGCGGGATCGTCCACGGCACCACGCTGGCAACCAACGCGGTGATCGAACGGCGCGGTGCCCGCGCGGCGCTGATCACGACGCAGGGTTTCCGCGACGTGCTGGAAATGGGCCGCGAGGACCGCTACGCGCATTACGACCTCAACCTGCGCAAGCCCGCGCCGCTGGTGCCCCGGTCCCGCAGGCTGGTGGTTGCGGAACGCATCGCCGCCGACGGGACGGTGCTGCTGCCCCTCGACCTCGCCGCGCTGGAGGCGCTGGTGCCGCAGCTGGCCGAGGTGGAAAGCGCCGCGATCTGCTTCCTCAACAGCTATGTGAACCCGGCACATGAGGAGGCGGCGCGCGATCATCTCGCCCGGCTCTGCCCGCATCTCAGCCTCTCGATCTCCTCCGAGGTGGCGCCGGTGGTGCGCGAGTTCGAACGCTTCAGCACGGCGGCGGCCAATGCCTACGTGCAACCGCTGATCGACCGCTACCTCTCGCGGCTCGATGACCGCCTCACTGCGGCGGGGCTGACCTGCCCGCGCCACCTGATGCTGTCGAGCGGCTCGCTGTGCGATTTCGGGACCGGACGCCGCTTCCCCGTGCGGCTGATCGAAAGCGGCCCGGCCGGGGGGGCGCTCTTCGCGGCCCGGATCGCCGCGCGGCACGAGGTGGGGCAGGCCATGGCCTTCGACCTTGGCGGGACCACGGCCAAGCTGACGTTGATCGACCATGGCACGCCCCATCGCACCAATGACTTCGAAGCCGCCCGGCTGGAGAAATTCGTCAAGGGCAGCGGGCTGCCCCTCAAGGTGCCCTCCGTCGACCTGCTGGAGATCGGGGCCGGGGGCGGCTCGGTCGCGTGGCTCGACCAGCTGGGCCGCCTGCGCGTGGGCCCCGAGGGCACGGGCTCCACCCCCGGACCGGCCTGCTATGGACGCGGCGGCACCCTGCCCACGGTCACCGATGCCAACCTGTTGCTCGGGCGGCTGGCGCCCGACAGCTTTGCCGGGGGCGCGGTGACGCTGGACCCGGCGCGCGCCCAACGCGCACTGGAGACCCTGGACGTGCGCCCCGCCTCCGCGACGGCGACCGCCACCGCGATCCTCGCCGCGGTGGACGAGGCGATGGCCCTTGCCGCACGCCTGCACGCGGTCGAGATGGGTGCCGCCCTCGGCCCGCGCACGCTGGTGGCCTTCGGCGGCGGCGGCCCGCTGCACGCGGCCTCGCTGGCCGAGGCGATCGGCATCGCCTCCGTCATGGTGCCCCCCGATGCGGGCGTCGGTTCGGCCATCGGGTTCCTGACGGCGGATGCCGCCTTCGAGATCACCCGCAGCGCGCCCATGGCCCTCGCGACACTGGAGACGGCGGAGGTCACGGCCCTGACGGCAGCGATGGAGGCCGAGGGCCGCGCCATCACCGGGGCCGCATCGGACCTGCGGGCCGAGTGGTCCGCGGCGATGCGCTATGTCGGACAAGGCCACGAGGTCGCGGTGACGCTGCCCGATCCGCTGGCCCCGCCCGAGGTGCTGCGCGCCGCTTTCGAGGCGGCCTATCACCGGCTCTACGGGCGCACGCTGGATCGGATCGGCGTCGAGATCATCAGCTGGACATGTCGGATCGCGCCCCCGCCCAGCGCGGCGCAGCCCGTGCCGGGCCCCGCTGCCGTCCCCGCCCCGGCGCCGGACGGGACCGCAGAGGTCGGCGGCGCCCGGCACCCCGCCCTGCCCCATGCGCTCTATACCCGGGCGTCGCTGATCCCCGGTCAGACCTTCCCCGGCCCCTGCCTGATCCGCGAGGCGGCCACCAGCACGGCCGTTCCCCCCGGCTGGCAGGTCACCGTGCTGGGCGACGGCACGCTGCACCTGCTCCGGCTGCCCCGGACGCTTTCCGACACGGCGACATCCACGGCGACCCTTACGGAGGCCCCGGCATGACCCACGACCCCCTGACCTTCCAGATCCTCTGGGACCGCCTGCTGAGCCTCGTGGAGGAACAAGCCCGCGTCCTAGTGCGCACCGCCTTCTGCTCCACCGTGCGCGAGGCCGAGGACCTCTCCTTCGGCCTCTTCGACCGGGCGGGCGCGATGGTGGCGCAGGCCGCCACCGGCACCCCCGGCCACGTGAACGCCATGGCTGCGACGGTGGTGCATTTCCTCGACCGGTTCCCGCTGAACACGATGAAACCCGGCGACCACTTCATGACCAACGACCCCTGGCTCGCCTCGGGCCATCGCCATGACCTGACGCTGGTCAGCCCGGTGTTCCACGCGGGCCGCGCCGTGGCGCTGATCGCCTCGACCTGCCACCAGGTCGATATCGGCGGGCGCGGGCAGACGGCGGACGCGACCTCGGTCTTCGAGGAGGGCTTTGCCCTGCCGATCATGCGCATCTGCACCGAAAGCCAGCTGCACGAGGATATCCGCCTGATCCTGCGCGAGAATGTCCGCCACCCCGATCAGGTCGAAGGCGACGTGCTCTCGATGATCACGGCGGGGGAAACAGCCGCCGCGGGGCTCTCGACGCTGATGACGGAATTCGGCCTGACGGATATCGACGCTCTCTCAGCCGAGATCCTCGCCCGGACAGAGGCCGCCACCCGCGCCGCGATCACCAAATGCCCAGATGGCACGTGGTCCGACAGCCTGACGCTGGACGGGTTCGGCGCGCCGATCACGCTGCACTGCCGCCTGACCATCGCCGGCGACAGCATCCACGCCGATTTCGAGGGCAGCGCCCCGGCCCTGCCGCGCGGCGTGAACCTCGTGCTGAACTACACCGCCGCCTATGCCGCCTACGGCATCAAATGCGTCGTCTCGCCGGACCTGCCCAACAACGCGGGCGCCCTTGCGCCGATCCGGGTCAGCGCACCCGTCGGCTCGGTCCTCAACGTGGAACGCCCCGCGCCCGTCGCCGCACGGCACATCATCGGGCAGTTCCTGCCGGAGCTGGTGATGAACTGCCTGGCCCAGGCCATGCCCGGCGTCGTGCCCGCTGATGGCGCCTCCTGCGTCTGGACGGCGCAGCTGCGCGGACGGGTGGAGGGGCAGCCTTTCGACGCGGTCTTTTTCAACGCGGGCGGCACAGGCGCGCGTCACGCGCTCGACGGGCTGGACGCCACCGGCTTTCCCAGCGGCATCCGCGCCACGGCCAGCGAGGTGGTCGAGGCGATCGCCCCCATCGTGATCTGGCGCAAGGAGCTGGCCATGGACAGCGGTGGCGCGGGCCATATGCGCGGCGGGCTGGGACAGGTGGTCGAGGTCGGCACGCGGGACGGCTCCCCCTTCACCGTCTTCGCGCTCTACGACCGGATCGACCACGCCGCGCGCGGGCGCGAAGGCGGCGCAGACGGGGCCCCCGGGGCGGCATGGCTGGCATCTGGCAGCCCCCTCGCAGGCCTTGGCCAGCAGGAGGTGCCCGCGGGGGATCGCCTGTGCCTCTCCCTCCCCGGCGGTGCCGGCCTCGGCCCGCCCGAGAGCCGTGATCCGCGGGCCGTGGCCCGCGACGTGGCGGACGGACGGATCAGCGCGGACAGCGCCCTGAAAGACTATCGCGTCGCCCTCACCCCCGGGGGCGATGTGGACGACGCCGCAACACGGACCCTGCGCGGAGAGGCAGCGACATGACCCAGACAGACGTGATCATCGCGGGCGCAGGCCCGGTCGGCCAGTACATGGCGCTGCAACTGGTCGAGGCGGGCTATGACGTGACCCTCGTCGAGGCCGGGACAGAGCCGGTGATCGACTTCCGCGCCTCGACCTTCCACGCGCCCACGCTCGACATGCTGGACGAGGTGGGCGTCGGCGCGCCCCTGATCGCGCGCGGGCGGATCTGCCGCGACTGGGAGGTGCGCCTGCATCCCACCGGGGATCGGGCGCTTTTCGACATGGCCGCGATCGAGGGTGAAACCGCCCACCCCTACCGCCTGCAATGCGAACAATGGGAGCTGCAGGACATCCTGCGCCAGAAGCTGGCCGGGCGCTGCACCGAACTTTTGGGCACCTCCGTCACGGGCTTTGACCAGGATGAGGACGGTGTGAGCGTCCACATCGAGGGCCCCGAGGGACGGGGCCTGCTGCGCGGGCGCTTCCTGATCGGCTGCGACGGGGCGCGCAGCGCCGTACGCCATGCGCTCGGCTTTGGCTTCGAGGGCGAGACCTATCCCGAGACCACCTATCTCACCACCACGACCTACCCGTTCCAGGACCATATCGAGGGCCTCTCCAGCGTGGCCTACTGCTGGTGGCAGGACGGCGGGAACTTCTCGCTCCTGCGGATGGCCGACACGTGGCGGGTGTCGATCTACATGGTCGACGGCATCCCCCCCGAGGATCAGCTGCGCCCGGACGCGGTGCAGAAGACACTGCACCGCATCCTCGACATTCCGGGCGATTTCGAGCTGGGGATGGAGCCGCGCCCCTATCGCGTCCACATGCGCATGGCCGACAGCTACGTCGCGGGCCGCGTCGTGCTGGCCGGGGATTCCGCGCATCTGAACAGCCCGGTGGGCGGCATGGGCCTGAACGGCGGGTTGCATGATGCCCGCGAGTTGATGCGCGCCCTGGCGCCTGCGCTGGACGGCGCGGACCATGGGCCGCTGTTGGCGCGCTACGACCGCCGCCGCCGCCCCATCGCCCGGGACGAGATCATCGTTCAGGCGGACAAGGCCCGCGCCCGGATGCGCGAGAAGGACCCGAGCAAGCGGCTGGACCTGCTGAAGGACCTGCAGGCCATCGCCGCCGATCCCGTCCGGCTCAAGGCGCACCTCATGGAAAGCTCCATGATCACCACGCTGCGCCGTTCCGAAGCGGTGGAATGACCCGATCCCCCACGCCGGTGCCCCCGTGCCCGGCGTGGGCGTCTCTTTGCGGCGGATGCGGCAGGTGCCCGCAGCAAAGCGCCCGAACGAGGCTGGCCCGGATGCGGACAGCGGCCTGCCCCGTCTGGCTCCCTGCGCAGTGGAAACCCTTGGCGCGCGGGCGGAAGGCTCTGCGGACAGGCCCCGTACCTCATCCGCGGCCGGAGGAGCTGTGGATAACTCCGGGCGAACGCCTCAGGAAGCGGCAGCGCGTGGAATTTTACACCGTCAGGGCGCGCGCGATCTGGCCCTTTCCGCAAAGCCTTGGCACCGTCAGCGCGTAAGGCGCCGGGTCTCCCGATGCCTGTCCCCTAACGCCTCCCTCCTGCGCCATCGGCCGGGACGGGGCGGTCTGGCGGGGAAGAGCCCTTTCCTGCCCGGGGGCTGTCCACGCCACCGGGTCCCCGCACAAAACCAGCGAAGCCCGGATCAGACATGGACCTTACCTACAGCAGCGAGAAACTCGGACGTATTGCCCCCTCGGCCTCGGTCGAGGCCGCCCAGAAAGCCACCGACCTCAAGGCGCAGGGCCTCGACGTGATCTCGCTGGCCGCCGGCGAGCCGGACTTCCCGACCCCGCCCCACGTGGTCGCGGCCGCCATCGCCTCGATCCACGCGGGCGACACGAAATACACCGACGTGCGCGGCACCAAGGAGCTGCGCGCCGCCGTCGCCGCCAAGTTCAAGCGGGACAACGGCCTCGACTATACCGCGGATGACATCATCGTCGGCCCCGGCGCCAAGAACCTGATCGCCACCGCCCTGACGGCCAGCGTGAACCCGGGCGACGAGGTGATCATCCCCGCGCCGGCATGGGTTTCCTACGTGGACCTGACCAAGCTGGCCGACGGCGTGCCCGTCGTGGTCGAGACCAAGCGCCAGTTCGGCCTCAAGCTGGACCCGGAGACGCTGGAAGAGGCGATCACCGACAAGACCCGCTGGCTGTTCCTGAACTCCCCCGGCAACCCCACCGGCGCGGTCTATTCGCGCGAGGAACTCGAAGCGCTCGGCAAGGTGCTGGAGAAGCACCCCCACGTCATGGTCCTGACCGACGAGATCTACGAGTACCTCCTCTTCGACGGGGTGAAATTCGTCTCCTTCGTCGAGGCCTGCCCCGGGATGAAGGACCGCACCCTGACGCTGAACGGGGCCTCCAAGGGCTTTGCCATGACCGGCTGGCGGATCGGCTTTGCCGGTGGCCCCGGCGGGCTGATCAAGGCCATGGGCAAGGTCATGGGACAGATGGTCGGATCGTCCTGCACCACCAGCCAGGCGGCCACTGTCGCCGCCCTGGAGGGCCCGCAGGACTATATCGCCGAGCGCGCCGCCGCCTATCAGGCGCGCCGCGACAGGGTGCTGGAGCTGCTGGCGCCGGTGCCGGGCCTTGCCGCGCAGAAACCGCAGGGGGCCTTCTACCTCTACGTCGATTGCGGCGGGCTTCTGGGCAAGGTGAGCGCCAGGGGCAAGGTGCTGGCGACCGACAGCGACGTGGTCGACTGGCTGCTGGAGGAGGCGCTGGTGGCCACTGTGACCGGCGCGGCCTACGGGCTGTCGCCCTACTTCCGGATCTCCATCGCCTCGGCCCTGCCGGTGCTGGAGGAGGCCTGCGGCCGGATCGCCACGGCCGTCGCCACCCTGAAGGACCCGGCATGAGCGACACCAAGAAACTGCTGGAGCTGACCCGCGCGCTGATCGCCACCATGGGCGAAAGTGACCTGAGCGAGGCGGAATGGCGGATGGGCGAGTATCGCCTGACCCTGAAGCGCGGCACGGCGCCTGTGCCCGCCGGGGCGGCCCCGGTCGCCGCAGCGCCCATGGAGGCGCCCGCTTCGGCCGAGGCATTGGCCCCCGACCCGTCTGCACCGGCCCCCTCTGCACCGGCCCCCGACCCCTCTGGCGAGGCGCCGATCGCCGTCACCTCGCCCGTCTACGGCGTCTTCTATGCCGCGGCAGAGCCGGGCCTGCCGCCTCTGGTCACCGTCGGTCAGAGCGTCGCGGAAGGCGACCCGGTCTGTCTTGTCGAGGCGATGAAGACCTTCAGCACGATCCCCGCCCCCGTCGCAGGCACCGTGGTCGAGATCGGCCCCAGCAACGGCGAGGAGATCGCCGCGGGCGAGGCCCTCGTCTGGATCAAGCCCGATCCCAAGCCCGATCCCAAGCCCGGTGGGGCCGCCTGACCATGGCCGCAACCAAGACGAAGGCCGCACACAACGTCTTTGAACTGGCCGCGCCGCGCGTGACCCCGATGGGCAGCGCGGCCTGCCTGCTGGAGGGCGAAGGCCCCATGTGCCTGCCGACCCAGCGGCGCATCTGGGCCGTGGGCCGGGCGGCGGGGGACCTCAAGGGCGTCACCGACACCCAGCCGGGCATGAACAACCTGCTGGTGCTCTACGATCCGCTGGCGACCGAGCCCGAGGCGTTGCAGGCGCAGCTGCTCGCGCTCTGGATCGCCACCCCCGACACGCCCGCGCCGGGCAAGCTGATCGAGCTGGTCGTGCGCTACGGCGGGGACGGCGGCGAGGACCTCGAGGAGGTGGCGCGCAAGAAAAGCATGACACCCCGACAGGTGGCCGAGATGCATTCCAGCGCCGAGTACACCGTCTTTGCCCCCGGCGTGATCCCCGGCTTCGGCTATCTCTTCGGCCTGCCGGAGCCGCTCTTCCTGCCGCGCCGCGATGCGCCGGTGAACCGCCCGCTGCTGCTGAACGTCTTCATCGCCGGGCTGCAATGCAACGTCTCGGGCCCGCCGGTGCCGGGGGGGCCACAGGTCGGCCCGACGGGCTGGTACTCGCTGGGCCAGCTGATCGACGCGCCCGCCCCCTTCGACCTGACCCGCGACCCGCCGGGGCTGGTGGAGCCGGGCGACCGCATCCGCTTCATCCTCGACGAGGTGCTGGAATGAGCGCGCCCTTTCTCGAAGTGCTGGCGACCCCGGCGCTGAATTCCGTTCAGGACCTCGGCCGCCCCGGCCAGCGCCGCTGGGGCATCGGGCCGACCGGCATGGTCGATGCGCTTGCGCTTCAGGTCGGCAATGCCCTGCTGGGCAATGCGCCCGACGCCGCCGGGCTGGAGCTTCAGCTGTTCCCGGTGCGCCTCCGCGTCCTGCGCGACGGGGCCATTGCCCTGACCGGGGCTGATTGCGACGCCCGCCTCGACGGGCGGCCGGTGCCGCCGTGGTGGGCCCTGCCCGTACGCGCCGGGCAGGTGCTGGAGCTTTCGCCCCCCGGGGCCACCCGGCGCGATCTGGCAGCGCCCGCCCTGCGCGCCTGTCTGAGCGTCGCGGGCGGCATCGACGTGCCCGAGGTTCTGGGCTCCCGCGCGACCCATGTGCGCTGCGCCTTCGGCGGTCTCGAGGGGCGCGCGCTGCGCGCGGGTGACGTGCTGGATGCAGGCGCGGCACAGGCGCCCGCGTTCCGAGATCCCGCGGGCTTTGGCGCCCTGCCGCCCGCCACGGCCCTGCCGCTGGGGGACGATCCAGAGGCCACGACCGTGCGTGTCATCCCCGCCGCGGAATATCCCGCCTTCACCGACGCCTCGCACGCGGCGTTCTGGAACGACCCCTGGCGCGTCACGATCCAGAGCGACCGGATGGGCATGCGGCTGGAGGGCACGACGCCCCTGAAACGCGCGGTGGTGCAGGAAATGCGCAGCCACGGCATCGTCTGCGGCGTGGTGCAGGTGCCGCCCGGCGGCCACCCGATCATCCAGCTGAACGACGGCAACACCGCCGGGGGCTATCCCAAGATGGGCGTGGTCATCGACCCGGACCTTTGGCGCCTCGCCCAACTGCCGCCGCGCCGCCTGCTGCGCTTCCAGCGCTGCGATCTGGCGCAGGCGCGCGCGGCGGCGCTGGAGCAGGAAGACTACCTCGCCGGGCTGCGCCGTCTCTCGGCCCTGTCCCTGATGACACCGGAGGCGGCATGACCAAACCTTCCCTCACCCCCGCCCAGCTGTCGACCCTCGCGGCGGAGATGCGCGCCCATGGCATCACCGAGCTGGACCTGCGCCTGCCCGGCGGCGACCGCATCCGCCTGAAGGCCCCCGCACCGGCCGCACCCGTCGCGACCGCCGCTGTTCCACCGGCCACGTCCACCCCACCGGCCCCTTCGGCGCAGACGATCGCCGCGCCGGGCCCGGGTCGCCTGATGTTCACCCATCCCGCCCGTACCCAGCCCGCTGCCTGCCCCGGTGACCGGGTCGCCCCCGGCGATATCGTCGCCTGGCTGGCGGTCGAAAGCCTGATCAGCCCTGTCACCGCCCCCGCCGCTGGCACACTGGGCGCGGCGCTGGCCGAGGAGGGCGCGCTGCTGGGATACGGATCGCCGGTCTTCGCCCTCGTCCCCGAGGCAGCCCCCACCGGCCCAAACCAGATGTCCTGACCGGACAGCACGACAGGAGAGAGCACCATGAAAGTCGACATCAACTCGGACCTCGGCGAAAGCTACGGTCGCTGGACGCTGGGTGATGACGAAGGGATGATGAAGATCATCTCCTCCGCCAACGTGGCCTGCGGCTACCATGGCGGCGACGCCCTGACGATGACGCGCTGCGTCGAACTGGCCAAGGAACACGGCGTGGCGCTCGGCTCTCACTGCGGCCTGCCGGACCTGCTGGGCTTTGGCCGGGTGCCGATGGACATCGACCCGCGCGTCCTGTCGAGGCATTTCCTCTACCAGCACGGCGCACTGGAGGCGATCGCCAAGGTCGGCGGCTACCCGGTCAGCCACTGCTCGACCCATGGCGCCATGGGCGAAATGGGCCGCCGCAACCCGGACTACGACGATTTCTTCTTCGAGATGATGGCCAAGTTCAATCCCGAGCTGAAGACCAGCGTCATCGCCGGGTCCATGGCCGAGAAGATGGCCCAGAAACATGGCCTCGCCACCGTCGGCAAGGTCTTTGCCGACCGCGCCTATGACGATGAGGGCAACCTCGTGAACCGCAAGGTTCCGAACTCGGTCATCCATGACCTCGACGAGGTGCAGCGCCGCATCGTCCAGTTCCTCGACGACGAGAGCTTCACCACCATCACCGGCGGCAAGGTCAGGTTCAAAGGCGCCCGCTCGATCCTCGTGCATTCCGACACGACGGGCGCGGTGGAGATCGCGCAGGCCGTGCGCGACGCGATCGAGGGCGGAGGCGGCGAAGTCGTGCCCTTCACCGAACTCTGCTGACCCGCGAAGACGCTTTCATGGATGGGCGCGCGGCAGGGAGGACGCGCGCACCATCTCCCCCATCACGGACGACCCTGACCCCATGCCCCTCACCGACAAACGCCCCGTTCTCATCATCGCCGCCGACATGACCCCGGCCAACTACGCCCGGCTGGAAGAGCATTTCACCTGCCTTTCCGCCCGGACCGAGGAAGAGCGCTTCGAGATCGCCCGCACCCGCGGCGCCGAGATCGACGGCATCGTGATGAACGGCAATATCGCGATCCCCGGCAGCCTGATCGACCTGCTGCCAAACCTCTCGATCATCTCGGCGCAGGGCGTGGGCTACGAGGGCATCGACCTGCCCGCCGCCCGGGCCCGCAACCTCGCGCTGAGCCATGGACCGGGCACCAATGCCGATACCGTGGCGGACCATGCCCTCACCCTGATGCTGGCCGTGCTGCGCGAGATCCCCAACAATGACGCGCTTGTCCGGGAAGGCCGCTGGCGCGATTTCCGCGTCTTGCACCCGATGGCGACCGGCAAGACCGTCGGCATCCTCGGCATGGGCGACATCGGCAGCCGGATCGCGAAACGCTGTGCCGGTTTCGACATGGAGATCGCCTATCACAACCGGCGCGAAAAGCCCGGCACGCCCTATCGATACGTGGCGAGCGTCGAGCAGCTGGCGGCCGAGGTCGACGTGCTGATCGACGTGCTGCCGGGCGGGGCCGCCACCCGGCACATCGTGGATGCCGGGGTGCTGGCCGCCCTCGGCCCGCAGGGCGTCCTCGTGAACATCGGGCGCGGCGTGACCGTGGACACCGAGGCGCTGATGGACGCGCTCGAGAACGGCACGATCCTCGGCGCGGGCCTCGACGTGGTCGAGAGCGAGCCCAATCTGCCCGCCCGCCTGAAGGCGCTGCGCAACGTCGTGCTCACCCCTCATATCGGCGGGCTCAGCCCCGAGGCGACGCTCAACGCCAACCGGATGCTGATCGCCAACCTGCGTGCCCATTTCGCAGGCCGCCCGCTGGAGACACCGATTCCGGCCTGAGGCTGCGACCGCCCAAATCGCGCGCAGGAACCGCCCGCGACTTGGGCAGAATTGACGACAATGGGGGGCGTTCGCTGAAGATTTCACCGACAGCGACCCGCCACCCCGACAACGGTGGTGAAAACTTGAGCCGTCCCCCGCGGACCGCCAAACTCGGGGAAATAAGGTGGTTACGGGAGGGCAAGGAAGACCGTCATGCCCACTCTCAAGCAAATCGAAGCCGTACACTGGATCGTGCAGACCGGGAGCTTCCTTGCCGCGTCGAGGCGGCTGAACGCGACCCAGTCCACCATCTCGAAACGGGTGCGCGAGATCGAGGAAGAACTGGGCGGCCCCCTGCTCTGCCGGACCGGGGCCCGGGTCACGCTGACCCCGCGCGGCGAAACGCTGGAGCCGCTCTTCGCCCAGATGCTGGCGCTTCAGGACGAGGTGAAACTGCGCAGCTCCTCCCTTCAGGAAGACGAGGGCCGCAGGAGCCGCGAGCGCATCCTGCGCATCGGGCTGAGCGAGGTCGCCGGGTTCGAACTGGCTCCGACCCTCGGCGAGGCCGTCCGCCGGATGCGACCCGACCTCAGGATCATCCCGCAGATCACCCTGCCCGCGTCGGACCTGCAGGCACAGCTTGAAGCGGGCGCGCTCGACATGATCATCGTGCCCTCGACCGTGGTGTCGCAGGGCCTTCACAGCCGCGCCGTCGGTCAACGCGAATTCATCTGGGCCGCGACCGCCGGGATCGACCTGCCCGCGACCCGCCCGCTGGGGCCCGAGGCTCTTGGTGCGCTGCCCATCGCCTCGCCCCCGGAAACCACCGCGGGCTTCCATGCGCTGCGCCATTCTCTCGTGGACGGGCCGCTGCATCCGGCGGTGATATGCAACGCGTTTTCCACGATGTTCTACATGGCCCGCAAGATCGACCTCGTGGTCTACGGCCCCGAGACGATGCTCGCCTCCGAGATCGCCGATGGCTACCTCGAGCGGATCGAGACGCTCTGGCCGATGCTGCCGATCACCTATGTCGCGGCCACCCGCCCGGAAGACCGCCGCTCGCAGGACCTGATGCTGGTCGCGACCGTCGCCAAGCAGCTCTTCTCTCTGCCAAGCGCCGGAGAAACCTATGAAATCGCAGCTGAATGAGAGTTGCCGGAAAGCGATGGGGCAAATGAATTTATTTCGTTTTTCATCACGACCGCCGGATGCAAAGCTCCCCTGATCCACGGGTCTCCTGCCCCGGAAGAAGGCCCCGGAAGACGGCCCTGAAAGGCGGACCCACACCGGCCTGAAGGGCGACCATTCCCGCTTCGCGACACAAAGGACCACCATGCTGACAGCCCCTCATATCCGACTGGCCGCCGATATCGGAGGGACCTTCACCGACGTGGTGCTGGACGTGGATGGCACGCGCAGCTCGCGCAAGGTCCTGACGACCCCGGCCGCCCCCGAGGACGGGATGCTCTATGGCATGGAACTGGCGCTGCAGGACGCGGGGCTGATGTTCTCGGACGTGGCGACCATCGTGCACGGCACGACGCTGGCGACCAATGCCATCATCGAGCGCCGTGGCGCCGTGACGGCCCTGGTGGGGACCGAAGGGTTCCGCGACATCCTCGACATCGGGACCGAAAGCCGTTTCAGCCAGTACGACCTGATGCTGGTGAAACCCTCGCCGCTGGCCCCGCGCGAGCGCCGCTATTCCCTGCCCGAGCGGATCGACGCCACCGGCAAGGTGCAGCAGCCCTTGGACGAGGCGGCGGTGCATGCCCTCGCGCAGACACTCGCAGATGACGGGATCGAAGCGGTAGCGATCTGCTTCCTGCATGCCTACCGCAACCCGGAGCATGAGATCCGCGCCGGAGAAATCCTGCGCGCCGCGCTGCCGGGGGTGTCGATCACCCTCAGCCACGAAGTCTGCCCCGAGGTGCGCGAGTACGAACGTGCCTCGACCGCCGTGGCGAACGCCTATGTCCAGCCGCTGATGAGCGGCTACCTCGGCCGGATGGCCGACCAGCTGCGCACCCGCCAGTTCCGCGGCGCGACCTACCTCGTCACCTCGGGCGGCGGGCTGACCTCGCTGGAGACGGCACAGCAATACCCGGTGCGGCTGGTGGAATCCGGCCCGGCCGGCGGCGCGATCTTTGCCGCGCAGGTGGCCATGCAGGCCGAGGCCGGCAATGTCGTCAGCTTCGACATGGGCGGCACCACCGCCAAGATCTGCCTGATCGAGAACGGCGAACCGGCCACCTCGCGCGTGTTCGAAGTCGACCGCACCGCGCGCTTCATGAAGGGCTCGGGCCTGCCGCTGCGCATTCCGGTGATCGAGATGGTCGAGATCGGCGCGGGCGGCGGCTCCATCGCGCATCTGGATTCGATGGGGCAGATCGCCGTGGGGCCGGAAAGCGCCTCTTCCGTGCCGGGCCCGGCCGCCTATGACCGGGGCGGTGACCGCCCGACGGTGACCGACAGCGACGTGGTGCTGGGGCTGATCTCGCCCGAGGGTTTCGCCAACGGCACGATGACCCTGCGCCCGGACCTGTCGCGCGCCGCGCTGTCGCGCGACGTGGGCGATGCGCTTGGCCTGACGCCGGAACATGCGGCCCATGCGATCTATGAAATGGTGTGCGAGAACATGGCCTCGGCGGCGCGGATGCACGCGGCGGAATGCGGCGTGGCGCTGGACGGGGCGACGATGATCGCCTTTGGCGGGGCCGCCCCCCTGCACGCCGCGCGGCTGGCCGAGAAGACGCAGGTGACGCGCATCCTGATCCCGGCCAATGCCGGCGTCGGGTCTGCAGTGGGCTTCCTGACCGCGCCCGTCGCCTATGAGATCACCCGCTCGCGGCCCATGCGGCTGGACGAGACCTTCGACGCACCCGCACTGACCGAGATGTTTGCCGAAATGCGCGCGCAGGCCCGCGCATTGGTGGAACCGGGGGCACAGGGAGCACCGCTCTTTGAACGGATCGTCGGCTATATGCGCTATCAGGGGCAAGGCCATGAGATCGCGGTCGAAATGCCTGCCGAGGGGCTGGATGCCGAGGCCCTGCGCGCCGTCCGCGCCGCCTTCGAGACGGAGTACGAACGCCAGTTCGCCCGCGCCCTGCCCAATGCGGGGATCGAGGCGATCACCTGGTCCGTCCTCGTCTCGACCCACCCCAGTCGCCCCGATCCCGCCGGTCCTGCCGGCACCGGCACGGCGCCCGAGCCGGTCGAGACGCGCAAGTTCTACGATGGCCGGTCCAAATCTTTCGTCGACCTGCCCGCCTATGACCGTACCGCGCTTTCGGCGGGTGGCACCATCAGCGGCCCCGCCGTCATCACCGAGATCGAGACGACCACATTCGTCTCCTCCGCCTTCACCGCCCACGTGGACGGGGCAGGCTGCATCGTGCTTGAGAAGAAGGAGGGCTGAGCCATGACTGCCCAGCAACCTGCACAACCCGATGTCATCGACATGCAGATCATGTGGAACCGCCTTGTCGCCGTCGTGGGCGAGCAGGCGCAGACCCTGATCCGCACCGCCTTCTCCGCCATCGTGCGCGAATGCGAGGATATCTCGGCAGGCATCTTCGACCTTGAGGGGCGCATGATCGCACAGGCCGTCACCGGCACGCCGGGGCACGTGAACTCGATGGCGCTGTCTGTCGGGCATTTCCTGCGCCACTTCCCGCTGGAGGACATGAAAGAGGGCGACGCCTTCATCACCAACGACCCGTGGATGGGCACCGGGCACCTGAACGATTTCGTCATCACCACGCCCGCCTTCTACAAGGGCAAGGTGGTGGCGCTCTTCTCCTGCACCAGCCACCTGATGGATATCGGCGGCCTTGGCAGCGGGCCGGAGGCAACGGATGTCTTCATGGAAGGCCTCTACATCCCGATGCTCAAGCTCTTTGACGAGGGCCGCGTCAACGAAACGCTGATGGCGATGATCCGCGCCAACACGCGCCTGCCCGTGGACACCGAGGGCGACACCTATTCGCTGGCCGCCTGCAACGAGGTCGGGGCCAAGGCTCTTGTCCAGATGATGGAAGAATTCGGCATCGACGACCTGAGCGCGCTGTCGGATTACATCATCGACCGCTCGCAGGAGGCGGTGCTGGCCAATGTCGCCAAGCTGCCGCAGGGCTGCTGGAGCTATTCCATGATGACCGACGGGTTCGAGAACCCGATCGAGCTGACCGGGACGCTGACCATCTCGGACGACGGCATCCACATGGATTACACCGGCACCTCGCCGCTTTCGGGGCGCGGGATCAATGTGCCGCTGGCCTATACGACGGCCTACACGGTCTTTGGCCTTGGCTGCGTGGTCGCCTCGGACATTCCGAACAACGCGGGCTCTCTGGCGCCGCTGACCGTCTCGGCACCGGAGAACTGCATACTGAACGCACTGAAACCCGCGCCGGTGGCCAGCCGCCATATCCTCGGACAGATGCTGCCCGACGTGGTCTATGGCTGCCTGCGGCAGGCGGTGCCGGACCTTGTGCCCGCGGAAGGGACCTCCTGCATCTGGAACATCACGGTGCGCGGACGCCGCACCAGCGGGCCCGACAAGGGGCGCAACTACGCGCTTGCCATCACCACCAACGGCGGCACCGGCGGACGCCCGGGGCTGGACGGGCTGTCCGCCACGGCCTTCCCCTCGGGCGTGCATGGCACACCGGTCGAAGTGGCCGAGATCCTCTCGCCGCTGATGTTCCGCCGCAAGGAATTGCGCCCGGACAGCGCGGGCGACGGGGCCAGCCGCGGCGGGTTCGGTCAGAACATGGAACTGGTGAACACCGAGGACAGCGACTTCGAACTGCTGGCCGCCTTCGACCGCGTCACCTATCCGCCGCGCGGACAGTTGGGCGGCAAGGACGGGGCCGCGGGCGTCGTCACCCTGTCCTCGGGCCGACCGCTTGGCACCAAGGGGACGCAGGTCATCCGTGCCGGCGACACCCTCATTCTCGCCACGCCGGGTGGCGGCGGCCTTGGCGATCCGGCCGACCGCCCGCAGGCCGCCCGCGATGCCGATGTCTCTGCCGGGCTGATCACCGCCAAGGGGGTCGCCGCAGAGTAGCCGCAGACCAAGCGAACAGCGTGACCGGCCATCCCGGTCACGTTCCCGCCGGCCCTGCCGGCACCAACCCGAACCGGCACAAGCCGGAACCAATCATAAAAGTCTCAACAGAGGACCACATCATGTCTATGACCCGCCGTTCCTTCATGGCCACCACCGCCATGACCCTGACCGCGCTTGCACTGACCGGCACCGCCGCCCTCGCGGACACCACGCTGGACCTGTCCACGCCCTGGCCCGATGGCAACTTCCACACCACCACCGTCACCGACTTCGCCGAGGCCGTCAGCGCCGCGACCGAAGGCCGCGTGAAGATCACCATCCACTCGGGTGGCTCGATGGGCTTCAAGGGGCCGGAACTGATGGCCGCGCTGCGGGATGGCCTCGTGCCGATGGCCGACGTGCCCACCTTCCAGCAGATCGGCGAAGAGCCCCTGCTCGGCATCAACACCGTGCCCTTCCTGCTGTCGTCCTTCGACGACCTGACGATCATGCAGAAGATCGCGATGCCGAAGTACGAAGAGATCGCGGACCGCAACAACATCAAGTTCCTCTACTTCGTGCCGTGGCCGACCCAGTACCTGCACCTGAAAGAGCCGATCGAGTCGCTGGACGCCCTGAAGGGTCAGCGTATCCGGGCCGCCGAGAAGGGCGCAGCCGACCTCGCCAACTCGCTGGGCGCCTCGGGCGTCGTGATGCCCTGGGGCGAAGTCGTCCCCGCCCTCGCGTCGGGCCGTCTCGAAGGCGTTCTGACCTCGGCCTCCTCGGCTGTCGACGGGCGCTTCTGGGAGTTCATGAAGGTCTCCTACCGCACCGCGCACACCCTCTCGGTCGAGGCGGTTGCCATCTCGCTCGACGCGTGGAACGGCATCGACGCGGCCGACCAGGAGGCGATCATGGAACTGGCCGCCGAAAAGCAGGCCGAATACTGGGAGGTCGCTGCGGCCGATGACGCCAAGAGCACCGCGACGCTGGAAGAGAACGGCATGCAGGTCGTGGACGTTCCGGCCGAGATGATGACCGAGATGCGCTCGCGTGCGGCCGAGTTCATCGAGGAATTCGAAACCCGCGTGCCGGAGTCCGAACCCCTGATCAAGGCGTTCCTGGCCGAGACCGGTCGGTCCTGAGCATGTCCGAAACTTCGGAAACCGGCGCCGGAGCTTGCGGCGCCGCCTCCGCCAGGAAGGAGACCGGGCTTGTCGCCCGGCTCCTTCAGGTGACCGACGGGCTGGCCATGGTCAGCGCCGTGCTGGCCATCCTCTTCATCCTCGGGCCGATCGTGCTGATCCTCTATGGCACCGTGATGGGACAGGTCGTGCGCTACTTCCCGAATGTCAGCGTGGACCTGAGCGGCAACTGGGAATGGTCGGCCTACATGATGGGCGCCTGCTTCCTGCTTTCGGCCGCCGCCGCCGTGCCCGCCGCAGGCCACGTGCGGGTGTCGATCCTCGTCGGGCGCCTCAAGGGCCCTGCCCTGCTCGCGACCGAGATCCTCGCCACGCTGGTGGCTGTCGCCTTTGCCATCTTCCTCTTCGATGCGCTCCTCGGGGCCACGATGACCGCCATTTCGCGCGGCCAGAAATCCGCCGGCACCCTGACGCCGCTGTGGATTCCCAACTCCATGATGACCTTCGGCGCCTTCATGATCGCGGTGCAGTTCTGCGCCCGCCTGCTGCGCCTGCTGACCGGGCGTCCGGGCGACGACCGCCTGTTCATGGAAGACCCCGAGCCCGAAGACAGCGACGGCATCCCCGTCGAGCATCACTGAAAAGGACACGCACATGACTGCTGTTGTCGGAACCATGATCGCGGTCCTCTTCGGCCTGCTCTCGCTGGGGACATGGGTGGGGATCACGCTGGTGGTCACCTCGATCGTGCTTCTCTGGGCCTTTCGCAACATCCCGATGGACAAGCTGATCGCGCAGTACTCGGTCACGATCCTGACCACGCCGGAACTGCTGGCGCTGCCGCTCTTCATCCTCATGGGCGAATTCCTGTTCCGCACGCGCCTGTCGCGGTCGCTGTTCAACGGCCTGTCGCCGCTGGCCGCGCTGCTGCCGGGCCGCCTGCTGCACGTGAACATCGCGGGCTGCACCCTGTTCGCCGCCATCTCGGGCTCCTCCGCAGCCACCACGCAGGTCGTCGGGCGCATCTCGCTGAGCGAGCTGGAAAAACGCGGCTACTCGCGGCGCATCGCCATCGGCTCTCTGGCCGGTGCGGGCACGCTGGGCTTCCTGATCCCGCCGTCCTCGATGATGATCATCTACGGCGTTCTGGCCGAGGAATCCGTGCTGTCGCTCTTCACCGCGGGGCTCCTGCCGGGGCTGCTGCTGGCGGGCTCCTTCATGGCCTGGATCATGATCGAGACCACCCTCGACAAGTCCCTCCTGCCCGAGAAATCGGACGAGGAAGCCAACATGTCGATGGGCCAGCGGATTGCCGCATTGAGGGAACTCGGCCCGACCCTGTTCCTGATCCTCTGCGTTCTGGGGTCGATGTATTCCGGCCTCGCCACCCCGTCCGAGGCCGCCGCCGTCGGCGTCGTGGGCGCGGTCATCGTGACCGCCGTGCAGGGCGAGTTGACGCGCACCACCCTGCGGCTCGTGGCGATCGGCACGGTCAAGACCACCGGCATGATGGCGATGATCCTGCTGGGCGCCTCGATCCTCGGCAACGCGGCGGCCTTCCTCGGCATCCCGCGTTACATCACCGAGGTGGTCAGCAGCTACGAGATGTCCCAGCTGACGCTGATCTTCATCCTGACGCTGGTCTACCTCGTGCTGGGCTGCTTCCTCGACGGCTTCTCGCTGATCGTGCTGACGCTGCCCATGGTGCTGCCACTGGTGGAGGCCGCGGGCTTCGACAAACTGTGGTTCGGGATCTACGTGGTGATCGCCGTGGAACTGGCGCAGATCACGCCGCCGGTGGGCTTCAACCTCTTCGTGATCCAGAACATCACGCAGGAACCGCTGGGGCGGATCGCCCGCATGGTGCTGCCCTACCTGCTGATCATGGTGGGTTTCGTCATGGTCCTGGCGGTCTTCCCGGGCATCGTCTACGTACTGCCCAACCTGCTGCTCTGACGATCGGGACACTGGCGCGGGAGCCGTCCGCGCCGGTGTCCCCCCGGGGCACTCCAGTATCGACGCAGTGAAGCTGCCCTGTTGCGCAACTCGGCCGACGGCCGCTCCTGACCCTTCCCCGGGCCGACTTGTCCTAGGTGTTTAGTCCCGGCATCTGGTGGATCGGATCAACATTGAATCTGTCTGGCTCTGATGTCCAGATTTTGCAGATGTATTCGTATGGCGTGAGGCCGCTGAGTGTCTTCAAGCGTCGAGCGAAGTTGTAGGCCGCCATGAAGTCAGAGAGGTGCGTCCGGAGTTGATCGTGGCTGTCGTAATGGAAGCGTTTGGCGGTCGCGTCCTTGATTGTTCGGTTCATGCGTTCGACTTGACCGTTGGTCCACGGGTGGTTTGGCTTGGTCAGGCGATGCTCGATCCCGTTGACTTCGCAGATCATGTCGAAGCGCATTTGCTGGGAATAGGCGGTGTTCCGGTTCCTGGGCTGGTCGGCGAACTGGATGCCGTTATCGGTCAGGATCGTGTGGATGCGGTAGGGAACGGCTTTGAGCAAGTGCTCCAGGAACTCCCATGCCGTCCGCCTGTCGGCCTTCTCGACCAGTGTTCGTCGTCAGATGATTTGGGACACGAGGGCCTGATCGAGAACGAAGGGCCTGGCTCGTTGTGGTTTCAGTCTATGCCGCGGTCTGGCGATGCAGCAAGCGGCGCTTCTCGATGG
>NZ_JAHVIT010000009.1 GCF_019801605.1 Maritimibacter alkaliphilus
CCGTCCGAGCCATAGATCGTGTCGTCGCTCTCCACCGTGCTCAGGATCACCTGGCCCGCGCGCACCTGCGAGGTGCTCACGCCGTCGAGGATCGTCTCGCTCTGCTGGCTGTTGCGGTAGTAGGTGAAGGAGGCCCCGTCGCTGTGCGCCCGGTCCTGCATCAGCTGCGTCACCGTCGCGAGGTCCGAGACGTTCAGGTGCGACACGTCCAGCCGATCGCCCTCGGAGACCGAGAAATCCGTCACGTGGTCATAGGCGGAATTTTCCATGCCCGCGAGATCGGTCGCCACGAAGACATCCGCCCCCGCCCCGCCCGAGATCTGGTCATAACCGTCGCCGCCGTCCAGCGTGTCATCGCCCGCGCCGCCGGTCAGCAGGTCATTGCTTTCCCCGCCATAGAGACGATCGTCGCCCTCGCCGCCGTGCAGCGTGTTCTGGTCCGCCCCGCCATGGAGCTCGTCGTTGCCGGCCCCGCCGTAGAGCGTGTCATAGCCGACATAGGAGATCAGCGTGTCATTGCCCTGCTCACCGAACAGCCGGTCGTAGTTGGAGCTGTCGGTCGGGCTGTCCTTGACCAGGTCGTTGCCGAGCCCCCCGAAGAGGTCGTCGCGCCCGTCGGTCCCGATCACCGTGTCATCGCTGTCGGTGGTGTCGAAGAGGAAGGCGCTTTCGACCAGCGCCGCATGGTTCGTCACCGTGCCGGCCAGGAAGGTGAAGCGGTTGATCTGGCTGTTGGAATAGAAGGCCAGCGTCACGTCGCTGGCGCTGTAGGGATCGGCCAGCAGCGCGGCCATCGTGTCGTAGGACGACATGCCCAGACGGCTGACATCCAGCCGGTCGCCCTCAGCCAGGGAAAAGTCCTGGATCCGGGTCTCGACACCGCCCTCGACCGGGTCGGCAAAGCTGAGCTGGAAGACGTCCGCGCCGGCATTGCCGAACAATATGTCGGCCCCCCGCCCGCCGAAGAGCGTGTCGTTCCCCTCGCCGCCGTCCAGCGTATCGTCGCCGGCCCCGCCGTAGATCAGGTCATCGCCCGCCTCGCCGTTGATCCGGTCAAGGCTGCCGTCCACGCCGACGATCGTGTCATTGCCGCCGCCGCCCAGGACACTGCTGTAGTAGTTGCGCGAGATCTCGATGTAATCGTTGCCCTCGCCGCCGCGTCCGCTTGCCCGGAAATCGTCATGGGTCAACAGGAAGAGGGTATCGTCGTCCGCATCCCCATGGAGGCTGTAACCGGTCAGCGTATCATTGCCGTCCCCACCATAGAGAACGGCAGCGCCGATATAGCCGCCGCTATATCCGACACTCCCGGTCAGAACGTCATCGCCGGCATCGCCATAGGCAACGGAAATGCCCGACGCCGTGATCGTATCCGCCCCGTCGCCCCCGTAGGCCCGTCCACGGTTGATCGCCAGCGTATCGTCGCCGCCAAACCCGTAGATCGTGTCCGAGTTACCCGACAGCGTGTCATCGCCCTCGGTACCGTTGATGATTGCCATGTCCCCGCCCCCGCGAAATTCTTTTATAAATCAGGTCTCAGGCCGACAGGTATACAGCCCGTCAGGCCCCGACCCTAGCTAGGGAAAGGGATATTTTGTGTCAAACTTTATCTGGCAATCTCCCGCTCTTGGGAGAGCAGAGAGGCAGGCCGGAAACAGGCTGCTCAGTACGTCTGTTCCACCAGCCGGCGGCACATCCGCACCCAGTAGGCACTGGGCAGTTCGTTGCGGAACAGGCTCAGCCCGTCGCGGCTCGCCTCCGACAGGGCAAAGCCCGGCTGCACCGCCGCGCGGCGCTCGGCCAGGCGGTCGTTGCTGGCGTCGAAATGCTCCTTCAGGGCGCGGAATTCCTCGCGGGTGAAGAGACAGGGCTTCACCCCTGCCCCGAACTCCGCCTTCAGCGCCTCCGTCGCCTGCTCGATCAGCTCGCGCTTGGCGACCCGGGGCTCGGACAGGATGTTCGCGCTCCAGCTGGCCAGCGACAGGGGCGAGACGTTGGACACGCCCTCGTTCACCACCTCCATCTGATCCGGCGCAATGTCCACGCCCAGGTGGCGCAGCATCACACCCAGGATCCCGCCCTCGGCCTTTCGACACTGATCGAAGTCGTAGAGACGGATCTCCCCGGGGGCAAAGACCTGTTCCAGCGCATCCAGCAGCCGGTTGTAATCGATCCAGAGCCCCTCGCAGATCCCGCTCTCGATCACCGGCAGGACGAATTCCGGCGGCCGCGGCGGCACCCGGCTCTTGGAGACCTCCAGGTAGATCGACTGCAGGAACTGCCACTGGGTGCGCAGCACGCAGATCACCTCGATCTCGTCGAAGCCCGACAGGGCCTCGCGCACCTCGGAGAGGCTCGAGAGCGGGTTGCTGCGGGAAAACTCCTCGCTGCTCAGGAACACCGTCCGGTCACTGTCCGCATGAGCCTCGGCCACGGCGCGCAGGGCCTCCAGGCTGCCCTGCTCCAGCGCGTAGAACTTCGGCATGCCGGGCCAGTTCACCACCATGCCGTGGTGCCCGGTGTAATTCGGCAGCCGCGGATAGATGACACCCTGCTCCGCCAGCAGATCGGCATTGGTCCAGAACATGTCCTGAATGGTGGTGGTGGCCGTCTTGTGGGTGCCGATATGCAGTATGACTTTGGACACGGGAAAGCAGTCTTTCAGTTCTCAGGGGCGTTTCAGCGACGGGCCGCGAGGGCAGCCCCGGCCTTTGGGGCCGTCTTGCCCGGGATGTCGTCCACCGGCAAGGCCGTTTCCACGGCCCCGTCCTTCAAAGCCCCGTTTTCCAAACCCCGGTCGCCAGCGATCTGCGCCCGCAGCACCTGCAGGTAAAGGTCGCCGTAGGTCTGGGTCGGCTCCAGCATGGCCTTCTCGGCCCATTCGTTCCAGGCGTTGATGAAGAGTTCCTGCCGGTAGGACCCCTCCAGGCGCGTCCTGGCGGTCTGGCGCAGCCAGTGGCTGAAGCGCCCCGGGTTGGCGCCATAGGCCATGTGGGCGCGCAGGCCGCGGCGGGCGGTGTTGTCCCAGCTCGGCATCACGCCGCAGATCGTGTTCTCGGGCAGGCCCTCGAGATAACTTTCGCTGCGCGAATTGGCGATCACGCGGTTGTAGTCGTAGACCAGACCCTCGAAGCCGCCATGGACCTCGCGGCCCAGCTTGTTGCCCTCGGGCCCGCCGACCAGGTAGTCGTTCATGGTCACGATGCCATGGGGCGGCATCTCGATCCAGAAATCGAAGAGGTCGTCGCTGACCGGGTTCTCGCCATCCACGTGGAAGCAGACCGCGCCCAGTTCGACCTCGCCGATGCCCGCCTCGCGCCAGGCCGCGCGCATCCGGGCCACGCTGGCCTCGGGATCGGGCATGTCCTCGGGACGGTAGATGACGAAGCGCGGGCGCGTCCCGTCGGGGCGGGCATAGCGCGCGTCGCGCATGTAGGGCAGGCTGTCCTCGACCAGCTTGCGCTCGAAGCCCTCGGCGTAGGATTGCTCCAGCAGCACGGTGCCCGACAGCCCGTCCCAGTTGCGCCGCCAGCTCTCGTTGGCCCAGCACAGGTAGAAGGGGAAATCGATCTCGGGGCGTTGCAGCAGCTTGTCGAGCGGGGCCTCCAGCACGCGGCGGCCGTCGAACCAGTAGTGGTAGACGCAGAAGGCATCGATGCCCGCCTCTTTCGCCAGCTTGGTCTGTTCGCCCATGACCTCGGTCGCCCGCAGGTCGTAGAAGCCCAGGTCCGAGGGCAGCATCGGCTGGCTGTGCCCGGCAAAGAGGCTCTGCGCGTTCACGGTGCCGCGCCATTCGGTGAAGCCCTTGCCCCACCAGGCGTCGTTCTCCGGGATCGGGTGGAACTGCGGCAGGTAGAAGGCACTGGTGAAGGCCGGGCGCGGCAGCGGGGCCGGCGTCTCGCCCTTTTCCACGCGCGCTTCCAGCTGGCCGGTCTGCACCACGGTCTGGCCCGCGGTCATCGCCAGGAAGCCCATGGCGCGTTCCAGCGCATGGGCCAGCGTGCCGTCGACCTGCGCGGTCTCGATGTCGAAGGCATCCTCGTAGAGATGCAGCGATTTCAGCAGCCCGACCATCAGCGGCTTGAGCCAGTAGATCGACCCGGCCGGGAAATCGAGCACCTCCCAGCTGATCTCGGTCTCGATCCGGCGCAGCAGGTGGCGGGTCAGCTCGAAGTTGGAGCCCCACCATTCGGTGCCGTGGTAATGCTGCCCGTCGGCGACCCAGAAGGCGGCCTCCTTGTCGGCCAGGAAGGCCTCCAGCAGGGGCACCAGGTTCTCGCCCGGCAGGATGCCGCCGATCAGGTGGCGACGCCAGTGATCCCCGTCCTCGCGGTGCGGGGATTTCTTGGTGTGCATCTTGCAGACCGCCTCGTAGCCATCCAGCGCACCGGAGTTCACCAGCGTCATGAAGGGCAGGATGTCACGGCCGCGGTTGGCCACCGGCACCACGGTGGCACGGGGGAACTCCTCGGCGATCCGGGCCGCCAGCTCCTCGCTCTCCTCGCCGCGGTAGGTCAGGGTGACATAGAGGTCGTAGTCGACTTCGAGCCGGTGGAAGCGCTCGGCGAATTCCTCCCAGATCTCCGGGTAGTAGACATGGGCCACCATGGCAAAGCGGGCCTGGGTGCGCGCGGGATCGAAGCGCAGCACCTTGCGCTCCACCGCGGGCAGTTCCTCCACCTTCGGCAGTTCCTTGGTGATCCGCCCCTCGCGGTAGCCCCCGATCACGTAATGATGGAAGGCCGACTGGCCGGTCGCGGCCACGTCCGGGTTGTAGCGCAGGTAGGCACTGGGGGAGAAATCCGCATTGGGCCGGTACCCGCGCGCCTCGCCGTAGACGATGTAGTGGCGCAGCGGCACCTTGTGGAACCAGTGGTGGATCGCCGGGTAGGCGCCCTTGTAGTAGACCGGGTCGAACATGCCTGAAGCGCGGGCGGCCTTGAGATACTTCTTTTCTTCACGGGTGAGGAAGAAGACCCGCGCGAAGCGCACGAACCGCGCCCACGGGCTGTTCAAATCCTGGTTCATAAATGGAATACCGGTCCTGTCTCTATGCTGAGCCGAGACATAGCAATGCCCCCCGCGCGAGACAAACGCTTTCGCGCCGCGAGACCGGGTGTCACATGCCCTCGTCCAGGATCACCCGGTGGAAGCGGTAAAGAAGCAGCATCCCGAGCGCGGCGAGGATCAGCGCGATGGTATAGACGTAGAGTTCATCAACGTAGACCGCGTCGTAGCTGTCGTAGATGCCCCGCCGCAGCAGCATGATCGGATGCGCCATCGGGTTCCAGAGCAGGGCCGAGCGCAGTTCCACCGGCAGCGGATCGAGCAGGAAGAAAATCCCCGAGATCAGGAAGAACGGGCGGTTCGCAACCGACCAGACGAACTGCCAGACCGGATACATGCTCATCATGTAGCAGTTCACCAGCCCGATCCCGAAGCCGAGCGCGATGCACAGGAAGGCCGCGCGCAGGCAGACGAGGAAATCGATCTGCAGGCGCAGGCCATACATCAGCACGATCAGGCCGATCAGGATCGTCGCGATCAGGATCTGCGTCAGCACATTCAGCAACAGCCGCGCACAGATCGCGTCAACAAAGGTAACCCCGGGATAGGACAGAAGGGGCCGGGAGTAGCGGATCGCCATGCTGACGTTGCTCGCGGTGGTGTTGTAGAGCAGAAAAGGCAGCATCCCGGTGGCGAAGAACAGCGGGAAATTGGTGCCCAATGCCGGCGACCGGGCGATGATGGAAAACACCAGCGTCATCACCAGGATGCCGCCGATCGGTTCCGCGAAGGCCCAGATATAGCCCCCCGGCGAGCGCCCGTAGGTGGTGCTCATCTCCCGCAGCATCAGCGCCAGGACAGAGCGGAAGAAAAGGTATCTCGGCTTGGCCACCGTCCGGTCGGACATCTCGTCAGACAAATCGCGCCTCTTCCTGTCGTCCTGGGCCGGTCTTGCCCATGCCCCGGGGCTTACGGGATTTTCACTTGCATTGCGAGAGAGAAAGACCCAGACCGTAGGCCTGAGTTTCAAGACTTGAGGGCTGAACGATTTCACAAGCTCCCGCTCCCGCAGCGGCCCAGCAGGGCGCCGCCGCGAAACCCGCCGCACCGAAAATCCCCGCCAGTGCCGGCCCGGCTCGCCCCCGGCGGCGGCATTACGCCGTTCTGGCCAGCTTCGTGCTGGTCGTCCTGGCGCCGCTGGCTGTGACGGTCTTCTACCTCTTCGCCATCGCGAAGGATCAATACGCCACGACCTTCGGCTTCGCGATCCGCTCCGAGAACACCTCGATGGCCAGCAACCTGCTGGGTGGCCTCGCCAGCCTCTCCGGCGCCTCCAGTTCCTCGGACACCGAGATCCTCTACGAATTCATCCAGAGCCGCGCCCTGGTGGAAGAGGTCCAGCAGGAACTCGATATCGCCCGGCTCTACTCCGAGCCCAAGACCGACCCCTATTTCGCCTATCACGAAGGCGGCAGCATCGAGGAGCTGGTCGGCTACTGGCAGAAGATGGTCCATGTCAGCCATGCGGCCAGCAGCAGCAGCGGCCTGCTGGAAATCACGGTGAAGGCCTTCCAGCCCGAGGATGCGCTGAACATCGCCAATGCGATCGTCGCCAGCTCGACCGAGATGATCAACCGCCTGTCCTCCGTCGCCCGCGACGATGCCACGCGCTATGCGCGCGAGGACCTGGACCTGGCACTGGACCGGCTGAAAACCGCCCGCGAGGCCCTGACGCGGTTCCGCTCGACCAACCGGATCATCGATCCGAGCGCCTCGCTCGAAGGTCAGTTGGGCCTGCTCAACTCGCTCGAGGCGCGGCTGGCGGATGCGATCATCCAGCAGAACGTGCTGCTGCAGACGGCGCAGGAAAACGACCCCCGGGTCGTGCAGCTGCGCAACCAGATCCCCGTGATCCAGAGACTGATCGAGGGCGAACGCCGCAAGTTCGGCCTCGGCAGTGACCCCTCGGCGGCACCGTCTTCGGACAATGACGCCGAGATCGACACCGGCAGCGTGCCGGACGGCGAGGATTATTCGAAGATCGTGGGCGAATTCGAGCGCCTCAGCGTCGACGTGGAATATGCCCGGCAGAGCTACATCGCCGCGCAGACCGCCATGGACAGCGCCATCGCCGAGGCCCAGCGGAAGAGCCGCTACCTCGCCACCTACGCGCCCCCTGCCCTGCCCAGTTCCCCGGAATACCCGCGGCGCATGCAGCTCTCCCTGATGACCGCCGCCTTCCTGACCCTGCTCTGGTCGGTCGGTGTGCTGATCTACTACAGCCTGCGCGACCGCCGCTGAGGCGCCCATGATCGAACTGCGCAACCTGACCAAGATCTACCGGCTGAACGGCGTCGCCAAGCCGATCGCCCGTGACATCACCTTCACGTTTCCCAAGGGGGAATGCGTGGGCCTCATGGGGCCGAACGGTGCCGGCAAGTCGACGATGCTGAAGCTCATCGCCGGCACGATCCAGCCGGACAGCGGGCAGATCATCCGGCATGGCTCGGTCTCCTGGCCGGTGGGTTTCGCCGGCAGTTTCCACGGCGACATGACCGGGTCGCAGAACGTGAAGTTCGTGGCCCGGCTCTATGGCGTGGACACCGACGAGATGACCGAGTTCGCCCGCGACTTCTCGCAGCTCGGGGCGCATTTCTACCTGCCCGTGCGCACCTACTCCTCGGGCATGCGCTCGCGGCTGGCCTTCGCCATGTCCATGGGGGTGAAGTTCGACACCTACCTGATCGACGAGATCACTGCGGTGGGCGACGGGGCCTTCCAGGCCAAGAGCGAAGCGATGATGCAGGAACGCCTGAAGACCAGCAGCGCGATCTTCGTCTCGCACTCGCTCCCGCAGATGGCCCGGATGTGCAAATCCGGGATCGTCCTGCAGAATGGGCGGTTCTTCTACTATGCGCGGATCGAGAAGGCGATCGAGCATTACGAGCACACCATGAAGGGACGGCTGCCGCCCTGGATGCGCTGAGGCCTACGCACAGAGCCTGATGCGAAACCTTTCGCGCGCGAAAGGTTTCGCAAAAACAGTCCCTATTTCGGGAATTAGAGCCTGATATGCACCGGCGGCCCGGGGGCAGGGCGCCTTGGCCCGCCCCCCGGGCCGCCACTGGCCGTCACGCGCCGCGCTGCCGCAGCCAAGCTTCGAGCTCGTCGATCAGCCCCTCGGTCACGCCATCGCCCTCGAGCGCGAGGCGGCCGGCACGGGCCTTCAGCTTCATCCCGTCCGGCAGCGTGACCGTGCGGGCCGCCGCCCGGGGGCTGTCGCCCGCGGTGGCGCGGGAGACGGACGCACCGGGGGGCCCTTGCGGGGCGGGCACCAGGGCCGCCTCGAGAAGCGCGCGTTCCTCCTCCGCGCTGCGCGGGGCCGGATCGGACAGGGCAGCGACGAGACGCTCCGCCGCCGCACTGCCCGCGGTCAGTTCCTTCGACAGGGCCAGCCCGAGACGCTCTGGAATCTGGCCCGGGTGCTGCAGCCGCCCGTCCAGCGCCGTGACCAGCGGCAGGAAGCTCTTGATCTTCGACCGCTTCGAGAAGGAGACCGCCGCGAAGAGAGACTGCAGCGCGGCCTTGTCACTGTCGAAGACCCCCGCCTGCACCGCGCGGGCGACGATCCGGGCGCGTTCGTAGAACGACAGGTTGGCGCGGACCTCGTTCTCTTCGACCATGGCGACATAGGCCGCGGGGCGGTCGGCCGGCAGGCGCACCAGAGCCTGCACCGTGGCATAGCGCTCCAGCCCGCCGCTGTCCGCATGCAGGGCCCGCAGCGCCTGCAGACGGCGCCAGCCCGAGATCAGCCCGTAGCGCCCGCCGCCGAGATCGGTCACCTCGATCGGGGTCTGCTGGCCGCGCCGCCGCAGGCTGTCCTGCAACGCCTCCATCTCTTCCGGGTCCTGGCTCAGGCGGTCGCGGATCAGGTGATCCTCGACCACGGCGGTGAGCGGCAGGGCGAGGACCATGCGCCCCTCGCGGCGGGCGGTCTCCAGCGCGGCCTGCATCTCGCCCAGGGCGGCGGCACTGGCGGCATCCCCGGCCATCTGCGCGATCGGGACCCGGGCGGGGCGGGGGGCGCCCAGAGGTTGCCCCAAAGGTTGACCCAGAGGTTGACCGGGGGCGGGAGAGCCGCCGCCTGACTCGGGGGCGGTCCCGGGGGAGGGCACGGCTGCGGTCGTCGGGTCCCCGGCCTCCTGCGGCGGGAAGACATCGGGGCGGGCGGGGCTGAGGCGTCTGCGTTTGGCCATGTCCTGTCCTCCTTACGCGACCGGCGCGGCGGTGCCGCTTGCGGCCCCGGTGGTGCCGGCCCTCTCGGCCGCCTCCAGTTCCTCGCGCCGCCAGATCCCCAGCAGCAGCCGCTTGAAGGCGGCATAGGTCTGATCGAAGGTCTCGCGCCCGCGGACGTAGGTCTCGCGGTTGAAATCGCGGTAATCGGCCTCGTAGATCCCGGCCGCCTGTTCGCCGGCCTGCCCGATCAGCGCGGTGAAGTCCTGCCGGTGCGGCGACAGCGCATCGCCGAGGTAGGCCTGCATCAGGGCCGCCAGTTCTGCCTGCTGGCCGGCATCGAAACGGGTGATGACGGCGCGCACCGCATCCCATTCGAAGCTCAGCTCGGGCCTCCCCAGGGCGCGGGCGGCCATGTTCTCCCCCTCTTCGATGGAGGCGAAGGTGGAATGCAGCATGTCGAAGAACCGCCCCGTGCTGTCGAACTCGAGGTAGGAGGCCCCCACCGGCACCAGCAGGATGTCCGCCGCCGCCAGCCCGTTGATCGTCAGGTAGCCGAGGGCGGGGGGCGTATCGAGGAAGATCAGGTCGTACTGGTCGAGGATGCCATCCTCCTCCAGCGTCTCGGTCAGCGCATCCCAGAGCTTCCAGCCCCGGCTCTGCATCCGCCAGACGGGAATCTGGAACTCGGCCCAGTAGAGGTTCAGCTGGGCGCCGATCAGGTCGATGTTGGGCCAGTGGGTGCGCTGGACCAGGTCGGGCGCGGTGATCTTGCGCGCCTCCGACAGGGTCTCGTCCATCGGCTTGGGATCCTCGCCGCGGTCGATCCGGGCCCGGTTCTCGGCCTGCAGGGTGGCGCCGTAGTGGCGCGCCAGCAGCGGGAAGACGGTCTGCCATTCATCCTCGACCCGGCCGCCCAGGATCGAGGTCATCGAGCCCTGGCTGTCGAGGTCGATCACCAGCACCCGGTAGCCGTCCAGCGCCGCGCTCATGGCGAGGTGGGCGCAGGTCGATGTCTTGCCGACCCCGCCCTTGAAGTTCGCCACCGCCACCATCTTGGCCGGCAGCCCCTCGGGGCGGTAGGGCTGGTACTCGCGGGTCTTGGAGCCTTCCGCCGCGAAATGTCCGCGCAGGGTCAGCACCTCCTCGAGGGTGAACCACTTGGCCCCGCCCTCGGTCTCCGAGAGGCCCTGGGGCAGATGCGGATTGGCCCGCAGCACGCGGCGGAAATGGGCCTGTCCGACGGGGATCAGGTAGCGGGTGATCTCCCAGGTGGAGAAGCGGCGCAGCACCTTCTGGCCGCTTTCGTCGAGGCCGCGGCTGGCCAGGTCGGTGCAGCCCCGACGGCAGAGCTCCGCGATGCGGGAGAAGTCGGAGGCGCCCAGCGGGGGGGTCAGTTCCGACAGGGCGGCGTCGGGACGGATGTTGAAATAGGGGGGAAGGTCGATCGGATCGAGGGCCATCACACTGCTCTATGTATCGCTTTTCCAGCATCATACTGAAAAAGGCGTAACATGGAAGAATTATGGTGACATGTTTTTGAGGCGCCCGGCATTCATGTGCATTTTCAATGCCTTGCGCCTAGCTCTCCGGGGGGTGCTGCCGTGGCGGGATGTCAGGGGGCAGGGCCTGATGGGCGCCGGATCTCTAGTTATTTTCAGTTATTAGTAAGTTACGGATTTCTAGCGATCTTGAAATCCCCTTTGTTGCAAGGGGTCCGGGGGGCATTCCGAGGGGGCCTGCGACTCTGAAACCACGTTGAGGTGACTCTGAAACCACGTGGTGGCGACTCCGAAACCACGCCAGGGGGCGGGGGTCCGCTGGACGCAATCTGTGGATAACTTTATGGTGGGTGTCACTGAAACCACGATGTGGATTCGGCGCAGATTCGGCGTGAATGCGGCAGCGATCCGGGGCCTACCCGGACGGCATGGCGCGGGGCTGTACGGAACGGACAAGCCGGGAAACGGCGCAGGCAGACGAGCAGGGCAGGGCGACATGGCGGCAGCGGGGCTTTTGCCCGATCATCATCCGACAGCGGATTTCTTCCTGTGCGACATCTTCGATGCCGCGCCCAAGGACGACATGGGCTCGATGGAACATCCGATGTTCTCGCTCGCCACCCGACCCGACCGGCGGGTGCTCAGCTACGAGCACAACGGCGTGGCGATCGAGGTCGCGCCCTCGGTGCGCGGGCTGGCGACGATCCACGACAAGGACGTGCTGATCTACTGCATCAGCCAGCTGATGGCGGCGATGAACGCGGGGCGCGAGATCTCGCGCCAGCTGCACCTCAAGGCCCATGACCTGCTGGTGGCCACCAACCGCGAGACTTCGGGCGATGGCTACAAGCGGCTGCGCGACGCGCTCGAGCGGCTGGCGGGCACCCGGATCACCACCAACTACGAGACCGGCGGGCAGGAGGTCACCAGCGGCTTCGGCCTGATCGAGAGCTGGCAGATCGTGCGGCGCAGCCGCGGCGGGCGGATGATCTCGGTCATGGTGACGCTCTCGGACTGGCTGTTCCGGGCGGTGCAGGCGAAATCCGTGCTGACCCTGAACCGCGACTACTTCCGCCTGCGCAAGCCGCTGGAGCGGCGGGTCTACGAACTGGCGCGCAAGCATTGCGGCCGGCAGGCCGACTGGACCGTCCTGGTCGAGACCCTGCTGAAGAAATCCGGCAGCGCCTCGCCGCGCCGGGTGTTCCGCAAGATGCTGCGCGACATGATCGCCGCCGACCTGCTGCCGGATTACGCGATGGAGGAGCTCCCCGGGGACCTGATCCGCTTCACCCGGCGCGACGTGGTGACCCTGCCGGGCGAGCGGCCGCACCTGTCGGAAGACACGCTGGAGCGCGCGCGCCAGATGATGCCCGGCGCGGATGTCCATGCCCTGCAGGCGGAATGGCTGGCCCATTGGCAGCGGCGCGGGTCGCAGAAGCTGAAGGCGCCGGACCGGGCCTTCCTGGGCTGGCTGGCCAAGCGCGCGGATGCCTAGATGGAGATTGCGGATGACATCCCCGGGAGGGGTTGTTAAGCCGATCCTTGATTTCAGACCGAATTTAGATCAGCGAGACCTGCCTTGAAGATCGAAACGACCGCCCTCGAGGGTGTGCTTCTCCTGACCCCCGCGCGCTTCGGCGACCACCGGGGGTTCTTCTCCGAAAGCTGGAACCTGAAGCGCCTCGAAGAGGCCGGGGTGCATCTGCCGCCCTTCGTCCAGGACAACCATTCCTTCTCGACCACGGTCGGCACGGTGCGGGGCCTGCACTTCCAGTCGCCGCCCCATGCCCAGGGCAAGCTGGTGCGCTGCGGGCGCGGGCGGCTCTATGACGTGGCCGTGGACGTGCGCAAGGGCAGCCCGACCTACGGCCAGTGGACCGGGGCCGAGCTGAGCTTCGACAACGGCGCGCAGCTCTGGGTGCCGGCGGGCTTCCTGCACGGCTTCATGACCCTCGAGCCCGATACCGAGATCGTCTACAAATGCACCGATCACTATGCGCCCGAATGCGACGGCGCGGTGCGGTGGGACAGCTGCGGCATTGCCTGGCCCGTGGAGGAGATCAGCCCGGTGATCTCCGAGAAGGACGAGAAGGCACAGCCCCTCGCCGATTTCGACAGCCCCTTCACCTACGACGCGCCGTCCGAGAACAAGGAACCCACTGCATGAAACTCCTCGTGACCGGCGGGGCCGGCTTCATCGGCTCGGCCGTGGTGCGCCTTGCCGTGGCGCGTGGCCACGCGGTGGTGAACCTCGACGCGCTGACCTATGCCGCCTGCCTCGAGAATGTCGCCCCCGTGGCCGACAGCCCGCTCTATGCCTTCGAGCAGGCCGACATCCGCGACCGCGCGGCGCTGGACGCTGTCTTCGCCAAGCATAAGCCCGACGCCGTGATGCACCTGGCGGCCGAAAGCCACGTGGACCGCTCCATCGACGGGCCGGGCGATTTCATCGAGACCAACATCACCGGCACCTACAACATGCTGGAAGCCGCCCGCAGCTACTGGGTGGCGCAGGGCAAGCCCGCGCGCTTCCGCTTCCACCATATCTCCACCGACGAGGTCTTCGGCTCGCTGCCCGCGGATCCGTCGGTGCAGTTCACGGAAGACACGCCCTACGATCCGCGTTCGCCCTACTCGGCCTCCAAGGCCAGTTCGGACCACCTGGTGCGCGCCTGGCACGAGACCTACGGCCTGCCGGTGGTGCTGACCAATTGCTCGAACAACTACGGGCCCTACCACTTCCCCGAGAAGCTGATCCCCGTGGTGATCCTGAACGCGCTCGCGGGCAAGGACCTGCCGATCTACGGCACCGGCGAGAACATCCGCGACTGGCTCTTCGTCGAGGACCACGCCGATGCGCTGCTCCTCGTGGTCGAGAAGGGCGCCCTGGGACGCAGCTACAACATCGGCGGCGAGAACGAGCGCACCAACCTCGAACTGGTGCGGACGCTCTGCACCATCCTCGACGGCAAGCGCCCGAAGGAGAGCGGCTCCTACGCCGACCAGATCACCTTCGTCACCGACCGTCCCGGCCATGATGCGCGCTATGCCATCGACCCGTCGCGGATCCGCGAGGAACTGGGCTGGCGGCCCTCGGTCACGGTGGAAGAGGGTCTGGAAAAGACCGTGCAATGGTATCTCGACAACGAAGACTGGTGGCGTCCGCTGCTGACCCGCGACGGGGTCGGCACGCGCATCGGCACCAAGGCCTGAGAGACAGGCCGAGCGACAGGGAGAGCGCGATGAAGATCCTCGTATTCGGCGAGACCGGACAGGTCGGACGCGAACTGGCCCGCGCCGCTCAGGCGGCAGGGCACGTGCTGGAGGTCCATGGCCGCGACACGGCGGATTTCACCGAGCCCGCCGCCTGTGCCGCCCTCGTGGCGGCCAGCGACGCCGAGGCCGTGATCAACGCCGTGGCCTATACGGCGGTGGACAAGGCCGAAAGCGACGAAGAGACCGCGGCCCTGGTCAACGGCGCGACGCCGGGCGCCATCGCCCGCGCGGCGGCCGACAAGGGCATTCCGCTGGTCCATATCTCCACCGATTACGTCTTTGACGGGGCGGGCACGGATCCGTTCCGCCCCGAGGGCGCGACCGGGCCGCTGGGGGCCTATGGCCGCACCAAGCTGGCCGGCGAAGAGGCAATCCGCGCCGCGGGCGGCCCCCATGGCATCCTGCGCACCTCCTGGGTGGTCTCGGCCCATGGCCATAACTTCGTCAAGACCATGCTGCGGCTCGGGGCCGAGCGCGACAAGCTGACCATCGTCGCCGACCAGATCGGCGGGCCGACCTGTGCCGCGGACATCGCCGCCGCCTGTCTCGAGATGGCCGCGCAGCTGGCGGCGGATCCGTCCAAGTCCGGCAGCTACCATTTCTCCGGCGCCCCGGACGTGAGCTGGGCATCTTTCGCACGCGAAACATTTGCCCTCTCGGGGATCGACTGCGCGGTGGAGGACATCCCCACCAGCGCCTATCCCACACCGGCCACCCGGCCGCTGAATTCCCGCATGGACAACAGCCGCACGGCCGAGGTCTTCGGCATTGCGCGTCCCGACTGGCGCGCGGGCCTGCGCGACATCCTGGCCGAACTCGGCGCCTTGAAAGCCTGAAAGAGAAGGGGATCACCCATGACCCAGCGTAAGGGCATCATTCTGGCGGGGGGCTCGGGCACCCGGCTCTACCCGATCACCATCGGCGTCTCGAAGCAGCTGCTGCCGGTCTACGACAAGCCGATGATCTACTATCCGCTCAGCGCCCTGATGCTGGCGGGCATCCGCGAGATCGCGGTGATCACCACGCCGCAGGACCAGGAGCAGTTCCAGCGCACCCTCGGGGACGGGTCGCAATGGGGGCTGGAGCTGACCTACATCGTCCAGCCGAGCCCGGACGGGCTGGCCCAGGCCTACCTGCTGGCCGAGGACTTCCTCGCCGGCGCGCCCTCGGCCATGGTGCTGGGGGACAACATCTTCTTCGGCCACGGGCTGTCGAAGCTGCTGGCCGAGGCCGATGCGCAGGAGAGCGGCGGCACGGTCTTCGGCTACCGGGTCGCGGATCCGGAACGCTATGGCGTGGTGGCCTTCGATGCCGAGGGGCAGGTGACCCAGATTATCGAGAAACCCGCGGTGCCGCCCTCGCGCTACGCGGTGACCGGTCTCTACTTCCTCGACGGCACGGCCCCGGAACGCGCCCGGGCGGTCGAGCCGTCGGAACGCGGCGAGCTTGAGATCACCACGCTGCTGGAGATGTATCTGGCCGATGGCGCGCTGACGGTGAAGCAGATGGGCCGCGGCTATGCCTGGCTCGACACCGGCACCCATGGCTCGCTGCTGGATGCGGGCAACTTCGTGCGCACGCTGGAGCGCCGCCAGGGCCTGCAGACCGGCAGCCCGGACGAGATCGCCTATGACCAGGGCTGGATCTCGGACGCGGATCTCGAGGCCCGCGCGGCCAAGTTCAAGAAGAACGCCTACGGCGAGTATCTCAAGGGATTGCTCGGCGCCTGATCTGAGGGCGTCTTGTCGTGCGGGGGCCTGATATAGAGCCTGATATGGGCCCCCGTGAGCGCCCCCGTGAGCGCGCCCGTGAGGGCCGCGTGCTGCCGGGCTGTCAGCCGGGCAGCAGCGGGTAGCGCAGGCGCTTGCAGAGTTCACCGTAGGCGGCGCTGGTCTCGCTTGCCTCGGCCAGGTCCGCGGGCACCTCGCGGGCCGGGCGGGCCGTGATCTCGTCCCCCGACCGCCCGCTGTCGCCCGACATCCCGATCGCCCCGACCAGCGCCGTGCTGCCCGCCGCATAGGGCAGGTCGAGGCTGCGGCACATGGTCTCGAGCACCTCTTCCGGGCTGTCGACGAAATCCTCGTAGAAGACGATCGGGCAGCTGGCATTGTCGTCCAGGAAGGCCAGGTAGCGCCGGGCGTATTCCTCCAGCGTATTGGGCGCGAACTGGACCCAGCCGTTCTTGCGCAGGGACAGGAAGGAGCTCATCGGGTGGCGGACGCTCAGGAGGGCCAGCACCGTGTGCTCCCGCGCGACGATCTCCTCCAGCGAGGGCCGCTGGTCCCAGGCGGCCTCGGTGCAATACTGCGAGTGGCAATGGTCCCGCAGGACGAGTTGCTGACCGTTGTTGAGCAGGGCCTGTTGCAGGGGGCCCAGCCCCCCGAGGAACACCTCGATGGCGAGGTCGTCCGGCAGCCCGTGCCGACTGTAGCGCATCTGCTTGATCAGGTCGGAGGGCGCGAATTTCGACGGCGTCGTCATGTGGTTCACGCTCAGCGGGTCCATTTCGCTCAGCAGGACCGTATTGGGCATCGTGGCCAGGCACTTCGACATGATCGTGCCGCCGGTACAGGCAAATTGCTTGAACAGGCGCACCGAGGCCCTGGTCCGGGTCTGGGCCTCGCTCCGGGCGGCGTGGAGTTGCTTCAGCAGGCTCTGCAGGGGAGGGGCCGGCAAGGTGCTCCCCGTGCTGGCGATGCCCGGGGTGTCGCGGATCAGGCGCGCCGTCTCGTCCAGTTCGGCGCGCAGCCGGTCGTATTCCCTACGCCGCGTGGTCATTTCTTCTTCCGGCCCGTGGCGGCCGCCGAGGGGCTCGAAGAGGGCTTGTCCGTCGGGGAGGGCGGGGTCTTGCGCGTCGTTTTCGCGGGGGTCTTGCGCTTGGCGGAAGGGGCCCGTTTCGGCGCGGCCTTCGGGAGGGGGGCGGCGGGGGCCGCTTCCATGACGTCCCCGGGCAGGCTGTCTTCGGCAAGACTGTCCTCTGCAAGACCGGCGGGGGCCTCCTGCAGCGACAGGGTCTGAAGATACTGCGAGGCCTCTTCGAGACGGGTGACGAGCTGAGCGATCAGGTCGTCCTGCTTCTGCTTCTGGGTCAGGAGGCTGGCATGGGTCTTCTGCAACTCGTGCAGGTCATTGACGCCGATCGTCTGCATGCGCAGGGCGAGGCTCAGATCGGTCTTTGCCCGCTCGGCCGCCGCCTTGCTGGCCTGGACCTCCTTGCGCAGGGTCTCCTGCTGGGCGGTCAGGGTTTCCTTCTCGGCGTCGACAGTCTGGATGTGCTTGGCCTGCGCATCGGCTTTCTGGGAGAGGGACTGGATCTCCTCCTGCTTGCTGTCCAATTCGGCCTGCAGGGTGTCACGCTCGGCCTCCAGCTCCTTCATGCGTTTCGAGCGCCAGTCGGCCTTCTTGCCGAGTTCGTCGAACTCGGCCTGCTTGGCCTCCACGGCCGTCCGGACCGTCTCCAGCTCGCCCTGAAGGGTCTTGAGGCGCGTGTCGCGGTCGGCCACGTAGGTCTTGTAGCTTGCAAGTTCGCCCGCTGTCGCCTCGGCGCGCTCATCGGCTTTTGCGGCGTTGGCCCTGGCGCTGTCGAGCGCGGCCTTGAGCGTCGCCTGCTCCGACGCCAGGGTATCGCGCTCGGCTTCCAGTTCCTTCATGCGTTTCGAGCGCCAGTCCGCCTTCTTGCCGAGCTCGTCGAACTCGGCCTGCTTGGTCTCCAACTCGCTCCGCAGGGTCTCGATGCGATTGTCGCGGTCGGCCACGTAGGCCTTGTAGTTCGCAAGTTCGCCCGCTGTCGCCTCGGCGCGCTCATCGGCCTTTGCCGCGTCGGCCCTGGCGCTGTCGAGCGCGGCCTTGAGCGTCGCCTGCTCCGAGGCGAGGGTATCGCGCTCGGCTTCGAGCGACGCGATGCGGCTGTCGCGGTCGGTGACCTGCTGCTGCTGGCTATCGCGCTCGGCTTCCAGCTCCTTCATGCGCTTCGAGCGCCAGTCGGCCTTCTTGCCGAGTTCGTCGAACTCGGCCTGCTTGGAGGCCGTTGCCTTCTGTGCCGTCTCTAAATCGCCTTTCAGAGCCTGTAGGCGGGCGTCGCGCTCGGCCACGTCGGCCTTGGATGTCTCGTGTTGATACCGAAGGGTCTCGTTCGCGGCCTCTGCGGCTTTCAGCCCCTCTCGCAGGGTCGCGATCTCCGACTGGGCCTCGGCGAGGGCAAGGGCCCTGCGATCCAGCGTGAAGTGGCTGATCGGCCAGTCCGGGTCCTGCTGCTCGGTGGCGTCGACCTCGAAGCCCTGCGCGGCGAGGACAGCGGAGAGCCCGGCCATGGTCTGGCCGCCCTCGAAAACACTGTCGGCGCTGCTGCGCAGGTCGATCCGGTCGAAGCCTTGCAGCCAGCCATCGTCCTGCAGCGCCTCCAGCCAGCCGGCCTCTGCGCCGGGCATGTCGGCACAGAGCCGCGCGGGGGAGGGGATGTCACCGATCCGCGCCTTCAGGGAGGCCGCGGTGATCGTGGGAACGACCGGTTGCCGGATGACCCGGGCACCGGGGTAGAGGTCCATCAGCTCCGTGGGCGAAGAGAGGCTCGAAATACCGGGAATGTTGAAGACCCGGAGGTCGCTCTCGCCGTCCTCCTGCGCGAGGGCGGCATGGATGAACTCAACATGCGGGGCGTCCCCGATCTCCGTGCCGAGCTTGCGCAGGCGCGCCGGGTCCGCCTCGACGATGACGATCCGCGGGGCGGGCCCGTGGTCCGGCGGGGAGGCCAGGCTGTCCCTGTCGATCAGGTCGCCGGCGCCGAGGTACAGGCAGAATCCGAATGTCGCTTCCGAGCGAGAGGCAGTCACTGATCAGTTCCCCTTGTTGCGGCGTCCGAGGAGGGTATTGGCCGCGCGCAGCGGCTCGGTGATCCGCCAGGAGCGGGACGCGATCAGGCGACTGTATTCCTGTGTCAGGTTCTCGAGCCCCTGGTGCAGGGCCAGTTCGCGCTGCTCGGCCTGGGCGAGGATATCGCCCCAATGCTCCTTGGCGCTGTCCAGTTCCCGGGCCAGGCGCGCGGCATGGGCCGCATGATGCAGTTTCTGGGCCGTCAGGCTGGCCAGCTCGGCGGTCAGTCGCGCGTTTTCCTGCGTGGCCTCCGCGGCCTCCTTCCGGGCCGCGTCCACGGCGCCTTGCGCGCCCTGCTTGCTGCGCACCATCTCGTCCGAGGAGGCCTGCTGTTGCTGGGCGCTCTCCCGCTGCAGGGTGGCCAGCTTGGCGGCGACGCGGGTCAGCTCGGTTTCGGCCTTGGCGGTGTCCGCGCGGGCGGCCTGCAGTTTTGCGGTCATCTCTTCCGTGAGGGCCTGGCGTTGTGCCTGCCCGGTGGTCTGTGCGGCCTTCAGCGCGGCGTCGAGATCGGTGACCTTGCGGGTGGCTTGTGCCAAGTCCTGGTCCCGAAGCCGGGCTTCGGCCTGGACCTCGGCGAGGTGCTCCAGCAGCAGGTCACGCTCCGCCGCCTGCGCGGCGGTGGCGGAGGCCTGGCCCTGCCATTCCTCCTTGAGCTGCGCGATATGGGCCTGCAGCAGGTCGCGTTCCGCGGTCACGGCCTCCATCTGCCGCGCACGCTCGGCCCGGGCGGCCGTGGTACGGGCGGTGGCCTCCGCGAGGGCTTTTTCCTGTTCCCGGGTCTGGCCCTCGGCCTTGGCGAGTTGCTGTTTCAGGGCCTCCGCGGCGCCGGCCTGGCCCTGCACCTCGGCATGGAGTTCCGACAGCTGGTCCATCAGCAGGTCGCGTTCCGCGGTCAGCGTGGCCAGCGTTCCGGCCGCGTCCTCCTGCTGCGTCCTGAGGCGTGTGACCTCCGTTTCGAGCCCGTGGAGGTTACGGGTCATCGCATCGATCTGCTCGAGCGACCAGGGCTGTTCCCCGGTGGCGATGCTGCTGGCCTCCAGTTCCATGTCGATGGCCTGGGTCTGCGCATCCGCCGCGAGCGCCTGGATCGCGACCAGCGCCAGGATATCCGGTGTCTCATCGGGGGCGGCCAGCGGCGCGGCCAGGCTGCCGTCCAGCAGGGTCACCAGCGGGGCGAGCTCTGCCTCCGTCCCGTGCAGCAGGGCGCTTTCCTCGATCAGCAGAACGCGGCGCCGGGCCTGGCGCCGCAGGGCCAGAAGACCGCTTCCGGTCTCTTTCCATGCGGCGAGGATCCCGGCCGCGGGGTGCTGTGCCCGAAGGCCGGCCTGCAGGCTCCGGACCGCGTTGCGATAGACGAGCACCAGATGCCCCGTGCCGCCCAGGACGGCCTGGGCCGCGGCCTCGGAAAACCTGTCCGCGCGGCCCTCCGGCAGCGGTTGGTCCGGCGCGCCGGTCAGCCTCCGATTGCACAGGTCGGTATCGACACCGTCCATGCAGAGGATGCGCGGACGCACCGCCTCCTGAGGGGTGGGGGCTTTGTCAGCGCTTGGGCTCATGAAACTTCGTCTTTCTGCTTTCGGACGACCGGATGGGGCCGGCTGCGACCTTAGCCTGCTCTTCCTGTCCGGGAAAACCCCTTATGGAGCAACACCCGGGGAGAATGCTGCGGGCCCGTGATGCCCGGGTGGATCCCCGGGCCTGCCCCTCAGGGAAGCGGGGCAGGCGCCTCGGAGAGGACGGCCGTCAATTCGGCCGAGAGGCGTTCATAGAACCCGATACGCTCATCGATGAAATCGTCGAACCTGCGGAACCGGTCCGCCAGCGCCGCCTGTGCCGCGGCATAGGCCTCGTGGGTGGCCTTGGTGGGCGTGAACCCGGTGATCGTCTTGACCGCGTCGGCCGGCGACTGGTCGAAGAGGTTCAGACAGGCGCCGGCCGGGGCCATTTCATGGATCCGGTGCGACTTGGGGGCCCAGATCAGCGGCAGGCCCTGGCAGGCGTAGGCATCGAAGATCTTCTCGGAGATGTAATTCGTCTGGCTGGTGTTCTCGATCGCCGAGATCATGAACGACTGGCCCTGCAGGGTCACCAGCTTGTCCAGGTGCCAGTCGGGGAGTTGCTGGCGGGTGACCTTGGCCCCCCAGCCTGCGCCGACCCGCAGCGTGCCCTTGTCCGGCATCGCCTTGGCGACATCGGTGCGGTAGACCGACAGACCGTAGGTCTCGATGTCGGGATGACGGATGCTGTACTTCTTCACCAGGTCACGGTTCTCGGCGAAGAAGGCATAGCGGATCGCGGCCTGTTTCCAGGTCCTGGCGATATCCGCGGGCGTCAGCTTCGCATTGGTGGCGAACTCGTAGGCGTAGCGGAGATAGAATTCGTCGTCCGTGGTCAGGAAATAGGGCAGCCGCTGGAAGACATAGGCGTCGGAGGTGTGATGGTTGATCACCTCGTACTGGAAGACGTGGTCGCCGGTCTTGCGGATGTTGTGCCGCTTGCGGAAGTCGCCGCTGTTGGTGGTGTCCCACAGCGGCTCTTCCGAGACGACGACGAGGCGCAGGGCCGGGTTGGCCTTGATCAGCTTGGCCAGCGTCTCGGCGCTCTCGTCGATGTTCAGCACGTAGCCGAAGAGGATCACGTCGGCCTTGGCCGGGTCTTCGACGTAGTCGAACTTCTGTGCGAAGAGCCGCTTGTAGGGCGCATAGGCAAAGGGCGTGCGGTGGGCGTGACGCCCCATGATGTGGATACGCATGTGATCAGGCCTTGTCCCAGTCCGCCTTGAGGTTCCGGGCGGTGAGCGCACGGGCGAAAATGTCCTTCTGCACCGGGCTTGCCGCCGCGAGGAGCTTCTGGATCTGGGGCTTTTCCTTCTTGAAGAGCGCCTTTGCCTGCTCCGGCGAGAGCAGGATATCGGTCGTGATGCTGTTCAGGCTGCCCTGACCCGCAAGGACGGGCCGTGCGGCTGGCTGTGCCGGTGCCGTCTTGGCGGCCGTTTGAGAGGCAGCCTCGGGGAGGGGACGCTGCGCGGCGTCCTGGCTTTTCTCGAGGATCAGCTTGCGGATGTCGTGGACGAAGTTCTCGATCCCGTAGAGCTTCCAGATCTGGGCCATGGCGTGGCGCTTGGCCTTGAGCTGCGCCGGGTCCTTGTGGATTTTCTTCAGGACGTCGGGCAGCTTGAGGATGCTGTCCTTGTCCTCCTTGCAGAAGACCGCCGCCTGTTCCCAGAGCGCGGGGTTGCCGGGCAGGGCGAGCGTGTCGGCGAGGATCACCGGGATCGAGCCGAGACCGATGGATTCCCACAGCCGGATCGAGTTCGGACCGGTGCCCGAGGGGCAGAGCGAGAAGACGCTCTCGCGCAGGATCTTCTTGAAGTTCTCGGAGGCGTTGTTGTCCACCAGCGCATCGGGTTTGTCGGCCGTGCCGCGCACCTGGTAGTCGTAGACGACCTTGTTGTAGTGCCAGGTGTCGTTGCCCACCACGAAGCCGGTGTTGGTCTTCGAGAGGTCCTCGATGATGATGTTGCGCGACTGGGTCAGGTAGTACTGGTTCGCCTTGGCGCCGACGAAGGAATAGAGGTGCTTCTTGGGCGCGGGTTTCTCGCGCCAGACATCCTTGGCCTGCACCGGGTAGAGCGGGAAGGGATGCAGGGCGATGCCCTTGTGATCGGGCAGGGCAGGCTGGCCCTTGATCGCATGGGACCAGAAGATATCCGTGATCCCCATCTCGTCGAAGAGGTCCTGGAACCGCAGCATGTGGATGTGCTGGCAGGTGGTGACGATCGTCTCGGCCTGTTCCAGCCGCGGCTTGAAGGACAGCAGCTTCTGCTTGAGGAAGGCGGTCTTTTCCGGGTTCTTCTTGTTGTGCAGCAGGTTGTCGATCAGCGTCGCCCAGGGGAAGGCGAAGTAGATCACCCGGCCATCGGTCCGGCGGGTGTCGAGCTGCTCGCTGAGCATGTTGAAGGCGTGCTGCTCGGTGATCGCCGGGAACTGCCAGTTGTGGTCATAGGCGACGATCATGTCGCTCTTCTTGCGCTTGGGCTGACCGAGGCCCTGCTTTTCCTTCACGATGATCGTGTCGTTGACCTTGATCCGCTCCACCGGTTCGGGCTTCAGCGACCAGATGTCGAAGACCATCTTGGAGGGCGTGGTGAGCGTCTCGGAGGGGAAGATCCAGGCGGTGCCGCCAAGGATGCGCTTGTCGACGTGGTTGTCGTAGCCCCGCAGCTGGGTCTCGTGCAGGTGATAGGTGCGCACGAAGGTGCAGGGGTTGAAGATGTCGTAGCCATGCACCGAGAAGACATAGCCGATCTTGTTGTCGCAGCGCGGCACTCCCAGCGGGATCTGCATCTTCTTGCGGATCTGGTCCGGCACGGGGACGGTGCCATCCACCACCCAGACGTCCTGCGACCACTGGGGTTTGGGGTGCATGGTGATCTTGTCACCCTGGATCTCGTAGCGGCTGATCGCGGCCAGCGCCCGGTCGGAGCTGTCGAAGATCTTGTGCAGCTCGGTCACCGTCGCGTCGAGGTAGATGTCCGAGTTCGCAAGAACGGACAGGGCACCGCTGCTGTGCTCCGCGGTCAGGTCCAGCCAGTCGCTGTAGGAGGGGCGGCCGGGGATCGGCAGGATGGTGATCTTGTCCGAGGTGACGGGCGGCACATGGCCGTCATCGATCATCAGGAAGATGCGGTCGACCTCTTTGACGTCCACGTTCTTCTGCAGGCAGAGGTCCAGTTCCTTCTGACGCTCGTGATCATCCGAGAGGTAATAGGGCGTGTACAGATGAATGGCTTTTTTCATGAAGATACGACTTCTATCTTTCGTGGCCCGCGGGGGCGGGCAGGACTTGGTGTAATGTATGGACCGCGCGAAATCGGAACGGGCCGCGCATCCGTGATCATGTGAGCCGGCGCCCGGGAACAGTCTCTGCGAGACTAGGGAATAGGTAGCTGCGCCCACGGATGGTCGCAACGGGTTTCTGCGCTGCAGCTAACCCCGGGGGCGGTCCGGGGCCGAGGCTGCGGTCGTGGGATGAGGTCCTGTGCGTGGCGCATGTCACTCCGGGACTTTCGTGTGGAACATGAAATGGTCGAACCACGTCTGGGAGCGCAGATCAACCTCGTAGGGTTGCCTAGTTGCGCGCCACCGCGACACGACGGCAATAGACCGCCCGGCAGGCGAGTCCTTGCTTGTCTTGTGCTGGCGGTTCCGGTTTTGTAGGCATCGCGTGTGCCGGCAGCGGACCCTCGCCTCGTGGAAGCGGGATATCTCGAACAACACAGGATATCTTAAACAGAAGTCGCGTCTCTGCGCCGCCCATGCGGCCCGCGGCTTTGATTTGATGGACAAAGAATGACCAAGAAAGCATTGATTACCGGCGTGACCGGGCAGGACGGTTCCTATCTCGCGGAATTTCTTCTCGAAAAAGGCTACGAAGTTCACGGCATCAAGCGCCGCGCCTCGCTGTTCAACACCCAGCGGATCGACCACATCTACCAGGACCCGCACGAGAGCAAGCCGGACCTCAAGCTGCACTACGGCGACCTGACCGACACCTCCAACCTGACCCGGATCCTGCAGGAAGTGCAGCCCGACGAGGTCTATAACCTCGGCGCGCAGTCCCACGTGGCCGTCAGCTTCGAGGCGCCGGAATACACCGCGGACGTGGACGCCATCGGCACCCTGCGCCTGCTGGAGGCGATCCGCTTCCTCGGGATGGAAAAGACGACCAAGTTCTACCAGGCCTCGACCTCGGAACTCTATGGTCTGGTGCAGGAAATTCCCCAGAAGGAAACCACGCCCTTCCACCCGCGCTCGCCCTACGCGGTGGCCAAGATGTACGCCTACTGGATCGCGGTGAATTACCGCGAGGCCTATGGGATGTATGCCTGCAACGGCATCCTCTTCAACCACGAGAGCCCGCGCCGCGGCGAGACCTTCGTGACCCGCAAGATCACCCGGGGCCTGGCCAATATCGCCATGGGGCTCGAGCCCTGCCTCTACATGGGCAACATCGACAGCCTGCGCGACTGGGGCCACGCCAAGGACTATGTCCGCATGCAGTGGATGATGCTGCAGCAGGACACCGCCGAAGATTTCGTCATCGCCACCGGCGTGCAGTACTCGGTGCGTGAATTCATCACCTGGACTGCACAGGAATTGGGCATCGAGCTCGAATTCACCGGCGAAGGCGTGGATGAGATCGCGACGGTCAAATCGGTGGACCACAGCATTTCGCCGATGGTTAAGGTGGGAGATGTGATCATGCGTATCGACCCGCGCTATTTCCGCCCCGCCGAAGTGGAAACCCTGTTGGGGGACCCGACCAAGGCCAAGGAAAAGCTGGGCTGGGTGCCCGAGATCACGGCGCAGGACATGTGTACCGAGATGGTCGCCGAAGACCTGAAGGCGGCCAAACGGCACGCGCTCCTGAAGGCCCATGGCATGGATGTGCCCGTGAGCCTGGAGGGCTGAGAAACACGCACTCGTTCCTGCGCAATGACAGAACGCCCCCCGGCCTGCGGTGTCCCCGCCGGCTGGGGAGGTGACGTGCATTGAAAGGGATGAATGCGATGTTTGATACGGCGAGTTTTCTGAAGGGGCTGGTGTCTGTCGAGCCAGAGTTGCCCCACGTCTCCCTGGGGACCAAGTACGGGGCCTGGCAGGTTCCCGAGTTCGCCTTCGCACAGTGCGAGACGGTGTTCTCCTTCGGGGCGGGCACGGACATCAGCTTTGATGTTGCCGTGGCGCATCGGTACGGACTGACGGTTCATATCTTTGACCCCACGCCCGGTGCCAAAAAATACTATGATCGGGTGCAGAACGGCATCCGGGAGGGCGCCCCGGAAAAGATCATGCGCGATGAGCAGGAACGGCACTGGTACCGCGTGCCGGCATCTGTCCTCGACAAGCTGCATTATCATGAGATCGGGATCTGGGACGCCGACGAGGTCGTGAAGTTCTACAGCCCGCAGAACGAGGCGCATATCTCGCATTCGATCGTGAACCTGCAGCGGACGGAGACCTATTTCGAGGCCGACGTCCGGCGGCTGTCCACCATTGTCGCGGACCTCGGCGTGTCGCCCGACATCATCAAGATCGATATCGAAGGGGCGGAATATACTGTTCTGGCCGATTTCAGTAAGCAGGACTGCCGGCCGCTGGTGTTCTGTATCGAGTTCGATGAGTTGAACCACCCGATGGATGACAACTGGCCGGACCGGATTGCGGGTGCCGTCGCTAACCTTGCCCAGCTCGGCTATGCTTGTACCTATGCAACGGATGACGGGCTGTGCTTCGTGCGCAAGGACGGCCTGCCTGGCTGACGTCGCCTTGGAGGCCACTTTTTATCCCCTCCGGAAAAATAGACTCATTTTCCGGAGGGCTTCTTGATATTAATAGATTATCCCAATAGCGTTATTCTCATACCAGTGCATAAAGGTTGGGGAGATATTTATGGGCGATGCGCGAAAATTCCCTCGCGACAGGAATGACTACTGGGCAAAAAGGCAGGACGCCCTTTTCTACAGATATACGACCGATATGGTTGAGAAATTTGCGCCAGATGCCGAAAGTGTAATTGATGTCGGGTGTTTCGTATCGCCCATCGTATGCCAGTTGGACTGGATACCGAAGAGATTTGCCAACGACATTCAGTATATCCCGGAATGGGAAGACGTGCCTGACGTTACATTTGTCAAGGGTAACGCATTCGAACTGGATGTCGAGGCCTTGTGCGGCAAGGCGTCTTTTGACGTGGTGATCAGTCACCAGACGATCGAGCACATCGATGACGCCAAGGGGTTTGCGGAATCCCTCTGCCGCATGGGGAGCATGGTGATCTGTTCGACGTCGTACGAGGTCGAGGGGGGGCTCGTCCCCGGGCATGTGCAAGACCCGATCAGTCTGAAGAAGTTCGAGGGATGGTTCCCGCGCCCGGCAAAGTCCGTCCTGATCGAGCGTCGCGGGGACCCGAGATTTGCCAATATCCTGGGCGTCTTCTGACTGGTCGCCATCGACTGTCTGACGTCATGTTCGCCGGGAGCCTGTCCGCCCGCCGGTCGGATGCGACCGCTCCGTGACGCGGCGGAGCAGGCACAAGCTGGCGTCCTTTGGGGACGGCGTGCGACTGTGCTGTTCTGACCTCATATGGCTTGCGGCTTTGTGCTTGGCAGGGGCTGCGGGACGTTCGAAGGGTTGTCATGTGGCAGCACCCATCCTAAAGCCGTGGGGCGCTGAATTTCAGACCGAAGGACGATAGATATGCGGATTTACATCGCGGGTCACCGCGGCATGGTGGGCGGCGCCATTCTGCGCAACCTCGAGGCCCGCAAGGCGGCCGGTGAAGCGCTGGAGCTGATCACCCGCACCTCCTCCGAGCTCGACCTGCGCAACCAGCAGGCGGTGGCGGATTTCATGCAGGCGGAAAAGCCCGACGTGGTGATCCTCGCCGCGGCCAAGGTGGGCGGTATCCATGCCAATAACACCTACCCGGCCGAGTTCATCTATGAAAACCTGATGATCGAGTGCAACGTGATCCACCAGGCCTTTGCCGCCGGGGTGAAACGCCTGCTGCAACTCGGCTCCTCCTGCATCTATCCCAAGGCCGTGCCGCAGCCGATGAAGGAAGACGCGCTGCTGACCGGCACGCTGGAGCCCACCAACGAGCCCTATGCCATCGCCAAGATCGCCGGCATCAAGCTCTGCGAGAGCTACAACCGGCAGTATGGTGTCGACTACCGCTCGGTCATGCCGACGAACCTCTACGGGCCGGGTGACAACTTCCACCCCGAGAACTCCCATGTGCTGCCCGCGCTGATCCGCCGCTTCCATGAAGCAGCGCAGAACGGCACCGAGGAGGTGGTGATCTGGGGCTCGGGCAAGCCGATGCGCGAGTTCCTGCACGTCGACGACATGGCCGAGGCCTCGCTCTTCGTGCTCGATCTCGACCGCGAGACCTACGAGGCCAACACCCAGCCGATGCTGAGCCACATCAACGTGGGCACCGGGGTCGACATCTCGATCCTGGACCTGGCGAAGATGGTGGCGAAGGTGACCGGCTACCAGGGCAAGATCAGCAACGATCCCTCCAAGCCCGACGGCACCATGAAGAAGCTGATGGATGTCAGCCGCCTGGCCGAGATGGGCTGGACGGCGCGTGTGCCGCTTGAGGAGGGGGTGCAGGGCACCTATGAGTGGTTCAAGCAGGCCGAGGGCCTGCGGCTGTGAGCCATATGGCCTGATTGAAAATGCAGCGCGCCCCTCACTCGGCGTGCCAAAATTGACTGGACTAGAGACTACTCACCATGGCGATATCTGTAAGAGACGCTTTTTCTCGCGGCTATATTATTACTTCGCGTGCACCCCAAGAAACAAAAGATTTTATCGACAGGTTTTTGGGCGATACACAGCTTTCCAACTACGAGCTTCGGGCCGAGTTAAATGACGATACGTCTGCAGAGCAAGGTCGCCTCTCGATCTGGACCTGCCCCCGGTCGAATATCTCCAGCATGCGGGCGCCGGACGCGGACGGGAACTTCGTCCTTGTCTGCGGTTTCGTTCTGGACCCCTGGGGTAAGGAAACGGACATTGACCGTATCCAGGAAGAACTTCTGGAGCGTCTGAAAGAAAGCCGAGAGCGCTTTCTGTCTGGCGTGGACGATCTGAGCGGGACGTTCTTCATCGTCTACAAGGACAACGGGCGCTATTTCATCCTGCAAGACGCAGCGGGCATGAAGCCGGTGCATTACTGTGTCGACGGTCAGGGCGAGCGCTTCGTCTCGTCGCACGAGTTTCTCAACAAGACCTTCGCGAAAAAAGGTGAAGACCGGTTCGTAAAGGGTATTTTCGATCTGGCGGTGTCGCTGGGGCAAGCCTCGGCCTACGTTCCCGGTGTGAGAACCCTCACGAAAGACGTTCTCAAGCTGACCTCGAATACAGAACTGTGCCTCAATGACTTGTCGGTACGGCGTTTCTATCCCCGCCGACCTCTGCGCGGCGCGATCTCCTTCGAGGAGGCGCTTGAGACGTTTTCCGAGACCCTGCGCGTGCAGGCGAACCTGCTCTCTTCGCTTAACCGCACACTGCGGGTTGCGGTGACGGGGGGGCTCGACTCTCGCGTCTCGATGGCGGCTTTCACAGATAGCGGCTTCGCCAATGTGAAGTTCTTCACGTATAACAACGGTCGGGACCTGCAGTCGGACACGGACGCGGCGCGCGCCCTGTGCGCACGTGTCGGCGCGAGCCATGAGACCTTCGATCTGGCAGAGGACAGGTACCCGACAGGGCTGCTCAACATCGTGCCGGGCCTGAAGCACCAGTCTCCGCTGCCCGTGAACCCGCGGGTCATGGCGATGTACAACGAGTGTTTCGATCAAAGTGACATCTTGATAGACTCCTACGTGGCCGAGATCGGTCAGTCTTTCTATCGGCTCAGCGGACAGATTCCTCCGGATGTCCCGACGGCCCAGAACATGTCTCAGCTCTGGTCCTTGAAAGTCTGGAACAACCCCGACAGCATTGCGCTGATGGGGGAGTACATCAAGAAGACGGGCTTCAAGAACGTGGAGGGATACGATTGGAGGGACCTGTTCTACTGGGAACACCGGAATCCCAAGTGGGCCTCCGTGCGGGCTTCTGAGTGCGAAATGTCCGTCGATGTCTGCATCCCGTACAACAACCGGCGGCTTCTGGAAGTGGCGTTGAGGTTGCCTCTCGAGACGCGGCGCAGCTCTGAGTTGTGGCGGCGGACAGTCGATGTGCTGGCTCCGGCCCTCTCCAGCGCGGAGTTGGTGTGACAGTAGACAGACATCTCAAATCCCATTGCTGACGGAGCCACCTATGTCCGATTTCAAGCCTTCCTTCACTTGGCCCGCCAGCGTGCCCTTCCGGCTGTTCTACGAGTCCGGAAATGTGCGCGTCTTCATCATCGAAAACGTACAGCACAACTGGAACTGGCTCTCCGAATGCGCCGAGGACATCCGCCCGACGGATTACTTCTTTGTGCTCGGGGGCTGGTACCAGAGCGAGGGGTTCGCGAGCGAGGCGAACCAGATCTTCTCGCTGCTGAACCTGCGCAAGCAGAACTTCTTCATGATGTACAACTCCCCCCAGGAGCAGAAGAATTTCGAGCGCTACGGCTTTACGGGCGAGATCCTGAACCAGAACGCCTGGCTGAAGGAAAAGCAGTTCGGCGCCACGGGCGCGGCCAAGAAGTTCGACGCGGTCTACGTCGGCCGCCGGAGCGCCTTCAAGCGCCACATGCTGGCGGAGAAGGTGCAGAGCCTCGCGATCATCGCCGGTGACAACCACGGCAACGCGATCTCGCCGGTGCCGGAGCAGGCCTGGCTCAATCCGCACAAGTTCACCCAGGCCGAGGTGCACAAGACGCTTAACGAGTCGCGCTGTGGCCTGTTGCTCTCGGCGATGGAAGGCGCTTGCTTCGCCTCCAGCGAATACCTGCTGAGCGGTATCCCGGTCGTGTCGACTCCGTCCCTGGGCGGGCGCGATGTCTGGTACAACGACTACAACGCGATCATCGCCGAGCCGAACCCGGATGCCGTGGCCGCCGCGGTCGAGACCTTTGTGGCCAATCCGCGCGATCCCGAGAAGATCATCAAGATGCATATCGATCAGGCCGAGGTGTATCGGAAGCGCTTTGCGAAGGTCTTCGGGGACATTCTCAAGCGGCACGGAGACGGAGATGTGGATGCGCATCTCTATTTCCGCCAGAATTTCACTCCGAAGATGCGGGCAGGCATGTGGCACGATGACATCGTGGCGCTCTTCAAAGGCGCCCGGAAGGCATCCTGAGCACAAGGAACAGCGCGTTGGCTGAAACCAAGCACGACTACAAGCCCAGCTATGTCTGGCCGAACCCGGCCTTCCCGTTCCGGGTCTATTACGATGGTCCGGAATGCCGGATCTTCATCATCGAGAACATCCGGAACAACTGGAACTGGATGTACGAATGGCATGAGCATTTCCGCCCGACGGACATCTTCTTCGTCTACAGCGGCTGGTACCAGAGCGTCGGTGGCGCCAAGGACACCGAGAAGATCTTCCGCCTGCTTGGCCTGCGGAAGGAAAACTTCTTCTTCATGTTCAACTCGCCGCTCGAGCAGCAGAATTTTGACGGGTTCCAGGGCGCGGTGATCAACCACAACGCCTGGCTCGACGAGAACCTCGTCATGAAGCCGCTCGGGCTGCCGAAGGAATACGATGCCATCTACGTGGCGCGACGCTCCGCGTTCAAACGCCATGAACTGGCGGCGAAGGTGGGCAACCTCGCGCTCGTGGCCGGGATCAACCATGGCAATGCCGAAGCGCCCCTGCCGCCGCACCGCTACCTGAACGATACCCAGCTGACGCCGGATCAGGTCTGCGAGATGATCAACAAGGCCTCCTGCGGCCTGATCATGTCGGAGACCGAGGGCGCCTGTTTCGCGTCGAGCGAATACCTGCTCTGCGGTGTGCCGGTCGTCTCGACACCGTCCTATGGCGGGCGCGATGTCTGGTACAACGAGTACAATTCGATCATCGCCGATCCGACTCCCGAGGCGATCGCCGAAGCCGTCGAAGAGATGGTGCGCTGGCCGCGCAACCCGGCCCGCATCCGCCAGATGCACCTGGATCAGGCCAATGCCTACCGGCAGGCCTTCATCAAGGCGCTCGACGGCTTTTTCAAACGGTTCGGCGTGACCAGCGTCGACGCCGACAAGTATTTCAAGGATACGTTCTTCCACAAGCTTCGGAAGTCGTACGTTCCCGACTTCAAAAAGATTTTCGGGTAAGGGGCGCAGCCCTGACCCGACGCGGCACTATTGAAGATCAATCAAGGACCCAGCCAGATGATCACCCCCATCCTTCTCTGCGGCGGCTCCGGCACCCGGCTCTGGCCTCTCAGCCGGAAGTCCTATCCCAAGCAGTTCGCCAAGCTCATGGGCGAGGAGAGCCTGTTCCAGGCCTCTGCGTTGCGCCTCTCCGGTGAGGGCTTTGCCGCGCCGGTGGTGCTGACCGGCGATCCGTTCCGCTTCATCGTCACCGAACAGCTGGCGGGGGTCGAACTGGCGCCGCAGGGCATCCTGATCGAGCCGGAAGGGCGCAACACCGCCCCCGCGATCCTCTCGGCGGCGCTCTGGCTGGCGCAGAAGGACCCCAAGGCGCTGATGCTGGTGGCGCCCTCGGATCACGTGATCCCCGATCCCGCCGCCTTCCGGGCCACGGTGCAGGCCGCAGCCCCCCGGGCCGAGGCCGGCGACCTCGTGACCTTCGGCATCACGCCGACCCGGCCCGAGACCGGCTATGGCTACCTCGAACTGGCCGCCGGTGCGGATATTGCCGCCACCGCGCCCCAGAGCCTGGCCCGCTTCGTCGAGAAGCCCGAGGCCGCCCGGGCCGAGGAGATGCTCGCCGCGGGCACCTTCCTGTGGAACGCCGGTATCTTCCTCTTCACCGCCGAGACGCTGATCGCCGCCTACAAGGCCCATGCGCCCGCCCTGCTGGCCGCGGTCGAGGCCGCCCTGGCCGGGGCCCAGGCCGACCTGGGCTTCACCCGGCTGGAGCCGGAGGCCTGGTCCGGGGCCGAGGACATCTCGATCGACTACGCGATCATGGAGAAGGCCGAGAACCTCGCCGTGATGCCCTACGGCCACGCATGGTCGGACCTGGGCGGCTGGGACGCGGTCTGGATGGAAAGCCCGCAGGATGCGTCCGGCAACGCCTGTTCCGATCATGCCACCGCGATCGATTGCGCCGACACACTGCTGCGCTCCGAGACACCGGGGCAGGAGGTGGTCGGCATCGGGCTGGAGGACATGATGGTCGTCGCCATGTCCGACGCGGTGCTGGTCGCGCCGAAATCCGAGGCCCAGCGGGTCAAGGAGGCGGTTTCGGCCCTGAAGGCCAAGGGGGCTGCCCAGGCCGTGCAGCTGCCGCGCGACTACCGCCCCTGGGGCTGGTACGAGAGCCTGATCGTCGGCGGCCGTTTCCAGGTGAAGCGGATCGTGGTGCATCCGGGCGCGGCGCTGTCGCTGCAGTCCCACCACCACCGCTCCGAGCACTGGATCGTGGTCGAGGGCACGGCCCGCGTGACCGTGGACGAGGATGTGAAACTGGTGACCGAGAACCAGTCGGTCTACATCCCGCTGGGGGCCGTCCACCGGATGGAGAACCCCGGCAAGGTGCCGATGGTGCTGATCGAGGTCCAGACCGGCTCCTACCTCGGTGAGGACGACATCATCCGTTACGAAGACGTCTACGCCCGCAGCTGATGCGGGCGCAGGCCGCTGTCTGATCTGTCCCCAGAAACGAACGAGGCGTCTCCCATGTCCGGAACCAAAATCGCCGTCGCCGGTATCGGCTATGTCGGTCTCTCCAACGCGGTGCTGCTGGCCCAGCACAACGAAGTCCGCGCGCTCGACATCAGTGAAGAGCGGGTCGCGATGCTCAACGCGCGCAAATGCCCGATCATCGATGCGGAGCTCGAGGCCTACCTGGCGGGCGAAGAGCTGAACCTGACCGCCACCACCGACCCGGCCGCCGCCTTCGAGGGGGTGGACTTCGTCATCGTCGCGACCCCGACGAACTACGACCCCAAGACGAACTTCTTCGACACCTCCAGCGTCGAGACGGTGATCGAGGCGGTGCTGAAGGTGAACGACCAGGCCACCATCGTCATCAAGTCGACGATCCCCGTGGGCTACACCCGGGCGCTCTGCGAGAAGATGGGCACCGACCGGATCCTCTTCAGCCCGGAGTTCCTGCGCGAGGGCCGGGCGCTCTACGACAACCTGCACCCCAGCCGGATCGTGGTGGGCGAGCAGTCCGAGCGGGCCCGGCGCTTTGCCGGCCTGCTGGTCGAGGGCGCGCTGGACGAGGACATTCCGGTCCTCTTCACCGAGGCCTCGGAGGCGGAGGCGATCAAGCTCTTCGCCAATACCTACCTCGCCATGCGGGTCGCCTTCTTCAACGAGCTCGACAGCTATGCCATGAGCCACGGGCTGAACCCGATGCAGATCATCAAGGGCGTCAGCCTCGATCCGCGGATCGGGGATCACTACAATAACCCCTCCTTCGGCTATGGCGGCTACTGCCTGCCCAAGGACACCAAGCAGCTGCTGGCGAACTACTCGGAAGTGCCGCAGAACCTGATCCTCGCCATCGTCGAGGCGAACCGGACCCGCAAGGACTTCATCGCCGAGCAGGTCCTCGCCCGGGCGCCCAAGCGCGTCGGGATCTTCCGGCTGGTGATGAAGGCGGGATCGGACAACTTCCGCCAGAGCTCGATCCAGGGCGTGATGAAGCGGCTCAAGGCCAAGGGCATCGAGATCGTGATCTACGAACCGGCCATGGAAGAGGAGGAGTTCTTCGGCTCTGCCGTGGTCCGCGACCTCGACCAGTTCATGGCCGAAAGCGACGTGATCATCGCCAACCGCCGCACCGCCGAGCTGGAACCGGTGGCCGGGAAGGTCTTCACCCGCGACCTCTTCGGCGCGGATTGAAGCCCGTACCGAAGCTCCTGTTGAAGCCCCGGCCGAGACCCGGTCGGCAGGGCGCGGCCGGATGATCACCCTTGCCGTGATCGGCGCCTATGGCCATCGCCAGCCGCTGGCCTATCCGCAGATCCGGGCCCGCTGCCTGCGCGATATCCGCGTGGTGGCGGATCCGGCGCGCGCGGACATCGTGGCCGTGGCCCACAGCAAGGACCTCGACAGCCAGGCCGCGGTGCTGCGCGGCCTGTCACGGGACCAGCGCGCCGTGCTGCTGTCGGAGGAGCCCTTCTGGGACACGATCTGGGGGCAGGACCCGCTGCGCCGGGACCTTGTCCATACGGCGCCGGACGGACCGCTGGCAGTCACCCAGCTGAACCACCGGACCTCGACGCTCTACCGGTTCGAGCGGATCCCCTACTTCCTGCTGACGGCAGAGCATTTCCGCACCCGCTACCGGGTCTGGTTCGCGCGCAATGCGCAGCGGCGCCCGGAGGAGTGGCAGGCCCGGTTCGCGCAGCTCTCCGGGCGGCTGGCCTTCGTCATGGCGCGGCGGCACTCGCCCCGTTACGTCGTCCGGTTTCCCGGCAGCCCGGTCCTGTCCCTGTGCAACCTGCGCACCGAGATCGCCGAGGCCTGCCAGGGGCCGGGCACCCGGTGCATGGGGCGCGGCTGGTCCGGGGACCCCTCCGCAGAGGCCCCCCGACAGGCGCTGGTGGACTGGCACCTGCAGAAGGCGCTGGACCTGCGGGATCGCTTCGCCTTCGTGGGGGCGCTGGAGAACACCCATGACCCGGAGTACATCACCGAGAAGCTCTTTGACGCCTATGCGGTCGGCGCCGTGCCGCTCTACCTCGCGCAGGGCGGGCATCGGGTGCATGAGCTGGCAGAGCCGGGCAGCTGGGTGAACCTCGACGGGCTCGCCCCCGGCGAGGTCCCGGGACGGCTGGCGGAGGTCGAGACCGGCCCGGCCTTCTGTGCGGCCTATGCCAGGCAGCAGCAGAGGCTGGCGCAGCTCTTTGCCGACAGGGAGGTGCTGGAGGCCGAGTACGACCGGCTGCGCCGCGCCCTGCTGCGCGAGTTCACGGCCGTTCTGGGCTGACGCCTGTCGCGCGGCCCGCGGCGCGTCCGTACATCAGGTAATGCGACAGGGCAGGCCAGCCGGCCCGGGCGATGTCCGGGTTGGCGCTGTAATAGGCCATGGTCTGGAAGGCCGGGCCCGGATCGCGGCCCTCGAAGGCCCCCGCGCGCAGGTAGTGCATGGCCGGGTCCAGACCCGCGGCGGCGACATCCGGGTAGCTGGCGCGATACCACGCGGGATCGAACAGCGGATCCGCGGCCAGGGCCGCCGCCTGGGCCGCGAGCCCCGACACCTGTGCCGAGGGGGCGTGGTAGAGATGTTCGACGAGCGTCCGGCGCAGGACATGCCGGGCCTCCAGCGCCTTGAGGGCCGCGCGCCCGGTGTCCTCCGGGCGCGTTGTGTCGCACAGGACGGTCAGCAGCGTCTCGATTTCGGCCAGCCCGTCGAAGGCCAGCAGGCGGGCCTCCTCGAGCTTGGCCGAGAGGGCCTGCGCCAGGTCGGCCGCCAAATCGGGCGCCAAATCGGGCACCGGGTCGGGCGCGGCAGGGGCGCCCGGGGCCAGCTGATCCTGATCCATCACGACCGGGGCCTCAGGCCAGCAGGTCGTGGGTGGTGCCGTTGATGTCGATCATGAGGCTGTCCTGCGCCCCGCCGTCGACCAGCGCCCAGAGGATCTGGCCGGTGGGGCGGTAGATGACGAAGGCCTCCTCGACCCCGTCGGCCCCGGCACTGGCGGTCTCGGTGAAGTTGACCTGGAACTGGCTGATGTCGGCGGCACCGCCGCCGTAGACCAGCACGTCGCCCTCGGCATTGGAGAAGTCCTGGATCCAGTCGGAGCCGTGGCCCTCGACGCCGAGGTGATAGAAGCGATCCGCGCCGGTGCCACCATTCACCCGGTCATGGCCGAAGCCGCCGTTGATGAAGTCGTTGCCGGCTCCGCCGAAGATCGCGTCGGACCAGGTTTGCCCGGTCAGCGCATCGTCGCCGTCCCCGCCGATCACCGTGTCGGCGCCGTAGCCACCGACGATCGTGTCGTTGCCGCCGTCGCCGCGCAGCTCGTCGTTGCCATAGCCGCCGTCGATGCTGTCGTTGCCGTCGCCGCCGTAGATCACGTCGCGCAGGTCGTCGGCGCTGTCGCCACCCATCAGCGTGTCGTTGCCCGCGCCGCCGTTCAGCACGTCGGTGCCATCGCCGCCATGGAGCTGGTCGTCGCCCTCGCCGCCGATCAGCGTGTCATTGCCATCCTCGCCGTAGAGCGCGTCATCGCCCGCGCGCCCGTCCAGCCGGTCATCGCCGCCGCGGCCCTCGAGGGTGTCCTCGCCGCTGCTGCCCAGCAGGGTGTCGTCGCCGGTCCGCGAGCCGCGCACCTGTTCGATGCTCGAGAAGCTGTGGCTGAAGGCCTCGCCGCGCCAGCTGCCCGAGGCGGTGCCGGCCGCGAGGTCGACGCTGACGCCCTCCTCGATCTGGTTGCGGTCATAGCGCAGCCGGTCGGTGCCGCCGCCGCCATCCACGCTGTCGCCCACGCCCTCGCGCAGGATGAAGCTCTCGTTGCGGTCCGAGCCGATGATCGTGTCGACGTAGCGGGTGCCCTCGATCTCCATCCGGGCGGTGCCGCCGAGCACGTTGACCTGATCGGTATCGCCATAGCCGTCATTGCTGATCACGCCGGTCGCGAGGTTGGCCACCAGCCCCTGCGAGGGGCTGTCGCTTTCGCCGCCGCCGTAGGAGAGCCGCAGCCCGCCGTTCAGGGTCAGGTTGAAGGTGTCGTCGCCCGCGCCGCCGTGGACGTTCATCCACTGCTCGCCCTGCGAGGTCAGGGTGAAGGTATCGTCGCCCCCGGTGCCCTCGATCACCAGCCCGTCGGAGGTCAGCGCATTGGTCACATCCGCCAGCGTATCGGTGAAGAAGGCGGTCTGGATCGCGCCGGTGCCCGCGGCGCCGTCGACGGTGACCGTCACCGGGCTCGGCATCTCGCCGTAGTTGAGCCAGAAGTAGCCCTCGCTGGTGGCATTGGCGAAGCTGATCGTGTCGTCGCCGAAGCTGGCCTCGTAGTAGTCGACATCGAAGGGGTTGGTGCCCATGTCCGCCGTGTCGGCGCCCGGGGTGCCGCGGAAGCTGTCGAAATACTGGGAGCCGATGAAGGTGACCGGCGTGCTCATCTGGTCCAGCAGGTCGGACATCAGGCCGATGATGTCGATGCCCGCGGTGGCGGCGCTCGCATCCAGCGTCAGAGGCGCATCCGCCTCGAAGAGCGCGACCAGCGGGCCGATGTCTTCGTCTTCCTGCAGGGCGAAGAGCGCGGTGATGAAGGCCTCCACGTCCCAGTTGATGCCGGTGATGCTGCCCTGTTCCACGCCGCTGTGGGAAATGGTCATCGACTGCAGGGTGCCGCCGTCCACGTTGCCGTCGCCATCGAAGGTGAAGCCGGTGCCGGTGATCACGAAGACCGCCCCGGTATCGGTGTTGCGCATGGTGACTTCGGTGCTCGTCCCGCTCAACACGTCATGGTCGGCGACCCAGCCGTCCTCGTCGAAGAAGGCGGCGTCGAAGAAATAGGTGTCCCAGCCGGTGAAGGTGACCTGCATGATTTGCTCCCCGAAATCAGTCCTGCATCATGATCGCATCAGGACGCTAGCATGGGGAGAGGCAGGCGCGAAGCCTTTCCGGCCGCCGCCGGGGGGCAGGGCGGGGATTTATGTACGCCTGCGTATCGCATGGAGAGAAAGACGAAGCCCGCCACACGCTTGACGCGCATGGCCGGGACGGAGGACGCCCAAAAACAGGTGTCTGAAGGGGCATCGGAAGGGGGAACCGGGGCACGCGCTTCGCGAAAGGGCCGGGGCGTGTGGTCGAGACCGGGCCGGAGCCCGGTCTCGCAGGGGTTTCGCGGGGGGTTCGCAGAGGGGGCCTGATCGGGGTCCCTCTGGCCCGCTCAGGCGGACAGCAGGTCGTAGGTCACGCCGTTGCTCATCTGCATGTTGATGTGCTCCTGCGCGGCCCCGTCCACCAGCGCCCAGAGGATCTGGCCGGTGGGCCGGAAGATCACGAAGGCCTCCTCGACCCCGGAGACACCGGCGTTCGGGGTCTCGGCGAAGTTCACCTGGAAGTTGTTGATGGAGGTGGTGCCGCCATAGACCAGCAGGTCGCCTTCCTCGGAATCGTAGTCCTGGATCCAGTCGGAGCCGTGGCCCTCGACGCCGAGGTGGTAGAAGCGATCCGCGCCGGCCCCGCCGTTCACCCGGTCATGGCCGAAGCCGCCGTTGATGAAGTCATCGCCGTCGCCGCCGAACATCAGGTCGGACCAGGTCTGACCGGTCAGCACGTCGTCGCCCGCGCCGCCGATCACGGTGTCGGAGCCATGGCCACCGATCATCGTGTCGTTGCCGGCATCGCCGCGCATGGAATCGTTGCCGTAGCCCCCATCCATGAAGTCGTTGCCGTCGCCGCCGTAGAGCACGTCGAAGAGGTCGTCGTCGGTGCCGCCATCCACGAGCAGGTCATCGCCCGGGCCGCCGTTCACCGTGTCCTGGCCGCTGCCGCCGTCGAGGCTGTCGTTGCCTTCGCCGCCGTCGAGGTTGTCGTCGCCCTGACCGCCGAAGAGACTGTCATTGCCGCCGCCGCCCGACACGGTGTCGTTGCCCTGGCCGCCGAGGTAGTTGTCGTTGCCGTCGTCGCCTTCGAAGAGGTCATCCTCGGCCCCGCCGACGCCCTGCACTTCACCGCCCGAGACGATGAACTGCCAGACGCCCGAGACGCTGAGGTTGCCCTGGGCGTTCTCGAGGTTCAGCATCGCCGCCTCGTTGCCCGAGGCGGGCAGCTCGAAGTAGGTGTCGCCCAGCGAGAAGCCCGCCCGCGAGGTGGTGCCGCCGAGGCCATCGGTCCCGCCCGAGGCCTCGCCCGCGGTCCAGGAGATGTTCTCGTAGCGGAAGATGATCTCGACGTTGCCGCAGCCCCGGTCGACCAGTTCCAGCTGGAAGGAGCTGAGCAGGTCGGTGCGCCGGCTGTAGTAGCCCACGTTGTCCCAGGTCACGATGATCGAGTCGCGGTCCTCGTTGAAGTCCCAGTAGACGTTGCCCGGGTTGGTCCCCTCGGTGGGGTTTCGGGTGTCCACGTCGGCCCAGTAGGGGGCGATGATCTCGCGGCCCGCGCCGGTGATGCCGGTGGGGGTATAGGTGCTCAGCCCGCCGCCGAAGGTGACGTTGCCGTTGGTGTTGACGTAGAAGGCGTCGTACTGGAGGCCGTCGATCAGGATGCCGTCCTCGAAGATCGAGCTGATGTCGATCGCGCCCGAGTTGCCGTCATCGTTGCGGTAGAGCACGTTGGCGCCGTAGTCGACGAAGGCGCTGCTGGTCACCTCGGTGAAGTCCAGCGCCTCGGCCACGAGGCTGACGCGCTGATCGCTGAACTGGAGAAACTCCATGTCCTTCAGCGTGTCGGTGCCGTCCGCGCCCGAATGGGCCACGGTGACGGTGCCGTTCTCGTTCTCGGTGATCGTGTACTCCGCATAGGCCCCCGAGAAGCTGGCGGTGTCGCAGCCCTCGCCGCCGTCCAGCGTGTCGTTGCCGCCCGAGCCGATCAGCGTGTCGTTGCCCTCGAGACCGACCAGGGTGTTGGCCTGCTCGTTGCCGATCAGCACGTCGCGCTCATTGCCGCCCCGGGCGTTCTCGATCTGCACGCCGCGGGCGATGGCAAAGCCGCCGTCGATGGCCGAGTAGGTGCCGTTGGCCTCGGTCAGCACCTGCGAGAAGAAGCCGCCCGCGTGGTAGTCGGGGCTGGTGATCGAGGTCTGCAGGGCGGTGTCGAGGTGGGAGAAGATGCTGGTGTGCTGCAGCGCGGTCACCGCGGGGGCGGCATCGGCCGCCACGCCGGACCGGTCCAGGGTGGCATCGTTGAGGTTGATCAGGACGGAATTGTCCGTGTTGCCGTAGCGGATCGTGTCCCCGCTCCCGCCGGTGTCCCAGATCGTGGCATAGGCCCGGCCGATGGACATCGCGCCCTCGGCCAGGGACAGGTCCCCGCCGGCCGCGTCGAAGAGCGTGTAGGTGGAGTTGCCGGTGGCATAGCTCTCCTGGCCGTACTGCGCCTGCAGGGCGGCGATATCGAGCGCCATCATCGTCACCGCGTGGCCGTAGGTCGTGGCACTGGCGGAGCCGGTGTAGGACATCACCGTGTAGCGTTCATTGTCCATGGCGGAGCCGACGCTGGTCGCGGCATCGCCCTGGAACGGGTGGTAGATCCCCAGCCCGTGGCCGATCTCGTGGATGATGGTCCAGTTGCGGTATTCGCCGCCGCCCCGCTCGGGGTTGGCGGTCATGACGTCGAGGTGGCTCGAGAAGACGCCGAGGCTCCAGTAGTCGTTGGCGGCCCGGGTGGCGTCACCGGGGAAGCGGAAGAAGCCCTCGAGACCGGCCTCGTCGCTGGTCGAGGAGGAGACGATCACCAGGTCGGCGGTGGTCTGCGCCGTGGCAGCGGTCAGCACGCGGGTGAAATCCGTCGCGATGACGCTGTCGATCATGTCGAAGGCCCGGACGGTCTGCGTCTCGAAGGCGAAGGAGGCGTCGGGGCTGCCGCTGTAATAATCGGTGGGGGTGCCGTTGTAGTAGGCGTTGAACTCGGGGTCGAAGGTCAGAACCTCGGGCCCGCCGAGGTAGTACTGAAGGGTCCCGTCGGCCCAGTGGAAATCATGGGTGATGTCCGCCAGCATGGTTTGGCCCGTGGCGGGCACGCCGGCACCGATAGCGACTTCTGGCGTAGTGTTGGACATGGCTGACTCGCTTTCCGTAACTGCGAAATGAAGGTCTCAAATGACGTCTGGCCCCGGCGAAATCCGGAACCGCTCGGGGCTGCGCGATCCCGCGCGGCCATCAGGATCCCGTGCAGATCCCGTCGGCAATGGCCGCCATCAGGTCCGGGCGAACCTGGCCCAGGTGGGTGATGGCGACCTCCACCGAACCGTCCGGCCCGGTGGCAATGCAATAGAGGGTGGTCGGGGCGGCGGCCCCGGGGCGGTCGGCGGTCAGGCGCAGGTGGAAGGCCGCGAGCCCGCCCGCGGGGCCCTGCCGGACCAGCAGGCTGTTGGGCAGCACCTGCTTGCCCCCGCCGAACCCGGCCCGCGCCAGGGCGGGCAGGTCGACCCCGAGGGCCGTGGCCGCATCGGCGCGGTCGGTCAGGGTGGCATCCGCGGGCAGGGCGGCAAGGGGGGCGGCCAGGGCGGCCTGGCGCTGCACCGAGGCCGGCAGGCCAGAGGCGCCCCCAGAGGTCCCGGCTGAGGTCCCGGCAGGACCCGCGGGGCGCAGGTGATAGGTCCGGTAGCGTCCGGCCTCCAGCGCCTGTCCGTCGTCGAAGGCCGCATGGCCCTGCACGCCGCCCCATGCGGCGGGAACCGACGCCTCTGTCCGGAACGCGGTAGGTTGCGGCGAACCCATGGCTTTTCCCTGATCTCCGAGGAACGTGATCCCGCCAAGACACCCCGCGACAAGGAAAAGACGCAGCATCAGCAGACGGATGCCGGTGGGCGAGGTGGGATGGGCGGGCAGCGGGCGCATGACTGCACCTTTGAAATATGCGAAGGTTGTAATGCGTCCATCCTATCGCGCGGTTTGCGGAGCTGTCCATTTGTTTTTGGGGGGCCGGCTGCCCGGAAACCGGACAGCCCGGGGCCAACAGGACAGGGGCCGAAAAGACTGGGACCAGAAGGGCTGGGACCGAAAGGGTTGGGCCAAAACAGCTGGGAGAGGCTGGTCAGCCCAGCAGGTCGTAGGTCGCGCCCCCCAGGACGAGATCCAGATGCGGCTGCCCTGCACCGTCCACCAGGGCCCAGAGCACCTGCCCGGTGGGGCGGTAGATCACGAAGGCCTCCTGCGTCGCGGCGCTGCCGGCCCCGGCGGTGGCCGCGATATTGACCTGGAAGTCCGTGATCCGCCCGGTGCCGCCGAAGACCAGGGCGTCGCCCTGGGCATCGGAGAAGTCCTGGATCCAGTCCGAGCCGTGGCCCTCGACGCCGAGGTGGTAGAACCGGTCGGCGCCCGCGCCGCCGTTCACCCGGTCATGACCGAAGCCGCCGTTGATGAAATCGGCCCCGTCGCCGCCCATGAGGACATCGGACCAGGCCTGTCCGGTCAGCACGTCGTCGCCCGCGCCGCCCAGCACCGTGTCGACGCCGGAGCCCCCGGTCAGCGTGTCGTTGCCCTCGTCCCCGCGCAGCTCGTCGTTGCCGAAGCCGCCGTCGATCACGTCGTGGCCGGTCCCGCCATAGACGATGTCGCGCAGGTCGGCCTCGGTATCGCCGGCGATCAGCCGGTCGTCGCCGGCCCCGCCCACCAGCGTGTCGGCCCCGTCGCCGCCATAGAGCGTATCCGCCCCGCCATCCCCCTGCAGCAGGTCGTCCCCCGGTCCCCCGTCCAGGCTGTCGTTGCCCCCCAGCCCCTGCAGGGTGTCATGGCCGCCGAGCCCGGTCAGGAAATCGTTCCGCTCGGTGCCGGTCAGCAGGTTCGCGCCCCGCCCCCCGCGCAGCACCGCACCGCTGAAACTGCCGATCCCGTCGATCGCCCCGTCGCGCATCTGGTAGACCCAGAGCCCGGCTCCCCCGGTATTGCCGGCCTGGGTCGGCAGCGCCGCCAGCCCGGCGGCATTGTCCAGCGGGAAGAGCCATTCCGGGGTGGCCAGCCGGGTCGAGGCGAGCCCGGCCCGGGCCCCGCTGTCGCCCGCGCCGGTGCCCTGGGTCCAGCCGATGGCCTCGTAGCGGAAGACGATGTCGAAATCGCCGCCGCCCCGGTCGAAGAGCTGCAGCTGCACCCGGTTGCCCACATCCGCGTTGCGGCGGTAGACGCCCACATCGTCCCAGGTCACGGTGACCACGTCGCCGGCAGTGTCGATGTCGACCCAGACCGCGCCGCTTTCCGTGCCTTCCCCGTCCAGCCGCGTGTCGACGTCGCCCCAGTAGGGGGCGATCACGTCCCGGGCGATGTCGCGGTTGTCCGCGGTCGGATAGGCGGTGAGGGCGGAGAGGAAGGAGAGCGTGCCATTGGTGTTCACGAAGACCCGCTGCGCATCGTAGAGCACGCCGAAGTAATTCAGCCCGTCCTCGAAGACCGCCGACAGGTTCAGGCGCAGGGCGCTGTCGTCGCCGCGGGGCACCATGACCTCGCCGTAGCCCGCGCTGCCGCCAAGGCCGTTCTGCAGGGTGCCCCCGCCGGTGATCTGCATCGTCTTCTCCTTGTACAGGGTCTGTTTCAGACAGGGCCCATTGTCCTACAGGGCCCCTGGTACCGCCGGCCCCCTCGGACCCTTTTCCATCGGCCCTCTCTGCAGGTCCGCCCTGGGGGACCGTCCTGGGGGCCCTTTGCCGGGGGGGGGCAACCTCCGGCGGTCAGAACCGGAAGTCGTCCTGCGACCACATGTCGATCGGGATCGCGCCGCCGCCGTCGCGCTGGACGTCGATCTGCTGGCCCCGCCACAGGATGCGCCCGCCCCAGTCGGCGCGTTCGAAGCTCAGGTCGCGGTGATCGTAGATCCGGCCCCAGTCGCTCAGGTCGATCCGGTCCTGGCCGAACTGGAAGTCGGTGATCCGGTCGGTCTGGCCATCGGCGGTCACGACGAAGATGTCCTCGCCCGCGCCCCCGGTCATCACGTCGGCGCCGGGACCGGCGAAGATCAGGTCATCGCCGGCCCCGCCCAGCAACGTGTCGTTGCCCCAGAGCCCGCTGAGCAGGTCGTCGCCCGCCCCGCCGGTCAGCCGGTCATGGCCCCCGGTGCCGGTCTGCGGTGCGCCCAGGTCCTGCAGCGAGAGCGTCAGCCGGGCGACCCCGGGCCCGGTGCTGCCGCTGGCGAAGACCTGCAGGCTGTCGCCGGTGACGGCCGTGTCGAGCGCCTGCAGGTGGCCGATGTCCCAGCCGGTGTCCTGTGCCAGGCTCTGGTGGTGGAAGAGCCGCCCGCCGGGCAGCAGTTCGACCAGCGCCAGCCCCCCGTCGTTGCCCCCGGCGAGGATGAAGCTGCGCCCCGCGGCCTGGAAGGTGTCGAGCGCCTGCACCCCGCCGAAGCGCGTCTCGAGCGTGTCGTGCAGGATGTCCTCGACGAAGAGCACGCCCATGGGGTTGATCCGCACCGCGGCCAGCGTGCCGCTGAGCGCCGATCCGGCGATGACGAAGGACTGGCCGCCGGCCTCCAGCAGCGCGATATCCTCCAGCCCGTTGACCCAGAGCCCGTCCCGCGCCCCGAGGGAATCCCTGAGTTCGAGACTGTTTTGCGTCACCGCATGGACGCTGAGCCCGTCCTCCGAGGCCGAGGCGCTCACCACGAAGCGGGTGCCGCCGAGGTCGAGGCTCAGCAGGTCGGAGACGCCCGAGAGCGTGGTCTTTGGGGCATCCTCGACCTCCTGCAGCAGCTGGGCCTGCGCCAGCCCGTCGGACATCCGGTAGAGCGCCAGCCCCTCGCGGGCGGCGCTGGCGGCCACCATGTAGGTCTGGCCCCCGATCCGGAAGAGCTCCACCTCGGAGACGCCCAGGGGCTGGCCCCGGGTGTCGGTGACCGCCTGGCCGGCCGAGAGGGCGCCGCTGGCGGCGACCGGGTGCAGCCGGAGCTGCCCGGCCATGCCGGTGACCGACAGCAGCGCCCCGCCGGCGGTGCCGGTCATCTGGCCATCGGCCAGGTCCATGTCGCGCAGCAGCGGGGTGCCGGTGCCGCCGATGCCGCGCGCGGCGCCGTCCGAGACCGGGGCGCCGGAGCTGCGCAGGCCATAGCCCTGCAGCACGCCGCCGGGGCTGCTGCCGGCCCAGAGGTGCGGCCCGGCCGCGGCCCCCTCGGGCGTGCCGACGAGCAGCGCATCGTAGAGCAGGCCGGCGCTGCCGGGCAGGAAGGACTGGAAACTGAGCCGGTTCATCGGGGGCGATCCGTTGCTGACAGGGAGGGGAGCGGGGTCCGGAGGGGTGAGGCGTGAAAACCGGATTGGAGAGGAGACGGGGCAGGGGCGTGCTCACACCGGGGCGGGGGCGTGCTCCGCTTGTCGCTGCGCGACGCGGCCCCGGGCGGGATGTTTTGCGGCGACTTCGTGACCTTTGAGGACAGAACGGCATAAATTGTCGGGGTCTGGAGGGGGCAGAGGCATGCCTGACCTGGGCCTGACCTGGGCCTGGTGTGGGCCTGCATCGCGAGCGGGAGGTGGATCGGTCGGGCCCCGACATCGACCCGAAACCGGCCCGAAACAGGGGGTCTGCGGGCCCGGCGCAGACAGCAGGACCACAGGAGAGCGACGGGAGAGCGACGGGGGAACGATGGGAAATCGGCAGCAGGACGAGAGGGCGGAGCCGCCCCGGGGCGCGGCCTCCGACGATAACGGGTGTCGCCGGAAAAAATCGGTGTTAAACCGATGGATGATCCCTCAGGATAGATTTCAGCACATGACGGAGACTTGATTTCGATGACGGCCCCGGACGCTCAGAAGACCGCCCCGCTGCCCCAGGCAGGACAGACCCCGGCGCAGAGCCACAGTGAGATCCAGCAACTGCTGCGCGCCGAGATCGACGCGCTGAAGGAAACGCTCGAGACGCGGTTCGCGGAAATCGCGGCGCTGACCCAGCGGCTGGAAACCATTGCCGGGGATGCCCGCGGCGAGGCCGACGCCGAGATCGCCCGCCTCAAGCGCCGGCACGCTGTCGAGATCGCGCTGATCCACGTCCGCGAGGCCAGCTGGAAGAATGGCCCGGCCCAGGGCGTGCCCGCCTTTGCCCGCCAGATCGAATACCTGGGCGAGAGCGAGCTCTTCGATCCCAGCTGGTACCTGAAGACCTATCCCGATGTCACCGAAAGCGGCATGAGCCCCAAGGAGCACTACGTGCGCGCCGGGGCCTTCGAAGGCCGCAACCCGGGGCCGAACTTCGACACGATGGCCTATTACACCGCCAACCCCGACATCGCCCAGGGCGGGTGGCCGGCGCTGGTCCACTACGAGGCCTTCGGCAAGGATGACGGCCGTCCGGTCGCCTGAACCGCGTGAAGACGGACACCCCTGACAGGCCTCCGCCGGTCCAGGTGCCCTCGCCGGTGCCGGGACAGGCGCTGACCGACTTCGACCCGATCTGGTACCTGCAGGCCAACGAGGACGTGCGGGCCGCCGGCATGGACCCCTGGGACCATTACCGTCTCGTCGGCCATGCCGAGGGACGGCCGGGCGCCCCCGTGCAGGCCTTCGACCTGGATCACCTGCTGTGGCGGGGCCAGGCCGAGACGGCCCAGCCCGCCCTCGAGACCCTGCTGGCCGAGGGCCCGCCACGGGAGCAGGCGGTCGCCGGCTGGGTGCTGGCGCGCTGGTACCTGGAGCAGGACCGGCCCGCCGAGGCCTGGGCCGCGATCCGGCAGTTCCACGCCCACCCCGAGGGACCGCGCATCCTGCGCCATCCCGGCCCCTACCTGCTGGGGGTCCAGCTGGCGCTGCGTGCCGGCGACCCGGAGGCGGCGGCGGAGATCCTCGCCCGGGGACAGGAGCGTTTCGGGCCGCTGACGGATTTCGAACTGGCGGGGATCGAGCTGATCCGCGCCCGGCACGGGGACGACTGGGAGATCACCGGTCACCTGGCCCGGCTCTACGTGGCGCAGGGGCTGCTGCCGATCCAGCTCGATCCGCTGGCCGAGGGCTGCCGCCTGGACCGGCTGACGGGGTTTGCCACGGCGCTGCCGCCGGAGGACCTGGGCCCGGCGGACAGGCTGCCGCTGGTCAGTGTCATCGTCCCGGTGTTCAACGGCGCCTCCGGCCTGGGGCTGGCCCTGCGGGGGTTGCGGGCCCAGAGCTGGCCCGCGCTGGAGATCCTGGTGGTGGATGACGGTTCCACCGATGACAGCCGGGCCATCGCCGAGGCCGAGGCGGCCCGGGACCCGCGGATCCGCGTCCTCGCGCTGGAGCGCAACCAGGGGGCCTACCCGGCGCGCAACGCCGGCATGGCCGCCGCCCGCGGCGCCTTCCTGACGGTCCATGACGCCGACGACTGGTCGCATCCGCAGAAGATCGAGATGCAGCTGCGCCCGCTCCTGGCCGAGCCCGAGCTGCAGGCGACGGTGTCGCACTGGGTGCGCGCGGGCGATGACCTGCAGATGACCCGCTGGCGGATGGAGGATCGCTGGATCTACCGCAATGTCTCCTCGCTGATGATCCGGGCCGGGATGCGCGACATCCTGGGCTACTGGGACCGGGTGCGGGTCAATGCGGATACCGAGTATTACTACCGCCTGATCACCGCCTACGGGGCGCAGAGCATCCGCGAGGTCTGCCCCGGGGTGCCGCTGGCCTTCGGACGCACCGCGCCCGGCTCGCTGACCAACCGCAGCGCCACCCACCTGCGGACCCAGTTCCGGGGGGTGCGGCGCGACTACATGGAGGCGGCCCACTACTGGCACGCCCAGGCCGCCGGGCCCGACGACCTGCACATGGCCGAGCGCCCCGCCACGCGCCCGTTCCGCGTCCCCGCCGAGATCGGCCTGGGCGATCCCGATCCGGAGCCCTCGGAGTTCGACATCCTGGGGGCCTCGCCGCTCTTCGACGCCGACTGGTACCGGCTGAGCTTCCCGGACGTGATGCGCAGCGATGTCAGCCCGGTGCGCCACTACCTCGACAACGGCGCCCGCGAGGACCGCGATCCGGGGCCGGGGTTCAGCACCGGCGCCTACCGGCGTGCCCAGGACCTGCCCCCCGAGGTGGTGCCGCTGCTGCATTTCGAACGCGACGGCCGGGCCGCGGGGGCCGCGCCGCTGCCCGGGTTCCCGGGCGCGCTGGCCGGAGAGCTGAGCCACCAGAGCCCCGTCCTCGTCTTCGCCCATACCTCGGGCAAGACCCTGTTCGGGGCCGAGCGCAGCCTGCTGGGCGTGGTCCGCCGCCTGGCACAGGGCGGCGCCGCCCCGGTGGTCGTACTGCCGGCGCTGCGCAATCCCGCCTACCTGGAGGCGCTGCTGGAGATCTCGGCCGCGGTCGAGGTCGTGCCCCAGATCTGGCGCCACCTGAGCCGCCCGCCCCAGGCGCCCACGGTCGAGCTGATGCGCGCGCTGATCCGCAGGTATCAGCCGGTCGAGGTGCTGGTGAACACCATCGCGCTGGACGCGCCGCTGCTGGCGGCGCGGCAGGAGGGGGTCCCGAGCGTGGTCTACGTCCGGGAACTGCCCGCCGAGGACCAGGGCCTGTGCCGCATGCTGGGCGGCAGCGCCGAGGCGCTGCGCAGCGCGCTGCTGGCCGAGGCGGACCGTTTCCTCGCGACCTCCGGCCCCGTGGCCAGCTGGCTCGCCTGCCCCGAGCGGACCGAGATCCGGCCCAATTCCGTGGACCCGGACCTTTTCGACATGGCCTTCGCCCCGGGCCGGCCGCTGCGGGTCGCCCTGATCAGCAGCAATACCGCCAAGAAGGGGGTCTCGGACTTCCTGGCCGTGGCCCGGATCGCCGAAGCCGCCGGGCGCGGGATCCGGTTCCTCCTGATCGGGCCGCCGACCCCGGACCTGCACCTGATGCGCCCCTGGCCCGCGAACGTGGAATTCCGCGGCTACGCGCAGACCCCGGCCGAGGCTCTGGCCCAGACGGACCTGGTGCTGAGCCTGTCGAAATTCGCCGAGAGCTTCGGCCGCACGGTGCTGGAGGGCATGGCCGCGGGGCGTCCGGTGATCTGCTACGACCGGGGCGCGCCGCCGACCCTCGTGGAGAGCGGTGTCAGCGGCTTCGTGGTGCCGGCGGACGACCGCGAAGGCGTGGCGAACGCGGTCCTGGCGCTGGATGCCGCCCGCGGCCAGCTGCAGCGGATGAGTGACGCCGCCCGCAGACGGGCCCGCATCCTGCAGGCCCGGGCCTATGGCGCGCCCCCCGCCTGAAGGCCGGCCGCCGGTCCCGCCCCCCGACCGGGCGCGGGGCGCGGCGGGTCCGGCCGGGCCGCTCCGGGGAGTGCGCCGTGGAATGTGCGGGGGAGTGTGCGGGGGGTCGCGTCGGCGCTTGCCATGCGGCCTGTCTGGGGAGCTGTTCCGGAGCCTGTGCGGGAACCTGTTCGGGGGGCTGCGGCTGGACCGGCGCCGCCGGGCGGGCTATAGGGCGGACCTCTGCGCTGCAAGGAACACCCGGTGACGACCCCCACTGCCAAGATCGCGATCCTGATGGCGACCTACAACGGCGCCGACTGCCTGCGCGCCCAGCTGGACAGTTTCGCCACCCAGACGGTGACCCCCGCGCTGATCCTGGTCAGCGACGACGGATCGCGGGACGACAGCCGCGCCATCGTGCAGGCCTTTGCCGAGGACAACCCGGCGCTGCAGGTCGAGCTGCTGGAGGGGCCGCGCAAGGGGGCCGCGCAGAACTTCCTGCACCTGCTGCAATCCTGTCCGCCGTGGATCGACTACGCCGCGCTTTCCGACCAGGACGACGTCTGGCTCGACGACAAGCTGGAACGCGGCCTGCGGGCCCTGCAGGGGGCCGAGGCGGCAGCGCAGCGGTCCGCCGCCCCCGTCCCTGAGCCCATCCCCACCCCTGCCGCGCCGCCGCGCCCGCGGCTCTTCTGCGGACGCAGCTGGGAATGCGACGCCACGCTGGGCAACCGCCGCCTGTCGCGCGGGTTGCGCCGGCCGGCCAGCTTCCGACATGCGCTGGTGCAGAACCTTGCGGGGGGCAACACGATGATGCTGGACCGCGCGGGGCTGGACCTGCTGCAGGCCGCCAGCCGCGAGGTGCGCAAGCTGGTGGTGCATGACTGGTGGATCTACCAGCTGATCACCGGGGTCGGGGGCGAGATCCTCTTCGACCCCGTGCCGCTGCTGCTCTATCGCCAGCACCAGGGCAACCTGATCGGCGCCAACCGCGGACTGGTGGCCAAGCGGGTGCGCCTGCGGATGCTGTTCAACGGCCGCTTCCGGCGCTGGAACACGATCAACATCGCGGCGCTGCGCGGCTCGGCGCACCGGCTGACCCCGGAGAACCGGCAGGTGCTGGAGCTCTTTGCCGAAGAGCGCAACGGGCCGCCGCTGCAGCGGCTCTCGATGCTGCGCCGCTCGGGCCTGCACCGGCAGGGTCTGGCCGGGCAGATGTCGCTCTACCTCGCGGCCCTGCTGCGCCGCTTCTGATCCCGCCCCGTCCGTCATGGGGCTTTCACGACCTGTCGCGGCCGATGGCGGGTGGTCCCGCCTGGTCCCGCGTGTCGGCCCCTTCCCGGCGCATTTCCCGGCCTGCTCCCGAGGGTGTTGCGCGGCTGTGGCCTGCGTGCGCGGCCACAGGGGTTTGCTCATCTCCCGGCCCTAGAAGGCCCCTGCGCGGCAGGCGGCCGTGCAGAGCAAGGGATGTTCCATGTCACAGACCACGCCCCGGATCGGCCTGCCCCTCCTGCAACCTGCGCAGGCCCAGAAACATGTCACCCACAACACGGCCCTGCAGCAGCTGGATGCGGTCGTCCAACTGTCTCTGAACGGCTTTTCAGAGACTGTTCCGCCGGCCGACCCCGAGGCCGGGGACTGCCACGGTCTGGGGGCCGGCGCGACCGGGGCCTGGGCGGGCCACGACGGAGCGGTCGCGCTCTGGGACGGCACCGGCTGGCTGTTCCTGCCCCCGCGGGAGGGCTGGCGCGCCTGGGGACAGGCCGAGGGCGAGCTGCGCCTGTGGCAGGACGAGGCCTGGCGTGCCGAGCCGTTGCAGCCGCAGGGCGCGCAGCGGATGGGCATCAACACCGGCGCCGACGACGTGAACCGCCTCGCCGTCGCCTCCGAGGCGAGCCTGCTGACCCATGCCGGTGCCGGTCACCAGCTGAAGATCAACAAGGCGGGCGCGACCGACACCGCCGCATTGCTGTTCCAGTCGAACTGGACCGGCCATGCCGAGATGGGGCTGGCGGGAGAGAACGGCTGGTCGCTGAAGGTCAGCCCCGACGGCGGCAGCTGGACCACGGCGCTGCAGGTGGATCCCGCCACCGGGCTGGCGAGCGGGGCCGCGGTGCAGCAGGGGGCGGGCGATGTCACACCGGGACGGCTGATGCGGGCCGACTACGGCTATGGGCCGGGCAACCTGCTGGGCAGCGTGGGGCAGAGCGACGGCCAGCCCACCGGGGCGGTGATCGAACGCGGGAGCACCGCCAACGGGCAGTATGTCCGCTTTGCCGATGGCACGCAGATCTGCACCCACCAGGTCACCGCCGGCAGCATCACCAGCTATGGCACGGGCACCTGGGGCGATCCCTACCGCAGCCCCTCGGTGAACTGGACCTACCCGGCAGCCTTTGCCTCGGGCAGCCAGCCCACCCTGATCGCCAGCGCCTGCCTCAGCGCGGCAACCCCCACGGGCGGCGGGCGCCGGGCCCTGCTGGTGGCGCCGTCCAGCGACATCTATCCCACGATCGCCTATTCCATCATCGTCCATCGGCAGGGCACGGACACCAACCCCGATAGCCCTGTCCTGCACCTGACGGCCTTCGGCCTCTGGGTCTGACGGCCCACGGGGCCGCACGGCCAAGGCACGGGACCAAGGCACCGGGCCGAAACACGGGGCCGAAACACGGGACCAAGACACGGGGCCGAGCGCCCGCGGAGCCTAGAGGTCGCGCCGGGCCTGGGCCTGGACGGCCTCTTCCGGACAGGCGAGGATCACGTTCTCCTGCTGCAGCACCTCGAAGAAGGCGGCCGGGAATTCCATCGCGTAGCCGAACTGCCGGTCGGTGAAGCCCGGATCCGGGCGGTGGCTGAGCGCCACGCGTTCCGGGGCCGTGGCCCGGGCCAGGTCCGACATGCGGGCCAGGACGTCGGGATCGCAGCAATCGCCCCGCAGCAGCAGCGCCACCCGGTCACTGCCGTCCTGCCCCGGCAGGATCGCCGCCGGCAGCATGGCCCATTTCGCGGCCTGCTGTTCGGGGCTCAGCCCGCCCGGGGCCCGGGCCAGCCAATACCGGCAGATTTCCCTGTAATAGTGCCGCAAGCCGCCATAGGTGCTGCGCACATGGGTCAGGGAAGCGCGGGTCAGGGAGCCCGCCGCATCCGCCGCGAAGGCGAGCGGCACCGCCGGCAGGATGCGGCGGACCGCCTGCGCGCCGTAGGCCGCCTGCACCCGCCAGATGTAATCGGTATCCCCCGACACGCGCACCGCGTCCCAGCCGCCCAGCCGTTCCGCCACCGCGCGGCGGAACAGGAAGGAGGAATGGCTCCACTGCGTCAGCTGCGCCGAGAGCCGCCAGTTCGTGGTGATCGCGAGGTCGGGCCGCACCCGGGACCAATGGGTGATCACCCCCATCACCTCCGGCGCGCCGGTCAGCTCGGCCACCTGCAGGGCGATCTTCTGGGAGTGCGACCAGTCATCCGCGTCGTGGGTCGTGATGAAATCGCCGCTGGCCCGGGCCAGCCCGAGATTGCGCGCCGCATAGGCCCCGCCGTTGCGCCGCTGGCGCAGCAGCACGATGCGCGGGTCCTGCGCGGCGAGATCGGCCACGAGATCGGCCGTGCCGTCGGTGCTGGCGTCATCCACGACCAGGATCTCGAGGTTCTCGTGGCTCTGGGCCTGCAACCCGGCCAGGGCGGTGCCGATCTGGGCCTCGGCCTGGAAGGCGGGCAGGATCACCGAGACCTTACCCCGGTCCGGGGCGGGCCCGGCGGGCGCGGCGAGGTTTGCCAGCGACAGCGGCTGGTCCGGGTCCCGCAGGGCAAGCGTGGCGAGGTCCAGCGCGCTGTAGATCCCGTTGATCCGGTCCAGCCGGGCCTGTCCCTCGTCAAGGTTGGCAAGCGCCAGCACCCGGTGGCTGTCCTGCTCCTCGGGCCGGATCTCCTCCAGCGCGCGGGCGGCGGCCTCCCTGCGCCCGTCCTCCTGGTAGAGCATGGCCAGCGGGATCAGGCGCCGGGCGGACCGGGCCAGGGCGGCGGGCAGGCTTTCCTGGCTCTCCAGGATGCGCCGGGCCAGGGCCGGTCGCTCGGTGAAGGCGGCCCATGTGGCCAGCAGGACACCGGCCGCCAGGCGCACCTCCTGGGCAGCCTCCGGATCGTTCAGCAGGGCCGACAGCTCCGCCTCCGCAGAGGCCGCCAGCCCGCCCCAGAGCAGGGCCTGGAGCTGCTGCACGCGCACCAGCCCCCGGTGCCGGGCTGCGGCGGCGGCGGTGGGAAACCGCCCTTCCGCCGCGCCGTAGAGCAGGTAGTGCTGCAGCGGCACCAGCCCGCTCTGCGGCACATCCGGATAGTCGGAGGCGTAGAAATCAGGCTCGAATCCGGGGCCGGGGCGCCGTCCGAGGAGAAGACCGTAGCGCAGGAAATGGGTCAGCGGGTCCAGTCCCGTCCCACGTCCGGCCCCCCGTCCGACCTGATCGACATCGGGATAGTGCTCCCGGTACCAGGTCGGGTCGAAGAGGCCGGTGGCCTGCAACATCCTGCCCAGGCGCACCGGGTCCGACAGGTCGCTGTCCATGGTCTCAGCCCTCCTGCGGCAGTTCTGCCACCAGGTGGTCCAGCCCCAGCGCCCTGAACTCCTCCGCCACCCGGCGGCGCGAGGCCGCGTGATCGATGGGCTGCGCCGGATCGAACCGGATCCGGATCCAGGTCCGGATCGCGGTATCGCGGGCGGCCAGATAGGCCGCCTCGTCCCAGACCTGCGACAGCGGGATCCCCAGGGCCTCGAAGACCCCGAGCAGCACCTCGGTGTCGTAGATCGAGATCGCCCGCACGATCCAGGGATTGCCGTTGGGCCAGAGCACCGAGGCGGTGCCGCGCGTCGCCTCGGCGTAGAGCATGCGCGACACCCGCGGCTGCAGCGCGGCGAGACCGATCCGCATGCCCGGCCGCCGGTTCAGCACCACGACGGTCTGGTCCGCCCGCCCCAGCAACTGGCGCCCGTGCATCGCCGAGCCCTCGGCGAAGATCAGCAGCTTCGCGCCCTGGTAATGGGCCAGCTGCTCTTCCAGCGGCATGGCCTCGGGGCGGATCACCGTGACCCCCAGCTGTTCCAGCGCCCGGTTCAGGTAGGGCTCGCCCGCGCCATGGCCCTCGGCGGTGGCCTCCATGGCGGCCCGGGTGACATAGACCACGTCCCGCGTCCTGGGGCGCAGGCCGCGCGCGGCGGTATTGGCATCGAGCAGGTCGAGATAGCCCTCGGCGGTCGGCACATGGGCCCATTGCTCGGCCATCGGCGCGGCCCAGAGCTCGGACACCCGCAGCGGCTGGTGGACGAAGCGCACCTGCCTGGCCGAGACGCCGTACCAGGCCAGGATCTGCCAGAAGAAGCCCGGCACATCCTCGGCCGTGCGGCCCGGCTCCAGGGTGAAGAGCATCGGCTTGTCGCCGTGCGCCACGCGGGACTGCAGGATCCGCGTGCCGTGCTCGGCGATGAAATGGCCGAAATGGGCGACGCAATGCCCGCCCCAGGTGGCGGGCGTGTCGAAGGGCACCTGCTGGTCGGGCAGGGCGGGGGGGAAGCGATCGACCGGCTGGCCGGAGCGGTTGTGGCGCAGCGCGGCCGCCCCGCGCCAGTCGGGCCAGGCCGGGCCGCCGCGCATCACCATGTTGACCGCCTCGGTCACCGGCACCACGGGGATCTCGCGGAAGCAGGTCATCTCCGGCAGCCCGCGATGGTAATAGGGGAAGAGACCCGGCCCGGGACGGAAGGCGGGCCCGGCCTCCGCCGCGGCCCCGGCGGTGTCCGAGGTCCCGGAGCTCCCGGAGGTCCCGGCGCCCGTCACCGGGGCGTTGCCTGTCCGCAGGGTCTTCAACCAGTTCATATTCTCATCCTGTCCATGCCTCCGGCGCGGGAGCGCCTGCGCCTGTTTCCCGGCCTGTTTCCCGGCCTGTTCGCGGGCCTGTTCCAGCGCCTGTTCCCGGCGATCCCGGTCCCCGCTTTTGACCACATCGCCCCCGGGGCGGGCAAGCCGCCCAGGCATATCCCCTGCATATCCCGCATGCGCCGCCCCGGGCCATGTGGCGAAAATCCCGGGAAACCTCATTTTTTCCGCATTTTCATTGGATTTGTTTCACGATGCCCCGCTATGACTCGATCAAGCAGGCCAATGCAGGGGGCGTCCAAAAGCCGCCCATTCCGGGGAGCACCGGGTTCGGATCGGCATTTCGAGATCACGCCGGGCCTTAATAGACAGCATATATTCGGGACTATATTTCATGGCGATCATCAACGGGACGAACGGCAATGACGGTCTGGCCGGGACGGGGGAGGCAGATACGATCAACGGCCTTCCCGGCAATGACATCCTGGTGGGCAATGGCGGCAACGACAGCCTGAACGCCGGGTCCGGGGATGACACGCTGCGCGGAGACCAGGGCAACGACACGCTGAACGGGGGCGCGGGGACCGACCGGGCCTACTATTTCGACGAGACCGGCCCCCAGGGCATCACCGCCGATCTCGAGACCATGGTCGCCACCGACACCTGGGGCAACACCGACACGCTGATCGACATCGAATACGTCTATGGCTCGAACCGCAACGACACCATCCGCGGCACGCTGACAGGCAGCGACCTGCTCTTCGGCTCCGCCGGCAACGACCTGCTGGACGGGCGCGGTGGCGACGACGTGCTGGTGGGCGACCAGGGCAACGACACGCTGCAGGGCGGCGCGGGCTCAGACCAGGCGGCCTATTTCTTCGAGACCGGGCCGAACGGCATTTCCGTCAACCTGATCGCGGGCACCGCCATCGACACCTGGGGTCACACCGACACGCTCTACAACATCGAGCGGATCATCGGCTCGAACCAGAACGACACCCTGCGCGGCTCGGGCGGGGCGGATTACTTCCACGGCCACAATGGCGCCGACCTGATCGAGAGCTATGCCGGGGACGACACCCTCTTGGGCGGGGCCGGCAACGACACGATCCGCGGCGGCGACGGCGGCGACATGGTGGGCTATTTCCTCGAGGACGGCACCCGGGCGGTGACCGTCGACCTGCGCGCAGGCACCGCCACCGACAGCTGGGGCAACACCGACACGCTGGAGGGCATCGAATACGTCCACGGCACCGACGGGAACGACACGCTGCTGGGCTCGGATGCCCATGGCGACCGGTTCTTCGGCCGGGACGGCAACGACTACATGGACGGCCGTGACGGCAACGACCTCTATTACACCGGCAACGGCAACGACACGATCGTCGTGGGCGGCACGATCACCGATGCCCGCGACACGATCGTGGTGGATGGCTACGGCACGAACACGGTGATCGGCGACAATTCGGAAGGCACGCTCTACGGCCACCACATCGTCTTCGAGATCAACGAGGCGGTGACCGTGAACCTCGCCACCGGGATCGCGACCTCGGCCAACATGCGCACCGACTTCTCCGAGGCGCTCTACTTCCTCGAGGTGAACGGGACGATGCACGACGATTACATCGTCGGCGGCAACCCCCTGCATGACTACCTCGAGTGGTACACCGGCAACCAGGGCAACGACACGATCAATGGCGGCAGCGGCACCGCCGACACGGTGATCTACGAGCCGGAGGAGGAGATCGGCTCCTTCAACTTCGACCTCGGCCGGGTCGAATACGGGACCCAGGGCGTGATCGTGAACCTCGCCACCGGGGTGGCCCGCGACACCTTCGGCGACACCGACACGCTGATCAACATCGACGACGTGCGCGGCACGCGGTTCGGCGACAGCGTGGTGGGCACGGCGGGGGCGAATGCCTTCTGGGGCCTCGCGGGCGACGACACCTTCAACGGGGGCGCCGGCGAAGACATCATGCACTACGGCGAGGATTACCTGCGCGGCGGCACCGCCGGCGTCACGGTGAACCTCTTCAACCAGACCGGCATCGACGGCTACGGCAACACCGACACGCTGATCAGTGTCGAACATGTCCATGGCACGGCGCAGGCGGATTCCCTGACCGGCGACAACAACGCGAACCGGCTCTTCGGCGAGGATGGCAATGACCTCCTGGTGGGTCACGGCGGCCAGGACGTGCTGGTGGGCGGCGCCGGCAACGACACGCTGCGCGGCGGCGAGGCCCATGACGAACTGGTGGGCGACGCGGGCAACGACACGCTGGACGGCGGCGCGGGCCACGACATCGTGCGCTACCGCGATGATCCCGACGGGATCGTCGCCAACCTGATCACCCTGCGGGTCACCGACGGCTACGGCAACACCGACACGCTGGCCAATATCGAGGGCGTGCATGGCTCCGAACACGGCGACAGGCTGTCGGGCGATGCGGGGGCCAACGAGTTCTCGGGCTTCGGCGGCAACGATGTGCTGGACGGGCTGACCGGGGCGGACTCCCTTCTGGGCGGCGCGGGCAACGACACCATCCGCGGCGGCGGCGGCGCGGACGAGCTCTGGGGCCAGGCCGGCAACGACACGCTGGATGGCGGCGCGGAGTTCGACCTCGCGCGCTACCGCGACAGCACTGCGGGCGTCGTGGCCAGCCTGACCACCGGCAGCGCGCAGGACGGCTTCGGCGGCACCGACACGTTGGTCGGGATCGAGGGCCTCCACGGCTCCGACTTCGGCGACACGCTGACCGGCGACGCCGGGGGCAACGAGCTTTCTGGCTTCGGCGGCAATGACCTGCTGGACGGGCAGGGCGGCGACGACACCCTGCTGGGCGGCACGGGCAACGATACGCTGCGCGGCAACACCGGCGAGGACGAGCTCTGGGGCGAGGCGGGCGACGACACGATCGACGGGCGCGAGGGCTTCGACCTGGCGCGCTACCGCAACTCCACCGCAGCGGTGACCGCGGACCTGGCCGCGGGCTCGGCCCTGGACGGCTTCGGCGGCACCGATACGCTGGTCAACATCGAGGGGCTGCACGGCTCGGACTTCGGCGACACGCTGCGCGGCAACGCCGGCGGCAACGAACTCTCGGGCTTTGCCGGCAACGACACGCTGCAGGGCCTCGACGGGATCGACACGCTGCTGGGGGGCGACGGCAACGACAGCCTGCTGGGCGGCACCGGCGACGACGAGCTCTGGGGCCAGGGCGGCAATGACACGATCGACGGCGGCGCGGGCAGCGACCTGGTGCGCTATCGCGATGCCACGGCCGGCGTCACCGTCGACCTCACGGCCGGCACGGCCCGCGACGGCGCGGGCGGCACCGACACCCTCCTGAACATCGAGCGCGTGCATACCTCCGACTTCAACGACCTGATCCGCGGGTCTGCGGCGGCGAACCGGCTCTTCGGCTTCGAGGGCCATGACACGCTGCGCGGCGAGGGCGGCAACGACACCCTGCTGGGCGACGGCGGCGACGACGTGATCGAGGGCGGCACCGGCAGTGACGAGATCTGGGGCGGCACCGGCGACGACACGATCGACGGCGGCGCGGGCACCGACCTGATCCGCTACCGCGACGCCACCCGCGGCATCGAGGCGAACCTGGCCTGGGGCGTCGTCGTGGGCGAAGGCGTCGACGTCGTCTCCAATGTCGAGAGCATCGACGGGACCGACCAGGGCGATCTCTTCATCGGCAACGACGCGGTCAACGTCTTCTCGGGCTTCGGCGGCAGCGACACCTTCATCAGCGGCGCCGGGGACGATGTCCTGTCGGGCCGCGAGGGCGGCGACGTCTACGAGTTCCGCCAGGGCGACGGCGACGACGTGGTCAACGACCTGGGCGATGGCACCGGCGTGGACCGGGTGATCTTCCATGACTACTACGCCGCCAATGCCACCATCGTGCGGCAGAACCCGGCCAACGAGGCGATCCTTCTCATCTTCGGCGACACCGAGGATACCGTGGTCCTCGCCAACACGCTGAACGCCAGCCATACCGGCGCGATCGAGACGATCGAATGGGCAGATGGCACCGTCTGGAGCCATGCGGATCTCATCGCCGCGATCGGCCAGACCGGGGTCGAGCAGGACAACGGCATCTCCCGCACCGGGGATGCCGGGGACAACCGTCTCGACGGCGGCAGCGGGCCCGACACCCTCCGGGGGCTGGCCGGCGACGACACGCTGAACGGCAACGGCTATGGCGACAGCCTGATGGGCGGCGACGGGGCCGATGTCATCAACGGCGGCGGCGGCGACGACACGATCAGCGGCGGGGATACCTCCGCCGACCTGCGCGACGTGGTCTACGGCGGCAACGGCGACGACAGCATCGACGGCGGCTACGGCAACGACGAGCTGCGCGGCGATGCCGGCAACGACACGATCGAGGGCGGCTATGGCGCCGACACGGTGATCGGCGGCGATGGCAACGACGTGCTGACCGGCAGCGCCTGGGGCGATGACATCTTCGGCGGCGACGGCAACGACTTCATCAACGGCGGTTTCGGCCATGACCGGGTGAACGGCGGCACCAGTGCCGACCGGTTCTACCACCTGGGCGTCGAGGGCCACGGCTCGGACTGGATCCAGGACTACGACGCCGAGGAAGGCGACATGCTGCAGTTCGGCGGCACCGGCAGCCTGTCCGACTTCCAGGTCAACCTCACCGAGACCGCCAATGCCGGGGAGGCCGGTGTCGAGGAGGCCTTCGTCATCTACCGCCCCACCGGCCAGATCCTCTGGGCGCTGGTCGACGGCGGCGCGCAGGACAGCATCAACATCCTGATCGGCGGCGAGGTCTTCGACCTGGTCTGAGCCGTCCCGCAACCGGGCCCGCGTGTCAGACGGCGGATCGGGCCCGCTTGCCCCCTTGGACAGAGCCTGAAGCAGGGCCCGAACCAAGGTGTGAAACAGGGCCAGAAACAGGGCAAGGAACAGCCCCCGGCAGACGCCCGCCATCGGGCGCAGGCCCGGGACATACCCGGGCCTGCACTCCGGCTGCAGGTCCCCTGCCGGACATCCTCCTGACAGTTCTCCCGCATTCCCCCCGGTCAGTCCCCCGGGCCTGCCTCCCGACAGGGCCCCGGGGCCGGGAAACCGTCCCCGGCATGCGCGCTTTTCCGCCGGTCGGACCGGGCCGCGCCCTGCCGCCCGCAGTGACTCAAGCCGTGACTCAAGCCGTGACTCAAAAAGCACGCGGCCGCGTGAAGCCTTTCTTAAACCCTTTTTGGTTTGGAATTTTGTCACGGTTCAACAGTATCGCTGCGAGCGGGATTCCGCCCATGCGGGCAAATATTCGACATAAAAAGACTTCAGGGGCATTTCGAGATGGCGATTATCAACGGGACGAGCGGCAACGACGGTCTGGCCGGGACGGCAAACGCGGACACGATCAACGGTCTTGGCGGCAATGACATCCTGGTGGGCAATGGCGGCAACGACAGCCTGGATGCCGGGGCCGGGGATGACACGCTGCGCGGCGGGGCCGGGGATGACACGCTGAACGGGGGCGCGGGGAGCGACCGGGCCTACTACTTCGACGAGGCCGGCCCGCAGGGCATCACCGCCGATCTCGAGACCATGCTCGCCACCGACACCTGGGGCGACACCGACACGCTGATCAGCATCGAATACGTCTATGGCTCGAACCACAACGACACCATCCGCGGCACGCTGACCGGGGGCGACCTGCTCTTCGGCTCCGCCGGCAACGACCTGCTGGACGGGCGTGGCGGCGACGACGTGCTGGTGGGCGACCAGGGCAACGACACGCTGCAGGGCGGCGCGGGCTCCGACCAGGTCGCCTACTTCTTCGAGACCGGGACGCGCGGTGTCGTGGTCAACCTGATCGCGGGCACCGCCACCGACACCTGGGGTCACACCGACACGCTCTACAACATCGAGCGGGTCATCGGCTCGAACCAGAACGACACCCTGCGCGGCTCGGGCGGGAACGACTATTTCCACGGCCATGACGGCGCCGACCTGATCGAGAGCTACAACGGCGACGACACCCTCGTGGGCGGCGCCGGCAACGACACGATCCGCGGCGGCAACGGCGGCGACATGGTGGGCTATTTCCTCGAAAGCGGCACCGGCGCCGTCGAGGTCGACCTGCGCGCGGGCACCGCCACCGACACCTGGGGCAACACCGACACGCTGGAGGGCATCGAATACGTCCACGGCACCGAGGGCAACGACACGCTGCTGGGCTCGGACGCCCATGGCGACCGGTTCTTCGGCCGCGGCGGCAACGACTACATGGACGGTCGCGACGGCAACGACCTCTATTACACCGGCGACGGCAACGACACGATCGTCGTGGGCGGCACGCTCGACGATGCCCGCGACACGATCGTGGTCAACGGCTACGGCTCCAACACGGTGATCGGCGGCAATTCGGAAGGCACGCTCTACGGCCACCACATCGTCTTCGAGATCAACGAGGCGGTGACCGTGAACCTCGCCACCGGGATCGCGACCTCGGCCAACATGCGGACGGATTTCTCCGAGGCGCTCTACTTCCTCGAGGTGAACGGGACGATGCACGACGACTACATCGTCGGCGGCAACCCCCTGCATGACTACCTCGAGTGGTACACCGGCAACCAGGGCAACGACACGATCGATGGCGGCAGCGGCACCGCCGACACGGTGATCTACGAGCCGGAGGAGGAGATCGGCTCCTTCAACTTCGACCTCGGCCGGGTCGAATACGGCACCATGGGGATCATCGTGAACCTCGCCACCGGTGTCGCGCGCGACACCTTCGGCGACACCGACACGCTGATCAACATCGACCATGTCCGCGGCACCCGCTTCGACGACAGCGTGGTGGGCAGCGAGGAGGACAACGCCTTCTGGGGCCTCGAGGGCAACGACACCTTCGACGGCGGCGCCGGCGAGGACGTGATCCACTACGGCGAGGATTACCTGCGCGGCGGCACCGCCGGTGTCACGGTGAACCTCTTCAACCAGATGGGCATCGACGGCTACGGCAACACCGACACGCTGATCAGCGTCGAACATGTCCATGGCACGGCGCAGAACGACTTCCTGACCGGCAACAACGTGGGCAACCGGCTGTTCGGCGAAGACGGCAACGACATGCTGGTGGGCCACGGCGGCCAGGACGTTCTGGTGGGCGGCGCCGGCAACGACACGCTGCGCGGCGGGGCCGACAACGACGAACTGGTGGGCGACGCGGGCAACGACACGCTGGACGGCGGCGAGGGCCACGACATCGCGCGCTACCGCGACGACGTCTCCGGCATCTCGGCGGACCTGCTGACCCAGCGGGTCACCGATGGCTACGGCGACACCGACGTGCTGGCCGGGATCGAGGGGATCCATGGCTCGGACTTCGGCGACACGCTGGCGGGCGACGCGGGGGCCAACGAGTTCTCGGGCTTCGGCGGCAATGACCTGATCGAGGGCCGCACCGGGGACGACACCCTGCTGGGCGGCGAGGGCAACGACACGATCCGCGGCGGCGGCGGCGCGGACGAGCTCTGGGGCCAGGCCGGCAACGACACGCTGGACGGCGGGGCCGGCACCGACCTCGCGCGCTACCGCGACAGCACCGCGGGTGTCGTGGCCAGCCTGGCCACCGGCAGCGCGCAGGACGGCTTCGGCGGCACCGACACGCTGGTCGGGATCGAGGGCCTCCACGGCTCCGACTTCGGTGACACGCTGACCGGCGACGCCGGGGACAACGAGCTCTCGGGCTTCGGCGGCAACGATTCCCTCGACGGGCAGGGCGGCAACGACACCCTGCTGGGCGGCGCGGGCAACGATACCCTGCGCGGCGGCACCGGCGCGGACGAGCTCTGGGGCGAGGCCGGCAACGACACGCTGGACGGGCGCGACGGTTTCGACATCGCGCGCTACCGCAACTCCGCCGCGGCGGTGACCGCGGACCTGGCCGCGGGCTCGGCGCTGGACGGCTTCGGCAGCACCGATACGCTGGTCAACATCGAGGGGGTCCACGGCTCGGACTTCGGCGACACGCTGCGCGGCAACGCGGCCGGCAACGAGCTCTCGGGCTTTGCCGGCAACGACACGCTTCAGGGCCTCGACGGGGCCGATACCCTGCTGGGCGGCGAGGGCGACGACAGCCTGCTGGGCGGCACGGGGGATGACGAACTCTGGGGCCAGGCCGGGGCCGACACGATCGACGGCGGCGCGGGCAACGACCTGGTGCGCTACCGCGAGGATGCGGCCGGCGTCACGGTCGACCTCGGCGCCAGCGCGGCCCGGGACGGGACCGGCAGCACCGATGTGCTGCTGAACATCGAGAGCGTCGACGGCTCCGACCATGCCGACCGGATCAGCGGCGACGCGGGCGGCAACCGGCTCTTCGGCTATGCCGGCAACGACACGCTGCTGGGGCTGGGCGGCGCGGACACGATCCGCGGCGGCGCGGGCCATGACAGCATCGCGGGCGGCGATGGCGACGACGAGCTCTGGGGCGAGGCCGGCAACGACACCATCTCGGGCGGGGCGGGCACCGACCTGATCCGCTACCGGGCCACCACCGGCGGTGTCACCGTCGACCTGGCCGCGGGCCAGGCGCTGGACGGCTACGGCACCCAGGACAGCCTGAGCGGGATCGAGAACGTCCACGGATCGGACTTCGGCGACGTGCTGCGCGGCACCGGCGACGGCAACGAGCTGCGCGGCTTTGCCGGCAATGACAGCATCGCGGGCTATGCCGGGCGCGACACCCTGCTGGGGGACGAGGGCAACGACGTCCTGCAGGGCGGCACCGGCGAGGATGAACTCTGGGGCGGGGCCGGCAACGACAGCCTCGACGGCGGCGCCGGTCGCGACCTGGCGCGCTACCTCGACAGCACCTCGGGCGTGACCGTGGATCTCGGCGCTGGCCAGGCGCTGGACGGCTTCGGCGGCACCGACACGCTGGTCGGCATCGAAGGCGCCCATGGCTCGGACTTCGGCGATACGCTGCGCGGCGACGGGGCCGACAACGAGCTCTTCGGCTTTGCCGGCAACGACCTGCTGCAGGGCGGCGGCGGGGCCGACACGCTGGTCGGCGGCGCGGGCGAGGACAGCCTGCAGGGCGGCAGCGGCAATGACCAGCTGGACGGCGGCGCCGGCTCCGACACGATCGACGGCGGCGCGGGCATCGACGTGGTGCGCTACCGCGAGGACACCAGCGGCGTCACGGTCAACCTGATCTCGGGGCAGGCGCTGCAGGGCGGCTCGGCCCTGGACACGCTGTCCAACATCGAGAATGCCCATGGCTCGGACTTTGCCGATGCGCTGGTGGGGGATGTGGCCGCGAACGAGCTTTCGGGCTTTGCGGGCAACGACACGCTGACCGGCAACGGCGGCAACGACACCCTGCTGGGCGGGGCCGGCAACGACAGCCTGTCGGGCGGGGCCAACAATGACGAGATCTGGGGCCAGGCCGGCAATGACACCATCGACGGCGGCGACGGCATCGACCTGATCCGCTACCGCGACGCGGCGGCCGGGGCCTCGGTCGACCTGACCGAGGGCAGCGCCTCCGACGGCGATGGCGGCACCGACAGCCTGTCCAACATCGAGAACGCCCATGGCTCGGACTTCGGCGACCGGCTGCGCGGCACCGCGGGCGCGAACGAGCTCTCGGGCTTTGCCGGCAATGACACGCTGATCGGCGAGGCCGGCGATGACACGCTCCTCGGCGGGGCCGGCAACGACAGCCTGCTGGGCGGCGCGGGCAACGACGAGATCTGGGGCGAGGCCGGCAACGACACGATCGACGGCGGCGCCGGCAGCAATGACCTGCTGCGCTACCGCTCCGATGACGGCGGCGTCACGGTCGACCTGACCGAGGGCACCGCCACCGACGGCTTCGGCGGCCACGACGTGATCTCGGGGATCGAGGATGTCCATACCTCGGACTTCGACGACGCGGTGCGCGGCTCCTCCGCGGCGAACCGGCTGTTCGGCTTTGCCGGCGACGACACGCTGCGCGGCGAGGGCGGCAACGACACCCTGCTGGGTGACGGCGGCGACGACCTGATCGAGGGCGGCAGCGGCGACGACGAGATCTGGGGCGGCAGCGGCGATGACACGCTGACCGGCGGCGCGGGCAACGACCTGATCCGCTACCGCGACGACATCGGCGGGGTCCGCGTGAACCTCGCCACCGGCGCGGCCACCGACGGCTTCGGCGGCACCGACGTCCTCAGCGAGATCGAACACGTGGACGGCTCGGACTTCTCGGACGTGCTGACCGGCGACGGCGGGGCCAACCGGCTCTTCGGCTATGCCGGGCGCGACACGATCCTGGGCGGCGCGGGCAATGACACGATCCTGGGCGGCGCCAACAGCGACAGCCTCTCGGGCGGCGCGGGCAACGACGAGATCTGGGGCGAGGCCGGCAACGACACGATCGACGGCGGCGCCGGCAGCGACACGCTGCGCTATCGCAACGCCACCTCCGGGCTGGAGGTGAACCTGCTGCTGGGGACCGTCACCGGCGAGGGCACCGACCGGGTCAGCAACATCGAGAACGTCGACGGCTCGGACCAGAACGACCTCTTCATCGGCACCAGCGCGGTGAACATCTTCTCCGGCTTCGCCGGCAGCGACACCTTCATCGGCGGGGCGGGCGACGACGTGCTCTCGGGCCGTCAGGGCGGCGACCGCTACGAGTTCAGCGCCGGCGACGGCTATGACGTGGTCAACGACCTGGGGGATGGCACCGGCACCGACCGGGTGGTGTTCCACGACTACTATGCCCGCAACGCGACGATCATCCGCCAGAACCCCGCCAACGAGGCGATCCTGATCAGCTTCGGGGCCACCGGCGACGCCGTCGTGCTGGCCAATACGCTGAACGCCAGCCACAGCGGCGCGGTGGAGCAGATCGAATGGGCAGACGGCACCGTATGGAGCCATGCGGATCTCATCGCCGCCCTCGGTCAGCAGGGCGTGGTGGACAGCGCCGGGCCGACACACCAGGACAACGTGCTGAACCGCACCGCGGAGGACGACGTGACCGATGCGCTCGGCGGCAACGACCTGGTGCGCGGGCTGGGCGGCAACGACAGCCTCTCGGGGGGGGACGGCAACGACACGCTGATCGGCGGCGAGGGCAATGACACCCTGCGCGGCGGCAACGGCAACGACCGGCTGGAAGGCGGCCCGGGCGACGACGTCAAGGACGGCGGCGCCGGCACCGATACGGCGGTCTACAGCGTCGGGCTCTCCGATGCCGAGATCACGCTGAACGGTAGTGTCTTCACCATCGCCTCCCACCTGGGCACCGACCGGGTCAGCAACGTCGAGAGCTTCGTCTTCGGCAACGTGATCCTGTCCCTGGCACAGATGACCGCCATCGCGCAGAACGACGATCCGGTCTCGACCCTGCCGGCCACGATGGCCAGCACCGAGGGCACGGTCAGCGTCAACTTCGCGCAGTACTTCAGCGACCCCGAGAACCAGTCCCTGACCTTCGACATCGAGGGCCTGCCCGACGGGCTCGCGGTCTCCTCCGACGGGCTCACGGTCAGCGGCACGGTTGAGGGCAGCCTGACCCCCTACCTGGTGACGATCACCGCCACCGACACGCTGAACGGCCGGGTCACCGCGACCGTGGAATGGACCATCCGCAACGTCAACGCGGCCCCCACCGGCGGCGTGACGATCGAGGGCACCGCCGCCGAGGGCGAGATCCTGACCGCCGATGTCAGCACCCTGGCCGACGTGGATGGCCTGGGCGACCTGACCTATGCCTGGACCCGGGACGGCAGCGTCATCCCCGGGGCCGGCACCGCCAGCTACACGCTGACGGCCGCCGACATCGGCGCCCGGATCGCGGTGCGCGTCAGCTACACCGACGGCTTCGGCACCGCCGAAAGCGCCACCAGCGCCGCCACCGCCGCGGTGCTGAACGTCAATGCCACCCCCACCGGCGGCATCTCGATCGCGGGCACGCCCACCGAGGGGCAGACCCTGACCGCCGTGACCGGCAGCCTCGGCGACGGCGACGGCCTGGGCACGCTGCAGTACCAGTGGCTGCGCGACGGGCTGGCCATCGACGGGGCCACCGGCACGACCTACCAGCTGGATGACGACGACATCGGCGCACGCATCACCCTGCGGGTCAGCTACACCGACGGCCAGGGCACCGAGGAAAGCCTCGCCAGCCCGGCCACCAGCGCGGTGCGCAACGTCAACGACGCGCCCACCGGCAGCGTGACGATCGAGGGCACCGCCGCCGAGGGCGAGGTGCTGAACGCGAACATCACCACGCTGGCCGATGGCGATGGCCTCGGCGTGCCGGCCTTCCAGTGGCTGCGCGACGGCACCGCGATCTCGGGGGCGACCGGGGCGGGCTACACGCTGGGGGCCGATGACATCGGCGCCCGGATCTCGGTGCGCGTCAGCTACACCGACGGCCACGGCACCGCCGAACGCCTGACCAGTGCCGCCACCGCCGCCGTGGTCAACACCAACGACGCCCCCGAGGGCGAGGTGGTGATCCGGGGCGAGGTGGCCCAGGGCAGCACGCTGACCGCCGATACCAGCACCCTGTCCGACGGCGACGGGGTGGGCACGCTCAGCTACCAGTGGCTGCGCGACGGCACCGCGATCTCGGGGGCGACCGGCGGGACCTACGGGCTGGTGGTGGCCGACATCGGCCACGAGATCAGCGTCCGCGTCAGCTACACCGACGGCGGCGACACCGCTGAAAGCGTCACCAGTGCGGTCACCGACCCGGTCGTCAGCGGCAACATCCTGCCCACCGGCAGCCCGGTCATCACCGGCACGGCGGCCCAGGGCCAGACGCTCTCGGTCGACACCAGCAGCATCGCGGACGAGAACGGGCTGACCCCCTTCCGCTACCAGTGGCTGCGCGACGGCACCTCCATCGAGGGCGCCACCGGCGGCTCCTACACGCTGACCGGGACCGACATCGGCGCCCGGATCACCGTGCGGGTCAGCTACACCGACGGGATCGGCACCGCGGAAAGCCTGACCAGTGCCGCCACCAATGCCGTGGCCGACACCAACGACGCGCCCCAGGGCCGTCCCTCGATCACCGGCACCGCCACCCAGGGCCAGCTGCTGACGGCCGATACCTCGGCGATCAGCGATGCGGACGGGCTCGGCGCCTTCAGCTACCAGTGGCTGCGCGACGGCAGCGCCATCGCCGGCGCCACCGGGCAGAGCTACCGCCCGGTGCAGGCCGACGTGGACCAGACCCTGACCGTGCGCGTCAGCTACACCGACGGGCTGGGCACCGCCGAGAGCGTCACCAGCGCCGCCACCGGGACGGTGGCGAACGTGAACGACCCGGTCACCGGGGCGCCGGTGATCACCGGCGCCGCCACCCGCGGCGCGGAGCTGGGGGTCGACACCAGCGCGCTCCGCGATGCCGACGGCTTTGCCACCCCGCTGTTCTACGAGTGGAACCGCGACGGCAGCTTCATCATGGGCCAGCGGGGCGCGACCTACACGGTCACCGCCGCGGACGAGGGCGCCGACATCACGGTCACGGTCTACTACACCGACGGCTACGGCACGGTGGAGCGGGTCACCAGCGCGGCCCTCGCGGCCGATGCCGGCAACCATGCGCCCACCGGCGCTCCGGAGGTCTCCGGCACGCCGCGCCCCGGCGAGACGCTGACCATGTCCACCGACGGCATTGCCGATGCGGATGGCCTGGGCACCTTCTACTACGAATGGTGGCGCGACGGGGTGCGCATCCCCGGCGCCTTCTCCCAGAGCTACGAGGTGCAGGCAGAGGACCTCGGCCATGCGATCACCGCCCGGGTGGCCTATACCGACGGCTACGGCACGGCCGAGCGCGTGGCCAGCGCCCCGGTCTCCGTCACCGCCACCGGCGGCACCGGCCTCACCCTGACCGGGGATGCCGGCAACAACCGCCTGGAAGGCGGCGCCGGCGCCGACAGCCTCAGCGGCCTCGGCGGCAATGACACGCTGATCGGCGCGGGTGCCAGCGACACGCTGCGCGGCGGCGACGGGTCGGACGTGCTGAACGGCGGCGACGGCGATGACATCCTCATCGGCGGCGAGACCGTGGCCGACCTGCGCGACGTGATCTACGGCGGCACCGGCAACGACAGCGTCGACGGCGGCTATGGCAACGACGAGCTGCGCGGCGACGCCGGCAATGACACGCTGGAGGGCAACTACGGCGCCGACACGGTGATCGGCGGCGATGGCGACGACCTGCTGACCGGCGGCACCTGGGGCGACGCGCTCTTCGGCGGCGACGGGGCCGACTTCCTGAACGGCGGCTTCGGCCACGACCAGGTGAACGGCGGCGCGGGCGCCGACCGGTTCTACCACCTCGGCGTCGAGGGCCACGGCTCGGACTGGATCCAGGACTACGACGCGGCGGAGGGCGACGTGCTGCAGTTCGGCGGCACCGCCTCGGCGGCCGACTTCCAGGTCAACTTTACCGAGACCGCCAATGCCGGCACTGCGGGCGTCGAGGAGGCCTTCGTCATCTATCGCCCCACCGGCCAGATCCTCTGGGCGCTGGTCGACGGCGGCGCGCAGGACAGCATCAACCTGGTGCTGAACGGGACCACCCACGACCTGCTGAGCGCCTGATCCCGATCGCCCGGAGAACTCCCGGCGTTTTTCGGGTGATTTTCGGGCGATCCTCTCCCGGCAATCATCACCGGGCAATCAAGACCGGGCGCGCGTCCTGCGCGCCCGGGACCGAGGGACCGCAGGACCCCGACAGGGGGCCCCTGACCGCCTGAACGCCCCTCTCGACGGGGCCGAAAGGCGGGTATTCCACCATTGCGCCACCGGCGGCGCCCGGGAATGCTGAGTCCCGGGACCCTGACACGGGACCCTGACACAGAGATCCTGACATGGGGGTCCTGACATGGGGCGCCCGCCCCGACCTGCCGCTGGAGGAGCCACCATGAGCCTGACCCTCGTCACCCCCGGGATGCTGCCTGCCGATCCGCCCGACTGGGTCGCGGCCTTCGGCATCACCCGCAGCTTCGTCACCGGCACCGCCGGGCCGGTCACCGTGACCTATGCCCTGGCCGAGAGCGGCACCAATCCCTGGGGCCAGGCCTATCGCCCGCTGACCGACGCCGAGGTGGCGACCATCGAGCTCTCGATCGCCCGGCTGACCCGCGACAGCGGCCTGCAGCTGGTCGAGGCCCCCGCGGGGCAGGCGCAGATGCTGATCGGCGCCTCCTCCGACACCGCGGAGACCGCCTATGGCCGGACCTGGATGAGCACCACCGGCCCGGTCCACGTGGTCGCCTACGACCATCCCTACGACAGCCCCGACGGGCTGGCCCGCAACACCTACATCTACCTGCACGAGCTGATGCACGGCGTGGGCCTGAACCATTCCACCCTGCGCACCGGCAGCACCTCGCCCGTCGTCATCCCCGATGCCGAGGATGACGGCACCACCCTCTTCGGCAACTGGACCGTGGGCTGGAACAGCGGGGTGCAGATGTTCGACCTGGCCGCGCTGCAGTACCTCTATGGCCCCGATCCCGCGCAGCGCAGCGGGAACGACGTCTACCGCCCCGATCCGGGCGCCTTCGACCCGGATCAACCGGAGGAGAACATCCCCCTGCTCTGGGACGGCGGCGGCCATGACCGGATCGACCTCTCCGGGGCCGCGGGCCCGGTCCATGCCAGCCTGACCCCCGGGGTGATCTCGCAGGTGAACACCGACAACACCGGCCTTCTCGAGGCCGGCACCTTCGCGATCAACCACAACTCCCGCTTCGAGGTGCTGGAGGGCAGCGCCCACGACGACACGCTGGAGGGCAGCGAGGCCAGCGACACGCTGATCGGCGGGGCGGGCAACGATGTCCTGAGCGGCGGCGCCACGGCGCAGGACCTGCGCGATGTGCTCTACGGCGGGGCGGGCAACGACCGCCTCCATGGCGGGGCCGGCAACGACGAACTGCGCGGGGACGGCGGCCACGACAGGATCGAGGGCGGCCAGGGGGCCGATACCCTCATCGGCGGGACCGGCAACGACCAGCTGGGCGGCGGCACCTGGGGCGACGCGCTCTTCGGCGGCGACGGGGACGACTTCCTCAACGGTGGCTTCGGCCACGACCAGGTGAACGGCGGCGCGGGCGCCGACCGGTTCTACCACCTGGGCGTCGAGGGCCACGGCTCGGACTGGATCCAGGACTACGACGCGACGGAGGGCGACGTGCTGCAGTTCGGCGGCACCGCCTCGGCGGCCGACTTCCAGGTCAACGTCACCGAGACCGCCAATGCCGGGGAGGCCGGTGTCGAGGAGGCCTTCGTCATCTATCGCCCCACCGGGCAAATTCTCTGGGCGCTGGTGGACGGCGCCGCGCAGGACGCGGTCACCCTCGTGCTTGGCGGGGTTGAGTACGACCTGACCCTGGCCTAGGTTTCCCCTGGGGAAGGTCGCTCCTTCCCCAATACTGCTCACTTTAATACCCGCGCCAATTTAATACCCACGCCAATCTCAAAGACATTCCAATCTGATCCTTATTCATGGGGGGCACTCATGCCAATCGTATCCGTCAGCCGCGCTGTGGCTGAAGAGAGCTACTATTCCTACTTGCAATTCACGGTCACCCTGTCGGAACCGGCAATCGACGTGGTCACGATGGACTACCGGACATTGCTGAACGGGACTGCCACCGACGGTGACATCTATTCCACCTCCGCCAGCAACAACAACAACGGCACGCTGACCTTCGCCCCCGGCGAAACCACGGCGACGATCCAGATCCGGTCCAACAGCGACAACCTCGATGAATCCGACGAGTCGATCACGCTGGAGCTGGCCAACCTGTCGAGCAACGCCAGCTTCGTCAGCGGACAGCCCGTGACGCGGGTCTTCGGGACCATCCTCGACGATGACGGATCGGACTCGAACCTGGCCGTCTTCGTGTCGGACCCGGTGATCGTGGAGGGTGACGGCGGCAGCCGCGAGGCGGTCTTCGACATCGTCCTGTCGCGCGAGGCCGCCAGCGATTTCACCATGAGCTACTACACGGTGAACGGCTCGGCGCTCGCGGGCAGCGACTACACCGCCACCAACGGCACCGCCACCTTCCTCGCCGGCCAGACCGCCACCCAGGTCCGGGTGCCGATCCTCGGGGACAACACGTTGGAAACCACAGAAAACTTCTCGCTCGTGGTGAACACCCCCAGCAGCCCCCGGATCGACGGCACCGGCGCCGTCGGCACCGCGCTGATCCTCGATGACGACAGCGGCCCCGGGCCCGTCGTCTCGATCGACGGCAGTCATGCGGTCGAGAGCTACTACAACTACGTCCGCTTCACCGTCAGCCTGTCCGAGCCGCCGGTCGATGCGGTCAGCATGGACTACCGGGTCCTGACGACCAACAGCACGAGCAACAGCCACCTCTACAACTGGTCGACAAGCAGCGCCAACACCAGCACGCTGACCTTCGCCCCCGGCCAGACCACCGCCACGATCAATGTCCGGGCGAACGGCAACAACATCGACGAGACCGACGGTGCCTTCACGCTGGAGCTCTACGACCTGACCGAGAACGCCAGCTTCGCGGGCGGCGGCACCAGCCTCTCGGCGCTCGGCTTCGTGCTGGACGATGACGGCGTCGGGCCGAACACCGTGCTCGAGGTGCTGGACCCGGTGCTGGTCGAAGGCGACAGCGGCACGCAATACGCCGTCTTCGAGGTGCAGCTCTCGCGCCCGGCCGAGACCGCCTTCACCGTCAACTACGCCACCACCGACATCACCGCCTTTGCCGGCAGCGACTATGTCGCCGCCTCCGGCGTGCTGACCTTCGAGGAAGGCCAGGACCGGGCCGCCGTCCGGGTGCAGGTGATGGGCGATACGATGAGCGAGGGCACCGAACGCTTCGGCCTCACCCTGCGGCCCTCGGCCAACGTGGTGCTGGGCACCGAGGGGCTCGCCGGCGAGGCGGTGCTGATCGACAATGATTCCGGCTCCGGGCTGCAGCCGGTCTTTTCCATCAGCAACGTGGAGCACGCCGAAGAGAGCTACTACAGCTACATCCGCTACGTGGTGACCCTGTCGGAACCCTCGGACGAAACGGTGACCGTCGACTACAGCACCCAGTTGCTGGGCACGGCCCTGGACAGCGATCTCTACCGCAGCTCCACCAGCAACTCCAACAACGGCACCCTGACCTTCGAGCCCGGCGAAACCAGCCAGAACGTCTATATCCAGGCCACCTCGGACAACCTGGATGAACGGGACGAATCCGTCTTCCTGCGCCTGACCAATCCCGTCGGCGGGGTGCTGGCCGGCGGTGGCGACAGCCTGACCGCCGCGGGCTTCATCCTCGACGATGACGGGCTCGGCCTGAACATCGCCGCCGTGGGCACGCCCGTGACCATCGAGGAACCCGCCGCGGACAGCCTGCAGGTCGCCGTGGCGATCACCCTCTCGCAGCCGCCATCGGAGACGCTGACCTTCAACGTCAACGTCACCGGCGGCACCGCGACCCGGGGCCAGGACTACGAGCTGGTCACCCAGCAGGTCAGCTTTGCCGCCGGCCAGACCGAGGCCGCCGTGGTGATCAACGTGCTCGCCGACTACCTCAGCGAAGCGCCCGAGACGCTGATCCTGAACTACCAGCCCGTGGCGGGCTCCAGCTTCGCGGGGACCATCCCGGAGCATACGATCACCATCGGCAACTACACCCAGGCCACCGAAGGCGACGACAGCATCCGCGGTACCGCCGGGAACGATGTCATCGACGCGCTTGGCGGCAATGACTGGGTGCAGGGCGAGGGCGGCAACGACACGCTCTCGGGCGGCGAGGGCACGGACACGATCAGCGGCGGCGCGGGGAATGACGCCATCTATGGCGGCGCCTCCGTGAACGACCTGCGCGACGTGATCTACGGCGGCGACGGCAATGACTACATCGACGGCGGCTACGGCAACGACGAGCTGCGCGGGGATGCGGGTGCCGACACGATCGTCGGCGGCTTCGGGGCCGACACGGTGATCGGCGGCGATGGGGCCGACGTGCTGACCGGGCAGGCCTGGTCCGACGTGATCCTCGGCGGGGCCGGGGACGACTTCATCAACGGCGGCTTCGGCTTCGACCGGGTGAACGGCGGGGCCGGCGCGGACCGGTTCTTCCACCAGGGGGCGGATGGCCACGGCTCGGACTGGATTCAGGACTACAACGCCGCCGAGGGCGACCTGCTGGTCTACGGCGGCGGGGCGGCCTCCGCCTCGGACTTCCTGGTCCAGCGCGCCACCACCCCCGGGGCCGGCGATGCGACCGTGCAGGAGGTCTTCATCACCCACCTGCCCAGCGGAGACCTTCTCTGGGCCCTGGTGGACGGGGCGGCGCAATCTGCCCTGCAGGTCTCGGCCGGCGGCAGCACCTTCGACCTGCTGGCCTGATCGGTCTTCCCCGTCTCCCCGCCCGGGGAGACGGGGGGCGGCTGGCCGGACAGGCCCGACATCCCCACACCATCCCCGCACCAGCCGACGCAGGGCCGGCCCTGCGTCGACCCTGCGCCGGCCGGGCCTGACACTGAGGGCACAACACGGGCAGTCCCGTCGCGGATGTCTTCATCATATGTGTCTCTAATACCGCTATTAGAGACACATATCTCCCGCCGTACCCGGGCCGCTTCCCCCGACACAGCCCCGTCGGGCATCGCGCCCGGTTGAGGGCCCGACCGATGACTGGATGGCGGGTCGCACGCAGTGCCGGGCTCAAGGTCGGGCTCAGGGACGGGGTCTGCGGCTGGCCCAGGGACAGGCCCCGATCATGACCCCCGATCATGGCACGCTCATGGTCCCCTCATGCGGTGGCACCGGACCGCGCCTTCCCTCCGACCGCACCCCCTCCGCCCCCGCTCCGCGCCGCCTCCACGCAACAGGCGCTCCAAACCGGACAACCGCGCGGGAATTCTCTTTTTTTCGAGGCCCGGGCACTGTACCGTCCGGACGCGGCAGCGAAACCGGACCCCGTCGGGGTTCGCCGGGCGGGGGCCTGGACGACGCAGGACAGCGCTGCCGGCAGACGGGGACGAAGACCGACATGATCCTTTCAGGGATGATCCTTTCAGGGACAGGGCACCGCAGGGCGTTCAGCGCCGCCGCGGCACCGGGCAGGGCGTGCCTCCGGACACCGGGCCGGGACAGCGACCGGCCCGCCCGTGGTGGCGCCTGTGATGGCTCCCGTGGTGGCGTCCCAGGAAACGCCCGGCGATCCGGACCTCTCCCCGGGGCAGCGTGCAGACAGGTTTGAAGACAAGAGATTTTGGTGACTGATTTGATGACAGACGTGATCGCGGGGATTTCACAATGACCAGACCGAAAACCGCAAGCAGCCCCGAGGACCTGCGCCGGGTGCTGCGCCGCTCGACATGGGCGGTGGCGGCGGTGATGCTCTTCTCGGCCGCCATCAACCTGCTGATGCTGGTCGGGCCGCTCTTCATGCTGCAGGTCTATGACCGGGTGCTGGGCAGCCGCTCCAGTTCGACGCTCTTCGTGCTCTTCGGGATCGTGGTCTTCCTGTTCCTGATCATGGGGATCCTCGACCACCTGCGCGCCCGCATCCTGGCGCGGATCGGGGCCCGGCTGCAGGCCGGTCTCGACCGCCGCGTGCTGACGGCCGTGCTGGCCCAGGCGGAACAGCCCGCGCTGCGACGCCAGCCGGCCCTCGGGCTCACCTCGCTCAACCACCTGCTGGCGCCCTTCCTGTCGCCCACCATGGGCGCGGTGCTGGACCTGCCCTGGACGCCGCTCTTCATCGCGGTGCTCTTCCTGTTCAACCCCTGGATGGGCTGGTTCGCGGTCGGGGCCGTGCTGGCCGTGACCGTGCTGGCGATCCTCAACCAGCTGGTGACCCGCAAGGTGCAGGTCGAGGCCATGCGCAACGCCGGCGAGGCGGAACAGCGCGGGCAGGTGATGCGGCGCGAGATCGACACGCTGCGCGGGCTCGGCATGCGCAGCACGATCGCGAACCGCTGGGCCGGCAGCCGCGCCGCGGCGCTTGCCGCGCAGATGCGCGCCTCGGACCGGGGCGGCGCGCTGACCATCACCACCAAGACCTTCCGGATGCTGGTGCAATCGGCCATCCTCGCGCTCGGCGCCTGGCTGGTGCTGCAGCAGCAGCTGACGGCGGGGGCGATGATCGCGGGCTCGATCCTGCTGGGCCGCGCGCTCGCGCCCGTGGAGCAGACGGTCGGCCAATGGGCCGTGCTGCAGAACGCCTGGACCGCGCGCAAGCGGCTGAGCCAGCTGCTGAAGGAGTTCCCCGAGGCCGAGCCCCCGATGCCGCTGCCCCGCCCCGAGGCCCGGATGGAGGGGCTCGACGTCATCGTCGTGCCGCCCGGCACCGGCAAGCCCACCCTGCAGAACGTCCGCTTCGTGGCCGAACCCGGGGATGCCATCGCGGTGATCGGCCCCTCGGCCTCGGGCAAGTCGTCCCTGGCCAAGGCCCTGGTCGGGCTCTGGCGGCCCGCGCGCGGCACGATCCGCCTGGGCGGCGCCAAGCTGGAGCAATACGACCCGGACGTGCTGGGCCGGCTGATCGGCTACCTGCCGCAGGAGGTCGTGCTCTTCTCCGGCACCGTGGCCGAGAACATCTCGCGCTTCGACCCGGACGCCAAGCCCGATGACATCGTGGCCGCCGCCCGCATGGCCGCCGCGCATGAGCTGATCCTCAGCCTGCCCGAGGGCTATGACACCCAGGTCGGCGACGGCGCGGCCGAACTCTCGGGCGGTCAGCGCCAGCGGATCGGCCTGGCCCGTGCCTTCTACGGCGATCCCGTCGTTCTGGTGCTGGACGAGCCCAACGCCGCCCTCGACGACACCGGCATCCAGGCCCTGAACACCGGCATCGCCAATGCCCGCAAGGCCGGCAAGCTGGTCTTCGTCATGTCGCACCGGCCCTCGGCTCTGGCGGAATGCAACCGGATCATCGTGATCGAGGCCGGCGCCATGCGCGCCATCGGCCCGCGCGACGAGATCCTCGAGAAACTGCGGCAGCCGGCGAATGTGATCGCGGCGGCCAAGGGACGGAAGGGCGCGTGATGATCTGGTCCTACAAACGACACATCCTGCTGGGCGCCCTGGTCCTGATCCTGGCCCTGGGCGGTTTCGCCGCCTGGGCCGCGATGACCGAGATCAACGGCGCCGTGGTCGCCACCGGCCGGGTCGAGGTCGAGACCCGGCGCCAGACGATCCAGCATCCCGACGGCGGCGTGGTGGCAGAGATCGCCGTGCGCGACGGCGACCTGGTGGAGGAAGGCCAGGCCCTGGTCACCCTCGACGGGGCCGATCTGCAGGCGCAGCGCAGCCTGCTGACCCGCCAGCTCTACGAGACGCTGGCCCGCATGGACCGGCTGAAGGCCGAGGTGCAGGGGGCGGCGGAGCTGACCTATGGCGAGGAGCTGCAGCAGGCCGCGGCCGAGGCCCCGCAGGTGGCGCAGCTCCTGAAGGACGAGGAGGCGCTCTTCAACGCCCGGCGCGACACCCGCGAGCGCACGCTGTCGCAGCTGGAAGAGCGCAAGGTGCAATCCCGCGCCCTGATCGGCGGCTACGAACGCCAGATGGAGGCCCGCGAGGCCCAGGTCGCGCTGCTGCAGCAGGAGCTGATCGACCAGAACACGCTCTTCGACCGCGGGCTGACGCAGTTTGCCCGGGTCTCGGCGCTGGAACGGGAATCCGCCGACCTCGAAGGCCAGCTGGGCCAGCTCGAGGCCTCCGTCGCCGAGGCCAAGAGCGCCATCGCCGGCTACGAGATCGAGGCGCTGCGCCTTGCCGCCACCCAGCGGGAGGAGGCCCAGAACGAGTTCCGCACCCTGCAGCCGCAGGAGGCCGAGCTGCGCGAACGCCTGCGCGTGCTGGAGCGGCGGCTGGGGCGGCTGGTGATGCGCGCGCCGATGTCGGGCATCATCATCGGCCTGCAGATCCACACCATCGGCGGCGTCATCAGCCCCGGCAGCGCCGTGCTCTCGATCGTGCCGCAGGAGGCCTCGCTGGTCTTCGCCGTGCGCATCGACCCCTCGCAGATCGACCGGGTCCATGCCACCCAGGCCGCCGAGATCCGCTTCCCCAGCTTCAACGCCCGCACCACGCCCAGCTTCCCGGCCGAGGTGCGCACCGTGGCACCGGACGTGGTGACCGATCCGAACAGCGGCATCAGCTACTTCACCGCCGAGCTGCGCGTGCCCGAGGCCGAGCGCGAGACGCTTCTGACCCTCGGCCTGCAGCCCGGCATGCCGCTGGAGGCCTTCATCCAGACCGGCGCCCGCAGCCCGGGGTCGATCCTGCTGAAGCCGGTGACCGACTACATGTCCTACGCCCTGCGCGAGGAGTGACATCCCGCCCCGCGGCCCTGGCCGCGGGCGGCCGTCCCAAGAGGACGGCCGGGAGCCCGACCGGATCCCGGCGCATCGGGGCCCCGCGTCCCAGGCATTATTTTACATAATTTCTCCTATACGGCACCCGGCATGCCCCCCCTGTTCGGAGGGTATACGCCCCGCGAAACAGCCCGCATCCTGTTTCGGCCCCGAAGGGGCCGAAGCGGCCCTGAACACCACGAGCAATTTGCAAACTTGAAAGATTAGGAAGAAGGCCATGGCGATTACAGCAAGCACAGACACCGTCTTCGGTTCCGGCCAGGGGCTCTTTGGCCGGGCCGGCAGCAACCCGGTCAGCACGGTGTTGAGCGACGGCCGCATCGCGGTGGCCTGGTCCGAGTACCAATACCCCGGCGACGGCAGCATCCCGGGCATCGACGGCGACGTCTGGACCCGGATCCTCAATGCCGACGGCACCCCCGCGACCGAGGCGATGCTGGTCAACGACACCCGCGTCGGCATCCATGCCTCGGCCGAGATCACCGCGCTCTCCGACGGGGGCTACGCGGTGTCCTGGATCGCGACCACCCGGATGACCGTCGAGGGCGACAGCCAGACCGTCTACCCGCAGGACAATTACGTCCGCAGCTTCACCGCCGCGGGGGCCGCCGAAGGCGCGGCGGTGCGGGCCTCGCCCGCCCTGCCGAACTACGATCCCGCGGTCTACAACACGATCCTCGACAGCCAGGTCGAGACCGTGAACACCATCAGCCTCAGCGGCGGCGGGGCGCTGGTCTTCTTCTCCTACCGGCACGGCGGCTCCGGCTATGACTATGGCGGCACCTACGGGCGCACCCTGGGCAACGACGGCCAGACCCTGGGCGCGCCGGTCCGGGTCTGGCCCGGCGGCCTCTACAACACCGACGCGGTGCAGCTCGCCAACGGCGACATCGCGATGGTCGAGTTCAACGGCGACCTGTCGGGCTACAACGTCCGGCTGTCGGCGGCCGATCTCGCCTCCGCCCCGGCCAGCCAGCCGGGCGCGGCGGGTCCCGTGGTCTTCAACCACGATCCCCTGCCCAACCAGAGCGCCCGCGGCTATGGCTCGGCCCCCCGGATCGCGGCGCTGAGCGACGGCGGCTTTGCCGTGATCTATGGCTACAACGTGCAACTGGGCGCGGATGACGACGAATCCCTGCAGATCGACCGCTACTCGGCCCAGGGCAGCTACCAGTCCACCGTCAGCATCCCCACCCCGGATGACACCGTCGAACAGCCGGGCGCCATCCCCTACGAGATCCTCGGCCTCGAAGGCGGCCGCCTGCTGGTGGCCTGGACCCACGTGGTCACCTATGGCGATACGGACATCATGGGGGTGATCGTCAATGCCGACGGCACGCTGGAAAGCGCGCCCGCGGTCATCGCCCCGAACACCGCCAACTACCAGCTCCTCGGAGACCTGGCGCTGCTGCCGGACGGCCGCGTCTTCATGACGCTGACCGATACCTCCGGGGCGCTGGTGAACGGCGTGGCGGACCAGATGCACGGCGTCATCCTCGACCTCCCCGCCGCGCCCCCCAGCCCGCCCGTGGCCCTGACCGGCACCGCCGGGGCCGACCTGCTCACCGGGACCCAGAACGACGACACGCTGCGCGGGCTGGACGGCAATGACACGCTGCAGGGGCTCGGTGGCGACGACCAGCTCTTCGGCGGCAACCACGACGACCTGCTGCGCGGCGGCGACGGCAGCGACACGCTGTCGGGCGAGGCCGGCAACGACACGCTGATCGGCGGCGACAGCGCCGACGACCTGCGCGACGTGATCTACGGCGGCGCGGGGAACGACAGCATCGACGGCGGCTATGGCAACGACGAGCTGCGCGGCGACGGCGGCAACGACACGATCGTCGGCGGCTACGGCGCCGACACGGTGATCGGCGGCGATGGCGATGACGCGCTGACCGGCCAGACCTGGTCCGATGCGATCTTCGGCGGGGCCGGCAACGACTTCATCAACGGCGGCTTCGGCCATGACCGGGTGAACGGCGGCACCGGCGCGGATCGCTTCTATCACCTCGGCGTCGAAGGGCATGGCTCGGACTGGATCCAGGACTTCTCCAATGCCGAGGGCGACGTGCTGGTCTACGGCGGCGGCGCCGCCGACATCAGCCAGTTCCAGGTCAACTTCACCGAGACCGCCAGCGCCGGCGCCGCGGGCGTCGAGGAGGCCTTCGTCATCTACCGCCCCACCGGCCAGATCCTCTGGGCGCTGATCGACGGCGGGGCGCAGGACAGCCTCATGCTCGATATCAACGGCACCACCCACGACCTGCTGGCCTGACGTTTGGCCCGACGTTTGACCTGACGGCTGGCCTGCGGCCAGACCGGCCCGGATGGTGCCCCGAACGGGGGCCCATCCGGGCTAGAGGATCTCGATCTGCAGGGCCAGTCCGGCCTGGTCCTGCGCCCCGAGCCCCGACAGCAGCAGCGAGGCCTCGCCCCCGAAGCGGATCATCAGCCCCTCCGCCTGCACCTGCGCCGCCGCGGCGATGGCCGCGCCCCCCTGCCCGCCGGCCAGGGCCGAGGTGATCCGCAGCCGGTCCTCGGCCAGGTCGAAATCGGTCACCACGTCCTGCCCCATGCCGAGGTCGAAATCGAAGGTGTCGCGCCCGGCCCCGCCACTCAGCACATCGTTCCCGGCCAGGCCGATCAGCACGTCGTCGTTGCCCTCGCCGCTGAGCCGGTCATCGCCCGCGTCACCGATCAGCGTGTCGTTGCCCCAGCCGCCCGTCAGCGTGTCGTCGCCCGCATAGCCGCGCAGGCGGTTCGCGGCCGCATTGCCCTGCACAAGGTCCCCGTATTCGCTGGCAAAGATGGTCTCGATGCTCAGCAGCCTGTCGGTGCCGCCATAGCCGTCCTCGTAGGCCCAGCCCGCCACCAGGTCCACCACGATCCCCGAGCGCACCAGCGCGGGATCGCCCACCTCGACGAAGAAGAGGTCGCTGCGGTAATGCGCGGCATCCGTCCCGCCGCCGCCGTCGATCGTGTCATCCCCTTCCATCCCCCAGAAGCCATTGTCCCCCGCGCTGCCCACCAGCAGGTCATCGCCCGAGGTGGCGCGCACATCGTCGATGTTGATCAGCGTGTCGCGATCCCCGGCCCGGTCGATCGCATAGCCGTTGGCGGTGACGGCAAACCCGTAGGCGCGCTCCAGCGCCGCATCCTCCAGCCCGGTGCTGGCCCCGTCGTCGTCGAGGTGGACGGTGATGCCGCGGCTGCGGTCTTCGGTCGGCTCGAACTCGTAGATGACGGTGTCATCCTCGCCGCTGCCGCCGTGGATCGTGTCGGCCCCGGCATTGCCATGGAACCACTCAAGGTAGTCATGGGCCGGGTTGCCGCCGATCAGCACATCCGCGAACTGGCTGCCCTCGACCTCGAGGAAATAGGCGTGCCCGGTGAAATCGACGCTGCCGCCGTCCCAGCGGGCGCCCGTGGCGAAGGGCAGCGCCGCCCCGACCGTGGCGCCCAGGTTCACCGTGACGCCACTGTGCAGGCTCTCGAAGACGAGGTGATGCTGGAACCGCGAGGCCAGCGTGCCATGGCCTTCGATCGTGACATCCCCCAGCGTCGGGATCCGATTGTCGCCGAACCCGAAGCTGATCACGTCGCGCCGGTCGAGGTAGCTGGTGCCGACCCGCACCACCGTCCCGTCGATATCGCCGCGCAGGAAGAAACGGCTGTGACCGTCCCCGCCGTCGAGGAGGTTCCGCCCGCCGTAGGTATAGAAGGTCTCCAGCCGGTCGCGGTCGGAGCCCAGCAGGACATCGTCCTGCCGCGTCCCATGCACCGTCTCGATCCCGAGGATCCGCTCACCCGTGTTGCCATGGGTGTCGGTGGCGCTGTGGGCCCGGAGGTCCTGCCCGGCCAGGGTGCGATCGGTGTCCCCGAGGTTGACGGTCACCCCGAGCGGGCCGCCTTCCTGCTGGAAGTTCACCACGTCGACCCCGGGTCCGCCCAGGAAGCTGTCCACGCCCTCCCCGCCGACCAGGGTCATGTTGCCCGGGGCGATGTCGCCGTCCGCCTCCCCCAGCCGGAGGCGGATCGCGGATTGCCCCTGCCCGTCCACCAGCGCCCAGAGGATCTGCCCGGTCGGCCGGTGGATCACGAAGGCCTCCGCGAGGTCCGGATCGCCCGCACCGGGGGTTTCACCGTAGCGCACCACGAAATCCTCCAGGCGCCCGGTGCCGCCGAACGGCAGCCCGAACTGCAGCCCGAACTGCAGCACGTCGCCCTCGGCGGCGGCATAGTCCTGCACCCAGTCGGTGCCATGGCCCGCCGCCCCGGCGTGATGGAACCGGTCCGCCCCGGTGCCGCCGTTCAGCCGGTCATTCCCGAAGCCGCCGTTGAGGAAATCCGCCCCCGCGCCCCCGAAGAGCGCATCCCCCATCGCGCCGCCGCTGAGCGCATCCGCGCCCGCGCCGCCGATCAGCGTATCGGCCCCTGCGCCGCCCCAGAGGCTGTCCTCCCCCGCATCGCCGCGCAGCATGTCGTTGCCCGCGCCCCCGTCGAGCCAGTCATCGCCCGCCCCGCCGAAGAGGAGATCGCCCAGGTCGGCCCCGCCGGCATCGGCCGCGGGGACACGGGCGGCAGAGCCGAAGAGCCGGTCCTGCCCCAGCCCCCCGGCGATCACGTCCCGCCCGCCGAGACCCTCGATCGTATCGTCGCCCGCACCGCCGGTCAGGGTGTCACCGGCGGGACCGCCAGACAGGACGGACAGGCCAGGCAGAACGGGCGAGGTCTGCACCCCGGCCCGGGTCCAGTCCCCCTCGGTGTTCTCCGTCGTGGCCTCCGTCGAGGTCGCCGCCGCGGCCTTCGCCGGGGCCGGCGCGACAGGTCCTGCCGACAGGGGGCCCGCCATCTCGTCCGAAGGCCCGGATGAAGAGCCGAAGAGCCCCCCCTCCCACAGGCCCGTCCTCAGGCTCGCCCAAAGGCCCGTCGACAGGCCCATCGACAGGCCCGTCGAACACGCGGGCGGAGGATAGGTCAGGGGATCCGGCAGCCCCTCGGGCAACCCCTCGAGCGGACGCACCGGCAGGGGCCAGCCAGCCCCGCCCCATATATCCGCCCAGCCCCGGAACCGCGCCGTCACCGCGCCCCCGCCGCCTTGCGCAGCACCCGCAGGACACGGGAGCCGGCCCGCCGCTTCAGGGCATGGGCCAGGCCGCGGGGCGGCGCCGCCGCGTCAGGGGCCGGAGTCCCTTCCGGCGTCCCTTCAGACCCCAACCCGGGTGTCCGACCGGAGCCCGGACCGGAACTCAAACCGGAGCCCAAACCGGCGACCGTGTCAGGCGCCGGAGCCGGAGGCGTCAGCCAGGGCTTCTGCTCGAGGAGACTGGCCAGCCGGTGGATGTCCCGCGCCTGCCGGCGCAGCTGCTGCGCGCCGCGCTCCAGCCGGTCCGCCGGGTCCGGGGCAGGCGCCCCGCCCGCCCCCGCCAGTTGCCGGGCAAAGACCATACGGTCCTGTCCGGACTCCCGGGCCAGCCTGTCCAGCAGCCGCTCCGTCTCCTCGGCCTTCCAGGCCACGATCCGCTCCTTGGCCTCGGCCATGTCCAGGGTCAGCTTGCCCAGCACGAGGTGGAAGCCACCCCGGATCGCCTCCCGGGGGCCGGGGCCGACCAGCGGGTCGTCGCACAGGTCCAGCACCTCGTGGATCAGCACCTCGTAGTCCACGGGCAGGCTGTCCCCCGGCTCGACGCATTCGAACCGCCGCCGGATCATGTTGGCCGCGAAGGACAGATGCGCCACCGCCTCGCCCACCTGCGCCTCCATCAGCGCGAAGCGGGCCTTGTCGACGCTGTGCATCACGTCGTGGAAGTTGCTCAGGTAGCCCGAGACCGTGATCTTCAGCGCGTCCTCCGGCAGGCCCGGCAGCCGCGGGATGTCCTCCAGCCCGTAGATGCGCGAGGATTTGAGCCCCAGCTGCGTGTTGACGAAATGCAGCTCGCCCACGCCCGCCTCCAGCGCCATCTCCTGCGCCCGCAGCAGCTGCTCGGGCCGGTTGTTGCAGTCGAAGAGGATGTATTTCCAGACCGTCTCGATCTGCCGGCCTTCCGCCCGGGCGCCGAGGCAGAAGTCCTTCATGTAGCCATAGGCCTTGGCGAAGTTGCCGCGCACGCGGTTCGGCTCGAAGCTGGCCTGGTCGATCCCGTCGATCGAGAACAGCATCCTGTCGATCCCCGACAGCACCTGGTCGGGGGCATAGCTTCCGTGGGCGGCGGTGCAGATCGACACGGTGGTCTGCGGGAAATAGGATTTCGCCAGCCGCACCATCGTCCAGATGTCCCGGTTCAGCAGCGGCTCGCCATGGCCCTGGAAATCGATCGTGCGGATCGTCACCCCGTCGTTGCGGAAATCCGAGAGGTACTTCTCGAAGATCTCCACCTCCAGGTGCCAGGGCCGGCCATAGGTCTTGCGGCGGTCGGCCAGCGTCATGCAGCCGGGGCATTCGAGGATGCAGGCGATCGAGCTTTCGACCTGGAAGACCGAGATCTCCTTCCTCTCCTCCCAGCCGCCGTCGAAGGGCGCGCCGCAGGCCAGGACCATGCAGTCCTGGCACTGCCTGGGAAAGGGCATCTGGTCGGCCCGCAGCTTGCGGCGGATCGCGCCGAAGACCGGGCCGAAGACGACATCCCGGGAATAGTCGACCTCCGGGTCGAAGCGCTGCAGCGTCAGCTTGCTGCCCGCGTCGCACCAGCAGGCCAGCGCCCCGGTGGAGCGCAGGAAGACGCTGTGGTTCGAATGGCAATCCATCGGTTCCCTCCCGCTCTGCGGCCTGTGGGGCCTGTGGGGCCGGTCACCAGGTCGCGGCCCTGCGCAGGAGCCAGCTTAAAGCCCCGCCCCGGTGGGACCAGAAAAAGTTCTGCGACCGGCGGCGCCTTGCGCCGCGGCGGCCAGTCCGTCCGCCCGCCATGAGCCCCGGCAGGGTCCGTGGCCCATATCCCCGGCCCATGTTCGGCCCCATATTCCGGCCCCGTATTCCGGCGTGTGTCCTCCGCAACAGGCGTGACGGACTTCGGAACAGGCCCCCGGCAAGGGACCGGCAAGACCCCCGACAGGGGCCATCCCGGGATCAGCGCCCCCGCCCGCGATCAGGGCGGGGGGCGTCGAGAGGCATCGCTCTCAGAAGAGATCGAGGTAGATCGTGTTGTCCACCTCTCCGCCCGCCACCGGCAGGCGGATGATCAGCTGGTCGATGTCGCTCGCGTTGTCGAAGGTGAAGAGCGTCTGGTCGCCACTGCCGTCGCCGGGCCGGTAGACCAGGCTCAGGCTCTCGAACTCGGCCAGGTTGCCGTCCAGGTCGGTCATCCGGTTGCCCGACAGCCGCAGGGTGTCGGCGCTGAACTGCGTCCCGTCCAGGACCAGCCAGTCACCCTCGGCCGCATTGTAGTCGGTGATCCGCATCGAGCCGTCCTCCGGGCTGGCCACGTAGAAGCGATCCGCCCCGGCGCCACCGGTCGCGACGTCTTCCCCCTCGCCCCCGAAGATGAAATCGTCACCATCGCCACCAAACAGGATGTCACGCCCCGCGCCCCCGTGAAGGACGTCGTTGCCCTCGTCCCCGTAGATCGTGTCATTCCACCCGCCGCCAAAGACGGTGTCATGCCCCGCACCGGCGAGGACCCTGTCATTGCCTTCACGCGCGTCAATGGTGTCGTCGCCATCATGCCCATAGATGGTGTCGCGTCCATTGGCCCCGGTGATGTGGTCGTTCCCGGCGCCCCCGTTCATCAGGTTGGTGTTGAAGGAGTTGTTGGCCGAAGGGCTGTAGCTCGCCCGGATCACATCGTCGCCGTCCCCGCCACTGATCGTGTTGTCCCCCATGGCCCCGTCCAGCGTATCGTTGCCTTCGGCGCCCAGCAGGGTATCCCGGTAATAGAGGCTATTGCTGCCGATGATGTGGTCGTCGCCAGCCCCGCCGGTCAGGTAGTTGTGCCCCCACAACGCCCCCCCGACAAGGATCAGGTCGTTCCCGTCACCGCCGTGGACGGTATCGTTCCCCGTGCCGGCAATCACCGTGTCATTGCCCGCCCCGGTATTGACCGTGTCGTCCCCATAGCTGGCGTTTATGGCGTCGTTGCCGGACCCCGCGGTGATGTAGTCGCTGCCGCCACCGGCAATGACCCGGTTGTCCCCTTCCCCGGCATGGATGATGCCATTGCCCGCGATGGTATCATTGCCATCGCCCCCGGCGATCGTGTCCCGGCCCATGCCGCCGTCGATGCTGTCATCCCCGGCCCCGCCATAAAGCAGGTCATCGCCGTCGCCGCCCAGGATCGTGTCGTCGCCGTCATCCCCGGTGATCGTGTCGTTGCCCAGGCCGCCGTCGAGGACATCGTTGCCCCCGAACCCGCGCAGGATGTCGTCCCCCAGCCAGCCGCTCAGCGTTTCGTCCTGCGCCGAGCCCTGCAGGTTGCGAGCCCCCATGGAGAAATCCGACAGGTCCGGCGCCCCGTCTTCGATGCGGATCTGCCAGACCCCCTCGACGCCGGTGTTGCCCTCGAATGCGTCCTTGTCGATGGTGATGTGGGGGTCCCCGAACGGCAACAGGTAGTGGGTCCCGTCGACCGATAGCTGCGGCGGCGTATAATAGTTTTCGATCTGCATCTCGTTGTAGATCAGGATGATCTCGGCATCGCCGTTGCCCCGGTCGCGGATCTCCATCTGAAAGGTGTCGTAGGGGGCCGCATTACTGCTGACCTGGCTGGTGAGCCCGTTCCAGGTCAGGACAATGGAATCGCGTTCGCTATTGGTGTCGATGAAGACGCCCGGGTTTTCCACGCCCTCCGGCTGCACCCGCGTGTCTGCCCAGTAGTTGGCGCTCCCATAGGCACGGATATCCAGCCAGCCCTGCCCGTTGCCGAACTGGACCTCTCCGGTGGTGCTGACGCGCAGCCCGGTGACCGTGGTCGACCCGAGTTGGAGCCCATTCTCGAAGACATCCTCCAGGCCGTACCAGCCCGACCACACCTGCTGCCCTTCGGGCAGTTGGACGCCCCCTTCGGTGCCGAATGGCAACAGGCTGTTGTCCGCGACGGGCGTATGGGAAATGGTCATGATCTCTCCTCCAATAAATTCGGCAAATGGCATTAACGCGCAAGGCAAATGGCGTCATGCCGGCGTGCATTCGCATTCGCCCGCTGAATACGACAAGAGATAAAATCATCAATACTGTCCATCCCCCGTTTCATTTCATTTCCGGGATCGGTCCGGGGACATTCGGAAAACCGCGGCCCGGGGGCAGCCGCGCCCGAAAAAACATCCCGAGGCGTATGGAACTGACCCGTGACACACCCCGGAACGGATCAGGGCATGGCGTCGACCGCCATGCCCTGCCCGTACCCTGCCTGTACCCTGCCTGTACCCTGTCGGCCCCCTGTCAGAGGCCCCCATGCCGGAAGGCCCAAGCCCGAAGACCCGGGCCCGAAGGCCTATGCCAGCAGGTCGTAGACCTGTCCGCTGATCGAGATGTTGATGCTGTCCTGCGCCGCGCCATCGACCAGCGCCCACATGATCTGCCCGGTCGGGCGGTAGATCACGAAGGCCTCGTCCACATCCGCCGCGCCGGCATTGGGCGTGGCCGCGACGTTGACCTGGAACTGGTCCGCCGTGGCGGCCTGGCCGAAGGCGAGGAGGTCGCCCTCCGCGGCCGCGTAGTCCTGCACCCAGTCGGATCCGTGGCTGAACACGCCGAGGTGGTAGAACCGGTCCGCATCCGCGCCCCCGTTCAGCCGGTCATAGCCGTAGCCGCCGTTCAGGAAATCGGCCCCGTCGCCGCCCAGCAGGTCATCCCCCAGGGCGCCGCCCGTCAGGACATCCGCACCGCTGCCGCCGATCACCCGGTCCGCGCCGTAGCTGCCCTCGATCGTGTCGTTGCCGGCATCGCCGCGCAGTTCGTCGTTGCCGTAGCCGCCGTCGATGTAGTCGTTGCCCGCCCCGCCATAGATCACGTCGCGCAGGTCATCCTCGCTCGATCCGCCGATCAGGCTGTCGTTGCCGGTGCCGCCGATCAGCGTGTCCGTGCCGTCGAGGCCGAGCAGCGTGTCGTTGCCGCCCGCGCCCTCCAGCCGGTCCGCCCCGGCGGTGCCGGTCAGGGTCAGGTCCGCATGGTCCACCGCGACCCCGGTGCTGAGCAGGCTCTCGACCGTGCCATAGCCGTCGGTATAGCTGACCCGCACCTGGATGCTGGCCCCCGCATCGGGGGTGTCAAAGACATAGTCCGCCCCGGTTGCGCCCGCGATCGCGACGCCGTCGCGCAGCCAGGCGTAGCTGAAGGCCCCCAGCCCGTCCGCATCGGCAAGCCCAGAGGTCTCCACCGACACGGCCTCGCCCACGACCGCCGCGCCGCCGAGCTGCAGCTGGACCGTGCCCTGCGGCGCGTCGTTGATATTGCCCACGATATCCGTGGCGGCGGAGGTGATCTCTTCGGTCGTCCGGTAATCGTCCACGAAGACCGCGCGGGCGGTGATCGCCGCGCCCACGTCCGCCTGCCCGAGGCGGTACTGTGCCGCGGTCGCGCCCTCGATCTCCACCCCGTCCCGCAGCCACTGGATGGTGACCCCGGCGGCATCGAACCCGTCGAGGTCCGCCAGCGTCGAGATGTCGGCGCTCAGCAGCGCGCCCTGCAGCGCGGTGCCGGAGATCGTGACCGCGCCGGTGGCGTCGAAGTTGCGCGCGATGCCCTCCAGCGTGATCGAGTTGGAGCCGAACTGCAGCACCCGCTGCGTATCGGAGCCGCTGACCGAGGCCGCGGCCAGCTGGGCCGCGGTGAGGCCGGTCAGGTCCAGCACGTCCACGCCCCAGCGGAAATCGGTGATCGTGTCACCGCCGAAGGCCCCGGCAAAGACGAAGGTGTTCTGCGCCGATGCCGTGGTGCCGCCGGTCAGCGTATCGGAGCCGCCACCGCCTTCCAGCGTGTCATTCCCCGCGCCGCCGGTCAGCAGGTCACCGCTGGCCCCGCCATAGAGACGGTCATTGCCCTCGCCGCCGTGCAGCGTGCTCTGGTCCGCGCCGCCATGCAGCTCGTCATCGCCCGCCCCGCCATAGAGCGTGTCGTAGCCCGCATGGG
>NZ_JAHVIT010000010.1 GCF_019801605.1 Maritimibacter alkaliphilus
GGGATCCCGGTGTTCGAGGTGCCGACCGCCAGCGGCAAGGAGGCCGCCGCCGAGTTCGGCGCCTTCTTTGACTGGTTCATCGAGGCTATCGAGAAGGAGGATTGAGCCATGGCCGAGAAGAAATTTGGCAGCACGATGCAGACGCTCGACCGTCTCAAGAAGAGCGGCGATCTCGCGGCCCTGACGCGGAAGAACAAACCGGCGCAGGCCGGGCAGCGTGACATCCCGCTCGACGCCATCGTACCTGACCCTGAGCAGCCCCGTCGGCATTTCGACAAGGATCAGCTGGCCTCGCTGGCGGAGAGCATCCGGACCCAGGGGGTGCTTCAGGCGATCACGGTGCAGCCGGCCGACGCCGCCGGGAAGCACGTGTTGATCATGGGTGAGCGGCGTTTTCAGGCTGCGAAGCTGGCCGGGCTGACCAGGATCCCCGCCGTTGTTCGCGAGATGACGGACGCGCTGCGCATGGCGCAGCTGACCGAGAACGTGCAGCGGGCCGACCTGACGACTTTGGAGGTCGCGGAGGCCGTTGCCGCGATGCGGGCAGCGGGCCAGTCGCGCAGCGCGATTGCCGAGGCGCTTGGCTGGAACGAAGGTGAGGTGTCGCGCTTCGCCGCCTTGGCCAAGATGCCGGATGCGTTGCGAGATGTAGCCGCCCGGAACGCTCCGATCCGCGCCCTGTCGGACTTGAACACGCTCTGGAAGAAGGACGAAGCCGCCGTTCGGCAGTTTCTCAGTGAAACCGAGGCGGGGGATATTTCTCGCGTGACCGTCGAGCGTCTGCGGGGAGAGATCGAAGCCAAACAGGCCGCGCACGACATGAGTGCGACCGCACCGCCTGAACCCTTCGGACCTCAAGTGGAAGCCCCGAGAGGTACCTCTGATGCGAGCGCCGAGAGGAGGGACGCGGAAGGGCAGGGAAGCGAGCCAGGTGAAGCGACTGCGGCAGCTTCTCAGACCGCGCCCCGGCCTCGCGACGTTAGCGCCTCGCCCGCCCTTTTGGTCCGTCACGCGGGACAGGTTGGCAGGGCCTTGCTCGATCAGCCTGCCTCGAACACCAAGTCTGTCCTGATCCGTTTCGAGGGGGAGGGGCGGCTGGCGGAGGTGCCGCTGGCCGAGGTCGAGTTAGTGGAACTGCTCCGGAACTGAGGAGGAAAAGAGATGGTGAAGATCGCGCTTTGGAACGCAATGCTGCTGATCCGCACGCCGGTTCAGGCGGCTCTCACGGTGCTGATGGTGCTGCACTTGGTCGCCGCGCTGGCCGGGGCCGTGATGATCTTTACCGGCTACGGCGTTGCTGCCGCCGATCAGATCCCGTTCGTCTATCGAGTCATCGCGCCGGTTTTGATGGCCGGCGTGTTCGTCGTCCTGAGCGCTTTGTCGTTCTATCTCGACAGCCTCGTCTTCCGTGTCACCCCGCGCAATCGACTGCTCTTCCTCTGGGGCTAGCCCTCGGAACGCGGGCCTGACGGATCGAAACGCACCGCCTCCGGACGGTGCGTTTTTCTTTGCGACCAGCGTCGGATCACGGTCTTTCGATGTGGTCTGGGACCGCATCTCGCGCCCGCGGCGGCATCTTGCCCAGCCTTGACGAAGAGCGCGGAAAACGTGGTCCCGGACCACGTTTGGGGCTAGGGTTGTGACTAATGCAGGATAGGCTAAGCGCCAGCAAGTAATGTACCTTTGAGTTAGAATGCCGACAAAGAAGAAAGCCGCGATGACCTATCTGCCGCCTGATCGCCATGCGCAGCTGGCGGCCTTGGCGGCATCAGAAGGGCAAACAGTGTCGGTCCTTTTGGGGCGCCTGATCAGTCTGGCGCTGGATGGGGACGAGGCCGCGCCGCCGCCCAGCCGTCCGACTTCCCGCGCGCGGCGGGAGGGCAAGGTGACGGTGCGACTGGCTGCCGATGTGCGGCAGGATCTGGAGGAAGAGGCGCGGTCCCAAGGCGTCACGGCATCCACTTGGGCTGCCGCTTTGCTGTCGGCCCGGATGCGCAATGCACCGCAGATGGTTGCGGGCGAGAGACGGGGCGTTCGCGCGGCCTACCGCCAGCTTCGCGGCCTGGCCGTCAACGCCAACCAGATTGCCTATGCGCTGAACCGAGGTGTGCTCACGGGCGCGGGCGCAGAACTGACCAAGGCTGAGGTCGAGATCCTGCGCCAGGACGTCGCCAAGTTGCGCATGGCGCTCAGCGTCTATGCAGAAGGTCGCTTCCGGTTTCAGTCAGGGGAAGATGATCAGTCATGAGCGACTTCAAGTCGGAGCTGGGGTTCCAGGATTGCTGGGATTCAGAGGCCAACAGAAAGCTGAATAAGCCGGCTGCGGGATCCGTCGACAGTGGGGGCAGGAAGCGCAAGGCTGGGGCCCAGGATGCGGATCGTTCAACTGCGCAGGCACAGGCGATTTCGGCGGCTGATAAGGCGCGGTTGGCCCGTATCGTCAAAGGCGCGCCGGAGGTCATGGTGAAGGTGTCCAAGCCCGCCAAGAACGACAAGTCCGGCAATCCGATCAAGGTCAGCCGAGCATCAGAAGCGGTCAGGGCCTCGGAGCATCTCGCCTATATCAGCCGAAACGGCAAGATTGAGGTCGAGAATGATCGCGGGGAGGCCTTCAACGGCCGTACGCAGGTTGGCGCGATCTATCGCGAGTGGATAGAGAAACACGACGAGGATCGACGCGAAGGCTCTGCCACGGACCGGACGAGGATCACGACCAGCATCGTGTTCTCGATGCCCGGTACGGCGAATGCGGAAGCGGTGAAAGACGCGGTCAGGGCGCTGGCAAGGCAGGAGTTCCAAGGGCGGCATGACTACGCGATGGCCCTGCACACGGATACGCATCATCCCCATGTGCACCTGACGCTTCGCACCGTGGGCGAGGACGGCGAGAAGCTGAATCTGCGGAAAGCTGATCTGCAACGCCTGCGGGACACGTTCGCCGAGAAGCTCCGGACCCGCGGGATCGAGGCGGAATCCACCCCGCGCCATGCCCGAGGCGTGACGCGCCGGGGAGAGGTCACGCCTGTCTACAAGATCAGGCAACGGGGCGGTAAGCCCTTGGCCGATGCCCGGAAGATGCGCCAAGTTCGGCGCGATCTCGAAGACAACGGTGGACGTCTGCCGCAGAAGGCATGGGATGACGCGTTGATCGCGCGGCGCAACAGGGTGATGGCAACGTATGACCAAGCCGCAACGATCTTGGCAGGATCAGCGGACCCGAACGACCGTGACCTGGCGCGGGAAACCAAACGGTTCGCAGCGCGGCTGACCGAGACGACGACGCAACGTGCCGAGATGGCCCGTTCTCTAGCGGGGCAGGATGCAGCGCGTTCTGCGCCTCGCGAGCGCGGAAAACCGACCGATAGCCCAGAGCGTCAGCAGGACCTGTCAAAAGGAAGTCCTGACAGGGGTGGGCGTCAAAGATAGAGGATGTTGCGGCATGCGAGGACTACGAAGCACTTCGACGGCCTCGCAAATTTAAGAATCGGCCGTCCGGGCGATCTGCGGCGAACGGCAAATTTGAGCCCATGTTGGTGAAAAATCGCCCCTGATTTAAGACCCTTTGGATATGTTTCAATTCCCGTATAGTGTGGAAGGAACTGGCAAGGATGGGGCCGGGGCAGAAGGTGCAGCCAGCGCTGTTTTGCGAGTTCTCACTCGAGGATCGTACACCACAGAGCCACCTGCTTCGCTCCATCGATCAGCCCTGACGGGAAAGGCACTCGCGCCCTTTCCAAGTGGCCTGTTTCTGCACAAGCGAACGGGTTTTCTTCCACGGAAGCGGCCATAAGCGGCTTGATGGACGGCTATGCGGGCACCACCAGAAGTTCTGGAGGGCTGGTACGGCCACCACTCTGGCATCAGCTACTACCACCTTGCGCAAGCAAGGATCGACATGACCGCAGAAATCGCCGCATATTGAATATGCGCTCCAGTCCAGGGTCAAGAGTTGGCGAAAGCTCCTGGATTCATCAGTGTTGATTTAGATCAAGGAAAGAAGGCGATGGTCGGGTAGCTTAGACCAAAGGAGTTCCCCTTGCGCTGGAATCGATCAAAAAATCTGTGTGTTGTGGTCTTGCGAACAGTCGCAATGATTGTCGTGGCACTAACTGTCGGATTTAGTTCTATTCCTCATGCAGCTCATGCGCATGATACGCTCTCTTATCCATCATCTCAGACGATCGTATATGCAGGCGTAGATCACGTCGGCGCTCATGCGCCAAGGGCCGCAATTGTCGATGGACATTGCGCTTCGGGGACATCGTGCCTGATCGCGATTGTGCCGGATTGTATACCGTTTTCTGTACCGAGTACTTGTCGCGGGCCCTTTTCCATCGAACAGCGCAGCGGGACGTCGGCGCTGGTTTTTAGGCTCGATCACCCTCCCAAATCCTAACAGGGCCTTTGTCGTGTATCGAGAAGATTACGGCCCTCTCTGGGTCAACGGATGCACGATCAGTGAACATGTAACGCCACTGAACTTCTGGCGCTTACAGGATTCTTAGCGGTTGAAGCACCGGTCCCAGAACTTCTCCATCGACGGCTATCAGCAAGAGAACAGCCACGATAGCTGATCGAAAAGGGACGCGATGCGCATTTTCAGCCGCTTCCCGCCCCCTTTGGGATTCAAGGAAGAACAAAATGAAACTGTACAACACGATCGCCACTGCGCTGGTTCTGACCATGGCCGGCGCGGGACTCGCCGTCGCGGATAGCGATCACGGCCATGGTTTTGCCGGCCCGATCGGCATGGAACAACATCCCGCGGCCGCAGGTAAGGCGAACATGATGCAGGAGATGATGCCGATGATGCTGCGCATGCACGCTCAGATGATGGGTGGTGCAATGATGGGTTCTGGCCCAGGCGGCATGGGCGCGATGGATGGTGCCATGATGGGCGTCGGCCCCGGCGAGATGGAGATGATGGACGGCGCAATGATGCGCATGATGATGGGTCCGGACATGATGGGAGCCATGACCCCAGAGACGGGGCGCAAGACTATGCTCGCCCGGCTGGAGGAGTTCGACAAGGACGGCGATGGCACGTTGTCACTCGCTGAATTTGAAGCCCTCTACCTGGCGATGACCCGGGAGGTCATGGTCCGCCGCTTTCAGTATCTTGACGCTGACGGCGATGCGAAGATCTCCGAAGCCGAGATGGGTCGTCCCGCACTTCGGATGGAGATGAACGGCTCTGGCGGTCCGATGAGCGGTACCGGAAATACGATGGACGGGCCCATGGGGATGATGGATGGCTCCGGATCCTCGGGCAACTGAAAGCGCCTCTGGGCCCTGTGCGGGGCGAGGTTCGCACCGCACAGGACAGCAAACCGGGAAAGAGAACGTGGCAATGTCGCCGCTCACCTTTGTTGAGGCCGACAGCGCCATCCTTAGCCCTCTAGTCCGCCAGAAATATCGTCTTTCGGGCCACCAGGATCCCGATCAGACTACCGATTATTCGCGAACTGCAGGTGCCCAATAGCATCACCTATCACCCTCACGAGGTATAGTCTTCCACATGCCCCACAGCCAAAGTCACAATCACAATCACAATCACAATCAGAACCAGACCGCAGACGAATTCTGGACTTGCCCAATGCACCCCGAAGTCCGGCAAAACCAACCGGGTGACTGCCCCAAATGCGGGATGCATCTGGTGCCTGAAGGTCAGGCGACGGCGCACGCCAGCCACAGCCACAAGTCGCACAGTGGTCATCACCATGCGTCTACGGCAGGCCCTGATCACATAGGGCGCAAAACGTATGTCGGATTGGCTGCCTCGGGTGGTTCCTACGATACGGTGCCAGCCGGGTATCACGGTCCGGTCTATACGTGTCCCATGCATGCTGAGGTGCGCCAGACTCACTCTGGCTCTTGTCCAATTTGCGGCATGGGGCTGGAGCTTGAATCGGCTACAATGACTGCCGATGAGCCGAATCCCGAACTTATCGACTTTACCCGGCGCTTCTGGATCGGAGCCGGGCTGACAGTCCCTTTGCTGGTCTTCACCATGGGCCCCTATTTGGGGGCCCCGGGCGTGCGCGAGGTGTTTGGCGAGCGAGCCACGCTCTGGATCGAACTGTTCCTCGGCACACCGGTGGTCTGGTGGTGCGGCTGGCCATTCCTGCAGCGTGGCTGGACGTCCTTCCGTACGATGAAGCTGAACATGTTCTCGCTGGTCGCCATGGGCGTCATGGCCGCCTGGCTCTTCAGCATCGTTGCGGTTCTCCTGCCTGATATCTTCCCGGACGGGTTCCGTAGTGCGGAGGGCCATGTCGGGGTCTACTTCGAAGCGGCGGCAGTCATCGTCACGCTGGTTCTTTTGGGCCAACTCATGGAGCTTCGCGCTCGTGAGGGGACCGGCAAGGCAATCAGAGCGCTGCTCGATCTCGCCGCCAAGACCGCACGGATCATTCGAGAGGACGGCAGGGAGGAAGAAATCCCGCTTGAGGATGTCCAGGTCGGCGACCGGCTGAGGGTCCGACCGGGCGACAAGATTCCCGTTGATGGCGTTGTGCTCGATGGCCGATCCGCAGTCGATGAAAGCATGATCACTGGCGAGCCTGTCCCGGTCGAAAAGGTTGAAGGTGAGCCGGTCACCGGCGCTACGATTAACGGGACCGGATCGCTGATCATCGAAGCACGGCGCGTAGGGGGCGACACGATGCTGAGCCAGATTGTCGAGATGGTGGCCAATGCTCAGCGTTCTCGGGCCCCGATTCAGAAGTATGCCGACCAGGTTTCCGGCTACTTCGTGCCCGCAGTCATCGGCATTGCGGTCCTTTCGTTCATCGGCTGGGCCATCTGGGGGCCAGCTCCAGCACTCTCCTATGCCCTGATCGCAGCGGTCGCCGTCCTGATAATCGCCTGCCCCTGTGCGCTTGGTCTTGCGACGCCGATGTCGATCATGACGGCCACTGGGCGCGGCGCTCAGGCAGGGGTGCTGATCAAGAATGCCGAGGCTCTGGAGCGGTTCGAGAAGATTGATACACTGATCGTCGACAAGACCGGCACTTTGACCATGGGCAAACCGCGGCTGGTCGGCATCTTGCCGGAAGCAGGCCATGACGAAGCCGAGGTGCTACGGTTGGCGGCCACGCTTGAAAAGGGCTCTGAGCACCCGCTCGCCGAGGCCATCGTGGAGGGCGCGCAAGAGCGGGGTATGAAACTTGGCGACGCCGGGGATTTCGAAGCCGTCACCGGCAAGGGGGTTATGGGAACGGTCGACGGAAAACGCATCGCGCTCGGGAACCTCAAGCTGATCCAGGATCTCGGTCTCGACGCTGGCGAGCTGGCCGATAAGGCGAACGCACGACGTGACGAAGGCGAAACGGTCATGTTCGTGGTCGTAGAAGGCAGGGTGGCGGGTATGGTCAGTGTTGCCGACCCGGTGAAGGAGACGACGTCAGAGGCACTGAAGGCGCTTCACGACCTTGGCTTTCGCATCATCATGGCGACTGGCGACAATGAGCGCACGGCAAAAGCCGTCGCCTCAAGGCTCGGCATCGACGAAATCCGGGCGGACGTGCTGCCCGAAGACAAAGCGCGGATCATCAGGGAGTTGCAGTCCGAGGGTAGGAGTGTCGCGATGGCAGGAGACGGCGTCAACGACGCCCCCGCGTTGGCTCAGGCCGATGTCGGGATCGCGATGGGAACCGGAGCGGATGTCGCCATCGAGAGCGCGGGGATCACGCTCGTCAAGGGCAACCTAGACGGCATCGTCCGGGCTCGCCGTCTCGCCCGCGCAACCATGCGCAATATCCGTCAGAATCTCTTCTTTGCGCTGATCTACAACGCCGCCGGCGTGCCGATCGCTGCCGGTGTGCTTTTCCCGCTATTCGGCATCCTGATCAGTCCGATGTTTGCCGCCTTCGCCATGAGCGCATCGTCGATCTCGGTGGTGCTCAATTCCTTGCGACTTCGCAAGACAAGTATCTGAACGAGAGAGGTGCGGAAATGGCACTACATACCAAGCACATCGACGAGAAGAAAAGCAATGAGGAGGCGAGACCTCCTTCCTTCTGGCGTTCGCGAGGCGGAGTCTATCTCATCGTTGCCCTGGGGATTGCCGGGGTGCTTCTGGGGTACGAACATCGGGTCCACATACTCGCGAGCGATTGGCTCCTCTGGTTGCCGCTACTCGTTTGCGTGGGCATGCACTTCTTTATGCATGGGGGGCACGGAGGCCACGGCCACGGAGATGACAAATCATGACAGATACCGGCGCCTCTTATGGTCTTTGGTTCCTCGTCTTCGTCAACTCGGCGGTGTTTATCATCTTCGCCCTTAGCTTCTTCAAACCGCAAACTGCGCGGGACTGGCGAAGCTTCGGTGCATTCAGTGCGTTCATTGTCGCGCTCTTCGCTGAGATGTACGGCTTCCCGCTGACGATCTTCGTGCTTTCCGGGTGGCTGCAATCGCACTGGCCCGGTATCGACTGGTTCGCTCACGACAGCGGGCATTTGCCAGAGATGATCATGGGCTGGCGCACCAATCCACACTTTGGACCATTTCACCTCCTAAGTTTTTTCCTGGTCGGTGCCGGCTTCTGGCTGCTCTCTGTGGCTTGGCATCATCTCTGGACGGCGCAGCGGCAAGGACGCCTGGCCTCGACAGGACCCTATGCAAGGATTCGCCATCCGCAGTACGCAGCATTCATTCTCATCATGGCTGGATTTCTCGTGCAGTGGCCGACTCTGCTGACGCTCGCGATGTTTCCGGTTTTGGTGTGGATGTATGTGCGCCTGGCGAGGAGCGAGGAAGCCGACAGTCGCGCCAGTTTCGGCGAAGCTTGGGAGCGCTATGCTGCAAGCGTCCCTGCATTCATTCCCCAAAAAATTGCTCCCCCCAGTAGATCAAGCTCGCGAGTTCGGGGCTCAAAGGAAGGTGAAACATGATGGGCGGATTCGGAATGGGAATTGGCGGGATCTGGATGATCCTGATCTTGATCCTGGTTGTGCTCGCAATCGCGGCACTTGTGAAGTACCTGCGCAAATAGCCGAATGAAGTCAGATGAGTTATTCAATCGACCGTTTCTTCGAGGGCGCCAACCTAGACGAGGTTGAAGCTCGCACACGGCAGGCGCTGGCCAACGCGGGCTTTGGCGTCCTGACAGAGATAGACGTGAAGGCGGCAATGAAGAAGAAGCTCGACAAGGACATGGATGGCTACCTGATCCTTGGTGCCTGCAACCCCGGGATGGCTCGGCAGGCAATCGGGCTGGAACCCAAGGTGGGTGCGATGCTGCCCTGCAATGTGATCCTGCGCAAAATACCCGGCGGCGTCGAAGTCTCGGCCGTCGATCCGCAGGCATCGATGCAGGCCATCGAAAACACCGAACTCTCCGCCGTAGCGGGCAAGGTTCGTGACAGGCTGGCTGGCGTGGTTGCTGCTATCTGACGATTTCAATAGCCAGAAATGGGCGAAAACATGAACGATTTCTTCACTAACGCCGCGATTTCCCTCGCCGCGTTGATTGCAACATCCCACCTCGGCGACAAGGCGCTGAAGCGCTCCCCGATAACGGAGGTGTCATCATGAAACACAACCATGGGGGCGGCGACTACAAGGCTGGCTCGATCACACTCGGCGGCGCGGTTGCGATGGGTACTGGGGTTATGATCGGTGCTGGCATCTTTGCCCTGACTGGCCAGATTGCCGAGTTGGCAGGGACCCTGTTCCCAATCGCCTTCATCGTCGGCGCAATTGTTACCGGTTTCAGTGCCTACAGCTATGTAAAGATGTCGAATGCCTGGCCCTCGGCAGGGGGCATCGCGATGATCCTGCAGAAGTGCTACGGCCCCGGAGCAGTGGCCGCTGGTGCTGCTCTGTTGATGGCATTGAGCATGGTCATCGCCGAAAGCCTAGTCGCCCGGACCTTCGCTGCCTACCTTCTGCGTCCTTTCAACATTGACGGTGGACCACTGGTGCCGATCTTGGCGGTAGGCGTGATCCTATTCGCATTCCTGGTGAATATCGCGGGAAACCGTTCGATTGGTCTTTTTTCTCTGGTGATGGCTGCGATCAAGATCGGCGGTATTGCCATTTTCGGGTTTGCAGCTCTTTGGTCAAGCGGGTTTGACTTCGCTGCGGGCACGGAAGACATCAGTGCCCATGGCGCCACTGGGTTCATGGCCTCCGTCGCACTCGCCATCTTGGCCTTCAAAGGCTTCACGACAATCACCAATAGCGGCGCTGAGATCACCGACCCCCATCGTAACGTCGGCCGGGCAATCGCCATCTCGATCGCGCTGTGTGTCGTGGTGTACCTCCTAGTGGCCTTCGGCGTCGGTTCGAGCCTGACCATCGACCAAATCGTTGACGCTCGGGATTATTCTCTGGCCGAGGCCGCTAAGCCCGCCCTTGGCGAGGCGGGGTTCCTCCTGACCGTCTTGCTCGCGGTCGTGGCCACTGCTTCGGCCGTCCTAGCCAGTGTTTTCGCGGTGTCGCGAATGCTGGCCATGCTGACTGACATGAAGATGATCCCGCACAGCCATTTCGGCATGACGGGCCCGATCCAGCGCCACACCCTTGTCTATACGGTGGTGGTTGCCTCAGGGCTGGCAGTGTTCTTTGACCTAGGCCGGATCGCATCACTCGGTGCGTTCTTCTATCTGGTCATGGACATGGTGGTCCATTGGGGCGTATGGCGTTTCCGCCGGGAAGACATCGGAGCCCGGAGTCCGATTTTGATAGCGGCATTGTGCTTCGACGCCATCGTGCTAACTGCATTTACGGCAATGAAGTTGCAGAGCGATCCCATGATCGTCATCCTCGCCGGCGCGGGGATCTTCACTGTCTTCTTCTTCGAGAGGAGCTATCTATCGAATTGGCTCGCTCCGCAGTATGGCAACCGCGATGAATGATGAATAACGTAGTCCTGAAACAAGGTTATAGTCGGCAGACCGCAGTCTGCGGGATAGGTGTACACGCCTGGAAAACGCAGTGTACGGGGGACAGTAGTGACCATTGTGTCGCGAGATCCCATCTTGCTGGCTGACGACGAAAGGTCCCCATGCGCCTGCTCGCCATCATCGTCCTGACCAGCCTCGTGATGCTGGCTGCCTTCCCGCAAATGTCTGCGGCTGGGCCCGCGATGCATGAATGCGCGGCCTGCCCAGAGGCGATCATCGATGCAAATCAGCAGGCCCCGGCGCACCGGCACCAGGTCGACGCGCCTTGTTCTGACATGGCGACCTGCGCAGGCTGGGCCCTTGTCGATACCAGTCAGCCTCTCCATAGCGCCAACCCGCCACGCCTCCGTCATGCGTGGCCGGAGCCACGAAGTGGCACGACGATCAGTCTGTCCCTTGACCTCCCGCCTCCTCGCGCCTGAGCCAGCTCCAGTTGAACCTGGGTCGTTTCCGATCGACCCATCATCAGAGCGCGCGGCCCGCAAAGCCGTGCAGGGTCAGGATACTATCATGAACAAATTCACCCTCGCCGGGGCCGCGATTCTTGTCGTGGCGCTTGGTGCTTATGCAGTCACTCGCTCCTCCGAGCAAACCGCCCCCGTGCAGGAAACCATGGCGCCAGCGGAGGGCGCGCCCATGGTTGCCGTCACTCTTCCCGATACGCTGTCGCCCGAGGGGACGATGGGGAAGCGGGCTTTCGATGCGGTCTGCGCTGATTGCCATGGTGACAATGCCGCCGGGAAAATGGGGTTCGCTCCGCCATTGATTCACAAGATCTACGAACCGTCGCATCATGGCGACATGGCCTTCCAGATGGCGGCTGCGAATGGCGTACGCGCGCACCATTGGAAATTCGGAGACATGCCGCCGCAGCCCGGGGTGACCCGTGCGGATGTGACGTCGATCATCGCCTACATCCGCGAAGTACAGCGCGCAAACGGGATCAACTGAAATGAAAATGACGCGACGTGCGTTCTGCGCAGGTCTGACCTTGGCGCCGCTGGCACGCCCTGTACAGGCTCAGGACATGCCCCTCTTGACCGCCAGGGCAGCTACTGTGCAGCTTGCCCCGGATGGCTATCCGGCGACGCCGGTCTGGAGCTACGACGGGACGATCCCTGGCCCGGTCATCCGCGCTGCTCAGGGCAGCCGGTTGCAGCGGCGACTTGTGAACACGCTGGAGGTTCCGACCTCGGTTCATTGGCATGGCATCCGTATCGACAACGCCATGGATGGTGTCGCGGGTTTGACCCAGAACGCGGTGCCGCCCGGCGAGAGTTTCCACTATGCCTTCGATCTGCCCGATGCGGGAACCTACTGGTATCACGCCCATACCAATTCGATGGAACAGGTCGCGCGGGGGCTTTCCGGAGCCCTGATCATCGAAGAGGCGACGCCGCCTGATGTGGATCGGGACGAAGTCCTGATGATCGACGATTGGTTGCTGGACCCCGACACGGGCCTGTTTGTCGATGATTTCGCAGCGCCGATGACGCGCAGCCACGGAGGCCAGATCGGCAACCTCGTGGGCGTGAACGGGCGCTATGATTACAGGCTTCCAGCCCGGCAGAACGAGCGGCTGAGGCTGCGGCTGATCAACTCGGCCAATGCCCAGATCTTCGGTCTGAAACTGGAAGGGCTGACCGGCTGGACGGTGGCTCTAGACGGTATGCCTCTCGATACGCCAGAACCGGTGACGGATACGCTTGTGCTTGCGCCGGCACAGCGCATGGATCTGATTGTCGATGTCACCGCCGAGGAAGGGGAAACCGCAGGACTTCTCTTTGCCTCAGCGGATGATACTTGGCGCGTACTGGCTGAAGTTTCTGTCGAAGGACGTGCCGCGTCAGTGCCGCGCGGTGCGCCTCAGCCCTTGCCGCGCAATCCGGGGATGGAGGTCACAGGCATCGACTCCGCGTCTGTCCTTGAGATGCCGCTACAGGGCGGTGCGATGCGCGGCGTGGAGAGCGTAACCTTTAACGGGCAAAGGCTGGGCTGGCAGGAGCTGGTTCAGAAAGGACAGTTCTGGGCCCTTGCTGGACAGGCTGGGCTGGGGGAGACACCTTTTACCACCCTGTCGCGCGGAGAAACGGCCCGCATCCGCATGACCAATGACACGATCTTCCCGCACGCGATGCACATGCACGGGATGCATTTCCGGGTGCGCAAGGCGGACGGCAGCCTTGGCCCTTTGCGTGATACGGTTCTGGTCATGCCCGACGAGACGACGGAGATTGCCTTCGTTGCCGACAATCCGGGAAAGTGGCTGCTGCATTGCCACATGCTGGGGCACGCAGCGTCGGGCATGACGAACTGGATCATGGTCACATGAAGGGCCTGATCGCACTTGCAGCAATTCTTGCAAGCTGGGCGCAGGCCGTTGCGGCAGAGGAAGGCATGGATGGCGCAGCACTGTATCAGGAGAACTGCGCATCCTGCCATGGGGCAGAACTTCAGGGGCAGCCGGACTGGCACAGCCCCGGCCCCGACGGCCGCCTTCCCGCGCCACCCCATGATGCAACGGGCCACACCTGGCATCATGGCGACGAGATCCTGTTCCGCATCACGCGGGACGGGACTGCCGCGGTGGTCGGCGGGGGCTATGCAAGTGACATGCCCGGCTTTGGCGACGCGCTGACCGATGCGGAGATCCGAGCGATCCTCGACTACATTAAATCCACCTGGCCCGAGCGCGAACGCGCCTATCAACGTGAAAGAACTCAGCAGGAATAGGCCGAAAAAAGTCAACTTTTAGGGAACATCCACCCACTGGAAGGTTGTTATTCTCCTAAACACATTCGGAGGTGACGATGGCCTATTCCCGCTTTTTCCTGATGATTGCCGTGTCTACGGTCCTGATGTTCGGGTTGATGTACCTGAACACGTATCTGGTCAGCCATATCTTTTGGTCAGAAACACGCGCCTATATGGCCATCGTCATGGGGGCGGTCATGGCCTTCGTCATGCTGGCCTTCATGCTCGGCATGTACAAGAACCGCACGCTCAATATTGCGATCTTTGCTGGCTCCATCATCGTTTTCGCAGGGGCGCTCTGGCTGGTGCGCAGTCAGGTAACTGTGCAGGACCGCGCCTACATGCGGGCGATGATCCCACACCATTCAATCGCCATCATGACGTCGTCCCGTGCAGAACTCACCGATCCCAGAGTGCGCACCTTGGCCGATGACATCATCTACGCCCAGGATAAGGAAATCGCGGAGATGCGTTATCTGATCGCGGATATATCGGCGAATGGAGAGGCGACCCCCGCCGGGGAGGAACCGGCTGCCGAACTGAAATCCGCTCAAGACGCCCTGTCCAGCGAGGTCGTTTCCAAGGTCGATCCGGAGTTCCTGACGCAGGCAGATATCGCCCAGGTCTTCCCGGATGGGGTCGCGTGCAGCTTCACCTACACTGAAACGAGCCCGCCGGTGTTCGCGTCCGGCAACGACACTGCCCTGGTCAAGATCAGCGGGGATCTTGTCCGCCTCGATGGTGCGGGAGAAAGCTTCACGGCTGACCCGATCACGATACAGGTGCGCGACACGGAAGATGATGGCCTCCAGGACTTCGTCATCAGCGCGGGTCCTGACTACGAAGCCGGTTTCCGCGGTCAGTACGCCTGCACGAATTGAGGAAGATGATCATGCCAAAAGATACCACGAAAACCGCCGTTCTCTACCGCATGGTCATGCCTGAGCACACATGCCCCTTTGGTCTAAAATCTAAAGATTTGCTGGAGCGCAAGGGCTACACCGTCGAAGATCACCACCTGAAGACCAAGGACGAGACCGAGGCCTTCAAGCGCGAGCATGACGTCAAGACCACGCCGCAGACCTTCATCGACGGGGAACGGATCGGAGGTCATGACGACCTGCGCATTTTCCTCGGGATCGATCCGCCCAAGGAAGACCAGAGCGACACGACGTATCGACCTGTCATCGCTATCTTTGCAGTCTGTGCCCTGCTGGCGCTCGGGCTGGCGTGGCATCAGTACGGGACCATCCTGACCTGGCAGAGCTTCCAGTGGTTCATCTCGCTGTCCATGACCGTGCTTGCGATCCAGAAGCTTCAGGACGTCGAGCAGTTCTCGACCATGTTCCTGAACTACGACCTGCTGGCGAAACGTTGGGTGCCCTACGGCAAGGTCTATCCCTACGGCGAGGCGCTGGCTGGCATCCTGATGACTGCGGGCGTCCTGACATGGATTTCCGCGCCCGTTGCGCTGTTCATCGGGACCGTCGGAGCGGTCAGCGTATTCAAGGCCGTCTACATCGACAAGCGAGAGTTGAAATGTGCCTGCGTCGGCGGGAACTCCAACGTGCCGCTCGGCTTCATTTCCCTGACCGAGAACCTGATGATGATCGTGATGGGCCTCTGGATGGGCCTGCGCGCCCTCGGGGGCTGAGATGAGAAACGGGGGCGTCGTCGCAACGCCCCCGGTGTCTTTCTGGCTTAGCCAACGTGCTCCGGCGCGACCGTGGATGTGAAGGTGGCAGTGACCAGTAGGATCACGAGGAAGGCCGCGACCTCCCACCGGATTGACGCCCTCAGCGGGCCGGGGTTTCCGGTCTCGGCCAGGGCCGGGGTCAGCCGAAGCTTGTTCAGCCCAGCGAGGCCGAGAAGCAGGGCCACGACTGCCAGTTTCAGCGTCAGGAACTGCCCCCACGGTTGGGTCAGGACCGCGATCGGATCGCCCGCCAGGATCACCAGGATCACGACGCCCGCCACGACAAGCAGCCCGACCATGACAAGCGCTGCCTGACCGAACCGTTCGACAGTGCGCACGGCTGCCTCGTTGCCGCGGCCAGCCATGTCATGGAGCGGATAGAAGCCCCCGATCCAGAAGCTCGCGGCCAGGATGTGGATGACGAAAAGCGTCGAAAGCGCCAGCCTCGGATCTCCGGTCGCGTGACCACGCAGCGCGAAACTGATGGCAACAAGAATGACGCCAAGGACCGCCACAGGTCGTGTCCAACCGCGATTGAGCGCGATGGTCGCGATGGCCAGAAGGCCGAGAATGTCGGCCTCCACCGACAGGCCGAGCGGGCTGAAGAGCGCGACCTGAAGCATCATCGGATCAAGCGCGCCGCCGAAGCCCCCGTAGAAGAAAGCCGCCCGCAGCGGAATGTTCAGCGCGCTGAACACAATGCCAACGACGGCTGACCATGCTGCAAGCCGCCTGAGGCGACGGCTTGCAGCGGCATCCAGCTCCGTCAGGAGCCAGAGGTTGATCACGGAGCCCGCCGCAAGCAGGACACTGACATACATCCCCGCCTTGACGAGGATCGAGGCGATCTGCACCGGTTCCAGTGCGGCAAGAACTCCGCCCATGATCAGTTCGCGACCTTGAACGCGAAGCTGCCATTCATCGGGTGGCCGTCCGGCGACATACCGCGCCAGTCGATCTTGTAGGTGCCCGGAGCGAGCTTGGGCAGCTGGCCTTCCCAGGTCTTCACGGCTTGGTTCGCGGCAGGACCGTTGATCTTGTAGGTCTTACCGTCAGGTGCGGCCATCGTGACGGTGGTGATCTGCATGGGATCGGTGAACATCAGGTGCATGACCTTGGTGTCCGCGCCGACCGTCTGGCCGTTGCCCGGCATGGTCATCATGCCCTTGCCGTGGGCCAATGCAGCGCCTGCGCTCAGGGCCATACCGACCGACAGTGCGGCGGACGTCAGGATAGTACGAAGTTTCATTGGGGTGCTCCCTTGGTTGGTTCAGGTTGAAAAGGCTGCGCCCTCTCCGCGGCTTCGGAGGAGCCGAGAGGGCGCAGAAAAATCAGAACATGAAGTTGATGCCGACGACGCCGGTCAGCTCGTCGACTTCATGGCCATGATCGCGCAGAATGTCGGCTGTGCCGCCGAAGGCGCGTTCGTAGTTCACGCCGACATAGGGCGACACGCTGCGGCCGATCAGGTCGTAGCTCAGTCGCAGTCCCAGCTCGACAGAGCCGCCGCCCGCCGCGATTTCGCGCGCGGGATCATCCGCCAGCGGAAGGCTGACCTCGATAGAGGGGGTCAGGATCAGCCGATTGGTCAACAGAGCTTCATACTCCACTTCCGCCCCGATGTAGGGGTATTCGGAAACGTAGAGCGCCGCTTCGACTTCGAACCATTGCGGCGCGAGGCCAGTGACGCCGAAAGCGCCGTAGTAGCGCTCGGGCGCGCCGTCCGGCGTGGAGGCGGCGACCCCGATGAAGCCATCGAAGAAATCGGTGATCGGCTTCTGGAGGCGGATCTGGTTGTCCATCTCTTCGAAATCGCCACCTTCGATCTTCGCGCCTTCGCTCTTCCAGACGAGCCGCAGCTCGTCATTGCCCGTCCAGGCCTCGAACCCCCAGGCAAAGGAGTTCTCTTCATCGCCCATCCGGTATTCGAGCTTGTCGGTCCGCACGCCCCAGACTGTCGGGGAAACGCCCACCTCGGCCATCGCGACTGAAGTAAAAGTCAGCGCAAGCGGAAGCCCGAGGGCCGTTCCAAGCAGCAGTTTTTTCATGTGATTGGTTTCCTTGGAATACGCGCCCATCAGGACGGGCCGCCTTCGACGATGACCTTGCGGAACATGCCGCCGGCCATGTGGTAGGAGAGGTGGCAATGGAAGGCCCACTGGCCGGGAGCGTCGACTTCGGTCTCGGTGTAGAGCGTCGTTCCGGGGGCGACGCTGACCGTGTGCTTCACCGGGTCGTATGCCCCTTTGCCAGTGTCGATGATCGTCCACATCCCGTGCAGATGCATCGGATGCGCCATCATGGTTTCGTTGACGAACTTGAAGCGGACACGCTCGCCATACTTCAGGCGGATCGGATCGGCGTCTTCGTATTTCACGCCGTCGATGGACCAGATGTAGCGTTCCATGTTGCCGGTGAGGCGGATCTCGATCTCGCGGGTGGCGGGGCGATCACGGTAGAGCGGTTTGCGCGCCGTGAGGTCTTCGTAGCCAAGGAACTTGCCGCCATTGGCCGCCGTCGGGATCAGCCCGCTGCCCGGTGCATAGAAGGCAGCGCCCGGTGCGCCTTCAGAAGGAACGACGGGCATGCCAGCGGACATGTCCATGCCGCCCATATCCATCCCGGAATGGTCCATGCCCGACATGTCGAAGCCGCTCATGTCATGGCCGGAGTGATCCATCCCGGACATGTCGAACCCGCTCATGTCCATGCCTGAGTGGTCCATCCCAGACATGTCCATGCCGCCCATGTCCATTCCCGAATGATCCATTCCAGACATCATGCCCCCCATGTCTGCCATCGTAAGCAGAGGCTGCGGCCGCATTTTGTAGTAGGGACCGACCATGCCTGCGGACGGTGCCAGCGTGCCCCGCACCATCGCGGTGCGGCCCGCACTTTCGCCGATGATCGAATAGGCCTTGGCCTCGCGCGGCTGGACGATCACGTCATAGGTTTCAGCCACGGCGATGCGCAGCTCGTCCACCACGACCGGCTTCACGTCATTGCCGTCGGCCTGCACCACCGTCATTTTCAGACCGGGCACGCGCACGTCGAAATAGGTCGTCGCCGAGGAGTTAATCAGGCGCAGGCGCACCTTTTCGCCGGGCTTGAAGATGCCGGTCCAGTTCTGCTGGGTGCTGGCTCCGTTGATCAGCGGTGTGAAGCCCTGAACATCCTCGATATCCGTGGGCATCATACGCATGGCACCCCACATTTTCCGATCCTGAAGGGCGGCTTTCAAACCCTCGGCACCTGCGTCCTCGATCAGGTCCTGCGCTGTGCGTTGCGCGCGGTTGTAGTAGTCTGCCGAAGCTTTCAGGTTGCGGAAGATCCGCGATCCGCTGTGCGGATGCTTGTCCGTGAACTGCACCACGTAGTCGCGGTCCGTCGGCACGGCCTCGCCGCCTTTTGGGGCGATCACGATGGCGCCGTAGGCGCCGTCGGGCTCCTGGAAACCCGAATGGCTGTGGAACCAGTAGGTGCCGGCCTGTTCGATCGGAAAGCGGTAGGTGAAGGTTTCGCCCGGCTTGATGCCGTTGAAGCTGATGCCCGGCACGCCGTCCTGCTGGAACGGCAGGATCAGGCCATGCCAGTGGATGGACGTACTTTCGCGCAGGTTGTTCTTCACGCGGATGACGACGTCTTCGCCTTCCTGGAAGTGCAGGATAGTCGGGGTCTGGCTGCCGTTGTAGCCGATCCCGTTCTTCTTGAAGGTTCCGGTGTCGATCCGGACCTTGTCGACGGTAATGTCATAAGTGCCAGCCTGCGCGGGCAGGCCGAGGGCAAGCCCCAGCACTACGGCGAGAGGCCGCAGGAAGTTCGTGTGTTTCATGTGTTTTCCGTGAGCGCGGACCAAAAAGATGGCCCTGCAAAGAGGAGATCACTGCCGAGCAGTGAAGGGAGGGAGAAGGATCAGATGCGGCGGGGGATTGCCCCCGTGGAGGGCGCAAATGATCGGATTGCGGGACGTCGCCGCTCAGGCAACGCCGCAATCAACGCCGGACAGGCGTGCTCAGGCCAGAGGAGGCCGAAGGAAGGAGAGAAGGACGGATTGCAGAGCCATGCTCGGTTCGGCCGGGTTTAGATCCGCCATCCGAAACTCCTTGAGCAGGTCAACAGCAGACGCATTTCCATACTGATCTGTGCACGCAAAACTGGCGCAATGAATCAGCCCCATTGGCTTGGGCTGCTTCTCAGTCTCGAATGCAGTGTCGACCATCTGACCCTGAAGAACGGATACTTCGTCACCATGCACATGCTGAGCCGCAGGCTCTGCACAATGTTCGGCCATCGGCATCACATGCGCAAATGCACTCGTCACAACGAGCTGCAATGCAACAAGAATGATGAAGACCCTACCGAGCACACAGTTTCCTTTCGTCCATCGACGATAAACACTTCCCGGCGGTCGGTCGTCAAGTAGGAAGAAGCCTCCAGTCGCTGGAAGCTAACGACTATGTGAAGTCGATACTTCGCTCTATCTAGAGCGGCTACCCTTGGTTAGATCCAATATCTTGCGCTCAGGAACAACTCTCGCCTCTTTGGTGGTCGCTCCGTGTACTTGGGCCTCCTGCTCCTTGGTCACGTTGGCGAGCTTTTGGATTGGGATCTGCCTTCCGGCCTTCATCCCTTGGGATAGCAGCTTGGCGGCATGGTCGCGGGCGGTCTCGCGGTCCTTTTCAGAGACACCTTCAGCCCGAAGCCGTGCGTCCATGTGGGCCAGAACGCTGGCCGGGCCTTTGGCGGCGTGGTCGCCCGGTTCATAGCGTTTGATACGGTCTTCGAGACGATCAGATTTGGTGTCCTGCTCCCGCTGCTTGTCGGCCATCGGTGTTTCCTCAGTAGTTGCCTTCGTCGCAGATTTGCCCCGTGCCACGTGCTGCGGCTGTGCTTCGCGCTCGATGTCCTTGGCGTCCCAGAGGCGGCGGTGCCCCTGCCGTTCGACCTCTTCGCCCGTCTTCTGGTCCTTGGTCTTGTAGGTCACGGGCTCGACGCCGGGAGAAAAGAAGGTCGCGCGGTCGCCGACTTTCAGGTCATGTTTTTCGAGCGCAGCAGGAAGGGTGACGCTCCAGATATGCTCTTCCTTGCCTGCCGTGTTGGTCAGGGCGACGAAGGGCACGGGGTCCGCCCCTTCGCGGTTGCGATAGGGAGCGGTGCCGATGTCGGTGATCTTGCCGGAGATGCCGTCAGAGTAGCTTTGGCGTGGCGCGGCATGCTGGTCTTCGCGGTCGGGCGTTTTGCCATTGGCGGAAATGGGCGCGCGGTCTGTCCGCTCGATGGCGCGTTCTCCGATCATCTGGGACCGGCGGTTGGCTTCTTCCTGGTCCTTTTCGGTGGGACGATAGCCCTGAACCTTCAGGCCCTGGGCAGTGCCTTCAACCCACATCTCGCGCCGAAACTCCTCCGGCCCTTTCGCCTTCAGGCCTTGCCAGCCGCGATGCGAGGCAAGCTCGATCATGTCCATTGCTGTCCCGCGATCCGCATTGCGGGTGCTGAGCTGGTCGCCCTTGTCGATGATCGCAGGCCGGGCGTCATCATAGGAACGGTAGAGGTCCTGCTGCCCCTTCGCCTTCGTGACGAGAAACCTGTCGTGGTAGCTGACGGGCAGATCAAAGCGATCCTGATCCGGCTTGCTCTTCGGCCTTTCGCTTGGCGAGATCGAGCCTTGGTCTTTGGGCTGCTTTTCCGGGCTGGCCTTCTCCGCGACCCGTTCATGATAGCCGGTCCAGAAGTCCATGTTGGTCTGCGTCATGCGGGAAGGGGCCGCGCCATCGCGGTTGAGGCCCGTGAGATCCTTGGGGACGCTGTCGAGCGTGGGCACGGACTTTTGGATGTCCCTCCCGATGGTGACCGTGTGGGCGACGGTGCGCGCGCCTTTATCCGTGGCCTCGATCACGCGCGGACGCTGGCTGGCCTCGGCATCCGCAAAGGCACGCCCTGCGGCGGCAGCCGAGGTGAAGCGCTCTTCCTTATCGTTATGCGCGTAGGAGAGCGTGAAGCTTGTGCTCTTGTTTGTCTCAGGCATTCCGTTTCCTTTCGGCTTTCGCGGGGGCGACGTCACAGCCGAGGGCGGTGAGGATGTCCGCCGCGCCCTTGCGTGTTCCGACCTGTCCGGCCTTGTTCAGCTCCTTGATTTTCGCCTGTGCCTTCTGCCCGCTCAGGGCCAGCCGATCGAAGGAGATGCCTTCGGGGTTGGCGATCTCCTCGTCGGTCATCGGCACTTCGGCAGGTTCGCCGTTGGCGACGTTTGCGGCCTGCAAGGCTTTCAGACCGGCTAGCTTGTCGACCTTGTCCTGAAGGACGGAAACGCTCTCGCGCAGGGCCGCGTTTTCGTTCCTCAGGGAGGCCACGGCGTCACCCAAGGCGTGGCGGTCGATCTTGGGGACCACGGGCGGCGGCACCTTGGAGCGTTCGAGCAGCGCCGCTTCGGCATAGAACCTGATCTTCTTCGCCCGGATCGGTGGGTGTCCGGCGACGAAAACCAGCGCCTCGCTCTGGTCCATTTGCAGCAGTTCCTGCGGCAGCATGAGGGAGCGCTTCTGTTCGCTGTGGCTGACGGTCGTGCCCTTGCGGTTGGCAAGGTATTTGGACTTGGACTCGCTGCGGGCTTCTACGCCATGCGTGCCGAGCCGTTCTGACAGGTTGCGCGCCTCTTTCACCCCCTTCGGGGTGAAGACGATGCTGACGCCGGAGTTGTCCATGTAGGCATCGGCGCCGTCCTGACCGTAGATGTCGGCCAGCTGGGCCGGGGTCTGGACGATGGTCAGGACCTTCATCCCGTAGCCCGCGAAATATCCGATTCCGCGCTTGAAGGCCGGGAGTTCTCCGACCGAGGCGAACTCGTCCATGCAGAGCAGGATCTTGTGTTTCAGGGACGGATTGTGCTCGGGCAGTTCCTGCATGTTCGCATCGACGCAGGACTGGAAGAAAAGGTTCATCAGTGGCCCGAGGCGACCTAGGTTGTTGGGTGTGATGCCGACATAGATCGTCATCCGTTTGCGGCGCAGATCGGCGAAGGCGAAATCAGACGCGGCGGTTGCCCGGTCGAGCATCGGGTTGGCGAAGAGGCCGAGATTGGCGGTGATCGTGGATTTCACGCTCTCGAAGGTGTTTTCGCTTTTTGAGAGGAAGTCGTTGAGGGTCGAGACGGTCTGAAGCGACAGCGGACGCCCGGAGGCCTTCCTGACTTCGATCCGCTTCCGGAAGGTCTGGACGAAGTCCGGGGTCAGGGTGAGCTGGCGATAGATTTCCCCCAAGGTGAAGGGCCGTTCCGGCGTTTCGGCCAGATAGCCGCCGACGCCGACAAAGGCCGTCTGTGCCGCCCGGTCGAAGAACGGGTCTTTCGAGGCCACCGGAATGAACAGATCGGCCAGCCGCTGAAGATCCTCGATCTGGTAATCGGTGCCGCGCCGAACCGTCGAAAGCGGGTTCCAGCGATGCGTACGACCGTCCGGGTCTAGGGGATCGAACAGGAACACCTCTTGGCCGCCTGCCTTGCGGAAGCCTGCGGTCAGGGTCCAGTTTTCCTTCTTGATGTCCAGGACCACGGCAGAGTCCGGCCAGTTGAGGAGGTTCGGGATCACCACGCCGACGCCCTTGCCGGAGCGGGTCGGGGCATAGAGCAGGACGTGTTCGTCGCCGCCATACACCAGCAGGTTCTTGTGCGTCAGATGCCCTGCCTTCTGGATCTTGACCGCGCCGCCTTGCTCGACTGCGCGGCCCCATTTGTCGATCCGCTTGCCATAGTGACGGGAGGGCAGAGAGCCGGTGAAGCCCGCGATGAGGCCTGCCTTCGATCTCATGCCCGCCTGCCGGATGTCGCGGGCGCGTGCGAACTCGGCGCGGCCATGCACGTCCGGCTTCGGCTGCGCCTTAAGGATGGCGGCAGCGATGACGATGGTCGGCAGCAGCCCGGCATAGCCGGAGAGCTTGATCCATTTGACCGTCTCGGGATCGGTGTATCCGGCCAGCGCAGCCTGCGGCCAGAGCAACAGGTCGCGGGGCAGGTGGAGCGGAACCTTCAGCCCCCACTGCATGACATAGGCGGCGGTGATGAGCCCCCCGGCCACGGGGAACACGACCGCGGCCGAGATGGCGGCAGCCCGCGCGGGTGTGCCAAGGCGATGCCAGTTCTGGACGATCATGTGGCACCCCCCAGCTTTCTGTGGGGATCGAAATAGACCTCGGTGACCCTGCGCCCGGCGGCGGTCTTCTTTATCTGCACGACCACGTCGACCATCTGGTAAAGCATGTCCTTGATCTCGTCGCGCTTGAGGTCGCGCCCGGCCTCGCTCTCCTTCACCAGAAGGGCCAGTTGCTCGAAGGCGAGCGCGGCGGAGTCGGCGTGGATGGTGGTGATTGACCCACCATGTCCGGTGTTGACGTTGCGCAGGTAGTAGAAGGCCGAGGCGTCGCGAAGCTCCTGCAGGAAGATGCGGTCGGGCCGCATCCGGAGCGCGCTTTCCAGCAGGTCGCGGGGCGTGACCTTGGCCTCGCCCTGACCGCCCTTGGAATAGATCATCCGCACCACATTGGGCTGCGGAAGCTCCAGCTCGACGGTGTCCTCGATGGTGATCAGCCGCTCGCTGGTCGGGATCAGTGGGATCAGCGCCTTCGAGAAGGTCGTCTTCCCCGAGCCGGTGGAGCCCGAAACCAGGATATTCTTCTTCGCCAGAACGGCGGCCCTCAGGAAGGTCTTCCAGTCGCCGCTGCGGTGATGGTCGAGGAGGGCTTCATCCTCGCCAGACAAGGCAGAAGGGGCGTTGGTGACGCCCTCGAACATGCCCTGACCCAGAAGCTCATCGAGCGTGAAGGTCCGCTGCGCCGGTTTGCGGATGGTGATGCTGACCGTACCCGCCGGGACAGCAGGCGGCAGCACGATCTGGATGCGCTCGCCCTGCGGCAGGGAGCCTGAGAGGAGCGGCGTCGTCTCGTTGACCTTCTGCCGGGAGAAAGTCCCCACGGTCGCGACGAGGCCGGTCAGGAAGGCATAAGTCAGGTCGGGTAGTTCGACCCGTTCCCATGTCCCGTGGGCATATTCGACGAAGACCTCGCCGGGGCGGTTGATGCAGATTTCTAGAACGTCGTGGCGTTTGAGGAAGGGCGACAGCGGGGCCATGTGAGAAGCCAGAGCCGGGGGCACGGGCCTGTCTTGCGGCAGGATGGGCATCTCCATCATTTCAGCCGGTAGACGCCGGAGAAATCGAGATCGCGGGCCACCATGACCGAGACCTCTTCGCCCTGGTTCTTCCGCAGGATCACGGGCACGTCGATGGTGTTTTCCAGCTCCGTCTGGGTGAGGCTGCGCGCCGCCGCGCGGGAGTTTTCATAGGAGTCATCATCGCCGTCGCCGGAGGTGGTGGCGACGATCAGGGCATCGTCGATGATCGACAGCATCATCGTGCCGCCGAAACGGGTCCAGAATTGGGTGTCGATGTCGCCATCGAAGCCGGTACGACCAAGGGCGTCGGCACCGGGCGAGCCGAGGTTCACGATCACGCCGTTCGGTGTTTCGGCGCGGGTCCAGATGACGAAGAGGCGTTTGCGGCCTCGCTGCATCCCGCCCTTGTACTCGCCGACGATACGGGTGCCGCGATCCAGCAGGATCACCGCGCCCGTGGTCGAATAGACATCGTCGGTCACGGTGCAGCGGACCATGCCGGGGGCCGTGGAATCCATCGCCGTGTCGAGCGAACAGGGGATCGTCGTGCCCTGCGTCACCGTCAGATTGGGATGGGCGAGCACGGTGGCCTTCTCCGATTGCCGGTCGCTGGTGACGAGCTCGGCCGCCAGTCCCGTCAGCTTGCCGCCCGCGCCCTCGGCCGAGCCGCCGAAGAGATTGGCCCCGGCATCGGTGCCTGCCTGGGCCGCCGATCCGGCAAGGCCCGTCAGGTTGCCCTGATAGGCCATGACAGGCGCGCGCTTCGAGGACTCGTAAAGCTGTTCGGCCTCGCTCGGTTCCGCCGGGGCCAGCTGTTCTTCCCGGCGCACGCGCTCGATTGGGCCAACCGGGGTTTCGGGGGCGGGGTCGGCCACCTCTGGCTGGGCCTGTTGCTCCTGCTCTTGGGGCAGTTCCGCAGGCTCGAAGTTCTGACCAGGCCGGATCGTGGTCTGTTGGCGCTCGGTTTGTTCGGGGGGCGCAGGCTCTTCGTCGGACGGCCATTGGAGGAAGGCCATCGTTCCGAGAAAGACCAGGCCAGCAGCAACGAGGAATTTCTTGTTCTTCTCGTTCAGCCCTGTGGATTTGGCGCTGGTGATCGAGGCGATGCCGCGCTCGCCCTCAATGCCGTTTTCCATTGGTTCGGGCGCACCGTCCTGCGGTGCTGGCTCTTCAGTCGTCATGTTCACTGTCCGATGATTTCGCGCTGCACGGAGCGGCTGGTGGTGCCGGTGCCGGTGTAGCCACCAGACGAAGATCCCAGCCCCATGTTGTAGAGTGCGGTGACCTGGCCCCCGAGGCGCAGGCGCATCTCCGGGGCCACGTCATGCACGATGATCTGGTTCTTGCGGACCGTGGTGTTCGCCATGCGCTCGGTGCCGGTCCTGTCCACGACAAAGACCGAAGGCATCCGGTTCATCCGCGAGAAGGTCAGAACCGTCATCTCCCCGTTGTCGTAAGCTTGCGACGGCTGGAGATCATGCGATCCGGCGACCAGATAGCGCCAGTTCTTCGAGCCAGAAGTTGCCACGGATTCAGCCAGCCTTGCCTTGGCGGCCTCTTCCTGCGCCCGCGCCTTTTGGTCAGCGGCTTCGGCGCGGCGGCGGTTGGCCTCGTCGGTCGGGTAGGCGAACCTGATCTGGAAATAGACATCCTTGGAGTTGTTGGTGATCGCACCGTCCCGGACGATCAGCTCGAAGGAATACGTCCGGGTGGTGCCGTCCTCGCGCATGGTCGCGATCTGGAGGTTGGTCGGCGGGTTGGCCTCGCGCGGCTTGAGGTAGAGGATATTGCCGCGCGGCACGATCTCCCAGGCGACGGTGTCACCGCTGCCCACGTCGATGATTTCCTCGGTCTGGGCGAAGACGATCTGCACGGAGGTCCGCAGGGTGCCGACGACACGGACCACGTCCCATTCGTTGTAGCTGACAGACCGCACGCGGCTGTCGGAACGCGATGGGTTCGGGATGTCGAGCGCGAGCGCTGGCGCGGCGGCGAGAGCCAGACAGGTGATGAGGGCTGTACGCAGGATCATTCCGTCACCTCCGGGTCGGCCCGATAGGTGCTGACGATGAAGCCCAAGGGATTGATCGTGCGATCCTCGGTGCTGATCTCCGCATCTGCGTCGAAATCGAAGCCGATGGTCGAGACCCAGAGGCTTTGCGTCGTCAGGTTTTCGCGTTCGTTGGTCTCGGTCTTGTAGAACCGGACCTGTGCCAGCCCGTCGTTCAGGAAGGAGATCGAGCGGATCTTGATCTCGGCCTTGGTGTCGGTGCCATAGGCGTATTGCGGGCTCTTGGGGTTGGAGCCGTTGTAATAGGTCGAGAAGCGGGCCTGTTCCTCGGGCGAAGACATCAGTGTCACCTCGTGGAAGATCGCTTCCCTTTCGGCATAGGTGTAGCCCTCGCGCTCGCGGACATAGCGTGCGAGGAAGTAGCGGGTGACGGCCTCGTCATAGGTGGTTTGGCCGTCGCTGAGCCGGGTCATGACCTCGGGCACGCCGCTGGCCTGATCGACCCGGATGACGAAGGGCACCACTTCCTTGAGCGGAGCCATGAAGCCGACAGCGGCCACGCTGGTCAGCGCCATGAGGCTGGCGGCCCCGGCGATGATCCAGGCCGTTCGCTTGGAGCGTTCGGCGGCGAGGCGGCTGTCATAATCGAAACTGCGGGCCTCCTTCAGATAGGCGGCAAGGTCCTTGTCCTGCGATACCGTCATGCGTCGTCCCCCTCCCGCGTGTCCGCGATCTGGGGCGTGACGCCGATTTCCTTCTGCTTTTCGAGGACGGCGGCCTGATAGTCCCATTTGGTCGGGTTCAGGGGGCGGACGACCGAGCCTTTCACATCCGGCAGCGGTGTCGTTGTGGCGCAGGCCGAAATGCTGAGGACGGCCATCAGGAGGACAAGTTTCTTCATCGCGTAACCTTGGAGTCTAATCGTGGAAGAGGTGGATTTGTCCGCCTCAGCTCTGTCGTGTCGCGGAGCCGCCGGACGGGGGCGTGCTGCCTCCCTGCCGGGGTGCCGCATTTCCCAGAAGCTTCCGCTCCACGAAGCGCTGTACGGCGCCGGTCGAAGTACCGGCGCCGGCGCTCAACGCCGCCGCGATGGAGGGAAGCAGGAAGAAGAAGATCGTGCCGCAGGCCATTGCGACGAGGAATGCAGAGACTGCCGCCGCGCCGTCCTCGATGCTGAAGCTCGAATAGACGTCGCCGATGAAGGAGGTGACCACCAGCATGAGGACGATGACCAGAAGCTTCAGCAGGGCGAAATTCAGGGCCTGACCCAGCCAGGCGAAGAACCAGCCGCGCGTGACGTCGAAGAGGGCGAAGGCGACGAAGAGCGGGCCGATCGCTGCCATGAGCGCCAGACCGAAATGGACCAGAAGGCTGATCACGAAGGCAATCGCGGCGAAGGGCACGGCGGCGATGATCACGACGATCGACAGGACATAGCCATAGATCGAGCCCGCGATGCCCGAGCCGTATTGATCCTGCACCTCGGCGCTGATCCGGCCCGCCATCGCCATGACGGGATCGGAGGGCAGGTCGGTCGAGCCGCCGGTCAGCGTTTCCACGAAATCAGGGATGCCGTTGAGGATCGTGTCCCCAACCCAGGAAGAGTAATCGCCGGCGCTGGACACGAGGGTCCAGATGATCGCCAGCTTCACGCCGCGCAGGGTGAAATCCATCAGCGGTTCATGGATGGAGCCACGGATGATCGCCCAGCCATAGAGAAACAGGTAGATCGTCAGGGCCGCCGTCAGCGGTGCAGTCAGCTCGGAAGAGATGGTGCTGCTGATGTCGTTCATCTTGTCGGTGAGACTGTCAGCAAAATTGTCGTAGAGCGCTTGCAGCATGGGACGGCCCTTTCCGGGTGGCGGGGATGATCAGTTGAAGGACGGGTCTCCGAAGAGACGGTCCGAACCTTCACGGTCCTTCTGCGTCTGGGTCTTCTGGGCGGCCTTGCGGGCGTTCACGCAGTTGGCGTCATCCATCGCGCGGTCGGACAGCTCGCAGGTTTCCAGCATCGCGGCCCGCTCGGCGGGATTGGCGGTGAAGTAGTCGACCGAGTGGTTCTCGGCCTCTTCCTTGCAGCCCGCGAGAAACGCAGAGGCCGCAAGGGTGATGATCAGGGGAAGGGGCAGGTGCATGGTGTCTCCTCAGAAGCTGTCGTCGCCGTAGATGCTGGTGAAGGCCGCGCTTTCCTTGGCACGGCGCTGTGCCGCGACTTCGGTCTGGCGCTGTTCTTCGACCTTCGACTGGGCCTGCTGGAGCATGGCGAGGCCCTGAATGCGGTTGGTGTCGTTCTGGAGCATGGCCTGTTCCACCGCGATCCGGGCGTTCAGGGCATCCACCTCCTTCTGGGTGGAGACGGTGCCGATCTTGGTGCGTAGTTGTTCAAGCCCCGCCAGCCGGTCATCGGAGAGCGACACGATCCGATCCCCGACAGCGGTGTCGCGGGCCGACTGGTTGCGGATGCGGTCCAGTTCGTTCTGGTAAAAATCGTCAGCGTCGATGTTGGCCCCATCCAGCGCGGAGAAGTCGGCTGCGTCCTGCGCCTTGCCCGCCAGATCGCCCAGGTCATCGAGATCAATGTCGAAGTCGCTGGCGATCTGCATGGCATCCGCCCCAAGAAGTTCGCGGACATCGGGCGAGTTCAGGGCGCTGACGATGGAGTCCATGTCGGTCAGGCCGTTGATCGAGGCATAGAGCGCCTTGGCCTGTTCCAGTTCTTCGACCATCTGGGCGATTTCCTTGACGAACTCGGCCTTGGCGTTGGCGATGGCCGCGGTGTCGACCACGGGCACGCCTTGGGCATGGGCCGCGGTCGAGAGAGACAGCGCCAGTGAAGCGGCTGATATGAGTAGCCTTGTCATCGGAGGTCCTTCCTTTTCTGGAACAGGCGGGGGAGCCAGTCTTTCGGGGCAGGGTGGTCCTGAATCAGCGCGTGCATGATGGCGTTGGTGGCGGTGCGGCCCGACAGGACGGTCAGCACGTCATCGAGGCCGGACAAGTCGAGGTCGCAGACCACCGAGTTTTGCGCCTGCTTGATCAGGAAATGGCCGAGGGGCAGCTCGTCGCGCACGATCTGAAATTCGCGCTCGGACAGGCCGAACTCGTCGACCAGGTCCTTGCGGCTGGCACGGTCGGAGCCGAAGAAGATCTGGCTGGCGCATTGCTCGATGATCGTGCGGGCAATGGGGCTGTTCACCACGTCGGAGGCCGACTGCGTCCCGGCCACGATGATGCCGTTCTGTTTACGGATGACCTTCAGCTTGTTCTTCACGAAGTCCGAGAAGTAGGGGTCGGACAGGGCCTTCCAGAACTCGTCGATGAAGATCGCGATGCGCTGGCCGGTGATCAGGTTTTCGACCCGGCGCATGAGGTACATCATGATCGGGTTGCGGATTTCCGGATCGTCGAGGAAGGCCGTGATGTCGAAGCCCACGAGATCGGCGTCGAAGGCGATGGTGTCTTCCGAATTGTCGAAGACCCAGCCGAGGCGTTCGGTGCTCAGCCAGCGATCCAGCCGGTTGCCGATGTCTTCGGCACCGCCGCCAAACCCCAGTAGCTCGCGCAGGGCGGAGACGGTGCGGCCAGTGCGCGGCAGGTTGGACAGTCCCGTGACCGCCATCTCGATCCGCCGAATGTCTTCGGCCGAGAAGGTGGCGCGCTCGCCACCCAGCATGGATTTGACCAGGTCGACCATGAAGGCCTGACCGTCGGCATCGAGCTCGATTGCCATGAAAGGGGCGCAGCCGGTCGGGCGACCGGACTGGAAATCGAGATAGGAGCCGCCCGAGGCGCGGACGAAGATCTCGGCGCCGTAATCCTTGTCGAAGAGGACGCGCTTTGCCCCGAACTTTTCCAGCTGCGACAGCAGGAAGGTCTGCACCACCGTCTTGCCGGAGCCGGAGGGGCCGCAGATGAAGGTGTGGCCGAGATCGCCGACATGGAAGTTGAAGTAGAAGGGGCTTCCGGCGCTGGTCTGGAGCTTACTAACTGCATCGCCCCATTCGTTGCCGTGACGGTGGCCGGTCGGATAATTGTGCAGCGGTGACATGGCCGTGTAGTTGCGGCTGGTCACCATCGCGACCCGCGCCCGGTGCGCGTGGTTGCCAGGAAGCTGCGCCCAGAACTGCGGCTCAAGCCCCATGTCCTCGCGGGCGACGACAGCCCCGGATTCCGACAAGAGGTTATGCGCATCGGCCGCGCGGGCTTTCAGCTCTTTGGCATCCTCGGTCAGGACGGTCAGGGACAGGTTATGCTCGCCCATCACGAACTCGCCCGACATCAGGTCGTCGCGGGCGTCGCGCAGCCCGTCCGCCTGGGACACGGCGGGGTCATTCGCGTTGCGCAGCCGCCCTTCCTTGAGGGTCATCTGGCGCATGGCCTCGTTCTTCGCGGTGCAGCGGAAGGACTGGGTCAGGACGAAACGGAAGGGGGCCGTCAGCAGATTGTCGAACATGTTTGGGCGCGTGCGGGCGTGGTATTCCTTGATGCCGAACATCGCGCCATAGGTGCTGGCAGCGGCATGGCGGATTTCCAGAGCCTCCCGACCGAAGATCACCCGGTCGGTGTAGATCGCGTTGCCGATGGTCCCGTGAACCAGCGGGACCGGCTCATACCGGCCAGAGATCAATTGCTTCAGGACACTGGCAGGCTCGGAGATCAGCAGGTCGCGGTGGTCTCGGATGATCGAGAGTTTCCGGGGGCGAAAGCGACTGAGGCTGCGGGTCAGTTGCGTGGTCTTGTCGTCGAGATCGTCCAGAAAATCCTGGTCCACTTCGATCAGGCTGGTACGGGCACGACGGACGCCCTTTGCCAGCCGACCACCGGGCAGGCTGCGGGGCTGCATGTAGACGGTCAGATACAGATCGTTCCGGAACAGGCGCTTGGCCTCGATACGGCTGCGATAGCTTTCGTCGATCCAGCGTGCGAGGTCGGTGACAAAGGTGCCGGACGGATAGTCGTCATCGGTGGCCCGGACCACATGGACATAGGCCATGACGGTGTCGTCAGCGATGTTGCGTAGCGCGTGGCTGAGTTGGTTGTGCAGTGTGTTGATGAGCTGGGTATCTGCCGTGCGGAAGGAGACGCCTTCAAGCTTCAGCATCTGGAAGGCCCCCCGGTTGCGCGTGATGATCGTGTGCGCGTCCGAATGGCGGACGAAGGGAAGGTAGCGGTCTGCCGTGTTCTCCGTCTTGATCTTGCCCGTCAGGCCCATCAGTCGATCTCCTCGATCTTGTAGAGGCGGCGGAGACGCAGGGGGGATGTCGATGATCCCCCCCAAAGGCTCCGGTTCCGGCACCGGGCATTTGTGTCCAGCCAGCGAAACAGGATTTGGAAAGCGTTCTGATCGCGCTCGACGATCAGGCGAGAGACGCCGAGCAGGGGGATCGCAATGGGCAGGTAGAAGATCGAGTCCGCGGCGATCATCGCCAGCCCACCGATGCCGCAGCACATGGCGAAGGCTTCGACAGGGATGCCGAAGATCATCGCCGGGCGCGTGAGGGCGAGGAACAGCACGTCCTCGTTCATCTTCACCTTTTCCATGTGGTGCCCTCCCTGCCGGTCAGCCAGTGATCATGCTCAGCACCTCGGAGGAGGCGTAGATCAGGACGACGCCGCCAACCGCCCAGGCGGCACGGCGAAGATCGACGAAGTTGAAGAGCCAGCCCGCGCCGATGAACATGAGCGCGATCAGGGCAATGGGCTGCTTGGCGCTTTCGAACTCGTCGAGGATGTTGTTCAGGAAGTCGGTGAAGCCTGCGGCGGCGGCGGGCTGCGCCGCTGCGGTCAGGATCGCAGCCAGGAACATCGGGGCGCCGATGCTCCGGTAGCGGGTCAGAAAGGTCTTCATGGTTGCGTCCTTCTATTGGAAAACCAAGGCGTTCGATCCGGTGGCCGCGCCGAACACGTCCCATCGTTTCGCGCTGTCCTTGTCGTCGCTCAGGGAGGGTGACCGCTTTTCTATCGAGGGGGCGGTCACGGACCCCTCTCCCAGCACGCGGGCCACATAGCCGTTGTGGAAACCACGCGTGAAAGAGCCGGTGTTGTAGGAAGAAAGTGCCTGGTGCAGGGCCTGCGTCCGATCTGCTCCGGCATCGCGCGCCCGGTCATAGCCGTCGCGCAGCACGGTTTCCGCCGCCGTAAGATTGCGGCAGGCATCGAACACGGTGGCGGGCGTCAGCCCGAGCCAGGACAGGTTGGCGCTGTTGATCTGCCCGAGGCCCATGTCGATGGACTTGCCTTCGGCGATCAGGCTGGCGGCGATCTGTGCGGCCTCATCGGCGGAGTGCGGCGCATAGGACGCGCGATCCGGGCCATTCACGCCGATGGCGAACGGGTTGAAGCCACTCTCGGCGGCGACGAGCTTTTCCATGATGGAGGGGGCGACACCGGGCGCGCAGTTTTCAGCGACAGCCCGGAACGCGGTGGCATTCATGGGCTCAGCCTGCGCGAGGCGCGGTGAGCCGATGGTGAATGCGGAAAGGATCGAGAAGGAGAGGAGGGAACCGCAGAGCGGTCGGAGGATCAGCCAGCGCGCAGCGCCGAGACGATCACTCAGTGTCTTCGTCTTGTCCAGATTTCGGGGCAGGCACCCAGACGCCTTCGGCGTCGGGGAAAATGCGCATGTGGAAGCTGACCAGCGCGTCGGAAGACTTGAAAACGCGGGCTTCGCCAGTCTTCGAGGAAATGACCGGGCTAGCCGCGCCGTTCGTCTGAACAGCCCAGAGCTCCCAGTTCCATCCTTTTGGGGTGTGAATCGGGCGGTAGTCGAGCTTGCCACCCTTCTCAAGGAAGTTTTGCACTGCATCAGTCGTAATCACGCGTGGGTTCCACATTGGCTGACACCTGTCGTTGGGAATTTCTGGACAGGTGCTGCGTATCCTTGAATCACGACTTTTTTCAACGTTAAAGCCCAAATTTGAAAAAAGCACCAAATGACAAAAATTCGCCTACGGCACACATACGCGCTTATGATGCCTATAGCGCATTTGACAAATAGCGCTCCCTCTGGAAGTTTGGCGCTATCCTTGTCGTCCTCGGCTATAAGATGATCACCCAGCTGTGACCATCCCGAGAGCGGAGCGCCGGCGGGGACATGCCGAGTTAAGTTCCGAGGGGGCCAGAAGCTTTGTTATACTTTGGACACGCGATGAAGCGCGGTGCCGCGACCGCCCTCACCTGTACGGGCCTACTCTTGGCGGCACCTCCCGCTGCGCAAGCTTACCAAGTAGACTGCGCGATCTTGATCTGTCTGGCGGGAGGCTGGCCCGGAAGCACCGAGTGCAACGAGGCGCGATCTGTCTTCATCAGCAGGATCACGCCCTGGCCGGTGGAGCCGCCTCTGCAGATCTGGAATTGCCCCTTGGGCGTGGGCTACCGTCCACCTGAAGATGAGAGGGCTTTGCCGCTCCTCTATGAGGCGTTCGGCAGGCCTAGACCTTCGGTTCCGCCGCCATTCTCGGCAGCTTTCGATGGGGTGCTTCCCCCGAGGTCGGAGCGGGAGGAGATGCTGTCCCTGATCGCGGATTATGCCGATGACAACGGCGTGGCCGATGTCGACATCAGCGGGGCCGAGTATGACTTCGTCCGCTCCATCCGCGTCTACAACGTCGAGTATGCCCGGCAGCGAGAAAGCGGTGATGGCGACTGTCGCCGAAGCGAAAAGGTCCGCGTCGGCACCTATGGGGTGCAGGGCGACTTCAGCTGGTCCAGCGGTTCGGTGACCTCACTACCGGACGCATTCGAAGGTCTCGCCGGTTGGGGCGAAAGCTGCCCGAACCTCTACCGGAGGGCCGTCTTCATCGATTGGACCGATTACCAGGGGAACTATGGCTACGAGCAGGTGAATTACTGATCACCGCAGGTGCTGGCATCTCCGATGCTGGGTACGCAAAGGGCGCAAGAGTGCGGCTACGAAGGCCATGACGGAGAGGAGCACTAAGGACTTAAGAAATTAAAACCCCCGCGAAGGCGGCAACCTTCCACGGGGGCTGAAGGACTCAGGGCCGGCAAGCCCGTAATCATCCGTAATCATGATTTAGCCTATCAGCTTCCCAACCTTTCAGGCAAGTCAAAACGCACTTGTGCGACCTGTAGACGTTTGCCTTCCGCCGCCTCGCTTCAGACGAACGAGGAGCAAATAGATGCATGTACCCCAATCTTTGCCTATCCCACGGTGCGAGGCCGTCAAACCAACACTTCCGCGGGGCATGGAGCGCGACGGCTTCGTCGCGCTTGTCGATGCGGTTGCGCGCAGCCTTGGCATAGGTGCCGCTGCGATGATGACCTTTCGCACCATGATCGCGTCGACCAGGCCGAGCGCATTCAAGTGCCGCATAGATGAACCCTGCTGTTACCTCAGCCAGAACGAGATCGCGCACAAGCGTGGCGTCACGGCCTGTCGTATCCGGCAACACGAGGCGGCGCTTGTCCGCGCGGGGCTCATCGAGAAGCGTACAATGGCAAATGGGGCGCGGTCCGGCTTCTCCGGTTGCGGCGTCTTCTTCGGCGCGGCGATCGCGCGCGTCGACGAGTTCCTGTCTCTCCGCGACGAGGTCGAGGCAGATCGCAGGGCTCATGCCCGCCTGCGAGGGCAGCGCAGCTCGCACAAACGGCACCTAAAAGGTATCCTGTGCGAGCTGGTCGGGCGTCATGGACTGACAGCAGAGGTCGAGCGCATCCATCAGAATTTCGCAGGGTGGCCGTCAGGCCAGGCGCTTCATCGGATGTCGCTCGAAGAGCTTCAGAACCACGAGGCTGAAGCCGAAGCGCTGACGATTTCCGCATCTCAATTGCTGCACGAAACGCATGATCGACCGCTCGAAAACGAGCGGTCTCATATACAAGATATAATTCAAGATTCTAACGAAGTAGCTTGTAACGACCCTGTCGATACACGGAGCGTGGGCAAGCCCACGCACTCCACTGTTTCTGTGCTGCAGCCTGACGGCCGCGTCCATTGCTCAGAAAAGCAGGATGGGGCGTCCAGCGATGCGCACAAATCCAAATTCATCCAGAACCTGGGCAGTGATCGCCTATATGGCCTCTGTTCCGAAGAGATGAAGATGTGGCTCGACATTGAGCGACAAAAGCGCGGCAGGCTGGATTTCCATTCTTTCGTAATCGCCGCGCAGAAACGTCTGCCTGAGCTCGGCGTCCACCCCTCTGCCTGGGAGGAGGCCGTGGGGCTGTTGGGTGAGGATGCGGCCATGCTCTGTATGTTGATCACTGACGCGAAGGTTGCTGATCCCAATGTCACCATCCTTTCCCCAGCGGGCTATCTTCGCGGCATGGTCCGGGCTCACCGGACCGGTTCTTTGAACATCATGGGAAGCCTGATTGGCCTGAATGAACGGAGCAGGAGGCGCCATTGAGACCGATCTTCTTGTCCGCGGCCATGATGGCGGTCCTCGTAGAGCCCGGGACGGCCCAAGAACTGTGTATCGAGCCCATCAGGCCAGAGTCCGCGCACCTTCTAGATGCGGGGTTTTCCGGGGCCGAGGTCCGGGCGGAGTTTCGGCGCTACTTCAGCGAGGTCGAGGATTATCTGAACTGTCTGAACGAAACGTCGGGCCGGATCAGAGACGATGCGCGAGCCGCAGCTTATGACTACCAACAACTGCTGGAGACGACAGAGCCGGGCAAAGCTGGTCGGGGCGATGAAGGGTTTCAACCACCCAGTGTTGCAATGAAGCACACAGGAGAACTTTTCCTAGACTATCGGCCAAGCGCTACGACCGATCCAGAGAAACCATAACAATGCCCTGATAGGTAGAAAATTATCCAGTCCAGTTTCAGACGAGGGGACCTCGTCGAAGGCTTACCCGATTATCTGGGAGGACGACGCATATCCGCCGCCGAGGGCCCCTGCCCTGCTCGCCAAGATCATTGAATGTCGGGACAAGCTCAGCATTCGGTTGCCCGCAAACGGGGACTGCATCTGCAGTTGATCTATCCGGTGCATGAGTTTCAGATCGGCATCCCCGATCTTCGCATGCAGGGTCTTTACGTCGACCTTCAAATCTGGATCGGCCTTCGGGGACCTCGCCGAAGACGCCGGTCGCGCCTTCTAGAAGCTGGTCTCGCCACTGCTTGATCTGGTTTAGGTGCAGGTCGAAATCCTGCGCCAGCTCGACTAAGGTTGCCTCGCCCTTGATCGCCGCCACCGCCGCTAGCGCCTTGAACGCCGGACTGTGATTCCGGCGCGGTCGTCTTACTTTGGGTCTTCGCTTCGCTCGCAGCATCATGCCGCTATGGCTCGGAAAATCCGCTCATCTCGGCTGTTCAGATTCCCCCAGCCGCCTCTACGCGCTACCCATGTACCTTGTACGGGCCATCAAGGCACAAGGTTTGGCGATCGAGGACGGGTGACCGCCAACTTCCCCGGCGACTTCCCGCAGCGCAAAGGGTCCGACGGTTCGATCTGATCCCGTTTGGAAAATGGAAGCAATGGACCGGCGGGTCGAAGCTGAGTGCCCCTCGCCTAACCAGTAATGCGCTCCGAACCAGAAACTTCCACTGCCCCTCCGGGCCATCCCTCTCGGGAACAATTTTCCGGCCCGCGGCGCATTCTCCGCCGCGCTCCGATCCTGACGGATGAGGCTCGGTCGCTGCCGGTCCTGTTATCGCCTCATCCAAATCGGGTCAGATCAAACAGAGAAACCAGGCAATGCCCCATCAAACAGGCATCGAGGAGGAGACGGGCGTGACCTGCTCAACCCTCGACCATCTCGCACTTCACGGCGTAGCGCCTGGCCCCGGCGAGGCCGATCATCGCCCCCTGCCCCAGCCCGAGGAAGTCGAGTTCGCCATCTGACCGTGGACCATTTTTCTGTCGCAAGGGGCTGGCCCTCGCTGCCCCGCTCCGCGCCCTCGGCCGCTTCCGGTGCGGCAAGCTGGTCGAGCGCGGCGGTATCTGGAGGCAGCAGAACAAGGAGACCGGCGCTGACGATTACACGCTGACCATCCGCGACCATGGCTTCAACGCCAACCTCAGCAAGGCCGCGAACTAGGACAATCTGTCCCCGCAGGCCGTCATCCCTTGGGGGCAAAGACGCCGCTTGATCTGGAGAATTGGACCGGAAATCAGCCGGCCCCGGCACCATCAAGGGAAACTTGAACGCGTTCAAGATTAGGTGGTTTTACACATCTCCACCTCTAATCATGCTTCTAAATTACTGTAGGCGCGTGGTATCTTCCCATTGGGCCAATAATAGTGCTACTATGGGGGCGAAACGAGTCGAACTCGGAATCAACCGACGTCGGGACAGTGATATGAGCGGAAGTCTAGAGCAGTTTTTGACGGACCTGTCACGAGGTCTGGAGCGCACGATGGTCGCGGTCAACAAAGAGCTGACGCTGCGCCACCGTATCAAGCGTACTTGGTCGATGCGACAGTGTGCCCGCTTTCTGAATGTCAGCATCCAATACCTGACCAAGTTCGCGAACGGCAACGACGACTTTCCTAAGGGTGAATATGTCGGCCGTGAACGTGTCTTCACACTCCATGAGTTGATGCATATGCGCGCCCTTTTGGCGGCGTCGGCAAAGCGTCCTTTCGATTATCTTTCGTGGCGCAAGCCCGGCGACCCGCTTCCCGTGATTTCGTTTGCCAGCCAGAAGGGCGGCACGGCGAAAAGTCTCAGCGCCGCGCATTTCGCGCAGTATCTCAGCCTGCACTACGGCATGCGCGTTGGCGTCATGGATGCCGACCCGCAAAGCACGATCACGCTGTACTTTGTCGGCGGTGAGGCGTTGTCCCAGATGCCGACCGAGGCAACGCCATCGATGGTGGACTTTGCCGGTCTTTTCCAGTCTGAGGACGCCCCCTATACGGATCATTCCGCCGAGACGCTGGACAGCTTCTTCCTGAAGACGTCCTGGCCGGGGCTTCGATTGGTGCCCGCACACGGCGAGACCTCCGAGGGCGAGATTCAGATCGCCCGTTTGGTGCGTGAGGCTCCTGCGGGCAAGAGCTTCTATCGTTACCTGCGGGACGCGATTGATCGGTGGAAAGAGGCGCATCCCCCGGTGACCGCGCCGAACGAACTGGTGACGGATGGCAAGGTGGACCCTGCCCGCTTGGATCATGCGCTGAACGAAACGCTGGACTGCATCATCATCGATTACCAGCCCGCGTTGACGCTGTTCCAGCTGAACAATGTGATCGCCTCGTCATCCCTGGTCATTCCCCAGACCATGAAGGGGTTCGATATCGCGACCCTGTCGACCTTCGTGACCGGTTTGCTTGGCATGCTGCAGCACATCCTGGCGCATGAGCGGATCGATATTGGCTCGGGAGCCAACATGTTGCTGCCGACCATCGTGCAGCGTTCTAACGGTCAGGACCTCAATCATATCGGTAATCTTCTCGAGCACTGTCCCACAGAAATTCTGCCCGTATTCTATCTTCGGTCAGATGCGATTTCGAACGCTTCGGACGTCTACCAGTCGGTCTACGAATATGAGCCTGACACGCCCGGCAAGCGTAAGGGCATCAACAGGTTCATCGAGAACGCGGATGCGGTGAACGACGCCATCGTCAGCCGCCTTTGGCCGGGCCTTGAGCGCGGATATGCGAATACCTGGATGGATGCGTTCTATGACGACGACGGAGAGACCACAGCATGAAACGCACGATCCCGAGGTCGCTGGTTTCCAAGGCGCTGAGCCAATCTGCCGAGACGAACGGCACTGACGACGGGTCCAAGGAAGACGTCGTTCCTGCGTCCACAGCTGCCGCATTCAAGGGCGCGGGAAGCGCATGGAAAGCCGGTGCACTTGCACAATCGCAAGCCGCGGTCGAGCAGGGGCGCGCACAGCTTGTCGATGATATCCTGAACGGCCGGCATGAGCTGCAGGTTGCACCCGAGCAGGTTGAGGATCCGATCGGGTCGGATCGTCGTGATGATTGGATGGCGCAAGACGCTTTCCAGACACTTCTCAAGAGTATTGAGATCAACGGGCAGGATACCCCGATCCTGGTCTGGCCCGAGGATCCGAACTGGAAACCCGACCCGCTTAATCCGACGGATGTCAGTGGCGCCCGCTTCATCATGCTGACCGGCCGGCGCCGTCATGCTGCGGCCAAGTCTCTGGGGCTCAAGCTGCGGGCCATCCTGGCGCCACCGGACAAGCGCGACGCCGAGAACACGCAGTTTGAGATGCTGTTCCTTCGCTTCCGCGAGAACGAGGAACGCGAGAACCTCAGCGCCTTCGAGCGTCTGCTGGCCATCGGCGAGATGTACGAGACACTTCGTGCCTCGGGTGAGAAAACCACAGCGGTGGCCTTCGCGTCCCGTATAGGTGTCCACGAAAGTATCGTGTCGCGCGCGCGCGCTGTCTTCGCCGCGCGAGAGCAGATCTTGAATGCGTTCAAGAACGCCTACGAAATGAGTTTCCAGGACCTGCAGAAGGCCATGGCCAGCCTTGAGGGCAAGCCGAGGAAGCAGGTCAAGAAGTCCGCGCAGAAGCTGACTGCCAAGCGCAAGGTCGGGGGGCGCAACCTTTCGCTGACATCAGAGAACGGCACGCTTTCGATCAAGGCGGCGAGTGTGCCGCTGAGCCAGGATAAGCTGGAAGAGTTGAGCGATCTGATCGCCGACTTTCTGGCCAAGAACAAAGAAGGTTCGCCGGCGGGATGAAACCTGTCCGCCGGCCGATCCGCCCACGTTGAGGACATGAGCAATAAGGAAAGAATGTGATCTAACGGCAAAAGAAAAGCCCCCAAGCTGAGGGCCTGAGAGCTGATCTAATTGGTTTGGTCGCCTTGAAGATAAGTCTCTCTCGAATCGGTGTCAATGAAGAACGCTTTCGAGCGAACGGCTTTCTTTTGCCTCCACATAACCGGAGGTAGGAAACAGGCATGAAACATACAGGTTGGCGCAAGCCGACACCGGGTCTTGGCATTGCAGAGCAGCTTGCCCAAGCCGGTGAACGGGTAGATGTACCTAAATCACGGGCCTTCGTGGCGGTGAAGCGGGTGGGGGCCTACATTGGCCTCAAGGCCGGAGACATGATGCTTCTCGACACGCTCGGGGCCTTTACCCAGGCTCAGGACTGGGAGGAGGGGCAGCGCCCGATCGTCTGGGCCTCGAACGCCTATCTGATGGAACAAACGGGGTTCTCGCTTTCCGCGCTCAAGCGACATGCCCGGCGTCTGGCCGAGGCCGGGGTGATTTCCTTTCAGGACAGCCCGAACGGCAAGCGGTGGGGCCGTCGGGACGCCGAGGGGCGCATCGTCGAGGCCTATGGCTTCGATCTGTCGCCGCTTTCTGCCCGCGTTGAGGAGTTCGAGGAGCTCTATGCCAAATTGCAGGCCGAACGTGAGCTCTGCCAGCGCTTGAAGCGCCAGATCACCGTTGCACGCCGGATGATCCGCGCGCGCATCGAGGCGGCCGTCAGCAACGCGCTGCGCGGGCCCTGGACGCAGTTCACAGGCCTTTTCGAGGAGCTTCTGGGCCGGCTTCCGCGTCGCCATGAAGCGTCCGAGCAGCTTGCCCGACTACTCACCTGGTTCAAGGAGCTTCAGGAGCGTGTCGAAGCGGCCTATTTCAAGGCAACCGAGGTCGTTCAATCCGTGGAAAACACGCCGGAGACCGAGGAACAAATTTCCGAGAAGACTCAAGAAATGAACCCCAGGGAGGTCACTTCTGACCTTCATATACTAATTACAAACCAACTTAATCCTGTAAAACGTAATTCCTCAGAAAATGAGAAAGCGGCGGCCGTGGTGCCAAATGCTCAACCCGAAGATCAGGTTGATAGGGAGTTGGAAGATTGGGTTGCCGAGGTGTGCAAGAAGCGTGCGGCAATGGATCTGCCCACTGTCATGCAGGCCTGCCCTGAATTCGCGTCCTGGGCGCGTAATATGGGCGGGTTCCTGAAGGATTGGGGCGATCTACACCGGGTTGCTGGTCAGCTCAGGCCGATGATCGGCGTATCTGAGCATGCCTGGAACGTGGCGCAGGACCGTCTCGGCAAACAAGTGGCGACAGCGGCGTTTGCGCTTGTCTTCGAGAAGCATATTGCCGGTGAGGTTTCCTCGCCGGGCGGCTATCTGCGCGGCATGGTCGAGAAGGCCGGGGCAGGGGAATTGCATCTCGAGCGCAGCTTCTATGGCAGGCTCAGCGGGCAGGCGGCGTGATGGGGCAGGGGGTCAGAGACCGGCAGCTTTGGTCAGGTTCACCCGGAACCGATCGCGCCGGCGCTGGTAGCGGCGGGTCATCTCGGCCGAGGCGTGTCCCAGTTGTTTCTGGACGTAGCGTTCGTCGACTTCCGCCGAACTGGCGAGGCCGGCGCGTAGCGAGTGGCCAGAGAACAGCGCCAGGCGTTCCTTTTCGGGCAGCTCGGCTCGGATGCCGGCGTCCAGGACCGTGCGCTTAATCAGGCGGGCCACATGCTTGTCGTTGAGCCGTGCATCGAGGGCGCGTTTGCCATCGCGCGAAGTTCCGACAAAGACCGGACCGAAATCGATCTTCGCAAAGTGCAGCCATTGCTCAAGCGCATGCACGGGGCAGGTCTGGTCGGTCGAGCCGCGGCCGATCTCCACCTCGCGCCAGCCGGTCTTGGCGTTGAGCGTCAGGAGGGCGCCCCTGTCGAGGATCTCGATCCAGCCGCCGGACTCCGGCGTGTCGTCCTTGTGCACGTCCAGGCTGACGATCTCGGACCGGCGCAGGCCCCCGGCGTATCCTAAGAGCAGGATGGCCCGATCCCTGAGCCCGCGCAGATCAAAAGGCAGGGTGGCGACCATCGCGACGATGTCTTCGGCAAGGATCGCGGCCTTCTGCACTGGCGGACGCGCGTGTTTGCGCTTGATCCCGGCCAGAACGGTGGCGATGTGCCGGTTCTTGCGGTCGAGGGAAAAACCGCGCTGCGCGTAGTTCCAGGTGAGACCCGACAGACGGCGGTCTATGGTACTGACCGACAGGGGGCGCGACGCCGGTTGCGAAGACGAGGGGCCCGACCCGGACGCCAGATCGGCGAGATAGAGCCCGATCATTTCGGGCGAGGGCGGCAGCGGTTCCGTGCCCTTCATGCGGCACCAGCGTGTGAAATGCGCCCAGTCCTTGGCATAGGCCCTCAGCGTGTTGTCCGAAGCCGCGGCGCGGGCATAGGCGCGGGCGGTGTCCACCAGTCGGTCCAAGGTGCCGGAGCCCGCGACATAGGAGGGCAGGGTAATGCCAGGGGGTTCAGTGTGACATCTGTCGTCCCCGCGCGCAGTCGCATGCTCAGCAGAGGGCGCAGACGTCGACTTCTCGGTCTCTGAGGGCATCTTGTCGCTCATTCCGGTGATGAAGTTGGACGGTTTCTCTGCATATCTACTCATGTCCGATAATGCAAACTTATTGGACATAACAGCGTCCGGCAAGGCAGGGCGCTTAGTGCGCTATTTTCTGTTCAAAAGCGCCGCGCACCTGTAGGCTGCGGCCATGACATTTGCCCGGCCCGATCCCCTCAGCGCCCTTGGCATCCCGTCCGGGACACCCTCCTGGGCCTCTTCCGCGCGCGCGGAAACCCTTGAAGATACTGCGTTCTTTTCGGGTGCTGTGCTGAGCCAGCTGCATCTTGTCTTGGAACGCGAAGAGGGGCCCCTCGCCCTGCTGCGGGACAGGCTGGCGTTGCGTGCTGCGGCGGCCTGCGTCGCGCTTTCCGGGCATCCCGAGCGGGTGGCGCAGCTGCGCGACGCGATCCACCTTCTGCGCCCCGGCGACCTGCCCGGACCGGCCGGGGAAACCTGCCTGGAATGGCGCCGGGCTGTGGAGCGGCCCCTCTCGGTCAAGGCGCTGGCCCGGGCGCTGCCGGGCGCCGCGCCGGGCCAGATCGCCACATGGCTCGACGCGGGACGCGGAGCTCCGGTGACCCGCGCGGCGATGGTGCTGAAGGCAGTGCTGTCCGAGGCCCCGCGCGCGACGACGCCGGCGCTGGTGCTGGCCGATGCCGCCCTCGCGCAGGCGCTTGGCTGGCCTCATCTGGTCCCGCTGTTGGCCGCGGGCCTCAAGCGTGCCGATCTGCGCAAGCAGGGCGATGACCTGCGGCTGGCCTGTCATCGCGCGTTGATCGGATCGGGCTCCGAGGCGGTTCGGCTTTCCGCCGACCTCACCCGCCGGGCGGCGCATCTGACGGCGGTCACCCCGAAGCTGCGGGCGAAGGGGGCGGGGGAGGCCGTCGAGATGTTCCTGACCCGCGACGCCGTCGCACCTGCGGCCCTGCCGTTGCCGGATCGCGCTGCCCGACGGCTCTGCGACCGGCTGGTCGCTCTCGGCGCGGTGCGCGAGCTGACGGGCCGCGACACCTTCCGGCTTTACGGGGTCTGAGCATGGCCAAGGATCGACGCGCCCCTGAACTTGACCGCGAACTGGCGGACCTGCCGCCGGAGCTGCGCTGGCGCGAATGGATGCGCCGGATCGAGGCGGTGCTCTTTGCCTCTGCCTCACCGGTGCCGCGCGGGGATCTGGCGCGGGTCGTGGGGCAGGAGGCCCCGGTCGACCTGCTGGTCGCGGACCTCGCCGCCGATCTCGAGGGCCGGGCGTTTGAGATCGCGCAGGTCGCCGGCGGCTGGATCTTCCGCACGCGCGCGGCCTACGCGCCCGCGATCCGGGCTGCGGCAGATGTCGGGGATCAATTACTGGATCTGAATGAATTCGACATCGCGGTGCTGGCCGCCATCGCCTACCACCAGCCGATCACCCGTGACGGGTTAAAGGATATCTTCGGCAAGGAGATCAGCCGTGACTTGATCGGCCGCCTGCACGCACAGGACCTGATCGGCACCGGGCCGAGGGCGCCGCGCCGCGGGGCGCCCTATACCTTCGTGACGACCGCGCAGTTCCTGGTCGCCTTTGGTCTCGAAACGCTCGCGGACCTGCCGGAGCGGGAGCAGTTGGCGGATGCGGGGATTGTTGGCGTTGGCTGAGCTTCCACTCATGTTCACGATTAATTCAGCGCAATACAGGTTGGGCGATAGGGATGCTCTAGCGCCACTCTGCGCCGGGCGTTTTGGCGATTTCTCTGGTCCGTTGAAGGATTTATGTATAGAATTCCGACGTAACATGCGTCGAGAAAAAACCTCGAAGAAAGAGCAGCTTAACCTTGGCATCCGCCCAGCAAATCATCGGTCTCGTCAAGAGCCACGCGGAAGGAGACGCTGATCGTTTTTACGATCTGGCGATGCAACTTTCTGCGGCCGAAGAGCAGAAGGGACATACCCGGCTAGCTGAGCAGTTGCGGCAGTGGGCCGAAGCGGGGCAGAAGTCGCCTGCGACCCGCACCCCTGCAGTCACCCCGATTGCAACTCCGCGCGGTGATTTGGCGGAGTTCCTTGCCGCATCTTATCCGACCGAACGCCTCGGTGATGTGATCTTGCCAGGCATGATCGAGAGCGAACTGTCGCATCTCGTTGTCGAGACGCGTATGCGTGAAAAGCTTGAAGCAAAAGGGTTGAAGCCACGGCGGCGCGTTCTCCTCTCTGGTCCTCCCGGAACTGGCAAGACCCTGAGTGCTTCAGCGCTTGCCGGTGAGCTACAGTACCCCCTCTTTTCGGTCATGCTCCACGGGCTGATCACGAAGTTCATGGGGGAAACCGCACAGAAGCTGAAGATGATCTTCGATGCCGTCAAGACGACGCGGGGCGTCTATCTCTTCGACGAGATCGACGCTTTAGCTGCGGCCCGGGGCGGTGAGAACGATGTTGGCGAGGCCCGTCGGGTTCTGAACTCGTTCTTGCAGTTCCTGGATGAGGATACCGGGCCTTCGATCGTCATTGCCACCACTAACCTGCCGGGAATTCTTGACCGTGCGGTGCTGCGACGCTTCGATCTTGTGTTGCCATATGTCATGCCCGATGGGCCGGCCATACGGCAGGCGCTCGAGCGCCGGCTTATCGGCTTCTCGCTGAGCCGGATGGGATGGAAACGGGTAACGGATGTTGCCATAGGCCTCTCGACGGCCGATGTTGTGGCGGCGGCGGAAGATGCTGCTCGACGTGCCGTGCTGAATGATACGGACAAGATTGCGACACAGGATTTGCTTGATGCACTCGAACGCCGACGGTCGCTGCAAGAACTAGGGACCGATGACATTGGCACGAGACCTTCCGCACTTCCACCTTCGCAATCTCGGACAACCTCGTCCGTTCCAAGCAAAGGGCGGGGGCGGGTCCAAAAGACCAAGTGATGTCCCCAATCGCGCGGCGCACGCCCAAGCATTGCTTCAGGCCATCGACGCGCTGCCGGATATTCCAGCAGCCGAACTTCCCGGCGTCTATCTGGAAGTTCGCTCCCGAGTAGACGAGCGTCTGAAAAAGGACAGCTTGGACGCCAGCGGCCTGATGCTTCTGCGCATCGAAGATGCTCCAGTTCCCAACGGCGCCGAAGAGCGCGCGACGGTGTTTGCGACGGCCAAGGGTATCGAAAAGCTGCGCAAGAAGGTCGAGCAGTTTCGGACTGAGGACACGCCTGATCGCGAGAAAAATGGTGAATTCGTCCCGGGGCGTCCGAAGAACGCGGACCTGGTGCAAAGCGTTGCTGCTATCACAGAAGCGGGGTTGCGTGCCCTCTGGCGCAGCCCTCCAGGTAAATTTCCCGGAGCGGATGTTGCGACCGTATGGGAGGTTTGGCTTGAGCCTCAAATGACCGAAGCCTTCGTCGCGGCCGCACCAAACTACGGCGTCACAGTGGGAGCGGATCGGCTGGAGTTTCCCGAAGATACCGTTGTGGTCGTAAAGGCCGATCGCAGTCAGCTCGCTCAGGCCGTCCGCCGACTGGGCGGCGTGCGCGCGCTTGCCGCTCCGACCATCACAGCGGATTTCTTCGACGGCTTGCCAGTCGCCGAACAGGCGCAGTGGGTCGATGAACTCGCGGGTCGTACGACGTATACTGACAATCCCGATCCTGGCTACGTTACGCTTTTGGATACCGGTGTCAGTCGCGCGCATCCTCTCATTCAGCCGGCGCTCAGTGTGGATGACCGACATGCCGCCAACCCGGCCTGGGGACTGGAGGATGTGAAGGGCCATGGCACGCAGATGGGAGGACTGGCGCTCTTTGGAGATCTGACGCCGAAACTGCACCAGGCGAATCCGGTTTCTGTCGTGAACCGTCTGGAATCCGTGAAGCTGCTGCCTGATGCAGGGATGAACCCGCATCATCTCCTCGGCGCGGTGACAAGACAGGCGATCAATACGGTCGAACAGGTCGGCCCCCGACGCCGAACCTTCACCATGACAACGACAACCGGGGAGGACACGCCGCATGACGGGGCTCCGACGTCCTGGTCGACGGAGGTCGATCAGCTCGCCGCCGGTGTTTCAGGTGGGGTGAAACAACAGCGCCTAGTGCTCGTCTCGGCAGGGAATACCGACAACTTCACCTTTGGTGCCGGAAACTACCTCGACCGATGCGATCACGAGGACAACGAAATCGAGTCGCCGGCACAAGCATGGAATGTTGTGTCAGTCGGAGCCTTTACAGAGAAGACGGTATTGCCAAACGGAGAGCCGGCCCAATCGCTTGCACCATTCGGCGACTTGTCGCCAGCTTCGAGAACTGCATCGTGGTCGTCCCATTGGCCGAACAAGCCTGACGTCGTCCTTGAGGGTGGAAACTGGGCGCTAAGTGCCATGCCGCCGCCAATGCGGCACGGATGGTTATCGCTCCTTTCGACGCACCATAATTATCCGGTCCGATCTTTCACATTCACCTTCGACACCAGCGCGGCTACAGCGCTTGCAGCGAAGGACGTAACGGAACTCTGGTCCGACTATCCGATGCTTTGGCCCGAGACAGTCCGTGGTCTTTATGTATCTTCGGCGCGGTGGACGCAGCAGATGCGTGCACATCTGCCGGCCCAGCCGAACAAGGGTCACTACACGCCCCTTTTTCAGCGCTATGGATATGGTGTGCCGGACATGGCCCGTGCCCGCCGCAGCGCGTCGAATGCGCTGACCCTCATCGTGGAAGACACGATTACGCCTTACGGAATTTCTGAAAAGACCGGCGGTGATATCCATAACGAAATGAAGCTGTTCGCCCTTCCCTGGCCCGTTGAGGCTTTGCGCGCGCTCGGCAATGCCGATGTGACCTTGCGGGTGGCACTCAGCAGCTTTATCGCTCCGAACCCGTCCGAAGCCTCGCGCGGCGTTCGGTACCGCTACGCTTCCCATAACTTACGTTTTCAACTCAATCGTGCTGGCGAAAACGAAGCCCAATTCCTGGCTCGGATCAGCAAGGCGGCCGAACAGCCCGATGGTCCTGCAAACGACGAGGATGATCTTTGGGACTACGGTAGCAATCGGCGCCATGTCGGCTCCCTCCACATAGATCAGCTGACGTGTAAGGCTTCAGATCTAGCGCGACGTAACTTGCTGGCTGTTCACCCCGTCACCGGATGGTGGAAGTCGAAAAAGCTTCTGGACGAAGGTTTGCCATCTGTGCGCTATGCGCTGATTGTCGAGATCGATGCAGGCGAGCTCGAAGCGGAGCTCTATGCGGAAGTTCAGGTTGCAGTTGAAGCACTTATTGCTGCCCAAGCGGCGATTGCTGTCTAGCCCCACCGATCCGCACTTTTGCGATGTAGTGGATCGATGGAGCGCGACCACTGGCTCAATTCCAAAGTTTGGCCAAGTCAACGTCACGACTATCTGGCTCTTTCTCCCCTACGAGTTTCTCAACCTGCAACAGCATCGGTATGTCGAACGTAGTGCCTGTGACAACGCACGCCCCCTTAGGAAGGGTAGGGATCTGACTGCGTGAAACAGAATCCAAGGTCGAGATTGCATTGTCTAGCAAAGCGAGATCACGGTCATTAACTAGTCGATGAATGAAGTAGTTATGGACCTGAGAAACGATTGTCGGAGATATGTCAGAAGGCCTCTGGCTCGCCAACGTGACAAAAAAACCGAACTTACGCCCTTCCTTGATGATCTCCTCGAACAATTCCAGCCGATAGTCTTTCCAGCTCTCGGCCTCCCTCGATGACTGGGTTGAGAGGATATTGTGCGCCTCATCGATTATCAGATGAGCAGTTGTCTCTGGCGGCGATGATACGCTCTCTTTGTGAGCCTCATAGTAATGCTTGGCGATCAATATCGGCAGAATCTTCTTCACTTCCTGTCGCGTTTCACGAAGGGATATCACTGTGACTGGTTGCTCAGGGAGTCCGGCTTCCTCGCCAACACTAATGACTTTAGACAGGTCTTCTTTTAAGGCATCAATTCTTCGAAGCAAGGGATGAATATGTTCATACTGCACCGAGCCAGAAAGAACATCTCTAATAATCTGTACAGAAGCACGAACCTGAAGCTCATCAAATCCATTCAGTTCAGTGATATCTATTTCCTCCACCAAGTCAAAGAATGTTTCCTGAACAAAATCCTCTTGCGCATCTCCGGACAGAAAGTGCCAAGTTCCACCAGCATCGATAAAGTGAAACGAATCAATGTCGCTTCCTCTTCTTAGCCCAACTTTATCCAAGTTCGAAACAAGGGCGCCCTCATCATCAAGATTTCTGGCTAAATGCTTGAGTTGCTCCAACGCTTCTAAACTCGGGTCTTTAGACCTGAGAACTCGCACGAAAGTTGTTTCGATGTAGCGCGATAGGCTATCTGCTACACCTGCGAACCTATTACGCCCTGATACGATACGGCGCAGGAAGGGTTTTTGCGTATTTTGCGTTGCTTGGAAGAGGATTCCAAGGGTTTCGGCATCCCAGAATTCCGAAGGGCGCAGGTAGAAAAATTCGTTCGCTTCACCTTTCGTCTTGAGACGTGTAACAGCTTTGTACTCAGAAGTGGCAAGTTGATTTCCAACGTATTCGCCATTGAAGTCGAGAAAAATGAAACGGCTCGACTGCGAAATGCCCTCCAGTTTCCTGTCGAATGGACTCGTGTAGAGCTTAGCAAGTGTATTAGACTTCCCGCTTCCGGTGTTTCCAAAAATTCCGATATGCGTGTTAAATAGGCCCTGCCACGGCAAGGATATCTCCAGATCCTCTTTTAGGAGCCTGCCAATTGAGAAGCCGTTACCTGAACGCTTTTCAAATACAGACTCAACTCGATTCTGAGGAAGTAGAAAGACGGGGTCACCAATCTTTGGAAGAAACTTTATCCCATCCTGAAAAATACCATCTTCAAAGAAACCCACTGGACGCGCCTTAAGCTTGCGCACGTAGTGCGAGCTTGGCCCATCCCCCTCTGTCAATCTCTCGTCCAGATACTCTCCCTCGACTAGACATATGATCTCACGAAAGCCATGCGAAATACTTACAAACTCTCTAATCGATACCCCTTTGAAAGCTTCGCCATCATAGAAGTGAGTTTCCAAGTTTGAGTCTTCATTTGCGCGTATCGTAATTTCAACGCCAACTACGGCAGTCACATTTCCGACTTCAATCATTGCCAGATACTCCGCCCTCGGCGGAACTTACAGAAAATACTTCATTGTTAAAACTCGAAAAGTCGAGGTCCCCATTAACGCGTAGAAATGCGACATTACGAGCGCCTTCGAACTTGTCCTCTATCTCGTTCTTCGACCCATCACTAAAACAGCAAATATAGACTTTAAGGGACGGGTTCGACAGCGATCTCTTTATTAGATTGAGAATATGCTCATCCGCAAAGGAGAAGCCGAATACAATGAACACTGAATTTGGTCGTTCCAGCTCATAGCTTAGCAAGCGTAGAGACTGGTAGTAATGTTCTTCAAAAACCGTCTCATGAAACTTCCACTTTGTCGGATTAACCACCGGAAGTGCATCGTACTCACGCCAAAATCGCTCAATGTCTGTATCGTCAAGAGCATTGCCAAGCCCCTCGAGATCGACTTCGGTGCAGGTCGCGTTGTCCAGGGCAGCGTCGAAATCATCGTCGGCTAGCAAGGGAACCTTGTCTATCCGAGCCCTAGCATCGGCCTGGCTGTAGGAGACTTGAATATGATCGCCAGTTTTATACCAATACACCGATCCGTGCGGCTGGATTAGGTTGATCTGAGGAATGCTTTTCTCATGCCGGTCAAATACGCCTTGATCCTTCACATATCGACTAAAGTTCCGCGTCTGAAGCATCTTCCTGACAAACCCGGTACTGCCGTCGTTAAGGGTAAAATCCCAGTGGTTCGAATGGATTAACCTCTCGGCGGCGTGGGCGATCATTCCGTCATAGTTCGTGGTAAATACATTCGCTCTCTTGAAGCTTGGCTTTTTCTCAAGTAGGGCAAGAATTGTGCCAATGAACTTCTCGTAATTCTCAACAACAGTCTTTTGTCTTTGCGACATTCCAGAAATATCATAGGGGTTGAAGGTTGCAGCTGGACGAATTACATCGCGTACATAACATGAGAATAGCAACGATCTGACGGCTTTATCATCCGAGAAGTGAGTCGCTAGGGTTTCAAAGGTATGATTCTTTTCACTGTTAGAGTCTTTTATCTTCACTGAGAGAGTGGGAAGCAGCCCTACGGAGGCGCCAGATCCGATTAGGAAATTGAGTTGCTTGTCGTAAATATCACTACGATTAATCTGGCTCATCTTCACTTCCGATAAGTTTAGTTCATCGTTCGGCAGAGTTACGGAATGTATTTTTCGAGACGTTTCATGCTCGGAACGACGGCTGCTTGGCCCATACGAACCTTAAGCGCACATGATTGTCCAGCTTCAGATCGAATTCGGGACGAGAACAGCATTACGCGATGCTGTGCATGTAGCTGCGGGTGCTTCGGTCGGACAAGCGGGCGATCTTCAAACACGCGGCGGATGCGCAGCGCGCCTGCGATCTTCTTATTGTTGGCGCATCGGAGGCAGGGCAGGGGGGGAGCAGGCCGCGTGAGGGAGGGCCTGCCGCGCCTGTATCCCACGGGGTAAAGTGAAAGGAGGCCTTGGGTCTGGTGGTTTCAACCCATCCGGAAAGGACAGTCCCATGAGCCATCCCAAACCCGCCGAGTTCACCCCGACCGACGCAGCTGCCATCGCCGCGCAAAACGACGCCTTCCGCAAACTTGCCTGCCTCGGGGTGCCACCGGATCGGCCCATCCAGGGCCGGGTGCACGTGACCCGGTCATTGATGGAGGCCGGCGACGGCTTCATGGCCGAGGCCGTGAAGGCGACGGGGGAGTTCGAGACCTTCGAGCCTGAGAACGATCCCGAAGGCTGGCATGATTTCGGGGCGGTCACGATCCGTGGGGAGACCGTGTTCTGGAAACTCGATCTCTATGAAGCGGATTCCAACTTCCTCTATGGCGCAGATGACCCCAGCAACCCCGAGACGACGACGCGTATCCTGACCATCATGATGGCGCACGACTGGTAGGGTACGCCGCACCTTCTTCACCAACTCCGAGAGGCCTGCTGACCCTTCGAAAGGGAAAGTGGGCCTTTTGTCCTTTTGGTTCCCGGACCCGGGGATCGGTCAGGTCGCCCGGGACGTCCGGGTGCCGCAGAACCCAGAGAAGGACATCTCATGACACAAGCCCTGCAGCCCGTTTCGGTCGCCATCGGCGATCTCGTAGCCCATCCCGCGAATGTGCGGGCTCAGTCCCCGGAGGCCTACGCCTCCGACAACATCGCGCACCTGAAGGCCAGCATCGCGGTGCTGGGCCTGCTCCAGCCGCTGCTCGTTCATCAAATCGATGGCAAGTTCGGGGTCCTCGCAGGCGGTCGGCGCCATGCGGCCCTCATGGAGCTGGTCGCAGACAAGGCGGCAAAGGGGTTGACCAATCGCACCAAGATCGACTGCCGCTTGGTCCCCGACGATTGCGACGTGACCACCGCGCTGTCGCTCGCCGAGAACATCACCCAGGCGCCGATGAATGCCATCGACGAGTTCGAGGCCTTCGCGCGGATGATGGAGGTCGACGGCCAGACTCCTGAGACCATCGCGAAGACCTTCGGCACCACGGTCGCAGCGGTCAAAGGCCGGCTGCGCTACGGGCTCATCCATCCGGAGATCCGCGCGGCGGCACGCGCAAAGGCGATCACGCTCGACGTGATGAAAGCCTTCGCGGATCACCCGAGCCAAGAAGTTCAGAAAGAGGTTTTCGAGGCGCTCACCAAGGAGGGCAATTACCTGCAGGCCTATACGGTCCGGAACGCGCTGAAATCCCGTGGCGTGCAGGTCAGTGACGATATCGGGGCCTTCGTGCGGAAGGACTACGAGGCGCGTGGCGGTGCCATCGCGGCGGACCTCCTGGACGAGCATTCCGTGCTCGAGGATTCTACGCTGGTCGAGACCATTCTCCTTGAGAAACTCACCGCCGCGGCCGAAGAGGCGCGCGCGGAGGTGGGCTTTGCCTGGGCCGATGCGGTCATCCAGTACGATTACGCTGCCATGGCCGAATTCGGCCGGGTCTATCCGGGGCCGGTCGAGCCCGATGAAAGCGGCCAGCAACGCGTCGACGAGATCACCGCCGAGCTGGAGAAGCTCGAGCGCGAGATGGAGAACGAGGAACTCGCGGACGAGGCTTACAATGCGCTCTACGAACGGGTGGATGCGCTTGAGGCCGAGGCACGGGATCTGCAGGAGGCATACAGCGCCGAGGATCTTGCGCGCGCCGGCGTGATCGCTACCTGGGCGCAGGGCAAGATCTCCCTGCATGTCGGGCTGGTGCGTCCCGAAGACCGGCCGGAGAGGTCCGACAAAGCGCCCGGCACCTCTGCGGATGAGGGCGCGACGGACAGCGACGAGATCACCTACCCCGCCTCGCTGACCGAGGACCTCAAGACCGAGCGGGCGATGGCGCTTGGCGCTGCCATGACGATGCACCCGGAGGCCACGCTGGATCTCACGCTGTTCAAACTGGTCAGCGATGTGCTGGGCCACGGCATGGGCGTTACGCAGGCGATCAAGGTCGATGCGCGTCAGGAGTATCGTACCCACGCCAAGATGGACGAGATCGATGGCACCTCGCTCGAACAGGTGGCTGCCGCGCATGACGCGCTTGATCTCTCCTGGGCGGATGATGCGAAATCCCCCGCCGACCAGTTCGCCCAGTTCCGAACCCTCGATGGAGGCGAGAAGGCCAAGCTCGTGGCCTACGCCACGGCGGCGACCACGCAGTCCTGTTTGGCCCGAGACCGGCAGCGCGACGGCCTGATGCATAATTTTGAGATCGAGGTGATGCCGGACATCCGCGCGCACTGGACGCCGAACGCGGCGCTTTTCAACCGCTTCAAGAAGGCATGGCTCCTCAAAATCCTCAGCGAGGAGTTGGGGCTCGCGCAGGAGGCGGTGACCCTGGCGTCCTCGACCAAGAAAGAGGTCGTTGCCTTCTGCGACAAGCTCTTCGCCGAGCCCTTCGCCACTCTGACGGAGGCGCAGCGGGCGGCGGTCGCGGCCTGGTGTCCGCCGATGATGCAGACCTCGGGCGCCGAACCGTTCGAAGCCCCCGGCGCCGAGCCGACCGAAGGCGAAACCGAGGTCTCTGAGGCGGCCTGACCCTGCAGCCGACCCGCACCGCATCTCCGGTGCGGGTCGCATCACTCTCAAAACACGGGTAACTTCCATGACACTTCTCAGCTTTTCCGCCGCGGACGTCGCGGCCCAGATCGCGCATGCGCGCGGCTGTTCCACCTTCCTGCCGAACTGGAATGGCCCGGTCGGCCACCCCGCCCTGATCCTGATCGTCGGCAATGGTGTCCATCTGCGCTCGAACGGGATTGATGGCTCCACCACGCGGATCGTCACGACGGAACGCGCCGACCCCTCCTATGCTTTCGCCGCAGGCATCAACCCGTTTCGGGACACCGATTGGATGGCGGCCCAGCAAGCGGCGTTTCGTGATCTGACGGGCCAGTTCTACACCGACATTCTCGACGACGTGCAGATGCTCATCGATCGCGGACACGACACCATTCGGTTGGCGACCGATGGCCACACGATCCGGGTCTTTGCCCGCTGTGCGGCCGACTACCTGATCGGCGGCACCTATGATGTCCCCTCCGGTCTCGGAGGCAGGTTCCGGGTGATCCTCATGGACGCCACCGATACCCATGCGCTCGTGCAGAACCGCGGCAACTGCGAGGGTTTCGACGAGATGCTGCCCTACCGGGTGCCGCTCGACGCGCTGATCGAGGTCGATGACCGGAGGGTGGCATAATGGGCTGGCTCTTCTACACCGACCGCCGCGTGAGGACCTACGCGGACGAGAAGGCGGAGATCGCCCGGCTCTGTAGCTTCGAGACCGATACCCGCAAGACAGTCCTGCTCAAGGCCCGCAAGGTGGGCTCGACCTGGTATGCCGCGGCCAGGATAACGACACTCGATGGCGCGCCGGTTGAGGATGCGACCTACGTGACCGATGCCGACGGGTCGATCACCTTCGGGGCCGTCTTCCTAACGCGCTACGACGATGGCTGTTGGGGCTACAAGGACATGGAGGAGGCTTCCGGCCCGGTGGAGTCGCGGGCACCCGTCAGCCTTCTGGCCCTGCTCTCCGAGTTAAAGGATCCCGACAGCTATGCCCATGCCTGGCGCCAGCGCTGCCGGGACTGGGCGGCAATCCCGGACTACGACGAGGGGGACCGGATACGGCTTGCAGCGCCGGTCACGCTGACCGACGGCAGCACCTGCCAGATCGTAACCGCCACCTATTACCGGCGCGGGGGACAAAAGCGGCGATGCTACCGTGTCGAGGAAACCGGCGGTCTCGTGCGTCTGTCAAAAGCCTCACTGGCCGGATCGGAACGTCTCAGCTCGGCGAAGGGTGCGGCGAGCCCGGTCCTGGCGGAGTTCTTCGTTGGCAAGGGCTCCTCCTGACAACTGCCAGCGTCACCTGTCCAACATTGAGCCGCCTCCGCGCCTTTGAAAGTGGAAAGGCGGCTTTTTGTCCTGTCAGACCCGTAACCTGACTGGAAGGACAGATCCCATGGTCAATCGTAGGCTGAACACCGACCCCGTTATCCCATCACATGCTCGGCTCAGGCAGGCTCTGCCTCTGATCGGCAGCGCGCTCGCCGAAGGACCGCTCAGAAGCTCGTCGCTGGCACGGCTCATGCGTGAGACCTTTGGCGGCAGCGATGCCGCGGGCGCCTGGTCCTGGCGCATGGCTTATGACACGATGCAGGCCGCTGCGGTCCTGCAGATCGTGCAGGGGGCTGGCCGAGACGCGTCGACCTCTGCCGGACTGCTGGCCTCGCGGCTCCTGACCGAGACGCGGCGCTCTGAGCAGCAGATCCGCCTGCAGCAATTCAGCACCCCGTTGCCCTATGCCGCGCTGGTTGCACGCGCTGCGGCCGTACGGTCTGGTGAGACCTTCTTTGAGCCTTCGGCCGGCACCGGCGCGTTGGCCGGTTTTGCCCTGCGCGCGGGCGGCGAGCCGATGCTCAACGAGATCGATCCCTTCCGCCGCGCCCTGCTCGAGGCGGTCTTTGCGGTCGAGGTGACCGGTCACGACGCGGAGCATATCGACGACCTCCTGGCAGCGCCTGATCTTCCGAGTGTCATTGTTATGAACCCGCCCTTCGCCTCCTCGGTTGATCGGTCACGCGACAGGTATGTCGCGGCAAAGCATCTGATCGGCGCCGCCAAGCGGCTTGCCCCAGGCGGCAGGCTCGTGGCGATCATGCCGACGGGATTTTCGCCGGAGCGGGATGCAGCCCATTGGGCGCGGGCCTCGGCCATCGCAAAGCCGCGTCTCGCGATCACGATTCCGGGCCATGTCTACCGCAAGCTCGGCACCACCGTTGAGACCCAGCTCATGGTTTTCGACAAGGTGCAGGAGGAGGTGGCGTGCGTCCGCGCGGTTGCGGGCGATCTGGAAGCTGCGCGGCACATCGTCGATGATATCGCCGCGACCCGATCTGACGCTCCGCTTCAGTCGCGTGCACAGGTCCGGGCCATCCCGCGTCAGGGCACTACTCCCGCCTTACACAGCCGACGGGTTGTCGCAAGCTCTACCTGCAAACCCAAAGCCCTGGCAGCCGTCCCGCTGGCCTTTACCCCCCTCGACACCCCCCGTGAAAACACTCCGGTTTCGGACATCTATGCCCGCTACCGTCCTCAGCGGATCGAGATTGCGGGCGCGCAGGAGCATCCCACGCCGCTGGTCGAGAGTATCGCCATGGCGTCGGTGGCCCCGCCGGTGCCGTCGAACGCCGCCGCTGCTGATCTGCGGCTGCCCGGTCGCCTGATTGTAGAGGGGCACCTCTCCGAGGCCCAGCTCGAGACCATCGTCATGGCGAACGACGCGCACGAACGCGACCTGCCGGGCAGGTTCACGATCGACGAGGACCAGACCCGGATGATGCGCGCAGACGATGACAGGCAAGCCCGGGCCTATCGCCTCGGATACTTCCTGGGCGACGGGACAGGGTGTGGCAAGGGTCGGGAATGCGCCGGGCTCATCCTCGTCAACTGGCTCGCGGGGCGGCGCAAGGCGGTCTGGATCTCCAAATCCGCAACGCTCATCGAGGATGCGATCCGCGACTGGACTGATCTTGGTGGCTCGCCCGCGGATATCCAGCCGCTCTCGAAATGGAAGCCGGGCCAGCCGATCTCCATGGGCGACGGCATCCTCTTCGTCACCTATGCGACGCTGCGCTCGGCGGGCAAATGTGGGACGACGCGCCTCGGCCAGATCCTCGAGTGGATGGGCGAGGGCTTTGACGGCGTGCTGGCCTTCGACGAGGCACATGCCATGCAGAACGCCGCCGGGTCTGAGGCGGGCAGGGGCGTCAAACCCTCCCAGCAGGGTCTCGCCGGGCTGCGATTGCAATTGGCAGTGCCCCGGGCACGGGTCTTTTACGTCTCGGCGACCGGGGCCACGAGCGTGCACAATCTGGCCTATGCCTCCCGCCTCGGTCTCTGGGGACAGGGGCCGGAATATCCTTTCCCGAGCCGCGAGAGCTTTGTCTCCGCGATGGAGGCCGGCGGGGTGGCGGCGATGGAGGTGGTGGCGCGGGACCTCAAGACGCTCGGTTTCTACACGGCTCGGGCGCTCAGCTTCGACGGCGTGGAATATGACGTGCTCGAACATGCGCTGACGCCCTCCCAGATCGAGATCTACGACGCCTATGCCGGTGCCTTCCGGACGATCCATCACAATCTCGAGGCGGCGTTGACCGCCACCGGCGTCAACGATGCCTCTGGTCAGACGAACGCCTCTGCGGCGAGGTCTGCTGCGAAATCACGGTTCGAGAGCACCAAGCAGCGCTTCTTCAACCACCTGCTCCTCGGGATGAAGGCCCCGACCATCATTCGCGCCATCGGCGAAGATCTCGCGGAGGGATATGCCTGCGTCATCCAGGTGGTCTCCACCGGCGAAAGCCTCCTGAAACGGCGTCTGGAGGCGATGGACCCCGAGGATGAGTTGACGCAAGGCGCGCTGACCCCGCGCGACTACGTTCTGGGCTACCTCGAACAGGCTTTTCCGATCCACGCCCAGAAACTCGTCGAGATCGACGGGAACGTGGTGGCAGAGCCGCTTCGGGACGCGGATGGCGCTCTGGTTGTCTCGCGCGAGGCCGAAGCCCTGCGCGATGCGGCGATGATGGAGTTGACGGCCCTGGCTCCCATCCCCTCCGCGCTCGATCAGATCATCTGGGCCTTCGGAGACGAGGCGGTGGCCGAGGTGACGGGACGCTCGGTCAGGCCGCTGAAGTCGCCGGACGGCGCGCTCTTCATCGAGAAGCGATCCGCCAGAAGCAACTCCTCGGAAACCCGGGCCTTCATGGAAGGCGAGAAGGATGTCCTGATCTTCTCGGATGCCGGTGGCACGGGCCGGTCCTATCACGCGGCCAGATCGGCGAAGAACCAGAAGCGGCGGCGGCACTACCTGCTGGAGCCCGGCTGGCGGGCCGATGCGGCGATCCAGGGGCTCGGCCGCACGCATCGCTCGGCCCAGGTCAGTGCGCCCTTCTTTCGGGTCTGCACCTCGGATGTGCATGGTGAGAAGCGCTTCACCTCGACGATCGCCCGGCGGCTCGACCAATTGGGGGCGCTCACCAAGGGTCAGCGCGAGACCGGCTCGCAGGGCATGTTCCGCGAGGAGGACAATCTCGAAAGCCCGATCGCGCGGGCGGCACTGCGCGGCTATTACGCCGACCTGGCCGCCGGCCGCGCCGGGGCGATGAGCTATGAGCGTTTCGAGGACTGGACCGCGCTGCGGCTGATTGATCAGGACGGGATACTGCTGGAAGAGCTGCCGCCAATCCAGCGCTTCCTGAACCGGGTGCTGGCGTTGCCGATCCATATGCAGAACGCGCTCTTCGCCGAGTTCATGACCCGGATTGCCGATCAGGCCGAACGGTCGCGGGCCGCGGGCACGCTCGATCTCGGGGTCGAGACCCTGCGCGGAGAAAGGATCGAGCAGGTCTCGGCGGAGGATCTCTGGACCTGTCCACGGTCTGGGGCAGTGACGCGGATCATCGGGCTCGAGGTGACGGACCCCGTCCATGTCCTCTCGGGGGATGACGCGATGGACCGAAACCACGACAAGCTGCCGATGGTCAATCGCGCCTCGGGGCGCATGGCGCTGATCTCGTCGCGGCCCATGCAGATCTATGACGAGGAGATCGTCACGCTGATGCGCAAGGTCACGCGGCCGACTGGATCGACCTATGTCGAGGAAGGGAAGTACCAGGCGTCGGCCTGGGAGGAGATCGCGCGTCCCGAGTTCCTGCGTCTCTGGGACGCGGAGGCCGACAACCTGCCGAAAACCACCACGACGAAGCTCTATCTCCTCACCGGGCTCCTGCTGCCGATCTGGAAGGACATCCCCTCGGGCAACGAGCGCATCTACCGGGTCACGCCGGAAGCGCAGGGCAGCATGATCGGCCGGACCGTCAGCGAAGACGATGCGGCCGCGCTGCGCGCCCGGTTCATGGTGGGCACACCGAAGACCCCGCAGGAGATGCTGACGGCGGCGCTCGGCTCCACCGCGCCGGTCGACCTGGGACGGGGCCTCACGCTCACCCGCCGCCGGGTCGCGGGCGCGGCACGTCTCGAGATCGACGGGGCCGACCGGGGTGCGATCGACGGGCTGAAGGCAATGGGCTGCTTCACCGAGATCATCGCCTACCAGCTCCGGGTCTTCGTGCCGCACGGGGAGGGTGTCGAGACCGCCGCGATCCTCGGCCGGATCGTGGGGGCGGGCTCTCCCAGAGCGGCAGATCGCGCCGCCTAAGCGGTACCGATCCATCGGACGTGGGCGGCGGCGTCGCCGCCCACGCGCCGAGACGGGTTTTTGTCCCCTGCGCCTCGCCCCGGCCTGGAGGCGAGGCGTCGTCACATCACCGATGCCGGGCCAGCGTCGCGGCCATGATACCGACATAGCGGGCTGAGAGCGCCGCGTTGCCAAGGTCAAAACTGGAAAGGGAGATCAAAATGAACATCACGCAGATCAAGGCCGCCGTGGATGCCGGCAAGTCCGTTCATTGGGCGAACGAATGCTACCGGGTGCACCGTGATACCCTCGGCGAATACCTCATCACCTATGTGCTGAACGGCAGCACGATCGGTCTGACCGACCGCAGTGGCCGTCGCCTGAACGGGGCCGAGGCCGACTTCTTCATATCGGTGTCCACGCGTGGAGCAGACGGGGGGCAGGGAAGGGAGAGGCGAGAGGCGACGTCGAAGGACAATCCTGACGCCGGGACGGGCTGACGGTTAGGGGAGAAAGGAAAGGAGGCTTTGGATTTTTGCGATCCCATGAGGGGTCGGAAAAGCAATCCCGCGCGCTCAGGCAGGAAGCCGGGCAGCGGCAAACCCAAGGAGCAGACCCTTGTTCGCAGGAACCCTGACCAAAACCGCCGAGACCGCAGCCGCAGCCTTTACCGGCATGATCCACTCCACCCGGTTCGACATCGCGATCCAGCTTGAGGCTCGGACCAAGATGTCCGAGCGGAGCCCGGATTTCGACGTGACGGCCGTGAACAAGTCCGGGCGCAAGGTGCGCATCGGCACGGCCTGGAACGAGACCGGCAATACCACCGGCAATCCCTACGTCTCGATGCAGATCGACGTGGGCCTCGGCCCGTTCCGCGTCAATGCGGTGCAGAGCAAGGAGGCGCGGGAGGCGCAGACCGACGACTACGAGATCATCCCGCTGGTCTCGAACGGCGCCATGAAATCCGGCTCGATCTCGGGCGAGCTGACGGCGATGGATGCGGACAACGCCTTCGCCGGTTACGTCGCCAACATGATGTTCGATCTCGACTTCATGCTCATCGAGAACGCGTTCAAGACCGAGGCGACCCATCCCGACTACCGCATCGAGGTGAGCTCGCCGAAGGGCCACCCGATCCGGGTCGGATCTGCCTGGATGGCGAAGAGCAACCGCACCGGGAACGACTACGTCTCGCTCCTCATCAACACGCCGGATGGCGATCTGCGGGTGAACGCGGTGCAGAATGAAGAGCAACGCGGGGGCCAGACCTTCTCGATCATCCCGTTCGTCGAGAGCGCTGGCCAGGAGCGGTCGGACAACACGGCTCTCGCCTTGGTGAGCTGACGCACAGCATTACCGCAGCGAAAGGGCGTCCCGAGCAATCGAGGCGCCTGTCACCCGTGCCTCCTGTCCCCAAGAGGCACGCCCCGTGAGGGGAGCCGCAGTAGCGCGGCTCCCCTCTTTTCGTTTCTCCCCATCAAAGGAATGGACACATGTTCAATCTCTCCCATCCCAAGCTGGTCACGCTCGCCGAGGCCGAAGGCTACGCCGAGGTCGCGGACTTTCTGGAAGACCATACGCTCGGCAGCGTCGTGCCCGCGATCTGCGTGGCGTCCGATTGCGATCACACCGCCGATCTCGAACCAGATCAGCGCGCCGGCTTCTGCGAGGCCTGCGGCCGCGCTTCCATGAAATCCGGCCTCGTCTTCGCCGGGCTGATCTGAACGCCGCCCGCCGCGCTCCTCTCAAACCATTGGAAACGATATGACACGACATGATCCCATCGACATCAGCGATCCGCCCGCGCCGGGTTTCTCCGAGGCCGAAATCGAGACCATCGACGCCGCGCGCGTTATCCTGCGCAGGCATGTTCGGGCCACGGCCGTGCTGCAATCCTGGACGATGCTGACCGACTACCTGGCTCTGAACGCCGTCCGCGAACGGGTCGAGGTGTTCCGGGTGCTGCTGTTGGACCGGAAGAACAAGCTGATCCGTGACAAGATCATGTCACGGGGCAGCATCGATCACGTCCCGGTCTATGTCAGCGAGGTCCTACGTTCGGCTCTCGTGCTTGATGCCTCTGCTCTCATCCTCTGTCACAATCACCCCTCCGGCGATCCGCAGCCAAGCCAGGCCGATATCGACATGACACGGAAGATCGTTGACGCCTGCAGGGTGATGAGCATCACCGTCCACGATCACCTCATCGTCGGCTTCGGGCGGGAGCAGGCTGTGTTCAGCATGCGCGCGGCGGGGATGTTGGACGATTAGGGTCGCGGGCGTTTCAGGACGTGGTTGGCGGGTTGCACGAGGGAGCGGAAGCTCGATTTCGCGCCGAGATTGTCTCGTTAGCGCCGAAGCCGCCGTTCAGGTAGCCTACGGCGAAGGCCGGGTCCGAGCCCTTTTTGACGAATGCTGCCGAGCGACTGGACGGCCGCTTCGGCGGACCCGCAGCTTAGCGAGGTGTTCTCCGTTCGGGTCTAGACATACTCCGTAATGCGTTTCAACAAGGCGACACCGGCACCTGATAGAACGCCGCAAGAAGACGTAAGCTCTTGACGACGCCCGGTGTCGAGCGGGTGGGGTCCTGTTATGTGACCGTAAACTGCCCCATCATGCCCGCATCCTCGTGTTCGAGGATGTGGCAGTGATACATGAATGGTGTCTCTTCCGAAGCCAGCTTGTCGAACCTCAGCAGGATTCCGGTCGGACCCTGCACACGGACAACATCTTTCCAACCGATCTGCGCCGAGTCGACCGGCCGTCCGTTCTGACTCACGCCTCACGATAATTGTCACACGCCTCAACACCCTTTGCGACCACGTCGAGAAGTGCGTCCACATCGTTCAGAAGGACCGTGATGCGCGGGTTGCTGATACGGTAACGGATGAAGCGCCCTTCGCGGTCGCTGGCGACAAGCCCGCAGTCCAGCAGGCACCTCAGATGGTTGGAGACGTTGGGTTGCGATAGTTCGGTCCGCTCGACGAGCTCGTGAACGGCCAATGGCTCGTTGCAAAGTGCACCGAGGATGGCCAGGCGGCTCGGGTCCGCGAAGCCGCGGAACAGCTTCGCCCGTCGCTCGATGGTTGCGCTCTTGCGGTCATCGACCAATTGCGCCATATCACTCCTCGCTGATATGTTGTTCTTCGATTCATCCTAGCAGGAATAGCGCGACCATGGCCAACACCGAAAATGCCGGATCGACGGCAGATGTCCCGCCCGTCCGTTACCGGGTTTCCGGTATGGATTGCGCCAAGGATGCCGCGCAGATCGAGCGGGCGGCACAGGCAGCCGGGGTCGCGCCCGGCGATGTGAAAGTGTCGGCCGCGACGCACATCATGACACTGACTGCACCCGAAGTGCGCCTGCCGGACATCGAAAAGGCAGTCGCGGTGACAGGCTATGGCTTCGACCGGATCGAGGGCGATGAAGACATTCCGCCGAATCCCGCCCATCAGGACCCGGCCTACCGCCGTGCCCTCTGGATCGTCGTGATCCTGAACGTGGGATACGGGGTCCTCGAAATGATCGGCGGTTTCATTTCCGGATCGCAGGCCGTGAAGGCCGATGCGCTCGATTTCATCGGCGACGGCGCGATCACCTTCCTTGGCCTGCTGGCCATCGGCTGGAGCCTCGCCTGGCGGGCACGGTCGGCCTTGATCCAAGGCATCTTCCTCGGCCTGCTCGGCCTTGGCGTCCTCGGCACGACCATCGTGCGAGTCTTCGAACGGACGACGCCGGATGCAGGTCTAATGGGCCTGCTTGGCATGATCGCCCTTGTCGTCAACGTCATCTCCGTTCTGCCGCTGCTGCGGTTCCGCAAGGGCGACGCGAACATGCGGGCCGTCTGGCTATTCTCGCGCAACGACGCCATCGGCAATGCGGCGGTTGTCGTTGCCGCCGGTCTCGTGGCGTGGCTGGGCAGCGCCTGGCCGGACCTCATCGTCGCCTTCGGCATCGCCGGACTGTTCCTGCACTCGTCTTGGGCAATCATCCGCGATGCGCGGGCCGATCTGAAGGCAGCGGCATGAACAGCCGCGTTCTGGGCGGGCTCTGCGCGATCGCGGCGTTCGGCCTCGATCAGGGTACCAAGGCGCTTGCGCTGAACACACCGGCGCTTGAGCGCGGCGTCGAGGTTCTACCCTTTCTCAATCTCGTGCGGGTTCTGAACGATGGAGTCAGCTTCGGTATGCTGGGCGGGATCGTGCCTTGGTGGGGTCTCATCGCGCTTGCTGGCGTGATCGTGGCATGGCTGCTGATCTGGTTGTGGCGCGCGCCGGACAGGCTGACGGCTGCCGCTCTCGGTCTGATCATCGGCGGCGCGCTCGGCAATGTCCTCGACCGGCTGCGTTATCAGGCCGTCCCGGATTTTCTGGATTTCCATTACCGAACATACCACTGGCCGTCCTTCAATCTTGCGGATGTGGCGATTTTCTGCGGTGCGGCCCTGCTGTTCTGGGACAGCTTCCGCTCGGCGCAGAACAAGCCCGAACGTAACCACCGAGAAGAAAACGTTACGGGGAAATAATCGATGTCCAGCATTCCATCCGCAAAGGGCATCGACAGCACGCTTGGGCTCGGGCACCGACGTGGCGCTCGAGACGGCCGACGCGGCGATCCTGCGCAACCGTGTGACCGATGTGCCGGGCAAGATCCGCCTCTCCCGTGCGACCATTTCGAACATCCGCCAGAACATCGCGATTGCGCTCGGCCTCAAGGCGATATTCCTCGTGACTACCGTGCTCGGGATCACCGGCCTTTGGATCGCAATCCTCGCGGATACCGGTGCCACCTTGCTGGTGACGATGAACGCCCTGCGGCTGCTGTTCTTCCGTCCTACCGGCACGCCTGAACCTGCGGGTCACGTCGATCTGACCGCTGAGACACGCCCCGATCGCGCCGCCGCAAAGACCTGAAAGGAACCCTGATGACCCTCACCCGCCGCGCCGTGATGGCCTCCGCCGCTTGCTTCGCCGCGACGGCACCGACCGCCGGACTGTCTCAAAGCTCTCCCGCGATCCACGTTCTGAAAGACCCGAACTGTGGCTGCTGCACAGCTTGGATCGAGATCCTCAAAGAGAACGGATTTAAGGTCACCACCGAGCGCAGCTTCGGCACCCTCCTGATCCGGCACAAGCTCGAGAAGGGCATCCCCCAGAACATGACCTCCTGCCACACCGGCGAAATCGAGAGCTACATGATCGAAGGACACGTGCCGACGGCCGACATTCGACGGCTGCTATCCGAGCGCCCCGATGCCGTCGGTCTCGCCGTGCCTGGGATGCCTTACGGATCACCGGGCATGGGGCCAGAGGATGAGCGGGAAGCCTACGACGTGTTCCTGATCCTCGGAGATGGCAGGACGGAAATCTTCTCCAGCTACGAGGCTGCCTGACGGCGCCGATCTCAGGATCGCTGTGGGGCCACTGCACAAACCTCACACCGCGCAGTCGCAGCGAAAGTCAGGAAAGTCCGCACTAACGACGCTCGCGCCTCCCGCAGCGAACGTCCGCTGCGGCGTGGTAATCTGGTCAGACGCAGTGCTTATGAAGTTTAGGACAGAGCAATGTAAAACCGTCCCGATGGCCCTCCGTTATTTCAGGCCACTTCGGTGTCATGGAACATACCCTTCCTCTTTGTTTGCGTCTTGGTTCACTTGGCTCGCTTGGGCAACCGAAATCAGCTCGGGACAGAATACGAGCGGCGGTCATCGCTCCGAATGTGGTGCCAGATGCCTGACGGCCTCCCCTGCTCGGCTTCGCGTGTCGCAGGGGAGATATCGGCCCTTGGCCGATCGCGCATTCGGCCATGCGGCCTCACCGCGGCGTCGCACCCGGCATCCCGGTTTGCCCGCCTCGCGAGCACGTCGCGCCCCGGCCGCTCCGCCGGATTGCGCTCCAGTCTGTTTTGGCCAGAGGCCAAAACCATCCCTCCGCTTCATCCGTCTCCCGCGTCCGGTCGCGGCGTTTGCCTGCTCGTGTCGGGCAAACCTACCGTCAAACACACACACATGAGCGCGGAAGCATATCCTCCGGATGGCCCCCAAATCAGCCCGCCTCAAGGATCGCAAAACTTTTCGGCAAGGGCGGTGCGCGCGGAGGTGTCAGCCCAGTGATCGACGGCGCGCCCGTGGTTGGCGGCGCGCCCGGAAAACTTTTGCGCCCGGCAAGCCGGCGGCTTCGCCGTCCCTGACCCGGACAGATTCGGTGAACCAGACGTACGGCCATGCCCCCACACTCACGTGGTGGCTCCACAACCATCTGGAGATAGCGACATGGCTTACGACAACGCAACCGCCTACGAGACCATCGAACTCTTCGGGCTGACGGAGAAGGGCGCCGTCCTGCCGATCCCCGAAGACGACATCCTGAGGGACAGCATCACCCGCGAGACCTTCGAGGCGCTGCTCGGGCAGCTGCGCGGCACCGGGCTCGAGGGCGAGATCGAACCGCTCGCGCATGGGTTCGCCACGATCCTGCAGCGTCGCAAGGTCGCCCTCGGCAAGGAGCTTGACCGCACCGCCGACAAGATCGGAGCACTCGCAAAATCGCACGACGGATCGGAGATTGCGGAGACTGCGCTGGAAGAGGCCCAGGTCCGCTTCCTGCAGCTGAGGGAAATCGTCGGAGCCGTCGAGACGATGGCCGAGGCGGCGGCGGAATGCTACGAGGTCGAGACCGGCCATGCCTTCATCCCGGCCGCAGGCTCGCGGGCGAGCGTCCGGGCGCAGGAGACCGGGGCGGTCTTCGAGGCACAGCAGCTCCTGGAACAGCATGATCGCGAAACGGCTACGAAGTCGAAGGTCGAGGGGGTGCCCCTGATCGTCTCGGGTGCCACCGACTGGACTGATATCGACGTCATCTTCAACACGCTCGACAAGGTTCGGGAGCGCATCCGGCAGAACCGCAATCAGGAGATCTTCCTCTGCCACAAGGGCGGCAAGCATGGTGCCGAGATGATCGCGGCACGGTGGGCGCGGGCGCGCGGCGTCGCGCAGGCGCGCTTCGATCCGCGCTGGTCCGCACATGGACGGGCGGCGCCGTTCAAATGCAACGATGAGATGCTCGACGACAAGTTCGCCGCGACGGGTGTTGTGCTCTTCGGCGGCAACGGGGTGGCGCTGAACCTCGGGCAGAAGGCCGAGGCGAAGGGTTTGACCGTGATGCGGGTCGCCGATCCTGCGAAGAAGGCATCGGATGAATGACCGAGAGAGGGTCGCCTTCGGGCGGCCCTTCCTTCCGGCCCTTTCGCGTTGCCTGCCAGCCGTTGGAAGAGATGGGCTGAGGATGATTTTCCCTGACCGGCGAGAGGGCGTTCCGGCTCGGCTTCGGTGGGGTCATTTCGTTTGAGGCGGCCCTTTGGTGTCCTGCCGCGTCAGGGCCCGAGGCCCTGTCCCGGCAGGACTGGCGCTGTCCGCGCGGGAGCCGCTGCCGCGGCGAAATGGCCCCGGGAGGGGCCATTCCAATCCGTGAGCTAATGGCTCGTGGGCATCGGAACGATCAGCACATCCTCATCCGGGCACATCTGGCTGTGATACTGGATCATGGCATCGGCGGAGCGGAAGTGCTTGTGCTCGCCAGACGACGTCGTGAACACCGGCTCTTCCGTCTTGTCAGGGAAGACACCCATGACGACCCAGACGGTCTTGCCGTTCGCAGGGTTCTTATGGGGTTCGTAGCGCAGTCGGCCCCCGCGTTTGATGAACTGGCGCACCCTGTTGCCGAGTAGCAGGGCGCGCTTCGGTTGTCGGACAGCCGCGCTCGATTGGTCCATTTATACCTCCTTCTTGGTCCGTCTGTGTCGTGCCACAGGTTGGGTGACCGGCGGCACAACGGGTCGTGTCGGCTCGCCGCTCGGGAAGACGCGGTTGGCTGAGAACGTCATGCGGGCTCTCGGTCAGGAGCCCACGACGCCGGTCTTCGCGGCCTCGCTGAGTCTGTCGCGAAAAGCGGTCATCGTGGGCCTCCACCACCAAGAACCAAGCCCGGAATTGCTACTTTGAAACAGTCTGAGGTTGAACCTTGCTGTTCCATCGTTGCGCGGAAAGACGCCAATCAACGTCAGGGCAAGGCACTGAAAGTCGATATGTTTTTGAATGTGTCTCAGCTCTGGAAAAGGCTGAAGATCAGCTTCTGCGCGTATTCCTCGTTTGGAGGGCGCGCTGCGACTGCAATTCAGCTCTAAATCTCCGCCGGGTCGATGTGCGACGGATGGATGGGGGCGAGCGGTTTTCCAGCCTGGAACGGAGCGACTTTGGGAGCGGAGTTTCAGGCCGGAGCAGGCCCCGAACGAGACCCCAAGTATCGAGAGAGGGGCCTGTGGGAAACCGCGGCGGGACGTTGGGTCTGGGCGAATCCCGCGCGGGCGCGGGACCGCGTGCCGAGGTTCCGGTCGGCGGTGCCGCCCTCCACCCCGAGCCGGACACCCCGCGCTCCCTTCGGCCAAGGGCGCTGCGGTCCGTCTCTCCGAGCCAGCCCTCAGCGCGGCCGAATGGTCGCTCAGGGGCCTCCGTCTCGGCCAGAGGTCTGGCCCGCATTTCGCGGTCGGTTTGGGGTGGTAAGGCCACGCAGGAAGGAACGCGCAGGTTCGGGCATCCGTCAGTGTGCGAAAGCGCCTTCGCGGTGTGGCGATTTGATTGGGAGAGCGTGCGCCGGCCACGTGCCGGTGCAAGGGCAAGCCCTTCTCCACTGCGCTGCGCTTCGTTGCGACCGCAGGCGGTGCACCCGTCCGCTCTGGGCCGTCGCGGTGATCTCCCGAAATCATCCATCACCGAAAGGAGCACCACAATGAACAAGATCATCGCCCGTCTGCGCTCAATCCTGCGAAGCCTTGCCACCAAGGCGAACCTCAAGATCTCGGTCGCGCTCAGCGTCCCCGGCTTCCTGAAGGTCGAGGTCAGCTATTCCCGCAACCTGGATCGGCCTCCGGAGGAGGGCTGACGGTCCTCCGCGGCCTTGGCCGCTGACTTTCCTAAAAGGATCAGAAGAGACCCGCGCGGATTGCGCGGGCCACATGTCTCCAGAGGTCAGGACAGGGGATCGACGGGCGTGCGCCCGCTCACCCCCGCCCTGGCAGTTTTCTTTGATCTGGTCCGCCCAACAGACCTGCTCCGGAAAGTCAAAAGACAAGCGCCGCGCAGGCGCGTCGTCTCCGACGAGGACCGTGTCCTCGGCCTCCGGCCTGCGGGCCGCACCAACCTCGTCTCCGATCCTTTGACTGTCCGGTTCAGGCCCGTGGGTCGGGCTCCGCCCTCTCCCACTCTGTTCCGACGAAAACATGCGTTTTCGGTCGGATCAGGTGGCCGAGGCGCAGCCCATCGGCGGAAGGAGGGCACCAAGCCTCCCCGTCCCACCAGTCAGGAGGCCACAAATGGCTAAATCGGATTTCGACATCTACCAGCACGTCACCAACCAAATCATCGAGGCGATGGAGGCGGGCGTATCGCCGTGGCGCAAGCCTTGGTCCGGGGGCGAGCAGGGCGGCACCTTCCCGCTGCGGGCAAATGGCGAGCCCTATCGGGGGATCAATGTGCTGATGCTCTGGCTTGGCGCCCATGCCAACGGGTTCTGTTCGGCGCATTGGTTCACATTCAAACAGGCCAAGGACCTCGGCGCGCATGTGCGCAAGGGTCAGAAATCATCGACGGTGGTGAAATACGGGACCGTCGAGCGCGAGAATAATGACGGCGAGGCGGTCGCGATTCCCTATGCTCGCGCCTATCGCGTCTTCAACGCCGACCAGATCGAAGGTTTGCCGGAAGAATTCTACAACCGTCCCGAGGTGCAGGAAGATCTTGGGACACAGCCCCTGCCAGAGGTCGAGGCATTTTTCCAAAGCGTCGGAGCTAATGTCACGCATGGCGGTGCGCGGGCGTGCTATATTCCGTCGGAAGATCGGATCCAGATGCCGCCCGTATCCGCGTTCATCTCGGCGCAGCACTACACGGCAACGCTCTGCCACGAGGTCACGCATTGGACAGGGCATCGGTCGCGGCTGGACCGCTTCAAGGTCGGTAGCACCAAGGCGGACTATGCCCGCGAGGAGCTGATAGCCGAAATCGGCAGCTGCTTCCTTGGCGCGCGCATCGGGGTCGAGCCCACCATCGAGGAGGCCGCGTCTTACCTTGATAGCTGGCTCGCAGTGCTGAAAGAGGACAAGCGGGCGATCTTCAAGGCGGCGAGTGCCGCGCAAAAAGCCGCGGACTTTGTTCTCGAGGCGGCAGCTGCCGGAGGGGCCGCACGCGCCGCCTGAGCAGATCGGCAAGACTTCGCAAGGGGCCCGCATTTGCGGGCCCCATCCGTTTGAAGTCCATACATATGTATGACTCTATGGACGCCACTACAGGCACGCGGCCTGGCCTCAGGAAAAATTTGCCGCGCTGAGACAGATGTCTCGCCGCGGCGACCCAGGGCCGAGGTCAGTCGCCCTGCATCAGGGCGCCGCGCATATGTCAGCCGAAATCCGACTGCGTTTTGCGGAGAGGTCGATGCGCAATCCCACACGCATGTTTTCCATGAATATGCCCGTCGACGTGCATCGCGCCCTGAAGCGCGAAGCTGTCGAGCGGGAAACGACAATGGGCGAGATCGTCCTGGAGGCGCTTGAGCTTTGGGGCTTGCGCCAGAAGACTGACGAGGAAGGAGCAGAGCGTGAAGACGATCGTCATCGCGAATAACAAGGGCGGTGTCGGCAAGACCACCGTGGCGAGCCAAATTGCCTTTTACCTTGGTCGCGCAGGCTATTCGGTGATCGCCGTTGATCTGGACGGGCAACGCAACCTCACCAGCGCCATGGGCGGTGCGCGGGTCGTCGGTAATGCGTTGCAGATGCTCGAGGGTGGCGGAGCGCCGAGCTTTTCCGTCGATCCTGGCGAGGTCGTCCTGATCGAAGGAGACCGCGACGTACCTGTCAGCTCGGACGATACGGTGCTGCAAAGCACCGTGGCGGCGCTGGACGGGCTGGAGGGGGCGGACTTCTGCATCGTGGATACGCCGCCGACATTCTCGGCGCTGGTCTACGGCGCGCTTTTGACGGCGGACTTCATGTTGTCGCCCATCGAGCTGAAACGGTTTTCACTCGATGGTGTCGAGGGTGTTCTAAAAGCCTTCGTGCAGGTGCAGGAGATCAACGAGGGCATCCAGTTCCTGGGCCTGCTGCCGTCGCGATTTGACGCCGTAAAGAAGACCGAGCGCGAGACGCTGCTGGCCGTTGCGGAGTCCTATTCCAACCTTCTGGTGCCGCATGCCATCCGGAACCGGGTCGGGTACGAAGCGGCAGAAGCGGAAGGGATCCCGGTGTTCGAGGTGCCGACCGCCAGCGGCAAGGAGGCCGCCGCCGAGTTCGGCGCCTTCTTTGACTGGTTCATCGAGGCTATCGAGAAGGAGGATTGAGCCATGGCCGAGAA
>NZ_JAHVIT010000011.1 GCF_019801605.1 Maritimibacter alkaliphilus
CTCGAATTCCGTTCCGCCTTAACCGCCGCAGCTTCCGCCGCCGCGCCGTCCAGCGCCCCGTCAGCGCCTCAGCGCCGCCGGTGAAGGGGCTTTTACGGAGAGTGACGGAGACCCGCAAGCACTTTTTTCAAAAAACATCGCCGACGCCCGAAAAAACTTCACATTCGCCCGCCAGGACAGCAGGCCCGGCACGCGGGGGGCCTTGTTTTGCTGGGGTTTCACCCCGAAGACCGGTCAAACACCCGAAAGGGGGCGTTTTTCCGGCCCGGACGCGGACCCCGCGTCACCTTGGTCGCGCGGGGCCGCCAGGCAGTCGGGAGCCCCGGATTTCGCCCCGTTTCGCCCCCCGACGACTCGGCCGACGACTCGCGGCGCCTCTCAGAGCAGTGGGAATCCCATCGCCTGCAGCTGTTCCTTCAGCTTGTCGCGGCCCGAGAGGTACTCCGCACTGGCATAGCGGTCGGCATTGCGTTCGGAGAAGGTGACCGGCGGACGGCCCTGCCCGGCCTCGTGACGGGCGAAGACCGTGTCATAGGCGGCCATGATCTCGGCCTCGGCGGCCTCGTCGCGGTTGTAGGTCTCCTCGTGCAGGACCACGGACTGCGGCAGGCGGGGGCGGACACCGGTGACGGGCGGCGTCTCGTAGCCGAGCGTCAGGCCGAAGATCACCACGGCGCGCGGCGGCAGGTTCAGCAGCTTGGCCAGCCGGGCGGGTTCATTGCGCAGATTGCCGACGTAGCAGCTGCCGACGCCGAGGGATTCCGCCGCCAGCACCATGTTCTGCGCGACGATGGCACAGTCGCAGGTCGCGGCCAGCAGGTTGTCCATGTAGGGCAGCGTGAAGAGATCGACCCCGGTGCGTTCGCCGATCCGGGCCGCGCGGGAGTGGTCGGCCACGAAGCACAGGATCACCGGCGCGGTGGCGAGGAAGGGCTGGCGCCCCATCTCGGCCAGCTCGGCCTTGCGGGCGGGGTCGCGCACCGCGACGATGCTGATCGCCTGCATGTTGGAGGAGGAGGCCCCGGACTGGCCCGCGGCCAGCAGCGTCTCCAGCATCCCCTCGGGCAGGGGCCGGTCGGCGTAGCTGCGCACCGAGCGGTGCGACATCATCTGCTCCATCACGGCGGTGGCCTCGGTCAGCGGCGTGGCGGGCATCAGCCCGCCGTAACGGGTCTCGACATCTTTCTGGAAGGTCATGGGGTCTTCTGTCCTGGGGCTCTTGTCGGGCCGGACCGTAGGAGCGGCCCCCGGGGATGACAAGGCGAGCCCCCTGCCCCGCAGGCCCGCAGCACTGCGATTGCCGGGTTAAGCGGCAGTGCGGCTCCGCCCGGCTCAGTCGAAGCGCAGGCTGGAGCCTTCCGGCGGGCGGCGGTCCACGTTCTGCTTCAGGTCGAAGAGGAAGCCGATGATCTCCGCCACCGCCTGCCAGTGCTCCAGCGGGATCTGCTCGTCGATCTCGGCCACGGCGAAGAGCGCACGCGCCAGCGGCTTGTTCTCGACGATCGGCACCTCGTGCTCCAGCGCCAGCTTCCGGATCTGCCCGGCCATCAGGTCGGCGCCCTTGGCGACGCAGACCGGGGCGATGTCGGTGCCCTGTTCATAGCGCAGCGCCACGGCGAAATGTGTCGGGTTGGTCAGGATCACGGTGGCAGTGGGCACGGCGGTCTTGATCCGCTGCTTGGCCCGCTTGCGGCGCTGCTGCATCCGCTTGGCCTTGATCAGGGGATCGCCCTCGTTCTCCTTGTGCTCTTCCTTCACCTCCTGGACCGTCATGCGCTGCTTCTGCATCCAGCGGTGCCGCTTCCACAGCACGTCGATGACCGAGAGCACGGCGAGGAAGATCGTCACGATGATCAGCAACAGCGCCACCTGCCGGCCGATGTAGCCCAGCAGGGTTTCCGGCAGCAGGCCTTCGCCCTGCCAGATGTGGCGCACCGCGCGGGTGCCGACCCAGACCGCGACAGAGCCGACGAAGAGCACCTTGGCCACGGATTTCAGGAACTCGACCAGGGCATCCACGGAGAAGATGCGCTTGAACCCGGCCAGCGGGTTGATCTTGGAGAGCTTGGGCTTGATCCGCTCGACGGCGACCACCGTCTCGCCCTGCACCAGCACGCCGAAGATCGCCGTGGTCACCAGCAGCACCAGCACCGGGCCCAGCACGATGCCGAGGCTCCGGGCCAGCGTCCATGTCACCTGCCCCACGTCGCGCAGGCCGGCGTGGTCCTCGCCGATCTCGACGGTGCCGGCGATGCGGAAGATGTTGCCAAGGACCCCGGCGAGGTTCGGCCCCAGCTGCGGCAGCAGGAACAGGGTGATGATCGCGAGCGACAGCACCCCCATGAGGATCCCCGGCTCGCGCGAGGAGGGCACGTCGCCCTGTTGCCGTGCCTTGCGCAGCTTTCGGAGCGTCGGCTCCTCCGTGCGGTTCTCCTTGTCGGTATCCTGCTCTGCCATCGCGCCGCCCTCAGAAGACCATGCCGTTCAGCCAGTCGGCGAGGCGGTCGTGGACGACATGAAGCATCATCGGGCTGGCCATGACCAGAACGAAGAGCCCCGAGGCAATGAGGACCGGCGCCGCGATGAAGAAGACCGGCAGCGTGGGCATCATCCGGTTGGCGAGGCCGAAGCCCACGTTCAGTACCAGCGACATGACGAAGAAGGGCGCGGCGATCATCGCCCCGATGTAGAAGCTCATGCCCCCCGCCCGCAGGATCTGCTGCGCCATGTCACCGGGCATCAGCCCGCCCAGGGGAAACACCTCGTAGGAGCGCATCAGCGCGTCGATGATCAGGTAGTGCAGGTCGCTGGCAAAGATCAGCGCCGCCCCCGCCATCAGCAGCGCCGAGGCGATCAGGGTCGAGCCCTGGAACGATCCCAGCTCGTTCGAGAAGGCGTTGGCGAGGCCCGAGGTCAGGCCCACCTGGTAGCCCGCGAACTGGATCGCCGACATGATGATCCGCGCGGTCATCCCGATCCAGATGCCGATGGTCAGCTCCAGCCCGATGGCGAACAGCAATTGCAGCACGTTGGCGAACTCGGTGTCGGGCACGTCCACCGCCGGGCGCAACGCGACCGAGACGACCAGCCCGAAGGCCAGCCGCACCCGCACCGGGATCAGCGCCTCGCCGAAGCCCGGCATGAACATGAAGGTGGACCCAAGACGCGCAAAGACGAGCACGAAGCCCGTCACCTGCGCCGTCAGGAAGGCCGTCAGGTCCATGGCGTCAGTCCCCGATGGTGCCGACGGTGCGGATCTGCGCCTTGCGGTGGATCTCGGCGTGGGCGATCACCGGGGTGCGCGGGCTGACCCGCTCCAGCATCGAGCGCACGAAGGTGCGCACGTCGGGCGGCACCATGATCGCGGGCCATTCGTCCTTCGAGGCATGCTTCTGGATCACCTGCCGGGCCTGAAGCACGAATTCCTGCACCCGCTGCGGGGACATCAGGAAATTCCGGTCGTCGCCGTTGATCCGCACCGCGTCGATGAATTCCTTCTCCCAGCTGCCCGAGAGGTTGATGGCGGAGATATAGCCGCTCTGATCGGTGAGCGAGTTGCAGATCTGGCTGGCCAGCTTGCGCCGCACATGTTCCGTGACGGTGACGATGTTCGGGTTCTTGCGCCCGACCTCGGCAATCGCCTCGATGATCAGCGGCAGGTTCCGGATCGAGACATGTTCCTTCAGCAGCTGCTGCAGCACCTGCTGCACCGTGATCACCGGAGAGCCGCCGATCTCGTTCGCCAGCTTCTGGTACTCCCGGTCGAGGTTGTTGATCAGGCCCTGCGTCGCGCCGTAGGTCAGCAGCTCCGGCATGTGTTCCTTGATCACCTCGGTCAGGTGGGTGGTGATGACGCTCTCGGGATCGACCACGGTATAGCCCTGCCGCTCGGCCTCCTGCGCATGGGCCCGGTCGACCCAGACCGCGTCGAGGCCAAAGGTCGGGTCCTTGCACTTCTCCCCCGGCAGGGCGATCGGCGCCTCGGCGGGGTTGATCACCATCATGCCGTGCGGGCGCACCTCGCCCCGGGCCACGTCCACGCCCTGCACCCGGATCGCATAGCTGGTGGAGGGCAGCGCCGCCTCGTCCTTGATCCGCACCGAGGGCAGGACAAAGCCGTATTCGCGCGCGAAGAGCGACCGGAGCGAGCGGATCTTGCCCGGCAGGGCGGCGTCGGGCGCATTGATCAGCGGCACCAGCGCCGCGCCCATCTCAAGGCGCAGATCGTCCAGCTTCATGGTCTCCTTGATGTCGTCCTCGGGCTTGGCCGCGCCCGCCCGCTCGGCCGCAACCGCGTCGCGGACCTTCTTGTCCTCCGCCGCCTTCGCCCGGCGCTGCATGGTCCAGCCCAGCCCCGCCATCAGCCCGGTCAGCAGCACGAAGATCGGCATCGGGAAACCCGGCAGAAGCCCGATCCCCAAAAGCAGCGCCGAGGCCATGTAAAGCGCCTTGGGGAACTTCGACAGCTGACCCAGAACCGCTTCGTTCGCCGCGCCCTCTGTGCCGCCCTTGGTCACCAGCAGGCCCGCGGCCAGCGAGACGACCAGCGCGGGGATCTGGCTCACCAGCCCGTCGCCGATGGTCAGCACCGTGTAGAAATCCGCCGCCGCCCCGACGGTCAGCCCGTGTTGCAGCACGCCGATCAGGATGCCGCCGATCACGTTGACCAGCGTGATGATGATCCCCGCCACCGCGTCGCCGCGCACGAATTTCGACGCACCGTCCATCGCGCCGAAGAAGCCGCTCTCGTCCTCCAGCTCCTTGCGGCGGCGGCGGGCTTCTTCCTCGTCGATCATGCCCGCGCCAAGGTCGGCGTCGATCGCCATCTGCTTGCCCGGCATCGCGTCGAGCGAGAACCGCGCCGCGACTTCCGCGATCCGGGTGGAGCCCTTGGTGATCACCACGAAGTTGATCACCACGAGGATGGTGAAGATCACGATCCCGATGACGTAGTTGCCGCCCACGATGAACCGCGAGAAGCCCTCGATCACGCCGCCCGCCGCGCCGGGCCCGGTGTGGCCCTCGCTCAGGATCAGCCGGGTCGAGGCGACGTTCAGCGACAGCCGCAGCATGGTCACCACCAGCAGCAGCGTCGGGAAGGAGTTGAACTCCAGCGGCTTCGGGATCCACAGCGCCACCATCAGGATCAGCACCGACAGCGACAGCGAGATCGCCAGCCCCAGGTCCAGCAGCACCGGCGGCAGCGGGATGAAGAGCATCAGCAGCACCAGCGTCACGCCGATGGCAAAGCCGATGTCGTGATTGGCCAGCGAACGGGTCACCCACTCCGGGAGGGCGAAGGGCTTGGCCTTGGCGGTGGCTGTCTTGCTCATCTCAGAACATGGCCTCGAAGTTCGGCAGGATGGGCTGCATCTCGCGCGAGGAATAGAGCGTCCAGCGCCCCTCCCCTTCCGTCATCTGCCCGGACCAGAAGGCGCCCGCCTGCAGCGGCGCGGGGGTCGGGGCGGCTTCGGCCAGCTGGATATCGGTGCCCGAGGCCATGGCGCGGAACTCGGCGATGCGCTCGTTGGCGACGGTCACGTTGCGGCGCAGCGAGGTCAGGTAGATCTCGCGCTTCTCCGGCGTGAAGGAATGGTAGGAGCCGGCGGCCGTCACCCAGTCACCGGTCTTCTCGTAGAGAGACTTCAGGAAGCGGGCGGCATAGTCCACGTTGGTGGCCGGGTCGAAGCCCTCCGCCGGGCTGCGAAACGCCTCCGGGTGCCAGTGCAGGTTGATCTGCATGCAGCCCACGTCGATGGATTTCACGCCCTGCCGCTTCTGGTCCGCGACCCAGTTCAGCGCCTCGTTGCGGCTGCCGAAGACCCGCCCGGTGCCTTCCGCGTTCACGGCCCAGGGCCAGACGGTGAAATGCCCGTCGCGCCGCAGCCCCGCCTCCTGCAGGCCAATGCCCAGCAGGATGTTTTCCGGAATGCCGTGGCGCAGCTGCGCCTTCAGGATCTCGCGCACGCAGACGCCGGTGTCCTCCACCACGGCCTGCCGCTGCATCCGCGGGCGTTCCGTCGGGGTGTAGAACCCCGACCAGCCGTCAGCCGCAAGCGCGGGCACGGCCAGCAGCGCGGCAAGCGCGGCCAGAAGGCCCCGCGCCCTCATACGCCCCCGCTGACGATCAGATCGAAGATCCGGTCCGAGAAGCGCAGCAGCACGTTGTAGATGAAGGGAGTCGCCGCCAGCAGCGTGATGATGATCGCCGCGATCTTCGGCACGAAGGTCAGCGTCATCTCCTGAATCTGGGTCAGCGCCTGGAAGAAGGCGATGCCGAGCCCCACCAGCAGGGCCACGATCATGACCGGAGCGGCGCCGTAGAGCACCGTCAGGAACATCTCCGACAGGATGTCGTAAGTATCGCCCTCGGTCACGTCCGCCCCCAGTCCGGCCGCGTTACAGCGGCATGTTCATGATGTCGCGGTAGGCATCCACCAGCTTGTCGCGCACCGCCACGGCGGTCTGCACGGTGGTTTCCAGCGCAACCGTCGCCTCGACCACCTCCTGCGTGGTCACCTTGTCCTGCACCCCCGCCACGGCGACGCGATCCGCCTCGCGCGCGGTGCCGATCGCCTCTTCCGTCGCCTGCCGCAGCATGTCGGCAAAACTGGTGCCGCCATCCTCCCCCGTGCCCTGGTCGAGCACGTTCTTCTCGGCATGGATCTGCAGCGAGTTCTGGTAGGCACCGCGGACCGCGGCAGAGGAAATCAGGGTCGTATCAGCCATTCACGCTCACTCCAGCAGGTCGAGGATCTGGCTGCGCATCCGGCGCCCGGCCTCGAACATGTTCATATTCGCTTCGTAACTGCGCGCCGCCTCGCGCATGTTCGCCATCTCCATCACCGTGTTCACGTTGGAGATCTTGACGTAGCCGTTCTCGTCCGCCGCCGGATGCGAGGGATCGTAGCTCAGCTCGAATTCCGACATGTCGCGCCCGATGTCCGAGACATCGACCTTCGACACGCCGGTCTCGCGATCCACGGCCTCCTCGAAGGAGATCGTCTTGCGGCGATAGGGCTCCGCCCCCGGCGAGGAGCCCAGCGAGTTGGCGTTGGCCACATTCTCGGAGACGACCTTCAGCCGCTCGCCCTGCGCGCGCATGCCCGAGGCCGCAACCGTGGTGATGGACTTCAATGGATCCATGAAAAGCCTCTTAACGAATGCCGGTCACGGCCAGCGTCAGCAGGTCATGACCTTTCTTGTAAAGCTGGGCCGCCATCCGGTAGCTCTCGCTCACCTCGTTGGCCTTGATCGCCTGCTGCTCCAGCACGACGGTGTTGCCGTCCATGCCGGTCTCCCAGGCGCTCTCGTCCGCAGCGGTGCGGACCCCGCCGGAGGGCGCGGTGCCGGAAATGTGGTTCGCATTGGTCACGACGACGCCGGTCGACTGCCGCGTGCGGCCCATCGCTTCCTCGAACCCCACGACCTCGCGCGCCTTGTACTCAGGCGTGTTCGCGTTCGCGATGTTCTCGGAAATCACCGTCTGCCGCGCGGACAGCCACTTCATCCGCTCGGACGCGATCCGGAAAAATGACATATCCTGAAGTTTCAAAGGCGGTTTCCTTTTCGTTCAACCAAGGATAGCATGTATAAATCGGCTTTTCTACGGGATAAGGCTTATGCAGACCCCGTTTTCTGAACTATCTACGTTTGCACGTAACCTTGATGCAACAAGAATAGTCGGTGAGGTCAAGGCCATCCTCGGTCTTTCCCTCACCGTGACAGGACTTGAGCGCGTCATGGGCATCGGGCAGCGCTGCGTCGTGCAGGGCCGCCACGGCCCCGTGCTGGGCGAGGTCGTCGGCATCGACGAACAGGGCACCCATGTCCTGCCCTTCGGCACGTGGCACGGCGTCACCACCGGGAACGAGGTCACCTTCTCCCCGCAGGGCGAGATGATCCGCCCGCACCACGCCTGGGTCGGCCGGGTGATCAACGCGCTCGGCGAACCGGTGGACCGCAAGGGCCCCCTGCACGAGGGCGACAATCCCCGCAAGGTCAAGGCCGGGCCCCCGCCCGCCTTCGATCGCCGCCGCGTCGGGCGCCGTCTCGAAACCGGCATCAAGATCTTCGACGTCTTCACGCCGCTCTGCCGTGGTCAGCGGATGGGCGTCTTCTCCGGCTCCGGCGTCGGGAAATCGACGCTCATGGCCATGCTGGCCCGCAACGCCGATGCCGACGTGATCGTCGTGGGGCTGATCGGCGAACGGGGCCGCGAGGTCATGGACTTCATCGAGGAAGACCTCGGCCCCGAGGGCATGGCGCGCTCCGTCGTCGTGGTCTCCACCGGGGACGAGCCGCCCCTGATGCGCCGCCAGGCCGCCTGGACGGCCACCGCCGTTGCCGAATACTTCCGCGACCAGGGCCTGCAGGTCCTGCTGCTCATGGACAGCGTCACCCGCTTCGCCATGGCACAGCGCGAGATCGGCCTCTCGGGGGGCGAGCCGCCGACCTCCAAGGGCTACCCGCCCACGGTCTTCGCGGAACTGCCGCAGCTGATGGAACGCGCGGGCCCGGGGACCGAGGGCACCGGCGACATCACCGCGATCTACACCGTCCTCGTGGACGGCGACGACATGAACGAACCGGTGGCCGACTCGGTGCGCGGGATCATGGACGGCCACGTCGTCCTCGCCCGCCGCATCGCCGAGCGGGGCCGCTTCCCCGCCGTGGACCTGCATCAGAGCATCTCGCGGATGCTGCCCGACTGCCACTCCGAGGCCGAATACGCCGTGCTGCAGGCCGCGCGCCGGACGCTGGCGAAATACGCCGACATGGAAGAGCTGATCCGGCTTGGCGCCTACCGCAAGGGCTCCGACGCGGACATCGACGCGGCGATCAAGTTCTACGATCCGGTCGAAAGCTTCCTCAGCCAGCGGAAGCACCAGACGATGATCGCGGACGAGACCTTCGCGCATATCTACCAGCTGCTGCTGGACGCCGGAGTGAAGGTGGAACTGCCGCAACCCCAGACGGCGGTGCAACGGGCTGGGTGAGGGAGACGGCCAAAGACTGCGGGGCCTGCGTCGCCCAACGGTCGCAACAACAGCGGTTCCCCGGCCCGACATGACCACGAAGGGCAGTGCCGCCCCATCAGGGCGGGTCGTCCCCCTTTCGCCCTCACCTCCGGCCAGCTCTCACCACGAAGGGCTGAGCTGACCCGCGGGGTGGCGCACTTGCGCCGCCCCATGGGGGCGGGTCGGCGCAGCCCGGCCCGAGGCCGGGCGGAACACCCCAGAGAGCTCAAAGCAAAAAGCGCCCCTCAACGGAGCGCTCCAATCATCCATCCAGTCTCGGCCGGGCCCCCTGCCCCGCCTCAGCACACCACCCGCAAATCCGAGATCGTCGGGTCCACCCGCCGCAGCGCCACCCGCAGCCGTTCCCGCAGATGGGTCGTCACATAGCTTGCGATGAAGGACGACGGCGCGGCCAGGATCACCGTGCCGCCCTCGCGGTCCACCTCGGTCAGCCCGTGGAACCATGCGCCGTAGGTCGAGGCATCCTCGCCATGCAGGATCGCCTGCGCCTGTCCCCAGACCGATCCGCCCTCCTCGGGCACGACCTTGCGCAGCGGCACCACGTTCGTCGCCGTCTCCTCGCCCGCCGGGATCGAAGCATTCGGATCGAGCCGCTGGACGAAATCCTCGCCGATCAGCGCCCAGGCCGGGCGGGTGTCTTCCAGCATCCGCTCGAAGTCAATCCCATAGGTGCTGATCCGTCCGCGGGCGCCGCGGGTCTTCTGCACCAGCCAGCCTCGGCCGCGCAGCTTCGCCATCTCGCGTTTCACCGTACGCTCGTCCACGGACCACAGCCGGGCGATCTCCCGCTGGCCCATGGACAGCTCGTCGCGCTGCCAGTTGTAGCGCGTGGTGATCAGCGCCATCATCCGCATGATCTGTCTCTGCGCGACCTTGTCCTGCGACAGGCCAAGCGCCATCAGGGCAGATAGGATATCGTATTTACGCGAGGCCGCTGCACGACCAGTCGCTCGGGCAAGTTGCATCCCGCGTCTCCTGTCCCGGTGATCCTCGTCCGAGGATGCGTCGGTGATGTTTCGTGTTGCGCCGGGAAGGAAGGGTCCCTGTCAGGGAAGACTGCCCGGGTCTGTGGCCTCTGATCGGGGAGAGTTTTCTGCGAACTCGACGCTAATTCCGATCATGCATCTATTTGCGTCCGATTGGCTGATCCTGTCAAGCGAGCAACTCGCCCTTCCCAGAACCATTTCGAAGAAATCGGTATCAATTGGTATAGGGTGACAGCCTATGTGTCCCCTATTCAGGCACTTTTGTCCCCCAATATGCAGCAGAGGCCCCCGTGGTGTCCCCCTAGATCTGGGGTCGCCCCCAAGGTCCGACTCACAGATTCGGAGGGAATCACCGGGAATCACTCACGATTCGATTCGCCTTGCTGCACAGGGGTTGAGGGGCCCTGCCCTTCCCTGCGGGGAAGATCTCACAGATCCCGATCCGGGGGAACTTCCCTTTTGCGTTTTTCGGGAAATCAGCGTAATTCGAAAGCGAGCATTAATTTACGTCCTGATAAACAGAGGCCGAGCATGTACACCCACGAAGACCTCGCACAGCTGCAGGCGCAGTCCCTCAAGATGCAGGGCTGGATCCGCCAGCAGACCTTCAGCCCCGAGAGCCGCAAGACCCTGCGCCGCTTCTCCTCCTGGGAGGTGTCCGAGCTGATCCTGCGCATCAACCAGTCGACCTTCCGCGGCCGGCTCGCCGCCGATCCCTCCCTGCCCTCCGGCGAGGTCGAGGCCGAGGGCCGGCAGCGCTGGTACACGCTCGAAGAGATCAACGAGCTGCGCCGCCGCATGAAGATCAACCGCAAGAGCCTGATGCCGCCCCGCCCCGCCGGCAAGCGCGCGTTCCGCGCCGCGGTCGCCAACTTCAAGGGCGGCGCCGGCAAGTCCACCGTCGCGCTGCACTTCGCTCATGCCGCAGCCCTCGACGGCTACCGCGTGCTGCTGGTGGACTTCGACCCGCAGGCCACGCTCTCCCACTCCATGGGTCTCACCGACGTGGCCGAGGATTACACCGTCTGGGGCATCATGGCCCGCGACCTGATCCGCGAGACCGACCGCCAGAACGCGGCCCTCGTCGGGGCCGAGAGTGGCACCGCCCTGCCCGCCCGCAAGATCCCCGCCTCGATCCGCGACATGGGTCTCGACGAGCTGCGCCACCACGACTTCATCAAGCAGACCTCCTGGTCCACGATCGACATCATCCCTTCCTGCGCCAACGCCGCCTTCGTCGAGTTCGCCTCGGCCCAGTACCGGCACCTGAACCCGGAGTGGACCTTCTTCGCCGCCGTGTCGCGCTACCTCGATGGCCTCGGCGACGACGACTATGACCTCATCATCTTCGACTGCCCGCCGGCCATCGGCTACCAGTCCATGAACGCGGTCTTCGCCGCCGACGCGCTCTACATCCCCTCCGGCCCGGGCTACTGGGAATACGACAGTACCACCTCCTTCATCGGCCAGCTCTCCGAGGCGCTCGAGGACCTCGCCCATGGCTTCGGCGAAAACTTCCCCGCGGGGAAGATCGCCCTGCCCAAGGCCTTCGCCGACATCCGCTTCCTGATGACGCGCTACGAGCCCGGCAACGACCTGCACCGCGCGATGCTGGAGGCCTTCCGCAAGGTCTTCGGTGATCATGTGACGCAGAACCCGATCGAGATGACCCGCGCCGTCGAGCAGTCCGGCCGCTTCCTCAGCTCGGTCTACGAGATCGACTACCGCGACATGACCCGCGAAACATGGCGCCGCGCCCGGGAGAGTTTCGACCGTGCCTATGGCGAGTTCCGCGACAACATCATCGCCAACTGGGACAAGGTCTGAAGGAGAGAGCCATGAGCCGCAAACGCCGCATCTTCGACATCTCCATGCCGGTGGAGGACAGCACCCCCTCCCCCGCGCCCGCCCCTGAACCGGCCCCTGCCCCCGAACCGGAGGCCAAGGCCGAGCCGGATCCGCAGACCTTCCCCGCGGGGAAGGACGCCCCCGCTGAGGCCCCCCGCGCCCCCCGGCGCGGCCCCATGGCCACGGCCATCGGCGAGACCGCCGACAGCCTGCGCGAGCGCCGCGAGGTCGAGGCCCGGATCCGTGCCGAGAACGATCGCCTCGCCCATGAGCACGTCCGCCTCAAGCGTCTCGGCCTCGTGGTCGACCTGCTGCCGCTGGATGCGATCCACACCTCCAAGCTGGTCCGCGACCGTGCCGCCGGGCCGGACGAGGAACTGGGCGAGCTGCGCGACTCGATCCGCGCCCTCGGCCTCTCGAACCCGATCCGGGTCGAGGAGGCGGAGGACGGCCGTTACGAACTGATTCAAGGCTTCCGCCGTCTCAGCGCCTACCGCGCCCTGCTGGAGGAAACCGGCGACGAAAGCTACGCCACGATCCCCGCCGCGATCACGCCGAAGGGCGAGGGGCTCGACGCGCTCTATCGCCGGATGGTGGACGAGAACCTCGTGCGCAAGGACATCTCCTTTGCCGAGATGGCGCAGCTGGCGATCGACTATGCCGCCGACCCCGAGACCGCCACCAGCGACGCCGACAAGGCCGTGGCCGAGCTCTTCAAGTCCGCCGGCTACCAGAAGCGCAGCTACATCCGGAGCTTCATCCGGGTGATCGCGGCCATCGGTCCGCAGCTGCAATTCGCGCCTGAAATTCCCCGCGCCCTCGGCCTCGCGCTCGCCGCGCGGCTGGACGAGGTCGAAGGGCTGTCGGGCGCCATCACCGAGGCACTCGGCCCGCTCGACAACCGGTCGGTCAAGGAGGAGCTGGAGGTGCTGCGCCGCTTCGCCGGGCTGACCGCGCCCGTTGAGGGCCATGTGCCGCCCGCCCGTGCCGGGGGCGCCACGCCCAAACCCGCGGCCTCGGGCAAGGCCAAGACCAGCTTCCAGTTCGACCGCCGCGAGGGCCGGGCGAAATGCACCGCCGCCAACGGGCGGCTGGAGCTGCGGCTGGACCGGGACTTCTCCACCATCGACCGGCGCAAGCTGGAACAGGCGGTGCGCAAGATGCTCGACCAGCTCGACTGAGCGTCTTCCCCGCGGGGAAGATCGGCGGTCAAATAGACCCTGATAAGGGCTTTAGAGACCCCTCCGGCGCGGAGGGGTCTCTTTCGTTCGGGGCGCCGGGCTGAGGCGGGAGGCCCTCGCGGCTGCGGAGAGCGCTCTTGCGTTTGAGGCACCCGACCCGGCCGGGAAGACCTTCCCCACGGGGAAGGTTCCGGCCGGCTGGGGCCTCGGGCTGGGGGTCGGTGAGCCGACGTCGGCGCCCGAAAGGGGCGACAGCCGGGGGCCGTGCCATGCAGGGTGCGGTCCCTTCGGTTGGCGAGACAGCACCCTGCGTCGCTGCTTCCCCGACCTTCCCCGCGGGGAAGGTCAGCCCCGGGGATGGCGGGCGCTTAACATAATACGAATCGTGGGCTTCAGGGCGATCCCGGCGCCCGGGGCACCTGCCAGCCGCGCCAGTGGCTGACGATCCGGAACAGCGCGCAGAGCAACACGCCCGCAACGCTGGTCCAGAAGTCCGGCAGGTCCAGCGCCCGGCCCACCACGACGACCCCCGCGCCCAGCAGGGCTGCGAGGGCATAGATGTCCTCGCGCAGCACCCGGGGCACCTCGGTCACGAGCACATCGCGCAGGGCGCCGCCGCCCACCGCCGCCACCACGCCGAGCAGCATCGCCGACAGCGGATCGAGCCCGTAGAGCAGCGCCTTGCGGCAGCTGGCCACGGCAAAGAGCCCGAGGCCGAGCGCGTCGAGCACCATGACGGGCCGGCGCATCTTCTCGATCAGCCGGTGCCCGAAGAAGACCACCACGGCCGAGGCGAGCGCGGTGTAGAGGTAGCGCGTGTCATGCAGCGCCGCCGGCGGCGTGGCGCCCAGCATCAGGTCGCGCACCATGCCGCCCGCCAGTGCGGTGCAGATCGCCAGCACCGCGATGCCGAACAGGTCGAGCTGCCGGCGCACGGCAAGCATCGCGCCCGAGAGCCCGAAGACGAAAGTGCCGAGGAGGTCGAGCGAGAGCCCGACGGGAATGCTGCTCATGAAGGCCCCGCGCTGAAAGGACTCACTCTTCTAAAGGGCGCGGAGGCTGTTGGGAAGCGGGGCAGGGGGGCGACGTTGGGGCGCGGGGCGAATTGGGAGGCGGGCAGGGGCATGGCCTGCGGGCGCGCGGCGACCTGCGATAGGGGCATGACGTGCCGGCGCGGGGGGACCTCTATTGGGGCGCGTTCGGGTGTCTCGTGTATCGACGCCGGCCGGCTTTGGCGGCCTCACGGGTGAGCGGCGTTCCGTCCTGTCAGCCTCGCGGTATCGGACTGGCCGGACAGCAGGGGCCCCTGCGGCACCCGCCTGCGGACCGTGGTTGGGAAACGCGGAGGGCGGCAGAGATCCGCGGGGTGGCGCATTAGCGCTGCCCCATGGGGGCGGGTCGGCGCTGCCCGGCCTGACGCCCGGGCGGGGGGTGGATGGAGGGCGATGCGCCTTGGCGCATGCAAAACGCCACCCGCGATGGGTGGCGTTCGTCAGGACCGTCTGTGTTGCTCAGCTCTCAGCTCTCAGCTCTCAGCTCTCAGCTCTCAGCTCTCAGCTCTCAGCTCTCAGCTCTCAGCTCTCAGCTCTCAGCTCTCAGCTCTCACTTCGTTGGGGCAGGGCCGGACGAGCTGTCCGCCCCGCGCGGTCAGGTCACGGACCGGCGCAGAAGGTCGCCGGGGCGATCGTCTGGGCATCGAGGGTGTCGACGCCGTGGCAGGAGAGCAGGTCTTCGGTCAGCGTGATGACGGCATAGTTCGGCACGCCTGCGACCCAGTCGGGCGCGGGGTTGAGGAAGTCCTGCCGGAACTGGTGGGTACAGCCACGGCCCGCGGTGAAGCCGATCCCGTCGCGCGTGGTGCCGGTCAGCGGGATGTGGATGTGGCCGAAGAAGATGTGCCGCACGCCGCCGGGATGGGCGCGGAGGATCTCCATCAGCACATCTGCGTCATGCATCCCGATGTTGTTGAAATGCGCCATGCCGTGCGCCACCGGCGGGTGGTGGATGAAGACGGTCAGCGGGCTCTCGGGGCAGGTGGCGAGTGTCTCGCGCAGCCAGTCGGCCCGCTCGGGGCAGAAGCGGCCACCGATCTCGGTGGTCGAGTTGCTGTCGAGGAAGAGTAGCCGGTCGTCGGAGCCGGGCACCTCCATCATCGACTGGATGTAGCCGTGGCTGTCGACCGGGTGCTGCGGGAAGGCGGCGCGGAAATTGTCGCGGGCATCGTGGTTGCCGAGCAGCAGCCGCACCGGCATCGGCAGGTCGGCGAGCAGCGCGTCCAGCTGGGCATAGGCCACCGGGTTGCCGTCCTGCGTCAGGTCGCCGGTGAGGACGACGAGGTCAGCATCCGGGTGCGTATGTTTGACGTCGTCGAGCACCCGCCTGAGCCGCGCGGAGGGGTCGAGACCATAGAGCGTCTCGCCCGCGGGCACGAGGTGGGTGTCGGTGATGTGGATGATCTTCATGAGGGGTCTCCGTTGATGGAGCGCGCCATAGGGCGCCTGCGTAACGGCTTTGCGACGGGGAGGGTGCAGGGGGCGAACTTCATGGAGCTGTCATGCAACCGCCATCGAAGCTTTGGAAAACCGTCGCCGTTCCGTCGTGCTTTCCCGGCTAGTGAGCCGCTCATGAGCCGGGCCTCCCCCGGATCAGCGGTATCCAAGGCCTCCTCCGGCCCCCGTCACAAAGGAACGACCCATGACCTCGAAGTTCACCCTGGCCGTGGTGGCCACGCTGGCGCTTGCCGGCACCGCCCACGCCAAGACCCAGATCACCTGCCTGACCAACGCCGGCCACCTGAGCCGCCAGCACCAGCCGCTGGCCGAGATGTTCAACGCGATGCAGGACGAGGTCGAGGTGACCTATGCCGCGCCGGCGCAGAACTACTCGGACACGCACCTGAAGCTGATGCGCGCCTCGGCCACCAACACGCTGCCCGATTGCGCCTTCGAGGCCTACAACCAGCTGCCCTCGCTGGCCCGTGCCATGGCGCAGCGCGGCCAGATCGCCGACCTGTCCACCCTGATGGACAAGGAAGAGGCCGGCTGGAAGGACGCGAACTACTCCGAGCAGATGCTGGGCCTGGGCAAGGTTGATGGCGTGCAATATGGCATGCCTTTCAACGCCTCGGTCGTGCAGTGGTACGTCAACGCCGACCTGCTGAAGCAGGCGGGCGTCGAGGTCGAAGATTTCCCCACCGACTGGGACGGCGTGCTGGAGCTGGCCGCCAAGGTCGACGCACTGGGGGACGACATCGACGGCATGTCCTTCGCCGTGGACCAGTGGGGCGATGACTGGATGTTCCAGGTGCTGATCGCCCAGCAGGGCGGCCAGATGCTGACCGACGCGGGCGATGAAGTGGCCTTCGATCAGGACGAGCGCAGCCTCAAGGCGATGCAACTGGCCCGCCGCATGGTGACCGAGGGCGGTTACGACCCGCGCACCGACATCGACACCCAACTGACGGCCTTCACCTCGGGCAAGATGGGCTTCTACGCGAACTCCCCCGCCTCGGCCAAGCTGATGCAGGAACGCGTGGGCGAGGGCTTTGACCTGCGCTCGGTCAAGTTCACCGTCTGGGACGACGCCAACGGCACCCTGCCCACCGGCGGCAACGCGGGCATCATCACCACGCAGGACCCCGAGAAACAGGCGGCTGTCTGGGAATACCTGAAGTTCCTGACCGGCCCCAAGGGTCAGGAGCTGACCGCGAAGAACACCGGCTACCTGCCGACCAACGTGATGTCGCTCGAGGACGAGTACCTCGGCGCCTACTACAAGGCCGAGCCCTACTTCGCCACGCCGTCGAGCCAGTACGAGCGCGCCGGCGCATGGTGGGGCTACCCGGGCACCCAATCCGAGAAGATCTGGCGTGACCAGCGGTCGGTCTTCCGCGCGGTGATGCTGGGCGAGACCTCGCCCGAGGATGGTGCGGCTGAGGTCAAGGACATCGCCGAGACCCTGATGCAGCGCTGATCGCGCAGAACATCCACAAGGCGGGGGCCTGTCATGGGCCCCCGCCTGCATTTTGACAGGTTCAGGATATGGCACGGCTCACCCTCACCGACATCAAGAAATCCTTTGGCGAAACGCAGGTCCTGAAAGGGATCAGCCTCGATGTGCAGGATGGCGAGTTCCTGTCTCTCGTGGGTGCGTCGGGCTGCGGGAAATCGACCCTGTTACGGATCATTTCGGGTCTGGAGGCCGCCGACAGCGGGCGCATCGAGATCGACGGCGTAGCGGTGGATCAGGCCACGCCCAAGGCGCGCAACGTGGCGCTGGTGTTTCAGGATTACGCCCTCTACCCGCATATGAGCGTGGCCCAGAACATGGCGATGCCGCTGGTCATGGGCCGCCTGCCGATGCGGGCGCGGCTGCCGGGGGCCAAGTGGCTGACCCCGGGCCATGCCCAGACCCGGCGCGACATCGCCGCAAAGGTGCAGCAGGTGGCCGAACAGCTGCGCATCGCGCATCTGCTGGACCGGCGTCCCGCCGCCTTGTCGGGCGGTCAGCGGCAGCGGGTGGCCCTTGGCCGGGCACTGGTGCGGGATCCCAGCCTCTTCCTGATGGATGAGCCGCTGTCGAACCTCGACGCCAAGCTGCGGGTCGAAGTGCGCCGCGAGATCGTCGAGCTGCACCGCAAGTCGGGCCTGACCTTCGTCTACGTGACCCATGACCAGGTCGAGGCGATGACCATGTCGGACCGGGTGGCGCTGTTGCAGGAGGGGCACCTGCTGCAGGTGGGGCCTCCGGGGACGCTTTACGGCGATCCGGCCTCGGTCGATGTGGCGCGGTTCATCGGCTCGCCCGAGATCAACCTGCTGCCGGTGCGCGCGGCGGGGCAGGGGCTACAGCTTGCGGGGCAGGTTCTGCCCGTCGCCAGCGGCCAGCCTGCGGGGCGTGACATGATGCTGGGCATCCGGCCTGAGGCGATGCGCCTTGCCGGAACGGACGGGGCAGGGGGCCCGGCGTTCGAACTGGAGGTGCTGCGCCACGGGGTCGAGGACCTTGGCGGCGAGTTGGTGGTGCATGGCGCATTGGCCCATGCGCCCGACATGACCCTGCGCCTGCGGGTGCAGAAGGGCCCGGACGCCGCCGTGCCGCTGCATCTGCCCGAGCGTTTCACCGCCGAAGTGCCCATGGCGGCGCTGCTGCTGTTCGGGGCGGACGGGCAGCGCGTGGCACTGGGGCAGGGGGCTGCGGCCCCGGTGGAGGTGCCGGCATGAGCGCGCTTGCCACCCTCAAGCGGCGGCAAAGCCGTCTTGCCTATGCCTTTGTCGCGCCCGCTGTGCTGCTGATCCTGCTGATCTACATCGGGCCGATGATCGCTGTCGTTCTGGCCTCGCTGACCGATTACACGCTGATCAGCGATTACTGGGAGTGGGTCGGTTTCGACAATTATATCAAGATGTTCGGCGACGCGCAGTTCGGCAACGCGCTGCGCAATACGGCGGTCTATGCGGCGGTCTTCCTGCCCTGTGCCTTCGTGATCCCGCTGTGGCTGGCGATCTCGATCCAGAAGCGCAAGCGGTTCCGCTCGTTCTTCGAGATCCTCTACTTCATGCCTGTGACCTCGACCCTGACGGCGATGGCGCTGGTCTGGTCGGCGCTGATGGACAGCCGGCAGGGCATCCTGAACGAATGGCTGGGCAATATCGGCATCGGCCCGGTGAACTTCCTCGGCTCGCCGGAGGTGGTGCTGTTCTCGCTGGCGGGGATCTCGCTGTGGGCGATCATCGGCTTCAACATGGTGCTGTTCATCGCCGGGCTGACGGCGATCCCGCGCAGCCTCTATGACGCGGCGCGGATCGACGGGGCGGATCACCCGGTGGACGAGTTCCTGCGGGTGACATGGCCTGCGCTTGCGCCGACCTCGGTCTTCGTGGCGGTCACCTCGTCGATCACGGCGTTCAAGCTCTTCGACACGGTGGCGATCCTGACGCAGGGCCAGCCGGCCCATGCCTCGGAAGTCTTCCTCTACCTGACGTTCCTTGAAGGGTTCGAGTATTTCAACATGGGCTATGCGGCGGCGCTGTCGGTCTTCTTCCTCGGCGTGATCTTCGTCTTCGCGCTGATCCAGACCCTGATGGCCGACAGGGCCGCGCAGTGAGGGCTGACGACATGAGCGATCTGACACATACCCCCGCCGTTTCCCTGAGTGACCGCATCATGGGCGCGCTGTCGCGCGTCACGCCGGGCCGGATCATCGTCACGCTGTTGCTTCTGCTGGGCGCATGGCTGATGGTGTTTCCCTTCCTGTGGATGCTGTCGTCGAGCCTGAAACCGACGTCCGAGGTCTTCGACAGCGATTTCACCCTCTGGCCCAAGACCTTCGCGGGTTGGCAGAACTACTACGACGTGCTGGTGACGCAGCCCTACCTTCGCTACCTGACCAACAGCATGATCGTCTGCGTCGGTATCCTCGTGGTGCAGCTGGCGACGGCGGTGCCTGCGGCCTATGCTCTGGCCAAGTTGAAGTTCCGGGGATCGACCATACTGCTGGGTACGGTGATTGCCTGCCTGACGGTGCCGATCAACGTGACGTCGATCCCGATCTACCTTGGGCTGGTGAAGGCGGGGCTTCTCGACACCTACCTGTCGATGATGTTCCCCTTCCTCGTGTCGGTCTTCGCGATCTTCCTGTTCCGCCAGTTCTTCCGCGCCTATCCGGATTCGATCATTCAGGCGGCCCGGGTGGACGGGTTCACGGAAATCGAGATCGTGCTGCGGCTGATCCTGCCGGCGGCGGTGCCGGCGGCGGCGGCCTTCTCGGTCTTTTCCTTCGTGTCGCACTGGAACGATCTCTACTGGCCGCTGATCGTGGTGCAGAGCCAGGAGAAGATGACCGCGACCCTGTCGATGATGCAGTACCGCTCGACCTTCGACATCAATTATGGCCGGACCTTTGCGGCGGCGACCGTGGTGACGGTGCCAATGCTGCTGGTCTTCCTCTTCGCCCGGCGCGCCTTCGTGCGGGGGATCACCATGTCGGGTGTGAAAGGGTAGGGGTCTCAGGCGTGGGCCGTGATCACGTGCGAGACGTGGGGAAACCGGATCGCCTTGCCGTCGAAGAGCGGCCCGAGCCCTGAGAGGAAGCTTTCGAAACAGCGCTGCCGCCCGTCCTCCGAGAGGCGGGCGAGCTTGTCGCCGGTGTGCATCCCGCCAAGCGCGCCCTCCGCGTAGGCGCGCCCGTCCGGATGGGACAGCTTGAGCGAGACCTTGTCGATCGAGATGTCGTGGAATCCGGCGACGGTGAAGGCGTCGCGGACCTCCCCGGCGTCGGAGAGATGGCAGATGTTGCGGACTGCCTGCGCCGCGGCATCGCCCACGTGCATCTGGAGGGCATCGGCCTGCGCGGTGAGGAGCGGGTTCTCGTGCAGCGCGGTGGAGACGCAGAAGGCGACCGATGCACCGGGTTTGAGGACGCGGCGCAATTCCGTCAGGGCGGCGACGCGATCCGGGAAGAACTGGAGCGCCTGCTGGCAATAGGCCACGTCGAAGCTGTGATCCGGGAAGGGCAGGGCGGCGGCATCGGCCTCGACCCAGCGGGCGTCGATCCCGGCCTGCGCCGCCTTGCGGCTGGCGACGGCGAGCATTCCGGCGCTCATGTCCGCGCCTGTCAGGCTGGCGGGGCGGACGCCGGTTTCCGCGATGGTGCGGGTGACGGCGCCGGTGCCGCAGGCAACGTCGAGGATGGCCTGACCGTCCTGCGGGGGCACGCGGCGGAGCAATTCCTGCGCCCAGGGGCGGAAGATCACGGGGACCATGACCGCGTCATAGCGTTCGGCAAAATCTGTCATCACGTGGCCCTCCTGCCAACGTGTGCAAGGGCCGGAGTATATCACGTTTCGTGGATTTTGGCGCGGGACGGGTGCAGCCCCGCGCCGGGTGGGGGTCAGCCCTGCGTGAAGCCGCGCGAGATATGTTCGCCGTGGCCCTTGGTATCCTGCAGCGCGCCGTCGCGGACCACGGTCCTGCCGCGCACCATGGTGGTGACGGGCCAGCCGGTGATCTCCATCCCCTCGTAGGGGGTGTAATCGGCGCCGTCCTGCAGCATCGCGTGGGTCAGTGTCTGGCGTTTCTCGGGATCCCAGAGCGCGAGATCGGCATCCGCGCCGATGGCGATGGTGCCCTTGCGCGGGTAAAGGCCATAGGTCTTGGCGTGGTTCGTGGCGGTCAGGGCCACGAAGCGGTTGATGTCGATCCGGCCCTTCACGACGCCCTCGGAGAAGAGGATCGGCAGGCGCGCGCCGACGCCGGGGATGCCGTTGGGCACCCAGCGGAAGGAGGTGCGGCCCTTGGGGAAGAGCTTGCCCGCCGGATCGTTATAGCGGAACGGGCTGTGATCCGAGGAATAGACGTTGAACACGCCCTGTTGCAGCCCCTCCCAGCAGGCCTGCTGGCTGTCGCGGTCACGGGGCGGCGGGGAGCAGACGTATTTCGCCCCCTCCATGTTCAGCCCGTCGAGGTCATCTTCGGTCAGGACGAGGTACTGCGGGCAGGTTTCGCCCCGGATGTTGAGGCCCCGGGACTGGGCGCGGCGGATCTCTTCCATCGCCTCGCGGTTGGAGACATGGACGACCATCAGGGGAATGTCCGACAGCTCGGCCAGCGAGATCGCGCGGTGGGTCGCCTCGCGCTCCACCACGATCGGCCGCGAGGTGGCGTGGTGGCGCGGCGCGGTCTTGCCCGCGGCCTCCAGCTGCTCGGTCATGAAGCGGATCATGTCGTAATTCTCGGCGTGGACCATGACGAGGGCGCCGGTGTCGCGGGCCACGGCCATGACCTTGAGCATTTCCATGTCGGTCAGGGCCATGCCTTCGTAGGTCATGAAGACCTTGAAGGAGGTATAGCCGTCCGCCACGAGCGCGGGCAGTTCCTGCCCCAGAACGGAGGGCGTGGGATCGGTGATGATCAGGTGGAACGAGACGTCGGTGTAGCAGGCGCCCTCGGCCTTGGCGTGATAGTCGGTGACCGCCTGTCGCAGGCTGTCGCCGCGTTCCTGCAGGCAGAAGGGCAGGAGCATCGTGTTGCCGCCGATCACGGCGGAGCGGGTGGCACTTTCGAAATCATCCGCCATGACGATCCCCGCGCCCGAGGGCTGGGAGATATGCACGTGGCTGTCGATCCCGCCGGGCAGCACCCAGAGGCCCGAGGCGTCGATCACCTCCTCCGCCTCGCCCAGATCATGGCCGAGGGCCACGATCTTGCCGTCGCGGATCGCGATGTCGCTGTCGAAAGTGTCGCTGGCGGTCGAGACGCGGCCGCCGCGGATGATCGTGTCGTACATGTCGGGCTCCTGTCCGATGGGCTGTCCGGGGGTCCGGGGTGTCAGCCGGGCTGGTCGAGCTGGGCCACGGCGCGTTGCATCGCGTCGCAGGTCTTCTGGTTGTGCGCCTCAAGCCGTGCGGCAAGGTCGAGCGGTGTGCGGGCGCGCAGGGCAATCATGATCTGTTCGTGTTCGGCAAAGGATTCCTCGATCCGCGAGAAGCTGTCGTTCACGAGGAAGCGGAAGCGCCAGATCTTCTGTTGCAGGATGTCGTAGCTCTGCATCAGCTCGGCGTTGCGGGTCGCCTCGGCGAGGCCGCGGTGGAAATCGTAGTTGAGCTGCGTGTACGTGGCGAGGTTTCCGGACGCCAGCGTATCGTTCAGAGAAAGGTGCAAGGTGGAAAGGCGGGAGAGCTCCGCCTCGGTTGCGCGTTCGGCCGCGGTCAGGCCGATGAGCCGTTCGAGCGCGCCCTTGAGTTCGAAGATCGGGGCGATCTGGTCCGGGTCGAGCGGGGCGAGGATCGCGCCGCGGTTCGGGCGCAGCTGGATGAACCCCTCGGAGGCCAGCACCTTTAGCGCCTCGCGCAGCGGCGTGCGGGAGACGCCGAACCGCTGGCAAAGCTCTGCCTCGGGGATGCGCTGACCGGCGGCAAGGCCGCCCTCGATCAGCAGGTTGCGGATGTTGGCGACCAGCGTCTGGTGCAGCGTGCCGGCCTCGGTCTGGGTCTCATTCTGGGTCTCGATCTTGTCCTGTGCCTCCATCCGCGGGCCTTTCGTCGTCGTGGTCAGGTCGGGTGTCATCCCGGGGCTCATTGCCGGAACATCATGCCGAATTCGGCCAGCGGCTCCATGGGAATATCGAGCGCGTCGAGGGTGCCCCAGAGGGTGAAGGCGACGGAGTCGAGCACCGGAATCCCCAGCTCCGCTTCCAGCCCGGCGGCAACGACGGGGCCGCGCATGTTGGTGCAGAGGATCACGATGGCATCGGGTTTCGCGGTGGCGACCTCGCGGCACATGGCGGCGATCCGGTCTTCCTCGACCCTGGCGAAGGAGAAATTGTCGCTGAGCCCCGCGTGGCGTTCGGCCACCGTCTCGATCCCGAGGGCGGCGTAATTGGCGATGATGCGGTCCTGCACGTCCTGCGTATAGGGCGTGACGAGGGCGATCTTCGCCGCGCCGAACTCGCCGAGCAATTTGTTGAGCGCAAGGACGGCGGTGGTGGCGGGCTTGCCGGTGTGGGCGCTGATCGTCTCGCAGAGGGTTTCGTCCGTCTGGAAGCCGAGCCAGCTGGCCGAGGTGCCGTTCCACGCGATGAGATCGGGCCGCGCGTCGTTCAGCAGGTCCGCGGCGGCGAGGATGGGCGCGAGGGAGAACTGATCGTCCGAGCCCTCGTCGAGCGCGATGCGCGTTACCCGGAACCGCCCGTAATGCACCGAGACCTGCGGGAAGAGCGGCCATGCGAGGTGGTTCGTATAGGGCTCCACCACCGTGTTGGAGGAGGGCGTGAGCATGCCGATCAGCTTCGGACGGGGCAGGGCAGGGCGATTTTGCATTCAGAATTCCGGTTATTCATGGGCGCCGACAGAGGCCTGACAGGGTTTCACAAGGCTTCAGCGGGCTGGACCTGAGCCGAGTGTTGCGGCCTCAGGGGAGAGAATCGCAAGCTATTTCCGCGATTGGATACAATTCTGAGACAGGATACGGGCATATTTTAAGCGTTTTGCCTCGATTTCCGATGATTGAGGTGGCAGCTGGCGAAGAATCCGCATTTTCCGCACCCCGGGTCATGATCGCGTTTGCCGGGTTACCTGCGATCTGCAAGCGTCAGAGGCGAAATGAATTCAAAAACGGGGAGCCCCATGCGCAATTTCATCAAGACCTCGCTGTTGTCCGCAGCGCTGATCACCACCGCCGGCATCGCCGCGGCCCAGACCGACCTGCGGGTCGCGGGCAACTTTTCCCAGAACCGGAAGCACATCGCCATCGAGCAGGCCTTCTTCGAGAACCTGAAGGGCGAGTCCGGTGTCGACGTGGCCGTGAACTACAACCCGATGGACGTGGTGGGCGTGAAGGCCCCCGACGCGCTGCGGATGCTGCGCTCGGGCGCGTTCGACATCATGTCGGTGCAGATCGGCATGGCCTCGCGCGATGATCCGTTCTTCGAGGGGGTCGACCTGATCGGCGTGGCCACCGACATGACCAAGCTGCGCGAAGTGGTCGACGCCTACCGCGATGTCTTCGACAAGCGCCTGCAGGAGAAGTTCAACGCCAAGGTGCTGACCCTCTGGCCGTTCGGCCCGCAGGTCTTCTACTGCAATGCCGAGATCAAGAGCCTTGCCGATCTGGACGGCCTCAAGATCCGCTCGTTCACCCCGTCCATGTCCGCGATGCTGGAATCGCTCGGCGCGACGCCGGTGACGCTGCAGTTCTCGGAAGTCTACCCGGCGCTCCAGCGCGGCGTGGCCTCCTGCGGCGTGACCTCGCCCACCTCGGGCAATACCGGCAACTGGCCGGAAGTCACCACCCACCAGCTGCCGCTGTCGGTTTCGGGCGGGGTGCAGGGCCACTTCATCAACCTCGACACCTGGAACAGCTTCTCGGACGAGCAGAAGGCCGAGCTGGAAACCGCGTTCAAGGGGCTCGAGACCTCGCTGTGGGATCTCGCGATCAACACCAACGGCGACGCGCTGGACTGCAACGTGGGCGCGGACAGCTGCACCGACCACAAGAAGTTCGACATGACGCTGGTCGAGATCAACGACGAGGACGTGGCGAAGATCAAGGAAATCGCCCAGACCGTCGTGCTGCCGATGTGGAAGGACACCTGCAACGCGGTGGACCCGAACTGCTCGGCCACGTGGAACGAGACCGCGGGCAAGGCTGCCGGCCTGACCATCGAGTGAGCCTGAGCGCCACGTGACACGGCGGGGCTGCCTTCGGGCGGCCCCGCAGATCTGACAGGCGCGGCGCGTGTCGCCGGGCCGAAGGGAAGGGACAGGGAATGTCGACCGAGTCAAAGGTGACGCGTGCCTTGCTGCCGCTGTCGCGGATCATGGCGCTGATCGCGGGGTATGCGCTGTTGGGGCTGAGCCTGCTGATCGCGCTGGAAATCCTGCTGCGGCGGTTCGCGAACATGTCCCTTCAGGGCAGCGACGAGATGGGCGGCTACGTGCTGGCGATCCTCGCGGCCTTCGGGTTTTCCTACGCGCTGCTGGAGCGCGCGCACACGCGGGTCGAAATCCTCGTGGAGCGGGTGCCGGGCCGGATGGCGGCGGCGCTGAACCTGCTGGCCTTGGTGGGCATCATGGTGATGGCGCTCTTCATCGCGTGGCGCGGGTGGGCGGCGCTGGCCGAGAGTATCGCGTACAAGTCGCTGTCCGGCACGCCGCTGATGACGCCGCTGTGGATGCCGCAATCGGTCTGGGTGGCGGGGCTGCTGTTCTTTGCCCTCGTCTCGACCATCGTGACGCTGCACGCGGCCTATCTGTTCGTCACCAACTGGCCGCTGGTGAACCGCCTGTACGGCATCAAGAGCCTTGAGGAAATCATGGACGAGGAACAGGTCGACGGATCGACCCGCCGGGAGCGCAAGGCATGATCGGGGTCGGAGGCGCCGTTCTCGGCTTCGTCATGATGCTGACCATGATGCTGATCGGCCTGCCGGTGGCGGTGGCGATGTTCCTGACCGCGCTGATCGGGGCCTGGACCCTGATGGGCTGGCCGGTGCTGACCACTTTCGGCAGCCAGATGTGGAGCGGTCAGAACGATTTCATCCTGACGGCGATCCCGCTCTTCGTCTTCCTGGGCGAGATCCTCGTGCGCTCGGGCGTGGCGGAGGGGCTATACCGGTCGCTGTCGGACTGGCTGCGGCGGCTGCCGGGCGGGCTGCTGCATTCGAACATCGGGGCGAGCACCTTCTTCGCCGCGGTTTCGGGATCGTCCGTGGCGACAGCGGCGACGATCGGGAACGTGGCGCTGCCGATCCTCGCGGAGCGGAAGTATGATGAGCGCCTGACCGCGGGCACGATTGCCGCGGGCGCGACGCTGGGGATCCTGATCCCGCCCTCGATCAACATGATCATCTACGGCTCGATGACGAACACCTCCATCGGGCAGCTCTTTGCCGCCGGTCTGGTGCCGGGCCTCCTGCTGACGGGCTGTTTCATGGCGCTGATCATCGGGATCGCGCTGGTGAAGCCCGGCGTGGCGGGCCCGGTGATGCCCGCGCGGCCGTGGAACGAGAAGCTGCGCAACCTGCTGGATGTTCTGCCGCCGCTGGTGATCTTTGTCGTGGTGATGGGCGTGATCTATGCCGGGTGGGCGACGCCCACGGAATCCGCCGCCATCGGCGTGGTCGCGGCGCTGGCCGTGGCGCTGGTGCGGCGCAAGCTGACCCTGCCGCTGTTGCACGAGGCGATGATCTCGACCGTGCGGATCTCCTCGATGATCCTGCTGATCATGGTGGGCGCGCAGTTCCTGAACTTCGTCATCGGGATGCTGGGCATTCCGCAGGCACTGACCCGGGCCGTGGCGAACACCGGCGCGGGGCCGCTGGGGATCCTGCTGCTGCTGATGCTGTTCTACCTCGTGCTCGGCTGCTTCATGGAGACGCTGTCGATGATGATCGCGACGCTGCCGGTGGTCTTCCCGCTGGTGCTGCACATGGGGATCGACCCGGTGTGGTTCGGCATCTTCCTGGTGCTGATGATGGAGATCGGGCTGATCACGCCGCCGATCGGCATGAACCTCTACATCGTGCAGGGGGTGCGGATGCGGGGCTCCATCATGGACGTGATCTGGGGTGCGCTGCCCTTCGTCCTGCTGATGCTGGCCTTCACGCTGCTGCTGATCGCCTGGCCGTCGATGGTGCTGTGGCTGCCGGGGCTGCTGTTCTGAGCGGTACGGTAATAGAATTTACATAATTCGGGTTACGCGAAAAAAGAAGACGGCCGCCAGGGTGGGTGTTGGCGGCCGTCTCTCGTTCCCCGGGCTTGGGGTCGATCAGAGTTTGAGGTTGTCGAGTCTCTGATCTCCGGGGAGTTTCGAACGTTCCATGATGATGCGCGAAATCGCCCGCGCCCGCGTGGGGTTGAGCGCGGCGAGGATCGGCGCGGCGTCCCGTTCGTTCATCGTGCCGAGAACCATGACCGAGACCTCGATGTCGAGTTCGTCCATGATCAGGGCGGCTTCCTTGGGTTTCATGTTGGAGTAGAGCGCCACGAGGCGATCCACGTCCGAGGTATGGGCGGCCTGCGCCCGGTCGAGCATGGCCACGACCTCGGTCTTGAGGTCGCCCAACTGGGTCCGTTCCTGCGCGAGCGCCTCGCCCGCGAGGTCCAGTTCCGAGGCGCGCTGTGCCAGCTGGTCCTTCTGGGCCTCAAGCAGTTCACGTTCCTCGCGGATCGCGCGCAGCATGTCCTCGGGCACCCCGCAGGAGGTGTCGAGCGCGGCCTGGATCTGCTGCTTCTCGGCGACCGGCGCCTCTGCGGGCGGCGTGGCGGGCCCCGCGGCCGAGGCGCGCGAGACGAAGAGCATGTCCACCGGGGTCGCGGGCAACGCCGCGGGATCGGTGGTCAGCGTCATGCCGGCCTTCACCACGCCGGTGAGCGCGAGGGCGGCGATGATGACCGCGAAGGGACGGGGCTGCCACATGGATCAGGCGCCCCGCTGCGCGGTCTCGAAGAAGCCGCGGACGAGGTCCGACTTGCCGCGCAGCCGGGCGACGCCGGTGGGCGCGCGCTGCGGATCGCGGACCGAGCGGAAGGAGAGCGTGGCCGGTTCGCTGCGGGCCTCGGGGGCGGCGGCGGCGCGGCGCGGCTCGGCAATGTCCGAGGCCATGGTCTTCATCTGGGTGACCGACTTCTCGGACCGGTCCACGGCCTCGGAGAAGTGGGTGACCAGCGGCTGCATCTCGCGCAGTGCGGCCATCAGCATGCGCACCCGGCGGTCGACCAGGAAGGCATAGATCAGCGTGCCGGCCAGCAAGGCCAGGATAAGCATATCAATCAGAAACGACATCGGAGAACCCACCCTCTTTCATGTCTTTGGCATTGTCGAAATCCTCGGTCACGCGCAGCGCGACCGACCCGTTCTTGCGCCGGCCCATGGCGGCCCGGAACATCTTCTTGCCGGAGCACGTCACCGTCACCTCATGTTCGGAGTCGATGCCCAGGTCGAGGACCTGCCCGCGCTTCCACTGCAGCACGGAGGTCAGCGGCAGCACCGGTTCGTGCAGGACCGCGGCAAGTGTCACGCTGGTGTCGGCGATCTGGTCCGTCAGCAGGGCCCGCCAGGCGTCATCCCCCCCAAGCTGTCCGCCCCGGAAGGCCTGCGCCAGCGTGGGGCGGACCTTGTCGATGGCGGTATTCGGGATGACGAAGGAGAGTTTGCCGACGCGTTCGTCGAGCGTGACCTTGTAAGTGACGCGCACGCAGGGGCTGCCCGGCGGTGCGAGGACCAACGTATGGGGGTTGCCCTCCATGTGGTCGATGGAAAATTCGTTGTCGCTGAGCTGCGAGAAGGCGGTCGAGAGTTCGCGCAGAATGACCTCGCAGACGTTGGTTCCCAGCCGCCGCTCGATCGCGGTGAAGCTGCGGGGCGTCCAGTCGCTGCCCTTCACGGTGCGCCCGCCCAGCATGATCTCCAGCGCGGTGAAGAGCAGGTCGGGGTCGAGCACCGTCGCGATCTCGCTCTCCCACTCGGAGGCCTGGGTGATCGCCACCAGCCCGTTGGCCGAGAGCCCTTCGAGCGCCTCGGCATAGGGCATGTAGTCGAAGCTCTCCAGTTCCGCATCCGCCAGCACGCCGCAATAGCTCTTCAGCGCCGGGCCGAGGGACAGGGCGAAACGGTCGAAGATCACCTCGAGCAGCGGCAGCCGCTCGTAGGAGAGCTTGGCCATCTGGATGATCTGCTCCTCGATGGGCGCGCCGTTCAGCTCTTCGGGAGGGGTGGGACGGGTTATCTCAGCCATGGCTCACTGCACGATCAGGTCGGAGACGAGGAGTTCCTGCGGGGCGTCGCTGCCGGTGACGGCACGGGCGCGGCGCAGGAGTTCGGTCTTGAGGGTGGTCAGCCCGTAGGTGCCCTGGAGGTCGGCCTCGTTGAGCTGGCGCAGGTAGTCCTGGAAGCTGTCGCGCAGATAGAGCTTGCGCGCCTCGACGTCGTCGGCCCCCGGAAGGGCGGTGTCATAGACGAGGGCGAGGTTGAGCTTGAGGAAGCGCGTGGTGCGGCGCCCGGTGGCGGTGGTCGAGGTGATGTTGACGATGATCTCCTTGAAGGGCGTCACCGTCATCTCGTCGCCGGGCATCGCGGTGCCGTGGCCGCCTTCGCTGCCGCCGTGTCCGTCCCCGGCAGGTTCGGCTGCCGCGTGGTCCTCGGCGGGGGTCTCTTCAGGCTCCGGCAGGTCCTCGCCCTGGATGAAGGCCAGGAAGGTCGCGGGGCCCATGGAGATCGCCATGCCGCCGCCGATGCCGAGAATACAGAGCAGAAGCAGAAGGATAGGCATACCGATCCGGCGGCCAAGAGACCGCTTTGCGGGTGCCCCTCCGGACGAGTCTTGCGCCTCTGCCATTTCATGTGCCCGTTTCAAGTATACCTGTTGATTACAATGCGGATTAATCCACGCCAAGGCAAGCATAAATTGCAAACTGTGCTTGCGCGGCAAGGATTAATCCGGTTAAATCTGGGTAAAGGCAGGTAGCTGCGCCGGGGGTAGGGTTTGGGACCGTTTTTCGACAATCTGCTGTCGCTTGGACGTGGGCGTCTGATCGCGCTTGGCGCGACGGGTGTCGGCATCGTCTTTGCACTGTTCTTCGGGTTGAGCATGGTGATGCGCCCCGAGTACGTGCCGCTCTATAGCAACCTCTCCCCTGCCGCGGCCAGCCGGCTGCTGGATACGCTTGAGAGTGCGGGCTTCAAGGTCGAGCTCGAGGCCGCCGGTTCCACCGTTTCCGTGGCGCGCGAGGATATCCCCCGTGCGCGTATGGCGCTTGCGGAACAAGGACTTCTGGACGAAGGCACCCCGGGCTGGGAGATTTTCGACCAGTCCTCCGGGCTCGGCATGAACACCTTCATGCAGCGGGTGAACCGCCTGCGCGCCATGGAGGGCGAGCTGGCCCGCTCGATCCAGACCATCGACGGGATCGCCGCCGCGCGGGTCCACCTTGTGCTGCCCGAGCGCGAGGCGTTTTCGCGCGAGACGGCGGAGCCCTCTGCCTCGGTCATCGTGCGCGGTGCAGGCAGTGCCGAGATCGGCCGCCGCGAAGGGCAATCGATTCGCGCCCTGGTTGCGTCGGCCGTCCCGGGCATGGCGCCGGGACGGGTGACTGTTCTTTCGGCGAGTGGTGAGACTATCCTTGCCGAGGATGGCGACAGCACCGCTGAAGTGACCTTGCAGAGCGTGCGTGCCGCCATAGAGGAGCGGATGTCGCGCAACATCCAGTCGATCCTGACGGCACGGGTCGGGGCGGGCAATGCGCGGGTCAACGTGAACGTGGACCTGACCACCGAACGGCAGGTGATCCGCCAGCAGAGCTACGATCCCTCGCAGCGGGTGGTCCGCTCGACCGAGACCCGCGAGGAGAACACCGAGGACACCCGCAACGCGCAGGGCGAGGTCGGCGTTCTCGACAACCTGCCGGGCGGGCTTCAGAACGGCCCCGGCGGCGGCCAGCCCCAGAACAGCAATTCGAGTGCCTCGACCAACGAGATCGTCAACTACGAGATCGGCAACACCTCGAGCGAGGTGGTGCGCGAGCCGGGCGACATCAACCGGATCTCAGTCGCGGTGCTGGTGAACGGCATCTACAACGTGGGCGACGACGGCGCGGTGGCCTACGAGGAGCGCAGCGCGGACGAGTTGGAGCGGCTGACCCAGCTGGTGCAATCGGCGGTGGGCTTCGACAGCGAGCGCGGCGACACGGTGCAGGTCGATAGCCTTCGGTTCATGGATTACTCCATGGACGTGGGCGAACCGGTGGGCCAGTCCATCGGGCAGGTGCTGACCGAGAACCTGATGTCGATCCTGCGGGGTCTCTTTGCCCTGGGTGTCGTGGCGGCGGTGATGGCCTTCGGCGTGATGCCCCTGCTGCGGCGGATGACCAGCGAAGGCGGCGACATGCCCGCGCTTGCCGGTGCGGCGGCGGGTGGCGGTGCCCTTGCCCTCGCGGGGGGCGAGGGCCAGATGCCCGCGGAACAGGCCGCCGCCCTGCCCGCGGCACAGCGCAGCGCGGCCCCGGCCCTGTCGGGCCCGGCACAGGCGGCGGGCGGGCAGACGACCCACACCGGCACGATCCTCGGTCCCGACGATGGCGACATGGTCCAGCTGGGCCCGGTCAGCGGCGGGATCAAGAAGGGCTGGATCGAGAGCGTCGGCGCCCTGGTCGAGAACGAACCGGACGAGTCCCTGCGGGTCATCCAAAGCTGGCTGGCGGAGGAGCTCTAGATCATGCGCTTCGCCTTCGAGCGGGACTTCGACCTTGAACGTGCGATGGAGGCAAAGCGCGCGGCCCGGGCCGCGCTTGCCACGTTCACGGAGGCCGAGTTGCGCCAGGCGGAAGCCGAGGCGCGCGCCGAAGGCTATGCGGATGGCCGGATCGCGGGCCGGGCCGAGGCCTCTTCGGCCGCCGACCTTGCGGACGTGCGGGCGCAGATGGAGGCGGTGAACCAGATCGTGCCGCGTCTCGACGTGCTGCTGAAGGAAGCGGACAAGCACCGCGCCGACCTGGAGAGCCAGGTGCTGGACTTCACGCTGTCGGTCTTCGAGAAGGTGGCGCCGGACGCGATGCAGACCCTGTCCCTGCCCCGGGTCCGCACCGAGGTGAAGCAGGCCATCGGCATGGCGCTTGGCGCCGCCGGCCTGCGGATTGTGCTACCCAAGGGCTCGCTCGACCTGATCGGCGAGGACCTGTCGAAGGCGGTGCACGAGATCGGCTATGCCGGTCGCGTCGAATTCTCCTACGACCCGGCGCTCGGCGCCGGGGATGCCCGCGTCGAGTGGGACAACGGCTTCATGGATTTCTCCTTCAACGCGGTCTGCGACCGCATTCACGATGCGCTGAAGGCGGCGGCAGATGCCGCCCTCGCGCGGACCTCATCAGAGCGGAGTGACGCACATGGCTGAGAACGACGAACCGGCAGGCCCCGGCAAGGACGAGGTCTTTCCGCAGGTGGACGAAGGCGGCGAGACGCTGGCCATCGAGGACATGATCGACCCGGACAAGCGCGACGGCGGCAAGGGCCGCAACATCGACGCGATGTTCAACGTCGGGCTGAACGTGCAGATCGTGCTGGGCCACAGCCGGATGCCGATCTCGCAGCTGCTGAAGCTGTCGCGCGGGTCGGTCATCGAGCTGGACAAGAAGATCGGCGAGCCGGTGGACGTGGTGATCAACGACCGCCTCGTGGCGCGCGGTGATCTGGTGAAACTGTCGGGCGACCGGCTGGGGGTATCCCTGACCGAGATCGTCAAGGACTACATCTCGGACAAGTGACCCGATGCTGCGCCGCCCCCTGCCCCTCTGCCTGACCCTGCTGGCCGCGCTTGCGCTGTGGCCCGGGCTGGCGCATGCGCAGGACGGCGGTTTGCTGGGCGCGATTTCCGAGACGCTGAGCCAGGCGCAGCCGGGCACGGACGAGACGGCGACCCTGTCGGGCCGGATCATCCAGCTGGTCGCGCTGATGACCGTGCTCTCGATCGCGCCGGGCCTCTTGGTGGTGATGACGAGCTTCACCCGCTTCATCATCGTCTTCTCGATGCTGCGCACCGCGCTTGGCCTGAACCAGACGCCGCCGAACATGGTGCTGTCGGCGATGGCGCTGTTCATGACCTTCTATGTCATGCAGCCGGTGTTCAACGACGCCTACGAACAGGGCGTGCAGCCGCTGATGGAGAACTCCATCACCGAGGAACAGGCGATCGGCCGGATCGGCGACCCGTTCAAGCGGTTCATGTATGCCAACACGCGCGACAAGGACCTGCTGCTGTTCATGGACATCGCCGCGCGGTCGGATGAGAGCGACGTGGTGCCCCAGCTGCCCGAGAGCGTGGACCAGGTCGGCTGGCGCGAGCTGGTGCCGGCCTTCATGATGTCGGAACTGCGGCGGGCCTTCTCGATCGGGTTCCTGATCTACCTGCCCTTCGTGGCGCTGGACCTGATCGTGGCCTCGGTGCTCATGTCGGCGGGCATGATGATGCTGCCGCCGGTCATGATCTCGCTGCCGTTCAAGGTGATTTTCTTTGTGCTGATCGACGGCTGGTACATGCTGGCCGGGTCGTTGATGGAAGGATACCTGCCCATGGCGGGCGGTGGCTGAGGAGTAGGGACGATGAAAGCGACGACGATGACCAAGACCTCCGTCCCCGGCCGCGTTGCGGATGCGGGCGTGCGGCGGCGCAAGCTGAAGGGCCCGGAGAAGGCCGCGATCCTCTTCCTCTGCCTCGGCGAGAAGCGCGGCTCGGACCTGATGCAGAAGCTGGACGAGACCGATATCCAGAAGCTGACCCGCGCGATGTCGGGTCTCGGCTCCGTCTCCGCGCCGCAGGTCGAGGAGGTGATGACCGAGTTTACCGAGAGCATCACCAACGGCAGCGGCGTCGTCGGCTCCTTCGCCATCGCCGAGAGCATGCTGCGCAACTTGCTGCCCGGCGATCAGGCCGATGCGATCCTCAAGGACATCCGCGGCCCGCTGAAGGAGCGCGATCTCTGGGCGCGGTTCAGCGCGCTGAACGAGAACGTCATCGCCAACTACCTGAAGGGCGAGCACGAGCAGACCGCCGCCGCGATCCTGTCGAACGTGAAACCCGACGTGGCCGCCAAGGTGCTGCCGCTGCTGGGTGTCGAGCGGATGGAAGGCATCATCGAGCGGATGATCAAGATGGAGGCGGTGCCGCATCACATGATGCAGCAGCTGGAAGAGGCGCTGACCACCGATATCGCGGCGGCCTCCTCGCAGCCGACGGCCTCGGAGCTTCAGCAGCGTATGGCGGACCTCTTCAACAAGCTGGACCGCGACGCCTTCGACCGGATCGCACCGGGGCTGGAAGAGCGCGCCGCCGACATGTTCAACGCGATCAAGCAGAAGATGTTCACCTTCGAGGACCTGGTGAAGCTGGATGCCATGGGGCTGGCCCGCGTGATGCGCGGCGTGCCGGGCAACACGCTGCCGATGGCGCTGCGCGGGGCCTCGAAGGAGGTGCGCGATCACTTCCTCAACGTGCTGCCGGGCCGGTCGCGCGACATGCTGCTGGACGAGATGAACTCCATGGGGCCGGTCCGTGGCCGCGACGTGCGCGAGGCGCAGACGGTCATGGTGGATTACGCCAAGGAGCTGGCCGAGGAAGAGGTCATCCGCCTGCCGATGGACGAGGAAGAGGACGAGCTGATCACCTGATCGGCGCGTCCCCGCGTCCCGTTACTCGTAGCCGGTGGAGGGGTAGATCACCGACATGTCGATGGTCACGGGCACGAACTGCCCGTCGGAGGACAGCGAGTTCACGGCGCTGCTCATCAGGGTGACGGCGGCGCTGTTCGCGGTGGCGGTCCCGTCTTGCACGTCCTTGATGATCGCGTAGCGGCGGATCAGCTTTTCCAGCTCCTCCGGGTCCTTCAGGTCTTCGAGGTCGAACTTGTCCTCGAGGATGCCGGCCTGCTTGTCCACGTCGAGGGCCGACATGTCGGACGGCAGGTTCAGCACAGTATAGATGAAATCCGTCAGGTTGGCGTCGGCCAGCAGGTCGTAGTAGCTCTCGATCCCGTCGGCCTTGTTGCGCAGCTCCAGCACGGTGCCGAGCGTCTCGTTCTGGTCGGCGTATTCGTTGGTGTAGATCTGCTCGACATACTTGTCGACCATGGCCTGCTGCCACTCGGGGTCGATGGTGTTGGTGTTCACCGTGCCGCCCTCGGTGAAGCCCATGGCCTCGTAGAGCGCGGTGAACCGGCTGTCGGTCAGCTTGTTGACGAGCGCGTCGTCGTCCTCTTCGTCGCCGGAGAGGATTTTCTTCACCATCGCCTTGCCGAAGATTTCGTCCTCGAGGTCGTAGGCCTTCATGACGAAGGAATAGACCTCGTAGTTGTCCACGAGGTCATCGACGGTCTCGATGCTGGCCACCTGTTCGAGGAAGCTGTCGATCGCCCGGGAATGCAGCCCGCTCGACGTCAGGACCGTCTTCTGCGACGTCTCGGTGGCATCGGCCAGCCGGAGCGCGTTGTAGGTGCTCATCCCGGAAACGGAAATCATGACGTGGTCTCTTCCGCGGCGATGGACAGGGCGGCCTCTGCCTCTTTCCTCTCCGCGTCCCGTTCCGGGGGCGCGGCCTTGGCGCGTTCGGCCGAGGCGAGGTGGTTCAGCAGTTCTTCTTCGTAGCGCAGGACGGGGCGCAGGGCGCGCATCGCCTTGTAGTAGTCCATCTTCGACACCTCGTTGGCGGCCTCGAAGATATTGCCGACGTTGGGCGGGCCGAAGACGGTGGCGAGGGCCGCCAGCTGCTTCTGGATCGCGGGCACCAGCTTTTCGCGCAGGTCCGCGCGGATCAGCGCCGTCTGGATCAGGAAATAGGCTTTCCGTACGGGGGTGGATGCGGCCTCCCCGTCCAGCAGGTCGTGCTGGCGCACGACATCGGCATGGGTTTCGATCACGATGGAATGCCGGCGCCCCGAATTGCGGATGGAGCACCCGTTGACGATGACCCGTTCGTAAGGTTTCAGCGTCAGTTTCAGCACGGGATCAGCCTTTCGGTCCGGGCGCCTCGCCGGCAAGGCCGGCCACGATATGACGGTTCACGGTCGCGAGGTCCCCGACCCCGGCGCCGCCGCCCATCACGACGGAGGTCTGCCGCTCGACCCAGAGCGCCAGCGACAGCAGGGTCGCGCGTAGCTCGGCCGGCAGGGCATTGCCCGGCGAGGCGAGGTCGTTTTTCAGGGCAGTCCACATTTTCTGGTTGTCTGTCAGGACCTTATGCAGACCATCTTGCAGCAGTTGCAGGCGGCCGGCGCGGTCTTCGGCACCATCGTAGGCGACAGCGTAGTTTTCCAGCTGGCCTGTCAGGCGCGCAAGAATGCGACGTTCGATCTGGCGCGGAGATTCCGACTCCCGGATCGTGCGTTTGTAGGCGGCTATACTCATTTTCTGTCCTCAACCCCCGGAGCTTCTTCCGGGCCCTTTGACTTGCGGCCCTCTGCCGGGGCCTTTGGGAGTTGAACGGGGCCCGAGGGCCCCGTCCTATGTCCAGCCTACCAGAGATTACTGGAAGAGGCTCAGGATATTTTGAGGCGAAGAGTTCGCGATGGAGAGCGATTGCGTCGCCAGCTGTTGCTGGACCTGCAGCGCTTGCAGGCGCGCTGCTTCGCTTTCCATGTCTGCATCGACCATCGAGCCGACACCGCTGTCGATCACGTTGGTCAGCTCGCCGAGGAAGTCCTTTTGGGTCTCGATCGAGTTTTCCGCGATGCCAAGAGCGGTTGCGGCGCCGATTGCGGCGTCGAGAGCGGATTCCGCGGCCTGCAGGGCGGCTTCCTGAAGAGCTGCCGTGGAGGCAGAGGTCAGGTCGATTGCCGACAGGGACGACAGGATCGCGCCCAGGTCTTGCTCCTGGAACGAGATGGTCGTGGTGGTGACCGAACCGGCCGCGGAGCGGCTGATACCGGTGACAACAGTCACGGTTGCGGTGCTGTCCACGAGGCTGGTGCCGTTGAATGTCGCCTGGCTGATCGTGGTGGTGATCCGCTCGACCAGTGCATTCAGTTCGTCCTGAACGTCAGCACGCACTTCGGAGGTGCCGCCTTGTGCGAAGGCAACACGTTCGGCGAAGTCGCTGGCCAGGTCATTCACGGTCTCGGCGCCCAGGCGGGCGGTCGAAACGGCGTTCATGGTCGAGGTCAGTGCTTCGTCGATCGCCGAATACATCGACGAGTCGCCCTTCATCGTCTCGGAGATCGAGAAGTATGCGGCGTTGTCCTTGCCCGACGAGATCTTGAGACCAGTCGAGATCCGGTCCTGAGTGCTGTCGAGGTCGTTGTTGATCTGACGAAGAGTGGACAGCGCGTTCATTGCGCTGTTGTTCGTAAGAATGGAAGACATTCTATGCTCCGTTATTCTTATATAGTCGTATCCGTCTTTCTGACGAAAACGGGCCTGCCCGTGACTATGGAATTTGAAGCATAAAGTTAAAAAGTGGTAACGATATTTTAGATGGTCTGATCGACCTGTGTTGCAGCGGCAACAACTTCTTGGCGAGTCGTGCCCGAAGAGCCATACAATCCGTTGAGCGACTGCCGCTCGCGCAGGCGCGACAGCTCCTTGGCGATCTCGCCGGTGGCGTGCGTCATACGCTCCAGAATGGCCAGATCGCTGCGAATAAGGTCCTGCAAGGTCCGGAACTTATCCCGCAGACGCTCGGCGGCGGCGCCCTCCTCCTGCGCGGCCTTTTCCAGGGCGGGCGAAGCCTCCTGCAGGCGCTCCAGCAAGGCTGCTTTTTTGGGAAACAGTTTGTTGACCTCTTCGAGGCGGCCGGCGCCGATCGCGGCGATCTCGTCCCTCAGAAGCTTGGTCAACTGGTCGATGATGTCGTGATTTTCTCGGCTCATGATGAAGTCTCCTCGCTCTGGCTGGTGCCGGTCTGGTAGGCGGAGATACTGGTCTGAATGCTTTGCGCGATGCCGGTTCGGCCCTGCTGGGCGATCTGGTCCGCGACGGCCTGCGCCATGAAGGAGCGCCACATCTCGGCGGTCTCGCCGCCGGCGAAGGCACCCATGTCGACGCTCTTGAGCATCTCGTCGACCGCCTGGCTGAGGAACATCGCCTCGAACTCCTGCGCGGCGCGCTGCCCGTCGCGGATTTCCTTCAGCTGCGGGCCGACCTCGGAGGTCTTGCCCTTCGTGACCGTCTGGAACGTCGTCTCGGGAAGCTCCATCAGATGATCTCCAGGTCTGCGTGCAGGGCGCCCGCGGCCTTGATCGCCTGCAGGATCGAAATCGTCTGCGTGGCGGTGACGCCGATCGCGTTGAGCCCGTCCACCAGCCTTTGCAGGCTGACATCCCCGTCGAGGATGGTGAAGTTCGCGGGTTCCTGATCCACCCCGACGGTGGTCTGGGGCACGACGACGGTGTTGCCGCCGATGGTGATCGGCTCGGGTTGGCTGACTTCCAGGTCCTCGCGGACCATCACCGTCAGCCCGCCCTGCGAGACGGCAACCTGATCGATGCGGACGTTCTGGCCGATGACGATGGTCCCGGAGCGGGCGTCGATCACCACCTTGGCGACGCTGTCGGGCTGAACCATGAGGTTTTCCACGTCGGACATCAGGCCGGCGACATCCGTCTTGTCATAGCCGCTGACCTCGACCGTCGTCGGGTCGAGCGCAGTGGCGGAGTTCGGTCCGAGCGCATCGTTGATCGCATCGGCGACGCGCTGCGCGGTGGTGAAATCCGGGGTCCGCAGCGCGATGCGGATGCTCTTCATGCTGGCGAGGCGGAAGTCGATCTCGTTCTCGACCGTGGCACCGTTCTCGATCCGGGCAACGGTGGGCACGCCTTCGACGATGGAGGCGTTGATGCCCTGCGCGGCATAGCCGGCCACCGCGATCGGGCCCTGCGCCACTGCGTAGACCTCGCCATCCGCGCCGGAGAGCGGGGTCACGATCAGCGTGCCGCCGCGCAGCGAGGTGGCGTCCCCGAGGGACGAGACCACCACGTCGATGGTGGAGCCGCGCCGCGCGAAGGGCGGCAGCATGGCGGTGACCATCACGGCGGCGGTATTGGCCGTCTTGATGTTGTCCTCGCTCAGGTTGCCGACGCCGAGGCGCTCCAGCATGCCTTCGATGCTTTTCTGGGTGAAGGGGCTGTTGCGCAGGCTGTCGCCGGTGCCGTTGAGGCCCACGACAAGGCCATAGCCCACCAGTTGGTTTTCCCGCACACCCTCGAAGGTCGCGATGTCCTTGATCCGGACCTGCGCGCTTGCGGCCATCGGCGCGAGGGCCATGGCAAGGGCGGCAAGCAGGGTCGTCAGGGTGGAGGTGATGCGGTGCACGCGGAAATCCCGAAAGGAATAAAGGGCCTGTTCTTGCTGATTAAACACCAAAATGGCCGGTTTGCTCAAGTATAGATTTATACATGCGAAGAATATTGCTCACTATACTTGACTGATCATGAATATTTTTACAAGATGAACAGGATAACGGCCCTGTGAGGGCAGATCGGGGACGCAATGCATCTGTATCTCTACGAACCGCGGCTGGAACGTCGCCAGGGTTTGATAGACGAGCTGAATTCAGCGCGTATCCATCCCGTGACCATCGGGGCCGAGTTCTTCATGGGCGACCTGACGATGCTGAGCCGGGAGGGAAGCGAGGCCCGCCCCTTCCTTCTGGCCGATCTGCCCGACACGCCCGAGATCGTGGCGCGGATGCGTGCCGCGGGGGCCCGCAACCCGGTTCTGGTGCTGCGCGACTTCCGCAACTCGCGCGCGGCGGCCAAGATGCTGGACCTCGGCGCCGACGACGACCTGGTGGTGCCGGTGAAGGCGATCGAACTGCGCTCGCGGATCAATGCCATCACCCGTCGCAGCCACGGCCACACCGCCGAAAGCGTGACCATCGGCGAGGTGACCGCCTATTTCGACGGGCGCGATCCGGAGGTCGCCGGCCAGCGGATCAAGCTCTCGCGCCGGGAACATGCGATCTTCCAGCAGTTGGCGCTGAACGCCTGCAAGGTGATCTCCAAGGCGGCGATCTACGATGCGGTCTACGGGATGGCGGACGAGCAGCCGTTCGACAAGGTGATCGACGTCTACATCTGCAAGATCCGCAAGAAGATCGACACCGCCGCGCCCTCCGGCCACCAGTACATCGAGACGGTGCATGGCCGGGGCTACAAGCTGGCCCCCGCAGAAGGCGACGAGACGCTGTCGCTGCCACCCGCTGTCGCGGCGGTGCAGGAGGCCCGTGCCTCCTGACCGGGTGCGTTACATGTAGTTGAGGAAGCTGAGCGAGTTCATCAGGGAGGTGACCTGATAGCTGGCCTGTAGCTGGGTCTGAAGCGTGGTCAGCCGGGTCGCCGCCTCGTATTCATCGACGCCTTCCAGATCGAGGATCTGGGAATTGTAGAGATCGATCCGCGACTCCTGCGTCTCGATCATCGTGGCGACGCGGTTCTGCTGGCCGCCCAGTTCGGTCTCCAGCTCCAGCACCCCCGACACGCCGGCCGAGATCATGTCGACCGCCTTGGTCATCCAGGCCTCGTAGGCGTCTTCGTCGTCGATGGCCGCCGGGTCTGTGGTGGCGATCATCGCGAGGCCCTGCATCAGCTGGGTGAAGGCGCGGTCGTTGGCCTGCACGCCATAGCTGATCTCGGTCCCGGTATCGATCCGGGCCGTGAGGCGGTCATTGGGTGCGCCGGTCTCGTCCAGCAGGTCGGTGCCGTTGTAGAAGGTCGTCTCGTAGCCGCTGGTCCCGGCGGAGGCGTCGCTGGAGAAGACGGCATCCAGCTGCGCGATCATCGCCTCGGCCTCGGCCGTGGTGGTCGGCCCGGTGCCGACGATGCCCGACATCACGTCGGCGGGCGACAGGCCCGAGGCCGCGTTCACCTGGTCCCAGGCCTGCAGGCTGGTGGTGTCGGTCGCTGTGCCGGAGAAGAGCGCGGCGCCCTGATAGGTGGTGTTCGCGGTGGCGACCAGCTGACCTTGGGTCGTTTTGGCCAGCATCTGCAGCGTCTCGACCGTGCTGCCCTTGGAGTCGCGGTTGACGATCGCGGCATCGAGGAACTCCTGCGCGGTCTCGCGCAGCGCGCCGAGGGCATCGGCGGTCACTTCCATGCGGTTCGCCAGCAGGGTGTTGCTGTCCACGAAGGATTCCGCTGTCGCCATCTGGCTGCGCAGGGTCAGCGACTGCGCCGACCGGGCGCCAAGCTCGCCGTAGACATCCTGCAGCAGGCCGGTGGTGACCTCGTATTCCGCCTTCATCAACTGGTTGGTGAGGTCCGTCACCGTCTGGCGGCGCAGCAGGTTGCTGCCATAGGTGGAGACACTGTTCGAAATGCTGATCATCGGCCGGACTCCTGGTCTCAGACGGCTTCGAGAAGCGCGTCGATCATCGCGGTCAGCGTGGTCAGAACCTGGGAGTTGGCCGCATAGGCCTGCTGGATCGCGGTCAGCTGGATCAACTCGTTGTCGAGGTTGACGCCCTGGATGTTCTGCCTGCTGGTTTCCAGTGTCGTTGCACTGGCGCTCAGAGACTCGAGATCGCTTTCTGCGCTCGACAGCGTTGTCTGCTGTGACGTCGTCAGGGCGACGACGAAGTCCGTGAGTGTGGCGGTTTCGCCGAGTCCCGCTTCTGCGGAGAAATTCATATCGCCCTCGAGGAGGTCGATGTTGGAATTGATCAGCCCGGCCTCGCCCGCGACGGTGCCCACGGTGTCGGCGCCGATGCCGTCGCGCAGCCGCCAGAGCGAGCCGCCCTCTTCGGGCAGCACGGCACTGTTGACGCTGATGCGCCCCGCCAGACCGGTGAGATCGGCGGCATCATAGGCCGCGCCCGCATCGGTGAAGAGACCCGGCTCGCCCGCGTCCAGCGTGTCGTCGAGCGCGGTGAAGCCCTCGATCAGCGCGCGGGCGACCTCGTCCAGCTGGTTCTGGAAGGTGGGCAGCGTGGTGTTCTGAAGCTCGAACAGGCCGGCAAGGCGGCCCTCGTCGAAGCCGCGCACGCCGGTGGCGCGTGGGGTGATCTCGATCGCGCCGGCGGTCAGCGTGCCGGCCTCGGCGTCATGGGCCAGCGTCGCGACCTCGGTGCCCTTGAGCAGCTCGGTCCCGCCGGAGGTCATCAGGGTGATCTGGCCGTCGCTCTCGGTCGTGACGCGGATGTCCATGCGCCCGGCGAGGCTGTCGAGCACCCCGTCGCGCTGATCCAGCAGGGTCGCCCGCCGTTCGGTATCGCCGGTTTCCTTCTGGATCGCGGCGTTCAGCTTGGCGAGTTGATCGAGCTCGGCATTTGCCTCCGAGACTTCGGCGGTGATGGTATCCTGATTGGTCTTCTGGGTGCTTTCGAGGGTCGAGGACAGCGTGTTGAGCTGGTCCGCGACCGCTTCGGCGGCAGAGGTGACGGCCCGCTGGCGCGAGCTGTCCGAGGGATCGGAGGCCAGCAGCACGAGGCTGGACTGGAACTCGGTCAGCAGCGCGCCGAGCCCGCTTTCATCGTCGGTGCTGCCCAGAACGGTGCCGTAGATTTCCAACCCGGAGGAGATCGCCTCCTGCGTGCCCACGGCGGAATACTCGCGCCGGACCATGGCGGTCAGCGTGGCATTGACACTGCGGGTCACGCCGGTGACGGCCACATCCCCCAGCGTCGACGTCGTGGTCTGGACGTTGCGGGTGGCGTAGCCGTCGGTGGTGGCGTTGGCGATGTTGGTCGAGGTGACCTCGGCCCAGGTTGCGGTGGCCATCAGGCCGCTGCGGCTGGTCGCGAACGCGTTGGTGATACTCACTGGTCAGTCCTTGCCGGTTGGGGCGTTACCGCTTCAGGTTCACGGTTTCGTTCAGCATCTCGTCGACGGTGGTGATGATCTTGGCGTTCGAGGAGTAGGCGCGCTGGATCTGGATCAGGTCCGTCAGCTCTTCGGCGATGTCCACGTTGGAGGCTTCCAGCGTGTTGGAGACGATCGTCCCCGCGCTGCCGGTCCCCGCCGAGGAGAGCTTCACCGAGCCGGAGTTCAGCGAGAGCACGAAGGCGTTGTTGTCGGTGGTCGTCAGCCCGTTGGGGTTGTCCACCTCGGCCAGCGGGATGTTGTAGAGCGCACGGCGCACGCCGGTGTCGTAGACACCGTAGATGTCGCCGCTGTCGCTGATCTCGATCCGCGAGAGGTTGCCGGTCTCGGCGCCGTCGGCGGTGCTGCTCAGGCCGGTGTAATCGCCCGAGAACTGGGTCAGCCCGGTCAGGCTGTCCGGCGCGCCGAGGCTGATGTCGATGGTTTGCGGCGTGGTGGCGTTGTCGAGCGTGACGGACATGACGCCGGTCACCGGGTCCACGGCGAAGGCCGCCGGGGCGACCGCGGTGGAGGTGACGTTGGTGTAGGAGGCCACGGAGCCGGCGGTGTCGCCGCTGTCGTTGAAGGCGACGGTGACGCTGCCGAGTTCCGTGCCGTCGTTGTCCGACACGGTCACTTCCCAGGTGTTGTCGGTCGCGGTCGGCTGCCACGAGAAGGTCAGGCGCTCTGCCTCGCCCAGCTGGGTGTAGTATTCGACCGACGTCACGTAGGGCGAGCCGGGTTCATCCAGCCCGGTGTCCTGCGAGGGCAGGTTGCCGGTGATGCCGATCTCGGCCGTGGCTTCACCCTGGATGGCGACGTCGGAGACGTTGATCGCCTCGAGGTCGTTGAACGAGGTCCGGTCCACGGCGCCGAGGTCACCGGTGTCGTCGTAGGCATAGCCGGAGAGGTAGAGGCCCGCCGCGTTCACGAGGTAGCCGTCCTCGTCGATGGTGAAGGACCCGGCGCGGGTCAGCATGTAGTCGTCGCCCGCGGGATCGGTGTTGTCCGAGACCACGAAGAAGCCGCTGCCGCTGATGCCGAGGTCGGTGGCGCTGTCGGTGGTGTTGAGCGAACCGGCCGAGTCGACCATGGTCCGCACCTCGGCGCGCACGCCCGACGCGGCCTCGCCGCCGGAGCTGCTGGTGGTCGTGGTGGTGATCATCTGCGCGAAGCTGCGGCGGTAGCCGTCGGTGCTCGCGTTGGCGATGTTGTAGGAGACCCGCGAAACGGCGGTGGAGTTTGCGAGCAGGCCGCTGACGCCGGACTGCATTGCATTGGACATACTCATTTTCGGGGCCTCTCTCTGTGCTTTCTGCCTCGACCTCACCTTGCAAGATAGCAGGCCGACTTTTCTTCCCGGTTAAAGAATTGGTAATTTTCTCCTCAGAGGAGAATCTTGCAATTCTTGGGCGGGCTGGTGGTCAGTCAATGCGCAGATCCTTGGGCGGGTGTTGCGCGATGCTGGCCGGTGGTGCCCTGCGGCTGGCGCGGGCGTCAATTCGTGGCGCGGTTGAGCACGTCGAAGCGGTCCAGCGCCGTGGTGGCCCGGTTCACGCGGTTCTCGACCGTTTCGGTGCGCAGCGGCAGCAGGTCGGGCGCGGCCTCGGTCAGCGCGGCGGCGATCTCCGACCAGAGCGGGTGGCCCGCGAGGTCGGGATAGGCCTCGGCCAGGGCGCGGGTGCCGTCGAGATCACCGGTGCGATAGGTCGCCAGCACGAAGTTCAGCGTATCCGCCCCGCTGACCTGTTGCGGGAAATCGTCGTGCAACTGCTGGTAGGTCTGGCGCGCCTCGGCCCAGCGACCGCCGGCAAAGAGCGCCTCGCCCTTGATGCGCAGGTAGGTGGCGGAGGGGTTCTGAACATGGGTGTCCAGCACCGCCACCGTCTTTCCGGTGGCAGCGAAGATCTGCGCCTTGAGCATGTTCAGCCGGTCGAGGCGCGCCGCGTCCTCCAGCGAGAGCCCGTGTTCGACCACCGCCAGTGACAGGTCATACTGGCCACCCTGAAGCAGCACCTCGGCCCGCTTCAGTTCGAGATCCGCCAGCCGGCCGGGATCGGGGTCAAGCACGCCTAGGTCCTGCCCGACGGCAAGGTAGTCGCGGGTGGTCTCGTATTCCTGCGCTGCGATCAGCGTCGCGCCGAGGCTTGCGAAGTGGTCGGCGTAGGACTCGGTCTGGAGGTCGTAGCCGGGGCTGAAGCGGAACAGTGGCGCGAGGCGGCGGTGCGCCTCCATGAATTTCGACAGGGTCAGGGTGCCCGCGGTGCCGTCGGCGTAAAGCGTGGCCAGCAGGCTGCGCGACTGCTGCCGGGCCAGGGCGGCCTGCGCGGTGTCGGGCAGCCGGGTCATCAGGTCGCCGAGCGTCGTCAGCGCCGCGACCCGGTCGCCAAGCTGCAACTGCAGGTCCGAGAGCCGTTGCAGCAGCGCCGCCGCATGGGCGTCGCCCTGCCAGAGGTAGCGCGCCTGCTCCATCAGCACGCGCGCGTCTTCGAGCGGCAGCGTCTGGGTGGCGAGGCCGAGGTCGATCAGCGCCATCCGCGCCCGGTGCGCCCAGAGATCATTGCCTTCGGAGGCCTTGGCGTAGCTGTCGAAGGCGGCGACGAAATCCTCGTCGAGCTCGGCCGTCTGGCCCATCAGGAAAGTCAGCGCGCTGCCGTCCTTCAGGCTCGCGTGGTGCTGGAACTCCGCGGCGAGGTCGCGGGCGTTCTCCCACTGGCCGGTGCGGATCGCCGTTTCCAGCAGGCCGGGCAGCACGATTTCGCGGAACGGCGCGGCAAAGCCGTGCAAACGCCGCTGTGCCGCGGCGAGATCGACACCCGCCGCCGCGTAATCTTCGCGCCGGATCGCCTCCAGCGCCTTGAAGAGCGGCTGATCGGGCCAGCCGGCATGGGCCGGGTCCAGCAGGGCGCGCGCGTCATGGGGCAGTGCGGGGACATACGGGTCGATCAGGTCGAGCGCCAGCAACTGCGCCGCGCGGCGCGCATCATGGCCGGGCGCCAGCCGGGCGGGCAGCCCCTCCAGCAGCGAGCGGCCCTCGGGCGCCATGGCATGCGCGACATAGAAATCGCCAAGCGCCAGCACGGCGTTGGTGGCCTCGTCGGCGGTGTCGGCGGCGGACAGCCGCTGCATCAGGGCGCGGCGATCGCGCAGGAAACCCTCGCGCGCATAGGTCGTCAGGCGAAAGGCGGGTGGCAGCACCAGCGGCTCGGACTCGGCGGCCCCGGTGGCGGGTGCGGGCATGTCCTGCGATGTCTCGGGCGCCTCGGTTCCGGCCTCCGCGTGGAGGTCGATGTGGATCTCCGCCTCGGCGGCAGGCGCCTCATGTGCGGGATCAGCCGCAAGCAGCGCACCCGGAACCAGCGCCATGGCGGCGGCAAAGGTTAAGGATATGCAAACATTGCAGCTCAAGCCAGGCGAACTTTCCATGAAAGTACTTGCCATATGATAGAATAAGCCACAGAATAAGCAAGTAGAGATGTTCCTACTTCATCGCCATTTGGCAAGGTCACAAGCAGAGGCTTCGGTGCGACATGGATAACTCAACGTACGTTGCGCTATCTCTGGCACAGGCCATGCGGCGCGACATGGACGTGACAGCGAACAACATCGCGAACGCGAACACCTCCGGCTTCAAGACCGAGCGGATCGTCTTCGACAGCGTGCTGTTCAAGGACGCGGGCCTCGACGTGCGGGACACGACGAACTTCGTGCTCGACCGGGGATCCTACCTCGACGAGTCCCAGGGCGCGATCACCAACACCGGCAACCCGCTGGACTTCGCGCTCGAGGGCGACGGCTGGTTCGCCTACGAGACGCAGGACGGCCGCACCGCCTATGGCCGGGACGGGCGTTTCACGCTGGATGCGCAGGGCAACCTCGTGACGCTGAGCGGCGCGCAGGTGCTGGACGTGGGCGGTGGCAACATCGCCATCCCGCCCGACGCGGGCCAGCTGGTCGTGTCGCGTGACGGGTCGATCTCGACCCTTGCGGGGGATGCGTTGGGGCAACTCGGCGTGTTCAACCTGCCAGACCTGCAGGCCTACGAGCGGATCGGGAACAACATGCTGGCCGCGCCCGAGGGCGAAGCCGGCGCGGGCCTCATGCCAGCCGAGCTGGATGAGACCACGCAGATCGTGCAGGGCTCGATCGAGAACAGCAACGTCCAGCCCGTGGTCGAGATGACCCGGATGATCCAGGTCCAGCAGGCCTATGACCGGGCGATCAAGCTGATGAACACCGAGGACGATCTGCGCAAGGACATGCTGCAGCGTCTCGGACGGATCACGTAACGGCGCAAAGGGAACCTCCTCATGAAAGCACTTGGTATCGCCGCGACGGGCATGCTGGCCCAGCAGACCAACGTCGACGTGATCTCGAACAACATCGCGAACGCCAACACCACCGGCTTCAAGTCGAGCCGCGCCGCGTTTCAGGACCTGATCTACGAGAGCCTTGAACGCGAGGGCGCACTGACCGCTGAGGATGGCAGCTCGCGGCCGACGGGCGTCGACATCGGGCTCGGCGTGCAGACCGCGGGCACCGTGCGGCTGAACACGCAGGGCGGCCTCGTGGGGACCGAGAACCAGACCGACGTCGCCATCGACGGCAAGGGGTTCTTCGTGGTCAACCTGCCCGACGGCAACCAGGCCTATACCCGCGACGGCGCCTTCCAGCTCTCCGCCGAGGGCGAGCTGGTGAACTTCCAGGGCTTCCAGATCGACCCGGGCGTCGTGGTGCCGGACAACACCGTCTCGATCTCGATCAGCGCCACGGGCACCGTGTCGGCCTATGTCGAGGATGATCCCGTGCCGGTGGAACTGGGCCAACTGACCATGGCGACCTTCGTCAACGAGGGCGGCATGAAGGCCATGGGCAACAACATGATGATGGCCACCGTCGCCTCGGGTGATCCGGTGCTGGGGAATGCCGGTGATGCGGGCTATGGCCTGCTGCACCAGGGCTACCTCGAACAGTCGAACGTGAACATCATCCAGCAGATCACCGATCTGATCTCGGCGCAGCGGGCCTACGAGATGAACTCGAAGGCGATCGAGACCGCCGACCAGATGCTCTCCACGGCGAACCAGATCAAATGACCCGCCTGCTCGCCGCCCTCCTCCTCTCGCTCGCCGCCGCTCCGGCGATGGCTGCGACCACCGGGGCCGAACCGGTGGCGCAGGTCGCCACCGCCGACCTGTCCGAGCTGGTCGAGGAAAAGGCGCGCGACACCTACGGCCCGACCTTCCCGTCGAACGGCCGCATCACGATCTCCTTCCAGACCGACAAGCCCGAGAATGCGGTCATGTTCTCCGGCTTCTGGATGGATACCTCGACCGGGCAGTTCGTCGCCGATGTGGTGCGCACCAACGGTCCCGTCGTGCGGATCGCCGGCCTCGCCATCGTCATGGTCGACGTGCCTGTGCCTGCCCGCCGCATGATGCCGGACGAGATCCTCCGCCCCGGCGACCTGCAAACGATCGAGATGCCCTTCGCCCGCGTCGGCACCTTCGCCGTCACCGATATTGCCGAGCTCGAAGGCATGCAGGTGCGCCGGATGCTGCCGCAGGGCCGCCCGGTGATGGTCCAGTCGGTCATGCAGCCGCTGGTCGTCGGCCGCGGCGACAAGGTCTCGATCCGCTACACTGACGGCAAGCTGGCGCTGTCCGCCCCCGGCCGCGCGCTTCAGGACGCCCACCGCGGGCAGGAACTGCGCATCGTCAATCTCGTGTCCAACACCTCGCTGACCGGCACTGCCACCGGCGAGGGCATCGTGGAGGTCACCCGATGAAATCCGTCCCCCTTACCCTCGTCGCCCTCACCGGCCTGCTGGCCGGCTGCGGCACCTCGCCCTTCAACCGCGACCCGGAGGTTTCCTCGATCGGGTTCAGCGCCGGCGACATGGCCGAGACCTCGACCGTCTCGGTCCCCATGCCCCCGGCCGACCCGCCGCGCATCATGGAGCGCGCCGAGGGCGCCTCGCTCTGGCAGCGCGGCAGCGACGGCTTCTTCGCGGATCAGCGGGCCTCACGGGTGGGCGACATCCTGACCATCATGATCGAGATCGAGGACGAGGCGAGCCTGCGGAACGCCACCGAGCGCGAGCGCGAGGGCGGCGGCTCCATCGGCTTCCCGTCGTTCTTCGGCTATGGCACCCAGATCGACAAGATCCTGCCCGGCGTCGACGAAAGCGACCTGCCGAGCGGCGACAACATCGTCGATATCACCTCCGGAACCAGCGCTTCGGGCAGCGGGACGATCGACCGGAACGAATCCATCAGCCTGAAGGTGGCCGCGCTTGTCGTGCAGATGCTGCCGAACGGAAATATGGTTGTCGCGGGGCGCCAGGAGGTGAAGGTCAACCAGGAGTTGCGCGAGCTCCGGGTTGCCGGGATCATCCGTCCGCAGGACGTTCAGATGGATAACACCATAGATTATGACAAGATCGCCGAGGCGCGCATCACATATGGTGGTCGTGGCCAGCTGACGCGGCAGACGCAGCGCAGTTACGGCGAGGACGCAATGGACATCATCCTGCCGTATTAAATCCGGGTATCGCCCCAATCGCACGGAATTTTCGCCGGATTCGCCTCCCATAACGGATCGGGAGTGAACGAATAAGAGCGGTGCGATGAAGAAATCCCTTTTGATGATGGCCGCCGTGCCGGTCCTGAGCCTTGGCGCGGGATACGGCATCGGCATGGTCATGAAGCCTAAGCCAGCCGAGGCGGCCCTCTCCGTCGAGGATGACGGCCACGCCGACCCGGCTGCGCAGGACGAGGGCCACGGATCCGTGCCGGCGGACAGCCATGGCGCCAAGCCCGCTGCGGACCACGCGGCAGACCCCGGCGTGCACGGCAAGGTTCAGGACACCCCCCACGAGGCCCTGCGGGCCACGGAGGAGCACGCCGACGCCGGTGTGACCATGACCGACGGCAAGCCGCGCCAGCCCTCGCTGAGCAAGGCACGCATGGTCACGGATCCGAAGGTCGTGACCCTCGGCAAGATGACGATCCCGGTCTACAAGCCCGCCAGCGTGACCTACGTGGTTGCCGATTTCGGCATCGCCATGTCGGATCCGCAGATGGCCACGAAATACCGCATCGCCGAGAACGCGACGCGGCTGCGGGATGCGATCCTCACCTCGATGATGGCGGCGGCGGAAGGCCCGATCCTGGCCGGCTCCGCGATCGACAGCGACAAGCTGGCGGCGCGGCTGAAGGAAGATCTCCAGCCGCAGTTCGCCTCGGTCGAGGATGTGCTGTTCCTCACCCTCTTCAAGCAGGATGTGCCGCGCAGCTGACCTGCGCCGCACCGCTCACTCCATGGCGAGGATATTGGCCGAAGTATTGGTCTCGCCACTGCGCAGCAGCAGCTGCGACAGGCCGTTGGTATAGGTGATGCCCTCGACGCCCGTGGTGGCGTAGGTCGCCGCCCCGACACTTTCGCCCGCCGCATCCTCGGCCACGATCTGCACCGTGAACGTGTCGTCCGGCACCGGCAGGCCGGTGCTGTCGGTCCCGTCCCAGGTCACGCCGGTCATCGTTCCGGCGGCCGTGTCGAGCCCGGTGAACTCCTTCACGAGCGTCCCGTCCGAGGCATAGACCTGCGCGCTCACCGTGGCGGCGGTGTCTTCCAACTCGTAGAAGAAGCTTGCCTCGCTGTCGATCAGCTCGACCTGGTCGGTGGCGATGGTGACCTCGTGGCCCACGAAGCTGAGATCGTTCAGCACCGCCGCGGTGGCCACCTGCCCGCCGATATTCTCCAGATGAGCGTTGGTGATGATCTGCTGCTCGACCGAGGAGAGCTGCGCCAGCTGGCTGACGAAGGTCGAACTGTCCATCGGTTCCAGCGGGTCCTGGTTCGCGACCTGCGCCGTCAGCAGCTGGAGGAAGCTGTTGTAGTCGCTCGACAGCGTGTTCATCGAGGAGGTCGCCGTGGCGGTCGATGCGGTGGCGGCGGTGATCGCCGTTTCGATGGTCATGGGCGCGTCTCCGGTGTCAGGTCAGGATATCCACGCGGCCCGGGCCGAGCGTGGGGGTGTAAGCTGTGGGGGCGCTGTCCTCGACGGTCTCTTCCGTTTCGGTCATGCGCCCGGTGAGGGGCTGGCCGGGGCCGTCCGGGGCAAAGCCCTGCCCGCGGCTCTCGCCCTGGCCGTAGTCTTCGAGGTTCAGGCTGCCGCCGCCCATCTGCACGCCACTGTCGCGCAGCAGGTTGGTCAGCAGCTCCCGGTCGGCGCGCAGGGCGCTCAGCACCTGCGGATTGTCCGAGCGCAGCGTGATGTTCAGGTCGCCGTCCTTGGTCGGGCTCAACTCGACCTGGATGCGGCCGAGGTCCTGCGTGCGCACCTCGATGCGGGTGCTGCCGTCCTGCAGCACCTGGCCGCGCAGGGCCTGCGCCACGGTTGAGGTGACCTGCGTGTAGCTCTGCATCGGCGCGGGCGTCTGGACCCGGTCGGCGGCAAGCATCTCGGTCCCCATGGGGGCCAGCCGGTTCAGTAACGCGCCGAAGCTGTCGGCGCCCTGCACGGGCTGCATCAGCAGCGGGGTATCGGGGCTGTCGCTGTCCTTGGCCGTCTCCAGCGTGGCGGCGCCCGCGGGCGTCGCGGCGGTCACGGCAAGCGTGGCCTCGCCCTTCGCGATGGCATCGAGGGCAAGTTCCGTATCGGCAGCCGCGGCCTCCTCCGACGTGCCCTCGACCGTGGCGCCGTCGCGCAGCATCGCGGCGTATCCGCCCTGCCGACCCGCCCCGCTGGCAGGCCCCGTCACGGGGCGCAGCAGGGCTTCGAGCGTGGGCAGATCAGGCACCGCACGGGCGGATGCCGTGGCGGGTTGTGCCTCCGGCTCGCTTGCGGCGGTGGACTGCCGTGCCTGTGCGGCGGTGGCAGTCGCAGGTGCTGAGATGCCTGCGAAGGTCTGAGCCTCCGCGGTCATTTCGGTGCGAGCAGACGCGGTTGTCTCGGCCTGCGCGGGCAAGGCGCCCGCCTCCGTGGTGACAGCCGCGGTGGGGGCCTCGGAGGTCCGCGCCGGGGCCGTCGGGTCCGATGCCGCGGAAGACAGGGGTGCAGGGGATTCAGCCGCAGAGGAGGTCTCTGCGCTCTCGTCCACCACCGGGGGGGCGCCTGCCTCACCCGCTGCCGGCGCGCCATCGGCATCAAGGGTCTCCATGCCCTCCGCGTCCAGGCTCTCCGGTGCAATACTTGCCGCGACGGCCTGCGGCAGGCCCGCGAGCTCCGGCAGCGCGGCCATCACTGCGGCGACATCCACGCTGCCGTCCTCCGCGAGAAAGGCCGCGGGATCGAGGCCCTCACGGGCCGCGGCAAAGGTGGCGGCGTGCTGCGTGCCCGCCTCGGCGTCATAGGCCTCCAGCGCCGTGCCGATGCGCTCAAGGACCGCGTCGCGCTGTTCTGTCGCCGTTTCGGTCCCGGTGGAGGGCTCGGCGCCCTCGCCTGCCGGGGTGTCCGCGTAGGAAAGGATATCGCTCAGAGCGGCCCGCAGGTCGGACTCGGCGGTGGTGTCCTCGGGCGTCTCCTCGGCGGCGGGGGCGTCCAGATCGGCGCCCTCGGTGCGCGCGGCCACGGCCGACAGCAGCGCGGCGAAGCGCGCGCCGCCCTCGGTCAGCGCGCCCTGTACGGGGCCGCCCGTCGGTGCCATCTTGAAATCCGAAACCCGGACACTCTCTACCATCGTCTTGTTATCCTTATTGTACCGTCGCGAGGCTCACGCCCTGCGCGACGAGGCGCTGCCGCAACCGCAGCAACGCCCTCTTCTCCAGCTGCCGGAGCCGGTCCTTGCGGATCTGCAGCGCCTCGGCGAGGTCATCGACCCTGTCCGGCACGGGCTGCAGCTTGCGGCGGCGGATAATCTCCGCCTCCAGCGGTTCGAGGGTCGACATCGCCTCTGCCAGGGCCCGCACCTGCGAGGCCTCCGACGAGCGGGCCGAGGCGATCTCCTCGGGGGTCATGTCGGGGCTGATCAGCAGGTCGGCGGCAGTGGCGCCATCATCGCGCATCGGCGCGTCCAGCGTCATCGTCCCGGACATCGCGAGCTGCGCAAAGGAGGCATCCTCGCCGCTCAGCCGCCCCGCACGCGCGTCGAGATAGGTCCGCGGCGGGACGTCGATCACCGTCTTGATCCGGGCGAGCGCGGTGGAGATACCGTTCATCACCCACCACGCGGAATAGGTCGAGAAGCGGACGTTCTGGGTGCGGTCGAAGGCGTCGGCGGCCTTCAGCAGCCCGATCAGCCCCTCGGAGGCGAGGTCTTCCAGATGGTCGGGGTTGTCGGTCCAGCGTGCGGCCTGGCTCCAGGCCTGCCGGGCATGGGACCGCAGCAGGAGTTCCAGCGCCCGCTGGTCCCTTTCATCCTGCCACTTGCAGATTGCCTCGCGTTCCTCGTCAACGGCAAGAAGAGGTTCCCGCAGGGCCGCCTTGTAGCTGATCGACAACATTATTCTGTGCCCGGCTGCTCTTGTTCGGCAAGAACAGGTAAGCACAAATCAGCGATAGCCGAAAGTTATGTTTGATTTAGAAAAGGTTAAATGCGGCGAATTGGCGGCATTTAATCTTCGGTGGTGCGCCGTTCGCCCAGTCTGGTGGCCTTTGTCCGCGTCTGGTCGAGCTGTGCGAGCACCGCGCGACGGGTGCGCCCCAGCCAGTCTTCCAGCGGGCGGGTGCCGCCGCTGAACGCCATGAGCGAAGCAGGAATGCGGGCGTGGGCCGGGGCATCGAAGCTGGCGTCGAGGGACTTGAGATAAGCCCGGAGCTCGATCCCGGCGAGGCAGTCGGAGCGCAGGAAGAGGCCGCTGACCTCGGCACAGCTGCTGCGGGCGCCGGACCAGTAGGTCCCGAGCGCACAGACGAGGCCGGCCCGGAACGAACGCGGGTGCAGGCCAAGATGTTGCAGGCCCGAGGCCTCGGCAAGGCGGTCATAGGCGGCGGCCATGGTGTAGAGCGCGGCGGTCTCCCGCTCCAGCGGGAAGGCCCCGAGACGGATCACCGTCAGCAGCACCTCGCCCACCACGAAGCCCATGTCATAGGACAGGTCCTCGTCGTTGACCGGGCTTTCCAGCATGTCGGCATCGGTGAGCACGATCAGCGCACCCATGGGCACGTCGACGCCAAGCTCCTCGACGATCACGTCCCCCAGCGGCAGCGCAGGCATGACCTCGATATCATCGGTGACGACGGTGGCGCGGTCGATGCCCTCGCTGGCCGTCAGCACCACGGCGTGGATCGGCAGAAGGGACTTCAGCATCCGCCGGAAGCGCAGCGCGCCCGTCCCCTGAGCAGGGTTGATCTTGCCCTGCCAGACCAGTTCTAGAAGTCGCGCCCCATGCATGATTGCAGCCTTTCGTCACCCCACCTTGACCATACCCTGCCGTCCCGTTTCGGGGAAGTTAAAAACGGCTTAAAGATACTATATGCGGGGTTTCAATATGGGACAGAAACTACATCCCGTAGCTGTGCACAAGTATTGGGAGACGCAGCGGCGGCGTGCTCGCAAGGCAGCATAAGCGCCGCCTTAGCGGGTATCCGCCTGTGGGTAATTCTGTGGATAACGCGCCTGCCCCCCCCGAATCCGGGGGTGGCAAAAATGATGCAAGAGAGCGTCACCAACCGGCGTCGAGGCGTTCGAAACCGGGCCCTGGCCTCCTGCGCCGCCCATGGGGCGGGGCTGGGGCACGGCTACCAGATATGGGGGCGAATCACTGCGGCTGAAGCGCCGGGTCGGGGTAAAGCAGCTGGATCGAGATGCGGCGGTTCTGTGCCGCCCGCGGGTCCTCGGGGATCAGCGGATCGGTATCGGCAAGGCCGGTGATCCGGGTGATCCGCGCCGGGCTGACACCGGTGTCGATCAGGACGCGGCGGGTGGCATTGGCGCGATCGGCCGACAGCTCCCAGTTGCCGTAGCCAAGCTGCCGGGTGAAGGGCAGCGCATCCGTATGGCCGGTGATGGCGAGGTTCTGGGTCAGGTCGCCGACCGCCTCGCCGACGATGCGGATCAGGTCGCGGGTCCGGGTCTCGACCCGCGACGAGCCGAGCGCGAACATCGACTGGCCGTCCTGATCGACGATGTCGATGTTGAGCCCCTCGGGCGTGCGCTCGAAGCGGATGTTGGACTGAAGGTCGACCAGTTCGGGCGCATCCTTGACCGCGTTGGCGATCTCCTGCTCCAGAGCATCCAGTTCGAAGGTGCGGATTTCCTGCTGCCGGGCAAGCTCGCCGGGGATGCCGATACCGTCCTGGATCGATTCCGCCGAGGGCACGCCCTGCTGCGGATCGCGTTCGTTGCCGGGCAGCACCTCGCCCTCCGGCACCACCTCGTATTCCACGACGGTGTCGTTGGCTTCCTCGCGCAGCCGGCTGTCGAAGACGGCAAGCGGGTTTTCCTGGCCGAAGGAGGGCAGCTGGATCTCGCTCTGGGGGCCATCGGTGCCGGACATGACGCCATCCGCCCCGAGCACCTGCCCGTCGAGCATCCCCTCGCCCCGGCCACCGGCCTCGCTCAGCGACGGGGTGAAGTAATCCGCCAGGCCGCGCAGCTTCTCCTCGTCGGAGGCCGCGAGGATCCAGAGCAGCAGGAAGAAGGCCATCATCGCGGTCATGAAGTCCGCGTAGGCCACCTTCCAGCCGCCACCGTGGTGATCGTGGTGGCCGTCATCCTCAATACGCTTGATGATGATCGGCTGTTCCGCGTTACCCGCCATCTGCGATCCCCTGCACCTGTCGTGCTATCAGTCGGCCTTCTGGCGCGATGCGGCGCCGCGGTCGGGCGCCTGGCGGGCGTATTTCCCGAACCCGGCCTGCTTGGCATAATCCGCCTTGCGCTTGGAATAGCTCGGCGCGACCAGCGGCATGTCTTCGGGCAGGTTGAACATGGCGCGATACTCGGCCTCGGTCAGCCCGTGTTCCGAGCCTAGATGCCGCTTCAGCATCTTGAAGCCCTTGCCGCAGCACAGGCAGTAGACCTTGTCCTGGGTGATCGCCTGCTCCACCGGGATCGCGGGCGCAGTGGCCGCGGTGGCGGGGGTCGGCGAAGTCTCGTTCAGAAGGGCGGCCGCTTCGGCCTCGGGATCGAGGGCCTGGGTCAGCCGGCCCACGAGGGCGATGATATCGTCTGCGCTCACGTCGGGACGCGAGGCATAGGCCGCCGCGATTTGCGCGATCATGCCCTGTTTGGTGTCTGACTCGCTCATCTGCTCGTATCGTCCCTGCTTCTGCAGGGCGCTCTCCGTATTCTTATCATTGCTCTGGGATACAACGCCGAGTCTTTGCTTCGGGTTGCCTGGTGGCAGGATTTCTTCCTGCAATTCTTACACACCAGAAGGATTCGTCCAAACTACCTCTCTTCTGTCCGGCAGAAAAGTGCCGCGCGCCGCACGAGGTAGGACTCCGCCACCATCGGATAATCCCGCGGCAGCGCCCATTTGCGGCGGTATTCCTCGGGCGTCATCCGCAGCGTGTGGCGCAGATGGCGACGCAGCATCACCTGCCGCGTCCCCGTTTCAAGGCAGATCAGGAAATTCGGTGTCACGCTTTCACTGATCGGAACCGCAGGCACGGGCGCCTTGCCGCGCCGCATGTGGCGCATCAACCGTGCCAGAAGGGATCGTCCTGTGGGTCGCAAAGTCGTGGGCCCTGTCAACATTCTTGTTCTTCCCCGGAACCCGACATCCCCAGGCTCCTGTTAGAAAGATATGACAAAGCGGTTAAGGCGGGTTGAAAGATCGGCGGCTTTTGTTGCGTTGAGCAGCATAATTCTTGATCCCCCCTATGAATTACACGCCATGGTAGCAAGAGCACTTGCCCAATCACCGGCCTCTTGTTGCCGGTGCAAGGACAGAGTGCCGTACCACGGGTCCTTGGTCCCGGTATCCCCCCAGTACCACATGCATTCCGACCCGGCGGGGATCAGCACATGGGCGTCGGGATGGCCAAGCGCCCCGCAGGCATGGGCGGTGGTGTTGTCGATGGTGATCACGCGGTCCACCGCGGCGATCTGCGCGAAGAAGGCAGCGAGGTCGGCCATCTGGTCCACTTCGCGGTCGTCAATGAAGGTGACATCGGGCCGGGCCTTGGCCGCCTCGGTCAGGGCCGCGCGGCAGTCGCCGTACTGCAGGTTCACCACCACGGCGCCCTCGGGCACCGCGGCCATCATCTCGACCAGCGGGAGAGAGCGGAGGTAGCCGATCAGGCTGCCGCTGTTCCATGCCATGCCGATCACCGGGGCGCCCTTGGCCCGGGCCGCGTATTTCTCGCGGAGCTTTGCCACCCGCGCCGGATCCGGGCGCAGGTACGGCCCGTGTTTCTCCGCCGGATCGCGCCCGTCGAGGTAGCGGCTGAGATCGCCCAGGAAGACCAGTTCACTCGGCCGCAGCTGCTGCGGGTTGGCGAGGAAGTCATCCTGCGGCTTGACCTTGAGGCCGAAGCTGTTGCCCTCCAGCGCCGCGACGAAGCGCGGATCCGTGACAAGGTTCAGCTCCGCCCCCTCCGCCAGCGGGGCGAGGTGCAGCAGCGAGAGCAGCGCCAGCTGGTCGCCGATGCCCTGTTCGCCCATCAGGTGCAGCCGGGGCTGCGAGAGCAGGTTTTCGGCCTCGGAATTCTCATAGGGGATGCGGTTGCGGCTGGTCTGCGGCAGACGCTGCGCATAGTGGGGGGCGCCCTTGGCATAGTGGCCGCCGCGATAGAGGAACACGCCATAGCCCTTGGCCACGTTGGCCTGCTCGCCGGTGATGTTGATCGCCTCGACATAGGCGTCGTCGGCGCGCTGCATCTCGCCCCTGTCTTGCCAGACGTTGGCGAGGATGCCGCGCGATTGGGCGAACATCGACGGATCCGTGAACTCATGACTTTCGGCCAGAGAGATCACGTCGTCATAGCGGCGCTGGACCCGGCGCAGGATCAGCTGCAGGCCCACCACCTCGTCGCGGTTCTCGACATAGGGCAGCAGCTCGGTCGCCAGTGTCTCCGCCTCGTCGAAACGCAGGGTGTAGACGAGCGCGCGGAGTCGCCCGATGCGGTGCTTTTCGGGCTTGGGGTCGAGGTCATGGGCCGTCTCGTACCAGCGGGCCGCGCGGCCGGGTTCGTCGGCATCGGTCAGCAGCACCGCCAGCTTGTAGGCCATCTCGGCGCTCTTCAGCTTCGCGATCACGGGCTCCAGCACCTCGACGCATTTCAGGCGCCGCCCCAGCGGGGCCATCAACTCGGCGTAGAGGTTGGCCAGGCCCAGGTCGGTGCTGCCATTGGCGAACGCCTCGGCCATCCGGGCGACGGCCTCTTCGACCTCGGCCTGCAGCACATGGGCCTTGGCCTGCCCGGCAAGGACGAGCGCATTGCGCGGCGCCTTCTCGGCGGCCTTGCCGAAGAAGGCCAGTGCGGTCTTGCCCTCGCGCTTCTCCAGCGCCGCGCCGCCCATGATGATCCAGGCATGGATATTGCCCGGGTGGCTGCGGGTGATGGGCAACACCATCTGCACCGCCTCCGCGATCTCGTGCCGGGCGAGCGCGTTGTAGGCCTGGTGCAACGTCAGGCTCTCCTCGCCCTTGATGCCATAGAGCTTGGCGGCCTTGGCGATCTGGGTCCGGCGTTCCTGGCGGGAGAGGGTCGGGGCTGGCATGTCACTCCTTCGGCGCGGCGAAATAGTCGATCGTGTTGCGGTAGGGCGTGCTGTCGACGACGCGGTAGCCCGCCTGCCGGCACCAGTTCTGGGCAAAGCGCATCATGTTCGGGCGCAGCACCTCGACCCAGATCAGCGGCTTGTCGCGGGCGATGAGGGCGGCGGCACCTTCCAGCACCTCCATCTCCATCCCCTCGGCGTCGATCTTGATGAAATCCACCGTCTCGGAGCCCATCAGCGCGTCGAGGGTCCGGGTCTCGACCCCGCCCTCGTCGGTGGGCACCAGCCGCGTCGCACCGAGGTTGTCGGCATTGTCGGTCTGGATGGTGAAATGCCCCTCCGAGGCCCCTGCCCCGAAGCCCATGCCCCGGGTATCGATGACACCGCCAAGGTCATTGGCGTCGATGTTCGATTGCAGGATGGTCAGCGCGGCCGGGTTCGGCTCCACCGGGTAGATCTTCTGCGCGCCCAGGTGCTTGGCGTACCAGACCACGTGATTGCCGATGTTCGCCCCCACCTCGACGATGCGCGGATTGGGCGTGGCCAACAGCCGGCGCAGCTTGTCGAGGCTGTCGGCCTCGAAGAATTCGCCACGCAGGTGGGCCATCTGGATCAGGTCGTTGGGATTGGTGATCCGCATCCGGGCACTGCCCTCGCCCTTCGGGTCGCGGACCTCGGACCAGACCGGCACCTCGGCCAACTGCGCGGCCCAGAGGCCGTCGACCACCCGCCGCCAGTCGGCCCCGGTGGCCGAGCGCGGCCCGGTGGAATGCTGCCCGCGCCGGTTGACGAAGAAGATCTCGGGCCGTTTGGCGCAAGAATAGCCCGCCCAGAGAGCGTAGTAGAACTTGAAGTCCTCGCCGGTATCCATGGTGGCATCAAAGCCGACCGCCGCGGCCGCCGTGGCCCGGATGAACCCACCGATCTGGATCGAGAGATAGGGTGGCACGGTCAGGAAATCGGCCCGCGTGTCCAGCCGCTCCGGCTGGCCTTCGCGCAACTGCGGCTGGCCCGCCTCGTCGAACTCGCAGATCAGGCCCCAGACCGCTTCCAGCCCGGGCTCGGCGGCGATGATACGCCCGAACGCCTCGAAGGCATTGGGCGCCAGGACGTCGTCGGCATCGAGGAAATAGACCCAGTCGATCCCCTCGGCCACCGCCTCGGCAAGGGCATCGTTGCGGCGGTTGGAGCGCCCGTGCTGCCCCAGCGTGTCATCCATGACGAGGTGCCGGACCTCGCTGAACGGCCCCATGTCATAGTCCATCGCCCGGTGGATCGAGGGCGCACAGCTCTGCTCCATCAGATCCATGTGACCGGGCCCGACGGGGGTGATGATCGCGCAGCGCATCGGTCAGCGGGCCATGAAGGCGCGCAGGCTCTGCAGCGCCGCACCGGGCTGCTCGGCCTCGGCCATGAGGCCCGCGCGGTGCAGGTCCGGCTGCCAGGCCTTCACCATCGTGCCGGTGGCAAGCCCGATCCCTAGCACGGCGAGGATCGCGGCCCGGGCGGGGGTCAGCAGCCGGCGACGCGCCTTCAGCTCCTCGGCGGCGAGGGGCGCCCCGGGGGCGATGAAGATGCCCTGCGCCGTCACGGTGACCACGGCCCGGCAGGGCTGCACCCGGAAGCGCTGCGCCATGGCGGCGGGGAAGAGGTCCTGCGGCACGTCCAGCACCACGGTCTTGTCCTCGCGCCATTCCCCCAGCGTGAACCGGGGCAGGACGAAGCGCGAGAAGTCATCGCGGAACCCGACGTCCGAGACATGGATCGTCTTGGTGTTGATGCCCACCTTGCCCTCGCCCAGCGTGATGCGCACCCGGCCGTTCTGACCGACGATGCGCCCGGTGGCGAAATGGCATTCACGCCGCTCGGGCGCGTCGGCGGGGGAATAGCCCACCGGCAGGAACACGGTCTTCTTGCGGCTGGCGGGCTCGACAGGGGGTTCCTTGGCCGCCGCCGGACGCGGCGCCTCGGGCTTCGGCGGATCACGCCGCAGGAAGGAGCGGCGCAGCGGCGGCTCATCGCCAGCAGAGGCCCGACCGGATCCCTCGACCGACGCCCGGGCCGGCTTCTCCCCGGCCTCGCTCAGATGCAGGCGCGATCCGGCGCGGCGCGCGGGGGCGGGCTCAGGGTTCAGGGCTGGCGTCGGCGCAGGCGGCGGGGCTGCGGGCTCCGATCGGGCGGGGGCCGTCATCGTCGCCGGATCCAACCCCTCGTCCTTGGCGAAGCGGTAGTTGATCGCGTAATCCGTCGCCACTTCGATCAGCTGGTCGGCATCCGCCAGCATGGCCAGCATCTTCTGCTCTTCCGAGAACAGGATCTTGCGGGTCGGATGGCCGGGCACCTCGGGCGTCACGGCAAACTGTCCGGGCGAGCGGCGCAGCACGGCAGCCACCTTGCGCAGCACCGCGCGGCCCTCGTCCTTGTGGTAGACGATCATCTCGCAATCGCCGCTGTCCTCGAGACAGAAGGCGAGGTTCATGCCCTCCGGCCAGTCCCGCAGGGCCATCCGGATCGCGTCTTCCTCGAACAGATAGGCAAAGGCATCGATGCCGCTCATGTCTTCGTCCCGTCGCTCACAAAGAAACTATGGAACTATTCTTGTTTATACTTGATCAGAAGTCAATTATGCATATTCTTTTCCTTGATCAGTACCACCGATGCGGGAAAAAGAAATGACTCTGATCCTTGGCCTTGTCATGGTCTTCGGGCTGGTGTTCGGCGGCTTCATGCTGTCCGGCGGCAAGATGGATATCGTGCTGCACGCGCTGCCCTTCGAGGGAATGATGATCGGGGGGGCCGCGCTCGGTTCCTTCGTGATCGCCAACTCCTTCTCGACCATCAAGGCATCCGTCGTCGGCGTCATCAAGGTCCTGAAGGGATCGAAGTGGAAAGCTTCGGACTACCAGGGCCTGCTGAACCTGATGTACGAGCTGTCGCGCATCTACAAGCAGAAGGGCATCCTTGCCCTCGACGATCATATCGAGAACCCGAGCGCCTCGGAAATTTTCCAGCGCTACCCCAAGATCCTCAAGGACCACTTCGCGACCGAGCTGATCACCGACAGCTTCCGCATGCTGTCCATGCAGTTCGATGACAAGTACCAGACCGAGGACGTCATCAACCGCAAGATCAAGAAGCACCACCACGAGGCCCTCGTGCCTGCCGGTGCGATCCAGACCATGGCCGACGGCCTGCCCGCCATCGGGATCGTCGCGGCCGTGCTCGGGGTGATCAAGACGATGTCCTCCATCGACCAGCCGCCCGAGGTTCTGGGTGCGATGATCGGTGGCGCGCTCGTCGGGACCTTCCTCGGCGTGTTCCTCGCCTATTGCATGGTGCAGCCCGTCTCGGGCCGGCTGAAGCAGATCGAGGAGGAGGATGGTGCCTTCTACATGATCATCCGCGATATCTTCGTGGCCATGGTCGCGGACCACCCGCCGAACATCTGCGTCGAGATCGGTCGCGGCTCGATCCCCACCCGGATGCAGCCCGATTTCTACGCCGTCGAAGCGGCCCAGAAGGAACTGCCCGCGGCATGACCCCGGCGCGTCCCTCCCTGCGCAGGCTCCTGGCCGCCGGTTTTGCGACGGCGGCCTTCTGCCTTGCGGCGGGCTCCAGCCCCGCCCCCAAGGCCGAGGCCGAACCGGAGTTTTCGCCAGCACAGGGGCTCAGCCCCTTCACCGTCACGCGCGGCGGTTCCATCACCGCCTTCCCGGCCGAGATCCTCGACAGGATGCGCGCCGCCCTCGTGGCGCGGTCCCAGCCGCCCATGACCGGACGCCCCGTGCCGCAGGATCCGCCGCCCGCCCCCGCCAGTCACTGAGCCCGCGCCATGAACGGCCTCGAATCCGCCCTCCTCACCATGGAACGCCTCCGGCGCCACGAGATCGAGGAGGAACTGCGCGAGCTCACCCTGCTGCGCGAGCGCATGGGGCGGCTGGAGGAGCAGAAGGCGGGCCTCACCCGGCGCCTGCGCGAGGAGACCCGGATCACCACGATCGAGGCCGCGCCCTACGTGATGAACTTCGTCCATTCCGTCCGCGAGGAGATCGCCCGGATCGACGCCGAGATCGCCAAGCTCCAACCCCGGTTCCGCAAGCTGGAAGACAAGGTCTCTGCCGTGTTCCGCGAGATGAAGACCTATGAAACCGTGCGCATCCGCAACCTCACCCGACGCCTCAAGGAGGCGCGCCGGAAGGAGGATCAGGAGGCCGACGAAATGACCATCCTGCGCTGGAAACGCGACTGAACCCTGCACAAGACTGGCATTCTTCGGTCATCTGACCCATAAAGCGCGCTATCCCGGGTCAAATCCCCCACCTCTGCGCGAGCGTCCCATGACCAAAGTCGACAGCCTCGATCTGCGCCTTCTCAGCCTCCTGCAACGCGACGGCAGCCTCTCGCAGCGCGACCTCGCCGAACAGGCCGGCATGTCCCAGAACGCCTGCTGGCGCCGGCTCAAGCGGCTCAACGAGATCGGGCTGATCACCGGCACCCAAGCACAGATCAACCTTGTCGAACTGGGCTATGACCTGACGGTCCTGGTGATGATCCGCACCCGCCACCACTCCAAGGAATGGGCCGACAGCTTCTACCGCCATGTTGAGGCCCAGCCGGAGGTCTGTGATTTCTACCGGATCGGTGGTGACTGGGATTACATGATCCGCGTCGTCACCCGCGGCGTCGCGCATTACGACCGCTTCTACCAGCAGCTCATCACCGGCTTCGACCTGCTCTCGGTCACGGGGCTCTTCGTGATGGAATCCAAGATCCAGAACCGGCCGCTCGACCTCTCCGCGCTCTGATCGCGTATCTGTGTCCTCGCACTGCTCGCGTCACCGTGAAGACACCGCGTCCGGAATTGTTCACAATAACGAACAATCTCCAGCCCTCTCGCGGATCACGTGCAATCCAGATGCCGTCAGGTGAGCTCACGGAAACTCTCATCTCTGTGATACCAAACCAATTTTCGTCTGAGACGCTTGGAACGAGGCCCCGAGCGCCGTCTTACTGCCTAGCTGTATTGATCAATTATATCGAACACTAAAGCCGATGCTTTCGCGCTAATAACGAACACTCCCGTAGCCTATTTCGCTTTCATCAAGACCCGATCGCCCCGGCGACGAGTCGCGAAGCAAAGAGACTATGAAGGACAAAGAAGATGAAACTCGCTGCTCTTACCGCCGTAACCCTCCTCGCAGGTGCAACCGCAGCCGCCGCCCAAGGCCTCACGCCCTCCGCCCCCATCACCCGTGAGGTGCCCGCGGCCCAGATCTACGCCCCCCGCGAAGCCGCCGAGATCGGCACCCCCTTCGTGCCCGTGACCACTGGCGTCGTGAAAAGCACCCCAGCAGATGAGGTCTATTCCCCCGGTCGCATCCAGCGGACCGAGTACCGCGGCAAGCAATTGATCAGCCGTACGATCTTCCCGGCCGGCCCCGCTGACCGCTTCAACGATCGCTGAGCGCCCAGTCATCTTGCTCAAAAGGCGCCTCCTCCTGGGGGCGCCTTTTGCATGCCGATCCTGATCAGTTAACGGGAAACGATATCTGATCCGTCCACTTGAGGTCACTCCGAGAATGCGAGCCTGAACCGGTAGACAGAGCCCACGCGCGGGTAACAGGGTCAGGAAGGACGCCCATCCTCGCCAAATACAAGAGATCGAACAACACGATCGAACGGCGCGCCGCTACGGGCCCACCCCCTCGAGCTGCCCTGCGCGTGGCCAGAGCTGTTCGGTCCCCAGGATAGCACGGGGTACTTAGGGCGGATTGCGCCGGCGGGGAGTTTTTTTATCGTGTTCTCGCACGCAAAACGCCCGACGCTTTGTGGCGTCGGGCGTTTTGTTTGTTTTTGTCATACGTATTGAGAGATATGTGGCTCTTTACTAGGTCTGGCGGCGATCTACTCTCCCACGTCTTGAGACGCAGTACCATTGACGCGACAGCGCTTAACGGCCGAGTTCGGGAT
>NZ_JAHVIT010000012.1 GCF_019801605.1 Maritimibacter alkaliphilus
ATCCCGAACTCGGCCGTTAAGCGCTGTCGCGTCAATGGTACTGCGTCTCAAGACGTGGGAGAGTAGATCGCCGCCAGACCTAGTAAAGAGCCACATATCTCTCAATACGTATGACAAAAACAAACAAAACGCCCGACGCCACAAAGCGTCGGGCGTTTTGCGTTCCAGAAAACACGATTGAAAAACTCCCCATCGTCGGCAGCCGCCCTAAGTACCCCGTGCTATCCTGGGGAGCGAACAGCTTTGGCCACGCGCAGGGACTTGAGGGCGCAGAGGTCCGACAGGGGGAGGACCTGATCAGAGCCAGGCCAGACACCTTCCCTCAAGGGGCGTTGCGGGGCTGATCGAAGGCGCCTCGACCCCTCTCGGAAACACCACGCTTGCCGAATGGACTGATGACAATCCCGCTCCGCCGGGATACCCCGGTCTGCAAGCGACGGAGGTTCAGATGGACGGAACACTGGCAGTACTCTTTCTCGTGGCGGGTCTTACCGACATGGGGTTCAACCATTGCGGTGACGCGGGCTGCTTTGCCCGCAGCGGCGAACAGGCCCGTCTCGGCCTCTCCTTCGGGGACGTGCAGTACCAGGAGAACTCGATCGATAACGAGTTCTACGTGAAGTACGACTTCCCGGTGGCCTATGGCCCGTTTCAGCCGATCGTCGGCGCCTCGATGACGATGGATGGCGATGCCTGGGTCGGGTTCGGCGCGGCCTGGACGAAGAACTTCTTCGCCGATCGCGCCTATCTGCGGCTCTCGCTGATGCCCGGCCTCTACGCGCAGGGCGACGGGCCCGATCTGGGCCATGCGATCGAGTTCCGCTCCGGCGTCGAACTGGGCTACGAGGGGCGCAACGGGGTGCGCTACGGTGTCTCCTACGACCACCGCTCCAACGCGGATATCGAGGAGTGGAACCCGGGCATGGAAACCATCCAGTTTGGCGTGTCTTTCCCGCTCAACTGATCCTCAGGCGCCGTAGCGCGCCATGAAGGTCTCGACCGCCTCCCGCGCCGTGCGGGTGGCGAGGTCCGGCGATACCGCGTCGTCGATCCCGAAAAGCCGGCGCATGAAGACCCCTGTCTTGCAAAGTTGGGCGAATTGCTCCGCCGCGAAGTCGCAATCCTCGATCACCAGATCGCCGCGCGACACCGCCCGCTGCAGGTAGGCGCCGAGGCGCGCCCGCGCCGTGAGCGGGCCGGATTCGTAGAAGTCGCGTGCCAGCTCGGGGAAACGTTCCGACTCGCTGACACAGACCCGGAAGACCGCGACCGACAGGTCGGAGGTGAAGAAACGCACCATGCGCTGCGCCGCGAAATCGAGCACCTCGCGCACCGGCATGTCCTCGTGGACCAGACCTTCGGCATCCTCGGCCATCCGCAGGCATTCGGCCTTGGCCACCTGCAGGAAGAGCAACCGCTTGTCCGGGAAATAGCTGTAGAGCGTCGCCTTGCTGACACCGGCTTCGCGCGCGATATCGTCGACGCTGGCCCGGTCGAACCCGTCCGCCATGAAGATCTGGCGGGCGCCCTCGATCACCTGATCGTACTTGCGCCCCTTCCGCACCGCGGTTTCGGTCATTCCCGTCTCACTCTTGTATTCCCCGGACCGAGTATAAACTGTCCCGTTCAGTTCGGGCAAGCGACGGGATGTCCTCTTGCGGGTGCCGGTCAGGGGCGTAGGGTCCGCTCAGACGCGCAAGGAGACAGCCATGGCCCTCTTCCGCCCCAGACGGCATTTCAACGATCTCAGCGAACAGGAAGTTCTCGCCCTGGCCATTTCCTCGGAAGAGGATGATGGCCGCATCTATCGCACCTATGCCGAACGGCTGCGGGCGGAATATCCCGATACGGCGGCGATGTTCGACGGCATGGCCGACGAGGAGGACGTGCACCGCCGGCGCCTGATCGCGCGCCACGAAGAGCGCTTCGGCAAGGTCATCCCGCTGATCCGGCGCGAACACGTGGCGGGCTATTATGCCCGCCGCCCGGTCTGGCTGGTGGAGAACCTCGGGATCGAACGCATCCGCGCCGAGGCCGAGGCGATGGAGCAGGACGCCGAGCGCTTCTACCACGCCGCGGCCAAGCGCAGCACGGACACGGAAACCCGCAAGCTCCTCGGCGATCTCGCCGCGGCGGAGGCAGGCCACCGCGAAACGGCGCATCACCTCGAGGCCGAGCATCTCGACGCAGACAGCCGCGAGGCGGAGAAGGCCACGGCCCACCGGCAGTTCGTGCTGACGTGGGTGCAGCCGGGCCTCGCGGGGCTGATGGACGGCTCGGTCTCCACGCTGGCGCCGATCTTCGCCGCGGCCTTCGCGACCCAGAACACCTGGGAAACCTTCCTCGTCGGCCTCGCCGCCTCGATTGGGGCGGGCATCTCCATGGGCTTCACCGAGGCCGCCTCGGACGACGGGCAACTGTCGGGCCGGGGGTCGCCCTTCAAGCGCGGGATCGCCTCCGGCGTGATGACCGCGCTTGGCGGTCTTGGCCATGCGCTGCCCTACCTGATCCCGGATTTCTGGACCGCGACGATCACCGCCTTCGTCGTCGTGTTCTTCGAGCTTTGGGCGATTGCCTGGATCCAGAACCGCTACATGGACACGCCCTTCTTCCGCGCCGCCTTCCAGGTCGTGCTCGGCGGGGCGCTCGTCTTCGCGGCCGGTGTCCTCATCGGCTCCGGCTGATCATCCACTGTTCCCAAATATCCTCCGGGGGAGGGGCCGCAGGCCCCGGGGGGCAGACAGCCCCCCACACCACCCCGGGACGCCCGCGCTTCCACCCCGGCAGGACACGACCCGCTTGACCCGGCCCCCCGCCCCGGGTCATGGCTTGCGCAACCACGCCCACGCGAAAGGACCTGCCCATGGAAACCCTCTCCGAGAACCGCTGCTTCGGTGGCCTTCAGGGCGTCTATCGCCATGCCTCCGCCTCCTGCGCCTGCGACATGACCTTCGGGCTCTTCCTGCCGGAAGAAGCCGCCGACGGCCCCGTGCCGCTGCTCTGGTTCCTCTCGGGGCTGACCTGCACCCACGAGAACGCCATGGTGAAGGCCGGCGCACAGGCCTGGGCCGCGCAGCAGGGCATCGCGCTGGTCTTTCCCGACACCTCGCCCCGCGGCGAGGGCGTGGCCGATGACGAGGCCTATGACCTCGGCAAGGGCGCGGGCTTCTACGTGAACGCGACCGAGGAACCCTGGGCACCGCACTTCCGGATGTGGGATTACGTGGCCGACGAACTGCCCGAACTGCTGTTCGAGACCTTCGCCCTCGACGCCGAGCGCCAGTCCATCACCGGCCACTCCATGGGCGGGCACGGCGCGCTGACGCTGGCCATGTCCCTGCCGGGCCGCTTCCGCTCCGTCTCGGCTTTCGCGCCGATCTGCAACCCGGTGAAATCCGACTGGGGCAAGAAGCAGCTCTCCGCCTACCTGGGCGAGGATCGCGCGGCCTGGGAGCCCCATGACGCCTCGCTGCTGATGGCCGAAACCGGCTTCGACGGGCCGATGCTGGTGGACACCGGCACCTCGGACCAGTTCATCGACCTGCTGCGCCCGGAAACCCTGATGCAGGCCGCCGCGGCGCGCCGCCAGCAGGGCGAGTTCCGGCTCCAGAAGGGCTATGACCACTCGTATTTCTTCATCTCGACCTTCATGGAGTCCCACGTGGACTTCCACGCCGAAGCGCTCTGGTCCTGAGGCAGGGCACGGGCCGATGACGAAGCTCTACATTGACGCCGATGCCTGCCCGGTGAAAGCCGAGGCAGAGCGGGTCGCCACGCGCCACAAGGTGCCGATGCTGGTGGTCTCGAACGGCGGGCTGCGCCCGTCGCCGAACCCGCTGGTCGAGACGGTGATCGTGGCCGCCGGTCCCGACGAGGCCGACATGTGGATCGCCGAGCGGGCGGGGCCGGGCGACGTGGTCGTGACCGGGGACATCCCGCTTGCCTCGCGCTGCATCGAGGGCGGCGCCCGCGTCCTGCGCCACAATGGGGAGGCCTTCACCCCGGCGAACATAGGCCAGCAACTCGCCATGCGCGACCTGATGGCCGACCTGCGCGCGGCGGACCCGTTCCGGCAGGGCGGGGGCAAGGGCTTTACAAAGGCCGACCGCTCCCGTTTTCTGGACGCGCTGGAGCGCGAACTGCGCGCCGCGATGAAATCCTGAGGCGGTCCGCCGCCCGATCCCTCCCAAGCCGGAAACGAGGCCTCCATGCGTGTCGTCGTCCCTTGCGATCCCGGGACCGTCCCGATCCTGTGCCCGTCCGCCGGCGGGGCGTCCCCTGCCCGTGACCCATCGAGGGAGGCGGCATGACGCTGGCCCTGATCCTTCTTCTCCTCGCCCTGCTTCTGGCGTTGCTGCTCTATCTTCCCATCGCGCTCGATCGCCGGCGCAAGCCGATGGATGCGACCGCGCGGCGGGATGCGCCGGGGGATTTCGTGCGGCTCTCGCAGGGCGTCACCCATTTCCAGTGGGTCATGCCCGAGGCGAACCCCACCAAGGCCCCTGTCGCGGTGCTGGTGCATGGCTTCTCGACCCCGCTCAGCACATGGGACCACCTCGCGCCGGAACTGGCGCGGATGGGCTACCGGGTGCTGATGTACGATCTCTACGGGCGCGGCTATTCCGACCGGGTCGATGGACCCGAGGGGCGGGACTTCTTCCTGACCCAGCTCAACGACCTGTTGAACGATCAGGGCATCACGCGGCCCTTCACTCTGGTGGGCTATTCCATGGGGGGCGCCATTGCCGCGGCCTTTGCCGCCCGCTGGCCCGAGCGTCTGGATCAGCTGGTCCTGCTGGCACCCGCCGGCATGGGGGCCTTCCCGCAGGGGATGCTGAAACGGTCGCGGGATTCCCATCTGCCGTCGGACTGGCTGATGCTCGCGCTTTACCCCGGTGTCCACAAGGGCGCGGCCAAGGCGCTCAAGCTGATGGACGGAACCTGCGCCCATGCGGCGCAGGATCACCGGGATCAGCTGAACTACGCCGGCTACATGCAATCCCTGCTGGCCAGCCTGCGCGGCATCCTGCGGGACGAGATGCGCCCCGAGCACAGCCAGCTGCAACGCACCAACCTGCCGGTGCTCGCCGTCTGGGGCGGATCGGATATCGTGATCCCGCTGGAATGCATGGGCACGCTGGCGCATTGGAACCGCTCGGTCGTGCATGTGGAGGTGCCCGGCGCCAGCCACTGGCTGCCGCTGACCCACGCCAGCGAGGTGGCGCAGGCCATCCGGGACTTCGACGAGGCCCTCTGAGGGCGCGCCCCGGCGCGGCCCTCACACGTCCGCCTCAGGGATCGCGAGGCGCGGGCCCCACGACTCCGGCCCGAAAGCTCAGGCCCAAAAACTCAGGCCCGAAAGCTCAGGCCATAGGCCTCAGGCCGCGACGGGTACCCGGTTTTCCTTCACCGGCAGATGGACGACGGCCGAAAGCGCCCCGACCGCAACGCCGATCCACCACACCAGCGTGTAGTCGCCATAGACGTCATACATCTTGCCGCCCAGCCAGACGCCCATGAAGCCGCCGAGTTGGTGGCTGAAGAAGACGATGCCATAGAGCGTGCCCATGTAGCGCAGCCCGTAGATATGCGCGATCAGCCCGGAGGTCAGCGGCACGGTCGCCAGCCAGAGCGCCCCCATGAGCGCCGAGAAGATCAGCACCGAGGCGGGCGTGATCGGCATCAGGATGAAGGCCGCCGCCACGATGGTGCGCAGGGTGTAGATCCCCGCCAGCAGGTACTTCTTGGGCAGCGTCTTGCCGAGGTATCCCGCCAGCAGCGTCCCCATGATGTTGAAGAGCCCGATGAAGGAGATCGCGATCGCCCCGAGCGCCGAGGTCGAGGTGATCCCGATGGCGGACAGCAGGCTCCCGTCGAGGATCGGCCCGCACATCTCCGTCACCATGGCGGGGAAATGCGCGGTGATGAAGGCCAGCTGATAGCCGCAGGAGAAGAAGCCGATGAAGATCAGCGAGAAGGAGGGATCGCGGAAGGCGCGGCGCAGGATCTGGCCCATGGTCTCCTCCAGCTCCCCACGCGAGACGGGCTTGGGGCTGCGCATCATCGGCAGCACCGCGAGCGTTGCGAGGATCACAACGGCGAAGACGAGGAAGACCTGCTGCCAGGGCATCATCCCCAGCAGCCATTCCGCCGTGGGCGCGCCGAAGACCTGTCCCGCGCTGCCCGCTGCCGTGGCAATCGCCAGCGACATGGAGCGGTTCTCGTCCGAGGCGGCGCGGCCGACCACGGCGAGGATCACGCCGAAGCCCGTGCCCGCGACGCCGAAGCCCACGAGGATTTCCAGCATCTGGTGTGCCTCGGGCGTGACCGCCATGGAGGAGAGCACGAGCCCCGCCGCGTAGAGGATCGCACCGGCCACGATGGCCGCCCGGTCGCCCAGCTTCTCGGCGAAGGCGCCGAACAGCGGCTGCCCGATGCCCCAGGCGAGGTTCTGGATCGCGATGGCGAGGGAGAATTCGGATCGGAGCCAGCCGAATTCCTCGGCAATCGGGATCTGGAACACGCCGAAGGAGGCGCGGATCGCGAAGCTGAGGACGATGATGACGCAGCCGGCGATGAGCACCGGCGTGAAAAGGGGGGCTTTGCTGTCCATATTCTCCTCCGTTCGCGCCGGCACATGTTGCTCAAAGCGCAGGGCGGGTCAATTCAGCCTTTGGAATGGTCAGGATCACGGACGTTTCTGTCCGCGTCGGCGCGGGGTCTCTTTCCATGCCCCGAGGCCCGCGCTATGTCGGGCGCATGAGCAATGTGTCTGACCTCTATCGTGCCCGCGTCGCGCGGGGCGAGATCAAGCCGGACCCCGCGCAGGAAGCTGTCCTGCCGGAGTTCGACCGCATCGACAACGCCCTGAACCAGCCGGTGAAACGCGGCTTCTTCGGGCGCAGGAAGGCCCCTGACGCGCCCAAGGGGCTCTACCTCTGGGGCGGGGTCGGACGCGGCAAGTCGATGCTGATGGACCTCTTCGTGGAAAGCCTCTCGGTGCCCGTGCGCCGGGTCCATTTCCACGCCTTCATGCAGGAAATCCACGCCGGCATGACCGCCGCACGCGCGGCCAAGGTCGAGGACGCGCTGGCCCCCGTGGCCGAGAAGGTGGCCGCCGACCTGCGCGTACTGGCCTTCGACGAGATGCAGATCACCGACATCACCGATGCGATGATCGTGGGCCGCCTGTTCGAGATGCTCTTCGATCGTGGCATCGTGGTGGTGACCACGTCGAACCGCGTGCCCGACGACCTCTACAAGGATGGGCTGAACCGCCAGCTGTTCCTGCCCTTCATCGAGGAGATCAAGTCCCGCATGGTCGTGCATGAGCTGGAAAGCCCGCGCGACTACCGTCAGCACCGGCTGGCCGGCGGGCAGGTCTATTTCGCGCCCGCCAATGCGGAGGCGCGCGGACAGCTGAACGCGATCTGGGACGATCTGACCGGCGGTGCCGCGGGCGAACCTCTGGTGCTGACGGTGCAGAAGCGCCCGGTGGAGATCCCGCGCTTCGCCAATGGCGTCGGCCGGGCCCGGTTCTACGATTTCTGCGGCAAGATGCTGGGCGCGGCGGATTACCTCGCCATTGCCGAGACCTGCAAGGTGCTGATCCTCGAGGACATCCCGCGCCTTGGCCGGTCTAACTTCAACGAGGCGAAGCGGTTCGTCACGCTGATCGACGCGCTCTACGAAGCCAAGGTGCGCTTCATCTGCTCTGCCGCGGATGAGCCCGAGTCGCTCTATATCGAGGGCGAGGGGGTTTTCGAGTTCGAACGGACCGCCAGCCGCCTGCGCGAGATGCAGGACAAGGACTGGGGCGCGGAAGAGTGACCTGAAGGCCACGGCAGCGACTGGATACAAAAATGGGGACCGTTGGCCGGTCCCCTTTATTTTGTGCCCGTTCTGTCCTTGCCCGCAACGCCTGTTCCAGTCTCCTGCCGGGCGCTGCCGTGCCGGGCGGGAGTTGCAGAAAAGACGAGATGCCTGAGGTATTAGGGCAACAATAGGCGAATCATCGCGAATCGGTCAAGGCGGCGTGATTCGCTTTCTGGGCATTTGCTCCGGATCGGAGGAATTTCCCCTTGGGTCGGCCAGAAGCGTGACCCTGAGGGCACGGTTTCCATGGGCAGCTTAAACCGGCTTTAACCGTTCTCCCGCAGGATCCGCCCCGCAAGGTAAAGCGAGCCGCAGATCAGCACCCGCGCCTCGGGCGCTTCGGCGGCGATCCGGGCAAGGGCACCCGGCACGTCCGCGTCCGCGTGGGCGGTCATGCCGACACTGCGGGCCACCTCGGCCGTGGTCTCGGCGGGCAGGGTTGCAGCCTCGCCGGGGATCGACACCGCGTCGAGGGAAACGGCGTGGGACGCCAGCGGCCGCAGGAAGCCCGCGATGTCCTTGGTGTTCAGCATCCCGCAGATCAGGTAGGTCGGCCGCGCGGGCAGGCTGGCCAGATGCGTGGCGAGCGCGTCGCCAGCGGCAGGGTTGTGCCCGCCGTCGAGCCAGAGCTCGATCCCCGGGGCGCTCTCCACCAGAGGACCGCTGCGCAGGCGCTGCATCCGGGCGGGCCAGAAGGCCATTGTCACCGCAGCCTCGCAGGCCGCCTCGTCGAAGCCGAGGTGGCGCAGTCCGGCGATGGCCATGCCCGCGTTGCCGATCTGGTGCGCGCCGGGCAGGTTCGGCAGCGGCAGGTCCAGCAGGCCGTTCTCGTCCTGATAGATCAGCCGGCCGCGCTCTTCCCAGGCCGTCCAGTGCTGGCCATGCACCAGCAACGGCGCGCCGAGACGCGCGGCGCGGGCCTCGATCACTTCCAGCACCTCGTCGGGTTGGGGGCCGACCACGCAGGGCACGCCCCGCTTGAGGATGCCGGCCTTCTCGCCCGCGATCTCGGCCAGCGTGTCGCCAAGGAACTGCTGGTGGTCGAGGGAGATCGGCGTGATGACGGTCAGGGCAGGGGCCTCGATCACGTTGGTCGCGTCCAGACGTCCGCCAAGGCCCACTTCGAGCAGCGTGTACTCCGCCGGCGTGCGGGCAAAGGCCAGTAGCGCGGCGCAGGTCGTGATCTCGAAATAGGTGATCGTCTCGCCGTCATTGGCGCGGTAGCATTCGTCCAGTAGCGCGGTCAGCGCCTCTTCGGTGATCAGCTCACCGGCCAGACGGATGCGTTCGTGGAACCGCGCGAGATGCGGCGAGGTATAGGCGTGGACGCGCTTGCCCGCGCCCTCCAGCCCGGCCCGGAGCATCGCCTGGGTCGAGCCCTTGCCGTTGGTGCCCGCGAGGTGGATCACCGGCGGCAGCTTGTCCTGCGGATCGTCGAGCGCATGGAGCAGCCGCCAGACCCGGTCCAGCGTCAGGTCGATGATCTTGGGGTGCAGGGCCATCATCCGGTCAAGGATGACATCCGACCCCTGCACAGACCCTGCGGCTGTCACTTGGATTTGCCCTTGGCCGGTTTCTCGGCCTTTTTCTCCGGCTCGGGCTTCTCGACCTTGGCGGTTTCCGGGGCCACGGGCGTGACCAGGGCCGCTTCGGACGCGGGCGCTGCGGTCTCGCTGTCGTCCGGTGCGGGCAGGTCGCCCTTCACCGCCGGCGGCTCTTTCAGCAGCATCCGGGTGATGGTGATCAACTCGTCGCGCATGTCGAGGCGGCTGGTCACGCGGTCCAGCATCCCGTGGTCCAGGAGGTACTCGGACCGCTGGAAGCCCTCGGGCAGTTTCTCGCGGATGGTCTGTTCGATGACACGGGGGCCGGCAAAGCAGATCAGGGCGTTGGGCTCTGCGATGTGGACATCGCCCAGCATGGCATAGCTGGCCGTGACGCCGCCCGTGGTCGGGTCGGTCAGCACGACGATATAGGGCAGGTCGGCCTCTTTCAGCATCTGGATCGCGACCGTGGTACGCGGCATCTGCATGAGCGAGAGGATGCCTTCCTGCATCCGCGCGCCACCGGCGGCGGAGAAGAGCACGAAGGGCCGTTTCAGCTTCACCGCGCGTTCGACACCCGCGATGATGGCGTTGCCGACGTACATCCCCATGGAGCCGCCCATGAAGCTGAAGTCCTGCGCGGCGGCGACGATGGGCGTGCGCCCGATCTCGCCCTCGGCCACCAGCATGGCCTCATGCTCGCCGGTTTTCTTCTGCGCGGCCTTCATGCGGTCCGGGTAGCGCTTCTGGTCGCGGAACTGCAGCGGGTCCGCGATGGGATCGGGGACCTTCACCTCGGAGAAGATGCCGCCATCGAAGAGCGCCTTGAAGCGTTCGCGCGGGCTGATCGGCATGTGATGGCCGCAGGAGGTGCAGACGTTCAGGTTGTCCGACAGTTCGCGGTGGAACAGCATGGTGCCACAGCTGTCGCACTTGGACCACAGGTTCTCGGGAACCTCGCGCCGGGAAAAGATCGAGTTGATCCGCGGCCGCACGTAGTTGGTGATCCAGTTCATGCTTCTGGCCCTCTGCTGTTCGCTCTGCCCCCAGATAAGCGGCGGCACGGGGAATTGCAATCAACGCCTCAGGGCAAGGCGCGCCGCCAGCCAGCACAGGCCGACGATCCCCAGTTCGATGACCAGCGAGATCGAGACGATGGGCCCGGCGAGGCTCTCTTCGGGCACCCAGGCGGGCAGCAGCACGTAGGCGAGGCCGGAATCGGGCGCGCCCTGCTCGCCGAAGAAGAGGAAGGAATAGGCGTTGTTCGCGAGGTGGAAGCCGATCGCCGCCCCCAGCGAGCCGGTGCGCGCCGTGAGGTCCGAGGCCGCGACGCCGAAGGCGAAGGCCCAGATCACGTATTGCGCCGCATCGGTGGGGTCGATCCCGTTCTCGTAATGGGCGAGGGCGAAGACGGCATTGGGCAGCAGAAGCCACGCCGCGGGATGGGCGAAGCGCGCGGCGATCTGTTGTTGCAGCAATCCGCGGTAGAACAGCTCCTCCGAGCCGGTCTGCACCAGCAGCGCCGCCAGTCCGAGGGGCAGGGCGGCGAGCCAGCCCGGCAAGGCGCGGAACTCGGTCTCAGGCTCGAAACCGTACCACGGCGGCAGAAGCTCCACCGCGAGAAAGACGAGCCCCGCGGCGAGGAAGACGCGCAGCAGGTCCCGCGCGGCGGTGTGCATCGGGCCGATCAGGCTGCCGAAGCCGCGCTGATAGAGCCCGCGTGTCACGAGGACGACAGCCCCGCCCATGATCAAGAAGCTGGTGAGTTGCAGGCTCAGCGCCACCGGGGTGCTGCCGTCCCACATTGCCAGCGCCGCCCCGGGGGCGATCTGCATCAGCCCGTAGTCGAGCGCGGTGATCCCGAGGGTGAAGAGGAATTCCACCGCGAGAAAGGCGACGACGATCTTGACCAGCGCCGTGTCGTGACGGGCCGGCGCGATGTAGCCCTCGTGCGGAGTGTAGCCGGACATGAGCTCAGCGCCGCCGGATCGCGAGGCGGGCCGCACCCCAGAGCACCACGAGCGAGGCAAGCTCGATCGGGATCTGGATGCGCAGGGCGGGATCGCCGGCCGAGATCGGCAGCGTGTAGAGCGAGAGGCCCGACATCGGCCCCTCCAGCGACAGGATCGTCAGGGCCGAGACGTTGTTGAGGAAATGCAGTGCCACTGCCGGGCCGAGCGAGCCGTCGCGTGCCGTCAGGTCCGCCGCGATCAGGCCGAAGAGCGTGGGCGAGGCGATGAGCAGCAGCATATTCGCGCCGCCCTCGTTCGGGTTCAGGTGCAACAGGCCGAAGATCAGCGCCGGCACCACCATCCACACGAGGGGGGAAGAGAACCGCGCGGCCAGCTGACCCTGCATGTAGCCGCGGAACATGAGCTCCTCGGCGAGGATCTGGACGAAGACCCCGCCGAGCGCCAGCGGCATCAGCCGCAGCCAGCGGTCGAGCGGAAGGTTGGGCTCGGGCTCCAGCCCGCCGGGCAGGGGGATCAGCGCCAGCGGGATGCCGATGATCAAGGCGGCGAGGAAGGTGCGTCCGAATCCCCGCAGGAACCTGTCGCGCGGGCCCAGCAGGCCCCAGGGGCTGCGCCGGTGCAGCACGGGCACCACGATGCTGATCGCCAGCAGCAGGCAGAGGAAGGACCACAGCAGCAGCGTCAGCCCGGTGGGCGTGCGCCCCTCGCCGTCGAACATCATCGGCAGGCCCCAGTGGGACTGCGCGAAGAACCAGCCCGTCATGAACGCCATGTAGAGCCCGCCGATCAGGAGGGTGCCCAGAATCACCCGCCACAGGGCCGGGCGGCGTTGCGCGGGGGCGGAGAGGACGTCTTGGGCGGCATAGGACATGAGGCGCACCCTAGCGATGCCCCCGGGGCCCCGCAATCGCGCACGTGCGGGCCTGCGGGGGGGCTAAGGGGGGGGCTGGGCGGCCCTCAGCCGGCCTGCGGGCTTGTACGGGGGTGGGGGCTCCTCTATCCCCTTGGCAACTTTCCGGCCTCTTGGCATCTTTTCGGCGGGGGCATCCCCTGCAAAGGAGACCCCGATGACCCTGTCCCACCGCCCGCCGCACCCCGGTTCCGCTCCGCTTGCGGCGATAGGGAACGGTCCTCTCAGGGGGCTGAGCGGGGCCGATGCCCTCTGTGCCTGGGAACCCGAAGGGGGCCGAACGGCGTTGTTTCCCCATGTGCTGCGGGATGATCCATCGCGCAGACGTGATCTGAACTCTTCCGGAAGCGAGGCGCTGCGCCATGTCTGACTGGACCCGAACCCTGACCCGCGGCGCTGCCGCCGCCCTGAAACCTGGCCTCCTGCTGGGTGCCGTCGCGGCAATGACCGGCTGTCTCGAGGCGCCGCAGCACGGCGGCAGCCAAGCCGGATTCCTGTCCTCGTCCCAGACCCGCCCGCGCGAGGTGCTGCAGGAGGCCGGCATGGCCAGCGGCGTGGTCAAGGTCTCGCCGCCGGTTGGCTATTGCATCGACGCCCGCAGCCTGCGCGCCACCCGCAACGGGGGCTTTGCCCTGCTCGCCTCCTGCCGGGTGCTGAGCGCGGGCCAGCAGGGGCAATCCGTCGCGCCGGTCATCATGACCGTGTCGGTCCTGCCGCGGTCCGCAGGGGCCGAGATGCCCACCACCGCGGACCTCGCCGCCAGCTTCGCCCCGGCCAAGCCGCTCTGGACGGGCGAGACCACGGGCGTGCATGTGGTGCAACTGGCCGCCGGGGGCGATCAGATGGTGCCCAACGCCGATCCGCGGCACTGGCGCGCCATGATGCTGATGAACGATCACCTCGTGGGCCTCGCGCTCTACGGGCCTGTGGACAGTGACGTGGTGATTTCCGGCGGGCGGGACCTGCTGATCGACCTGGCCGCGGGCATCCGCAACGCCAGCCCCACCCCCGAGACCATCGCGCGCCACACGGACACGCCGGAGGAGGCGGCCGAGATCGAAAGCTCGGAAACCCGCGCGGCGATTTCGGACGCGCTGCCCGACACGATCCCCGATGCGGAGGCCGCCCCCGATGCGGAGGCCGCCCCCGGCGCAGGGCAGGCGGCATCCATCAGCGCGGGCGATCAGGCGAAGCGCCGCGGTCGGACCTGATTTTCCGGCTCCAAATGACGGACTCAATTCCCGATCCGCAATTCCGGGCTCAAAGCTTTGACCGCAATCCTTGATTTGTCCCATTAACCAAATTCGGGTTATGATTCCGCGGTCCCTTCCGGGACGCGCCCGCAGACGGCGCACCGCGGGGGCATCAGGGGCGGGCAGGACGGCCCGAGGCAAACAGGGCACAGGCCGGCACGGCCCTACACAGCGCGGCAGGAACGATCGGGACACGATGGGCAAACAGGGCAGTCTTCTGAGGAACATGCTGGCCGGGCGGGAACTGGCCTTCTGGCGCAGCCGCGCGGACGAGGCGGCGACCCTGCCGCTGGAGGCGCTGCGCGCCAGCCGCTCCAAGGCCCGGGCCCTGCGCGGCGAGATCGAGCGCTTCCTGCGCGTGGCCGAGGATCGTCTGGCGTTGCCGCGCATCGGCTCCTCCGCGATCCTGCTGCCGCACAACACCGACTGGTCCTGGAGGCCCGAGCTGTGGCGCACGCCGCTGCCGGTGCCGGGGCGGTCCTCGGCCCGGACCAAGAGTGCGCTGGGCGGCGAGGTGACGCTGTTCCATGACTGCCGCCATTCCGAGCTGACCCTGCGCCAGCTGCGCAACCAGCGCGAGGCCGACCTGGCGCCCTACGGGCTGCGGATGGATGTCTTCGGCTTCGACGGCTCCTTCCTCTCCATCGTGCTGGACCTGCCGGGCGAGGTGGCACAGGGCCTGCAGCGCCGCCACCTGATCCGTCTCGACAGCATCATCGAGGTCGAGGCCCCGCTGGAGATCTTCGCCCGGCTCAACGTCCGCCACGGCCCCAACACGGAGCAGTTCGTGCGGGAGATTTCTCTGGAGCAGACCGCTGCCGTGGTGGAGTTCGACCTTGCCTATTCGAACATCAACGAAAAGCGGATCGAGAAGGTCTGGGTCGACCTGATCTTCGAGAACCCGCAGATGAACCAGGTCGTGATCCGGGACCTGACCTTCAGCCGCCGTCCCCGGGCCGAGATCTAAGGAGCACGCCGATGAGCGATCTGACCCTCACCAAGACCCGCCTGTCGGAAGGCGTGTGGCAGGGTGTCCTGATGGCCCCCGGCGGCGCCGTGCCCCGGGTCGAGGCGCAGCACGCGGGCCGTACCGTCGAGGGCGTCTCGGTCACCGCGGGCGAGGCGGCGGGCGAATGGCTGGTGCGCGTACCGGTCCCGGTGGAGGCGATCGGCGACGGGGTCCATACCGTCACCATCACCGAGGCGGGGAGCGGCGCGGCGCTCGGCGATTTCGCGGTGCTGGCGGGGGAGGCGCTTGCCGATACGCTGCAGGCCGAGGTGGCGCTGCTGCGCGAGGAGCTCGACATGCTCAAGCGGGCATTCCGCCGTCACTGCAAGGAAACCGCCTGAGGCGCTGTGCCTGCGGGCCGGGGGGCTGGTGTGCGGGGCGGTTCCGGCTCAGGCGCCCCCGATCCTGATGGCTCCTGAAGCTGAGGGGCCCTGAAACCCGCGACACCTGACGAAGACGCGCGCCGCCGCCGTCAGGCCCGGGCCGAGATCACCATGGCGGGCAGGGGCACGATCCAGCGACCCGCGTCATCCTGCGTGCAGTGCGTGCGCACCTCCGCAGCCATGTACTGCCGGATCGCCGCGGCGTGGTCGGCGGGCTGGCGCCGCATGAGAACCCCCATCCGCACGGTTCCGCCATGGAAGAGGTCGTAGAAATCCTCGGGCGCCTGCAGGCGCCAGTGACTGTCCACCGGCTCCGCCGCGGGCTCGACAAAGCCCGCCGCGAGCAACGCCGGAAAGGCGATGGCGGGATCGGCATAGGCATTGGCGTCTGGCGCGGGGGGCAGCCCGACCGCCGGGTCTCCATGCTGGCGCAGCGCCTCGGTCACCGTGCGGAAGCCGAAGGAGCGCGCCGGCGGCTCCCACGTGGAAAAGGCGATGCGCCCGCCCCGGCGCAGGACGCGGTGCGCCTCGGCCAGCACGGTGGGGGGATCGGGCAGATGCGGCATCCCGAAGCCGATGGTCACCGCGTCGAAGCTGTCAGGGCCGAAGGGCAGGTCCGCCGCATCGCCTTGCAGGACGGCGGCATCGGGCACCCGCGTGCGGGCCAGTTCGACCATGGCCGGCGAGAAATCCAGCGCCGTGACATCAGCCCCCGTCGCCAGCAGCCCCGCGGTGACGATGCCGGGCCCGCAGCAGAGGTCCAGCGCCTCCATGCCCGGCTCCAGCCCCAGACCGCCGACCAGCGCGGGCACGCACATCGCCGAGGCGCGGGCGAATCCGTCGGTATAGCTGCGGGCGGTCCCGTCGTCGGACCAGCCCTCGTGCTCGAAGCGGGCAAAGGCGTCGTACTCGGTCATCGCTGATTCCGTCCGTCGCTGGGGTGTGTTTGTTAACCATAGGTCAACATGCGCCCTGCGCCAAACGCAGGAGGCAGGCCAGCCCCATGGCAACGTCATGGCGCCCCTTGGAAACGTGTTGTTTTCCTGTTGCCGTGCCTTCAACGATCCCAGACAAAACCCCGATATTGTCTGTCCGGTGCCCCGTTCCTGCCTGAATTGACCCCGATAACCTGAGGCCAAGAAGTAACGAGGTAGGTGACACATGGACCGTCTGACAGAGATGGAAGCATTCGCCACCGTGGTAGACCAGGGCGGTTTCACGGATGCGGCCAAGAAAATGGGTATCTCGAAATCCGCCGTGTCCAAACACGTCTCCTCGCTGGAGGCGCGATTGGGCGCCCGCCTGCTGAACCGGACCACGCGCCGCGTGTCGCCGACGGAGATCGGGCTGGCCTATTACGATCGGGCCCGCCGGGTGCTGAACGATGCCGGAGAGGCCGACGCGCTGGTGACCTCGATGCAGAGCGATCCCTCTGGGCTGCTGCGCATCTCGGTGGCCACCGACTTCGGCGTCAATCATCTGAGCCCGGTGCTCGGAGAATTCCTCGCGGAATTCCCGGATATCACCGTGAACATGGTGCTGAACAACCGCTACGTGGAGCTGATCTCGGAAGGGTTCGACATGGCGATCCGCATCGGGGAGCTGGAAGACAGCACCCTGCGGGCCCGCAAGCTGACCGAAACCTCCAAGCGGATGATCGCCTCGCCCTCCTATTTCGAGAAATACGGGCGGCCCGCGCGGATCGACGATCTGAACGAACACAAGCTGCTGCATTACTCCAGCCAGTCCTCCGGCAACGTCTGGAAGCTGACCGCCCCCTCGGGCGAGAAGCGACAGGTGCGCACCGCCGGGTGGCTCTCGGTGAACGATGGCCAGTCGCTGCTGAACGCTGCGATCTCGGGCCTCGGCATCGCCTACCTGCCCAGTTTCCTCTACGCCGACGCGATGCGGCAGGGGCTGGTGGAGGATGCGATCCCCGACCTGCCGCTGGAACTGCAGGGCATCTACGCGGTCTATCCGCCGGGCCGGTTCACCCAGCCCAAGGTCCGCGCCTTCATCGATTTCCTTGTCCGCTCCTTCGCCGAGAAGGGCCCGGTCAACTGGTAACCCGATTGGTGCCGCCCGCGCGGTGGCACCCCCGATCTTCCCCGTGCCTGTGAAGGCTACTGCCCCCCGGGTCCTTCGTGGTCCCGGGGATTTTTTTCGTGGCATGCGCTTCCTGCGTCCCTCCTACGCGCGGTCAGGCCCGGTTTCGGGCCGATGTCGTGGCGGTCTCTGTGCAATGGCACACTTCCCCCGGCGCCCTGGCCCGCTATCGTGGCCGGATCACGCCATCCCCACGCAGGAGCCGGCCATGCGCCCCTTCAAGATCGTCGATGTCTTCACCGCCACGCCCTTCATGGGCAATCCCGTCGCCGTCGTGATGCAGGCCGACGGGCTGAGCGACGCGCAGATGCAGGCCATCGCCGCCTGGACCAACCTCTCCGAGACGACCTTCCACCTGACGCCCGAGACCGCGGGCGCGGACTACCGCCTGCGGATCTTCACCCCGCGCAGCGAGCTGCCCTTCGCCGGGCATCCCACGCTGGGATCGGCCCATGCGCTGGTGGAGGCCGGGCTTGTCACGCCGCGAGACGGGCGGCTGGTCCAGGAATGCGCCACCGGCCTCGTGCCGATCACGCTGGAGGGGGAGGGGGCAGAGCGTCGCCTGCAACTCGAAATGCCCGAGGCGCAGATCACCCCGCTGTCGGAGGTCGAAGCCACGCGGCTGACGGGCATCCTCGGCCAGCCCTATGCCGCCGGGACCGCGCCCGCCATGGTCAACGTCGGCCCGCGCTGGATCGTGGCGGAGCTGGCGAACGCCGAGACGGTGATCGCCCTGACGCCCGACCTTGCCGCCTCTGCTGCCTTCGAGACCGAGATGGGGGTGACCGGTGTCACCGTCTTTGGCCGTCATGCCGAGGGGCCCGCCCAGATCGAGACCCGCAGCTTCGCCCCCGGGGACGGCATCGCCGAAGACCCGGTCTGTGGCAGCGGCAACGGCTCGGTCGCGGCGTTCCGCATGGAGATCGGGACGCTGGCGGAAGGGGACAGCTACGTGGCCGCGCAGGGCCGCTGCGTCGGGCGGGCCGGCGCGGTGGCGGTCTCCGTCTCGGGGGGCAAGGTCTATGTCGGCGGCGCCGCCGTCACGACCGTCGAGGGCACGATCGCCCTCTGACCGCCTATTGCGCCGCAGCGCCGGGGGAGAGCAGCACCGCCTCGACCCGGCGGTTGCTCTCGCGGCCCGCCTGCGTCGTGTTCGGGGCCAGCGGCGCGAGGAAGCCCACGCCCTCGGCGCTGACCTGCCCGGGGGCGGTGCCATGGGTGTTCACCAGCCGGTCCCGGACCGAGGCCGCGCGGCGCTGCGACAGGGCGATGTTGGTCTCCAGCGCGCCCTCGCTGTCAGTGTGTCCCACGAGGGCCACCTGCCGCGCGGGATCGGCGGCGAGGTAGGCCGCCAGCGTGTCGAGCGAGGCATAGGCCCCTTCGCTGAGATCCGAGGCGCCGGTGGCGAAGTTCAGATCCGCCAGGACGACGTGGCCGGCCTCTTCCAGCCGGGTGATCAGCGCGTCGCCGGTGCCGCCCGCGGTGGCCGGGACGTCCGGCGGGGGCGGGGCTTCGCCCGCGGGGGTGATCCGGTCGATCTGGAGGTAGCCGGTGAAGCCCGAGCGGGAGGCGATCACCTGCACATGCTCCGCGTCGCCGGGGCTGGCGGCACCGGCCGCGGTCCCGGGCAGCGCCCGCTGTGCGGTCAGCACGTGGAAATCGAAGAGATCGACATACATGTCCGGTGCGGGCGCGACCTCCAGCGCAAAGCGGAAGTCGAAGCCGCCGCACTGACGGTCGGCACAGTCGAGCAGCACCTCGTAGCCCGCAGCCTGCAACTGGTCCCGCAGGGGGGCGATCAGCTGCAGCACCGTCTCGCCCCGGGCCTCGACGCGCCAGACCTCGCGGGTGACATCCCCTTCGAGCGATTGCATCGGCACGGCGTGATCGGCCCAGGGCCCGATGGGCAGGGCATAGCTGCGGTCACGCTCCTGATCGGCGGCGATCTGGCGGGCATTGGCGGGCAGGTTCAGCGCCTGCGCCGTGGCCGCGCCCGGCAGGGCGAGGGCCAGCAGCAGCGCCAGCGGGCGCAGCCGCCGCTCAGCGGGCCTGCGAATGATACTCGGCATTCGGCGCCATCTCGGTCGCGGCGGCGACCCGGTTCGTCATGTTGAAGAAACCCGCCACGTTGGCGATGTCCCAGATGTCGCGGTCGCCGAAGCCCGCATCGCGCAGCGCCTGACGGTCGGGCTCCTCGATCCGGTCTGGCGTTTCGGTCAGCTTGGCGGCAAAGCGCAGCATCGCCATCTGCTGCGGCGTCACCTCGGCGGTGCGCCAGTTCATCACCAGCTGCTCCCCCAGCACGGGATTGCCCGACAGGTCGCGCACGGCGGCGCCATGGGCGGTCAGGCAGTAGAAGCAGCGGTTGATCGAGGAGACGGTGACCGCGATCATCTCGCGTTCCAGCTTGGTCAGGCGGCTCTCGCCCAGCATCAGCGTGTTGTACATCGCCGCGAAGGCATCGAACTGCGCGATGTCGACCGTGTGCACCTGCAGGACATTGGGCACGAGGCCCAGCTTCTCCTCGCAGATAGCCAGATATTTCGCCGTCCGGTCCGGCAGCGGCTCGACCGGTGCAAGGTCGAGCGCGGTCAGTCTCTCGGTCATCTCAGCCCTCCGCGGCAGGTGCCTGACGGTAGTGGTACTGCCCCACCACGTCCATGCCGAGCCGGGTATAGAGCGCATTCGCAGGCGCGTTCCCGCGCGTGCACAGCAGGGCGAAGGTGGTCGCGCCCTGTTTCGCCGCCCATGCCGCGCCGTCGATGGTGGCCGCCCGGCCCATGCCGCCCCGGCGGCGGGTGGGCAGCACCTCCAGCGCGTGCAGCATGGCGATGCCGTCATGGAGGCCGACGAAGCCCGCCGCGCCCGGATCGTTGCCCAGACGGCCCAGAAGCCCGGTCTTGGTGCCCCGGACGCGGTGCATCACCGCCAGCCGGTCCGGTCCGATCCCGCCCTCGGCCCAGATCTCCTCCATCAGAGCCAGAGGCTCCCAGATGGTGATGGTGCGGGCGTCGGTGTCAGGGCGGGGGGCGGAGGCCACGCGGTCGATGGGGGCGCTGTAGATATAGGTCGGATCGACGATGCCGTAGCCGCGCGCCTCCAGCGCCGCGTCCAGCGCGGCATCACCCTTGCGGATCATGAAGAGCGGACGCTGGCCCGCGGCCGTCATCTCGGCCTCGACCGCGGCGATCCCCTCGGGCGTGGCGTCCGGCCCGGCCGTGGCAGCCGAGACCCGCTTGCCGCCGCCCGCGCCGTCGCGCAGCGTATAGCCCGCGCAGGACCAGAGCCGCGCGGCAGGCCAGGTGGCGTTGAGGGCCGCCAGCAGGGCGGCCTCTTCCGCGTCGGGCGCCGTGACGCCCGGCCAGCCGTCGAGCAGGGCGCTCATTGCGGGAACATGTCCGACAGTTTCGCCATCGCCGCGCCGACCTGTGCACCGTCCTGCCCGCGGATCACGATATTCGCGCCATAGGCCCCGTTCTGCTGGAACGGGTAGGAGCCGATGGACAGGTCGGGATATTCCTCCGCCAGCGTGCGCAGTGGGCCGGCGATCTCGCCCTCTCCGCGCTGGATGCGCAAGCTCTGGGACAGGAGCGGTTGGCCGCCGGTGAGCGTCGGCAGGACCGAGGCGACCATGGCCTCGAAGACCGCCGGCACGCCGGCCATGACATGCACGTTCTCGACCGTGAAACCGGGCGCGACGGAGACCGGGTTCTCGATCAGGCGCGCGCCGTCGGGGATGCGGGCCATGCGCAGCCGCGCCTCGGTCACCTCGGCACCGGAGCGGGCGTAATGCGCCTCCAGCAGTTCGCGGGCGTCGTCGCGCACGTCGATGTGGCGGTGGAAGGCCCGGGCGATGCAATCGGCGGTGATGTCGTCGTGGGTCGGGCCGATGCCGCCCGAGGTGAAGACATGGTCATAGGCATCCGACAGCGCCATGACGTTGCCGATGATGTCCTCCGCCTCGTCCCGGACGAACCGGGCCTCGCAGAAGTCGATGCCCATCTTGGTGAGCTCCTGCGCGAGGTGATGCATGTTGCTGTCGCGGGTGCGGCCCGAGAGGATCTCGTCTCCGATGACCAGCATGGCGGCGGTGGGGTTCTTGGACATTTCCGTCTCCTTGAGTGGGACTTGAGAAGGGTATAGGCCCCGGTCATGCGCTTTCAAACCCCCCTCGTGCCCGCCACCCTGATCCGCCGCTACAAGCGGTTCCTGGCCGACATCCGGCTCGACGACGGGCGCGAGGTGACGGCCCATTGCGCCAACCCCGGCTCGATGCTGGGCCTCGCCGAGGAAGGCATGCGCATCTGGATCGAGCCGAACGACGATCCCAAGCGCAAGCTGAAATGGGCGTGGAAGTTGGTGGACCATGGCGCGGGCCATTTCACCGGAGTCGATACGGCCCTGCCGAACCGGGCGCTGAAGGCCGCGCTGATGGCGGGCGACGTGCCGGGCCTCACCGGCTACGATACCGTCCGGCCCGAGCAGAAATACGGACAGAACAGCCGCATCGACTTCCTGCTTCAGGGCGCCGACCGCCCCGATGCCTATGTCGAGGTGAAATCCGTCACCCTGAGCCGCCAGCCCGGTCTGGCGGAGTTCCCCGACAGCGTGACCGCGCGGGGCCGCAAGCACCTCGAGGAACTGGCGCTGGTGGCGCAGGGCGGGCAGCGGGCCGTGATGCTCTACCTCGTGCAGCGCACCGATGCCACGCGGGTCACCCTTGCCGCCGACATCGACCCGGCCTATGCCGCCGCCGCGCAGGTCGCCGCCGCGGCCGGGGTCGAGTTCATGGCCCTCGATTGCACGATCACCCCCGAGGCGGTGCGGCTGAACCGGCCGCTGCCCTTCGCACAGAGTTGACCCCTTGTTGACCTCTTCGCGATGCTGCCCTGCAGCGACGCTATGCCGGAGCCCTTTAACATGGGGCTTTGCTGGTTTATATATAAGGGAATTGAACGGAGTACGACGTTGGAAACCAAGCATTCAGGACGCATGACACGGGACGGCATCCGCATCCACGAAGAGGCGGATTTCGCAGGCATGCACAGGGCAGGCCGGATCGCGGCCGAAATCCTCGATGCGCTGCCCGAGTTCATCTTCCCGGGCCAGACCACCGGCGAGATCGACCGCAAGATCACCGAGATGATCGACGCGCGCCCCGGCGTGGTGTCGGCCACGATCGGCTACAAGGGCTACCAGCACGCCTCCTGCATCTCGGTGAACCACGTGGTCTGCCACGGGATCCCGGGGGACAAGAAGCTGAAGGATGGCGACATCCTGAACATCGATGTCACAGTGATCGTCGATGGCTGGTACGGCGACAGCAGCCGCATGTACGTGGCCGGCAAGCTCTCGCGCAAGTCCGAGCGCCTGCTGCAGGTGACCCATGACGCGCTGATGATCGGCATCGAGACGGTGAAGCCGGGCCGCACATTCGGCGACATCGGCCACGCGATCCAGACCTATGTCGAGGCACAGCGCATGTCCGTCGTGCGTGACTTCTGCGGTCACGGCCTTGGGCAGGTGTTCCACGCGCCGCCCAACGTGCTGCACTACGGCCGCCCGGGCACCGGGGCCGTGCTGGAGGAAGGCATGTTCTTCACCATCGAGCCGATGGTGAACCTCGGCCGCCCCGACACCAAGGTGCTTGCCGACGACTGGACCGCGGTGACCCGCGACAAGTCGCTCTCGGCCCAGTACGAGCATTCGCTGGGCGTCACGGCGGATGGGTGCGATATCTTCACGCTCTCGCCCGCCGGGCTGTTCCACCCGACCTACAAATCGGAGTGAGCGCGCCGCGCCACCCCTGATGGTTTCGTAAGGCCCGCGCCCACCACGCGGGCCTTTTTCCGTCTCCCGCCCGCAGGTCCGAGGGCGCGCCGGATGGCGTCGCGAAGACCCGGCGTCCGGACGTCGCACCCCGGCGCGGTGAAAGGCGGCTTGCACGTTTCCCCGTTCTGGCAGACCGTGCGCCACCAGCACTGCCCATGGCGGCAGAATAGGCAACCGGCCCGCAGGCAGGGCAGGGACGGCGGCAAAACCGCTCCCCGCCTTGTCCGTGCGCCCCCGACAGGGCATAGAACCCCCGATGGCCAAGCAACTCCCCTACCAGGTGATCCGCGAGATCTTCACCCGCTTCCACGCGGCGGAGCCCGAACCAAAGGGGGAACTGGACCATACCAATGCCTATACCCTCGTGGTGGCGGTCGCGCTGTCGGCGCAGGCCACCGATGCAGGGGTGAACAAGGCCACCCGGGCGCTTTTTCCGATCGCGGACACGCCCGAGAAGATGCTGGCCCTCGGTGAAGAGGGCCTCGTCGAACATATCAAGACCATCGGCCTCTTCCGCCAGAAGGCGAAGAACGTGATCAAGCTCAGCCGTATCCTCGTCGAGGACTACGGCGGCGAGGTCCCCAATTCCCGCGCGGCGCTGCAATCGCTGCCGGGGGTGGGCCGCAAGACGGCCAACGTGGTGCTGAACATGTGGTGGCACTATCCGGCGCAGGCGGTGGATACCCATATCTTCCGCCTCGGCAACCGCTCCGGCATCGCGCCGGGCAAGGATGTGGTCGCCGTGGAACGGGCGATCGAGGACAACATTCCCGCCGATTTCCAGCTCCATGCGCACCATTGGATGATCCTGCACGGCCGCTACGTCTGCAAGGCACGCAAGCCGCTCTGCGGCACCTGCCTGATCCGCGATCTCTGTGACTACGAGGATAAGAACCTGACATGACGAAGTACGACCTGGTCGGCATCGGCAATGCCATCGTCGACGTGATCAGCCAGAGCGATGACGCCTTCCTGGACCGCATGGGCATCCAGAAGGGCATCATGCAACTGGTCGAGGCAGAGCGCGGCGAAGCCCTCTACGACGCGATGGAGAACCGCTGGCAGGCCCCCGGCGGCTCGCTCGCCAACTCCGTCGCGGGCGCCGGGGCGCTCGGGCTGAAGACCGCCTTCATCGGCCGGGTGCGCGATGACGATCTTGGCGCCTACTACGCCGAGAGCATGACCAAGGAGGGCACCGATTTCGTCAACGCTCCCGTGGCGGGCGGCGACCTGCCCACCTCGCGCTCGATGATCTTCGTCAGCCCGGACGGCGAGCGCTCGATGAACACCTATCTCGGCATCTCCTCCGAGGTCGGCCCCGACGACGTGGACGAGGCCGTCCCCGCCGCCGCCAAGCTGCTCTTCCTCGAGGGCTATCTCTACGACAAGGACAAGGGCAAGGCGGCCTTCACCAAGGCGGCCCGCGCCTGCCGCGACGCGGGCGGCATGGCGGGTATCTCGCTCTCCGATCCCTTCTGCGTCGACCGGCACCGCGCCGACTTCCGCAAGCTGGTGCAGGAACTCGACTTCGTCATCGGCAACGAGGAGGAGTGGCTCTCGCTCTACGAAAGCGATGACCTCGGCACCGTGGTGGAAAAGGCCGTCTCCGAGGTGGGCCTGATGGTCTGCACCCGCTCCGGCCACGATGTGCTGCTGGCCCGCGGCGACGAGGAAGTCGTCGTGCCCGTGACGCCGATCACCCCCGTGGACACCACCGGCGCAGGCGACCAGTTCGCGGCGGGCTTCCTCTACGGTCTCGCCACCGGCGCCTCGCTGGAAACCGCGGGCCGCATGGGCTGCATCGCCGCGGCCGAGGTCATCTCCCACTACGGTGCGCGCCCCGAGACCGATGTCATGGCGCTCTTCAAGGAGGCCGGCCTCGTCTGAGCGGCCGGCAACTTGACACCCCAAAGGCCGCGCCCCGGGCGCGGCCTTCCTGTCTCGCGGCGCCCCCCGCATCCACTGTTCCCAAATATCCCCGCCGGAGGCGCCCCGGCCCCGCGTCTCGTGCCGCCCTCTCCGACACGCGGCGCCCTCTCATCTTTCGCTGGAAAATATCCCCGCCGGAGGCCTCCGCCCTCCCCGGGGCCACGCCGTCATCCGACCCTGATCAGCGTTCCCGGCCGCGCCCGTTCCGCCAGCCACCGCGCGCGGTCCCGCCGGAAGGCGAGGCACCCCGCAGTCGGATAGCCCGGCCGGCGCCACTGGTGCAGGAAGATCGCCGAGCCCTTGCCCGGCACGGCCTCCGCGTTCCAGTCCGTGATCATCACGAGGTCATAGAGCGGGTCCGCCCGGCGCAGCTCCTCGTGCGAGCCCGCATAGGGCGCGCGCACGGGACAATTGTACTCCGCCCGTGCAGGATCGTCGGACCAGAGGTCGCCAGGCAGGATCGGCTGTGCCCAGGGGGCCGGGCGCGCCATCCGGTCGGGGCGATACAGCAGGCCCGTCACCGTCCAGAGCCCGCGCGGGCTCGCCATGTCGCCCTCGCGCTTGTCCGAGGTCTTGCCACCCCGCCCGATCGTGCAGGGCAGCCAGCGCCCCTCCACCAGCAGACCGCGATGGCCGAGGATCCATGTCGTCACAGCAGATGTCCCGATTTGCGGGCCTTGGTCGCCAGGTAGGCCGCGTTGTGGCGGTTGCGTCCGACCTGCAGCGGGACGCGTTCGGTCACGGCGATGCCGTTCTTCTCCAGCATGGCGATCTTGGCCGGGTTGTTGGTCAGCAGCCGGGCCGCGCGGAACCCCATCTGCGTCAGCAGCGCCGCACCGAGGCGGAAGTCGCGCTCGTCATCCTCGAAGCCGAGGCGATGGTTCGCCTCCACCGTGTCGAACCCCTGGTCCTGCAGCGAATAGGCGCGCATCTTGTTCGCCAGCCCGATCCCGCGGCCCTCCTGGTTGAGGTAGAGCAGAACGCCTGCACCCGCCTCGCCCATCTGGGTCAGGGCGCCGTGCAACTGGGGCCCGCAGTCGCATTTCAGCGAGCCCAGGACGTCGCCGGTGAAACAGGCGGAATGCAGCCGCGCCAGCACCGGTTCATCCCGCGGCGGGCGGCCGATCTCGACGGCATAATGCTCCGGCCCGCCGTCCTCGGGGCGAAAGACATGCAGCCGCCCGGCCTCTGCGGCCTCCATGGGCACGCGGGCATTGACCACCGGGTGCAGGGGCGAGAACCGCGTCAGGAGCTCCGTCGCGCGGGGCGCGTCGATCAGGGTCAGGCCGGTCTCGGCGGCGAAGCGGTGGCCCTCGGGGATCTCCAGTAGCAGCGCCGCCGGCAGCAGCCGGGCGGTCTTGGCCAGCTTCAGTGCCAGCCGCGCCGCTGCCGCATCGCCCTCGCGCAGGGCGCGCAGCGGGCCCTTCATCGGGCGCATCAGGTCGTCCGCGGGGTCGGCAAGGCCCACCAGCCAGGCAAGGTCCGCCTCGTCGGGCAGGGGCAGGCGGGCGACATCGCCATCGTAGACCCGCGCCTTCAGAGTCTCGGCGCGCCGGACGGTCAGCGCGATCTCGGGGCGCCCGCCAAGGGCGCGCAGGGCCGCCAGCCGGTCCGGGCTCAGGGTTTCGATCGCCAGCATGAGGTGGCAGCGCTCCGCCCCGGCCAGCACCACGCCGAGGCCAAGCCGCAGGTCGCCCCGGGCACGGGACAGCAGGTCGATGAGATCGGGCCGGAATGACATGGGCGGGGTCCTTTGCTTCGCCTCCATGTAGCGACTTGCCGGAGAATTTGAAACATTCACCGGCGCAGGGACACGTCCGCGTGAGAGCACTATCACAATTCTTGTCCCCGGCAGGGTGCGCAAACATCTGTCGCTCAAGACGAAACAAGGATGACCCCGATGCCCCAACTCAAGAAGATCCTGCTGGTGGATGACGACGAGGACCTGCGCGAGGCCCTCTCCGAGCAACTCGTGATGACCGAGGATTTCGATGTCTTCGAGGCGGGATCGGGCAGTGAGGCCATGCAGAAGGTGCGCGAGGGGCTCTTCGACCTGGTGATCCTCGACGTGGGCCTGCCGGATACCGACGGGCGCGAGCTCTGCCGGCTGATGCGCAAGCAGGGGGTGAAGTCGCCGATCCTGATGCTCACCGGCCATGACAGTGATGCGGACACGATCCTGGGCCTCGACTCGGGCGCGAACGACTACATCACCAAGCCGTTCAAGTTCCCCGTGCTGCTGGCCCGTATCCGCGCGCAGCTGCGCCAGCACGAGCAGAGCGAAGACGCCGTCTTCCAGCTTGGGCCGTATACCTTCAAGCCCGCTATGAAGCTGCTTGTGACCGAGGATGACCGCAAAATCCGGCTGACGGAGAAGGAAACCAACATCCTCAAGTTCCTCTACCGCGCGACCGAGGGCGTCGTCGCCCGCGACGTGCTGCTGCATGAGGTCTGGGGCTACAACGCCGGGGTGACGACCCACACGCTGGAGACCCACATCTATCGTCTGCGTCAGAAGATCGAACCCGATCCCTCCAACGCGCGGCTGCTGGTGACGGAGAGCGGCGGCTATCGGCTGGTCGCGTGACATTTTTACCAGAGGGTCAGGAAATCCGGACCTGACAGGTTGAACGTGAATGTGCTAGATATATGTCAACGTCACGTAATTGAGTTCCCGCGCATGTCCGGGTCATGACATGCAACCTCCCTGTTGGACTGAGCCCGGGCCCCTGTGCCCGGGTCTTTTTTATTGGGGGTTTGGCACGGCTTTCGGCTGGCTTTGCGGCCCGGGCGGACCGGGTGTCGGGATGGATACACGTAAAAAGTGTGCGCGCCTTCCGCGAATCTCTTCATCTTGGCCGAAGTGTTCCGACTTGGCTCCGCCTCTGCCGGAGCTCGGTCGGCCTGGAGACGCTGCCACCGCCGGCCCGCTGCCGCGACGGAATATCTGTCGCTTCCGAGGTCAGAACTCGCTCCAGCTGTCATCCGCCACGGGCGCGGGGCTGTTCACGACGCGCCGTGTCGCGGGGGCCGGTATCGCCCGCACCGGGAGGGGCGCCCGGGCCATAGCGCGGGCAGGGGCCTCGCCGGTCCGGAACCTCTGCATCAGGTTCGACAACTGCTCTGCCTCGCGGCTCAGCGCGGTGGAGGCGGCGTTGGTCTCCTCGAACATGGCGGCGTTCTGCTGGGTCACCTGGTCGAGCTCCTTCATGGTCTCATCGATCAGCGCGATGGAACTGGACTGCTCGTTCGCGCTCTCCGCGATCTGGGACACGAGCGCGGCCACGTTGGAGACGGATTCGGCGATCCGCTTCAGTGCGCCCCCCATCTCGTTCACCAGCGCCACGCCGCTCTTCACATGATCCGAGGAGGTGGAGATCAGCTCGCCGATTTCCCGCGCCGAGGTGGAGGAGCGCGCGGCCAGGGCGCGCACCTCGGTCGCCACGACGGAGAAGCCGCGCCCGGCCTCGCCGGCGCGCGCGGCCTCGACCCCGGCATTGAGGGCCAGCAGGTTGGTCTGGAAGGCGATATCCTCGATCACCTGGATGATGTTGGTGATCTCCAGAGAGGACGACTTGATCGCCGCCATGGCCGAAACCGTCCGTTGGACCACCTCGTCCGAGGCGGCTGAGCGCGCCTGCGCCTCGCCTGCGGCCTCCGCCGCGTCGCGGGCCGCAGTGGCGGTGCTGTGGACGTTCAGGGAAATTTCCTTGATCGCACTCGCCGTTTCCTGAAGCGAGGCGGCCTGTCGTTCCGTCCTCTGCGCGAGGTTGTTGGAGGCCGTGGCGATCGCGTCGGTATCGTCGGAAACGGCAGAGGCGTTGCGGATCACCTGCAGCACCGTTTCGCGCAGCTCCTCCGTGGCGTGGTTGAAGTCCTTGCGCAGGCTCTCGTGGGTCGCGTCGAACGGGGTGTCGATCGCGACCGACAGGTCGCGCTGCGCAAGCCGTTGCAGCGCCCGCCCGAGACCATCGACGACCATCTGCTGGCGCTCCGCCTCCAGCGCGGTCTGTTCGGCCTCGCGCAGCGTTGCGGCGCGGGAGGCGGCATCGGCCTCCGCCGCGCGCGCGTCGAGGGCGTAGCGCTGCTGGATCGCGAGGTAGAGCACCGTCGCCTCCATGACGACGATCGTGCCGTGCAGGGCGACGCGCTCAAGGTTCTCCCACAGGCTGTCCTGCACTGGGTAGACCAGCGCGGGCAGCACAAGCACGAGGGCGAGGTGGTGCACCGCGATGACCCCGGCGGCGACGATGATGACCGAGGCATCGGCCATGGCCATGGTGATCGCCAGCAGGGCGAAGAAGAGCATGTGACTGTCGAGCTGCCAGAGGTGCCCGGCGAGCGCAGCGGTGAAGGCCATCGCCTGCGCCACGAGGCCGAGCGCCACCAGCTGTCGCCCGGTGGCGCCGCCCGCCCGTGCGCCGTAGAGCGCGAGCCCGCCCGCCAGAAGGGCGAAGAGCAGGATCGGCAGCGGCTCGTTGCCCACCAGCAAGGCGGCCACGGGGCCGACCGGGGCGAGGGCGGCGGCAGCCCATGCGACACGCTGCGTCGCGCGCGCCTGCGCCGTGAGAAACTCGGAACTCGTCGTGGTCATGCGCCACCTCCGCACAGGGCGGCGACGGCGCGGCCGTCCACCACCAGAAATCCGCCCGCGCGGCGCAACCGCCCGGCAAAGCCGGGATCGTCGCCCTGCGCCAGGGACGCGAGCGCGCCCTGTAGGACCCCCACCTCATGCCCGCCCGCGCGCAGGATCGCCGCGCCCCGGTCCAGCCAGGGCAGGGCGATCACGAGGACCGGCCCCTCCCGCACGGGCGGCAGCGACACGAGGGCCAGCACCGGACCGGCGAGGCAGAGGGTGAGGGCGGCAAGCATCACGCGAAGATCGGGCACGGGCATCTCCTTCCCGTTCCGGATAGCGCCAATCTCCTACCGGGCGGTTAAGCGCCGCGCGGCTTTCCTTCCGGTCAGGCGGATGCTACCCCGGATTCCGACCCCGCAGACAGCTGAGCAGGCCCGCCATGTCCTTCACCCTCGCCACCTGGAACATCAACTCGGTCCGCTTGCGCGAGCCGCTGGTGCTGCAGTTCCTCGCCCATTCCGGTCCCGACGTGCTCTGCCTGCAGGAGTGCAAGTCCCCGGTGGACAAGATCCCCGTCGAGGCCTTCCGCGCTGCCGGCTACGAGCACATGATCGCCCGGGGCCAGAAGGGCTACAACGGCGTGGCGATCCTGTCGAAACTGCCGATCGAGGACAGGGGCGACATGGATTTCGCGAGCCTCGGCCACGCCCGTCACATCGCCGGGCGGCTGGAGAACGGCGTGACGATCCACAACTTCTATGTACCCGCGGGCGGTGACAAACCCGACCGCGAGATCAACGAGAAATTCGGCCAGAAGCTCGACTACCTGACGGGCATGCGCGACTGGTTCCGCGACAGCGCACCGGAGAAGGCGATCCTCGTGGGCGACCTGAACATCGCCCCGCGTGAGGATGATGTCTGGGATCACAAGAAACTGCTGAAGGTGGTGAGCCACACGCCGGTCGAGGTCGAGGCCCTGGCCGAGACGCAGGAGGCGGGAAACTGGGTGGACATCACCCGGCAGGACATCCCGCAGGGCAACCTCTACTCGTGGTGGTCCTACCGCTCGCCGGACTGGGACGCCGCCGACAAGGGCCGCCGCCTCGATCACGTCTGGGCCACGCCGGACATCTCGAACGCGGCGCATTCCAGCGCGATTCTGCGCGAGGCCCGCGGCTGGGAGAAACCCTCGGACCACTGTCCGGTGCTGGCGACCTTCGATCTCTGAGACACGCCCGGTCCCCCGGGACAACGCCGGGGCGCACCGGGACGGCAAATTGACGATCCCCCTTTGATTTCCGGTCGGACGGGACGCATATAGGGGCCAACCAGATACGAGGAGCGGACGATGCTTGAATTCGGTCAGAACGACGCCGCACAGAACGAAACCTACGTCACCGACGTGACCGAGGCCAATTTCATGGCCGAGGTTGTCGAGGCCTCGCAGCAGGTCCCGGTGATCGTCGATTTCTGGGCCCCCTGGTGCGGGCCCTGCAAGCAGCTTGGCCCGCAGCTTGAGGCCGCGGTGAACGCCGCAGGCGGCAAGGTGAAGATGGCCAAGGTCAATGTGGACGAGAACCAGATGATCGCGGGCCAGATGCGGGTCCAGTCGATCCCGACGGTCTATGCCTTCTTCCAGGGCCAGCCGGTGGACGGCTTCCAGGGCGCGCTGCCCGGGTCCGAGGTGCAGGCCTTCGTGGACAAGATCGCGGCGCTCGCGGGAGACGGCGAAGACGGCGGCCTTGCCGAGGCCGTGGCCGCCGCCGAGGAAATGCTGGAGCAGGGCGCCATCGCGGATGCGGCCCAGACCTTTGCCGCGATCCTGCAGGAAGACCCGATGAACGCGGCCTCCTACGCGGGCCTCGTGAAGGCCCATATCGCGCTCGACGATCTGGAGCAGGCCGAAGCGGTCCTGAACGGGGCCCCGGTCGAGATCTCGAAGGCGCCCGAGCTGGAAGCGGTCCATGCCCAGCTGGAGCTGAAGAAACAGGCCGCGGGTGCAGGCCCCGTGGGGGACCTGACCGCCAAGGTAGAGGCCGATCCCGCGGACCTTCAGGCCCGGTTCGACCTCGCACAGGCGCTCTATGCCAACGGCAAGGTGCAGGAAGCCGTCGACCAGCTGCTGGAGCTCTTCCGCCGCGACCGCGAGTGGAACGAGGCCGCCGCCAAGACGCAGCTCTTCACGATCTTCGACGCGCTGTCCCCGAAAGACCCCATCGTGTTGAGCGGACGCCGGAAACTCAGCTCGATGATATTTGCCTGAGGCGGGGATCGGCCTAGCTCACCCTTCATGATGCGATATGCCGATCTTCCCGACGTGGTTCCGATCTTTCCGCTGACCGGGGCGCTGCTGCTGCCCCGGTCGCGGCTGCCCCTTCACCTCTTCGAACCGCGCTACCTGCAGATGTTCGAGGACGTCCTGAAGACCCCGCAGCGGCTGATCGCGATGATCCAGCCGAACGAGGTTCCGGGACGCGAGGACGACGGTCTGCACCAGATCGGGTGCGCCGGGCGGGTGACACAGTTCTCCGAGACCGAGGACGGGCGCTACATGATCACGCTGACGGGGATCTCGCGGTTCCGCTTCCGGCAGGAGATCGAGGGCTTCGCCCCCTATCGCCGCGCCGAGGTGGACTGGGCCGGCTTCGACCGGGACCTCGGGGCGCCGGACCGCGATCCGGGCTTCGACCGCAAGACGTTCTTTGACAAGCTGTCGCGCTATTTCGAGGCGCGCAACCTCGACACCGACTGGGACACGCTGAAGGAGGCAGAGGACGAGCTGCTGATCAACTCGCTCTCCATGCTGCTGACCTTCGCCCCCGAAGACAAGCAGGCGCTGCTCGAGGCGCCGTCCCTGTCCACCCGGCGCGAAACGCTGGTGACGCTCATCGAATACGCGCTCCGCGGGGGCGACGACACGGAGATCATGCAATGACCAAGACCGCCGCCATGTCCGGCACCGAAACAGCATCCGCTGCGCCGCTCTTCGACCGCCGCATGCTGGAGGCCCTCGTCTGCCCCGAAAGCCACACCACGCTGGAATACGATGCCGAGGCGCAGGAACTGATCAGCCGCAAGGCGGGCCTGGCCTTCCCGATCCGCAACGGCATCCCGGTCATGCTGGTGGAAGAGGCGCGCGCCCTCGACGCCTGACATCTGGTCCGGCGCGGGCGGGGCCAGACACGGGAAGGGACAGCTGCCACGGGGCCAGACACCCGGCGTGCAACCGGGTCCTGTCGTTCAGCCCTGCGTCATGTCCCTCATCTTTCCCCAAATACTCCGGGGGACTTGCGCGGCAAAGCCGCGCAAGGGGGGCAGAGCCCCCGACGGAATTTTGCAAAATTCCGGTTCGGAAAATTCGAATTTTCCGGAGAGCGCCGCAGCCATGGCCCGGTCCAGCGGCCTGACCACGGAGCACCGACCGTGCGGCCCCGGGCGAAAATTCTTCAGGAAGAATTTTCCCAAGAATTTTTCTTAAAATTCTTGGGCGCTTGGCTCAGGCCGTGACGAGCTGGCAGATCCGGCGCACGGCGGCGGCGTAGCCTTCCACGCCGAGGCCCGCGATCACGCCGTCGGCGCGCAGCGAGACGTAGGAATGGTGCCGGAAGCTCTCGCGCTTGTGGACGTTGGAGATATGCACCTCCATCACAGGGCCCTCGAAGGCGTTCAGCGCATCGAGGATCGCGACCGAGGTATGGGTGAAGGCGCCGGGGTTCATCACGATGCCGCAGGCGCCGTGCCGGGCCTCGTGGATCCAGTCGATCAGCTGGCCCTCGTGATTCGACTGTTCGGCACGCAGGTCGAAGCCGGGCGCCATGGCGTCGCGGGCGATCCGCGCCACGTCCTCGAGGGTCTCATGGCCGTAGATCTCGGGCTGGCGCTGGCCCAGCAGGTTCAGGTTCGGGCCGTTCAGCAGCAGGATCGTCTGGGTCATCGCGGGGCTCCTTCTTGCGGTGCCCCTCGATAGCCGATCCCGGCGCTCCGGGCGAGACCCGATGGCGTGGGTCCCGGCCCGTCCCCGGCAGTTCCGCCGCGGGAGGCCCGGGCTCAGGTTGCGCTCAGGCCGGAGCCCGACCGGTCCGGTCCACCGGCCGGGTCAGCGCCCGGCGGCCAGCACGCTCAGCATCTCGAAGAGCATCTGCGCTCCGGCCTGTGCGGTGACGTTGGTGGGATCGTAGGAGGGCGCCACTTCGACCACGTCGCCGCCCTTCATGTCGATCCCCTTCAGCCCGCGGATCAGCGCCTGCACCTCGCGCGGGGCGAGCCCGCCGATCTCGGGCGTGCCGGTGCCGGGGGCGAAGGCGGGGTCGAGACTGTCCACGTCGAAGCTGACGTAAGTGGGCCCGTCACCCACGACCTCCAGCGCGCGGGCCAGAACCGCGGGAATGCCCATCTCCATCACCTCCTCGGCGTAGAACACGGTCATGCCCGAGGCGTGCGAGAACTCCCACAGGAAGTCCGAGCCGCCGCGCACGCCGATCTGGATCGTGCGCGCGGGATCGAGGCTGCCCTCCAGCACCGCCTGCCGGAAGGGGCCGCCGTGGTGGAACTTCGCCCCCTCGTAGACGCCCGAGGTGTCCGCATGGGCATCGATATGCACCATGCCGAGCGGCCCGTGTTCCTTGGCCAGCGCGGCCAGGATCGGGCGCGAGATCGAATGGTCCCCGCCCACGGTGAGCGGCGTGATGCCGGCCGCGCAGAGCCTTGTGAAGACATCCTCGATATCCGCGTGGCACTGGTCGAGGGAGTAGCGGCTCTGCATCGGTACATCGCCGATGTCGGCCACCTTCAGCACCTGCCCGGGCACCACGTCCAGCACCCGGTTCCACGGGCCGACCCGCTCGATGTCGCGCACCGCCTTGGGCCCGCGCCGCGCGCCCGCCCGGTTGGTCACGCCGAGGTCCATCGGCACGCCCACGAGCGCCACGTCGAGGTCCTCCACCGGTGCGCCGGCCAGCAGCGCCTCCATCACCTCGGGGCGGTAGGGCGCATCGAGCAGGGTCGAGATGTCGGCGAAGGGCCACTTGCGCCGCCCGCCGGCCTGGAACACGCCATCGGCGGCGGCCTTCAGCCGCGGGTCGTGAAACACGCCGGTCTCCTCGTTGGAATAGAGGCGGCGCAGGGTCTCGAGATCGGGGGTCTTGGGCGACATGGGTCCTCCGGCGTCTGATGTCGGGCACAGGAAAGGCGCAATGGGGCGGCGTGGCAAGAGGGGCGCGGGTGAAGGTGCCGCGCAGGCGCCGCGGTGCCGGTTTCGGAGGCGGGGCAGGGCCTGACCGGGGGAGGCCCCGCGGATCGGCCCTTCGGGCCGGTCGGCGGGGGCGCCTGCGGCGGGCGGGGTTGGGGGCTGTCTGCCCCCCTTGGCCCTGCGGGCCAATTCCCCCCGAGGATATTTGGGAAACGGAAATGGGATAGGCCGTATG
>NZ_JAHVIT010000013.1 GCF_019801605.1 Maritimibacter alkaliphilus
TCGGCAGAGTTCGGCAATGCTGTCCTCCCCGCGCAGCCCTTCAAGGACGATGCGGATCTTCTCTTCGGCGGAATGGTGCTTCCGCGTGCGCCGGCGGATGTCCTTCACCATCGACTCCGGCCTCGGCTTCGCTGTTCCGGGTTTCTGTCTCATCTCCACTCCTTGGTGGTTACGATGAGCCAGAAACCCTCCGTTACAAAGTCAACTCAGATGTCCCAGGGGCGCTGACGGGGGACAGTCAGCTCGAACATCCGCAAGGGCGTGATGTTCACCAACACCGCCGGCTATTCCAATCCCGAGGTCGACCGCCTGTTCGACGAGGCGGCGACGGCCACGGACGACGCCACGCGGCAGGAGCTCTACACCAAGGTCCAGCAGGTCCTGGTCGAAGAGCTGCCGATCCTGTGGATGGCCGAACAGCATTTCCCCACGCTCTACGATGAACGGCTGAGCGACCTGATCACGGTGGCAACCGGCGTGAACGGCAGTTTTGCCGACGCCCGCTTCACAGGGTGACGGGGGAACCATGCGCAAACTGCTGACGAGCGCGCTGGGGATCGTCCTGACGATCTTTGCCATCGCGACGATCAACTTCATGCTCGTCAGGGCGGCGCCGGGGGATCCGGCGGCCGTCATGGCGGGCGAGGCGGGCGCCACGGACGAGGCGTTCCTGGCCCAGATCCGGGCCGAATACGGTCTGGATCAGCCCCATCTAACCCAGCTGGGCACCTACCTTGGCAAGGTCGCGACGCTGGACCTGGGCTATTCCGTGCGCCAGGGCGAAAGCGTCGCCACGCTGGTCATGGAACGGCTCGGTCCGACGCTGTTGCTGACGCTGTCGGCCTTCGGCATCTCGCTGCTGGGCGGCACGTTGTTCGGCGCCATTGCCGGCAAGCGGCAGGGGACGTGGACGGACCTCGCGATCTCGATGGTGGCGCTGCTGCTGTTCGCGACGCCGGTGTTCTGGCTGGGCCTGATGCTGGTGCTGGTGCTCTCGGTCAAGATGGGGATGTTGCCCGCCTTCGGCTATGCCGACATCCGGGCTGCCAGCTATGGCGGTTTTGAATACAGCCTCAGCGTGCTGCGACACCTGATCCTGCCGGCCCTGACCCTGTCCGCGATCCAGATGGCCGTCTACACCCGGCTGATGCGCGCCTCGCTGATCGAGGTGGCGCAGGAGGATTACGTCAAGACCGCCCGCGCCAAGGGCCTGGGCGAGGGGCAGATCCTGCGCGGCCAGATGCTGCGCAATGCGGCCATCCCCGTCGTCACCTTTGCCGGGCTTCAGGTCGGCACGATGATCGGCGGCGCCGTGGTGGTGGAAACCGTCTTCTCCTGGCCCGGTCTGGGACGCCTGACCTTCGACGCGGTGACATCGCGCGACTACCCGGTGCTGCTGGGCCTCTTCCTCGTGATGTCGATCCTGGTGATCGCCGTGAACCTCCTGACCGACCTGCTGCACCGCCTGATCGACCCGCGCGTCGGCGTGCACTGAGGACAAGACCTTGAAAAACGTACTTTCCACCTTCCTGCGCCGGCCCGCGGGCATCGTCGGGCTGACCCTGCTGGGCCTGATCGTCGCCATGGCCCTGCTGGCGCCCGTTTTGTTCCCCGTCTCACCCTGGGACATGTCGGCGCGCCCCTTCGTACCGCCGGGCCAGGACGGTCTGCTTCTGGGATCCGACACCATGGGCCGCGACATCGCTTCGGGCGTGTGGCACGGCGCCTCGGTGTCGCTCATCATCGGCATCGCGTCTGCCCTGACCTCGCTGGTGATCGGCGTCACGCTGGGCTGTGTCGCGGGCTATTTCGGCGGCTGGTTCGACCTGATCGTCGTGCGCATCACCGAGGTGTTCCAGACCATCCCGAACTTCGTCATGGCCATCGTGGTGGTGGCGATCCTGTCGCCCTCGATGGGCACGATCATCTTTGCCATCGGCGTGGTCAGCTGGCCCTCGATCGCGCGGCTGACGCGGGCGCAGGTGCGCACCGTCGCCTCGCGTGAATTCGTGGCGGCCGCGCGGTGCCAGGGGCAAATCACCCTCTCCATCGTGATGCACCACATCCTGCCCAACGCCTTCACGCCCATCATCGTTGCCGGCTCCTTCTCGGTCGCGGCCGCGATCCTGATCGAGGCGTCCCTGTCCTTCATGGGTCTGGGCGACCCCAACCACATGTCCTGGGGCTACATGATCGGCGCCGGGCGCACCGTCATCCGCCAAGCCTGGTGGATGAGCGTCTTTCCCGGGATCGCCATCCTGGTCACCGTCGTCGCCATCAACCTGGTCGGCGAGGCCCTCAACGATGCCCTGAACCCGAGGATTTCCCGCCAATGAGCCAATTGCTGACCATCGAGGGGCTGCGCATCACCCTGCCCGAGGGCGGCGACCGAGATCACGCGGTCGAGGCCATCAACTTCGACGTCGCCCGGAACGAGATCGTCTGCCTTGTGGGCGAAAGCGGATCGGGCAAGTCGATGATCGCCCATGCGATCCTTGGCCTGCTGTCGCCCCGGGTCAAGACCACCGGGGGCTACATCGGCTTTGGCGGGCAGGACCTGCTGACGCTATCGCGCCGCGAGATGCAATCGCTGCGCGGCGGGCGGATCAGCATGATTTTCCAGGAGCCGCTGAGCGCGCTGAACCCGCTGAAGAAGGTGGGCCGCCAGGTGGCCGAGGCGATCCGCGCCCATGATGCCACGCTGGACCGCGCCGGCGTCGATGCGCGGGTCGTGGACCTCTTCAGCCAGGTCGGCCTGCCGGATCCCGAGCGGCTGAAGGGCGCCTATCCCTTCCAGCTGTCGGGCGGCCAGCGGCAGCGCGTGATGATCGCCATGGCGCTGTCGAACAACCCCGACCTGCTGATCGCGGACGAGCCGACGACGGCGCTTGACGTGACCACGCAGCGTCAGATCCTGGATCTGATCCTGAAGCTCAGGGACGAACGCGGCATGGGCGTGTTGTTCATCACCCACGACATCGGCGTGGTCGCGGATATTGCGGACCGGATGCTGGTGCTGCGCCGGGGGCGGATGCTGGAATATGGCCCGGCCGATCAGGTGCTGCTGGCGCCGGAACACGATTACACTCGGATGCTGCTCGATGCGGTGCCGGGGCGCGGCTCGGTCCTGCACAAGGCCGCAGGCGGCGCTCCGATGCTGGAGATCAGCGCGTTGCGCAAGGAATTCCGCACCCGCTCCGGCCCCTTTGCCAAGCCGCGCGTGGTGGTGGCCGCCGACGGCATCGACCTCAAGCTGCACCAAGGCGAAACGCTGGCCATCGTGGGCGAAAGCGGATCGGGCAAGTCGACACTGGCCCGCATGGTCCTGCGCCTGGTCGAGGCCGACAGCGGTGCGGTCCGCATGGGCGCGCAGAACATTCTTGGCGCGGGCCGCGCCGAGCTGCGCGAGTTCCGACGCCGGGCGCAGATCATCTTTCAGGATCCCTATTCCTCGCTCGATCCACGCATGACGGTGGGCGAAAGCATCCTGCGCGGTCCGATCTCCTTTGGCATGCCCCGCGCGCAGGCGGCGGCCGAGGCGCGCGACTGGCTGGTCCGGGTCGGGCTGGATGCGCAAGCCTTCGACCGCTTTCCGCACGAATTCTCGGGCGGGCAGCGGCAGCGGGTCTGTATCGCGCGCGCCCTCGCGCTGAACCCGACGCTGCTGATCGCGGACGAGGCAGTGTCGGCGCTCGATGTCTCGGTGCAGGCGCAGGTGTTGCAGCTGCTGTCGGACCTGAAGGCGGAATTCGGGCTGTCGATGCTGTTCATCACCCACGACCTGCGGGTCGCGCGCGAGATTGCGGACCGCATCGTCGTGATGCAGCACGGGCGGGTGGTCGAACAGAACGAGGCGGCGGCGCTCTTCGCCGCGCCGCAGGAAGAGTACACGCGCACATTGCTGGACGCGGTGCCGGGACGGGCGTTCTTTGCCCGTTCGGCCGCGCTGTCGGCGGCGCCGCAACGGAAGGCAATGCAATGACACGGGACTACTGGACCTGGACGGCGGCGGAGCTGGCCCCGGCCATCGCAAGCGGCAGCGTCAGCGCCGAAGAGGTGACGGATAGCGTGCTGGCGCGCATCGGCGCCGTCAACGGGCGTATCAACGCCGTCGTGGATACGCTGGACGAGGACGCGCGTCAGGCGGCGCGGACGGCGGATGCGACGCGCCGGGCCGGCGGGCCGACAGGGCCGCTGCATGGCGTGCCGGTGACGATCAAGATCAATGTCGACTACGCCGGGCGCGCCACCACCAACGGCGTCGTCGCCTTCGCCGATCTCATCGCGCCGGATGATGCCGCCGTTGTGGCGAACCTGCGCAAGGCGGGCGCCGTGATCGTTGGGCGGACCAATGCGCCGGCCTTTTCGGTGCGGCGCTTTTCCGACAACGCGCTCTACGGGCCGACGTTGAACCCCTATGACAAGGGCATCACCGTGGGCGGCTCGTCCGGGGGGGCGGCGGCGGCCGTCGCGGCGGGCATGGCGCCGCTGGCCCATGGCAATGACATCGGCGGCTCGATCCGCTACCCGGCCTACTGCTGCGGCGTCTTCGGCCTGCGCCCGACGCTGGGGCTGGTGCCCGCGTACAATCCCTCTCAGGCGGCCGAGCGGCCCATCGCCTCGCAGCTGGCGGCGGTGCAGGGGCCTCTGGCGCGCACCGTCGCCGACCTGCGGCTCTTCATGCAGGCCGCCTGCGCCGCCGATCCGCGCGACATCTGGCAGGTGCCCCTGCCACCGATGGACCGGGTCTCGACCCATCGCCCCTGCCGCGTCGCCGTGCTGGACGAGGGCGAGGGGTTCGAGGCCGACCCCGCCGTGCAGGCGGCGATCGGCCGGGCGGCGGCGATGCTGTCGGATGCGGGATATGATGTGGTTCGGGTGCCCGTGCCCTCGATGAAGGCGGGCGCGGACCTGTGGCGGCTGATCATCGGGAACGAGATGCGCTCAGGCCTTGTCCCGCTGGCCGAGAAATTCGGCGATGCCACGATCCGCAAGCAACTGGCGAATGTCCTGAATGGCCTGCCCGAGCTGGACCGTGCCGAGTTCCTCAAGGCCTACGCGGGACGGGGCGATCAGCTGCGCGCCTGGCAGCTGTTTTTGGCCGAAACGCCGCTGGTGCTGTCGGCCAATACCTGGGGGATGCCGATGGCGGTGGACCTGGATCAGGACCCGGACCTCGACCTCGACGCCTTCTATGGCGACGTCGCGCCGAACCTGGTGCAGCCGATCCTGGGCCTGCCCGCACTGGCCGTGCCCATGGGCGAGGCCGAGGGAGTTCCCGTCGGCGTCCAGCTGACCGCCACCCGGTTCGCGGAAAACCTGCTGCTGGCGGCGGGCGAGGCGCTGGAACGCGCCCAGACCCCGGTCCGGCCGCTGGACCCGCGCTGGTAAACGTCTGGCCCGGGCGCCCGCAGTGGTGCCCGGCGCTCGTGCACGGGCGGGGACGCTCCGCCCCGGCGCCCTATCGCCGGTCGCGCCATTCCGACGGCGAGCGCCCGGTGAGACGCCGGGACATCGCCGTAAAGGCCGAATGGCTGTCATAACTCAGGTCGAAGGCCACCGTCGTCACCGGCATTCCATCCTGCAGCATCGCGATCGCGCGGTGCACCAGCATGTCCTGCGCCCATTCCGAATAGGTCAGGCCCAGTTCGGCCCGGAAAAGCCGCGACATGGTCCGCACCGACATGTTGCCCACGGCGGCCAGCTCGGCCTTGCGCTGCCATTTCTGCGGCGCGCGCAGCAGCTCTCGGCAGACAGTCAGCAAGCGCGGGTCCTTGGGCATCGAAACACTCAGCGCCAAGGGCAACTCGGTCGAGGTTTCATCTTGAAGCAGCGTCAGCACCGCCTCGTCCACGTGGCGAGACCGGTGTTCGGGGCTGGTGTTGATCAGCTTTTCCAGCAGAACGCCCGCGGTGGGCGATGCAAAGCTGCCCATGGGAAAGGGCGTGATCGCATCCCATTCCGCCGGTTCCAGGTAGGCCGACATCACCGCCGAGGGTTTGCTGGCATGGACCTGGTGTGCCGCCGTCGATGGGATCCAGACGGCGTGACCGCGGGTCACGAGATGGCTGCGGCTGTCGATGGTCAGCGAGAGCAACCCATCGAGCAGATAGAGGATCTGCATCTCGGCATGGCGATGCCAGCGCGAAGCCTGGTCGCGGCGCATCTCGCTCCGGGTGACAACGAAATTATCACGGCGGCCCGTAGACAGCTTGGTCAGCGCGGGCGGCGTATCGGCCTTCCAGCCGCGTTCCGCCCGTTCCAGTCGGGGACGGATGGCGACCAGCGCGGCGTCGAGAGTCTGCATGTCTCCGGTCCCCTGGAAACGGTCCCCGTCTGGCCGGGGAGACTGCAGAAGAGCCTGCGGTCTTGAGTGCCGTCATAAGGCGACACGGCAGCCGCAGGGTCAAGGAAACCCTCCCCGCAAGGATTCGATAGACCCGGGTTTGCAACGCACCGGGGCAGGGGTGCGGGTTTCATGGGCGCAAGGCACTTCGGGTCGGTGGACGGGACCGCGTTGCACCATCACCTCGGCCCAGCACGCCGTTCCTGGTCGCCAGAAGGTCCGCCCGAGGTTTGGGCCTAGGGGCGGCTGTGGGTAGGCTGCTAGGGCTGCGCACACCGGTGGCCGAGGCCATCGCCGCATGGGTCTTGAGTGCGAGGTTCTCCTTGCGCGCCGGGTCACGACCAGCTGACATGGGACACCTCAACTGTAGGCGCCGGCCGAATAGGTCAGCTCGTAGCTGTGCGAGTAGAGCTCGAAGACGATGCCAAAGGGGTCCTCGACATAGACCATGCGATAGGGTTTCGCACCGGGGAAATACTCGCGCACCGGCATCCGTTGCTTGCCTCCTGCGGCCACGATCCTGGCCAGAAGCCCCTCGATGTCAGGGTCCTGGATGGCGAAGTGAAACAGGCCGACCTGGCGGTAGGGCAGGTTGTCCTTAGGCCTGTAGCTCTCGGGGAACTCGAACAACTCGAAGCCGATGCGGTCGGCGGTGGAGAGGTGGGCAATGCGGAACTTGCCCCAGCCTGGCCCGAAGACGTCATCGCACATTATGCCGATGTCGCTGTCGTCCTGAGCGATCTCGGTCGGCTCCATGATGACATAGAAGCCCATGATATCGCGGTAGAACGCAACGGCGGCATCGAGGTCAGGCACGGAGAGCCCGATGTGGGAGAAGGTACGCGGGGTGGTCTTGGTCATGAATGTCTCCTTGGCGTTCGGAAGAGATATGGATTGGCGACCTCGCAACCGCCAATTATCATTAATGCTAATAATGATAACAAAACGAGGCGCCCAATGCTGAACGCAACTTGGCTCGAAACATTTGCGACGCTCTGCGATGTCGGACACTTCACGCGCGCGGCAGCCGCGCTGAACATGACCCAGCCCGGTGTCAGCCAACATGTGAAGAAGCTGGAGGCCCAAATCGGTCAGCCGCTGCTGACCCGTGACGGCAAGAGTTTCAGCCTGACCCCGGCGGGGGAGACAGTGTTGATCATTGCCCGGCGACGCAGGGCCGAAGACGCTGCTCTTCAGGGCGAATTGCAGACTGATGACCCGGATCGGGGACAGGTTTCGATCGCGTGTTCGGGATCGCTCGCCTTGTTGCTCTATCCGCGCTTCATGGATGTGATGGCCGAAGCCCCGGGGTTGTCGATCGTTCTGGAAGCCATGCCGCAAGCGCGCATTCTTGAGGGTGTCATCGCGGGGCATGTCGACCTCGGGATCGTTGACCACTCGCCCACCCACCCGCGACTCCAGGGGGAGAGCGTGGGTCAGGATGAGCTTTGCCTTCTTGTTCCGCCGGATCGTATGCCCCCTCAGAGCTTCGCCGAACTCGACACGCTCGGCTTCATTGCTCATCCCGATGGTCTGGCCTATGCGGATGAACTGCTCGGCGCCAACTTCCCAGACGCCCATCCCGGAGCGGATCGGCTGCGACGGCGCAGTTTCATAAACCAAATCGGACAGATCCCTGAGCCGGTACTGCGCGGCATCGGCTATACCATTCTGCCCCGGAGTGGAGTGGATGCTCATCCTTGGCGGCACCGCTTGCAGGTCATGCAGTTGCCCAAACCTGTTCGACATGACCTCTGGCTGATCCAGCGGCGCAATCGCTGCCTCCCCGCACGAGCCCGTCGGATCCATGCGGAAATCACGGGCGTCATTGCCGGTCTCGGACGTCAGGGGTAGGGACCGCCTTCGTCACGCGGGGACCCCGGAAGAGGCCGTGCTCTGCGACATTGTGACCTCCTGTCAGGTTCCATGGGTCGCATTTGAGAATAGCGCGCACTCGTTATTGGCCTAAACACCGATAGGATAGATTATGTTAATTTCTATGGAGCCGAAAGTTGCCGGTCGGTCTCGGCGCAGCATCTCGCTTGGTATCGACACGATGGGCTGAGAGCGGTCATTCGCTGCCTCTTGGATGAATGGCAACGATGAGCTGAGAGCGACGTTTCACTAAGACACGGATGCTTCTCGAGCCCTTACCACTTGCCTGCGCGATGCTGTCGCTGCTTCATAACGGGGCAGCGGGGGGCGAAGCTCACCATCTCCGGGCATGTTCGGCGCAGCAGAGCAGGCGTGGGCGTCCGACCGGAGCGTTGGGTGTTTCCGGATGTCCTTGACCGCGCAGGAGACTGCGCTGTCACGCATTGGCCGGATCTGATCGCTTGCACGAGTGCCGCGCTTCCGACCATCTTGCGGGGAACGGGATGCCAATCCCCCGTTTGTCAGACGGCCACAAGGATTTCTCGGCAATGACGGTACGCGACACTCAGACGACCGCGGCAAACCGGACGGAGAAGTTGCGCCGCTCCCTGACCACACCCTTGCTCACGCTCTACGGGCTAGGCGTGACAGTCGGTGCGGGCATCTATGTGCTGGTGGGCAGCACAGCAGCTGAGGCCGGGGCCTATGCCCCGGTCTCGTTTGTTGTTGCCGCCGTCGTGGTGGCCTTCACCGCGTTTTCCTACGCGGAGCTGTCAACGCGGTACCCCGTCAGTGCTGGCGAAGCTGCGTACATCGAAGCCGGGTTTCGGTCTGGTTCGTTGGCGACCCTCTTAGGTCTGGCCGTCGCGCTGTCGGGTATGGTTTCGGCCGCTGCCGTCACGATCGGAGCCGCATCCTACTTGCAGGGGCTGATCGGGGCGCCGCATTGGGTGCTGACGATCGCGGTGGTCGTGCTGATGGGGATCATCGCGCTCTGGGGCATAACCCAGTCGGTCGTCGTGGCCGCGATCATCACCTTGGTGGAGGTCGGCGGACTGATCGTCGTGGCGGGCTGGGGCTTCGGGATGTCCGAACCTCTCGGCGTCGATCTGACCGACATGCTGCCGCCTCTCGTCGGACCGCATTGGATGGGAATCGGGGCGGCATCCCTGTTGGCGTTCTTTGCCTTTGTCGGCTTCGAGGACATGGCGAACGTTGCGGAAGAAGTCAAAGACCCGGTGTCGACCATGCCCAAGGCGATCGTTCTGACGCTGGTCATCGCGACGTCGCTCTATCTCGCGACCACAGCCGCCGTGCTTGTGGCTGTTCCTCTCGACAGGCTGGCCACCTCCGCGGCCCCGCTCGCGCTGGTCTTCGACGCCGCTCCCGGGGGCGTGCGACAGGTCTTCTCCGTCATCGCCATCGTCGCAACCATAAACGGGGTCCTGATACAGATGATCATGGCGTCGCGCGTCCTCTATGGCCTGGCGGATCAGGGGCACCTGTTTCCGGCCCTGGCCGTTGTCGGTACGCGAACACAGACACCGGTCGTCGCAACGCTCTTGGTGATGTGTGTCATCGCATGTCTCGCCCTGGCATTGCCGATCGAGGCACTGGCCGAACGAACGTCACAGATCGTCCTGTCGGTCTTCATCCTGGTGAATGCCGCCCTGTTTCGTCTGAAATGGAAGGGTGACGATGGGTCTGACCACTTCAGAGTTCCAATCATCGTTCCCTTTCTGGGCGCGCTGACAAGCTTGCTTCTGTTTGCAACCGCATGGCTCTAGAGGGGAGGCCATAGGCCGTAGGGACCGCGGCATCCGGCAGAGCGGGCAGGCACAGACGGGCATGGAGCACAGCCATTGACGGCCTGCCCGCCACTCTGGCCGTGATCGGCCGAAGCGCGTCAACATGCGGACGCCCCTGCCAAGACAGAGGATAAGAGCGGGTCGCGATCGCCTTACATCCTCTTCACGATGACCGACTGGAGAAGCAGTTCTGCCGGCGCCTGCGAGTCCATGAAGGCGACATCATACGCGTCCCGTCCGATGGCTATGACGGCCATCGTCTCGGCGCTCGTCATGCCGGTTGCGTCCACGAGTTGCCATGCACCGCCCAGCCAAATTTCCGTGACGGCGTGAAAGTCCGGCGGCACGACATCCGGGCTGTAGACTGTCCCCCGTCAGCGCCCCTGGGACATCTGAGTTGACTTTGTAACGGAGGGTTTCTGGCTCATCGTAACCACCAAGGATTGGAGATGAGACAGAAACCCGGAACAGCGAAGCCGAGGGCGGAGTCGATGGTGAAGGACATCCGCCGGCGCACGCGGAAGCACCATTCCGCCGAAGAGAAGATCCGCATCGTCCTTGAAGGGCTGCGCGGGGAGGACAGCATTGCCGAACTCTGCCGA
>NZ_JAHVIT010000014.1 GCF_019801605.1 Maritimibacter alkaliphilus
ATCCCGAACTCGGCCGTTAAGCGCTGTCGCGTCAATGGTACTGCGTCTCAAGACGTGGGAGAGTAGATCGCCGCCAGACCTAGTAAAGAGCCACATATCTCTCAATACGTATGACAAAAACAAACAAAACGCCCGACGCCACAAAGCGTCGGGCGTTTTGCGTGCGAGAACCTCTGCGCAATCAGATTTCTGTGCCGCGGCCAAAGGGATCTCGTGCGAGGACGAACTGCAGTTCAGGACCCTGAGCGCTCCGCGTCGTCGAACCAGAGCGCACTGGTCAGCATCTTTCTCATCACGCCGGCCTGGCCTGTGACGTCCATGCGAGCAAAGATCCGCTTCGACGTCGTACGCGTGGTGTCGATCGTCCAGGAGAGGCGGTTGGCGGCTTCAGCGAGGCTGCGACCGTCGCAGATCAGGCAGGCGAGTTTGGCCTCGCTCGGGCTCAGGCCAAGGTGCCTTGCGGTTGAGGCGAGAGGAAGCGCTTCAGCCATGGGCGCGCTACGGAGATATCCGATCCTGCGGGGCTGCCCGTCAGGAGCCGTTGGATCATCGCGGATCATCATCTCCATCAGGGGCTGCTCGGAGAGTCGCAGCAGATGTGCCTTCGGCGTGAGGGTGTCGGGGCCGGATGCGGTTTTTGAGGAAGAGAGCGCCTTTTTCAACTCCTGTGCCAGCAGCGTGTCGCGGATCAGCAGACGGCCGTCCGGTCCGACGCGAATTCCGGCTATCGCCTCGAGGGGGGCGCGCAGCCCGGCGTCCATTTCGAGGACGGTCCCGTTTGGCGAAAAGAGGACCCATCCCCCGCCGAGGTGCCCGGCGATGGCGCGGTATCGGCTGGCGCGGGCGCGTTCCTCGGCGAGTCTCTCCCAGGTTTCCAGGGCCGGGCCGAGGTGCGGGATCAGGGTGGAGAGCTGCACCGCCGCCGTGGCGCGGAAGTCGTCGCCCTTGCGCTGCAGGATCAACAGGGCGCTGTTGCCCTGGTCCGGGCCGGGCCTCAGCTGTGTCTTGACGGCGCGCAGGGGATCTCGTGCGGGGGCCGTCAGGCTGGGGAGGTCACCCTGTCCGTATATCCGGTGGAAGCGCATCCGAGGCTGGTCGGGCTCGGGCCGGGCAGGCGGCTCGACTTTTGGATCGTGCCAATGCCAGTCCTGTTCCCGCACGCCCTGCCGGTCGAGGCGCAGCGCGGCGCTGCCGGCGCCGGTCTGTTCGGCCAGCAGTGCAAGAAACGCGGGCCACCCGGGCGTCCCGGAGGGGGCGCTGGCTGCGGTGTAGAGCGCATTCAGGATCTCCGCTTCGCTTGGCATGCGCGTTCCGGTCCTCTTGGGGTATGAACGGAGGGCTGAATTCGGGGCCTTGGGTCCCGCTCCTCAACTGGTACCTCCCATATGGGAGGTGTCATAGAGAGAGCACAGGTTTACCTGTCGATCAATACTCGATTTCCACAGGATACCTTATGAGCCTGAAGTCCCTGACCCACCTGCAGCGCCTGGAAGCGGAGAGCATCCACATCCTGCGCGAGGTGGCCGCCGAAGCCCAGAACCCCGTCATGCTCTATTCCGTGGGCAAGGACAGCGCCGTCATGCTGCACCTGGCCAAGAAGGCCTTCTACCCGGCGCCGCCGCCCTTCCCGCTGATGCATGTCGACACCACCTGGAAGTTCCAGGACATGTACAAGCTGCGCGACAAGGCCGCCGCCGATGCGGGGATGGAGCTGATCGTCTACCAGAACCCCGAGGCCAAGGAGAAGGGCATCAACCCCTTCGACCACGGCTCGCTCCACACCGACATGTGGAAGACCGAGGGGCTGAAGCAGGCGCTGGACAAATACGGCTTCGACGCGGCTTTCGGCGGCGCACGCCGGGACGAGGAGAAATCGCGGGCCAAGGAGCGGGTCTTCTCCTTCCGTACCGCCTCGCACCGCTGGGATCCGAAGAACCAGCGCCCGGAACTCTGGCGGCTCTACAACGCGCGCAAGAACAAGGGCGAGTCCATGCGGGTCTTCCCGATCTCGAACTGGACCGAACTGGACATCTGGCAGTACATCCACCTCGAGGGCATCGAGATCGTGCCGCTCTACATGGCCGAGGAACGCCCCACGGTCGAGCGGGACGGCATGCTGCTGATGGTGGACGACGACCGCTTCCCGCTGAAAGACGGCGAGACGCCGGTGATGCGCTCGATCCGCTTCCGGACGCTGGGCTGCTACCCGCTGACTGGCGCCGTGGAAAGCACCGCCAAGACCCTGCCGGAGGTGATCCAGGAAACCTTGCTGACCACCACTTCCGAACGCCAGGGCCGCGCGATCGACCACGATCAGGCCGCCTCGATGGAGAAGAAGAAGCAGGAAGGCTACTTCTGAGCTTTTTCCGCCGTCCCGCGACCCGCGGTGGATGGCCCAACCAGTTTCCAGGGGACACCCCATGACGACCCAAGACAAAGACACGATCTACAAGACCGACGCGCTGATCGCCGAGGACATCGACGCCTACCTCGAGACGCACCAGCACAAGACCATGCTGCGTTTTATCACCTGCGGTTCGGTGGATGACGGCAAGTCCACGCTGATCGGCCGGCTGCTCTACGACAGCAAGATGATCTTCGAGGACCAGCTCGCGACGCTGGAGGCTGACAGCAAGCGCGTCGGCACCCAGGGCGAGGGCATCGACTTCGCCCTGCTGGTGGACGGGCTGGCCGCCGAGCGCGAGCAGGGCATCACCATCGATGTGGCCTACCGCTTCTTCACCACGGAGAAGCGCAAGTTCATCGTCGCCGACACGCCGGGCCACGAGCAGTACACCCGCAACATGGTCACCGGCGCCTCCACCGCCGACCTGGCCGTGATCCTGATCGACGCGCGCAAGGGCGTGCTGACCCAGACCAAGCGGCACAGCTACCTGGTGCATCTGCTGGGCATCAAGAACATCGTGCTGGCCGTGAACAAGATGGACCTGGTGGACTACAGCCAGGAGGTCTTTGACGAGATCGTGGCTGATTACACCACCTTCGCCCAGTCGATCGGCATCGAGGCTTTCGTGCCGATCCCGATCTCGGGCTACATGGGCGACAATATCACCGCGCCCTCCGAGAACACGCCCTGGTACAGCGGCACCGCGCTGCTGCCGCATCTCGAAACCGTCGAGATCGACAGCACCAAGGAGCCGCAGGAGGCGCCGTTCCGGATGCCCGTGCAATGGGTGAACCGGCCCAACCTCGACTTCCGCGGCTTTGCCGGGCTGATCGCCTCGGGGCGGGTGCAGCCCGGGGACCCGGTGCGCGTGCTGCCCTCGGGCAAGACCTCCAAGGTGGCCCGCGTGGTCACCTTCGACGGCGATCGCGCCATGGCCGTGGCCGGCGAGGCGGTGACCCTGACGCTGGAAGACGAGATCGACTGCTCCCGCGGGCAGGTCATCGTGGCGGCGCAGGCGCCGCTCGAGGTGGCCGACCAGTTCGAAAGCACGGTCATCTGGATGGACGAACACGAGATGGTGCCGGGCCGGGCCTACTGGCTCAAGATCGGCACCCAGACCGTCTCGGCCACCGTGCAGCACCCCAAGTACGAGGTGAACGTCAACACGCAGGAGCATATGGCCGCCAAGACGCTGGACCTGAACGCCATCGGCGTGGCCAACGTCACCACGGACCGCGAGATCCCCTTTGCGCCCTATGGCGAGAACCACGACCTCGGCGGGTTCATCCTGATCGACAAGATGACCAACCAGACGGTCGCGGCGGGGATGATCAACTTTGCCCTGCGGCGGGCCCAGAACATCCACTGGCAGGCCACGGACATCACCCGCGATGATCACGCGGCGATGAAGAACCAGAAGCCCGCGGTGATCTGGCTGACCGGCCTCTCCGGTTCGGGCAAGTCGACGATCGCCAATATCGTCGAGAAGAAGCTGGCGCGGATGAACCGCCACACCTTCCTGCTGGATGGTGACAACGTGCGGCACGGTCTGAACAAGGACCTCGGCTTCACCGAGGCCGACCGGATCGAGAACATCCGGCGCGTCGGCGAGGTCGCCAAGCTGATGACCGATGCCGGGCTGATCGTGATCACCGCCTTCATCTCGCCCTTCCGCTCGGAACGCGAGATGGTGCGCCAGATGATGCAGCCGGGTGAATTCGTCGAGGTCTTCGTGGACACCCCGCTGGAAGTGGCCGAAAGCCGCGACGTGAAGGGGCTCTATGCCAAGGCGCGCGCCGGGCAGCTGAAGAACTTCACCGGGATCGACAGCCCCTACGAGGCGCCCGAGGGGGCCGAGCTGCGTATCGACACCACCGAGATGACCCCGGAGCAGGCCGCGGACCTGATCATCGCGCGGCTGATCCCGTAACGGGCAGGCACGCTCGACATCCGAAGGGGTGCTTCACGGCGCCCCTTTTTCGCATCTGGCCCCCCGGTTCGGACATCTCCGGGGCAGGGCGGGCACCGGACGGGCGGGGCACCGGGAAGGCGCGGCGGCCCGCGCATCGGCGGTACCGGGTACGAAGGCGTGCGTCCGCTGACGGGGCCGGGGGTGAGACCAACACTTGCCCGCCTGTCGTCTTCGGGGGTAGATCGCATGCAACGAAGGAGAAACCCGATGACAGCGACTGACGCCCTGAACAACGATGATCTGGCCGAAATGGGTCGTGTCCTGAAGGTCGAGGCCGATGCCCTGTCGCTGATGGCCGGGTCCCTCGGCGAGGCGCATCGCGAGGCGATCGCGATCCTGCGGGCCGTCACCGGACGTGTGATCGTTTCGGGCGTCGGCAAGTCCGGCCATATCGCCCGCAAGATTGCCGCGACCTTTGCCTCGACCGGGACGCCGGCGCAATTCGTCCACCCGACCGAGGCAAGTCACGGGGACCTCGGCATGATCACCAAGGCGGACGCCTGCATCGTGATCTCGAATTCCGGCGAGACGACGGAGCTGGCCGATCTTGTCACCTATGCCGGTCGTTTCGCGATCCCCCTCATTGCCATCACGCGCCGCCCGGAGAGCACCCTTGGCAGCGCGGCCGACATCGTCCTGCCGTTGCCCGATGCCGCCGAGGCCTGTCCGATGGGGATCGCCCCGACGACCTCCACCACCGCGACGCTGGCGCTTGGCGATGCGCTTGCCGTGGCGCTGATGCAGGGCCGCGGGTTCGGCAAGGCCGATTTCCAGGTCTTCCACCCCGGCGGGAAGCTGGGCGCACAGCTGCTGCGGGTCGAGGCGCTGATGACCCCTGCATCCGATCTGCCGCTGGTGACAGCGGATGCGCCGATGCGCGAGGCCCTCGTCGCCATGTCCGGCAAGGGCTTCGGCGTGCTGGGGATGACCGAGGACGGCACGGTCGCGGGCCGGCTCACCGGGATCATCACCGACGGTGACCTGCGTCGCCATCTCGAAACGCTGTTCGACAGCACCGTCGGGGACGTGGCCACCACCAGCCCCAAGACGATCGACGCCGGGGCCCTGGCCTCCGAGGCGGTCCACCTGATGAACGAAAAGAAGATCACGGCGCTCTTCGTGGTCGATGCCGAGATGCACCCGCTGGGGCTCCTGCGCCTGCACGACTGCCTGCGCGCAGGCGTTGCCTAATCCTGTCCGAGGTTACCCATGAAGACTGTCATCCTGATCCCCGCCCGCTATGCCTCGACCCGGTATCCGGGAAAACCTCTGGCCACGCTCACCGGCCCCGATGGCACCAAGAGCCTGATCCAGCGCAGCTGGGAAGCGGCCATGTCCGTGCCGGAGGCCGACGCCGTCTTCGTCGCGACCGATGACGACCGCATCGCGGACGCGGCCCGCGCCTTTGGCGCCGAGGTCATCATGACCTCCGAGGACTGCCGCAACGGGACCGAACGCTGCGCCGACGCCCTGACGCGCGGCGGGCTGAGCCCCGAACTGGTGGTGAACCTGCAGGGCGACGCACCGCTGACACCGCCTTGGTTCCTCAGCGATCTGGTCCGCGCGATGCAGGAGGATGAAAGCCTCGACGCCGCCACGCCCGTCCTGCGCTGCGATCCGGAAACGCTGGCGATGTTCCTCGAGGACCGCAAGAACGACCGGGTCGGGGGCACCACCGCGGTCTTCGATACGGACAGGAACGCGCTCTATTTCTCCAAGGAAGTGATCCCCTATACCGGCGGCAAGAGCTTCGATGCGGGGCAGGTGCCCGTCTTCCACCACGTCGGGGTCTATGCGTACCGTCCCCGCGCCCTCGCGGCCTATGGCACCTGGGCCGAGGGCGTGCTGGAGAAGCTCGAAGGGCTGGAGCAGCTGCGCTTCCTCGAAAACGGCGCCAAGCTGAAATGCGTCGAGGTCGATGCCCGGGGGCGCCTGTTCTGGGAGCTCAACAATCCCGAGGACGTCGCCCGCATCGAGAAGGTGCTGCAGGCCGAAGCGCGCGGCTGACCGATCTGATCGGCGTGCAGCGGGGGCGGTGTCCGCCCCTGCTGTCCCCCTAGCGGATCGCCTGCACGAAGCCGTCGAGGTACCCGCGCAACTGGTCCCGCACCTTCGCATCGGTGAGGGCGCCGTTTTCATCGAAGACCGCTCCTGCCTTCGACACCATCAGCCGCCCCTCCTGGTAGGGACGGGTGGCAAGCGCCCGAAGCACCTGCAGCCAGTGCGCCTGGCTCAGCATTGTCCCGAAGCCCCCGGGCGAGGTGCCGATCACGCCGACGGGCTTGCCCCGGAAGAGCGCCGCGCCCTCTCCGCTCGACATCCAGTCGATCGCATTCTTGAACACGCCCGGCACGCCGTTGTTGTACTCGGGCGTCACCATCAACAGCGCATCCGCCGCCGCCAGCTGCTCCCGCAGGGTCACCACCGCGGGCGGCGCGCCGTCGGCGGCTTCTTCGTCGGCATTGTAGAGCGGCACGCCGGTGATGGTTCCCGGCCGGATCGTCGCGCCCTCGGGGCAGAGCTCGATCGCCGCGCGGAGCAGGGCCGCGTTGTAGGATTTCGCCCGCAGGCTGCCGGACAGGCCGAGGATCGTGGTCATGGTCGCGTCCCTTTCGCATCGTCGGCGCACCCGGGCGCGCCGCCCTCAGCGAAACCGCCCCGGGGCGTGACGTCAAGCACCGGCGAGACCCCTACACAAGACCGCCCACGCACTTGACCCCCGCCATTGACCTGCCAGATTGAACGGGAGGCCAATAACGAGAAAGCTCATGCCAGAAAGCCGTCCGCTCTATGCCGTCCTGATCGACGCCGACAACATCCCCGCCCGCCACGCCGCTGCGATCCTCAAGGAGGTGACCTCTTACGGCGAACCGGCGCTGCGCCGGGTCTACGGCGACTGGGGCGCGGAGCGTCTGCGCCCCTGGACGGAGCAGGTGCGCAGCCTCGGCCTCGTCGGTCATCAGGAGACCGCCAACACCAAGGGCAAGAACGCCAGCGACATCGGCCTGGTGATCGACGCGATGGATATCCTGCACACCGGCCGTTTCGACGGCTTCGTGCTGGTCTCCTCCGACAGCGACTTCACCGCCCTTGCCAACCGCATCCGGGAACAGGGGCTCGACGTGATCGGGATCGGCGAGGCCAAGGCGCCCGAAAGCCTGCGCAACGTCTGCAACCGCTTCGTGCTGATCGAGAACATCGTTGACGAGCCGAGCCCGAGCAAGGGCTCGGAGCCGGGGCCGGGCAAGCGCAAACCGCTGGAGGCGGTGCCGCTGATCCTGCGTGCCATGGACAAGATCGAACAGGATGACGAGTGGTATCCGATGGGGCAGCTCGGCCAGTACGTGACCGCGGACAACCCGGACTTCGACACGCGGACCTATGGCAAGCGCAAGTTCTCGGACCTCATCGGCGAGCTGAAGATCTTCGAGACCAAGCGCGGCGCGGGGAATCAGCTCATGGTGCGCCGACTCGATTGAGGCCCGCGGGCGAGGGCGGGTGCGAATCTCGTCCGGACCGCGTCCCTGTGCAGGCCGACGAGTCGTCCTGTGCGACTCACCGGCCCGAATCGCGGGCCCCGATTCGACATTTCGCCCCGACTCGGATGATCGGGGCGGAAAACTTCGCCGTCGACCCTACGTCACTGCCGGTCGAGTCGCGCCTCCGAGGGGCGCTTGATGCCTTCGGCCCGCCCTCTGGCGACTCGAAAGCCCGCGCGGAGGTGCCGGATGCAGCCCGGATCACCCGGAAGGCAGTCAGGTTGCCCTCAGGGAAGCAGGCCGCGCTCGGCGGTCTGGCCGGTCGTCCCCAGTCTGCCGCGCCTGGCCGGCGTGACACCTCCCAAACCTCAGCAAAACAAGGGCTCCAGAGATCGCCCTCGCGTGCGCGTGCGCGTTCGGGCGCGCGCGCACTCTCTCATTCCCGGAAGGGGCCGGCGGCGCGCTGCCTTCCACGAAAGTTTTTTGAAGATCCCTCTTGCGGGTCCCGGTTGGTATCCGTAAAAGCCCCTTCACCGGCGGCGCTGAGGCGCTGACGGGGCGCTGGACGGCGCGGCGGCGAGAGCCACTGCGGTTAAGGCGGAACGGACTTCGAGAGGCATCTGGGCGGGCGCGCCGCAAGTTAGGGCGCAACGGTCTGGTTTTTGTCTCTCACGCTCTTTGACATTGCTGGTATCTGAAGAGATATGTGGGCGGTTTGGTTCATTCGATGGACAAACAACT
>NZ_JAHVIT010000015.1:2500-5820 GCF_019801605.1 Maritimibacter alkaliphilus
AAAGAAGTAACCGTTGTCCAAGTCAAGTACACTAACCAGGCAAATGTCGCCCTCGGGTGGCAGTTTGCCAATGTCTGGACGTCAGTCCAGGCGGGAAAATGTATGACTTCTGATCAGAACAGAGATGCTGCGGACGAACCAGCCCGCATCTGCATCGCGCCGGACGTCAGTCTGGCTTCTTCTGGATCAGATCAAGCGCGAGAAGGGCGTTTGGTGGATGCCTTGGCAGTAAGAGGCGATGAAGGACGTGATACTCTGCGATAAGTCATGGGGAGCTGAGAATAGGCTTTGATCCATGAATCTCCGAATGGGGCAACCCACCTGACAGTTTGATATTGTTGGCTTCGGCCATTCAATATCTTGCTGAAACAGGTACTTATTACCTGAACACATAGGGTTTTAAGAGCAAACCCGGGGAACTGAAACATCTAAGTACCCGGAGGAAAGGAAATCAATTGATACTCCCTCAGTAGCGGCGAGCGAACGGGGACCAGCCGAGCCTTGAGAGTGACTGGAACATGTTGGGAAGCATGGCCATAGCGGGTGACAGCCCCGTACAGGAAGCTCGATGGGACGTATTAAGTAGGGCGGGACACGTGAAATCCTGTCTGAAGATCGGGGGACCACCCTCGAAGGCTAAGTACTCCTTACTGACCGATAGCGAACCAGTACCGTGAGGGAAAGGTGAAAAGCACCCCGACGAGGGGAGTGAAACAGTACCTGAAACCGGACGCCTACAATCAGTCGGAGGCTCCTCGAGAGCTGACGGCGTACCTTTTGTATAATGGGTCATCGACTTGGTCTCACGTGCAAGCTTAAGCCGATAGGTGTAGGCGCAGCGAAAGCGAGTCTTAATAGGGCGTCGAGTTCGTGGGATCAGACCCGAAACCGAGTGATCTAGGCATGACCAGGATGAAGGTAAGGTAACACTTACTGGAGGTCCGAACCCACACCTGTTGAAAAAGGTCGGGATGAGTTGTGCCTAGGGGTGAAAGGCCAATCAAACTCGGAGATAGCTGGTTCTCCGCGAAATCTATTTAGGTAGAGCGTCATCCGAATACCCCGGGGGGTAGAGCACTGGATGGGTAATGGGGCCCCACAGGCTTACTGATCCTAACCAAACTCCGAATACCCGGGAGTACTAGATGGCAGACACACTGCGGGTGCTAACGCCCGTAGTGGAGAGGGAAACAACCCTGACCTCCAGCTAAGGCCCCCAATTCATGGCTAAGTGGGAAAGCAGGTGGGACGACCAAAACAACCAGGAGGTTGGCTTAGAAGCAGCCATCCTTTAAAGATAGCGTAACAGCTCACTGGTCTAAATAAGTTGTCCTGCGGCGAAGATGTAACGGGGCTCAAGCCATGAGCCGAAGCTGAGGATGCACATAGTGCATGGTAGCGGAGCGTAGTGTGACATAGCACTCGTCCTCTTCTGCCGCTGAAGTACGAAAGCGCAAGACATTGCGCTCAAGTAGCGAAGCGGTAGCGCAGGATAGAGTGCTTTCGATGAAGCCGGGCTGTAAGGCATCCGGTGGAGAGATCACTAGCGAGAATGATGACATGAGTAGCGACAAAGAGTGTGAGAGACACTCTCGCCGAAAGTCCAAGGGTTCCTGCTTAAAGCTAATCTGAGCAGGGTAAGCCGACCCCTAAGGCGAGGCCGAAAGGCGTAGTCGATGGGAACCAGGTTAATATTCCTGGGCCATGTGATGGTGACGGATTGCGAAGGTTGTTCCTCCTTATCGGATTGGAGGGGCCGCTTAGCAGTTCCTGGAAATAGCCTCACTATGAGATCGTACCCTAAACCGACACAGGTGGACTGGTAGAGAATACCAAGGCGCTTGAGAGAACGATGTTGAAGGAACTCGGCAAAATACTCCCGTAAGTTCGCGAGAAGGGAGCCCGGTTTCCAGGCAACTGGAGGCTGGGGGCACAAACCAGGGGGTGGCGACTGTTTACTAAAAACACAGGGCTCTGCGAAGTCGCAAGACGACGTATAGGGTCTGACGCCTGCCCGGTGCCGGAAGGTTAAAAGGAGGGGTGCAAGCTCCGAATTGAAGCCCCGGTAAACGGCGGCCGTAACTATAACGGTCCTAAGGTAGCGAAATTCCTTGTCGGGTAAGTTCCGACCTGCACGAATGGCGTAACGACTTCCCCGCTGTCTCCAACATCGACTCAGCGAAATTGAATTGCCTGTCAAGATGCAGGCTTCCCGCGGTTAGACGGAAAGACCCCGTGCACCTTTACTACAGCTTCACACTGGCATCAGGCCAAGCATGTGCAGGATAGGTGGTAGGCTTCGAAGCAGGGACGCCAGTCCCCGTGGAGCCTCCCTTGAGATACCACCCTTGCTTTGCTTGATGTCTAACCGCGATCCCTTATCGGGTTCCGGGACCCTGTGTGGCGGGTAGTTTGACTGGGGCGGTCGCCTCCTAAAGCGTAACGGAGGCGCGCGAAGGTTGGCTCAGAGCGGTCGGAAATCGCTCGTTGAGTGCAATGGCAGAAGCCAGCCTGACTGCAAGACTGACAAGTCGAGCAGAGTCGAAAGACGGCCATAGTGATCCGGTGGTCCCAAGTGGGAGGGCCATCGCTCAACGGATAAAAGGTACGCCGGGGATAACAGGCTGATACTGCCCAAGAGTCCATATCGACGGCAGTGTTTGGCACCTCGATGTCGGCTCATCTCATCCTGGGGCTGGAGCAGGTCCCAAGGGTACGGCTGTTCGCCGTTTAAAGAGGTACGTGAGCTGGGTTTAGAACGTCGTGAGACAGTTCGGTCCCTATCTGCCGTGGGTGTAGGATACTTGAGAGGAGTTGCCCCTAGTACGAGAGGACCGGGGTGAACGGACCACTGGTGGACCTGTTGTCGTGCCAACGGCAGTGCAGGGTAGCTATGTCCGGACAGGATAACCGCTGAAGGCATCTAAGCGGGAAGCCCCCCTCAAAACAAGGTATCCCTGAGGGCCGTGGTAGACCACCACGTCGATAGGCCGGAGATGTAAGTGCAGTAATGCATTCAGTTGACCGGTACTAATGGCCCGATAGGCTTGATTTGATCCAGTAGAAACCAGACTTGCTACTCAATAAAAGAGAAGCACTGCACTACTGACAAATCAGAAGCATACACAAATAAATACTGACTTGGACAACAGGCTCTTTCCTCGGTCTGGTGGTCATAGCACAAGCGAAACACCCGATCCCATCCCGAACTCGGCCGTTAAGCGCTGTCGCGTCAATGGTACTGCGTCTCAAGACGTGGGAGAGTAGATCGCCGCCAGACCTAGTAAAGAGCCACATATCTCTCAATACGTATGACAAAA
>NZ_JAHVIT010000016.1 GCF_019801605.1 Maritimibacter alkaliphilus
TGGTTGTAGTGGTCGATGAAGTCGCCGATCGCCTGCTCCAGAGCGCCCGGCAGGTAATAGTTCTCGAGCAAGATGCGGTTCTTGAGGGTCTGGTGCCAGCGTTCGATCTTGCCCTGTGTCTGAGGGTGCCGAGGAGCACCGCGGACATGATCCATCCCCTCGCCGGCAAGCCAGTCGGCCAGTTCCCCGGAGATGTAACTGCTGCCATTGTCGCTCAGCAGCCGAGGCCGGTGGGCGACTGTGGCCTGGTCGCAACCCGAGGCGACTAAGGCATCTTCCAGCGTTGCGGTCACGTCCGACGCCCTCATCGTGGTGCAGAGCCGCCACGCGATGACGTAGCGGCTGTAATCATCGAGGATGGTCGAGAGGTAGAACCAGCCGTCGTGCCGAAGGCACGCCTCCGGCGTGACCGATGACCTTCAGGTAGGTGAAGTCGGTCTGCCAGAGCTGGTTCGGCCGGACCGTCTTCTCGTGGAACTCCTCTGCCGCCTTGATCACCACGAAGGCCGGGCTGGTGATTGGGTCATGCGCCTTCAGAACCCTGTAGACGCTGGCTTCCGACACGACGTAACGCTGAGTGTCGGTGAAGCGGGCGGCGAGCTCCCGGGGTGACAGCTCGGGCTGCTCGAGGGCCAGATCGACGACCTGCTTGCGCACCTTGTCTGGGATCCGGTTCCAGACCCGCGCAGGGCGCGAGGGCCGGTCTGCGAGCCCGGCGGCGCCAAGCGACAAATAGCGGTCATACCAGCGGTAGAAGGTCGTACGCGGGATGCCCAGCATGTCCAGCGTCCGCTTCGCCGGCAGGTGCGATTGCTCCACCTGCCGGATGATCTCGAGCTTCTCGGAGGCGGGATATCTCATTCCTCGTCGCCCCCATCCCCGAGCATGCTTTTTTTGAGCAGGCGGTTCTCCAAGGTGAGATCGGCCACCGCCTCTTTCAGCGCCGACGCTTCCTGCCGCAGATCTTTGACCTCGGGGCTGGTGGCCTGGCGCGCGGTATCGCCCGCGAGCCGCTTCTTGCCGGCCTCGAGGAACTCTTTTGACCAGCTATAGTAGAGGCTCGTGGCGATCCCCTCACGTCGGCAGAGTTCGGCAATGCTGTCCTCCCCGCGCAGCCCTTCAAGGACGATGCGGATCTTCTCTTCGGCGGAATGGTGCTTCCGCGTGCGCCGGCGGATGTCCTTCACCATCGACTCCG
>NZ_JAHVIT010000017.1 GCF_019801605.1 Maritimibacter alkaliphilus
GCGGCGGTGGCGATCAGGGCGGGGCTGAGGCAGAGCGTGGTGTTGAGGCCCGGCAGCGAGCGGTTGGTGACGCCGATGATCACCCCCTGGGCGCCGCATTCGGCCACGACCTGCTGGGCGAGTTTCTCGGGCACCGGCTCCTTCGTGGTGCGGTCGGAGACGAGTTCGACGCCCTGGAACAGGCCGAGGCCGCGGACCTCGCCGATCACCGCGTGTTTCTCCTGCAGGGCGAGGAGGTTGGCGGTGAGGCGCTCGCCCATCTTCCGGGTGTTTTCGAGCAGGTTCTCCTCCTCGATGATGCGCATGTTCTCCAGCGCCGCGGCGGGGCCGGCGGTGCAGCCGCCGAAGGTCGAGATGTCGCGGAAGTAGTTCAGCGGATCGGCGGCATCGTCCTTGAAGAGGTCGAAGACCTTCTCGGTGGTCACGCAGCAGGCGATGGCCGCGTAGCCGGAGGCGACGCCCTTGGCCATGGTCACGAAGTCCGGCTCGATGCCGAACTGCTGGTAGCCGAACCAGGTGCCGGTGCGGCCCAGGCCGCAGACCACCTCGTCGATGTGCAGCAGGATGTCGTACTTGCGGCAGATCTCCTGCACGCGCTCCCAGTAGCCCTTCGGCGGCACGATCACGCCGCCGCCGGCGGTTATCGGCTCGAGGCAGAGGGCGCCCACGGTCTCGGG
>NZ_JAHVIT010000018.1 GCF_019801605.1 Maritimibacter alkaliphilus
GCGGCGGTGGCGATCAGGGCGGGGCTGAGGCAGAGCGTGGTGTTGAGGCCCGGCAGCGAGCGGTTGGTGACGCCGATGATCACCCCCTGGGCGCCGCATTCGGCCACGACCTGCTGGGCCAGCGTCTCGGGCACCGGCTCCTTCGTGGTGCGGTCGGAGACGAGCTCGACACCCTGGAACAGGCCGAGGCCGCGGACGTCGCCGATCACCGCGTGTTTCTCCTGCAGGGCGAGGAGGTTGGCGGTGAGGCGCTCGCCCATCTTCTGGGTGTTTTCGAGCAGGTTCTCCTCCTCGATGATGCGCATGTTCTCGAGCGCTGCGGCGGGGCCAGCGGTGCAGCCGCCGAAGGTCGAGATGTCGCGGAAGTAGTTCAGCGGATCGGCGGCATCGTCCTTGAAGAGGTCGAAAACCTTCTCGGTGGTCACGCAGCAGGCGATGGCCGCGTAGCCGGAGGCGACGCCCTTGGCCATGGTCACGAAGTCGGGCTCGATGCCGAACTGCTGGTAGCCGAACCAAGTGCCGGTGCGGCCCAGGCCGCAGACGACCTCGTCGATGTGGAGCAGGATGTCGTACTTGCGGCAGATCTCCTGCACGCGCTCCCAGTAGCCCTTCGGCGGCACGATCACGCCGCCGCCGGCGGTTATCGGCTCGAGGCAGAGGGCGCCCACGGTCTCGGG
>NZ_JAHVIT010000019.1 GCF_019801605.1 Maritimibacter alkaliphilus
ATCGCCGACGCGGTTCGCGACCAGCTGGTGAAGCTGAACTACTTCGCCGGCTCCGCGGGCTCGATCCCCGGCGCGCTCTTCTCGGAGAAGCTGATCTCCAAGATGCCCGGCATGAGCCGCGTCTACTACTGCAACTCCGGCTCGGAGGCCAACGAGAAGGCCTTCAAGATGGTCCGCCAGATCGCCCACAAGCGCTACGGCGGCGAAAAGCACAAGATCCTCTTCCGCGAGCGCGACTACCACGGCACCACCATCGGCGCCCTCTCCGCCGGCGGCCAGCCCGAGCGCAACGCCCAATACGGCCCCTTCGCGCCGGGCTTCATCGAGGTGCCGCACTGCCTCGAGTACCGCAAGCAGTGGGACCTCTCCGGCGAGGCCTACGGCCGCCGCGCCGCCGATGCCATTGAGGAGGTCATCCTGCGCGAGGGCCCCGAGACCGTGGGCGCCCTCTGCCTCGAGCCGATAACCGCCGGCGGCGGCGTGATCGTGCCGCCGAAGGGCTACTGGGAGCGCGTGCAGGAGATCTGCCGCAAGTACGACATCCTGCT
>NZ_JAHVIT010000020.1 GCF_019801605.1 Maritimibacter alkaliphilus
CCGTCCGAGCCATAGATCGTGTCGTCGCTCTCCACCGTGCTCAGGATCACCTGGCCCGCGCGCACCTGCGAGGTGCTCACATCATCGAGGATCGTCTCGCTCTGCTGGCTGTTGCGGTAATAGGTGAAGGAGGCCCCGTCGCTGTGCGCCCGGTCCTGCATCAGCTGCGTCACCGTCGCGAGGTCCGAGACGTTCAGGTGCGATACGTCCAGCCGGTCGCCCTCGGAGACCGAGAAATCCGTCACGTGGTCATAGGCCGAGCCGTCCATCTCAGACAGGGCCGTTGCCACGAAGACATCCGCCCCCGCCCCGCCCGAGATCCGGTCATAGCCGTCGCCGCCGTTCAGCGTGTCATCGCCCGCGCCGCCGGTCAGCAGGTCATTGCTGGCCCCGCCGTAGAGCAGGTCATTGCCCTCGCCGCCGTGCAGCGTGCTCTGGTCCGCGCCGCCATGCAGCTCGTCATCGCCCGCCCCGCCATAGAGCGTGTCGTAGCCCGCATGGG